>CAVRKO010000015.1:0-1110199 GCA_963721745.1 uncultured Actinomycetota bacterium | reverse complement strand
TCGCTGCCGTCCGTCACGCGACAAAGCGAGTCGACCGGTCAGGGGAGCGGGGGTGGGGGCACCGCGATCGAGGCGGTGGCAAACGGGCCGCGCCGCCCGCTGGCGTCCTGCACCGCGATCGCGTAGCACCAGACGCCAGGCTCGTAGCTGTAGTCCAGCGTGGTCAGCTGCGGGCCGTACTCGGCATCCAGGGTCTGCAGGGCGGGCCCTCCCCCGGGGCGGCCGGGCAGGCGTTGGCGTGGCGGTACACGACGAGGTCGACGAAGATGATCTGCCTGAGGTCGCGCACGAAATGCTCGGGCTCGGTGATCGTCGAGGCCGGCGCCGACCGCTCCGTCGACGTAGGCCAGCGCGACGCCGGCGGGCGCCGCCGGCGGCGCGAAGACGGGCAGAACGGCTGCACGCGGACCGGCCTGGCGGTGCCGCCGTAGCGACGCACCGCGCCGAGCACGTCGTCGCGTTCGAGCACGCGGCAGCGGTACTGCCAGTCCGGTTCGGGCTCGCAGCGCGATGCGCCCGAGCTGTTCATCAGGGCGCAGCGGCGGTTGTGGTGGCCGAGACCGAGGACATGACCGAGTCTGACCGGCCAACCCCGTCATCGACGACTCGAGCTCGCAGCCGCTGCCGAGCCTGACGGACGGCGCGGCTGCTGCGAAAGAACCCGACCCGTGCGACCCCACGGCAGCCCCGGCCGTAGCCGCCGGTGATCAGCACGCGCGCGTTGCGACGGGAGACAGCGCGGAGGCGCAGCGCCACGCCGCTCGCGTTCCAGGTGCGCACGGCGGCGCTCACCGCCGTCCTGTAGCCCGTGGCGTTGTAGTACGTGATGGTCGATCCCGGCCAGCGCGGGCCCTCGTAGCGGTAGGCATGCGCCGTCGGTGCGCAGGCGGCGAGGACGAGCAGCGCGGCGATGATCGCGAGGGGAGGACGCACAGCAACTCTCGTTCCGGTCGGCGAGCGGGCGGACGGCGCACGCGACAGCGTGGAGCGCGCGCGGCCGCGCCCTACCCTGAAGCTCCCGTGGCCGACCAGCTCACATCCGCAACTTCTCGATCATCGCCCACATCGACCATGGCAAGTCGACGCTCGCCGATCGCATCCTCGAGATGACGAAGACCGTCGACCCGCGCTCGATGCGCGCCCAGGTCCTCGACCGATGGACCTCGAGCGCGAGCGCGGCATCACGATCAAGGCCCAGGCGGTGCGCGTCCTCTACGAGGCGCGCGACGGCGAGACCTACCAGCTGCACCTCATCGACACGCCCGGCCACGTCGACTTCACGTACGAGGTCAGCCGCTCGCTCGCCGCCTGCGAGGGAGCGCTGCTCATCGTCGACGCCTCGCAGGGCGTCGAGGCGCAGACGCTCGCCAACACGTACCTCGCGATCGAGAACGGCCTCGAGCTCATCCCCGTGCTCAACAAGCTCGACCTGCCGGGCGCCGAGCCCGAGCGCGTCGCCGAGGAGGTCGCCGACCTGCTCGGCGAGCCGATGGACGACATCCTGCGCATCTCCGGCAAGACCGGCGCGGCGTCATCGACGTGCTCGAGCAGCTCGTCGCGCGCGTCCCGCCGCCGGCCGGCGATCCCGACGCGCCGCCGCGCGCGCTCATCTTCGACTCCGAGTTCGACCAGTACCGCGGCGTGATCGCCTACATCCGCGTCGTCGACGGGACGTTCAAGAAGGGCCAGGCGATCAAGGCGATGGTCGGCGACGACCGAGGCGGAGATCGACTGTACATCGGCTCCTTCACGCCCGCGATGGTCGTCACCGACACAGCTCTCCGCGGGCGAGGTGGGCTTTCTCATCACCGGCATCAAGGAGGTCTCGGCGCTGGCCGTCGGCGACACCCTGACGACGAAGCTCAACCCCCCCGGGCGCCGAGTCGACCCCCCTGCCCGGCTACCGCGACGTGCAGCCCGTCGCGTTCCGCGGCCTGTTTCCGATCGACTCCGACGAGTACCCCGACCTGCGCGACGCGCTCGCCGTCGGGCAGGGCGAGCGGCCGGTCGAGCCGCAGTCCGGCGGGCACGTCCGCGAACAGGTCATCGAGCGACCGCACGCCGATTGCGGCGAGCATCGCCTCCTGGTCCTGCGCCGGTTGCCGAGGTGTAGTGGGACATCAGCCTCCCGATTGCAGCAGATCGCGATAGGCGTCCGGCTCGAGCAGCGAATCGAGCTCGGAGGGGTCGGAGAGCTTCACCCGCACCATCCAGCCCTCTCCGTAGGGATCGTGGTTGACCTGCTCGGGAGAGTCCGCGAGCGCCTCGTTGACGACCAAACTCTCGCCGGAGAGCGGCGCGAACACGTCGGAGACCGCCTTCACGGACTCCACCTCGGCGTAGACCTGGTCCTTCCGTCACCTGCTTGCCCACCTCGGGCGGGATCGAAGAAGACCACCTCTCCCAGAGCGTCCTGGGCGTACCAGGTGATGCCGAAGGTGGCCCTCGTCACCGTCCAGGCGGGCCCAGTCGTGCTCGGGGTGGTACTTGAGGTCGTCGGGATAGGACGCTGCCAATTTCGCTCCTGTCTCGGGTGCTCGTGCCCCCTAGGGGGCCTTCCGGTACAGCGGCTTCTCGGCGACCTGGGCCGCCCGCGAGGCTTGCCGCGCACGTCCACCTCGATCGCGGTGCCCGGTGCCGCCGCCGCCGCCCACAGAGGCGATCCCTATCCCCTTCTCCAGACAGGGCGAGAGCGAACCACTGGTCACCACCCCCGTCACCGGATTCGGTGCGAACGGGTTGCCCTGGTCCGGGATCCCCCGGTCCGGTGAAGGCGAACGGCACCAGCGTCTGGGCGGGCTCGACGGCCCGCAGCGCGGCGGCGCCGATGAAATCCGTGTCGAGCTTGCAGCACCAGCCGAGGCCCGCCTCGATCGGATTGCGGTCCTCGCGACAGATCGTTCCCGTAGAGGTGGAAGCAGACCTCCAGCCGCAACGTGTCACGGGCACCGAGCCCGGCCGGATCCCCCCCCTCCCCCGGCAGCGCGTCCCACACGGCACCGCGCCGTCCGGCGCCACGATCAGCTCGGCAGCCGTCCTCGCCGGTGTATCCGGTCCCGCACACGAGGCACTCCACGCCCGCCACGGTCAGCTCCGCCGTGCGCATCCGCGCCGGCAGGTCGCCGTCGCCGAGCGCCTCGAGCGCCCCGCGCGCCTCCGGGCCCTGCACCGCCATCATCGCCCAGTCCCCATGGGCGTCGCGCCACCTCGACGTCGAACCCCTTCGCCTGCTCGCCCGGAACCACGCCAGGTCCTTCTCGTGATTGGCGGCGTTCGTGACGGTCAGGAACCGGCCCTCGGCCGAGCCGGTACGTGAACAGGTCGTCGAGCACCCCGCCGTCCTCGCGGCAGAGCGCCGCGTCTGCGCCCCGCGCTCCGCGATCTTCGATCACGTCGTTCGAAAGCACCCGCTGCAGCAACGCCTCCGCCTCCGGCCCGCCGGTCTCGATCTCGCCCATGTGCGACACGTCGAACATCCCGGCACCGGACCGCACCGCCGTGTGCTCCGCCGGATGCCCCTCGTACTGCACCGGCATCTCCCACCCGGGCGAACGGAACCAGCCGAGCACCAGCCCGCTGATGGCGCTCGAAGAGGGGCGTGCGTCGAAGAGTTGCCGCTGTGTAGGACAGAGGCCCAGAGGCTACAAGGGGTCGGGCGCAGCCGGCCGAGCCGGCTGCTTCCGCTACAGCGGGCGCACGAAGTGATAGCTCGATATCCGGAGGCGCTGGTTGAAGTAGAGCCGGTGGGCGTCCTCACGCTCCGGTCCAACCCCCGAATCCGAGGTGCAAGCCGCCAGCGACCCCCAGCCTCTGTGGCCTCGTCCGCGCACCACTCAAGCAGAGCCGCTCCGTGCCCCCGGCCGCGCGCCTCCGGGAGCGTGGAGAGGTCGTCCACGTAGAGCGCGTCGCCCCAGGCGAGGTTGTGGAGCACCCGGAACCCGGCCACGGCCACCACGCGATCGCCCTCGAGCACCCCGACGATCCGGTAGCCGGCGGGTGCTGCTGCTCGTCCACCCGCGCATGAACTCCGCCTCGTCCACGTGGCTGCTGCGCGACTTCCGCTCCGGCAAGCTGGTCTGGAAGGTCGACTGGCCGATGCGGTGGGCCTACGAGAAGGTCGTCTTCGAGCCGTCCGGCGTCGACCACCAGTCCCCCGGCTCGTCGTTCGCGGTCGGGTTGGAGCTCTGCCCGCTGTTCGGGTGGGAGCGGCCCTACGGACCGATGTACGCATTCGTCGGCGCCGGCGGCGCGGCCAAGATGTCGTCGTCGCGCGGCGGAGCGCCGGACGCGCTCGGCCGCCCTGGCCCTGATGGAGGTACCGGTGCTGCGCTGGCAGTACGCACGCCGGCGGATGAACCAGGGGTTCGATGTGGCGTTCGGCACCGAGCTCCAGCGGCTCTACGACGAATGGGATTCGCTTGGCCGCAAGGTCGCCGGCGGCGAGCGCGGGCCACGCCGAGGTCGCCGCGCACGCGCGATCGGTCGCGACCGCGGATGGTCCTCTGCCGATGACACCGCATCCGGTGTCGTACCGCACGCTCGCCTCGCTCGTCGACCTCTCGCGCCGGCGACGCCGAGCAGCTGCTCCGGCTGGTGCGGGCGGTCGACCCGACGGCGACGAGCCTCGAGGAGCTGCAGCCCAGGCTGGACCGGGTGGAGACCTGGGTGGCGACCCAGATGCCCGCCGAGGAGCGTACGACGGTCAGCGCCACCGCGAACACCGAGGCGCTCGCCGCACTGGATCCGGAGCAGCGGGAGGCCATCGCCCTGCTCCTGGACGGCGGCGGTGGCTTGCCGCCGATCTCCGAGGCGTGGACGCTCGACGGTCTCACGCACCAGGTCTACGGGGTGGTGAAGGTGCAGCGCGGGTTGCCCCCCGACGCCGAGGTCAAGGGCGACAAGGAGATCGCGGCACAGCAGCGCGCGTTCTTCACGCTGCTCTACCGGCTGCTGGTGGATCGGGACACCGGGCCGCGCGTGCCCGCCCTGCTGCTCGCGATCGGGCAGGAGCGCCTGCGCACGCTGCTCGGGCGCGCTAGCCCAACACGATCGTCGGGCGTTGTCGATCAGGCGGGTGGTGCCGAGGCGGGCGGCGACGATCGCGAGCGCCCGGCCGTGGTGGTCGTCGGAGACCGGCAGGAACGTCTTCGGGTCGACGATCGCGAAGTAGTCGAGCTCGACGAGCGGCTCGCCCATCAACGCGGACTGCGCCGCGGCCTTCGCCGCATCCGCGCCGCGGTCGGCCGACGACTCGGCGGCCTCGAGCGACCGCGACAGCGCGAGGGCGCCACGGCGCTCCTTCGGATCCAGGTACCGGTTGCGGCTCGAGAGCGCGAGTCCGTCACCCTCGCGAACGGTCGGGATGACCTCGATCCGGGTGGGGATGTCGAGGTCGCGCACCATCCGCTGCACGAGGAACAGCTGCTGCGCATCCTTCTGGCCGAAGGTCGCGATGTCGGGCCGCACGATGTTCAGCAGCTTGGCCACGACGGTGAGCACACCGTCGAAGTGACCAGGGCGCGACTTGCCCTCGAACAGCGACGCCGACGTCGCCGGCGACGATCCGGGTCGCCGTCGGGCCGGTCGGGTACATCTCCTCGACGGATGGCGCGAACACCAGGTCGGCCTTGCCGGCGAGCAGGTCGAGGTCGGCGTCGAGCGTGCTGCGGGTAGCGGTCGAGGTCCTCGTTCGCGCCGAACTGGGTCGGGTTGACGAAGATCGACACGACCACGGTGTCCGCGAGCTCGCGGGCGCGGTCGACGTGGGCGAGGTGCCCGTCGTGCAGGGCGCCGAGTGTGGGGACCAGCGCGACCGTGCCGTCGCGGGGCGCGTCGCGCATCTCGGCGATCGTCGTGAGGACGGTGGGGCGGGAGGTCATGGGGTCTCCGAGGCTACCGGGTGCTGGTGAGGGCGGTCTCGACGGACGAGCGGATGAGCGGGGAGACGATCGCGGCCGGAGCCTCGACACCGATGCCCTCGAGGAGCGTCGAGCGACTGGCGCACGATCGCGGCCGAGAAGCTGGTCGCCGTTGCGATCGCCTCGGCGTAGGTCGCCCGATCGCTCCTCGGCGATCATGATGGGCTCCGCGCCCATCTCCACGACGAGCGCCTGCGCGATCGGCAGCACCGGGCCGGGCGCGGTCACCGCCGCGCGTGCTCTCGCGCAGCCGGATGAGGTCGAGGCTCGTCCCGGTGAACACCATCGCCGGATGGATGGCGAGCGGGATCGCGCCGGCCGCGGTCGCCGGCGCCAGCACGCCGTAGCCGAGCCCCGGAGCCGTGTGCACCACGAGCTGGCCCGGCTGCCACGCGCCGGTCGCCGCGAGCCCCGCGACGAGTGACTCGAGCTCGCTCTCCGGCACCGCGAGCAGCACGAGCTCGCTGCGCTCGATGAGCTCGGGGATGGGCAGAGCCAGACGCCGGGCAGCACGGCCTCCGCGCGCTCGAGATGCGCCGGCGACGACGACGCGATGCCGGTGATCGCATGGCCCGCACCGGCGAGCGCGGCACCGAGCACCGGCCCGACCCGTCCGGCGCCGATGATGCCGATGCCCAGCCTGCCGTCCTTCACGCGGGCGCGCCTCCCGGGCTCGCCGGCCTTCTGCCTGCGCGCCAGCGGTGGGTGGTGTCGCGCTCGGCGGCGGTGACGGCCTCATGCGCGACGTCCTCGAAGAACCGCCAGCCGGCGTCCGCGTCGATCGCGCCGAGGCGCGCCGTGATCGGGCCCGGCGACCGTGTGGAGGCTGGACCGTCGCGCAGCCGCATCGCCCGCAGCAGCGGTCCCTGACGGTAGGAGACGCTCTGCATCCGGGCCTGCGGGATGGCGATGAGCTCGCGCCAGATCGCGCCCCGCCGGAGCAGCACCGCATCCGGGGTGATCGCGAAGCCGTTGCGGCGCCAGGAGAACCAGCGGATCCACGCGCGCGCGCGGCGGCGAGTTCGTGAAGCCGTCGTCCAGCGCCTCCTTGCCCTTCGCGGTGAGCCCGCGCTCGAGCATCGCCAGCGCCTCGGGATCGACGACGCCCGGCAGCACCAGCTCGAGCACCTTCTTGACGTCGCCGATCGAGCCGACCGGGCAGGATCGTCGTGTTCGCCTGGCCCGCCGCACCCTTGGTCGACGAGTGCGAGGCCCGGTTGATCTTGATCTCCCACCATCCCGCCGGACGCCAGAGCAGCGGCTGGCTGACCTGCATCGCGTGGATGCGGCCGGGCGGCAGCGTCTCGTTGCTCGTCGAGAGCAGCCCGAACCCGACGCGGATGCCGTCGGGGGTCGACGCGATGCTGTAGCGCAGCGACTTCGTCACGCGGTTCACCGTGTAGCTCACCATGCCGATCGCGGCCGGCACGAACCCGAACAGGAAGAAGATCGAACCGGTCAGCGTCGTGCTCACGATGATCGCCGCCACGATCACGACGAGCGTGATCGTCGTGCCCGAGCAGCAGGGTCGACCCGATCAGCCGCACAGGGCTCATCGCGACGATCGACTGCGGCGGTGCGGCGTTCGGGTCGAGCTCCGGCGCGAGCAGCTCCTCGACGCGGCGCTGGATGAGACCGCCGGCTTGCGTACCGGGCTCGGCTTGCGCCGCCTGCGGCGGCCTGGGTGCCCGACGCGAGCCGCAGGATCTCCTGGCGCAGCGCATCCGCCTGCGCGCTGCCGAGGTACGAGAGGGGGACGTTCGCATCCTGTCCGGCGACGTTGATCTCGAGCTTCGCGGCGCCGAACAGCCGGGCGAGGAACGGACGGACGATGTTGATGCCCTGGATGCGGTCGAGCCGGCCCCTGCCGGTGCGTGCGGAACAGCACACCGCTGCGCACCTCGACCAGCTCGTCGGTGATGCGGAAGGTGTGCATCCGCCATGACACCCAGAACGCGCCGATCGAGATGATCAGGCCCGCCGATCACGCGCCAGCACGAGCAGACCGACGTAGCCGTTCTCGAGCGACGAACGTGAACGGGTCGTCCTCGTCGACCCCGATCACGATGTTGATGATCACGTCGCGCAGGTTGACGATGATGATGCCGAGGATGGCGACGAACGCGATCCCGCCCTTCAGCAGCGGCGTCGCCGGGTGCAGCCGGTGCCACTCGCCGTCGGCGAGGCCGGTGCCATGGCCCGGGGCCGCGCCGGTCGCGGGTACGGGCGGCGTCGGTCACAGCCCTGCCCGGCGGCTCTCGGCCAGCGCCGCGAGACGGTCGCGGAGCTCCTCGGCTTCCTCGGCCGGGCAGACCGGGGATGGTGACTCCGGTCGCCGCGGCCGCGGTCACGAACTTGAGCTCGCTGAGCCCGAACGCGCGGTCGAACGGGCCGCGATTGATGTCGACGAGCTGCATCCGGCCGTAGGGCACGGCGACGGTGCGCTGGAACAGGATGCCGCGGCGGAACACCAGGTCGTCCTCACGCAGCACGAACCCGATCGCGCGCACACGGCGCGGGGTGAGGGCGAGCGTCACGATGAAGACCACGGCCAGCGGCGGCGGGCAGCAGCCAGAACCAGGGAATGCGCGTGAAGACGGCGGGCAGGGACAGGGCGCCGACCGTGATGACCATGCCGATCAGCGTGCCGAGCAGGTCCACCCAGACGTACTTCGGGCTGACCCTGCGCCAGTCCATCTCGATCGACTGCGGTGCTCTCATGCGGACTTCTCGTCTCGTCGTCGCTGGTCGTCGTCGTCAGGCCGGAATCGTGCACATCCGCTCGGCGATCAGACCGCCGGCCAGCAGCACGATCGCACCCGCCGACGCGCGCCAGCGCCATGAGCACCGAACCGGTGGCCGTCACCGTGCGGGTGAGCAGGAACAAGCGCGATGCCGAGCGCGGCACCGCCGAGCAGCGCGCCCGCACAGGCTGGATGCCTTCGCGATCGCCACGACCCGTGTCGCATAGAACGGGTCGACACGTCGCGTTCGGCTCGCGCCGTGCCACCCTCCGGACCGGGAGCGCCAGCACGACGACGATCACACCGATCAGTGCGAGCACGACCGCGATCGTGATCGGCGGTACGAGCGCGAACCGGCCGGTCGACGACCAGCATCGATCTCGACCATCCACAGCAGTACGCCGCCGACCACGGCGAAGCCGATCAGGTGCAGAGGGTTGGTCTTGGTCACAGCAGAGGCTCCGCATCCTACCCGTGCGGGCGCGCGCCGGTCGCCTCGAGCAACCGCTCGATCCGCACCCCGCCGAGCACGGCATCCGGCTCGACCTCCAGCCAAGGCGCGAGCACGAACGCGCGCTCGTGGGCGCGCGGGTGCGGGATCGACGAGGTCGGGTTCCTGCACGCGCAGCCCGCCCATGCTGACGATGTCGAGGTCGAGGGTCCGGTCACCCCAGTGCTCGGTCCGCACCCGGCCGTGCGCCTGCTCGATCTCGTGCAGCGCGTCCAGCAGGGCGTGCGGATCGAGGGCCGACCGCACCAGCACGACCGCGTTGAGGTACGGCAGGGGCATCCTCGTCGACGCCGTCCGGCTTCAGCGCCGGCGTCTCCACCATGCGAGGATGCGCGCAGCACGGTGACGCCCTGGGTCGCGGCGAGATCGTGCACGGCGTCACGCAGGATCGCCTCCCGATCGCCCGAGGTTGCTGCCGAGCGCGATCACGGCCGGCAGTTCGACGCGCATGCGCTGTTCCTTGATCGATGCGCGTGCCTCGCGTGGATGGTCACCGGAGACGTCGTCGAACGGCACGGGGATCGGAGCCTGCGGCTTGTGCACGGTGACCGTGTCGCCGAGACCCGTGGCATCGGGCGAGCACGATCCTGGGCGATCACGCTCGCGCGACGGTCTCGATGAGGTCGACCGGATCGCGCTCCACCGCGGCGACGATCTCGCTCAGCGAGCTCGCCGTAGTGGACCGTGTCGGCTCACGTCGTCCGATGCCGCGGCCCCGGCCAGCGGCATCGTGCACGACGACGTCGACGACGAAGTCCTGGCCGTCGCGTCGCTCGTGCTCGAGCACGCCGTGGTGGCCGGTCGCGCGCAGGCCGGTGAGCATGATCTGTCGAGCGGCATCATGCTCTTCCCAGCGTGCCATGCCGACCAGAGGTCCAGGGACAGCTTGCGTCGCCGCGACGTCGTGCACGCGCACGCCCCAGACTCCGGCATCGGCGGCGAGCGCGCTGACGACCGCACTCGCCTGGTCGCGATCCGCCGGCGTGCGCATCCGCGGGCAGGAACGCGCCGAGGAACCGCTTGCGGCTCGCCCCGATCAGGATGCGGTGGCCGAGCGACTGCAGCTCGCGGCATGGCCGCCAGCAGCGCCCAGTTGTGGTCGGCGGTCTTCGCGAAGCCCGAGCCCGGGATCGAGGATGACCTTGGCCGGGTCGATCCCCCACACGATCATCTCGGCGAGCCGCTGCTTGAGCTCGTTGCGCACGTCGGCGACCACATCGTCGTAGTGCGGCGAGGTCGTCCATGTCGACTGCTGTGGCCCGCGCCAGTGCATCGCGATGTACTCGAGCCCGGTCTGCGCGACCACGCGGTACATGTCCGGGATCGGCGAGGCCGCCCGAGACATCGTTGATCACGGCGACGCCCGGCGTCGGCGGCCGCCCGCGCGGTCTGCGCGTTCATGGTGTCGATGCTCACCGCACGCCGCGTGCGACGAGCCCCTCGATGACGGGCATCACCCGCTCGAGCTCCTCGGGCACCGGGATGCGCTCGGCACCCGGGCCGGGTCGACTCGCCGCCGACATCCACGAGCTGCGCGCCCTGCTCGGGCGAGCTCGACACCGCGATCGACCGCCTGCGCCGGCGCCGTCGAACTGCCCGCCGTCGCTGAACGAGTCCGGCGTGACGTTCAGGATGCCCATCACGACCGGGCGTTCAGGCATCCGCGGCTCCATCGGCGGGCCGGTCGCCGATCAGCGCGAGCACCCCGGCGCGCTGCAGCGGGTCGGCGAGCTCGCCGCGCGATCGCCATCGTCACCGTCGAGCTGCCCGCCTGGCGCGGGCCGCGCGCCGAGACGCAGCCGTGCACGGCCTCCAGCACGACCAGCACACCCTTCGGGCTGCGAGCCCGGCCTCGAGCGCATCCGCGATCTCCTCGGTGAGGCGCTCCTGCAGCTGCGGGCGGGACGCAAGCGTCTCGACCACCCGCGGGAGCCGGCCGAGCCCGACGACGCGGCTGGTCCGGGCAGATACGCGACGTGCGCGCGGCCGGTGAACGGCAGCAGGTGGTGCTCGCAGACCGAGCGGAACTCGATGTCGCGCAGCAGCACGAGCTCGCCCTTGACGCCGTCGAACTCCTTGGCCTCGGCGAGGTGCTCGAGCGGATCCTCGCCGACGCCGGCGAAGAAGTCGGCGTACGCCTCGGCGACCCGCCGCGGCGTCGACTGCGAGGCCTGGCCGCTGCGGGTCCTCGCCGATCGCGGCGAGGATCTCGGCCACGGCCGCCTCGATGCGTCCGGAGTCGAAGGCCATGTGCGACCCTACGCGGTGGCGATGCCCGGCCGCGAGCGCGGCTTGCGCTTGGGGCGCTCCGGCTCGGACTCGACACCGCCGTCGACGACGCCCTCGTCGATCGGCGCCTTCGACGGCATCGCGACCGCCGGCAGCTCGGAGACGGGCCGCTTGTCGCTCGACAGCCACTGCGGGCGCTCGGGCAGCTTGCGCACGTCGGCGAAGATCGCCTCGAGCTCGAGGTGGTCGAGCGTCTCCTTCTCGAGCAGCGCGGTGGCGAGCTTGTCGAGGATGTCCCGGTTCTCGTTCAGCACCTGCCACGCCTCGTCGTGCGCCTGGTCGATGAGCTTGCGCACCTCGGCGTCGATGGTCTCGGCGATCCGGTCGGAGTAGTTCTGCTGCTGGCCCATGTCGCGGCCGAGGAACGGCTCGTGCCCGCCCTGGCCGAGCTTCACCGAGCCGACCTCGGCGCTCATGCCGAACTCGGTCACCATCTTGCGGGCGATCGCGGTCGCCTTCTCGATGTCGTTGGATGCGCCGGTCGTCGGGTCGTGGAAGACGATCTCCTCGGCGACGCGGCCGCCCATCGCGTAGGCGAGCTGGTCGAGCAGCTCGTTGCGCGTCACGGAGTAGCGGTCCTCGATCGGCAGCACCATCGTGTAGCCGAGGGCGCGGCCGCGCGGGCAGGATCGTGACCTTCGTCACCGGGTCGGTGTTGCGCATCGAGGCGGCGGCGAGGGCGTGGCCGCCCTCGTGGTACGCCGTGATGAGCTTCTCCTTGTCGTTCATCAGGCGGGTGCGCCGCTGCGGGCCGGCCATGACGCGGTCGACCGCCTCATCCAGCGCGCGGTTGTCGATGAGCTGCGCATTCGAGCGCGCGGTGAGCAGCGCGCCCTCGTTGAGCACGTTCGCGAGGTCGGCGCCGGTGAACCCGGGCGTCTTGCGCGCGAGCACCTCGAGGTCGACGCCCTCGGCCATCGGCTTGCCCTTGGCGTGCACCTCGAGGATCTCCTTGCGGCCCTGCAGGTCGGGCGCGTCGACGCCGATCTGCCGGTCGAAGCGGCCGGGGCGCAGGATCGCGGGGTCGAGCACATCCGGGCGGTTGGTCGCGGCGATCAGGATGACGTTGGTCTTGACGTCGAAGCCGTCCATCTCGACCAGCAGCTGGTTGAGGGTCTGCTCGCGCTCGTCGTTGCCGCCGCCGATGCCGGCACCGCGGTGGCGGCCGACCGCGTCGATCTCGTCGATGAAGATGATGGCCGGCGAGTTCTGCTTGGCCTGCTCGAACAGGTCGCGCACGCGGCTGGCGCCGACGCCGACGAACATCTCGACGAAGTCGGAGCCGGAGATCGAGTAGAACGGCACGCCCGCCTCACCCGCGACGGCGCGGGCCAGCAGGGTCTTGCCGGTGCCGGGAGGGCCGTACAGCAGCACGCCCTTCGGGATCCGGGCGCCGACGGCGAGGAACTTGGCCGGCTCCTTCAGGAAGTCCTTGATCTCCTCGAGCTCCTCGATGGCCTCGTCCGCGCCGGCGACATCCGCGAAGGTGACCTTCGGGTTCTCCTTGCCGACGAGCTTCGCCTTCGACTTGCCGAACTGCATGACGCGGTTGCCGCCGCCCTGCATCCGGCTCACCAGGAACCAGAACACGATGCCGATCAGGATGAACGGCACCAGGATGCCGAGGATGTTGAGGAAGAAGTTGGGCTGCGGCACCTCGTCGGTGAACGACTTCAGGTTCGCGTCGTTGATCGCGGCGACGACCTCGGCACCGCGCGGGGCCACGTAGTAGAACTGCACGAGCGTGCCGTTGTCGCCGTCCGCCTGCTTGAGGGTGAGGTCGACGCGCTGCTCGATGTCGATGATCTTGGCGGACTCGACGTTGCTGCCCTGCGAGCAGGGCGAGACCGTCCTGCGTGGAGATCTGCTTGTATCCGCCCTGGGTCAGGAAGCGACAACCCGAGGATCACCAGCGACCGACTGCACCGACGATGTAGAGCCAAGGGCCGCGAAGGATGCGCTTGAAGTCCATGATCGGCTCAGATTACCTTTCCCCCGCTGTGTAAGAACCTGATGTTCGCTGGAAGCCGACTTAGCTGTAAACGTGGGGTGCGAGCACCGCGATCCCCCGCAGATTGCGGTACGCCTCCGCGTAATCCAGGCCGTACCCGACCACGAACGCGTTCGGGATGTCGGCGCCGACGTACCGCACCTCCACCGGCGATCTTCGCGGCATCCGGCTTGCGCAGCAGTGCGCAGATCTCGACCGACTCCGCACCGCGGCTGGCGAGGTTCGCCTGGAGCCACGACAGGGTCAGTCCGGAGTCGATGATGTCCTCGACGATGATCACCTTGCGATCGATGATGTCGGTGTCCAGGTCCTTGAGGATGCGGACCACGCCCGACGACTGCGTGCCGGACCCGTAGGAGGACACGGCCATCCAGTCCATCTCGATCGGGATGCGCAGCTCGCGCGCGAGATCGGACATCACCATGACCGCGCCGCGCAGCACGCCGACCAGCAGCGGCAGCGTTCCCCGTAGTCGGCCTCGATGCGGCGGGCGAGTCCGGCGACCATCTCGCGGATCTGGTCCTCGGTGAAGACGATGTCCGTGATCTCCTGCTCGACGTCACTGAACTCCATGAACGTCCTTCGCCGTCGTGATGTGAACAGCAGCAGTCCGGCCTTCCGTTCCACCCTAACGCCAGGCAGATCGAGCGCTTTCTGCCCGTGCCAGTCGGTGACCAGGTGGGCGACCTCGAGCGTCTGCGCCCGGCGTGAGCGCGACGTGGAACTCCGCCGCGACCGCGAGGCGGATGAGGCGCTGCCGCAGGGCGGGCGGGTTGGCTTCGAGTGCGGCGACCGGCAGGGACAGGCCGGCATCGGCGTGCTCGGCGAGCTCCTCGGCGAGCTCCTCGGCGAAGTGGTCGAGCGCGTCGGCGTCCTCGCGGAGCTGATCGGCGGTGCGGGCGAGTGCCTCGGCGATCCCTGGACCGAGCTCCTGCTCCATCGTCGGGCAGCACGATGCGCCGCACCCGCACCCTTGCGTAAGCGCCGTCGTCGTTCTGCGGGTCGATCCAGGGCTCGAGTCCCGGCGTCGGCGCACGCCTGCACGGTGGTCGCGCGGCGGATGCCGAGGAGCGGTCGGACGGTGCGTCCGCTCACGGTGCTCATCCCCTGCAGGCTGGTCGGACCGCTGCCGCGGGCCAGCCCGAGCAGCACCGTCTCGGCCTGGTCGTCGAGGGTGTGGGCGAGTGAACACGGCCGAGGCCCCGGTCTCGTCGAGCGCGGCGTCGAACGCCTCGTACCGGGCGCGCCGGGCGGCCGCTTCGGGACCGCCCAGCCCATCCACCGTGACCCGCCGCACCAGCACGGGGTCGAGACCGAGGTCGCGCGCCTGCTTGGCGGCGTGCGCGGCGATCGCGTCCGATCCCTCCTGCAGGCCGTGGTCGACGATGATCGCGCCGACCCGCACGTCGCGCGCGCGGGCCCTCGAACGCGAGCGCTGCCGCGAGCGCGAGGGAATCGGGGCCGCCGGAGAGCCCGACGAGCACGCGATCCGGGCCGGCGGGGAGCGCGTCGCGGACCGCGCGCCGCAGGTCTGCGATCGCGGGAGTGAGCCTCGGACGCGCTGGCGGCCATCCACTAACGTTATTCGCGCCCGCTGACACGAAGGAGAGCACCATGGCACCGGCCCCGTACGACATCGTCGTCGAGATCCCCAAGGGGAGCCGCAACAAGTACGAGGTCGATCACGAGACCGGCCGGGTGTTCCTCGACCGCTACCTCTTCACCCCGATGGCGTACCCGGTCGACTACGGGTTCTTCGAGCACACGCTCGCCGACGACGGCGACCCGCTGGATGTGCTGGTGCTGCTCGCCGAGCCGACCTTCCCCGGTGTGGGCATCGCGATCCGCCCGATCGCCGTGCTGAACATGACGGATGACGCCGGCGGCGACGCGAAGGTGCTCGCCGTGCAGGCCAAGGATCCGCGGTGGGATCACCTGCAGGACATCGGCGACGTCCCCGAGTTCACGCTCAAGGAGATCGAGCACTTCTTCACCCACTACAAGGACCTCGAACCCGGCAAGTGGGTCAAGATCGAGGGCTGGGAGGACCGCGCAGCGGCCGAGAAGGTCATCGAGGCGAGCTACGCCGCCTACGTCCGCCCGCCGGTTGAGGCGCCGCGAAGGACGCGTCTCGAACCCTAGCCCGTGGTCGCCCCACGTAATCCATCATGTCCCAGTAGCGCACGGCGGTGACGCGCACCGGGATGCCATCGCGCGGCGCCTCGATCATCTGCCCGCTGCCCACGTACATCGCCACGTGGTAGAAACCGCCGTTGTTGTAGAAGATCAGGTCGCCCGGGCACCATGTTCTCGTACCAGACCAGCCGGCCCTGGTTCGCCATCGTGTAGTACTGGCTCGACACCAGGTGCGCGCCGATGTAGACGCCGACGTAGGCGTATGCGGCCTGGGTGAGGCCGGAGCAGTCCCACGCGTCGGGCCCTGATCCGGCCCACGCGTAGTCGTCGCCGAGCTGCGCGTAGGCGAACGCGATCGCCCCGGCCGCGAGGCTCGAGTCCGGCGGCGCCCCCGGATCGCCGGGCGGCGGCGCTCCGGGCGGCGGATTGCTCGGCGGCTGCGACACGGGAGGCTGCGCGGCGAGTCCGGCCGAGGTAGCCCTGCTCCACCTCGGCCGTCGTGCCCTTCAGCACGGCGAGCTGCTCGTAGAGCTGGTCGGATGCCGCCTGCTGCTCCGCGAGCCGCGCGTTCACGTCGTCGGCCGCCGACTGGGCCGCGTCGAGCGCGGCGCCCGCCTCATCCTCGAGCTCGTCCCGCTCCGCCTCGGCGACCTCGGCCTGCGCGGTGACCGCCTCGGCCGTGTTCTGGTCGACCAGCGCGAGCCGGTAGATCGCGGCCGCCTGCGCGCTGACCTGGGTCATCGTGCCGAGCTGGTCGAGCAGGTCGCCCGCGTCCGAGCTCAGCAGCAGTGCGAGCGTGAGACTGCCGCCGCCGGTGCGTCCGAGCTGCGCGGCGAGCTGGCCCGCCTTCCGGCCGGACTCGCCGGCCCGTCGCTCCGCCGCATCCGCCTGCTCGGCGAGCCGGTCCGACTTGGCCTGCGCGGCATCCAGCGCGGCCAGCGCCACGTTGTACGCCTCGCCCTTGAGCTGCGCCTCGCGCTCCAGCTCGGCGGCCTGGCTCTGGAGCTCGCCGAGGATGCCTTCGATCTCGGTGACGGCCGCCTCGGTCGCCGCCTCGTTCTCGCGCGCCGCCTGCACGTCATCCCAGGTCGGGTAGTCGGGATCCGCTGCGACCGGGCCCGCGATCGCCAGGACGAGGGCGAGCGCGCCGACGACGATGCTGGAGAGCGCGCCGAAGGCGCGGGGGTGGCTGGCCACTACCGCTCCGTTCGCCCCGTCGGATCAGCCAAGGGTGATCCCCTGGTTCGAGAAGAAGACTGCAGCGTCGATCGCGGTGCCGCACTCGCGCACCTCGAGGTGCAGGTGGCAGCCGGTCGAGTTGCCGGTGGAGCCGACGGATGCGATGGGCTGGCCGGGCGCGACGCTCTGGCCGATGCCGACCAGGATCGTGCCCCAGCCGGTGTGCCCGTACGCGGTCTGGATGCCGCCGCCGTGGTCGATCAGCACGAAGTTGCCGTAGCCGCCGTTGGGTCCCGCGTAGCTCGACGACGCCCTCGTGCGCGGCGTAGATCGTGGTGCCGCAGCCGGCGCCGATGTCCGTGCCGGCGTGGAAGATCCAGCCGCCGCTGATCGGGTGCACGCGCCAGCCGAAGCTGCTCGTGATGTAGCCGTTGACCGGCTGCGCCCATCCGCTGAGGCTGATCTCGCCGGCGCCGAGGCTCGCGCCCGCGCCGTACCGTGCGACGATGCCGGCGGTGTAGTCGGCCTCGGTCGCGGCCCGGTTGGCGGCGAGCACGGCGAGTTTCGCGTCGGCCTCCGCCTTGGCGGCGCGCGCCGCCTCGAGCGCCGCCGCTGCTGCGGTCGCCGCGGCCTGCGCGGCGACGAACGCGGTCTCCGCCTCCACCTTCAGCTTCTCGAGGATGACCTTGGCCTCTTCGGCGGCATCCGACTGCGCCTGCGCCGAGTTGCGATCCTGGAGCGCCTTGTCCTTGATCTTGCTGACCTGGGCGGTGAGCTGGCCGGCGACGCCGAGCCCGCCGAGCAGCTGATCGGGGTTGGCGCTGGTGAACAGCTCCATGGTGAGGTCGGTGTTGCCGCCGGTGCGGTAGAGCTGGGCCATCATGAGCCCGGCCTGGCGCTCCGACTCGTCGGCGATGCGGTTGGCCTCATCCGCCTGCTCCTGGAGGGTGGCCGTGCGGCTCGCCTGCTCCTGGAACTTCTGGTCGGCGACCTGGAAGATCGCGCCCTTGGCCTCGGCATCCTTCTGCGTCGCCTCGGCCTGGACGGTCAGGGATGCGACGCTGGCGTTGATCTGGTCGGCGAGCGCCTGCTGCGCGGCCTCGTTGTTGCGGGCGGCGCTGACCTCGGACCAGGTCGGGAAGGTCGGGTCCTCGGCCCATGCGCTCGGGGCGAGGGCGATGGATGCGGAGAGCAGCAGGCCGACGACGGTTCCGAGCGCGACGAAGAGACGTCCCCGCGGCTTGTCCTTGCGCATGGCTTCCCCACCCTGTGCGACCGGCCAGTCACGCCAGTCACACTGTTAACTTTGGACACGATAGCAACGCTAGGCATGTTTTGCCCAGCTATTCGCATCCGACGCTAACCCTCGACCTGCGGCTCAGGGTTGCAATTCGTCGGTGTGGCCGAACGTTGTGAGTGTTTTGCGAATGCTGCGGGTGACCGTATGCTTGACCGTCGGCAAAGCGAAGCGCGAGCTTCACTGGCCCCATCGTTTAGTGGCCTAGGACTCCGCCCTTTCACGGCGGCAACACGGGTTCGAATCCCGTTGGGGTCACGCCGCAGACAACTCAACAATCTTGGCCCTGTAGCGCAGTTGGTTAGCGCGCCGCCCTGTCACGGCGGAGGTCGCCGGTTCAAGTCCGGTCAGGGTCGCCAAGGCTCTGTAGCTCAGTTGGTAGAGCGTTCGACTGAAAATCGAAAGGTCACCGGATCGACGCCGGTCGGAGCCACCAGTACAGCATCAGCAACAGTCCGATGAGCAGTGCCGCACCGCCTACGAGCAACAGCGGGAGCAGCTCGGGTGGTCCGGTCGCGGGGAGCGCGGGGGGATCGCCCCACACCGTCAGCGCCCCGATGAAAGAGATCGGGTCTCCGTTCAGCGAGTAGAGGATCCGCTCGGAGAAGCCACCGGTCGTCGTGTCGACGACAGCGAGCTCCTGGACCGTACTTTCGTTCGTCGTCGCCCAGAGCGTGCCGGCGCGATCGAAATCGATCGCATCTGTTTCTTCTTCAGAGAGGACGCCGATCGGTACGCTCTCCTCCGGACTGAGTCGGTACAGGGTGATCGGCAGGGTTCCCTGTGGCCCGGCGATGCCGTAGAGGTCACCGCTGACCGGATCGAGAGCGAGGTCGACGAAGTACGGGATGGGGAACGTGATCGCCGTGTCGAAGAGCGGGGTGACGACCCCGGTGGCCGGCGCCACAGACCCGACGAAGAACGAGACTCGACCACCGTTCGGCACGAGCGGCGCGAAGCACCAGATCCGGACGACGCCGGCGCTGTAGTCAAGGCCGTGGCACTCGATCGGGTCGACGAGGTCGTCCCCGCGCTGCACGGTGAGCCGGATCGGGTCCTGCAACGTGCTCGCCACAACGTCGAGCTTCCAAAGCACCCAGGCGGAAAACATCGCTGGGTCGATGCCGAGCGCGTAGCCCTGCCCGGAGTTGTCCACGTCTATGGACTCGGGCGGAACCGCGTGACCAGCGGAGGAGTAACCTCGGTCAGCACGGCGTCGCTCGTCGACTCGTACAGCTGCCGCCCGGAGTCGCTGCCGAGCACGGTGATCACCTGACCGGCCGGCAGTGTCGCGGCGACTGCCGCGAGCGGCGCAAGGCACCAGAGTGCGGCCGACGCCAGGACGGCGATCGCGATGCGGGCCTTCATGGCCCAACAGTAAGGCGTCAGGCAGCCTCGAGCAGCGCCTTCAGCCCGTCGATGAGGTACCGCGAACCGTCTGCGGTCTCGCTGCCCTCGCGGGTCTCGGCGCGGGCACCGCGGTGGATGAGCGTGATCCGGCATCCGCCGTCGGCC
Source organism: uncultured Actinomycetota bacterium (assembly GCA_963721745.1). GTDB lineage: Bacteria > Actinomycetota > Actinomycetes > Propionibacteriales > Actinopolymorphaceae > Thermasporomyces. Next base: position 1,090,599 of record CAVRKO010000015.1, on the reverse strand, counting down.
GATTCGACCTCCCAGTGCAGGGAACCCTGGTCGTCGTTGCCGCCGTACCAGGTGGCGATGAACGTGTGCGCCAGCCGGTGTGGCGGGTCGAACTCGAGCACTGTGCCCACGATCTGCACCTCGCCGTCCGCATCCACGAACTCGATCGGCGAGCCCGACCTCCCACGTCGTCTTGGGCGCGGTGTCGTAGTAGTACTGCCGGACGATGTCCGGGTCGGTGAGCGCCTCCCAGGCCGCGGCCGGCGAGGCGGCGACCTCCACTTGGTAGACGCGGTCCGCATCCACACGGGTCATGGTCGTTCCTTCTCTCTCTCCAGGTCCGACTTCAGCGCGAGAAGGCCGCCGGCCGCGCGCGCCCCGAAGTCGTCGATCCAGCGCTGGGCGAGCTCGACCAGCGGCACCGCATTGAGGTAGCACCGACGGGTGCGGCCCACCTTCCGGGACACGATGAGCCCGGCCCGCTCGAGCACGCCGACGTGCTTCAGCACGACATGGCGTCCAAGAGGAGCCAGGCGCTCGGTCAGCTCGCCGACGCTCTGACCGTCCTGCTCGCGGAGCGCATCCAGGATGCGCCGGCGCGACAGGTCGGCGATCGCCGCGATGACCTCGTCCGTGCCCACGCGACCACTATAGGTGACTCGACAGTCACCTATCAAGCCTAGCCTTCGATGACCTCGCCCGAACCGGAGATGTCGGTCGAGAGCTTCGGCGCCACCGGTGTGGCGCACCGTGCCGCTGCCGCTGATCTTCACGTCGAGCGTCCTCGGTCGCGCGTACCTCGACCTCGCCGGCGCCGCTGATCTGCGACGGTCGCGTCGCTCGGACTCGAGGTCATCGGCCTCGACGTCCCCGCTGCCGTCGATCCGCACGTCGAACGATCTCGGTCGAGCCGCTGAGATCGACGTCACCGGACCCGGAGATCTCAACGCTGACCGTCCTGCGTCGATGTTGCCGCCCTCGACGTCGCCAGACCCGGAGATCGAGACGGTGACATCATCGGCGCCGGCGAAGTCCACCTCCACGTCACCCGACCCATCCACGTCGACCCCCGAGATCGACGGGAGCGTGAGCGCGTAGTCGATGTCGCCGAGGGCGAACGTCGGCCCGGGGATGTCCAGCACGAGCACGCCGTCGTGCACCTCGGAGGTGATGCGGCTGATCACGTTCTGCCCGGCGGTGATCGTCAGGGACGGGCTGTCGCCCAGGGTGATGACGATGTCGCCGCCGGTCTTGAGCTGCACCGCGGTCGCGTCGTCGATCTCGCGATCCACGGTGGTGCGCGGGCCGCTGACGAACACACACCCCGACAGGGCCAGCACGGTCAGCGGCGGCGACTCCGCCGGCAAGCAAGCTGCGATTTCTCATGCTCGCAGCCTATGGAGCCGCGGTCCCGCGCCGCAGTCGGGCTAGCCCCCGGCTTGTTCCGGGGGCACGCTCGGCTAGACGCCGAACCCCAAGAGGATCCCGCGCACGATGAACCCGACGAACGGGATCAGACACAACACGAGGCCAACCACCGGGATCGTGATGCTGGTGCCCTCGCGCCGTGCCTGCACGATGCCGACGATCGCGAGCACGATGCCGACGGCGCTGACGGTGCTGCCGATGAACACGATCGGGATCACGAACACGAAGAACAAGCCGATGATGCCGAGCACGACGGCGGCGAAGCCGAACTTGCCAGGACGGGAGACACGGGGAGAGGGAGCATCAGTCATGGCGCGAGGCTATCGGTAATGCGAGACTGTCGGCGAGCCGACCTAGAGTCGGTTCATGGAGCTTCGGTTCAGCGGACCGGTCTGGTACTGGCGCGGGCCATCGCCGTATCACTTCGTGACTGTGCCCAACGACGAAGTTCAGGCCATCAAGACGGTCGCGGGCAAGGTCACCTACGGGTGGGGGATGATCCCCGCGATGGTGACTGTGGGCGGCACCGAGTTCTACACCGCCCTCTTTCCGAAGGACGGCGGGTACATCGTGCCGCTGAAGGATGTCGTGCGGAACGCCGAGGAGATCGACGTCGACGACCTGGTCGAGGTCACGCTCAAGGTTGACGCTGGATGAGCTGGCCGCCGGGCGAGCTCGAGGCGATCGACGCGGTCGATGAGCTGCGCATCGCCTCCTACCGCGACGACGGCTCGTTGCGGCCGTACGTGATTATCTGGATGGTCGCGGTCGACGGCGACCTCTACGTGCGCACCTGGGGCACCCCGCCGCCCGGCTGGTTCCGGCGCGCGAAGGCGAGCGGACGCGGACGCATCCAGGCGGGCGGCGTCGAGCGCGACATCACGGTCGCGGGAGCCGATCCGGCTGCCCGCGAGCCGATCGACGACGCCTACGCGCAGGAAGTACGAGCGCTACGGCGCCGGCAATCTGCGCGCGATGATCGGCCCGGACAAGCAGGACCTCACGCTGCGGCTGGACCCGGCCTAGGGGCGGGTCGTCGCACCCATCGCGGCCGGCTGCCGCTCGGACACGAGGTCGAAGTACTCGCACGGCATCGAGTGGGCGCAAGCGCCGCGCTCACCCTCGACGAGCAGGGCGTCACCGAGCAGGATCGCGCTGCAGTCCCAATGGGCCTTGCTGAGCGAGCGGCGATCGTAGGCGAATCCGGCGCCGCACTCGCAGCGCTCTTTGGCCGAGTAGACGAGGCGGTTGCGCAGCTTGTCGATGCGGCGCTGCCGCAACCGAGCTTGAAGACCTGCAAACACGAAGGTTGAGTGTACGCCTGCTCCGGGCTGGCTTGGCACACCGCGCGCGGCATATCGTCGGACGCATGATGTTCGACGGCGCGGCCGAGCACTACGACCGCTTCATGGGGCGGTACTCGAAGGGCCTCGCAGAGCCGTTCGCCGATTTCGCCGGGGTCCAGCGCCGGTCGAGCGCGCCGTCGACGTCGGCAGCGGGCCGGGCGCACTCACGACGCGTCTGGTCGAACGGCTGGGCGCGGATTCGGTCACCGCGGCCGACCCTTCCGAGCCGTACGCGATCGCGGCCCGCGAGCGGCATCCCGGCATCGAGGTCGAGGTCGCACCGGCCGAGAAGCTCCCGTTCCCCGACGCCGCGTTCGACGTCACGCTCGCGCAGCTGGTCGTGCACTTCATGACGGATCCGGTTGCCGGGCTCGTCGAGATGGGCCGCGTGACCCGATCCCGGCGGCACGGTCGCCGCCTGCGTGTGGGACCACGATGGCGAAGCGCGGTCCCCTCAGCGGCTTCTGGCAGGTCGTGCGCGGGCATCGACCCTGAGGCGCACGACGAGTCCGGCCTGGCCGGTGCGCGCGGCAAGGCCACCTGACCGAGCTTTTCACCGCGGCAGGGTTCGCCGAGGTCGAGGAGACGCTGCTCACGCATCGAGGTCGTACATCCGACCTTCGACGACTGGTGGGAGCCGTACACGCTGAGCGTCGGACCCGGCCGGCGCGTACGTCGCCGCGCTGGACGACGCCGGCCGCGCGCAACTGCGCGAGGTGTGCCGCCGGCACTACCCGACCGAGCCGTTCACCGATCACCGCCGGCGCCTGGTCGGCCCGAGGGGTCGTTCAGTGAGGACGAGCGCCTAAGGCTGGGCGACCTCGAACGTGTTGCAGGCGTTCGGCCCGCCCTGCAGCCCGGCGATGAACCAGCGCTGCCGCATCTCGCTCGAACCGTGCGTCCACGTCTCCGGGGTCACCTGACCCTGCGTCTGGCTCTGGATGCGGTCGTCACCGACCGACGCCGCAGCCGCGAGCGCCGACTGGATCTGCGCATCCGTCGGCGGCTGCAGCAGGGTCACGCCGTTCGCATCCTGGATCGTCGCCGCAGCGCCGACCCACGCGCCCGCGAAGCAGTCCGCCTGCACCTCGAGCCGCACCGCCATCGGATGCCGGACCGGTGTCGTTGAGGTTGAGATTGTTCATGATGCCGGAGATGTTCTGGATGTGGTGCCCGTACTCGTGCGCGACGACGTACATCACCGCGAGTGGATCGTCCGATCCGCCGAAGCGCGCCGGCCAGGTCGGCGAAGAAGCCGGTGTCCATGTAGATGGTCTCGTCGGTGGGGCAGTAGAACGGCCCGGTCGCGCTCGACGCCTGACCGCAGCCGGTGTTGGTGCGCGTCCGAGAACAGCACGACGTCCGGCCGTCGGCCGGTACGTGACGTTCTGCGTCGGCAGGTACTCCGACCAGTACAGGTCGAGCGAGGTCACGGCGCCGACGATCATGCAGTCCTGGTCGGTGTTGGCAGCCTCGCCGGTCGTGCAGTGCTCGAGCGACTCCTCCTGCTGCGTGCCGCCACCCTGCTGTCCCCGCCGGCGAGCCCGGTGAGGTCGACGCCGAGGAACTGCGAGAGCAGGAACAGCACCAGCACCACGACCCCGCCGCCGCCGACGCCGATGGCCGTGTTTCGGCCGCGACGGCTGACCTTGCTCGGGTCGATCTGCGCGTTGGGGTTGAACGTCATGGCCTCAGAGTAGCCCTGAGGGTTGCTCGGTTGCAGTACGGCCGTGATGCTTGACGAATGACCAGATTCCGTGATCGTGCCGACGCCGGGCAGCGGCTGGCCGCGCTGATGCCGCCGCTCGAGCACGCCGATCGTGCTCGGCCTGCCGCGCGGCGGGGTCCCGGTCGCCGCCGAGGTTGCGCGCGTCGATCGGCGCGCCGCTGGACGTGATCGTCGTGCGCAAGATCGGGGTGCCGCGCCAGCCCGAGGTCGCGATGGGCGCCATCGGCGAGGCCGGAGCGCGCGTCGTCGACGAGCGCACCATGCGGATGGCCGGAGCGACCGCCGGCGACTTCGCGAAGGTCGAGGCGAGGGAGCGCGTGACCCTCGATGCGCGTGTCGCAGGCGCTCCGCGCCGGCCGTCCGCCGCTCGACCTCACCGGACGCACCGCCGTGATCGTGGATGACGGCATCGCCACCGGCGCGACGGCCCGCGTCGCGTGCCTGGTCGCGCGCGAGCTCGGCGCGGAGTCGGTGGTGATGGCGGCGCCTGTCGCACCGGCGGACGCGATCGCGCTGCTCCAGGGGGTCGCCGATCGGTCGTCGTGGCCCTCGTGCCCGACGGGTTCATGGCGGTCGGGCAGTTCTACGAGGACTTCCGGCAGACCGAGGACGCCGAGGTGGAGCGGCTGCTCGCCGGTCTAGACGACCGGCGAGAGGCCGCCGTCGACGTTGATCGCGACGCCGGTCACGTAGGACGCGGCGTCGGAGGCGAGGAACGCGATCACGTTCGCCACCTCATCCGCCTCGCCCATCCGGCCGAGCGGGATGTCTTGCCGAGCTTCTCGAAGTACTCGTCGGGCGTCATGCCCTGCCGCTCGCCGGACCGCGCCTGCTGCCCGCTCTTGACCAGACCGATGCAGACCGCGTTCACGAGGATGCCGTCGGCCGCGAGATCGCGCGACATCGCCTTCGTCAGCGCGATGCCCGCTGCGCGGCTGACCGTGGTCGGCAGCGAACCGGCGCCCGGGTGCTTGCCGCCGATCGCGGTGACGTTGATGATGCGGCCGTGCCCGCTCGCCTTCAGCGACGGCAGCGCCGCCCGGCTGGTGCGCACGGCGGCCGCCAGCTTCGAGTCCAGGTCGCGCGGTCCAGGTGTCGTCGTCGACCTGATCGAACGGTTTGCGCGTTCGAGGCGCCGGCGTTGTTGACCAGGATGTCGAGCCCGCCGAAGCTGCTCGATCGACGGCCGCGATGAACCGCTCGACGTCCGCCGCGACGCCGACGTCGGCCTGGATCGCGAGCACGTCGCCGAGCTCGGCCGCCGCATCCGCCAGCCGCTGCTCGTCCCGCCCGCAGATCGCGACCCGCGCGCCCTCCGCGAGCAGCCGAGCCGCGGTCGCCTTGCCGATCCCGTCGCTGCCGCCCGTGATCGCCGCGACCCGCCCCGCTAGCCCCAAGTTCCATCCCGCCAGCGTATCCGGGGCGTCGGGAATATCCGGGCGGCCTGCGACGTAGTCTTCTTGCATGGCTACTGTCGAGCTGACCAGCGACACCTTCTCCGACACCGTGACCGCCGAGGGCATCACCCTCGTGGACTGGTGGGCGGCGTGGTGCGGCCCGTGCGTGATGTTCGCGCCGATCTACGACGCCGCGAGCGAGCAGCACCCCGACATCACGTTCGGCAAGCTCGACACCGACGCGCACCAGGCGCTGTCGTCGGCCGCGGGCATCCGCTCGATCCCGACGCTCATGGCGTTCCGCGACGGCATCCTGGTCTTCCAGCAGGCCGGTGCCCTGCCGGCGCCGGCGCTCGAGCAGGTCATCGAGGCCGTGAAGGCGCTCGACATGGATGACGTGCGCGAGAAGGTCGCCGCCCAGGGGCCGCAGGAGACCCCTGCGGACTAGACGAGCGCCTAGGCGCCGCTGGCGAGGAACGCCGCGCCGCGCGGTGAGATGCGGTAGCCGACCGGGAAGCTCTCGGTGAGGCCCAGCTCCTTCAGCTTGCGCACGTCGCGCTTGAAGACGAGCGGTCTCGAGGCCCTCGGACGCCGGCGAGATCCGGTGCGCGGACCTCCGGGTTGCGGCGATGAGGCCGAGCGTGTGCCGGGTCCATGGACCGCGGGTGGATGCGCGCGTCGAGGCGGTCCAGGCGCGCGGCGATCCGTGGCGATGTCCGCCTCGGTCAGCTCGGCGTTGGCGCGGAGCGCGACGCGAGGATCATCACCGGCGAAGCGCACGCCGATCCGGTAGAGCTCGCCCTCGCCGGATCTGGGCCGCGCGCAGCCGCTCGAGGTCGCGAAACCCGGATGCCGCTGCGTCGGCCTCGGTCAGCGCATCCAGCTCGGCTGCGGTCGACGGACGTGAACTCGATCACGCCGACCACGGTGCGCTGGCGGCCGCCCGCTTTCGCGTTCGGCCGGGTCCACATCCGGTACACGCGGTCGACGCGCCCATCCACGATCGCATCGAGGATGTCGCGGCGGAAGAGCACGGGTCGATCCTAGGTTTCGAGACGCGTCGCTTCGCGGCGCTCCTCAACCAGCGGGGTGCTCGAGCGCGGCGAGAGCGCGCGCGCCCTGCGTGGCGCGATCTCGACCAGCCCGCGGTAGAGCTTCAGGAGCGCCTCTCGATCGGTCACGCCGGTGCGCGCGCGATCGCAGTGCACCGACTGGATGGCCGCCTCCAGCTGGAACCGTCCGAGCGGTGCGCCGAACGATGCCGCGCGGCGCAGCAGCGACTCGCCCTCGGCGATGAGCTCGGCCGACCACAGCGTGGTGTCCTGCTGGTCGAGCGGCGGCCACGGGTCGCCGATGCGCGCCGGGGCACGGGACTGCGCGAACGTCAGCAGCGCGGCGAGACCCCACGCCTCGGGCTCGTCCTCGAGCAGCGACGCGACGAGCACCGCCAGCCAGCGCGCCTCGTCCGCGACCGACTCGCCGGATGTCGCTCGCCCTGCGACGAGCCAGTCGATCGAGTACGCGCCGTAGATCGCCTCCAGCACGGCGGGCAACCGCGCGGGCATGTCCGCGCGCGACGGCACGGCGAACGGGATGCCGGCATCACGGATCCGCCGCTTGGCGCGCACGAGCCGCTGCGCCATCGCCTTCGGCTCGACGGCGAACGCCGCCGCGATCTGTGCGGCGTCGAACCCGAGCACGGTCTGGAGCATCAGCGGGGTGCGGATGGCCGGGTCGATCGCCGGGTGGGCGCAGACGAACAGCAGCTCGAGCCGCTTGTCCGGGATGGCGTCCGCGCGAGCCGACCAGGCCGCGACATCCAGCCCGCCGACGACGTGCTCGCCGGCGTCGAGCGGCGACGACGTCCGGCGCGCGGCAGAGCCCAGCGCGTCACGCTGCCGGTTGCGGGCCACGGTCAGCAGCCATCCTTCCGGGTTGTCGGGGATGCCGGACTCGGGCCAGGTGCGCAGCGCCCGCTCGAATGCATCCGCCAGCGCGTCCTCGGCGAGCGCGAGATCACGGGTCGGTGCGGCGAGCAGCGCGACGAGCCGGCCGTAGGAGGTGCGCGCCGCGCGTTCGGCGGCGGCGCGCACCTCTCTGCTCCGGCATCAGCGTCAGTGGTGGGAGTACGCGGTCCAGGCGCCGTCGACGAACCGCGTCGCCGACGGCCGGATCTCGACGTGGCCGTAGTGCGCGGGCGGAGCCTGCTGCGCCCAGGTGAGGGCGCATCCAGGTCGGGCACGTCGATCACGACCGTGCCGCCGAGCTGTTCCTTGGTGTCGGCGAACGGGCCGTCCTGCACGACCAGCTCACCGCTGGCAGGCTGATCGTGGTGGTGGCGCTCGAGGGCTCGAGCACCTCGGCCGAGACCAGCACGCCGGCGGCATCCAGCGCCTTCGCGTACTCGTCGAACGCGCGCATGCCCTCCGCGAGCGCTTCCGCGCCGAGCTCCTCGGTGCTCATCTCCGGGTACTGCAGCAGCAGGGTGTATCGCATGAGAAGTTCCTTCCTCGTTGTCGATCCTGACACTGAGGTGACGATCGAGTGCTGTCCGATCGACAGACTCAGCGGGAGGACTTCTCCTCGACGGGAAGCGTGCCGGCAGCGCGGCGCTCGGCGAACCAGGCGCGCGCCTCGTCCTGGCGCTCGGCCTCGCCGCCCAGCGCGATCGGCGCGCCGATGTGCTCCGGCGTGAACCCGAACGCGGCGACGAGGTCGAGCGCGTGCTGGCGGATGCGCGGCAGCAGCCGGTCGTGATGTAGTCGGTGATCGCGAGCGCCCGCTGCGACGACAGCCGGCCGTTGATGAGGTACCAGGCCAGGTGCTTCTCGATCAGCCCGAGCCCGAACAGGTCGCGCAGCCAGGTCAGCACCTGCTTGGTGCCCGGGTCGCTCGACGGCTTCGACGCCGTCGGTGAACGCCTCCCACTGCAGCAGCTCGCCGTGCGCGCGCGCGGCCTCGATGAGCTCGTTCTGGTTCGCGTTGAACAGCGCGGCCGACTCGGCCTTCGGCAGCCGGTGCGCGTTCTTGAGGCGCCCGGCGAGCTCGGCGACCATCGTGCTGCACGCGGTCGGTGAGCAGCTGCGCGCTGCGAGTCGGTGTCGCGCACGAATCCGACCGAGCGCGCGGTGTTGCCGAAGTCCTGCACGTTCTGCACGAACTGGCGCAGCCCGCTGCGGTTCACGCGCGACCTCGCCGACCTGGCCGGCGACGTACTGGGCGAGCGCCCCGGCATCCGCGCCCGCGAACTTGCGGCTGTAGTCGGTCAGCAGGCGCTTGGCGACGAGCTGCAGCAGCACGTTGTTGTCGCCCTCGAACGTCACGTAGACGTCCAGGTCGGCGCGCAGCAGCACGAGGCGGTTCTCGGCGAGGAAGCCGGCGCCGCCGCAGGCCTCGCGGCACTCCTGCAGGGTCTCGAGCGCGTGCCAGGTGCTGAGCGGCTTGAGCGCGGCGGCGAGGGTCTCGAGGTCCTCGCGCTCGGCCGGGGTGTCGCGCTCGCCCGAGAACACGCGCGTCGAACTGTCGCAGGAACCGCTCGTGCGCGAACGACATCGCGTAGGTGGTCGCGAGCTGCGGCAGCAGCCGGCGCTGGTGGCGCTGGTAGTCGAGCAGCACCATCTCCTCGTCGTCGTCCGGCGCCGGTGAACTGGCGGCGCTGCGTTCGCGTAGGTGAGCGCGATCGTGAGCGCGAGCTTGCTGACGACCACCGCCGCGCCGTCGAGCGAGACGCGGCCCTGCACGAGCGTGCCGAGCATCGTGAAGAAGCGGCGGCCGGGGCTGGCGATGGATGAGCGTGTAGGTGCCGTGCTCGTCGACGTCGCCGTAGCGGTTGAGCAGGTTCGTGCGCGGCACGCGGACGTCGGTGAAGTGCAGCCGGCCGTTGTCGATGCCGTTGAGCCCGCCCTTGAGGCCGTCGTCCTCGCCGCCGATGCCGGGCAGGAACTCGCCGGTCTCGTCGCGGATCGGCACGTAGAACGCGTGCACGCCGTGGTTGACGCCCTTCGTGATGAGCTGCGCGAACACGACGGCCGCGCGTGCCGTGCATTCGCGGCGTTGCCGAGGTAGTCCTTCCACGCGGCGCGGAACGGGGTGTTGAGGACGAACTCGCTCGGTGTCTGCGTCGTAGGTCGCGGTCGTGCGCGATGCTGGCGACATCCGAGCCGTGACCGGTCTCGGTCATCGCGAACGCGCCGGGGATGTCGAGGTTCATGATCGCCGGGCAGCAGCTCGTCGTGGTGGCGCTTGGTGCCGAGGTGCAGCACGGCGGCGCCGAACAGGCCCCACTGCACGCCGGACTTGATCTGCAGCGACGGGTCGGCGAGCGACCAGCTCCTCGAACTGGGCGATGTTGCCGCCGTGGTCGTCGTTGCCGCCGAGGTGCTTCGGGAAGGCGCGCTGCACGGCGCGCTCCTTCACCAGCAGGTGCAGCTGGGTGAGCGCGCGCTCGCGGTGCTCGGCCATGGTCTGGCCCGGGATGCGGCGGAACTCCGGCTTCGCGGCGCGGGCGCGGGCGGCGCGGCGGACGTCGGCCCAGCGGCCCATCAGCAGCTGGCCGAGCGCGGCGACGTCGACGGTCGGCGGCGTGGTTCGCGTTCGGACTTGGTCACCTGAGTCACTCATCCACGGTACGTCTTCTACAACGCGACGGCCCAATTCAGCCGTGGATGTTCCACTATCGGTCCTGGGTCCTGCTGCGCTGCGTTTGTGAGGTTTCGATACGCCGCCTTCGCGGCGCTACTCAACCACCGGTGGCGGCGAACAGCGCGGCGAGCGGGGCGGGGATGCGGTCGAGCGGGACTGCGGCGGCGAGCGCCTTCGCGTACTTCGCCTTGTTGCCGCTGCGGCCGCCGAAGAACCGGGTCAGCTGCTGCTCGGGCGTTCGGCTGCGCTGGAACGGCTGGCCCTGCAACCGCCGGAACGATTCGAGCTCGCCCTGCTCGTCGATGACGGCGAGCACGCCATCGATGCCGAGCGCGCGCACGAACTCGGCCTCGAGGTCGGGGTCGCAGACGAACACGGTGTCCAGCACCCGCTCGAAGTCGCGCCGTTCGGCGGCGTCGACCAGGCCGATCAGCCGCTCACCCGGCAGTGCGCCGGCGGCGCCGTGCGCACCCTTCGATCCGCCGACCGCGAGCACGGTCGGCGGGGCAGCCCGAGCCGCGCGGCGAGCGTCTCGATCGCGATCCGATCGCTCTCGCCCTCTACGAGGATGACTGTCATGCGGCGGCGGAGACGACTCCGAGCACTGCGTCGCCGTAGGTCTCGAGCTTCTTCTCGCCGACGCCGCTGATGGTGCCGAGCTCGTCGAGCGTGCCGGGCTTGGTCAGCGCGATGCCCGCGCAGGGTCGCGTCGCCGAACACGATGTAGGCGGGCACGCCCTGCTCGCGCGCGACGCCCGACCGCCACTCGCGCAGCTGCTCGAACAGGCCGAGCGCCTCGGCCGGCAGCTCGACGCCGGCCGACCGCTTCGCCTTCTTCGTCGCGCGGACGACCTCGTGGCGGAGCATCACGATGCGCTCGCCGCGCAGCACCTCGGCACTCGCGTCGGTCACCACGAGCGTGCCGTAGCCGTCGCCGTGCACGCCGAGCAGCCCCTGCGCGAGCAACTGCCGGACGATCCCGCGCCACTCCTGCTCGCTCACGTCCTGCCCGATGCCGAACGTCGACAGCGACTCGTGCCCGAGCTGCAGCACCCGCGGCGTCGACTTGCCGAGCAGGATGTCGATGATCTGCCCGGCGCCGTACCGCTGCTGCCGCTCGCGCTGCAGCCGCACGACCGTCGAGAGGAACTTCTGCGCCGGCACCGTGCCGTCCCACGCCTCCGGCGGGTTGATGCAGGTATCGCAGTTGCCGCATGGCGACGCTCGGCTCCCCGAAGTAGTCGAGCAGCTGCACGCGGCGGCAGGTGACGGTCTCGCACAGCGCGAGCATCGCATCCAGGTGCTGCGAGAGCCGGCGGCGGTGGGCGTCGTCGCCCTCGGACTGGTCGATCATGCGCCGCTGCTGCACCACATCCTGCAGCCCGTAGGCGAGCCAGGCGGTGGAGGGCAGCCCGTCGCGACCGGCGCGGCCGGTCTCCTGGTAGTAGCCCTCGACGCTCTTGGGCAGGTCGAGGTGCGCGACGAACCGCACGTCGGGCTTGTCGATCCCCATGCCGAACGCGATGGTCGCGACCATCACGACGCCGTCCTCCCGCAGGAACCGTCGCCTGGTTGCGCGAGCGCACGCCCGCGTCGAGCCCGGCGTGGTACGGCAGCGCCGTGATGCCCTGCTCCAGCAGGAACTCCGCCGTCTTCTCGACCGAGTTCCGCGAGAGGCAGTACACGATGCCCGCGTCACCGGCGTGCTCGGTGCGCAGCAGCGTGAGCAGCTGCTGCAGCGGCTGGTCCTTCGGTTCGATGCGGTACTGGATGTTCGGGCGGTCGAAGCTGGACACGAACAGCTGGGCGCTGCCGAGGTCGAGCCGCGTCGCGATCTCGCGCCGGGTCGCCTCGGTGGCGGTCGCGGTGAGCGCGATGCGCGGCACGGCGGGCCAGCGCTCGTGCAGCACCGACAGCCGCAGGTAGTCGGGCCGGAAGTCGTGGCCCCACTGCGACACGCAGTGCGCCTCGTCGATCGCGAACAGCGCGATCGTGCCGCGATCGAGGAAGTCGAGCGTGCCCGATGCACCGAGCCGCTCCGGCGCGAGGTACAGCAGGTCGAGCTCGCCGGCGAGGTACGCCTGCTCGACCGCTCGCCGCTCGTCGGCGTTCTGGGTCGAGTTCAGGAACGCGGCGCGCACGCCGACCACACCGAGCGCATCCACCTGGTCCTGCATCAGGGCGATGAGCGGCGAGATGACCACGCCGGTGCCCTCGCGGACGAGCGCGGGCACCTGGTAGCACAGCGACTTGCCGCCGCCGGTCGGCATGAGCACGATCGCGTCGCCACCGTCGATGACGTGATCGACGATCTCCCGCTGCTGACCGCGGAACGACGAGTACCCGAACGTGCGCTCGAGCACGCCCAAGGGCACAGCGGCGGTCATGCCGCGATCCTACGTCCCGCCGGCGACGCCGCTACCAGACCAGGAGCACCCTCGGAAAACTCGACGAGCCGTCGAGCTGTGCACTGCCCACGAAGCGGGCGGTGACCAGGTGGATGCCGCGATCGAACTTCGGCAGCGTGATCGTGATCCGTGCCGTCGTTCGCCTCGGTCAGGGTCGCGGTCGCGATGACCTTGCTCCCGTCGTACACCTTCACCTCGCCGACCGGGGTGATCCCGTACTGGCCGTCGACATCCACGGTGATCTTGACCGTGCCGTTCGACGTCGTGAACAGCTTGTCGAGCCGGCCGGTCGTGCTGCTGTCGCCCTTGGCGATGGCCTTCGCCGCCGACGTCGCCGACGCCGGTGCCGAAGCCCTCCTTGGTCGCTGTGACGGTCACGGTGATGTCCGCGCCGGCGTCCGCCGCGACGAGCTTGTACGTGGCCGACGGTCGCACCGTCGATCGGGACGCCGTCGCGGTTCCACTGGTACGCGAGCGTCACGTCGTCGACCGACCAGGTGCCGCCGGTCGCGGTCAGCGTCTTGCCGACCCTGCCCTGCCCGCTGATCGTGGGCGGCGTGACCGACTCGATCGGCAGATCGCTCGACCACGAACCCGAACAACGACGGGTCATGGTCGCTGGAGCGGAACGGCGTGGTCGGATCGGCGAAGCACCGAAGTAGCCGCGGTCGGAGAGCTCGGGCGAGTTGATCGTCCACACGTCGACGCCGGTGACATCCGGCGCCAGCGACGGCGACACGAAGATGTGGTCGAGCGAGCCCGAGCTCGCCGTCGAACGTGTACGTGTACTCGCCGGTCGTCGGCACGAGGTCGACGAACCCGGCTCCGGTGATCACCTGGGCCGGATCCTCCTCGTGGTACGCGTTGAAGTCGCCGAGCAGGATGACGTCCTCGCCCTTGGCCGGGTCGGCCTGGATGCCGGCGACGAACCCGAGGAGGCTCTGCGCCTGCTCGACGCGCTCCGCGTTGAAGAAGCCCTGCAGGTCGGCCGGCTCCGGATCGGTGCTGCCCTCCGGCCGGCTCTTCGACTTGAAGTGGTTGGCCACGACCGTGAACGTCGAGCCCTCGGCCTGGAACGTCTGCGCGATCGGCTCGCGCGCGATGTCCCACACGGTCTCGTCCACGAGCGCGAAGCTCTCGCCGACCGGCGTCACCGACGCGGGCTGGTAGATGATCGCGCTGGTGATGAAGTCGGTGATCGCGGGATCGTGCAGCGCCGCCGGCGTCGGCACGTAGGCCCACTTCGCTGGTCCCGGCCGCCGCGTTGAGCGCATCCACCAGGTTCGCCAGCGCCTCGTCGACCGGCTCGCCGAGCTTCACCGAGTTCTCGATCTCCTGCAGGCCGATGACGTCGGCATCGAGCGCGTTGATCGCCGCGACGATCTTGGACTGCTGCACCGCGAACTCCTCCGGGGTGGATGCGCCGCGCGCGTCCCCGCCGAAGGTCGTGAAGTAGTTGAAGACGTTGAACGCGCCGACCTGGATGTCGCCGCCGACGTCGGCCGGCGCATCCGTGCGCGGGTTCAGCGGCGTCCAGGTCGGGAAGTAGGCCGCGTACTCGGCCGGCGAGCCGCTCGACAGCGGCACCTGCGGCTGCAGCCGCCAGTCGTCGAAGCCCCAGCCGAGCACCATGCCACCGGCCGGCGAGTTGAACTGGTCGCCGTTGCGCACCACGGCGTCCGCCGTGAAGTACGGCGGCTCGAAGGTGTGCGCGGCGCGAGTCGGCGCGGATGCTGTAACCGTCGTCGAGGATGAGCCGGTTCGCCCGGTTGGCGGCGGCGATCGCCAGCGCATCCGGCCCGGCGTCGACGAGGTCGGTCGCCTTCACGGCGAGCGCGCCGACGTTCAGCCACGGCGAGCCGAAGCTGAAGTTCTGGTGCGTCGAGCTGAGGAACGCGCTCTCCGGCACCACGAGCATGCCCTCGTACGCCTCCCGCGCGGAGCCGACCACGCGAGTTCGGCAGCAGGGCGGGCGCGGGCGCGCCGTACGCCGCGGTGACCAGCTCATACGCGGCATCGGTGGTGGCGGCGAGCTGGGTCTGCCCGTTGAACTCCTGCGCGGTGCCGGTCACCTTCACGAGGTCGCCGAGCGCGACCGCCGGGTTCGCGTTCGCGGAGAACACGAAGATGCCGTCCGAGACGCCCGGGCGTGAAGTCGTCGCCGGACGAGTCGGCGGTCTGCAGGTAGAACCCGCGGTAGCCGCTGCCGGTCGCGTTGCGGAAGTCGGCCGGTGATGACACCCTCGACGGTGACGACGGTGCCGTTCAGCGGCGTCGCCGCGCCGGGTCCCTGCACGTCGGCGATCGTGTGGGTGACGTCGGCCGCCGATGGCCGGGACGGCGCCGAACGCCCCGAGTCCGAGCGCCAGACCTGCCGAGCGCCGCGACGGCGCGCCAGATGAAGACCTTCATGTCCCGATGACTCCTTGTGTGCTTTGTGAGCGGGATGGGGCCGTCGGGTACGGCCCCGGGGGGTTAGCAGACCAGCAGCAGGCTCGGGAAGCTGCTCGATCCATTCAGCTGGCCGTTGCCGCCGAACTTCGCCGACACGAGTGGATGCCGCGGTCGAACTTCGGCAGCCTGATCGTCACGTGTCCGTTGTCCGCCGCCGTCAGCGTCACGGTCGCGATGACCTTGTTGCCGTCGTACACCTTCACCTCGCCGACCGGCACGATGCCGAACTGGCCGTCGACGTCGATCGTCATGCGTGACCGTCTCCGACTTGCCGCGATGAACAGTTGTTCAGCCGCGAGTCGGTGTCGGAGGAGCCCTTCGCCACCGCCTTGGCGGCCGAGGTCGCGGTGCCGTTGCCGTAGCCGGCCTTGCTGGCCGTCACCGTCACCGTGATGCTCGCGCCCGGCATCCGCCGCGACCAGCTTGTAGGTGGATGCGGTGGCACCGCTGATCGGCGTGCCGTTGCGGTTCCACTGGTACGCGAGCGTCGGGGTCGGCCACGCTCCAGGTGCCGCCGGTCGCGGTGAGCGTCTGGTTGACGTTGCCCTGCCCGGTGATCGTCGGCGGCGTCACGTTCGTGATCGCCTGCTGCGTCACCGTGATCGGCACGTCGATCGAGGTACCGGCTTCCGGCACCGCGATGTTCAGCACCAGCGTGCCGGCGTCCGTCGCCGGCAGCGTGATCACCACGATCGCCTTGCCCGACTCATCCAGCGGGGTCGCCGGGGTGAGCGTCGGGTCGATGAGCGACGAGCCGAGCTGCGACGCCGTTCGCCGACACCACCACGTTCGCCGGCATCGGCCCGCCGTTCGACATCAGCAGCGACGACAGGGTGAGCGTCACCTGGTCGCCGGAGCTGTAGCCGTCGGAGTCCGGCGCGCTGAGCTGCACGCCGATCGACCGCTGCGCGAAGTCGGGCGAGGCGGTGCCGAACACCTCGAAGTAGTCGACCATGCTCTCCAGATCGACCCGGCCGGTGTCCTCCTTGTTCGAGCCGTTGAGCGCGGCGAAGTTGTCACCGCCGGCCGCGAGGAACGAGTTCACGACGATCGGGTAGGTCGCTCCGAGATCGAGCGGCATCGCCGTCGAGGGTGATGTTGCTCACCCTGCTGCCGACCGGCGCGGTCGGGTTGAAGGTGTACTTCAGATTCGTCGGACGTGCCCAGCTTCAAGAACGGCCGACGAGCCCGCGGACTGAACCTGCTGCTCGAGCGCCAGACCGGATCTGCTCGCCGGTGACATCCTCGACGATCAGGGTGTTCGCGAACGGCTGCACGAGGGCTGCCTCGGAGTACGTGACGAGCCCGACGTCATCGCCGGGCGTCGCCGGGTTCACCGCGTACTTGAGATCGGTGCGCAAGCCGCCCGGATTCATGAGCGCGAGCACCGGGACGCGGCGGCCCTCGGATCCTGCGCCGCCCAGTCCTGGCCTGCCCAGAGCTGCACGTCGGCGACGAAGTTGCCGATGCGTCGACTCACCGCCGCGGTTCTCGGTGCCTGCAGCGACGACCGCGCGGTTGAAGTCCGCGGTGATGTTGCCGAGCGGCACGCTGCCGAGCTCGATCGCGACGGCGACCGCGTCCGCGACGATGGCTGCGACGATGGGGTCCGCCGGGAACTTGTCGAAGAGGTCGAGCACCTCGGCGTCGAAGAGCGTGATCTCCTTCGTGTCCGGGTCGATCTGCAGGTTCATGTGGCCGTAGCGCTCGCCGTACTGGCCGGTCGAGATCACCGGGCCGAGCTGGGCGTCGGGGCCGATCGGCACCTCGTGGTCGTACGGCAGGTGGGTGTGGGCGGAGACGATGCCGTCGACATCCACCCCGGCCACGATCTGCCCGAACGTCGAGTCGTCCGTGACGGACGAGATGTCGGTGGTGGCCGCACCCTCGTGGATGAGCAGGATCATCACGTCGGCCTGCTCGCCGACGCCGTCGGTCAGGTCGGTGACGACGCGGTTCACGCTGTCGACGATGTCGCCGACGACGAGCGTCTCGATGCCGGCCGGGCTCACCAGCGATGGGAGCTCCTCGGTGACCGCGCCGATGAACGCGACGGAGACGGGCTTGGCCGGGTCGACCCCGACGAACTCCTGCCGGTAGTAGCCGGGATATGCCGGCGTCACGCCGTCGACCTCGTTTAGAGGTTGGATGCGGTGTACACCCAGTCCGCTGCCGGAACCACGTCTGTGTCGACATCCGCCCGACCCTGGTCGAACTCGTGGTTGCCGAACGAGCTGGTGTTCAGCCCGATCTCGTTGAGCACGTCGATCGTCGGCTGGTCATCCTGGATGAACGAGGTGAACGTCGACGCGCCGATGAGGTCGCCCGCGGCGACGAAGGTCGTGTTCGGGTTGGCCGCGCGGTAGAAGTCGACCATGCCGGACAGCACGGCGGCGCCGGCCTGCGAGGTGGTCGCCGGCGCGGTCGGCGCCGGACCGCGCTCGATGCGCCCGTGGAAGTCGTTCATCGCGACGATGTCGATGTCCACGGATGGTGGGGCGGCGGAGGCGCTGCTGGTGGCGACCCCTCCGGTTGCGATTGCCAAGCTGCGAATGTGACGAATGCGAGGGCACGTCTGGCCACGGTCTTCTCCTTTGAGGACGACCCCTGGCACCCGAACGGGCGCCACCCAAATGGGGGTCGCATTCCAGACTATGTGTCAGCCGCTACCGTGGGAACCCCATGCTCACGGTCATCGTCGGACTCTCCAGCGCGCTCGTCTTCGGGGCGGCCGATTTCCTGGGCGGACTCGCGACAAAGCGGATCAACCCCGTGCTGACGACCGCGATCGCGGCGACCACCGGCCTGGTCGCTGGTCGTGCTCGGTGCAGCTCGACGCCGCTGTTCCCGGGCGTGATGTCGACCCCGGCGGTCTTGCTCGGGCGCGCTGTCCGGGGTCACCGGCGCGATCGCGATCGTGCTGCTCTACCAGTGCCTCGCGATCGGGCCGATGAGCATCCTGTCGCCGCTCACCGCCGTGGTGTCGGCGATCGTGCCGCTCACCGTCGGGCTGGTGCGCGGCGAGCGGCTCGCGCTCATCGGCTACATCGCGCTCGGCGTCGCTCTGGTCGCTGTCGTGCTGGTCGGCTTCGTCCCCGAGAAGGGCGCGGTGCGGCCGAGCGTGAAGGGCTTGGTCATGGCGGTCGGGTCGGGCATCGCGATCGGCGCGTTCCTCATCATCATCGATGCCGCCCCGGATGACTCCGGGCTCATCCCGCTCATCGCGAACCGCGCCACCAACGGCGCCATCATGTTCTCGGCGTTCGGCATGCTGCTGATCGTCGCGGCGATCCGGCGCGGAAAGGACCGCCCGCGGGTCGCGGCGATCGGCATCCGGCTGGCGCATCTTCTGCGGGGTCGTGGACGTGGTCGCCAACGTCGGCCTGCTCCTCGGCGTGCGCATCGGGGAGCTCACGGTCATGTCGGTGCTGACGGCGATGTACCCGGCAGGCACGATCATCCTGGCCGCGATCGTGCTCAAGGAGCGGATCGCGCCCGTGCAGTACGTCGGCCTCGCGCTCGCCCTCGCCGCCGCCGGCATGCTGGCCCTCGCTTAGCCCGCGCATCACCCTTACTTGGGCGGCAACCCCGCGGCGTAATCGATCCCGATCGCCACCCACCGCGCGAGGTCTTCGTCCGACTCCAGCCCATCCGCCGCAACGCGGATCCAGCCGTTGACCGGCTTGTCACCACGCATGTGCATCGGCCCGGCGTGCGCCTTGCCACCAGCTCGTCCGGTCTCCTCCGGCGGAACCCGCAGCATGATCCCGCCCTTGCCACTCGCGCCCACCGCCATGTTTCCGTTGAGCAGGAACGCCAGCCCGCCGAACATCCGCTTCTCGGTGATGCCCGGCCGGTTGCCGAGCGCGCCCGGATGCGGTGGGCGAGGTCTTCGTCGTACGCCATGCCGGCCGACGGTACTCCGGGCCTCAGACCAGCGGCTTCTCCATGAACACGCTCATCGGATCCTCGATGTAGTCGCCGAACGGCCCGCGCATCGCGTAGCCGGCGCGTTCGTACAGCGCGATCGCGGCGTGCTGGTGGATGCCCGTCTCCAGCCGCGCGACCGACGCACCGCGCGGGCCGCCTCCGCCTCCAGGAACGCGACCAGGGCCGTCCCGATGCCGGCGCCGCGGCGCTCCGGGTCGACGAACATGCGCTTCAGCTCGGCCTCGCCGTCGCGCACGACGACGGCGCCGCATCCGACCGCGCCCGTCGATCCGCACCACCGCGAACGCGACCGCCGGGTCGCGCAGCGCCTCGAGGTCGATGCCGTGGTGGCTCTCCTCCGGGTAGAGCGGCTTCTGGTACGCGTCGAGCGCGTCGATGAGCGCGACCACCTCTGGCTGTCGGGCGACTCGAGCGCGACCTCCATCACGCCGCCGAGCTCGCCGGCATCGCGGCGCTCGAGCACCTCGACCTCGTCGCCGACCCGGACGACGGCGTCCTCGGTGTCCGGGATCATGTTCACGGCGAACCAGGTCTTGCCGCCCCACTTGCGGTGCCGGGCCAGCGTCGCGATCGGCTCCATCTGCTTCTCGCCGGTCAGCGGGTCGAGGGTGGTGATCACGCAGCGGTCGCAGTCCTTCACGACCCGGAACTCGGCATCGCCGACCCGGATGCGCGCCCAGGTGTCCTCGTCGAAGGACGGGGCACCGCGCACGATCAGGTTCGGGCGGAACCGCGTCATCGGCAGCGGTCCCTCGTCGCTGCGCGGACCCTCCGCGATCCAGTCGTTGAGCATCGCGAGCGAGTCCTCGCTGGCCAGCAGCACCGGGAAGGCATCGGCGAACGAGACGACATCGCCGGGCTCGGAGTACTCGGGCTTCGACGGGCGGCCGTAGGTGTCGTCGAGGTAGACGAGCCGGGCGTCGAGCTCGAGCACCGCGGAGACCCATTCGTCGGCCTCCGGCCCGGCGAGCCATCGCCGGCGCGGGGCTGCCATGCACGGTCACGCCGATACGTTCGGCGTCGGGTATGCGCACCTCGATCGGCTCCGCGCCCGGCGCCTCGAGGCGAACGCCGTCGTCGAGGATCGTCGGCACCACGGTCAGCATCCGATGCACCTCGCGGGCGGTGAGCGCCTCGCGGTCGTCGCCGATCACCATCCAGCGACGGTCGCCATCCAGTCCCCACGGCTCGACGACGGCGGAGTCGAGGTCCTCACCGCGGAACGACTTCACCGGATAGCGGCGGATGCCGGTGAGCTCGATCGCCATGCGACGACGCTACGGCACTAGGGGCCCGCTTCACTCCCCCGAGCTCCCGCTCGACGACAGCCAGCTGATTCAACGGTGCCATGAATCCCCGTCTCGCTCGACCTCCATCACCCGCTCGAGCGCGTCCCGTACCCGACTCCGCTCTCCAATCTCCCTATATGATACCGACCCGTCCTGACCGCACTCGATACATCAGCCTCACGCCCACCCCGAATCATCACCCGCGCCGTCACCCACACCCAACCTCATACTCTCCCAACAAACGATTGCCCCCGCATCCCCACTCACCGCTCCCCCTCAACCTCGCACACCCTCCACACATAACCGACATCCCTCCCCTCCAAATCGTCGATCGAGTCCCGACCTTATGAGCGCCCCATCCGATACCGCGACACTCCTCCCCACCATCCCCGTCGATAACCTGCGCGATTCCTCCCGAAACGCGCAAGCACAACACTGCACTCCGACCAGCGCTCGCGATGCTCACCGATCTCTCTCACCCGCACGACCCGAATCATCTCTACCCGCTCATACCCAACCTCTCTCGTACTCACAATACCGCAACACCCCGCTTTCGCACCGCCACAGCCGTCGTGAAGGCGACCCCTTCCAAGATCAGCGAGCATTGCAGCGCGCTTCGTCGTTTCTCCTCAATTATCAGCAGTTCCCAGCGTGATCAGAGAGAACGATCACTTCGTATTCCTGCGCGATCGCCGCCCACACCCTCCCCGCGATATCACACATCCCGCGATTTCCAACATTCATCACGCTGCATCGCCATTCAATAAAACCTCCCCGCGAGCTACGTGAACGGATACGGCGGTATCCATACGCCCGGACAGCGTCACGAAGACCCCGACGAGCAGGGTCACGACGATCAGCCCGCACAGCGCACCGAGGATCTCGGGGCGCCGCGGCATCTTCAGCAGCAGCACGAGCACGATCAGCGCGGCCAGCTCGACCAGCAGCAGCACCGTGAACAGGATCGCGGGGCCGTCGTTCGTGCCCGAGAAGCAACCGCCGCCCGGCGCCCCCTCGACCACGTCGATGCAGAGACCCCAGACCGGGCGGATCAGCCACAGCCAGAGGATGCCGAGGGCGGTGACGACCGCGGCGGGCAGGATCCAGCGAAGTGGCTTCATAACCTCTAAGACGTACCAGCACGCAGTTCGTTGGTGAGCGTTGTCGAGCCTAGCAGTGCGGCAGAGCGCAGAAAGGTCTTCGAGCACCTGGTCGCCGGACGCCACCTCGGTCATCGTCGCGTCGATCTCGGCGCGGTCGAGCAGCTCGGCCATGCTTGCGGCGGCGCTGGCGCGTGATGAGCGTGACGACGGTGCCCGGCTTGCCGGCGCGGCCGGTGCGGCCCGAGCGGTGCAGGTAGGTCTTGTACTCGTCCGGCGCGTCGGCCTGGATGACCAGGTCGATGTCGTCGACGTGGATGCCGCGGGCCGCGACATCCGTCGCCACCAGCACGTTGACCCGGCCGCTGGTCAGCCGCTCGAGGTTGCGCGTGCGCTTGGCCTGGTTGAGGTCGCCGTGCAGGCTGACCGCGGGGATGCCGGCGTCGTCGAGCTGCTCGGCGAGCTCCTCGGCGAACGCGCGGGTGCGGGTGAAGACGAGCGTCTTGCCGTCGCGGTTCGACGAGCTGGGCCGACGATCGCGCGCTTGTCGCGCTGCTCGATGACGAGCACGCGGTGGTCGATCGTGCCGGACGCCTGGTCCTCGCCGGCGACCTCGTGCACGGACGGGTTCGACGAGGAACTCGTCGACGAGCGCCGCGACCCCCTGGTCGAGCGTCGCCGAGAACAGCAGCTTCTGGCCGTCGGCTTGGTCATGCGCAGGATGCGCTGCACCGGCTCGAGGAAGCCGAGGTCGCACATGTGGTCGGCCTCGTCGAGCACGACGATGCGACACGTCGGAGAGGTCGAGGTGGCCCTGCTCGATCGAGGTCCTCGATGCGGCCGGGGGTGCCGATGATGATGTCGACGCCGCGGCGCAGCGCGCCGACCTGGCGGCGCCTGCGGCACGCCGCCGTAGACCTGGGTGGTGAAGAGGCCGACGCTGCGGGCGATCGGCTGCACGGTGCGGTCGATCTGCAGCGCGAGCTCGCGGGTCGGGGCGAGGATGAGGGCGCGCGGGCTGCGGCCCATCGCGCGCTTGCATGCCGCCGGTCTGCTGGGTGCAGGAGGCGCTCGACGAGCGGTGCGCCGAACGCGATGGTCTTGCCGGAGCCGGTGCGGCCGCGGCCGAGCACGTCGCGGCCGGCGAGGACATCGGGGATGGTCGCGGCCTGGATCGGGAACGGCTGCGTTGCGCCCGAGCTCGCCGAGCTCGCGCACGATGTTGGCGCCGAGGCCGAGGTCGGCGAACGTCACGCCCTCGACGTCCTCGGGCGCGGTGACGATCGCGGCCTCGAGGCGCTCGAGCACGACGTCGTCGACGGGAGCGGCGCGCGCGCTCGGTGCGGTCGGGGTAGAAGGAGGAGTCGCTGCGCGGGCGGTCCTGGTGGCGACCTTGCTCGAAGCGGGCCGGACGGTCGGCGCGGAAGGCTTCGCGCGCTCGTCGAAGCGGCGCTGCCGGTCATCCGAGTCGCGGCGAGGGCGTCCTGCGCGAGTCGCCGGATCGGGCGGTCGCCGAGTCTCGCTTGGGACGATCCGCGTGAGGTCGCGCTTCGGCCGGTCGGCGGTCGCTCGCGCGTTCGGCGCGGTCGCCGAAGTCGCGCTTCGGGCGGTCGGTGTTGCCGGGGGTGCGCTTGCGGTTGTAGCCGGAGTCGGGCGACCAGTCGGGGCGGCGGTCGGTCTTGTCGCCCTTGGCCGGCGCGGCATCCTTGCGGGCGCGCTCGCCGCGCGGGCGGTCGGCGGTCTTGCCGTGGGCTGCGCGCTCGTCGGCGCTCCAGCGCTGCTTCTTGGCGGGCGCAGCGCCTCTTCGGCCGGGCGATAGCCGCGGTGCTTGGGGCTCAGCGAGCCGGACTTCTTGCCGGCGACGCGCGGCTGATGGGTGGTGGCCCGAGAGGTTTTCGGGCGTGCTGACTTGGGCATGGAAAAGCTTCCGTTCGTGGATCCGGCGGTGGAGTGAAATTCCGGCCCGCGGGACACACAGATGAAGCTCGCGCACAAACAGCGCAGTCCTAGGCCGACCGACCTACCGTACAGGACCCGCAACTTGCTCACGTAGGTTAACGGGATGCTCCCAGCCCGGTGGATCGTCGCGCGCCCTCGCTGGCGCTCGTCGCGGCGACCGTGCTGCTGGCCGGCTGCGCACCCGGCCGGCGACGACGCCGAGACAGGTCGACGCCGACCGCCGCGCCCGTTCTATCCGCAACTCGCGACCGACCCCGACATCCCCGTGGTCGAGGACATCCCGTACTCCACCCGCGACGGCCAGACCCAGTACCTCGACGGCTGCTTCCCCGAGGATGAGGTGGTCGGCAGCTCGCAACGCGCCGCGCGCGGCGATCGTCGTCATCCACGGCGGCAGCTGGCGCCGCGGCGACAAGGCCAACATCAACTGGCGCGCTATCTGCCAGTGGTTCGCCCGCGTCGGGTACGTCGCCGTCTCGGTGAACTACCGCCTCGCGCCGCAATGGGTGTTCCCGGCGCAGCTCGACGACGTGCAGGATGCCGTGCGCTGGCTGCGCGACCCCGACATCGTCGACGCGGTACAACATCGACCCCGACCGGATCGGGGTGTTCGGCGGCATCCGCCGGCGGCAACCTCGCCGCCCTGCTGGGCACGAGCGGCATCAGGCGACTGGACCAGCGTCGCCCGCGTCGCCGCCGTCGTGGACCTCAGCGGCCCCGTCCGACTCTCGTGACCCCGATCGTCGCGAGCACCGGCGCCGATCCCGACTTCGTGCAGGTGCAGCTGAGTACCTCGGCTGCGCGAGCTTCGACGACTGCGATACCGCCGTCCGCGCGATCCCCGATCACCTACGCCGACGAGACCGATCCGCCATTCCTCATCGCCCACTCGCACGGAGGAGTTCATCCCGCTCGATCACAGTCCGAGCGGCTCGTGGCGCGCTGCGCGACGCCGGCGTCGACGGTCGACTTCCTGACCGTCGAGGGCACTCTCCACTCGATCGCGATCTCGACGACGCGATGATGGAGCGCATCCGCGTCTTCTTCGGCGAGGCCCTGAAGGAAGACCCGCTCGACCAAGCTCAGCCGCGTCGGCTGAGCGAGCGCGCCTTCTCGTTGCGCGCGGGCGTCGCGGCGCTCCTTGGCGCCCTCGACGAGGTAGTAGAGCACCGGCAGCACGACCAGGGTCAGCAGCGTCGACGACACCAGGCCGCCGATCACGATGATCGCGAGCGGCTGCGAGATGAACCCGCCGTGGCCGGTGATGCCGAGCCCCAGCGGCAGCAGCGCGAAGATCGTCGCGGCCGCCGTCATGAGGATCGGCCGCAGCCTCCGGGCCGCGCCGTGCACGACCGCGTCGCGCGTGTTCATCCCGCGTTCGCGGTACTGGTTCACGAGGTCGACGAGCACGATCGCGTTCGTCACGACGATGCCGATGAGCATGATGATGCCGATGATCGACGCGACGCCGAGCGGGATGCCGCTGGCCCACTGCAGCAGCACCGCGCCGGTCGCCGCGAACGGGATCGACACCAGCAGCAGCAGCGGCTGCCGCAGCGACCGGAACGTCGCCACCATGATCACGTAGACGATGAGGATCGCGACGAGCCCGGCGATCGACAGCTGCGAGAACGCATCCGACTGCTGCGCGGTCACCCCGCCGAGCTCGGTCGGTGGTGCCCGGCGGCAGGTCGAGGGTGTCGAGCTCCGCCTGGATCTGCGTCGGATGCGGTGCCGACGTCGTCGCTGCCCGGCGTCACCGTCACGGTCGCCGCTGCGCACGCCCTTGATCGTGGTGATGCTCGACGGGCCGTTCACCTCCTCGACGGTCGCGACGTCCGACAGCAGCACGCCGGGGATGATCGCGAAGTCGCGGATCTGCTGGATCGTCACCGGCGCGTTCGAGTTCAGGATGTAGATCGAGGTGACGTCGTCCTCGAGCACGACCTCGCCGACCGAGCTCGGGTTCATCGCCTGGGTGACGATGCCGCCGACCGCGATCTCGCTGAGGCCGAACTCCGCCGCCTTCACCCGGTCGACCCGGATCTCGATGAACGGCTGCTCCTCGGACAGGTTGGAGCTCGCCTCGGCCACGACGTCCATCGCGCGCATCGCATCCAGCACGGTCTCGGTCGCCTCGGTGAGGTCGTCGCTGCTGGCCGCGGTGATGTTGATCTCGACGTTGCTGTGACGCGAACCCGCCGCCGCCGCCGGCGCTCAGCGTGACCTCGCCGGCGTCCGGGCCGAGGTCGGCGAGCTCGTCGCGGATGTCCTGCTGCAGCTCGACCTGGTCGAACGACTCGTCGGTGGTGATCGAGAACGTGGTCGAGCCGGTGCCCGAGAACGCGGCGCGCAGCGAGTTGCCGCCCGAGCCGATCGACGTCTGCACCGCCTCGACGCCGGGCAGATCGACGAGCTGCGCCTCGACCTCCTGCGCGGCTTCGTCCCGCACCTCGAGGCTCGTGCCGAGCGGCAGGGTCTGCCGCACCGTGAGCGTGTTCTGCCCGCTGTCGCCGATGAAGTTGGTCTTCAGCCCGAACAGGATGACCGGGCACGGTGAGCGCGAGGATGAGCACGGCCCCGACGATCGTGAGCACCGGATGCCGCAGGGTCGCCTGGATGATCGGCAGGTACCCGCGCTGCAGCCGCGTCGGGTTGTCGAGCTCGTCGGCCTCGGTCACGTTCTTCGCGCCGTGCTTCCGCGGCTTCACGTTGCCCAGGAACCAGTAGGCGAGCACCGGCACGATCGTCAGCGCGACGAACAGGGATGCCGCGAGCGCGATCGTGACCGTCAGCGCGAACGGCCGGAACAGCTCGCCGGTGATGTCGCCGACGAGGGCGAGCGGCAGGAACACGGCGACCGTCGTGAGCGTCGAGGCCGTGACCGCGCCGGCGACCTCGCGCACGGCCGACTTGATCGCATCCAGCTTCGGCTCGCCGAGCCCGATGTGCCGCTTGATGTTCTCGATGACGACGATCGAGTCGTCGACCACGCGGCCGATCGCGATCGTGAGCGCGCCGAGCGTGATGATGTTGAGCGTGTAGCCGGAGACCCACATCCCGATGAACGTGATGAGCACGGAGACCGGGATCGAGATCGCCGTCACGAGCGTCGAGCGCACCGACAGCAGGAACACCAGGATGATGATCACCGCGAACACGAGGCCGAGCAGGCCCTCGGTGGCGAGCGAGTTGATCGACTGCTCGATGAACGGCGCCTGGTCGAACACGATCGGTGAACTCGGTGCCGTCGCCGATCGCAGCCTCGAGCTCCGGGAGCGCGTCGCGCACCGCCTGCGAGACGGCCACGGTGTTGCCGGCGGGCGACTTCGTGATCGCGATGGTGAGCGACGGCTCGCCGTTGACCCGCGAGATCCCGGTGACCGGGTCGTCGACGA
Source organism: uncultured Actinomycetota bacterium (assembly GCA_963721745.1). Taxonomy (GTDB): domain Bacteria; phylum Actinomycetota; class Actinomycetes; order Propionibacteriales; family Actinopolymorphaceae; genus Thermasporomyces. The sequence goes on along the minus strand of CAVRKO010000015.1, from coordinate 1,063,520 downwards.
GCTCGACGGTCGCGATGTCGGCGATCGTGGTCGCAGCGTCCCCGCCCAGCAAGGGCAGCGCGGCGACCTCGTCCGCGGACTCGATGCGGGCGCCGGCCTGCACGGTGAGGGTCTGGCCGTCCTCGGTGATCTGACCGGCGGGGAGCAGCACGCCGTTGTCGTCCAGCGCATCGCGGATGTCCTGGGTACTCAGGCCGCGGAGGAACAACTCGTCGGTGTTCGGGGTGATGACCAGCCGCTTCTGGGATGTGCCGAGCAGGCTGACGTCGCTCACTGCATCCAGCTTCTTCAACTCGACGACGGTCGAAGCCTCGAGCCGCTGCGACAGCTCATCCGGATCGAGGTCGCTGGAGACCGCGATCTGGATGACGGGCAAGTCGGAGAAGCTGAAGGTGAGCACCTGCGAGTCGGATGACTCCGGCAGCTGGATGCGGTTGATCGCGAGCTGCACCTTCTGCTCGGCGGTCGCGATGTTGGTCCCGTAGGCGAAGGAGACCGTGATGCTGGAGAAGTTCGCGCTGGAGGTGGCCGTCGTCGAGTCGAGGCCCTCGACGGTCTGGATGGCCTGCTCGATCGGCGTGGAGACGTCCTTCTCGACGACGCTCGGGCTCGCTCCGGGGTAGCTCGTGATCACGAACAGCTGCGGCAGGGAGAACGACGGGATGAGCTCCTGCCTCAGCGACGTGAGCGCGACGCCGCCGAAGATGCCGACGACGATCGTGACGAGGGCGATCAGCGCGCGATTGCGCAGGCTGAAGACGGAGAGCAGGTGCACCACATGATCGTAGGTGGCGGATATGGTCTGTCCCGTACTCCCGTGGGAGTCTGAACGAGGAGGAGGGATCATGCCCAGCATCAGCCACCGCGCATTCCACGACGCCGACGGGGTCGAGCATTGGCGCGTGCTCTACGGGGGCGCCCACGCGTTCTTCGGGGTGGACAGCTACGCCCAGGGCGCCGCGTTCGTGGCTGCAGTCGCCGCCATCGCGGATGAGCTGCAGCATTTCCCGGATGTCGACCTGCGCGCCGAGGGCGTCACCGTCCGGACGTTCAGCGGGGACTACGGCGCGCTCAGCGACCGCGACAGCGAGCTCGCGCGGCGAGTGTCGCTGGCCGCGGAGGACCTCGGTGTGCACGCTGACCCGTCCCGGCTGCAGGCGGTGCAGCTCGCGATCGCGCAGGAGCCTGGCCGGGACGTGCGGCCGTTCTGGGCCGCGGCGCTCGGGTATGACCAGCTCGACGACACGGACGCCATCGACCCGCTACGGCGAAACCCGAACCTGACGTTCCAGGACATCGAGCCGGCGAAGCCTGGCCGCGGGCGGTTGCACGTCGACGTCAGCATCCCGGCGGATCAGGTCGAGGCTCGGGTAGCCGCGGCGCTCGCGGCGGGGGGCCGGATCGCCGATGACAGCTACGCGCCCATGTGGTGGACGCTGGCATCGCCCGAGAACCACGGCGTGGACATCGCCGGGTGGGTGGACTTCAAGGACGACTGACGCCGCGCCTCACACGACGCCGGCAAGCTCCTCGTCAGGAGTGCCGATCGGGAGGCGGTGGACGTTCGACCATGCGCGCGCGAGCGCCTGAACACCGCGGTCGAGGGTGTCCGGCGGCAGGCAGAACGGGATGCGGATGAACCGCTCGAACGCGCCATCCATCCCGAAGCGCGGCCCGGCGGCGATCACGAGACCCTCGTTGCGAGCGGCGATGGCCAGCTGCGACGAGACGGGGGCACCGAGGTGCACCCAAGCGCTGAGGCCGCCGCGCGGGTGCGGGACGTTCCACTCCGGCAGGGAGGTGGCGATCGACGCCTCCAGCGCGTCGCGGCCGTTGCGCAACCACGCCCGGCGCTGCTCGAGCAACGGGTCGAAGTTCTCGAGGACGCGCACGAGCACGAGCTGATCGATGAGGGGCGTGCCGAGATCACCGGCGGCACGCTCGCGGGCGAGGCGCTGGATGACCGTCCGATCGGCGCGGATCCAGCCGAGCCGGAGCCCGCCCCACACCGTCTTCCCGACTGAGCCGACGAGTATCGCGGGGCCGTGGGTGGCGAACGGCGGGTGGCCGCCGCCCTCCATCCAGAGCTCGGCCATGGTCTCGTCCACCACGAGCGTGGTGCCGGCGGCGCTCGCCCACTGGATCGTGCGCCTGCGGAGCTCCGCATCCATGGTCTGCCCGGTGGGGTTCTGGTTGTCGGGCATGAGGTAGGCGATCGAGGGGCTCGTGCGCTGGAACGCCTGCTCCAGCGCATCCTCGTCCCAGCCGTCCTCCGTCGTGACACCGACCGCGACCGGACGGCCGCCCGCGCTCTTCAGCGCTTCGATGGCGTGCGGGTAGGTCGGGTGCTCGATGATCACCCGGTCGCCGCGCGCGACGAGCGTGCGGGCGATGAGGGCGATCGCGTGCTGGGCGCCGACGGTCACCATGATCTGGTCAGGATCGGTGGGCAGTCCGAGGTCGGTGTAGCGCTGGGCGAGGGCCGCGGTGAGCCGGGGCGACCCGATCGGGTCGAACACCGGGTCGGCGAGGTGGTACGGCAGCTGGTCGGCTGCCCACTGTGCTGCCTCGAGCACCTGGGGTGCGGCGGGCAGGGACGCCTTGCTGAAGTCGATGCCCCTCGCCCGAAGGATGGCGGGCTGCGGCTCGATCGTGGTCGGCGCGTGGAAGGGAAGGCGAGCGACGCTACCCGAGCCGCGGGTGCTCTCCAGGTATCCGGCTTCGCGCAACTCCGCGTACCCGGCGGTCACGGTCGTGCGGCTCACACCGAGTTGGGCGGCGAGCTCGCGCTCGGCCGGGAGGCGGGTGCCGCTGGCGACCCGCCCGTCGAGCACGAGCAGGCGGATGCGATCGGCGAGCGCCGCATAAGCCGTGCCACCATCACGCCACCGGTCGAGCAAGAGGGCCAATGAGCGTGCTGAGAGGCTGGCCATCGGTCCAGTGTAGGCAGATTGGCCTCTTGAGAGAAGGCCAATTCTGCAATTGGATGTCTACGTGTCAGCTCGCCGTTTGCCCCGCCGCATCATCCAGCTCCTCGTGGGGCTGTTCCTGTACGGCGTCGGGCTCGGGCTCATGGTCCGGGCGGCCGTGGGCGTTCCGCCATGGGATGTGCTGAGCCAGGGACTCGTGAACCATCTCGGGCTGAACTTCGGATGGTGGACGAACATCATCGGCGCGGCTGTGCTGCTGCTCTGGATTCCGCTGCGGCAGATGCCGGGGATCGGCACCGTGCTCAACGTGCTGATGATCGGGCCGAGTGCGCAACTCGTGCTGTGGCTGCTGCCGGAGCAGGAGTCGCTCTGGGTGCGCATCCCCTTGTTCGCGCTCGGGCTCTTCATCGTCGCGGTCGCGAGCGGGCTGTACATCGGGGCGAACCTCGGGCCCGGCCCGCGGGATGGGCTCATGACCGGTCTGCATCGCCGCACCGGGCTCAAGGTCTGGATCGTGCGCACCGGCATCGAGGTCACCGTGCTCGCGATCGGCTGGATCCTCGGCGGCAACGTCGGCCTCGGCACCCTCGCCTTCGCCCTGCTCATCGGCCCGATGGTCGGCGTGACCATCCCACTCCTCACCGTCAAGGTCGCCGGTCTCACACCCCCAGTCGAGAAGGAGGTGACCGCATGATCGCATTGCTGATCGTCATCGCGCTCGCTGCCGTCGCTGCGGTTGCCGGCACGATTCACGTCGCCGCAACCGACGGCTACCGCCGCGTGCCCATCCACTCCTGACCGTCGTACCGCACGTTCCGCATCGTGCGACCGGTTCGAACCGGCGTTTCGATGCGGAACGTGCGGTACGTCACAGGTTGCGGTCGGCGTAGACGCGCATTGCGTCTCGTACGAACGTCGCGCCTTCGGTTCCGCCGTAGTTCTTCGCGAAGCGGTCGTCGGCGACGTACATGTCGCCCAGACCCGTGAAGTACTCCTTCGTCGGACCGGCCGCGCCGCCCCCGGGCGTGCCCGGGATGCCCTTGAGCCAGTCGAACTGGCGCCGCGCGAGCGCCTGCGCCTCGTCGCTCGCGGGGTCGACGCCGCGGCTCCGCGGCATCCACCCAGTCCGCGCCGAGCTGCGCCATGAGCGCCTGCCAGTCCTTCTTCTGATCTGCGCTCAGTGAGCGCCACCAGCCGTCGGACTTCGCGTACGCGTCCTTGCCCCACCGCTGCTCGACCTCATCCTTGTACTGGGTGTGGTCGAACCCGTCGAACATCTCCTCTGCCATGAGCTGTTCACCTCCTTCCATCTTGTTGATCGTGTTGGTCACCGACGCGATCTGGCGATCGAGCCGGTCCTTCTCCTGCTGCAGCCAGTGCAGGTGCGTCAGGAGCGCCTGCGCATGGTCGCGCTGGCCGGCGAGCACGTCGACGATCTTCCGCAGGGTCCGGAGCCGGGAGGCGCTGGAGGAGGCCGTCCGCGCAAGCGGCGTCGATCCGGGTCGCCGACAGTCCGTCCGCGACCGGGCGGTCGAGGTCGCCACCGCGTTGATCGTCGAGCACGGTGTGGGCGCCCTCACCGTCGAGGAGGTGGCCCGCCGGGTGCCGTGTGCCACGACGTCCGTGCACACGCAGTTCGGCGGCCGCGAGGGACTGCTGACGGCGGTGTTCGAACGCCATGCACCGTTGCCCGCCGTCGAGCACCTGTTGGCGGGTCGCGCCGAGCCGAGCCTGCCGATCGATTCGGCCGAGCCGTTCGATCCGTTCGATTCGGCCGAGCCGTTCGAGGCCGGCGTCCGGGCGGTCTACACGACGGTGTTCGACGCGCTGGACTCCGGCGTGGGCGTGATGGAGGCGCTTCTCGCCGAGGCACTAGCCCGGCCGTCCGGTGTCGTCATGGACCTCGCCCGCGACCGGATCGTGCCCCGGATCGTCGCGACCGTAGGTCGCTGGCTTCGGTCGGAGATCGCGGCGGGCCGCTGCGCGGACATGCCGTTGTCGCTGCTCCTGCCGCAGCTCATCGCGCCGATCAGCTTCCACCTGATCGCCCGGAAACGCCTGGTCGCGGCCGGGCTCGACGTGCCCGGCCGCGAGGCCGTGATCGACACCATGACCCGCGCCTTCTGCGGCGCGGTCGCGACCGCCGCGGCCGGTGAGGACCCGGTACGCGGGACCTGAGGGGAGCACGCTCATGCGCGCAGTTGTCATCACCGGTGCGTCGACCGGCATCGGGCGGGCCACCGCCCTGCGACTCGACCAGCTCGGCTTCCGCGTCTTCGCGGGCGTACGGAAGGAGGCGGACGGGGAGAGCCTGCGGGCGCAGGCGTCCGAGCGGCTGGCGCCCGTGCTCATCGACGTCACGGACGAGGACGCCATCGCCGCCGCGGGCACGCTCGTGGCCGAGACGTTGGGCGACACCGGCCTCGCCGGGCTGGTCAACAATGCCGGCACCACCGTGCCGTGTCCGGTGGAGTACCTTCCGATGGCGGAGTTCCGGCACCAGCTCGAGGTCAACCTGACGGGCCACCTGGCCGTCGTCAAGACGTTCCTGCCGATGCTCGTTCTCGGGCGTGGGCGAATCGTCAACGTGACCTCCGTCGGCGGTCGGGTGGGTGTCCCGTTCATGGCGCCGTACGCCGCGGGAAAGCACGGCCTGGAAGGGCTGAGCGACGTCCTCCGGCTCGAGCTCGGTCCGCTCGGGATCCACGTCTCGGTCATCGAGCCGGGCTCGGTCTCCACCCAGATGCGGCACAAGCTCGATCGCGACACGCAGACCTGGCTTGGTCGGCTGCCGGACGACGGGCGGGCCCGCTACGGTGCCGCGCTCGTGGCGCTGTCGACGGCGATCACCGAGCACGCCGCGCACGGCTCGCCGCCTGACATCGTGGCCGGCGCCGTCGCACACGCGTTGACGAGCCGCCGGCCGCGGACCCGCTATCCGGTCGGTGCGGGCGCGAAGCGGATGCTGTTCCTGCGCCGCATCCTTCCCGACCGCCTGACCGACCGGATGCTCCAGCGTACGTTCGGCTTCGCGGGTTCCAGCAACACCGGGACGTGAATCCCTCTCCCTACAAGGGCTGGTCGTTGTCGGGTGCGTCAGGGCCGTCGGGTATCGACCGTCGCAGCCGGCCGCCGTCGGAGTAGACGAGCTCGACGCCCGGCCGGCCCGCCGTGACCGCGAACTGCGCGGCGGTCTCGATCGGCGACGTGGGCTGGCTGACCACAGGTACGGTCCGCAGCGTCGCGACCAGCTGGTCGCGGCTCAGGTCGCAGACCACGTAGCCCCGCCGGCCGTCGATGTACTTCCAGTGCGGGCTCTCGGCCATTATCGGGTCGTACCTCGCGTGGAAGCCGGCGTTGTCTCCGTTCCCACCTGACGTGACCGAGCTGCCGGTGATCTCGGCACCGACCACCGGCGAGAGCTCGTCGTCGAAGTCCGGCTTGAGATCGCAGACCCAGGTCGCGTGCCGGTCACCGGTGAGGACGACGGGATTATGCGTACGCCCGGAGCCGAAGAACTCCAGCAGCCGCCGCCGTTGCGCGCGGTACCCGTCCCAGTTATCGAAGTCGAAGCTCTGCGTGGGTCCGGCTGTCCGGTCGTTCTGCGCCCACATCACCTGGTTGGCGAGCAGGTTCCACTGGCGTGCGGGACTCGCTCATTCCCCTTACCAGCCAGCCTTCCTGCTCGACGCCGGTCATGGTCCGATCGGGCGCGTTCGCCTCGTCGAAGTTCGCGGGCTGGTCGCTTCGGTACTGCCGGGTGTCGAGGACGTGCATCGTCATCAGGTCACCGAATCGGAACGGCCGGTACAGCTGCATGTCGAGCCCGTTCGGCAGCGACGACCGCCGCAGCGGCATGTGCTCGTAGTACGCCTGCAACGCCGCGACACGTCGCGCGCGGAACGCCTCCGGGGTCTGGTTGGCCGGGTCCTGCGGGATCTCGTCGGCCCAGTTGTTGTCGATCTCGTGGTCGTCGAGGGTGACGATCCACGGCATGGCCGCGTGGGCGGCCTGGAGGTTGGGGTCGGTGTGGTACTGCGCATGGCGGTTGCGGTACTGCACGAGGGTGTACGGCTCGTCGCTGCCCTCGTGCCGCCGGACGCCGGTGTCACTGGGCCTGGACTCGTAGATGTAGTCCCCGACGAACGCGCAGAACGCGACGTCCTCGTCCACCAGGTGCGGATAGACCGTGTAGTAGCCGTCCTGCCAGGACTGGCAGGACGCGAACGCGAACCGGAGCCGATCGAGCGGTCGGCCGGCCGCGGGTGCGGTACGCGTCCGGCCGGCCGGTGAGAGCCTGGCCGTCGGCGCGGAACCGGTAGTAGTACTCGCGGTCGGGCTCGAGGCCTTCGACCTCGACGTGCACGCTGTGGCCCAGCTCCGGCCGGGCCACCCAGGTGCCACGGCGTGGTCGCGCGAACGTCGGACTGTCGGCCACCTCCCACTCGCCGCTGACCGGACGGTCCGGCATGCCGCCACCGTCCACGGGTGCGGGTGCGAGCCGCGTCCACAGGACAACGCCGTCCGGACGCGGGTCACCCGACGCGACGCCGAGGGCGAACATGCCCGCCGGCAGTGGCCCGCCCGCGGTAGTGGACGCACGAGCGGTTGCGCTGCGCGGATCGAGGAGTGCGGGAGCGGACAGGCCGACGCCGGCGCCCGCGGCGACGGCGGCCGCCCGGGCGAGGATCGTACGACGCGGCAGGGGACTGGACGCTGGCACGGGACTGGACGCTGGCATGAGACCTCCTGAAGGCACGGCCGCCTGGCGTGGCCACCTGTGGTGACGGTGCGGAGAAGGGGCGGGCGACGGCAGCTGCCGGCCCGTCGAACGACTCGAGCGGATCCAGCTATCGGGCGGGTCGAGGTCGAGGTGAAGGGAGTCCGGGGCTGCTGTGCGCATCGCCCCTACCTCGAAGGTGCACACGCTGTCGCGAGTCGCCAGCAGCAGCCGTGAAGCTAGTTGGGCCCCGGAGGAGCGTCAACAAACGTGTCCGCTAAAGCTCACTGTTCGCCGGTCGGTAAAGCCCAGGAACACCTTGCATAGAGGTCGTTCACCTACCGTCGACCTCCCTGCCGTGAAAGGACGCGTCGATGGTGACAGTTCGACTGCTCGCGTGTGCGGCGCTGGTCGCCGGCGTACTGGTGCTCGGCACGCGGCCGGGCGTGACGTCCACACCTCAGGCCACCGCGGATCCTGTCCCTCAAGCGGTGTCGGCCGACGGCGAACGGTTCGTACCGGCCGGCACCGGCCGGCTCCTCCGCAACCGGCGACCGCAGTGGATCCCGGTGCACGCACCCGGTCTCGCCCGAGCCCGCTACGTCCGGCTGACAGCGCTGGAGGGTTTCGGCTCCACCGCCGGCGTCGCCGAGCTCAACGCCTACGAACGGACCGCCGCCAAACGCCAGCAGGCCACGCGGGACCCCTCACGAGGCAGGTGAGAGCGCCGCGCGAGCCCGCCTGACGAGTGCCTCGGCGAGCTGGACCTTGAACGCAGATCCCGGGAGCGGCGTCGCGTCGCCGAGCGCACCGGACCCGTTCGCCGACGCGTCGAGCAGCCACGGGATCGGCGCGACGCCGGCCATCGCGACCCGTACGTCGGTCCCGACCCGCGCCGCCGCGACGCCGACCAGCGGGAACGCGTACCGCTTGCGGTCCATCGCCTTGAGATAGGTGCTCGCGTCGGCGACCGGGACGTCCAGCTCCAGGATCAGCTCACCCTTCGCGAGCGTGGTGACGCTCCGGTCGTCGTCGGTCGGCAGGCGGAAGAGGTCGGCAACGGCGAGTTCGCGACGGGTGGTGCGCACCCGCGCGCCCAGCGCCAGCAATGCGGCCGCGGGGTCGGATGGGTGAGCCGAGGCGCAGCGGGAGTTACCGAACACCGCGTGTTCGTCGCTGCGGCCGGCGCGGGCGAGGCACCGGTCACCGCCCTGCAGCCAGCAGCCGTGTCCGAGCCGCCAGTACCAGCAGCGGGTCGCCTGCAGCAGGTTGCCGGCGATCGTGCCCATGTTGCGTACCTGCGGCGAGGCCGACAGCCGGCAGGCCTCTCGGAGTGCCTCCGGAAGGCCGGTCGCGGGGTCCACGTGCTCGAGTTCGGCGAGCGTGGTGCCCGCGCCGACCCGGACCCCGCCGTCGGACGCCGTGATCCCGCGCGGCACCACGCCGCGTACGTCGACGAGCGCGTCGGCCGCGAGCAACCCGTCGCGGAGCAGGGGCACGACCTCGGTGCCGCCGGCCACGGGCACCGCGCCGTTGCCGAGCCCGGCCGCACCGAGTTCGGCCTCGGCGAGGCTAGACAGTCGCTGGAGTCTCATGGCGATCCCTCGCTGCCTTCCGCTCAGCCGCCTCCCGAAGAGCCCGCAGCATCTCCTCGCGGTCGAGCGGCAACTCGTGGACATCGGCACCGGTCGCGTCGCGAACGGCGTTGGCGATCGCGGCGGCGACCGGGATGATCGGCGGTTCGCCCAGCCCCTTCGAGCCGAGGCTCGTGAGGTTGGGGTCGGGAACGTCGACCAGTTCGGTGAGGATCTCGGGCACGTCCGCCATCGTGGGCATGCGGTAGCTGTCCAGCGTCTGCGTGAGCACCTGTCCCGTGACCGGGTCGAGCAGGCGTTCCTCCGAGAGCGTGTGCCCGATGCCCTGGATGACGCCGCCCTCCAGCTGGCTCGACGCACCCAGCGGGTTGATGACCCGGCCGACGTCGTGGATCGCGGCGAGCCGCTCCACGCGGACCTCGCCGGTCTCGATGTCGACGGCCACCTCCGCGACCTGCACGCCGAACGTGTGGACGCCCATGCCGGTGGGGTTCGGGCCGCGGGCGCCCGTGCCGAGGATCTGCGCGTCGCCGAGCAGCCCGAGTACCTCGTCGATCGGCCACGAGTCACCGCCGGTCGCCTCGACCCGACCGGCCCGCAGGGTCAGCTGGTCGGGCTCGCGTTCGTACCGCTGCGCCGCGATGTCGAGGATCTGCCGGCGCGCGTCACCGGCCGCCGCGCGGACCGCGGGTCCCATCGACGGGGTGGTCGACGAGCCGGCCGCCGCCACGGCGTACGGCCCGCGGTCGGTGTTGCCGAGCACGAGGTCGACGCTCTCCAGCGCGAACCCCAGCTCCTCGGCCGCGATCTGTGACATCGCCGTGCGGGTACCGGTGCCGATGTCCTGCATCGCGGTCACCACGGTGGCGCGCGCGTCGGAGCCCACCCGGACCCAGGCGTACGACGGAGGGCCGCCCCCGCCGTACCAGATCTGGCTCGCCAGGCCCACGCCCCGCCGCCACGGGCCCTCGCTCCGGGCGCGTACGTCGTGCCGGCGGTCCCAGTGCTTGTCCGCTCGGTTGTAGCACTCCAGCAGGTTGTTGGAGGAGTACGCGCCACCGCTGGCCGGGTCGGACGCGGAGTAGTTGCGGCGCCGCACCTCCAGCGGGTCCATCTCCAGCTTCACCGCCAGCTCGTCGACCAGGCACTCCAGGCCGAACGTCCCCTCGACGAACCCCGGAGCGCGGAACGCGGCCATCGGCGGGGTGTTGAGGCGGGCGGCGTACTCCACGGTCCGGACGTTGGGGCAGGCGTACAACGACTGCATCGGTCCGGCGGTCGAGGCCAGCCAGCCCTCCCAGCCCAGGCTGGCCACGAACTCGCCCGCGAGCGCGACGATCGTGCCGTCGCGGCGGGCGCCGATCGTGAGGCGCTGGGTCGTCGCGTTGCGGTTGCCGGCGGCGAGGTTCTCCTCCCGGCGGGTCAGGGCGCAGCGGACCGGACGGCCGGTACGCCGGGCGAGCTCGGCGGCGACGTACGTGTAGTGGCCCGGGTCGTTCTTGGCGCCGAAGCCGCCGCCCATGTACTCGCAGATCACCCGCACCTTGTCGGCGGGCATTCCGAGCGCGCGGGCGACCGAGTGCCGGACGCCCCAGATGTCCTGGGTCGAGGTGTGGACGACCAGGGTGTCCCCCTCCCAGGCGCACACGGACTGGTGGGTCTCGAGGGAGTTGTGCAGCACGGTCTGCGTGCTGTACTCGGACTCGACCACGACGTCCGCCTCCGCGAGCGCCGCGTCGAGGTCACCCCGCTCGTAGTGGCGCGGCTCCGACGTGAACTGCTGCCGGCGGACGGCCTCGTCGGGATCGAGGACCGGCTCCAGGACCTCCCAGTCGACCTCGATCAGGGCGAGCGCGGCGCGGGCCTGGCTCTCGCGGTCCGCCGCCACCGCCGCGACGGGCGCGCCGTGGTAGCCGGCCAGCTCGTCCAGCTCGGGCGCGTCACCCGGACCGACGGCACCGCGTACGCCGGGTGCGTCCAGGGCCCGGGACAGGTCGATGCCGCGGACCCGCGCATGGGCGTGAGGCGAACGCAGGACGGCCGCGTGCAGCATCCCGGGCAGGCGTACGTCCGCGGTGTACGTCGCCTCGCCGCGGGCGCGGGCCGGACCCGACTTGCGCACGGCCGGTCGCCCCACGACGTCGAGCGGGCCCGACGGCCACTGGTCGAGCGAATCCTCGTCGACGACCAGCCAGACGGTTTCGTACCGGCCTTCGACTTCCTTCTCGGTCTTGATCAGGCGCGCCACCGGACGATCGCCTCCTCGATCTTCGGATATGCGCCGCACCGGCAGATGTTGCCCGCCATCGCGTGCCGGATCTCTTCGCGGCTCGGCTCGGGGTTGTTCTCGACCAGGGCGGCGGCGGACACGATCTGTCCAGGCGTACAGAATCCGCACTGGAGCGCGTCGCACCGGACGAACGCATCGACCAGCGCATGGTCGCGCAGGCCCTCGATGGTGGTGATCTCCGCGCCCTGGACATGGTGGGCGAGCGTGATGCACGACAGGGACGGCCGGCCGTCGACGAGGACCGTGCAGGCACCGCAGTGGCCCTCGCCGCACGCGATCTTGGTACCCGTGAAGCCGAGGTCGTCGCGCAGGACCTCGGCGAGGGACCGGCCGACGGGCGCGTCGACGTCATAGCGCTGGCCGTTGAGAGTGAACCGGAGCGTCTCGGCGCCCGTGTCCGCGCCCGTGTCAGGGGTCGCCTCGGCCGTCATCGCGGGCTCCGGCGCTGGCTCTGCAGGAGGGCCGTTCGGTGGGCGGTCATGATCGTCCCTTCATCCCGTACGGTCTGAAGCGCCTCGCACCCCCGCGGACCCCCATCCTCTCGGATCCGCCGCGGCTCACCAAGTCGCCGCGTCCAGCACCGGACATCTGATCGGCGCTCGCCCCCGGCCGCGCGGTGGTGCGGCTGCCCTTGGGCGGCTCAGCCGACCGGCAGGTCGACGTGCTCACCGGGGCAGGTCCCCGCGAGTGCATCCCGGACGGCCGCGATGAAGGCACGCGACCTCGGCTCCTCGACGTGCGGGACGCCGGCGATCTCGTGGAAGCAGCCGCCGCCGTCCAGGCGGGCCGCTTCAACCGTGTCCTCGGTGCTCCAGATCGTGGTGTAGAACACCGCACCCACGAGATCGACCATGCTGTCGACGCCACCACAGCGAGGAGTGCCGCGACGACTCCTGCGAGCCGCGTCGCTGTGGTCATTCGTCGCATCGTCCGCTCCCCCGTCGGACGTTCGAGATCACGGCGGTCGTGATCATCTCACGTGTGCCGGACAATCGCTGGATGCCGGCGATTAGGTATTGATCCGTACATTTCGAAATTCAGGTGAACGATCTTTGCGTTCGACCTAATATCGGTGGCTACGGACAACGGGGGAATTCGATATGGAACCCTGGACAATCGGCTTCGTCCTCCTCGGCTGCTATCTCCTCAGCCTGCTTCTGCACCCCCATGTGAAGTGCCGCGCGTGTAAGGGTCTCGGCAAACATCATGGTGCGGTTTTCAGTTATGCCCGGAGAAATTGCCATCGTTGTTCCGGCACCGGGCAGCGCCGCCGCTTTGGCGCATGGTTCATCGCACGCGGTGTGCGCACCGCGAGTTCGCGCCGGTTCGCACCGCGCACTCCTCCCCGGTAGCACTCCTCGCCGGTAGGTCTCTTCTCCGGTTGTCCTCCTTTCCGCTTGCCGGACCGGTCCCTGGCCAGTGGGGTCGCCCGTGTCCCCGCTTCCGCCGACAGCTCGACCAGAGGTTCGACCAGCTCGCCCAGAGGTTCGACCAGCTCGTCGTCGCCGAACCGGAGCAGACCGCCGCTGTGGTCGCCGCCGCGGTCGTCACCCAGCTCGCCGAGGTACGCCGTGGACGCATCATCGGGCCCGGGTGAAGCGTCGGCCGGTTGCCGCTTGTGGACAACGGTCAGGGCTTCCACGCTGCGCTTGACGCCAAGGTTGTCGCGAACCGTTTCAGGCCCGACAGTGGTGCAATCAGACGGGTGCGTAGACGGATCGGCTGAGTGCTCGACGACGTAGCGGGAGTGTCCATGAGGCTGGTGGTGCGCGGCCTGGTAGCCGCCTGGTTGCTGGTGCTCGCGCTTGCGCAGGTCGCCGCTCTCGGGCTCGTGTGGTGGATCTTTGTCAGGACACCGCACGGACAGGTGCTCGACGCGAGTGTCCTGCAGGCCACCAACGTCGGTCGCGCCCACGTCGAGGCGGTCGTCACCACCATGCTCGGCGCCGTCTCGCTGGTCTCACTCGGCGTGGCGACCGTGGCTCTCGCGTTCGTCGCCGTTGCTCGTCGGCGTTACCGGTTGGCCGCTGTCGCGACCCTGCTGATCCTCGGCGCCAACGTGACGAGCCAGGTCCTGAAACACCTGGTGATCGACCGGCCCGACCTCGGAATCCCCGGCACGAACATCGGCGCGCCCAACAGCATGCCGAGTGGGCACATGACGGTCGCGGCGTCGGTCGCTGTCGCCGCCGTACTCGTCCTGCCGCCGCGGCTGAGCAGCCTGACCGCCCTCATCGGCACGGCGTACGTCGCGCTCACCGGGCTGGGAACCCTGTCCGCCGGCTGGCATCGTCCCAGCGATGCCTTGGCCGCGTTGCTCATCGTGGGTGCGTGGGCCGCTGGCGGTGGCTATGTGCTCGTACGCGGGCAGCGGCACGAGCCCGTACGCGAACCGACACGTGCGCACCACCGTACGGTCGCCATCCTCGGCACTGGTGGCGCCGCTCTGCTGGTCGTCGCCGCTCTCGCGGTAGGGCTCACCGACCAGGGTGAGCTCACCCCGCCGGTCGAGCTCGGCGGAGGCCAACTCCTCGGTGCCTATGCCGCTGGTGCGACCGCGGTCACTGGTGGTACCTGCCTGGTGATGGCCCTGGTCCTGTCGACCGTGCACCGCGTCGTTCCCACGCTCGGCAGGAGAAGCCTGATGGACACGCTCACAGAGAACCTGCCACTGTCGGCAGGATCGGAGCTGTCCTCGGGCCGCTCGGAATCCGCCCGGTGATCCGCGTTCCGGCGGGCCAGTGGGTCCGGACCATGGGCCAGCGGTTCCGGACCATCGGTGGGCCAGCGGAACGCCCCGGGGTCGGCGAACGGTGCCGGAGCCCGGGGTGGTGGGGCTCGTGCGGGGGCGGGCACGGCTGGTGGGGCGACCGCACCAGCCTTGCCTGCGACGCGGTACTCCTGGTTATCCGAACTGGCCGGGCTGGTAGTCGCCGGCCGGCTGCTGAACGATGACGTTCAGCCGGTTGAAGGCGTTGATGAGGGCGATACCGGACACCAGTGCGACGAGCTGGTCCTCGTCGTAGTGCTTTGCGGCGTTCGCCCAGGCCTCGTCGGTGACCCCACCGGCCGCATCCGCGATGCGGGTGCCCTGCTCTGCGAGCTCCAGCGCAGCGCGCTCGGCCTCGGTGAAGACCGTTGCCTCCCGCCACGCGGCGACCAGGTTGAGGCGTACCGGGCTCTCACCGGCGGCAAGGGCGTCCTTGGTGTGCATGTCGGTGCAGAAACCGCAGCCGTTGATCTGGCTCGCGCGGAGCTTCACCAGCTCCTGCGTCGCGGCAGGCAGCGTCGAGTCCGTGACCACCTTGCTTGCGGAGGTGATGTGCCTCAGAAACTTGCCTGCGGTCTGGTTACCGAAAATGTTCAAACGGGCATCCATGGTGGACTCCTCTGCCGTTGTCGATGCCTACACACCTCTGACCGAACGGCTTCGGACTATGTGACACGAACGGATGTGACCTGCGTCTCCCTGGGGGGAGGGGCGCGGTCCACGGCCGGACTGTTGGCGCGCGACGTCGGGCCGCCAGCGAGGGCGGCGATGCCCTTGTTTTGTTGGGCTTCGGCCCGCATTCGAGAGCCGCGGGTTGTCGGTGGTCTGGTCTAGGTTTGGATCATGACGTCGACCACGGGGGTTCCGCCGTCGCACCGTAATGCGGTGCTGGTGCGGCGGATGCGGGCGGCGTTGGACGGCATGTCGGGCGTTGGTTCGTGGTCGATGTCGACGGACGAGCTCGGTGGCTACCTGGCTGATCTGCAGGGGCTGCTCGCTCAGGTCCAGGCGCAGTTGTTGTCGGCGGTACGTGAAGCTGACCAGCGTGAGGTCGCGAAGACGGTCGGCGCGGCGAACACAGGTGCGTGGTTGTCGAGCGCGTTGCGGTTGCGTCCGGAGGAGGCTGGTCGGGCGGTGAAGTTGGCCCGCGACCTCGACATCCACCTGCCGGCCACCCGCGAGGCGTTGCAGGCTGGTGACATCTCGGCCGACCACGCGGACGTGATCGCCAGGTCGGTGCGGCGGTTGCCGGCGTGGGTGGGGTGGAGGATCGTGTCGAGGCGGAGCAGGTGCTGCTCGACAAGGCTCGCATCTTTGATCCGAAGGATCTGGCCGGCTGGGCCGCAAGATCCTCTACACCATCGATGAAGACCGGGCCGACCGAGAACTCGCCGCCCAGCTTGCCGCCGAAGAGGCCAGGGCGGAACGGGAACGCGAGATCGTCCTGTACGACGACCCGTACTCGGTCTCCACCTTCCTACGCGGCAAGCTCGACCCGTTGACCAACGAGATGTTCCGCGTCGCCCTCGAACCCTTGTCCAAGCCCCGGCCAACCGATGCCAACGGCCCGGACCTGCGCACCCCCGCCCAGCGGATGGGTGACGGTTTCCACGAACTGCTGCGGCGGTTCCTCGCCTCGGGAGCCGGCCCCACCCATGGTGGGGAGAAGCCGCAGATCGTCCTCACCATCACCCCCGACAAACTCCGCGACGGCACCGGCACCGCCGAACTCCTCCACACCGGTGCGCTCAGTTTCGGCGCGCACCGCGCAGGAGCTCGCCTGCGACGCCCAGGTCAGCGTCTACACCCCGGCCAGCGAGCGTGGTGGGGCGAGCCTGTCCGACGGGGTACGGCTCTACACCGGCAAAGTCCGCCGCCTGCTCGAACTCCGCGACCGCGGCTGCGCCTTCCCCGGCTGCAAACGCCCACCCTCGTGGTGCCAGGCGCATCACATCGTCCCGTGGAGCAAGGGCGGCCCGACCACCCTCGACAACGGCGTCCTGCTCTGCGGCTACCACCACCGACACCTCCACCAAGGCACCTGGCACGTCCGCACCGCGAAGGACGGACACCCCGAGTTCATCCCACCCGAATGGATCGACAAACACCGCAACCCACTCCGCAACCACCGCATCAGAACCTGAAGACTCAGCAGAATCGAGAGCCACCTGGATGGCACACGCGTTACCACCCCCGATCAGCTGGCGAGCCCCAGGCGTCGGTCGCCCGCGCGCGCCGACCCATCGCCGCGCCGACCGACGGCGCCTCGCAGAGGTGCCGTAGGACTTCGCGTGTCCTGGCCTAGGATCGCGCATCCGCACCGGGCATCTCGACGTCACGTGCGCTCGTTCGAGAAGGAGGTGCCCTCAAAGGTGCACCTCGCCCACACGCGGTGTCCTACGTCGAGCAGCCTTCCGGCAGCGGCACAGACGTCCCGACCGGAGCAGGCAGGCGACGGCAGCGCCGTCCGCCACGTACCGCGCTTCCCGAGAGGGAGATCGTCCCCGACGCCTCGGAGATGTTCACGTCGAGCGTCCGACCGCGGTGCGTCAGTCCCGTGACGCTTCCATCGGCCGCCGGCAGTCGGACGAACAGCGGCATCCCGTCGTCGGCGCGGTAGCCGTTGCGGACCCACACGAAGTCGATCAGGTTCACCGCGCCGAACATCGACGGCCGTACGCCGGCACCGACGGGACCGCCAGGTGGGTCGTCGTACACCTCGGCGAAGGAGCCGGCCCGAACGATGTCACGGATGTTCGCCTGGATGAAGACGTCGGCCTCCGCGGCCATGCCGGTCCGGAGCAGACCGTACGCGGTGTAGGTGACGTCGGGCGCCTTCACGTCCGGGAAGCCCCACCCGGCCAGGGTCGCGTCAGGCTTGAACCCAGACAGGAACCTCGCCCGAAGCAGCGCTCGCTGCTCGTCGGTCAGGAAGGGCAGGTGCAGGCCCGTCGTCACCCACAGCGTGTTGCCCGCGCTGTCGGCGTGGCTCCCGTCGACAAAGTGGTACTGCAGTGTCCGCAACGGCCCAGAGTGGGGGTAGAACCAGGCGCCGTAGTCCTGCAATACCTGCTCCCGACGCGAACGCCAGAACTCGTCGTCGGCAACCGCGCCGATGGCGGTGGCGATCCGTTCCGCGTACCCGAAGTCGAGGAGGACCGACACGACGAACTCCGAGTCCCGCTCGTCGGCGATGTCGTGGTCGCCGAAGATCCAACGTGGGTTGGCCTCCGCCCACAACAGGTAGCGTTTCAGCTCGGGATAGCAGGCGGCGAGCCGGTCGCGGTCCCCCGTGACGGCGTACAGGATCCAGGCGGTCTGCGCCTTGCGACTCGGCAGGCTCTCCCCGCCGAGCTTGCCGCTCTCGTCGACGAGCGTCATCAGGCCGGTGAACGCGTTCCAGGCGGTGTTCGGCGCGACGTACGCGAGGGAGGCGATGCCGAGCAGGCTGTCCCAGCTCGCCGACGGCCGGGCGCCGTCGGCGCCGAAGTTCCACATCGACGGTTTCCCGGCGGCCACCTGCGGATACGGGTATCCGACCTCCGGTCCCTCGGGCAGGACGTTCGCCACCAGGAAGTGCCATGCCCGGTAGTACGTCGCCGCAACGTCGTCCGGCGTCACGCCTTCGGCGGGTACGGCGGGCAGCGCGAAGTCGGCGGGATGTGGCGCGCGGGACAGGACAGCGTTCCAGTACGACCGCCAATGCCGCAGGGCACCTGAGGTCGCTCGCGGCTCGGCGGCAGCCAGGGCACGATCGGCCGAGACGGTGTCCTCCTCACCGGCGTAGGCGAAACCGACACCGACACGGGCCTCGCGTCCTCCGGGAACCGCCACACTCCAGAACCCGGCCTCGGGCGCCGGTGTCACGGCCGGCCCGCCGGCCCGGAGGTCTGATTCGCTGCGGTAGTAGGTGGGGGCCGCGCCCGTGCCCATCGCGAGCGAGTACGCGTAGGAGGAGGTGTGGATCGTCAGCACGCTGCGGCCGGCGTCATGGGACACCGCCCCGGCGTACCTCCCGGCGAGGGCGAGCGATCCGTCGTCAGGACCGATGCCCTCGATCGTCAGGACGCGGGCGATGCTCGAGGTGTCGTGGAACTGGTCGCGCCCGCGCACGACTCCGTGCTCGCCGTAGGTCGCGGCGAACTCCAACGCCTCCGGGCGCCAGTTGGTCGAGAACGTCGACGCCGGTTGCAGCCAGGAGACCGGCTGGCCGTGGACGGCGATCCGATCGACCACGAGCGGCGCGTTCTTCTGCACCACGAACAGGCGCAGCGAGAACGTCTTCGTGCCGGTCCACCCCGTCGCCCTGGTCAGGTCGTAGCTGAACACGCCAGTGCTGGTGGTGTCGCCCTGGAGCACGGTGTCGACCGGCTCAGAACCGTCGTTGACCTTCAACGCCCACAGCCCGGCCACGCTGGAGACATCGATCGTGACCACCGGGAACGCGTCCACGTCGACGGTCAGCGTGCGCGACAACGCACCCCACGGGTTCGGTGCCGCGTCGGGCAAGGCCATCGTCAGCCGGGAGTTCGCGACGGACGCGCCCACACCGGGCTCGGCCTCCCAGTCGGCGCTGAGCTCCTCGAACTCGTCGGCGAACGCGACCGGCGGCGGCTCGGGGTCGGGCTCACCCGGTGGCCGCAGGAACGTCATCAGGAGTGCCGGCAGCCTGGTCGCCTGGTCGTGCGCGTAGTAGCCCGCCGACAGCGGTAGCTCCGGGCCGCTGTTCTGCTCGACCTCGCTGGTCGTCTGGTTGAAGTCGTACGGGTTGAGGACGATGCGGCTCTCTGGCACGGACAACCAGCGCGGTTGGTCGGGCCCTGACACCGCGAGGGTGTCGGTCGTCGGCCAGTCGTGCCGGGCTCGCGTCCGTCCGGACGCGGCCGAACGCGGCCGCCGCACCGCCGGCCGCCACCGAGCCGCCGGCGGCGACCGCACCGACGACGCCCGCGGCACCTCCGAGAACGGCGCGACGACTGACCGCGTGCGAACGCGCGGGACCGGCCGGCGGCGTGGAGTGTGCGGTGTCCGGATCCATCGACGTCCCCCTGGCTGCAACGAATCGATCAAGGAAGCTGCCGCACTGTAGGGCGACACCGCAGGCGCCGGAACAGCGACGTCCGCGATAGGTCGATCACCTCGGCCGGCTCCGGAAGTCCGCGACCGATCTGCCACGCGGTACTTCCCATGGGTGGGAAGCCCCTCTACAGATGAGGATCACCGTGCTGCCGGACGAACGGACGTGCTCGCCGATGGACGACCAGCTGGACGAACGGACGTGCTTTCCGAGGGACGACCGGATGGACGACCACCGACCGAGGGGCGGTCGGATGTCGCGGCGGCAGGCGCTCGTGGCCGGTACGCTCCTCGCCGGTACGGGATTCCTCGCCCTCGACGCGACCGGTCTGCCAGGAGGCCTCCGAATCGCCCACGCCGCCGACGACGAGTTCACCCGGATGCGGGCGCAGTGGCGAGCCGCCTGGATCGGCAGCGACTACGACCCTGCCGATCCCGCACTCGCGCCCGTCCTGGCACACGTCGCGGCCGACGCCCGCCAGTGGTGGTCGTCGATGGCAACCGGGTCCGACCGCACGTTCCTGTGGGAGGACGCGAAGCTGGATGTCCAGCTGTCGTTCGCGATCTCGATCTCCTTCGGGCGACTGCAGCGGATGGCGTTGGGGTGGGCGACGCCCGGAACCCCGACCTATGGCGATGCCGCCCTGCTCGCCGCTCTCGTCGACGCCCTCGACTGGATGGTGGCGCACTACTACCGCGAGGATGGAGAGATCATCGGCAACTGGTTCGAATGGATGATCGCCGGCCCGCAGGCGTTCAACGTCGCGGCGATGCTCGTTTACGACGAACTCACGCCCGCGCAGGTCGGTGCGTACACCCGGGCGGTCGGGCACTACACGCCGGAGCCGATCGCGACCGCCGCCAACCGCGTGCTGACCGCCGACGTGGTGATCGGTCGCGGCATCCTCGCCGGAGACGCCAGCGCCGTCCGGTTGGGCGTCGACGGTCTCGCGCCGGTGCTGGCGTACGCCGAGGAGGGCGACGGCTTCCACCGGGACGGCTCGTTCCTGCAGCACGAGTTCTATCCGTACAACGGCTCGTACGGCGTCGGCCTGATCGGGACGCTGCCCGGGATCTTCCAGCGGGTGGCGGGTACGCAGTTCGCCCTGACGGATCCCGTCGTCTACGAGTGGATCCGGGACGCCTACGACCCGCTGATCTGGCGCGGCGGGCTCATGGACATGGCGAGCGGCCGGGTCATCGCGCGGTTCAACGAGCAGGACCACTACGCCGGACACGCCGCACTCCACGCCGCACTCGGGCTTGTCGCGGCGGCGCCCGCGGATGTCCGGTCATGGCTGGCGCCGATGGTCAAGGAGTGGCTGCGAAGTGATGCGCTCGACGACCCGCTCCGGGGCCGCAGCATCCCCGTCGTTCTCAACGCGCGTGCGTTGCTCGCCGACGACAGCGTGCCTCGCCGTGGTCCGTTGGAGACCAGTCACGTGTTCGCGGCCATGGACCGGGTGGTGCACCGGCGGCGGAACTGGGCGTACGGCATCTCGATGTGCTCGAAACGGATCGCGACGTTCGAGTCGATCAACGACGAGAACCTGCACGGCTGGCTGACCGCCGACGGCGCGACCTATCTCTACGACGCCCAGCTCGACCACTACAACGACGCGTTCTGGCCGACGGTCGACCCGTACCGCATTCCTGGCACGACGGTCGATGTACGGGTGCGGCAGCCGAGCGAGGGCAGGGGCTACCTCAATCCGCAGGACTGGGTGGGCGGCGCGACGCTCGACCGCCGCTACACCGCGGCCGGCATGATGCTGTCGTCGCAGGGTTCCTCGCTGGTGTCGCAGAAGTCGTGGTTCTGCTTCGACGACGAGGTGGTCGCTCTCGGCGCCGGCATCGGTGCCACGGACGGGCGGCGGGTCGAGACCGTCGTCGAGAACCGGCGGCTGCGCGACCCCGGTGACGCGCAGGTCCTGGTCGACGGGGAACGTGCGGTGGGGTTACCTGGTTCGGCCACGGAGGTCGGGGCCGGGTGGGTGCACCTGTCCGACGTCGGCGGCTACGTGTTTCCGCAGCGTACGAACGTCCACCTCCGACGCGAGACCCGGACCGGCCGCTGGTCCGACATCACCCAGCACCCGTCGTGGAAGGACGACACGCCGCTGTCTCGTACGTACCTCACGCTCTGGCTCGACCACGGCGTCGACCCGGTGGATGCCCACTATGCGTACGTCCTGCTGCCGACGGCGGATGTCGCGACGACGCGACGGTACGCCACCCGGCCAGGAACCGCCGTGGTCGCCAACAGCACCGCCGTCCAGGCCGTGCGTGCCCTGGATTGCGGCGTTCTCGCTGCCAACCTGTGGTTGCGGGACGAGAGGGCCTCGGTCGTCCGCACGGACGCGCCGGCCTCGGTCGTGCTCCGCGAGGGCGACGACGACCTCGCGGTGGCGGTGTCGGATCCGACCCGCAGCGGCGGGACGATCCGCCTCGACCTGGCCGTGACCGCGACGGAGGTCGTCGCCGCCGATCCCGGCGTCGAGGTCGTGGCCATGGAACCGTTGACGGTGCGGGTCGACGCCGGCCGGTCGGGCGCGGCGGTCACGCTGCGGGTCCGGTACCGCCGATGGACCGTCGACGAGGTGAGGGCGGGCCTGGCCGCGTTCGGCCCGGACGACGTGGAGCCGCCGGTCCGCCGCTCTCTCGACGCCCGGCTGTCGGCGATCGGCACGGCGCTGGCGAACGGCCGGGACGTACGCGACTCCCTCTGGGCAGTCCGTACGACCCTCGCCGACGAGCGTGGCCGGCGGATCAGCGAGCCTGCGGCCGACGTCCTGGACGACGGTGTCCAACGGCTCTACGCACGCGCGCCCGGGTGAGCCCCGCCGGTCCGCGTCGAGGTCCGGGCCACGGCCGGGAGAATGTGCGTACATCGAAGGAGTGACCTGTGAGGATTCTCGTCGCCGGCGGGTCCGGCGTCCTGGGCGCACGCGTCGTCGACCGGCTGGTCCGCGCCCAGCACGTCGTGTTCGCCACCACCCGCCGTCGCGAGCGCGCCCCCGCGATCGAGTCCCGCGGCGCGACGCCGGTGCTGATGGACGCCCTCGTACCCGACCAGGTGGAGCGTGCGGTCGAGGTGGCCGAGCCCGACGTGGTCGTGCACCAGCTGACCGACCTGGCGTCGTTCGACTTCGCCGGCAACGCCCGGCTGCGCGTCGAGGGCACCGCGCACCTCGTCGACGCGGCCCGCTCGCACGGCGTCACGCGGATGATCGCGGAGAGCGTCTCCTGGGCCTACCAGCCCGGTGAGGGACCCGCCGACGAGACAGTTCCGCTGGCGAGGAACGCGGAGGGGGCCCCGGCCTTCGCAGCCGTCGAACTGCTGGAGTCAGCGGTCCGGAGCCTCGACGACGGTGTGGTCCTGCGCTACGGGATCCTCTACGGCCCTGGCACCTGGTACGCCCCCGAGGGAGAGCTCTTCAGGAACGCCGGCAAGGGCGAGGTCGTGGCCACCACCGCCTGGACGAGTTTCGTCCATGTCGACGATGCCGCCGACGCCACCGTGGCCGCGCTGACCTGGCCACCCGGCCTCGTCAACATCGTCGACGACGCGTCGACGCACGTGGACGAGTGGGCACCGCGACTCGTCGAGCACGCCGGCGGCACCGTGTCGTCGATCACCTCCCTGACCGAGGGGCGGGGCGCCAGCAACGCACGAGCGAGGTCGCTGGGATGGACTCCGGCCCACCCGACCTGGCGGGATGCCTGGCAGCGGCCAGCGTCCTGAGCTGCAGCCAGGAGCGTGCTACCCGCGGGCCGCCGCGGCGGCACCCGGGGACGCCACCCAGGGCGGCGCCCGTCCTACGAGTGAGCCGCGGGACGCGGGAACAGCTCGTAACCGGGCGTGAGGCAGTTCGACGGGTCGAACCGTTCCTTCGCCGCGACGAGCTCCGGCCACAGCGAGCCGAAGTGCTCCTCCCAGTCAGCGGGCGTGAGCGGAAACGCACTCACGGGATAGACGACCCCACCGGCGGCGCGGGCACGGCGGTAGAACGCGTCGTTCTGCGCGAGCAGACGCTCGACGGCGGCGGCGTCGCCGGTCGGCGCGAACCGGACGAGGTTGAACGGGAACACGATCTCCTCGTCCGGAACCCGCAGGAACGGTGTCGAGATCACGCCCGTGGTCATGGGATAGAAGGTGACCCGGCCGTGCGCACCGAGATCGTCGGCGTGCAGGTCCTGGATCGTTCCGCGGGCCACCTGTTCGGCGGTCGAGTCCGGCAGGAAGCTCAGCCACCACGGATGCGGAGCCGCCCACTCCCCGGTCGAGCGCAGGAGCTGCTCGAAGCCGTCGAAGGCTTCGAGGTACTCGCGGTAGGAGACGTCGTCGATCTGCGCCTGCGACCGCTGGTCGGTCAGGCCGGAGAGCACCTCGGCATCGTTCGCACCGTCGTTCGAGGGGTGGAAGAGCACCATCTCCAGCTGGTAACGCCAGCCGGCACCGTCGGCGAGGACCGAGCCCTGCAGGTGGTCCACCCGGCCACGGCGCAGGAGGAGGCGCTGGTCGGCCGCGAGGCGCTCGAGATCCGGGTACGTGAGGGTGTACCTGCGGGCGCGTTCCGGCGCGGCGACCAGCTTGAGTGTCGCCCGGGTGATCAGGGCGTACTGGCCGAGGCCCGCGCGGACGCAGTCGAAGAGGTCGGAGTTCTCGTCCGGGGAACAGGTCACGACCTTGCCTTCGCCGGTGACCACCTCGAGCTCGCGCACGTTGTCGGTCTGCATGCCGTGCCGGTGGGTCGTCCCGCCGATGCCGCCGACCGCGAGGGTCCCGCCCACCGAGAGGTCGAGGAAGTTGGTGAGCACCGGAGGGGTACGGCGACGGGGCAGCGTGGCGTCGACGACCGCACGCCAGGTGGCGCCGGCATCGACGACCACGTAGTCGTCACCGACCCGACGGACGTCCCCGAGAGTCGTCATGTCGACGACGATGCCGCCCTCGGCCTGCGAGCGGCCGTAGATCGAGTGGCCCAGCCCGCGCGCGGCGATCGTCCACCCGTTCTCCGACGCCCACCGGACCATCGTGGCGATGTCGTCGACGGATCCGGGCCGAAGGACGGCCGTCGGCAGCCGCTCGACCAGATGGCCGTAGTCGTCGGCGGCTGCCGACCGGGTGGCGTCGTCGACCAGCAGTTCGCCGTCGAGAGGGGGTACGGGTACGGGCGGGAAGCCCGGCCGTTGCACCGTGGCGGGGTTTCGGTCGGCGTCTGCGTTGCTCACGAGGATTACCACCCAAGGGTTGTCCCGCCCGCCGGAGCGGCGGACGTCATTGCTGGCGATGGACCTACTGCTGCGATGGACCTACTGCTGGCGGTGGACCTGCTGCTGGCGGTGGACCTGCTGCTGGCGGTGGACCTGCTGCTGGCGGTGGACCTGAGGGCGGCGAACCTCTGGGCGACGGGCGTGCGCTCGATCGTGGTGACATTGACGTGGCCCGGCTGGTGGGCCGCCCACAGCACCGAGTCGGCGACGTCCTCCGCCGTCAGGGGATTAGTACCCACATAAACGCCGGCCGATCTCTCCGCGTCGCCCTTGGAACGTACGTCGGAGAACTCCGTTCCTCCGACCATGCCGATCGAACCGAATCGATCACCTGGCCCTGCTCGCTCCGGTGACGAAGACAGTGTGTGTGGCGTTCGCTCACCGGGCGCTCCCGCTGCCAGGCGCCGGCGCACGTACCGGTGCTAGCGCCGGAAGGGAGTCGAGGAAGGCGTCGAGGGCGGCGTCGAACTCCGCCGCGCGTTCGAGGTTCGGCATGTGCCCCGTCCCGTCGATGATCTCGAGCACCGAGCCAGGAATCCGGTCGTGGAGCAGTTCGGCGTCGCTGACGGGCGTGAAGTCGTCCTCGCTGCCGACCACCACCAACGTGGGCACCGCGACCTGCGGGAGCAGGCCCACGTAGTCGCGACGCTCGGCCCGCCCGCGCAGGGCGGCGGCAGCTCCCTCGGGGGCGGTCCGCCGCATCATCCCGAGGACGTGCGCGGCCACGTCCGGCCGTGACGCGATGGACCGGGGCGCGATCATCCTCGGGAGCACCTCGGTGGCGAACGGCTCCATCCCCTCACGGAGCAGCCGGTCCGCCGTGTCGTTGCGTACCTTCCTGCCCTGGTCGGTCTCCGCGGCCGCGAACGTGTCGGCGAGCAGAAGCGCCCGGACCCGGCCGGGGAACAGCCGGTAGTACTCCATGACGATCTGGCCGCCCATGGAGAGGCCGCCGAGGACGTGGTGACCGATGCCCAGGTGGTCGAGCAGGGCCGCGACGTCGCGGGCGAACGTCTCCAGCGTGGTCAGGCTCCGCCCGGGCGTGGGAACGATCGTGGACTCGCCGTACCCGCGGAGGTCCGGGACGATCACGCGCCAGCCAGCAGCGGCGAGGTGGGCGACCTGTGGGTCCCACATCGACCGGTCGAAGGGATGGCCGTGGACCAGGACGACGGGGTCTCCGTCGCCGACGTCGGTGTAGCCGAAGGCGATCCCGTCGAGGGACACCGTGCTCATTGCTGTGGTCCTCTCCTTGTTGCTCTGACTGTTGCTCTGCCTTGACATGTCGATGCTATGAGGGGCAATCTCTCGGTTCAATAGCGAAAATGTTCTCGGAGCAATTCTCTCTGGGTGGTGCGTGCGATGGACGACTACCGGGCGATTGCCGACCAGCTCGCGGCCGACGTCGCCGCGGGTCGGCTACGGCCAGGAGACCGGCTCCCGCCGCAGCGCTGGTTCGCGCGGGACCGCGGGATCGCCAGTTCGACCGCCGCCCGGGTGTACGGCGAGCTCGTCCGCAGGGGACTCGCCGTGGGCGAGGTCGGCCGCGGGACGTTCGTACGCGCTGCCGCCGGTCCGGTCGAGCCCGCGCTCGCCGAGCCGGCCGCGTCAGGGCGGGTCGACCTGGAGCTGAACTTTCCGGTCCTTCCCGAGCAGGCCGCTCTCCTCTCCCGGAGTCTCGCGCGACTGGTACGTCCCGAGCGGCTGGCCGCGACGCTGCGTCCGACCGGAGCATCGGGAACCGCCGCGGCCAGAGACGCGGGTGCGGCGCTCCTCGCGCGGGGCGGGTGGACGCCGGATCCGCAGGACCTGCTCTTTGCGGGCAGTGGCCGGCAGGCGATCGCCGCCGCGGTCGCCGCGCTGGTCCCGCCCGGCGAACGGCTCGGTGTCGAGCGCCTCACGTACCCCGTCGTGAAGGGCATCGCCTCCCGCCTCGGCGTCACACTCGTACCCCTCGCCATGGACGAGGCGGGCGTGCTGCCGGAGGCGCTCGACGACGGGCCGCCGCTGCGGGCGATCTACCTGCAGCCGGCGTTGCACAACCCCCTGGGGGTGACGATGCCGGAGCAGCGGCGCGAGGCGCTCGCGGACCGGCTGCGGCGCGGCGGCACGCTGGCGATCGAGGACTCGATCTACGGCTTCCTGCGCGAGGACCTGCCGCCGCTCGCCGCACTCGCACCCGACCACGTGGTCGTCGTCGACAGCCTCTCGAAGCGGATCGCGCCGGGACTGACCCTCGGTTTCGTGGTCGCACCCCGGACGATCGGTCCCGAGGTCGCTTCCGCCCTGCGCGCGGGGACCTGGATGGCGTCCGGGTTCGCACTCGACGCCGCGACCGCCTGGATGACCGACGGGACCGCGGCCGCCATCGCCGCGGCCAAACGCACTGACGCCGCCACCCGCCAGCAGCTTGCCGCGGAACGGCTCGCCGGCTTCGACCTCCGCGCCGACCCCCACGCGTACCACTGCTGGTGGGAGCTGCCCGAACCCTGGCGGGCCGACACGTTCGTGGCGGCCGCCGCGCGTCGCGGCATCGCCGTCTCGCCGGCGGGGTCGTTCACCGTGTCACCGGGACACGTACCCAACGCCGTCCGGCTCGCCCTCGCCTCCCCGCCGCTGGACACCCTGGCGTCGGCGCTCGACGTCCTGGCCGAGCTGGCGCGATGCGGGCCGGAGGACTCCGAGGTCGGATGACGCGGGCCGCCCGGGTCAGGCCGGGTGCTGGTCGGGGTTGGTCCAGAACCACGTCTCCGGGTCGTACACCGCGGGCGTGGGATGGCTCCACGGCCCCGCGAACCCGTCGAGCGCGAGGTTCTCCGCCTTCGGGAAGTTCCGCAGGTCGCGGTGGAACAGCATCGGGTACGGCGTGTTGGCGACCGTACCCATGAAGAACGGCCCGTCCTCGACGTGGATCTTCACCATCTCCCACACGAGCTTGTACCGGCGTACGGCGTCGGGTTCCGCCTTCGCCCGGTCATGCAGGTCCCACAGCCGCTCGATCGGTCCGCCGGGTTCGGGTTCGATGCTCGGTGGCGTCCGCTTGTAGGGGTCGGTGCCCTTCACCTTCTGGGCTTCCGGCGTACCCCGGAGCGCGTGGAAGTTGGCGTGCATCGGTGCCCACCAGTCGGCGAACCCCGACAGCGGCACCAGCACCTGCGGCTCGACGAGGATCTCGTGGATCCCGCCGCCGTTCTCCCAGGCGGTCGTGCTCATCAGCTCGCCGGCCTGCCACTGCACGGCCCAGGCCGCCGGCGGCACGGGGTTCTGCTTGGCCTCGATGCCGATGGCCTTCCAGTCGCGGACGAGCAGGTTGTTCTTCTGCAGGTGTTCCTCGCTCGCGTCCGCGGGATAGTCGAGCCGCACGACGAGCCGGCCGCCGCCCGGAAGTTCGCGTACGCCGTCGCCGTCGGCGTCCACGACTCCGAGGTCGTCGAGCATGGTCTTGGCCTTCGCGGGATCGTGCTTGCGGTAGCTGTCCCGCCAGGACGCGTACGCCGAGCGCGCCTGTGCGTCGACGGTGAAGTCGAGCGCCTTCGGGCTGTAGGTGCCCGTGGTCTGCGTACCCGTGCCGAAGTACAACGCCTTCTGCATCTCGTCGCGGTCGACGGCGAGCGACAACGCCTGCCGGAACGCCGGCTTGCGGATCAGCTCGCGCACGGCGGGTTCGCGGTAGTCGTAGTCGAAGAAGAAGATCGAACCGGTGCCCGATCCGCCGTCCCAGAGCACGACGTCCAGGGCACTCCGCTTCGCGGACTGCTTCAGTCCCGACACGTCGCGAAGGGTCAGCGAGGCGAACGGGCCGTGGACGTAGTCGACCTTGCCCTCGCGCATCTGCAGCTTCGCGACCTCGGGGTCCTCGACGGCCGCGAGCTCCAGCGTGTCGATGAACGGGAGCTGATGTCCCTGCGCGTCCACGCACCAGTAGTAGGGGTTGCGTTCGAGGGTGAGGTTGGTGCCCTCGCGGTAGGTGGCGAGCCGCCAGCCGGTCATCGTGGGGCAGTCGGCGTTGATCGCCCAGTCCCGCTTGGCGTCGAAGTCGCCGCGCTCGGTCGCCCAGTCCTTACCGACCTGCTTGTTGTAGGTGGGGTGGAACTGTGCGAGGTAGTGCTTGGGCGCCATCCAGGCCGGCCCGACGCCTCCGTTCACCCACCGGGCAAGGTGGAACGGCGTGAGCGGCGCGGGTGAGTCGTACGTCATGACGAGCGTGTCGTCGTCCGGTGCGGTCAGCTTCATCAGCGTGCCGTTGCTGGACTTCGCCTCGTCCGGCGGGCTCTCGGGATGGTCCTCGTTCAACACCATGTCCTGCCACCAGAACATGATGTCCTTCGTCGACCACGGCTTGCCGTCCGACCACCGCAGGCCACTGCGGAAGTGGAACGTCCACTCGGTCGCCTCGTCGTTGGTCTCCCAACTCTCGGCGAGGCCCGGGCCGACATCGCGGCCGTCGTTCAGCCAGCGCAGGATGGAGTGGCCGTACATGTACTCCTTGTGGGTGACCGACGTCGTGTCCGAGGTCAGCATCCGGAGCGTGCCGCCGTACTTGCCGGCGCCCACCCACCGGTGGGGAACGACGTACGGGTGGGCAGGCAACCTGTCCTTGACAGGGGGCAGCTGCTTCGCCTTCACCTGCGTCGCCAATGCCGGCGCCTCGGCGAACGTCCTCGGCTGCGGGAGCGCCTTGGTGGCAGAGCCCTTGCGGCGTACGGTTCCGGCCCCACCACCGCCGGCGCTGCGGGTGGACGGGTTCTCCTTGGCTGCCGGCGAGCAGGCGGCCAGCGTGGCGACGCTCGCCGCGGCCGCTCCCCAGAGGAACCGGCGCCGGTCGAGCGTTCTCTGCCTCGTCATGGATGGCGCTCCTTCGCTGGCTTCGGGATCTGCTCGGACGGCGGTGCCGACGTCGGCGTCCGCTATCCCCTCGGTGGCCACAGGGGAGTACAGACGGCGGGATCGGTGTAGTCGGGGTCGCCACCAGCGGTACGCCGGACCAGCGCGTCGTTGCCGTGGCGGGCGAACTCGCCGTCCGCCCTCTGGTGCTTCACGAAGTGGTTGTCACCGGGCTGCAGGTGGACCGCGATCGACCGGCGTGGCTGCCCGCTCAGGTTGGGCCCGCTGCCGTGGATGGTCCGGCAGTGGTGGAAGCTGGCTGCTCCGCGCGGGATCTCCGCCACGACGATCTCGACCTCGTGGTCGGCCCGGATCCGGTCGAGGGTGGACAGGTCGGGGTCGAAGAAGTCGAGCACGACGTCCTCCGGCCAGCGGTGGCTGCCGTCGACGAACGACACCGCGCCTTCCCGTTCACCGACGTCGTGGAACGGCACCCAGGCCGTGAGCATCTCGGCACTCGCGCAGGTCCGCCAGTACTGCCGGTCGGTGTGCCAGCCGACGTTCACCCGACCGCCTTCGGCCTGGCTGTCCTCCGGCGGCTTGTAGAGCAGCTGGTCGTGCCAGAGCCGGATCTCCTCGACGCCCGCGAGCCGGGCGGCGCAGGCAGCGATGAGGGGGTGGGTGACAAGGGCGGCGAGCTCGTCGATCGCGAGCGAGGTGTAGTCGTTCTTACGCAGGACGTCGCCGTGCTCGGGCCGCCAGCCACGGACCGGCTCGCCGTCCGGCAGCAGCCGGTCGTAGTCGGCGGCGTACGTGCGCAGCATGCCGCGTTCGGCGGTCAGGAGGATCTCGTCCGGGACGATCTGCCCGGAGATCCAGTAGCCGTGCCGACGGTAGAACTCCACGTCGGCGTCGGTCGGCAGCACGTGCGCGTATTCCGCCAGCGAGGTCATGCGACGCACGCTAGTCACGCGGGCTCGGCGGGGGCGTTCACAAGCCGGGCCAAGACGTACACAATCTTCGGATGGACCCCGACTCCTCGTTCATCACGCCGAAGGGCATCGACGCCGGCTTCCACGCCTACCTCGACCGTTCCGGGGTCGCCGGGCTCCGGCATGCCGGCGACCAGCGGGCGCCGACGTCCTGGATCATCGGGTCACACGTCCACCAGGTGTGGGAGTTCTACCTCCAGACCGACGGGCCGCCGACGTCGTGGCGGGTGGGTGAGCGCGAGTACGACGTGGAGAGGTGCGGCCTGCTGGCGGTCCCGCCGGGCACCCGGCACCAGATGGTCCGGCCGGCGGCCCGGTCGTGGTCGTTCGTGTTCGCCGCCCTCGACGTACCCCTCCTCCTGCGTGACCTGCCCGACGTGGCGGCGCACTGGCAGGGGCGGCTGCCCTGCCACCTCGCGGGAGCGCACGGCGTCCTCGCGCCGTTCGAGGCCTTCCTGCGGGAGGTCACGACGGCGCAGGAGCTCCGCTCCCGTGGACTGACCCTGGCGGCGCAGCACCTGCTGGTCGAGATCACCCGCCTGCTGGCCACCAACGGACAGCGGCACGGCCACCTGCACCCGGCGGTCGCCCATGCCCGCAGGCTGATCGACGCCCGCTACGCCGACTCGATCCCGCTCGCCGATCTCGCCTCCCAGGTCGGCCTGTCGCCGACGTACCTCACCCAGCTGTACACCAGACAGGTGGGTGTCAGCCCGGCCCGCTACCAGACCATCCTGCGCATCAGGAGAGGCGAGATGCTCCTCACCGAGACCGACCGCAGCATCACCACGATCGCCGCCGACCTGGGGTTCTCCTCCCCGCAGCACTTCGCGACCGTTTTCCGCCGGCACACCGGACGAACCCCGCGCGAGGTCCGCTCCGTCGCACCGTTCGACGAGGTGGCGCTGCCGTGACCGGAGCCGACGTCATCCGCGCGGAGAACGCCAGGCCCGGCACGACCGACTGGATCCTGACCAAGGTCGCCCGCCGGGAGCACGAGCCCTACGACTCCGGCTGGCAGGTCCGCACGGAGATCCAGGGGTACGTGTCCCAGCTCAGCGTCCGCGCCGGCGAGACGTTGACGTTCCACGTCAGCGCCGATCCCGCCGACCCGTTCCAGCTGGACATCTTCCGGATGGGCTACTACGGCGGCAAGGGCGGCCGGCTGGTCAGGAGGATCAGCCCTCTGGACGGCGGACACGTCAGGGCGACACCGCAGCCGATGCCCGCCGACGGCGTGAACCACCGCGTCGAGTGTCGGTGGGACGTGTCGCTGAGCCTGGAGGTCCCGGCGGACTGGGTGAGCGGCGTCTACCTCGGCAAGCTCAGCACGTGGCGGAGCACCGAGTCGGAGGCGTACGTCATCTTCGTCGTACGAGACGACCGCCCGGCCGACGTGCTGGTCCAGGTCTCCGACTTCACCTGGATCGCCTACAACCGCTGGCCACAGTGGCGTTCGCTGTACGACACGCCGCGGACGCCGTGGGGCGTTGGCGACGACGACAGCTACGACGCCGGTTTCGATCGACCGTACGGCCTTTACTGGAACGGTTTTCCGGCCGGCTTCGAGCCGCTCACCAACGGGTCGGGGGAGTTCCTCATGACGGAGTTCCCGCTGGCCTTCTGGCTGGAGAAGGAGGGCTACGACGTGAGCTACCTCTCCTGTCACGACACGCATGCGGACGGGCCCGGACTCCTGCGGGGCAAGGCGTTCCTGTCGGTGGGCCACGACGAGTACTGGACGCAGCAGCAGTTCGACAACGTCACTCGGGCACGCGATGCCGGGGTCAGTCTCGCCTTCCTGGGTGGCAACTCCGTGTCGGGACGGATCGAGCTGCTCCCCGGCAGCGACGGCCGCCCCGAGCGCGGAATGCGGTTGGTCGATCGCGGTTTCGGCGAGGCGGACCTGATGGGGTCGACCTCGCACGGCGTCGGGCTGGCCGACTGGACCTGCACCGCTCCCGACCACTGGGTGTTCGAGGGGACCGACATGAGGCGAGGTGACGGCATCTCCCAGCTCGTGGGATGGGAGTACCACGGGCCGCCGCTCGCCGCCGGTCACAAGGACCTGGTCGTGCTCGCCGAGGGCGCGGTGACGGGTTACAACGGGGAGCCGGGGGACGGGCGCTATGCCGCGACGATCTACCCGGCGGAGAAGGGAAACCTCGTCTTCAACGCCGCGACCTGCTGGTGGACCAAGCTGTTGGCGGCTCCTCCGGCGTTCATGAATCCGCCCCACCTCGACTTCGGCGGTGGCGACGACCGGGTTCGCCGGATCACCCGGAACGTGCTCGACCGCATGATCGCCGTAGGGTCCGGGCAGCCGTGGGGCTGACCGACGGACGTCCCGTCGGGCCTGGGTGTGGACGTCAGTCGGTGGCGGCGGCCGCGCGGTCGTACGCCACCCGCGGCACCTGCGTGGCCAGCTTGCCGCCGCTGACGTCGATGAGCGTGCCGGTGATGTAGGCGGCCTGGTCCGACGCGAGGAAGCAGACCAGGTGGGCGATGTCCTCCGACGACCCCCACCGTCGGATCGTCAGCAGGTCCTTGAGCCGGTCCTGCTCGTCCTGCGGGCGTTCGGCGAAGTGGTTCATCTCGGTGGGGATCATGCCTGGTGCGTACGCGTTCGCCGTGATGTTCCACGGCCCGAGCTCGCCGGCAAGCGCCCGCGTGAAGTGCGCGACGGCGGCCTTCGACGCGGCGTAGGCGGCATGGGCCACGGTCGGCACGATCGCGGCGAACGAGGACGCGTTGATGATCCGGCCCGAATGCTGGCGTTTCATCACCGGGACGACCGCCTGGCACATGAGGAACGTGCCGGTCACGTTGATGTCCTGGCAGGCACGCCAGCGCTCCTCCGGAAGCGTGTCGACCGGTCCCGGCGCCGTCACGCCCGCGTTGTTGATCAGGATGTCGATGCGGCCGTGCCGGCGTACGATCTCGTCGACCACCTGTGGAACGCGTTCGCCGTCGGTGACGTCGCAGCCGAACTGGCTGGACGGAACGCCCAGCGCCGCGAGCTCCCCGGCCAACGCCTCGAGCCGCTGCTCGTCGACGTCGAGGGCGACCGGGGCAACCCCTTCGTGGGCAAGGCGCAGGACCAGGTCACGCCCGATGCCGCGACCGGCTCCCGTCACCAGCGCGACACGTCCTTCGAGATCGATGTGCATGGCGATCTACCCCCTCGGCTTGACGGCACGGGTGGCGATGTAGCCCGGCAGGTACGTCGCGGTGAGATCCGCGTGGTGCGGCGCCTCGACCAGGTGCGTGAGGGCGAAGCCCGCCGCCAGCTGGCCGCCGAGCTGCGTCGTGAGCGAGTGGCTGTAGTGGATCGGCCCGTTCCCGAACGTCCGTATCCGGTCGGCCTCGGACAGGTCGAGGCTCGAGAACGGCAGCGGGTGCCGCACGACGAGCTCGTTGCGTTCGTCCATGGCCACCATGTCGAAGACGAACAGGTCGGGGTTCATGAACCCGGTCAGCAACGTGCCACCCGGCCGGAGCACGCGGAACGCCTCGCGCCACACGGGAGCGAGGTCCGGGCAGAACACGTTCGACACCGGGTTGAAGACGACATCGAAGCTGGCGTCGGCAAACTCACCCAGGTCACGCATGTCGCCGAGGACGGTGCGCAGGACGAGGCCCTCGCGCTCGGCCACCTCGCGGTCGCGGGCGAGTTGGCGCGGCGAGTTGTCGAACACGGTGACGTCGGCGCCGGCCGCCGCCAACACAGGCCCCTGCTGGCCGCCGCCGGAGGCCAGGCAGAGCACGGGGACGCCGGTGAGGTCGGACGGGAACCAGTCACGCGGTGTGGGTTCGTACCCGATCAACACCACCGACCACTCGCCGGTCCGCGCCCGCGCGATGACCTCGGGCCCGACCGGACGGGTCCACTCGTTGTCGTTGTCCACCTCGCGA
The DNA here is from genome assembly GCA_963721745.1 of uncultured Actinomycetota bacterium. GTDB lineage: Bacteria > Actinomycetota > Actinomycetes > Propionibacteriales > Actinopolymorphaceae > Thermasporomyces. The sequence continues at coordinate 1,029,131 of CAVRKO010000015.1, read as the reverse complement.
TCCCACGCGACCCGGTTGTGCGCCACGGGATCGAAGTCGTCGGCCACGCCGGCAGCCTAGCCAGGTGTCCACACCCGGCGCCTGGCTCCGTAGGCCTGCGATGTCCCCTATCGGTCCTTGTTGCCCCGGCGTGGGGGCGGCGGTATGGTGCCGACCAGCGCTAGGGGCGCATCCAGTCCGCGGAAAGGGCCGTGCCCAACCTCTTCAGTTGTGTGAAGGTGACGAACCTTCTTTCAGCCTGACTCGGGCGGACTCCAGGCGACGTACGAAAGAGGTTCGTATGGATGCCATCGATGCGCGGCCACTCCCGCCGCACCCCAGTCTCGAGCAGTACAAGAAGCAGGCAAAGGATCTGGTGAAAGCCTGCCGAGCTGGTGATCCCGAAGCGATCCGTCGAGTCGACCGTGAACGTACGAGTTCCGGTGCGACAACGCCCGGTTCGGCCACTCCGACCTGCACTCTCACCGATGCCCAGTTCACGATCGCGCGGGAGTACGGCTTCACGAGCTGGCCGAGGTTCTCCACCCATCTCCGCGGGCTCGAGCACGGCGCGGCGGGGCAGTACGAAGCGGCCGTCGACGCCATCGTGACCGGCGACCTCTCGACGCTGACGGCGCTGCTCCGTAGCCGGCCCGGACTCGTCCGCGAACGCTCGAACCGCGTGCACGGGGCCACCCTGCTGCACTACGTGGCCGCCAACGGCGTGGAGAACTACCGGCAGAAGACACCACCCAACGCGGTGGAGATCGCGGATCTCCTGCTGCGGCAGGGTTCTGAGCCCGACGCCACGGCGTCCATGTACAACGGGGACGCCACCACGATGGGTCTCCTGGTCTCCAGCACCCACCCGGCCGAGGCCGGTCTGCAGGCTGCCCTGGCCGACAAGCTGGTCGACTTCGGTGCCGCGGTCGACGGGCCCGACGATGACGGCGGCCCCCTCCTCACCGCTCTCATCTTCGGTTACGTGCCGGCGGCGGAGGCGCTCGTTCGCCGCGGCGCTCGGGTGGACAACGTCGTGACGGCAGCGGGCATGGACAGGGAGGAGCAGGTCCGGAGCTACGTCGACGACGACGGCGATCTGCGACCGGACGCCCCAGTCATCCGTTCGAACGCACGGTGGATGCCGAGTCCGCGCTCCAACGTCGAGTGGGCCCTCGTCCTTGCCGCCTGGCTGGGTCGGAGAGGAATCGTGGACTTCCTGTCGCAGCGGGTGGACCTGAGCGCGCGCGGACCGCACGGTTTCACCGCCCTGCACTGGGCCGCGATGGAAGGGCACCTCGACCTGGTGGACCTGCTGCTGGAGCGTGGCGCTCCTCTCGAGGCCCGCGACCGGAACCACGACTCCACCGTGCTGGGATGCACCGTCTGGGTGGCGAGCAACGGCGGGCAGGCCCGCGCATTGCCGGTCGTCGAACGCCTGCTCGCCGCGGGCGCCAGGACCGAGAACATCGGTTTCCCCACCGGCAACGAAGCCGTTGACGAACTCCTTCGCGGCGCAGGCGCGGGCTGAGCGATCCGAGGAGTCCGAAGCGTGCAGGCGGAACGGTTGGCAAGCGGTCGCGAGATCTGGCGGGTCGGCACAACGGTCCGCCGGCCGGTCGCAGCCTCGACACCGGCCGTACACGCCCTGCTTCGACATTTGGAGGGCGTCGGCTTCGAGGGATCGCCGCGCGTGCTGGGCATCGACGACAAGGGACGTGAGGTGCTGACCTTCGTCGACGGCGTGGAAGGTCGGCATGTCCCGCACGAGCCGCGAACCCTGCGGGCGGTGGGCAGTCTGATCCGCCAGTTCCACCAGGCTGTCGAGGGATTCCGGCCGCCGGCCGATGCCAGCTGGCACAAGGAACCTCCGCCCGGTCTCGGTGTCGGTGTAGGCGCCGCGGCGACCATCTGTCACAACGACCTGGCGCCGTACAACACGATCTACGTCGAGGGCAGACCGGTCGCCTTCATCGACTGGGACCTCGCCGGACCCGCACCCCTGCTGGCCGACGTGGCCCACGCCGCCTGGACCTTCGTTCCCCTCTACACCGACGACGACTGCAGGCGGGTCGGTCGTCCACCGGAGCCGCGTGGGCCGCGACTTCGGGAGTTCTGCGACGGGTACGGCGTGGAGGGGCGCGACACCTTCCTCGATGTCGTACGGGCGCACCTGTGCACGCTTCCCAGCCCGTTCGCCCAGCGCAGCGTGCCCTTTCTGGACTCGGCCAGGCAGGAGTGGGAGGCCCAGCTGTCGTAGCGGCAGGGGCTGGGCTTCGGCGGAGTCCAGCGGATGCTGTCGGCGGGGTCTGCGAGGGTGGCGGGGTGGAGGGTGACGTCCCGGGTTGGCCCGAGTCCGCTTACGACACGTTGCTACGGCTGGAGGGTGACCCGTCTCCCCGCGATCTGGAACGCTGTCGCGCCGAGCACGAGCGCCTGGTTCGCCAGCCGATGGAGCGACTCTGCGAGGCACTCGGCGTGGTGGGCGGATTCAACCGGGCTTACATTTCCGGCCTCGGTCCAGGCGCGAGCCCTCGGCAGTGGCAGTGCACCGACGGCACGGTGTGGATCGCGCGGCGCGTGCGCATGTCCGTTCGTTTCGATCTCGACGGCCTGCGCGTCGAGGGTGGCTGGACCGGTGCGGCCAGCGACCAGTTGCCCCGCTATCGTTCGGCGGTCGCGGCCGAGCACACCGGGACCGAGTTGGCAGAACTCGTCGCCGAGCTCGACCGTTCGGGCTACGCGGTCGCGCGACAGAGCACGAGGAAGGTGCCGCGCGGCTTTCCGTCCGAGCATCCCCGTGCCGACCTGCTCAGGTCGCGGTCGCTGTTCGCCCAGCTCGACCTCGGTGCCGGCGCCTGGCTGCACACGGCCGAGGTCGTCGACCGCGTGCGCGGGGCGTTCGATCCGATGGTGCCGTTGGCCTCCTGGTTCGTCGAGTTCGTGGCATTCAACGGGTTCTCGGCCGTGACGTGATGCCCGTACGCCTGCTCCGCAGACGCACCTGCGTCGCGTCAGAAGGCGTCCTCGGAACCGCCGGCGGTCCGGTCCGCGATCCGGATCTCGCCGGACCCGAACCACTCCGGCGGCGCTTGCGATCCCGAACGCTCCCAGGTCTGGACACAGCCCTCCCAGTGGTATCCCGGCCGACGGCGCCAGCCAACGAGCTGGCCGGGGTACCAGTCCCCGAGGATTACCACCTCGACCCAGCGAGGCTGGAAGGGACGGAGCCTCGACGCGGGGACGACCGACCTGCGCTCCGCGTGCTCGGTCTGCCAGCGGACGTGGCCGTGCCAGATCCCGTCCCGCCGCTCCCACGCGTGCAGGCGGCCCGTCCACACGCCCTTGTCACGGACGAGGACCGGCCGCGCCGGGACGACTGGCCGCGTCTCGCGGCGGCGAGGCATGCGAAGCATGCTATCGAACAAACTTGCGATTGATACGCACAGCAAGAGCGCTGGTGTCCTGACAGGCCCACGTCAGCTGCATGCTGCCCCGTCACGCGGGCGACTCGCGGTGCGGGTGTCCATGAGCGTCAGTGCGCTACGGGGTTGCGAGTAGATCCATCGGTCGGTATGGTGGCGATAGACCGACCGTTCTATCTAGAACTGACCGAGGGAGTCGACATGACCCAGCGCACCACAGCAGAGATCATCGACCGCTTCAACGACGCATTCGTCAACCACGACTCCAGCGCACTGGGCGATCTGATCGCCGAGGACTGCGTCATGGAGGCCATCCAGCCGGCGCCTGACGGCGCTCGCACTGAGGGCCGCGAGGCGTGCCTGACCTTCTGGAAGGCGCTGGCCGAGGATCGCAGCACACAGTTCGAGACCGAAGACATCGCGGTCTCGGGCGACCAGGCGACGATCCGCTGGCGCTACCGCTTCGGAGACGGCCCTGCGGATTCGGTGCGAGGCGTGAACCTGATGCGGATTCGGGACGGGCTGATTGTCGAAGCGCTCGGTTACAGCAAGACCGGCGGCGAGATTCCGCTTGCCGCCGAATGAGCAGCCGACCACGAACGGAGATCGAGCGCGATATGAGCAGTCAGCCAAGCGGGTTCGCTATCCAGCCGATCCTGTGTACCCACGACATCGAGCGGTTGAGCTCCTTCTACGCCGACCTGTTCGGCGCCGAGGAGGACATGCGTGTGCCGGGCAAGGAGGGGCCGTTCTTCGTGACACTCCGGCTCGGCAGTGCCAGCCTGAGCCTGGTCAACCCCAAGGGGGGAGCAGACACCGTGCCAGGCCGGATCGTTGTGGCCGTGTTCGTCGAGAACGTCGACGCTCTGCTGCCGCGGGTGAAGCCGGCGGGAGGGAAGGTGCACGGCAAGGCCAAAGACATGCCGTGGGGCCATCGAGTCGCCCACATCACCGACCCGGATGGCAACCCGATCAACCTCACTCAGCAGCTCTGAGGCCGGCCGGTCACCACGCGACGCCGCCGACAGCGGAGGTCAGGTTGACCAGGTCGAAGAGGTGCACGGCGCTCACCTTGGCGGCCAGCCGCCGCGAGGCGCGGTTGTCGCGCAGGCGGCTGTAGAACGTGATCTTCTTCGCGGCCAGGACGTCGGCCGCCCACGCGGTGGCGACGGCCTGGCCGTACCCGCGGCCTCGATGGTCCCGCTCGGTGAAGACCCAGAGTTCTGCCGCCTCGGCGTTACTGCGCCAGGAGGTCGCCCGCGCGACCTGCTGGCTGGCGGCCACCACGGAGAAGTCTTCGGGACCGTTCTGTTCGACACCGAGTCCGGCCGGCCCCTCACAGCGGGATGGGTGGACTGGGGAATCCGCGCGCGGTCGTCGCCCCGTCGACGACGATCTCCGCGCCACTGACGTACGACGCCTGGTCGGACAGGAGGAACGCCACCACGGCCGCCACCTCGTGCGGGCTTGCGACGCGGCCCATCGGGGAGATCTCGCCCTCGCGCCGCAGGGCATCCGTCCGATCCTCCCCAGGTGCGAAGGTCGCATGGAGCATGGGGGTGTCGATCGAGCCCGGGAGGACGGAGTTGCAGCGGATGCCGTACGGCGCATAGTCCACCGCCACGCTTCGCGACATCGCGACGATCGCGGCCTTGGCGGCACCGTAGGCGAAGTAGCGTGGCCACAGCGCGAACGCCTGGATCGACGAGACGTTGACGATCGCACCACGGCGCCGTGGCAGCATCCGGCGTACCGCCGTGCACGTGCCCATCATCGGGCCGAACTGCAGGACCCTGAGCGCACGCTCCAGCGCCTCGGGCTCCACCTCGTGGGCAGCGGCCTGGTAGTCGATTCCCGCGTTGTTCACCCACCAGGTAAGAGGCGCGGTGCGTTCGGCACGTTCGGCGGCCCGCTCGTGGGAGGCGGGATCCTCGACACCGCCCACCACGGTGTCGATCGGTACGCCGATCTCGCCGGCGAGGCGGTCAAGGCCGTCACCGTCGATGTCCGTCGCCACCACATGCACGTCCGGCCCCGCGAGCGCCGCGACGGTCGCGGCACCAAGGCCGTGCGCCGCACCGGTCACGACCACCGAGATCACGACTGCGCGCCTCTCACGGCCGCCGTCGTCTCGCGGATCACCAACTCGACCTCGAACGACACCGCTTCGGCGGGACGGCCCGGGTCGTCCAGCGACTCCCGGATCAGGTCGAAACCCCTCGCGGCCATCCGGGCTCCGGGCAGGCGCACGGTCGTGATCGCCGGGCGTACCCAGCTGGCGAAGTCGAAGTCGTTGAAGCCGACCACCGACACGTCCCCGGGAACCCGCCGCTTCTCGGCTTCGGCCTGCTGCACGACGCCGAGTGCGACCAGGTCGTTGGCGGCGACCACGGCGGTCGGGGCCCTCCGGCCGGTCAGGCGTCCGGCGATGGCCGTGCGCGCATCGGCGACGGTGTAGGCGGCGGCCTCCCACTCCACCAGGTCGACGCCGGCCTCGCGGCACGCGGTGCGGACGCCGTTGCGACGCCGGCGAGGGCCGGGCCACTGCGGATCCGCACCCAGCCAGGCGAATCTGCGATGTCCCAGCGCGACGAGCTGCCGCACCGCCCCAGCGGCTCCGCGCGCGTCATTGGCTGAGACGGTGTGGACGCGTGGCAGGACGGGGTCCTGCTGCAGCAGGACGACCGGTGTCTGGAGGTGGGTGATCTCCTCGATGCCGCGGCGGTGTCCGGCATCGAGTTCGCCGACGCTGAGGATGACGCCGTCGACACGCCCCTCGCGGACGAGATGCAGGGCCGAACCAGCCGCCTCGCCAGGTGGCGTCACGTCGACGACCACGGTGTAGCCGGCCGGCCTGGCCGCGTTCGCCGCGCCGTGCAGGAACTCGAGGTGCAGGGGATCGTGCAATCCCAACTGGTTGGGGTCCTCCAGCGCCAGGACGACCGAGTGCGCCCGCTGGGAACGGAGGGAGCGGGCGGAGGCGTTGGGGCGGTACTGCAGATCGCGGATCGCCCGCTCGATCGACTCGCGGGTGTCGCGTCGAGGCCGGTGCCGGTTGTTGAGGAAGTTGGACACGGTCTGGGTGGAGACGCCGGCGCGCTCTGCCACGTCGCGCATGGTCGCGCGCTCTGGGACGGCGGACTCGCTCGTCACGACGATCCCCTTGCCGGGCCGGTCAAAGGACCCGCCACTTGTCCCACACGGCGTCCAGCGGCTGACCGTTGCGGATCTCGTGCCGGGCGCCGTTCTCGCCGTGCACCCGACGTGCCACGAGCCGGTGGACGTCGGCCAACGCGGCGGCGGGTACGACCGCCACTCCGTCGCTGTCGGCCACGACGAGATCCCCTGTCTCCACTCGCACTCCACCCACCTGCACCGGTGCGCCGATCTCGCGCACCCGCGCGCGGGCCCTGGTGTCCAATGGTGACGCACCACGGCAGAACACAGGGTATTTCATCTCCCGGACCTGCCGGGTGTCCCGGACAAATCCGTCGATGATCGCGCCCGCGGCTCCGCGGGCCCGTGCGGCGTGGGAGAACAGCTCGCCCCACACCGCGGCCCGGTTGCCCGCCGGCACGGAGTAGACCGAGATGTTCCCGGGCTGCAGTGCCTCGACGGCCAGGATCTCGCTCTGGTAGGGAAACTCCGGACTCGACACCACGCTGGTCGACTCCACCTCGACGGTCAGCGCGGTGCCGGACACGACAGTCTCGAGTGCGAGCGGCCGCAGGCTCTCGTCCATCACCTGCCCGGTCAGTCCGAGCTCGTCCATCGCGTCACAGACGAGTGCGGTCGAGAGGCACGGAACCATCGCCTCAGCCATAGAGCCTCTCCAGTCACCCGGATCGCCGAGCGATGTGCCGCATCGCCGTTGGATACGATCCAACCACAAAATGTCCAGTTCTGACCATACTCGGCTGATAGATCGTGCCTCATGAGTCTTGACCAGTCAGGCTGTTGTTTATAACGTTCAAGAACGATAACGTACCACAACCTTCCGCCGATCCCAGGAACGCGATGTGAAGATCACCAGCGTGCAGTTCCACAAGGTGAACATCCCGCTGCAGGCGCCGATGCTGTGGGCAGGCGGGATCAACCGCTCGTGGACGCGCACCATCGTCCGGATGCAGACCGACGAGGGGATCGAGGGCATCGGGGAGACCTGTGGCGGCGACGCCACCCTGGTGCAGCTCAACGAGCTGAAGGAGTTCTACCTCAACCAGGACCCGTTCGACACGGCGAAGATCCTCAAGCACTTCTGGTACGTCCCGCGCTACCACGGCAACACCGGCAAGTACGCCATGCAGGCACTCGAGACCTGCTGCTTCGACATCATGGGCAAGGCCGCCGGCCGTCCCATCTGCCAGCTCCTGGGCGGCAAGATGCGCGACGAGATCCCGACGATCGCGTACGTGTTCTACCGCCAGCGCAACGACAACGGCGCGGGCGGGGAGCGTACGGCCGAGGAGATCGTCGACTACACCCGCGAGCTGTGCGACCGCACCGGGGTCCGGACGATCAAGATGAAGGGCGGCGTCTACACACCCGAGGAGGAGGTCGCCACGACGGCCGCCCTCCGCGAGGCCTTCCCGGACCACCGGCTGCGCTTCGACCCCAACAGCCTGTGGTCGGTGGAGACCACCATCCGGATGGGGCGCCGGTTCGAGGAGCTCGACCTCGAGTTCTACGAGGACCCGGTCTGGGGGATCGAGGGCATGAGCCGGGCGCGCCGTGACGTGCGGATCCCGTTCGCGACCAACATGTGCTCGGTGCAGCTCGACGAGCTTCCGGTCGCCATCCGCGACCACGCGATCGACGTGCAGCTCCTCGACGTGCAGGACTGGGGCGGGATCACGAACGTGTGGAGGGCGGCGGCGACCTGCCAGACCTTCCAGATCGGCATCGGCTTCCACTCGGGCGGAGAGGCCGGCATCTCGACCGCGCTGTACCTCCAGCTCGCCGCCGCGCTCCCGGTCCTTCCCTACGCCATCGACTCGCACTACCACCACCAGACCGACGACGTCCTGGCCGAGATGTTCACGTACGACAACGGATGCTTCCGGGTGCCGGACGGGCCGGGCCTCGGTGTGGCCATCGACGAGGACAAGCTCCGCCACCTGGAGCGCCTCAACGATCGCGAAGGCGATCTCACGTTCTACGGGGAGTTCGATCGGACCGAGCCCCGCTACATGGGCATGTACTGAAGACGGCTGGAGAACACCATGAAAACAAGGGGAGTCGCGCTGGCCGTTGCCGGCGCGATGCTGGGGTCGTCCCTGCTGGCGGCCTGCTCCGACGCCAAGTCGGAGGCCACGACCAGCATGGAGCTCATGACCTGGCACGGCCCTGACTCCAGCACGAAGTACTTCGAGGGATACCAGGAGGCGGCCGACGCCTACATGGATGACCACCCGGACGTCGAGATCACGATCAAGCACGAAGAGGACGAGACGTTCGGCAACATCCTCGAGACCGGCTTCGCGGGCGGTACCGCACCCGACATCATCCAGATGAAGTCCGCACAGCGGGCCAACTTCAGCGGCCAGCTCCTCGACCTGCGCAAGTACCTCAACCAGAAGAGCCCGTACGACAAGCGCGGTGCCCGCTGGATCGACAACTTCGTGGGCGGTGAGGCGGCCTTCCCGCCCGAGGACAACGGCACGAACGCCAACTCGCTGCTGTTCGTGCCCAACGACGGCAACCCCGAGGTCTACGCCGGCAAGCTCTACATCTACAACAAGAAGCTGATCAAGGACGCCGGCCTCGACCCGGCGAAGGCACCGGTGGACTGGAAGGACATGTTCACCTGGCTCGAGGCACTCAAGGGCGGCACCTCCGAGGTGGCGCCGATCGCCGGCTCCAAGGACGTCGGCGGCAAGGTCTCGCAGATCGGCTACGGGTTCGGCGCCGACTACGCCAACCGGTTCTTCGCCAAGGAGTTCAACAACCCCGAGTTCGCCAACGACCTCTACAACGACAAGCTGTACGTCCTGACCTGCTACACCGGTGGCAAGCAAATGCCACTCACGGACCTGCCCTACTACCCCGCGATGTTCAAGCTGATGAAGCAGCATCTCAGCTACTACCAGCGGAGCTGGACGGAGAACAGCCCCGAGACCGAGATCCTCAGCTTCGCCAGCGCGAAGGCCGCGATGATGAACACGACCTTCTGGGACTACGACACCCTGGTTGGTTCCCTGAGCAAGTCGTCGTTCCCCGACGGTTTCGGCCTCTTCCAGCTGCCGTACTTCGGCAAGGAGACGCTGCCCTACGCCGTGGACAAGGGCTGGATCACCCAGGCCGAGGCGGACGCCGCCGAGCCGTACGCGGTGGACCGTCCGGGTGCGGCGGGAGGCGCGGGCAAGCACGAGTACGGTTTCACCGTCAACAAGAGCGTCGCCAAGAACAAGGCCAAGCTGAACGCGACGATCGACTTCCTGCGGTACCTCTCCAGCAAGAAGGCGCAGGACACCTATGTCAAGACCGCGCACTCGATGTCGCCGGTGAAGGGCGTTCCGCTCGTCGACAGTCTCTCCCAGTTCGTGGTCGCCGAGCCCGAGGGCGGCTATGCCGAGCGCGTCCTCGGCTACACCGTGGTCGAGTGGGGCAAGAGCGGCTGGGACGTCCCCGTGACGAGGTTCCTGTCCGGAAAGCTGAGCTCCGACGCCATGGTCACGCAGGTGGCGGGTGACGAGTGGGCCAAGGACATCCCGAAGCTCGCGACGTTGAAGGAGAGCGTCACCACCGCGAGCGCCGACGTCGACAAGGCCACCGAGGACACCAAGGCCGACAAGGAACGCGCCCTGGCCTTCGCGAAGCTCCGGCTGAAGTTCTACGAAACCTACTTCTACAACAAGAAGGGCAACCTGACCGAGGTGAGCTGACGCCGCACCCCAGGAACCGAGCGGGCCGAGGAAGAAGTACAGGGATGACCAACCTGATCGACAACGACCCGGTGCCCCGGGTGGTGGCGGAGCAACCAGGTCGGCGACAGACGTCACGTGCGCACCTACGGTGGTCGCGACGCATCGTCTGCCTGATCCTCGACATCGACCCCGAGGAGCACCGCCGGCAGATCCGGTGGCGCCGGGTGTTCAGCTACACCTCGCTGATGGGTGTGCTCCTCGCCCTGCCGGCGCTGGTCAGCAACATCATCTTCGACTGGGTCCCGATGATGGACGGCATCGTCCGGTCGTTCTTCACCTGGTCGGCGCGCAACCCGGAGCCCGTCTTCGTGGGCCTCGGCAACTTCGAGCGGGTCCTGTCCGACCCGGAGTTCCACGCGTCGATCGCGAACATGCTGTTCTTCCTCGTCGCGTACCTCGTGCTGATGTTCCCCACGATCATCTGCAGCGTCGTGCTGTTCAGGATCCAGAACGCCAGGATGCAGTATGTCTACCGGGTCCTGCTCTGCCTCCCGATGGTCGTGCCGGCCCTGGTCTTCACGCTGACCTGGATCTTCATCCTGGGCTACGACTTCGGCGCGATCAACAACGTCCTGGCTGGCCTCGGCATCGACCGGGTGCGGTTCCTGGGCGACCCCGAGCTGATCAAGTGGACCATCCTCCTGACCGGCGTCCCGTTCGTCACGGCCAACAGTGCGTTGATCTACCTCGGCGGGCTCAACGGCATCAGCGACTCGGTGTGGGATGCCGCCAAGATCGACGGCGTGGGCCCCGTCCGCAAGTTCTTCAGCCTGGAGTTCCCGCTGATCATCGGCCAGTTCAAGCTCAACCTCATGGGCGTGATCGGCGCGGGGATCACCGTCTATGCGACCCAGTTGGTGTTCTACAACGCCTCGGTGCACAACGGGTTGATCACCCCGGGGCTGCTGATGTACTTCAAGGCGTTCCCCAACACCGGTGCACCGGACTACGGGTACGCCTACGCGCTGGGCCTCATCCTGTTCCTGCTGGCGTTGGTGGTCTCGCTGCTGGCGTTGAAGTTCCTGAAGTCGAGAGACTAGGCGGCGGTGATGGCGGAGACTCTCACGGTCAGGCGGTCGCGGCGGCCACCCTCGCCGGCCAACGCGCTGAAGCACACCTACCTGGTCATCATCATCCTGATGATGCTGTTCCCCCTGTATCTGACCGTCGTGGGTTCGTTCAAGGACCTGCAGCAGATGCTGGACGACTTCTTCACGCCGACGTTCCCGCTGCACACCGAGAACTACGTGAAGGCGTTCGAGTACGTCTCGCCCTACTTCGTGAACACCCTCGTCTACGCCGCGCTGAGCTGTGTCCTCACGGTGTCGGCGGCCGCGCTGGGTGGGTACGCGTTCAGCGCGCTGCGGTTCCCGATGCGCCGGATCCTGTTCGTCCTGCTGTTCGCGAAGATGTTCCTCCCTGGCGTGATGAGCCTGGTGCCGTCGTTCGTCCTCGCGTCGAACCTCGGCCTCCTCAACACACCGTTCGTCATCGCGCTCTTCTGCATGGGGACGTCGCAGCCGTTCTGGGTGTTCGTCATGAAGGTCTTCATCGACCAGCAGCCGCGCGAGCTCTTCGACTCGATGCGGATCGACGGCGCCGGCGAGCTGCGGATCTTCACCAGCCTCGTCCTCCCGCTGCTCAAGCCGATGATCGCGCTGATGTCGCTGAACGTGCTGCTGTTCGTGTGGAACGACTTCATCTGGCCGCTGGTCACGCTGACCGACCCCGACAAGCGGACGATCACCGTGGGGATCTTCAAGCTGTCGACCGCCGCGGGACTCGACTACGGGATGATGATCGCGGGCTACGCACTCGCGGCATTGCCCCTGCTGATCGCGTTCTTCGTCTCGATGCGGGCGTTCATGAGCGGCCTGACCGCCGGCGCGATCAAGCTCTGAGACGACAGACGTCCACCAGGCATCGGTCCTGATCACCGGAAAGGCTCACCGCGTTGCTGGTCTCCCATCCGTTCCTGCTCGACGACATCGACGGGCTCCGGACCCGGCTCCTGTCCGGCGAGCCCGGCCAGGGCCGGCGCGGCGAGCTCTGGAACCTGTTGCGGAACTCCGCGCGGAACGCACCGACCGACTTCGGCTGGTTCGTTCCGTTCGTGGCGGTCGTGACGCGCGAGCCCGACGACGTCGAGCGCGCCCGCCAGGTCGTCTTCACCTATCTCGACAAGCTGGACCCGATGAGCTTCTGCTCGGGCCTGCAGTTCCACTTCTGGTGCTTCGCGTTTCCCCACGCCAAGCTGGCGCTGTACTTCCAGTGGTTGTGCACGATCGGCGCGTTCAGCCCTGAGGAGCAGGAACACATCTCCCAACAGCTGGTCGCCTACCACTTCGTCAACTTCCACTACGGCATGCGCACCAAGCCCGAGCCGGAGTGCGTCGACAACCAGGCGCTCTCGCTGTGCCTGTCGACCACGCTGGTGGGCCACCTGTTCGCGCAGGGCGAGAACCTCTCGGCGATGGCACAGGTCATGCTGCGGGACGGGCTCCGCAGGCTGCCGGCCCTGCTGGGCGACATGCCTCCGAGTGGCTACACCGGCGAGGGCAGCTCGTACATGGACTGCGTGAACGGACCCGCGGTGCCGCTCGCGGTCGAGGTCCTCGAACGCATCACCGGCGAACAGGGCCTGCTCTTCAGGCCGCTCGGCCCCCACGGTGCCCGACCGGTCAACGTCCTGCGGATGGTGGCGCGGTCCTGCATGCCGGGCGGGCTGCTCCTGCCCTGGGACAACTACGGCTACCAGTTCGGCGTCCGGTCGACCCTCGCCTACGGCGCGCGGACGACCGGCGAGGCGATCTTCCACCGGGTGCTCGAGAAGGAGTGCATCTGGACGTACGACATCGGGATCGGCTGGGCGTACGACAACCTGGTCTGGACGCTGCTCTGGTGGCCCGAGGAGCCGCCGTCGAGCACGGACGACGGGCAGAACTGGTACGAGCCACAGACCGGCGGCACGCTGGTCAGCTCCGACGGCACCCGCTACGCGATCCAGATGTGGGACGAGTCCGCGCCGGTCATCCCGACCAGGTCGCACGTGAACCCCAACGCCGTCCTGTTCAACGGCTACGGCGTTCCGCTCTCGGCCGACGGTTCGCCGACTCCGGGTGCACCGCACCGGTTCCAGTTCGACGACACCTGGCGCGAGGTCGACTTCCTCGCGATCGACACCGAGTCCCGCTACAACTACGGGGACGGCTGCGCGGGCGCGCACTCGGTGATCGTGGTGGACGGCAACGAAGGGATGCGGGCGCACGAGACCTATCCGCAGACCGCCTCCTCCGGCTACGAAGCCGGGCGGCACCGGGTCGAGGCGGACGTCACGCCGATCTACCGCGAGAACTTCCCCGACATCACGCGGGTGAGCCGCCGCACCCAGCTCCACCTCGACCGGATCTTCACGGTGGAGGACGTCGTGGTGGCTAAGGAGGAGCATCTGGTGTCCTCACGCTTCCTGCTCCGACCCGAGGTGACACCGATCCCACGCGGGGTCCGGGTGGCGACACCCGAAGGCGTGACCCTGCACCTGGTCGAGTTGCTCAACGACAACGAGATCTCACTGGAGGACGTGGCGAACCACCCGTTCAAGCCGGACGGGCGGTCCGGCCTGGTCGACTTCACCGTGCGCGGCCGCGAGGTACGTCGGCTGTTCGTCGCCCTGGTGTCTCGGACGGTCGCGGTGGAGGAGGAACTCGCCGACATCCGCGTGATACCTGATCCCGGCGGGGACCTGAGCCTCGTGCAAGCGGCGTCCGCACTCGCACACGGTGCGACCAAGGTGCCGATGCGGCTGCCGGCGTACATGGAGACCGACCTGCCGAGCACGGTGACCTGGTGGTACGCGCGGTCGGTGGCCAAGCGGCCCGGCCCGTGCTGGCTGCGACTGCCGGTAGGGATGCACTCCCCGCGGCTGTGGATCGACGGAACCGAGATCGACCTCGCGTCGTTCGCCTCGTCGATGGAACTCCTCGCACCGCTGGTGCGGATTCCCGGCCAGCTCGAGGAGGCCGCGACCGTCGAGGTCGTGCTCCGGGTCGAGGTGCCCAAGGGCCACTACGACGGTCAGGGTGAGGGAACCATCGGACTCACCGGCGGGATGGGGGTCGCGTACGCGGTGGACGAGGAGGTCCTCGAGTCCGCGGATCTCACCGACGGCGCGGTCACGGTGAGGACGAACCTCGAGACGTACACATTTCCTTACCAGCTGGCGACCACGCAGGGCGGGCGATGATGATCGAGAACTGTCAGCTGATGGAACACGTCTTCGTCGACGAGGAGTCGCTCGCGGCGAGCTACCTCCACGAGGACTGGCGAGTTCGCTACGCCTGCGCGGTGGCGATGGGCGAGAGCGGTTCGCCGGCGTGGCTCCCGCACCTGCACGAGATGCTGCTGGCCGAGAACCGCCGCCAGCTGTACTCGCAGCCGAGGGTGCTCGGCTTCGTGGACAGCTACGACGACACGCGGATGGCCGAACAGCTGATCCGGACCGAGGCCATCTTCGACCGGGACTATCCCGAGGACCTCAAGGAGGACTGGCGTTGTCGTGGCCGGGTTCGCCAGGCCTGCCTCTTCGCCGTCCACAGCATCGGCAGCGCAGCGCCCGCGACCGTCGCCGAGATCCATCGCGTCCTCGCCGATCCGGACGAGGACAAGACGGTGCGCGCTGCCGGGGCGATGGCGCTCGCGAGGGTGGGCGACCGGACCAGCATCCCGCTGCTCGAGCAGGCGCTCCAGATCGACGAGTGGTGCCTCAACATGGAGGCCCGCAAGGCGCTCGCGGCGATCCGGGCGGCAGCTGCGGGCTAGCGCGATCATCGATAGCCGAGCCGAGCAAGTTCGACGTACGACTACTTGACGGCCTTCACCCAGCGCGGGTAGACGTGCCGCGCGTCCGCCTGGGTGGGCCGGCGCGGCTGACGACACCGGTGGTCGGGTCGCTCGCGGTGGGAGGAGCCGTTCCGCAGCGTCCGCCCGCGTCTCGGCTTTCCGGCCGGTCGATCCCCATCGGCCGCGAGCGCCGGCGTCACCTGACCGCCCGGATCGAGCGTCCGAACCGTCGGTGTGAGGTGGTCCTCGAGGTAGTTGAGTACGACGACGACGAGGGTGATGCCCCCCAGGATGAGAAACAGAAGTCCGAAGATGGTCTGAAGGTCCCGCGCCCACATGTGCGGCCTCTCTCTCGCGAGGTACCGCCCCGGCGTCCTCGCCTGCTCCGGCGCCCCGCCCCCCATACCGCGGGCCGGCGCCCCCTCAGGATCGGGATCTCGGCCGACAACGCCAAGGGGATTGTGGCCCGCGGTACTGCGCCACCTGTCACACGCTGCGTCTACGTGCGCAACTCCCTGCGGGCGCACGGACACGGACCATCAGTGCGTCGTCGGCCCCGGTGACCTGACGACCCGTGACAGCGGCAACTGTGCCGGGCGACTACCCCGACATCACCGCGCGACACCTGAACGCGACCTGGTAATTCGAGCGCCTCGCGGCGTACCGCCGTTCGTAGCATAGTGACGCCTGATCGTCTCCCGCTGTCATCGACTTGCGCGCTGCCAGCGACCTTCGCCGCCCCGAGGAGTGGACCGTGGAGCTCAGTCGTCGTCGCCTGTTGGCTCTCCTACCCGGCACCGGTCTGTTGACGGTGGTCCCGTCCGGCCGGGCGGTCGCGGAGACAAGCGACGACGCCGCCCGGCTGGTCGCCAACACGGTGCAGGTCTTCGCCGGCACGGTTGATGCCAACTCGCGGCCGGAGGTCGCCGCCAAGCTGGAGCGCATCGACCAGACCGCGCGGACCTGGCTGGCCGCGATGGACACGGCCGGCAGCGGCGAGTTGTTCGCGGGGCTGCCGCTCGGGTCCAGCGACACCAACCTGACCGCGTCCTTCCAGCACCTGTACGAGATCGCGCTCGCCACCCGTACGCCCGGAGAACCGTCGTCGGACCTCGACGACAACGAAGCCGTGCAACGCCGGGTGATCGACGGGCTGATCTGGCTGCACGACCACTACTACGGCGACCAGGCCGGCGGCTACTACGGCAACTGGTTCAACTGGGAGATCGGCATCTCGAGCCACGTCAGCAGGACCCTGGTGCTGCTCGCCGACCAGGCCCGTGCCTACCGGCCGGACCTCGTGCAGACGTACGTCGCCTCGATGGACGCGTACCTGCGCAACGGCAAGGACGGCGACGTCGACCTCGACTCGCGGTTCCACACCGGCGCGAACCTCGCCGACCTCACCACCAACCGGATCCTGCAGGGTGCCCTGCTCGGCGACGACACCCGGATCCGCAAGGCGGTCGAGGACCAGCGGACCGTGTTCGCCACCGTCGACCCGTACCACCTCCAGCACGGCGTCACCGACGGCTACTACGCCGACGGGTCGTTCATCCAGCACGCGTCGGTCGCCTACACCGGCTCCTACGGCAAGGGCCTGCTGACCCGCGTCGTCCAGACCCTGAAGATCCTCGCCGGCACGAGCTACGCACCGGGCGATGACCTGACCGCCGTCGTGCTGGGCTGGGTCCGCGACGGCTTCGCCCCGCTGATCTTCGAAGGCTGGATGATGGAGATCGTCAAGGGCCGGGCGGTCTCGCGGACCACCACCGGCTACGCCGACGTCGCGGTGGTCGTGGAGGCGGTCGTCGACCTCTCCGGTCACGCGTCCGGCCCGGATGCCCTTGCGCTGAAGGGCTATGTGAAGTACGTCCGGTCGACCTCGCCGGCCACGCTCGACCCGACGACCTTCGTGTCACCGGTCAGCATCGCTCGCTACTCCGACATCGTGGCCGACGCGAGCATCCCGCCCGCGGACCTCAACGCCGGTGCGCGCAGCGTCGCCTTCAACGCGATGGACCGGCACGTCCACCGCCGTCCGGGCTATGCCTTCGCGCTCGCCCGCAGCTCGGACCGGATCAGCAAGTACGAGTACATGAACGGCGAGAACCTCCTGCCGTGGTTCCAGGGCGAAGGGACCCACTACCTGTACCTCGCCGGCCAGGACCAGACCCAGGCGTACGGCGTCGACTACTTCACCACCGTGTCGCCGTACGCCCTGGCGGGTGTCACCGCGCCCGTGCAGGAACGCCGGACGATCCCCGACCTCTACGGCACTCCGTACTACGACAACCCCGACCACCCGCTGCACTTCACGTCGTCGTCGGAGTCGCAGAACACCTACGTCTACTTCCCGCGCGGGACCCACCGCCACTCCGGCGGTGCCACGCTCGGCGCCTACGCCGCGGCCGGGATGGTCCAGTCCGACGACGTGGCGTACGCCGACAAGCAGGAGGGGATCCTGCCGGACGACTTCGTGGTCTACCGGAACGCGACGGCCACGAAGTCCTGGTTCATGCTCGACGAGGAGATCGTCGTCCTGGCCGCCGGGGTGGGCGACCGGGGCGGCCGGGCCGTGACCACGACGGTGGACGCCCGGACGGCCGCACCGTCGGACCAAGTGACGGTCAGCGGGGCGCGGTGGGACGGCACGGCGTGGTCCGGCGCGGGCACGGGCGCGGGCACGGGCGCACCGCGGTGGCTTCGGTACGCCAACGCCAGCCAGGGCACCGCCGTCGGGTACGTCTTCCTCGACCGCAGCAACGTGACGGTCGACCTCGCCCAGGTCACCCGCAGCCGGCGCGTCGTCCGGACGGCGAACCCCGACACCCAGGTCGTCCGGAACGTCTTCGGCGTCTCGGTCGCCCACCCCGCGGGCACGCCGTCGTCGTCCCTGGCCTACGCGCTGGTCCCGGACGCCGACGAGGGAGCGCTGCGGTCGTACGCAGACGGGCCGCTGCGCGTGCTCGCGAACACCCCGCAGGTGCAGGCGATCCGGCACGCCGGGCTCGGCCTCACCGCCGCCTCCGTGTTCCCGTCGCGGCCGCAGGAGGCGGGCCGGCTCCGGATCGACGGGCCCGCCTCGGTCCTCCTGCAGGAGGGGGAGGGTGCCGACGACCTGACCACGCTCGCCGCCTCCGATCCGACCATGGACCGCGACGCGGTCCACGTACTCGTCCGGGGACGTCAGCTGGAGCTGGTCAAGGCGGACGACGGCGTACGGGTCCGCAGGGTCCCCGGTGGCACGCTGGTCGAGTTCGACACCCACCACGCGTACGGGCGGAGCCTCACGGCCACGCTCGGTCGCTGAGCCCGCCGCAGCTGACCGGGCCTGGTAGAACGGAGCCGAGGAGGCAACGTGGACGCTCACACCGACCAGCAGCTGCCGCGGACGACGCCCGAGGAGCAGGGCATCCCGTCCTCGGCAGTTCTCGACTTCGTGACCGCCGCCGAGGAGCGCGTCGACGCGGTGCACGGCTTCGTTCTCGTCCGCCACGGCCACGTGGTGGCGCAGGGCGCCTGGGCGCCGTACGACGTCGACAGCCCGCGCACGCTGTACTCGCTGAGCAAGAGCTTCACCTCGACGCGCGGTCGGGCTGGCCGTCGACGAGGGACTGCTGTCGGTCGACGACCCGGTCCTGCAGTACTTCCCCGACGCCGCACCCGACCAGCGTGGACGCACACCTCGACGCCGCTGCGCGTACGCCACCTGCTGACGATGACCACCGGCCACGCGACCGCCTCGTTGGCCGGACGCCACCAGGCAGACGCGGCCGACTGGGCCGGGGCGTTCCTGGCGCAGCCGCTCGAGCACGCAGCCAGGCACGCACTTCGTCTACAACAGCGGCGCGACGCTACCTGCTCTCCGCCATCGTCCAGCGGGTCACCGGCATGACGGTGCTCGACTACCTGCGACCGCGGCTGTTCGAGCCGCTGGGCATCGACGGACGCGACGTGGGAGAGCTGCCCGCGCGGCGTCAACGCCGGCGGCTGGGGCCTCGCGCTGCGCGCGACCGAGGACATCGCGCGGTTCGGCCAGCTGTACCTCCAGCAGGGTCATGTGGCACGGACAGCAGCTGATCCCGCGGTCGTGGGTGGCCGAGGCGACCGCGCGCCAGGTGCCCAACGGCCGCGAGTCCGAGGTGCGACTGGCAGCAGGGTTACGGCTACCAGTTCTGGCGTTGCCGGCATGGTGCCTACCGCGGCGACGGCGCCTTCGGCCAGTTCTGCGTGGTCATGCCCGAGCAGGACGCCGTCTCGCCGCGATCCGGCGGCACGTTCGACGATGCAGGCCGTCCTGGACCTCGTGTGGGAGCACCTGTTGCCGGCGATGGGCCCCGCCGCACTCCCCGCCGACTCCGCCGCGCGGAACCGGCTGGAGGACCGGCTCGGTACCCTCTCGCTGCGCGGGCCGGAGGGTCAGCCGTCGACCTCGACGGGTGCACGGGTGTCCGGACGTACGTACAAGGTCCGCGCCGACCTGCAGCCGGCCGTCGCCGAGGGTGACGAGCGCAGGGTCGCGACGATCCGGCTGGACGCCACCGACGACGACTGCCGGCTGACGCTCGAGGACGACACCGGCATGCACGAGGTGACCGCGGGTACGCGCGAGTGGCGTCCGGGCACCACCACCCTGGTCGGCGGCCAGCCCTCCGCCGTGGCCGCCCAGGCGACCTGGACCGACGACACCACCCTCACCCTGCGGGTCTGCCTCCTGGGCGGACCGTCGATCCGGATGTTCACCCTGGCGTTCGACGGCGACCGGGTGCGGATGGAGGAACGCACCAACGTGGCGTTCCTCCTGCCCGATCCGACTCCGGTGGTCGGCAGCCTCGACTGAAGCGGTCTCGTGGCCGCCGGGCCTGCCGGCGTGGCCGGTCAGGTCCGCGTGGCGACGACGATCCAACCTCGGCGGGCGGCGACGGCGATCCACGGCACGCCGAGCAGGCAGCCAACGCCGAGCACCACGAGCCCGGTGCGCAGGCCGAGCACCTCGCCGAGGAGGCCGCCGGTCAACGCACCCACCGGTCCGGGTCCCCATTCGACCAGCTTGATGGCCGCGCTGACCCGACCCATGAGCGCCGCCGGCACCGCCTGCTGCAGCATCGTCGTACGGATGATGTCCAGGTAGACCGCTCCGAGGCCGACGCACACATACGCGAGGGTGAGCACGCCCACCCGCATCCACAGCGGGCCGCCGGCAAACGGGATCAGCAGGTTGCCGCCGACCAGGGCGGCCGCGACCACCGACGTCCAGCCCGCACCGAACCGTCGGCTCACCGGCACGACCAGCGCGGCCGCCGCGAGGGGACCGAGGGTGCCGATCGTGCCGACCAGGCCGAGGTGGACGGGACGGAGGTGCAGGTCGCGCACCGCGAACAGGATGCTGATCGCCAGCACGCCCCAGTGGAAGAAGTCGAACGTCCCCTTCCCGAGCGTGACGACAAGGATCCCGCGGTGCCGCCGGAACTCCGCGAGGCCGTCGCGTACCGAGGCGACCAGCCGTCCGGACGGGCCGGGTGGAGGCTCGGGCCGGCGCGCGCCGAGCTGGAGCAGTGCCGCGGCGACGAACGACCCCACGTCCACGAGGATCGCGAGCGGCGCCGTGAGCAGCTGCACGAGCAGGCCGCCCAGGCCAGGACCGGCCGCCGCGGCGACCGAGTCGGTCAGCCCGAGGCTGCTGTTGGCGGCGGTGAGCTGGCGCCGGTCGACGAGGCTGGGCAGGTACGTCGCCCGCGCCAGGTCGTTGGTGAGCGCGAGGGAGGCGGCGACGAACACCACGACGTACAGCTGGCCGAGTGACAGCCAGCCGCTCCACGCCGCGACGGGGACAGTGACGAGGACAGCAGCCTGGGCGAGGTTGCACCAGAGCAGCAGGGGACCGCGGCGCACGCGGTCGACCAGCACCCCGAGCACCAGCCCGACGAGCAGGTTGGGCAGCGCCTCCAGCGCCGTGAGCAGGCCCATCTGCGCCGGAGTGGCCGACAGCACCAGTGCGGCCGTGAGCGGGAGGGCGAGCTCGCTGACCTGACTGCCGGTGTTCGACAGGAACTGGCCAGTCCAGAAGGACACGAACCAGCGGTTGCGGTGCAGCGGACGAGGCCGCTCGCCGACCTCCGCGTTCGCGGCCACCTGTTCGACCATGACGCCTCCCACGGGACGGTCCCACCCCGCGGGCCCGCCGGCAACGCAATTTCAGTCCGAATTTCAATTACCTGTACGCGTGGAAAGGCGCTCGGCATTCTCGGTGACCTCGCCGTCAGCGGGATTAGGCGGGTACCGGTATCGGTCACATCTCCCGCGTAGCGGGCAGCCCTGTTCGCTGGCACGCTGGATGAACGTCTCCGCGCCCGGGAGCCGAACAGGAAATGGCGTGCCGCGCTGAGAAGTCGGGATCGACAATGCGCGCCCGCCGTGATCTGACGTGCCCGATCGAGCCGCAGCAATGGGAGCGCACATGAATGCAGCACCTAGGCCAGGACGTCGCAGGGTGAGCCGTCGTGAGGTCCTGTACGGCTCGGCCGTCGCCGCTGCCACGTGGGCGGTCGCGGGATGCACCCGCGGCGGCGGGGCGGAGCCGGACCAGGACGGCGCGAAGACTTCTGGTCAGGGGAGCGCGGACACCAAGGGTTCGCAGACGCGGCCGATCAGGCCACCCAGCAAGCTGTCAGAGGCGCCGAGCCTCACCGCACAGGTGAAGGCGGGCAAGCTTCCGGCCCTCGCACAGCGGATGCCCGAACGCCCGCACGTGGTGCCGCATCGCTGGTGCACGCCCGGCAAGTACGGCGGCACCCTCCTCAACCTGGTGGATGCGACGGACAGCCCGATCATCAACGAGTACATGTACGGGCGTTCGCTGCTCAGATGGCTCAACGACGGGCTCGACATCGGGCCTGGCGTGGTGGAGTCGTGGGACTCCAACGGCGACGCCTCGGTGTGGACGCTGCACATCCGCAAGGGCGTCAAGTGGTCCGACGGCAAGCCGCTCACCAGTGCGGACGCGTTGTACTGGTGGGAGGACATGGTCCTCGACGAGGAGCACACCGCCATCCCGCCGGACTCGGGGCGTTCTGGGTCGGGAAGCCCGATGAAGCTGGAGGCGGTCGACGAGCAGACGCTGCGCCTCGAGTTCGACAGCCCGACGCCGTTGACGCCGGCCCTGCTGGCCAACGGTGTGGACACGAGCGACTGGTTCATGCCGAGGCACTACCTGCGCCAGTGGCATCCCAAGTACAACAAGGAAGTCACCAAGAAGAACTGGTACGAGGAACACGACCGGCACATCAACTGGGTCATGGACCCGAAGTGCCCCACCCTTGCCGGCTGGCGCACCACGAACTTCCGTGAGGGTTCGAAGATCGTGCTGGAACGCAACCCGTACTACTGGTGCGTCGACCGCGACGGCCAGCAGTTGCCGTACCTCGACTCGCTCGTGTTCAGCGTCGTCCAGGAACCCGAGGTGATGAAGCTCCAGATCCAGGAAGGCAAGGTCGACTACGTCCACGGCTCCTTCGTGCCGATCGGGCTGGGCGACATCTCTGGCCTCAAGCGGACCCAGTCCCGGCACAAGATGCAGATGCTGTTGTGGGACAGCGGTTCGGGCACCGGATCGGTGTTCTTCTTCAACTACGACTACCCCGAGCCGAAGATGCGGGAGCTGATTCGCAACCCGAAGTTCCGGCAGGCCCTGTCGTTCGGCTTCGACCGGGCCGAGGCGCAGAAGGCGATCTACTTCAATACCGGGGAGAAGACGACCGGGACGTACAGTCCGAAGGCGATCGAATACCAGGCGGACGCGCACGGAAAACAGGTCTACAAGCAATGGCGGGACGCCTACGTCGCGCACGACCCGGAAAAGGCGAAACAGATTCTCGACGAGATCGGTGTGCGGGTCGGCGCCGGAGGAAAACGTACGCTGCCCGGTGGCGGCGAGCTGGTCATCAGGATCGACGTCCCCGCCGACGTGAGCAAGGAACACTCCTCCAAGAACAACCTCCTGAAACGCGACTGGGAGGCGCTCGGTCTCACCGTCAAGATCAACCCGCTCGCGCCGGAGAGCTTCGGTGAGATCTGGGAGACGGGCAAGCTGATGGCGCAGAGTTCGTGGGAGGTCGGTGACGGGCCCGACCACATCACCGGACCGTGGTGGTTCGTACCGATCGAACCCGCCCGCTGGGCACCTCTCCACGGGCGGATGTGGTCCATGCGGGGCACCAAGGAGGAGAAGACGGAGCTCAACGTCGACCCGTGGAAGCGCACACCGCCGCGGGTGGACGCCGAACCCGGCAGCCCGATCGCGCGCCTGTGGGAGTTCTACGACCAGGCGAAGTCGGAGGTGGACGGCGTCAAGCGACGCAAGCTGGTCTGGGAGATGATCAAGATCCACATCGAGCACGGGCCGTTCTTCATGGGGACGGTGGCCAACTATCCGCAGGTCACCCTGCACAAGCAGGAGCTGCGGAACGTGCCCACGCACGCCCAGCTGGCACTGGGTGGCATGGTCAACACCTGGGCGCACCCGACACCCGCGGTCTACGACCCGGAGGCGTACTTCTGGTCGGATCCGGACGCACACACCTGACGCACACCTGACGCACAGGTCCAGGGCCGGTCGCACTGCCGGGCGTACGTCGTTCAGCTGAGCTGGTCGTCGTCCTCGTCCGGCAGTTGGAGGACCGAGGACCGGATGTGGTGGCTCGTCTCGTCGAGGTCGGTGAGCGCCTCGCGGACGCGCTCCTGCACGCGTGACTCGGTGCTCATGCCCTCCGCGCTCCGCAGCCGCATGCCCGCACCGAAGATGCGTTGGATCACCACGTCGTGCATCTCGCGGGCAATCCGGTGCCGTTCCTCGAGGACCAGCAGCTGCGCGCGATCGTCCTGTGTGCGTACGCGTTGCAGCGCCAACGCCGTGAGGTCGGCGAGTGTCTGTACCTGTTCGATCTGGGCGGCCGCGGTGCGCTCGTGGGGTGAACCGCGTCGCCAGGCGGCGAACAGCGCACCGAGGACCTGGCCGTCCGCGCCGAGTGGGATGAGCGTGCCCAGTCCGACGGACGAGAGGGCCTCGGCCCAGATCTCCGGTGGATCGTGGCCCTCCTGCTGGGGATAGTCGTCGCTGACGATGCGTTGTCCGGTGGCAAGGACGCGGGCCAGGAGACCGGCCCGCGGGATCCGCAGGTCAGGCGGAGCGTCGGCCATACCGAGACCCTCGAAGACGATGACGTAGCAACTGTCGGGGTCCTGGGGATCGGCGAGCATGATGCCGCCGAAGTCCGCACGGGTGATCTCGCGGACCCGCCGCACCACGAGGCGCATGGCCTCGTCGCGGTCGACCTCCCTGAGCAGCAGCCGGGCCATGTCGGCGGTGGCCTCGAGCCAGCGTTCGTGGCGGAGGCGTTCCTGCTGCGCGCGTACGCGTTGCAGGGCAAGGGCCGCCTGCCCGGCGAAGGTCTGGATCAGCGCGTCCTCGGAGGCGGCGACCCGACTCGCGGGCGAGTCCCGGCGCCAGCCGACGACGAGAGTGCCCGAGACCTCGTCGGGTGCGCTGAGCGGCATGAACATGGTGAGCCCCAGCTCCGCCAGCGGTTCCTCCCATCCGTCGGGCGGGACGTACCTCCCGTCGCGGAGCAGGTCCTGCACGAGGGTGGACTGCCCGGAGTCGATCACGCATCCGGCAATGCCGCGGCGGGGTGTCCGAGTGCCCTCGCGGCCGTCCAGGCCGAGGCCGTCGACAGCTTCGTAGACGATGCTGTCGGGTTCGGACGGATCGACCAGTCCGATCGCCGCGTAGTCGGCGCCGGAGATTTCCCGGACGCACTCCGTCACGCGCACCATGGCGTCGCCCAGGTCGCCCAAGCCGACCAGCTGGCGGGTCAGCTCGGCGGTGCCGCGAAGCCACCGTTGCCGGCGGTCCTGCTGGCGGAGCAGCCGAGCGTTCTGGATCGCGTTCGCGGCCGCCATGGCGAGGGCGACCGCGACCTGCTCGTCCTTCGCCGTGAACTCGGCGTCGTCCTGCTTGTTCGCGAGGTAGAGATGCCCGTACGACGCGTCCCGGAGGTCGATCGGTGCCGAGAGCAGGGTGTTGATCTTCAGCTCCGGTGTGACCTGCTGGGCGGTCGGATGATCGTGCAGATGGGAGAGCCGGACCGGCTGCCGCGCCTCCAGGACCATCCCGAGCAGGCGTCGGAGCCGGGGCAATCCGCCGATACGGTCCTTTTCCTCCCGGGTCAGCCCGCAGGTCACGAACTCGTCAAGATGCCAGTCCGTTCCGGCGACCAGGATCGCGCCGTAAGTCGCGTCGACCAGATCGCACGCGCTCTCGACCATCACGTCGAGCACCTGCCTCAACTCGCGGTCGAAGCCGGTGTCGCCTGCCCGCTCGTGGGCGTCGTCGGGCTCGGGCGCGCCGGCGTTGGACGCGTCTGACCCGTGCGGGCTGGTGGTCACGGTCTCGATGCTAGGCGCGAACACTGCCGGTGTGTCGACCGGACGATCGTGGTTTGACCCTGGATCCGCATGGTTTTACCGAAAGTCTGGCTGCGACCATCCGGTGGCACGCGGGTCAGGTGGTTGATTTCGACGGCTGAACCCACTAGACCGGGGATCGGCGTAATCGACACTCTGCCGACCCGGAGGTGCACCGTGGGTGACTCTGCTGTCGAGTTCGAGGCCGCGGTGTCGGCGGTCAACGCACTGCGCGCGGAGCCGGGCAACGACACCAAGCTGCGCCTCTACGCGCTCTACAAGCAGGCCACCGTCGGTGATGTCGAAGGCAGGAGGCCGGGGTTCGCCAACCCGGTCGGGCGCGCCAAGTACGACTCCTGGATGTCGGTCCGGGGGATGTCCGCCACGGCGGCCCAACAGGCGTACGTCGAGCTCGCGAACGAGCTGGCCCCGCAGTCCCCCTAGCGCCACGGGCAGCCGACCGGTACCGGGAGCGCGCGCGAGGCTCCGAGTGCAGCCCTGGTAGAAATCGGTTCCCCGTCCCTGGTGCGCCACCCGACGGAAACAGGCGTGGGCAAGGAATAGCAGTGTGGCGGCTGCGTGTTCCACTCGAGCCGGCGACGGTCCGGCGAGACCGAGGGGAGCCGGTGGTGGCAGGAGTCGTCGTGATCGGGGCCGGTCCGGGGATCGGGCAGGCGGTCGCCCGTCGGTTCGCGCGCGAGGGGCTGCCCGTCGCGCTGATCGCCCGGTCGAAGGAGCCGCTGGACACCTTCGCGGAGACCCTTCGGTCCGCGGGCGTGGAGGTCGTCACGCTGGCCGCCGACAGTACGGACGAGGAGGCGCTCCGCGATGCCCTCGACGTCTCCGCCGCGGAACTCGGCCCGCCGGACGTCGTCGTCTACAACGCGGCCCTCATCCAGCCGGACCTGCCGGGAGAGCTGTCGACCCGTGGTCACCTGGACGCGTGGGCGGTCAACGTGGTGGGTGCGCTCACCGCTGCCGCCCACGTCGCACCCGCGATGGCCGCTCGCGGAGCCGGCTCGTTCATCGTGACCGGCGGAATGCCGGAACCTAAGCCCGCTTACACGAGCCTCTCGCTCGGCAAGGCCGGCGTGCGTACGCTGGTGGAGCTGCTGGACATGGAGTACGGTCCGGCCGGCGTCCACGTGGCGACCGTCACCGTGGCGGGTACGGTCGCGCCAGACACAGCCTTCGACCCGGACGACATCGCCGACCACTACTGGCGCCTGTACACCCAGTCGCGGGACGCCTGGGAACGCGAGGTCCTGCACACCGGGTGAAAGTCCGGGGTCAGGTCAGAAACCTCGGGACCGACGAGCTCGTTTGTACGGTGAAGCACGTCGTCGAAGGGAACGAAGCCGTGACCATCTCCGCCATCATCGCAGCAGTCATCATCGGCGCCGTCATCGGAGCACTCGGCCGCCTGGTCGTTCCCGGTCGACAGCGGATCGGCATCCTGCTCACCATCGGAATCGGCATCGTCGCCGCACTCCTCGGCACCGTTGTCGCCAACGCGCTGGGTGTCGCACACACCCGCGGCATCGACTGGATCCAGCTCGCCATCCAGGTCGGGTTCGCCGCCATCGGTGTGTCCCTGGTCTCCGGACGCGGCCGGCGCTGAGTCCGGCAGGTCCCTGAGACCCCTGGTTTCACAGGACTTTCGCCAGCCAGCTGGTCCCGTTGACGTGGGCACGCAGGTGGAGCATGGGCGCCCAGGTGTCGAGGTCCTCTGCGTCTGCGTTCCAGGTGTCGAAGTCCCATCCGGCACGAGCCGCCCCGAGCCAACACCGAACACCCCAGAGGTCGCGCAGGACGGCGTACCCCTGGAGTCGGTGCCGAGCGCCGGGCTCCGCGAGCAGGTCGGCCGCCTGGTCCACGAGGTGGCCCGTGAGGTCGGGCCCCTCCTGCCAGGACAGCGTGCGGAGCAGGTGTTCGAGGTCGAGGTCCGCGGACGCGACGCAGGCGAACTCGAAGTCCACCGGCACCGCACAGGTGCCCGACCAGACCGTGTTGTGGGGTCCGGCATCGGTGTGCGCCAAGGCGCTGGGTACGCCTCGCAGCGCACCGAACAGCTCGTCGAGGACGGTGCCCACCTGGCGGCCCAGCCCGGGGTCGACGGCACCTTCGGTCGTCAGCCAGGTCAGCAGCTCGGCCGCTTCGTTCTCGTCGAGTGCGTAGAACGGGCTGGCGACGCAGCCCAACGCCCGCGCGCCGACGACGTTGGTCCGATGTACCGCGCGCAGCCGGGTCCACAGGTCCTCCACCGCACGGGTACGGGCGTCGAGCTCCAACCCGGACCAGGCCTCGCCGAGATTGGCTCCGGGCAGCCGTTCGGTGACCACCCACTCGAGACCGCCGGACATACCGTGGCCACCTACCGCCGGATAGCCGACCTCTGCCGGGAGAATTCCGGCCAGCAGCGCCTCGCGACGGAGCGACCCGTCCGCCCCGCGGCTGAGGCGGAGCACCACCTCGTCGGTGATCCAGACCTCGTTGGACGCGTTGTGGGTGGGCCGGCGCGCCTGGTCGATGTCCGCGCCGAAGCGGGACAGCACGTCGCGCGCGATCCCTGCGAGGCGGAGGCCGGGGTGGTCTCCCATCTGTACGGACCCTACGGATCGGCAACAGATCGGTGGCCCGCGGCGTCCGAGCGCGGCCAGGTCTCGTCAACTTCCTGCGCAACCCCGACACCCCAGGTAAAACAATCACGACCATTCCGCTGCGAAGGGCGCGTGCCATGGACCTGCATCGATCCGCACTCGGGCGTCGAAGCCTCGTCAAGGCAGGACTCGGCGTCGCGACGGCCACGGTCATCGGAACGGAGCTCGCCACGACCAGGAACGCTCACGCGAGCCCGGGCTCGGAGTTCTCCTCGATCCTCGGGTGTGACGAGTGGGGCGCCCGGCCGCCGGCGGCGACGCTGGCCCTCAGCGAGATACCCACCAACAAGATCATCGTGCACCACATGGCGTTCCCGAACTCCACCGACTACTCCCGCGAGCACGCGGTGCAGCTGGCGCAGGACTGCCAGAACCTGCACATGGACACCAACGGCTGGTCCGACACCGGGCAGCACTTCACGGTGAGCCGCGGGGGGTACGTGCTGGAGGGGCGCCACGGCAGCCTCGATGCCCTGCTGGCCGGCGAGCGCCAGGTCATCTCCGCGCACTGCCCGGGCGAGAACGGTCGGGCGATCGGTATCGAGAACGAGGGCACGTACGTCACCGAGACACCGCCGGCGGCCCTGCTCTCGTCGCTGATCCGCCTGTGTGTCGGCGTCTGCCGGCAGTACGGCCTGCACGCGTGGGACCTGTTCGGGCACTGGGACTTCCGCGACACGCAGTGCCCCGGCATCGCGTTCTACCGGCAGTTCCCGATGCTGCGCCGCCGGGTCGCGGCCGGGCTCGGTGACCGCGGCCACGACGCGCCGCGCCGCCGCTGGCCGGACATCTGGAGGTTCGTCGGCGGGCCGGTCGTCCAGGTCGCGCAATACCTGCTGAACGCCCAGGGCTACGCGCTCACGGCCAACGGGGTCTTCGCCGCCGACACCACCGCGGCGGTCCAGGACTGGCAGGCCCGCAACGGGATCCCGGTCGACGTCGACGCGACACTCACCGCACCGACCTGGGAGTCGCTCGTTCCCCGGGCTGGTTGCGGGTGCGAGCGGACCGGCCGTGGTCGCCCTGCAGGGCATCCTGGTCCGCAAGGGCTACACCGCCGTCACACCGAGCGGCAGCTACGACCACGCGACCATGAAGGCGGTCAAGGACCTGCAGCGCCTGCACGGCCTGCACCCGGACGGCGTGGTCGGCACGGCCACCTGGTGCGTCGTTGTCGGAGGGATCGTCCGGGAGTCGTTCTAGGACCCGCCCTATTGCCCTGCGTCAGTCCGCCAGTCGAAACGCGAGCTCGGTCTCCCACTTGTCCAGGTCCGGCTCGACGTCCGGATCGGTCTCGTACACCTCGAGTCGGGCGCCCCAGACCTCACCCTCGTCGGACGGCGACTTGTCCCAGGTCAGGCCCTTGTCCGCGGCCCAGGCGAGCAACGTGGCGGTGGCCTCCATCAGTCCGCTGGGGTGACCGGTGTGCGTCGCCGTCGCGTACCGCCCGGCCGGTAGTACGTCGGCGAGGACCTGGTCGTCGCCCTGCAGCGGGGTGGCGACCGGGACGCCGACCTCCACGACCAGCTGGCGTTCCATGTCGATCACGTCGTACTTCCAGAACGGCGCACCGGCCGGTTCGACACCACGGGCGCCGAGCCACCGGAAGACCTCGGGATGGAGCCCGGGCAGGACGGTCCCGATGTTCTCCATCGTGACGGACGCCTTGATCGCGGCGTACGGCTGCTCGGCGCGGTCGGTGATGCGGGGTTCGGTGAGCACAGGAGTCCTCCTTCGTCATGCCTTGCCGGGCCCACACTCAGGTCGGTCCCAGGGGCAGGGTCAAGCGGAATCGGCCGGAGCGGTTCGCGCGTGACCCTGAGCGGGACACCCCGGGACCCACAGGCTTCACCCCGCCCCAGGGGCAGGGTGGACACTGGCGGCATGACACCGCGTGACACCCGGCGGGCAGTCCTGACGATCAGCGAGTTCGGACGCCGCTCGGGCCTTTCGCACAAGGCGCTCCGCCTGTACGACCTGTCCGGCCTACTGCCGCCGGCCGAGGTCGACCCGGCCAGTGGCTACCGGCTCTACTCCCCGGACCAGCTGGAACGAGCCCGCCGGATCAGCCTCCTGCGCCAGCTCGACATGCCGCTGGCCACCGTGGCGGAGGTGCTCGCCGGCTCCGACGAGGAGGCGGCTCATCGCCTCGACCGGTGGTGGGCAGAGCAGGAGGAGTCGATGCGGACCAAGCGCGGCTCGCTCGCGTACCTCCGCGCCCAGCTCACCCGGTCGGAGGAGGCTTCGACGGCGCCACTCACCGTGCACCTGCGTGAGGTACCCGAGACCAAGGTCGCGACGATCTGCCGGGACGTCGACCAGCCGGCGCTGGTGGGCACCACGCGGCGGAGCGAGGCGGAGATCAAGGAGCACCTGGCTGCCGCGGGCGCCGAGCCCGCCGGCGAGGTGTGGATGCTCTTCCACGGCCTGGTCACGCCGGACAGCGAGGCGCCGGTCGAGGTCTGCGTGCCGTTCACCGGCACCGTCGATCCCGCCGGCCCGATCGTGATCCGGATCGAACCCGCCCACACCGAGGCGTTCTGCACGGTCACCCGGGACGAGTGCATCTACCCGCGGATCATGGTGGCGTACGACGTCGTCGACGGCTGGGTGCACCGGTCCGGCCGGCCGACGCTGGGTTCGCCGCGCGAGGTCTACTTCGTCGACTGGTGCGAGGTCGAGGGCACGGATCCGTTCTGCCACATCGCCCAACCGATCGGTCCGGCCAGCCGATGAGAACCCTCGCGGAGTACGCCCGCCAGTCCGCGTTCACCGATCCCGGTCCCTACGCCGACCGGCTCGATGCCCTGCCCGCGGACGTCCGTGAGCTGGCCGCCGTGGTGCGCAACGTCGTCGTCCACTACCGCGCGAGCGGCCGTACGTTCCCGCCCGAGCGGCTGGCAGAGATCGACCACCGCTGGGTCGACCGCATGCTCGCCAGTGACCAGGGCAGGTTCGACGCAGCGCTGGCACATCCCCGCCCGGAGGCCGATCGGGTGGTCGGCTGCTGTCGCGACTTCACGGCGCTGACCGTGGCGGCACTGCGGCACCGCGGTGTGCCGGCCCGCAGCCGGATCGGCTTCGCGGCGTACTTCGACCCGGACCTTCACGGGGACCACGTGATCGCGGAGTACTGGAACGGCGCCCGATGGGTCTTCGTGGACGCCGAGCTCGAACCCGGGTTCACCGACCGGTTCGACCCCGCCGACCTGCCCCTGGTGGTCGGATCCGGCGCCGGCCCGACACCGCCGCACTTCGCCACCGCCGCCCAGGTCTGGACGGCGTACCGCAGGGACGAGATCGACGTGCGCCGGTACGGCGTCGGTTCCGAGCCGCACTTGCGCGGCGCCTGGTTCGTCCGCAACTACGTCCTGCTCGAGCTCGCCCACCGCCGTGGGGACGAGCTGCTCCTCTGGGACCTGTGGGGCGCCATGTCGTGGGCGCTCGGCGGTGACCTGGCCGTCGTGGACGACGTGGCGGCGCTGCTGCTGGCCGCCGACGACGGCGACGAGGCCGCCGAGCGGCGGCTGGCCGAGCGCTACGCCGCGGACCCCGCGCTGCACCCGGGCGGGAGCGTGCACTGCGCGTCGCCGACCGGGCACCTGCGAGACGTCGACCTGCGGACCCGTACGGACGTCGGTGTGGTGCCGACCCCCGCCGTGACGGGTACGAGCCTGCTGTGATCGCGTTCGCCCGGCGCGATGAGTTCCGCCCTCCCGCGCGGTCCTAACCAAGGTGAGCGCATCAGTGGACCATCCGCAGGACCCCCGTGCCGCCCTGCTGGCCGCGGCGCGGGCGGGGGACGAGGGCGCTTTCGACCAGCTCGTACGCCCGCACCGGTCCGAGCTGCACGCGCACTGCTATCGGATGCTGGGTTCGGTGCACGACGCCGAGGACGTCCTGCAGGAGGTGCTGCTCCGCGCCTGGCGCGGGCTGGGACGGTTCGAGGGTCGCAGCTCCCTGCGCGGCTGGCTCTACAAGATCGCCACCAACGCGAGCCTCAACGCCATCGAGAGCCGCTCCCGGCGGGTACTGCCGGTCGACCTCGGTCCCGCGCCCGCCGGTGAGCCCGTCCGTGGGGCGCCGCTCGCGGAGTCGGTGTGGCTCGAGCCGTACCCCGAGACCGCGCTCGCCGTCGCCGACCCCGCGGGCAGTCCAGCCGCGCGGTTCGAACTCCGCGAGAGCCTGGAGCTGGCGTTCGTGGCGGCGCTGCAGTACCTGCCGGCCAACCAGCGGGCGGCGCTGATCCTGCGGGACGTCCTCGGGTTCTCCGCGCGCGATGCGGCCGAGGTGCTCGAGACCACCACCACGTCGGTCAACAGCGCCTTGCAGCACGCCCGGAGGAGCGTCGAGAAGCGCATCCCCGAGCGGAGCCAGCAGGCCACGCTGCGGGACCTCGGGGACGAGCGGCTCCGGCGCCTCGTGGAGCGCTACATGGCGGCACTCGAGAGCGCCGACATCGAGGAGCTGGTGTCGCTGCTGGCCGAGGACGCCACCTGGTCGATGCCGCCGGCGACGGAGTGGTACCAGGGCTACCCCGCCATCCGCGAGTTCCTCGTCGAGGGGCCCTTCCGGGTGCGGTGGCGGCACGTTCCCACCATGGCGAACGGGCAGCTGGCCGTCGGCTGCTACGCCTGGGACGAGGAGAAGAGCTCGTACGTCGCCTGGGTGCTCGACGTCCTGACCCTGGACGGTGACCGGATCGGCGCGGTCACCGCGTTCATCGGCGCCACCCTTTTCGAGCTGTTCGGCCTGCCGGACGAGCTGCCCGCCTGACCCGGATGGGTCAGGACGTGGGGTCGTCCGGGGCGGCGTCCGGCGGCGGGGTCGTCGGGCCGTCCGTGGGGTCAGGTGTCCCCGTCGGATCCGGGGTGTCCGTGGGGTCCGGGGTGTCCGACGGCTCCGGGGTGTCGCTGGGACGCGGGCTGCCTTCGGGAGGCGGTTTCGGCGTCGATGAGGACGTTGGCTTGTCGGTCGGGTCACCCGGATCCGGCGTCGTCCCGGCCGGATCGGTGTCGCCGGGGACGGTCTCGTTCGGCTCCGGGCTGGGCACGTCGTCCTGTGTGCGTACGCGACCGTCCTCGGTGCGGCCATCAGGTGTGTGTCCCGCGGGTCGGGCCGAGGGTTTGGTGCCCGGTTGCTCCGCATCAGCTCCGGGGCCTGACTTGCTGAATGGCGGGATGATCCCGGGCAAGCCGTGCCGGGCCAGCTGGGCGGCGCCGATGATCACCATCGCCAAGACGACCAGCGTCGCGGCCGAGAACAGCACGTACGCGGGCTTTCGCGAAGCCTGCTTGAAGAAACCACCCGGAGCGACGGCGACCGTCTCGGTGTGGGAGCCGTTGACTGGCGCTGGCGGGTCACCCGCCGTTCCGCCGTCGAGAAGCCCGCCGCCCGCAAAGGCTGGCCCACGGGAGACGATCGTCTCGTCGGTGAGGACACTCGCGCCGCCGAGAACCGCCCTGAGGTCGGCGTCCATGTCGGCCGCGCTCTGGTAGCGCCGGTCGGGCCGCTTCTCCAGAGCCCGCAGGGCGATGGCGGCTGGTGCCGGCGGCACGTCCGGGTCGATCTCGCGGGGAGACGGAGGCTCTTCCTGAACGTGCTGGTAGGCGACGGCGAGGCTGGACTCACCGACGAACGGTGGGCGCCCGGTGAGAAGCTCGTACAGCATGCAGCCGGTGGAGTAGACGTCGCTCCGCGCGTCGACGGGGCGGCCGCGCGCCTGCTCCGGCGAGAGGTAGTGCGCGGTGCCGATCACGGTCGCCGTCCTCGTCAGGCGGGAGGAACCGTCGGCGATGGCGCGGGCGATGCCGAAGTCCATGACCTTCACGGCACCGGACGGCGTGAGCATGATGTTGGCCGGCTTGATGTCGCGGTGGACGATGCCGGCCCGGTGGCTGTAGTCGAGGGCGCCGAGGACTTCGGACGTGATCTCCTGCGCGCGTTCGGGCAGGACCCGGCCGTCCTGGCGGAGAGCCTCGCGGAGGGTTCGCCCTTCGACGTACTCCATCACGATGTACGGGATCGAGACGCCGCCGCTCTCCTCGACGCCCGTGTCGTAGACGGCCACGATTCCGGGGTGGTTGAGCGCCGCGACCGACTGGGCCTCGCGGTGGAACCTCTCCCGGAACCCGGGGTCGGTGGCAAGGTTGGCACGCAGGATCTTCACGGCCACCGAACGCCCCAGCCGGTGGTCGACGCCCTGCCACACGTCCGCCATGCCCCCGCGACCGAGCACCCCGCGAAGTTCATACCTCGCTTCGAGGAGTCGACCCCGAGTCATGACGTGTGTCCTTTCTGCAACCCTGTGCCGGGCGGCCCCCCTGGGCCCGCTGGGCGTGGTGGTGGTTCGATCGCTCCCGGCCGCGAGCACCTGACCAGCCGCCGTGCTGATACCACGACAGCGTGGATCCAATCACAGCCGTACCGACATCGCTGCGTGCGACGCGGCGGGAGTCGACCACCAGTGAGCCCTGGGCCTTCGCATGGTCGGTAGCTGCCGCATGATCACGAGGGCCACGAACGGACGAAAGTGCCGCGGCGGGTCAGGCCTCAGGCATCGACAGCCATCTCGCCGAGAAGGGACCAGTCGTCCGCGGGGATCGTCGTGTTCACGATACGGGGTGTTTCGGCGAGGTGGGCGGGAAGCGTCTGCTGCGCCTGCTTGAAATGCGCCGACTGGACGTGGGCGGCGCCGGCAGCGTCGTCGCGGAACGCCTCGACAAGGACGTACTCCGTCGGGTCGTCGACGCTGCGGGACCAGTCGAACCACAGGCAACCCGGCTCGTTTCGCGTCGCCTGCGTGAACTCTCGGGCGATCTCGGGCCACAGGTCGGCATCGTCGGGCCGTACGCGGAACTTGGCGGTGATGAAGATCATCTGAGGTCCTCTCGCGGAGAGTCTTGCCGTTGAGGCCGATGTCGGAGACTGACACGCGCCGTGCGGCGGTCAGCGCCACTGGACACCGTAGCCCTCCGCGCTCTCCGCGCACGCCCGTGCTGTGACGGCGCCACGCATGGCCGAGGGCGACTCTTCGCGACGTGGTGTCGTGGTGGAGATTGCCGACCGGGGTCTCCCGGTTTGGGGCGGCTGGCTTTGGCCCGGGCTGGCTTTGGCTCGGGGCGGCAACGCTTCGGGCCGGGCTGGCAACGCTTCGGGCCGGGCTGGCAGCGCTTCGGGCCGGGTTGGCAGCGCTTCGGGCCGGGTTGGCAGCGCTTCGGGCCGGGTTGGCAACCCTTCGGCCGCGTGGCGCACCTCGTGGGTCCGGCTCGCCACGGCGATCTGCCCGAGCGCGCGCAAGAATCGCTCGCCACCCCACGTACTCACCGGGCAGGTCGCGCACAGCTCCTCACTCTCTTGTCCTCAGTTTCTGATGCGGTGGTTGCGGAGTGGGTTGCGGTGTTTGTCGATCCATTCGGGTGGGATGAACTCGGGGTGCCCGTCGTGCGCGGTGCTGACTTGCCAGGTGCCTTGGTGGATGTGTCGGTGGTGGTAGCCGCACAGGAGAACGCCGTTCTCGAGGGTGGTCGGACCGCCCTTGCTCCACGGGACGATGTGATGGGCCTGGCACCACGAGGGCGGCCGATTGCAGCCCGGGAAGGCGCAGCCGCGGGTCGCGCAGTTCGAGCAGCTTCCTGACCTTGCCGGTATACAACCGCACGCCGTCGGACAGGCTCGCCCCACCACGCTCGCTACCTGGGGTGTAGACGCTGACCTGCGCGTCGCAGGCAATCTCCTGCACCGTCCGCGCCGAGATCGACGCGCCAGTATGCAGCAGCTGGCCCGTGCCGGCGCCATCGCGCAGCTTGTTCGGGTCGATGGTGAGGACGATCTGCGGCCTCTCCCCACCATGCGTGGGAGCGGCCCCGGAGGCGAGGAACCGGCGCAGCAGTTCGTGGAAACCGTCACCCATCCGCTGGGCGGGTGTGCGCAGGTCCGGCCCGTTCGCGTCGGTCGGCCGGGGCTTGGACAGTGGCTCCAGCGCGACGCGGAAGGAACGTGGAGACCGAGTACGGGTCGTCGTACAGGACGATCTCGCGTTCCCGCTCCGCTCTCGCTTCTTCGGCTTGGAGTTGCTTGGCGAGTTCTCGGTCGGGACGGTCCTCATCGATCGTGTAGAGGATCTTGCGGCCCAGCCCGGCGAGGTCTTTCGGGTCGAAGGTGCGAGCCTTGTCGAGCAACACCTGCTCGGCCTCGACCGCTTCTCCACACCCACCCAGGCGGGGAGTCTGCGCATCGATCTGGCGATCACGTCCGCGTGGTCGGCCGAGATGTCACCTGCCTGCAATGCCTGCTGCGTGACGGGCAGGTGGGTGTCCAGGTCGCGGGCCAACTCCACCGCCCGCCCCGCCTCCTCCAGCCGCATCTGCAACGCGCTCGACAACCACGCACCTGTGTTCGCAGCGCTGACCGACTTCGCGATCTCGCGCCGGTCAGCCTCCCGCACCGCCGACAACAACTGCGCCTGGACCTGCGCGAGCAGCCCCTGCAGATCAGCCAGGTAGCCACCGAGCTCGTCCGTCGACATCGACAACGAACCAACGCCCGACATGCCGTCCAACGCCGCCCGCATCCGCCGCACCAGCACCGCATTACGGTGCGACGGCGGAACCCCCGTGGTCGACGTCATGATCCAAACCTAGACCAGACCACCGACAACCGACGACGCTCGCGATGACCCGAGAGCCCAACAAAACAAGGGATGTGCGCGGAAGAGGAGATGTAAGCACAGCCGGAGGCACGAAGGCGACTTCGGAAATGCGAAGCACCGTCGATTCGCATCCGCACGACGACACGGTGTGAGACTCACCCGTCCGACGAACCCTTCCCTCCAGGTGATCAGGCAGTCCACCTCACCCGCCTGCTCCATCGCGAACCGTTCCAGATGCTGACGGCCATCCAGCAGCCGGGCCACTGCCTCTGGCGGGTTGGAAAACCCCCTACACCGCAGGCCCCTGACGAATAAGCTCGCGCTCATGACCGACGCCGACTGGAGGGATGGCGGGTTCAGGCAGCGTCGGCCCTCCGTAGAGACTCTCGCCTGGGTTGCGGCGTCGATGGGTCGGGGCAGTCGCATCGTTGGCTATCGCCGAATGACCGGTGGCGTCTGCTCCGCCGTGAATCGGCTGACTGTCGAGCGACGTGGAATGCGAACGTTCGTCGTACTGCGGCAGTACCCGGACGGGCTTGGCCTGCAGGGGGCCTTGAAGAAGGAGATCGCCAACCTTGGTGTGGTGGCGGGAAGCGGGCTCCCGGTTCCTAGCATCCTGGCTACTGATGTTGCCGGTGCTTCCACGGGGGGCGCGCCATCGTTGCTGATGACCCGGTTGCCGGGGCATATTCACCTCAATCCGGCGGAACCTCGGTCGTGGATGACGAGGATCGCGGAGATTGCTGTATTGCTGCATTCCCTTGATCTCCCCGCGAAGACGTTCAGACCATGGACGGATTCATGGATCGCTCCTCTAGGCGGGTTTCAGGTGCCGGTCGACGCACAGAAGCCGGCTGTGTGGAAGGCGGCGTTTGATGTCATGGCGGCGCCGCCGCCAAAGGACACTGCCGTATTTCTGCACTGCGATCTCCTGCCTGTCAACATGTTGTGGTCGCGCGGGAAGATCACTGGACTGACCGACTGGAACGGCATCCATCGGGGCGCGCGCGCGATTGACGTGGGGCACTGTCGGCGATACTTGGCGGCGCTCTACTCGCCCGAATGGTCGGAGCAGCTTCGGTCGCTCTATGAGTCGATCGCCGGAGTGACTCTGGATCCGTGGTGGGACCTGTATGCCCTGCTGCACTATGACGATAGCGGGTCGAAGTGGATCCGTGGTCAGGTCGCTGGGCGCCGTCCCGTCGACGTGCCCGGCATGACTTCCCGGGTCGAGGTCGCTATCGAGACAGCGCTACGGCGCCTCGGATAACTGCGGGTTCCGTGCTGGTCGCCCTTCCGGCTCTGGCATGCGGCACAGACCCCTGCACGAAGGCCGGTCGCACTCGCATCAATCACCGGCTAATAGCGAGACCCCCACTAGACCAGTCCAGCGACAACCGACGACGCTCGGAATGACCCGAGAGCCCTGCAAGACAAGGGACTCCAAGTGCAAGCGCAGCCCGACGCCACGTCGCTGACGACCGAACAGGAGCAGAGACTATGGTTTGATGGATCGATCGTCCGAAGCGACGACGCCTGCGGCTCAGGGGGGTGACGTGGAGTTCCGCCCGATCGAGCGTCTCCCGCAGGCGTTCCAGCAGACTGTCACCGCGGGCGAGATCCAGGCGATGACCCACCGCGCGTTCGGCCCGGACGTCGTCGTGCACTCCGCTGTCGAACTGGGCTGGGGCACGTACAACAACACCTATCGGCTCGACACCGGTGCGGACCGTCCGGTCATCCTCCGGGTCGCGCCCAGCCCCGACCGGCAGTCGGGCGCCGAACGGGAGTTCCTGCGCAACGAGTACGCGAGTGTGCCGTACTTCGCGCCGATCGCACACCTGCTGCCGCGCACCCTCGCCGTCGACTTCACCCACGATGTCGTCGCGCGGGACTACCTGTTCCAGTCGATGCTGCCGGGCGTGCCCGCACCAGAGGGTCTCCGCGCCTACCCTCGGCCGGCATGGGCGACGTTCTTCCGCCAGTTGGGAGCGATCGCGCGCAGCGTCCATGACGTACGCGGCGAACGTTTCGGCAGAGTGGCCGGTCCGACGTTCGGCACGTGGAGCGAGGCCCTGATCGGCTCGTACGACGACGTTGCGGCCGACCTCGACGACCTGGGGCTGGATGCGCGCGACGTGCGCCGGGTGGCGGACGCGGCGCGCCGGCACCGTGCCGTACTCGACGACGTGACCGAGCCTCGGTTGTTGCACGGCGACCTGTGGACCGTCAACGTGATGGTCGTTCCCGATGCGTCGGAGCCCACGATCTGTGGCGTGTTGGACTGTGACCGTACGTTCTGGGGCGATCCCGAGGCGGACTGGACGATCCGCATGGCCGGTCGGCGGCCGGGCACCGAGCGCGACGCGTTCTGGGAGGCGTACGGCCCACTCTCGACCACCTCCGAGGCGGCCCTGCGCGGGCTCTTCTACCAGGCCCGGCACATTGCGGCGCTGCGGCTGGAACGACACCGGCTTGCGGACGCCGCGGGCGTCACCGAGTCCTACGACGAGTTGGCCGAGGTGCTCGCGCGGCTGGCCGCCTGACCCCGCCCGTTGCCGACTGTGGCCGCAGCCCGTCGCAGAGCAGGGCGGTCAGCCGGCCCCCCCGCCCCCCGCGACCTCGACACCCTCCGTCGGCGAGG
This sequence comes from uncultured Actinomycetota bacterium, assembly GCA_963721745.1. Lineage (GTDB taxonomy): Bacteria > Actinomycetota > Actinomycetes > Propionibacteriales > Actinopolymorphaceae > Thermasporomyces. The sequence goes on along the minus strand of CAVRKO010000015.1, from coordinate 989,544 downwards.
ACCACGAGGACCACGAGGACCGCGCCGCGTCGCCACCCATGAACGCCCGCCACAGTTCGGCGTAGCGGCCGTCCGCGTCGAGCAGATCGTCGTGCGTACCGATCTCGACGGCCTTTCCGTGATCCATCACGACGATCCGGTCCGCGCGTTGCGCGGTGCTCAGTCGGTGCGCGATGACAAGGGTCGTACGCCGCTCCGTGAGTCGCTCGGTGGCCCGCGTGACGGCGGCCTCGGTGGCGAGGTCGAGCGCGGCGGTGGCTTCGTCGAGGAGCAGGATGTCGGGGTCGACCAGCTGGGCCCGGGCGAGAGCGAGCAGCTGTCGTTGGCCGGCCGAGAGGCTGTGGCCGCGTTCGCCCACCGGGTGGAGGTATCCGTGCCGCAGGGTCGCGACCATCTCGTGCGCGCCGACCGCGCGGGCGGCCTGTTCGACCGCGGCATCCGGCGCGTCGGGACGGCCGTAGGCGATCGCGTCGCGGACGTTTCCCGAGAACAGGTAGGCCTCCTGGGGTACGACGCCCAGCCGGTGCCGATAGGTCGGCAGGTCGAGGTCACGCAGGTCGGCGTCGTCGACGAGGACGCGCCCGGACGTCGGATCGTAGAAGCGGGCAAGGAGTTTCATCATCGTCGACTTCCCGGCACCGGTCTCGCCGACGACCGCGACGGTCTCGCCCGGCTCGATCCGGACGTCGATACCGCGGAGCGCCTCGTCGGCCTCCTCCGCGTACCGGAACCGGACGTCGGAGAAGTCGACCGTCCCCGTCACGGTCGCGACTGGAACGGCATCCTCCGCGTGCGGCGTCGATGTCGGCGTGTGCAGCAGTTCGCGGATCCGGTCGAGACCGACCTTGGCCCGTTGGTATCCGTCCAGCACCTGCGACATCTGCTGCACCGGCGAGAACAGCAGCGTGATGTAGAGCATGAACGCGACGATGCCCCCGGCCGTGAGGCTTCCTCCGGCGATCCGGGCGGCACCGACGCCGAGCACGATTGCGACCGCCAGCTCGTTGGCGAGCTCGATGAACGAGAAGAACCACGAGAGGTGCACCTGTGCGCCCATCTTCGCGTCGTAGTGGCCACGCACCAGGCCGCGGTAGATGTCGATGTTGCGGTCCTCGCGCCCGTAGGCCTGGGTGACCCGGATCCCCGCGACGTTCTCCTGGAAGTTCGCGTTGACGGCACTGAGCCGCTCGCGGGTGAGGTCGTACGCCCGGGTGGAGTACCTCCGGTAGCCGAGCACCGCCGCCACGAACGCCGGCAGCAGGACGAGCAGCGCGAGGGTGAGGCCGGCGTCGAGGGCGAGCATCACGCCGAGCACGCCGACGAACGACAGGACGGCCACGATGGCCTGGCCGAGCCCGGCCTGGACGAAGCTGGTCAGCGAGTCGATGTCGGTCGTCATCCGCGTCATGATCCGGCCGGCCTGCTCGCGTTCGTAGAAGTCGAGGCCGAGCCGCTGGAGGTGGGCGTACATCTTGACGCGTAGCCAGTAGAGCATCTGCTCGCCGGTACGCCCGGTGGCGCGGATCTGGTACCTGCGGACGACCCAGGCGAGGAGCACGACCGCGAGGGCCGCCGCCGACATCTCGAACAGCACACCCGCGTCGGACCTGGAGACGCCCTGGTCGATGCCGTGGCGGGTCAGCCACGGGACGAGGAGCTGGGTGCCCGCCTCGACGACCATGAGGGCGACGACGAGCAGGAGGCCGGTACGGAACGGCCGCCACATCCGGCGGACGCCGAACTCCGGATCCGGCTGCCGCGCGTCCGCAAGGTCGATGCCGGGACGGTTCACCGCCGGTGGCAGGTTCGCCACCAGGGCGGCCTTCTCGGGCGGCAGGCCGACGGTGCCGAAGGCGCCGGTCCCCTCCTCCGCCGGTGGGCTGGACCACAGCTCGGTGGTCACGGCCGGCTCCGTCCCGCGCGCGGAGACCGTGGCGACGGCGACGGCGTCGCTGGCGTGGTGGGCGCCAGCGGCCAGCGGTCCCTCGACGGCGTACGTGTCGGCGGCATCGACGGCGTTGACGGCGTCGGTACCCGGACCGTCGAGCTCCTCGTCGTGGCCCGACAGCAGCAGCCGGTAGCGCGGGCAACGTTGGGTCAGCTGCTCGTGCGTACCGACGTCGACGACCTCGCCGTGGTGCAGGACGGCGATCCGGTCGGCGAGGTGGAGGGTGCTGCGCCGGTGGGCGATGATCACGGTCGTCCGTCCGCGCATCACCTCGCGCAGCGTCGCGTGGATCTCCGCCTCGACGCCGGCGTCGACGGCGGACGTCGCGTCGTCGAGAACGAGGACGCGCGGGTCGGTGAGAAGCGCCCGGGCCAGCGCGACCCGCTGGCGTTGCCCGCCCGAGAGCGTGAGGCCGCGTTCACCGATCACGGTGTCGTAGCCGTCGGGCAGCTCCAGGATGAACCGGTCGGCCTCGGCAGCGCGGGCGGCCGCCCTGACGTCGTCCTCCGAGGCGTTCGGCCGGCCGAAGGAGATGTTGGCGCCGATCGTGTCGGAGAACAGGAAGCTCTCCTCGAAGACCATCCCGATCCGGCCCCGCAGCGAGGACAGCGTGAGGTCGCGCAGGTCCTGCCCGGCCAGGCGTACGGCGCCTTCCTGGGGGTCGTGGAAACGGGCCAGCAGGAGCGCGATCGTCGACTTGCCCGAACCCGTACCTCCGACCAGGGCCAGCGTCTCGCCGGGATCCACCCGCAAGGACACCTTGCGCAGGACCGGCCGGTCGTCGTCGTAGCCGAACGTCACGTCGTCGACCTCGACGCTCGCGGCACCCGACGGAGCCGGACGGGCGGCGGGTCCGTCGGTGACCGTCGGCCTGGTGTCGATGATCTCGAAGATCCGGACGAGTGCCGCCTGGGCCTGCTGGACGCGTTCGATCTGCCCGACGAACATCATCACCGGGCCGATCATCGACGCGAGGTAGGTCGCGAACGCCAGGAAGGTGCCGAGGGTGATCTCACCGCGGAGCGCGAGCCAGCCGCCCACCGCGAGGACGCACACCTGGCCGAGTGCCGGGACCGCGTTGAACGTGGCGAAGTAGAGGCTGGCGAACCTGGTGCGGCGCATGCCGGCGGCGAAGAGGTCGGTGGCGGACGCCTCGAGCCGCCGTTGCTCACGTTCCTCCTGGCCGAAGCCCTTGACGACGCGTACGCCGGTCACCGCGGACTCCACCACGCCCGCCAGCTCGCCCGCGCGGTGGGAGTAGTCCCAGAACGACGGGAACAGGACCCTGGCACCGCGCTTCGCGATCACGAACAACAGCGGAAGGATCACCAGCGCCACCACCGTCAGCAGGGGTGACAGCGTCAGCATGATGGCGAGCGACACGACGAACATCAGGATGTTGCCGAACCACTGGCCGAGCTGGAGCGCGCGTTCGACGGTGGCGACGTCGGAGATGGACCGACTCACCACCTGACCCGTCCGCAGCCGGTCCTGTTGTGCGCCGTCGATCGCCTGCAGCGCCTCGAACACGTCGATCCGCAGGGCGTACTCGACGCCGATGTGGACCCGTCCGACGAAGTAGCGGCGCACCAGGCTGGCGCCGAACCGCAGCACGCCAGCCCCGACAAGGAGGGCCAGCCAGGGTGCCAGCGGCTGGCGGCCGCCGAGGATCACCTCGTCGACGACCTCGCGGACGACCAGCGGCGTCAGTGCCGAGACCACGCTGCCGACGACGATGCCGCCGATCGCGAGGACCATCGCCCGCCGGAACCGCCAGCAGTAGCCGCCGATCCGGCGCAGCCAGCCGGCTGAGGGTGGCGTCGTCGCCGTCGGTCCCATGAGGGCGTTCTACGCGTACCGGCGCTCACCGGGCAACCCCTTTCCCGGCGCGCCGCCGGTCGAGCTGTCATAGGCTGCCCTGGCCGGTTCGCGACAAGGACGCTCGGGTGGGTGCACCGTGGTCGATACGCTCGAACCCCTGCGTGCACAGGAGGTACGACGCCCGTGAGACACCAACCAGACGTCTGGAAGGCCGACTACGCCCGCGACGGCTACCTCGTCGTCGAGGACTGCCTCGACGACAAGACCCTCGCCGCGCTGCGCGAGGCGGTCGGTCGCATCATCGACGATCCCGAGGGGCTGCCTCCCCACCTGCGCAACCACGTCCAGCTCGAGCGCGACTACTCCCGCGACGGTGGCGGGCGGCCGGACGCCGGACAGCTGGGCAACGCCGTACGCCTGATCATGGAACTCCCGCTGTTCGACCCGGTGTTCGCCCGGCTGATCTGCTACGAGCCGCTCCTGGACGTGTTGGAGGCGTTGTTCGACAGCCCGGAGTTCCACTTCCACAACTACAAGTGCATCAACAAGGAGCCCCAGGCCAGCGGCGCGTTCGTGTGGCACCGCGACCTGCCGTACCTCTACCACTCGACGGCCAACCTGCTGACCGCGATGCTGTGCCTCGACGACATGACCGAGGACAACGGTGCGACCGTCGTCCTGCCTGGCAGTCATCTCCTGGTCGACGAGAACGTCGCGGTCGCAGACCAGGACATCGAGGAGGCGGACCTGCCGGCCGGGATGGAACGCCGGACGGTCACCTGTCCGGCCGGGTCAGCGGTGCTGTTCCACGTCAACATCCTCCACGGCGGTGGCGCCAACCGGTCGACCAGTCCGCGGCGCAACGTGATCGGCATCTGGGCCGGACCCGACACCTATCCCGTCGGCGCGAGCCGCTACGCCTACCAGGACCTGTACCCCCGCAGCGGCGTACCCGCACGGCAACGCCAGCTGCGCATGACGTACGACGCGATCGGTTGAGGTCTGGCCGGACCAGCGAGCGCCGCGGGCCGCACCGACAGGGCCGCATCGACACGGCCCGCGTGCCCGCCCTCAGTCGACGGGCGCGAGCGCGCCGGTGAACATCAGCAGGATGGCGAAGTTGTCGGCGTACGGTGAGTTCGCGAGGATCGGGTCGTCGTCGGCCGGCCACTTCTTCACCCGGGTGCCTTCCAGCGCCGGGTTGTTCCCGTACCTCTCGAACAGCGGGATGATCGGGAGGAGCTCGTTGAACGCGAGCGCCGCGGTGGCGACGTTGCGCTTCTGAGCCGCCTCGTCGAGTCCCTCGCCCGCGGCGTTGACGATCTTCTCCAGGTCGATCCGCCCGAACGCCTTGGTGTTCTGGGTGAGCTCGAACCCCATTCCCTTGCCACCCTGGTTGGCGGCGATCGGGATGTTGTGCGCGAACAGGTCGGTCACGAACGAGAAGTGCGGGTGCGGGTGGCTCGAGGAACCCCACGCCTGGATGGCCAGCTCGAACGCGCCCTTGTCGACGTCGATCGGTTGCTGGTTGGCACTCACACCCCGCGGCCGGACGGTGATGCCGAAGCCGGAGAGCTGTCGGGCGAGGTTGGTCCCGGCCGTGGACCAGTCGGCCCACTCGCCCGGGAACATCAGCGAGTAGCTCGCCTTGGTGCCGTCGGGCTTGTTCCAGGCGTCGCCGACCTTACGCCAGCCCGCCTCCTCGAGCAGGCTGGCCGCCTTGTCCTGGTCGTAGTCGTACGGGTCGAGCTTGGCCTGCTCCTCGTCCGACAGCCAGTCGGGTACGAGGATGTCGGAGAAGCCCGCCATCGACCGCACACCCACGCCCGACCGGCCGAGTGCGAAGGTGCCGTTGGCCTTGCGGTCGACCGCGTGGGCCAGCGCGCGTCGCACGCGTACGTCCCGGAACTCCGGCAGCTTGTCGAGGTTGAAGTACAGCGCCGGGCCCGAGTAGACCGGCGGGCGGATGACCCGGACCTTCTTCTTGACGAACTCCCGCTCCTCCGCGACGGCGAAACCGTGCGTGGCGTAGTCGACCTCCTTGGACAGCACCAGCGGGGTGATGCTGCTCGCCGACTCTCCCGCGTACAGCGTGATCGTGTCGAACTTCACCGTGTCGGCCGCGAAGCCCTTGTCGTTCTTGACGAGCGTGAGCTGGGCGTTGGTGATGCTCCCGAAGTCGTAGCGGAACGGGCCGCTCGTGAGCACCTCGCGCTCGGGGTTCTTCGGGCGGTACGACTGGAGGTCCTCGTTGAGCGCCTTGCCCTCGGCACTGTCGAGGTCGTCGCCGGCCGCGAAGAGCTTCTCGGCCCGCCGGGCGAACCGGCCGTACGTCGCGTCGGCCATCACGGGCGCCCGCAGGACGTACCTCTCGACGACGCTCGACGGGTTGTTCATTGTGAAGACCACGGTGTGCTCGTCGGTCGCCTCGATCGCCGTGACGAAACCCCACTCGGTCTGGCGCATCACCCGGCGGCACCAGAACGTCGACAGGACGTCCTTGCTGGTGAGCGGCGAGCCGTCGTTCCAGGTGAGGCCCTTCTTGATGGTGAGGGTGAACGTCTTGGCGGCGGCGTCGAAGGCCCACGACTCGGCGAGCAGCCGTTCCCACTTCTTCTCCTGCCAGTAGTACATGCCACCCGGCAGGAACAGGAGGTCCTGGTAGATGCTGCCCGCGAGGAGGCCGTCGGTGACCCCGGCCATGATGTTGAAGTGACCCTTCGGCGGCACCTGGTAGGGCCAGGCGCCGGCAAACTCCTTGGCCTTTCCCGTGCCGTCGCCCGGCCCGCCGCCTTCGCCTTCACCGCCGCAGGCGCCGAGAACGGCCGCTCCTGCCGCGCCGAGGCCGAGGACCTCGAACAGCCGACGCCTCGAGAGTTCGACGTGGTGGGGGTTTCGTTCCGGACTCATGCGTCCTCCCGCGAGCCAGTGGCACTGTCGCGCCCACGCGCACCTGCGTCGTATCAGTGGGCGGGACGCGGGCACAAGCGGGTGATCGAGGGTCGGTACGCGCCCGCGCACCGCCACCTGACGACGACCTGACGACTACCTGACGGCGACCGGGCGGCCAGCGCGCCGTCGAGGTCCTACCTGATGTTGGGGAACGCCGGCGCCGCACGCCGCAGCTGCCACGGAGCCGACCACGACGTGGTGCTGGTGGGCCGGTCGCGCAGGCGGTAGCCGTACTCGTCGTTGTGCAGCTGGATCCGCACGGTGTTCCCGGCACTGTCCACGGCGTCGGCGACGTAGATGGCCGCGCCATGGCGGACCGACGCACTGGACGTGTGCAGGGAGATCGAGGTGATCGTGCACCACGTTCCGGCGTGCCGGATCGTCATGCCTGGGTGGATGGTCTGCGCGCGTACGTGCCTGTTGATGGTCGTCCCCCACAAGATGCCGTCGGTCGGTGCCTCCCTGCCCCGACCCCGCGTTTCCGCATGCTATGAGCGATCGTGTGGCCACGAGGAGCTTTGATCGGCGAACGGCGAAGTGTCCGTTCCCGGCCACCGCTCGCGAAGTGACGGGCGTGAACACAGCCCGCCACAGGTCGGCAAGAGGCAGCCGCCCGAAGCTGCCTGGCATGCGTGCTCAGAGTGGCCCGGTGTACGGGCCGTCCGCTCGGTGCTGGCGGCTCGTCCTCGCCCTGGTCGTCCCGGGTGCCCTGCTCTCCGGAGTGGTGGGCGCTGTCGCCGAGGCATCGCCGGCCCCGACCTCGGTGGAGTCGGCGACCCGCCAGCTGCCCGCCGCCCGGAAGCGGAACGCGGCGAGCTGCTGCTGGTCCTCGACTCCTCGGGGTCGATGAAGGAACCCGACGCGTCCGGCTCGACCAAGATCGCCGCCGCGAAGCGGGCGATGAACTCCGTGGTGGACCAGCTCCCCGACGGCGCACGACGTACGCGTTGCTCCCGATCGCCGCGGCCGCGGTGTCGGGGCTTGCGGTCCTGGCCGGCGCGGTGGTGCTCGTCGTCGTGCTCGTACGCCGGTCACGGCGGACGGAGGCACCTGGTCCGGGGCACGTTCCACCGTCTTCGTCGCCGGGCCCACCGCGATGGTGAGTCGCTGGCCATGAGCGGAAGTCCCGGCCGCTGGTCTTGATCTTCCGACTCCTGTGGACGACTCTCACGGATGGCCTCGCGGGGCAGCGGGTGCGTCGGCACCGAAGCTCAGTCCGGCGCGAGGTCGCGTCCCCTCGGAGGTGGTCCCGTGTCCGCCCGTCCGCTGGCATGTCGCCTGTCGCGGGTTCCACTCGCGGTCGCGGTGGCGATCCTGACCCTGCTCACGCCGGTCACGGCCCGCGCCGCCTCGGACCCGCCGCTGATGTACCCGAGCGGTGTCGGCGCCGACCTCGGCAGCGAGCCGGTGACGCTCGGGCTGACGCCTCGGGCTGGTGCCAACGCCGCCGGGCTGCAGACGGGAACCCTGCAGGGTCGGTCGTACTGGAAGACCAACGTCGCCGCCGACACGCGCTACCTCACGTTCGAGCTGGCCGACGAGTACGTCGACCACCTCGGCTCGACGGACCTGACGGTCAGCCTCACGTACTACGACGACGGAACGGGCGCTCTCGCGTTGCGGGACGAGCCGGGCGGCACGCCGGAGCCGCGCGCGGAGTTCCCCCTCACCAACACGCACGAATGGACCACGCGGACGGTCTCGCTGCCGGACTCGACGCTCGGTGACCCGGCGGGCTTCCGGCTGGAGCTCGCCGCCGGTACGGCGGAGCAGGACTTCGCGGTGTCGTCGATCCGCGTCGGTTCGGTCGGCGCCCGGGTCGACCTCGGCGCCACACCGGACCAGGCCGGCATCTCGCCGCGGGCGGGCGACAACCCGGAGGGGCTGGTCACGGGCGTGCAGGACGGCCGTGGGTACTGGCAGACCAACCACGCCGCGCCGCCGCCCGCGACGACGTACCTCTACCTGAACGTCGCGGACACCTTCGCGTACGACACCCGCCACCGCGTGCTCGTGAGCGTCGACTACGTGGACGAGGGCAACGGCGAGTTCCGGCTGCAGTACGACTCGCCCGGCGACGAGGTGAGCGACCGGTTCAAGAACTCCGAGGCCGTCGGCGTCGGCGACAGCCACAGCTGGAAGACCGCCACCTTCACCCTCGACGACGCCATCCTGACCAACCGGTCCAACGGCGCAGACTTCCGGCTCAGCACCGACGGCTCGGCCGACCTGAAGGTCGGGTCGGTCCGCGTCGCCCTGGTCGCGGCCGAGCTGGACCCGACCGAAGGTCTCGGGCGGCTCGTCGACGAGGCCGTCCGCGTCCACCGGACGGCCCGCGAGGGCGACCGCGACGGGCAGTACCCGACCGGGTCCAGGGCTACCCTGGCCACGGCCATCGCGCACGCGCAGGAGGTCGCCGGCAGCCCGGCCGCGACCGAGGCGGAGATCCTGGCCGAGCTCCACGCGTTGGACGACGCGCTTCAGGCGTTCAGAGAGTCGGTGGTCGACACGAACCTCGCACGGGGAACGACAGCGACGGCGAGCAGCAGCGCCGACGGCGCGGAGCCGTCCCGGGCGGTCGACGGGGACGGCGACACCGCGTGGACGAGCGGCTCGGGTGGAGCCGGTGAGTGGCTGCGGGTGGACCTCGGCACCGCCCGCCCCGTCAACGAGGTCCGCGTGATCTGGGGAGCGCCTCCGTCGACCGACTACACGGTCGAGGTGTCCGCAGACGGCACGACCTACACCCCGGTCGGCCGCAACGGTGCGCCGGGCGCGAACGCCAGCGTCCGCAGCCCGTTCGAGACCACGACCGCACGGTTCGTCCGGCTCACGACGACGGGGTACGCCGAGGGAGCCGCCCAGGTCTCCGTCCGTGAGCTCGAGGTCCGCGAGCGGCGCGTGGTGCGCCCGCAGCCATACCTCGTCCAGACCCGGTATCCCGCCGAGGACCAGGTGGTCGCCGACTTCGACGCGACCGCGTACGGCGCCGATCCCACCGGTGCGAAGGAATCGACCCGCGCCATCCAGGACGCGTTGTACGACTGCTACGACGCCGGCGGCGGTACGGTCTGGCTGCCCGCCGGCTCCTACCGCGTGACGGACACCCTGGAGGTGCACGCGTTCTGCACGCTGCGCGGCGACCGGCGCGACCCCGACCATGGCCAAGGCAGCTACGGCACAGTCGTGGTCGCGGACCTGCCACCGGGAGACGACGGGCCGGCGCTGTTCCGGGTCGGCGGCAGCGCCGGCGTCATGGGGGTCACGACGTACTACCCGCGCCAGCGCGCGAACGACCCGGTGCCGTACAACTACACGTTCGAGATCCCGGGCGGCGCCTGGATCGGGCCGCAGAACTACATGATGGCCACGGTCTCCGACGTGACCATGCTGAACTCCTACCGCGGCATCGGGATCAGCACGATGCCCAGCGACAGCGGCTCCGCACCCGGCTCCGGACAGGTGCACGAGTCGTCCACGATCCGCAACGTGAAGGGCACCGCACTGCTCGAGGGCGCGCGGGCGTACAACGGCGCCGACGTCGGCACCTGGGAGAACGTCGTTCTCAGCAACGCCTACTGGGCCGATGCAGGTGCGGCCTACCACGCACCCGACCGCGCCACCCTCGACGCCTGGACCCGCGCCCACGGCACCGGCTTCGCCCTGGGCGACCTCGAGTGGGAACAGTTGTCCGGCCTCGCCGCCGCCGACTACGAGGTCGGGATCAGGATCGTGGCCGGGCAGCGGATCAGCTTCACCGGCAGCTTCCTCGCACCCCGGATCCGGCGTACGGATGTGGCGTTGCGGGTGGAGAACGCCGACGCACGGTGGGGCCTGGTGCGTCGCGGGCGGCCTCCTCGAAGGCAGCAGGTACGCCGTGCAGAACGGCTCCGGCGGCTTCGTCAAGGTCACCGACGCCGAACTCCGCGGCGGCACCGAGGGAACCGTGCACGTCATGGCGGGGGAGGTGCCGGCGTACACCCAGCAACCTCTGCCGGGTCCGGCGCGCGCCAGGCTGTACGACGTGACGGCGGCGCCGTTCGACGCTCCGCGCGGTGTCGGCTACGTCCCCGCACGTGATGCGACCGCGGCGATCCAGCGCGCACTCGACCGGGCGGCGGCCGCCGACGGTGGCATCGTCTACCTCCCGGCCGGGTGGTACCGCATCGAGTCCGGGCTGCGCGTGCCCGCGAACGTCGAGCTCCGCGGCGCGTCCGCCGTACCCAACCGCGACCAGCTCGGGCTCAGCGGCGGCACGGTCCTGCTGGCGTACGACGGCAGGGGAACCGCACAGCCGGACACGGCTCCCGCGCTGGTCACGCTCGACGGTGCCCGGGCGGGCGTGCGCGGACTGCGGGTCTTCTATCCCGAGAACAACCCCGCCTCGGCCGAGGGCCTGGTGCCGTACCCGTACGCGATCCGCGGCAACGGCGAGCAGACGTACGTGGTCAACGTCGGCTTGCCGAACGCCTGGAACGGTGTCGACATGTCGGATCCGGGCAACGCGCGCTTCGTGGTCCGCAAGGTCGCCGGCGCCGTCCTCAGCCACGTCGTCACCGTCGGGAGGAACACCGGCGGCCGGATCGAGGGCCTGCTGTCCAACGGGAACGCGGTGACCCGGGTGGGCTACGCCCTGCCGCACTGGGCGAACGAGGGGTCCATCTTCCCGCAGGTGATCGACAAGTACATGCGCAAGCAGGCCCAGCTCGTCACGGTCGACGGCGCGCGCCGGCTCACGGTGTTCGACGTGTTCGGCTACGGCTTCCACCACGGGCTCGTGGTAGAGGCGGGCGAGGTCACGGCGTTCGACGTCGGCACCGACAACCTCGGCGACGGCGGCAACACGGTGCGGGTCCGCGAGGGCGACGTCACGGCTGTCAACGTCCTTCGCTACAACGGCAGCACGAGCACCGGACCCGCCCGTCTCACCAACATCATGGCGATCAACATGCGTCCAGCACGCGGTGAGCGTGGCCGCCGCACCTGCCGCGGGCGGCACGGTCGCCCTCATGGGCAACCAGACCGAGCCGGGACGCTACGAGGAGGGCAGCCAGGTGACGGCCACCGCCGACGCCGCGCCGGGCTTTGCGTTCCAGCACTGGTCCGTCGACGGGACGGTGGTCTCGGACGAGCCGGACCTGACCTTCGCGGTGACGGCCGACCGGGTCGTGACGGCGACGTTCACGCCGCGCTGACTCCGTAGCGCCAGGGTGGGAAGGGGCCCTGGCTCCACGGTGCTATCGGTAGGTCAGACCGCAGGGTGATGTGCGCCCGGTGGGTTCGCGCGCAGAGTGATGCCATGCCCGCAGCCGACATGCCCGCAGCCGACATGCCCGCAGCCGACATGCCCGCAGCCGACACGTCCGCAGCCACGTCGCCCGTTACCTCCGCCGACCCTTCTTCTGTCCGGCCACCGCTCGCACGTACGGTCTGGCGAGCATGGGTGGTCGGACCGCTCGTCTTCGGCATGGCAGCATTCCCGCTGACGTTGGTCGGACAGGTCCGCCGGGCGGCGAGCATCCGGCGCACCCGACTCGACACGACCGCGACACCGAGGGCGGCAGGCACGGGGGCGGATCGGCCGGTGCTCGCGACGGTCCTCACCCTGCCGCTGGTGGCCGTCGCGTTCGTCCTGAGCCTGCTCGTCGTCTACCTGGGCTACTTCGGCGAGCTCTATCCGCTTCGTCCCGACGCGATCGGCGAGCTCGGCTCCATGTTCCGGCCCAGCTCTGAAATCGAGAACGCCTGGGGCGGCCCGCTGCTCGTCGGTGCCTGGTTCATCCATGCCATGGTCGCTGTGGGGATGCAGCTGTGGTGCCTGGCGGGGATCCGCGGGCTGGGTGCCCTGAGCGGCATGATCGCGAGGCGGCTGCTCGGCCGGTGACGAACCCTGACAGCCCCTGACGACCCCGTGACAACCCTTGCGTGGCCGGGTTGTCGCGACTTCCGGCAAGCCCCGAGGCTCGGCCCGGTGGCGGGGAACCTGAAGCGACATGGGCGCACCAGGTCGATCGGCCCGACGTACGTCCCGCATCGTCGCCGTCCTCCTCGGTCTCGTGAGCGTGTCGGCGTTCGGGGCACCGGCAACGGCAGCGGCTGCGACCAGTACGCGGGTGCCCGGCGTCAACCGTTTCGTCGTACCGGTCGGGACGCTCCAGGTGGTCGTCGTCCGTACGGCGTCCACGACGACCAGCTACGCGCAGGTGGAGACCTGGCGCCGGTCCGCGGCGACCAGGCCGTGGGTGCGGACGAGCGGGCCGCACCCCGGCCGGGTGGGCTACAACGGCGTACTCGCCGCCAGGCTGCAGAACTCCGGCAAGACACCAAGCGGGATGTTCGGCCTCCTCGGGACGTTCGGGCCAGGGCCCAACCCCGGAACGCGGATGGGCTGGACGAGGTTCGACTCCCGGCACTGGTGGGTGTACGACCCGAGGCACCAGCCCACCTACAACATGATCCGCCAACGGCTGTCCGGCCAGAACTCTCCGTGGCGTACGACCTGGGCCGAGCATCTCGTCGACTTCGGCGGTCGGGAGTACAAGTACGCCGTCACGATCGGGTGGAACCAGCCCGGCACCGGCCAGAGCGACGTACGCCTCGGCGGCGGGATCTTCCTCCACGCCAACGGTCCGGGAGCGACCGCCGGGTGCGTGAGCGTCACCGAACGGTACGTCCGAAGCATCGTGCGCTGGTTGGACCCGGCGGACCGGCCCCGCATCATCATCGGTTCCAAGGCGTGGCTGGCCGCCCGGCCGTAAGCGGCGGCAGACGCTCCGGGCGGCGTCGCGCCTACGCGAATCCGGTCTGCTCGCGCGCGTCCTCGATGAGCTGGATCTGGCGTCGGATGCTCTGCGGCGTCACGAACACTTCGGCGCCCTTGCGGAGCGTCGACTCGAGCCGGTCGTAGAAGCGCAGCGCGGCCGAGCGGTTGCCGCGGCCCAGAGTGCGGACCTCCTGCTGCCAGTCGATCTTCTCGCCGGTGCCGTACCTGCGGCCGGCGGCCGGACCCTCGTCGAGTTCCAGCGTGGCGGCGGCTTCGGCATCGAACCACCGCACGGTGAACGTCGCACCGTCGCCGACCAGGGCGCCGGTCGTTCCCGCGATCTGCCACTGGGGTTGCGGGATCGCGACGCAGAGGCTGGTCTCGATGTCGGCCAGCGGTCCGTGTTCGGTCCGCAGGCACAGCTTCACGTGGTCCTCGGCGTCACCGAGGCTGACCGTGTGCCGCAGGTCGGCGTAGAGGTCGACGGGGCCGTCGCCCAGCAGCTGCAGAACCTGGTCCAGCAGGTGGGGCATGGTGTTGGACAGCTCGCCACCGCCGTACTTCCGCAGCGTCTGCCAGTCGGCTCGCCGGTTGAAACGATGGGACGTACGCCGGAGCAACACCAGCTCGCCCAGCCGACCCGAGGCGAGGACCTGCTGGACGTACTCGAAGTCCGGATCGAGCCGACGCGGCTGGTAGCACGTCAGCACGCGGTCGGCGCGTTCGGCCGCCTCGATCATCTGGTCGACCTCGACGGCGGTGCTCGCCATCGGCTTCTCCACGACCACGTGCCGGCCGGCCTCCAGAGCCGCGACCGTCACCGGGACGTGCGTGTGCGAAGGCGTTGCCACCACCACGACGTCGAGGTCGGCGGCTCCCAGGAGATCCTCGGGCTGGACGTACGACGTGCAGCCGAAGCGTTCCTCGGCCTCGCGCCGGCGGTCCTCCACCGGGTCGGCCACCGCGGTCACGGCGAACCCGTCATGATCGGCAAGGGCGTCGGCGTGGATGCTCCACCCACTCCGGCCGAGGCCGAGGATTCCGACTCGGAGCCGTCCGTCCGACATCACAGCGTCCCTTCGCGTCGCGGGTGGTGCCTGGTCACTCCCGCCACCCTGCCGTCCGGGACCGCGTTCGTCCAAGCGCAGCGGCCAGTCACGGCCAGCCGAGAGCGGCGGACCGCTGCGTACGCCGGTCTGGAACAGTGTCGCCATGGCCGAGGAACTGCCCGAACTCATCGTGCCGGACGCCGCCGCCTGGCGATCATGGCTGGGCGAGCACCATGCGGACCGCGGAGTGTGGCTGGTGCTGGCCAAGAAGGGCACCGAACGGCCGACCAGCCTGAGCTACGACGAGGCGCTCGACGAGGCGCTGTGCCACGGCTGGATCGACGGTCAGGTCCGCCGCCGCGACGAGGGCACGTACGTCCAGCGCTACACCCCGCGCCGCTCGCGCAGTCCCTGGTCGAAGCGCAACGTCGGCATCATCGGCCGGCTGGTGTCCGAGGGGCGGATGCGCCGTCTCGGGCCTGGCCGAGGTCGAGCGGGCCCGGGCCGACGGGCGGTGGGATTCGGCGTACGCCGGACCGGCGACCATCGAGGTGCCCGCCGACTGGTTGCCGCGCTGGCGGCAGCGCCCAGGGCGAAGGCGATGTTCGAGATTCTCACCAGCCAGAACCGGTACGCGATCCTGTACCGCCTCGACAACGCCAAGCGTGCCGACACCCGCGCCCGACGGCTCGCCGAGTTCGTCGCCATGCTCGAGCGCGGCGAGACGGTCTATCCGCAGAAGCGCACCCTAGCCGACTGAGCAGGGCTCCCGTGACTCCTGCCTGCTGACCCCTGTCGCCTGGCTGCTGTCTCCTGGCTACTGTCTCCTGGCTCAGTCGGCGAGTTCGAGGATCACCGGATGGTCGCTCAACGTCAACGGCACCGTGCGGGCATGGCTGAGCGTCTCGGTCGGAGCGGTCCCGGTCGTCGGGTCGTACACCTTCACCGACTGGTAGGCCCGTTCGAGCTCGACCCGCACGTCGTCGGACCCGCTGGCCCGTTCGTTCCATACCGCAAGGAAGAACCGGCCGTTGCTCTTGCGCAGGACCAGGTCGTGGACCGTCGCCGGCTGGGCCGGGATCTCGTACGCGAGCGAGCCGGGGAGGGCTGTGCCGCCGTCGGCGAGGATGGATGTCAGGTGGTGGAGGTAGGTGGCGGACGTCTTGGGGCGGTAGTCGACGTCGAACAGGCCGAAGCCCGTGTCACCGGCCCCGCCGTCCCGCAACATGTACATGAACGTGTGCCGGAATCCCCGCGCGAACTGCGAGAGGTACATGTTGAGGTAGAGCCGGGCCTGCTGTTCCTGGGTGAGCTTGCCGTCGGCGGGATCCCCGGTGGGCCAGCCGTTCTCGGTGGTCACCTTCGGCAGGGCGGCGCGGTCGGCGGCCGAGGTGTAGCCGTCGAAGTGCGCGCGCCAGGTCACGCCGTACTCCGCGTAGATCCCGTCGATCCAGTCGACCAGGTCGGGTGAGGCGTTCAGCCAGGCCATGTTGTCGATGATGCTGGGCTTGCGGCAGATGTAGTTGTGCACGTTGGCATAGTCGGCGTACGCGGTGCCGTCGGGCATCAGCGTGCCGGCGCCGGCCGGGATGGTCAGGAACTGCAGGCCGACGTTGTTGGGCTCGGATCCGCCGGCCTCGCTGGAGTGGAAGACCGGGTAGTCGCGAAGTACGGGATCGGCCTTCGCGCGGGCATAGAACTCCTGCTGCCAGCCGGCGACGGGCAGGAAGTCCTGGTCCCACCCGGAGGGCTTACCGTGATGGGTCACCGCCCAGTTGTTGGGTTCGTTCGGGCCCTCGAGCGCGAGCAGGGCGCCGGCGGAGGCGAGCTGCCGCGACGCGGCCAGTTGCGCTGAGAGCCAGGCGTCGTCGGGACCGCTTCGCACGAGCACGAACCTGGCGCCCGTACGTTCGTGCATGCCGATCAGGTCCTCGACGTAGCTGGTGCTCGTGTTGTCGGAGTCACGGACCTGACGGATTCCGGCGTACGCGACCGCCTCGGCGCTCCGGGTGGCATCGTCGACGCCCTGCCCGACGTGCGCGCACACACCGATGGAGTCGAGGAAGGCGCTGGCGGGTACGGACGGAACATGACGCAGGTGCGGTCTGGCGCCGGGGGAGCTCATGCCTGCGTGGGCGGTCGGAGCCGCGGACGCGGGGCCGGAGCCGGCCACGGCCGCCCCGGCGCCGAGCGCGGTCGCCGCGCCGAGCAGGGTGCGGCGGGAGATCTGGTTGGCCATGAAGACTCGCCCCCTTTGAGTGTGCGGTGGTGCCACCGCCATGCAACGTACGCAGATCATCGGTGGGCGCAAGATCACCGCTGCACGCGTTCCGATCTAGGCCACGGGGTTGGCGCATCCCGGCCGCGGGCTGCGCGAGTGGGGGCCCGGCGGCCAGATCGGCGTCGGCTCGCCGGCGAATCGTGGCGGTGGCGACGGTCACTCGCGCGGCTGCCTTCCGGGTGGCGACCAGCGCGTTCTCGCCTGTGCTCGTGCGGTGTCTCTCGATTCCGCTGGTTCTTCTGACCACCGACAACGTTCGGGCCGTCGAACGGTGCTGGAGCCCAACAAAACAAGGGCGCTTCGAGCTCTCGCGCCAGTGCGCCGGGGCCCGCAGAGCGTTCTCCGGAAGGCGAACCGCCAGGGCATCGCGGGGCAACGCCGACACAGGCCAGGCAACCTTGCCTGTTTGCGCGCTGTCGATCGGCCGGCCTAGTGTCGCCGCATGGCGTTGTCTGTCAAAGAGCGTGAGGCGTTCCTGGCCGAGCCGCACATCGCCGCCCTGTCGGTCGTCGCGGAGGGCGACCGTGGGCCGCTGAGCGTGCCAATCTGGTACCAGTACGCACCGGGTGGCGAGGCCTGGGTGTTGACCCCCGCCGCGTCCCGGAAGGCACGGCTGATCGCGGCGGCCGGCCGCTTCACGCTTCTGGTCGAACGGCTCGAGCCCACGATCAGATACGTCTCGGTGGAAGGCCCGGTCACCCGCACCGTCCCGATGACCGAACCCCAGCTGTGGGAGATCAGCCGCCGCTACCTGCCGGAGGAGAAGGTCGCCGGCTACGTCGACTTCGCGAAGGCGGAGCACGGTGAGCAGGTCGTCATCCACATGCGCCCCGCGCGATGGGTCTCGGCTGACCTAGGTCGGGTCTGAGCTTCGCGGCATCGCCGCGACGGTCGAGTCGTTCTCGGCCGAACCGCCGCCCGAAACCGCGGCGTCCAGCACGTCCCCGATTCTCGCGGCGGTCGGCTCGGACTCCAGGTTCTCCAGCGTGACCGGCAGGGCGAGCGACCAGTTGCGCCGCAGCTGGTCCGAGCCCGGGATGTTCGGACGTACGGTCTCGACGACGGCGTCCTCGAGCGTCGCGCCGAGCAGGGTGGCCGGCGACCGGGCCAGGAGCTTGTACGCCGCCACGACCGCTTCGGCCGGGTCCGCGGCCGGGTCGACCCCGCCAGCGGTGCTGAGCCTGGCCCGGAGTGCGGCGGTGCTGTCGGCGTTCGGTTGCAGCCCCAGCTGTCGCTGGGTCTCGAAGTCGGATCCGTCCCACAGGCCAGCCACGGTCGGGAGGTCGTGGGTGGTGACCGCCGCCATCGACTTCGCCGGCCAGGTGGCCGGATCGCCGTGCTCGAACCACAGCAGGCGGTACGACAGCAGATCGTGCTCGAACAGAGCTTCGCGCACGCCCTCCTCGACGGTGCCGAGATCCTCGCCGACAACGACGGCGCCGGCGCGCTGGCTCTCCAGTGTCACGATGGCGAGCAGGTCCGCGGCGGGGTAGCGGACGTAGCGCACCCTCGGGCGGCCGGAAACCAGCCGCGATCCACCACAGCCGGAAGAGCCCCATCACGTGGTCGACCCGCAGGCCACCACCGGCGCTCATGCTGGCGCGGATGGTGTCGACGAACGGCTGATAGCCGGCGGCACGGAGCCGCCACGGTACGAACGGAGGGACCAGCCAGTTCTGGCCCTGGCTGTTGAACTCGTCGCCCGGTGCGCCGACCGACGCGTCCAGCGCGAGCAGGTCCTGCCACTCCCACGCGTCGTACCCGTCCGGGTCGAAGCCGACCGGGAGGTCCTGGATGAGGGCGACATCCCGGGAGGCGGCGGCGAGTTGGGTCTCGAGCAGCCACTGCAGCCAGGCGTGGAACCGCACCCGGTCGGCGTCGGCCTCCGCGGCCGCGGCGACGGCGGAGTCCTCGGGATGGTGGTACGCGGCCGGCCAGGTGCGCCACTGCGGGCCGTGTCGCTCGGCGAGGACCGACCAGGTGGCGAAGCGGCGCAGTGACGCCGGCTGACTCGCGTACCACTGGTCGAACTCGCGCCCGCCGCCCCCCGTCGCCCGCTCCCGCCCCCACGTCGCCCGCGCCCGCCGCCCCCGCGTCGCCCGCTCCCGCTCCCGCGCCGCCCCATCCCGCCTGCCAGATCGCCTGCAGCGCGTCGTACTTGTGTCGCCAGACGGCGTCGCGGTCGATGTCGCGGTCTGCGTTGAGGGCCCGGCCGGCGCGGGCGCCCCTGGCGACGGCGTCGGGTGCGAGCTCGGCACCGCGGACGTCCTCGACCCGGAGGTAGAGCGGGTTCCGGTACCGGCGGCTGGCCGGGAAGTAGGGACTCGGCTGCTGCGGCAGCGCCGGTGCGACGGCACCGAGCGGGTTGACGAGCGCGAACCCGGCACCGTTCCGTCGTGACCAGCGGGCCAGCTGGGCCAGGTCGGCGAGGTCACCGATACCCCAGCTCGCTGCCGACCGCGACGCGTACAGCTGGGCCGCCCACCCCCACGCGCGCCAGCCCGCCGGCAGATGACACCGGCCGGGCGTCACGATGAGCCGCCGCGACGCGCCGCCTGCTCCGGTGAACGTGTGGTAGCCGAGCGGGAGGTCGGCCGCGGCCGAGCCGTCGACGTCGAAGGTGGTCCCGTCCTCCAGCCGGAGCTCACCAGGACCGGTCTCGGGTGGGCGACCCGCGCGGACGACGAGGGGTGCGCTGTCGACCTGGGGAGTCCCGATGATGTCCCGGAGGCGGGCGACGATCCGGTCGTCGACCTGCTGGTGGTGTCCGGCGGCGTCGACGTACGTCGTCTCGATGCCCCACTCGTCCGGCACGGCGCTACCTCCACGACCGCTCTGCGCTGTTCTCGAACCGCCCCGACCGCTCCGGCGGCGCACTGTCGAGCCGGCCGACCGTGCAGGACGCCGGCCACCCCGCACTCTCCACCTCGGGCCTCGCGAGCCTACCTGCCGAGCGCGGCCATGAGAGCCGCCGCGACGGCGGCGCGTTCGACCATCCCGGCGAGTGACGCGTGCTCGTGTCGGGCGTGCGCACCGTCGCCGACCGCACCCAGGCCGTCGAGGACCGGCAACCCCAACGCGGCCGCGAAGTTGCCGTCGCTCGCCCCGCCGACCGCGCACTCCGCGAGGTCGACACCGAGACGTGCCGCCGCCGCACGGGCCAGGTCGTACGCGGCGGCGATCTGCGGCGTGCGTTCCATGACGGGCCGGTTCCAGCCGCCGGTGACCTCGAGCGCCGCCCGCGGGTTGGTGGGTGCCAGCCCGGCCAGCGCCCGGTCGATGCGGGCGGCCTCCTCGACGCTGCTGACCCGTACGTCGACGGCGGCGCCGGCCTCGCCCGCGACCACGTTGCCGCGCGTACCGCCGCGGACGACGCCGACGTTGACGCTGGTTCCGCGCGCGAGGTCGCCCATACCGTGCAGGGCGAGGACCGCCCGCGCCAGCTCGTCCACGGCGCTGACGCCCTTGGTGGGTTCCAGGCCGGCATGCGCCTCGACGCCCCGGACCGCGACCTCGAAGATGCCGACGCCCTTGCGGGCGGTCTTGACCGCGCCGCCGGCACTCGCCTCGAAGACGAGGACGGCGGACGCGCCGGGTACGGCGGCCTCGATGACCGGTCGCGACGCGGGGCTGCCGATCTCCTCGTCGCCGTTGAGCACCAGCCGGAGCGGCGGCCGCGGAAGCCCGAGGGCGTCGAGCGCCCGGACGGCCCACCCGGCCTGCACGAGGCCAGCCTTCATGTCGAAGACGCCCGGGCCGCTGAGGCGGTCGCCGTCCCTGGTGAAGGGCCAGCCGGCGAGGGTGCCGCGTTCCCAGACCGTGTCGTAGTGACAGAGGAGGACAAGAGGCTGGTCGGCCGTCGTGCCCTCGGCACCGGGATAGTCCAGGACCACCACGTCGCCGAACCGCCCGCCGTCGGTGTGGGCCCGGCGTCGGGCCGGGCCGAGACGCTCGCCCAGCCAGTCCTCCAGCCACCCGAGCCCGGTGTCGAGGAGGCCCTTGTCGGTGCTCGGAGTCTCGTGACCGACGTACGCCGCGAGGTCGTCGAGCATCGCCTCCCTCTGGTCGCGCAGCCAGTCGGCCAGTGCGGGTACGTCGACGCCGTCGAGTGCGGAGGGTGGTGGCAGCTGACCGACGTTCACAGGAGTACCTCCCGCGAGGCGACCCGGTCGAGCAGCCTCTCGCCCATCGCGTTGGCACCCGCTGCGGGGTGTTCGTTCACCGTGACCTCGCCCTCGTTGTCGGTGCGTTCACCTGTCCACTCTGCCCGCTCTGCCCACCAACCGCACCGAGCGCACCGCCCGCACCGGCAGCCCGGCCAGGTCCCGGATACGCGCCCAGTGGAGTGGGCGCGGCCGGTCCTGGATCGGCGAGCGGAACCAGATGTATAAGCACTGTTATAGTTCCCGTATGCCCTCCACTCCACCCGCGGGCGATCGCGCGCGCACCCCGGACCCGCAGGGCCCGGACCCCACCGAACAGAGCCAGTGGCGGCCGCTACGCCTGCTGCTGGCGGCGATGGACGACGAGATCGCGACCCTCTATGCCGAATGCGGTGTCACGGGGATCCGGCCGCGGTTCACCATGCCGTTGATCAGGCTCGGCCGTAGTGGACCCATGACCATCCGGGCGCTCGCCGACGGG
Source organism: uncultured Actinomycetota bacterium (assembly GCA_963721745.1). GTDB lineage: Bacteria > Actinomycetota > Actinomycetes > Propionibacteriales > Actinopolymorphaceae > Thermasporomyces. The sequence goes on along the minus strand of CAVRKO010000015.1, from coordinate 968,086 downwards.
CTGGACGTCACCCACTCCGCGATGAGCCAGACGATCGCGGCGCTGCGTCGCGAGGGACTGGTCCGCAGCGCGCCCGGTCCCGACGCCCGGACCCGCGAGGTGGTGCTGACCTCCCGCGCCCGCAAGGTGCTGCCCTTCCTCGAGGCGGAATGGCGGGCCACCGAGGAGGCGGTCGCCGAACTCGAGACCGAGATCCCGTACGCGCTGAGCCAGGTGGTCCGCGACCTGGAGGCCGCACTGGAGCGGCAGTCGTTCCGCGACCGGATCGTGCGCCACCTCGACGACGCCGCGAGTGACGACCACGAGGGATCCGCGTCGTGACGTTCCTCGACGGGTTCCTCGACACCCGACCTCTGCGTACGAGCTCGGCCTTCCGCCGGCTGTGGCTGGGCTCCACCCTGTCCGGCCTGGGTGGGCAACTGACCCTGGTCGCCGTGCTCTACCAGGTGTGGGAGCTGACCGACAGCCCCGCCGCGGTCGGCGCCGTGGGCCTCGCGCAGGCGGTGCCGATGGTGGTCCTCGGTCTCGTCGGCGGCTCGCTGGCGGACGCGGTTGACCGCCGGCGCATCGTCCTGCTCACGACGACCGGGCAGCTGGTCGCAGCGGGGCTGCTGGCGGTGCAGGCGTTCGCGCAGGTGCGTTCGTTCGCCGTCCTGCTCGCCCTCGTGGCGGTCCAGGCCGCGTGCGGTGCACTCGGAGCGCCGGCGCGGCGGACGTTCGTCCCGCGACTGCTGCCCGCCGAGCAGGTCACCGCCGGGGTCGCCCTCTCCCACCTCAGCTTCCAGGTCGCCATGCTCGCCGGACCTGCCCTCGCCGGCGTCGTCACCGCGCAGTGGGGGGTGTCCGTCTGCTACGCGCTGGACACGGTGACGTTCCTGGCGGCGCTGTACGGCGTCCTCGGCCTACCCGCGATGCGCCCGGTCGGAGAGGTGGACCGTCCCGGTATCCGAACGATCTGGCAGGGCTGGCGGTTCATCGGGACCAGGCCGGCGTTGGGCGGCGCCTTCCTCACCGACGTCTTCGCCACGGTGCTGGCGATGCCGGTCGCGTTGTTCCCGGTGGTCAACGCCGAGCGGTTCGGTGGCAGGCCCGAGACCCTTGGGCTGTTCCTCTCCGCGATCGCCGTGGGTGGCGTGACCGCGGGCGCCGCGTCTGGTCGGATCACCCGCGCCGGACGACCGGGGATGGTGATGCTCGTGACCGCCGGAGTGTGGGGTGTGGGACTGGCGGGCTTCGGGCTCGCGCACCAGCTGTGGCTCGCGCTCGGCTGCCTCGCGGTCGCCGGAGCGGCCGACACGCTGTCGGTGATCTCCCGCGGATCGATCGTGCAGCTGGCGACTCCCGACTCCCACCGCGGCCGGGTCAGCGCCGTCGAGCACATCATCGGTGTCTCGGGACCGGACATCGGCAACTTCAGGGGCGGCCTGGTCGCGGACCTGACCACGGCGACCTTCGCCCTCGTCGCGGGCGGAGCGATGTGCGTGGTGGGCGTGGCAGGTGTGGCCGCGACCAACCGGACGCTCCGGAGGTTCACGCCGGTGTCCGAGCCGCTGGAGAGCGCTGATGTACGGGTGTAAATGGGAGAGAGAGCCCGCCGGGCCCTTATCCGTTCGACGCGGCGGGCGTCAGCACGTCGAGGTCACGGGTGGCGTACCAGTGGTGGTGCCACTCCTCGTTGAACAGGACGTGCAGACAGGACAGGACGGTCTGGTCGCCACACGAGCGGCGAAGCCCCTCGTCGTCGAGATCGGCGACGAGGTTGCGGACGATCCCCATCCGTTCCTCGCGTACGGGGGCGACCTCGGCGAACGAAGGGTCGGCCGTCATGTCGATGCCCAGCTGCTCCGGCTCGGTGAGGAAGCTCGGCGGCATGGCGAACCGGTGATGCTGGACGGTCTGCCCGAGGACCGGTCCGACGACCCAGAGATCGGTGACGAAGATCAGGTGGCGAACCGTCTCGAGGTAGGACCACTCGTCGTCGACCCGGGCGTGCAACGTCTCCTCGGGAAGGGCGCGGGCGCGCTCGGTGGTCGCCGCCCACAGGTCCTCGACGACGGACCAGGCCGCTCGTACGCCCTCGGCGTCGTCGGGGCGGAGCTTCGCGCGTTCGGGATACCGGCGATCCAGTTCGGCGTGGATCAGCGGCGCGACCTCCACGTCGTTGATGACGAGGCCGTCGATCATTCCCGAGAAGCGGGCATTGGCGAGCAACGCCTCCCGCACCCTTGCGCCGCTGAGGTTGACGTTCTGGAACTGGGTGCCGGAGAGGTCGACGTTGACGAACTCGGCGCCGGCCAGCTCGCCGGTGTTCTCGAACCGCATCTGCCGAAGGTAGACCGCGGCACCGACAGCGCCAGACCGCAGCTACGCCTCGTGTCCCATGGCCGCCATCGCCCTCGACAGGACGCGTGGCGGACTACCGTCGACCGCGACCTCGACGACCGGCCAGGCCCCAGCCTCCAGGGCACGGCGGATCCGGTGGTCCCGCGCGGCGTACGCGGCCGCCACGGGAGCGTTCGACGTCCGTCCACAGATAGATCACCAGGGTCGACTTGCCGGAACCGGGGCCCGAGCCCGTCACCGTCACCAGCCCGTGGCGTCGCATGGGATCGAGCGTGTGCGTGCCGGCCGGCGCTGTCCAACGAATTGCCGCCGACCGGCACCTCTCAACCCGACGGGTGCGGAGTCCAGAACAGCCACGGTCCGCGGCAGTGCACGAATCCGGCGCCCACGTAGAACGAGACCGCCTCGTCGTCCTTCGCGGACACGAAGACGACCTCGGCCCCTGCCTCGGTGAGCCACTCCCTGCACTGGGCCAGCAGGGCGGTGCCGATCCCGCGGCCGCGACCCGGTGCGTCGACGACGAGCTCCTCGATCGAGCCGTACGCCTCGACGCCATAGTCGACCAGCGTGGCCACCGCGAGCCCGACGAGTCCGTCCTCCTCGGTGGCGACGAACGTACGCGCCTCCTGCCGTACGCGTGGCAGGCTGGAGCCGTCCGCACTGTCAGGATGGAGTTGACGCACGAGTCGGGTGATCTCGCCGCGGTCGTCCGCCCTGGCCACGCGGACGTCGACGGGCGAATGCCGTGGTGGCGTTGCCATCTGCTTGCTCTCCCGTCACCTCAGTTGTAGCCGTACAACGCGCGCGGGCGGTAGGCCGCCTCCAGCCTCGCGGTCTCGTCCGGGCTGAGAGCCACCTCGACCGCGGCCACGGCGTCGTCGATGTGGCGCTTCTTCGTCGCCCCGATGATCGGAGCCGCCACGGCCGGCTTGCCGAGCAGCCACGCCATCGCGACCTGAGCGGGTGGCAGGTCCCGTTCCTTCGCCACCGCGCGTACGGCCTCCACGATGTCGATGTCGTTGTCGTCGCGCCGCGCGCTCGCCTCCTCGGTGGCCGCCCGGGTCGTGCGGGCGCCGTCGTCCCCGCCGGTGCGGGCAAGCAGTCCGCGGGCGAGTGGGCTGTACGGGAGGACGCCGACACCCTGGTCGGCGCAGAACGGGATCATCTCCCGTTCCTCCTCACGGTAGACGAGGTTGTAGCGCGTCTGCATCGACACGAACCGCGTCGTCCCCGCGGCCCGTGCGGTGAACTGCGCGGTGGCGAACTGCCACGCGTACATCAGGGATGCCCCGACGTAGCGGACCTTCCCGGCGCGTACGACGTCGTGCAGGGCCGCCATCGTCTCATCGATCGGCGTCTCGTCGTCCCACCGGTGGATCTGGTAGAGGTCGATGTAGTCGGTGCCGAGCCGGCGAAGCGAGGCGTCGACGGAGTTCAGGATGTGCGCGCGGGAGAGCCCGCGATCGTTGGGGCCTGAGCCGGTGGGGTAGTAGACCTTGGTCGCGAGTACGTAGTCGCTGCGTCGGTCGAAGAGCTTGGCCAGCAGGCGGCCGGTGATCTCCTCGCTGACCCCGCCGGAGTACATGTCGGCGGTGTCGAAGAACGTCACACCCGCCTCGACGGCCCGCCGGACAATGGGTTCGGCCTGGTCGAGGGACAGGTACCACGCCTCCCTGCCCGGATCGCCGTAGCTCATCATGCCGAGGCCGATCCGAGAGACCTTGAGCCCGGACGTGCCCAGCCGGGTGTACTTCATCGTCGTTCCTTCCCTGCAACGTGGGTGGATCGGTGGTGGCGCCCGGACGCGGACAGCCGGCCGGCGATGCCGTCGAGGAGGAAGCCGAGCCCCAGCTCGAACTGCTCGTCCGCGGTGGGCCCGAACGGTGCGGCCAGCCAGGTCGTGAGGTGCGGGAGGTCGCCGCTGCTGCGGGCCAGATCGTGCACGACGGCGATCGCACTCAGGAGTCCCTCCGCGGAGTCCAGGCCGTGCCGCTGGCCGAACCGCGCCTCCTCGGCTTCCTGGAGCCCGCTGCCGAAGACGTGCCGGTCGACGAGCGCGGCGTACGTCATCGCGTCCGCGACCGTCGCGCCCTGCTTCACCAGCACCGCCAGCATGAACTCGACCCGGCGCATCAGGTGCGGTCCGGCGGGCGGCCGGGTGTGCACGAGCTGTGCGTACCAGTTGTGCCGTCGGGTCATCGCCCGGGTCTCACCAGCCAGCCGGCGAAGATCGGCCCGCCAACTCCGGCCGGGTCGCGCGGGTACCGGGATCTCCGCGGCGGCCGTGTCGAGCATGAGGTCGATCAGGCCGTCCTTACTGCGGACGTAGCGGTAGAGCGCCATCGGGGAGTACGGCCCCAGCCGGGCGGCGATGGCCTTCATGGTCAGGCCGTCGGTGCCCTCCTCGTCGGCGAGGGCGATCGCCGCGGCCACGACCTCGGCCCGGTCCAACGCGTTCTGGCGCGCGGGCGGCGCGGCCTGGGTCCAGATCAGCGGTGCAGGTTCGGTGGTCGGCTTCCTTGGCACGCAGCGGAGTGTACTATCTAAACTTCGAGTTTATTACGTACACTTTCGATCATCCTCGCTTCGATCAATCTGGAGAGCTACGCATGGACAGTTCCGAGACAACCGCCGGCGTGACCGACCTTCCGGGGGCCCGGCTCGGCGTCGTCCGCGGGATCAGCTACGGCCTGTTCGGCAAGCCCGACGAGTTCGGTCCGCAGGCGCGGGCGCTGGGTGCCACGCTGGTGCGCGCCTACGTCTTCTGGGGCCAGGTCGAGCCCGAGCCGGGCCAGTACGTGTGGGACACGGTTGACGCGCTCCTCGACCAGCTCGACGGCGGCGAGGAGGTCTGGATCACGGTGTGCTCCAGCTCGCCGTGGGCGACCCAGCAGAAGACTGACTTCCTGCCACCCTCGCCGGCGAACGACCCGGCGGCGTACGCCGAGTTCATCCGACGCCTGGTGGCCCACTGCGCAGGCCGGGTGCACTACTGGCAGCCTGACAACGAACCCAGCAACATCGGGCTCACCTGGGCCGGCACCGCCGCGGAGTACGTCACGCAGCTCGCGGCCATGCACGCCGCCGTCCGCGCGGCCGACCCGTCGGCGGCCGTGGTACTCGGTGGCTGCGGCTACGACGTCCTCAGCAGCGAGAGCGGCAGCCCGCAACGCCAGTTCTTCGACCAGCTCGTGTCCGAGGGGCGCGACTACTTCGACCTGTTCTCCGTTCACCTGTACGGCGAACCCAGGCAGATCCCGGCGTACGTCGAGACGGTCCGGCAGCTGATGCGGGCCCACGGCTACGAGAAGCCCGTCGTGGCAGGCGAACTCGGCGGGCCGGTCCTCTTCGAGTTCCCGGACGTCGAGGCAGCGACCCAGGCCGTCTTCATGGAGGCGTTCGCGGACGCACCGGCAACGCAGAGCCTGGAGGAGCTGCAGGCGCGGGCCCGGCAGGACACGCCCGAACGGCGGGCGATGGCGACGTTGTACGCGCGGATGTCGAGCCTGCCGCCGCAGCTGCAGATGTTCATGGCGGACTGCCCACCGGAGCTGGAGGCATTGCGACACCGGATCAACTGCCGCCAGCTGGTCACGCGTACGGTGCTCGCGTTCGCGGCCGGCATCCGGCGGGCGGCGTACTGGAACCTTGCTCCCGAGGTGCCTGGCGTGCACGATCCACTCCAGATGATGCACCTCCTGTTCGGCAAGCTGCCCCTGCTCGACTACGAGGACGGCTCGCTGGAGCACCGGTATCCGGCGGCGTCGACGTTCGCATTGCTGTGTGAGCAACTGGCCGGCCTCACCGCGGTGACCCGGATCGAGCTGGCCGACCAGCCCCTGGTGTACGCCTACCGCGTGGACCGGACCGGTCGCGACCCGTTGCTCGTCGTCTGGGTCGACCGCGACACGTTCTCCGGGGAGAACGAGCCCGACCTCGACGTCGACGTGGCGTGGGACGCCAAACGCGCGGCCGCCGTCGACGCGTTGGGCAGCGTCCAGGAGGTGGACGTTCGTGTCGGGCGTCTACGGCTGCGGGCTTGCGTAACGCCCCTCCTCGTGACGACGTAGGCACGCCTGACCTCCACCCGTGGGACGGGCGGGAGGGGAACGGCCTCAGGTGCGTGGCGCAGGTCCGCGGCGGAAGGTGAACGCGACTGCCGTTGTACACAAGGCGATCAGCGTCGCGACGGCGAAGGCACGGGTCATGCCGGCCACGAGGATGCCGTCCTTCGTCGCGCCCAGGTGGGCGGCGTGTCTGGAAGCGATGCCGAACACCGTGACCAGTACGGCAAGGCCGAGCGTGGCGCCCACCTGCTGCATCGTCTGCAGCACGCCACCGGCCGCACCCGCGTCGCGCGCCGGCACCGACGACATGATGACCACGTTCAGCGGTGCGAACGCCAGCCCGCCACCGAGCCCCGCCAGCACGAGGGGCACGAGCAGGCCTGTCAGGTACCCGCTCGTCGGTGTCAGCTGGGTCAGGAGCCCGAGTCCGAGCGCCATGGCGAGGGTGCCCACGATCGCGAGCGGCTTGGGTCCCAGCCGGGGCATCAGTCGCGGCATCAGCCGTGTCATCGCGAACATCGCGAGTGCCAGGGGGAGGTACGCGAACCCGGTCGCCAGCGCGCTCAGGCCGTACACCCGCTGCAGGAACTGCGTGAGGAAGAAGAACATCGACGCCATGGCCATCGGGCCGAGGAAGAAGTTCAGGAAGGCCGTCGCGCGGTCGCGGTCGGCGAACAGGTGCAGGGGCAGCAGCGGCTGCGCGGTCCGGGCCTCGATGAGCAGGAACGCCGCGACGAGAACGACGCCGGCCAGCATCGCGACGATGGTGAGCCGGTCGCTCCATCCTGTCGAGGCGGCGTGGATGAACGCGTACACGAGTGCGGCCACGCCGGCCGTCGCGGTGACGGCACCGGGCAGGTCGAGGCGTCCCTCGTGACGTTCGGGTTCGGCCACGAGCCGCGGTGCGAGTACGGCGATCGCCAGCCCGAACGGCACGTTGATGAACAGCACCCATCGCCACGACAGCAGTTCGGTGAGCAGACCGCCCACGAGCAGCCCGATGGCGAAGCCGCCGCTCGCGACGCCGGAGAAGATGGCGAGGACCCGGATCCGCTCACCCCGTTGGGTGAACGTGGTCGTCAGCAGTGCCAGGGTGTTGGGGCCGGCGGCCGCGGCACCTACGCCCTGGACGACTCGAGCGGCCAGGAGCCAACCGGGCGAGGTGGCGAAACCGCCGACCAGCGAGGCGGCCGTGAACAGCACCGTCCCCGCGACGAAGATCCGGCGTCGCCCCAGCAGGTCGCCCAACCGGCCTCCGAGCAGCAGCAGTCCGCCGAAGACGAGGGTGTACGCGGTGATCACCCACGACAGTCCGGTCGGGGAGAAGCCCAGGCTGTTCTGGATCCGTGGGAGGGCGATGTTCATGACGGTGACGTCGACGATCAGCATCAGTTGGCAGGTCACGATGACGGCGAGGACGAGGGCGGGGCGGCGGGCGGCGACGCTCGCCGCCCCGGGCCGCAGGCGTGCGGAAGGCAAGGTCCGCTCGGTCACGAGGTACTCCCATGGCAGGCAAGGCTAAGCGGAGGCTGTCTCCGCTTAAGTTGTGGCTAGAATATGGAGAACCTCTCCGGTTGCGCAAGACTATCCGGAGAAACTCTCCGTTTCGAGTGAGTGCAGGAGGTCCGCCATGACGGCCGCCAAGACCGTCGACGCGGTGGGGTCTCCGCGGCCGGACGGCGCTGATGCGGTGGGGGCTGCGCGGCCCGAGGGCGCTGATGGGGTGGGACCTCCGCGGCCCAAGCGGGCCGACGCACGCCGCAACTACGACCGGATCGTCGCCGCCGCCCGCACGGCGTTCGCCGCGCACGGACCTGACGCCCCACTCGACGAGATCGCCCGGCGGGCCGGTGTCGGCGCCGGCACGCTGTACCGCCACTTTCCCCATCGCGAGGAGCTGGTCGAGGCCGTCTACCGCGACTCGATCGGGGACCTCAGCGGCCGCGCGTACCAGCTGCTCGAGGAGCTTCCCCCGGCCGAGGCGCTGGCGGTGTGGATGCGCGAGATGGTCGACTTCGTCGTACGTGAACGCGGTATCGCCGTCGCTCTCAAGGCCGCGCTAGACCACCATTCGGAGACGTTCGCGTGGTGCAAGGCAACGTCCCGCGCCGCCGCGACGCTGCTGCTCGAACGCGGGCAGGAGGCCGGCGAGATCCGTACCGACGTCACCGCGACCGAACTCCTGCACCTCTGTCACGGCGTTGCCGTGGCCGCGGAGCACGCGCCGGAGCTGGCCGATCGGTTGCTCGGTGTCGTCCTGGATGGCTTACGAGCAAAGGACTAGCGCGCGCTCGGCCGAAACGTCGGTCGTTCTGGGCACACCGGGGACCTTTGTCGAGGCCCCTTGTTTTGTTGGTGTCTTGCCCACGCTCTCGACGCCCGCGCTGTCGGCGATCTGGTCCAGGTATTCGGATGCGCTGTCTCTGAGCGCGCTAGCAGTCGGGGACGCCGCGATTACGCCGGTCGAAGCGCGCCGGGCGGTGAGGCTGGTTCGCCCTCTCGATGCCGGCCTGTCGCCACGAGGCTGACCGTGAGCTCCACGCGTTCTGGAGGGCGAGAGGGCCTTGTTTTGTTGGGCCCTGGCAGTTCTCGTCGGCCCGAACGTTGTCGGTGGTCTGGTCTAGGTTTGGATCATGGATTCGACCACGGGGGTTCCGCCGCGGCACCGGTGGGTGGTGTTGTTGGAGCGGATGGGCGCGCGGCTTGGTGAGGAGTCGGCGGCGCCGGTGTGGTCGATGCGTCCGGATGAGATGGCCGAGGTGCTGGGCGCGGTTCACACGGTGAAAGCGCAGTTGGACGCGCTGTCTCTGGCGGTGGTGCGGGAGGCGGACCGCCAGGACGTGGCGAAGACGGTCGGCGGCGCGAACACCGCGGCGTGGCTGTCCGGCACGCTCCGGTTGCGGCCCGAAGAAGCCGGTCGGGCGGTGAAGCTGGCTCGCGATCTGGACACCGTGCTGCCGTCGACGCGGGAGGCTCTTGCGGCTGGTGAGATCTCCGCCGAGCACGCGGAGGTGATCGCGCGGTCGGTGCGCAAGCTCCCCGCCGAGGCGGGGCTGGAGAAGCGTGCCGAGGCCGAACAACTGTTGGTGGGCGACGCCCGCATTTTTGATCCGAAGGATCTGGCCGGGCTCGGGCGGGAGATCCTGAAGCGGGTCGATCCCGACCATGCGGACCGGATTCTGGCCAGGCAGTTCGCCGCCGAAGAAGCCAGTGCGGAGCGGGAACGCGAGATCGTCCTGTACGACGACCCGTACTCGATCAGTACGTTCCTGCGCGGCAAGCTCGACCCGGTCACGAACGAGATGTTCCGGGTCGCGCTGGAGCCGCTGTCCAAGCCGCGGCCCACCGATGCGGACGGACCGGACCTGCGCCCACCCGCGCAGCGGCTCGGCGACGGCTTCCACGAACTGCTGCGGCGCTATCTGGCGTCAGGTGCTTCACCCTCCCATGGTGGGGAGAAGCCGCAGATCGTCCTGACCGTCGACCCGGACAGACTCCGCGACGGCATTGGGACTGGCGAGCTGTTGCATACCGGCGCGACCGTCTCGGCGCGGACGGTGCAGGAGCTCGCCTGCGACGCACAGATCAGCGTGTATTCCTCCGGCAGCGAAACAGGTGGGGCGAGCCTGTCCGACGAGGTGCGGCTGTATACCGGCAGGGTCAGGAAGCTGCTCGAACTGCGGGATCGAGGCTGTGCGTTCCCGGGCTGCAATCGCCCACCCTCGTGGTGCCAGGCCCATCACATCGTCCCGTGGAGCAAGGGCGGGTTGACGACGCTCGACAACGGGGTACTCCTGTGTGGCTACCACCACCGCCACCTCCACCAAGGAACCTGGCACGTCCAGACAGCGAAGGACGGGCATCCCGAGTTCATCCCACCCGAATGGATCGACAAGCACCGCAACCCACTCCGCAACCACCGGCTTCGGAACTGACAGGACGGAGCGTCGAGAGACATCGCAAGAGCACTGGCGAGAACACGCCGACCCGCGCCTCCGGAAGACAGCCGCGCAGCGCGGACGGCCGCGCCATGCTGCCCCGGCGTGTGCGGCGGTCGTCGGTCCCGCGCGTCCGACCGCAGCGGCCCGATCGAGCCCGTAGCGGTCTATCGGTACTCGTGGTCTATCCGTAGCGGTCTACCCGGAGTCGACCTATCGGTAGCCGGTGGCCTGCAGCTCATAGAGCTCGGCGTAGTGGCCGCCTGCCGCCATCAGCTCCGCGTGTGTGCCCTCCTCAGAGATCCGACCGTGGTCGAGTACGACGATCCGGTCGGCTGCCGCGACGGTGGAGAAGCGGTGGGTGATGAGGAGGGTGACGGTGCCGGTACACCGGCCCGACCGGGCTGCCCCGGCGTACCGCTCGAACAGTTCGTGTTCGGTATGCGCGTCCAGCGCCGACGTGGGCTCGTCGAGTACGAGCAGCAACGGCTGCTCGCGCATCATCCCGCGCGCGAGCGCAAGTCGCTGCCACTGCCCGCCGGACAGGTCGACACCGCCGGGCCAGACGGCTCCGAGCTGCGTGCCAAGCCCGTCGGGCAACGAGGGAAGAACTCCCTCGGCCGCCCCAGCCGCCATGGCTGTACGGATGCGGGTGTCGTCGTCGACATGGACGAGGTCGCCGAAGCCGACGCACTGGCCGGCCGTTACCTCGAACGTCGCATAGTCCTGGAAGGCACCGGACAGTCGATCGCGCCAGTCGTTGAGGTCGAGTGCCGACAGGTCCACGCCGTCGACGAGCACGCGCCCAGCGTCCGGCCGGTAGAGGCCGGCGAGCACCTTCACGAGGGTGGACTTGCCGGCGCCGTTCTCGCCCACGAGCGCGACGACCGAACCCGCCGGCAGGTGGAGCGAGAGGCTGTCGACGGCCGGCCGCGCGGCGTCCGGGTAGTGGTAGGTCAGCCCTTCGAGGCGGATCCCGTCGCGAAGGACACTGGGTGGACGGGCCGTCCCCGCATGCGCCGCACGCACCTCCCGCTCGTAGTCGAACAGCCACAGGACCCGCCCGGTCGTACGGATCAGCTGGCTGAGGCCTCCGATCGTTGCCTGCATGACGTTCCCGACCGTCTGCAGGCGCCCGATGAGCAGCAGGGCGAGGACCATCGCCTGGACTGTGACCGACCCCGCGATCAGGTCGTACACCATCCACGCGAGGACCGCCGCCGTGACGCCGTAGAACAGCAGGGTGCCCGCCACGTCGACGACCGCGCGCCGACGGGCCAGTGCGACGAACGGACCACGCCAGGCCGCGGCAGCGGTACGCAACCTCCGACGGGTGAGGTCGACCAGCCCGAACACCCGAAGCTCCGCACCGGACGCCGCATCCAGCCCGAGGCCCAGCAGATGGTTGGCCAGCCGGCCGGGCTGCGCGGACCGGTCCTCCGCCTCGGCCTGCCAGCGTACGAACCAGCGTGCCGCCGCCACCGCGGGAAGCCCGGCCGCCGCGACGAGCAGCAGCCGCCAGTCGGCGGTCGCGGCGATCGCGATGGCGCCGCCGACGAGGACGAGGTTGTTGAGGCTGTTGAGCAGCATGTTGGTGGCCAGGCCGAGCGACCACTCCTGGTCCCTGATGGTCTGGATCTGGTCGAGGTACGCCGGAGACTCCAGATGGTCGAGCGTCGGGATCCGGGCGGTGACCTGCGCGACCTGGCTGCCGAACGAGTAGCCCACCCGTTCCAGCTGGCCGATCCGCGCGTTGACCCCGGCGAAGTTCAGGACGAGGCGTACGACCTCCGCACCGACGAACGCCGCCGCGGCGACGACGATCCGCTCGAGGTCTCGGTCCACGACACCCGCGACGAGCCAGGCCAGGAAGACCGGCTGCAGCAGCCGTACGGTGACGCCGACGGTCTCGCACAGGCAGAGCAACGACTGCACGGGGCTGACCCGGGCCGCGGTGGACACGACCAGCCACAGGGCGCGGAGCGAGGTGCTCATCGGGGCATCGCCCCGGCCGCGGCGAACCTCGACGCCTGCAGGGTGAACATCTCTGCGTACCGGCCTCCGGTGGCGAGCAGTTCCTCATGGCTGCCGTCCTCGACGATGCGCGCGCCCTCGGCAACGCCGCCTGGATCCCCCCCGGGCGATCCGCCCACGTCGCCCGCGTCGCCCGCGAGAACGACGATCCGCTCGGCATGCCGGACGCTGGACAACCGGTGACTGACCAGCAGGGTGGTGACGCCACGCGTCACGTCCAGGAACCGGTCGAACAACGCCGCCTCCCCTCGTACGTCGAGTGCGGCGGTCGGCTCGTCGAGGACCAGCAGGCCCGCCCCACCCGCGAGCGCGGCCAGGGCCCGGGCCAGCGCGACGCGTTGCCACTGCCCACCGGACAGATCGGTCCCGCGGGTGTAGGTGGGCGAGAGCACGGTGTCCCATCCGTACGCGAGGTCGGCGAGCAGCCCCGCGCCGCCCGCGTCCGTGAGGGCCCGCGCGACCTGCTCGTCGCCCACCGATCCCACCGATCCCACCGATCCCGCCGATCCCGCCAGGTCCGCCGATCCGGCACTCACGTTGTCGCGGAGGGACAGCTCGTACCGGACGAAGTTCCTGGAAGATGACGGCGACCCGAGCCCGGGCCGCCCCGTCGGACCCGGGGTCCGCACCGTCGATCGCCACCGTGCCGGAGTCCGGACGGTACAACCCGCACAGCAGCTTGATGAGTGTCGACTTGCCCGCGCCGTTGACGCCGACGATCGCGACCGACTGGCCCGCCGGGATGTGCAGGTTGAGCCCGGCCACCGTAGCCGTGCCTCGCGACGGATAGCTGAACGTCACGTCCCGCAGGTCAACTGACGCGGGCCGCGGGTCGACCGATGCGGACCGCGCGTCGACCGGCGCGGGCCGCGGGTCGACCGAGACTCGGTTCGCTGCTGTCACACCCTCCGACCGGGCCGGGCTCACCGCGGGTGCGCTCACGGCGGGTGCAGCTCACCGCGGTGGGGCTGACGGCGGTGGGGCTGACGGGCGGCCGGGTTCGTGGGAGCCACCGGATACAACGGGAGGCCGTACTCCGCCCGGAGCGCAACCAGCCCCGTCACCGCGGACGTCGTACGGGCCAGGCCCATCTGGGCGTCGCCCTGCGGCCCGAACGCGGACAACCCGAGCACGGCCTGCACCAGGGTCACCAGAGCGCCGACCCCCAGCGCCCCCGTCCAGGCGTCCCGTGCGAGCAGGGTGAACAGCAGCGCGGTCGCGGCCATGGGTACACCGATCGTGACGAACGTGATCCGCAGGCTCCGGCCACGGTTGGCCCACACGACACGCATGGCCGACTGCCAGGCGACGGCGTACTGGTCGACCAGCCAGTTCGCGAGACCGAACAGCCGCACCTCCTTCGCGGCCCCGCCACCCGTCAGGAGGGAGTGGAAGTACCCCGCGCGGCGGCGGCTGGTGCCCGTGATCTCCAACAACTCGTCGAAGAGGGTGCCGCTCCAGCGGGCGAGCGCCCGGCTCAACACGAGCCACGCCGCGACGGAGACGAGACCGGCCCACCAGTTCCAGGCCATCACGAGGACGAGTGCGCCGACGCCACTCAGCCGGGTTGCCAGGAAGGTCCACCCGGCATCGATTCCCATGAGGAAGAGCCAGTCCTTGGGCGCCTGCGCCAAGGCCGCGAAGCGTCCCGACGTACGTGGGTCCTCGAGGTGGGCGATCCCGTACGGGCGGCTGCCGGCCTCGGCGGTCATGTCGAGCACGGTGGCGAGATAGCTCGCCGACACTGTTCTGGGCCGCGGCTCCGAGCAGCGAGGATGCCACGGGCGCCAGTACGAACAGGGCGGTGGTGGCGGCCAACCAGGCCCACGCGGTCGTCGCCGCAGCAGAGTCGAGGCCGTCCTGCATCGCGTTCGGCAGCGCGCCGACCAGCAGGCCGGTGGTGACGAGACCACCGGTGCGGGCGACGGCCGCCAGCACGGTCAGGACGACGCAGGCGGCCGACCAGCCCGGCGCCGAATGCCACAGCAGCCGGGCGTGCAGGACGTACCGTCGGGTCGCCGAAACCGGATCATGTGCGGGCATCCCGCCACCCTGGCAGCCTCGACCTGGCTGGCGCACGCCGCCGAATCGAACTTTTTCTTGTCAGGTACGAAGTCGTGCGCGAGACGTCCGTTCTTCCCTACGCTCCCTCGGTGATGACCACACCACCGCAGGCAGACCGGACGGTCGCGGAGTACGGATGACGGACGTACGGCGCTGGCGGGAGACGTTCGGGCTCGGGGACGAGGTCCCCGAGCCGCCCGTCGAACTGCTGGAGTGGCCCGACCCTCCGCCCGTCCTTCCCGTGCGTCCGTTCCGGCTGCCGCCGGAACGCGAGGTTGCTCTGCGCGGCCTCCTGCCCGCACCGGCGACGACCGCGTGGGCGACCGCGCGCGAGCTGACGGCGTGGGTCAGCGAGCGGTGGAGTCATGCCAACGATCACGTCGACCGTTACGACGCGGTTGACATCCTCGAGCGGGCCCGCGGCGGAGCACGGTTCGCGTGCGACGAGTACACCGTGGTCCTGTCCCAGGCGCTCAACGCCGTCGGCATTCCCGCGCGCTGGCTGGGCCTGTTCCGACGGGACCACCATGCCGGCCACTCGGCCGCTCACTCGGTGACGGAGGCCTGGATCGACGAGCTCCGCCGGTGGGTGGTCCTCGACGGCCAGAACGCGGCGTACTGGGCCGGTTCCGGAGGCGAGCCCCTCGGCGTCATCGAGCTGCAGCGCGCATTCCACGAGGACGATCGCCGCCCCACGCTGGTCCTCGTCACGGGGACAACACACGCCCATGCCGAGGGCGACTTCTGGTGGCAGTACTTCGCCATCGCCCAGACGACCGGCGTGACCGCGCCGCCTTCGTCGGACCTGGCGTGGGGATCCCCCTCGGCCGAAGCGCGGACGTACGGCCCTGTCTTCCAAGGGCGGTTCCTGCTCGGCACCGACCGGCTGATGCGTAACGCGTCGCACGCCTATCCGGACCTGTCCGCGGTGTGGGTCGGCGTCGCCGGCACGGCTGACCGGCCGGCTCTGACGTTCGGCACCCACCATCCGTACCCGCGTGGATTCGCCGTGGGCGACGACCCGGTACGGGTGGAGGTCGGGCCCTCGGCCTCCTGGCGCCTCGACCTGTCTCCGGGTGTGCACGAGGCCCCGATCAGACTGGTCACCGCGTACGCGGAGATTCCGGCGGGCCGCGTCCGGTACCGCGTCCCCTGACCGCGTTGCCGGATCCCGCGTCGCCGGATCCCGCGTCGTCAGGCGGGCGGGCCGTCCAGGATGCCCGGCCACTCGTCGAAGTCGTCCCGCAGGGACTCCTCCGGCGCGGTGATGCTCCCGTTGATGAGGTCGCGGATCTGGGTGGCGGCCTCGCGCGCCTGGATGGCTGCCGCGCGGAAGGACTTGGCGGTCAGGTGGTGCCCACGGGCGGTCGCTCGACGGCCGAGCTCCTCCCTGAGTGAGGCCTTCTCCTCGAGGGTCTCCATCGCCGTCCACAGGGCGTTCTCGACCGACGTCGACTGCTGTGCGGCCAGGCTGCGGGGGGACCAGGCGTGGCCGACGCGGCAGCGGAACCGGGTCAGGTCGCCCTCGGTGATCTGGAGCAGCGGGCCGTGACAGTCCGGGCAGGTGAGTTCCGACGGCGTGCCCGGGCTGTCATTGCCGGGGTCGCGGGCGATCTCGGAGTACTGGTCGGCCATGTTCGTCTCCGCCTCCATCAGCGGGGGCGCGGGCGTGGAGCTGTCGGGCACCTCCAGGCCGACGAGCCTTTCGAGGACGCCCGGGATCTTGGCCGCCGGCAGGACGTGCTCGACGGCCGTCGCTTCGAGTGCCGCGCGCGGCATGGACGGATGCTGGGCGTCGTCGGGGTCCTGTACGACGCCGATGCCGCCCCTTCGACGGACGGCCACCATGCCGGCGGCGCCGTCGTCCAGCGCACCGGAGAGCACGACGCCGACCACCCTCGAGCCCAGCTCTGTCGCCGCGGACCGGAAGAGTACGTCGATGGCGGGGCGGTGACCGTTCTCGCGCGGGCCACGGGAGAGGGTGACCCGACTGTCGGCAACGAGCAGATGCACCCCGGGTGGGGCGACGAGCATCCTGCCGGTTCTCAGCTCGTCCCCGTCCGCGGCTGGTTGAACGCCGAGGGGTCCGATCCGGTCGAGGACGTCCGGCAGCAGTCCCGAACCGGTCGACGGCACGTGCAGCACCACCAGGATGGCGGCCGGAAAGGCGCCCGGCAGACCGGCGACGAGTTCCTTCAGGGCCTCCACGCCTCCGGCCGAGGCGCCGACCACGACGACGTCACGCTTGGCCATGTTCTCCTCCCGCGCGCGCTCTTGCGCTGTGGTGCCGGTGCCAGGCGGCTACCCCCGAAACGGCCGTCAACTCCTAGGGGTTTCGGGCCAGAGCAGCAGCCGGTCAACGACCGTGTGGCCGGCTCCGGGACTCCCCGCGGGCGATGACATCCAACGATCGCGCGATCAGCTTCGACGAGCGCTCGATGGACTCGCACGTGTGTCTGATCGACTCCTGGCTCTGCCCGATGAGCTCACGCCTGCGTGCGACGGTCGCGCTGAACAGGCTCGCTGCCGGAGGCGCACTGAGCCGGTGCAGCTCCGCGTCGATCGCGGCACTCGCGGCCCGCACGCGGGCGACCTGAGACTCCTGGCGGGCCATCAGACGCCCGAGGACTCGGCTCATGACAGGGCGGTCGTGACCAGCTTCAGAAATCCCGCCCGAGGGGGGTTCCACGTATTCTCCAACCGTCTCGGAATGCACCGCCGGCGGCCCTACGAGCATAGACGACGACGCGAACGAGAATGGCGTCCCGAATAGGGCGACAGTCGCACTCGAGGTCGGCAATACCGGGATATTCGACGGGGCCCGCGGGCGATGTGAGGCGTCATTCACCGAGCAGAACGTGGAAACTGGCACCGCCACCCGGTCGGGTCTCGACGCGCGCATATCCACCGTGCAACTGGGCAAGGCGCTGGACCAGCGCCAGGCCCACGCCCAGTCCCGTTTGTTCCTCGCCGGTGTGGCGCTGGAACAGACCGAACACGGTTTTGCGCAGCTCGAGAGGTATTCCAGGACCGTTGTCCTCGACGATCAGAAGGATTCCGTCGGGTTCGCGCCGACACCGGATCCAGATCGTCGAGGCGGCCGGCGTGTGCTGGACGGCGTTGCGTACGAGGTTGACGACGATCCGGTCGACGATTCTGGGATCGGCATTGGCGGACGTCGGGTCGAGGTGAAGCGTAAGGGTCCGCCCGTCCGGACCCACCGATCCGACGGCTGACTCGACCACCTTGGTCACGTCGATCCGGCGTCGCTGCGCAGGAGTGGCCGCCTGTTCGATGTGTTCGTAGTCGAGCAGGTCGCCGAGAAGGCTCATGGTCCTGACCGCCGCGTCCTCGACCTTCTCGAGGATGTTGCGCTGCTGGTCCTTGCTCAGCTCCTGGGCGCGCAGGATCTGGGCCAGGCCGGCGATGCCCGCGATCGGCGAGCGGAGATCGTGGGACACGCCGAGAACGAACGCCCGGCGCATGGCCTCGACGGCGCGCAGCTCCGACGCCGCCGTCTGCTCCTGCTTGACGGCGTGCTCGAGCAGCTCCCGGGCGCGCTCTGCTTCCGACACGTCGCGGAGGAGCCACAGCAGACAGTCGGGATCGATGGCAGCGCACTGCAGCTCCCCGTGGAAATCGACGGCGTTGAGCGCCACGGTCGTCGGCCCCGCTCCCTTGCGCTCGGGGTCGCGGAGGATGCGCTGGAACGCCTGACGCGAGCGCGAGTCGAACATCAGGCCGAGCATCCTGCGACGACGCTTCGGCACCTCGTAGTGCAGGAGCTCCTGCGCGCGCAGGTTGATCTCCAGGATGGCCCCGAACTTGTTCGGTGACGATCATCGCGTCCGGCGCGAAGTCGAACAGCTTCTGCCAGCGTTCCCGCTCCCTGGCGAGCTCGGCCTCGTGGTTCGCGATGTCGTCGCTGCGCTGCTGGAGATCCGCGGTCAGCGCACCGAGCTCCTCCACGGCCTGCGAGAGTTCCGCCGTGCTCGCCTGGATCACCTCGTCGTCCGGGTATCGGCTCCTGATCGCCGCGATCTGATCGGAGAGACGGTCGTTCGGGCGAGCCCTCGCGTCAGTCACGGCCCGTGGCTTCCATGAGGAGCACGACGCCCTCGCCAGAACCGGTGAGAGGACTACACGTCACCGAGCAGGTGATGGACTTGCCCCGGCGGTTGACGGCCTCGATGTCCACCCGCTGAGCGGAGCCGCCGTCCAGGGCGGCACGAACGGGATCGCGGAGGACACCCGTCGGCAGGCCGAGGTCGAGCGCGAAGAACTGTTCACCGAGCACCTCGTCGCTGCGCAGGCCCCACACCTCCTCGCTGAGATGGTTCCACGTGCGGACCTTCAGCTCCCGGTCGAGGACGACGACACCGATGGGGACACTGGCGAGGACTCCGGTGAGGAACACGTTGACGTCGTCCAGTTCCGAGGAGCGGACGCGCAGCTCGTCGTTCATCGTCTCGAGTTCTTCGTTGGTGGACTGGAGCTCTTCGTTGGTGGTTTCGAGTTCTTCGTTGGTGGACTGGAGCTCTTCGTTGGTGGTTTCGAGTTCTTCGTTGCTGGACTGGAGTTCCTCGTTGGTGGTTTCGAGTTCTTCGTTGCTGGACTGGAGCTCCTCGTAGGCCGTCTCGAGTTCCTCCCGGGACGTCTTGACCTCCTCCTGCAGGCGTACGTAGGAGGTCGAGTCGGTGAAGGTCACGGCGGTGCCGAGGACCACCCCGTCGCTGGCGACGGCGGGGGTGATCTGCACGTCGAGGTACTGGACCTCGTCGACCCCGAGCCGCCGCTCGACGGCGTTCATGCGAAGGGCTCGCCGCTCGGCCTGGGCCTGGTCGATGAGCGAGCGCAGCTCGATGGGACGGTAGGACAGCTCGAGGTCGCGGAGCGGCCGCCCCACGTCGCGGTCGGTCAACCCGAACATCGAGCGCGCACCGGCATTGATCAGGATGACGTTTCCCCTGCTGTCGACCACCACCCGTGCCGTCGGGTCGACCTCCATGCTGAGGTCGCGGAGCTGGCGGTGCCGGAGTGCGTCTCGTGACACGGACCGCGATGCCTCGAGAGGTGCGGCCGTGCGGGCACCGGAGTGGCTGCCCGGACGGCACCGGAACAGCCGGAACGGCATGCTCACCGGTGCGAACCGGGATCCGTTGGCCATCAGCATCTCGGCCTTGCCGAGGAACAGTACGCCGTTGTCGCGAAGGGCGAAGTGCATGCGGCTGATGAGCTGGGTCTGGGTGTCGGCGTTGAAGTACATCAGGGTGTTACGGCAGCAGAGCAGGTCGAGGCCGGAGATCGGGGCGTCCCTGATGAGGTCCAGCCGACCGAAGATCACCCGACGTCGAAGGTCTGGGCGGAACACGAGACCGGAACCGTTGCCCTCGAAGTACTTCGCGCGCAGGTCCTCCGGCACGGCCTCGAGGTCGTCCGCGGAGTAGACCCCCTTGCGCGCCGTCGCCAGAGCGTCCTCGTCGACGTCGGTGGCGTAGATCTTGACCCGGTTGGTGAACTCGTCGATTCCCATCACCTCGACGAATGCCATGGCGAGCGAATAGGCCTCCTCGCCCGAGGAACAGCCCGCGCTCCAGACCCGGATCTCGCCGTCCCGTTGCACCATGCCCGGGATGACCTCGGTGCGCAGGAGGTCCCAGGCATCCTTGTCGCGGAAGAACGACGTGACGTTGATGAGGATCGTGTTGAACAGCACGGTGAACTCGTCCGGATCCGTCTCGAGCAGGTCGCGGTAGTCGGCGAACGAGGTCTTGCCGACGTCCTGCATGCGCTTGCGGATCCGCCGGCCGAGCGTCGACGGCTTGTATCCGGTGAAGTCGAAACCGCGCAGGTCGCGAAGGAACTCGAGGAGCTCCGGGAGATCTTGGTCGACGTCTGTCATTCGGCACCCTCCGACTCGAACAGCCGTCGGATGATCGGCCCGATCTCGGCCAGCGCGAGTACGTAGTCGGACGCGTTGGTATCGACTGCCGCCTGCGGCATGCCGGTGAAGTCGGCGTCCTCCGGATCCTGGACGATTACGGTACCGCCCCGCGACTTGATGGCGCGTACGCCCATCGCACCGTCAGAGCCGCTTCCGGTGAGGACGGCGGCAACGGCCCGGTCGGCGTAGTGGGCGGCCACCGACTCGAACAGCAGGTCGGCCGACGGCCGGACGAAATGGACCAGTTCGGAGTCGGTGAGTTCCAGGATGTCCTCCCTGCCGACGAGCAGGTGGCGTCCCGGCGGCGCGACATAGACGGTGCCCGGCTTGGCCCGCTCGCCGTCCTCGGCGAGCTTCACGGTGAGCGGTGTCTTGCGCCCGAGCACCTCGGGAAGGATGGTTTCGTGCCGGGGGTCGAGATGTTGGACGATCAGCACCGGTGCGGGGAAGGTCTCGCCGAGGCACGAGAGCACGCTGCGCAGCGCACCGACGCCACCGGCGGACGAGGCGAGAGCCAGGACGGCGTATCCGGGTCGCCGCTCGGGCGACCCTTCCTGCTGGCGCATGGAGTTACCTCCGGACCGTGGAAAGCCCGGTTCGGCGAGTGCCTAGCCAGGGTGAAGGTCCGGCCATGACCGAGAGCATGATCAGCTCTCGGACACACCTATCCGCCGAGCCCCACTTGTCCACAAAGCCATGCTACTGCGCGGCGTGCACCGCTGTGGGTGTGGCGCGACGCCTCGACTGAACGGGGCGCCCTGGGCATGTCCCCCAAATCCGCCTGACGGTGCCCCAGTCCGCGTTCTGGTGGACCGGTCCGCGTTCTGGTGGACCGGTCCGCGTTCTGGTGGACCGGTCCGCGTTCTGGTGGACCGGTCCGCGTCTGGGACCAGGGTGGATCGGGGGCCGCCTAGAGATGGAGGACGACGTAGTGGCGATCGACCTCCACGCGGTAGCTCTCGGCCTCGTACGGCCCTTTCTCGTATCCCGCGAGGGACTCCCGCGTCTCCACCGAGGTGTCGTACGACTGGACGCGGGTCTTCGCCGGATCGAACCACGACTGCCCGGTCGTGAGGTCGAACTCCCACTGGTGCCACGGGCAGCGCAGGATCTCGCCGCGCCGGACGTAGTCGTACTCGCCCGGCGTCGTCGACCGCACGAGGCCCGACAACACGCCCTCGCAGAGGGGGCCGCCCTCGTGCGGGCACTGGTTGCGGAGTGCGTAGAAGCTGCCGTGGACGTTGAAGACGCCGATCGAACGCCGCTCGATGGTGACGATCTTGCGGTGTCCGGGCGGGATCTCGTCGACGGTCGCGACCACGTATGTCGGCATGGCTGGGCGTCCTCGCCTGCTCAGGGAAGTCCGTACAACGCCTTGGCGTTGCCGGCGAAGATCTTTGCCCGGTCGCCCTCGGGGAGCCGTACCCGGAACGCGCGGTCGGGGTCGTCGAAGTCCCAGTGCGGGTAGTCGGTCGAGAACATCACCCGGTCGGAGCCGCCCAGGTGCTCCAGCACCTGCACGATGTGGCGCGGGTCGTGCGGTTCCTCGATCGGCTGCGTGGTGACCCAGATGTGCTCGCGGATGTACGCCGACGGCGGCCGGGTCAGGTGCGGCACCTCCTCGCGCAGCCGGCGCCAGTGCTTGTCGAGCCGCCAGATCAACGCGGGCAGCCAGGCGAAACCGCCCTCGATCAGGACCACCCGGAGCCGGGGGAAGCGTTCGAAGACGCCCTCGAAGACCAGGCTCGACGACCTGGGCCTGGAACGCCTGCGCCATCCCGGTGTGATCCTCGATGTAGTACGACGGCCAGCCGGTCGCGGTGATCGGGCACGCCTCTCGCGCCCCCGCCGAAGTGGATGCCGATCGGCAGGTCGTGGCGTTCGGCCGCCTCGTACATCGGCCAGTACTTCCGCCGGCCGAGCGGCTCCGCGGTGCGTGCGGCGAGCAGCACCTGGACGAAGCCCGGATGGTCGCCGAGCCGGTCGATCTCGGCGGCCGCGAGCTCGGCGTCCTCGTACGGCACCGAAACGCCGGCCCGCAGCCGTGGCTCCTTCTCCAGCCACTCCGCGATCTGCCACTCGTTGGTGGCGCGGGAGAGCGCGGCCGAGTAGTCGGCGTTCAGCTGGGCGCCGGCGCCGCCGAGGCAGTTGAGGACGCCGTACTCGATGCCCATCGGGATCGAGGTGCTGCTCGCGCATGAACTCCAGGTCGCCGCCGGGCGGTCGACCGGACGGTGGCCAGGCGTCGTGCCGGGCCGCGGCCGGGCTGCCCTTGGGGTAGAGCGACCCCGGATGCGTACGGGACCCGAACAGCTCGCCGTGCCGGCGCCAGCGCGCCGGGAGGTACGGATCGAGCGCGCCCGCCCAGACGGCGTTGTGGATGTCGCAGTCGACGACCCGGATCCCCGGTTCCTCTTCGCAGTGGCGACCATGGCAGGTACCCCTCTACAACCTGTAGGTGGCGCGGGCGTTGCCGGCGAGGATGGCGCGCTCCAGCTCGGGCCGGAGCCCGGCGGGCATCACCGCCTCGACGCTGTCGAACTGCCAGTGCGGGTAGTCGGTGGCGAACAGCAGCATGTCGTCGCGGCCGAGCTGCTCGATGATCTCGACCAGCTGGTCTGAGTCCGCGGGCTCGTCGAGGGGCTGGGTGGTGAGCCGGACGCGGTCCCGGATGACGGCGGACGGCTGCCCGGGTCACCCACGGGACCTCGCGGCGCAGCCCCTTCCAGTTCTTGTCGAACCGCCACATCAGCGCCGGCAGCCAGGTGAACCCGCCCTCGATCAGCACGACCCTGAGGGCGGGGAACTTCGCGAACACGCCCTCCGACACGAGGCTCACGACCTGGGCCTGGAACGCCTGCGCGAGGCCGACGTAGTCCTCGAGGTGGTAGGTCGGCCAGCCCACCGGCGTCACCGGGTTGCCGCTCACACCGCCGGCGTGGACGCCGATCGCCAGCCCGTGCCGCTCGGCCGCCGCGTAGATCGGCCAGTAGCGCCGCTTGCCGAGCGGAGCCTCGGCCCGGACGGGGAGCATGACCTGCACGAACCCGGGGTGGTCCCCGAGCCGGTCGATCTCGTGTGCCGCCAGCTCGGGGTTCTGCGGCGGGCACGACGAGCGAGCCGCGCAGCCGCGGCTCGGGGTCGAGCCACTCCGCCAGCTGCCAGTCGTTGACCGCGCGGGCCATCGCCGCGGCCCAGTCGTCGTTGTGGATCGCGGCGATCTCGATGCCGCAGCTGACGACTGCGTACGACGCCCGCCAGTGGTCGAGGACGTGCGCGCGCAGCAGGTCGAGATCGCTGCCGGGCGGGCCACCCGAGGCGGGTGTCGAGCCGGGCCGGGCGGACAGCGGCGAGCCCGCGGGGTACAGGGCCGAGCCCAGGCCCCGTACGCCGCTCTCGCGCATGTAGTCGCGCCAGCGCTGGTCGAGGAACGGCTCCAGGCGCTCGACCGGCGGGACCGCGAGGTGCACGTCGCAGTCGACGACCTCGGCGTCCGCCCACCGGGACGGCCGGCCGGGCGCGACTCGGGCCGACGTCGCCGGTGCACCGGGTGCGCCGTTGTCGCTCATTGCCGCGGTCCTCGTTCCTTCGAGATGTGGAATACGTATTCCGCGATGTGACGAACGTACGGAGGCAACGACGGCGGCGTCAAGGTCGTGACCCGCGGGCGGACCAGGGTCGGCCGTGACCAGGAGCGGTCGTGTGCGCGCTGTCGGCCTGGCGGAATCGGTGTTCTACGATTCGGAATTCGACGGCGGTGGCCCGACGCCCGATGTACGGCACCCGGTGTACGGCACCGGCACCGCTGGCACCTGCTCCCGGCACGAGAGGTTGGCGACACGCATGACCGACAACGCCCTCACCACGGCCCGACGTCCACTCGGCGGCAGCGGCCTCGAGGTCAGTGCGGTCGGGTTCGGCTGCTGGGCCATCGGCGGCCCGCACACCCGCGACGGCAACCCGATCGGCTGGGGAGTCGTCGACGACGACGAGTCCGTTGCCGCGATCCACGCCGCACTCGACGAGGGAGTCACGTTCTTCGACACCGCCGACGTGTACGGCTGCGGCCACAGCGAGCGGGTACTCGCCCGTGCGCTCCGCGGCCGCCGCGACGGCGTTGTGGTGGCGACGAAGTTCGGCTTCACCTACGACGAGGACAAGCGCGAGTCTCCGGGCGAGGACGCGTCGCCGGCGTACGTGCGGACCGCCTGCGAGGCGAGCCTACGCCGGCTCGAGACCGACGTGATCGACCTGCTGCAGTTCCACCTCGGCGGCTGCGAGCTCGGCGCTGCCGAGGATGTCCTCGCCGCTCTCGAAGAGCTGGTCGACGACGGGAAGATCCGGTCGTACGGCTGGAGCACCGACGATCCCGGACGCGCCGCGTTGTTCGCGGCCAGCTCGCACTGTGCCGCGATCCAGCAGAGCTTCAGCGTGCTGGGCGGCAACGCCGAGACGCTCGAGGTCTGCGAGCGGAACGACGTGGCGAGCATCGTCCGCGGTCCCCTCGGCATGGGCGTGTTGTCGGGAAAGATGAACGCGGGAACGCGGTTCTCCGACGACGACGTACGCCGGGGCTGGGACTTCGGCGGCGCCCAGGCAAAGACCTTGGACGCGGTTGACCGAGTGCGGGAGATCCTCGCGTCGAACGGTCGCACGCTCGCGCAGGGTGCCCTGTGCTGGTTGCTCGCGCGGAGCCCGGCGTTCGTGCCGATCCCGGGCTGCCGCACCGTCGCGCAGGCGCGGGAGAACGCGGGTGCGCTCCGGCACGGCCCGCTGTCCGCCGCCGAGATGGCCGCGGTCGACGAGGCGCTCGGACGGTCCTGACGCCAGCGGGTGAAGGCTCGAGAATCCTTGGAGGGAACGAGTATGCGGATCCTGGTCACCGGTGCTGGCGGCAACGTCGGCTCGGGAATCGTCGGCCGGCTACGTGCCGCCGGGCACGACCTGGTGCTGTCCGACCTCAACCAGCTCCCCGACGAACCCCCGTTCGCCGGCGTGGAGTTCGTGCAGTGCGACGTGCAGGTCGGGTTCGGGCTCGAGGGTGCCGCCCGGGACTGCGACCTGCTGCTGCACCTGCCGGCGTGGCACGGCATCCACTCCCGCGCCAAGTCCGAGGCGGACTTCTGGCGGCTCAACGTCGACGGCACGTACTGGGCACTGCAGGCGGCGCGCACCGCGGGCATCCGCCGGCTGGTGTTCCTGTCGTCGATGTCCTGGCACGACCACTACGGCAAGTACGGCTTCACCAAACGGGTCGGCGAGGAGCTCTGCGAGTACCACCGGCGCCAGCACGGCGTGAGCTACGTCGCGATCCGGCCGGCCGACTTCACGCCCTGGGGCGCCAACTACCTCAACCGTTACGGCGCCCGGCTCCTCTACGGCGGTGTCGACCGCGAGGACGTGCTCGACTGCGTTGAGGCCGCCGTACGCCACCTCGGCGGCGAGCTGCCGGCGACCGGTGACGCGGAGGGGACGATCGTCAACGCCGTACGGGCGAACGCGTTCACGGCTGCGCAGGTGGCGGACTGGGAGGGCGACCCCGTGGGGACGGCCGAGCGGATCTTCCCGGGCGCGCGGGAACTCGTCGAGCGGTACGCGATCGACATCGCGCGCCGGCCGTCGGTGGTGGACGCTGGCGGTGCCGACACGATCGGCTACGCGCCACGCCGGCACTTCGGCACGTTCCTCGAGGAGTTGCGCACCCTGGACGCCAAGGGCGAAGCGGCTGTCGAAGCCGTCCGCTGCGCGTACTAGTGGCCTGAGTCTTCTGACTCAGGACACCAGCAGCGTCGCCGCCCCGGGGGCTTCGTGCTCACGGGAGTCCCCGCGACGGCGCCCACGGAAGGTCGCGGCCGGCGTACCTCGCCGCGCGCACGTCTCCTGAACGGGCGTGCCCCTCGAAGCCCTCGACCCGCGCGGCCCGGCCGCAGACCTCGCCCAGCAGTGCGCTCGACTCCGGGCGTACGACCTCCTGGTAGGTCACCGTCTTGAGGAACTTGCCCACCCACAGCCCGCCGGTGTAGCGGGCGCCGCCCAACGTCGGCAGGACGTGGTTGGTGCCGATCACCTTGTCGCCGTAGGAGACGCAGGTTCCCTCGCCGAGGAAGAGCGCGCCGTAGTTCGTGAGTGCGGCGAGCGCCTCACGCGGCTCACGGGTGAGCACCTCCACGTGTTCGGCGGCGAAGTCGTCCGCCAGCGCGTACGCGTCGGCAAGGCTGTCGACCACGTGCACCTCGCCGTACGCCTGCCAGGCCGGCTCGGCGAAGTCGCGGGTCGGCATGCCGGGCAGCAGCTCGTCGACGTACCGCAGGACCGTGCGCGCCAACGACTCGGACGTGGTGAGGAGGATCGCGGGTGAGTCCGGCCCGTGCTCGGCCTGGCTCAGCAGGTCGACCGCCACCACGAACGGGTCGGCGGCGTCGTCGGCGATCACGAGGATCTCGGTGGGCCCGGCGCAGAGGTCGATTCCCACCTCGCCGAAGAGTTGGCGCTTTGCCTCCGCGACGTAGGCGTTGCCGGGTCCGCTGAGCAGGTCGATCCGCGGGATGGTCTCGGTGCCGACCGCCATGGCGGCGAGGGCCTGGACGCCGCCGAGGAGGTAGATCTCATCTGCGCCGGCGAGGTGCATCGCGGCGACGGTGGCCGCCGGCACCTCCTGCCGCAGCGGCGGTGTGCAGGCGATGACCCGCGGCACGCCGGCGACCTTCGCGGTCACGATCGTCATGTGCGCGGAGGCCGTGAGGGCGAAGCGCCCGCCAGGCACGTACGAACCCGCCGACGCCACCGGGATGTGCCGCTGCCCGAGCAGGACACCCGGCAGCGTCTCGACCTCGAGGTCCTGCAGCGACGCGCGCTGGTGCTCGGCGAACGCACGGACCTGGGACTGCGCGAACTCGAGATCCTTCACCACCTCACCGGGCATGTCGGCCACGATGGCCTCGACCTGCTCGGATGCGAGTCGGAACGAGGGCGGCGACCAGCCGTCGAGGCGGTCGGAGTGTTCGCGAACCGCGTCGTCACCCCGGTCCCGTACGTCGGCGATGATCGCGGCCACCGTCTCGGCGACCTCGCCCCGTCGCCCCCCGGTGCGACCCGTTGCCGTGGACGCCTTCAGCACCGTGCTGGTGACCATCGCTTCTCCTCCGTGGCGGCGGACGGGCCACGCTGATCGAGCGGTCCGCGTCCGCATCCGTATACGTGACTGGTCGTGGCGAGATTAGTCCCGACCTCCGGACGCGACAAGAACGGTCGCGGCTCCTCACCCAATGGATGCCAGATTCTCCTGCGAAACAAGGAGGCGCGTCCGGATGCGGCCTGGGTTGGTTCCGTCAGCGTGCCGTCCGAGCGGTGACAGCCAGAATTACGCATGCGTATACTTCCGCACTCGAGGACGAGCTCGACCGACCGCCGAGTGGAGTAGCCAGACCGTGGTGACCAGCAGAGATGTCGCCCGTATCGCCGGGGTGTCACAACCCACGGTGTCGCGTGCGCTTCGTGGGTTGCCAGGGATCTCCGACAAGACCCGGCAGCGGGTGATGAAGGCGGCGAAGGACCTCAACTACGTCACCAGCGAGATCGGCCGCAGCCTGTCCACCCGGTCGACCGGCCGGATCGGCGTCCTCGTGAGCGACCTCGCCAACCCGTTCTATCCGCACCTGCTCAAGCCGCTGCACGACTCACTCGACGAGGTGGGCTACCGCATGGTGGTCTTCGCCGAGTCCGGCGAGAGCACGTCGCCACTGGACAAGCTCATCAACCGCTCCATCGACGGTGTGGTTCTCACCGCCAGCCTGATCGGGTCGCCGCTGCCGTACGAGCTCGCGCGCCGGTCCGTCCCGTTCGTGTTCCTCAACCGCGAGATCGAGGGCATCGCGGCGGACGCGTGCGTCGTCGACAACAGGCTCGGCGGCCGGCTGGTCGCGGAGAAGTTCCTCGCCCTCGGGCACCGGCGGATCGGCGCGATCTTCGGCCCCGACCGCACCAGCACCAACCGCACCCGTGAAGAGGGCTTCCGCGCCGGGCTCGGCGAGGGCGGAGTGATCCTTCGGGACGCGCACGTACGCCGGGGGACGTTCAGCTTCGAGACCGGCCGGCAGTCGATGCTCGAGCTCCTCGACCAGAAGTCGCCGCCCACGGCCGTCTTCTGCGCCAACGACGTCATCGCGGTCGGTGCCTACAACGCCGCTGTCGCTCGCTCGGTCAGGGTGCCGGACGAGCTCAGCCTCGTCGGGTTCGACGACATCGACATGGCGGCGTGGGACGTCTTCCAGCTCAGCACGGTCCGCCACGACTTCGACGGGATGGTGGAGTCCACCGTCGAGTTGCTGGTCGACCGGATCGCCCACCCCGACGGCCCGGTCCGACGCGTGGTGATCACCCCAGAACTCGTACTCCGGAACACCCACGGCAGAGCGCCCCGTACGCGACGGGCGCGGAAGGCACCAGCAGCCAAGGAGGGCTGAGATGGCACTCGACCAGAGCCGACGTCGTTTCCTGGCACGGGGCGGCACCATCGCCGCGGCACTGATGGCGGGGGGAGTCGGCGGGTGCAGTGCCAGGAGCGCGGCCCGCCGCGCGGGAACCGAAGAGGAGCAGCCCAAGGGCTCCACCGGCAAGAAGGGCTCGGGCTCGATCCGCTTCGCCTGGTGGGGCGGCGAGGAACGCCAGCAGGCCTACACCAACGTGCTCAAGGCGTTCCAGAAGGAGAACTCCGACGTCACCGTCAAGCCGGAGTTCGCCGACTACGAGCCCTACCACGACCGGCTCGCCACCCAGATCGCCGCGAAGGGCGCACCGGACGTGTTCTGGGTCGCGGGATTCAACGTGGGCGAGCTGCAGGCCGCCGGGCTCTACACCGACCTGGAGCAGTACGTCCCCGAGCTGATCGACTTCTCGGGCTTCGACAAGACCCAGCTGAAGCAGTGGCGGCTCGACGGCAAGCTCAACGCGCCGCCGTTCGCGATCTGGAACCCGGTGGTCCGTTCCGACGCCGACCTCCTCAAGGCGGCGAAGATCGACGTCCCTGACGACGCCACCTGGACCTGGGACGATCTCGCCACGTTGGCCAACGACTACGCGCGGACGGCCGGCGAGGGCAAGTGGGGGATCGCGTATGACGCGGGAGCCGACCTCCCGTTCAGCGCGTGGATCCGGCAGGCCGGGCAGGAGCTCTTCACCGCGGAGGGCGACGTCGGATTCGACGCGGACGTCCTCGGATCGTGGTTCGCCTGGTGGGAGGGCATGCGCAAGGCCGGCGGCGCGATGCCGCTCGCCGCTCAGGACGGCACGTCGCCGGAGTGGACGAGGATCAAGGACCGGGTGGCGTTCAAGGCGGGGAACGCCAACCACCTCGCCAACGACCAGCCCCTCACGGACCACGTGTTCGACAACCACGTCATGCCGACGATGCCGGACGCGGCGCCCGGACACCGGTTCATGCACCTGGTGCGGATCACCGTCTACAGCAGGTCTCCGAACCCGGAGGGTGCCGCGCGGTTCCTCAACTTCTTCTTGAACGACCCCGCGGTTCCCGGCCTCGTCGGAGTCGTGAACGGGCTGCCGCCCAACCGCAAGCTGGCCAAGATCTCGCGGGACAACGCCGACGAGACGGCCAGGAAGGTGATCGACGTCATCGAACGCGACCTCGCGGAGGAGATGCGACCGCGCCCGGAGGTTCCGCCGGGCGCGAGCCTCTGGCGGGACGTGCTGTTCCGCGCCACCGAACAGGTCGCCCTCGAGAAGGCGTCCATCAAGGAGGCGTCGGCCAAGATGGTCAAGGACCTGCAGAGCTCGGTCGAGCGGGCCCGCTGACGGCCGGCCGACATGACGACTCTCGCGACCAAGGACACGACGCACGCGGCGGCCCCGCCGGGTCGGCAGTCGTCCTACACCCGTCAGGGACGCGCGGCACACCTGTTCCTCGCACCGTGGCTGACCGGCCTCGTCCTGATCACCCTCGGACCGCTGCTCGCCTCGCTGTACCTCGCGTTCACCGACTACAACCTGCTGACCACTCCCCACTGGGTCGGGCTCGACAACTTCGTCCGGATGGTGCACGACGAACGCTTCCTGCAGAGCGTGCGGGTCACCGTCACCTACGTCGTCGTGTCCGTTCCCCTGCAGCTCGCGTTCGCGTTGGCCCTCGCCCTGGTCCTGGACCGTGGCGTCCGCGGGCTTCCGGTCTACCGGGCGGTCTACTACCTGCCGTCGCTGCTCGGCGGCAGCGTCGCGGTGGCCCTGCTGTGGCGGCAGATCTTCGGCCAGGAGGGCTTGGTCAACGCGGTCCTCGAGCTCGTCGGCATCTCGGGGACCAGCTGGCTGCAGGACACGCGGACGGCCCTGAGCACGCTGATCATCCTGAACGTCTGGACGTTCGGCTCGCCGATGATCATCTTCCTCGCCGGACTCCGGCAGATCCCGCGGGACCTGTACGAAGCGGCCGAGGTCGACGGTGCGGGCGCCATCCGCCGGCTCGTGCACATCACGCTGCCGATGCTGTCGCCGATCATCTTCTTCAACCTGGTGCTGCAGATCATCGGGTCGTTCCAGGCGTTCACCCAGGCGCAGATCGTCAGCGGCGGCACCGGAGGCCCGGTCGACTCGACGCTGTTCTACACGTTGTACCTGTACCAGCAGGGCTTCCGGAACTTCGACATGGGTTACGCGTCCGCGATGGCCTGGGTGCTCCTGACCGGGATCGCGGTCGTCACGGCGCTCAACTTCCTGGGAGCGAGGCGGTGGGTGTTCTATGGCGACGACTGAACGACAGCAGACAGCGGAACGCCCGCGGACAGTGCCGCGCCCGGAACCCCCCGCCAGCATCTTCGCGGCCGGAGCCCGCCAGCGGCGGCTGGTCAAGCACGTCGTGCTGATCGCGGCCGCGGTGATGATGCTCTATCCGCTGCTGTGGATGGTGGCGAGTTCGTTCAAGCCGGGTCGTGACCTCCTGTCGGACGCGAGCCTGATCGTGCACGCGGCAACGCTGGAGCACTACACCAACGGGTGGGACGCCCTCGGTGTCCCGTTCGGGTTCTTCTTCCTCAACTCGTTCATCGTGGTCCTCGGCTGCATCGCCGGAAACCTGATCTCCTGTGCGCTCGCGGCGTACGCGTTCGCACGGCTGAACTTCCGCGGACGGCGGACCTACTTCGCGATCATGATGGTCACGATCATGCTGCCGTACCACGCGGTGATCGTCCCGCAGTACATCATGTTCTCGTCGCTCGACCTGGTGAACACGTTCTATCCGCTGGTGGTTCCGAAGTGGCTGGCGACCGACGCGTTCTTCATCTTCCTGATGGTGCAGTTCATGCGGACGCTGCCGCGTGAGCTCGACCAGGCCGCGTGGGTCGACGGCTGTGGACCGTTCACGACCTTCTGGTACATCATCCTGCCGTTGATGAAGCCGGCGCTCGCGACCGCGGCCATCTTCACCTTCATCTGGACCTGGAACGACTTCTTCAGCCCGCTCGTCTACCTCACCCAGCGCGAGATCTTCACCGTTCCGGTGGCACTCAACGCACTGGTCGACTCCGAGGCGCAGAAGGGTTGGGGACCGCTGTTCGCGATGTCGATCCTGTCGCTCGTACCCATCTTCTGCTTCTTCGTTGGAGCCCAGAAGTACCTCGTCCGTGGAATCGCCATGACCGGGATCAAGTAGGAACCGGAAACTAAAGAGGAATCGGGAGTCCGTAGATGCCTGCGATGTGGTTCGACCGTCCGCTCCGAATCGTCCACACGGTCCTGCGCGCACCAGATGCGGAGGACTACGACGCGAAGGCGCTCGTCGAGTACACCAAGCGGATCCACGGCAACGCCGTCGTGGTCAACGGGGGCGGTATCTATGCGTTCTACCGCACCCAGAACCCCTTGCAGGAGGTCGTTCCCGGCATGACCGGCGACGTCCTCGCCGAGGTCGTGCACGAGGCACACGCGGCCGGCCTGAAGGTGCTGGCCCGGGTGGACTTCCGCGGCGCGCACCGGAAGGCGTTCGAGGCCCATCCGGACTGGTTCAACTTCCACCCCGACGGCACCCCGGTGACGACCAACGGCCTCTACGCCGCGGCCGTCACCAGCCCGTACCGCGGTGAGGGTTACGCGTTTCCCGTCGTCCGCGAGATCCTCGAGTACGGCGTCGACGGCATCTGGCACAACGCGCCCGGCTTCGCCCACACCGGCGACGGAGCCGGCAACTCCGGTGCCGGCGCGCGCGGTGTCCGCGGTGTGGACCGGGCCAACGCCCGGCACTCGAACCTCCTGGTCGACGGACCGAGCGTGCGGGCCGCCTTCCGGCAGGACACCGGTCGTGACCTGCCGGACCCGGTGGACGCGTCCGACGAGGAGTTCCGCGCCTATCTCGACTGGCGCTACCACGCGATCCGTGCGAACGCGAAGGCGTTCAAGGATGTGCTGTTGGAGTTCGGCGAGGACAAGGCGTACGTCGCGGAGTTCCCCGCGATGCTCGACGTCACGTGGGGACTGAAGGGCGCGCAGAACACCGCGGACGTGGCGGAGTACTGGGACATCATGACCGCACCGACGTTCGACGTGCTGCGCGGTTCGTACGGCTCGTTCCTCTACCCCGTGCCGATCTGGCGTGCGGAGGAGGTCACGAAGTACCTCCACGCGATCAACCCCGAACGCCATCCGGCGGTGATGGTCAGCCGGATGGACAACCAGTCGAGGTACACCACGGTGTCGCGGGCGGAGTACGCGATCTGGCTGGCCGGCGTCCTCGCGCACGGCGGGTCGATCTGGGAGTGCACCTTCGTCGGCCGGCACGGCGAGGAGTTCCTCGACCGGCGCAACCAGGACGTCCTGTCGGAGTACTTCGGCCTGCTCGAGAGCGCCGAGGACTACTACACCGACGCCCGACCGCGCGCGGACGTCGCGATCGTGCACAGCCACGAGACGCAGGACGAGCTGGGCAGCGACGACGCCCGCCAGGACGGCTACGTCCAGCACGTGCGGGGAGTGGAGCTCGCGCTGCTAGCGGACCACATCCCGTTCGAGATCGTGTCGACGCACGGCCTGACGCTGGAGGCGCTGCGTCGATTCCGCGTGGTGGTGCTGCCCAATACCGCGCTGCTGTCCGACGAGCAGTGCGACGTGCTCCGGCAGTACGCCGCCGGCGGCGGCAACCTGGTCGGCACGTACGACACCTCGCTGTACACGCCCGACGGGAAGCCCCGCGACGACTACGGCCTCGGTGACGTGTTCGGCGTGCAGGCGCAGGGCCCGGTCTCGCAGGACCTCACGTACGCCTACACGCTGCTCCGCGAGCGTGGTCCGCTGACGGAGGGCTTCGAGCAGACCGAGGTCGTCACCCAGGCAGGGCGGATGCGGTACGCCGTACCGCTGGAGGGCACGCGGGTTCCGGCGACGTTGATCCCCGAGATCGGACCGCAGCCACCGGAGCGGGCGTTCCGGCATGACCTCGCGACCTCCATCCCGGTCGCCGTGACGAAGGACAGTGGGGGCTCGCGGACCGTCTTCTTCCCCGGCCAGACCGACAAGCTCGTCGTGATGTCGGGCCACCCGGACTACGCCCGGTTGCTCGTCAACGGCGTACGTTGGGCGGCCGGTGACGCGACGCCGCTGGTGTCGACGGACGCTCCGGACAGCGTGCACGTCAGCGTGACCGGCCAGCCGAACGGTCGGACCGTGGTCCACCTCGTCAACTACACGAGCGGTCACCGCCGCCCGATCAGTCGGGTCACCAGCGTGGGTCCGCTCACGGTGGAGGTTCGCGCCGACCGCTCGGTGTCGCGGGTGGTGTCCGTCCGCAGTGGCGAGCAGGTCGACTTCGAGCGGGTGGGCGACGCGGTCCGGTTCGTGGTGCCGACGCTGGACGTCTACGAGGCGGTCGCCCTGGAGCCTGCGGACTGATCGAGGTCGCTCAGGCCTGGGGTTGCAGGCCGAGGTCCGGTGATCATGAAGGTTCCCGGGGGTGCCTTGCCGCCAGGTCCGGTGATCATGAAGGTTCCGGTGGGCTCTAGCCCCTCTGAACTTTCATGATCACCGAACGGGCCCCGGGAGGTTTCATGATCACCGAACGGGCCTCCGGGAGGGACGGGCACCCGCTCAGCGGCGCGGAGGCTGTTCGAACTCCACCCACAACGGCAGGTGGTCGGAGATCTTCCACGACAGCGCCTGCCGGGTGAGGTTCGTCATGACGTGCGGTACGAAGTCGACCGAGCCGCCGCGACGGGTGTAGGTGAGCGACTGCAGCAGGGACTCGCCGTCCTCGTCGGCGAACCACCCGATCTGGTCGTAGAAGTGGTGTGCCCCCGGAGTGTCGAAGATCGTCCGGGGAACCGTGGTCAGCTCGGCGGGAGGCCAGAGTCCCGTCGACAGGAATGCCTCGTACAACGGGTCGCCGATCCGGTCGAGGTTGAAGTCGCCGAGCACGATCAGGTTGGTGTTCCAGTCCCGCGGGCGGTCCGCCCAGTCCCGCATCCACTCCGCGATCGCCGTGATCTCACCGAGCCGCGCGGCCGGGCCGGTGCCCCACAGCACGTGCAGCGACACGAGGACGAACTCCGTTCCCGCCGTCTCGAACCCGACGGCGTACGGCGTTCTCGCGAACTGCTTCGGCACGTGGGCGTCCGCGATGGGCAGCACGATCTCGCCGACGAGGCCGGACGGCTGGACGCGGCGGGAGTCGTAGAGAAAGGCCAGCCGCTCGGCATTACCCTCCGCGCCCTCGGTGACGTCGGAGGCGATGACCCGCCACGAGGGACCGAGCAGCGCGAGCGTACGCCGGAGCGCGGTCACGTCCCGCTTGACCTCCTGCACCGCCACGACGTCGAACCGCGACATCACGGTGGCGATGCAGGACAGGGCGTGCAGGTCACGTTTGGGGGAGTCCGTGGGTCCTGCCTGCCACTTGTCGGTCAGGTCGCCGAACGCCCGGACGTTCCAGGTGGCGACCAGGAGATTCTTCTTCGTACGCCGGGGAATGGCGGTGTCGAGCACCGCGCCGAGTCGGTCGAGGTCCTGCGTCACGGTCGCGGGACGCCCGGCCGGCAACCGCGGCGCGGGCAGCCGGGCCGTACGCGCTCGGGTGGAGGAGGTCGCTCGGGTGGAGGAGGTCGCTCGGGTGGATGGGGTCGGTCGCGGAGCAGGCATGGGTACCACCTCCTGGACCGGGCCACGAGGGGCTGGCCCGAGGATGGCCCGACCGTGCGGAGGTCCGCGCACGGCTCACCGGCCGTCCTCGTCCATGGTCTCCCGGCCTGCGGGATGGCGTGGTGCGTTTGCCCACAAAGCGCCGTGGCCGACCGCGCCCGGATCCGTTCGGGCGCGGAACGCCTGTCCCTGCAAGGGTTCAGTGCGCTCCGTGCGGGTCGACGGCGGTCCGCAGCAGGGCCTCGAGGCGTTCGACCTCGGCGTACATCGGCGCGTCGACGGCACCCTCGACGGGTCCGCGCCGGTTGCGGGTGGGCAGCACACCCTGGCGTACCAGCAGGTGCTTCTCGACCGCGACGAAACTGTCCAAGCTCTTCTGCAGCGAGACCAGCTGCGCCAGCGGCCCGGCGATGCGGTAGGCGCGGTCGAAGTCACCGCTTGTCAGGGCGGCCCACAGTGGCACGAGCGCCCAGACCAGTTCCCCCGCGGGCATGGTGCCGACGACGCCGCGGCGGAAGCTGTCGACGAGGTACATCCCGCCGGTGCCTTCCAGCACCCGCGCCTTGCCGTCGGTCGCGTCGAGCAGCTGGGTCAGCTTGGGCCCGATCGGTGGTGCCTCCGGCTTGAACAGGACGCGGTCGGCCGAGCTCCGTGTGCAGCCGGGCCTGCAGGTCGATCGACATCGCAGCACCCACGTAGCCGCTGGCGTCCTGCACGATGACCGGGAGGTCCGCGGCGGTGGCGATCTCGGTGTAGTAGCCGAACAGCTCGTCGTCGCTGGCCCGGTGCAGCGCGGGTGGCGCGGCCATCACCGCATCGGCGCCGGCCGCCGCGGCGTGCCGGGCATGGCGTACGGCGGTGTGCGTGGACTCGGCGCCGACGCTGACCACCGCGGCGCCGCGCCCGTCCGCAGCCGTGCACAGCAGGGTCGCGAGCTGGTCGCGCTCCTCCGAGGACAGCCGCAGGACTCGGAGACCATGCCGATCACGACACCGTTCGACGCCGTGCCCGAACAGCCAGTCGACCTGGTGCACGAACGCGTCGGGGTCGATGGCGCCGTCGTCGTGGAACGGGGTCTGTACGACGCAGAGGACGCCTGCGATCTCGGTGCCGGTCATGGCCCTAGTGTCCTGGGTCGACCCGGCGCAGAGGACGCGGGTGTCCGGTCCCCGCCCCGGTGCTGCGGGCGCTTCCGCTCCGTGCGGTGGCGGAGGGGGCGACGTGGAGAAACATGATCATGCGGTACGAGTCGACCACCGTGGCGCATCCTGCTGGGCGACCTGCGCCGCATCGGTGGGTGGTCCGTGGCCCGCTGGGGCGGGCGAGGCAGAATGGGCACCGATGAGTCCTCAGCGCAGGGTAGGACCCGCCGGCCGCAGCGCCGGCGACGCACGCGTGCCCCCGACCGGGGCGTTCGCCGACCTGCTGGCCGCCAACGCGGCGTACGCGGACACCTTCCAGCTGGCCGGCTTCGACGGAGTGGCGCACGCCGGCGTCGGACTCGTCACGTGCATGGACTCGCGGATCGACCCGCTCGGGATGCTCAGCCTCCGGCCGGGTGATGCCAAGATTCTCCGGAACCCGGGTGGCCGCGTGACCGACCAGGCGATGCGGGCCCTCGTCCTCGGCGTCAACCTGCTCGGAGTCGAGCGGATCCTCATCGTCCCGCACACCAAGTGCACGATGGCGACGTGGAGCGAGGCCCAGCTGCGCGAGCAGGTGAGTCGGGCCAGCGGCCGGGACGCGTCGTGGGAGTCGTTCGGCGTCGTCGACGACCAGGAGGCCATGCTGCGCAGCGACGTCATGCGGGTGCGGTCGCATCCGCTGGTTCCCGACGACGTGGTGGTGGGCGGGTTCCTGTACGACGTCGACACCGGGCTTCTGAAGCAGCTCGTCTAGCGCGTCGGGCCTGGCGTAGAGGCCGAGGCCGAGGCCGTCTCGATCTCACGAGGACGGCTCTGGAACCTTGCACTTGATCTTGGGGTTGACCCCGACATAGTTGAGCGGACCGGCGATGACCGTGACGGCGATGGTCCCGGCCCGTGCGCAGTTGGTCTCCGAACCCTGTAGGTATCCACGTTGGCCCGCGGCGAAGAGGCCGATGACCAGCCAGATGACGACAACCACTGCCCCTGCTCGCATGTTGTCCTCCTTGTCAGACCGCCGCCGCCGGCGTGAGGCCGTACGGGCGACGGCGTCACCGGCGGCAGTCCTGCCGCGGGCAGCTCCAGGTTCGGTTCGCCATGCTCACGTGTGCCCGAACCAGCTACCCCCGCGCGAGCGTACGAATCCTTAGCCGGACAAGGCGATCGCCGGAAGTCCAGCTCAGGGCAGCCGGTCGGCCGCGGCCCGCAACCGCGCCGCGGCGGACTCCGTGAGCGGTTCGCCGTGCCCGAAGCAGACCACGGAGGGCTCCAGGTCGACCTGTTTCCGGAACGACCTGACCGCCTCGGCGTGGTCGACGTTGAAGACGCCGAGCATGACCTGGCCGTCCTGGCCGCGCGCAATGGTGTCGCCGGTGAGAAGGACGCCAGCCTCGGGGAGGTAATACGCCGCACTGCCCGGCGTGTGCCCGGGTACGGCGACCACCCGCGCCCCGCCGCCGAACTCCAGCACGTCGCCGTCCTCGAGCTCGTGGTCGACGCGTACGGGTGCGGGCGGCGTGGCCGGCACCTGCGTCCGCACACTCTCCATCAGCGGGCGCTCCCACTCGAGGAGGTTCGGCGGCGGACCGGACTCCCTGCCCGCGATGAACGGTGCGTCGGCGCGGTGGGCGTACACCGTGACGTCCCCCCACTCGGCGACCTCGGCCGCCGAGCCCACGTGGTCCCCGTGGAAGTGCGTCAACAGGAGCCGGCGGACGTCACCCGTGTCGTGCCCGAGTCCGCGTACGGCGTCGGCGATGTGCGGCGCCGAACCCGGCACGCTCGTGTCGACGAGGGTCAGGCCGTCGAAGTCCTCCCAGAGGTAGGCATGGCCGACGGGAAAGTGCAGGAAATGCAGGCGGGGAAGAAGTTGTACGACGTCAACGGGCCCACGATAGGCGGACTCGCTCACCAGCTGAGCCCTGAGCGGATCCGCCCTCGGCGAACACGTGGTCGGTGGTCGGTGGCCGGGTCAGCCGTCGGCTGCCTGCTCGAGGTCGGTGCGGGTGAAGAGCGCGCGCAGCGACAGCGCTTCGGCGCGGAGCGCCTCAGTGCCGCCTTCCTGGCGGTCGATCACGCAGAGCGCGGCGTCGACGCGTGCTCCGAGCTGTCGCAGCTCACGCGAGGAGAGGACGACCTGCCCGCCCGAGGTGACGACGTCCTCCACCACGAGCACCCGGCGTCCGGCGACTTCGGCCCCCTCGGCCAGCCGGCGGGTGCCGTACCGCTTGGCCTCCTTGCGGACGAACGCGCAGGGCAGTCCGGTCTGCCGACCGAGTGCCGTGACGACGGCGATGCCACCCATCTCCAGGCCGGCGAGAACCTCGGTCCCGTCGGGTACGAGCGGCGCCAGCTGGGCGGCCACCGTGTCGAGCAGGGCGGGGTCGGCCTCGAACTGGTACTTGTCGAAGTACTCGTCCGCCGTCCGGCCCGACCGCAGCACGAACTCGCCGGTGACGCGGCACACGGCGCGCAGCCGAGCGGCCAGCTCCAGGTCGCGCGGGTCGGAATCGGCGTCGGGGTGGGGCACGGAGTCGGGGAGGGAGTCGGGGGCGGAGTCGGGCACGGCGCCCAGGATGCCACGGAGCTGGCACCAGGTCCCCGGCCGTGACCTGTCAGAGGTTTCTCGGCCTAGAAGCCGAGAAACCTCTGACACGTCACGGGCCAGCCCGTTTACGCATGTGCCGTAGCTGCCCGGGTACCTGACCCCGCGCGGGAACGTCCGCCCGTTCCGCCAGCCCGTTCCGCCAGCCCGTTCCGCCAGCACCGCCCGTCCGTACGAACCCCCACGCCCAGGAGGCCCCATGACGCTCGCACCGGCCGCGGCACCCTCCGGTTGGGCCAGCGGAGCCGCCTCATGATGGGGTGGTCGCCATGCTCCAGGTGCTCCGTGATGACGACCCCCGGGCCGAGGCCACCAGGCCGGTCCCTGCTGCCGTCCGACGGTCGGCTGGCGCGAAGGGTGGTCTGACATGACTGCTCCCCGTTCGACGTACCGCGTCCAGATCTCTCCCGACTTCGACCTCGCCGCGACGGCCGATCTCGCCGACTACCTCGCCGCGCTCGGCGTGACGCACCTCTACGCGTCGCCGTTGCTGACGCCGATGCCGGGCTCCCTGCACGGGTACGACGTCGGCGACCACAGCCGGGTGAACCCCGAGGTCGGCGGTGAGGAAGGTCGGCTCCGCCTGGTCGAGGCCCTGCGCGGCGCCGGGCTGGGCATCGTCGTCGACATCGTGCCCAACCACATGGGTGTACGTGTCCCCGCGGCCAACCCCGCCTGGTGGGACCTCCTTCGGAACGGCCAGGAGTCCCCGTACGCCGACTGGTTCGACGTCGACTGGTCGGCTGGACGGGTCCGGCTACCGGTTCTCGACGACAAGCCGGAGGCGCTCGCCGAGCTGCGGGTGGAGGAGGGCGAGCTGCGGTACGGCGACCTGAGGGTGCCGCTGGCTCCGGGCACCGAGGCCGGCGACCCGCAGGAGGTCCACGCCCGCCAGCACTACGAGCTCATCCCGAGTTCGCGCGGCAACCAGGAGATCAACTACCGGCGGTTCTTCGCGGTCTCCGAGCTGGCCGCCATCCGGGCCGAGGACCCCAGGGTCTTCGAGGCGACCCATGCGGAGGTGCTGCGCTGGCGGCCCGACGGGATCCGGGTCGACCATCCGGACGGGCTGCGCGACCCCGGCGCCTACCTCGCCCGGCTCCGCGCCGCCGCACCCGACGCCTGGCTGCTCGTGGAGAAGATCCTGCACGTCGGCGAGGAGCTTCCCGACTGGCCGGTGGCCGGCACGACCGGCTACGACGCGCCTGCGCGAGGCATGCGGCGTCTTCGTCGCCGGGGCCGGAGCCGCGGCGTTCACCGCCCTCGACACCGAGCTCACCGGCATCACCATGGACCTGGCCGACCTCGCGTACGACTGCAAGCGCGAGGTCGCGACCACACTCCTGCCGGCCGAGGTGGCGCGGCTCGAGCGGCTGGCGCGGTCCTCC
The DNA here is from genome assembly GCA_963721745.1 of uncultured Actinomycetota bacterium. GTDB lineage: Bacteria > Actinomycetota > Actinomycetes > Propionibacteriales > Actinopolymorphaceae > Thermasporomyces. The sequence continues at coordinate 927,429 of CAVRKO010000015.1, read as the reverse complement.
GCGCCCGAGGGCAACCGCGAGGTGCTCCTCGAACTGCTCGGCAACTTCCCGGTCTACCGCGCGTACCCACCGGACGGCGCCGACCACGTGGCGGCCGCGGTGGAGGCGGCGCGCCTGCGGCGACCCGACCTGGCCGAGGCGCTCGACACGCTCGCGGGCCGCCTGCTCGATCCCGAGGACGAGCTGGCCGTGCGGTTCGCCCAGGTGGCGTCCGCGGTGATGGCCAAGGGCGTGGAGGACACCGCGTACTACCGGTGGACCCGGTTCGTCGCGCTGAACGAGGTCGGCGGCGACCCGGCGCTGTTCGGCCTGTCGCTGGCGGAGTTCCACGCCGCCGCCCTGCGCCGACAGGTCCGCCATCCCGAGGGGATGACCACCCTCTCCACCCACGACACCAAGCGGGCGACGACGTACGGGCGCGGCTCGCCGTACTCGCGGAGCGGCCGCAGGAGTGGGCGGACGTCGACGCCAGGTGGAGCGCGACGGCCGACCTGCCCGACCCGCGCGTTCGCGCACCTGCTGTGGCAGACGGTCGCCGGGGCCTGGCCGATCGAGCGGGACCGGCTGCACGCCTACGTCGAGAAGGCCGTCGCGCGAGGCCGGCACGTCACCCGCTGGGACGATCCCGACGCAGCCGTTCGAGGACGCGATGCACGCGGCCGTCGACCGGCTCTACGACGACGCGGAGCTCGCCGGGCCGCTCACCGCGTTCGCCGCCGACATCACCGCCGCCCGGCTGGAGAACGCGCTCGGCCAGAAGCTCGTGCAGCTGACGATGCCCGGGAGTCCCGGACACCTACCAGGGCGACCGAGCTGTGGGACAACTCGCTGGTCGACCCGGACAACCGGCGGCCGGTCGACTTCGCGCGGCGCCGCGAGCTGCTCGCCCGACTCGACACCGGCTGGCTGCCGCCGGTCGACGACGTCGGGCGCGGCGAAGCTGCTCGTGACCAGCCGGGCGCTCAGGCTGCGGCGGGACCGGCCGGACCTGTTCGCGGAGTACACCGCCGGTCGCGCCCGCGGGCGAGCGGCTCCGAGCACGTCGTCGCGTTCGACCGGGGTGGCGCGCTGACGGTGGCCACCCGGCTCCCGGTGGGACTGGCGCGCCGCGGCGGCTGGCGGGACACGGTCCCTGTCGGTGCCGCCGGGAGCATGGCGGGACGCGTCACCGGCAGCGCTGGGACGGCGGGCCGGTCCCGCTCGCCGACCTGCTGGCGCGCTACCCGGTCGCCCTCCTGGCGCGTGGAGGACGCATGACGCGGTTCGAGGTCTGGGCGCCCGACCCCGAGCGGGTCCGGCTGCGGATCGAGGCGGCGCGACCACGACCTGACCGGGGCGAGGGCGGCTGGTGGCGGCGCGACGTCTCCGAGGCAGGCCCCGGCACCGACTACGCGTACCTGCTCGACGACGGCCGCCGCGCGCTGCCCGACCCGCGCTCGCGCTGGCAGCCCGGAGGAGTACACAGGCCCAGCCGCCTCTACGACCACGAGGCCTTCGCATGGACCGACCAGGGCTGGCGCGGACGCGCACTGCCCGGCAGCGTGCTGTACGAGCTGCACGTCGGCACGTTCACGCCGGACGGCACCTTCGACGCCGCGATCGAACGGCTCGACCACCTCGTCGACCTCGGGATCGACCTCGTCGAGCTGCTGCCCGTCAACGCGTTCAACGGCACGCACAACTGGGGCTACGACGGGGTCTGCTGGTACGCCGTCCACGAGGCGTACGGCGGTCCCGACGGGCTCAAGCGGTTCGTCGACGCGTGCCACGCGCGCGGCCTGGGTGTGGTGCTCGACGTGGTCTACAACCACTTCGGACCGTCGGGTGACTACGCGCCGAAGTTCGGGCCGTACCTCTCGCAGGGCCGCAACACCTGGGGCCGCTCGCTCAACCTCGACGGGCCGGACTCCGACGAGGTACGCCGCTACATCGTCGACAACGCGCTGATCTGGCTGCGCGACTACCACGTCGACGGCCTCCGGCTCGACGCCGTGCACGCGCTCGTCGACCGCCGGGCCGTCCACCTGCTCGAGGAGCTCGCGGTCGAGGTCGAGGCGCTGGCCACGCACCTCGGCCGGCCGCTGTCGCTGATCGCCGAGTCCGACCTGAACGACCCCCGCCTGGTCACCGCGCGCGAGGCCGGTGGCTACGGCCTGCACGGCGCAGTGGGACGACGACATCCACCACGCGCTGCACGCGCGCTCACCGGCGAGCGGCAGGGGTACTACGCCGACTTCGGTACGCCGGAGTGTCTCGCCTCGATCCTGCGGGCGCCGTTCTGGCACGCGGGACGTACTCGTCGTTCCGGTCCCGCTCACACGGCCGCCCGGTCGACCTCACCCGCGTGCCGGGCCACCGCTTCGTGGCGTACCTGCAGAACCACGACCAGATCGGCAACCGCGCCCAGGGCGACCGGCTGCCGGAGATCGCTCTCGCGCGGGTTGCTCGCCGTGGGAGCCGACGCTGCTGTTCACCAGCCCGTACACGCCGATGCTGTTCATGGGCGAGGAATGGGCGGCGGGTACGCCGTGGCAGTTCTTCACGAGCCATCCCCGAACGCGAGCTGGCATCGACGGTCGCGGCGGGCCGGCGGAGCGAGTTCGCCGACGCGGGCTGGCCGGCGGGTGACGTGCCGGACCCGCAGGACCCCGGCACGTTCCACCGTTCCAGGCTGGACTGGTCGGAGCTGGAACGCGCACCCCACAAGGAGATGCTGGACCTCTACCAACGGCTGATCGCGCTGCGCCGGGCCTGGCCGGACCTCTCCGACCCGTGGTTGTCGCGCGTGGATGCCTGGCACGGTGACGGGTGGCTCGCGGTTCGGCGCGGGCGCTGCGTGGTGGCCGCGAACCTGACGCCGAAGCCCGTCCGCGTACCGTTACGGCGGCCGGCTGGCACGGTCCTGCTCGCGACGGCCGCGCGGGTGCGGGTGACCGGCGAGACCGTACACCTTCCCGCCGAGTCGGCCGCGGTCGTCTGCGCGGACTCGGAAAGCTGACTCACCGCGCCACGCGCCTCCGCCACACGCCCGCGGTGTTGGCCCGCGGTGTTGGCCGCGGCGCGCCCGCTCTAGGTGTCGGAGCGGTCGGTGCGCTGCTCGGTCGGCTGGTCGGTCGGGTGGTCCGCCGGCGCCTTCTGCTCGGGTACGTGGTCGCCGCCGCCCTGCGTCGTGGTCTTCGCCTGCTCCTCCTTGCGGCGGTCCCGCTCGGCACGCTGCGACCGCTTGTACTCACGGGCGGCCCGGTTCCGCCGGACGCTGCCGCTGAGCAGCAGCGCAAGCCCCAGCATTCCGATGGCCCCCACGATGAGGCCGGAGAGGAACAGCCGGCCCGTGGTTCCGGTCAGGTGCCAGCCGAAGATCGAGAAAGTGGAAGTCAGCGCGGCCGCGCTGCCCATGTTCGTGGCCACTCCCACGGCACCGACCACCGCTGCCGCGAGGAGAAGGATCACACCGATGACGATCATGACCTTGCCTCCGCCCGCTCTGGGAAACTCCCGCTCCGGGAAGTCCCGGCCGCAGGTTCCAGGCGATGCCGGACGGGGCCGACGCTCAGGTCCTCAGCTCGCCGCAGAACTACGGCGTTGCTGTCAGTGAACGTCGGCATTCGCGCACCGTCAAGCTAGGCGGTACGCGGCGTGGAAAAGTGCTTCGCCGAGTCCGCACATCGGGGTGAACGTCAAGAAAAGAAGGGATTCCGGTGCGGTGCGTCCTCGGCCGCCACGTGCGGAGTGCAGCGGAGCCGTGCCCGCCCAGGTCGGGTGTGCGCCGGTTGGATGAAGGGTCCCTATTGGATGGAGGTCCCTTGATGCAGGCCGGTTCACGCGCCGGTTGGATGATGGGTCCCTTGATGCGGCCCTATTGGATGGAGGGTCCCTCGATCCAACCGGTCGCGGCCACGTAGTGCGGCAAGAGGCCCGCCCACCCCGCCTGGTTGCGGTCGCGCCAGTCCCGGGCGTCCGCGCCGAGCCGCTCCCATCCGCGGTGCTCGATGTCGACGCGGGTGCCCGACGTACCCGCGGCACTGAACCTGATCTCCACCTCGGTGGCGTCGGACCGGTCGCGGCGCAGGTGCCACAGGTACGCGAGCCGGGTCGGGGGCTCCCATGCCGACCTCGCCCCACTCGTGCTCGACACCCGCCTCGGTGCGTTCGTAGATGCGGCCGCCCGCCCGGCGTTCGAGGACGACGCCGACGCCGTCCTCTCCCGAGACGGTGTGTCCAGACGGCCACCACGTACCGATGCCCGAGGTCCAGACGCGGAACGCGTGCTCGACCGGGCAGGCGACCTCGAAGGACAGCCGCAGCGGTTCGGTCATCGTCCCTGCTTCTTCTTCGTGTTCGTGGCGACCAGCCGGAAACGGGCGGCGGCCTCACCCCAGACCTGTTCGAGATAGGCCTGCACGGCATGGATTCCCTGCTGCTGAAGGTGGTAGATGCGCCGGGTGCCACGCGGCTCCTCGGCGACGAGCCCGGCCTCCTTCAGGACCCGAAGGTGTCGGGAGACCGCCGGCCGGCTGATCGGGAGCGCGTCGGCGAGCTCCTGGACGGACCTGTCGCCGCGAGCGAGGAGGCTGAGGATCTCCCTGCGGTGGGGGTCACCCAACGCCTCGAACGGGTCGCGGCCGGCCGGTGCCCGGGTCATCGGTCAGTCGCCCGCCTCGACTCGCTGCTTGAGGCCGTCGGCGAACTGGCGGAACGACGGGCCGAGGTCGGGCATCGACCGCCAGATCAGCCCGAGCAGTGGACCGGTGTACTCCTCCCGGAGGTGGAACGTCGCCGTACCGTCGGCGTCGCCAGGGGTCAGGGTGAAGGTGCGTACGCCCGTGAACAGGCCGAGCGGCATGCCACCGGTGAACACCAGCCGGCGGGACGGCTCGAACGTGGTCACCCGGACGGGGAACGTGCGGCCGGGTGCGGCCTGCGAGCGGATCCGGACCGTCTCGCCGGGCGCGATCCGCCCCTCGACGCTGTCCACGCCCGAGTCCCAGCGCGGCCACGTCGTCCCGTCGACCAGGACGGACCAGACGCTCTCGGTGCTCGCGGCGATCGTCGACGTCGCTTCGTACGCACGCATGGCAGGACCTCCTCCACTATTCGTAACGCAGAGGTTACCGTAAATCTGCGGTTACGAATGCCCGCTGCGGAAGAGAAGCCCCGACGGAAGACGACACCGGCTCCGCCCACCCGCGGGCGTTCGCGTCGCGTACGTCTGCAAGCCTTGGGCGCATGAGGATCGTGCTGGCCGAACCACTGCTCCAGGCGTACCTGCCCCAGCTCGAGGAGGCGACCGGCCACGCCCACACCTGGCAGCTGGCTGAGTCCGTCGACGCCGACCTCCTCGAGTCCGCCGAGGTGCTGGTCTGCGGCACCCTGCCGGCGTCGCTCGGCGGCGCTGCGAAGCGGCTCCGACTCGTGCAGTCCCCGGGCGCCGGCTACGAGGGCATCGCTCTCGACGCGCTGCCTCCCGGTGTGGTCGTCGCCAACACCTTCCACCACGGGCGTTCCATCGCGGAGTACGTCGTGATGGTGGTCCTCGCCCTCCGGCGCCAGCTGCGGTCGTCCGACCGGGAGCTGCGGGCCGGGCGGTGGATGTCACCGCGGTACGTCCCGGAAATGCCCGCGCCGGACACCCTGCGGGGGCAGACGGTGGGAGTGGTCGGCCTGGGCGAGATCGGCGCCGAGGTCGTACGCCTCCTTGCCGCGTTCGACATGCGGTGCGTCGCGGTCCGCCGGGACACCAGCCGGCCGCTGCCGGAGGGCGTGCACCTCGACTGGCTGGGTGGGCCGGAGCGACTGTCCCAGCTCTGCGCCGAGTCCGACGTCGTGGTGGTGACGGTGCCGTACAGCGCCGAGACCGACGGACTCCTCGGCCGGCGTGAGCTGGCGGCGATGCGACCGTCCGCGCTGGTGGTCAACGTCGCGAGGGGAGCGGTCGTCGACGAGGCCGCGTTGTACGCCGCCCTCGCCGAACGCAGCATCGCCGGCGCCGCTCTCGACGTCTGGTGGCGCTACCCGGACGCCTCGGGTGCGGGTGAGCCGGCGACGACGCCCCTGGCCCAGCTGGACAACGTGGTCATGACCCCGCACGTCTCCGGCGTGACGACCGAGACGTTCGCCCGCCGGATCGACGACATCGCCGACAACATCAACCGGCTGGTGGCCGGCGAACCGCTGCACAACGTCATCCGAAGCTGACCGGCGGCCTCCCGAAGCTGACCTGCCGGCCCTCCCGGACCTGGCCGGCACAGGTCGGCCTGGCCACCGACGCCTTGTGGTGGTGGCGAACTGATGCAGACTCGAGGAGACGCGGGGGGCTGTCGAGCAGGAAGGACCACCGATGTCCCGCGACCTCGCGATCCGCCGCCTGACCGTCCGCGAGTACGACTGGAAGATGCCCGGACTCGGTGTCGACTACAACGGCTTCAACCACGTCTACGAGAAGGGCGCCACGGCCCGCCAGACCGGCTACGTCCTCACGATCGAGACCGACGCCGGGATCACCGGCGAGTACGCCGGCGGCACCAGCGTGTCCTACGCCCAGGTCGGGCATGGTGGCGCACTACCTGATCGGCAAGAACGCGCTCGAGCGCGAGCTGATCTGGAACGACCTCAAGCGGGCGCTGCGCAAGCACGACCGGTTCGGCATGGGGCCCGATCGACATCGCGCTCTGGGACATCGCCGGCAAGGCCTACGACGCCCCGATCTACGAGCTGCTCGGCGGCTTCCGGAAGAAGCTGCCGGCCTACGCCTCCACCTACCACGGCGACGAGAACGGCGGCCTCGTCAGCCCCGAGGCGTTCGCGCGAGTTCGCCGTCGCAGTGCCGGGAGATGGGCTACCCGGCCTTCAAGATCCACGGCTGGGGCAACGGACCGATCGGCGCGAGGTCGCCACGGTGCTGGCCACCCGCAAGGCGGTCGGCGACGAGATGGACCTGATGATCGACCCGGCCTGCGAGTACAACACCTTCGGCGACGCGCTGAAGGTCGGGCGGGCCTGCGACGAGGCCCGCTTCTTCTGGTACGAGGACCCGTACAAGGACGGCGGCATCTCGGCGTTCGCGCACCGCAAGCTGCGCCAGCTCATCAAGACGCCGATCCTGCTGGGCGAGCACGTCCGCGGCCTCGAGCCGCACGTCGACCACATCGTCGCCGACGGCACCGACTACGTGCGCGCCGACGCCGACTACGACGGCGGCATCACCGGCGTGATGAAGATCGCGCACGCGGCCGAGGGGTTCGGGCTGGACTTCGAGATCCACGCGCCCGGCCCGCGCCACCGCCACTGCATGGCCGCCATCCGCAACACGAACTACTACGAGCTCGGCCTGGTCCACCCGAAGCTGGACGCCGAAGCGCGAGCACTGCCGATCTACGCCGACGGCTACTCCGACGACCTCGACGCGGTCGACGAGCACGGCCACGTCGCCGTGCCCGCACGGCCCCGGCCTGGGCGTCACGCTCGACTGGGACTGGATCCGCGCGCACGAGACCGGCGTCGTGGTGTACGAGTAGGCCGCAGGTCCGCGCCGTGCGAGCGGCGCCGGTCGTCTTCCACACCTCAAGAAATGTGGGGCGATCAGCCCCTCGTGCCGGACCCACGCCATGCCATAGGGTGTCCTCCCTTTCGTCTGGCAGGTTTCGCTGCCAGACCCACAAAGAAAAATGGAGGAACGCGTGAACGACACAGGTGGCGGCGGCGTAGGTGTGGTCGGGGGGATCATCTACCTCGCTCTGATCGTCCTGATGATCGTCGCGATGTGGAAGGTGTTCACCAAGGCCGGACGCTCCGGCTGGGAGGCGATCATCCCGTTCTACAACATCTATGTGCTGTGCAAGATCGCTGGCCGGCCCGGATGGTGGCTGGTTCTCTTCCTCATCCCCCTCGTGAACATCGTCATCTCGATCATCGTGGCGCTCGACGTGGCGAAGTCGTTCGGCAAGAGCGGCGTCTTCGGCTTCTTCGGGCTCTGGCTCTTCGGCATCATCGGCTACCCGATCCTCGCGTTCGGTGACGCACGGTACGTCGGTCCGGCGGCGGGAGCCGCGCACGCGGCCTGACCGCCTGATCCGCCTCACATCTGCGGCCCCGGAGCTGGACGGCTCCGGGGCCGCACGCATGAGGTGGAGGGATCCGTCCGTGGGGGAACCGGCGGTGGCGGGTGTCGGGGTGACATGGCAGGCTCTCTGCGACGGTCGGCGAGTTGTCGAGGAGGATCCAGTGGGCAAGCTTCGTGTGGGCGTGGTCGGCTGCGGCGGTGCCGCGACCTGGCATGCGTCCAGCATGGCGAGTGCGGCGGAGTTCGAGATCGTTGCTCTCGCCGACCCGAGCCAGGCCAATCTCGACACGTTCCGTTCCAGGGTTCCGATCGTGGCGCACGCACCGACGTTCGCCGACGTCGACGAGATGTTCGCCTCGGTGGACCTCGACGCGATCACGGTCGTCACCCCGCACACGCTGCACCATCCGATCGTGATGAGCGCGATCAAGCGGAGCCTGCACGTCCTGTGCGAGAAGCCGCTCACCTGCACGTCCGAGCACGCCCGCGAGATCGAGGCGGCAGCGGACGCGGCAGGGGTGACCGTGATGGTCCACTACCAGCGCCGGTTCGACCCGGCGTACTCCTACATGCGCACGGCGATCGCGTCCGGAGAGCTCGGCGAGCTGCGATCGATCTCGATCTCCTGCGGCCAGCGGTGGTTGCAGGGCACGGCCGGCTCGTGGCGGCAGGATCCCTCGTTGTCCGGCGGCGGCATGTTGATGGACAGCGGCTCCCACCTCGTGGACATGTTGCTGTGGCTCGTCGACCAGCCGGTTCGGTCGGTGTCCGCACTTGTCGACAACGTGGGTTCGCCCGTCGACATCAACGCCGCCGCGACCGTGTCGTTCGCGGGCGGCGTTCAGGGCCAGCTGTCCGTGGTGGGTGATCTGGCGACCACGTGGATGGAGAACGTCGTGGTCTCGGGATCCGAGGGGCTGTTGCGCTACGAGATCGAGCCGCAGCACCCGTGGCGCACCGGCCGGGTCACGCACTACCGCGACGGTGGGATCGTGCAGCCGCTCGACCTGAGGGGTGGGCCGGAGGCGCACCAGGCGTGGTTGTCCACCATCCGGGGAGAGATCCCCAACCCGTCACCTCCGGCGGCGGGACTGCGGGTGGCCGAACTCAGCGACGCGATCTACCGGTCCGCGCGCGAGGGCGCCACCATCCGGATCGAAGGGAGTTAGCTGGCGAGGGCGCTGCGCCTACGCAGGGTCCGGCCTCACCACCGGGTGCTCGCTTCGGAGGAGGCCGTAGACAGCGCTGTCGTGGAAGGCGCCGTCGTCCTCGAGGGAGTACTCCCGCCGGACTCCCTCGCGCCGGAAGCCGAACCTCTCGAGCAGACGTACCGACGGGTGGTTGTCGACGATGGTCTCGCTCTCGACGCGGTGCAGGCGCATGCGCTCGAAGCCGAACCGAAGGATCGCGGCGACGGCCTCGGTGGCCAGGCCTTGCCCCCAGTGTGCCCGGGCGAGGTCGTAGCCGATCTCGGCCCGGCGGTGGAATCGTTCCCAGTAGTTGTAGCCGAACAGCCCGATCGGCCGGTCGTCCTCGGGCAGCGCGACCGCCCACTGGATCATCCGCTGGTCGGCGTACCCGGCCCGCAGTTGCTCAATGAGAGCCCGCGCCTCGGCGACGTCCCGCATGGGTGCGGAGTTGTACTTCTGCGCGTCCGCGTCACTCCGGAACGAGAAGAGATCGGCCGCGTCCGCGGACGTCCATTCCCGCAACACCACCCGTTCGGTGCGAAGGGTCGGGAAGGCCGCGAAGTCGAAGGTGTCCATGGCTGCTCCTGCCGCCGTGGTCGGTCGCGGCGTCGTGGTGCCTAGGCTGCTGGGTGATGAGGTAGAGACCGCCGACGTCGTACGAAGGAGCTCCCGTGGCCAAGCCGCCGATTCCCGCTGATCTCGTCGAACTGCTGCAGAAGCCCAATCCGGCCGTGATGGCGACGGTCCGTCCGGACGAGACACCGGTCTCGGTGGCGACATGGTATCGGTGGGAGGCGGGCCGGATCCTGCTCAACCTCGACGGCCGTCGGAAGCGGCTCGCGCACATCCGCGCCAACCCGCGCGTCTCGCTGACGGTGCTGGACGGCGACTCGTGGTACCGACACGTCAGCGTGCAGGGCACCGTGACCCTCGAACCCGACACCGACCTTCGCGGAATCGACAGTCTGGCTCGGCACTACAGCGGCAAGCCGTATCCCGACCGCGAGCATCCCAGGTTCAACGCCTGGCTGGAGATCGACACCTACCACCGCTGGGGCTAGGGCCGAGTCCGCGCCGCGCCGGCCGACTCGGTTGGCGCGGCGGTCCATATATCGCCGAGGCGCCCGAGTTGTCAGGTCGCGAGACAAGCCGCGGAGTTGAGCTCAGGCGGACCAACCGCGGCTGATCCTGGACAGCTCCACGAAGCCGAGCCCTTGGAGCAGGGTGAACTCGGCCTCGCGCTCGGGTGACCCGTACGCCAGCAGCCGGTCGACCCGGGCCAGGTGCAGCCACCCGGCGACCTGCCCGAACAACCAGGTGGCGACACCGCGGCGGCGGTACGCCTCGTCGACATGGAGGTTCCCGATGTCGGCCCAGCTGTCGAACCGCGACACCCGCTCCGCGTCTCCGAGGCTCTCGACCTCGACGTAGCCGATCCTGCGATCGCCCAGCATGGCGGAGATCCTGGTGCCGTTGATGCCGAGCGACCGGTGCGCGGCCAGGCCGTCGATCGGCGGCGCACCGGCCCGCGCCAACTCGTCGACGCACGCGATCATGATGATCTCGATGTCGCCGTCGTGGACGAACCCCGCGCGCTCGTAGATCGCGCGGACGTGGGGCCACGGCTCGGGTACGCCGTAGATGGACGGCGCGGGAAGGCCGCCGTTCGCATAGCGCCGCGAGACTCCCCAGCGGGCCAACTGGGCCAGGCAGGCGGCCGCCAGTGTGTCGCCGACCTTGACGCTCTCCGCCCAGGGCGAGTCGGATACCCAGCACACCAGCCAGCGGATCTCACCGCTGTCGCGGTAGGTGTCGCTCACCCGGTCGTCGTCGGCGTACCGCAACAGGTGGGCCGCCGCGACCAGCCGCTCCTGCTGGTAGGCGACCAGAGTGGCGCGCTCGGTCACCCAGGGGTCGACGATGAACTCCCGGGGTTCGCGCTCGAGCTGGTTCAACACGGTGTTGACCGAGACGGAGATGCCGGGGACCACGGCCTGGATGTGCCGGTTGATCAGATGGGTGAGCTGCTCGCGGTCGCTGCGCCGGAAGGGGCGTACCTCGATCGAGGACATGAGCGGGCCTCCACAGAAAAGGGAGCGCGCTGAGGCGCGCGCAGAAAGGGAGGCCGCTACCGGTGCGGCACGCTCGCGACACTAACAGACGTCCTGGCGTATCCGCATGTGGTCAGTATCCGCATGTGGTCAGGAGAGTTGTCCGCCGGCGAGCCCATGCCGGAGACTCGTGGAGCGTGCGATCCTGCCCGGTAGTCAGGCCATTACGATCAGGGTGCACGCGAGCAGGACCAACACGAGCAGGAATGGTGGGCGAGAGTCATGCTGACCGAGGAGCAGGTCCAGCGATTTCACGCGGACGGGTTCGTCAAGGGATCCAGGGTTCTTGACGACGGTGAGGTCGACGAGCTCCGGGCCGAGATGGAGCGGGTGATCGCCGAACGCGGCCGGGTCGACCAGCCCCAGCCGGTCCTCCTGTCCAACCTCGCCACCGAGGACCGCCCGATCTGGCAGATCGTGAACATCTGGCAGGCGAGCAAGGCGTTCGGGCGCCTCACCACGCACCCGCAGATCACGCAGGAGCTGGGTCAGCTCATCGGCGCGGACGAGCTGCGGATCTGGCACGACCAGATCCAGTACAAGCCGGCAGAGCAGGGCGGGCTCCTGCACTGGCACCAGGACGCGCCGCTCTGGCCGATCCTGCAGGAGATGACCCAGGTCACCGCCTGGGTCGCCCTGGACGACGTCGACGAGACCAACGGCTGCATGAGCATGGTGCGCGGTTCCCACCTGTGGGGTGACCAGATCGACTACCTCCACAGCATCGAGGGCAACCCCGTCCTGCCCGAGACGTACGACGGCCACAAGATCGACGTGGTCCTTCGGCCCGTCGCCAAGGGCGAGGTCCACTACCACCACTCGCTGACCTGGCATGGTTCCCACGGCAACACGAGCAACCGTCCTCGCCGCGCCATCGCCCTGCACGTCATGGCCGACGAGACCCGGTTCGTAGCCGCGGGCGAGCACGTGATGAAGAAGTTCGTCACCGTCGCCGACGGCGAGCTCATGACCGACGACGCCTTCCCCGTGGTGCTCAGCCGATAGCGAACGCCCGGCCTCGACGCCTCCTCGTGGCCCCTACGTCTGCTTGACTCTCCGCGTGGAGATTCTGGTTCTCGGCGGCACGGCCTGGCTGGGTCGCGAGGTGGCGGAGCAGGCGCTGGCGCGCGGGCATGCCGTCACCTGTCTCGCCCGCGGTACGAGCGGCGACGTGGCCGACGGAACGACCCTGGTCGCGAGCGACCGTGGCCAGCCCGGTGCTTACGACCAGGTGAGCGGGCGCGACTGGGACGCCGTTGTCGAGGTGTCCTGGCAACCCGGGTTCGTCCGCGGAGCGCTCGAAGCGCTGGCCGGCCGGGCCCGGCACTGGTCGTACGTCTCCTCCGGCAACGTCTACGCCTCCCACGACCGTCCTGGCGCCGACGAGTCCGCGGCCCTGCTTCCGCCGACCGACCAGCTCGTTGTCAGCCAGGAGCTCTACGGCGAGGCCAAGGTCGCCTGCGAGCAGGCGTCCGCCGCCGCGCTGGGCGACCGACTGCTCGTGGCGCGGGCCGGCCTGATCGGGGGGCCGGGTGACCACTCGGGCCGGTCCGGCTACTGGGTCGCCCGGGCCGCGCGCGATCCGCTCGGCCCGATGCTCGTGCCGGGTCCGGCCGACGCGTCGACCCAGGTGGTCGACGTACGTGACCTCGCCACCTGGCTGCTCGACGCGGCGGAGGCGGGCACCGGAGGTACGTACAACGCGGTGGGTCCGACGGTCCCGTTCGGCGAGTGGATCGAGCTGGCCCGCTCGGTTGCCGGCCACACCGGTCCGGTGGTCGCCGCCGACCCGGCGTGGCTGGTCGGGCAGGGCGTGGCGCAGTACATGGGCCCGGAGTCGCTCCCGATGTGGCTCGTGGAGCCGGGGTACGAAGGCTGGTCCGCCCGCAGCGGCGCGGCGGCCCAGGCCGCGGGGCTCCGACACCGGCCACGGGCGGGGCTGCTCGAGGCCGTCCTCGCGTGGGAACGTGGGCAGGGCCTGGACCGGGACCGGAAGGCCGGCCTCAGCGGACCGCGGGAGCGCGCGCTCCTCGACCTCCTCGCGCCGGGATAGCGCGGGGCGAGGGACACCGGCCCGCCGCCGTCCAGGGTGCCGTCGTACGCGCTGGCGTCGTACGACCCGACCGAAGGAGAGGCGCACATGCCGGAGCCACTGAAGGTGGGCGTGGTCGGGCTGGGGATGTGGGGGCAGAACCATCCGATGGTCTATGACGACTACCACCGGGCCGACCTGGCCGTGGTGTGTGACCTGGACGAGGACCGCGCCAAGGCGGTCGCGGACAGGTACGGCTGTGAGTGGACCACGAAGGTGAGCGAGCTCGCCGCCAGTGACGTGACGACGTTCAGCGTGGCGACACCGGACCACACGCACTTCGCACCGACCAGGACGCTGTTGGAGGCGGGCAAGAACGTCCTGGTGGAGAAGCCCCTGACCACCGATCTGGCCGAGGCCAGGGCCCTGATGCAGCTCGCCGACCGCACCGCGGGCAAGGCGATGGTCGACTACCACCTGCGCTGGGCACCGGACTGGTGCCTGGTCAAGGACGCCGTCGAGCAGGGCGAGCTCGGCACCCCGGTGATGGGTTACATCCGGCTCAGCGACACGATCGAGGTCGCCGAGAACTGGCTGTCCTGGGCGGGCCGGTCGGGGCCGCACTGGTTCCTGTTCCCGCACACGATGGACCTGGTCCGGTGGATCATCGGCCAGGAACCCCAACGGGTGTTCGCCTCCGGGCACCGCGGCGTGCTCGCGGCCAAGGGCGTCGACACCTGGGACTGCATCCAGGCCGTGGTGGAGTTCGAGTCCTGCACGGTGACGTTCGAGACCTCGTGGATCATTCCCAACGGCAACCCGAGTGTGCTGGACTGCCACGCCTCGCTCTATGGCGACAAGGGCAAGATCGACCTCGACCAGGACTACTCCGGCATCTCGTTCGTCACCGCGGACAAGCTGTCGTACCCCTGGGTGCCGGTCGGCAAGAAGGACCGGTGGGGTCGGCTCGACCACTTCATGTACGCACCGATGCGGCACTTCGTCGACTGCGTACTCGACGACACCGAACCCGCCTGCCCGCTCCGCGACGGCCTGGTCGGCGTCGCGATGATCCACGCGGTCCTCGCGTCCCTGGAGAGCGGGCAGCCCGTCGACATCCAGGCCCTGCTGGCCGACTGACCCCGGCGGCGGGCTCAGTCGGGCAGGTCCGGTGCCAGCTCCGGGGCGAGCCCGCGCGCCAGCTGCCGCCACGCATCGAGCGGGACGTCCTTCGTGGGAGCGCCGGTGTCGAGGACGGTCAGGGCCACCTGGTCGGCGCCGGCGTCGAGGTGGGCGCGTACCCGGGCGGTGACCGTGTCCAGGTCTCCCCAGGCGACCAGCGCGTCCACGAGGCGGTCGGACGCGGCGGCGATCTCCTCGGGGGTGAAGCCGAGCCGCTGGTAGTGCGCGACATAGCCGGGCACGGTGCTCAGGAAGCCGATGACGCCCCGGCCGGCCTCCCGCGCGCGGGCGGCGTCGGTGTCGAGCGCCACGCACTGCTGGACGATGAGGGCGGTGTCCACACCGAGGATCGCCCGAGCCTGCTCGGTGTAGCTCGGTGGTACGAGGATCGGCAGGGCGCCGGCCGCGCGGTCGCGCGCGAGCGTGAGCATCCGGGGACCCAACGCGGCAAGGACCCGGCGGCCGGCGGGCACCGGCGGCGTCGCGTGGTCGAGGTCGTCGAGGTAGGCGCCGAGGGTCCGCAACGGCCTCGACCCGTGTGCGCCGCCGAGCCCGACGAGGAACCGGCCGGGATGCTCCGCCTCGATCGTGGCGTACGCCGAGGCGACGTCGGCCGCGGCGAACCGGTCGACCGCGACGATGCCCGTGCCGACCGGCACCCGCCTGGTCGCGCGGGCGAGCTCGGCCACCTGGTCGAGCCGGTCGAGCTGGCCGCCGGAGAGCCAGATCGTCGCGTATCCCAGGTCCTCGAGCTCCGCCGCCGCGTCGAGCGAGCCCTGCCAGTCCCAGCTTCCGAGCGTGACTCCGACCGGTCCGAGTGCGAGCTTCGACATGCCTCTCCAGGGTTGTTGGGCGGGCGTACGGTCGCGGTCCATCCTGGGAGCTCAACCATAGTTGAGGTCAAGGGCGCGCGACGCCCGGAAGCGTGGGAGCCGAGGGTCGGGCTGTCGGCTCAGTGCGGCGTGTGTCCGGTCGACCCGCGGACGACGACCTCGCAGGGCAGCCTGCGGACGATGGGCTCGGCGGCGGGATCGTCGATCCGGCGGCGCAGCAGCGCGATGCCGGTGTCGACGATGGCCTGCACCGGCTGGTTGACACTCGTGAGGTCGAACGACTCCCACGACGCCATCTCGGTGTTGTCGAACCCGGCGACCCACAGGTCGTCCGGTACGCCGACGCCGAGGGCCCGGGCACCGTCGAGGAGTCCGAACGCCAGCACGTCGGTGATGGCGAAGATCGCGGTGGGCGGGTTCTTGCCGGCCAGCAGCCTGCGGGCCGCGTTGTGTCCCTCGGCGTGGGTGAACGAACCCGTCACGACGTAGCGATCAGGTAGCCGTACCCCGGCCTCGGCGAGCGCTGCCCGGAAGCCCAGCTCGCGGTCGCGCGCCGTGCTCACCGTGTGCGGCGAGGTGACGAGGCCGATCCGCGTGTGTCCCGCGCGGACGAGGTAGCTGCCGAGGTCGAACGCGCCCTGCCAGTTGTCGCCGACCACCTGGTCGCAGCCCGCGCCGTCGATGCCGCGGTGCAGGAGCACGGTCGGCGTCCCGGACTCGAGCGCCATCGTGTGCAGGCTGGACCCGAACGCCGCCGAGGTGAAGACGAAGCCGTCCACCAGGCGCTGGTGGATGACCTGGCTTACCGTCTCGGCCGGATCGTGCTCGATGTTCCAGAGGATCATGTGGAGGCCGACGCTGCTCAGGCTGCGGCCGATGACGTCGAGCAGGAGGGAGTGGAACGGGCTGGTGATCCGCGACATGAACACGCCGATGGTGTCGGTCCGCCCGGTCTTCATCGCCCGGGCGAGCGCGTTGGGCGTGTAGTTCATCTCCTGCAGGACCTTCAGGACCTTCGCGCGCGTCTCGGCGTTCACCCGCGGGCTGTTGGTCAGGACCCGTGAGACCGTCGACTGCGAGACGCCTGCCAGACGGGCGAGGTCCCTGCTGGTGAGCGTGCCTTCCAGCCTCCCCATGATCCCTCCGGTCCCTTGTACAACGTTGTCGCAATGATGCCGCGCCGCCCTGGGTGCGGCACATCCAGGCGTCCGATTGGGCGGCCGGAGTGATCACCGGAGTGATCACCGGAGTGGCCGCCCGAGTGGCCACCTGGGTGGGTGCCTGAGTGGGCGCCCAGTAGGCGCCGAGCGGGCGTTGCCGCCCGGCGACTTCTGCTTCCGTCCTAGGCCGGACGCCGTCGGCGCCCGGGTGTTGACCCGTTGGCGAGGTCAGGTGTACATACGTATTCATATCTCGAACGGCCTGGTGGTGGAAGCCCGCCGACAGGGGCGGATTTCAGCCGCAGGAGATGTCTGGACGGCCGCGGGTGCGCCCACCGACGCCCCCGCGGGTGATGCGCACCCGGGCTCGCTGACGCGGTTCACCTCCGCGCCGACGCTCCCGGCACAGATGGAGCTGGCCACACCGCCGTGCTCGGCACGGTGCCTTGTACGACCCCCCGCACGCTCCGGCGTGCGATCCGCTCGACGGATGGGAGATACCGGTGAACGCAACAACCTCTGCCGTGAGTCGACGCGCACTCGTTACAGGTGCGCTGGGACTGGCCGGCAGCAGTCTTGTCTCCGCCTGTGGGGGTGGCGGTAGTGGTGGATCCACGTCCTCGAGCAACGAGATCACCTTCCTGAACTGGGAACAGGTGAAGGGGACGCCGCTGGAGAAGGCGATCAAGGCGTACGAGAAGAAGAGCGGCAACAAGGTCAAGGTGCAGCCGGTGCCGACCGCCGACTACGACACGAAGATGCGGACGCTGTTCGCCGGTGGACAGCCGCCCGACATCATGCGGATCAACGACGACTTCGTACGCGGCTTCTCCGAGCAGGGCGCCCTGCTCGACCTGTCGACGTACGTCAAGAAGGACAAGCTGGACACCAGCGTGTACGCCAAGGAGTCCTTCGAGTTCCCCAAGCAGCCCGACGGTTCGCACACCGCGTGGGTGTTGGGATACCAGCCGCGGTTGATCTTCTACAACGTCGACGCGTTCAAGGACGCCAACGTGCCGCTTCCGCCGACCGAGTGGATCTCGGACGGCTGGACCTGGGACGACTTCACCCAGGTGGCCAAGAAGCTGACGATCCCCAAGCAGCGTTGGGGTGCACTGGTCTACTACGACACCGGATACGAGCAGACCTTCACCGTCAACCACGGCAGCAAGACCGGGATCTTCTCCAAGGACGGCACGACGTTCACGCTCGCGGACCCGAAGGAGGCCGAGGCCCTGCAGTGGGCGACGGACCTGACCTGCCGCGAACAGGCCCAGCCACCCTGGTCGCAGCTGCAGCAGGACGGCGCCGACAACCAGCTGTTCGCGCAGGGGAAGGTCGCGATGTACTTCGCGACGTTCGGGGCGGTGCCGTACCTCAGGGACACCATCAAGGACTTCGAGTGGGACGTCGCGCCCCCGCCCGCCGACGTGGAGCAGCGGACGGAGTCCAGTGTCATCGTCTTCTGCGTCCCCAAGACGGCGAAGAACCCCGACAAGGCCTGGGACCTGTTGAAGTTCCTCGCCAGCGAGGAGGGCGGCCGGATCCTCATCGAGGGCGGGCAGTTCACGCCGATCAACATGGAGGCGGCGCAGCGGCTCGACCCGGGTGACGAGCAACCCGCACACATCAAGCTGTTCGCCGAGGCCGCCCACCACCTCACGGCGACCAACCAGACCAAGAACACCCTGGGCGCGCGGGACCTGTATCGCCCGGCACTCGACGCGGCCTACAACTGCGAGAAGTCCGTGAGTGACGTGCTGTCCGCCATGAAGCCCCAGGTCGAGAACGCGCTGAAGGGCTGACCCTCCCACCGACCTGTGCGCGGGCGGTGGACCCCCCAAGCAACTCGAGGTGGAGCTCAGTATGCAGTCACTGGTGTCGACCCGCACCGAACGGCCGGCCCCCGCGGCAGGACCGGCCAACGCGCGGCGGGCACGCGCCCGGCAGAACCTCACGGGCTGGCTCTTCATCGCGCCCGTGGTGTTCGGTGTGGTCGCGTTCCAGTTCTTCCCCATCTTCGTGTCGATGGCGGCATCACTGACCAACTGGAACGGGATCTCGCCACCCAGCTTCGTCGGGTGGTCGAACTTCACGCAGTTGTTCACGCAGGACCCGTTGTTCCTTACCACCTTGTGGAACACGACGTACTTCACGCTCGCCAGCATCCCGTTGACGATCGGGATCGGCATGCTGCTCGCGTTGCTGTGTGCGCGGCGGGCGCGCGGGGTGGCGTTCTTCCGTACGGCGTTCTTCGCGCCCTACGTGACGAACGTGGTGGCCATCGGCTTCGTGTGGTTCTGGTTCTTCCACCCCACCGACGGTGTCGTCAACGGCCTGCTGAAGCAGGTGGGCGTGGACGGCCCGGCGTGGCTGTCGAGCTCCACCTGGGCGATGCCGGCGGTGATCGTCGTCAGCGTGTGGCAGGGCGTGGGATATCCGATGATCATCCTGCTCGCCGGCCTGCAGGGGATTCCCGAGACACTGCACGAGTCGGCGAAGATCGACGGGGCCAACGCGCTGTCGCGCGTGCGGCACGTGACCCTGCCGCTCCTCACGCCGCACTTCCTGTTCCTGCTGATCACGCAGTTCATCAGCTCCTTCCAGGTGTTCGGGCTCATCTACGTGATGACCAAGGGAGGACCCGGGCACGCAACCAGCGTCTACATCTACAACCTGTACCAGAACGCCTTTGCGTACGGGAAGATCGGCTACGCGTGCGCCATGGCATGGATCCTGTTCGCGGTGATCGCCAGCGTGACCTACGCGCAGTGGAAGCTGCAGAAGAGATGGGTGTTCTACTCGTGAGTGTCGCCACGAAGATCGGGTCCAGGACGCTGCTGTACGTCGTGATGATCGTGCTCGCGGTGGCGTTCCTGCTGCCCCTCGTGTGGATGGTCAGCAGCTCCCTCAAACAGGAAGCGGACGTCCTCACGATCCCGCCCGACTTCATCCCCAACCAGCCACAGTGGTCCAACTACGTCCAGCTGTTCGAGCGGGTGCCGATCTTCGTCTTCAACAGCGTGAAGCTCGCGGCGTTCAACGTGGTCGGCATCCTGATCGTCGCGTCGATGGCCGGTTATGCGTTCGGGCGGTTGCGGTTCGCCGGTCGCGACATCGCGTTCATGGTCCTGCTGGCGACGTCGATCATCCCCGGTATCGCCTATCTCATCCCGCAGTACATCGTGTTCCGGCAGATCGGATGGATCGACACCCACTACCCGCTGTGGGTCCCGCGGGTGCTGACCCCGGTGTTCGCGACGTTCCTGATGCGGCAGTCGTTCAAGACCATCCCCAACGAGCTGGAGGACGCCGCGAAGATCGACGGTGCGTCGACCTTCGGGATCTACTGGCGGATCATGCTGCCGCAGACCAAGCCGGTGCTCGCGGCGATCGGGGTGTTCACGTTCCTCGACTCGTGGAACGACCTCTTCGGCCCTCTGATCTTCCTGAACTCGGAGAACCTCCAGACCCTGCCGGTCGCCCTCGCGCAGTTCCAGGGCGAGTACTTCAGCCAGATCAGCCTGCTCATGGCGGGCTCCACCATCTCGGTCGTTCCGGTGATCATCGTGTTCCTGATGGCACAGCGGTACTTCATCCAGGGCATCACGATGACCGGCCTGAAGGGATGACACGGCAGCTGCGGCCGAGCGACCTACCCGACGACACCAGGTGACAAAGGGGTTTCGTAGATCCGCCGGGTCCCATGGACGCGGCGAGAAGGAGTGTGTGCGGTGACGGATCGTGTGGTAGCGATGCAGATCGGAGCGGTGTCGTTCGTCGACGAGGGTGTCGACACGGTGTTGGACCTCCTGGCCGAACGCGGTGGCGTGAACGCGTTGTTCCTCGCCACGCCGACGTGGACCCGCGGCACCGGCGGCCGCCAGATCCCAGGCCACCCACTTCCCGACCACGGCGTCCAGGACTACGACCTCGGCTGGCGCGGCGGCAACTACGCGACGCCGCATCCGGAGTACTACGGCAACACCGTCCTCGGCGCGACCGGGCGGGCCCCCGAGCATCCGGACCTCGACCTGCTCGAGACCGTCCTGCCGGCAGCCCGCGAGCGGGGCATGAAGTCGTACGCCTGGATGGAGGAGAGCGGATCGGCTCGGGAGCTGCGCAGCTACCCGAACTTCTCCAAGCTGCTGGAGGTCGACGCCTGGTCGCGCCCGGGTCTGCGGCCCTGCTTCAACAACCCCGACTACCGCAACTGGCACCTCGGCTTCGTCGAGGACTACGTGCACAGCTACGAGCTCGACGGTCTTGCCTGGTGCTCCGAACGGCCCGGCCCGCTGAACCTGCTCATGCAGGGGCCCGTGCAGGTGGGCGACGTCGGCTGCTTCTGCCAGCACTGCCAGCGGATCGCCCGCGACCGCGGCATCGACGTCCGCCGGGCCCAGGAGGGCTACCGCGCCCTCGTGGAGTGGAACACGAAGGTGCGTTCGGGCGAGCGTCCCGCCGACGGCGCGTTCGTGACGTTCTGGCGGATCCTGCTGACCTATCCCGAGGTCCTTGCCTGGCAGACGTTGTGGACCGAGAGCCAGCGGCAGATCTACCGCGACATCTACGGTGTCGCCAAGGCGTCGAAGCCGGACATCGAGGTCGGCTGGCACGTCTACCACAACATCTCGTTCAGTCCGTTCTACCGCGCGGACCAGGACTACGCGGAGATGGCGAAGTTCTCCGACTTCATCAAGGTCGTGATCTACAACAACTGTGCCGGACCGAGGTTCCACACCTGGGTCCAGAACAGCTGCAGCGCGCTCTTCGCCGACGCCTCGCCCGACGAGGTGTACCCGTTGATGATGAAGCTGTTGCAGCTCGACGAGGGCGCGTACGAGAAGCTTCCGCAGACCGGGTTCTCCGCCGACTACGTACGCCGCGAGACCGAGCGCGCGGTCAAGGGCGTGGCGGGACAGGCGGCGATCTACCCGGGCATCGACATCGACATCCCGGTGGGCATCCGGCGCGAGCGGCTCGAACCGGCCCGCGACGTCGGCAAGGCCAACTGGGACCTCACCGAGGGCGACCTCACGCAGTGTTCGCAGGACTCCGTACGCGACGCCGTACTGGCAGCGTTCGAGGGCGGCGCGGAGGGCGTGGTGCTGTCGAGGAAGTACTCCGAGATGAGGCTCGACAACCTGTCCGGCTCCGGGGACGCCATGCGAAGGCTGGCGAGATGACCCAGGTGCAGGAGGTCCCGTGGTACCGCCGCACGTTCCGGTGGGGACAGACCAACCTCACCGAGAAGGACCCGGTGCGCTACGACCCGGACTGGTGGCGGGCGTACTGGCGGCGGACCCGCGTCCAGGGCGTGATCGTCAACGCCGGTGGGATTGTCGCCTACTACCCGAGCCGGCACCGGCTGCAGCATCGTGCGGAGTTCCTCGGCGACACCGACCTCTACGGTGACGTCGTACGGGCGGCCCGGGAGGAAGGCCTTGCCGTGTTGGCGCGGATGGACTCCAACCGTGCCGAGGAGGACTTCTACGTCGAGCATCCGGACTGGTTCGCCGTCGACGCCGAGGGCACGCCCTATCGGGCGGGTGAGCTGTTCGTCGCGTGTGTCAACGGGCCGTACTACCGCGAGTACCTCCCGTCGGTCCTGACGGAGATCATCGAACGCAGTGCGCCCGACGGCATCACCGACAACAGCTGGAGCGGGCTCGACCGCAACCACGTGTGCTACTGCGGGAGCTGCCGGCGGGGGTTCGCCGCCGACACGGGGCTGGACCTGCCGCGGGCGGCGGACTGGGACGACCACACGTACCGTCGCTGGGTCGAGTGGGGCTACGCCCAACGGCTCGCGGTGTGGGACCTCAACAACACGACGACCACCCGCGCCGGTGGGCCGGACTGCCTGTGGATCGGCATGAACGGCGGCGACATCGCCTCGCAGAGCACGCGGTTCCGCGACCACAAGGCGATCTGCGAGCGCACACCGATCCTCATGTTGGACTCGCAGTACCGCCACGAGGCCAACGGCTTCCAGGCCAACGGCGACAGCGGGAAGGTCCTGCACGGCCTGCTCGGCTGGGACGCGCTGATCCCGGAGAGCACGGCGATGTACGACGCGGGCAGACCGACGTTCCGGCTGGGCAGCAAGCCCGCGCCGGAGGCGCGGATGTGGGCGGTCGAAGGGTTCGCCGCCGGCATCCAGCCCTGGTGGCACCACATCGGCTCGGTGCACGAGGACCGCCGACAGTACGCCACCGCGGAGCCGTTGTTCAGCTGGCACGAGGAACACCAGGATCGGCTGCTGGCAAGGGATCCGGTGGCGACCGTCGGGGTGGTGTGGAGCCAGCGCAGCATCGACTTCCACGGTCGCGACCAGGCCGACGGCCGGAGCATGGCACCGTACCGCGGTTTTCGGGACGCCCTGATCCGCGCCCGGATTCCTTACCTGCCGGTGCACGCCGACCACGTGCAGCGCGATGCCGGTCGCTTCGCGGTACTCGTCGTCCCGAACGTCGGCGCTCTGACCGACGCGCAGTGCGCACAGCTGCGGGCGTTCGTCGACGGTGGTGGTGGGCTCGTCGTGAGTGGCGAGTCCAGCGGGTACGACGAGTGGGGCAACCAGCGGGACGACTTCGCCCTGTCCGACCTGCTCGGCGTCCACACGACGGGGCGGCACCACGGCGCCGACGACGCCCCGGTTGCCAGCTGGGAGTCCTACGCCGGCCACACGTACCTGCGGTTCGACGCCGGGACGCCCGAGCCCAAGGAGCTGACGACACGGGTTCGACGACACCGAGCTGCTGCCGTTCGGTGGCCGGTTGGAGGTCGTCCGCACCGAGCCTGATGTCAATGTTGCATTGACATGGGTGCCGCCGTTCCCGATCTACCCGCCGGAGAAGTCCTGGATGGCCTCGCCGCGGACGGATCTGGCCGCGGTCGTCACGAGGACGGTGGCGAACGGGAGCCGGGTCGCCTACCTCGCGGCCGACGTCGACCGGGGCTATGCCCGGCACCACCACCCGGACCACGGCCGGTTGCTGGCCAACCTGGTCCGGTGGGCCGGGCGCGAGCGACGTACCGCTCGTCGTCGAGGGAGCGGGCGTCCTCGACTGCCACCTGTACCGGCAGGACGCGGCGCTCGTCCTGCACCTGGTCAACCTCGACCAGGGCGGTGCGTGGCAGGGTCGGCTGCAGGAACTGACCCCGGCCGGTCCGTTCGGCGTCCGCGTCCGGGTGCCGTCAGGTGTCGCTACCACGAGCGCGCGGCTGCTGGTCGCCGGCGCCGAGCAGGAGACCGTCCACGAGGACGGCTGGGTGTCGTTCGAGATCGAGCGGATCGCCGACCACGAGGTCGTCGTCCTGTCCTAGCGGGCCCGGACCCGCGGGGACGAGTCCGGCTGATGCAGGTACGACGATCGATGCACCCGCTGCCGGCGGAACCCCGATCCGCGGCAGCGGGTACGTACGGCCCGTCCTCAGTTCCCCGTCGCCGAGAACCACGATCCGGTGGGCGAGGTGACGAACACGATCGGTGCGATGCATGGCGACGGAAGGGCCACCTTGGCCTCGATCCGGGCATTGCCGCTCGGGGTGGCCGGTGCGGGATCGGTCTGCACGTTCACCGTGGTCGCGACACCGTCGGTGGAGCTCAGGCAGGAGACGATGGCCCTGAACGACGGCGCTGGGTTCGTGCCCTGCGTTTCCGGTGGAACTGGTGCCCGCCGGGCAAGGACCAGGCCCTCGACCCTGACCTCGAGCTTTCCGTTGCTGCGAAGCTCACCCCTTGCCTTGGCGACCTCCCAGGGCAGGCCGCCACCGGGTACCCCGCGGATGGCGTTCGTGGCGCCGGTGAAGGGTTCGGTCACCCCCACCATCGTGTCGAACTCGAGGATCGTCCGCGCGCTTCCGGAGGCGGACGCGGCCGGTGTGGCGAGTAGGAGGGCGGACAGGCAGGCGAGGAGCACAGTCGTACGACGCTTCATCATCGTCTCCATTCCGGGCGCATTCGTGCACCTTCGGTGATGAACACGACGGATCGTGCCGCGCGGTTCAGCTGGCCGCCTGCTCCTGTGCGACGGCGACCGCACGGCCGAGGTGATGCGGGACGTCGGACGAGTGGTACGGCCACTCCGACGGCTCGATCTGGTCGACGAAGTTCGCGTAGACAACGGCGTACAGGAGCTCGATCACCGGCCGCATGAGCTGCAGCGCGCGGGACGGATCGCAGCCCGGCGTGTGGGCGCGCCAGCGACGAGCCCAGGCGTCCGCCAGCGGACCGGCGTCGGCGGCGGGAACGTTGGAACAGGCGCGGGCGATGTCCATCGCGGGGTGGCCGACCGTCGAGTCACCCCAGTCGATGATGACCCGCCGGTCGCTGTCGACTTCCCGCCGCACGTTGCCGGGATGGAAGTCGCCGTGCACGAGGGTGTCGGGGACCCCGCAGGCAGCGACCGCGGCGAGACGTTCGGGCAGGCCCTCCACCAGGCCGTCGAGCGCACCGCGCAGGTCCGGCTCCAGGCCCGGCGCGTACGCACCGACGACGGCGCCGACCATCGCCTGCGTCGCATCGCCGCGTCGGTCGGGTACGCCGATGGCGCGCAGCTCCCGCACGTGGCCGGTCGCGTACGCCTGGATCTCGTGCAGGTCGGCGAGCATCTCGGCCACCTCGGTGGCGGGCGCGCCGAACCGGTCCTCACCGGGGACGTGCGCCAACAGCATTCGTCCGTTGCAGCTGGCGAGCAGCCGGGGAACGGCGAACGGCGCGATCGAACCCACCCAGCGCAGGACGGCCGGCTCGTGGGAGAAGAACGACGGCACCTCCTTGATCCAGACCGGTCCATCCGCGGTGCGCAGCCGCCAGATCGCCGAGAGGTTCCAGGTCTTGCGCTGCTGCACGTCCTGGTAGGGGGTGCCGAGTCGCGCCAGCTCCGCACCGGCCCAGCTCACGGTGGCGATGGGCCCGCCGGGCGCCGCCCACGGCGCGCGGAACGGATGCGGCGCGAGATTGCTCTCGACCAGCTGTCCCGCCGGCACCAGCGGAGGGAGTGCGCTCGTGCCCGGCAGGACCTCGGCGGCATAGGTCACCTCGCCACCCGGTGGCCCCGGCCGGTCGGGTGCACCGAGCACGCGGAGGACGGCGAGGTCGAGCGCCCAGCGCTCCCGGGCGATGGCGACGATCTCGGCCACTTCCGGCCACCACGGGACCTCGACCGGAAACGACGGCAGGGCGCCGAGCGGACCACCGTCCGCATCGACCAGAACGAGGGTCACCTGCCGCGTCACAGCGGGGAGGCTACGGGCCTTCGTCACCTTCTGGCCAAGGCTTTTCCGGCCCGACTGCGTTTAGGTGCGGGCCCCGCAGGCACGTGGACGGGTACCCGCTCACAGGGACTCTCGGTCCGACCTGTCTCGACCAGGCAGGCCCCGCATCGACAAGGCAGACCCGTATCGACAAGGGAGCCGGAAGTGAAGCCACAACAAGCGGTCGGCGAACGTACGGCCGAAGCAGGCGGCACGATCACCCGCCAACAGTGGACGTGGTCCGTACTCGCCGGAATGGCCTCCTACCTCGACGCGGGCTCGATCGTGGCGCTGGGCGCGGGCCTTGCGTTGTTCCAGGAGAACCTGAACCTGAGCGGTGGCGCCGTCGGTGCGCTCGCGGCACTCGGCCCGAACGCGATCGGCTGCGCGATCGGCGCGTTCATCGGTGGCCGACTGGGCGACAAGCTGGGCCGCAAGCGCATCTACAAGTACGACCTCCTCGTCTACGCGGCCGGCATCTTGTGCATCGCGCTCGCCGTCAACGCGCCGATGCTGTTCGTGGGAACGCTCGTCGTGGGCATCGCTGTCGGTGCCGACGTCCCGACCTCACTCGCGCTGGTGGCGGAGTTCTCGCCGTCGCACGCCCGCGGCAAGCTGCTCGGGCTCACCCAGGTGGCCTGGGGGGTCGGGCCGATGATCGTGCTGCTGCTCGCGTTCGTCCTCGCGCCGCTCGACCTGCTCGGCATCCGCATCGTGTTCGCCCACCTGCTCGTGCTCGCTCTGGTGACCTGGGCGCTGCGGCAGCGGCTGTCCGAGTCGGCGAGGTGGGAGTCGGCGTCGGCATCCGGTGAGTCCACCGGGCACAAGGTGCGCACGCTCTTCCAGGGCGCCCACCTCCGCGGCCTGGCGTGGACCGCGGTCATCTACGTCTTCTGGAACATCGCCGCCGGCACCGGCGGGATCTTCACGCCGTACATCATCAAGACCCTGAACGCCGGCAGCCAGGCCGCCAGCGTGGCACTGTCCGCGGTCGGTTTCGCGATCGGTGTCGTCGTGACGCCGCTGCTCTTCATGCGGTACGCCGACCGGGCGCACTCGACCCGGAGACTGATGTGGGGGATCGGCGGCGTCATGCAGGTGGTGGCGTATGCCGCGTACCTCGTCCTGCCGTTCACGGTGCCGGTGATCATCCTCAACATCGTGCTGTTCGCGGTCGGGGCGTCCCTCGCCGGCGAGGCGTTCTACAAGGTCTTCAGCCAGGAACTGTTCCCGACCATGCTGCGCGGGACCGCGCAGGGCATCACGTTCGGCATCGCGCGTACGTTCCTCGGCATCTGGAGCTTCTTCGTGCCCGCGCTCGCTGGAGCCGGGATCCGGCCGGTCGCCGCCCTGCTCTCGGTGTTCCTGCTCATCAGCGGTGCGGTGGGCTACTTCTTCATGCCGAACACGTCGGGCAAGTCCCTCGAGCAGATCGAGTCCGAGCGCGCGGCCGCCGCCTGACAAGAATCTCGAGGCCCGTCTTGATTGCGGCCAGAAACTGGCCGGAAGCGCTTCTAGTCTCGTCAGTACCGACGAGAGGGGAAGCGACCATGACCACCGAGACCACCGCGACGACGGCCGCTGGAACGATCACCGGCGAGCGGGCCGACCTGCTCGAGGTGCTCGCCAAGCACCGATACTTCCTGCGCTACACCGTCCGCGACCTGACCGACGAGCAGGCCAGCCGGCGGACCACCGCCAGCGACCTGAACCTCGCCGGCCTGATCAAGCACGTCACGATCACCGAGGACAGGTGGGTGCGGTTCATCCTCGGCGGTGCCGAGGGCATGGAGAGCGAACCCCTGGACTGGGAGAACGGCTTCCGGATGGTGGCGGGCGAGACGCTCGCCGGGCTGCTGGAGCAGTACGCCGAGGTCGCCGCCAGGACCGACGCGCTCGTGGCGTCGCTGCCCGACCTCGACCTGTCGCACCCGCTACCGGTGGCGCCGTGGTTCGAGCCGGGTGCGAGCTGGTCGGCCCGCCGGGTGCTGCTGCACGTCATCGCGGAGACGTCGCAGCACGCGGGCCACGCCGACGTCATCCGGGAGTCGCTGGACGGCTCCAAGACGATGGGGTAAGACCGCGGCCGGGGCGGTCGGGGCCGGGGCCGGGGCCGGGGCCAAGGAGTCTCATGCACGCCAGGCACGATCCATGGGTCAGTTGTTGTCGACCGAAGCGCCGTTCGGTCGACAGAAACTGACCCCTCGACGCGTGGAGCGCAGCACTTCTCAACGGACTCCTCGGGACGAGCGCCCGCTCCTGACTAACCTGCAACCAGGACGTACCACGACCACACGGAGGAAGTGAGCGCCATGAAGACCGCCGACCTGCTCGCCGACGCGTACGGCCGGACGCGAGAGGTCGTCCACCAGGCCGTCGCGGGACTGACGGTCGAGCAGTTGGCGTTCCGGGTGGACGAGCGGGCGAACCCGATCGCCTGGCTGGTCTGGCACCTGACCCGCGTGCAGGACGACCACCTCGCCGACGCCGCCGGCACCGAACAGGTCTGGACGTCGGGCGGCTGGGCCGGCCGCTTCGACCTGCCGTTCGACGAGTCGGCGACGGGATACGGGCACAGTTCCGGCGAGGTCGCGGAGGTGCGCGTGGCACCCGACCTGCTCATCGGCTACCACGACGCCGTCCACGCCGCCACGGTCGCGTACGTGGGCGGCCTGGTCGACAGCGACCTCGACCGCATCGTCGACACGGCCTGGGATCCTCCGGTGTCGCTCGGGGTCCGGCTGGTCAGCGTGCTTGACGACGGAGCACAGCATGCCGGCCAGGCGGCGTTCGTGCGCGGCATCGTCGAACGTCGCGGCTGAGGCCGGCGCGCGAGGCGACCGACCGGGGTCCAGCCCGTCGCCGGCAGTTGCCGCCGGGGCTGATCAATTCGGCCGGATGGGCCGGCGGGCGACTATACGATCGGCGTCAGGGTCCGCGACGAGCTCTCGGTGACGCGGCCAGGCCCGGATCGTGGGAGGCGCCGGTGGCACGCAACGAGCGCACCGCGCTTGTCGACGGGGTCTACGACGCGCTCAAGGAACGCATCATGGACCAGGCGACCCCTCCGGGTGTGCGGCTCAGCATCGAGACGCTCGCGGTGGAGTTGGGCGTCAGCGCGACCCCGGTCCGCGAGGCGCTCGGCCGGCTGGCGGCGGAGCGGCTGGTCGCGTTCGAGTCGTTCAAGGGCTACACCACGATGCCGCTGCTGACGGCAGGACAGCTGGCCGACCTGTTGGACGTACGCCGGTTGCTGGAGGCCGAGGCGGCCCGGCTCGCCTCGCGGCAGGCCCGGCGCGGTGACCTGCGTGAGATGCAACGCGAGATGGCCGCGATGGACGCGCTCACACCGACCCCGCGCTACCGCGACTTCCGCACCTACATCCACCACGACCAACGCTTCCACGAGCTGCTCGTGGGCGCCTCCGGCAATCCGGTACTGCTCGAGACGTTCCGCGGCCTGCACTCCCACGTCCAGCTCGCGCGCCTGGTGCACGGGATGGGTGCGTTCGACGACCACGAGAACTCCGTGGAGCACCGCGCGATCGTCGACGCGGTGTCGGCGCACGACGCCGACCGCGCGGTGGAGGCGGTGCGGGTACACCTGGACAGGTACGAATCCCAGTTGGTCGAGGTGCTCGACAGCCTGCGTTCCGACGCGAGCTGACAGCCGAGGCTGCTCGGGCGGCCGACCCGCGGCGGCAGCACGATGGTGTGGAAGCCTCCGCGGCAGCACGGGCGCGGATTCCTCCGCGGCACACCGTGCACGCCGGCCGGGCGCAGAAGATGAGAACTCTGTCAGCTTCGAGCTCTGGTCGCCGGGTGCCGACCTCTATAGGATTCGGCGCAATCCTACAGAGGATCTCTATCGGGGTTTCATGGTCGTCCGGAGGGCGGATCATGTCGCGTCATCGCGTACGCATCCTGCTGGCCGCATTCGTGGTCGCACTCGTGGCGAGTTGCTCGGGCGCCGGAGGCGCGGGCACCGGCACCAAGGCGGAGGGCTCGAAGCTCGAGGGCACCATCACGTTCATGACCTGGGCGTCCGGCGCCTCCGTCGACTCCGCGACGAAGAAGATCGCGAAGCTCTACATGGACAGCCACCCCGGCACCACGGTGAAGGTGACGATCCTGCCGTACGACCAGTACGCGCAGAAGATCCAGCTCACCGCCGCCGGCGGTTCCATCCCCGACATCTTCCAGGCGCCGGCGAGTGCGCTGCGGTTCGTGCAGAGCGGCAAGGTCGTCCAGATCGGCGACTACATCAAGAAGGATCCCGTCCTCGGCAATCCGGCGAAGTCGCGTACGTGGGCATACTCGATCGCGAAGATCGACGGCAAGAACATCAACGCCTTCCTGCTCGGCGGCCTGTGCGGCATGCAGCTCTACTACAACCGCGACCTGTTCGACAAGGCGAAGGTGGCCTACCCCGACGAGTCCTGGACGTGGGAGGACTTCCGTTCCGCCGCGCGGAAGCTCACGGTCCGGCAGGGAGGAAAGACCGTCCAGTGGGGCGCCGACCTCGGCTACCTGGTCGGCTGGGACGGCGGCTGGCAGTCGATCGCGGCCTCCAACGGCATGACGACCTTCATGGACTCGAAGTCCGGCAAGCCGCACCTCGAGCTGGACCAGAAGCCGGTCGTCGACGCCTGGCAGTTCATGCAGGACCTGGCGTACAAGGACAAGGTCGTCCCGCCGCCGGCGACGCAGAAGGCGCTCGCTCAGGGCGGCGGCTCGGGATTCCAGGCCGGCAAGGTCGCGATGGTGCCCGACGGCTGCTGGCAGATGGGACCGTACGACGTGGCGGTCAAGAACCTCGGCATGGCGCCACTTCCGAAGGGGTCCACCGGCAAGAGCATCGGCCCGGTGTGGGGCACGAACATGTTCATCGCCAAGGCCAGTGAGCATCCCGACCTGGCGTACGACTTCCTGCGCTGGTGGACGGTCGAGAGGTCCGCCATCAAGCCGTACGCCGACGCCAGCGGCTGGTGCGGCACCTCGATCGTGAAGGCACATGACGCGGTCGTGTCCCATGCCTGGAAGAAGATTCCGGGCGGCGAGGCATGCGTGAGTTCGCTCGAGGGTGCGCGGACCTTCGGGATCGTGAGCCCCAACTGGGACCAGGCCTACACGAACGTCCTTGCGCCCTTGTGGAACGACAAGTTCCTGCAGGGCAAGATCAGCGGCGCGCAACTGTCGGAGGAGCTCAGTACGAAACTCAACGCGGCCCTCTGACCGGCGGACGTCACCGTGGTCGGGGAGTCAGGTGGTACGGGGGGACGCGATGCCGCCCCCCGACCCGCCACCGCCTTCTGGCAGGAGGCCGCGCTCGCTGCGATGAGCGCGATCGGGCACCGAATCGATCGCGGGCGGGCCGGCCAGCCGTACTTCTGGCTCGACCTCGAGGCCGATCCGCCCGCGCTCCAGCACCAGAGCTGGGACTACTGCGACATGAGCGGCAGGTGGGTCGACGCCCTCCTGCTCGGTCGTACGATGACCGGCTCGTCGGAGTGGACCGAGGTGGAGCATCGGCTGCGAACCTTCCTCGTGGCGCGGGCCGGTGCCGACGGCCTGTTCTACAACGCCGAGGCGCCCGAGTTCGGGTCGATCCGCGCCGCGGACATGTTCTGCCAGGGCCGCGTCGTCCTCGGCCTCACGTCGTGGTGGGCCGAGACGGGCGACATCTCGGTCGAGGGCCGGCTCGAGGCGTGGGTCCACGGAGTGGCGGATGCTGTGTCCTGGGAGGACGGTTGCGCGTCGTTCGAGGGCGCGATCCGGCGCGACGGTCGGTGGCTCGACGTCCCGGACGAGCTGGGCCGGCTCGATCCCAAGGTCGCTCCGGCGCTGCCCGCACCCGGCTACCGCACGGCGTTGCTCGGCGGCCTGGTGGTGTACGGCCAACTCGCCGG
Organism: uncultured Actinomycetota bacterium; assembly: GCA_963721745.1. Taxonomy (GTDB): domain Bacteria; phylum Actinomycetota; class Actinomycetes; order Propionibacteriales; family Actinopolymorphaceae; genus Thermasporomyces. The sequence goes on along the minus strand of CAVRKO010000015.1, from coordinate 895,692 downwards.
CAACCGCTCGGCGCTCGACCTCGCCGTGGGAGTCTCGCGACACTACGTCGAACGCAGCGGGGCGGTGCATGCGGACGGCTCCTACACGGGGCACACCCACAGCGGCGGAGTCCTGCCCACGACGCTCGGCGTGCTGCGGTGCGGTCTCGCCACCGGCCGCGAGGACCTGGTTCCCTGGGCGCAGAGGGCCTACGACTTCACTGTCCGCCGGATGACGAGCTTCGGCTGGCTGCCCGACGGCGTGGGGTTCCCGGACGACTACTTCTGGAGCAGGTACGCAGAGACGTGCGCACTGGCGGACTTCGTCGAGATCGGAGTGGTCCTCACCCAGGCGGGCCTCGGTGACTACTGGGACATCCTCGAGCGCTGCGCCCGCAACCAGCTGCTCGCGAACCAGATCCGTGACGCCGAAGGGCTCCTGCCGGCCTCGGCGGCACCGGAGGCGGTGGCCGCGACGGTGGGCGGGTTCGCCTGCGCCGCGACGCCCGCCAGTGCCGTCGGCTGGCGCCAGGGGCTGGAGGGCTGCTGCCTGGGTAGCGGTCTGCGTGCGCTCTACCTCGTGTGGCGGCACGGTGTGAGACAGGACGGCGACACGGTCCAGGTCAACCTGCCGATCACCCGGACGACCCGCGCGGTCGACGTCGTGAGCGAGGACCCGTACGCCGGCGTGCTGCGGATCGCGGTACGCGAGGCCTGCACGGTCGACCTGCGGCTGCCCGGTGACGAGAACGACGTACGAACGGTGCTGATGAACGGCCACTCGATCGGCTCCGCCCTGTCGGGGCCCCGTCCGCTGCTGCGCGGGCTCCGGCCCGGCGACGAGATCGTGGTGCACTATCCGCTTGCCGCACACACCGAGACCGCCACCGTGGCCGGCGAGAAGTGGACGGTTCGCTGGAAGGGCCGCACGGTCGTCGGCATGGAGCCGGCTGCCGACCTGTGTCCGACGTACGACCGGACGCATTTCCTTGCCAGCAAGGCCCCCAGGGCGGCACGAGTGTTCGAGACCACCGGCCTGGAAGGTGACCTGCCGTGGTGAGGACGACGCAGGACACGAGGGGCGCCGACGTCGCGCGCCGCGAGCGGGCGCCCAGACGCAGCTACTCCCTACGCACCAGGGAGATGATCGCGGGCTACCTCGTGATCGCACCCGCGGTGATCGGCTTCGTGGTGTTCCTCGCCGGACCGGTCGTCGCCTCGCTGGTGCTCAGCCTGATGAAGTACGACGTGCTCTCGCCGCCGGAGTGGGTGGGGCTCGACAACTACGGCGCGCTGGTGAAGGACCCGTTGTTCTGGCAGTCGTTGAAGGTCACGACGATCGCGGCGGCGATCAGCCTTCCCCTCAACCTCCTGCTGTCGCTCGGCCTCGCGATGCTGCTCAACCGCCGGATCCGCGGGATGGCCATCTGGCGTACGGTCTACTACCTGCCGTCGGTGGTGTCGGGGGCCGCCGTGGCGGTCCTCTGGGTCTGGCTCCTGAACCCCGAGTTCGGCATCGTCAACTCCCTCCTGCGCGGCGTGGGTATCGACGGACCCAACTGGCTCGGCGACTCCCGTACCGCGCTGCTCTCGCTGATCGCCGTCGGCCTCTGGGCCGTGGGGGGCAACGTCATCATCTATCTCGCCGGGCTGCAGGGCATCCCCACCGAACTGCAGGAGGCGGCCGAGATCGACGGTGCGAACGCCTGGCGCAGGTTCCGGCACGTCACCCTCCCGCTGCTCACGCCGGTGATCTTCTTCAACCTCGTACTCGGCCTGATCTACTCGCTGCAGTGGTTCACCGAACCGTTCGTGATGACGAGCGGCGGACCTGACAACAGCACGTTGACGTACATGCTCTACGCCTACCGCAACGCGTTCATCTTCCTGAAGATGGGCTACGCGCTGGCTCTCGTGTGGACCTTCTTCGTGCTGGTGCTGATCCTGACGCTGTTCGTCTTCCGTTCGAGTCCGATGTGGGTGCACTACGAAGGGACGCGGAGGAGATGAGCCAGATTCGACCGGTGGGGCGCGCGGCGCGGCGTCCGTCGACGAGGATCGCGAACGCCGTCTCGCTCCTCGTCATCGTCGCGGGGGCGGTCGTCGTCGCGTTCCCGTTCTACTGGCAGTTCGCCACGTCGTTGAAGGCGCCGGAGCAGATCCACACCTGGCCGCCGACCTGGCTGCCGTGGCCGCCGCACATCGGCAACTACCTCGAGCTGGCGAGCGTGGTGCCGTTGCTGACGTACCTCCGCAACTCGGTGCTCGTCGTGACGCTCGTGGTGATCGGGACCGTCCTGTCGTGCAGCCTGGCGGCGTACGGGTTCGCGCGGCTGAGGTTTCCCGGGCGCGACGCGATCTTCCTGGTGCTCATCTCGTCGATGATCATGCCGAGCTTCGCCACGCTGATCCCGCAGTTCATCCTGTTCCAGAAGATCGGGTGGTACGACACGTTGTACCCGCTCATCGTCCCGGCCTTCTTCGGCAACGCGTTCTTCATCTTCCTGCTGCGGCAGTTCTTCCTCACCATCTCGCCCGAGCTGGAGGACTCCGCCCGCATCGACGGGGCCGGGTTCATCCGCACCCTGGTGCACGTGATCCTCCCGCTCTCCAAGCCCGCGGTCGCCACGGTCGCGATCTTCAGCTTCGTCTCGACCTGGAACGACTTCTTCGGCCCGCTGATCTTCCTCACCGACCAGTCGAAGTTCACGCTGCCGATGGGTCTCGTGTTCTTCCAGGGAAACCCGCACGCACCCGTGCAGACGCACCTGTTGATGGCGATGGCTGTGCTGCTCGCCGCACCGTGCATCGCGTTGTACTTCCTGGCTCAGCGGATGTTCATCCAGGGGATCGCGTTCACGGGCCTCAAGGGGTGATCGGCGCCCACCCGCACGTCCTTCGAGGGGAGACCAGATGAAGATCACCGATGTGGAGGCGATGTACCTCCGGCTCCCGGACGTCGACGCGAGCCGGTGCGACGGTACGCAGGACACCCTGGTGGTCCTGGTCCACACCGACGAGGGGCTCACCGGAGTGGGCGAGGTCGACTCGGCACCGCTGGTGGCGAAGGCGGCGATCGACGCCGTGGCGTCGCACTCACTGGCGACGGGCCTGCGCAGCCTGCTGGTGGGCGAGGATCCGTCGGCGATCGCGCCCCTGTGGGACCGGATGTACGCCGGCACGAGCTACTTCGGCCGATCCGGCCCGGCCGTCCACGCCATGAGTGGCGTCGACATCGCGCTCTGGGACCTGCACGGCAAGGTGACGGGACGCTCGGTCGCTGCCAGCGCGCACTTCGCGGCAGCGACCCCGAGCTGTTCGATGATCGAGTACACCGCGTCGACCTCGCCACTGGCGCGTGATCTCGTGACGTCGCCGTTGTCCTTCCAGGATGGGCGGGTGCGGGTGCCGACCGATCGGCCCGGCCTCGGTGTCGAGCTGAACCCCGAGATCGTCGCGCGCTACCAGGTGGCCTGAGATGACCGGACAGCACTCCTTCCCTGGTATCCATCCGTTCGACCTGCAGGCCAGGGCGGCCCTCGCGGCGCACGGGCTCACCGGCCTGCTCGACCCACAACGCAAGGGACTGCAGTACTTCGTCGCGGACTGGCAGGCCCGGCCGCCGCGTGCCGACCACACGTTGTGGGACTTCGGCGACGGCAGCGGCCGGCACCTCGACGCGCTGGGGCTGGTGCGGACGATGGTCCATGCCGGCGCGCCCGAGGGCGAGCCGGCGGCCGAAGACCTGCAGGTCGAGGAGTGGGTCCACCGACAGCTCGGGCCGGACGGCCTTTCCTGGTTGCCCTCCGAACCGTGGGCGCGCCCCTGGGGAGCCGACGTCCTGCTCGTCGACCCGCAGCCGGACGACGTCAGCAGCGAGGTGAGCTGGTCGCAGCGCGGCACGCTGATGGGCCTGCTCACCCGCTTCCTTCGTACGTCCGACGAGCGCTACCTCGCCGCCGCTCGCGGGATCGTCACGGGACTGACGCGCATCGTCGAACGACACCCGGACGGGTGGTTCCTGCCGGAGGGCTACTACCGCCGGGGCGGTTGGCGGTACCGAGGACCGGACCTGCATCCGTGCATCGCCGAGTACAACGCCGCGGTCGTCCCCGCGCTCGTCCGGCTGGCCGGCGTCGCCGACGTGCCGGACGCGCTCGAGCTTGCGGAGCGCCTTGCCAGCTTCGCGTTGACGCACACCGAGGGGTACGGACCGGGCGGTGAGCTGGTCGTGCCGGACGGCGACCTCGGCTCACACTTCCACACCCGTTCCAACTTCGTGCTCGGCGTCCTCATGCTCGGTCTCGCCCAGCGACGCCCCGATCGGGTGGAGTGGGCCCGGTCGAGCTACGAACAGCTGCGGCGATGGGGCACGGAGTTCGGCTGGTTCCCCGAGGGCATCGGCCTCCGTCACGGCGAGCTGTGCTGTACGACGGACATGATCGAGATCGCCCTGCTCCTCGGCAGGGAGGTGTCGCCGCGATACTTTGCGGACGCCGAGCGCTTCGGGCGCAACCACCTGCTGCAGAGCCAATGGAGTTCGCTCGAGCGGTTGCGCGCTGCCGTGGCCGCCCTTCCGGCACCCTCGACCGCGCACGAAGTCGACCCGGCGGTGTCGACGACGGACGACGTGGTGGCCCGCCAGGTGGGTGCCTTCGCGTCGCGCGCCGCCATGGGCGACGGGTTCCACCTCGACTCGACGGCGATGATGCAGTGCTGCAACGCTGCTGGCGCCCGCGGCATCTACGACCTGTGGCGGTACGCCGTGCGGGAGGGCACCGGCAGCACGTCCACACGCCTCGATATCGACCTGCGCTTCAGCGTACGTACGGACGCGATCCAGGTGGTGAGCTACGAGCCTGCCCGCGGCCGCCTCGAGGTCACCCCCTTCCGGGACTGTGAGGTCGGTGTCCGCCTGCCCACGGGGGTACGGAATGCGGTCGTCCACGCCGCGGCCGTCCCGCTCAACCACCCACCGACGATGGAGGCCCGTGACGGCTACGTGGTGTTCCCGGCGGCACGGGACGTGTGCGTGTTGGTGGAGTACGACCTGCCCGAACGGACGGCCGACTACACCGTGGGCGCGCCCGGACTCGAGGACCAGCTGACCGGGCACTGGCAGGGCGAGACCCTGGTGGGTGTCGAGCCGGCGGGGCGGTTCCATCCGTTCTACGAGCTCACGAAGGACCTGACCCCGGTGACTCCCTCGCTTCCTGCCCACGGACCCATCGACTCGCTCTGACGAACCCGCGATCGGCAAACCAGCCGCGCCGTGGGTGTCGGCGATGCCGTCGGCAGGTCCGTCGTCAGGTAGGCGGGGTCGCATCGGCCTGCCGCGCGGTGGAGGCTGCGGCCTGGGCCTGACCGACCGCGTCACTCATCCAGACGAGCGTGATGTGCATTTCGCTGAATCGCCAGCCCGCGGGGGTCCGCACGGCGGTGCGGGCCGTGCGCAGGCCGCTGGTCCGGTGGGGTGGTGCGCCGTTGCGGTAGAAGTACACGAGCTGGTTCGCGGTGGCCTTCGCGCGGTCGCCGTCAACCTGCACCAGCACGTCACCGTGCACGTGTTGGGTGTGCTCTCCCTCGACCTGGCTCCGCTTCAGGTAGGTGGTCACCTCGTCGAGGCCGGACAGCTCGCCGCCGCGTGGCGAGCGAACCACGACGTCGGCGTGGTAGATGCGGTGAGCGTCGTCGTGGCGGCCCTCGTCCAGCAGGTCGGCCAGGCTGGCGAACAGGTCGGCGACCTCGACGCGGTCGGCGGTCCGGGTAGTAGCGGACACGACGTCTCCTTTGATGGTTGTTCCAACATTAGTGACACCAACACTATCCGCCAGTGTTGGTCTGGCCAACATCGATAGGGTGGCCGTCATGGACGAGATCCCGCAGCGTCTGGCGGTGAAGCCGAGTTGGCTGATCACCCAGCTGGCCGTGCACGCCCGCCGGCTGGTGTTCGACGGTTTCACCGCTGCGGGGGCGCGCGGGTACCACTACTGCATCCTGGCCGCACTGCACGAGTTCGGGCCCGCGAGCCAGGCACAGCTCGGCCGCCGGGCCCGAATCGACCGCAGCGACGTCGTTGCGGCGGTCAACGAGCTTGTCGAGCAGGGCTTCGTCGACAGGACGCCGGACCCGGACCATGGACGGCGCAACAAGGTGAGCCTCACCAGGGCTGGGGTCCGGCAGTTGCGGCGCATGGACGGGCTGCTCGACCAGGTGCAGGACGACCTGCTCGAACCGCTGTCGGCCGAGGAGCGGCGGACTCTGACCCGCCTGCTCAGCCAGGTTCTCGCCCGACACGAACCGGAATGACTGTGAGCCCGCTCCATCGCAACCCACGCCGAACGGGGAGCGGCCCCTTTCCTGGACCGGTTATCGAGCCGCGATCGGGCGGCGACCGTCAGAGCCGGATCAGGCCGGGGTTTCCCGCCTCCACCCGGAAGACAGCGCGCGTCGACACCGAGTGCGCCGTGGTGCTCACCTTGTCGAGTACGCGAAGGGTGGTCGTCCACGCCTGCCGGTCGACCTGACAGCGCAGGTACCCACGCTGGAGGTTGGCGAACTTCAGGTGCGGGTTGGCGTCCAGCCGCACCTGCAACGAGTCGTTGAAGTCGACGCCGTCGCCACCGCTGCTGATCGACGTGCCCGCGAACTCGACGCCGATGGTCCGGGACGCCGGATCGTCGAAGTTCGCGAGGAGGTCGAGATCGTAGTTGCGGTGGACATCGCCCGTGAGAACCACGAAGTTCGGTACGTTCCGCTCCACCACCGTGTCGATGATCCGCTGCTGCGAGGCCTGGTAGCCGTCCCACCCTCCGGCCGAGAACAACCGGTCGGAGGTGGGGTCGATGTCGAGCAGACCGAACAACACCGACTGGGCCACGACGTTCCAGATCGTGCGGGATCGCGGGAGTCCGTCGACCAGCCACGCCTCCTGGTCCGAACCCAGCATGGTCCGGGACGGGTCGCGACGCTCCGGGGACTCAGGGATCGTGCTCCCCGGAACCTGTCGCGAACGGAACTGCCGGGCGTCGAGGACGCTGAACTGTGCCAGGTCGCCGAACGTGAGCCGGCGGTGCAGGCGGGTGGCACCGTCGGGCGCCGGCCGCTGCGCCAACCGCAACGGCAGGTGCTCCCAGAACGCGCGGTACGCATTGGCCCGCCGGACGAGGAACTCCTCCTCGGGCACGCCGGGGAGATAGCTGCCCGCGTAGTCGTTGTAGACGTCGTGGTCGTCCCACGTCACGATCCACGGAGCCACCCGGTGTGCCTCGATCAGGTCCGGATCGGTCTTGTACAACGCGTACTGCAGCCGGAACCGTTCCAGCGTGTCGGTCTCGCGCTCGAAGTCGTCGGGAAGGCCCGGTGGCACTGGCCGCACGCCACCCTCGCGCACCACGTACTCGTAGATGTAGTCACCGAGGAACAGCACCGCGTCCGCCGGTTGCGCCGCCGCGTCCCGCCACGCGTGGTAGAACCCGCCGCCCCAGGACTGGCAGGACGCGACGACGAGGTCGAGGCTCGACGCGGCGGTGCCCGGTCGCGGTGCCGTCTTCGTCCGCCCGACCTCACTCACGTGCGGACCGGAGCGGAACCGGTAGAAGTACTCCGTCGCCGGCGCGAGCCCACGCACGTCGACGTGGACGGAGTGGGCGAACTCAGGATGCGCATACGCCGTCCCGTCGCGCACGATCCGGTGGAAACGCGGATCCGTTGCCACCTGCCACTGCACAGGTCGCGCATGTCCGTCGAGTCCGCCGAACGGTTCGAACGGCCGCGGTGCAAGTCGTGTCCACAGCACCACGCCGTCCGGCAACGGGTCGCCGGACGCGATGCCCAGCAGGAACGGGTAGTCGCGCACCGTCTCCGATGACACGGACGCGTGCGCGCGGGTGGGCCGATGCGCGAAGAACGCGGCGGCCAACGCCAGTGACCCACCCGTGAGGAGCGTTCGCCGGCCGGTTCTCACGACAGCGAGTGCGCTGTCCTCGAAAGGAGTGCGCTCATGATCCGACATTCCTCGGAACGTACTGACGGCGGATGGCCGGATCCATCCGCCGCCGTGGCCAGAAAGGCCCTTCCTAGTGAACGGTCCGGGTTGGGTAGGCCCGGACGGACACGATCCGCGCACTCGGGTCGCCGTTGGTGGCCGACACGACGACCCGGAGGGCGTCGACGTCGATCGGCTTGGCCAGGCAGTGGCGATGGTGTCGGGTGCGGTTGTCGACCACGGCCGCCACCTCCACCCAGGCGCCGTCCTGCCGGGCCTCCAACCGGTAGTCGCGGACCAGGCTCGGCATCACCTCGAACGGTGTCCGGTGGTGGTGCAGGTTGATGAGGTCCTCGTTCACGTCGTCGTCGAAGGTCAGGTCGACCTGGCCGACCCGCACGGACTCGGGCCAAGTCAGCGTGAGCGACGCCGGCACGTCACCGACCGGTGCCGACACCCACTCGTGCGGCCCGGCGTACGGGCGCGCGTAGCCGTCGATCGCCTTGTCGGGTGCGTACGCCGCCGTGTCGGGACTCACCCGCAGGCACACGCCCCGACGGTGCACCGGACGCGCGGACCACTCGCGGGACGGCTCCTGGACCTCGGAGTCCGGCGGCGGAACCCGAGAGAAGCACAGCATTCCCGGGGTCTGCTCGTCGGAGAGGTAGACCGAGACCGCCGGGTTCGCCACGACGCGCACGAACGCGTTCGACGCCTTCTCCGGCGCGTACGGCAGCCGCAGACGTACCCACTGCTTGTCGCCCACCCCGACGTCCACGGCATCGGACGCGACGAGTCGTTCGGGTACGTAGTTCTGGCCGACCACCGGGTCGTAGAGCTCGACCTCGAGCCGGCTCTCGGCCTGGGCGCCGACCATCAGCTCGATCTCGTCCACGCGCGGCTCGACCGGGATGACGAAGCCCAGGTCGGCGTCCAACGGCCAGCTGTCCGCCGGTGCCTCGACCTCGATCCGGGTACGCGTCGACGAGGCCGTGACGCTCGCCCGCGTGGCGAGCTCCTCCGGATCGTCCAGCGCCAGCCCGACGATCGAGGCGTCCTGGCGCAGCAGGGTACGGACGAGCTCGTCGGAGTGCGCAACCGAGAGTTGACGCGGCGAGACACCGCGCTCATGGCAGAGGGCCGCCGCCGTTCCGGCACCTTCGCCGATGTTGGCACACGTGGCCATCACCCTCGTGGAGCCGAACGCCACATGGCTTGCGGAGATGTCGCGGCCGGCGAGGAGGAGGTTGTCGACGTTGCGGGAGTACAGGCTCCGGTACGGGATGTGGTAGATACCCTTGGCGTGGCGATGCTTCGACCCGGCCTCCTCGGCGTACATGCCGAGCGGCGGGTGCAGGTCGATCGACCAGCCGCCGATGGCCACCCGGTCGGCGAACTCGCGCTGCTCCATGATGTCGTTCTGGGTCAGGACGTGGTCGCCGAGGAACCGGCGGTACTCCCGCTTGCCCGGCAGCGCTCCCACCCACTCCAACGCCATCGTGTCCGCGTCGAACTTGCCGGAGTTCTTGATGAAGTCCCAGATGCCGTAGATCGCCGACCAGAGCTCGTCCCGGATCATCTCGTTGTCGTGGACGATGTCGTGCTCGCCGCCCCACTCGATCCACCAGTACGCACAGCCGTTGTCGCCGGCCTTGATGATCCGGCGTTCGGGGATGCTCGTCTTGGTGATGTCCTTGGCGAAGCTCGGCGGTACGTACTTGCAGGGCCGGCCCATGTCCTTCGTGTAGAACAGCAGTGTGCTGCCGAGCGTCAGGTCGTCGGCCACCTCGGGCGCGAACGACTCGCCGTACTCCTCGCGTCCCTCGCGCCCGATGCGGTAGTCCGCTCCGGCCAGGTGCCCGACCAGGCCGTCGCCGGTGCAGTCGAGGAAGAGCGGCGAACGGAACACCGTGGTGATCTCCGAGCCCATCGTCCAGCCGGTGACCGAGGAGATGCGCCGGTTGTCGGCCGGGCCCGTCGCGAAGATCTCGCGCACGTCGGTGTTGAGGAAGACGCGGATGTTCGGCTCGGCGCGGACGGCCTCGAGGACCACGAGATCCCAGTAGTACGGGTTGCCCTCGGGGTTGCGGAACTGGTTCTCCACGAACAGCTCGCCCATGATGCCGCCCTCGCGGGCGTTGTGGTTCGAGCCGTGTCCGGTGGAGCCGCACACCCAGACCCGCACCTCGCTGCTGGAGTTGCCACCCAGGACCGGGCGGTTGTTGATCAGCGAGACGGTCTTGCCGAGCCGGGCGGCCGCGATCGACGCGCACACACCGGCCAGGCCACCTCCCACGACGGTGATGTCGGACTCGATCTCCTGTGCACGCATGGCGGACGCCTTTCTCTTCGGTGGTACGAGCCTCGTGGACGTCGGGCTACTTGAGGCCGGTGTGGCTGAGCGCCTGCAGGAACTGGCGCTGGAAGATCAGGAACACGATCACCATCGGAACGATGGACGAGGTGGCTCCCGCCATGGCCAGGCCGGCGGACAGGCCGCCGTCGGCGTCGACGAACCTCGTCAGGCCGAGCGGCAGCGTGTAGTTGCCCTCGGTCGACAGCATGATGAGCGGGGTCTCGTAGGAGTTCCAGGAGCCGACGAAACCGAGGATGGCAAGGGCGGCGAGGATCGGCCGGGCCAACGGGAGATACACCCGCCAGTAGATCTGCCACTCGTTCGCGCCGTCGATCCGGGCCGCCTCACCGAGCTCGGCCGGCAGCGAGGAGAAGTACTGCCGCATGAGGAACGTGCCGAACACGGTGAACACGCCGGGCAGGATCAGAGCCCACAGGGTGTCGTAGAGGCCCAGGCCCCGGAAGAACATGAACCTCGGCACCAGCAGCAGCTGGACCGGGACGATGGACGTCGCGATGTAGAGCAGGAAGATCCGATCGCGGCCCCGAAAGCTCAACCGGGCGAAGGCGTAGCCCGCGAGTGACGACGTGAGGAGCTCGCCGAGGACACTCACCACCGCGACGACGAGCGAGTTGCCGAAGTAGCGGAAGAGTGAGCTCTCGCCCAGCCACACCTCGTAGTAGTTCGCCCACCGCACCGGGTCGGGTATCCACCTGGCCGGGATCGCGAACACGTCGATGTTGCGCTTCAGTGACGAGGAGACCATCCACAGGAAGGGCAACGCGAACAGGACGGCGACCAACCACAGCACGATGCTGAGCACCCACTGCGACGGCGTGACCCGGCGGCGCGGTCGCTGCCGTACGCTCCCCACGAAACCCGTCATGTGTAGAGCCCCCGCCCGCGCTGGTAGCGCCACATCAGCATCGTCAGGGCGAGCACACCGACGAACGTGACGACGCCGATCGCCGCGGCATAGCCGAACTTGTAGTACTGGAAGCCGTTCTGGTACATGTAATAGGCCAACACGGTCGTCGAGGAGTCGCCCGGACCGCCCTGGGTGAGGAACGCGATCAGCCCGAATCCCTGCGACGTCCCGATCAGCGACGTGATCGCGAGGAACGTCGTCGTCGGCATCAGCCCCGGCCACGTCACCGTCGTGAACCGGCGCCACAGGTTGGCACCGTCGACCATCGCCGCCTCGTAGAGGTCCTGCGGCATGTCCTGCAACGCCGCCAGGTAGATCACCGCCGTGTAGCCCATCGCCGCCCAGACGTGGATCAGGACCAGGGCTGGCAGCGCCCACGTCTCCGACACCAGCCAGGTGGGCGGTTCGTCGATACCGAGAAACCCGAGTGCGCGGTTGAGCAGCCCCGAGGTGGGGTTGAGGACGAGCAGCCAGACCATGCCGATCGCGACCGCGTTGACCATGCTGGGAACGAAGAACACCGCCCGCAGGAGCCCACGCCCGACGACCGGTTGGTTCAGTCCCAACGCGAGGAGCAGGCCGAATGCGATCGAGAGCGACACACCGAAGCCGGCGTAGAAGAGCGTGCGCCCGAGTGCCTTCCAGAAGTCGATGTCGGCGAACAGGTTGGTGAAGTTCGTGACCCCGGCGTACTGGATCCCGTCGATGCCCGAGACGACGTTCCAGTTGGTGAACGAGATCGCCAGGCCGGAGAGTACGGGAACGAGGGTGAAGGCGAGCAGCCCGAGCAGGTTCGGGGCGATGAACGCCAACGGGACGAGGCGACTGGTTCGGCCGGGGCCCGTCGGCCCACGCCTCGCTCCCGGGTCCGCCCGCCGCGGCGTCCCGGTCGAGGGCACCACCGGCGCCGGGGCAGTTGCCATCAGCCCGCCTTGGCGATCGCGGCGTCGCAGCGGCGCTTGGCCTCGCTCGCCCACTTCGCCACGGAGATCTTTCCCATGTAGACCTGCTGGTCCAGCGCGGACATGATCGTGGTCATCTCGACGGCGGCCGTCTGGATCGTGTCGATCGGGACCTTCACCGTCTCGTCGAACAGCGCGGTCCGGACGGACTCCACGTCGAACAGCCGTTCGCCCTCGGGGCCGACCGTCGACTTCACCATCGAGTCGACGTCGAGGTTCTCGCGCAGGATGGGATAGCGCCCGCCCCGCACCATGTACTGTCCACCCTCGGTGGCCCACCACTTGATCAGGGTCCACGCGGCCTCGGCGTGCTGCGAGCTCTTGGTGATCGCCACGTGGTCGCCGTACTGCCCGGAGTTCCAGTACTCCTTGCCCTTCTCGGCAACGGGCAGCGGCTTGAGCGTGGTCCTGAAATCGTGCGGGAACTCCTTGGTGTCGGTGATGTAGCGCAGCAGGAACGGCTGGTTGATGAGCATGCCGACCTTGCCGGTGAGGAACGGCGCCTGCGAGTACACCTGCAGCTTCTGCGCCAGGATTTCCGTCATCGGGATCGCCGACTTCTCGCCGATCATGTCAACCCGGAGTTGCGCGCCCTTGGCGAAGGCCGGATGGTCGTAGTTGGACTCCGTCCCACCGTTCTTGTACAGGAAGTCCTGCCCGAGTTCCTGACGCGCCAGCGGTGGCGTGTCGAACGTGCCCCAGACGCCCTTGCCGGATAGTTCCTTGGCGATCTCCCTGAACTCCTCGTGCGTCCAGTTGTCGGGGATCGTGATCTTCCTGGCGTCCAGCATCGACTGGTTGATCATCACCGTCACCGGGTTGACGACCATCGGGACGGTGTAGACCTTGCCGTCGTAGACGTAGTTGGCGGTTCCCTTGCCGGGGTTGAACTTCGACAACGCGCTCTCGGCTGCGATCCGGTCGGTGAGGTCGACCAGCAGACCCGCAGTGGCGCGCTTGGTCACCGCGGGCGCGCCGTAGGACACGATCACGTCGATCGGCACGCCGCCCTGTAGGGACGTGTCGACCTTGAGGTTGCCTGGGTCGTCGTTGACGTAACGGGTGTACGTGACCTTGATCTTGGGGTACTCCTTCATGAACGCGGCGAACATGTCGTCGGGCCCGCTCTCGGGTGGGACGCCACCCCAGACGTTGAGCGTTCCCGACTCGGCCTCGCCGGCGGACCCGCCGCCCGTCCCGGATGCCGGTTGGTCCTTGGCGTTCGTTCCACCGCAGCCGGCGAGAAGGCCCAGCGTGCCGACGCCCGCAAGCCCTCTCAGTACGGCGCGGCGGTCGAGGGCGGCGTGCGCTGGTGGTCCTGCGCTCATGATCGTTACTCCCGGAGGTCGCGAGGTGGGCGTGCGGCGGTTGCGGGCTTGCCATGCTGGTGTCTTGACAGCTACTGGAGCGACTTCTCGACGGCGCGCCGGACCTGGAGGAGCCAGAGTCGCACCTGTTCGTCCGAGGTGACGGCGCGCTGGCCGGCGATGGCGAGTGCGACGGGATAGTCCGCTGGATAGTCGATGGGGATGGCGGCGGCGAACCTGCCCTCTTCACGCCAGTCGTCGAGGATGAGGATGTCGTCGTCGAGCAGGTCCCGTGCACGGCGGAGCGCTTCGGTCTCGGAGGTGGGTGTCACGGGGGTCCGGCACTCCCAGCCGTGCCGCGCCCTCGACCCGGCCAGCGTCTCGAGAGCGTCCGCCTCCGGAAGGTCGAGCAGCATCCGCATGGCCGGTGCCGACTGGTGCAGAGGAAAGTCCCCTCCCCAGAAGTCGACGATGTTGTAGCCGTCGATCGTGCGGACGAAGTAGAGGATCTGACCACGCCACAGGATCGCCAGGGTGACGAGGCAGCCGCGACACCTCGCGGCGGCGGCGGCGACTGCGGCCCTGGGCTTGTGGACGAGTGGGAAGTTGGTGACCGCGGACGAGAGTGCGAGGACACCGAAGTCCGGCTCGAACCGCCGCTTGGCAACCTTGCGGACGTAACCCGCGGCGGCGAGCGTCGACAGGATCCGCGACACCGAGCTCTGGTGCAGACCCACCTGCGCGGCGAGTTCGGTCGGCGACATCGGTCGGCCCTCGTCGACGAGTAGCCGCAACGTGGCGAGCCCGCGCATCAGTGCCTGGCTCCCGATGGGACCAGGATGACCAACGGTTGCCGCCTTGTGCATGGTGGGAACCTAGGATGCGCGAAGCGCATCGTCAACGAAATCCATGCGCCGCGTCGTCCACTCTTGGACTTTCTCATCCCATTCGCGGTTGCTCGAATGGTCAGCGCAGCTTGGATCCTCGTTCGCGCCAACTGCGTGGCGACACACCGGTCACGCTCTTGAACTGTCGACTGAACAGGAAGACGTCCGGATAGCCGAAGTCCCGCGCGACGGCGCCGACGGGTTGCGTCGAGTCGTCCAACCGCAGCATCGCCGCCTGGATTCGGCGCCGTACGAGCCACGATCGCGGGGCGACGCCGAACGTCTGCCGGAACCGCCGTACGAAGTAGTCCTCGCTCAGGCCGACGACCTGCGCGAGATCGGCCGCACCCAGCCGGTGGTGCAGCCGCGCGTCGACGTACGACTCCAACGCGGCCCGCTGGTCGGCATCGAGAGGCGGTGTCCTCGGGTGCGCCGCGGTGGCCCGGAAGATCCCGGAGAACAGGACCACCAGAAGGGCACGAAGGCGTTCCGCCCGGAACGGAAGCGCACCGGACAGTTCGATGATGAGCGCGTCGAACGTGCCGCGCAGGTCCCACGCGTCGGGAAGGGTGAGCAGGCCCTCCGGCCAACCGGGCGCGGACGTCGAGATCCGTAGGCGGTACAACGTGAGTCCCGAATCCACGCCTGCATGCAAGTGGAACGGCCGTCTGGGGCGCAGCCAGAAGAGCGTGCCCGGCAGCAGGTCGACGCGTTCACCCGCGACCGCGCCGACCGCGGACCCGGCCACGACGAGATAGACGAGGTGTTCGGGCAGACCGTTCGGAAAGTTGATCGACCAGTCACCGGTGAGCCGGTCGTACGCGAACGGGTTCCGCACCAGCCGGTCGCCCTCGGACGTCATGAGGTCGAGCCACTCCCGCTGCCACCGCGTCATCGAGCGATTCTCACACACCGATCCGATGCAAAACGTTCCACGAGTGAGGGCATGGAACGAGGTTGCCGAACCAGGCACCATCGAGCACATGCCGAGTGCCACGTCGTCCGTGTCGTCCGCCGCGCCCGTCACCACCCTCAGCCACTCCGAGGTGCGTGCCTTCCACCACCAGGGCTATCTCGGCCCGTTCACCGCCATGTCCGTCGAGGAGATGGCGGGCATCCGTCGCCGGATCGAGGACGAGGTCCTCACCACTACCGGCCGGAACCCCAGGAACCCGCTGCAGTCGCGGCACCTCGACCACCGGTTCGTCCACGACCTGATCGCGGCACCGGAGATCGTCGGACGGGTCCGCAGCCTGATCGGGGACGACATCGTCGTCTGGGCGACGTACTTCTTCAGCAAGGAGCCCGGCGGCAAGGAGATCCCCTGGCACCAGGACGCGAACTTCTGGCCGATCGAGCCCCCGCTCAACATCTCGATCTGGATGGCGGTCGACGAGGTGACCGTCGAGAACTCCTGCGTCCAACTCATCCCGGGGTCCCACCGGGAGGTGCTCCGACACGTACCGTCCCGCGACGGCATGGCGTTCGGCGAGGAGGCCGATCCCGCGCTCGTCGACACGAGCGCCGCGGTCGACATGGTGCTGCGACCAGGTGAGTTCTTCCTCTTCAACGAACGCATGCTGCACCACTCGCACACGAATCGTTCCGACCGGCGGAGGATGGGACTCTCGGCGAGGTACACGGTCCCATTCGTCGCCCTCCTCGACCAGGACGCCCCGCCGCTGTTCCCGGGCCACGCCTGCGTGGTGGTCAGCGGCACCGACACGTTCGGGCTGAACCGGATGGCCGAGCCGCCGGCAGCCAACGGCCGTTCCTAGCGAGTGCGGCCGTCCTCACGGCCGTCCCTGACCGAAGTCCCTAACGGCTGCCGCCGTACGTCGACAATCGGCGCCGGCTCATGTCCCGCCCGGCCGCCGCGACGCAGGAAACTGACGGCGGGCCGCGAGGTACGGGTGCGGGTGCCGGCCCAGGAACGCGACCAGCCGGTCACCAGGGCTCGCCGCCTTCGGCGTCGCGACCTGCGGCCCGAAGAGCCCGCGGCGGTCGTCGCCGGCGACGAACAGCGGCAGCAGGTCCAGCAGTTCCTCGGCCAGTGCCGCCGGGACGGGGCGGTCCCACCCCTGGGCCTGCGCGACATCCCACCCGTGCACGGCGATCTCGACGGCCCCCGCACCGCTCACGATGCCGGTGGTCAGCGAGGCGTCCCCGATGGCGACTGCCTGCCGGTCGGGGCCGGCGTTGGCCCAGGCACCGATCAGGCGGGTGGCATGGCCGCGGACGCGTACGACCGGATCGGCAGACCCCGACTCGGGCGAGGCCGCCTCGACCCCGACACATCCGAGGTCGATCGCCTCGTGCAGGGCGACGAGAGAGTCGTCGACGTGACCGAGCAGCGCGCGGAGGTCCCACTCGCCGCACGGGGTGGGCGCGGACAGCCCTGCCGCCGTGACGGTGCCGAGGCCACCGAGGCTGCCGAGCAGGAAGTGGACCGCACGTTCGAGCAGCCCGATCCCGGCGACCAGCGCGGCCTCCGCGCACCTGTCGGTCATGATCGGCCCCGTCAGCCCGCGACCGGAATCGACTCGGGCAGGCCGAACGTCTTGAACAGCTCCAGGTCGAAGAAGCACGCGACGTGCGAAACGCCCTCCGGGGTGATCGTCAGGACCGGGAGGTTGAACGGCTTGTAGACGTCGCCCTCGCGCATGTAGAGCCCAAACGCGGGCTGCCCGTTCGCCGAGGTGGGCACCAGCTTCATGGCGCCGGGCCCGTCGGCGGGGCACTGGGTCGCGATGAGTCGGGTGATGTCCTCGGGGCCCTGGTACCAACCGGTGAACGGCGGCATCTCCCACACCGCGTCCGCGGTGAAGAGCTTCACGATGGCCTGGACGTCCTTGCGTTCGAACGCATCGACGTAGCGGTCGAGCAGCGCGCGCTGGTCGGCGGAGGTGGGCTCGACGATCTGGTCCTCGTCCGGCGTGACCTCGTCGAGTTGGGCGCGGGCCCGCTGCAGGATGCTGTTGACCGCGGTGGTGGTGGTGTCGAGGACCTCGGCGACCTCGGCCGCCCGCCACTGCAGGACGTCCCGCAGGATGAGGACGGCCCGCTGCCGGGGCGGCAGGTGCTGCAGGGCGGCGATGAGCGCCAGCCGGACGCTCGCGCGGTTGTCGACGATCGCGGCGGGATCGTTGGGGTCGGAACCGACCATGGAGTCCGGGATGGGCTCGAGCCACGGCACCTCGGCCTGTTGGACCAGGGTGTCGGAGGGGTCGGAGCTGGGCCCGCCGAGACCGGTGGGCAGGGGCCGCTTGCCGCGGCTCTCCAGAGCGGTGAGGCACGCGCGGGTGGCGATCCGGTGCAGCCAGGTGCGGAGTGACGACCGGCCCTCGAAGCCGTGGTACGAGCGCCACGCGCGCAGATAGGTCTCCTGCACGAGATCCTCGGCGTCGTGCACGGAGCCGAGCATCCGGTAGCAGTGTGCGAGCAGCTCACGCCGGAAAGGGTCGGCCTGACGCAGGAAGTCCGCATCAACCGAGTTGTCGGATATGGTCATGGCCTCTCCATCTCGCCTCGGGCCGTTCTGCGCCCCGGTGGCCGGTTCGGGCCGGCGCCTCTCCTGCGTCCCGCGGACGCAACCTCGTGGTACAGACCCCGCGGATCTTCAGAACTCATCGCCGTGCGCCTGACTATTTTCTGCCGATTTCTTCGGCGCCGCATCGATGACTTCCCCGCGGCTCCCGAGTCCATACCGGCGAGACCACTCCTGCGACACTCAACCGAAAGGTAGTCCACCATGACCGCCACCCAGCTCCAGACCACCGCTCCCACCGCCACCCGCAAGCGCGTCCTGAACATCTCCCTCTGGGTCGTCCAGGTCCTCCTGGCCGCCTTCTACGTCTCCGGCGCACTTTCCAAACTCGCCGGCCAGCAGGTGATGGTCGAGATGTACGACCAGATCGGGTTCGGCCAGTGGCTGCGCTACCTCACCGGCATCCTCGAACTCGCCGGCGCGGTCGGTCTCCTCGTCCCGCGACTGTGCGGGCTCGCGGCCGCTGGACTCGCCGCGGTGATGGTCGGCGCCACGACGGCGTCCGTGCTCTTCCTCGGTGGGCCCTCGACGGCCGTCCTGCCGGCGGGCCTGTTCGTCGTGTTCGTGCTCCTCGCGTGGGCCCGCCGGGACCGCACCAAGGCGGTCGTCGACAGCCTGCGACGGTGACGGGTACGCATTCCGCTCGCACGCTCGCCTTATCAGGGAGGAAGCAGCATGCGTCTCATCTTCGTGAACCTGCCGGTCAACAACGTGAAGGCGTCCACGGCCTTCTTCCACGGGCTGGGGTTCACGCTCAACCCGCAGTTCTCCGACGAGTCGTGCACCTGCATGGTGGTCGACGCGAACATCTTCGTGATGCTGCTCGACCACGAGCGGTTCAAGGAGTTCATCAACGGCGAGATCAACGACGGCACGTCGACGGAGGTCATCACCTGCCTGTCGGCCGAGAGCCGGCAGCAGGTCGACGACATCCTGTCGAGGGCCCTCGCGTCGGGCGGGAAGCCGTGCCGGCCGATCATCGAGATCGGACCGATGTACGGCGCAAGCTTCCAGGACCTCGACGGCCACGTCTGGGAGCTGATGCACATGGGCTCGCCGTCGGAGTCGCAGGCAGATTGCCACGCAGAGCGCGAGTCGGAACGGACGGCATCCTGAACACGCACGCGCCCGACCTGGACGTCGCACGCCATGTGGTCGCGGACCTGAACCTGGCCCACGGGCTCCGGTTCACGGTCCGCGGCCGCTGTGACGGCGGCCTCCAGAGTGGTGCGTGGCTGGTGTCGGACCCCGACGGTCGGCGCGGCGTCCTGAAGTGCAGCCCGAACGGTTCGGCGCCGCACGTGCGTCAGTTGGCCGCCGCCGTCCAGGCAATCCGTACGGCCGGCTATCCGACACCTGCCTGGCGCGCGGCCGGCGTTACCGCGACCGGGTACGCCTACCACGTCCAGGACGTCGTTGACGGCGCCGCGTCGACCCCCCTGACACCCGAGAAGGCGACCCTCCTGATCGACGTCCTCGAACGGCAGGCGGGCCTCGGGCCGTACCCCGACGCCCACCGCGACCCCGATCCCGCGCGGGACTGGTCGCGACAGGTCCTCGCCACCGCGGCCGACGACGGGCCGGGCGGCTGCCGGAGAGCCCTGCACGATCTCGGCGCTCCCGGCCAGGCACTGCTGGGCCACTTCGACCGGCTCGTCGCGTCGTACGGACCGGTCGACCTGCCTCGCGGCGACCTGGTGCACGGCGACTTCAACAGCTGCAACATCGTGCTCCACGAGGGCCGGGTGAGCGGCGTCATCGACATCGAGACGCTCGGCAACGGAACCCGCGCCGTCGACTACGCCTGCCTGCTGCGAGAGGCGTACGTCGAGGACTACGGCCGCGAGGTGACCCGCCTGGTCCTGCGAGCAGGCGACGCTGTCGCCGGGCGGGGGGTGCTCGCGGTGTGCGCCGCCGCCGCGGCCTTCTTCATCGTGCCGTTCAAACTGCGGCACGAGCCCGAACGGATCGACGAGGTCCTGTCGCGACTCCACGACCTCGCCACCGACCTCGCGGACGCCCCGACCGAACCCGCTGGCCGACGCTGAGCTGCCCCCGCTGACCGGCTCTGAGCTGCTCTGACCGGCTCCGGTCGTGCCCGAACGCACCTCGAAGTCCCGCGCGATCCTGCGCTACGTTGACCGGGGCGACGATCTCCGGCAGCCGCGCGACCCGCGTACGACCGGACGAACGTCGAGAGCTGGGGGTGGCGCGTATGCGTGGGGGCCGGGTTCGTCCGTCGGCGCCGTTCACGTTCGTCCGTATCTTCTGCCTCGGAGTCGTGGCGTCGGTGGGTCTCGCCGGCACCATTGCCTGGGCGCCGCGCACGATGCTCGCCGGGCCGCCGCAGGATCACCTGGTGCGTCAGTCGTTCGGAAGTGGGGTCTCCCAGATCCCCGCCGCGCCCATCGAGCCGCGGGTCGCCGAGCAGGCCGCCGCGGCCGTGCTCGAGCACCGCATCAAGGGCGCCGCCACCGCCGGTCCCGGCGTACTCGGGATCCCGTCGGGCGTCATCGCCGCCTACCGCCGGGCCGCCGACTCGCTGGCGCGCACCGATCCCGGTTGTCATCTGCCGTGGTGGCTGCTCGCGGGGATCGGGAAGATCGAGTCCGGTCATGCCCGCGGCGGCCGGATCGACGCGACCGGTCGTACGAACGGCCAGATCCTCGGCCCACGACTCGACGGCTCGCTGGCCCACACCGCCGTCATCAGGGACTCCGACAACGGCCGGCTCGACGGCGACGCGTCCTACGACCGGGCGGTCGGGCCGATGCAGTTCCTGCCGGGGACGTGGAACGGTTGGGCGTCCGACGGCAACGGCGACGGCCGGCGCGACCCGCACAACATCTTCGACGCGTCGCTCGCGGCCGGGCGCTACCTCTGCGCGGGATCGGCCGACCTGGCGACGCCGGCCGGGCTTTCGCGGGCGATCCTGCGCTACAACCCGTCCGGTGCGTACCTGCGTTCGGTCCTCTCGTGGGGCGCGTCCTACCGCGACGGCGTACGGTCGGTTCCGGGCGAGACCGGCCCGGTGGGCCGCGGGCCCGAGCCGCCGCCGCTGGGTTCGATGCCGCCGGTGCCGGGGCTCCCGGGCCCGCTCGAGGACATCGAGTCCGAGGATCCGCCCCAGTCGCACGACACGCCGTCCCCGACGCCGTTGCCGACGGGCACGACGCCCACACCCAGGCCGACGGGTCCGACCCCGAAACCGCCGAAGCCGCCGGACTCGCCCTCGCCCGAGCCGCCGGACTCGCCCTCGCCGACACCGACACACTCGACGACACCGACGCACTCGCCGTCGCCAACGCCGACCCCGACGCCGACCCCCACGCCCACCGAGTCGCCGTCACCGTCGCCGACTCCCACACCGACGTGCCCGTCGCCCACGACGACACCGAGTCCGACGCCGACCCCGACGCCGAGCCCCACACCGTCGCCGACGTGTCCGTCACCCGCGCCGACCGACGCCAACCCGACATCGAGCCCGGCGCCGCCCGAGTCCGGCTCCGACTGACCTGGGCTGACTCCGACCCAGCCGGTTGAGCGGGGTTGAGCCGGTCGCCGGCGGTCAGGCCTGCGGGCTGCCGGTCGACGTCGCTCTGCCATGCTGACCCGATGCCAGTCACGGTCTACACGGACGGTGCGTGCCTCTCCAACCCGGGCGGACCAGGCGGGTGGGCGTGGGCCGTACCCGGTGGTGCGTTCGCGAGCGGTCCCGAACCGCAGACGACCAACCAGCGGATGGAGCTCACCGCGGCGCTGGAGGCCGTGCGCGCCCACGAGGACCCGCTGCTCGTCGTCAGCGACTCGACGTACGTCGTGAACTGCTTCAAGAACCGGTGGTACGAAGGCTGGGAACGTCGCGGCTGGACCAACTCAGCCCGCCAGCCGGTCGCGAACCAGGACCTGTGGAAGCCGCTCGTCGAGGAGTTCCACGCCCGCAAGGGTGCGCTCACGTTCCAGTGGGTGAAGGGCCACTCGGACGATCCGATGAACGACCTGGTGGACCGGCTGGCCGTCGAGGCCGCACGGACGCAGACCGCGAGAGCGGGGTCCGAACCGCCCACCCAGCTGGGCGCACCAGACCAGCCGACGCCGCGCGAGGACAGTCCGAAGAACCGCACGAGTGCTGGCTCGGGACCCGTGGCGCCGACCGGACACCGCGTCGTGGTTCTGGGCCACCGGCCGCCACAACTCGGCGGGTACGACGAGAACCCCGTCCGCGCGGCCGTGCGCGGCAAGCTGGCCGAGATTCTCGCCGGGCTGCGGGCCGTCCACCCCGACCTCGTGGTGCTCACCGGACTCGGGCTCGGTGCGGAACAGGTGGGCGCCGAGGCGGCCGCGCAGGCGGGTGTGCCGTACGTCGCCGTCCTCGCGTTCCCCGATCCCGACAAGATCTGGCCCGACGCGACGCGGGCGGCGTACCGTCGGCTGGTCGACGGTGCCGTCGACACGCTCACCGTGTCCGCCGACAAGCCGAGGACCAAGCAGGCCGCCGGGATCGCGATCGGACGTCGTGACGACTGGCTGGCCGCGCAGGCCGACGGCGCGCTGGTGGTGTGGGACGGCACGGATCGTGCGCTGGGTGCCAGCGTCAAGGCGCTCGAACGACGAGTGCCCGACGACGTGTGGATCGTCCCACCCACCACCTGAACGGCCCGTAAGGGCCGACACCTTCCGGCGCGAGGTCGAGCACACCCGCGCCGACGTACACCCCACCGGTCGACGTCGTCGCGTCGGGCCGACACCTTCCGGCCAGGCCGATCCCCTTGACGCCTTCTCCCGTGCTGTGTCGACTGGACTGTGGTCAGTCCAATCGCGGCGCGTCCCACAGCGCGGAAAGGATCGACATGTCGGAGCGGCGAACGCACGAGGATGCCGGACCTCCTCCTTCCGGATCGTCGACGGCATCGTCGAGGCCGCGGGACCGGGCACCGTCGCTGGCGCGGGTGGCGTTCGCGTCCGGGATCGGCTCGTGCCTGGAGTGGTACGACTTCTTCGTCTACGGCACCGCGGCCGCGGTGGTCTTCAACACGGTGTTCTTCCCCGACCTGGAACCCGCGGCCGGCACGCTCATCGCGTTCGCGACGTTCGGTGTCGGGTTCTTCGCCCGGCCGTTCGGCGGACTGTTCTTCGGCCACCTGGGTGACCGCATCGGGCGCAAGAACGTCCTGGTCGCCACCCTTCTGCTCGTGGGCGGCGCGACGTTCCTGATCGGCTTCCTCCCGTCGTACGGCTCGATCGGCATCGCGGCACCGATCCTCCTTGTGGTGTTGAGACTCGTGCAGGGATTCGGTGCCGGTGCGGAGTACTCCGGCGCCGTCATCTACGCCGTCGAGCACGCGCCGCCCGGCCGCCGCGGCTGGTTCGGCAGCTGGTCCCCGATGGGCGTGTCGCTCGGCACGCTGATGGCGGCCGGCGTGTTCGCGCTCGTCTCGACGCTGCCGGAGCGGGACTTCCTGTCGTGGGGTTGGCGGGTGCCGTTCTGGATCAGCCTGGTGCTGGTCGTCGTCGGCCTCTACCTTCGGCTGCACCTGGACGAGACGCCGGTGTTCGCCGCCGCCAAGGAGCGGAGGGACGTGCTGCGGATGCCGTTCAAGCACGCCCTCGTCACGCAGCCGCGCAGCTTCGTCGTGGTGATCGGTGCGCGGTTCGCCGAGAACGGCCTGGGCTATCTCTTCCCCACCTGGAGCATCAGCTACCTGAGCGACCAGCTCCACTACTCCAAGACCACCGCGTTGGTGGCGGTGACGATCGCGACCTGCGCGCAGTTCGTGATGGTGCCGGTGTGGTCGGTCCTGTCCGACCGGATCGGCCGGCGACCGGTCTACGCGGGTGCGGCGGCGTTCTGCGTGCTGTTCGCGTTCCCGTACTTCCTGCTGCTCGACACGAGGAGTACGCCACTGGTGATCTTCGCGATGGCGGCCGCCGTCGGGATCGGGGTCGCCGGCATGTTCGGTCCGCAGGCGGCGTACTTCACCGAGTTGTTCGCTCCCCGGGTGCGGTACAGCGGGTTCGCGTTCGCCCGCGAGCTGGGTTCGATCCTCGCCGGTGGACCCGCGCCGTTCCTCGCCAGCCTGCTGCTGGTCTGGGCGGGCGGAGCGCCCTGGCTGGTCGCCGGCTACATGGTGCTGCTGGCGGGCATCACCGTTGCCGCCGTCCTCTGGGGTCCGGAGACCTACCGGGCGGACATCCTCGCCGAGCCCGGACAGACCGTGGGCACACCGCCGGTCCGCGCGAGGACCGCCGAACGGGTGGAGCGGTGAGGCCGGTGCCCAGATCGAACGACGCAAGCGCGAACGATGCGGACATGAACGCCGACGACGCGAACGCAGACGCGAACGATGCCGAGCGTGGGTCGTTCCGGCTGCTGCCGATCAAACAGGTCCACGTCTACCGCGAGGTCTTCCAGCAGCTGGACCGGCTGGTCTCCCGTTCACAACCCGGCGATCGGCTGCGGTCCGAACGCGAGCTGGCCGAGCAGCTGCAGGTCAGCAGGGTGTCGGTCCGGGAGGCGCTGCGTGCGTTGGAGAGCATGGGCAAGCTCGAGATCCGGCGCAACTCCGGCGCGTACGTCGTCGACCCCGACGGGACGCTCCCCGCCGCGCAGTTGCTGGCCGACGTCGAGCCCGGCGTCACCACCCTGCAGTGGCTCACGGACGTCCGCGCGGCGATCGAGACGCGGGTCGTCACCGCCGTCTGCCGGCAGGACCACGCCGACCTCGCACCGGTCCGCGAGTTCCTCGACCGGGCGGCCGCGGAGCTCGCCGGGGAGGACACCGACCAGGGCAGCCTCGACCTGCGGTTCGAGGCGGCGCTCGCGCGGGCGACGGGGAACCCGCTGCTCGTACGTACGCAGAAATGGGTGCACCAGGCGTGGGTCACCGCGTGGAGCGGCTACGGCGTGGCGCCCGGAGACCGGCGGTCGCTGCACGCCGAGCACGTCGCCATCCTCGCCGCGCTGGAGGGAGGCGACCTCTCCCGTGCGGTCCGCCGGATGGAACAGCATGTCGACCGGCGGGTGCGCAAGGCAGGAACCGGAACCTGACCAGGAGGAGGAAGGACACATGACGACCCAGGAACGGAACCCGGCGACGCCGGCGACGGCGGCCAAGCTCAGTGAGGACGACGTCGCGAGGTACCACGACCGCGGCTACCTCGCCGTCGAGAACGTCCTGACCGCCGACGAGGTGGCCGAGCTGCAGGCGGTCACCGACGCGTTCGTGGAGCAGTCACGGCAGGTCTCCGCGCACACCGACGTGTTCGACCTCGAGCCCGGCCACACCGCCGAGCAGCCCAGGCTGCGGCGGCTGAAGTCGCCCGACAAGCAGCACGAGGCGTACGACCGGGTGCTTCGCAACGACCGCATCCTCGACCTCGTGGGCCAGCTGATCGGCCCGGCGATCCGCTACAAGACGACCAAGCTCAACCTGAAGTCGCCGGAGTACGGCAGCCCGGTCGAGTGGCACCAGGACTGGGCCTTCTATCCCCACACCAACGACGACGTGCTGGCTGTCGGTGTGGCGATCGACGACATGATGCTCGAGAACGGCTGCCTCATGGTCGTACCCGAGTCCCACAAGGGGCCCGTTCTCGACCACCACCGCGACGGCTACTTCGCCGGTGCCGCGGCGCCCGACGGGCTGCTCGACCGGGCCGTTCCGATCGAGCTGCACGCGGGCGGCATCTCGCTCCACCACGTCCGGCTGCTGCACGGGTCCGCACCGAACACGTCCACGCGACCGCGGCGCCTGCTGCTCCTCGAGTACGCCGCCGCCGACGCCTGGCCGCTCACCGGCGGCACCAACTGGGACGACTTCAACGCTCACCTGCTGCGTGGCGAGCCGGTTCCCGACCCGCGCCTGGAGGCCGTTCCCGTCCGGATCCCCCTGCCGACGCACGAGCGGCAGGGGTCGATCTACGAGGTGCAGAGCATCGTCAAGGACGGCGGCTTCCGGGCGACCTGACCTGACCGGGGTGCGCGGGCCGGTGCCCGGTGGGAGCACCTGGCGATACGCCTTACGCCGCCCCTGACACGAGCCCGCGCGGGTCGAACGTCACCCGTACCCTCGTGATCCGGCCGTTCTCGACGTAGCACCAGTTCGCCACCGGGATCGGCGGGGCCACGCTCGTGAGCAGGTCGAACCACGTGAGGATGTCGCCGTCGTCGGCGAACACCTTGTGGATCTCCAGTCCGGTCTTGATCTGCGACAGCTGCCTGATCGAGTCCCGGTACTCCTCGGCGCCGGTGACGTGGGCCAGCGGGCCCACGAAGTCGACGTCCTCCGCGAGGAGCGAGTGCATCCGGTCGAAGTCGTTGGCCTTCCACGCCTCGAAATAGGCCGCGACCACCTGGACGGCGTTTGTCGTCGTCATCGGGATCTCCTTCCGTGTCGTTCCCTCCCTCCACGCTGCGGCGTCGACCCTTAGAAGTCAAAGAGCTGGTAGGTCTGAAGGTTAGAATTCCTGGTTATGGAGCTGAGACAGCTGGAGTACTTCCTGGCGGTCGTCGACGAGGCGAGCTTCACGCGCGCCGCGGCCAGGGTCAGGGTGGCCCAGCCCGGGGTGAGCGCCCAGGTCCGCCGGCTGGAGCGGGAGCTCGGCCAGCCCCTGCTCGACCGGACCGGGCGGTCGGTACGCCTGACCGAGGCGGGCGCCGCCGTCCTTCCGTACGCCCGAGCGGCGCTCGCCGCGGTCGCGGGCGCCCGGCGTACCGTCGACGAACTCGCCGGGCTGCTGCGCGGACACGTCGCGATCGGCACGGTGACGGCGTGCGCGTACGCCGACCTGTCGGAGATCCTCGCGGGGTTCCACGCGGCCCATCCCGGCGTCGAGATCCGGCTGTCCGAGGACACCTCCGACCGCCTGCTCGACGGGCTCCGGGGTGGCGACCTCGACCTTGCACTGGTGGGTCTCTCGACCGCGCCGCCGCAGGGCATCGCGACACAGACCATCGTCGACGAATCCCTCGTCCTCGGCGTCAGCCACGACGACCCCTTCGCCGGGCGTACCGCCGTCACTCTCAAGGCCGCCACCGGGCGTCCCCTCATCAGCCTGCCCAGGGGCACCGGCCTGCGTACGTGCTTCGACCACGCGTGCGCTGCCGCTGGACTCGAGCCCCGAATCGCCTTCGAGGCAAGCGACCTGCGCGTGCTCACCCAGCTCGCCAGCCGCGGACTGGGTGCCGCGATCCTGCCGGAGTCCACCGCCTCGGCCCACGCGGACCAGCTGCACGTCGTCGCGCTCACCCGGCCTCGGCTGCGGAGCCGGATGGAGTTCGCGTGGAGAACCGACGGGCCGATCAGTCCCGCGGCCCGTGCCCTCGTCCGCCACACCCGCCGGTTCCTCGGACGCTCGGCCGCCTGACGGTGCGGCGTACCTCCGCGACCGGCCGGCGTGACGAGCGGCGGTGCGGGCGGTACCTTTGCCCGCTGTGGCAGTCCTCGAGATCCGGCGGCACAGCCTCCGGAAAGGCACCGGCGGGTCGCAGCTGTCGCAGGCGGGAGTCGATCTCGCCCGCGGCGTCGGAGCCACGATGGGCCCGTTCTCCGTGGTGGCTACGTCCGTCGTCCCGCGGGCCCGCGAGACGGCGGTGGCGATGGGCTTCGCCGTCGACCTGGAGCTGGTCACGCTCACGTCGGCGGAGGACGTGTACGCCGAGGCCGAGGCGTCGAAGTGGTGGCTCGCCGACGAGCCCTTCGCCGCGCTGGGCCGGCTGGTCGGCGCCCGTGGCGCCTACTACCGGTACTCCCACGCGCTCGCGGCGGTCTGGCGGGATCTCCTGACCGGGTTGCGAAACGACGAACAGGCTCTCGTCATCGGGCACTCGGGCGAGCTGGAGGCTGCCCTGGTGGCCGTCTTCCCCGAGGGCGACCATCCCCGGTGGGGCGGGCCGTTCGCGTGCTGTGAGGGCGCGCGGTTGACCTTCGAGGGCGAGCCGGCGCGGTTCTGTGGAGTGGAGTTCCTCCGCCTGTCGTGACGGCCGGACCGGCCACGGCTGCCCTACCGGGTGGCGGAGTGGGGGCTCTGCTCCTCCGCCTCGACCACGAGTTCCTCGGTCCAGAGCCGGCGCATCTCGGCGCAGGTCTCCAGCAGGTCGCCGAGCGCGCCGGTCCCGACCACGCGGCCGCGGTCGAGGACCACGATCTGGTCGGCACGTTCGAGCGCGACCCTGCGGTGCGAGACGACCAGCAGCGTGGCCGGCCCGCGGCCGTCCTTGGCGGCCTCGGCGATCCGGTCCCACAGGAGGTTCTCGGTCTCGACGTCCAGCGCCGAAGACAGGTCGTCGACCACCAGCAGGTCCGGTGACCGGACCAGCGCGCGGGCCGCGGTGGCCCGCTGCACCTGACCGCCGGAGAGTCGTACGCCGCGCGGCCCCACCACGGTGTCGAGTCCGTCGGGCATCTCGGCGAGGTCGCGTTCGAGCGCGGCGAGCTCGAGGGCTCGGGTGAGCGCGTCGCCGTCGACGGGCCAGCCCAGCAGGAGGTTCTCCTGCAGCGACTCCGAGAACAGCCGCGGCACCTGGCCGGCGTACGCCGCGCGGTCGGGCGTCAGGAACGTTCCCGGGTCCTCGATCCGACGACCGTTCCAGCTCACCGTGCCGGACTCGGCGGGCAGCAGGCCGAGCAGCGCGCGTACCAACGTGGACTTGCCCGCGCCGACCGCTCCCGTGACGACCGTGAACGAGCCCCGGCGCACCCGCAGGTCGACCGCGTGCACGCCCCGCCCGCCGTCGCCGTGCCGGGCGGTGAGCCCGCGCGCCTCGAGGACCTCGAGCGGGTCGGTCCGGACGGGCAGCTGCGTCATGGCCGGCGGCGGGTCGTCCGTGAGCCAGAGCCCGTGGTACCGCGATAGGTCGTCGGCGTCCTCGTGTGCGGCCATCAGCCTGGTGAGGCGTTCGGTGGCGACCGCGGCCTGCGGCAGGCGGTACAGCATCCGGCCCAGGATCCGCGGCAGCATCGTCAGCCAGCCGACATAGGTCGTGAAGAGCGCGAAGTCGCCCACGGTGAACTCACCGCGCCGCATCGCCGGAGCGGCGAGCAGCAGGACGAGCCCGATGCTCAGCTCGACGGTCGCACCGGTCGCGGTGTCGAGCATGTCCATCGCCAACCTGTCCTTGACAGCGGCCTGGCGACGCCGCGCGTTGTGGTCGCGCAGCCGGGCGAGGACGGCGTCCTCGGCGCCCGCGGTCTTGATCGCGAGAACGCCGCCGAAGATCTCCCCGATGTACGCGGTCACGGCCGCCCCGAGCTCGCGGGCCCGGGCGTGGATCCGCCGGATCACGTTGCTCAGCGAGCGGGTGAGGATCACGACCACCGTCATCGGGAGGACGAGGACGACCGTGATCACCGGGTCGATGGACGACATGATCGCGAACGCGCCGATGCCGAACACCAGCGCGCCGAACAGGTCGACGGCGTTGTCGGTGAGACCGGTGATGTCGTGTACGTCGTCGCGGAACCGCGAGACCGCCTCACCCGACGAGTGCGGCAGCCGGGTGGTGGCGGGTCCGCGCGCGGTGAGGATCGAACGCAGCGCGTTGGTACGCAGGATCGTCTCGGCGCCGTTCCACCAGTACGGCCAGATGTTCAGCGAGAACCAGAACACCGTGCCCCGTGCCGCCTCGACGGCGACGAACGCCGCACACAGCCACAACGCGGAGTCCAGGCTTGCGGCCCGGTCCCCGCTGAGCTGGTCGAACAGCGCCTTCAGCACCAGCCCACCCAGCAGCGGAACGAGATAGAACAGCGACCACAGGAGCCCGCCCCCGAGGTAGCGGCGCAGGTCGAAGGTCACCATCCGACGGACGACGAGAAGCACACCCGAACGGAACGTCATCGGGTCACCTGCCCCGCCGGTGCCGCGGACAGCGGCGCGGCCGTCCGGCTCGGTTGCCGGCCCACCAGGCCGCTCCTGCGGACGCCAGCCGCTTCGAGGAGGTGCGAGAACCGGCTGTCGGGGTCGGCGGCGAGGTCCTCGCGGCGGCCGTACTCCACCACCCGGCCGTCGTCGACCACGGCGATCTGGTCGACCCGGGACAGCGAGGACAGCCGGTGCGCGATGAGGACCCCGGTCCGGTTGGTGAGCAGCCGGTCGATGGCGGACTCGATGTGCAGCTCGGTCGCCGGGTCGAGGCGGCTGGACGCCTCGTCGAGCACGACCAGGCCCGGGTCGGTGAGGAAGGCCCGGGCGAACGCGAGCAGCTGGGCCTCTCCGGCGGACACGCCGCCTGCCTGCGAGCCCAGCACCGTGTCGAGTCCGGCGGGAAGGGTGGCGAGCCAGCCGCCCAGGCCGACGTCGGTGAGGACGGCGCGCATCCGGGTGTCCTCGACACCGCCGCGGAACAGCGTGAGGTTGTCGCGGACGCTGGCCGCGAACAGCTGGACGTCCTGCGTCACGACGCAGACCCGCCGGTGCACCGACTCGAGGTCTGTCTCCCGCAGGTCGACGCCACCGAGCCGGACGGTGCCCTGCGTCGGGTCGTACAGCCGGAGCACCATCCGCGCGATCGTGGTCTTGCCGCTGCCGGTACGCCCGACGAGGCCCAGCGTCTCGCCCGGTGCCAGGGTCAGGTTGACGTCGGCCAGGACCTGTTCGTCATCGTCGGCGTACGCGAATCCGACGCCCTCCAGCTCCAGCCCGAGGGGGCCGCTGGGCGGCAGGGCGCGGGGCGTGGCCGGTTCGGGCAGGGTGCGGCGCTCGGCCAGCAGGCCGCCGATCCGCGCGACCGCCGCCAGCGCCTTCTGGTACTGCTGCAGCTGGTCGATGATCCGCTCGAACGGCGCCCGCACCATCTGGGTGTACTGGAACAGCAGCACCACCGTGCCCACGCTCAGTGCGCCGGACTGCCGGGTCCAGGCGGCGAGGCCGAGCACGATCGCCGTCCCCGCGGCGAACGCCACGGTGGTGCCGGCGAAGAGGCCGGCCCCGATCCGCTCGGACCTGAGGTCGGCACGGTAGACCTCGCCGCTGGACTGGTGGAAGCGGCTGATCACGTGGTGCCCGGCGCCGTTCGCCCGGATGTCCTCGGCGCCGGCGAGCCGCTCCTCGAGGATGCCGAACAGCGCGGCGAACCGTTCGCGGACGCGCGTGGCGGCGGGGACCGCGAGCTTCTGGGCGCGGATCATCAGGATCGCGACCAGGAGGCAGTAGGCCACCAGTACGGCACCGATCCGCAGGTCGACCGCGAGGACGACCGCGAGCACGCCGACCAGCAGGAGCAGGCTCGCCACGACGTCGAGCAGGAACGCCACGACGAACTCCGCGAGCGCCACGACGTCGCCGTCGACCCGCTCGATCATCTCGCCGGGCGTGCGCTGCCCGTGGTAGGCCATGTCGAGACCGAGCGCGTGCTCGGCGAGGCTCTCGCGCAGCCGGTTGGTGCCGTCCCAGGCGAGCCGGCTGGCCAGCCACGCGGTCAGCATCCGGGCGACCTGGCCCGAGACCGCGAGGCCGAGATAGCCGAACGCGATGAGGACGAGCTGGCTCGTGGTCTCACCAGCGACCGCACCGTCGACGAACCGGCGGGTCAGCTGGGGAGCCGACAGCGGGAGCACGGTGGTGACGGCGATGGCCGCGCCGAGGGCAAACGCCGACCGCCGTCCTGGCCAGAGGCAGCGCAGGACGGTACGACGAGTTTCGGTGGAGGTGGCCATGGGCGAAGCTCAGACGCTACGTTCCGAGGATCGTGGCCAGCAACGGGATTAGCGCCCGCCCGCGTGTCGTCGCTTCCGGTGCGCCGCCCGGGTGCGCCTGGGGACGGGGCCGGGCAGAACTCGTGGATCCCTTCGTACCAAGGGCATTTCGGACTCCGCTCCGGTGATCATGGAGGGTGCGGGGTGCTGCCGCCCACCGGAGTTTCATGATCACCGGGCCGAAGCGGCGTCTGCGCTACGGGGCGAACCTGCTCACCGTGAAGGTCGCGCCCTGAGGGTCTCTGAGCACGGCCATCCGCACCACGCCCGCATCGAACGGCTCCACCGGCACGGCGCCACCGAGTGCCTCCGCCCGCGCGGCGACCAGGTCGGCGTCGTCGACCGTGAAGGTGACGTTCCAGTGCGCCGGCCGGTCGGCCTCGGCGCCCGTGCCACCTCCCGCGCCCGGGTCGTCAACCGGCTCCTGCAGCCATGCGACCGCATCCTCGAACCCCGCGGGCGCGCCGAACTCCGCCTGCCGCTTGCGGATGTCGGGGTCGTACACCTCGAGAAAGTCCCCGTAACCCGGGACCCGCCACAAGGTCGTCTCGCCCGACCCGAGGTCGACCGGCGCGCCCTCCCAGCCGAACACCGCGGCATAGAACGTCCGCGCCGCTTCGGAGTCGCGGGCGGTGAGGTCGCTGAAGTTCCAGCTTCCGGGCACGTTGACGCGCTCGACACCCCGGCGTCCCCGCGGCTCCCAGAGGCGGAAGCCCGCGCCCTGCGGGTCGGCACAGACCGCCATCCGCCCGGCGTCGGCGGCGTCGAACGGGGGTACGACGATCCGCCCGCCCGCCGCGGTGACCTTCGCCGCCGAGGCGTCGGCGCTCTCGACGCCGACGTAGGTGTGCCAGGCGGCGGTGGCGGGTGTGCCGTCGGGTCCGGTGCCAATCCCCGCGACGGTGCGGCCGCCGAGCCGGCCGAGCAGGTAGCGGCCGGGAGCGCCGGCTGGGCTGCGGTCCTCGAACGTCCACCCGAACAGGCCGCCGTAGAACTCCGCGGCAGCGTCGGGATCGGGCTGGTCGGTGTCGACCCAGCACGGGACGCCGGGCGGAAATCCGTCTCGTTCGCGCATGTCGCGTTCCTCTCGCTCCGGCTCGGTGATTCCTCGAGACCGACCGTAGGACTCACTCAGGCCAGAAACTGGCCGCAATGAGGGGAGGGTGTAGGAGGAAGGCTGCCGGACGGAGGCTGCCGGACGGAGGCTGCGGCAGGAGGGGAGGTGCGGGCGCGGCCTAGCGACGGTCCTCGCGGCGTGGGTCGTACGTCGGAAGGGCGCGGGTCTGCTCGGCGGCCACCCAGGTGGGCTCGGCTCCGCTCGCCGCGGCCTGACCGCCCGGCCGCAGGTAGAACCACTCACCGTCGGCGCGCTGCTCGCGGCGTTCGGCCCGACCGACGACCCAGATCTCGCGACCGTACGAGTCGACGCCCGCGAAGTACTCCACGTCGTCACCGGGGACCGCCTGCGGCTGGTAGGACCTGGCGCGGCTGTCGTGGGCGGCGTACGGAGCGGGTGCCGGCCGGTGCGGCCCGCGCGCCTGCGCGTAGCCGCCACCCTGCTGGTAACCCGGGTCCTGCGGGTAGCTCCTGCCCGGAGAGTACGCCCCGCTGGACGGCTGGGCGTACGGGTCGTCGTCGGCGGCGTACTGCCGCGGGTCGGGCCGCGGCGCCGGGCGGGGCCGTTGCCGGCGCGGCGCCCAGATCGCCACCGTGACCACGATCCCGAGACAGCCGACGGCCATCAGGATCCAGCCCACCACGGCGAGGTCGATGCCGGAGAACTGGAAGTCGAGCGCGAACGTGAGGATCGCACCGACCGCGATGAGAAGGACGCTGGCGCCAATACCCATGGGAACCACCTCGAGCGCTTCGGCTGACGTGTCTGAGGATCCCCCGATGGGCGGCCGCTCGACTCGAAACAAGGCGGAGCCGGGTGCCCGCGATCCGTACCGCGGGACAGACTAGGACAAAATGTCGACCGTCGCGACTCGATCGGGCCGATGGGCGCGTGGCAACCGTCGGCGGACCGGTCAGCGTCGCTGCCGCCCACGCGGCCGGCGAAGGTGCGAGACGTCCTCGACCGCCTGCTCCAGCAGTGCCCGCATCTCGCGTTCGGCCTTCGCCGGGTTGCCCCGCCGGACGGCGAGCAGCACCGCCCGGTGGACCGGCACCGGGTCGGCGGCGTCGCCGGACCCGTGGACGTAGCGGTCGCGGACGGACAGCCCGGCCTCGATCACGACCTCCATGCGTTCGAGGAGCTCGTTGTGCGCGGCGGCGAGCAGCGCACGGTGGAACGCCAGGTCGGCCCGGATCGCCTCGTCGGGATCGTCGCCGGCCGCTTCCATGGCCGCCAGCGCGGCGTCGAGCACGTCGAGGTCCTCGTCGGTACGCCGCTGCGCGGCCAGCCGGGCCCCGGCCGGCTCCACGATGCTGCGTACCTCGTGCAGGCTCTGGAAGAACGGCACGTCCGTACGACCGGTGAACTGCCAGCGCAGGATGTCGGCGTCGAGAAGGTTCCAGTCCGCGCGGGGACGTACGAACGTGCCGCGCTTCTGTCGGGCCGCGACCAGGCCCTTGGCGCCGAGGACGCGGAGTGCCTCTCGGACGGCGGTCCGACTGATGTCGAGCTCGTCCTCCAGCGCCACGACGTTGATGGTCGCGCCCTCCGTGAGCGCACCGGTGAGGATCCGGCGGCCGATCACCTCGACCGTGTGCCCGTGGATGCCGCGACCGTCGTACACCGCCATCACTTCACCGTTCCGGCCGTCAGCCCGGCGATGAAGTGCTTGGTGGCAAAGGCGAACGCGACGAACACCGGCAGCACGCCGATGGTGGTGCCGAGCATCACGGCGGAGACGTCCGAGCCGCCCGCCGCGGTGTTGAGCTGGGTGAGTGCGAGCGGGAGGGTGAACTTCTCGGAGTCGTTGAGGATGATCAGCGGTACGAGGAAGCTGTTCCAGCTCATCATGAAGCTCCACACGGCCAGGGCGGCGAGGCCGGGCCGGATCAGCGGAAGCACCACCCGCCAGTAGATCCACAGGTCGCCCGCCCCGTCCATGCGGGCGGCGTCGTAGAGGTCCGGCGGGATGGTGGACTCGATGACCTGCCGCATCCAGAACACCCCGAAGCCGGTGGCGGCGCCGGTGAGCACGAGCGGCCAGTAGGTGTCGACCCAGCCGAGCCACTTCATCTCGACGAACCAGGGGATGAGTCCGGCCGCGGGAGGGATGAAGAGCGTGAGCAGCACGGCGGCGTAGAGCGCGCGGTGACCGGGCGCCTCGCGGAACCTCGCGAACCCGTAGCCCGCGAACGAGCTGATCAGCAACACCAGAACGGTGTGTGCGACCGCGACGAAGGCGGTGTTGCCGAGTGCGCGTCCGATGTCGAGCGCCTGCTGGAGGTGGGCGAAGTTGTCGAAGAGTGCGGTTCCCGGCAGCAGCGGTGGCGGGAACCGGAAGACCTCGGCGGTCGCGCGGGTGGCGAGAACCCCCATCCAGTACAGCGGAAAGACGAACAGCAGCGTCGTCAGGCTGACCGCCACGGTGATCACCACCCGCGGGGTGCGGTGGCCGACGTCGTTCACAGGGGTTCCCGCCCTTCGTCTCCGGCGGTGGTCTGACGGGTCACGTCTGCCGCCGCAGCATCTGGATGTTGAGGACCGAGAACACGATGATGAACCCGAAGATGACGTACGACGTGGCGGAGGCCAGGCCGAACCGGAACTCCGAGAACGCCGCCTGGTAGAGATACGTGCCCATCACCTGGGCGGAGTTGGACGTCCCGAGCGTGCCGTTGGTGAGCACGTACGGTTCGTCGAAGAGCTGGAACGCACCCACCGTCGACGAGATCGCGCTGTAGAGGACGAACGGCATCATCAGCGGCAGGGTGATCCGGAAGAACAGCTGCCGCTCGCCGGCGCCGTCGACCCGCGCCGCGCTGTAGAGCTCGCGGGGGATGGCCTGCAGCCCGGCCAGGAAGATGATCAGGTGCCAGCCGGTCCAACGCCACGCGATGAGCAGGATGACGAGCGGCTTGATCCACGACGGCGACTGCAGCCATTCGAAGAGGACCCGGTCACCGCTCAGGAAGCTCAACGCGGCGTTGACGATCCCCGAGTGCGAGGAGAACATCACGCTCGCGATGATGCCGGTGACGGCAGGGGCCACGAGCAGGGGAAACAGGAACACCACCCGGAAGAAGCCCTTGGCCACCAGGACGTACTCGTTGATGAGGTACGCCAGGAAGAACGCGAGGCCCATGGTCAGGACGGTGGAACCCACCCAGATGTAGGCCGTGTTGACGATCGCCTTACGAAAGACGGGGTCCTGGAAGAGGATGGCGTAGTTGCCGAGCCCGACGAACTCCGGCTGGCTCAGGCCGTCCCACTCGACGAAGCTGATCGCCAGCGAGGCGAGGATGGGAAACGCGCCGAAGACCGCGAACAGGACGAAGAACGGCGCGACGGCGAGATAGAACACGCGGTTCTGCCGCATCCGGGTGCCCAGCGAGGAGCGGTTGCCGTTGCTCCGGCGACCGCCAGTGCCGGTCGCGTTCCCGCCGCCCGCGCGGGCACCGGCGGGGGTCCCACCACTGCCCGCGGCCTGTGCGGCCTGGATCTCCGCCATCAGTTCCGGCGGCCCTCGACGCGCTTCTTGGCGGCGGCCAGAGCCGCCTTCGTCGTGGCCTTGCCCTTCACGACGTCGGTCACCGCGTCGGCGAGAGCGTCGACGGCGGCGGCGTCGTCGGGGTTGGTGATCGGTGTCTTCATGTCGTTGGACACCGACTCGAAGACCTCGTTGACGTTCTGCCCGGCGTAGAAGGAGTCCGCCTCGTTCATCCACGGCTCCTCGAGGACCGGCTTCCACGCGGGGTAGAGGTCGTTGGCCTTGTACATCGTCTTCAGGCTGTCGGGGTCCTGCGTGACGAACCTCGCGAACGCCCACGCGGTCGCCTTGTTCTTGCTGGACTCGAGCACGCCGATGAAGTCGCCGCCGCTGTTGAAGGCGGCGTTGCCCTCGAAGGCCGGCGCGAACGAGACGCCCCACTTGCCGGCCGACTTGGGTGCGTAGACGCTCTTGACGATCCCGCCGAACCAGTTGCCGCTCAGGAACGTGGCCACGGTGCCGCTCTGGATCGCGGCGCCCCACTCCTGGCTCCAGTCCTCGAACGGCGAGACGAGCCCGGCATCGTGCGCCTGCCTGGCGTGGTCGACGGCCTCCTCCATCTCCGGCGCGGTGAGCTGGCAGCTGCCGGACTCGTCGAAGTACGACAGGCCCGCCTGCGCTCTGATGGCCTGGACGATGGACATGGGGGTGTCGACCAGCCAGCGTTCGTTCTTGACCGCGACCTTCTTGCCCTCGGCGAGGTAGTCGTCCCACGTCTTGAACGCGTCGTTCACCTCGTCGGGCTCGGTCGGCAGGTCGACCGACTCGAACACGTCGCGGCGGTAGAACAGGCCGGCCGGTCCGGTGTTCTTGGGCAGGACGAACGCGCTGTCCTTGTCCTTGTCGAACACGTAGTTCCAGGAGAAGTCGGCGTAGTCGCCGGCGCTCTTGGCCGCGTCGTAGGGCTTCTCGGCGAGGTTGACGAAGCCCGGCTTGCCCTTGTATTTGGCCACGTTGGTGATCTCGACCATGGCAACGTCGGGACCAGAACCCGACACGAGCGTCGCGAGCAGCTTGTTGTTGTACTGGTCCGCGGCGAACGCCTGCACCTTCACCTTGGTGCCGGGGTGCTTCTTCTCGAAGATCGGGATCGTCTTCTCGAACGTCTTGTCGTTGTCGGGCCAGGTCCACACGGTGATCTGGCCGCCGACCTTGCCGCTGTCGTCGGATCCTCCGCCGCAGCCGGCGAGAGCGAATGCGCCGACGCCCAGGCCGGCGCCGACGGACAGGAAGCGCCGCCGGCTGAGGTGCTGGCCGCCGCCCACGTGTCGGTCCATCGTTGCTGCTCCTTCGCGAGGTGGAGGGTCCCGCACCGGCTGGCTGCAGGCAATCGCGCGCCAGCCTAGAACAAAACTTTATGTATGACTACATCTCGAGGCCCCTGCTGAGCGCCGTCCCCGAACGGTCGTGGATCGGACCGAAATCGAGGTGACGCGGCGTCCCCGAACGGCCACCATGAAGCATGCTCAGCGATCACTTCCCCTTGCTCGGCCTGCGGTTGACGACTCCGCGGCTCGAGCTGCGCCTGCCCGCGCCCGAGGAGCTCGCCGCCCTGGCCGAGGTCGCGGCCGACGGCATCCACGACCCCGACGCCATGCCGTTCCTGGTTCCGTGGACGGACCGGCCGGCCCCCGAGGTGGCCCGCAGCGTCGTCCAGCACTTCTGGTTGCGGCTCGGCACCTGGGACCCGAACAACTGGCAGCTCAACCTCAGCGTGTTCCACGAGGGCGCGGTCGTGGGCCAGCAGACCATCGGTGCGCGTGACTTCGCCGTCGCCCGGGAGGTCCACACCGGGTCGTGGCTCGGGGCGCGCCACCACGGCAAGGGGATCGGTACCGAGATGCGGGCCGCCGTCCTGCAGCTCGCGTTCGCCGGTCTGGACGCCGAGGAGGCGTCCTCGGGTGCGTTCGACCACAACCTCGCGTCGCTGGCGGTCTCCCGCAAGCTCGGCTACCAACCCGACGGCATCAAGCGGCAGGTGGTCCGCGGGAAGCTGTCGGTGGAGCACCGGCTGCGCCTCACCCGGCCCGACTGGGAGCGGCACCGCACGGTCCCCGTCACGGTCGACGGGCTGGCGCCCTGCCTGCCGTTGATGGGCGTCGGGCCGACACCCGACGCACCTGCGGAAGCCTGATTCCCCGAATGGAGTAACCCCACGGTGCTCGTCGAACGGGCTACGCGGCGGGCGCGCGATTTCCGCGCGCTCGTCGGCCTGTTGTGGCGTACGAGCCGCCCGCTCGTGCTCGTGTTCGGCGCGCTCATGCTGGTGCGCGGACTCCTGCCCCCGTTGGTCATCCTGCTCCGGTGGGTGAGGTCGTCGGCGGGCTCGGCGTCCTCGTGGCGCTGGCCTGGCTCGACCCGGTGCTGCTGCTCGTGGCCCTCCTCGCGGTTCCGGCCGTCGTGGTGGCCTGGTGGCGGGAACGCTGCCAGGAGGCGGCGGAAGAGCGGTCGGCGGCACCGAGCCGGCTGGCCCGCCACCTGCGTCGCACGCTGACGGATCCGGCCGCCGGCATGGAGTTGCGGGTCTTCGGGCTGCACGCCGAGCTCCGGCGGCGGATGCGGTCGGCGGCACTCGCCGGCCGCCGGTCCAGGCTGGCCGCGGCACGTCGCGTCGCCGTCGCGGACGCCGTCCTCGAGTCGCTCCTCGTGGTGGGGTACGTCGGCGCGATCGGCTTCATGCTGTGGCGCGCGGCGGCCGGCAGGGCCACCGTGGGCGACGTCGTGGCCGCGGTCTACATCTGCCGGCAGGTGGCCGACATGATCGTCTCGCCGGTGTTCTCGGCGGCCCTGCTCGGTCCGCTGCTGCGGGTGGCGAGCCGGCTGCTCTGGCTGCGCGACTACGCCGGGTCCGAGGCTGCCAGGCGTACCGGCGACCAGTCCCCACCAGCCCGGCTGGCGCACGGGATCGGCTTCGAGGACGTGTCGTTCACCTACCCCGGTACGCAGCGGCCGGTGCTGCGCAACGTGTCCTTGACGGTGCCGGCTGGCGCGGTGGTCGCGGTGGTCGGCGAGAACGGCGCCGGCAAGACCTCGCTCGTCAAACTGCTCACCCGGATGTACGAGCCCACCAGCGGCAGGATCGTCGTCGACGGTACCGACCTGCGCGACCTCGAGGTCGCGGCCTGGCGCAGCCGGCTGTCCGCGGCGTTCCAGGACTTCGCCCGGCCCGAGCTCGCGGCGAGGCACGCGGTCGGTTCCGGCGACCTGGCCCGGCTCGACGACGAGGCCGCGGTCACAGCGGCTCTCGCCCGCGCCGGCGCCACGGACGTGGTGGCCGACCTGCCGGACGGCCTGTCCACGCAGCTGGGTTCGCGGTGGGAGGGTGGCGTGGACCTGTCCACCGGTCAGTGGCAGAAGCTCGCACTGGGCCGGGCCCTGCTGCGCGAGGACCCGCTCGTGGTGTTCTTCGACGAACCGACCGCCAGCCTGGACGCACCCACCGAGCACGCGCTCTTCGCGAGGTACGCCGAGGCCGCGAGGACGACCTCGGCCACGGGGACGATCACCGTGCTGGTGTCCCACCGCTTCTCCACCGTACGGTCCGCCGATCTCATCGTGGTCCTCGACGACGGCCGGGTCGTCGAGTCCGGCAGCCACCACGACCTGATGGAGCGGGGCGGGGTCTACTCCGAGCTGTACGCCCTGCAGGCCCGGGCGTACACCTGAGCCCTCAGCGCGGCGGGTGCGGCCCGCGTGCGGCGGCTGTCGTCCGCCGGCCGGGCGCGCGGTTCCGGCGTACGCGCAGGGGACCCGCCATCCGGGGACCGGCGTACCTGCGTTCGGACCGGGAGAGCTCCCTGCGCAACGGCTGGCCGAGGAACTCGCCGAGGATGACACCGGCCGCCAGCGCCAGCGACTCCGAGACGGCGAGCAGCATGCCGGTGACGGCGCTGATGCTGTCACCCCGGCTGAGCTCGAGCATCGCGGCATAGACCGTCAACCCCGGCAGCATCGGGATGATGGCCGGGAGTACGACCGCCAGCGCGGGCAGCCGACGTCGGGTCGCGACCGCGTGCCCGCACACGCCGATCGCCACCGCGACCACTCCGCGCGCCATCGACGGCGACTCCAGCAGGTGGTCGAGGCCGAGGAAGGCCGCGTAACCCGACCCGCCGAGGAGGAACACCGCCGGCAGTAGCCGGAGCGGCGCGTACAGCCCGACCGCCATCGCCGCCGCCACGATCCCGGCCGAGGCGAACCGCGGCGGCAGGCCGGACAGCGTGAACGCCGCCGGCGGCTGGACCGCCATGTGCACCCCGGCCTGCCGGGCGACGACCAGGGCGGCGGCCACGCCTCCTGCGATACCGGCCGCAAGGATCAGCACCTCCATGGCGCGTCCCGCCGCGGTCACCATGAACCCGGTCAGCGCGTCCTGGACCGAGGCCAGCAGGGCGAGGCCGGGCAGCAGGAGCACGACGCCGCCGGCGACCACGAGCGGGGGTTGTACGGGTGCGCGGGCGGCGGTCAGGGCCACGGCCACCGCCGTCACGATGGCGGCCCCGACGAAGTTCAGGTAGAAGTCGGGTACGTTGCGCCGCGCCAGCCGGCGACCCACCCGGTCGATGAGGACCGTCGTACCGAAGGTCACGAGACCGAGCAGCCAGCCGCCGCCCAGTTGGACCGCCACCGCGCTCGCGAGCGCTCCCCAGTCCACGCTGACCACCCAGCGTGGATACCGCTTGGGTGCGTGGACGATCGTGTCCAGCTGCTGGTAGGCGTCCGACGGGGTGAGGGCCCCCTCGGTGAGGTCGAGGACCATCTGGTGCAGCGCGACCAGCCGGCTGTGGTCGACGGCACGTACGCGCACGATCCGCAGGTCGGTGATGGGTACGCCGCTGTCGTCCACCGCGACGGAGACCAATATCTCGGTGTAGGTGACGGACGCCTCGACGCCGCGCAGCCCCAACGCGCTCGCGCAGGCGACGATCGAGGCCTCGACGTCGACGGACCCGGCGCCGCTGCGCAGCAACAGCTCACCCAA
The DNA here is from genome assembly GCA_963721745.1 of uncultured Actinomycetota bacterium. GTDB lineage: Bacteria > Actinomycetota > Actinomycetes > Propionibacteriales > Actinopolymorphaceae > Thermasporomyces. The sequence goes on along the minus strand of CAVRKO010000015.1, from coordinate 854,400 downwards.
CCGGAGCAGGAAGTTCAGCGCCTGCCGGACGTCGGCTCCCGCGGCACCGGCGGGCATCCGCAGGGCGTACGGCGACCGCCAGGGCCGCTGCGAGACCGCCGCCTCGTCGCGGCGGAGGGCGGCACGGTGCAGCCGGCTCCGCAGCCGGTCCCGGTCGGGCTTGCTCACAGGCAGGGTGGTTCCTTTTGTCGCGGTGCGGTCAGGCCCCGCTGCCGTAGGGCCGGGTGAGGATCTCGAGGAAGTGGCCGCTCGGTTCCTCCCAGTAGACGCCGCGTCCACCGTCGTTGGTGTTGAACTCACCGGGCCGCTTCCGTCCGGGGTCCGCCCAGTGCGCCAGACCGCGGTCGCGGATCCGGCCGAAGATCTCGTCGAACTCGGACTCGGTGACAAGAAAGGCGTAGTGCTGCGGGCTGACCTCGCCGTGGTCGTCGGCGTAGTCGAGCGAGACGTCGTTGTCGACCTGGACGACCAGGAAGGGGCCGAACTCGGTCGGCTCGTCGAGACCGAGGATCTCGACCAGGTGTGTCGCGGACTCCCGCTTGTCGCGGACCCGCACGATGGTGTGGTTGAGGTGGATGGGCATCGGACGCCTCCCGTGACTGGGGTTCTCCCGTCGACGGCCAGCATAGGTGCCGCTTCCGGACAGCTGCAGAACCCTACCCGCGGGGGCGTTCCTTCCTGCCTGCCTTGAGAAACTCGATCGTCGCGGCGATCCGTTCCGCCCGCCGGTCCGGCCGCCGCCTGGTCGCGTCGATCCAGGTGAGGTAGGCCTTGCGGTAGAACTGCGCGAGGGAGTCGAAGAACGCCGCGGCCTGGGGCTCGGCGTCGAGCGCCGCGGCGATGTCGGGTGCGAGGCCACTGCGCTGGGGGCCTTCGGGTTCGAGGACCACCGCCACCTCGTCGCCGGGACCGATGCCGTTGTCGCGACGCCAGGCGGGGCCGAGGGCGACCGCGTACCCGTCGCTTCGCGGCTCGAGGACCGCGCGGATCCGGCACCCGTTGACCGTGCCCGCGACGTGGTGCCTGGGCTTGGCGCCCCACGCCTCGTCGGGGTCGAAGGGCACCGGCACGACCACCTGCGTGCGGCCGTTCGCGATGACGCTCGCCGTGAAGCTCCGTCGTACGCCCGTCTGCCCTGCCATCCGGGGATGCTCGCACACTGCCCACCATGGGCACCACCCGCCAGCTCGCGCGCCGCCGCCGGCTCAGGCGAGGTCGGCGTCGTGGGCGAGCAGCGCGATCTGGGTCCGGTTGCCGAGCGCGAGCTTGGCCAGGATGCGGGAGATGTGCGCCTTCACCGTGGCCACGCTCATGTACAGCTCGCCGGCGATCTCGGCGTTGGTCTGCCCCTTGGCGACGCCCAGCATCACGTCGTACTCCCGCTGGCTGAGGGTGGCGAGCGCCGCCCGGGCCCGTTCGGCGGTGCCGGCCTCGGTGGCCGCGCGGTCCATGAGCCGGCGGGTGATCCGCGGCGACAGGATCGGGTCGCCGGCGACGACCCGGTGGATCGCCTCGACGATCCGCGCGGGCGCGGTGTCCTTGAGCAGGAACCCGCTGGCGCCCGCGCGAAGAGCCCGCAGGACGTTGTCGTCGGTGTCGAACGTGGTCAGCACGATGACCTCGGGCGGGTGGGGGCGGCGGCGCAGCCGCTGGGTGGCCGTGATCCCGTCCACCCGCGGCATCCGCAGGTCCATGAGGACGACGTCGGGAGAGTGCGCGTCGACCGCGGCCGCGACTCCGGCCCCGTCGTCCACCTGGTCCACGACCGAGATGCCGTTGGCGCCGTCGAGCATCATCGCCAGCCCGCCGCGGACCAGCGCGTCGTCGTCGACGATGAGGACCCGAACGGTGTCGTTCACGCTCGCCACCGTAGTGGCCAGCGGACGGCGGCCACGGCCGCGCCGGAGCACGGGCCGGTTGTGCCGGAGCCCCGGTCGGCTACGCCGGCCACGGCAGAGACGCGGACAGCCGGAACTCCCCGGCCCTGGTGACCTCGTGGTCGAGCTCACCGCCGGCGAGCTCGACGCGTTCGGCGAGCCCGACGAGTCCGGTACCCGCGCCGGGAGCGTTCGGAGGCGCGGCCGGATCGACGTGCAACGGGTTGCGGACCTCGACCACGAGCCGGCCGCCCGGTTGGCCGCACACCAGCACCACGACAGGCTGGCCGCCGGCGTGCTTCCGTGCGTTCGTGAGTCCTTCCTGGACGATGCGGTACGCCGTCCGACCAGCCGCGCCGGGAGGCTCGTCGACACCCGCCACCTGGTTGTCGAGACGTACGTGCGTACCAGCGCGCCGGGACTCCTCGACGAGCCGCGGCAGGTCGGCAAGGACGGGTTGCGGCCGGGCCAGGCCGCCGCCGTCGGAGTCCGGGTCGCGTGCGGATCGTGCGGATCGTGCGGATCGTGCGGATCGGACGGGTCGTCGCGGAGCACGCCGATCACCTCGCGGAGCTCGGTGAGCGCCTGGTGTACGCCGGAACGGATCACTCCGGCCGCGTTGGCCAGCTTCTCCGGCGAGGAGTCGGGGCGATACTCCATCGCACCGGCGTACGTCGCGAGCAGCGTCAGCCGGTGGGCGAGCACGTCGTGCATCTCGCGGGCGATCCGCGTGCGTTCGAGGATCCTCGCCTCGGCGACCCGTCGACTCTGCTCCTCCTCGGCGCGGCGGGCGCGGTCGCGTAGCGAGGCGACAAGGGCACGCCGGGCCTGCCCCCACGCGCCCCAGCCGGTCAACGCGGCCTGGGCAACGACGACGAGGATGAGCCACCAGACGTACGGCATGTCGTTGACCGGACGCCACAGACCCTGCACGGCGTGGGTCAGAACCCCGACGAGGGCGACACCGACCGCGACCGGGAACCGCCGCCGCTGCGCGACGTGCAGTGTCCCCATGGTGGCCGGCGGCGTCGCCGCGGGTGATACACCGGCCAGCAGCGCGAGGGCGAGAGCACCGGCGACGGGCCACCGCAGCACGACGGGTACGAGGCAGCAGCTGACGACGCCCACGGCGACGTCGAGACCAAGCGAGGCACCCAGCGTCCGGTGGGCGGCGTAGCCGGACCAGATCGTCAGCGCCACCAGGCCGGCCATCGCGAGGGCAATCAGCAGGGTCACGCCGGCGCCGGGCCGGCGCGGGGGATCCGCCTCGGTCCCGGTCTCCACGCGCGTCGAGCCCGTCACAGGTCCGAGGATAGGAGCGGCGGGCGGGCGCGGGTACCAACCAAAGTCGAGGCCGGCCCCGACGATGGTGCGGCGGCGGTGGCCACCCGGCCGATGCGCGGCCGGGCCCGGCTCGGCGACGCTTTCCGGCATGACGAACACTTCTCCGGACACTTCGTACGAAGCGCACAGGCGGGTCCGCCGGCTGCTGACGGTCGCGGCAGGTGGTGTGGCGGCGCTCGGCACCTGGGCCCTTGCCGTACCGCTCGGCGGTGTCGACCTCGCCGTCCGCCAGGGCGGCGCCACCCAGCACGTCGGCCCGGGCTCGGTCGCCGTGGCGAGCGTGGTGGCCGGCCTCGCCGGCTGGGGCCTGCTCGCCCTCCTCGAACGCTTCACCCGACGCCCCCGGCGGATCTGGACGATCGTCGCCGTGGTGACCCTGCTGCTCTCCCTGGTCCTCGGGCCGCTCGGTGGGATCGGGACGGCAGCGATGGCGACGCTGGCGGCCCTGCACGTCGTGGTCGCCGCCTCCCTGCTGATCGGGCTGGGGCCGACGGCCGGGCCGGCGCGCCGGGCCGCTACGGGGGCTGCCAGCTCGTTCGGATCCTCGAGCGCGGTTCGGCTGCCGGGCTGAGCAAGGGCCCTACTCGAACCACGTGGTCCCGGGGTACTGGTGCTCCCGGGCGACGGCCTCGTCCAGTTCGAGACCGATGCCCGGGCGGTCGTCGAGGGTGATGGTGCCGCCCTTGATGATGTCGTCCTTGTCGGTCGTGATCGTCGTCCAGTAGTCGCGTTCGAGCCAGTGGAACTCGAGCGCCAGGAAGTTGGGGACGGTCGCGCACACGTGGGCGGACGCCATCGTCCCGATCGGCGAGGAGACGTTGTGCGGCGCGAACGGCAGGTAGTAGACCTCGGCCAGGTTCGCGATCTTGCGGCACTCGGAGAGACCGCCGCACTTCGGGATGTCGGGCATGATGATGTCGACCGCCTGGCTGACGATCAGGTCGCGGAAACCGTGCCGCAGATAGAGGTTCTCGCCGGCACAGATCGGCGTGGTCGTCGCCCGCTTGACCTCGCGCATGGCGGCGGGGTTCTCCGGCGGCACGGGCTCCTCGAGCCAGAGCAGCTGGAACGGTTCGACGTCCTTGGCCAGCCGGATCGCGCTCGGGACGTCGAGGCGGGTGTGGACGTCGGCGGCGAAGTCGATCTCGCGGCCCGCCACGGTGCGCGCCATCTCGACCAGCTTCACCATCCGCTCGTGCTCCCACGGGCCGGCGGTGTGGTTGAACCTGTCCTTGCTGAATCCCGCCACCTCGCTGCCGGCATGGCCGTACGCAAAGATGTCGAGGTCGATCTTGAACGCCGTGAACCCACGGGCGAGTACGCCGTCGATGACCCGCTTGATGTCGTCGAAGTCCATGCCGGGCTCGACCTGGCAGTCGGCGTACACCCGCACCTCGTCGCGGAACTTTCCCCCGAGCAGTTCGTAGACCGGTACGCCGAGCGCCTTGCCCTTGAGGTCCCAGAGGGCGAGCTCGATACCGGTGAGGGCGGTGATGAGGGCGCCCGCGAAGCCGCCGTTGAAGACGTTGGCGCGCCGAAGCTCCTCGAAGAGGGCATCGATGGCGAACGGGTCCCGTCCGACGAGGTGGCGACGGAGGTCGTGGATGAGCGCGATCGCCTGCACGCCACCGTGCACGCACTCGCCGAGACCCGTCACTCCTTCGTCGGTCTCGACCCGAACCCAGAGGTGCATCCCGTGGCCGAGCGTCGCGGCGGTCCTGACGGCGGTGATCTTCATGCCGGTCCCTCCCGGTCGGTTCGAACGCCGTTGCCGGCCTGCGAGGCGCGCCACGCTTCGTACTCCACCCAGCCCTCGTCACTGAGCGGGTAGTACTTCCGGAGGGATCCGCCCTCGGCCAGCTTCAGGCGGCTGAACTCCTCCCATTCCTCGTGGTCGAGCGTGTGCTGCAGGACCAGCTCGGCCATCTGCGCGGGGACGAGGACCGCGCCGTCGTCGTCGGCGATCATGAGGTCGCCGGGGAGGACGAGGACGCGGCTGCAGGCGATGGGGACGTTGTACGCCCACGGGAACAGGCCGGACTGCGAGGCATAGTTGGGCGTGAACCCACGGGTCCAGATCGGCGTACCGATCTCCTGGATGTGCGGCCAGTCACGGACGCAGCCGTCCACGACGATGCCGATGCCGCCGCGGCCCTTGAAGTAGGTCACCAGCATCTCGCCCATGCAGCCGGTGCCGAGGTCGCCGAACGCCTGCACCGCAAGGATGTCCCCGGGCTGCACGGTGTCGAACACCGACCACAGGGCACTGCGCTTCTCGACGTGCTCCTCGGCGGCGGTGCTCGCCGCGCTGGCCGTGACACCGGACACGACGTCCTCGCGGTGGGGCATGAACTGCAGCGTCACGACCGGCCCGACGACCTTGGCGCCCGGCTGCCGGGCGACCGGACCCTGGATGAACGTCTGGCGTACGCCCATGCGGTGCATGACCGCGCTCGCGGTGGCACTGCTCACGGCGTACATCCGGCGGATGAGGTCCGGATCCGGCCGCGGGACGGGAGGGCCACTGATCGGCAGTTGGCCGGCGAACTCGGGAGTAGGCAAGGTGACGTTGACAGGTCCGCCGGTGTCGCGCGGTCTGCCTGCCTGGTGGACGTTTTCGGTAGCGGTGTGGTCTGGTGGCGAATCTGGCCGGGAGTCCATCAGCTGCGCTCCTTCACGTCGAGGCACCTGTGGTGCGTACGGCAGCGCGGGTCGGCCGGCTCATCGTGTGCGCGGAAACCCTTGTGGGCTTCGAGTTTCCGAAAACTTTCAGACGACGGAGCCGGCGTGCGTCGACCACTGTAGCGCTCGGTCGGAGGCCGGGACGGGCGTCGTTCGCGGCCGGGGTGGCCGGTTCAGTCCACCGACTCGAGCCGCGCGGGCCGTTCGGGATTGTCCAGGAGCAGCACGACGTCGGCGCTGCGGTGGGGCTCCAGCTCGTTGTCGTACCGTTCGTACGCCGGGAGGGTCCACTGCTCGTCCTCCGGCGTACGCCGGGCCAGTGCGGCGTTCGACAACGCGAGGTGCACGGTCAGCTCGGCCGGCAGCCCGCAGCCCAGCAGGAGCGACCCGCTGAGCAGGACCACCCCGCCGGGCGGGACCACCACATAGTCGGTCCGATGGGCGCGGTCCGTGTCGGTGTCCCAGAGAACGGGAAGGATCCGGCCGGTGCCGTCCGGCGCTGCCGGCGCGAGCACCTCGCGGACCAGGCCACGGATGTCCAGCCAGTCCTCGTACAACGAGTCCGGATCGGTCCGCCCGCCGCGCTCGAACCGCAGCGACGCGGGCCGGAGGAAGTCGCTGGCGGAGACGTGGACGGCGGCTCGCCCCGCGGCGCGCAGCGGGTCGACGAGCGCGGCCGCCCAGTCCTGTGGTCGGGTCGGCGGCGCGCCGTCGAGGAGCACCCTGACCCGGACGTCGCGCGGCCGGTCGGCGATCAGCTCGACCAGTTCGTCGACCATCCTGTCGCGCGAGACGGGGCGTACCTGCATCCCGCCATGATGTCGTGCCACCGTGCGGCGGACTGCGGCCGATGTGCGGTACCCGTTGGGTGAAGGGACCCTCCGTCCAGTAGGCCCGCAACAAGGGACCCTTCATCCAACCCAGTGAGCTGGTTGGCCCCCTCGACGGGAAGAGTGACCTGGCCGGAAGAGCCCGACCTACTTCGAGAGGGACGTACCGGTCGAACGGAGGCTCTCACAGGCCTCGGTGACCCGCTTCGCCATCGACGTCTCGGCGGCCTTGCCGTAGGCGCGGGGGTCGTACGCCTTCTTGTCGCCCACCTCGCTGTCGACCTTGAGCACGCCGTCGTAGTTGCGGAACATGTGGTCGGCGACGGCGCGGGTGAAGGCGTACTGCGTGTCGGTGTCGATGTTCATCTTGACCACACCGAAGTCGAGCGCGGAACGGATCTCGGAGAGGAGCGAGCCCGACCCGCCGTGGAAGACCAGCGAGAACGGCTTCTCCCGACCGTACTTCGCACCCACCTCGTCCTGGATGTCCTTGAGGATCTCCGGCCGCAGCTTGACGTTGCCCGGCTTGTAGACGCCGTGCACGTTGCCGAACGTCAACGCCGTGATGTAGCGGCCCTGCTCGCCGAGGCCCAGCACCTCCGCGGTCCGCAGACCGTCGCCGGGCGTGGTGTAGAGCTTCTCGTCGATGGCGCCGACGATGCCGTCCTCCTCGCCACCGACGACGCCGACCTCGATCTCGAGGATGATCTTGGCCGCGGACGCCTGTGCCAGCAGGTCCTTGGCGATCTCGAGGTTCTCCTCGAGGGGTACGGCCGAGCCGTCCCACATGTGCGACTGGAAGAGCGGGTCCTCGCCCCGCGCCACCCGCTCCGCGGAGATCGCCAGCAGCGGCCGGACGAAGCCGTCGAGCTTGTCCTTGGGGCAGTGGTCGGTGTGCAGCGCGATGTTGACGGGGTAGTTCTTGGCCACCTCGCGGGCGTACGCCGCGAAGGCCGCCGATCCGGTCACCATGTCCTTGATCGTGGCGCCCGACAGGAACTCCGCCCCGCCGGTCGAGACCTGCACGATCCCGTCGCTCTCGGCCTCGGCGAACCCGCGGAGCGCGGCGTTCAGCGTCTGCGAGGAGGTCACGTTGATGGCGGGATACGCGAAGGCGCCCTCTTTGGCGCGGTCGAGCATCTCGGCGTAGACCTCGGGCGTGGCGATAGGCATGGGGCGCTCCTCGAATGGTTCATCGATCCTCGCGTCGCTCCAGTATCCCCGAGCCCCCTCCGCCGGCCCGAGCCACCTCGGCCGTCCGCCGGCGACCGGCCCCTCAGCGGGCGCGGAGCCAGGGCACCTGGCCGGCGTCGCTCGCCCGGGCCAGGTCGATGTGGACCTGGTACCGGTCTCCGCGGTACCACGAGCGGACCTGCTCCACCGGCCTCCCGGCCGCGGTCGAGGTCCGGTCGAGGACCAGGAGGGGGGAGTTGACGGCTACGCCGAGGATCCGGGCGGTCTGGGCGTCCGCGATCTCCGACCGGAGGGTCTGCTTGGCGGCGTCGATCACGATGCCGTACGACCGGGCCAGGATGCTGTAGAGCGACCCCGACAGGTCACGGTCCAGCAGGCCGGGCGCGGGCTCGGCGGCGTACCAGCCGTTCTCCAGAGCCATCGGGATCCCGTCGGCGATCCGGAGGCGTTCGATCCGGTACGCCGACCGCGAGGCGCTCAGCCCCAGCGCCTGCCGGATCGGCACCGGCGGCACCAGCTCCACGGACCGCAGGACGACGGTCGACGGTTCGTGGCCGCGCCGGCGCATGTCCTCGGTGAACGACGTGAGCTCGAGCATGGAGTCGACCCGCGGCGCCGCGACGAACGTGCCCTTGCCCCGGACGCGGTAGAGCCGGCCCTCGGTGACCAGCTGCCCGATCGCCTCCCGGACGGTCATCCGGGAGACCCGGTACGTCGCCATCAGCTCCCGCTCGGAGGGGATCGGCGCGTCGGGCTGGAGGTCCTCGGTGACGATCGACTCGAGGATCTGGCGCAGCTGGATGTGCTTCGGGACGGGGCCGTCGGTGACGGCGAGACGGCGTTCGCCCATGGCCGGCACCTCCCAGTCCGATCCGGTGCCCGGTTATCGTGACCCAGCGCAGCACCGACAACGATGCGGCGCAGCAGCACGATCCAGCAGCACGACCCAGCGGCACAGCACCAACGCCGGTGCGGCGCAGCAGCAGGACGATGCGGTCCAGCAGCGCCTCGTGCGGCGAAGCAGGACCGTGCGGCACCGCAGGTGGCATCCTGCCACGCGCGCGGTGGAGTCCCTCGAAAGGCAACGCTATGACGACCCAGATGGCCCGCGAGATCGCCGAACAGCCGGAGGCCGTCGCCCGCACGCTCGAGGCGCTCCTGCCGCTCCGGGCCGATCTGGCCCGCCTCGCCAAGGGCACCCGGCACGTCCTGTTCGTGGCCCGGGGGTCGTCGGACAACGCCTGTGTGTACGGCCGCTACCTCGTCGAGACCCACGCCCACCGGATGGCCGGCCTCGCCGCGCCGAGCGTCGCCACGCACTATCACGCGGAGGTCGACCTCGGTGACGCGCTCGTGGTGTGCGTCTCCCAGTCGGGCGAGACCCGGGAGATCGTCGAGACGCTGGAGTGGGCGACCGGTCGCGGCGCCAGGACGGTCGCCGTCACGAACGACGCCGGCAGCTCCCTCGCGCAGGCGGCCGACCTGACCCTCGTCACCCACGCCGGGGTCGAGCTGGCCGTCCCCGCGACCAAGACCTACACCACCCAGCTCGCGGCGATGGCCGTCCTCGCGACCGCCCTCGCGCCCGAGCCGACCGCCCTCGACGTCCACCTGGCCCGGGCGCCCAAGGAGATGGCCCGGCTGGTCGAGCAGCGGGAAGGCGTCGACGTCGCCGCCGAGGCGCTCGCCCGCTCCACCGACACCCTGGTCTCGGGGCGCGGACTGCTCTTCGGCACCGCGCTCGAGGTGGCGCTCAAGCTCGAGGAGACCTGCCTTCGCCCGGTCCGCGGCCTGTCGTACGCCGACCTCCGGCACGGACCGATCGCGGTCGTCGACGCCGACGTCGTGGCGGTCGTCGTAGCGCCTCCGGACGGTCCGGTCGTCGCCGGCCTCACCGAGGTCGCGGTCGATCTGCGCGGGCGCGGGGCTCGTACGGTCGGAATCGGTGGTGATGCGGCGTTCGCGGCGGCGTGTTCGCTGCACGTGCCCGGGCCGGACCTTCCGGAGTTCGTGGCGCCGCTCGCCACGGTCGTGCCCGGCCAGCTCATGGTCGAGGCGCTGGCCCGGCGGCTGGGGCTCGACCCGGACTCGCCGCGCGGGCTGTCCAAGATCACCCAGACCGACACCGAGTGAGCGCGGAAACTCGGGTGACCGACCCGGCCGGCCCGGCTACGCTCGGCCGCGATGTCAGCCTTCTACTTCGTCCGCCTGCGGTCGTTCCGCCTCACCGGCTCTCGGTGACGGTCTGACCGGGCTCTGCTCCCGCGCGGCTTCCTGAGCTCGCGCCCGGAGCATTCTTGGCGTACTCCCGCCCCTCCCGGGCGGTGAGGCTCGCCGCGTCTCTGCGTACGACCTACCCGAGTGATCTCGGTGGGGCTCTTTTGCGCCCTGACCGCACCCGTCACTCGCGAGGTCGTCATGCCTGCTCGCCGCTACCACCATTCCGGTCGCGCCCATCGAGTCCCACCCGGACGCCGGCGCTCCACCTCTGCGGACCGCGCCGCCACCGCGGCCCCGCCCACCAACTACCACGGGATCCACCTGCTGCGGTCGGGCCCGGTGATCGAGTCCGTCGTGGCCTCGGCCGACCTGGGACCCGACAGTCTCGTCCTCGACCTGGGGGCCGGGCCCGGCACGCTCACGGCCCCGCTCGCCGCGACCGGTGCCCGGATCCTCGCGATCGAACGCGAGCCACGCTTCGTGGCCCGGCTCCACGAGCGGTTCGCACACGCGTCGAACGTGCGGATCGTCGAGGCAGACCTGCGCTCGGTCCCCCTCCCGCGGCGGCCGTTCAGCGTCGTCTCCTCGATCCCGTACTCACTCTCCACGACCCTGCTCCGACGGCTCGTCGGCCCGGTGGGATCGCCGCTCCAGGCGGCCGACCTTGTGGTGGAGTGGGGCTTTGCGAAGCGGGTGACGCAGGACCGGGCGCGCGACCTCGAGTCCGCCTGGTGGGGCGCGTGTTACGAACTCCGGGTCGTACGCCGGATCGGGGCCGCGGCGTTCCGGCCACGGCCCGCGGTCGACAGCGCGCACCTTGCGGTCCGCGTTCGGCCGGGGCTCGCCCGGCGACGGACGCGGCACGGGTTGTACGTGCTGGTGGCGGCGGCCTACCAGGACCCAGGACGGCCGCTCCGGTCGGTCCTCGCCGAGGTGGTGCCCAGAAACCGCGCAGCAGGTCTCGCCTCCGCCGCCGGACTCAGCCCGAGTGTCGCCGCCCACGAGGTGCCGGTCGCCCGGTGGGCCGAACTCGCGATCAGTGCGTCCGACGCCCTGCTCCCACGGCTGCCCGCGCTACCGAGGCACCTCGCGCACGACCGGCCGGGGCGGCGGCGGTAGGCGACCAGCGCCCCGGCCACCGGGCGGGCTAGTGCGGAGCCGCCGCCGGCGCCGGCGCAGGTCCGGTCGCCGGGGGCGCGCCGCCCAGCAGCGGGGCGGCGTCGATCGTGCCGTCCACCACCTGGCGGGCCAGGTCGGCGAGCCGGATGCGGTTGCTGCGGGCGTAGCCACGGAGAACGAGGAAGGCACGGTCCATGTCGATGGCGGCCCGCTCGGCGAGGACGCCCTTGGCCTGCTCGATGATCACCCGGCTGTTCAGGGCGGACTGCAGCTGTTCGGCCAGCACCTCCGCACGCCGGATGGCACGCTCCTGGAGGATGCCGATGCTGGCGACATCGGCCATCGCCTGTCCGAGCCGGCGTGCCTCGGGCGACACGGAATCGGCGGCCGCGCCGAACAGGCTCAGCGCGCCGATCACCTCGTCGCGCAGCCGGAGCGGCACGGCGTGGACGGACCGGAACCCGGCCGCGAGGGCCTGGGGTGCGAACCCCGGCCAGCGAGCCAGCGCCGTCTCGAGATCGGCCTCACCCACCTCCGTCGCGGTGGCGAAGCACTCCAGGGACGGTCCCTCGTTGTTCTGGAGCTCGAACAGCCCCACCAGGCGGGCCGGCTCGGACGACGCGGCCGACACGCGGAGCTGTCCGCTCCGGTCGGCCAGCAGAATGCCCGCTGCCGCCGCTCCCAGCAGGTCGACGCAGCGGTGGGTGAGGACGCCCAGGAAGTCGATGACGTCGAAGTCGGCGACGAGGGTGTCCGCAAGCTCGACGAATACGTCCGTCAGACGCTCTTCTCGGGACATACCCATCCGTTCACGATAATGCGCCATAGGTCCGTTTTCACCTGAATGGCCCTTCACCCACTGAAAGCCGTAGGCGTCGGGCGACGACGTTGCGGGCGACATCGCGTACGGACCGGTCGGTCGAGAACGCGTGCGCCCGCAACGCCACGAAGGCGGTCTCGATGTCCACGCCGAGCTGGACGACGAGCATGCCGGCGGCCTGGTGCACCACGGCGTGCCCGGCAACGAGCTCGCGTACCTGTGCGTCGTCGCCGTCGACGGGCGACTGCAGGAGCGTCAGCGTCGCCGCGTCGGCCAGGGTCAGCGCGAGGTCGAGGTCGGCGCCGGCGAGGCAGCCGGGCGCGACGGCGTACGTCTCGAGGACGCCCAGCCGGACGGCGCCGAGCTGCAACGGGAACGCGCACACGGACCCGGCACCGGTCTCCGCCGCTGTGGGCGCGAAGGCCGGCCAGGACTCGGCGCCTGCCGTACGAAGGTCGGGTACGAGGACCGGCCTGCGTTCGCGGTCGGCGTCCGCGCCGGGTCCCTCGCCGGTGGCGTACTGCAGGTCGGCCAGCCTGGACGCCACCAGGTCGGTCGCGTGGACGGTCGGTCCGCCGGCACTCGTCCTGACGCTGATGCTCGCACCGTCCACCGGGAGCATCGCGACGCAGGCCGCGCACACCCGCTCGATGAGCGGGGACCCGTCGGCACCAGCAGCGACCACCTCGCCGATCACCCAGGCGAGACTGCCGGCCTTCGTCATCGCCGTATCATCCCGCAGCCGCGGCGCCGGCGGTCCTCTCGGACACGGGCCATGGGCGGCCATCCTGCTACGCGCACGGGGTTGGGTCCTGGCGCAACGGGTACGAAAAAGGAAACGTCCGACATCTCATGAAACTCAGCACACGCGAGGTCCTGCGCGGATAGCCTTGGCCGACGCGAGTTCCACCTGCAGCACCGTGCCCCCGTCGTGACCCGCACCACCGTGTGATCCGGGGCGAGGCGCACATTTCGAGCGGGACCTTGGGTTCCTGCGCGGCTACACCGCGCGTTAGTCTCGTCCTCGCGATGGGTCCTCCGTGGCCCTTTGCAGAGCCGCCGCCCCAGACCTTGGCAGCCTGACAGCACCTCTCAGACACATGGCTGCGATCCGGGGGTCTGGTGTCCAGCTGGCTTCGAACGCCGCGCCTCGCCGTGCACGCACGGCCAACGACGAGCGCCCCCATGAGCGGGCTCCGCGACGCCGGCCAGCACCTGCATCCTCCGTTATGACCGTCCCCGTGCTTTCCGCGGCGGAACTGCAGCCAGGCACGCATGCGCGGGCAGCCACCTGCGGGCGCGTTCGGCGTCGTGGAGCGGTCACAGGAGGGGGGTGACCGCACGCGGTGTCGACGTGTTCGACCGCTGTCCCGCCAGCCTGGCGCCATCCGGGGGATGTCCGCCGGCCCGGCGGGGTGGCACGAGCGAATTCGGAGGCGGATCCGTTCGTGCCACCCACTGTGGTGGCCGCGCATCCGCCCGCCGCACATCCGCCCGCCGCACATCCGCCCTGCGTATGCCCGCCGTTCGCAAACCCGCCGGGCGTCGCTGATCCTGCGTGCGTGGCCACGGTCCACGGCCTCCGCACCACCGCTACGGTGGTCGCGAGCGCGCACCTCGAGGCGGCGCGGTGAGGACCGGAGATGGTGATGGCCGAGCGGAAGACAATCGACTGCTGGCTCGCCGACATGGACGGTGTTCTCGTCCACGAGGGTCGCCCGGTCCCCGGCGCACCCGAGTTCGTCCGCCGGCTTCGCGAGTCCGGCAAGAGCTTCCTCGTCCTCACCAACAACTCGATCTACACGCCACGCGACCTGCGCGCCCGGCTGGTGTCGGCCGGCCTCGACGTTCCCGAGGACGCGATCTGGACCTCCGCGCTCGCGACGGCGAGGTTCCTCGACGACCAGCTGCCGGGAGGTAGTGCGTTCGTCATCGGCGAGGCCGGTCTCACGACCGCCCTGCACGGCATCGGTTACGTCCTGACCGAACGCGACCCCGACTACGTCGTCCTGGGCGAGACCCGCACCTACAGCTTCTCCGCCATCACCACCGCGATCCGGCTGGTCACGAACGGCGCCCGCTTCATCGCCACCAACCCCGACACCGTGGGCCCGTCTCCCGAGGGGCCGCTTCCTGCCTGCGGTGCGGTGGCCGCGCTCATCACCAAGGCCACGGGGGTCGAGCCGTACTTCGTCGGCAAACCCAACCCGCTCATGATGCGGAGCGCGCTCAACCGGCTGGAAGCCCACTCGGAGACGACCGCGATGGTCGGCGACCGGATGGACACCGACGTGGTGTCGGGGATCGAGGCCGGCCTCGAGACGGTGCTGGTGCTCACCGGCGTCACGCGGCGCGAGGAAGTCGGACGCTTCCCCTACCGGCCGTCCCGGGTGGTCGGCTCGGTGGCCGACCTGGTCGACGACATCTGAGCGCGGCGGCCGGTCACCGGCGGTTCGACGCACTCGGCTGGTCGAAGGCGTGCCGCCGGATCCAGGCGTGCATGGCGATCGCGGCGGCGGCACCGGCGTTGATCGACCGCGTGGAGCCGTACTGCGCGATGGAGAGCACGTCGTCGCAGGCGGCCCGCGCGTCTGGTGACAGGCCGGGTCCCTCCTGACCGAACAGCAGCACACAGGCCCGTGGCAGGTCGTACGTCTCCAGGGGGACAGCTCCGGGCAGGTTGTCGATGCCGAGCACCGGCAGGTCGTCCGCGTGCGCCCACGCCGCGAGCGTGCCGGCGTCGAGGTGGTGGCGTACATGCTGGTAGCGGTCGGTCACCATTGCGCCCCGGCGGTTCCACCGGCGTCGGCCGACGATGTGGACCTCGCGGGCGAGGAAGGCGTTGGCCGTCCGTACGACCGAGCCGATGTTGAGGTCGTGCTGCCAGTTCTCGATCGCGACGTGGAAGTCGTGCCGACGCGCGTCGAGGTCGGCGACCACCGCCTCGCGGCGCCAGTAGCGGTACCGGTCGACGACATTGCGCCGGTCGCCGTCCGCGAGCAGGTGCGGGTCGTACCGGGCGTCGTCGGGCCACGGGCCCTCCCACGGCCCGACACCGATGCCGGAGTCGAGGTCACCGGGGTCCGGCTGATCGACGGGCGCGAGCTGGTCGGCCGCGTGAACGGCGGGCTCGTGATGGGCGGGCGCCAGATCGCCGGGCTCGTCCGTACGGGAGTCCACCGGCCCATCCTCGCCCACCCGCCGGTCGGGTCACCGCGCCGGTCGAGCGAGACGCCGGATGACGGCCAGCGACCACCGATAGGCTCGCCAGGTGCCGACACCGCGACTCGCCCTGCTTCCCGACTGGCTGGATCCGCAGCAGATCCTCGACACGCTCGGGCCCTATGCGCTGCTCGGCGCACTGATCATCGTCTTCGCCGAATGCGGCCTGCTGATCGGGTTCTGCATGCCGGGCGACTCGCTGCTGTTCACGGTCGGCCTGCTGGTCGCGACCGACGTGATCGACACGCCGCTGTGGCTCACCTGCCTGTTGATCAGCATCTCCGCGTGCGTGGGCAACCTGGTCGGTTACGGCATCGGTTACCGCGCCGGTCCGGCGATCTTCCGACGGCCGGACTCGCGACTGTTCAAGCAGGAGTACGTCGACAAGACCCACGAGTTCTTCGACCGGTGGGGAGCCAGCGCCATCGTGCTGGCCCGGTTCGTGCCCATCGTCCGTACGTTCATCACGGTGACGGCCGGCGTGGGGCGGATGGACTTCCGCCGCTACGCGTTCTACTCCACGGTCGGCGGGATCCTGTGGGGTACCGGTGTCACGGTGCTGGGTTACTTCCTGGGCCAGATTGCGTTCATCCGCGAGCACATCGACCTGATCCTGATCCTCGTCGTGCTGCTGTCGGTCATCCCGATCGGCTTCGAGATCCTCCGCGCCCGCGCCAAGGCACGCCGGGAGCGGGCCGCGGACCCGGACGGGCACGGTCGGAGCGCTGGCCGGCCCGTACGCGACCACCACTGAGCCCTCGCCCACCACGCGCTTCGGCCCGCACCGGCGCCTGACCCTGCCCCGCAGCCTCGAAGTGCAGGCCGCCTTGGATGAAGGGTCCCTCGATCCAGCGGGGGCGTCGGGCGCCCTTGGATGACGAGTTCGTTCATCCCATAGGTCCGTATCAAGGGACCCTTTGTCCAACGAGGGCGCGGGTCACTGTCCAACGAGGGCGCGGGTCACGCACCGAGTGGTGGGCATCCCGACTGGCCCGACTGGCCCGACTGGCCCGACTGGCCCGGCTGACCAGCGGCGTCGGCAGGACCGGGTCCGACGCTGGGCGGCGGCGCCTGGCCCTGCCCCTGCCCCTGCCCCTGCCCCTGGCCATGCCCCTGCCCACCTCCGGGTAGCGCGCCGAGGTCGACCGAGGGCGCCGCGCGCACCTCGGCCTCCTCGACCTCGAAGTACTCCGCCTTGGCGAACCCGAACTGCCGCGCCACAAGGACGGACGGGAACGACTCGACCCTCGTGTTGTACGCCCGTACGTTCGCGTTGTAGAAGCGCCGCCCCGCGGCGATCCGGTCCTCGGTCTCGGCCAGCTGCTGCTGGAGTCCGAGGAAGTTCTGGTCGGCCTTGAGCGCGGGGTAGCCCTCGACGACCGCGAAGAGTTGGCGCAGGGCGCCGGTCAGGGCCGACTCCTGCTTGGCCCGGCCGGCGAGGTCACCGTCGGGTCCCGACGCCGCAGAACGCAGCCGGGCGACCTCTTCGAAGATGCCGCGCTCGTGGGCGGCGTACCCCTGCACCGATGCGACGAGGTTGGGTATCAGGTCGTACCGGCGGTGCAGCTCGACGTCGATCTGGCGCCACGACTCCTGCACGAGGTTGCGCTGGCTGACGAACCGGTTGTACGACACCACGCCGGCGACCACGAGCAGGACGACAACGGCGGCGGCGACAACGATCCAGATCACGTGGCACCCCTGCTGCTCGACGGCTGGTCACCTGCGACGACGATGCTCCAGCACCCCTGTCTGCCGGAGCCACGCGTACCAGGTCGGTCGGGGGCCCGGATGCAGAACCGTAGTGCCTTCGCGGCGACGACGGAACCGCTCCGACGATATCGCCGCCAGCGTCCGGTCGGCGCGGATCTGGACCGGTCCGCGGCCGATGTCGCGTGGGGCGTGGTGGCCCACCGCTCGCGGCGTGCGGGCCGCATCCTCACGCGTCGCTCGGCTGTGGGTCCGCGAGTCCGAGGTCGGCGAGGTCGTAGACGGTGCGGTAGTCGAGGCCCTCCGCCTGGACGCGTTCGCGGGCGCCGGTGTCGCGGTCGGCGAGCACCGCGACGGCCACGACGTGGGCGCCCGCCTCGCGCAGCGCCTCCACCGCGGTGAGGACGGAGGCGCCGGTGGTCGACGTGTCCTCCACGGCGAGCACGCGCCGGCCGGTGACGTCGGGGCCTTCGATCCGCCGCTGGAGCCCGTGCTGTTTCTCGGCCTTCCGTACGACGAACGCGTCGAGGCGCTCGCCCTCCGCGGCGGCGGCGTGGAGCATCGAGGTGGCCAGCGGGTCGGCGCCGAGGGTGAGCCCGCCGACCGCGTCGTAGTCGAGGTCGGTGGTGAGGTTCCGCATCAGCCGGCCGACGAGCGGGGCGGCGGTGCCGTCGAGGGTGATCCGGCGCAGGTCGATGTAGTAGTCGGCCTCGCGTCCGGACGACAGGACCACCCGCTCGTGGACGATCGCCTTGGACTTGATGTGGTCGAGGAGTACGTCGCGGTCGCTGGACACGATCCGGAAGCTTAGGACACGCAACGGTGTGGACCCGCGACCGGGCGACGCCCGGTCAGCACGCGTTGGCGCTGCGTACGACGGGAAACGGCCCGTCGCCGGTGAGGTGGTACGCGACGCCCGCCAGGACCGGGCCGACGATCTCGGGCGTCCGGGCGTTGCCGTCGCCGTTCGCGTCGAAGAGCTGTTCGTAGTGCAGGTGGGCCACGTGGGTGCCGACCGACCCGACCCGCCCGATCTCCTGCCCGGCGGCGATCTCCTGACCGGGAGTGACCGTGACGCCGTCCATGTGGAGGTAGAGCGTGTACCACCGGCCGCCGTGGTCGACCTTCACCCCGCCCGGCCGGACCAGCTGGCGGACCCGACCGGGCGCGGAGGCGCGTACGACGGAACCCCTCGTGGTGCCGCCGACGCGGAACAGGTCGAGCTTGCGGTCCTCCGGGTTGTGGCTCTGGTAGGTCGTGAGCTGCCAGCGCTCGCCACACGTGAAGGGAAGCGCGAACGATGGCCGGGGCCCGGGATCGTCGACACCGAGCCCGCCCACGGCCGGCAGGGACACGACGCCGACGAAGCGGTCGGCCACCCAGGCGAGCGCACCGACGCCCGCCGCGAGCGCTACGCACCAGACCAGCAGGACGCGACCTCGGCGGCGGGATGCGCGGGATGCGGGGGATGTGCGGGATGTGCGGGATGTGCGTGCTTTCGGCCTCGCCGGCCTTGTGCTCCCCGCTTCACCGGGGTCTGTGGGCATCCGGGTCAGCGCCGGCGCATCCGCATCCCGCGGGCGGCCATCCGGACGAGCGGGCGCGGAAGATGGCGGGCGGCACCGGCGACGATCCGGTAGCGGAGGGTGGGTACGAGCACCGGGGAGGCCCGGTCGGCGTCGAGGTGGTGCAGCGTCGCGGGAGACGATGTCGCCGGTCTCGAGCCACATCCAGCTCGGCAGCCCGGCGACGCGTACGCCCGACCGGTCGTGGAACTCGGTGTGTACGTAGCCGGGACAGACGGCCAGCACCCGGACGCCGGAGCTCGCCACCTCGGCCGCCACGCCCTCGCTGAAGCTGGTCACCCACGCCTTGGCCGCGCCGTAGGTGCCGTAGGGGGCGAAGCCCGCGACGCTCGAGACGTTGACCACCTTGCCGGTGCCGCGGTCGACCATGCCGGGCAGGGCCGCCTTGGTGAGGCGCAGGACGGCGCGGACGTGGACGTCGAGCAGCCGTTGCTCCTCGTCGACCGGGGTCGCGACGAAGCTGCTGCCGAGCCCGAAGCCGGCGTTGTTGACGAGGACGTCGACGCCGGGTTCGCCCGCGGTCAGGCGCTTCTCGACCGAACGCAGCGCGGGCTCGTCGGACAGGTCGGCGGGCAGGATCTCGCAGGTGACGCCGTGCCGGGTGGTGAGCTCCTCGGCGACGGCGCCGAGACGGGTGAGGTCACGGGCGACCAGCACCAGGTCGTAGCCCCGGCCGGCGAACGCCTCGGCGTAGGCGCGACCGAGTCCGGCGGTGGGTCCGGTGACGAGAGCGGTGGGCATCGGCGATCACGCCGAGACGCGTCGGGTGCGGGACCTGTCGAACCAGGGTCGTGACGCGGGCATCCAGAGCAGGACGACCGAGACGATCCCGACGAGGACGAGGGCGAGCCCGACGTACGACAGCCCCTGCAGGTTGAACAGGATGTTGGCGACCGCCAGCACCGTGGCCGTGAGGCGGGCCCAGCTCTTGCCGCGGTCGTTCATGAACGCGAGGAAGATCCACAGCGCGATCATGATCACACCGAGCACGATGATGAACGTGACGGTGGAGGTGGTGAGCGCCTCGATCGCGTCGGGGGTGGCGGCCCGCTTCTGCTGCTTGAGCGCGCGGGTGGCGTCGTCGCGGAGCTGGTCCTTGTTGGCGAACACCGACACGATCGACAGTGCCGAGAGCGCGGCACCGACGAACATGAGGATCACGGCGATTCGTACCTGCTTGGGCTTCTCCACCGGCGGCGACGCGTCGCCCTCGGCCTCCGGCCACGACGGCATCGGAGGCATCGGCCGCGAACCAGAGCCGGGGTCCGGCCGGTCCTCGGGGGGCTTGGACTCGCTCATGCTGACCTCCTGGGTCGTGCATCCCGCCGTCGTCGGGTCCGTCGCACGTGTGAACGGAAACCTTGCCATCATCGGCCTCCGTCCGGGGCGGCCAACCCCGGACGCGCCGGGCGCGTGCCGTCCTGGGTCGAAGTGCACCGAAGGCGGGACCTCTGACGACAGCCTAGGCTCAGTGCCGTGACTCATCCACGCATGGCCGCCCGGCTGCAGGGTCTCGGCACGACGATCTTCGCGGAGATGTCCGCCCTCGCCGTGAGCACGGCGTCGATCAACCTCGGCCAGGGCTTCCCCGACACCGACGGCCCGACCCCCATGCTGGAGGCCGCAGTCGCGGCAATCCGGTCGGGGGAGCACAACCAGTACCCACCGGGCATCGGCGTACCCGCGCTGCGCGAGGCGGTCGCCGAGCACCAGAAGCGGTTCTACGGGCTCGAGTTCGATCCCGACACCGAGGTACTCGTCACCGCCGGTGCCACCGAGGCGATCGCGGCCGCGCTGCTCGCGTTGGTGGAGCCCGGTGACGAGGTGGTCGCCCTGGAGCCCTACTACGACTCGTACGCCGCCTGCATCGCGATGGCGGGCGGGCAGCGGGTGCCGGTGACGCTCCGGGCGCCGGACTTCCGGCTCGACCTCGATGCGCTGCGCGCGGCCGTCACACCACGCACCAAGCTGCTGCTCGTCAACACCCCGCACAACCCCACGGGCACGGTCCTCACGCCTGCGGAGCTGGCCGCGGTCGCCGAGCTCGCGTGTGAGCGGGACCTGCTCGTCGTGACCGACGAGGTCTACGAACACCTGGCGTACGACGGAGCGCCGCACGCCCCGCTCGCGACCTACCCCGGCATGCGCGACCGGACCGTCACGATCTCGAGCGCGGGCAAGACGTTCGCGGTGACCGGCTGGAAGATCGGCTGGGTCTGCGCGACGCCGCCGCTCGTGTCGGCGGTCAAGACCGCGAAGCAGTTCCTGACGTACGTGTCGGGCGGGCCGTTCCAGCCGGCGGTCGCCGAGGCGCTGCGGCTCGGCGACGACTACTACACCGAGCTGCGTGGCTCGCTGCAGGCGAAGCGGGACCTGTTGTGCGCGGGACTCGCCGATCTGGGGCTCGAGGTGTTCGTACCCCAGGGGACCTACTTCGTCACGACCGACGTCCGGTCGCTCGGCTACGACGACGGGGTGGAGTTCTGCCGGATGCTGCCGAGCCGCTGCGGTGTGGTCGCGATCCCGCACGAGGTGTTCTACGACGACAAGCTGGCCGGGCGTTCCCTTGTCCGCTGGGCGTTCTGCAAGCGGGACGAGGTGCTGACCGAGGCGGTCGACCGGCTCCGCACCGGCCTCAAGAGCTGACCGTCGCCCGCTGTCCGCGAGCCGAACGTGCCGCTCCAGCGACGCGACTCACTCGCCCGAGTAGAGACGATGGACGAGCTGGGCCTGTTCGGTGAGGTATGCCCGCAGCTCCGGCGGTTCGAGCACCTCGACGTCCGGCCCGAACCGGAAGAGCTCGTGCCGCACATGCGTGTGGGACTCCACCGGGATCACCACGCGTACCCAGCCGTTCTCGTCCGGCGGACCGGCGCTCTCGCGGGCGGCGCGGGCGACGACGGGGCCCATGTAGTAGGCGATCAGGTCCTGCGCGAGCGGTGAGAGCCGTACGACCGCCTCGGCCTGGTAGAGGCGGGCGCGGTACTGCTCCGACCAGCTCTCCCAGTACGCCGCCAGGTCGAACTCACTCTCGCGCTCGAAGCGATCGTCGAGCGTCGCGAGCGCGCGGATCCGCGAGACCCGGTAGGTGCGCATCGTCTCGGCCGCCGGGCGGTCCTCGGACGTCTCGTCGTTCTCGGCTTCGGGGCGGCCCCGCGTCGGCAGGGCGGCGAGATACCAGACCCCCGTCTTCATCACGAGCCCGTACGGCGCGACGGTCCGGGTCACCACGGTGCGGCCCCAGCGTTCGTACCGCACCTCGACCAGCCGCTGGTTCCACACCGCCTCGGCGACGGCGGCGAGGTGCTCCGGCCGCTCGATGTCCCGGAACCAGCCGGGTGCGTCGAGGTGGAACCGTTCCTGCACCCGGCCCGCCCGCGCCCGCAGCTCCGGCGGCAGCGCGGCCTTGAGCTTGAGCTGGGCCGCCGCCATCACGCTCCCGAGCCCCAGCTCGGCGGCCGCGGGCGCCGGCATGCCCGACAGGAACAGCGACTCCGCCTCGTCGGCGGTGAGGCCGGTGAGCCGGGTGCGGTACCCGTCGACCAGCTGGTACGCACCAGCCGGACCGCGGTCCGCATAGACCGGAACGCCCGCGGTGGCGAGCGACTCGATGTCGCGGTAGACCGTACGGACGGACACCTCCAGCTCCCGCGCGATCTCGGGTGCCGTCATCCGACCCCGCGACTGCAGGAGCAGCAGGACGGACAGCAGCCGACTCGCCCGCATGGTCCACGCTCCCTTCGCCTGGCCGCGCCACGAAGGCTTCGCGCCCTACGTCCGCCGCGTTCGACCCTCTCCGACCATTGTGCAGGCGTACCTGACAGGAACTGACAGGTACGCCCGGAAGAGTGCTCTCGCAGAAGCGCAGCACACACGAGAGGGAGCACCAGCGATGACAATCCAGGGCAAAGGGACCTTCACCACCTCGAGCTGGGAGGAGAAGCCGCCCGAGGAGGGCGTGGAGGGCCCCCGGATCAGCCACGCGTCCACCACCAGCAGGTACGACGGAGCGATCGTGGGAACGAGCGCGGCCGACTACGTGATGGTCTACTCCGGTCAGGGGGATGGTTGGGGTGACGGCACCTACGTCGGCTACGAGCAGGTCACCGGCGCGGTGGGTGGCCGCAAGGGAACCTTCGTCCTCCAGCATGTCGGGGAGTTCGAGGGAACGACCGTGCGCGCACGCTGGGCCGTCGTCGAAGGGTCCGGCACCGCCGAGCTCGAGGGCCTTCGCGGCGAGGGCGGGTTCACCGCCAGCCACGGCGAGGAGGCCACGGCCTACACGTTCGACCACGGTCTCGGCACCGGCTGAGCCCACCGACCCCGCACCACCTGTACCACGCCCCACGCACCTCGTACCGCACCACGGAGGCAGCACATGAACAACGCCGAGCTGTACGACGCCAGCCAGGCCCGGGTCACCGGGCTCCTCGAGGGAGCCGATCCGGGCGTACCCGTCGGTGCCTGCCCGGGCTGGACCGTCCGGGACCTCGCGGCCCACCTGGCCGGCGGACTCGGCGACTTCGTTGCCGGCCGGTTCGCCGTCGACGACGGGGACGACTTCGGCGAGCGTACGGTCCGCGAGCGGCAGGACCAGGACATCCGTAGCTCCCTGGTCGAGTGGGAGCGGAACCGCGCGGGCGCCGGCGACCTGCTCGGCGGGCCGATGGGCGGGGTCCTGGTCGCCGAGGTCCTCTCGCACGAGCAGGACTTCCGCCAGGCCCTCGGACGGCCGCGGCTGTCGGACGACCAGGCCATCCGTACCGGTCTCGAACGGCCGTTGCAGGAGATGGACCGGAAGCTGACGGAGGCCGGAGGACCCACGCTGGCGCTGGTCGTCGACGGCGAGCAGAAGGTGGTCGGACCGGGAGAGCCCGAGGCCACCCTGACGGTCTCCTGGTTCGACCTGCTGCGCGCGGTCGGCGGGCGCCGGAGTCGGGAGCAGGTCACCGCGTTGGACTGGAGCGGGGGTGCTCCGGAGCCGTACCTTCAGGCGTTCACGCTGTTCGGGACCTTCCGGGACTCCCCGCTGGACGAATAGGGGACGCAGATGGCGATCGACGTCACCCGCAGCCAGGTTCTCGCCTACCGGGTCGCGGCACACGGTCTGGCCCGGGACACCGGCACCCCGGGCGACCTCGGGGTGTTCGACCTCGGCGTCCAGGACAGCAGCCACCTGGGCACGGCGCGGCTCGCGCTCAACGCCCGGCTGCCGGACGTCCCGGTGGGCAGCGACAACCCGGTCGCGGACGAGGCGGGGTTCGTACTCCTGTGGTCGTTCCGGGGCGCGCCGCACCTGCACCGGCGGGCCGACCTGGCGTCCCTCGTCGGAGCACTCTGGCCGCTGAGCGACGCCGACGCCATGACCCGGCTGGCCGCCGAACGCGCCGCGCTGAAGAAGGCCGGGATCAGCGGGCTCGAGGCGTTCACGGCCGTGGCGAAGGCGCTGCGCGCGGTGGTGACGAAGCCGTTGGCCAAGGGTGAGGTGAGCGCGGGGGTGACGGCCAAGCTCCCGCCCGCCTACTCGTACGCGTGCCGGTCGTGCCAGGCCACCCACGTCTACGGCGGCATCTTCCAGCTGGTCGGCCTGCCGGCGGGCGTACGCCACGTGCCTGACAAGTCGCCCTTGACGCTACGGCCCCTGGAGAAACGGCCAGCCGTCCCGTCCAAGGCAACGCCGGACGGCACCACGGCCGTGGCGCGGGCGTACCTCCGGCTGCACGGACCAGCGACCGCCGCAGAGGTGGCGAGCTACCTCGGCACCTCGCAGACGCACGTGAAGCCGATCTGGCCCGACGACCTGGCCGAGGTACGCGTGGACGGTCGACGGTGCTGGATCCCGCAGGAACAGCTCGACGCGCTCCGTGCCGCCACCCCGCCCAGGTTCGTACGGCTGCTGCCCGCGCTGGACCCGTTCCTGCAGGCTCGCGACCGCGACGTACTCGTGCCGGATGCCGCACGGCAGAAGGAGCTGTGGAAGATCCTCGGCAACCCGGGTGCGGTACTCGTCGACGGTGCCGTCGCCGGGACGTGGCGGGCCAGGGCGACCGGCAAGCAGAAGTTGACACTCACCGTGCAGCCGTTCGGTTCCCTGCCGAAGAAGGCCCGAGCGGCGGTGGAGGACGAGGCCGACCGGATCGGCCAGGTCCGCGGCGTCGGCAGCGTCGAGGTGGCGTACGGCAAGGGCTGAGCAGCCGGCGTCGTCTGCATGGCCAGACAGAAAGCACGAAGGGGGCCTCCCGGGCGGGAGACCCCCTTCGGGTCGATGTGTGCTTTCGCTACGAGGCGAGGCCGTTGGTCGTGAGCCACTCCTTGGCCACGGCCGCGGCGTTCTTCTTGTCCACCTCGACCTGCGCGACCAGGTCCCGCAGCTGCGCGGTGTCGAGCTTGGCGGACACGCCGTTGAGCGCCTCCGTCACCTTGGGACTCGCCTTGTCCTTGACGATCAACGGAACGACGTTCTGCGCCGTGAAGAGCAGCTTCGGGTCGTCGAGGACGACGAACTTGTTCTGCGGGATGGCCGACTGGGTGGTGAAGAGGTTGGCGGCGTCGACGCGGCCACCCTTCAGCGCCTCGATGGTGATCGGGCCCGCGACGTCGAGCGAGGAGAACTTCTGGAACTCCAGGCCGTACAGCTTCTTCAGCCCTGACACGCCGGTGGGCCGCGTCTTCCACTCCGGCGGACCACCGAGCACCATGTCCTCGGCGTGCGCCTTCAGGTCGCCGATGGACTTGAGCTTGTACTTCTTCGCCGTCTCGGCCGTGACGACCACCGCGTCCTTGTCCTCGGCGGTCGACTTCTCGAGCACGGTCAGCTTGGCCGGCACCGCCGACTGCAGCGCGGTGTAGACCTCGTCCGGCTTGGCGGCGGTGGCCTTCTTGTCGTAGTACTGCAGAAGGACGCCGGTGTATTCGGGCACGAGGTCGATCGAGCCGTCGTCGAGACCCTTGAGGTAGGCCTCGCGGGCGCCGATGTTGAGCTTGCGCTGGACCTTCACGCCCTTGGCCTCGAGGGCTCCGGCGTAGATCTCACCGAGGAGGACGGCTTCGGGGAAGTTGCCGGACCCGACGCTGATCGTGTCCTTCGCCGCTGGCTTGGCCGCCTCCTTCGTCTCCTTGGCCAGAGGGTCGTCGCCGCGGCTGCCGCAGCCGGCGAGCGCGAGCGCGCAGGCCGCGACGACGACGAGGATCGTCCTGGTCGGTTTCATCGGGTGTCTCCTGTCCGGGTGTGGATCGAGGTCAGGTCGGTTCGGTTCATACGGCGGTGGGTACCTCTGCCTGCTCGGTGTCGGGGACCGGGGCCGTGCGTCGGCGAACGGTGCGCCCGGTGAGGCCGCGGGGGACGGTCAGTCGCTGGACGCCGGCCAGCACGATCTCGACCACCACCGCGAGCGCCGCGACGAGGACGGCACCGGCCAGCATCTGGGGATAGTCGCGGACCGCCAGGCCGTCGATGACGTAACGGCCCAGGCCGCCCAGGCCGATGTACGCCGCGATGGTCGCGGTGGCGACGATCTGCAGCATGGCGCTGCGCAGGCCGGAGAACACGAGCGGCAGGGCACACGGCGCCTCGATCTTGCGGAGCACCTCGTGGCCGGTCATGCCCATGCCGTACGCCGCGTCCTTGGCGGCCACGTCGACGCCCTGCACGCCGGCGTACGTACTCGCGAGGATCGGCGGCACGGCGAGGACGACGAGGACGGCGATGCTCGGCACGAGGTAGGCGAAGTCACCGGGCAGTCGGCTCAGCAGCGGCAGGGCCACCAGGATCAGGAGGCCGAACGTCGGCAGCGCGCGCAGCGCGTTGGCGAGTCCCGCGACCATGAACGTGCCCTTCCCCGTGTGGCCGACGTACATGCCCAGCGGGATGCCGATCAGGGCCGCGATCACCAGGGCGAGCAGGGAGTACTCGACGTGCTCGAGCAGCCGGTTGGGGATGCCGTCGGGACCCGACCAGTGGGTCGGGTCGGCGAGCCAGACGTACAGGTCGGCGATCATCGCGTGTTTCCCGCCCGCTGCCACGGTGTCAGCAGCTTGATGAGCCCCAGGATGATGCCGTCGAGTGCCATCGCCAGCAGGACACACAGGACGATGCCGGTGAGCAGCGGGGCCATGAACCTGCGCTGCAGGCCGTCGGTGAAGAGCAGGCCGAGCTCAGGCGTACCGATGATCGCGGCGACCGCGACCAGGCTGACGTTGGAGACGGCGGCGACGCGCAGCCCGGCACCGATCACCGGGACCGCGACGGGGAGTTCGACCTTGAGGAGCCGGTGGATCCGGCGGTAGCCCATCGCGGTGGCGGCCTGGAGCACGTCGTCAGCTACCGAGTCGAGCCCGTCGGCGACGGTGCGGACCAGCAGGGCGACGGTGTAGACGGTCAGTGCGGCGACGACGTTGATCGGGTCGAGGATCCCGGTGCCCAGCACGGCGGGAAGAGCGACGAACAGCGCCAGCGACGGGATGGTGTAGAGCAGGCCGGTGATGCCGATCATCGGCGGATACAGCCGGACGTAGCGGCGGGCCAGCCAACCCAGCGGGATCGAGAGCGCCAGCCCGAGCAGCAGCGGCAGCACGGCGAGCCACACGTGCCAGCCGAACAGCCGGACGATCTCGGAGACGTTGGTCGACAACCACTCGATCACCGCTGGACCCCCGCGGGCCCGGGTTGTTCGCTCTGGCCGGGGTGCTGGCCGTTGCCGTTGCCCGACCCGTCGGCGTGGATCAAGGCGAGGATCCGGTCGGGCCGGACGGCACCGAGCAGCCGGCCGTCGGCGTCGGCCATCACACCGCGCCCGGTGGGCGAGGAGAGCGCCGCGTCGAGCGCGCTGCGCAGGGACCCGGCGATGTTGCCGACGGTGCCGCCGCGATGCACCAGCTCCGGTGTCACCTCGCTGGTGAGGCTGGCGACGTCAACCCAGCCTTGCGGGCGTTGCTGGGAGTCGACGACCACGATCCAGCCGTCGCGGGCGGCGGCCCGCGCCTGGTCGGCGCTGGCACCGAGCTCGACCGAGGGCTCGGGGTCGAGGGCGATGCCGTCGGCCGGGGTGAACGACAGGGCGCGGTAGCCGCGGTCCTTGCCCACGAAGCCGGCGACGAACTCGTCGGCCGGATGCTCGAGCAGGTCCTTGGGTTCGGCGAACTGTGCGAGGTGCCCGCCGGTGCGGAACACCGCCACCTTGTCGCCGAGCTTGATCGCCTCGTCGATGTCGTGGGTGACGAACAGGATCGTCTTGCCAAGCTCGTCCTGCAGGCGGAGGAACTCGTCCTGGAGGTTCTCGCGTACGACCGGGTCGACCGCGCTGAACGGCTCGTCCATCAACATCACGGGCGGATCCGCCGCGAGGGCGCGGGCCACGCCCGACCCGCTGCTGCTGCCCGCCGGACAGCTGGGCCGGGTAGCGCTTGGCGAGCTGGGCGTCGAGTCCGACGCGTTCCAGGAGCTCCATGGCCCGGGCGCGCGCCTTGGTGCGGTCCCAGCCCAGGAGATACGGCACGGTCGCGATGTTGTCGACCACGGTGCGGTGCGGGAACAGGCCGGCGTGCTGGATGACGTAGCCCATGCCGCGCCGCAGCAGCGCCGGGTCGGTGTCGGCGGTGTCCTTGTCGTCGATGAGGATCCGGCCGGAGGTGGGCTCGACCATGTGGTTGACCATGCGGAGCGAGGTCGTCTTGCCGCAGCCCGAGGGGCCGACGAGCACGGTGATCTCGCCCGAAGCAGCCTGCAGGTCCAGAGCGTCGACGGCAACGGTGCCGTCGGGGTAGCGCTTCGTGACGGACTCGAACTCGATCACGTCGGCCCTCCTCGGTCGACGGAACGTCAGGGGCCGCCTGACCCGGTCTTACGCCGGTCATGGCGGCGGGTATCGGACCAACCATAACGGTGCGTGCCCACGGGCCAGGCAGAGCGCGGAAGGATCGCCACGGACAGCAACCGGGGCACGAACCTACCCGTATCACCGTGGATCGGCACGATCCGCGCAGGCGAAGAATCTCGCCGGAACGCCGGGCCGTGCACCCCGCGCGGGCGCCCGACCTCCTACGCTCGACACACCACCGGCTGTCCCACCGGATCGGGAGGAGTTGCCCCGGATGCGCGTTGCCGCGATCGTCCTTTCCACCGCGCTCACCCTCGTGGCCGTCGCGCTCGTGGCCCGAACCGCCGCCCGCATGGTCGGCGTCGTCCGCCTCGGCCAGCCGGCGGTGGGGCGTACCTCCCAGCCCGGCCGGCGGTGGCGGACGATGCTCCGCGAGACGCTCGGCCACACCCGGCTGCTGAAGTGGTCGCTGGTGGGTACGGCGCACTGGTTCGTCTTCGTCGGCTTCGGCTTCCTCTTCTTCACCCTCGTCACCGCGTACGGCCAGATCTACGCCGGCGCGCACTGGGCGCTGCCGGTCATCGGGCACTGGTGGCCGTACGAGCTCGTCGCCGAACTCCTTGCCCTGCTGACTCTTGTCGCGATCCTCACGCTGATCGTGATCCGGCAGGTCGCGCACCCGCGCCGGCTGGGACGGTCGAGCCGGTTCTTCGGGTCGACGTTCTGGCAGGCCTACTACGTCGAGTACACGATCGTCGCGATCGCCCTGTGCATCCTGACTCTGCGTGGTCTGGAGGGTGCGCTGACCGGTGCCGGGTGGGGCCTGCACCACGCGGTCAGCTATCCGCTCGCGACGGCGTTCGCGGGCTGGGGCCCGGGTGCGCTGGCCACGGCGATCTACGCCGTTGCGACAGTCAAGATCGTGGTGTCGATGGCGTGGTTCCTGGTGATCGCGCTCACTCCCACGATGGGTGTGGCCTGGCACCGGTTCACGGCGTTCTTCAACGTGTGGTTCAAGCGCAACGCCGACGGGCGGGACGCGCTCGGGCCGCTGCAGCCGATGCACTCGCGCGGCCAGCCGATCAACTTCGAGGACCCGGGCGAGGACGACATCTTCGGCGCCGGCGCGGTCGAGGACTTCACCTGGAAGGGTCTGCTCGACTTCACGACCTGCACCGAGTGTGGCCGCTGCCAGTCGGTGTGTCCGGCCTGGAACACCGGGAAACCCTTGTCTCCCAAGGGTTTCGTGCTGGACCTACGCGACCACGCGTACGCGAAGGCCCCTTTTCTCCAGACGCCCGAAGCCGACCGCGACGCCCTTCCCGATGCGCTCAAGGCGGAGGCGCAGCGCGGCCTCGTCGGCTCGGTCGACGACGGTTTCGTCATCGACTCCGACGTCCTGTGGTCGTGTACGACCTGCGGCGCGTGCGTCGAGCAGTGCCCGGTGGACATCGAGCACGTCGACCACATCGCCGACATGCGGCGGCACCAGGTGCTCGTGGAGTCGGAGTTCCCGAGTGAGCTCAACCAGCTCTTCCGCGGCCTCGAGACCAAGGGCAACCCGTGGAACATGAACCCGTCGGCGCGGCTGGACTGGACGAAGGGCCTGCCGTTCGAGGTGCCGGTGCTGGGTGCCGGCGAGGTGGAGAGCCTCGGCGAGGTGGAGTACCTGTTCTGGGTCGGGTGCGCGGGTGCGTACGACGACCGGGCGAAGCGGACCACGCGCGCGGTGGCCGAACTCCTGCACACCGCAGGTGTGTCGTTCGCCGTGCTGGGTGAGGCCGAGACGTGTACGGGCGACCCGGCACGGCGATCGGGCAACGAGTTCGTCTACCAGATGCTCGCGCAGCAGAACGTCGAGACGCTGCGCGAGGCTGCAGCCACCAAGGCCGTCGTGACGTGTGCGCACTGCTTCAACACGATCAAGAACGAGTACCGCCAGCTCGGGCTGGAGCTCGAGGTCGTGCACCACACGCAGCTGCTCAACCGGCTGGTGCGGGACGGTCGGCTGACGCCGGTCGCGCCCGAGTCGCCAGGTGCGCCCGAGTCGCCAGGTGCAGAGGGCAACGGCGCGGGCGGCAGTGGTTCGGGCGGGGGTGCGGCGGGCAACGGTGCTTCGGCACAGCCGATCACGTACCACGACCCGTGCTACCTCGGCCGGCACAACCAGGTCTACGAGCCGCCGCGCGAGCTCCTCGGTGCGCTGCCGGGCACGGAGTACCGCGAGATGCCGCGCAGCGGTAGCCGTTCGTTCTGCTGCGGCGCGGGCGGCGCCCGGATGTGGATGGAGGAGAGCATCGGCACCCGGGTCAATCTCGAACGCACGACCGAGGCGGTGGCCACGGGCGCCGAACGGATCGCGACCGCGTGCCCGTTCTGCACGGTGATGCTGTCCGACGGCGTTACCCAGAAGCAGTCCGACGGCACCGCCAACGAGAACGTCGAGGTCATCGACGTCGCGCAGCTGCTGCTGGAGTCCGTACGCCGCGGCTCCCTCGCCCCCCGTGAGTCTGGCGGGTCTGCTGAGTCTGGCGGGTCTGCTGAGTCCGGCGAGTCCCCTGAGGGAGAGTCGTCCGGCCTGAGCCGGTAAATGATCACGTTCAGCATGCCTGCGGACGCTGACCCAGGCATGCATGCATGGGCAGGCGTCCAGAAGCATGCTGAACGTGATCATTTACCGCCACGGGCGGCCCCCTGACGTCGACTCGCCGCACCATGACGTCACGCAAGGACTTGACACGACATCGCGATGACGTCACCATGGCGTCATGGAACTTACGCCGTACGTAGACAGCATCCGACGCGACCTCACGGTCGCCGCGGAGGTGGCGGGCCAGGATGCCCGTGCAGCAGCCGAGCGCCTGACGGCCGCGTTGGACGCCGCCGTACGGCTCGCGCTCATGGACGCGCTCTCGACCGCCGCCGAAGAGGTCACCCGCGAGCTCGCGCCCGGGTCGGTGGAGGTCAGGCTCCGCGGCCGCGAGCCCGAGTTCGTGGTGACGCCACCACCGAGCGCGCCGGAGCCGCCCACGCCGCCCGAGCCCCCGGAGCCGCCGATGGCGGACGCCGACCAGGGCACCGCGAGGGTCACGCTCCGGCTGCCGGAGTCGTTGAAGACACGGGCCGAGGAGGCCGCCGCCCGCGAAGGCGTGTCGGTCAACACCTGGCTCATCCGGGCGGTCAGCGCAGCACTGGCCGGTCCACCGCAAGGCTCGCCCGGACGCCGCGGCCGCAGCCCGCAGATCGGGAAGCGTCTCTCCGGCTGGGCCCGCTGAGCACCCCGCAGCGCACCTCACCACCCCAGCACCCGCACAACCCCGCACCCCCACCACACCGACAGGAGCTTCGTCATGCCCTCTTTCTCCACCCCCGAGCCCGTCTCCCTGCGCTTCAAGCTCACCTCCGGTGACATCCGGATCGAGGGATCGGCCCGTCAGGACACCGAGGTCGAGGTCCGGCCCGCCAACCCGAGCAAGTCCGCGGATGTCGAGGCCGCCGACAACACCGTCGTCGAGCACCGTGACGGCACGATCGTGATCGAGGCTCCCGACGAGCGGCGCTCGTTCGGGCGTTCGGGCTCGATCGACGTCCGGGTCGGGCTGCCCGAGGGCTCACACCTCCGCGGCTCCGTCGCCTCGGCCGACGTCCAGGCCGACGGCAGTTTCGGGGACGTCGAGATCACCGCCGCTTCGGGTGACGTTCGCGTCGAGCGCGCCGCTGCCCTGGCCGTCCAGACCGCCAGCGGCGACGTCTTCGCGACGCGGGCCAGCGGGGACGCCAAGGTCCAGACGGCCTCCGGCGACATCTCCCTCAAGGAGGTGGCCGGCAACGCGACCGTCTCCACCGCGTCCGGTGACGCCCAGGTGGGTGACGTCGGCGGTGACGTCCGCCTGCAGGCCGCGTCCGGCGACGTCCACGTTCGTACGGTCGGAGGGTCCGTCGAAGCCAAGACCGCCTCCGGCGACGTCAGGGTCGGATCGGTACGCCACGGCGAGGTGTCCGCGGACGCGGCCTCTGGCGACATCGAGATCGGCATCGCGGCCGGCGTGGCCGCCTGGCTCGACGTCACGTCGCTCTCGGGTGACGTCCGCTCCTCGCTCGACCAGTCGGGGGAGCCGGACGGATCCGAGGAGACCGTCGCGGTCCGCGCGCGCTCCCTCAGCGGTGACATCTCGATCGTCCGCGCCCGGTGAGGCGGACGGCCGCAGGCCACCCGACGTTCGCACGACACGGTCCCAACCCCTCGCCCGACCACCCTCCACCACCCGTCCACGTACCACTCCTGATCGGAGCCAGCCATGAACGACTTCACGATGTACGAGCTCGCCAACCAGCGCCGCGCCCAGCTGATCGGCGAGAGGAGGCGCACCTCCCTCGCACGAGCGGCGCGCCGCAACCAGCCGAGGCGCCGGGAACGCTGGTCGGACGGGCGGCACGGGTTCGCCCTGGTGCTCCGCCGGCTGGCCGACCGGATCGAGCCGGCTTCTCGGCCGGCACACCGCCTCGCCCTCCCCGCCCAGCGTCATCTCGCCAGTTGAACGGCCACCTCACGAGAGCCGGTCCCTCAGGCGTTCCAGACGCGAGGACCAGCATCGAACGGAGAAGACCCCCATGCACGAGATCGCGATCTACGAGATAGCCAGGCAACGACAGGCAGACCTGCTCGCCGCAGCGGGCTCGGGCACGCCCCGCCCGGTCCGTCACCGGCGGGTCGACCCCGCGGTACGGCAGTGGTGTGCGTCCACCCTGCATCGGGTCGCCGACCGGATCGCCCCCTCGGTGACGGCGGTGCACCGGTGTACGAGCGGGCTGGGCGTCCCCACCCAGCGGCGCCTGGGCTGCTGATGTCCGCCCGCGGCGCCGTCGGCGGCTCAGCCTCCGCAGCCTCAGCCTCCGCAGCCTCAGCCTCCGCAGCCTCAGCCGAGTTCGACCAGGGCGTGGACCGGCCAGTGGTCGGAGGGCCATCGGCCGTCGACCGTGTGCGTGTTGACGGCCGCGGCCCGCACCCGGACGCCCTTGCTGACCAGGATCCAGTCGATCCGGTCGCCGCCCTCCACCGCGTCGTCGTACCCGTGGAAGGTCTGGTACGCAGGCGTCCGGCGTTCCTCGGCGGCGACCCAGGTGTCGACCAGCCCGTTGGTGCCGCCGACCAGGGCGTCGTAGGGCTCCGAGGCCTCCGCCGCGCAGTTGAAGTCTCCAGTGACGACGACCGGGAGCGCGGGGTCCAACTCCGCGAGCCGCGCCGCCACCAGCTCCGCACCCAGACGCTGTGCCTTGGCGACGGCATGGTCGAGATGGGTGTTGAGGACCGCGAGGTCCCGGCCGGTCTCCCGGTCGGTGAACCGCACCCACGTCGCCATCCGGACGACCTTGTTGCCCCACGACGAGGACCCCACGGTCGCGGGCGTGTCGGACAGCCAGAAGTGGTCGTACTCCCGTGGCACCAGGCGCCGCGCGTCGTAGAAGACGGCCATGAACTCGCCGCGGCTGCCGCCCTCGCGGCCGGTGCCGAGCCACTCGTAGTGGTCCGGTAGGTCCGCCGCGACCTCACACACCTGGTAGTACAGGCCTTCCTGCGTTCCCATCACGGTCGGCAGCTCCGCCCGCAGCACCGCGGCGGTCGCCGCTCGGCGGTCGCTCCACGGGTCGAACAGGCCGGCGCTACCGACCCGAAGGTTGAACGACATCACGTGCAGTGCGGGGGCATCGGCCTCACCGACAAAGGCACGCGGCACGGACGACGACGGGTCAGGTGCGTTCGAGGTAGCCACGCGGCCAGCCTTTCACGACCGCGGGTCGCGGTTCCCGGCCCTGTCCGCCACCCGGTCTCGCTCGACCGGAACGGGTACGGCCAAGATCGGTAAGCGCCCTCGGCTACCGGGGTGGCCGGCATGCCAAGGTTTCTTCCGTACGCACGCCACCTCCGGAAGGGCCAGGACGACCGCATGCTCAGCGAGATCTTCGACCAGGCGGCGCTCTCGAAGCATCTGCCCCTCCCCGGCGAGTGGCGGCCCGTGCCCAGTGTCGACAACCGGGCGTTCTGGGGCGGCATCGACGAGCCGACCCGGCTCGCGCACCTCGCGCTCGCGGAGCGGCTCTCCTCGGCGGACGCCTGGCCGGAGCTGCCCGCGACGATGTGGCTCGACTTTCACCGCAACGGCAACCGCACCCGGTTTCAGGACGCGGCGTTCGCCCGGCGCGGGCGGCTCGCGGCCGCCGTCGTCGCCGCCTGCCTGACCGACGAGGACCGCTGGCACGAGGAGGTCCTCGACGGCGTGTGGCTGCTCTGCGAGGAGACGACGTGGTGCATCCCCGCCCACGACGAGTCGCACGGGCCGGAACGCGGCGTGGACCTGCCCGACCCGGGCAACCCGACACTGGACCTGTTCGCGGCGGAGACGGGCGCCCTGCTCGCATGGACGTACGCCGTCGTCGGCAGCCGGTTGCGGGAACGATCCCAGCTGGCGGCGGACCGGCTGCTGCAGGAGATCCGCACCCGCATCCTCGTACCGCAACGCACGGTTGACACCTGGTGGTGGTTCGGGCGCAGAAGCGATCACGTCAACAACTGGAACCCGTGGATCAACTCCAACGTGCTCGCCTGCTCGCTCCTGCTCGACACCAAGCGGGACGAGATCCTCGAGACGGCCGAACGCGCCGTCGAGGGGTTGGACGTGTTCGTCAAGGGCTACCCGGCGGACGGCGCCTGCGACGAGGGCCAGGCGTACTGGTGGCGGGCGGGTGCCTCGCTGTCGGAGTGCCTGGAGTACCTCCGCTCGGCGACCGGTGGGGCGCTCGACGGCTTCGGCATACCCCTCGTACGCGAGATCGGCCGCTACCCGCACCGCGTCCACATCGGCGACGGCTGGTACGTCAACGTCGCCGACGGCATGGCCAGGCTCGAGGCGCGTACGGCGTGCGCCCACGTGCTCTACCGGTACGGCGACCGGATCGGTGACGACGAGATGAGGGCACACGGGCGGGCCATCCGCGCCGACGGCCCGGTCGTCGAGCCGGGCGCCCCGCTCGGGCGGGTCCTGCTCGCGCTCGCCGACACCGGCTGGCGGGCCGAGCCGCCGCGGCCCGATCCCCTGGTGGCGCAGGCCTGGTGGCCGGACACGCAGTTGCTCGTCGCCCGGCAGGAGTGCGGCCGCGAGGACGGGCTGCTGGTCTCCGTCAAGGGTGGCCACAACGGCGAGGACCACAACCACAACGACGTCGGGACGGTGCTCGTCGCGCTCGACGGACACCCGGTGCTGGTCGACGCGGGCGTCGGCGAGTACACCAAGCAGACGTTCTCGTCGCGGCGGTACGAGATCTGGTCCCTGCGCAGCGCGTTCCACAACGTTCCGCTCGTCAACGGCCACGAGCAGGCACCGGGCGAGGAGTACGCCGCCCGCGCGGTCGAGGTCACCCTCGGATCCGGGCCCTCGGACGACGTACACGCGCGCCTCGATCTGGCCGGCGCCTATCCGGAGTCGGCCGGCTGCCGGCGCTGGATCCGCGACGTCACCCTGCAGCGCGGCGGCGACCGGGAGGTCGTGATCGCGGAGGAGTGGGAGTTCGACGAGGAGCCCGGCGACGTACGCCTGCACCTCCTGGCGTCCAGCGCCCCGGACACCGGCGAGCCCGGCCTCGTGCGCGTACCCGGCGTCCGGCGGGCGTTGGAGATCGGCTACGACGCCGACGCGCTCGACATCACCGTCGACCGGATCGACCTGGACGACCGGCGGCTCCGCGGGGTGTGGGGAGCCACGCTGTGGCGGATCGCGTTGGTCGTACGCCAACCGGAGCCGCGCGGGACGGTCCGGCTGACGGTGCGGGCGGCGGACGCGTAGGCGCGAGTCGGCCGGGGCTGCGGTCTGGACTCGGCCGATCTCGGCGGGAGCGGCTGGCGTGGCAGGTCAGGCCAGCCGGCGGGGTCACATCTGCGCGCGGTGGAAGTTGCGGTACGACCGGGACGGCGTGGGTCCCCGCTGGCCCTGGTAGCGGGACCCGTGCTGCTCGGACCCGTACGGGTGCTCCGCCGGCGACGACAGCCGGAAGAAGCAGAGCTGGCCGATCTTCATGCCCGGCCACAGCTTGATCGGAAGCGTGGCGACGTTGGACAACTCGAGGGTCACGTGGCCCGAGAAGCCCGGATCGATCCAGCCGGCGGTCGAGTGGGTGAGCAGCCCGAGCCGACCGAGGCTCGACTTGCCCTCGAGCCGGGCGGCGACGTCGTCGGGCAGGGTGATCAGCTCGTACGTCGATGCGAGCACGAACTCACCCGGGTGCAGGATGAACGCCTCGCCCTGCTCGCACTCGACCAGCCGGGTCAGGTCAGGCTGCTCCTCGGCCGGGTCGATGTGGGGATACCGGTGGTTCTCGAACACCCGGAAGTAGCGGTCGATGCGGACGTCCACGCTGGACGGCTGGACGAACCCGGGATCGAACGGCTCGAGCACCACTCGGCCCTTGTCGATCTCGACGCGGATGTCACGATCGGAGAGAAGCACGCTCGCAACTTACCGAACTGGTACTCCTCCGTACGACACGCCGCCCGGTCGGCGAGGGATGGGTAGTATTCTGACGCTCGTCCGCCTCCGGATGGCGCGGGGTCACCCCCGGGTCCGTCGGGCGGCTGGCGCACTGCGGGTGTAGTTCAATGGCAGAACATCAGCTTCCCAAGCTGACAGTGGGAGTTCGATTCTCCTCACCCGCTCCACCACGAAGGCCCAGGCCAGAGCCATGATCAGCTCGCCTGGGCCTTCGTCGTCTCCCGCTCCAGTCGACGGACGTCAGCTTTCCTACCCCGGGGTGTCGTCCGTCGTCCGGTCCACGCTACTGATCCTGGCGCCGGCGCTGACCCGTGATCATTCGGTCGTCGACACCTCGCCGCCGATCCCCGTCTCGTTGCCGTCGCCGTCGTGGAAGACGTACTTCCAAACCGAGCCGTGCTTCTCGACGTCGACAGGCTTCAGGCCCTGTCCGGAGATCCTCGCGACCTCGGCGACCGGATCGTCGACCCAGATCATGCTGACGGCTCCGCCGGCCCTGTTGGGATCCTGGATGATGTACACGTATCGGTCCTCGCCCAACTGCCAGACCGCCTCGATGTCGTTCGGGTAGAAGGCCGGTTCGGCTCCGAGTAGCCGCTTGTACCACTCCAGGGCGCTGCCGTAGTCGCGCACCGGGATGCCCGCGAACACTCCGACTGCCATGTCTGTCTCCTCTGGCTCGGTGTCGGGCCCGATCAGTTCCGGGCCCGATGTACAGACCGGGCTCGTCGGCGAAACTTAGCGGTGTAGTCCGTACCAGCCCTCCAGGCGAAGGCTTTGGGGTGTGCCATCAAGCCGGCTGCCCATGCGCAGTGGCGACCGTGAGGCATCCTTGGCAGGTGACCCGGCAGGCACTTCTCGCGCAGCTCGCGGGGCTGGTACTTGCCCAGACGCCGGGACACCCGGTGCGGGTAGCGATCGATGGGCCAGACGCGGCCGGAAAGACCATGCTCGCCGATGATCTCGCGGGTCACCTGCGAGCGCATCGTCCGGTGATCAGGGCCGGAATCGACGGGTTCCGCCTTCCGCACGCTGCCAGACCGCGCCCCGGTGAGGTGTCGGCGGGTGGCTGCTTCGATGACTGCTTCGACAACGAAGCCATCGTCCGGGGTCTCCTTGCGCCCCTCGGCCCAGGTGGCAACCGCCGCTACACGACCATCAGCTTCGACGAACGTGCCGACCGGCAGGTGGTTTCTCCCGTCCAGCTCGCCCCACCCGACGCTCTCCTGCTGTTCGACGGCGTTTTCGTGCTCCAGCGTGCGCTCCGCGTGTACTTGGGAGCTAGGCATCTATCTCCAGGCCGGTGAGGGCGAGTATCTCCAGGCCGGTGAGGGCGAGCTTCTGCGGCGCGGCGTCGCCCGGGACAGCGAGCGGTTCGGGGGCGAGGAGGCGACCTTGCGAGGTCTCACCACCAACTTCCTCCCCGGATACCGGCGCTACCAAGAGCAGCACGACCCGGCCACCGCCGCACACGTCGTCGTCGACAACACCGACCCACACCACCCCGTCATCCACAAGTCGGTTCGCCGGCTGCCTGAGCCTGACGCCCAGCTGGTGAACCTCCGGCCAGGTACGCGGCGTGCCCCTACGTGCCGAAAGCCGCCCATGATGCCGGTGAAGAGGACTGGACAGTTGATGACCGATGTCAACGTTGATTGGTCTGCCCTGCGCAGGTGCGATTGGCCCGGATCCTTGCTGGTTCGTTTCGTAGGCTCGCCACGACACGAAACGAGACGATCAAGGTCGAGGTGGGTATGCACAACCTGGTGCTTGGCGCGATGTACTTCGGTACCCGGACGGACGAAGCAACGTCACGTCAGATTCTGGATCATTTCGCCGACGCCGGCGGAACCATGATCGACACGTCCAACAACTACTCGTTCTGGACAGATCCGAGCGGCACCGGTGGACAGAGCGAGGCGGTCCTAGGCCGATGGCTGGCTGGGCATCCTGGGCTGCGGGAGCAGCTGTACATCAGCACCAAGGTCGGGGCTCAGCCGCTGGCCCCTGGCGGGTATCCAGACAACCTGGAGGGCCTTTCTCCGCGTGCGATCAACGAGGCTGTACAAGGCAGCCTGCAGCGGCTGGGCACCGAACGCATCGACCTCTACTGGGCACATGTCGAGGACCGTTCAGTGCCCCTGGAGGACATGATGGCCGCATTCGGGTCGCTCATCGAGAACGAAACTGTTGGCCGGGTCGGCTGCTCGAACTGGCCGATCTGGCGTGTCGAGCAGGCCCGCCAGGTCGCCCGTGGTTGGGAGGGCTTTACCGCGCTCCAACTCATGCACAGCTACCTACAACCCCGCCCCGGCGCTCCAGTGGAGTGGCAGCCTGAGCGCTTCGGATTCGTCACCGACCAGACGCTTGACTACGTAGACGCCCACCAGCTCGACGTCTGGGCGTACAGCCCGCTGCTCAAGGGCGGCTACTCGCACGCGGACCGGCTCGGCGATGCATACGACCACGTCGGCAATGCCCGACGGCTTGCTGAGTTGGACCGCATCGCCGCCGAGTTCGGCGCCTCTCGCAACCAGGTCGTGCTGGCCTGGCTCCTCGGCGGCGAGGCACCCATTACCCCGATCGTCGGCGTCAGCTCGGTGAACCAGCTCGACGAGGTGCTAGAGGCAACCAAACTGACGTTGAGTTCGGAACAACGTGCCAGCCTCGACACGGCCGCGTAGTGGCGTGGTGCAGACTCGATGGGGTTTGGGTTTGGGTCACCCGGGTTCGCTGGAGACCTGAGTCGAAGCGAGGTTCAGGTCTTGACTAGGAAGCGCCCTACTGGCCGGGGGACTTCCGGGTTGCATCCGGCCGGGAGTCAGCCGATGCTGCCGAACGCACCGCATCGCTGTGCCGAGACGTGAGTCACCGGCACCGCTGACAAGCGGCGTTGCTCGGGCACTTTGGAGTGCGGTGCTAGGTAATCTTGAAGATGCCGAGCAGCGCTTCTGGTTTGCGCTCAGGATTCTTGAATGCAAATCCGTCTCGCTTGATGTCCGTCCTGCCTTCGTACCTGTGGACTACCGTCTCGAGCTTCGTTGCGTCGTAGATCATCAGGATTTCGATGCGGCACGGACTGCCAGACACCTCGATCGCACTGTGGTAGAAGCCCCAGACGACATGACTGAAGACCGACATGCTGGACGTGACGCTGCATGAGAACGCGAAGAGATCGATATGCTTGTTCTCGACATTCTCGTACCCTCCGCCTTTGCGGGCGGGATCGTAGCGGTCGGTGCCGTACTTCTTGATGATTTCGACAAGCTGATCGACGGTCATGTTCGGGTGGTCTTGCGATCCGATGCCGCGTACGAGGATCTCCCGACCCATGAATCGCTTCCTGATTTCAGCATCTACGATCCCGCCGAGAGCCTCGTGGTCTGGCTCGGTGTCAACGCGATACTGAGGCAGGTCGACAGTGATGACAGGAATTTCGCTGAGCATCGGAACCTTGCCCTGGCTCTGCCCGCGCATTGCCTTCCTCCGATCCGACAGCACCAGAAGCACGAACGCTTAAAAGGCGTTTGATGCTAGTTGGCATGTCAACCGGGTTTCGTTCCCGATCGCCCGGTCGCGAGTCGCAACCGGGGAGCAGCGGTAACTCGGCCCGTCCCCGGTGACGCTGCGTCTTCACGTCCGTTGTCGTCGGCGGTTGCCCGCTCAGGTGCTGGTCGTGGGCAGGGGGCCGCGTTCGAGGATTTCGGAGAGAAGCTTGGCGGTGGCGGTGAGATGCTCCTGTTTCCAGGTCCATATGCTCCACCCCAGGTGGGTGAAGCCGATCTGCAACTCGTAGCAGTGGTGGCGTACGGCGGCATCGACGAGGGCGCTCTGGTCGGCTCGTACGCCTGGGTCCCGGAGGAGTCCGGACAGCGGGTCGACGGCGGCGATCCCCGGGTAGAACACGGGCCCCCAGACGCTGCACCAGGCGGCGTCGTAGAGGAAGTCACCGCGTACCGAGCACTTCCAGGAAAGCACCGCTTGAACCCGGCGAGAGTCCGGACTCACCAGCACGTTGCCGTGCAGGAGATCACCGTGTATGAGATCGCGGCGCTCGGGGCAGGCGGCGATCAGCGTCCTCACCCGGTCGCAGACCGCCGTGGACAGGGCCGCGAGTTTCGGGTCGGCGTCCAGGGCGGCGCGCCATCCGTGCACCCGGTTCCCCGGATCGTCCACCAGCTTGGCAAGGACGAATTCACGCCAACTGCGGACGGGCGCGCCTGCCGGGTGCCACATCATCGGGGTGCCGGGGGATGCGGGTACCCGGTAGAGCGCGGCGAGTAGGCGGGCGAGGGTGGGGGCCACGGCACCGGCGCGCTCGACCGGGGTGTCCTCCAGGAACTGCCCGTGATGACGTACCGAGATGGCGTAGGCCCGTCCGGTCGGCGTAGTCCCTACTTCCCTGACCTGCGGTACCGGCAGATCCGGTCCGCTGAACGCCATCGCCATCCGGTCGGCTTCGTACCAGGAACGCTCACGACCGAAGCGGATCACCAACTCTTCCCCGCCCGCTCGGTAGGCCCATGCCGAGGACCACGCCCCACCGGTGAGGGGCTCCAGGCCACCGGCAGTGCCGCCGGAGTGCTGGGTGAGGAATGTGGCGACGTCCTCGTGCGTGGGGTGTTGCATCCCGCCAGTATCCGCCCAGGTCGTCCGCGGGCCTATTGACGGGTGGCCGGCTCTCCCAACGTGGCATCGACCAATGGCGCGAGCCCTGCCCCGCCAACGACGCCATGGTCGACCGGATCGCCGCCAGCATCGAGTTTGAGTCAGCCGCGCCTCACGGAGGCGCTCACAGCTGCGAGTAGTTCGCCGATGCTGGAGGCCTGTCGCCGGGTGAATTCGAGCACGTGCGTTCCCGTCCAAGTGGACGTGGACCGCCCTAGCCTCTGGCGCGGCTCACGGCCCACCATCACCACCATGCGTCCGATCGTAACGGAGGATGTCATGCGAGGGCTTCAGGTAGTCCGCCGACCTGTTCCTCCCCTCGCCGAGCCTCCTTCGCTCCCCCTTCGACCACCACAAGCTCCGCCAGCGACGCCGGAGTTGACCGATGCCACCAAGCACCAGCGCGAAGAGGAGGAGTCCGCCAACGAACATCCATGGATTCATGCCCACAGATTGATCCTCCGCAGTGCGGAAGTCCAGCCCGCCGGTCAGCCAACCTCTCACCGCAAGCGCCCCGGCGTGAACCGTCCTCACGGGCATTCCCGGACCACCCCTTCGGCCCTCAAGGGGTCACTCTCGAGCGGTCACGAATCAAGGGTCAATAGTTATTGACACTTGGTTTGGGTCGGTGCTCTACTTGCCCGATGGACGTCGAACAGATCATCACCGACACCTCCCGCGCCATCGCCAGCCACTATGTGTTCCCCGAGATCGCCTCGACCATCGCGCAACGGCTTACCGAACGACTCGCTGAGGGGCGGTACGACCAAGAGACCGCACAAGAGCTAGCCAACCTCGTCACCGCAGATCTCCAGTCCGTCAACGACGACAAGCACCTGCGGCTCATCCACCATGCCGACGAGGTGCCAGACATGCCCAGCGAGGAGATGTACCTGGCCATGGCGGGCAAGCAGGCCGCATCCACCATGGACGGGGTCCGACGGGTCGAGCGGCTGGATGGCAACATCGCGCTGCTGGAATTCGCCCCGGCGCTGTTCGACCCTCCCATCGCGGGAAGCTCGATCGTCGCGGCACTCCAGCTGGTCGCCAAGGCCGACGCCCTGATCATCGATCTGCGGGCCGTATGGGGTGGCGACCCGCACACGGTGGCGCTGATCTGCAGCTACCTCTTCGACGGCCGCCCGGTGCATCTGCTCGACATGCACGACCAACAAGGCGCTCGCCTGCAACAGTTCTGGACGCTTCCCTACGTGCCAGGGCCGCGCTTCGGCGGCACGAAGCCGATCCGGGTACTCACCAGTGCGGGCACCTTCTCCGGTGGTGAGGAACTCGCCAACGACCTGCAAACGCTCGGCCGGGCCACGGTCGTCGGTGAACGGACCGGCGGCGGCGCCCATCCCCGCGTCGGGATCCGGGTGCATCCGCACCTCGAACTGGCCGTCCCGGTGGCGCGCCCAACCAACCCAGGCACCAACGACAACTGGGAGGGCGT
Source organism: uncultured Actinomycetota bacterium (assembly GCA_963721745.1). Classification (GTDB taxonomy): domain Bacteria; phylum Actinomycetota; class Actinomycetes; order Propionibacteriales; family Actinopolymorphaceae; genus Thermasporomyces. The sequence continues at coordinate 811,320 of CAVRKO010000015.1, read as the reverse complement.
GGGCGTCGTCCCCGACATCGAAGTCCCTGCCGAAGTGGCATTGAACGCTGCGCTTCAATCACTCAAGACCCAGCTCGCTACAGCTTGCTAAGAGCCCGCTCCCAGGTGGACCGGCATCGATGGATTTCGTGCAGCGACGATGAGCACCGAGCCGTCAGTGACAACGTGCTCGCCGGGGTGCGGGCTGGCTGCGTGCCATCCGCCTCACGGGCAGGCCCCGGTGCATCCTCCTGGGTGCTGCGATCAAGGCGTCCCACTTCGACAATCCCTAGCCTAGGATCGCGGGGTGCATGACAAGGACGCCTGGCCCGTCTCTCTCGGCAGGGCACGGAAGAAGCTTGACCGCGACTTCTACCTGCAGCCGGCCATTGACTGCGTAACTAGGTTTCTGGGGAAGGTACTGGTTCATCAAACTGGCTCGGGTCGCAGGGCGGGTGTCATCTGCGACGTCGAGGCCTATCCCGCGTTCGTGGACCAGGTGCACCACGGAAACACTCGGACCGCCCGTACGAGCATCATGTGGGATTCCGGGGGCGGCGCCTACGTGTATCTGATCTATGGCGTTTGGCATCAGTTCGCTGCAGTCGTGAACGACGAAGGCATCCCTGACGTCGTGTTCATCCGTGGCGTCGTCCCGGTGGAAGGCATCCCACAGATGGCAGCGGAGTGGGCCAAGCCCCGCGCGACCAGCACTCTGGCGAACTCCCCAGGCAAGCTCTGCAAGTCCTTCGCCATCACCAAGGAGCACTACGGCAGTGACCTGACCGGCGACGACCTCTTCCTCGAGGACTGGGCCATCCACGTTGCCCCGTCACGGATCCGGACGAGCAAGCGGGTCGGCATCGCGACTCGGCATGAGGGCTTCGACACGGCCCTCAGGTACCACCTCGACGCCAAGGAGATCAAGCGGAACTCGCTTCCTTGACAGGCAAGTGGCTACTTGCCTATAGTGTCGGTGTGGGTGACCTGTTCAAGGCACTGTCCGACCGAACCCGGCGGGCGATCCTGGACGAGTTGACCGATCGCGACGGCCAGACCCTGTTCGAGATCTGCGGTCGGCTCATTTCCCGGCATGGTGTGAGCGCTACGAGGCAGGCCATTTCCCAACACGTCGACGTGCTCGAATCCGCCGGACTCGTTCGGACCGAGCGCTCGGGTCGATACAAGTTCCACTACATCGACACCTCGCCCCTGCGCGAGATCAGTGAGCGATGGCCACAGGCAACGAAGGAGTCAGACAGATGAGGATCACCGTGACCAGCGTCCTGGTCGACGACCAGGAGAAGGCGCTCGCCTTCTACACCGACGTGCTCGGGTTCGTGAAGAAGACCGATGTGCCCGCCGGTGGGGCCAGGTGGCTGACCGTGGTCTCGCCCGAGGATCCCGATGGCGTCGAGCTGCTGCTCGAGCCCAGCGGGCACCCCGCCGCCGGCCCGTTCAAGGAGGCGCTCGTCAACGACGGCATCCCGTTCACCCAGTTCGCCGTCAAGAATGTCCAGGCCGAATACGACCGCCTGCAGGGCCTCGGAGTGACGTTCACCCAGCCGCCGACCCAGATGGGACCCGTCACGACGGCGGTGTTCGACGACACCTGCGGGAACCTCATCCAGATCGCTGCCATGTAGCGCGCCGGGCGGGAGTCGTGGCCGCCGATGACCAACACACCTCGGCTCCACGTGCGTCCCACCCATGACGCGGCAACGTCCTCGCCCGTTTCCCACCTCGAACGGTCGACCCCTACCGGCACTCGGGGGGAGAACCAGGGCATTCCCGGATATGTCCGTCGCCTCAACTCCGTGAGGCTTCGTTTCTCACGAAACTGCTCACGAGAAGAGGTCGGGATGAGGCGAGTGCATCGCGCGCTGGTGACGGCGACGACTGCGTTGTCGGTGATTGCAGCGTCGGCCGCGGCTCCAGCCGCGGCGACTGCCGTGCCCGAGGACGCGGATCGCGCCGGGCTACAGAGACGGCTGGACGACGTTGTAGCCGCCGGTGCAGTGGGTGCCCTCGCGGAGGTACGTGACGAGCACGGCGTGTGGCGAGGCACCAGCGGCGTCGCCGAACTGGGTACGACGCGGGCGGTCCCGGTCCGCGGCCGGTTCCGGGCAGGCAGCATCACGAAGACCTTCGTCGCTACCGTCGCCCTACAGCTCGTCGCCGAGGATCGGCTGCGGCTGAACGACACGGTCGAGGCATGGCTGCCCGGAGTCGTTCCGGCTGGCGACCGCATCACCGTGCGCCACCTGCTCAACCACACCAGCGGGTTGTACGACTACCTGTACACACTGCCGATGCCGCCGGAGCAGGAATTCTTCGACAACCGGTGGCGAACCTGGACCGCGCCCGAGCAGATTCAGCGCGCGCTAGCCCACCCGCCGACGTTCGAACCGCCGGGTTCGGCCTTCGAGTACTCGAACACCAACTACCTCTTGCTCGGTGAGATCATCGAGCAGGTGACCGGCAGGTCGTACGGCCGGGAGATCGAGCGTCGCTTGATCCGGCCGTTGCGGTTGCACGGCACCAGCGTGCCGGGGACGTCGCCGCGGCTTCCCGGGCCGCACCCGCACGGCTACGTGCCGAAGGACGACGAACTGCACCTCCTCGACTACACGGAGATGAATCCCTCGGTGATGGGCGCAGGCGGCGGGATGATCTCCACGACGCAGGATCTCAACCGGTTCTTCGCCGCGCTGCTCGGTGGGCGGCTGCTGCCCGATCACCTGCTCGACGAGATGGAAACGCAGGGCGTCGAGGGCGGGAGGATGTACGGGCTCGGGCTGGCCTGGCGGGACACTTCGTGCGGGGTTCGTGTGTACGGAAACGACGGTGATGCCCTGGCCTACCTGTCCTGGTCGTTCTCCACGGAGGACAGACGCCGCCAGGTCACGGTCGCGCTCACACCCGACTTCCGCGGGGAGCCCGACGATGCCGTCGATGCCCTTCTGGACAAGGCCATCTGCGCATGATCGGTGGCCAGGGTGGTGGCGGATACGAGTCACCACCCTGGCTGGCACAACCCACGACGACAGCCGAAGGAGACGACGCCCCGACCGCGGGCGGTCGGGGCGTCGCTGGGCAGGTTGGTCTGAGGCAGTGTCAGAGTGCGGCCCGCAGCTTCGCGGCGGACTCGTACGTGCGTTGCCAGTCCGGTCCAGTCGGTGGGAGTATCACCCGCTCGGTGCCAGCGTCGGCGTAGGCCGACAGCTGCGCGGCGGCCTTCCTCGGGTCGGCATCCAAGATCGGCGCGACAACCGTTGCCCGCAGATCTGGTCGACCTCGGTCACCGGCCAGCTCGCCCAGCTCCCTGAGGCCCGCAGCGACGTCATCGGGGGAGAGTCCGACCGAGATCCAGCCATCGCCGTACGCGGCTGTGCGCTGCAGTGCCTTCTTGCCGTTCCCCGCGACGAGCACGGGAGGCACCGTGGAGCCGGGAGCAAGCCGCACCTCCGTGTCGTCAAGCACCGTTGAACGGCCAGCGACCAGGTCGGGAAGCACCTGAAGCGCTTCGTCGAGAAGGCGGCCACGATCTTCGAATGACACACCGGCCGCGCGCCACCCAATGTCACCGTGTGCGGGGTTGCCGGTGCCGACTCCGAGAACCACCCGATCATTGGACACGTGCTGCAGGGTGCTGACCTGTTTCGCCGCCCAGGCGACCGGTCGAAGCGCCAACAGCATCACGCCGAAGCCGATCGTGATGCGCTCGGTCGCCGCAGCCGCGGCGGCAAGCACGACGGTGCTGTCGAGCATTGGCCCGCTCGCCACCAGGTGGTCCGTCGACCAGACAGAGTCGAGCCCGACCTCCTCGGCGAACCGCGCACTTGCTCGGACATCACCCAAGATCGGCTGTGCGGGGTCGGGCGTAGAGGTGGGCAGGATCACACCGATATCGAGAGCCATGGCTCTGGCAACAACACCACCTGCACCCCTGTTCCCGGCCCACCCACGCGCCAGCAGGGGAAGGTTAGCCGTCGGTGCAGCGGTCGATGAAGTCGGAGAGCATCATCCGGGGCGAGTCACGCGTGTTCGGGGCGGTCGCGTGGAAGACACGTGGATTCATCAGTACGACGTCGCCGGGTTGACCGCAGAGCTCGGCGACCCGGACCTGTATGCCATCGACGATGGCTCCGTCATCGAGGTATCGGCGGAGTTGGTCCTTGCCCGTCCGGGCCTCTCGCCACAGGTCGGCACACCATGAGTGCTGGTGGGCGAGGGTGGCTTTCATGTCACCGGTCTTGGTGAATCCGCCTGCTCGCTGGCAGAGCCGCCAGGTGAGGCGGTGTGAGCCGGGCATGACGAGCGTTCCGCCGCCCTTGGATCTCACCTCGTCGAGGAAGGTGAAGGCGACGAGGCCGGGGATCGCACCGGTAGACCACCGGTGCGAGTCGACGTGCCAGCCGGTGGCCGGGATCGACCATTCCTGGTGTGGATTCGGGAAGGTCACGAGCGGGTGGCCCCAGTGTTCGGGCGGATTCCACGCCCCCGACCCGAGCAGGTCGGTGACGGGCTCCACCAGGTGGTCGCTCAGCGCGTCGAACGCTCCTGCGCGCATCAGCGCCTTGAAGCCGGTGCGGCCCTCGATCACCTTCCAGGTGGTGGGATCGTCCTGCAGGCGGCCGTGGTGGACGGACAGGAAGTCCCACAGCCGGTCGCGCATGGTCAACGCCTTGGCCGCTGGCACCATCTGGGGAAGGTGGAGCAGGCCCTGCTGCTCGAAGTCCGCTATGTGCTGGTGGGTCAACATCGCTGGCTTCTCCTGGCTGAGGCCGGGGCGGCGATGTGACCCTCGAAACGACGGCGAGCCACCTCGCCAGATCCGGCGGACCTGAATCTGGGATGTGACTTCGGGTGTCGTTCCCGAAGGCAGGATGATGCTATCCGGCGAAGGCTGGCTCGTACCACTCCAATATGTCCTGGCCGCTGGGCCCGGGTGGACAAGCCGCCCAAGGTGCTGTCGGTGCGCCGGGGTTGCTCACTCCTCGACCCACTCGAGTAGGTCACCGGGCTGGCAGTCGAGTGCCCGACACATTGCTTCCAGGGTGCTGAAGCGCACCGCCTTGGCGCGGCCGTTCTTCAGCACTGCCACGTTCGCCGGCGTGAGCCCGACCCGCTCGGCGAACTCACCCACACCCATCTTGCGCTTGGCGAGCTCGACGTCGATGCGCACCACGATCGGCATCAGATCACCGCCTCCATGTCGGTCCGCAGCGTCGTTGCCTGCCGCAGCAGCGCTCGCATCACCACCATCAGCAGCACCAGCACACCTCCGGCCAGCGCCAGCCCAAACAGCAGCATCGGCAGGCCGGGACCACGCAACAAGGCTGTGAAGTAGATGAACACGGCCAGGAGGAGGACCCACGCAACGGCCATCGCCCACACGATCGCATCGACCCATGCGAAGGCTGCCTCGCTGAAGATCCGATCGGCCCTGACCATCGTGAGCAGTCTCCAGGTGCACACGATCACGACCTGGACGCAGACCAGCTCCAGGATCGAGAAGATCGTCATCGGCCACTGCAGGTACGCCAGCTCGGGATCTTCCTCGGCCATGTGCACGAACGTCCCAGGCATGCTCACGACTTCAGCCACTACCAATCCGGCGAAGAGAAGCACGAGTAAGACCCTGAGGGGGATGACCACCCGATCCATCAGCTGCATGCATCGACTATCGTCCCGTTGCTATCGATTGTCAATCGATTGTGGTGGTTTCAGCGCGTACGTCCGGATCGTCCGGGCAGGCGGCGCGGCGACCGCGTGCTCCTACTCGGTTGCGCTGGTGCAGGTGCTCAGCGAGTCCAGAAGTCTGCCGGGTGGCGTCCTGCCCGGAATCCGTACTGCTCGACCATGACCACCGCCTCGGGGAAGTTGCCCGCCAGCCGATGGGGTTGGTGTGCGTCGCTCCCGAAGGTGATTGCGGTTCCACCTTCTTCGCTCCACCACTGGGGGATCCATGGGCGGAGCGGGCCGCCGACGTTCATTTCCAACGCACGCCCGCTGTTCGCAAGAGCGCGCATCGCGAGTCGGAAGCCGTCCTCGAACCGCTTCGGGTCGAAGGGGCCAACCTCGTCGCCCGGCCAGTAACGGACGGCGTAGTCGATGTGGCAGAGCACCTCGAACGCGTCTGAGCCTTCGATCATGCGGGGGAGTTCCGCCAGGTAGTCCCAGATCACCCTGTCGGCTGGCCACAACTGATACAGGGTGGGCGGCTCGTGGCGATGTTCGCCAACCTGCACGTTGTGCAACGACCCGTTGACCCTGTCCAGCTCTGAGACGTCCAGCAGCTGCGCTGCCGCGTCGCCGTCGCGGTGTGGCTGTCCGAACTCGACCCCAGTGAGGATCTGCAGGTCCGGAAACCTGTGGCGACAGCGTTCGATGCAGTCGAGGTAGCCATCGACATCAAGGGGAGGAGGAACCAACATCCCGTCAGAGCGGACCAATGCGGCCTCGTGATCGGGCAGGTCTCTGGCGTCGACCTGCCATCCGACGAGATCGAGATGCTCTGTGAACACGACCGCTGGAAGTCCGATCTCCAACGCTCGTTCGCACGTCCGCTCCATGCTCCCCGCAGCCGATGATGCTGGGCCGCCGGTGTCCCAGGAGTACTCGCTGTGCACATGGGTGTCAGCTGGAAGTGTCATGCGCCCACTCTTACACCGTGTTCGGGAGCCACAGCACGCACACGTCAGCCGCCGCGTCCGGTGTTCGGGAGCTGCGGTCTCCGACCGCTCCGCACCGTCCGTCGACCCGGGCAGGCTGCGAGGATGTCGGGGAACAGAACCTTGCCACAGACATGCCATCAGCCTGGAGCTGAGATCTATGCCCACGCCGTACGACGTCCTGACAAACGCCCTGGTGGTGGACGCGCGGCAGCAGGACCAGATCATCGGCGCCCTCCTGACCGGCTCGGTAGCTCGGGGTGATGCGCTCCCAGGAGCGGACCTCGACCTTCGCTTCGTCCTGCCGCCCGGCCTCAGCAAACCGTTCCGCCGAGAGGCCCGGGACGGCATCCAGGTCGAGTGTGGCTACGCCGACGAGGCGTCAGCGCAGGCGAAGCTACACACCCATCCCATGAACGTCTATGCCTATCTCGACGGTCAGATTCTTTACGATCCGCAGGACGTCCTGGCTCGGCTGAGGCAGCAGGCACAACGACGTTTCGACACCTACCGCACGCCTCGGGACCAGAAGGCCACCATCGCCTTCCTCCTGGGACATTGCCGCGACAAGATCGGTGTCGCCGTGCGCGGAGGCGATCTCCTGAAGGCTGCCTTTGTGACCGGAACCAGCTCGTGGAGAATCATGGAGGGTCTCTGGGCGGCCAACGACCTTCCCCTACCACCTAACAGCTCGGTACGCCCTCATCTCAAGGACCTATCCGGCCCTCCTGACATCGAGAGCCTGTATAGCCAGCTCTTCCTGGCCGAGACCGACCACCGCGTGCGGGTCGCACTCACGCTGCTCGACTGGATCCTGGCCCGGCTTGCCTGACCGGCCGGCCCGAAATGCGGCACGCCGTCCTACCGGGCTCTGCGTCCGTGCCTTCGAGTCCGCGAAACACTGGTACGTGCGTGTTCTGGGCTCCAGCCGGCGGGCCCACCCGTACGCTCAACCCCGTGAAGCTTGTTTGTAAGGGCGGACATGAGCATCGACCCTGACCTCCCGTACGTCGATGAGCACGCGATTGCGATCGCGGCTCCTCGCGATGTGGTGTGGACCGCTCTCCGCCGCTACGCGACCACGTTGGTCGGCATGTCCGACGGCAACCCACTGGCGGGAGTCCTCGGCACTGCACCACGATCGGGCTTCGAGGTCGCGGAGGAAGTTCCAGGAAACAAGCTTGTCCTTGCCGGCCGGCACTGGTTCTCTCGTTACACGTTGGTCTTCGAGCTTCACGACCTGGCGAACGACCGGACCGGGCTGCGCGCCACGACCTACGCGGCGTTCCCGGGACCCCACGGGTGGATGTACCGCGCCCTGGTCATCGGAAGCCGCGCGCACGTGCTCGCGACCAACCACATGTTGCGCGCCGTTCGGCAGCGCAGCCTGAGCTAGCGCCGCCAACGCCCGAGGCTGGCAGCGCGCCGCAGTGGCTGACTCAGCCGATACCACCGCCTCCGCCCTCCGGCTTTGGCTGGTCGCGGCTGAAGGCGTCGCGCTCGGTCCGATTCGCCCATGGCCCACCGATCTTGCCCCGCCGGATGGCGAGACCCCCCAGAACCAGCGCGATGGCGGCGACGATCCACAATGACTATCAGCAGGGTCTTCAACGGCCAGGATGACACGTCCGTCCGGCCGGGTCCAGAGGTTCCGTGCGGGTAGGCCTCCCGCGGTCGGCCCGGTCGCGACCGGTCGATCATGATCGCAGGACCGCGAGAGGGAGAGTGCCCACGCGACGCCACCTGGGTGGGCATCTTCTGCACCCTCGACGGGCGCGCTTCGTCGGTCAACCTGCCCCTCCGAGAAGGCCTGACGCGCACACCCGCCTGGTCGTCAGAGGACCTGGCCGATGTCGATCCGGTTGCCGTCCGGATCGGCAAGGACGAAGCCTCTCAGGCCATAGGGCGCGTCCCGGATGCCTTTGACGATGCGTACGTCATGCGCGACGAGGTGGTTGTAGAGATCGCGGGCATTGTCGACCAGGATGTGCGCAACGTTCTGCGACGTCCCCTGATGACCCGCCGTCCGAGACAGGTGAAGCTCCGCATCATCGCGTTTCACGATGACGAAGCCCACGGGATCGCCGTTCTCGAAGATTCTGGAGAAGCCGAGGACGCCCTCATAGAACGCCAACGCCGCTTCGATGTCGGCGACCTGGATGGTGGGTGCGGCGCGACCGAAACGGATGTGCGTAGGAGTGCTCGTGGACATGGCTGCCTTCCTTGGGCGGACGCTCCGGGCCGACGGAGGCGGTGCTCCGCAGATTCGGCCGGAGGCATCGGGGTTCGCCGAGGCGGTGCTCGAGACTCCGCCGCGAAGCTACCATGTCCACCCCCGAGATGGCTCCCTCCCGCCTCTGCGAACGGCCCGGATCAGGTCACGAGCGTGCCGGAGGCGCCAGCTGGAGTTGGCGTACGACGTCCGCGGCACCGTCGTCCGAGGACCGCGCGGTGGTGTCGACCTCGGCCGCGTAGGACATGCCGTCATGGATGTCTGCCGCCTGCCGCACAGCCCAGCCACGCTGCCGGGGCTCGGGACGCGTCCCTTCGCGGCGGACCAGCTCGGCATCCGAACACCGTACGCCCACGATGCGGAGGTCGTACGGTGCGAACGCGCGCAGGCAGGCGTCCCGCAGATCCTTGTTGTCGTAAGGCAACGAGCCATCGACGATGAGGTGGAACCCGTTCTCGGCCCACGCGGCAACAGAGCGGTGGAACGCGACAGTAGTGTCCGAACGGCTCGGGTCATGAGGCTGCCAGGCCGGATGTGTCGACGGCAGCCCAGGAAAGGCTCGGTCTGCCTCCACGAGAAGGGCCGGCACCGCCAACTGACGCTGGAGCGCCCTCGCCAGGCTCGTCTTGCCCGAGGACGACGGGCCGGAGAGCAGAACCACCCACGTGGCTTCGGATGTCACGGATCAGTCCCTGTCCAGGAAGTCGCGGATGTGCTGTGCCCAGAGCTCGGGTTGCTCGAAGTGGCACATGTGTGCGGCGTTGTCGATGATCGCGAGTTCGCTGCCAGGTAGGGCGTCGTGCAGCCTCCGCGCGAGCTGGACGGGGAACCCCATGTCCTTTTCGCCGTGCAGGATCAGGATAGGAGTCGTCGCCTCTCGAAGGATCGCCTCGGCCTCGCGCGTGCACCACGGATGCATGCGTCCGTCGAGGTACCGCTCGTAGCTCCAGTCGCCTTCGTCCAAGCCTGTCAGCAGGTCGAGATAGGCGGGAGCGTGGTTGAGGTCCCAGACGAAGATCGTCGAGTTGCGAAGGCCACCGCCGGCGGCAGCTTCGAAGCGCTGCCGCTGTTCGTACTCCGCCCAACCGACCAGATGCTGCTCGATCGCTTGACCCGTGTAGGCGGTGGTCGACGCGAGCACAAGCCGCCGGACCTGCTCGGGATGGGTGTCGACGAAGGTCGTGGCCGCGCGACCGCCGGTCGAGAAGCCGACCACATCGACCTGTCCCAGGCGAAGCGTGTCGATGAGTCGATGGGCGTCGTCGATCACGTACTCCGGTTGAAGAGCGTCCTCGGGCAGGCCCCGGCTGCTTCGCCCGCAACCACGGAAGTCGAAGAGCACGACATGGTGGTCGCGTGCCAGCGGCTCGAAGCCGGGGAGGAGATAGGAGTGCCCGACGTCAGGTCCGCCGTGGAAGACGACCACGGACGGGCGATCCGTGCGTTCGCCCAGCTGGCGAACGAACAGCGTCGCGTCCCCGAGATCGACCAGCTCACCGTCATCCACGATGGGCAGCCTTGCAGCCGTCACCGACACTCGTCGAGCCTGGGCCTGACAAGGATCCCCGCCGCCGCACTCGGGCTGCCGTTTTTCGCTGGGACGCTGACGGCACGCATGCCAGACTGGCACATGCCCAACCGACGATCTTGGCCGGTGCGACCGCTGCCACTCGCCCGGGCGTTGTACGCGATCCCGAGATCGGTTGGAGGGGAGAGGTCGTGACGGAGAGCTCCCGCGCCCGACATCAGCAGCGTGCGGCCGAGATCCTGCGGTCGCGGTTCGACTGCACGGACACCCACGTGCACGAGACATGGGGCAGCACCGTCGTCGTGGAAGCCAAGACTGCACTCGGCGATGTGTTCCTGAAGGCGACTTCCGACCGGAGCGTACGCGTCGAAGCCCTTGTCCTGCGGGCCGTTCGCGGTGGCGGCGTGCCGGTTCCGGAGATCCTCGACCACGGCGAGGACTCCGGCCTTCCCGGCGGCCACTGGATCCTGATGGCACGCGTACCCGGAGAGACCTGGAATCCTACTGGCCTTCCCGAACCCGCCACCTCCGTGACGATCGACGACATGGCGCGTTACCTTGCCCGGTTGCACTCCTTGCGGCTGCCCGGCTACGGCTGGGTGGGCAAGGACGGAGCGGCACGTCTCCGACGTGGAGTTCGTGGGTACGCAGCGAAGTGGCCGAGTCCGCGACCGTCCTCGGGTCGCACGGGTGGCTGTCGACCAGCTTCCAGGCGAAGGCAGATCGGACCATCTGCACGGTGGTTCCCGACGAGGTACCCCATTCCATCCTCAACGCTGACCTCGGTCTGGCGGAGATGCTGGTCGATCCCGATACCGGGTCGGTGACCGGAATACTCGACTGGGGTGCGGCCGCGATTGGTGATCCGCTGTACGACCTCGCGACGTTCGCGTTCGGCGGCCCGGCGACCGATCCGCTGCCTCGGCTCCTCCAGCCGCGGATCTTCGACGCGTACGCCGCCCATGTCCCGACGGTAGGCGACTGCTCGGAACGACTCCTCGCCCTCTATCGCATGCTCAACCACCTTTCGAACGCATGCTGGAGCATTGCGGAAGGCGTCGACTCCTGGACCAAGGACCTGTGCGACGAGGCGACGCGTCTCCTCGAGTACGCAACCAACGGTTGACGGTGGCCGCGGCCCTGCCGGAGGCCGTGCGGGGCGGCACGCTTCTACCGGACTCCGGCCTCGTGAAGTGCCCGACAGGACAGGCGCGTCGCGGCCAGGTCGAACTCGCTGAGGTGGTCGAACGCCTCGCGAGCCTCGACCACGCGGCGGTGCGGGATCTCGAACCTCGGCAGCCATGGCTGCACCTCGACCTCGGCTCGCCAGTACGAGCGCACGAGGACGAGCCCCTGCTGCGGCCCGCGGACGCACTCGCCGCGGGTGTATCCCAGCAGCCTCGCTGCGACGACGCGCGCACACGCCTCCTCGAGGACCTCTCTGCGGAGGGTCTCCTCGACGCTTTCGCCTGGTTCAGGTCGCCCGGCGGGGAAGCCCCAATGCTCCCCGTCGTGGCTGATGAAGACGATCTTGTCGTCGTCCGTGCGGCAGACGCCGGCGACGCCGTGTGGTGTGCCGTCTGGTGCTCGGGTTGGTGGGTGCCAGGCGGCGCTCCAGTCCTGGTCGTTGGAGCGCAGGGCGAGCAGTTCCCCATCGCGGGCGGACTCGACCTGCTCCATGGCACCTCCTGCCATGGAGCTACCTCCGTGGCATGCCGTCCGGACCGTCGACGGGACGTTTCGAGGTTGGCCAGCCTCCCACACTGCGCGCGTTTCATGGCGTCATCCTGAAGCCTCAATCCGGGGTTGAGGTCAACCAGGTCGACGCACTCGTATCAGCTCGTCAGGCCCCTTGCGTCGAAGGGATCTTGGCGACGCTACGTTCGTCGCCCCGGCCGGAGCGGCGGCGGCGAGCACCACGTCCCCGTTCGAGCCAGCACTCGGCTAGGACGAGGTTGACGACCCAGCTCATCCAGATGCTCGTCTCCGCTGCCGCCTGTGTCATCGCGGCCTCGTCGCCGTGGAAGTACGACTGGGTGAGGGGAGTCAGGACGACGAACCACAGCACCAGCCACAACCGGTTCAGCACGATCGAGAACGTCAACGCGAAGCTGCGGATCATCCAACGCCGGTGGTCCGCGTACCGCCGCCGGCGGGCCGCCCGCCAGCCGGTCACCGTGAACGCAAGCCAGACCACGGCCAGCATCGTGTTCCCTACCCGACCGGACACTCCCTGCAGCGACGCAGGTGCGACGACGAGGGCCATCAACCCGGACGGGATGACGCCGGCGAACACGTAGGCCCGTCCAATCCATCGGTGGGCGACCGGGAACCGACCGCGGAACCACGGCCACACCTGCAGGCAGCAGGCCACCAGGGCGACCGTGCCAAAGAGGATGTGCGCCACCAGGAAGGCAAAGTGCAGCGGAAAGCCTTCACGGAGCGGCAACCTGGACTGGCTCGGCTCGAAGCTGAGGTAGGGCGGCAGCGAGAACGCCAGAAACGCGACGATCACGACAGCCAGCGGCGCGACCCAGGGACGACGCCACCACCGCGAGCGCGGGCGCGATGGCCTGGCCGGCGGTCGGGTGCGTGCTCCTGGTTGGTCGCGCTGTGGCCTTCCGCGTCCTACGTCGCTCCCGGTCGCTGGATCGCCGACCGCGTTCAGCTGCTCGGTCATGTCCGTCCTCCCCGTTGCCTCGCCGGCGTCCGCGCCGGGCTTGAAAGGTATCTGCGTGCGACGTACGCAGAAAGAATAGCGTATAGGATACGCAGTGACCATGGCCCATGCCGCGGAGACCGCATGATGAGACCTGATGACGAGGACGCATCCAGCGTCGAACCCGGTGCCGCGCTGCTCTGGGGAGTGCGCCAGAGCCCGACCCGTGGACCCAAGCCGGCCCTGCGGGTGGAGCAGATCGTCGGGACCGCCGTCGACATCGCTGACGCGGAAGGCCTGGCGGTGCTGTCGATGCAACGGCTGGCGACGGACCTCGGCGTCGGAACGATGTCGCTGTACCGCTACCTGCCGGGCAAGAGCGAGCTCGAGAGCCTGATGCTCGACGCCGTGATCGGCGATCCGCCCACGATCGAACCTCGGTACTGGCGCCGCTCACTCAGACGCTGGGCTCGAGGCAACCGTGACATCTTCCGTCGCCACCCGTGGACGCTGACCGTCGCTGTCGCACCACGCCTGCTCGGGCCGAACGAGACGGCCTGGACGGAGGCGGCGCTCCGGGCGGTGTCCCATACGGGGCTCCCGGCCGATGCCATGCTCGGCGTGGTCTACGCCGTCAACAGTTATGTACGCGGCGCGGTCCAGCTCTCGGTGCGGGCCGTGGGAGACGACGGGCCGCGGTTCGACCCGGGCCTCCTCAGACACCTGGGACTGCAGGACCGCTACCCGATCCTGATGGGTCTCGCGGACGGACCGGCAGCGGGATCCGGACCAGAGCGAGCCGGATCAGCGAGAGCCCGGCCAGAGCGAGCCGGACGAGGCGAATCCGGAACGGCGGACGACCTGTCCGAGACGCAGTTCGAGTTCGGCCTCGCGCGCGTCCTCGACGGGGTGCAGGCTCTGATCGACGCCGGATAGGGCGGCCGGCGGCCAGGGACGAGCTCCCGGTGCGTGGGACGATGGTCCGATGCCGGAAACTCGTTCGTGGGCGGCGATCCTGGCCGCACTGGCCGACCGCAGGGACCTCGACGCCGCCGACACTGCCTGGGTGATGTCCGAGGTCGTCCGGGGCGAGGCCTCGCCCGCGCGGCTCGGCGCGTTCCTGGTTGCCCTGCGTACGAAGGGCGAGACTGCCGACGAGATAGCGGGCCTGGCGCAGGCGCTCTACGAGCACGGGACCACGATCATGGCCCCCGAGCCGGCGGTCGACCTCGTGGGAACGGGCGGCGACGGCAGCGGGTCGGTCAACATCTCCACCATGGCCGCGCTCGTCGTCGCCGGTGTCGGAACGACCGTCGTCAAGCACGGCGGTCGTGGGGCGTCGTCGTCGTGCGGCTCGGCGGACGTCCTCGAACGTCTCGGCCTCGACCTCGACCTCCCGGTCGAACGCGTGGCCGACCTCGCGCGCGAGGTGGGCATCACCTTCTGCTTCGCGCCGAAGTTCCATCCCGGCCTTCGCCACGCCGGCCCTGTCCGGCGCGATCTCGGGGTGCCGACGGTGTTCAACCTCCTTGCGCCGCTCATCAACCCGGCCCGCCCGCGACATCAGCTCGTGGGCGTGGCGAACGCGCGCATGATCAAGTTGATCGCCGACGTCCTGGCGGGTCGCGGCGTCTCCGCGCTGGTCGTGCGCGGCGACGACGGGCTCGACAAGCTGACGACCACCACCACGTCCCAGGTGCTGGTGGTACGGGACGGGTCGGTGACGCACGAACGGCTCAACCCGCGTGAGCTCGACATCCCGCCGGCAAAGATCTCCGAACTCCGCGGTGGCGACGCAGGGACCAACGCCGACGTCGTACGCGGCGTACTGGACGGCGAGCGTGGCCCGATCCGTGACGTCGTACTCCTCAACGCCGCCGCGGCCCTCGTCGCCGTCGACGCCGCCGACGGTTCGCTGGCTGAGCGGTTGGTCGTCGCCCGCAGGCGGTGTGAGGAGTCCGTCGACTCGGGCGCGGCGGCGCAGCTGTTGGCCCGATGGATGGCGGCCGCGCGGGACGAGCCGACCGAGGCGTCCAAGCCCTGAGGATGTACCTGCGCACAAGCGGGGGCGCCGAGGCTGGTGTGCAGCGCTCCGGAGGCGGGATCAGTCCTCGCCGCGTGCCCGTAGCTGGGCGAGCCGCTGCTGGTAGGCGGCGCCGCAGCGACATGCCTCGTCCGCGCACAGGAGTGCGGTCGGGTCGGCCGCGATCACCCGCGAAGCGGCGTCGAGGACATCGGCGACGCAGATACGACGGGCCCGGCACTTCCCGATGGCCACCTCGGTCGTGACCGGGCGCAGCACCGGCTCGATCTCGTCGAACCGGTGACTCTCGCCCGGCACGTTGGGAAGCTCCATCCACACGCCAGGTGCCGCCTTCGCGTACCGGAAGAATCGGGACCTCCCGAGCCGCTGCTCCGCCAGGTGGATCGTGGTGCTGGACGTGTGACCAACCCCCAGCAGGAGCACGTCACCGCCGAATTGCTCGAGGGTCTCGATCGGGCCGAGCGGCCAATCCAGTCGCTGGGCTGCCGTCAGCTCCCGCGCGTGTGGTCCCACGGCGAGATAGGAGAAGAGCGGATGGCTGCCGCGTTCGTGGGGGAACGTCAGACGCATCGTCTCCGCGACGCACCCGAGCCAGCTATCCACGGGCAGGTCGGGGAGTACACGCGGGCCGCCGCGAGCGCCTCGTCGAACGCCTTCCACGTCTCCGCGACGTGCACGGCGTTGTGCGGTCGGACCAGGCCCGGGGGCGCGGGTACGCCGGTGTGGTCCCAGCCGCCGGCGGCGATGAGGACGGTTCCGCAGGCCTCCACCAGCGCGCGGCACACGGCGGCGGCGCCGCCCTCCACCCATCCGAACGACCGCAGCGACACGTGGACGATCGCCGGCCGCGAGCCGTCGAGCCCCAGGGTGGACAGGCCGTCGACGATCATCTGCTCGGTGACGGGCTCGTTCGCCTGCTCGATGACGGGCTGGTCGGCCTGCTCGGTGTTCCCGTCGTCGGCGCGCATGCGACGAGATCAGATCATCCCGACGTGAAAGGGTCCACCAGTTTTCGGGCCCCTGCCGCTCCGCCAGGGACGTCCCGCCCGGCGTCGTAGCACTCAGACCCGCAGTCTGCTGGGCGTGAGGACGATCGGCGCGGAGTAGGCGCGAGCGAAGTCCTCCGGGCTGTCGAACCCGATGGTCGCGATTGCCTCGGAGTACTTCGCGGCGTACGGCCGCACGACGTGGGCCGCCGGATGGTCTTCCACGTGCCGCGCTGTGCCCTCGATCCGGATCACGTCGACTCCGCCGTCGGTGCCGTCGAGGGTGAGGCACACTCTCGGGTTCTGGGCCAGGTTGCGCAACTTCGGCGACTCGGGACGGCTGTAGATCAGGACCGTGCCGTCGTCCCACAAAAACCACACCGGCACACTCACCGGCTGGCCGCTCGGGCGCACGGTCGTGAGCCAGGCGACGGGGTTGTTTCGCAGCCGCGCCTCGACGTGCCGTCCGCGGTCGGTGGAGGTATCCAGAAGGGTCGACACCATGCACCTCGTCTACCCACCCGGGCCTGATCGACAAGCGGGCCCTGATCGAAAGGCGGGCCGGTCGACAAACCCGGCCTGATCGACAAGCCGAACCGCCTGAACCGCGGGACTCACGTGGTTACGATGCCGGCGTGCAGAGCGATGTCGCGAATGTCGACCTCTACCTCGAAGGCGTACCCGCGGAGCGGCGGGCGGTCCTCACCGCGCTCCGGGCCGTGTGCGTCGAGGAGTTGACCGGGTTCGAGGAAGCGATGCGGTACGGCATGCCCACCTACGTCCGGGACGGTGAGAGTGAGGTCGGGTGGGCGAGCCAGAAGCAGTACATCTCGTTGTACGTCACGCGTTCCGACGTCCTCGAGCCCTATCGCGAACGGCTGGCCCATCTCGACGTCGGCAAGGGCTGCATCCGCTACCGCAAGCCGGCCGCGGTCGATCTCGACCTCGTACGTGCGATGTTGGCGGCGGTCGCGGCCACGCGCGGACCGATCTGCTGACACCGGCGCGGGCCCGGGCCGCCCGCCTCTGGGTCGTCGGGCGAAACCGGCTGGCGACTCGACCCCGCCGATGCCTAACGTGGCTCGTCATGACCGAGAGAGACGTGACGGGCGACGAAATCCTGCAGGATCGGGCGGATCGTCCCGTGGTCCGGCGCGGATCGACGGTCCTGCATCCCCTCCAGCCATGGTCTCCGGCCGTCCACGCCCTGCTCGACCACCTGCGCGACGTCGACTTCCCCTACTCACCGCGCGTGCTCGGCACCGAGGCCGGCACCGAGATCCTCAGCTACATCGAGGGTGAGTCCGGCCCGGACGGTTGGGCGAAGGTCGTCGACGAGGACGGCCTCAGGGCGGCGGCCCGGCTGCTCCGCGCCTACCACGATGCGGTGGCCACCTGGGAGCCGGCCACGCCGCCGGTCTGGTTCAACGGCGACGAGGGCACCGGAGGTCCGGGTGAGGTGGTGTGTCACGGCGACTTCGGGCCCTGGAACATCGTGTGGAACGGCACCGAGCCCGTCGGCCTGCTGGACTGGGAGTACACCAGTCCGGGGCCGCCCCGACGCGACCTGGCGTACGCCCTGCAGTACGCCGTTCCGTTCCGCGACGACGAGGAATGCCTACGCTGGCTGCGTTATCCCGAGCCGCCGGATCGGCGCCGCCGGCTCGAGATCTTCGCCGAGGCGTACGGCCTGACGTCGACCGACGGGCTGGTCGACGACGTGATCGAGATCCAGCACCTGACCTGGGCGACCGTACGCTCCCTTGCGGAGCAGGGGTTCGAACGTCAGATCGCGCTCGTCGCCGACGGCGAGTTCGAACGGGTGCAGGAGTTCATCGGGTGGATCGAGGACAACCGGCACCTGCTCGAGTGAGCAACGTCGCGCGGCACCCCGCTCACTGCACGGAGAGCCCGTCGTACGACGTGGCGCCCGGAACGAGCGTGCGATGGCCCTCGGTGCGGACCAGCACCACGGGCTCGTGTCCCACCGCCGTGACCGCACTGCCTGAGACCACGGCGTTCGCGCGTTCGCTCAGGGCGAGGACCGGCCGGCCGTGGGTGGCGGTCCAGACGCACTCACGGGCAAGGTCGGACTCCTGGTGGTGGACGAAGACGCCGTAGCCGGCGGCGAGATCCGCGCCGCGGGTCTGGTGCAGGCCGACCTCGTTGCGGTCGAGGTGGGTGATCGTACTGATGTCGGCACCGAGCACGGCCGCACCCGCACTTCCGCCGTAGACGAGTCCGCCGCCCGCGACGAAGTTGCGCAGCTGGTCGAGCAGACTCCACCTGCGCAGGAGTTGGAGCAGTCGGAACGTGTTCCCGCCGCCGATGTAGACGGCGTCGTAGTCCGCGGGAGCGATGGGGGTCTCTCCGCCCCACAGCGAGATGCCGCGGACGCCGAGGGGTTCGTAGATGTCGCGCAGCCACATCAGGCAGTCGATGTAGTCGTGGGTCTGCGGGTCGAACGCGACGGGCCAGTAGCTCAGGCGACCGCCGCGGACGGCTCGGGCGAACGCCACGTCGAGCGGGCGTGAGTCGGCCGCGCCGCCGCCACCTGCGAGGAAGATGCGTCCAGTCACACTTCTTACCTCTCTAGGGCTGGGTTGACGAACAGGCTGCTGACCGACTCACCGAGGTGGATGCGCCGGATCGCCTCGGCGAACAGCGGGGCCACCGAACGCACCTGCATCGTCGGGAGCACCTTGTCGGGTGGGAGCGGCACGGTGTTGGTCATGACGATCTCGTCGATGTCCTCGGCGCCGAGTCGCTGGATCGCCTTGCCGGTCAGGAGTCCGTGCGTACATGCGAGAGCGATTCGGCGGACCCTGTGCTCGCGCAGGCGTTCCAGGAGCTTCATGATCGAACCCGCGTTGGCGATCTCGTCGTCGAGCACGATGACGTTCTTGCCCTCGACGTCACCGACGATGGCGTCGATCACCACCTCGTCGTCGGCAACCCGCTGCTTGCTGCCGGCGGCGACCGGGAGGTTCAGGATGCGGGCGAACTGCGTTGCCGGCTTGGCGTTTCCGAGGTCGGGAGAGACCACCACGGTGTTGCGGAGGTCGCGCCCCGCGAAGTGCTTCGCGAGCTCGGCGATCGCGTTGAGGTGGTCGACGGGGATGCTGAAGAACCCGTGGACCTGGGGGGCGTGCAGCGCCATGGTGAGCACCCGGCCGGCTCCCGCCGTGGCGAGCAGGTCGGCCACCAGCCGGCCGCCGATCGAGATCCGCGGCATGTCCTTCTTGTCCGAACGGGCGTAGGCGTAGTGCGGGATCACCGCGGTGATGTGGGCGGCGGACGCACCTCGAGCGGCGTCCAGCATGAGGAGCAGCTCCATCAGGTGCTCCTGTACCGGCGGGACGAGCGGCTGCACGAGGTAGATGTCGCGCTGCCGACAGTTGGCCCGGAGCTGCACCTGGAGGCAGTCGTTGCTGAAGCGCTGGATATGGGAGGGCGAGAGATCTACGCCGAGTTCGGCGCAGATCTCCTGGGCGAGCGCAGGGTGCGCGCTCCCGCTGAAGACACCGATCTGCCGCATCTGACGCATGTGGTGAGCCGTTCCTGCCGGGTGTCGACGTCGTACGACCGGGAGTCAGACTAGCGTCCATCCCGTCCACCCCACGACTGGCGGCTCTCCGGGTGTCCTCCGGCGGCGTGCCGTCCTCGCTACCTACGCCCGCGCAGCGATCCGAGCAAGACGGCCACGAGCCCGACGGCCACCCACCCGCACAGCACCGCAACGGGTTGGAGGGCCGCGGCGCCGTCGAAGTACGCCGTGCTCCTCAGCAGGTTCGCGCCCGCACCGGGCGGCAGCAGCTGCCCCGTGACGCCGGCCCAACGCGGCAGCATTTCCGGCGCGGAGGTGACGGCCGAGAACGGGTTTCCGACCAGCACCATCAGGGCCGCGCCGAGCCCGAGTCCGGCCGACCCGAGAAGGCTGCCCAGCCCGGCCACCGTCAGGGAGATCGCGTACACCGTCAGGCCGATCACGCCGGCGTTGACCCACCAGTCTCCGTCGAGGGCTTCGAGCCAGACCTGTGCGATGCCCGCCGCGACGACGCCGGCCAGGGCCGACGCGACGAGGAGACCGCCGACCAGTCTCAGGCCCGGTCGCGCGACCCGGGTGGTGAGGATTCCCGCCAGCAGGCCGGCGAGGACCAGCGGCAGCAGCGCCGAGCCCAGCACGATGCCGCGCGGATCCTCGGCGGTGGTGGGTACGACGTCGACGACCCGAGGCGTCACGCCCATCCGTTGAGCCTGCGCGGTGATCCCCTGGGTCAGCAGCTGGGCCACCTGCGGGCTCGCGGCGGACGCCGTCAGGAGGGTCGAGTCCCTGTGGTCCGGCGACGGCCGCGGCGTACACCTCGCGGTCCTGGATCGCCGCCCGGGCGGTGGACTCGTCGGCGTACCTGTGCACCTCGAACGCGCCCTCGTCGGCAGCCTCGAGCTGACCGGCGAAGGCGTCGGTGAGCCGGGCCGGGCCGGCGACTCCGATCGGCAGGTCGCGCGGCGCGAGCTGGGACACCGGCCAGGCGAAGAGCGTGAGGACGGCAGCGACGACCACGGGCACCAGCACCGTGACGCCGAGCAGCTTGCGACCCTGGTGGGTGGGCCGCGGAGGCTGCGCCGGGGCCGAGGCGGGCGGCGCGTCGGGGAGTGCGGTCGGGTGCGGGTCCGATGCCATGAGATCCCCCAAGTAAAGCGAATGAATGTTCGTTTTAGGTCGTCGCCAGCGTGCGCGCCGGGGTGGGTCGTTGTCAAGAAGGAACGTTCGTTTTATGTTTCTGGCATGCCACGCGTCTCCCAGGAGCACCTCGACGCCAGGCGTCAGCAGATCCTCGACGCCGCCCGCCGCTGTTTCCTCCGCAACGGGTTCCACGCCACCTCGATGCACGACATCCTGCGCGAGGCGGCGATGTCGGCCGGCGCCGTCTACCGCTACTTCCCGGGCAAGGACGACCTGATGGCGGCCATCGCCGACGACGCCCTCGACCGGATCCGGCTCGCGTTCCAGCCGATCCTCGAGGCGGACTCGCCGCCGCCGCTCGATGTCGCGTTCACCCAGCTCGTCCGTACCGTCCAGGCGATGGACGAGGAGTACGGCCTTCCCCGGATGGCGGTCCAGATCTGGGGCGAGGCCGTGCGGTCGCCGGAGCTCGCCGCCCAGCTCCGCGAGCTCGTCGTCGGCATCCGCGGGCTGGCGACCCGGCTGGTGCGGACGTACCAGGAGCGCGGCGAGCTCAGCGCGGCGGTGCCGGCGGAGGCGATCGCGCCGATCCTGATCGGGATCATCCCGGGCTTCATGCTGCAGTACGTGCTGTTCGGCGACGTCGACGCCGAGATGGTCGGCCAGACGATCCGGGCGCTGGTGGACGGCCGGTCGGCCTGACCCTCGCGTGACCGGCTTCACACCCGCGCCCGACTTGTGTCCTTCGGCGCGAAAGCGCACCATGGTGGAGCGAAGTTACTGGCAGGTAGCATCACCATCCACCTCAGCCGGGACCGGGTTCTGAAGGGGAGCGATGAGTCACTACAGGAGCAACCTCCCAGACATCGAGTTCACGCTGTTCGACGTCCTCGGTCGCGACGCCGTGATGGGCACGGGTCCCTACGCCGACGTCGACCACGACACCGCGCGCAGCATCCTCGCCGAGATGGACCGGCTCGCCCGCGAGGACGTCGCCGCGTCCTTCGCCGACGGCGACCGAACGCCACCGGTCTTCGACCCGTCGAGCCGCGCGGTCACCGTCGGCGAGTCGTTCCACCAGGGCTTCGACGCGTGGATGGACGCCGAGTGGTGGCGGCTCGAGCTCGCGCCCGAGTTGGGCGGCCAGCCCTGTCCGCCGTCGTTGCGCTGGGCCGCGTCCGAGCTCGTGCTGGGCTCCAACCCGGCGCTGTTCATGTACGCCAGCGGCCCGCGGTTCGCGACCGCGATCTGGCGCAACGGCACGCCGGCGCAGCAGCGGTTCGCCCAGCACATGGTCGACCGCCGGTGGATGGCGACGATGGTGCTCACCGAACCCGACGCGGGCTCCGACGTCGGCGCCGGACGTACGAAGGCGTACCCCCAACCCGACGGCAGCTGGCACCTCGAGGGCGTCAAGCGGTTCACCACGAGCGGCGAGCACGACCTGTCGGAGAACATCGTCCACCTCGTGCTCGCGCGTCCGGTCGGCGTCGAGGGTGCGGGTGGACCGGGCACGAAGGGCCTGTCGCTGTTCGTCGTACCCAAGTACCACGTCGACAACGAGACCGGCGAACTCGGCGGGCGCAACGGCGTCTACGCCACCAACGTCGAGCACAAGATGGGGCTGAAGGTCTCGACCACCTGTGAGCTGACGTTCGGCGACGACCCGTCGAACCCCGCGGTGGGCTTCCTGCTCGGAGACATCCACGACGGCATCCGGCAGATGTTCCAGATCATCGAGTACGCCCGGATGATGGTCGGTACGAAGGCGATCGCGACCCTGTCGACGGGCTACCTCAACGCGCTGGCGTACGCCAAGGAACGCGTTCAGGGTGCCGACCTGACCCGGATGGCCGACAAGACCGCGCCCCGCGTGACGATCACCCACCACCCCGACGTACGCCGCTCGCTGCTGACCCAGAAGGCGTACGCCGAGGGGATGCGGGCGCTCGTGCTCTACACCGCGTCGGTGCAGGACGACGTCGCGGCCGCCGAGTTCGAGGGCCGGGTCGACGAGGCGGCGGTCGGGCGCAACGACCTGCTGCTGCCGATCGTCAAGGGCTACGGCTCCGAGCGCGCCTGGGTGGTGCTCGGCACGGAGTCGCTGCAGACGCTGGGCGGGTCGGGGTTCCTGCAGGACTACCCGATCGAGCAGTACGTCCGGGACGCCAAGATCGACACGTTGTACGAAGGGACGACGGCGATCCAGGGCCTCGACCTGTTCTTCCGCAAGATCGTCCGCGACAGGGGGCAGGCGCTCGCGCGGCTGCTCGGGGAGATCCGTGCGTTCGTGGGTTCCGACGCCGGCAACGGACGCCTCAAGGTCGAACGCGGCCTGCTCGGCACCGCGCTCGACGACGTACAGGCGATGGCGGGCGTGATGGCGGAGTTCGTGCTGAGCGCGCAGCCCGGCGCACCGGACCACGACCCGGCGAACGTCTACAAGGTCGGGCAGAACACCACCCGGCTGCTGCTCGCGCTCGGCGACGTGGTGTGCGCGTGGCTGTTGCTCCGCAAGGCCGAGGTGGCGCTGGACCGGCTCGGCGGCGCAGACGGTGGGACCAGTGGGAACGCCGGGACCAGTGGGAACGCCGGGACCGTCGGCGTGCGCGGCGCCGCGGGCGGCAGGAGTGCGGAGTTCTACGAGGGCAAGGTCGCGGCGGCCCGGTGGTTCTGCGCCCAGGTCCTGCCCAAGCTCACCGCCGAACGCGCGATCGCCGAGGCCACCGACAACGACCTGATGGCGCTGCCCGAGTCGGCGTTCTGACCTGAATGTGATCGTTTGCGGGACCCGGCGGCTTCGTGATCACCGAGCCCAGGGCCGGCGGTACGAGTCGACCTTCGACGTGTCGGTCAGGGACGGCTCACCCGGAAGTAGTCGAAGGTCGCCGTCGCCGGTCCGTATTGCTCCGTCGTCGCCGGCTGCGATCCCTGCGAGACCAGCCCGACCCGTGGGTTCGCGTCGGCGGGGAGGGTCCAGGTCAGGCCCCACGTCCAGTGCTGGCCGTCGGTGCTGGACGCGGCGCGGTAACGGTGCTCGTTGGTCTGCGGGTCGCGGGTGTGGACGAGTCGCAGCCAGGTCGTACCGGCCGGAGCACCCACGAGACCGCCACCAAAGGACCGCCGGCCCTGGAACACCGTCTCCTTGCCGAACTCCGCGATCCGTGTCGATCCCACGGCAACGACGTCGTACCGCAGAAAGTCGTCGTCATTCACGTAGACGATCAGGCCCGCCTGTTGGAAGTTGCGTACGGTGTCCTCGCCCACGTCGAGGCCGAGCTTGGTCTCGACCGTGTAGTCACCGGCGGGCATCTCTTCGCGGAGGAGCAGCGCCGACGTGCCGTCGCCCACCAGGTCGGCGGTCTGGGTCGGCCACACGAGGGCACCCTGCTCGACCCGCGCCTCGGCGTCCTCGCGGATCCAGGACCACCCTGCGTTGAGTCCGTCGCCGAAGTCGTCGGAGGACGCCTCGTCGACCTTGCCCGGACGCGGCGCGGGCACGAGAGCCTTCACCGGCTCGTACAACCGGGCCGCGGAGAAGTTGTCGACCTCACCCGCACCCGCTGCTACCACTCCTGCCCGGCCGGTCCGATCGAGCGAGCGCGGCAGGTCGAGCGTCACTGTCGCCCACGGGTCGCCGAGCCGCGCGTCGGTGACGTCGGCCGTCACCGTGCGGCCCCGCGCCTCGAGGGCGACGACGTGCCATGCGGTCGCGTCGTAGCCGGCCGGCAACCGGACCGACCTGCTGCGAACGCCCGGTGCCTCGAGGCGCAGCTCGCCCCTGCCGGCGTCGAGGACCGCGCGGACGCCTGAGCCGGCTCCGTCCGCCCGGGCCAGAACGCCGACCTGCCCGGCGTCCGGTGCCGTGGTCCGTACGTCCGCCTCCACCCGGACGTCCGCCGGGAGGGATCGCGTCGTCACGGCCACGGCGCGGTCGCCACCGAGCCGGGCGAACAGGCCGGAGTCCGAAGCGCTGTCAGGACCGGCCACGTCGAGGCTGCCCTGGCGTACGGCGAAGTTCGTGGCGGTCACGGCCGCGTCCTCGAACCGGTCGTCGACGTCGCCACGGACCACCGGGGCGGGCTGCGGATCGTCCGACCCGCCACGTCCCGCGCGGACGATCGGCCAGCCGTCGATCCAGTCGAGCCGGTCGAGGTTCATCGGCCGCATCGTGAAGCCGGGTGAGACGTCCAGCCACGGGTCGTTGCGATTGATGGCGTGGTAGGCCATGTACATCTCGCCGGTGGCGTCGAGCACGGCCGAGTGGTGGCCGGTGCCGATCCACTTGTTGCCGTTGGGCGCGATGACCGGCGTGCCTCCGGCGCGGCTGGCGAGCAGGGGCTTGCCGAGCTTGTCGACGAACGGGCCGACTGGGCTCCTGGACCGCCCGACGAAGACGGTGTAGCCGGTGGTCGGTCCGGCGCAGCAGTTGGCCGACGAGCCGAACAGGTAGTACCACCCGTCGCGCTTGACGACGTTCGGGCCCTCGTAGCGCGACGCCGTGAGATGCACCGGGTCGGACGTTCGGCGCAGGCCGTCGGCGGAGAGCCGCACCACCCAGACGCCGGTGTCGAACCCGCCGTAGTAGAGGTAGTGGCTGCCGTCTGTGTCGGTGAACATCGCGGGGTCGATGACCGTGTCGTACGCGGTGCCGAACGGAATCGGCGGGATCAGCGGCGCGTCGGACGGCGTCCACGGACCGGTGGGTGTCGGTGCGGTCGCGACGCCGATCGCGGGGTCGCCGGCCTGCGGGATCGTCGTGGTGTCGGGGACCGTGAAGTAGAGCAGGTACCTGCCGTTGAGGTAGCGGATGTCGGGCGCCCAGAAGCCCGATGTCGCGCTGGCCCAGGTCGGCCGGCGCCCCTCGGGGAAGACGTCGCCGGCGTTCTCCCAGTGCACGAGGTCGGCGGACTTCGCCATCTTGTACGACGACCTGGTGGCGCCGGTCTCGTCGAACGGGCCGCCCGTCGCGTACGCGTACCAGTTGCCGTCCTTGCCGCGCATCACGGCCGGGTCCGGGAAGTCGATGGAGTAGCCGCGGGTGACCTCGTTGGTGTAGGTCGCCCGGGTCGCACCCGGAGTGGCGGAGGTCGGTGGAGGGGCCGCGAGTGCCACCGCGACCAGGCCGGCGCCGAGGGCACCGATCGTCGCTGCGCTGCGGAACCGCCTGCGTCGCTGCATGGCCGTCTCCTCTTGTCCTGCCGGGTGCTCGTGTCGTGTGCTCTTCGTCCCGCGGTGTTCCCTTCGGGTGGTTCTATTCGTCTTGCACAACGTTGTAAAGCCCGCCGCTGTGGCCGCGTTCGGCAGCTGCCCGTCGACCGCTGGGCGTCGGCCGCTGGCCCCGACCGGTGGTGCCGGTCTGGTCGCCGGACCGCGGCGTCCCCCGACCCGCGTCGCGTGTGCCTCCACCGGCGTCCCGCGCAAGGATGGAACCGTCGACCGACGAAGGGAGCCCAGCATGGCGATCGCGACGATCAACCCTGCCACCGGCGAGACCCTCGAGGAGTTCGAGCCGCACCCGTCCGCGGAGGTGGAGCAGCGGATCGCGACGTCGGTCGAGGCGTTCCTCGCTCTCCGGCGTACGACCTTCGACACCCGCGCCGAGTGGATGCGCACCGCTGCAGACCTGCTGGAGGCCGACACCGACGAACTTGCCCGGACGATGACGACCGAGATGGGCAAGACGCTCGCGTCCGCGCGTGCCGAGGTCGGCAAGTGCGCCGCCGGCATGCGGTTCTATGCCGAGAACGCCGAGCGCTTCCTCGCCGACGAGCCGCTGCCCGACCCCTCCGCCGTCAACGCGTCGAGGGCGTACGTGCTATACCAGCCGCTCGGCCCCGTTCTCGCCGTCATGCCCTGGAACTTCCCCGTCTGGCAGGTCATCCGGTTCGCCGCTCCTGCCCTGATGGCGGGCAACACCGGCCTGCTCAAGCACGCGTCCAACGTGCCGCGGACCGCCCTCTACCTCGACACGCTCTTCACCCGCGCCGGCTTCCCCGAGGGTGCGTTCGCGACCCTGCTGATCGGGTCGGGGGAGGTCGAACGCGTCCTGTCCGATCCGCGGGTCCGCGCGGTGACACTCACCGGCAGCGAACAGGCGGGTGCGGCGGTCGCCGCCGTCGCAGGGCGCGAGCTCAAGAAGACCGTGCTCGAGCTCGGCGGCTCTGACCCGTACGTCGTGATGCCGTCGGCCGACCTCGAACGCGCGGCGAAGGTGGCCACGACCGCCCGGTGCCAGAACAACGGACAGAGCTGCATCGCGGCCAAGCGGTTCATCGTCCATGCCGACTGCTACGACGAGTTCGCCGATGCGTTCGTCAGTCACATGTCCGCGTTGCGTATCGGCGACCCGATGGCCGACGACACCGAGCTCGGTCCGCTGGCCACCGAGGCCGGCCGCGACGACGTGGAGCTGCTCGTCGCCGACGCCGTGGGCAAGGGCGCCAAGGTGCTGTGCGGCGGCGAGACCCCAGACCTGGCCGGCTGGTGGTACCCCGCGACGGTCGTCGCCGGCATCACACCGCAGATGCGGATGTTCCACGAGGAGGTGTTCGGACCGGTCGCCGGGCTCTACCGGGTCGGCTCCCTCGACGAGGCGGTCGCGGTGGCCAACGCGACGGCGTTCGGTCTGGGGGCGAACGCCTGGACCGGCGATCCCGACGAGGAGGCGGTCCTGGTCCGTGACCTCGATGCCGGCCAGGTCTTCGTCAACGGCATGGTCACGTCGTACTCCCAGCTTCCGTTCGGTGGCGTGAAGCGCTCGGGCCACGGCCGCGAGCTCGCCGCGCAGGGCATCCGGGAGTTCTGCAACGTCAAGACGGTGTGGATCGGCTGAGGCCTGGTCGACCGCCGAACGTCAGCCCTCGACCGGACCACCCAGCACGAGGACGAGTGCGGACTCGGCGGTCTCGTCGATGCGGATGGGTACGCCCCAGTCCTGTTGGTGGATGTGACACGCCGGATGCTCGGCCTCGACATCACAGGTCGCGGCCATCGCCGCGACGTGCAGCACCCCGTCGCCGACTGCCGGGTCGAGCACGAGGCGTCGGCTGAGAGCGGCGCCACGACCGTCTCCGTCGCGCAGCAGCGCGGGCGGTGTCGCCGACACGAACAGCCGGGTGGCCTGTCCGGCACTGTCGTCGAGCTTCTGGCCGGGCGGAGGTTCGAAGAGCACCCGGAGCTCCACCTCGCCACCGGCCACCGGCGTCACGGGCCGCAGCGTCTGGTGCGCGAACGCGCTCGCGGGCTGCGGGCCGGGCGTTGCCGAGCTGGCCTGGTCCGACGCGAACCGGGTCAGGCGGTGCGCCGCCGACTCGACGACGACCAGGAAGGCACCGTCGACGACGGCGCCACTGGGCTCGGCGAGGCCGGTCAGCATCGTGGTCAGCGTTCCGGTGCCGGGGTCGAACCTGCGGACGGCGCCGTTGTAGGTGTCGAGCACCGCGACCGAGTTGTCCGGGAGTGTGCAGACTCCAAGCGGATGCTGGAGCAGCGCCTGCGACAGGGTGCCGTCGCGGAAGCCGAAGTCGAAGAGGCCCGTGCCCACCACGGTCCGCACCTCCTCGCCCTCGACGAAGCGCAGGGCCGACGTCTCGGCGTCGGCGAGCCAGAGCCGCCGCCCGTCGGAGGAGACCGCGAAGCCCGACGTCTGCGCGAACCACGCCTCGCGGAGCGGCCCGTCGACGAGGCCCTCGTTGGTGGTGCCCGCGACCGCGGCGATCTCGCGGGTGAACGGGCCGTAGGCCCACAGCTGGTGGATGCCCGCCATCGCCACCCACACCCGGCCCTGGTACCACGCGACGTCCCACGGGCTCGACAACGCCCCGTCGAGGTCGCCCTGCATCCACTGTGAGCCCGTACCGGCCAGGGTCTGGACCCGGCCGGTGCCCAGGGCCACGCCGCGCAGCGCGTGGTTGGCGGTGTCGGCGACCACCACGTCGTAGCCGACCCTGGCCGCGACCTCGCGCGGGAGCAGGCACAGGCCGTTCGGTTCGCGGAAGCGGGCCTCGGCCGGACCTCCGTCGAGGAAGCCGCGCTCACCGCCGCCGATCCGGCGTACGACGGTCGGCTCGGCGTCGTCGGTGAGCTCGGCGAGGCTGTGATTGCCGGCATCGGCGACCAGCAGGTGGCCGTCGTCGAGGCGGACCGCCTTGCCCGGGAAACGCAGCGCGCTCTCGGGTGGCGGCGGCGCGACGTAGGGCGACGGTGCGCGGTGCAGGCTCACGCGGGCGTCGTGCGCCGGAACGAGCTCGGCGAGCAGGGCGTCGACGGCGTGGACGTGCCCCTCCCCGGAGTACTGCGCGACGACGTAGCCGTCGGGGTCGACCAGCGTCAGCGTCGGCCAGGCCCGCACCGCGTAGGCCTGCCAGGTCGTGAGGTCGGGGTCGTCGAGGACCGGGTGGCGAACGGCGTACCGCTCCACCGCCGACCGCACGGCCTCCGGATCGGCCTCGTGGACGAACTTCGGCGAGTGGACGCCGACCACCACCAGGACGTCGGCGTACTTCTCCTCCAGCGGGCGCAGCTCCTCGAGCACGTGCAGGCAGTTGACGCAGCAGAACGTCCAGAAGTCGAGCAGGACGAACCGGCCCCGAAAGTCGGCTAGGCGCAGCGCGCGGCCTCCGGTGTTGAGCCACCCGCCGCGCCCGACGAGCTCGGGTGCGTGGACCCGAGCCCGACGGCTCGAATCCTGACCTGCCGCCTGCATCAGCCCATCCTGCCAGGCGTTTCGCCGCGTACCGAGCAACCGGCCCGAGCGGCTGTCCACAGGGACCCGTCGCCCCGCCATCGGTGGGCGGTGCTGCCACTACAGTGCGTGGGGCCGCGAGTCGTCGTACGAGAGAGGGAGGGGTGCCGCCATGGTCGAGCAGCGTTCCCGCCGAACGCCGCGACGCCGCAGGGGAGCCCCCGGCCCGGTGGTGGCGGTTGCGCTCGCCTGCGTCGTGGCCGTGCTCGCCGGGAGTTGCGCCGACCACACGCTCCGTCCGGCGTCGCTGACGGAGCGGCCACCCAAGGACCCGCCGCCGCGGGCCGCGCCCGCCGACCAGACCACACCCGCACCCGACGAGGGCAGTTCGGACGACTCCAGATCCGACGACGCCCTGGAGGTGCCGTGCGCCACGATCACGCTCGAAGGGATCCGCACGTGGGAGCGCAAGGAGCACTCCGACGGGTGGGTCTTCACCGTGCCGGGTGAGATCGGTGGCGGTGTCGTCGAGGTGACCGGCACCTATTTCACCGGTGACGACGCCCGCACGAACCAACCCGAGCTCGAGACGCAGGTACGCGGCAAGGAGGGCCCGAAGGCCGAGGTCGAGGTGAGCGGCGCCGGCGTCGTCGTCGGCCGGGTGCCGGTCAAGTCGGGCAAGGAGTGGCGGCTCGCGAAGGCCTTCGGCGCCGAGAAGGCGAGCGAGTTCGTGTCGATCAGGTACGCACCGGCCGGCGGGGCCAGCGACGCCGAGATCAAGGAGGGGATCGCCATCCTCCAGTCGGCGGCGTCAGGCGCGGAACTCACCGATCCGGGCGGCTGCGAGAACCCCTGAGTCTCGGCCCGGTCGCATCGGCCCGCCTGGACTGGCCGGGGCCGGACAGCATGAGTCCCGGCGGCCGCGCGGCGTGCTGCCGGCGGCCACCGGGACCGGTGAGTTCGCTCAGATCGGCATCGCGACGAACGGCGAGGCGTAGGACTCCACGCCGTCGAGGACCTCCGCGATCCGCGCGTCCGTCCAGGTGGACCGGTCGCGTTCGGCCTCGACGAGCAGCCGGAGCAGGCGTACCTCCCCGGCGGTGGCGATACCCGTGACCTGCGGGTGGTTGAGCACCCACGCCAGGGCGGCGCTCACCCTCTCCTGCTCGTCGAACGGCTCGTACCACGTGGTGTAGCGGTGGTCGTCCTCCGTCCAGTTGCGACGCGAGATCGTCTTGATGATCATCAGGCCGGCGTCGACGCGCTGCGTCTCGGCGGCCAGCTCCTCCCACGCCGTGCGGTAGTCGTCGTCGCGGCCGAGCGCGTAGTTGAGCGGCGTGAGCACGGTGTCGAACGGGAACCGCTTCAACGCCTCACGGTGGGTCGCCGGGGCGTCGTGGCCGTGGCCGGTGATGCCGATCGCGGAGACCATGCCCTCGTCGCGGGCCCGGATCGCCGCTTCGAGCGCGCCGCCGGTGCCGGTGGCCTTGTCGAGCTCGTCGAGGTCGCCCACCGCGTGCAGCTGGATCAGGTCGAGCCGGTCGGTCTGCAGGCGTTCGAGCGAGTTGTTGATCGAGGTCCATGCGGCGTCGCGTTCACGCTCGCCGGTCTTGGTCGCGAGGAAGATCTGGTCCCGGATCCGCGGCATCGACGGTCCGAGGCGCAGCTCGGCGTCGCCGTAGCTCGCGGCCGTGTCGAAGTGGTTGATGCCGGCGTCCAGCGCTTCCTGGATCGACTGGTCGGCGACCTCCTGCGACACCTCGGCCAGGGCGGCCGCGCCGTAGATGAGGACACTGCTCTCGTGTCCGAGTCGCCCGAGACGTCGCTTTTCCATGATGAGCTCCGCTCGCGTGATTGGGCTATGTCTGCGGTGGTACGGCGTTCAGCTTACGGTCGCTGGTCAAGGAGCAGGCCGGACATCCCAGACCAACCGACGCCGGCGAACCCGGACCATCCGCAGCATGGGCCTGGCCCGCCGAGGGCCGTCCGGCTCCGGCGTCCTGGCGGCCGGCGAGCTCAGCCGGGCGCGTGCCGCCGGCTCTGCACGGTGCGGAACCGTCCCGCTACGTACGCCGCGTCGACGAACGCCGCGTTCGCCGACGGGTTGGCGCCGGTGCCGTGGAAGTCGCTGAACGCGGCGGACTGGTTGACGTACACCCCGTCGGTGAGGTTCTCCGACAGCGCGACGCCCGCGTCGATCGCACCGGCCCGGGCCGCGGCCAGCACCCGCTCCGACGTGGAGTAGACCGCGGCCGTCATCGCGCCGCGCTCCATGCCGAGCCGCCGGGCCAGCTCGAGGGACTCCGCCGTGTCGCGCGTACGGACGAGGAAGGTCACCGGCCCGAAGCACTCCCGGCCGTAGGTGTCCACGTCGTCGGCGTCGACCGCCACGAGGGTGGGTGTGCGGACGACGGCGTTCTCGAACGCCGGGTGGCGGACCGACCGGGACTCCAGGACGACCTCGCCGAGCGCGGCGGCGCGGTCGAGTCGGTCGAGCACGCCGTCGTTGACGATCGCGCCCAGCAGCTCGACCGCGCGGCCCTCGTCGGCCAGCAGCTTCTCGATGGCTGCGGCGAGGCCCGCGCCGACCTCACTGAACGACTTGTGTCCCTCGTCGGTGTCGATCCCACCCGCGGGTACGAACAACGCCTGCGAGGTCGTACACATCTGCCCCGAGTAGAGCGCCAGCGTGAACGCGAGGTTGGACGTCAGGCCGCGGAACGAGTGCGTCGAGTCGATGACGACCGAGTTCACGCCGGACTTCTCGGTGAACACCTGCGCCTGGGTCGCGTTGCGTTCCAGCCAGGTGCCGAACTGCGTCGAACCGGTGAAGTCGACGATCCTGACCTCCGGCCGGGTCGCGAGGTCCTTGGCGATGCCGTCCCCCTCGGCCTCCGCCGACAGCGAGACGAGGTGCGGGTCGAAGCCGGCGGCCGCGAGGACGTCCTGGCAGATCTGCACGGTGATCGCGAGCGGCAGGACGGCGCGTGGATGCGGCTTGACGACCACCGGGTTGCCGGTGACGAGGGACGCGAACAGGCCGGGATAGGAATTCCAGGTCGGGAACGTCGTGCAGCCGATCACGAGCGCGACCCCCCGCGGCACGATCGTGAACGTCTTTTCCATCCGCAGCGGCTCGCCCTTGCTCTGCCGCTCCCACAGTGCCTCCGACGGGTGCCGGGTCATTTCGGCGTACGCGTAGGCGACCGCCTCGAGCGCGCGGTCGAGGGCGTGCGTGCCGCCGGCCTGGAACGCCATCACGAAGGCCTGGCCGGTCGTCGCCATGACGGCGTTGGCGAGCTCGAAGACCCGCTTGTGCAGGCGTTGGAGGATCTCGAGCACGACGTCGACCCGCGCGTCGGGTCCGGCGTCGCGCCAGGCCGGCATGCCGGCGGCCGCGGCGGCCAGCAGCTCGTCGAGCCCGGCTGCGGCGATCCGCGGGTAGCGCACGTCGAGCGGGAAGCCGAATGGCGAGCGTTCGGTCGCGACCGTACCGTCGGCACCGGGCGTGTCGAGCCCGAAGTCGCTGCCCTGCCAGGCCTGGAACGCGGCAAGACCATCGCGGGCGGCGTCCTCGCCGTAGACCCGCGGGCTGGGCGACTCCGGGAACGCGGAGAAGTAGGTGCGCTCGCGGATCGCCTCGAGCGCCTGGTCGAGCGCCGTACGGAGGGCGTGGTCGCTGGACGTGTCGCCGATGGGTGGGTTCACGCCGTCAGCGTAGGCCGTCGGGGCTTTCGTT
This sequence comes from uncultured Actinomycetota bacterium, assembly GCA_963721745.1. Classification (GTDB taxonomy): domain Bacteria; phylum Actinomycetota; class Actinomycetes; order Propionibacteriales; family Actinopolymorphaceae; genus Thermasporomyces. The sequence goes on along the minus strand of CAVRKO010000015.1, from coordinate 778,102 downwards.
CGTTCGAGGTTTGACCGGGTTGTTGCCGGCCGGTCGGTCGGGTTCGGGCGTGTCGACCTGGGCCCGTACCGAGCCGCGGCCGATGAGCAGGTCGAGCACCCTCGTCACCACCTCGTCGACGTCGAGCCCGGACGTGTCGACGGCGAGGTCGGCGTCCACGGGTTCCTCGTACGGGTCGGAGATACCGGTGAACTCCTTGATCTGTCCGGCCCGGGCGCGGGCGTAGAGACCCTTGCGGTCACGGCGTTCGCACTCGGCGAGCGGGGTCGCGACGTGGACCAGGACGAAGTCGCCGCCGGCGTCCGCGACCAGCTGGCGCACGACCGCCCGGGTCGAGGCGTACGGCGCGATCGGGGCGCAGATCGCGAGCCCGCCGTGCCGGGCCACCTCCGCGGCGACGAACCCGATCCGCGTGATGTTGGCCTCGCGGTCGGCCTTGGAGAAGCCGAGCCCCGCGGACAGCATCCGGCGTACGACGTCGCCGTCGAGGAGGGTGACGGTCCGGTCGCCGCGTTCGAGGAGGACGTCGTGCAGGCGCCGGGCGAGCGTGGACTTGCCCGAGCCGGACAGGCCGGTGAAGAACACGACCAGCCCCCGCTGGTCGGGAGACGGGTACGCGGCCTCGACCACGGCGGCGACCGGCTCGGGATACGTGGGCCCGCCGCCGGGTTGGTTGTGCAGGTCGGACTGGCCACCCGGGTCGGACCGGTCACGCGGGTCGGGCACCAGGGCGACCGGTTCGCCGTACGCCCTCGCCACCAGCGCACGGCGGGAGGCGTCGTCGCCGGGGTCGTCGCGGCGGGCGAGCGGGACAGGGACCACGAGCGGAGCACCTGGCAGGAGCCGGGCCGCCGCCGCGGTGGCGCGGACGAGGGAGTGCGCCGGGACGACCCGCGGGCTGCCCGCGCCGACCAGCGGCAGCAGGACCACCTCGTCGTACGCCTCCAGCGCCTCCGCCAGCCGACCGAGCGTGCCGGTGTCGAGCGGCGCGTCGACCGGCACTGCCGCGACCGTGCGTCCCGCGAACCCCGCACGCACCTGTGCCGGCGTCCGGTGCAGGTGCCGGAACACGCCGTCCTCGCGCGGCGCCAGCGGGGTGACCGTCCCGCGCAGGGTCGGCCGGCCCGGCGCGGTCTCCTCGCAGGCGGCGACCTCGAGCAGCGCGACCGGAGTGCCCTCGACGTCGGTGAGCTCGACGGTGCGCGGCGCCGCGGCCCCTGCCGGCAGCAGGCCCTCGGGTACGACGACCGTGACCTCGGTCAGGATGCCGTCGAGAGCCAGTGCCACGTCGTCGTACTCGGCCGGCGTGGGCGCCCAGCTGGGCGGCTCGGCCGCGGGCTCGCTGGTCTGGTTCATCGCCGCCTCAGGCCTCCAGGATCAGGGTGACCGGTCCGTCGTTGACCAGCTCGACGTCCATGTGAGCGCCGAACCGGCCGGTCTCGACCGCCGCGCCGAGACCGCGCAGGGACGTACAGAAGTGCTCCACGAGAGGTTCGGCGACCGCGCCGGGCGCGGCCTCGGACCACGACGGCCGCCGGCCCTTGCGGGTGTCGGCGTACAGCGTGAACTGGCTGATGACGAGCAGGGGCGCGCCGAGATCGGCGCACGACCGTTCACCGGCCAGGATGCGCAGGCCCCAGATCTTGGCCGCGAGCTTCTCGGCCTCGGCGGGAGAGTCGCCGTGGGTCGCACCCACGAGGACGAGCAGGCCTGGCTTGTCGATGGTGCCGACGACCTGGCCCTCGACCGTGACGCTGGCGCGGGAGACCCGCTGGACGACCGCACGCATGGGCGCCATTCTCGCCCGGTCGATCCGGTGCCCCGCTGCCGGCCCGGCCGGGCCGGCGTCCGGTGTGACCCCCGACGGCCGGGCTCGGTGGCGGAATCCAACGACTCGGACAAGTCCCGGGAGGGCGGTCCGCCGCTCTGGGAGGATGCGAGCATGCCCACCCTGATCACGGTGGCACCGACGGGTGCGGAGACCTCCAAGGACGCCTGCCCGGCGCTGCCCACGACCTTGACCGAGCTGGTCGAGACGGCCCGGCGGTGCGAGGCCGAGGGTGCCGCGATGATCCATGTCCACATCCGGGACGCCGACCACCGCGCGACCCTCGACCTCGGCCGCCTGAGGGCCACGGTCGCCGCGCTCCGGAACGAGACCGACCTCGTGGTCCAGCTCTCCACCGGCGGGGCGGTGACCGACTCCTTCGACGACCGGCTGCGGGTGCTCGACGCCGAGCCCGACTCGTGCTCGCTCACGATGGGCACGGTCAACTTCGGCGACGGGGTGTTCCCCAACCCGTGGCCGTTCGTGGTGGAGCTCTACCAGCTGACGCAGGACCGCGGGATCGTGCCGGAGTTCGAGCTGTTCGACCTCGGGCACGTGGCGGCGCTGCACCGGCTCCTCGCCACCTACGGTCTCCCGTCCCGGTGGCCGGGTGCACTGCGACCTCGTGATGGGGGTTCCCGGCGGGATGCCCGGGAACGCGGCGACCCTCGTCGCGGCCGTCCAGGCGATGCCGCCCGAGGTGACCTCCTGGTCGGCGACAGGGATCGGGCGTACGACCCTCCCGGTCGCGTTCGCGGCGCTCAGTGCCGGCGGCCACCTCCGCGTCGGCATGGAGGACACGCTCAACCTCGCGAAGGGCCAGCCGGTCCGACGACAACGCCGAGCTGGTCGAGCGCGCCGCCGCCATGGCTACCCTCGCCCAGCGTCCCCCGATGTCGTCCGACGACGCGCGGGACCTCCTCAGTATCAAGCCGAGATAGGGTTCCCCGACGTGGCCACGCCCACTCGTTCCATGCCGGTCTCGCCCGAGTCCGCCCCGCCGGTCCTCGCCGAGGTCGTCCGTTCCGGGTTCGTCGAGTGCCGTCACCGTGGTGCGGTGGTCGCGCTCGGTGCCGACGGGTCGGTCGCCTTCTCGGTCGGCGACGTGACCGCTGCCGGTCTTCCCGCGATCGTCCAACAAGCCCCTGCAGGCCGCCGGCATGGTCCGCGCCGGCCTCGGCCTCGACGGCGAGCTGCTGGCCCTCGCGTCCGCGAGCCACTCCGGCGAGGAGTTCCACGTCGACGGCGTACGCCGGATCCTGGCGGGTGCGGGCCTGGACCGAGGCGGCGCTGCAGTGCCCGCCGACGCTGGCCGATCGACGAGAAGTCCAAGCGGGCGCTCGTCCTTGCCGGCGAACGTCCCGCCCGGGTCACGATGAACTGCTCGGGCAAGCACGCCGGCATGCTCGCCACCTGTGTCGTCGCCGGCTGGCCGATCGAGACCTACCTCGACCCCGACGCACCCGCTCCAGGTCGCGATCCGCGAGGCGGTCGAGGACCTGACCGGTGAGAAGGTCGCCCACACGGGAGTCGACGGCTGCGGAGCGCCGCTGTTCGCGCTGAGCCTGACGGGCCTCGCGCGGGGCTTTCGCGCCATGGCGGTCGCGCCCGCGGGCACGCCGGAGGCGAGGATCGTCGCGGCCATCCGGGCGCATCCCACCTGGACCAGCGGGAGCACCCGCGACGAGGCCGAACTCATCGGGTCCGTTCCGGGACTGTTCTGCAAGGGCGGCGCCGAGGCCTGCTACGCGGCCGCGCTGCCGGACGGGCGCGCGGTGGCCCTCAAGATCGAGGACGGCGGGCAGCGGGCCCGTCCCGTGGTGATGGCCGCAGCGCTGCGCCGGCTCGGGGTGTCCAGCCCGGTCGTGGACGCTCAGCTCGCACCTGCGATCCGCGGGGGCGGCGATTCCGTCGGAGAGATCACGAGCGTCGGCATCTGACCACCTCGTACGGCGGTGGTGTCGGACGCGCGCTTGCCCGTCGGATGAAGGTGCCCTTCATCCGGTAGGTCCACATGTAGGGGCCCTTGATCCAACGGGCCAGCGTGAAGGGACCCTTCATCCGGAAGCCCTTCATCCCATAGATGCCGACGCCGGACTTGTCGCAGGAGTATCGGTCTCGAGACCGACTGACCTGGACCAGGTGACCAGGTGACCTTGACGGAGATCCGGCAACGGCTCCGTTCTCAGCGGCTCGGTCGGGTTTCGCACCCCGCCTCAGACGGGGAAGTCCGGAGCAGACAGGAACCTCGAGCGCACGGGGGAAAGTAGCTGCCGGCTTGCGCTTGCTAACTTTTGCAAGCACAATGGGCCGCATGAAGGTCCGGTCGATCAGCACGCTCGGTGACTACCTCCGGGAGCAACGCCGTCAGGCGGAACTCTCCCTGCGGCAGCTTGCCGATCTTGCTGGCGTCTCCAACCCGTACCTCAGCCAGATCGAGCGAGGGCTACGCAGGCCATCGGCTGAGGTGCTTCAGCAACTCGCCAAGGCCCTGCGGGTTTCTGCGGAGGTGCTGTACGTCCGGGCCGGACTACTCGATCCGACCGAGGAAGAGGGGCTTGAAGATCGTGCGGTGGAGACCGCCATCCGCGGCGACCCCCTTCTTTCGGCGCGCCAGAAGCGGGTTCTGCTCGATATCTACATGTCGTTTCGCCGCGAGGCCGATGAGGAAGAGATCAGTGAGCCGAAGCGCGAGAGCACGCCCCGCAACCGGGCTGTACGACCCGCCCACCAGGAGGACTGACAATGCCCCGTAACTCCCGCAAGACTCTCACCGAACCCAACCCGCTCTACGCGCTCGCCGGCGCGGGTGACCTTGCCGTCGAGAAGATCCGCGAGTTCTCCAAGATCGCGTCCGACAAGCTGGGTTCGCTGGAAACGACCGACCCCGCGGCGGTCTCCGACCGCATGCAGGAGCGCATCGAGGAACGCGCCGACCAGCTGGCCGGTGCCCTGCGGACCGCGTTGACCGACATCAGGTCCCAGGCCAAGGACATCGGCGAGAAGGCCCAGTCCGCGGTCCAGTCGGCGGTCCAGATGGCGCTGATCCAGGCCGGCGACACCTACGAGACGCTGACCACCCGCGGCAAGGTGGCCGTGATCCGGATCCGCACCCAGCAGAACGGGCGCTCGTCCAACGGTGGCCGCCAGATCAACCGCACGGCCGGCTCGGCTACGAAGTCGGCCTCGAGCACCACGCGGAAGCGCCCGGCGACCAAGGCCCGCGGCACGGCGACGACCACCGCCCGCAAGTCCAGCCGGACCGCGTCCAACGGCTCGACCAAGCCCGGCTCGGCACGGACGAGTGCGGCCAAGTCGAGCCCGGCGAAGACGACCGCGGCGAAGCCCGCCACCGCGAAGTCGACCACCGCCAAGAAGAGCACCGGCACCACGTCGCCGAACAAGACCGCGGAGTAACTCCACTCCCACGTCTCGGCCGTGGGCGGGGCTTCGGCACCCTCTGACGTCACCGGCAGGCGGGTCGGCAGGTGACGCCGGGGTGTCCGGCGGTCGTACGAGTCGTACGTCAGCGCACCGGGTGTCCCCTTCGTCCGCGATCGCGCAGGGATCGAGAGACTCCGGCGTGGTCGGCGAGGGGGCGCCCGGATTGCTGTGCCCGGACTCTTCGACGCGGGCTGTTCGACCCGGGCTGTTCGGCCCGGACTCTTCGACCCGGACTGTTCGGCCCGGCCCGCTCGCGCGGGGTTTCGCACGTACCGGATCGGTAGCGGCTCGGACGCAGGGAGCCGTACGCCCGGGTTCGCGGGTTACGCTCGGCGTGTGTTCGAACCGATGTCGGTCATCCCGTACCTCACGATGGCGCTGTGGGTCGCCCTGCTCGTGCTGAAGGCGTTCGCCTTCGGCGACGTGGTCATGCGGCCCAAGGAAGCGTTCCCCGCGGCCGACAAGCAGACCAAGGTGCTGTGGTCGATCCTGGTCGGGCTTGCGCTGCTGATGCACCTGATCCCGATGTTCTCCTCACCTCTCAGCCTGTTCAACATCGCCGGCACCACCGCGGCGGCCGTCTACGTCGTCGGCGTACGGCCCGCGGTCAAGGAGGTCGGCGGCCGCCGCGGCGGCGGGCGGAGTGAGGGACCCTACGGTCCCTGGTAGTCCGAGCGGCCCTGCCCGGCCGGAGCCCCTCGTCACCGGCACCGGCCGGCCCGTGACGGTGTTCGCGCCGGGCCTCGCGGCGTCGGTCGCCGAGACCCGGCCCTTCGGGAGCGGCGTCGTCGGCACCCGTGTCTTCCTCGAGTTCCGTGGCCTCACGTACGCGCGGCTCGCCTCCGAGCTCCGGCGGGTGGCCGACGGTGCCGGGGCCACCAGGGCGCTCGGTGTCTCCCTCGGCGCCGGCGCGCTGATGGCCCTGGTCGCACAGCAACCCGACCGGTTCGAACGGCTGGTGCTCGTCCTGCCGGCCGGGCTCGACACCCCCCGGCCCGATCCGGTCGTACGCCGGCTGCGGCACGCGGCCGACCTGGCCGTCGGCCTCGCCGACGAGCACCCCGACGGTCTGGGCCCCGACGGTCTGGGCCCCGACGACCTGGACCCCGACGACCTGCATGCCGATGCCGACGACCTCGCCGACGCGCTCCTCGGTCTGCAGCCACCAGCGGCCCGGGAGCGTCCCGACGTCGTCGCGTGGTCCCGGCAACGGGCGCGGGAGATCGTGGGTACGCCCGCGGTGGCGGCCCTGCGCGCCTTCGCCGACCAGGTGCCGCTGGCCGACCGTGCCGTTCTCGCGAGCTGCCGGGTCCCCGTCCTCGTCCTCGGGCAGGAGGGCGACGACGCGCATCCGGTGTCCGTCGCCCGCGACGTCGCGGACTCGTTGCCGGCGGCGGAACTCGAGGTCTTACCGCCGGGCGGGCTGCTCTGGTCGCACCGCGCGGCGGTCCGCGACCGGATCGCCGGCTTCCTCAACCCACGAGTCGACGGTGCGGCAGAGACGGTGCCGAGGAACTCCTGACTCAGGACGCTAGCGTGCGGTCATGACCGAGACCGCGCACTTCGACCGGCACGGCCGCACCCACCGGCTCGAGCTGACCGACCAGACGCTGCGCGAGTGGGACGCCACCGTGCTGGCCGCCTCCGTCGACGACGGCATCGTCCTCGACCGCTCCGCGTTCTATCCGGGTGGCGGAGGCCAGCCGCCCGACGAGGGCGTCCTGCTGTGGGGCGGCGTACAGACCCGGATCGTCGCCGTACGCCGCGGGGACGACCTCGCCCTGCTCCCGCACGAGGACGACCCGCTGCCGCCGGTGGGGACGCCGGTGCGCGGCGCGGTCGAGGAGCGGCGGCGTACGGCGCTCATGCGGACGCACTCGGCACTGCACCTGCTCGGCGGCGTGGTCTTCCGCGACTTCGGCGCCCTGATCACCGGCTCGAACATGAACCCGCTCGAGGGCCGGCTGGACTTCAACCTCGACACGTTGCCCGAGGGGTTTCGCGACAGCGTGCTCGAGGCGGCCAACGTGGAGGTGGCGGCCGACCGCGCGATCCAGGTACGCGTGCTGCCGCGGGCCGAGGCGTTCGCGCTCCCCGACATCATCCGTACCGCCACCAACCTCGTCCCTCCGCAGGTCGAGGTGGTCCGCCTGGTCGACATCACCGGGCTCGACCTGCAGGCCGACGCGGGCACCCACGTCGCGTCCACCAAGGCGATCGGCGAGATCACCATCGCGAAGGTCGAGAACAAGGGCCGGGGATTCCGCCGGGTCAGGATCCGGCTCGCGCCCTGACGCGCAGGCGGGGGGCCGGGACCGGTCCAGGGTTGGCCGGTTCCCTCCCCGGGTAGCTATGCGGCAGCCGGGAACGTCTGGCCCGCGCGCCTCGCAGCGGACCCTGCCGACGGCCGAGGGGTGACGGCTCATGGGCGCGGCTGGTGCTGGGTCGGGACCGATGGAACGGGGTCCGGGCTGCCCTGCGTACCCGGACGGTGGCGTTCTGCTGGCTCCTGCTCGGGCTGCTCCTCGCGTACGGACTGATCATCGGCACCGGCGGCCGGGTGCTGGGATCGGTGGCCCGCAACCTGGCCCTCGCGATCGTGCTGCTGGCCGCGCTGCGGATTCGGCACCTCCACCGCGGGCGCGCCGTGGTCGTGGCCTCGGTCATGGTCACCGCGGTCATCGTGACGACGGCGGCCGCGACGTTCGCGGGCGGGACGCTCCTCGCGGTGCTCACCGCGGCCTCGACGATGGTCATGGTGGCCGTCACGGTGTCCCTCGTGGTCCGCTACCTCGTCATCGACGCGCGGGTCGACATCGCCAGCGTGCTCGGCGTTCTGTGCATCTATCTCCTGATCGCGCTGTTCTTCTCGTCGCTGCACGAGATCGGCGGCGCCCTGCAGCAGGGCTACCTGCAGGGGTCCGGCCAGCCGCCCACCGCGGGCGACTGCCTCTACCTCAGCGTCATCACGATCACCACGGTCGGGTTCGGTGACATCACGCCGGGCAGCAATCTCGCCCGGATGGTGTCCGTCCTCGAGGCGCTGGTCGGCCAGCTGTATCTCGTCTCGATCGTCGCCGCCGTGATCGGCAGCTGGCGTCCCCGGGCACGCCGTGCCGCCGGGCGGGGACGCCACCCTCCTGACCTGGACGAGGACGGTGGGTCCGGCCCTCCTGGTGACCCCTGGCCTCCAGGCGGGGCCCGCCCTCCCGGTGACCTGGGAAGTCCCGGCGACGCCGGTGCCGGCCGGCCCGAGGGCGCATAATGGGAAGCCCTGACGGGACCACTCTCCCCACAGGGATCAGCACATGGGCGATCCCCTCGAACGCACCACCCGCATCGACCAGCCTCCGGACCGGCCGAGGATCGACGCCGCCCGGCTGTGGTCGGGAGGGTTCGCGACCGCCCTCGTCGCCGCGCTGGTCGTGGTGGTCGGCGTGTTCGTGGCCCGTGCCTTCCTGAACGTCCCGATTCTGGCGCCGCGCGCGGCCGGCAACTTCGGCGATTCCACGACATTCGCGTACGCGATGATCGCGGCGGCCGCCGCGCTGGTGGCGACCGGTCTTCTGCACGCGCTCCTGCTGGCCACGCCGCGGCCGGTGGAGTTCTTCTCCTGGATCGTGGCCCTGGCGACGGTGGCGGCGGCGGTGGCGCCGTTCCTGCGCGGTGCCGCGCTGGAGAGCCAGCTCGTGAGCGCGGCGATCAACCTGGTGGTCGGGGTGGCGATCCTGTCGCTCCTGAACGGTGTCGGTCGCAGCGCCGTCCGGATGCCACGCGAACGGCCGCACCAGCCGTCCGGCCGGTAGCCGGGCGAGCGGATCCGTACCGGTAGCGACAGGACGTCGTGGGCGATGTCGGACATTGGGGAATGACGGGCCCAGGACCGTAGGTTGTGAACTTCGGTCGGGGCGTTCTGCTGCCCTGCGATCTGTGTTGGCCTGCGAGTTCTCCCGCCTCGAGGAGGTTGCGTCGGATGATGCACCCAGGACGCCAGCCTGGTGGCCGTCTCACCCAACCGGCGCCGCGCCGCTCCGCCCGCTCCGCCACCCAGCTCTCGCTCCCGGCCGAACGCGGACGGCTGCCGCGGCGGGTGGCGATGCTGAGCGTCCACACCTCACCGCTGGACCAGCCGGGCACCGGCGACGCCGGCGGTATGAACGTCTACGTCGTCGAGCTTGCCCGGCGGCTCACCGCGCTGGGGATCGAGGTCGAGATCTTCACCCGCGCCACGTCGAGCGACCTCCCACCCGTGGTCGAGACCGATGCGGGCGTGCGAGTGCGGCACGTCGTCGCCGGCCCCTTCGAGGGGCTGTCCAAGAACGACCTGCCCGCACAGCTGTGCGCGTTCGCGCGAGGTGTGCTGCGGGCCGAGGCCGGCCACGACCTCGGGTGGTACGACCTGGTGCACTCGCACTACTGGCTCTCCGGACAGGTGGGCGCGCTCGCGAAGGAACGTTGGGGCGTACCCCTCGTCCACTCGATGCACACGATGGCGAAGGTCAAGAACGCCCTGCTGGCCGAGGGTGACACCCCCGAGCCGCGGGCGCGGGTCATCGGCGAGGAGCAGGTGGTCGACGCAGCGGACTGGCTGGTCGCCAACACCGACGAGGAGGCGCGGGCGCTGATCGACCTGTACGACGCCGATCCGACGTCGGTCGTCACCGTCAACCCCGGTGTGGATCTCGATCTCTTCCGGCCCGGCGACCAGGCGGCGGTGCGAAGGGACCTCGACCTTCCCGAGGACGCGATCGTGCTGGCGTTCGCCGGCCGGATCCAGCCGTTGAAGGCGCCGGACGTCCTCGTCCGCGCGGCGGCGCGGCTGCTCGAGGACCGGCCCGAGCTGCGCGACCGGCTCGTGGTGGCGGTGGTCGGGGGACCGAGCGGTTCGGGTACGGCGCAGCCGGACGCACTGGTCCGACTGGCCGAGGAGCTGGGCGTCTCCCCGGTCGTACGGTTCGTGCCGCCGGTGCCGCAGGGCGACCTGGCCCGGTGGTACCAAGCGGCGACCGTGGTCGCGGTGCCGTCGTACAACGAGTCCTTCGGTCTGGTCGCGCTGGAGGCGCAGGCCTGCGGAACTCCCGTGGTGGCGGCCGCGACCGGAGGGCTCCTGACTGCCGTCTGCGACGGCGAGTCCGGCATCCTCGTCGACGGGCACGACCCGCGGGAGTGGGCGCGCGCGCTCGGTGACCTGGTGACCGACCAGGAACGCCTGACCCGCCTCGGCGCCGGCGGGGTGGCGCACGCGCAGGGCTTCGGCTGGCCGGTCACGGCGGCGCGCACCCTCGACGTCTACGCGGCCGCGCTCGCGGCACCGGAAGAAGCCGCGGCGGCGAGCCGGTGAGGACGCGGTGAGCGAACGGCCCGGAGGCTCGCCCGAGACGGCGCCGGCCGGCGACGCAGGCGGCGTGATCGCTCGAGTCCTCGACGAGCTCGAGCTCAGCTGGGACCAACCCTCGCCCGGCAGCTTCGTCGTCACGCTCCCTGGAGAGCGCAAGCTGCAGACCACCTGCGTGCTGGAGGTGGGCGCGCAGGCCGTGAGCGTGCACGCGTTCGTCGTACGCCAGCCGGACGAGAACCACGAGGCGGTCTACCGCTTCCTGCTCGAACGCAACCTGCGCCTGCACGGGGTGGCCTTCGGCGTCGACCATCTGGGCGACATCCACCTCGCCGGCAAGGTTCCCTTGACAGCGGTGACGCCGGAGGGGATCGACCGCGTACTCGGGAGCGTGCTCGACGCCGCGGACTCGGCGTTCAACCGGATTCTCGAACTCGGCTTCGCCTCCGCCATCCGCCGGGAGTGGGACTGGCGTACCTCGCGCGGTGAGTCGACCGCCAACCTCGAGGCGTTTCGCGGCCTCCACCGCGGCGAGTAGGACCAGACAAGCCTCAGCCGGCGCGTTCCGGCTCACCGTCCGGAGCCGGCCCGCCCGTCGTCGCGATCGTCCCCTGGGCGACGGCGCACTCGGTGGCGTGGTCGCCCGCGTCGACGGCCATCACCCGGCAGCGGACGACGGCGAGTCGCTGGCCGGCGCTCACCACCTCGGCGCTCGCCATCATCCGCTCGCCACGGGCGGGCCGGACGTAGTTGATCTTGTACTCGGCGGTCACGACACCGGGGCCCAGCCTCGACCCGCCGGCAAACGTCAGCGCATTGTCGACCAGGTAGCTCACCACGCCACCGTGGGCGTGCCCGTGCTGCTGCAGCAGGTGCGGGCCGAGGGGCAGCGACAGTTCGGCGTAGCCCGGTCGGAACGCATCGAGCCGGGCGCCGAGGAGGACGCTGAACGGCTGGGCGGCAAGGAGATCACGGCCAAGGCGAAGCAGCGCGTCGGGATCGGCCGGGAGTGAGCGGTTGGTCACGGAGCCCAGTCAAGCGTTCCGGCTGCCTGGCGTCCACGCGACCGTCGGTAAAGTCGGGGACCATGAGTCCAGCCCAGTCCGGCACCGCCAGGCCAGCCGCGCCCCACCGTCTGATCCTCCTCCGCCACGGCGAGAGCGAGTGGAACGCCAAGAACCTCTTCACCGGCTGGGTCGACGTGGGTCTCTCCTCGGCCGGCGAGGCCGAGGCCCGCCGCGGCGGCGAGCTGCTCGCCGAGCGCGGGCTGCTCCCCGACGTCCTGCACACCTCCGTGCTGCGTCGGGCGATCCGCACCGCCGAGATCGCACTCGACGAGTGTGACCGGCACTGGGTGCCGGTCCGCCGCAACTGGCGGCTCAACGAGCGCCACTACGGCGCGCTGCAGGGCAAGGACAAGCGGCAGACGCTCGAGGAGTTCGGCGAGGAACAGTTCATGATCTGGCGGCGGTCCTACGACACCCCGCCACCGCCGCTCCCCGACGATGCGGAGTACTCCCAGGTCGGTGATGCGAGGTACGCCGACCTGCCCCCCGAACTGATGCCGCGGACCGAGTGTCTCGCCGACGTGGTCGAGCGAATGCTGCCGTACTGGTACGACGCGATCGTCCCCGACCTTCGGCGCGGCCAGACGGTCCTGGTCGCCGCGCACGGCAACTCGCTGCGGGCGCTGGTGAAGCACCTCGACGGGATCAGTGAGGAGTCCGTCGTCGGCCTCAACATCCCGACCGGGATCCCCCTGGTCTACGACCTCGACGAGAACCTCCGCCCCACGGTGGCGGGTGGGGAGTACCTCGATCCCGAGGCCGCGGCCGCGGCGATCGAGGCGGTCAAGAACCAGGGCCGCCGCTGATCACGACGGGTTCGGGCGGGCTGACGACCCCGAGCGGGTGCCTCTCGCCGGTCGAGCCCCAAGAAAACTTGGGAAAACGGGGACACGGTCGCAACCGCCCACAGAGCCGGGACGTTTCCAGTCTGGGAAGTGGGCCGAGGTGGGCGGCCCCGCAAGGGGTCGCCAACCGCCGCGTCCAAACTGTGGAAAGCGGTCGCGTTCACCAGACGGCGCGGCTAGCCTCGTTTTCATAGGACGGCGTAGTCCACTTCTTGATTCCACTCAAGATCCTGTTCGATCTCCAAGTCCCAGGCCCACATCTGTAGTCGAGGTGCGTGCGCGCCATGTCAGCGTCACATAGGACGCTCCGCAAAGTCTTCGCCAACCGATTCGTCGTCCGTCACTACCCGGGCATCCCCACGTACTTCATTCCCTCGCGTCTGTGACAGGTCTCTTCCGGCATGAGCACCACAGAGCTCGTGCGGAAGATGGACGCCAGATCTGGGAGCAGGGACTCCGCGGTGCGGCCGCGAAGTAGGAGCCGCTCCAGCCCGTGAGGTGGGTTCCGCGACGCTCGCGCGAACGAACGCGTGAGACGTCCGCCACATCCACCCCGACCGGACATCCGACATCCACCTGGGATCGTCGTGTGCCCGCATGGCCGGATCCGCTTGCCCACAAGGGGTTTTCACGCCGATAGCCCTGAACCCGAACTCCGTCTGCCTTCCGTGCGTGCTCGGCTTCGGACTTCCTTCGCTGACGGCGGGGGTGCCCGTGCCTGGATCAGCCTGCACAGACCTCCGCCGCCGTCGGCGGGAAAGTACCATCGTGTTCTCCCTCGGGTCCCGCTCCGGACCCCGGACCGTGCCCAACCTTCCGACTCCTCGAAGTCCCCAACCCACGAGGGCGCCGACGCCGGATCGTCCGTCCGGCGACGACCAGCCAGCTGTCAAGGGCTGGTTGCGCTGGCTGGCGCCGTACCTCGGTCGGCACCGCCGGATGGTCGTGCTCGCCCTGCTGGCGGCGACCGCCTGGACCGGCGCCCTGGTGACCGCGCCGCTGCTGCAGAAGGTCGTGGTGGACGACGGGATCATCCATCACACCCGGTCGGTCCTGCCGTGGATCGCCGCACTCGTCTCCGTCGTGGTTCTCCGCGCCGCCACCAGCGGTCTCTGGCGCGAGGCCGGCGGCCGGCTGAGCATCCATGTGCAGAACGACATTCGCGACGACCTCTACGCGCACCTGCAGCGCCTCGACGCCGCCGCGCACGAACGCATGCAGAGCGGCCAGCTGGTGGCGCGGGTCAACTCCGACCTGGTCCTCATCCAGCAGGCGGTGGGCCTCCTGCCGCCGGTGCTCGGCACCGTGCTCCAGGTCGTCCTCGCCCTGTGCATCATGGCCACGCTCTCGCCCCTTCTGGCGTTGGTGTTGTGCGGCGTACTCGTCGCGCTGGTCACGGTGGCCCGGCGGCTGCACCTGCGGGTGTACGCGGCCTCCTGGGACGCCCAGCAGCGCGAGGCCGACATGACGACGGTGGCCGAGGAGGCGATCACCGGCGTCCGCGTCGTGAAGGGCTTCGGCCAGGAGAAGGCCGAACTGGGCCGGTTCGTCGAGTCCCTCACGGTGATGTTCCGTTCGCGGGTGCGGGCGATCCGCCAGCGGGCACCCCTGCTCGCGACGTTGCAGGCCTCGCCCCTCTTCGGACAGGTGCTGGTCCTCGCCCTCGGCGGCTGGCTCGCTCTCAACGGGCACGTGACGGTCGGTACGTTCTTCGCGTTCCTCGCCTACCTCGCCGACCTCAACGGATCGGCCCGGATGCTCGCGATGGTGCTCACCCTGGTGCCGCGCGCACGGTCCGGGACCGAACGGATCGCGGAGGTCTTCGCGGTCGAGCCCGACGTCCAGGACGGCGCGGTGCGGCGGCCCGATCCGGAGCCGCACCAGGTCGACCTGGCGGCTCGGGCCGATGCCGAGGCTCCGCGTACGCACGCGTTCGAGTCGGGCGATGCCGGACATCGCGGCGCGTTCGTGACGTTCGACAACGTGTCGTTCAGCTACCCCGACGGTCCGCAGGCGCTGTCCGGCCTCTGCCTGGACGTGCTGCCGGGTGAGACGGTCGCGGTCGTCGGACCGACCGGCTCGGGCAAGTCGACGGCGCTGCAACTGGTGCCGCGACTGCGGGACGTCACGTCCGGTCGCGTCCTCCTCGACGGTGTGGACGTGCGCGACCTGGCCCTGTCCGACCTCCGCCGGCGGGTCAGCATGGTCTTCGACGAGGCGATGCTCCTGTCGGGGTCGATCCGCGACAACATCGCCTACGGCCGTTCGGACGCGACCGACGCCGAGGTCGAGAAGGTGGCCAGAATCGCGGCCATCCACGACTTCATCGTCGGTCTTGCGGAGGGCTATGACACCGAGGTCGGACAGGAGGGCCTCAGCCTGTCCGGCGGGCAGCGGCAGCGCATCGCCCTCGCCCGGGCACTGCTGGCCGACGCCGACGTGCTGGTGCTGGACGACGCCACGTCCGCCGTCGACGTCCACGTCGAGCACCGGATCCTCGACGCCATGCAGGAGATCGTCGACGGTCGGACCGTGATCGTCGTCGCCTACCGCGAGTCGACGGTCCGGCTCGCCGACCGCGTGGTGGTCGTCGACGACGGGCGGGTCGTCGACGAGGGCAGCCACGAGGAGCTGGTCGAGCGGTCCCCGCTCTACCGCGCGCTCATGTCCGAGCTCGCCGACCACGAAGCGGCCGGCGATGGCCAGCGTCAAGGCGACCTTGCCAACCCGTCGGCCGTGTCGGAGGAGGCCTGGCAACCTGCCGAGCACGCGGTCAATCCGCTACGGGCGAGGGTCGGTGACCCCGCCTCGCCGGAACTGCTCGGTGCCCTCGCCCAGCTCCCGCCGGCCACCGAACCCGCACGGGTCGACGTCGCCCACGAGTCGAGCCGGGACGAACGGTTCAAGCTCTGGCAGATGATCCGGCCGCAACGGTGGCCGATCCTTCTGGGGCTTGCCCTGCTGCTCGTGGACGCGCTCGCCGTCCTGGCCGGGCCGCTGCTCGTGCAGCACGGCCTGGAGCAGGCCATGGGCAACCGCTCGTTGACACTGCTGTTCCTCACCTGTGCGGTCTTCGGTGTCGTCGCACTGATCTCCGGTTGCGACGTCTGGGCGACGCACCTGGTGACGTCCCGCACCACCGAGAGAATCCTGTACGCGTTGCGGATCAGGCTGTTCGCGCACCTGCAGCGGCTCGGGATGGACTAC
The DNA here is from genome assembly GCA_963721745.1 of uncultured Actinomycetota bacterium. Taxonomy (GTDB): domain Bacteria; phylum Actinomycetota; class Actinomycetes; order Propionibacteriales; family Actinopolymorphaceae; genus Thermasporomyces. Next base: position 762,376 of record CAVRKO010000015.1, on the reverse strand, counting down.
TACGACCGCACCCACGCCGGGCGGATCATGACCCGTCTCACCTCCGACGTGAACGCGGTCGCCGAGCTGATCCAGGCGGGACTCACCAACGCCCTGGTCGCGATCGTCACGTTCACCGGCATGACCGTGGTCCTGCTGGTGCTCAACCCCACCCTCGCCCTGGTCGTCTTCGCGGTGATCCCGCCGGCGACCGTGGCGACGATCAAGTACCGCCGGATCGTCGGTCCGGCGTACGAACGGGCGCGGGAGCTCAACTCCGCGCTCAACACCTACCTGCACGAGACGCTCGCCGTCCTTCCGGTCACGCAGTCGTTCCGTCGCGAGGCGGCCAACCAGGCGCACTTCCGCGGCCTCGCGCAGGAGCAGTACGTCGCGCGGACGACGAGCAACCGGGCGACCGCGATCTACGTCGCGTTCATCGAGCTGCTCGCGGGTCTCACGGTGGCGGCCACGCTCATCGTGGGCTGGCGTCTGATCAGCGCCGGCGAGCTCGAGGTGGCGGAGCTGCTGCCGTTCCTGCTCTACCTGGCGTTGGCGTTCGCGCCGATCCAGCAGATGGCGACGGTCTTCGACGTCTACCAGCGGGCCAAGACCGGTGTCACCCGGATCTCCGCCCTGCTCGCGGAGGAGATCAGCGTGCCGACGCCGGACCAGCCGGCAAAGGTGGGAGAGCTGAACGGCGACATCGAGCTCCGCGGCGTCACCCTGCAGTACAACGGCACCCGCAAGCCCGCCCTGCGCGAGGCGGACCTGCGGATCGGCGCGGGGGAGCGGGTCGCCTTCGTCGGGCAGACCGGTGCGGGCAAGTCCACGATCGCCAAGGTGATCACGCGGTTCTACGACGCGACCGATGGGCAGGTCGAGGTTGACGGCACGCCGGTGACCCGGTTCGACCCGTCGGTGTACCGCCAGTCCATCGGCTACGTGCCCCAGGAGCCGTTCATGTTCTCGCGGACCATCCGCGACAACATCGCCTACGGCACGCCGGACGCGTCGGACGAGCTCGTCGAGGCGGCGGCGCGTGCCGTCGGCGCGCACGAGTTCATCGCCCGGCTCGACGGCGGCTACCTCCACGAGGTGCAGGAGCGGGGACGGTCCCTGTCGGCAGGACAGCGCCAGCTGCTCTGCCTGGCCAGGGCGCTCGTCCTCGACCCGCGGGTGCTCGTACTCGACGAGGCGACGTCCCACCTCGACCTCAAGAGCGAACGTAAGGTCGAGCAGGCGATGCGGAGCGCGGCTTCCGGCCGTACGACGATCGTCATCGCGCACCGTCCGCAGACCCTGCGCTGGGTCGACCGGGTCGTGACGGTGCACGACGGCCAGGTGGTGGCGGACCAGCGGTCGGAGGAGTTCCAGGCCGCGCGGCTGGCCGCGGTGTCGTAGCGCTCGGCGCGTACCAGGTCAGGGGTCTGCCGGCACCGCGCCGGCAGACCCCTGGCGGTCGTTGGAACGGGCGGAACGGGCGGGGCAGCAGCTCCGGCCAGGCCGAGCGCCGAGCGTCGGCGCGAAGGGCTACGACGTCCGCGACGGGACGTCGCCCGTCACGAGATAGATCACGCGGCGGGCCATCGAGACCGCGTGGTCGGCGATCCGCTCGTAGTAGCGCCCCAGCAGGGCGATGTCGACGGCGGCGCCGACACCGTGGGGCCAACCCGGATCGAGCAGCGTGTAGAACAACGACCGCCGCAGCTGGTCCATCTCGTCGTCCTCGGCCACGAGGTCGACGGCGTGCTGGACGTCGGACGACTTCACGGTCTCGGCGACCTTGGCGACCATGCTCTCGGCGACCGAGCCCATCTTGGCGATGGTGGCCTTGAGCTCGTCGGGGATGGCGCACTCGGGGTAGCGCATCCGGGCGATCTTGGCGACGTGCTCGGCCAGGTCACCCATCCGCTCGAGGTCGGCGACCATGCGGAGGGCCGCCACCAGCGCCCGGAGGTCGCTCGCGACGGGCTGCTGGAGCGCCAGCTGCTCGAACGTCTGTTCCTCCACGAGTGCCTGGAGCCGGTCGATCTCCGCGTCCGCGGCGATCACCCGCTCGGCCCGCCGGGCGTCGGCTTCGAGGAGTGCCGCCGTGCCTTCCCGGACAGCGGTCTCCACCAGGCCGGCCATCTGGACGAGCCGGTCGTTCAGGTGTTGGAGTTGCTCGTGGAATGCGTCTCGCATGGCGAACACCGTAGGTGATGGGCGCGCGACGGGCGAACGCGTGCGCTGAACAGCGGGTGAACATCGGCTGTCAGGGTTGTGCCCCGCCCCGGCTGAGGTACGGTCCGCCCGGCTGGCCGGCATACCATCGCTGCGTGGACGCGACACTGGCCGCCACCCTCGGCGGCGTGGTCGGCCTCGCCGTCGGTGGTGTGGCGGCGTTCGCCTTTTGGTACAGCGAGCGCGCCCAGACGACGGCGCCGCCGGAGCCTCCTCCGCCCGTACCCCCCGACGTCTCCAAGGTCCTTTCGGTCCTGCGCTCGGCCGCGGTGGTGGTCGGCCCGCACGACGAGATCCGGCACGCCAGCGCCCCCGCCCGTGCCCTTGGCCTGGTGCGTGGCTCCCGGATCGCGGTCACCGAGGTCCTCGAACTGGTGCGAAGGGTACGCAGCGACGGAGAGATCCGGCAGTGCGACCTCGAGATCCCGCGCGGCCCCTACGGGCACGACGGTGTGTGGGTGTCCGCCCGGATCGCCCCGGTTGGTAGCGAACTGATCCTCGTGCTGGTCGAGGACCGCACCAAGGAACGCCGGATCGACGCCATCCGCCGTGACTTCGTGGCCAACGTGAGCCACGAGCTCAAGACCCCGATCGGCGCCCTGACCCTGCTCGCCGAGGCGGTGCAGCACGCCTCCGACGATCCCGAGGCGGTCCACCGGTTCGCGGGGCGGATGCAGATCGAGAGCGATCGGCTCACCCGACTCGTCCAGCAGATCATCGAGCTGTCGCGGGTCCAGGCCGACGATCCGGTCGAGGAGGCCGCCGTCATCTGCCTCGACGACGTGGTGGACGCGGCCCTCGACCGATGCCGGGTCGACGCCCAGGCAAAGAGCATCGATCTGGTGCACGCCGGCGAACGCGGCCACACGGTCAGCGGCAGCAAGCAGCAGTTGGTGATCGCGGTCGGCAACCTCGTCGAGAACGCGATCGGGTACAGCCCCGAGCACACCCGCGTGGTCGTCGACGTCCGCCGGTCCGAGCACGCGGTCGGCGAGGGCGGCGTCGAGGGCTCCGGCAACCTGGTCGAGCTGGCCGTGAGCGACCAGGGCGTCGGCATCCCCGAGAAGGAGCTGGAGCGGGTCTTCGAACGCTTCTACCGCGTCGACCAGGCCCGCAGTCGCGAGACCGGCGGCACCGGCCTCGGCCTCTCGATCGTCAAGCACGTCACCGCGAGCCACGGCGGTGCCATCGCGGTCTGGAGCGTCGAGGGCGAGGGGTCGACGTTCACGATCCGGCTGCCGTTGCGATCCGAACCAACCGAGCCCATCCACCGTCCGGCGCAGGTCGCCGGCCCGCGCGAGGCAGCGGACGACGCCGACCGGCGCCTTGCCGCCGCCGACGCCCGTCCGCGCCGCGACGTCGACCCGCGGACCGCGCCGGCCGGGCGCCCTGCGATGTCGGGCGAACCCGTCGTACGCCGCCCTAAGGAGGCAACCCGGTGACCCGTGTTCTCGTCGTCGAGGACGAGGAGAGCTACAGCGATGCGCTCTCGTACATGCTCCGCAAGGAAGGCTTCGAGGTCGCGCTGGCCGCCAACGGCAACGTCGCGCTCGAGGAGTTCGAACGCGGCGGAGCCGACATCGTGCTCCTCGACCTGATGCTCCCCGGCGTACCCGGCACCGAGGTGTGCCGCGAGCTGCGGCGCCGCTCCAACGTCCCGATCGTCATGGTCACGGCCAAGGACACCGAGGTCGACAAGGTGGTGGGCCTCGAGCTCGGCGCCGACGACTACGTGACCAAGCCGTTCAGTCCGCGTGAGCTGGTGGCCCGGATCCGGGCGGTCCTGCGCCGCGGCAACGAGGTCACCGAGATCATCCAGGCCGTCCTCGAGGGTGGGCCGGTCCGCATGGACGTCGACCGGCACGTCGTCACGGTCGGCGGCTCGGACGTACGCCTTCCGCTCAAGGAGTTCGAGCTCCTCGAGATGTTCCTCCGCAACACCGGCCGAGTCCTCACCCGTGGCCAGCTGATCGACCGGGTGTGGGGAGCCGACTACGTGGGTGACACCAAGACCCTCGACGTCCACGTCAAGCGGCTGCGGGCCAAGATCGAGCCCGACCCGTCGAGTCCGCAGCACCTCGTCACCGTGCGGGGGCTCGGCTACAAGTTCGAGGCCTGAGGCCGCCAGCCGGGTGGGCCGTTCCCAGGGGCAGCGCTCCCTGGGGCAGGAGCGCCTGCGCCCGCCGTGGGGCTACGCCTCGCCGCCGGCCTTGCCGGCCGTCCGCGGCGGCGGCACGGTCGCGAACGGACCTTCGTTGGTGACCACGAGGACGTCCATCGTCACGCTTCCGGCGCGTTCGAACTCGAACGTCATCGGCACGACCAGGCCGGGCTTCAGCGCCGAGCCCTGGAGCGCGACCGGCGTCGCCTTGCCGAAGGTCGTGTCGACGCCGAGCACCCGCGCGCCGCCGGCCTGCAGGCGTACGGGCCGTCCGCCGAGGTTGGCGCGACCGGTCCGGAACGCGACGCGGGTGAGCCGGTCGGCCCGGGCGCCGTCGTTGAAGATCGTTCCGACGAGCGTGGCCTCGCCCGCCTCCGGCGCGACCGCGACGACACCGCGCAGCCGGAGACCGTCGGTGTCGGCCCAGACGCCCTGACCGGGCGTGTAGGGCTCCTGCGTCTGCGCATGGATGCTGGCCTCGCAGGCGGAGAGGGCGGGCAGTGCGATGGCGACCAGACCCGCGACCAGGGCCTTACTGACCCGCGATTGCTGCACGGCGTTCCTTCCTCGATGGCGCACCCGGAGCGGACGACAGCGTAGCGGTGTAGCCGTACCGGCGACGTTCCGGCCGGTGCTTGCAGCTGGCGCGCGCCCGGCCGGTGCGCCTCGTGCGTCGGTCACGGCACGAACGCGCGACGGGCGCGGGCACGGAACTCCCGCGGCGCGAGCTCATGCGCCTGCCGGAAGGTGCGGGTGAAGTACGACTGGCTCGCGAACCCGCACCGGTACGCGATCTCCGTCACGGTCAGGTCGGTGGTCGCGAGCAGCGTGGACGCGTGCTCGAGGCGCAGGTCGGCGACGAACCGGGTCGGGGAGGTGTCGTAGTGCAGGCGCATCGTGCGGGACAGGTGTGCCGGGCTGACGTTCGCGAGCTCGAGCAGCCGGGGTACGCCGCCCCGCAGGTTCGGCTCGCGGCGCATCGCGGCCCGGGCGCGGATCAGCCAGCCGGGGCGTACGGTGCCGTCGGCCTCCGCTGGAAGCTCGACCGACGCGAAGAGCTCGACGACGTCGGACCAGAACCGAACGAGGTCGACCATCGTCGGCGCGTCCTGGAACCTCGCCAGCGCCCGGGTGAACGCGGTCCGCATCGCCGCGGCGTGCTCGCCCCGTAGGGACAGGAGCGGCGGCTCACGGCGGCGGTCCCAGCCGCGGTGCGGGTCGACTCGGGTGAGGTCGAGGAACCCCCGCCACGCGTCGGCCGGGAAGGCGACGTTGACGAACGCGAGCCCGTCCGGTGGCCGGCCGGCGATCGCGTGCTGGTCGCGCGGGCGGATCAGGACGACGTCGCCGGCGGCGAGCGTCTGCGTGCCGGTCTCGACCTGCTGCTCGCCGTGCCCGTCGACGATGCCCATCAGCTCGTAGAAGTCGGCGTGGCCGTGGGGGTCCGAACCTCCGGCCCGCGGGCCCAGCCGGACCAGCGCCGCATGGTAGGCGCGGCCCAGGGCATGCGCCTCGAAGCGGAGCTGTGGGGGCGGCACATCAAGAAAGTACACATTCGTGCGCTGCCAGTGCTATCCGCGGCGCCGGGTGCGGGCCGAGCATGGAGGTCCGGTACGACGGGAGAAAGGAAGCGCCGATGACTCTCCAGGCGACCGACGAGAGCCAGGTTCTCGACCAGTACGACCGCGACGGCTATCTCATCTTCAGGGACGTCGTCGACGCCGACCTGATCGAGGAACTGCGCGCCCACGTGGGCTGGCTCCAGGAACGGCATCCGGAGCTGCGGCCCGAACAGCTCGGGCACGTCCTCATGCGGGACGACCCGTTCTGGGTGCGCGTGATCAGTGACGACCGGCTGCTCGACATCGCCCAGATGTTCATCGGTCCCGACATCGCCCTCTTTGCCTCGCACTACATCTGCAAGCCGCCGTTCTCGGGACAGCCCGTGCTCTGGCACCAGGACGGCGCGTTCTGGCCGTTGGAGCCGATGCGGGTGGTGACGCTGTGGCTCGCCGTCGACGACTCCACGCCCGAGAACGGGTGCGTACGCCTGGTGCCCGGCACCCACAAGGGAGACGTCGCGGGAATGCGCGACAACACCGAGGTCGAGAGCGTGCTCGGCAAGGAGATCGCCGCGGACGTCGACGAGTCGAAGGCTGTCGACATGATCCTCAAGCCCGGTGACGTCGAGGTCCATCACCCGCACATCGTCCACGGCAGCAATGCGAACACCTCACCGCACCGCAGGGCGGGTCTCACAATCCGCTATATACCGACCACGACGCGGATCGTCGCCGACGAACAACCGTGGCCGAGTGCGTTCCATCTGCGTGGTGCGCCGGGGGTCAACGAGTACCAACCGCGGCCGCGGTACGTCGCCGGCAAGCACCTTGCGTTCCGGGGCAGCGAGGCCTGGTCCTGACCACACCTAGGTGCCCGTTCACCTGCGTGAACACGAAGATCGGCGACTTGTCAAGCCCCGATCCCGGCCCTGACCTGCGGAAACGTCGAGGGCGTCCCGATCGCCCCGTGTTACCCTTGTCACCAAGGAAGGGGTACCTGAATGACTTTCAAGGTCGGCGAGACAGTGGTGTACCCCCATCATGGGGCGGCCGTCATCGATGACATCGAGATTCGCAAGATCAAAGGCGAGGACAAAACCTATCTAGTTCTCCGAATTGTTGCCCAAAGCGATCTCGTCGTTCGCGTCCCGGCTGACAACGTCAACCTCGTCGGCGTCCGTGACGTGGTTGGCCAGGAAGGCCTCGAGAAGGTTTTCGAAGTTCTTCGCGCACCTCACACCGAGGAGCCGACCAACTGGTCCCGGCGTTACAAGGCAAACCTCGAGAAGCTCGCTTCCGGCGACGTGATCAAGGTGGCCGAGGTCGTGCGTGACCTCTGGCGTCGCGAACGCGACCGTGGCCTCTCCGCCGGTGAGAAGCGGATGCTGGCCAAGGCTCGGCAGATCCTGGTCTCCGAGCTCGCGCTCGCAGAGAACACCAACGAGGACAAGGCTGAGACGCTTCTCGACGAAGTGCTCGCTTCCTGACATCGAACTGACCCTCGGCCCCGGTTTCCCGACCGGGGCCGAGGGCATGCTTGGACCTACTCCACGGCTCAGCACCCTTCCGCCGACCGTGGCCCTTCCTGCCCACACCGCAGAAGCTGCCGTGACCTCATGAGAACCGCCGCGATCGTTCCCGCGGCCGGCCGTGGCGAACGCCTCGGACCCGGCGTGCCCAAGGCCCTGCGCCTGTTGGGCGGTGCACCGTTGCTCGTCCACGCGGTCAGGGCGTTGGCCCGGGCGCGGGCCGTCGACCTCGTGGTCGTGGCGGCGCCCCCGTCCGACGTGGCCGCGGTCGAACGCCTGCTCGCCGACTTCGAGTGGGGCGCCGAGGTCCGGGTGACCCCGGGTGGCGACCACCGACACCAGTCCGTGGCCCGTGCCCTGGCCGGCCTGCCGGCCGACATCGACGTGGTGCTCGTCCACGACGCGGCCCGACCGCTCGCCCCGCCCGAGCTCGCCGAGTCGGTCGCCGCGACGGTCCGCGCGCGGGCCGACGCGTGCGTACCGGTCGTGCCGCTCCCCGACACGGTGAAGGAGATCGCCGGGGAGACGGTCGTACGCACCCTGGACCGTTCGGTCCTGCGGGCGGTGCAGACCCCCCAAAGCTTCCGGCGCGCGGCGCTCGCCCGGGCACACGCCTGGGCTGCGGAGGCATCGGCCGAGGAGCTCGACACGATCACCGACGACGCCGGCATGGTCGAGCGGCTCGGCGGCTGCGTGGTGACGATCCCCGGCGCCGAGGAGGCGTTCAAGGTGACGCGGCCGCTCGACCTGCTCCTGGCCGAGGCCGTGCTGGCCCGGCAGCGGGCCGACGGTGCCCGGTGACGGTGAGGTCGGCCCGCTGATGAGGGTCGGTGTGGGTGTCGACGTGCATCCGTTCGCGGCGGACCGCCCGATGTGGCTGGCCGGTCTGCTCTGGCCGGACGAGGAGGTCGGCCTGTCCGGACACTCCGACGGTGACGTGGCGGCGCACGCGTGCTGTGACGCGATCCTGTCCGCGGCCGGGCTCGGCGATCTCGGACACCAGATCGGTACGTCCGATCCGCGCTGGGCCGGCGCCGCGGGTGTGGAGGTGCTCGCGGAGATGACCGCCCGGGTCCGGGCCGCCGGCTGGGAGATCGGCAACATCGCCGTCCAGGTGATCGGCGTACGTCCCCGGATCGGGCCGCGTCGGGAGGAGGCGGAGCGTGCGCTCGGCTCGGCCTGCGGCGCACCGGTCAGCGTCTCCGCGACCACGACCGACGGGCTCGGGTTCACCGGCCGAGGTGAGGGCGTGGCCGCGTTCGCCACCGCGCTCGTCCTCCCGCGCGGCGAGGACGAGCGCGACTGAGCTCTCACCGCAACTGACCCTCCTCGCGACTGACCGTTCAACGCAACTGGGCCCACGCACCACGCCGGGATCACCCCGCCCTCCGCAGCCCTGAGGCCTCCGGGCCTGGCAGCCGGTGCCTACGGTCCGGCGCCTCGCTGCCGCACGGTGTAGGCAAACCCACCCCGGCAGGCAGGACTCCGCCGCGCCGACCGTTCGCACGCTAGCCTCGCCGAGCCGGAAATGTCCGGAACGGGTGGTCGGTCCAGTTCGGTGGGAAGCGGCCCGCCCGGCTCGGAAGGGGGAGGGCATGACGACCGGGTTGCGGGCGGCGGTCGCCGTCTCGATGCTGGCGGGCTTCTACGCACTGGCTCTCGGCCTCGTCGCCGGGCTCGGCTTCGGCGCCTACTACCTCGCGGCGCACGCCAACGGCGGCACGCAGATCGTCGTCACCCTCGTCGCCGCTGCCGGCGCGATCCTCGTCGGACTGGCCAAGGCACTGCGCCGGCCTCGGTTCGAACCGCACGGGGTGCAGCTGCTCGAGCGGGACCAGCCGCACCTGTGGGCGCTGGTCCGCGACCTCGCCGCCCGGGTCGTGACCAGGCCACCGGACGAGATCTGGCTCGTCCCCGAGGTCAACGCCGCCGTGACCGAGGAGGCGGGCCTGCTGGGCCTTCGTGGCGGCCGGCGGTACCTCCTGGTCGGGCTGCCGCTGCTGCTCACGATGAACGCCGACCAGCTCCGCGCCGTCGTCGGGCACGAGCTCGGCCACTACTCCCACGCGCACACGAGGCTGGGTGAGGTCAACTACCGCGGCCGGATCACCATCGGCCGCACGATCGAGCAGCTGCACGACGGCGGGATCGTCCGCGCCGTGGTCCGCCGGGTCTTCGAGGCGTACGCGCGGGTCTACTTCCTCGTCGAGAGCGCGGTGAGTCGTCGGCAGGAGTTCGAGGCCGACCAGGCTGCGGCCGGGGTGGCGGGTCGGCTGGCCATGCAGAGCGCACTGCGCGAGCTGCCCGTCCTGGTCGCCGCCTGGGACTTCTACGTCGGTACGTACGTGAGCTTCGGCCTCGACCACGGCATCGCGCCGCGCGGCGTCTTCGCCGGGTTCCCGATGTTCCTGCGGGCCCGCCAGGCCGATCTCGAGCGGCTGCGCGGCCAGGACCTCGACGAGCCGACGTCGCGGTGGGACACCCACCCCTCGACGACCGAACGGATCACCGCCCTCCAGTCCGTACCGGAGACCGGAGCTCTCGCCGACCCGCGCCCCGCGTGGCAGGCGGTCGCCTACCTCGAGCACCTGATGGCCGAGCTGGACGGAGCGGTGCTGGACTTCGGCGACCGGGCCCTGCTCGACTGGCCGGCCTACACCGCACACGGCGTCCTCGCGATCGAGCAGCGCCAGACCGACGCGATGTACCGCGCCCTCTCACGGGTGACGGGTCGTGCGCCGGAGGGCTTCGAGACGGTCTTCGCGTACGCCGAGGCGGGCAGGCTCGACGAGCTCCAGGCCCGGCTGGCGGCGGCGAACGCACCCGAGGACGGCATCGGTGCGGCGCTCACGGTGGCCGCGGTCAGCAGCGGGGTGGTGCAGATCGTCCACCAGTGGGACCGGCCGGCGCGGCTGCAGTTCGCCGACGGCGAGGAGTTCGACCCGACGCCGGTGCTCCGTACGCTCGCGTCCGGTCCGCATGGCGCCGCGCGGGTCCGAGGCTGGCTGCGGCAGATCGGTGTCGACATGGCGTACGCCGTGCCGCGCCAGGCCCGCGCCGACGCGACCACCGCGGGCGTGGTCGGCGCGATGGCCAACGTCAAGGTCGGCAAGCAGAGCATGGACCTCGTGATCACCGACGAGGGCTTTGTCCTGACGCCGTGCCCGAGATCGACCGACCGGGGTCGGCGGCGGCTGGCGGAGCTGCTCGGGAGCGCGCCGGTGGCGCAGCTGGCGACGCGGCCGGGCAACCTGTGGGTGCCGTACGAAGAGGTCGCGCAGGTGCGGGTGCACCGCGAGCTGCCGGTCCGGGCCGACCTGGTGCTCCAGGACGGGTCCATCGTCTCCCTGCAGGAGACCCTGCGCGGCGAGGAGTTCGAGTCGTCCGCGGACGAGCTCCGGCGGACGTTGGCGGAGCTCGCGGTGCGTACACCATCGCGCCCACCGCCGCACGCGCCGACTGCGGGGCCGCCCGGCCGGCGATCCGCGCGGTCCAGGACGCCCCTGTCCCGGTAGGCCGGTAACGGATCGGACCCGTTTCGCGCGGACAGGCAATCTTTTCGCCCGGCAAACACTCTCCTTTGTAGGCATCTGCCTACGTAGGAGGGGATCCGGTGCGGATACGAGCAAGGTCACGGTTCTTCGCGACATTGGCCGCTGTGGTGTCGGTCGCGGTCATCACGGCCGGCGGTGCCACCGCGTCGCCACCGGAGCGGCACGCCATCGGGGGCGCATCCGCACCCGGGTCCTCCATTGCGACCGGGTCCTCCATGCACCGGCCCTCCACTGCGACCGGGCCCTCCACTGCGACCGGGCCCTCCACTGCGACCGGGCCCTCCACTGCGACCGGGCCCTCCACTGCGACCGGGCCCTCCACTGCTACCGGGCCCTCCACCGGGCCCTCCGCGGCCGCAGGACCCGAAGCGGTGACCCGTGCCGTCACGCTGCTCACCGGCGACCGGGTGGTGCTCACAACGGCTGGGGGCCGTACGTCCGTGTCGGTCCGGCCCGCACCCGGCCGGTCCGGTGTCGCGTTCACGCAGACCGAGGGGCCGGACGGGCGCCTGCGCGTGCTCCCCGCCGACGCTCTCGCGCTCGTGGCCAGCGGTCGGGTCGACGAGCGGCTCTTCGACGTGACGGGGCTGGTGCGCGCCGGCTACGACGACGCCCGGAGCCGCGACCTGCCGCTGATCGTGTCGTACGCGGGGTCGGCACGAGACCGTACGGCGGCCCGTACCGACCTCACGGCCTCGGGCGCGCGGGTGACCCGTCCGTTGGCGAGCATCGGCGGCGCGGCGGTCCGTACACCGAAGGCCGACGTCGCCGACGTCTGGTCGGCACTGACCCACCGAAGTGGCGCGGCGCCCGACGACACGGCGACGGCCCTCGACGCCGGTGTCGCGAGGATCTGGCTGGACGGCCCGGTTCGCGCGTCCCTGGACCAGAGCGTCCCGCAGGTGGGCGCGCCGGCGGCCTGGCAGGCCGGGTTCACCGGCGACGGCGTACGCGTCGGGCTGCTCGACAGCGGGATCGACGCCACCCACCCCGACCTCGACGACGTCGTGGTCGAGGCGCAGGACTTCACCGGGTCCGACGACCCGGTCGACCGGTACGGGCACGGTACCCACGTCGCGTCGATCATCACCGGCGACGGTGCCGCGTCGGACGGCCGCTACAAGGGCGTCGCGCCCGATGCGGACCTGCTGGTGGGCAAGGTCCTCGACGACGGTGGCGGTGGGCAGGAGTCGTGGGCGATCGCGGGCATGGAGTGGGCGGTGGGTGCCGGCGCCAGGATCGTCAGCCTGAGCCTGGGTGCGTGCGCGACCGACGGCACCGACCCGATGTCCCAGGCGGTCGACTCGCTCGCGGCGAAGGACGGCACGCTCTTCGTGGTGGCGGCGGGAAACCACCCGAACAACCCGTTCTGCACGTTCGACGAGCGGGTGTCCACACCGGCGGTCGCCGACCGTGCCCTGGCCGTGGGGAGCGTGGACAAGTCCGACCGGTTCAGCGACTTCTCCAACGTCGGGCCACGGTTGGGTGACGGCGCGGTCAAGCCCGAGCTCACCGCGCCCGGCCAGTCGATCGTCGCCGCGCGGGCCGAGGGCACCGACCTCGGCGAGCCGGTCGGCGAGCGGTACGCCCGACTGTCCGGCACCTCGATGGCGACCCCTCACGTCACCGGTGCCGCGGCGATCCTCCTGCAGCAGCATCCCGAGTGGGATGCCGACCAGCTGCGGTCGTCGCTCATGGCGAGTGCCGTTCCGGGCGGCGGAGTCAGCGTGTTCCAGCAGGGCGCCGGCCGGATCGACATCGCTCGGGCGATCAGGCAGCCGGTGCTGCCGGCGCCAGCGGCCCTCAGCATGGGCACCGCCCGCTGGCCGCACGGCGACGACGTACCCGTCACCCGGCGGCTGACGTACCGCAACCAGACCGGCACGCCGCTCACCCTCGACCTCGCGGTGGCGACCCTCGGCCCCGACGGCAAGCCCGCGCCCGACGGCGTGATCGCGCTGTCGACCCGACGGCTCACCGTGCCGCGGTTCGGCTCCGCGGCCGTGGACGTGACGACCCGTACCGACCTCGACGTTCCTGACGGCCTCTACAGCGGCTGGGTCATGGCGACGCGGGGCGGTGACGTCGTCGCCCGTACGCCCGTTGGCGTGGACAAGGAGGTCGAGTCCCACGACCTGACGCTCGAGGCGGTCGACCGGGACGGCAAGGCTGCCTTGACGCAGGTCAACCTGACCGTGCCCGCAACGGGCGTGATCCGTACGGTCGACCTCCAGGGTCCCGCCGTGACGCTCCGGCTGCCCCGGGCGCGGTACGACCTGACCGCGCCGATCTACAGCGGCGATCCCGAGCAACCCAAGGACCTCACGCTCGTCGCCCGACCGGATCTCGTGCTGGACAAGGACGTTCGGCTCGTGCTCGATGCCCGGAAGGGCCGGCTGATCCGCGCGGTGGTCGACAGTACGACCGCCGATCCGTCGCTGCGCCGGGCCGCGGTCAGCAACGGCGCCCTGCAGACGGGGGTCGGTACGGACATCGACACGTTCCGGTTGTACGCCACACCGACGAACACGGTCACGGCCTATCCGTACGACTTCTTCCACCAGACGGCGCTCGCGGAGCCGCTCGTCCTGACCACCGCGAGCCCGAGCTCCCGCGGGCCGGGTGCGGGCGCGGCGACGACACCGGCGGCAACCCTGCCGCGCGGCTACAACCTCTATCTGAGCACGCAGGACCGGATTCCCGACCCGACGTTCCGCGTCCGTGACAGCGACCTCGGCACTGTCAAGACGGCCTTGCACAGCCACGCTGGTCCGGAGAGCGGCCAGAGCACGATGGTCAGCTTCCCGTGGGCACGTGGGAAGGACCTCTCGTGGGGGCAGGGCTACGACGTCACCCTGCCGGGCCGGCGGCTCGACCTCTACTCGGGCGGCGGCGGTCTGCGCTGGGCGAACGAGCTCCGGATGGAGGGCGGGACGGAGTACGACACCTTCGGCACGTTCCTGCGGTCGTACCCTCCGGGACGGACGGTGCAGCGGGCCTGGAACGCCGCGCCGGTCGGCCCGGTCGCCCGGCCGCACTTCGCCTTCGACCGGCTGTGGACGGGGCTCAGCCCGTTCTCGCCGTCGGCGCCCCAGCACACGTTCTCGCCCGACTCCGAGGGCACGGCCCACACCGAGCTCTGGAAGAACGGCGAGCTGGTCGGCACCAGCGACGACCTCGGTGGCGGCTTCTACGCACTCCCGGCGGAGCAGGCGACGTACGAGGTCAGGACCCGGGCGACCCGCGACGTCGCCTGGTCGGTGCTCGGCACGCGGATCACGGGCCGGTGGAAGGTGACGGCCGGGCCGGACGCCGACGGAGCCCTGCCGTTCCCCAACCTGTGGATCAGCGGCGCCGTGGACCTGCTCGACCGGGCACCCGCCGACACGGCGTTCCCGCTCCGGCTGCAGGTGCGCAACGTCGACGGGGGGACGCCGGACCTGCAGTCGGTCCGGCTGGCCGCGTCGTTCGACGACGGACAGACCTGGAAGGACCTTCCGGTGACCGCCGCGGGAGTGGACTTCCGGGCGGTCGTCCCGCCGGCACCCGGCGCCAGCTTCGTCTCGCTGCGGGCCCGGGTACGCGGAGCCGACGGAACCGAGCTCGACCAGACCGTGATCCGGGCGTACCGGCTCCGGCGCTGACCCGCCGAGCCACCGGAACCGCGCGTGGGCGGGCGCCGAGCAGGGAACGGCGCCCGCCCCGGTCAGACCCGTCCGTACGCCCCGAATCGGCGCGGTGACCAGTCGGTACGCTGGCGGGGTGAACCTGCGCCTGTACGACACGCGCGCGCGTGCGATCCGTGACTTCGAGCCGCTGCAGCCCGGCAAGGTCACGATGTACGTCTGTGGCGCGACCGTGCAGAGCCCGCCGCACGTCGGCCACGTCAGGTTCGCCATCAACTTCGACCTGCTCCGCCGCTGGCTGCTCCATCTCGGCAGCGAGGTCACCTACATCCGCAATGTCACCGATGTCGAGGACAAGGTGATGGCGCGGTCCGCCATCGAGGGCGTGCCCTGGTGGGAGCTGGCCTACCGCAATGAGCGGGCGTTCTCCGAGGCGTACGACCTGCTCGGCTGCCTCCCCGCCACGCTGGAGCCGCGAGCGACCGGGCACATCCCCGAGATCATCGCGCTGATCAGCCGCCTGGTCGACGCGGGCCACGCCTACGCGAGCGGAGGGGACGTGCTCTTCGACGTCACGTCGTTCGCCGACTACGGCGCGCTGTCCGGCCAGCGGGTCGACGAGGTCCAGCCCGCGGGCGACACCGAGAACGTCGAGGCCAAGCGGGACGCGCGCGACTTCGCTCTCTGGAAGGGCGTGAAGCCCGGCGAGCCGGCCTGGGACAGTCCCTGGGGTCCCGGTCGTCCGGGCTGGCACATCGAATGCTCGGCGATGGCGGCGAAGTACCTCGGCCCGGCGTTCGACATCCACGGCGGCGGCATCGACCTCATCTTTCCTCACCACGAGAACGAGATCGCGCAGTCTGTGTCGGCGGGTGATCCGTTCGCGCGCTACTGGCTGCACAACGCCTGGGTGACGACGGCCGGCGAGAAGATGAGCAAGTCGCTCGGCAACTTCCTCCTGGTGTCGGAGGTCGCGCGCCGGGTCCGGCCGGTGGAGCTGCGCTTCTACCTCGCCGCACCCCACTACCGCTCGATGATCGAGTACTCCGAGGAGGCGCTCCAGGAGGCCGCGACGGCCTACCAGCGGCTGGAGAGCTTCGTCGAGCACGCGGTGGAGTTCGTCGGCGAGGCGGTGGGGGCGGCTCCGCTCGCCGATCCACTGGCCCTGCCGGAGTCCTTCACCGCCGCGATGAACGACGACCTCGGCGTGCCGCAGGCACTCGCCGTCGTCTACACCACCGTGCGCGAGGGCAACTCCGCACTGGCCGCCGACGACAAGGAAGCGGTGCTGGCCCGGCTGCTCGAGGTACGCGCGATGCTGGCGCTGCTCGGGCTCGACCCGCTGGACCCCCGGTGGCGGCGTACGAGCGCGGAGGGCGAGGCGTTGCACGGCGTCGTCGACGTCCTCGTCGCCGCGGTCCTGGACGAACGCGAGCAGGCGCGGGCCCGCAAGGACTGGGCCGCCGCCGACGCCGCCCGCGACCGGCTGCGCGCGGCCGGCGTCGAGGTGACCGACACCCCGCATGGCGCGCGGTGGAGCATCGCCGACCGGACGGCGGACAAGTGAGCGTCGACGCACACCCGCGAAGGCGCGGAGAGGGAGATCCTGGTGCCTGGTAACAGCAGCCGGCGCGGTGCGACCCGGCGGAAGTCGCCGGGCAATCCCACCGCGGGCTCCGGAGGTCGGGTCCGGCGTGGCCTCGAGGGCAAGGGCCCGACGCCCAAGGCCGAGAACCGCCCGTACCACAAGGCGTACAAGCGTGCGCAGGCCGCGAAGGCCACGGGCACGGACGGGCGGCGCGGTCAGCGGTCGGGACCCGGTGCCCGCCCGCGCGGCGCGGGTGGCGGCGACCGGCCGGAGTGGATCGTCGGCCGCAACCCGGTCGTCGAGGCGTTGCGCGCCGGCGTACCCGTCAAGTCCGTGCACGTCGCCGAACGCACCGAACGCGACGACCGGATGCGCGAGCTCCTGAAGCTGGCGGTCGAAGGCGGCGTGCCGTTGCTCGAGGTGACGCGGACGGAGCTCGACCGGGTGACGAGCGGCGCGGTGCACCAGGGCGTCGCGGCACAGGTCCCGCCGTACTCCTACGCCGACCCGGCCGACCTGCTGCAAGGCGCGGTTGACAGCGGCACGCCGCCGCTGCTCGTCGCTCTCGACGGCGTGACCGACCCGCGCAACCTGGGTGCCGTCGTCCGTTCGGCGGCCGCGTTCGGCGCCCACGGCGTCGTCGTGCCGGAACGCCGTTCGGCGGCGATGACCGCGGCCGCGTGGAAGACCTCGGCCGGTGCGGCCGTCCGCGTGCCGGTGGCCCGGGCGGTCAACCTGACCAGGACGCTGAAGGCGTACCAGAAGGAAGGGCTGGTCCTCGTCGGGCTCGCGGCCGACGGCGACGTCGAGGTGTCGGAGGTGGCCGAGCTCGCGGAGCCGCTCGTCCTGGTGGCGGGTTCGGAGGGCCGGGGCCTGTCGCGCCTGGTCAGCGAGACCTGCGACCGGCTAGCCCGGATTCCCATGCACGCGTCGGGTGCGGAGTCGCTGAACGCCGGGGTGGCCGCCGGCATCGCGCTCTACGAGGTCGCCCAGCAGCGGTCGCGCCGCTGAGCCGGTACGCCGTGGACGTTCGCCGCGAGCTCGTGGTCGTCGACGACCCGCGCTTCGCGTCCTGTCACGCCTCGACCGTTGCCGTCCTCGACGACGGTCACGTGTTGGTCGCGTGGTTCGCCGGCAGCCGGGAGGGTGCCGGCGACGTCGCGATCTGGTCGTCCCGGCGCATGCCCGGTCAGGGCTGGTCGCCGTCGGTGAAGGTGGCCGACGAGCCGGGCCTGCCGCACTGGAACCCCGTCCTGTTCCGTCCGCCAGGCACCGCTTCGGTCGTGCTGTTCTACAAGGTGGGCCACGAGATCCTCCGCTGGCAGACCCGGGTCCTGCGCTCCGAGGACGGCGGCGGCACGTGGACCGAGCCGGTGGACCTCGTACCCGGCGACGAGGGCGGCCGCGGACCCGTGAAGAACAAGCCGATCGTGCTCGCCGGCGGCACCTGGGCGGCACCCGCCTCGATCGAACGCGCGCACACCTGGGACGCGTTCGTCGACCTCTCGGATGACGAGGGTCGCACCTGGCGGCAGAGCCGGCTCGTCCCACTCGACCACGTGACCTTCGCCGGCAAGGGCGTCATCCAGCCCTCCCTGTGGGAGTCCGCGCCGGGCCGGCTGCACATGCTCCTGCGCAGCACCTGCGGCCACGCCTGCCGCAGCGACTCCACCGACGGCGGTCAGACTTGGTCGGCTGTCACCGCCACCTCCCTGCCCAACAACAACAGCGGGCTCGACCTGGTGCGGCTCGCCGACGGCCGGCTGGTCTGCATCCACAACCCGGTGGGTCTTTCATGGGGACCGCGTACCCCGCTGACGGCGGCCGTCTCCGTCGACAACGGTCACACCTGGCGGCACTGGCTGACCCTGGAGGGCGAGGAGCCGGGCGGCGAGGGGGAGTGGTCATCCGGCGAGGGCGGCAGCGCGCGGAACGAGGACGAGCTGTCGTACCCCGCGGTGGTGTCCGGCGTGGGCGGTGAGCTGGTCGTCACGTACACCTGGCAGCGCCGCGGTATCGCATGCGTCCGCATGCCGCCTCCGCAGGGGCCGTGACAGAGTACGCAGCAACGCCCCGGCAGGGCGGCCAGCTGAGCCAGCGGAGGGTCGATGTCGATGGAACGCCTGCTCCCGTCCCCCGAAGCCCACGAGCTGCTCGACCTGTGCCGGGAGATCGCCCGCGAGGAGCTGGCACCGGCGGCGGCCGAGGCGGAGGCGGCCGGGAAGTTCCCGCGCGAGGCGTTCCGGCTGCTCGGGCGCTCCGGGCTCCTCTCGCTGCCTTTTCCGGAGGAGTACGGCGGAGGCGGCCAGCCGTTCGAGGTCTACCTCCAGGCACTCGAGGAGGTCGCGTCGGCCTGGCTGAGCGTCGCGGTAGGCGTTTCCGTGCACTCGCTCACCTGCTCTCCGGTCCTGACCCACGGAACCGACGCCCAGCGGGCGGACCTGCTGCCCAGGCTGCTGTCGGGCGAACTGCTCGGCGCGTACTGCCTGTCCGAGCCGCAGGCGGGTTCCGACGTTGCGGGCATGTCGACCCGGGCCGTACGGGACGGTGACGACTACGTGGTCGACGGGACGAAGGCCTGGACCACCCACGGGGGTGAGGCGGACTTCTACGTACTGTTCGCCAGGACCTCGCCGGACCGCAGCCGGGGCATCAGCTGCTTCGTCGTCGACGCGGGAGCCCCGGGCCTCTCCTTCGGCGCACCCGAGCACAAGATGGGCCTCACGGGGTCGCCCACCACGCTGGTCCACTGGGACGGCGTGCGCGTGCCCGCCAGCCGGCGGGTCGGCGACGAGGGCGACGGCATGCGGATCGCGCTCACCGCCCTGGACTCGGGCCGGCTCGGCATCGCCGCCTGTGCCGTGGGGCTCGGGCAGGCCGCGCTCGACGCGGCGGTGACGTATGCGAAGGAACGCACCCAGTTCGGGCAGCCGGTGATCTCCTTCCAGGGACTGAGCTTCATGCTCGCCGACATGGCGGCGGCGGTGCAGAGCGCCCGGTCCACCTATCTTGACGCTGCCCGCCGGCGTGACCGCGGCCTGTCGTACACCACGCAGGCGGCCATCGCAAAACTCGTCGCCACCGATGCGGCCATGAAGGTGACGACCGATGCCGTGCAGGTTCTCGGCGGTTACGGTTACACCCGCGACTTTCCCGCTGAGCGCTTCATGCGCGAAGCGAAGGTGCTACAAATATTCGAAGGCACCAATCAGATTCAGCGAGTTGTCATCGGGCGCGCGCTTTCTCGTGACTGAACGCGCGACAACTGGCCGACAATAGCAACCGGGTTACATCAGGTGGGCCCGCAATTCGAGGGCTTCGGTTGCCTTTGCACAAGGTAGTTCGCGTCGTCAAACGTGCCAACTGCCAGCAGCGTTGTGACGCCTGGTTGCAGTCCCCTGGATTCATGACCGATCCGAAGATGAGCAGTGCAGGGCGGCTCCTTCTACCTCGGAGAAGCCTCGTCACCGCCGCTGTCCTCGGCGCCGCCGGAATTGTCGTCGCCGCCAGCGCACACGAAGAGGAACCACTCTCCGGGCTCGACCTCGAGCCGGTGGCATGGGCGCGCAAGATGCCACCGACGCCGACGTTCCCGAGAGCCATCGATCCCTACGCGGGTTATGTGGGGCAGTCGATGTGCAGCCCTACCAACAAGCCTGGTCCCGTCGACGTCAAGAACCTCATCATCAGAACCTACGGAAACAGGTCCTGGAGTATTGCGCGGCCCTGCCAGAGCGGTGTCAGCGAACACTATGACGGCCGCGCTCTGGACATCGCATTCAATGCGTTCTCGGCGACCAGTCGTAAGAATGCCAACGACTTTCTCTACTGGCTGCTCCGACCCGACCAGTACGGAAACCGGAATGCCATGGCCCGTCGGCTCGGCATCATGTACGCGATCTGGAACCGCAAGATGTGGCGGGCGTACATGCCGAGTTCGGGCTGGCTCAACTACACCGGCTCAGTCCCGCACACAGACCACATCCACCTCAGTTTCAGTTGGAACGGTGCACTTCGGCGTACGAGCTACTGGACCACCTGACCGGCGGCGTCCCCTACCCGCCGGATCGGCCGGTCCAAACGTGACTTCGGTGCCGGACGGGGGAGCCGAACGCTGCACTATCTCGGTTCCCCCGCCGGACGCGCGGCGGGACCTCGAGGCGTCAGCGTATCTGTATGACACATCGAGGCTCCCGCGGTCGGCGACCTGCCGACCTCCTGACCGGCGGGATCCTCGCCGGCATCCTCCTCGCGCTGGTCGTGCCCGCCACGGCACTCCCGGCGACGAGCGCCGTCCGGGCCCTGGCCGGCCCGACGATCGACCCGTACGCGCGGTACGTCGGTCAGACGACCTGCGACCTGAAGCCCAAGCCCGGCGTCACCGGCGTGCGCGACCTGATCGTCGCCGCGTACGGCAAGCGCTGGTCCGGCATCTCCGGTGACTGCTCCAAGCCCCGGACGAGCGAGCACAAGGAGGGTCGGGCGCTCGACATCTCGTTCGATGCCGACTCCCGGGCCGACAAGGCCAAGGCGGAAAACTTCCTCGGCTGGCTGCTCGCCACCGACAGCGCGGGCAACAAGCACGCGATGGCGCGGCGGCTCGGCGTGATGTACATCGTCTGGAACCGTCGCATGTGGCGGTCGTACCGGCCCGCGGACGGCTGGCAGCCGTACACCGGCACGTCGAACCCGCACACCGACCACATCCACCTCAGCTTCAGCTGGGACGGTGCGCGGAAGCGTACGTCGTGGTGGACCCAGGGCGCGGACCGTCCGTGGCCCCTCCCAGGGGCACCGAAGCCGGCACCGAGACCTCCGACGCCGAAGCCGGCACCGACGCCGACTCTGACGCCGACCCCCACCCCGACGGCGACTCCCACGCCGAACGTGACCGGGACTCCCATGCCGACCGGCACCCCATGCCGACCGCACCCCACCGGCCGCGACGGCACCGGAGCCCGCCACGACGTCGGCGCCCACCACTGCGCCGCACCCGACCTCCGGGGCCTCGACCTCCGGCGCGCCCGTACCTGCGCTGACTTCCTCGTCCGCCGACTAGATCCGCCGACAACCCGCCGACTGGGGCCGCCGACTACGGCTCCAGCTCGGAGACGGCCAGGTCCTCGGCCGAGGGCAGCCGCTCCCGCTCGTCCGGGCGGTTGCGGAGTACGTTCCTGACGTAGGACCTGGCCGCCTCGACGAGGTTGACCTCGCGGTCGGCGTTCTCCGAGCAGTACCACCGGTGTTCCAGCACCTCGTGGAACACCTCGGCCGGCTCGAGCCGGCCACGCAGGTCGGGTGGCACCGCACGGACCACCGGCTCGAACACGTCGGTGAGCCACTGGTGCGCGACGATCTCCTCGTCCTCGTTCTGCTGCTCGGTCGACGCGCGGAACGCGTCCAGGTCGTTCAGCAGCCGCCGGGCCTGGTTCTCCTCGACGTCGAGGCCGGTGAGGCGCATCAGCCGGCGGCTGTGGTGACCCGCGTCGACCACCTTGGGCTGGATCCGGATGTGCCGGCCGTCGAAGTCGGTGTGGATGTCGAGCTCCGCGACGTCGAAGCCGAGCTCGTTGAGGCGTTGGATGCGCTGCTCGAGCCGGTACATCTCACCGGTGTCGAACTCCTCCGGCTCGGTGAGCTCGCCCCACAGCCGCTGGTACCTCGCGACCACCCTGTCGGCGAGCTCGAGCAGCTCGGTGTCCTCGGACAGGAAGCCACCGGCCTGCAGGTCGAGCAGCTCGCCGAAGATGTTCGTGTGCACGAGCTCGAGGTCGTACGAGCGCTGGCCAGGTGACAGCTCGTCGTGCAGGTCGCCGGTCTCCGCGTCGACGAGATAGGCCGCGAAAGCGCCGGCGTCCCGTCGGAACAACGTGTTGGACAGCGAGCAGTCGCCCCAGAAGAAGCCCGCCAGGTGCAGGCGGACCAGCAGCGCGGCCAACGCGTCGACCAGGCGTACGACGGTCTCGGGCCGCAGAGTACGGGAGAACACCGCGCGGTACGGCAGCGAGAACGACAGGTGCCGGGTCAGCAGGATCGGGTCGATCGGCTCGCCGCCGGTGTCGGAGGTGGACCGGTCGAGTACCACGCCGACGGCCTCGACCGCGGGCACGTCGAGCCGTTCGAGGTCACGCAGCAGCTGGTGCTCGCGGACGACGTACCGCTCGGCGGCCTCCTTCAGCGCGTACACGTGACCGCCGAGGCGGACGAACCGCACGACGTGCCGGGAGATGCCGCGTGGCAGCGCGACCAGGTGCTCCTGCGGCCACTCCTCGAGCGGGAGGTGCCACGGCAGGGCAAGCAGGCCGGGGTCTGCGGGTACCGAGACGAACCGAGGCATGGGTCCAGTAAATCCGGGTTGCCCTCAAAGCGACAGAAAGACACCGGGGGCCCGCCGGCGTGCGTACCGACGAACCCCCGGATGTCGAGGTGGTTTGCGGCCGAGGCCGCGGGACGGGTCAGCCGCTCACGCGCTCGCCCGTGGCGGTGTTGAACACGTGGATCCGCTCGGCGTCTGCGGCCAGCTTGACCTTGGCACCCTTCTCGGGAGGCCGGCGCGCGTCGATCCGGGCGATGATCTCCTTCTGCTCGTCGGTGCCGCCGTTGAGCAGGCCGTAGAGGTAGGCGTCGGCGCCGAGTTCCTCGACGACGGCGACCTCGACGGACAGGCCGTTCTCCTCGGCGCCGACGATCCGGAACGCCTCGGGACGGATACCGACGGTCGCGCTGGTCTCGTTGCCCAGCTTGGTCTTGACGGAGGCCTCGAGCGGCACGGTGTAGGCGCCGACGTCGACTCCGCTGTTGGTGACCTTGCCCTCGAGCAGGTTCATCGCGGGCGAACCGATGAAGCCGGCGACGAACAGGTTGTTGGGACGGTCGTAGAGGTTGAGCGGCGTGTCGTTCTGCTGGAGGAGACCGTCCTTCAGCACGGCGACCCGGTCGCCCATTGTCATCGCCTCGGTCTGGTCGTGCGTGACGTAGACCGTCGTGATGCCCAGCCGGCGCTGGAGTGCGGCGATCTGGGTACGGGTCGAGACACGCAGCTTGGCGTCGAGGTTGGACAGCGGCTCGTCCATGAGGAAGACCTTCGGCTCCCGGACGATCGCGCGGCCCATCGCGACCCGCTGCCGCTGGCCACCGGAGAGGGCCTTCGGCTTGCGGTCGAGGAACTCCTCCAGGCCGAGCAGCTGGGCGGCCTCACGGACCTTCTTGAGGCGCTGGTCCTTGGCGATGCCCTGCATCTTCAGCGCGAAGCCCATGTTCTCGGCGACGCTCATGTGCGGGTAGAGCGCGTAGTTCTGGAAGACCATCGCGATGTCGCGGTCCTTGGGCGGCAGGTGCGTGACGTCCCTGTCGCCGATGCGGACGGCGCCGTCGTTGATCTCCTCGAGGCCCGCGAGCATCCGGAGCGACGTGGACTTGCCACATCCGGAGGGGCCGACAAGAACCATGAACTCGCCGTCTTCGATCTGGAGATCCAGCTGGTCGACGGCGGCTTTGTCCGATCCTGGGTAGGTTCGGCTCGCCTTGTCATACGTGACAGTGGCCATAGGGGGTTTCCATCCCTTCACCGGCAGGAACGTGCCGGACGATCCGAGCAAAGGGTCACTGGCGAGCCCGGTTGGGTCGCCACGGGCAGCCATGGTGACACGGCTTTCACCTGGCTGTCACCAGGCAGAACCGTCACCAGCCCGGAACTGGCCGTACGCTTTCGTCGCGCTCTCGGGCATTTCCGGCCGTACGCACGGTGACTACGGCACAATTCTTGCGAAGGATTTCAGCAAGAAACCGTCCGGTCCCTCGTCGTGGTCCGGGCAGCGAGTGACCACGGCGCAGCGAGAAGGGGGCCGGAGAGCAGATGCAGGTCGGTGCCGGCGCCAGCCCTGGTCCCGCCAAGCGGGCCCGCCTCGTCGACATCGCCGCCCAGGCCGGGGTCAGCGAGGCCACGGTGTCCAGGGTGCTCAACGGCCGCCCCGGGGTCAGCCCGACCTCCACCCAGGCCGTCCTGACCGCCCTGGACGTCCTGGGGTACGAGCGGCCCGCCCGGCTCCGGCAGCGCAGCGCGGGACTGGTCGGCCTCGTCGTACCCGAGCTCGACAACCCGATCTTCCCGGCGTTCGCCCAGGTGATCGAGACGACCTGCGGCCAGCACGGCTACACGCCGGTGCTCTGCACCCAGACGCCCGGTGGCGTCGGCGAGGACGAGTACGTCGAGATGCTGCTCGACCGCGGGGTCTCCGGCATCATCTTCGTCTCCGGCCTGCACGCCGACCTGTCCACCGACACGGTGCGTTACCAGAAGCTGACCGGACGAGGGCTGCCGGTGGTCTTCGTCAACGGGTTCGTCGACTCCGTGGACGCGCCGTTCGTCTCCACCGACGACGCCGTGGCGATCGAGCTCGCGGTCCAACACCTGGCGAGCCTCGGGCACCGGCGGATCGGGTTCGCGAGCGGGCCCGACCGGTTCGTGCCCTCACGGCGGAAGCTGTCGGCGTTCCGGGCCACCGTGAAGGGCGCGTCGATGCAGGCCGCCGGGGTGAGCGGGCTCGTGGAGCAGTCGCTGTTCTCCGTCGAGGGCGGGCACGCCGCCGCCGTACGCCTCCTCGACGAGGGCGTCACCGGCATCGTCTGCGGGTCCGACCTGATGGCCCTCGGCGCGATCCGGGCCGTACGCCAGCGCGGACTCGAGGTGCCGCGCGACATCTCCGTGATCGGCTACGACGACTCG
Organism: uncultured Actinomycetota bacterium; assembly: GCA_963721745.1. Classification (GTDB taxonomy): domain Bacteria; phylum Actinomycetota; class Actinomycetes; order Propionibacteriales; family Actinopolymorphaceae; genus Thermasporomyces. The sequence goes on along the minus strand of CAVRKO010000015.1, from coordinate 737,426 downwards.
CCGCTCATCGCGTTCACCGATCCGCCGCTCACGAGTGTGCGGCAGCCGGTCCACCCGATGGGGCTGGCGGCCGTACGTGCGCTCATCGACGAGATCAACGGACACGGCGCCCCACATGCGGAGTACCTTTTCCGGCCGGAGCTCGTCGTACGCGGTTCGACCGGCAGCGTGCGTGGGCGGTGAGCCGCAACCGGACTGCGCCCCTCCCGTGTCTCCGCCTCGACTTGACCTGAAGTGCGCTTCAGCCGCGAGTCTTCGGGGTGGCCGCGAGCGGCAAGCTCGGGCCTGCGGGGGTCCACTCCGCGACCGCGGTACGAACGGGAGAGACGATGGGGAAGCCGTTGGTGGAAGGGCTGGCGCCCGAGCAGGCCGAACATCTGGCGTCGCGGCTCGAGACCAACCTGATCGCCTGGCTGACGACGGTGCGGCCGAGCGGCCTACCGGACACCGTGCCCGTCTGGTACCTCTGGGTCGATGGCTCGATCGTGATCTACAGCCGGCCGAACCAGCTGAAGCACCGGAACCTCGCGGCGAACCCGAAGGTGTCCGTCGTCCTCGACGACACGCGGTCGGGTGACGACGTGATCCGGATCGAGGGGCATGCCCGGGTGGATGACAGCACCCTGAGCCTCGTGGACGTGCCGGCGTACGTGGACAAGTACGGCGAGCGGATCCTGACCCTCGGCTACGGCAGTGCGGAGGCGTTCAGCGCGGACTTCTCGTCCGCGATCGTGGTGACGCCCACCAGGATCAGGGGCTGGGCCCTCGGGGTGTCGTTCGGCTGAGAGCAGGTCGTTCGGCTGAGACAGGGAGAGTGGCAGCGACCCCTGGGAGCGCGCGCCTTCCTGGGTTGGATGAAGTGTCCCTTCGTGTGGCGGGGCCGGCCGCCGGGTTGGATGAAGGGTCCCTTGCTGCGGACCTATTGGATGAACGGTCCCTTCATCCGACAGGGCCGGCCCGCCGGTTCGGATGAAGGGCCCCTTCATCCATCGGGCCGGTACGAGGGAACCGGCTTGTGGGCGGACTGCGAGGCCCACGCCTGGTGCCGGACCAACATCGTGGCGCTGATGGGGCGTGGACACTGCACGGCTAGGCTTGTGCCGGCCTCGCCAGCGTGGCGCAACTGGTAGCGCACCCGACTTGTAATCGGGCGGTTGCGGGTTCAAGTCCCGCCGCTGGCTCCACTCCTGACCTGGGCATATGGCACCGGGCATGGCACCGAGGTGACCCGGGATTCGTGTCGTGACACCACTCATGACACGAAACCGATAGCCTGCGTGGATGGCAGGTGGCATGCAGCGCCGGAAACGGACCCGCGGCAGCATCGACATGCTGCCCAGCGGGGCGCTGCGAGTTCGCGTCCACGCCGGCCGCGATCCTGTCACCAAGCGACGCCACGACCTGGTCGAGATCATCCCGCCAGGACCGACGGCCAAGACGGTTGCTGAGAAGGCGCGGACCCGCCTGCTCAATCAAGTTGACGAACGCCGCCACCCGCGAACGATCGCAACCATCTCCCAGCTTCTTGAGCGTCACTTGACGATGCTCGACGTCGGGCCGAGCACACTGAGCGGATACCGCTCGTACGTACAACGTCACATCGAGCCGTTCATCGGCAAGGTGAAGGCCGGCGAGCTTGATGGCGACGTGCTCGACTCGCTCTATGCCGAGCTCCGCCGATGTCAGGATCACTGCGATGGTGGGTCTCGCCTCGACCACCGCACTCGAAGTCGGCACCGATGCGACGAGCACGAGGGATCAGTGTGCTCGCCCCCTGATCCAGGGTGTCGCGCCTGTCAGCGTCGCTGCCAGCCGCACGAGTGTCGCCCGCTTGCCGGCTCGACGCTTCGCCAGATCCACTACCTACTGAGCGGTGCCTACAAGCGCGCCGTCCGCTGGCGCTGGGTCGCCGTCAATCCCATTACCCAGGCTGAACCTCCGCCAGCGCCGAAGCCTGAGCCTCGCCCTCCGTCAGCTGCCGATGCGGCGCGGATCGTGAACGAGGCCTGGCGCGATCCGGACTGGGGCGCGTTCGTCTGGCTTGCAATGACAACCGGTGCACGTCGCGGGGAGCTCTGCGCGCTCCGCTGGGACTGTGTGGACCTCGAGAACGCCGTACTTGTGCTGCGCTGTGGTGTCGCGAAGGGCAACGGTGGACGGTGGTACATGAAGGACACCAAGACTCACCAGCAGCGTCGGGTCAGCATCGACGCCGAGACAGTAGATGCCCTGCGCAACCATCGGGCTCGCGTCGAGGAGCGGGCTGCCCTCCTCGACGTCGAGCTGCGATCTGACGCATTCGTCTTCTCCCTCGCGCCAGACCAGGGCACATTTCTGCTGCCAGGCTCAATCACCCAGCGATACAGCAAGATGGCCAGGCGCCTCGGCATCAATACGCATCTGCATGCGCTCCGCCATTACAACGCGACCGAGCTCATCGCTGCTGGAGTGGATGTCCGGACGGTTGGTGGCAGGCTCGGCCACTCCGGTGGCGGAACGACGACCTTGCGGGTGTATTCCGCTTGGCGTGAGGAGGCCGATCAGCGAGCCGCTGCGAACCTCACCGTGCGAATGCCGGCACGGCCGAAGGCCACACCGTTCAAGCTCGTGGACATCAACCCGGAGCGATCGTACGAGAAGATCGCCGTGGGACTACGTGACGAGATCCTGGACGGATCCCTTCGCCCAGGATGGCCTATCCCCTCCCTTACGCAGCTGGCCGCGACCCATGGCGTCTCGACGGCAACCGCTCACCGAGCCGTTTCCATGCTGCGGGAGTGGGGACTCGTCGACGTCGGAGGTGGACGACGCACCCTGGTCCGCGAATTGTCCGCTGATCCTAATCCACCAAGTGGAGAGGTGACACCTGCAGAGCACATCGAGCTGGGTCCACCGCTCGGAACCGGCGTCCGACACGCCGTCCCATCGTTTGGTCGACTTGGAGTTTCGCCGGCTAGGACGTTCGATCAGTACGGTGTCGACGGCGATCGATCCGAAGGACGCGGGGGCACTGCGGCAGCTGCTTCTTGACGCTGTCAGGCGAGGCGGCGGGCAGCCCTCAGACATCGGTGACTACGAGATGGTCATTCGTCCATGCGGCGAGTCCGACTCTGTGATTGCAACATTCGTCACGACCGCGCGCTGATCCGACCCGATGCATAGGAACTCGGCCACAGACCGACTGGGTTTGAGGGACGACGTTTCGCTTCCACCGGTCGGCGGGCACCGCACCGATGGGGTCATGCGCCAATCAGTCACTCCTCAACTCTTGTCCTTGCGGTTGCCGGGCACGTCGCCAACGAGCTGGCGGGTGGCGTGCCGAGTGCTCCGCCCGCAGCGTTTCGCAGGTCAGAGGCCCGAATCGGCTGGCCATGAAGATGCGCCGCCGGCAGGACTCGAACCTGCGCACACGGCTCCGGAGGCCGTTTCGAGATCGTGCAAGGTACGGGTCGTGGGATCACGACGCACGCTAGCCAAGGTCGGCGTCGAAGGCCCGAGTAGGGCTGCGTAAGGTCGGTTTCCGATCCCGCGACGGTGGGCCCGACCATCGTCGGCTAGTCGAAAGGCAAGGTCGTGGCGGAACTGGAACGGACCCTGGTGGTGCTCAAGCCCGACGCTGTTGCACGTGGGCTCGTTGGCCGCGTTGTCCAGCGGTTCGAGGATGCCGGGATGAAGATCGTCTCAGCCAAGATGACCATGATGGACGAGGACTTCACCCGGAAGCACTACTTCGACCTGGAGGAGCGGCACGGCAAGGAGGTCTACGACGCGACCGCCAAGTCGATGCAGCGTGGCCCTGTGATCGGCCTCGTAATCGAAGGCGTCGAGGTCGTCGCCAACGTGCGACGCCTTGTTGGTGGCACCTACCCGAGCGAGGCGCCGCCCGGGACGATCCGCGGTGACCTGTCGCACCAGTCCAAGGGGTACTGCGTGGACCAGGGCAAGGCGGTGTCGAACCTCGTCCACGCGTCGGGCAACCTCGACGAGGCGAAGTACGAGATCGAGCTGTGGTTCGGTGCCGACGAGCAGTTCGATTACCACACGCTGGCTGAGACCTTTACCTTCTGAGCCACGGCGGCCTGGCCTCAGACAACGACGTCATCAGGGAGGAGTGGCGCCATGCCACCGATCCGGCAGCTGGTGGATGAGTACGAGCATGCAGTCGCGTCCAAGGATGACCGGACGGCGGCCGAGGCTGCGTACGCCCTCGCCATCCGAATGATGGACTCCGGAAACTACGACGGGGCGCACCGTTACGCCAATGCATGCATCGATGCGATCGAGCGCCTTCCGTCGTCAACGATGGATGACGTGGCGTCGACGCGGCCGTCTGTGGGCGGTGTGGTGATGCCGGACTACTTCCATGACGGAGTCGTACGGTCACGCCTGGGTGGTCTTCTGGACCGCTGAGCATGGGCTCAGGTCCGATTCGTCCGCGGCGGCCGGCCCGCTGGCCCGGATCCCGAGGGTGGAGTCGAGATGCTCCTGGACCGCAGGCAGGAAGCCATGAGGTATGTATTCGCTCAGCTGCGCGTGCTCTGACCACGTGAGTTCAGCCAGTTCCTCCTCATCTAGGACCCTGGCCTCTCCACCGGTCACCTCGCAGGCGACGTAGATCATCCTTCGACTGGTTGCGGGATGGACGCGTTCGCCGAGAGTCCGGCCGGCCGTGACGTCCAGGCCGACCTCTTCCTTGACCTCGCGCGCTGCGGCTTCCTGCGCTGTCTCGCCGGGCTCGACGCCGCCGGACGGGAAGGCCCAGAGCAGGCTGCCTTCCTTCTGGCGGCGCCGGACCAGCAGGACGCGTCCCTGATCAACGATGATGGCTGCCGCGATCGCGGGTCGCTCGTCAGGAAGCTGTTGCGTCATCGTGTCCTTCCAGGACCCGCAGGAGGCGCGGGTAGATGGAGTCCTGTGGGATGAACCGAGTTACAAGATCGCGGGCCACCCACGTGACGTCGACGTTCTCGACGACATCCAGGTTCTCTGCTTCGCCGGCGAGGTACTCACACACGAAGTACTCACAGTAGACCTTGCTCAGAGGATGCAACCTGCTGCCCAGGCTCTCGCGGACCGCGCAGTGGACGCCCGTCTCGGCGAGAGCTTCCCGAACGGCGACCTGCTCCGAGGACGTCCCAGGCTTCACGATGCCGGCCGGGAACTGCCAGCGGATTCCGCCGGCATCATCGCCTCGTCGACACGCGATCAGGACGTCGTCGTCTCGCAGCACAGCAGCGATCGCGACACGTAACGCCTGCCCAGTCGAGTCGCTCACGATGGCCGGTGCGTTGTCGTCACGCGCCACGGCTCCGCCCTCGTCAAGGAGCGCGAAACGTGACTGCTCGGCCTCGGAGGCCTGTTCGAGGGTGGTGTCAAGCAGCTGCCGCATCATGCGGTTGGGGCGGGACAGCGGCTTCTCATGCCAAGACGAGACGGTCCGCACGGCGATGCCAAGGCGCTCGGCGAACGCCTCGTTCGTCATCCTGAGTGCTTCTTGGAGGGCAGCCGCGCGTCTCCCGGTCCACACATCGACGACGAATACCGGCACGCCCACTCCCTGCGTCTGGTTCGTGATCTCTGTGAAGCCTAGTTGAACCAGGCAAGCGCTGACGTCCTCGGTTGTGCACTGTGGATGGGCCGCGCGTGTGCTTGTGGCGGAGGATGTGCGTCATTGGTGCGCTGTCCTCGCATGGTGCGGCAACGCTGACGGCCGTTGACTCGGCCGTACGCAGAAGGCCGTCCCTGTCAGCCAAGGCCAATCTGCAGCAGGCCAGGTTGGGAGAGGAGCCCTCAGATTGAGTGGTCTGCATGCGGCGCACGTTCCATGTCTGAACGCGAGTCGTTATGGTGAGCGTCCGTGACGGGAGCGGCCTTTCTCTACAGCACGTCGCCATCACCCCACGAGCTGCTCATCCTGGAGCGGGCACGCAGGCGCTACGCAGATGGCGCAAGGCCGATCTCGGCGGTCGCCTTGCAGACGCCGCTGGACGAGCCTGGTGACCTTCACGGCCTCAAGCAGCACTTCTGTACGAAAGGCATCGAGGTCCAGCTCATCGACTCGGGTCTGCACTCGCGCGAGGATGCATATCGTCCCTCCGTCATCCAGCGGCTCGCTGATGCGGACTTGGTGCTCATCACAGGTGGTTCACCGCTTCGGATTCACGATGCAACCAGCGGCACTCCCGCCCTGGCTGCGCTGCGCGCAGCTCACGACGCCGGCGCCGTTATCGCTGGCTGCAGCGCCGGCGCCGCCGTGCTCGGAGCTGGCATCATCCATGGTCCAAGAAGGGCCAGCAGGATGAAGTCGCTGTGGGGTTGGCTGCCGACCACGCTGGTCGCACCACACTTCGGACATTACGACGTGGGTCCATGGCTGGACGCCTTTCCGGCCTGCACTGCCTTAGGAATCCCAGACGGCGCGATGGCGCTGGTGAGCCAACTGCTCGACGTGGAAGCGATCGGGTCGGAGCCGCTGAAGCTTGTCCGACGGGGCGACACGAGCCCGCTCACGATCACCGCGAACGACCGCATTCGGCTTCCCTGACGCCGCCGGCGACGCCCTCGCGCCAACCCCAGCCGTTCGAGCGCCACCTCGGTATCCTCGAGGCGCCGCCGACGCGGCATGACGCTAGGGATCCTCGACGAGACCGACCGCCGTCTGGCCACCGAAGCGCCGGCAGGCGGGGCCATCGAGGCCTAGCTTGCTGGCGTGGACGCCCTCCACGGATCCTTCAGAGTTCAGGATCCAGGCGTCGCAGCAGAACTGGGCTTCACGATTACTACTGACCACGACAGACGTTTTGTGGCATGCCGCCAGGGCACGACCGCGCTACGGTCAGCCGAAGTCGGGCCAGGAGCCACGACTCTGGAAGTACTCCAGGGCCTCAGGGCTGTCGTTGTACTCGAGTAGCCCGCCGACCTTATCGGCGAGCACGACCCGGACTTCCTCTGGAGTGGCGAAGAAGAACTCTCGGCGCAGGTTGACCCGGTTGACCCGCTGGTCGGAAAACGCCTTGTGCAGTTCGGTCTCCAGCGTGATCGCGTCGTCGGAGAAGAACAGGGCGTGCACGTCATATGCGAACGGGACAGATGCGTCGCCAAGGTCTCGAACGCGGTCGCGCGGCTCGAGCCGACGTGTCATGCCGATCTTCACCACGTTGGGGCCGAACGCCCCGATGTTGGAGATCACATAGACGTACCCAGCTCGTATGTTGGCGATCCGGTAGTCGTTGGCCTCAATTGCCTGCTCGATCTCGCCAAGTCGCCCGGCCAGCTCGTCGGCAGCCGTGTGGTTGCCAGCAGCGCGAAGGGACTCGAGCACGCTGACGTAGTGCGCCCGCTCCTTCTCCAGGCGCTCTCGCTCGGCGGCCAGCTCCTGCTCGGCGCGCCTCTGCTCGCGTAGCAGCTCCCGCTCCTCACGCGCCCGTTCCCGCTCCTCCTGCACCTTCATCTGGTAATCCGCGGTCAGTTCCAGCTCGGCGACTCGCAGGGCGTGGTAGTCGGGGTTGACGCGCATCTCCATCATCGCGCCGAGGTTCTCAATGGCCCTACCGCGTTCTCCATGCGTCTCTTCGCCGTGCTGACGTTGCCCGCGCGCAGGGAGCGGACGCAGTTGTCGGCCTCGGCGTTGTAGGCGCGCAGCATGAGTCTTGAGAGATCGGACACCATCTTGCGGCCCTTGGCCAGAGAGCCGCCAAAGGTGAACATGTCCGCGGCCAGCACCGCCTTCCCGGACTTCACCACCGCGTCGATCTCCGACTCCAGTTCCCGTAGCCGGTCCTTGTACGCGGCGGCGTCCTCCAAGGGATGGTGGTACCGGTAGATGCCGACGTCCTGAAGCACCCTCTGATCACTGAGCTCGACAACGTCTGTCGCGCCCGTCCGCGCCCCTTCGAGCGCGGCCTCCAACTCCGCGATGCGGGCCTTCAGCGCAGCTGTCTCCGCCGTCTCTGTCGATCCGACACGCGTCCGGTGCGTGTCGGCCGCCGCGGAACTGTCCGGCGCTTCTGCAGGAGATGTGGCATCGGGCGTGTCGGCGTCGCCCGCTGCCGCCGGCTTCGCGGAGTCTGTTTCGTCGTCCCCGTCGGGGAGCCACAGCTGCCATTCCGGCGGCGGGTCCGGCCAGGAGGGGCTCGGCTTCCAGTCCGGAGGCGGCCTCCAGCCCGGTGGAGGAGTAGGCCATCCCGGCGGGGAGTTGAACCTCATGCCTGCCCCCGGACCCGAACACCGGGGCCGGTGTCGGCCGGTGTCAGGTCGTACGGCGACTTCGACATCGCCGCGCCGAGGTGCTCGAGGGTCGCTTGCGGGACCACGTTCGCTAGATCGAACTCGCCGAACGTCTGGCGGTCAGCGGCCACCGCGACCAGTGGAACGGTCTCCGCGCGGCCTGTTGCAGGGGCGACGCGGTCCACTCCGACCGTGAGAGCGACAGAGTTGATCTTTTCGGCGCGGTCGGCCTCGAACACCTCATGCAGGGAGCGCACAGCGACCTGCCACACCGCACCGGCGTACCGATCCTTCTGCGACTTGACCGGCAGGGTGGAGTGGGTGATCTCGTCCTTCGCCTTGACGTATCGGTACTCCTTCACGGCAGGGACCGCCGTGGGCTCGGGGACGATCACGGTGAGAGTCAGCTCGCGGGTTCCAAGGTCGAACCTGTGCTCGTGAGTGATGGGGAAGGCTTCGGGATAGACCGAGTTGCTGAGCACGATGCCGACGTACTCCTCGATCGCGTCGGGGACATCGAAGGCAAGGTCGTTGATGAACCTGTCCAGTTCTTGGTTCCGTGCCTCGGCCTCGGCGTCGCGCTGGCGGCACTCCTGCTGGTATGCAGCCTCCGCCTGCGCGAGCATCTCCAGACGGTCGGCCTCGGCCTTCTGGTGCGCTTCCTGCCGGGCGCGGTGAGCCTTTTGCATCTCGGCGCACTTCTCATGCCAGAGCTGCCCGGCCTCGTTGTGCTCGGCACGGGCGCGCTCGAGCGCCGCCTGGTGCTTCTTCTTCCCGCCGAAGGCAGCCGCGAGCCCGCTTGGAGCAGGCGGCTCCTGGTAGACGGGTTCCGGCGGGCACACCAGCTCCGGCAGGCCAGGCGTAGGTGTGGCGAGCGCGCCGGGCTGGAACGGCGGGTGGTCGACGCTGCCGATCTTGAAAGACTCCAAATTGACGTAATCGTCGACGTCGAGGGTGGCGGCCAGAAGCCCGTCGACCTCGGCCAGTGTGCTCACCAAGCCTGCGTTCAACGACTCCACCTCAGCCAGCCGCGACTCGACGCGCAGCCTGGCGGCTTCCTTCTCGGCCGCCTTCTTCTCCGCGGCCGACCCGCGGGCCATGGCAGCCAACGCACGCTCGACATCTCTGCGCGCCTTCTCAGCGGACCGTTCGGCCGCGGCCTGGGCCCGGGCTGCTGCGGCCTCCTGCTGTCGCCTGCGCTTCTCAGCTTGCTGCGCCTGGTAGTTCAACTCCGCGAAAAAGCCTCGCTTAGCCATCTCTCTCCCCCGCCCGGTCCCGCGATCCCTGGCGTTCCCGGTTCACTCGTAACAAGCATGTCGACAGTGGTCTAACAGTCCGTTCGGAAGCTCGCCTTCGGGGTGGTTGCTATGCATCTCCATCCCTCCGCCGGCGCCGGCCGCCGGATCACAGGGTGATGATCACGTCGCACGATATTCTCGCAGCGGCTGCTGGATCATGAGGGCGAATCGGCGACAACCTTCCAACGTCTGCAAGGGGTGGCCCCGGGGCGCCGTGCGCCCGCCTCAACCGCGATCGCTAGTTACCGGCCGCTGAGCGAGTGCGGGGCATGATTCGACGGCCGACGCTCTCCGACGCGCGGTACGACACCCTCGTGCGGGAGCTTCCAGCCTCGAGACGGACCTCCGAGCTCCGCACGCCCGGCGCCGACGCCAACGACCAGGCCGCGGAACGCGGACGTGAAACTCTGGGGAACACGGTCACCACAACCGCGGCGGCCACGGCGCGAGTACGACGACAACAGATGGGCGCCCCAACCGATTGACGCGCGGCCACGGGCCGGAGGTGCTGGTGGAGAGAACGGCGCGGCCACAAGTCGGGAGGCGACAGACTTGTCGAACTGGCTCGGGCGAGACCACGTTGGACGTCACGTGGCCCACAACGAGGGATCCGGGGCCGCGCTGACGCGGCCCCGCCCTAGTTGTCGGTTCGGGCCAGCTTCAGGAGTTCGGGCCGATACGCCTGATCAGTCACAGGCGTGCTCACCCAAGCGGGACCGGACCTCGACCGCATCGGGATGTCGTAGCCGCTCCAGTACGGGGAGAGCCTCGTGCCAGCAGCCGCGAGCGCGCTCGAGATCGCCGGCGTCCGCCCACGTGTCGCCCAGCCAGGTGAGCGCACTCCCCAGCTCTCGTTGATCCCGCACGTCGCGCGCTTGGGTGATCGCATCGTCGAGGCATGCGATCGCCTTGTCCCACTCACCCAGGCGGCGGTGCGCCTCACCGAGGAATGCGAGAGTCCGTGCGACGGCGGAACCAAGGCGCAGTTCACGGTTGAGCTCGAGCACTTCCTGAAGGTGGGTGAGGGCTTCGCTCGTCTGCCCCCGCGAAAGGAGGATCTCGCCCAGACTCCGTAAGGTCTCCGCCGTTCCGACCACGTTGCCGACTTGTCTGTACTTCGCGAGCGACTCTCGCAACTGGGCATGCGCGACACCGTCGTTTCCAAGATCGAAGTTGGCTTCAGCCAAGACATGGAGTGTGGTGGCTTCGAGGGTGACTTCGCCGAGTGAGCGGCGGATCGCCAGTGCCTCATCGAGATGGTGCAGGGCCGTCGCGGGGTTGCCGAGGCGGTTGATCATGGCGCCGAGGGTATGCAGCGATCCTGCTATGTCTGAAGTGAAGTCCTTCGCACGACGCAGGTCTAGCGCCCGCTGCTGCTGAGCAACAGCGTCGTCTACCTGTCCCAAGATGAAGTTGGCGACACTCAGGTCGCTCAGGGCGCGGGCTTCAGCCTTTCGATCACCGAGGCTCCTCGCGGTTTCCAAGGCCAGCCGAGCGATGCGGCGCAGCCCGTGCACGTCCGTTTCAGTCATGACGTGAAACAGCGTTCGCGTCAGCCGAATGGTGATGGCTGCGCCTTCCCTGGGCGCTCTCGCGGCTTGTTGGATCGCGGCGAGGAGATTTGCCCGCTCCTCGTTCATCCAGCGCGTTGCCTGGTCGACGCTCGACAGCGGCAAGAAGTTCGGCGCGGGCTTGAGCTCGGGGAAGTAGCCGGGCCGCACCAGCTCGGTGGCCCGCTCGGCGGTGGCGGCGTAGACCTGCCAGAGCCGCTGCAAGGCGGCGAGCCGTTCCGCCTCGGAGAGCTGAGTCTCGGCGAGGTCACGCGCGTAAAGGCGAAGCAGGTCGTGCATCCGGAAGCGACCGGGCTGCGGGCTCTCCAGTAGATGGAGGTCGACCAGTCTGTTCAGCGCTACATCCGCGTCGCGCTCGGCGAGGTCGCAGAGCCGCGCCGCAACCGGCAGGCTGACGTCCGGGCCGTTCGCCGTACCGAGCAGGGGGAAGCAACGCGCCGCGGCACTGTCGACCGGATCGTCGCTCGCCGCGAGGACATGGTAGCTCACCTCGAAACATCCACGCATCGAGACGTCTCGGTGCCCGAGCTGGTCGAGGCGTCGCGTCTCGTCGCGGAGGCGCTCCACGAACTCGCTGACCGGCCAGTTCGGCCGGCTGGCGATCCGGGACGCTAGGACGCGCAGCGCCAGCGGCAGGTAGCTGCACAGCTCAGCCAGCTCGGCCGTAATACCCGAGCTCCCGTCAAGTCGACCGGTCGGGTCGAGCGTACGCAACAACGCGATTGACTCGTCCGGGCTGAACAGGTCCAGTCCCACCTGCGAGGCATTGTCCAGCCCTGCCGTCACGCTCCTGCTGGTCACGATGACGGCGCATCCGCCGACACCCGGGAGCAGTGGCCGTACCTGTGTGGTGGTGGCGGCGTTGTCGAGAACCGCAAGGACACGCCGTCCCGCCAAGGTCGACCGCAGCATGGCGGCCGCCTCGTCTACGTCCTCAGGCACGTCCGAGGGACCGCCCATCGCGCGGAGGAACCGACCGAGCACCTCGGTCGTGGAGAGCGGCTGCAGACCTGGGCTGGAGCCCTGCAGGTCGACGTACAGCTGACCGTCGGGAAAGTTTCCGGCCACGGCGTGCGCGGCCTTGATCGCCAACGCGGACTTGCCTACTCCACCCGTACCGTGGATCGCCACGACCGGGGTCGACTGTTCATCGGCCGTACCGGCTTCTAGCAGCCGCTTCACGGCCTTCAGCTCGTCGTCGCGGCCGACGAACGTCGTGGAGGCAGCCGGCAGTTGGCGGGGCACCGGGAGCGTCGCCTCGGATGGTGCCGGTTTCGTCGCGGATTCGACAGGCTCGCCGCGGAGCATCTGTTGGTGCAGGAAATCGGCTTCCTCGCCTGGCCCGACCCCGAGCTCGTCGACCAACCGTCGACGCAGTTGCTGAAAGGACTCCAGCGCCTCGGCTCGCCGTCCCTCGGCGTAGAACGCTCGCATCAGCAGCGCGGTCATGGATTCGTTCAGCGGGTACTCGGCGACCAGTGCGGTGAGTTCGTCGACCAGCCCCGAGTATGCGCCGGCCCGCAGGTCGTCGTCGATTCGATCACACATGGCGCTCTGCCGGCGCGTGTCGAGAGCGGACCGCACTCCGTCTACCCAGTTGCCGGACAGCCCCGCCAGTGGGGAGCCTCGCCACAGCGCGAGCGCCTCTCGGATCTGGTGGACGTCGGGGCTCCCGCCCGAGTGTCGTCGGGCCTGTCTGATCAGGTCCTGGAACCGCAGAGCATCGACCTGGGCTCGATCGAGCCTGAGAACGTAACCGCTCTGATCGCGGTGGAGGAGCTGCCTGTCGGCGTCGGGGACGGCCGCCAACACTCGGCGGAGCCGCGCGATGTAGGTGCGCAGCACCGCGAGGACGTTGCCGGAAGGGTCGGATCCCCACACCCGGTCGATGAGGACCTCGGCCGGCACGACGGACCCGGCCTCCCAGGCCAACGCGGCCAGCACACAGCGCTGTTTGGCAGGGCCGAGGTCGACCTGACGGCCGCTCGCCAACAGCTGCACCGACCCGAGAAGTCGGACCTCGGGCCCCGCGAAGGTCTCCGACACCACGCAGGTGACGGTATCGCGATCCGGGTCGGCTCACGGCGACACACTCAGCTCGACCGACTCGGTGGGCGGCGCATCCGACCAGGGGAGACACGCGACGTCCGGCACTCCGCAGTCCCGGTGTGGTCGCAGATCGAAGGCGGACGCCGGCGACGAAGTGTCGACCGCGGTGGCTCCTTGCGGCGTGACGACCAGCTCTCCCTCCCGGAATGACGCGGGCACGTCGAACAGAGCCACGATCTCGCTGGGTGACGCCAGCTCGTGCATCTTGGCGTGGCGCGGCCAGGTTCGCACTGGGCGCAGCGAGCCTTCACCGGGTACCTTCAGGCGCAGGCTCTGGCGTACGTCCATGTCGAAGGCGACGTCGAAGTAGCCGTACGTCGGGTTGACCTCGGAGGGAGTCGACCGTCCCTTGAACGGCCCGACGACCAGCCATGCCCGCCCGGACTTCGCCCAGCCGAACTCGGGATGGTGGGACACCAGGTTGACCGTTCCACCCATGGAGAAGAGCTCGACCCGCAACCGCTGCCGTCGGCCGCCGTACGCCACCGCGGCCGACGCCCGATAGAGCGTGTCCGGCAGACTGCCGCTCGCCGAGAGGTACGTCTCCTCACCTGAGACGACCTGGCCGGCACGCAGATCGAACTGGATCGCCCGATCGGAGTCGGTCACCTCAAGCAGGACGGGCGCGCCGTCCGGCACACTCGCCACCACCGTCTCGCCGAATACCGGCAGGTCGTCCAGCGGTCGCTCCGCACCGTCGACGACCAGGGCTACGTCGACCTGGCCCTCACCCCACGGCGCCTCGAGGGTCGGATCGTCGGCGACGTTGAAGAGCACGAACTCGTGTCCCTCAGCCGCGCTGAACGCCTCGTCCTCCCCCAGCAGATGTGCGAGCCCCACGTGCACCGAGTCGGTGATGTTGACCTGGGCGATGCGCACCGCGAAGTGCGGCCCGACGAACGTGCCGACTCTCTTGGCGAGCGTAGGTCCGCGCAGCCCGACGGGGTACTCGGGCGTGTACACCTTTAGGAAGTTCTCCGGCTTCGAGGGCTCGCCGGTCAGCTCGTCAAATGGCGACTCGTTGCCGCCGAGCAGCGACACGATCAGGGCGAGAGTAGCCAGGGCGATGACAGCTCCGCCCGCGACCCACCGCCACTGGCGTGCCCGTGGTCGAGGATTGGGAGGTGCCGACGTCGACTGAGCGGGAACGGGCATCACCGATAGCGACGCCGGACACTCGGATGGCCGGTCGGACGCATCGCGCGGCCCGGAATCCGGGTGCCGGGATTCGGGTGCGGTTTGCTGGATCCACGGCTGTTCCGGTAGCCGCACGCGTTGCGGGGTCTCGGTTCGTTCCCGCCGGTCGTATTCGACGAGGGCACCTGCCAGCGGCTCCGCAGACTCGAGCAGCCGCTCCAATCCGGCGGCTCCCAGTTTCTGCTGCTCCGCCAGCCGGACGAGCAGGTAGAGCTGGCCGGGGGTGATCTGGTCAGCTGGAATCTCCCTGAGCTGGGCCGCGTCGCCGAGCATCCAGCGAATCAGTCGCCCGATTGACTCCGGCGACAGGGTTGGCGGCCAGTCGGCGGCATGTGCCGCTTCCGCGACAAAGGCACCGATCCGACGGTCCGTGGGGTTGGAGAATTGTCGGGCGACCAGGCGGCCGCAGGACACTGCTATCAATGCCGTCAGCTCGGGGAGGAACTCAGGCGGAGTCTGCGGCAGCTCCGGTCCGGTCTTTGGGCACAGCAGGACGCGAAGGCCGCTGCGTGCAGCAGTCATCTCATGCATCGCCACACACTCCTGATTCCGCTCCAGACCTTCGGGCCGAGCCACGCGAGTCCACGTATCGCGCCGTAACCGATGACCGCCGCCAACAGTTCTGGGCTCGGCGCGGCAAAGGTCGGCTGGAACGGGCTCACGCTCTTCGCCGTACTCGACGTGGGTCGGGCCGTCCACTGCGTTGCCGTCGCGCGTGCTGACGAGCTACCGCCCAAGACGCCGTTCTCGATGCTCTCCCTGACGGTTGTGAACACGTCCTTGAGGCCCTCGACCTTGTTGGGGCTGGGGTCCTTCTTCCTCGGGTCGGTCTCCCTCAGGTCGGGCACATCATGAGGGTTGCCGCGGCCAGGCCAAAGGGCGTCGGAGGGGAAGACAGTCGCCCCCGACGTCCGCGTCCTCGCTATCGCGACAAAGCCATAGGCAGCAGTGCCCAAGGCGAGAACCCCGGCTCCCGTCACGACTCCTCGTCGGCCGGACTCGCCGCACGGCTTGTCCGACGACACCTCATGGCCGACCGCCGACGGCGCCAACTGGAAGGCCGTGGGCTTGTGGCAGTGGGCGGAGGCGCTCGCCGGCGTGAGGAACAGGAACGCCGCAGCGATGCTGATGGCGAACAGAAGGCGAGCGACCATCTCAGGCCACCGACTTCGTGGGCTGGAGGCTTGACTTCAGCGTCATGACTCGGTGCCTAAGCTGCGTTTCGTCCTCCGGCGGTCGACGCTCCGGGTCGGCGGCGAGCCGCGAGCGCTCCATGGCGAGGTCGAGTTGGGCAGCATGCAGCCGGCCGACCTTGAAGTAGCCCGATGGCCCGAATCTTCGTACCGCGCGCAGTCGCTGTCCGATGCGGATCAGCGGGCTGTTCAGGGTCACCGCTTCCCCTGGGGTGACCGTTCCGAGGCCAGACATCGCCTCGACCGGAAGCACGGATCGGAACACTGCCGACTCCTGGCGCAGTGCCCGCCACAGGATCACCCACACGAGCGCCAGGAACGGGAGGCTCAGGATCAGGGAATTGAACGGGGCGACGAGATACAGGTACGTCGCGATGTCGTCGCTGTACAGCGGGAGGTGGTCGTTGAAGATGAGGTAGTTCCACGAGAAGTGCGCGGTGACCGCCAGGGCGTAGCCCGCGCCTACCAGGATCAACTTGCTGGCTGTCCCATACCTGCGGCCGGCCAGCCCGACGAATGCTCCGAACAGTCCGGTGAAGAGGACGTGCGAGAACGCTATCCCGTTGACCCATTGCCGGTTCCAGATCTCGACCGACGCGTTGTCGAACGTCGTTGTGGCGTACCTGGTCGTCTCCATCAAGGTGAAGCCAGCGCCGACCATCGCGCCGAGCACGTACCCGTGAACCGGGCCGTCGTACCTCTGGCGCACCAGCCAGAAGACCGCGAGGACGCCAACCGCCTTGGTGAGCTCCTCCCACAAGGGCGCGACCATTACGTACTGGACCGATCCCGTGAAAGCCTCCAACGCCGCGCCGGATTCCAACGTAGAGGTGGAGGAGGGTGAACGCGTGGAGGATCTGGGCCGGAAAGAAGGCGGTCATGAGGGCGCCCCAGAGGAATGCGCCGAGGCTGACACGCAGCGGCATCCGCCGATGCCGTTGTACCCGGTGCAACACATAGATCGCGACGACCGCGCCGGGGACCGTCATCAGGAATCCCGTCGGATTGCTGACGCACGACCAGTGCCGCCGCATATGCGGGTAGCCCGGTCGCGAGGCCCAGCAGCGGCCAGCGGCAGCGGATCTTGAGCCAGCCGGGCAGCACTGCGTACCCGAGGACAGCGGTTGCCAGGCTCGCCACCATGATCCACAGGTATTGCTGCCCGACCACGCTCACAGACCTCGTCTCGTGCACCCACGTCGTGGGCATGTCGAAGATCTTCAACGTGCCGGCCGCCAACGGAATCGCTCCCGCGACTGCCGACAGCCACAGCAGGTAGATCAGCCGGGCAGGCGGTGACCAGAGGAAGGCGCGCAGACCGTTTTGAGGCTGATCGTGGTCGATCACGACTGGCACTCCTGGGCGACGGTCTGGGCGAACTCCGTCATGACGGTGTAGTCCGGCCGCCCGCCCTGGAGGACGCCCTCCATGTCGGCGTCCAGGGCGTCAGCGGCCGACACCAGTGCCTTCTTCAACGTCTCATTGGAGACGTTTTCCGCGCCTTTCCGGAGCTGATCGGTGTAGTCGTGCAGGGCGTTGGCCAGGTCCTGCGGGGTTGCTCCGGGATCACGCACCTGCTTCATCGTCTGCTCCTGGCCGTCGAGCATGAGCTTCTTGACGGTTTCGCAGTCGTCTTGGTTGTCGGGCGACGAAGCGAAGCACGCGGCGCCGGTGAGGCTGACTGTAGCGACGAGCGCGGCCGACGCGATCCGCCGGATTGGCCATGGGCCGAACCGAATCATGATGGGACCTCTCTACGACGTTCGGACGGAACGTCGGTAGCGTCGCGTGCCCGCCTTGAAGATTCGTTGAATCGACCTTGAATACGTGAGCAGGTGATGAACCCCGCCGTCGACCGAGGGGATCGTTCGCGCCGGCGACACTGCCCGCTGCTCAGCCGCGCCCGTCGACGAGCCGGGTGGAGCAATGTCTGGCCAGACACCGCCGCCTGCGGCCAAGGCGCCTCGCAAGCCATCGCCTGGCACGAAGGCCTCATGGCCGGCCTGGCTGCCTGTAGCCGTGTTCAGTGACACGTACGCCATGGGGTGGTGACCCGCGCACGAGAAGTGGGTCGTCACGTACGCAACTCGGCCTGACCCAGCATGACCCCTATGAGCTGCAAACACCGAGCGGCGATGAGCACCAGACGGTCGGCCAACTGAGCGAAGCCGGCAGCTTCCGTTCATGATGCTCGCCTCAACGGAACACAGTGTTGCCGCTCGCTGCGTGGGGGCGCTGAGGTCATCGGGCGGATGCTAGAGACAGGGCGAGGCAGACTCTGCGATCCGGGAGACCGCGGCATCCAATTGGTAGCGTGGATTGGTGGACGAGGTCACTGGTGCGCAGCGGGACATCCTCGGCGCAACGACGGCTGAGCAGGTGGTCCAGTGGCTAGGTGGTCACGTGCGGGATCACCTCGGAGTCGCCGTCGACACGGTTCTGTTCACCGACGGATCGGTCGGCGCTGTCTTTGGGCTTCGCCTCAGCGACGGGCGCGACGTTGTGCTTAAGGCGTTCCGATCCGGCGCGGACGTACACCGGTTGCGTGCGGTCGTACGGGCGCAGAACACGTTGGCTGCGTCGGGGGTTGGCTGCGCCCGGGTCCTGGATGGTCCGTCGTCCACCGGCGGTGTGCTCGCGGTGGTGGAGGAACGCCTCACCTGCACATCGACGGGTAGCCCGCACGACCCCGCGGCGCGGGCGGCGATGGCATCCGCGCTTGCCGCGCAGATCGATGCTCTTGCGGCCCGTGGACGGTAGCGACCTCATCTCGGGTCGTCCGTCCTGGGCCGACTGGAGTGCCGGCGCGTGGCCGGTTCCGCATCACCCCGCGTTCGGCTTCTCCGCAGCCGTGTCCGGTTACGAGTGGGTGGACGAGGCGGCCGATGCGGCCGCTGAGGTCCTGCGTGCCGCGGACCACACTCCGCGCGTGATCGGTCACACCGACTGGGTGTGGCAGAACGTCTGCGTCGTCGACGGTGGATTCGTCGCCGGCTACGACTGGGACAGCCTCGTTTACGCCCCGGAGCCGGCAGTCGTCGGCCTCAGCGCGGGTGCCTTCACGCAAGGTTCCCCAGTGCCTCCGGACGCGCCAACAGACGCAGAGGTCACGGCCTTCTTCGACGACTATGAACGCTGCCGCGCTTTCTCTCCGGTGGAGCGGCGCACAGCCGAGGCCGCGGCCACTTGGGTGCGGTGCTACAACGCGCGCTGCGCTCTTGACCTGCCCCGCCACGGTATCGAGCCGCCAGCCGGGTCGTTCGTCGAGATGCTTGGAACGGGCGGGGCCCGGTAGGGAGGTCACGGGGCGGCGAATCTGATCCGCAGGGACAGGCAGCCCCAACCGGCGGACCTCGCTGCCTCTGGGACCTGGACCTGATCTGACAGGTGTTCAAGATCGGAACCCCTACTCGACCCCAACGGCGTCCCGGCCGGATCTGGTCACGTAGCGTGAACAGCGACGAGGGCTTGAGGTGATCAGGCCGACCGGGGCCACCGCCCGTCGGCAGGGCTCAGCATTGTCAGGAAACACCAAGGTGCACATCCATCCGCCGATCGAGCCGATGCTTGCCAAGAGTGTCGACCGGCCGCCTGCGCAGCGGGCGGCTAGGTGGCGGTATGAGCCGAAAGACCCGATCACCTTCAGCACCGTCGCCCACCAGGCCCACGTCTCCCGCGCCTGGCTCTACGCCGAAACCGAGATTCGCGCCGCCATCCAGAAACTCCGCGACGACACCCGGCGCGGCACTCACACCACACCAGTACCCGCAGCACAACGGGCCAGCAGCGAGAGCCTTCTTCGCCGCCTCGAAACCGCCCACAGCCGTAACCGCGAGCTCACAGCCGAGATCAACGCCCTGCGCGACCAGCTCGCCCACGCACACGGCGAACTACGCGCTGCACGACGCCGCGGCTACGACACCGCGCACACCCGACCCGACGAGCTAGCCGACGGCTGCACCCTGGCGAGGTCGTAGGTTAGATCTCATGAGCGCGCCAGACGTGAAGCGATGGGACACCTACTTCCGCGAGCTACGTGTGCGAGACACCGACCTGGACTGGAGCGGACGCTGGACCGATCCCTTCCTCGACGCACTCGAACATGCACAGACGATTCTTGAGCTCGGGTGCGGGACGGGCAACGACGCGGCCAGGCTCGCCGCCCATGGTCATCGAGTCACAGCGACAGATCTGTCACCTGAGGCGATCACGCAGGCCAAGTCAAAGTACGACAACATCGACTTCCGGGTGCTCGATATGACAGGGCCCTTACCCTTCGCCGACGCCAGCTTCGATGCGGTGATGTCCAACGTCGCCGTGCACGCATTCGACGATCAGTGACGCGGCAAGTCTTCGACGAGATCGCAAGAGTCACCCGGCCCGGCGGCAGCTTCCTTTTCCACTCAACGCCACAGACGACCGAGAGCTACGCGCTCGCCGCATCGCCCCACTACGTGAACTGGAGCCCAACTACGTGCTCGAGCAGACCGGCGGCGCCATGCACTTCTTCGACCAGGAGTACCTCGCCGACCTGCTGAAACTCTGGCGCCACGTCAACCTGGCCCACATCGAGGTCCTCGATGATCGGACCGGCGAACCCTTCAAACGCGTCTGGCGCGGCATCGTTGTCCGCTAGGCACGAATCCAAGCCCACATGAGCCGAGGCCATACCGGTGGCTCCTACCCACCGCGTCGCAGACATGTCCACCACGCAGACAGCCAGGTCAGGGCACCAATTCCGTGATCAACTCTAGATAAACTGAGAGATCGTGCGCTGGGTGGACGGCCGGTTGGACTTCGAAGCCCTACAACGCCGGTACGCCCAACGCCGCCGCGCCACCGCCCTGGCTCGGGCCGAGCCATGTCACTGCGTGGTCTTCCACGTCCTGGAAACTCGCCGCCACGGCGACCTGCGCCGGGTGCCGCTCTCGAGGCGACGACAGATCCTCGAGGACCTGTTCCGACGCGTCCCGACCCGGCTCCCACCTGTCACTGGGCATGCAGACGGCCGACCCCAGAGCTGGCGCAGCTCTGGTACGACGAACTCCCCGCCGCCGCGTCGAAGGACTGATCGTCAAGCCCGCGGACAGCCGGTACACCGGCCGGCGGGAGTGGTTGAAGTACAAGGCGCACCGCACCACCGACGCCATCGTCGGCGGCGTCACCGGCAGCCTGGCCCGTCCCGAGTGCCTGTTGCTCGGCCGGTACTCCTCGGAGAACCATCCTGGCCGTTCTCTGGACGAGTCATTCGCCGACCTGCAGGACCGGGTGTTCCGGTCCCGGCACTACGCCAGCCCGCGGATGGTCACCCGCTCCCGGATCGCCGACGCCTTCTACGCCGCCATCGGGCACACCGTCCTCGTCCCAATCTCGCCCGAGCGAGTCGAAGCAGCCATCGACCAGGCGCACGAGGCCATCAGCAGCGGGGAGTGGCCGCGCAGCATGCTCGCCTACCACTGCCAAGGACTCCGCGAATGGCTCGGCCTACCCGCAGGGGACTGACCGACGCCGACTACCAAGCCGCCGAACGCGGCCGCGAACTCTGCGGAACACGCCCACCACAACCCGACGCCGGCCACGACCCGAGTACGACGACAACCGGTGGGCGCTCTAACCACGCGGGGGTGGCAGGCCTAAGGTGGCGGGCGACTGTGGATAGCGAACGCGCGGTCAGTCCGCCACGCGGCACACTTGTCGACCTGGCTCGGACGAGACCACGCCGGACGACGCACCCGTCACGTTGCCCCACAGCGAGGGATCCGGGGATCGCGCCGCCGAAGGTCACCGAGCCGCAAGCAACGCCCAGCAGGTGACCTGCCCGTGCCGAGCTGCTGGCGCCGAGCCGGTCACCACGGATCCTCGGAGACCCCCGAAACGGTGAACTCCACCCACCCGCGCTCCAACGACTTCACCTGAAGCTCGTACTCGCCCAACCAACGCCGCGAAGTGTCCTTGTTACCCCAGGCGCGAGCCAGCTCCTCCAGATGCTTCAACAGCACAGGCGTGTCATCGGGGTCGGCATGGATCCGGTACGGCTCAGAGCGAGCCCCGTTCTCCCGCCATCTCACCCGGACCTCAAGAGTCTCCGCGCCCATTGCCACCTCCCGGCGAGGATGACTGTACTGGGCGGCGAACCGGCCTTTCGGAGCCGCGATGGGTCACTGGGGCTGGCTCGACCGAATCGCTGCCACCTGGGTCTGGTCGACGATCAGACGGTCGCTGACCAGGGTCGCACAGCTGTGCAACCTCGGCGGCCAGTGCCAGCAGGAGATAGGCCGCCGCGGTGGCAACGATCATCAGCCCGGTCGCCAGGTAACGCCGGCGGGAGGGCTGGCCAGCCGCCACGTCTGCGAGCCTACGCTCGTAGATCTCCCCCCACCGGCCGCGAGGGCATCGAGGTCATGAACCCGCACATCGGCTGACGGGCAAGCTGCGGCCGAGAAGGATGGTCCGCCCGTGCCTGCTCGATTCCTTGGCGTTGAGTGGCCCAGGACCTCTCGTGCCACCGAGCCGCGTGGCGAGCGGCCCGGACCGACCCCTGGACCCGCCAGAATCACAAGAAGGTGCAAGCCGACACCGGCAACCCTGAGTCATGTACGTCGCATCCCCCAGCCAACCCCTGCCGACCCGCGCATCGGTGAGTGTCTCCACGGAACTGGATAAGGCGTCCATAGCGCAGTGGCGAGGGCAATGCGCAGGCAAAGGATGGGTGCGTGGGGTTGTCACCTGGACCTGCCGGCTGCCTACCGTAGTGGCCGTGAACGGCCATGCCGCTGACGACGGGTATGTGCCGGGCGTGCCCGAAGGCAGGCCGATGAGCCGATCAACGTTGGCAAAGCTGCGGAGGCGGGCAACCATGCGACGCAGCATCGCCGCCGGACTTCGCAGTAACGCAGACAGAGAACGCGAACGGCTCGCCCGACAACGCGCAAGCGAGGCCGCTGCCAGAGCCACCGATGCGATTCGTCGCGGAAACCAGGCCGAGCAGCGTAGACGAGCACGAGAACAAGGCGGCCTCGACGAACGCGAGCGCCTCGCCGACCTGCGCGAAGCCGAGTGCGACGGACGCGAGCACACGGCCGACCTGCGCGATGCCGCCAGAGACGAACGCGACCGGCGCGCCGACGAACGACAACGAGTAGCCGACCGACGCGACTGGGAGGCTGACGCGCGCGATCGACTCTCCGACCTCCGCGACACGGCTACTGACCACTAGCAGCAACCCTGCCTGGGAGTGGGACGGCCGTGCACGGCCTTCCACCGCCGGCACGGCTTCCTCCGGCGCCTTACCGGCGCAGCCGCTCGTGCGTCCAGCTCCAGTGTTCTGCGGTGAGGGCTTCGTAACGCCGCTTGTCCCGCGGAGTTCAGGTGAGTCGTCAAGAGTAGATGTCTGCCTGCCACGTTCCCGCCACCATCACGTAGCTGTGACCGTCTACAACCGCGGCGAGGGCTATCAGTGTGGCCACCGGTGCGATGTGGTCGCCAAGTTGCTTGGATTGGCCTCTCCCGTGGAAGATGTCAATTCATGACTGAGGTTCTGCTCGTATCCGCTGATCGTTCGGGCTGGTCCGATCTCGCTGGACTGTGCGAGGAGCTGTGCGCCGCGGGTGCGGTGGTCAGGGTGGCCAGCGGATTTGACGGGCGGGGGCTGGCAGAGCTGCAGGTTACAGAGGTGCGGCAGCTGAGCATGAGCTTGTCCGGCCGATCGGCCGGTGTGCGCAACAGGAAGCCGGCTGTGGCCTGGCTCAGAACCTGCTCGCGCAACGCGCTCGTTCGTACGGCGTTTCGACTCTCTCGAGGGCGTCCACACGCACATGGCTGCTGGTTAGGTACGACCCGTGGCTTCGGGCATGCGCCCGGAGAGTGGACGCTGTTGTCGCTGCCGACGCGTCGGCTGTTCGAGCGGCCCGCAAGGCCGCACGGGTCAACCCGGAAGCGATGATCCCTGAGGTCGGGTCCTTAGCATTGTCTCGGATCGCGGGCCGCGGTGGACCTGCAGCGACACTCACCAGGATGGTCAGCAGGGGGGTGAGCGGGGCGAGTGTGGAGAGCATCCTTGTGGCCTGGCGCAACGTCGTCGCCGCGCCCACGCAATCGGAGCTCCGGGCGTTCGTGCCACAGGCGCCGAGGATCGTCCAACTCCTGCGACTGAACCAGTCGTTGGACGCCGCCGAGACGGTGTGTCGATCTGCGCTCGAGCTCAACCACGACGACGCGGTTGCAGATCTGCTTCTGCTTAAGCTGATCACCGTCGGGATCAGCCGAGGCGACGCCGTGCAACCTGAGCTCCACGATCGGATCCGAGCCGTGCTGGCCCGTGCCAGCGAGCTGCTCAGCATGGTCGGGTCGAGGAGGCATCCCGGCTCGTCGTCCATGTCATCGAGGCGTTGTTCCACCACGAACTGCATGCCGACGGCACCTCCAGCCCTCTCGTCTCGGATCCCGACGAGTTCCTGGCAACTCTCCGGAAGTCGCAGGTCTTTCAGGTTCTTGGCGCCACCAACTCGAAACCGGGCTTGCGCACCGACGGACGCCCCGGCCAACGCGATCGCGTGGTTTCTGCCCGATCCGGTCGGCCCGGCCTGAGGGCGGATCGTCGGCATCGTCTGCTTGTCGTACCGGGAAGCTATCCGCAGCACACGCAGGCCATCATCTCCGACTTCACCGGCCGCCACGATGTCGACCTGCGCGTCCTCGACCCGAAGGGACGGGACCCACGGCCTCGCCGTGAGCAGACTCTGGCGCTGATCGCCGACCGCCTGAGCGACGCCACCGGGAGGCCGCACGGAACGATCAGCGAACGCAACGCCAGCCAGCTCGCCTGGGCCGACACCATCTTCGTCGGCTGGTGTGACAACGCCGCCATGTGGGCAACGATCCACGCACCACCACACGCTCGCCTGGTCGACCGGATCCACAGCATCGACGCACTCTCGGCCCACCCTCACATGATCGACTGGTCCCGGGTCTCTGATGTGATCTTCGTCGCTGACCATGTGCGTGAACTCGTCCAACGGGCGGTGCCTGCCATCGCAAACGGGCCGAACATTCACGTGCTACCCAACGCAATGACTCTGGATCCCTTCGGAAAGCGGAAACGGTCCGGCGCCAACCGCACGATCGCCCTCATCGGATGGGCGCAACGCGTCAAGGACCCGATCTGGGCACTTGAGGTACTGGCCCGGCTCCGCGTACATGACCCGGACTGGAAGCTGTTGCTGCTCGGCAGCGACTTCAAGACACGTTCCCATCTCAGTGAGCTGCGATACCGCGACCGATTTCGTGCACGGGCCCAACACGACGACGTGCGCGACGGAATCACTTACGCCGGGTACTGCCGCGACCTGCCGGAGGCACTACGAGCCGCTGGATTCATCCTGAGCGCCAGCCGACGCGAAGCCTTCCCAGTCGGCTCCACCGAAGGAGCGGCCTCAGCCGCGGCACCCGTCATCCGAAACTGGCCCATGTACACCGCATATGACGCCCCACACCGCATCTACCCCAGCGACTGGACAGTCGAAAGCCCTGACGACGCCACCAACCGGATCCTCACCTACGCAGAACCGCAGATCCAAGCCGAGGCAGGAGCTACACAGCACGCCGGTTCGTCGTCGAGCACTTCGACTGGACCACCATCGCCCCGCGCTACCAGCGCATCCTCGTTGGCCCTGAGCAGTAGCCTCCTGCCGCGATGCCACTACGGCCGCATCCACTCCCCTCTAGGACTTGCTTTACATCGGCATCGCGTGCTTGGGATGGTCCTGGATGGCGTCTGCGTCATTTGCCGCGCGGTGTGGGCAGCCAGTTGTGGTTGGCCGGACTTGGCGTTCATCGGCGAGTCGCTCCCGGGCCCTTGCGGCCATGTCGCGTTGGTCGGCCAGGCGTTCACGGGCGTCTGCCTCGGCGTCGCATCGGTCGGGCAAGCGCTCAAGTCTGTCTGGCGCTCGGGCCCTGCGGTCCAGCTTGAGCGGCTGAAGCCGATCTACCCAGCTGGCACGCTGGGCACTCTCGGCACGCCGCCGCGCGGCGAGTTGCTCGCGCAAGAGGTTTGCCTGGTCGCGCAGGCGCCCGGCGGCATCGCGAAGTGCGCTGGCCTGCCTGCGCAGTTCGACCGCGTCGCGACGAATGCGCTCGGAGGCGGTCTTCAACGGGTCGACTCGAGGATCACCGGAACTGGCTGCCATGGTCCTACGGTAGACCTCGCAGCCGTCCGGTTTCGCTCAGCGGCGTCGCCGGGGCTAATGCTTGGCGGCGGTATCCGGTGGGGCCTGTCGTGTGGACCCGGGACGCCTCCGCCGACGACTGCGGGTTGGGGACCGGACTGCAACGGAGACCTCCAGGCTGCGACCCGGCGTGGCTACGGTGATACCGGCCGCGGTCGTCAAGAAGGTGCGGTTTTCGGAGATTGGTCGAGCTTCTCGTCGCGTCGATCGATTAGTGCATTGCGGATCGGTTCGGCCAATCTGTCGCTTCGACTTGCAGTATGCGTGTGCGCCCCGGCGGGTCGGGGCTGTAAACCGGCCCCCTCGTCGGCACCGGCCCCACTACCCCGGCAGCGGGGGGTTGGTTCACGTGACGTCCAGGGGTCCGCGAGCGGGCCAGGCACTATTCCGCAGGAAGCGGTCTTCCGGCTGACCCTTCTTCACGGCCAGCCGCGTCGTGCCGCGATCGAGGCGATCCCAGAGCAAGCCTGGCGAGCAGCCCTCGATGGCGACGGCGAACCCCGTGACGGCGCCCAGGTCTCGTGCCGCGTGTTCGCCGTCCATCGTGTGGGCATCAGTAGGTAACCGGCCCGCTCGCAAACGGGCCCGGCATTCCGGCAGCGGGGCCTTCGGTTCACGCCCGGCAAGGGCGAGCGGGCCGGTCTTGAAGCTGCCAGCACCGACCAGCCGGCGGCAGCTTGGTGCGGGAGTGGTGGCCCGAAGCCTCGCCGGGCACGGTGGCAGCGTGGCTGCCTGGACTTCCGGAGATCGCTCGCCTCGGGTGGACCAGCCCCTGTTCCGGCGGGAGTATCGCTCGGTTCTGTGCCTTGGGGGCTGTTGGGTATCCATAGCGAGAACGCGGGTAGTCGGGTCCAGGTGAGTCGTTGCGTCGGCTGCCTTGTCGCGCAGGTCGGCCACGTGCCCTCGCCCGTCGGCATCGGCTTCGCGCACGTTGGTCAGGCGCTCCAGCTCTGCGTCGTCGCCGCGCTCTCCAGCTCCTTTGCGCTGCTAGGCCTGGACTCGGCGGCGGATCGCATCTGTGGCAGGAGCTCGGATCGCGACAGCCCGAGGCCGCCTTTAGGGAGACCTGCGAGCCTAGCCCCACAGGTCAGTTAGGTGGAGTCCGTCGCACAGTGTCACGACGGCCGCCAGGTTGTACCGGCGAGCAGGCTTTGGTTGTACTGCTGCGGACCCCGGCTGGTTTCAGCCGACTGCGTGTGGTCCGGCCTAGGCGCGAAGGCGGCGGAGGTAGGGGTCGACGGGCTTGGGCGGTGCGATGCGGATCCGGGCGTCCACGACGCGGCAGCCTTCAGCTGAGACGATCACGGGGTTGAGGTCGACCTCGGCGATCTCTGGCAGGAGTTCGCCGAGACGGCTGATCCGCAGGAGCGCGTCCGCAAGAGCCTCGGTGCCGAGCCGAGCGTCCGCGTGTGGGCCGAACAACATGGGGGATGCGCGCAACGCACCGATCAGATCGTCGGCGTCCTGGCTGGTCATTGGCACGAGCCGATAGGCGCGGTCGGCGACCAGGTCGGTGTCCACACCCCCGAGGCCGAAGGCGACCAACGGCCCGAACGTGGGGTCGTTGTGGAGACCGACCAGGAACTCCCGCCCCGGCTCGGTCATCGGCTGGATGAGGACTCCTCGCAGACGCGCTCCGAATCGCTTTCGAAAGTCGTCGAATGTCGTACGAACCCGGGTCTCGTCCGACACGCCGAGGACAACGCCTCCGCCGCGGGTCTTGTGCTGCAGACCCTGGGCGATCGCCTTCATTGCCACTGGACGCCCTGCTTCGTGGAACGTGGCGGCCGCCGCCTTCGGATCGGCGACGACAACGCCGTTGAGCAGCGTGAGGCCGAACAGGCCGAGCAGGGCTGCCACCGAGTCGGGGTCGAGCCAGCAGCCGTGGGGCTGCGTACGAAGGACGTCGTCGACGAGCGCTCTACCCCCGTGGATGTCGATGCCCGGCAAGTCCGGCACCGTTCCCGGCGGGCGGGCGCGCCAGGTCCCGTAACGGGCGCACCGGCTAAGGGCTTCGGCTGCCACCGCTGGATCACCGAACGCGGGCACTGTCCTGCCGGTTGGGCCGGTCGCCCGCAGCGGCTCGACCACCGCGGACTGGCCCACCCGGATGGCGAGTACCGGTGTGGGGGCGCCTGCCACGGCATCGGCGAGGCCGACGTCGGGACACACGAGCGCCGTCGGTGCTGCGAGGACGAGCACTGCGTCGATGCCAGGGTCGCCGAGGACCGTTCGTACGCAGTCATGGAACGTCTGGTCAGCGATGCCGGCGGTGGTGTCGATCGGGTTGTCCAGACTCGCCGCCGGTGGCAACAGCGAACCAAGTGCGGCACGGGTCTGCCCACGCAACCTCGGGAGCGACAGCCCGTGTTCGGCTGCGGCGTCTGCCGCCAGCACGCCGATGCCGCCGACGTTGCCGATGACCGCCACGCGGTTCCCCTGCGGCAACGGCTGCCAGCTCAGGAGGCACGCCACTGCCAGAAGTTGGCTGAGGCCATCGACGGGGATGACGCCGGCCTGGCCGAACAACGCGTCCCTGGCGACGACGGGGGTCGCTGTCGCCGCGGTGTGGGACGCGGCCGCCCGCCGCGCGGCCTCGGTGCGTCCGGCACGTACCGCGACCACGGGCTTGTGCTGGGCCATCGCCCGGGCCAGCTTCGCGAACTTTCGGGGATTGCCGAACGACTCGACATAGACGACGGCCAGGTCGGTGGCGTCATCGTGCTGCCACCACATCAGGAGGTCGTTGCTGCTCACGTCGTACTTGTCGCCGGTGGACACGAGGCTGGACACGCCGAGGCCGACCGTCTTGAAGTGCTCGAGCAGCGCGATGCCCACGCCGCCAGACTGCGTGACGACGCCGATTCGTCCTGCGGGTACGGGTCCGCGCGCGAAGGTGGCGTTGAGTCGTACGTCCGGCTCGGTGTTGATGACGCCGAGGCAGTTCGGACCGACGAGGCGCATGCCATGCCTGCGGATGGCGGCCTTCACGGCCGCGGTGCTGTCCTCGTCCAGGCCGGACGTGATGACGACGAGGGTGCGTACGCCGCGTTCGCCGCACTCGTCCGCAGCCTGGGCGACCACAGCGGGCTGGACGCACAGCACCGCAAGGTCGACATCGGCCGGAAGGTCGTGCGCCGACGCGACAGCGCGGATCCCGGCGACGGTCGTGGCATGTGGGTTGACCGCATGGCAGGTGCCGGTGAAGCCGTCGCCCAGGTTGGAGAGCACGGCATGCCCGATGGCGTCGGCCCGCCGACTGGCGCCGACGACCGCGACCGAACGGGGGCGTAGAAGCGATCGTAGGCTGGCGATGTCGGCCCGCCGTTCGCGCTCGCCGATGGCCGGGGAGTAGCTGCCAGCCAGTTGGATTGTCACCTCGTACGAGGAACCCTCCGCCCGCATCGTGGTGGGCAGCCCGATGTCCTGGAAGACCCGGATCATGGCAGCGTTCTCTCTCAGCACCTCGGCCACGAACCGGCGTACTCCCCGCGCCCGCGCCGCTGACGCAAGGTGTTCCAGCAGCAACGTGCCGAGCCCGTGCGCCTGCTGTCGGTGGTCCACGACCAGGGCGACCTCCGCGTCGGACGGATCCGGAAGTGCCTCGTAGTGAGCCACCCCGGCAAGGGCACCTTCGAGGAAGGCGCCGAGCGCGAGTCGTCGCACATCGCCGGATTCCACGAGTCTCTGGAGCAGCAGATCGACGCCCGTGGGTCGTGCGGTGAAGAACCGGAGGTAGCGATCACGCTCGGGCAGTTCGCAGTGCAGCCTGCGGAGTTGTCCGAGATCGCCTGGGCCGAGCGGGCGGAGCATGACGATCCGGCCGTCGGCCAGGGCTGCTCGAACCCCCAGTACCGCCGGGGATGAGGTCCTGGTCCTGATCTCGCTCATACGGCCGTACCCCTGGTCCCACCGTACGACGGCGCCCCGGACGGCGCGCGAGACGCCGCGTACAGGGACCAGAAGACGGGTAGTTGGGCACGTTAGGGGAGGAGGCACGCCGTGGACGCGCGCGGGCGGGATCGGTCTGCCCAGTCCCTCGGGCTCTCCGACGCTGAGGCGGCCCGCCGGCTGGAGCTGTACGGACCGAACACGCCGCCCAGGCCGGGTCGGGTGTCGCTCGGCCGCCGGGTCGCGGGCCAGTTGCGTGACCCGTTGATCATCGTCCTGATGGCCGCCGCCGTCCTCACGGTCGCCACGGGAGACTTCGCAGACGCAGCGGTAATCCTGCTGGTCATCATCGTGAACACGACCGTTGGCATCACCCAGGAGGTCCGTGCCGACCGGGCCGTCGAACAGCTCGCCGCACTCGCCGCGCCGGCAGCCAGGGTGGTTCGAGACGGCGTGGAGCGCGAGGTGGCGATCGCCGATGTCGTGCCAGGCGACCTGCTGGTGCTGGCTGAGGGCGAGATTGTCCCGGCCGACGCGCGGCTGGTCGAGGCGGTCGCCTTCGCCGCCGACGAGTCGATGCTCACCGGCGAGTCAGTACCGGTGGACAAAGGCGCAGCACCGACCGGGCAGGCAGGGGGAGAGGTCTCGGCCGGGACCGTCGTCGTGCGCGGCCGGGGCCGAGCCGTGGTCACAGCGACCGGCGCCGACAGCGCGATGGGCCGAGTCGCTGCTCTCCTCGCGCCCGGCCCCGGACTAACGCCGTTGCAGCGACGATTGGCCGGCGTGGCCAGGATGCTGGCGGGGATGGCCGCGCTGCTGTGCCTGGCCGTCCTCGTCCTCGGGGTCGTACGCGGCCAACCGCTCGAGCTGATGGCGCTGACGGCAGTCAGCCTCATGGTCGCGGCCGTTCCGGAGTCGCTGCCCGCGGTCGTGTCGCTTGCCCTGGCACTCGGTGCCCGCCGAATGGCCGCCCGGCGGGCCATCGTCCGGCGCCTTCCCGCGGTCGAGGCACTCGGCTCGGTCACCCTGATCGCCACGGACAAGACAGGCACCCTCACCGAAGGCAGCATGGTCGTACAGAAGCTGTGGACGATGGCCGGCGAGGCGGACGTCACGGGATCAGGGTACGCACCGGAGGGCGGCCTCGCCCGTGCCGGCCAGCCACTCGACCCGGCGGACGTGCCGGACATCGTGGCGCTGCTGCGGGCGGGAGCGTTGTGTACCGACGCCGCGCTCGTGCCGCCACGCACGTCCACCACTGGCGAGGATGAGGGCGCCCGCCGCTGGGCCGCCGCTGGAGACCCGACGGAGGCGGCGCTGCTCGCGGCCGCCGGCAAGGTGGGCCTTTCGAGGGCCGGCCTCGAGAAGGAGCTGCCGCGGGTCGCCGAGGCCCCGTTCGACAACGCCCGCAAACGGATGACCACCGTGCACCGGCAGCCGGACGGGACCTTCCTGGTGATCTGCAAGGGCGCTCCCGAGGTCCTGCTCCACGCACCGGTCGCCGCTGATGACCCCGAGACGATTCGTCGGGCATTGCGACGCAGCGACGAGCTGGCCCGGCAGGGGTACCGCGTCCTCGGGGTTGCGGTCGGGAAGCACACCTCCCTTCCGGACGGGACAGCACCACCGGGTCCGTCCGGCGCGCAGAGACCGGAGAAGAGCCCGAGCGGCCTCGAGGAGGAACTTCACCTCCTCGGTCTGGTCGCTATTGCCGACGCGCCGCGCGCCTCGGCCGCCGCAACGATCGTCGCCTGCCGGCAGGCTGGCATCACGCCTGTGCTGATCACAGGCGACCACCGGGCGACGGCGGCGGCGCTCGCCCGTCAGGTCGGCATCGGCGGCGACGATCCCCAGGTCATGGACGGCGACCAGCTGGAGGCGAACGGCGTTCCGGACGTACACGAGTGCACTGTGTTCGCGCGGACCAGCCCGAAGCAGAAGCTTCGCATCGTCGACGCCTACGGCCGAAGATCCCAGGTCGTCGCCATGACGGGCGACGGTATCAACGACGCACCAGCCCTGCGGCGGGCCGACATCGGGGTCGCCATGGGTCAGCGCGGCACCGAGGTCGCCCGGGAGGCAGCGGATCTGGTCCTGGCCGACAACGAGCTCGCGACCCTGGTCGCGGCCGTCGAGGAAGGCCGGCGAATCTACGCGAATGTGCGGAGGTTCCTCGTCTACGGCCTCTCCGGAGGGATGGCCGAGATCCTCGTGATGCTCGCCGGACCCCTCCTCGGCCTCGCGCTGCCGCTGCTGCCAGCCCAGATCCTGTGGATCAACCTCATGACCCACGGACCACCCGGCGTGGCGCTGGGCGCCGAACCTGCCGGGGGCGACCTGATGCATTCTCCGCCGCGCCCACCAGAAGAGCGAATCCTCGGCGCTGGGATACCTGCCCACACCAACTGTTCCGAGACCGGAACTACGGTCGTCGTCGCGGGCCCATTGAACGGCGTCGGCGCGAACCCAGGGTGAACTGCGCGGCAGCCCTCCGGGTAGGCGGTAAGTCCTCCTGGAGGATCCCGCGGGAGACGAAGCCGCTGTCAGGAGTGCGCAGTCCTCACTCTGCGCCGGCGTCATCGGTGAGCTTCCGGCGCGGCCGCGGTACCCACGGTGGACGAGATCTATCCCGTGGCTCGCCGTTGAGGTTCGGTGAGGCTGGCGGAGGCGCTCCAGTGCAGTCGAGCGGATCCGCCAATTACGCGGCGCGGGTGATGCTTACGGATAGCAGATGGGCGTCCGGCCCGCTCGCCTCCTTCGAGTTGTGCGTGCCCAAAGGAACCCCTAACCATTGGGGTGCCTCCGACGAGCGGGCCGGTACTCAGCCTGAGTACCCGCACGCTGGCGACGAACCCCTATCTTGCCTGGGTTGTGACGTCCACCATGAAATGTGTCGTCTGATCCGAGCTCTATCGCGGTGGCACGAATGTCGAGCGCATGTCCAGCAGCGGTCAGCCGGGGCGTATCTGGTGACCAGCGGGTATCGGAGCGTTGAACAGCTGGTGGCTCCCGGGGGGTCGGGAGGTGCAATGAATGTCCGACGGCACGTGGTGGGCACAGATGGATCTACCATCCACAGTCCTCGCGCCAAGGGCTGCCCGTAGGATCCTCGACGGTCTTCTCTTTGCCTGGAGCGAACCGCACCTGGATCTGCTGGCCGACGATGCCCGCCTGGTCATCTCTGAACTGGTCAGCAATGCTGTCGAGCATGGTGGCCCTGGCGATGCTCTCCACCTGCTGGTCCGCGCGGACCAGCACGGCGGGCTGTACATTGCTATCTCGGACGGCTCGGCCATCACCCCGGTGGCGAGAGAACTTGATCTTGATGCCGAAACCGGCCGCGGCCTCCACGTCGTTCGGCGGCTCAGTTCCCGGTGGGGAGTCACGGACAACGGACATGGCGGAAAGTGTGTCTGGGTTGAGCTTCTCTGACCCTCCACACCGTCGGGCCGGCAGCTCCAATAACAATGCCACTCGGAGCCGGACCTTGGGCGCATCGATGAAGTCCACAGTGATCGCAAGCGTTTGGCACATCTTGACGGATGGTCAGCCGAACCAATCCAGGCAGACGGCGGTCGCGTCATCCCGCAGCCTGCCGTTGCAATAGTCCATCACGCGGGACGTGATCAGTCGCACCAGTTCGGTGGGAGCTTGTGCTTGGGAATCGGCAAGGGCGGCGGCTACTCGCGAGCTGCCGAAGTGATCGGTGAACCGCACTGGGTCTGATGGAGGCTCGTGACCTTGGGAACGAGGATGGGGCTATGCCGAAGGATCAAGTGCCTGGGAAGCCGCAGACGCGGCGCTACAGCTCGGAGGAGAAGGCCGCGGCGGTGCGGATGGTCCGCACGCTGCGAGCAGAGCTCGGGACCGAGCATGGGACGGTGCAGCGGGTCGCGACCCAGCTGGGCTACGGGGTGGAGTCGGTCCGCCAGTGGGTCAAGCAGGCCGACATCGACGAGGGTCACGCCCCCGGTGTGACAACCGCGGAGGCGAAGCGGATCAAGGAGCTGGAGCAGGAGAACCGCGAGCTGCGTCGTGCGAACGAGATTCTCAAGCGGGCGGCGTCTTTCTTCGGGGCGGAGCTCGACCGCCAACACAAGAGGTAGTCGCCTTCATCGACGCCAACCGGCACCAGGTCGTCGACGGCCGCGAGCTCGGAGTCGAGTCCATCTGCACCATCCTGACTCGGGCAGGGCTGCAGGTGGCTCCGAGCACCTACTACGCCGCCAAGACCAGGCCTGCGTCGGCCCGGTCGCAGCGCGATGCCGAGCTCCGGCCGGTGCTGCGGCAGCTGTGGGCCGACAACTACCGGGTCTATGGGGCGCGGAAGCTGTGGAAGGCCGCAAGGCGGGCCGGGCACGACATCGGCAGGGACCAGACTGCCCGGCTGATGCGTGCTGAGGACATCGAGGGAGTGGTGCGCACCAGGCGGGTGCGGACCACCCGTCGCGACGACAAGGCGGCGCGGCACCCGGACCTGGTCAAGCGGGACTTCACCGCGACCGGGCCGAACCAGTTGTGGGTCACGGACCTGACCTACGTGCCGACGTTCGCAGGCATCGCCTACGTGTGCTTCATCATCGACGCGTTCTCCCGGATGATTGTCGGCTGGCGGGTCACCTCGCACATGCGTACCGAGATGGTCCTCGACGCCCTGGAGATGGCCCGCTGGTCGCGCGGCACCCAGCTGACCGGGCTGCGGTGTCACTCCGATGCAGGCAGTCAATTCACGTCCGTGCGCTACGGAGAACGACTAGCCGAGCTCGGCGCGGCGCCCTCGATCGGCACCGTCGGCGACAGCTTCGACAACGCGCTCGCCGAGACTGTGAACGGCTACTACAAGGCCGAGCTCATCCGCGGACCGGCCCGGCCGGGACCATGGCGCACCGTCGACGACGTCGAACTCGCCACCCTCAGCTGGGCGCACTGGCACAACATCAGCCGGCTGCACGGCTACCTCGGTGACCTACCGCCGACCGAGTTCGAGCGAACGTTCTACGCTACCCAGCAGGGCGATCAGACCCTGGTTGAAATCAAATGACCAGAGCCTCCATCAGACCCAGTGCGGTTCACGGAGCTGTCCTCGGCTCTTGCGTCCACGATGCCGTCGCTGAGCAGGAGCAGCCTGTCATCGGGATGGATGTCTACCCTGTGCAGGGTGTAGTCGTAGCCAGACTCGACGCCAAGCGGTGGATCGGGGGGAAGGGAAAGGGGAACTACTTCCCCCTTCCGCAGGATGAGAGCTGGCGGGTGTCCGGCGTTGATGGCATGCGCTTCGCCGGTGGTTGTGTCCAGGTGCACCATGAGGCTGGTGACGAAGGCGTTCTCGCCGAACTGCTCCACCAGGCGAGCTGAGGCCGCTTCGGCCTGTTGGCGAAGTCCGCCGTTACACCGGCGGATGTTGCGCTGGGTCGACACTGTCAGGCTTGCCATCAGTGCTGCCCGAAGGCCGTGGCCCATGGCGTCGTTGACGGTGGTGGTGACGAAACCCCGGTCGACGGCGTAGTCGAAGCTGTCCCCGCCGATCTCATAGGCCGGCTCGAGATTCCCGGCGATGGACAGGGTCCGATCCCGGTAGGCGAGCACCGGAAGCAACTCCCATTGGATCTCGGCAGGGAGTTGGAGGTCGCGGCGCCGGCGAACCCGTTCGAATCGATCCGTGTACCGGCGCGCTTCGGCTATGACGTAGCCAAGCAGTTGGGCCACAAGCCGCAGATCGCTCCAGTTGTCAGGCTGCTCCCGATCGAGTCTCACCGCGAGGACTCCGAGTCGTTCCCGCCGAACTGAGACCGGGATAAACACCAGCGTCCCCGACCCATCGTGGACGCTCACCGGTAGTTGGCTCCGGAACGCCTTGCCCGCGGTCGGGCCATCGACCTGATGGACATCTGCGGCCAGCGGACCCACCTGCCCGGAAACGGGTTCCAGGGTGGTCTCGGCGAGGAGGACGTGTGCATCGTGGCCTGTGACGGGCTGAAGCCTCTGCCGGACTCGGTCACCGAGATCTGGCCACTGGCCACCGTGCAGTTGTGCGTGGTGCACCTGGTTCGCGCCTCGCTGCGGTATGCCTCCAAAGCGCACTGGGGGCCGATCACCAAGTCGCTGCGCATCATCTACACCGCGCCCACCATCGAGGCCGCACAGACCCGCTTTGACGAGTTCGAAGCAGCCTGGGGCCAGCGCTACCCGGTCATCATTAAGCTGTGGCGATCGGCGTGGGAGCAGTTCACGCCGTTCTTGGCGTTCCCGCCGGAGGTACGTCGCATCGTTTACACGACGAACGCGGTCGAGTCACTCAACGCACGGTTCCGCCACGCCACCCGTCGGCGCGGGCACTTCCCTGGCGAGCAGGCCGCACTCAAGGTGCTCTACCTGGTGATTCGCAGCCCACGGCCCAACCGGGCTAACGTCACCGGCAAGACCACCGGATGGAAGAAAGCGCTCAACGCGCTCGCCCTCTACTACGGCGAGCGGATCACCGGAAACTAGAAGGCGATCACCGGCCTCACCCACAAAGATCCGGACAGTCCCGGTTGATCGTCGGGCGTCACCAAAAGGTTGAGGGAGGTGTCGTTGATTCAGTGACGACGCGCACCTGTCCGGCGCGGGACACGGCTGGCGTTCGTGCAATCTCCTTTGTACGTTCGGGCGGGCGCCTCCGATCAGTGGTCATGATCGAGTCTGCGTGCAGAGCAGCCCGTTCAGAAGAGCGGCGCCGCGGCGAGCGTCGTCGACGCTTACACCGAGAGTGCCTCCAGTACGGAGGTGGACGACGAGGCACTCCCCGCCACGCACCATGACCGTCGCTCGACCCGGAAGTCCGCGGTAACCCCAGCCGCCGACGTTGGCGGGCCAGCGGTCCTCGACCCACGCATCCTCGATCCGTTCGAGTGCAAAGCGGCGGACGGGCCAGCGCAAAGGGCCATAGGCGACCGCCATGCCGGCTTCGGTGACCTGCACGCCGACGGACGAGACGGAGGCCCCGGCGACTCCGATCGCAGCGAACGTGGCGACGGCGATCCACAGCCACGATGGGAGACCAGCCACCAGTAGGACAGCCAGTGCGGCGGCGAGGACGACAAAGCACGCGCACAGGCCGAGGAGCGTCTGGTTGGCCGAATCCGAGACCCAGACAACGCGCTCGCCCGTCCGCGGCGCGAAGAACGGCGCGCGGCGCGCGGGCCGAGTCGGTGGCTCGTCCGGACCGTACCGGCCGAGGCGCCAACCCACCGCACCCAGGGCGAACGAGCCGACGATCACCACGACGACCTGCCAGGACAGCGACCGCGCCGCCCGCCAGTCCAGTACGTCTAGGTTGGCCCAGACCGTCAGGGCCGCCAGACCAATGACGAAGCCACCACCCCAGGCCAAGGCCGCAACAAGCCAGACACGAGCGAATCCACGACGTACGGCATCGCCCCTGACCGCCAGCGCGAGAACGGTGCCGGCGATGACACCCCACATGCCGAGGACGACCGCGAGGAGGACCCCGAGCGACATTGCATCGTCGGGACGACCGCCGGGCCCCCAGTGGCTGGCGACGGGATGGGGGAGGCGACCGGCCGGGATGAGAACGATCCCGAGGGCGAGCGCAGCCACTAGGAGTGTCCACCCTGACGTGGCAACGAAAAACCTGGATCGAAACGTCATGTCGACTCCCTGATCAGCTCGACAACATCGAGTGGGCTCCAGCCGTACCGTTCGGCCTCGGCCAGCAGGTCACGCACCGCGGGCAGGAGCGCGGCACGTGCGTCCGGCGGACGGACAACCGTCACGCCGCGGCCGCGGCGGAACTCCACAACACCTTCGTCACGGAGATCGCGTAATGCCCGCAGGACGGTGTTGGCGTTGATCCCCAGGGCGGCGGCCAGATCGCGCGCGGATGGCAACCGGTCGCCCGGGGCGATCTCACCACCTGCGATCGACCGCCGGACCGCCGCTCCAACCTGCACGTGTAGTGGATGTGGGTCGTCCAGATCGAGGGAGAGCAACATAGTGCTAAAGATAGCAGCACCATTACGCGAAGAGGCTTCCAGGCAACCCGCGCCCGTGTCGATCCATGGCTGGCGGCCGTCGTCCTCCTTGACGGCGCACGGTGAGCCGTTTCAGGGGCAGGGACGTGAGTATGGGTTGCCCGAAGTCAGGGAGGTCAGGGCGTGTCTTCCACCGCAAGAACTCGATGAATGCCCGTGTGGTGGAGGAGATCGCGGGACCGACGGTTCGGGTTTCGAAGAACGAGTCGGCCACCCCCGTGCCCGGCAGGCGCCATGCGCGTTGAGCAGCGTGGCCACGGCACTGGAAGACAGCCGCTCCACCCGGGAGAGGTCGATGATGATGTGCCTCGCGCCGTCCAGGACAAGGTTGTGCAGCTCCCATCGGAGCTCGGGTAGTCCGTCGACGACGGTCTCTTCGCTGAGCATCACAAGAGCCCAGGACGACAGGGCTGACTCTCCAGGCTCATGGCAAGGTCATCTCCGGCGGGCTCTACAGCGGCCGGCGTTCCCACAACACCGTGATCATCGCGGGCCATCGACTCGGCGTGGACACGATCCGGCGGTTCCCTGGGTCATTGGGGTTCGGTGTCAGCTGCGGGCCGGACTCTTCGACAGGCGTCGCTCGTTGCTCGTCCCCCGCGATACGCGCCAGCAGGAACTCCACGAGAGTCACGGCTTCCACGCCGGCTTGAAGTCAGGATGGTCGGCGTACGGCAGAGCGAGAGCGCGCATCGACGTCTCCAGTGCATCGACGATCCCGCGATGGCTCTTAACCGACTCCTCGTCATCCGGCCGGAGCGGGCCACGCGCGACATGACCCTGGTACTCCCGCACAACGAGCCGGATAGCCTCACACTGCGCCAGGACCTGCTCCACGGACCTGCGGCCGAGGCTAAGACCGAGCAAGTCGCCAACACGACCCAACCTGCTGTCGGCCAGCTGCTCGTCCTCGTCAGCCCGGGCTAGGAGGAAGTCGGGGAGAGTCATGGCCGGCCAGGGCTGAGGCCACCAAATCCAAACACGGAACTAGCCTAGGCCCATGCCAGATCCCTCCCAGCCCAGGCACATCTCACAGGCTGACCTGAACCGCATCCGCCAAGTCGTGGAGAGCTGGCTGCGGGAGAACATTTCCGGAACGGCGACCTTCATGCAGGTATTGCTGTGCAGCTACCACGCGGTCCGCACAGCCATTCAAGGCGGGCCAGATGCCCCTCCGCTCCCGCCAGATGATCGCGACATCTACACCGTGTTCATCGAGGGTGATCTTTGCATTCGCAGCCACCCTGAGCGGAAAGGCTCAATGACCGTCCTACACATCCTGCCGTCATTCGAGACCCAGGGCGTTCGGCTACTCCCAGAGGGAGCATTCTCCAAGGCCGACATGAACAGGCTAGGCAAAGTGCATCCGCTGATGTAGCCGCCACGCGTGTGGCGCCAGGTCAACAACGAGGTCCGCTCGTCCAGCGAGTTCACGACGGCCAGCGTCCGATCAGGCCCGACCCCACCGCCGACCAGCCAGCCACAGTAGAACGCGGCCTCGGCGGGACTGGGATAGGCCGGTGAGAGTCTCCTGGTAGCCGGTCAGGAACCGCATCACTCCCAGGTCGAGCCCGACGTCCATGCCGCGGGCAACGCAGGGCAGGCAGCGGATGTGACCCTCGCAGTATCCGCCGGGTTGCGCGGCGGATCGCGGCGATCGCGCGGCGCTGGTCGTCGGTCACGGTGTCACCGCCTCGACGATGCCGTTGGCCGTTCGTGCAGTCGCGCAGCGGCGCGTCGTGTTGCAAGCTGCGCCTCGCGAGGGGCGCCAAGAGGCGCCGTAAGACGGCCAGTCCCACCACCGACGGACTGGTGGCTTGAATCCAAGGAGCGCCTTCGCCGTCCTCAAGAAACCTTCCTTGCCGTCCGGCCCTTCAAGTCTGCGGTGATGGCCGGGATCCCGGGCTCGCCGTTCAACCGGTTGTCGGGCGGACCAGGTCCCGGATTCGGGAGAGGTGTGCGGCGATGAGGAGGATCCCGAACATCGCCAGAAGCATGATCCAGCGCGGGTCGTTGAGCATGAGGTCATTGGCAGCCTGGTGGCGTTCTGCTGCGCTGAGCACTTGGGTGGTGTGGTCGGACTCTGCCCAGCCCATGCGATTGGGGACAAAGGCCAGGTAGGTCCACACCCGCATCAGGAAGTACAGGCTGACCGCCGCTAGGACGAGGACGCGGCGTATGCCGGGACGCCAGCTCAGCGCGATCACGATCGGGATTACCAGCAGTTCAAGGATCGAGTTGACGATGATGTAGTACGGGATCGACGGCAGGAACGTGGCTTCCAGCGTCTGGCCGGTCAATGAGGAGCTGTCCATGGCTCCGTCCAGTATCAGGATTGCCATCAGGCCGCCGCAGCCGGCGAACGCGAAGCCGACGGCAGCGAGGGAGACGAAGCCGTCCTCGAGCCAGGCACCGAGCCGTGCTTTGCTGCGGATCCAGAGGCCGAGCGATCCGATAGCGGCTCCCCAGCCGGCAGCGAGTGCGAGCGCCAGCGGCGCCGGCATGAGTTCGGACAGGTTGAACCAGCCGGTGACGACGATGGTGAACACCATCACCGGCACCAACCGTGCGAGCTGATTCGTACGTGAGATCTGGGCGGCTGCGCTGGACATGATCGGGCGCTCCTTCCGGGCTAGCGACGCCGTCCAGGAAACCATCTAGATGCATGGTGCAGCTACTGCACGGAGCAGTAATCCGGGATAAGTCAGGGTGCGCCCTGATCCTCAGTCGGGCGTCGCCGCTTGCTGCCGTGGGCGCGGCCTACCGCGCGAAGGGCAGCGGTCTCGGCCAGCGCGTGCTCGCGGCCGGTGCGCAAGAACTCGACCAGGAACCGCATCTGGTCGTCGGAGTAGCCTTCGACCTGCTGCAGCCAGCGCTCGCCCATTGGCTCGTAGTGACGGCCGATCTCGGCGACTCGGTCTTCCACAAGGTGAATGGCCACCCTGCGCCGATCCTCCCGATCCGGCTTGCGAGTCACGTATCCCGCGCGCTCCAGGCGATCAACCAGCCGGGTCGTCGCGCCGGTCGTCATGCCCATCAGTTCGGCCAGCCGACCGACCCCGATCGGGCCGAATTCCATCAGGGCGCCTATCGCGTGCACATCGGTTACCGGCATCTGGAGCTGATTTGCGATCGCGACCTGGTAGCGAACCGCCGCAGAGATATACGCCGGCATCTGCCGCCGCAGTTCTTCTCGCAGTGCGCGCCGCTCGAGGCTCATCGGCCTATCGTGACAGCCGAGCTGGCTGGACCGCCGCCGCCACCGCTGGTCTCACCCGGATGACCAGCACCGACGTGATCATCAGCTGACCCGGCTGGATCGCGCCCGAACGCAGCCACGGCTAGGACGCCACCACGCATCCGACATCTGGGCATGGGCGCCTGCGTCGCCCACGCCGCAACCGGAACACTCACCTGCTGTGATGAGGTTGATCATCACCATGCCGGCGAAGATTCCGACACGGCACGGCGCCCGACGAGGAGTCGGGCGGTGACCGCGATGCCGATGGGTGGCCAGAACGGGCTGGCATCCCGGGCCGTACCATCAGGACGGTTGTACAGTACGATCGACCTGGACGGTTGACCTGAAGCAATGATCGGAGGTGGGAGCGCTGACCTCGCCAGGGGCGGCCCGTGGGCGTGAGGTGCGCCAGCAGCTCCTGACCGCGGCGGCTGAACTCATTCCTGAGCGCGGCTGGACGGCGGTCAGCACGCGGGTCCTCGCCGAACGCGCCGGAGTCTCGCCGAGTGTGGTGCACTACCACTTCCCCTCCCTTCCAGCGCTTCTGAATGAAGCTGTCATCGGCGTGATCCGCCGTGTTGTTGGCGAGGTGGAGGCCCTTCTGACCGACGCGGGTACGCCCGCGGAAGCGGTCGAGGCGATGGTCGCGGCGGTGGAGCAGTACACCGGAACCGACCCGGTATCCCTGCTCTCCATCGAGGCCTATCTGGCGGCGACTCGGGACGAGTCGTTGCGTGACGAGATCGCCGGTGAGGTGGAGCGCTTTCGCCACCGACTCGCTCGCTGGCTGGGCGAGCGCGGGGTCGTGTGGCCCGACGAGACCGCCGCTGTCCTGGTAGCTGCTTTGGATGGTCTGCTCCTGCACCGCGGATTGGGCACGAGAGCGGCAGCGGGGACCTCGGCGGCCGTGCTGCGCCGGCTCGTCGAGCAGACATGAGGAAGGAGGTACGCCTGTGAAGGTCGTGGTCTGCGGCGCTGGGATCGCTGGTCTGGCGCTGGCAAACCAGATTGCCGTCCTCGGCGGCGAGGTCGTGCTGCTGGAACGCGCATCCGGTCCGCGCTCGCAGGGATACATGATCGACTTCTTCGGTCCGGGTTATGACGCGGTTGAGGCGATGGGACTGCTCCCCGCGATCAGGGAGGTCGCCTACCACGTCGAGGAGGCTTCCTTCGTCGACGAGAAGGGTCGCCGACGGGCTGGTGTGCGCCCGGAGCAGTTCGCCAGCGGGCCGCTGCTTGATCTGATGCGGCCCGACCTAGAACAGGTCTTGCGCGATCACCTGCCGCCGAAGGTCGACCTACGGTTCGGCACCGGTCCCGCCGCGGTGGAGGACAGCGGAAAGGGTGTCCGGGTCAGGCTCGCCGACGGTGCGGAGTTGGAGGGAGACCTCCTGGTCGGCGCCGACGGCGTCCACTCGACCGTGCGGCGACTGGTCTTCGGAGCCGAGCCACAGTTCTTGCGCTATCTGGGCTTTCACACAGCGGCGTTCATGTTCGACGCCCCGCGGATCCACGCGGAGATCCAGGGCCGGGCGTGCCTCACGGACACGGTTGGCAGGCAGATGGGTTTCTACGGTCTACGCGACGGCCGTGTGGTTACCTTCGGAGTCCACCGCGCTCCGGATCCGGCGTTACCGCACGATCTCCGGTCGGCGGTCCGCGATGCTTACGGCGGGCTGGGCTGGGTGGCGCCCGAGGCGTTGGAGAAGTGCCCGCCGTCGGCGGAGATCTATT
This sequence comes from uncultured Actinomycetota bacterium, assembly GCA_963721745.1. Taxonomy (GTDB): domain Bacteria; phylum Actinomycetota; class Actinomycetes; order Propionibacteriales; family Actinopolymorphaceae; genus Thermasporomyces. The sequence continues at coordinate 694,710 of CAVRKO010000015.1, read as the reverse complement.
ACGACCAGGTGGCGCAGATCGAGATGGCGAGCTGGAGCAGAGGGCGGGTCGTACTCGTCGGAGATGCCTGCTACGCAGTGTCGTTGCTCGCGGGTCTGGGTGCTTCTCTGGGGATCGCTGGCGCGTACGTGCTGGCCGACCAGCTTGCCCGGGCGCCGTCGATCGACGAGGCGCTTACGACGTACGAACGGCTGTGGCGGCCGGTGGTCGAGGAGAAGCAGAGGTCCGGCCGTGCTGCTGCCCGATGGTTCTTGCCGTCCTCGTTGTGGCAGCTTCGGGTACGCCGAGCGATGCTGCGCCTTGCGCGGCTGCCGGTGATCGACCGCTACCTGGCTGCCTCGCTGGGCGGGAAGTCGACTGTGCTGATCAAGAACCTGCACCAGACCGGTCGTTCAGACATCGCCGTCGATTTCCACAAGTCCTGAGGTGGCTTCGGTGAGTCCTAGCCGAAGAGGTGACATCGCGCAGTGAGCCGACTGTCCCGGACGCGGCCCTCACTCCGTTCTTCAGGCACTGCACACGCTGTCGCTATCCGGGGACGCGTCTCGGGTTGTTGCCAGGTCGGTCGGGCTATCGGCGTGGGGTAGGGTGCTCACCGGTGTGCCGGGAAGTCTGGTCGGCGTTGTGATGAGTGACGTCTGAACCAGGGGAGCTTCTGATGAGGGCACGCGATCTGGCGGGGGAGTTTCCCACCGTCGGCATGGACACGCCGGCCATCGATGCGGCGCGGCTGCTGGCGGGGGAGAACCTGCCCGGCTTGGTGGTGGTGGACTCAGACGGCAGGCCGGTGACGGTGCTGCCGGGCACGCAGGTGCTCCGGCTCGGTGTCCCGGCCTACTGTCAGGACGACCCGGCGCTGGCCCGTGTGGTCGACGAGGCACATGCGGACGTGTTCCTTCGTGGGTTGGACGGCCGGACCGTCCGCGAGTGTCTCCCGGGCCAGCATCGGGAGCTTCCCGTGGTCGATTCCGACGCCACGGTGTTGGAGATCGCCGCGTTGATGGCGCGAACCAGAAGCCCGTTGGTCGCCGTCGCCGACCGCGGCGGTGCGCTGACCGGCGTGGTCACGCTGGATGCGCTGATGGACAGGATGCTTGCCTCGTGACGGCCACTGCCTGGCTGTCGGTCGCGGTCTTTGCCTTGGCCTATGTGCTGATTGCGACCGAGTGGGTCCATCGTCTGGCTGCGGCTCTCGGTGGCGCCTGCGTCATGTTGGTCCTGGGCATTACCGATCCCGAACACGCGTTCTTCTCCGAGCACGCCGGCATCGACTGGAACGTGCTGTTCCTGCTGTTGGGGATGATGCTGATCGTCGCGGTGCTCAAACGCACCGGTCTGTTCGAGTTCCTCGCGATCTGGGCGGCGAAACGGGCACGCGGCCAGCCGTTTCGAGTGATGGTCATCCTGGTCGTGGTCACTGCCGTCGCCTCGGCGGCGCTGGACAACGTCACCACCGTGCTGTTGGTCGCACCGGTGACCTTCCTTGTCTGCGAGCGGCTCGCGGTGCCGGTCGCGCCGTTCCTGATCGCGGAGGTGATGGCCTCCAACATCGGCGGAACCGCGACCCTCGTCGGCGATCCGCCCAACATCATCATCGCCTCCCGCGTGCGGGCCTGTCGTTCAACGACTTCCTGATCCACCTGGCCCCGTTCGTCGTCGTGGTCCTGGTCGTGTTCATCGGCCTGTGCCGCTGGCTGTTCCGTTCCGCGTTCACCGTCGATGCCGACCGGGTGGACTCGGTGATGGAACTCCGGGAGCGGGACGCGATCCGTGACATCCGACTCCTGCTGGTCTCGCTCGCCGTCCTTGCCGTGGTGCTGGTCGCGTTCGTCACCCACACCGTGCTGCACCTGGAGCCCTCGGTGGTGGCCCTGGTCGGCGGGCTCAGCCTGCTCGGCCTGTCCCGACTGGATGCCGGCGAGGTCGCGCATGACGTTGAGTGGCCTACCCTGGCGTTCTTCGCCGGCCTGTTCGTCATGGTCGGCGGACTCGTCGCCACCGGCGTCATCGACACGATCGCCAGCGCCGCCACCGACGCCATGCAGGACAGGCTCGGCCTGGCCACCATGGTCCTGCTCTGGGCGTCCGCAGCGTTGTCGGCGATCGTCGACAACATTCCGTACGTCGCCACGATGTCCCCCATCGTCGCCGAACTCGTCACCGCCAACGACGGAGCGAACGCAGCCAGGTCCTGTGGTGGGCCCTTGCCCTCGGGGCCGACCTCGGCGGTAACGCCACCGCCATCGGCGCATCCGCCAACGTCGTCATGCTCGGCATCGCAGAGAAGGCCGGCCGACCCATCTCCTTCTGGGAATTCACCCGCTACGGCCTGATCATCACCGCCATCACCATCACACTTGCCATGCCCTACCTCTGGCTCCGCTACCTGCTCTAACGTCCTCGGGGCCGTAGGGATCTGGCGGTACTAGGACGGTTGTGTCCAGTCTGCTCGCAAGCTTTGGTAGTCCTCGGCGGTGAGCGACTTTGCGGTCAACGATCCATCGGCTCGTGGTGCATCCAAGGGCTCGTGGTCCCGGGTCAGCCGGACCTCGTCGATGCCGGGTAGCGACGTGACCGAAAGGACGATCTGCGCGATCGTGAGCGGACTCTCGGCTGCGGTGACGCGGGCGGAGTCGCCGGCCAGGTCGATGACGGCGAGCGGACCCCTCACTGCTTGGATCTTGAGCCGGAGAGTGGGAGGTATGGCGGTGCCGAGTCCGCGGACCTGTTCTGTGGGGTCGGGTCCGGACATGAGGATCGTCATGACGGCTGATGCTCGATGCTTGGTGAGGCGGACAGGTAGAGCGCGGTCGACCCCGACCAGCGCGTCGTCCCGCACGAAGTAGACGCGCGCTCGCACGACCCGGCCGTCGTCCGTCTGAGGTCCGGGCTCATCGCCTGCTGCCTGGAGCAGACCGAACGGCACAGTTGTCGACTCGATGACGGTCGGCCGGTCCTGACTGGGAACACCACATGCGGTGACCATGAGTAGAACCAGGGCGAGAACTGTCCGGTACTTCATGGGTCCACCCGGGGAAGCGAGACGACGAACCGCGTGCCACCGGCGGGACCCTCGGTGCACCAGACGGCGCCGCCGTGCGCGGAGACTGTTTCTCGTACAAGCGCCAGGCCGAGGCCCGTTCCCGCCGATGACCCGCGCGGGGCTGACCCAGTGGCGAAGCGTTCGAAGATGTGCTCGCGGTCATCGCGCGAGATGCCTGGTCCCGCATCGTCGACGAGCACGACGGCATGGTCCTCCTCGGCGACGAGCGTGACGGAGACCAGTTCTTCGCCATGCCGGTCGGCGTTCTCGAACAGGTTGGTGAACACGCGCTCCAGTCGGAGCTTGTCGGCGCTGATCCACTGGTCGAGTTCTCCCGACAGGAGGTCGGGCGAGCGGCCTGACCGGGTGAGTGCGTGAGACACCAGTTCGCCGATCCGCACCGGGTGGCCGGTGCGTAGATCCAAACCTGTTTCGACGTGGGCCAGCTCGAGCAGGTTGTCCAGCAGGTGCCGGAACCGTTGAAGCTCCTCGACCACGAGATCCAACGCTTGCTGGGAGCGTGTCGATAGCTCGGTCCGGTGCCGGTTGAGAACGTCCACGCTGGCCACCAGTGTGGTCAGTGGGGATCGAAGCTCGTGACTGACGTCTGCGGCGAGGCGGGCGTCCCGCCGCATGCGTTGTTCCAGCGTGTCGACCATGCTGTTGAACGAGCCGACGATGGCGGCGAGGTCGGGGTCGCGGGTCGGTGCCAGTCGGCTGTCCAGCTGTCCGGCGGCGATCTGCGCAGCCGTGCTCGCGACCTCGTTCAGCGGATGGACAACGGAACGACTCGCCCAGACGCCGAGGGCGGCACCGGCAGCAGCCGCGACCACGGCGCCTCCAACCAGGACGAAGCCAAGGATGCGGAGCGTCTCACGAAGCTCGTCCAGGGGCACGATCTCGTAGAACTCCGCGTCGACGGCCGGTAGCGGGATACCGATGACGAGTCGTGTCGCGCTGTCGAGGCGTACCCGCATCGAGGCGGCGCGCCCGGCCGTTACCTCGCTGCGTAGGGCGGACGGAACGGCATCCTTGCCCACGTCGAGGGACGAGGAGTACCAGCTGTTCCGCGCGCGGACGACCACTTCGCCGCCGGCGGTCGGGTCCGCCGCGGTCAGGATCGATGGGATGTCTGCACCGTTCGTCTCGAGCCGTGCTCGAACGAACCTGGCATCGAGGTAGGACTGTCTGGTGGCAGCATCCACGCGCTGGCTGAGGAGGTAGTTCACCGCCAAGAGGTAGGTCGAGCCGGCGAAGATGACGGTGACAGCGAGCGCTCCGACTCCGAACGCGAAGACCACCCGGCCGCGGAGCCCGAGGGGCCGTAGCAGCTCTCTCACGTCGGGTCCAGTCGGTAGCCGAGTCCTCGTACGGTTACGACCAAGCGTGGAGACGCCGGGTCCTTCTCGATCTTGGTGCGCAGTCTCCGCACGTGGACATCGACGATGCGGTCGTCACCGAAGAAGCCGTGCTCCCAGACCGACTCCAGGAGCGCCTGCCGGCTCAGCACCCGACCCGGTGGGTTGGCAAGCTCGCTCAGCAGGCGAAACTCGGTCAGCGTGAGGTGGACGTCCTGGTTTCCGCAACTCAGCGTCCCGCGGGCGGGGGACAGAACCAGGCGGTGGGTGGGGCTCGAGTCGAGAACGATGTCTTCGGGTAGATCGGACCCAGCGGGCCGTGCTCGCCTCCGGAGCGCACGCAGCCGCGCGGTGATCTCCTTGATCTGGAAGGGCTTGGTGACGTAGTTGTCGGCTCCTGCCTCGAGTCCGGCCACGATGTCGTGGGTATCCGCTCTGGCACTGACGATGATGATCGGGATGTCACTCGAACGGCGGACCTCACGGATACAGGAGAAACCGTCCATTCCGCCCAGCATCAGATCGACGATCATCAGATTCGGCCGCTCGGCCTGGAGCCTTCTCAAGGCGGTCTCGGCGGTCGCTGCCTCGAGCGCCTGATAACCCTCCTCTTCGAGGCCGAATCGAAGGACGGACCTGATCCGGTCGTCGTCCTCCAGAACGAGCACGCGCGGCAGCATGCTGACATGGTGCCAAACCCGACCCGTGGGGCCGCTACTCGCGTCTGGGGACAGCCGATTTCGTCATGAGATCGCAAACCAGCCGCACCTGCGACTTCAACCTTCCCCAGGAATCGTGGAGATGGCCGCGGAAGGCGGTCTTCCGGTGGGAGATGCAGAAGACGACTCCATCGGTGAACGGGGGAAGACACGTGGAACCCAAGCCCGGAGAGTCCGTTCTCGCGAACTGGGCGCTGGTGATCCTCAGCGAGGAGTCCCTCTCGGACGGGATTCCGGAACTCCGCTGGGAGCTACACACCCTGATCGTCGACGGCGCACGGAACGTGGTGGTCGACGTGTCGCGGGTGGAGCTCTTGTCGTCCAGTGCCCTGGCCTGCCTTCTGAGTACCCATCGGGCATGCCGGTCCCGCGGCGGCGGCGTCATCATCCGTAGGCCGAATCGCCGGACGCTTGACCTCCTCCGCCACACCGGGCTGCACCTGGTCTTCAGCGTCGAGGAGTCCACGTGAGATCGCGCGGCCCGATGCGGGCTGGCTCCTGAGGGCGGCCGGTATACGGTCCGTTGGCGGCTCCTGGCGGCTCGACCCGGACTGGCCTGTTGGCGCCGAGGGTGAGCGGCGGGACGGACTGTTCGTCATGAGATCTCAAAGAAACCGTCGCGTTGTCCGTCATGGGGATTTGGAAGGCTAAGTATGGGTCGCCGCGCGAGGGGCCCGGGGCGTCGGGCCCGGTCGACCGTGCCCACCCAGGCTGCAGCAGGAGGAGGGGGGTCCTGGTGTTGGCCGGTTGGCCGGGCCGGACGCAGACAACCAACTGTCGCGAAGTCGGAGAGACATCGATGAGTACGGTGCAGCACCTCGACGATCAGAGGGCCTGCCGCCACGGTTCATGTGTCCGGTTGGCGGACGGAGGTTGGTCTGCGTGCCTGACGACGTGGCGGCATGGTGTAGCCGTCCAGGTCAGTTGGGCGGGACGCACGAGGATTCTCCTGGCCGAGCCAGGGACCCGAGGCCTGCCCGTCGGCCTCCCGGCGCAGACACGTACCGCTGCAGCGCGGCTCCTAGCGGCTGGGATGTCGACACGGGAATCTCTAGGAGCGCTGAAGCTGCTAGCGATCCGACAGTTCGGCAATCGGAAGCCAGGGCCGAGCCTGTCCCTGCTCGACCTGCATCCATCCGGGATGGTGGAGTTCGCAGGCAGGTTGGCGCCGCCAGCGGTGCACATTCCAGACTCCGGTGCGACGCGGTGTTACCAGTTTGAGGAGGACGAGCGCAATGAGGTCCAACTGGCTCCGGGGGACTACTTCGCGGCATTCTCGCGGTCGTTCGTCAAGTTGGTATCGGCACCACTCCTGGGCACATTGCCCACGCAGGTGCGAGGCGAGTCGAACCCCTGCCACGTGCGGGACGCGCTCACCACGTGCGAGACGAACGTCATGGGGATGCGGGCCGACCAGTTCCCGCCAGTAGCATTCGTCACGCTGACCCGAGCGAGTTGATCCCCGGCTCGCGACCGCGATGATCCGTTGTGTTTATGGAAGCCATGTCACTGCGGCGTACGGGATCTGCCTTGACCATGAAGCCCGGAGAGTCAGCCCAGCCGACACGGGCTCTTGTGATGCTCAGCGAAGAGACCATCGTCGACCCTTCCCTGGAAGGTCGGATCATCCGGAGGGAGCGCGGTCAGCGCGGGCGAGTGGGCGCTGACGAAGCTCGCCGCAGGATCTTGAGGTTGTCGACCTGCTAGGTCCCGATGGTGGCGTGCCCGGCCAGGGGACGATCACACGAGCCATTACTCCAACCAGGGCTTACTGCCTCCAACGACCTGGAAGTTCTGGTCCCTAGGCAGCCGGTGTGCCCCGCCAGTAGACTTGCCCTGGTGTGCCGGGAAGTCTGGTCGGCGAGACATGTGAAGCGCGACAAGAGGACTTCCCGTGAATCGGCCAATCGTCAGAGTTCAGCCAGGTTGGTTCATGGTCGATGCTGGCGGTAGTAGCCGCGGTCGTGTCAGAACGGCCCGTAGCCGCTGGCAGGGCCATATACTGACCGATTTGCATAAGATTCCGGCACGCGCAAACAGCGGTGCCGATTGCCGTGACTGGCGATCTCGAACGCGAGATTCACAAGCAGACGTTGCAGCGTTGTATCCTCAGCAGTCGCTGAAGCTCGCTGGTCGACCGTGCGGATTCGTGTTCACTCTGCGGCTTCTGGTTCGCCATGCCTAGTCCAGCGATGGTTGACCTGCTGCGCCCGTTGCACAAGCGTCAGCCCAAGGCACTTGACGCGGTCTCACCCGAAGTCTGCGCTCAGGTCCTTGGCGCCGACGGCATCTGCGCCAGTCTCGCCGACATCGACAATGGCCTCATGGTGTGGCGCCTCGCGTGGTGCGGGGACAGCACCAGCGAAGCGCTCGACAGCCTTAGGTCTCGAGTCGCCGAAGGCCCCGGGGTGCAGGCTGTACTGCGTAACACCGCCGTCCTGGTGCCGTCCCTGGCGTCGCCGGCAGTCCAAGCCCGCTGGCCAAGCTATACGGTGGCTGCGATAGCGCTAGGTGTCCAGGCAGTCTTTGCGTTCCCACTTCGCCGGACGAGCGGACCATACGGCGCCATCATTGCTCACCGTCGTACCCCTGGGTACTTGATGTCGATCGACGATGCCAAGGAACTTGCCGACGCAATGGCGCACGTACTGACTCCGTCACACGCCTAGCTCCTCGTCGGCGTCTACCTTCCTGGCGACGGCAAGGGCGTCCGCTGGCGAAACGCGACCATCGGCATGGGGCCTGGTAGCTCGGCCGCACTGGTCGAGCTGCCCCTGTCGACTGCTCCGATGGCGGCGAGGACGGTGGGTGCGAGGCGGGCCACGAAGGGGTGGGACCAGCAGAACGCGGGCGACCCGCTCGCTCGGGCCTCGTCGGGGTCGAGGAAGCGCTGCTGCGGGGTGGTGTAGTCGAGGCGGCTGCCCGTCTGGATCCGCGTCGCCGGGGAGACCTAGATGTTTGCGGTACCAGTCGGCGTCGGGGCCGTAGGCGGAGACGACGGTGCTTTTCCTTGCGGCCGCGTTGTACTGCACCACCTCGAGCACGATCTCGCGGACTGTGCCGGTCAGCCGGCCCCTGTGGGTGACCATGAGGAAGCGGTGTCCCAGGAGCCATCCGAGCTGCCAGTGGTTGAGGTGTGCGGTGGCGTGGAGAGTGCCTTCAGGAGTGATGACGGCCCTCCCATGCTGGTCTCACCTCGATCTGATCATCGTCGGCGGGCAGGAGGCGTCAGGTCGCTCGGTTTCGGCGGTCATGCTTCTAGAAGGGCCTGGCCCACGTAGTTGCCGTGCTCAGGTAGAGCGGGGACTGCGAATACCGCGCTGCCGATGTGGGTGGTGAAGGCGTTGAGGGCGTCGTTGCCGTCGATGAGGGACTGTTGGATAGGGATGAAGCCGCGGCGCAGGTCGGACTGCCACGCGAGGAACAGCAGTCCTGCGTCGCGTTTGCCGTCCGCGGTCCAGCCGTCGTCAAAGTTCCAGCCGCGGCGGTAGATGCGTGCCCCACGCGTGTTGCGAGTGCTGGCCTGCCGGATGTGGGCATGTGTCGGGATGACCGGCCGCCCGTTCGTTCGCAAGTCCAGGTCGGGGTCGTCGGTCTCCCGCGTGCCGGACAGGGGCGCGCCGTCGCTCGTACGACGTCCGATGACGCCGTCGCGTGCGTCGGTCGGGCGGTCGAACCATCGGCCGAGGTCGATGCGGATTTGGCGTACGACGAGATAGCTGCCCTGGTCCATCCATGAGCCCGCGTCGTTGACCAGCACGGTCGACTCCCAGAGTGGGGTGGCGAGCCCAGGGTTGTTGGTCCCGTCGCGGTGGCCCATCAGGTTCCGTGTGGTGGCGCCGGGGTCTTCCGCGCCAACCGAGGTGGAGCGAAAGCCTCGCCGCGACCAGCGCACCACGGCGTCCCCGTCCAGCAGGGCGCCGACTTGTTGGACCGCGCCGGCGAGTTTCATCGGATCCTCGGCGCCGATCTGCACCAACAGGTCCCCGCCGGACATGCGGTCAGCGAGGCGTTCGTTGGCGAACGACGGCACGTCCACGAATGCCGCCGGCCGCAGGTGCTGCAGACCGCACCAGGTCAACAGGGAGGCGCCGATGCCGGGCGTGACCTGGAGGCTGGCCGGGCGGATGTCCAGTCCTGCTACGGCTGCGTCGACGCTCCGGATCGCACCGGTCGAGCCGCTGGCAGCCTCCTCTTCGGTGCGTCGGGACAGCGCGGTCAGATCGCGTAACAGCCTGCGCGCCGCCCCACGGGCAGTCTCGGAGGAACGCCTGGCTCGCGGGCTGAGGTCCAGTGCCAGCACCTGGCCGAACGCGGGCACTCGGCTGGCCAGCCCCTGCGGAACTCGGCCTCCGGCCACCCGCCGGTCATAGGGGCGCAGGCGGTCGCGCTGCTTGGCGGAACTCGCTGGCGCGGAGGTCGTGGCTGCGGCTCCGCCGTCGAGTGTGCGGATCGTGCCGGCACCAGTCGCGGCTCCCATGACCGCGGCGGCGCCGCTCCATCCGAGCAACCGTCGGCGCGGAACTCCAGGAGTGTTTCTCTCCACAGGTCCTCCTCAGCTGCCTGATCCAGGTCGGTCGGATCGGTCGATGATCGGGAATGTGACGTTCATCGTCGTCCCACTGGAGAAGGTGAACCTCATGTCGATCTTCTTGCCAGCAACATGGTCGTGTCTGAGTTGCATCAGCATCAGGTGGTATCCGCCGGGCTTCAGGGTGGCCGAGCCGCCTGCCGGGATCCTGAGCTCGCGGACTTGGACCATGGTGCCCGCCGAGCCATTGCTCTTGGTGAGTGTGTTGTGGAGTTGGACTTTGGCCGCTGCGTCCGTGCTCACTCCGACCAACGTGTCATCGGAACGGCCGACGTCGCTGATGGTCGCGTAGCCGACACTCATCGGCTGCCTCGAAGACATCCCGTCACCCGAACCGGGCTTGTCGTCGGGCGCTCCGGCCTTTGTCGCCGCGACCCATGCGCCCGACAGCTTCAGGTCGCCCTTGCTCACCCACACTGCGGAGGGCGCAGAACTCCCGCAGGAGGCCAGACAGGCAGCAGCGGCGGCGGCGACCAGTGCGCGGCAGATCGACGCGACAGCCATTGAGCGTGCATACATGGTTCGCCTCCTTGGTCCCGATGCTCAGGACTCGCGGTTCTCGGGGCTCGTGGGATGTGCGTACCGGCGGACGAGTACGGTCATCGAGGCGGCGTAGTCGCCGGCGCCGGCGAGTTCCCGGAAATAGCCGACCTCGCCGCCTCCCGGCTGCAGGACGAGGAGCTGGGCTCCGTGGGTCACTTGGTAGTCCCCGTTGGTCACGTGCGGAGGATCGATGCCGATCCCGTACGTGCGTGCCGCCGAGATGACGTCGCGGATCGGTCCCCGGGATCCGATGAAGGTCGGGTCGAAGGCGCTCAGCCAGGACCGGATCTGGGTGGGTGTGTCGCGGCGGGGATCGGTGCTCACGAACCTGACCTCGATCTTGTCCCGTACCTTCCTCGGGGTCCTACGCAGGGCGTTCGCCAGGTCGGCCATCGTCGTCGGACACACGTCCGGACAGCTGGTGTAACCGAAGTAGATCAGGGTGATCTTGCCTGAGGCGGCCTGGTCGAACCGCCACGGTGTGCCGTCCATGGAGGTGACGGTCAGCTTGGCCGGGCCCAACGGCTTCCCCGGGATGTGAACGAATCCGGCAAGGTCCGATCCCGGTGTGGCGTTCACCCGGGCCAGCGGCTGGTCGTTCCTGCCGCAGCAGACGAGAGTGGCGAGCAGGAGTAGACAGGCGAGAGCGCCGCCCAGCAATCTCATCTGCTAGCTCCTTTTCTCAGCGCGCCGGGAGAGCTCGCGGAGATAGGCGTTGTACGCGACCAGCCGCGTGTCACCGTCCCTGTCCGCGGCGCGATCCTGACGCCGTGCCAGCCGCTGGTCGGCACGCCACCAGTCGACGAACACCACGAGGAGAACAAGGACGGTCGGGATCTCGGTGAACGCCCAGGCGATTCCGCCGGCAGTGGTTTGGTCCGGGATCGGCATGATTCCCCAGCCGGCTGGCAGATGCGCGAAGAAGCGCGGCCACCGGTTGGCGGGACATCATGAGAGCAATCCCGAAGAACGCGTGGAACGGTACGCCGACGAACATCCCGGCGAGGCGAACCGGGTGGCCGAGACGGTAGGGCGCGGGATCCACGGCGAGGATGGGGTAGAAGAACAGCAGGCCGATGGCGAGGAAGTGGCCGAGCATCAGGGTGTGGCCCATCCAGCTGGACATCAATGCGTCGAAGATCGGCGTGAAGTACAGCCCGTACAGGCTCGCGACGAACAACGGTAGCCCGACGAGTGGTGATCCGAGCACCCGGGCGACCCGGCTGTGGACCACGCCGGAGCAGCATTTCCCGTGGACCGCGGTGACCTCGTGGGGCTGCAGGAATCGCCCGCAGCGCGAGGGTGATGGGAGCGCCGAGCAGCAGCAAGACCGGCGACAGCATGCTCAGAACCATGTGTTGGACCATGTGCACGCTGAGCAGCCTCATGCTGTACCCGCCGATGCCGGTGCCGGTAACGGCGACCACGCTGCTCAGACCGGCAACGAACGCGAGGGAGCGTCCCACCGGCCAGCGGATCGCGCGGCATCGGAGCTTTCGGAGGCCGAGGCTGTAGGCCAGCAGCGCGATCCCACAGCAGGCGGGGAACACCGGAACCGGCTGTGGGTGCCACGCCAGCAGCCGTTCGGCCGTGGGCGGCAGCGTCGGCATCCACATGAACCGCGCCATCATGGCGGACGCGACTTTGGACGCGGCGGTGAGCGAAAGCGCAGTGGTCATGGCAGGATTCCGCGGGTTGTCATGCGCATGCGAGCTGGGGTGCGGGGTCGGCGAGACTATCGGCGTGCTCGGCCGGGACGAGGACGGTGATCTGGTCCCCTTCTTCCAGCGTGGTGTCGCCGGTGACCGGCACCGCCCTATCCGAGCGGCGGAGCGCCAGGACTCTGGAAGCAGGTGGCCAGCCCACCTGTCCCACCTGCAGGCCGGTGAGGGCGGCACCGTCGTCGAGCACCAGTTCGACGATGCGGTAGCCGGCGAGCCGGTCGCTCGCGCGAGCGGGCCCCGCGGGCTGCGGCGGTGAGCTTCTGCCGGTATGCGCGGAGAACCTCGCGGTGGGTTAGCCAGCCGACCAGGGCCGCTCCGTCGTCGGCAAGCACCGGCAGGCCGTCATCCTCGGCCGTGTCGAGCAGATCGAGTGCGCTGGCCAGACTCTGGCTGGCGGACAGGGCGGGTCCGATGGTCGCAAGGTCGCCGGCGGTGGCGTCGAGCTCGTTGTCGCGGGCAGCGGCCTCCGTCTGGTGGACGGAGACGAGTCCGCGGTATGCCCCGTCCCGGTCAACCACCGGAATCGCGGCGTCGGGTCCGTCGGTGAGGCGGGCGAGAAGCTCCTCGAGGGTGCTGTTGGTGGGAACGGCGGGTGGTACTGGCCGTATCGCCTCAGCGACTCTGATGGATTCCAGGAGGCTGGCGGAACGCCCGCGAAGGAGATCCACGCCCCTACGCCTCAGCTTGAGAGTGTAGATCGTGTCATGGGACCACCGCCTGGACGCGGCTGTCGCGAGCACGACAGCTGTCATCAGTGGAAGGATGATCGAGTAGTCACCGGTGAGTTCGAAGATGATGAGCACCGCGGTGATCGGTGCCTGGGACGTGGCGGCGAATACGGCACCCATGCCGACGATTCCGTACGCCCCCGCTGACGCAACTAGATCAGGTGCCGCGGCGTGGGTGAGGAGTCCGAAGGCGCTTCCGGCCATCGCTCCCAGGAACAGCGACGGCGCGAAGACGCCGCCAGATCCGCCGATCGCGATGGTGAGGCTGGTGGCCAGCATCTTGCCCACCAACAGGACGAGCAGGAATCCCACCAGGTAGCGGCCTTCGACGGCATGGGCGAGGATCGGGTAGCCGACGCCGTACAGCTGCGGGAGGGCGAGCAGCAGGCCACCGAGCAACACCCCACCTGCCGCCGGACGCAGCCACTCCGGGCCGCGCCACAGCTTGTCGGCAAGGTCCTCGCAGCCGTACAGAACCCGGATGAATCCCAGGCCCACCAGGGCTGCGACCAGTCCGAGGACGGCGTAGGCCCCGAACTCCGCCGGCGAGGTGAGGTGGAAACCCGGGAGATTGAGGAAAGGTTGATCGCCGACGACCGAGCGGCCGATGACGGCAGCCGTCACCGACGTGAGCACGACCGCCCCGAAGGACTCCGCGCCGAAGTCGCCCAGAATGAGTTCCATCGCGAAGAACACACCGGCGATCGGCGCGTTGAACGTCGCGGAGATGCCTCCCGCTGCACCGCATGCCACCAACAGCCGCAGCCGCTTCTCCGGAAGCCGGACGAGCTGGCCCACGGTCGATCCGAGTGCCGATCCGATCTGGACGATCGGACCTTCCCGGCCGACGGATCCGCCCGAACCCATGCACAATGCCGATGCGACGGCCTTGATGACCACGACCTTGGGTGCGATCCTCCCGCCGCGTTCGGCAACGGCCAGCATCACCTCTGGCACACCGTGTCCGCGTGCTTCCAGGGCGAACCTGTGCACAAGGGGCCCGTAGATCGCGCCACCGACCACTGGAGCAAGGATGACGAAGTAGATCCCGAGCCGAGGAACCAGGGGATGGATTGCGTGTCCAGCCGAGGAGTAGTCGGCGTGCCCGCTGAACAACTGCGTGAACCACTCGATCAGATAACGAAATCCGATCGCACCCAGCCCGGCGCCGACACCGACCAGCAGCGCCAGCGGGACCAGTCCCGCAGGGGTGCCTCTCAACCAGTCGAACCTGCGCCTCCACCTGCTCGAGGGTTGCGGGATGACAGCTGACGACATCTGATCGACACTCACTGGACCCTGCTGACCTCCTCGTCCTCTGCGGTTCGGTCGAACCCCAACCACCACTGCTGCTCCGGAACCTCTCCCGCCGCCAGCGCAAACGCACGGAGCGCTGTCACTGCCCCCGCCCGCTCCTGCGGCGACATGCTCGCGACGATTCGGCGTATCTCCGCCCGTCGCCGTCTCCCGACCTTCGTCACCAGTTGTCGGCCCTCCGGTCGCAGGGTTACCAGCAAGGCGCGCCGATCTCCCGGCAAAGGCTGCCGATCAACCAGATCCGATCTCACCAGGCGGTCGATCAGGCGGGTGGCAGTCAACGGTGTCACGCCGAGCTCGGCAGCAAGGTCGACGCCTCGCTGTGGTCCACGGCTCGCCAGGACGACGAGCGCGCGGTACTGCGGAAGCGTCACGTCCGTGCCAACCCCGGCAACCGATCGCGCCGCGACCGCGACCAGGGCCCGGCTGGCATTGATCAACGCGTCGACCACGCCTTCGGGGTCGGTCTCGGGTGCATGCATGGGCACATTATTGCTATATGCAATAACGATGGTCGCATCGACCCCTGGCATCGACGCGGCAGGCAGCCGTGACCGGACTGGCCGAGCCCACCGTCCGCGTGATCAACGCCCGCTACGGCGGGCTTTGGCTTTCCTACTTGTCGGCCCCGCCTTGGCCAATGACTCCGTCTGAGGTGCCCGTCAACAGGGCCGGACACAAGTGACGTACGCACCTCGCAGGGCGCGAATCTCCGCGAGCAGGGCGTCGCCGCGAGTCCCGATCTCATACAGCGTCGGATCTGACAGGTGGGTCCACCGAGGTCTGGTCGCGATCGGGCGCCAGCGTCGGCATCAGACCAGAGCGTCCTCGTCATCCGACCGCAAACCTGCCGCACCACGCACCTCAACATGTGGAGAGGATCGTCGTCTTCGTCAACACACTGGCGCGGACTGGGAGGAGATGTCGTGCTCGCAAAGCATGGAGACGCTATCCAGTCGGTAGGTCGATCGTGATCCTTAGCGACAACCTCGTCTCGAACGGGCTGCCCGAGCTGCGTTGGGAGCTGCGCAATCTGCTCCTGGACGGCGCCCGCAATGTCGTCGTCGATCTTGCGCGCGTCGAGCACCTCTCATCCGGTGCGCTGGCAACCCTGCTTACGACTCATCGGGCCTGCCGTGCCCGTGGCGGGGGAGTGCTGATCCGCAATCCCAACCGCCGGACCCTTGATCTTCTCCGACATACCGGGCTTCGCCGGGTTTTCGGCGTCGAGCATGCTTCCTAGGCTCACACATGCGCCTCAAGATCGCCTGTCCGACTCCCGCGGTTCGCAATTCCCACCGCCTTCATGGAGCCAGCACAAGGCTGAGAGACGACGATCGACTGAGCGCGCGACGAACACGCAGGCTCGCGGGTGCGTTGGTACAAGGGCGCTCAGCGGTGGGTCCTGCTGAATACTTCAACCTCGTCGTCCTCCTACCATCTGGAGGGATCAGAAGGCTAGACAACCGGTGTGCACTTGCAAGTATGATCAGGCTTGGTGTGCCGGGAAGTCTGGTCGGCGAGGTCTCTGTTGCGCGACAGAAGGGCTCCCGGTGAATCGACAAATCGTCAGACTTCTGATCATTTCGCGGGAAGCACGAACCCGCAGGATCGGAAGGATGAGAGACCGTGGAGTGGGTGCGGCCGTTACGCGTCCGAGGCTCGGATCGACTACATTCCGAACCTGTCGGGGATGGGTAGCGACGCCCATTGCCGTGAGTTGCGACCGCGTACGCCATCATCCCGGGCTGGCATTGAGCCATGTGACGACCGGCGAAGTCCACTGGTCGAAGCCTGCAGACACGTCTCCAGGATGAAGCTCGTGATACGCCATGCCTAGTCCACCGATGGTCGATCTACTGCATCGGTTGCACAACCATGCGGGCACTCTCCTTGACGCGGTATCACCCTTGGATTGCGCTCATGTTCTTGGAGTCGACGGAATCTGCGCCAGCCTGATCGACGTCGACAAGGGTCTCATCGTGTGGCGCATCGTCTGGTGCGGCGACGACATCAGCGAAGCACTCAACAGACTTAGGTATCGATTCGCCGAAGGCCCTGGAGTACAGAGCGTTTTGCGCAATACTGCGGTGCTCGTGCCGGCGCTTTCGTCACCATCGGTTCAAGCTCGATGGCCAAGCTATGCAAGTGCGGCGCTTACGCTCGGCGTCCATGCCATCTTCGCTTTCCCACTCCGCCGGATGAACGGACCATACGGGGCCATCGTCGCTCACCGTCTAAGTCCGGGCTTCTTGAGGTCGATCGATGATGCCAAGGAATTCGCCAACGCAGCTGCACGGGTCCTGGTTCCACCGCACCCCTCGATGGGCGAGACGACCCGTCCGACATAGCGTGCCGATCCTTAAGCGGACTGATGCTGAGCGTGGCGATCAAGGCGTGCGGCTCTGTGGCTGGAGCCGCAAGTCCGGAACGGCCGGGTCCAGCCCGGTCGAGCACTTCCACCTCCGGAGTCGATCCCAGCGGACGCGCAGGCTACGCGCGCGCGTCTATCTACCCTGAAGCCGATCTGTCATGAGATCTCAATGGAACGGACGCCCCGTCCGTCACGAGGGGATGGGAGCTTGAGAGGGTGCGTACGAGGATGGTGGTTGCGGTGCCGGGAAGGTCGATGAGCCTGGGTGATCATGCTTTGGTCCGTGGGAGCGATCGACATGTGATGTGCTTCGCCTCGCCGAACGACGGCTGGTCGGTGTGCTTGGCAGCCTGGGACCACGGAGTGGGCGTGCGCTCCCGCGGGGCCGGGTGTACTCGAGTAGTGCTCGCGGAAACGTCCACGCGCGGGCGGCGGATTGATCTCTCTGCGATCGTCGAGAGGGCCGCGGCGCGACTTCTCGATGCGGGGATGTCCGCGAAGGACTCGCTCGAGGCTCTCCTGCTGCTCGCGAGTCGGCAGTCTGGCGGCCGGCTTGGTGGTCGCCGTCCTGGCCCGAGCATGTCTGTCCTCGACCTTCATGGTTCAGGGGTGGTGGAGGCTGCTGGGCGACTCGTGCCGCCCGTCTTGCACATGCCCGCCCGTGGTCCTGCCCGGTGCTACCAGATCGGTGAGCAAGAGGATCCGCACAGGCTGCGACTCGCCCCGGGGGACCACCTCGCCGCGTTCACGTCCTCCTTCGTGCGGCTGGCTTCGGAGAACCTGCTGGCCTCCATTCCGGACAGAGCACGTGCGGAGGCTGATCCGTGCCGGCTGCGTGACCAGCTCGGCGCCGACGCCGACATGCAGTCGAGCGGAGGGCAGATGCCGCCGCTTGTGCTGGTCGTACGAACGTGAAATGACGGTCACCGAATCCTGAGTCGAACGTTCCAGAGGTGTTGAGCCCAGATGACCACGCTGCGTTACTTGACACGGATCGCCTCCCAGACGATCACGAGAGGAGGCGCTGGCCTCCTGGCCAACCGGAGGCTGATGCGCGCCCCGATCTGGATCTACCGTGCCCGGCTCGGCTTCCTGTTCGGTTCGAGGATGCTGTTGCTGGAGCACGAGGGACGCCTCACCGGTGCGAAACGCCACGTCGTTCTGGAGGTGTTCGGTCACCCGCGTCCCGACACCTATGTCGTCGTTTCAGGGTTCGGCACCCGAGCACAGTGGTTTCGCAACGTGTGTGCCAATCCCGAGGTTCGGGTGACGGTTGCAGGGAACCCACCGGCCGCAGCTACCGCGCGCCCGTTGGATTCCTGTGAGGCCGACGAAGCCCTTCGCGCCTACGTACGGCGACACCCGCGCGCCTGGGGCACATTCAAACCCGTCATCGAGGCGACCCTGGGAACGCCTATAAGCGATCGCGACACGGCGCTGCCGGTAGTAGCACTTCACCTCCAGCCCAAAGGGCAGTGACTCGAGCCGAAATTCTGTGCCCTTCTCGCCTTTCAAACCCAGCTTGGCAGCGGCGTGCTTCCCAAGCAGAAGCACGGAGGACTCACCCTGGCACCGACGAGGCGATCAGGCTGGCGGGTGCGGTGAGTCCGCCCGGTTGGCCGCCGGCTGCTCGGGCTCTCTTGCCTGCTCGACGACTCGGGTACCACCACTGATGTGGGGCTTGTTCCGCAGGGTCGACAGGTAGCCGCTGCCGGGCAACATGCTCTGCTGCATGCGGCTGACGGCTTCTGACAGGCTCAGGCACGCCTGTTCGATGTCGGAGCGAGACTGCTTCCACGCCGAGATCGCGACCGACAGGACGAGTCCGGTGAGCACGATCGATCCGTTGAAGACCTGCAGGATGAGCAGATTGGCAACCAATCCACGTCCGGCGAACAGGCCATAGCCGTGAGCGGCGGCGTTGATGGCGACGCCGGTCACGATCAGGGCGCACGGGGCGACACCTGGCAGTTGGAACCGCCAGGCTGCCCAAACCACGAGAGGGAACGCGAGAAAGAGGAAACCGAAGGTCATCGTAGCCACCGTGGTCAGCGCGAGGGTCACCACGAGAAGCGCTGCGAATTCGACCCATCGGTGCCAGTCGACCTGGCGGGCGGGGAGGGGGTTGCGAAGCAGCAGGAGCAGCGGTGTGAGGACGAGGACGCCCAGGGCGTCGCTGGACCACCACACCATCCAGACCTGTAGGTAGTCCTCGGGTGGCGAGACCCCAGTCATGATGAGTGCGGTGCTGCCGATGGTGGCGCTGATCGCCATCGCACCAAACGCCGCCAGGAAGACCAGGGCGAGAGCGTCTCGAAGTCGATCCAGCTGGACTCGGAAGTTGGCGCGTCGTAGGAGAAGGTAGGCGCAGACAGGCGCCAGCGTGTTGCCGACGGCCACGAGCAGTGCCGCGAGAAGCGGTAGTTCCGGAATGTAGGCGACGAAGGCGGCAAGGGCGATTCCTGGCCAGACCTGCGGACCTAGCATCAGAAGGCAGACCACTGCGACGCCAGCCGGTATCCACAGCGAGCTGACGGGGCCGCCCAACGGTCTGGTGAAGATCCCTCCATTTGCGGCGACAAAGTACAGCGCAGCGACCGCAAGAATCTTCAATCCGAGCACCTCATGTGCACTCAGATCGTCCCTCGCCGGTACGCCCACCCGAACCACAGTACGACACACGATCGGGTCTGCACCAAGGAGAGGGCTCACCAGACATGTTCAGCTAGGAGCCGTGCAGAGCATCGGATCCTAAGCTCCGATAGCCGGCCGCGGTGAGCGCTTCGGAGGTGAGTGAGCCGTCAGCTCTCGGCGCTTCCAACGGTTGACCGTGACGTGTCAAGCGGACCTGGTCGATGCCAGGTACGGCGGTGACCGACAAGACAATTTGCGCGATCCCAGTGGACTGTCGGTTGCCGCGACCCCGCCGGAGTCGCCGGCAACTTCCATGACAGCCTGCCGATCGCGTACGGGGTATCGCGAACCTGCCCTATGGCCCGCACGGCCGACGGAACCGGCTCGACATCTACCGCGGCGCCCATCGGAACGTAGTAGCCGTACAGGCCTGTCGCGGCAGTCACTGAGGTGTCGGCGCTCTCGAACCCTGCCCCAGGAATGTTCCAGGCCGACGAACGAATGCGGCGTGGACCCATCCGGCGTGGGTGCGCACGTAGGTCAGGTCAACCGCCCCGCAGCTGGTTCGGTGCCTGCGCGGTGAACTTGCGGCCCACCAGGTCCTGCGCCCTCGGCGTCTGGGCGCCGTCGCCGAAGGTAGTCCTGCGGGTCTTGTCCCGGCGGATCCCGCGCAGGCCCGCTGCCCGCATCAGACGTTCCACGGTGCACCGCGCCACCGGGGTGCCTTCCCGGTTCAGCGCGGTGTGAACCTTCCGGGCGCCGTAGACCCCCGAATTCGCCTGGTGCACCTTCTTGATGTCGAAGGACAGGCCACTTTGCAGTGGCCAAAGAGCTGCCGGCGACACCTTACGGCCCTATCCGTGAACCGGCCGTCCGACGTGGAACTGCGCGGCCGGATGCCGACGGCCACCCTCAGCCGTCTGCGAGGCGCATCTAACCAGCGGGACGTATGCGACACGCCGGGCTCGTCCGCATCACCCGAACGGACGTGAGGCTGAGAGGCCCGACGCCGGCAGCGGAGTCTGCAGCAACGCACCACCCCGACCGGCCGTCACTGGGTAACAATGGTGGCCAGGGATCCGATGGGCTGGCCTGCCTGATTCGGATCCCTAGGCCCTGGCGCTGGCCGGCGGATCGGTCACTGCGCCGGGGCCGCCACGTGGCGCCTGCGATGCGTCCTCACTGAGGACGCGTCGGAGAATGTGGCCCGCGACCTGCGGCGGTTTGAAGCGGAGCTGAGGTCGGTCGACCTGCGGCTGTGGTAAGGCAACACCGGAAACCTCACCTACGGCAAGGTCGAACCGGGGGCGGACCGGTAGACGGTCCCGGTCACCCGTTGTGTTGCCGTGCCCGACCAGCAGGAGTCGACGAGGCGCTTGCGTGAGACACGAGGGGCAGGTCCACCTTTCAGCGAGCAGACCGGATAGGTCGCACTTCCATCCCGCCGCCAGCTTGTCAACGGCGGGTGAAAGTGGACCCTGGGGCGACGGGTGAAAATGGACCCCTGGTTGGTGTCGTTAGTCGGTGGTTTTGGTGGCTGCGGGGACGCGGCCGAGGGCGCGGTCTTGAGGCGGTAGGTGTCTCCCTTCATCGAGACGACGTTGGCGTGGTGGACGAGGCGGTCGATCATCGCGGCTGCAACAACGTCGTCGCCGAAGACCTCTCCCCCGCGTCCGAAGGGTTTGTTGGACGTGACGATCAGGCTTGCTCGTTCGTATCGTGAGGAGACGAGCTGGAAGAACAGGTTCGCTGCTTCGGCTTCGAATGGGCGCCTCTGTGTGTCAAGCGGCGTTGCGGGTCGTCGTTTGGCGGCGTGCTTGGTCGGCGACCATTCGTCGGTAGAGCTTGCTGGCGATGCGTCGTTTGAGGCATCGCATGGCTTCCTTGTGTGTCTTGCCTGCGGCTAGCTTCCGTAGGTAGTAGACGCCGCCTCCCTCGGCTATTTGCCGACTCACCCGGCGACTTCGGTGGCCGATGGTGTGTTTCGGTCGCGGGGGATCAGTTGGTGGAGTGTGCCGTCGAGGGTGACGGCGCCGAGGGTGGTGCCGTCGGCTGCGTCGACTCGGGCGGCGTGGGCGCGGTGTTGTCGGAGGCGCGTGAGGGTCTGGATCAGCGTGGTGTCGGGTGTCACGACGGGCAGGGGTCGGATCTGGGAGCTTGGTAAGGGTCGGCTGCGCAGCGGTGGCGGGACGCGGAGGGCGTCCTTGAGGTGGACGTATCCGGTGAGGTTTCCGGTTCTCGTCCAGGCGCGGGAATCGGGAGTGGCCGGTTCGGCCGGCGAGTGCTTCGACGTCGGCGGCGGTGCGTGTCTGCGTGATGATGACGAGTCGGTCGGTCGGGCACGAGGGCGTCGGTGACGGGGCGTTCGGTGAATGCGAGGACGTGGCTGGTGCGGTGGTGGATGTCGGGGTCGATCAGGCCTTCCCGGCGGGACTCTGCCAGCAGCAGGCCGACCTGTTCCTGGGTCACTGCGTCGGCGACTTCGTGTTGGGGCTCGACCCGGACCAGTCGTAGCAGTCCGGCGGCGATGGCGTTCAAGCCGGTCACGACGGGACCGGCGAGCCTGACGAATCCATTGAGTATCGGCGCCAGAGCCAGGGCCGCCTGATCGGGCGCGGCGAGGGTGAGGTTCTTGGGCACCATCTCGCCGATGACGACGTGCAGGGCGGTCACGACCAGGAGGGAGGGGACGACGGCGACTGGATGCAGGAGTTCCTCGGGTACTCCTGCCCAGACGAACAGCGGTTCGAGGACGTGAGCCAGGGCGGGTTCGGTGAGGGCGCCGAGGCCGAGGGTGCAGATTGTGATGCCCAGTTGGGCTCCGGCCATCATCAACGACGCGCGTCGTAGCGCCCTGAGAGCCGATCTTGGCGCGTCGGCTTCCCGCTTCTGCGGCGGGTTCGAGCTGGCTCCGGCGGACCGAGACCACGGCGAACGACGCCGCGACGAAGAAGGCGTTGCCCAGGAGGAGGACCACCCCCAGCATGAGCGCGGTCGCATCACTCATCGGCCGTGGCCCTCCTGCTCGGGAGTCGGCCGGTGGACCGCGAGCTGGTCGATCCGATGGCCTTCCATGCGTACGACCTGGATCTTGATGCCGTCGACCTCTAACGCTGTGCCGGCTTCGGGGACGTTGCCAAGCTGGTAGAGCACGAAGCCCGGCCAGGGTCTCGTACCGGCGTGGGTTCTTGGGAACTGGATCCCGGTGAGCTCGGCCAGCTCGTCTGGACGCAGCAGCCCGGATACGAGCCAGGCACCGTCGTCGTCGCGGCTTGGGCAGGCTACGGGGTCGTGTTCGTCGTCGATCTCGCCGGTGATCTCCTCGACCAGGTCTTCCAGCGTGACGATCCCGGCTGTTCCGGCGTACTCGTCGACGACTACGGCCAGCTCGGCGTCGCGGTCTCGCAGCGTCCACAGGAGGTCATCGGCGGCCATGGTCGACGGGACGGACAGCACCGGGCGGGCGAGTTCGCCGACAGTTGTCCGTGATCGTCCTGGCCGGTGGTATCCCCGCGGCCTGGCTGAGTTCGATCAGCCCCACGATCTGGTCGGGGTCACCGTCGGCGACCGGATACCTGGAATGGCCGTGTTCGGTGGACAGGTCGAGCACCGCTGCACCGGGTCGGCGGCATCGACCCAGACCATCCGGGTACGGGGGTGAGCATGTCCTGGGCATGCAGCTCGTCGAAGCGCAGGCTGCGGGTGACCAGCTCGGCGGTATGCGTCGGCAGGTGGCCGGACAGGGCCGAGGACCGCACGACAGCGGCGAGCTCCTCCGGTGTGCGGGCCGAGGCGAGTTCCTCCTGCGGCTCGACGCCGAGAAGCCGCACGATCTGGTTGGACGCCCGTTCAGCAGTCAGGGTCAGCGGACGGAACGCGGTGGCGAACCAGCGTTGTGGGCCCTGCACGAACCGCGCGACGCCGAACGGGTGGGCCAGGGCCAGGTTCTGCGGCACCAGCTCTCCGAAGACCATCGTCACGATGGCCGCGAGTACCAGTCCGACCGTCAGGGACACCCCTGGCAAGGCTTCGGTAGGCAGGCCGACGGCGGTCAGTGGCCCGCTCAGCAGCGCGGCGATCGAGGGCTCGGCAACCCACCCGATCAGCAGGTTGGTGATCGTGATGCCGACCTGCGCCGCGGACAGTTGGGTCGACAGCGAATGCAGCGCGGCCCGAAGCCCACCCGCACCGGCCACCCCGTCGGCGGCGGCCTTGTCCACCGCGGACCGACTCACCGTGACGAAGGAGAACTCCGCCGCCACGAACAGGCCCGACAGGCCCACCAGGACGAGTCCCGGCGGCCAGAAGCAGCCACGCGGTCACCACCGGCTAACTCGAGACAACGCCCGCCCTTCCTCGCTGGCTGTCACGTGTGCGCTCGGACCCGCGGATGGTGGCGCGTGAACGGTGCGCACCTTGACTGATCACCACCAGTCGTACCATCGAGTGGCCACCGGCTCGCTGATCTGACGGACCGTCTTCTGGTCGGCCTCGGTCAGCTGGGTACGCCAAGCCGAGACCAGAGCCGAGCTGTTGCGTCGCAACGCATGCATCACGTTCCCTCGTGGCTGCACGGCGTTGTGGGCGCCGGTGTAGTCGTCGACGATCTGTTGTGGCCCCCGCGGCGATCCTCAGCCCAGAGGCATGGAGAACGTCGAGGAGTACGGTCAACGGGTCGGCCGCGAAGTCCTCCATCCGCACGACGGTGGCGCGGGCTCCCGCATCGAGTTGGACGTCGAGCATCCGTACCAGGCACGTCCAGGTCGCCGCGGCAGCCGGGATCAGGTCTGCTGTTTCCCACGGCTGCTGGTTCAGGATCTCGGTCACGACCGGGTCGCCGAAGCCGCCCTGTGCGCGGAAGGACTCGAGTGCGGTACGGGGGTGCATGGACCGTCGTTGCAGACTCGCTACCCACGCGCATGGATGACGCAGCGTGACGACGGGCGGTCGGTCGCTCAATGAGGCGTTGATGCGCTCGAGAGCCAGCAGGAGGAAGGGGTCCTTGACGATGGCGGTGAAACCCAGGGGTCGCAGTGCCCGCACCCGCTGGCGATTGGCGCGCATCCGCTCGTGTGTCTCGGCCAGCGGAGTCCCATGTCCCATCCACCGGCCCTCGCCATGGGTCAGGTAGCGATGCAAGATCAACTCGGCCGGGCTGTCGGCCTCGGCAGCGGGTAGGTAGGGATAACGATGCGGTACGCCGGCCAGGCCCCAGTCGAGGTTGAACGGCTCGTGCACGAGGAACGTCCGGGGCGCGTGGAGCAGAAGCCTCCCGAAGAGCGTGGTTCCGGACCGGTGGGGGCCGGTGACCACCACCACGTGGGGCAGCGGCACGTGATCGGCAGCGTCCAGACAGACCCGGACCGGGAGCGCCGCCAGGGACGGCACCATCGTGGTCCGAGCGAAATCGCGCATCCGGCGCCGCAGACGAGCCTTCGAGACCTGCATCGAGGCGAGTCTATTTGCCCCCCACAGGTCTCTGTCGACCTCGCCGGTGCTGAGCCCCCGGCCCGCTTGGCGGCCGCTGACGCGACCCCGGCCGCCGGGCCAGGCCAGGTCGGGCCGAGGTAGTGCGGCCACTGCGACGGGTGGGCTAGGGTGCGGTCGACGGCCGAGACGGGGGCGAAGCGGCCCAGGGGCAGCGCGCAGTCGACACGGACCGAGTGGGTTGTGGCAACTGCGGCTGGATTCACAGACAACGGCGCTACCCTGGCTCGATTCCCGTCTGCGGAGGTCCGCGTTGGTGGATGACTTGTTACTCCCCGAGCATGCTGTGTTGGTGCACATCGGTCCGCACAAGACTGGAACCACGGCGATCCAGAGCGCGCTCCGTGAGGCGCGGCCGGCAATGGCCAAGCACGATGTCGTCTATGCCGGCCACCAACGTCAGCACTGGAAGGCCGCGCTTGCCGTCACCGGCGGTAAGGGCCTGTGGGGCGAGCCGCCGGCGGACATGAAGTTCTGGAACCAACTGGTCAAGAACGTGGCCGACGCCCGCAAGAAGCGGGTCATCGTCAGCAGCGAGTTCTTCGACGACGCCGACGACGAGACCGTCCGCAAGATCGTCGCCGAACTCGGCGGGCCGCGGGTGCACATCCTGGTCACGCTCCGGCCGCTGGCCAACATCCTGCCCTCTGCCTGGCAGCAGTACGTCCGCAACCGGCTCCGGTCCTCCTACGAGGACTGGCTGGACGCGATGTTCAACAACCCGCCGTTCCAGCCGCCGACGGTGACCTTCTGGAAGCGGCACCAGCACGACGTCCTGATCGAGCGCTGGGCATCCGTCGTCGGTCCGGAGAACGTCACCGTCGTCGTGCCGGCACCCGGTGACAGGCAGGGCAACCTGCGGACGATCGAGACGCTCGTCGGCCTTCCCGACGGTCTCCTCGTGCCGGAGCAGGAGTGGACGAACAGGTCCCTGACCTTCGGCGAGACCGAGCTGGTGCGGCACCTGAACCAGGAGTTCAAGGACCGAAAGTGGCCCCCCGAGCTGTACCGCGAGGTCGTCCGCGAAGGTGTCGTGATGCGGCTGCAGACCGGGCGCACTCCCGGGCCCGACGAACCCAGGGCGGTCACGCCACAGTGGGCACTCGAGCGTGCCGCCGAGGTCGGCGCCGTCGCCGCCGAGAAGATCACGGCGCTCGGCGTCCGCGTCGTCGGCGACATCTCGTTGCTCGGAGCCCCGCCGAAGCCCCAGCCAGACGGCGCCGAGCCTACGCTCGCGACCGGAGTGGTTCCCGCTGAGGCCACGATGGAGGCCGTCGTCGCCACCATCCAGGCCATGACGCCTCCCGAGGCGCCGACTCCGGTCGACCCGGCTCCGAGCGCGAGCAGTCTCACCTCGCGGGAGCTGACATCGGTGGTTCTGCGGCGCGTCAACCGCCGCCTCCGCAAGAAGCTCAGGGCCTTCGCACGCCGCTAGCGCCTACCGCTGGAGCGGCTGTTGGGTTCGAGCATGGTGTCGGACGAGTCACTGCGGGCTGGGATCCCGCGTATCCTCCCGCTGTGCGTTGGTCTCGGCGTCGTTGCCGGCGTGACAAGTGCATGCCTCGGCATCTGAAGCGATCCGCTTTGGTCACGACTTCCGGTAGGCGCACACATTGGCGAGGGTGTCCAGGTGTGCCGGTGCGGGAGCACCCTTGCGGGTGCTCGCGGTCAGTGCCTGTTGGACCATCGTGCGCATCAGGGTGAAGTTGGGATGGGACGGTCGGATGACGCTGAGCAGGAATGCGATGTTGGTGACGTCGGCGTCTTTCACCTTCAATGCCAGGTCCACGAACGCCGGGAGCTTCTCGGCGGGGATGTCGCTTTGGAGGACGTCCTTCGAGGTCTGCGCGATCGCTTCGTAGCGGGTGAGGAGGGTGACGGGGTTCGCCTGGTCGATGATTGCCTTGATGACACATCGCTGGCGGAGCATCCGGTCCCAGTCGCTGGCTCCGTACCGTCCGCGGGCGAACCATAGGGCGGTCCAGCCGTCCATGTGCTGGGCGGGGCCCTTCTCGATGTAGCTGTGCGGCTTGAGGCCGGCGTCGGCCTCGCCTCCGATCGCGACGCGTTCGTTCACGTCGAGGGTGAGCCCGCCGAGTGCGTCGATGAGTTCTTCGAAGCCCTTGAGGTTGACCAGGACGTAGTAGTCGAGAGGCAGGCCGAGTACTCCGGAGACTGCTTCCTTCACCGCGACGGCGCCGGGGTCTGGGGCCTGGATGAGGTTCGGGTGCGCGGCGGGGACGTTCTCGTACACCTCGGTGATCAGTTGCTCATTCACGTCGCCTGGGGCGTGAAAGCCGTTCGGATAGGCCTTCGCCAGCGCCGAACCGGGCGGGAACGGTGCCTTCTGGAGGTTGCGCGGAATGCTGAAGAGAACGGTGTTCCCGGTATGGGTGTCGATGCTCGCGAGGATGATGGTGTCGGTGCGGGTTCCATGCCGGTCCGGTCCGGCGTCGCCTCCCAGCAGAAGGACGTTGATGCGATCACGTCCTTCCCAGGGGTCGGCCGTCACCGTGGACGTGTTCGTCGCCGCTGATGCTGCCGGAGCGTTCGACGCATTGGTCCGACCACGCGATGTGGCGAGCGTGCCGACGCCCGCTGGATTGCGGGTGACGGTTTCCGGCGCCGAGAACACGTGGTCGATGACGCTTTTCTGGACCAGTGCGTAGCGGCCCGCGACAGCGAACGGCGCGAGCACTGCGAACGCCATGATGCCGACGACGAGCCTGCTGGCGACCTGATGCCACGATCTGTACGCCCTGGGCTGTAGGGACCGGTAGGTCAGCACGATGAGCAGGCACCACGCGGCGCCGAGCGTGGGAAGCCCAATCCCGAGCAGCAGGAGCGCCTCCGGCTCGACGGACCAGTGTAGGAGCGTCCGTTGGCCGGCCAGGACGAGATACGCCACGACTGCGCAGAATCCGACGAACATGCCGAGGACCGCCAACCCGAGTCTGCGCCGACCGGCCGCTATCAGGCCGGCGCCAGGGATGAGCGTCCCGAGAACGGTCAGGCCCAGTGCAACTGGAGTCGACACGTGTCCCCGGCGGAGCGATGCCGTAGGGGAGTAGGTGGCGCCGCCCGGCTGTTCGGGCCCAGCCTCAGACATCGGACTGCCCGACAACTCGCAGGTCCAGCAGGCCTATCGGGGCCAGCACCAAGACTCCGCGCATAGTGACGTACCTCCGGGATGTGTTGCAGGCTCGCGCTATCGACATTCTTCTATGGCTTGGCTTCCCGCGAGCAATTCATGAATGTCTCATTACCTTCCGCTGTCCGGAGACTTATGGTCTCGCCCAGGCCAGAGTCCGCGGGAGCAAGCCGAGTGGCGGAATGACTCGCGGTTGGGTGTACGGCAGAATCGGAAAGTCTCGACGGCTCCTGCTAAGAGATTTCTAATCCCTGCTTCTGGCCCCAATTCCCGGGGCCACCGCTTCTTGGGATAGCGCCTGCACGGCAACGAAGCTGCCAGTGACACCCCAGGGGGAATTGCATGCTGGCGCCTCGAAATTCGCTCGTCCTGAAGAGATCCGGCGCTTTGGTGTGCGCAATTCTCCTCGGCTTCGTCCTCTACGCTTGTGGAGCTCCGCAGACGTCCAGCCACCACCGCAGGCCGAAGTCCGCCAAGACCAATGCACCTGAGCGGACGGGAACGGTGGCCACTCGAGCCACCCTCTCGCCGGGGGGTGGCAGGTCGACCGTCCCCACCGCGCCGCCCAGCAGCAGCGCCTCTCCCAGACCCTCCACGACGCCGACCGCTACAGCTACTCCCACTCCGACGGTCGTCGACATCACCCGTCGCTCGGTCAAACCGATCTCCGCCGGTAGCTCCAAGGTCGTCTACTTCACCTTCGACGACGGTCCGAGCTCGAAGTGGACACCGCAGATCCTGGCCATCCTTGCCCGACACAAGGCACACGCGACGTTCTTCGAACTGGGCACGGAGGCCGCGGCGTACCCCGACCTGGTACGGCAGGTCCGTGCCGCGGGCCACACGGTCGGCAACCACACCTACGACCACAAATCCTTGCCCGGGCTCTCCTCCGACGATGTGCGTACCGAGATCGCGACGGGTCCGGCATCGCGCTGCCTGCGCCCGCCGTACGGCTCTGTCAACCAGCGGGTCCGCGAGATCGCCGCCGAGAAGAACCTGGCCGTGGTGCTCTGGGACATCGACCCCCGCGACTGGGCCAAGCCCGGCGTCGACGCGATCTCGAACAAGATCCTTGCCGACGTGACGGACAGCTCGATCATCCTCATGCACGACGGAGGTGGCGACCGCTCCCAGACCGTCACAGCGCTCGAGCGGCTGCTCACGGTCCTTGCCCGCCGCGGATACACCTTCCACGCGTTGGACTGCTGACCCGGAGCAGAGCGCGCCGCAGCTTCCAACGAAACGGCACCGCCCTTACGCCAGCGGCGTACCACAGATACGACACTCGATGCCTCCACCCACGCAGGTGCCGACCGTTGGCCCACGCCCGCTCCGGGCGCCGCCGGCGGTAGACGCCATCACGCTGAAGGCGCCCCCGGGTGCGCCTCAAAGGTCGGGTGGCCAAGCTGCCACCCGGCCCCCTTCGGACCGACCTCTCCCGGGTCAAGCCAGGACACCGACCGGACCCTGCCCTCCGCGCCGAGAGACCTTAGCCAAAGCGAGCGGGTCCGGCGTCGCGAGGGTCGAGTCCGGGCTGCTGCCCGTAGACGGGACAGACGATCAACGTCGCGATATCGTCGAATGCCGTGACAGCCCCTGAGATCACCATTTGCCACCCCTGCAGAACGTGGACGGGTCATCGATTCGCTGGTCGCCGCATTCACCAAGGATCCTGTCCTGCGGTACCTGTTCCCTGAAGACGTGACCTATCCGCAGTACGCCTCCGCCTTCTTCGGGCACCTGTTCGACAAGCGGGTGCACAGGAAGACGGTGTGGACGGTAGAGCGTGGCGCTTCGGTCGCAATCTGGGAACCCCCCGCAGTTGAAAGTGAGGCGCCGGAAGACATTCTTGCCGCTCACCTTCGGGACGTTCACACCGAAAGTGGCCCACGCGAATTCATCAGGCTCATACGGGAGGGCGACCAGTACGCCATAGCGGCCCAAGGAGCCGAGAATCCCTCCGACCGATACCGCCGCCAGTACAGGCAGCACCGACCGATACGCCGGCCGTCGGTACGACGGACGCGGCAGCGGGCCACGAGCATTGGTTGCGATGCGAGAATCACGACGACCTGGCAAAACGGACCTCCTACCAGCAAGCAAACAGCGCCACAGACTGGTAGGGACCGTTGGCGGCACACGCCGCGGTTCACCCGGCGCAACAGCCGGGGCGGCGGGCCCCACCGCCGCAGCCCCAAGACGAACAGGACCAAGCCGTAGCCTACAGGCAGTGGCAGCGGCGACACTTCCCTGGCTTGTCTCTGAGGTCCTCTGACGGTTCGTCTTCTTGAGGATCTGGTGGCAGTCTCGGTCCAGACGAACGGCTGTGATCGGTCGTTCCAGCCGTTGATGAAGCCTACGCCTTTGGTGTTGAGGTCCCTGCCCGAGCCGAAGGTCCCTCAGCGGATGGCTTTGGCGTTCGATGACGGAGAACCAGACCTCGACCAGGTTGGCTCCAAAGGCGATGGTGGGTCCGCCGGCCAGCGGGCCGTGGCCACCGCACCGCGGTCCTGCCATGCTCGTCTGCTCGGCCTGCCCACGCAGTCCAGCGGCTGCGGGCAACGCCGAGACTTGCAGCTTGCCGACTCTTGGGCGCTACGCGTGGTGAAGAACCGGTTTTGCGTGCAGACTCGGCGATCGTTCGTGGCTACGGCGAAGACGCCTATGAGCCTGCCGCCGGACGTCCTCTCCCGCTGGTCACCCACACCGTTTGTCAAATACGCGTAGCTCGCGGTCGGTTCGCCTCGGGTGGTGCTGGTCCAGTAGGGTCCTACGAAAGGGGTGTGCCGGGAAGTCTGGTCGGCGATGTGATCGTGCGACCCCCGGAGTGGTGTCATGGACGTCCCGTCAGCCCGTGCTTCCCGTGGCTCCCGCCTGTTCGGTCGGGGGAGCTGGAGTGAGACTCGTCGCGTCGGCGACATCCTGCGCAAGGAGACGATCGGCGGGGCCCTGCTGCTGGTGGCGGCGGCCGTTGCGTTGGTCTGGGCGAACTCGCCATGGTCGGGGCTGTACGAGGCCGTACGCGACTACGACGTGGGTCCGTCCGGTATCCATCTCGATCTCAGTCTTCGAACCTGGGCTGCCGACGGGCTACTTGCGATCTTCTTCTTCGTCGCGGGCCTGGAGCTCAAGCGGGAGTTCGTTGCCGGAGATCTCCGCGATCTTCGACGGGCAGCGGTTCCGGTTGCCGCGGCGATCGGCGGGGTGATCGTCCCCGCCGCGTTCTACCTGCTCGTGACGGGCGGGGCTGGCGCCGTTACGGCGCGAGGGTGGGCGATACCGACCGCCACCGACATCGCGTTCGCACTCGCGGTCCTGGCGGTAGCGGGGAGTCATCTCCCGTCAGCGCTGCGGGCATTCCTGCTCACCTTGGCAGTGGTCGACGACCTGCTTGCCATCACCATCATCGGCATCTTCTACACCGACCACCTGTCGGTGACCCCGCTGGTGGGCGCTGGCGCGGCACTGGCGGTGTTCACCGTGCTGGTACAGCACCGCGTTCGTTCCTGGTGGCTCCTCGTCCCGCTCGCCACTGCAACGTGGACGATGGTCCACGCATCGGGAGTCCATGCCACAGTTGCCGGAGTCCTGCTGGCCCTCAGCGTCCCGGTCGGACGGTCGGGGGAGGGCCGCGGCGACGCGACGGGGCTCGCAGAGGACTTCGAGCACCGGTTCCGACCGATCTCCGCGGGCATCGCGGTCCCGGTGTTCGCCCTGATGTCGGCGGGAGTGACAATCGGCGGACTGCGTGGACTGTCCACCGCCGTAGAGGACCCGGTCGCGGTGGGCACCGTTGTCGGATTGGTCATGGGGAAGCCTGTAGGGATCCTCGCCGCGACCTGGCTGATCGCCCGGTTCACCCATGCGGAGCTGGACGAGGACCTCGGCTGGCTCGACGTGGTGGGACTGGCGATCCTCGCTGGCGTCGGTTTCACCGTGTCTCTCCTGATCGGCGAGCTCGCCTTCGGACCTGCAAGCCAGCGCGGCGAACACGTCACGGTCGCGGTGCTGGCCGGGTCGCTGATCGCTGCCCTGATGGCGACGGTCGTCCTCCGGCTGCGCAATCGCACCTACCGCCGTATCTCCGAAGCCGAGGCAGTCGACCGCGACCGCGACGGAATCCCCGATGCTTACGCCAAAAGGAGCAAGCCACCGCGTCCGGAGTGCGAGCCGCCCCACGGGCTAACGTCAAGCGACCTCCTTCGACTGGCCGTTCCTCTCGTCCGCTCTCTCCATCGAGTGGTGATCACCATGCCACCTGCACCCAATGACGGTCCCATGAGCAAGCCACGGCTCCTCGACTGTGGATGCTGGTCAAACCAGAAGGACCACACCTGCAGCGACTCCCTCACGTCCCGCGAGACCGATAACGACTCACTTCCACCCGACGACGACCTGGTTCCACCCGATGAGCCAACCGACCAGCGGCCGCAGTGAGCTGGCGCGCAGGCGAACGCAGGGCCGCATCGCGCCGGATCCGGGATCGGCAGACCACAGCTGTGGTGCGCGTGGCTGGCGTGGTCACGGTTCCGGGTGGTGATTCCGGTGTGGGACAAGACGTTGCCGACCATCGTGTCCTGCCTGGACGCAACGCTGCGCAGGCTGGGTGGGGTGCCGACGTATGCGTTGACTGACAACGAGCGGACCGTCTCGATCAACGATGTCGCCACGATCGCCGTCCGCAACCCTGAGATTGTCGAGGTGGGCCGGCATTACGGGATGACGATCCGTACCTGTGTCCCGGCAGACCCGCAGTCCAAGGGCGGTTCGGAAGCCACGGTGCGGATCGCCAAGGCCGACCTGGTGCCCACCGAGGCCAACCAGTTGGGCGAGTTTCGCACCTTCGGCCAGCTCGAGGCGGCATGCTGAGCCTTCTGCGAGCACGTCAACGACCGTGAACACCGCGAGACCCGCCGCCGTCCGGTCGAGGCGTTGGCCGAGGAACGAACACGGCTGCATCGGCTGCCTGGAACAGCGTTTACGGTCGCGTTCGGCACCACCCACCGAGTCTGCTGGGACGGCACGATCTCGGTCGAGGGTGTGCGGTACTCAGTTCCGCAGGAGTTGGTCGATGCCCGCGTGTGGGCCAGGTTCGCCGGTGATGAGCTGATCGTCACCGCCATCGGCGACGATGGCGCGAGAGAGGTCGCCCGGCACCAGCGTTCGGTCCCCGGCACCCCGTCCATCTGCGACGAGCACTACCCGCCACGGGACGACCATCACCGCGTTCGCACCCCGCGGGCCACCTCTGCCTATGAGGCAGCCTTCCTCGCCCTCGGGCCCGGGGCGGCCGCGTGGCTGGCCGAGTCCGCCGCAGCCGGGACACGACGGATCCGACCCAAGATGGCCGAAGCCGTCGCGCTGGCCAAACTCCACCCCACCAGCGACGTCGAGAAGGCGCTCGGCACCGCCGCGATCGCTGGCCGGTTCGCCGAGAACGACCTGATCCGCATCCTCACCTACCAAACCGGCCATGACGATGGCGAACCCAGCAGGGCCGGCGAACACCACAGCCTGCAACCAGGCACGGCGGCATGGTCGAACTTCGGCATCACCGCCACCGACCGCGCGAGGCAGGTGAGCAATGATGGCCGCCGGGTTGCGCACCGTCTCCGGCACGACCGGTGATCCCCTGAACGAGGCGATCGACCTGGCTCGTCGGTTGAGACTGCCGCACCTGCGGCGCGCCCTGACAGATCTGGTCCCCACCGCCAAGGCCCAACGCTGGGACCCAGCCGAGGTAGTCCGGGTGCTGCTAGCAGAAGAAGCCGCCGGACGCGACGCGACGCACCTACGCACCCGTCGCAAGCGAGCTGGGTTACCCGCCGGGAAGACCTTCGGCGACTGGGACGAGCAGTCCTCGTCCATCCCACGTCCCACTCAGGACGCCCTCAAGACGCTGGAATGGGTTACCCGCAAGGAGAATCTCTGCATCTGCGGCCCGTCCGGCACCGGCAAGAGCCGCTTCTGCGAAGCGCTCGGCCAGGCCGCCGTCGACGCGGGCATGACAGTCGCATGGTTCACCATCGAAGACCTCGGCGCCCTCATCCACCGACACCGCGCCGACGACTCCATCGCCCGCGCACTCACCCGACTGATCCGCGCCGACTTGATCCTGATCGACGACATCGGGCTGTTGCCGGTCAGCCCGGACGCCGCCGAAGGCTTCTACCGCCTTGTCGATGCCGCCTACGAACGCCGCGTACTCGCCGTCAGTTCCAACCTGCACCCGTCAGGATTCGACGAGATCATGCCCAAGACCCTCGCCACTGCCACCGTCGACCGGCTCCTACATCACGCTCACATCGTGGTCACCGACGGCGACAGCTTCCGACTCGCCCAAGCGACCTCCGGCAAGGGGGTGATGGCCTTGCCCTGACACGCACCAACCCACGGCGGGGAACTAACTGGCCGCCGTTGGGGAGAAACCCCGGCCACCAGCGGGGAGATCAGCCGGCCGCCAGCGGGGAGATCAGCTGGCCGCCAGCGGGGAGATCAGCTGGCCGCCGGCGGGGAGAACTCACTGACCGTTGACACGGTTCGTTCGGCATCGTCGCAGGTCAGCAAGGGGTCGGAGGCGCTCATCGCCTTTGTACCTGATGATCCAGATTCGGTTCCTACTCGCACCGGTGTCGGGAGATGCACTGGAATGTCCGAGTCGTATCAATTGGCCTGTGATCAGCTGTGAAGTGCCCAGGAGATCTGACGGCCGAGTAGGGTTGCCGCTCGTCGACCTTTGAACTACCTTTGAACTCATGACGGCGACTGATGAGACCGCGTTCTCTGAGCTGCTCCAGCATCCCTCCGACACGATCGCTCGGTTGCGGGAAGCACGGCATCGCGCGCTTCGACTGCGGCGGCGAGGCTCCGACGACCTGATATTGACCCTGGCGGATCGTGCCGAGCAGGACGCCGAGGTTGTCACGATCGCGACCCGGGTCCTGGCTGCGGTCCTGCGGAATCCGGTTGTGCGGTCGCAGGCCGGCCTGGACATGCTCCGCGACGTGTTTCCCTGGGTCCGCTTCCTACCGGCCGAGGACCTGCAGGAGTTCGTCACGGAGCTGGTCGAGGTCTTCACGGCTTCGGCTGAATTCGACAACCCGGCGCCGGTGGTGCAGATGGTGACCGAGTGGCGCTCGACGGCCGAGGTCTACGCCGACCCCGAACTGGCAGAACGACTAGGCCGGGCGACTAGCAATGATCACGGTCCCGTGCCTGCACCCTCTGTCGCGTGAGTCCGCGACGGCGGGAGCGGGTCGCACCACCCGCGGCCGGCGGCGAGTGGGAGGTCCGGTTCGCGAGTAATGACGCTGCGCGAGGCTGGGAGGACCTGTGCCGTCAGGCGGCCGCGAACACGCTCGATGCTTGGCGCGCAATGCGAACCGGGCCGGGCCCGGTGCCGCCAACCAGTCGCCATCACCGACTGAAAGGCAGTCTCAAGGCTGGTCAGCATGACGGCCGGGAGCTGCCGCGATGGCAGCTTGAAGTTACCAGCAAGGCTCGAGTCTGGTACCTGCTCGACGTCGACCAGCACACGGTCTGGATCGTCGAGGCCAGCACCGGGCACCCCAGGGCGACCGACTAACCTAAACGTTGGTGTAAGCCGAATCCGAACGCACAGGTTGCAGTTGGCTTAGCTCCTGCGGACCGACGTCACTCCGCCGGATGGGCGCATGGCCCCGAACTCGCACACATCTTCGGCCTTGGCCAGGCGTGGCCCCCACCAGGCGCGTCCATTGGTGGGCAGGTCGGGCTGGGGCCAGTGCGAGCTGGCGCGGTCGGGAGAATGCCCAGAACCGCGGTGGCCAGGTTCGAGGCTGGTCGCGGCGGTTTCCCGACCCTGCCGGTCCTCGAGCGGATCGCACGGTCACTGGACGTCGAGGTCGCCATCGCATTCAAGCCACCAACCGCTGCATGAGGCGGTGGCAGCGGGGCCGGTGCCGACCTCTGTCAATGGTTCTGTCAATGAAGCGCAGTCGTCGAGGGCCATCTGTGACAGTCCAGACAGGGAGACGGCCAGGTCAGCAGGCGTGAGACAGGCAGTCCTGGGGCCGCCGGCCCACTTGTAATCGGGCGGTTGCGGGTTCAAGTCCCGCCGCTGGCTCCAACGTTTCCGCAGGTCAGCGAGGTTGTGACGGCGCCGGTGTCGCACATCAACTGACGGCCGTATGTCGCACATCAGCCGACGGAGCACACCGACCCTCCAGCGATCGCGCCGCCTCCACTGGTCCGGCCCTCATTTCTCCGGCGGAGGCTTGATCGGTTCGGTGTGGATCTGACGTGTGTCGATGTCGGCGATGTAGTCGCGTACTTGAGCCGCGTCGACGGTGAGGATGTCCTGCGGCCGGAGCCGCTCTTCCAGCGTGTTCACAACTCTCACGAGCTCGTGTGAGGCATGGTCGATCTGCTCGCGGGCGGTGTTGCGTTCGGTCACTGCCACCGCGAGGAAGAGGGTGGTGATTGCGATCGCGGCGACGAACGCCTGGGCGGTGATGAGCGCCGACTGTGCGTTGCTTCCGGCGAACAGGCCCGACCGTTCGAGGGCGGAGTACACGATGACGATCGAGGCGGCGACCACACACGGTGCCGCACCTTCGAGTTGGAAACGCCACGCCGCCCAGATCAGCAGCGGGAAGACCAGGAAGAGGCTTTGCTGGCCGTCTCCCATGGTCACGATCCACGTCAGGCCCGCCGTGCACACGAGCAGGCCTATCGCCTCGACCAGGCGCCACACCGCAAGCGGTCGAGGCCGCACCAGCCGGGGAAGCACCAGGAGGAACGGTGTGATGACCAAGACGCCGAGCGCGGTCCCAAGCCAACTCTGAGCGACAAGATCCCGGTACTCGCCGGCGGGTTCCACACCGCCCAGAACAAGAGCACCACCGCGGATGGCCGAGCCCACCACCATCCCTGCCAGCGCGGCACACAGCACCAGTGCCAGCGCGTCTCGGACCCGGGCAAGGTCGCTCCTGAAGCCAGCCCGACGCAAGAGGACGTAGGCGAGCAGGGTCCCGACGGTGGTCCCGGTGGCGACCCCCACCGCAACCAGGGGACCGCGGCCGACCAGCTCCATCGCGGTCAGGAAGGAACCCAACGCCACGCCCGGCCACACCCGCACGCCCAAGAGCAGGACTGCCGCCAGCGCGAGTCCGGTCGACGGCCACACCAGCCTGGCCTGACCCGAGGCGCCGAACTGCTGAAGGACGCCAGGGAACGCGAGCAGGAAGTAGGCCGCCGCCGTGGCAAGGATCGCCCACCCGGTCGCAACGTGACGCCGACGGAGAGGCTGGCCTGCCGTCATGCACGCGACCATACGCCGACCAGCCCAATCCCCGTTACCCCAGGTCAGACGGCCGACCGTCGACCACTGGAAAGCGTCGGGCCGTAGTCCTACCCCACGTTCGCCAAGCCGGGCGCATAGTTCACCACATACCTCGACAAGACTCCCCGACCACACCCGGTCCACGGCGCGGGAGTCGCGGTGCCAGTCCAGCAGATGCGTACAGCAACACAGGGTTCCGATGCCTCAGGAACTCCGGTCGCCCGTGCCCGCACGTCGCCCCAGCCACGCACGGACAAAGGTGGACGTGCATCCCCTTGCAAACAAGGGGTGAATGGACCCCCGTACACCCTGACCATGCTCGTTTCGGACCTATATGCACCTCGCTTGGCGAAGCTGGACGGTCACAACGACCGCTCAAACGGCACCAGGGCGCAACGATCATCTGGCGCTGGCATGATCGCGTAGGTGCTGGCTGCCAGGCGTGCCCGCTACGCAGGGGTCTCGGACTTCCTCGCTTCGCGTAACGACGTTGACCTTGCTGCGCTGTTGGGTGCTGGCCGGATCGGCAGCGTGGGGGTGGGTGGCGGCTCGGTGATTGTCGATGTCAACGGTGTACAGGTGTTCGCCAAGCGTGTCCCGTTGACCGACCTCGAGTTGACTCATCCGCGTTCGACCGTGAACCTGTTCGGCTTGCCGATGTTCTGCCAGTACGGCATCGGCAGTCCAGGACTCAACGGGTGGCGCGAGTTGGCCGCAAACATGACGGTCACGGACGGCGTTCTGGCCGGCGAGACGGCGTTGTTCCCATTGCTCTATCACTGGCGAGTACTGCCCGGCCGCCCACCCGTCGCAGCCGAGCACGCCGACGTCGACGCGGCTGTCGCCGCACTGGACGGCTCGCCAGCCGTGCGTGCCCGCCTGGAGGCGCTGGCGGCCGCCTCGAACAGCATTGTCCTGTTCTGCGAATACATCCCGTACCCCCTGGCCGACTGGCTACGGGACGACCCTGCCGGCAAGGCTGAGATGATCGAGCGGCAGCTATCGCAGATCGTGGCGTTCCTGCGCAGCCAGGACCTGCTGCACATGGACGGTCACTTCGGCAACATGCGCGCCGACGGTGAGCGGATCTACCTCACCGACTTCGGGCTGGCCACCTCGCCGCGCTTCGACCTGTCGGCAGCAGAGCGCGACTTCGCCCAACGCAACGCCACACACGATGCCGACTACGCCGCCATGCGACTGGTCAACTGGCTCGTGACCGCCACCTGCGGCGTACCGGTGCCAGCCACCTGTGACCCCGTCGCCCGCAACGAGTTCGTACGGCGGTGCGCGAACGGCCACCTCCCACGTGACCTCCCACCAGCAGTCGCCGCGATCCTCACCCGCCACGCACCTACCGCGGCGAGAATGAACAGCCTTTACTGGCGGCTGTTCGGTGGAGACGTACGCGCGGAGTATCCCTGACCGCAACCGTCCGACGGCCTGATGGACGCGCGCGCCGGGTCCCGGTGGCGGGACGGATCATGCTTCACCCGCTGCCAGTTCGCTCCCACCTGCGTGCTGCCGTCACCTGTGGGCACCCGACGCGAAAGCACGCCACGACAAGGCACATTGGTTGCCAGGCTCGGTGTGTTCACACGGACGTTAGGACGGCTCCGTGGATGGTCTGAGGGCACGCTACGGTGGATCGCCGGTACGTGGCCGTGCTGCGCGCCGCGGGGATCCCGGTCGAAGAGGAGGAGGTTGTCGGACATGACAAGCGCACCAGGCTTCACCGCCGGCAAGCCGCCGAAGTGGGACGTCGAGCGGTTCATGCACGGCGATGAGCTCGACACGGCCCTGATCACCCTCGAACGGAACCGGCGCACGTTCGCGTGGAAATGTGCCGACATCGACACAGCTGGCATGGCGCTGCGGCTCGGCCCGTCGTTGGTGACGTTGGGCGGTCTGCTCAAGCACCTGGCCTGGGTGGAAGAGCTCTACTTCCAACACCGGCTCGCGGGCAGGGCGCTCATCGCGCCGTTCGACCGGCTCGACCTCGAGACCGACTGGGACGACTGGGCCTGGCGTACCGCAGCCGACGACACCCCACAGACACTTCGCGCGCTGTGGACCGATGCCGTACGCCGCTCCAGGAGCACGCTCGCCGAGACCCTGTCGAACGGCCGACTCGATCAGGTGACCCACGACGGGATGAACCTCCGCCGGTTGCTGGCCGACATGATCGAGGAGTACGCCCGTCACACCGGGCACGCCGACCTGCTCCGCGAAGCAGTCGACGGCTCCACCGGCGAAGGACCCCCACCAGAGTTCCCGGTCCCGTGAGCCCGCGGCAGGACACGACCTGCGCGAAAGGCACTCCTCGACACCCTCCGAGCCGGCGCGGGCCACAAGAGCGACGCCGACCTCGATGGCCTGAACACGGGAGCGGGCGCAGAACCGGTGCGGCGAAGGGTGGCACCGGTCCGTTCACTCGAACCGCAAAAGCTAGTCGGAGATCAGCCAGGCAATCGCGCCGACCCCGCCAACCACCACCCCGACCAGGATGGCTACGCCGATCAGCGCACCAACCACCAGCCCCAGTGCCCGTGGGCGCGCTGACGGGATCGTGAACAGCAACGCGCAGCACACCACCGGCAGCAGCAGCAACCCGACCAGCACGACGTCCGACACCCGGATGTGGCTGGACATCAGCAGCGCGTAGCCGAGCACCGGAACCACAACGCCGACCACGGCACCGCTGCCGAGGCCGGCTGCGTTCACGGGCCGGCTCATTGCCCCCAGGATGCCAGAGCGCGGGCGCTCGCGTCACTTGGCGCGGTGGCGTCGGAACCCGCTCCAGGTGGAGGACGTCGGCCCGCCCGTGCGTAAGGAGGAGTCGGCCCGCCCTGCTAAGGAGGATCTCGCGCGCGGATCGGAGATCCAACCTACGGGTGCCGGTAGGGTCGCGCGGGTGAGCGAGCAGTGCTGGTCTTCTCAAGCGGGGGATGTTCTGGCGCGTCACGGCTACGCGACGACGCAACTCGACTACATCGGGGCGGGCGCGCAGAGCGCGTGCTACGGCACCAGGGAGGTCGCGGTCCTGCTCAGCCGGGCGGACGTCGGCGAGCACGTGCCGGGCCTGACCGGCCATGTTCTCCCCGGTAGCAGCGGCGAGCACACCTCGTGCAACACCTACTCCGTCCTGCAATGGGTGACCGGCCGAGCGGCTGGGGCGGGTGTGCGGACACCGAGGATCCTCGCCGTCGGAAAGCATCCTCGTCCGTACGCGCTGATCGAACGAGCCCACGGCACCATCGCTTCTTCCCATCCGCGAGTTGCGGAGAGCGCGGCTGCCTGGTTCGGCCAGCTGGGCGCAGAGATCCGGAAGACCCATCTCGTCGAGACCTCAGGATTCGGGATGTTCGTACCCGACGGATCGGGTGGATATCGTGGCCGCTTCTCCACCTGGACCGACTACCTGAACCGATGGCTTGCCGTACACCTGTGCATCGGGCCGGCCCGGCCCGAGGACCAGAAGGTTCTGGATCTGTTCCTGGCCCAGGGCATCGTCACCGAGCGCGACTTCGCCACGGTGGCGTCGAAGGTGCGGGAGGCACAGGAGTGGCCGGTTAGGTCGGTCCTTACGCACTATGACAACCGCCTCGACAACCTCGTCGTCGACGCGGAGGACCGGATCACCATGCTCGACTGGGGCCTCTCCCTTGCTGGGATCGGGATCAGCCAGGAGCTGATCAAACTCTTCGAAACCGAACCCCTGTCGATGAAGAGCCCGAGGGTGTCGGCGTTCCTGCACAGCTACGGGCTGTCGGAGGCCGAGTGTGTAAAGGCGATCGAGGACGGGAAGCTGATGCTCGTGCTCGAGGGGATCGCCATGTCCTACGGGTGGGCCGACGATCCGGACCGGCTCGACGGCATCAGGGCCTGGCTCCGTACCGTCACGAGGATCTGTAGAACCTGGTAACCCCGCCGCTCAGAGTGCTCCGTCCCTCGGAGGTGAGCTGTGTAGGGTCTTGCTGAGTGTCTGCTCTCGACGAGGATCGATCCCGAACCGGCTGGACACCCCGCAGGCTGGATGAGCCGACTTGACCGACCGTCAGGAGTGCTGCTGTGCGACCCGATGAGACATCCGCCGCGCCCGGCGGCCTCGGCTGGAACCGCGAGACAGCGACGCTGGCGCTTCTGTCCTTCGCCATGCTGATCGTTTCCCTCGACCAGTACATCGTGGTCGTGGCACTGCCCGACATCGCACGCGACCTCGGCTACTCCGCGCAGACACTTCAGTCGGTCATCAGCGCCTACGCGGTAGCCTCGGCCGGCTTCCTCCTGTTCGGCGGTCGCGCCGCCGACCTGCTCGGGCGACGCCGCATCCTGGCCGCCGGCCTCGCCCTCTATGCCGGGGCGGCGCTCGCCGGGGGACTCGCGACCGGCCCCGGCGTCCTGCTCGCCGCCCGCGCGGTCCAAGGCCTCGGTGGAGCCCTCGTCTTCCCCACCACCCTGGCGCTCATCAACACCACCTTCGCCGAAGGGCCCGCCCGCAATCGCGCGCTGGGCATCTGGGGCGGTGCCGGGCGCGGCGGGACTCGTCATCGGTGTGCTGCTCGGCGGCCTTCTCACGCGGGCGTTCGGCTGGGAAGCGGTGTTCTTCGTCAACGTCGCCCTGGCTGGCCCCGCGCTGCTGCTCGCCTTCGTCCTGATCCCCCGGGACGGCCACGCGAACAAGGACCGTACCTTCGACCTGCCCGGTGCGCTCAGCGTCACCCTCGGCATCACCCTCATCGTGTTCGCCCTCGTGCAGGGCCCGGGGCTGGGCTGGCTCTCCCCGGGCATCCTCATCAGCTCAGCGGCGGGCCTGCTGCTGATCGGCGCTTTCGTCTCGTCGAGCGGCGCAGCGACGATCCGCTCATGCCACCCCGGCTGCTCTCCAATCCGCATCCTGTCACCGGCGTCGTCATCGCCTTCATGTTCATGGCGACCTTCGGCTCCGTGCTCTACTTCCTGTCCATCTACTTCCAGGAGATCCTGGGCTACGACGCTCTGCAGACCGGCGCCGCATTCCTCCTCCCCACGGCCGTGGTCGTCGCCGGCTCGACACCGCGGGCCAGCTGGTGACGCGGTTCGGGCTCAGGCTCACGCTGGTCGCCGGCCCTCGCCGTCGGCGCACTCGGCGCGGTCGCACTGGGCCTCGCGATCTCGCCGGACGGTACCTACCTCGAACTCGTCCCCGGCCTCGTGGCCGCTCAGCATCGGCGACGGCGTCGTCTTCACCGCCATGTTCATCGCCGCGGCCACCGGCATCCCAGACCGACGAGCAGGGCATCGCCTCCGGCATCGCCTCCACCGGCTCGGGTGCGGGCGCGGCTGTCGGCCTCGCCGTCCTCGTCCTGGTGGCGACCGCGGACCTCGACGGCCTCTCCGGCGAACAGCTTCGAGTCGCCACCGCCGACGGGATCCGCACCACGCTCTTCGTTGTGGCGGGCGGGATCGCGCTGACCTGCTCGTCGCCCTGCGCAGATGCCCGACACCGGCCGAACCAGACCCGCCCCGGTTCCGTACCAGACCCGCCGCTGCTGACGGAGTCCACAAGATCAAGAGACACGGACACCGTGGTGTCCTGTCTCGCCGTGCCCGTGCCGCTCGGCCCGAAGACGAAATCCTTGCGCAGACAGGCGTCGACTGAACGGGCCCAGAGGTGAAGTTTGTTCAATCCACGTGGTCTTTGGCGCCGTAGGGTGGCTAGACGTCTGCCTTCGCGCGCCGCTTTTCGTCGGTGTGGTGAGGCCCGAAGTCCGGTACCGGTCGCGGCATCGGCTGTCGACCGGGATCGTCGACCGGCTACGTGCCAAGCCCGACGGCTCCGACATCGATGTCACCGTCGGCGACCTGTCGACCGTCCAACTGTCCGGGCGATCAGCGCTCGTCGCACGATGCACCGACACAAACACTCGACATCAATCCCACGCGGTGGTGGTGGCTACCCGCCATCGACGCCGCAGAAAGGCGCCGCGATGAACGACCTGATGATGAACGCTCTTGCCCACGCACGGATCGACGAAATGCACCGCAGGGCGACACTCGACCGCCTCGCCGCGCGGGCGCGACACCCACGCCCGAACGGCTCGTCCCCAGCCCTGAGGCCGTTTGTTCCGCGCCAGCGCCGGTCGCCGGTTCGCACCCAGCGCAGGCGGCGGGTCAGGAACTGAGTTCGCCTACCTGCAGGGATACCCTCATGAATGCATCAGCTGGATTCGCGCGGCACGTCGACACGACATGCATGAGCCAAGGATCACGGTCGTGCACGCCACGATGAAAGCCATCTGTGTCCGCGGTTTCGGTGGGGTGGACACGATGATCCTCGAAGAGGTTCCGCGGCCGCGACCCGGCGCCGGCGAAGTGCTGGTGCGTGTGCATGCGGCTGGGGTGAATGTCCTCGACTGGCTGGTCCGGCAGGGCGGATTCGAGGAGTTCGGCCACATCCAGCCACCCTGGATCCCCGGTTGGGATCTGTCCGGCGTGGTTGCCGAGATCGGCCCGCAGGTCAGCGGTTTCGACATCGGGCAGGACGTCTTTGGAATGGTGCGGCTGCCTCAGCCGGGCAACGCGTACGCCGAGTACGCGAGCGTCCCCGCCGGACACATTGTGGCCAAGCCCGCCACCGTTGACCATGCTCAGGCGGCCGCGGTGCCGATGGCCGCACTGACCGCGTGGCGGGCGTTGTTCGACGAAGGCCGCCTCCAACCAGGACAACGTGTGCTTGTCCACGCCGGAGCCGGAGGGGTTGGGCATCTGGCTGTGCAACTCGCCAAGGGCCACGGCGCCCACGTGGTGGCAACCGCGTCCGCGGCCAACGCGACGTACCTGCAGATCCTCGGTGTCGACCAGGTCATCGACTACAGGACGCAGAGGTTCGAGGACGCGGCGGAACCAGTGGACCTGGTCGTCGACACGCTCGGCGGCGCCGTCCAGAAGCGTTCGCTGAACGTGCTCAACGACGGTGGCACCCTCGTCGCGCTCGCAGCTGGGGTCGCCGCCGATGTCCAGACGGCCGCCGCTGCCCGTGGCCTGCGGACGCGGTACTTCAGCGTCGTGCCCAACCCCGACGCGCTGACCCGCATCGCCGAACGGCTTGGGGCTGGCACGCTGACGCCGACGATCCAGTCCATCCGGCCACTGGCAGCGGCGTTAGCAGCCCACGCCGAGGGACAGGCCGGTCACGTACGCGGAAAGCTCGTCCTCGACCCGCGGATGCCTGTGCGGTGATCAACAACCGTTCGAACAGGTGAAGTTTGTTCAATCCTGCTGGCTTGCGGAGCCGTAGGTTGGCCACGCATGAGCAGCGCATGGCTGTTCGGGCGTGGTCCGAAGCGCGTCGGACCACGCGCCGCGACGTCGGGAGTCCTGCTCGGCGGATGGGCCGGGGTGAACGTACGCTCACTCGTGTTCATGACGATGTTGCTGGACCGCGTCACCGGCCGCGACGACGTCATGCGCTTCCCCCCCGGAGTGGGCGGGTGGCGGGCCGGATTACTGGCGCGCCCGGCGACGTCACCCCGGCCCACATAGGCCGCCGAGGAGCGGATCTCTGTGTCTGCGCGGCTCGACGCTACCGACGCAATGCCTCGAACGCTGATCGGGCGGCTGTGCCGATCCCCAGGTCGATGTCCGGCGCCAGCCGGGCACGCCGGTTCGAACGGGTGAGGGCGGCCACCGCCACGCGGTCGCCGGACTCCGCCTCCACCACGCCGATCTCATGGCGCAGATGGAGGAAGGTCGCCGTCTTGCTGCTGATCCGAATGGTGTCGGCGAGCAGGTCGCTGCACATGCGCTGGGTGAAGACCTGCAGTCCCATCAGCCGGCGCAGCTCGGCGGTCGCCTCACCGTGGGCGATCTTGTCCAGCCACACTCGTTCCAGCAGGTCGACGAGGGCGGCGGACGTGCCGAGGTTGGCATGGGCCGGATCCAGCGTCTCGATGCTGTGCCGTCCTGACTGCTCGTCGCGGATCGCGAGTTCCAGGGCGAGCCCGAAGTCGTTGCCGGAT
This sequence comes from uncultured Actinomycetota bacterium, assembly GCA_963721745.1. Lineage (GTDB taxonomy): Bacteria > Actinomycetota > Actinomycetes > Propionibacteriales > Actinopolymorphaceae > Thermasporomyces. The sequence continues at coordinate 649,716 of CAVRKO010000015.1, read as the reverse complement.
ACGCCGGCCGCGCACTCGTACATCCGGTCGAGCTCGTGTCGCACCCGGATGCCGGAACATCCCCACGTACGCAGGGCGCCGTCGACGTCGGCGGGCGACACCAACTGCAGGAGCGCGTCGGCGCTCGCGTTGTCACTGATCGCCAGCATGAGGTAGAGCAGGTCGCCGACGGCCACCGTCGCCGGGTGCTGGAAGACGGCCAGCCCGGTGGGTCCCACGCTGCTCCTCGCCGGGTCGACGGTGAGCGGCTTCGCACTCTCGAGCTCGCCGCGGGCTACCCGGTCGAGCACCGTCAGCGCCAGTGGAACCTTGACCACCGAGGCGATCGGAAACGATGCGTCGACGTCGAAACCGAGTTGTTCTCCGGTCTCGATGTTGCGCGCCAGGAACGAACCGCGGACGCCGATCGCCTCCCAGTCCGCCGAAATCGACTCCGCCACGTCGAGCAAGGCGCCGTCACCTACGTAGGTGGGGCGGGTCGCAGGAGCCGCGGTCATCCGCGGGCCGCCAGCCGGGAGGAGGTTTCGCGCTCGACCTGCGAATCGACCCCGCCGGTGCCAGCGCCCGGGTGGGCGCCGAGCGCACCCACTGCCGCACCGAGCAGCGCAAGCAGCCAGCCCGGGGGATCCGATGCACCGCGCTGCGGTCGCCCGCCAGCCACGTCGTATCCCCGGTGCAGCGACTGGTCGGCCAGGGGAGTCCAGTCGGCACCACCGCGCCGCGCGAACGCCTCAGGGCACAGCAGGAGCGCGTGCCCCGCATGCGTCTCGGCGAGAGCGTTCGTCGTCAAGGCCGCAGGCGTGACGATCCCCTCCGGCAGACCGGCCCGCGCCGCGGCACGCTGCCATCGATCTACGGCGTACGGCACCTGGTCTTCGCGCGTGACGAGGATGACCGGTGGTGTCGGCCGTCCGCCGCGTTCTCGTCTCCGGCGAGGCCGGAGATCCTCGAGATGCAACGACGCCGGCGCGTTCCGGCCCGCGCTCCCCGGGTTCCGGCGCGGCGGCCAGGCCCATCGGGACCCGCAGCGTGGCGTTCTCCGGCGGCACCCGCACCAGGGCGTAGGCAAGGGACCCGTCCGACGACCCCCGCCGCACGCGCGTCCGGTGGTAGTTCGTGGACGGCGAGCGCGGCGCCGTGGTGGGCGCCAGCGCGAATGGCCCGGGCCAGCGCCGCCGGATCGCAGTCGGCCGGTACGCCGACCGCCCGCACCGCCGAGGCCTTCGCCGACCGTGCGACCTGGCGAAGCTGGTGGGCGCGGTCGAGCACGTCCACCGCGTACGGCAGCAGGAGCACACCGAGCGCGGTGGTGGCGATCTGTCGTTTCGAGCGGTCGAACAGGCGGCCGCCGAGGTGTTCCTCCAGACTCCTGATCCGCCGGCTGAGAAGGGGTTGGGCGATGCGCAGCCGGTCGGCCGCGCGGGAGAAGCTCGCCTCGTCGGCGACCGCGACGTACGCCTCGAGGTGTGCCAGCAGATCCACCCCGTACGCATATCAAATCGGCATGAGTCGTTCAACATTTCCTCTTGGACATGACGTGTCGCGCGGTGTTTCGCTGCTCGCCGGCACTGGCGATCTCCTCGTCAGCGCACTTGCGCACCGCCGACTGCCATCACGACTGGAGACCTTCGGAATGACCAACTCCACCCGACTGCCCCGCCGAGGCCTGCTCAAGGCCGGGCTCGCCACCTCCGCAGCAGCGGCCGCCCCTGCTCTCATCGCGCCTGCCGCCCCACGCGGCCGCGGCCACTCCGCCGTACGGCCGGGCTCGCGATGCCAACGGGACCTGCGCGACCTCGAGCACACGTACGCCGCCCGGCTCGGCGTCTACGCCCGCAACCTCCGAACCGGCCGGTGGTGGCTCATCGAGCCGACGAGCGGTTCGCGATGTGCTCGACGTTCAAGACGATCGCGGCGGCAGCGATCCTGCGCGACCAGGACCGTGCGCCCCGCTGGACAAGGTGATCTACTACCCGCCCGACCGACCTCGTTCCCGTATTCGCCGATCACCGAAAAGCATGTCGAGGACGGCATGACCGTGGGCGACATCGCGGCAGCCGCGATCCAGTACAGCGACAACACCGCGGGAAACCTCCTGCTACGCCAGATCGGCGGACCGAAGGGACTGACGGCGTTCTCCGGTCGATGGGCGATGCGACCACCCGGCTGGACCGGTGGGAGGTCGAGTCTGAACACCGCCATCCCCGGCGACCTCGCGGGACACCACGACGCCGGCGCGCTCGGTCGCACCTATGGCGACTCGCTCTCGGTCGGGTGTTGTCCGTACGAGACCGGAAGCAACTCGTCACCTGGCTCATGGGCAACACCACGAGCGGAGCACGGTTCCGCGCGGGGCTGCCGGCCGGGTGGGTGATCGGCGACAAGACCGGCACCGGCGACTACGCGAGCGCGAACGATGTCGGCGTTGCCTGGACCACCCACGGCACTCCGCTCGCGCTCGCCGTCCTGTCGAGCAAGGACGCGGTGATGCACCTGTCGACAACGCGCTCATCGCCGACGCGGCGCGCATCCTGGCAAACGCTCTTGCGCCGGGTGAGTGACGCCTCCATCGGGCCGAAGGCGCGCAGCTCGTGTGCTGCCGAGCGGTAGCCCCGGGCGGCGCGGAGACCGCCGGCGGCGCGGAGGAGAAAAAGTAGTGGCAAGGAGGTCTCTCGCTCCTTGCCACTCTCAATCTATCGGGCTGCAGGGGGCTTGCGGCAAGACCCGGGTGGTGCCGCAGAATCGCCGACCGAAGCCAGAGCCTGCGCACTGTCAGGGGTTCGCGACGTACGTGTGCTCATGCCTCATCGGTCTCGCTGGCCGTCGAACCTACGGTGGGACCAGCGGTGCGGTGAGGCGGCGCACCTGCGCCGGGTGCGCGCGCACTCGGTGCGGAGCCGCGCCCGGGTGCGCGCCGCCGGACGGCGCGGAGGAACTGGGCCGAAGCAGGCTTGTTGAAGGGGGAGTTTCATGATCGACGTGATCGTTGCCGGCGGCGGACCGACCGGCATGATGCTGGCCGGTGAGTTGCGGCTGCACGGCGTGCACGCGCTCGTGCTGGAGAAGGACGCGGAGCCGACCAAGATCGTCCGCGCGCTCGGCCTGCACGCGCGCAGCATCGAGGTGATGGACCAGCGCGGTCTGCTGGAGCGGTTCCTCGCGCTCGGCCGGCAGTACCCGGTCGGTGGCTTCTTCGCCGGTATCGCCAAGCCGCGCCGGAGCGGCTGGACACCGCCCATCCGTACATCCTCGGCATCCCGCAGCCCGTCACCGATCGCCTGCTGGCCGAGCACGCCACCGAACTCGGCGCCGAGGTCCGGCGTGGCTGCGAACTGGTCGGGCTGAGCCAGGACGACGACGGGGTGACCGTCGAGCTGGCCGACGGCACGCAGGCTGCGCTCGCGCTACCTCGTCGGCTGCGACGGCGGCCGCAGCACGGTGCGCAAGCTGCTCGGCGTCGGCTTCCCCGGTGAGCCCAGCAGGCGCGAGACGCTGCTGGGCGAGATGGAGGTGAACGTGTCGCCGGAGACGCTGAACGCCGTCGTCACCGAAGTCCGCAAGACCCAGAAGGTGTTCGGCGCCAGGCCTCTCGGGGACGGCGTGTACCGCGTCGTCGTGCCCGCCGAGGGGGTGGCCGAGGACCGTGCGGTTCCCCCGACCCTCGAGGAGATCAAGCAGCAGCTGCGGGTGTACGCCGGCACCGACTTCGGCGTGCACTCACCGCGCTGGCTCTCCCGCTTCGGCGACGCCACCCGGCTGGCCGAGCGCTACCGGACCGGCCGGGTGCTGCTGGCCGGCGACGCGGCGCACATCCATCCGCCGGCCGGTGGGCAGGGGCTCAACCTCGGCATCCAGGACGCGTTCAACCTCGGCTGGAAACTGGCCGCCGAGGTCAACGGCTGGGCACCCGAGGCGCTGCTGGACAGCTACCACTCCGAACGGCACCCGGTGGCCGCCGACGTGCTGAACTACACCCGCGCGCAGATGGAGCTGCTGTCCACCGATCCGGGTCCGCAGGCAGTGCGCCAGCTGGTATCGGAGCTGATGGACTTCGAGGAGGTGCACCAGTACCTGATCGAGAAGACCTCCGCGATCGGGATCCGGTACGACTTCGGTCAGGGACATCGATCTGCTCGGCCGGCGGATGCGAGACCTGGAGCTGAAACGCGGGCGGCTCTACGAACACATGCGCGGCGGCCGCGGCCTGCTGCTCGACCAGTCCGGCCGACTCTCGGTGGCGGGCTGGGCAGAACGGGTCGACCACGTGGTCGACATCAGCGAGGAACTGGACGTGCCTGCGGCACTGCTGCGGCCCGACGGCCATGTGGCGTGGGTCGGCGACGATCAGACGGATCTGCGCGGCCAGCTGCCTGAGGTGGTTCGGCCCTGCCGCCAGCTGAGCGAGCCGAGGGGCCAGGGTTCCTCGCGGCTCGCCCCAACCCCTCGGGAGTCAGCGGTCGTCATCGCGTGCCGCGGACAGCGCTTCCAGGGATCGGAGGAAGGCTCGCCGATCGGCAGGTGTCAGCACTGCGAGGAGACGGTCCTCGGCTTGGTGGATGTCGGTCTTTACCGCCCTACGTACTCGGCGGCCCTTGTCGGTGATCGAGAGCAGCCGGGCGCGGCGGTCGTCGGGGTCCGGTGTGCGCGAGATCAACCCGGCTGCCTGCAGTTCGTCGAGGGTGCCGATGATCCTGGTCTTGTCGGCTCCGATCGCCTCCGCGAGCGCCGCCTGGGTGCGCACCGGGCCTTCATCAAGGGCGGTGAGGACGGAGTAACCCCACATCGAGACATCGTGCGCCGCAAGCACCGGCAACTCGGCATCGATGAGCGCGCGCAGCAGTGGATGCACCATTACGGCGAGGTCGCGGCGTCCGCTGTCCCGATCCGTCACCCGCCGAAGATAGCAATTGCACGATCATGTGCTCCAGCGTATGGTGTGCGCATGCCTACTAACGTGGAGAACCTGCCATCGGAGACCGAAGACGCGCCGACGACCGCCGAGCTCGTCGCACTCGACGCACTCGCGGTCGAGGCCAGCATCGACCTGGTGGCACAGGCGACCGAGACAGACATGATCAAACCAACGCCGTGCACCGGTTGGACCCTGTACGGCCTGTTGGCCCACATGGCCACGCAGCACTACGGCTTCGCCGCGGGATCGCGGGGAGACGCAGACCCCGAGGCGTGGAAGCTGAGGTCCCTCGGAGACGACCCGGTCAGCGCCTACCAAGCCTCCGCAGAGCACCTCCTCGAAGCCTTCGGCCAGGTCGGAGTGCTCGACCGGATGTTCCCGCTACCGGAGTTCAGCGCCGACCAGCCCTTCCCGGCCCGGGAGGCGATCAGCTTCCACCTCGTCGACTACGTGGTGCACTCCTGGGATGTCGCCAAGACCCTGGGTGCCACCGTGGAGTTCGAACCCGACGTCGTAGAAGCCGCCCACAACATCGTCAAGATCGTGCCCACCGGCGCCCCCCGGCTCGCACCGGGTGCAGCCTTCGGACCGGTCGTTCCTCTATCTGGCGGCTCACGACTGGACCAGCTCGTCGCCTTCCTCGGGCGCCCACCACACTGGCCACACTGAGTCCCCGGTCTGCTACGCATGGGTGCGGCACCGCGAGCCGACGCCGCACCCAGCTGAACCGACAGCGGTAGCCTGGCGGGTCGCGGGACGAATGCCTCGGCACCGAAGTGATGTCAGGACGACCTCGATGCGGGAAGGACGATCGGTTGATGGACGAGTCTGGCCGCAGTGGCGCCGGCGCCGTCCTGGACGAACTCTCCTCCGGTCGTACTGGCCTGCCGTTGTCACCTGCTGCTACGTGGGCGGTCCATCCTTGCCTGCGCCCGTTCCTCGTATGCGGGTATACGGGCTGGGAGCGACCACCCGAGCGGGCCAGCCAGTTCCTGCTGCCGGCCTCCGTCGCCGTGCACGTCGTTCTGACAGTCGAGGACTCACCGGTACGTCCACCCGAGTTCATGCAGGGCGTACACAGCACCTACCGGGTTATCGACAGCGGCTGCGCACCGCAGTACATCGAGGTGGCGCTGTTACCACTCGGGGCGTTCCAACTGCTCGGCGTGCCGATGGATCACCTGAGTGGTCGTCTGGTCGATCTGCGCGATGTGCTCGGCAGCGACGCACGTCGACTCGGCGAGATCGTCCGGGAGGCATCAACCTGGCCCGCCCGGTTCGACGCAATAGACCGGTTCCTGCTCGCCCGGCTCGAGACCGCGCCGGTTGTCTCCCCGGAGGTCGAGACTGCCTGGCAGCGAATGGCCGAGGTCGGTGGCATGGTCTCGATCCGTGCCATCAGTCGTGAGGTCGGCTGGAGTCACAAGCACCTGATCACGCGGTTCAAGAATCAGGTGGGTCTCTGCCCGAAGCTTGCGGCGCGGGTCATCAGGTTCCAACGTGTGGTCGGCCGGCTCGGAAACGAACCGAGGCCGGGCTGGGGTCGACTGGCGGAGGAGTACGGCTACGCCGACCAGGCGCATCTGATCCGCGACTTCGGTGAGTTCGTTGGTACGTCGCCAACAGCATTCCTAGCGGCCAGCAATCGTGCTGAGTCACCTTGACGGCCGGCGCGCTCTGTCGGGCGGAACCTGCGCGCATGAGGCGGCAACGCCCACTCGACCTGTGACCGCGTAGGTCATCGACGCAGATCACCACCGGTCATTCGACAGATTCCAGCACCCATGTGCAGGTCCTAGCGTAACTTCCCTGGCAGCGACGAAAGGGAAACATCATGGGCAAGACAATCATGGGTTGCGCGGCGGTGTCGGCCGACGGCTACATCGCTTACGACGATGGCCAGATCGGTTCCTTGTTCGACTGGATGTCGGCTGGCGATGTCGAATGGAAATGGTCCGAGTCCGACGAGTATGCGATGCGCAGCACGCAGGCGTCCAAGGACTTCATGCAAGCCGTCTACACCGACATCGGCGCGGTCATCATGGGGCGGCACACATTCGATGAGACGAACGGCTGGGATGGTGTACCGGCAGCGGGTGATCGCGTTTTCGTCGTGACGCACGAGGCGCCGACGAACTGGGAATATGCAGACACCGCACCCTTCACGTTCGTCACTGACGGAGTCGAATCCGCGATCAAGCAGGCACGCGAGTTCTGCGGCGACCGGATCGTCGACGTCGCCGCTGGCCAGATCGGCGGGCAGGCACTGCGGCTCGGCCTGATCGACCAGATCGTGATGAACGTCGTGCCCGTCGTCTTCGGTGGCGGTAGGCCGTTCTTCGGCGCCATGGAACCCGGCGACAGCGTCCCGCTCGCCAACCCGTCTCGTGTAGCCCAAGGCAACCGGGTCACGCACCTGCTCTACGACGTCGAACACTGATCATGGACCCAACGAACCCGCAGGACGTCAGGCCATCAGGGAGATGACCGTGCGCACCTTGCTCGTCGGACTCCGCGTCACCGACCAGGACCGCTCACGCGCGTTCTACCAGGCACTCGGCTACACCATCGTCGGAACCGTCCCCGACACCCCGTTCGGCACCCTGACCATGCTCCAGCTGCCGGACGACCCGTTCGTCACCATCGAGCTCGCGCACGACCCCGCCCGTCCGGTCACCGACACCGGCGGCCTCAACCACCTCGCCATCAAGACCGACGACCTGCACGCCACCATCGCCACCCTGGCCGCCCACGGCATCCAGACCGACCCGGCGCGGCCGAGCGCCGGTCCCGACGAGCCACTGCTCGCCATGGTGCGCGACCCCGACGGCTACCTGATCGAGCTCGTCCAATGGCCGGAAGGACATGCCGACGGACTCACCGCCGACGACTTCACGAGTGGATGACCACCGCGCCGCAGTCGCTGTCCGCGTCCCGTCCTCGGTTTGACAAAGCGTCAAGAGCGCTTGATGCTTGACTCCGAGCTGAAGGTGAGGACGCGGTGGGACGGGACGACCAGGACGACGTGGTGGAGATCTCGGGCCCCGAGCAGTACAAGGCACTCGGCCACCCGATGCGACATCGGCTGCTGTTCGCGCTCGGAGAAGAGGCGGGGACGATCAGCGGCCTTGCAGTGCGGTTTGGCACCCGGAAGGGCAACATCGCCCACCACCTGAAGGTGCTGCGCGAAGCGGGGCTGGTGGACGTCGTCGAGACCCGAGCGGTGCGGGGCGGCACCGAGCAGTACTATCGCCGCGTCGCCCGCAAGCTCCGCTACGCCGGTCAGACTGCGGTCGCGATGCAGGCCGTGGCGGCCGAGATCGAGTCCGATCCCGATGACCCGCTCGTCCTGGTGCGCAACGTCCGGCTCACACGGGCACAGGCCCAGGCGTTGGCGAAGGCGCTGACGACGCTGGTCGACGAGGCCGAGGATGCCGGGCCGGACGAGGCGAGGTACGGCGTCCTGGTCGGGGTCTACCGGCCACGCGCTCCGGAGGAATCCCCTTCCTGAGAACCCGTCACAGGCAGAAGGGGTGAGCAGCCGGGTCGGCGTAGACGATCCGGCCGTGTCCCTCGTCGGCCAGCCTGATCGCACCGAGTCGATCGGCGAGCTCCTGTGCGGCCAGCATGCGCGGCGGGTCGGGGTCCGGGACGCGGAGGTCGAGGTGGACCTGTTGTGGGTAGGCGGGATCTGGCCAGCGTGGTGCGGGGAACTGGGCGTGCTGGAACGCCAGCGCCGGGAGGCGTCCGTCGCCGCGGGCGATGACGACGCGTTCGGGGGTGTCGAGCTCCCGTTGGTGCATTTCCAGCAGGGCTGCGTAGAAGGCGGCGAGGGCTCGCGGGCTGAAGCAGTCGATGACCACGCGTTCGATCCGAGGCGCCTCCTGCGCGGCAGCGTCGTAGAGGCAGAACGGATGCCCATGCGGGTCGGCGTAGACGCGGAAGCCTTCGTTGTCCTGGAGTCGGGAGGCGCCGAGCCCGTGGACCACTTCGTCTGCGGCGTCCAGGTCGGGTACGGAGATGTCCAGGTGCAGCTGTTGCGGGTACTCCGGGTCCGGCCAGCGCGGTGGACGGTAGTCGATCGGCCCGTCGCCGAACGCCAGGTTGAGGCCGTCCAGGTCGTGCTCGTCGTCGATGACGAACCAGTCCTCGCGAGCGATGCGCATGCCGAGCAGGCCCTTGTAGAACATCGCCAACGGGCGGGCGCCGCGGACGTAGCTCTCCGGCGAGTTGCCGGGGCAGGCGAACACCACGTTCTGCAGCTCGATGTTCGTTTCGGTGGTCATGATGTTGCTCCGTTGGCTTTCTGGGAGCGACTGGTGACCTGAGCCGACCGCGTGGCTGCCGCTCGCCGCCTGGGGGTGCGCAAGCTCAACTGACCGTCGACACCGTACTCGTCACCGCGTCCGTACGGAGCCAGGCTTCGGCGAGCTTGGTCGCCAGGCCCTGAGCGTCGGCCGATTCGTTGTTGCTCAGCACGATCACACAGCTGTCGGTCTCTGGGAACCATGCATTGAACGCGCGGAACCCTGCGTTGTGCCCGGCGTGGTGGCGCACCTGGTGGTCGGCGATGGTTCCGAGGTACCAGCCATATCCGTAGGCGTCGGCAAGTGGATCTGGGCCGGTGCGGGCGTGCGGTGTGAACATGAGCCGCCTGGAGGGTTCGCTGAGGAACCTGCCGGATGCGAGCGTTCGGTTCCAGCGAAGCAGGTCGTGGGTGGTCGACCAGGCGTCGCCCGCGCCAACGCCGATGGAGTTCAGCTCGAACGACAGCGTGGGCTTGCCTTCGTCATACGGCGTCGCCAACCGGTCCTGCCCGTCGGGCATGCCGGCGAACGTGTCGTGCAGCCCGAGTGGCTCGAAGATCATGTGCTGCAGGTAGTCGTGGTACGGCTGGCCGCTGGCGTTCTCGACGACATAGGCCAGCAGGACGTACGCCGGACTGCTGTAGTACCAGTCGCTGCCGGGCTCGAAGCGTGGGCCCGCCTGCTGGAACGCCTTGATGATGTCGGACGGCGATATCCAGGCGAAGAGGTCGAGCTCGGGGTAGTCCGGCCAGTGCCCGAGTCCGCTGGTGTGGGTGAGCAGGCGGTGGATGGTGATGCCACGCCAGGAGGGCGGGCATCCCTCGATCCAGGCGCCGACCTCGTCGTCCAGCCGTACGGTGCCGGACTCGACCTGCAACAGCGTGGCCGCGGCGGTGAACTGCTTGCTGATCGAAGCGAGCTGGAACCGCGTGTCGGTGGTGCACGGAACGACGCGTTCGGCGTCGGCAAAGCCACGCGTCGCTTCGTACAGGATCGCGTCGCCGCGCGTGGCAAGCACGACGCCGCTGACCTCCAACGGCTCCGCCATGGCCTACCTCCCGAGACTCTGACCGCACGAACGACGTCACTATGACATTAAAGTTGACGACAGTCGAGACGTCAGGTCGACGTCGTTCGCGGCCGCGCGACGGTTCCGCCCACGTTCGGCCCGTCGGCTGCCTGAAATCAGTTCGCCCGTCCTCGCGTCGTTGGGTACGGTCGCGGGACTGTTTCACTGCTGGGAGCCCATGAGGCTCGCGTCTGGCCTCCCGGCAGTTCCGAGGCTGAGAGCAGGCTCCTCATGGCATGTCGTATCAGTGAGCTCGTGCTCGGTTGCCGCGACCCTGAGCTGCTGGCGCGGTTCTGGTGCGAGGTCCTGGACTTCGTGGTGCTCGATCGTGAGGATGACGGCTCGGTGGAGATCGGGCCGCGCGAGGGTTTCGGTGGTCCCCAGCCAACGATCATCCTCAGCCGCAGTGATGAGCCGGAGCAGGGGAAATCCCGCTTGCACATCGACGTCAACGCCACCGACCGCGACCAGGACGCCGAGCTCGGACGCCTTCTGAGCCTTGGTGCGCGCCCGGCCGACATCGGCCAGACGGGGGACGAGCAGTGGCATGTCCTGGCCGACCCCGAAGGCAATGAGTTCTGCCTGCTCAAGGCCCGCCTCGACCCACTCTGATGCTCATCGGGCACGCCTCGGCACTGCATGCACGGCGACAATGATGATCGCCGAGACAAGGGCGAGCGCTGCCGAGACGAGGAAGGATGCCTCCAGGGAGCCGAACGCGATCACGGATGATGCGGTGATGAGGCCGACGGACTTCGACGTGTTCAGCAGGCCGAAGCCTTCGGCGCGTCGGGTTCGCGGGAGCACGTCGTCGATGAACACCGAGAACGACATCCCGAGCGGGGCGAGGAACAGGCCGATGAGGACGACCCCGGCGATCACCGAGCCGATCCACGCGTCCCGGGCGACGGCGAGCATTCCGGCAGCGGTCAGCACAAGCATCGCAACGACGGTCCGCTGCCGCAGGCGCCGGTTGCGGATGCTTACCCAGACGCCACCGAGGACGGATCCGACACACAGCGGGACCGTGAAGAGGAACGCCGCGCTGGGCGTGAGCTCGTGGCGTAGCGCCAGCGCTACGGCGCCGACCTCGATCGAGTAGACGCAGGCATCGGCGCTGGCTGCTGCGAGCAACCAGACCAGAACACCCGGGCGCATCGATTCCCGCCGGACACGACCCGACTCAGGCGGCGCACGATGGGCGATGCGTGGGAGGGCCACCAAGGGCAGAGCGCTGGCGATCGCCATGATGCCCACGGCCGCGATGACCGACACGCCACCGATCGTCGAGGCGAGGATCGGCCCGCTCACGAAGACGAGTTCGGTGACCGTCGCAGCGACACCGAGCGCACGCGGCAGCTTGTCCGAGGCCACCATGTCGTTCAAGATCGCCCGCAGTACCGCGAAGATCGCCCCGTTGACCAGCCCGGCGAGACTGGCGGCGACCACCAGCACGGGGATCGGCGCCTGGCCCGCGATCGCGAGCAGGACACCGACGAACGCGAACGTCCGGAACGCGGCGAGAAACCGCGCGTACGCACTCACCGAGAACCGCCGGCCGGCCGCGGCGATGGGTACCGCACCGACCACCTGCGCGACGGTCATCGCCGTCATCATCAGGGCACCGGCGTTGAGGTCCCCTTGGGACAAAGCCGCCAACCCGAAGGTGATCGGCGCCATCGACTGAGGAACCGCCGAGCCGACATTCGCCGCGATCCAACGTGCGAAGCCGCGTCGTCGATCGGGGGGTGAGGTTGTGGATGCGGCCTCCGCGCTGGTGCCCGCCTGCACTTCAGTCACCGACCGCTGCTGCTCAGGTCTGCACGCGGTAGGTCACGTGTGTCACTGCGGTTGCTGCGCGGGAGTGGACCTGTTCGAGTGTGAGTGGTGGGACGCCCTCGAATAGTCGGGCGCCGGCGCCGAGTGTGAGTGGGACGATGTGTAGTCGTAGTTCGTCGACGAGGCCGGCGGTGAGGTATTGGTTGATGGTGTCCGCGCCGCCGAGGATCGAGATGTCGCTGTCGCCGGCTGCTTCGCGGGCTTGTTTGAGTGCGGCTTGGATTCCGTCGGTGATGAAGTGGTAGGTGGTGCCGCCGGCCATTGGTTGGGGGTCGCGGGTGTGGTGGGTCAGGATGTAGACCGGGGCGTGGAAGGGTGGGTTGTCGCCCCACCAGCCGTTCCATTGTCGGTCCCAGTCGCCGCGTACGGGGCCGTACATGTTGCGGCCCATGATGACTGCGCCGGGTGCTGCCAGCTGTTGGACCTCGGCCTGGTTCTCTTGGGGGTTGTCGAACATCCAGGCGTGCAGTTTGTCGCCCCAGCCGTCGCCGCCGTCCTGGCCGAATGGGCGTTCCTCGCTCTGGTTGGGCCCGGCGACGTAGCCGTCGGCCGTGATCGTGATGTCGGCGACCACCCTGCCCGTGGGTTCGGTCATTGCTGTGTCCTCCCTCGTGGCGACCCCTTCGTCGCCCTCGCCATGAGCTCCCTGCCAGGCATCCGAACCCGGAGGGTTCGAGCTGCGTCCGATGCCGCGCCCTTGGATCGACTCCAACACCAGCGAAAAAGCTATGATGGTTGCACCCAGAAGTCAACCGCCTTTCGGACTATGGCGGTGTCGAACCTGGCTCGCGAGAGGACGGCCAACGCGAGCGGTTCATCCGGAGCCTTCGTGGCCGGCCAGACGCATGTGCTTGAGTGAATCAAGGTTTGCTAGAGCGGCCCGATGGCCGTCTCCGCGGGGGCCCGTCACCGCTTCGACCGATGCCGAACGGGCGATGGTCGGCTTCGTTCGACCGCTCTGCGGGGCACGCGCGATCAACCCAGGGACGCAGAGTTCGGGCCCATCCACTGGCAGGACGCTCGACCGCTTCGCAGCTTGCACGCCAGCTAGCTGTTGCGGTCGGGAAGACGTGAGAGGGACAGTATGCGGCTGAGCGAGTTGCTATCCGATGTGGACTGGTCACTGGTCTCCGGGGATGCGCAGCAACCGATCACAGACATCACGGCGCATTCCGATGACGCGAAAGCGGGAAGCCTCTTCATCTGCCTCAAGGGCAGGCGCGTCGACGGGCATTCTTACATCCGGGACTGTGGTCGCCGCGGCACGAGAGCGTTCCTCGTCGAGGACATCCACGCCGCTGCGATGGCGGCTCCCGGCTCGACGGTTGTGCACGTGCCGAGCACCCGGTCTGCCGCAGGACGAGTGGCCAGCCGCTTCTTCCGGCAGCCGACCAGGGACATGAAGGTCATAGCGGTTACCGGAACTGATGGAAAGTCCTCGGTATCGTACATTGTCGGTGGAGCCCTGACGAGGCTCGGCCAACCTACGGGAACAGTCGGCACCACCGGCGCGTCCCTCGACGGCCACCCCGTCGCCCATCCCCGATCCACTCCCACGACGCCAGAGGCCATTGATCTGCAGAGGATCCTTGCCGGCCTGCGCGAACGCGGGGCGACGCATGTGGTCCTGGAGACCTCGTCGATCGCGTTGGACGCCGAGAGGCTTGCCGGATCGAGAGTAGACATCGGCGTCCTCACCAACCTGACGAGTGATCACCTGGACGCGCACGGGTCGGTTGAGGCGTATCGTCGAGCGAAACTCCGACTCTTCGAGCTGTGCACTCGTGCCATCGTGAACGGCGACGACGAATTCTCGAAGGTTGTCAGCCGGGTGGCGCGCGGGCCTGTTCTGACGTACGGACTCGAAGGGCGCCGGCACGCGTTCACGGCGAGCGACATTCACGTCGATGGCACTCGTGCGACGTTCGTCATATCCCATGGTGGCAAGGAAGTGCGAGCGCTGTCCGAGACGCCAGGGATGTTCGCGGTGTACAACTGCCTGGCGGCGACTGCGGTCTGCGTAGAACTCGGCCACGGGCTTGCGGAGGCCGTAGACGCTACGTCGCAGTCGAGTTCGGTGCCCGGGAGGTTCCAGGTCGTACGCTCGACAGACGGACTGAGAGTCATCGTCGACTACGCGCACACTACCGTCGGCCTCCGAGGTCTCCTCACGACGGTGCGGGCATTCTCGAAGGGGCGAGTTATCACCGTCCTTGGCTGTGGTGGCGACAGAGACAGGACGAAACGAGAGCCGATGGGGAGAGTCGCTGGTTCTGGCTCTGACGTTTGCGTGCTGACTACCGACAACCCGAGAACCGAAGATCCTGAGGCCATCACGCGACAGGTGGAACGTGGCGTCGAGCAAACAGGCTGTCGGTACGTGAAACTCGCCAACCGTGAGGACGCAATTCAGTGGGCGGTCGACGAGGCGCACGGTCATGATGTGGTGGTGATCGCCGGCAGGGGCGACGAGAAATACCAGATCGTGGGGGAGAACGCGGTTGAGTTCAGCGACGCAGCTGCAGTTGGGCGTTGCCTGGCCAGACGGAGAGGAGTGCGGAGGCCGCCGCTCGGTGCGGGGTAGCTTCATGGCCGGCCCGCTCGCCTCTGGCCTAAAGGTGAACCGATGGCCCCGCCGCCGGGATGCCGGGACCTGCCTGCGAGCGGGCCGGTTCACTTCAGATGCCCCGTTGGGGCCGGCACACACTCGACATCGGACGAGAACCTGGTGACATCGATGTCTCGTTTACTGCCCACCGCAGGCGCCACCGTGGGCCGGAGTGCACGTCGAGCCCCGGGCCACCCGCCCGCCTGGCGACGCTCTGTCATGATCAGCCCGTGAGATCGACCAGCCGGCCCGGGCTTCGGCGTCGGACCGGCATGTGGGTAGGGCTCTCCGCCCTGTCGGCGCTGGTGACGGGTGCCGTGTACGTCGTCGGGATGTTCTCCGGCGGACACGAGATCGACGAGACGTGTGCAGGGCTGGGCCAGCCCTACGACCAGGCCTACCGGGCGGCGCACTGGGAGGAGCCGGGGCGTTGGTTCCCACTCCACAACAGATGCAGCGCTGCGTTCGATCTCGTACCCGGGTGGGTGAACCCAGCCCTGGTGTGCCTCGCCGTCGTTACGGTGGGCTGCATGGCTCTGGCCATCGCACCGTGGCGGCACCGTCGACCCTCAGCGATGACGACGGCCCGGGAAAACCGCGTCCAGTAGCCGGTGAGCATCATCGGTCGACGGCTCGGGTGAACTGGGCCGCGGGCCTACCGAGCCATCGGACCACCCTCATCACCCCGGGGAAACCGACGCGCCCACCCTGGGCGAGGTAGGTCAGCTGACCGGGACCGCAGCGCAGTTCACGAGCGACCTGCTGCCAGGTCAGCCGCCGTTCCGTGCGCTGAGCCTGGAGTGCGCGGTGCAACGCCCGGGTGTCCCAACGCAGCATCTGATCCGGACCGACCCGTGGCAAGGCCGCCTCCGGAGCCTCGGCCATGGGGTGGTCGGGTACGAAGCTCTCCGGCGTACGTCCCAGCCAGATGAGCATCTGCAGTACGCCGTCGCCCTCGGCGACGCGCTTGTCCGCCAGGCTCTTGATGGTCGACGCGGCGATCGCCCTGGGGCGGGCGGCGCCGCCACGGATGGCAGGGCCGTTGATCTCGCGCGCCAGGCCCTGCCAGGTCAGCCCCTTCAGCGACCGCTGCTGGTCCAGGGCACCGAACAGCGCGGCCAGGTCGAAGTCGGGGAGGAACTCCTCAGCCATGGCACCGATCTCGTTCCTTCGAGTTGGGCGGCAACGGCCCGCGTCGGGCAGGCCCGAGACCCAGCTGGGCACGCCGGACCGCCCGGCCGGGCCGAATTCACCAGGCCGGCCGAGAGTGGCCACGTGGCGCGCCGGCGACCCTAGGATCGTTGGTCGGCGAGGTGCCGGCGAGGTGCCGGCGGCGCTACGGCGGAGGAGGGGTGGGACGGTGAAGTTCACGCTCGAGGTCGACATGGGTGACGACGCGTTCGGTGGCAACGCAGAGAAGGAACTGGGGCGCATCCTTCGGTACTGGGCAGGCAACCTGAAGCACTACTCGTTGACACCTGGTGACGCCTCGAGGATCTACGACTCGGCCTACCAGGACGTGGGGTCGTGGCAGATCACCGACGGCGCCGGTCCTGAGCCAACCCACGGACGGTAGGCGCGTCAGGTGTGGAGGCGTACGCCCGGCCCAGAATTTTCCTCGGCTTTTCGCCGATGAGTCCCGCGGCCGGGTCAGGTCTCACTAGCATCCGCACCACGAACGATGATGCAAGGAGCAACACTGTGACCACCGAGTGGGCGAGCGAGACGAAGGGCATCGGCGCGTACGCCGACGTCAACGGCATCCACCTCTACTACGAGACCCACGGCACCGGGCGCCCGATGGTCCTGCTCCACGGCGGGCTCGGATCCGGCGAGATGTTCGGGCCGATCCTGCCCGCGCTTTCCGAGTCCCACCAGGTCATCGCCGTCGACCTGCAGGGCCACGGACGTACCGCTGACATCGACCGACCGATCGACGTGCGGCTGATGGCGGACGACGTCGCCGCTCTCATCGAGCACCTCGGGCTCGAGCGGCCGGACGTCGTCGGCTTCTCGCTCGGCGGCGGGGTCGCGTTCCACACGGCGGCGAAGTACCCCGAGAGGGTCGGCCGGGTCGTCATCGGCTCGGCGAACATCCGGCGCGATGCGATCCCGGCCGAGATGCTTGCCCAGCAGGCTCAGGTCAACGCCGCGGCGGTGGACTTCATGAAGGACACGCCGATGTGGGAGCTCTACCAACGGGTGGCGCCGCGCCCGGAGGACTTCGGGCAGCTGCTGGACAAGATCGGCGCGGCGATGGCCCAGGACTTCGACTACTCCGAGGAGCTGCGAGGCCTCCAGGTGCCGACCCTCCTCGTCGCCGCCGACGCGGACATGGCGCCGCCGAGCCACTACATCGAGATGTTCAAGCTGCTCGACGGTGGCCTGCGCGACGGCGGCTGGATGGGCGAGGGCCGGCCGAAGGGCGGCCACGCGCTGGCGATCCTGCCCGGGCTGACCCACTACAACCTGTGCGACTCGCCGCTGTTCGCCGCGGTCATCCTCGACTTCCTCGACGCGCAGCAGCAGTCCTAGGGCTTGCCCGAAGGCCAGCGCTCGGCCCGTCGGTCGGCAAGCGGTCGAGGGGTCGGAAACGGTAGACGGTCTCGTCGTCAGGTCCACAGTTTCTGACCCCTCGACGTCAGCTGACGAGAGTGACGAGCTCCGTGAGGCTACGCAGCGGGGGATATCCGGCCGTGGCGTCGTCTGTCCGGCGCCGTCGCCACTCGGGCCACCGGTCCAGGAACCACCGCGCGCAGTACGGCTTCATGCCTACGCGTGCGGCGCCGAGCAGCTCCTCGCTTCCGCCGTCTCCGACGAACACGCAGTGTTCTGGTGGCGTGCCGAGCCGCCGGCAGGCCATGAGGTAGCTGTCGCCGACCGGCTTGGCATGCCCGACGCGGTACGAGAAGACGGCAGCATCGAACAGCGGAGCCAGCGGGCTCTGCTCCCACGCAGCCACCTCCTCGACCGAGCAGTTGCTGACCAGACCGAGCTTCAGCCCGTACGACCTCAGCTGGTGAAGGGCCTCGAGCACGGCCTCTCCCACGTCGAGCAGTGGCATTGCCTTCGCCGCCAGGCGTTCGGAGTGCAACTCCGCGATGACGTTCTCGACGGATGCGTCGAGGCCGATGCCAGCGAGATCGCAGGCCTCGCGCAGGACGGCTCGGTAGTCCGTCGGACGGGTCATGCGTTCGACGGCGCGGCTCCGCCACACCTGGTCGAAGACCTCGCGGGGAACGCCGAGACGGCCCGCAGGTGTGCCCGCGGGGTGCCAGCGCCAGTCCGGGTCGAACTCGGTGACCAGCGTCTCGAAGAGATCGAACACGACAGCGTGGAACCGTACCGGCGACCGCACGGACCTCATTCTGCAGCGCGTCAGGTGAGGTAGGCGACCAGCCCCAGGATCGAGGCGAATCGCAGGAAGCGGCCCACCAGGCCGGCCGCCAGGAAGAGCGTGACCGGCACTCGCAGCTGTCCGGCGACGACCGACAGGATGGCCAGCGGCGGAAATCCGGTCGACGCCGAGACCAGGATGACCGCACCGGCCATCCAGCGGTTGTTGCCGATGCGGGCGCGCCACTTCTCGATTCGGGCCTGCCATTGTGGAGTGTCGGTCTTCTTGCGTACCCATCGCCAGTTGAGCGAACTCTGCCCGAGCAGGTAGAAGACGAGTTTGCCCAGCATCTGCCCGCTCGCGGCGGCCGCCGCGAGCGACCAGGGGTTGACACCCCGGGCGAGGGTGGCGACCTCACCGACGTACGCCTCGGCATTGACGACCGGAATGAGGGCGGAGGCGATGCAGTAACCGAAGGTGCTGAGCAGGAGTTTCACGTTGCCGGGTGGCCGATCGACTCGCCGTCCGCGGTGCGGGCGCGGCTCTCCGCACAGCCGGTGGGAACCGGGAGCCCGATCCGCATCAGGCGTACCAGCGACCACACCTTGAGGGCGAGCAGGCCGCACCCGATCACGATCCCCAGCGTCACGGAGTGGGTGAGGAGGAGCAGGACGGCGAAGAGCGAGGAGTTCAGTGTCTTGCCGATCTTCGACCAGTTCAGTCGCCAGATCATGACGTCGACGCGATAGAAGTAGTTGGGGCTGACGAGTGGCCAGGCGAGGAATCCCAACGACAGGAACGTGTCGACGACCGCGAACTGGAAGAGATAGACGCCGACCGCCACCGACATTCCGGGATAGATCCAGGCGAGACCGACATAGAAGGTCACGGCGCACAGCCGGTCACAGATGATGTCGAAGGCGGCCCCGATCCGCGTCTCGGAGTCGGTGAGGCGAGCGAGGGCCCCGTCGGCGATGTCGCCGATCCAGTACGCCAGGAGGGCGGCCAACAACCACGCCAGCGAATGCGCGAAGGCGCCATAGAGCGCCAGCCCGAGCGAGAGGGCGGTACGCCCGAAGGTGACCATCGTGGCGCCGGTGAGGAGCCGTTCCTGCCCGGGGACGAGACAGCCGCGATGGCCGCAGCTCGAACGTGTGTGGGGAGCCATGAGGCCTACCTAAGGTCTCTCAGCGCCTGCATCGCACTACCCCCGCGTCCGGCGAACCACCATGCACCGTAACCATGTAGGAGCGGTTCTACGAAGGCCGGCGAGGCAGGCACGCTACCACAGGAAGGGCCGCTCCACGGGGTGACCATTCCCGGCCAGAGCGAACGCGCGCGGGCCTCCACACCGATTCCGATCGCCCGGCTTCTAGGCGCTCTGAGTCGTCTTCGGCCCTCGCGTATCGAGGGTGATCCACACGTCCGGAGGGACCTCTGGTCTGCCCGGGACCGGCCGCGGTTCCTCGCACCACGTGTCGCCGACGGCTGCCGTGGCGACCCGGCGCCAGAAGCGCGCGGCGCCGGGGTTCTCCTCCTGGAACGGGATCTCCCACGTGCCCGGATGGCGGCGGAAGAGGTCGAGCGCGGCGTCGTGCCCGACGCCCTGGCGGCGAGCCGCGCGTACGACGAAGAACTCGCCCACGACCGCAGGGGCCTCGGACAGCCCGCGTACCAGGGCGAAACCGGTCGGGCGTGCGGCGGTCTGGACGAGGTACGCGGCCCGGTCGGGATCGTCGTAGAACCTGGGGAGCCGGCCGGGCGTGAACGTGCCGTCGACGTCCGGCAGCGTCCCGCGGAACTCGGACAAGTCATGGCGGTAGAGCTGCCAGAGTCGTTCGACCACCGGCCGGCTCTCGACGGTCACCGGCTCGAGCACCGTCTCTGCACCCACGGACGCCTCGCCTTCTCTCGGAACGGACGGCAAGTATCCGTGAACGTGCGCCGGGCCGCCACCATCTCGTGGTGGTGACCCGGCGTCGCGGACCATCGCCGACCTGCGCGGGCACCCTTCGTGGGACGTCGCGGACGGCTCATCGAAGGGACTTGGCGACCTCCTCCAGCGCGTCCATCGACTCCTGCATGCCGACCTCCATCCCGGAGTCGATGATCAGGTCCCGGACCTCCTTCGTCGGGCACTGCGTGACCAGCTCGAGGAACGTCCGCCCGTCGACCTCGGTGAACGTGATGATGTTGAGCACGGGGTTGTCGTCGTCGGAGGGCGCGCCTTCGTAGACCTCGGTGGTGACGATCCGCTCGTTCGGGATGATCTCGCGATACTCGCCGTGGAAGCCCACCTCGAAGCCTCCGTTGGCCACGAGGACGTACCGCCACGTCCCGCCGACCCGGAGGTCGATCTCGGCGAGGGTTACCACGCCGCGCTTCCCACTCCACCAGCGCTTGACCAGCTCGGGCGTGGTCCACGCCTTGTAGACCAGGTGCTTGGGCGCGTCGAACTCCCGGGTGATGAGGATCTGCTCATCCGTCGGGAGGGTCACCGTCGCCGCGCCGCTGCTTGTCATCTCTGACATGTCCTTTCTCCTCCTGCTTGAGTTCTCGCAGTACGACATCCAGCTGGTCGAACCGCTCCGACCACGACTGCTCGTACTTCTTCACCCAGTCATGAATGGGTTTGAGCGCGTGGCCGTTCAGCCGGTAGAGCCGCTGCCGTCCTTCGTCGCGCACGTCGACCGCTCCCACCTCGCGGAGCACCCGCAGGTGCTTGGACACCTGTGGCTGAGCCAGGCCGAGCAGCTCCACCAGGTCGTTCACCGGCCGCTCTCCGCCGGCGAGGGCGTCGAGGATCTGCCGCCGCCGAGGCTCCGCCACCGCGTTGAACGCATCTGTCGTCGTCGCCGCTCGTGCCATGGAGCCATCGTATGCCCATATGGGAATGTGTCAAGGATCGGCGACCTGGCTATTGGTCCGGGCCTTCGCCACCCCGTTGGACCGGTCGGTCCAACGGCGCGAGGGCTACGGTCGCGTTCAGCGGACCTCCCGTTCGGGGTGGGCCGGCAGGTGAGGAGGCGGACTCCGTGCAGAGGATCTCGTTGGGTGACGACCTGGGCCGAATCGAGGTCAGCGAGCTGTGTCTCGGCACCATCCCGTTCGGCACCGGAACGGACGAACGTGACGCCTTCGCCTTGCTGGACAGGTTTGTGGACGCCGGCGGCAGCTTCATCGACACCGCGGACTGCTACAACCAGTGGGCGGGGGCGGGCGGCGAGAGCGAGGAGGTCATCGGGCGCTGGCTGCGTTCGCGGAATGTTCGAGACCGGGTGGTCATCGCCACCAAGGTGGGCGCCCGCACGCGCGTACCCGACGACCCGTCCGAGCCGAACTTCGTCGGCCTGGCCGCGCGTGACATCCGTGCCGGTGTGGAGGAAAGCCTGCGCCGGTTGGGCGTCGAGCGGATCGATCTCTACTACGCGCACTGGGATCCGCGCGACTCCGCACTGGAGGAACGCGTCGAGGCGTTCGGGGAGCTGGTGCGCGCGGGCAAGGTCGGCGTGCTGGGCTGCAGCAACACCGCGGTGTGGAGGATCGAGCGGGCCAGGGCGTTGGCGCGCGCCGCCGGCGTGCCTGGCTACACCTGTGTCCAGCAGCTGCACACCTACCTCTGGCCGCGGTTCGACCAGGCCCAGGGCAGCGTCGTCACCGGGGAGCTGATCGACTACGCGCGTGCCGAGCCGGACTTCGCGGTGCTCGGCTACAAGCCGCTGTTGCGAGGTGGGTACACGAGGGCTGACCGGCGGCCGTTCGAACTCGCGTACGAGCATCCCGGCAACGCCGCACGCCTCGCGACGCTTCGCGAGGTTGCCGCCGAGCTGGGCGTCACGGCCAACCAGGTGGTGCTGGCGTGGATGCTGCGAAGCGACCCGCCGATCATCCCGGTGAGTGCGGCCGGAACGGTGGGGCAGCTCGACGAGCAGCTCGCCGCCGTCGACCTGCGGCTCGACGAGTCCGTCCTGCGGCGCCTCGACGCGGCGGGCACGGAGGCCGACTACCGGATCGCTGAGCGGTCTGCTGATCGATCCGCTGAGCGGTCAGGTGAGCGGTCGGCAGGGCCGGCGCTGAGCGGCGCTACGCCCACTCCGTCGTGACCTCCCCGCCGATGAACGTGCCGTGCTCCTCGCCCCGGCAGATCCCGGCCATGATCCCGGTCCGGTCGATGTCGAAGACGTGCAGCGGGAGCTTCTGGTCCCGCGCCAGGATGAACGCCGCCTGGTCCATCACGCGAAGACCTTGCCGCAGCACGTCGTCGTAGCTGATCGACCGGTACCGCCGCGCCTCGGGGTGGGTGTTGGGGTCGCTGTCGTAGACGCCGTCCGCGCCGTTCTTGGCGACCAGGATGGCGTCGGCGTCGATCTCCGCGGCCCGTTGCACCGCGGGATAGTCGGTCGTCACGAACGGCTGGCCGATCCCGCAGGCAACGATGACGATCTTCCCCTTGGCCAGATGGTGCATCGCGCGGAGCCGGATGTAGGGCTCGGCGACGGAGCTGATCGGGATGGCGGTCATCACCCGGATGTCGTGGTCGCTGAGCGCCGTGAGCTTGCCACGCAAGAGGATGGCGTTGATCACCGTGCCGAGCATCCCGATGCTGTCCGCTTCCACCCGGTCGATGCCCCACGCGTCGGCGGAGCTGCCCCGGAAGACGTTCCCGCCGCCGACCACGATCGCGACCTCGGTGCCGAGGTCACGGGCCTGGAGGACCTCGCCGGCAAGATGGTCGAGTGCGTCGGTGCTGAAGCCGGTGCCCTCGCCTCCCGCCACGGCCTGGCCGCTGAGTTTGATGAGGATGCGCTGGTACCGAGGCATGGCCACACTCTAGGGCGCGGCTCCACGGCGGCGGACGACGCGAGCGTGCCTAGGTGTCGGCGTCGAAGTCGCCTCGGACCCAGGCGATGTACCGGTCCGCGGATCGGCGTACGACCGCGTTGGCGCCCTCGGTCACGCGGTTGCCGAAGTTGCCGTAGATCCGGTCGAACGCGTACGGCTCCACGGCCCGCACGACGCGTTCGGCGGCGGCCGCCGAGAGCGGGATGTTGTTGGGATAGCTACGCATGAACGACACCCAACGGGTGTCGGGCGTCGGCGCGATCGTGTCGCCGCTGAGCAGGACGCCGCGGCTGTCGGCGGCGCCGGTCCAGTGGGCGACGGCACTGCCCTTGAAGTGGCCGCCACACTGGACGAGCGTCACGCCGGGCAGGACCTCCTCGGTGCCCGACCAGAACCTGATCGCGGGATCGGGTCGTTGGACGTGGGCCTTGTCGGCCTCCGAGACCAGGACGGTCGCGTTGCCGAACGCGCGGCTCCACTCGACCTGGACGCCGTACATGTGCGGGTGGCTCGCAGCGATCAGGTCGATTCCGCCGAGTTCGCTGATCCGGCTGACTGCGGCGTCGTCGACATAGCCGAGGGGATCCCAGAGCAGGTTGCCGGCAGGGGTTCGTAGGAGCAGGGTGTGTTGCCCGATTCCGACCTGAGGTTCGACGGTGACGCCGTGGAGTCCGGGTTCCAGCTCCTCCACGCGCGTACGCCGCCCGGCGGTGTGGAGCTCCTCCAGGGTTGTCCAGCGCTGCCCGGACGGGAGCACGTACTGCCGTTCGTCCGTGCAGATCCGGCAGCTCTGCGGCGGCGTCTGCGTGTCGGGGTGCTCCACGGCGCAGGTCGCACAGATCCAGACGGTCACTGCATCCTCCGAGGTTGTCCGGCGTGAGCCTACGTACCGGAGGCTACGGCGGTGTTCGGAGGTGGGCATCGGCCTCCCGGCCGGACAGCCCAGGGTCGGGAGTCCTAGGCCCGGCGCTCGGTGTGCTCCCAGGGAGGTCGTCGGGCAGGCGGAGGTATGTGGCGCCGGTGTGCCACTGATCGGCGCGGCGGTGGGGATGCGCGCAGCGGCGTGGCCGGCGGCTGGGGTGGCCGGCGGGAGTCGCGGCTTCGTCGGCGTATCGTGGCTGCGACATCGCCACAGGTGCGGGTCTCGCCCGCCGGCGGTCGGCTGCAAAGCGCGCGTGTCTTCCGAGGGGTGCGTCGGCGGGTTCTCGCGTGTGCCCTTCCTGGTGTCTCTCGGGGCTCTGGGTCTTCAGGTTCTGATGCGGTGGTTGCGGAGTGGGTTGCGGTGCTTGTCGATCCATTCGGGTGGGATGAACTCGGGGTGTCCGTCCTTCGCGGTGCGGGCTTGCCAGGTTCCTTGGTGGAGGTGTCTGTGGTGGTAGCCGCACAGGAGAACGCCGTTCTCGAGAGTGGTCGGGCCGCCCTTGCTCCACGGGACGATGTGATGCGCCTGGCACCACGAGGGTGGCCGATTGCAGCCGGGGAAGGCGCAGCCGCGGTCGCGGAGTTCGAGGAGCTTCCTGACCTTGCCGGTGTAGAGCCGCACTCCGTCGGACAGGCTCGCCCCACCGGTCCCGTTACCTGGATCGGCGCCAGCGCCGACTGGGATGTAGGTGCTGACCTGCGCGTCGCAGGCGAGTTCCTGCACCGTCCGCGCCGAAACTGAGGCACCGGAGTGCAACAGCTCACCCGTCCCGGTGCCATCGCGGACCTTGTTGGGGTCGATGATGAGGACGATCTGCGGCTTCTCCCCACCATGGGACGGTGCGGAACCGGAGGCGAGGAACCGGCGCAGCAGTTCGTGGAAACCGTCACCCATCCGCTGGGCAGGGGTACGCAGGTCCGGCCCGTTCGCATCCGTGGGCCGCGGCTTGCACAGTGGCTCCAACGCGACCCGGAACATCTCATTGGTCAACGGGTCGAGCTTGCCCCGCAGGAACGTGGAGACCGAGTACGGGTCGTCGTACAGGACGATCTCGCGTTCCCGCTCCGCCCTGGCCTCTTCGGCTTGGAGTTGCTTGGCGAGTTCTCGGTCGGCCCGGTCCTCATCGATCGTGTGGAGGATCTTGCGGCCCAGCCCGGCGAGGTCTTTCGGGTCGAAGGTGCGAGCCTTGTCGAGCAACACATGCTCGGCCTCGACCCGCTTCTCCACACCCACCCAGGCGGGGAGTCTGCGCATCGACCTGGCGATCACCTCCGCATGGTCGGCCGAGACCTCGCCAGCCTGCAACGCCTCACGGGTGGAAGGCAGCTCGGTATCGAGATCCCGGGCCAACTTCACCGCCCGCCCCGCCTCCTCCGGCCGCATCTGCAGCGTGCCGGACAGCCACGCCGCGGTGTTCGCCGCACCGACCGTCTTCGCGATCTCACGCCGGTCCGCCTCACGCACCGCCGACAAGAACACAGCCTGGACCTGCGCCATCAACGCCTGCAGATCAGCCAGATAGTCGCCCAGCTCATCCGAAGACATCGACCACGAACCAACGCCCGACATCCCGTCCAACGCCGCACGCACCCGCTGCACCAACACCGCGTTGCGATGCTGAGACGGAACCCCCGTGGTCGACGTCATGATCCAAACCTAGACCAGACCACCGACAACGCTCCGGCTGACGAGCAGTGCCAGAAGCCCAACAAAACAAGGGGTCCGGCTGCACCCCGGCGAGACGCCGACGCGGCACTCGTTACCACGCGAGCGTCGCGCGACCCTAGGTGGACTTGTGGCGTTGGTAGAAACGCCGCGCGCGGTTGCGGTTCCCGCAGTCCGACGCGACGCACCACCGCCGGTTGCGTCGGGGAGACGTGTCGACGTACACCCATCCACATGCCTCGTCCTCGCACTGGCGCAGGTGCGCAAGGCGCGGGTCGGTGAGGACGTCCAGCGCCGCCCGGGCGATCCGGTCGAGAGGGGTTGCCAGGGTGAGCGCGGTGTCGTGCCACGCCCAGGTGGCGTCGCCGTGCCGGAGCCTGGCCCGTGTCAATGAGTCGCGATAGCGGTCGGTGGCCATCCGCGTGGCCTGCGCTGAGTGTGCCATGAGGGCGTCGTAGAACTGCTCGCGGAAAGCGAGGACCTCGTGGTGGGCGCGATCCGCCAGGCGCGGGTGCCGGCTCAGCTCCACAGTGAGCCGGCTGTGCTCGCGGCCCGAGGTGAGATCCATCGAGCGACACCAGGCCAGGACGGCCGGCATGCCGCTGAGGCGCTCGATGCTGCGCTCTGGGTCGAGGCGCCAGTCGACCGTGTTCAACAGGTCGAGGGCGACGTGGCCACCCACCCGGGAGAACTCCGCGTGGTCGGACTCCTTCGATGTCACCGTGCCTTCCCGCACCTCGCCAGTCTTCCACGTTCGTACGTCTCACGCACATTCCCCAGTTGTCCCGTTAGGTCCCTCGATGAGAGTATCTAACGTGTGACCAACAAAATATCCATTAGAAGGACGTCGCCTGGGCTGCTCCGGACGGACCGGGACTTCCGCTGGTACTGGGCGGGGCAGTCGCTGTCCTTCTTCGGCTCGCAGGTGTCCTCGCTGGCCCTGCCACTGGTGGCGGCACTCACCCTGGACGCGGGTCCGGCCGGGGTGAGCATGGTCGCCACGGCGACCTTCCTGCCGTACCTCGTGCTTCCCCTCCTTGTCGGCCACTGGGCCGAGCGCCGCGGCAAGAGGCGGGTGCTGATCGCCGCGAACGTCCTCCGCGCGGTCGTGCTCACAGTCGTCCCGGTGGCGTACCTGCTGGGTGCGCTCTCACTGCCCCTGCTGGTCGGCGTCGCGGCGGTCAGTGGCGTCGGCAGCGTCTTCTTCGAGATCGCGGGCTTCGCGTACGTTCCCTCGCTCGTCCCCAAGGCCCAGATCGGCGAGGCCAACCGCGCGATGCAGGGTTCGACGACGATGGCCCAGGTCACGGGTCCCGGTCTCGCAGGCGTCCTGGTGCAGGTTCTCGGAGCGCCTCTGGCGATCTTCTTGGACGCGTTGGGGTACGTCCTGAGCATCGTGGGGGTGGCGTCGGCGCGCCGACCCGAGCCGCCTCTGGAGCAGGCCGGCCGCGGTCGGATCCGTGACGGGCTGACCCTGCTGCTCGGCAACATCTACCTGCGCGCGGTGACCACCCACGCCGCGATCTACAACGCCGCGGCGCAGATCCTCGTCGTCAATCTCGTGATCTGGGTGGTGCAGGAGCGCTCCGCGAGTCCTGCCGCGTACGGTCTCGCGCTCAGTGCGGGCGGCGTCGGCGCGTTCGTCGGTACGATGCTCGCGCTGCAGCTGGCCCGGCGCCTCGGCTTCGGCCGGGCGTTCGCGACCTCGTTGCTCTTCTCCTGTGGCGCGCCGCTCCTCACGGCGCTTCTGCCGTGGCACGGCGATCCGCTGGCCTACGGGCTCGCCGCGCTCCAGCTCGTCGCCGGCATCGGCCTCGGCAGTGCGAACGTCCTGTCGATCACGCTGCGCCAGACGGTGATCCCCTTGCACCAGTTGGCGCGGACCAACGGTGCGTACCGCAGCCTGAACTTCGGTTCCATTCCCCTCGGCAGCGCGGCTGCGGGCATCGTCGGCGAGGCGTTCGGCAGTCAGGTCGGCGTGGCGGTCGGTGCGATCGGCCTCGCGGTCTCAGCACTGCCGATGTTCGCCCCCAGGATCCGGTCGCTGCGCGATCCCGACGATGCGACGCCCGCCCGGTCGGACTCGGCGGTACCGCAGGAACCGCACGTCCCGCAGGAACCGCACGCCCAGCAGGAGCTGCCGGCCCGGCAGGCCCCGTAGGGAGCCACGGCCTCGGCCGACGGTCAGCCCCCGCATGCGACGCACCTCGGTCGCGACCGACCGAGGTAGGCAAGGGCCGCGGCCCCCAGACCCAGGCCCCAGACGAGGTACGCGGGCACCGCAACCCAGAAGAACGGCTCGGGAAGGTCGAGCCCTCCTGCCGGCGGGAACGGGTTCCGGCCCTGCAGACGCTCCGCGACCATCTGCAGGAACGTCACACCGAAGTACGCGACGAGGCCACCTGCCACCCCGAGTCCAGGTCCGAGCGGCAGCCAGCGGGGCACCCGGCGACCGCTCACCAGGGGCAGCCAAAACGGCCACCGTCGGCCCCAGGAATGGACGAGCGCGAGCGGGGGCAGCGTCCCGCCCAGCACGAATCCGATCTCGAACACCAGGACCGTGGGTCCGCCGCCGACCGGCGACGCGTCGAGGCCCACCCACGCCTGCGCGCCGATCCGGACCAGACAGCCGGCGACGGACGCATACGCGGCCCAGAACGCCCACGCCGGTGGGCGGCCCCCTGATGCCGCCGTCGTACGCCCGCAGGCCCGACAGCCGTCGCCGGTCCGACGCGCGTACGTCAGGGCCGCACGGCCCAGCAGCACGCCCGCGCCGACACAAGCCGCCCTGCTCACGACACCCGCGGGAAAGATCGGAATGCCCAGTCCAGGAAGAATCCCGGCCACCACGTCGACGAGGAGCAGCGCGCCCGCCGCGACGAATGCGGCACTCGCCACCCAGGCGAGGGTCAGCAGAGTGAGCCGCGCCATGCCCCTTGGGGCCATGCCCCTTGGGTGCAAGGACATCAGCGCGACCGCGGTGAGGGCCGCCACCGCGCACAACGCGATCGCCCACCATCCCGTGAACACGACCAGGTCGGTGCCGATCGGCGAGAGCGGTCCGGGCGGGTGGCCGAGCTGCCAGAACACCCGCACCAGCGCGTACGCGGTCGTCCACGCGAGTGCGGCTGCTGCGGCCCGGTCGGTCACCCTGATCGCGTCGGCGTGCTTCGCGGCGGCGTGCCTCGCGTCGGGCTCCGGCCGTACGACCTCGCCGGCCCGCAGGACGTTCATGGAGCCAGCGTGCAGGCTGCCCGGCCAGGCAGGCCTCCCCCGTGCGATGGAGCCGCCTCCCCACCTGGGGGACCGCCTCCGCGCGAGGGTGCGAGAGACGCGACACAGGTCGCAGACGAGGGGAGCGGAGAGGCTCGGCCAAGCGCATTTTGCCGCCAGATAAGGCGGAGAACGGGGCCGATCAGCCCCCTCCTGGCTAATTAATCATCTCGGCCGAGCAAGAACAAGACTTGAGTTTGCTTTTTCCAGGCCGAACACTTGCGACCGGACTGGCGAATTCGAAAAGGAGTTCAGGTGGCTGTAATTCCACACGTGTTGTGGATCGGGGGACCCTCCGGATCAGGCAAGACGACCACTGCCCGGCGGCTCGCGCGGCGGAACGGGCTGCGGTGGTACAACTCGGACGCCCGCACCTGGGAGCACCGCGACCGCGCTCTCGCTGCGGGAAATCCGGCAGCCACGCGGTTCGAGGAATGGCGGGGGCAAGATCCCGAGGCACGTTCGGCACTGACGTACGACGAAAAGGTCGCAATGGCTCTCCACCGTGAACGCGGCCCGATGGTCGTCGACGACGTGCGGGCGTTGCCGCCGTCGCCGCTGACGGTCGCCGAAGGCACCCTCGTGACCCCGCGCGTGATGGGCACGGAACCTCATGCCGTGTGGCTGATTCCACCGGCAGAGATTCGAAGCGCCCGACTCGCCGCGCGCCCTTACACCTCCGATGACATCGAGTTCGCATTGCGCAACGGCCGGCGACTCGAGCAGGAGGTGAGGGAGACCGGCGCGCGGAAACTGGTTCCGGATCCTCGCGCCACCGTGGACGAGATCGTTGCGCAGATCGAGGAGATCTTCGCGGACATTCTCGCGAAGGGGCCGTGCGCGACGACCCGCGAGGAACGCCGCGCCATGCTGCGGTTCGGCAACGCGGCGATCGTGACGCAGCACCTCACCGCATTCGCCCGGCCGTGGAGCAACGTTGATGCGCGTACTGCCATCCGCCCGTTCGACTGTGAGTGCGGCGATCCCGGTTGTGACGCGATGGTCGAGCTGGCGATCGCCGACTTCCCGAGTCAGTCCGACCCAGGTTCACCCGCGGTCCTGGCGCCCGGGCACGGCGAGGACCACACCACGGACGAACTCGTCGGAGGTCGGCTTGGACGCCCGTGAACCCGTGACCGCCGACGACCTCGACGCCGTCGTCACCTGCGTGGTGGAGGGGCTCCGGCCGCGCGTCGACCTCGACTGGTCGGTGCCGGCAGGCACGCTGGAGTGGTCCTGCCGGGACACCACCGAGCACGTCGGCCAGGCCCTGCTGCACTGGTCGGCCCAGCTCGCCGTGCGCGCACGTACGCGCTATGTGCGCTGGGTCAGCAAGTCTCCGGACGTGGCGCCGCCGGCCGGCGTCCTGGAGTTCCTGGAGGGGGCCGGCCGGATCCTCGCCCTGGTCGTACGCGCCACTCCTCCGGATGCGCGGGCCTTCCATCCGCACGGCCGACCCGACCCGGAGGGGTACGCCGGCATGGGCTGCATCGAGGCGTCGATGCACGGCTACGACATCGCCACCGGTCTGGGGTTGGAGCTCGAGCCGCCGCCCGACGTGTGCGAGCGGGTGCTGGCCCGGATGTTCCCGCACTACGCACCGCAGCTCGGCACGGTCGAGATCGATCCGTGGACGGCCCTGCGGTGGTCGGCGGGCCGGGCCGACGTGCCGGGTCTGCCGCCGGTCGTGACCGTCGACGTGCCGGGCTTCCCGCCCGAACGCCGGTGGGGCTGGCGCGGCGACCCACTCACCGAGCCGTGGGACCCAGCACCGGAGTTCGAGCCCAGGCCGTTCTGAACTCGCCCGTCAGGTGCGCCCACGTCGGGTGGCGTGGGCGCACCTGCCCCGGCGCGTCAGGACCAGTAGACGATCACCTTGTCGCCGACCCGGGCCTCGCCGAACAGCTGCGCGATCGCGTCCCAGTTGCGGACGTTCACACAGCCGTGCGAGCAGCCGTTGTAGCCGCGGGCCGCGAAGTCCTCGGAGAAATGGACTGCCTCGTCGCGACTGAAGAACATCGAGAACGGCATCGGGCTGTCGTACATCCTCGAGTATCCGTGCCGGTTCTTGCTGTCGATCCGGAACGCGCCGTCGCGGGTCGGCGACGACTGGCACCCGAACCGGACGTCCATTGTCAACCGGACGTTGCCGTCGACGACCCACCGGAGCGTCCGCGTCGACTTGTCGATGCAGATCGCCCGGCCGGTGGTGCAGCGCGGGTCGAGGGCGCCAGCCTGGTTGGGCTTGGGCTTCGGCGGATACAGGTCGTCGTGGGTCGGTGTCCGGCTGGCCTCGCGGAGGCTGCGCCAGGTGGCGGCGTCGACATACCCCAACTTGTCGAGTCCGTGCTTGCCCTGGTAGCCCGAGACGGCCTCACGGGTGGACGTGCCGAAGTAGCCGTCGACCCACTCGGTGGTGATCCAGTCGAGCTGGTGCAGCCGCGCCTCGAGCTCGCGGACCTGGTCGCTGCGGTCCTCGAGCTCCATCAGTGCCTGGGGCTTGGGCTTCGGCGCCGGCGTGGTGGTCGTGGGGCGCGGTGTCGCCGTACGGGTGGGTGCCGGCGTCGTGGCACGCGGTGTCGGATCCGTCGCGTCCGGTGTGGCAAACGCGGTCGGCTGCGACGGTCCGGCGGCCGCGCCGGGTCCTCGCGCGGAGGTGTCGGTCGTGGCTGTTGCCTTGCTCGTGAACGGCGGAAGTCCAGTGCTGTAGGCAACTCCGCCGAGTGCGGCAACCGACAGGATCGCGGCGGTGAACACCGCGGCGAGTGGACGATGGCGCATAGGTCCCCCAGGGCTCATGCGACGACACTCCTCAGTGACGACACCCAGAAGATGTCGCGCACGACAAAAACGTTGCACGCTCCGGCCGTGACGGCGGTCACGATCTGATCAAGCTTGTCTCGCCCGGCGTCGACGCGCCGGTGAGCGCCGTCCAGCCGTCCACTCGCCCACTCGTCCACTCGCGCGGGTCAGTCCCGGCCCTGCCAGGTGGTCACGCACGCCTCGTTGCCCTCGGCGTCGGCGAGGACCCAGAACGCGGGTGCGTCGGAGTCGGAGACCAGCACGCCGCCGGCGTCGAGGGCGGCCTGGATCCGGCCGGACGCCTCGTCGTGGGGGACCGACACGTCGAGATGGATCCGGTTGCGCTGCGGACGCGGCGCGTCCAGCTGCTGGAACCAGATCGCCGGCCCCTGACCCAGAGGATCGACCAACGCGTCCTGCGGTCCCGAGCGGCCCGACTCGTCCGCGTAGCCGAGCACCGCCTTCCAGAACGGGCGTACGGCCGCGATCTCCAGCGCGTCGATCGCGATCTCGAGCAGCTGCACGGACCGCCCGCCGGCTGCGATGCCAGCCGTGGTGGAGAGCCCGCCGTCGCGTACGGCCGCCGTGATCCGTCCGGCGATGTCGACGTCGCGCGAGGTCACCGACGCGGTCGCGGACGAGTGCAGGGTCACCACCACCGTGTCCCGGCGGAGGTCGAGCCGCAGGTGCCCGTCGGCGTCGTCACCAGTCGCATGCACGATGGTGCGGGCGGCTTCGGCGGCCTGAGTGGACGAGGACACCGGTACGAACGTGCACAGGGTGCCCAGCACGTACCGCCAGCCAAGGTCCGAGACCGCGTCGGAGGCCTCGGTGCGGGTCACTGACTCGTCCATGCCGGCGACCCTCTCACGACGCGGGTTCGGGCTGCTCGCGGAGAGCATCCAGGATGGCGGCCTCGACCGGTCGGGCACCGGCCCGGTCGATGAGTGCCAACGGTTCCAGGAGAGCGACTCCGGGTTGGGCGATCATCCGCGGCCTCGTGCCCCGGTGCGGCCAGGACGCCGCGTGGACCAGGAACGGATGGCAGAGGTAGACGTCGCCGCCGGAGCCCGTGGCGTGGACCACCCGCCGGCCGGCGCTCGCCTGGTCGACCGCCGGGCTCAGGGTCGCACCGTCGAGGCCGTCGTCGCCGGCCGCGGCGAGGACCCGCGCCGCGTCCAGGTGGGAGCCGATGCGTACCCGGGTCGGCGCGTCGTCGAGCCCGACGTCGGTGAGGAGGAACAGCGCGAGCAGCCCACGGCCCCGGCTCCGGATGTTCGTACGCCACCCGTCGTCGACCTCGTAGCTGGACTCCACGTGCCAGCCCGCGTCGCCAGGGTCGCCTGGATGCGGGAAGCGGACCGGGATCGTGCCACCGACGCCCGCGCGTTTCCACCAGAGCCCGGGACCGATCAGCTGGTCGTACGCCTCCCACAGCGGCTTCGCCGTGCCAGCGGCCGCGAACGGGCGTCCGTCCTCGCCGCCTTCGGGACAGTTGATGCGGACGACCGGCGCCGACCAGGTGGACGGGTCGTCGCGGGACACGCCCTGGCCGGCCAGCCGCTCCCAGATCACGTCGACGCACGCGTCGATGACGGGTCTCGGGACGGCACCCGGCAGGTGCAGGAAGCCGTCCTGCTCGAACACCGCGAGTTCGCCAGAGCTCAGCACGACGAGCACGGTCGTCCGTGCGGAGCCCCACGTCAACCCGATAAGGAGGCATCGGTGGTGCGCCTCAGGCCCCGCTGACCGGGACGTGCTTGGCGAGGAAGTCGAGCTGGAGCCGCATCTGGCGTACGCGCTCGTCGGCGACGAGGCTGAAATGACCCGCGTCGAACCGGTACTGCTCGTAGGGCGTTCCCAGCTCGTCGAGCCTTCCGAGGTACTTGTCGACCTGGCGGATGGGACAGCGCGGGTCGTTGCTGCTGGCGATGACGAGCAGCGGTGCGCGGACGTGCTCGGCGTACGCGAGGGGGTTCGACCGCGCCCACTTCTCCGGTAGCTCGTCAGGAGTCCCGCCGAACAGCGACCGGTCGTGTTCGCGGACGGGCTCCATCTCGTCCTCGTACAACGCGACCAGGTCCCCGATCGGGACGTCGGCGATCCCGGCCGCCCACCGGTCAGGCTGGGTGCCGAGCGCCAGCAGGGTGAGATAGCCCGGTGCCGTCCGGCTCGATGCGGAACACCCGGACCGCCGGGTGGAACGTATCGCCGTGCTCGGAGTGGCCGATCGCGAGGAGGGTGTCGTCGTAGGACAGTGTCCGCACGGACGCGTGCCGGGCCGAGGAGTAGACCTGGGAGGTGGTCGGCTGGCCGTACTGCTGGAGAACGACGCTCACGCCGTCGCGGTCGGACATTCCGACTGCCGCGAGCCGGCGACCGAGGGCGAGACCCACCGGATAGCCGGGCGGCAGGTCGGGGACCGCGGGTACGGCCCGCGCCGGCGAGGGGTCCGCGGAGACGTCGAACGGTTGCCGCATCCAGCGCCCCTGCTCGCCGCCGGCGTTGTCGTCGAACCACCAGATCCACTCGCCGTCCAGTGTGAGGGTGCCGACCCGGGTGCCCTCGGGACGATCGGTCAGCCGGACGTGCCGGCCGACACTGCGGTCCCAGGCGTACAGCTCGCCGGTGCCGCTGGCGTTGGACTGGTAGACGAGGTGGTCCGGGGCGTCGCGCGCCACCACGGGAAAGCTGATGCTCGTGGCGCGGAACCGCTGCACCCAGAGAGGCTCGACCATCCGGTGATCATGCCAGAGGCCTTGCGCGGGAGGCTCGGAGGCGGATGATCATGAGGCGGCGTACGGGTCACACCACCGCCGCGCCATCATGGGCGGATGATTCTCGAGCAGGCGGTGCTGCCGGTGAAGGCGGGTCAGGAGAGCGACTTCGAGGCAGCGTTCGACACGGCGCGGTCCATCATCGCGGGCAGGCCCGGTTTTCGGAGCCTCACCCTCTCGCGCTGCGTGGAGCGTCCCGGCACGTATCTGCTGCTGGTGGAGTGGGACACGCTCGAGGACCACACGGAAGGATTCCGCGGTTCGCCGGAGTACCAGCGGTGGCGGGAGTTGCTCCACCACTTCTACGAACCGTTCCCGACCGTCGAGCACTTCGAGCCCGTCCTCAGCGCGTGAAGGTAACCGGTTGTTCGCTCGCGACCGTTCCCCTAGCGTCGCTCGGACTATGGCGAACGACGACGTGGGTGGTGTACGCGGCGCGAGGCCCGAGCTGACACCTGAGCTGGTCGAGGCCCTCGGCGTCCGCTACGGCCTCGATGCCGGCCGGGCTCGGGACTTCGGCAGTGGGCTCAACCTCAACCTGGTGGTGGACGGCGCCGAGGGCGCCGCCGGCGTCGACGGCAGGCTGGTCGTGCGGGTGTACCGCCGGTACGTCACGCCCGACCGGCTCGCCGCGATCCAGCAGGTACGCCGGGCGGTCGCCGCGGCGGGCGTTCCCTGCTCCGAGGTGGTACCGACCCGCGACGGGGCGGGGTGGGTGACGGCTGCCGGCTGCTGCGTGGAGGTGGAACGGTTCGTCGAGCACGACGGGCGGATGAACACCCAGGAGCGGCTCCTGCGCGGGCTGCCGCTGCTGGGACGGATCCACTCGGCCGTACGCGACCTCGACGTCCCGTCCGCCGGCCGGGTGTCGCGCTTTGCCAACCACATCCAGCCCGAGGACGCGCGGGCCGCCACCGTGCGGGCGGCCGCCCGGATCCGGGCCTGGGGGCCGACGGACGCCGAGGTGCAGCTGGCTCACCAGGCCGAGGAGCTCGCGGACCAGGTGGACGCCGCTGAGCGGGACCTCACGGCGGTCCTGCCCCGGCAGGTCGTCCATGGTGACTTCTGGGACAACAACGTGTTCCTGCGCGGCGAACGGATCGTCCACGTCGCCGACTTCGACTTCATGGGTGAGCGGGCCCGCATCGACGACCTCGCCCTGACGCTCTACTTCGCCGACCTCCAGCACCCGGTGCGGCTCGACCGCGACGAACGGATCGCCGCGCTGCGGGCCCTGACCGACGCCTACGACAGCGGCCTCGACGACGCGCTGACCCCGCAGGAACGCGCGGCGTTGCCGTGGGCGCTCGCCCGGCAGCCGCTGTGGGAGATCGGTGGCTGGGTCGGCACGCTCGACGACGAGGCGGCCGCCCGCCGCCACCTCGCCGAGATGGCGACTCCGCTGGAGCGGGCGGGCCAGCTCGTCCGCGAGGTCGAGACCTGGACGAAGGCGTTCCGGTGACGGTGAACCCTCGCGATCCGGCCGGCGACGCCGCGACGATCCGGGCGGCCGGCCGGGCGCGGCTGCTTGCCGGTGAGGTGCGACCCGAGACGCCGCTGACGGACGGCGGCCGCTGGGGGATCAGCGCGGTACTCCGGCCCGAGGGTCCGGTGCTGGCGGACCTCGCCGACCTTGCTCAGCAGGCCGCCGAGGTCGCGGGTCCCGGGCACTGGGTGCACGGACCGGGTGAGCTGCATCTGACGGTCCGTTCGTTCGAGCCGTTCCGCGCGGCGGTGCTGCCGGACGACCCGCTCCTCGCGACCTACGCCCAGGCGCTGCGGGACGCGGCCAGCCGCGTTCCGCCCGTACGCATGGAGCTTCGCGGGCTCAGCCCGCACCCGGGTGGCGTGTCGGTCGTCGCGTACCCAGCTGACGGTCGCGCCGACACGCTCCGCGCCCGCCTGCACGACGCCCTCCGCGCGCAGGGTGCTCCGGTAGGACCGGCGCCGCGTACCAGCTGGCACCTGAACCTCCTGCACTTCGCCGCCGGCGTGCCTCGACCGGACCGGGTGGTGGCGTGGTGCGATGCGCGGTCGGCGTACCAGGTCGGCACGGTCCGGCTGCCGGCCGTCCACCTCGTCCGGTGGCGCTTCGACGGCACCACCATCCGGACGGATCCGGCGGAGTGCGTCGCCCTGGACGCAGCCGACGCCGCGCCCACCGGCGTACGCACCGGCAGGGGCCGCTCGGCAGACTGAGGCCATGCGGATCCATCTCGACACCGACCTCGGCGGCGACCCGGACGACGTCTGCGCGCTGGCGTTCCTGCTCGGGTGGCCCGACGTCGAGATCGTCGGCATCACGACCACCCTGGACAGGGGCGGAGTCCGGGCGGGGTACGTCGACCACTGCCTGGAGCTTGCCGGCCGCCGCACCGACATCCCGGTCGCCGCCGGAAACGACGTGTCGCTCACCACCCTCCGCCCGGCCGACCCGGTTCTCGACGACGAACGGTTCTGGCCGGCCGGCCTCGCACGCCGACCGTCGACCCCTGGTGCCGCCCTCGACCTGCTGCACGCCAGCGTCGAGCAGGACGCGACGATCGTGGCGATCGGTCCGTACACCAACCTGGCCCTGCTCGAGGTGTCCCGTGCGGGCAGCCTCGGCCGCGTTCCGGTGGTGGTGATGGGCGGATGGACGGAGCCGCCCGCCAAGGGCCTACCCCAGTGGGGGCCGGAGTTCGACTTCAACGTCCAGTGGGACGTCCGCGCCGCCGAGATCGTCGCGCAGGCTGCCGGGACCCTCACCCTTGCCACGCTCGGGTCCACCCTCGGGGCCCACCTTCGGGAGGCCGACCTGCCTCGGCTCCGCGCCTCCGGACCCCTGGGCGACCTGGCGGCGCGACAGAGCGAAGCGCACGCCGACGTCGAGGGCATGAGGGAACGCGGGCGCGTACACGCCGCCCTTCCCGACGACCTGCTGAACTTCCACTACGACCCGGTGGCCTGCGCTGCGGCGATGGGGTGGCCCGGCGCGGCGATCGAGGAGCGGAGGCTGCGGACGGTCGTCGACGAGGGCGTCCTCCGGTTCGACCCGGCGAACGGGGGCGGACGGGCCGTTCAGGTGCTCGTCGACGTGGACAGCGAGGCGTTCACGCAGACCTGGCTGACGGCTGTCGAGGCAGCGCAGCGACAGTAGGCGTCCGACCCCGCTCCGTCGGTCAGGACGCGGCCGTCACCGTGTGACGGAGCAGCAGCGCCGTGGTGACGGGCCCGACGCCGCCGGGTACGGGCGTCAGCAGACCAGCCACCGGTTGCACCGAGTCCGCGTCGACGTCGCCGACGAGGCCGCCGTCCGGCGTGGGGTTGGTGCCGACGTCCACGACGACCGCGCCCGGGCGCACGTAGTCCGCCGTGACGAGCCCCGGACGCCCGACCGCCGCCACCACGACGTCGGCCTCGCGGCAGAGCGCCGGCAGGTCCAGCGTCCGCGAATGGCAGACCGTGACGGTCGCGTTCTCGGCGAGCAGCAACAGCGCCGCCGGCTTGCCCACCACGGTGGAACGGCCGATCACGACCACCCGCCGACCCTCCAGCGGGACCTGCTCGGCGTGCAGGATCTCGAGGACGGCGGCCGCCGTCGCCGGCGCGAACGCCCCGGGTACGCCGGCCGCGAGCAGACCCAGCGACGTCGGGTTCGCGCCGTCGACATCCTTGCCGGGCGGGATGGCCGCACCGACCTCGGCGAGCGTCGTACCCGCCGGAAGCGGAGTCTGGCAGAGCACACCGTGGACACCGGGATCGGCCGACAGAGCGGCGAGTCGGTCGGCGATGTCGGCCGAGCCGGCGACCGAAGGCTTCTCGATGCGGCACTCGACACCGAGCTTCCCGGCCGCCCGCGCGATCGAGCGGACGTACCACGCCGTTCCCTCGTCGTCGGTCGGCACCAGTTGGGCAAGCGTGGGCACCACGCCGGCGTCCCGCAACCGTGCCGCGTCGCGGGCGGTCTGCTCGTTCAGCGCCGCGGCGATCCGCCTGCCCTCGACTAGGCGGCTCATCCCGCGATCTCCCGGCGTACGTCGGCGACGAGGGTCCGCGCCCTGCCGACGAGGGCAACATGCCGGCCGAGCTCGGCTGTCAACTCCGCCTTGACGTCGGCGTCGTGCAGCGAGGCCAGGTTGATCTCGACGTTCAGCGCGGCGGACTCCAGCGCTGACATGGCGGACGCGGCGGCGACCCCGACGTCGGACAGGACGGACGGGTTCGAGCGCCCCGGCAGCGACTCGGCGAGCCCGATCACCTCCGCGGCGGTGGCCGCGATGTCGAGGGGGACGCGCGCCGCGGTCCGCGTGGCCTCCTGGATCGCCGTGGTTCGGTGGGCCTTGTCGGTCTCTGAGTCCCGCGGCAGTCGGTAGGTCGCCATCAGCGCGGTGAACGCCTCGGCATCGTCGTCAGCAAGCCGTACGGCGCGGACTCGCAGGGCGTCGGCCCGGTCGCGCACCTCGCGCACGTGTGCCTCGTGCTCGGCGTACTTCTCCCTGCCGACGGTGAGGTTCGCCACCATCGCGACGAGGGCGGCTCCGACCGCCGCGTTCATCGCCGCGGCCGCGCCACCGCCGGGCGCGGGTGCGGCCGAAGCGAGCCGGTCGAGCCAGGAACCGATCGTCTCCTCCTGCATGGACGCCATCCTTGCGGCCAGCCTCGCCGGCATCCGATGCGGGGTGCGTACGGGCGTACGGGCGTACCGACGTCCCTCCCACCCGCGCCCGCCGCGTGCGGATCGGGGGATAGCGTGCGGCCATGATCGATTCGGGCGTACGCGGTACTCGTCCGCCACGACTCGTCGAGCGGGTCGGAGGAACGGTGCGGCGTCCCGTCGCGCCCTGGACGCCCGCCGTGCACGCCCTCCTCCGACACCTGGAGGAGGTGGGGTTTCCCTTCAGCCCAAGGGTTCTCGGCATCGACCGGCAGGGCCGGGAGGTGCTGACCTACCTCGAAGGGGAGTCCGGTGCCGCCGGCCGTGCCCGCGTCACCACCGACGGCGGGCTCCGCCAGGTGGCCCGGCTGCTCCGCGACTACCACGACGCGGTGGCGGGTTGGCGGCGCGACCCCGATCTCGTGTGGTCCAGCGGCATCCACGAGCCGGGCGACGCCGACAACCCCGACGAGGTCGTCTGCCACGGCGACTTCGGCCCGTGGAACCTCGTGTGGCGCGCGGACCGGTGTGTGGGCATCCTCGACTGGGACTTCGCGCATCCCGCTCCTGCCCGACACGAACGTCGTCCACGCCGTCGAGCACCTTGCGCCGTTCCGTGCCGACGCCGAGTGCGTACGGGACCTGGGCTACGCCGCACCTCCTGACCGGCGGCACCGGGTCGCGGTGTTCGCGTCGACGTACGGCCTGGACTCTCCCGCCGACCTCGTGCGCGACGTGGTGGCGCGCCAGAGCGAGACCGCGGAGACCGTACGCCGGCTGGCCGCCGCGGGGTGCGAGCCGCAGGCGACCTGGGCGGCCCGCGGCTACCTCGACGTCGTCGAACGTCGAATCGCGCAGACGCGGGAGCTGCGCCGGTTTCTCGACGGCTGACGAACCCGCTCCGCGAACCATCCTCGCCGAGGGTGCCGGGCCCTAAGATCATCGGGAAGCTCGGCAGGGTTCTCTGGCACACACGTACCAAAGAGGCACACGTACCGAAGAGGCACACGTACCGAAGGGGGAGCGTCGTGTCGCAGGGACGTACGCGCGAAGAGGTTCGACTCGTGGGGCACTGGCGGCGGGTCCGCCTCACGGTCCTCATCGTCGCCGCTCTGCTGCTCATCCAGTGGCCGATGCGCCAGGCCGTGCTCGGCGGTGACGCGACCTGGGTCGGCCGGTTCGGTGCCGCCGACGGGCCGGTCCCGGCCTGCGTGGTGCCCGCGCGGCTCTCGCTGCTGGTCGACGTGGTTCTCATCTACGTCTACATCCTGGCCGCCTGTCGCGCTCGCTGCTACGTCTCGCTCCGGGCGCCGGGCTCGCGCCGGCTGCGAGGAGTCGTCCTGACTGGCGTCCTCCTCGTCGGCGCTGCCGCGGTGCTCGACGTGGTCGAGAACGTCGTGCTCTGGCAGCGGTTCGCGGAACCCGCGGTGCGCACCTTCGCTGACGGCAGCGCGGGCGTCATGGGGCGTCCCGGTTCGCCCTGCCCGGCCCTCGAGGTCGCGACGCTCAGCCCGGTGCTGTGGGCCCTGTGGGTCGGTGGCGTGGCCCTGCTGCTGGGCGGGTTCCTGGCCACGCTGGGTCCCGTACGCCAGCGGTCCGCGGGCGGCGGCGGTGCGGGCGACCCCACGGACGCCGCTCCCGTCACCCCGTCCGATCCGGTCGACCTCACCGCGCACGACCGCGACGGTCAGATCATCTGCTGCTCCGGCGGCGGCATCAGGTCCGCGGCGTTCTCACTCGGCGCGCTGCAGCTGCTGACCGAGCGGGGCCTCTACCAGCGGTCGACGTCGGTGATCGGCGTCAGCGGAGGCGGCTACATCGCGGCCGCGTTCCACATCCTCCGGCACTCTCTCACCGGGCGGGCCGGGGAGAAGCCGCCGTACGCCATCGGCACGCCGGAGCTTGCCCGGCTCCGACGGCAGACGCACTACATGATGCCGTCGATCGCCGTCGGCACCCGCGGGGTGATGTCCCTGCTGTACGGCGCTCTCGTCAACCTCGTGCTCATCGGCGTCACGCTGCGGTGCGTCGCCTGGGTGCTCGGCTGGACGATCGCCGAGGCCGGGGTCGTCGACGGCCTCGCGTCCCGCACCGCGTCGGTCGACCTCGCCGAGGTGCCGGCGTGGTACTGGATCGCGGCGCTCGGGCCGCTCGCACTCGTCGTCACGCTCTTCGTCGTCGAGGTCGTCGTGGACCGGTTCCGGGTGCCTCCCACCTGGATCCGCACGGAGGGGCGCGACCTCGCGCAGATGCTCACGGTCCCGGGGTTCGTGACGGCCGCCCTCCTGCTCGGCGTACCCGTCGTCCTCGTCTGGGCGCACAACCTCACGCAGAGCGAGGCCGGGTCGAGCGGCTGGGGTGGCGTCCTCACCAACGGACTGGTGGACGCCGCGAACGGGGTCGCGGGCCCCAGCGCCGCGGGTGCCGATCCCCTCATCGACTCCCAGTTCGGGCTGGCGACCCTGACCGCGTTGGGTGCGGCGTTCTACGGGCTGGCGCGGTCCGCGTGGAGGGGACTCGAGAGCTTCGACGATGGCGACGACGCACGCGACGACGGGTCGACCGCGCGGCGTACGGGCGGTCAGCTCCGCGCCCGGCTGGTCGCGTGGGTGCGCACGACCCTCGTTCCCTGGTTGGGATCCGCGCTCCTCGTGCTGGCCGGCACGGTGGTGCTGCTCCGGTGGACGGCGGGCTACGTCGCGAGCGAGGAGTGGCGGGGCCGGTGGTGGGTGGCGGCGGTCTGCGCGGGGCTCGTCGTGCTGATCGGCACCCTCGCCGACGCCACGCGGACCTCCCTGCACCCCTACTACCGCGAACGGCTCTCGACCGCCTACCTCGTCCGGCGTACGTCCGACGACACCGCCGACGACTACGACTACGCGATGCCGATGCCGTACTCCAGGTGGGGCGCCTCACCCGACAGCGGACCGCAGCTCGTGACGGTCGCGTCGGCGAACGCGTTCGACCCGGAGTTCATCCCACCCGACCGGGGCTGCGTGCCGTTCGTCTTCGACCCGAGGTTGACCGGGATCGTCGGCGACCTGTCGTTGCCCGACGGCGGCCTGGAACCCACGGCCGCGTACGAGACCCGGGCCGACTATCGCCAGCGCGACGTCACGGTGGCGGGCGCGGTGGCCATCAGCGGCGCCGCGTTCGCACCGCTGACCGGACGCGAGAACGCACGGACCCGGCCGATGCGGTTGCTGTTCGCCGTCGTCAACGCCCGGCTCGGTGTCTGGCTACCCAACCCGTACTGGGGCACCGCGTCGAGCTCGGCGGCGTTCGCCCGACGATGCGCCGAACGTGCCGAACGCCGCCGGCCCGGCACACCCAGGACGCTCGTCGAGCGCGCGGCCGGCCTCTGGGCGTACCTCATGAGCGTCGCCGACAAGCCGGGCGCCTACCGCCTGCTCAAGGAGGCGGTCGGCCGGACGTCGTTGTACGACCGCAGGCTCTACGTCACCGACGGCGGGCACTACGACAACCTCGGCCTGGTGGAGGCGCTGCGCCGCCGCCCCCGCCGGATCATCGTCATCGACGCGTCGAACGACCCCGAGGACACCTTCAACGCCGTGGGTTCGGCGATCGCGACGGCACGGATGGACCTCGGTGTCAGGGTCGAGCTGGACCCCCGACCGCTGCAGCGGCACGCCGGTCCGCGCGTGGAACGCGGCTGGACGAAGGGCCGCGCCGTCTATCCCGACGGTACGGAGATCGAGGTCCTCCTCGTCAAGGCTCTGTTGACGGGCGCGCTGTCGTGGGACGTGGAGGCCTACACGTTCACGCACGGGGACTTCCCGCGTCGCTCGACCGGAGACCAGCTCTACGGCGAGTTCGACTTCGAGGCCTACCGCGCACTCGGCCACACGTTGACGGCGGACATGGTCGACCACCTCGTCGGCCGTGGCCTGCTGGAGGCGACGGCGCCCGCGGACGAGGCTCCGGCCGGCCCGGAGCCCGCGCCGATCGCATGAGGGGACCCTTCATGCAGGCGTCATGGCTGCTTCCTGTTGCATGAAGGGACCCTTCATCCAGCCCCCCAGCGCCCGCACTCGCCCAAGGTCAGGCCGCGCCGTCGGTCGTGAGCACGCCGGACAGGTAGCGCCCAAGGGTGGGCCCGACCGCGGCGACGATCGTCTCGTGGGAGGCACTGGCCAGCGGCTCGAACTCGAGGATGTACCTCGTCACCGCGAGGCCGAACAGCTGGCTCGCGACCAGGCCGGAACGCAGCGGCACCTCCTCCTGGGGGATGCCGAGGTCGGCGGCGACCAGGTTGCGTTGGATCTGGTGGACGAAGAACTCGCGGACGAGCCGGCTGGACAGCCGGTCGGTGACGGCGCGGCGCAGGAGTGCCCGGAACGCCGCACCGGTCACGGGGTTCTCCCAGGTGCCGAGGAACGCGCGGAGCAGGCGTTCGGGGATGCCGTCCCGGTCGCCCGCGAAGATCGCAGGGAAGACCGTGGCGGGATCGACCGGTGGTTCGACCGCAGCGTGGAAGAGCTCCTCCTTGCTGCCGAAGTAGTGGTGCACGAGGGCGGGGTCGACGCCGGCCTCGGCCGCGATCCGGCGGATGGAGGCGCCCTCGTAGCCCGCCTCGGCGAACACGACCCTGGCCGCGGTGAGGACCGCCTTGGCGGTCTGGGGTCGGCCGGGTCGGCGCCCTCGGCTGATGCGTGCCGCCACGGGTCAGGGCGTACGGCGGCGGAGCGTCGCGGCGGCGAGGACGAGGGCGACGACGGCCGCGCCCGCGACGATGGCGACGTCGCGCCACATCGTCCCGGTGGGATCCGCGTGTGCGCCGACCTCCTGGAGCGCCTGGACGGCGTACGTCATCGGCAGCGCGTCGCTGATCGCCTGCAGCCAGCCCACCATCTGGTCCCGCGCGACGAACAGCCCGCACAGCAGCACCTGCGGCAGGATGACGACCGGCATGAACTGCACGGCCTGGAACTCCGTCCGCGCGAACGCACTGCAGAGCAGGCCGAGCGCCACACCCAGCACGGCGTTCGCGACCGCGATGAGGATCACCAGGCCGACCGCGCCGGCGGTGTCGAGGTCGAGCAGGAAGTACGCCACCCCCGACGCGATCGCGCCCTGCACCGCCGCGAGCACGCCGAACGCGAGGCCGTAGCCGAACAACAGGTCGAGCTTGCCCACCGGAGTCGTGAACAGCCGCTCCAGCGTGCCGGACTGGCGCTCGCGCAGCATCACGATGCTCGTCACGAGGAACATCATGATGTGGGGAAACAACCCCAGCATGACGAGGCCGATCCGGTCGAACGCGCGGTCGTCCGCGTCGAACATGAACGACAGCAGGGCGAGCAGCAGGGCCGGTACGACGAGCAGGATCGCGATCGTCCGGCGGTCGTGCCGGAGCTGGAGCAGGATCCGGTGCGTCGTGCTCGCCAGGATGTGCGCGGACATCACGCCACCTCCGCAGTGCTGTGGGACCTGATCATCGCGAGGAAGGCGGCGTCGAGGTCGGTGGTGCCGGTGGCGGCCTTGACCGCGGCCGGGCTGTCGTCCGCGATCAGTGTGCCCTCGCGGATGAGGAGCAGCCGATCGCAGCGGTTGGCCTCGTCCATGACGTGGCTGGAGACGAGCAGGGTGACGCCCTCCTCGGCGAGCGCGCGGAACCGCTGCCACAGGTCGTCCCGGAGCACCGGGTCCTGGCCGACCGTCGGCTCGTCGAGGACCAGGACCTCCGGCCTCCCGACGAGTGCGCACGCGAGCGACGCACGACTGCGCTGACCGCCCGACAGGGTGCCGACCAGCTGGCCGGCGGCGTCGGCGAGACCGACCGCTTCGATCGCGTCGTCGGCAGCGGCCGTGCCGAGACCGTAGAGGGCACCGAAGTAGCGCGCGTTCTCGCGGACGGTCAGGTCGGCGTACACGCTCGGCGACTGCGTGACGTACCCGATCTTGTGTCGCAGCACCGCCGAACCGGCCGGGCGCCCGAGCACGGTGACCTCGCCGGACCGGACGACCTGGACGCCGACGACGGC
The DNA here is from genome assembly GCA_963721745.1 of uncultured Actinomycetota bacterium. Lineage (GTDB taxonomy): Bacteria > Actinomycetota > Actinomycetes > Propionibacteriales > Actinopolymorphaceae > Thermasporomyces. Next base: position 604,722 of record CAVRKO010000015.1, on the reverse strand, counting down.
CCGGATCAGCGTGGTCTTGCCGCTGCCGCTCGGGCCCAGCAGCCCGGTGACGGTGCCGCGGGGGATGCGGGTGGTGAGGCCGTGCAGCACCTCGCGCCGGCCGCGGTCGACGACGAGGTTCTCGACCTCGATGGCGTACTCCATGGGGACCTCACTCCGCTGGGTGGGCCGTCGGTCCGGGGTTCTCGAAGAAATTCAACGCTAGATGAATTAACCGGCTCCCGGCAAGGTACGCCTGAGACCCAGCACCCGACAAGAGACGAGGCCAGATGCGCACCCACCGGATCGCGGTCATCCCCGGCGACGGCATCGGAGTGGACGTGACGGCGGAGGCGTGCCGCGTGGTCGACGCGGCCGCCCGTACCTTCGGCTTCGGCGTGGCGTGGACACCGTTCGACTGGAGCTGCGAGCGCTACACCGCGACCGGCCGGATGATGCCGGACGACGGGCTCGACCAGCTCCGGCCGTACGACGCGATCCTGCTCGGCGCCGTCGGCTATCCCGGCGTGCCCGACCATGTCTCGCTCTGGGGGCTCCTGATCCCGATCCGGCGTGCGTTCGAGCAGTACGTCAACCTCCGGCCGGTGCGCCTCCTCCCAGGGGTCTCGTCCCCGCTCACCGGCCGGACCGCCAGCGACGTCGCGATGACGGTCGTCCGCGAGAACTCCGAGGGCGAGTACTCGCGGGTGGGCGGCCGGCAGGGCGTCGGGCCCGACGAGCTGGCGATCCAGACCGCGGTGTTCACCCGGCGTGGGGTCGAACGGGTCGTGAGGTACGCGTTCGAGCTCGCCCGGAAGCAGGGGCTGCCGGTCTGCTCGGCGACGAAGTTGAACGGGATCGTCTACTCGATGCCGTTCTGGGACGAGGTGTTTGCCGGCGTGGCGAAGGAGTACGCCGACGTCCCGTCCGAGCAGTGCCACGCCGACGCTCTCGCGGCGCGGATGGTGCTGGCACCGGAGCGGCTCGGGGTGATCGTGGCGTCCAACCTGTTCGGCGACCTGCTGAGCGACCTGTCCGCGGCGGTGGCCGGCGGGCTCGGTGTCGCGCCGGCCGCCAACCTCAACCCCGAGCGGAAGTACCCCTCGATGTTCGAGGCCGTACACGGGTCCGCACCCGACATCGCCGGCCAGGGCATCGCCAACCCGGTCGCGCAGGTCCTGACGGCGGCGATGATGCTCGACCACCTCGGCGAGACTGCCGCGGCGACCGGGGTCGAGCGGGCGGCGGACCTCGCGCTGGGGGAGGCGCGCCACCGGACCCCCGATCTCGGCGGGAAAGCCACCACGAAGGAGTGCGCAGACGGGATCATCGCCGCGCTGGGCCGGCCGAACTGAGCGGCCGGCGGGCGCAACCATCTGCCCCGCTGGCGGCGTCCTGAACAGCAACGGGACGTAAGGAGACGACCATGACCCCTCTCATCATCGTCGGCAGCATCTTCGCTCTGGCCGCGCTCGGCGCGTGGAGCAGGTTTCGGTCCGAGAGGGCTCGCGAGCGGGGGGCCCACCCCTGCGCGCGGGGCGCAGGCGCCCGCTCCCACGCCGGGAGCACGTACGGCCGGTACTACCCCGACACGCACGGCGGGATGTACGCCGGCGGCATGGCCGGCTACGCCGGTGGCGCGAGCGCTGGCGGCGCCGGCGACTGCGGCGGAGCGGGCGGCGGTGGCGGCGACGGAGGCAGTTGCTGACCGGTGCCCGACAGCGGCCATCCAGGCTCCTGACGTGAGACGCCCGTCCGGATCCTGGATGGCCTGAGCTAGAGTGCACCGTCAACGGCGTGTCTTGATGTCGAGACACGTCCTGTCGTTGAGAAGGGTGCACAGGTGTCAAGTCCCGCCGGACGAGGCGAACGTGACACCGCATCTCCCGAAGACCTCGCCGCCGGCGGCTCCGGCCCCGGGGGCAACGGCCGCCGCCGGTTCGACATCCGGCGGATCGTCGTCGACACCCGGCCCCTGGCAGTTCCCGCCTACCGGCGGCTCTGGACCTCCACGATCGTCACCTCGGTCGGCAGCCAGCTGACCGCGGTCGCCGTACCCAAGCAGATCTACGACATCACCGGGTCGTCGGCGTACGTCGGGCTCTCCGGCCTGGTCGCCCTGGTCCCGCTGGTCGTCTTCGCCCTCTGGGGCGGCTCGATCGCCGACACGGTCGACCGGCGGAAGCTGCTCCTGGTCACCAACTCCGGCATTGCCATCACGTCCCTGCTCCTCTGGGCGCAGGCCGCGGCCGGAGTGCAGTCGGTCTGGCTGCTGTTCGGGCTGCTGGCCCTGCAGCAGGCGTGCGCCGGCATGAACCAGCCAGCCCGCAGCGCCTCGATCCCGCGGCTCGTGCCCGCGCCGCTGCTGCCCGCGGCCAACGCCCTGAACTCCACGGTGTTCCAGACCGGTTCCATCGTCGGGCCGCTGCTCGCCGGAACCCTGATCCCGGTGCTCGGGCTCTCCACGCTCTACCTGATCGACTCGGTGGCGCTCACCGTGACGATCTGGGCGGTGTGGAGGCTGCCCGCGCTGCCGCCGCTGAACGGCGTGACCCGCCGGGCCGGTCTGCGGCACGTCGCGGAGGGCTTCGGCTACCTTGCCACCCGCAAGATCCTGCTCGTGTCGTTCCTCGCCGACATCATCGCGATGGTGTTCGGGATGCCGCGGGCGCTGTTCCCCCAGATGGCGCAGGAGACGTTCGGCGACCCGCCCGGCGGTGGTTTCGCCCTCGGTGTGCTGTACGCCGCGATCCCGGTCGGCGCGGTCCTCGGCGGGCTGTTCTCGGGTGTGTTCTCCCGCATCCGGCGGCATGGCATCGCGGTGGCCGCGGCCGTCTGTGCGTGGGGCCTGGCGATCGTCGGGTTCGGGTTCTCGTCCTGGCTCCCGCTGGCGGCCCTCTTCCTGGGCATCGCGGGCGTCGCCGACCTCGTGAGCATGGTGTTCCGCGGCACCCTCCTGCAGTCAGCGGCCACGGACGAGATGCGGGGGCGGATGCAGGGCGTGTTCACGGTGGTCGTGGCCGGTGGCCCGCGGATCGCCGACCTGCTGCACGGGACGGCCGGCGCAGCCGTCGGCACCTCGCTCGCGGTCAGCGGCGGCGGCGTCCTGGTCGTCGTCGTGATGCTCGCCGCCGTCGTGGCGTTCCCGGTGTTCTGGCACTACCGCGCCAGCGAGCACGGGAGCCAGCCCGGCACATAGGCGCCCGGAAGAGTGATCGTCCAGGTTGCGCTCGGTCGCGGTCGCGACGCGCTAGGGTGCCGCTCGGGGTCGTGGGTAGCCTCGAGTGCGCGGGAGGGCATGATTCCCGCGGAGAACGGAGGTCGCTGTGGCGACTCACCAGGTGGTTCTTGACACCGATATCGGATCCGACGTCGACGACGCACTCGCCCTCGCGATGCTGCTCGGCTCACCCGACGTCGACTTGCTGGGCGTGACGACGGTCTACGGCGACGTCGAGACCCGCGCCCGGATCGCTCGCCGGCTGGCCCGGCTCGCCGGGCACGACGCGCTCCCGGTCGCGGCCGGTGCCGAGACACCCCTGTCGGGGGAGGACCCGTGGTGGGCGGGGTTCGAGGGGCGGCTCTACGCCGACCTCGGCGCCGAGGCCTACATGGAGGACGTTCCCGCCGCGGACTTCCTGACCGAGACCGTCGCCGCCCGCCCCGGCGAGGTGTCGGTCGTGGCGATCGGTCCACTCACCAACATCGCCGAGGCGATCCAGGCGGAGCCCGAGTTCGCCCAGTCGGTCCGGCACCTGTACGTCATGGGCGGCCGCTTCGACTCGACCGAGCCGGAGCACAACTTCAAGTCCGACGCCGAGGCCGCCGCCCGCGTGTTCGAGTCCGATATCCCCGTCACCGTCGTCGGTCTCGAGATCACCACGAAGGCCCGGATCGAGCCCGACGACCTCGCCCGGATCGCCACGGCGGGCGCGCTGGGCCGCCAGCTCGAGGCGGAGGTGCGGCAGTGGTGGCAGTTCGTCGGACAGCAGTGGAACAACCCGCACGATCCGCTGGCCGTGCTCGCGATGGTGCGGCCCGACCTGCTGGGCACCCGGCCGGCGGCCGTACGGATCGAACGCGAGGGCGACCTGGCCGGCTCCAGCCGGGCGGACGGTGCCACCGACGGCCCCGCCCACGTCGTCACCTCGATCGACGTGCCCGCCGCGGTGTCCGCCACCGTGTCGATGATCGAGGCGGCCGGGCGGCGCGGCCCGTCCTGACCGCCCGACCTGACCGCCCGTCCTGACCGCCCGACCTATCCGTCGGCCGGCTGCGTGGTGAACGCCGCCGCCGCTCCGGCGGGCAGGGTGTAGGTGTACGTGGCGTCCGCCCACCGGACGTCGAACCTCGCGACCGACCGGCCGGCGTTGTAGACGACCTCCAGCGCGGTGCCGTCGCCCATGGTGGCGGTCCTGCGCTGGAGGTGGCGGCCGGCGTCATCGGCGCCGTCACGCCCAGCTGGTGCCCCTGCGGCCGGTCCGGCGGCGGTGCCGTCCCCGGGTGCCAGGACGTTCAGTTCGTGGATCGACCACCAGCTGCCCGAGCTGCCGGTGTTGACCACGCGTACGTACCTCGCCTCGACGGGCGGGACCAGGACCCGGAGCTGGGTCCGCCCACCGCCGCGTGCGATCGGCTCGCCCCAGGTGGTGCCGTCGTCGGAGACGTAGACCTCGTAGCCGCGTACGAAGTCGCCGGGGCTGCCGCTCGTGTCGAGCTGCACCTCGCTGAACGAGGTCTTCGCGCCGAGGTCCACCTGGAACCAGTCGCCCGGTGCCATGCCGGCGCCGCTGCTCCACCGCGTAGCCGGGTCGCCGTCGATGGCGTTGCCGGCCGGGTCGTCCGGGCTGCTGGCCGACGCCGACACCGTCCAGGCGGTACGCGGCAGCGGGGTCGGCGCACCCGGTGGCTCGAGCGAGGCGCCGGTGGGGACGGAGTAGCCGAGCCACTCCTCACCCACGCGGACCTGGTCCTGGTACGCGAGCAGGCCGGCGTCGTAGCTCACGAGCGGCCGCGACCCGTCGGGGTTCTCGAACGACAGGTCGACCGATCCGATCGTCGCCGCGTCCGCCTTGCCGTGCTGGGTTCCCCGCCAGGTGAACGTCGCGGCCGCGTTGGGGTCGAGCGGGTACTCGAACCACCTGTCGCCCCACTGGACGCGGAAGGTCGTGCGCGTGGTGCCGGAGTTGTGCGCGACGAGCACCTTCGAGCCGTCCGGGTTGACGAACGCGACGTCCTCCACACCATCCGGCCCGAGGGTGTTCGACGCGATCCGCCGCGCGCCCGGTCGGACGAACTTGCTGGCGTGGCCCAGCGCGTAGTAGTCGACGGTCTTGGTGTAGTCCCAGTGGCCGTCGGCGTCCTGCGCGACCTTCAGTACGCCCCGGCAGGTGAGGCAGCCGCCGTTGGTGGGGCCGTTGGCCCCGTCGAGGGCCATGTTCCAGCGGACGACGGACTTCGCCCAGTCCCGGGTCGCGTTCACCACGAGGTTCATCGCGCCGGCGAACCCCTCGGCGTCGCTGCCCTCCCACTCACCACCGGAGCACTCGGTGTGGAACGCCGGCTTGTTGGGGTAGTTGTTGTGCGACACCGACTGGGCGCGGACGTCGCCGCCGTAGCAGTGCCAGGCCGTGCCGTGGACGTAGCGTGCGGTCGCCGGGTCGGAGTACAACGTCTCGGGGTAGCTCACGACGTCCCAGTTGTGGTCGTACCCCAGGATCTTCGTCGGCAGGTGCCGCTTGCGCAGTTCGGGGCCGAGGTGGTCCCTGATCAGGTCGCTCGCCTCGTCGGCGCTGAGGCCGAGCCCGGGATAGCCGCCGGGGATGTACAACGGCTCGTTGTTGGGCGAGATGTAGTGGATCGGCAGGCCCTCGTCGGCGTACGCCTCGACGAACGTCGCGAAGTAGTCGGCAAGGGGCCCGTACGCTCCCGGCTCGAGGTTGCCGCCGATCATGTCGTCGCTCGTCTTCATCCACCCGGGCGGGCTCCACGGCGAGGCCATCAGCGTGAGCTCGGGGTTGAGCCGGCGGGCCTGCTTCAGCACGGGGATGATGTACGCCCGGTCGTGGTCGATCGAGAAGTGCGCCAGGGTGGGGTCGTTCTGACCCGCGGGCATGTCGTCGTAGGAGTAGTTGCCGTTGACGGCGAAGTCGCTGGCGCCCATGGGCTGGCGGACGAAACTGAGCCCGATGCCGTCCCGGTGGCTGAAGAGGTCCCGCATGGCCGCGTCGCGGCGGGCCTGGTCGAGACGGGTGCCGACGAGCCAGGCGGAGGAGTCGGTGAACGACGCGCCGAAGCCCTCCATCCGTTGGTACTTCCGGTCCTCGTCGACCGCGACGGTCGCCGCTGCCGGTGCCTGGCCCCCCGACCAGGTGAGCGCGGGCTGTGGTGCCAGGTAGACGTTGCGGCCCGGGTCCGACAACCAGACGTCGACCTTGCCGCCCGCGTGGTCCACCGGTGGGGCGGCCGCCGTCCTCGCGTTCCCCGCCACGGCGGGTGTGCCGAGTGCGGCGGCGACGAGCGCCCCACCCATGAACACACCCAGCACACCGCACAGTCGTCGAGACATCGGTCCTCCGCTCCACCCCACGACCTCGCGCACTTCGATGGCGCGCGGGCCCAGTTGGTACTCGGCGGAAGCTAGGGCCCGGCGGGTGAACGGTCAATGCCCGCGGCCGGCCGCGACCAGATCGGCCACGGCCGCCCGGGTCAGCCCTTCGGCGCGTTGTACGCGCAGGCGGCGCGCAACTCGGTGTCGTCCGCCCGGTCCGTCGTTCCCCGGCTGATGACGCGCAGCGCCTTCATGACCATCCGGTGGACCTTGGCGTAGTCGGGATCGGACGGTCGGATCACCTCGTTGGTGAACGCGATGCTCGTGGCACCGGCTCGCTTGACCTTCAGGGCGAGGTCCACGAAGGACGGGAGGAGCTTGGCCGGGATGTCGGTGACCAGGATGTCCTTGGAGGTTCCGGCAAGTGCTTCGTACCTCCTGAGGAGGTTGAGCGGGTCGGCCTGGTCGATGATCGCCTCGATCACGCAGCGCTGACGGCCCATCCGCTGGTAGTCGTCCGCGCCGTACCGCCCCCGGGCGAACCACAGCGCGTCGAAGCCGTCGAAGTGCTGGTTCGGTCCCCGCGCGATCCAGCGGTGGGGCTTCAGGCCCGCGGTCGCCTCGCCGCCCACCGCGACGCGCTGGTTGACGTTCACCGTGATGCCGCCGAGGGCGTCGACGAGCTGCCGGAAGCCGGCGAGGTTGACGAGCACGTAGTAGTCGATCGGGATGCCGAGCGCTCCGCTGATCGCGAGCTTCGTGGCGTCGGCGCCCGGATGGTCGCTGCGGAGCAGGTCCGGGAACTTCGCGGGTACGTTCTCGTAGATCGAGTTCAGCATCCACTCGAGCTCGTCGCCACTTCCCGTGTAGACACCGTGCGGGTAGGCGTCCGCGAGGACGGACCCTGGCGCGAACGGCACCTTCTGCAGGTTGCGCGGCAGGCTGAAGAGGACGGTGCCGCCCGTCCGCGTGTCGATGCTCGCGACGATGAGGGTGTCGGGTCGGACGCCAACGCGGTCAGGACCACCGTCGCCGCCCAGCAACAACACGTTGACGCGATTTCTCCCGGCCCACGGGTCGTCCACGCTCGCGTTGGCCGGCCGGGTCGCGCTCTTGCTGTCCTGACCGGCGAATACGTGCTCGACAAGACCCTTCTGGATCAGGGCGTACCGGCCGCCGAGGCCGAGCGGTGCGATGGTGACGAGGACCAACGCACCGACCAGGCCGTAGCCGAGCACGCGCTGCGCGAGTGTCGTGTGGCGCGGTCGCAGCGATCGGTACGTCGCGAGGATGACGACGACCCAGGCGAGTCCCAGTGTGGGCAGCGCGATCGCGACGACGCGGAGCACGTCGGGCTGGACGAGCCAGTGCATCGCGGCGTCGCGGCCGGCGAGGGCGACGTAGGTCAGAGCGCCCACCAGGAAGGCAAAAACAGAGAGGACCATCAGTCCGAGCAGCCGGCGCCCCGCGACGAGCAGGCCGAGGCCGGGCACCACCGCACCCAGGGCGGTGATGCCGAGCGCCCGTGCGAGCGGGTGTTTTCGTCGTTCGACCATGGAGCCGCTCCCCGTGCGACGTCAGAGGCATCCATCGTCGGCTGGCGAAGGGAGATCGATCCGGCGTTCGGCGAGGAATTCTGAAAAGACGCTCACGATCGGTCACGCCGCGGCGTGGGCCGTCGGTGCCGTCGGTGCCGACAGAACTCCGTGCGCGCTCGCTACGCGGCCGCTCGCGCCTCCAGCCGTACTGTCGTACGCCTGCTGACGCCGTTGACAGTGACGGACACGGTGATGGTGGACGCCCGTACCGCCGTCAACGTCTCGTTGTCGGGGTCGAGAACCGCGGTGTGCCAGGGCTTTCGGTCCGACCAGTGTCCGACCAGGACGTTCGGCGAACCGGACCAGGCGGCCGTCATCGGGTAGCCGACCGCGAAGGTCCGCGTACCTTGCGTCAAGTCCACCTTGACAGGTGCGCTCTCGCCCACCCGCAGGTGGTCCGGCACGTCGAGGGCGAGCCCGTCCACGTGCGGCCGGACCTCGGCGGCGACCCACGCCGGTGCGTCGCGACCGGGATCCCGCCGCGCGTCGTCGGCCTCCCTGGCGGTGACCGGGTCGACGCCCCACCGCGACCAGCCGGTGACACCGCCTTCCTCAGGTGTGGTGGAGGGGGTCTTTGCCGAGTTGCCGTTCACGAAGTACGGCACGCCGTCGACATGCGAGGCGTGGAACGTGCCCACGTGCGCCCCGATGAACAGCGCGCCCTTGCCGGTGCTGCGCTGGAAGTCCGACAGCCAGGACTCGATCACGGCGGCTTCCTTGCGGTCGTTCAGCTCGCTCGCCCGCGCGGGCGTCGGATCGCGGAGGGGAACGTGCTGGACCAGTGCCACGGAACCGATCCGTGGGTCCGCGGCCGCCCGGTCGAGCTCGCGCCGCAGGGTCCGCAGCTGGGTCCAGTCGCTGCCCCGGATCGACAACGCCGACGTGTCGAACGTGAGGAACCGGGTGCCCTTGTGGTCGAACGCCGTACTCGTCGCACCGAACGCGGCCTCGAAGTTGGCGATGCTGCCGCCCATCACCTCGTGGTTGCCGGGCACGTAGGTGTAGGGCACCGCGCCCTTGAGCTCCTCGTCGAGGATCCGCCGCGCAAGGGCGAAGTCCTCCGGCGATGCCTCGTCCACGAGGTCGCCGTTGACGAGCAGGAAGTCCGGTCGCGCGGCCCGGATCTCACGCAGCGTACGGCGGGCCTGCCGCACCAGGGGACTGTCGGGGTCGCGTGCGACGAACTGCGCGTCCGACATCACCGCGAAGGTCCATGGCTCGTGGTCGACCGAGCCGTTGCGTACGACCAGGGGGTCCGGCCGGGTCGGCTCGGCGGGAACCTCGACCGCCGGTGGCACCAGTGCGGTCAGCTCGTCGATGACGATCTCGCTCTTGTACTGCGCTTCGGGCTTGGTCTCCGCCGAGTAGTACCGCCGCAGCGTCAGGGGATACCGCGTACCCGGCGGAACGGTGAACGTCAGCTGCTGCCACCCGGTGGTCGTGAGGAACCCTGCGCGGAACGCCGGCAGCAACGTCCCGGTGGCGTCGTACGCCTGCAGGCTGGGCCACTCGCCGTGGCCGGAGGAGTTCACCCACAACCGCAACGCGCGGGGCTGTCCGGGGATCTCGATCCCGTTCGTGGACAGGGCTCCGCCGGTGCGGGTGGCCGTCGACTCGTCGAAGTTGTAGCTGAGCCGCAGGCCCTGTCCGACCTTGCCGGGTGCGGCCTCGACGGCGCCGGTGGCGCGTTCGCCGAAGTAGCTCCACTGGGCCGGGTCCTCGAAGTCCGCGACGACCTGTTCGTCGAGGCCCACGGTGACCGGTAGCGTCAGCTCCACAGCGCCCGTCCGGAGGGTGACGAGGGCAGAACCCGTTGCCTGTTTGGCGGTCACGGTGAACTGTCCGTCGTCGGTGGGCGCGATGGCGAGGAGGTCGTGGTCATAGGAGAGCGTGAGGTCGGCTGGCTCGACGGGAGCCGCGTAGCCCTCGCTGTCGTGGCCGATCACGCCGAACGTCGCGTGTTCGCCGCTCTCCACCAGGGCGACCTGCGCGGTCGTGCCCGACAGCCGGGCGAGCGGATGCAGCACGGTGAGCGTCGTCGATCCCTCGATCAGGCCGTCGCGGGCCTCGACGGTGACGCTGCCCGGTGTGCGACCGCGGAAGACTCCTGTGCTGTCGACGGTTCCGCGGGCGGCTGAGCTGGTACGCCAGGACGGCCGGCTGGGGGCCGGGCCGTACGTCTCGTCGTAGCCCGCTGCGGTGAGTCGTCGGGTCAGGCCCGGAAACACCCGGTCAGGTCTCGCTGGCGCCACGGTCGAAGCACCGGCCGCCCGGTCGGGATCGAGGGCGGTGTCGACCCAGATGCCGCGGAGCCGGCCGCTACCGCGGGGTGCGAACAGCGCGAGCCCGTTGGGATCGGGCCGCTCCGCACCGTCGGACGGGCGGTTCTCGACCTCTGCCGTCGTGCCGCCAGGCGTCCGCGCGACCATCGTCGTCGACCCGCCGCCGTCGAGGTTGACGGCGTTGTAGGCACCGAGCTCGACCATCATCGCCGCGAGCTCGTCCAGCCCGAGCCCGTCGGCGAACGCCGGCTGCCGGCCGTCCGCGGTGAGCACGAACATCTTCGTGCCGTCCTTGGAGAAACCGACCGCGGTACGCGGCGCGGGTGGCACGTTGTTGCCCTGGCTCGCCTGCTGGGGCACCCCGTCGACGACGAGCAGCTGACGCCCGTTGAGAGCGGTACGGATCTGCTGGCCGTCCGTCGTACGGGCGTGGTAGTCGATGCGTACGGCGTCGCCGACCGCGAGCCCGGCGAGGAGCACGCCACCGGCCTCACGACCAACGAGGACGAACCCGTTCGCGGGGATCGCGCCCTCGCCCGGGGTGTCGCGGACGGCGGTGACCCGGCCGTCGACCACCTCGACCTCGGCGATGCCGGTGGCTCCCTGCGTCGCACGGCACCGGCAGTAGCTGCCCCACACCGGCGTGAACGCCTCGATCGCACCGCTCGCGAGCGTGGGCTTGTTGATGCCGGCGAGTGGCGCCGTCCGCCCGCCGGGCAGGGCGATGGTGCCTTCGAAGAGCACCTCGCCGATCGCACCGAGCCCGTCGGGGGTGACGACGGCCGCCGACCGGCGCCAGGTCGGGTCCGCGTCGGGTGACTGCAGGACCGTGCCGTCCTTGATGCCGACGCCGAGCGGGGCCGTGGAGTTGTTGATGTCGAAGAAGTCGCCGTTGACGGCCGCGACGGCGCCGACGCGGTTGGCCTGCGTCGAGATCGGCTCGCCGCGCGCCACCTGGCCGGGGAAGAGGTAGCCCGGCGCCGTGCCCTTGGTGAGGTCGACGGTCAGGCTGTCGGCCTGCAACCAGGTCGGCGTACCCGAGTACGCGTCGGGACCGTAGCGGTCGAACGACCGCAGCACCACGCCGGGAGCGACGGGACGGCTCGTCTCGTACGTCTCCATCCGCGGCTCGACCGCTGCCGCGGCCCTGGGCGCGGGCGGTGCGGCGTCGAGGCCGGCGATCGCGGCGTCGGAGGTCGACGCCGTGAGGTTCCGGCGCGGGCCCGCTGTGCCGCTGCCCGTGCCGCCCGGGTCCGTCCGGGTCGCACCGGCAGGTGGCGCGAGAGCGAACGCCAGCAGGGCGGCGAGCCCGACGGCGGTGACAGAGACGCTGACGGAGACGGAGACGCGACGTGCGGGCGCGTGGGTGCGAGCGCGGTTCGAAGCCACCTGGACCTCCCGTTGGGCGTACCTGCCGGTCGTCCGGCGGCAGCACGCCTGCAGTGAAGCGCAGCCGGTGACTGTTTTCCAGTAGCTGGGGTTGACCGAAAGAAAACACCAACCGTCAGGACGGTGGCGCGCCGCACCATGTCGGCGGGCTCATCAGGTCGGTCAGGCCGGTCAGGTCGGCGGGCCCAGCACGTTGACCGGACTCCCCGACCGGAACGCCGCGATGGCGTCGACCGCGGCGGGGTACCACGTGGCGTACGTCCGGTGCGTCACGAACCCGATGTGTGGCGTCAGCAGCGTGTGCGGGGCCGACAGCAGCGGATGGCCGGCCGGCAAGGGCTCCTGGTCGTAGACGTCGAGCCCGGCACCGGCCAGCTGACCGGCGTGCAGGGCGTCCACCAGCGCGTCCCCGTCCACGATGGGTCCGCGCGAGGTGTTGACGAGGTACGCGGTCGGCTTCATCCGCGCAAACTCGGCGGCACCGACGAGCCCACGGGTCCGGTCGCTGAGCACCAGGTGGATGCTGACGACGTTCCGAACGTGCGAACAGCTCGTCCTTGTCGACTCGGATCACCCCGTGCTCGGCAGCGGCCTCGGTCGTGAGGTTCTTGCTCCAGGCAACCACGTCCATGCCGAACGCCCGCGCCACCGGCAGCATCGCCTGGCCGAGCCGGCCGAGGCCGAGCAGCCCGAGGGTCGCGCCCGGCAGGTCGGTGCCGACCGTCTGCTGCCAGCGTCCCGCCCGGATCGCGGCGTCCTCGGTCGTCAGGTGCCGGACCAGCCCGAGGATCAGCGCCCACGCCAGCTCGACCGTCGAAGCGGCACTGCCCGGAGTACCGCAGACCACGACTCCGTGCGCGTGGGCGGCGGCGACGTCGATCGAGGCGTTGCGCATGCCGGTCGTCACGACCAGCCGGAGCCGCGGGAGCCGGGCGAACAGCGTGCCCTGGAGCGGCGTACGTTCGCGCATCGCGACGACGACGTCGTAGGGCTCGAGGCGGGCGGCGAGGGCGTCCTCGTCGTCGAGATGGTCGCCGAAGAAGGTGACGTCGGTGTCCGGGAGGCTCGGCCAGTCGGCCATGGTCGACGCGACGCCCTGGTAGTCGTCCAGCACCGCCACCTTCGTCATGACCGCGTACCTCCCAGTCCGATCCGACCCTCGCCGGACAACCCTGCCCTCGCCGGACAACCCTGCCCTCGCCGGACGACCCTGCCCTCGCCGGACGACCCTGCCCTCGCCGGACAACCCTGCCCTCGCCGGACAACCCTGCCCTCGCCGGACGACCCTGCCCTCGCCGGACGACCCTGCCCTAGCCGGCGAACGACCAGACCGGCAGGCCGCGTACGCCCGGCCGGGCCCGGAAGATCGCGCCGGCGCCCGGCTGCTCACGGGTGTCGACGTCGATCGCCGAGGTCGTGATGTAGAGCTCGTCGAGGTCGGGCCCGCCGAACGTGCAGGCCGTCACCTGCGAAACCGGAAGCTCGACCACGCCGTCGAGAGTCCCGTCGGGCGCGTACCTCCGCACCGCCGAGCCGCCCCACATCGCCACCCAGAGGTACCCGTCGGCATCGACCGCCATCCCGTCCGGCCCGCCGTGCTCGGTGGGGATGGTCACCACCGTGTGCCGACTCTCCGGCACCAGGCCGGTCGTCGGGTCGTAGTCGAAGGCGTCGACCTGCTGGGTGGGGGTGTCGATGTAGTAGGCCCGGTGCTGGTCCGGCGTCCAGGCCAGCCCGTTGGAGATCGTGACGGCGGGCAGGACGACGGACACGGTCCCGTCGGGGTCGAGGCGGTAGACCGAGCCGGCGCCGGCAGTCGAGGCGTACGCCATTGAGCCGCAGTAGAACCGGCCGTCCGGGTCGGTGCCGCCCTCGTTCATGCGGACGCCGGGGTCGGTCCAGACCTCGCCGAGACTTTCGAGGGTGCCGTCCTCGCCGACGTAGGCGAAGCCGCGTTCGATCGCCGCGACCATGCCGCCGGACGCCCGGGGGCGGAACGCCGCGGCGACCTCGCCGACGTGGAGGCGCTCGACCCCTCCGGTGGCCAGGTCGGCCGTGAGGATGTCGCCCGCGAGCATGTCGACGAACCGCAGGCCGCCCCATCCGTCGTACCAGACCGGTCCTTCGCCGTGGTGGGCGTGGGGGTCGGTGACCTGCTCGACATCCATGGGTCCTCCTCGGTGGTACGCCTGGGCTGCGGCCGCACCGATCATGCCGGATCCGCACCGGGTGGAGCCAGTCTCCCCGTGGCCGCGACCGGGGCCGTGACCGAGAGCGGATGTCAGGATCAGACAGGTTGTGGCCACGCGGGGGCATGGCCGCCCGCCGCGCCGGCACACACACTGGACGGTGGCGGGACCGCGATTTCTGGTGAGGGAGTGTTCTATGTCCGTCGTCGAGTCGGCCGCGCGAGCGCAGGCTCCGGTGGTGTTGCACGAGTCGGTGTCCGAGGCGTTGATCGAGCAGGTCCGCCAGGACGGGTTCGCGGTCTTGGCGAACGCGCTGTCGCCGGCGGAGGTGGCCGAGATCAACGCCGAGGCGGCCCGGCTGTGCCGGGGCGACCTGGGCGAGATCCATGGCGTCGAGCCTGCGACCGAGGGCGAGTCGGACGAGGAGGTGATGCGGCGAGTACCTCTGCATCCACTTCCCGAACAAGCTGTCGGACGTGATCGCCCGGAGCCTGCACCACCCGAAGATCGTGGCGGCGTTGACCGGCGTGATCGGCCCGAACGTCAAGGCCATGCAGTCGATGCTGTTCATGAAGGCCGAGGGCAAGCCCGGCCAGGCCTGGCACCAGGACGAGTTCTTCATCCCCACCCGGGACCGATCGTTGACCGCCGCGTGGATCGCCCTGGATGACGCCACCGTCGAGAACGGCTGCCTGTGGGTGCTGCCCGGCTCCCACCGACGCGGGGTGATCTATCCCGACCGCGACCAGGACGACGAACGGTTCGACTGCACGGTGGAGCTGTACGACTTCCCCTACCGCGACGAGGAGGCCGTACCCGTCGAGGTGCCCGCGGGCGCCGCGGTGATCTTCAACGGCTACCTCCTGCACCGTTCACTGCCCAACTCCGGCCGGAACGGCTTCCGCCGCGCGCTGGCCAACCACTACATGAGCGCCGAGTCCCTGCTGCCCTGGCACCGCGTCCCCGACAACACGCACGTGGCCAAGTGGGACTACCGCGACATCGAACTCGTCGCCGGAGTGGACCCGTACGCCTACAAGGGAACGATCGACGTCGCCCGGCCGGGTGTCAGGGCCGACAAGGAAGGTGGCTGCGACCGCTAGGAGCGAGCCCGCACACCTTCTCGTTGGATGAACGGTCCCTCGTTGCGGACCGGGCCAGCTCGCTGGTTTGGATGAAGGGTCCCTTGTTGCGGACCTACTGGAAAAAGTTGCCCTTCATGCAACGGGGCTGAGCCGCTCGCCCCACGCCCGCCCGGCCCGCACGTCCCTGCGCCCGCACGCCCCGCAAGCCGCCGCACGCTTAGCTCTTGACCGACCCGATCATCAGGTTGTCGAGGATGTGCTTACGCCCGGCGATGAAGACGACGACGATCGGTACCGTCACGAGGAACGAGCCGGCGAGGATCATGCCGTACTCCGTGTTGTAGAAACCGACCAGGTTGGCAAGGCCCACGGGGTAGGTCTGCCGTTCGGGGCTGCGCAACACGATCGAGGGCCAGAGGAAGTCGTTCCACGACGCGAGGAACGACAGCACCGCCAGCACCGACAGGGCGCCCTTGGCCAGCGGTACGCCCATCGTCAGGAAGATCCGGAACTCCGACGCCCCGTCGATCCGCGCCGCCTGCACCATGTCGTCGGGCACCGCGAGCATCGCCTGCCGGATGAAGAACGCACCGAACGCACTCGCGCCGCTCGGCAGGACCACACCCTGGAACGTGTCGAGCCAGTTCAGCGACACCATCATCGTGAAGAGCGGGACCAGCGCGACCTGGAGCGGGAGCGTCAGCGTTGCGAGCAGGACGATGAACAGCGCGTTGCGCATCGGGAACTCGTACTTCGCGAACCCCCAGCCCACCGAAGCCGACACCGCCACCACCAGCAGTGTCGTCAGGGTCGCGATCACCACGCTGTTGCCCACCTGCCGCGCGAACGGCACCAGTTCGCTCGTGAACAGGTTGGCGTAGTGCTCGGTCGTCACCGCATGCGGGAAGAGCTGGAGCGGCAGCTTGAAGATCTCGCCGGCGGACTTGAACGTGCCGGTGATGAGGTAGAGGTATGGCAGGAGGGTCAGCCCGACCGCGACGACCAGCGCCGCGTAGACACCGACCCGGGGCAGGCTGGCGGGCAGGCCGACGGGGCCGCGACGCTCACTCATGCCGACTCCTTCCGGAAGAATCCCTGCGCCCACATCTGCAGCACGCTGAGCACCACGATGATGACGGTGATGCCGTAGCCGATGGCGGCGCCGTAACCGAGGTCGAGGTTGGTGAACGCGGTCTCGTAGAGGTACATCGTCAGGGTGAGACCGGCCCGGTCGGGACCGCCGCCCTCGCCGACCAGGGCCACCGGCTGGGCGAACAGCTGGTACGACCCGATGATCGCGAACGTCACGACGAACACCATCGTGGGCCGCAGCAGCGGAAGGGTGATGTAACGGAACCGCTGCCAGGTGTTCGCGCCGTCGACGGTCGCCGCCTCGTGGATGCCGGGGTCCTGGTTCTGCAGGCCGACCATGAAGTAGAGCGCGTTGACACCGGTGAACTGCCAGATGCCCAGCAGGATGATGCTCGGCATGATGAACGACGGGTCGGCGAGCCAGGCGACCTTCGGCAGCCCGAGGGGTGCGAGCAGCCAGTTGTTGAGCAGGCCGTACTCCTGGTCGAACACCAGCCGGAACACGATCGCGACCACGATGCCGGAGATCGCGTTCGGCAGGAAGAACGACAGCCGGAAGAACTCCCGCAGGAGCAGGCCCTTGGTCCGCAGGAGCAGGCCGAGCGACAGTGCGAGTGGGACGATCACGAGGATGCTGCCGAGCGCGTAGTAGCTCGTGTTGGCGAGCGCCTTGTAGAACGTCGGGTCCGCGAGCAGCGTCTGGTAGTTGTCGAGCCCCGCGAACGTGGCGGACGTGTCGACGCCGCGTTCGGTGAAGAAGCTGAGCTGGAGCGACCGCAGCGTCGGCAGCCCGAAGAAGACGCCGAAGAGCACGAAGAACGGTGCGATGAAGAAGTACGGCGTCCATCGGGGCTTGACCCGGCTCCGCTGCCGCCGGGGCGGCGCCTGCGCGGGTGCGGTCGTCGTCGTTCGGTCCGTCTGGGTCGACTCGGTACTAGCCAACGCTGCCACCCCTTTCCTGTCGGGCACGGACGGCGCGGGACACCTCGACGAAGACGTCCTTCGGTGTCCGCTTGCGTTGGTAGATGTCGAGCATCCGCGGCCCGAGCTCCTGTCCCGTGAGCTGTGGCCGGTAAGGGCTCTGGTACTGCGCCGGGACCTCGCGCCCCACGTCGGCATACAGCTCGCCGATGTCCTGCCCGTCGAAGAACGGGATCGGGTCGTGCATCTCGGGGTCGGACCACGCCGGGATGAAGGGCGGGTAGAGGTTGATCGCCTTGTACCGCTTGACGACGGCCGGAACGCGGAGCATCGCGAACTGCATGAACCGCCAGGCGATGTCCTGCCGCTTGCTGTTCTTGAGGATCGTCAGGCCGGTGCCGCCGAGGCAGCTGGCCCGCCGGCCTCCGGGTTCGAACGCGGGCAGCGGGCAGGCGCCCCACTTGCCGGACAGGTCGTCGGCCTGGCCGGTGATGGCGCCGGCGTACCAGTCGGGCGAGACGAGCGAGACGAGCTTGTTCGTACGGAACTCCTCGAACACTGCCGGGGTGAGCCCGTCGGTGACCCAGCCGGGCGGCTGGGCGGCGACGCCCCTGCGCTCGAAGTCGAGCAGCCACTGCATGGTGTCGATGGACAGCTCGCCGTCGAGGGCGACCCGGCCGTCGGCGTCGAAGTAGTCGCCGTCGCGCTGGCGGAGGATGACGTCGTGGGCGGGAATGGGGAACCCGCGGGTCTCCGGCGGGAACGAGTCGCGCACCGCGGCGCCGAACTCGTCCCACGTGTGCAGGGTGGCCGGGTCGATGCCGGCCTTCTCCCACGGCTCGCGCAGGTAGAACATCGTGACGGGCGTCAACGCATGTTCGACGCCGTACACGCCGCCCTTCCAGCTGTAGAGGGCCTGACGGGCCTTGACCAGCTGCTTGTCGTAACCCTTGGCCGCGAGCTTCGGCCCGAGGTCGACGAACGGGACGGACCGGCCGATCAGAAAGCTGCCGAACGCACCCTGCTCGATGTCGCAGAGGTCAGGCGTGTTCAGGCCGCCGGCCTTGAGGTTGATGAGCAGCTGTTGGAAGAGCGAGCCGCCGGAGATCAGGCTGACGGCAACCTTGATGCCGGTCTCCTGCTCGAACTCCTTCGACATCTCCTTGAACCAGCCGGCGTGGGTGTCGGCGAAGGTCCACAGGTCGAGGTCGCCCTGCGAGGTCGGGGTGCTCGGCGGCGTGCAGCCGGTGACCGACGGAACTGCCGCGGCGCCCACCGCTCCGCCGAGGAGCTTGAGGGCGGTCCGGCGGCTGAGGCCTCGCGAGGACCGCGGAGAAGTGGACGCCATGGGGCCTCCCGCACGCGCGGTGGATGGGGACGAGCGCCTTGTGGGACGAGCGCCTCTGGGAAAGGGAGTGGCGGCCGCGAGCGCGCGAGGGGTGTTCGGCATCGTGGCAACACCGGTCTGACCGATGCGGGGTGGGCCATAACGTACTCGCCGCGAAGCAGCCCATGTCAAGGCACGTCGTTCGCTGTCTCGTTTAGGTCAGAAGGCCCGCTCGTTCAAGGCCAGAACGGTCGGCTGAGCCGCGAAAGCGTTTCCCACGCTAGGAGGCCGCGGAGACGAACCGCTCCTGCAGGATCGCGACGTGCAGCTCCCGGGTGGGGCGGGCCGGGTGGACACCGAGCTCGATCGCGAGCGTGCGGCGCAGTCGTTCGAACGCCGCGAGTGCCCGGGCCGGCTCGCCCGCCGCGGCGTACGCCCGCATCACCGTGCGGTAGGCCGCCTCGTCCAGCCCGTCCGCGTCGGCGGCAGCCTCGGCGGTGGCCGCGGCCGTGGTGAGGTCGCCGGCCTGGTACGCCGCCTCCGCCACCGCGATCCGGGCGCGCCGGAGCAGCTCGGTGTGCACGCCCCGGGCGCAGGTCACCCAGGTCGCGTCGGCCTCGTCCTCGAGCAACTCGCCGTCGAGCAGGTCGAGCGCGGCCCCGGCGGCGGCCAAGGCCGCGGTCGGGTCACCGCTCGCGAGGATCCGGCGCGCGGCGGTGGTCAGCGCGGCGCCCTCGTGGAGGTCGACCCCGACGGCGCGACCCAGCCGGTATCCCGCCCGGCCACCGGTCACGGCGGCACAGCCGAGCGTCGTCCGCAGCCGGCTCACCAGAGTGGCGACGTTCTCGGCCGGCAGCCGTGGAGGCGCATCGCCCCACAGCACCTCGACGATGCGGCCGAGCCCGACCATCCGGCCCTGCTCGACGGCAAGCAGCGACAGCAGCCGACGGGCCTTCCTGCTCCCGACCTCGGTCGCCGACAGGACGCCGTTGGTGTGGTGCAGTTCGAACGGGCCGACGAGGCGAAGCCGTACCTCGGTCCCGAGCAGATGTACGCCGGCGGTGGTCACGAGTGCGGGTCGCATGGCATTTCCTCCCCCGACATCCGGTACCGGATGCCCCCGCCACAGTGACGCGCCGTGCTGGGCATCCGCTGGGCAAACGCTGGGAGCCGGCACCCGGAGTCCGCGGATCCGCCCCGCGAGCCTCGAACCCGCCGTCACGGCAGCTGTCGACAGGCAGTACGGACTGTTACCGTGCAGTCCTGGTCTCGAGGGAGTGCCCATGCGGTTTCGAATCCTCGGACCGCTCGAGGTCTGGGACGACGATCGGCTCCTGGTGCTGGGAGGCCCGCAGCAGCGGGCGCTGCTGGCGCTCCTGCTCCTGGACGCCAACCGGGTCGTCTCCGCCGACCGGCTGGTCGGACATCTGTGGGGCGAGACGCCGCCCTCGACCGCGCGCGGCCTGCTGCAGGGATGTGTGGCGCAGCTGCGTCGGACGTTGCGTACCGGTCAGGGCGCGTCGGCCCGCCAGCCGCTCCTCACGCGTTCGCCCGGGTATCTCGTCGACCTCCGGCCGGGCGAGCTCGACCTCGACCGGTTCACCGAGCTCGACCGGGCGGCGCGCGCGGCGGTAGGCACCGGTCCGGCCGGGTGGGAGGAGGCCGCCAGCCTCTGGTCGGAGGCGCTCGCGCTGTGGCGCGGCCCGGCCCTCGACGATGTCACTCTCGAGGCGTGCCGTACCCAGGCGGCCGCTCTGGAGGAACGCCGGCTCGCCGTTCTCGAGGAGCGCATCGACGCCGACCTGCGCCTCGGCCGCTGCGCGGGCCTGGTGGGCGAGCTGCACACGCTGGTCCGCGCCCATCCGTTGCGGGAACGGCTGTGGGCGCAGCTGATGCTCGCGTTGTACGGCGCCGACCGGCAGGCCGACGCACTCGCCGCGTACCAGGAACTCCGGCGCACCCTGGTGGACCAGCTCGGCGTCGAACCGGGAGGGTCCGTCCGCGCCCTGCAGCAGGCGATCCTCACCGGCGCCGACGCGCTCACCGACTACCTTCACCGCCGCGGGTCGGCGGTCGCCGACGACGAGGGGCCCGGCCAGCGGGGACCGAAGCGGGCCGGTACGAGCGCACACGTACGACCGATCGCCGCCGACGCGACACCAGTCGCGACACCACCAGGTCCGGCCCAGCTCCCCGCGGCGACGGCCGCGTTCACCGGCCGGACCCGGCACCTGAAGCGGCTCGACGAGCTCCTCGTCGCCGCCGAGGAGCGCGCGGCCCTCGGCGTCATCTCCGGCACCGCCGGTGTCGGCAAGACCGCGCTGGCCGTGCAGTGGGCGCACCAGGTGCGGGACCGGTTCGGCGACGGGCAGCTGTACGCCGACCTGCGCGGGTTCGCCGCCGGGTCGCCGACACCTCCCGCCGAGACCCTGGCGGGCTTCCTGCACGCGCTCGGCGTACCCCCCAGGCAGGTACCGGCCGACCCACCGCAGGCGGCCGCGCTCTACCGCTCGCTGCTCGCCGGCAGACGGGTGCTGGTCGTCCTCGACAACGCGCGGAACGCCGAACAGGTCCGTCCGCTGCTTCCCGGCGGTCCCGGCTGCGTCGCGCTGGTCACGAGCCGCGACCGGTTGGGCGGCCTCGTCGTGCGTGAGGGTGCTCAGCACCTCGGTCTCGACGTCCTCGAACCCGGCGAGGCGCGGTCGCTGCTCGCCCGCGTCCTCGGCCAGGAGCGGGTGCAGGCCGATCCGCGGGCCGCCGCCGAGCTCGTCCAGCTCTGTGCCCGGCTCCCGCTCGCCCTGCGCATCGCCGCGGCGCACCTGACCATCCAGCACGGCCGCAGCATCGCCGCCGAGGTCGCCGAGCTCACCGCCGGGAACCGGCTGGGCGCGCTCGAGGTCGACGGTGACGAGGAGAGCGCGGTACGCGCCGCCTTCGACCGGTCGTACGCCACCCTGTCACCGGATGCCCGTCGCCTGTTCCGACTGCTCGGCCTGGTGTCGACCCCGGACATCAGCGCACCTGCGGCGGCCGCGCTCGCGGACCTGACGCCCGCGGCCGCGGCCTCGCTCCTGGACGGTCTCGCCGGAGCGCACCTGCTCGGCTATCCCGCGCCCGGACGGTACGCGTTCCACGACCTGCTCGGCCTGTACGCCGCCGAGCGCGCCGCCGCGGAGGATGCCGAGGCCGACCGCGAGCGGGCGGCGGCCCGGCTCCTGCACGGCTACCTCGTCACCGCCGACGCCGCCGACCGGCTGCTCAACCCCGACCGGATCCGGCTCCCGATGCCCGTGGACGACGGCGCCGGCCAGCCCCCGCGACGGATGGCGGTGTTCGAGAACCACAACGAGGCACAGGCCTGGCTGGACGCCGAGCGGGCCAACCTGGTGGCGGCGGTTCTCCACGCCGCCACCCACGGACCTCGCCCGGTCACCTGGCTGCTCGCGCACACGCTGAAGGGCTATTTCCAGCTCCGGATGTACACGTTGGACTGGCAGACCGTCGCGGAGCGGGCACTCGCGGCGGCCACCGCCGAGGGCGACCTGGCCGGCCAGATCGCCAGCCATCTCGGGCTCGCTGCCCGGCTCGAACGGCAGGCCGACTACCCGCGGGCAGCTACGCACAACACCCACGCACTGGCACTGGCCCGACAGGCCGGCTGGCGGGAGGCGGAGGCGATCGCGCTCGCCGAACTCGGCATCCTCCGCCGCCGCGCCGGAGACCTGAAGGCGGCGACGGAGCTCTTCACCCAGGCGCTGGACGTCGCCCGGCAGACCGGGTGGCTGCCGCTCATCATGGCCAGGCTGGCGGGCCTGGGGAACCTGTACGCCGAGGCGGGTCATCTGGATCGGGCGGCCGACTACTACACCCAGGCGCTTCCAGTCGTCCGCGAGATCGGGTCCCGTGGCGGCGAGGCCGTCGTTCTCGCCAACCTCGGAGAGTGCTGCGTCGTCCTCGGACGGCTCGACGAGGCCCTCGGCCACTTCACCCAGGCGCTGGAGCTCAACCGCGAGATCGGCCACCGCGGCCAGGCGGCCGACAACCTCCGCGCACTCGCCACCGCACACTGCGACGCCGGCCGGCCAGCCGACGCCCTCGAACTGGCGCAGGCGGCGCTCTCGGGCAGTCGCGAGACCGGCGACCGGAGGTACGAAGCCGATGCCCTGAACGTCATCGGCACGGCCTACCAGCGGCTCGGCACCTTCGACCGAGCCGTCGTCCACCACCGCGAGGCACTGCAGCTGAGCCGCGAGATCGGCATCCGGCAGCACGAGGTGGCCGCCCTGATCGGGCTGGCCCACTCCCACCAACACCTGGGCCAGTCCGACCAGGCCACCACGTACGCCGACCAGGCGCTCAGCCTGGCCCGGCAGGACGGCTTCCGGCTGCTCGAAGGGCCGGCCCGTACGGCGCTCGCGACGGTCAAGCTGGTGCAAGGTCACGTTGACGACGCCGTTGGACAGGCCCGGAAGGCGCTCGACGTCCATCGCGACACCGGTCACCGACTCGGCGCGGCAAGGACCCTGCTGGTGCTCGGCAGGGCCCTCGCGCACTGCGGCGACCTGACCGCCGCGACGGCGGAATGGCATCGGGCACTCGACATCTTCACCGAGGTCGGGTCTCCCGAGGCCGAGCAGGTACGCCAGGCACTCGGGTCGGTCAGACCCGTGCCTCGAGCACCATGTTGAACGGCGTCTCGGCAATCCGGCGCAGGCTGCTGAAGCCGGCCGCGGTCACCACCTCCCGGAGCCTGGCCTCACCGGCCTGGGCGCCGAGAGCCGTTCCGACCTCCTGTGACAGCGAGTTCGGTGTGCAGAGCATGGTCGAGAACGCGTAGTAGGCGACGCCCACCGGGTGGAGGTTGTCCTCGAGCGCGTCACCGGCCATCGGCTCGACGACGAGGAGCGTCCCGCCCGGTTCGAGCGCCTCGCGCACGTGGGCGCACGCTCCGACCGGGTCACCCATGTCGTGCAGGCAGTCGAAGAGACAGACCAGCGCGAAGCGGCCCTCGAAGTCCTTCGCCGTACCCACCTCGAAGGTGGTCCGGTTCTCCACACCGGCCTCGGCGGCCCGCTTGCGGGCGGTGGCGACGGACGGCTCGTGGGCATCGAACCCGAAGAAGCTCGACTGCGGGAACGCACCTGCCATCTCCAGGGTGGAGGCTCCGTGACCGCAGCCGACGTCGGCAACGCGGATCCCCTGCTCGAGCCGGGGCAGGACGCCGTTGAGTGCCGGCAGCCAGGCGTCGACGAGGCCCGCGTGGTACGACGGCCGGAAGAACCGTTCGCAGCCCTCGAACACGTCGTGGTGGTGCTCGCCCCAGCCGATCCCCTCGCCCGTACGGAACGCCTCGGTCAGGCGATCGGCGGACTGCACGGAGGCGAGGGCGAGCTCGAACCCGCCGATGACGCAGGCGGGCGAGTCCTCGTTCGTGAGCGCGATGGCGTGCTCCTCGGGGAGCGAGAACCGCCCGTCGCCCTCGTACCGGACGTAACCCGCCGCCGCCTGAGCCGACAGCCACTCCCGGACGTACCTCGGCGAGGTCGACGTGCGGGTCGCGAGCTCGCCCGGAGTCATCGGTCCCGCCCCTGCCATGGCGCGGTAGAGGCCCAGCCGGTCGCCGAGGACAGTGAGTGCCCCGATGAGATGGGTGCCGACGTCGGCGACGGCTTTGCCGACGAACTCGGTCAAGACCTTCTCGTCCATGGTGTGAATCCTTCCCGTTCGGTCGTTCGACCGAATCAGCGTGATCCTCGATATCCCTTGCTGTCAAGAGGAAAGTTGTGGGACCCTGTGGCCCAACCGGTCGACCGACCGGCATGCCCGAATGTCCTCGTCCACCGACCTCCCGAGAGGCCTCGTGACCGACTCCGCCGCGGGCACCCGCGGATCGATCCTCCAGGCCGCCAAGCAGCAGCTGATGGTCCACGGCCGTGCCGGGCTGTCGACCCGCAAGGTCGCGGACACCGCCGGTGTGCCGCTGAGCCAGCTCCACTACCACTTCGGGTCGAAGCAGGGCCTCCTGCTGGCCGTACTCGAGGAGGAGAACCGCGCGCGACTCGCGCGGCAGCAGTTGATGTACGGCGACGACCGGCCGTTGTGGCAGCGCTACGAGCAGGCCTGCGACTACCTCGAGGACGACCTCGACTCGGGATACGTCCGCATCCTGCAGGAGATGATCGCCGCCGGCTGGGCGGACGACGAGCTGGGCGCCGCGGTGCGCGGCCTTCTGGTCGGGTGGTACGACCTCCTCACGACCGTTGCGCAGGAGGCCGAGGCGCGGCACGGTGCGTTGGGACCGTTCACCGCCGCGGAGGTGGCTACGTTGATCGGCAGCGCCTTCATCGGTGCGGAGTCCATGATTCTGCTCGGCTTCGACCGGCAGATACTGCCCGTCCGTGCCGCGTTGCGCCGGCTCGGTGTGCTCATCCGGCAGCTCGAGGAGCGAGGTGGCCCATGACCTGGCTTCCTGGCGACTTCGTCCATCCGACCTTCGTCGAGGTCGACGAGGGCCACCACCTCAGGCCGATCCGAGCGAGCGACGTCGACATCGACTATCCCGCGGTGATGGGTTCGCGGGAGCGACTGTGGTCGGTGTTCGGGCCCGCGTGGGGCTGGCCGCCGGAGTTGATGACGTACGAACAGGACGAGGCCGATCTGGCCCGCCACGAACGAGAGATCACGCGACACGAGTCCTTCAACTACGCCCTGCTGGACTCCGTCGAGAAGACCCTGCTCGGCTGTGTCTACGTCGACCCACCGGAGAAGTCGGGTGCCGATGCCGACATCTCGTGGTGGGTGGTCGACGACGTTGCGGGCACCGAGCTCGAACGCCGCCTGGATGCGTTGGTGCCCGCCTGGATCGCGGCCAGCTGGCCCTTCGGCACGCCGCGGTTCATCGGCCGCGACCTCAGCTGGCGGGAGTGGCTCGACCTCCCCGACGTGGGGTGAGGCTCAGCGCCCGCGCCCGGCCGGGATGGTGCCGCGCAGCACCACCTGTCCTGAGGAGTCCGCTCCTGCGCCTTCGCGCTGGAGGGTGACCGTCAGCAGCGGGTAGCGCGCGACGTCGACACCGGACCACAGCTCCACGGGCTCCTTGTCGCTGCGCAGGTGGAAGGTGCCGACCGCCACGAGCTGGCCGGACGGCGACCGTACCCACGCCTCGTAGTAGGCACCTGGGGGCGCCGGCGGGAGGCCGCTGACAGCGAGCGAGATCGCGAACCCGCTGGGGGTGTTCCGAATCTCGGCGACGGCGATGGCGTCGGGTGCCAGATCCGTTCCCGCCAAGGGGATTCGGGTCCCGCGCGGCACGGTGGGCTGGGCGACCGGTGCGGGCGCGCTCTGCTGCGCGACGAGCCAGCCGAGTCCGCCGCCGGCGCCCAGGAGAGCGGCCGCGGCAGCGACGGCGAGCAGCCGCCTGCTGGCCGTACGCCGATGTCGGGGCGGGTTCGACCGGCTGCCCGTAGCTCGTTCGGTGTCGACCCGGGCGAGCACAGCATCGAGCGACCCGGCGACCGGTACCTCGTCCCAGGTGGACGCGGCACCGAGCAGGGCGCGCACCCGCGGCACGCGGCCGTCGATCCCCGACGGCGGCCCGTGTTCGAGGTACTCGCGGAGGATGTCGTCAGTCATCGTGCCGCGCTCCCGGGTCGGCGTACCGAGGGTACGCACCAGACGGGGGATCCGGTTCTGCGCTGGTCCTGCACAAGGGCTCCAGCCAGGCCGCGAGCCGGCGATGGGCCCGGTGCGAACGCGACTTCACGGTTCCGACGGGAAGGCCGAGGTGGGTCGCGATCTCGGTGTGCGTCAGCTGGTCGAAGTGCTGGAGCCGGACGACCGCACGTTCGTCTGCAGGCAGCCGCTCCACGGCGGACCTGACCTGGTACGCCTCCCACACGACGTCCAGCTCGGCGGGCAGGACGACGACCGAGTCCTCTTCCGGCGGGGTGCCCGTGGTGCGCCGGCCGGCCCGCCACAGGTCGACGGCGACCCGGCGGGCGATCGTGAAGAGCCACGGCCCGAGGGCACGGCTGGGGTCGTAACGGGCGGAGGCCCGCCAGGCGCGTACGAACGTCTCCTGGACGGCCTCCGCCGCGAGCTCGCGGTCGCCGAGCACGCTCAACGCCACGGCGTACACGGGTCCCGAGAATCTCTCGTACGCCGCGCGCACCCCGGCGTCCTCGCCGCGCCGGAACGCTTCCAGCACGGGAGGTGGGAGTTCTGCGACCGTCTGT
The DNA here is from genome assembly GCA_963721745.1 of uncultured Actinomycetota bacterium. Classification (GTDB taxonomy): domain Bacteria; phylum Actinomycetota; class Actinomycetes; order Propionibacteriales; family Actinopolymorphaceae; genus Thermasporomyces. The sequence goes on along the minus strand of CAVRKO010000015.1, from coordinate 578,076 downwards.
CCTGCCATCGCCGACCAGCCTCGGGACCGACGTCGCAGCCGGGTTGCAGACCAGGCCGCGACGGTGCAACGGCACTGCAACGTCGGGCAGGACCGTCAGGGCACCGGTACCAAGGAAGGAAGGGCTATGGCTGTCGACCAGGACAAGTTGATGGAGTTTCTGAACAGGTTCGTCGGAGACCTGGGTGCGACGATGGCCGCCGGCAACGTCGTCGTCGGTGACCGGCTCGGCCTCTACCGCGCACTCGCCGACAAGCCGCAGCAGCCGCACGAGCTCGCCGAGCGCACCGGCACCCATCCGCGTTACGTCGACGAGTGGCTGCGCGGCCAGGCCGCCAGCGGATACGTCGAGTACGACAGTGGCACCGGCGCCTACTCGATGACCGAGGAGCAGGCCTTCGCACTCACCAACCCCGACGGCGCCGTCTACGCCCCAGGTGCGTTCCAGCTCGCCCTCGGTACGCTCCGGGCCGAGGACAGGATCGCGGACTCGTTCCGTACCGGCGCGGGCCTCGGATGGCACGAACACGACGCCGACGTCTTCGTCGGCTGCGAGCGGTTCTTCCGGCCCGGCTACATCGCCAACCTGGTGTCCGATTGGCTTCCCGCCCTCGACGGGGTGGAGGCGAAACTCCTCTCGGGTGCCCGCGTCGCGGACGTCGGGTGCGGGCACGGAGCGTCGACTCTCCTGCTGGCACAGGCGTTCCCGTCGTCGACGTTCGTGGGCTCGGACTACCACGGCGGTTCGGTCGCACAGGCCCGGGAGCGGGCGGGCGAGGCCGGTCTCGACGGCAGGGTGAGCTTCGAGGTGAGCTCCGCGCAGACGTTCGGCGGTGGGCCGTACGACCTGGTGGCGACCTTCGACTGCCTGCACGACATGGGCGACCCGCTCGGCGCCGCGCTGCACGTCAAGGAGTCCCTTGCACCGGACGGCACCTGGATGGTCGTGGAGCCGTACGCGGGCGACGCCGTGACCGACAACCTCAACCCCGTCGGGCGGGTCTACTACTCGTTCTCGACGTTCCTGTGCGTACCCAACGCGCTGTCGCAGGACGGCGGCTACAGCATGGGAGCGCAGGCGGGCGAACTCCCGATCCGCCAGGTTGCCACGGACGCAGGGTTCACGCGCTTCCGCCGGGTCGCGGAGACTCCGTTCAACATCGTGTACGAAGTGCGCCCCTGACAGCCTTCGGCCCGGTGTCCTTCTCCGCCACTCAGGAGAACTAGTGCGAGTCGCGGGGGACCGCGTGGCCGCGGGCGCCGCGCAGGAAGTCGAAGTCGACTCCCTCGTGGGCCTGCGTCACGTGGTGGGTATAGAGCCAGGCGTACCCGCTCGTGTACTGCTCGGCCGGAGGCGTCCACTCGGCCCGCCGGCGCTCGAGCTCGGCGTCCGACACGTCGATGCTGAGCGAACGCGCGGGAACGTCGAGGACGACCCGGTCGCCGCTGCGAACGAGCGCGAGCGGTCCGCCGACGGCGGCCTCGGGCGAGACGTGCAGGACAACGGTGCCGTAGCCCGTTCCGCTCATGCGGCCGTCGCAGATCCGCACCATGTCGGTGACCCCGGCCTTGCAGCAGCTTGGTGGGCAGCGGCACGTTGGCGACCTCGGGCATACCGGGATAGCCCTTGGGCCCGGCGTACCTGATGATCAGCACGTCCGACGCCTCGACGTCCATGGCGGGGTCGTCGGAGACGGCGTGGTAGTCCTCGGGTGAGTCGAAGACCAGTGCGCGTCCCTCGTGCTTGAGCAGTTGCGGCGACGCGGCCGACTGCTTGATGACCGCACCGCCCGGCGCGAGGTTGCCGTGCAGGACGGCGGTGCCCGTGTTGGGCGGTTGGAACGGCTCGTCGAGGCTGTAGATCACCTCGCGGTTCCAGCACTCGGCGTCGGCGTTGTTGGCGGCGATGGCGCGGCCGGTGACGGTGAGCTGCTCGTTGTTGAGCAGACCGCCGTCGGCGAGCTCCTTCAGCACCACGGGCAGGCCGCCCGCGTAGCAGAAGTCCTCCATGAGGAACCGGCCGGACGGCATCAGATTGACGAGCGTCGGCACCGGCACGCGCAAGGGCGTCGAAGTCGTCGAGGTCCAGTTGCACGCCGAGCCGTCCGGCCAACGCGAGCAGGTGCATGATCGCGTTGGTGGAGCCGCCGATCGCCGCGTTGGCGCGGATGGCGTTCTCGAACGCCTCCCGGGTGAGGATCTGGCTCGGGCGCAGGTCCTCCTCGACCATGGCTGACGATCGCGCTGGCCGGCCTCCTGCGCGATCTCGTAGCGACGCGAGTCGACCGCGGGCCAGGTCGCCGAGCCCGGAAGCTGCATGCCGAGCGCCTCGGCCACGCACGCCATCGTCGACGCGGTGCCCATCGTCATGCAGTGGCCGTTGGACCGCGCCATGCAGCCCTCGGCGACGTAGCACTCCTCCTGCGTCATCTTGCCGGCCTTGAGGTCTTGGCCTCGAACTTCCACACGTGGGTGCCGGAGCCGACGTCGCTGCCCGCGGAACTTGCCGTTCAGCATCGGCCCGCCGGTGACCATGATGGCCGGGAGGTCGACGCTGGCCGCGCCCATCAGCAGTCCCGGCGTGGTCTTGTCGCACCCGGAGAGCAGTACCACGCCGTCCAGCGGGTTGGCCCGGATCATCTCCTCGGCCGTCCATGGCGAGGAGGTTGCGGTAGAACATCGCGGTCGGTCGCATCAGCGTCTCGCCGGCGGCAGCGACGGGGAACACCAACGGGAAGCCGCCGGCCTGCCAGACGCCGCGCTTGACCGCCTCGGCCACCCTGTCCAGGTGGGCGTTGCAGGGCGCGAGCTCCGACCAGGTGTTGGCGATGCCGATGACCGGACGGCCGTCGAAGACCTCCGGCCCGAAGCCCTGGTTGCGCATCCAGGAGCGGTAGACCATGCCCGACCGCCCGGTCGCTCCGAACCATGCGCGGCTGCGTAGCTCGTTCTTCTGCTCTGACATCGCGTGCTCCCTCTCGAGGCGCCAGCTGCCGGCGACGTGCCAGGCCTCCTACGTTCGGTCCCCGGACAGCATAGACATCTGACGTATTCTCGGGCCCGGTGCCGTGACCTGAAGCGGCGAGCAGGCTGGCACTGTGTCGCCGAGTGATCGCCGATTGTGCTGGACCACTCGACAGGCCGGCCGGTTGGGCGTAGAAATACCTGCAGACGCGGTGCGCACGCCGCCCGAGAGGGCGGCGGCCAGCTCGTGACACGTCCACCTGACCCGCCCGCCCTCGGGTGCGCGGCAGCACGTGAGTCGAGGCAGAGATGGCACAGACGGGGCCGGCGCTCTACGCGGATCCCCGCTTCCTCGGCTACATCCTCGCCCGTGGCCTCAGCTTCGTTGGCGACAACATCTGGTGGATCGCGGTCGGCTGGTCCGCCGCACAGCTCGACGACCCGCGTCTCACCGGCCTCGTCCTGGCCGCGACCGGCATCCCGCGGGCGGGCCTCATGCTGCTGGGCGGCGTCGCCGCCGATCTGCGCGGCGCCCGGTCGATCATGCTCGCCGCGGACGTCCTTGCCGGGGGCACAGCCCTGGTCGCGTCGTTCCTGACCTCGGGCGAGCCGCCGTCGGCGTGGCTGCTCATCGCGCTCGGCGTCGCGTTCGGCACCATCGACGCGTTCTATCTGCCGGCCGCCAACAGCTACCTCGCGTCGGTGCTTCCGCGCCGGCAGTTGCCGCGCGGTGCCGCCGTCCGGCAGTTCACCCGCAGCTCGGCCGAGACGCTCGGCAGCGCGGCCGGCGGTGTCCTCGTGGCCGTCGGCGGCTTCTCGCTCGCCGCGTTCGTCAACGGCACGACCTTTCTCTTTTGTTTCGGAATTCTGCTCTTCGTGCGACCGCGCTCTGCCGTCGTACGCGGTGACTCGCCAGGTGTGCGACGCGCTCTGCTCGAGGGTCTGCATTATGTTTCGGCCCATCGGCTCATTCGAGGTCTCGCCGTCGTCACGTTGATTCTCAATGGCGTGGTCGTTCCGATGACGACGATCGGACTGGTGCTCAAGGCGCAGCAACTGGGATGGGGGCCCGCGGGTTACGGGCTCGTCGCAGGTTTTCTCGGTGGCGGGATGATCGCGGGTGGACTCATTGGCGCTGTCCTCAAAACTCCAACCAGGGCAGGGCATGCGCTGACGATGTGGCTCATCGCGGCGCTCCCGGCATTCGGTGGAATGGTCTTTGGCGCCGAGCTCACCATCGTGTGTGCGGCGGCCGCGTTGTGGTCCTTGTGTGTCGCGCCGTGCAATGCAATTCTGAGTGGACTTCTCCTTACCGAAACGAGGCCGGAATTCCTCGGCCGCGTGCAGAGTGTCGTGACGGTCCTTTCCAATGCGATGACTCCTCTCGGCACCGCCGCATTCGGAATTCTGGTCGGCGTCGCGGGCCTCACCCTCGTGGGTGCGGGATGCCTCGTGTGTGTCGCGGCCACTGCAGTGTGGATGCTGATGTCGCCGGTCATCAGCCGGGCCGAACTGTCCAGCCCGCCGGAGGACACCGAGCGGGCCAAGGTGCCCGCTCGCCCCTGAGCGGGCGGGTTGCCGGGGTCCGGTTCTCGCCGTCACCGTTCTGAATCACCGTTGCCACGCCGGGTGACGCGCGTCTAGCATCGCTCGAATCGCTTCGACCGCGGCGTGACCGCCCACCGCGGGGGTGGTGCGGGTCGTCGCGGTGCGGACAGAGGGCGGACCATGGTCGGGATCGCGGAGGTCGCACGGCACGCGAACGTGTCCGCCAGCACCGTGTCGTACGTGCTGAGCGGCAAGCGTCCGATCTCCCCCGAGACCCAGGCACGTGTCCACGACAGCATCAGGGCCCTCGGCTACCACCCACACGCGGGCGCCAGAGCCCTTGCCAGCAAGAGATCCAACGTCATCGCGCTGGTGATGCCGCTGCGTTCGGGCGTGCACGTACCGGTGCTGATGCAGTTCGTCACCGCGGTGGCCACGCAGGCGCGGGAGTACGACCACGACGTCCTGCTCCTCACCCAGGACGAGGGGGAGCGGGGCCTGCGCCGGGTCGAGGGGAGCTCCCTCGCCGACGCCATCATCGTCATGGACGTGGAGCTCGCGGACCCGCGGGTGCCATTGGTGCGTTCGCTGCGCACCCCGTGCGTGCTCATCGGGTTCCCCGCCGACGCCGACGGCCTCACCTGTGTGGACCTCGACTTCGCCGCCGCCGGGCGCGCCTGCGTCGACCACCTGGCCGACCTCGGACACCGTCACGTGGGTCTGGTCGGCAGCCCGCCGGCGGTCTACGACCGTGGCACCGGCTTCGCCACCAGAGTCGCCGAGGCCGTCGCGGAGGCGGCCGCGCGGCGCGGCGTCACGAGTGTCGCCGTCCCGTGCGAGCCGACGCGCGACGGAGCGCGGGCGGCGGTGGCCGAGTTGTTCGGGCGACAGCCCGACCTGAGCGGCCTGATCGTCCACAACGAGTCCGTCATGGAGTCCGTCCTGGACGCACTCCCCGAGATCGGCCGGCGCGTACCGCGGGACGTGTCGGTCATCGCCATCGGCCCGGACGAGCTCGCCGAACGCCTCGACCTGTCCGGCGTCGTCCTGCCCGCGGACGACGTGGGCCGGCAGGCCGTCGACCTGGTGATGACGAAGCTGTCTGACGGTGACGTACCGGCCGCCACACTCTTGACTCCCACGCTGACACCCCGGGCGACCACCGCCGGGCACTAGTGGCTAGTGCCCGGCCTCCGGCAGCTGGTCACCCACCAGGGCGAGGGTCTGGATGGCCGCGAGGGCGTACTGCGCTGTCGCGTTGGTCGAGACCCACGCTGCCTCGTCGAGGGGGTTGAGCGCGTCCGAGCCGTCGACCCGAGTCGTACGCCAGGAGATGTCGGGGCCGTAGCCGGCCTCGCCCCGGTAGAACTCCGCCCACGCCCGTTGGGCGAGACCGGCGTCGCCGGTGTGTGCTGCGGCGTAGGCCGTCAGGCGGCAGTGTGCCTGCCGCAGGTTGAGGTTGCCGAGCGACTGGCCGAGCTCGGCCTCCTGTTCCTGCGCAGATGCGTTGTAGAGGCGGCAGTACGCGAGCCAGGCCCGGGTGAACGCCGGCATGTCGACGAGTGCGATCAGCTCGCTGCAGATCTCCACCTTCCCGAAGACCGAGCTCAGGTGGGAGACACCGATCCGGTCGCCCGGCGAGGTGTACTCGCCGGTGTCGATGTCGTAGAGCACGTCGTCGGTGAAGTGGCCGTACCGCAGCGCGCCGATGGTCCGCATCCCGTTCAGGAGCTTGGTTCTGGCGATCGGGTCGCCGTTGCGCTCCCATTCGGTGAGCCAGGCGGAGGCCAACGAACCCCAGTCGGTGCCGAGGCCGATGGAGAGCGCGTGCGGATCGGGTTCGTACGGTTCGGTCCTGATCTTGCGGATCGGGTCGAGCGTCAGGAAGGTCTGGTCGGCGTCAACGAGGTCGTGCAGCAGGTCGCCGGTGCGCTCGTCGGCTGTGAGGAAGTAGAAGAACCGGCGGTACGCCGCGGTGCTGATGCGCACCTGTTTCGCGCTGTCGGCCCAGTGCTGGACGCCGTGTCGGGTGCCGAGATCGACGAACCGGCCGAGGTGGTAGACGTCGACCTCGCCGGTGTGCCGGGTCATCGCCTCGGCGAGCCGGAAGATGTCGGCCCGTCCACTGCGCAGGTAGCTGTACCACAGCCACAGGTCGGGCGAGAGTTCGGAGTTGTCCCAGGCATAACCGCCGACGTCGTAGCGCCACTCGTGCCGGTCGGGGTCGTAGGTGTGCATGACGTCGCCGTAGTTCCAGAAGCCGTACCAGCGGTGCTGCTCGACCTGCTTCTGGTAGTAGTCGACGAGGAAGTCGAGCCGGTCCTCGATCTCGGCCCGTGCCGGCGTCGACCGGTCCGTCGGACTCCAGTTCCCGAAGACCCCGGCGCTGTGCAGGCGCTCCGGCGGTACGACCACGAGCGGCGGTGTCCGTGCGGCGGAGGCCAACCGCGCAAGGCGTTCCGTCGTCGGCGTCGCCTCCAGCGCCCAGAACGTCAGCTCCGTCGTGCGGGCCACGCCGACGGGCGTGCCGAACTCCGGTTCGTAGTCCTCATAGGTGATCTCGAGGCCCTCGAGCTGCTCGGGGTAGGTGTCCTGTCCCATGCCGTCGTGGTAGAAGCGAAGGTCCATCGGCCCGGCCTCCGGCGACCACAGCCAGACCGTCGCCTCCGCCTCGTCCGCCGCCGCATCGCGGACGTCCAGCTGGGTGGGATGTAGCTGCCAGAAGTCGCGCATGCCGAAGCCGAGCCCGCCGCTGACACCGCCGACGTAACCGAACCCGGTGGCGCGACGGCCACCGCCGACGTCGATCCACCCGTGACCGTTGCCGGTGCGCTTGCGGATCCGGAAGCCATCGGCAGTGAGCTGGCTCAGGGAGTAGTCACCCCAGGCAGGGATCAGAGCCAGCCGGCTGCTGACCCGCGGGTCCCACTCCGTGACCGGTGGCGTGGGCTGCCCAGCCACCTGTGCGGCCCGGACGGCGGCGCCCGGGTCCCGGCGAAGGCCGGTGATCCCCCTGACCGCCTCACCGAGCATGCCGGTTTCCTTGCCTGTAAGGGATTCGCCGGCGAGGCGTACGTGCCGGTCGTGCAGCTCGTCCCGCATGGGCACGCGGAAGCGCACGCCGAGGCCGCGGATGAACGTGGCGTCGGGCTCACCGTCGTACACGATCGTGTGCACCATCCGGATGGCGTCGGCTCCGGCATGGAAGTACAGGCGCACCGTGAAGGGCAGCCACGCCGGGTGGTGCGGGCGGCGGTGCGTGCCCTCGATGCGGACGACCGCGCGGACCGGGCCGGACTGCTCGACCTCGACCCGTTCGACCGTTCCGACGTGGCGCTGGCGCCGTTCACTGCCCTCGTCACCGTCCACGGGCTCGGACTGGGTGAGGCAGATCAGCTGGCCGTCGCGGGCGATTTCCCTGCCACCACGGACGATCGAACGGACGAGAGACGTCCCGCTCGTGGGGATGCGACAGCGGATGGCGCCGGTGTCGACGTCGACATGGGTGCGGGTCCGGTCGACGGTGACGGCCGAGCGGGGTGCCGCCGGCGTCCCCGGCGCGAGCACGTAGCGCTCCGCGGCGGGAACCGTGGCACCGATCGCGTGGGCGCTCCACTTGAGTGAGCCGTCGGGCCAGTAGCCGATCGGCCAACTCTGTACCGGCACGTCGGCGCCGGCGGCGGTCGTCAGGGAGAACGACTGGGTGGCAGGGAGCTGGCCCGGTGGCCACGGCACTCCCCAGGTAGAGCCGAACGCCTCGCCGGGCGTCCCACCTTCGAGCCAGTGCAGGTCGGTCCTCGTATCGCCGGGCGCAACGGAGAACCCGGCTGGCTGCGTCGTACCCATGCCGTGTGAGGCCTCCTGCGTTCGTGCCGCGGAACTCGTACCCGGAAGCTGCACGGCGGCTCCGACCGCCATCGAGCCCTGGATGAAGCCGCGTCGGGAGATCGGAGACGAGGACATGCCAGCCTCGCATTCGCGGTAGGTAGGCAAGCGCTTTCCGCTCGACAACCTAGAACGCTCGCACCGACACGACAAGAAGGGCGTACTGGCCGGGTCCGGAACGACCGGCCAGTACGCCCTCGACGTTGGAGTCAGCCCTTCAGACCGGTGCCGGCGATCCCCTCGACGATGCGCCGCTGGAACAGCAGGAACACGACCATCAACGGAAGTGCGCCGAGGATCGCGGACGCCATGATCTGCGCGTACTGGATGCCGTACGAGCTCGACACCGTGGCCAGGCCCACGGGCAGGGTCATCAGCGGTGTGCTCGTCAGTACGAGCAACGGCCACAGGAAGCTGTTCCAGGACCAGACGAACGTGAAGATCGCTACCGCCGAGATCGCCGGCCGGGACAGGGGCAGGAAGATCCTGGCGAAGATGCGCATCCGGCTCGCACCGTCGACCAGCGCGGCCTCCTCGAGCTCGCGCGGGATGCCGTCGAAGAACTGCTTGAAGACGAACACCGCGATCGGAGCCGGAATCTGCGGAAGGATCACCGCCCAGTACGTGTCGATCGCACCCACGGCGGCGAACTCCCGGAATAGCGGCACGATCAACGCCTGCCCCGGGATCATGATCCCGGCCAGGATGAACCAGAACACCACAGTGCTGCCCCTGAAGCGGATCCGGGACAGTGCGAACGCCGCCATGCTCGCGACCACGATGGACAGCCCGGCGACGAGGATCGAGATGATCGCCGAGTTGGTGTACCACTGCAGCAGGTTCCCCGCGCTGATGACCTTCGTGTACGCCTCGAAGGTCGGGTTCTCGATCAGCCAGGTGACGGGCACCTTGGTGGTCTCGCCCTCGGGCTTGAGCGAGGTGTCGACCGCCCAGAGCAACGGGATGAGCCACAGCAGCGCGAACGCGATGAGCGCACCGACGCACACGCCGTTGAAGAGCCGGGTGCGACTCGCGGGTGCACGCAGGTCGGTACTCGGGGCCGCACGCCGTCGCGTGCCGGGAGCAGCGGTCGTGGTCATCGTCAGACCTCCCTCTCCTGCCGGCGGACGATCGTGAACCACACCAGGGAGACGATGAGGATGAGAACGAACAGCACCATCGAGACGGCGGACGCGTAGCCCACGCGGTAGTCGGTGAAACCGACATCGTAGATGTACTGGATCGCCACCCGGGTGGTGAAGTCGGGACCGCCGCTCGTCATCAGGAACACCTGGTCGAAGATCTTCAGTGACGCGATCACCTGGAGTACGGCGACCAGTGTGGTCGTACGCCCCAGCAGGGGAATGGTGATCCGGGTCATCTGCTGCCACGGTGTGGCGCCGTCGATGGACGCGGCCTCGTAGAGGTCGCGCGGGATCTCCTGCAGCCCGGCGAGGTACAGCACGAAGTTGAAGCCGAGCGTCCACCACACGGTCGCGATGGCGACGGAGGGCATCGCCCAGGTCGGGTCGCCCAGCCATGCCGGCGGCGTGATGCCGAGCGCGCTGACCCAACTGCTCAGCAGGCCGAGGTCGGGTGTGTAGACCCAGTTCCAGATCAGGGCGATGACCGCCGACGGCAGGACGTACGGCGCGAAGAACACCAGCCGGAAGAACCAGCGCCCGCGCGAGATGCGGTCGGCCAGCAGTGCGAACACCAGCGCCAGGATGACCAACGGGGGCGTGGTGAGGATGGTGAACCAGACCGTGTGCCACAGCGACGCCCAGAACTCCGGGGTACGGAAGGCCTCGGCGTAGTTCTGCAGCCCGGCGAACGTACCGAGACCGCCCTTGACCAGGCTGGTGTTGAAGAAGCTCATCACGAGGCCGTAGAGGCTCGGCCCCACGAGGAACAGCAGATACAAGAGGAGGAACGGCGCAAGGAACCCGAAGCCCGCGAGCGCTGGCCGCCGGCGCTGACCGTCCGACCTGGCGGCCGGGTCGTCCGCGGTCCGGGGCGCGATGGTGGCGGTGCCCACGAGACCTCCTGACATGGTTGGTGGTGGATCCTGGCGGTGCGTCAGCCTGCGCTGAGGCGGTGGGGTGCTCGACGCGACGTCACAGTGGGGATGGCGTGCGCGCGAGCTTGCTGATTCCTTCCTGGATCTGGGTGACCGCGGCCTCCGGTGCCGTGCGGCCGACCAGTACGCCGCCGAGCGCGGAGCCGGCGATCTGTTCGAAGTTGGAGCCGGAGCCGGAGTACCACGCCGGCGGGTCGTAGACCGCGCTCTCGGCGACGTCGGCGTAGTTGGACTGCGGCTTGATGGCGTGGTACTTCGCACTCTCCTGGACTGGAAGCCAGGTGGGGATGTGGCCGCCCTCTCCCCAGGTGATGCCCTGGTCGAGCATCGAGCGGACGAAGCCGAGGGTGAGGTCGAGGCGCTCGCGCCCGACCGCGTGCTGGCTGGGGATGACGAACGCGTGGGAGTCGGCCTGGACGGCGTAGTCGCCACCCATGAGGTTGGGGAACCGCGCCATGCTGAACGGCAGCTTGGCGTCGGCGAACGTCGAGACCTCCCACTCGCCCTGGAAGAAGAAGCCCGAGCGCTTGCTGGCGAAGAGCGCGACCGCGCCGCCGTAGTCGATCGTGGTCGGCATCAGCTTCTCTTCGACCGTGAGCCGGCGCATCAGGCTGGCGGCCTGGATCGCCTTGTCCACCTCGATGATCTCGTCCGGGCTGTCACCCATCAGCAGCTTGCCGCCGAGTTGGCCGTAGAGGCTGAAGAAGACCCGCCACGGGGTCGCGGTGTCGGCAATGGTCGCGACCGCGCCGCCCCAGGTGCCGGTGACCTCCTTGGCCTTGGCCAGTGCCTCGATGAAGGCGTCCTCGCCGTCGACCGACTTCAGCTGCCCGTCGGTGTCGAGCAGGCCAGCCTTCTCGCAGATCTCGGTGTTGTAGAACATCACGAACGGGTGGGTGTCCAGCGGGATCGCATAGAGCTTGCCGTTGACCGTCGAGCGTTGGAGCGCCCGCTGCACGAACTTGTCCGCGGACATGCCGTGCCGCGCGAGGTCGTCGGGTTCGAAGGGTTGCAGCAATCCGGCGTTGACCAGCGTGGGCACGCGGGTCAGGTGCGAGATCGCGACGTCGGGCGGCTGAGCGCCGAGCGTGGCCAGCGAAAGCTTTGTGTAGTAGGGGTTTCCCCACGTGAGGGTGACGGCCTGGAGGTCGACGTCGGGATTGGCCTTCTGGTACACCGCCTCCATCTGCTTCATGCGTACGCCGTCGCCGCCGCCGAGGAGGTTCCAGTAGGTCAGGACCTGCGGGCCGGGAGGTGCGCCGGTGAACCCGGACTTCAGCTGGCTTCCGCATCCGGCCAGTCCGCCGGCGGCGGAGCCCGCGGCCAGCAGGCCGGCGGTCCGAAGGAGGTCCCGCCGGCTGTGCCCCCGAGCGGACCGGTTGTCCGGGAGGAGTCGCCCTGGGCGGGACGCACCGAAAGCCGACATTGACACACCTCCGTCCGTTTCGAGCCGATTGATAACCGTTCGATATATCGAACAATGTGCGTGATATCGACGCTCAGGCTACGATCGCGTTCCGAAGACGTCAACGCTTCGTGTTGTCCGACGCCTCGTCATTTCCGATCCGTGCCTTCTGACCAGCGTCCGCGCCGCCGAGGGCCCGCCCCCGGCCGGCAGTCTCCCGTCATCGCCGCCCGAGCGGAAGGAAGCCCGTGAAGCAGGCCACCATCGCCCTTGACCCCGCGTTCCGCATCGGAGGAGTCGACCCGCGCATCCGTGGCTCGTTCGTCGAGCACCTCGGGCGCTGTGTGTACGGCGGCATCTACGAGCCCGACCACCCGGGCGCGGACTCCGACGGGTTCCGCGCCGACGTGCTCGACCTCACCCGCGAGCTCGGCGTGACGACCGTCCGGTACCCGGGCGGCAACTTCGTCTCTGGCTACCGCTGGGAAGACGGCCTGGGCCCGCGCGCCGAACGGCCGCAGAAGCTCGACCTGGCCTGGAAGACGGTCGAGACCAACCAGGTCGGCACCGACGAGTTCGCGGCCTGGTGCCGCAAGGCTGGCGTGGAGCCCATGCTGGCCGTCAACCTCGGCACCCGTGGCGTCGAGGAGGCCGCGGCCCTGGTGGAGTACTGCAACCACCCGGGCGGCAGCTTCTGGTCCGACCTGCGGGTGAAGAACGGTGCCAAGGAACCGCACGGCGTCAAGATCTGGTGCCTCGGCAACGAGATGGACGGGCCCTGGCAGATCGCGCACAAGACGGCCCGCGACTACGGCATCCTCGCCAACCAGACCGCCAAGGCGATGCGCCTGATCGATCCGGAGCTCGAGCTGGTGGCCTGCGGGAGCTCCAGCCGTCGGATGCCGACCTTCGGCTCCTGGGAGGCCGAGGTCCTCGAGCACACCTACAACGTCGTCGACTACGTCTCCCTGCACTCCTACTACCGGCCGCACGACGGCGACTTCGCGAGCTTCCTCGCCTCCGGTGTCGACATGGATGCGATGATCGACTCGGTCGTCGCCACCTGCGACTTCGTGAAGGCGAAGACCCGCAGCAAGAAGACGATCAACCTGTCCTACGACGAGTGGAACGTGTGGTACCACGAGCCCGGTGACGAGCGGTCCTGGGTGGTGGCTCCCTCGCTCTTCGAGGACAAGTACTCCCTCGCCGACGCCGTGGTCGTCGGATCGTTGCTCAACAGCCTGTTGCGGCACGCCGACCGGGTGACGATGGCCTGTTTCGCCCAGCTGGTCAACGTGATCGCGCCGATCACCACCGAGAACGGCGGGCCCGCGTGGCGGCAGTCGACCTTCCACCCCATGCGGCTCGCGTTCAACCACGGCGTGGGCCACGCGCTCAGGGTCGAGCCCATCGGCCCAGAGGTCGACACGCCGGAGTTCGGTCCGGTGCCCCAGCTGGACTGTGCGGCGACGCTGGACGACGAGTCCGGTGACGCGGCCGTCTTCGCTGTCAACCGATCCTTGACAGAGCCGCTGGTGCTGGAGGTCGAGACCCGGGCGCTGTCGTCGAACCGGTCTGGTTCCGGCGTACGCCCGATCGAGCACGTCGCCCTGCACGGCCCCGACCGCGACGCGACCAACACCCGCGACGACGCGGAGCGGGTGGTTCCGCAGCAGATGCCGGCTCCGGTGGTCGAGGACGACAAGGTCCGGATCGAGCTGCCCCCCATGTCGTACAACGTGCTCCGGCTCGCGACCGGTCGCTGACATGGGAGTGGTCTCAGCGGTCCCGGAGGTCCCAGCCAGCAGCCCGTCGGTGGTCGTACGCGGTGCGGACGACTTCGGCGTCGAGGAACGCGCGGTGACGCCACCCGGCCCGGGAGAGGTACTGGTCCGGGTCGGCGCCGCCGGCATCTGCGGCAGCGACGTCGAGCTCTTCGAGGGCACCCGGCCAGCGGCCTACGTCAGCTATCCCGTCGTTCCCGGGCACGAGTGGTCCGGGACCGTCGCCGCGGTGGGCGGTGGTTCCGGCGAGGTGGCGGCCGCGGGTGTCCAGGTCGGCGACCGGGTGGTGGCGCAGGGATTTCGCAACTGTGGAAAGTGTCCGCGGTGCCGGGAGGGCGCGACGAACCTGTGCGAGGCGGGGTACGCCGAGACGGGGTTCACCCACCCGGGTGCGTTCAGCGGCTACGTCACGGTCCCCGCTCGGCTCGTCCACCGGCTGAACCCCGACGCCGACCTCGAGGCCGCCGCCCTGCTCGAACCGTCGGCGTGTGTCATTGAGGGCGTGCGCGCGGCCGCACCGCACGTGGGTGCACGGATCGCGGTCATCGGCACCGGAACGCTGAGCCTGGTGGCCTGCCAGGTGCTGGCGGCGTACTCGCCGGCGGAGCTGGTCCTCGTCGGCGACAGTCCGAGCGGGCGCGAGCTCGGCCTCGCCTGGGGTGCCACGCGCTGCGTGAGCAGTGCCGAGGCGGCCGAGCCGGGATGGACCTGCCACGCCGACGTCGTGTTCGAGGCGGGGTCGCGCACGACGTCCGCCCGGACCGCGCTGGCGGCCGCCCGGCGCGGCGGAACCGTCGTCCTGGAAGGGATCCCGGGCGGTCCGGCGGAGGGCGACCTCGCGGAGATCGCGCTCAAGCACCTGGCCGTGCAGGGAGTCTTCGGCGCCTCCGCGGCGGCGTGGGAGCACGTCGTGACGATGTTCAACGCCGGTCTGCTCGACCTCGCTCCGCTGATCACCCACCGGTACGCCGTCCCGGATGTCGGCTCCGCCCTCACCACGCTGCGGGACCGGCCGGCCGACCTTCGCAAGGTCCTGCTGTTGCCGTAGTGCCCCAGTGGCACCAGGCATCCCGCGCAAGGGAGAGGAACATGAACCGAGTCCTCGCAGCTACCGCCTTCTCCGTCCTCGTCGCCGTCCTGCCCCTGTCGTCCTCGTCGGCGGTCGAGGGGGCGAACCCGTCGCCGCCGCCCTCCCAGCCCACCGGCGACCTGCGTACCCACGATCCCGCGCTGGCGCACCAACCTGGCGGCGACTGGTACGTCTTCTCCACCGGGGATCCCGCCGTCGCGCACGGCACCGTGCAGATCCGGCGTTCGGCGGACCTGAAGCGATGGAGCTATGCCGGGAACGTCTTCGACGACATTCCGGCCTGGGTCCGGGAGGAGGTGCCGGGCGTCTCGAACATCTGGGCACCCGACGTCTACCACCACGACGGGCTCTACTACCTCTACTACTCCGGCTCGACGTTCGGCTCCAACCGTTCGGTGATCGGGCTCGCCACCAACACGACCCTCGACCCCGAGGATCCCGACTACACGTGGGTCGACCGTGGACGCGTGGTCAGATCGCTTCCTGACAACGACTACAACGCGATCGACCCGGGCGTGGTCGAGGACGAGCAGGGTACGCCGTGGCTCGCGTTCGGCTCGTTCTGGAGTGGGATCCGGATGGTCGAGCTGGAGTGGCCGAGCGGCAAGGCCGTTGCGGGGCAGGGCGAACCGCTCCGGCTCGCCGACCGGCACGTCCCGCCGAACGCGATCGAGGCACCGTACGTCGTACGCCACCAGGGGTGGTACTACCTCTTCGTCTCGATCGACTTCTGTTGCCGCGGCACCGACAGCACGTACAAGATCGCGGTGGGACGCTCCCGCGCGGTGACCGGGCCCTACCACGACCGGCTGGGCACACCGCTCGCACACGGCGGTGGAACCGTCCTTCTGTCCGAGCAGGGCACGATGTTCGGCCCGGGCGGGCAGTCGGTCGCGGACGGGATCCTGGCCCACCACTACTACGACGGCACCGCCGACGGTGACTTCCGGCTCGGCCTGCGTCGGATCGTCTGGGAGGACGGCTGGCCGCGGATCAGCGGTCCCGGCACGCAGCGCTAGGAAGGGCGCTGGGCAAGGGCCGCCCGCTCAGGCGCCCGCTCCCGCCGGTCCCGTCGACTGCCGGAGGACGAGCTGGCACGGGATCGCCTCGACGCCACCGGAGGGTGCCGCGCCGCCGATCGCCGCGAGGAGGTGTTCGGCGGCGACGCGCCCCACGTCGCCGAGGCTGATGTCGATTGTGGTGAGCGGCGGTCGGCAGGCGGTCGCCATCGCCTCCCAGTTGTCGAAGCCGATCAGGGCAATGTCGTCAGGGATCCTGCGGCCGCGCTCGCGTACGGTCTCGGCGGCTCCCCGCGCGATCTGGTCGCTGCCGCAGAAGATCGCGTCGAGCTCGGGCTGGGCGCGCAGCAGGATGTCGGCGCCCTGGCGGCCCCACTCCTCGCTCCACTCGCCGAACAGCGGTTCGCCGCCGGCGATGTCGAGCGAGGCGTCGGCGAGGACTGCCGCCATGCCGTCGGCCCGTTGCCGCGCGGCAAGGAAACGTTGCGGTCCGGTGACGTGGCCGATCCGGCGGCGACCGGTCGCGAGCAGGTGCCGCGTGGCGAGCTCGCCACCGCCGAGATCGTCGGGAATCACCGAGAAGTCGGTGGGGTCGGTCGACTGGGTCATCGCGTACACGACAGGAACGGGCAGGTCGGTGCCGATCGTCGGGCGCTGGTCGACGCGCCGACCGGTGACGATGATGCCGTCGACCCGGCGGGCGAGCAGCCGCTGGACGTAGTGCTGCTCGCGGATCGGGTCGTCGCGGGTGTCGCACATGAAGACCGAGATCTGGCCCGCGCCGAGCGCGTCCTCCGCACCCAGCATGACGGGGATGCTGAACCGGCCGAAGCTGTCACTCGTGACGAGGCCGACGGTGAACGTACGGCCGGACAGCAGACCGCGCGCCAGCGTGTTGGGTTGGAACCCGAGCTCCTGTGCTGCCGCCGCGACGCGGGCGCGCGTCTCCGCCCGCAGCTTGCCCCGGCCGTTGAGCGCCTTCGAGGCGGTGCCGATCGAGACGCCCGCGGCGGCGGCGACGTCGCGGATCGTCGCGACCCGGGTTACCGACGACGAGTCCGACACGCCTGCTTCCCTTCCTGAGATCGGGCGTACGTCAGCGTAACCCGGAGACAAAGCGTTTCCTGCCCGGCGATGTCCGATCTGGCCTAACGCAGCCGTCGACCTTGACGAGTCGGAGGCCGGTTCCGCTAGCTTGCCAGGAAATCGTATTCCTTGACGCGGACAGCCGCGAAGGAGCCAGATGGGTACCTCAGTTCCCTCCCCGTCCGAGCAGGCCCGCGGTCCGGCCGTGCCCACGCCGTCCGCGCGCGCGGTCCAGCAACCGTTGGGCATCGACGCCGTCCGCATCGCCGGCGGGCCGTGGGCCCGGTGGCAGGCCGTCAACCGCGCCGCGAGCATCCCGCTCGGGCTCAAGCAGCTCGAGGAGGCGGGCAACCTCGGCAACCTGCGGCTCGCCGCCGGCGAGGCAGCGGGCGAGTTCAAGGGACCGCGGTTCTCCGACTCCGATGTCTACAAGCAGCTCGAGGCGGTCGCCTGGGAAGCCGGCCGGGAGGAGGACGGTGACCTGCGGGACTTCGTCCGGCGTACGGCCGAGCTGCTCCTGGCCGCGCAGCGCGAGGACGGCTACCTCAACTCGCACTACCAGGTCGTGCACCCAGAACGGCAGTACGCCGAGCTGGACCACAGCCACGAGATGTACTGCGCCGGCCACCTGATCCAGGCCGCCGTCGCGAGCGCCCGGATCGGAGCCGACGGGCAGCTGCTCGAGGTCGCCCGGCGCTTCGCCGACCACCTCGTCAAGGTCTTCCTGCGCGACGGCAATCCCGGCATCGACGGCCATCCCGAGATCGAGACCGCCCTGGTCGAGCTGTACCGGCTCACCGGCGAACAGAGCTACCTCGAGCTCGCCGGCAAGCTCGTCGACGAGCGCGGCAAGGGGCACGATCACGAGTGGCCGCGGCCGGCACTACCTGCAGGACCACCTGCCGGTACGGGAGGCCGACACCCATGTGGGGCACGCGGTTCGTGCGCTGTACCTCGAGGCCGGCATCGTCGACCTCTACCTCGAGACGGGTGACGAGTCCCTGCTCGAGTGCTCCGTACGCCGGTGGGACGACATGGTCGCGACGAAGACCTACCTCACCGGCGGTGTCGGATCTCGGCACGCGCAGGAGGCGTTCGGCGACCGGTACGAGCTGCCGCCGGACCGGGCGTACACCGAGACGTGTGCCGCGATCGCCAGCATCCACTGGAGCTGGCGGCTGCTGCTCGCCACGGGCGAGGCTCGGTACGCCGACCTGATCGAACGCACGCTGTACAACGGGTTCGCGGCCTCGACGTCGACCGACGGTACGAAGTTCTTCTACGTGAACCCCCTGCAGCGGCGACCGGACCACCTCGAGGGCGACGACCCGGGCCGACGGCACGAGTGGTTCTCCTGCGCCTGCTGCCCGCCCAACATCATGCGGCTGGTCGCCTCACTGGGGCACTATCGTCGCGACGACGACGGACGACGGCCTCGCGGTGCATCAGTTCGCGCCCGGGGTCATCCGGGCCGACGTGCCGGCAGGCCCGGTCGTGGTCTCGACCGAGACCGACTATCCCTGGGCCGGGACGATCACCTTCACCGTCGAGGAGACGCCGGCGCAGGAGTGGACGCTCGCCGTCCGCATCCCGGCATGGAGCACGACGGTCGGCGTCACCGTCGGCGGCGAGACCGTCGACGCGACGCCCGACGCGCGCGGCTACGTCCGGCTCCGCCGCACCTGGCGGCCTGGTGACACGGTCGCGGTCGAGCTCGACATGACACCCCGGCAGGTCTTTGCGCACCACCGGATCGACGCCGCACGCGGGACGGCCGCCCTCGAACGCGGACCACTCGTCTACTGCGTCGAACAGGTCGACCAGGCCGACGGCGCCGACGTCCGGGACCTCGCCATCCCACCGGACACGGACCTACGGGTCGCCGACGTCGCCGACCTCGCCGGCGTCGGACGTACGGTGACGCTCGAGGCGGCCGCGGTCGTGCTCTCCGCACCAGGTAACGGACTTCCGTACTCCACCACGAAGCCCGAGGACCAGGCGAGCGTGCGGACGACCACGGCCACCGCGATCCCGTACTTCCAGTGGGACAACCGCGACGGCGCGGGAATGCGCGTCTGGATTCCGCTCCACCACGGCCACGAGGCCTGAGACAGGTCAGGGCACCGACCCGAGTCAACTTCCAGCTGTGAGTCCTCACAAGGAGTTCGCCATGGACCCGCGATCGAGATCAGACGCAGTGTCGCGTTGGAGCAGGCGGGAGCTGCTGCGCATGGGTGGTGGGGTCGCCGCCGGTGCGGCCGCTGCCGGCCTTGCCGGTTGCGGTGGGTCCGGCGGCTCGGCCACGGGCGGCGGCAGCGCCGGCGGAGGTGGCGGAGGTGGTGGCGAGGCCCAGATGCAGTTCATGTACTGGGGATCGTCGTTCGAGCAGAAGGCGATCAACGCCATGCTCGACCAGTTCGAGTCCAAGCACAAGGGCACGACGGTCAAGCCGCGTCTACACGCCGGACGACTACGACACCAAGGTCAACACCCTGGTCGCCGGCAACCGGGCACCGGACGTCGCCTACATGGGTGGCTCGATGGGCTACCGGCTCGCCGAGCAGGGCAAGCTGGTGAATCTTTACGAGTACTTCGACAAGTACCCGGCGCTCGCCGACCGGCTGCCCGGCACCTACTTCTGGTACGGCAAGGACAAGACCTTCGGTACGCAGACCGCCAACGAGGTCATGCTGACTCTGGTACAACAAGAAGGTCCTCGACGACGCCGGCGTCGACCACCCGCCGGCGGAGGCCGACAAGGCCTGGACGTGGGACGACTTGGTCGAGCGGCGCGTACAAGCTGACGTTCGACCAGAACGGGAAGCGGCCCGACGAGTCCGGCTTCGACCCCAAGCGGATCAGGCAGTTCGGGGTCTCGATCGGCATGCAGTACGTCGCCGCGTGGGAGTCCCTGCTGCGCAGCAACGGCGTGGACTTCGTCGACGAGGCAGGCAAGAAGTGCCTGCTGGACACGCCCGAGGCGATCGAGGTCCTGCAGAACATCCCGACCTGATGTACAAGCACCGGGTCGCGCCGACGCCCGTCCAGCTCGGCAACAACGCACCCACGCACGACGGTCCAGCTCCAGACCAAGCGGATCGCGATGGTGATCGACGGGCAGTGGACGCTGCTCGACATGGCGCAGAGCGACGTGGACTTCGGCATCGGCGTGCTCCCGAAGTACGAGGTGCCCAAGACCACGCAGCTCGGTGGAGCGTCGGTGGTCTTCTCCACGACGAAGTACACGGAGGAGGCGGTCGAGCTCTACATGTTCCACAACGACCCGGCGAACGTCGAGCTGTACAAGAACGGCCTCTGGATGCCGATGGAGAAGAAGTACTACACCGACCAGGAGGCGATCGACTCCTGGACCAAGAACGACGTCCACCCGCCGGAGTACCGCACCGCGGTCGTCGACTACACGCTCGAATAACGCCACGCACCGGCGTACGGTCAACGGCTGAAGAACATGGACGCGATCAGCAAGGTGCTGACGCCCGCGCTGCAGCGGATGGAGACCGGCAAGGAGCCGGTCGACGACGTGCTGAGGCCGCGTGGCGCCGAAGCTCAACAGCTCCTGCAGGGCCGGCACCCGATCAGGACGCGTAGGTGGCTGTCGACCGCAGTCCTCGACGGACGGACCGCCGGCCGGTGCGGCGGCGGGCGCTCGGGCCAGAGCCGGCCTCGAGCGACGGTGGGGCATCCTGCTGGCCCTGCCGGCGGTGCTCGGCTTCGTCATCTTCACCATCGGGCCGATGATCGCGTCGTTCTGTCTTCAGCCTGACCGACTGGACGATCGGCAGCTCCCCGAAGTTCATCGGGCTCGGCAACTACTCCAGGCTCGCCGGCCGACGACCTGTTCTGGAAGTCGCTCGGGCGTCACCACCTACTACACCCTCGGCGCGGTCCCGGTGATCCTCGTGATCGGGTTCGCGCTCGCGCTGCTGGTGAACCAGAAGGTCCGCGGCTCAGTCGTCTGGCGGACGATCTACTACCTGCCGACGCTGGTCCCGGCGATCGCCAGCGCGGTCCTGTGGATCTGGATCTTCAACCCCGACTTCGGGCTGTTCAACTCCATGCTCCGCCGGGCTCGGCGCTGCCGACCTCGCAGTGGATCTACAGCGAGACGTCCGCCGTGCCGTCACTGGTGATCATGAGCACGTGGGGTTTCGGCAACGCGATGGTGATCTTCCTCGCCGGGCTGCAGGGCGTGCCCCGCCACCTCTACGAGGCCGTCTCGATCGACGGTGGCGGCACCTGGCAGCGGTTCCGGCACGTGACGCTGCCGATGATGACGCCGACGATCTTCTACAACCTCGTCACCGGCGTGATCGGGACGTTCCAGGTCTTCAACCAGGCGTACGTGATGACCCAGGGCGGCCCGAACAACGCCATCGCTGTTCTACATCTACTACCTCTACCGGACGGCGTTCACCGAGAGCGAGATGGGCTACGCCAGTGCGCTGGCCTGGGTGCTGTTCCTGATCGTCCTGGTCATCACCGTGCTGCTGTTCCGAACGCGCGGCGCTGGGTCTACTACGAGATGGCGGGAGCGCGATGAGCACGTCGACCGCGACACGCTCCGGCCGCGGTCGGGTGGCGCCCGACCAGCGGGCTCTCGAAGCCGGACGCGGGCTGGCAGGGGCCGGCGGAAGCTCGGCGCCGCATCCTGCTCTGTGGCCGTCCTGGTGGTCGGCGCGGTGCCGATGATGCTGCCGTTCGTCTGGCTGGTCCGCAGCGCCCTGATGAACGACAACCAGATCTTCGTCGCGCCGCCGGAGTGGATGCCCGAACCCGTTCGAGTGGACCAACTTCACCGAGGCGCTGACCGCGCAGCCGTTCGCCCGCTACTTCCTCAACACGATGATCATCGAGGTCTTCACCGTGATCGGGACGGTGCTCACCTGCTCGGTCGCGGCGTTCAGCTTCGCCCGGCTGCGCTGGCGTGGCCGCAACGTCGTCTTCGGCATCCTGCTCACCAGGGTGATGCTGCCGTACGCGGTCACCCTGATCCCGACGTTCGTCATGTGGCGTTCGCTCGGATGCCCTGGACACGTTCTTTCCCGCTCACCGTGCCGGCCTTCTTCGGGGCGCCGGCGGGGCGTCTTCAACATCTTCCTGCTGCGGCAGTTCTTCCTCACCATCCCGTTCGAGCTCGACGAGGCCGCCTACATCGACGGAGCCAGCCCGTGGCAGGTGTTCTGGACGATCATCATGCCGCACTCCAAGCCGGCGCTCGTGGTGGTCGCGATCTTCACCTTCATCGGTGTCTGGAACGACTTCCTCGGCCCGCTGCTCTACCTCAACGACGAGTAGCAAGTTCACCCTCGCCCTCGGCCTGGCGTCGTTCCAGAGCACCTACACGGCGCAGTGGGGCTACCTGATGGCGGCCTCGGCTGGCGGTGATCGCTGCCGATCATCGTGCTGTTCTTCGTGCTGCAGCGCTACTTCGTCGAGGGCGTGACGCTGACCGGCATCAAGAACTGAGTGCACGCAGGCCGAGGCACGCGGAGGACCCATGACGGGCAGCAGCAGGCGCACCAGGTCGACCGGCTCGCGGACGAGGTGTTCCGGCACCACTTGGCCTGGTCGCCGTTGTACGCAAGCCAGATCGGCTTCGAGGAGTACGCCGGAGACCTGCCGGACCTCAGCGTCGCGGGGGAGCAGCGCCGGCAGGGCGAGCTGGAACGGTTCCGTACCGAGGCGGCCACGATCCCCGTCGACGGACTGGACGAGGAACGCCGGATCACCCTGCAGGTGCTGCGTCGCAAGGTCTCAGACGCGCTCCTGGCGATCCGGGCGAGGGCTCTCGAGTACACCGTGACACCGATCCCACAGACCGGCGTGGCCGCTCGCGTCCTCATCTCGCTCCCGCACAGCCCGGTCGGTACGAAGGCCGAGGCGGAGGGCTACCTGGAGCGCTGCACGAAGGTGCCAGGCTGGCTCGAGACCGCCGCGGAGCGTCTGGAGGAAGGCGGGAGGGCCGGCCGGTTCCCCGCCGCGCGCCTCCTGTCGAACGCGGTCGGTCAGCTCCACGCGTACCTCGCGTCCTCCGCGGAGGACGACCCGCTCCTGTCGCTGGCCGGGCCGGTCGACGACGCCACCACGGACGGGCGGGAACGACTCGAGGCGATCGTCGCCGACGAGGTGCGCCCTGCCCTCGCGCGCTACCGCGAGCAGCTGCTGGGCCTTCGCGAGACCGCCCGGCCCGACGACCGGCCCGGCCTGGCGTGGCTGCCGGACGGAGCCGCGCTCTACCAGCAGCTCGCCGCCGAGCACACGACCACCGACCACAGCGTCGAGGACCTGCACGCCCTCGGCCTGGAACTGGTCGGGAGCCTTACGGAGGAGATGCGGTCCCGCGGTGCGGAGACGCTTGGCACCAGCGACTTCGCGACGATCACCCAACGGCTGCGGACCGATCCGGACCTGTTCTTCCGTACGCCCGACGAGGTGATGGCGGCGGCGCGCGACGCCCTGGCCCGCGCGCAGGAGGCGTTGCCGCGGTGGCTGGGTACGGTGCCCCGAGTCGGCTGCGACGTGGTACCGATGGGACCGCACGAGGTCGAGAACGGCGACCTCGGCCACTACCAGTGGCCCGCACTCGACGGGTCCCGGCCGGGCACCTACTGGCTCAACACGTACCAGCCGCAGACCCGCCCTCGGTTCGAGGCGCAGACCCTCGCGTTCCACGAGTCGGTCCCCGGGCACCACACCCAGATCGCCTTGCTGTACGAGCTTCCCGGCCTGTGCGACTTCCGCCGGCACGCCCACGTCACGGCCTTCACCGAAGGCTGGGCGCTCTACACCGAACGTCTCGCCGACGAGATGGGCCTCTACACGTCCGACGTCTCGCGCCTCGGCATGGTCTCGTTCGACTTCTGGCGGGCCTGCCGGCTCGTCGTCGACACCGGTCTGCACGCGCAGGGCTGGAGTCGTGACCAGGCGGTGGACTTCATGTTCGAGCACAGCGCGCTGACCCGGAAGAACGTCGAGAACGAGGTCGACCGCTACATTGGCTGGCCCGGCCAGGCGCTCGGCTACATGGTCGGCCGGCTGGAGATCCGGCGGCTCCGTGACGAGGCGGAGGCGCGGCTCGGCGCGGCGTTCGACATCAGGGCGTTCCACGACACGCTGCTCGGCCATGGCAACCTGCCGTTGTCGGTGCTCGCGGACGTGGTTGCCGACTGGATCGCGCAGCGAGCCCGAGACAACTGCTGAACCCTGAGACTCGTGCTGAACCTGAGACCCGTGCTGAACCTGAGACCCCTGCTGAGCCTGAGACCCTGCTGAGCCTGAGACCCAGGAGCGACGACGCCGTGCCAGCACCTCTGTTCCGCGACCCCGTCCACGACGGCGCCGCGGACCCGGTGGCGATCTGGAACCGCCAGGCGGAGGAGTGGTGGCTCGTCTACACGAACCGGAGGGCCAACGCTCCCGCCGCCGGCGTCGCGTGGGTGCACGGCACCGACCTCGGCGTCGCGTCGTCGCCGGACGGCGGTAAGACCTGGGCCTACCGCGGCGTCCTAGCCGGGCTCGACATCGAGTGGGGACGCAACACCTTCTGGGCGCCGGAGATCGTCTGGCACGGGGACCGCTACCACATGTACGTCAGCTACATCACCGGCGTACCGGACCGCTGGGCGGGTCACGCGCGCCTCATCCTGCACTACACGAGCCCTGACCTGCTGGCCTGGACGTACGTCTCGACCCTGCCACTGAGCTCCGACCGCGTGATCGACGCGTGTGTGTTTCCCTTGCCGGCCGGCGGTTTCCGGCTGTGGTACAAGGACGAGGCCAACGGTTCACACACCTATGCCGCCGACAGCCCCGACCTCTACGACTGGACGGTCATCGGGCCGGTCATCACCGGACGCGGCCACGAGGGTCCGAACGTGTTTGCCTACCAGGGTGCGTACTGGATGATCGTCGACGAGTGGCGCGGGCAGGGCGTCTACCGGTCGGACGACCTCGCGCACTGGGCACGCAACGGGCTCGTGCTCGACCAGCCGGGTACGCGTCCCGACGACGCCACGATCGGCCTGCACGCCGACGTCGTGGTCCAGGGTGACGACGCGTACGTCTTCTACTTCACCCATCCCGGGCGGGTGGCAGGAGCCGAGGGCGACACGTACGAGACCAGGCGGTCGTCGCTGCAGGTCGCGCGGCTCGGGGTCCGCGACGGCGTGCTGGTCTGCGACCGAGACGCGCCGCTAGATCTGAACCTTCGCGCCGGCACCAGCCCATGACCGCGACGCTACCCGCGACCGCCCTTGCGGACCGGAAGGGCGAGGCCGGCGGCCCGCGGCTTGGAGGTCGGCTCGTCGATGCCTGAGCGTTCGAGCAGGTCGAGCCCGAGCCGGGCGCGGCGGACGCGCTCCCGGGTCAGAGCGACGGTGGTCGCCTCCAGGTGCGTACCCGCCGGGTAGACGTCCGGAGCGTTGCGCAAGCCGAACTTGACATATACCGGTGCCGCGACGTCGATCAGCTTCGGCAACTCGTGGTGGCGGACGAACCCGCCGACGTTGTTGGGCGCCTCGACGTAGACGTCGAGGGGGATGTCGACGGCGGCGCGGATGGCGGCGATCTGCCCGAGGCTCAGGTCCGTTGCCACGTTGAGGGTGTCGGCACCGAGATCCTCGAGGACGCGGGCGGTCGCGGCGTTCGTGATCGGCAGCATCACCGACACCTTGGCCTGCATGTCGCTCGGGAGGTCGCCGGCGGTACGGAGCCGGCCGAACGCGGCGAGGACGCCGAGGTCGGAGATGAGCACGCTGCGGATGCCGTGCTCGGCGGCGCGGATCACGTCGTCGAGGACGGCCGCCACCTGGTCCTGGCCGTGCGCCGCCGCGGCGAACCCGGCGCCCGCGGCCGACCGGGCGGTGGCGGACACGCCCCAGCCCGCGCAGGGACGGGCGAAGAGGCTGACCTCCACGCCGGCCGCGTCGGCCTGTTCGACCATCGTGTCGAGCTCCACGTCGGTCAGGAGGAAGACGCCGCTGCCCTGGGAGATCCGGCGTACGGGCACGTCGAGCCGCTCGGCCTCCTCGAGGGCGGCGGCGAGGCAGCGCGGGCCCTCGGTGCTGGGGATCTCGACCCGGTAGCGCACCCCGTCGGGGAACCGCTTCGCCGACGGGGGAAGCTCACCGAGGTCGCGGCTCGGGAGGTCGACGTGTTCCAGCAGTTGGGTTCCGGAAATGTCGGCCACGAAATCCGCCTCCGATTTGTTCGGTATGTCGAACAACATTCGTATACTCGGACATCGTGTCCATGACCAATCGGTCGAGTCAAGCGGGCGTCACGGACAGGAACGACAGAGGGGGACGATCATGGGGCGGTCCGTACCAGCTGTGACACGTGCGCTCGACATCCTCGAGCTCTTCGGCACCGTGGACGAGCTTTCCATCCCCGAGATCCACTCCCGCCTGGGGCTCCCGCGCACCTCCGTGCACGAGCTCGTCGGCACCCTGGTCGAGCGGTCGTACCTCACCGCGGTGCCGGGCCAGCCGCACCGCTTCCGGCTCGGCGTCGGGGTCTTCCACCTGGGAGCGGCGTACGCCGAACGGCTCGACCTTGCTCGTGAGGGCCAGGCGGCCGCCGCCGAGGTGGCGGCGGAGTGCGACGAGACCGTCCACGTGGCGGTGCTCGACGGCGCGTACGTCGTGTACGTCGCGAAGGCCGACAGCACCCATCCGGTCCGGATGGTCTCGGCCGTGGGTCGCCGGCTCCCTGCCCACTGCACGGCCGTCGGCCTGATGCTGCTCGCCCGGCTGCCGGTGGAGGAGCTGGACGAGCTCTATCCCGATGGGCGCAGCCTGCCGGCGTTGACGGCGCGCAGCATCGCCTCGTCCAGCCAGCTCCGCGACCGGCTCGCGGAGGTCCGTACGCACGGTCGGGCCGAGGAGTACTGCGAGTCCAACGAGGCCGTCGCCTGTGTCGCGGCACCGGTTACCGACCGGACGGGCGGCACGGTTGCGGCCATGAGCATCTCGGTGCCGACGGTGCGCTGGACCAAGTCCCGGCAGAGCGAGCTCGCCAAGCTGGTCGCCGACGGTGCGGCGACCCTGTCCGCGCGGTTGGGTCACCTCGGCTGAGATTGCTACCCTTCGGCGAGACCGGTCTGACCAGGCCGTGGGGTCGTGGGTCGCGTGGCCGGAGGAGGAGGCGCTGCGTGCGGATCACCGCGGTCGAGACCCTGCGTACGGCCGTCCAGCCCAACGTCTGCCTGCTGCTGCTGCACTCCGACGAGCCGGCGGGCGACGGTGCGGGTGGGCCGATGGTCGGGCTCGGCGAGGCGTTCTTCTCCGCCGGTGCCGTCGAGGCTTACCTGCACGACACGGTCGCTCCCGCCGTCCTCGGAGCCGCGGACCTGCTGCCGGAACGCGCCGCGGACGTGCTCGCGCCGTACGTCGGATTCCAGGGCGGCGGCGTCGAGACCCGCGCCGTGGGGGCCGTCGACATCGCGCTCTGGGACCTCCTGGGCAAGCGGACCGGCCGGCCGGTCGTCGACCTGCTCGGCGGCGCCGTCCGGCCCGAGCTGCGGATCTACAACACCTGTGCCGGCGCCGGCTACGTCAGCACGTCCGCCAGACAGGACCGCGACAACTGGGGGATCGGCGCGGGCGGCGACGGTGCGCGGTACGAGGACCTCGACGCGTTCCTGCACCGGCCCGGCGAGCTGGCCAAGGAGCTCCGGTCCGAGGGCATCACCGGGATGAAGGTCTGGCCGTTCGACGGCGCCGCCGAACGCACCCGGGGCACTGCGATCTCCGCCGACGAGCTCGCCCGCGGGATCGCCGTGATCGAGGCGATCCGCGAGGCCGTCCCCGCGAGCGACATGGACGTCATGGTCGAGCTGCACGGCCTGTGGAACCGACCGGTCGCCGAGCGGATCTGCGCCGCCCTCACGCCGTACCAGCCGTTTTGGGTCGAGGATCCGATCCGCCCCGACGCCGCGGACGCGCTGGCGGCGCTGAGGCGCTCCGTCGACGTACCGATCGCCACCGGCGAGACCGTGACCGGCCGGCGCGGCTTCCTGCCGCTGCTGCAGCAGGCCGCCGTCGACGTGCTCACCGTCGACGTCCAGTGGACCGGCGGCATCACCGAGGCGCGCAAGGTCGCGTCGCTCGCCGACACCTTCGACGTCCCGGTGGCGCCGCACGACTGCACCGGCCCGGTCACGTTCGCCGCCTGCTGCCACGTGGTGCTGAGCCAGCCGAACGGTCTGATCCAGGAGACGGTGCGCGCCTTCCTCCGTACGTGGTACGCCGAGCTGGTCGAGGGACTCCCGCTCGTCGAGGACGGCGTCGTACGGTTGAACGACGCGCCGGGTCTCGGCGTCCGGCTCCGCGAGAGGCTCGCCGACCGGCCCGGCGTCACCCGGCGGATCTCACGTTTGCAAGACTGAGCGACGCCGCGATACATCAGATGACTGGGATGCCTGGGGCCAACCACTAACCGGAGGGGTCGCCTCGTGGAGATCGTCAGATACGCCGACCGAACCGATCGCACCGCCGGCGGCCCCGCGGCCGCCCACGTCGGCGTCCGGCACGAGGGACGTGTGCGCCCTCTGCCCGGCGTCACCGAGGTCGCGGCGTTGCTTCGCCTGTCGCTGAAGGAGATCCGGCAGGCGGTCACCGCTGCCGCGGACGGTGCGGAGTCGCTCGCCGAGTCCGACGTCCTGTTCCTGCCGCCCGTCGACGGCCGCACCGAGGTCTGGGCGTCCGGCGTGACGTACGAACGCTCCAAGGTCGCGCGGGTCGAGGAGAGCAGCGAGAAGTCGGTGTACGAGAAGGTCTACGACGCCGAACGCCCCGAGCTGTTCTTCAAGGCGCTGCCGTGGCGGGTCGTCACCGACGGTGAACCGATCGGGATCCGGGCCGATTCCGGACTCGACGTGCCCGAGCCGGAGCTGGGCGTGGTCGCCACCTCTGCCGGCGAGATCGTGGGGTATGTCGTCTGCAACGACGTCAGCTCCCGGGTCATCGAGGGCGAGAACCCGCTCTACCTGCCGCAGGCCAAGGTCTATGCCGGCAGCTGCGCCGTCTCGGTCGGGATCCGCCCCGCCTGGGAGGTCCCCGACGCCACGAACCTCGACATCTCCCTGACCGTCGTCCGTGCCGGCGAGCCGGCGTGGAAGGGCGACACCTCCACGAGCCGGATGCGGCGCCCGCTCGAGGAGCTCGTGTCGTACGTGCTGGCCGGCGACGCGTTCCCCGACGGCTTCGTCCTCGCCACCGGCACGGGGATCATCCCCGAGATGACGTTCACACTCGCCGCCGGCGACCGCGTTGACATCGAGATCGCCGGCGTCGGCGCCCTGTCCAATCCAGTCGTGGTCGGCAAGGAGCCGCTGTCATGGCTCGTCGACGCACTGACCGATCCGTTCGCCCGGGAGGCCGCGCGATGACCCAGTCCCGTACGCCCGTCAAGAATCCCACCACCGTCGAACCCACCGCGCCGGCGGAACTCGAGCAGATCCTGGCCGCGGCCACGGCCGCCACGGGTCCGCTCAGCGCGATCCGCCCGGCCGGGCGGGCGGTGCTGCTGCGGAAGGTGGCCGACGCCCTCGACGAGGCGGCCGACGAGCTGGTGCCGCTCGCGATGGAGGAGTCCCACCTGCCCGAGGCGCGGCTGCGTGGCGAGCTCGTCCGTACGACCTTCCAGCTGCGGCTGTTCGCCGAGACGCTCGAGGAGGGGTCGTACCTCGAGGCGACCATCGACACCGCCGACCCCGACTGGGGCATGGGCCCGCGGCCCGACCTGCGCCGGATGCTCGTGCCGCTCGGCCCGGTCATCGTCTATGCCGCGAGCAACTTCCCGTTCGCGTTCAGCGTCGCGGGCGGCGACACCGCGTCCGCGCTGGCGGCCGGCTGCCCGGTGATCCTGAAGGCCCACTCGGGCCACCCGGCGCTGTCACAGCGTACGGGCGCGATCGTCGCGCAAGCCCTGGTTGACGCCGGCGCCCCGGACGGCACGTTCGCCGTCGTGGTCGGCTTCGAACGCGGCGTCGAGGCGCTGAAGGACCCGCGAGTGAAGGCGGGCTCGTTCACAGGATCCATCCCGGCCGGCCGGGCACTCTTCGACATCGCGTCCGGGCGACCGGAGCCGATTCCCTTCTACGGCGAACTGGGCAGCCTCAACCCGGTCTTCGTCACCCCTGGTGCGGCGAAGGCCCGCGGCGAGGAGATCGCGACTGGCTTCGCCGGGTCGTTCACCATGGGCACCGGGCAGTTCTGCACCAAGCCGGGGCTGTTGTTCGTACCCTCGGGCCACGGCCTTCCCGAGGCGATCGCGACCGCAGCCCGTGACGTCGCACCGGCGTCCCTACTCAACAAGCGGATCGCCGAAGGCTACGCGGAGGGCATCGAGCGGCTGCTCGGCGTCTCCGACGCCACCGTCATCGTCGAGGCCGCCGCCGTCGACGGGCTCGTCGTCGGACCGACCGTGGTCAAAACGACGGTGCCGGCCCTGCTCGAGAACTCCCAAGCCCTGCTGGAGGAATGCTTCGGCCCCGCCTCGGTCGTGGTGGAGTACGACGGGATCGAGGAGCTGGCCGCCGCGGCAGCCGTCTTCGAGGGCAACCTCACCGCGACGGTGCACGGCGAGGACTTCGAGACCGACCAGATCGCGCCGCTCCTCTCGCTGCTGCGTGACCGGGCCGGTCGACTGCTCTGGAACGGTTGGCCGACCGGCGTCTCCGTCACGTACGCCATGCAGCACGGCGGTCCCTGGCCGGCGACGACGTCGTCGATCCACACCTCGGTGGGTACGACTGCCATCCGGCGGTTCCTGCGCCCGGTGAGCTACCAGTCCATGCCCGCCAACCTGCTGCCCGAGTCCCTGCGCGACGGGAACGTGCTCGGCATCCCGCGCCGTGTCAATGGCACCTTGACGCGGGACGACGTGTCGGGCTGAGCGTGGATGGCCTGCGGGCTGGCCCTCAGGTGACGGGCCGGGCCCTCAGGTGAGGTGTGCGCGGAGCCTTTCGGCATAGGGTCGGCGCGCCCTCAGGTGAGGTGTGCGCGGAGCCTTTCGGCATAGGGTCGGCGCCGCTCGCGTGACACGTACTCGGGGTACGGCAACGTGCCGTAGAGGTTGTCGCCCTCGTACCTCGGGAACACGTGGACGTGGTAGTGCCACGCGTCCTGGTATCCCGCGGGTTCGTTGTGCTGCCGGGTCGAGACGCCGTCGCAGTTGTACGTCGTGCGGATCGCGATCGCCATCGTGCGAACGAGATCGTGGACGGCGTGGCCGGCCTCGTCGGGCAGGTCGTAGAGGTTCTCGTGGTGTGCGTTGGGTACGACCAGCACGTGGCCGTGGTTGTTCGGCCACCAGCGGGAGGCGACCAGCGCTGTTGCCCGCTCCGTCCGCGCCACGATGTCGCCCTGGTCGCTGATGGCGTCCCCGCCACCTGCCACCAGGCGGCAGAACGGGCAGGCGTAGTCCGGCGGCTCGTGGTTGAACACTTCTGGACTCCCTTGTACGGCGAGTTCAGCCGAGGGTACGGCCGTCGGCCAGCGTAGGGATTGACGTCGACGGCAAGCCAAGGTGCGGGTGCGACGACGGCCACGCCGGAGGTCCTCGCCTGCGCGGCGCGGCTCGGCGCGGTGCACGTACGACCCCATCGTTGGCTCAGAACGGAGTGCCGGCCTCGGCCCGGCTCAGCGGGACGCTGCCCCCGCGTCGTGACACGCATCCTCCCGGCCCGCGGCGAGCGCGGACCGGGTTCCGGTCAGGCGTTCGGTGAGCGCGTAGGCGAACGAGAGCTCACGATCCGCCGACCCCGGCGACAGGGCCAGCGCCGCACCCACCTCGGCCGACGCGAACTCGCCGAATCCGGCCGTCAGCGCAGGGGCGGACTCGACGTCACACATCGGGGAGCGGGCCACGTGCGCCATCGCGTCGTACATCCGGCAGGACGCCCACGAAGGTCCGGCCCGGGCGCGGCCTCGGCCAACGCCTCCAGGTCGGGAACCCGTACATCGAACACGTGTGCGATTTTAGCCCGCTAGCCAGCACCTCGCACGCTCAGAGTGCTTGTTTCGAGGGCATCTTGCTGCCATCCTGCCCGGACACCTGCACGGTCGACGCGGCGGCACGCAGCAGCGCCGCTCACCCTCTCGGTTCGGCTCAGATCGTCGGCAGACAGACGGCTGAGGGGTAGCTCCGACGCGGGACTTTCCGGCGTTGCCCCGCAGTCCGCGGTTCCAGTTCCGGACGGAGGCCGTGTAACCGACCTACCCACGTCGTTACGTTGGACGCACTGTGACCCAACTGCCATCCCTGCCGCGCCTTTCCCAGGCGGTCGGCCCTCGCGTCCACGAGTCCCGGAGCGCCCACTGATGCAGACCGTCCTGTTCACGAAGCTCTTCGGGGCCCGCAGCGTCGACGAAGTAGGCAGCACGGCCGCCGAACTCGGTTTCGACGGCATCGACCTACTCGTACGCGCCGGATGCACCGTCGGTCCCGAGGATGCCGCGAGCATTCCCAAGGCGGTGGCGCAACTCGGCAGCCACGGACTCGCGGTCCCCCTCGCGACCACCGACCTCACCGATCCGGCGACGTTCCCCGCCGACGCGGTGCTCGGTGCGTGTGCCGACGCCGGTATCGGGCTGGTTCGGCTCGGCTACTGGAAGTACGGCGGTGCCACGGAGCGCTACGTGGACGTGCGTGACCGGGCTCGTCGCGACCTTGCGCGGCTGCTCGAACTCGCGGCGAGCCACGGCGTACGCCTCGCCATCCAGTTGCACGGCGGGACGATCCATGCGTCAGGTGCCCTCACCCGGGTGCTGCTCGACGGGCACCTGCCCGCCCAGTTGGGCGCGTACCCCGATCCGGGCAACCAGGTGGTGCAGGACGGCAGGGAGGACTGGCGGCTGACTTTCGACCTCCTCGAACCCTGGCTCGCCTGTGTCGGTGTCAAGAACGGCGGCTGGTTCGCCGCCGAGAACGACGAGGCCGGGCAGCGGCGCTGGCGTTCGGACTGGCTCGGGCTCGCCGACGGCATGGTCCCGTGGACGGACATCCTCGAGCACCTGCAGGGCAGCGGGTTCGACGGTCCGCTGACGCTGCACAGCCATTACGAGCTGCCGTACGACCAGGTCCTCGACCAGACCCGTACCGACCTGCGCTTCGTCAAGCGGTCCTTGACGGCCTCCGGTGGGCGGGAGTCCTGATGTCCACAGCCCTTGCCGGCAAGGCGGTTCTCGTCGCGGGTGCGAGCAGTGGCATGGGTCGCGCGATCGCCCTGGCGGCAGCTGCCGAGGGTGCCCGGGTCGTCCTGTTCGCGCGCCGTGCGTCCGCGCTGGCCGAGGTGGAGAAGGCGATCGTGCACGCCGGTGGCCAGGCGGCCAGTGTCGCCGGCGACGCGGCGGACCCGGTTGTCGCGGCGAGGGCGGTCAACACCGCGGTCGAGGCGTACGGTCGAGTCGACGTTCTGGTCAACAGCGTCGGAACCAACATCCGGGACCGTGCGCTCACCGACCTCGACGCGTCCGGCTGGCGCCAGCTGATGTCGGCGAACCTCGACGCCGCGTTCGCGCTCACCCAGGCGGTGCTCCCGGCGTTCCGGCGGCAACAGGACGGCCTCCTGGTGCACATCTCGTCGTCCGCGGCGAAGAAGCCGGACGCGTCAGGTGTCGGATACCAGGCCAGCAAGGCAGGAGTGGCCGCGCTGGCGCACGCGACCATGGAGGAGGAACGCGCGAACGGAGTCCGGGTGTCGGTCCTGTTTCCCGGGTTCACCGACACCCCCATGGTGGAACGCCGGCCGACGCCGCCCACGCGGGAGATGCTGGCCAACGCCCTCCAGCCCGAGGACGTCGCGCGGATGTGCCTCGCGGTGATGGCACTGCCGCCCCGCGCGCACGTGCCGGAGCTGCTGCTCTATCCCAGCCGGTCATGAGGAGATCCGAGCCGGTCAAGAGGAGAGCATGAGGAGATCATGAGGAGACCTGTGCGATGACGAGCGATTCCCCCGTACGCGTGGCGGTCCTGCTGACCGAGGCGACCCGCGCCATGGTGCTGGCTCCGGAAACCGAGCGCCGGCTTGCCGCGTTCGCGGACGTCCGCCGGCCCTCCGGCCAGCCGGACACCTGGGACCTGCCCGCCCTGCTCGACGGCGCGGCCGCCGCGCTGACAGGTTGGGGAACGCCGAGGTTGGACGAGGACGTGCTGGCCGCCGCGCCGGACCTGCGCTTGGTCGCCCACACCGCCGGCAGCATCCGGGGACTCCTTCCGCAGCAGGCCGTCGGACGTCAGGTGGTCGTCTGCCAGGCCGCGGCGTTGATCGCGGAGTCTGTTGCGGAGCTGGTGATCTCGCAGATCCTGGCCGGTCTGCGTGAGCTGCACCTGCTGGACAGGGGGCTCCGCGACGGCGCGGCCTGGAGCGACCTCCGGCAACGCCATCCGGGCCGATTGCTCGGTGCGCGCACGGTCGGCGTCGTGGGTGCGAGCCGGACCGGCCGGGCGGTCATCAGGCTGGTACGCGCGTTCGGCGCCGACGTCCTGGTGAGCGATCCGGTCCTCTCGGCCGCGGACGCCGCCGCCCTCGGCGTGGAGCAAGCTGACCTTGACAGCCTGTTGCAGGGTTCGGACGTGGTGACGCTGCACGCTCCGCTCCTGCCGTCGACGCGGCATCTGCTGGGTGCCCGCGAACTCGCCCTGCTGCCAGACGGCGCGCTCCTCGTCAACAGCGCACGGGGCGGCCTGATCGAACCAGACGCGTTGCTGGCCGAGCTGCGTTCCGGGCGGATCACCGCCGCCCTCGACGTCTTTCCGAACGAGCCACTCGAGCCCGAGAGCACCTGGCGGAACGTGCCGAACGCGATCATCTCGCCGCACAGCGCGGGCCACACCCTCGACTCGCATCTTCGTCAGGGCGCCGCGATGGTGGACGAAATCGCCCGCTTCGTCTGTAACGAGCCCTTGCGGTACGCCGTCTCGTCTGACGTGGTGGAGGTGCTCGCGTGAGGATGGGCAGACCGGCGGGTTCATGAGACCCGGCGGCTTCATGAGACACGGCAGGTTCGTCGGACACGGCAGGGAGGCGGCATGCGGATCGATCTGAGTGGCCAGGCGGCTCTGGTCACCGGCGGCGCAACGGGCATCGGGCGCGGCGTGGCGATCGCTCTCGCGGAGGCGGGCGCGGACGTGGCCGTCACCTACCGCAGCCACGACGGCGCAGAGGTGGCCAAGGAGATCGGCGCGCTCGGCCGGCGTGCCGCGGCGTATCCGCTGGACGCCACCGACAGCGCCCAGATCGACCGTGTCGTCGACCTCGCCGCCGAGGCACTCGGCCGACCCGTGTCGGTGCTCGTCAACAACGCCGGCGGGATGGTCGCACGCAAGCCCGTCACGGAGATGTCGGACGACCACTGGCACCAGGTGATCGAGCTCAACCTCTTCAGTGCGTTCGCCTGCTCCCGCTCCGTCCTCCGGCAGATGCCCGACGACGGCCGGATCGTCAACATCTCCTCGGTGGCGGGCCGCAACGGTGGTGGCCGCGGTGCGGCAGCCTACGCGGCGGCGAAGGCGGGAATGCACGGGCTGACCCGCGGGCTCGCCAAGGAGTTGGGCCCGCGCCGCATCACGGTCAACGCCGTCGCGCCGGGCCTGATCCTCGACACACCGTTCCACGAGATGTTCACGCCGCCGAACGAGCAGCAAGCCGCGATTGACAGTACGCCGCTGCACCGGGCGGGCTTCCCGGTCGACGTCGCGGGGGCCGTGCTCTACCTGGTCTCGGAGCTGGGCGCGTTCTGCACGGGCGCCGTGATCGACCTCAACGGCGGCACGTACTTCAGCTGAGCGGCGTTGTCGGCTTCAGCTGAGGGGGGCGTTGACGGTCTGCGAGGTGACGAGGGCCTCGTGCCGGCGGGCCACGTCCTCGAGGATGCCCTCGAGTGATGCCGACGGTCCGAGCATGCGTTGCAGCTCGCGTTGGGCCACCTGGTCGACGCTGGCCTCGAAGTCCTGGCCGTACAGCCGTCTCGCGACGTCGAGGTGCTCCTGCATCGCCTCGGCCGCCCGCTCCGGGTCGCGGTCGTGGATCGCCTGCCAGATGTTCTCGTGCAGGGGGACACCTGCCTGCCGGACCTGCCGGTCGGACAGGCTGCGCAGCATCAGCTCGAACGTCAGGCTGGTGATCGAGGCGTACATCGTCTCGATCACGGTGTTGTGGCCAGCCCGCACCACCAACGAGTGGAACGCGAGGTCCAGCCGGGCCTGTTCGAGGACGTGCCCGGCGGCCGAGAAGTCGTCGAGGCACCGCCGCATCGCCGCGATCTCGACGTCCGTGGCGTTGGCGGCGGCGAGGCGGGCGGCGTAGGTCTCCACCATCATGCGGGCTTCGGTCAGCTCGCGGATGGTGGCATTGCGCCGCCGGTACGACGTGTCCAGAGACCGCGCACCGTCACTCGGCCGGGCCTCGCGGACGTAGGTGCCGCGGGACGGGAGGATCTCGACGAAGCCACGCTCGGCCAGGCTGCGGAGCACCTCCCGCACGATGGGGCGGGAGACTCCGAACCGCTCGGCCAGGCTCCGCTCGGGCGGGAGCTTGGACCCTGGGGCGATGCGGCCGGCGACGATCTCGTCGAGGAGGTACTCCGCCAGGCTGTCGCGGCTGTGCGGGCCCATCTGAGTGCACCGTTCCCTTCACTCCGACGGGCCCGCCGCTCGTTGTCACTAACCGCCGAACAGCTCCTGGCCCTTCT
Source organism: uncultured Actinomycetota bacterium (assembly GCA_963721745.1). Taxonomy (GTDB): domain Bacteria; phylum Actinomycetota; class Actinomycetes; order Propionibacteriales; family Actinopolymorphaceae; genus Thermasporomyces. The sequence goes on along the minus strand of CAVRKO010000015.1, from coordinate 541,501 downwards.
GGATGATGGTGATGATGCCAAGTGTCCCGTAGAACGCCACCGCCAGGGCGATGACGACCGTCCGGAACGTCTTGATGCGGATCGCCGGCGGCAGCGCCTTCTTGTTCATGAGGATCAGCAGGACGCCGTAGATCGCCATCATCGTCCCGGCCACGCAGGAGGAGATGACGAGCAGCACCAGCGGCTGGTCGAGCCCGGCCAGCAGGACCGCGCACCCGAACGCCACGAGTCCCCAGACCAGCCAGAAGTAGATCCGGCTCTCCGAGACGCCCCTGCCGCGCAGGTAGACCGTGGCCACCAGGTCGGCGGCCAGCCGGCTCGTGTAGTCGATGATCCCCATCGCGCCGGCGAACAGCGCGTAGGCGCCGATCACCCAGAAGAAGTAGCCGAACCACGGTCCGACCGCGCTCTTCAACTGCTCGCCCTCGACCTGCAGGAAGCCGATCTCCTCGGAGAGCCCTTCGCGCCCGAACACCGTCGAGAACGCCAGCATCGACATGAACGCGATCGTGAACGCGGTGATGAGGACGAACGTCGAGGCCTGCTCGATGTTGGCGAACCGCCACCAGGACCGCCACCGCAGCAGGTTGCCCGCCGTCGGTGCGAAGACGAAGCCCGTGGACGGTGCGGCCTCGGTCTGCCCGGTCACCGGGCTCACCAGCCGGGGGACGTAGCTGCCCATGCCGAAGCTCTTGTCGCGGATCCAGTTGCTCTGGCAGAGGTTCTGGCCGCCACCGGCTCCGGCGTACGCGATCGCGCCGAGCATCAGCGCGAACTCCAGGTCCGGGAACTGCCCGATGTGCGTGACCGCGCTGCCGAGGTTGCGCCAGGCGTCACTGGTGATGGCGAAGATGATCGCCACCAGGATGAAGATGCCGATCGCCGCGACCTTGACGATGATGACGCGTTCGAGTGCGGTGTAGACGACCGGCGCAAGAGTGAGCACCGCACCGCAGAGCAGCAGGATTCCGATGGCGATGAAGGTGACGTTGCCGCCGAAGATGTACGAGATCAGCGTCGCCGAACTCGTTGCCCAGCCGGGCCACATGTTCGCGAAGTACGTCATGATCGCGAAGACCAGGCCCCAGTGCTTCCACAACCGGCTGAACCCCGTGAGCGCCGTCTCGCCGGTCGCGAGGGTGTAGCGCTCGATCTCCATGTTGAGGAACCACTGCGTGGTCACGCCGATGACCGCGCCCCAGAGGAACACGAGGCCCACCTGGGAAGCGATGTAGGGCCAGAGGATGAACTCGCCCGAGGCGAGACCCACGCCCGCGCCGACGAGCCCCGGCCCGATGATCCGCCAGGTGTCGGTCGGTGCCGCCGGCAGGTCGCGGACCTCCACGCCTGGGAGATGTCGGGTCGAGAGAGTCGGCGTGAACGTACCGCCACTCTCGGCAGCGCTTTGTTCGGTTGCCATCTGTCGTCCTCCTGTCGCCAAGGGCGCCGATACTGGACGAAACGATGGGGCAACAGTGAAGCCCCGCAGGCCTGCGCGGTCAAGGGTGACTTCGGCGCACCGACGGTGTGGTTCGCTGGGATGGTCGCGGCCTGCTGCCCCGGGCGCGACGCCCTAAACTCAGGGAGTCCTGCCCCTGCGGGGGCGTGGCCCAATGTGGCCGCACCAGGCCATCATCGAGGAGGCATCCGGGTGAGCCTGCAGCAGGCGATGAAGGAATGTCCGGCGGTCGCGATCCTGCGCTCGTCGTCCGCCGCGAGGTACGCCGACGTCAGTGACGTCCTGGTCGCTGCCGGTGTCCGCGCGGTGGAGTTCACGTTCACGGCCCCCGACGTGGCCCAGGCGATCCGGGCCTACGCCGCTCGCAAGCCCGCCGACGTGGCGCTCGGCGCGGGCACGGTCACCACCGTCGAGCAGGCCCGCGCGGCGGTCGACGCCGGCGCGACCTACCTGATCTCGCCGGCGATCTGCCTCCCGGTGATCGAGGAGGGCACCCGGCTCGGCGTCCCCGTACTCCCCGGTGCCCTCACCCCCAGCGAGATCCTCACCGCGTGGCGCGCCGGCGCCTCGATGGTCAAGGTGTTCCCGGCGTCCGCGGTCGGCGGCCCGGCGTACATCAAGGCAGTCCGCGGCCCGCTGCCGGAGATCCCTCTCGTACCGACCGGTGGCGTGGACGTCCGGAACGCCGGCGAATACCTCGCCGCCGGGGCGGCCGCCGTCGGTGTCGGCAGCCCGCTCGTCGCCGACGCCTGCGAACCCGGCGCCGACCTCGACGCGCTCGCCGAACGGGCCAGGGCCCTGGTCGCGAGCGTCACGGATTCCGGAGCGCGCGCATGACGGAGGCGAAGGCGGGCGGTCCCGACGTCCTCACCCTCGGCGAGACGATGGGCCTGGTGGCCGCCACGACGACCGGACCGTTCACGGTCGGCGCGCCGGCCCGGATCTCCTTCGGCGGCGCGGAGACCAACGTCGCCATCGGCGTCAGCCGGCTCGGGCACTCGGCCGCCTGGATCGGCTGCCTGGGCGACGATCCCGTCGGTGCCCTTGTCAAGGACGCCTTGCGCGGCGAGGGCATCGACGTCTCGCACGTACGCATCGACCCCGGCGTCGCCACCGGGTTGATGCTGCGCGAGCACCGCACCGCCGACCGCGTACGCGTGAGCTACTACCGCCGCGGCTTCGCCGGCTCCCGGGTCGGTCCCGACGACGTGGATCCGGCGCTGGTCAGGTCGGCGCGGGTGCTGCACCTGTCCGGCATCACACCCGCGCTGTCGGAGTCGGGACACGCGGCGGTCCACCGGGCGGTGGAGCTCGCCCGCGCGGCCGGCGTACCCGTGTCGTTCGACCTCAACTACCGCGCTGCCCTGTGGTCGCCGCAGGAGGCGGGCGCCGCCCTGCGCACCCTCGTCGGGCTCGTCGACATCGTCTTCGCGGGTGAGGAGGAGGCGGCCCTGGTGGTCGGCGAGGGCTCGACGGAGCACCTCGCCAAGCAGCTCGCCGCCGCGGGGCCGGGCGAGGTGGTCCTCAAGCTCGGCGGCGCGGGTGCGTACGCCGTGATCGGTGGCGACGAGGTGACCTCGCCCGCGCTCGCGGTGACGCCGATCGACCCGGTGGGTGCCGGCGACGCCTTCGTAGCGGGTTACCTGTCGGCGTGGCTCGACGGGCTGACCCCGGCCGAACGCCTGCGCCGCGGGAACGTCTGCGGCGCGTTCTCGGTCTCCGTCGCGGGCGACTGGGAGGGGCTGCCGCGGCGCCGCGAGCTCGCGACCCTGGAGGGTACGGAGAACGTCGCCCGCTGAGCCGACCTGATCGGAGCTGGCCCGGCCGGTCTCACAGGCCCATCGGATCGCGCGCCCGGGCGAGCAGGAGCGCCACGTCGTCGTCGTAGCCACCCGGTGGCCGGAGAGCGTCGATGACCTGGTCGCAGAGGCCCTCGAGGGTGCCGGACGCCCGGGCCAGCGCGTCGACCAGCTCGTCGATGCCGGTGTCGACGTCGCGCTGGCGGTTCTCGACCAGCCCGTCGGTGTAGAACGTGACCAGGGTGTCCTCGGGCACCGACACGACGTGCTCCGGTGCCGCACACCGCCCGACGCCCAGCGGGAGCCCGGCCTCGTGGTCGAGGCGACGCGCCCGGCCACGCCGGTCGACGACGAGCAGCGGCATGTGGCCGGCCGATGCGTAGGTCAACGTGCCCTGGAGCCGGTCGAACACGGCGTAGACGCAGGTGACGATCTCGGCCTCGCCGAGGTCGGCGACTACGCCGTCGAGCAGCTCGAGGATCTCCTTGGGCGCGAGGTCGAGGCGGGCGTACGCGCGTACCGCCGTGCGGACCTGCCCCATCAGGGTCGCGGCCCGCAGGCCGCGGCCCATGACGTCGCCGATCACGAGGGCGGTACGCCCGGAGCCGACCCGCATCACGTCGTACCAGTCGCCGCCGACCTCCGCCTCCTCCGCACCGGGGAAGTACCGCGTCGCGACCTCGAGCTCGCCCGGCTGGTGGGTCCAGGCCGGCAGCAGGCTGCGCTGGAGGGTGAGCGCCGTCCTGCGCTGCCGGCGTTCACTCTCCTGGAGGCTGCGGGCCAGCCGGCGCTCGGCGTCGAACAGCCGGGCGTTCTCGATGCTCTGGGCCGCCCGGGTCGCGATCTGCTCGAGCACCGCGAGGTCCTCGCCGGGCGCCAGCATGTGCCCGAACGCACGTCCCGGTCCGAGGAGGGTGAGGACGCCGATGACCCGGCCGCGGGTGATCAGGGGTACGGCCACGAAGCCGCTGCCCTGCGTGGCCCGAAGGACCGCGGCGCGTCCGGCCGGGTCGTCGTACATCTGGGCCGCCTGTTCGGGGGTCGTCACGTCGACGACCGACGGCAGGCCGGTGAGGACGGCGCGTACGCCTGGGTGCTCGTCGCGTTGGGCGCCGCCGAGCGTGCGGATCTCCTCGACGAGGGCCTTGCGCTCAGGGTCGGGGCCGTCGGCGTCGCCGTCGTGGACGTACACCCGGTCGAGCCGGCGGCCGTCCCAGAGGTCGATGGTGCAGAGCCGGCCGAACCGCGGGACGACCAGGTTGCCCACCGTCTCCATGGTCATGCCGACGTCGAGGGACGACGCCAGCCGACTGCTGGCGTGGACGACGAACGCCAGCCGGTCGCGGACGTTCTCGAGTTCGGTCCGGGCGGCGCGCTCGGCCCGCAGCAGGGCGGCACGCTCGTCGGCGATGGTTCCCGGTGCGGCTCCTGGCTCGTCGTCGGTCACCTCCGCGAACACGACCAGCACCTCGCCACCCGCCCGCCCCGCCACCGGCTTGGTGCCGCCGCCCAAGGCGCGGACCCGGAGCGCACACAGGACCGGTTCGCCGTTGGGACGGGCGAGCGGGGCCCTGCCCTCCCAGGTGCCGTCCGAGCGGATCTGGGCCAGCAGGTCACGGGCGGGCTGGTGGTACTGCGCCGGGACCGCCGTCGCCACGACGTCCTGCCCGACGACCTCGCCCGCGCGGCGGCACAGGATCGACTCGGCCGCGGAGTTCCAGGCGGTGATGCGGTCGCGGGCGTCGATGAGCATGACTCCGCTCGCCGCGAGCTCGAGCAGGGACTCGAACCTCGCGCCGTGGCGGCCGCGTGGACCGTGGAGTGCGCTGGTGCCGCCTCCGCCGGGCTCCCGCGCGGTTGGCCCTATCACCCTTGGTGCCCCTTCCGTTGCGGAGCATCATTTTGCCTCGTGGTGAGTGGTGCGGGAGTTCGATCGAACCAGATCGAGGGGCCTAAGGTTCGAGAATTCGTTCGTGTACGACGTCGCGGAGCCTCGCGAAGCGGGCCCGCACCGCCGCCATCCGCGCCGAGTCCTCGTGGTCGGGGAGGACTGTGTCCCGGGGCCGGGCAAGGTCGAGGCCCAGCGCGAGGGCTGCCGCGCCGCGCGCGCCGACCTCCGGGTCGGCCGCGAGATGCAGCGTACGGTCGAACGTAGCCGCGAAGACGCTTCGCCACCAGCCCGAGGCGTGCACCGCCCCGCCACCGAGAACGACGTCGAGCTGGGTGCCGAACAGCTTCTCCAGGACGTCGAGCGCACGGGCCGACTCGAGGGCGACGCCTTCGAGCGTGGCGGCGAGGAACTCCTCCGCCGAGGTGTCGAGGGAGAGCCCCGCCACCAGGCCGGACCCCGGCGGCGCCGTGCCGGGCGGGCGGCTGCCGGCGTGCAGCGGGATCGACACCAGCCCGCTGGTCCCGGGCCGCCGGCGTGGCTCGGCGTCCTGGCCGAGGCCGAGGAGGCGCACCACCCACGCGTGGAGGACGCCGCCGCCGGAGAACGCCACGCCGCTCACCTGGCGGGTGGCGTCGACGCGATAGCGCCAGACGGTCGGTGGGGGAGGTGGAGCGTCGGGTCCGTGCACGACGCGCAGCGCGGCGGACGTACCCACGGTGACGGCGACGGCCGAGACGTCGGCGCAGCCGCTGCCCAGGTTGGAGGCGGCGCCGTCGCCGAGGACGGGCTGCCAGCGGGCATCCGCCAGGGCGGGCCAGCGGTCCTGCCACGGCTTCGCGAGCCGGATCGGCGTGTCGTCGATGGTCGGCAGCTGCGCCTCTGGGTCGGCGATGCCGGCGATCTCGAGTGCCTCGGGATCCCACTGCATCCGGGCGACGTCGAGCAGGCCGGTGCCCGACGCGGTGGACACCGATGTCGTGTCGTCGTCGAGCAGGATGCCGCGGACATAGTTGGGCAGGCCGACGAACCGCAGGCCACCGGCACCGAGCCGGTCCTGCAGCCACGGCACCTTCGTGGTCCAGTACAGCGGGTGCACCCACGCGCCGGTGCGTTCGTGGAACGCCTGCGGGTCGGCCGGCTCGCGCCCCGCCGGGGGCTGGGCGCGAGTGTCCAGCCAGGTCAGGACGGCCGAGCGGGGCCTGCCGTCGGGGCCGACGGCGAGCACCGAGTGCCACTGCGACGAGGTGGCCACCAGTTCGACGCCCTCGAGCGCTCCCGCCACGTTCAGCTCGTCGAGACAGGCGATCAGGCCGGCGACGTACGCGTCTGGATCGAGCTCGCCACGCCCGGTGTCGTCCTGCTGGGGTTCGACGGCGTGCCGGGCTTCCGCGCCCGGGACCAGGTTTGCGTTGCCGTCGTAGACGAGGGCCCGGACCGAGGACGAACCGAGATCGAGGGCCAGTACCCGCGTCGCGGTCATGGAGCCTGCTCGCCGCTCAAGGCCGAGAGGAACGAGCTCGCCCAGCGGTCGACGTCGTGCTCGACCAGGTGGCGGCGCATCGACCGCATCTTGCGGGTCGCCTCCCGCGGCTCCATCCGGACGGCCTCGAGCAGGGTGCGCTTGAGCCCGTCGACGTCGTACGGGTTCACGAGCAGCGCCTGCCGGAACTCGTCCGCCGCGCCGGCGAACTCGCTGAGGAGCATGACGCCGGTGTGGTCGTACCGGCAGGCGACGTACTCCTTGGCGACGAGGTTCATGCCGTCCCGTAGCGGGGTGACGACCATGACGTCGGCCGCCCGGAAGAGCGCGACGAGCTCGGCGCGCTCGTGGGAGGAGTGGTCAGGTAGGTCACCGCGGGCCGGCCGATCCGCCCGTGCGTGCCGTTGACCCGGCCGACGGCCAGCTCCACCTCGTCGCGCAGCAGCCGGTACTGCTCGACGCGCTCCCGGCTCGGTGTGGCGACCTGGATGAACGCCGCCTCGTCGGCCGTGATCAGCGCCGTCGTCGAGCAGTTCGGCGAACGCGGTGAGGCGTTCGGCGATGCCCTTGGTGTAGTCGAGCCGGTCGATGCCCAGCAGGATCTTCTGCGGCGCGCCGATCTCCTCGCGGATCTCCCACGCGCGGCGCTCGGTCTCGGGCCGGCGGGCGAGCTCCTCCAGCTCGCCGACGTCGATGGAGATCGGGAACGAACGTGCGCGGACGACCCGCGCCGTCAGGCAGGAAGTGCGTTCGCGCTGGGTCTGGTAGCCGAGCAGCCGCCGGGTCAGCCGGAGGAAGTTCGACGCGGCGCCCGGTCGCTGGAAGCCGATCAGGTCGGCGCCGAGGAGGCCGCGGAGGATCTGCTGCCGCCAGGGCAGGCGGGCGTACAGCTCGACCGGCGGGAACGGGATGTGCAGGAAGAAGCCGATCCGGAGGTCGGGCCGGAGCTCGCGCAGCATCTCGGGTACGAGCTGCAGCTGGTAGTCGTGGATCCAGACCAGCGCGCCCTGGCCGGCGACCTGGGCGGCGGACTCGGCGAACCGCCGGTTGACCTTGACGTACGCCTCCCACCACTCGCGGCGGTAGACCGGCGGCGCGATCACGTCGTGGTAGAGCGGCCACAGTGTGCCGTTGGAGAAGCCTTCGTAGTACTCCTCGACCTCGGTCCGCGACAGCGGGACCGACACGAGGTGCATGCCGGCCTCGTCGAACGGCGCCGGTGCTTCGCCGGTCGCTCCGGCCCAGCCGATCCAGGCGCCCTTGTTCGCGCGCATGACGGGGTCCAGCGCGGTGACCAGACCGCCGGGGCTGCGCCGCCAGGACGAGGTGCCGTCGGGCCCTTCGACCCGGTCGACGGGCAGCCGGTTGGCGACGACGACGAACGCCGATCGCTCGTTGTCGGAGGGCGTGGCCGGGGATTTGGCTGACACTCGTTGTTCAACTCCTCGGTCGGTGCCGCAACGTCTTGACCCTACGTGTGCGGCGATTCGCAGCCGCCGCGTTGGGCGCCGACCGCACGTACCGTACGCAAACGGCCGAAATGCCTACGCAGGGTCGCCGGAGCGTACGTCGTCGTTGGGGTAGCGGACGCCGAGTTGGCCGCGTACGGCGTCGAGTACGTCCATCACCGCGAGGCTGTCGTCCCACGACACGAGCGGGCTCTCGAGCAGGCCCTCCCGCAGGCACCTGCCGACCTCCGCGGCCTCGTAGGTGTAGCCGATGCCGAGCAGGTCGACCTCATGGGTCTCGGGATCCTTGTCGGGCCGGTGGATGGTCAGCCGGTGGGTGTCGTGGAAGCTGCGGGGCAGCTCGATCCAGCCGTCGGTGCCGGCGATCGTCGCGTCGTTGCGCAGCGTGCCGACGAGCGACCCGGCGACGGTCGCCACGGCGCCGGACTCGTAGCCCAGCGAGAGCGCGATGCTGGCGTCCACGCCCGTCTCCGCCAGCGTCCCGGTCGCGTGGACCTCGCGCGGCGCGCCGAGCAGGTGGTGGGCCAGGCTCACCGGATAGACGCCGACGTCGAGGAGGGCGCCGCCCGCGAGTGCGGGAGCGAACAGCCGACCTGCCGGGTCGGGGTCGGCGACGAATCCCAGCTCGGCGTGGAGTGCCCGCGGCTCGCCGATCGCGCCGGCGTCGACGAGTTCGCGGAGGCGCAGGTGGAGCGGGTTGCACCGCATCCACATCGCCTCCATCAGGAACAGGTTCCGCTCCCGCGCCAGGGCGACCAGCTCGCGGGCCTCGCGCGCGTTGACGGTCAGGGCCTTCTCACAGAGCACGGCCTTGCCGGCGAGAAGCGCGTCCCGGGTGTTGGCGAGGTGGTCGGAGTGTGGCGTCGCGACGTAGACGACGTTGACGTCGGGATCGCCCCAGACCTCGGTGTAGGAGCCGTACGACCGGGGCACGCCGTGCTCGTCGGCGAACGCCTTGGCGCGGTCGAGCGTGCGGGACCCGACCGCCACGACCTCGTGGTCGGGCAGCAGCGCGAGGTCCCGCGCGAACTGTCCGGCGATGTTTCCCGTGGCGATGATCCCCCAGCGGATCCGCGGGTGCATGCGGCTTCCCTTCGGCTCTTCGGCGTGTCCCCATGACGCTACTTGGCCCGCCTCCGCCGGCCCTGGACTGCCTTCACCTCTTGGCCGCAGCCGGCCGGTTCGCGCGCGCCGTCCGGCTGGGTGCCAGGTGTGCCAGGTGTGCCGGGTGGGCTGCCGGCGGCTGCATGGCTGCCGGGGGCGCGACACCGGCAAAATCCCGACGCGGGTTGATGCCGCCTTCCGTAACCGGCATACTTGCCACGCAGGTTTCGCAGGTGTGCCCGTCCCGGGCACTGATCCGGAGGTTTCCATGAGCATCGGCACCCTCGCCACGTTCGCACTCGACTGTCCCGACCCCCACGCGCTCGCGACGTTCTACAGCGGCGTCGTCGGTGGTACGCCGGAGGGCGACGACGTTCTGGGTCACGCTGAAGGGTGACACCGAGGTCACGCTCGCCTTCCAGCGCGCCGACGACTGGACGCCGCCGGTGTGGCCGGGTGCCGACCACCCCCAGCAGGCGCACGTCGACGTCACCGTCACCGACCTCGACGAGGGCGAGCGGCAGGTCCTCGCGCTGGGGGCGCGCAAGGCGGAGTTCCAGCCCGGCGAGACGTTCCGGGTCTTTCTCGACCCGGTGGGACACCCGTTCTGCCTCTGCGCCTGCTGACCAGCCGATCCAGTCCGGCGCGATCCAGTCCAGCAAATCGGGTCCGGCCCGATCCAGTCCGCCCGCCGAGCGGGAACGAGAGAGAGGGAGCCACCTTGTCCGACGAGATACCACCGCCGACCTGGAACGAGGACAAGGTTGGTCACGTCATCGCCCGCGGCGCCACCGCCACCGAAGCCATCGCCCACGGCAGGCGGCCCGCCGCGGCGATCCGCGTGCGCACCGAGCCCGTCGCGTGAGCACCGCGCCGCCGGCCCGGTCGGCCGTCGACGAGCCGCGATTCCGCGACACGCTGCGCAGTCTGCCCGGCCGGGTGTGGATCATCAGTCTCGGCATCCTGGTCAACCAGGTCGGCGACTTCCTGCCCGTGTTCATCGTGCTCTACCTGACCGAGCGCGGCTATTCCGCCGGTGCCGCGGGGTTCGTGCTGGGCGTTTCCGGTGTCGGAAAGGTGCTCGGCAACGCAGTCGGTGGCTACCTCGCCGACAAGATCGGCCGGCGATGGACCATCGTGCTGTCCGCCGTCACCACCGCCGGGCTGACGGTGACCGTACCGTTCCTCGAACCGTTCCCGATCCTCGTCGCTGTGGTCGGGCTCATCGGCGTGACGTCGCAGATCTACCGGCCGGCCGCCGCCGCGGTACTGGTCGACTCCGTGTCGACCAACCGGCAACGGCTCGCCGCCTTCGGGGTGTTCCGGTTCGCGCAGAACATCGGCGCCGCCCTGGGCGGTGTCATCGGTGGTGTGCTGGCCAGCACCTCCTACGTGGAGCTCTTCCTGGTCAATGCCGCCGCGTGCCTGCTGTTCGGCGTGGTCGTTGCGGTGCTGCTGCGCGGTACGCCCCAGCTACGGTCCGACTCCGACGACGCGGACACGCAGGCGGCCCGGGCAGTGGGGTACCGGCGGGCGCTCGCCGACCGCGCCCTGGTGCGATACCTGGCGATGACCGTGTTCGCCATGTTCGCCTACATCCAGACCACCGTCGGCCTGCCCCTGCACGTCAACGAGGTGGGTCTGAGCGCACGCGACTTCGGTCTCCTCATGGGGCTCAACGGTCTGTTGGTGTTGGTGCTGGAGCTGCCCATCACCGCGGCGGTCTCCCGATACCGGCCGGAGTACGTCATGGCCATCGGCAACCTGCTCACCGGTGTCGGTCTCGCGCTGACCGGGTTCACGACCGGCATGGTCCTGCTGGCGGGGACGGTGCTGGTCTGGACGCTCGGCGAGATGATGTTCGCCTCCGTCTCCATGGCCTACCTGGGAAGTCTGGCTCCGCCGCGGATGGTCGGGCGCTACCAGGGGTTGTACGGCGTCGCGTACACGGCCGGCACGGGTGCCGGACCGCTCATCGGCGGCGCCGTGTACGCGATCGGCCCGTGGGCGCTGTGGTCCCTGGTCGGCGCGGCCGGGCTGCTGGCCGCGCAGCTCTGTCTGCCGCGCCGCCGCGCGGCGTCCACCGTGGACGAACGGGCAGTCCGACGCCGGACGCCGGCTGGGTGAAGGGTCCCTTCGTTCCATAGGTTCGTACGAAGGGACCCTTCACCCAGAGGGCGCCCCACCCGAGCGACGGAAAGGCGCGGCATGCCGGAGCTGAGCACCGAGGTCCTGGTCGTCGGCGGCGGGCTCGGGGGTGTCGCGGCGGCGCTGGCGGCGGTCCGGTCCGGCCGACGGGTCGTGCTGACCGAGCCCACCGACTGGCTCGGCGGCCAACTCACCAGCCAGGCCGTACCGCCCGACGAGCACCCGTGGATCGAACGCTTCGGGTCGACGGCGACCTACCGCGAGCTCCGCGAGGGCATCCGCGACCACTACCGCCGCTGGTATCCGCTCACCGCGCGCGCCCGGGCCTGGCGGGAGCTCAACCCAGGCGCCGGCTGGGTGAGCAAGCTCTGCCACGAGCCCCGCGTGGCGCTCGCCGTCCTCGAGGCGATGCTCGCGCCGCACCGGACGGCCGGCCGCCTCGAGGTCCTGCTGCAGCACCGTCCGGTCGCCGCCGACGTCGACGGCGACCACGTCAGGGCGGTGACCCTGCTCGACACCCGCTCCGGCGCGGAGGTCGTCGTCAGCGCGGCGTACGTCCTCGACGCGACCGAGACCGGTGACCTGCTCCCGCTCACCGGCACGGAATACGTCACCGGCGCGGAGGCGCAGGGCGAGTACGACGAACCACACGCCCCGGCGGACGCACAGCCGCTGAACATGCAGGGCGTGACGTTCTGCTTCGCCCTGTCGTACCACCCGGGCGAGGACCACACGATCGACCGGCCCGCGCGGTACGACTTCTGGCGCGGCTACAAACCGGACTTCTGGACCGGGCCCCTGCTCGACCTGACCGCACCCGACCCGCGCACGCTGGCGCCCGTCACCCGGACCTTCGAACCCAACCCCGGCGGCGACGCCGTGGCGATCCGGGCCGACCAGAGCCAGAGCTCCGGCGACAAGGAGCTGTGGACGTTCCGGCGGATCCTCGCGCGGACCCTGCACGAGCCAGGCGCGTTCGACTCCGACGTCTGCCTGGTCAACTGGCCGATGAACGACTACTGGCTGAACCCGGTGATCGAGGTCGACGACGCGACCGCCCAGGCCAGCCTCGACGATGCCCGGCAGCTCTCGCTGTCGTTGCTGTACTGGCTGCAGACGCAGGCGCCGCGCGTCGACGGCGGCACCGGCTGGCCCGGCCTGCGCCTGCGTCCCGACATCGTGGGCAGCGACGACGGGCTGGCGAAGGCGGCGTACATCCGCGAGGCGCGCCGGATCCGGGCCGTCACGACCGTGGTCGAGCAGGATGTCGCGCTGGACGTCGTGGGGCCGTACGGCGGGCGGAGGTACGACGAGTCGGTCGGCGTCGGCAGCTACCGCATCGACCTGCACCCCTCGACCGGCGGCGACAACTACATCGACATCGGGAGCGTGCCGTTCGAGCTCCCGCTGGGCGCGCTGCTGCCGGTCCGCACCCGCAACCTGCTCGCAGCGGCCAAGAACATCGGCACCACCCACATCACCAACGGCTGCTACCGCCTGCACCCGGTGGAGTGGAACGCCGGAGAGGTCGCCGGACGACTGGCGGCGTTCTGCCTCGATCGGGCCGCCGAGCCCCGGCAGGTGCACGAGCAGCCGGACCTCTGGGACGACTTCGCGAGGGTGCTCGACCAGGCCGGCGTCGAACGCCACTGGCCCGACGTCCGTGGGTACTGAACCGCCCCGCTCGCGTCGACGTCAGCCGGCCTGCGGTGCCCGGAACGACGGACGCAGGCGGAGGCCGAGCGCCTGCTCGTAGGCGTAGGCCAGCCGGATCAGCGTCGGCTCGCTCCACGCGGTGCCCATGAAGGCCAGCCCGACCGGCAGCCCGGCCGCCGTGCCGCAGGGCACCGTGAGGACGGGATAACCGGCCACCGCCGCCGCCTGCGGGCATCCGCCCGGCACCTGGTCGCCGTTGACCAGGTCGATCTTCCACGCCGGCGGGTACGCCGGCATCACGAGGGCGTCGAGGTCGTGGGCGCCGAGCGCGGCATCGATCCCGTCCGTACGCCCGAGCCGGCGGCACGTCTCGAGCGCCTCGCGGTAGGCCGGATCGTCCAGGCCGCCGGCGTGCAGGGCCTGCTCGAAGCGTTCCTGTCCGAAGTGGACCAGTTCGGCATCGGCGTGCGCCTCGTTGAACGCCATCACCTCGGCCAGGGTGCGCGGTGAACCGGGCCCACGGGTCGCGAGGTACGCCTCGAGGTCGGCCTTGAACTCCGTGTCGAGGACCGTCGTCTCCGCCTCGCTCGCGGCGAGTTCCTCCATGCTGGGCAGGTCGGCCGGGTCGACGAGGACGGCGCCCTGTGCGGCCAACAGGCGTACGGCCTCCTCGGCGAGGTCGTCGGCGGCGCGGCTGTAACCCCAGAGTCCGCGCCGCGGCACCCCGATCCGGGCGCCCCGCAGCCCGTCGGGCCGGCAGGACGCGGTGAACGCGTCGTCCCGCGGTCGCACGGCGAGGACGTCGAGGAGCATCGCCGCGTCCCACACCGTTCGGGCCATCGGGCCCGCGGTGTCCTGGCTGTGCGAGATCGGCACGATGCCCGCGCCCTCGACCAACCCGACGGTGGGCTTCAGCCCGACGACGCCGCACAGCGCCGCGGGGCACACGATCGAACCGTCGGTCTCGGTGCCGACCGCGACCGGAGCGAGTCCGGCGGCGACCGCGGCCGCCGACCCCGAGGACGAGCCGCCCGCGGACCGGTCGAGCGCGTACGGGTTGACGGACAGGCCGCCGACCGCGCTCCAGCCCGACGACGAGCCGGTCGAGCGGAAGTTCGCCCACTCCGACAGGTTGGCCTTGCCGAGGACGAGGGCGCCGGCGGCCCGGAGCCGGGTGACGAGCGGTGCGTCGGCCGCGGGACCGGCGTCGCACAGCGCGAGCGAGCCGGCCGTCGTGCCGAGGGCGCCGGCGGTGTCGACGTTGTCCTTGACCAGGACGGGTACGCCGTGCAGGGGCCCGCGGGTCCGGCCGGCCGCGCGCTCGTCGTCGAGGCGGGAGGCGGTGGCGACGGCCTCCGGGTCGGTACGGATCACCGACCGCAGCGTCGGCCCGGACCGGTCCACCTCGTCGATCCGGCGGAGCAGTGCCGTCACGGTCTCGGCCGCGGTGCCCGACCCGTCGGCGTACCGGCGGCCGAGTGTCCGCACGTCCCACCCCGCTGCATCGAGGGTGGCCGGCGAGGGATCGCGCGGCATGGGCGACACTGGTCGATCGGATGACGTCGGTCGGCTGGCAGACGCTGGACGATCGGCGGACATGGGGACATCGTGCACCGTACGGTGGACCATTGCGACCCGGATCGGCCCGGTCTTCACCCGACTGTCCGATCCCGCGGGTGGCTGAATGACACCGGTGTGGTTCGTGCGTACGATGACGGCACGACTGCTGACCGACCTGGAGGGAACGCCTGGGCATGGACGCTGCGATGGATCCGGCCAAGGGACCTGGCACCAGCGCCGCGGGCGCGTCGACCGCACCGTCGGAGTCCGTGCGCGAAGGAGTCGACCTCTCCGACCGCGACCAGCAGATCCTCACCTTCGAGCGCCAGTGGTGGAAATACGCCGGCGCCAAGGAGCAGGCGATCCGCGACCAGTTCGCGATGTCCTCGACCCGCTACTACCAGGTGCTCAACGCGCTCATCGACCGTTCCGACGCCCTGGCGTTCGACCCCCTGCTCGTGAAACGACTCCGACGGCTGCGGTCGAGCCGGCAGCGGGCGCGGGCAGCCCGTCGCCTCGGCGTCGAGGTGTGACCGGGGCGTGGCCGCAGCAGGCTCGTCTCCCCGCAACCTCCCCACGCCGCCGACTCCCCGTGGCCAGGACGCCCTTCGGGCTCTGACCGAACAGCCCGAAGACGCTATGCTCGCGTTCGACTTCGACGGCGTGCTCTCCCCGATCGTGGACGACCCCGAGCAGGCCTACGCCCACCCCGGTGTCCTGCCGGTGCTGGCGCGGCTGGCACCGCACTTTCGGGCCCTCGCCATCGTCACCGGTCGGCCCGCGGAGGTGGTCGTACGCCTCGGCGGTTTCGCTGGCGCGCCCGGGCTCACCGGCCTCCTCGTCGCCGGCCACTACGGCGAGGAACGCTGGGAGGCCCGGCTCGGCAAGGTGCAGGCGCCGCCCGTGAGCCCTCGGGTGGAGCACATCCGCGCCGAGCTTCCGGAGTTGCTCGATGAGTGGGGCGCCCCGGAGGGGACCGTGCTGGAGGACAAGGGCCGCGCCCTCGCGGTGCACTGGCGGCGTACCGCCGATCCGGCCGCGGCGGAGGCGCTCCTGACCCCACGCCTGGTCGCCCTCGCGCGTGCCCACGAGGTTGCCGTCCAGCCCGGTCGGATGGTGATCGAGCTGAAGGCGTTCGGCATGGACAAGGGCGCCGCCCTCCGTGGACTGGTGGCCGGAACCGGTGCGGACACGGTTGCGTACGCCGGCGACGACCTCGGCGACCTGCCGGCCTACGACGCGGTGGACGAGCTCCGCGACGAGGGCATCGCCGGGTTCCTGGTGTGTGCCGGCTCCACCGAGGTCACCGCCCTCGCCGAGCGCGCCGATCTCGTGGTCGACGGCCCCGACGGAGTGGTGGCCTTCCTCGAGGCGCTCGCCGACGCGGTGGAGTCCGCCTAGGGCACGTCCTGCTCAGTTCCAGTTCTGCGGAGGCGCACCGGAAGGTTCGCTGCTCTCGTGGGAGGTGTCGCCGTTCGTGGCGGGGCCCACCGTCGCCACTGCCGGCTCGGGGACCTGTGGTGAGACCGGCTCGGACTCGGGGACCCGCTCCGGCGTCGGCTCGCCCGCTGGCGCCTCCGATGCCGCCAGTGGTGCCGCCAGTGGTGCCGCCAGTGGTGCCGCCAGTGGTGCCGCCAGTGGGGCCGCCAGTGGTGCCGCCAGTGGGGCCGCCGCGCTGCGGGCCGCGGGTACGGCCGGTGCGGCAGTCCCGTCGACCCGTGCGACGGTCCGCTGCCGTGCCAGGTCGGCCGGCCCGGCCAGCGGCTGCCAGTGCCCGGCCCCGCGGTCCATCGCGTCGGTGACGATGACCCCGGCGATCGGCAGGTCGAGCTGGCGCAGAACCTGTACCGCTCTCCTCGCGTCCGTCGCCCGGGTGACCCCGGCCCGTACCACGAGGATCGCGGTCTCCGTCTGTGGCGCCAGCGCGGCGATGTCGCTGCTCGCGAGCACGCCGGGACCGTTGACCACCACCATGTCGCTGGACTCCGCGGCCGCGTCGAGCAGCCGGGTGAACGGCTGGCTGCGCAGCAGCGACCGGCTGACGTCGGGGTCGGTGGGTTCGGCGGGTACGACCCGCAGCGACACCGCCGAGGACGAGGCCAGTCCGCTGTCGTCGACACTCAGCAGGCGCTGCAGGTTGTGCTCCGCGCTGCTCGGGAAGTGCCGCGAAAGGGCCGGCCGGCGTAGCTGCCCCTCGACGAGAGTGACGTGGTACCGCTGGTCGGCGAGGCCGAGGGAGAGCAGGCCGGCGACGAACGTCTTGCCGTCGTCCTGGTAGGCGCTCGTGACCAGGATCCGCCGGCCGGGGTGGCCGGTGAGCGGCGTCAGCGTGGCGATCGCGGTCCGCATGGAACGCGCGACCGGCCGCCGCCGGTACGCCTGGCGGGCGCCCTTGCGCAGCAGGACCGGCCGTACCTTCGGTACGGACGCGAGGATCGGCAGCCCGAGCGTCGCCGCGATCTGCTCCGACGAGCGCATCCGGTCGTCGAGCCGACGGCGGAGCGAGACCAGTCCGAGGCCGGCGAGGAAGCCGAGCAGGCCACCCACCATCAGGTCCAGCGCCAGCTTCGGCGTGACCGGCGCCGTGGGGACGGTGGCCCGGTCGAGCGGTTGCGCGGCCAGGGTGCCGCGACTCCCGAGCGAGCCGCCCGCCGCCACCTGCCGGCTGAGCAGGGTCATCGCGGTGTTCGCCACCGCCGCCGCCTGCCGCGCTGTCGGCGCTTCCGCGGTCAGCGTGATGATGCGGATCTCGGGTTCGTACGTCGCGGTGATGTGGCCGGCCACCGCGCCGGTCGGCAGCCGGGTCGCCGCCGCGGTCGCGTTCGCGAGGCTCGCCGACTCCGCGAAGCGCGCGACGGTGGGCACCATCGACTGCGACAGGCCGGGGTTGACGACAGCGCCTGCGCCCGGTGTCGTGGAGGCGGCGACCACCACCGAGGCGTGTGCTTCGTACGTGCGCGGGACCTGCGTCGTCACGCCGTACGCGCAGCCGACGCCGGCGGCGACGGACACCGCCATGATGCCGGCGGGCCACCGGACGATCCGCAGGGCCGCGCCCAGGTTGAGAGGTGCGCTCACAGTCTGTGCCCTTCCTGTTCTGACTGCCGGCGCATAGCCGGCGTACCGCGTCGGGGAGTGGGGTCTGGTCGCGCCAGGACGAGCGGGTCCGCGGCCAGCGCCAGCCGGGCGATGGATTCCCAGGTCCTCGCCCGGGCACGTCCGGCCGCCGTCACGCAGCGCGGCAGTGCGGCGCCGAGTCCCGCGACGGCGTGGAGGAACGCGGACACCCGCACCAGGGAGTAGGTCCGGCGCCGGTAGAGCGCGAAGAACCGCAGCAGGCCCTGGTAGAGGTCCGGCCAGGTGGCACTCGGGTCCGCCTCGGTGGGCGTGCCCGCGAGATAGGTCACCCGGGCAGCCGACTGGTAGACGACGCGGGCGTCGTGGCGCCAGGCCTGCAGGCACAGGGCGGCATCCTCGAAGGCCCGGAAGTACCCCATGTCGAGCCCGCCGAGCTCGGCCAGCAGGTCGGCGCGGACCGCGAGGCAGGTACGCGAGACCCAGTTGACGTCGCGTGGGGCCGTTCCTCCTTGTCCGGTGGGGATCTGGGCCTCGTCACGGGTGAGGCCGCGGCGGCGGGCCCGGCGCGGGCCGGCGCCGTAGGTTCGCAGCAGCCGGCCACCGACCATGCCCGCCGCGACGCTGGCCCAGGTCTCGAACGGACCTGCGCTGGCACGTACCCGCCCGTCCGCGTCGACGACACACGGTCCGGCGACGCCCACCGTCGCGTCGTTCCGCACCGTGTCCACGAGGATCTGGGCGCTCGGGGACGGCAGCAGGCAGTCGGGGCTGACGAGGAGTACGACGTCCGTCCGCACGTCTGTCAATGCTTGGTTGACAGCGGCAGCGAAGCCGAGGTCGGTGGTGTTGGCGGCCATCCAGACGCTGGGGAAGCTCGCGGACAGGAGTGCCGTGGTGCCGTCCGTCGACGCGTTGTCCACGACCCGTACGTCGAGTCCGGCGGACCTGAGGGCCGCGATGCAGTCGCCGACGTGCGCCTCGGCGTTGTGGGTCACGACGATCGCCGTGGCGTTCAGCTGCGGCGGCGCCATCGCGTTCGCCGCGGCGAGGTCGACGCTCATGCGCGGTCACCGACCGGATGCGTGCCGAACGCGCCACGTCCCCATCGGAACGCCCCGGCCGTCGTACGTACCTCCGATGGCACCTGGTCGCCCGCCAGCGCGAGGGTGAGCAGGGTCGCCGCCGGGAGGAGGCCGAGCTCCCAGTGCAGACCGCCGCCGGTGGCGAAGACCCCCGCGAGGGTGAGGCAGCCGAGGAGCGCGGCGAACCCGAGCTGGCCACGGTGTCCGGTCCGCAGGCCGGCCCGTACGGCGACGCACAGCGGCCACGCGAGGGCGAGCAGCCCGAGGACACCGAGCTGCGCGACCACCGCGACCCAGAACCCGACCCGTGGCGCCGCCGAGCCCGTGCCCACGTCGGGTGCGGGGAGTACGCCGGTCGAGCCGGCCGCCAGCTGACCGAGCCCCGTACCGAGGAACGGGTTGTCGGCGAAGGCACGCAGCGCGGGCACCGCGTCGGCACCGCCTGGGACCAGCGCGGCGCCTCCGTCCCACGCCGCGCCGATCTCCGCCCAACCGTTCTCCGCCCAGCCGTTCTCCGCCCAGCCGTCCCCCGGGACCGACGCCAGGGCGACGCCTCCCAGCACGAGGACAGCGCCCGCTGCCACGGCGGCCGCGACCGCGCGGCGGGCGCTGCGGGTGCCGCGTACGACGAGTACGACCAGAGCGGCGCCCGACGCCAGCCACAGCACGGGACCACCCGAGAGCGCCACGTCGGCGCCGAGGACGCCCGCCACGAGAAGGCAGCCGCCCGTTCGCCAGCCGGTCGTCTGGCCGGCGAGCGCGAGGACCGCGACCAGTGCCACCGCCGCCACGGTGCCGTCGTGCCGCACCGGGGTGACGATGCCGACCGCAAGCAACCCGACCGCTCCGCCGCAGAGGACGAGCGCCGCCGCCGTCAGCTGGCGTCGGTTCGTGAGCGTGCAGGTGGCGAGGAAGAAGTACGCGGGAACGATGGCGAGCCCGGCCGCCCCGTCGAGGACGTCCGAGGGTGCCGTGCCGAGCACCAGTCCGTACCCGGCACCGGCCGCGACCGCCACCGCGGCGAGAAGCATCGGCAGGTCGGCGGAGGTGTGCAGCCGGTGCTCGGTCCCGGAGCCGAGCGCCCGGCGGGTGAGCAGCGCCAGGCCGCCGACGCCGAGAACCGCGACATGGAACGCGAGGGCGGTCGGAAGGTCGGACCCGGGCGCCTGGACACCGAGGACCGCGGCACCGAGGACGCCCACCGGTACGACGAGCCACGGCAGCCCGAGGAACGCGAGCCAGCAGACGAGGCCGGCCATGGCGACGAGCCCCCCGGTGCCGGGGACGAAGTGAAGGATCGCCGCGCCGACGAGACCGACGGCCGCGCCCGCGAGCGAGGCCGACAGCGCGAAGACGGAGTCCCTCATGCGCGGTGGCCTCCAGACCCCCGTACCGGCGATTCGATCTCGACGGTCAGGACGGACGAACAACGGAAACGGAATCGGATTCGTGAAATGGAATCGAGCTGGTGATTCCCCGTTTCCGGCCCAATGAGTCGGACTTTTTACGGTCGGGTCGGAGACTTGGTCAGTGGGAATCGGTGCCGCGGTCGCTCAGGGTTGCGCAGCGGGCGGAGCAGAACAGGGTCCCGGCCGGGAACCGGCGGGCCCGCGAGGAATCCCGCACCCCAGCTCACCTGCATGGTGACGACGACCAGCGGACGCCACAGTCGACTCCGTCCGGCAAGACCCGAGCCGGTGGTCAACGATCCGACGACGACGCCGAGCAGGCAGAGCACGGGTACGCCGAGCCCGGCGATCGCGGCGCCCGGCAGCTCGGCCACCAGCCCGGCGACGCCGACGGCGATGCTGACGAGTGCGGCCGCGAGTGCGACCGGAGCGGCGAGGTGGCGGAGCCGGTAGGTCCCCGGGTGGCGGCGGCCGGCGGCATGGCGCCAGCGGCCACCGCGGTAGCTCTCCCGGGCGAGGGCGCCGAGACTGCCGCAGGTCCTGGTGGGTGCCCGCAGGTCCGGAGTGGACCAGACGGTCCCACCGACTTCTCGGATCCGGCGGTGGAACTCCCAGTCCGCGAGCTGCAAGAACGTCTCGTTGTAGCCGCCCAGCTGGTCGTGGGTGTGGCGCCGGTACACCCCCATTCCCACGGTCTCGACGGGGCCGGCGCCGGCTTCGATGCTCGGGCCTTCGCGGGTGTCGCCGAGCCCGATCCGGCCGGTGAGCGTGTGGGCGACGGCCGCGGCGAGAGGCGTGGTGCCTTCGGGTACGAGCGGCCCACCGGCGAAGCCCGCACCGGTCTCCTCCAGCTCCCACACCGCACGGCGGAGGTACCCCCGTCCAGGCCGGGCACTCTCGTCCAGCCGGGCGATGAGACCGAACCGGGCGGCGGTGACGGCCGCGTTGAGCCCTCGTGCCGTACCACCGTTGGGATTGGGGACCAGTCGGACCCGCGCGTCGGTGGCCGCGAGGTCCCGCGCGACCTGCCCGGTGTGGTCCCGGGAGGGTGCGAGGGCGATCACGAGTTCGAAGCGGCCGGGGTAGTCCTGGTCGAGGATGTGGCTGACCGCACCCGGTAGCCGGTCCTCGCCGTCACAGACGGACAGGACCACCGACACCGGTGGCCAGTCCATCTGGGCAGGGTCGAGGTGTTCCTTGCTGCGCTCGATCGTCCGCATCCAGATCCCCGTACATAACTGTCAGTAGTGCCAAGATCACGGGGAATGATACGGATTCGTAATTCAGGGGACCGTGCAATTCGGTCAGTGTCACCAATTCGTGATTTGACGGTCGCGGAAACACGAAAGAGTTCGTGATCAATATGTGCGGGAGTTATCGCCGGAAAAAGAAAATCACCAGTTCCGGTGCTCCTGCGGGCGGTTCTGCAGCGCGTCGAGTTGGTCGGAGAGCCAACGGTGCGGCGGGTGCGCGGCCGCGAGCTCGGCGAGCCGCGTAGTGCGCCGCCGGCGCTCGTCCCGGCTCATCGACAGAGCGGTGTGGAGGGCGTCGGCCGTGGCTTCGACGTCGAAGGGGTTGATGAGGAGGGACGCCTCGCCGAGCTCGACGGCGGCGCCGGCCTCCCGCGAGAGCACCAGGGCGAAACCCTCGTCGGAGACCACCGGGATCTCCTTGGCGACGAGGTTCATCCCGTCGCGCAGCGGGTTGACGATCGCGACGTCGGCCATCCGGTAGGCGGCCAGGGAACGCGCGTAGTCGTCGTCGACCGCGAGCACCAGCGGATCCCAGTCGGGGCTGCCGAACTCGTCGACGATCTGCTTGGCCACCCGCTGCACCGACGCGGCGTACTCGCGGTACTCGGGCAGGTCGTGCCGGCTCGGGTAGGCGAGCGCGACGTGCACCACCCGCCCCTGCCACTCGGGCCGACGACGCAGCAGGTCGCGGTAGGCGAGCAGGCCGCGCACGATGTTCTTGCTGAGCTCGGCGCGGTCGACCCGGACGATCAGGCTGCGGCCGCCGACCAGGCTGCGCAGGCCGGCCATCCGGGCGAGTACGTCCGGCCGGTGCGCGCGTTCACGGAACACCTCGGCATCGATGCCCAGCGGGTGGACGGCCACCTGCGTCCGCCGCCCCTGGTGCTCGATGACGCCCCGGTCGCGGTCGACCCGGGCGCCCAGCACCGTCTCGCAGCACTGGACGAACGACTCGGCCCAGCGCCCGGTGAGGAAGCCGGCGTGGTCCGCGGCGAGGAGCCCCTCGAGCAGGTCGGCCGCCACGTCGTCGGGGAGCAGCCGGAAATAGTCGGCCGGCGCCCACGGCGTGTGGGAGAAGTGGGCGATGGCGACGTCGGGCCGCAGCCGGCGAAGGATCCCGGGCGTCAGGCTGAGGTGGTAGTCCTGCACCAGCACGCAGGCGCCCGGTGCGGCCTCCTCGGCGAGGGCCTCCGCGAACGCCGTGTTGTAGTCGATGTACGACGCCCACTCCCGCCGGAACCGCGCGTCGAACACCGGTGAGTTCGCCGTGTCGAAGAGCATGTGGTGGACGAACCACAGGGTGGAGTTCGCCACTCCGTTGTAGGCCCGGGCAAACGTCAACGGCTCGATGTCGAGCAGGCGTACGGGCACCGTGCCGGTGTCGTAGCCGGCCAGGTCGAGCCGGCCGCTCGGCGCGTCGCGCGCGGCCGCCCGGTCGACGTCGGACAGGGCCGCACAGACCCACAGCGCCCCCGCCTGCCGCGGGACCGCCGCGAGTGCGGCCGCCAGACCTCCAGCGCCGCCGCGGCATCGCAACGACCCGTCGTCGTCATGTGCGAACGACACCGGTCCCCGGTTGGAGGCGAGCAGCACGGTCATCGTTCCTTCGCCCGCCATCCGACAGAGCTTAGGGGCATCGCGGCGTCCGAAGGTACGGACACCGGCACGCGCGTCGGAGGGTGATTGGTGCGACACATTTCCGGGAAGGACACGGTGCGCGACCACAACGGGGGGAACATCGGTGACGACGAAGGACGTGGTCCCGCAGGCGCGGGCCGACCTGCCAGCTCCAGGGGAGCCCGACACCGGGGAGTGCGGCGTCGGAGATTCCGGCGCCGCCCTGCCGGACCGCTATCTCGAACTGCTGAAGCAGGCGCTCACCTGCTCGCTGTGGGAGGAACGCGACGGCCTGGTCCTGCCGCGCGCGGTGGGGGCTGCGGCTGGCGCAGTACCTGTTGGGGCGCCGGGACCTGAGCCTGGTGAAGTCCGCGCCGGCGACGGGTCGCAGGCCGGCGCTGGACTGGCCACGGCTCGCGCACACGACGGCTCGAAGGAAGCGGCTCGACAACCTCCAGGCGCGCATCGAGGACGTACTTTGCGAGGACGTTCCCGGCGACGTCGCGGAGGCCGGTGTCTGGCGGGGCGGCGCGTCCGTCCTCATGCGCGGCGTGCTTGCCGCCCGCGAGGTCGAGGACCGGACGGTCTGGGTCGCCGACTCGTTCGCGGGCATGCCCGAACCCGACCCCGACAGGTACCCCGTCGACGCCGGCACCTGCCTGCACCGGGTCCGTGCGCTCGCGGTGCCGCTCGAGGAGGTACGCCGCACGTTCCGGAAGTACGGCCTGCTGGACGATCGGGTGCAGTTCCTCCCGGGCTGGTTCCGGGACACGCTGCCGGCGGCGCCCATCGAGGCGCTCGCACTGCTGCGGCTCGACTGCGGCATGTACCAGGGCACGGACGAGGCGCTCACCGCCCTCTACCCGCGGCTGTCTCCGGGTGCGTACTGCATCGTGGACGACTTCGGCACCGTCGAGGGAAGCCGACGGGCAGCCGAGGACTACCGCCTCGCCCGCGACATCACCACGCCGGTCACCTGGATCGACGGCGAGGCGGCGTACTGGCGGACCTAGCAGGGGGTCGTAGGATCCCTGCCCGTGTCCCTGCCGCCACGGGTCCGCCGGTCGCCGTCCCTTCTCGTCGCCTGTCTGGTAGCCGTCGAGCTCGCGGTGTGCGTCGCGGCGGTCGGGATGACCGGCGGGCTGCGGGCCGCACCGGCGCCGCTCCCGCCGACGGTGGCCGTGGGTACGCCGGTCGACGCCGGGCGCTACGACATCACCGTGAGGCGGGCCTTCACCGCCGACAAGGACCCCACCTTCGCGCCCGAGTACGCCGAGCGTGGCCGCTTCCTCGTCGTCGAGGCCGACCTCGAACTGTCCGACGACGAGAGCACCGACTCCGCGACGGACATCCAGCGCGGCCTTGCCGTCCGGCTCCCGGACGGCTTCACGATCGACGGTGGTGACCCAGGAAGCCAGCGGCTGCGTACCGGCACCGTCCTCGCGGTCGACCGTTCGCCCGCCCAGCTGCACCCGGGACTGCCGCGCCGGGTCCTCGTCGTCTACGCGCTGCCACGCAGGCACGCGTGGCCGAAGCGGTTGGACCTGACGGTTTACCGGTACGACGTCCGGCCGGGGTTCCTCGACGAGTCCGAGGAATGGCGGATCGCGCTCGGCGACCCCTCGGTCTCCCGGGTCCGCGTACCCGTCGCGAGGAGGCCGGCGTGAGCGTGACCGGCACGACGGCGTCCCGGGTCCGCCGGGCCGGTGTGGTCCTGCTCGTCGTCGTACTCCTGGCCGGCGTCGTGGCCGCGAACCGGTTGACGCCCGACGCCGACCGGCGGATGGCGCCGCTCCCGACCGCGGGCCGGATCGGCCGTCCCGTCGACACCGGCGGCTTCGTCGTCACCGTCGAGAAGGTCCAGGTGACCCGGAAGCTCGTCGTCGACGACGGCTTCGGCCGCGGCTCGACCCGTACCAGCGACGGGCTCTGGGTGGTACTCACGGCGACCCTGACCGGCGACTGGAAGGCGTCCTCGCACGGGCAGACCCGGCTCGAGGGGCGTGGCGGCAGGAGCTACCACGTGTCCGAGCGGATCGAGAGCAGCCGCCGCCTGACCGAGGACTTCCTCACCGAACCGGGGATCCCGAGGAGTGGCCAGATCGTCTTCGAGATCCCGCCGGACGAGCTCGCCGGCTCGCTCGTGCGGATCGGCAGGTCGGAGTCGGGTGGCCGCCGGCTCGTCCCGGAGGCGGTCGTCGACCTCGGACTCGACGATGCCGCCGCCCGCAGGCTGGTACGCGCGGCGCCGCGCAAGGTCGCGTTGACGCAGGTGGAGTACGGCCGGTGAGTGGGCGCGGTCCGGGTCGGGGACCCGGTCCCGGTGCGGGTCCGGGCCAGGGCGGGCCGTGGCCGTCCGCGGCCCGGCGACGCGCGCTCGGGCCACCTTCCGGACCGCCGCCGTCGGTCCGGCCCGGTGCGTACGGACCGCCGTCGGGACTCGGACGACAGGGCGGCGGGTACGCCAGGTCGGGAACGGGCCACGCGGGTCCGGGCCACGCAGGAGCCGGCCCTGCCGGAGCGGGCCATGCGGGAGCGGGCCATGCGGGAGCGGGCCATGCGGGAGCGGGCCACGCGCGGACCGGGACGGGCTACGCGCGGCAGGAAACGCCGCGCCAGCTGGCTCCGCCGTACTCCGGTGCGCCTCGGCAGGCCGCGCCGGCGACGCCCCCGAGGACCAGGTCCGTGCGGCGCCGTTCGCACCTGGCGTACCTCCTGGCCCTGCTCGTGCTGGTGCCCCTCACGGCCGGCCTCCAGTACGCGTTCGACGAGCACGCCACCCGGCCGCCGATGCACGAGGTGGTGTCCGTCGCCCGTACGGTGAGCGTCGACTACGCCGGCGCCCGGTGGAAGCTCGCCGCCGTCCGAACCGGCCCGCCGCAGGACGGCGTCCGCCTGCCGCGGGGTGCGGTGGTGGTCTACGCCGCGTTCTCGGTGCAGCCGCACGACCGGGCCGCGAGCCGACGGATCGGCTCGTGCCGGTTCGAGGCCGTCGACGGCGCCGGACGTACGTGGGGGACCGCGGCGACCGGGGTGCCCGACCTGGCGGCGCTGGGCGATCCGCCGACGGGCTGCTATGCCACGGCGGGCGACTTCGAGCAGAAGCCGATCCCGCCCGGCACGGACCAGCGGGTCCTCACGGCGTTCGTCGTACCGAAGCGGGCGGTGACCAGCCTGCGAATCCAGGTGCAGGTGGAGGAGGCGGCGCCGGCGTTCCTCGAGTTCCGGCCGAAGTAGCGCCCGTCGCGTCAGCGGCCGTGGCGGCGGACCGACCGTCCGGGCGGCCGGCACCCGCCCGGGCTCGACACGCCTCGAACGCAGCCGCGAGGAGGGCGATCCGGACCACCTCGCGGACCGTCTGCTCGGCGAACTCCAGCGGGCCCAGCCGCGGGAACCACCACTGCCACGGATGGGGACCGATGAGGTGCGTGACACCGATGAACGCCCAGCCGGTGCTCGCCTCGATCAGGACGTACAGCAGGCAGAACGTGAGGTAGAAGACCGGCCCGGCCCGCAGGACGAACCGCAGCCCGTTGACGAGGGGAGTCCACTTGTCGCGGATCTCGCGGGTGAGGAGGTCGGAGAGCAGTTGAGCCTTGGCGGGGAGTCGCTGGAACAGCGTGCCGGCACCGGCAAGCCGGCTGTCGGCGACCACGCGTTCGTCGGCGTCCATCTGCTCGCCGAAGACCACCGCCGCGATGACCAGCCAGAGCAGGGGGAGCACGAGTCCGTCCGCCACGTCGTCGCCGAACTGGGCGGACAGCCAGTGCCACGCCGCGCCGACCTGGTCCAGCGGGAGGGTGGCCCAGATGCCGTCGGCCCACCCGAACGCCCAGTCGGTGCCGGCGTGGAACGCGCCTGCGATCCCGTCGCGGGTCGCCACCCACGCGACCCGCCCGGTCACCCAGTCGATCGCCTGGCCGATCACCACCGAGACCGAGACGACGGCGAAGAACATCCAGTTGGCCTCGAAGAGCGCGACCGCGACGCCGAGCAGTCGGCCGCCACGTTGGGCGTAGAGCCGTTCCAGGACGGCGCGGACGAGCCAGGAGCCGACCGCGATCGCGAGGGGTACGCCGGTCGCGGCACCGAGCCCGCTCAGGATGCCGAGCCCCTGACCGATGTCGCTGTTGACGACGTGGACGCCCCAGGTCCGTACCTCGTCGGTGAAGAGACCCCAGGCGCCGTAGAAGATCAGGAACGGCAGGATCGCCTCGGCGATCTGGTCGACCATCCGGCCACGCTCGTGCGCCGACGTCGCAGACGTCGCAGACGTCGCTGACTCCGCTGGCGTCGGCGCGCCGGTGGGGGACAGGGGCAGCACCCGCGGGAGGACGGCGGTCACGTCGAGGGGCCCGCCGCCCGTCGGGACGTGGGTGCCCGCTGCTCCGGGCGCGGGGAGGACGGCGTGGAACATCATGATCGTCGACGAGAGCAGGACCAGGACCCCGACGGACAGTCCGGCGAACCCGAGCCACGCGTTGTGTCCGGCGAGCCAGGCCGAGCCACGCAGGGTCAGGTCGTGGACGAGGTAGCCGAGGACGAACCAGAACGCGACCGGAGCCCAGGAACGCGCGAGCAGACCGAGCGTGCGAGCGGGCAGATCGAGGGCGCCGTTGCGGAAGGCGGGACTGGCGCTGGCGGCAGACATCGGGCTGGATGGTACCGGCGCGGTACGGAACCGACGTGTAAAGCTCGCTTGACAACGCGGCGACATGTAAAGCACCCTTGACGTCATGCGGAACGACGTGCGGGCCCTGCGCATCTCCAAGGAGCTGTCGCAGGCCGAGCTCGGTGAGGTCCTCGCGGTGTCCCGCCAGACGGTCAACGCCATCGAGACCGGCCGCTACAGCCCGTCCCTACCGCTCGCGATCAAGCTGGCGCGGTTCTTCGGGCGAACGGTCGAGGAGGTCTTCCATGTCGACGACGAATAAGCCCCGCCGGGCCGGCCGCCGGATCTCCAGGCCGGCAGCGGTGGCGGGGCTCGTACTCGGCCTCGCACTGAGCGTCGCGGCCATCGTGAGCGACCGACTCTGGCTGGGGCTCGCCATGCTCGCGATCATGGTCGCGTTCGTGCTCTTCCCTCGTGGTCGGGTCGCGGTTCAGTGACACCGTGGCCATGCTCGGCGACGACGTGCACGAGGAGCGGAACGTCCAGCTCCACCAGCGGGCGTCCCTCTACACGCTCAACTTCCTCGCTCTCGTCCTGATCGGTGGAGCGGTCGTCGACCTCGCTCGCGGTGGCGACGGCAACCCGTGGGCCTTCCTCTGCTTCGTCGCGGGGGTCGCCTACGTCGTGTCGCTCCTCATCCTCAACCGGCGCAGCTGAGCAACGCGCGCTCCCTCCCGCCCACCTGGCACCACCCGACCGGCCCGGTCTCTCCGAGGTCGCTCCCCTTCGAACGCCTTGTTTTCTTGGAGGTTTGTCTCATGCTGCCCGGACTCTGGTTCACCCGGCGACTCCTCGTCGGACTGCTCGGCGTGGGAGTCCTCGCCGCGGGCGGAGTGGCCGCCGCGCCGACGGCTCCCGCCAGCACCGCTCCTGCTGCCCCGGTTCCGCCCGCCGCCACGGTTTCGGTCGCCGCCACTCCCGTCGAGGCCGTCTCCGACGAATGCGGACCGGCTCGAAACCCTTGCCGACAAGGTGCTCGAGGTCGGTGTGCCCGGGGTCGTCCTCGCCCGTCGCACCGGCGACGGGACGACCGCCGTCGCCGGGGTGTCGCGGACCTTCGTACCCAGCGGCCCGCTCGGCCCGACGACCGCTACCGCGATCGGCAGCAACACCAAGACGATGACCGCCGTCGTCGTCCTCCAGCTCGTGGCCGAAGGGCAGGCTCCGGCTCGATGACCGGGTGTCGCGCTGGCTGCCGGAGTTCGGGCTGGACCGCCGGATGACCGTCCGCCACCTGCTCCAGCACACCAGTGGGCTCCGCACCGACACGATGCTCGCCTCGCCGCCGTGGTCGTACGAGCGGAACCGGTTCCACTACTTCACGCCCGCCGCGCTGGTACGGATCGCCCTGACCAACCCGGCACCTCGGCCGACACCCGGGACCCATCACGAGTACTCCAACACCAACTACATCCTCGCCGGCATGGTGATCGAGAAGGTGACCCACCACCCGGTCGGGCAGGAGTTCGCCCGCCGGATCTTCCGCCCGCTGGGCATGCGGGACACGTCCTATCCGCTGGCCAGCCCGTTCGTCACCGGCCGACACCTGCGCGGGTACCTGGAGGAGGAGCCCGGCAAGCCGACGTACGACACGACCGTGTACTCCATGAGCTGGGTGCGCACCGCCGGCGCGGTCATCTCCACCACGCGGGACGAGACGACGTTCCTGCGCGCGCTGTTCACCGGTCGGCTGCTCCCGAAGCCGCCTGGTGGACGCAGATGACGGACACCGGTGAGTTCGGCTACGGCCTGGGCCTCTACGGCTTCGAGCTCCCGTGCGCGCCGGGCGGCATCGCCTGGGGTCACAACGGCCAGGTGTTCGGCTACTACAGCGCCGTCTTCTCCACCGCCGACGGCTCCCGCCAGGCGGCCGTCGGGTCCAACGCGTGGATCTTCGAGGAGGGCGGACACCTGAACCCGGCCGCCGAGGCGGCGGCCGCGCTCGCGCTCTGTGACGACGCCGGCCCCACCGAGCTGTCAGAGGTCCCGCCCCCGAAGTCCCGGGGTCTCTGACCGCGTGCCACCATCGGGGGCGGAAGGGGGCGTCCCGATGGTGGACACGTATCTCACATCGTGAGCTGCCGGACGATCTCCAGGAGCGGTCGGCTAGGCTCGCACGGAACAACTGAAGAAGGAACTCATCCAGAGGGGCAGAGGGACCGGCCCGACGAAGCCCCGGCAACCGGCCGACCGCCACGCGTGTGTCTCGCGTTCATCTGAGGCCTCGCGGCGGACACGGTGCCAACTCCGGCTCACCGACGACCACACCGGGCAGATCCCCGGTCGGTGTCGGGCGGTGAGGAAGATGAGGAAGGAAGGCCTCCCATGACGACCACCTACGCCGGTGCTGACACGACGCCTGGAGCCCACACCATCCGGCCCGGCGCGTTCGGCAACGCGACGACGCTGCGATGTCGCGAGTGCGGCGCGACCACCCCGCTGGGCGCGCACTACGCCTGCTCCGAGTGCTTCGGACCGCTCGAGGTCGGTTACGACTACCCGCAGCTGACCCGCGAGCAGATCACCTCCGGCCCCGCGAACATCTGGCGCTACCAGCAGCTGCTGCCGGTACCCGCCGACGTCGCGTCGTTCCCCAACACCGAGCCAGGCCTGACCCGGCTCGTGCGTGCCGACCGGCTCGCCGCGGAGCTCGGCCTCCGCCGGCTGTGGGTCAAGGACGACTCCGGCAACCCCACCCACTCGTTCAAGGACCGCGTCGTGGCCGTCGCGCTCGCCGCGGCCCGCGAGCTCGGCTTCCAGGTTCTCGCCTGCCCCTCCACCGGCAACCTCGCGAACGCCGTCGCGGCGGCCGCCGCGCGTGCCGGCATCCGCAGCGTGGTGATGGTGCCGCACAACCTCGAACAGCAGAAGATCCTCACGACCGCGGTCTACGGCGGCACGCTGGTCGCGGTCGAGGGCACCTACGACGACGTCAACCGGCTCGCCAGCGAGATCGCCGGCGAGGAGGAGGACTGGGCGTTCGTCAACGTCAACGTGCGGCCCTACTACGCCGAGGGTTCCAAGACGCTGGGCTACGAGATCGCCGAACAGCTCGGCTGGCGGCTGCCCGAGCAGGTCGTCGTCCCGATCGCTTCGGGCGCACAGCTCGTCAAGGTAGACAAGGGCCTGCGGGAGTTCGTCGACCTCGGGCTGGTCGACGACGCGCCGTACAAGATCTTCGGTGCGCAGGCGACCGGCTGCTCCCCGGTGTCGGCGGCGTTCAAGGCCGGCCACGACGTCGTGGCGCCCGTACGCCCCGACACGGTGGCGAAGTCGCTCGCGATCGGCAACCCCGCCGACGGTCCGTACGTGCTCGACGTCTGCCGGCGCACCGGCGGCGTCGTCGAGGACGTGACCGACGACGAGGTGGTCGAGGGCATCGCGCTCCTCGCCCGCACCGAGGGGATCTTCGGTGAGACGGCGGGCGGCGTCACGGTCGCGACGCTGAAGAAGCTGGTCGACACGGGGAAGCTCGACCCCGACGCCGAGACCGTCATCATCAACTCCGGCGACGGCCTCAAGACTCTCGACGCCATCGCGGGCAAGGTCGGCCCGAAGGCGACGATCCGTCCGACGTACGACGCGTTCACGAAGGCAGGGTTGGCATGAGCGTGAAGGTCCGGATCCCGACGATCCTGCGCACCTACACCGGTGGGGCCAAGGAGGTTGCCGCCGACGGCGGGACCCTCGGCGAGGTGCTCGACTCCCTCGACTCGACGTACCCCGGGATCAGGTCCCGGGTGCTCGACGACAACGGCAAGCTGCGCCGGTTCGTCAACGTCTACGTCGGCGAGGAGGACGTGCGCTTCGCCTCCGGTCTCGAGACGCCGACACCCGAAGGCACGCAGGTCTCGGTGATCCCGGCCGTCGCCGGTGGCTGATGTCCTGATCCCGGATGCGGCGTACGTCGTCCGTGACGGGGGCGACGGGCTGCGTCAAGCCCGCCTTGACGGCGAGCGGTTCTCCACGGCCGGTGTCGAGATCGCCGTGCGGCCTGGCACGGAGGGCCTCGGCATCGAGGTGGAGTGCGCCGGCGGCGTCGAACTCTCGTGGATCGTCCTGCGCTGGCAGCGAGACCTGCCCGGCACGACTCTGGTCCTCGGTGACGCCTGGGAACGTTCGTACGGCGACCTGCAGTGGCGGTCGCTCCAGCCGGACCGGCTCCTGCCGTGGTACTGGCTGGGCCACGATCCCGCCGCCGGTACGACGACCGGCATGGGCGTACGAGTGCGACCGCACGCGTTCTGTTCCTGGACCGTCGACGAGGCGGGCAGCTCGCTCTGGCTCGATCTCCGCAACGGCGGAGGGCCGGCGTCTCTGGGCGACCGCGTCGTGCCCGCGGCGACCGTCGTGGCCGTTGACGCCGGGGGTTCCGCGTACGACGCGCACCGGGAGCTGACGGCGGCGATGTGCGCGGATCCCCGTCCGGTCCGCGAACCGATCGTCGGCTGCAACAACTGGTACTACGCCTACGGCCGCGACTTCGGTCCGCCGCAGATCCTGCGTGACGCCGAGACGATCGTCGGTTACGCGAGCGGCCACGCGGTCCGGCCGTTCTGCGTCGTGGATGCCGGGTGGACCCCTGGCGGCGGTGCTCCGGGCGGGCCGTGGACGGCGGGCACTCCCGGCCTGTTCGACGACATGCCGGGATTCGCCGCCGACATCGCGGCCCGCGGCGCCCGGCCGGGAGTCTGGATGCGGCCCGCGGCCCTGACGACCGTCGACGATCCCGACCGGCTCCGCGCGGGACCTCGACCGGCGCGCGAGCAGCCGCTCGACCTGACCCTGCAAGCCAACCTTGACACGATCCGCGCGGACCTCGCCCGCCTTGTGGGGTGGGGGTTCGAGCTCGTCAAGCACGACTTCTCGACGTTCGACGCGTTCGGCCGGTTCGGGCCGGCCATGGGTGTCGGCCTGACCGATCACGGCTGGCACTTCGCCGACCGGACCCGCACGAACGCCGAGATCCTGCTCCGGCTGTACGAAGTCATCCGCGAGGGCGCGGGCGATGCCGTCGTGATCGGCTGCAACACCGTCGGACACCTCGCCGCCGGCCTGGTCGAGGTGCAGCGGATCGGCGACGACACCTCCGGACGGGAGTGGGAACGCACCCGTCGCATGGGCGTCAACACACTGGCGTTCCGGCTCGCACAGCACGGCTCGTTCTTCGTCGCCGACGCCGACTGCGTACCCTGCACGCCCCAGACGCCGTGGCACCTGAACCGCCAGTTCCTGGATCTGGTGGCTCGGTCCGGCACCGCGTTGTTCGTCTCCGTCGACCCGGCCGCACGGACGCCGGAGACCGACGCCGACCTGTGCGCCGCCGTCCGACTCGCCCTCGACGGCGGGGACCCCGACGGCGTGGAGCCGCTGGACTGGCTGCACACGACGGCGCCCCGCCAGTGGCGTACGCACGCGGGCCGGCAGGGCTTCGACTGGACCGAGCCGTCCGGGGCCTTCCTGCTGGCCCACTGACCTTGTGGCGCAGCCGCCGACGTGGTTACGATCGGCGCGGCGCGCGAGGGCGCAACCTGTCCGCGGTAAGGGACTTTCCCACCTCGACGATCACCGCTCCTGAGCTGCGAGACGACCAGCCTCTTTCCGGCCGAGCCAGCGGACCTCGGCGACGAGAGGGGTTGTCATGCCTGCCGAACGTCATTTCGAACTGCCGGCCGCGCCGAATCTCGAGTTCTATCGCAAGCAGGCCAAGGATCTTCACCACGCCTTCGGGGCGGCCGCCGACGATGCCGTCGCCCGCGTCGAGGACGTTCTCGGATCGCGTGCCCGGCAACGGTTCCTGCTGTCCGACGCGCAGTACGTCCTCGCCCAGGAGCACGGTTTCGCAAGCTGGGCTGACTTCCGGCGGGCGATCGAGTCTCCCGCGGAGTCGGCCCGGCCGGTGCGACGGATCGGGGCAAGTGACGAGGGCCCGTACGAAGCGCGGGCCAGGGCCCTTCTCGAACGTCTGCACAACGGCTCGCCGGATGCGGAACGCCGCGTCCGCACGTTCGTACCCCGGTTCGCCGCGGTCGACTCCCTCGCCGGTCTGGTGGAGCTCCGCGACGCCCGGCTGGCCGTCGCCAGGGAGATGGGGTTCCGCACCTGGCGCGAACTCGTCTTCTACACAAGGAGAGCCGTACCCGCCGGCAACGAGGAGACCGACGACAACCGCCGGCTCGTCGACCTGTGGCAGGCCGCGAAGGACCAGGGCCTACGCCGCGTGCTTCGTGACCAGCCCGATCCCGCGCACCTTGCCGATCAGCTGCTGCACCTGCTCGCGCAGCACGATCCCTTCGGCACCGGGCATCACGGCCAGGATGACGACCTCAGCCCTGCGGTGGTTGATGTTCTTGCCGAGTACGCCACCGATCTGGATGTCCCGATGCAGATCGCCGCGAGCAGCGACCGGGCCGACCTGGTGACGCTCCTGCTCGATGCCGGCGCCGCCCTCGACGCGAGGACACTCTGGGGCGCGACGGCCCTGGAAGTCTCCATCTACAAGGGATGTGTGCAGTCGATCGACGCTCTGGCCGCCCGCGGGATCGTGCCCTTTGCGTTGTGGACCGTTGCCGCGTGCGGGCGGCTCGACCTCGTACGCGCGTGCTTCGACGCCAGTGGCGACCTCCGCCCGGAGGCGGGTGTGCACCGCCCGAACCCCACCGGCGACGGGTGGCCGCCACGGCCTGCTCCCACGGACGATCCCGGCGAGATCGTGGCCGAAGCGTTCGTGCACGCGTGCGGGAGCGGACGGACGGAGGTCGTCGAGTGGTTCCTCGACCAGGGTGTCGATGCGTCGGTCTGTCCCTACTACGGCATGACGGGCCTGCACTCCGCCATCGCACAGGGACTCGTCGACGTCGTACGCCTGCTGCTCGAGCGGGGGGCGTCGGTGCACCTGCGCGACGAGCGGTTCGACGGCGACGCGTTCGGCTGGGCGAGCCACTTCGCAGAGTTGTATCCCGCCGACCCCGCGCGCAGCAGGATCCGAGCGCTTGTCGACGCAGGTGCGAAGCCAGTCAGCCCGTGATGCGGGACGTTCGGACACGTTCTGGTAACTGGACCGATCTCGGTCTCAAGGAGATCGACTTTGCACCTCCCCAGAGGGCCAGGGGTTCAGCTATGGTCAGCCCTGGTCGGCATGATCGTGCGTATGTCGCTCGACCGACAACGGTGGGAAGTGCGCAGATCGATCGCAACACCTCCCCTTGGGGACGGGTGCGGTGAGACGACCCAGGCCCGCGCCGGGCGGGTCTGTCACCAGGGCCTTGAGGGAGAGGTCATGACGCAGGGCACAGTCAAGTGGTTCAACGCTGAGAAGGGTTACGGCTTCATTGCCGTCGACGGCGGAAACGACGTCTTCGTTCATTTCTCGAAGATTTTGATGGACGGATACAAGTCACTCGCTGACGGCCAGGCTGTCGAGTTCGAAGCGGTCGAAGGGCCCAAGGGGCTCGAGGCGCACGACGTCCGTCCCGTCTGAGGCGGATCATTTCTCGAATCGACAGCACCCTTACCGCTGTCACAGCATCGCGTTCTGAGGTCCGGTTGGGCGACCATCCGGACCTCAGTTCTGTTCAGGCCCGTATCGTTCAGGCCCACGCTTCTCAGCCCTTATATCTTCAGGCCCTTACATCTTCAGGCTCCGTACCCCGCCGGTCTCAGGAGGCGTGACCATGGCCGAGTCGAAGCATCCGTGGCCGCCGGGCGCCCTTCCACTCGACGGTGGAGCGACGGTGGGCAGGAGCCAGGTGGGCGTCGGTTGTGTAGCGGCCGTCGTGGCGCTCCTTGCCGTGGTGTTCATCTTCGTGGGCGTCCTCGTTGTCGTCGCGAGCCTGCTGGACGGAGGTGCCGCGGGCTTCGTCGCCGGCGCCTTCTTCCTCGCCCTGGCGATCGGCACGCTGGTGGTCCTGTCCCGTTGGGTCCGTCGGTCGCGCGCCTGGCTCGAGGGGACCCACCTCGTTGTCCGCGGTCCCTTTGGTACGGGCCGGTGCGACCTGGCGACCGCCCGGGTGGGCATCGACTCGGTGGCCGAGCGCACCAGCGTGAGCACCTACAACCCGAGTGGTGGCGGCTTCTCCTCGACCTCGGTCCCGACCGGCCGGCGCATCCCGAGGCTGGTCGTCCGCGACGGGACCACCGGCCAGCTGATCCGCCTGTCGTTGCGGATGGCGCGCGGTGGGATGCTGCCGCCCGCCCAGCTCCGCGCGCTGGCCGACGTGATCTCCACCGGGCCCCGCCCGCAGCCGGACGCCCAGGACGCCCAGCAGCTCGCTGCCAGCCTGCGGGCGCTCGCGGACAATCCCCTCAGCGGTCACCTCTAGGCCGCTCGGGCCGTGCCCACGACCCGCCTCCGGCTTGCACTCTCCCGGGCCGAGTGCTAAACACGTGGTTAGCACTCGAAGGTCGCGAGTGACAATCCGCTGCAGGGCGGTTCGGCGAGGTCCCCGAACTGGTGGGGACCGTCCGTCGCGGGCGTCGGGCCGGCCACACGACATCCACCCGACTGGGGGAGGATCCAGCTAGATGCCCAAGATCATCGCGTTCAACGAGGACGCGCGACGCGGCCTCGAGCG
The DNA here is from genome assembly GCA_963721745.1 of uncultured Actinomycetota bacterium. GTDB lineage: Bacteria > Actinomycetota > Actinomycetes > Propionibacteriales > Actinopolymorphaceae > Thermasporomyces. The sequence goes on along the minus strand of CAVRKO010000015.1, from coordinate 505,251 downwards.
GGGCATGAACGTCCTCGCCGACGCCGTCAAGGTGACCCTTGGACCCAAGGGTCGCAACGTCGTTCTCGAGAAGAAGTGGGGCGCGCCGACGATCACCAACGACGGCGTCTCCATTGCCAAGGAGATCGAGCTCGAAGACCCGTGGGAGAAGATCGGGGCCGAGCTCGTCAAGGAAGTTGCCAAGAAGACCGACGACGTGGCCGGCGACGGCACGACCACCGCGACCGTGCTTGCTCAGGCGCTGGTCCGTGAGGGTCTGCGCAACGTTGCTGCCGGTGCCAACCCGATGGGCCTCAAGCGTGGTATCGAGGCCGCCGTCGAGCGGGTGACCGAGCAGCTCGCGCAGGCCGCGAAGGACGTCGAGACCAAGGAGCAGATCGCCTCGGTGGCGGCTGTCTCCGCGGGTGGCGACACCAGCGTCGGCGAGATCATCGCCGAGGCGATGGACAAGGTCGGCAAGGAAGGCGTCATCACCGTCGAGGAGAGCAACACCTTCGGGCTCGAACTCGAGCTCACCGAGGGTATGCGCTTCGACAAGGGCTACATCTCCGCCTACTTCGCCACCGACCTGGAGCGGATGGAGGCGACGCTGGATGACCCGTACATCCTGGTCGTCAACTCCAAGATCTCCGCGGTCAAGGACCTTCTGCCAGTTCTGGAGAAGGTCATGCAGGCCGGCAAGCCGCTGCTCATCATCGCTGAGGACGTCGAGGGCGAGGCCCTGGCCACGCTCGTCGTCAACAAGATGAAGGGCACGTTCCGGTCGGTCGCCGTCAAGGCGCCTGGCTTCGGTGACCGCCGCAAGGCCATGCTCGGCGACATCGCCATCCTCACGGGTGGCCAGGTCGTTTCCGAGGAGGTCGGTCTCAAGCTCGAGAACGCCGGTCTCGACCTGCTCGGCCGGGCCCGCAAGGTCACGGTCACCAAGGACGAGACGACCATCGTCGAGGGCGCTGGCGACACCGACCAGATCCAGGGTCGGGTCAACCAGATCCGCGCCGAGATCGAGAAGAGCGACTCCGACTACGACCGCGAGAAGCTGCAGGAGCGGCTGGCCAAGCTGGCCGGTGGCGTTGCGGTGATCAAGGTCGGCGCCGCCACCGAGGTGGAGCTGAAGGAGCGCAAGCACCGCATCGAGGACGCCGTTCGCGCGGCGAAGGCCTCGGTGGAGGAGGGCATCGTCGCCGGTGGTGGCGTCGCTCTCGTCCAGGCGGGCAAGAAGGCGTTCGACAAGCTCGACCTCGAGGGTGACGAGCTGACCGGCGCCAACATCGTCAAGGTGGCGCTCGAGGCTCCGCTCAAGCAGATCGCGGTCAACGCCGGTCTCGAGGGCGGGGTTGTCGCCGAGAAGGTGCGCAGCCTGCCTGACGGTCACGGCCTCAACGCCGCGACCGGCGAGTACGGCGACATGCTCAAGGCTGGCGTCCCCGACCCGGCCAAGGTCGTCCGTTCGGCGCTGCAGAACGCCTCGTCCATCGCTGGCCTCTTCCTCACCACCGAAGCGGTCATCGCGGACAAGCCGGAGAAGGAGAAGGCACCGGCGGGCGGCGGCATGCCCGACGGCGGCGGCATGGACTTCTGAGTCCACGCCCCTTCCCGTACGCACGACAGGCGGTCCCGGAGCGATCCGGGGCCGCCTTCGTGCGTCTCCGGCTCTACCCGACCCGGGAGTGGCGTACGGAATGATGGTCGGCGTGACAGCCACATTCGATCGCGCCCGGGCCCTGCTGGCCACGTATCCGCTCGTCGACGGGCACAACGACCTGCCGATCGCCATGCGAAGCCACGCCTCGTACGACTTCGACCGGCTCGACGTCGCCCATCCACAACCAACCCTGCACACCGACATCCCGAGGCTCCAGGCCGGCGGCGTCGGCGCGCAGTTCTGGTCGGTCTACGTACCAAGCCGGTTGCAGGGCGACCACGCGGTCTCCGCGACCCTGGAGCAGGTCGACGCGGTGCACGCGATGGTGCGCAGGTACGCCTCGGCGTTCGGCCTCGCGACGACCGCCGACGAGGTGGAGAAGGTCTTCGCGTCCGGCCGGATCGCTTCGCTGATGGGCATGGAGGGCGGGCACTCGATCGACTGCTCGCTGGCCACGCTGCGGACGATGTACGCCCTCGGCGTGCGCTACATGACCCTGACCCACAACGACAACGTGCCCTGGGCGGAGTCCGCGACCGACGAGGCGCATCTGGGCGGCCGCGGGCTCTCGACGTTCGGCGAGGAGGTCGTCGCCGAGATGAACCGGCTCGGGATGCTCGTCGATCTCTCCCACGTCGCGGCCGACACGATGCGCGCCGCGCTGCGGGTGAGCGAGGCGCCGGTGATCTTCTCGCACTCCTCGGCACGCACGGTGTGCGATGTCCCGCGCAACGTCCCCGACGACGTCCTCGCGGCTCTCCCCGGCAACGGCGGCGTCTGCATGGTGACGTTCGTACCGGAGTTCGTGGCGCCGGCCTGCGCGGCCTGGCGCGCGGAGGCGGCCGAGGCAGCCCGCTCCGAGGGCGTGAACCCGACCGACCTCAGCGCGTTCTTCGCGTTCACCGATGGTTGGAAGCAGACCCATCCCAAGCCGCAGGCGTCGATCGCCGATGTCGTGGCGCACGTCGAGCACGCCCGGGAGGTCGCCGGCATCGACCACGTCGGGCTCGGTGGCGACTACGACGGGACCGACACGTTCCCGGTGGGGATGGAGGACGTGTCGGGGTACCCACGCCTGTTCGCGGCCCTGCTCGACCGGTCGTGGTCCGAGGACGACCTCGCGAAGCTCGCCGGCGCCAACGCGATCCGGGCGCTCCGCGACGCCGAGGCCGTCGCGGCGGACCTGCAGCAGAGCCGCGGCCCCTCCCTCGCGACGTACGCCGAGCTCGACGGCTCCGACGTCAGTTCGGCCTGATCAGCGCTCCGGCATAGCCGAGGAACACGAGCGCCAGACCGTCGATGTGGGTCACGACGAGAGTCGGTACCAACGGCGGGCGGTTCCCGCGCGGATCTCGGCGAGGTCGGACTCGTTCAACGCCGTACCGTCGAGCACCGCGGCGGTGAGATCCGCGAGCACCTCGGCGTACGAACGGCGCAGCAGGATGACCGGCCAGTTGCTCGCCAGCATCACCCGGTCGGGCCCGAACGCCGCGAGCGCGTGCTGGACGTACCGCCCGAGCCTCTTTGCCTCCCAGCGTTCCCATCTGGTGAGGACGTCGACACCGACCGACGCCTTGAGGACGAGGTTCGGGTAGGACGCCAGCCTGCTGATCCCACTCGCCCACGGCTCCCAACCGCCTTCGTCGAGCGGGGGTCGGGCGAGGTGGTCCACCACGATCCGCAGGTCGGGGATCGTCTCCGCGATCCGGCACACGTGCGCGACCTGGCCCGGGGTGACCGGAACGATGTCCCACGCGAGATCACGGCTCGCGAGCTCACGCAGGAGGTCCAGGGCCGGAGGTTCGACCAGCCAGTCGGCGGGTTCGCGCCCGATCAGGCACCGCACGCCGCGTACGACGGGCTGGGCGGCGAGCCGGTCGAGCTCACGCGCCCCCTGCGCCGGGTCGTTCAACGGAAGCCAGCCGACCACGCCGATCACGTGCGGCGTGGTGGCGGCGTACTCGAGGACCGCGTTGTTCTCGGCCGGCTCGTCCAGCGACTGGATCAGGACGGTCCCCACCACGCCGGCGTCCGCGAGCCCGCCGGTCAGGTCCGCCGGCTCGAAGTCCCGCGCCAGCGAGGGCAGGCCGGCGGCCCGCCAGTGGTCGTGGTGCCGGGACGTACGCCAGAAGTGGTGATGGGCGTCGACGATGGCCGACGACGCCCCACCGTTCGGTGTCGACATCGGCAGCGGTTAGGAGAGACCTGCGTAGTAGGCCTCGACGGCCTCGACGTCGACGGTCTCGTCGGGTTTGCGGTCGAGCTTGTCGTAGATCTTCCGGCGCGCGTGCATGTCGGCGATGAGGACCGCGCGGGCGTGGAGGGCGACCTCGTTCGCGACCTCCTTGGGTACGACGATCACGCCGTCGTCGTCGGCGCCGACGATGTTGCCGGGACGTACCTGCACGCCTCCGCACCCGATCGTGGTCTGCACCTCGACGACCTCGATCCGGCCGGGGATGATCGGACGGCCGCGGGCCGCCGCGCAGATCGGCGTCTGCTGCAGCGCGATCTCGGCGGTGTCACGGCAGTATCCGTCGGTGACGATGCCCACCGCGCCGTCGGCCTGGGCGGCGAAGGCGTTCGCCGAACCCCAGAAGCCCACCTCACGGGCGCCGCCGCCGTCGGTGACGAGGACGTGTCCGGGTGCGAGCCCCTTGGGCGACGCCGGACGGCCGACCTCGTTGAACCACACGCTGTGCGCGGCCACGATGTCCTCGGTCGACTCGAGCTTCCACATCGGCCGGTTGGAGGGTACGCAGCGGATCGTGGCCGCCTCGCCCCAGAACTTCATGCCCAGCCACAGTGGCCGCACGTCGCGGTCCATCAGCCCGATGTCGAAGTAGCCGACACCGTCCATCGCATCGCACACGTCGACGACTCGGAGGTACTTGTAGAGGCGGGCGAGTTCGGAGGTCTGGGCGTCAGCGGTGGGGGCGTCGGTCGTACCCGTCGACATGGGGAGATCCTTTCCGGTACGCAGGATTCGGGCCGGAACTGGCTGTCGTGCTGCGTTCGCAGACTAGGTTCGAACCGCATATTGTCTACAAGAGTCAATAGTCGAACCGGCCAAACGGGTCAGTGACGCAGCGTCGGACGGCAGCGCGGGACGGTGCGGGCCTACAGCTCCCCGAGCGCCGCGACCACCATGCCGGCACGTTCGCAGACCCAGTGCGGGTCGGGTCCGAGCTCGGGCTTGATCCGCAGCTCGTGCGGTGCCACCTCGTCGCACGCCTTGCACAGCGGCCAGCGGCCCACGGTGTCGAGCAGGGCGTCCTGGACATCCTGGGCAAGCTGGCCCGCCACGTAGGCCGCGCCCTCGGGCCACTCCTTGACCCACCACCGGCGTTCGGTCAGAGCGTCCTCGAGGACCGAGACCCCGCGCGGGTCGGCATTGCCGAGCGCCTGCAGGTCGTGGAGTACCTTCGCCCGGGCAGCGATGAGCGGGTCGTCGTCCGTCACGTACCCGATCCTGGCAGGCTTTCCGTCATGACGATTCGGGGCACCCACGGAAACGCGGGACTTCCTGCGCCACCGGCGTCGCCGATTCTCGAGGTCATCGCACTCGGACCCGCCGACGCGGCCGCCGCGGAGGCCGGGGGAGCCGACCGGATCGAGGTCGTCGCCGAGATGGATGCCGACGGGCTCTCGCCCGAACCAGAGCTCGTCGCGTCCATCCGACGGCGTACGTCTATCCCGATGCGGGTCATGCTCCGTGCCGAGGACGGGTTCACGACGACGCCGGCCGAGCTCACCCGGCTGGGAGGGCTGGCGCGCGAGTACGCCGATGCGGGAGCCGAGGGGTTCGTGCTCGGCTTCCTGACGCCCACGCTCGAGGTGGACGTCGCGGCCACCCGGCTCCTGGTGGACGCGCTCGACGGCCGGCCGTGGACGTTCCACCGCGCGATCGACCACGCGCTCGACGGGGACAAGGGCTGGTGGGACCTTCGGGGGCTGCCCGGTCTGACGTCGGTGCTGACCGCCGGGTCCGTCCGCGGTGTGGATGCGGGCGGGGAGGACCTGATCCGACGGGCCCGCACCGATCCGTACGCCGGGTCGCGGATCATGGCCGGCGGAGGGCTCCGTGCCGAGCATGTGCCCTGGCTCGCGCAGGCGGGCATCCGCGCCTTCCACGTCGGCTCCGCCGTACGCCCGGGCCGGTCGTGGAAGGCTTACGTCGACCCGTCGTACGTCCGGTCCTGGCGTTCGCTGGTCGACGACGAGGTGGCCCGCGCCAGGGACGTTCCGGGTCCGACACCATGAGGCCCGGCGCTGCGAGGGACAGGTGACCGTCCTCGTCGACCCGCCGACCTGGCCCGCCCGCGGACGGCTCTGGTCGCACCTCGTGAGCGACGTGTCGTTCGAGGAACTGCACGAGTTCGCGCGGCGCGTGGGCGTGCCCGAGCGCGGCTTCCACCGCGACCACTACGACGTGCCGCAGGAGCGGTACGACGACATGGTGGCCGCGGGGGCGACCCCGGTGACCAGCCGCGAACTGGTGGCCCGCATCGTCACCGCCGGCCTGCGTCGCCGGAAGCACCGGGCCAGCTGACCGCTCAGTCCAGGGCGCGGTAGTTGACCCCGAGGGCGTCGAGCCGGGCCAGGTGCGGGCGGAGCCGGTCGAGGAACGTCGCGTAGTCGTCCACACCGGCGGACTCGTCACGCCAGACGGCTTCGGCGAACGCGCACAGCCGCGGGAACAGCATGTACTCCGCATGCTCGACGTTCGGCACGTATTCCGTCCAGAGCTGGCATTGCGAACCCAGCACGTGCCGGGCGGCGTTCGCGTCGAGCTCGCCCGGGATCGGGCGGTACCCGTAGACCGTCTCCAGCGGCAGGTTCCCGCCGATCGCCAGGGGCTCCGTCTCGTGGTCGCCGCTCTGGTAGTAGTCGAAGTAGACGTACTGGCAGGGTGCCATCACGACGTCCAGCCCACCGCGGGCGGCCTCGATGCCGCCCTCCTCGCTCCGCCACGACATGACCACCACGTCGTCGGGGAGTCTGGCCGGCCCGCCGCCCTCGAGGACCTCGTCCCAGCCGACGAAGCGGCGGCCGTTCTCGGCGAGATAGGCCGCCAGCTCACCGGTGAACCACGCCTGCAGCTCGTCCTCGTCGGCCAGGCCCAGCGCCTTGATCCTGGCCTGCACGGCCGGACTCGCCTTCCACTCCGCCTTCGGGCACTCGTCGCCGCCGCAATGGATCAGCGGGCTCGGGAACAGCTGCATCACCTCGGCCAGGATGTCACGGCAGAAGTCGAGCGTGGATTCCTCGACGTTCAGCACCTGCTCGCTGACGCCCCAGCGCCGCCAGACCTCCGCCGGCTTGATGCCGTTGCCCAGCTCGGGGTAGGCGGTGATGGCGGCCAGCATGTGGCCGGGCATGTCGATCTCGGGCACGACGGTGATGAAACGTTCGGCGGCGTACGACACGATCTCGCGGATGTCGTCCTGGGTGTAGAAACCGCCGTGGGGGATGCCGTCGAAGGTGTGCTCGCTCTCGGGGCGCCGGGCGTGCCCGATGAGGGTCTCCGTACGCCACGCTCCGACCTCGGTCAGCCGCGGGTACTTCTCGATCGCGAGCCGCCACCCCTGGTCCTCGGTCAGGTGGAAGTGGAAGACGTTGAGCTTGTGCAGGGCGAGCAGGTCGATCAGGCGGAGGACGAACTCCTTCGGCATGAAGTGCCGCCCGACGTCGAGCATTGTGCCGCGCCAGCCGAACCGGGGCTGGTCGGCCACCGTGACGGCCGGGACCTCCCACTCACGCTCGGTCCGGGCGGGCCCGGTGGCGAACGCCTCGGCCGGCAGCAGCTGGCGCAGCGACTGCACTCCGTAGAACGCGCCGGCCGAGTCGCCGCCGGTGATCTCGATGTGATCCGGCGTCACCGTGAGGGTGTACGCCTCGGGGCCGAGTCGATCGGGATCGACGGACAGCGTGATCGCGGCTGGCTCGCCGTCCGCGGCGGGTTCGAGCGGGAAGCCGGTTGCTGGGCGGAGAGCCCGCCGCAGGGCGGCAGCTGCGGGTCCGGCGGCCTCGTCGGCCCGGATCGTGGCTTCGCTCGTGAGGCGGAACGACCCGTCGAGCGAGGAGAGGCGCTGTGGCTTGGGAAGAATCACGGTTCGCCAGCCTAATGCCCGAACCTGCGCGACAACAGGTCGCTCAGCTCAGGTTTGCGCAATGTTGGGGCGGTGACTCAGCCGCGGAGAAGAACGATCTCGGCCGCCAGGTTGTGCCGGGCGCGCTGCTCCCATGCCTGGCCCTGGAGGGTGTGGAAGAGCTGGTCGTGGCCGAGGAGCGCGTCCAGGACGGCGGCCCGGCCACGGCGGAACGCGTCGTCGTCGACGTGGGCGTACTCCGCCCGTACGCCTGCGGCGTACTCGCCGTAGCGTTCGGGACCGGCCGCCAGGATGGCCAGGTCGGCGTCGCAGAGCACCTGGCCGTCGGGGTCGCCGGGATCCGGGTCGTGGCTCGCGGTCAGCCGGACGAGTCTTGCCACCTCCTCGACGCGGTCCTGCGTCAGCCCGCGGGGTGGCAGGACCTGCGCGGCCATGCGCGCGGACGCATCCTCGTTGTCGCCGCGGTGGCTGTCGTAGACCGCATCGTGGAACCATCCAGCGAGGCGTACGACGTCGGGATCGTGGGCGTACGACGCGAGCGCGTCGATCCGGTCGAGCACCTCCGCCAGGTGCCGCAGGTCGTGGTAGTGGCGAGCCGGCTCTGAGTAACGGGCGAGGAGATCCTGGCCGAGATCGCCGGCCCTGGGGACGAGGGCGTTCCACCGCTGGAGGAGGAGGTCCGGATCGGCGGGATCCTGCACGTTCATCTGGTCAGCGTGTCATCCGAGCAGGGGGAAGCGTGCGGAGGTCGGGCCGAGAGCCTTGCGTTCGGTGGGGGTGAGCGGAATCCGGCCGCTGCCCTTGAGCAGCCAGGTGAGGTCGTCCCAGGCGGGCCGCTCGACCGACTCGCCGAGGAGCGCGTCAAGGACGTCGACGGAGAGCTGGACGGCGCCGGGTCGCGGCTCGGGCTTGCCGGGGAGCTCGCGCAGCAGGTCGAGATGGTGGATGGTCGCCTCGACGGCGAGGGTGCCGAGGAGATCGGTGGCGGTGAACGAGTGGCCCTGGGTCGTGAGAAGGTCCGAACCCGGGACCTGCCCGACGGTGTGGACCACCGCCTGTGCGGTCGCCTGCCAGTGCCCGACGAGCGACGCGGGATCGGAGTAGGCCGCGGCGCCGACGCGTACGAACCTGGCATGCGCGGCGGCGGCGTCGTCGTCCCGATGGGTTGCCCAGTCCCGCCAGTACGCCACGTGGTCGGTGCTCGGAGGCTTGCTGCTCGGAGTGCCGAACGCCACGAGCGCGCGTTGCGCGTCCAGCAGCACGTGGAAGACGACGTTGCACACCGCCCAGCCGGAGCAGTGCGTCGCGCGCAGGAAGTCCGCCTCGTCGAGCGACGTGACCAGCCGGGTCAGCTCGGAGTAGGCGTCGACGACGGCGGCCACGGCGACCCGGTGATGCAGCTTCTGCACGACGCGTGTGGACATCGACGCCCTTCTCGTTCTCAGGTCTGTTGACGGCTTGGCACTGGCACCAGGCGGTCTCGATCAACGCCACCTGTTGTCGATGCGCTCGAGAGCATCGACGTTGCGTTGGCCAGGCTCGATCTCGCCGAGCTTGTCGAAGTACCTCACGGCGAGCGCTGCCGGTCGAACTCCGCGCGGAGCTTCGGCCCGAGGGCAGCCACGATCTCGTGACCTGGCTCGCCATCCGCGCGGAGATTTTCGATGAACGACACCGCGATCAGTTCGTCGACCAGGAAGTCACGGCCGAACTCCGTGTCCAGGAACTGGAGCACTGCCCGCATGCGGGCCAGGTCGGCGTCGTCGCCGGATCGGGACCACTCCACGACCTTGCGCGTGACGTCGGCCATGAAGGGGTGCGGAAGCAGCTCGCCCGAGAAGTCCAGATGTGCGCGAAGCACCTCTTGCAGCGACGGCTCCGCCTCGACGAGCCGTCGCACGAGCTCCTTCTCCGGTGACCGGACCGGGATACCCTCGCCACGGCGCTGGCGGTCGAGCTCGGCGCGGAGTGCGGGACCGAGCAGCTCGAGAGCCTTGGCGCGAAAGTCGTCGGGAGCCGGCAGGTGCGCGAGAAAGGACTCGGCGATCAGGGTGTCGATCTCGTCGTCCTTGCCGAACTCGTGATCGAGGAAGTCGAGGACTCGGCGGTATTCGTCAGCTGTCACCGGGTCGCCGCCGAAGTACCGGCTGGGGAGTACCTGCGCCACGGTACGGAGGAAGGCACGTGGCGCCTGTGCGCCGTGCCGTTGCTTGTTGTCGGCGAGCATCTCTCGAAGGGGCGGAACCGAATCTGCCAACCGTTCGACGAAAGCCTCGGTGCGATGCGACATCATCATCCTCTGTAAGCGTCCCGGAATCGGCGCAGGAGGTCCTCTGCGATCTGCCGGTCAGCGGCCGAGGCGTTGCGGCCAGGGCCGTCCAGCCAGTTTTTGATGTCCTTCGCGGTCTGGGCAGCCTTCTCGAAGTGCCACCGTCCGGGTGGCGGTCCGGTAGGACGTCCGGTGCGGATCTCGTTGCGCAGCGCATCGAACGTCGTGCCGTCGCCGAGGCGGTTGGGGCTGGTGCTGCCGTGCCACAGGTTATCAATGTAGTTCTTGAGCTTCTGGTCAGTCGCGTTCGGGCGTGGCGCTGGCGGCCGGCGCGGAACGCCTGCCGTCGGATGCTGCTGCCGGAGTTTCTTGGCCTTGGGGACGACCTTCTTGGCGCCGGCGGCGACCTTGCCCTTGGCGGTGCGGGCTAGTCCCTTGAGCACTCGTGTCTTAGCCAAGGAGGATCACCAGCGCCCGGCTGATCAGCAGGTTGATGATCCTGCCGAAGATCTCCTTGAAGACCGGGATCTCGAGCAGGGAGGCGCCGAAGGTGATGGCGGCCGTGGCGATGGCCTGCGCGATCGCGATGGCCAGCAGGACGAGCTGGACGATGACCCAGATCTTCAACATCAGCACGACGAGCGCGCAGACCAGGATGATCGCGCCGACCACCGGCACGCCGTCAGCGTCCTTCTGCAGCGTGTCGAGGGCGTTCTCGGCCTCGGCCCACGCGGCCTTGAACGCGTCGATGTCGTCGCCCTTGTTGTGCGTCCACACGCGTTCGGCGGCCTTCTGGGCGTCGGTGGCGAAACCTTCGAGCTTGGACTGCAACCCCACCCACGCCTGGCCGAGTTGCATGAGGCGCACCTCGTCGGCGTCCGGCCAGAGGTAGCCGAGGTCACTCAGCAGGGTGACGAGTGCGTCAGGCAGGTCGAGACCGCGTGCCATGACCTCACAACCCCACCGATTCGACGGCGTCCTTGTTGCCCTGCTCTCCCAGTTCGTCGCGGCCGGCCACCACTTCGAGCTTGGCCGCGAAGTCCTCGAATCCCTCGACGACCGAGGCGAGCCCCTCGACGATGACCTCCTCTGCCGCGGCATAGCTGGCGCCGAGCAGCATGCCGATCGGCTCGGCGTCACCGCAGGCCTCGCCGATGTCCTTGGTCTCGTCGAGGAAGTCGTCGATCTGTTGGTCGAGGTCACCGGCAGTCCGGGCGAGGTCCTTGGCCGCCGAACGGATCTGCCCGGGATCGAACTCCTTGCCCATGCCTCACGTCCTCCGGTCGATGCGGGCCATCGCGTCCTGCAGCACGGCCATCATCGACCGCGCGCTGTCGAGCGACTCCTCCTGGATTCGTTCGAGCTCGCCGGAGAGCTGCTGGGGGTCGATGGTCGCGGCACCCTGGACCGCCTTGGTCTGAAGGTCTTCGAGCGCGGCGTTGACGGCTTCGGCGATCGCCTCGCAGACGGCTTCGGAGCCGTCGCGCATGAGTCGGGGATTGACCTCGAGGGTCTCGATGCGACCGGGCGTCACGGCTACCGCTCGCGCCCTGCCGTCGGCGGACTCGCCGTCGCCGCGGAGGGGCTCGGTGGGCTCGCCGGACGGGTCGGTGCCCGGCGCCGGCGGCGTGCTCATGCGTTCGAGCGCCCGCCTGGTGTCGTCGAGAAGCCCCTGGATGCTTCCGGTCGAGAGGTTCAGATCATCACTCACGCGTCACCTCCGGTCTCGATCCTGGCACGGATCGGGGTGCCGCCGAGAAGTTGATCTGCCGCCTGTGGATAGACCGGTTGGGGACGGCACGCGGCCGGGTGGGCGCGTCAGTCAGCCGGCGAGTGGCGCCGGCAGCGGCTCGCCGTGTACGACCTGCAGGGAGGTGACGGCGCGGGTGAGGCAGACGTACAGGCGGCGGAGTCCGGTCACCTCGTCGTGTTCGGCGGCCACGATCTCGGCCGGCTCCACGACGACCACATGGTCGAACTCGAGGCCCTTCACGAGCGAGGCGGGTACGACGTCGAGCCGGGCGTCCACGTCGTCCTCGTCGCCGAGGACGGCGTACGGGATGCCGGCGCGTTCGAGCGCGGTGCCGAACGCGCGGATCCGCGCATCGGCGGCGACCAGCCCGACGGAGCCGTCACGGGCCAGAGCCGTACGGAGTCCGTCGAGAGCGGCCGGCACCACGGACCCGACCTCGCTCACGACCAGGTCGCCCCGTGTGCGCCGGACCGACGACGGCGGCGCGAGCGTCGGTGCGATGTGCGGGAGCAACCGGGCGGCGTACGCGATCACGTCGGCGGGCACCCGGAAGCCCTTCGTCAGCTCCTCGACGTGGGCGTCCGGCTTGCCGAGGTGGGTGAGCGCGTCGGTCCAGTCGCGCGTCGCCCACGGTGTGGTGGCCTGGGCCAGGTCGCCGAGGACGGTGGCCGACCCGGTGGAGCACCGCCGTCCGACCGAACGCAGCTGCATCGGCGACAGGTCCTGCGCCTCGTCGAGAACCACGTGGCCCAGGCTCGGCGTCCGGTCCACCAGGTCGGTGACCTCGTCGACGAGGACCGCGTTGGCGACCGTCCAGCGGGCGGACCCCGCCGACCGGGGCGGCTTCGGCCAGAGCAGCCGCTCCTGCTCGGTGGCGTCCAGCAGGCCGTCGGCCTGCGCGGCGAGGAAGGCGGGATCGGAGAGCAGCTGGAACACCAACCGGAGTGGGTCGACGGCGGGCCAGAGGGCGTCGGCGTACGCCTTCACCGGCTTGCTCCGGGCGACCGCCGCCTGCACGCGGTCGTCGGGGGAGTCGCCGTCGGCCTCCATGCGCAGCAGGATCGAGTGCGCGAGGCGCTGGGGGAGCATCGCCCGGCCGGCGCCGTAGCGGACACCGCGGCTGCGGAGGCCGGCGAGGATCTCCGCGGCTTCGTACGCCGGCACCCGGAACCGGCGTGCGCCCCGCGGCACGACCAGGCCCTCGGAGGGTTCCCGCAGATGCGACCAGAGGGCCCGGCGCAGGACCTCGGCCAGCCGCGGGTCGCCCTTGAGGGTCGCGACGTCGGCGGGGTCCTCGGCCCGGATCCGGAGCCCGCCGACGAGCTCGGCCACGGTGCTCTGCCGGGCGTCGATCTCACCGAGGGCGGGGAGTACGTCGCCGATGTAGCGCAGGAAGGAGTCGTTGGGCCCGACGACCAGGACGCCTTGACGACGGAGCTGGTCGCGGTGCGCATAGAGGAGGTAGGCGGCGCGGTGGAGGCCGACGGCGGTCTTGCCGGTGCCCGGCGCACCCTGCACGCAGACCGTTCCGGACAGGTCGGCGCGGACGATCTCGTCCTGCTCGGGCTGGATGGTGGCCACGATGTCGCGCATCGGTCCGATCCGCGGGCGCTCGATCTCGGTCTCGAGGATCTCGCTGTCGTGTCCGGCTTCCTGCGGGTCGGCGAGGTGCTCGTCCTCGTACGCCGTCAGCGTGCCGTGCGAGAACCCGAACCGCCGGCGGAGCTGGACGCCGAGCGAGGCCGTACGGGTGGCGCGGTAGAACGGCCGCGAGACGTCCGCCCGCCAGTCGACGACCATCGGGTCGCCCTCGCTGTCGCTGACGTGCCGGCGGCCGATGTAGAAGTGTTCGGCCCGGCCGGTCGTCGGTCCGAAGCCGTCGGCATAGTCGACGCGGCCGAAGAAGAGCGGCGTCGCGGGATCGTCGGCGAGCGCTTTCGCCCGGTGGTAGAGGGCCGCCTTGAGGTACTCGACAGAGACCGCGTTGGCGCCGTGCGCCTCGAGTGACTCCGTACGCTCGCGCATCCGGCGAAGCGCCGCGCGGGAGTCGGCGAGATGGGTGCGCTCGGCGTCCAGGACGGGGTCGGCGGGATCGGCGGGATTGGCGGGACCGGCGGGGGACTCGGGATCGGAGTCCGGCTTGGTATCCGGTGGCTCGACTGTCTCGTGGGTGGGCATGTGACCTCCGCCTGTGGGAGTCCGCGGTGAGATCAGCGGGATCGGGGCGTACGGGAGAGAGTCGACGGGGCCCGGGTCCTGCGCGACGCGCTGCGACCGGACGGGGACGAGGTGGCGGCGAGGTGGCGACGAGTGGCCGCGACGACAGCTGAGTTCGAATACGGCGTTGAAGGGGGCGGCGTTGGAGGGCGGCGACGGAAACGGCCCAGCAGGCTAACACTCGGCGGGCCCACGGATCGACTGCTTTTTCAGGGCCGCCTTCAGGGCCGCTGCGTCAGAGGTGCCTTGACCTCACGCGCCCTTCAGGTCGTACGGTGCGGGCCATGATCGACCCTGCCGACCTGGCCGCGCACAGGACCGTCGACCTCACCAGCCGTGGCCGCCGCAGCGGTCGGCCCCTGCGGGTGGAGATCTGGTGGTTCCGGGTGGACGGCCGGTTCGTCATCACGGGTACGCCTGGCCCGCGGGACTGGTACGCCAACGTCCTCGCCGACCCGAGGGTCACCCTCCACGTCGCTGGCGTGGACCTTCCAGCGCTCGCCCGCCCGATCCGGGACCCGGAACTCCGTCGCCGGGTGTTCGCCGATCCGCAGACCGGGTGGTACCGCACGCAGGCGGATCTCGACGAGCTCGTCCGCGCGGCACCGATGATCGAGATCGAGCTCCTGTCGTCCTGACCGGCTGCGCCGCTCCGGGCGGCAGGGGTCCCGAGACGAGGCTTGTGTCGGCCGATGTTGAGCGAATGGCTCCATTGTGATGACGCCTCTTCCGTGTAGCGGACTGATCGGGCGGTGATGCTCCTGGTGACGCTACGTCGCGATTCGTCGCACAGTGTGGTCAGCTGGGGGTCCTCCGCACGGTGCGGACCGGGCACTCCGCCGGCCGTCCCACTCGGCGCAGCACCACTCACGCCTCGTGGGGCACTGGCGATCGAACGCGTCGGTCTCGAAGGGGGCAGACGGTGTTCACAGCAGTGGAGCGAGTCGTACGGGAGCGCAGCCGCCGGGGTAGGTCCCGCGTGCGTCTCGGTCTCGCATTGGCGACCACGGGGGGCATGCTTCTCGGGCCCTACGCCGTGGCCTCGTCGGCCGCGCCGGCACCGGCCGAGTCGGACGACGCCACGTCGGGAGCGACCGCGTCCGCGGCGCCGGCGCCCGGCAGCGGTGCCGGGTTGGCCGCTCAAACCAGGACGGTCACCTACCGCGGGCTGCGGCTCGACGTACCCGCGACCTGGGCCGTACACGACCTGGAGGCCGAGCCGGAGACCTGCGTGCGCTTCGACCAGTCGGCGGTCTACCTCGGCACGCCGGGTACCGAGCAGCGCTGTCCCGCGCATGCCGTCGGACGGGCACCGGGCCTGCTCGTGGCGCCCGCCGACCCCGACACGGTGGCATCGCCGGCACCACTCGGCTCCCCGGTGCTCGAGGCGCCGGACGGGTCCACCGGCGGAACCCCTGACGCAGAAGGAGCCATCGACGCCAGTCTCGAGACGACGTACGCGCTGACCGGCACCGGGCTTGCCGTCACCGTCGTGTACGGCGAGCGCGAAGGTGACGTCGCCGCCGTCGGCACCGTCCTCGGAAACGCCAGCTACTCCGGTCCTACGCGGGAGACGCCGTACGCCACTGCTCCCACTCCCACGCTCGAGCCCGCGCTGTCCGACCCGGCGACCTTCCCGGCCGGTGGCTCGACCTCGCGGTACCTCGGCCGGGGCTTCGACACCTGCTCGGCGCCCTCGACGGCGACCCTGCGCGCCTGGCTCGCGTCGTCGTACCGGAGCGTCGGCATCTACATCGGCGGCGTGAACCGGGCCTGCCCCGACGGCAACCTCTCCCGCGCGTGGGTGGAGGCCAACGCCAAGGCCGGCTGGCGGATGCTGCCGATCTACGTCGGGCGCCAGGCGCCCTGTGCGTTCCAGGACGACCTCGGCCCGATCCGACCCACGAACGTCGCCCAGCAGGGCACCGACGCGGCCCGTGACGCGATCATCCGCGCGCAGGGGTTCGGCCTGGAGGAAGGCACCGCGATCTACTACGACATGGAGTCGTACAACACCAACGACGCGGGCTGCCGCACCATCGTGCTCGACTTCCTCAGCGCGTGGACGAAGCGGCTGCACGACTCGGGGTACCTGTCCGGTGTCTACTCCAGCGCGACCTCGGGGATCCGGGACCTGTCGAACGCGTACACCTCGGGCACATTCGTACGCCCCGACGCGATCTGGATCGCGCGCTGGAACGGCGTTGCCTCGGTGTGGGGCGAACCCGAGGCTCCCGACAGCCAGTGGGGTACGCACCAGCGGCTCAAGCAGTACCGCGGTCCGCACACGGAGACGTGGGGCGGCCGCAGCATCGAGATCGACAGCGACGTCATCGACGGTCCGCTCAGCACGGTCCGGTTCGTGCACCAGGCCACCGCGGCCACCGGCCTGGTCGCCAGGGCGGCGCCGACCACCGCGTCGGCGTCGGTGCGGGTCTACCCGGCGGGCGCGACCCTGCCGATCGTCTGCCAGATCTGGGCGCAACGCGTCGGTACGACAAGGATCTGGGACAAGCTGACCGACGGGACCTATGTCAGCGACCTGCACGTGAACACCGCCAGCAACCAGACCTGGTCGCCGCCGATCCCGAAGTGCCGCCTGCCGTTCACGGTGAACACCGACCGGCTCGAGACGCGGGAGGGGCCGAGCCTGGCGTACCCGGCCGTCGGGACGATCCTGCGCGGCGGACTGGCGTACATCAGCTGCCAACGGTCAGGTCAGCTGGTCGCGAACAGCTCGGTCTGGGACAAACTCGACACCGGTGTGTGGATTCCGGACGGGTTCACCAACACCCCGGGTCGGCCGGGCTTCTCGAGCCCGATCCCGCGCTGCTAGGTGGTGAGTGGGGGCGGGCCTTTGGACGAAGGGACCCTTCACGCAGACGGGGCGGTGGTGTGCCCTTGCGTGAAGGGTCCCTTCACCTCATAGGTCCGCATGAAGCGACCCTTTGTCCAACGGGGACGGCGAGCCGCCCTGCATCGACGGACCCTTTGTCCAACGGGCAGCCGGCCGCCCTGCATCCAGGTCCCTTCATCTCATAGGTCGGCATGAAGGGACCCTTTGTCCAACGAACGGCGAGCCCGCCTTGCGTGAAGGGTCCTCCGGCTAACTCGGCAGCTCGCCGGAGAGTACGTCGTCGGCGTCGATGATGCGATAGGCGTACCCCTGCTCCGCAAGGAACCGCTGCCGGTGCGCGGCGAAGTCCTGGTCGACCGTGTCCCGCGACACGACCGCGTAGAACCGCGCCGCCCGCTTGTCGTGCTTCGGCCGGAGCAGCCGGCCGAGCCGCTGCGCCTCCTCCTGCCGTGAGCCGAACGTCCCCGACACCTGGATCGCGACCGCCGCCTCGGGCAGGTCGACGGAGAAGTTCGCCACCTTGGAGACGACGAGCAGCGAGATCTCGCCGGTACGGAACGCCTCGAACAGCCGCTGGCGTTCGCGGACGGTCGTCTCGCCCTTGATGATCGGTGCGTCGAGGCGCGCGGCGAGGTCGTCGAGCTGGTCGATGTACTGCCCGATCACCAGCGTGGGCTCGCCATGGTGCTGGGCGGCGAGGCGTTCGACGACGCGGGACTTCGTGTCGGTCGTGGACGCGAGGCGGTAGCGCTCGTCGGTGTCGGCCGTGGCGTAGGTGATGCGTTCGGCGTCCGTCAGCGTGACCCTCACCTCGACACAGTCCGCGGGTGCGATCCAGCCCTGCGCCTCGATGTCCTTCCACGGTGCGTCGTACCTCTTGGGCCCGATCAGGCTGAACACGTCGCCCTCACGGCCGTCCTCGCGGACGAGCGTTGCCGTCAACCCGAGCCTGCGCCGGGCCTGCAGGTCGGCCGTCATCCGGAAGATGGGCGCCGGCAGCAGGTGCACCTCGTCATAGACGACGAGGCCCCAGTCGCGGGCGCCGAACAGCTCGAGGTGGGTGTAGGCGCCCTTACGTCGGGTCGTCATCACCTGGTACGTCGCGATCGTGACGGGCCGGATCTCCTTGCGCGAGCCGGAGTACTCACCGATCTCGTCCTCGGTGAGGGACGTCCGGCGGACCAGCTCGTCCTTCCACTGCCGGGCCGCCACGGTATTGGTGACGAGGATCAGCGTGGTCGCCTTCGCGTGTGCCATCGCGGCCGCGCCGACGAGGGTCTTGCCCGCACCGCAGGGGAGGACGACGACGCCGGAACCACCGTGCCAGAACGACTCCGCCGCCTGCGACTGGTAGGGCCGCAGCGACCAGCCGTCCTCTTCCAGATCGATCTGGTGCGCCTCGCCGTCGACGTACCCGGCGAGGTCCTCGGCCGGCCAGCCGAGCTTGAGCAGCGCCTGCTTGACGTGCCCGCGTTCGGACGGGTGGACCACGACCGTGTCGGGGTCGACCCGGGCGCCGAGCATCGGCTTGAGCTTCGCGCTGCGCAGGACCTCCTCGAGCACCGGCCGGTCGGTCGTGACGAGGACGAGCCCGTGGGTCGGATTGTTGTCGAGCCGGAGCCGGCCGTAGCGCGCCATCGTGTCGGCGACGTCGACGAGAAGAGCGTGGGGTACGGCGTACCTGCTGAAGCGGAGCAGCGTGTCGACCACCTGCTCGGCATCGTGGCCCGCGGCGCGCGCGTTCCAGAGACCGAGCGGCGTGAGCCGGTACGTGTGGACGTGCTCCGGTGCGCGCTCGAGCTCGGCAAACGGCGCGATCGCCTTGCGGGCGTCGCCGGCGTCGGGATGTCCCACTTCGAGCAGGAGTGTCTTGTCGGACTGGACGATGAGCGGGCCGTCGTTCACACGATCTCCGGGAGACTCGTCGGGAAACTCCAGTGTCCAACCACGGGCAAGCACGCGATGTTCCGGCCCGCCGACGGGGCGCGCCGGGACCGGTTGATCAGCCGATCGGGTTGATCGGCCAGGACCGGGTTGATCAGCCGGATTTGTCGCCGGCCACGGCGGCGGCCCTGCGCCGAGCCCGGAACGCCGCGACGTTGGCGCGCGACGAGCACCGCTCCGAACAGTACCGCCGCGACCGGTTGGGCGAGGTGTCGACGAAAACCCGGGAGCAGCGCGCCGCCGCGCACACACCGAACCGGTCCGCGCCGAGGTCGCACACCACGATCGCCATGCCCATCAGGCCTTCGGCCGCGAGCGTCTCGGCCACCGACGACTCCCGCTCGGCCACGTGCAGGTGCCAGCTCTGGGCGTCGTGGCCGGAGATGAAGGGCGAGACCGGATGCCGTTCGAGGAGCTCGTTGAGGCGGCGTACGACGTCGTGGTGGTCAGCCTCCTCCGCCTCGAACGCCGGCCGCAGGTCGCGCTGGAGCCGCCGCAGCGCTCGGGCATCGGCCGGCGTCACGCGCTCGGCCAGCCACGGACGGTCGCGAAGGAACGAGCGGAGGTCGTCATCGTCCTCCAGGACCGCGTTGACGAGATCGGCGGCCCGCTCGGCGTAAGCGAGAAAGTCCACTTGTGCACCTTACCGAACGAGGTTTAGAGTGTAATTACTACTAATCAATGATACCCATTACATCACCAGGTCCGAGGAAGGCGTCGATCGATGGACTGGAACGAGTGGCAGCGCACTTGGGACGCCCAACAGGAGGCGTACCTGCCCGACCGGGAGCAGCGGTTCGCCGCACTCCTCGACGTCGTGGAGGCAGCCTGCGGTCCGAAGCCACGCGTGCTCGACCTCGCCTGCGGCACGGGTTCGATCACCCGGCGCCTCCTCGCGAGGCTCCCGCACGCCACGAGCGTGGCCGTCGACATCGACCCGGCGCTGCTGCGGATCGCACGAGGCACCTTCGAGGGCGATGACCGGGTGACGCTGGCATCCGCCGACCTCGCCGCGCCCGGCTGGCGGCACGCCGTACGCGGGGAGTTCGATGCCGTGCTCACCGCGACGGCGTTGCACTGGCTGACCGAGGAACGGCTGGCGGTGCTCTATGGCGAGATCGCCGGCGTGCTCCGCGAGGGAGGGGTCTTCTGCAACGCGGACCACATGGCGGATCCCGGGCTCCCCGCGTTGACCGCGAGGATCGAGGAGCAGCAGCGGTCCCGGCGGGAGGAGCTGTACGCCGGCGGAGTGGTCCACACCTGGCAGGGCTGGTGGGACGCCGCACGGGAGGCTCCGGAGCTCGCCGACGCGGTGGTCGAACGCGACACGGTCTTTGCGACCCCACACCAGACCGACACGCTGCCCGCGTACGTCACCCATCTGGGCTTCCTGCGTGCCGCGGGCTTCTCCGAGGTCGGTCTCGTCTGGCGCGGGCTCATCGACGCGGCGTTCGCCGCGGTCCGGTGAGGGCGGTCCGCCGCGTGGGTGAGCAGGCCCAGGTGTTCTGTGTTCTGACTCAGGCCACTAGGCCAGGACGGCGAGCCGCTCGGGTCGGACGGGGTAGGCGAACTCCTCGCCCCGTGCGTACCGCTCGAGCTCGTCGACCGCGAGCGCACCCATCCGGCGGATCTCGTTGCCGAGTGAGCCGGCGATGTGCGGGGTGAGCACGACGTTCGGCAGGCCGAAGAGGAGCGAGTCGGCCGGGAGCGGTTCGGGGTCGGTGACGTCGAGGACGGCGCTGATCCGCCCGCTCACGAGCTCGGCGGTGAGCGCGCCGGTGTCGACCAGGCGGCCGCGTGCGGTGTTGATCAGCGTCGCGCCGGGCCGCATCAGCGCGATCCGGCGGGCGTCGAACAGGTGGTGGGTCTCCGGGATGTCCGGCGCGTGGATGCTCACGACGTCGGACGCCTGGACGAGGTGGTCGAGCGCGACCAGGCGGACGCCGAGCGCGTCGGCGGCCGCATCTTCGAGGGTGGGGTCGGCCAGCAGCACCTCCATGTCGTAGGAGCGCAGCAGGTCGATGACGCGCCGACCGACGTGGGAGGCGCCGACGATGCCGACGGTGGTGCCGTAGTTGCCGAGGCCGGGATGGAGGTCGGCCCAGCCGCGCTTGGTGGCGTCGCCGCGGAAGGCGGCCTGGATCTGGAAGGCGCGCTTCCCGGCGAGCACGATCATCGCCACGGTGTACTCCGCCACCGGCACCGCGTTGGCCGCGACCGCGTTGGAGACGCGTACGCCCCGCTGCCAGCAGGCGTCGGTGACCAGGTTCTTGACCGATCCGGCCGAGTGCACCACGGCCCGGAGGTCGGGCGCCGCCGCGAGGACCTGGGCGTCGAGGCGGGGGCAGCCCCAGCAGGTCAGGAGGACCTCGGCCGTACGCAGCGCCTCGGCGGCCTCGGGCGTCGAGAAGTTGGTGAGAACGAGGCCGAGGTCGATATCGGCCAGCGCGCCGAGCCGCTCCCGGAGCGGATCGTCGAACAGTCGCGGCAGGTTGCCGGGCGACATCGCGAGGACCACGGACGGGCGACGGGGAGCGGGAGCGACCATGCGCCGCAGGCTAGCGGAGGAGCCCCGCGCGGCGCCGCCCTCACTGGTGATCATGAAACTTCCAGGCGGCTATGGCGCCCCGGAAGGTTCATGATCATGGCGCAGGACGCGCCCGTCGTGTGGCGCCGCCAGCCGCGCGGCGGCACGAACCGTGTGGGACCCACCGCCCGCGCGGCGCCGGCGTCCTACGTGCGGAGCTTGCGGGTGCTCTCGCGGAGGACGACCTCGCCGCGTACGCGTACCAGCCGCTCCTTCACCGGTGCGTCCACCTCCAGGGCGAGCTCACCCGCACGGATGCCCATCTGCTCCAGCGGGAGGCGCACGGTGGTGAGGGGTGGTACGAGGTCGCGGAGTGTCTCGATGTCGTCGAAGCCGGCGATGGACAGGTCGTGCGGGACGTCGACGCCCTGTTCGCGGCAGGCCGCCATCGCGCCCACCGCCATGACGTCGTTGACGGCGAACACGCAGGTGACACCGAGCCGCCGGGCGATGAGCTCGCGGGCCGCCTCGTAGCCGCCGTCGCGGGTGAACGCGCCCTCGATCAGCGCTTCGGGGGCGACCTGGATCCCCTTCTCGGAAAGACCGGCCTTGAAGCCGGCCAGTCGGTCGCGGGCGGTCAGCATCAGCCGCGGACCGGCGAGCACCCCGAATCGTCGGTGCCCGAGCTCGGCCAGGCGGATCGCGAGCTCCCGGGCGCCCGCGCGGTTCTCGGGCAGCACCGTGTCGGCGGGCAGCTTGTGCTGGCTGACGCAGGCGATGTGCCCGCCGGCGCGGCGGAACGCCATGACCTCCTTGGCCAGCCGGTCGGTCTGCTCCTTGTCCGCGACGCGGCTGCCGGCGAGGATCACCGCGCGGGCCCGTTGCGCCCGCAGCATGGCGACGTACTGCACCTCGCGGTTGGGGTTGCGGGACGTCGTGCCGAGCGTGACGATCAGCCCGCGTTCGTCGGCCACCCGCATGACACCCGAGGCAATCGCGGAGAAGTAGGGGTCGGCGATGTCGTGGACGATGAGGCCGACCGTGGAGCTCGTCCCGCGCGCCACTGCCTGGGCGTGGACGTTCGGTGTGTAGCCGAGCTCGTCGGCGGCCTCGAGCACCACGGCTCGCAGGTCCTCGTTGACGCGTCGGGTGCTGCCGTTGAGTACCCGTGAAGCGGTGGCGAGCGAAACCCCGGCGTGCCGCGCGACATCGCCGAGGGTGACGACGGTGGGAAGGGTCATCTGCGTTCTCCGCCCGGCACTCGACACGATCTCCTCGCTCCAGCATGCCGGATCGTCCCGGCAGATGGTGCACGCGACGGGCCGGGCACCACCGTGCGAGCACCCTCGCATGAAAGTTACGACTCGGCGATGGCGCGCCGTAAACCCTTGTTGCGCGGATTTGGTCGCACTAGTCTGCTCGCACTCCACGCACCCGTGGAGCCCTTGGCGCGAGGCCAGGCACCTGCCTGCCCCGCCGGCCGCGCAGGATCAGCGGGTCACCACCACCCGAGGCCTCGTCCAGCGGCCGTGGCCCACCGCTCGGAGCCAGGAGGCACGATGACCAACCGCCACACGTCCGCAGGGTTCGAACGCCGTGAGCTCCTGCGTCGCGCCGCGCTCCTCGCCGCAGCCGCGGGAGGGTCGTCGCTGCTCGGCGCCTGCGCGACGGGTGGTGGCGGCAGCTCCACCGCGCCGACGACCAAGCCCAAGGGCAAGGTCGACCCCAAGAACCCCTTCGGTGTCGACCCCAAGGCGATGCTCGACGTCGTGATCTTCAAGGGCGGCTTCAGCGACGAGTACGCCAAGTTCCACGAGTCGATGTACCACAAGCGCTACGGAGCAGAGGTCAAACACCTCGGCACCCAGGACATCACGCCGCAGATGCAGCCGCGCTTCGTCAACGGCAACCCGCCGGACGTGCTCGACAACTCCGGGGCGCAGGACCTCGACACGGCGACCCTCGTCAACCAGGGCCAGCTCACCGACATGACCCAGCTCCTCGAGGCACCCGCCTGGGACAGCAAGGGCAAGACGGTCGGCGAGACGCTGATAGACGGCGCCCTCGACCCGTTGGTCTTCGACGAGAAGCCCTTCGGCATCCCGTACGCGCTGAACATCAACGGGCTCTGGCACGACGCGAAGCTGTTCGAGGAGAACGGCTGGGAGGCGCCGGAGACCTGGGACGATCTGATGGCGCTCGCGCCGAAGACCAAGGCCAAGGGCATCCCGCTGTGGATCTACCAAGGGCAGTACCCCGGCTACATGGTCTCGGTGTTCAACCCGATGGTGGCCAAGCACGGCGGCAACGAGGTGTTGAAGAACATCGACAACCTCGAGGACGGTGCGTGGCAGCAGGACGCCGTGAAGGCGGTCACCGAGGCGTTCTTCGAGCTGAAGTCGAAGGGCTACATCATGCCCGGCACCGCCGGGCTCAGTCACACGCAGAGCCAGGCGGCGTGGGCGCAGCACAAGGCGGCGATGATCCCGTGTGGCTCGTGGCTCAAGAGCGAGCTCGGTTCGCAGCTCCCGAGCGACTTCGAGATGGCCATCGCCCCGACGCCTTCGCTCGACTCGACCGACAAGCTTCCGTTCGCCGCCGTTTCCTACAGCACGACCGAGAGCTTTGTCGTTCCCAGCAAGGCGAAGAACGTCCCTGGCGGTCTCGAGTACCTCCGACTCATGCTCTCCAAGGAAGGCGCCCAGAAGTTCGCCGAGCTGACCTACACCCTCACGGTCGTCGAGGGTGCGCACGACGACCAGAAGCTGGACAGCGTCATCGAGTCCTCGCTCGCGCTCGTGACGGCGGCCCAGAAGGTCGACCGGATCGAGGCGCCGAAGTACGGCACGTGGTACCGCCCGCTCCAGGAGGAGGTCGAGGCCGCCATGGGCACCCTCCTCACCGGCAAGCTCGACGCCAAGGGCTTCCTCGACCGGGTGCAGAAGAAGGCCGACGCCGTGAAGAAGGACGCCAAGATCAAGAAGTTCACCCGCTGAGAGCGGAGCCCCGAGAACCATGCGCAAGGGCCGCCTGCCGTTCATCATCACGTTCCTGACGCCACCGCTCGTCCTGTACGCCGTGTTCGTCCTGTCGCCGTTCCTGCAGGGGATCCAGATCTCGTTCACCAACTGGACGGGGTTCACACCGGACTTCCAGTACGTCGGCTTCGAGAACTACATCGCGCTGATGCACGACGCCGCCTGGTGGCACGCGGTCAGTAACAACGTCAAGCTGCTCTTTGCGGTCCCGATCGGGACGCTGGTGCCGGCGCTGCTGTTCGCGACCCTGCTCACCCGCGGGGGCACCGGTGGCACGCGGAACGGCCTCTTCGGGTCGAAGTTCTACCGCGTGGTGTTCTTCTTCCCGCAGGTGCTACCGCTCGTCATCGTGGGCATCATGTTCCAGTTCATCTACTCCACCGACAACGGCCTGCTCCAGCAGCTGCTCAAGCTGGTGGGCGTCAGGATGTTGGAGGTCCTCCCCAACGGCCCGCTCGGCACGCCGAACGCCATCCTGTGGGCGATCATGTTCGTCGCGGTGTGGGCGTCCGTCGGCTTCTACATGGTGCTGTTCATCGCGGGTATGCAGCAGATCCCGCGCGAGCTCTTCGAGGCCGCGGCGATCGACGGAGCCAACCGCGTACGCCTGTTCTGGCACCTCATCGTGCCGCTGCTCTGGGGGCACCTGCAGGTCGCGATCGTCTTCATCGGCATCGGGACCCTGGACATGTTCGCGCTGCTGTCGGTCATGGCCCGCAACGGTGTGGTCGCCGACTACGGCGCGGACGTCATGGCCACCCAGCTCTACCGCACCGCGTTCCAGCTGAACTCGCAGTTCGGCTACGCGTCGGCGATGGCCACTCTGCTGCTGGTGTTCTCGATCCTGCTGGCGGTGTTGACATTCCGGATCACCCGGCGCGAGCGACTGGAGTACTGAACGTGCTGCCCGAGAGTCGAGGTTCGCGATGACCGGACTGCCCACGCCGGCGGCGGCGCCGAGCGCGGCGCCACCACACATCAGGTCCGAGCCGGCGCCGGCGCCCCGCCGCTTCACCGGTGCGAGCGTCCTCAGCGAGGCGATCCCGCAGCTGTTCGTCATCGGCTGGGCCCTGATGGTGATCCTGCCGATGCTGTGGGTTCTCCTATCGTCGTTCAAGAACAACCAGGAGATCTACGCGCATCCGTTCAGCCCGCCCGAGCACTGGCAGCTCACGACCTACCTCGACGCCTGGCAGACGGCGAGCATCGGCAGGTTCTTCCTCAACACGGTGATCGTCGTGTCGGCGGGCGTGCTGCTGACGCTGTTGCTGTCGTCGATGGCGGCGTACGTGCTCGCGAGGTACGAGTTCCGCGGCAGCCGGTGGATCTACTACCTCTTCCTGGTGGGCATGACGTTCCCGCTGTTCCTCGCGATCGTGCCGCTGGTCAAGGTGACGCAGAACCTCCACCTGCACCAGAGCATGCTCGGCCTGATCATCGTCTACGTCGCGTTCTCGTTGCCGTTCTCGGTGTTCTTCCTGACCGCGTTCTTCGCATCGCTGCCGAAGGAGCTCGCCGAGTCGGCCTTCATCGACGGGGCCGGTCATTTCCGTACGTTCTTCCAGATCATGCTGCCGCTGGCCAAGCCAGGGTTGGTCAGCATCGGCGTCTTCAACTTCCTCGGCCAGTGGAACCAGTACCTCCTGCCCCTGGTGCTCAACCCGCCGAACGAGCGGCGGAGCAACTTCCTGTTGACGCAGGGGCTGGCCGATCTTGCTCTTCGTACGCGCTATGAGTCGAGCTCGACATCGGTCGCCGAGATGTTCGCAGGCCTGGTGATCGCGATGATCCCGGTCCTGGTCGTCTACATCGTCTTCCAGCGACGCGTCGAGGAGGGCCTGACCGCCGGCGCCCTGAAGTAGGGCTCGGCCGGCAGGCCCGCTGACCGGCTGTTGGGTGACGATTCCGCCTGTATCGGCCGCCGTGCATGATCACCGTTCGGCGTGGTTGTGGACCCTTCGGCAGCTGCGGTTGTCCGGGCCGGCCGGCGTGGTTCTTCGGGCGGCCGTTTCCGGGGGTGGGCTTGCCCGCGGTAGTAAGGCTCGGCTACATTGGAAAGCGTTTTCCCCGGGGCGCCAGCCGATGCGCGGGCAGTACGGGCCGCGGTCGTCGGGGGTGGAGGGAACCGAAGGGCGGAGGAGCGCATGACCGTTCGCGAGATCGGCATCGTCATGAATGGCGTGACCGGCCGCATGGGTTACAACCAGCACCTGGTCAGGTCCATCCTGGCGATCAGGGAGCAGGGTGGCCTGCAACTGGCCGACGGGACCCGGGTGGTCCCGGAGCCGATACTCGTGGGGCGCTCAGAACAGAAGCTCCGCGACATCGCCGAGCGGCACGACCTGCCCCGGTGGACGACGGACCTCGACGGCGCGCTCAGCGACCCGTCCGTCCTGGTCTACTTCGACGCACAGGCGACCCGGGCCCGCGAGAAGTCCGTCCTCACCGCGATCGCGGCGGGCAAGCACGTCTACTGCGAGAAGCCGATCGCGGACTCCCTCGCCGGCGCCGTCGACCTCGCCCGCACCGCGCGTGAGGCGGGGATCAAGAACGGCGTCGTCATGGACAAGGTCTACCTGCCCGGGCTGCGCAAGCTCAGGCGCCTGGTCGAGGGCGGCTTCTTCGGCAGGATCCTGTCGGTCCGGGGCGAGTTCGGCTACTGGGTCTTCGAGGGTGACTGGCAGAAGGCGCAGCGCCCCAGCTGGAACTACCGCGCCCAGGAGGGCGGCGGCATCACCCTCGACATGTTCTGCCACTGGAACTACGTCCTCGAGGACATCGCGGGACCGGTCCGCGCCGTCACCGCCCGGTCGGTGACGCACATCCCGCGCCGCTGGGACGAGCAGGGCGAGGCCTACGACGGCACCGCCGACGACGCGGCGTACGCGATCTTCGAGCTGGGCAACGGCGTGATCGCCCAGCTCAACTCGTCGTGGTGCGTCCGCGTCTACCGCGACGAGCTGGTGGAGTTCCAGGTCGACGGCACCGAAGGCAGCGCGGTCGCGGGCCTGCGCAACTGCCACATCCAGCACCGCGCAACCACGCCGCTGGCGGTGTGGAACCCCGACATCCCCAGCCCCGTTCGGTTCCGTGACCAGTGGCAGGCCGTGCCGGACAACGGCGAGTTCGACAACGGGTTCAAGATCGAGTGGGAGCAGTTCCTGCGGCACTGCCTCGAAGACGCCCCCTTCGAGTACGACTTCCTCGCCGCGGCGCGCGGCGTGCAACTCGCGGAGCTCGGCATGCGCTCCTCGCGCGAGGGCGCGCGGATCGAGGTGCCCGAGGTGAGCGTGTGAGCCCGGCCGGACTGAGCATCCGACTGCCCCGGGCCGACGGTTCGCTGGAGACGCATCACGTCCAGGAGTCGCGGGAGTGGCCGCGGCCCGGACACCCGTTCACGACCCGCATCGCCTACGCCGCCGCCCACGTCGTCGCCGACCCGCTGGCGGACAACACCCCTGGAGCGCCGGCGGTCCTCGACTGGGAGTCCACGCTGGCGTTCCGCCGACACCTGTGGTCCTACGGGCTCGGCGTCGCCGACGCGATGGACACCGCCCAACGCGGCATGGGGCTCTCGTTCGACACCACGGTCGAGCTCATCCGCCGCAGCGCCGCCGAGGCTGCGGCCTGCGGCGGGCTGCTGGCCTGTGGCGCGGGCACCGACCAGCTGGCGTGGCCGGTGGGCGCGCACGGCTGTGACCTCGACACCGTGGCCGCGGCCTACGAGGAGCAGCTCGGCATCGTCGAGGACGCGGGCGCCCGTCCGATCCTCATGGCCAGCAGGCATCTGGCCGCCACCGCCCGCGGCGCGGACGACTACGCGAAGGTCTACGGCCGGCTCCTTGGCCAGGCCAGCCGGCCCGCGATCCTGCACTGGCTGGGGCCGATGTTCGACCCGGCGCTGGAGGGATACTGGGGCTCGTCGGACGTCGAGGTCGCAACCGAGTCGTTCCTCGCGATCGTCCGCGAGCACGCGGCGAAGGTCGATGGTGTCAAGGTGTCCTTGCTCGACGAGGACCACGAGGTACGCCTGCGGAGCGCGCTGCCCGAGGGCGTCCACCTCTACACCGGCGACGACTTCAACTACCCGCAGCTGATCAGGTCCGGATCCGATGCCCTGCTGGGAATCTTCGACGCGATCGCTCCCGCCGCGGCCGCGGCGCTCACGGCGCTCGATGCCGACGACGCGCAGGGGTACGACGAGGCGTTCGCGCCGACGGTCCCGCTGTCGCGGCACCTGTTCGCCACGCCGACGTACTACTACAAGAGCGGAATCTGCTTCCTGGCTTGGCTCTCGGGCCACCAGGAGGGATTCGTCATGGTCGGCGGGCTGCACAGCGCCCGAAGTGTTCCGCACCTGGTCGAGGCGTTTCGCCTTGCCGACAAGGCGGGGCTCTTCCCCGATCCCGAGCTGGCGATCCACCGGATGCGGACCTTCCTGGACGTCAACGGGGTGCCCTCGTGAGCGGCCCCGACGACCGGCTCGCACGGCTTTCGCTCAACCAGAAGACCACCAACAGCTGGGGTGTGGCCGAGGCTGTCGACGGGTGCGTACGCGCCGGCCTTCCCGCCATCGGCCTGTGGCGCGAACCGGTGCACGAGATCGGCCTCGACCACGCGGTCAAGCTGGTCCGCGACGCCGGCCTCCGGGTCTCGTCGCTGTGCCGCGGTGGCTTCCTCACCGCCGCGGATCCCGGCACTCGTCAACGCGCTCTTGACGACAACCGCCGGGCGATCGACGAGGCGGCCGCGCTCGGCGCACCATGCCTGGTACTCGTCGTCGGCGGGCTCCCCGACGGTTCGCGTGACCTGCCCGGCGCGCGCGAGCGGGTGACCGAGGCCGTCGGCGAGCTGGCGTCGTACGCCGGTGAACGGAACGTGCGACTCGCGCTGGAGCCCCTGCATCCGATGTACTGCGCCGACCGGGCCGTGCTCTCCACCCTGGCGCAGGCAACCGATCTCGCGGAGCGGTTTCCGGTCGAGCAGGTCGGCGTCGTCGTCGACACGTTCCATGTCTGGTGGGATCCCCAGGTCTTCGCCGAGATCGCTCGCGCCGGTGAGCGGATCGCGTCGTTCCAGGTCTGCGACTTCAACCTGCCGATCCCGGCGGACGCGCTGCTGGCGCGCGGCATGATGGGTGACGGCGTGATCGACTTCCGCCCGCTCCGCCAGGCCGTCGACGAGGCGGGCTACCGAGGCGACATCGAGGTCGAGATCTTCAACGCCGACGTGTGGGCCAGTGACCCCGACGAGGTGGTGGCGACGATGATCCGCAGGTACGCCGACCTCGTGCTCTAGCTCGCCGGCGGTTGGTCACGGCCTGCCTTGCCGCCGCGGAACCCTCACTAGCTCGCGCGCCGCAGCGAACGCCGGATCGCGCGACTCACCCTGGCTCCCCTGGTGGCCAGCCGGTAGGTGCGACTCGACCTGATCTTCGCGAGCTCCGTCCGCGTGCGCCGCAGTTCGAGCTCCAGGCGGGCGACCTCGGCGCCGCGTGCGGCCCGACTCGCGAGCAGGCTCGCCTCGTGCTGGTGCCGAAGCGTCCGGCGGAGTGCCCGGTCCTCGTCGGTGTCGGTCCGAATGAGGCTCATCACCCGCGCGGCCAGGTCGGCGAGGTTCTCGTGCGCGAGCCGGGTGAGCTCTGTCGAACGCGCGACGACCTCGGGTTGGTCGGCGCTCGCCAGGGCAGCCGCGACCGCCTCGTCGAGGCCGTCGAGCGACACGTCGTACGGCATCTCGGGATCCCAGGTGCGGGCGTAGATCGTCGGCTTGGTGCGGGACAGGCTCACCCGCGGGATGCCGTACGCGCAGGCGAGGATGCGGACGTGCAGAGACGTGCCGATCACGACCCGCGCCTCGCTGATCCGGTCGAACGAGGTCCATGGGGCGCCGGTCCGGCAGGATCGCGATATCCGTGAGGGGCGACCGGCGGCGTACGTGCTCGACGATCCGGCGGCAGTCCTCCACGGAGTCGTGGCTCGTCGCCGTACCCGCCAGCAGCAGCCGGATCCGCAGGCCCGCGAGACTCGGGCTCTCCGCGAGCGTCGCCGCGAACCGCTCGTGGCCGAGGCTGCTGAGGATCTGAGTGGAGGCCTGGACGATCGCCACGTCGGAACGGGTGTCGCGCTCCCTCGGGCGAAGGATGCTGATCGCGTGCACCGCGTCGGGGATCAGGCGGTGCTCGATGCCGAGGCTCGCGAGGTAGTCCGCCGAGGCCCGATCGCGGACGGAGATGAGCGTCTGACCTCTCAGCAGGGCGACGAGTGCTTCGCGCCTGACCGGCTCGACGGTGCGGATGCCGCCGAGGCCTACCGAGTTGAGCACGCTGACCGCGCCGGTGTTGAGCGGGTAGGCGATCGCCGCGGGCATGTACGGCGCGACGATCGGCACGTCGCCGGTCGCTTGTCGCAGCAGCTCCGCCCGCCTCGCCTCGGAGGACTTCAGGTACTCGCGGTAGTCCTCCTGCGCGGCCGACATCCGGTACGCGCTCCGCAGGTCGGTTCCCCCGACCTGCCCACCTGCGGTCCAGATCGCGTCGAAGGACTCGGTCTGCAGCAGGGGACCGTACGCGTGTACCTGCCGGTCGAGCAGGCTCGTCATGTCCGCGTCGAACGGTGCGGCGGCGACCACCTCGGCGTCCCGGAGGTACTGCTCGGTCACCAGCAGGAAGAGCAGGTCGCCCACGTTGTCGCGTTCGTAGGCACCCACGGTCAACACCCGCGGAGGGCGGCTGGGCTCAGCGATCACGCGCACTCCTGTGTCCTCGAGGCAGGCCGGTAGGGATACCCTACCGAGCAGGTAGGAAACGGGGGAAGGGCCGTGCCCGCAACGGCACGGCCCTCTCCTGGCCAGGCCCTGACATGATCCGGTGATGAGCGCAGACAGTGCCCGACCCGCCGCGTCCGTGGTCGTGCCGCACCGGTTCCGTGGTCCGAGGCGGAGCGGCAACGGTGGCTACACGGCTGGGCTGCTCGCCGACCAGTTGGCCACGCACCTCGCGAGCGACGTCCAGGGGCGGCTGGGTGCGGTCGAGGTGACCCTCCGCCGCCCGCCTCCGCTCGACACCCCCCTCTTGGTGATCGGGACCGCCGCCGGGGTCGAGCTTCGCAGCGGGGACACGCTGGTCGCCGAGGCGACCAGGTCGACGACCGACATGCCGGCCGGGACCGTTCCGCGGGTGCCGTACGAGGAGGCGCGCGGGGCGGAGTCCGCGTACGGCGGACTGGTCCGGCACCCCTTCCCGGAGTGCTTCACCTGTGGCACCGGCCGTACGCCGGGCGACGGGTTGTGCCTTCGCCCGGGCGGCCTCGGCGACGGGCGGACGGCATGTACCTGGACGCCGACCGGCGACCTGGCGGGCGCCGAGGTGCTGTGGGCGGCGCTCGACTGTCCCGGCGGCTGGGCGGCCGACGTCGCCGGGCGCCCGATGGTGCTCGGCCGGATCACCGCGGCGATCATGGCACCGCCCATGGCCGGTGCACCGTACGTCGTCATGGGACAGCTGCTCGACGACCACGACGGTCGCAAGGTGCACACCGCGAGCACGGTGTACGACCCGGACGGGGAGGTGCTGGCAACCGCCCGTCACGTCTGGATCACGGTGGACCCGGCGGCGTTCGGCGAAGCCACGGGAGAAGCCGCCGGAGCGGCGGCGGGAGAAGCGACCGGCGAAGCGACCGGCGGAGCGACGGGAGAAGCGACTGGAGAGGTGGCGGGAAACCCCAGCGTGGACGCACGCCGTCCCGGGCCGGAGGCTACGCGGCCTTGAGCACGCGCAGCAGCCTGGCCACCTCGCGGGCCACCGCGTCGCGGCCGGGCGCGAGGTACTTCCGGGTGTCGACCACCCGCGGGTTGGCGTCGAGGTAGTCGCGGACGGCCTGCGTGAACGCCTGGTTCAGCGCGGTCGCGATGTTGACCTTCGTCATGCCGGCCTCGACGGCCCGGGTCAGGTCGGCGTCGGGTACGCCGGACGAGCCGTGCAGCACCAGCGGCACCGGCACGGTCGACCGGTGGGCCGCGATCAGGTCGAGGTCGAGGGAGGCGGTCTTCTCCACCATCGCGTGCGAGGTGCCGACGGCGATCGCGAGCGCGTCGACCCCGGTCGCCGCGACGAACGCGGCCGCCTCGTGCGGATCGGTCCGGGCGCCGGGTGCGTGCACACCGTCCTTGCCGCCGACCTCGCCGAGCTCCGCCTCGACGAAGACGCCGTGCGCGTGGCAGTGCGCGGCGATCTCGCGGGTGGACGCCTCGTTGTCGGCGTACGCAAGGGCGGAGGCGTCGTACATCACCGAGCCGAACCCGAGCGCCACCGCTTCGTGCACGAGCTCGGTCCGCGTCGCGTGGTCGAGGTGGACGGCGACCGGCACCGCGGACGCCCGCGCGACGGCAAGGGTCCCGACGGCGATGGGTTCGAGGGCACCGTGGTACTTCACGGCGTTCTCGCTGATCTGCAGGATCACCGGGGCGCCAGCCTGCTCGGCGCCGGCGACGAGAGCCTCGGCGTGTTCGAGCTGGATCACGTTGAACGCGCCGACGCCGCGACCCGCCTTCGCGGCCGTACCCACGATGTCCGCGGTCGGTGTCAGTGCCATCAGGTCGTCTCCTTCGCGGGGTCGCCCGCCACCCAGGCGCCGCGGCACATCACCGCCACCGTCTCGAGTGAGCCGTCGAGCAGCACCAGGTCGGCCCGCAGGCCGGTGCGGAGTGCGCCGACGTCGGTGAGACCGAACGTACGGGCGGGCGTGGTGGACGCGATCCGGGCGGCGGCGTCGAGGGAGAGCCCCACCTCGCGTACGACGAACCGGAACGCGGCGTCCATGGTCAGCGTGCTGCCCGCGATGGAGTCGCCCTCGGCCAGTCGGGCGACACCGTTCTCGACGCGGACCGCACGGTCGCCGAGGCCGTAGATCCCGTCGCCCATGCCGGCGGCGGTCATAGCGTCGGTGACCAGGGACACCCGTTCGACGCCCGCCGCCCGGATCGCGAGGTCGATGGTCGCGGCGTGCAGGTGGATGCCGTCGGCGACGAGCTCGACGCTCACGCGGCCGTCCTCGAGGAGTGCGCCGACCGGGCCGGGAGCGCGGTGGTGAAGGGGCGGCATGCCGTTGAAGAGGTGGGTGCCGACGCGTGCCCCGGCGTCGACGGCGGCGAGCACGGTGTCGTACGGGGCGTCGCTGTGCCCAACCGCGGGGACCGCCCCGGCGTCGACGACCTGGCGTACGGCGTCGAGCCCGCCGGACAGCTCCGGCGCCAGCGTCACCATGCGCACGGTGCCCCGACCGAGGTCGAGCAGCCGGCCCACCTCCTCAGGCGTCGGCGGCCGCAGCACCGCGGGATTGTGTGCGCCGCGGCGCTTCTCGCTGATCCAGGGGCCCTCGAGGTGGATGCCGTCGACGGTGCCGTCGGTCACGAGCTCGGCGAGCACCGGCACCTGGCGGCAGAGCTCGTCCGGTGTGGTGGAGATCAGGCTCGCGAACGTCGTGGTCGTCCCGTGGCTCCGATGGAAGTCCGCGACGCGGGCGGTGTCCTCGGGGGTCGCGGCGACGAAGGTCGCCCCGCCGCCACCGTGGACGTGGGTGTCGACGAAGCCGGGTACGACCGTCTGACCGGACAGGTCGTGGTCGGGGGTCCGCGGCGCGGGACCCGCACCCACGCCGGCGATCCGGTCGCCCGTCACCTCGATCCAGCCCGGGTCGAGTACGCCTTCCGGCGTGACCACCCGTGCGTTGGCCAGCAGCGTCACGGTGTCGGGTCCTTTCGTCAGGCGTGGGCAGAGGCGGTCGCGGCGCCGGTGCGCTCCCAGGCGAGCAACGCCGCACCCAGACATCCTGCCTGGTCGCCGAGCGCTGCCCTGACCACCCGCGGCCGGCGCTGGAACGTCAGCTCCTTGTCGAGCAACGTCTCCACCGGACCGATCAGGAGGTCCTCGGCCTCGGCGAGGCCGCCGCCCAGGACGACGACCTCCGGGCCCAGCAGGGTGACGGTCGTGTGGAGCACGGTGACCAGGGCGGCGACGGCGTCGTCCCAGACGGCGCGCGCGTGCGGGTCGCCCGTACGGACGCGAGCCGCGACGTCGGCCGCGCCCGTGACCGCGGCGCCGGACCGGGCGGTGTAACGACGGGCGACCGCGGCGGCGGAGGCGACGCGTTCGAGACAGCCGCGGCCGCCGCACCCGCACTCCTCGCCGCCCGGCTCGACCACGATGTGCCCGATCTCGCCGGCGTACCCGCCCGCGACGACGGGAGCCCCGTCGACGATGCAGCTTGCCGCGATGCCGGTGCCGAGTGCGACGAACAGGACGTCACGGGCGCCGGACCCGGCGCCGAGGGCGTTCTCGGCCAGACCGCCGGCGCGGACGTCGTGGCCGAGTGCCACCGGGACTCCCAGCCGCTCGGCGAGGATCGCGGACAGCGGGACGTCCCGCCAGCCGATGTTGGCGGCGACCACGGCGATCCCGTTGGCCTCGTCGACGATGCCCGGGACGGCCAGGCCGGCCGCGACCGGCGGCGCGAGGCCGAACGACTGCGCCTCCTCCGCCAGGGCCTCGAAGGCGCGGCCGATCTGGTCGACAACGGCGTCGACGCCATCGGCAACGGGCGTGGGAAACGACTGGCGGGTCCGGACGACGTGGCCCGCGTCGACCAGCGCGCCCTTCATCGACGTACCACCGACGTCGAGAGCGAGCACGCACGGCTCGCCCTCGACGGAGGCCGGCCCGGCCGCTGGCGGAGCCGTCGGCGGTTCGGTCACGTAGCGGCCGATCCGGGCGCGCCGGTCAGGATGACGGAACGGGTGAGGTTGCGCGGGTGGTCGGGGTCGAGCCCCTTGCCCACGCCGATCTCGACGGCGAGCCGCTGGACGCGGATGAGCTCCGCGACCGGGTCGCGGTCGGGCTCGGACACGACCAGCGCACCGGTGCGGTCGATCTCGTCGACCAGCCCGGACGGTGGAGTGCCGAGGAACCACACGACCGAGGAGTCGTCGGAGATGCTCATGGGACCGTGACGGTACTCCATCGCGGGGTAGGCCTCGGTCCACGACAGGGACGCTTCGCGCATCTTCAGCGCGGCCTCGTTGGCGAGGCCCACGGTCCACCCGGTGCCGAGGTAGGTGAACTGGCTGCGTTCGGTGGCGCCCTTGGGGAGTGGCTCGGCGAGCGCGGTCTCGGCATCGGCGATCGCTGCCGTGACGTCGGCGCCGAGGTGGGCTCGGAACAGCGTGAGTGCCGAGGTCGCGAACGTCGTCTGGACGACCGAACGCTCGTCGGCGAAGTCGAGGACGACGGTCTCGTCGGCGAGGTCGCGGACCGGCGCCGCGGGATCGGCCGTCACCGACACAGTGGGAACCCGACCGCGTAGGCCGGCGAGCAGGTCGAGCACCTCGGTCGTCGTGCCCGACCGCGTGAGGGCGACGATCCGGTCGTAGCCGCGGTCCCGAGGGAACTCCGTGGCCGCGAAGGCGTCGGTCTCACCCTGGCCGGCGGCCTCGCGCAGGGATGCGTACGACTGGCCGATGAACCACGACGTGCCGCATCCGATCACTGCGATGCGTTCGCCGGGGCTCGGGAGGAGCCCCCCGACCGTCGAAGCGAGGTCGGCGGCGCGGCGCCAGCAAGCCGGTTGGCTGGCGATCTCGTCGGTTACGAACTGCATGAGAGCCCCCTCAGGCAAAAATCGACCCGCCCGAGCATAGAGCATTCGGGCGCGCATTTGTGCATGCTATGACAGTAAAACGAACAGTGATGCGCAGATGGAACCGTTGCCACGCCGGACCGTTCAGGTCGTGCGGACCGGCGTCATTTCCTGACAGACTCCCCATGACGGAAGATTCGACACAAGATTCGAAACGGGGGCTTCGATGTGTCGCTTGCGCCGAGGCCGTGGCTGCCTCGAAACCGACCTGACAAGGCCGTTCTACGCGATCATTTCGGACAGAATTGCAGCTTGCTGCGCATCTTCGGCTAGCTCTGGGCAGCCTATGATCGGTTCTCCGACATCACGCGCAGCTTTGAGCATGGGGCGGTGGCCATGAACCGTTACGAGCGGCTGAACGCCATCCTCGAGCTCGTCGCCGAACGTGGCCGCATCGACGTCGAGACCCTCGCCGAGGAGCTCGCCGTGTCGACCGCCACCATCCGGCGCGACCTCGACCACCTCGCCCAGCAGCAGTTCCTCACCAGGACCCGCGGCGGCGCGGTGGCGCACAGCGTCGCCTACGACCTGCCGCTGCGGTACAAGACAGCGCGGCAGGCGACCGAGAAGCAGCGGATCGGCAAGGCCGCCGCCGACCTCGTAGCGGCGGGGATGGTGATCGGGATCAACGGCGGAACCACTGCGACCGAGGTGGCCCGGGCCATCGCGACCCGCACCGACCTGCGTTCCCTGGCCGGCGACCGGCGGGCGGTCACCATCGTCACGAACGCGGTCAACATCGCCAACGAGCTGACCGTCCGCCCGCACGTCAAGATCGTCGTCACCGGCGGGGTCGCGCGGCCGCAGTCGTACGAGCTCGCAGGTCCGCTCGCCACGCACATCCTTGAAGGGGTGAGCCTCGACCTCGCCATCCTCGGCGTCGACGGTGTGGACCCGGTCCACGGTGCGAGTGCCCACCATGAGGGCGAGGCCAACATCAACCAGCTGATGGCCGCCCGGTCGCGCCAGGTCGTGATCGTCGCGGACAGCTCGAAGATCGGTGTGAAGGCGTTCGCCCGGATCAGGCGGACGGAGGACATCGACCTGCTGATCACCGACACCTCGGGGCCCGACGACGCGATCCAGCAGTTCGAAGAGGCTGGCGTGAAGTTGATGCGGGTCTGAGCCGGAGCTGCTACCTGGATTCAGACCGGGGTGGGATTCGGGCCTGGCTACCTGAATCCGGGCATGGGACGACCCGCGGGCTTGGTGTGTGCTGGGGGGACTGGTCCCAGCGCCCGCGGGTCGGGTGGCTGCCTCGTCTTCGCCGGCCACCGTCCGGCACTGTGAAGTGCTCGGCTCTCGTCTGACGACGAGGGCCGCTCCACGACACGCTCTCGCGCGGTGCCATCAGGACGCGCCGGTGATCGGCAGTCGGTCCCTCAATAGGAACGGCAGCTAGCGGGCAGCCACCTCACGAGTCCCAGAGCTATGCATACGCTGGACCACCTCCTTTCTCGTGTACGCCCGACCGTACGCGCTCGGCCCGGGCGTGACAACGCGGTATTGCGGTCCAGTTCGGTCGGGTATCCGACGCGAGCCCCGCGACGGCAGGTCGGGCTCACGGCCGCTCAGGGCGCCAGGCGTTCGAGGGTCCAGCCCTCCGGGCCGCCGCCGGCGTCCGTGCGGCGGTAGCGGAACCGGTCGTGCAGCCGGCCCTGGCGGCCCTGCCAGAACTCCAGCTCCAGCGGCCGCACGCGGTACCCACCCCAGAAGTCCGGCGGCGGGATCTCCTCGCCCTCGGGCCAGCGGGCGGCCATGTCGGCGTACGCCTGGTCGAGCGCGGCCCGGTCGGGTACGACGCTGGACTGCGGGCTCGCCCACGCGCCGAGCTGGCTGTCGCGGGGCCTGGTCGCGAAGTAGGCGGCGACGTCCCCGCGGTCGATCCGGGTGACGCTGCCGCTGACCCTGACCTGGCGTTCCATCGCATGCCAGGGGAACACGAGGGCGGCGCGCGGGGTGGCATCGAGCTCGGCGGCCTTGGCCGACTCGAGGTTGGTGAAGAACGCGAACCCGCGCGCGTCGAGGCCCTTGAGGAGGACGGTCCGGGCGGAGGGCACGCCGTCCGCGCCGGCGGTCGCGAGGACCATGGCGTTGGGCTCGGGCACGTCGGCGGCGAGGGCGTCGTCGAGCCAGCCGCGGAACTGGTCGAGCGGGTCCGTCGCCAGATCGTCGACGTCGAGGGCGCCGTGGGCGTAGCGGCGACGCATCCCGCCGAGGTCGGACCGGTCGCCGCCCGGTTCCTCCGGGTCGCCGTCGAGGTGCTGCGGCGGACCAGGCTCGGTGCTCGGCGGTTCGCCGTACGTCTGCTCCACGAACGCCGACCCTAGCCCGAAGTCCGTACGCGACCGGCCCGGCAGGCCGTGCTCGATCCAGGCGTCCAGGGCGTTGATCATGGTGTCGCACTCGCGAAGCGGGTTGGCCGCGGGGCACTGGCGCGCGTGCGTGAGGAACTCCCGTGCCGACTCCGCACACGCGACCCGGGCCTCGAGCTCGGCGAGATGGGCGTCGAGCACCTCGTGCCATGCCGGGCGGTCGCCGTTGAGGTACGTCGCGATCGCCTGCAGGCTCATACCGAAGCTCTGCGCGAGCTGGACGACGACGATCCGGCGGAGCTCCTCCCGGCCGTACCACCGCCGTCCCGCCGTACGCCGGGCAGGCGTGACGAGGCCCCGGTCCTCGTAGTAGCGCAGGGCCGAGGTGGCGACGCCGCAGACGCGGGCCGCTGCTCCGATGGGGAGGAGCTCTTCACCGTGTGTAGTCACCTGCGCGGCCATGCCTCGTAGTTGACTTCAAGTCCGCTTGAAGTGCAAACCTCGACACCATGACTGACACCGTTCGTCGCTCGTGGTTCCTCGATCGGCCGCTGACCGGCTTCGCACTGCCGCGGGGTCGCGTCGGCTCGGTGCTCGGGCGGTTCATGGCGGCGGTCAACAAGGACGAACAGCGGGAGGCGTTCGCGCTCGCCGATCCGCAACCGGGAGAGCGCGTTCTGGAGGCGGGGTACGGGCCCGGCGTCCTCGTTCAGCTGATGCTGAGCGCCGGCGCCGCCGTCGGCGGCGTGGACCCGTCCCCGGAGATGTGCGAGCTGGCCCGTCGGCGCAACCGCCGCGCGAGCGTCGAGAAGCGGGCCGACCTCCGGGTGGGAAGCGCGGAGAACACCGGCTTCCCCGACGACACCTTCGACCTGGCCGTCTCGGTCAACAACGTGCCGATGTGGTCGGACCTGCGCGCGGGGATGCGCGAGCTCCGTCGGGTCGTACGCCCGGGCGGGCGGGTGGTCGTGACCTGGCACGGCGGGTCGGACGTCCGGTGGATCGCCAGCAAGCTGGTCCTGCCGGGCGAGGTCCTCGACCACATCCTCGCGACGATGCGGGAGGAGTTCGGCGGGGGCGAGCGGCACGACGGGGAGCATGTGGTCGCGTTCCGCGCCGAGGTTCCTGGCTCGTGAGGGCGGCGTGGCGGCACGCCGGCGCTGGCGCCGACGGTCCCGTACGCGGTGAGGCCCCCGGTCGCGGCGGTGGGCGGCGCTGACAGAATGGCGGGACTGACAGCGCTGTCAGGGACCGGCCTTCCCGCCGTCCCTTCCGTCCCGTTCGACGCGCTCGCATCGCGCTCGTCCCATCTGGCAGAGGTGGCACCGTGGCTGACGCCGTTGATCCCGCCAGGATCACGATTCCCAACGACCGCAGGCCCGCCGACGGACGGTTCGGCTCGGGTCCCTCGAAGGTGCGCCCCGAGGCGGTCGCCGCGCTTGCGGCGTCCGGGCTGACGCTGCTCGGCACGTCGCACCGACAGGCGCCCGTACGCCGGCTCGTCGGTCGGATCCGCGCCGGGCTCGCCGAGCTGTTCGCGTTGCCGGACGGCTACGAGGTGGTGCTCGGCAACGGTGGCACCACCGCGTTCTGGGACATCGCCGCGCACAACCTGGTCCGGACGCGGGCCCAGCACCTGTCGCACGGCGAGTTCTCGCAGAAGTTCGCGACCGTGACCGCCGGTGCGCCGTTCCTCGGGTCTCCCACGGTGGTCACCAGCGAGCCGGGAACGGTCGCCACGCCGTACGCGGAGGAGGGCGTCGACGCCTACGCCTGGCCGCACAACGAGACCTCGACCGGCGTGATGGCGCCGGTGTCCCGGGTGGCCGGCGCCGACGACGACGCGCTCATTCTCGTCGACGCGACGTCGGGCGCCGGTGGTCTGCCCGTCGACATCGGCGAGACCGACGCCTACTACTTCGCACCGCAGAAGTGCTTCGCCTCCGACGGCGGGCTGTGGATCGCCGTACTCTCCCCGGCCGCCCTCGCGCGGGTGGACGAGATCGCCGCGTCGGGCCGGTACGTGCCGACGTTCCTGGACCTCCCGACCGCGATCGACAACTCGCGCAAGGACCAGACCTACAACACGCCGGCGATCGCGACGCTGGTCCTGTTCGCGGACCAGCTGGACTGGCTGCTCGAGCAGGGCGGACTTGCCGGCGCGGTCAGCCGTACGACCGACTCGTCGAGCCGGCTGTACAACTGGGCCGAGAAGGCGTCGTACGCCACGCCGTTCGTCGCCGACCCCGCGGCCCGCTCGCTGGTCGTCGGGACGATCGACTTCGACCCCGCGGTGGACGCGGCGGCGGTCGCGAAGGTGCTGCGCGCCAACGGCATCGTCGACGTCGAGCCCTACCGCAAGCTCGGCCGCAACCAGCTCCGGGTCGCGATGTTCCCCGCCGTCGACCCGGACGACGTCGAGGCGCTGACGC
Organism: uncultured Actinomycetota bacterium; assembly: GCA_963721745.1. Classification (GTDB taxonomy): domain Bacteria; phylum Actinomycetota; class Actinomycetes; order Propionibacteriales; family Actinopolymorphaceae; genus Thermasporomyces. Next base: position 464,451 of record CAVRKO010000015.1, on the reverse strand, counting down.
AGAGCATCGAGTACGCCGTGGAGCGTCTTGGCAACGAGTGAGCGCAGTGGTCGGTGTCGTGAGGGACGAGCGGCGCCGGCCGCGGAGTGAACGAGGTGCCGAGCGCGACCATCAGAGTGGAGCGTCTCGGCAACGAGTCAGTGGAGCGTCTCGGGGACTGGTTGCTCGGGGTGGCGACCGCCCTCACGGCTGAGGATTACGCCTCGCCGAACTGCGTCCGAGCTCGGTTCCGGCGGATGGCGACGACGGCGAGGGTCAGGATGCCGACGCCCGCGAGTCCACCGCTCATGGTGAGCGCAAGCGGCAGCGGGGAGTCCAGGCTCGCCGGGATGCCCCAGCTGCCACGCTTCTCGGGGAAGGTCAGAGTGCCGGTGACCGTGTGGCTGATCCGGCCGCTGCGGAGCGTGAGGCGGACCTTCCACGGCCCGTCAGGCGTCTGGGGATCGAGCACGACCAGAACGGGTGCATTCTCGCCGGGCCGCAGGGTGGTGCCCCGTTTCGCGGTGTACGGCCCCGCTTCGAGGCCGCCTGGCCCCTCCGACAGAGTCAGGCTGCCGCTCATGACGAGGGCGCGGCCGCCCGTGTTGCGTACTCGTGCCTGGACCTGCGGCGTGCCGTCTTCGGTCCGCCCGGCGGTAAGCCCGTCGATCCGGAAGTCCGACGGTTCCTCGCCACCGGGTCCGACGTCGAGGAAGACCGGGATACCCACCCCGCTCGCCAGCCCGAGGGTGTTGACGCGGCCGGGGCGACTTGTCGTCCATGCCCAGATGGCGGCGTAGCGCTCGCCCTTCGTCGCGGACTTCGGTACGCGGATCGTGACGTAGACGACAGCGGTGGTGTCCGGAGGCAGGTCGACGAGCGGCCGGTCGACCGAGATCCAGCTTGCGAGTTCGTTCGGCTTCCGCCCCGAGGACACCCTGAACTCGTGATCCTTGATCGTGGCGGCGCCTGCGTACACGTTGATCAGGCGGTTGGACTTCTTGGTCGAGATGTTGCTGACCTCGATGCGCCGCCGGATCGTCGTGCCCGGCGCCAGGTGGTCGACGATGGAGGTCTGTGCCCGCGGGTCGTCGCGGCGGTTGACTGGCGCATCGAGGAGGCGGATCCCGATACTTTCGCCGGGACGGTAGCCGCCATGGGGACGTGGTGTGTACGAGGGTGTCGGTGTCGACCCGCCATCGAGTCGCGGGTCGCTTCCGGTGAGCCTGGCCGGCGACGGTTGGGCCCATGCCGCCGTGCTTCCCGCGCCTCCGAGGATCAGAAGTGCCAGGAGCACGGCGGCGACGGCTTCGTCGCGTCGTCGTGTCATCGCGGTCGAGATTGCCCGGCTACAGTCCGACGACCAGGTGTTGGACGGTCGCTGTGTAGGTCACCGTGGCTGCTGTGACAGGGATGACGACGGTGATCGTCGGGTCCCACGCGCAGGTGTTGCCGCCCGAGCCGCCGGTGTGACGGACCGCGAAGGTCGTCACTGGTGTCGTGGGGATCGGACCGGCGACCGCGGCCGAGCAGATACCCGTGCCAGTCGCGACGACGGGTCCGGCCGCATAGGAAGCCGCAGTCGACGGGATGGGCGCTACGGCAGGGCCGTTCCAGGCCGTCGACGACACCGTGGCGTCCCACGCGGCCGGTGTCACGCCACGGGCATCGGTGACGTCGACGGTCCCGATCTGCCCTGACGCTGTGCCACCCGGCGTCAGCGTGCCGTTGGTGAGGGCGACCGGTCCGGTCGGAGCCGAGATGTCGATGGCGCCGGTGGTCACCGTGAAGGTGACCGTCGTGTCGTCCGCGCTGGCTGGAGTCGCGACCAGCCAGGTGGCGGCCACTGCGGCAGCCAAGAGAATTCCTATCCGACGACGCATGCGTCCCCCGTTCGGTCGTTCGGAAAAATCTGGCGTGCGTCCTCGTCACGAGGGCGCACGCCGGATCCGATTCGTCATGTCTGTGTCATTGGTACCAACGCCATTCACGCGCAAACGGCTGAGGAGCGTTCCTGGCCCGTTTCTCATCGAGCCCGACCTCGGGAGATGGGTCGAGTCCGATTGGCGGACAGTGCCGGCCGGGCGGCATGCAGAACACTCTTGGCGCGACCCCTTCGACGAGCGACGACGGACGCGACGGCCAGGAGACCGAGGAGCGCCAGGCCGCAGCTCGCGAGCGCGAGTCTCGTGGGGAACCCCGCCGCTGTACCCGTGGCCGGTCCCCATCCGCCGCGGACCAGGGGGAATGTCAGGTCGGCTGTGGCGTCATCACTGACGCGACCGCTCTCGAGCACCAGGCGCGTCCTCCACGGTCCCGCCGACAGTTCGCTGTCGAGAACGACGACGACGAACGTGGTGCGTCCCGGCGCCAGCGTCGTGCCGCGCCCCGCGGGGAGGCGCACTGGTGCGCTCCCGCGCGGCCCGCCGTCCAGCGTGAGCTGCCCACTCAGGTCGATGGCGCGCTGGCCGGTGTTGTGGACTCGTGCCCGCACCATCGGCCTGCCTGCGTGGGTGCGCCCGGGAGCCAGGCTCTCGATTCTCAGCCCTGAGGGCGGCTCGCTTCCAGGTCCGACATCGAGATATACCCGGACACCGACCCGACTGATCAGGCGGAGGTTTCCCTGGGAGCCGGGACTGAGGGACGAGACCTCCGCCCAGATGACGGCGTAACGCTCTCCTGTCTCGGCGGATTCGGGGATGTGGAACGTCGCTGCAGCAGTCCTGCGGCTGTGGGGTGGCAGGTCGAGTACCGGACGGTCGACGGAGATCCATGAGGTCAGCTCGTTCTGCGTCCGGCCCGGTGCCAGCGTGAAGGCGTTGCCGTGGATGGACGCCGCGCCGGCATACACGGAGACCCGCTGACGGACGCTGGAGGTGCTGCTGATCTCGAACCGTCGGGTGAGATCCGCGCCGCGGCCCACGTGGTCGACAACGTAGTCCTGGGCACGCTTGTCTGCTTCCTGGTCAGGCGTCGGGCCGAGCAGACCGATGCCGATTCGCCCCGCGTCGGGTGAGGGGTCAGCACGGGACGCGAGTCGGTCCGAGAGTTTGGGCCCTTCGCCGAACGTGGCGACCCGCGAAACACCGGCCACTCCGAACACTCCGTGCGCGACGAGCAGGAGCAGGGCCGTCAGCGGACCTGAGAACGTCACGAAGCTAGGCCACCGAATGCGTGATCGTGCCCGTGTAGGCGCCTACCACCGACGTCAAGGGGATGTTGACGATCAGTCTCGGGTTCCAGGACGCCGAGTTGGCCGCGGCGGACGTCGCATGACTGAAGGCAGTTCGCGGCGCGGTCAGGACCACCGCGTTGGCGGCGGTCAGCTGCCCGGGCGTGAAGGTCCCGGTGCCCGTGCTGGCCGTGAGTGGGCCTGACCAGTAGGAGATGCCGGTGGTCGGAATCGTCTGCGCCGCCGTGCCGGCACCGGTGGTGAAGCTGGTGGCGCTGACCGTCGCGGTCCAGATGTGGGTGCCAGTCGTGCGATTGTCCAGAACCTGCACCGTTCCCAACGGTGCAGTGATCTGGGATCCGGGCGGTCCGCTCCCGATGTTCACCGGTCCGACTGGTGCGGAGATCGAGAGGTTGGTGGTGATGCTGGTGTTCAGCCGCACCGACACGTTGGCCGCGTTGTTGTTGGCGGTCGCGAGGTCCGGATAGCCGTCGTTGTTGAAGTCCGCCGCTACCACTGACTGGGGCTGGCTCCCCATCGCAAAGTTGGTGGCGGCTCCGAACCCTCCCGCGCCGTTCCCCAGCAGGACGGACGTGTTTCCCGGCGAGCTGTTCGCGGTGGCGAGGTCCTGGCGGCCGTCCTGGTCGAAGTCGGCGACCGCCACCGAGTACGGCTGGGCGGGAGTGGTGAAGTTCGCGGCCGCGCCGAATCCACCGGTCCCGTTGCCCAGCAAGCTGGACACGCTTGGACCGCCGCTGTTGGTGACGGCCAGGTCGGCATTGGCGTCGCCGTTGAAGTTGCCCACGGCCACGCCGCGGGGTGTGGTGCTGACTGTGAACGGGGTGGCGGCGCCGAATCCTCCCGTTCCGTTGCCGAGCAGCACCGAGATCGTGGTGCCGCCGGAGTTGGTGACGGCGAGATCCGGTGCGGTGCCCGCGTCGAAGGTTCCTACGGCCACGGTGAACGGGCTGACGCCGACCGCGAAGTTGGTCGCCGCACCGAAACTCCCTGCGCCGTTGCCCAACAGGACCGACACGTTGTTGGTGGTTGCGTTCGCGATCACGAGATCGTTGGTGGCGCCGGCGTCGAGTCTTCCGACTGCGACGGACGTCGCTCCCGAGCCACCGACGATGGGGAAGTTGGTGGCGGCGCCGAACCCGCCCAGCCCGTTGCCCAGGAGGATCGACACGTTGTTCGTGGTGAAGTTGGCGACCGCGAGGTCGAGGTTCGCGTCGGCGTTGAAGGTGCCCACCGCCACCGACCGCGGACTGGTTCCGACCGCGGTGTTGGTGACCGCGCCGAAGCTGCCCGTTCCGGTGCCCAGTCGCACCGAGACGGTATTCGAGCCGGCGTTGGCCGTCACGATGTCGAGGTTCGTGTCTGCGTTGAACCTGCCGACAGCGACCGAGGTGGGGTTCGTCCCCATCGTGAAGTTCGTGACCGCTCCGAACGTGACGGCCGCCAGCGCCGAAGGTGCCGGTGCCGCCAGGAGAAGGCCGGCCAGGAGGACGACGGCGGCACCTAGCACCATCGGGCCCCGGCTGTACCGCGGCCCTCGGCTTGTGGGTGCATGGTGGACGAGACGCCGACCCGGCGAGGTCCATGGGTGCGACATCGCGATCCTCCCCCGCGGCCAGGCCCGGCAGGTCCGGCGTCTTACGCGCGCCAGTGCGCGCTCATGGGGTCATTGACCCTTTGGCAAGGCAATACTTCCCAATCGGAGAGATGCCATGCCAATACATTGTGTGAACGTCGCCGGGCTGCGATGAGGCCTTGCCGAGGCGGCCGACCGGTTGGGTGGGCCGGCCGAGGGATCGGATCAGTCGGCGGGGTCCTCGTCGCGGAACAGCCGGCGCCGTCGTGGCCGGTGCTCGAACTCGTCGGCCCAGCGAGGCGGCGGGTCCTGGCGTACCTCGGGCTCGTCCTGCCACGGCTGGCGGCCCGACGGCTCCGACCGGTCGGGCTCGCGCCACGAACCGGGTAGGTCGAAGTCCGGCTCGTCTGCCGGCTGGGGCCGACGCCCGCCGATGCCGTCGGGTGCAGGCGCGGGCGGGCCACCAGGCTGCCGCCAGGGCAGGGTCGGCTCTCGGTCGGACTCCCACGCCGGCGGCCGGTGCTCGACCTCTTCGGAGTGGTGCCACGGCGTCGCGCTGCTCGGCGCCCGTTGCCAGCCACCGTCGTCCCAAGCTGGGGGCGGCGGAGCCGGTGAGCGGGGGTCGTCGCGGTACGACGGTGGTTCGTCGTACCGCCGGGGCTCGTCCCACCGCTCCGGCTCGTGGCCCTGTGGCTCGTACGCCCGCGGTTCGTACCGCGGTGGTTCGTCGCGCGGCGGCCGGTCGGAGTAGGGCCGGTCGTAGGGCGGGGAGTCGGAGTAGGGGGACTGCGCGTGAGGCGAATCCGCGTACGGCGAGTCGGCGTAAGGAGAGTCGGCGTTGCGCGACGGCTCGGGATAGGACGGTGGTTCGGCGAAGCGCGAGCGGTCGTCGTAGGGCGGGGAGTCGGAGTACGCCGACGGCTCGTATGCGGGCCGCTCGTCGTATGCGGGGCGCTCGTCGTACCCGGCCCGCTCGTCGTACGCGGGCTGTTCGTCATAGGCGGGCCGCTCGTCGTACGCGGGGCGTTCGTCGTAGGGAGGCCGGTCGTCGTACACCGGAGGTTCGGAGAACCGCGACCGGTCGTCGTACGGCGGTCGGTCGGAGTAGCGCGCCGGACCGTCGGCGTCCGGCTCGTCGGACCACGGAGGCTCCTGTGCCCCTGATCCCCGACCCGGCGGCCACGGCGCCGCCGGCGGCATCGAGGGACCGGCCGCGCCTGCCCACGGCGGGGCCGGGACCGGTTCGTGGTTGGTCCACGAAGCCTCCGGGTCGTCGCCTCCGGCGTACCGGAACCGGTCAGAGCGTTCGTCGTCGTCGGAATCGGCCGAATGATCTCGTTCGTGAGCGTCCCGGTAGGCGTCGGCGTACGCCGGGGCCCGGGAGTAGGGGTCGGCATACCGATCGGCGTAGGGGTCGGCGGGATACCGCTCCGCGTACGGGTCGGTCTCCTCACCGGCGTCGTCGTCGAGGTCCGGCCTCGGGGAGGCGGGTCCGCCGGCGGGCTGCGGCCGCTTCCTCCTCGTGCGCGGAAAGGCGAGCAGTCCGGCGAGCAGGGCCACCGCGAGGGTCAGCGCCGGGATCCACCACGGGACCCCGCCGAGAAGGTCCTTCATGCTGGTGCTCTTACCCGCTTGGCCGGCGTTGTCCGACCCTTCCTGGGGCTCGGCTGCCTTCGGCTTCGGCTTGGCGGTGGACGTCGGCTTGTTCGTGGTGCCCGCGCCGGACGTCGGTACGGCGAAGACCACCGAGCCCGCGCCCTCGCTGCCGGCGTACATCGTCTTGCCGTCGGGGCTGACGGCCAGGGACTCGCCCTGCCGCTGCCGCGGCAGCGTGACCTCGCGCTTGACCTTGCCGCTGGGGAGGTCGAGGAGGTACGCCTTGCCGTAGGTGCGGACGAGTGCGCCGGACCCGTCGGGCAGGAAGGTGCCGTCGGTGGCGACAGCCGGGGCGTCCGCGACCCGGGTGAGCGGGTTGATGACGCCGCCGGAGGCCAGTTCCTCGGGCGCGGCGTAGATGCCGCCGCCCTCGGGGTCCTTCGTGACGATGTAGACCTGCCCCGTCTGCGGGTGGACGAGCAGCGTCTCGGCGTCGTGGGCGCCGTCCTCGTACGCCAGGCTGAACCGGCTCCACTGTTCACCGGCGTCGCCGAGCTGCTCCGGCTCCCTGAACCGGTAGAGCGTGATCGACTCGCGGCTGCTCTCGTTGTCGCCGATGTCGCCGACCCAGATACGGCCCTCGGGCCCGGTGGCGATGGCCTCCCAGTCCTCGGCGGCGGCGTCACCGAGGGACACCGTGCCGACGACGGATCCCTTGCCGTCGAGGGCGAAGACCTGCGCGTCGCCGCCGGAGTCGTTGACGGTGTAGAAGGTGTCGGGATGCTTCGTGCCGACGGTGAGGCCGCTCGACTCCCCGATCCGCTCGTCGCCGATGGTGAACGCCTGCTCGGGCCCGTCTGGCTCTTCGGCGTACGCCCGAGGGGCGAGGTGACCGCCGGCGGCGGGCCCGAGGCCCACCAACAGCGCGACGGCACCAGCCACGACGGCCCAGGCCGCGGCTCTCCTGGCACTGATCGACCTGGCACTGATCGACCTGGCACTGGTTGACCATGCACTGGTCGACCATGCACTGGTTGGCGCGGGCCCGATTGGCATGGAAGAGATTGGCCTGGCAGCTGCCCAGCGGGCAGGCCGAGTAGACCGGGCCGCCTGGACCCGGGGATCCTCCTGCTTCGAGATCACGACCGCAGCACCTCCGCGAGGTCGGACTCCAGTGACCGCGCGAGAGCGGGTGTCACCCCCCACGCGGTCGTGAGCTCCCGGCCGTTGCGGAGGATCTCGGTCGAGGCCTCCGCGCCAGTCCGGACGCCGCGCAGAAGCAGGTTGCGCGCCGTGTGCTCCGAATCGACGAACTCCATCACATCGACGCGGTAGCCCACAAGCCTGCGTACGTCTGTCCTGAGCGCCTCGGTGAGCACGTCGGCCAGCCTCTCACGCAGGACTCCGTGCCCTCATGAGGGGGCGGAGGCGGCCGGTGCCGGCCGTCCGCGCAGCTGCCCTGGCCGGGCAGCGACCGGGTCAGGGCCGGGTCAGGGCCGGGGAGGAGTAACCCGGGCGGGTCCTGCTCCCCGGCCGTACCAGCCCGGTCATGCCGGCGGTAGGCGCACCACCGCGTCGAGGTCGTCGGACCCTCGCGTGTCGAGCGCGAGCCGGTTGGTCCGCCGTACGCCGCATACCAGGCACCTGTGCACGATCGCCCACCCCTTGCCGCGCGGCCGGGTCAGTCCGACCGGCTCCATCGGTCCTCCGCAGGTACTCGCCCGGTCGCCCGGTCGTTCGTCCACGTGGGACGACCACAGGCAGGACGGGCAGTGGTTGCGGAAGCTGCCGTTGGTGCAGGGCGGGACCGCGGCGGCGCAGTACAGGCAGGTGAACGCGGAGTTCTCGGACGCGCGTCTACCCGTGCCTGCCTCCTCGAGCCGGCCCGCTGCGAAGCGGGGCTGATGGACTCGAGGGCGCAGGGTTCCGTTCGTTCTCGCCCGGTCCGGAAGTGCGGAGTGCACTCCATCGGACGGGGCTCCCGGGCTGGACCGGTCAGGGACCCGTTCACCGCCGGCGCACTTCCGCGCGCGGCGATTACTTCCGGTTCCGGCTTCACCGCGGGCCGGTCTGGTCCGCGGATCTGGACCACGACCGGGTTTGTCCCGCGCCGGCGAATGCCTGCGGGGGAGCTGTCCCGGCCACTGTCAGCCAGGCGTTCCCAGCTGCCACCGGTAGGTGTGGGTCCGGTCGCACCGGCGTCGGCGTCGTCCCCTGTCAGGCGGGTACGGCGACCGCGCGGGGCGGGGCTGCCAGGCCGACCACCTCCTCGTGCTCGCGCCGGGGTACCGAGCCCCGATCTGTCCGGTTTTGCTGCACCGTACGACGGCCGGCCGCCAGTCCGCGTCCGGTTTTCGCCGCCCCTGTCCGGCGCCGGGACGGACACGGCAGGCGGCGGGGCTTCCGTCGCCTTCTAGGCTGGGCGACGACCAAACGGACCGCCGCCGACGACGGACCGCCAGCCGCCGGACGACGACGGCCGACGAAGGACCGAGGCATGACCTATCTGACCCGGGTGCTCGAGGCCCTGCTGGCCGTGGGCGTCGCCGGCCTGCTCTGGGTGCTCGCCAGCGCGCCGATCGTGACTCTCGGCCCGGCGACCGTCGCGCTGTGCGGCGTGATGGCGGCATGGGACGAGCACGGCCCACCGCCGGTGTGGTCGACCTTCTGGTCGGCGTTCCGCCGGAACGTACGACAGAGCCTGTGGCTCGGGCTGCTCGCGTCGCTCGCTTCGGCGCTGCTCGTCATCGACCTGTTCTACGGGCTTCGGGCCGAGGAGGCCCCGCTGCGGGCCGCGGTCCTCGTGGCGGCGATCGTCGGGCTGCTGGCCGTCGGCGGCACGCTGGTCTTCGCCGGTCCGGTGATGATCCGCTACCCCGCACCGTGGCGGCGGGTGGTCCGCAACAGCGCGCTGTTCGCCGCCGCGTACCCCCTGACCACGCTCCTCGCGCTCGCCGTGGTGCTCGCCGGCAGCGCCACCGTCGCCGTCATCCCTGCGTTGCTGCCGGTGGCGGCCGGGGTCGCCGGATGGCTGAACGTACGCCTGACCGGCCGGGTCTTCGAGCGCTACGTCGCCCGCCAGGAGGCGAAGCAGGAACAGTCCACGGCCAAGGCGGCCACCTGAGGTGCCGGTAACCTCGACCGCTGCCAGCGCCACCCGCGCTCCGCGGTCCGCCGTACCACGCCGACGGGTCATGCTCGGCGTCACCGCCGCGTTCGCGGGTGGTGGGGTGCTCGCAACACAGTCCCGGATCAACGGCGAGCTGGGTTACCGCCTCGGCGACGGCCTCCTCGCGGCGCTGTGGTCGTTCTCGTCCGGCCTCGTCGTCATGCTCGTCGTGCTCGCGTGGTCTCCCGGGGTACGCCGCGGACTCCGCCACCTGCTCGCCACCGTGCGCTCCGGTATCCGGCACGAGCTGGCCGCCGAGCGGGGCCGTCCTGCCCGGCGCCTGCACTGGTGGCAGTGCGTCGGCGGCCTGTGCGGTGCGTACCTCGTCACCACCCAGTCGGCGACGGTCGGCCTGCTCGGCGTCGCGGTCTTCACGGTGGCGGTGGTCGCGGGCCAGGCGGCGAGCAGCCTGGTCGTCGACAGGCTCGGCGTCGGGCCCGGCGGCCACCAGCCGGTGAGCCCGACGCGGGTCGTCGGTGCCACGCTCGCCCTCGGGGCGGTGCTGCTCACGGTGTCGGACGACCTCGGCGCGCCCTCGGTGCTCCTGCTGGCGGTCCTGCCCGCGCTCGCCGGGGTGGGCACGGCGTGGCAGCAGGCCGTGAACGGCCGGGTCGCCGTGGTGGCCGGGGTGCTCCCTCCCGCCGACCCCTCGACCGAGGACGGCACCCCCACCTCGCGGACGCCGAGCGGTGGGGGCGACGCGGGTCGCGGCCTGGCCGGAGCGCTCGTCGCCACCCTCGTCAACTTCGCGGTGGGTACGACCGGCCTGGTCGTCGCCGCCGGCATCGACATCGCGCTCCGGGGCCTGCCGCACACCCCGCCCGCCTCGCCGGTCCTCTACGTCGGCGGCCTCTGCGGGATCATCTTCACCGTCGTGGCGGCGTCCGTCGTGCGGACCACCGGCGTCCTGCTGCTCACTCTCGGCGCCGTCGCCGGTCAGTTGGTCGGCGCTCTCCTCCTCGACGGGCTGTTGCCGACCGGCGCGGTCACGCTCACGCCGTTCACCGTGGCCGGCACCATCCTGACCATGGTGGCGGTGACGGTCGCCGCACTCCCACGCCGCCGACCGCTCCCGCGGTAGGGGTCGGGCCCACCTCCGCGGAACCCGGCACAGCCCCCGGATCGGCCGCGCCGTCCCGGCGTACCATGCCGTGTCACCAAGGAGGCGAGCCAGCTGTGGTCGAGTTCAAGACGCCCGACGAGATCGCCACCATGCGCGAGGCCGGCCGGGTCGTCGCCCAGGCGCTCGACGCCTGTACGCGACTGGCGACGATCGGGGTCACCCTGCGCGAGCTCGACGAGGCGGCCCGCACGATCATGTCGGAGGCCGGCGCCAAGTCGTCCTTCCTGCACTACCGGCCGTCCTGGGCGCCGACACCGTTCCCGGCCGTCATCTGCGCCTCCGTCAACGACGTCATCGTGCACGGCATCCCCGGCGACTACCGGCTCCGCGACGGCGACCTGCTGAGCATCGACTGCGGTGCCGAGCTCGACGGGTTCCACGGCGACGCGGCGACCAGCCTGATCGTCGGTACGCCCGACCCGGAGGACGTCTCGCTCATCGCCACCGCGCGGGAGGCGCTCGATGCGGGCATCGCGGCGGTCCAAGCGGGAGGCCGGCTCGGCGACATCTCCCACGCCGTCGGCACGGTGGGTCGCCGCGGCGGCTACGGCATCCCCGCGGACTTCGGCGGGCACGGCATCGGACGCCGGATGCACGAGGACCCGGCGGTACCCAACGAGGGTCGGAGCGGCCGCGGCCCCCGCCTCGAGCCGGGTCTGGTGATCGCGATCGAGCCGATGTTCCTGGCGGGTGGGAGCGATGCGTACTACGCCGCCGAGGACGGGTGGGCGCTGCGGACCACGGATGGTACGCGCGCGGCTCATGTGGAGCACAGCGTCGCCGTCACCGCGGACGGCCCGCTGGTCCTGACGCTGCCCTGAGGCCAGGACGGGGTCGGGCCTACCCGACCTGGACTTGGACCGTGTGCCATCCGGACGCGCCGTCGGGTGCGGGTGGGGCGAGGCGCGAGGTCTGGGTGGCCCCGGTTCCGTCCGTCGCGCGGACCTGCAACTGGTGCCGGCCGGGCGTCGCGTCCCAGGTCCAGGTCCACTGCCGCCACGAGTCCTTCGTCGGTTCGCCCGCTAGCCGGGCGCGGTGCCAGGGACCGTCGTCCACGCGTACCTCCACCCGGGAGATCCCGCGGTGCTGGGCCCACGCGACGCCCGCCACCGCCACCTGGCCGCTCTCGACTCGCGCGCTCGAGCGGGGAACATCGATCCGGGACGCGGTCTTGACCGGGCCTTGTGCGGACCAGCCGCGATCGGTCCAGTACGCCCGGAACCGGTCGAAGCGGGTGACCTCGATGTCGACCAGCCACTTCGTCGCGGACACGTAGCCGTAGAGCCCGGGCACCACCATCCGTACCGGGAATCCGTGCTCGAACGGCAGCGGCTCACCGTTCATCGCGAACGCCAGCAGCGCAGGCCGGCCGTCGGTGAGGGCCGAGAGCGGCGTGCCGCAGGTCCAGCCGTCGCTGGACGTCGACTGTACGGCGTCGGCCGACGCGTGGACGCCCGCCTCGGCGAGGATGTCGGCCACCGGCACTCCCGTCCACAGTGCGTTGCCGGCGAGGTTGCCGCCGACCTCGTTGCTCACGCAGGTGAGCGTGACGTAGCGGTGCACGATCTTGCGCCGAAGGAGTTCGGTGAGCGAGAGCTCGAGTGGCCGGTCGACCATGCCGTGGACCTTGAGCCGCCACTCCCGCGCCTCGATCAGCGGAACCGTCAGGGCGGTGTCGATGCGGTAGAAGATGTCGTTCGGCGTCTTCCACGGCGAGATGCCGGCCACGTCGAGGCTGGTGCCGGCGGGGACGGGAGCCGCGGGGATCTTCGGCAGCTTCAGCTCCGTGCGGGCGTCCCTGGCGGCGGTTCTGCGGCCGCCGAGTCCGCGCCCGATGCCCGCGGCGACCAGCGAACCGACGGCGACGGTGCCGCCGACGCGCAGCAGGTCGCGGCGGGGCGGATGCGCGGGGCCGGCGGGAGCGCTCGGGTCGGGGCGAGCGCTCGGGTCGGTCGGAGCGCTCGGGAAGGTCGGGCGCTGGGGGTCTCTCGCGTACGTGTCGGTGGCGAACGCCGAGACCAGCCAGCGCACGAGTGCCATCGCGACGGCGCCGGCGACCAGGGCGGGCAGCACGGCGGCCAGCCCAGAGTCCGGCCGGGTCACCGCCGCGCCCGCACCCAGGAGGGCGAGCGCGCCGAATACCAGCGACGCAGTCCGTGGCGAGCGGGCGGCCAGGATTCCCGCCCATGCCGCGACCAGCCCGAGGACGACCAGGATCCCGCTGATGAGCACCGGCTTGTCGGCCGTACCCAGGAGGCGGATCCCGAACTCGCGCACCTCGTCGGGCACCACGTCGATGAACGCGGCGCCCACGGCGACGGCGGGGGTGGTGTGGATCGACAGCAGACCTGCGACGAGTTCGGCGCAGCCCAGGCCGCCCGCGGCGGCGAGGATGCCCGCGAGCGCCGCGCGGGGCGTGGAGATCGACATCGGCACACCTGCATCATCGCTCTCAGCCCGCTGAAGGGGTATGCCCCGACGCCAGACGTCACTCATCCGTCATGCCGTGGCCGTGCCCTACGGACCGCAGGTGATGCCGACGCTCGGGCCGGCGTCGGCTCGGGTCGACGTCGGGTCGGCGTCGGATCGGGTCGGGTCGGGGCCAGGTCGGGGTCCGGGATGGCAGGTGCCGCGCCCCGTCCCGGTAAATGATCACGTTCAGCATGCGTGTGGACGCCTGCTCATGCATGCAGGCATGGGCAGGCGGCAGAAAGCATGCTGAACGTGATCATTTACAAAGGGAGCGCGAGGGCGGAGGGTCCTCGCCTACGACGGTCAGGGGCGAGGGTCAGCTTGGCGACCGTCAGCCGGCGCGACTGTCAGCGGGCGCGACTTGTCAGCGGGCGACCGTCAGCGGGCGCGACTGTCAGCGGGCGAGCGCCGCCACGACGACGATCACCAGCAGGAGCGTGAGGACGCCCGGGATGACCAGCCGTCGGTGCCTGGGATGCACCCGCAGGAGGCTACTCCGCGCCCGACCCGGGCCGGCCGAGTGGCCAGGCCCGCACCGTCTCGTACCTCGACCGGCGCCCCTCGCCTTGGCCGAGGTGCGAGCACACGAGCTCGACCTGTCCGGCGACGAAGGGGGGGCCGATGTAGCTGGACAGCGCCTCGACCGCGGGTTGGACGTCGGTGAGCTCGCGCAGCCGGGCGAGGGTCAGGTGCGCCCGGAACCGTCCCTCGCCGACGTCGATGCCGGCGCGCCGGGCCGCGGCTCCGACCGAGCGGGCGAGGTCGCGGAGGCGGGTGACGTCGCCGCCGATCCCCGCCCACAGCACCCGAGCCTTGCGGGCCGAGCCGAACCCGCCACCACCCTGGACCCAAAGGCGTACCGGCTCGTGGCGGGCTGCGGCGCGGGCCAGCCGGCGTTCGAGGTCGGGGCGGAGGCGGTCGTCGACCTCGCCGAGGAACGCGAGCGTCAGGTGCCACTGGGCGCGCACGCTCCATCGGAAACGGTCGTCCACGCCCGGGAGGGACTCGAGCCCCGCCACCGCTCCCGACAGGTCGTCGAGCACGTCCTCGGGCGGAACGACCGCGACGAACAGCCTCACCGGCCCACCGGCCTATCGCGTCGGGAGTACGGGCCGGTGAGCCGCGACCCCGGGGAGGTCGACCAGGGCGAGGTACGTCACGACCTCGGCGACCGCCCGGCCTGCGCGCGCCGGGACAGGCGCGTAGCCCCCTTGGCCCGCCACCTCGCGGAGTCGCGCGGAGTCGGCGTGGCGCAACGCGGGACAGGGGGATGGCTGCTGCATGGCGCCACCTTCTCATCCCGGATGGCCCCCGGCTCGTCGCGGATGGCTACCGGCACGTCGGCGCGTACCGGTCGATCCTCGCGTACCGGAGGTTCGTCGCGGACGCGATGTTCGCCGCGTCCCGGCATGGTCCCGCGTACGGACATGGTGTCGCCCACGGGGAGCAGCTCCGGGCTCTCGCGCCTGGATGGGAGCGCTGGTACCCGCGCGTCGTCGGGTCGCCCGTCGTCGCCAGCCAGGGCCTTCTCGGCCAGCGCCTCGCCAGCCAGAGCCTTCTCGGCCAGCGCCTCGTCGGCGAGTGCGTCGTCGGCCAGAGCGTTCTCCGCCAGGGCGTTGCCAGCTGGAGCGTGGTCGGCCGTCGGGCCGGAACCCGCGCCCACCGCCGCGCTCTGGAGCACGGGTGCCGGCTCGGTCGTACGGCCGTCAGGGCCGACCGTCACGGTGGCGTGCTGCTCGCCGACGTACTCGGACATCCGCCAGACGTGAACGTGCGGGCGCGGACGGAGGTGGGCCCGCACCACCAGGCCGTCGCGACGCAGGACGACCAGGGCGGCTACGAGCGCGCCGAGCATGCTGACCGCCCCACCGCCGATGAGCATCCACCGGGCGCCGAACGCCTCGCCGACCCACCCGACGATCGGCGCGCCGAGGGGCGTGCTGCCGATGAACACCATGCCGTAGAGGGCGATCACTCGCCCGCGCATCTCGGCCGAGACCGTCAGCTGCATGATGGCGTTGGCCGCCGTGATCATCGTGAGCTGCACGAACCCGAGCAGGGGCAGCGACAACGCGAACGTGACATAGGTCGGCATCACGCCCGAGACGATCTCGAGGACTCCGAACCCGACCGCCGCAACGACGACGATCCGCAGCCTGGTCGTGCCGCGGCCGGCCGCCACCAGGGCGCCGGTCACCGCGCCGACCGCCATGATCGAGCCGAGGACGCCGTACTCGCCCGCACCCTTGCCGAACACCTGGGTCGCCATCAGGGCGCTGGTCATCTGGAAGTTCAGGCCGAAGCAGCCGACGAAGAACACGACCGTGAGGACGAGGACGAGGTCGGGCCGGGCGCGTACGTAGAGGAGCGCGTCCCACAGCATCCCGGGCTTGCGGGGCACAGGAGTCGGGGTCTGCAGCTCCGAGGTGCGCATCCGCGACAGCGCCCAGATCGTCGCGCCGTAGGTCAGGGCGTTGAGCAGGATCACCCATCCGGTGCCCACCAGGACGATGAGCAGGCCGGCGACCGCCGGGCCGATCACCCTTGCACCGTTGAAGGATGCCGAGTTGAGGCCGACGGCGTTGGAGAGGTCCTCCTTGCCCACCATCTCGACCACGAACGACTGCCGTGCGGGGTTGTCGATCGCGCCGGCCACCCCGAAGAGGAACGCGAGGAGGTAGACGTGCCAGGCCTGCACGACGCCGGACAGGTCGAGCACCGCGAGCGCCGCGGCGGTGAGGCCCATCGCGACCTGGGTGCACTGCAGCACCCGGCGCTTGGGGAACCGGTCGGCGATCAGGCCGCCGAACGGAGCGATCAGGAGGAACGGGAGGAACTGCAGCGCGGTGGTGACGCCCAGCGCGGTTCCGCTGTTGTCGGTGAGTTGCAGGACGAGCCAGTCCTGCGCGACACGTTGCAGCCAGGTGCCGACGTTCGAAACGGCTGAGCCTGCTGCGTAGAGGCGGTAGTTGCGGTTCCGTAGGGATCGGAACGTCGCCTTCACGACGAGGCCAGCCTTTCCAAGATCGGCGCCGCGGCGCGCAGGATCTCTTTTTCTTGGGGGGTGAGTTCGTGCAGGCGGCGAGCCAGCCAGGCGTCGCGACGCTTGCGGTCGTCGGCGAGGATGCGGCGTCCTTCGTCGGCCAGGCGTACGAGCACCTGGCGGCGATCGGTGGGGTGCGGCTCACGCACCACCAGACCGAGCTCTTCGAGTGAGGTCACCGTCCGTGTTGTCGACGGGGGACGGACCTTCTCCCAACCGGCGATCTCGCCAATCGTCAACGAACCGTGACGATTGAGCGTCGACATGACGCCGAGCTGGTTTGCCGAGAGCTGGTGATCGACGGCACGCTGGTTGCGAAGCCGACGGGACAGCCGCATCACGGATATCCGGAGTGCACTGGCCAGGCCCGCTTCGGACCTGACCGGCATGGTTGATGACGGCATGGTCGTTAGCCTACCTCATTACCCTTGCTAACGACCACCGAATAACGTACGCCCTGACCACGCGGGGTGACCGGCGATCGCGGGGCAATCCTGGACACGTTCCCACATCCGGCCGGCCGCGGGCTCGGCGCCGGGCTCTGGCCCATCAGGGCGATGGACGCCATCGGCGGCGTGCTGGGCCGCGGTGAGGAGGTCCGGCCGGTGATCATGAAGACTCCGGGGTGCTAGGGGCCCTCGGAGTTTTCATGATCACGCGGAGATGGGGACGGCGATCACGCGGAGATGGGGACGGCATGAACCGCGCCCCCGCGTCGTGAGGGCAGGTGCCGCCCCGCTCTCAGCGCGTCGTCAGGAGACGCCGAGCAGTTGCTTGATCGGGTCGATCGCGAAGTAGAGAACGAAGAGTCCCGCCACCACCCACAGCAGGGGGTGGATCTCCCGCGCCTTCCCACTCACCGCACGCAGGAGCACGTACGTCACGAAGCCCGCGCCGATGCCGACACTGATCGAGTAGGTGAACGGCATCAGCACGATCGTGAGGAACGCGGGAAGCGCGATGTCGAGACGGTTCCAGGGGATGTCGGTGATCTGCGCCATCATCAGGAACCCGACCACCACGAGGGCGGGCGTCGCGGCTTCGTACGGAATGATCTCGACCAGCGGTGCAAACACCGTCGCCAGCAGGAAGCAGACTCCGGTGACGATGCTCGCGAGGCCGGTGCGGGCGCCTTCGCCGACGCCTGCCGCCGACTCGATGTACGCCGTGTTCGACGACACGCCGGCCGCGCCGCCGGCGGCAGCGGCCACGGAGTCGACGACGAGGATCCGTTGCGGGTGCGGAGGCTGGCCGGCCTTGTCGAGCAGTCCGGCTTCGGCGCCGATCGCCGTCATCGTGCCCATCGTGTCGAAGAAGTCGGCCAGCATCAGTGTGAAGACCACGAGCAACGCCGCCAGCACGCCGATCCGCTCGACCGATCCGAACAGGCTGAAGTGACCGACCAGGGAGAAGTCGGGCACCTGGATCCAGCTGTCGGGCAGCCGCGGCACGTTGAGGCCCCAGCCCTTGGGGTTGTCGGCGTACCCGGGTCCCGCCGGGCCGACCCTGGCGATCGACTCCACGATGACGGCGAGCACCGTCGCGCCGAGGATGCCGAACAGGATGGCGCCCCGGACCCGCCGGTGCAGCAGCACGATGATCGCGAGCAGGGCGAGGACGAACACGAGGATCGGCCAGCCGGCGAGTGAGCCGTTGACGCCGAACTGGACGGGTACGGGTGGGTTCGCGGTGCGGCGTACGACTCCCGCGTCGACGAATCCGATCAGCGCGATGAACAGCCCGATGCCCACGCTGATCGCGGTCTTCAGCTCCCGCGGGACGGCGTTGAAGACCGCCCGGCGGAAGCCGGTGAGGACCAGCACCAGGATGATCAGGCCCTCGAGAACGACGAGGCCCATCGCGTCCGCCCAGGTCATCTGGCTGGCCACGCCGAAGGCCACGAACGCGTTCAGGCCGAGGCCGGTCGCCAGCGCGAGCGGGAAGTTGGCGACCGCGCCCATGAGGATCGTGAGGACGCCCGCGACGAGGGCGGTGGCGGCGGCGACCATCGCGAGGTTGGGCTGCGCACCACCACCGAGGTACTGGCCGGCGCCGTCGCGCGCGGTACCGATGATCAGCGGGTTGAGCGCGATGATGTACGCCATCGCGAAGAACGTGACCAGCCCACCGCGGACCTCACGCCCGACCGTCGAGCCGCGCTGGGAGATCTTGAAGTACCTATCGAGCGCCGTCGTCCGGCGTTCCTGGGGCACGGACCGGGTTCCGCGAACCGACCATGGATATCCCTCCTCGGGGCCCAAAGCGCACATTCGCGCCACGCCATGATGGCGTACGCGCGCAAGGGCCTGCGGGGGACGGAAGCGTCGGGCGCTCTGAGTTACGCTCCAAGAGTGAGCCGTGAGCACAGGCCCCATCCCCGATTCCTCGCCCAGGCCGAGATCGAGCCCCTCGACGTCGACGGCGTACGTGCCGTCGCGGTCGGGACCCTCATGTGGGCGGTGGCCTTCGTCGCCCTGTTGCCGTTCGCCGATCGGCTGCGACAGTCAGGTGCCGACTGGTGGCTGTGGGTGTGCCTCACCGGCGTGGGGCTGGGACTGATCGGTCTCGCGTACTGCCTGTGGCGCCGGTCCAGGCTCCGGAGGCCGGCCGCAGCGGTTGCCGGCACCGACGAACGCGCCGAGACAGACCGAAACGGCAGAACGCGCGGAACGGGCGGAACCGGCGGAACCCGCGGGGCGGGCGGACCCGGCAGCGGCCGGGACGTTGGTCAGCGCGGCGTCGGCTCGGTGTCGTCGTAGGTCAACGTGTCGAGCACGTGCTCGTGGGTGTCAACCCCGCCTTGCGGTGCCGGAACGAACGCCTGGGAGTGTGCGCCGCAGCCGTGGTCGAGCGCGACGACCTCGCCGTCGCTCGGGGAGTACTCGTTGCTGCACACGCCGAACACCGTGCCCAGCGGGCCCGCCAACCGGACGAAGAATCCGCAGGTGGAGCAGGGCGCCGGCGCTGCCTGGGCGATCGGATCCTCAGGGCCCGCGGTGCCGGAGTACCACCGGTCAGCCGCGTCGTCGCGTCCCTCCGGTGAGAGCACGCGCTCGCGGCCGAGGCCGAGCTCGTCGACCAGCGTACGGATGGCATCGGCGTCGGGGGCCTCGTCGGCGCCGGTGTAGCCCGGGACGAGCCGCGGGTCGTCGGCGGCAGTCGGCAGCAGGTCGCCCGGACCCAGATCGCCGGCCTTCACGCGCTCGGACCACGGCACCCAGGCAGGAGCAAGGATCGCGTCCGGACCAGGCAGCAACACGACCTCATCGATCGTGACCGTCCGGCTGCGGAGCGCCCGCGCGACGGTGACGGCCCAGCGCCATCCGATGTAGGCCGAACTGCTGGCCGCGAAGTAGTGCGTGACCACGCGGTCGTCGTCGGCGTCACATCCGAGATAGGCGCCGAGACCCTCCTCGGCGACCTCCTCGGCCGCCTCGCGGGCCGGTCCGACGGCGGCCGCGCAGGCGCCGTCGATACGCGCAGATTTCGACGGCCGTCGGGTGATGGTGCTCACGGTCATGATTCTCGCACGGGCCGATCGCCGCGGACCGATGCGGGCCGGCCGGCAAGCCGTGCCACCGCGCGCCCCTCTGTCGGCGACGGCGAGACGACCGGGCGCCAGCGCAGGCAGGATAGGTGGGTGGACCCACGCGACCGCGAACAGCTCCCGGGCAGCGACCCGGTGAGGGGTGCGGTCCCTGTCCAGGCCACCGGCGGCACACCGGGTCCGCTCGGTCCGCCCGGGCGTCGTGCCCGGCGCCGTGCCGGCGGGAGAGCCGGGGAGAGTGCCGGCGGGAGAGCCGGGGAGAGTGCCGGCGGGAGTGCCGGCGGGAGTGCCGGGGAGAGGGGCAGTGCCGGGTCCCGTCGGGGCTCGACCGGCCCGACCCGTACGCGGCCGTTGGAGGAGAGCACCGACGGGCCTGGTGGCGTCTCGAGCGACGAAGGGGCGTCCGCGCAGGACGTCACGACAGCCCGCGACATCCCCGCGCACGGCGCCGCGGCCGGCCACGGCGCGGCTCCACCCCCGCCGCGGAACGGCGATGAACCGTCAGAGGCCTCCGACGCGTCCGAGGTCCCCGAAGTTTTCCGACGCCTCCGATCCGTCTGACAAAAGCGCGCCCGCCCGGCTGCCACACGTCCGCGTGCTCGACGGCATCGCCGGTACCGGCCGGCTCCTGAAGTCCGGAACCCTTGGCGCCGGCCGGATGACCTCGCGCGGCCTGGCGGCGGCCGTCCATTCCGTTCGCCGGGTGACGCACGCGCAGGGCATGGGCGAGTCCGGGCTGGCGAAGCTGATCGAGCTCAACGTGTTCCACGCCGGCGGCGATGCCGCGATGGCGATCGGGCTCGCGGGCACGTTGTTCTTCGCCGTACCCTCCGGCGAGGCCCGGGGCCGGGTCGCGCTCTACCTGCTGATCACGATGGCGCCGTTCGTCGTCGTCGCGCCCCTGATCGGACCGTTCATCGACAGGTTCCGCGGCGGCCGGCGCTGGGCGATCGGCTCGACCATGGCGATCCGCGCGTTCTTCTGCTGGGTGATGGCCGGTGCCGTCATGACCGGCGAGCTGTACCTCTACCCGTTGGTCTTCGGCTGTCTGATCGCGTCGAAGGCGCACAACGTCACCCGGGCCGCCGCCGTCCCGCGGCTTCTTCCGCCTGACGTCGCGCTCGTGACCGCCAACTCCCGTATCTCCCTCGCGGGCAGCATCGCGGCGGGCATCGCGGCGGCGGCCGCGGGCGGTGCGGCGTACTTCGGGCCGGCGTGGTCCCTGCGGGTCGCGTTCGTGATCTTCACCCTGGGTACGGTCCTCGCCATCCTGCTGCCCCCTCGGGTCGACTCCTCCGCCGGCGAGGACCGGTTACGGATGGTCGACATCCGGCGTACCCTCCGGCGGCTCCCGCCGGTAGTCGGCCTGGCGCTCCGGGCCAACGCGGCGTTCCGCGCGTTCACCGGGTTCCTCCTCATGTTCATGGCGTTCCTGTTGCGCGACCTGCCCCTGTCCGGCTACTCCACGACCGTGCAGGTCGGCGTGGTCGTCGTTGCGGCGGGCGCCGGGAACCTGGTGGGTACGGCCATGGGTGCGCTCGCCCGCGCCCGCCGCTCGGAGGCCGTGATCAAGCTGCTGCTCGGAGGGTCAGCGGTGGCCGCCGCGCTGACGGCGATCCTCTACGGGCTGCCCACGGTCGCACTGCTCGCGTTCGTCGCGGGTTTCGCCCAACAGCTGGGCAAGCTGTGCCTCGACGCGCTGATCCAGAGCGAGGTGCCGGAGCACGTGCGGACGAGCGTGTTCGCGCGGTCCGAGACGCTGCTGCAGCTGTCGTGGGTGATCGGCGGTGGCGTCGGGATCGTGCTGCCGCTCATCCCGCAGCTGGGCCTCGGCCTGTGCGCGTTCGGGCTGGTGGTGGGCCTGGTCGTCGTGCTGCGCACCATGCCGGGCAGGGTCGGGCGCCAGCCGGACCCGGCCACGGAACGTCACACCCACCCCGCGGACCCGTACACCGCGCAGGAGTGAACCCCGGCCCGCAGGCCTCGGGGCTCAGAGCTCCAGTTCGTCGGCCAGGGCGCGCAGCACGGTCGAGACCTGCTTGGACGTACGGCCGTCGGGATGGCGGTCCCGGCGATAGGTGTTCTCGAGGCCGTCGAGCAGCCGGATGAGGTCCTCGACGATCACGACCATCTCGTCGGGCGACTTGCGCATCGCCCGCGAGACGCTCGGCGGCGGCTCGAGCAGGCGTACGGACAGGGCCTGGTCGCCCTTGCGCCCCGCCACGATCCCGAACTCCACCCGCTGGCCCGCCTTGAGCGAGGGCACTCCCGTCGGCAGGGCAGAGGCGCGGACGTAGACGTCGCCTCCCTCATCCTTGGTGAGGAAGCCGAACCCCTTGTCCGCGTCGTACCACTTCACCTTGCCTGCCGGCACATCGACCTCGCTTGCCTGAACACGTCATGTCGTCGGTCCGTGGACGCGACGCCCACGGTGGTGATGACCCTGCTGCTGGTGTGACCACGTTGCTGGTATGACCCTGCTGCTGGTGTGACCTGTTGCTGGTTGACCCTGCCGTCGTGGACCCTGCCATGACACAGGCCCCGGGGATCATCACCCTGGGGCCCGCTCAAGGGTAGACGCCTGGACGCCTGCGCTCTACTCCTTAGTCCCGAGGTCCGAGGGATCCCGGCCGGAGCCGGTTCCTCAGCGGTAGCGCTCGGGATCGGGCAGCAGGTCGTTCATGGAGCCGGAACGGAACCCGCGCGGGTCGATCTCGACCGTCTCGAACCCCGCGGCGAGGACCGCGTTGTGGGCGTCCTCGAGTGCCGTCACCGCCTCGACGATGTCCGCGTCGACCTCCACGCGGGCGGTCTCGCCGGTGTCGCGGACGCGGAGGTCCCGCACCGTGAGGCCGGAGTCCGCGAGGACCGCGCGGAGGGCCACCTCGGCCTGTTCGACCCGGGCCAGCCGGGCCGGTGTGATGCTGAGGCCGTACGCGATCCGGCTCGACAGGCACGCCGCGGCGGGCTTGTCCCAGGTGGGGAGACCCCAGCGGCGGGAGAGCTCGCGCACCTGTTCCTTCGTGAGGCCGGCGTCCTTCAGCGGTGTGACCGCCCCGCGTTCGGAGGCCGCCCGGATGCCCGGCCGGAAGCCCGCGCGCCCGTCGTCGGCGTTGGTGCCGGTCGCGACGTGGGCGATGCCGAGGTCGGCCGCCAGCGGCGTCACCACCTCGAGGAGTTCGGCCTTGCAGAAGTAGCAGCGATCGCCCGCGTTGGCGCGGTAGCCCTCTCGGTCCATCTCGTCCGTGCGCGGGGTGAGGTGGCGTACGCCCAGCTCGGCGGCGAACTCGCGGGCCGGCGCGAGCTCGGCATCGGGGAGCGACGCGGAGACCGCGGTCGCGGCGGCGACGTTGTTGGCGCCGAGGGTGCGGACCGCGGCGGCGAGCAGGAACGCGGAGTCGGCGCCGCCGGAGAACGCGACGAGGAGGGATCCGAGCCCCGCCAGCTGCTCCTCGAGGGCGGCCAGCCGCACGCCGAGGACGTGTTCGTCGAGCCAGTACGGGAAGTCGGCCAGGTCGGCGAGTACGACGTCGGCGCCCGCGAGCCGCAGCTGCTCGCTCGGCACCGGTCCGGTGGGCACGCCCACCGCGACGGCTCCAGCCGCATGGGCGCCGCGGATGTCGCCCAGGTGGTCTCCGACGTAGATCGTCGCCGCGTGTTCGCGGAGCACGGTGCCCTTCTCCTCGGCCCACACGTCGCCGAGGACCTCGTTGACCTCGAGGCCGAGATGCTCCAGGTGGAGGCGGGCGTGCGGTTCGTTCTTGGCCGTGACGACGAGGACGCGGCCACCGTGCCGGCGGACGGCCTTGATCGCCTCGGCGGCACCGGGCAGCAGCGTGGCGGACTCAACGGCGAGGTCGGGGTACAGGCTGCGGTAGAGCGCGACCGCGGCGGGCACCTCGTCAGGCGGGAACCAGTGCGCCGCCTCGTCGGCGAGGGGTGGGCCGAGCCGGCTCACGACCAGCGCGGAGTCGACGGGGACGCCGGTCCGGGCGGACACCGCGTCCCAGACCGCGGCGATACCGGGACGGGAGTCGATGAGGGTCATATCAAGGTCGAAACCGACGACAATCGCATCCAGGGCCACGTCACGACCTTACGTGCCTCGCACACCGCAACCGACCGGGCACACGTCGTACGCCCGGGTCCGGCCGCCGACCGGTCCGCCAGCGCCGCTCAGGAGCGAGGCGGTCAGATCCACTGGTGGCGGGCGGCGTACCAGCCCAGCTGGAGCCTCGTCTGCGTACCCGAGCGGTCCATCATCACGCGGAGCCGGCGCTGCATGGTCCGGGTCGAGATGTCGAGCTGCTTCGCCACCGACTGGTCCGTGAGCCCGGCAAGCAGCAGGCCGAGGATCCGGGTGTCGAGCTCGGTGAGCCCGTCCGCCTCCACCGCGCGTGCCCGTGCCGGGTCGGCGCCGAGCAGCAACGGGGCCGCCCGTTGCCACGCGCTCTCGAACAACGCGACGAGGCCGTCGAGCAGGCCGCTCTCGTGCACCATGACCGCGCCCGGCGCCACGGTGCCGGCCTCCGTCATGAGGGGCACCAGGGCGGTCGTACGGTCGGCGACCAGCAGCTTGATGGGGAGGGTCTCGGCGACCCGGATCTCCTCGCCCGCGCCGATCGCGCGGTGCGCCTCCTCCATCGCTCCCGGCTGTTCCAGCATCCGGCGTTCGATCACGACCTTCATCGCGACGCCGCGTGCGACCGCCGCCGCCTCCGCGGTGTTCTCCGACCAGTGGACGAGGAACGTCGGTGCCGTGACGAACGCCCGGAGCTCGTGCTGGGCGGTGTTCTGCAGCTGGATGAAGCGGTGGCGTACGGCGTCGGCGCCGGCGACCACCTCCACGAGGTCGGCGACCGACCGTCCGCGGGACGCCGCGCGGTACTGCTCGGCGAGCGTGGCGGCCGCGTGCTCGGCCCGGCTCAGGTCGTCGCGCGCCAGCGTGATGAGCGCGCCGAGGGCCACCGCCGGAGAGGCGGCGACGTAGCGGCCGTCCTGACCTGACCGGGCCGCCAGCCCGCGTGCCTCGAGGCGATCGAGGACGCCCGAGACGGCCCCTGGCTCGAGACCGAGCTCGGTGGCGAGCTGCGTGACGGCCGCCGACGGTGACGGTACGAGTGCCAGGTAGACGCGTTCCTCGTCGGCATCAAGCCCGAGTGTCTCGAACACGGCGCAGCCCTCCCCTCCGCCCCGTTTCCGCACTCTCCCGGTGACGAGTATCGGCCATGTCGAAAACGTGCCGCAGCACGGCGTACTTCCCGGGCTGTCCGGTCTGTGAGGGTGACGGCATGACCGCCCAGAACACCCGCGCCACCGGGCACCGTGTCGTCCGAACCCACCTGGTCCGAACCACCGCGCTGGCGGCCGCCACGCTGGCCGCCACGATGGCCGTGACCTCCACGAGCGCGGCCACCGCGCTTCCCTCCCCGACCGCGGAGCCGTCGCGACGGAACGGGACCCTGACCGACGGGCTGCGGTCGGACGTCGTGGGCGGACCGAGAACGCCCGGGACCACCGTCACGCTGGTCACCGGCGACCGGCTGCAGGTCGACACCGGACCCGACGGGCGGGAGGCGGCAGTCGTCGTCTCGGCGGATCCCGACCCCGGTGGCTACTTCACCCGGCAGGTCGACGACCACCTGTACGTCGTACCCGCGGCCGCCGCGCCGCTGCTCGCGCAGGACCGGCTCGACCCGCGGCTGTTCGACGTGACCGCTCTGGTGGAGCAGCGGTACGACGACGCCCACAGCGACGGCATCCCACTCGTCGCGAGCTACGACAACGCCAGGGCCGGCGCACCGACGCCGGCCGGCGCCCGGCGTACGCGGATGCTGCCTTCGATCGGCGCGGCGGCCCTCGTGGCCGACAAGGACCGGGCCGCGACGTTCTGGCAGGACCTGCGCAACCCGCGCGGCCGCGCGGCGAGCGCGATCCGCAAGCTGTGGCTGGACGGCCGGGTGCACTCCAGCCTGGACCGGAGTGTCCGGCAGATCGGCGCCACCCAGGCCTGGGCGCAGGGGTACGACGGCGGCGGGACCAAGGTGGCGGTCCTCGACAGCGGGTACGACGCCGACCACCCCGACCTGCGGGGTCGCGTCACCACCACGGCGAACTTCACCGACCGCGCGGACGCGCTCGACGAGGACGGCCACGGCACCCACGTGACCTCGATCGTCGGCGGCAGCGGAGCGGCGTCCGGTGGAACCCGCAAGGGAGTGGCACCGGGTGCCGAACTGCTCGTCGGGCGGGTCCTCGGACCTTCCGGCGGCCAGGAGTCGTGGGTCATCGCCGGCATGGAGTGGGCGGTGGACCAGGGCGCCGACGTGGTGAACATGAGCCTCGGGGCGTCGGTGCCCGACGACTGCACGGGCCCGGTGGCCGAGGCCGCCAAGCGGCTCTCCGCGCAGGACACCACGTTGTTCGTGGTCGCCGCCGGCAACACCGGCATCCGCGAGGGCGTCACCGACCCCGGGTGCGTGCCCGGTGTCCTGACGGTGGCGGCGGTCGACCGCGACAACCGCACCGCGTCCTTCTCCGCCCGCGGTCCGGTGCTCGGCACGCATGCGGTCAAGCCCGACCTGTCGGCGCCCGGCGTCGGCATCATGGCGGCCGCGCTCGGCAGCCGCGGCGACAACCAGTACGTGGCGCACTCCGGCACCTCGATGGCCTCGCCCCACGTCGCGGGTGCGGCGGCCATCCTCGCCCAGCGCCGTCCGGACCTCACCGCCCACCAGCTGAAGGCGCTGCTCGTGTCGTCGGCCACGCCGGACGCGAAGGACGGGATCTACCGCCAGGGCGCGGGCGTCGTGGACGTGCCGCGGGCGCTGCGCCAGACCGTCCTCGGACCGGATCCGGTGAGCCTCGCGTCATTCGACTGGCCGCACGCCGGGACGAGTCCGGTCACGAAGGCCCTGACGTACGAGAACATCGGGACGAAGGACGTCACGTTCGACCTCTCGCTCGCGGTCGACGGGCAGGACGGCCGGCCCGCACCGCGCGGCATGGTGCAGCTGGCGGCCTCCAAGGTGACGGTCCCCGCCCGGGGCACCGCGACCGTGGCCGTCACCGTCGATCCCCGCGTGCGCGTCGACGACGCGGCGTACGGCGAGTTCGGCGGCCGGCTGGTCGCCCGCGCGGTCGACGGGACCGTCGTCACCACACCCGTCGGTTTCTGGCTCGAACCCGAGACCGTCGACCTCACAGTGCGGGTCATCGACCGTGACGGCCGCCCCGCCACGTCGGGCTTCCTCGACGTCATGAGCCTCGACAGCCCGGTGGCGGAGCGGGTCTACGCCGACGGCAAGGACGACACGTTCCGGGTGCGCGCCGGTGCGTACTCCGTCGCGACCATGACCACGACCAGGGAGCCAGGCACCACACTGGCGAGCGGCGGCCTCGTCACGACGGCGACGTTCGCGGGGCGGGCCGAGCTCACGGTCGACCGCGACCTGACGGTGGTCCTCGACGCGCGGAAGGGTCGCCCGACGACCGTCGAAGCCGGCCGGCCGCTGGAGGCCCGCGGCGGCGCATTGCTGTACGGACGGTGGACCCCTGAGTGGGTGGCGTCCGGCGGGTACGTCGCGGGACCCTCGATCGAGGGCTACTACGCCGTACCCGACAGCGGGAATGTCCGGACCGGACACTTCGAGCTCGGCACGTACCTCCGGATGTACGCACCAGCCCTCTCGATGCGGGTGGCGGGCGCGCGCGGACCCGCGATCCGCCCGACGGCCATGGAGTGGGGAGAGGCTCTCGACGGAACGGCCACCGCGGAGGTGGTCGACGTCGCCGCGGGGACGCCGGCGGACCTCGAGGCGGCCGGCGTCCGGGGCAAGGTCGCCCTGATCCACATCGCCGACCCGGCGCAGGCGCGCGAACAGATCCGCCTCCTCCTCCGCGACGCCGCGACGGCCGGCGCGCGGGCGGTCCTCATCGGTCGGGACGCGCCCGGCAGGTGGCGCTGGACGGCACGTCCGACCTTCGTCGGCGGGGCACGCGTGCCGGAGGTGCCCGGACTCACGCTGCCGCCCGGCGACGAGCAGACGCTGCGCGCCCGCCTCGCCACCGGACCCGTACGCCTCACCTGGACCGCCATCGCCGACAGCCCGTACGTCTACAACCTCGCGTTCTTCGACCAGGACAAGGTGGGAGCCGGCCGGTCCCACACGGTGCGCGCGAAGGACCTCGGCAAGGTCCGCGAGACGTGGTACGCACCGCGCGAGAGGGCGCTCGGGTACGCCGACCTGCCGATTGCGGAGCGGCCGTGGGCCGACGGTGCGGTGGCGTACGTCGGCAACAGCCTCCAGGTGCGCACACCACAGGTGCGGGACGCCTACTACACCGCGGGCGACACGGACTGGCGGCAGATCGCGTCCGCGAGCACGATGTGGGGCGCGACCTTCTACGACCGGATGCGGCGGTTCAGGCCGGGACAGTCGATCGCGATGACGTGGTTCAAGCACCCGATGCAGACCGGGATCCGCCAGGACGACCACGGGACGCAGCTCCATGTGGCGGAGCGGCAGGGCAACCTGGTCGGGTTCGAGTTCCCGAACTGGCAGGACGCCGAGCCCGACCACCTCGGCCCACGGGCGGGCTTCGGCGACATCGGGGGACTGGATCTCTACCGCGACGGCGAGCTGATCGGCTCCGGCGACTGGGGTGCCTACGGACAGGCCGTGGTGCCCGAGGCCGCGGGATCCTACGCGCTGAAGGTGCGGACCGAACGGCTGTTCGCCGGGACGAGCTCCTACCCCGACTGGCGGCTCTCACTGCGGACCGAGACGACGTTCACGTTCCGTTCGGGGCGCCCGCCCGGCGAGGAGACGGTTGCGCTGCCGTTCCTGCTGCCGGACTACGACGTCGACGTCGACGCGTACAACCTCACGCCGGCGGTGAGCGGGTTCCCGGTGACGCTGACGTTCGCCGGCCAGGCCGACTACGACCCGGGACCCGTGTCGGACGTACGGGCCTGGGCGTCGTACGACGACGGCGAGACCTGGGTGGCGGCACCCGTGACCGCACGGGGCGACGCCTGGGTGGCGAAGGTCGACAACCGGCCGGCGAGCGGCGGCTACGTCACCTTGAAGGTCGCGGGTACGGACAGCCTGGGCAACGGCGTCGAGCAGGTCGTCGAACGGGCGTACGGCGTCCGCTGAGAGCGAGGCGCCCGGCTCCGGCGGCCGGGTAGGGGTCGGCTGCCGGGGCCGGGTCAGCGGTCGGAGCCGCGGGCGGTCAGGACGAGTCCCTGGCCGCCCGGGTGCTCGAGGTGGAGCTGGTCGGCGTCGATCCGGTAGTCCACCGCGCCGTCCAGGACCGCGAGGACGACCTGCTGCACCCGGGCGAGGTCGCCCAGGCAGGCCATCTTCGTACTGGTGAGCGGTCCGAACTCGATCCGGTCGCCGAGGACCGTGGCCGGGCCGGTCAGCTGGTTGCACCCGTCGGACCCTTCGACCCGGCCGTCGGCGAACACGAGGTAGGCCTTCCGGCCGGTGTCGTCGACGTTCGGCATGGACGAGGCCACGTCACCCTCGACGAGGGTCGTGACCTCCCAGCGGGTCTTCGCGAGCGGACGGTCGGGGTCGGCGATCTTGCGGTCGAGCAGGACGATCCTCGTGTCCCCGGAGGTCAGGACCAGGCGGTGCCCTTCGAGTCGCCAGCCCGGCTTCGCCGCGAGCAGGTCGGCGAGCCAGGAGTCCTGCGCGTGCCGCGGCGGGTCGCAGCCCATCTCGGTCGTGGCCAGGGTGCCCGCGTCGATTGTGGCGTCGCCGAGATCGACGGGACCGGACATGCTGTTGCAGCCGGCGTCGGCGTGGAGCCGGCCGTCGTCGCTGAACCTGAGGGAGATCCGGGTCTTCGGTGCCAGCGGGCGGGGCTTGCCCGCCTCCGTGACCTCGGTGGACAGGTAGGTGTGGCCGAGCAGCCGGTCGCCGCCCTCCGAACCGGTGCCTGGGACCAAGGTCGTCGTACCTCCGCAGCTCGTGATCGCGCCGATGACGAGCGCGAGGACGGCGCCGCCCAGCAGCGCGCGCCACCCGGGACGGAACGATCCGGGTGCGTCGCCGCGGGGTCGGAGCGATCCGGGTGCGTTCATAACGCTGGGACGGCTGACCGGCGCCGATGGTTGCCCGGCGGCCCGGTGATCGATGAAGGACCTGTGATCACCGGAGCGGCGGCGTCCGCCCAGCCGCTTGCTGCTAGCCGCGCTGGGCGAGCTGGCGGAGCAGGGCCTCGCAGAACGCCGGCAGGTCGCCGGGCCGGCGTGACGTGATCAGGTTGCCGTCCTCGACGACCTCCTTGTCGACCCAGGTGGCGCCGGCGTTCACGAGGTCGGTACGGATCGAGTGGTACGACGTCAGGGTCTTGCCACGCACGACGTCGGCCTCGGCAAGGACCCAGCCGGCATGGCAGATCGCCGCGACCGGCTTGCCGCTCTCGGCCGCCTCGCGGACCAGGGCCACCAGTTTCTCGTCCGTCCGCACCTTGTCCGGCGAGTAGCCGCCGGGAATGACGACCGCGTCGAAGTCGTCCGCGCTGACCTCGTTCGACGCCTTCTCGATGGTGACCTTCGTGCCCTTCTTGCCGGTCACCTCGGTGCCCTTGCTCCGCCCCACGACGGCCGCCTGGTGGCCGGCCTTGCGCACGGCGTCATACGGGTCCTGGAACTCGGAGTCCTCGAAGATCTCATCGACCAGGAACGCGACGTTCGCCATCGGATCCTCCTTTGCACGGGTACGGGCCGGGCTGTACCCGCACAGGCCCGGCTCATGCCTGCCCGGACGAATCGTGCCGGCGGGCGCGGGCGTCGCTTATCGTCAGCCCGTGCGCCCGCCCACCGTGTCGGTCCAGCCCCTCGATCCACCGTACGACGACGCCGTGGCGTGGAACGACGTCTTCCGCGTGGTCGAAGCGGAGCAGCGGGGCGAGCTGGCCCCGGCGCCGGCCGAGCCCGTCGACCTCCTGCGCCGCCGGTTCGAAGCCGCACCCAAGCCCCGGTGGCTCGGCCGGCTCGACGACCGGCCCGCCGGTATCGCCGAGATCACCTCGCCTGAAACCGCGGTGCGACCGGCGTTCGTCCGCGTCTATGTGGCTGCGGAGTGCCGTGGCCGCGGACTCGGGCGCGCGCTCCTTCGTACGATCGCGGAGGAACGGTCGGCGGCCGGTGGACGCGACGTCGCCGCCACCGTGGAGGTGGGTTCGCCGTCCGCCGCCTACGCCGCCGCGCTGGGCGCCCGGACGAGCGAAGAGGTGGTCCTTTCGGGGCTCGTGTTCGCGGAGGTGGACCCCGGTGTGTGGCTGGCGCGGGTCGCCGCGGGCGTGCCGGGCTACGACCTGGTGCACTGGAACGGCCCGGCACCCGATGCCCTGGTCGACTCGTACGCCCTGGCGAAGCGTTCCATCGCCGACGCGCCCAACCGGCTCGGACCCGCCACACCACGGTGGGACCGCGCCCTCGTCCGGGCGGGCGAGCGGGACCGGGCCGCCCGCGGTCACCACCTGTGGGTCAGTGCGGCCGTACCCACAGGGACCTGCACGGTGGTGGCGTTCTCGGCCGTCGCGGTCGGCGTCTCACCGCTGGACGCCAGCCAGGAGGTCACCGTCGTGCTGCCCGCGCATCGACGCCGCGGGCTGGCGAGCCTCGTGAAGGCGGACCTGCTGCGCAGGCTCCGCGAGGGCTTGGCGGACGTACGCCAGGTGAGCACGAACACCTCGGCGGAGAACGTCGGCATGCGCACCGTGAACGAAGGACTCGGGTTCCGCGAGCTGGTCCGCCGACACGTGGTGCGCGTTCCCGTCGCGGTGCTCGCGCAGCGCGTCTCCGGCGGCTGAGAGGTCAGCCGGGCAGGGGAGTCAGAGCTGCCCGCGCCGACGGAGCAACCCGAGGCTGACCAGGCCCGCGGGCAGCGGCAGCCACAGCGTCACCAGCCGGAACAACGCCACCGCGGGGAGGGCGACCGTGAGGCTGGTGCCGGTTGCCGTGAGCGCGGCGACCAGCGCGGCGTCGACCGAACCCAGCCCGCCGGGGACGGGTATGGCGTTACCGGCCGAGCTGCCGAGCAGGAGGACACCGGCCGCGGTGAGGACGCCGAGCTTCCCGCCGAACGCGTGCGCCGACGCCCACAGGGCGGCGATCAGCCCGGCCGAGACGAGGATGGCACCGGCCATGCTCACGGCCGCGCGCCGCGGGTCGGCCGCCATCGCGCGAAGGGAACGGGACAGCTCGCCGAAGAGCAGCCGCGCCCGTGCCTCGAGCATCGGTGACCGGCGGACGATGAGGACGGCCGCGGCGGCGAGCACGAGCAGCCCGCCGAGGACGCATCCGGCGAGCACCGCGCCGTCGACGTCCAACAGCGCGGCGTCCGCACCCGCCGCGAAGGCGACCGGGGGCAGCAGCACCAGCGCCAGGACGAGCTGCACGGTCTGCGCGACCGACACCGTGCCGAGCGACGCGGCGTTGCCGACGCCGGACCGCCGGAGGTACTGCACGTTGACGGCGGCGCCGCCCACCGCCGCCGGCGAGACGACGCGGACCAGGGAGCCGGCGAGCTGGACGGCGTACGTGGGCCAGAAGCGGAGCTTCGCCGGGCTGGCACCCATCAGGTTCCAGGCGTTGCCGGCGAGCGTCACGGACATGCCGACGAGCGCCAGGACCGCCCAGCCGACATGCAGCTGCGTACGCCACAGGTCAGGGTCGAACGCGTGCCGGTTGAGGTAGGCGAGCCAGCCGACGACCCCGGCCACCACGGCGAGGACCAGGACGTGCCGTGCGCTCCAGGACAGCCGTACGCCCGACGAGTGGGTGCCCGGACCGCCGGACCGTCGGGAGGTCGGGCTGCCCACGTTGGGCGCGACCTCGGACCCGGCCCCCGGGCGTTCCACCCGGCTGGTGGGGACGGCGAGCGCGCCGAGCGGCGGACGCCGGGTCAACGTGTCGGTCACCTGCATGCCTTTCCCTCATGTCGGGCCATTTATGTCACGCCCCGTGCCGCGAGCCCGTGAGGCGGGCCCGGTGCGCCGGGCCGTGTCGGCCCCGTGTGGTGTGCCGAGGGGAGTGCTCCGGCGGTCCTCTCGCGAGGTGCGCGGGCGGTCCCGACGACATGCTCCACACTGCCGGTCGACCGGGGTGCGCCACATCAGGGAACGGCCGCGCCCGACCCTGGCCGTGGTCTCGGGGTACGCCCAGGGTTGTCCGGTGGGGACGGGTTCCCAGTCCTCCCGGCCGGGCCTCGGTGGCACCGGCCGGCGTGATCTTGGCGTGGCGCAATACCGTGGAAGGGATGCCCACGACCGCTCCGGAGCCGGCGACTCTCACCGAGACCCTGCGCGCTCTCGCCGATGACGAGCTCGCGACGCTGTTCCGCGCGCGGCCCGACCTCGTGACGCCGCTGCCGTCGGACATCAACCAGCTCGCCGCGCGGTCGACCACCCGGAGCTCCCTGGCCCGGGTCCTCGACCGGCTCGACCGGTTCACCCTGGCCGTGGTCGAAGCGCTCGTGGTGCTCCGCCCACCGATCTCCGCCCGTGCTCTCGAGGAACGCCTCGGTGTCGGGGCGACCCGAATACGGACCGCGCTGCGCGACCTCCGTACGCTCGCGCTCGTCTGGGGACCGAAGGACTCCCTGCAGGTGCCAGTGGTGCTCGCGGACCTCCTCGGTCCCTATCCCGCGGGACTCGGACCGCCCGCCGACGACCCGGCACTCGCCGACGACAAGCACCTCGCCACGCTGCTCGACGACGCCGGGCCCGAGGCCCGCGCGGTCGCCGAACGCCTCGCCGCGGGACCGCCGGTGGGCACGCTCCCCGGCGCCGACCGCACGCTCACCCTCGACACCGCGCGCAGCCCGGTCGAGAAGCTCCTCGTCCGCGGGCTGCTCGTCGCGCGCGATGCCCGCAGCGTCACCCTTCCGCGCGAGGTCGGACTCCACCTGCGCGGCGTCCTCTATCCGGTCGAGGAGCTCAGCCCGCCAGCACTCGACGGCACCCACCGCGAGCAGAGCCTGGTCGACCGCACCGCCGCAGGGACGACGCTGGACGCGGTCCGGCGGGTCGAGCAACTTCTCGACGCGTGGGGCGCCGAACCGCCGCCGCTGCTGCGTGCCGGCGGCATCGGCATCCGGGAGCTGCGCCGGACCGCGTTGACGTTGGAGGTCGACGAGACCACCGCCGCACTCTTCGTCGAGTGCGCGTTCGCCGCGGGGCTGGTCGCCGTCGGCGACGACGACGCCTGGCTGCCGACACCGGCGTACGACCTCTGGCTGGCCCTTGAGCCCGCGCACCGGTGGGCCCGGCTCGCCGGTGCCTGGTTGCGCTCCACCCGGGTGCCGCGCCTGGTCGGTACGCGGGACGAGCGTGACCGGCTGCTCTCGGCGATGTCTCCTGACGTCGAACGGTCCGCGGCGCCGGAGGTGCGCCGCCTGGTGCTCGCGGTGCTCGCCGACGCACCGGCCGGTACGGCACCCGGCGTCGAAGCGGTCCTCGCCCGGGTCCGATGGCTGCGCCCACGCCGGATGACGCAGTTCGTCCGCGAGCTGGTCGGGTGGACGCTCGACGAGGCCGCGGTCCTCGGCGTCACCGGCCTCGGCGCCCTGGCGGCACCCGGCGCGGTGCTCGCCACCGGCGGCGAGAAGGCCGCGGCCGAGACCCTCGAGCCGCTCCTGCCCGAACCCGTCGACCACGTCCTCCTGCAGGCCGACCTGACTGCGGTGGCGCCCGGACCGCTGCGCCCGGAGCTCGCTCGCGCGCTCGCCGCGATGGCGGACGCGGAGTCACACGGCGGCGCGACCGTCTACCGCTTCAGCGCGTCGTCGGTCCGGCGCGCCCTGGACATCGGCAGGACCGCCGCCGAACTGCACGACCTGCTGGCGCGGCACTCCTCGACCCCGGTGCCGCAGCCGCTGTCGTACCTCGTCGACGACGTGGCCCGCCGGCACGGCCACCTGCGGGCCGGCACCGCGACCGCCTACCTCCGCTGCGACGACGAGGCGGCCCTCGACGCGATCCTCGCCGACAAGCGCACCGCCGCCCTCGGCCTGCGCCGGCTCGCACCGACGGTCGTGGTCTCCCGGCAGCCGGTCCGCGCCCTCGTCGACGAGCTGCGGGCCCTCGGATATCCGCCGGTGCCCGAGACACCCGACGGCGCGTTGCTGCTCACCGAGACCCGCGTCGGTCGTACCGCCGAGTCGCCCGCGCGGTCGGGCGCCGTGGGCCCACGCGAGCCCGAGCCCGAGGCGCTGGCGGCCGCGGTCCGGGCGGTCCGCGCCGGCGACCGAGCCCGGGCAAGTCGCCCTGCAGGTGCCACGATCGGGCAACTCCGGCGTACCGGTTCGACGGAGGCCGTCGAGGTTCTCCGATCCGCTCTGGCCGGTGGGTGGTCGGTGTGGATGGGGTATGTGGACCAGCAAGGGGGTGCCCGCGACCGGATCGTGGATCCGGTGCGGATCGATGGGGGCTGGTTGACGGCGTACGACCACGCGGCGGGTGAGGCACGGACCTTCGCGCTGCATCGGATCACGGGCGCCGCACCGGTCGACTAGCGGGGACCGGACGCTTCCGCTGGGTCGCCCCCGGGTGAGTGGGTCGCGGAGCGAAGGGGTCTCGCCTGTGAAGAGGTTCGCCCGGAACGCACTGGGTCGTACGACAGTTCGCCACTGGATCTGGTTGACCGTCCTGCTGTCGGTCACGGCGGTCGTGGTCGTCACGGTCGTCGTCACCCGGTCAGGGCACGACACACCTGTGGCCGAGGTCGCGGGTACGCGGACCGGCGGCGCCTCCGACCGGGAGGAGCCGGCGAGGTCCAACCGCGCGTCCCGTGCCGGCGTCGAGCAGGTGACCGGACGTTCGGCCAGGCCGGCGCCGACCGCCACGCCCGCGTCGGCTGCCAAGCCGACGGCACCGACGGACTCGATCACCGCACCGGCGGACTCCACCGCCACACCCACGGACTCGATCACCGCGCCCGCCCGGCCACGGCGGGGTGCGCCCGAGCCGTCGGCCGGTACGAAGGCCAGGCCAGCGGCGCTGGTCCTGCCCGACAAGGGATCGGGGATCTTCGTACCCGCGACCGGCCACACGGCGCGCTTCGGCTCCGGACCGCTCATCAGGTACCAGGTGGAGGTCGAACGCGACCTGCCGATCACCCCCAGCTCGGTGGCCCGGGTGGTCGACGCGACCCTGCGCGACCCGAGGAGCTGGGCGGCCGACGGCCAGGCGACGTTCCAGCGGGTCGACGGCGGCGAGGTCGAGGTGCACATCCTCGTCGCGACGGCGGACACGACCGACCGGCTGTGTCTGCCGCTGCACACGATCGGCGAGCTCTCCTGCCAGCGGGGCGACCGGGTCATCTTCAACGCGAAGCGGTGGACGACCGGCTCGGCGGCGTTCGGCAAGGACGTGGTGAACTACCGGCACTACCTCGTCAACCACGAGGTCGGTCACCGGCTCGGCAAGGGCCACCGCGGGTGTCCCGCCGCGGGTCAGGGTGCACCGGTGATGATGCAGCAGACGAAGGGGGTCGGCTCCTGCAAGGCCAACCCCTGGCCGCTTCCGAGCGAGCTGCGCTAGCCGAGGATGACGTCGGGCAGCTCGGCCAGGCTGCGCAGGACGTAGGTGGGCTTGGGATACGCGGCCGCGGCGGTGTCGTCGTCGGTGACTCCCGTGAGGACCAGCGCCGTCGCGACTCCGCCGCGATGACCCAGCTCGACGTCGGTCTCGATCCGGTCGCCGACCACGAGCACGTCGCTGGCACGGCACCGCAGGACGCGCAGCGCGGTTTCGAGCATCAGTGGCGACGGCTTGCCCATCACCGCCTCGACGGACCGCCGGGTGCTCGTCTCCAGCGCGGCGATGATCCCGCCGGCGTCGGGGACCTCGCCGCCGTCGACGGGGCAGGTCCGGTCGGGGTTGGTCGCGACGAAGCGCGCGCCGGACCGGATCCCCTCGAACGCCTCCACCCACCTCGCGTATGTGAACGTCCGGTCGAACGACGCCACGACCACGTCCGCGTCGACGCCTCGGTCGACGACGGTGGCGCCCGCCGTCTCCAGCTCCCGGCGCAGGCTGTCCTCGCCGAGCAGCAGGACGCGGGCGCCGGGCGTGTGCTCGCGAAGCCAGGCGGCCATCACCGCGCCGGACGTGAGGATGTCGCCGGGCTCGGCCGGGATGCCCAGGCCGGTGAGGCGATCGGCGTACGACCGGGCGTCGCGCAGCGGGTTGTTGGACACGAACACGACCCGTACGCCCTCGGCCCGCACCCGGGCGAGCGCCTCGACCGCACCCGGGATCGGCCGGCCGGAGAGGTAGACGGTGCCGTCGAGGTCGCAGATGACGCCGGCGTACGCGGCCGGTCGCGCCGCGGCGGCGGGTTGGTTGTCAGCGGCGGCTTCGTCGTTCACGGAGGTCTCCATCGGGACCAAGCCTGGCATGTCGCTGCCCGTGACCACGACGAGCGGGCGGGTACGGGGTGCACCACGCGGGTGCGGTCGAGGTCAGGTGAGGTACCGGATCAGGAGGTACGGCAGCGCCAGGACGACCGTCACGGCGGCGACCACGGAGCCGTACTTCGTGAACTCCCAGAAGCTGATGGGGTAGCCGTTTCGCCGGGCGATGCCGATGACAACGACGTTCGCGCTCGCGCCGACGGCCGTGGCGTTGCCGCCGAGGTCGGCGCCGAGCGCCAGGGCCCACCACAGCTCGGTGTGACCCGCCAGCGGCCCGTCCGGCGCGACGAGCTGCGCCACCACCGGACTCATCGTCGCCACGAAGGGGATGTTGTCGACCAACGCGGACAGGATCGCCGACCCGAACAGCAGCACCACGCCCGCGAGCGCCGGCTCACCGCCCACCGTGCCGGCCAGCCACTCGGCCACATGGTCGATCACGCCGACCTTCACGAGGGCGCCGACCATGACGAACAGGCCCATGAAGAAGACCAGCGTCTCCCACTCCACGTCGTCGAGGTACGCCGCGGCGTCGACCCGGCTCACCAGCACGAGGACGCCGGCGCCGACGAGCGCCACGATCGAGGGCTCGACATGGATGACGGAGTGCAGGACGAACCCGGCGAGCACGCCGGCCGTCACGACGAGGCTCCGCCGGAGCAGGCGGACGTCCGTGATCGCCTCGCGTTCGGACAGCGACATCACGTCGGCGACGCGTGCGGGGTCGGCCTCGAACGCGTGCCGGAACAGCACCCGGCACAGCACCACGAACACCACGAGCGCCACCACGATGAACGGCGTCAGGTGGGCGAGGAAGTCGTTGAACGTCAGGCCGCTGCGGCTCGCGATGATGATGTTCGGCGGGTCGCCGACCAGGGTCGCCGTGCCGCCGATGTTGGAGGCGAGCACCTCGGCGATGAGGTACGGCTCCGGCCGTAC
Source organism: uncultured Actinomycetota bacterium (assembly GCA_963721745.1). Taxonomy (GTDB): domain Bacteria; phylum Actinomycetota; class Actinomycetes; order Propionibacteriales; family Actinopolymorphaceae; genus Thermasporomyces. Next base: position 426,379 of record CAVRKO010000015.1, on the reverse strand, counting down.
TCCGATCCGCTGGCACACGAGCAGGGTCACCGGCGCGACGAGGAGCACGGTCGTCACGTTGTCGAGCATCGACGAGACAACCGCCGTGAGCAGGCAGAGCAGGACCATCACCCGGAACGGGTCGCCGCGGGCGCGCTTGGCCGACCAGATGGCGAGGTACTCGAAGATGCCGGTCTGCCGGAGGACGCCGACGATCACCATCATGGCGAGGAGCAGGAACACGACGTTCCAGTCGATGCCGGTCTCTTCGGAGTAGAAGATGTCGTCGGCACCCACGACGCCGAACGCGACGACGATCCCCGCGCCGCCCAGCGCCGCCGCCAGCCGGGGGATGCGCTCGGTCGCGATGAACAGGTACGCGGCGACGAAGACCGCGACCGCCAGCCACACCGTCATGGTGCGTGCAGGGCGAGGGTCAGCAACCGGGAGGCGGTGACGACGCCGAGCAGGTGGTCGTCGTCGACGATCGCGACGAGGGGCGAGCGCAGCCGGGCCATCAGCGCGGCCAGCTCGAGCACGGTGTCGTCGGCATGGAGGACCGGCAGCTCGGGCAGCCGGTCGGGCAGCATGTCGCCCACCGTGTGCCGGCTGAGCTCGCTGACGATCCGGTCGGACGCCCGCTCGTCGAGGACGCGCGCGAGGGACGGGTCGTCCTGGATGTAGCGGGGCACGACGAAGCGCACCACCTGCGAGGCCGGGAGGACCGCGATCGGACGGCCGTCCTCGTTCGTGACCACGAGTCCGGGCAGCCGATGTCGACCGAGGAGCTGGGCCGCCTCGAGCGCGTCGGCGTCGACGGTGACCGAGGGGTACTCCTCGTACAGATCCCGCGCGAGCATGTGTGGAACGCTATCGCGGCGGGCGGAAGGGACTGTCGCCTGAAGCGTTCCCTGCGACGGCGCGCCGCGGAGTGGCGTCAGCCCTCCTCGGCCGACCGGCGGTAGAGCAGAGGGTTGAGCGCCGTGGCGGCGACCTCACCAGGTCGTGCACCTGGGAACCACCCCGCGAGGTCGCTCTCCTGGTTGTGGTTGGTCGGCTCGGCGATGACCATGTCGGCGTCGATGTAGATGACCGTCATGACCCGGCGCGGCAGCCCGGTGGTGTTGGGCCCGGCGTGGTGGAACGTCCAGCCCAGGTGGAAGCTCGCGTCACCGAGGGCGAACGCTTCCTCCACCATCGGGAAGTCCTGGGCGGCGAGCTCCCGGCTGAGCTCGGCCTCCGACTCGTCGCTGATCGCCAGCTCGCGACCGAACTCGAACCGGTGGCTGCCCGCCGCGAACGCGATGGGTCCCATCTCGACGGGAGTCTCCTGCAGCGGCAGCCAGATCGTGCAGCAACGGTCGGTCGACAGCGGCCAGTAGTACTGGTCGGCGTGCCACGGGGTGATCCCGCCGCCCTCTTCCTTGTAGAGCGCCTGGTCGTGGTAGAGCCGTACGCCGTCGACGCCGAGCAGTTCGGCGGCGATCCGCGCGAACCGCTTCGCCACCACGAACTCGCGGACGGCCTCGCTGTGCCGCCAGAGGTTCGAGACCTGCAGGAACGCCTTGTTGTACGTCGACCGCTCGGCCATCGGCAGGTGCATGGTGTTGAGCTCGATGACCTTGCCGGTGACCTCTGGTTCGTACGCCTCGACCAGATGGGGGCTGGCCACGCCCCGGAGGTGGACGAAACCCTGGTCCGCGAACGACTCGACGTCGGCGGCATCCAGGGCGTACGGCGTGTCCAGGGTGATCGTCGGTGTCGCGGGCATCGGTGGTCCTTCCCCTGCTGGTGTACGGCTGGGTCCAGCGTGCCGATTTCGGCGGCCGGGAGCCACCGTCTGGCGTGGCTGGTTCCGGTACGTCCGCTTCGGGGCCGGTGGATCTCCACCGTCTCAGGAGGTGGCGCCGGTGTAGCGGCGCAGCCCGAGCGTCCACACCCGGCCGGCCAGCAGGACGACACCGAGGCCGGCCGCGGCAGTCACGAGGACGCTCACCAGGGACGGTCCCTCGATCAGCGCGCTGGTCGGGAGGGTCGTGATCACCGCCATCGGAAAGAGGTAGGTCAGCACGAAGCGCATCGGCCGGCGGTAGATGTCGACGGGGTACCTCGCGAGCTCCCACGCCGCTCCGTACATCACGTCCAGCTGCAGCCGCGGCGCCCAGAACGCCAGGCAGGCAAGCAGGACGCCGAGCGCCCAGGTCACGCCCACGCCCACCGCGAGCAGCACCAGCCAGGCCGCGAAGCTGACCGCCGACGGGAGGGTTCCGAGCTCGACCAGCCCGAGGCCCACGACGCCCGCGCCGAGCGCCACCTGCGTGAGGGCGAGCGGAGCGTGACTGCCCAGGCTGGCGAGGAACAGGCTGGGCGCCGGCTGCAGCAGGAACAGGTCCATCCGCCCGTCGCGGATCCGTTCGGCGAACCAGCCGAGGTTGGGGTCGACGAACGCCGACCGGACGCCACCCATCAGCTGGAACGTACCGACCAGCACGAACATCGCCGGCTTGGACCACCCCGCGAGGGAGCTGGTCTGGGTGTAGACCAGCTGCACCGCCGCCAGCGCGCCGGCCAGCGTGAACACCGCCAGTGCGACGTCGAACGCGAGGTTGACGCGGTGCGCCAGCACCCGCCGCAGGGACATCGAGAACGTCAGCCCGAACAGCATCGGGAGCCGCCACCGGCCTCTGGTCGCCATCGTCCTCACGCTCCCACCGCGGTGAACCGCCGGACGCCCGCGTTCCACACCAGCAGGGCGAACAACCCGAACACGCTCGTCCAGCCGAGCTGCCAGGCGTATCCCTGCAGTGCCTGCCCGACGCTCAGCGTCCCGGTCGCGAGCTCGGCCGGGAACCCCAGCATGGCCCGGAACGGCAGCACCTCCGCCACCGACCGGACGGGCTCGGGTAGGAACACGACCGGTGCCGCCGAACCACCCAGGAGCACGATCATCACCGTGCCGAAGCCCGCGACGGCATGGACGCGTTCGGTCCAGAACGCGGCCAGCGCGAGCGTCCACGTGAACAGGAAGCGCAGCAGGCCCGCGACCACCACCGCGGGGAGCGCCACCACCACGTCGGTCCAGGAGTACGACACGTCGAGCACCAGGATCGTCGCGAGCAGGACGGGCAGCCCGATCAGGACCAGCCAGGCGCGGATCGCGAGGTTGGTGCCCAGGAGGGTGATCGTGATCGGCTGTGGCTTGAGCAGGTCGTGGCTGACGGTGCCCTGGTAGATGTTCTCGGAGAATGTGTGCGGCTCGTACGACGCCGTCATCAGCTGGACGGCCAGCAACGCGACGTAGTAGCTCGCCACCCTGGGATCGCCGGGGAACACCTCCGACCAGACGAAGAGTCCGACGAGGGGGCCGATCATCTCGTTGACGACCAGCGTCGCCGCGAACCACCACGCGCCGGTCCAGGACAGCACCTCGCGCCAGACGTGCAACGCGGTCAGGAGGACGAGGCGCCTCACGCCGGCGCCTCCTCGCGGGCGCCGGCAGGGGGACCACCGGCGGAGCCATCGGGTGGATCGGCCGGCGCCGTCGCCAGCCCGCGGTAGGCCTGGTCGATCACGGTCTCGAGCGGTGGCTCCTCGACGGACAGGTCGGCGACGCTGAGTCCGCCGAGCAGCCGGGCCGTGGCCCGGGCCGCGTCGTCGCGGCGTACCCGCAGCACCCAGGTCTCGCCGGAGTTCTCGACGACCTCGCCGACACCGGCGAAGTCGTCCTTCACCGCGCCCGGAACGCTGACCCGCAGGAGCTTGTACGGCGAGAGCCGGGCCGCGAGCCGCTCGAGCGGTCCGTCATAGGCGACGCAGCCCTTGTCGATGAGGATCAGGCGCGGGCACATCGACTGGACGTCGGCCATGTAGTGGCTGGTGAGCAGCACGGTGGCGCCGGTGCTCTCGGCGTAGCCGGACACGAACCTCCGCATCGTGGTGGCCGCCGTGACGTCGAGCCCGATCGTGGGCTCGTCGAGGAACATCACCTCGGGCCGGTAGAGCAACGCCGACGCGAGGCCGGCCCGCATCCGCTCGCCCAGGCTGAGGGCCCGCACCTGTCGCTGCAGGATCGGCCCGAGCTCCAGCAGTTCGGTGAGCTCGGCGAGGTTGGCGCGGTAGTCAGCGTCGCTGACCTCGTACAGCAGCTGCTGGTAGCGGAGCGAGTCCAGCACGGTCAGCTCCACCGGGCCGCCGAGCGGCTGGCTGCCCCGGATCAGCGCGATCCGCTTGAGGAAGGGCGTCCGCCGCTGCCAGGGCGTGAATCCCAGCACGTGGGCGTCACCGCCGGTGGGGTGCAGGATCCCCGAGAGGATCTTCATGGTCGTCGTCTTGCCGGCGCCGTTGGGCCCGATGAAGCCGACCACCTGGCCGGCCGGAACGTCGAAGGACACGTCGGAGACGGCGTGCACGTCCTTGTACGTCCGGTGCACCAACGACCGGAGGGCCGCCTTCAGCCCGGCGTCGCGGAGCGGTGCGCGGTAGGTCATCGACAGCCCGTCGACCTCGATCACGGCCACAGACGTTCTCCTCTGTCGGATCCTCTGTCGGGTCGGATGCCTTCAATTGTGACATTGAACTTCCAATGGAGACTTTGATCGGACTACCATCCCTTTGCGTGCGGAACCCCGAGTCAGAAGTCTCGAACGGAGCGTCAAACCGGCTGCGCACCGTAGACCTCGCCCGCGGCGTCGGGATGTCCGTTCAGCAGGTACGCAACTACGTCGACGAAGGCTTCCTGCCACCCGTGGACCGGACCGCCAGCGGCTACCGGATCTTCACGTCCCGGCACGCCGACGCACTCGCCGTGACCCGGGAGCTGATCGCCGGCCACGGCTGGCAGCGGGCCCGGCGGATCATGGCGGCCGTCCACGCCGGCGACGTCGAGACCGCGCTCGCCGAGATCGACCGCGGGCATGCCGAGCTCGACCGCGAGCGCACCCACATCGACCAGGTGCTCGGCGCGTTCGAGGCGATCGTGACCACCCCGCCGCCCACCAGTACGGGCCGGCGCGGTGGTGTGCGGATCGGCGAGGTCGCCGCGCTGGTCGGCGTACGCACCTCCGCCCTGCGGGTCTGGGAACGCGAAGGGCTGCTTCGTCCCGAGCGGGAGCGGCTCACCAACTACCGGGTCTACGACCCTGGTGAGGTGGTCCGCGCGCACCTGGTCGCCCTGCTCCGCAAGGGCGGCTACCACCTCGACATCGTGCGCGCCGTCATCGACGAGATGCGCTCCTCGCACCAGCGCAAGCCCGAACGCGTCCGCGCCGAGCTCGCCCGGCGCGAGCAGGACCTGCGCAGGAGGAGCGCCCACCGGCTCCGCGCCTCGGCACGGCTGTCTGGCTATCTCGAACGCGCGGACCTGCTCCCTCCCGGCGGTGGGCCGGCCGTCACCGGGTGAACACGGCCCGCGCGAGGCGGCCCGACGCCCCGGTCCCGCCTGCGGTTAAGCTGCCCCGCATGGGTAGAGGTTCGCGAGCAAAGGTCCGTTGGAACAAAGACCGTGCCCGGCGCAAGCGCCAGCGCGACCGGCGCAAGGCCGAGGAGAAGGGCGCGGCCCGCAAGAGCGGCGCCTGACCGGGATGTTCCCCGGCGGCACCGCGGTCTCCCGCGTACGCATCTACGACTGGCCCACGCCTGACGGGCTGCGAGGCGGGTCCCCGCACGTCCACCTGGTGTGTACGGAGGGGTACGTCGTCGTCGCCGGTTCGGGCCGGCTCCAGACGCTCGGTCCCGACGGTTCGGTCGAGGTCCCGCTGCGCGTGGGCGACGTCGTGTGGTTCACGCCGGGGGTCATCCACCGGGCGGTCAACGACGGCGGGCTGGAGGTGCTCGTCGTCATGCAGAACGCCGGGCTCCCCGAGGCCGGGGACGCGGTCCTGACCCTTCCGCCCGAGCTGCTGGCCGATCCCGAGCGCTACGCCGCACAGATCACCCTCGCGTCGCCGCATCCTCTCGATCCGTCCGACGAGCAGGTGGCCCGGCGTCGTCGCGACCTCGCGGTCGAGGGCTTCCTCGCGCTCCGCGAGCGGGTGGAGGCCGAAGGACCCGGGGCACTCACGGAGTTCCACCAGGCGGCGCGGCGGCTCGTCGAGGGCCGGTTGGACGCGTGGGAGGACCGCTGGCGTGGCGGTCCGCTCGCCGCCGCCGAACAGACGGGCCGGCAGGTCACGGCGCTCCGTGCGGGGGACGCCTCGCACCTACGCGAGGGTGGCGTCTACGCCACACCCGCACCCGACGAACGCTGGGGCATGTGCGGCCGGCTGTCGACGTACGACCCGGTGGCGGAGGCGCTCGCCGCACGCTGACCGAACCAACCGCGGCGAAGCGGGCATCGCGACGCCGCGTCGGTACACCTGGGCGAACGGGCTCTTCGGTCGGTCCGGTTCGCCCGTTTTGCCGCGGCGGATCCGTCGGTACCGGCGCGTATTCTTTGGGCAGGGTCCGGCGGGGCACGCACCGCTCCGGCGACACCCGGCAGGTCGACACCACGAGTCGACACCGACACGCAGGCACCATCCACGAGGCACCACCCACACCAGGTACGCATAGTCCAGGAGTCGCATATCCGCAGGTTGTGCACACCAGGGGTCCAAGGCAGAGGGGACAGCGGCTGTGAGCCACAGCGAGCTCATCGACACCACAGAGATGTACCTCCGCACCGTCTTCGAGCTCGAGGAAGAGGGCATCGTCCCCCTTCGGGCGCGGATCGCTGAGCGGCTCCACCAGTCCGGCCCCACGGTCAGCCAGACGGTGGCCCGGATGGAGCGCGACGGCCTGCTCACCGTGCAGGGCGACCGGCACCTCGAGCTCTCGCCCCTCGGCCGCAAGATGGCGACCCGGGTGATGCGCAAGCACCGCCTCGCCGAGCGTCTCCTCGTCGACGTGATCGGACTCGACTGGGAGCTCGCGCACGTCGAGGCCTGCCGATGGGAGCACGTGATCTCCGAGGAGGTCGAACGCCGCCTCGTCCAACTCCTCGACCATCCGACCATCTCGCCCTACGGCAACCCGATTCCGGGCCTCGCCGAACTCGGCGAGGCAGTCTCGGTCGAGGAGTTCATGGAAGGCGTGGAGCCGCTGTCGCGGGTCCTGGCTGCGCTGCGTGGCACCCGCGAGGAGGCCAAGGTCGTCGTCCGCCGGATCGGTGAGCCGCTGCAGACGAACGCCGAGCTGATGGAGGTGCTCCACCGGGCCAGCGCACTTCCGGGCAAGGTGATCACGGTGGCGCCGTCCGGCCGGGGCGTCCTGCTCAGTGGCGCCGACGCGGCTGGCCCCAAGGCCCGCGACGGCGGAGCCGGCGACGCCGAGAGTTCCGGCGGCACCGCGGAGATCTCCGAGCAGGACGCGAGTCACGTCTTCGTCAAGCGGATCTGACCCGGCCCGCACAGCCACACCTCGACGGCCGCGGACTCGACGTCCTCGGCACAGACCAGGCCCGTCCGGTGGCGACCCGTCGCGCCCCGGAACGCATCCCGCCACGAGGAGGATCGACGACGTGACCTCGGACTGGCCGGGTTACCTCGACGAGTTCCACGCCCGGCGCGCCGGGCTCACCGAACAGGTCCTCAGGCGGTGTACCGCCGGCGGGCTCACGCCGTACGGCTGGGTGCTGCGGGCGGTGGCGGGACGCGGTCGGCGGGTCCTCGACCTGGCGTGCGGCAGCGGCGCCCTGACCAGCGAGCTGCAGTCCGAGCCCGCGCCTCCGGCGGCGGGCGGCCAGCCGGCCCTGGTCGTCGGCGTGGACCGGTCGATGGCCGAACTCCGGATCGCGAGGCACCGCTACGCCGCCCAGGTGCTCTGCGCCGATGCCGCCGCCCTGCCATTCCGGGACGCGAGCTTCGACGCCATCGTCTGCTCGATGGGCCTGATGGTGGTGCAGCCGCTGTCCGGGGCGCTGTCGGCCGCTGCGCGGGTGCTCCGCCCCGGCGGCATGCTCGCCGCCACCGTGGCGTCACCGGTGCCGTTGCGCCCGAGTGACGTGCTCGTTCTCGCACCGCTGACGGCCCGACTGCGTACACCGCCGCAGTTTCCGGGCGGCGGCGAGCTGGTGGGCCTCGGCGACGCGCTCGAGGCGGCCGGGTTCCACCTGCTGGAGGACGCCCGCGAACGGTTCGTCTACCACGTGAGGGGTCCCGAGGACGCCGAGCTGCTGCTGAGCGCGCTCTACCTCCCCGACGCCCCCGAGGAACGCCGCCGGTCCGCGCTCGACTGGCTCGTGGAGCGTGCCGGGGCCAGGCCTGGCGGTGTGGAGGTCGCGATACCCGTCCGCCGGATCCTCGCGATGCTTCGGTGACCGTCGGGTCCGGCGCTCACGACGCGACGGAGTTGGGCATGGACGGGTCGGCCTCCGGCCGCTGGTGTCCGGTGTGGGTGCGGCGATAGGCGACGAGCAGCAGGACGGCCGCCAGCGGTTGCAGGAGGTCGCTGGGAATCGCCCCCACGTTGTTCGGTGCGGTGTTGTCGTGCGCGATCCACTGCATGACGGTGGCCGATCGCGTCACCCCAGTACGCCACGGCGAGCGCCACCACCGCCGCGGTCAACCAGCCGTCCCGCTTCCAGATGCAGCCCACGCCGAGCACGCCCACCGCGATGTCGGCCCAACCGACCTCCCACTGGAAGAAGCTCTGTCGGTAGCCGATCTGGCGGGCGATCTCGTCCGACGTCGGGCCGAGGTGACCGAGGCCTTCGAACACCGCCCAGAACCCGCCGCCGGCGACGAACCACAACAACCACAGCTCGATGACCCTCGGGCGCGTACGCCGGTCGGGATGCCGGTCGGCGAACGTGTGGATCAGCGCGCCGACCACCAGGGTCAGCACCGTGAAGGCCAGGAACCACATCCGGCCACCCTAGGTTCGCCGTTCTCCGCGCCCCCGAACGTCGCCAGGAGGCGCTCAGGACGATGGCGAAATCCTCATGAGGAGGGGAGGCGGGTGCGCCGCCTCGGCGTCGGCGCGACGCCGGCGTCGCGAGGCGAGCCGCTCGACTCGCGGACGACGAGCTCGGGCTGGAAGAGCACCTGTTCGTGCGTGTGGGTGCGCGATCCGGCCTCGGCGAGGAGCAGTGCGGCAGCTGCCCGGCCGATCTGGTAGCGCGGCTGGCGTACGGACGTCAGCGGGGTCGTGAGGACCGCGGCGAACTCGACGTCGTCGTAGCCGACCACGGCCATCTCGTCCGGCACGCTGATGTCGTGGCGGCGGAGTCCGCGCATGACGCCGAGTGCGGTGAGGTCGTTGACGCAGACCACGCCGGTCACGGGTTCGGTGAGGCGGAGCAGCTGGTCGAGGGCGTGCTCGCCGCCGTCGGCGTTGAGCGAGTTCACCGTCACCTCGACGAGCGACGTGGCGGGAAGCCCGGCCGCGCGCAACGCCTTGCGGACGCCCTTGCGGCGGTCGGCGCACTGGCGGATGCTCGTGGAGCCGTTGACGAGCCCGATCCGGCGGTGCCCGAGCGACGCGAGGTGTTCGGCGGCCAGCTCGCCGCCCCTGATGTCGTCGACGGCGACCGAGCACATCGAGGCGGCCGGGCTCGGCCGGTCGAGCAGGACGACGGAGGTGCCGCGACCGCGGGTCTCGTCGAGCCACCCGAGGTCGTCCTCGGCCGGGCTGACGAGGACTCCCTGGACGCCCTGCTCCTCGAGCAGCCGGAGGTATCTCCGCTCCTTGTCGACCCGTTCGTCGGAGCTGGCGAGGACGAGGATGTAGTCGTCCTCGGCGAGCCGGTCCTCGATGCCGCGCGCGACATCGGTGAAGAACGGGTTGGAGATGTCGAGCACGATCGCGCCGACGGTGCGGCTGGTGCCGGCACGCAGTTGGCGGGCGGACCCGTTGCGGACGAACCCGAGGGTGGCGATGGCGGCCTCGACCTTGGCCTTGGTCTCCTGGGCGACGAGCGACGGCTTGTTGAGCACGTTGGAGACGGTGCCGACCGACACGCCGGCGAGCTCGGCGACGTCGCGGATGCTCCGTCGCCCGGCCGGTGCCCGCGAGGGTGACGCGGAGGAGGCGGACACGGGCGAGGCGGGCGCTGAGGTGGCGGGCGCTGACGTGGCGGGTACGGCGGAGGCAGGCGCGGCGGACGACTGCGTTGGGCTCGGAGTGGTGGCCACCACAGTGCACCTCCCGTGCTGCGACAACGGACCTGCGCGTAAGAGACCTTGACACATTGTTCGACTCGACAATAGCGTCGGCGCCGGCCCTGTTGAAAGGTTTCACTGCTTTAGTCGATGGACGGGTGCGACGTGCGAGAAACCGCTGAGCCGCTTCGACCGTACGAACTCCGGACAGAACGCGTGCAGGCGCCTCTCGGCATTGACGAGCGAACGCCGCTCTTGGCCTGGAAGCTGGCCGGTTCTGGCCGGGGGAGGGCTCAGAAAGGCTTCCAGGTCAGGGTGATCGGCGTCCTGGCCGACAACGGGACGAATTCCGAGAGCCCTCGAGACCCTCGCAATACCGACCTCTCCGCGGTCTGGGATTCAGGCTTCGTCGAGTCCGCGCAGACCTCTGACATCGCCTATTCCGGCAGTCCGTTATCGGCGCGTACGCGTTATGCGTGGTGTGTTCGGGTCACTGACGAATCCGGGCGGGAATCCGCATGGAGTGAACCCGCGGAGTTCGAGACCGGACTTTTCGGAGAAGGCGACTGGCTCCGTGCGCCCCGGGCCGAATGGATCGGTTCGCCGGCGGAGCCGACGGCGGACGAGATCCTGTCCCTCGACGCGGCCGACCGGACGCAACACGTCCAGCGGATCTGGCTACCGTCCTCGCCGGACGACACCCGCCGCACCGCGTCGGGGACGCGGGCGGTGTTCCGCGTCGCCGTCGACGTGCCGGAGGGTGACCCGGTCGCGCGGGCACGTCTCGTCGCGGACGCCGGGTCGGCCTCGGTGACGGCCTGCCTCAACGCGGCCGCGGCACCCGTCGACGGATCGGGTGACCTCGACCTGGCACTGGTCCGGCCCGGTCGCAACGTCCTCGCAGTGGCCGTCCACCTCCCGCCTGGCGCGGACGAGGTGCCCGGGCTCGCCGCCCGGCTCGACCTCGCCCTCGCGAGCGGCGAGGCGGTGCGGGTCGTCAGCGATGGTGCGTGGCGGTGCCGCGCCGGCGCCGAGGGCGGCTGGCAGGCACCCGACCACGACGACTCCGACTGGCCGCTGGCGGAGACCTACGGCCTGCACGGCACCGCGCCCCACGGTCGGTCCGTCCACTCGCACCGGCCGAGTCCCTATCTGCGCACGACGTTCTCGATCACCGCCCCGGTGCGCCGCGCCCGCCTCTACGCGACCGCGCTCGGCGTCTACGAGGCGCGGTTGAACGGCCAGCCGATCGGCGACCACCGGCTGGCACCGGGCTGGACCGACTACGAGCTCCGCGTCCCCTACCAGACCTACGACGTGACCTCCCTGGTCACCGACGGCGCGAACGTCCTCGGTGCCGTCCTCGCCGACGGCTGGTACGCCGGCAACCTGTGCTGGTTCGGGCCGTTCCAGTACGGCGACCAGCGGCGGTTCAGGGCCCGGCTCGAAATCGAACACGCCGACGGCTCGCAGACGGTGGTCGTGACCGACGACTCCTGGCGTGCCGGCACCGGCGCGACCCGGTTCGCCGACCTGCAGGACGGCGAGGTCGTCGACGCCCGCGCGGAACCCCACGGTTGGGACCGCACCGGCTTCGACGACTCGGCGTGGGCGCAGGTCAAGGTCGACAGCCCCCGCCACGGCCCGCTGGAGGCGCAGGTGGCGCCGCCGATCCGGGTGCTGGACGCGCTGCGTCCCCGTAGCGTCGAGCAGGTCCGGCCCGGCACGCACCTCCTCGACTTCGGGCAGAACCTCGTCGGCTGGGTCCGGTTGCGCGTACGCGGAGACGCCGGCACCCGGGTGCTGTTCCGCCATGCCGAGGTGCTCGACCACCAGCGCGAGCTCTATGTCGACGCGCTGCGCACCGCACGGGCGACCGACGAGTACATCCTGCGGGGCGACCCGGACGGCGAGGTCTTCGAGCCCCGGTTCACCGTGCACGGGTTCCGCTTCGTCGAGATCGTGGGCCACCCGGGCGACCTGGCGGCGGACGATGTCGAGGCACTGGTCGCCTACGCCGACATGCCGCAGATCGGCGACCTGAAGTGCTCCGACCCGAGGCTGAACCAGCTGCAGCACAACATCGTGTGGGGTCAGCGCGGCAACTTCCTCACGGTGCCGACCGACTGCCCACAGCGCGACGAGCGCCTGGGCTGGACCGGTGACGCGCAGGTCTTCGCGTCGACCGCCGCGTACAACTACGACGTCCGTTCGTTCTTCCGCAAGTGGATGCGCGACCTGCGCGACGGGCAGCAGCCCGACGGCGGCGTGCCGCACGTCGCGCCCGACGTCCTCACCCGGCACACCTTCCTGTTCGGGGGCGACGGCCGGGCGGCAGCCGGTGCGGCCGGGTGGGGTGACGCGATCGCGTTCGTCCCGTGGGAGATCCTCCGCGCCTACGACGACCGTCGGCTCGCGGCGGAGTCCCTCGAAGCTGTCAACTCCTGGTTGCGCTACCTCGAGGAGCACAGCAGCGACCACATCCGCCCCAACGAGGGTTTCGCCGACTGGCTGGCACCGACCCAGACGCCGAAGGACCTCGTCGGCACCGCGTTCTTCGCGTACGCCGCCAAGGTCGCCGCCGGGCTCGCGAGCGAGCTCGGCCGGCGCGACGACGCCGAACGGTTCGAGAAGCTCTACTCCACCGTGCGGTCGGCGTTCAGGAGCCGGTACGTCCGCGGCGGCGGGACGCTCGTGTCGGGTACGCAGACGTCGTACGTGCTGGCACTCCACTTCGGGTTGCTCGAGCCGGAGGAGGAGCCGCTCGCCGCCGGCCGCCTGGTGCAGGAGATCGCCAGTCGCAACTGGCACCTGGCCACGGGCTTCCTGGGCACGCCGTACCTCCTGCCGGTGCTCTCGCGCTTCGGCCACGAGGACGTCGCGTTCCGGCTGCTGACGCAGGACACGTTCCCCTCCTGGCTCTACCCCGTCGTCCACGGTGACGCCACGACGATGTGGGAGCGGTGGGACTCCTGGAGCGACTCGCGCGGTTTCCAGGACCCGGGCATGACGTCGTTCAACCACTACGCCTACGGCGCCGTCGGGGAGTGGATGTACCACCACCTCGGCGGGATCGCGCCCGGCGCTCCCGGCTACCGCCACGTGGTCGTCCGGCCGCGGGTCGGTGGCGGGCTCACCTGGGCCACGGCGCGGCTCTCCACCGTGCACGGTGAGGTGTCGACGGGATGGCGGCTCGAGGGCGGGACGTTCGCCCTCGACGTCACGCTCCCGCCCAACGTCACCGCCGAGGTGTGGCTGCCCGCCGGGTCCGCTGCCACCGAGGGCGGCCAGCCGGTGGGCGACGTCGCCGAGGTGGAGCGGGTGCGCGGGGAGACGGTCGTACGCATCGGATCGGGCAGCTACGCGTTCCAGGTGGCGGAGCCCGCCTGGTAGCAGCTGCCGAGGTGGTGACGCGCGGGCGCCGACGAGGGGCGCGCCGCCGCCGCGGTGCCGGTGGTCGTCAGCGCGGCGCGAGGCCGTGCGGTGCCCGCAGGGTGTAGCCGACGCCGCGCACGGTGTGGATCAGCGGCGGGTCGTGCGCGTCGATCTTGCGCCGGAGATAGCTGATGTAGGACTCGACGATCCGGCTGTCGCCGCCTACGTGGTAGTCCCAGACCCGGTCCAGGATCTGCGACTTGCTGACCACCTTCCCCGCGTTGATGAGGAGGTAGCGCAGCAGGTCGAATTCGGTGGGGGAGAGCCGCACGGCCGCGCCGCCGCGGCGTACCTCGTGGGCGTTCTCGTCCAGTTCGAGATCGGCGTACGTCAACACCTGGTGTCCTCGGGCTCGACCGGCGGTGGATGGGAAGGCGTGCCAGCCGCGGCAGGTCGGGCCAGGTCGTGGCAAGCAGCCTCTCGGGTCACCCTCACCGGCCAACCTGAGAGCCGGCTGTGAGCTGCCCAAGGACTCCCGAAGATCTGCCCGCGGCGGGCACCACTTGAGCGGAATGTATCCGGCGATATCACTCGATATGCGTGCCAATGCCATTTCTCGTCGTTGACGGGCGGGCCCGCGCCCTCGGTAGGGTGCTGCGGCTGGACTGATCTCCAGCGGGGTGGGAACCAGACGAACGGGTGGGGAATGGACCGCGGATCCTGGCACTCGGAGACGCTTCGGCGGATCTCGCACGCAACCGCCGCCGACCCGGATGTCCGTGAGACCTGGGTGCTCGGCTCCGGCGCCGAGGACACGCTCGATGAGTGGAGCGATCTCGACGTCGCCGTCGTCGTACCCGCCGACGAGGTGCTGCGGCTGGCGAGCCCGTCCTGGCTGGCTGCGTTCGGACCCGTGTGGACCTACCAGTCCTTCCAGCGTGACCATGGCTGCGGCGTGCGGGTGGTCTATCGCGACGGCCGTCACGTCGACCTCATGGCCGTGACCGAGCGCGCGGCGATCCCGTCCACCCGGCGCCGCTGCGACCTCGACCTCACGGGCACGTCGTCCGCGCCGCCCGACCCGGGCAGTGCGCGCCGTGCGGCCGAGAGCGTCCTCGCCCAGCCCTCCCTCGTCCACGAGTTCCGCTTCACGGCCGCGCTGTCCGTGCGGAAGAGCGCCCGCGACGATCTGCTGATCGGCGGTCACCTCGCCCTCGACCTGCCCCGGCTGTGCCTGGTCGTCGCCATGTCCCTGCGCGACCGCGACGAGGGAACCTCGCACCACCGGTACGGCGGACCCTGGAACTCCGTGCTCGACCGCGTCCTCGACCTGGTGCCCGACGCGGAGTCCGGCCGCGGCGGCCTCCTCGACCTCGTGGACGCGTCCGCCGGCCTGTTCGACGACCTGGCCGGGCAGCTCTGGCCGTCGTACGCACCGGACTGGTCAGGCCTCACGGCCCTCCTGGACCGGGTGCGCGCAAGCAGCTGAGGCTCAGGGGCGCAGCTGGTCCGCGACCTGCCGGAACCGCACGCCGGGCACGAGGTGCACGCCGTCGAAGGCGCCGCTCTCCTCGATGAGCCGGACCTGTTCGCAGGCGGCCTCGACGCCGGCGAACCGGTCCCTCGCGAGCCGCTCCATCAGCGTGGCCGGCACCTCGATCTCCGGGACGGAGGCCGCCAGCCGGCGCGCCATCGGCTCGCTCGCGAGGACCATCACCCCTGCGTACACAGGGCATTCGAGGTCCTGCCGTTCCCGCCAGGCCAGCAGCTCCTCGACCGAGAAGGACACCTGGACGAACACGAAGTCCGCCCGGCGCTTCCACGCGGGTACGGGACGGAGGCCGCTCGTCACGCCCACGCGGTAGGGCCCGACGCCCGCGAACGCCGGGTCGTCGCCCAGCTGGTGCACCTCGTCGAGCATGGCGCGGACGGTGAGGTCGCTCGTGCGGTTGCCCGACGTCGGCTTGTCGCCGTACACGAACACGAACCTCTCGACGCCGTACGCCGCGGCGGTCAGCAGGTCGCGGCGGAAGCCGAGCAGGTTGCGGTCGCGGGAGTTCAGGCAGGCGATGCCCGTCGCTCCCGCCCGCTGGATCTCGTGCGCCACTGCGATGCTGGAGACCGTCGCCCGCCCGAGGTGGTTGTCGGGCGCGAGGAACGCGTCGGCCACCGGGGCGAGGACGTCGATCTGCGTGCGTACGCGGTCGAGGTCGGGCCGCGTGGACGGCTCGACCTCACAGACCACCTCGAAGGGGCGGGCACCGCCCGGTGGCTCGGACATGGCCGCGAGTCTATGGCGTGCGCCTCCATCCCGCCTGACTCGCGACGCCCCGCCGCACGCGACCCACCGTCACCGGGGGTCTGCGGCTAGCGGGTGGCTGCTGCCGACCCAGCCCAGTCCTCTAGCCGGACGAGACCCGGTATGCCCTGATCAGCGTCTGTTCGACCGCGTTGCCGTCCGGGTCGACGGCCGACACCCGGAGGGATGCGAAGCCGTCCTTGCGCAGGTGCGGGTGCCGGTAGCTTGCCGCGAAGGTCTCGCCCGTGACCCGCCGCGCCCCGGCGGGCCGCCAGGTCGTGCCGTCGTCGAACGACACCCAGACCCTGACGGTTCGCACCGCCGGCGCCTGCGAACCGAGCTGGTGCCCGGCCCGCACGATCAGGTTGACAGCGGTGTCGTCGGGCGCGGTGTTGGCGAGGTCGAGGAGCCGCTGGCCGCTGCCGTCCCGTACGACATTGGTGTAGTCGAGGTCCACCAGCGGGAGGACGGTCGACCCGCCGGTGCCTGCCGACCGGAACGTCCAGGCCGAACTCGCGTGGGTGGACAGGCCGAACAGCGTGCCATCGTGGTCGAAGTCGGCCTCCAGCCGGTACGTCGACTCCGCTGCGGGCACCTGCGTGCTGGCCGCCAGGGCGGAGCTTGACGTCAGCAGAACGCCGTCGCGATAGAGCCGGCTCCGGGTTCTTGACGTGGCGAGTACCGGCGACCAGTCGCCGGCCGAGTCGGTCCAGGCTGCGATGTCGTACCGCAGGCTGTCGCCGTCCCGCTTGCTCACCCGCTGCGTCCCGAACGCCGCCACCGTGCTGCTCGCGGGCCCGGGCGACAACGGTCCGGCCAACCAGTTGTCGGTACGTCTCTCGCCGGGACGGTAGGTCTGCCACGTCCGTGGGTACATCACGTCACCCTGGAGACCGCCGTAGCGGAACTGCCAGGCGGGCTGCACGACCAGGTCGGGCCGCGCCGTGACGTACTCCGTCCGGACGTAACCCGCTTTCGGCACCGTGTCGACGACCATGCCACTCGTACACCCGCAGGCCGTGGGGACGAACGAGTGCAGCCGCCAGCCGCGTTCGCCGGTGCCGGTGGTGTGGATCCTCGTCGTGAGGGTCGCCAGGTCGGCCGCCCGCACGGTGTAGGCGAGCTGCTCGGGAACGCGTTGCCGTTCGGTGAACGCGACGTCGTACGCGTACCGGGCGGTCGCCTGGCCGGTGAGCTCCACCACGCCCCGGCCGCCGGCCATCCACGACCGCAGGACGTCGCCGTCGCGTTGAGGCACCGCGAGCACCGGGACCGGCCCACCCACGCCAGGCCAGAAGACTCCCGGTCGGGACGACGCGAGGAGAACGGCAACGGCGCCCCTGGCGACGACGCGCTCGACCTGGTCGTCGTACGCCACGTCGGCGGATTCGCGGACGAATGCGAGCCTGCCGCGTAGGTCGACCCCGTCCAGCTCGTCCTCGCGGGCCGATCCGGCGTCCACCGCGGTCAGCCGGAGCATCCTGTCGATGGCCGGACCGCCTTCCCACACAGGGTGCAGGGCCGGCCCGCCGCGGATCCGGCCTGTGAGGACCTCCGGTCCCGCGTCGAACGCCGCCGTCACGACGAACGGCGCGTCGTCCACGGTCTCGGTTCCGGCGACGGAGACCCGTTCGGGCGTGCCGTCACCGACCATCACGCCCATGGAGTCGTAACTGTGGTAGCGATCTCCGGTCCCGCCCCGCCACCACGACAGCGCGAACGAACGGACCGTCGAGTCCTTCGGCGTCGTGAGGGTCACCGGTCTCGCCTTGCGGGCATCGAGGACGACGGTGAAGTTCGGCGCGTACGCATGCACCTGCGGGATGCTAACGACGCTCTTCTCCTCGACGAACCGTCCCGACTCGTCGAAGGTCAGCACGTCCGCCCACAGGTTGTAGTCGCCTTCCGGCACCCGGCGGACCTGCTCGGTCTCGCCCGGCTCGAGATAGAAGTTCTCCGGGTAGTAGCGCGGGTCGAAGTCCTTCTGCTGGTAGGGCGCGAGGCGCATGGTGGCCTGGGCGGGTCGGCCGTGCCGGTCGATCGCCTTCACCGTCAGGTCCACCGTGTCGTCCTGCTTGTAGAAGCCGACGGCGGTGCCGATGGAGAGGCCGTCTGCGCCGGCGGCGACCACCCGGCCGGTGTAGGTGCTGGGCGGGAGGTCTCGGGCGTCGACCACCACCTCGACCGTGCCGTGGCCGCCGGGTTCGAGGGTGAGGCTCGAGGGCGTCAGGGTGAGGGCACCGCCGATCGCGGCGGGTTTACCGTTCTTGTCCGCGAGCTGCGTCGAAAGATCAAGCGTGACAGGAGATTCGGACGCGTTGTGGTACGTCAAGGTCTTCTTGACAACCATCGTGGCGGGGTCGTACGGCTGGGCGAAGTAGCCCGCGTCGAGGGTGCCGTGGTCGACGTACACGTCCTGCCGGGTGGCCCGGTCGACGTCGATCCGGCCGGCCCCCTGCCAGACGATGGTCGCCCCCTCCACCGGAACGGCGGTCGATGTCAAGGCTGCCTTGACGTCCATGGGTTCCCAGTCGGGATGCCGTTGCAGCAGCAGGGCTGCCGAGCCCGCGACGTGGGGCGTGGCCATCGACGTCCCGGTCATGCTGACGTACGGCTGCCCGTTCCCGGTCCCGGCGGCCTGTGCCGCGGTGATCCCGACGCCGGGCGCGACGACCTCAGGCTTGACCGCGGTGTCGCCGATCCGCCCGTGCCGGGAGCTGCCGTACATCCGGTCGGCCTTGGTGACCGCTCCGACCGTGAGGGCGGCGGCCGCGGATCCCGGTGCGGAGACGAAGCTGTTGACCGGGCCGAAGGGGTTGTAGTTGCCCGCGGCGACCACGAAGAGGGTTCCGTACTGCTCCGTCAGCGTGTCGATCGCCATGCTCAGGGGGTCATCGCCACGGGAGGCCTGGCCGCCGAGACTCATGTTCACGATGTCCGCGCCCTGCGCCGCGGCCCACCGAGCTCCCTCGATGACTGCCGACGTCGGTCCGGACCCGTCGTCGCCGAGAACCTTGCCGACCAGCAGGTCCGCATCGGGCGCCACGCCGCGGTAGCGCCCCTGCGACGCGGCTCCCGACCCGGCGAGCGTCGAGGCGACGTGCGTGCCGTGGCCGGCACCGTCGACGACGCTGCCCTTCCCGCTGAAGTCGCGGCTCGCGACGATCCGGTCGGCGAGGTCGGGATGAGTGGGATCGATCCCAGTGTCGAGGACGGCGACCTTCACGCCGTCCCCGGTGAGGCCGCGGTCCCAGGCGGCAGGTGCGCCGATCTGCGGGACGCTCTGGTCCAGGTCCGCGCTCACCTGGGCGTCCAGCCAGAGTGTGCCGGCGTGGGCCGCGGACCACGCCTCCCAGAGCCGGCCAGCCGCGTTCTTGCGCTCCTTGACCGCGAACCCGTGCACCGTCGGAAGCGACCGCGGCTCGGCCGCAACCGCCGAACCCCCGGCAACCGCCGACCCGGCCGCGAGGGTGGTCGCGAGCCCGTTGGCCGCCGCCTTGGCGTCGGGATAGGTGACGATCAGGGGGAGTGCAGCCGAGTGGGCGTCGTCGTACCCCTGCCGCACGAGTGCGCTGACGTTGAAGAGCGCCTGGTCGAGCGTTCCGTGGGCCAGGGCGGCCTCGGCGCCGTCCGGGACGAAGTAGGCGTCGCCCGCGGGATCCGTGTACGCGTGGAAGCCGCCTCCGGCACCGCCCGGCCGTACCAACACGGCCTGGTGCGCCCCACCCGCCAAGGTGTCCAGGCGTACGACGTCGCCGGTGACCAGGGTGACCTCGGGGCCGGCGGCGGGGGGCTGGTCCGTGCCGCCCGGACCGGCGGAGGCCGGCTGGCCTGCGGTGTGCGGCGGCGTGCGCTCGGCCGCCGCCGGCGTCGCGGGAGGCAGGAAGGAGCTGAGGACGCAGGCCCCGAGGGCCAGTCCTGCGACAAGGGTGCGGAGGCGCATCGCGGAGCCTTCCCGGTCAGGCGACATGATCGTCTGGAGTATCGGTCGGCTCCGCCGCCTCGTCCCGCGTCGGGCGCGGGCGCATCTGCGACATGGCGAACATCGGCCGGCATGAGCACCGGCCGCACGGCAGGCTCCCCGGCGCAGCCGGCACCCGCTCGGTGGCGAGGTCCGGACACGGACGGTCGTGGGGTTCTCACATGCTGAACGTCGAGGGGGGTCCCGTTGCCCGGCCGGAGGCGGCGTCTTACGGTCATCGGTGACTCTGAGTCCGCACGAGTCTGTCCACTGGCCCCACGAGGGAGGGCGTGACGTCCGTGACCACAGCCGAGGGTTCCGGCGGCCAACGCCGGGCGTTGGTCGTACGAGGCGGCTGGGACGGTCACGTTCCGGTCGAGGCCACTGACCGGTTCATTCCGTTCCTGAAGGAGAGCGGCTACACCGTCGAGGTGTCCGACTCGCTCGACTCCTATCTCGACACCGAGCTGCTCGCCTCGACCGACCTCATCCTCCAGATCTGGACGATGGGCGAGATCACGAAGGAGCAGCGGCAGAACCTCGACGCCGCAGTCCGCGCCGGCACCGGCCTCGCCGGCTGGCACGGCGGCATCGCCGACGCGTTCCGCGCCGACCTGGAATACAACTTCATGATCGGCGGGCAGTTCATCTCACACCCGCACGGCTTCGTCGACTACGGCGTCGACGTCGTCCCCGACCGGGCTGACCACCCGATCGTCAAGGGAATCGACCGGTTCTCGGTCCACACCGAGCAGTACTACATCCACGCAGACCCCAGCAACGACGTCCTCGCGACGACCACTTTCCCCGCGCACGAGAACTACCCCTGGATCGAGGGCGTCACGGCGCCGGTGATCTGGACGCGCCCGTGGGGTGAGGGACGGGTCTTCGTCTGCACCGTCGGTCACAAGCTGGACGACCTCGACACACCCGAGGTCCGCACGATCATCGAGAGAGGACTTCTATGGGCGAGCCGCTGAAGGTGGGCGTCGTCGGCACCGGCACGATCAGCAGGACGTACTTCGAGCACCTGGCCAAGCTGCCGGGCGTCGACGTCGTAGCCGCCGCCGACCTGGACATCGCGCGGGCCAAGGCCACCGCCGAGAAGTACGGCGTGCGGGGCGTCACCCCCGACGAGCTGTACGCCGACGGCGAGGTCGAGGCGGTCCTCAACCTCACGATCCCCGCGGCGCACGCCTCGGTCTCGCTCGCGGCCCTGGGCGCGGGCAAGCACGTCTATGGCGAGAAGCCGCTGGCAGTCACCCGGCAGGAGGCCCGTCCGATCCTGGCGGCGGCCGACAAGGCCGGCCTCCGGATCGGCTGCGCGCCCGACACCGTGCTCGGTACGGGCACGCAGACCGCGCGGGTGCTCCTCGACCGCGGCGACATCGGCGCACCCGCTGCGGCCTCGGCGTTCTTCGTGAGCCCGGGTCCTGAGCCGTGGCACCCCGACCCGGAGTTCTACTACAAGCCGGGCGGCGGGCCGCTGCTCGACATGGGGCCCTACTACCTCAGCTCGCTGGTGACCCTGCTGGGCCCGGTGCGCCGGGTGATCGGCCGGGTCGGCCGGGCGAAGCAGGAGCGGACCGTGGGGAGCGGCCCGAAGGAGGGCACGACCTTCTCGGTCGAGGTCGACACCCACGTTTCGGGCGTCCTCGAGCACGAGTCGGGCGTCCTCACGACGCTCGTGACGAGCTTCGACGTCTGGGGTGCCCGGTTGCCGAGGATCGAGATCTACGGCAGCGAGGGCAGCCTCTCCGTGCCCGACCCCAACACCTTCGCCGGCGAGGTCGAGGTGTTGTCGGCGGGCAGCCGCGACTGGAGCGTCGCTCCGGTGGTCGGCGGGTACGCCGAGTCGGGTCGGGGCTACGGCGTCGCCGACATGGCGCGGGCGATCCGCGACGGCGGCGTGCACCGCGCCAACGGCGAGCTCGCCTACCACGTCCTCGACGTGATGGAGTCCCTGCTCGAGTCCGGTGCCCAGGAGGGCGCGCCGGTCGTCGTGGAGAGCACCGTGGAGCGGCCGCCGGCCGTGCCGGAGGGCGCCACTCCCGACGTCGCCTGACCCATCCTCCGCGGTCACGAGGCGGAGGTCCCCGCTCGCCAGTTCGCTGGCCGGGGGCCTCCGCCTCGTGCTGTCCGGGCCGTCGTGTCCGGCGAGAAACCAGCTGCCGCGGTAACACCGACGTGACAAATCCAGAGCGTTGCCGTAGACGGACCGGCGGCCCTGTTGTGCCCTTCTTTTGCCCGAGATCGACGCTGAGAGTAATCGACGAACACGTAGAGCTAGCAATTCGGTCGAGAGTTTCGAGATTTCGCCCGGTATAGATGCGAACAGTACGCGGCCGACCGTTGACTAGCCGGTGCGGCTTCCGTACCTTGGTGCTCATTGAAACGACTCAGGCCGCTTCTTTTTACACGGGGTTAACGCGAAGGGTACGGGGTCAACGCGAAGGCGGATGGGCATGTCAGATCTCAGCCATGGCGTAGTCAGGGCACTCCGACCGGCCGGTATTGCTGCTACAGAACCGATGTACAGCACGCCGGTCCCCAACACCACAAGTCACAACCCGGCAAACCATGTCACCACCACAAGTGACCTGCGGCGCCGCGTGACAGACGACGAAATCAGGCTCCTGGCACTACTGGCCGACGGGCTTCCGGTGGAAGCTATTGCGCGTCGGTTAGCGCTTTCCGATCGTACGGTGCGTCGGCGTTCGCGGGCGCTCTGTGACCGACTCGGAGCTAGGGCACCTATTCAGGTCGTCGCGTGGGCAGCGAGGAACGGGTTGATCTAACCCGCTCCTGCTGAGAATTCTTGGCATGCCGGTGCTCAACGAAGCGCACCGGCACACCAAGACTCTCTCCTAGCTGTCCACGGGCTCCTCTCCTGGTTGGCTCGGCGGCCACAAAGCCAATCAGGCAAGGGAAAGCCCACTCGTAGGGCAATTGTCAGTTGAACGCGCTCGCTGCGGCGGGCGCGTTTTCTGTTGTCCGGCTGCATTTCTTTTGAGCTCTCTGCGGTCCGGCTAAGGTTCGCGTCTGCGACGCGAACCTGGCCGGAAATTCTCTCCGCATAGAACGATTGCGCGGGACGAGTCGCGGTCCGCCCCAGGTTGCGATTCCAGGTGCGGCGTCAGCCCTTGACGCCGGTGAGGGTGATGCCCTGGATGAACGTCCGCTGGGCGAAGAAGAACACCACGATCACGGGGATCACGACCACGGTGCTGGCCGCCATCAGCGGACCGAACTGCGTGCTGTACTCGCTACGGAAGAAGGTGAGGCCGAGCGAGAGGGTGTAGTGGTCGGCGTCGCTGAGGTAGATGAGCGGGCCGAGCAGGTCGTTCCACGAGGTGAGGAACTGGAACAGCGCGACCGCGGCCAGGGCGGGCTTGGCGAGCGGAAGGATGATCCGCCAGTAGATGACGAGCTCGTTGGCGCCGTCCATCCGGGCCGACTCCGAGAGCTCCTTCGGGATGCTCATGAAGAACTGCCGGAGCAGGAAGATGTAGAACGGGACGCCGAAGAAGTGCGGGACGATCAGCGGCAGGTAGGTGTTGGTCCACCCGATCGCCCGGAACATCGTGAACAGCGGCACCATCGTCACGTAGAACGGCACCATCAGCGTGCTCAGGATGACCACGAACAGCGGTGTGCGCCACCGCCACTCGATCCGGGAGAGGCCGTACGCCACGAACGAGCTCGACAGCACGGCGCCGAGCATCGAGAAGGCGCAGATCACCAGCGTGTTGAAGAGGTACCTCCCGAACGGGAAGACCTGCAGGCCGGCGATGTAGTTCTCCAGGGTCAGGGTCTGGGGGAACCAGACCACCGGGAACGCGTTGAGGTCCGCACCGGTCTTGATCGAACCCGACACCATCCAGAAGAACGGCACCATGAAGATCGCGCTGCAGGTGATCAGGAGCGCGTGGGCGACGATCTTCTCCACGATCTTGTTCCATGAGCCTCCGCCGGGACCGGTCCGGAGGCCAGGTGCACTGCGTGCCGCTACGGCCATCTGAGGAACCTCCTATGCTCCGCCGTAGTAGACCCGCCGGCCGACCAGCCGGAAGACCAGTACCGTCGCGAGGCCAACGATGATGAACAGAACCCAGGCGATCGCGCTCGCATAGCCCACCTTGAAGAACTGGAACGCGTTCTGGTACAGGTACAGGCCCGAGACCAGGGTCCTGCCCGCCGGACCGCCGGTGCCGTTGGTGAGGACGAACACGGGCGTGAAGAACTGGAAGCCCGCGATCAGCCCGGTCACGAGCGCGAACAACAGGTGCGGGCTCAGGAACGGCAGCGAGACGTGCCGGAACCTCCGCGCCCACCCGGCGCCGTCGACCATCGCCTGGTCGTGCAGGTCCTGCGGCACGTCCTGCAGACCGGCGAGCAGGATGATCATCAGGTTTCCGGCGCCCCAGGTGCTGAAGATGATGAGCGCCGGCATCGCCCACTCAGGGCTTGCCAGCCAGCCAGGACCGGTGATGCCGAACCATCCGAGCACGTTGTTGAGCACGCCGTACTGCGGGTTGAACACGTACAGCCAGACGACCGCGGACGCGACGATCGGGACGATGGCCGGGAGGTAGAAGATCACCCGGTAGATCGACTGCCCACGCACCTTGAGGTTGAGCAGGACCGCGAGGAACAGCGCGACGATGATCCCCAGCGGAACGCTGACGAGCAGGTAGTAGAGCGTGTTGCCGAGGGACGTCCACCAGGTCACGTCGGTCAGGAGGCTCTGGTAGTTGCCCAGGCCGATCCACTCGGCCGGCTGCACCATCGTGGCCGAGGTGAAGCTGTAGTAGATCGACACGAGGACGGGGTACGCCGTGAACCACAACAGCCCGATGATCGCCGGGGACGTGAACAGCAGGCCCCAGTAGAAGTTGCGGCGCTCCTGCGGGGTGCGTGGCCGGCGGACTCTGGACGCCGGCGCCGTCCTGGTGGGAGTCGTCGAGGTCGTGGTCATACTTCGACCGCCTTCCGGAACCTGTCCCATTCGGCCGTGACGTTGGCCTTGACCGTGCGCATCGCCTCGAGCGGGGTGGCCAGCCCGAGGACTGCCTTGCTGATGTGCTCGTCGAGCTGGGTGAAGTAGAAGTCAGCGACCGGGATCGGGGGCCGGATGCTGGTCGCGGTCGTGAGGACGTCGTAGAACGGCGCCATCACCGGGTCGTTCTTGATCTCCTCGAGGACCGGCGCCTTGCTGTATCCGGGCGGGAAGCCGACGGTTTCCCACTGGGCCTTCGTGCCTTCGGCGGTGGCGCCGGCCCAGTGGATGAACTCCCACGCCTCGTCGGGGTGTCGCGCCTCGGACGGGATGAACATCCCCCACCCGCCGATCCAGGCACCCGCGCCCTCGTGGTCGGCGCCCGGAGCCTGGTACGGAAGAAGGCCGGCGCCGATCTTCATGTCCTTGACGTTCTTGGTGATGTCGAGATAGTTCGGCGCGACCAGCGGGGCCATGCCGATGTTGCCGGTGCTGAACGGGTGGAGCTGCAGGCCGGGCGGCGTGACCGTCACCCGGTCGGCTCCGCCGACCGACTTCGCGTAGTTGACGATCCACTCCAGCGCCTTGATGGCGTACTCACTGTCCGGGGTGACCGACTCCTTGTCCTCGGAGATGAAGGTCGCGCCGTGGGCGAACCCCCATGTGAACAAGGAGTTGGACGCGCCGTAGGAGTCCCACGGGATCATGCCGATCGTCGTGACGTTGGCGCCCGACTTCTTGAGGATCTTCTTGGAGTACTCGTCGACCTCTTCGATCGTCTGCGGAGGCTTGTCCGGGTCGAGGCCGGACTTCTCGAAGAGATCCTTGTTCCAGAAGAAGGGAAAATTGGGGTCGGCATCCCACTGGACCTGCCAGATGCGTTCCTTGTAGACGATGCTCTCCCAGACGGGCGGGAAGAAGTCGTCCTGCCCGAGGCCGGCCGCGCGGTAGCGGTCGGTCAGGTCGGTCATGATCCCGAGCTCAGCCCACTGCGGCGCCTGCGAGGGAACGAGTTGGGCGACGTCCGGAGGGTTGTCACCGGCGATCGCCGTGAACAGCTTCTGCTGAACGGCGCCGCCGCCGACACCGGCGGGCGCGTAGATCACGCGGACGCCGATGTCCTCCTGGGACTCCTCGAAGCGCTGGGCGAGCTTGACCATGCCCTCGCCGACCGTGCCACCGAAGACGCTGTAGACAGTGATGTTGGTCTTGCGTCCTGGTGCGGGCTTCTTGTCCAGGCCGACGTTGGAGATCGGCGGGACGCCCTTGGTGATCGTGCAGCCTCCGGACAGGAATCCCATGCTCCCGAGTCCGAGCCCGCCGAGCGCCTGCAGCGCACGCCGACGGGAGATGCGAGATCGTCGGGGCGATGTCGGCAAGGTCATCGACCTCCCTCTGGTCGTCGCGCCACGCGTGGATCCACACACAGGGATCGCGTGGCAGTGGTGGGCCGGTCGACGAACTCCTACGTGGGGTTGGAGGTGACTGAAGATGGCAGGGGAGTCGAGGTTCTGGCAAGACCCGATCACGGTGCCGAGCCAGCCGGCAAGCAAACCTTGCCGCACGCCCGCGAGACTGGTGTGGCATACCCTCCGGCGGTGTCCGCCTTCGGCCAGTGGAGCGGCCGGTAGCGGCTCGGAATTCAGTCTGGGGGAAGGGCCTGCGAGGCTGGGGGCATGGGACAAGACACTGAACGCGCCGGTAAGAAGCTGGGCTGGGGAATCCTCGGTCCAGGCAACATTGCCCAGCGCTTCGCACATGATCTTCCGGCGTCGCGCACCGGCGTGCTCGTGGCGGTCGGGAGCCGCAACATCGACAAGGCACGCGAGTTCGCGGCCGCCCATGGCGGCGCCCGTGCCCATGGCAGCTACGAGGAGCTGCTGGCCGACCCCGAGGTCGAGGCGGTCTACATCGCGACACCGCACCCGATGCATGCCGAGTGGGCGATCAAGGCCGCCGAGGCCGGCAAGCACGTGCTGTGCGAGAAGCCGTTGACCGTCAACCATGCCGAGACGATGGCCGTCATCGAGGCGGCCCGCGCGCACGACGTCTTCCTGATGGAGGCGTTCATGTACCGCTGCGTGCCGCAGACGCAGCGGCTGGTCGAACTGATCCGCGAGGGTGCGATCGGTGACGTGATCCACATCGAGGCCTCGTTCGGGTTCCGTTCCAAGCCGTCGCCCGGCAGCCGGCTGTGGGAGGCCGACCTGGCCGGCGGTGGAATCCTCGACGTGGGTGGCTATCCCGTGTCGATGGCCCGCCTGATCGCCGGCTGCGCGGTCGGCAAGCCGTTCTCCGATCCCGAGTCAGTCACGGCGGTGGGCCGGGTCGGCGAGACCGGAGTCGACGAGTGGGCGGCGGCGACGCTGCAGTTCCCGGGCGGCATCTCCGCGCACGTCCTCACAGGCGTTCGGCAGACGCCGGAGAACGTCGTGCGGGTGGTCGGCAGCACCGGCTACATCGTGGTCCCCAACCCGTGGCTCCCCGGGCGTGACGGAGGCAGCTCCGGCATCACCGTCCACCGCCTCGGCGAGGACGTCGAGCAGGTCGAGGTCGAGCCCACGCCGTTGTACGCGGCCGAGGCCGACGCCGTTGCCGCCCATCTCGCCGACCGTCAGGCTCCGGCGATGAGCTGGGACGACTCCCTGGGCCAGGCGGCCACGCTCGACCAGTGGCGCAAGGCGATCGGCCTCACCTATCCCGCCGAGCGCGACGACGCCGCCATCCCGACGGTGCACCGCCGCCCACTCACCCGGCGGACCGACCACGTGATGCGCTACGCCGATATCCCTGGTGTCGGCAAGCAGGTCTCGCGGCTCGTGATGGGCGTCGACAACCAGCCGACGCTGCCGCACGCGACGGTGATGTTCGACGACTTCTTCGAGCGCGGCGGCACGACGTTCGACACGGGCTACATCTACGGCCGCGGGTTGCACGAACGCCAGCTCGGCCAGTGGATCGCCAACCGGGGCGTCCGTTCCGACGTCGTCGTGATCGGCAAGGGGGCGCACACCCCGCACTGCGACCCGGAGTCGATCACCCGCCAGCTGCACGAGAGCCTCGACCGGCTGCAGACCGACCACGTGGACGTCTACTTCATGCACCGGGACAACGAGGACATCCCGGTGGCGGAGTTCGTCGACGTGCTCGACGAGCACCTGCGGGCCGGCCGGATGAAGGCCTACGGCGGTTCGAACTGGTCGCTCGCACGGGTCGCGGAGGCCAACGCCTACGCCGAGCAGAACGGCCGTCAACCCTTCGTTGCGGTGAGCAACAACTTCAGTCTCGCCAGGGCGCTCGACGTGCCGTGGGCGGGCTGCCGGTCCGCGTCGGACGACGAGTCGCGCGAGTGGCTGGAAAAGAACCAGCTGGCGTTGATGCCGTGGTCGAGCCAGGCCCGGGGCTTCTTCACCGGGCGGGCGGCACCGGACAACCGGAGTGATGCCGAGCTGGTCCGCTGCTGGTACAGCGACGACAACTTCAAGCGGCTCGCCCGGGCGCAGGACCTCGCCAACCGGCGCGGGGTGGCGACCACGGCGATCGCGCTGGCGTACGTGCTGCACCAGGAGTTCCCGACGTTCCCGCTGATCGGGCCACGGGCACTCGCCGAGACCAGCAGCTCGTTCGACGCCCTGCGGGTGGAGCTCTCGGCCGACGAGGTGCGCTGGCTCGATCTTCGCGACTGACGGCCGCAGGCGGCTACCGGATCAGCGCACCACGCTGATCCGGTAGCTGACCCGGTCGGCTGGTTCGCGCAGGTCGAGACGCAGCAGTCCGCACAGGCCGCGGCGGTTCTCGAATCCGTACGGCAGGTGCACGACCGCCTCGACCGGTGCCCGCACCTCGACGGCGATCTCCTCCTCGCCATGGGTGAGGCGTACGCCGTCGGCCACCTGCTCGACGGTGGTGACCACTCCGGTGCCCGGATCGCGGACGTACGGGATCAGCAGGGTGCGGTGGTCGACGAGACCGGGCGTGGCCTCCTCGACGGTGACACCCGAACCGTCCACCGCCACGGAGATCTCGTAGTCGAAGGGATCCTCGCCGTCCGCACGCGCGCGGAGTTGGAGCTGGGCGCCGTCTGCGCCGTGGGTGTGTCCGGCGAGGGGCTCCGCGAGGCTGAAGGTCCGCTGGGCGAGGACGTCGAGCTCGGACCGCCCCGGGTCGTGCCGTCGGGCCGTTCCGAGGTTGAGGAACACCTTGGTCTCGACGTGTTTCACGCTCGAGGCGAACTGGAGGTAGCGGCCGGGCCCGAACGTGAGGTCGGTGATCCCGAACCCGTCGTACGCCGGCGCCGGGTCGGCGTTGACGGCGACGCTGTAGCGACCGGCGTGCGCGACACCTCGGAACGTCGGCGTGTGCTCGACCCGTGCCGCGGCGGGACGCTCGGCGCTCACCGGCTCGGCATCGGCGAAGCCCGCGAGCAGTGCCGTGCCGAGGAACGCCAGTGCGAGGTTGCCGTAGTGGGCGTCCGCGGTGTAGCCCTCGTACCCGACCCGGTATCCGGACGGCAGGACGTTCTCGACCGGGCTGAAGACGTCATGGGGCCGCTGCCAACGCACCATGGACGCGAACGCGCGACGGGCGGCCGCCGCCGCGGTGGCGGCCCGCTCACCATCGCCCTGGCCGCGGAAGAACCGCTCGGCGTTGGTGAAGAAGGCGATCTGGGCACCGACGGTCCAGGTCTGCCCGGTGCTGCGGTGCCCCGATGCAAGGGAGCCGTCGGACAGCTGCACGGCGAGGCTGCGCTCCAGACCCGTCACCATCAGGCGTTCGAGGTCGCCGCGCCACCGGCCGTCGTACCCCTCCAGCAGCATGTCCGCGACATGGTGGCGGGTGAAGAGGTCGTAGGAGTTGGGCTTGCCGGGCTCGAAGAAGAACCCCTCCTCCGGGCGCAGGAGATCCTCCAGGAAGACGCCCAGCCAGGTGTCCACGTCGTCGAGCGAGTAGGAGGAGAGCCCTTCCCGGATGCGGATCCACTCGCCCGACAACCACACCGACGCCCAGTTGGACGGCGGCCGCGACCGGAACGACGCCATGATGTCGACCGCCGCGATGCGCTCACGGAAGTCGTCCGCCCGCGGCTCTCCCGCTGCCTTGATGATGCGGTAGGCCTTGAGGATCGGCGGCCAGGTGAAGTCCCGGTGGTTCGACCGGCGAGCCGATCCGGTGGCGCGGGAGAAGCTCGAGATGGTGTGCGTCAAGGCGGGGTTGCTGGTGTGGGCCAGTGCGGCGTCGAGCCCTCTGACCGCGCGGTCGAGGAACTCGGCACGACGGCCGGCCGGGCCCACCACGGAGGCGGCCGCGTTGGCGAACGTGTGGTAGGCGGTGCCGTACTGCGTGGGTTCGCCGACCACCGGGTCGTCGAGCTCGCCGGACTTCTGCAGGTAGGGAAGGTAGCTGTCGACGCCCGTCGTCAGCAGGTCGACCGGAGTCGTCGTCACGGCCGTCACCGGTCCACCTTCTCGATCGCGGCCACGCGGGTCTGGGCGGCGCGGACGCGTTCCAGATCGAACTTCTCGCGGCGGTCGAACCCGTAGACGCCGTTCTGCTCCTGGTAGACGTCGGTCAGCTGGGTGTAGCAGTAGCCGAACATCTGGGGGTCGTCGATGAGCGAGGCGACCAGGCCCTCGAACCTCGAGTAGAACTCCTCGAGCGTCCGTGGGCGCTCGCCGTAGCCCCAGGAGTCCTCGCCCGGCCGAGCGTCGGGGTTCCACCAGATGCCGCCGAACTCGCTGCAGAAGTAGGGCTGTCCGGAGTATGGGACCGACCAGATGCGGTCCTTGTCGCCCGGGTTGGCGTACGGCTTCCCCTCGGCGAGCCCCGCCATCGCGGCGGCGAACTTCTGCGGGTCCTGCTCGTAGTTGTGCGAGTCGTAGATGTCGGTCTCGCGCACGCGGTGGGCGTAGCCGGACGTGTCGAGCACCGGGCGGGACTGGTCGGCAGCCTTGGTGGCGAGGAACATGCCGCGGGTGACGTCGTCGAGGACGGTCACGTGGTCGGTCAGGCGTTGCCAGGTCTCGTTGAGCGGGCACCAGCCGACAATCGACGGGTGGGAGTAGTCGCGCTCGACGGCCTCGAGCCACTGCGTGATGTAGGTGGCGCCGGGCTGCTGGTTGTCACCGTCCTTGCCGATGTTGCAGCCCCAGTCGCCGAACTCACCCCAGCAGAGGTAGCCGAGCCGGTCCGCGTGGTAGAGGAAGCGCTCCTCGAAGACCTTCTGGTGCAGGCGTGCGCCGTTGAAGCCGGCGGCCATCGACAGTTCGATGTCGCGTACGAGTGCCTCGTCGCTCGGCGCCGTGAGGATGCCGTCGGGGTAGTAGCCCTGGTCGAGGACGAGCCGCTGGAAGACCGGCTGCCCGTTGAGCAGGACCGCCTTGTCGTCGATCGTGACCGCACGCAGGCCGGCGTAGCTCGTGGCGGAGTCGACGACCCGGCCGTCGCCGTCGACGAGCTCGAATGCCAGGTCGTAGAGGAACGGGTCGTCGAGCGACCAGAGCCGGCGACGGGGTTCGGGCACCGGCAGGGTGAGGCGGACGGACAGGTCGAGGTCCGCCCGCACGCTGGCCGTGACGACCTCTCCGGACCCGTCTGTCAAGGTCGCCTTGACGGTGAGGCCGCGGCGGCTGCCCGCCAACGGAACGTCGACGTGGAACGCGCTGCCCGCGACGTCGGGGGTGATCCTCGGCCGGCGCAGGTGGGACTCCGGCACCGGCTCGAGCCAGACGGTCTGCCAGATGCCGGTCGTACGTGTGTAGAGACAGGCGTAGTTGCCGTAGCGGTCGGACTGCTTCCCGCGCGGAAGGGAGACCCCCTTCGGGTCACGGGCCCGGACCACCAGGGTGACCTCCCGGCCGGCGACCTGCCCGAGGTCGGCCGTGAACGGTGTCCACCCGCCACGATGCCGGGCCACCTCCTCGCCGTCGGCCCAGACCGTCGTGTCGTAGTCGACCGCCTGGAAGTGCGCGAGCACCCGGCGCCCGGCCCACTCCGCGGGGATCTGGATCGTGCGGCGGTACCAGACCGCGTGCAGGAAGTCGACGTCCCCGATCCCGGAGAGCGCGGACTCGGGGCAGAACGGGACGGTGATCTCGCTGCCGAGATCGCGCTCCAGCAGTCCGCGTTCGAACCCGGTGTCGCCGCGGTCGATCTCGAACTGCCACTGGCCGTTGAGGTTCAGCCAGTCGGGCCGGACGAACTGCGGGCGGGGGTACTCGGGTCGGGGTGGCTCGCCGACGGGCCGGGCGGTGGTCGCGGTGTCGGTGGCGGCGTTGGGCTGGTGGGCAGCTGCGGACACGTTGGGCTCCTCGCCGGTGCTGGACGCACGGTCCTACATCGATGTAAACCCGATCCTCTCAGACCGCCACAAGTAGCCCGCAACCCCCATGGCCGGCCCCAGCCGGCCATGATCGCCTGCAGGGACAGGCGGTCCCTTGTCTCAGCCCGGTCTGTCTCAGCCCAGGGCGGAAGTGGGTGCGCCGACCGGCTCGACCGTGCGGGCGTGCCGGGCCCGCTCGGCGGCGAACACCGCGAGATGGGTCTCGAGGGACTCCAGTCCGCCGGACCTGATGTACGACGGGTCGCCGGTGGCGAGGGCCCGGGTGAACGCGTCCATCAGTCCCGCGTCGCCGCCGCCGTGTCCCGACCCGGCGTCGGAGCCGAGCGACTCGACCCGGAGCTCCTCCGCCTGTCCGGTCAGGAAGTCGTACACCCGGATCTTCTCGCCGTCGCCGTCAATGCTGCCTTGCGTACCGAAGATCTGGGTGCGCCGGTGGCCGGGCTCGCTGAGTCCGGTCATGGTGAAGCTGCCCGTGACGCCGCCCGAGAACTCCAGCGACACCACCTGGTGGTCCACCACGTCGTTGTCGCAGGTGTAGACGCAGCGCCCGTACGGTCCGTCGCGGAGGGCCCGGGTCACCCCCTCCTCGGTGATGTCGTGCGTCAGCACGTGCAGGGGCCAGCCGGTGTGGCCGCGTTCGATCATGCCGAGGTAGATGCGCCGGGCAGAGTAGGCGCACGAGGACTCGACCGCGCAGTCCAGGCAGCGGTCGGACGCGCCCGCGGGCTGGTTGGCGCGGTTGAAGTGCAGGAGGCTGCCGAAGCTCGCCACGCGCTCGATGGGTGACCCGACGATGTAGCGGAGCCAGTCGATGTCGTGGCAGGACTTCGCGAGCAGCATGGAGGACGACTGGTCCTCGCGCCGCCAGTTGCCGCGTACGTAGGAGTGCGCCTGGTGCCAGAAGCCCACGGGCTCCAGGTGCTGGACGCTCGCGATGGTCCCGATTCGGCCGGAATCCACCACCTGCTTGAGAAGTTGCGTGTACGGCGTGTAGCGGAGCACGTGGCACACGCCGAACATCACGCCCGCGGCCTGCACCGCCTCGAGCAGGGCGCGGCAGTCGCCTTCGTTCGGTGCCATCGGCTTCTCGACCAGCAGGTGGTAGCCCTGCCGCGCGAGCGAGGTGGCGGGCAGGACGTGGTTGGTGTCCTGAGTCGCCACGATGGCCGCGTCGGCGAGCTTGCCGGCCGCGATGAGGTCGCGCCAGGACGAGAACGTCCGCTCCGGCGGGATCTCGTGCCGTTCGGCGAGGGTCTTGCGCTGGTAGTCACGCGGCTCCGCAACGGCGACCACGCGGACTCGGTCAGGATGCGCCGCGGCCCAGCTGGCATAGACGGATCCGCGGTTGCCGGCGCCGAGGATCGCGAGGGTGACGGGCTGGTCGGTCTGGGATGTGCGGGTGGCGGTCACCGTGTGCTCCCAAGGGGGTGTGTCGCGATGGAAGGTCGTGCAGGTCGAGATCGCACGCCGGCTCTGGGTCTTCCGTCGATGGTGCCAGATCCGGGACGGGATCTGAGCCGGCCCACCGGGGTGCGCGTTCACGCCGCGACGGTGCCGGAACCGGCCTGGCCTGTCCGGGACCATCTGTTGACCCGTTCTGCGCGTATCCCTACCATTCGTGAAACGATTCATTTCGATGGACCCAAGAGGCGCGGGCGCCGGTTGCCACGGTGTCGGCAGCCCGGTTGACGCGGAGAGGGGCCCAACCGCCATGCCACGTGTGTGCTTCCTCCTGCGGGTCAAGCCGGATCGTCTCGAGGAGTACCGCGAACGCCACAAGGACGTCTGGCCGGAGATGCAGGACGCGCTGCGCGAGACCGGATGGCGCAACTACTCGCTCTTCCTGACCGATGACGGACTTCTCGTCGGGTATCTCGAGACGGACGACTTCGAGGCCGCCCGCGCGGGTATGGCCGAGCGGGACGTCAACCGCCGCTGGCAGGCGGAGATGGCGGAGTACTTCGAGGCCCTCGACACAGGTAGTGCGGACAGTGACATGCGCCCTCTCGACGAGGTGTTTCATCTCGACTGAGCAGCTAGACGGGAGATGGGAAATGACGGCGAACGCCAGCATCACCGGTAGCGTCAAGGACGCCCTGCGCGCCCAGCAGATCGAAACACCGTCGTGGGCCTACGGAAACTCAGGCACGCGGTTCAAGGTCTACGCGCAGGAAGGCGTTCCGCGCAACGCGTACGAGAAGGTCGACGACGCCGCGCTCGTCCACGAGCTGACCGGCGTCGCACCGAGCATCGCCCTCCACATTCCGTGGGACCGTGTCGACGACTACGCCGACCTGGCCAAGCACGCCACCGATGTGGGCATCAGGATCGGCGCCATCAACCCAAACGTCTTCCAGGAGGACGACTACAAGCTCGGCAGCGTCTGCAATCCTGACCCGGCCGTACGCAAGAAGGCCATCGGCCACCTCCTCGAGTGTGTCGACGTCATGGACGCCACCGACTCGTCCATCCTGAGCCTGTGGTTCGCGGACGGTCTCAACTACCCCGGGCAGGACTCGCTCCGCGCCCGTCAGGACCGTCTCGCGGAGGCGCTCGGCGCGGCGTACGACCGGCTGGGCGACGGGCAGCGGATGCTGGTCGAGTACAAGTTCTTCGAGCCGGCCTTCTATGCGACGGACATCCCCGACTGGGGCACGTCGTACGCGCACTGCATGACCCTCGGCGACAAGGCGCAGGTCCTCGTCGACACCGGCCACCACGCGCCGGGTACCAACATCGAGTTCATCGTCGCCTTCCTGCTCCGGCAGCAAAAGCTCGGCGGCTTCCACTTCAACAGCAGGTTCTACGCCGACGACGACCTGATGGTCGGTGCCGCCGACCCGTTCCAGCTGTTCCGGATCATGCACGAGATCGTGCAGGCGGGCGCCCTCGACGCGGCGGCCGACATCGCGTTCATGCTCGACCAGTGCCACAACCTCGAGCCGAAGGTGCCGGCGATGCTGCGGTCGGTGATGAACGTCCAGGAGGCGACGGCCAAGGCCCTGCTCGTCGACGGCGACGCGCTGTCGAAGGCACAGCAGGACGGCGACGTGCTCGGCGCCAACGCCGTGGTGATGGACGCCTACAACACCGACGTGCGTCCCCTGCTGGCCGAGCTCCGTGCGGACATGGGCGTCGACCCCGACCCGCTGGCGGCCTACCGGCGCTCGGGACACGCCGAGCGGGTACGGATCGAACGCAAGGACGGCCAAGCCGCAGGCTGGGGCGCGTGAGGAGAAGCTGGTGACCCATCCCGAAGTGGCCGCACTGCTCGACCGCAGCCACCGGCTCGGCGCCGACCCGCGGAACACCAACTACGCGGGCGGCAACGCATCCTGCAAGACGACGGCGACCGATCCGGTGACGAACGCAGACGTCGACCTGATGTGGGTGAAGGGTTCCGGTGGTGACCTCGGAACCCTCACCGAGAAGGGCCTGGCGGTCCTGCGGATGGATCGCCTGCGCTCGCTCGTCGACGTCTACGCCGGCGTCGAGCACGAGGACGACATGGTGGCGGCGTTCGACTTCTGCCTGCACGGCAAGGGCGGTGCGGCACCGTCGATCGACACCGCCATGCACGGGCTCGTGGAGGCGGCCCACGTCGACCACCTCCACCCCGACGCGGGCATCGCGTTCGCGGCCGCGGCCGACGGCGAGGCGCTGACCAAGGAGTGCTTCGGCGCTCGCGTCGCCTGGGTGCCGTGGCGGCGGCCAGGATTCCAGCTCGGCCTGGACATCGCGGCGATCAAGAGCGAGCACCCCGAAGCCATCGGCGTGATCCTCGGCGGCCACGGCATCACCGCATGGGGCGCGACCTCGCAGGAGTGCGAGGCCAACTCCCTCGAGATCATCCGCACCTGTCAGGACTACATCGACACCCACGGCAGACCGGAGCCGCTGGGCGCGCTGGTCCCGGCGTTCGCACCGCTGCCGGACGACGAACGCCGCGCGCGGGCGGCGGCACTGCTGCCCGTCGTTCGCGGCCTCGCCTCCACCGACCAGCCACAGGTGGGGCACTACACCGACAGGGACACCGTCCTCGACTTCCTGGCCAGGGAGAAGCACACCGAGCTTGCCGCTCTCGGCACCTCGTGTCCCGACCACTTCCTGCGGACCAAGGTCCGCCCACTCGTTCTCGACCTGCCTCCGTCCGCACCGCTGGCAGATGTCGTCGCCAGGTTGACGGAGCTGCACGCGGCCTACCGCGACGACTACCGCACCTACTACGAGCGCTACGCCGACGCCGCGACGCCCGCCATGCGGGGTGCCGACCCCGCGATCGTGCTGGTCCCGGGCGTCGGCATGTTCAGCTTCGGCAAGGACAAGCAGACCGCCCGGGTGGCTGGCGAGTTCTACGTCAACGCGATCAACGTGATGCGCGGCTCCGAGGCCATCTCGACGTACCAGCCGATCGAGGAACGCGAGAAGTTCCGGATCGAGTACTGGATTCTCGAGGAGGCCAAGCTCCAGCGGATGCCGAAGCCGAAGCCGCTCGCGACGCGTGTGGCGTTCGTGACCGGTGGGGGTTCGGGCATCGGCCGGGCGATCGCGGAGCGGCTCGCCGCCGAAGGCGCGTGCGTGGTCGTCGCGGACATGAACGCCGAGACCGCCGCCACCGTGGCGCAGGAGATCGGCACGACGGACGTCGCGGTGCCGGTGACCGTCGACGTCACCGACGAGGCGCAGGTGCAAGCCGCACTTGACGCGGCCGCGCTCGCGTTCGGCGGCGTGGACCTCGTGGTCAACAACGCCGGCCTGTCGATCTCGAAGTCGTTGCTGGAGACGACCACCGGCGACTGGGACCTCCAGCACCGGGTGATGGCACGCGGGTCGTTCCTCGTCGCGAAGGCCGCAGCCGGCCTGATGATCGGCCAGGCCATGGGCGGCGACATCATCTACATCTCCAGCAAGAACGGCGTCTTCGCCGGACCCAACAACGTCGCCTACGGCGCGGCCAAGGCAGACCAGGCGCACCAGGTGCGGCTCCTCGCCGCCGAGCTCGGCGAGCACGGCATCCGGGTCAACGGGATCAACCCCGACGGCGTGGTCCGCGGATCGGGGATCTTCGCGTCCGGGTGGGGTGCGCAGCGGGCCGCGGTCTACGGCGTACCGGAGGAGAAACTCGGCGAGTACTACGCCGGCCGCACGCTGCTGAAGCGCGAAGTCCTGCCCCAGCACGTGGCGGCCGCCGTCTACGTCCTCACGGCCGGCGACCTGTCGCGGACGACCGGACTCCATGTCCCGGTCGACAGCGGCGTGGCGGCCGCGTTCCTGCGATGACCGGCGCTCAGAAGCGGCTGACGGCGGCGGCCGTCGACCTGGGTGCGTCAAGTGGGCGGGTGCTGCTCGGGCGCCTTGGCCCCGACGAGCTCGAGGTCGAGGTCCTGCACCGGTTCCCCAACGAGCCGGTCGACGTCGACGGCCGGCTGTCGTGGAACCTCGACGCGCTCTGGGACGGCGTCCTCGCTGGTCTCCGGCGGGCGGCCGGTGCCTCGGCGGACCTCACCTCGGTGGGAATCGACTCGTGGGCGGTCGACTACGGCCTCCTCGACGACTCGGGCGCGCTGCTCGCGCCGCCGGCCCACTACCGCGACTCCCGCACCGAGGGCGTGATGGAGCGGGTACGCGAGCAGGTGGGCGATGCCGCGCTCTACGAGACCACCGGCCTGCAGTTCATGCCGTTCAACACGGTCTACCAGCTGCTCGCCGAGGAGCCGGAGCAACTCGACCGGGCCGCCACGCTGCTGATGATTCCCGACCTGCTCTGCCACCGCCTCACCGGCGCGGTCGGCGCGGAACGCACCAACGCCTCCACGACCCAGCTGTACGACGTGTCGGCCGGCACCTGGTCGGGCACCCTCGTCGAGAAGCTGGGCCTGCCCCGCCGGATCCTGCCCGACCTGCGGGAGCCCGGCGACGACCTCGGCCCGGCGAGGCCCGACCTCCGGGCCGCGCTCGGCGTCGACGAACGCCTACGGGTCACGACGGTCGCCTCGCACGACACGGCATCGGCGGTCGCGGCGGTGCCGGCCGAGGGCGAGAACTTCGCGTACATCTCCTGCGGCACCTGGTCCCTCGTCGGCGTCGAGCTCGACGACCCGGTGCTGTCGGCGGCGAGCCGGACCGCCAACTTCACCAACGAGGTCGGCGTCGACGGGACCATCCGCTACCTCCGCAACGTGATGGGGCTCTGGCTCCTGCAGGAGAGCATCCGGCACTGGCGCGAGGCCGGCGATGCGACGAGCCTCGACGACCTGCTTGGCGCGGCCGCCCGGGAGCAGCCGCTGCGCAGCGTGGTCGACGCGGAGTCGGAGGAGTTCCTCGCGCCGGGCGACATGCCGGACCGGATCCTGGCGCACTGCCGGCGTACCGGCCAGCCGGAGCCGGCGAGCCCGGCCGCGTTGACCCGGTGCATCGTCGACAGCCTGGCCGTCGCGCACGCCCGCAACGTGAACCTCGCCGCCCGCCTGTCCGGCCGCCGGGTCGACGTCGTGCACATCGTCGGGGGCGGTGCCCAGAACTCCCTGCTGTGCCAGCTGACCGCCGACGCGTGTGCCCGGCCAGTGGTCGCCGGACCGGTCGAGGCGACCGCGCTGGGCAACCTGCTCGTACAGGCGCGGGCGTACGGCCTCGTGGACAGCCGGGCGGCCGGGCGTGAGCTGATCCGGCGTACGCACGACGTCCGCCGGTACGAGCCCCGCGACCACGAGCCCTGGGAGCCGTTCCTGCGTTGATCGTCCGGCCACAGCCGCCGCACCGGCCCTGACCGGAACCGGACGGTGGGGCGCACGCAGGATGTCAGCCGGCTGACCGTGCGTACAGGGGTAGGGCGGTCCTGGGTATGGTTCCCGCGTCGTTCGAACCGTAGGAGGGTCTGGTGCGCGCACTCGTCTTTCGTGGCCCCTGGGACATCGCCGTCGAGGAGCGCCCCGACCCGGTTGCGGGTCCTGGTGAGGTGCTGGTCGGGGTGGTCTCGACCGGAATCTGCGGCTCCGACCTGCACGGTTTCACCGGCGAGAACGGCCGGCGCTTCCCCGGCCAGGTGATGGGACACGAGACCGTCGGCCGGATCGTGGCCGTTGGTCCTGACGTCGAGGGCCTGACGCCGGAGATGCTGGTCACCGTCCACCCGGTGCTGTCGTGCGGCGGGTGTCCCGCGTGTCAAGCCGGCCTTGACTACCGCTGCCCGACCCGCCGGATCATCGGCGTGGACCCGGCGATCAGCTCGGCGTTCGCGGACCTGATGGTCGTACCCGCGCGCAACGCCGTACCCCTGCCCGACTCCATGCCCCAGGACTACGGCGCCCTGGTGGAACCGCTGGCCGTCGGCCACCACGCCGTCTCGCGCGGCCGCTGCGGCCCCGACGACCGGGTGCTCGTCGTGGGCGGCGGGCCGATCGGACAGGCGGTTGCCCTGGCCGCCTCCCGGCTGGGCGCCCGGAGCGTCGCGGTCTCCGAACCCAGCGCGGGGCGCCGCAAGCTGCTCGCCGACATCGGGCTCACGGCCCTCGACCCGACGCAGACCCCGCTCGCGGAGGCGGCGCCGGCCGCACTGGGAGGCGAGCAGCCGACCCTGGTCGTCGACGCGGTGGGCTCGTCCCGGTCCCTCGCCGACGCGCTCGCCGCCTGCGCGATCGGCGAGCGGGTGGTGCTCGTGGGGATGCACGAGCCGCAGGTGAGCGTTCCGGCGTACTCCGTGAGCATCGAGGAGCGCACCCTGCTCGGCAGCTACTGCTACACGGCCGCCGACTTCCGCGAGACGGCCGAGTGGGTCGCGACCGCGCCGCGTGAGCTCGACCGGCTGGTCGAGGGCAGGGTCGGGTTGACTGCCGCGCCGGATGCGTTCGAGGCGCTCGCCAAGGGGACGGACGGCTCGAGCAAGGTCCTCGTGTTCCCGGGCGGGACCGACACCTCCCGCTAGGTCGCCGCGCTCAGGCCAGCGGCGCCGGCAGGATGCACGCCGGGCTGGGCGTCTGGAGGATGTCGGGCGCCTGCCGCGGCACACCGGTCTCGGCGTCGAGGACGAAGTGGGTGACCTCGTGGGACCGTTCGTTGGCGACATAGAGGTGCCCGCCGAAGACCGCGAGATGCCGCGGCCACGCACCGCCGGTGGGCGTGTCCGCCACCGGAGCGACCTTCGCCCCTGAGACCGCGAGCGTGCCGATGACGTCGAGCCCGCGGTTGGCGACGTACAGGAACCTGCCGTCGTCGCTGATCCCGATCTCCGAGGGGTAGTTGTCCGCCGGTGCGGTCTGGACGGTCGAGGGCGCGACACCGCGCTGCTCCATCGCGCCGGTCGCGGGATCGAGGGAGTACGTCGTCACCGTGGAGTCCAGCTCGCCCGCGACGTGGACGAGTCCGTCGGGTGCGAACGCGAGGTGGCGCGGTCCGGCGCCAGGCGCGGTCTTCGCGACCGGCCCGGGCGTGAGCGTGCCGGTGTCGAGATCGAGGGTGTAGGTCAGGACCGCGTTGACACCGAGGTCGACCGCCAGCACCTGCCGGCCGCTCGGGTCGACGCGTACGTGGTGGGCGTGCGGGCCCTCCTGGCGGTCCGGGTTGGGTCCGGATCCCTGGTGGTGAACGAGATCGGTGCGTTCGCCGAGCGCGCCGTCGGGCCCGATCGGGTGCACGGAGAGGTGGCCGCTGCCGTAGTTGGCGGTCAGCAGGTAGCGCCCGGACGGGTGCACGGTGAGGTGGCAGGCACCCTTGCCGCCCGTCGGCTGGCTGGTGCCGACCTCGCTGAGCGCGCCGCTGTCGTCGACCGCGTAGGCCAGGACGGACGCCTCGCCCACCTCGTTCAGCGCGTAGAGGTGCCGGCCGTTGGGGTGCCAGGCGAGGAACGCCGGCGAACTCGTCTCGGCCACGAGGCCAACCGGCTCGAGCACCCCGGTCGCGGTGTCCTGGCGGGCCAGGCTGATGCCGACTCCTTCGCCGCCAGCGCCCTTGGTGAACGAGCCGATGTAGACCAGACGCGCAGTGCCCACGGGTGCTCCCTCTCGTTGTGCGGTCGCTCCTGGCGACGATAGACCGTGCCGGTGCGCGCTCCTCACCACGTGTCCACTGTGGGACGGCGTCAGGCCCGGGGCCGGTCGACGCGGAACGGCTCGAGGTCGATCGGCGCGTCCTCGCGGAGGACGAGCCGGGCGGCGACCGCACCGACGTACGGCCCGGCGGTGAGGCCGGTGGCCCCGAGCCCGGTGGCGACGACGACGTTGTCCGGATCGGGAAGCCGCTGCAGCATGGGATTCCCGTCGTCGCTCAGCGGGCGCAGACCGACCCGGGTCTCCACGACCCGGGCGTCGGCAAGTCCGGGTGCGACCGAGAGCGCGTCGTCGAGGACCTCGCGGAGGCCGGCCGCGGTCACCCTGGTGTCGTAGCCGCTTCCGGTCTCCCTCGTGGCGCCGCACACGACCCGCCCGCCCGGGAACGCCAGCAGGTAGTGCGATCCGGGCGGTTGCACGATCGGCCAGCTGGCCGTGTCCGCACCGTCGTACGCGAGATGGACGATCTGCCCCTTCTGCGGTGCCAAGGCGATCTTGACACCCAGCGGCGCCAGCAGGTCGGCCGCCCAGGCGCCCGGCGCGAGCACGACGGCGTTGGCCGCGACCAGCGCACTGTCGGCGTCCGACGGTGCGGGATCGACGTGCACGCCGGTGACCCGGCCGCGCGAGAGCGCGAGCCGGGCCGATCCGGCTACCTGACGTACGCCGAGCCTGGTGGCGGCGCGGAGCATCGCGTCCCGCAGGGTGCGTCCGTCGACCCGCCCACCACCGGTGACATGGACACCGCCGAGGTCCGCCCGCAGCGGCGGGAAGTGCTGGCGTACGGCCGAAGAGTCGAGCAACGTCACGGACCCGACTGCGGGGGTGTCGCGCGCCCGGTCGCTGATCAGCGCATGGACCCGGGCAAGGTCGGCCTCGTCGGTGGAGACGTGGAGCCCGCCGACCCCCGCGTAGCTCGAGTCGGGCTCGCCCTCACTCGCGAGGCGTTCGACCAGCTCGGGGTAGTAGCAGGCGCCCGCGATGTGCAGGCGGTAGACGTCGTCGGCCCGCGCCGCGGTGGAGATCCACGGGCAGATGATGCCCGCGCCGGCATCGGTGGCGCGGCCCGGGTCGTGCCGGTCGACGAGAACGACCTCGACGCCCCGCCCCGCCACCTGGTAGGCCGCACTCGCACCCACGATTCCCGCACCGACCACGACGACTCGCATGGCTCACCACTCTGGCACAGGACGTCGGTCAGCCGAAGTCGCGGTGGACCCGGACCTTCGCCTCGAGCTCCAGCAGCAGCTGCTTGTTGTCCATGCCGCCGCCGTAGCCGACCAGCCGGCCGTTCGCCCCCACCACCCGGTGGCACGGGATCACGATCGGGATCGGGTTCTGCCCGTTGGCCGCGCCGACCGCGCGGAACGCGGTCGGCAGGCCGATGTGGCGGGCGAGCTCGGCGTACGACCAGGTCTCGGCATACGGGATCTCCTGCAGCGCGGACCAGACGCGTTCCTGGAACGCGGTCCCCCGAGGGGCGAGGGGGAGGTCGAACTCGACCAGCTCGCCGGCGAAGTACGCGGTGAGCTGGTCGACAGTGGCCCGCAGGACGGGATCGTCGTCAACGTCGCCTTGCGTCCGCGGCGCGTCCCCGACGAAGTGGATGTGGTTGAGCATCCCGTCCGTGGCGAGCAGCTCGAGCCCGCCCACCGGAGAGTCGATCGTGCAGGTGTGCCGGACACCGCTCGTACCGTTGCTGGTATCGCTTCTCATGCCGCTTCCCGTCCGTCGGTGCCAGGTGCTGTCAGGTGGGTCCAAAGGTGCTGTGCGGCGTAGCTGCGCAACGGTCGCCAGCGGTCGGCCAGGGCCGCGATCGTCGCCGGCCGGTCGTCCACGCCGAGGGCGCTGAGGGAACGCCGGAGGCCCAGATCCGTTCCAGGGAAGGCGTCCGGGTCACCGAGGCCGCGCAGTGCGATGTAGGAAGCGGTCCAGGGTCCGATTCCAGGGACGGTACGCAAGGCCGCACCGGTCTCGTCCCGGTCGGCGCCGGTGTCGAGCGCGACGTCGCCGTTCGCCACCGCAGCCGCGAGGGCCGCGAGCGTACGGGCGCGTGCCTTGGGCATCGGGAGCTCGCCGGCGGTGGCCAGCGCCTCGGGCGTTGGGAACGTGTGGGTGAGCGTGCCGTGGGGGTGCGCGAGCGGTTCGGCGTACGTCGAGACGAGCCGTCCGGCGACCGTCCGCGCGGCCGCGACCGAGACCTGCTGCCCGATGACCGTGCGGACGGCCGTCTCGAACGGGTCGACGCTCCCGGGCACCCGAAGTCCCGGGCGGGCGCGGACGAGGGGAGCGAGCAACGGGTCGCCGCCGAGCACCTCGCTCACGCCGAGCGGGTCGGCGTCGAGGTGCAGTAGCCGCCGGGACCGGGTTGCCGCGGCGCCGAGGTCGCGCAGGTCGGCGAGCCGCAGGGCGCAGCGGACGTAGCCGTCGCCGGGTGTCAGCTCGACGACGGCCTCGCCGTGGTGGAGCCGGAGGGCGCGACGGTACGACGGCCCCGCGTCCGGGTCGAGCTCGGCCGCCTCCAGCCCGGGCACCGCACGTTCGGCGAGGTAGCGCCACACGGCATCGGCGTCGTACGGCGGCCGGTACGGCAGGCGGAGGACGACGGCGCCGTTGGTCGGCGTCCGTTCCCGGGAGGCGAGCCGCACCTCGCTCGGCGTCGCCGCGAACACCGCGCGGACCGTGTCGTTGAACTGTCGGACGCTCCCGAAGCCCGCCGCGAACGCCACGTCGGTGATCGGAAGGGTCGTGGTCTCGAGCAGCAGCCGGGCGGTGTGCGCCCGGCGGGCCCGCGCCAGCGCGAGCCCGCCGGCACCGAGCTCAGCGACGAGCACGCGGTTGAGGTGCCGCGACGTGTAGCCGAGCCGGGACGCCAGGCCGGCGACTCCCTCACGCTCGACCACGCCGTCGTCGATCAGGCGGACGGCGCGAGCGGCGGCGTCGGCGCGCAGGTCCCAGTCGGGGGAGCCGGGCACGGCGTCGGGGAGGCAGCGCCGGCAGGCCCGGAACCCACCCTCCTGGGCGGCCGCGGCGCTCGGGAAGAACTGGGAGTTGCGCCGCTTGGGCGTCACCGCGGGACAACTCGGACGGCAGTAGATCCCGGTCGACGTCACGCCGACATAGATCCAGCCGTCGAACCGGGGGTCCCGCGACGCGACGGCGCGATAGCAGTGTT
Organism: uncultured Actinomycetota bacterium; assembly: GCA_963721745.1. Lineage (GTDB taxonomy): Bacteria > Actinomycetota > Actinomycetes > Propionibacteriales > Actinopolymorphaceae > Thermasporomyces. The sequence continues at coordinate 382,135 of CAVRKO010000015.1, read as the reverse complement.
CGAAGGAGGGCATCACAGGTTCGACAGTGGCACGGCTCCTTCGACCGCGCTAGCGGGAATCGGACATCACCATTCGCAGGGCGGGACCTCTTCCATCACCGGGATTGAGCTGCCGAGGGGCCCGTCCTCACTGCTGCAGGTCCCCGAGTACGGAGTCGACCCGCTCGGCGTCCCACGCACCCGAGGCGATCACCACGTCGTAGCGAAGCGTCATCGACTCGCCGTCGGGCAGGTCGACCACCTCGTCGAAGAACGGCGCTGGGCACACGCAGGCGTACGGCTCGTCGCGGACGAACCACTTCGTCGGCGACCCGGGGTTGGACGCCGCGTCGAGGAACATCACCGTGGAGGTGCCGTCCGCCTCGTCGTGCCTGCCGACGTACGCGAGCCAGCGGGCTCGCTCGCCCATCATCGCCGGCCCGCCGGAGCCGTCCGACGAGAGCACGGTGCCCTTGTTGAACGACCGCGGGCCGCGCCAGAACAGCCCGGCGTACCCCGCGTTCGGCCGACCCTCCGTGGTCGGGCTGCCGAAACCGATCGGCTCGCCGCGTACGTTGGTGAGCGCGGTCTCGAACGACAACGCCCAGGCGTCGGCGTACGGCAGCGTCCAGATCCGCAGGGCCCGCGACTCCTCGAGCCAGGTCGCTCCGTCCTGCGTGATCCACGCGAGCCGCTGGTTGATCCGGGCCACGCCGTCGATGACGTCGACGATGTTGAAGCCCTTGTGCAGTTGGGTCCCGTTGTTGGGAAGACCGACGTACCCCTGGTCGCGTACGTAGGTCGGTCCACCCCAGAAGTTCTGGTCCCCGACGTTCGGCAGCGCGAGCGAGATGCCCTTGTGCCACACGTGGTCGTGCGGGCGGTAGAGCGAGACGAGCCGGCCGTCCAACGTACGCAGGGGATGCAGGTACGGTCGCGGCGACTCGACCTGCGACACGTCCGACACGTAGACGTACCTGCAGAGCTCGACGTCGTTCACCGTAACCGTCAAGGCGTTGTTGACATCGCTGACGGTGGGCGTGCTCATGCTCCCGCTCCGCCGTTGAGGTGGTGGTAAAACGGGCTGTCGGCGTTGAGGTCTGACCGGAGGACCCGCTGCCGGGTGAAGGAGGACGCGTAGATCCCGGTGACGATCTCGAGCGTGCGGCGCAGGCCCGCACCTGTCGTCGCGGGGCGGCGGCCGGCCCGGAGGCTGTCGAGCACCTCGCCGAGCTGGGCCTGGTGACCGCTGGGTACGTCGGGCTCGGCGGGCGGCCACGCCGGCGGGTCCTCCTCGAGGCCCGGTATCGGCGTGTAGGACCAGGAGTCGAGCCGGTGCCCGTAGAGGTGGCTGACCTCGAGCGTGCCGCGTTCGAAGTCGAAGCGGAGGTAGCTCTCCTGGCGTGGTGACAAGACGCTGTTGACGATGCTCGCGACGGAACCGTTGGCGAACGTCATGTACGCGAACGACACGTCCTCGGTCTCGACGTCGCGGGCGAGCCGGGGTGCGTGCGCGGAGATCTCGGTCCACTCGCCGAGCAGGTGGCCCAGCAGGTCGATCTGGTGGATGCCGTGTCCCATCGTGGGCCCGCCGCCCTCGGTGTCCCAGCGACCGCGCCACTCGACGTCGTAGTAGGCGTCGTCGCGGTACCACAGGGTGTGGCAGACCGCCACGAGCGGCCGGCCGAGGCGGTTGTCGTCGATGAGCCGGCGAGCGCCCTCGGCGGCGGTGCCGAACCGGTGCTGGAAGATCCCGACGAAGTGTCCCCGGCTGCGGCTCTCGACCTCGGCGATCCGGTCGAACTCGGCGAGGGACACGCACGGCGGCTTCTCGCAGACGACCGTGGCATCGGCCTCCAGGACGGCGATCGCGGCACTGGCATGGACGCCGGGCGGTGTGCAGAGGTGAACGAGGTCGAGCTGCTCCTTGTCGAGCATCTCGGCCAGGCTGGGGTAGCGGCCGGGGACGGACCACTCCTCGCCGAACGCGTCCAGCCGGCCGGCGTCGACGTCGGTGGCCGCCACGAGCTCCACCTGGTCGGGATAGGCCTGAAGGGCCCGCGCATGCGCACGTGCGATACCGCCGGTTCCGACGATCGCTGCTCGCAACCGTTCCATCGGACCTCCTAGGAATGCGCTTTCCGGGCCAGGTCGAGAGCGTCGGCGAGATCGCCCGTACGGGTACACCGCTGCGGTCACTCCCGGTCGGCCACGCTATCGCGCCGCCATGCCGCGGGTCACGGTCCTGGCCCGTCGCGGACAGTCGATCAGGCCGCCTCGGGGCGGCGGCTGCCACGATGACGGCAGGCTGCGGCGGTTGCGGCGGTTGCGGCGGCCGCGGTGGCTAGGGAGGCGGAGGGAGTTCGGCGAGGCCGGGCACGTTGCGGACGTCAACCGGACCGGGGTCCGCAAACCGCTCGTTCGGCACCAGCGGGTACCAGCCCGGCCGGCCGGGGTCGCGGTCGTAGCGGATAGCCGCCGAGCTTGCGGTACAGCTCGGCGTACTGCGCCAGCCTGTCGCGGTCGAGCTTCACGCCGAGGCCGGGCCCGTCGGCACCGCGATCGCGCCGTCCGCGTACGCATCTTGCCCGCCGACGATGACGTCGTCGACGAGGTGGTGGTAGTGCGCGTCCGCGGCGAACGTGAGGTTCGGCAGCACGGCGCCGAGGTGCAGCATCGTCGCGAGCTGGATGCCCAGCTCGCCCGAGGAGTGCACCGCGATCGCCGAGCTGGAACGTCTCGCACACGCCCGCGGCCTTCACGCAGGCCGGATGCCGCCCCAGAACGTGGTGTCGAGCAGGATCACGTCGACCGCGGGGTCGCGCACGTTGGTGGCGAGCTGCTCGAAGTTCACGACGACGGTGTTGGTCGCCGAGCGGGATCGCGGACCGCCTCGCGCACCCGCCGCATCCCGTTGAGCCCCCAGGTCGGGTCCTCGAAGTAGTCGTTGCGATGTCCTCGATCGCCTGGCCGAACCGGATCGCCTCCTCGACCGACAGCACGCCGTTGGGGTCGTAGCGGAACCAGTCGCCGGGCAGCGCCTCGGCCAGGGCGCGGTAGCACTCCAGCTCGTAGTCCGGAGGGAAGACGCCGCCCTTGAGCTTGTGCGTCGTGAAGCCGTACGCGTCCTTGAGCTCGCGGGCGTGCGCGACGAGCTGCTCGGGCGTGCGCACCTCGCCGCGCCCCGGTCGCGGGGTGGGCGTACCGGAAGAACAGATAGCTCGCGAACGGCACCGCGTCGCGCAGCCTGCCGCCGAGCAGGTCGTAGACCGGCACGCCGAGCTCCTTGCCGCAGATGTCGAGGCAGGCGAACTCGAGCGCGGCCAGCAGCTGCGTGCGGTTGTTGTAGAGCGACGCGGTCGGGTTGGCGATCTTGAAGCGCATCGCCTCGAGCCGGAACGGGTCGTGCCCGACGAGGTACGGCTTCAGGCCCTGGAACGCCAGCTCGGCGCTCTCCCCGCCGCCGCCCATCTCGCCGAGGCCGATGATGCCCTCGTCGGTCTCGACCTCGACGATCGTGCGCACGAAGCGGCCCCAGTGGGCGCCGTTGGAGTGGCGGAGCGGCGCCTCCAGCGGCACCGTGACGGTCGTGGCCCGGATGTCGATGATCTTCATCCGGTGTCAGTTCTCCAGCGGAGCGTCGGCGGTCTCCGGTGCGGCTTCGACGGGCGGCAGCACCACGGGAACGGCCGCGAGCAGCCCGCCGTCGACCCGGTGCTCGGCGCCGGTGATGAACGACGCACGGTCGCTCGCGAGGAACGCGACCAGCTCCGCCACCTCGGCGGGTTGCGCCACCCGGCCGAGCGGGTGGCTCCGACCCCACTCCGCAACGACCTCGTCCGTCGTACGCGCACCGCGGTGGAGATCGGCCGCCCACCGCAGCATCGGCGTGTCGACCGAGCCCGGGCAGACGGCGTTGACCCGGATCTGGTCCTTCGCGTGGTCGATCGCCATTGCCTTCGTGAGCGCGACGACCCCGCCCTTCGAGGCGGCGTAGGCGGCCACCCGGTCCTGCGCGACGAACGCCTGGACCGACGAGACGTTGACGATCGCGCCGCCACCGCGGGCCCGTAGGTGCGGCACCGCCATCCGGGCGGTGAGGTACATCGCCTTGAGGTTGACCGCGAGCACCTCGTCCCAGAGCTCTTCCGAGGTCTCCTCAACCGTGCCGTAGCGCTGGATGCCGGCGGAGTTGACGAGCACGTCGATGCCACCGTGCGCTGTCGCGGCCTGCTCGACGAAGTGGCGTACGTCGGATGCGCTGGTGACGTCGGCGACCACGCCGGTCACCGAGCCCGACCCGGTGCCGCCCATCGCCGACTCGGCTTCCGCGAGCTTCGCGCAGATCTCGGCCTCGGTGGTGCGCACCTGGTCGTCGACGTTGCCGCAGAACACCACGGCGGCACCACCGGCGGCGAGCCGCTCGACGACCGCCCGACCGATGCCCGAACCTCCGCCCGCGACGAGTGCCACCTTGGCGTCGAAGTCGCCCATGAGTACCCCTTCCGCGCGAGACCTTGCGGGCGACAGTAGGCGATCGGCGCTACGTCGAGGTCAGGGGACCTGCGGCCGGCGGACACGACGGCCGGAGCCGGACTCCGTGGAAGAGCGTGGGCGCGCGGCTCTCACACGCTCAGTTGTCGTCGTCCCACGGCTGGAATGCACGGTCGGAGTGGTGGTCCCAGTCGAGACCGCCTCTGGTACTTCTCACCGCTCCGACGATCATGGAAATGATCATGATGCAGATGAATCCGGCGGCGAAGATCGCCACGAGAAGCTTCCAGTCCATCGTTTCTCCCGATCGCCTGCTCATCGGTCGGGCAACCCTTTCAGGCGTACCAACGAGTCGGTGGGTCCTGAAGATCCCGACGCTTCCGCCGGGCTCAGAAACGCAAATCACGCGGTCTGGAAAGGGAGACTTCGCCCCGTGCCTCAGGGAGGTTTCGCGGATGTGTGGGGAACAGGATGCCAGCGATGGCCCGATCGTGCAGCCGGTTGTCGAAACGGAAAATCGGCGCTCCATTCGAACGCCGGCCGGTTCTGTCTCTGACGCCAGGTCGGTGCGTGGGTGTCAATCGGGAGTTGCCGACGGGGTCTCAGCTTCGCGACTCGGCGAGTTCGGCCGCGGTCGGAGGGTCCGCTCCGGGCCGGCCGCACGTCAGCGCGGCGGCCGTACAGCCGCGCGCCAGGACGTCGCGTAGGACGTCGCCGTCGAGGAGGGGCAGTGCGCGGTCCGAGGTGGCGGCGCCCGGAGCGGCGTCGGCGCTCCGGAGGGTTCTCAGGAGGTCGCGCTCAGCCAGTCGGGCGAGGACCGCAGACGTGAACGCGTCGCCCGCACCCACCGTGTCGACGACCCGCACGGTGGGCGCGGGCACGTGGACCATCTGGTCGCCCGGACCGAGCGCGAGCGCCCCACCCGACCCCATCGTCGCGATGACGACCGCGGGGCCGAGCGTGTGCCAGCGGCGTACGACATCGCCGAGCGGCTCACCGGGATAGAGCCACCCGAAGTCCTCGGCGCTGGCCTTGACCAGGTGGGCGCAGGCCAGCTGTTCCTCGATCCGCCGCCGCGTACGGTCCCGGTCCGTGGCGAGCTGCGGCCGGACGTTCGGGTCGAGGCTGACGGTCACCTGGCCCTGCTCGTACACCTGCCGGAGGTACTTCTCGAGCACCGTCGCGCCCGGGTCGAGCGCGAGCGCCAGCGATCCCGCGTGGATCGCATCGACCTCGGCCGGAAGCGGACTCGGCAGCTCGTCGTCGCGCCACTGCCAGTCGGCGGTGCCGTGTACGTAGAACTCGTACGTCGCCGAACCCTCGGAGTCGAGCAGGGCGAACGCCAGCGTCGTCGGCTCGGAGGCGACGACGGCATGGCGCAGCGAGACGCCGTTGCGGTCGAGGTGGGCGCGCAGCTGGTCGCCGAACGCGTCACCGGACAGGCGGGCGAGCAGGGCACTCGGGACGTCCAGCCGGGCCAGGCCCACCGCGACGTTGCACGGGCTGCCGCCGGGCTGGGCCCGGAAGACCCGACCGTCACCCACCAGGTCGATCAACGCCTCTCCGATGACCGCGATCATGGGCGTTCCTCCTCCGGCCATCGCACGCCGGTCGCTGCGCGGCGCCGACGTCTAGGGTGTCGGGCGTGACGGGTCAGGTAGGGACGACGGGCACGGCAAGCGGAGCGGGCCGCCAGCGGCTGCTGCGCCGCGCCGGGCCGGTGGTCGCCGTCTTCGGGCTCGTCGTCGCCGTCATGACCATTGCCATCATGTCCGGTCCGCGAGTCACCCGGATACCCGTACCCAGGGGTACGCCGGTCGACGCTCCGGCCCCGCCGCCGCCCCCGCCCGCGCCGACCGCCTCGTCGTCCGCCACCCCGTTCGGCGTACCCGACACGGTGGAGGCACCCGGGTGGCTGCGCGTGGTCGTTCTCGTGTTCGGCGTACTCGTCCTCGCCGCCGCGGTCGTCGGGATCGCGTACCTCCTGCGCCGCCTGCTCCGCCACCGGGCACCGGTCCAGCCCGCGGGCCGGGCACCGGAGGTCGCCGTCGAGGCGGAGACAGCGGCAGGTCCGGACGAGATCCGCGCCGCCGTCGACGCGGGGATCGGGCAGCTCGACGACGACGCGGCAGACGCCCGCCAGGCGGTGATCGGGTGCTGGCTCCGGCTCGAGCGAGCCTCCGCGGCCGCCGGCACGCGCCGCCGGCCCGACGACACCGCCGCCGACCTCGTCGCCCGGATGCTGGCGGCGCACCACGTCAGCGCCGAGGCACTCCGGTCGCTCGCGGACCTGTACCGGCGGGCCCGGTACGCGCCCGGCCCTGTCGACGACGCGATGCGGTCCGAGGCCCGGGCGACGCTCACCCAGCTCAGGGGCGAGCTCCGGGGTGACTCCAGTGGAGATCCCAGTGGAGATCCCAGTGGAGATCCCAGTGGAGATCCCAGTGGAGATCGCAGGGCGACTCCAGTGGCGACTCCGCTGGTGGGCCGGGGCGGCCGAGGGCCGGGGCCGACGCATGACCCCCGCCGTGCGTACCCACCTGCGCGACGCCGTCGTGGCCGTCGCGCTCGCCGCCGCCGTGGCCGGCGTCGTCTACCTCGCCGGCACCACGGTGCTGAGCCTCCGCGTCCCGTACCCGCTCTACGTCGTCCTCGTCCTCGCGGTCCTTGCCGGGCGCCGGGTCTCGGCCGCGGTCCAGCCGCCGCCCGTGCTCGAGTCACCGCTCCGCGAGGACACCGAGGTGCGGGCGTTCGGGCTGCCGGACCGTCCGTTCGCCGACGTACGCCGCTGGGAGGAACGGCTGGAGCTCGTGCGCGGCGACCCCGACTACTTCCGGCGGGTGGTGGTACCCGCGCTCGCGGACCTGGTCGACGAACGGCTGCGGTCCGCACACGGCGTCACACGTACGACCGATCCCGACCGCGCCCGGGCACTCATGGGGCCGCGGCTCCGGGACCTGCTCGCACCGGAACCCGGTGACGAAGAAGGCGGCACACCACCAGGCCGAGGCAGGGCGCCGTCGCCCGCCGACCTGGCGGCTGTCGTCACGGAGATGGAGGAACTGTGGACGTCGCGACACTGACGATTCCCGAGGTCAGCAAGCGCGGTCGGGAGGTGCTCGACGCGGTGGGCGCCGTCATGGTCGGCAAGCGGGACGCGCTCGAGCTCGTCCTCGCGGGCATCCTGGCCGGCGGGCACATCCTCCTCGAGGACCTGCCGGGGCTTGGCAAGACCCTGACCGCGCGCTCCCTCGCTCAGGCGCTGGGGGTGGAGTTCCGCCGGATCCAGTTCACGCCCGACCTGTTGCCGGCGGACGTCACCGGCTCGCTGTTGTACGACCAGCGCAGCCACGACTTCACGTTCCGGCAGGGCCCGGTCTTCACGAACCTGCTGCTCGCCGACGAGGTCAACCGCACGCCGCCGAAGACCCAAGCCGCGCTGCTCGAGGCGATGCAGGAGAAGCAGGTGTCGGTGGAGGGTACGACCTACCCGCTGCCGACGCCGTTCCACGTGCTGGCGACCGCGAACCCGATCGAGTACGAGGGGACGTATCCGCTGCCGGAGGCACAGCTGGACCGGTTCCTGCTGAGGGTGTCGTTCGGCTACCCCGACGCCGACGAGGAGTTCGACGTCCTGGCGCGCCGGATGGCGCGGCGCCGTGAGGAGGCCACCATCGCACCGGTCGTCGACGGCCCGACGCTGCTCGCGATGCAGGCAGCGGTCGAGGACGTCGCTGTCGAGGACTCGATCAGCCGCTACCTGATCGAGATCGTCCGGGCCACCCGTGCCGACGAACGGGTCCTCGTCGGTGCCTCGCCCCGCGGTTCCCTCGCCGTGCTCCTGCTGGCGCGGGCCAGGGCGGTGCTCGCCGGCCGCGACTTCGTGGTTCCCGAGGACGTGAAGGAGCTCGCCGTCCCTGCCCTCGCCCACCGGATCACGCTGCGGCCGGAGATGTGGCTGCAGCGGATCGAGCCCGACCGGGTGGTCCGGGATGCGGTCGAGGCCGTCCCTGCACCGGCGAGCGGCGCACTCCCGTCGTACTCCGGCGCGTGACGATGCCGCCTTCCCCCTCGGCCTGGTCGCCTACGCCGGCGCTGCGCCGCGGTGTCGTCATGACGCTGGTGCTGCTCGTGGCCGCCGTACTGGCCGGCCGCGTCGACCTGGCGGTGCTGGCGGTGCCGTTCGCGCTCGGGACGGCGGCGGCATTGCGGTACCGGCCGTACCAGCTCCCGCGGGTGGCGGTCTCGACCAGCCAGACCCACGTCGTCGAGGGCAACGACCTCGCGCTCGACATCGAGGTCGGCAACCCGGACGAGTCCGCGTACGACCTCGCGGTGGTACGCCGCGAGGAGGCGACCTGGCGCGTGGACGAGGACCGGGACCGCCCGCTCGCGGCCGTGGTGGGGGGTGGCGAGCGGGCCCGGCTGACCGTGCACGGTGAGGTCCTGCGCTGGGGACGGCACACGTTCGCGCCGGTGCACGTACGCGTGGTCGCCTGCGACGGGCTGCTCCTCAGCCCGGAGGTCGCCTCGGACCCGGTCGCGCTCAAGATCTTCCCGCGTACCGACCCGTTCGAGGCCGACGACGCGATGCCCAACGCGGCCGGCCTGGTCGGCGCCCACCGGTCCCGCCGGTACGGCGACGGGGGCGAGCTGGCCGGCATCCGGCGCTTCGCGCCAGGCGACCGGCTCCGACGGATCGACTGGCGGGCGTCCCTGCGTACCCGCGAGCTGCACGTCGCGCAGACCCTCTCCGACCGGGACGCCGAGCTGGTACTCGTCCTCGACGTGCTGCACGAGGCCGGGCCGTCGGGCAGTGGCACGTCGGGTGGGCTGTCGGGCCCGGGGTTGTTGGGCACGGGGCTGGAGTCGGGTGGTGCCGAGGGAGCGGCGAGCGTCACCGACACGACCGTGCGCGCGGCCGCCGGGATCGCGCAGCACTACGCCGGGCGTGGCGACCGGGTGCGGCTCCTCGAGTACGGCGGGCGCAACCGTGCACTGCGCGCGGGCACCGGACGCCGGCACTACCTGATGACCCTCGAGTGGCTCCTCGCGGTCCAGCCCGGTGAGGGGCCGCACGACCCGAGCGAGGGACTCTTCCGCCGGCACATGCTGCCGTCGGCCGCGTTGCTCGTGGTGCTCACGCCGCTGCTCGACCGGCGGAGCGTCGCGCTGGTCGCCCGGCTGGCGCGCAGCGGCCGTTCGGTGGTGGCCGTCGACACCTTCCCGGACGGTGTGCGGCCGGGGCGGACCGGGCCCTGGTCCGATGCGGCGTTCCGGCTCTGGCAGCTCGAACGCCGCAACACGGTGGCGCAGCTGCTCGAGCACGGCGTACCGACCGTCCGGTGGGCCGGTGCGGGGAGCCTCGACCAGGTCCTTCGGGACGTCTCGCGGATCGCGGCGGCGCCCCGATGAGCGGCCTGCTGTCCAGCCGCGTCGGCGGTCAGCTGCGCTATGCCGTGGGCAGTGGCGTCGAAGCGGTCCGCCGTACGACCCGGACGGCGTTGCTGTTGCGCTGCCTGGTGTGGGTCGCGGGGGTGGCCGGCCTCGTACTGGCGATTCCGCCTGCCTACCGTGACGTGCTGCCGCTGCTGGTGGCGGTGGCCCTCCTTGCCGCGGTACCAGCGGTCGCCCCCGGGTGGTGGCTGGTCCTCGCGGTGGAGCTGCTCGTGGTGGCGGGCTGGCTCCTGCGTACGACCGTGCTCGGCGTGCCCGTGACCTGCCTGCCGCTGGTCGTGATGGCCGTCGCGCTGTACGTCCACCACTCCGCGAGCGCCCTCGCGGCCAGCCTGCCGTTGAACGTCCGCGTCCTGCCGGGAGTGCTGCGCGGCTGGCTGCTCCGGTGCGGACTGGTGTTGGGCGTGACCGCGGTGCTGGCGGCCGTGGCGCTCCCCGTGGGGAACGTGGTCGGCGACGCGGGCACGGTCGCGGTCCCGGTGGTCGGTGTCCTGTTGGCGGTGCTCGTGGCCGGCTTGTTGGCGTACGGCCTGAAGCGCCGGGACTGAGCGGCCGCGGCCGGAGCGCCCCGGTTCGGGACCAGGGAGCGTCGGCAAACCGGTTTGGCCGGGCAGGGGGCGCCTCGTAGCCTGTCGTTCATGCGGATCGGAGTTGTCGGTGCCACCGGCCAGGTCGGTGGGGTCATGCGTCAGTTGCTCGTCGACAGGGGATTCCCGGTCGACGAGATCAGGTTCTTCGCCTCGGCACGTTCGGCGGGGCGAAAGCTCGCCTGGCAGCCGGCCGGCAAGCCGGTCGAGGTGACTGTCGAGGACGCCGAGACCGCTGACTACACCGGTCTCGACATCGTGCTGTTCTCGGCCGGCGCCGGGACCGCCCGGGAGCTGGCGCCCCGGGTCGCCGCTACCGGCGCTGTCGTGGTCGACAACTCCTCCGCCTGGCGGATGGATCCGGCCGTGCCGCTCGTGGTCTCGGAGGTCAACCCGCAGGCGTTGGCGTCGATCCCGAAGGGGATCGTGGCCAACCCCAACTGCACCACGATGGCGGCGATGCCGGTGCTCGGCCCGCTGCACCGCGAGGCCGGGCTGCGCCGGCTGGTCGTGAGCACCTACCAGGCCGTGTCCGGTGCCGGTGGCGTCGGTGTGCGCGAGCTCGACGAGCAGGTACGCAAGGCGGGCGAGGATGCGGCCCGGCTCGCGTTCGACGGTGCGGCGGTGGAGTTTCCGGAGCCGTCGGTCTTTCCTGCTCCCGTCGCGTTCAACGTGGTCCCGCTGGCCGGTTCGATCGTCGACGACGGCCTCGACGAGACCAACGAGGAGCAGAAGCTGCGCAACGAGAGCCGCAGGATCCTCGACATCCCCGACCTGCTGGTCTCCGGCACGTGCGTCCGCGTGCCCGTCTTCACCGGACACTCGCTCTCGATCAACGCCGCGTTCGAACGCGAGCTCCCACCCGCGCGCGCCGCGGAACTCCTCGCCGCCGCGCCCGGCGTCGCACTCGTCGACCTGCCGACGCCGCTGACGGCCGCCGGGAAGGACCCGTCGTACGTCGGGCGGATCCGCCGCGACCCCACTGCCGAGCACGGACTCGCGTTGTTCGTGTCCAACGACAACCTTCGCAAGGGCGCGGCCCTCAACGCGGTCCAGATCGCCGAGCTGTTGGCCGAGCGCCTCGGCTGAGCTGGCGCGTACGTCAGAACGGCGGGGGATCGGGATCGGGATCGGGATCTCGCCGCCAGGTTGCTTGACCGCCAGCTGGTCGAGGACCAGACCGTTGGCCGGCACCAGTTCCACCCTGTCGGTGAGCCGCGGCGGTCGCACGCGATAGGTCCGACCGTGCGGATCGGTGAAGGTGAAGTGCCCCGGCTCCGGCTGCACCACGTGCCAGGCTCCCTCGGTCTTGCGGTGTGGTGGCGCGGGCAGGGGGGAGCCACGTTGCCAACCGCTGTCCTCCCGCCCGACGCATGGCTGGTCGTGTGGTCGAGCACCCTCGCGCGCCACGCCAGCGACCATCGCCGCCAGGCGAGGTCCGGGCACCGTCGTCGATAGCTCCGCCGGCAGCGGTGAGATTCGCGCCTGTATCGAACATACTTTCGATTCTACGCAAAGATGATCAACCGGACAAGCCACAACCCAACGCCCGTTGGGCCGACCCGGTGACGTCTGTCGCCCCGACGACGGACCGGCCGCCCGACCCGGCTGCCCACGCCAGCGCGTACGCCACAATGGCAGGCATGACCGACGCCACGCCGCACGCGGAGACCGACGACCCCTATCTCTGGCTCGAGGACGTCTCCGGCGAGGAAGCGCTGACCTGGGTCCGGGAGCGCAACGACGAGACGCTCGCCAGCCTCGCGACGGGCCAGCGGTTCGAGGACCTGAAGGCCGGCATCCGCGCCGTCCTCGACTCCGACGAGCGCATCCCGTACGTGCACCGCCGCGGCGACCGCCTCTACAACTTCTGGCAGGACGCCACGCATCCTCGCGGCTTGTGGAGGCGTACGACCCTCGACAGCTACCGTACGGCGGACCCCGACTGGGAGATCCTGCTCGACGTCGACGCGCTGGGCGCCGAGGAGTCCGAGAACTGGGTCTGGCAGGGAGCGGCGGTGCTGCGGCCCGACTTCCGGCGCTGCCTCGTCCAGCTGTCCCGGGGTGGCGCGGACGCGAGTGTGGTGCGGGAGTTCGACCTCGAGGAGAAGGCGTTCGTCGAGGACGGCTTCGTCCTGCCGGAGGCCAAGACCAACGTCGGCTGGATCGACCTCGACACGATCTACGTGGGTACGGACTTCGGTCCCGGCTCGCTCACGAACTCCGGCTACCCCCGGGTGGCCAAGGTGTGGCGCCGGGGAACGCCGCTGTCGGAGGCCGTGACCGTCTACGAGGGCAAGCCCGACGACGTTCGGGATCTACGCCTCCCACGACCCGGCGAAGGGGTTCGAACGCGACTTCGTACGCCGCCGGATCGACTTCTACACCAGCGAGACCTACCTCCGCGTTCCGGCGGCCTCGGCCGCACCGGGCACCAGCACCAGCACGACGCCGGCGGCAGGCGAGGACCTCGTCAAAATCGACGTACCCGACGACGCAGAGATCAGCGTGCACCGCGACTGGCTCCTCGTCGACACGCGCACGCCGTGGACGGTCAAGTCCGCTGAGGGGTCGGTCACCTATCCCGCGGGCGCGCTGCTGGCCGCTCCCCTCGACGCCTACCTCGCGGGCAGCCGCGAGCTGACGGTGCTGTTCGAGCCGGACGCTCACACGTCACTGAGCTACCACGCGTGGACGCTGCACCACCTGCTCCTCAACACGCTGTCCGACGTCAAGAGTCGGCTGGAGGTGCTGACGCCTCCCGCCGATGGTGAACATGACTGGACGCGCCGGCCGCTGGCGGGCGTACCCGAGTTCGGCAACACCGACATCGTGGGCACCGATCCCGACGACAGCGACGAGTTCTTCGTGAACTCCAGCGGCTTCACCGAGCCGGCGACGCTGCGGATCGGGCAGGTCGGCGGCCCGGTCGAGGCGGTGCGGCAGGCGCCCGCGTTCTTCGACGCCACCGGACTCACCGTGCACCAGGAGTTCGCGACGTCGCGCGACGGCACGCGGATCCCGTACTTCGTCGTGGTGCGGGACGAACCCGACGACGGTGCTGCAGACCGGCAGCGGTCCCCGCGACCCACGCTCCTGTACGGCTACGGCGGGTTCGAGATCTCGCTCACGCCGAGCTACAGCGGTGCCGCCGGCCGCGCCTGGCTGGCCCGCGGCGGGACGTACGTCGTGGCGAACATCCGCGGCGGCGGCGAGTACGGCCCGCAGTGGCACCAGGCCGCGCTGCGGGAGAACCGGACCTGCGCGTACGAGGACTTCGCCGCGGTCGCCGACGACCTGGTACGCGCGCGGCATCACGACGCCGGAGCAGCTCGGCATCCAGGGCGGCAGCAACGGCGGCCTGCTGATGGGCGTCATGCTCACCCGCTACCCCGAGCTGTTCGGCGCGATCGTGTGCCAGGTGCCGCTGCTCGACATGCGGCGCTACCACACGCTGCTCGCCGGCGCGTCGTGGATGGCGGAGTACGGCGACCCCGACGAGCCGGCGGACTGGGAGTTCCTCGCGGCTACTCGCCGTACCAGAACGTGCGACGCCGGCCGCGAAGTATCCGCCGGTGCTCTTCACCACCTCCACCCGCGACGACCGCGTCCACCCGGGCCATGCGCGCAAGATGGTGGCCCGGATGCGTGAGCAGGGCCACGACGTCGACTACTACGAGAACATCGAGGGCGGGCACGGCGGCGCGGCCGACAACGAGCAGCTGGCGTTCAAGAAGGCGCTCGCGTACGAGTTCCTGTGGCGGCACCTCGCGGGATGACTCGACAGGGCGCGAAAGCGGTCAGCGGCCCATCCGGGCCCGCAGCTCCGAGACCAGGGTCGTCCGCGCGTACTCCGGAGCGTCCGGCATCCGTTCGATGATGACCAGCGACACCCGCCGGCCCATCCGTACGACCGTCTCGTCCCACTCCGTCGGCGCGGCGTCCGGTCCGACCTCGCGCCGGCTGTCGTAGAGCGACATCGGATCCGGGCGGCGTACCTCGGCGACCAGCCGCGGCATGGTCAGCCGCGCGGTGGACGCCGGTGCGGTGCAGGCGGCGAGCCTGCTCGCCAGGCCGTTCACGAGGCCCGTCGCGGCGGCTTCGGTGGGGTACTCGAGGACCAGCGCGACCGCCGACAGCTGCTGCGGGGTGCGGTAGGTCTGCTCCAGCGCCCGCGCCGGCACCGGCAGCGGTGCGAGCGCGTCGAGGCCCGGACACCCGAGCGGGCCGATCGCCTCGGCCAGCTGCTTCGGGTCCCGGCTGCGGACCGCCGCGCCGTTGGAGACGACACCGTCCTCGGCCGAGTCGGGTTCGACGTACGGCTTGAACGCGGGCCCGATCCGGCCTGCCGGCGGGAGGTTCGCGGCCGTCAACGGCCCTGCGGTCTTCGCCGGCGGCGGCGGGAGCGGCGGGTCGGCGGGGCCTGCGGCCTCCGCCGCCTTCGTGACCACGTCGGTGGTGGGACCTGCCGAGGGTCCTGGTGTGGTTCCGCACGCGGTCAGGGCCGCGGCACCGGCAAGGAGCCCGGCCGCGGCGAGGGCCACGACCACCCGGCGCGCGGGGGTCTCCGGGCCAGTTCCGTGGTCCCGTGGATGCCTGCTCAGACCTGCGCGCCGCTGGTACATCTGGTCATGCTCCGTTCTCGGAGAAGTGCTGGTAGTCGGGATAGCTCCACCGGGCTCCCCACGGCCAGCCGTACCTCCGGACCGACTGACCGGGTTCGCCCCGTCGGAGCATTCCCTTGCGGTAATTGTTCCTGTTGAGGTAGGTGTCCGAACCTTCCGGATACACCTTTGTTGCGGTGACGTACGGATTCTCGAACGTGTTGATGTCGATCGCGTTGCCGTACGAGTGCTGCGAGAGGCGGTACGGGTTGCCCGTCACCTTCCGGCAGTTGAACGCCGAGGTGTTGTCGGCCCGCATCGACGCCTGGTCGCTGCCCTTGTAGGCGTCGACGGGTACGACCCGCCGGAAGGCCCAGCCCCAGCCGTTGTCGTGCGCCGCCTGGAACGCCGCGGCGACCTTCGACACCACGCTCGCGCGGACGACGATCGTGCCGTACTGGTCGTCGAGCGCCCAGTTGCGGAACGGCAGCCGCACCATCCGCAGGCCCGACGGCGCCACGGGGCAGCCACTCCGGTAGGTGTAGGGGAGCTGCGCCGCGGTCGGTGTGGTCACGGTCGTCGTGAACGGGACGCGGATGTAGACGGTCTTCCGCGAGACGTAGTACTGCAGCGCCGCCTTCTGGAACGCCTGCCGGCCGCCGTACGACGTCGAGCCGTAGTAGCCGGTCGGCAGCCCGATCCACGACGAGTCCGCGCCGATCGCGAGGTACTTCGTCAGGGTCAGGCCGCGCACCTCGCGTGCCCCGGTCGCGGGCGCGTACCAGATCCGTCCGCTCTGGAACGCCGTGACGCGCGACGCCCGGCTTCGCACCAGCGTGCTCGCTCGAGGTCGGCAGGCCCATGACGCCGGCGGCGCCGCCGAGCTGGAGGTAACGGGCCAGGCTGGCGCCGTAGACGTCCCGGGCACCGGTGGCGGACGACCAGTAGATCCGCCCACCCCGGAACGTCTGCACCAGCGCGCCGGGCCGGCCGGCCGCCGTCTGGCTCGACGTCGGAAAGCCGAGCGCGCTGCCTTGGGCGCCGAGCTGTACGTAGCGGTAGTTGACAGGTCCGGCGCGGAGGTCCCACGCGCCCGTGGCGGTCGAGTAGTAGATGTTCCCCTGCGCGTACTTCCGCACGTAGCCGCCCGGCAGGGCCGTCACGGCCGACTTCGGCGCGCCGAGGACGCCGGTCGTACCGCCGAGTGCTTGGTACCGCGCCTCGATCGCGAGCGTCGCCTCCTCAACCGGGTCCGCTGTGGTGACCGGCGCGCCCGCCCGTACCGGCACGGCCGCGGGTGCGACAGGCGCGGCTGCGACAGCTGCGGCGGTGGTGGACGTCGGCGGGACGGACGCGTCAGACACACCCGGTGCTTGAAGCGGCGCGAGGGCGACGAGGGTCGAGAGGACGGTGACGGAGGCGAGCCGTACGGCGGCGAACACCTCGTGAGATTGACACAGTGCAACGACCCCCGACAGCCGAATGCGAAAGCGTGGTACGAATTCGACAGCCGTCGCGCTCAGATTCGCTAGCTGCGCTTGGGTTTTCCCGGATCGTCGACGAGGCCGGCACGACGCAACGCGTCCGCCATGGCGCCACCGCCGGCGGCCGCACCACCGCCGGTGCCGGCACCACCGCGCGATGGGCGGCGCTGGCCGCTGCTCGGTTGGCGGTCCTTGCCGCCGTTCGGCTGGCGCGCCTGGCCGCCGCGGCGTTCGGAGCGGTCAGCGGGACGCCCGCCGCGTACACGCCGTGCTGCGCCCCCGTCCGCGGCGCGGTCGGGCTGCTCGTCGTCGAGGCGCAGGGTCAGGCGCGATGCGCTTGCGGGGGATGTCGACGTCGAGCACCTTGACCCTGACGATGTCGCCCGGCTTGACGACCTCGCGCGGGTCGCTTGACGAACGTCTTCGACATCGCCGAGACGTGCACGAGCCCGTCCTGGTGCACGCCGATGTCGACGAACGCGCCGAACGCGGCGACGTTCGTGACGACGCCTTCCAGCACCATGCCGGGCTTCGAGGTCGCCGAGCTTCTCGACGCCGTCCGCGAAGGTGGCGGTCTTGAACGCCGGCCGCGGGTCGCGGCCCGGGCTTCTCCAGTTCGCGCGAGGATGTCGGTGACCGTCGGCAGGCCGAACGTGTCGTCGACGAACTCGGTGCGGCTTGAGCGCGCGCAGCGCGGCGCTGTTGCCGATCAGCGTCGGCGAGGTCGGCGCCGGTCGCGCGCGAGGATGCGCCGCACGACGGGGTACGCCTCCGGGTGCACGCTGGAGGAGTCGAGCGGGTCGTCGCCGCCGCGGATGCGCAGGAAGCCGGCGCACTGCTCGAACGCCTTCGGGCCCGAGCCGCGGCACGTCCTTGCAGCGCGGTGCGCGACCGGAACGGGCCGTTGCGCGTCGCGGTGCGCGACGATGCTCTCGGCCAGGCCGTCGCCGATCCCGGACACGCGGGTCAGCAGCGGCGCCGACGCGGTGTTGACGTCGACGCCGACCGCGTTCACGCAGTCCTCGACCACGGCGTCGAGCGAGCGGGACAGCTTGATCTCGGCCAGGTCGTGCTGGTACTGGCCGACGCCGATCGACTTCGGGTCGATCTTCACCAGCTCGGCCAGCGGGTCCTGCAGCCGCCGGGCGATCGAGACCGCGCCGCGCAGCGAGACGTCCAGCTCGGGCAGCTCGGCCGAGGCGTACGCCGACGCGGAGTACACCGACGCGCCGGCCTCGGACACCACGATCTTCGTGAGCGCCAGCTCCGGCTGCGGCGGCGATCAGGTCGGCGGCGAGCTTGTCGGTCTCGCGGGACGCCGTGCCGTTGCCGATCGCGACCAGCTCGACGCCGTGCTGCGCGGGCGAGGTTGGCGAGCGTGGCGAGGGACTCGTCCCACCGCCGCTGCGGCACGTGCGGGTAGATCGTCTCGGTGGCGACGACCTTGCCGGTGGCGTCGACGACGGCGACCTTCACGCCGGTACGGAAGCCCGGGTCGAGGCCCATCGTCGGCGCGGGTGCCGGCGGGCGCGGCGAGCAGCAGGTCGCGCAGGTTGGCGGCGAAGACCCGGACCGCCTCGTCCTCGGCCTGCCTGCCGCAGCCGCATCCGCAGGTCGATCGTCGAGGTGGACGAGGATGCGGGTGCGCCAGGCCCAGCGGACGGTGTCGGCGAGCCAGCGGTCGGCCGGGGCGGCCGCTGGTCGGCAGATCGCCGAACTGGTCGGCGATGCGCGGCTCGTAGACGGTGTGAGCCGCCGCTCGGCGCGCTCGGCCGCGATCCTCCGGCTCCAGCGCGAGGTCGAGGACCTCCTCCTTCTCGCCGCGGAACATCGCGAGGATCCGGTGCGAGGGCAGGCTGGGTCAGCGGCTCGGCGAACGTCGAAGTAGTCGGAGAACTTGGCGCCCGCCTCCTCCTTGCCCGTCGCGCACCCGCGACACGAGCCGGCCCGCGACCAGACCCGCTCGCGCAGCGCGCCGATCAGGTCGGCGTCCTCGGCGAACCGCTCGACGAGGATCGCGCGGGCGCCGTCGAGCGCCGCGGCCGCGTGTCGGCCACGCCCTTGTCGGCGTCGACGAACGCGGCCGCGGCCTGCTGCGGGTCGAGCGACGGGTCGGCGAGCAGCCCGTCGGCCAGCGGCTCGAGCCCGGCCTCGCGGGCGATCTGCGCCTTCGTCCGCCGCTTCGGCTTGTACGGGAGGTAGATGTCCTCGAGCCGGGCCTTGGAGTCGGCCGCGAGGATCTGCGCCTCGAGGTCGTCGTCGAGCTTGCCCTGCTCGCGGATCGAGTCCAGGACGGCGGCGCGCCGCTCCTCCAGCTCGCGCAGGTAGCGCAGCCGCTCCTCCAGGGTGCGGAGCTGGGCGTCGTCGAGGGCGCCCGGTCACCTCCTTGCGGTACCGGGCGATGAACGGGACGGTGGCGCCGCCGTCGAGCAGGTCGACCGCGGCCTTCACCTGCTTCTCGCGGACGCCGAGCTCGTCGGCGATCCGCTGGTGCAGGGAGGTGTCGGTTCCTGGTCCCGGCTGTGCCGTCACGTTGGTGTGCCCGCCTTCTGTCTGGGTCATCGACGCCCATTGTGTCGGACCAGCAGGCGTCAACCGTCGCCCGGCTGCATGCGGAAGTCGTACGCGTACGGGAGGGACCGGCCGGGGCAGGCGGCCGTCCACAGGTCGGCGAGGCTGTCCTCCCCCTCGCGGAGGTCGGCGACCTCGATGCCGTCGGACAGGAGCTGTCGGGCCCGGTCGACCTGTCCCGCGGCCAGGGCGACCTGGGCCTCCAGCAGGCGTACCCGGCCGTGTCCGCGGAGCTCCGCGGACAACCGGTCGAGCAGGCCCAGCGCGGCGGCGTGCCGTCCCGCGGTCGCGAGTGCGCTCATCGCCTCGCAGGCCAGCTGCCTGAGGTCCGGCGCGAGCGCGTGCGCCTCGACCAGCTGGTCGGCGGCGGCGTCGTGCGCGCCGACCTGCGCGTCGAGCAGGGCCAGCCCACGCAGGGCCCACGCCGACCGCACGTACGACAGGGACCGGAGGTACTGGGACCGCGCTTCGGCTGCATCGCCGCGCGCCTGCGCCAGCACACCCCGGTGGTACGCGGTGAGCCAGGTCTGCGGCGCCGCGGCGAGCCGGCGTTCCCACCACACGCCGGCGGCGTACGACGGCGGCGGCTCATGGGGATCTGCGTCGGGCAGCCGCCCGGTGTCGAGGAGGACCTGCCAGGGCCGGCACTCGGCGGAGTCCGTTGCGGGGAAGGGAGTTCCGGTCGTGCGAGGAGGCGTCTCGCCGTCCGCGCTCGCGCGGGCACACTCGAGGGCGCCCCACCCGCTGCCGACATGGAGCATCCGTCGGGGCGGCCGGTCCATCGTGTCGGCGACCCTTGCCAGGCAGCTGTCCAGGTGGCCCGGCGGGAGCAGCGCCGCGAGCCGTTCCTCGACATGGGCGACGGCGGCGGCGTGGTCGGCACCGTGCGTACGCGCGGGATCCGTCGTGAGCGGGGCGTACGCCTCCACCCAGCGCCACTCCGTACGCGGCGGCATCGGGAGGTTCTCGTACTGCGTGGCCGCGAGCCCCGCCTGCACCTCGACGTAGCCACCCTCGTGCGAGCCCGGGGCGGCGGCGCCGAGCCACTCGTTCCAGTGCCGACCGCCGGGGTTCTGCCCCCACACGAAGAGCTTGCGGCCACGCAGCCGGTCAGTCGAGGTCTGCACCAGGCCGTGACCGTCGGCGGTGGTCGCGGCGATCCACGGTGGGGGGTCGCGCGGAAGGTCGTAGAAGTAGTCGGCCGCGTGCGCGCACGAGGCGGGATACGACCAACCGGCGCCCGCCGTCGGCTCGATCGCGAGGGTGCCGTCGTACCCGATGTGGAACGCGCGCGCCGCCGGCGTGAGCACCCGCAGGTCCTCGCGTTCGGACACCGCCGTGTTGGACCACCAGTACATCGGCACGGTGTCGTCCGAGCTGTTGCGGATCCGTACGTGGACGAACAGCGCGGGCGTGGGCTCCCCAAGCCAGACGTCGATCTGGTACACCACGCCCCGCAGCCGCTCCCACTCCCACATCCGCAGAGCCTGGCCACCGTCGCCGGCCGGGCTGTCCACGACGGCCGCGTACAACGGGGAGCAGGTGGTCGGGGTGTGGCCGCGGGTGCCGATGTTCCACTCGACCCCGCCCGCGAACCATGCGTTGCGCAGGGCGAGGTTCGCCGGCTGGAACACGGGGTTGGTGAAGAGTAGCTCGCGGCCCGTCGCCTGGTCCCGCAGGGACCACAGGCGCCCGCCGAGGTCGAGCGCGAACTCCGCCCGGAGATGGGAGTTCGCGAGGACGGCGGTCCGGATCGTCCCGGGCCTGCGGTCCCGGTCGTAGCCGTCCTGCAGGAGGTACGGGTGGATGCTGCGCGGGATCCCGTAACCGAGGTGGGCGGCGATCTCGGCCGGGAACTCCTCCGCCGGGAGGTCGCCCGCGAAGGTACGCGTGTCGTCGAACGGCGGCAGCGGGTTGGGTGCGCCGAGCGAGGCCGCGGGCAGCGGCCGGTCGGTGAGCGAGACGCTCGCCACGGCGTCAGGTGAGCGGGCGGTAGAGGTCGGCCTGGAAGCGGTACGCGTCACCGCGGTAGGTCGTGGTGCTGATCAGCACGGGGACCTCCGCGCTGTCGTAGGTCACCTCGTACCCCACCAGGACCGGGCTTGCCTCGGGCACCTGGAGCAGCCGGGAGACGGCAGGATCGGCGGCCTTGGCCTGGACGGAGTAGGAGCTGCGGGCCACCCGGATGCCGCACCGGGTCTCGAGCTCGTCGTAGAGCGAGCGGTCCTCGAGGTCGGCGTCGACCAGTCCCTCGGCGCGCTCGCCGACCAGCACGTTGTCGTCGACGCAGACGGGTACGGCGTCGAGCCCGCGGAGGCGGTGGACCTCGAGGACCCGTGCGGTCGGTGCGATGCGGAGCCGCTCCGCCTCGTCGAGAGTCGCGGGGCGTACCTGCTGGCGGAGGATGTGGGACGTCGGCGTGAGTCCGCGGGCGTGCGCCATCTCGCTGAAGCTCTGCAGGACGCTGGGTGGCTCGCCGACCACGCGTTGGGGGACGAACCAGCCGCGCTGGGACGAACGCTGGAGCTGGCCCTCGTCGGCGAGCTGGCCGAGCGCCTGCCTCAAGGTCGAGCGGCTCACCCCTAGCTGGGAGGCGAGGTCACGCTCGCCGGGCAGCCTGGTGCCGGGCGGGTAGACGCCTCGCCGGAGTGCCTCCGCGAGCTTGGTGTAGGTGATCGCCGCCGTCGCGGTCGAGGACAGGTCCAGGGCAGGGCTCACGACGTCGAAGTTACCAAGGGAACCAGTCGACTCCTATCTGGCCGCACTGACCGAACCAGGTAGACCTCTGGATGCCTGCTGGTCTAACTGGTACCTTGCATCCGCCCCGGCAGATGGGGACAGCGGCATACGAAGCGGACAGCCCTCGAGCAGGGAGTACGGAATGGCTTCGCAGGGTTCGAACCCGGGCGGGCGGGGTTCGACCCGCCGCGAGCTGCTCGGCGTGGGCGGCGGGTTGCTCGTGACCGCGTCCCTGGCGGGGTGCCAGTTCCTCTCGACCGACCCGAACACCGACCAAGCCCGGTCGGGAGCCGCCGGACGCGCGGGCGGCACGGGTGGCAACGGGGCGGCGGGCAAAGAAGCGCCGGCGCTGGCCGAGCTGGCGCGGAAGGGCGAGCTCCCGCCGGTCGAGAAGCGCCTGCCCGTCAAGCCCCTTGTCGTCGAGCCGGTCGAGAAGCGCGGCCGGTACGGCGGCGAGTGGCGGTCCGCCCTGACGGGCACCGGCGAGGCGGCGTACGTCTACACGATCACGTCGTACGAGCATCTGGTGCGCTGGAAGCCGGACTTCCGCGGTGCCGCCGGTACGAAGGACGTCGACGCGAACGTCGCGGAGCGGTTCGAGGTGAACGACGACGCGACCCGCTTCACGTTCTGGCTGCGCAAGGGCATGCGGTGGTCCGACGGCACCCCGTTCACGGCCGACGACGTGGTCTTCGCCGTGAACGACGCACTGCAGGACAAGGACATCTCGCCGGAGGGGACGGCGCTGCTCACCGCCCCCGACGGGCGCCCGGCCCGGATCACGAAGCTCGACGGGTACTCGTTCATGATCGAGTTCCCGGCCCCGAGCGGGCTGTTCCTGCAGAAGCTCGCGGGGCCCGACGGCTTCCCGCTCACGAAGTACCCGCGGCACTACCTGCGCCGGTTCCACAAGAAGTACAACCCCGACGTCGACGCGCTCGTCGAGGACGCCGGGATGAAGACGTGGGTGGAGCTCTTCGGGAGCAAGGCGTCGCCGTGGAGCTTCGGCGAGAACCCCGACCTGCCCACGCTCGGCGCGTGGAAGCTCGTCCGGCCGTTCGGCAAGGGCACGCGGGTGGTGCTCGACCGCAACCCGTACTACTGGAAGGTCGACACCGCGGGAAGCCAGCTGCCCTACCTCGACCGGGTGGTGTTCGACATCGTGAGCGACACCGAGACCATGCTGCTGCGGGCCATCAACGGCGAGATCGACATCGAGGTCGGGCCCGACACCCGCTTCACGACGCTGACCAACAAGCCGGTCCTGGCCCGCGGGCGGAGGAAGGGCGACTACCGGTTCCTCGAGGTCGCCGACTCGCGGATGAACGCGATGATCATCTACCTCAACCTCACCCACAAGGACCCGGTCAAGCGGAAGGTCTTCCAGAACAGGGACTTCCGGGTCGGGCTGTCGTACGCCATCAACCGGCAGGAGCTCGTCAAGGCGACCCTGCAGCGCCAGGGCGAGCCCTACCAGGTCGCCCCGCTGCCGGAGTCTCCCTTCTACGACAAGGGTTTCGCCACGCAGTACACCGCGTTCGACGTGGCCAGGGCGAACGCCCACCTCGACCGGGCGGGCCACACCAGGAGGGACGACAAGGGGATCCGGCTCGGTCCGGACGGCAAGCCGATCGAGATCATCCTGGAGTACGTCCCCGCGTTCCGGGCCGAATGGGCCGACATGCTGCAGCTCGTCCGGGGCTACTGGAAGGACGTCGGCATCAAGCTGGTGCTGGAGCCCGAGGACCGCAGCCTCTACCAGGAACGCCTGAACGCGAGCCGGCACGACGCGACCGTCTGGCACGGCGACGGCGGGCTGGAGATCCCGTTGTTTCCCGGGTCGTACTTCCCGATGAGCGCGGGCAGCATCTTCGCCAACGCGTGGGGCGAGTGGTACACCTCCCACGGCAAGGCGGGCGAGCGGCCCCCGGCTCCGGTGCGCCGGCAGATGGAGCTGTACGACAAGGTGTCCAGCACCGCTGACGCGGCCGAGCAGACGGCCTTCCTGAAGGAGATCGTCGGCATCGCCAAGGAGCAGTTCTACGTGATCGGCACCGTCCGCGAGAAGCAGAAGTACTTCCTCGTCCGCAACAACGTCCGCAACGTGCCCGAACCCATGCTGGAGAGCTGGCTCTTCCCCACGCCGGGACCGACCCAGCCGTGCCAGTACTTCATCGAGACCTGACCGCACCTCATCGAGACCTGACCGCACCTCATCGAGACCTGACCGCACCTCATCGAGACCTGATCGCATTGCCTGCCCGACCCGAGATCCGAGGAGCCACCGTGATCCCCTGGCCGAGGTCCTTCACCGAACGACCGGGTTCGTTCACCCTTGCCGACGAGGTGGCGGTCGCCGGCCCGCCCGAGCTGCGGGACCTCCTGGTCCAGGAGCTCGCGTCCCTGGGGGTCCGGTGGACCCCAGCGCCGGTGGGCGCCCAGGACGGCGGCGAGGTGCACCTCGACCTCGACCCGGCGCTGCCGGCCGAGGGCTACCACGTCCTCGTGGCCGAGAACGCGGTGCGGATCCGCGGCGGCTCACCCGCCGGTGTCTTCTACGCGATCCAGACCGTCCGGCAGCTCCTGCCGCCCGAGGCGTTCCGACAGGCGCCGCTGCCGGGCACCGCGTGGAGTCTGCCCGCGTGCGAGATCGAGGACGCGCCCGCACACGGGTGGCGGGGGTGTCTGCTGGACGTCGCCCGGCACTTCATGCCCAAGGAGTTCCTGTTCCGGCTGATCGACCTGCTCGCGTCGTACAAGTACAACGTGCTGCAGCTCCACCTCACCGACAACGACGGCTGGCGGGTGGAGTCGCGCCGGTACCCCCGGCTCACCGAGGTCGGCGCCTGGCGGCAGGAGACCCGCTGGCACTGGGAGGAGAAGGGCGACGGCCTCCCGCACGGCGGCTACTACACCCAGGACGACATCCGCGAGCTCATCGCGTACGCCGCCCGGAGGTTCGTGACGGTCGTGCCCGAGATCGAGATGCCGGCGCACACCTTCGCCGCGATCGCCGCGTACCCCCAGCTCGGCAACGATCCGGCCCGGTCGCCGCAGGAGTCCGTGCCCGGTGACGACTTCGACGTGCTCAACGTCGAGGACACGACCGTCGCGTTCTTCCAGGACGTCCTCGCGGAGGTGCTGGAGCTGTTCCCGAGCACGTTCATCCACATCGGGGGCGACGAGTGCCCGAAGGACTTCTGGCGCAAGAGTGAACGTGCACAGGACAAGCTGCGCTCGCTCGGTCTCGCCGACGAGGACGAGCTGCAGAGCTGGTTCATCCGGCAGATGGACGCCTGGCTCACCGAGCAGGGCCGGCGGCTGGTCGGCTGGGACGAGATCCTCGAAGGCGGGCTCGCACCCGGCGCCACCGTGATGTCGTGGCGGGGCGAGGAAGGCGGCGTCACCGCCGCGCGGGCCGGCCACGACGTCGTGATGTCACCGACCGACCCGACGTACTTCGACTACTACCAGTCCGAGAGCGCCGAGGAGCCGCTCGCGATCGGCGGTCTCAACGTGCTCGAGTCGGTGTACGACTACGAACCGGTGCCGGCGGGGCTGTCCGGTGCGGAGACGGCGCGGGTGCTGGGCGCGCAGTTTCAGCTGTGGACGGAGTTCCTGTCGGGGCCGGCGAACGTGGAGTACATGGCGTTCCCGCGGGCCTGCGCGTTCGCGGAGGCGGTCTGGCGGACCGGTCGTGACCGCCCGTTCGAGGACTTCGCCCGGCGGCTGCGCGCCGACCTCGCCCGGCTCGACGCCCGCGGCGTCAACTACCGGCCGCTGGACGGTCCGAAGCCATGGCAGCGCGGAGGGACCGGCCGGTTCAACCGGCCGTCCCAGCCGCAGATGGTGCCCTGACGCGCGACGGATTCGCCCGCGCCTACAGGGTGTTCAGCTGCGCGAGGATCGGCCACTGGTCGGTGTGCCCGGTCATCGTCGCGTAGTCGTACTGTCCGGCGCCGATGCCGCCGCCGTCCTTGACCGCGTTGACGAACCCCTGCACGCGGGCCGGCGTCACCACCGTGCTGCCCTCCCCGATCACGCCGCCCTCGACGTGCACCCGGCGGGCCGTCAGAGCCTGGGTCTGGTCGAGCTGGTCCTCCACCCAGTCGTGCACCTGCGTCGGGCTCCACTGGTTGGTGGGCGTACCGCGGAACGACCACAGCAGCATCGGCACGACGACCTCGCTGTTGGGCCCGATGACCGACCACGGGAAGTCGCTCCAGCGGTTGCCATCCTCCGTGCCGAACGGCGACGGCACGATCGCCGCCACCACCGCCGGCGACTGCGTCCGGACCTGTTGCAGGTGCGGGCCGAGCCGGGCGTTGAACGTCGCGTGGTCGACCTCGCCTGCGGTCGCGGGTTCGCCCGGTGCGCGGTAGCGCTCGATGTCGACGCCCACGGCGTCGAAGCGCTGTCCGCCGGGGCTGACGTACGACCCGATCTTGACCGTACGCCGCACGTCGCGGGTCATGTCGCCGTACGCCGGCACGTACCACCCGACCACCTTGATGCCGGCGGCGTGCGCGGCGTCCAGCCACTGCCCCATCTCGGTCTCGTCGAAGAAGTCGTTCGTGCTGTTGAACCGCGCCGTCGACAGGAACAACGTCCGCACCCCACGGGCCGCCATGTCGGCGACCGCCGGTCCGGGCGTGAGCGTCGGGTAGTCGAGGGTGTCGACCCAGGTCGCGAGCCGGCGGAACGGGAGGTACGGGTCGATGGCGACCCAGCCGCTCCACGCCGCCGACGGACTCGTCCGCAGCGCCTCGTGGAGGGAACCGCTCTGTCCCGCACCGACCACGCGTACGTCGTCACCCATGTCGGCGGCGCCGGGCCCGGAGGTGAACACCCCGCCGAGTGACACCCACGGCGTCCAGCTCGTCGCGTCACTCCAGCGCAGCAGCCGGAACTCATTGGCCGTCCCACGGACCACCACGTCCAGCTGCCGGTTGCCGGGCGAGGCGGCCGCCGGTTGCGAGGTCAGCGTCGCGCCGGCGAGCGCGTGCCACGCCGACCACGTGCCCGACTGGAACGCGATGTGGGACAGCGTGTTGTCGACGTTGCGCGCGAAGACGTCGATCCGGTCGGCCGCCCACGACGTCGCGGTGGGGCTGGAGGTGAGGACGCCGCCCCGGCGTACCCACGCCGACCACTGCCCGTTCACGAACGCCTTGTGGGACAGGCCGTTGTCGATGTTGCGGACGAAGACGTCGAGCCGGCCGGGCGCCCAGGACGCCACTGCCGGCGCCGAGCTGAGGACCCCGCCGATCTTCTCCCAGGCCAGCCACCCGCCCGCCATGTACGCGCGATGCCAGAGCGCGTCGTCGGTGAACCGGGCGAACACGTCCATCCGGCCCGGAGCCCACGACACGGCCGCCGGCTGGGACGCGAGGTCGCCACCGAGGTTGAGCCCGCGGGTCCACGAACCACCCGGCTGCCGGATCTGCTGGATGAGGTCCCCGCCGGATGAGCGGGTGAAGAGATCTGTCCGACCCGCGCTGAACGACGTCACGGCCGCCGAACCGAGCTCGGAAGTCGCCAGCGGCAGGGGCGCAGCCGTTGCGGTGGCGGGGACGAGCTGGACTCCCAGAGCCGCGAGCGCGGCGCAGAGCGGGAGGGCCAGGAGCCGCGCGGAGGAGCGGGAGAAGGAGAAACGGGGCGCCATTGCGTCACACCCTCGAAGATCCACCGCGGGGGTGCGGTGTGGCGCTGAGCGTACGTCGCGGGGAACCGCCGCGAGGCCGAACGCGCGAGCCGAGATCAATTCGATGCCGCGGGCCGCTCCAGCCCGCGGCGGAGCCGGCGCCGCGGTGTCTGACCGCGACCGGATCGGTGTGACCCTCCGGCGGGTATGAGCCTGTTGGCCAGGGACCCGCAGGCGGCGGACGCCTGGACCGCGTGGCGCGTGGTGCGCCGCCCTGCGGCGGAAGGACGACGAGCATGACGACCAAGCCCGCTGAGTCCCCGGGCGTCACCGGCGGGGGCACCGGTTCGGCCGCGTTGGTCGCGGCCGTCGCCGCGCTCGGTGGCTTCCTGTTCGGCTACGACACGGCCGTCATCAACGGCGCCGTCGGCGCGGTCAGGGACACCTTCCACGCCAGCCCGTTCGTCCTGGGCCTCGCCGTCGCGTCCGCACTCCTCGGGTCCGCTGTCGGCGCGTGGTTCGCCGGCCCGCTCGCCAACCGGACCGGCCGGATTCGGGTCATGGTGATCGCGGCCTGCCTCTTCCTCGTCAGCGCGTTCGGGTCTGGTTTCGCGTTCGCGATCTGGGACCTCGCGATCTGGCGGTTCATCGGCGGCATCGGCGTGGGCGCCGCATCGGTGATCGCGCCCGCGTACATCGCCGAGATCTCGCCCGCGCACATCCGCGGCCGGCTCGGCTCACTGCAGCAGCTCGCGATCGTCTCCGGCATCTTCGTCGCTCTCCTGGTCGACTACGGCCTCGCGACGGCCGCCGGCGGCGCGACCAAGGAGCTGTGGTTCGGGATGGATGCCTGGCGGTGGATGTTCCTCTCGCTGGCGGTGCCCGCCCTGACGTACGGCGTCCTCGCCCTGCAGATCCCGGAGTCCCCGCGCTATCTCGTCGCGGCCCACCGCGAGTCGGAGGCGCGCGGCGTGCTGGCCCGCTACGTCGGCGGGAACGTCGAGGCGAAGATCCGTGAGATCCAACGGACCCTGGTGTCGGACCACCCGGTGCGGCTCGGCGACCTGCGCGGACCGCGCCTCGGCCTGCTGCCGATCGTCTGGGTGGGCATCCTGCTCTCGGCGTTCCAGCAGCTCGTCGGCATCAACGTGATCTTCTACTACTCGTCCGTGCTGTGGCAGGCCGTCGGCTTCAGCGAGGCCGACTCCCTCATCATCACCGTGATCACGTCCGTGACGAACATCCTCACCACCCTCATCGCCATCGCCACCATCGACCGGATCGGGCGCAAGCCGCTGCTCCTCATCGGGTCCGCGGGCATGATCCTCACCCTGGGCACGCTGGCGTACTCGTTCGGCACCGCGCCGTTCGTCGGCGGCAAGCCGGCCCTCGAGGGCGGCATGGCGGCGGTGGCGCTGATCGCGGCCAACCTGTACGTCGTCTTCTTCGGTCTGAGCTGGGGCCCCGTGGTGTGGGTCCTGCTGGGCGAGATGTTCAACAACCGGATCCGGGCGGGGGCGCTCGCGGTGGCCGCCGCGGTGCAGTGGCTCGCGAACTTCGCGGTCTCCACGTCGTTCCCGACCCTGCAGCAGATCGGGCTCGGTTTCGCGTACGGCCTCTACACGATGTTCGCGATCCTGTCGTTCGTCTTCGTCTGGAAGGGCGTCCAAGAGACCAAGGGCAGGGAGCTGGAGGACATGGCCTGAGCCCGGACCGGGGGAAGTAGCCTCGCGGGATGCGTGAGCCAGACTGTGTCGGCGCCTTCGTCCGGGACGAGCAGCACCGCGTCTACACGCACCGCCGGTCGCCCGAACGCCGGCTGTTCCCCGGCAGCTGGGACGTCGTAGGCGGCCACCTCGACCCGGGCGAGACGCCGGAGCAGGCCCTCGCGCGTGAGCTCGAGGAGGAGACCGGCTGGACGTTGCGCTACATCGAGGCCGTGATCGCCGACTGGGAGTGGGAGCACGACGGGCGGGTCCGCCGGGAGCTCGACTACCTCATCGACGTCGAGGGCGACCTCGCCGCGCCCCGGCTGGAGGAGGGCAAGCACGACGCATCGGCGTGGGTCGGACCAGACGACCTCGAGCTGATGCTGGTCGGACGTACGGACGGCGACCGGCGGCTCCGCGACCTCGTGGCCAAGGCGGTGCGGATCCGGCTGACCGAGCGGCTGCGGCTCGAACCGGTCGGCCCGGACCACGCCGACGACCTGTGGACGATGCACCAGGACGATGCGGTGGCCGAGTGGCACGCCGGCCGCTGGAGCCGGGAGGACTCGCGACGCAACGCCGCCAGCATGGGCCAGGGGTGGGAGGCCAACGGCGTCGGCACGTGGATCGCGTACGACCGGACGTCCGGTGCCCTGGTCGGGCGTGGCGGGCTGTCCCGCATGGGTGCCGACGCCGACGTGACCGGCGCCGTCGCGGCGGCGCTCGGATCCGCTTCCGGGCCATGGCTCGACGACCGGCTGGAGTTGGGATGGACGATCCGCGCGGCGCACTGGGGACACGGGTACGCCACGGAGGCCGGCCGGGCCGGGCTCGCCTATGCGTTCGACGAGCTCGGGGCCGGCGAGGTGGTCGCATTCACCGAACGGCACAACACCCAGTCGCGCGCGGTGATGGAGCGGCTCGGCATGCGCGAGGTCGGTGAGTTCGCGGGCGAGGGACTCGTGGAGGGACGTACGGGTGTCCACGAGGGCGCGCCGTTCGCTTTCTATGCCCTGCGTCGGCCCTGACGCCTCAGTGTCCTAGCCAGGGAGCAAGTGCGTCGGCACCCGCCGCCGTCAGCCGGACCGCGCGCTGCCGCGGCAGCCGGGTCACCCATCCCCGCCGGAAGCACGACTCTGCCACCGCCGCACCGAGCCGGCCGGCGACGTGGTGCCGTTGTTCGGTCCAGTCCATGCAGAACCGCAGCACCGGGCGGCGGGATCGGGTGGGCGCCGTGACGGCGGCGAGGTCCACGCCGAGCCGGTCGAGCACCGAGGACGCGTCCGGTCCGAGGACGTACGGATGCCGGCCGAGCTGTGCCGACAACGGGTCGCCGGGCCGGCGCCCGGTGCCCGGCACGCCGTCGATGGGTACGAGGACGCCCTGGTCCGCGAGCCCGGCGGTGAGGTCGACGCCGAGCTGGCCGGCGAGGTGGTCGTAGCAGGTCCGGGCGGCGCGCAGGGCGTTGGCCTTCGTACCCTGCCGCAGCGATCGCACCTGTTGGCTCGGTGCGATGCGGGCGAGCGCCTCGAGGACTCCCGCGACCTCCGGCCCGGCGAGGCGGTAGTAGCGGTGCCGCCCGGAGGGCTCGACGGCGAGGAGCCCGGCCTGGAGAAGCCGGGACAGGTGCGCGCTCGTCGCCGCAGGCGAGATCCCCGCCTCGTCGGCGAGGACCGAGGCCGGCAGGGCCCTCCCGTCGGCGAGCGCCATGAGGACCCGGGCGCGGGCCGGCTCGGCGAAGTGCCTGGCCACCCAGGCCACATCGGCGTCGCCGTACGCCGCGGTGGCGGCCCGGTCGCCGGTCGGACGCGCGCCGGGTGGACGGGCGCCGGTTTGGGCGTCAGGTGCCATGGCCCCAGTCTGCGTCGGGAACGCTTCGGGCTGGCCGGAAGGGTTCTGGCGGCAGGCTGAACCCATGTCCCGACCGGCGTCCCGACCCGCGCCCCGACCGGTGCCCCGACCGGCGTCCCGACCCGTGCCCGGCCGGGTGTCGCCGCCCGGCTTCTCTCGGCCGACATCGCGGCGCGGCCGGGTCCTGATGGTGATGGCGGTCGGCATGTTCCTCGTCCTGCTCGACGTCAGTGTGGTCACGGTGGCGCTCCCGGCCGTCGGCGCGGAGCTGCACGGCGATCTCGCCGTCCTCCAGTGGGTCGTCGACGGCTACAGCGTTCCGTTCGCCGCGCTCCTGCTCGCCGGCGGGACGCTCGGGGACCGGTACGGACACCGGCGGCTGGTCGTGGCCGGGCTGGTGGTGTTCGGCCTCGCGTCCGCGGGGTGCGGGCTGGCACCCGGCGTAGCGGTGCTGATCTGTGCCCGGTCCCTGCAGGGGATCGGTGCCGCCCTGCTCCTGCCGGGGACGCTCGCGGTGATCACGCACACGTACCCCGACCGGCGCGAACAGGCGCGCGCCCTCGGCATCTGGGCCGGCGTCTCGTCCCTGGCGCTGCCCGCCGGGCCCCTGCTCGGCGGACTCCTGGTCACCACCACGGGATGGCGCGCAGTGTTCCTGGTCAACCCGCCGATCGTCGCCGCCGCCCTCGTGGCGACCCTCCGCTGGGTCCGGCCCGTCGCCGCGGCGCGGACCCGGCGGCTCGACGTGGCCGGCCTCCTGGCCGGGACGGTCGCCCTTGCCGCCACCGTCTACGCCGTGATCAACGCCGGCCGGAACGGAGCCATGGCGGTCACGCTCGGATCGGCGGTCGTCGCGGTCGGGGGCGTGGCCGCCTTCGCGGTCACCGAACGACGCGCTCCAGAACCCGGTCCTGCCGGTCCGGCTCCTGCGCGTGCCCGCCTTCGTCGGCGCCAATACCGTGGCGGCGGCGATGAACTTCGTCGGTCTCGGCACGGTCTTCGCGGTCAC
Source organism: uncultured Actinomycetota bacterium (assembly GCA_963721745.1). Taxonomy (GTDB): domain Bacteria; phylum Actinomycetota; class Actinomycetes; order Propionibacteriales; family Actinopolymorphaceae; genus Thermasporomyces. Next base: position 350,007 of record CAVRKO010000015.1, on the reverse strand, counting down.
GGTGTACCTGCAGGTCGTGCAGCACCGGACCGCGCTGCTCGCCGGCCTCGCGATGGTGCCGCTGTTCGCACCTCTCGCGATGCTGTCACCGGTGGCGGGCAGGCTCACCGCGGCGTACGGACCCGCGGTGCCGATGGTCGCTGGCCTGCTCGTCGGCGCGGTGGGTACGGCGGGACTCTGGCTGCTCTCGCCGACCAGCGGGTACGTCCTGCTGCTGCCCACCCTGCTCGGCCTCGGCGTCGGGATGGGCCTGCTCACCGCGGCCGTCGTCGCGGCCGCGCTCCGGGCCGTGCCAGCCGACCGCGGCGGGCTGGCCGGCGGGGTGAACAACACCGCACGCCAGGCCGCGGGAGCGCTCGGCGTCGCGGTGTTCGGCGCGGTCGCCGGCAGCCCGGCGCGCCCGCTCCACTTCGTGGCCGGGCTGCACCGCCTCGGGGTACTCGGTGCCGTGCTCTGGCTCGCGGCGGCCGCCCTGACCGTGGTGACGACCCGCCGGACCGCCGCCGCAACCACCCCTACCGCCACCGGCGGGTAGGTCTCACTCGATGCGGAGCGGTCCCCTGGCCACCGCCTCCCGCACCGTGTCGAGGTTGCCCGGCGGCACCCACTCCTGCCACCACGTCGCACCCGCCTCGGCGAGGGAGCGGAGGTGGGCGCGCTCCCGGTCCCAGTCGGGCTGGCGCACGTCGCCGCCGAGGCAGATGTCGAACCCCTCCAGGGATCCGCGCTCGCCCTCGACGACGGCGGCGAGCTGGCGTACGTCGTCGGCACTCATCCGGGCCTCGTCACCCGAACCAGGGGTGCCGCGGTAGACGCAGGCACCGTCCCAGCGGGCGAGGCGACGCCGTACACCCTTCACCAGCCAGTTGCCGCCGACCCACACCGGGATCCGCGGCTGCTGCACGGGCGTCGGCAGCATCTGGAGTCCGTCGACCTGGTATTGGGTGCCGGCGTAGGACACCTTCTCACCGGTCCAGAGCCGGTCGACGATCTCGATGCCCTCGTCGAGCCGCTCTGCCAGGACGCGTGACGGTGCCGCGTCGCCGACAGTAGTGAAACTAATGTCACGCCCGTCGCCGGCACCCACACCCAGCACGACCCGCCCACCGGACAGATGGTCGAGCGTCACGGCCTCGCTGGCGAGCTTCCAGGGCCGGCGGCGGGGCAGGGGGGTGACGAGGGTCCCGAGGCGTACGCGGGTGGTCGCGACCGCCATCGCGGCGAGCACCACCCACGGGTCGTAGGTGGGCGTGCCGAGGTGTCCCTGCCAGACGATGTAGTCCTCGAGGAAGACGGCATCCCAGCCGGACTCCTCGGCCAGGGCGGCGAGGTCGGCCATCGTGCGTGGGTCACCGGCGGCTCCGGCCGCGCTCAGCGCCACGCCGTAACGCATCCGTGTGGGCATGTCCGGACGCTAGCGGCGACCGCCGACAGGCCCGGAGAGTTCGCGCGCGGCCCTACGCGTGGACGCCGGTGAGGGCGAAGAACTCCTGCCGCGACCGGCCGTCGTCGCGGAGCGTCCCGAGCATCGTCGACGTCACCGTGCTGGACCCCACCGCCCGGACCCCTCGAAGGGTCATGCAGGTGTGCTCCGCCTCGATCACCACGCCGACGCCCTTGGGCTGCAGCTGCTCGTCGAGCCAGTCGGCGATCTGCTTGGTCATCCGCTCCTGGACCTGCGGCCGGCTGGCGAAGAGCTCGACGATCCGGGCCAGCTTGGACAACCCGAGGATGCGCTGACCGGGGAGGTAGCCGACGTGCGCCACCCCCACGAACGGCAGCAGGTGGTGCTCGCACACCGAACGCACCGGGATCGCACGGGCCAGGACGAGCTCGTCGTAGCCCTCGTCGTTGGGGAAGGTCGTCAGGTCGAACTCGCGCGGCGTGAAGAGCTCGGCGTAGGCGCGCGCCATCCGTCCTGGCGTACCGCGGAGGCTCTCGGAGTCCAGCGAGATGCCGAGCGCCTTCAGCAGTTGGGCGGCGGCGCGTTCGGCGGCCTGGAGGTCGATGCTGTCCTGCTCGTGGATGACCCGCAGGGCAGAGCTGGAGGGCATGAGGGGTCCTTGGTCAGGGGGCGGACTGGAGTGGACGGCCGGCGGACGTGCCTCAGCTTCCCCCGAGACCGAGGGCACTGAGGAACACCAGAACAACGGTAATGACCGCAAAAATCCCGTGGACGTAGACCACCGGCTTCGGGAACCGGGACTCCACGGTGGTCTCGCCGCGGCCGCGGTACCAGCGGACGAACATCAGCTCGCCGAGCACCGCGACCACGACGAGCAGGACGAACGCCACCCAGGTCAGGGCGTCGGTATCGGAGACGACGTACCAGATCCAGACCACGAGGCCGGCCGCGGCGAGCAGGAAGTGGCCGAAGACCAGGCCGGGTACGAACCGCGTGGGCGTCGCGGTGCCGGTGCCTGCCGGGCCGGCGCCGGCTCCGGTCCCTGCCGCGCTGGTGCCGCCCGCGGCACGTACGCCGCCGCCGGTGACCCACAGGCGGAGCATGATCGCGCCCAGGACCGCGGTGACTATCCAGGTGAGCAGTGCGGCGATCGCCATCAGGGGTTCTCCTTGTCGTCAGTGGGGCCGGCTTGTCAGCGGGACGGCTCGATGCCGTCGGCGGGAGGGGTCGACGCCGGGGCGGTGCGGTAGCCCTCGGCCTGGGTGGTCTCGGCGGCGACCCGGACCCCGAAGCGGTACGCGAGCTTGCCTCCGAGGTATCCCGAGCCGGCGAGCAGCGCGAGGCTGACCGCGGCGAGCGCGATCGGCCCCCAGCCGACCGGGCCTCGGCCGGCGGCGCCGCGGAGTACGAAGTTGACGGCGTACGCGACGGTGACGGTCAGGTTGAGCGCCATGTGCAGGAGGGCGGTGCGGTGGGCGGGCGTGCCGGTGGGGATCGCGAAGAAGTCCAGGAACCCCGCGCCGGCCGCGGCCAGTGCCCCGACCACGCCGATCGCGATCAGCCAGCGGGCGCCCTGGCTCAGGAACGCCGGATCCGCGACGAACCGGGACCCGAGGTCGAAGACGAACGCCGAGACCCATGCACCGATCGGCAGCGCGACCAGGGCCGGGTGGATCGGATGGCCGTACGGGCCGGCCAGTGCCGTCACGGGCCGCTTGGCCTGCTCCAGCTCTCCTGTCATCGCCACCGCTCCAAGTTTCACCAACGGGCGTTGGTCCTGAACGGCATCCTGCACCCAGCGGCCGAGAATTTCAACAACCACCGTTGGTGTTAATCTTCGGGCGTGGGAGGCGACCGCTGGCAGACCGTGGGCGCACTGGTCGACCCGGTGCGCCGGGCGTTGTACGAGTTCGTACGCCGGCAGGACCATCCCGTCACCCGCGAGGAGGCCGCCGACGGCCAGGGGATCTCCCGCAACCTCGCTGCGTTCCACCTCGACAAGCTCGTCGACGCCGGGCTGCTCGGCTCCCGGCTCGACGCGGGGAGCGGGCCGCGACGGCGCGGCCGGGCACCCCGGGTCTACGTCCCCCTCGACGATGCGGTCGTCGTCGCCGTGCCGGACCGGAGGTACGAGCTCGTCGGCCAGATCCTCGTCGACGCCGTGGCCGAGGAGCCCGCCGACGCGGACGGTGCCGCCCGACGCCGCGCCCACGAGAGGGGGGTCCGCGACGGCCGGCACCTCGCGGGTCGCGACCACGCCGACCGCACGCGCGGCCGTGAAGACGACGGTACGAGCGGTCCTGCGCACGACCGGGGCGACTACCCTGCGGACGACCGGGGCGACGACCCTGCGGACGACGAGGACGAGCTCGCCGTGGTACGCGACGTCCTCGCCGAGCTCGGCTTCGAACCCGATCCCGCCCAGGGCGACCGGATCGTGCTGCGCAACTGTCCCTTCCACGCACTCGCCGCCCGACAGCCCGCGCTGGTGTGCGGCCTCAACCATGCGTACATCTCGGGCCTGCTCGAAGGCCTGCACACCACCCGGCTCGACTCGCGGCTCGCGCCGCGTCCCGGGCACTGCTGCGTCGAGGTGACCGGTGTAGCCGGCGTCACACCCTGAACCGTCACAGCGAGACCACGGCACCCGTCTCATCCGCCAGGAGGCCACACCCCAGCTGGCCGGAGGTTGTCGTGTAGGGGTACTTCCGGAACAGTCCCGCGTAGAACCTCGCGCTCATCGGCGGCCGACGTGCACGGTCCTCGCCTCGAGGACGAACAGGTCGTCGCGGTTGCCGAGCCAGGCGGCGCCGGCCGGGTCGAGCAGCTGGTTCCACGCCGCCACGTCGGCGCCGGTCAGCAGCCCGGTCTCGGAGAACCGGCCCACCCGGGCGGCGATTCCGCCGAGGACGTGCTCGCGATCGCCGGGGCCGAGCGGTGCGGGTCGTTCGACCAGGACCGAACCGCTGCGCACGGAACGGAGGCCGGCGCGCCGGAGCGCTTCGTTCCATCCGTACGGCATCCGCACCGGGTTGATGAGCCCGGCCCGCATCCGGCCGAACCACACATCCTGCGCCGCGGCCAGGCGTACTTCGAGGCCGGGTTCGCCGACGCCGACGTCCCACGGAAGGTGTCGCGCCGACAGCCCGCCCTCGGCGAGGGCGAGCCGGCCACCCGACGCGAGCTGCCGGGCGAGCGCGTCGACGGCGGCCTGCTGGTCCGCGACATGGTGGACCACGGCCGAGGCCCAGACGAGGTTGGCGGGCTGGGGTACGGCGGCGTCCAGCGCCTCGAGGCCGCCCTCGAGGTCGCAGCGCACGACGGAGGCGCGGTCGGGGCCGAACCCCGCGGCGGCGAGGTTCGACCGGGCCTCCTCGAGCAGCTCCGGGGTGGTGTCGAGGGCGAGCACTCGCCCGCCTGCCGGCAGCGCCTGGGCAAGGGCGACGGCCATGCCCCCGCCACCGCAGCCGACGTCGAGCGCGAGCGAGTCGTGTGGCTCGACCAGCTGCGCGGCCAGGCTGGCGTACCAGGGCGCGTCGTTGCGGGCCGCACTCGAGAGGCGTTCGCGGGCGTCGGCCCAGTCGACGGTCTCGGCGGTCTCGGACGTGTCGGAGGTGTGGGAGCTGCCTGCGTCATCCATCGTTCGGCCACCGTCCTCTGCGCATCGTGGAGGGCTCCTCTCGGTGGGCTCGCGCCATCTCATCACACGGTGCGCGGAGCGGTCGCGGCCCGGCGCGTGAGCGCGCACGAAATGGTGACCGCAGGTGTCCTGTATGGCCCGTACGTTTCGCGGGTGAGCATTCCGGTGACCCACCAGCAGGCGGTGGCCTACCGCCTGCACGTCCACCACCTGACCACGCGGCTGCCGGCGCACAGCTACGCCGAGGCCGCGCGGTACGCCGTGCAGGATTCCGCTCCGCGGTCCGCGCTGGTGTCCCTGCACGCCAGGGTCGAGGACTGCGAACCGTCGGCGTGGGAGGGCCCCGCCCTGCTGCAGACCTACAGCCCGCGGGCCGCCGTCCACGTCCTGCCCCGCCAGGACTTCGGTGTCTTCACGGTGGGCCGGTTGCCCGGCGATCCCGACGAACGGCGGGCACTCGAGACCGAGGCCGACCAGGTGTGCCGGGCCCTCGCCGGGCGCGAGCTCCGCAGCCGCGAGCTCCACGGCGAGCTCCGGCTCCGGTGGGCCTGCGGCAGCGGCCGGATCGCGGTGCGGTGGACGACGACCTCGCTGTCGGTCCGGGAGGTACCAGCGCCCGACGTCGACCTGGACGCTGCCCGGCGTGAGCTCTGCCGGCGCCACGTCCACGCGTTCGGCCCGACGACGCCGGAGGCGTTCGCGTGGTGGGCGGGCCTCACGGTTCCGGACGCACGTGCCACCTGGCGGCTGCTCACCCGCGACCTCCGTGAGGTGGCGCTGGAGGGGCAGCGGGCCTGGATCCTGGCCGAGGACCTGGACGCGCTCCGGTCGGTGCCCGCGGCGAGAGGCGTCCGCCTGCTGCCCGCCGAGGAGCTGCGGCTGTTCGGTCACGACCGGAGCGGCCTCTTCGTCGGACCGGGCCGCGGACCCGAGCGGCCGGGCTTCGACACGTTCCATCCGCACGGCCTGGTCGTCGACGGTGCGGTGGTGGGCATGTGGGGACGTCGTGGCGGGAGGGTCGATCTCAGGGTCGGGGGCGCCCTGGCTCCGCGGGTACGCCGCGAGTTGGAGGCCGAGGTGGCGGCGCTGCCGATCCCGGGCGCGACCATGCGCCTGGCGTGTGCCGAGGGGTGGAGCTCCCGGTGACAAGTGGGGTGAAAAGCGGGCAAATCCGGGTGATCCGTATTTACGTATGTCGGCGGACAAATCAGTATGAAAAGTAGTTTTCTCGCCAACAGGTGATACGTCACTAACGAGCGATGGGGCACGAAGGTCACGTATGTCGTGAAGAACGCCATTCAGGGCCGCTATGCCCCCGATGATCGTCGAGAATGAGACAGATCACCACGATTGGTTGCGCCCGCTCAGAGCGCACTGGTACCAATGCCACTTGACTCCGGGGGGACGCGAACGTGCAACCAGGGGAGTGACGTATGAGCGACCCGGTGACCGTGCAGGCCGGCACCGAACCGACAACGACCGCAGTCAGACGAGACGACGTACGTGGGCTCCCCCAGGATCGCGAAGAGCCGTGGGTCGCGCATGAACGACGTTTCGATGGCACCAAAAAAAAAGAGGTCACACCCACTCCCGCACCGAGTTGACCGGTCCTGCCGTGGCCTCCATCGGCCTGCCGGAGAGTTGGGAACGCGTCGCCAAGTCGGGTGACGAGGTGCCGCTCTTCTTCTACTCACATCTGTTCATCGCGCGTCCCGACCTTCGGGCGTTGTTTCCGGTGTCGATGTCGGCACAACGCGACAAGCTCGTGGGCGCGCTCGGACGAGTTGTCAGCGACATCGATCGTTTCGAGGAGAGCAGGCAGTTCCTCGAGCAACTCGGTCGTGACCACCGTCGGTTCTCCGTGGTCGCCGAGCACTACGGCAGTGTCGGTGAGTCCCTGTTCGCGACTCTGGAGCACTTCCTCGGTGCGGAGTGGACACCGGACCTCGCCACCGAGTGGAGGACCGCGTACGGCCTGGTCGCCGAGGTCATGGTGCAGGCAGCCGAACGGGCCGACAGCGAACCGCCGTGGTGGATCGCCGACGTCGTGGACATCGACCATCGCACGTTGGATGTCGCGGTGCTGCAGCTTCGGCCCCAGCGGCGGTATGTCTACCGGCCCGGCCAGTCGATCGCGCTCGAGACCTCGATGTGCCCACGGCTGTGGCGCTACTTCAGCCCCGCCAACGCACCGCGCGAGGACGGCACGATCGAACTCCATGTCCAGGTGGTCGCGGGCGGCATGGTGAGCGGCGCGCTCGTCAACTCGCTCGACGTGGGTGACACCGTACGGCTGGGTCCACCCGTCGGCGACCGGTTGACCCGACAGGAGCACGAACGACGCGACATCCTGATGGTCTCCGGCGGCACCGGCCTCGCGCCGCTGCGCGCCGTGCTCGAGCAGCTCGACTACACGTGGATGGCAAGCGGGTGGGCGCCCGACGTGCATCTCGTGCAGGGTGCGCGGACGGGCTGGGACCTGTACGAGCACGACCGGCTCACCCGGCTGGCGGACCGGCCGTGGTTCCGCTACACCGAGGTGGTCTCCGAGGATCCGTCGTTCCCGGGCCCGCGCGGTCTGGTCGGCGCCGTCGCGTCCAGCCGCCAGTTCTGGCAGGGGCGCGTGGCCATGGTCTGCGGCTCACCGCAGATGGTGAGCCATGCGGTGGCGGAGCTGGCGGCGGCCGGCATGCCCCGCGCCGACATCCGTTTCGAGGAACTCGCCACGATCGCAGCTGCCAAGGATCCCCGCCCGGTTGCCGGGTAGTGAGGTGGAGTACGCAATGACAGACATCAACGGCATCGCGCGGCGGCGGAAGTCGGCGCGCGACATCCGCAACGCGACCTTCACGCAGCGTCGGCGCGGCCTGGACCCCGACGAGGTACAGGACTTCCTCAACCAGGTGGCGGACCAGGTGCAGGCCGCGGCGGACGAGCGGGCCGCCCTGGTGGGTGAGATCGAACGTCTGCGGTCCGCGCGCGCGTCCGACGGAGGGGAAGAGGCCAACACCCAGGCGGTGACCCTGCTCAGCCAGGCGCAGCTGGTCGCCGACCGACTGGTCGAGGAGCACGAGCAGCGCTCCCGGCACCTGTTGTCGAGCGCCCGCGCCCGCCAACGCGACATGCTCCAGCGTCAACCCGGCGGCGGCTCCGGTGGCGGTGTCGACCCCGCGCGCGGCTACGTCGTACCCGTGCCCGACATCGAGTACGTGCGTACGTACACGCGGATTGCCCAGACCCAGTTGCGGACCGTCCTCGAGGCGCTGGCCGAGCAGGTGGACAAGCTCGGCGAGCTGCCCCAGCTGGACAACGTTCGCGAGTCTCCGCAGCAGGTGTGGAACCGGTAAGGCAAACCGGGCGCGAGCACGGCGACAGCGGGCAGTGCCGTACGGATGGTCGATGGTCCCTGCCGTACGAGTGGTCCCTGCCGCACTTGGGGGATTCGCGTGCACGACGTCCCAGCCGTACTCCCGTTGGCGAGGCACCACCGACAGTGCAGGAGGCCCGCTTTGCTCGAGTGCCCGTACGGAGACCTGCAGTACCACGGAGGTGACGGGCCGGAACGCGGGCCCGGCGCGCGGACGCAGCCGCCTGCGACCTCGATCGACCCGGTGCTCGGCCGCAGGCTGCGTGAGTGCGAGGAGTTCTTCGCGGCTCCCGAGCTCGGGGAGGTCGACTCTCTTCGGGTCGCCGAGGCGCAGGGAAGTCTGCTGGCCACGGGGTGGTACGAGCAGAGCGCGCACGAGCTGCTCGTCGGCGCCAAACTGGCGTGGCGCAACCATGCCCGCTGCGTGGGGCGCAGCCACTGGCGCACGCTGAAGCTCGTCGACGCCCGTCACGTACGGACCGCCGCCGAACTGGCCGAGGCCTGCCTCCACCACCTTCGCGTCTCGACCAACGGTGGCGCGGTGCAGTCCATGATCACCGTCGGCCCACCACCGCGCGAGGACGGCCAGCAGTGGCTGGTCCTGAACCCCCAGCTGATCCGCTACGCCGGCTACCGCAAACCCGACGGCTCGGTGGTGGGCGACCCCGCATCCGCGGATCTCACCGACCTCCTCGTCCATCTCGGCTGGCAGGGACAGGGCACGGCGTTCGACGTACTCCCGCTGCTGATCTCGACGCCGGACGAGGGACTGCGGTGGTTCGACCTCCCCCGCGACCATGTGCTCGAGGTTCCGTTGCGGCATCCGGACTATCCATGGTTCGAGGAACTCGGCCTGCGGTGGCACGCGCTCCCTGCCGTCACCGACATGTCGCTCGACGTCGGCGGACTGAGCTATCCGTGTGCGCCGTTCAGCGGGTGGTACGTCAACACCGAGATCGGCGCGCGCAACCTCAGCGACGTCGACCGCTACAACCAGCTTCCGGTCATCGCGGCCCGGCTGGGACTGGACATGAGCTCCGAGCGCACGTTGTGGAAGGACCGGGCGCTCGTCGAGCTGAACCGCGCCGTCCTGCACAGCTACCGCGAGGCCGGTGTGGTGATGTCCGACCATCACACCGTGGCGCGTCAGTTCGTGTCGCACATTGCCCGCGAACAGGTCGCCGGGCGTACCTGCCCGACCGACTGGAGCTGGGTCAACCCGCCGCTCTCGGCGAGCACCACGCCAACGTTCCATCGCTACTTCGACCCGCCGGACTTCGACCGGAGGCCGAACTTCGTCCGGCGGGGCGACCTGATCGGGGAGCTGCTGGCGAGGTATGTGCCGGCCCGCGTTCCCAAGCACCTCTGAGATCCGGGGTGTTCGGGCCCGACTTGGATGAAGGGCCCCTTGATGCAGTTCGAGGCCGCCCGCGGTGGACCAGGCGCCGGTCAAACCCCGGATCGGCTGCTCGTTGCGCGGCGCGGTCGGAGTACGGCCAGGGCGGCAGCCAGCCCGACGCCGACGAACACGGCGGGCAACGCCGCGGCCGGCACCGGCGCGTGGACGAGCAGGACGCCGCCCACCGTGGCTCCCACCAGCAGGGACCCGAGAAGTATGAGACTCCGCCAGGAGACGCGGCCGGTCGATCCGAGGTCGGCGAGCAGGGTGGTCAGGGTGCCGGTGAGATAGGTCGTCGGTAGGCCGGTGAACCCGAGGACGCGAACCGCGCCACTCTGTACGCCCATGGCCACGGACGACGCCGCGAGCATTCCCAGCTGTGCAGTTGGCGAAGGATGCCCGCCGGTCGCCGCCCACGCCGTCGAGAAGGCGACGAGGACCAGCAGTTCGGCGGCCAGGACGAGCAGGAAGCGGACCGGCCACCCAGCGCGGCCGGGATCCGACGGGCCGACGACCCGGCTGGACGCGAGGACACCGAGGACGAAGCCGGCCACGGCGACCACCACGTGCGAGGCGCGGGCGGCGTCACCCTGTCCTACCGAAAGGCCCAGGACGACCAGGTTGCCGGTCATGACGCTCGCGAACACGTTGTCGAGTCGGAGGAAGCTGATCGCGTCGGTCGCACCGGTGGCGAGGCTCAGGATCGACGCCACGAGAAGTGGTCCGCGGCCAGGGCTGGGGTCGTCGCCTACCGGCGGGTGGGACACCGGAGGACGCGGCATCTGACCATCCAACCGGTGCGGACATGATCAGGAGAGCGAAACTGCGGTACGACGAAAGTGTGCGCCTCGCAGCGTGGGAGGCCCGCTCGGGCGGACGGCCGGCTAGTCGATGCCGACCGATCGCGCGGCCTGGTCGAACTGCCGCCAGGTGGTGTCGAGGGCCTGCTGGTCCTTGCGTTGCGCTGTACGCAGGACGGACGCGACGTCCTCGCCGCGTACGGCCGCGTTGAACGCATCCTGGTTGTTGCTGTCCCAGGCGTAGAAGTCCGGCGTGAACAGGCTCTCCCGTGCGAGCCGCGCGACCTGGACGAACTCCGCGTGCCGCGGGCCCTTGGGTGCGAAGTACCTGTCGGCAGCCGACCTGAGCATCGGCATCAGGTTGTGGTCGGCCTGGAGCTTCTGCGCGTAGGTGCCCCACAGCGCAAGGAACTCAGCGGACTCCGCCGGGTGCTTGGAACCGCGCGGGATCCCATAGGCCGTCGACCAGACGTTGATCCAGGGTCGCGTGTGCGACGGCACCGGTGTCGCCGCGAGACCATAGTCGTCGATCGGGAACTTCGCGCCGGCTAGCGTGTCGATCATGTCGCCGCCGCCGATCGTCATCGCCAACTTGCCCTTGGTGAAGAGCCCGGTGTTGCCCTCGTCGGCCCCGACCGCTGCCTGCTGGGCGGCGGTGGGGGCCGAGCCGTCGCGCACCATGTCGACGAGCGTCTCGAACTCCCGCGCATAGCTGGGCCGTGTCAACTCCACCTTGCGCCCGTCAGGACTCATGAACGTACGCAGGTCGACCCACCAGGTGGGCACTGACGCCTCGCCACCCCAGACTGCTTTCTTGGGGTCCCGGTGGGGCTTGCTCAGCTTCCTGGCGACCTCGGAGTACTCCGTGAACGTCATCGGCTTCGTGGTGTCGGGAAACGGCACACCGGCGGCCCGAAACAGCTTCTTGTTGTAGAACAACGCCAGCGCGCCCGCGTAGCCACCCACGCAGTAGAAGCGATTCTTGAAGCCACAGGCGTACTTCAGCGTCGGCACGTCGTAGTCGGCGACGTCGAGGCCGTACTTCTTGTAGACGAGAGAGTCCAGCGGCTGGAAGGACGAGACGTGGCCGGCGGTGTAGACGTAGGCGATGTCCGGCGGGTTGTTGGCGAGGATGGACGTCTGGAGCTTCGTGACGTAGGCGTCCTCGGGAATCTGGGTGACCTGGACGCGCAGGTCGGGATGCCGCCGCGTGAACTCCGCGCCCACCTGCTTGAGGATGGTGGCATCGATCGCGTCGAAGGTCGTGATCGTCAGACTGTTGCCGCTCGGGCCGCCCTCGAAGAACCTCGCGGCAGGCGAGGTGCAGGCGCCGGCGAGCAGGGCGGCCGCCGCCAGAGCGGCGACCGCCGCCGCACGACGCCGGGCGGTCAGCACTCTGGGTCTCATGGCGTCCGCAGGGTACGCACCGGAACGGCCCTGCGACAAGGGACCGGCACGGGCAGGATCCACCTCGTTTCCCCCGCCGGACTGGTTCCTCGCGGCGGCGGTCGTCCTCTTGTGCGCGTCCGCGCGCTGGGCGTACCGTGCCGCAGATCCACGCGCGGAGAGCCCTCTTGGACATGGCCCGCCGCGGCGGCTCGGGAGGGACGATGACGACGACGCGGACGGCCGTCCCGCGCCTGCTGTCGAGACGACCTGGCCAGCCCCGGACCGCCGAGCAACGGCGCCACGACCGCCGCCGGACCCTGGTGGCCTACGCCTACATGTCGCCATGGATCATCGGCACGGCGTGCTTCCTGGTGGGTCCGCTCGTCTTCTCGCTCTACATGAGCTTCACCGACTACTCCCTGGAGATCCCCGCTCGGTGGGTCGGGCTCGCCAACTTCAGGGAGATGGTGGGCGAGGACTTCCGGTTCTGGCTCTCGCTCCGGATCACGAGTGTCTATCTCCTGTTGTCCGTTCCGGTCTACCTGGTGTTCGGCCTGCTGGGCGCACTCCTGCTCAACCAGAAGGTGTGGGGCATCCGGATGTTCCGCACGATCCTCTTCCTGCCCTCGGTGCTCAGCGGCGTCGCGGTCGCCGTTCTGTGGCAGCAGCTCCTCAACCCCGACGTTGGCGTGGTCAACTCCCTGCTCCGTTCGGCCGGCGTCGCCCATCCGCCCGGCTGGTTCACCGATCCGGGCTGGGCCGTTCCCGCCATGGTGGTCACCGGCCTGTGGGGCGTGGTCGGTGGTGGCGCGATCATCTACCTCGCCGGCCTGCAGAACATCAACCCCGGCCTGTACGAGTCGGCCATGATCGACGGAGCCGGCGTCCTGCGCCGGTTCTGGCACGTGACCCTGCCGATGCTGACGCCGACGCTGTTCTTCACTCTCCTCACGTCGATCATCGGCGCGTTCCAGATCTTCGACACCGCGTACACGATCGGCGGTGCGAACGGCGGCAACGGCAACTCGCTGCTCTTCTACCTTCTCTACGTCTGGCAGGCCGGGTTCCGCGACGGCCGGCTCGGCTACGCCGCGGCTCTCAGCTGGGTGCTGTTCGTGATCGGCGCGGTGGTCGTCGTCGTGCTCATGCGGACCTCGGAACGCTGGGTCTACTACGAGAACGAAGCGAGGTAGGCGCGATCATGACGGCAACGGCGTCTGCGCCCACGCGGGTGGGGTCAGGCCTCGGAGGCGGCCGTGGCTTCTACCACCGTTACGGGCGCGACCTGCTCAGGCTGGTCGTGATCTACGCCCTGCTCGTCGCGGCCAGCGCGTTCATCCTGCTGCCGCTCGGGTGGATGCTCACCGTCGCGCTCAAGCCCGACAAGGCGCTCTTCTTCAGCAACCCGCCCGAGTGGTTCCCGACCCAGGACTTCCACTGGGAGAACTTCCGTCGCGCGCTGTTCGGGGCCGACCGGCCGTTCCTGCTCTACCTCTTCAACACCGTCTGGGTGGAGATCTTCGTCGTCCTCGGCACCGTCGTCTCGTGCGCGTTGGTGGCATATCCCCTTGCCCGGATGCGGTTCCGGGGGCAGCAGGTGCTCTTCACGGCAATCGTATTGACGATGCTCATCCCGTGGCAGGGCCTGATGGTTCCGCAGTTCCTGCTGTTCCACCGGATCGGCTGGTACGGCACGTATCTTCCGCTGATCGTGCCGTCGTTCACGGGTTCGGCGTTCTTCATCTTCCTGATCCGCCAGTACATGAAGACGATCCCGAAGGAGCTCGACGAGGCCGCTCGGCTGGACGGCGCCGGCAGCCTGCGGATCTTCTGGTCGGTGATCCTCCCGCTGTCGGCGCCCGCGCTGACGGTGTGTGCGGTGCTCACGTTCCTCAGCACCTGGAACGACCTGCTCGGTCCGGTGATCTATCTCAACGACAGCAGACTCTTCACGGTGGCCGTCGGGCTCGCGACGTTCAACTCCACCCACACGAACCAGATGAACCTGCTGATGGCGGCCAACCTGGTCACGCTCGTTCCGGTAGTGGTGCTGTACTTCGTCGCCCAGAAGCAGCTCATCGGCGGCATCGCGTCGGTGGGCCTGAAGGGCTGAGAGAGAGGAAACGCGTGAGCGCTGACGGTGAGCGGAACGTGCTGGTGTCCCATGCCCGCTACGACGTGGTGTGGCCGTGGGGGGCCGAGGCGTTCAGGACCCAGTGGGCCGAGCGTGGTCCGGTCGACCACATCCGGCTGGACGTCGGCGACGCGCGAGCCGTGCATGAGGCGGTCCCGGATCCCGCTGCCGTCAGACGCCTGGTCGTCCTCGGAGCGCCGTTCACGAAGGAGTCGGTGGACGCGTTCGGCGGCCTGTCCGAGGCCGCGCTGCTGGAGGCGTACGGCGAGCAGGAGTCGGCGGAGCAGCTGCGTAGCCGTGGCGTGAAGGTCTATCGGCACACCAGCGAAGGCTTCTGGGGCCAGTCGGTCGCGGAGTTCGGCCTGGCGCTGACCCTGTGCGGACTGCGTCGCATCCCACAGCTCCACCACCAGATGATCGGCGACCTTGCCCCGTGGGACTACGACCCGGTCAACGGCGTACCGACCCCGGGCGGGAGAGGCCATCAGTACGGCGACGACCCTCACTTCACGAGCGGTACGGCGGCAGGTAAGCGGGTCCGGATCGTGGGCGCCGGCAACATCGCCAGCCGGTACGCCGGATTCGTGTCCACGTTGGGAGCTGACGTCGCGGCGTGGGACCCGTACGCCAGCGAACCCTGCTTCCACCGGGCCGGCGCACGCCGCGAGCACCACCTCGATCGGCTGGTCCGCGACGCAGAGATCTTCGCGCCGATGGTGCCGCTGATGCCTTCCACCGAAGGCATCGTCACCGCGGACCATATCGACGCGCTGCCGACCGGCTGCCTGGTCGTGCTCGTCACCCGCGCCCGGATCTGCGACATGGCTGCCCTGCGCCGCCGGGTCCTCGCCGACGAGCTCGCCCTCGCCGCCGACGTGTTCGACGTGGAACCGTTGCCGCTCGCGGACCCGCTGCTCGGCCGGCACAACGTCGTCCACACACCGCACAACGCGGGACGCACCCGGCAGGCCAACGAGGCCAACGCCCGGGCGATCCTCGACCAGTTCGAGCCAGCTTCCCAACCAGTGACGGCGCCCACGGCCCCGACCGACGCCGCCGCCACCGCAGCTGCCGGAGCTACCGGAGCTACCGGAGCTACCGGAGCCTGAACGTAAGGAACCCCTCTGCCCAGGTCAGAAGGCAGAGGGGTCCTTACCGCTCATGGTGCGCGCCGCCCGCTCACTGCTGCGGTGAGCCATGGCACGTGCCAGCGTACGACCGCGCGCATCAGTGCGCAGACGAACAGCACACAACGCACAACATCGCGAGGACGACGTGGGGGCACCCCGGTGTGGGGCGCGGCCGGATCGTCCCGTCTCCGGCATGATGACACGTGCGGATGTGTGTGGCGGACGTGGGAGCAGGCCGTGACGAACGTGCAGGTCAGGATCGAGGGACGGAACATGCCGCGTGCATGGTGCGGCGAGAACGGCGTCCCGCATCTCGGTATCACCCGGGCGAAAAACGTGGTCGACCTCGTGTCGACCGAACGGACCAAGGCCCGGTTCGCACTCACCGTCGACGTCGTACGTGTCGAGGGTGAGCTGGACGTTCGCGGACCCTACGTGAACGGACGCCGCCGCGACAGGTTCGTCTACCTGAACTGGGGACACGCCGACGGCGACGCCTGGGGTGGGAACGTCGCCCGGGTCAAGCTTTCGTTGTCGAAGATCGACACCGCGCTCATGGCGGCCGCGACGGCCGAGGGCGCTGTGCTGGTGGCAGAGCTCGACCTGAGCAACGACAAGGGCGCTCCGGTCGCCGCGACCGTGCACCCCCCGCGCCTTCAGTGGCGGGTCGAGTAGGGCCCCTACACCAGGAAGGGCTGTGGTGGAGACTCAGCAGGCACATCTCGCCGTCGACCCGAGTGCCGTCCTCGCCCGCGTCGACCCGCGGCTGTTCGGCTCGTTCGTCGAACACATGGGCCGCTGCGTCTATGACGGGATCTACGAGCCGTCCCACCCACGCGCCGACTCCGACGGCTTCCGCGGCGACGTCCTCGACCTCGTACGCGAGCTCGACCCCCCGATCGTGCGCTACCCCGGTGGCAACTTCGTGTCGGGCTACCGCTGGGAGGACGGCGTGGGCCCGACCGAGCAACGGCCGAAGCGGCTCGACCTCGCATGGCGCTCGCTCGAGCCCAATCTCGTGGGCCTCGGCGAGTTCACCACGTGGTGCCGTCGCGCCGGCACCGAACCCATGCTCGCCGTCAACCTCGGTACGCGCGGTGTCGACGCGGCCAGGAGCCTGGTGGAGTACGCCAACCATCCGAGCGGTACGCACTGGTCGGACCTGCGGATCGCTCACGGGTCCCCGGAGCCTTACGGCGTTCGCACCTGGTGCCTCGGCAACGAGGTGGACGGTGCCTGGCAGATCGGCCACAAGCAGGCACACGAGTACGCCCGGCTCGCCGTCGAGACCGCCAAGACGATGAAGTGGGTCGATCCGTCGATCGAGCTGGTCGCCTGCGGGAGCTCCGGCCCACAGATGTCGACGTTCCCCGACTGGGACCGCACCATTCTCGAGCACACGTACGAGCAGGTGGAGTACGTCTCCCTGCACCGGTACCTCTCCCGCGAGGCCGGAACCTCCTCGTACCTCGCCTCCGGGGTCCACACCGACACCCACATCGACGCGGTGGTGGCGACCTGCGACCAGGTGGCCGCGAAGGTACGCAGCCGCAGGCCGATGTACCTCTCGTTCGACGAGTGGAACGTCCTGCCGGCCGTCCACCAGGGACCGGGCCACGAGGAGCCGGAGGACTGGCCGTTCGCGCCGTCCCTGGCCGAGGGCTCCTACGACGTTCTCGACGCGGTGGCGTTCGGCGGCATGCTGCTGAGCCTGCTGCGGCATGCCGAGCGGGTGCGGGTCGCGTGCCTTGCCCAGCTGGTCAACGTCCTCGGCCCGATCAAGACGCTGACGGGGGGACCCGCGTGGCGGGAGACGATCTTCTATCCGTACCTCCATGGTTCGAGGTTCGGGCGCGGCAGTGTCGTCCACGTCGACGTGAGCGCACCGCAGGTCGAGGTTGACGGTCTGGGCGAGGTGCCACTGCTCGACGCCGTGGCCGTCCGCGCCGACGACGGGTCCCTGACGGTGTTCGCGATCAACCGTTCGGTCGAGCACGAGCTCGCGTTGACGGTCGACCTGCGGGGGTTCGGCACCGTGCAGGTGGTGGAGAGTCTTTCCTTGTCCGACAGGGATCTCGGCGCGCACAACGCTCCGGTGGAACCCGACCGGGTGGTGCCGCGCCCGCTGGCCGCGTCGGTCGACGGAGGCCGGGTCAGCGCACGGCTCGCGCCGGTGTCGTGGAACGTTCTTCGTTGTGGGACAGGCGAAACGGCCTGACCTCAGCGGTCCGGCAGAACGTGTGGCGGGATGCCCTGGTAGGCCCGCGCCACCATGGTCACGAAGCTGTGCACCGCGTCCTCGTTGGGCGCGAACGGTCCCGGCCGAAAGTGCGGCGAGGCCAGCCCGCGCTGCACCGACTCGCAGGCGGTCCAGTCCTGCCGGTTGGTGCGGTCCCAGAAGTCCACGGCATAACGCGGGTCGGTCGTCGCGTCCCTGAAGTACCACGTGCACTCGATCGCCGTGCGGTCCGGCGCCAGCGGCGTGAGCCGGTGCGCCATCACGTAGTCGGGGTGCGGAGAGACCAGCAGGTTGGGGAAGAGCCCGAGGTAGAGCACCCGCCCCGGATCGACCCCGTTGAACGGAACGCCGTCGGACTGCCCGGACAGCGACATGGTGGCGGCGCCGTCGCGGAGGTCCATCGCGCCACCGACCCACGCGCCGGGCAGGTCGAAGTTGGCGCCGCTGGTCGGCGGCGAGACCTGGCAGAGCTCGGGATGGATCAGCGGGCAGTGGTAGCACTCGTGGTAGTTCTCGACGGCGACCTTCCAGTTGGCGGCGATCTCGTAGTCGTGCCGGGCCCGCAGGAACAGCCGTTCGGGCGCGTACGGTGCGACCAGGTCCGCCATCGCGCCGATGTGCGTGCCGAACGGCGCCGCCCCGCCCGCTGCATTGACGAAAACCCAGTCGTGCCAGACCTGCACGGGTAGCTCGACGAGACCGTGCTCGGCGGGGTCGAACCCCTCGACGTCGCGAAAGCCCGGTGCACCGACCAGCGCGCCGTCCAGGGAGTAGGTCCACGCGTGGTACGGGCACAGCAGGGACCGACGGGTTGCGGTCGTGCCCGCCGGCAGGATCTCGTGGCCGCGGTGCCGGCAGGTGTTGGCGAGCGCACGGACCGGTTCCCGGTCGCCAGCCTGCTCCGGGAAGGTCAGCAGGACCGCGACGTCGCCGACCATGACGGCCCGGTGGGTGACCAGCCGTCCGTTGCCGTCGGCGTCGCTGTCGCCGTCGTCAGCCCGGAGGTCCGGCAGTCGCCCGATGCAGGTCCACGTCCCGGCGAACAGATGCCGGAGCTCCCAGGCGTACACCTCCTCCGAGACGTACGCCTCCGCCGGCAGCATGGTGGCCTGACCGAACGGCCTCAGGGCCGGCGCCAGCGCGTCGTCGGCGATCGGTGCGGCGTTCACCTGTCGACGTCCTATCCGCGAAGGGCGGCCGCGGACTCCCGGAGGTGCTGGTGGATCCCGTCGTACGCAGAGGACGACGGGAGCAGCCCCTTGGGCACCTTGACCACCGAGGAGTAGTTGGTGTCGACGACGTTGGCGATCGGCGCCTTGGCGGTCTGGCTGAGCAGCTGGTAGGCGTCCATCCGGTCGAGGCCGTAGAGCTCGCCGAGCCACTGCACCATCTCGACCTGGGCGATCCGCCAGGCGTCCTCGAGCGGCCGGCTCGAACCCACCGCCACGATGGCGTCGTCGTGCTCGATCCGCGGCCACACCGGGGCGCCGCCCTTCACGAGGTCGACGATCAGCGTGACGTTCATGGCCCCTTCGACGGCGGTACCGCAGGCCTCGCCCTCGCCCTGCCGGTAGTGGCCGTCGCCCACCGAGAACAGCGCGCCCGGCACGTTGACGCCGAGGTAGCAGGTGGCGCCGGCGCGCATCTCGGGAGTGTCCATGTTGCCGCCGAACCGCTCGGGTACGAGGGAGGACCGCGCCTCACGCCCGCCGGGAGCCACACCGACCGTGCCCAGCATCGGCTCGAGCGGCAGGTCCACGCTGAAGTCGCTGCGCGCCGCCTCGAAGGTCAGGGAGCGCCTGGCCCGGTCGAGGTGGTAGACCCAGGTGATCTCCGGCAGCGGATCCTGCAGCGTGGCGGTGCGGTCGGTGCCCGTCAGCCCGCCGAAGAAGGGGATCGTCGTCGAGACACCCCAGTCGCGGGCGGGTTCGAGATCGACGAAGTGCAGCACCAGCGTGTCGCCGGGTTCGGCGCCCTCGACGTAGAACGGCCCGGTCTGGGGGTTGACGAAGTTGATGTCCACGCAGGCCGACGGCAGGTCGGTGGACTGCCGGATCCGGCCGGAATAGGCGTCCTCGGTCCAGAGCCGCATGGCCGTACCCGGTCGGACCCGAAGGGCGGGCTCGGCACCGCCGAACGTCCATGCGTACTGGTCAAACGTCGGTGTGTACTCGACTGACTCCATTGCCGAAGTCTCCTTCCACCCGGGTCGGCCGCGGCGTGAGGGCACGACCGGCCCATCGTAGGAGTCGATAGCCTCACTTTCGAACCCTCGTACGCGAACTGGCAGGTGGGAGACGTCGATGACGATCACGAACGTGCGGGCCCGGGCGATCGGAGTACCGGTCAGGCGGGCCACCCGGATGGCCACCAGGGAGCTGAACGAGCGGCACTACCTCCTGGTGGAGATCGACTCGTCCGACGGCCCCACCGGCGTCGGCTACTCCTATGCCGGTACCTCCGGCGGCCGGGTCCTGGCGGCCGCGGTCGACGACCTCCTGGCACCGCTGCTCCAGGGCGCCGACGAGAACGACATCCTCGGCCTCTGGGACGCGATGTACCAGGACAGCCTGCTGGCCGGCCGCCGCGGCGTCGTGCTGCGAGCCTTGTCGGCCGTGGACATGGCCCTGTGGGACGCGAGTGCCAAGCGGGCCGGCGTACCCCTCGCGGTGCTGCTCGGCGGCACGACGGCCCGGCCCGTTCCGGCGTACGCGTCGGGTGGTTACTACCGGCCGGACGACGGCCCGTGGGAGACCGCGGTGGCGCGCGAGATCGAGCTGAACGCGTCCCTCGGGTTCACCGACCACAAGATCAAGGTCGGCGGGCTCCCGGTCGAGGAGGATGCGCGGCGGGTGAAGGCGGCGGTCGGGGCGATCGCGGCCGTCAACGGCACCGGACGGCTGGCGCTGGACGCCAACAACGCCTACCGCAGCGTGCCCGAGGCACTCCATGCGGCGCGCGCCTTCGAACGCGCGGCCGGCGATGCCGGCCTGTGGTGGTTCGAGGAACCGCTGTCGCCCGACGACATCGCGGGCCACGCCGAGCTGGCCGGCACGCTCGAGACCATGGTGGCGACCGGTGAGATCCACCAGACCCGCTGGGAGTTCCGGGACCTGATCGAACGCCGGGCCGCCGACCTGCTCCAGCCGGACGCCGGTGTACTCGGCGGGGTGAGCGAGTTCGTCCGGGTGGTGCGGGCCGCCGAGACCTTCGGCGTCCAGGTCGCGCCACACTGGCACGCCAACGTCCACGCCCAGCTCGCGGCCGCGACCCCGAACTGCCTTACTGTCGAACACTTCTCGCTGGACAAGGACATCTACAACTTCGAGCTCCTGCTGGTACCCGACTCCCGGCTCGTGGTCAGGGACGGAGCCGTGGTGCTCGGTGACCGGCCGGGCATCGGGATCGAGCTGGACGAGGAGCAGGTCCGCAAGTACGAGTTCGGCTGAGCCCGGGTCCCGCGGGGGTGGGCCGTTCGTCTGAGGGGCGCGTAGGTCCGAACCTATGGTGGGAAGGACCTTCGTGCCCGCCGCCGAGGGAAGTCGTTCGCCGAGGGAGGGTTGAGGAGCCATGCGCGAGGTGCTGCCGCAGCTGAGGGACTGGTGTGCGCGCGGCGTCCCTTTTGCCCTCGCCACGGTGGTCGCCGCGCGGGGGAGCGCCCCTCGGGAGCCAGGTGGCGCGATGGCGGTCGACGCGTCGGGTGCCGTCGTGGGAAGCGTCTCCGGCGGCTGCGTCGAGGGCGCGGTCTACGACGTCGCCCAGGCGGTCCTCGAGCAGGGCGGGGCCAGGCTCGAGACCTACGGCATCAGTGACGAGGAGGCGTTCTCGGTCGGGCTGACCTGCGGTGGCGAGATCGACGTCCTCGTCCGCCGGTGCGAGCCCACGGGTCCGGTGGGCCCACTCCTCGCCTCGCTCGAGTCCGAGCAGCCGGTCGCCGTCGCCACCGTCGTGGGGGGACTCGCTCCGCTCGGCGCGCAGCGGGTCATCTGGCCGGACCGCGCCGAGGGTTCGCTCGGCGATCCCGGGCTCGACGGCACCGTGACCGGCGAGGGCCAGGGCATGCTCGCCCAGGGCCAGACCCGCACCCTGCGGGTCGGTCAGCACGGCGAGCGCCGGGTCGACGAGGTGGCGGTGTTCGTGCAGTCGTTCGCGCCACCGCCGCGGATGCTCGTGTTCGGGGCGACGGACTTCGCCGCGGCGGTCTCCCGCATCGGGGCATACCTCGGCTACCGCGTCACGGTGTGCGACGCCCGCCCGGTGTTCGCGACACCGGAGCGGTTTCCCCATGCCCACGAGGTGGTCTGCGAGTGGCCCCACCGGTTCCTCGCCCGGACGGCCGTCGACGAACGCACGGTCATCTGCGTCCTCACGCACGACCCGAAGTTCGACGTCCCGCTGCTGGCGGACTCGCTCCGCACCCCGGCCGCCTACATCGGCGTGATGGGCAGCCGGCGTACGCAGACCGACCGGGTGGACCGACTCCGCGCCGCCGGTGTGTCCGAGACCGACCTGGTCCGGCTGGCCGCGCCGATCGGGCTCGACCTCGGCGCGCGGACGCCTGAGGAGACGGCGGTGTCCATCGCCGCGGAGATCATCCAGCGCCGCTCCGGCGGCACCGGTCTGCCGTTGAGCGAGCTCAGCGGCCAGATCCACCACTGACGGGTCGACCTGCCCGGGCGGCGTCCTGGAGGCGTTGGTTGCGGGTGATCTGGTCGTCGATCTCCTCGCCGCCGATCGCGGCGATCATCGTGCCGATGCTGGTGTCGGGATCGTTGGACCAGAACAGCCCGAGGTCCTCCTGCGGGTCGTAGTGGAAGCCCACCCGGTCGCCGTACGTCTCCCGGAGTGCCTCGCCCTCGCGAAGGAACGAGGACCAGCCGAGCACGGCGTGGCTCAGGTCCAGTTCGTGGACGAGCACCTCGCCGTGTCCGGTGATCCGGGCGCCGACCTGGCCGGTCGGTTCGTACACCGTGGCGTTGTCGCGCGGCGTGCTGGAGACGACGTAGTAGCGGTGCCGCGCCGCGTGCGCCGCCGGCAGCACCGTGGCGGGCGACGCGCTGGGCCACGCGACGATCTCGGCGCCCCGCCCGGCCAGGGCGGTCCAGCCGTCGTCGAACACCACGTCCCAGCAGATCTGCACGCCCAGGCTGCCGAAGTCGCAGTCGAAGACGGGATGCTCGGCTCCGGGCCGGACGCCGCCCTCGAGGTCGTCACTGCCCACGAGCGCCACCGGGTGGGCCTTGCGGTAGATGCCGGCCACGTCACCCCGGCGGTCGAGCAGGACCGCGGCGTTGGCGTAGACGGTGCCGACGCCGGTGTCCTCGGCGAGGTCGAGCGGCAGGAGGAGATACGTACGATGCCGCCGGGCCAGCTCGCGGAAGTGGTCGACGACCGGGTCGTCGAGGCCGATGGAACGGTCCGCGGGGTCCTCGTCGTTCGGCGTGACCACGGCCTCGGGCAGGATGGCCAGGTCGAGGGCGCCGTCCGGGCTCATCTCCGCCGCGCGTCGGGCCATCTCGTCGACCAGGGCGGTGAGCTCGATCGCCCGCTCGGCGAGGCCGGGGTAGCTCCCCACGGACCCGAAGACGGTCGTACCCACGATGACCTTGCGTGGCAGGCTTCCCGCCTTCGACCAGCCCTTCATCGCGCCCCTTCTCCTGCGCCCGCGCTCACAGCGGCCCGACGGACGTCACCTTGACCGCCGCCTCGCCCAGCTCGTCGGACGCTGCCAGGTCGATCTCGGCGCTGATGCCCCAGTCGTGGTCGGCGGCCGGGTCGTCGAAGATCTGGCGTACGACCCACCTGTCGGGCTGTTCGTCGATCATCAGGTAGGCAGCGCTTCGCGCGTCGGGGCCGATGCCGAGGTCGTCGAACTCCGCGAAGTACTCCTCCATCGCCTCGGTCCAGGCGGCGGCGTCCCACCCGGCCTCGGCATCGAGCTCGCCGAGCTGGTCGTAGCGTCGGTGCGCGGCCAGCTCGACCCGGCGGAACAGTGCGTTGCGCACGAGCACGCGGAACGCCCGCGTGTTGGCGGTGAGGGTCTCGGGCCGACGCGGTGCGACCTCGGCGGGGTCGTCGGACGGATTCTGCAACCGTTCCCACTCATCGAGCAGGCTGGAGTCGACCTGGCGGACCAACTCGCCGAGCCACTCGGTCAGGTCGACGAGCTCCTCGGTCCGCGCGTCCTCCGGCACTGTCTGGCGGAGCGCCTTGTAGGTGTCGGCGAGGTAGCGCAGCACCAGCCCTTCGGAACGGCTGAGGCCGTAGAGGGCGACGTACTCCACGAACGTCATCGCCCGCTCGTACATGTCCCGCACCACCGACTTGGGCGCCAGCTCGTGGTCGGCTACCCACGGGTGGCCGCGACGGTACATCTCGTACGCCGCCTCCAGCAGGTCCTCCAGCGGCTTGGGGTACGTGACGTCCTCGAGCAGCTCCATCCGTTCGTCGTACTCGACGCCTTCGGCCTTCATGGCGGCGATCGCCTCGCCACGCGCCTTGAACTGTTGGGCGGAGAGTATCTGCCGCGGGTTGTCGAGAGTGGACTCGAGGACAGACACTACGTCGAGGGAGTACGTCTCGGACTCCCGGTCCAGCAGCTCGATCGCCGCCAACGCGAACGGCGACAGCGGCTGGTTGAGTGCGAAGTCGAACTGCAGGTCGACCGTGAGGCGTACCTGCCGGCCGGTCTCGTCGGGTGTGTCCAGGCGCTCCACGACACCACCGGCGAGGAGGGCGCGGTAGATCGCGATGGCCCGGCGGATGTGCCGGCTGCGCGCGGACGGCTCCTCGTGGTTGTCGGTGAGCAGGTGCCGCATCGCGTCGAACGCGTCGCCGGGACGGCCGATGACGTTGAGCAGCATCGCGTGGCTGACCTGGAAGCTCGAGGTGAGCGGTTCTGGTTCGGCCTCGACGAGGCGCTCGAACGTCGGCCGTCCCCAGCCGATCGACCCCTCGGGCGGCTTCTTGCGGACGACCCTGCGGCGCTTCTTGGGGTCGTCGCCGGCCTTCGCGAGCGCCTTCTCGTTCTCCACCACGTGTTCCGGGGCCTGGACGACGACGGTGCCGAGGGTGTCGTAGCCCGCACGCCCAGCCCGGCCGGCGATCTGGTGGAACTCGCGGGCCTTGAGCAACCTGACCTTGACACCGTCGTACTTCGACAGGCCGGTGAACACCACGGTGCGGATCGGCACGTTGATGCCCACGCCGAGCGTGTCGGTGCCGCAGATGACCTTCAGGAGCCCTGCCTGGGCAAGGGTTTCGACCAGCCTGCGGTAGCGCGGCAGCATGCCGGCATGGTGGACGCCTATCCCGTGCCGGACCAGCCGCGAGAGGGTGCGCCCGAACCCCGCCGTGAAGCGGAAGTTGCCGATCAGCCGGGCGATCGAGTCCTTCTCCGCGCGCGTACACACGTTGATGCTCATCAGGGCCTGTGCGCGTTCGAGTGCGGCCGCCTGGGTGAAGTGCACGACGTAGACCGGCGCCTGGTGGGTGCTGAGGAGTTCCTCGAGGGTCTCGTGCAGCGGCGTCGTGACGTACGAGAAGACCAGCGGGACAGGGCGTTCGGCGGTACGGACCACGGCGGTGGGGCGGTTGGTCCGACGGGTGAGGTCCTTCTCGAAGAAGCTGACGTCCCCGAGCGTCGCGGACATCAGGAGGAACTGCGCCTGCGGCAGTTCGAGCAGCGGCACCTGCCAGGCCCAGCCGCGGTCGGGCTCGGCGTAGAAGTGGAACTCGTCCATCACCACCTGGCCGACCTCGGCGTACTGGCCGTCGCGCAGGGCGATGTTGGCGAGGATCTCCGCCGTGCAGCAGATGATCGGCGCCTCCGCGTTGACGCTCGCGTCGCCGGTCATCATGCCGACCTTGGCCGGGCCGAAGATCTCGCAGAGCGCGAAGAACTTCTCCGAGACGAGTGCCTTGATCGGCGCGGTGTAGTACGTCCGCTGTCCGTGTGCGAGGGCGGTGAAGTGCGCGGCGGCGGCGACGAGGCTCTTGCCGGATCCCGTCGGTGTGCTGAGGATGACGTTCGAGCCGGAGACGATCTCGATCAACGCCTCCTGCTGGTGCGGGTAGAGCGTGAAGCCCTGTCCCTCCGCCCAGCGGGTGAAGGAGTCGAAGAGCGCATCGGGGTCGGTGCCGCTGTCGGTGCCGACTCCGGGCCCGGTGCCGGCCTCGGTGAGATCTGGGAGCTGCTCGGTGAAGGACATGTCAGTTCCATCGTGCCCTACGCCGCTTGGCGGTCGCCCAGTGCGTGGGACGGGTGAGCGCCGACGGAAGCGTGGTGTCGCTGTCGCCCTTCGCGGTATCGACCTGGGCCTGGGTCAGGAAGATCGCCGTGCCGAGGTTCGCACCGCGGACGTCGCAGCCCCGAAGGTCCGCACCGATCAGGTCGGCCCGTTCGAGATCGGCGCGGCGCAGGTCCGCGCCGATGAGGTACGCACCCCGGAGGCTGGCGCCGCGCAGGTCGGCAGCGCGAAGGTCCTGCCCCACGAGGTCCGCGCCGCGGAGCTCGCGTCCGTCCAGACCGGCGCGGGTGAGCTCGCTCGCCTCGCGCAGGAGGGTGTTGACGGTTCCCCGGTGGGCGTCCACGTCGAGGCCGACGAGCACGTCCGCGCTGTGCCCGGTCAGGCGTTCCGTCTCGCCGAGGGCCTGCCGGAGGGCGGCGTACAGCGGACGCGCCGGCTCCAGGGTGAGTGCCTCGGCGACGTACCAGAGCAGTTCGTGCAGGTCGCGCATGACCGCGAACGCCTCGAACATCCGCGCCGCGGCCGCTGGCGACTCGCGCCAGGACTGGCCGCCGAACGTGACGTTGACGACCTTCTGGCCCGCGCCGAAACAGTCGTAGACCGTGCAGCCCGCGAACCCGCGGTCCCGCAGCGTGCTGTGGATGCCGCACCGGAAGTCGGGTCGAAGGTTCGGGCACGGCTGGCCGGCGGGCTTGTCGATCGCGAAGTCGCTCGAGGCCGAGAACGCCGGGGCCACGCAGCACAGACCCACACAGCGTTCGCAGTCGGCGCGTAGGTCGAGGCGGAGCGGGTCGGGGACGGGCTGATCGGGGCCGGGCCGGTCGGGGCCGGGCCGGTCGGGGACGTGCTCAGACATAGCGGTCGTGCAGCTTCTCGAGGTCGATCCGTCCCGCGAGGTCGTCGGCGAGTACGAGGTTCTTACGCACGATGTCGGGATCGCGCATCCCCACCAGCGCCACGTCGACGTGGGGATTGGACAGGACGTACTGGATGAGGGCACCGGAGTAGTCGAACGTGTCACCAGGGTTGACCATCCTGATCCACCGCTGGAAGGTTCCCGACGTCGTGGTGCGCATCGTCGCGACGCCGAGGCCGTGCTGCTCGGCCACGAGCATGGACCCGAACGGCCGGCTCGGCTCGTACGGGTGCTGGTAGAGCAGGTTGTAGCAGACCTGGACGGTGTCGAACACCTCGCTCCGGATCAGCCGGTAGACGGAGTCGTTGGTGTCCTCGGTCGTGAAGCCGATGTTCCGCACGAGACCTTCGGCCTTGAGCGCCAGCATGGCCTCCGCCATCCCGCCGGCGCCGAGGATCTCGTCGGTCTGGGCCGTGGTGTAGGAGTCGCCGTGGATCTGCAGGAGGTCCAGCTGGTCGCGCCCGAGCCGGGTCAGGCTGCCCTCGACGGACTCCCGTACCCCGGCGCGGGCGCCGTAGCCGACCTTCGTGGACACGAACAGCGGATGCCCTCCACTCGACGGGACCCCTTTGAGGCCCTCGCCGAGCACGCTCTCGCTGGCGCCGTCGCCGTAGCCGGGCGCGGAGTCGTAGCAGTTGATGCCGCCGTCGAGGGCCACCTCGATGGCCGCGAACATCCGGGCCCGGTCCTTCGAGTCGTACGGGTCGAACGCCTCGACGTAGTTGGTGAGCCCCAGCGTGGCTCCGCCGAAGCCGAGGCGGCTCACCGTCGCGCCGGTCCTGCCGAAGGTGGTGTATTCCACGGTCGCCCTCCTGGCCTCCGCCTCACTCCGGAGTTCCCAGGGTCTCAGCCCGGCGCGCGGGAGGGTACGGGGAGGGCCGTTCGTGCTCAGCGGCCTCCGCCGGCCGGGCTCGCCAGGACCGCCCAGGAGTGGGCAGGGACCCGCAGGACCCCCGGCTCGCCGCCCGCGGGCTCGACGTCGGCGGTACCGGCCTCGAGGGTCCAGGCGGCGCGGGTCGGCAGCGGGATCCGGGCCCGGGTGTCTCCCACGTTGAGGGCGACCGCGAGGGCGTTCCCGGCGGGGTCGCCCACCCGGTAGAGAAGGTGCTCGTTCGTCAGGGTGTCCGGCTTCTGCGGGAGCGCGTGGACGAGCCAGCCGTGCCGGCGCCGGCAGGCGATCAGCTCACGGTGGAGGTCGACGAGGCCGCGCTGCTCCGGCGTGAGCGCTGCGGGAACGGACGGGAACACCGGGCGGATCGCGTCGTCGCCGCCGAAGCGTTCCTCCTTGATCCCCCGCAGGCCCAGCTCGTCGCCGTAGTAGACGGTGGGTACGCCCGGCGTCGCGAACAGCACGGCCAGCGCATGACCGAGGTGCCGCGCGTCGGTGAGGGTGCTCAGGATGCGGGTCACGTCGTGGTTGCCCACGAACGTCTGTGGCCAGAACGACTCCAGCAGCTGCCGGTGCCGGTCGAGCGACCACGCCAGCTCGAAGAAGTTGCGGTCGTTGAGCGAGCTCCAGATCGCCTTCCACAGTTCGTACTGCGTCACCGAGTCGATCCCGGACTCGCGGACGAACCCGGCATAGTCGCCGTGGATCACCTCGCCGACGATCCACGTGTCGGGGTGGTCGGTGCGCATGCGCTCGGTGACCTTCCGCCAGAACGCCGGCGGCACGGCGTAGGCGGCGTCGAGCCGCCAGGCGTCCACGCCCCGCGCGCACCAGTACGCCATCACGTCCGCGACGTACGCCGCGACCGCCGGCTCCTCGTGGTTGAGACGTACGAGCTGGCGGTGTCCCTCGAAGTCGGCGTAGTCGAACCCGTCGGGGTGCGTGGGGGAGCCGACCGGAGCGCCGTTGTCGTCGGCGTCGTCGTCGAACTCCAGGTGGAACCACGACGTGTACGCCGACGACCGGCCGTGGTCGAGGACGTCGCGGAACGCGGCGAAACCCCGCCCCACATGGTGGAAGACCCCGTCGAGCAGGACGCGTACGCCGCGGGCGTGGCAGGCGGCGACCAGCGCGTCGAAGTCGTCCGCGGTGCCGAGCCGAGGGTCGATCCGGTAGTAGTCGACCGTGTCGTAGCCGTGGGTCTCGGAGGCGAAGACCGGTCCGAGCGCGAGACCGTTGGCGCCGAGGCCGACGAGGTGGTCCAGCCAGGCAGTCAGGTCCCGCAGCCGCCGGCGCGGTGGGCCGGACGCGCTGGTGGGCGGTGCGCCGAGGAACCCCAGCGGGTACACCTGCCACCAGATCAGGTGCCGCGACCAGTCCGCCGTCGCCGGGTCCCCGCCCTCACTCATCCGCGTCCTCATCCTCGAGCTCGGCGTTGGTACGTCCCGACAGCGCGGACTCCAGCTGGGTCTTCGCCGGCTTGCGCCGCCGGTCGGCGCCCTCGTCGTCGACCTTCACGAGCAGCCAGTCCTCGCCCTTGCCCCGGGGGCGGGTCCGGGTCAGCGCGTACCCTCCGGTCAGCTTCGTGCCGTCGAGCCAGACCTTGACGTGGCCGTGCGCGAGGCCGTCCGCCATCGTCACGTCTCTGCCGTCCCGCCGGGTCAGGTTGCGGTAGCTGCCGGTGTCCCAGACGATCACCGTCCCCGCACCGTACTCGCCCCTTGCGATCCGTCCCTCGAAGTCGGCGTACTCGAGCGGGTGGTCCTCGGTCCGGATCGCGAACCGCTTGTCCCGTGGGTCGGTCGACGGCCCCTTCGGTACCGCCCACGACACGAGAACGCCGTCGACCTCGAGCCGGAAGTCGAAGTGCAGGGTCGACGCGTCGTGGCGCTGGATCACGAACATCGGCTCCTCACCACCGCCACGGCCCGACGCCCCGGTCCCGGCCGGCTCGGCGGACCGGTCGAAGTGGCGCTTGGCGCGGTAGTCGGCGAGTTTCTTCTTGCCTGCCATCCGCGTCGCCTACCCATTCGTACGGCGCCAGAACGGATGAGCCCGAACGGATGTGCCCGGCGGACTACGCTCGGTGTCCGTGGTGTCCGGGCCGCTCCGAGCCGCTTCGAGCCGACCGTGGAGGGCAGACATGCCGGGTACGAGCACCCCTGGGACGACGGGCAACCCTGGGACGACGGGCAACCCTGGGACGACGGGCAACCCCGAGACAGGCAACCCCGAGACGACGGCGAACACCGAGGTCTACCGCCGGGCGCGTGACTTCCTCTTCCGCCACCGCGACGACTACGCCACGGCGGCCGGCGAGTTCAGCTGGCCGACGTTCGCCGACCCGTTCAACTGGGCCACCGACTGGTTCGACCCGATCGCCCGCGGCAACGACCGGACGGCCCTGTGGATCGTGCAGGAGGACGGCTCCGAACAGCGGACCAGCTTCGACGAGATGGCGCGCCGGTCCGACCAGGTGGCAGCGTGGCTGGCGGCGCAGGGCGTGGGTCGCGGCGACCGGGTGCTGCTGATGCTCGGCAACCAGGTGGAGCTCTGGGAGTCGATGCTCGCGATCATGAAGCTCGGCGCGGTCATCGTGCCGACGACGACCGCACTCGGACCGGGCGACCTCGCCGACCGGATCGGGCGCGGCGGCGTCGGGCACGTCATCGCCAATGCGGCGGATGTCGCGAGGTTCGCCGAGGTCCCGGGCGGCTACACCCGCATCCGGGTCGGCGACGGACCGGACGACTGGTCCGCCTATGCCGAGGCGTACGACCTCCACGACGCCCCGGCCCGGCAGGCGGTCACCGGGGCCGACGACACCCTGCTGCTCTACTTCACCTCGGGTACGACCAGCCGGCCCAAGCTCGTCGAGCACACCCAGACGAGCTACCCCGTCGGCCACCTCACCACGATGTACTGGCTCGGCATCTGGCCCGAAGACGTGCACCTCAACATCAGTTCGCCGGGCTGGGCAAAGCACGCCTGGAGCAGCTTCTTCGCGCCGTGGATCGCCGAGTCGACGATCCTCGTCTACAACTACGCGCGCTTCGACGCGGCCGCGATGCTCGACGTCATGCGCCGCACCGGCGTGACGAGCCTCTGCGCGCCTCCCACCGTGTGGCGGATGCTGATCCAGAGCGACCTCTCCGGCGGCCCGGGCACGCTGCGGACGGCGGCCGCGGCCGGTGAGCCACTCAACCCCGAGGTCATCGAACAGGTCCGCCGGCACTGGGACCTCACGATCCGCGACGGCTACGGCCAGACCGAGAGCTCGGCGCAGATCGGCAACACCCCCGGCCAGCCGCTGGAGCCAGGGTCGATGGGCCGGCCGCTGCCCGGCATGAGCGTCGTCCTGGTCGATCCGCTCACCGGCGAGCCCGGCGACGAGGGTGAGGTCTGCCTCGACCTCGCCCGGCGGCCCGCCAGCCTCATGCGCGGCTACCACGGCGACGAAAGGCTCAACGCCGAGGCCTACGCCGGCGGCTACTACCACACCGGAGACCTCGCGGTCCGCGACGAGAACGGCTACATCACCTACGTCGGCCGTACCGACGACGTGTTCAAGGCGTCCGACTACAAGGTCTCGCCGTTCGAGCTCGAGAGCGTGCTGCTCGAGCATCCGGCGGTGGCCGAGGCGGCGGTGGTTCCGGCACCCGATCCCGTCCGCCTGGCCGTGCCGAAGGCGTACGTCACGCTCGCCGCGGGGTTCGAGCCGGACGAGGAGACGGCCCGGTCGATTCTGCGCCACGCCCGGGAGCACCTGCCGCCGTACACCCGGGTCCGCCGGCTCGAGTTCGCGGACCTGCCCAAGACGATCTCGGGCAAGATCCGCCGGGTCGAACTCCGCGAACGGGAGGCCACGCTCGCGGCGGGCGGCGCCCCGCCTCCCGGCGAGTGGCGCGACGACCAGGCCGGCGCGTCCGGCTGACAGCCAGACCGGCGCGTCCGGCTGACGGCCAGACCGGCGCGTCCGGCTGACGACCAGCGGACCCGCGACCAGAGCTCAGGAGCCGAAGACCGAGACGAGTCGCCGGCAGCGTTCGGGGTCCTCGGTCAGACCGTGGTCGAGACCCCAGAGCCAGTAGTCGACGCTGCGGAACACGATCCACGTACGTGCCCGCTCGGCGTCCAGGTCCGCCTCGGCGACGATCGTCGCAACGTGGCCGCGGAGCTCGGCCGCATCGCGCATCTCGTCGAGCCGACTCCACAGCAGCCGGGCCAGGTCGTACTCGATGTCGCCGCGCAGGAGTACGGGGTCGACGGCGAGCCACGGCTCCCGACTCCCGCCGAGGACCTGTTCGTAGTGCAGGTCACCGTCGACGGCGAGGTCGGACGTACTCGTCGAGAGCTCCTTCGCGCAGGCCCGCGCGAGGTCGAGGACGTTCCGGCCGAACGGTTCACCGTGCCGCCGCCACGTCTCCTCGAAGTCGTCCGCGCGGGCCCGCGCGATCGCGGTCGTCGACGGCGCGTCCGCCGGCGGGCCGGTGACTCCCAGCCGACGCATCAGCCGGGCGACCAGCGGGACCGCATCCGCCAGGGACATTCGCGCGAGCGAGCGGGTGTGGTCGAGCCGCTCCAGGAGCATCGCCCCCGCGGGCGGGTCGGCCTGGACCAGACGTACGGTCCCGCGGCCGGCCCAGAACGCCAGCGCACGTGCCTGCGGGGCGACGGTGTCGTCGGGGATCGTCATCCGGAGGACGAACGGCTCGCCGTCGCGGCGGACCGGCACCGCGATCGCGTTGGACCCGTGCATGACCTCGCCGTCGAGGACGAGCTGCCACTGCTCGCAGCGGGTGCGTACGAGGTCGGGAAGTGCGGCCAGCCAGTCCGCACCCTCCCGCCAGAACCGCGGAGACGCGAGGAACGTCGTCGGCAACGTGATCAGGTCGACTCCCGCGGTCGGCCGGCCTGGCGGTCGGCCGGCGGGTCAGCTCGCCTTGCGCCGGGTGCGTGGCGTCGGCCACTGAGGGTACGCCCCGGTGGCGTCCTCCTCGAGCGCGGCCTCGCGGATCTTGGCCAGGGTCATCGTGAGCAGCCGCGACACGTGCATCTGCGACATGCCGAGCTCTTCGGCGATCTGTGCCTGCGTACGGTCCTTGAAGAAGCGCAGGTGGAGGATGCGGCGTTCGCGGAACGGCACGTGCGGCAGCACCCGCCGGACCGCCTCGCGGTTGTCGACGCGCTCGAGCGCAGTGTCGTCACCGCCGATCAGGTCGCCGAGGGTGTGGCCGTCGTCGTCACTGTCACCCGTCGGCGAGTCGAGGGAGAGCGCGCGGTAGGCGCTGCCGCTCTCCTGCGCCTCGATGACCTCCTCCTCGCTGACCTCGAGCTCGGCGGCGAGTTCCCGGACGGTGGGCGAGCGTTGCAGCTTGCCGGCCAGCCGGTCGTCGGCCTGCAGGATCGCGTGGTAGAGGTCGTGCACCGGTCGCGGGATGTGGACCGCCCAGGTGTGGTCACGGAAGTGGCGGCGAATCTCGCCGAGGATCGTGGGGATGGCGTACGACACGAAGGGGGAGCCGCGCTCAGGATCGAAACGGTGCGCGGCCTGCACGAGCCCGACCATCGCGACCTGGATGAGCTCCTCGACCGGCTCGCCGCGACCGGAGTATTTGAACGCGAGCTTGCGCGCCAGGCCGAGGTGGTCGAGGACGAGGCGGTCGGCATCGGCTGCCTGGCCGTCGACTGCTTCGAGGGCGGTCGGCTTCCTGGGTTGGACGGAGTTGACTGGCTGCTGGGACTCGACGGAGGTGGCTGGCTTCTGGGACTCGACGGGGGCGGCGAGTGCCATGGCTTTCTCACTCCTTGTTCCGCTAGGTCCAGGCGTGAACAAAACCCACAGTAAGCACGTACGCGGACGGTTCGCGACCCCCGCGACCTCTCCGACGGGCAAAGCATGTGGTTCGTCACAGCACAAAGCGGGCAAAGCAGCGAGCTCGGAACGTTCCGTGCGCAGCGGCCTACGGTGCGGCAGGCTCCCGTGGGCAGGGGGAGCGGCGGGCCGCGCTCGGCAGGCGGCCGCCGTCGTCGACGGTTCGTCGTGGTCCGTCTCGTGCCGGCCTTGGCGGCCGGCCGATCAGGTCAGGACGCGGACGCCTGTACGTGCGTGGAGGTTGCGTCGGCGCCTGCGGCGTCGCCCGCCGGTGCCGCGTCGGGGACCTTGCTCCGGCCCCAGAACTCGGCCGCCGTCGCCTGCGCCTCCGCGACTCCGCGGGCGTACGCCTGCGCAGCCTCCTCGGAGGTGTCCCAGGCGTCGTGGCCCTCGAACTCGGCCGGCCCCCGGCCGCCACGGTCGGCGATCAGCTGGTCCCACACCGGTGTCGTCACCAGATCCTGGCTCATGGTTGCTCCTCGAAACTGCGAGGGGCAGACCCTCGTGCTGCCGGGTCTGCCCCTGTGTATCAGTGACTCTTGGCTCGTTGCCAAGAGTCATGCCCGCAACCGCCGGCCGCAACCCCCCGGGGTTGGGCGCCAGCCGCAGGCGGGACCCCTGCCGAGAGTTCCGGACCGGCGATTGCCGGTGACTCATGACGCTACGTGTGGGATTGCGACGCCACCGGCCGACGGTGGGGGGTGTCCGACAACGGACACGGCTGAAGACTCGGCCAGAGTGGCCGAGATGGCTCCGGCGGCCCCAGAACCCACCCGCGCGGGGGGAGGGTTTGGCGGTCGGGTGTCTGGGGCCGCCTTTGCTTCCTGGCCAGGTAGGCGCGACGGTACGCCCCTCGGTCGGACACCGTGGGACAACGTGTCCGGTGGCCGAAATCGGACACTGTTGGGATGTCGACAGCGACCGCCACGCGACGATTCCGCTGGCAGGCGCCCTGAGCCGGGCCCGACCTAGCGGCTGGTCCGCAGCATCCTGACCGCGAACCCCAGGTAGGTCTCGGCCGCCAGTCGCAGCTGGTCGAGCTCCACGTGCTCGGTGTGGGAGTGGGCCCGGGCGATGTCGCCGGGTCCACAGACGACGGTCGGAACGGCGGTGCGCGCGGCGAGCAGGGCGCCGTCGGTCCAGAACGGCACGCCCACCGGCGTGCGGGGTGTCCCGGTGCGGGCGGCGGCGACCGTGCACAGGGTGCGGACGGCCGGGTGGTCGACCGGGCAGTCCAGCGGGAGGTGCGGGAACACCGCGGTCTCCGCCGACTCCCGTACGACCGCGGACACCGCGGGGTCGTCCGCCCGCAGGCCGGCCACGAGGTCGCGCACCTCGTCCAGCGCGAGGTCCGGTGTCTCGCCCGGCACCAGTCGCCGGTCGAGCCGGACCCGGCAGGTCGCGGGGACCATCGGCGGGCGGTCGCCGCCGGTGATCACGCCGACGTTCACGGTGGGCGACCCGAGCAGGGGGTGTGAACGCCGCGCAAGGGCCGGTGCGAGCGTCTGCTCCACCCGCCCGACGAAACGGGCGGCGTGGTGCACGGCGTTGACGCCCGCCGTCGGGACGCTGCCGTGCGCGGCCCGGCCGGTGAAGTCGACGTCGACCCAGGCCTGCCCCTTGTGGGCGACCGCCACCTCGAGGCCGGTGGGTTCACCGACCACGGCGAAGTCGGCGGCCATGTCCGCGCCGGGACCGGCGGTCAGGGCCTGCATGCCAGGACTTCCGCATTCCTCACCCGCCACGGCCGTCACGACCACCTCGCCGTCGAACGACACCGACGGCCGAGCGAGAACACGGACGGTCTCCGCCATCGCGGCCAGCGCGCCCTTCATGTCGACGGTGCCCCGGCCGTACAGCCGGCCGTCGCGGACAGTGGGTTCCAGGGCGTCCGGCATGCCGTACGGCGGGACCGTGTTGAGATGCCCGTTGAACATCAGGACCGGTCCGCCGGTGCCGCGCCGCAGCCGGGCGACGACGTTGTGGCGCCCGCCCTCGACCGGTCGCAGAACGACGTCGGCGCCCGCGTCCGCGAGCTCGGCTGCGTAGGCGTCGGCGACGTCGGACTCGAACCGTGGATGGTCCTCGTGGCCCTCGATGCGGACGAGGCGGGCGGCCAGGGCCACTACCCGGTCGGGGTCGAGCGCGCGGAGGAGGTCGGCCGTGCCGGTCGCGGGATCCATCGCAGCGAAGATACCCGCGACCGCCACAAGCCGGTACGTACGACTTGGCGCGGATAGGGTAGGGGGGTATGGTGTCCGTACGGCGAGCGAGGAGGCATGATGGCGGGCTACATCGGCAGCAAGGACGACTACCTGCGGCGGCTCCGGCGCATCGAGGGGCAGGTCCGGGGGCTGCAGCGGATGGTCGACAACGACACCTACTGCATCGACATCCTGACCCAGGTGTCGGCCGCGACGCGGGCGCTGGAGTCGGTCGCGCTCGGACTGCTGACCGACCACATGGGCCACTGCATGGTCGAGGCCGCCGCCAAGGGTGGTTCCGAGGCCGACGAGAAGGTCCAGGAGGCCGCGGCGGCGATCGCCAGGCTGGTCCGTTCCTGACATTTCGTGCACGAGAGAGGAGTTCGACGTGAGAACGCATGACAGCGCGCCGGCCGCCGGCAGTGCGGGGACGGTCACCACGCGGTACCAGGTGAAGGGAATGACCTGCGCGCACTGCGTCAACGCGGTCCGAGCCGAGGTCGGCCGGATTCCCGGTGTGCTCGGCGTCGACGTCGACCTTTCCACCGGAGCCGTGGTGGTCACCGGACCGGGGTCGGCCGACGCCACCGCGGTGCGGGAGGCCGTCGACGAGGCGGGCTACGAGGTCGTGGACCGATGAGGCCACTCGTCCGGCTCGGCGTCTACGCGTTGGGCCTGCTCGCGGTGTTCGCTGCCGCGTCCGGCGTGGGTCTCGCCGTCGGACCGGTCGTCGACTCCGAGAAAACGTCGTCCAAGGCGGACTCCTCGGGGGAGTCCGGCGGGGCGGCGCAAGCGATGCCGGGGCACGGTGCCAACGAGACGGACGACGCCGATGACGGTACGGGACACGGCAAGGGCGCGGGACGCGACGAGGCCGCCGGGCACGACGAGGCCGCCGGGCACGACGAGGCCGACGAGGGTGCCGGACACAGCGAGGGTGCCGGACACAGCGGGGGTGCCGGGCACGACGAGGGCGCCGGGCACGGTGCCGGGGCGGCTGCGCCCGCGGCGCTGCCCGGCGGCCTGATGGTCGCGCAGGACGGCTACCGCTTCGTCCCGGCAGCTACGACGTTCCGGCCAGGCGTGGGCCAGGAGTTCGCGTTCTGGATCCTCGGTCCCCGCGGCGTTCCGGTCACGGCGTACGAGCGGACGCACGACAAGCGGATGCACCTGATCGTCGTACGCCGGGACCTGTCCGGGTTCCAGCACGTACACCCCCGCCTCGCCGGCGACGGCACCTGGCGGGTACCGCTGGAGTTCGCCAGGGCGGGTCAGTACCGCGCGTTCGCCGACTTCCTTCCGTCCGGTGCGGACGAGGCGTTGAAGCTCGGGGTGGACCTGTCCGTGTCCGGCGACTACCAGCCCCGCCCGTTGCCGCCCCAGCGCGACAGCTTCGAGGTGGACGGTTACACCGTGACGCTGCACGGCACCCTGACACCGGGCCGGCAGAGCAAGCTGACCCTCACTGTCAGCAGGAACGGCCGGCCGGTGCGGGACCTGCAGCCCTACCTCGCGGCGTACGGGCACCTGGTCGCGCTGCGCGACGGCGACCTCGCGTACCTCCATGTGCACCCCGACGGCGAACCCGGTGACGGGCGGACGAAACCGGGCCCGGACATCACGTTCTACGCCACCGCGCCCTCGGCGGGCGACTACCGGCTGTACCTCGACTTCCGGCACCGCGACCAGGTGCGTACGGCGGAGTTCACCGTGAGGAGTGGACGATGAGTTCGACGACCGGCCACCAACCCCCGGCGGCGACCGTGGCGGCAGCGCGGGCGGCCGCCGACACCGAGGTGGAGCTCGCCATCGGCGGCATGACCTGCGCGTCGTGTGCCGCCCGGGTCGAGAAGCGGCTGAACCGACTCGACGGCGTCACCGCCACGGTCAACTACGCCACCGAGAAGGCCCGGGTGCGGTACCCCGACGGCGTGGCGCCGACGGACCTGCTGGCCGCGGTCGAGCAGGCGGGTTACACCGCCACCCTCCCCGCCGCCGAACCACCCGCGCGTGCCGGCGGTGAGCCAGGAGCGCCCGACGCCCAGCCGCTCGGGGCGGACGACACCACCCGCGCCCTGCGGCAGCGGCTGGCGATCTCCACGGTCCTGACGGTGCCGGTGGTCGCGATGGCGATGATCCCGGCCCTGCAGTTCACCGCCTGGCAGTGGCTCTCGCTCACCCTGGCCGCGCCGGTCGTGGTGTGGGGAGCCTGGCCGTTCCACCGTGCGGCCTGGACCAACCTCCGGCACGCGGCGTCCACGATGGACACGCTGATCTCGGTGGGCACGCTCGCCGCGCTCGGCTGGTCGGTCTACGCACTGTTCTTCGGTACGGCCGGGATGCTCGGCATGACCCACCCGTTCGAGCTGACCATCGCACGGTCCGACGGGTCGGGCGCCATCTACTTCGAGGCGGCGGCAGGGGTGACCACGTTCATCCTCGCCGGGCGCTACTTCGAGGCGCGTTCCAAGCGCCGGGCAGGTGCCGCCCTCCGCGCACTGCTCGAGCTGGGCGCCAAGGACGTCGCCGTCCTGCGGGACGGGCCGGCCGGCCGTACGGAGCAACGGGTCGGTGTCGGCAACCTCGTCGTCGGCGACCTGTTCGTGGTCCGGCCGGGTGAGAAGGTCGCGACCGACGGCGAGGTCGAGGAAGGCGAGTCCGCGGTCGACGCGTCGATGATCACCGGCGAGTCGGTGCCCGTCGAGGTCGGACCCGGCGACCGCGTGGTCGGCGCGACCGTCAACGCCGGTGGCCGGCTCCTCGTCCGCGCAACCCGGGTCGGCGGCGACACCCAGCTCGCGCAGATGGCCCGGCTCGTCGAGGACGCACAGACCGGCAAGGCTCAGGTACAACGGCTCGCCGACCGGGTCTCCGGCGTGTTCGTCCCCATCGTCATCGCGCTCGCCGTCGGGACGTTCGGGTTCTGGCTCGGCACCGGCGCCGGTCTCGCGGCCGCGTTCACGGCCGGTGTCGCCGTACTCATCATCGCCTGCCCGTGCGCGCTGGGCCTGGCCACGCCGACCGCGCTGATGGTCGGCTCCGGCCGGGGCGCCCAGCTCGGCATCCTCCTCAAGGGACCCGAGGTCCTGGAGTCCACCCGCCGGATCAACACGGTCCTGCTCGACAAGACCGGGACGGTCACCACCGGCACGATGGCGCTCGTCTCGGTGGTCGCGGCCGACGGCGAGGACGCCGACACGGTCCTGCGGCTGGCCGGTGCGGTCGAGGACGCATCCGAGCACCCGGTCGCCCGCGCGATCGCCGCAGGCGCCACCGAACGCCTCGGACCGCTGCCGCCGGTGCAGTCGTTCGCCGCGACCGAGGGCCTCGGCGTCCAGGGTGTCGTCGACACCGACGGGCACAGCCACGCCGTCGTGGTCGGGCGTACCCGCCTCCTCGAGGAGTGGGCGCAGCACCTGCCGGAGGAACTCGAGCGCGCCAAGGCGGACTCCGAGGCGCAGGGTGGCACCGCCGTCGCCGTCGGCTGGGACGGCCGGGCACGAGGCCTCGTCGTCGTCGCCGACACGGTCAAGCCCACGTCGGCCCAGGCCGTACGCCAGCTGAGGGCGCTCGGCCTGTCACCCGTCCTGCTCACCGGCGACAACGCGAAGGTCGCGCGGGCCGTCGCCGACCAGGTGGGTATCACCGATGTCATCGCCGAGGTGCTGCCCCAGGAGAAGGTCGACGCCGTACGCCGGCTCCAGGAGGACGGCAAGGTCGTCGCCATGGTCGGCGACGGCGTCAACGACGCGGCGGCACTGGTCCAGGCGGACCTGGGCCTCGCGATGGGCACCGGCGCCGACGTCGCGATCGAGGCGAGCGACCTCACCCTGGTTCGGGGCGACCTGCGGGCCGTCGTCGACGCGATCCGGCTGTCCCGGCGGACGCTGACGACCATCAAGGGCAACCTGTTCTGGGCGTTCGGCTACAACGTCGCCGCCCTGCCCCTGGCGGCGGCCGGGCTGCTCAACCCGATGCTGGCCGGTGCCGCGATGGCGTTCTCCTCGGTGTTCGTCGTGTCGAACAGTCTGCGGCTCCGGAGCTTCCGGCCGGTGGCCACCGCCGGGCGCGACGCGGCCGACGTCTCGTGACCCGCCGACAGCGGGTCGGTGCGTACGCCCTGTGTGTCGACGGCGGTCCGGTGCTGCTGTGCCGGATGTCGGGGCGGACACTGACACCCGGCACCTGGACGCTTCCGGGAGGCGGACTCCAGCACGGCGAGGACCCGGTGGACGCGGTGGTGCGCGAGCTGGCCGAGGAGACCGGGCTCACCGGCCGGGTGACCGACCTGGTGGGGATCCACACCAACGTGTACGACATCGGCGGATGGTCCATCCACGGCGTCCGGCTGCTCTACCGTGTCGAGGTCGCCGGTGGGCGGCTGCGCCGCGAGGGCGACGCCGCCGACGACACCACCGACGACGTGCGGTGGTTCGGCTCCGATGACCTGTCCGGTCTCCCGCTCTCCCCGCACGCCGAGTTCGGGATCGCGTTCGTCGGCCGGTGAACCGGCCCTCGGCGGCAGGAGGGAGGGGATGCTGACGAGGAACGGTGGGTCGCGGACGCACGACCTCGAGGTCGCCGGCGGCATCCTGCGGAAGAGCTACACGACCTGGGACCGCGGAGAGCACCGGCGGGAATGGGCGGTCCTCACCAGCCTGCACGCCCACACGCACGACCTGGTTCCGGTGCCACTCGACGCCGACCTCGACACCGAGCCGCCGGCCGTCACCATGAGCGTCGTACCCGGTACGTCGATGGGCGGCACCCTCACCGCGGCCCAGGTCGACGGCCTCGAACACGCGCTCCGCTCGCTGTGGTCGGTGCCCGTCGACGGCGTGCCGCTACGCAGGTTCCATCCCGAGGAGGCGCTCGCGGTCGCCCGGGAGCGCTACCCCACGGTCCGCCGGCCCGCCGGCACGCCTGGTGAGGCGTACGACGCGGCCGTGGCCTTCGTGACCGGGCCTGCGTCGTTCCGCCTCGAGTCGCTCGACACCGGCACGGTCGTCTTCGGGCACAGTGACCCCAACCTTGCCAACTACCTGTGGGACGGTTCGCGGGTTCGCATCGTCGACTTCGAGGATGCCGGGCGTTCCGACCTGGCGTACGAGCTCGCCACCCTGGCCGAGCACCTGTCGGCGCGCGGCACCGACTGGGAGGAGTTCTGTACCCGGTTCGACGTCGATGCCGAGCGGCTTCGGGGGTACCGGCGGATGATCGCGGCCCTGTGGCTTCACCTGCTGTTGCCGGGAGGCCCGGCGGCCGACCGCAACCCGGCGGGGACGCTGGACGCACAGGCCGAGCGGTTGCTCGCCCTCATGGGCTGACCGCTCTCATGGGCTGACCGCTCCCAGCCGCGGCAGCGGCGGAGGTGTGCCGATGGTGAGCGGCGGGCGTCAGCCGCGGGCCGGGCTCAGGTAGAAGTGCACGATCGGATGGGCGCCGTCCGGAGCCGTCCAGGCGGCGCGGCCGCTCGTCACCCGCTGCCAGCCCGCCGCCTCGTAGAACGCGATCGCGCCACCTCGACCGTCGTCGACGACGTCCAGTGCGAGCCGGCGGCCTTCTGCGGCGGCCGCCTGGTCGGCCTGTCTGAGCAGCGCGCCGGCGATCCCGAACCGGCGGGCCCGCGGCACCACGAACAACCGCGACACCGAGGCCAGCCGCTCGACGGGAAGGCCCGCCGCCTCGACGATGCCGGGCGCCATCTCCGCGTCGTCGTACGTACGGAGGAGGATGTGGCCCACGACGGCCCCACCGCGATCGGCGACCCAGGCGTGCAGCAGGTCCGGCGGGGTGAGCCAGTCGGCGGGATCTGCCGGCCACCGCAACGGGTAGGCGTCGGCGCGGTGCACCTCGGCGAGGGCCGACACGCACGCGTCGAGGTCGGCGCTCGCGCGTGGCCGGACGAGTGGCCCGGGCCTGGCGCCGGGCGTGCCGGTCTTGGTGCCGGGCGTGCCGGTCATGACGCCGGCTCCGGCGCCAGCGGCGCGGGCCGGCCGCGGTGCCCGGCCCACTCGTGGGCGAGGATCGACATCACGGTCGAGTCCACCCAGGTGTCCCCGTCGCGCAACGCGTCCCGCAGCACGCCCTCCACGACGAAGCCGACCTTCTCGTACGCCCGCCGTGCCCGTGGGTTGAACGCGAACACTCCCAACGAGACGCGGTGCAGGCCGAGCGACTCGAAGGCGTGGGCGACGCAGAGCCGGACCGCCTCGGTGCCGAGGCCGCGGTCTCGCCCGGGCGGGCCGATCAGGATGCGGAAGTTGCAGGCCAGGTTGGCTTCGTCCCAGTCGTTGAGTACCACCTCGCCGACGCAGGTGCCGGTCGAGCGGTCCACCACGGCGAGGTCGAGCCGGTCGCGCTGGTCGTTGCGGCTCGCGTACCACGTGCGGAGGCGTTCCTCCGCCACGGCAGGATCGGCGGCCGCCGGGTCCGGGCCGCTGCCCGTCAGCCGGATCACCGCCGGGTCCCGCAGGATGTCCCGCATCGCCGGGATGTCGTCGTCGGTGAAGGGCCGCAGCACGACCCGGTTGCCTGTCAAGGTGGGCTTGACGGAGAAGTCGCAGGTCCGCTCGGCCGGTCCGTCCGCCACGTTCACAGCCAGTAGTTGTCGTGACGGAGGAAGAACTCGGCGCGTTCCTCGTCGGTGAGGGTCCGGCCCTGCGCGACCTCGGCGAGCGTCTCGAAGTACTCCTCCCGCGGCGCGCCCGGCGTGAACAGCAACAGCATGGACGCCCGCTCGCCGGACTCGTTCTTGAAGGCGTGGATCCCGCCCTGGGGTACGTACAGGAAGTCACCGGGCTTCGCGTCGACCCACTTCGTGCCGTTGTAGAGGCTCACGGTGCCCGACAGGATAAAGAACGACTCCGAGATCGTCTTGTGGAAGTGCGGGTCGGGGCCCGTGCGGCCGGTGCCGAAGTCCCAGCGGTACAAGCCGAACTCGCCACCGGTCGCCGCACCGGTCGCGAGGTAGTGGACCGATCCTCCGGACGGCTGGACGAGCTCGGGCTCGTGGTCGACCGCACGGAACTCCGCGCTGACCTCGCCGTGGTCCTTGTGGTAGCGGGCCGGGGGATAGGACATGTCGACGTGCCTTTCTGGCCGAAGGGTGATCGCGGGTCAGCCTAGGGGACCACCGTGGTGTCGGCGCCGCGCCGAGGCGACCGCCGGCACCGGACCGGTGGCGAACCAGACGACGAGCACCAGGCTGAGGACGACCACGTACGACAGGAGCACCCGGGCGCGGCCCGGATCGCCGGCCAGGAGACTCAGGCCGCCGAGGAGTACGCCGGACACACCCCACGCCAGTGCCGCCCGGCCGAACTCCCGCCATTCGTGGGCGACCCTGGCCGCCCCCGACCTGGGTCGTCGGGCGGGGCGGGGTCCTCCGGCGAACCGGTGCGCGAACCGGCGGTCCGCCCAGTCGACGAGGCTGCGGCCGAACGCCACCGTGCAGGCGACGTAGATGGCGGCTAGCGCGTGTGCCTGCGTGGCGGGTGCTCCCCGGTGCAGGTCCACCGCCGTCAGGGCGAGGAGCCCCAGGTCGGCGAGCGGCGAGCCCAGCAGCAGGGCCGCACCCAGCCGGGCCCGGCCCGCGAGGTAGCGGGTGGCGAGGCCCGCCACGAGGAACACCCAGAAGGCGACCTCGCACACGAGGATCGCGCCGATGATCATGGTGGTTCGTTGCCCCTCTTTGCTAGTACGACTGTGCTATCAAAGCGGAGGCTAGCACGCCTGTGCTAGAAAAGCTGCGTGCCCCTGCGCATCGACCACTCCGCCCGCAGATCCCAGCTGGCCGAAGCCGTCTGGCGGATCGTGCGGCGCGAAGGCGTCCGCGGTGCGTCCGTACGCGGTGTCGCGCGGGAGGCGGGGCTGTCGATGGGGTCCGTACGACACTTCTTCTCCACCCAGGACGAACTGCTGCAGTTCGCCCTGCGGGAGGTCATCGACAAGTCCCGCAGGCGGATCGAGGCGGGCACGCCTGCCCGGACGGCCCTGGCGGCGAAGGGCCGCTCGCTCGAGGCCGCGGTCTCCCTGCTCGAGGAGGTCCTCCCACTCGACGACGAGCGGCTCACCGAGGCGCGGGTCTACGCCGCGTTCGCCGGACAGACGGTGACCGACAAGGCCATGGCGACGATCCAACGGGAGGCCGACACCGACGTCCGCCAGCTGTGCCGCGACTCCCTCGCCGGACTCGCCGAACTCGGGGACGTCGACGCGGACCGCGACCTCGACGTCGAGACCGAGCGGCTCTGGTCGCTGGTGGACGGACTGACTCTGCACCTCCTGCACGACCCGGCCGGCACCTCGAGGGCGCTGGTGGCCAAGGTCCTGCGTACGCATCTCGAGGACCTGCGGACGTGAAGGCTGCCTGGCTCGACGGCACCGCGGGGGCTCGGTAGGTTGCCAGGCTGGCGCATCTGGGGGGAGTCAGTGTGTTGCAGCCCGTGTCCACGTTTGGAGCGCTCGCCCGCGCGTTCGTCCTTGCTCTGACGTCGACCCGTTGGCTCTTCGCGGGTGCCCTCTGCGCGGTGGTCCTGGCGAACGTCGGCTCGCCGGTCCAGCTGGCGCTGACGAGGACGCTGGTCGACCGCGTCGTCGAGGGACGGGACCGCGCCGCGCTGGTGTCGGTGGTCATCGCCATGGTGGGTGTGGTCCTGGTGCAGCGCCTGGCCGGCCTCGCGATGGGCTCGTTTCAGACGCTGGCGCGACAGCGGGCCACCGCGGCGGCGGTCGCGAGGTACCTCGAGGTCGCGGCCGGTCTCGACGCCGGTCACCTGGACGACCCCGCGTTCCACGACCGGATGCGCGACGCGGGAGAAGCGGCTGACAACCGGTTCGACGCGGTGATCTTCGGTCTGGTCGGGCTGGCCGGCGGAGTCGCCGGGCTGCTCGGCCTGACGGCTCTGCTGGCGTCGATCTCCCCGCTGGTCGCCGTCCTCGTCGTCGCGTCCATCGTGCCCTGGGT
This sequence comes from uncultured Actinomycetota bacterium, assembly GCA_963721745.1. GTDB lineage: Bacteria > Actinomycetota > Actinomycetes > Propionibacteriales > Actinopolymorphaceae > Thermasporomyces. The sequence goes on along the minus strand of CAVRKO010000015.1, from coordinate 305,403 downwards.
GTTTGCGGAGCAGCGCGGGTTCCGGATCGTCCGGTCCACCTCCTGGGGACTCGTCACGCACCGGAGGAAGCTGTCGTACTTCCGCGGGCTCGTCACAGACGGCTCGGTCGGTATGGAATTGATGGCCTCGGGAGCGGGCGGCGCGATCGCCGACCGGCACCGCGCCCTCTCCGAGGAGGTGCTGCGGCTGGAGCGGCCGGCGCACGTCCGGCAGTTCCTGACGATCGCCGTCGGCAACCTGGCCGGCGGCGTACTGCTCGTCGCCGCCTTCGTCGCGGCCGCGCTGGCCGCAGTGCGAGGCGACTCGAGCCCCGGCGACGTCGCGGCCCTGATCGCCGCGCTCGGCGCGTTCCTGATGACGACAGCTGTCCTCGCGAACGCGATCTCCGGACTGCTCGAGCATGCGCCGTACATGAAGGGCTACTACGAGTTCCTCGCGACGCCTGCGCTGCTCCGGGTGCCGGCCGTGCCGGCGCGGCTGCCGACGCGGGTCGACGGGGTGGCGTTCAACCGGGTCACGTTCACCTACCCCGGCGCGTCGACGCCCGCCCTCTGCGGGGTGACACTCGAGATCCGTCCCGGGGAGCTGGTCGCTCTCGTGGGTGCGAACGGTGCCGGGAAGTCGACGCTCGTCAAGCTGCTCCTACGCTGCTACGACCCGGACGACGGCACGGTCACGATCAGCGGGGTCGACCTTCGCGACTGCGAGCCGCGTGAGGTCCGATCCCGTACGGCGGTGATGTTCCAGGACTTCGCGCGCTACCAGTTCCCGGTCAGGGACGTCGTGGCGATGGGCCGGCCGGAGACGCCTCCCAGCGACGAGCGGGTGAAAGCCGCCATCAGGACGGCGGGCCTGGAGAGTTTCGTGGCGCGGTTGCCCGACGGAGTGGATTCCCAGGTGGGCCAGCTGTTCCCCGGCGGCACCGACATCTCCGGAGGGCAGTGGCAGCGCCTCGGGCTGGCGCGCCTGTACTTCCGGCGGGGCGACCTGCTCGTGCTCGACGAGCCGACCTCGGCCATGGACCCGCAGGGAGAAGCCGACACGTTCGCCCGGGTCCGCGAGGAGCTCGGGGACCGGATGGGACTCGTCATCTCGCACCGCTTCTCCACCGTCCGGGCAGCAGACCGGATCGTCGTCCTGCACGAGGGCCGGGTCGTCGAGGACGGCACCCACGAGCAGCTGCTCGCGCGCGACGGCCACTACGCCGAGCTCTTTCGGATCCAGGCGGCGGCGTACCACTAGACCGGCCGAGGGCGGCCGCCCCGATAGCGTAGGTCGCCGAGTACGACGACCTGAGCCCGGACGGCGTCCGGGACCGGAGAGGACGCGCCATGCCGCAGACCGACCTGCCGACCGTCCCGTTCGGGCGGACCTCGATGGAGATCACCCGCGTCGGGTTCGGGGCGTGGGCGATCGGTGGCGGCGACTGGTCGTTCGCCTGGGGTGCACAGGACGACGACGAGTCCGTGGCGGCCATCCGGCACGCCGTCGAGCGCGGCGTCAACTGGGTCGACACGGCCGCGATCTACGGGCTCGGCCACTCCGAGGAGGTCGTCCGCCGGGCTCTGGAACCGTTCGGTCCCGATGAGCGGCCCTACGTCTTCACCAAGTGCGGCCTTGTCTGGGACGAGCAGGACCGGATGGCAAAGGCACGGCGCGTCGGCGACGCCGCCGCGTTGCGACAGGGCACCGAGGACTCGCTGCGCCGGCTGGGTGTCGAGCGGATCGACCTGATGCAGCTGCACTGGCCGGCCGAGGACGGTACGCCGATCGAGGAGTACTGGTCGGCGCTGCTCGACCTGAAGGCCGAGGGCAAGGTGGGGGCGGTCGGGCTGTCCAACCACCACGCCGAGCAGCTGGCGATCGCGGAGAAGGTCGGCCACGTCGACACCCTGCAGCCGCCGTTCTCCGCGATCAAGCGTGACGTGGCCGTCGACGAGCTGCCCTGGTGCGCGACACACGACACCGGCGTGATCGTCTACAGCCCGATGCAGGCCGGCCTGCTCAGCGGTGGGTTCAGCGAGGAGCGCGTCGCGTCCCTGCCGTCCGACGACTGGCGTTCGCGCTCGCCCGAGTTCACCGGCGACCGGCTGAAGGCCAACCTCGCACTGGCGGAGGCGTTCGTGCCGGTCGCCGACCGGCACGGCGTGTCGAGAGCCGCCGCCGCGGTGGCCTGGACCCTTGCCTGGCCAGGCGTCACGGGTGCGATCGTCGGGGCCAGGCGGCCCGACCAGGTGGACGGTTGGCTCGCGGCCGCGGACCTCGCACTGACGACGGCCGACCTGGCCGAGATCGCTGATGTGATCGGGAGTTCCGGACCGGGTAGCGGTCCGAGCCAGCCCGCCGTGGGTTGACCGCGCGGACGACCGCCCATCGGTCGGCGTCGGCCGGCCGCTGGTCGTCGTCAGCGGTAGCCGAACGCGTCGATCGCGAAACCGAGCCGCTTCCTCACGTACGCGTCGTCGGCTGGCGAGAGCGGTGCCCAGTGCGCCACCCGCTCGGCCGATAAGGACAGGTCGGTCGCGGCGTCGGGCAGGCCCAGCTGCTCGAACAGCGCGGCGCGCTGTTCCGGCCAGTCCGCCGCGAGGTCCTCGAGCCGGAGCTGGATGCAGCGCGAGTCGGCCGCCGACCCGGAGGCGAGCCACCGGTGGTACATCGGTTCCAGCCAGTGGCAGACGCCCTCGATGTCGTCGGGCGCCCACGCCATCGACAGGTGCGACGCGGCGACCTGGACCGGATGCCGCACGATGTGCACGAGCCGGGCGTCCGGGAACAGCTCCCAGAGGAACTCCGCCGCGAGCACGTTGTTCGGCGTCTTCTCGCACCAGAAGGGCTTGCCGTGTGCCTGTGCTCCGGCCGCGAAGAGCTCGCCCACGTACGACCGGCAGAGGGCGACCAGCGCGGCCCGGTCGGGGAAGTAGCGACCGACGATCCGCCGGGTCGCTCGGTCGTCGAACGCGTACCACGTGAGGTCCGCGAGCAGCCGCTCGGCCCAGTCCTGGTAGAGCTCGGCGCCGAAGACCGCCGGCAGGTCGGCATGGGACAGGGCGCCTGGCGTCGGCTGTCCCGCCACGTCGCGCGTCACGAGGGTGCGGAAGCGAGCCAGCGCGTCATCGCCGTGGAACGGCGTATAGCCGGTGGACAGCGCCGGAACGAGGTCCGCGAGGCCGCCCGGGTCGACGAGGAACCGCGTCTCGGTGGGTACGTGCCACACGGACGGGTGCTGGCCGACGATCTCGGCGAGCTGGGTCGTGCCCGAGCGGCCGGTCCCACCGACGAAGATCGTCATGGCTCCTCACCTCGGCGACGCGCTGGGTGTCAGGGCATTGCGGCACGAATCTCGTTGTAGACAAGGCGTCTGGTGCTCGAGTCGAACGCGACCGTGCCCATCTCGGAGATGCCGTTGTACTCCTGGTTGTATCCCGCGCGTTCCTTGTAGTCCTTGAGTACCCAGAAGAAGTAGCCTGCCACGTAGGCCCGGCGCTCGACCACCTGCGCCCAGTGGGCGCGGAAGTTGGCGGCCTGCCACTCCTCGGTGCCGACCTCCGTCTCGGGACCGTGGTGACCGAAGAACGACCACGAGCCGTTCTCGGTGATCATGATGGGCTTGTCGGGATACTTCGCGTGCACGGCGTCGATGGCCGGCCCGAGGTCCTCGTTCTTGCCGTAGAAGTAGCCGAAGTACTCGTTGAAGCCCACGACGTCGGCGAGGTCGAAGGCCGGGTCGTTCGTCGTGTGGGACGCCCAGGTCACCGGTCGACCGGTGAGGTCGACCGCCTTGATCGCCGCCTTCATGTCCGCGATCCAGGCCCGGTAGACGGGTGCACCGCCGGCGTCGATCTCGGACTCGTTCTGCACGCACCAGCAGACGACCGAGGGATGGTTGTGGTTGTTCCACGCCATGGTCAGCGCGAGGGCGCGGGACAGCCCGTACTGCTCGGTCTGCAGCTTCTCCTGGGCGGTGTTGATCCACATGTTGTCGATGTCGTCCATGACGAGGACGCCGTGCTCGTCGGTCCAGGCGTACGCCCGCGGGTGGCGGGTGTAGACGCTGTTGCGTACACCGTTGGCGCTTAGCTCGCGCAGGTGGCCGAGCTCGCGGTCGTACTCCGCGGGGGTCATCGCGCGCCCGTGCTCGGCACTCTCCTCGTGCCAGTTGAGGGCCTTGAGGAGCACCGGTGCGCCATTGAGGAGGACCTGAGCGTCCCGCACCTCGACCGTCCGCATGCCGTAGCGGGCCTGGAGTTGGTCGAACGTGCGCGGGCGGTCGTCGGCACCGGGTCCGGGCAGCAGGCGTGCGACGGCGGTGAGGACGACCGGCTGTTCCGGGCTCCACGGCCGGGCGCCGGGGATGTCGACCTGGAACCGCGGCACGGCGACGCCGCCGGCCGGAACCCGCACCGCGACGCTCACCGGCCGTGCTCCGGTTCCCTTGCCTGCTTCGAGAACGAGCTGTCCGTCGAACGCGGCGGGCCCGTGGTTCTCGACCACTGCTCGTGCCTCGAGCACGCCGTCACCGGCCGCGAGCACCAGCTTCGTCACCGTGACGCGGGGAACGGCCTCGAGCCAGACCGATCGGGTGATGCCGGCGTAGGGCCAGTAGTCGACGGGCTTCCAGGGAATCGCGTACGGGTCCGAGACGGCGGGGCTGGTCGTCGAGTAGTCCTCGTACGACGCGAGCCGGTGGACGCGGACCGCGATGACGTTGGCGTGGCCGGGCCGCAGCGCCGCACCGACGGGCAGGGCGAAGGGCGCGTGGCCGCCCTCGTGCGCGCCGAGGTGGACGCCGTTGAGCCACACGTCCGCGCGGTAGTGGACGGCGAGGAAGTGCAGCCGGACGTGCCGGGCGGTCCAGCCGGCCGGAAGGCTCACGGTGGTGCGGTACCACGCGTAGCCGTCGGCGAACGCCGTGCCCTGGCCGAACTCGCTTCCGTCGTATCCGCCGAAGCCTGGTGTGTCGTGGAGGTCCCAGGCCGAGGGTACGGACGTCGAGTCCCAGTCGCCGTCGTCGTGGCCGGGACGGTGCCATCCCTGCGCCTCGCCGGTCGCACCCGGATCGAAGCGGAACCGCCAGCGGCCGTCGAGGTGGCGGTAGTCGCGCGTCGGTTCGGGTGTCCGCCAGCCGTCGAAGGACGGGACGACCGCGGCGTACTGGAACACCACGCCGGTGTCGTCGACGACCCTCAGCTGGGTGCCGGCCGGCTCGCGTTCGCCGTGCGGGGGCGGTGTCGTCGGACCGCCGGCCGCGTCGTTCGTGGCGCGGTCGTTCGTCGCGTGGTCGGTCGCGGCGGCGGTGTTGCCGGCCGACACGGCGTACGCACCGACGGGCGCGAGCGCCGCGGCCTGCAGGACGGATCGACGCGGGATCGGGCGCATGAAAGGGCCTCCTGGCGCGTGGTTCTGCACACGGATCTTGGCGGGGAGTTCGCCGAGAGCCTCATCAACGCGCCGACCCTTGTCAAGATGTTGTCATAAAATATCCGGGCTACAGGTCAGTGGCACGGCGGTGGGACGACGCCTCCGTCGTCCCACCCGCCGTGCCACATCGACCTGCCACATCGACCTGCCACGTGGAATGACCGTGCGAGTGCTAGCCGCGCGTGGGTCCGGTCCGCTCCCCGAGGAGTTGGGGTCCGATCACGTCCTCCTCCACGGCCCGCTCGCCGGCGTAGCAGGTCCAGTGCATGCCGGCCGCGTCCTGTCCGACGCACCCGCCCGCGACCCGGCTGTGCCGGTCGACGAACAGTTCCTTCCGACCGTCGAACGTGGGGTCACCGTCGTTGGCGGGCGGCCGGCTGAGCGTGCAGTCGAAGACCACACTGTCCTGCGTGGTGCACGAGGGATCGGTTCCCTCGAAGATGACTGCTCCGCCAGGAATGCCGCGGGCCACCTCGGGCGCGGTCAGGTAGATGGCCGCGGCCGTTCCACCGACCGCGACCACTCCGCCGACCACCATCGTGGCCACGGCGGTACGCGACCAGAGCCGCCGCCGACGAGGTGCTGCCTGCGTCGGGATCGCGGGTGAGGTCGCGAGCTCGCGGGCGATGGAGTGTTCCAGCTCGGCACCGATCTGGGCGAGCTCCGGCGTACGTTCCGACGTCATGATGATGCCTTTCTCGACAGGAGTGGGCTGAGTTTCGCGCGCATGGTCGCGAGGCCTCGTGAGACCCGGATTCGTGCCGCGACTGTCGAGCAACCGAGGTCCTCGGCCACCTGGTGGTACGCCTGGTCCTGCAGCACCCGGAGCTCGACCGCCCGCCGCTGCATGTCGGGCAGGGACTCGAGGGCCTCCGCGAGGTCCTCGTCGATCCCGTCGAGCCAGTCGTCGCTGGGATCGGACTGCGCGCGACCGGTGGTGAGCCGGAGGCGTTCGCTCGCCTCGGCAACCAGCCGTCGCTCGCGTACGGATCTCAGCAACAGGTTCCGGGCGATGCCGAACAGCCACGGCCCGATCGACCCGCCACGCTGGTCGTCGAACCTGTGGCGTGACTCCCAGGCCTGGGCGAAGGTCTCGGCAGTGAGATCGAGTGCCGCCTCGGGTTCGCCTACGCGCCGTAGCAGGTAGCGGTGGATCGCGGTCGCGTAGCGCTCGTAGAGTTGTCGGAAGGCCGCTGGATCATGGTTCGACGCGGCCAGGAGCTCCGTGTCAGACGGCACGGGCGCCCCCGGGCACGGGTCGAAGCTGTGTGGTCACGGTGCCACCTCCACGTCGGCCTGGCGTCCAGGTTGGTCGGTTGCTCACACCCCTCCATGCCAGAAGGGCGGCCCGGTGTTTCATTCCGACGGTGGTGCGGTCACTGCGGTGCGATGACCGCCGTTGGGTTACTGCCGTTTGGTCTGGGTGAGGGCCGACGAATCCCCGGTCAGGACGCGGCCTTCTGTGCGCAGAGCGGACAGCTGCGCGGACCCGCGTCATGGTGACGGGCGGCGGCGCTGTTGACCGCCCTCGCGACCCGGGCGCGTGCCTCGGTGCGGATCGTGGCAAGCAGGTCGTCGTCGAGGATCCCGTCGCGGCGAAGAAGTGCCTGGTAGGTCGCGAGGGGGTCGTGGCCGACCACGTCACCGGCCGGTTGCCCGCCGGCCATCGCGGTCGGCGGTGGCGCCGGCCAGACGGTCCTGACCTCCACGATCGAAGGGCCGCCACCGCTTCGAGCCTGGCGGATGGCCGCACCGGCCGCGAGACACGCGCCGTCGACCGCATCGCTCGTCACGTAGGCCGTCGGCACGTCGGGCGCGGGAATGGTGAGATGCTCCCCTCCGTCCGGAGTGGCCGTTGCCGGCGTGTTGCCGTCGTCGCAGAGCAGCAGGACAAGGGGAAGTCCCCACGTTCCGGCCACCCGCACCGCCGACCAGAAGCCGTCCTGGTGGGTGGCTGCGCGGCTGAGGATCGAGACCGCGACCTGGCTGGTGCCCTTCTGCTGGAACCCGAACGCCTGGCCGAGCGCGGGAAGGTAGCTGGCCCCGGTCGCACTCGGGCGTAGCTGCTGGACGTCACCGAGCGGCGAGGGTTCGCGGCCGGGCGCGCCCGCGACGGCATGGCCGTGTGCGACCGCGAGCGCCTCGGTGACGACCGAGCCCAGGTCGATTCCTCGGGCGATCGCCATGTAGTGCGGACGTCGTGGCGAGACAACGGCGTCGTCGACCTCGAGGTGGACGCCGAACCCGGCGGCCATCGGCTCGCAGCCGAGCAGGCTGCGCCGCATCCCACCAGGACGGGCAGGTCCGCGTCGCACGGCAGGTCCACCGCCGGCCGGTCCGGGACGCCCAGGCTGCGCCGCATCGGCCTCGCGGCGGAGTGTGTCGTGGAACGTCCTCAGCAGCACCATGGTCCGGAGGAGTTCGAGCCGGGTGGAGATGCTGAGTGCGGCCTCGTCGCGCATGTCCTCTCCTCGCTCGTTTCTTCTGAAACGATCGCAGAGGTGGATCGGTTGCGCTTACGCCACAACCAGACACGTACGGTCGTGACGTCATTGGTACCAGTTCGGCCCCTCGCCCGGAAGCGGTAGGTCCGCGCGGTACGGACAGGAGTGCGGCTCGTCATCGCCGAGACGGCACCTACTTCGTGCGTGCGCCGGGGTCCGATTTGCCCTTCGAACCAGGTGCCCATTCCGCCCAACTCGGCACCAATGCACACAAAACTTCGAGGAATGCCTCTGTCGGGGCGGGCGTCAGAGGGGTACGACGGTGCCGTGGTCGCCGTCGACCCGCACCTGTTGTCCGTCGCTGAGCACCCGGGTGGCGTTGCCGGTGCCCATCACCGCCGGGATGCCGTACTCGCGGGCCACGATCGCGGCATGCGACGCGGCCCCTCCTGCGTCGGCGACCACCGCACTCGCGAGGGAGAACAGCGGTGTCCACGCGGGGTTGGTGTAGCGGCAGACGAGAACGTCACCCTCGCCGAGGCGCCCGAACTCCGCCTCGTCGAGGATGACCCGCGCCGGGCCGGTCGCCGTACCGCGGCTTGCCGAGATCCCGTTGATCGCCTGCTCGTCGTTGTCCGGTGCCAACAGGTCTGCGGGAACCACCGAGTAGTCGACCAGAGCCGCGTCCCGCGCGGCCCGGCGGCGAGCGACGACGCCGGAGACGTCAGGTGGCGCAAGGGTCGACAACTCGTCCAGCTCCAGATAGAAGACGTCGGCGGCGGTGTCGAGGAGTCCGCGCTGTACGAATCGTCGACCGACCTCCAGCAGGACCCGGCGTACCACCGCGGCGACCACCATGAACAGGTAGTAGTGGCTGTCCTCGCGGATGCTGACGCCGGCGCGGGCGGGTGCCACCAGCCGGAGCGCGAGGGACCCGAAGAGACGGGTGCGAAGAGCGTTCGTGGTGGTGAGCTCGGCGCGGGCGCGGTCAGCGCGCGTCCCGTCGCCGCCGCCGCTCCGGTCCGCGGATGCCTGCCGCGACAGGCCCTTGAGCATGCCGTGCAGCTGTGCGGGGTCCTCGCGCAGCGGCGTGAACCCGGCCATTGGCATCGTGAGCTGCCGGTAGCCGTACGCGCGGAGGTAGGCGTCCACGTCCGCGAGCAGCGCCCGGCCTTCCTCGAAACCCTGCAGCTGTGGGGGAATCTCGTCGGGCGCGGTATCCCGGTAGACCTGCGCGAGGGCCGGCGAGTCGTGGATGGTGCCGGCCAGCTTGTCGAGTCCCTGCGCCGCCTCCCTGCTGACACAGGGGATGTCGGTGAGCAGGTCGGTGTGCAGGCTGGTGCCGCGTTCGGTGCCGGAGGCGAGTCGGAGCAGCCCGGCCAGGAGGGCGTCGGCAAACGCGATGCGCGGCGCGGCGGCGCCGAACCGGGACGCGACCAGTGCGCCTTGTGCGCTTCGCAGTTCGCGTACGCGGTCGAGCAGCGCGGCGTCGGACAACGAGGTCAGGTCCTCGTCCTCGACGCGTTCGACGACCGGCATCAGGGTGGCGCGGCACCGGGCCCGCCAGTCGTCCGGTCGGGTCCGCAGCAACCGGACGACCTTCGGAACGGCGCGCGGCAACCCGACCACCGCTCGCGGAGTCAGCCGCACCCGGGGCGGGACGATCTGAACGACGCCGTTGTCGAGTTCGGTCAGCACCTCGTCGAGCGGCGGTGTCGAGAGACCAGCGGAGCGGAGCGCGTCGAGGATCGCGGCGAGCGCGGGGCGCACCGACAACGCCACATCCATCGGGTAGGGCGGGTACGGCACGTGGTCGGCAGCCATGGCGAGGCCCTGGCCGGGGCGCCGCCTGGACCGCCGTCGACGCCCGCCCGGTCGGCGCTCGGGCCGTTCGCGCCGCCCGTCGTCACGCACCGTCGGTTGCTCGGGAAGGGCGGTCAGGGGTCTGGCCTGGACGAGAGCACAGCCGCCCGAGGCGTACGTCCACTCGATGTCCTGCGGCCGGCCGAACGCCTCCTCGACCCGGGTGCCCAGCTCGACAAGTTCGGTCAGTACGTGCGCCGGGAGCGTCTCGCCGTCGGGCCCGGGCGTTCCGGTCGACGGGTCGGACACCGGCGTTCCGGTCGCCCTGTCGACGACGAGGTGAAGGCCGCTGGCCTGCCCGGAGACCAGGGCCTCTCCGAGCCCGCGTACGGCCTCGACCACCAGCCGGTCGCGCCGGCCGCTGACCGGATCGGCGGTGAACATCACGCCCGCCCACTCGGCGTCGACCATCGTCTGGACGACGACGGCGATCGCGAGACCGGTCTCGTCCCAGTGGTTGCGCTGGCGGTAGGCGACGGCACGCGGCGTCCACAGCGACGCCCAGCAGTCCCGCACGGCGGCGAGCACTGCGTCCTGGCCGCGGATGTCGAGGTAGGTGTCGTGCTGACCCGCGAACGACGCGTCGGCGAGGTCCTCGGCCGTCCCGGATGAGCGGACGGCGACCGGCGGTGCGCCCAGGTCGTCGTACGCCTGGCGCACGGCGGCGCCGACCTCGTCGGGCACGGGCTCCTGCGGGATCCGCTGCCGCAGCTGCTCGGCGGTGCAGTCCCGCAGCCCGTTCGCCGTAAGGAAGTCGGTGTAGGCGTCGGTGGTGATCACGAATCCCGCCGGGACAGGGAACCCGGCCCGGGCCAGCTCTCCGAGGCTCGCGCCCTTGCCGCCCGCCTGTCCCACGTCGGTGCTGCCGACCTCGTCCAGCCTGCGTACGTACGAGCTCACGGCCACCCCCACCTGTGCGCCGAACCAATCTTCATCGTGCGATGGAGTTTTGAAGCTAGCAGCGACCGGGCGACCGGGCGACCGTCCGCCGGATCGCCGGCGACGCGCGCGTGGATCCCGCGATGGTCTACTACTTCTTCCGCTCCAAGAGCCAGCTCTTCGCCGCCGCGATGGCGCTCCCCGCCACCCCGCGGAGCGGATCGCCGCCGTGCTGGCCGAAGGTGTCGACGGAATGGGCCCCCGACTTCTGTGGCACTTTCCTCGAGGTCTGGGACGAGGCCGGCGACATCGAGCCGCTGTTCGGGCTGCTGCGGTCGGCACCGAACGACGGCCAGTCCGCCGACCTGCTGCGGGAGTTCCTGCAGCGGGAGGTCTTCGCGCAGGTCCGCGAGGCGGTCGGTACGCCCGACGCGCACCTGCGTGCCGAGCTCGTCGGCGCGCAGCTGATGGGCATCGCCCTCGCGCGGTACGTGCTGGCGGTCGAACTGCTGGCGTCCGCCAGCCGCGAGACGCTGGTGTCCTGGGTGGGGCCCACCCTGCAGCGCTACCTCGAGGATCCAGCGCCCGGCGAGAGGTGACCCGGCCTCACGCCCAGGGACGTGCGGCCGGCTGGACGGGTCAACTCCGCTTCGATGTGTACGCGCACGCGGTGTCGAGCGACTCCTCGTGCTGCGCGGGTTCCGGCGCCTCGGCACTGGTGGCGAGCGCCTTCTGGACCAGCGATCGGATCAGCGTGTAGTCGGGATGGGACGGCCTGATGACGCTCCTCAGGAAGGCGACGCCGGTGACACTGGCGTCCTTGACCTTCAAGGACAGGTCGACCAGCGCGGGCAGCAGAGCCGCGGGAATGTCGGTGGTCAGGATGTCCTTCGACGTCTCGGCCAGCTTCTCGTAGCGGGTGAGGAAGTTGACCGGGTTCGCCTGGTCGATGATCGCCTTGACGACGCAGCGCTGACGGATCATCCGGTCCCAGTCGCTGGCACCGTAGCGGCCGCGGGCGAACCAGAGTGCGGTCCAGCCGTCCATGTGCTGGTTGGGTCCGGGCTTGATCCAGCCGTGCGGCTTCTTGCCGGCCGTGGCCTCGCCGCCGATCGCCACCTTCTGGTTGACATTGATGGTGAGGCCGCCGAGGGCGTCGATCAGACTCTCGAAGCCTTTGAGGTTGACGAGTACGTAGTAGTCGACGGGGATGCCGAGCACGCCCGCGATCGCCATCTTGGTGGCGTCCGCGCCCGGGTGGGGGCCGGGTAGCAAGCCCGGCTTCTGGGCGGGGACGTTCTCGTAGACCGAGTTGATCAGCCACTCGTTCTGGTCGCCGCCGCCCGCATAGACCCCGTGCGGATAGGCCTTCGCGAGCGCCGAGCCGCGCGGGAACGGGATCCTCATGAGGTTTCGCGGGACACTGAACAGGACCGTCGCTCCGGTCTTCGTGTCGATGCTCGCGAGGATGAGGGTGTCCGGACGTACGCCGATGCGGTCCGGTCCGGCGTCACCACCCATCAGGAGGATGTTGATCCGTTCCTTGCCGGCCCAGGGGTCGGCGGCTGCGGTCGCGGCCTGCGTCGGCTGGGCTTGGAGCGTTGCCGTGCTGGTCGAGGTAGCCGTGTGTGCGGGACCGGCGGCAGACCCGGGACCCGCGGCCTTGGCACCCGCACCCGTGGACTGGGCGGACCGCGCGGCGACGGGTGTAGCTCCGGTCTCGACCACGTGGCTCGTGAAGACGTCCTGGATGAGGCTCTTCTGGATCAGCGCGTAGCGCCCGGCCGTGACCAGCGGGCCGAGTGTCGCGAGCACCAGCGCGGCCACGACACATCCGCTGAGCAGTCGGCGCCTCGTCCCGTTCGTCCGCGGGCGCAGGGACTGGTAGGTCAGCACCGTCATCGCGCCCCACGCCACTCCGAGCAGGGGAAGGACGATCGCGAGCGCGGTCAGCGCGTCGGGCTGGACCGTCCAGTGCAGGACAGTGCGCCGACCCGCGGTTGCCAGGTAAACCGTTGTGCCGACCAGAAGCGTGAATGCGCCGAGTGCTGTCAACCCGAGCTTGCGTCGCCCGGCCGCGAGCAGTCCGACACCAGGAATGATGGTCCCCGCCACGGTCAGACCCATGGCCAAAGGGAACGACCAGGTTCTCATCCGCATCCTGCTCATCTCCATGCAGTCGCCTTGCCAGTGCGCAGGTCCTCCATCCTCAACGAAGCAAAGCGACTGCTTCCGGCGTTCGCGAATTCTTGGATAGTCGTGAGGAATTGGGTCAGTCCGGTGGCACTGCTCGTGGTGGAGGCGTCACGCGGAGCCGGGCGAGCGCGGCGGGCGGATCGAAGGCTACGTTGCGGGGAGAGAGAGCCGACGTGCTCGGCGCGAGGCCTTCTCGGCAGAACGCGGGCGACGCACCGCGGAAAGGAGACGTGATGGGTGGCGAGTCCCGCGACGGCGTGGACCTGACGAACCTCGACCAACCGCTTCTCGACGGATCCGACGTGACGAAGCGGGACCTCGTCGACTACCTCGACGCGATGAGCGGACGCATTCTTCCGGTGCTCGCCGAGCGGCCCCTGTCGGTGATCAGGGTGCTTCGCGGGCAGGGCCCGTTCATGCAGAAGAACGTGCCGAAGTACACCCCGTCGTGGGTGCGGACGGTGTCGCTGTGGGCCGAGACGTCCAAGCGAGATGTGTCGTACGCGTTGTGCGACGACCGGCGGACGTTGCTGTGGTTCGCCAACCAGCGGGCGATCGAGTACCACCCGACGCTGGTCCGCGCCGGCGACTGGTCCCAACCGACCCACCTTGTGCTCGACCTCGACCCGCCGGAAGGCGACGACTTCGGGCCGGTGGTCCGGGCGGCGAAGCTGGTCCGCCAGGCGCTCGCCGACGCCGGTCTCGCGGGCGCCGTCAAGACGAGCGGCGCGAAGGGCGTGCACGTGTTCGTTCCCCTGGCGCGCGAGACGCCGGCGGATGCGGCCGCAGCCACCCGTGCGATCGCCGCGCGTGCCGAACGGCTCGACCCGGCGGTCGCGACCACCGCTTACATCCGCGAGGACCGGGAGGGAAAGGTCTTCCTCGACTCGACCAGGTCGGGTGGCGCGACGGTGGTCGCGGCGTACAGCCCGCGGGTGCGGCCGCAGCTGCCGGTGTCGTTCCCCGTCTCCTGGGACGACCTCGACCGGGTGACCCCGGCCGACTTCACCGTACGCACCGCGCCGGGCCTGCTCGGCGACCGCGACCCGTGGGCGGACGCCATGCCCGAGCCACAGGCCCTTCCCGCCGACCTCGTGGCCGAGGGACACACGATTCCGGTGGCCCGGGTGCAGGCCATGCACGAGGGCAAGCGGAGAGCGCGCGCCCGGCGCGGCTGACGCGGCCCGGCTGACGCGGCCCGGCTGACGCGGCCCGGCTGAGCCGTGCGGCTGACTGACGTACCTCCCCCATATCGAGGCAGCCGGACGCAAGGCCGCCGGAAGGGGCGAAACCGGTTCCGGGCTCGATCTGTACCCAAGTCAGGACTTTGGCAGCACAGTGCCGGGACTGTTGCCGGTGATCGCGCCCGTCCGCCGTCGGCGACCATGAAGGCTCCGAGGGCCGTCGGCCGGCGCGGGGAGGACCTGCCACTGGGGACTGACCTGCGGTCCCGGCCACTGGAGGTGGTGGCGTGCGTCCCCACGAACTCGGTCCCTCCGAACGCGGAACCCTCGTCGATGCGGGCATCCTGGCTCCTTCGATGCACAACACCCAACCGTGGCGGTTCCGCTTCCGGCAGCGCACCGTGGAGGTGCACCGGGACCCGTCGAGGGAGCTCGGCGCCGAGGACCCGTCCGGGCGGATGACGCTGATCGGGCTCGGAGCGGTGGTCCTCAACCTCCGCGTGGCCGCCGCCTCGCTCGGCTGGGGAGCCAGGGTCGCGTTGCTGCCCGACCCGGACCGGCCCAACCTCGTCGCCGAAGTGACCGTGGGGGCCGACCTCGCGAACGGCATGGACCTGGCCGAGCTGCATCCGTTCCTCGCCCGACGGCGTACGAACCGGCAGCCGTTCGAGGAACGACTGATCCCGCCCGAGGTCGGGCGCGCGCTCGAACGGGCCGCTGCCGCCGAGGGCGCGGGACTCAACTGGGTCAAGGAGGGCTACCGCACCAGGATGGTGCTCGACCTGGCCACCGACGCGGAGTTCGCCGACGCGGACGACCCGGCCCGGATCGTCGAGCGAGGGCAGTGGGTCGGAGGCGAGCGTACGCGTGACGGCGTACCGTCGGCGTCGCTCGGACCCCGGTCTGCGGGGAGCCCCAGCCCGGTGCGGGACCTGGCGGTCGATGCGGAGGACCGGTTACGGGCGACGGCGGGATTCGAGGACCGACCCACCCTGGCGGTGTTGTCGACGTCGGACGACACCCCGCCGGACTGGCTCGTGGCCGGCCAGGCGTTGCAGCGGGTGCTGCTGGTCGCGACCAGGTACGGGCTTGCCGCCTCGCTCCTCAACCAGCCGATCGAGCACAAGAACCTGCACTGGCTGGTACGCGATCCGCGGACGGCATGGACCGCGTCCCAGGTTGTCCTGCGCCTCGGGTACGGGCCCGAGGTCCCGCCGACCCCACGCCGTCCGGTGGCCGACTACCTCCTCGACGACGACGGCGCGCCGCCGGGAAGCGACCTCAGCCACGAATCGCGGAGGTGAGGAGATGCCGGGAGCCGGAACCCGCCCGGTGGTCGTCGGGACCGACGGCTCCAACGGTGCCCTGGACGCGGTGGCCTGGGCGGCCCGAGAGGCAGCGCTGCAGGGGGTTCCGCTGCGGATCGTGCACGCGTTCTCCTGGCCGCTGCTCCGCGTACCCACCGGCATCTGGCAGCTGGGGCCGGAGGAGGGCCTGACCGGCCACGCCAAGGAGCTGCTCGCCGAGGCCGAGCGGGCTGCGCTCGAGGCGGCGCCCGGCATCGACGTCGGCACGGCGATGGCGACCGCGTTCGTGATGCCGATGCTCGTCGAGGAGAGCCGGCGGGCGGCGTACGTCGTCGTCGGTTCCTCTGGTCTCGGCGCGGTCGCCGACACGCTGGCCGGGTCCACCGCCGTCGCGCTAGTCGCCCGGTCGCACGCACCCGTGGTCGTCGTCCGCGGGACCCCACCTCCGGAGCAACCCGAACACCTGGTCGTCGTCGGAATCGACGGGTCCCCGCTCGGCGCGGCCGCGCTCGAGCTGGCGACGGCGGAGGCCGCCCGGCGGAAGGGCCGCTTGCTCGCCGTCCACATCGGTCGTCGTGGCGCCACCGCAGGGCTGCGCCGGTTGCTCGCTCGTACGCCCGCGAAACTCACGCTGCTCGACCGGGCCCTGGCCGGGTGGCGCCGAAGGTATCCCGACACTCCGATCGAGGAGCGGATGCTCTCCGGGCATCCGGGCGGCGCACTGGTCGACCTGTCCAGGCACGCTGCCCTGGTGGTCGTGGGGGCGCGCGGCCGCGGCGGATTCGCCGGCCTGCTGCTGGGATCGGTCAGCCAGGCGCTGGTCCACCATGCGCAGTGTCCGGTCATCGTGATCCCGCCGGCGGTCGCGCTTGCTCCGGAGTCGGGCACAGAGGCGAGTGCGGAGACTGGCGCGGAGACGAGCGCGGAAAGGGGTGCGGAAAGCGGAGCTACAGACGGAGCCTGACACCCACGAGGAGCGAGGAGGCGATCTGGATGACGGCCGCGAAACGCTGGAACATCGAGGTCTCCATCGACGAACACGAGAACAAGACCCGCGCGGTGGCGCGGCTGGTGACGGCGGACCGGCCCGGCCTCCGGGGCGTCGGCACGGCACGACTCAACCCGATCGACCGGAACGTCCCCGAGATCGGTGACGAGCTGGCCGCGGCCCGCGCGCTCTCGGAACTCGCGCATCACCTTCTGCACGCCGCCGCCGACGACATCGAGACGGTGACAGCGGAGCCGGCGCGCCTGGAGCGGTAGGGCTCGCGGCGCTCGTACGTCCCACAGCCGCTGCGGGTTTGCCACACTTGGGTCCCTCGGGTGTGAAGGGGCGTGGCAGACGTGGACCAGAAGGCGCGCGTAGTGGTCGACCCGCACTTCAGGACGATGGCGGAGATCTTCTCGGACTCCGATCTCGGCCGGCTGCACGAGACCGTGGAGGTGGTCTGGGGTCAGGACGAGCCCATGCCCGTCGACGCGGCGCGGGAGGCGTTGGCGGAGGCGACGGCGGTGGTGACCTCGGGCTGGCGGTACGGGCGGCTGCCTGACGCCGTGCCCGCACTTCGCGCGCTCGTCGACCTCTCCGGCAGTTTCCCGCGCGACCTGGACTACGAGGACTTCCGCGTCCGCGGCATTCGAGTCCTGTCCGCGGCGCCGGCGTTCGGACCGCAGGTGGCCGAGATGGCGCTGGGACTCGCGCTGGCGTCTTGCCGCGAGATCGTGGCCGGTGACGCCGCCATGCGCGCCGGCGAGGAACGCTGGCTGCACGCGGGCAACGAGACGTCGTTCCAGTTGTACGACCAGCCGGTCGGGTTCGTCGGCTTCGGCAGCATCGCCCGCTGCCTGAAGGAGCTGCTCGCGCCGTTCCACTGTGCGATCTCGGCCTACGATCCCTGGCTGGGGGCGGGCTTCCTACGGCGCCAGGGTGTCGAGCCGGTCTCCCTGCGAACCCTCCTGTCGTCCTCGCGGGTGATCTTCGTCCTCGCGGCGCCCACGTCCGAGAACCACGCCCTGCTGTCGCGCGACCTGCTGGAGCTGATCAGCCCGGGCGCGACGCTCGTGTTGGTGAGCCGTGCACACGTCGTCGACTTCGACGCGTTGACCGCGCTGGTGGGTGCCGGACGGTTCAGGGCGGCGGTCGACGTCTTTCCCGAGGAGCCGCTCCCGGCGGACCATCCGATCCGCCGGACGCCGGGCGTGGTGCTGTCGGCACACCGGGCAGGGTCGGTGCGCGAAGGGCTCTGGCAGCTCGGCGAGATGGTCGTCGACGATCTCGAGGCGATCGTCCAGGGCCTTCCACCGCAACGGTTGCAGGTGGCGCAGCCCGAACTCGTCGACCGGATGACGGCTCCGCACGCCAGGCGGACGTGAGCATGCGCCGGTCAGAAGGGGCTTCCGGCTTCCTCCTGAGTACGTGCACGAGGTTGCCCGACCGCGCTCACGACGGCGAGGCTCTGCGCGAGCACTGAACGACGGGTGCCTTCCGGCTCTGTCTCTCCTTGTGGCCCTGCGCCGGGTGGTCCTGCGCCGGGTGGTCCTGCGCCGGGTAGCAGGCTGGGGGCGGCGCACCGGTAGGTGTGCCCGAGTGGGCTCTGGGTGGTGGGGTTGCTGCCTTCGGTGTGGGTCCACCACCAGCCGCCGGTGTGTCGCGGTCGGCGTGGACCTTGGTGGCCAGCCCTCTGACGAAGGATCGGGCGGCGGCGGCTTCAACCAGCGGCAGGTCACATCCGGTCAGGTGCGCGGTGCCGTCGATGCCGGCGTCGAGTCTGACGTGTCGTCCGCGGCGGGCGTCCTGGCGGCGTTTCTCGGCTCCGTCGGGGTCCAGCGCGAGCGCTCTTGCTCGTAGCCGCCGGGCGAGCTGTTGGCGGGTCAGGCCGGATGCCCGGTTCAGGATGGACACCTCGGCAGCCCGCGCCAGCTCCGGCGAGAGGAAGTAGGTCTCGGTGGCGATCTCCCGGGCCTGGCCGAGGTTGAGCTGCCCGGCCTCCAGCGCGGTGCGGGTGGCTGGCAGGCGTTCGGTCAACTCGTACGCGAAGGAGAGTTCTCGATCGGCCGAACCCGGTGACAGGCCCAACGCCGCGCCGACCTCCGGGGCGGACTCACCGAAGTGGGCGGAGAGTTCAGGTGGGGAGTCGATGTCGCACATGGGTGAGCGGGCGACGTGCGCCCGCCATCGTCTCGTACATCCGCGTCGACGCCCACGACGCCAACCGTTCCCAGGCCTGCATCACGATCACCCGGGCGTGCCCGTTCACCTGCGTGGTGTCGATGCCGGCCAGGGTCGCGGCCAGCTGCGGCCCGGGTATGGCCACGGCCAACGCCTCCACGCCCGCAGGCGAATCATGATCGAACATACGTACGATCATAGCGCTCTCGCCCACTTCCGTAGTCGAGAGAACGCCTTGTTTTGAAGGCATCTTCCTGCCATCCTGCGACGCACAGAAGCCACGTCAGGCGTTCAGCTCAGCCATCAACTTCAGCTACTGACCTCAGCCTGATCAGCCGCGGCAGGTACAGGTCCGATCGCCGCCAGCGCGACCAGCCAGTCGTCGCCCATGCTGGCGAGATGACGGAATCGACGAACGCGCTCTCGGTCCTGCAGGGCATGTACGCGGCGGAGCAGGACTACCTTGCCGCCGGAGGCCCGGGTAGGGCGAACTTCGCCCTCCTCGCGCCGTACTTCGCGCCCGATGTCGTGCTGTACCAAGCCGAGTCGCTGCCGTACGGAGGGACGTGGCGTGGCCACGAAGGCATGGAGCGGTTCTTCCTCGCCATGGCCGAGACGTGGGAGACATTCGACCTGCTGGAGCAGGAGTTCATCGCGACCGAGACCAAGCTCGTGGTCCACACGCACGTCCGTGCGCGGGCGCGCGCGAGCGGTGAGCAGGTCGAGTTTCCGATTCTGCAGGCGATTGCCGTGGAGGGGGAAGGGGACCGCATCACCGAGATCCGCCCGTTCTACTGGGACACGGGCATGATCGCTCGTGCCTGTGCGGTTCCGCTGCCGGACGGGCGCCGCTAGCCTCGGACGGATGAGCGTCCTCGACGAGTACCGCTTCGACCGCCTCACCTGGCCCCAGGTCAACATCGCGCTCGCGCAGGAACGGGTGGCCGTGCTCCCTACGGGTGCGACCGAGCAGCACGGGCGTCACCTGCCGCTCGACGTGGACGCGTTCCTTGCTCAGTCCGTCTGCCTCGAGGTCGGTCGCCGGGTGACCGACCGGGTGGTCGTCCTTCCTCCGGTGTCGTACGGGCTCAACCTCCACCACATCGACTTCCCTGGCACGATCCACATCGAGCCGGAGACGTTCGTGGCGTTCTGCCTCGACATCACGAAGAGCCTTGCTTACCACGGCTTTCGCAAGATCCTCATCGTCAACGGGCACGGCTCCAACACGCCGCTCGTCGACCTGGTGGCGCGCAAGACGGTCCTGACGACGCACGTCCCTCTGTGCGGCCGTCAACTACTTCGCCCTTGCCCGCCAGGCGTTCGAGGAGATTCGTGAGACCGACGTCGTGGCCCACGCCGACGAGCTCGAGACATCGCTCTACCTCCACCTGGCCCCTGAGCGCGTACGCATGGACGAGGCCGTGCGCGGTGACGACGTCCGCGGCCGTTATCTCAGCTCCGACAGCGTTCCCGAGTACCCCGTCCGGTTCGCCGACTACTGGGGACGCTGGACGACGACCGGCGTCCACGGCGACCCCACGGCCGCCACCGCCGAGAAGGGCCGCGTCCTGTTCGAGGCCGCGGTCGACCGGCTGATCGAGGTGGTCGACGAGTGGCGCGGCTGGCCGATGGACGAGCGACAGAGCCAACACGAGGGCGGACCCAAGCCCTGGAACGGGTGGTGACGAGACCGATGGACCTGCACATCAAGGAGATCAGGGTCGGGGGCCTGCGTGGCGGCACTCCCGACGGCGGGTGGAGCAACGAGCTGGACCCGACGACAGCGTCCACACGCTCGTCGCCGTCCACACCGACGAGGGCGTCACCGGGCTCGGCAGCGTCTTCACCAACGAGGCGCTGGTGCGCGCGTCGCCTGGAGGTGCTGGAGCCGCTCTGCATCGGGGCGAGAACGCGCTCGAACCGGAGCGCGTCAGCGAAAAGCTGCACCAGAACACCTTCTGGCTGGGCCGCGGCGGAGCGCTCACGCACACGATCAGCGGCATCGACATCGCGCTGTGGGACATCCTCGGCAAGGCGACGGGGCAGCCCGTCGGGCGGCTGCTCGGCGGCCGCTACCGCGAGCGCGTACGCCCCTACGCCTCGCTGCTGATGGACGAGCCGGCGAAGCTCGCCGAGCACCTGCGCTCGCTCCGCGGGCTCAGGGCTTCTCGGCGTTCAAGATCGGCTGGGGCCCGTTCGGCCGTGCGCAGCGCCGCGACTGGACGAGGCAGATCGTCCGCGCGGCCCGCGAGGCGGTCGGCGCCGACGCCCTGCTCGTCGTCGACGCCGGCGGCAGCGACGCCTTCTGGCCGCACGGCTTCAAATGGGCGCTGCGCACGGCGCGGATGCTCGCCGACTACGACGTGGCCTGGTTCGAGGAGGCGCTGCGCCCGACGCGCTCGACGACTTCGTCGCAGCTCGCGACGCCGTCGCCCGTGCCGATCGCCGGCGGCGAGGTGCTCACCCGCCGCCAGGCTTCCTGCCGTGGCTCGACGCGGGCGCGCTTCGACATCGTCCAGCCCGACGTCACCAAGGTCGGCGGCATCGAGCGAGGAGCGCCGGATCGGCTGGATGGCCGCAGGAGCACGGCGTCCGCTTCATCCCGCACGGCTGGAACACCGCCGTCGGGTCTCGCCGCCGACCTGCAGCTCGCCTCGGCGCTTCCCGACACCGACCTCGTCGAGTACATCACCGGCTCGCCGTACGTCGACGAGATCGCCGTCGGCGGATGGCCCCTCGATGCCGACGGCATGCTCGCCATTCCCACCGAGCCCGGTCTCGGGCTGACGCTCGATCCCGAGGCGCTGGCGCGCTACTGCACGAACGCCGCCGCGCTCGCGTCGTGACAACCGGGCTGCCCCGGTAGGACATGTCACGTTATGGCGCCCATGTGACCCACCGAGATTGACGCCCCGCGGGCGATGCGGAAACAATCCACCCCCTGTCCGTTGCGCCGCCCGGGCCGTCCGGCCGGTCTCCCGTCGGAAGGGCCTCTGCTGATGCGCATCCGTGCTGAGCTGCGACACCGGCGGGTGCGGGTGTTCGTCTCGGCGACGGGCGGCCGCGGTCGTCACCGCCGCCCTGCTTGGCGTCGCGACCTTCGTCGGAGCGCCCGACGCGGTCGACGATCAACGTGCCTCCGCGGCCGCGCCGTCCCGCGACGCGCCCACGTCACGTGGCGGGACGAGACGTCACGCCGACCGGCGCTCTTCCCACGACGCCAGCGGTTCGGGAGCGAACAGCGGGAAGCGCGAGACCGCCCCGCCGAGCAGGTCGACCAGGAGGTTCCCGCTCGACCTCGACCGGGCCTCGGTGGCCGCTCTCGACCGAGCCCTGTCGCGCGGCACGGTCACGTCGGTCTCCCTCGTCCATGCCTACCTCGACCGCATCGAAACTCTCGACCGGAAAGGTCCGCGGCTCAACGCCGTACGCGCCCTGAACCCGCGAGCGATCGAGCAGGCACGCCAGTCCGATCGCGAGCGGAGAGCCGGCCGGGTCAGGGGGCCCCTGCACGGAGTTCCCGTGCTGGTGAAGGACAACATCGATGTCGCGGGGATGCCGACGACCGCGGGATCCCTTGCCCTGAAGGACTCCAGGCCCTCGTCGGACGCGTACGTCGTGGCCCGCCTCCGCCGCGCGGGCGCGATCGTCCTCGGCAAGACGAACCTCACCGAGTTCGCCAACTTCACCACGTGGGGGATGCCGTCGGGTTACAGCGCGCTCGGCGGCCAGGTCGTCAACCCCTACGATGAGGACCTCTCGCCGAGCGGATCCAGCTCGGGCTCGGCGGCGGCAGCGGCCGCCGCACTCGCCGCCGTCACCGTCGGGACGGAGACGTTCGGGTCGATTCTCAGTCCCGCGGTGGTCAACTCCCTGGTCGGGGTGAAACCCACCGTGGGTCTGGCCAGCAGGACTGGGATCGTTCCCATTGCCGCCACCCAGGACACCCCCGGCCCGATGGCCCGCTCGGTCTCGGATGCGGCGATCCTGCTGACCGCGTTGGTGGGCAGGGATCCGGAGGACCCGGCGACCGGAGGCGCGGCCGGAACCACCAGCGCCGACTACACGAAGGCGCTCTCACGCACGGCCCTGCGCGGTGCGCGGATCGGCCTCGCGAGCTCGCCGGAGGACAACGAGGGTGATGCTTTCGCCGCCGCCGCCGAGGTCTTCGAGCAGCAGGGCGCAACCGTCGTCGACGTGACGGTGCACACGGACGACCTGCCGCCAGAGATCCTGACGTACGAGTTCAAGCGGGACCTGAACGGCTATCTGCGCCGGCTGCCGGCGGACGCGCCGATGCGTGACCTCGCGGACATCGTGCGGTTCAACCGGGCCCACGCCGATGACGGTGCGATCAGGTACGGCCAGGACCGGTTGCTGGCGGCCAACGACATCGACCTGAACGATCTGGTCGCGAGAAGACGTTACGAGGCCAACCGGGACGAGGGCATCGCCACCGCACGGGAACGGATCGACTCGGTCCTCGAGAGCCGGGACCTCGATGCGATCGCCTTCATCGGCAGCGGTTCGTCGAGCATCGGGGCCCGTGCGCAGTACCCCTCCGTCGCGGTCCCGATCGGCTACGACCCGGACACCGGGAACCCGATCGGCATGACACTGCTCGGCACGGCGTACGCGGAGGCACGCCTGCTCGGCCTGGCCTACTCCTATGAACAGGCGGCCCAGGTCTGGCGCCCCCCTCTCAGCTGAACCGCTCGGCCTTCCGCTGAGCGACGACGACGGCGGCGGCGGCGCCTCGGCCGCAGACCGAGGCTGGCGGTCAGCGACGGCGCCGCAGCGTGAACATGGTGGCGAGCAGGCCGAGCACCCAGGCGATCAGAAGGGCGCCCCACAAGGGCATCGTCACTTCGGGGATGAGCAGCCGGACCGTCGTCTCGGTGGTGTTCTGGAAGATGAAGATCAACGCGACGACCGCGATCACCGCGAATCCGGCAATCCGGCGAACGCCCGGCTTCTGTAGAAACGAATGAGATTTCTGTTCGTGACTGGTACTGACCATGGGATATCCCCCATTCCCCAGGACTTCCTTCTTCCAGCCTGCGCCGGCGAGGAGTGGCGCGCAAGCACAGGGTTTGCGCCGCGCCCGCGGTCAGGTCTCCACCTGCCTCCGTGCGCGTACCGGTCGGGTCTCGGTCAGGTACTGCGCCGCGTAGGCGCGCCACGGCCGCCAGGCGGCGGCGTGGTTCGTCAGAGCCGCCGGCGTGGAGGGGAGGCCCGCGGCGCGGGCACCTCGCAGCAGCACGCGATCGGTGCGTACGAACGCATCGGGATCGCCCAGCGCGCGCAGGGCGATCGTCTCGACGGTCGTGGCGCCGAGGCCGGGGAGATCCGCGAGGAGAGCGCGCGCCCGGTGCCAGTCACTCCCGACGCTGAGGTCGATGTCGCCGTTGGCCAACGCGCTGGCCAACGCGGCGAACGCCCGCTGCCGCGCACGCGGGACTGCCAGCGTCGCCGGGTCGAGAGCGGCCAGCGTGGCCGGGTCGGGAAACAGGTGGGTGAGGCCGCCACCCGGATCGGCCACGGGCGCACCATGGTCGGCCGCCAGACCGGCGGCGGATCCGCGGACGGACCTGGCCCCGGGTGGCCCGAGCACGGCGCGGAGGGCGAACTCCGCGGCGTCGACGGTGCGCACCACCCGGCGGCCAGGACGCTTGTCCACCAGGGGAGCGAGTGCCGCGTCCGCTCGCAGCAACTCGTCGACCGCAACGGGGTCGGCGTCGAGGTCGAGCAACCACCGGCACCGGGTGATGGCGGCGGACAGGTCACGCAGGTCGGTCAGGGTCAACCGGCAGTCGATGTGTCCGGGCAGTGGGCGGAGCGTCACGAGACCGTGCCCGTGGGGCAGCCGCAACGTCCGCCGGTAGGCCCCGTCGCGCCATTCCTCCACTCCTGGCACGGCTGCTTCGGCCAGCGGGGCCACGAGGCTGTCCGCGTCCAACGGCTCGCGGAACGGCAACCGCAGGGCCAGCGCTCCCTGCGCCGCGACGGGCTGCCGTCGCGAGCGCCTGGCCCGCAGTTCGGTGGGCGTGAGTCCGAAGACCTCGTGCACGGTGTCGTTGAACGTTCGTACGCTTGAGAAGCCCGCCGCGAAGGCGATGTCGGCCATCGGTACGCCGGTCGTCTCGATCAGCAGCCGGGCGGTCTGGGCGCGCTGGGCCCGAGCCAGGCCGAGCGGTCCGGCGCCGAGTTCGGCGTGCAGCTGGCGCTGGAGCTGGCGCACGCTGTAGCCGAGGCGGGCGGCGAGACCGGGCACGCCGTCGCGGTCGACCACGCCGTCGGCGATCAGCCGGAGGGCCCGGGCCACCAGGTCCGCGCGCTCGTTCCACCGAGGAGATCCGGGACTCGCGTCCGGCCGGCACCGTTTGCACGCCCTGAACCCCGCCTGCTGGGCCGCCGCGGCGCTCGGGTAGAAGCGCATGTTCTGCACCTTGGGTGGCACCACCGGGCAGCTCGGCCGGCAGTAGATCCCGGTGGTCAGCACGGCCGTGAAGAACCAACCGTCGAAGCGGGCGTCCTTGGACTGGACTGCCCGCACACATCGGTCGACATCTTCGTACATGCTTCCCAGCATCCCCCGCCTTCGCAGTCCGGGCTAGCGAGAAAGCGACACCACCGCGACGAGTGACGTACGTGTCGTCATCTCGCCAGCGCCGGTCGCTGCCCGGGTGCTGGACTGGCGATCATGACCAGCAACCAGGCAGACCGGGCCCGCCTCTTCCGTTCGCTGCACGCTCCGACGCGCCCCCTCGTGCTCCCCAACGTCTGGGACGTCGCCACTGCCCGGCTCGCCGAGGAGTCCGGTGCGCCGTCTGTCGCCACCACCAGCGCCGGCGTTGCGTGGAGCCTCGGTGCGCCGGACGGCGGCCAGCTCGGCCGCGACCGCTCCGTCGAGCACCTGACCCGGATCGTCGCCGCGGTCGGCGTCCCGGTCACCGCCGACATCGAGGCTGGCTATGCGAGTCGTGCCGAGGGCGTCGCCGAGACCGTCACCCAGGTGCTCGCGGCCGGTGCCGTGGGCGTCAACCTCGAGGATGCCGAACGGCCTACGCGCGAGCAGTGTGAGCGCATCACCGCGGCCAGAAGGGCGGCCGACGCGTTCGGCGTGCCGTTGTTCGTCAACGCGCGGATCGACACGTATCTCCTGCAGGCCGGCGACCCGGCGACCCGGCTTCGGGCCACGCTGGACCGGGCGGCTGCGTACCTCTCGGCCGGCGCCGACGGGATCTTCGTCCCCGGCGTCACCGAACCGCGAACGGTCGGCGCGCTCGCGGCCGGCGTGGAGGCGCCGCTCAACATCATGGTCGGCCCCGGCGCTCCAACCACCGCGGAGCTCGCGGCGCTCGGCGTCGCCCGCGTCAGTCTCGGGTCGGCGATCGCCCAGGCGGCGTACGGGCTCTTCCGTTCGGTCGCCCGCGAGGTCCTGGCGACGGGCACCTGGTCTGCCGCGCTGATCGACGCGGTCGACTACGTCGAGCTCAACGAACTGCTGGCCGCCCCGCCCGGCCAACCAGTGCGTTCATCGGCCGAGCTTTCGTAAGAAGGGCTTCGTTCGCCTGAATGTGAAGGCGAAGCCGCCTTCCCACGAATGCAATGGCGCTGCCGAATCGCTGGTGTTCGCCCGCCCGACCTGGGTCACGTGCGCGGATTGTGCGCAGCGGAATATCCCGCCCTGACGGCATCGGAACTCGATTCGCCGGAGGTCCCGAAAGGTCAGGGACTTTCGGCCCTGTGCCGGCAGGTAGTGGGTCCGGTCTGGTCAGAACCGGACGGTGTAGCGGCTCTCAGGGGGAGCCGACACCGAGCGGCAGAAGGACTTCTCATACTGGCGACGCGCGTCTCAGGGTAATGATCATGAGGACATTCGCAGTGGCATCGTGCGCGAACACGGTAGGCCGCACGAAGCCGTCCGCTCTCATGCACTCCGGACGTTCGCTGCCGGCCGGGCCCACGGCGCAGGGCGGGCCGGCAGCACCTCGCACGCCAGAGAAGGTCGCTTTTCACTGCTGCGAACCGAGAGTACGGCCCGCGCCACGAGCCATCTCGGTGACCATGCGAGACCACGCTGGTCGAGATATTCGGAGACTGCGGTGACTGATTCCACAACACGTCCGCGTCGGAGTGCCACGAAGCCGGAGAGCACCGCGCGGGAGGGCAACCAAGACGGGAAACAGTCGTCCCCTGGGCAGGACATCGCCCTCGAACGCCTGTTGAGCGCCATGGAGGACATGCGGGACGGCAACTTCCGCCGCCGTGTCCCGGTCGTCGGTGACGGCGTCACCGCCCGGCTCGCAGAGGCGTTCAACGAGATCGCCGAACGGGACCAGGACCTGGTGGGCGAGCTCATGCGGGTCCGGGAGGCCGCGGGCCGCGAGGGCCACCTGAGCGAACGGGTGCAGATCGACGACGACCGCGGCGGATGGTCGGTCGCGGCGAACGCGGTGAACGCGATGATCGAGGACCTGCTGCGGCCCACGACCGAGCTCAGCCGGGTACTCGCGGCGGTCGCCGAGGGCGACCTGTCCCAGCGGATGTCGTTCCACGTGGCCGGCCAGCCCTCATCCGACGGTGAGCTGGACGGCCTGAGCACCACCGTGAACGGGCTCCTCGACCAGCTGTCGTTGTTCTCGTCCGAGGTGACGCGGGTGGCGCGCGAGATCGGCACCGACGGACGCCTCGGTGGTCAGGCGCAGGTGCCGGGAGTGGCGGGTACCTGGCGTGATCTGACCGACTCGGTGAACTTCATGGCCGGCAACCTGACCGCGCAGGTACGTGACGTGTCCCAGGTAGCCAAGTCGGTCGCGCGTGGTGACCTGAGCCGCAAGATCTCGGTCGAGGTGTCGGGCGAGATGCTCGAGCTGAAGTCGACGATCAACACGATGGTGGACCAGTTGTCGTCGTTCGCGGACGAGGTGACGCGGGTGGCACGTGAGGTCGGCAGCGATGGCCGGCTGGGCGGGCAGGCGCAGGTGCCGGGAGTGGCGGGTACGTGGCGTGACCTGACCGACTCGGTGAACTTCATGGCGGCGAACCTGACGGGTCAGGTGCGCAACATCGCCCAGGTGGCGACGGCGGTGGCGCGGGGTGACCTGAGTCAGAAGATCGACGTCGATGCGCGTGGGGAGATCCTGGAGCTGAAGTCGACGATCAACACGATGGTGGACCAGCTGTCCTCGTTCGCGGACGAGGTGACCCGTGTCGCCCGTGAGGTGGGTACGGACGGTCGGCTCGGTGGGCAGGCGCAGGTGCCGGGGGTCGCCGGTACGTGGCGTGACCTGACCGACTCGGTGAACTTCATGGCGGCGAACCTGACCGGCCAGGTGCGCAACATCGCCCAGGTGGCGACGGCGGTGGCGAAGGGCGACCTGAGCCAGAAGATCGACGTCGACGCGCGTGGGGAGATCCTGGAGCTGAAGTCGACGATCAACACGATGGTGGACCAGCTGTCCTCGTTCGCGGACGAGGTGACCCGTGTCGCCCGTGAGGTGGGTACGGACGGTCGGCTCGGTGGGCAGGCGCAGGTGCCTGGTGTGGGTGGTACGTGGCGTGACCTGACCGACTCGGTGAACTTCATGGCCGCCAACCTCACGGCCCAGGTCCGCAGCATCGCCCAGGTGACGACGGCGGTGGCGCGGGGAGACCTAAGCCAGAAGATCGATGTCGATGCCCGTGGTGAGATCTCGGCGTTGAAGAACACCATCAACACGATGGTCGACCAGCTGTCCGCCTTCGCGGACGAGGTGACCCGTGTCGCCCGTGAGGTGGGTACGGACGGTCGGCTCGGTGGGCAGGCGCAGGTGCCTGGTGTGGGTGGAACGTGGCGTGACCTGACCGACTCGGTGAACTTCATGGCCGCCAACCTCACCGACCAGGTCCGCAGCATCGCCCAGGTGACGACGGCGGTGGCGCGGGGAGACCTGAGCCAGAAGATCGATGTCGATGCCCGTGGTGAGATCTCGGCGTTGAAGAACACCATCAACACGATGGTCGACCAGCTGTCCGCCTTCGCGGACGAGGTGACCCGCGTCGCCCGCGAGGTCGGCACCGAAGGCAGGTTGGGGGGTCAGGCCCGGGTCCGTGGAGTTGCGGGCACGTGGAAGGACCTCACCGACAACGTCAACATCATGGCGGAGAACCTCACCGGCCAGGTCCGCAGCATCGCCACCGTCGCGACCGCCGTCGCCGGCGGCGACATGAGCAAGAAGATCACCGTCGAGGCGCAGGGCGAGGTGGCCGCACTCGCCGAGACCATCAACGGCATGGTCGACACGCTTCGTACGTTCGCCGACGAGGTCACCCGGGTCGCCCGCGAGGTCGGCACCGAAGGCATCCTCGGCGGACAGGCGCGGGTGCCCAACGTCGCCGGCACCTGGAAGGACCTCACCGACAACACCAACTTCATGGCGAACAACCTGACGAGCCAGGTCCGCAGCATCGCCCAGGTCACCACCGCGGTAGCGCAGGGCGACCTGTCGAAGAAGATCGACGTCGACGCGCGGGGGGAGATCCTCGAGCTGAAGAACACGATCAACACGATGGTGGACCAGCTGTCGGGCTTCGCCTCCGAGGTCACCAGGGTGGCTCGCGAGGTGGGCACGGAGGGCAAGCTCGGCGGCCAGGCCGAGGTCGTCGGCGTCTCCGGGACCTGGCAGCGGCTCACCGAGAGCGTCAACCACCTGGCCGGCAACCTCACGTCGCAGGTACGCGCGATCGCCGCCGTCGCGACCGCCGTCACCGAAGGCGACCTGACTCGGCAGATCACCGTGGACGCGTCCGGCGAGGTGGCCGAGCTCAAGGACAACATCAACCAGATGATCGCGAACCTCAAGGAGACCACCCGGACCAACCTCGAGCAGGACTGGCTGAAGACCAACCTGGCCCGCATCTCCGGGCTGATGCAGGGACACCACGACCTGACGGCGTTGTCGTCGCTGATCATGAGCGAGCTCGCACCGCTGGTGTCCGCACAGTACGGCGGCTTCTACCTCGCGAGCCCGGCCGGGGAAACCGAGGTCATCCTCGAACGTACGGCCAGCTACGGCGCACCGCCGGAGGCCTTCGCGGAGGGTCCGACCGCGACGTTCCGGCTCGGCGAGTCCCTGGTGGGCCAGGCCGCCGCGGACAAGAAGACCATCCTGATGGCGGGCGCGTACAACCAGATCAGGATCTCCGCCGGTCTGGGCACCGTCACCCCCGCCAACGTGATCCTCGTCCCCGTGCTCTTCGAGGGGCAGACCCTCGGCGTGATCGAGCTGGCGTCGGTGAAGGAGTTCACCGCCGTCCACCAGGACCTGCTGGAACAGCTCAAGGAGACGATCGGCGTCAACGTCAACACGATCGTCGCCAACTCGCGTACCGAAGCACTCCTCGGCGAGTCCCAACGGCTCGCGCAGGAGTTGCGCGCCCGGTCGGAACAGCTCCAGCAACAGCAGGACGAACTGCAGCGTTCCAACACCGAACTCGCCGAGAAGGCGGGGCTGTTGGCCAGCCAGAACCGCGACATCGAGATCAAGAACATCGCGATCGAGCAGGCCAGCCAGGAGCTCGAGGAACGGGCCCGGCAGCTCTCGATGGCGTCGACGTACAAGTCGGAGTTCCTCGCCAACATGTCGCACGAGCTCCGGACGCCGTTGAACAGCGCGCTGATCCTCGCCAAGCTGCTGGCCGACGACCTCGAGCACAACCTGACGCCGCAGCAGATCGAGTTCGCCGAGACCATCCACTCGGCCGGCAGCGACCTGCTGCAGATGATCGACGACGTGCTGGACCTGGCCAAGGTGGAGGCAGGCCACATGGAGATGTTGCCGATCCCGGTGTCGGTGGAAGGGCTCGTCGGCTATGTCGACTCGTTGTACCGGCCGATGGCCGTCGACAAGGGCCTCGAGTTCGCGGTGAGCGTGGCGCCGGAGGTGCCGTCGAGCCTGCAGACCGACCGGCACCGGTTGCAGCAGATCCTGCGGAACCTGCTGTCCAACGCGGTGAAGTTCACCCACGCCGGTGCCGTCCGGCTGCACATCCGTACGGCCCACCCGTCCGAGGTGACCACCCCCACGTTGCGGGCGGCGCGGTCCCGCGTCGCGTTCGTCGTCGAGGACACCGGCATCGGAATCCCCGGCGACAAGCTGGCCCTCATCTTCGAGGCGTTCCAGCAGGCCGACGGTACGACGAGCCGGAAGTACGGCGGCACCGGTCTGGGACTCTCGATCAGCCGCGAGCTGACCCGCCTGCTCGGTGGTGAGCTGCAGGTCTACAGCGAGTCGGGCAAGGGAAGTACGTTCACCCTCTGCCTGCCCGCGGGGGAGTACCCCGCGAGTGTCGCGGTGACCGCGTCGGGAATGGAACCCCTTCCGGCCGGCCTGGTCTCGGACGAGATGCGGGCTGTCGACAGAGTCGCGGCGGAGGAAGCGACCGACCGTGAGGAGCAGGCGTCGACGCAGGCGCCCGCGCCGGCCCCGGCCCAACCCGGCCTCACCGTCGACGAGGCGGTCGCGGCGTACGCCGGTGTCCTGCCCGAGTCGGCTCCGGACGAGCGGCACGGGCCGAAACCGCAACAGTTCCAGGGCCAGAAGGTGCTCGTCGTCGACGACGACCCGAGGTACGTCTACGCCCTCTCGACCGCGCTGGAAATGCATGGGCTGAATCCCCTGTGCGTCGAGAACGGTGTGGCGGGAATCAACGCGCTGGAGCAGAACAGCGACATCCGCCTCGTGTTGATGGACGTGATGATGCCGGAGCTCGACGGCAACGCCACGATGGCGACCATCCGGAAGATGCCGAAGTACCGCGACCTGCCCCTGATCGCCGTGACCGCCAAGGCGATGAAGGGCGACCGCGAGCAGAGCATCGCCTCCGGGGCGACGGACTACGTGACGAAGCCGGTGGACGTCGACTGGCTGCTCCAGCTGATCGACCCGTACCTCACCGGGGACTCCGCGGTGCCGGACCAGCGCACGTCGTAGGCGGCGCCGGTGTCCTCGCCGGGCCGGGTCGGGTCGTTCGGGACTGGGGACGTTGCGTGGTGGAGTCGTCCTGTGGTGGAGTCGTTCAGTGGTGGGGTCCCTGTCGGCCGTGGTGGAACTGGTGCGCGACGGCGTGCCCCCTGCCGCGGCCGATCAGCCATCGGTTGACCGGCACCGTGACCACGAACGCCAAAGCCAGTGACCCCGCGAGACTCGCCCAGAACAACCAGCTGCTGAGTCCCGCCTCCATGGCTCCGGGTATGAGCAGCATCGCCGCGTTGTCGACGATCTCCATCACGGCGATGGAAACGGTGTCCGCCGCCAGGGCAACCGAGACCGCCGCGCCGAAGGCCACACCGGCGCGGAGCACCGGCCCGATCGTCAGGGAGTAGCCGAACACGAAGGCCAGCACGATCGAGAGCACCACGGTGGCCAGGTTGGGCCAGCTGAGGGCGGTGCCGATCACCATGCCGAGGACCTCGCCGATCGCACACCCGGTCAGGCAGTGCACGGTCGCGCTGACGGCGGCGCGGGTGAGACCGGGCGGCACGGTCGTACCTCCTACCTGCTGGCTAGCTCCTGCGTGCTCGCTACGTCCTGCGTGCTCGCTACCTTCTCCGCGCTGGCTACCTCCGGTTTGCTCGCTACGTCCTGCCTGCTCGCTCACATGCTCCAGCCTGCCATGCCCATGACGCTTCGGGCCGTCGTACGTCGTGGCTTAGAGTCGAGCCGGAAGGGAGTAGCACATGGAGCCGGTAGAGCAGATGACCCAGGCCGCGAGGGCCTTCCTGGCCTCGCTCGACAGTGTGCAGTCGGACGTCGCCACCGCGCCGTTCGACGTACCCGACCACCGCGAGTGGACCTACCTCCCGGGAGCGCGGCCCGGGCTGTCGATGGTGGAGCTCAACGCGAAGCAACGTCCGTTGGCGTTGGAACTGCTCGACGCCGGCTGCAGCGAGGTGGGTGCGCGGACGGCCCGGGACGTGATCGGGATCGAACGTATCCGCCGACAGCTTGCTACGGGGTCCGACGACCTTGACGGAGATCGCTACTGGGTACGGATTCTCGGCGAACCTGGCGGCGAGGCGCCATGGGCGTGGCGGGTCAACGGCCACCATCTCGCGGTCCACGTCACGATCGCCGGCGGGACGTTCGCGGTCACTCCGAGCTTCTTCGGAGCCGAGCCAGCCATGGTCCTCGAAGGCCCGCACAAGGGGCTGCGCACCCTCGTCGACGAGGAGGACCTGGCGCGCGCCCTGCTGGCCGAACTCGAACCCGCACAGCGTTCGGTCGCGATCGTCGGCGACACCGCGCCCGACGACATCGAGACCCGCTTCGACCCGGTGGTCACGCGCGAGCAGCTGACGGGTGGACTTGCACATGCCAACATGTCGGCGTGCCAGCGTGACCTGCTGGAGCGGCTCGTCCGGCGCTACTTCGACCGGGCGCCGATGGGATACGCCGAGCAGTGCTGGCAGGCGGTGCTCGACGCCGACCTCGGCGCCGTGCAGTTTGCCTGGGCGGGCTCGTCCGAGCGGGGCCGTGGACACTACTACCGCGTCAGCGGTCCGACCTTCCTGGTCGAGTACGACAACACGCAGGACGACGCCAACCACATCCACTCCGTCTGGCGGGACCTCGCCAACGACTGGGGCAAGGACATCCTTGCGGCACACTATGCGAGCCATCACTAAGGCGTAGGTCGGCGCGTCCTCGGGGCTGTGGACCGTCTCGGGTGGGATGTTCAGCGAGGCTGAGGATCCCCTTGTTTTGTTGGGTTTCGGCTTCCTGTCGCGCGCAGTGTCGGTGAGTGACATTCGGTCGACCTGGCCGCTCGGCTGGCCGGCAACGAACGCGCTCGCGAGGTGCGGCGCGAGATCCGGAACGACCCGCAGCAAGCTGTAGCTGCCCACGATGAGTGCAGGGTGTGGGGCGGGCATCTCGATACCGCCTACTCCTTCCGGGAGGGATGCCCGGCGAGGCTGAGGATCCCCTTGTCTTGTTGGGCTCTGGTGCCGCTCGTCGGCCCGATGGTTGTCGGTGGTCTGGTCTAGGTTTGGATCATGACGTCGACCACGGGGGTCCCGCCGCAGCATCGCAACGCGGTGTTGGTGGGTCGGATGCGCGCGGCGTTGGACGGCATGTCCAGCATAGGTTCGTGGTCGATGTCGACGGATGAGCTCGGCGACTACCTGGCCGACCTGCAAGGGTTGGTCGCGCAGGTTCAGGCAGAGTTCTTGTCAGCGGTGCGGGAAGCTGACCGACGTGAGGTCGCGAAGTCTGTTGGTGGGGCGAACACAGCGGCGTGGTTGTCGAGCCGGTGCGGTTGCGGCCCGAAGAGGCGGGTCGGGCGGTGAAGTTGGCCCGCGACCTGGACAGCCAGCTGTCTTCGACGCGGGAGGCTCTTGCTGCTGGCGGACTGTCCGCCGATCACGCCGACGTGATCGCGCGTTCGGTGCGCAAGCTTCCCGCGGAGGCGGGGCTGGAGAAGCGGGTCGAGGCCGAGCAGTTGCTGGTGAAGGAAGCGGGCACGTTCGACCCGAAGGATCTGGCCGGGTTGGGGCGGGAGATCCTGAAGCGAGTCGATCCCGACTGTGCCGACCGGATCCTGGCCAAGCAGTTCGCCGCCGAAGAGGCGAGGGCGGAGCGGGAACGCGAGATCGTCCTCTGCGATGACCCGTACTCGGTCTCTACCTTTCTGCGCGGCAAGCTCGACCCGTTGACGAACGAGATGTTCCGCGTCGCCCTCGAACCCTTGTCCAAGCCGCGGCCGACGGATGCGAACGCGCCGGACCTGCGTACCCCTGCGCAGCGGATGGGTGATGGTTTCCACGAACTGCTGCGCCGGTTCCTCGCCTCGGGTGCCGCTCCCGACGCATGGTGGGGAGAAGCCGCAGATCGTCCTCACCGTCGACCCCGACAAGCTTCGCGACGGCACCGGCACCGCCGACCTGCTCCATACCGGCGCCTCGGTTTCGGCGCGCACCGCGCAGGAGCTCGCCTGCGACGCGGAGGTCAGCGTCTACACACCGGGTAGCGAGCGTGGTGGGGAGAGCCTGTCCGACGGCGTACGGCTGTATTCCGGCAAGGTCAGGAAGCTGCTCGAGCTCCGCGATCGTGGCTGCGCGTTCCCCGGCTGCAATCGGCCACCGTCGTGGTGCCAGGCGCATCACATCGTCCCGTGGAGCAAGGGCGGGTTGACGACGGTGGCCAACGGCGTCCTGCTGTGCGGCTACCACCACCGCCACGTCCACCAAGGCACCTGGCACGTCCAGACAGCGAACGACGGCCATCCCGAGTTCATCCCACCCGAATGGATCGACAAGCACCGCAACCCGCTCCGCAACCACCGCATCCGAAACTGAAGACCCAGAGCCTTGAGAGACACCGGGATGGGCACACGCGAGAACGCGCCGGTCGTCCTCCCGAGCCACCCGCGCACCGCACCCGACCGCGCCCACGATGCGCCGGCGAGCCACGATCGTCGCTAGCTCCTGCGCGCCACCGCGGGGGGCCGATCAGGGGCCGCTTGGCAGGTTCGCGCGTGGCCTACGTCGGATACTCCGATGTCCTCCGGCAGGCCACTCCCGGCGGCACCCGCACCGAGGCTGACCAAGGCCGACCGCACCCGGCCGCGGCCGGCGGGCAGGTGGCGCTGTCCCATCGCCGTGGGTCGAACGACGGGCGCGGGCTTGTCGGCTGGCAGGAGTACGCCTCGACACACGCTCGCGACGCGTTGCCGTCCGGGTCTGCGTCGGGGTCAGGCAGGTCCGCTCGCACCCGTCTGATCCCACGATCCCTCCGGATCGGCTCCGGGGCCCGGCAGTACGTCGACGTCGCGTGCGTGCATGGGCTGATCACACACCGAGCAGTGGAGTTCGACGTGAGCGATCTCGCCGCAGGCATGGTGGCGGTAGAGCACCGGCGGGCCAGCGTCGGTCGCCTGCCATCGATCGCCCCAGCGCACCATCACGAGCAGCAGGTCGCAGAGCTCTGCGCCCTTGTCGGTCAGGGCGTACTCATGCCGTGGCGGACGGGACGAGTATTCCTGACGCTCCAGGACGCCGCTCTCCACCAGCCACCTGAGCCGCTCCGCGAGCACCTTGCGCGAGATGCCGAGGCTCTGCTGCAACTGCTCGAACCGCGTACAGCCGACATATACGTTCCGCAGGATCAGAGGCGACCAGGGTTCGCCGATGACATCCAGGGTGCGGGCGATCGAGCAGGCCTGATCGCCGAACCGGGTGCGTTGCATGGATCCAATCTAGCGGAGTGGGTTCCCTAAGGGAACCCACAGTGTTAGCGTCGGTTCTGTACGTCCCCTGAGGGGAGACCCAACGAGGAGGAGGCTCGACATGAACCGTCCCCCGGTCGTCTCGGCACAGGAGTGGCAGGCCGCCCGCGCCGCGCTGCTCGTGAAGGAGAAGGAGCACACCCGCGCACTCGACGCGCTGGCGGCGGAACGCCGCAGGATGCCGATGGTCCGGTTGGAGAAGGATTACCGCTTCGTCGCGCCCGACGGTGAACAGGTGGGCCTCACCGACCTGTTCGCCGGCAGGACGCAGCTCGTCGTCTACCACTTCATGCTGGAGCCGGGCCAGGACTGGCTCTGCGAAGGATGCTCGTCGTTCACCGACAATCTTTCCGGGCAGTGGCATCTGAACGCCCGGAACACGACCCTGATTGTCATGGCCCGCGCGCCGCAGGAGGAGATCGAGCCGATCCGGAAGCGCATGGGCTGGACGGTTCCGTGGTACTCCTCTCACGGCAGCGACTTCAACGACGACCTGGGGCTCGGCGGCGGGTTCGGGCTGAGTGTGCTGCTCCGTGATGGCGACGAGGTCTTCCGTACGTACTTCACCAACGGGCGCGGCGTCGATCGGCTCCGGCTCGACTTCAACCTGCTCGACCTGACGCCGTACGGCCGACAGGAGGAGTGGGAGGACTCCCCGCAGGGCTGGCCGCAGGATCCCACGATGGATTGGATCAGGCACCACGACGAGTACGACCGCCCGCCTGCGAAGAGCTAGGGCGCTCAGCAGGAGCCAGGCCAACTAGCAAGATCGAGGCCAACCAGCACGACCAGGCCAACCACCAGAAGCCAGCCGTCCACCAGGAGCTGGAACCGTTTGCCAGGACGGCGGGTGAAGTCCCTTATGGGGCGTAGATCTCGAGCTCGACCAGGCGTGAGTATCGCGCGTCGTAGGACGCGATGGCCAGCACCCGCACCGCGCTGGTCGTCACCGGGTCGAACGTCGAACTGACGACAGCCGCGGTGTTGCCGCGCACGCTGGCGACGGTCCGCCACTCGCCGCCGGCGAGGACCTGGACGTCCCAGTCCTTCAGGCCGAACCGCGTGGTGGGGTACCTCGTGGAGCCGAGCGTGTGCACGTCGACCCGCCCGACCGCCTCGGGTTGGGCGAACTCCGCCGCGAGCCAGTCCGGGAACACCGTCGGCGTGCCGTCGTTCCACCCGGTGACGAGCTCCCAGTCGTCCTGGTTGGCATTGCCGTCGGCGGCGCCGCAGGCGGAGAACGACGCGTGCGACGACGATGCCGTGATCGTGGCGCCGAGCGAGAGGTTCGCACCGGGTCCCGAGGGCGGCGGCTGGACGGACACCGGCACCGTCAGCGTGGTCCCACCGCCCGTACGCCCGACGTCGAACCGGACGTCGTAGTCGCCACCGGCGGTGCCGACCGGCGCCGACACCTTCACGGGAACGACGAGCTGGTAGCCCGCGGGCAGGTAGCTGGAGATGAGATCCGGCGAGACGGTCAGCGGTACGTCGGGCGCGATGAGGACGTCCGCGTAGCCCGGAGCCGACGAGTCGTTGCGGACGCCGACGTCGACATTCCGCGGCCCGCACGGCGCGGCGAGGATGTTCAGCGCCGCCGGCGTCGCGGAGAGGCTCACGTCGTCCGGTTCCAGGGTGGACGTGCGCGCCGTGGCCGCCGCGGCGCCGGGCGCGGTGAGACCCAGCAGTGCGACGCAGGCGGCACCGGCGAGGGCCGTACCCCGCCACCGTCCCAGCCGCGCTCGCGCCCCGGCAAGGGAACGGGCGACCTCTCCGCGCGCCATGGCGGCACTCCCTCTCGCATGTCGGGCCCTCACATGTTGGGCCCTCACTCGTCGGGCTCTCACTGGTCGGGCGGGTTGTCCAGCGGCTCGGGTGGGGGGATCTCGGTCGAGAACCGGGTACCGAGTGGCGGGTTGTCGGCGATCTGCACGAGGCCGGGCATGCCCTCCTCGGTCACGAAGCTGGCCCGGGTCTGGACCGGCGCGCCGCGTTGGCGGATGTACGGCACGGTTCGGAAATCCGACTGCAGCAGCTCCGGCGTGACCTGGAAGCGCAGGTAGCCACGTTGGGCGCTGTAGAAGCGGACATGGCTGTTGGCGAGGAACGGCTCGGCGAACTCGTCCCGGTCGGCGCCGTCGAGACCCGAGCTGATCGACGTCCCGACGAACTCCGTCGCCACGGTCGCCGACTCCGGATCGTCGAAGTCGGCCCGGACCTCAGCCGCCATCGCGCGGTGGAAGTCGCCGGAAAGGATGACGGGGTTGGTGACCTGGCGTTCGGTGAGAGCGGCGACAACCCGGTCGCGCGCCGGCTTGTAGCCGTCCCAGAGGTCCATGCTGAAGGTCTGGCCCGGGTCGAGGCTGAAGTCGACCTGCGCCATCATGATCTGCTGGCCGAGGAGGTTCCAGGTCGCCCGTGACCTGCTCAGCCCGTCGTACAACCAGCTTTCCTGCTCGGGCCCGAGCAGGGTGCGGGCCGGGTCGAGCCGTTCGGCACAGTCGATCCGCTGGCCGTCGCCACAGGCCTGGTCGTCGCGGTACTGCCGGGTGTCGAGCATCGAGAACTCGAGCAGCCGCCCGAACGTGAAGCGGCGGTACATCGCGACGTCGGGTCCCACGGGCTCGAGTTGTGCGCGCAGCGGCATGTGCTCCCAGTACGCGCGGTACGCGTTCGCCCGGCGCACCAGGAAGTCCGCGGGCGGCATGCTCGGGTGGTCGTCGTCGGCATAGTTGTTGACCACCTCGTGGTCGTCCCACGTGACGATCCACGGAAAGGCCGCGTGGGCTGCCTGCAGGTCGGGATCGAGCTTGTAGAGCGCGTACCTGTCGCGGTAGTCGTTCAGCAGTGTGGTGACGCGGTTGTACTTGTCCGGCAGCACCATGTCCGGTCGGCCGCCGTTGGTCTGGACGCTGTACTCGTAGATGTAGTCGCCCAGGTGGACCACCAGGTCGAGGTCCTCCTCGGCGAGGTGCCGGTAGGCCGTGAAGTAGCCGTCGAACCAGGCCTGGCACGACACGGCGCCGAACGAGAACGCCGACACGTACGCGCGCGGGTCCGGCGCGGTCTTCGTACGTCCCACCGGCGACAGGTGGTATCCCGCCTTGAAGCGGTAGAAGTACTCGCGGCCGGGGCGGAGGCCACGCACGTCGACGTGGACCGCGTGGACGTACTCCGGCAGGGCGAGCGCGGTGCCGTGTCGCACGACCCGCCGGAACGCGGGGTCCTCGGCCACCTGCCACTCGACCGGGACGGCAACCGGGTCCATACCGCCGAAGGATTCCAGGGGTTCGGGCGCGAGGCGGGTCCAGAGCACAACGGCGTCCGGCAGGGGATCACCCGACGAGATCCCAAGGCTGAAAGGGTTGTGGGTGAACGTGGGGGTGGACCTCGTCGTGCCGGCCGAGGTTCCCACCATGCCGAACGCGAGCGCGATGGCGCTGATGCCGCTGAGACTGACGAGTTCGCGACGGTTCCACAGCGCCGCCTGCTCCTCAGCCCCTCCAGGTCGAGCCCGCACGTTGCGCCCCCTCCCGCTCGGTCCTGCGATGGCGCGACGAACGCCCGAGCCGTCCGTGGTGTCGACGCGGTGCTGTCGACACGGTGCTGACGGCGCGGTCTGGGCCAGCGTTGCCAACCCGCCTTACGTACAGGTGAACGGAGAGCGTGAGAGAGACACGAGCGAAGTGACGGCGGGCGGAAAGCTCTGTCTACGTTCGGATGTCACGTCGTCGTGGAACGTAGTCGAAGACGAGAACCCTGACCAGCGGCGCCGTCCACGTCCGGCCAGAGTGGGAGGCGGCGGACTACGCCGGCGGTCCCTGCTTCTTCTTTCCGATACGGAGGGCGATCACGACGGCGATGAGGATCGCGATGACGAAGATGGTCACGCTGGCAGCGTCCATGTGAGACCTCCTCTTGGGGTTGCGTTCTGATGGCTACCTCCCGGGACCATACCCGCAGCCAGCCGGATATGTAAAGTGACCTTGACATCGCCGGCGAGCGCGGCCGCGCCTCGCGCCCGGTTGGCCACGGCGTCCGCGGCGCCCTGATCGAGCGTGGCCGGTCACGGACTGAGCGTCGGCGCCGCGTTGCGCCGGTCCGCACGCCTCAGGAAGATCCAGGTCGAGGCCTGCCTGCGGTGAGGGGCTGTCGGTGAGGTGTGTTCGGTGGGGAGCTGTCGATGAGGAGCTGTCGATGAGGAGCATCAGACACCCGATCGTCGGCGTCCTCGCCGGGTGCCTCCTGGCGGCGGCCGTGTCCGTGCCACCTGCGGCGCGCGCCGAGCGG
Source organism: uncultured Actinomycetota bacterium (assembly GCA_963721745.1). Lineage (GTDB taxonomy): Bacteria > Actinomycetota > Actinomycetes > Propionibacteriales > Actinopolymorphaceae > Thermasporomyces. The sequence continues at coordinate 265,378 of CAVRKO010000015.1, read as the reverse complement.
AGTCCGGCCGCGACGGCGTACGACTCGTTCCGCCCTGGGCAACCCTGGCTTGACGACCAGGGTCGGACGATCCAGGCGCACGGCGGCCAGGTCGTCGTGTCGAAGGACGCCGACGGTGCGCCGCTGTACTACTGGTACGGCGAGGACCGCAGCAACGGCTACTACGACAGCCCCGGCATCCACGTCTACACCTCCCGCGATCTCACCAACTGGCACGACGAGGGGCTGGCCCTGCGGTCCATGCAGTCGTCGGACCAGTTCACGTCAGACCCGTACTTCCGCGACCTGTACGCCGGCTACAGCGACGCGCAGCAGGCAGCGGTCTACCGCGACCTGGGCACCACGCGGGTCAGCACCACCGTCAACCCGGCGATTCTCGAACGCCCGAAGGTCATCCACAACGCGGGTACGCACCAGTGGGTGATGTGGGTGCACGCCGACGGGCCGTCCGAGACGTCGAACGCGCAGTACGCGAAGGCGCGGGCGGGTGTCGCCGTGGCGGACTCGCCAACCGGGCCGTTCCGCTGGATCGACAGCTACCGGCTGCACGTCGCACCACCGGGAGAGCCGAACTACCAGCCGGACAACCCCGGCATGGCGCGCGACATGAATCTCTTCGTCGACGACGACGGGACCGCGTACATCATCTACTCCAGCGAGGAGAACTACTCGCTGTTCATCTCGAAACTGAACGAGGACTACACCTACCTCGCGACCCCTCCGGAGCAGGCGGTCAAGGGCATCGACTTCACCCGTCCCTACATCGGTGCGCATCGCGAGGCGCCGGCGCTGTTCAAGTTCTCCGGCACCTACTACCTGATCACCTCCGGTGCCACCGGCTGGGATCCGAACCCCGCCAGCTACGCGACCGCGACGTCGATCCTCGGCGAGTGGACCGACCACGGGAACCCGACCAGTGGTCCCGGCGCCGACACGACCTACGACTCGCAGAGCACCTCGGTCATCCCCGTCGACCCGGCACACGGCAGGTTCGTCTTCATGGGTGACCGGTGGACGCCCGACACCCTCGCCACCTCGCCGTACGTCTGGCTGCCGGTCCGCTTCGGCGAGGGGGACTCGCTGCGGGTCGACTGGCAGGACGAGTGGACCCTCGACGACCTCAGCCCGCAGCAGCGGTACACCGTGCGGGCGACGATGCCGGACTTCGTACGCCTCGGTGACGGCCGGCGGCTGCCGCGGCGGGCCAAGGTGACGCGCGCGGGCGTGACCACGACCTCCTCGGTCACGTGGGACACGAGCAACCTGTCCCGGCCCGGGCCCGCCACCGTCACCGGAACCCTCGTCGACGCGGGCGGCCTGACGTTCACGCGTACGGTGCTGGTCGTCCCGCGACACCTGCGGTACGCCATCAATGCTGGCGGGCAGGCCACCCCGGACTGGACGGCCCTGATGGCGGTCGCGCGCGACGACGGAGAGGTCCTCAACTCCGTACCCGAGCAGCCGCTCGGCGCCGACCCGTCGACCGGGACCACCTGGGGCTATGTCAGCGAGGGCAGCAAGCCCAGGGACACGACGAACGGCGACCTCTACACGACCCTGCGGTACGCGGTCAGCCACCGCGACCTGGCGTACCACTTCGACGGCCTGGATCCGGCGCGGACCTACACCGTCCACGTCGGCTACCACGACCCCTGGCCCTGGGCCAACCGCGCTGCCCGCGTCAGCGTCAACGGCGGCATCGTCGACGCCGAGCGGCTGTTCACGAGCCAGTACACCGCCGGCAGCTACGCGGGCATCAGGCCGACGGGTGCGGGCGAGATCACCCTCACGCTCATGCCCACCCGGACGCCGGACATCCAGGTCAGCTGGGTCATGGTCGCCCAGGCCCGCTGACCGAAGGGGCTCGGTCGGCGCGAGCCCACTGCCGGCGTACGGCAGCGACCGTCGAACGGACCCACTCCAGGTGAGTCCTGCCGTCCTCCTGGCTGGGTGGGATGGCGTACCCCTCGGTCCAGCCGTTCCACGTGTCGACGGTGAGCCCGTCCGTCGCGAACTCCGTCGCCAGGTCCCGCTGCCGGCTCAGCCACCGCGGATCGAAGCCGTAGACGCCGTTGTCGGGAAAGACGATGTGGGCGTCGTAACCCGGGATGACGGGAGCGAGGAACGGGATGCCTGAACGCGACCAGGTGGTCAGGATGGTGCGTGCGTACGCCAGCCGCTCGTCGTCGGTGAGCTCGTCCTGGTCCTTCGGAGCACCCGGACCCTGCGAGGTGACGTTGAACGGGTTGACCGCGAGGATGCTCGGGGTCTGCCGCAGGGCCGCCGGGTCGGGCCCGTCGTGCGATCCGTACGCAGGCAGCGGGGTCGGGTCGACGACGAAGCCGACGCGGTGTCCCCGCCGTTCGTACAGCTGTCGCGCCGCCCGCTCGAACCCTGCCGCGAAGTTGGCTGCCTCGACCGGCCCCACGTGGATGGACTCGATCAGCCAGATGACGTGCCGCGGGTGACCGTCCTGGTCGTGGACCCGCAGGTAGGTGGGTGCGTCGCCGAAGTGGCGCAGGAGCCAGTCGGCCCGCTCGACGAGTCCGGTCACGTCTCCCGGGAACTCCTCCCAGAACCGGAACGCCGGCGAGACCTCCAGCATCGGTGCGACGAGGAGGTTCTGCCGGGCGGCGGCCCGGAACAGCTCCCAGCCGCGCGCGACCTGCTCGGACTCGGTGTACGTCCCCTCGCCGTCGCCGGGCCAACGCTGCCGCGAGAACAGCCAGGCCGGCGACCACTGGTCGGTCTCGCCCTCGTGTCCCCAGTACGAGAGCTTGACGGTGTTCAGCCCGGCGGACGCGATCTGGGCGAGCGCGAACCGGATGTCGGACGGATCGGACCAGTCCAGCCGGTCGGCGGCGAGCGGGTGGCGGGTGTAGAGGGGGAGCGAGCCGGGATTCGGCGGGCCGGCGAAGAAGAGCCCGGACGCGATCCGCCGGCCGCGGTGAAGGCCGTTCGCGATCCTTCCCCATCTGGGCGAGGCGGTGGCGCCAGTGGCGCCAGTGGCGGTGGTGCCGCTCGTGCCGGCGGACGCGGCGGGCGGTAGGGCGGTTGGGGCGAGCAGCGCACCGGCACCAGCGAGTGCCTGCCGGCGGGTGAGCGTCGTGGTGATTCCGGAGTGGTCCGACTTCCTGGCCATGGGTACGCCCCCAGTGGTCCGCGTCCGCGCGGTCGGGCCCGCGCGGTTCCTACGGACGGTACGGAACGACAGCGCGGTTCGGTTCGCGCTGACCGTCACCGGCATGCGCCCCGGTCACCCCGTCAGGCCGCCCGGTCACCCGTCAGGCCGCCTCTCACGCGCGCGCCTCCGCCGGCACCGGAGCGAACCGCGCGATCGGGTTCGTCAGCGTTCCCGCGAACTGCAGCGACCCCGCCGGGTCCTCCAGGTCGACCATCTGCCGGTTGTTCGCGAGCTGCAGCCGGTTGAGACAGGACAGCGCGAACTCCTCGGCGAACAGGTCGTACGTCTCGAACCGCTCCGCCAGGTGCGGAACCGACGCCTGGTAGTCGAGGACACACGCCGCCACCGTCGCCCAGAACTCGTCCTCGGACAGGGCGCCCTCGCCGGCCAGGATCGCGTTGAGGAATCGGAGGAAGCAGTCGAACACGTCGGTGAGGATCGAGAGTGCCTTGAGGTCGTCCGGCACCTCGGCCCGGACACGTTCGATCGCGGGCGGCAGGTCGGCGTCGGGGTCCATCACCACGATCTCCTCGGCGATGTCCTTCATCAGGGCGCGCCGCGGCACGTCGTCCTCGAGCACCAGGATGACGTTCTCGCCATGGGGCATGAACACCAGGTCGTACGCGTAGAAGCAGTGCAGCAACGGCGCGAGGTAGGCGTCGAGGTAGCGGCGCAGCCACTCCTGCGCAGTGAGCCCCGAGCGCTCGACCAGGACGCCGACCACGGACCGGCCCGAGTCGTCGACGTGCAGCAGCGAGGCCATCGTCGCCAACCGTTGGCGGGGGCCGAGCGCCGGCACCGGGCTCTCGCGCCAGAGGGCGGCCAGCATCTTGAGGTACGGCGAGCCCGGCTTGGCGGCGGCCGTGTAGTGCTCGTTGTGGTAGCCGACAGCTGCGCGTTCCCGCAGGATGCCGAAGCGGTACCGCGCCAACACCTCGTCCTCGGCGACCAGTCCGGCGACCCAGTCGTTGATCGCGGGTGTCGCCTTCATGTAGCGGGCCGAGAGTCCTCGGAGGAAACCCATGTTGAGGACCGAGAGGGCCGTCTTCACATAGTGCCGGTGCGGTGCGCTCGCGTTGAAGAACGTACGGATCGACTGTTGGGCTCGGTACTCGTCGTCGCCGGGCCCGAGGCAGACGAGATGCCGACGGGCGAGGTCGGCGGCGAACGTCACCGCCAGCCGGTTCGACCACTGCCACGGATGCACCGGTACGAGGTGGTAGTCGTCCAGGTCGAGCCCGAACCCGCGCATGGTGTCCCGGAATCGGGCGAGTGTTCGGGCGTCCAGTTCGGTGGCGACCAGATGGTCGTAGTCGAGCCCCGACGAGAACGAGAACGTCGATCGCTCCCGCCGGGCGGCGACCCAGACCAGCCGGACCGGTTCGCCGCACTCCGGCGCGTAGGCGAGGTACTCGGCACCGTCGAACCCCAGCCGCCCGCTGTTGGCGACGAAGCACGGGTGGCCCTCGGTCATGGCCGCCTCGATGGTCTGGAAGTCCGCCGCGGCGGTCTCCTCCGCGGCCGCCGGCTTCGAGGCCAGCTTGTACGCCCGGCTGGCAAGGGTGCTGCTGATCTCTTCGAGGTAGACGGGGAGCACCTCGTCGTCGAGGCTCAGCGTGTGCCGGAACTCCAGGATGAGGTCGAGTGCGTCGAGGGGGAGGTCGTCGCCCTGGCAGGAGCGCCGGACCAGGCTGTCGGCGTCGATCCGCCAGTGGTCGAGCGCGAGGACGTCGGCCTCGAAGGTGTACTCCGCGGTCCCGTCGTCGGTACGCAGGACGTAGTGGCCGGCTGGGCTCCGTTCGGGCGTGAGGATCCGTTCGTGCGCGAACTCCGCGACCGCCTTCCGCACGAGCAGGCGATTCGCCCGCGCCCAGTGCTCGGGCGTGAGGTGGGCCACGAGGTCGGCCGGTGTGTGGGTGTCGGTCATGGCGCTTCTCCTGCCTGGTCCGGGTGCCGCGACGGGGCGGTGCGGTCGGCGCAGGCGAGGAACGCCGCCCGCGTGCACATGCTGAGCAGGGCCCGTTTGTCCTCGAGGACGACCGTGCCGGCGACCCGGAAACCCACGGTCGCGTTCAGGGTGTGCACCGCCGTGTTGCGTACGTCTGGTTCGACCACGACGCGACGCACGTCCGGGTCGCGGAAGAGCCACGTCATGACGGTCGTGATCACCGCCCGGGTGAACCCGTGGACGGGCGTGTCGGTCGGCGCCACCAGGAAGTGCATGCCGATGTCGCCGGGTTGGACGGAGTAGGCCCGACCGACCTCCGCGTGTGCGGGGTCGTAGCGTTCGACGAGGAACGCCGGCGTGCCCTCGTGCAGTCCCAGCATGGCGTCATGTCCCGGCGCCGCTGCGACCGCTGCGTAGTGCTGCACGACGTCGGCCGGCTCGGCGTCCTGCATCTGCCAGTACGTCGCCTTGGGGTGCGTGACCCAGCGGTGCAGCAGCGCGCCGTCGGTGCGTGGGTCGAGGTCGCGCACGGCGAACTCGCCGAGCCGGTCGTCAAGGTGGCGGAACGGGATGCCGGTCACGGCGCCGGTACCTCCTGAGGTGTCCTCTGTCCGGTCACCGATGCGGGAGCTCCGAACTGCTGGTGCGCGATCGACGTCTCGATCGGGTAGTGCTCGCGACCGAGGAGCTCGCGGATGATCCAGGAGTTGCGGTACGCGGCCATGCCGAGGTCCGGTGCGGCGAAGCCGTGCGTGTGGAGCTCGGCGTTCTGCACGAAGATCGCCGGCTCCTGCGCATCGACGCGGTAGTCGCGGCCGACGTCGAAGCGGCCCCGCTCGTCCCAACGGATCCGATCCCGCACGGGGGTCAGGAACGCCGGAACCTGAGGGCGGTGGCCAGTCGCCAGCACCAGGCCCTGCGTCGTCAGCGGGAAGTCGTGGCCCTGTTCGACCTGGCGGAGGTCGAGGTGGTACTCCCGGGTCGACCGGTCGAACCGTGCGGCCGTCAGGGCGCAGTTGGTGAGGAGCTGGGTGGGGCAGTCCCCGCGGGTGTTCTTGACGTACAGCAGGTCGAAGATCTGGTCGATGAGGGTGGCGTCGATCCCTTTGTACAAAGGGTTCTGCGCACCGATCAGCTGGTCGCGCGTGGAGGCGGGCAGGCCGTGGAAGTAGTCCACGTACTCCGGAGAGGTCAGTTCCAGCGTGAGTTTGGTGTAGTCCAGCGGGAAGAACCGCGGCGACCGGGTGACCCAGGTGAGGCGGTAGCCGTACCTGTCGATGTCCTGCAGCAGGTCGTGGTAGATCTCCCCGGCGCTCTGGCCACTGCCGACGACCGTGATGCTCGCCTTGCGCTGGAGTTCGGCCTTGCCGGCAAGGTACGCCGAACTGTGCATGACGTCGCCCGGCAGGTCCTGGCAGGCGGCCGGGATGTGGGGCGGCGTGCCGGTGCCGAGCACCAGATGCCTGCCACGGTGGGAGCTGCGTACGCCCGTCGTCGGGCTGACCGTGTGTACGACGTAGACAGCCTCGCCCGGGTCGAACGTCACCGACTCGACCTGCTGGTCGAACGCGATGCTGTCCAGCTTGCCGGCCGCCCATCGGCAGTAGTCGTTGTACTCCGTACGCAACGGATAGAAGCTCTCCCGGATGTAGAACGAGTAGATCCGGCCGGACTCCTTGAGATAGTTGAGAAACGAGTAGTCCGAGGTCGGGTCGGCAAGCGTCACCAGGTCGGCAAGGAACGGCGTCTGGAGGGTGCTGGTCTCGAGCAGCATCCCCGGGTGCCAGTCGAATGCGGGCTTGCGTTCGAGGAAGAGCCCGTCGAGTTCCTCGATCGGCTCGACCAGGCAGGCGAGACCGAGGTTGAACGGACCGAGTCCGACGGCAACGAAGTCGTGGACGCCGCTCACACCGCGCTCCTTTCCGCGAGAACACACCGCTCCGCCAGGAACTCCTCCGCCAATGCGGCGATCAGGTCGAGGACGTGCGCGATGTCGTCGAGCGAGGTCTCGGGGTTCAGCAGGGTGAACTTCAGGTAGTGCCGGCCGTCGACTTTCGTGCCCGCGATCACTGCGGCGCCGGAGGCGAACAACGACTCCCGCGCGTACAGGTTGACCTCGTTGCACAGGTCGTCGCCGGCGGCACCCGGTGGCACGAAGCGGAACACGAGCGTGCTCAGGCGGGGCCTCGTCACAACCTCGAACCTCGCGTCGGAGTCGAGCAGTTCGAACGCCTGCGCCGCCCGGTCGACCACCTCGTCGAAGAGCGCGCCGATGCCGTCGGCGCCCATGATCCGCAGGGACAGCCACAGCTTCAGCGCGTCGAACCGCCGGGTGGTCTGGAGGCTCTTGTCCACCTGGTCCGGCAGGGACCGCGCCGCGTTGCGTGCGGGGTTGAGGTAGTCGGCCCGGTGGGTGACGTGTGCCAGCGTGGCGCGGTCGCGGACGAGGACGGCGCTGGAGCTGACCGGCTGGAAGAACGACTTGTGGTAGTCGACCGTCACCGAGTCGGCGTGCTCGAGTCCGTCGAGAAGGCGCCGGCGGGTCGAGACGAGCAGCCCGCAGCCGTACGCAGCGTCGACGTGCAGCCAGATCCCCGACTCGGCGCACAGGGCAGCGACCTCCGGTAGCGGGTCGATGCTGCCGAAGTCGGTCGTACCCGCCGTCGCGACGACGGCCATCGGTACCAGCCCGGTGCGGCGACACCGGTCGATCTCGAGGGCGAGGGCGGACGGACACATCCGCTTCTCGGCGTCGCACGGCACCGACACGACCGCGTCCTCGGCCAGGCCGAGGACGGTCGCCGACTTCGCGATGCTGAAGTGGCTGACCTCCGAGGCGAACACACGGAGCCGTGGGAGCAGCGCCGAGCGGGGCCCACGGCCCTGCATCCGCCGAGCGGTCTCCTCCCGGGCGATCAGCATGGCCTGCAGGTTCGACTGCGTTCCGCCACTCGTGAACACGCCGTCCGCGGCGTCTCCAAGACCGATACGGGCGGCCGTCCAGCTGACCAGTCGCCGCTCGATCAGCGTCCCGCCGACGCTCTGGTCCCAGGTGTCGAGCGATGAGTTGACCGAGGAGAGGATGGCCTCGCCGAGCAGGGCGGGGATGGCGACCGGGCAGTTGAGGTGGGCGAGGTAGCGCGGATGGTGGAAGTAGACCGCGTCGCGGAGGTAGATACGTTCGAGCTCGTCGAGGGCGTCCTCGACGTCCAGGATCGGCTTCTCGAGGTCGATGCCGGCAATGGTGCGTTCGAGGGTCGCCGGGGTGACGCCCGTGAACGGCTGGGTGGTGCCGGCTACCGCGGATGCCACCCGGTCGACACCCGCGATGACTGTCTCGCGATAGCGCTCGGCCGTGCCGTTCCCCAGCACGTGGCGGCCCGACCAGCCCGGTAAGGTCTGCATAAGGTAAGGCTAACCTTAGCGACGAGACCAGGGCAAGTAGGGCGAATGCCACCTCCGGCCCGTGTCGCTCCCGGCCGGACCGCTTCCTACGATTGACCACCACCGCTGCGGCGGTCACCGTCCGGCTGCGGGGAGTTCGACATCCGGTGCGAGATCGCCACAGCCGACACGGGTCCGCAGCGACAGGAGGCCGGCGATGACAACGGTGACCGTTCTCGGGTTGGGCACCATGGGCGGCCGGTTGGCCGCGCGACTGGTCGAACACGGCAGCGAGGTGCTGGGCTACGACCCGGTTGCCGCGGCGCGCCAGCGGGCCGAGGGATCCGGGGTCGACGTCAGCCGGTCCGCCGAGGCGGCGACCTCCGCGGCCGACCTGATCGTCCTCTCGCTCCCGGCACCGAAGGACGTGGCCGCGGCCGTGCGGGGTCCACTGTCGGCCGCATCCGGCGGCGCCGTCGTGGCGGACCTGTCGACCATCGACCCCGGCACCGCCCGGGAGGCGGCGGCACTGCTGGCCGGTTCCGGGGTCGGCTACGTCGACGCCCCGGTGCTCGGCCGGCCGGACCGCTGCGGCAACTGGACCCTTGCCACAGGCGGCGCCGAGACCCACGTGGAGCGCGTACGTGAGGTGCTCGAAGGGCCGATCGCGAAGCGCGTCGCGCACGTCGGCGACGTCGGCGCCGGCTCGGTCGTCAAGCTGTTGAACAACCTGCTGTTCGGCGCCATCAACGCGGTCACGGCCGAGGCGCTGACCATCTGCCGCGGAGCGGGCATCAGTCCCCGCGCGTTCGTCGAGACCGTGGTGGACTCCGGTGCGGCCACGGTCTCCCCGCTCTTCCGCGAGCTCGGCCCGCGGCTCGTGGACGAGGACTACGACCCGACGTTCGCGCTGGCGCTGCTGCACAAGGACAACCGGCTCGCCCTGCAGCTCGCGCACGAGTCGAGCAGTCCCGCCGTGGTCGCGGCCTGCGTCGACCTCGTCAACACCCTCGCGGTCAACCAGGGTCTCGGCGACCGCGACGCGGGAGCGGTGTACGAGCTGTACCGGCGGCTCGGCACCGACGGTCCGTCGTGACAGCCGGCGGGCTCGTCGCCGAGCTGGTCCGCGTACGGATCCTGGAGGCCCCGCTCGACGAGGTGGTGCCGATGTCCTTCTCGGCCCTGCGCGCCCGCCGGGTCTGTCTCGTGGAGGTGCACGCGGGAGGCGCGGTCGGCGTCGGGGAGAGCTGGGTCAACTACCCGGACTGGGTGGCGGCGGAACGGCTCGCCACCCTGTGCGACGGTGCGGCGCCCGTCGTCCTCGGATGTGACGTGAGCGAGCCCGCCCGCGTACACGCCCGTCTGGTCGAGGCCCTGCGGCCGCTCGGGCGGCAGTGGGGTGCACCCGGGCCGATCTGGCAGGCGATCAGCGGCATCGACCTGGCCGTGTGGGATCTGGCCGGACGGGTCCGTGGTCGACCGGTGTCGGCACTGCTGGGCGGAGCGGGTGTACGCACCCGGGTGCCGGCGTACGGCAGCGGCGTCGGCCCGACCGACGTCGAGGCGCTCTGCCGCCAGGCCGTCGAGGCGGGTCTGCCCGCGATCAAGGTCAAGGTGGGGTTCGGCCGCGAACGCGACACCGCCACCCTCGAGGCGGCACGGGCGGCCAGCGGCCCGGGGATGCGGATCTTCGCCGACGCCAACCAGGCATGGGACCTCGACGAGGCGGTCCGCATGTGCGGGCTGCTCCGCGAGTACGCCGTGGAGTGGGTCGAGGAGCCGCTCGACGGGGACGATCCGGAGCTGCTCGCGCAGCTGGTCGACCGGACGGGACTCCCGGTGTCCACCGGCGAGAACGTCTACTGCGCCGGCTCCTTCACGCCGTACGTCGCGTCCGGCGCGCTCGCGCAGATCCAGCCCGACGTGTGCAAGGCCGGCGGGCTGACCGTGGCGCGGCAGGTGGTGGAGGCCGCCCGGACGACCCGTACGCGGGTGAGCCCGCACTGCTACGGCGGTGCGGTGGGGATCGCGGCGAGCCTCCAGCTCGCCCGCGCGTACGACGAGGTCGAGTGGATCGAGCTCGACGTGCGGCCGAACCCCCTTCGCACCCGGCTGTTGCGGGAACCGGTGCGGATCGAGGACGGTGGACTGGTGGTTCCCGGCGGACCCGGACTCGGCAGCGCGCTGGATCCGGTGACCGTCGACAGATTCCAGGTGGCCGAGAGGGAGAGGGGCAACCGATGAGCCCGACGGACCCGAGGACGAGCTATCCCGGCGCACGGGTCGCGGCCGCACCGCGCGAGGGTGCGGTGCACGGCGTCGTGGATCCCGCGACGGGAGACGAGTTCGCCCAGGTCGGCTGGGTCGGTCCGGACACGGTCGCGGACGCCGTACGCGCGGCGTCCGACGCCCTGCCCGGCTGGCAACAGGTGCCGGCACGCGAACGTGCGCGGGCCCTGCGCCTCATCGCCGACGACCTCCGTGCCGACGCCGACCGGTTGGCGCGCATCGTCACGGCCGAGACCGGCAAGCGGATCGCCGAGGCGAAGGCCGAGGTGGGCTTCTCCGCCGACTACTTCGACTGGTTCGCCGAGGCGGCGACCGCGCTCGGCGCCGAGCAGCGGGTGACCCCCGCGCGCCGCTTCCTCATCCACCGCCACCCGCTGGGCGTCGTTGCGGCCCTCACGCCGTGGAACTTCCCGCTCTCGATCCCGGCCCGCAAGCTCGCACCCGCGGTCGCGGCCGGGTGCACCGTGGTCCTGAAGCCGTCCGAGCTCACGCCGCTGTCGGCGTACGAGCTGGTCGAACTCTGCGACCGTCGGCTGCCGCCCGGCGTCACCAACCTGGTGATCGGTGACGGCGCATCGCTCAGCAACGCCCTGGTCGACCATCCGTCGGTGGCAGGAGTGACATTCACCGGCTCCACCCGGGTCGGTGGCCTCGTGGCGGCGAGGGCGGCCACGTCCTTCACTCGGTGCACGCTCGAGCTTGGCGGCCGCGCGCCGTTCGTCGTGTGTGCCGACGCCGATCCCGACCAGGCGCTGGAAGCCCTGCTGGTGGCGAAGTTCCGCAACAACGGCGCTTCCTGCATCGCCGCCAACAACGTGTTCGTCCACGAGTCGCTCCACTCCGAGCTGCTGCCACGCCTGGTCGAGCGCGTCCGTGCGCTGCGGGTCGGCGCGCCGGGCGATACCGCGACCGAGCTCGGCCCGCTGATCGGAGCCGACCACGTGACGCGGCTGCGCGGACTCGTCGACAAGGCGCGCGCGGCCGGCTGCCGGGTCTGGTCGGCGCCGGAGGCCAGCGGCCCGGGCTTCTACCTCGAACCGTCCGTCGTCGAGGTCACGTCCGACGTCGACCTGTGGAACGACGAGATCTTCGGACCGGTGTGTGCGGTGCGTCCGTTCGACGGCGAGGACGCGCTGGTGGACGAGGTCAACGGATGGGGCTGCGGCCTCGGCGGCTACGTCGTCTCCTCCGACACCGAGCACGCGGTGCGCCTCGCCGAACGTCTCCGCATCGGCATCGTCGGCGTCAACAACGGCGCGCCCAACACACCCGAGGTCCCGTTCGGCGGGTTCGGCAGCAGCGGCATCGGCCGCGAGGGCGGCATGAGCGGGTTGTACGAGTTCACCGAGGAGCAGACCGTCTCGGTGGCCCGTTAGGTCGCCGCGGTCAGGCCCGAGGCAGGCCGCGGCGGTCAGGTCGTCCTCGGTCGGGCCGGCCTCGGTCGGGCCGGCCTCGGTCGGGCCGCCGTAGGCCGCGGCGGAAAGTGCCCTTCAGCCAACGTGCGGCGACCGTCCCCGCGCGAGCGGTGGTCTCAGCCCCAACGTGGTCTCAGCCGACGCGGGCTGAGCCGACGTGGGCTCAGCCGAAGTCGACGGAACCGGTGTTGACCGTCCCCGCCTGCCGACCGGGGGCGGTGTGGTTCTTCCAGTAGAGGTTCGTGTGGTCGATGACCTTGTCCGGCGGCGGGGCGCCCCACTCGCTGAGGTCTTCGGTGGTGTGGGCGTCGTCGACGAGCGTCGCGTCGTAGCCGCGGACGATCGCCCCGTGGAGGGTGGACCGGATGCACTCGTCGGTCTGCGCACCGGCGACGATCAGGCGCCCTATCCCGCGCTCGGCGAGCACGGCCTCGAGGTCGGTTTCCTCGAAGGCGTCGGCGTACCTCTTGTGGACGGTGGGCTCGGGCTCCTTCTGGGTGAGCTCGGCAACGTAGCGCCAGGCGTCGCTGCCCTTGGCCAGCTCGTCGGAGGAGTGCTGCACCCACACGATGGGCACGCTCTCGGCCCTGGCCTTGTCCACCAGGACGGCGATGTTGGCGATGACACCGTCCCGGTTGTGTACGCCGGTCATGACGCCGTTCTGGACGTCGATGACCAGGAGGGCGGTGTGGGGGCGTTCGGTCAGGGTGGTCATGGCAGCTCCTCGGCGCTGGGTCCCGCGGCCACCCACGCTAGCCGCGACCACAGACAGCCGGGGCCGCCACGAGCACGCAGATCGTCCCCATTCGCCGCCGGGCGCGTCCAGACGATCAGGGCGGCGGGTCCTCACCCGCCGCCAGCAGCCGCCGCCCGAGGGCGCGCGCGGCCTCCTGCAGCTCGGGGCACCTGACGATCCGGTACGGCGCCGGGATCACCGCGAGCTGCTCGGCGTACCACGTCGGGTTGCTGGTGCTTCCGACCAGCCGGCAGGTCTCGGCGTCGAGCGGCTCGAGCAGCCCGAGGGTGCGCGGGACGCAGCGGGCCACGGTGTCGAACGGGCGCGTCGATGACGACCTCGACGTCGTACTCCCAGCCGACGGCGAGATGCTCCTCGAGCGTCGCGACCGGGTCGAGGTCGGCGGGTGGGCTGAACATGTCGTCCAGCGACCTCGACGGCCGTGGACCCGGTCGATCCGGTAGGCGCGGCGGGCGTCGGCGGTGTGGGACCGAGCACAGCAGGTACCACCGCCCGTGGCGTACGACGACCGCCCACGGGTCGACCTCGATGGTCCACTCCGACCCCGCCTCCGAGCGGTAGTCGATCCGCACCCGCCGGTGGTTCGGAGCAGGCCTGCACCAGTGCGGTCGTGGTCCCCGGGTCGGGCCGGGCGGCGGCGCGGTCGGGCGCGGGCGCCGTGGTCTGACGGACGGCCTCGGCCTGGGCGGCCACCGGCTCCGGGAGGGCCCGCATGATCTTGCCGAGCGCGCTGCCGACCGGGTCGGTGGGATCGCTCGCATCGTGGTGACCGTCGAGCACGGCCATGACCAGGCCGAGGGCCTCGGTCGGCGCTGAACATCAGGGGCGGGAGTCGGAGGCCGCGGCCGATGCGGTAGCCGCCGTAGGGTCCCCGGACGGACTCGATCGGGATGCCGGCCTCGCGCAGGATGCCGACGTAGCGCCGGGCGGCCCGCTCCGAGACGCCGAGCCTGTCGCCGAGCCGGTCCGCGGTGATGCCCGGGCTGCCTTGGACCAGTTCGAGGGCGAGCAGCGCCCGTGCCGTCGGGCTCGCGTCGGCTCTGCACAGCATCCACCGCCTTCCGGAAGCAGAACGTCCGGAACCGACCCTACTGTGCTCGGCATGACGATGGACAACGAACCGATTCTCGACGGAGCCGCCGGTTGCCGGCACCGAGGTCGACACCCTGATCGGGTCGCTCGAGCGGCAGCGCCGTACCTTCGCCTGGAAGTGCGGCGACCTGGACTCCGCCGGCCTGCAGGCGACGACCGCGGCCACGACGATGACTCTCGGTGGGCTGCTCAAGCACCTGGCGCTGGTCGAGGCCGACTACTTCGCGATGAAGCTGCTCGGACGCGACCCCGGCCCGCCGTGGAACTCGGTGGACTGGGACGCCGACCCGAACTGGGAGTGGCGTACCGCGGCCGAGGACACGCCGGAGGAGCTCTACGCGCTGTGGGAGGACAACGTGGCCCGGGCCCGCGCCAACCTCGCCGAGGCGCTGGCCGACGGCGACCCCGGCCGGCCCACCCAGTTCACCTGGCCCGACGGCCGGACGCCCGAGCATCCGCCGTCTCCTGATCGACGTGATCGAGGAGTACGCCCGGCACACCGGCCACGCCGACCTCCTCCGCGAGGCTATCGACGGCCGGGTCGGAGAGGACCCGCCGCCGCGGTGAGGGTGGCGGCGGCGCCGGCCCCGGTTTGACGACCCCGGTTCGACGGCCCGCTCGGCCAGGGATCGGTCAGGGCGTTCTCCGATGTGGTCCGGTGGTGAGTCCGGCGAGGGTTGTTCCCCGACATCTACCGACCCTTGGGAGCAGCCCTCGATGAACGGACGTCCACGCGTTCGCCGATCCGCCGTGGCTGGCGTAGCCGTCGTGCTCGCCGGCGCCCTGGCCGCGGGTACAGCCGTACCGCCGTCCGCCAACGCGTCGCCCGCGCCGGCCCCCGGCGGCGGGCAGACCCGACCGGCCGGTCCGCCGGAGCTGCCACCTCTCGACCCTGCTCTCTTCCGGAAGGCGATCGACGGTCTGCCGAACGACACCGCGACCGCCGCGGTGGTCGGCGTCACCGGGCGGGCGGGGCGGTGGTCGGGTGAGTCCGGCGTGGCGGATTTGCGGACCCACAAGCCGGTCTCGCGGGATGGCAGGTTTCGCATCGGCAGCATCACGAAGGTCTTCACGGCCGTCGTGGCCCTGCAGCTGGCGGCGGAGCACCGGCTCGACCTCGACCGGTCCGTGCAGGACTACCTACCTGGACTGCTGCCGGCGTCGTACCCGCCGATCGCCGTCGGCCAGCTGCTCGACCACACCGGTGGCCTGCCCCTCTCCCGCGTCGATGAACGACAGCAGGACCCGGCGTACTTCGTCGCGCACCGGTTCGAAGGCTGGACACCGGAGGAGGTCGTCGCGTCCGCCACCACCGCGCCGATGGAGTTCCGGCCCGGCACCCGGCAGCAGTACAACGGCGTCAACTACTTCCTTGCCGGCATGGTGATCGAGAAGGTCGCCGGCCATGCGTACGCGGACGAGGTGGCCCGGCGGATCGTGCGCCCGCTGCGCCTCCGCGACACCTACGTACCAGCTGGCAACGATCCCAGGATCCGCGGACGTCACACCCACGGGTACGTCTCGGTCGACGGAACGCCCCGCGACGTCTCGGCGCAGAGCCCCTGGTCCTGGGCCGAGGGCGGGATGGTCTCGACCACGGGTGACCTGGGGCGGCTCCTCACCGCGGTGTTCCGCGGAGACCTCCTGCCGCGCGACCAGGTGGCCAGGATGTTCCGCGTACCGGACGTCCCCTACGTCGGTGCCAACGGCGGCTGCGCCGTGGGCCCGGACGCGGGCCGCGCCTGCTTCAGCATGGGCCTGCAGCGGACGACCTTCCCCAACGGGGTCACGGTGTGGGGCAAGAGCGGCAGCGTGCCCGGCTACACCTCCGCGGTCTTCGCCACGCGAGACCTTCGCCGGATGCTGGTCTTCAACCTGACCCCCACGGGCAACCGTGACGGTTCGGAAGGCCCGTACGTGCAGGGTCTTGCTGGCGCCGCGTTCGACCCGTCCCTCACCGCGCCGTAACCAACGCCGGCCGGGATGTGCGCGCCGACCGTGTCCAGCGGGTACGTACCCGGCATGGCATCACACGGGCCGGAGCTGGCCGAGGTCGAGCCGGCCACTCTGCGTCGGGCAATAGGGGCCTCGGCGCTCGGAAATGTGATGGAGTGGTACGACTACGGCGTCTACAGCTACGCCGCCGTGACGATCGGACGGGTCTTCTTTCCGTCGCACGACACGACGTCGGCACTGCTTTCGTCGTTCGGCGTGCTGGCCGTCTCCTTTGTCGTACGGCCATTCGGCGGTTTGTTCTTCGGGCCGTTGGGCGACCGCATCGGCCGGCAGCGCGTCCTCGCGAGCACGATCATCCTGATGGCGTGTGCGACGTTCTCGATCGGCGTGCTGCCGGCCTATCACCAGATCGGTGTCTGGGCACCGATCCTGCTGGTCCTCGCCCGGATGGTGCAGGGGTTCTCGACGGGAGGGGAGTACGGCGGCGCCGCGACCTTCATGTCGGAGTACGCCCCGGACCGGCGGCGCGGCTTCCTGACCAGCTTCCTGGAGTTCGGCACGCTCGCCGGCTACGCCCTGGGCGCCGGGTTCGTCACGGTCCTGACCGTCTTCCTTCCACGGGAGGCGATGGAGTCGTGGGGGTGGCGGGTGCCCTTCCTGGTCGCGCTGCCCCTGGGCCTGGTCGGTCTCTACCTGCGGCTCAAGCTCGAGGACACTCCGGTGTTCAAGGACCTGGCGAGTACGGGAAACGTCGCCCGCTCGCCCCTACGTGAGACCGTGGCCAGGAACTGGCGCCCGATCCTGTCGCTGATCGGCGTCGTCATCCTGCTGAACGTGGCGGACTACACGCTCCTGACCTACATGCCGTCGTACCTCTCGGACGTGTTGGGCATCCCCCAGGGGAGGGCGCTGCTCATCCTCGTCGGCGTCATGATCCTCATGATGGCGGCGATCCCGTTCGTGGGTGCGCTGTCGGACCGGGTGGGACGCAAGCCTGTCCTGCTCGCGTCGGCCCTGTGCTTCGCGGTGTTCTCGTTCCCCGCGATCTGGCTGGTCTCGCGGGGACAGCTGATCCTCACGATGGTGGGGGTCCTGATGCTCGGACTCTTTCTCGTGCTCTACCTCGGCACCGAGCCCTCGACCCTACCCGCGATCTTCCCGGCGCCGTACCGGTACGGCGGATTCGCGATCGGCTACAACCTCTCCACCGCGGTGTTCGGTGGTACGACGCCGTTGGTCATCACGTACCTGATCTCGGTGACAGGGAACGACTTCGTGCCGGCGTTCTACCTGATCGGGGCCGCACTGGTGTCGATCGGCCCGATCCTGTCGATCCCGGAGACGGCCCGCGCCTCCATCGGAGGAACCCGACGACCGGGTACGGCGCGCTAGAGAGCTCAGCCTTCGGGCCTGGCCACGTGCCACACGATCTTGGTGCCGGAACCGTTGTCGACGAACCCGTTGCCACGCACCATTCCGGCGGACCGGTCCTGGTCGAACGTGTAGAGCGGCTGGCCGCCAAGGGCGAGTTGCTTCGCTCCGTTCGGGCGCTTCACCACGCTGAACGTGCCCTTCACCCCGGGCAGCTTGCTGGGCACCGACGTCGTGGCCACGAGGTGGGGCGGCCATTCGGTCGCACACTCGCCGGTGCACTTGATGGGTGCGCCCTTGGTCTCGACGTCGTTGACGTAGAGAGCACGGCCGCGGGTGTCCACCAGGATCTTGCCGGTGCCCGGGACGCTCTGCACCTTGACCTTCAGCACCGTGGGAGAGACGCTCACGGCGGGCTCGGCCTTCGAACCGGAGTCGGGAGAGCTGCATCCGGGCACGAGAAGTGCGCACGCACCGGCCGCGGAGGCAAGCATCAGAACGATCGATCGCGTCGGCCTCATCGAGGTGTCCTTTCTCACGGGAGCACGACAATCGGATCGGCCGGCGGCTGCTTGAGACGTACCCCGGTCCCTGGTGTTCAACCTGCGCCGATCCGCGAATGCCCTGCACAAGAAGGGCCTATGGTCCAGATCGGACGCCTCGACGGTCGGACCGTACGCACGGCAGATCCCCCATGGTGGCGTTGTCCGGGCCGAGGGTTGAGCTGTCCTCGTTCCAGGGAAGGGGCCACCTGACCGGCGCACAGATCCCTGCGGCGTAAGGAGGTTCACGGTGTTCGACCAGATTTTCGGGCTTCCGGTGCACGTACTCGTCAACCACGCCGTGGTCGTGTTCGTCCCCCTCACCGTGGCGGTGGCAGTGGTCTATGCGGTGGTGCCCCGTTGGCGGTGGTACGTGCGCTGGCCCCTCGTCGTCGGTGCCGCGGTGTGCCTGGTGAGTGCGTACGTCGCGAAGGAGAGTGGTCAGGACTTCTACGATCGGCTGAACCAACCGCAGATCGCCAACGAGCACCGGGATCGGGCATACCTGCTGTTCTGGATCCTGCTGGTGTTCTTCGCGGTGTCCGTCCTGGCGGCGGTCCTGCTCGGTGGTCGCAGTCCACTGGCGGGCGGGCACGACCGCCGCGGCGCGTCGAAGGTGGTCCAACTGGTCGTGGCGATCGTCCTGGTGATCGTGGCCGTCGTCGCGGGGGTACAGGTCGCCCTCACCGGTGATGCGGGAGCACGCGCCGTGTGGGGACCGGCGCAGTAGCTCGCGCCGTAGCCGGCGCCGTGGGCCGAGCGTCGACGGGCACTCGTGGGTCAGGCCGCGGGCTGGCCGTTCGCCGTCAGCCTCACGTCGATGTTCCCGCGTGTCGCGTTCGAGTAGGGACAAACCTGGTCGGCGGCGCGGACGAGCGCGGCCGCCTTTGCGGGGTCGTCGATCGACGGCAGCGTGACGTCGAGCCCGACCGCGAGCAGGTAGCCCCCGCTGCCCGTCGGCAGCAGCTGGACCTTCGAGTCGATCGACGCGTCGTCGACCGTCAGGTGCTCGCGCCGGGCGACGACGCCCAGTGCTCCTTCGAAGCAGGCCGCGTAGCCGATGGCGAAGAGCTGCTCGGGATTCGTGCCGCCGCCCTTGCCACCCATCTCCACCGGGGTCCGCAGGTCGACCTCCAGCACCCCGTCGGACGTCCGACCGTGGCCCCTGGCGCGGCCGCCGGTGACAACCGCGTCGGCCGTGTAGAGGACTTTCGCCATGTGTGCCACACCTCGTTCCCGTGGATGGTCCGCTGAGGCAGATGTTCCCCCGGCGTGCGTCGGCGAACACGGCTCGCCCGTCGGCGCGGTCCTCGGTGTGTCGTGCGGCCCGGCGCTCGGTGCGTCGTCCGGCCCGTCGCCCGGTGCGTCGCTCGGTGCGTTGCTGGGGGAGGCGTCCTAGACCGAGGCCGCCGCGTGGCAGGCACCATGGCCGTCCGCCCGGGCGACGATCCGTCCACCCTTGATGCGTACGGCGGTCTCGGTGGCATCGCTGACCGCGCGAACGCCGGCCGCGGCGGCGAGGGTGCCCGACTCGTCGAGGACGACCTGCAACGTCGGCCACGCCGCTGGCAGGAAGGCTTGGCGCAGGCAACCCCGCAGGTCGGCAAGGGTGAGCCGGACCAGGGGCACCAACTCATCGGGCGCGCTGGTGACGAGTACGGCAGTGACGTCGGCTCCCGGCGGTGCGGCGCGGACCGCCTCCTCGACGGCGGCGAGCCGGTGGAGACCGAGGATCGCGACCACACCGTCGGCGAGCCGTGCGGGCTCGCGCCGGAGCAGGTCGGTAGCCGCGGGCGGCGACCAGCGTTCGTCCGTGGGCCGCGCGGGTGGGACGTAGGGGAGGTGCGGGGGCTGCCAGGCGTCGTCCAGGTCAAGGCTCGCGAGCTGCTCGCAGGCGGTGACGACGTTGAAGGGTTCGACGAAACCGGGCGCCGCGGCGGCGAGTTGGCTCGCTCCGTGCAGGAGCGTGAACGCGGCCTCGGCCACTCCGACCAACCGTCCGGAGGCCTTCCTCGGCCGGCGCTGGCGTTCGAGGGCGAGCCCGAGCAGGAGCGCGTCGAGCTTCAGCAGCTGCGCGAACGGAAGCCGGGTGCGTTCGTCGGCGAGGACCTCCGGCAGCAGCTCGCTGCCGAGTCGGGCCGGGCTGCGCTCGTCGTCGGTGGCAAGCGGGAGTCGGGCGACCCAGATGCGGGCGAACGCACCGAGTGCCTGACGCGGTGTGCTTCCCGGCTGGCCGCCGGTGGCGTCGGGCGTACGTTCGGCGTCGTCGGCGAGAACGGCGAAGTAGAGGGCGCGCTTGCCGGGGAAGTTGGAGTAGACAGCACCACGGGTGAGCTGTGCGCGCGCGGCGATCTCGTCGATCTTGGCGTCGCGGAAGCCGCGCGCCGAGAACTCCTCACGGGCCGCGGCCAGCACCTTCGCGCGGTTGCGCACCTGCGTCTCCGCTCTGGTGAGCCGGCCCATCGCCCTCCTCGTCGACCACCGTTGCAGTAGGCCCGGAGGCAAGATACCGTCACCCGTGAAATGGTAAGACCATCTGATAATAACATCTGAGATCGGAGACGGTGGATGACGAGCGTGGCCAAGGGTGTGGGCGAGGTCCCGGAGATCGACCTGGGCGCCGCCGAGGTGCTGCGGGATCCCGTCGCTGCCTACGGAGCAGCCCGGGAGCGCGCGCCGCTGGCCCGGCTGGTGACCCCGGGTTTCGGTTCGCTGTGGGCCGTCACGCGGTACGCCGAGGGCCGGGCGCTGCTGAGTGACCCGCGGTTCGAGCTCAACGCCGACAGCTACCAGGGCGTCCCCGGCGTTCCCGACGACTGTCTGCCGTACCTGCGGACCATGCAGCAGCTGGACGGGCCCGAGCATCTGCGCCTGCGTAGGCTGGTGGCGCCTGCGTTCACCGCGCGCCGCGCCGCCACCTTCCGGCCGCGGATCCAGGGAATCGTCGACCGGCTGCTCGACGACCTTCCCGGCCACGCCGAGAGCGGCGCGGTCGACCTGCTGCGGCACTTCGCCGGCCCGCTTCCGATCGACGTGATCTGTGAGCTGGTGGGGATTCCGGAGGTGGACCGCGCGCGGTGGCGGGTCTACGGTGCCGCGGTCGCGGCCGGCAACATCCAGGCGTTGGCCGACGCCATTCCCGGCGTCATCGCGGGCGCGAAGGCGGCCGTCGCGGCAGCTCGGGCGGAGCCGGGCGACACCCTGGTCTCCGACCTCATCCGCGCGCAGTCCGAGGACGGCGACCGGCTCGACGACACCGAACTGGTCACGCTGGTCTGGCACATCGTTCTCGCGGGACAGGTGCCGACCAACCTGATCGCGAACGGCGTGGAGACCCTCCTGTCCCGCCCCGACCAGCTCGCCGCCCTGTGTGACGACCTCGCGGCCATGCCGGGTGCCGTCGAGGAACTGATGCGCTGGTGTGGGCCGCAGCTCCTGACCGTCCCTCGGTTCGCCGGTGAGGACGTCGAGATCGGCGGCGTGCCGGTCGGCAAGGGTGAGCCCGTCACGGTCGCGATCGGAGCCGCCAACCGCGACCCACGGGTGTTCGCGGAGCCGGAACGGCTGGACGTCCTCCGACCCGCCGGGGCGCCCGCGCAGCTCGGGTTCGCCCATGGTCCGCACTTCTGCCTCGGTGCGGCACTGGCCCGCGTCCAGACTGACGTGGCGCTCGCGGCACTGCTGCGCCGGTTTCCCGAGTTGGCACTCGCGGTTCCGGCGGGTGAGGTGCTGCGCCTCCCCGACCCGGCGACCTGGCGTCTGGCCCGGCTGCCCGTACGGCTCTGACCCGCCCTGGCCCGAGCGTCCCTCGGCCGCGGAAATCCGGTTTGCCATCCGCGTCGCCATGATGGATAGTACGAGTATCCATAAACGGATAGCTCAACTATCCATCAAGAGGAAGAAGCTCATGATCGAACTCCTACTGGCGACTGCCGTGCTCGGTTTCCGGCTCCTGGGCGCACTCGGTGTGCGCCGGTTCGCCTCCTGGTCGGTGAGTGCGGCGCACGGGATGGCGGTCATGCTCGTCGTCACCTCGAGTGCGCACTTCGTCCCGGCCGGCGTCACGGTGATGCCGAACCACGCCGATCTGGTGCGGATGGTGCCGCCCGTCGTGCCGTTCGCGGACGCGATGGTCTACCTGACCGGCGTGCTCGAGCTGATGGGTGCCGTCGGGCTGGTGCTGGCGGCCACCCGGTGCGCGGCCGGGCTCGGCCTCGCCACGCTGTACGTCCTCCTGCTCCCGGCGAACGTCTACGCCGCCTTCGCCGACATCCCGTTCGCCGGAGGTGAGGCGACGTCGTTGTGGCTGCGGGTTCCGGAGCAGCTGCTCTACATCGCCGTCGCCCTCTGGGTGGCGCGTACGGCCGACAGCACGCCGGTCCGACGTGTCCTGCAGGCGTTGCGCCCCAGTCGCCCGGCTCGCGCGCGGACGGTCCCGGCCGCGCGATAACCGTCGTCCGACACGGATCGATGGTCCTTACGGATCGAAGGTCCCACAGGTCGAAGTCCCACAGGTCGGAAGGAGCGGAGGTCGCTGTGGAGTCCATGGCGTTGAGTGCCGAGTCGCGCATCATCGCGGGCGCGGTACTCCTGACCATCGTCACCATCTCGTTCGGTGGTTGGTTCATGACGAGGATCGTCCGCGGCAAGGTGCCGATGACGGACTTCCAGAAGTCCTTCGCACGGGCCGGGCACGGGCACGCCGGCGTACTGGTGATCCTCAGCCTCGTCGGCCTGCTCTACGTGGACTCCACCGGGCTCACCGGAGTGCTGCTGTGGGTCGGCCGGCTGGGGGTGCCTGCCGCCGCGATCCTCATGTCCACGGGGTTCTTCGCCTCCTCGGCCGGCAGGAACGTCATCTCGCCGAACAGGTTCGTCTGGGTGCTGTGGGCCGGCGTACTCTCGCTCGCCGCGGGTGTCCTCACCCTGGGTGTCGGGCTGCTGGCGGCCTGAGGACTCGTGACGAGCCGTGCACAGATCCGCCCGGCTCAGGAGGATCGCTCGTGCACACAGGGCACTAGGCTGGCCGACCGTGAGCGCGCGCACGACCATGTCACCTGTGACCCGGGGAGTCGGCGGGTTCCTGTCGGGCGTCGGCATGTTTGTCCGAGGGATCAGGATGTACGCCGGCAACCCCGGCCTGGTCGTGCTCGGCATCATTCCGGCGCTCGTCACGGGGATGCTGTTCATCGCTGCGTTCGGCGCTCTGGCGTACTTCGTCACCGACCTCTCCGCCCTCGTCACTCCGTTCGCCGACGACTGGGAGGGATGGGCCCGCAGAGCCGTCCGGGTGTCCGCCGGCCTGGCCCTGCTCGGGCTCGGCGGGCTGCTGGGCGTCCTCACCTTCACCGCGGTGACTCTGGCCGTCGGCGACCCGTTCTACGAGAAGATCTCCGAGCGGGTGGAGGAGGCGTACGGCGGCGTGGCACACCAGGTCGACGTTCCCTGGACCACGTTGCTGCGGCGGAGCGTCGCCGACTCCGGTCGGCTGGTCGTGACCGCCGTGTGCATCGGGATCCCGTTGTTCGTCGCGGGTTTCCTGCCGGTGGTGGGCCAGACGGTCGTACCCGTCGTGGGTGCGACGGCGGCCGGTTGGATGCTCGCGGTGGAGCTCGCCGGCGCGACGTTCTACCGCCGTGGTCTGGGATTGGCAGAACGCCGGCGGGCGTTGCGCGCGATCCGGCCCGTCGCGTTGGGCTTCGGAGTTGCTGTGTTCGTGGTGTTCCTGATCCCGCTCGGTGCCGTGCTGTTCACGCCGGCCGCGGTGGCCGGCGCCACCCTGCTCGCCAGGCGCTCACTCGGTGAGGCTGACGAACGGGCCTGACGCCGGCCCCGCCTTGCCGGAAACTGCGTTAGTCCTCGCGCCGTGGCTGGTCCCTGCGGCGCGCCTCCTTCCGGCGCGGTTTCCGGTCATCGAGGACGAGGAGCCTCGTACCCCCGTTCTGCCGACGGGTGAGGCCCTCCGACCTGTGGTGGACGTACTTCGGGTCCATGCGGAACTTCTTGATCTTCGACTTTGCCGGGCGCATCTCAGGCCTGCCCGCGGAATCTGGCCAGGCCACAACGCCGCGCGTACGTACGCACGGTGAATGTCTCCCTGGAGTGTCAGGAGGGAAAGGGACATTCCCTCCGGCACCGGAGGTGACCTGGAGACCAGGTTCTGCGGACCAGGCTGGCTGGCCGGGATCGCCTACGAGATAAGGCGAAATCCCGTCGGTCCGACACCGCACCGGAGGGTGAGGTGGACCGAGGAGGCTGTCATGACTGACTCATTCCTGTACGTGCGGGAAACGAGCGCGCGCGGAGGTGAGGCGCGAGTGCGGGCAGGGCAGGGTCAGCGGAGGTGCTGACGCCCTGAGCAGTGGTGAACGCCTTGGCAGGAAGGCGGCGTGGAGATCCGGTCGGTCAGCGGCGGGAAGCCGCGGAGGCGACTTCGGAACGTGCCGATGGCATGATGTCCGGGCTCCTCTCGCACTCGTCCGTGATGAGTCGCGTCATGCTCCCAGGCCCGGAATCCGGGCGTCAAGGCGATATTGCGCCGGCTGTCGGACGTGGTACGGAGGCGAATCCGGACAGCTTGAACCAGTGCGGAACGGCCCGACGGAGCGCCTCCGGGCCGCGTACCTCGACCGTGCCGTTGCGCAGGGCTGCCGACCAGCTCAGGTCGCCGCGCCACACGGCGACCATGCCGCGCAGGCTGGCGACGACCGTCACCGCCACCGCGTACCCGGGGTCGGCGTCGCACACGTCGGTCTCGCTGAGGGTGATGACGAGCCACCAGTCACGCGAGTCGGCCGCCGCGTCCGGGAACCGGAACTGGAGCA
Source organism: uncultured Actinomycetota bacterium (assembly GCA_963721745.1). Lineage (GTDB taxonomy): Bacteria > Actinomycetota > Actinomycetes > Propionibacteriales > Actinopolymorphaceae > Thermasporomyces. The sequence continues at coordinate 240,616 of CAVRKO010000015.1, read as the reverse complement.
CCGTCCGGCCGTCCGGAACGCTGCCCAGGTCGACGTTGCGGTGCATGTCCCACAACAGGAGCTTGGGATCGAGATCCTCGTCGCCCAGCTCTCCGATCCAACGGATGCCCCAGGCGCCGAGCGCCTCGACCACCGGGCGGAGCTCATGGCCGGCGGGAGTCAGGACATAACGCACGTCCTTGCCGTCGACCTGCCGGTCGATCACGCCGGCTCGGACCAGCTGTTGGAGCCGCCGCGACAACAGGGTCGGTGACATCCGCGGGAGGCCGCGACGCAGGGCGTTGAAGTGTTCACTGCCGCTGACCAGCTCCCGGACGACGAGCAGCGTCCAGCGTTCGTCGAGGAGCTCCATCGCCTTGGCGACCGGGCAGAACTGGTGGTACGGGGAACCCATGGCGGCAGGCTAGGTCCCCGAGGGCGGCGCAACCACTGCCAAAGGGCACCGAATCGGTGCCAGGGCGGCGCTACACGCCGGTACAGATCTCGTACTAGGTGCGCCGCTCGTTCCTTCCTAACGTCGTTCCGTGAGTCGACGGCCTCGTACGCGTACGGGGCGAAGGAGGGGAACTGAGATGACGACGCAGATCGACGCGGCGGAAGCGGATCGGGCGCTGAAGGCCAGGCATCGCGCCATGTGGGCGTCCGGCGACTACCCCGCCGTCGCGGCGGAGGTCATCCCGGACCTGGGCGCGGTCCTGGTGGAGGCGTGCGGCGTCACGGCTGGCGACCGGGTGCTCGACGTGGCGGCCGGGTCGGGCAACGCCGCACTTCCGGCCGCACTGGCCGGGGCGAACGTGGTCGCGGCTGACCTGACGCCCGAGCTGTTCGTGTCCGGGCGCGCGCTGGCGGCCCGGCGCGGCGTCGGCGTACAGGTCCGGTGGGAGCAGGCCGACGCCGAGGCCCTGCCCTACGGCGACGGCGAGTTCGACACGGTGCTGTCGTGTCTCGGTGTCATGTTCGCGCCGCACCACCAGGCGGCCGCCGACGAGCTGGTCCGGGTGTGCCGGCCGGGTGGCACGATCGGCCTGCTCAGCTGGACGCCCGAGGGCTTCGTCGGGCAGCTGTTCAAGGCGATGAAGGCGTACGTGCCTCCGCCGCCACCAGGCGCGCTGCCGCCGCCGCTCTGGGGTAGCGAGGACCACGTCCGCGCCCTCCTCGGAGACCGGGTGACCGACGTCGCCACCCGGCGGCAGGCGGTCACCGTCGACCGGTTCGAGCGGCCCGAGGCGTTCCGCGACTTCTTCCGAGCGAACTACGGACCGACGGTGGCGGCGTATCGGGGGATCGCCGGCGAGCCCGACCGGGTTGCCGCGCTCGACCGCGACCTCGCCGAGCTTGCCCGGCAGCACGACCACGGGGTCGGGAGGACCGTGATGCAGTGGGAGTACCTGCTCCTCACTGCCCGCCGGCAGACCTGAGCCGAGGCCCGGACGGCGGCTCCGGGCGGAACGGGCACAGTGGGGGGATGGACGCCGACGTCGCCGTCGTGGGCACGGGAACGATGGGCTCGATGGCCCTGTGGCGGCTGGCTCGCGCCGGTGCCCGCGTGGTGGGGTTCGAGCAGTTCGGGATCGGGCACGACCGGTCGGCGGCCGGCGGCGGCTCGCGGATCTTCCGGGACGCACCGAGCGCGGCCTATCGCGAGGGTCCTGCCTACGTGCCGATCCTGCGTCGGGCCGGCGAGCTCTACCGCGAGCTCGAAGCCGCGTCGGGACAGGACCTGCTCACCCTGACCGGGACCCTGATGATCGGTACCGAGCACTGTGCGTCGATGCGCCGGCTCACCGACTCGGTCCGAGAGCTCGGCCGGGCCCACGACGTGCTCGACGCCGAGGCGATGGCGCGCCGCTTTCCCCAGCACCGGCTGCGGCCCGGTGAGATCGCGCTCCTGGACCACCACGCCGGTTTCGTCCGGCCCGAGCGTGCCGTGGTCGCCGCGGTGTCGGTGGCGCGGGCCCTCGGCGCGACCGTGCTCCCACACACGCGGGTCACGGCGGTCGATTCCGACGCCGACGGTGTGGTCGTACGTACGGCGGACGGCGGCAGTCACCGTGCCCGGCAGGCCGTGGTGGCGGCGGGTCCGTGGTCGTCGAGGTTCGTGCCCGAGCTGGCGGGCGCGCTCACGACGTACCGGCTGGTCCAGGCGTGGTACGCGCCGCGCGATCCCGCCGCGTACACGCCCGACCGCTTTCCGGTCTTCACCCGCGAGTCGTCGGACGTCCACCTCTATGGCGTACCCACGCTCGACGGGCGATCGGTGAAGGTGGGGCCGCACGCGACGTTCGGTACGGTCGGTGACGCCGACGCCCTGGACCGGCGGGTCACGCCGGCCGAGGTGGGTGCGCTCGACGATGCGGTCGCGGAGCTGCTGCCTGGGTTGGTGCCCGAACCCGTCCGGACCGCCGCCTGCATGGACGTCTACACGCCCGACCTGCAGTCGGTCGTCGGTGCCATGCCGGGCGTACCGCACGTGTGGCTGCTCGCGGGGTTCTCCTCGCACGGGTTCAAGATCGCACCGGCCATCGGCCAGATCGCCGCCGAGCTCGTGCTGCACGGGACGAGCACCCTGCCGGTCGCGCAGTTCGACCCGGCGCGCTGACGTATCCGTGCCCCTGACGTATCCGTGCCCCTGACGTATCCGTGCCCCTGACGTATCCGCGCCATTGCCTGTTTGCGTCACCTGCGGGCGCTGACAGCGGGCGGGTGCACGGTCAGTCTGACCCGAGAAGCCGACGTCGGATGTCGCCCGTCGGTCGTCCGGGAGGAGCCAGGATGTTCCGGTTGGGTCGCAGCAGGTCCGCCGCGGCGGGCGCACTCGTCGCGCTCGTCGCGCTCGCCGCTGGTCTCACGCAGCCGACGAGCGGCGCGGCCGCGCAGACGCCGGCCGCCGCCGCGGGGGTGCCGGACGTACGCACCGCCTCCGCGCCGGCCCGGGCGTACGTCGGCCAGGTCACGTTGCTCACCGGGCACACCGTGCAGGTGTCCCGCGACCAGGACGGCCGGCAGTCCGCGATCGTCGACGCGCCCGCCGGTCGCGCCGGCGACACGTTCGCCTTCACCGACGGGGCCGGCGACCTCCACGTCGTCCCGCGCGAGGCGATGCCGCTCCTGTCGGCCGGCCGGCTCGACGACCGGCTGTTCAACGTCACGGACCTGCTCGCGCAGGGGTACGACGACCGACACCGGAACACCATCCCGCTCATCGTCAGCTACCCGGAGGCGGCGACGGCCGCAGCGGTGACGAGACAGGCGCGCGTCCTCCGTACGGCCGGCGCCAGCAGCAGCCACGCGTTCGGTGCCGCGGACGCGGTGACGGCGACGGTCGCGAAGCGGTCCACCGCGGCGTTCTGGGACACGGTTGACCGCGACGCGACGACGCGCTCGACCAGCCGCCCGACACTCCCCGGCGGGGCCACCAAGGTCTGGCTCGACGGCAAGGTCCACGCCAGCCTCGAGCAGAGCGTGCCGCTGGTCGGGGCACCGCAAGCCTGGGCGTCCGGGTACGACGGCCGAGGCGTCACCGTCGCGGTCCTCGACTCCGGCTACGACGCCACCCATCCCGACCTGGCGGGCAGGGTCGCCGACTCGCGCAGCTTCGACGGCACCGGCTCGGTGGTCGACGGCAACGGGCACGGTACGCATGTCGCGGCCACCGTCGCGGGCTCCGGCGACGCGTCCGGCGGCCGACGTAAGGGCGTCGCTCCCGGCGCCCGGCTGCTGGTCGGGAAGGTGCTCGGCGCCACCGGCCAGGGTGACGAGTCGTGGGTGCTGGCCGGGATGGAGTGGGCGGCGACGAGCGGCGCCAAGGTGGTCAGCATGAGCCTCGGCGGCCGCCCGACCGACGGCACCGATCCGCTCTCGCAGGCGGTGGACTCGCTGACCGCCTCCACCGGCGCGCTGTTCGTGGTCGCGGCGGGCAACGGCGGACCGACCAGCGGCTCCGTCAGTACGCCCGGGGCGGCCACCGCCGCGCTGACCGTCGGCAACACCGACAAGTCCGACCAGCTGAACCGCAGCTCCAGCCGCGGACCCCGGCTCGGTGACCACGCGGTCAAGCCCGAGCTCACCGCGCCCGGCACCGCCATCATCGCCGCGCGCGCCGCGGGTACGTCGCTGGGCCAACCGGTCGACGACCTCTACACCTCGCTGACCGGTACGTCGATGGCCACGCCGCACGTGGCCGGAGCCGCCGCGATCCTCGCCCAGAAGCACCCGGACTGGACGCCGGCACAGCTCAAGTCCGCGCTGGTCGGTGCGGCGAAGGCGCCGGCGTCCGGCACCGTCTTCGAGCACGGTGCGGGCCGGCTGGACATCCCGGCCGCGCTGGGTGCGACCGTGACCGCGACGCAGAGCACGCTGTCGTTCGGGTTCCTGCCCTGGCCCGGCACCGGCGTGGGCCCGATCAGCCGGACGGTCGAGTACCGCAACGCGGCCGCGACGCCGGTGACCCTCGACCTGGCCACCTCCGCCGCGTACGTCGGCGGTGGCCCGCTGCCGCCCGCCGCCACGCAGGTCAGCCCGGCCCAGCTGGTCGTACCCGCCGGAGGTTCGGCGTCCGCCACGGTGACCGTCGACCCCACCCAGGTGGGCAGCGGCGACGTGAGCGGGCTGCTGGTCGCCACGACGGACGGTGCCACGATCCGCACTCCCTGGTCGTACGGCGAGGAGGACGAACGGTATGACCTGACCGTCGACGCGACCGGCGCCGACGGGAAGCACTCGCGCGGTTGGGCGATGGTGTGGAGCAAGCGGATGGGCCGGTCCTACTACGGCGTCCAGCTGAACGGCACCGGCCCGACGTCGGTCCGGCTGCCCGCCGACGACTACCTGGTGATCGGAGGGTCCACCAGCTACGGATCCGGCGACGAGATCGTCGCAGAGACCATCGGTGGTGTCCCACAGCTCGCGCTCACCCAGGACCGCACCGTCACGTTCGATGCCCGGCAGGGACGGCCGCTCGCCTTCCGTACGCCGCGACCGTCGAAGCCGGTCCAGGTGCAGCTCGGGTGGTCCCGGTGGTACGACGAGGGCGGCTCGATGGACGGCCAGCTGCTCTTCACCGGGAACATCCCGCGGCTCTCGATCGCGCCGAGCGCGCCGGTGGTCGACGGCAGGTTCGAGTTCATCGCCGGTGGGCGATTGGTCGCCGCTGATGCCGAGGCGGGACGGACTCCTTATCTGTACGACCTGCTGCTGCCGACCGACGGCCGACTTCCCGCCGACGGCACCTTCAGGTCGGAAACCGGGACCTCGCCCGGATCGACAGCACGTTCGTCGGTGTCGGGGAGGCCGGGCGGAAGACGAAGGAGGCCCGCTCGGGCTACTCCGCGCTGTACCCGTCTGCGGGTCGGTGGCACCGGAGACGTGTACGCCGCCGGACCGCGTACCGACTACATCTCTGCGAACGGCACGATTGGCAGTCCAGGTGCGGCTGCCGCAGGCCGGCGCCGAGCAGCGTGCCGACATGTGGGACAACTACCCGCGCTATCCGCGCCGGCGCGCGGCTCTCGACCCGCTGGTGGGGCGCGCCGTACACGGCCGGCACCGACTCCGACTACTCCATCACCGACGCCTACCGACGGCAGAACCGGCTCAGCTTCCTGTTCCGCGACTACCAGGACGGCGAACCCGATCACTGGGGCGACTCGTACTGAACGAGGCCCGATGGGGACCGTACGCAGCCGGCTCTACGCGCGGCGACACCCTGCTGATGGAGCCGCCGCGCGGCGGCCTCGACCTCGACAGCCTACCGCCGGAGCCGCGACGTACCGGATGGTGCACACCCTCACCCGGCGCGGGCCGATCTGGTCCAGCTCGTCGTACAGCGACCTCCGACTGGACGTTCCGGTCCGGGTACGAGAGCGACACCGGATGGCCGCCGAAGGCGATCCCGCTGCTGGACCTGAACTGGGACATCCCGCCGACAGCGGAACACGGCGCGCGCGCTGACGCCGTTCCCGATCGGTCTGCAGGCCCGGCACGTGCGCGGGCTGACGGCCGGGTTCGTTGCTGCCGGCCAAGCTGTGGGTCTCGTACGACGACGGCACGCACTGGCACCCGGTGCCGCTGGTCCGGGTCGGCTCCGACCGGTACGCGGGGATGCTGCTGCACCCGCCGAAGCGGCGGCACCGGCTGGGTCTCGCTGCGCGGCGAGGTGCGCGACACCGCCGGCGGATCGCTCAAGCAGACCACGATCCGCGCGTACGCGCTGCGGTAGCAGGGATCCACGGGTCGGGTGACCGCGGTCGTGAACGACGCCGGCCGCGGTCACCGCACCAGTACTCAGCGCGGACGGGTTCGTCGGTCAGGGGCGGCCGACCCCCGACCGGGTGCGGCGCCCATCGGCCCGCATCCTGCCTCGCGCCGAGAGGTGGGCATCGTCGCGTGGACGTGGAAGTGGCCCGGCCGCCAGCCCGTCCCCGCCGAGAGCTCGCCACCGAGCCGCTCGACCCTTCGCCGCATGCCGGCGATGCCGAACCCCTCCGTATGCGTGCCGCCGGCCAGGTCCTCGTTCGCCACCGTCAACGAGATCGCGTCGGGCCGGTAGGTGACCTCGACGAGGGCGCGGGAGTGCGGTGAGTGCTTGACGACGTTCGTCAACGACTCCTGGAGGACGCGGTACGCCGCCGTGTCCACGGCACGCGGCAGCGGCCGCCGGTGACCGTGGACCGACAGCTCCAGCGCGACTCCCGCTTCCTCGATCCGGCCGCACAGGTGCTCGAGGAGGTGCAGGCCGGGGTCGGGTGCCGCTGCCTCCGCCCGATCGGTGTCGGGCGGAGCGATCGCGGCCAGGGCCGTACGAAGTTCGGCCAGGGCGTCCGCGGCGGACCGGCTGATGGCGTCGAGAGCGGCGTGCACCAGCTCCGGTCTGGTCGGCGCGACGTGCCGCGAGATGTCCGCCTGCATCTGGATCACCACGAGCCCGTGGCCCACGATGTCGTGCACCTCCTGGGCAAGGCGGAGCCGTTCCTCGTTGATGGCGCGCCGGCACCGCCAGTCGGTACTGCCGGCGGTCGGCCCGTACGACTCCTCCGTCGCGGTCATGGTGATCGGCTCCTTGCTGACGCGGGGCCCGTGAGCAGTCCCGCGCCGAGTCGTCGAAGTTCCGATCCCAACCTGTCCCAGGTGGCTGTCCCCAACATCGGCCAGCTGGCGGATATCGCCCCGTGCTCGGTCGCCCGCAGGTGGAGGCGGGCCGGGTCAGGCGCTGCCGGCGGGTGGTGGAGCCGCGCCGGGTTGGCGCGTCGGGATGCCGGAGGTGAGGAAGGGTGCCACGAGTGCGATGAGGGCGAGGACGGCCAGTGCCGCCCGCAGGCCGGCGAGGCGCGCCTCGGCGTTCTCGTCGACGATGGCGTCGGCGGTCGCGCCATGGACGCCCGCCTGGTCGAGCGCGTCTTCCAGCTCGCTGTCGGGGATGAACGGGATGCCGCTCTCCAGCTGGACCTGTGCGGACGAGGAAGGCTCTCGGGAACGGCGGCGTTCCCGTTGATACCCGTGAAGAACGACGTCGTGAGCGCCGAGATCAGGACCGCGCCCGCGAGGGCGGTGCCGATCGAGGCGCCGAGGTTCGTGGCGGTGTTCTGCAGGCCGCCGACCTCGGCGGCCTTCTCGTCGGGAACCGCGGACACCGTCACGCTGCCGAGCTGTGAGGCGAGTGCCCCGACTCCCAGACCGGCAAGGAGCATCGGCCAGGTGACGATCTCGGGTCCGGCGCCGAGCTCGAGGGCCGCGACGAGCACGACGATGCCGGCGAAGAGCGCGAGGAACCCGAGCCGTACCACCCGTCGGGGCGACACCCGGGGGAACAGCTTCGGGATCCCCACCGCGGCGAGGAGGAGCGTGATCGACAGCGGAAGCAGCCGCACCCCGGTCGCGATCGCCGACAGCCCGAGCGCGACGGACAGGAACAGCGGCACCGTGAAGAACAGCCCGGCCTGGAGGAGGTACTGGAAGAAGAACGACGTGAGCCCGCCCCTGAGGGTGCCGTTCCGCAGGATCGCCGGGTCCACCAGCACCGCCCTGCCGCGGTCGCGGCTGCGGCGTTCCCATGCGAGGAAGCCGAGCAGGACGAGGCCGCCGGCGAGGATCAGCCAGATCACCGGGGAGAGTCCCCACCACTGCGGTGCCTGCGGCTTGGCCTGGAGGAAGCCCCACGTGCCCGAACGGAGGACGCCGTAGACGACCAGGCCGAGCCCGAGCGCCGACAGCACGGTGCCTATGACGTCCAGCCGGGCACCGTGCCGGCCGGGCACGTCGGCCATCCGTCGGGTCAGGGCGAGGATCGCGAGGACGACGACCACCTCGCCGGCGAAGACCCATCGCCATGACGCGTAGGTGGTGAACAGGCCGCCGATCAGGGGTCCCGCCGCCACGGCGATCGCACCCGCGGCGGCGATGAGGCCGTACGCGCGGGGCCGTTCGGCGCGGTCGAAGTTCGACGCGACCAGCGCGACCACGGCCGGCATGATGAGCGCGGCACCGACGCCTTCGAGCAGCGACCAGCCGAGCAGCAGGACGCCGAGGTTCGGGGCCAGCGCGGTCGTGAGCGACCCCGCGCCGTACACCACGCAACCGAGCGTGAACACCCGGCGGCGGCCGTGGATCTCACCGAGCTTCCCACCCGTGATCATCAGCGTGGCCATGACCAGCGTGTACATCGTGATCGCGGTCTGGATGCCCGTGACGGTCGTACCGAGGTCCGCGGCGATCGTCGCGATCGACACGTTCATCACCGAACTGTCGAGGGTCATGAGGAACTGCGCCGAGGCGAGCGTCAGCAGCACCGTCGCCGAGGCGGCGGCGGTGGCGCGAGTGGCCGCGGCCGTCACATCGTGCCCCTGTCGTTCGCGCCGGCGCTGGTCGGGGCGCCGTTCCTCGGGGCGCCGTTCCTCGGAACGCCGTGGGCGAGGAACTCGACGATCGCGAGTGCGACCAGGACGATGCCGGCCAGCAGGACGACGGCCTGGACCGTCACCTGGTGCCACACCACGAGGGTCACGGCCGCGGCCGCAACCACCACGATCCGCAGGGCCTGCGCGTGGTCGCGGACCCAGGGCCCGACGGGACCGGTACGTACGCCCAGCGCCTCGGTGCGCTGACGGAGCCATCCGAGTGCCGTGGACAGGCGGGACCGGGTGCCCGCCGCGATCCTGCTCGGGCCGGTGACGAACGCCCCGAGCGCGATCACCAGCCCGAGCGCCACGAACGCCCACAGCGCTTCCCGCAGGAACCGGACGAGCGTGTCGAAGATGGCCGCCGCCGCGTCGACGGGCAGCCCATCCGGAGTGAGGGAACCGAGGTACGCGGCGCGTCCGACCGCCAGCGCCACAGCGAGCAGGACCATGCCGCCGGCCAGTCCCAGCCCCGCGGCGAGCAGCATCCGCCGGCGCCGTCGCGCGACGACGACCCCGCAGCCGAGGAGCGCGACCGACAGCAACGGCAGGACGATGCCGAGCCGGTTGAGCAGGGTGTACGCACCCTGGGCCCGCGCCAGGTCGCTGGACTGGGCCAGCTCGATGCTCGGGTTGATGGTGGGGAGTTTCGCCACCCGGGTGAAGCCCGCCTTGGCGAGGTCCTGCTTCGCCACCTCGATGAACGGACCCAGCTGCAGGCGCACGGTGTCACCCTGGATGACCACCGCGCCGCCCTGCTCGCCCGACAGCGCGTTGACCAGCTGTTCGTGAGCGACCCGGTTGGCCTTGTCCCACGCGGTGGCGAACCGGTCCGACCGCACGACCTTGTTGATCCGGGTCTGGACGAAGCTCCGGATTCCGTACGACATGGTGCCGGCGAGGTCGCGCAGCTGGTTGGCCACGAATGGTGGCGGGTCGATCGTGGTGATCAGGGAGTCGATGGTCCGGTCGAGGAACTCGTCGATGTCGAGCCGCGCGAAGATCGCGTCGGTGGTGCCGGCCGCGACGGCGGCCTGCACCGCGGGGTTCCGCGCGAGGGGCGCGACCGTCTCCACGTACCTGTCCGTGTCGCTCACCTGCGTGTCGACCCACACACCGGCGAGGGCGAGTGGGGCGAGCAGGGAGCCGAGGAGGACGAGCAGGGCGGCGACGGGCGTGCGCCAACGCCCGCTCCTGCGGCGGTCCTCTCGCGCGGAACCGGCTGCCACGTCCGCGGACGCCCGGTCCTTCGCCCGGTCGGCCTCCGCTCGTGCCTGCGCGGCGTCGGCCCGTGCCGCGGCGGCCTCCTCCTGCGCGCGGGCGAGGTCGACCCTCAGCCGTTCCAGTTCGGCGCGCGCGTCGTCGTCGCCCGACGGAGGAGGGCTGCCCGCGGACTCACCGGGACCGCTCACCGCACTCCACCGCGCCAGAGCTTCAGGAGAAAACCGGCTCTCACCGCACTCCACCAATTCCGACGACATTTCGCGTGCATTCGGAATGAGCACACCGCGCATTTCTAGTATCCGGATTTCGATAGACGGGATCAGCGAGACCGGTCAACTGCTTTCCCACCAGCACAGGACGTTCGGCCCGCCTCAGCCGCGATCGTTCCCCCTATCCTTCGAATTAGCGGATCTCCGCAGAACATTGGCGACATACCTGCGGGAGACGTTGGTAGGCGTGCGTTCGGCCCGTTTGTTGATCTGACGCCGGCCAGCCAGACTCCCGCCGAAGTGGGGCTTGATAATGGACTATCCACTTCTCGACATATTTCTCACCACGATGTTCATCTTCTTGTGGGTCTTGTGGATATTTCTCCTGCTGAAAGTCATAGCCGACATCTTCCGCAGCCACGATCTCGGCGGTTGGGGAAAGGCCGGCTGGATGTTGTTCGTGATCCTCCTTCCGTACCTCGGCGTCTTCGTGTACGTCGTCGCGCGCGGCCGCTCCATGAGCGAGCGGGAGTTCGCGCGGTACCAGGGCCAGGTCGAGGAGACCCAGGAGCGCGGGCGCGGCACGGCCCGGATTCCCAGCCAGGCCGACGAGCTGGCCAAGCTCGCTCAGCTCAGGGACCACGGCGACATCTCCGAGGCGGAGTACCAGAGCGCCAAGGCGAAGGTCCTCACCTGATCATCGGGTCCGCCGCGGCGGTCCGAGCCTCGTGGCGCGGGCGCGCCCCCTCGAGGGGCGCGCCCGCGCAACGGTGTGCGCCCGCTCGCCTGGCCCATCTGACGGCGTCCGCCTGGCTGGTCTGACGGCGCCCGCGCCGGTTTAGGCCATCGCGGCGTACGACCGCTCCGATCACGCTGGATCGCCTGCCCACGCGACGTTCTACGCCTCCTCGTGGCGTGGCCGATACCTGCGCCTGGCCGCTTCTGCACGCGGTCTCTCGACCTCTCGCAGGTAAGCTTCAGCGCACTCGGCCCGTCGCCGTCGATTCGGGGAGGCACCCTTTGGTGACCGTGTCGGTAGAGCAGCTGACCGTTGCCTACGGCGGCTCCGATCCGGTGCTGCGGGACGTGACGGTGGTTGCGGAACCCGGTCGCATGGTCGCGGTCAGCGGCCGGTCCGGTGCGGGCAAGACGACTCTCCTGTCGGCGATGGCGGGAGTGCTTCGACCGGCCGAGGGTGCGGTTCTCCTCGACGACACACCGCTGCGCGATCGTGACCACGCTGTCGCGCAGGGGGTGGTGCTGGTGCCGCAGGACAACGGCCTGGCCACGTTCCTCACCGCGGGCGAGAACATCGAGGTCACCCTGCTCGCCAACGGCATCGGGCCGGCGGACGCCCGGCGCGCCACCATCGAGTCGCTGGACCGGTTGGGACTCGCCGGCCAACGGGACCAACTGGTCGAGGAGCTCTCCGGCGGGCAGCAGCAGCGCACCGCGATCGCGCGCGGTCTGGCACTCGGCGGCAGGGTCGTGCTGGCCGACGAGGTGACCAGCGAGCTGGACGCGGCCTCCCGGCAGATGGTGATGGACCTCCTCCGGAACGAAGCCGACCGCGGTGCCGTGGTGGTGTTCGCCACCCACGATCCCGAGGCGGCCGCCGTCTGCGACGCCGAGCTCCACCTGGTCGACGGCCGGGCCGAGCTGATCCGCACCGAGCCGGTCCGCACCCCCGAGTCCACCCGCGCCTCCGAACCCGTCCGTACCCCCCAACCGGCCCGTGCCGAGTCAGGTTCGTAGGCCGCTCGTATGTGGGTGGTGCTGAGAAACGCGTTGGGGGCGCGACGAGGACAGGCGGTCATCGTCGCCCTGGTCGCGATGCTCGCGTGCGCGGCCGCCGCGGTGGCGCCGTTGTACGCCGTACGCGCCGTGCAGCAGGTGGGCGTGGCCGCGGTGGCGGGTGCCCCGGTCGAGGAGCGGCTGGTCTCGGTCACCTGGTCCGCCTGGGGAGACACCGGCCAACGGCCCACGGCCGCAGCGGCGATGGACGAGGCCCGGCGCCAGTTCAAGCCTTCCGCCTTCACCCCGATCGACGGCGGACTCGCCTCCGCCCGGCTACGTCGCGCGGCCCCCGGAAACGCGGTGGCCGAGGTCGACGTCGCCCAGCGGGAGGGCGTCTGCACCCACCTCGTACTGACCGGGTCGTGCCCGGCCGCTGCCGGCGAGGTGGTGGTGCCCGCCTCGCTCGCCCAGCAGCTGTCGCTGGCGGTGGGCGACCGGATGGAGCTCGTCGAGGGTACGAAGAAACCGGTACCCGCCCGGCTCGTCGGCGTCTACCAGGTGATCGATCCGTCCGACGCGTACTGGGGCGACGGCGACCTCGTGGGCACCGGTCCTGACGACGGCAGCAGCGACCGGACCACCGCGTTCACGGTCCGCGCGACCCTGCGCAGCTGGGAACGCGCCACGTTCACGTACGACCTGGTGGCCAAGCCCGGCGCCTTCGACACGACGGACGTCGGCCAGCTCGCCGCCAAGCTCGACAGCGACCTGGGCCGGCTGCGGACCCAGGGCTACACCGCGACCACCAACGGGCTCGAGGACATGCTCGACCGGATCACCCGCGACCGGCGCAACGTGACGCTCGGCGTGGGCGTCGGGGTGATCGTCCTGCTGCTGCTCACCTGGTTCGCCCTTGCCGTGGTGGTCAAGGAGGCCGCGGTCCAGGCGCGCGAGGACGTCGGCTGGTGGCGGCTGCACGGTGCGCCGTCCGGTCGGGGATGGGTCCTGGTGCTGGGCCAGAGCCTGGTGCCGCTGGCCGCGGGCGCGGTCGCCGGTGCCGCCGTGGGACTCGGCCTCTGGCAACTCCTGGGCGGCGCCATCGAGGGTGGTTCCGACCGACTCGCGCTGTCCCTCTCACTCGCCCTGGTCGGACTCGTGTTCGCCGGCGGCTGTGTCGCGGTCGTCGTCGCCCAGGTCGGCACCCTGCTCACACCCGTACGCGACCTGTTGCGGCGGATCCCCGTTCGGCGTACCCGCTGGCGCCGCCCGCTGGTGGACGTCGTACTGGTCGGGCTCTCGGTCTACGGCATCGTCCAGGCGCTGGTGGTCGGAGGGCGGGTCGAGGGGCTGCCGCTGCTCGCCCCGGGGCTCGCCGCGCTCGCACTCGCCCTGGTCGCGGCCTGGGCCGTGCCGCCGGCCGCGACCTGGCTGGCGACCCATGCCCGGTACTCGGGCCGGCCCGCACTGGTACTGATCGCCGCACTGATGGCCCGCCGACCGGAGACCTACCGGCTGTTCGCCCTGGTGGTGGTCGCGATCGCGCTGGTGACCACCGCCTTCGTCGGGTTGGACACGGCCTCCCGCACCCAGCAGGAGCGGGCGGCGCTGGAGGTCGGCGCCGACCGGGTGATCACCGTCGACGCCAAGGACGCCGCGCAACTGCAGGCGGTCGTACGCCGGGTCGACCCGGACGGCACAAAGGCGATGGCGGTCGTCGACCAGCCCGGCCTCGGCGGCGAGGCGTCGATGCTCGCGGTGGACAGCGACCGCCTGGCGGTGGTCGCCGGCTGGCGGGAGGCGTACGGCGGCACCGCCGACGAGGTGGCGGACGCACTGAAACCGACCGAACCGAAGCCCGTGACCCTCAGAACCGGCCGCCTCGCGCTCGCGGCTTCGGCCACCGACCCCCGAGGCGGCGCCGTCTACCTGCGGATCCGGTTGCGCGCGACGAATAACGGGAAGCCGATCGACGCGGTGGTCGGTCCGCTGACCACGACGCGCGACAGCTACACAGCCGACGTCCCGGCGTGTGCCACCGGTTGCCGGCTGGTCGGCGTCCAGGTGCTCGGTCGCAAGCTGACCCGCCCGGTGGCCACCACCGAGGTCCGGGCCGGAGCGGTGGGTCACGGCCTGGCGGGTGAGGGCACCCACCTGGAGCTGTACCCCACGCCCGGGCACGGCAGGTCCGGCCTCTCGGCGGCACTGCTCTCCGACCCCGCCCGCTGGCGCCCCCCGGTGGGTCCCCGCGATCTCGGGCCCGCGCTGACCACCGTCAAGGCGGGCCTGCGCCTCATCGTGCCCACGACCTCACCGGACGTGCCGCTCGAACGGTCGGACTGGGCGTTCGTCGCCGACACCCCGATGCCGATGCCCGCACTCGTCTCCGGCTGGCGGCCCGAACCGATCGACGAGGTACGCATGGTCCCGCTGCCCGGCGCGGCCGTACCCTCCGAGGTCTCCCGTACGGCGACCCTCGTGCCGCGCCACGGCAAGGTCGGGGCGATGGTGGACCTCACCTACGCCGAGCGGTCGGTGCCGTTCGCCCTACCGGGTTCGGGCATCCCCGAGGTGTGGCTGTCTCCCACCGCGCCGGCCTCCATCGTGGACGACCTGCGAAAGGCCGGGCTCACGCCGCTGCGGCAGGAGTCGCTGTCGGACCGGCTGGCGCAGCTGCGCGCCGAGGGCACCGCGGTCGGTGAACGCTTCCACGTCGCGGTGGCGCTCGTCGGCCTGCTGCTCGCCGCCGGCGCGGTGCTGGTCGACGCGACCCGCGAGCGGCCGAGCCGGGCCGCGGAGCTCAGCGCCCTGCGCACGCAGGGCGTGGACGCGAAGGTCGTCCGGACGGTCGGCTACGGCGGCCTCGCCGCAGTGGCGGGTACGGCGACGATCGTCGGCCTGGCCGCCGGGCTCGCCGGTGCCGGCATCGACCGGGTCCTGTACCCCGGGTTCGTCGACGGCTGGAACGTCCTGCCCACCGAGTCCCTGCGCGCGTTCCCGGTGCTCGCCGCGGCCGTGATCACCACCGCGGTCCTCGGTGCCGTGGTGCTCACCGCCGGCGCCGCGCTCGTACGCCGGACGCAGGTGAAGCCATGATCGGTGTCATCCTCGCGCAGCTCGCCACCCGGTGGGGGCAGGCGCTGACCCTCTTCGTGCTCTCCATGGCCGCGACACTCGCCGCCGTGTGCGTCCCGGCCTTCGCCGGTGCCATCGACCGCGCCGCCGTCGCGAACGAGCTCGCCGCCGCCGAGATCTCCGAGATCACGGTCCTGCTCCCACCGCTGCTCGGCGACGTGGCCGAACCCCGTACCGGCGTGACGAACTCGTCGCCGGAGCTTCCCGCGTACGCCGACGCACGGTCGATGCTGAAGGGATTCACGCCCGTCACGTCGACGCAGATCCACGTCCGCGGCCTCGGGAGCGACACCGAGACGGGCGAGACGTACAACCTGCTCGCGCGGGACGGCTTCTGCCGCCACGTGACGTTCCGGAGCGGCCGCTGCCCGGTGGGCAGCCGGGAGGCCGCGCTGCCGGCCGCGCTCGCCAAGAAGGTCGGCCTGGGCGCGGGCGAGGAAGTGGTCCTCGCTCCGGTCCGCCGCAAGCAGGACACCTGGGAGCCCGACGGCCCGCCGGTCTCGCTCACGCTCGTCGGAGTGTTCGAGCCGACCCACCCGGGTGCGCCGTACTGGACCTTGGAGGATCCGTTCGGCGGCCTGGGCATGCCCGCCGTCTTCACCAACCGGACCACTCTGGGAACGCTCCCGCACCGGCAGGAGACGGTCTTCGTCGACGCGATCATGCCGGACCGGCTGCTCACGCCCGAGCGGATTCCGGTCCTGCGCCGGCAGCTCCAGGCGGCCGAGGAGCGGCTCAGCCAGGACGACCCCTACGGCACCGGGCTGCTCACCAGCCTGCCGGGGCTGCTCGACCGGATCGACGCCCAGGGCACCCAGGCCCGCGCCCTGTTGCCGATCGCCGCGGCTCCGCTGATCGCCCTCTGCTGGTTCGTCATCCACCTCGCCGTCGGCCACGGCGTGTGGGGTCGGCGCCAGGAGTTCGGGATCGTGGCGTTGCGCGGGGCGAGGTGGCCGACCCGCGCTCTCACGGTCTCGGCCGAGACGCTGCTGCCGCTGCTCGCCGGTGTCCCGGCCGGCGTGGCTGTGACCCGGCTGCTCGTCGCCGCGACGGCGCCCGGTGACGGTGGCGTGGCCGGACTCGACCGTGAGCAGCTGCTCGCGGCCGCCCTGGCCACCGCCGGTTCGGTGGCGGCGGCCGTCGTCGCGCTGCGCCGCGAGCTCGCGGCTCCGGTCGGGCAGCTCCTCCGCCAGGTCCCGCCGCGCTCGCGACGCGTGGTGGTCGCGGCCGTCGAGCTGTTCGTCGTGGCCCTCGGCGTCGTGGTCGTGACCGAGCTCCGCTCGCTCGAGGGCGAGCTGGTCGGGATCATGGTCGCCGCACCCGTGATGGTCATCCTCGCCGTGGCGATGCTCGCCTCGCTTGCCGCCAAGCCACTGGTCGAGATCGCCGGTCGGTGGTCGCTGCGCCGCGGCCGGATCGGCCCCGCGGTCGCGACGCTCCACCTGGCCCGGCGACCCGGTTCGGTGCGCCTGCTCGTGGTGCTGGCGCTCGTGTTCGGCACGTTCGGGTTCGCCGCCGCAGCAACGGACGTGGCGGCGGAGGGCCGGCAGGCCGAGGCCCAGCAGCTGCTCGGTGCCGACCGCGTGCTCGACGTCCAGGAGGTCGACCGCGAGAAGCTCCTGCGCGCCGTCCGCGCCGCGGACCCCAAGGGGACGGACGCCATGGCCGTGGTGTCCGTACCCAGCAAGGACGGCGCACCACCCGTCCTCGCGCTCGACTCCACCCGGCTGGCGCACGTGGCCACGTGGTCCGGACCGTTCGACGCGCCGGACGCCGCCAAGCTCGCGGCCCAGCTCCGGCCGCCCGCGGCGAAGCCGATCATGGTGGGCAATGGTGAGCTGACCGCGGAGCTCCGGCCCGATCCGTTCACGTCGGACGGGACTCTCACGGTCTCGCTGCTGCTGCGGTCGCCGCACGAGGGCGACCAGGTGGCCGCCAGCTTCGGTCCGGTGTCATCCGTACGGCCGGACTACAAGGCGACCGTGAAGGGCTGCGACGAAGGCTGTCGCCTGGTGGGCATCTCCCTTTCCACCAGCGACTCCGAAGCCGAGCGGGTCGGCGTGACCGTGGGAGCGCTGCGCGAGGACGGCCGCGACGTCGTGACCCCCCAACAGTTCGCCGACGCCAGCCGCTGGCGCAGTCCGGAGCAGGGTCCCGTCACCGAGCAGCTGCGGTTCGTCGGTGACGAGGAAGGCATGCTGCTGACCCAGCCCAACCCCCAGCCCGGCGACGACTACGCCCTGCTGTCCGTCGACGTGCCGTACCCGCTGCCCGCGGTGACCGCCGGAGCGGTGCCGGGCCGGTACCTCACGAACGTCGACGACGAGCAGGTCAGGTTCGCGTCGCGGACGAAGCTGGAGGGGCTGCCGGGGGTCGGTGGCCGGGGCGCACTGGTCGACCTGGAGTACGCCGAACGGCTCACGACCGAACCCGGCTACGCCGCGGACGCGAAGGTCTGGCTGACGGGGGACGCACCGGACCGGATCGTCCACCGGCTGCGCGACCAGGGCCTGGTGATCGTCGAGGACAGGACCGTCGGCAGCCTGCGCGCCACCATGGAGCAGTCCGGTGCCGCGATGGCACTGCAGTCGTACCAGCTCGCCGCCGGCGTGACCGTGCTGGTCGGCCTCGGCGCTCTCGCGCTCGTCGTCGCCGTCGACCGGCGGACCTGGAGCCCTGGGATGCGGGCGCTGCGGGAACAGGGCGTCGCGGAACGCATGACGACGGCCGCGGCCCTGTGGTCGTACGGCGGCATCGTGGTGACCAGTGCCGTCACCGGCGCGCTGGCCGCGGCGGTGGCGTGGTTCGCGGCCGGAAAACGGCTGCCCCTGGGCGTGGAGAAGTCCCTGCTGGGTGACTGGCCGCGGATGCTGCCGGTACTCGCATTGGAGTGTCTGGTCGTGGGCGTGCTTCTGGCAGGCGCCGTAGCCGGGGGCTGGTGGCAGCGCCGCCTGGTCCGCGGTCAGCAGGAGGGTGGTGGCTGATGGGTCTGGCAGTGGCATGCCGTCGAGTGGTGCACATCTACCGGATCGAGGGCTCGGACGTGGTGGCGCTGTCCGGCGTCGACCTGTCCATCAGCTCCGGCGAGATGGTGGCGCTGGTCGGACCGTCCGGGTCGGGCAAGTCGACCCTGATCTCGCTGCTCTCGGGGCTGATGCGCCCGTCCGCGGGACGGATCGGGATCGGCGGCTACGACATCGGGAAGCTCAGCGACGCGGAGCTGAACCGGCTGCGCGGAACCGAGATCGGCGTCGTGCTGCAGGGCGCCTCGCGGAACCTCCTGCCGTACGCCAGCCTGCACCGCAACATCTGGTTGGCGCAGCGGCGGGCCGCGCGCACCCGGGGGATCGAGCTCGCGGATCCCGACCAGATCCTCGACCTGGTGGGGCTCGCGGCGCACGCACGAGCCAAGCCGCAGGAGCTGACGAGGGGACAACAGCAGCGGGCGGCACTGGGCGTCGGCATCGCCGCCGGCCCTGGCCTCCTGCTCGTCGACGAGCCGACCAGCCAGCTCGACACATCCGGCCGGGACGAGGTGATCGCCGCACTCGAGGCGGTCAACCGGATCCGGGACACCACCATCGTGGTCGTCACCCACGACCCGGACGTCGGGACTCAGCTGGGCCGCGTGGTGACGATCCGCGACGGTCGGGTCGGCGCGGAGGGGCGCGACGGGCAGGACTTCGCGGTCGTCGCCGGCGACGGCACCGTCCAGCTGCCGCCCGAGACGCTGGGCGAGTTCCCACCCGGCACGCTCTTCCTGGTCGACCACGACGACGGGTCCGTACGCCTCCAGTCCGAACGCCAGTAGGCCCCACCCGCCGCCCGGCCAGGCCGGGCGACGGGCCTCCGGAACGTCAGGGGAGGAAGTAGTTGGGGTTGGGGAGCTTGAACGTACGGTCGGCGTGACCACCCTTGAGGTCACTGAACTGGTCGCCGAAGCTGGCCTTGATGTCGTAGCCGAGCGACTCGATGTGGGCCCGCGTCGCGGACTTGTAGTGGACCGTCGTGCAGGAGCCGTTGGGGTCACCGGCGCAGGCGGCCTTGAGGTAGTCGGGGTAGTCGGCGACGGCCGGCTTGGTGAACAGGCCGTCCTCGCCGTTGCCGAGGTCGGTCGGCTTCGGGTAGCTGGCGTCGACCCCGATCCCGTCCTCGGTCAGGTTGCCGAGCGTGGCAGCCTCCTGTGCGGCCGGACGGCCGGTCAGGAAGAACACCGCGTAGCCCTCGCGCTCGGCGGAGCGTACGAGGTCGACCATCCCGAAGACGGCCGGGAAGCGCTGCTCGGTGACGAAGGTCGCGTTGGTGGCCGGGTTGTAGGCCCAGTTGCTGAAGATCTCGTAGTTCCAGGTCATCAGGGTGGTGTCGTCGACGTCCAGCACGATGGCCTTCGTACCGTGGGTACGGTGCGGCCGGCTCAGCCAGCGCTCCGCGGACGCGGCCACCGACTCGGCCTCCTTGGCGTAGTTGCCGTCGCTCGCCGCGACGCCGGTGCCCAGCGGATCGCCGTAGTAGTTGCGGAGCTGCTGCCGGAGCACGTCGATGTTGGTGATCTGGCGTTCGGAGCGGGGTGTGAAGGTCTTGATCGCGGGCTCGGCCGACGCCGCGATCGCGATTCCCCCGCCGGCGAGGGACAGGACGGCGAGCACGGCGGCTACGGTGACGGCGAACCGACGTGAGGGATGACGCCAGGTGTTCCCGGACACGAGAGTCTTCCTATCGACGAGTGGAGGGTTGCCTGCGCAACCTAGTGGCGCGGTGCCCTGCGCGCCAGCAGTTCCGGGGCGCAGATCACCGGGCCGGGTCGCCTCCCGGGTCCGTCCGCCGCACGTCGTGCACACCCCTTGGAGGACACCGTGACCCCGCACTCTCGTGGACCCGTCATCTCGCTGATGCTGGCCGTACCTGACGCGCGCGCGGCGACGGCCTGGTACGCACGCGCCCTCGGCGCGACCGAGCTGTGGAGCCTCGGCTCGGTCGTGGGCCTGGAGATCGAGGGCGCGCCGATCTTCCTGGGCCAGCCGGAGAACAACGGCTGGGCCGATCCGGTCGAGGCGGGCACGACGACCGTACGGGTCGAGGTCTTCGTCGACGACCCCGACACCTTCGTCCGGCGCGCGGTCGAGGCCGGCGCCGATGGCCACGACCCGGTGCGCGACCACGAGGCACCGTGGGGCACGCACCGCCAGGGCGGGTTCTTCGATCCGTTCGGTCATCTCTGGCTGGTCGGCGACCGGTCGCCCCTGAACCGCCACCCGGGCTGACCGCCGTCAGGCGGCGACCCGCTCCGGTGTGCGGCGCAGCGCGGCCGCGGGCAGCCGCGACTCGAGCGCCACGACCGCCACCCCGGCGGCGAGGGCGGCCGCACCCGCGAGCAGCCACGGTGCGGCCGGGCTCCAGCCGAAGAGCTGCGTGAACAACAGGGGCCCGACGATGTTGCTGAGCGCGAACGAGAACTGGAACGTGGACATGTAGCGCCCGCGTTCGCGTTCGGGTCCGATCTCGGACGCCAGGGCGTTCGAGGTCGGCGCGTGCAGCAGCTCGGCCAGCACATAGAGCACGCTCACCGGGAACAGGCTGACGACCACCCACTGCACCGGCATCGCGAGCGTCGTCGCCATCAGGACTCCCCACACCGCCCAGGCCAGTGCGGCGACGAACAGCACGCGGGTCCGCCGGTGCCCGGACAGGCGGCGTACGACCATGGTCTGGCAGAGCGCGAGCGCGGCCGTGTTGAGGCCGAGCAGAGCGCCGACCGACCAGCTCGCCCGGCCGACCACGGCATCGACGAACACGGGCAGGCCGAGCCCGAGCAGTCCGCTGCACACGGCGAACACGGTGTTCGCCGCGACCAGCACGAGGAACGGCCGATCGCGCAGCGGGCCGCCGACCGACTCGTGGGAGACCGCCTGGGCGGGCTCGTGCCGGCGCCACGGCACCCAGAGTCGTAGCACGACGGCGGACGCGGCGAAGGTCACCGCGTTGAGCCCCACGACGACCTGGAACGCGGACTCGTCGGCGACCGCGAGCAGCAGCGCGGCGAGGAGCGCGCCCACCCCGACGCCGGCGTTCTGGGCGGCGCTGGAGACGGCGTAGGCATGGTCGCGTTCGGCCGAGCTCGCCAGGTCCGCGATCAGCGTGAAGATCGAGGACCAGTACGCGCGCTGGCCGAGCGCCGCCAGGCAGGCCGCGACGAACAACGCGCTCGCCTCGGAGACGAGGAGGTAGCCGAGGAATCCCGCGGCCTGAAGGACCAGGCCGCCGACCACGACGGCCCGCGACCCGAACCGGTCGACGAGGCGACCGACGACCAAGGGGATGGGCAGCGTGAGCAGCTGGGCCGCGGACAGGCACAGTCCGGTGGTCTGGAGCGAAAGTCCGGCGACCTTGGTGAAGTACAACAGGGACACCGGGAGGTAGAGCCCGGTTCCGAGCATGTCGATCGCGACGACCGCGACGAGCGCCCGCAGCCAGGCAGGACGCTGGCGCTGGGACGAGGAACGCATGGGTACCGAATCCTCTCGGGAGGTGGCGCGTGGTGGCGCGTGGTGGCCCGAGAATCATCGGGAGCGGCCCTCGACCGACACCAATGATTCTGTTCAGGCAGAATGCTCCGGGTGATCAGGTACGTCTTCACCGCCACCTCCCTGGCCGAGTCGCGGTTCGGCTACTCGCCGCTGCTCGAGGTGCGCAACGCCCTGCGGGTGCTGCATCCGCTGAGCCGCAGCAACCATCCGGTGTACGCCTCCTGGCGCCGCACCGCGCAGCGGGCGATCGATGCCGCCGGCCTGAACCTCGCCTTCCTCTACGCCCTGGTGCCCCCGCAGAACTACACGCCGGACTTCCTCGCGCCGCCCGCCGGCCAGGAACCCCAGCCGATCGAGGCCGAGCTCGCGCTGGTCCGGCGTACGCCGCTGACCCGCATCCGCACCGAGCTGAACCTGATCCAGCACTGGTTCACCCCGGGCACCAGCAGGTACCGCTGGGCGGAGGTACGCGCCCTGATCCAGCAGCCCGGCCAGGTCAGGGACCGCGCCCTCGAGGACATCCGGGTGTTCTGGGACCTCGTCCTGGCGCCGGACTGGCAGCGGATCCGGGCCTGCCTCGAGGCCGACGTCGCCCGGCGGGCGCAGGCGCTCGCCAGCGGTGGGCCGAGCCAGGCGTTCGGCGGGCTGTCCGACGGGGTGCGCTGGCGGAACGGAACGCTGTTCGTACGCCGGCCCTTCGCGGCCGAGGTCACGATGAACGGCGAGGGCCTGGTCCTGATGCCGTCGGTGTTCGCGGGGCACCGGCTCGGTGGAGCGACCGACCCGCCCAGCCCTCCGACGGTCTGGTACCGCGCCCATGACGTGGCCCAGGTGTGGCAGGCCCGGCAGGGCGTCCCGAAGGCGCTCGTCACGGTGCTCGGCCGGACGCGGGCCCGGATGCTGGCCGCCCTGAGCCGGCCGATGGCGACCACCGCGCTCGCGGAGGAGCTCGGTGTCGCCGCCGGCCACGTGGCCGAACAGCTGGCCGCCCTGCGCGGTGCCGGGCTGGTCCAGTCGCAGCGGCTGGGTCGGCAGGTCCTCACGACCCGTACTGCCCTGGGTGACCTGCTCCTGCAGGGCAAGGCCTGACCTACAGTCGGGTGCCATGAGGGTGGTGCACGAGTCCCGGCACGAGGCGGGAGTGCGGCTGCCGGTGCACCGCCACCAGGTGGCCTACGCCGCGTTCGTCCTCGCCGGAAGCTACCGCGAGACCGGCCCCGACGGAGAGTGGCGGTGCGAAGAGGGTGTCCTGGTGATGCACCCGCCCTTCCACCTGCACGGCGACGACTTCGCCCACTCCGGTGCCCGTGTCCTCAACCTCGAGCTGTCCCTCGCCGACGCCCGGAGGCTCGGCCTCGACCGTTACGCAGTCCTCCAGCCGGGCGATCCCGACGCCTTCCTGCGTACGGCGGCACGCGATCCGTTGGGTGCATTGGGAGCGGCGATCGAGGATGCGGTGCCCGCCAGCCCGCAGCCCGGTCGGGACTGGCTCGGCCTGCTCGTCGAGCGGGTCCGGGCCGAACCGCACCGCAGGATCAGCGCCCTCGCGAGCGAGGCCGGGGTCTCGCCCGCCCGCGCCAGCCGGGCCTTCACCCGGCGGTTCGGGCTGGGCCCGGCGAGGTTCCGGAGCGAGCACCGTGTCCGTCGGGCCCTGCAGGAGCTCGCCGATCCCACTCGGACGCTGTGCGACATCGCCCAGGACTGCGGCTACGCCGACCAGGCGCACCTGACGCGGGCGGTCCACGCCACCACGGGCAGCCCTCCAGGCCGCCTGCGCAGGGTGCTGGCATGAGGTCAAGAATGTTCAAGACCTGGCCCGACGTCGGCTTCAGGATGGCCGTTCCCGAACCCGTCGTCCGGAGGCTGTCATGCCTGCACCGTCGCCGTCCGAACCGGTGAGCACACCACGCCCGGCCGCCTCGGGAACCCACTGGCAGGTCGCCCCTTCGGCCGGGTTCGACGCACTCCTGCTCCTCGGCGCCGCGGCCGGCGACGTCATGCAGACCGAGCTCTACCCCGACGAGATCCGCTGGCTGACCGAACGACTTCCGAGGGACGGGCTCGACGCCCTGACGGCGCTCGACCAGGGCCTGCGGGCCCGGGGGCACCTCATCGGGCCCACCCTCGTGCACCTCTTCTCTGCCAACACCACCGACACGCTCGAGGACGTGCTCGCGTCCGCCACGGAACCCGAGGAGCGGCTGCTCGGGGTGCTGGAGGACTCGCCGTACTGGACCGACGAGGGTCTCCCGGCACCGGACCACATGCGATCCCTGTTTCCGGCCGTACGGACGCTCCTGCACGCCCTCGAGTCCGCGGAGTTCCCGGCGTGGTGGAGCGACAGCTTCCTCGACCGCATCGAGGCCAGCGTGGCGGCGAACCGCGAGGCGCTTGCACCGTACGACGTCGTCCCGCTCCAGTCGAAGCTGCTGGGACGCCCGCTCGATCCACAGATCGACGTGGTGATCACGCACTTCGCCAAGCCGTACGGGATTCGCGTGCTCGGGCAGCGGTTCCTCGCCCACCACGGGTACGCACCCAGCACCCAGCTGCGCAACGCCGCGCACGAGATGTTCCACCCGCCGTTCGACCTCAAGGATGCGGCGCTGTGGAAGCGGCTCGACGACCTGCGGACGGACCCCTGGATGGTCGCGCTCGTCGAGGACCATGACCCGAAGTACGGCTACAACAGCTTCCACGGCCTGGTCGACGAGGACTCCACCCAGGCGCTCGACCAGATCGTCGCGGAGCACCTCGGAGTGGCGTACGACCCGGCGACCCGGTGGTCGACGTTCGACGGTGGCATGCACCTGCTGGCGGCCGCGCTCTACGACGCCGTCAAGGAAGACGGCTTCGACGTCCGGGGCGGTGAATACGGTTCGTGGCTCGCCGACGCCCTCGACCGCGGTTTGCTGACGCCCGCGAAGGTACGCAGGCGCGCCGCGGCGGTTGCCGGTGACGAGGCCGTCGCGCGGTGGGACCGCACGCCGGCCTCGTGAACCGGGCGTCCGGCGGGCCGGCTCGCGCCGGTCTTGCGCCGGTCCGGTGTGGATCGAGGGCACCTTCATCCAATAGGTCCGCATCAAGGGCCCCTCTGTCCAACGGGCAGGCTGGCGCGGGCCTGGCGCCGGTCCGGTGTGGGTCGACGGCACCTTCACCCAAGAGGTCCGCATCAAGGGACCCTTCATCCAACGGGCACCGAGCCCTACGGCTGCCGCGGGACCGTGAACCACTGCGCGGGATCGGTCGCGTCACACGCCGCCAGGCCCAGCTTCTCGTCCGATCCGAGCACCAGGCACTTCTCGGCGAAGCTGTTGTAGAGCGTGCGATCTGCCCGCGGCCACCAGACCTGCGTCGAGGTCCCGGTGCAGTCGGCGAGGCGTACGGTCTGGTCGTTCGGTGCGTCGAGACACTGCCAGTTGGCGCGGTAGCGGCCGTCGGCGCCGTGCACCCAGGTCTGCGGGTAGCTGTTCGCGCAGTCCGCGACCGCGACCCGTGCACCGGGCCGGTCCGAGACGCCGCCGACACAGCGTCCGTCGTTGACCTTCACGTGGCCCGCGACGGAGTTGCCGACGGCGTTGACCTGGACGGCCCCGTCGGCGTCCGTACGCACCTTGCTCACCCCCGCGCACCGGGCCGCGACCGAGGTCCTCGTGAACGTCGCGACGTCCGCGCCACCGCCGGCCGACGGACGCCCCATCCACAGCCGGGAGTACGGCTCGTCCAGACACGTCGCGCGCTGGTCGTTCCAGTCGAAGTACTCCGTCCAGGACACCATCGTGTTCTTCATCGCGGCGGCCGGGTCGAGCTGGATGCTCCCGAGCGTGAACGCCGTGCCCGCGGTCGTGTCGGTCACCGAGAACGTCCACCAGCCGTCATCGCCCCGGCTGGCATGCACGACGTACGCGTGCCCGACCTTGGGGGTCGCGTCCAGCCGACAGGACTTGCCCGAACCGTCCTCCTCGAAGGTGAGGCAGTAGGTGCCGGGCGACCCGGGCCGCGCGTCCCTGGTGCCCCAGATGGAGACCAGCCACATCCCGGTGCCGTCCCGGTGGGTCTGCATCCCGACGTAGCCGCCGTCGCCGACGGTGAGGCCGAACTGGTTCGCCCAGTAGACGTTGCCGAGCCCAGGGCTTACCCGGAGCGTCATCGGGAAGTCGACCTGGCTGACCGTCGGTGCCGCGAACGCGTAGTAGACGTACGTGCCGGGGGTCAGCCCCCACTCGGCCGCGCGTACGGGGGAACCGAGCGCCAGCATCCCGAGGGCGACCGCGACGAACGCCACGATCCTCCGGACGGCGGCGGCCGGGAACCGGCGACGCCGCCTCGGCTCGTCACTCGGCTCGTCACTCGGCCCGCCGTCCGGCCGCTTCCGGAGCTGGAACGGTGCTGCCACACCCTGCTGCATGCGACCTCCCGGGTGCCACTGCCCGACTGCGACGTGCTGCCCCTCTGGTGTCCAGACGCGTCCAGACGTGTGCAGACGTGTCCAGACGTCCAGTGGGATTGAAGAAGCGGACTCGCGAGCGGTCAACCGCTGGGTCGGAGAACGGCCACCACCGGCCGACAGGAGGGTGCCGCAGGTGCCGGTCAGACCAGCTCGTTCCGGTGACGCGTCGTCCACTGCCGGTCGGCCCGCGCGTTCTCGTGCAGGCCCAGGTCGAGGAAGGTCCGCCACGGGCCGGCGTCCGGAGCCGATCCGCGGGTCACCACCCGCCGTGCGTACTCCTCCTGTGCACGAAGGCCGCAGTGGAGCAGGTCGGCGCCGGACAGGCCGGTCGCGGCGGCGAACGCGTGCAGCCGGGCCCTCCGGTCGGGAGGTGCGGGGAACCCTCGCGCGTGGGCGCGTTCGTCGTCCATCAGCGGCACGGTGAACCACGCGAGGTGGCCCGTGTCATACGACGGATCGCCTGGCCCCACGAAGTCCCAGTCGAGGACGCCGACGATCTCCTGCTGGTCATCCCACAGCAGGTTCCACGGGCCCAGGTCGCCGTGCTGGAGAGCCTCGTGCGGACCTGGCGCGCCGGCCGCGAACTGCCACCGCGCGTCCCGCGGGCACGGATAGCCGGCGAGAGCGGCCCGAAGACGCGCCGCGAGCCGGCCCAGCTGGCCAGCGCCCTCGTCCCGCAGGAGCGCGGGATGGAAGGGCCAGCCCTGGTCATGTCCCTCGACGTACGCGAGGACCTCCCGGCCCGAGGAGTCGAGGCCGCGCGGTTCGGGTGCCAGGTCGAATCCCTGGGCACGCAGGCCTCGGAGGAGATCCTGCACGGAGGCGCTCCATGGTCCCGCGGGCCGCCGTACCGTGTCGCCGACGCGTACCAGCTTGCGATCCTGCAGGCCCGCTCCCGCGATCGGTATCTCCTCGTCGTCCGCCACAGCTGCACGCTCGCTCGGATCCGACGGGACCGCAAGCCGCCGGGGCGTGCCGACCTAGTGCGCGGCGAGCCAGGTACGGATCTGGCCGAGGTGGTCGCTCATGTGGTGGTCCGGCTCGTCGGGTTGGACGAACTGCCAGACCGGCAGCGGGTCCGTCGCGGTGGGGATGTCGCGGACGCGCCGGATCATCAGACCCTCGACCGTACGTGGATCGCCCCGGAACTCCGGCTCCCAGAAACGCACCCAGCCGACCCGCGCGTCGAGCAGGTTCTCGTCCAGCTGCTCGAGCCAGGCGAGCGTCTGCGCGCGGATCCAGGCCCCCTCGTCGAGCAGCTGGTCCCAGGTCAGGCCGAGCCCGGCCGTGCGGATCGCGGCGTTCCGCGCGTCGGTGGTGTTCTCGACGCCCTCCGGCAACGGTGCGCGGTCGCCGTCGATGTCCGGTGCGGTGGGCGCCTGGCCGGTGAACGCTCCGCGCAGCTGCGCCAGCCGGAACCGCGCGTACGCCTGGACGTGCCCGACGACGTTGTGGATCGTCCACTCGCCGCAGACGCCGGGTGTCCGGGTCATCGCCGGGTCGATCGCCCGGATCTCCTCCAGCCACGGAGCCCACGCGTCGTCGTACCACTGCTTGACGGCCGGCTTGTACCTCGGACAGACGCAGAACGGATGACCTGCCGGGTCGGCCAGTACCGGTGCGTCCCCGCCCAGCTCCGGCAGCCGGGTCGCGCCGAGGGCCAGCGCGCGGTCCACCGTCGCCGTCTGGTCGTCGACCTGGAGGTCGAGGTGCACCTGCTGGGGGTACGCGGGGTCGGGCCAGCGAGCCGGCCGATGCTCCGCCACCTGGGCGAACGCCACCACCGGGTGGTCACCACGGGTCATCGCGATCCAGCCGTCCCACCCGGTCTCGACCGGCTCGAAGCCGAGAACGTCGGCGTAGAACGCGGCAAGAGCGGCGTGGTCGGCGCTGTCCAGCACGATCGCGGTGATGCGCGGTCCCTGCGACGGGTCCTCGCCCAGGCAGAAGGGATGGCCGGCCGGATCGGCCCAGACGTGGGTGTCGGTGCCGTCCTCCAGCCAGGTCGCGCCGTGCTCGCGGAGCCAGGCCTCGGTGGCGGCGCGGTCGGGCACGGTGAGGTCGAGATGGAGCTGCTGCGGATACGCGGGGTCGGGCCACCGCGGCGGGCGGTGCTCCTTCGCGCGGTCGAACGCCAGCCGGGGACGTATCCCCTCCCGTCCGACCATCGTCCAGTCGGGTGGCCGGCGCAGGGTCTCGAGGTCCAGCAGGCCGGCATAGAACAACGACAGCGCCTCCGGGTCCGGCGCCTCGAAGACGATGTTGAGGATGTCGGTCGGCATGGGCAGACCCTCGCACGCCGTACTGGACATCCTGTGTCCTGTACGTGGGGCAGAATGCCCGCATGCGTGCCGACCGGCTGCTCCGCATCGTCTTCCGGCTACAGGGCCGGGGGATCGTGCCGGCCTCGACGCTGGCACGGGAGCTCGAGGTCTCCACCCGCACCGTACGGCGGGACATGGAGGCGCTGTCGGCAGCCGGTGTGCCCGTCTACGCGACCCGCGGCGGCACCGGCGGCTGGGCCCTGGTGGACGACTACCGCACCAGCCTGACCGGCCTCTCCACCACCGAGGCGCTCGCCATGATCGTCGGACGCCCACCCGGCCTGCTCGGCGATCTCGGCCTCGAGGATCCCGGCGAGGACCTGATCCTCAAGCTGCTGGCGGTGGTCGCCCCGGCCGCCCGGGAGCATGCCGAGCACGCCCGCCAGCGCATCCACGTCGACCTGGGGTACTGGGGGCCGGTCGCCGGTGACCCGCCGCCGCTCCTGCCCCGGCTGGTGCAGGCGATCTGGGCCGACCGGATGATCGAGATGAGGTACGGCACGGCACGAGGCACCGCCCGGGTCGCGCCGTACGGACTGGTCCGTAAGGGCGCCCACTGGTACCTCGTCGGCGACCGGGACGGCCGGCCGCGCACCTATCGCGTGTCCCGGATGCACGACCTCACGGTGACGGGCGACTCCTTCACCCGGCCGCCGGAGTTCGAGCTGGTGACGCACTGGAAGCAGGTCCAGGACGGCTACGCCGACACGTTCTCGTCGTACCTGATCCGCCTGCGCCTTCGTGGCGACGCCCGGACTCGGGCCGACTGGTCGTACGCGCGCAGCCGGTCGTTCTCCGAGCCCGACCCCGACGGCTGGGTGGACGCGGAGTTCGACACCGAGGACTGGGACGGTGCAGTGGGGCTGGTGCGCTCACTCGGCAGCGACGTGGTGGTCGTCGGGCCCGAGGAGCTACGCCACCAGGTGGTCGCCGACGCCCACCGCCTGGTCGAGCTCAACGACGATGGGGTTACCGGTGGCGGGTCTGCGTCGTGATCATGATCCGCCCGGTGATCATGAAGCTTCCGGGGTGCTAGAGCCCACCGGACCTTTCATGATCACCGGCGCTCCGTCGGTCGGTCCCGCCCGACGGGCTGGGCCCTGCCAGGAAATCCTGGCAGGGCCCTCGCGTGGTTGCCGCGGTCGCGGCGGGCTGTCAGCAGGAGGTGTAGCTCCCGCTGCTACCCCAGGTGCAGCTGTCGACAAGGGTGCGGGCGGGCGTCCGGACGTAGGCGGTGTCGCCGGTGTTGTTCCAGACATAGTTGCCCTGGCCCCAGTAGCGGTGGGTGGCGGTGTTGGTGCCACGTCCGGTGTGGACGACGACACTCTTCGTGGCGCCGAGGGAGAAGCTGGTGAACGTGTAGACGTGGTTCGCCTTGTCCCGAAGGGTCCAGCCCTTGAGGTTGATCGCGGAGGTCCGCGTGTTCTTCAGGATGACGTACTCCGCGTTCAGGCTCGTGTTCGACCGGTTGTCCGAGCCGGGGGAGTTGTAGTACACCCTCGTGATCTGCACGGCCGGCGTGGCGGCGAACCCAGGTCCTGCGGCCACGACCGATGCCCCCGCCGCGAGCGCGAGCGCCGACACGAATCCCATGAGCCTTGCCTTCATCGTTTCCCCCTGTGGTGTGGACGTCTCGAGAGTGCTGTGGTGTGGACGTCTCGAGAGTGCTGTGGTGTGGACGTCTCGAGAGTGCTGTGGTGTGGACTCTTCGGTACGTGCGGACCGGCCCAGCGGCTCTGTCGCCGCGCCCCCGGCCGGTTGCGCACGCGGGACTGAGTATTGCGTACAAGCAACGCGAGTGCAAGTGGATCTGCAGATCGGCCTACGTGTGGGTGGCTCTCGGCGTCGTCGGGCCCGTTGCGCTCACGCTATCGGTAGCGGGGTCTGCGTCGTGATCATGAAGCTTCCGGGGTGCTAGAGCCCACCGGACCTTTCATGATCACCGTCACAGCTGGCGGTACATCACGTGCAGGCCAACCAACCCGTCGTCGGGGTGGTCGAACGCAGCCGGGACCGTCCCGATGAGGTCGAACCCGAGCGAGCGCCACAGGTGCACCGCGGAGGCGTTCGACTCGACCACCGCGTTGAACTGGATGCTCCTGAAGCCAGCAGAGCGGGACCAGTCGAGAACGTGTTCGCCAAGGGCTTGACCGACGCCCTTGCCCTGCTGGGCCGGATCGACCAGGAACGACGCGGTAGCGACGTGGGCGCCGCGGCCTGGACGGTTGGCACCCATCTTCGCCGAACCGAGGATGGTGTCGTGGTCGTCGACCGCGACCACCGTCCGACCGGGCGGCTGCTCCATCCACCAGGGTCGTGCCTCCTCCAGGCTCTGGCCCTCCGGAAACGCGTAGCTCCTCCCCTCCGCCATGATCGCGGCGTAGAAGGGGTAGATGCGTGGCCAGTCCTGATCGGTGGCGGTCCTGATCCTCATCCGCCCGAGGGTAGCTGGCCGCGCGGGGAGGGTTCTTTGCTCCCGGCCCGACCAATTCACCCGTGGCCGGGGCGGGCCGTCAGTAGCGTCGTACGAGGCGGCGATCGGGCAACGGGGAGGAGTCGATCGTGCCGGTTCATACGCGTGGCTTCCACGGGCGAAGGCGAGAACCCGACGAAGCGCTTCCACCGGGCCAATACCTCACGCAGGACTTTCCCGTCCTGTCAGCGGGACCGACTCCCGTCGTCGACACGGCGGATTGGGAGTTCTCGATCCGCACCGAGAACGGCACCGTGCACAGGTGGAACTGGACGCACCTGCATGCCCTGCCGATCGAGGATGTCACCACGAACATCCACTGTGTGACCCGGTGGTCGAAGCTGGGTACGAGGTGGCGCGGCGTCTCGCTGGACACGCTGTTCGAGAACGTCGAGACGGCGTACGAGTTCGTGACAGCGCACTCCTACGGCGGCTACACCACCAACCTGCCGCTCGAGGATCTCCTGTCCGGGCAGGCCTGGATCGCGTTCGAGTTCGACGGCGAGGATCTCGAACCAGAGCACGGTGGTCCGGCCCGGCTGCTCGTTCCGCACCTCTACTTCTGGAAGAGCGCCAAGTGGATCCGTGGCCTCGTCATGCAGAGCGAGGACGAGCCGGGGTTCTGGGAAGTGAACGGCTATCACCTGTACGGCGATCCCTGGCGGGAGCAGCGCTATTCATGAACGGCCCGGCCGGCGTCGCCGGGTGGCGGCGTGGTGTGGTGACGCAGACCCGCACGCTCACCGCGTCCGCGCGCAGCATCGTCCTCGACGTCGCAGGCTGGGGTGGCAACATCGCGGGGCAGCACGCGGACGTACGCCTCACCGCCGACGACGGCTACCAGGCCGTGCGCTCGTACTCCCTGGCGTCCGCCGGCACAGGTGACCGGATCGAGCTCGGCGTGGAGAGGCTTCCGGACGGCGAGGTGTCGCCATACCTCGTCGACGAGCTCATGGTGGGCGACGAGCTCGAGGTTCGCGGGCCCCTCGGCGGCTGGTTCGTCTGGCGCCCGGGCCGGGACGGGCCGGTCCAGTTGGTGGCGGGAGGCTCCGGGATCGTGCCGCTGATGGCCATGATCCGCTCGCGTCGGGCCTCCGCGAGTACAGCACCCTTTCGGCTGCTGTACTCGGTGCGTACGCCGCAGGACGCCTACTTCCGCGAGGAGCTCGCGGACGTGGCCGCCGGTGTGACGGTCACGTGGCTCTACACGCGTCGGGCTCCGGACGGGTCGCCGAGACCGGCGGGACGGCTCGGGGAGCAGGACCTCCGTGCGTACGCCTTCGAGGCAGTCCTTGGCCCGGCCGTCTTCGTCTGCGGGCCGACCGGATTCGTGGAGGCAGCCGCAAGAGCGCTCGTGGCCAGCGGGCACGACCCACAGCGGATCAGGACCGAACGCTTCGGGGGGACCTGATGGATCGCCACGTCGACGGCAACGCGCTCGCCGGTCCGCTGTCGGAGGTGTTCGCGTTCGACGCGACCACGGCCGTCGTCTGCTGCGCGGCGTGCGCCGACGTCGCGACCCTGGCCTGCGCGATGGTCTACGGCGGCGAGATGGGACAGGTCGCCCGCTGCCGAACGTGCGACAACGTGCTCCTCGTCCTCGTACACCTGCCCGACCGGGTCTCTGTCGCCCTCCGGGGCGTGTCCTGGCTGCAGGTCCGGCGATGAACGGTCCGGCGATGAACGGTCCGACGATGAACGGTCCGACGAAGAGGGGCGACCGCCCGCACCACCACCAGCAGCACCCCGCGGCCCACCGGGAGTACTCGCGGGTGCCGCCGGACCAGGCGTCAGGCGTCGGGGGTCACGCCCTGCGGCCCGGGAAGGACCACCGGAGTCCCCGCCGCCGGCTCGGGTGCGGGGTCGAGGGGGTTGGCGAGCTCGTCCTGCGGCATCTTGGCGAGGACGATCGCCAGGACCGCGAACCCGGCGGGGATGAGGCCGGCGGCGAGAAGATCGGCCCCAGACCGACGACCGCGCTGATGGGGCCGGCGACCGCCATCGAGAGCGGCATGAACACCAGCGAGACGAAGAAGTCGAGGCTCGACACCCGGCCGAGCATGTGCGGGGGAACGCGCCGCTGCAGGAGGGTCCCCCAGATCACCATGGGCGCGGAGAAACAGATGCCGACCACGAAGACGGCGACCGAGATCACCCCGAGGTGGGTGGCCCAACCGACGACGACGAGCGGCAGGCAGCCGACCCCCCACAGCAGGTTCATGATCGTGAGGTACCGCCGCGGCATCCGGAACGACGCCATGGCCAACGACCCGATTGCCCCGCCGATCCCGAAGGCGGCCATCACCACCGCGTGGTCACCCGGGCCGCCGCCCACCCGGTCCTTGATCACGAACGGGATCACGACCTCCATCGGCCCCATGATCAACAAGATGAGCACGGATGCGAACAGCAGGGTGGCGAGGAGCCACGGGGTCCGAACCATGTAGACGAACCCGTCCTTGAGATCGACGAGGGTCGACCGGACCGGGTGCAGGTCCTCCGCCGAACGATCGCGGCGGAGCGCCACGGGCTTCATCCCCAGCAGGAGTGCCAGCCCCACCGCCTCGAACACCGCGACCACGATCAGCGCGGCACCGGGTGACCAGGCGGCGATCATCGCGCTCGCCAGCGCCGGACCGGCCGCCTGCATGATCGTCGGGCGTAGCGTCCCCTCCACACCGTTGGCGGCGAGGAGGTCCTTGGCCGGGAGGATCGAGGGCAGGAGGGCGGAGTACGCCGGGTAGGTGAAGCCGTTGCTGAGCCCGCAGACCAGCGCCATCGCACCGACCTGCCACAGGTCGATCAGGCCGGCCACGGAGAGCGCCGCCACCAGCCCGACGGTGAGGGTGCGGACGCCCGCCACCGCGATCAGGATCCGCAGCTGCGGGATCCGGTCGGCCAGCACCCCGCCCGGCAGCGTGGTGACCAGCATGCCGACGGCGGACGCGGCAGCGACCAGCGAGAGCTCCTTGGGTCCGCCGCCCAGGGCGATGACCTGCCAGACCATGGCGATCAGCAGCCCGCCGGCGGCGAAGAGCTCCATGGTCACTCCGCCGACCAGCAGGCGGTACTGTCCCGTCCGGAAGGGGCGCAGGGGTCCGCGCAACCACCGCCGGCCAAGTTCGGTCGCGGTACCCGTCATCCGTGCTCCTCGTCCAGGTCGTACTCCGTCGGTGATACGACGGATGGCACGGCGCGAACTCATCGCTGGGATGCGAACCAACCGCTCTCGACGTACAACCGCGTGAGGCAGACCCGATTATTCCGGGTCGGACCGACACCCGACACCGCCGGGCGCCGTCCTCAGAGCTGGCGGAGCGCGCCACCGTCGACCGCCCACTCCGATCCGGTGACCTGGCCGGCGAGGGGCGACAGGAGGTAGGCGATCACCCGCGCTACGTCCTCCGGGGTCCCGATCCGGCCGGACGGCAGCCGGCGTACCTCGCGGACGAAGTACGTGACCGCCTCCTCGGGCGGCAGGTCGTACGCCTCCGCGAGCTGCCCAGCGAAACCGCCCGGCGCGTCCCAGAGATCCGTACGGGTCGGTCCGGGCGAGACGACGTTGGAGCGGACCCCGCGAGGACCGAACTCCGCCGCCAGCGTCTTGGACACCGACAGCAGCGCGGTCTTGGCCGCCGCATAGTCGACAAGGGGTACGTCGGGGAATCGGGCCGCCTCGCTGGCGACGTGCACGATGCTGCCGGCGCCACTGGTGAGCAGCGCCGGCAGCGTGGCCCGGGTCATCCGGATCGCCGAGTGGAGGTTGACCTCGAAGGTCGCGTGCCACTCCGCGTCGGTCACGTCGAGGAAGCCGGCCCGTGCCTCGAGCCCGCCCACGTTGTTCACCAGGCCGTCGACCCGGCCGTGCCGGGCGAGGGTCGCTTCGACGACCGTGACGGCGGCGCCGGGGTCGGTGACGTCGGCCGCGACGGCGTGGACGCGCGGACCGAGCTGCTCGACGCGACCGGCCGTTCGGGCGACGCCCACGACGAGGGCGCCCTCCGCGGCGAGGAGACGGGCGGTCGCCCGACCGATGCCGGCCGAGGCGCCGGTGACGACGTACACCCGGTCGCGTACGCACAGGTCCATCGAGGTCAGCTCCTTTCGTGGCGCTGGCGGTGGCGTGGCTCAGGGTCGTTCAGAGGCCGGCGACGTCGACGGCTCCGGCCATCGCGCGGTAGCCCGCGTCGTTGGGGTGCAGGTGGTCACCACTGTCGTACGCGGGACGAAGCCGGTCGGGGTCCGACGGCGAGCGGAGGGCCCGGTCGAGGTCGGCGACGGCGTCGTACTCTCCGGACGTACGGATCCAGGTGTTGAGCGCGTCGCGCTTGGCCTCCGCCCGCGGACTGTCGTGGTCGGATCCCTTCATCGGCAGGAGGGTCGACCCGACCACCCGGATGCCCCGCGCGTGTGCCTGCCGGATCAGCCGGCGGTGACCCGCGATGATGTCGGCCACCGGGAGGTCCGGGTTGGGCTTGTAGGTGGGAGTGTCGGACTCGCTGAACCCGATGTCGTTCACGCCCAGGAGCACGATGACGGTGCGGACGCCGGCCTGGTCGAGGACGTCGTGCCCGAACCGGGTCGACGCGCGGTCGCCGTACCACGCCGAGTCGTTGAGGACCAGGTTTCCGCCGATTCCCGCGTTCAGGACGGGACGTGGCCGTCCGAGCGCGACGAGGCGTTCGGC
Source organism: uncultured Actinomycetota bacterium (assembly GCA_963721745.1). Taxonomy (GTDB): domain Bacteria; phylum Actinomycetota; class Actinomycetes; order Propionibacteriales; family Actinopolymorphaceae; genus Thermasporomyces. Next base: position 204,965 of record CAVRKO010000015.1, on the reverse strand, counting down.
CAGCTCGTCCGCGAACCTGTTGTCGCGGTCGGGACTCGAACCGAACCCGTCGGTGATGGAGTCGCCGAACGTGACCACGCTGCCGGGGCGTACGCGGCTGGTCAGGACCTCCACGCCGGAGAGGAAGTACCACGACCGGGTCGTCTCGGTGAACGCCGCGCCGGTGGCGTCGCGGCGGTGGTCTCCCGCTGCGCGGTGGCTCGACGCGAACGCCTGCGCGTGGAAGGTCGCCGGGCCCGTCGTACCGCGGAAGTACAGCGTCACGGTCAACGACTCCAGCGGGTCGACGCGCAGCCGGGCGGCGTCGCTGACGACCTCTCCGCCGGCCCGCACCACCACGGCGGACCTACGGCCGAACGTCAGTGGGTGAGACGAGCCCGGCCGCACCGACGCACCGGAGCCGGCGCGAGCGATGGCCGCTCCGCTCAGCTCGAGCGGCGACGGACCGTAGCGGTTCGAGACCCGGATGCGGACGGCCGATCCACCGGCGGTGACCCGGACGATCTGGCGCAGACTCTGGTGGGAGAAGCCGTCCTCGGACCAGTTCGGCTCGAAACCGATGCTCGGCCGCTGCATCGAGGCGGTCCATCCCGCCGACCAGCCGGGAGGCTTCGCCTCGGACCTCGTCGGCTCCTCGGCGGTGGCTGCCGACCCGGCCGCGAGCGTGGTGACCGCGACCAGGGCGCCTACGAGGGCGGCGGTGTGGCGGCGTACGGGCAGACTCATGGTCGTTCCCTTCGTGTGCGCAGGTGGGCCGCAAGGGGACGGCCGTTGCGACCGTCCGTGGCGAGCGACACCAGCAGCCTGCGACTCCGAACGAAGGGCAACCAGCACCCTGCGCCGCCTGCTTCCCCGGATCCGAGCACCGGCGATCCTGGCACCGACAGGGTCAGGAACGCCGGCCTCGCTGAGCGAAGCGACGCACGGATCGATCCGGGCTCAGCCCGTGGACGCCGGCCCGAGCCGGTCCACCGGCGGCGTGGCGGTGCGCGGTGTGTCGATGAGCATCCGCCAGGTCTCGCCGTCCCGGTCGTACCACCGCACGTCCTCGCGGTGGTACTGCAGCGCGTACGCGACGCGCGGCCGGTCCATCGTGTTGGGTCCCGAGCCGTGCACCGTCCAGCGCGAGAACGCGACGGCATCGCCGGCCCGCATCCGGATCGGCAGGCACCGCAGCGGATCGACGTCGACCTGCCGGTGGGTGTCGCCGTCGTCGCTCCCCCGGGACTCGAGCTGCTGGCGATGCGAGCCCGGCATGACCTGGAGGCAGCCGTTCTCGGGGGTCATGTCGTCGAGCGCGACCCAGATGTTGATCGAACCGAGGGCGGGGTCGTGCCGGGTGTAGTTGTTGTCCTGGTGCAGGTGGAACGTGCCGCCACCGCCGCCCGCCTTCACCGCCGTGAACGGGAGATACCTGATCGCGCGCCCCTCGATCAGGCGGGACGCCAGCTCCAGCGTCGCCGCGCCGTTGATGAGGCTGTCCAGGTGCGACCCCGCGAGGTACTGCGCACACTGGCGCAGCTTGTCCTCGGTCCGGGTGGCCCGGTCGAGGGAGTCCCGTGGCACGCCGTTGGCGTCGAGGACGTCGAACACCTCGCCCCGCAGGGCGTCCACGGCGCCGGCCGCAACGAACCCCGGCAGGCACAGGAAGCCGTGCTCCTTGTAGAAGTGGACCTCGCTGTCCGTCAGCGTCATCGGCTGCACCACGGTCGCGTCATCCGTGACTGGCATCGTCATCCTCCGAGAAGTGGTCGGTCACGTGCGGGAGTCTCGTTCAGGAGGCCCATGGCCAAGCCGGCCGTGATCGGCGCCATCGTCCAGCCGGTCTCGATCGCCCACGGGCCCCATCCCACGTCGTTCGGCATCCCGTAGACCTCGCCCAGCTCGACGTCGAAGGCGCGTGCCCACGCTCCGTCGAGGCCCGGGTCGTCGGCGCGCAGCTGGACGTTCGCGAGGAAGGTTGCGACGTCCTCCCACAGCGTGCGGAACCACGCGTCGCCGGTGACCTGGTGGGCATGGGCGAAGCCCATCGGCAGCCAGTTCGTCGAGTACAGCAGGTCGACGATGGGGTCGCCGTTCCGCACCAGGAGCGAGCACTCCTTGCCGACCTGGCGGCTGAGCCGCGCCTGGTAGCCGGTGTCCCACTCGAGGTATCCACCGGACGGATGGCGCAACCGCTGCAGGTCCTCGACCACGCGGTAGAGCCAGCCACGGTGCGTCCCGTCGCCGGTGGCCTGGACCAGGCAGCTGAGGGGAAAGACCAGTCGGCAGAGCTCCGACGTCTCGCTCATCACCCGCTGGGTGTCGGGGTACGCCGCCATGATCGTGGCGAGGCAGCGTACGCCCGCGTCCACGTACCGTTCCTCGCCGTCGAGGTGACCGGCCAGCAGCAGCGCGGCGGCGTAGTGGGCGTTGCGGTGCGCGCTGGGGCAGTTGCCGGGCTGGGTCGCCAGGGCGCGGAGGTGGTCGGGTGTGAGGTCGCGCTCGGCCGTGCTGGACCTGCGGGTCCCGTCCGTACCCGTGGTGGCCAGCAGGAAGTCGAGCGCGCGCCTGGCGTCGGGCAGCCGTGGGGCGGTTCCGTCGTACTGCCGCATCAGCAGCTGCGGTATCAGCCCGCGCGCGACGTCGTCCTGGTAGCACAGCCCCCACTCGCCCTCGCTCCACCGCACCATCCCGTCGAGCGGGCTGGCGGGATCGTCGACCTGGAAGAGGTCGTAGAACGCGTCCACGAGGTGGTGGGCGACGGTACGGCTGCGCTCGGCGCCGGTGAGCCGATGGTGGAGGTAGAACGCGAGCGCGGACTCACCTGTGCAGTCGCACCGCACTCCGAGCAGGTTCTGCCGGACCTGGCGGCCGTCGGGGGAGATCTCCGTGGCGAAACCTTCGCGAACGCCCCGGCGCCCGTCGTCGACGAGCATGTCCGCGCTGGAGAACCAGCCGACGGCGGCCTCCACGGCGGACCTGGCCAGGGCGGGTGGCGCGGAGTCCCGGGCAGTGGGCGACTCGGCCGTTCGGTCCGAGACCTGCGCGGTGCCGCGAACGGTGTACGGAGGCGGGAGGGCGGTCGCGGGTGCCGGCAGGTCGGTCAGCCACTCCGTCACGAAGCCGGCGAGGGCGGCCCAGGCGCCGACGGGGGCGAACCGGGCGCGCCGGAAGTTCGCCAGCCGGAACGTACACACCAGCAGGTTCGGCAGCTCGAACCACAGCGCGCGCCGGGCCGGCTCCGCGACCAGGTCCTCGGTCAGCCGGACGTGGCGGTGCGCGATCACGTCGGGCGCGTACTGCAGCAGCGGGGGTTCGGACTGGCGCACCGACGCCGGATGCGGCACCGTCCGGGTGCCGCACTGGTCGTCGAGGAGGTCGCCTTCGACGATGCCGGCGGACTTGAGCGCCTCCGAGCCCGCGACCAGGCGTTCGAACCGCGTACTCGTCGTCGCCTGCTCCGTCTCCAGGTGGGCGATGCCGCGGCAGTACTCGCCGAGCACCCGGACGCCGGCGCGAAGCCGGGCCTCGATCTCGAGCCGGGCCGCGGCCGGGAGGACGAGCGGGACCTCGAGACAACCTCCGAGGACGGCGATGCCGCGCGCGCCGGCCAACGTTCCCGGACCCACGTCGTCCGGCCGCACCACGTGCGCGCCGAAGCCGTCCCGGAGCCAGCCGGCGAGGTCCGTGGTCGCGTCGTACGTGACCACCACGACCGGTGCGGTGCCAGCTCGGCTCGCGGGATCGGTGTCCCGCCTGGCGGCGGGGGTCGCACTGGCCAGCCACCGGGTCGTCGCCACCGGGTCGGTGATCGCGGCTCCGACCACGACGGCGTGCGCACCGGCGTCGAAGGCGCCGGCGACCTGGCCCGGCGTCCGGAACCGACCTTCCGCCACCACGGGGCAGTCGAGGACGGCCACGAGAGCCCGCACCAGCGCGATGTCCGGGTCCGGCGACAGGTGGGCCGACCCCGGCGACGGGGCAGTCGACTCGGTGTATCCCGACAGGGTTGTCGCCACGAGGTCCGCGCCCGCGGCCCGGGCGGCCACGCCCGCTTCTACCGTGTCGACGTCGGCCATCACCGGGACGCCGAGCTCGCGCCGGATGCGGCCGATCTGCTCGGCAAGGGTCGAACCGTCCAGCCGTGGGCGGGACGTCGCGTCGACGGCGACGAGCTGGGCTCCGGCCCGGACCAGCTCGGCGGCATCGGCGAAGGACGGCGTGATGAAGACCCCGGAACCGTCCACCCGCTTGTGGATCCCGATGACCGGGAGCGAGGTGGCCGCCCGGATCGCGGCCACGTCCTCCGGCCCGTTCGCTCGGAGGGCAGCAGCACCGCCGGCGACTGCCGCCTGCGCCATCAGCGCCATCGTGGCCGGCCCGTGCAGGGGACTCGTCGCCGGCGCCTGGCACGAGACGACGAGGGAGTGCCGGGGGATCACATGCATCGGGTCAGGTTCTCCTGAATCGGGTCACGGGGTACGGATGCGGGTCGTCGGTGACCGCGAGCGTCCAGGCTCCGTCGAGCGAGGTGCCGGAGGGCGGGACGAGCTGCGAGCGGGGTACGCGACACCGGAGCTCGCTGGCGAACAGGGTGTGGAGCAGGCTGCCCTCGGTGGTGAGTCGACCGGTCACGGCGACGGGGACGGTCCGGTCCGTCGCCGCCAGGTAGCGCGCGGCGACCGCGGTGACGGTCGCGGCCAGTTCACCGGCGGCCGCCGCGACGATTTCGTAGGCCGTCTCGTCGCCGGACTCCGCCGCGGCGCACACGTCCTGGGCGAACCGCGCGATGTCGTCGACGTGGGTGGGTGAGTTGTGGACGCTGGCCGGGATGCCTGCGTGCGGGCCGTACCGCGTGACCGCACGTCCGGTGAGCGAGGTCGGTCGGGCCCGTCCGTCGTACGAACGAAACACCTCCTGGAGCCCGGCACGCCCGATCCAGAACGCGCCGCCGGCGTCACCGAGCAGGTAGCCCCACCCGTCCGCATGGAAGGTCTCGGCCCGCTCGCGTACGGCGCCGAGGCAGGCCACCCCGGTCCCGACGGTGAGGACGACGCCATCCCGGCCCGGCAGCGCACCGGCATGCGCGGTCACCGCGTCCCGGCACAGCCAGAGGTCCTCGGCACCGGTGAGCTCGCCGACCTTCCGGGCGAGCCGCTCCAGGTCGGCGGCGCCGTCGGGGAGGCCGCTGAGGCCGAGCACGATCCGAGTGGGGTGGGGGCGGGCCGGGCCGGCATCGCCGACCGCGCGCCACGCGGCCGCGACCTGGCTGGCGAGGGTGGCGGCGGGGTCCGCGCCGTTCCAGGTGAACCCCGGCCCGGCGGTGGGTGGTGGCGTCCGCGCGGCAGCGGCGCCGACGGCCAGCCGCAGCGCCGACTGGCCGCCGTCGACGGCCACCAGCAGGGGTGTCGCTTCCACCATCGCGTCGTCGCCGCCGGTCACAGGTCGGTGGTGAGCCGGTAGTGATCTCCCCGCGCCAGGGAGGAGGAGATCTCGATGACCTGGCCGCGCCGGTCTCGTACGGTGACCTTCGACAGGAAGCAGGGCTGGGTCGCCGGGATCTGCAGGAGCTCGGCCTCCTTGGCATCGGGCAGCACCGGTTCGACGGTGAGTGTCCCGGTGAAGACCTCGATCCCGTACCGCTCGCGCAGCAGCGCGTACCACGACCCCTGCAGGTCGCGCTCGCACAGCCCCGGCACCAGACCGGCGGACACGTAGACGGTCTCGAGACAGACCGGTTCGCCGTCGGCAAGCCGGAGCCGCGACAACCGCAGGATCTCGTCGCCGACGGGGATCCGGAGGTTCCGCGCCAGGCTCGCCGGGGCCTTGAGGTGGCGTACCTCGAGGACGCGGGTGCTGGCCTCCAGCCCGTGCCGGTGCATGGCCTCACTGAACGAGACCAGGGCGAGCCGCCGCGCGGTCTTGGGCTGTGCCACGAAGGTGCCGGAACCCTGCCGCCGTACGAGCAGTCCGTCGGCGACGAGGTCGTCGACGGCCCGGCGGAGGGTCATCCGCGCCACTCCCCAGTCCGCCGCGAGGACCCGTTCACCCGGGAGTGGCCGACCCACCGACGAGTGCTGAACGAGGTCGAGCAGGCGGGCTCGCACCTCCGGCACACGCGACTGGCTCTGGGTCCACATACCGCTCCCGGCGGGATCGGGGCCTCCCGGACCACCTCAACATAGGCCACCGGCGGGACGCCGAGACAGGTCCGTGCGGTGGCCGGGTTAGACCACCTGCCCGCCCGCGAGCCGGCCACAACGCTTGCTGACCTGGGGTTTTCTGCTGCCGCCTCCGACCTCGGAGGTCTAGCGCAGGTTGCCGCGCCGTCTGTTGCTCCCTGCCGAACGTCCCTAGCGTTGTCCAGCGCCGGCCGCCCGGCCAGGTGGACTCAGCAGAAGGAGGACCTCCCATGCGCGAGCGCGGGGGAAGCGCCGAACCCGGTCGGCGTGACGTGCTGCGGGCAGGTGGACTGGGGCTGGTGGTCGCGTCGCTCGCCGGCTGTGACCTGCTGTCCACCGACCCGTCGCGGAAGGACGACGCCCGCCCGAAGGCCGCCGCGTCAGGGGAACGACAGGCGCCCGCTCTCGCCGACGCGGTGAAGGCCGGGCACCTTCCTCCGCTGAAGCATCGGCTTCCCGCCGATCCGGTGGTGGTCAAGCCGGTGGACCGGGTGGGGACGTACGGCGGCGAGTGGCGCACGGCGATGCTGGGTCCGGCAGACACGCCCTGGTTCGGGCGTACGGTCGGCTACGAGCAGCTGTTGCGCTGGGATCCCACGTTCAGCAAGCCGATTCCCAACCTGGCAGCGGGATACGAGGTCAACGCCGACGCCACCGCCTACACCGTCGCGCTGCGCAAGGGCGTCAGGTGGTCCGACGGTGAGCCGTTCAGCGCCGACGACGTGGTGTTCTGGTACGAGGCCTACGCGACGGACCCGAAGCTCTCGCCCATCCCGCCGGAGTTCCTCGTCACCGGCGACAAGGTCGGCGTGGTCGAGAAGGTCGACGACCACACCGTCCGTTTCACCTTCCCTGGCGGGCCGAACGGGCTGTTCCCCACACTGCTCGCGACCGCGGGACCCGCGGCCCAGGCGACGACGATGCCGCGTCACTACCTCCGGCGCTTCCACGAGCGCTACAACCCCGACGTGGCTACGCAGGTCGAGAAGGCCGGCGTCGCGGACTGGGCGGAGCTGTTCGCGAGCCGCGCGGGGACCGACACCTCGAACATGGACCCGGACCTGCCGACGCTGAACCCGTGGCGGATGAAGACCGAACTGCGCGAGGGCGGGCGGGTCGTGTTCGAGCGGAACCCGTACTACTGGAAGACCGACACCGAAGGAAACCAGCTTCCGTACCTCAACCGCGTCGTGTTCGACGTCGTGACCGACACCGACGTCATGATGGTCAAGGCGCTCAACGGCGAGATCGACCTGCACGCACGAGGTTTCACCGAGGACCTGAACAACAAGCCGGTGCTCGCGCGGAGCCGCGACAAGGGCGGGTACGACTTCTTCACCATGACGAGCCTCGGAGCCAACCAGCTCCTCCTCGCCCTGAACCTCACGCACAAGAAGCCCACGTTGCGGAAGGTCTTCCAGAGCAAGGACTTCCGCATCGGCCTGTCCCACGCCATCAACCGTCCGGAGATCATCAAGGCGGTCTACCTGAGGCAGGGCAAGCCGTACCAGCCCGCGCCTCTTCCCGGCTGCGACTTCTTCAACGAGCAGCTGGCCCACCAGTACACCGCGTACGATCCCGAGCTCGCGAAGCGGCATCTGGACCGGGCGGGGTTCGCCGAACGTGACGGACAGGGTTTCCGGCTCGGACCCGACGGCGAGCGGATCACGTTCTCCGTCGACGTCGTGACCGAACCCAAGTCCTGGGTCGACGCCCTGAACCTCATCAAGGGCTACTGGGAGAACGTCGGCGTACAGATGCAGGTCAACAGCCTCGACCGGACGATCTTCACCGAACGCGCGGACAGCAACGAGCACGACGCCCTGGTCTGGTGGGGACCCTCGGCCGACGGGCCCAGCGTCATCCTGGAGCCGTACTTCTACTTCCCGTCGTCCGGTGTCGGTATCAACTCGGCGTTCGCGAAGACGTGGGCCTGGTGGAACGAAGGCGACCCGCGCGGTGAGGAGCCGCCGCCGGCCACCAGACGGCAGCTGCGGCTGTACCGGGACCTGAGGCGGACGGCCGATCCCGACGCACAGGCGAAGCTGATGCGCGAGGTCCTGCAGATCTCCGCCGACCAGTTCTATGTCATGGGCGTCGCGCCCCTTCCGGACGGATACGGGATCGTGCGCAACAACGTTCACAACGTGCCGAAGGCGGTGCCCAACGCGACGGCGGCGGCGAGCCCGGCGCTGTCCAACCCGGCGCAGTACTTCATGACCTGACGGTGGAGCGGCCGACCGACGCGAGCCGGAAGCGGAGGACCGGGCGGCAGTGCGGAACCCAACTGAGGAAGACTGTCCTGCGTCCGTCGTTCGCGACCGCTGGGCCGGGCCCACCGCCCAGGGCCAGGAAGGACCCCCGTGTCAGATCACCGCGTGTTCGAACTCCGTACCTACTACGCCGCACCCGGCAAGCTCGACGCCCTGCATCGGCGCTTTCGCGAGCACACGCTCGCACTCTTCGCCAAGCACGGCATCGACCTGGTCGCCTTCTTCGCGCCCACGGACGAACCCGACCGCGACCACGTGCTGGTCTACCTGCTCGCCTTCCCCGACCGCGCAGCCGCGGAGACGGCCTGGGAGGCCTTCCGCGCCGACCCGGAGTGGATCGACGCCAAGGCCGCCTCTGAGGTCAACGGCGTCCTCGCCGAGCGCGTCGAGTCCGTGTTCCTCTCTCCGACCGAGTTCTCGCCGCTCACCTAGGGCGGGACGGACCTAGGGCTGGTCGGCCCTCGAACCGGCCCGGAGGCCGTCGCAGATGACCGCCGTGAGTCGGCCGCCCGACGGGCGTTGTTGCTCCACGGCGTAACAGCCGAACATCAGCGCCTTGACGTCGGCTGCGTCGACGTCCGCCCGTACGCTGCCGGCTTCCTGCGCTCGGCGTAGGAGCTTGGCGAGCGCTGCCATCAGCCTTGTGGAGTGCGCCTGCAGCGCGGTGAGATCGAAGCCGGGGCTCGCCGTCATGGTCGCGACGAGGGCCTTGTTCGTAAGGCCGCGCTCGGTCATCCGGGTGAGGTAGGCAAAGAACGCCGCGCCGGGGTCGTCGTCCTCTGAGAGGGCCTCGGCCTCCCGGCTGAGCTCGTCGACCCGATGCGCCACGATCGCTTCGAAGAGGGCTTCCTTGGTGGGGAAGTGGCGGTAGATCGTGCCCACGCCCACGCCAGCCCTCCGGGCGATGTCGTCCATCGGTGCGTCGATTCCCTTGTCGGCGAAGACCGCCGCCGCGCTCTGCCTGATCAGGTCCCGGTTGCGCCGGGCGTCGGCCCGCAACTCCTTGCCAGCAGGCCGTTTCGGCGCCGACTTCGACGAACGGGCAGGCGTCACGGTTGCTCCTCGGATGGTTCGGTTGACAAGCGGAACCAGCGTTCCGTATCGTCCAGCTATCCGGAACGGCCGTTCCGATTATATCCCGGCCGGTACGCCGGCCCATCCAGGCATGAAGGGGAAGGCAGACGAATGGCTGAAGCTGCACCGGTCGCGGCGCGTGCGCGGGACGTGTTCGACCGGTTCCTGCGGGCGTCGGTCGCGAACGCGTGGGACGACCTCGCGGACCTGTACGCGCCCGAACGCGGTCGTGGAGATCCCCTGGACACCAAGCGGCGTCCCGCTGCGCGGCGAGGGCGGGCGCGAGGAACTGCGCGCCCGGTTCAAGGCGGCGTCCGCAGCGTTCCGGATCGAACGCGCCGAGCCGGTGACCGTCCACCAGACGACGGATCCCGACGTGGTCGTCGCGGAGTTCGACCTCCACCTGCGGCTCGCACGTACGGGCCAGGTGGTGACGAACCCGTACGTGATGGTGCTCCGCACCCGTGACGGGCTCATCGTCCACTCGCGCGACTACACCAACCCGATGCCGCACGCGGGCGTCCGGGAGGAGATCGGCCGGGCTCGGGCCGACAAGGCGTAACGGCTCCCGAGCCGCACTCCCGCGCGCGTACCGTCCGGCGCTCAGTCCAACGCGGTGAGCAACGTCTGGCAGGCCTGGCGGACGGTGTCGCGGCGGACCGCGACCCGGCGGTCGTCCTGCAGCTGGACGATTCGCGCCCGGCGTAGCGCGGTGACCTGCCGGGAGATCGTGCTCTGGTGGACCCCCAACGTGTCGGCGAGCTGCTGCATGGTGAGGGGGCCGTTCTCGAGCAGGTGCAGGGTGATGGCGAGCCGGGTGCGGTCGCCGAGAGCGTGCATGGCCGGCGCGAGGGCCGCCAGTCGCCCCACCGAGATGCCGGTCCGCTCGACCGCGGTGACGCCGTCGGACGCCGTGCTCCCCGGCGTCGTGGTTCCGGACGGCGGCGCCGCCGCGTTCGAGGGTGGGGTGTAGAGCACCCAGGTGGTCTGGTCGGCAAAGAGGGACAGGCTCCGACCGAGACCGGGTGACGGCATCACGACGAGTTCGGTCGCCGACTCCGCCGCGGCGGCGTACTGGTCGTCAGGGTGGAGACCGGTCACCAGCCTGATCCACTGAGCGGCGCCGCAGCCCGGGGGTGGAGCCGGAGTGGCCGCGACCGCCGCGCGCAGGGCGGCGAGCGAGCCGTGCCAGGCGTGGTCGAGCCAGCCGTCCCAGATCGCGTCGAGCAGGCGTAGTAGGGCCGAACGGAACCCGCCGGGATCCAGCAGCTCACCCGCCCGGTCCTTCGGATCGGGGACGTTCCACGCGCGAAGGACCTCGGCGGCGTCCCGCCGCATCGCGACGGAAGGCTCGGGCAACGGGGTGATCTCGGCTGCCGTGGGCGCGGGGTCCCGCGGCGGCTGGTCGTAGTGCATGACCGAGTCGATGCCCCAGTCGATCAGGCCGAGGACGAAGTTGTCCGGCCAGGCCGCGAGCCATCGACGCAACTCGGGCCAGTCGGTGTGCCCGGGATGGTCGGCCGGCAGGTGGTGCACCAGAACGCTGCGCAGGACGGCTCCGTGGGCCAACGCCGCTCGTACCGGCCAGCTCTCCTCGACGATGTCGGCCGGCAGCCGTTCGGCCAGTGCCTGCAGCTCCGGCGTGGGCATGGTCTTCCAGGCCAGTGCGTAGTCCACCAGCAGCATCGCGGTCGGCAGGGTCGCCGCAAGGGTCGGCGGCGCAACGCGCAGGGTCGTGGCGGGTCGCGCGTCGGCGAGGACTGGTACCGGGCGGCTCACCTGATTAGTATGCGCACTGCGCAAGTCGCATGCCAGGGTGGACGGCAGGAGGATTCGGGCACCCGCGCACCGTAGCGTTCGGCGGCCCGACACCGGATCGAACGCGACACCGGATCGAACGCGACACCGGATCCAACCGGGAGGGGACAGGGTGAGGAGATGGCGGTAGCGGCCCCGTCGACCGCCGCTGTCCGGGCCTCGTGGTGGGTTCGGCTCCGGAACTCGGCGGAGTGCCAGTTGCTCTTCGGTGCCATCTGGCAGGCGGACCGACGGTTGGCCGCGGTCTGGACGGCGCTGATCGTGGTGCGCGCCGCACTGCCCCCGGCGCTGGCGGTCTCGATCGGCTGGCTGGTCGGCTCGGTCGGCGGCGACGGCTCCCTGCTGCTGCCGCTCGCGGCGGTCGGCCTCCTCTTCGCGGTGCTGCAGACGCTCGGCCCGGTGCACTCCGAACTCGCGTCCAACCTCGGTGACCGGACCGCCGCCATGTTGCAGGATCGCCTGGCCACCGCCGCGGTGAGCCCGGTCGGTATCGCGCACCTGGAGGATCCCGACCTGGCCAGCGACTTCAGCCTGGCCCGTGACTTCGACCTGGGAATCACCTCACCGCAGCTGCGGGTCTGCATGGGCTACATCGGTTCGGGGCTCGTCAGCTTCGGCGCCGGTCTCGTCTCGGCGGTCGTGGTGTGCGGGTTCCGGTGGTGGGCCGGGCTGGTCCTCCTCGCCGTCTGGATCTCGCCGCACGTCCTGCTGCGCGACAGCGTGGCGTGGAACGACTGGCGCTCGGCCGAGGTCAAGGAACACCAGCGGCACGCCGACTACGCGTACCGGATGGCCGTGGAATCCCCAGCCGCCAAGGAGATCCGGCTGTTCGGGCTGGCCGACTGGACGGCAGGCCGCTTCGCCGACCGGCGCAAGGCGTTGCTCACCCTCTCCCTCCAGGCCATGCGCCTGAAGGAACGTTCCGTCGGGCTCACCCTGGTCGCCCTCGTCGTCGGCAACGGCCTCGTCTACTGGTCCCTGGCGCGCGCCGCCACGAGCGGTGACCTCAGCCTGTCGCGCCTGGTCGCCTACGCGGGAACGGCGGTCGGCGTCAGCGCGCTGGCCACGATGGAGTTCGACTGGTGGCTCGCCGACGGGTCGCGTCCGGTGCCGGTCGTCGCCGGCCTCGCGCCGGCGATGCGCAGTGTCGGCGACCTGCCGGCCGGAACCGCTACCGCACAAGGGATGCCGGCCCGCGAGATTCGGTTCGACAACGTCTCGTTCGCCTACCGGGCCGACGCGCGGCCGATCCTCGACGGGCTCGACCTGACCATCGAGGCCGGCACGTCGCTCGCGATCGTCGGCCAGAACGGCGCCGGCAAGACCACGCTCGTCAAGCTGCTCGCGCGCCTCTACGACCCAACCGAGGGGACGGTGAGCGCGGACGGCATCGACCTGCGCACTCTCGCACCCGACTCGTGGCGGGGCCAGATCGCGGCCGCCTTCCAGGACTTCGTCCGCTACCAGCTCCCGCTGCGCGAGAACGTCGCACCGGCCGGCGCACCCGACGACGTCGTACGCTCGGCCCTCGAGCAGGCCGGCGCGGCAGACCTGGCCGACCTCGACACCGTGCTGTCGAAGCAGTTCGCGGGAGGCACCGACCTCTCCGGTGGGCAGTGGCAGCGCGTCGCCCTCGCCCGCGCCCTGGCCGCCGTGGCCGCGGGGGCTCGGGTGGTGATCCTGGACGAGCCGACCGCACAGCTGGACGTACGCGGCGAGGCCGAGGTCTTCGACCGCATCCTTTCGGCCACCCGCGGGTTGACGACGATCCTCGTCTCGCACCGGTTCTCCACCGTCCGCCACGCCGACCGCATCTGCGTACTCGAAGGTGGCCGCGTGGTCGAGCTGGGTTCGCACGAGGAGCTGATGGCCGCCGGCGGGCGCTACCGGACGATGTTCGACCTGCAGGCGGCACGCTTCGCCGACGGCAGCGGGAGCGCCGACGGGGAGGAGCCGTGACGTGGGCGGCGGGCAGCGCGGCCGCCACCGCCACCATCGAGGCGCTCCCGCGTGCCCTGCCGACGCTGTGGCGCTCGATGCGCCTCGCGTACGAAGCCGAACCCAGGTTGATCGCGCTGTCCTTCGGCATGGCGCTCCTGGAAGCGGTTCCCGACAGCCTGTACGCCGTCTGGCTGCTGTTGCTCGCCGACGGGTTCGCGCAGGACGACCACGGGAAGATCCTCGCCGGCTGCCTCGGGCTGGCCGGGTCGGGTGTCGGGTCGTGGCTGTTGCAGACGCAGGCGAGTCGCATCCAGCGCACGTTCCGGATGAGGGTCGGTGCGACGCTCGAGGGGCACGTCGCGCGGCTCCAGGCGCAGGTCCCGACGATCGAGCACCAGGAGCGGCCGGAGTACCTCGACCGGCTCTCGGTGCTCAAGGAGCAGACGTACCAGCTCGACCACATGTACCTCGCGCTGTTCAACGTGCTCGGCTCGGTGGTGCGGCTCGTGATCACCCTCGCTCTGGTGATGTCCGTCCATCCGGCAATGGTGCTGCTGCTCGTCTTCGCACTCCCGACGGTGTGGGTGTCCGCGCGTCGCTCCGCCGTGGCGCAACGCGTCTACGAGGACGTGGCACCGTACGAGCGGCGGCATCGGCACCTGTTCATGCTCGGCACCACCCAGGCGCCGGCCAAGGAGGTACGCCTCTCCCGGATCGGCGCGGACCTGGTGCGCCGCCGCCGCGAGGCGTGGGAGTCGTGGTACGCGCCTCTTGCCCGTACCCGCTGGCACACCGCGTGGTGGCAGGCGGCGAGCTGGTGCCTCTTCGCGCTTGCGTACGTCGGTGCCGTGGTGCTGACCGCCACCGTCCTGTCGGGGTCGGCCGGTGAGGTGCTGCTGGTCGTGACGGCGGGGAGCCGGCTCTCGCAGTACGTCGCGATGACGGCGGGCAGCGCGGACTTCGTGCGGATGTGGCTCGACGCCTCGCAGCGGCTCGTCTGGCTCGAGTCCTACGCGAGCGAGCACCGCGACACCGCGGACGGCGACGTACCCTCCCGGCTGTCCGACGGCATCGTCCTCGACCAGGTGTCCTTCCGCTATCCCGGCACGGAGCGGTGGGCGTTGGAGGACGTCAGCGTCACCTTGCCGGCGGGCTCGGTGGTCGCCGTCGTCGGCGACAACGGGGCGGGCAAGTCGACGCTGATGAAGCTGTTGTCGCGGTTCTACGAACCCGCGAGCGGCCGCATCGCCGTCGACGGCGTCGACCTGCAACGGCTACCCGCCTCTGCGTGGCGGGCCCGGATGGCCGGTGCCTACCAGGACTTCTTCACGTTCGAGTTCCCCGCCGGGCAATCGGTCGGTGTGGGCGATCTCCCGCGCGCGGACGACCGTCCGGCCGTGCAGGACGCCGTACACCGGGCGGGCGCGGACGACGTCGTTGCCCGCCTGCGGGACGGCCTCGACACCCAGCTCGGACCGACCTGGGACGACGGTGTTGACCTGTCGTTCGGGCAGTGGCAGAAGATCGCGCTGGCGCGGGGGTTCATGCGGGACGGAACGCTGCTGCAGGTGCTCGACGAACCGACGGCGGCGCTCGACGCGGAGACCGAGCACGCGCTGTTCGAGAGCTTCGCCCGGCAGGCGCGCAGCGGAGCGACGGCTGGCCGGATCACCATCCTCGTCTCGCACCGGTTCTCGACCGTACGGATGGCCGACCTCATCCTCGTACTGCAGGGCTCCCGACTCGTCGAGTCCGGCTCACACGAGCAGTTGATGGCGGCCGGAGGGACTTACTCGGAGCTGTTCGGGATCCAGGCCAAGGCGTACCGGTGAGGCGGCCCCCCTGGCGGGGATGCTCGTGGTCGGCCGTCAGCCCTCGACAGATTCGACGAACTGCCGACACGGGCGGGGACCTGGCCCGCGCGCCAGCCCCGCTCCGCCGGCTCGAGGGGCCCCCTCCAAGCCCTCGCACCTGCGGATAGTTCGACCGGTTACCCAGACAGTGACGGATGGAAACGCGTCGGTCCGCAGTCGGCAGATCGAGTGGTGGGCATCCGTCGTACGCCTGGAGCCCGGTGACCGGGGGTCGAGAGTCAGACTCCTTCCACTGCTCGCAGGACCTGTCCCCAGCGACTCAACCCGGCCTGCTGTCCAGAGGTGGTCACACGCTAGTGCGGCGGTCGACGTGCTGGACCGACCAGATGGGCCGAATCATGCCGGCGACCGCAGTGGGAGAACTCGACGATCCTGTCCGGCGACCCCGAGCCGAGTGCCGAGCCGGGATCCGCCGGCCATGGACCGTGGGATCGTACGACTGCCTTGATCGCTGCCGGCGAGGGTAGGAGGTGGCCATGAGCATGGACTTCGACGCGATCGTGATCGGCATGGGCCCGGGCGGTGAGGTCGCCGCCTCCCGGCTGCTCGAGGCCGGGAAACGTGTCGCCGTCGTGGAGCGGGAGCTGATCGGCGGTGAGTGTGCGTACTGGGCGTGCGTCCCCTCCAAGACGTTGCTCCGTCCCGTCGAGGCGCGTTCGGAGGCCGCAGCGGCGGCGGGGCTCTCCGCCCCTGCGTTGGACTGGGCGAAGGTCCGCGACTACCGCGACTACATGATCCGCCACCTCGACGACTCGGCCCAGGTCGAGGGCTACCGCCAGACCGGCGCAACGGTGCTGAAGGGCGAGGCCACCTTGAGCGGGCCCGGCCAGGTCACGGTCGCCGGCGAGCAGCTCCGTGCCGACCACATCATCCTCGCGACCGGATCGGAGTCCGTACGCCCGCCGATCGAGGGACTGGACCAGGTCCCTGTGTGGAGCAACCGCGAGGCCACCAACCTGACCGAGATCCCGCAGCGCGCGGTGTTCATCGGCGGCAGCGCCGTGGGTATCGAGCTCGGCCAGTTCCTTGCCCGGATGGGTACGGCGGTCACCATCGTCCAGCGCGGCCCCCGCCTGCTCGACCGCGAGGACGCCCGGCTGGGAGACCTCATCGCCGAACGGTTCGCCGCCGAGGGCATCGACGTCCGCGTCGGCGCGCAGGCGCGGGCTTCCCGCCGAGAGGGCGGCGACACCGTGGTCGAGCTCGACGGCGGCGGCGCGGTGCGGTGCGACGTGGTGGTGATCGCGGCGGGACGTACACCACGTACGCGCGAGCTCGGCCTCGAGGCGGCCGGCGTCCGTACCGGACCGCGAGGCGAGCTCCCGGTGGACGAGCGATGTCGCGTCGCCGACGGGCTGTGGGCCGTGGGCGACGTCACCGGTGTCGCGCTGTTCACTCACGTCGCGAAGTACCAGGCCCGCGTCGTCGCCGACAACATCCTCGGCCGCGAGCGGGTGGCGGACTACACGGCCGTACCCCGGGTCGTGTTCTGCGATCCCGAGGTCGCCGCCGTCGGTCTCACCGCCGAGGCCGCCCGCCGCGCCGGTGTCGACGTCGCCACCTCCGAGGTCGACCTGCCCGAGGTCCTCGCCCGCCCGTGGACGTACGGCACCGATCCGCGCGGCAAGGTGGGGCTGGTCGCGGACCGCGGTCGCCGCGTTCTGGTCGGTGCGTGGGCGGTCGCGCCCATGTCCGGCGAGTGGATCCACACCGCGGCCCTGGCCATCCGCGCCGAGATACCGGTGGATGCGCTGCTCGACGGAGTGGCGCAGTTCCCGACCTTCAACGAGGGCTACCTCAACGCCCTCGAACGGCTCGACCTCTGACCCGGCCCGGTCGGGCTCGCGGAGGGGTGGCGAGCCCGTCGTGACGATGCGCCGGACCGGTAGCGTGCCGCCATGGACCGCTGCGCCGAATGTGGCTTCGTCTACGACCTGGACCAGGCCGAGAAGTTCGGGCCCGCGGTCGTCGAGGGTTCGGCCGAGTTCGAAGGCCTCCTTCGGCGTCCTGACGCCAGGTTGACGATGCGGCCGGAACCAGCCGTGTGGTCTCCGTTGGAGTACGGATGCCACCTGCGCGACGTCCTGTTGGTGCAGCGCGAACGCGTACTCCACGCCCGGCGCAGTCATCGACCCACCGCAGTCCCGATGGGCCGCGACGAACGGGTCGAACACGACGGCTACGCCAGCCAGGATCCCGCCGGCGTGGCCGGCCAGCTCGCGGCCGCGGCGGCGATGTTCGCCCACGTCCTCACTGTGCTCGGTGACGACGACTGGGAACGAACGCTGGTCTACACCTATCCCGAGCCCCGTGAACGGACCCTTCGCTGGTTGGCCTGCCACACCCTGCACGAGGTCCGCCACCATCTCCTCGACGCCGGCCGCCAGCTGAAGGCCTGACCTAGCGCACCGTACGGTCCTCACCCGAGCTCACCGGGCTACCGTCAACCCGGGTCCGCCGGCTTCGGGCGGTTGTGTCGCTGTTCGTCGTGCTGGGCGTGCGCACGGATGGCGCTGTGGATCTTGGCGCTGGCCCGGTCGTCGGTGGCGGCGTCACGCTGGTCGGAGACCCTGTCCCTCTTGTCCGCATGCACATCTCGGTCGTCGGCCGTGTCCTGGCGCAGGTTGGCGAGCCGTTCGCGGGCGTTGGCCTCCTCCTCGCGCAGGTCGGCCAGCCGTTCGCGGGTGTCGGCCTCATCCTCGCGCAGGTTGGCTAGGTGTTCGCGCTCGACGGTGGCCGGGTCGTCGCCGGGTGCGGCGGTGACTCGTTCGCCGGATGCATGTCGACGCTCGTCGGCGTCCGCCCTTCGCCGGGCGGTGTCCGAGGCGCGTCCTGCCGCGGACGCCTTCCGCAGTTCGTCCACCTCCGCGCGGACTCTGCGGGCCTCCGTGCGTTGCGCCACGGCGCGCCGGCGGAGCTCGACGGCCTCTCGCCGAATCGCATGGATCTGCTCGCGCAGGCTGCGCTGGTAGTCGTCGGTGGGATCCGGCCCCATACCTCCACTGTAGGCACGCGCCCAGGGCACGCCGAACGATCTCTCCGGCCGGCCATGATCAGGTCGCTGGGCTCGGTTTCGCCTGGTTCGCCCAGGCAGCAGCTGCGCGAGCTGGTCGAGCTTGACCTTCATGCCGCCTGAAGGTGAAGACTCGCGGGCGTGAGCACCGAACCCTTGTTGACGATCAGCGCTTTCGCCCGCGCGGTCGAGCTCGCTCCGAGCACGCTTCGCTACTACGACGAGGCCGGCCTGCTTCCGCCGGCCGAGGTGGACCCACGCACCGGCTACCGCTACTACACGCTGGAGCTCGAACGCCGGGCCACCCTGATCCGGCGCATGCGCGACATCGGCGTTCCCGTCGAGGCGATGCGCATGGTGCTGGCGGGCCCGGCCGGGAACGCAGCGGCGGTCCTGGGCGGATTCGCCGAACGCGCGGCCCGCAGCGCCCAGCAGACGTACGCCGTCGTCGACGAGATCGTCACCGCTCTCGAGGGTGAGCGCACCCTCCCGGACGTCGCGGTGACCGTCGACGGGCCCGAGTTGGCCGCCGGCCTCCGGAAGGTTGCCCGGGCCGCCTCGGCGCACGAAGTCCCGTTGCGGGGTGTCCTGCTCGACCTGGGGAGCGGAGGGATCACGCCGGTCGCCACCGACCGCTACCTGCTTGCGTACTGGACCATCCCGGTGGCCGAGGTCCAGACGTCGGATCGCCGCGCGTTCCTTCCGCTCGACAAGCTCGACGAGGTGGCGCAGAGGCTCGAGCACCACGACGTGGTGACGGTCGAGTTCGGGTCGGGGAAGGTCACCGTCGCGGACGAGACGGAGACGGCGCCGATCCCTACGGTCGACGACAGGTTCCCGGCGTACCGCCTGATCGTTCCCGGGCCCGAGGTTCGCACCGGGCGCGTCACGTTCGACCGAACGTCCCTGTGCAGGCTGCTGTCCGGCCCCGACGACGCCGCCGACGACACGCCCGTACGCCTCGCCGTGGGGAACGACCGGCTGGGCGTCAACACGCTCGGCGAGAGTGAGAGCACGCGCCTCGAACGCGGTCACGTCGGGCAGCGTGACGACGCTGTGGTTCGCCGCCGGTGTGCTCCGCAGGGCGCTCGACATCATGGTCGGCTCGGCGGTGTCCCTCGCGTACTCGGCACCGGACCGTGCGGTCCAGCTCAACCCCGTCGAACAGAACCGCCTCGGTGTCCTGCTGATGCCGAGCCGACCGCAGTCGTGACCGCGGCGGACGCCGGAGCGGCACCGGCATCTGAGACGACCACGCTGCTCTTGCGCGGCGGCTTCGTCGCCTGGTTGGTCGCCGCCACGGTATCGTCGATCGGCGACGGCATCTTCTTCTTCGCGCTCGCGTGGACCGCGTCCGGTCTCGGAGCGCACACCGTCACCCTCGTCCTGACCGCCGGCCTGCTCCCTCCGCTGCTACTCACGCTCGTCGGAGGTACGGCCGCGGACAGGTGGGGGCTGCGGCGCACGATCATCGGCTGCAACCTCGCGACCTGCGTGCTGTTCACGGCGTACCTGCTGGTCGCCCAGGTCCTCCCGGTGACCGGCGTCCTGTTGGCGTTGGCGCTGGCCGAGGGCGTGGTCAACGCGTTCCACCGACCGGCGAACGCCGCGTTCCCCCGGCTGTTCTTCCCGGACCCGCTGGTCCCGCGGGCGATGTCCCTCACCGGCTCGGCCATGGAGGTCGCGCGCATCGCCGGCCCACCGCTCGGAGCCGTCCTGGTGGTCGCGGTGTCGATGAACGGTGCGATCCTCGCGGACCTGGTGAGCTTCGGCGTCGTCCTCGTGGTGCTCGTCGCGGTACGTCCGCCGTACGAACCCACCCGCATCCCCGTCGCCGCCGGCTCCGCGGTGGGGGAGCTGCGTGCGGGTCTGCGGGCCGTCCGCGGCGTGCCCGGGGTGGGAGCGATGCTCGTCGCGGCGGGCATTGTCGCCGGGAGCGTGATCCCCATGCTCAGCCTGTGCGTACCGCTCCTTGCCCGTAGTCGCGGCTGGGGTGCCCGCGACGCTGGCCTGATGGAAGCCTTCTGGATCGTCGGCGCGCTCGGCGTCTCGCTCCTGGTCGCCAGGGTCGGTATCCGCGCCCGGCCCGTGGGGCCGCTGTCGGCCGGACCCGTGCTCGCGAGCGTCGGGATCGCGCTCGCCGTCGCGGCACCGGCGCCCATGGTCGCGTTCGCTGCCGCCGGCGTGATGGGAGTTGGCACCGCCGTCTTCACGAGCCACCTGTTCCCGCTCTACCTGCTTCAGACCCCCGACGGGATGCTCGCGCGGTTCCAGTCCGTGCTGATCGTCGCGCAGATGCTTGCCATGTTCGTGGGGAACGCCTGGCTGGGGGGACTCGCTTCTCGGTTCGGGCCCGAACCGGCGATGCTGGCCGCGGCCCTCGCCTGCGCCTGCGCCGCCGCCCCGGTGCTCGGCAGCCCGGCTCTGCGCCGCGCCCGCACGCGGTGACCGCGAAGGCGTCGTCGGGCGCCAGCCGCCACGTCGGCGGGCGGACGGCGTTACTCGTTACGCGCGACCGGTCGGGCGGTGGGCGACGAGGTAGAGGAGCCGGTCGACGAGGCGGTCTACCTCCCTGGCGGGCATGGGCTGGGTGAAGAGGGCGCGAAAGTACAACGGTGCTACCAGCAGCTCGAGCACTTCCTCCACGGTCGGCACCGGCTCGTCCCGTGCGGCGGCGCGGTCCAGCATGACCTGGAGCTGGTGCTCGCGCTCCAGGAACACCGGCGAGGTCTGGCGCGGCTCCCCGGGACGGATTTCCATCACCGTGGCCCGCAGGATGAGCGGGATCGCGCCGTCCTCCAGGCTCTCGGCCACCTGCGCGGTGTAGTGCAGGAGGTCCCCGCGCAGCGAACCCGTGTCGGGCATCGCGCCGGCGGTGGTCAACCGCTCGATGAGCACGTCGTTGAGGAGGCTCGACATCGTGCCCCAACGCCGGTAGATGGTCGCCTGGTGGACGCCTGATCGCTCGGCGATGAGGGGCACGCTCATCTCCTCCCACGGGTGCGTTTCCAGCAGGTCGAGGACCGCCTCGTGCACGGCCGACCGCACCCGCGCAGATCGCCCTCCGGGCCGCTGCATGGTTCGTCCGTTACGCACTCCCGGAGCATAACGCGAAAACTCTTGCGTTAGGAAGTCGGCGCGCGTATGGTCACTGACGCGAGGATTCTCGCGTTTAAGGCCACAGGAGGGTTTCATGAAGCGCTGGGTGTCCCGGATCTCGACCGGGCTGGTGATCTTTCTCGCGGCGCCGGCCGCGATCGCGGGGTCGGCGGTGATGCCGGCGATGGACGCGCTCGCGGCCGTCTACCCGGACCCGATGGTCGTGAGCGAGGACGTCCGGGCCGCCGTCGCCGCGGCGCCGCGGCCCGCGCACGATGCGAAGCTGCCGACGGCCGTGGTCGTGATCGGATCCAAGGGCGCGAACGTGGCGGACGTCCTGGCGCCGTACGAGACCCTCTCGGTCTCCGGCGAGTTCAACGTCTATACCGCGGCTCCGGTGCGTCGACCCCTACCGCTCACGGGCGGACTGGACCTGGTGCCCGACTACAGCTTCGCCGAGCTCGACCGGCGGTTCCCGGACGGCGTCAACGCGGTCTTCGCCCCTGCCGTACCAGATGTCGAGGAGGCGAGCTCGAGGCCGGTCCAGGACTGGCTGGCGGAGCAGTCCGAAGCAGGTGCCACCGTGGTGGGCGTGTGTACCGGCACCGAACTGGTCGTCAAGGCCGGGCTGCTGGACGGCCAGCCGGCGACATCGGCCTGGCTCAAGCTGGGCATGGGCGGGATGGCCAAGCGCTATCCCGAGGTGAAGTGGGCCACGGACGTACGGTACGTCGACAACGGCAAGGTCATCACGACCGCGGCCGTCCTGTCCGGCGTGGACGGCGCGCTACGGATCCTGGAACGCCAGGCCGGCGTGGCCGTTGCGCGGAAGGCCGCGGCCGCCGTGGGGTGGCCCGACTACCAGCCGGGTCGCGCTGCGGCGGTGCCCGGGTCGCGGTTCACCGTCGGCGACTCGCCGGTGCTGCTCAACATGGGCTACCGCAGTCCCGCGCAGATGGGCGTCGCCCTGACCAACGGTGTCGGTGAGATCGAGCTGGCCTCGGCGTTCCGGCCCTACACCGAGCTGGCCTACCTGGCCCGACCGCACACCGTCACCCTCGACGGGGCACCGATCCGGTCCCGGCACGGCCTCACGTTCGTACCCCGGTCCACCCTCGCCGACGTCGCCGGCGACCTGGACCGCCTGGTCGTGCCGGGTCTCTCGGCGGCGCGGGCAGCCGATCCCGGTCTCGCGAAGGCGGCCAAGGCTGCGGGGCTGGACCTCACCTACCTGCACACCAGAAAGGAGTTCCCGTTCGACGCCGCGCTGCGGGACGTGGCCACGACCACCGACGTGGCGAGCGCCACCTGGGTGGCAAAGACGTTGGAGTACCCCGTCCGGACCGAGCTCGACGGTGCGGCGTGGCCGTGGGGACTCACCGCCCAGGTCCTGGTCATCGGTGTCGTGGGAGTGGCGCTCGTCGTCGGCGTCATCTGGTTCCTCCGCCGTCGCCCGTCCGTACGACACTTCGTCCAGCACCTGGTCGAGATGGTCCTCGCCATGGTGGTCGGGATGATGCTGCTCGGGCCGTTGTGGAGCATGATCCTCCCCGCCCTGGCCGACCATCCGGACGCCCACACGATGACCATGGCTCTCGACATGGCGATCGGGATGGGGCTGTGGATGTGGATCCGCGGCCACGGCTGGCGGATGGTCGCCGAGATGAGCGTGGCGATGGTGGCGCCGTTCGCCGTCCTCCTCGTCCCGTACTACCTGGGACTGGTGTCAGGCGGCGGACTCATGGACATCGGCCACACGGTGATGATGGTCGCGATGCTCGCGGTGATGCTGCTCCGGGTGCACCACTACACGCAGCCGCAGGGGTGGCGGTGGTCGCAGCCGCGGCGCCCGGCCGAACGCACCGACGACAGCCCGGCGCCGGTCGCGTAGGCCAGCGCGCGATCGAGGGTCCGCCTGCCGGCGGCTCCCCAGGTCGGTTGGCCGCCGGGCAGGCCACGCTCCCAGGCCAGACCGATCCCGATGAGGGAGACGCCGCGCAGGACGGCCCATCCCAGTGCCCGCCGGATCGTTGCCTCGTCGGCAAGGCCGTACGCGTCGAAGAACCGGGCGGCCGCGCCGGCCGGAAGGACCAGCCACGCGGCCGCGAGATCGGTCGCGGGATCACCGACGCAGAGCTCACCGAAGTCGATCACGCCGGTGACCGTCCCGCCCGATACCACGACGTTCGCCGGATGTAGGTCACCGTGGATCCAGACCGGCGGGCCCTCCCATCCGGGGGCCGACACGGCGTCGTCCCAGATGTCCCGGACGTCGGCGGCGACGTCGGTGGAGGCAACGGCGTGGAACTTCCCCTCGAACTCGGGAGTGACCGCGCTGAGGGGAACGCCACGCTTCGGGTTGCGCGGAGCCTCGGCGGGTGCGGTCAGGTGGAGTGCTCTGAGGAAGGCCGCCAGGTGGTCGGCCGCGTGGTCGTCCCGGCTGATCGCTCCGCGGTCGGCTGGCTCGCCCGGCACCCAGGTCGCGACGGTCCAGGGCCTCGGGAAGCGCGCGGACGGTTCACCGGTCCGCAGGGGAGTGGGTACGTCGAGGGGAAGGCGTGGGGCCAGGACGGGAAGCCAGTGCTGCTCGTTGCGTAGCCGTACGGCGGCACGCTCGGAGCGCGGCAGCCGGACGGCCAAGGTCGCACCGAGATGCCACAGCTGGTTGTCCCAGCCGGTGGCCGCGAGCCGGACCTCCTGGTCGGCGAGGTCCGGATGCTGGTCACGCACCAGGGTACGCACCAGCTCGTCATCGACCACGACACTGCTCACTGGATGGGTCCTCACGCCAGGGGAGTCGGTGCCCGGCCCGGACCGGCCACCGCAGCCCCACCGCGGAGCTGTCCCCGCCGCATGCTGCCAGGTCCCACCTCGACAGCTGCTAACTGTGTCGGTCGGTGGCTATGATCACGGCATGCCTGATGACCTGGACTTCGAGTTCACCCGGAGCAGGCGACGGCGCATCGTGATCAGCCAGCCGCGGCTCATCCCGGTCCTGTGTCGCAACTACCAGCACCGGTGGGCCGACGAGGAAGCCGTGGACACCTACTGCCGCGCCTGTGGCGCTACCCGCTACGTCGAGCTGTGGCCCAGCACGGACGACTCCTCCGACGACGAGGTCTGACCCGGCTGGCTGCCTTCGACGGCGACCCGGGGCAGCAGGCGAGCGGATGGGGACGGCGCGCATGAGCAACGGCTCGGACGCGGCCGCCGGAGAGTCTGGCCCGCACCCGCTGGTGGCTGCGGTCAACGAGGTCGTTGGTTGTCGCCTCCAGGCTGTCGGTGTGGCCGAGCACGGCGAGTCCGGCGGTGCGGTGTTCGTACGGTGGCCGGACGGCCGGGACGGCGTCCTCACCGTGTCCGGTATTCCGCCGAAGGACATGCAGCTGACTGCCGACGTGCTGTCGATGGCTCGTTCCCGTGGCCTGCCGGTGCCACGCCACGATCTCGTCGTGGAACTCGGCGACGGCACCGTCGCTGTCGTTCAGGAACGGCTACCCGGCGCACCCGCGGCCCGTGCCGACGCCGCCGTCGTGGACGCGATGGTGGCGATGAACGAGCGGTTCGCCGGCCTGCTGGCGGATCGGCCCGACGTCCCGATACCGGCGCTCTACCTGCAGGAGAGCGGACCGGTCTTTCCCCGGCACGAGACGCTGGAGGGCTACAACGACCGCAGTCGACGGCTGCTCCGCCGAATCCGTGAGATCGGAAGGTCCGAGCCGCGCGAGATGGTCGGTGATGACCTGGTGCACACCGACTTCACGGTGCCCAACATCCTGTTCGACGAGGCTGGCCAGATCACTGGAGTCGTCGACTGGAACTTCGGAGTCGCCCGCGGTGATCGCCGGTTCGGACTGGTCAAGCTGCTCTTCGACCTCACCTGGGCGGCGGCCTCGCCAGCCGGCCCGCAACAGGCCGAGCAGGCCGCGATCGATCGGGTGAACGAGGTGCTCGACACGACGGTGGAGCCGGACCTGCTGCGGATGTACTGGGCGCACTGGACCTTGACCATGCTGCACTGGACGATCCGTTCCGGCTCACCAGACGTCATCGACCTCCATCTCGCGCTCGGCGAGACCCGACTTGCCTGAGGCTTCACGTTCAGCTGCTGCTTCCTCCGAGCGGATCGAGCGGGTCGAGCGGACGGTCGGTTGTCCGGCCGGAGTGGCGGCAGAGGACCATGGGTAGGACGTCGATGCGTGTCCGGCGCGCCTGCGCGCCGGGACGAGGAGCCTGATCATGACCGGGAACGAACCCGACACCACGAGTACCTTCGCCGATCTGGGTCTGCGGCCCGAACTCCTCCAGGCGCTGTCCGGCCTCGGATACGAGGAACCGACACCGATCCAGCAGAAGGCGATCCCGCCTGTTCTCCAAGGGCGCGACCTGCTCGGGCAGGCGGCGACCGGGACAGGCAAGACAGCGGCGTTCGCGCTTCCCATTCTCCAGCGGCTGCAGCAGGGGACTAGGAGTGCGCACCCGACAGCGCTGGTGCTCGTACCCACCCGCGAACTCGCGATGCAGGTCTCGGAGGCCTTCCACCGCTACGGCCGCAATGTCGGTGCCCGGGTCCTCCCGATCTACGGCGGACAGCCGATCGGCAGGCAGCTACGGTCGCTCTCGACCGGCGTCGACATCGTGGTGGCGACTCCTGGGCGCGCTCTGGACCACATCGGTCGCGGGACGCTCCACCTCGGCGGTCTGGACACCGTAGTCCTGGACGAGGCCGACGAGATGCTCGACATGGGGTTCGCCGAGGACATCGAGACGATCCTCCAGGAGACGCCGCAGGAGCGTCAGACCGTGCTCTTCTCGGCGACGATGCCGCCTCGGATCGGCGGGATGGTGCGCCGGCATCTGAGGGAGCCGGTGAAGATCGAGATCGGGCGCCAGGCGCGCGAGCCGGGGGAGGCTCCGCTCGTACGCCAGGTCGCCTACGTCATCCCGCGGGCGCACAAGCCCGCCGCGCTGGGCCGCATCCTGGATGTCGAGGCGCCCGCGGCCGCCCTCGTCTTCTGCCGTACGCGCGCCGACGTGGACCAGCTCACCGAGTCCCTCAACGGCCGCGGCTACCGCGCCGAGGCGCTGCACGGCGGCATGACGCAGGAGCAGCGCGACCGGGTGATGGCGCGGGTCCGCAACGGGACGTCGGACCTGTTGATCGCCACCGACGTGGCCGCGCGCGGGCTCGACCTCGATCTCCTGACCCACGTGGTCAACTACGACGTTCCGTCCGCACCGGAGTCCTATGTCCACCGGATCGGCCGGGTCGGCCGCGCCGGCCGCGAGGGCGTGGCGATCACGCTGGCGGCGCCGCGCGAGCACCGGATGCTCAAGACGATCGAACGTGCGACCGGGCGCCGGATCGCCGTCGAGAAGATGCCGACGGTCGCCGACCTGCGCGCGCGGCGGCTCGAGCTCACCCGGGCCGCGCTGTACGAGAGTCTGCTCGAGGACGATCTGGAGCACTTCCGGGTGGTGGTCGAGACACTCACCGACGAGTTCGATGTCATGGAGGTCGCGCTGGCCGCGGTCAAGCTGGCGCACGAGGCCAGCGGTGGCGCGGTCGACGACGAGAACGAGATCCCCGACGTCGCCCCGATCCCCGAGCGGGACGGCCGGCCGCGTGGGGCCTCGGAGGGGCGCCGGCAGGGGCGCGGTCGTACGCCGGCGGCCGGAATGACCCGCCTCTTCGTCGGTCTCGGGCGCCAGGCCGGTGTACGGCCGCAGGACCTGGTCGGTGCGATCGCCAACGAGTCGAGCCTGCGCGGCCGGCAGATCGGTGCGATCGAGATCGCCGACCGGTTCTCGCTCGTGGAGGTCCCGGAGTCCGCCGTCCAGGAGGTGATCGGCGCCCTGCGGGCGAGCACTGTCAAGGGCCGGAAGGTGACCGTACGCCGGGAGCGCGAGTCGGCCCGCTAGTCAGCTCAGCTCGTCACGTCGCGGCTCGCGAAGCGCGCCCAGGAGGCGGCCAGGAAGACGACCGTGTACGCGAGCGCCGACCACAGGCCCGGCTGGATGTTCTCGGTGCCGAGCGGGGAGCGGAGCAGGTCGCCGAACCCGAGCCAGTGATGGGTGAGCAGGTACGGGTGCAGCCAGTCCAGCTGGGGGATCGTGTCGAGGATCTGGCTGGCGATCGCGAGGATGAGCGTCGCGATGGTGGCACCGACGGGCTGCTCGGTGAGCGTGGACACGAAGAGCCCCAGCGCACCGAGGGAGGCCAG
This sequence comes from uncultured Actinomycetota bacterium, assembly GCA_963721745.1. GTDB lineage: Bacteria > Actinomycetota > Actinomycetes > Propionibacteriales > Actinopolymorphaceae > Thermasporomyces. The sequence goes on along the minus strand of CAVRKO010000015.1, from coordinate 177,485 downwards.
GCAGACGGCGACGTAGATGCACACCAACAGGAGTCGGACCACGCCGTCGCCGAATCCGGTCTGGGCGCCGGACAGCAGGGTCATCGGTCCGCCCCCGAACAGCGCCAGACCGGCGCCCGCTCCGACCACGGCCACGAGCAGTGTCGCGGCGAGTGCGAACACCGCGATGGCGGCGAACTTCACCGCGAGCATCCGGGTGCGGTGGACCGGAACCGCCAGCAGGCCACGAAGGGTGCCGACGTTCGCCTCTCCGGCGATGGCGTCTCCCGAGATCGCGGCCACCGCCAGCGTCAGGAAGAGCGGCAGTTCGACGGTGAGCGCGGCGAGTGCGACGAAGATGCCGTTGGAGGTGATGCCGGCGAAGAAGTTCGGTTCGCCGCCACCGGCCGACGGGGCCGAGACCTTCACGGAGATGGCGATGATGAGGGGTACGGCGGCCAGGACGGCGAGTCCGGCCCAGTTGCGCCGCCGGCCGAAGATGAGCATCAGCTCCGAGCGGAAGAACCGGCTGCTGACCGGTCGTGGTGCCCACGCCGTCGCATCCGGCCGTACGACCGTCGTGTCACTCGTCTCAACCGCTGACATCGAAGCCCTCCCCGGTCAACGACACGAACAGCTCTTCCAGGTCGGGCGTCACGAGGGCGAATCCCCAGACGGGGACGCTCTCGTCGACGAGGGCGCGGAGCACCTTCTCCGCCACCGCGTGACGTTCGGCGTGGGCGTTGGCCGGTGTCGGTTCGCCGAGCGGTCCGCCGCCGAGGAGGGTGCCGGTCGCGGTGTCCGCACCGGTCACGACCTCTGTCAACCCGGCCTTGCGCAGGAGGTCAGCGGCGGGCGCCGGCTGGCTGGTGTCGACCCGGATCCGCGGCGTCGCCCTCGCCTGCAGCTCCGCGAGCGGCGCCTCCGCCACCAGCCGTCCGACGTGCATGACGCCGACGTGCGTACAGATCTGCTCCACCTCCGACAGCAGGTGCGTCGACAGCATCACCGTCGTACCGTCGCGGGCCAGGTCGGCGATCAGGTTCCGCACCTCCCGGGTGCCCTGCGGGTCCAGGCCGTTGGTGGGCTCGTCGAGGACGAGCAGGTCGCGGGGTTGGAGCAGCACGGCGGCGAGGGCGAGCCGCTGCCGCATGCCCAGCGAGTACGCCCGGTACCGCTTCTTCGCGGCGGCGAGCAGCCCGACCCGGTCCAGGGCGGTGTCGGTCCGGCGGGTCGCGGTGCCCGGATCGGCCGTCCGGTCGGCGGCGTCGAGGCGTCGCAGGTTGGCGCGCCCGGACAGGTACGGGTGGAAGGCGGGCCCCTCCACCAGCGCACCGATCCGGGGGAGGGCGGCACCCGCGCCCTTGGGCATCGGATGGCCGAGCAGCGCGTGCCGGCCGGCCGTCGGGCGGACGAGCCCGAGCAGCATCCGGATCGTCGTGGTCTTGCCGGACCCGTTGGGGCCGAGGAAGCCGTAGACCGCACGGGAGGGTACGGCGAGCGTCAGGTCGTCGACGGCGAGCTGGCCGGTGCGGAACCGTTTGGTCAGCCCGTACGTCTCGACGGCGCCCGTCATCGGGCCGCGCCGGCGACGCTGTACAGCCGGTCCGGGCGCACGGCACCGGCCAGCACCCGGCCGTCGTCGGTGACGAGCACGGTGAAGAGCGCGCTCGTGAGCAGCCGACCGCTTCCCCAGCTGCCACTCACCTTCGGCAGGCTCGCGAGCACGGCGCCCAGGCTGTCGCCGCGGGGCTTGTTGGCGTCGGCCGGGCCGGTCGGGCGGCCCTTCGCGACGGGCGCCTCGACCACGACGACCGCCGCCCAGCCCGCGCCGATGACACGGGGCTCTTCCAGGTCGGCCGTTCGGTCGCCCGGTTTCTCGGGCCGGTCGGGAGCGGCGCGCCGCCGATCCGGTCGGGCGGGCGCGACCTTGGCGCCCGGTGGCGGAGTGAACGCGAAGTGGTCCGCGCTGGGCGTGCCGTAGCTGATCCGGGTGAAGCCGACCTGGAACGCGGGCTCCGTCGCACCGCGGGCGTACGCCTGGACCTGCAACGGCAGGTGCGTCCGCGCGTCGATCGCGAGGCGGAGCTGCCCGACAAGGGAGTCGGAGTCGCGGGGGGTCAGGACCAGCTGGTAGGCGTCGCGTCCGGCGACCCGCGCCGTGCCGTCCGTCGTCACCCTGGTGCTCGGGTCGAGAGCGGCGAGGGCCTGGTCGGCCGCCTCCTGCGGGGTTCTCGGCAGCTGGCTGCCGTCGGGCCCTTCGCCCGGCACCGCCGCTCCACCTTCGGGACGGGTGGACCTGTCGTGCGGAGGGAGCCTTCGATACGTCGCCGAGTTCGACTGGCTGGACCAGGTCCAGAGGTCGCGCCCGTTGCGGATGATGTCGGACTCTCCGAGCGTCCCGAGCAGGGCGAGCCGGATCCGTTGAGGGCTGTCGTACCAGATCTTCAGGGTGTGGTTGCCCGACACAAGGGAGGACAGGTCGGAGCTGCCCTCACCGGTCGGGACCGACGGCAGCTCCGGCAGGCCGAGGTCCGCCCGCTGGACCACCGTGCCGGAGAAGGCGGTGGGGTGGGCGGTCTGCAGGTCGACGAGAAGCTGCCTGGCGGAGCGGGCCGGCAGGGCGCCGGACGCGGCGGCGCCCAGCTGGGTGCCTGCGGCAGCGGCCACGAGGACCACGGCCAGGACCGCGAGTGGGACGATCCAGCGCAGGGCGGGACGGGACGTGAACAAACCCCTCACCTCCGGGTGGCGACTACCTACCCGACATGGTGCGCCAGGCCTGCTGTGAACCAGCTGAGAACGGAGCCGGACCGGCCGGCGCCCACGTGACAGGGTGGACACCGTGCGACTGCTCGTGGTGGAGGACGAGGTCCGGCTCGGCCGGGCGCTGGTCCGCGGGCTGGCGGCGGAAGGCTTCGTGGTCGACCTCGCCTCCGACGGCCTCGACGGCCTGGATCGGGCGCGGCACGGCGACTACGACGCGGTGGTGCTCGACGTGATGCTGCCGGGCTGCTCGGGCTACGAGATCGTCCGTACGCTGCGGGCCGAACACAACTGGGTACCCGTCCTGATGCTGTCGGCCAAGGACGGTGAGTACGACCAGGCGGACGGGCTCGACGTGGGCGCCGACGACTACCTCACCAAGCCGTTCTCGTACGTCGTCCTCCTGGCCCGGCTCAGGGCCCTGCTGCGACGAGGGGCACCCGAGCGACCGGCCGTGCTGAGCGCCGGAGACCTCCGGCTCGATCCCGCTACCCGGCAGGTGACCAGGGCGGGCACGGGCATCACCCTGACGGCTCGGGAGTACGCCCTGCTCGAATACCTCATCCGACGCGTCGGCGAGGTGGTCTCGAAGACGGAGCTGCTCGACCACGTGTGGGACGCCACGGACGACACCGACCCGAACGTCGTCGAGGTCTACGTCGGCTACCTGCGACGCAAGATCGGCCGCGGCGCACTGGAGACGGTCCGGGGCGCGGGCTACCGACTGGTCGACGACGGAGGGACGCCGTGATCGGCTGGTGGCGCGGTGCGAGCCTGCGGGCGCGTCTCATCCTGATCGGAGCCGCCGGAGTGACGGTCGGCCTCGCGCTCGGCGGCTTCGTCCTGGTCGAGACGCTGTCGTACACGCTGCTGCGCAACCTCGACCAGGACGCCACCCAGACCGCGCGGGGGGTCGCGGCCCTCGTCGAGTCGGGACGGCTACCCGACCCGATTCCCGTGGAGGGTGGCGCGTCGGTCGTCCAGGTCGTCGACGAACGGGGTGGCATCGTCGCCGTGTCGGCGGGCGCCGACCGGCTGATTCCGGCACTACCCGCCAGGGAGCTGGCGTCCGCGCGCGGTGGCGGCCGGTTCATGGTCAGCGGCGACCGGGTCGGGCTGGACGGCCCGGTCCGGGTCGTGGCCGAGCCGGCCCGCGCATCGTCCGGCCCACAGACTGTCCTCGTCGCCGTCTCGGCCCGAAGCCTCGAGGATGCCCTCGGCGTCGTCAAGACCACCTTGCTGGTGGCCTTTCCCCTGCTGGTCGCGGTGCTCGCCCTGGTGGCCTGGCGGGTGGTCGGCTGGACGCTTCGACCGGTCGAGCACCTGCGTCGGGGTGCGGCCGAGATCACCGGGGCACGGACCGATGGACGACTCCCCGTACCCAGCGGCAAGGACGAGGTGCACCGACTCGCGGTGACCCTCAACGACATGCTCGCTCGACTGGACGCGGCGCGGGCGCGGCAGCGATCGTTCGTCGCCGACGCGGCGCACGAGCTACGCAGCCCACTGGCGAGCATGCGGACCCAGACCGAGGTGGCGTGCCGGCTGGGTGCCCAGGCCGACTGGGGTGAGACCGCGAACGGGCTGCTCGCCGATCTGGACCGGCTCGGCCGGCTCACCGACGACCTGCTGCTCCTGGCCCGCGCGGACGAGGCGGACGTGGGGACCACCTGGGTGGCCGAGCGGGTGGACCTGGCCGAGCTCGCCGGCGACGTGGCCGCGGGCTACGCAACCGCCCGCGTCGACGTCACGGCTCCGTCCGAGGGTGCCCTCTGGGTGGACGGCGCGCCCGACAGCCTGCGCCGGATGGTCGCCAACCTGCTCGACAACGCCTGCCGGCACGCGTCCACGCGGGTGGTGGTGCGGGTGGCTGCGGAGGACGCCGGCCGACCTGGCCCCCACGGATGCGTGGTACTCACCGTGACCGACGACGGTCCGGGCATTCCCGCGGCGGACCGCGAGCGGGTCTTCGACCGGTTCACCCGGCTGGACGACGCGCGCGCCCGCGACGACGGTGGCAGCGGACTGGGGCTGGCCATCGTGCGCGAGGTCGTACGCCTCCATGGCGGAACCGTCCGCCTGGACGACGCACAGCCTGGCGTCCGGGCCGAGGTGAGACTGCCACGGGCCGGCTGACCGCGCTCCACCTCTGCCTACGTCCCGGTGGAGCTGCCAGTGGAGTCGGTCTGCTCAAGGCTGGGCGAGTGGAAGGCGGAGGCGGGCGGCGAGTTCGGCGTTCCGGTGCGCGAACCCCACCCAGCTGGCGGGCGTCGCGGCTACCCGTTCCCCCGCCCGCGCCCGCGCACACGGGCGGACCCGCCATCCGCTCAGTCGACCGGCACGGACCTCGAAGCAGACAAGGACTCCGTCCGCCCAGCCGTACGCGTCGACGTCGTACGCCTCGATCGCCGTTGCTTGCTGCTCCATCGTCACCCACTCGACGGCGCGCAGCTCCGCGTGCAGCCTGGCCGCTTGCTCGAACGCGAGCCCCCGCACCAGGGTGTCCCGCCGTCGCGTCAGGGCGAGCCGGACCGCAGCAACCGCGTCGGGCTTGCGATCGAGAACCGCGGCGACGGTACGAACGAGCTGGGTACGGGCCGCGGGGTCGACGCCGAGCTGGCGGGCCAGCTCCTGACTGGATCCGGCCAGTCCGTCGGCGGTGTACCTCAAGGGCAGCACGCGGTGGAGCGCTCGGACAGCCAGCCGGATCTTCGTGCCGCCGAGGTACGGGCCGAAGTGGCGTACCGCGTTGCCCGGCTGGACCTCGTTGACGACCGTGAGCTCGGGCGACCGTGATCTTTTGTCGAGGCGGATGTAGAGCGCCACCTCGCCGCCACCGAGGGCCCGGTTCCACGGCGGCAGTGCGCGTTCGAGCAGGTTGCGTTCGAACCACGCGGCCTCGTGTTCCGACCGGCACTCGGTGGCGTCGATCCGAGCGATCCGCCCCACCATGGATTCGAGATGGCCCCGGTCACGAAGGTCGCCCCAGTACGACTGCACCCGGCGGCGCAGGTTGCCCGCGCGGCCGACGTACAGCACCCGGCCGCGCTCGTCGCGGAAGCGGTAGACGCCCGGTCCGGTGGGAAGCCGCCCGGCGACGGCCCGCGGCGAGTCCTCCGGCGCGCTCGCCTGCACCGGATTCGGTGCCTGCATTCGGTTCACGCGCGCACGGCCGCCTCCGCGGCGAGCCACGCGCGGATCCGACCGGGACACCGCTGGCGTACCTCGGTCCTGTCCATCGAGCCGCCCCCTTCGCCGGCCGGTTCGCTCAGCGGCTACCTTGGCAGGCGTTCACGACACCTGATGTCATATTCGGTCGGTAGCCTTCGAGGCGATTGCGATGCGCGCCGAACGTCTCCTCCGGATCGTCCTCCTGCTGCAGGCCCGCGGCCGGGTCACAGCGGCGACTCTCGCGCGCGAGCTCGCCGTCTCGCCGCGCACCGTCCAGCGCGACATGGAGGTGCTGAGCGGCGCCGGCATCCCGGTGTACGCAACGAGGGGCGGCGCCGGCGGGTGGACACTGGTCGACCGCTACCGCACCACCCTCACCGGCCTCACCACCAGCGACGCGCTCGCCATCGTCGTCGGTCGGTCCCGCGGCATCCTGTCCGACCTCGGTCTGGACGATCCGGGAGAGGGCCCGATTCTCAAGCTGCTGGCGGCGATCGCACCCTCCGCGCGCGAGCAGGTGGAGCACGCCCGCCGGCGGATCCACGTCGACCAAGGACCATGGGGCCCGCCACCTCCGCCGGACCCGAGCCTCCTGATCCTCCAGCAGGCGATCTGGGACGACCGGCTCGTCTCGCTCCGGTACGGCACGTCGCCCGAGACCGTCGTCCTGGCCCCGCTTGGCCTGGTCCGCCAGGGCGGGACCTGGTACCTCGTCGGGCGCCGCGACATCGGTGACCGGACCTACCGCGTCACCCGGATCCACCACGTGACCAAGACGGAGGAGTCGTTCGCGCGCCCGGAGGACTTCGACCTCGCCGCCCACTGGCGGGAGGCGTCGACCAGCTTCGCCGAGACGCGGCCTCGGTACGTGGTGCGGCTTCGTCTGCGCGGTGACGCGCTGCTGCGGGCCGGCTGGGTGTACGCCCGGTCGCGGACGATCTCCGACCCCGACGCCGACGGGTGGGCGGACGCCGTCCTCGACCTCGGTGACGAGGAGAACGCGCACACCGTCGTACGCCAGTTGGGCGATGAGACGCTCGTCGTCGAGCCCGCCGTCCTGCGCCAGGCGGCCGTCGCGGCGGCGAAGGCGTTCGCCGTGGCCAACGAGGAGCCGCGCGGGCCAGGGCCGCGCACACCACCGGACGGTCACTGACCATCCGCCAACGCATCCGCCACCGCAGCCGCGACCGCAGCCGCCGCTGCGTGTGGACACTAGCTGTCGCGCCGGGCGATGACTCGGGTGAAGCCCAGTGTGCGGCCAGCGTCGGTGCGGAGCATCTGGGCCTCCTCGCCGGGCGTACCGCTTTCGCGGTCACACGCTTCGTTCCAGACCAGCCAGTCCCGCCAACCATCGGCCAGCCGATCGGCGACCTCGACAGTGACCAAGCCGGTCTTCTCCCAGTGCCGACGCCACCAGGCCGCACTGTGAAAGGCGCAGAAGCCCCAGTTCCAGTAGGGCGCAAGGTGCGATGGGGGGAGCGTCTCGAGCTCCTCGGCGAGACCGGGGACGACCATGCCGATGTGACCGCCCGCTTTCACGAAGCGTGAGTAGTAGCCGAGGTAGAGGTCGTCGGTGCCGAAGAAGTGGTAGGAGTCGAGGCTGACGAGTGCGTCGAAGAAGCCCTCGGCGAAGGGCAGCGCGTGGGCTTCGGCGAAGATCGGGTGCACCTGCCCCTGCAGGTGTTCCTGGGCCACTCGGCGCAGGTTGTCATCGGGCTTGACCCACAGGTCCGCGGCCCACACTTCGACGCCGAACTCCTTGGCGAGGAAGATCGAGGTCATGGCGGTACCGCAGCCCATGTCGAGGATCCGCATACCGGGGTCGAGCGGTAGGAGATCGGTCAACGCCTCCGCCAGCCACACGGGGTTCGGGCCCATCGCCCCGTCGACCATCCAGCGAGCGGAGTAGTGCGCAGACCGCGGGTAGCGTTCGTTCCGCAGCAGCGCGTCGAGTTCGTCGTCATCCACGCGACGGGAGTGTGGAGCTTGCTGCCTCGGCACGGCAACTGGTTATGTCGCGTGCGCACCCTTCGCCGTGCCTCGAACGGACCTGATGCTCAGGCCAGTCGGGAGGCGGCGACATCGAGGTGCAGCTCGACATCGACGGGTCGAGCGGTCTGGATGGTCCAGTCGACCATCCGCAGGCTCCAGTGTGCCCAGTACACAAGCAGCGTCTCGGGTTCGATCATGGTGTCGAGCAGTTCGTCCAGCCGTGCCAGTACGGCCGGATCCGGCTGTTCCCAGGCGAGGAGGAACCGCAGCTTCACCAGCGCGAATCGACGGTCGCCGCGGCAGGTGCTGCCAGCCCAGTCGACGACGCCGGTGACCCTGCCGTGGTCGTCGAAGAGGACGTTCTCGTGGTTGTAGTCACCGTGCACGAGATCGTTGCCGCGCATCTCGGCATCCCCGAACTGACGGATCCGGGCGAGCAGGTCTCGGCTGCGGTCGCTGTACCGCTCCAGCGACCGGCAGCCCTTCTCATGCCGCAGCAGCAGCCGCGGGACCGGGACGTCGGGTCGATCGGCAAGGATGCCGGCGAACCGCTCGTTGGTCTCGACCATTGCCTCCAGCCTCGCCACGTCGAGGCGCATCACGGCTCCAGGCAGGCGTTCCTGCACGACTATTGCGCGGTCGGCAACCGGGACGATCACCTCATAGCGAGGCACTGGAAGACCGCGGGTTCGGGCCAGCGCAAGGACCTCGGCAGTGCGCTGTAGCTCCTGCAGCGGGGTTTCGGAGGGCGTCACCACGGCCTGGTGGCCATCGGGCCAGCGGACATAGATCGCGCCACCCGTTTCGCCGTGCGAGGCGACTCCCACCACCGTCAGGCGGCTGGCGGTCAGGGCATTCAGTTCGCTGATGAGCTCATCAGCGTCGATCTCTACCGGCATCCTCCACCTCCTTACGCACGTACGCACGGCCCACACGAGCCCGTTCGAAGAGCCCAGCTCACCAGATCGCGCGGACCTTTCCCGAGGGGTCGACCCCGGTCTGCGCCAGCTGAGTCTCGATTGCCGCGGTGTCGAAGCATCCGGTTCGCACGCCGACGTCGAGTTGCCAGGCCACCATGGAAAGGCGGAAGGCGCGGAAGACGGGAACGAGCGCGGCCTCCTCCAGGTCGGTCCACGGCCACCCGTGGCGGCGAAGTTCCTCGACGTAGGCTGCCCGGACCTGCGGTGCCCGGTAGCAGCGGGCGCTGATGAGTTCATACGGCCGGCTGCCCAGATGAGCGACACCGAAGTCGATGACCCCGACGAAGCGAGACCGGTCGTAGTGCACGTTTTCCTCGGCCATGAAGTCGCCGTGAATCACGGTGAGAGGAAGGTCGCTGGCCCCGAGGGCGGTGAGCTCGTCCGCCGTCGAGATGGCAGCGACGCCAGCCCATTCGGCGAGCGCAGGATGAGCGAGGTCGAGCGCCTCGAGTCCTGCGTGCCAGTCGATCGCTGTCATGACCTGGAGCCCGTCGTGCAAGGGGTGCCACCTCGGCCGTTGGCCGATCCGCTCCGTGAGTGGACGTAGGGCACCGTGAAGCCGCGCAAGGTCGGCGCCGCGTTGCTGGCGCTGCTGCGAGGTTTCCTGGCTCCGGCTCCGTCCCGGGACATGCCGGGTGAGGCAGTACCAGCGACCGGCATCCTCGATCGGCGGGGACAGCGGCTCCGGCACCCTCCAGCCCTGCCTGCCCAGATGCGTCAGAATCCTGTCTTCGTACCGCAGGTCCTGCGCTGTCGTCCCGGTGTAGTAGCGACGCAGGACGCAGCGTTCGCCCGCCTGCGGCCACACGTGCCAGTTGGCGTTCCCGTCCGCCCCGTGGTTGGCCGGGATCGTGCGCGTCCGGGCCGCCGACACTCCGAGCCGGTCGAAAACTCGGCGCACCTCACCCGACACGACGCCTGCCTTTCACAGAGCGGAACGCGACCACGGTGCCGTGAAGACTCAGGGGTGAGCGCTGGCGCTGAGGTCGAGGAAGAACAGCATGGAGTAGCTGTCGCGTGGATCCTGTACGTCGGCGCCGTTGCGAAGCATGTTGGTCAGAACCCCCACTCCGGTTGCCGCCGCGTACGTGGCGATCATGTCGACCGCGAGTTCGCCCTCCCGATCGGTCAGGGGTCTCGTGGCGTGGTAGGCGGCGATCAGCTCCTGGATCCGGCTCAGGTCTGCGTGCCGGTCGGTGTCGCGACCCCAGACCTCTGCGATCCGGCCGAGGTCGTAGAGCTGGAACGCCGTGAGGCAGTCGTCGAAGTCGAGCAGCGCTGTGACGCTACCTGTCCTCTGGTCGAGGAGGAGGTTGTTGGCGCTGATGTCGTTGTGCACGAGACCCTGCCGTAGTCCGGCGGGACGAGCGTAGATCGCCGTCATCTTCTCGTGCTGGACGGCCAATCGGGCAACTGCCTCCTCGAGCGCAGGCATGGCGGCGTACGGCGAGTCGAGGAAGCTCGCGATCCGGTGCAGGGGATCGAGCAGATCTGTACGGCGACCAGGAAAGACCTGGCCCGTCGCCAGCAGGTGCAGCTGGCCCGCCAATGCGGCGGCCCTGCGGCCGAGCGACAGATCGGCGGAGAAGTACTCGTCGGTCAGGCCGGACGGATGCTCGCCGGCAGCATGGTCGAACAGCGCAGCTGGTTGGCCGTCGACCAGGCGCCACAGCGACCTGTCTCGTGCCCTGACCGGAGCCGGTGTGGGGAAGCCTTGTTGTGCCAGGAACTCGGTCGCGTGGAGCTCGTACTCGACCTCCACTTCCGTTCTGTGGCGGTAGGAACGAGCGACGAAGCGTCGGCCGGCCACGTCGTGTACCAACCAGGTCCGGTTCTTCTCGCCGCCGAGAAGGGGCACCATCGTGTCGGCCTCGACGTCTCGGTCACGGAGGAGATCGGTGAGGTCGGGAGTGCGCATCGCGCTCCACCCTTCCGCAGCCGCGTCGTGTCCGCCAACGCTTTCCACGCGAGGCTAGGCGACCTAGGCGAAGCCGCCGTTGCTCATCAGCAACTGGCCGTTGATCCACTGTCCCTGGGGCGAGCACAGGAAGTCCACGAGGTGCGCGGTGTCCTGCGGCGTTCCGAGCCGGCCGAGCGGCGTCTGCCGGATGCCGCTCGCCCGCACCTCGTCCGTCATCCAGCCGGTGTCCACCGGTCCGGGGTTGACGACGTTGGAGCTGATACCCAGGTGGGCGAGTTCGTGGGCGGCGGCCAGGACAATGCGGTCCAGGGCTCCCTTGCTCGCACCGTAGGGGAGGTTGCCGACGGTGTGGTCGCTGGTGAGACCGATGATCCGTCCCGTTCCAGGAGCACCGCGGAAGCGACGACCGTACTCGCGGATCAGCAGCCAGGTGGCGCGCGCGTTGACGGCGAAATGCCGGTCGAAACTCTCGACGGTGGTGTCGAGCAGACCGGAGGCGACCGACTCGCAGTGGCACATCACCAAGGCGGTGACATTGCCCAGCAGGCGTTCGGTCGTGTCGAAGATCCGCCCCGGCGCGTCGGTATCCGCGAGGTCCGCCTCGATCGCCGCTGCGGTCGCGCCGAGCTTGACCAGGTCCGCGTCGATCGCGTCGGCGGCGCCGGTCTCGACGCCCCAGGCCATCCGCTCGTCGTACGCGATCCAGTAGGTGAAGGCGACGTCCCAGCCGGACTCCGCCAGCCGGCGGGCGATGCCGGCGCCGATCCCGACGGTGCGACCCACGCCGGTGACCAGGGCGACCGGGCGAGAGGAGTCGGAGGAGGGACGGCCATGGTCGGTCTCGTTCTGGCTGGTCATGGTCACCGGAGTCTCTCACGCCGTCCCGGTGATGCCAGCGGGCCGTACGAGATCCCGACGATGATCGCTCACTGCCCCGCTGTGGCCGGGCAGTGGGTCATTGGCGCTCCTGCTCGTACCAGGCCAGGACGCGTAGGGCGTGCAGGGTGTTCCATCGGCTCGGCCTGCCCTCGCCGTCGTCCAGCTCGAAGTACACGTCGCCCGGATGCGTGTTCTCCAGCAACCATCGGCCGTCGGGGCCGCGCTTGGACTCCACGAGCGCGATCGCTTCGGCCACGCGCTCGTCCGGTGTGACGTCGGCGGCGCGGAGGTAGTCCAGGGCCCGGAGTACGTCGTAGAGCCAGCGCGGCGGGAACGAGAACTGGGTCCACGACGGATCGATCACGTCTCCGGTGGACAGCCGGCGGAGCAACCGGCGCTGGAGCAGATACTCCTGCCCGCGCTCGCGAGCCGCCGTCACCGCCGCCATCGCTGGCGAGCTGCCGGCAGCTCGCTCGTACTCCAGAAGCCCTTCGAGCACACAGATCGTGCTGTGGAACGAGCCACGGGTCGAGCCGTTCTCCTGTTCGCAGTTCCAACCGCCATCGGCCAGCTGCTCGCCGAGGAGCCGGTCGACGATACGGTCGGCGTCCTGGCCGAAGTAGGTGCCGATGGCCACCGTCCTACCGTTGATGCACGGCTCGACCTCGCCCTCGAAGAACGGCTGACCGGCGTGCTCCCACCGGCTGTTCTCGCGCACCAGTGCCACTGCGCGGCGGGCCGGCTCGCTGGTTGGGTCGAGGCCGAGCTGGCGCAGGAGCATCAGGGTCCAGGCGGTGGAGGTCCAGACCGGAAACAGCGTTCCTCCGCCCCACTGACCATCCGGTCCCTGCAGCGCGAGGAGTCGAGCGCCCCAGCCCTCGGTGGTGACGCGGTCCCGCTCGGAGGCGACGTCGGCCTCGGGCGCACCGGTCAGGTCGCGCATGACCTGCCACCGCACAGCCGGGTCGGAGTCGAGCAACCACTCCTGAACGGTCATGTGCGTCTCCCTCTCTCCTGCAGCGACCTTCCTCGGCTGCCTTGCGCGCACGCTACCCCCGATTCCGGACGTCCAGCTTCCGGATTCCTCGATGCCAGGAAGACGCCACCGCGCGTGGGGAGGCGTGTCCCGATGGTTGACCTCAAGTCACGTTCAGGTATTAGCGTCGCCGACGCGCCGTGGTCGTTTCAGCGCGCTCATGGTGCGAAATGATCACCGGAGGACGATCCCACTGGGGAGGTCACTACGAGAGCAAGATCGACTCCTGCCAGGTTCGTGACCCACGACGACAACGGAGGACTGGTCATGGCTACCCCGCACGCGAAGGACGAAGCCGCAATCAGAGCGCAAGTCGACACCTTGGTGGAGGCGATTCGCGCGATGGATCTCGAGGGCGTGAAACCGGTCTTCGCTCCGGACCTCGTGTCATTCGACATCGTGCCGCCGTTGCAGCACCTGGGAGCAGAGGCGAAATGGAAGAACTGGGCCGATGTCTTCCGGGTATACCAGCCGCCACTTGGTTACGAGGTTCGCGACCTCACGATCACGGTGGGCGCAGACGTGGCCTTCGGACACAGCCTCAATCGGATCAGCGGCACGTTGCAGAACGGAACCCAGAGCGACTACTGGGTTCGTTGGACGGGCTGCTTTCGAAAGATCGACGGCAACTGGCTCATCGCGCACGATCAGGTCTCGGTGCCTCTCGATGTCAGGAGCGGCATGGCGTTGCGGGACCTCGAGCCCTGACCGGCAGCCGGCGGCCGACGGTCAGGGACGCCGCGACTCCTAGCGATAGGCGCGGGCCTGCAGGTCGAACAGTTCGGCGTAGCGCCCGCCGGCCCCGACCAGGTCCTCGTGCGCTCCCGTCTCGGTGATCCGACCGTCCTCGAGTACGACGATCAGATCGGCCATGCGTACCGTCGAGAACCGGTGCGACACCAGCACCGTGACACCGCCCGTCCGGGCCGCCGCCACCTTGGCCGCCGCCGCGAACTGCTCGAACAGGGTGTGTTCGGCGGCCGGGTCGAGGGCGGCGGTCGGCTCGTCGAGCAGCAACAACAGGGGCTCGTCCCGCATGAATCCTCGAGCCAGCGCGAGCCGCTGCCACTGCCCGCCGGACACCTCGACGCCCCCTGAGAAGCGCTTGCCCAGCTGGGTGTCCAGCCCGTCCGGCAGGTCGCGTACGACGCCGACCGCGTCACCGCGACGAAGCGCGGTCCACACCGCATCGTCGTCGTCCATCCGGTCCAGATCGCCGATACCGACCGACTCGCGCACCGCGAACTCGAACTTCGTGAAGTCCTGGAAGCTCGCCGACATCTGCCGCCGCCACTCGCCGGGCTGGATCGCGCGCAGGTCGACGCCGTCGATCAGCACCGCCCCCTCGGTCGGGTCGTAGAGTCGCGCGAGCAGCTTCACCAGCGTCGTCTTGCCGGCGCCGTTCTCGCCGACGAGCGCCACTGTCGAGCCGGCCGGCAAGCTGAGGTTGACATGGGACAGGACGGCCTGGTCGGACCCGGGGTAGGCGAACCCGACGTCCCGCAGGACGATTCCGGACGTCAGCCGCTTCGGCGTCGGCGCGCTGACCTCAGCCCACGCGTGGTCCTTGGCGTACTCGCGCAGCCAGTCATAGCGCGCGAAGCTCCGGATCACCTCGCCGACCCAGTAGACGTTCTGTGCGATCCCGCCGGTCATCTGGTCGATCTGCGGCGCGATCAGCAACAGCAGCACGACATCGCCCGCACTGGCCTGGCCGTGACGCGCGCGCCACACCACCCAGATCACCGCGGCGATGTAGGCGGCGGCGAATCCCAGCCGCACCGTGCCGTCGATCAGACCGCCGCGCTTGGTGGCGCCCAGCAGTACGCGGTAACGGGCGTTCTGCAGCTTGATGATCCGGTCGACGAGCACCGAGTTGAGCCCGAAGACCCTGAGCTCCAGCCCACTTCGCGGATCCTTCGCGATCTCGGCGAGCCGGTCGGTCAGACGCTCCTGCTGCATGGTGTCTTCCCATGCCTGCTGCTCCATTCGCCCGCTGACGTACGCCGACCAGATGCGTGCCGAGCCGAGCAACGGCAGTACCAGCAGCAGCGGATGGACCGACGCCAGGAGCGCGAGCACCGTGCCCGTGTTGGCCAACGTCGCCACCGCGTAGAGCAGGATCTCAGCGCCGACGCCCAACCGCCAGGAACGCTCCCGGATCAGCTCCAGCCGATCGGCGAAGTCGGAGCGCTCGTGGTGCATGATGCCCGGCACGCCCGTCGTGACGTCGAGCAGGTCGGCGTGCACCTGACGGGCAACGCGTTCCTGCGCGGTGTCGCGCATCGGATCGGTCAGCACCGAGCTGACGAACGACACCGCGAACCCGGCGACGATCACGCCGATGCCCCACGCGATCGCGGAGTCCTCCGTGCCCGTCAGACCGTCGACGAGCAGCTTGACGCCGTAGGTCTGCATCGGCGACGTCACCGACTGG
Source organism: uncultured Actinomycetota bacterium (assembly GCA_963721745.1). Lineage (GTDB taxonomy): Bacteria > Actinomycetota > Actinomycetes > Propionibacteriales > Actinopolymorphaceae > Thermasporomyces. The sequence goes on along the minus strand of CAVRKO010000015.1, from coordinate 162,324 downwards.
ACCGCGACCAGCAGGCACAGGACGCCCATCAGCACGGGCGCGGCTCGGAAGGCGGTGCCGAGCCAGAGCCGCAGGATCCGCCACGCCCTATCCATCGACGGCCTCCAGCTTGGTGTTGAGCTCACCGGTGACATAGCGCTCGGCCTGCAACCGGAACATCGAGGCGTATCGCCCGCCCAGCTCCAGGAGCTCGTCGTGGTTGCCGGACTCCACGATCCGGCCGTCGGCGAGCACGCAGATCCGGTGTGCGTCGCGGACGACGGAGAACCGGTGCGAGATGATCAACGACGTCACGCCGGTGGTCAGCTCGAGATAACGCTCCACCAGCTGCGCCTCGGCACGTACGTCGAGTGCCGCCGCCGGCTCGTCGAGCACCAGCACGCCTGCGCCGGCGTGGACGGCGAACAGCGCACGGGCCAGCGCGAGCCGCTGCCACTCACCGCCGGACAGGTCGACGCCACCGTCATAGGTCTTGTCGAGAATCGTGTCCCACTTGTCCGGCAGCTTGTTGATCACGTCATCGATGCCTGCCTCCCGAGCGGCCAGCTCGAGGGCACCGGGATCCTTGGCGTGTTCGACGGCGCCAAGGACGATGTTGTCGGTTGCGGGCAATGGGAAGCGCAGGAAGTCCTGGACGATCGCCGCCACCCGGCGCTGCCACGCACCGAGATCGAGCTCGGCCAGGTCAGTGCCGTCGACCGTGATCCGCCCGCTGGTCGGCTGGTAGGCGCCGCCGAGCAGCTTGACCAGGGTGGACTTGCCGGCACCGTTGACACCCACCAGGGCCAGCGCCTCGCCAGCCCGAATTTCGAGGTCGAGCCCGCTCAGCACCTCGTGATCCGAGCCTGGGTAGCGAAAGCTCACGTTCTCGAAGCGAATCGCCTCTCGTGGCATCTTGTCGACAACGTCGTTCACGTCGGCGACGGGCTCCGGATAGCGCTCGGCGATCAGCCTCGGCAGATCCCGCATCGAGCGGTAGGCCGACAGGCCGCGCCGGATCATCATGACGCCGAAGCCGTTGTAGGACATGCCCACCGCGAGGATGGCCGGCACGACAGTGGCGACCTGGGTCAGCGGCAGGTCACCCGCCAGAGCGGCCCGGCCCACCAGCAGGATGGCGCCCGCCTGCGCAGCCAGATGGATCACGCCGAAGCCGATCGCGGCGACCATCCCACGCCGTCGGGCCGCCCAGACCGGCCGGAACAACTCGGTCCACTTCGCGACGTAGCGGTCGACCACGAAGCCACCCAGGCCGTACACCCGCAGCTCCTTCGGTGCGTCGCGCATGCCGAGGTTGAACGCGTAGTCGGCCTGGCGCTGCCCCTCGGTGTTGCCCCACCACGAGTCGATCTCGCGCTCGCAGGTCGTCGCGCGGTAGTACTCCATGAGGAGCGTGACGAGGACCAGCCCGATCGCGACCGGCCAGGAGAACATCTGTCCCACGAGCGCGGCCGAACCGAACAGCGTGAGCCGGCTGGACAGGAGCCACCGCACGTTGCGTACGCCACGGCCGACCTGGAAGCCGGCCTTGCCTTTGGCGCGTTCCTGGATGTCCTTGATCTCGGGGTCTTCCAGATGGGTGACCCGGCGCGGACGCAGCACCGGCTCGGTGATGCCGATGGCGAGCGCGCGGTGGATGTGGTTGTCGAGATTGAGCCCGATCATCTGGTCGAACGTCGGCAGCATGCTCTCGACCAGGAACGCCGCGAGCAGCGCGGCGAGCAGCAGACTGAACGCGGTCAAGGACAGCGCGTCAGGCTTGTTGGCGATCACTCCGGGCACCGCGCCGACGACCTGGCCGACCAGGAACGTCAACAGCACGCTCAGCCCGGCGGACGCGACCGCCAGCGCCAGTGACGCGGCGGCGCTGGCGGGCGCGATCCGGAACATGTAGCGAATGAGGGTGAACATGGCCAGACGACCGTAACTCCGGCCACCGACACACTCGACAGGTTTTCTGCTCCCACAGCGCCACCCAGCAAGGAAGACCTCGGCTTCGGCTGGAGTGCCGCCTCGCCAGGTCGGCAGTCGATCAGCCCAGGATCGGACGGATCTCCACGGCCAGGCCTTCGAACCTGGTGTCGGGGATCAGCCGGGCCAACTCGACAGCGCGATCCTTGCTGGCGCAGTCGACGACGTAGAAGCCACCCATGAACTCCTTCGCCTCGGCGTACGGACCATCGGACACCACCTGAGCGCCACCGCCGGTCCCTCGCACGACCACGCTCTCCGCCGGACCGGCAAGCGCATCGGTACTGACCATCTCCCCGGATTCCTTTATCGTCCTGATGAACTCGCCGTGGCCGCTCATCACTGCGTTCCGTTCTTTTTCGGTCAGCGCGTCCCACGCCTCAGGGTTCATCTGCATGATCAACAGGTACTTCACGTCGAGGATCTCCTCTCGCGGTTTCGGCGGCGGCCCGTGCGGCGCCTCCTCCAACGAGTCGGAGCCGACCTCGCGCTCTCTACATCTCACACCACGCGCAGCACGAGAAGGAGGAGTGGTGACGGTGGTGATGTCGAGACGGCGAGGGCGGATCCGACCTCATGGAGGAGGCCGCACACCCCGTGCCGGCGACCAGATCACCCCGACCACACGGAGAGCCATGATGGAATCCCCCAACGCCGGTTCGACATCCCGCACAGTCCCGTTGAGCTATGACCGTCTCTGTGCCCAGATCGTGGCGCAGACCGACCTGCTGAGGTCACACCTCCGGGGCGCGGACATGACGATCTCGGTGTCCACCTGTCCTGGCTGGAACCTCGGCCAGTTGGTTCGGCATCTCGGCGGCGCGCACCGCTCGGCCGAGCTGGGCGTCCGCGACCGGTACACGGCGGCAGAGAGCGATGACAGGTGGCGTGATCTCTCCGGCTACACCGACGAGGATCCCGCCGTCCTCGATCCCTGGCTGGCCGAAGGCGCCCGGCGCCTGGAGGAGACGTTGCGCAGCGCCGGAACAGATGCCGAGATGCCGTACGCACCGACCTGGGCCATCCCTGCGACGACGATGTTCCCTGCCCGCCGGATGGCCCACGAGACACTCGTCCATCGCGCCGACGCGGCCTTGGCGCTCGGCATCCCGTTCACCGTCGAACCCGACCTGGCGGTCGACGCGGTCGACGAGTGGATGCAGCTCACCGCGATGCCGGTGATGTTCGAGATCGCTCCCGAACGCCGCACGCTGCTGGGGGAGGGGCGCCTCCTGCAGTTTCATGCCACCGACACCCCGCCCGAGCTGGCAGCGGAGTGGCTGCTCGACCTCACCGGTGACCTCATCACCTGGCACCGCGGCAGCCAGGAAGGGGCCGCCGTAGCCGTCCACGCACCCCTGACCGACCTCCTGCTCAGCCTCTATCGGCGACGATCAGCCGACAGCGAAGGATTCGACATCGTCGGCGACAGGCAGCTGCTCGACGACTGGCTGGAGGGCGTTCCCTTCGGCTGAGCCGCCACGCCGTGCCGGTGGGACGTGCCGACGACCCAACCGCTGTTATCGATGCCATCCGTAACGGCGACCCCTATGATTTCGTCCGACGGACGTCGCGAGCCAGCCGCGCGGGGGAGGTACGAGATGACCGAGGCGAGTGCGCGCCCCGCGAGGCAGCCGAGCATGGCGGACGTGGCGAGGACCGCCGGGGTGTCGGCGCAGACGGTCTCACGCGCGCTCCGCGACGCTCCGAACGTCAGCCCCGACACCAGGCGGCGCGTACTCGCTGCCGTCGAGCGACTCGGCTACCGGTTCAACAGCGCCGCCCGGATGCTCTCCTCGGGGCGCAGCCACACCATCGGTCTCGTCCTGCTGCAGTCCGGCGGCTACTACTCCCGCTCGGCGGTGACCGCCGGCGTCGAGGCGGCCGCGGGACGGGCCGGCTTCGCGGTGAGCATCGCGAGCATCGCCGCGCTCGACACCGGCTTGATGGAGCGGTCCCTGTCCAAGCTCGCGGACCAGGGCGTCGACGGCATCATCCTTGCCGTGCCGCTCATCTCCACGACGCCGAAGATGGAGGACATCACCCGGGACATCCCGACCGTCACGCTCGACGGCTCGCGGACCGAGGGCGCCCTGGTGCTCGGGATCGACCAGCAGGAGGCTGGCCGCCTCGCTACCCAGCACCTGCTCGACCTCGGGCACCGCCAGGTCTGGCACCTCTCCGGGCCGGACGAGTGGATCGAGGCCCGCCATCGGCGACAGGGCTGGCAGGACTGCCTGGCCGCCGCCGGGATCGAGGCGCCGCCGCCCCTCGAGGGCGACTGGTCGCCCGAGTCGGGATACCAGCGGGGGCAGATCGTCGCGATGATCCCGGACGTGACCGCGGTCTTCGCGGCCAGCGACGAGATCGCGTTCGGGGTGATCCGCGCCATGCGCGAGCGCGGCCGTTCGGTGCCCGACGACCTGTCCATCGTGAGCGTCGACGACATCGCTCTGGCGGCGTACTGCTTTCCGCCGCTGACGACCGTACGGCAGGACTTCTACAGGTGCGGCGCGACGGCCGTCGCCCTGTTGCTCGAGGGAGCCGACGCCGGCGCCGGCGCACCGGTCGTTCCCGCCACGCTGTCGGTTCGCGGCTCGACCGCGCCGCCACCCCTCCGCTGAGCTGTGAGTTGCCGCTCATCAGATCTCTTGCGCCGTCATGTTATCGATGCCATGCTCTGGAACCGATCAGTCGAATCATCGCGAGGTCGACCCGGGCTGTACGGGTGACGGCGGCGTGGCACCCGATGTAGCTGGACCGGATCGGCACTGTTCCTGCGTACGCACCCACGTGGCACCTGCCGCGGAAGGAGCCCCGTACCCATGAGGAGGCTGTCGCGCCGGGTCGTCGCCGCCCTCATCGCCGGCGGGTGTGTCGTCGTCGCGGCGCTGGCGGTCACCGGGACCGTGCTGGCCAACCCCACGAGCGAGGTCGCCTCCCTCGACGGGCACGCCGTGACCCGCGACGAGCTGCTGTTCCACATGCGGCGGCTCGCGCCGGCGGTACAGAACGAGCTGCGCAACAAGCACGGCCTGAAAGGCGGCGTGATCGACTGGACCACGCCCGTCGCCGACGGGACCGCGCTCGAGCTGCTCGCCTCCCGCGCGCTCGACGAGATCTGGCGGGACAAGGCCACTCTCATCCTTGCCGAGGAACACGGCCTCGGCGTGCCGATCGACCAGCAGGACCTCCTCGCCGAGTTGGCCGACGAGAACGAGCGGCGTACGGACGCCATCGCGAGGGGCGAGACCGTCTACGGCGTCACGGAGTTCTCGGCCGAGGAGTACTACTCCCACCGGCTCACCGAGATCACGACCGCCCTGAAGGAAACACTCAGCGCGGATGCGGGCGACCCGCTCTGGGTCACCGACGCCGACGTCCGGCGCGCGTTCGACGCAGACCGGGACGCGTGGAGCGCCAACGCGACCACCTTCCGTTACTCGAAGCTCGTCGTCCGGGTGCCGGAGCGCGCGTCCTCGGACTACGTGGCCCGGCTGCAGCGGCGGGTAGCTGCCGCCGACCGTCTTGCGGACGTCGCCGCCCGCGAGCGCACTGCCAGGTTCACGACCGGCACGTACGACGGAGGCTCGGCAGGGGCGATCGCCCACGACCAGTACCTGATGGCGTTGCTCGGGAACCTGCCCGTCGGCGAGATCTCGGCACCGGCAGTGGGCACGGGCCAGATCACCTACTACGAACTCGACGGCAAGAGCGTCGACGAGGGCGCGGCTTTCGCCGAGTACTCCCGGCGCATCGGCCAGTCGCTCGTCGAGGAGCGGTTCCACCAGTACCTCCAGCAGAAGATCGCCCACAGCGACGTCGAGGTCGACACCGATGCGGTGGCGGCCATCAACGCAAAGGATGTGCAGGAATGAGCCCTGTCGGTACCACACCGTCCGCACCTGCACGGGCGCACCGGCGGCCCCCCTCGCGGGCGCTCCGTACGGGCCTGGTCGCCCTGCTCGCCGCGCTCCTCGCGGGATCGCTCGTGCCCGCCACCTTCGCCGCCGCGGCGCCAGCGGGTGGTGCCGCCGCCACCATGCCGAACTGGCCCGGCAACACCGCGAACGCCACAGGCGGCACGGACTACTTCATCGACGCCACGAACGGGTCCGACGACGCGGCCGGAACGTCGCGAGAGAACGCCTGGCGCAGCCTGGCCAAGGCGAACGCGACGACGTTCCGGCCCGGCGACCGCATCCTGCTCAAGGCCGGCGAGCAGTGGCAGGACGAGCAGCTGTGGCCGAAGGGCTCGGGCCACGCCGCCAGGCCGATCACCATCTCGGCGTACGGCGACCGGCACGCACGCCGGCCGTACATCGCGACGAACGGCAACGTGCCGAGCCCGTTCCGTGCGGACGGTACGAAGAACCCCGAGACGGTGGGACTGACCGGCGCCATCGTGCTGCGCAACCAGCAGTACTTCGCGATCAACAACGTCGAGCTGTCCAACGACGACGACTTCGCGACCGACATCACCACCGGTTCGTACGTCCGCGACGGGATCATGGTCTCGATCAACGCCGATCTGCTGCCGGCCGGCGCGGACAGCATCATGGACCACTTCCGGATCTCCGACGTGTACGTCCACAACACCGACGGTCCGAGTGTCTGGCAGAAGATCCACTACGGCGGCGTCAACTTCCAGGTCTTCGGTAGCCGCAGCTACAAGGAGTACGGCACCGGCGGCTACTACTTCAAGGACGTCCGCATCGAGGACAACACGTTCGAGAACGTCGAACTGCACGCCGTCCAGTTCGCGTTCAACTGGTTCGCCGCCGACGGGGCGGACGCAGGACAGTACGACGAGAACGGGAAGTTCCACGAGGGTTGGGAACAGCTCTGGGTGCGTACCCGCGACCTGTACAGCCGGGACGTCTACATCGGCCACAACTACGCCGAGAGCATCGGCCAGGGCGCGATCCAGCTCGCCAACACCAAGAACATGCTCGTCGAGTACAACGAGGTGAACGGGTACCTGGAGCGCTACGACTCGGTGTCCGTCGCGCTCTACCTGTGGGCGGGCGCCGACTCGGTCATGCAGTTCAACGAGGTCTACGGCGGCCCGAACAACGAGTTCGACGGCACACCCTGGGACCTCGAGTACACGAACTTCAACGTCACGTACCAGTTCAACTACTCGCACGACAACGCCGCGGGCTGGATGTCCTACATGGGCAACAGCTCCAACTCGGTGGCGCGCTACAACCTGAGCGTCAACGACAACGGCGTACTCGTGAAGAACATGTTGTCGACGAACTACTCGCCGACCTACTTCGCCAACAACACCTTCGTCTACGACGGCGCGGACCTCGACTACGTCCACGACGAGACGTTCCTGAGCCGGGTCTACTTCCTGAACAACATCTTCTACAACTCCTCGCAAGCGGCACCGACGCCGTGGTACCGCCGGTCCGGCGCCCTGCGGCAGGCGGTGTTCTCGAACAACGACTACTACGAAGCAGGCGGCACGCATTCCGGCCAGGAACCGGCCGACCCGCGTGGCCTGCGGGTCCGATCCGAGGTTCGTGGGCGATCCCGCGAAGTACGTCACCGGGGCGGGCGTGGTCCGGATCCGCAAGGCCGCACAGCACTTCCGGCTGCGCGACGACTCGCCGCTGATCGACGCCGGCCGGTACAACCCGCACCTGGGCCGCGTCGACTTCCTCGGCACCCACCTCTACTACGGCGACGCACCGGACATCGGCATCGCGGAGAGCCGGATCGGCAGGAAGGTCACCAACCCGGTCGACGACGACCCGATCGAGGAGGAGCCGGGCGAGGACCGGGTCAACCTCGCACTCGACAAGCCGGTCACCGCGAGCTCGACCCATCCCGGGGCAGGCGGCACGCTCGGCGCGGAGAAGCTGACCGACGGGGACCTGGCGACCCGTTGGGCGGCGGCCGATGACGCGGCGTACCCGATCACGCTCGACATCGACTTCGGCGCGGACACCGCGTTCGACGAGGTGTACCTGGACGAGTACACCGACTCGGGCACCAACCCTCGGGTCCAGTCGTTCGCGCTGCAGCGATGGGACGCCGGGACCGGCGCGTGGGTGACCTTCGCGAGTCGCGACAACGGCATCGGTCATGACCTCAGGGTGACCGGCTTCGGCAACGTCACGACCTCCCGGCTCCGGGTGGCGCTCACCGAGCAGATCGCCACCGAGATCTACACGCCGACCATGACGGAGATCGCGGTGTACGACACCGAGGACTAGCGCCGCCGTCGACACCGGCGACCAGCGCCGCGGTGTACGACACCGGCGACTAGCGCCGCCAGTCGAAGATCACGCCCATGGTCGCTGACCGGTCGGTGTCGAGCAGTGCGTATGCCTCGGCGCAGTCGCCTGGCGTGAACGTGTGGGTGACCAGCTCGCTCATTCCCGCGAAGCGTCCCGACGCCACGAGGCTGAAGAACAGCCGGCGAACCTCGTGTTCGCGCTCACCCAGGAGGTGGCGGCCATGCGCGCCCACCACCGTGACGCCACGAACGATCAGGTCGGAGCTGAGCCGTTGCTCGGAGGGATCACCGACGTCGCCGACCACGACCACGCGGCCGTGGTCGGCCACCGCGGACAGCGCATGCGTGAGAACGTTCGGGCTCGCTGTGCAGTCGATGATGGTGTCCGGTGGCGTGATTCCCGACAGGCCGTCGGCAAGGTCGTGTGGCAGCACCGCGGTGGCTCCGCCGGCGCGGGCGAGGTCGAGCCGTAGCCGACCACTGCGTTGGACCACGACCACCTCGGCCGCGCCAGAGGAGGCCAACCACCGCACGGCCATCTGGCCGATCGGGCCGGCCCCGACGACCAGAGCCGAGCTGCCAAGACGTGCGTGGGAGGCTGCTACGCCGACGAATCCGACCTTGGCTATCGCGAACCATGCCGCGTCCTCGTCCGACACGTCGTCAGGCACCCGCGTACACAGGCTGGCGTCGGCGACGTGATGCGACGCGTGACCGAGGAGTGCCACCACCCGGTCACCCGGCCTGAAGCCGCCGGCGGCGTCGTCGCCGACGTCCGTGACCTCGCCCACGAGCGAGTACCCCGGGCGATGGGGATAGCTGAACCAGTGGTCCCAGTGCGTTCCTGGCGCGAAGCTGCCCTTGTAGACCGTCCCTTCGGTGCCGGTACTGATCAGGGACACCCGAGTCCGCACCCGGAGTTGGCCGGGTCCGAGATCGGGTAGGTCGATCTCGGCCAGCTCGACCTTGCCTGGCTGTGGAAACACGACTGCTACGGCCATCTGCACATCGTTCCAAACCAGGTCGAGAGGGAAGCGAGCGGCGTGGAAGAGGGAGTCGACGCGATCATGAAGCGTCGCTGGCGGACGTGGACGGCTGCGGTGCGGCGGCCTGGATGAGCGCGCGCACCTCCTCGGCCTCTGGATGGTCGAGCTGGTCGAGAATCGACAGGGCCTGCTGCAACGCCGCGCGGCCGGCGGCCGGGTCAGCTGCGGCGAAGTGGGTTTCGCTGAGGCGGCGCAGCGTGCCCGCCTCGGTGTGGCGTACGTCGAGCTCGCGGAACAGCCCGAGCGCGTTCTGGTAACAGGTGACGGCCTCGGCATGGTTGCCGGCCTGGTGGTGTGCGAGCGCGACGCTGTCCCACGTGTTCGCTTCACCCAGGCGGTTGCCGAGCTGCTGGTACAGGGTGAGTGCCTGCTGGCAGAACGTCAGGCCCTGCTCCTGGTTGCCCAGCTGTAGGTGGTCCCATCCGAGCGAGTTGAGCGCCTTGGCTTCGGCGTACTTGTCCCCGGCCTCCCTGGCGAAGGCAAGCGAGTGTTCGGAATGGGCAAGCGCCTCTGCCTGCCGGCCCTGCCGCTCGCAGAGACTCGAGAGGTGCCAGTGGATGTCGGCCTTTCCGATGGGCTCGTCGAGCTGGTCGTACAACTCACGTGCACAGATCAGGTGCCGGTGTGCGTCCTCCAGCTGGCCGAGGAACTGGTACGCCGAACCAAGTCCGCGGTGGGTCAAGGCCTCGGCCGCAGTGTCACCCAGGCGTCGGGCTGCCTCGACGGCGGTCTGTTGGGTGGTTCGCCAGTCGTGCCAGTACGCCTGCCGGAAACAGAACGCCGCCAACGTGGACGGGAGCTGCCAGGCGTGGATGTCGAAGCCGTGGTCATCGGCGACCGACACGCTCGCGAGGAGAGTCTCGCGTTCGTCGGCGAACCACACCATTGCCTGGTCGTAGTCCTCCAGCTCGCCCACGACGACCCCGGCCTGGGTTGGCGCGAGAGTGAGGGACCTGCGCTGTGGGTTGATGAGCATGGCGGCCGCATGCGCGGTGTGCAGGTGGTAGTCGAGCAGCCGGTGTACGGCGGCGCGTCGTTGGCTCGCCGGGTCGTGGCTGGCGGCGAGCTCGGCAGCGTAGGCGCGCAGCAGGTCGTGGAATGCGAACCGACCGGCGAGGGTCTCGGTGAGCAGGTGTGCGCGGCAGAGCTCGGCGAGGGCGGCCCGCGCGTCAGGTGTCGGCAGAGCCGCGAGGCTGGCGGCGGCCGACGTCGAGATGTCGGGGCCGGGATGCAGGCCGAGTACGCGGAAGAGGCGCGCCGCGGGCGGGCTGAGCGTGTGGTAAGACCAGGAGAAGACCGATCGCGGGTCCGTACCCGAGTCACCCGTGGTGAGGGTGTCCAGGTGGGAACGGGAGGCGCGGAGGTCGGCGGCGAGCGCCCGCAGCGGGGAATGGTCCCGCCTGGCCGCATGTGCGGCGACGACCGCGAGGGCGAGCGGCAACCGCGCGCACCATGCGATGACGTCACCGGCCGACTCCGGGTCGGCCTCGACCCGATCGACGCCGAGCCGGACGGCAAGCAGGTCCTGTGCCTCGTCCGGGGTGAGCAGGTCGAGCGCCAACGGGTGCGCGGCTTCACCTGCCACCAGACCGGTGAACTGGTCGCGGCTGGTGATGACGGTGACGCAGCCAGGGGAACTCGGCAGCAGGTGACGCACCTGTTCGGCCGCGCGGGCGTTGTCGATCAGCACCAGCATGCGCTTGCCGGCAAGGAGCGAGCGGTACAACGCGGTCTGCGCATCCAGGTCGGAGGGAATGTGGTTCGGCGGGACGTCGAGTGCGTTCAGGAACCCGCGCACCGCAGCTGCCGGCGTCATCACGCGACCGGACGGGTGATAGCCACGCAGATTGACGTAGAGCTGGCCGTCCGGGAAGCGGTCCGCGACCCGATGCGCCCAGTGCACCGCCAACGTGGTCTTGCCGACGCCGGCCGTTCCGGTGACCACGCAGACCACCGCGTTGGGCACCTCGTCAGTGCTCCCAGGGAGCAATCGGTCCAGGGCCTTCAGCGCGGTGGCCCGACCGACGAACCCGTCGACGGGAGCGGGCAGCTGCCGCGGAGTGACCGCGCGGGCCTTGACACCCGGCGGGGTAGCGTCGACCGGGATGCCGGCCAGGAGGTCGGCGTGGATCTGCCGGAGCTCCGGCCCTGGTTCGGTGCCGAGTTCCTCGGCGAGGCGGACGCGGATCCGCTCGTACTGCTCGAGTGCCTCGGCCCGCCGGCCGCTCCGGTCGAGGCCGGTGAGGAGCCGGACCCACAGTGGCTCCCGCAGCGGATGGCGGGCCGTCAGCTCGCGCAGCTGACCGACCAGCGCCGGATGCAGGCCTTCGGCGAGGTCCAGGTCGACACGCCGCTCCACCGCCAGCAGGTAGCGCTCGACCAGGCGCGGTCCCTGCGTCTGAACCAACCAGTCCGAGCGAACCCCGTCGAACGGGTTGCCACGCCACAGGGCGAGCGCCTCGTCCAGCTGGGCCCGCTCGATCGCCGGGTCGGTCGCCTGGGCCGCGTCGTCGAGCAGGCCCGTGAAGCGAAGCGTGTCGACCTGGCCGGGGTCGGTAGCCAGAACGTAGCCGTTGGGCGTACCCCCGATGGTCTCGGTGCCCAGCGCGGCGCGCAGCCTCGCGACGTACGTCTGTACCGTTCGGCGCGCGTTGCTGGGTTGATCTTCGTCCCACAGCGCAACGGCCAGCCGGTCGACCGTGACGGGCCGGCCCGCGGACATCGCCAGCACGGCCAGGACCGCCCGGAGCTGGCCGGTGGTGAGCGTGACCGGCCTGGCACCAAGGGAGGCCTCGAAGGGCCCCAACAACCTGACCGTCAGTGGCTCGTCGGTCACGCTTGCTCTCGACACGGCACGACACCCCCTTTCGCTGCCTGCTCGGCGGCGGCTCTCGAACGCGGTCGACGCGGGCGAGCGGCACCGGCACTCGCGATTGCCTTCATGGTGCCAGTTCACCCGCCACGGTTTCAGGTGGAGGCGGTCCGGGAGGAGGCGCGGTTGGCGATGAGGACGGCGTCGAGGAGCCCGGGGAAGGCGTCGTCGATCTCGTCGCGTCTGAGGGCGTTCATACGTGAGGTGCCGACGTAGTACTGCCGGATGAGGCCGGCCTCGCGCAGGATCCGGAAGTGGTGCGTGGCGGTGGAGTTGCTCACGGGGAGGTCGAACGCCCCGCACTTGAGGTCGGCGGGTGCGTCGCACAGTTGCGTGACGATGCTCCGGCGCACCGGGTCGACGAGGGCTTCGAGGACCCGCTGAAGCGGGATCGTCCGTACGTCGGGGTGCGGCGGGATGCGCTCGACGTCCATGGGGCCATAGTACGAGGGCCATCAAAGTTTGACAGTCATCGTATTTCGAGGTTGGGTGAATCCGCACCCCCCGACGGAAGAACGAGGCGATGACCAGGACAGTGCTGTTCCACGAGCTCGGCGGTCCCGACGTGATGAGGCTGGAGGACGTCGAGGTCGGTGACCCGGGTCCGGGCGAGGTACGGATCCGGGTGGACGCGATCGGGCTGAACCGCGCCGAGGTGTTGTTCCGGACCGGCCGATACATCGAGCCCGTGAGGCGGTTCCCCGCCAGGCTGGGCTCCGAGGCCGCCGGCGTGATCGAGGCCGTCGGCGCGGGCGTCACCGGTCTCAGGTCCGGGCAGCCGGTCAGCACCGCGCCCGCGTTCTCCCAGAACGACTACGGCGTCTACGCCGAGCGGGCGATCGTGCCCGCGGCGGCGGTGCTGCGCCGCCCCGAGGGGCTCGGCCCCGTCGAGGGCGCGGCGATCTGGATGCCGTTCGTGACGGCCTACGGCGCGCTGGCAGAGGTCGGCGGGGTGCGGCCCGGGGACACGGTCGTGCTGAACGCGGCGTCCAGCAGCGTGGGGCTGGCCGCCATCCAGGTCGCCGACCGGGTCGGTGCCACGCCGATCGCGCTCACCCGCACCGCCGCCAAGAAGGAGGCGTTGCTGAAGCAGGGTGCGGCGGACGTGATCGTCACCGAGTCGGAGGACGTGGTCGAACGGGTGCTGGCGGCAACCGGGGGCCGCGGCGCCGAGTTCGTCCTCGACGCCGTCGCCGGTCCCGGCGTGCTGGACCTGGGCAAGGTGGTCGCCGCCGACGGCACCCTCCTGGTGTACGGGGCGTTGAGTGGCGAACCGACCCCCTATCCGGGCATCGACCTCGGCCTGCCTGCGCTGAACATGCGCACCTACACCATGCTCGAGACGGCCACCCGACCCGAGCGGCTGCGCCGGGCGGAGGCCTTCGTCACCTCCGGGCTGCGTTCGGGCGCCTTCCGTCCCGTGGTGGACCGCACCTTCGACCTGGGCGAGATCGTCGAGGCCCACAGGCACCTGGAGTCGAACGCCCAGATCGGCAAGATCGTCGTCACGGTCGCGCACTGAGGTAGCCGTGCCCTTTCCCGACGAGTACGAGCACGCGGTGGCCGTCCTGGCGTACCAGCCCGAGTGGCCGGACGAGTTCGATCGGCTTGCCGACCTGCTGGTGGGCGCTCTCGGTCCGATGGTCGTCCGGGTCGATCACGTTGGCTCGACCTCGGTTCCAGGGCTTGCGGCGAAGGACTGCATCGATGTCCAGCTCCTCGTGCGTTCGCTCGACGAGACCGAGCTTGTCGATGCGTTCGGGAAGATCGGCTTCCGCTGCCGGCCGGAGTCCTGGAACCGCGTCGATGTGTACGCCGGCCAGACCCATCCTCGGCTCGTCTTCGCACCGCCACCCGGCGGCCGGTCGTGCAACATCCACGTGCGACCGGTGGGGGCGCCCAACGCGCGGCACATGCTGTTGTTCCGCGACTTCCTTCGAGCCAACGAGACTGCTCGGCTCGCGTGGGGAGCGTTCAAGGCCAGGCTGGCTGAGAGCGTGCCCGACCTCTTCGACTACGGGCAGATCAAGCAACCGGCCACGCTCGTCCTGTTCGAGGCAGCCGAGCGGTGGGCCGAGTCGACCGGCTGGGAGCCGGAGCCGCGATAACCGTTTCCACGTTGGCTGGTCGCCGGTCCACGATGTCCATGCACGTCGGACGGGGATGCGTCGGTGGTCGAGTGGCGAAGGGAAGGCCATGGGAACGATCCACACGGGTGTGGTTCAGATGCACCTGACGGTCCGGGACATGGAGGAGGCCGACCTGCCGCACCTCGCCTGCTTCTACTCGCGGCTCGGCCTGGACAAGATGCCGGCGGAGCTCGATCGGGCCCGCCGCGGCGTCATCGACCACCTGGTCGTGTGCACGCGCGAGGGGTTGCCGGTTGCGAAGGGCGCGGTCAACTATGAGGAGAAGCCTGGGGCCGGGGTGATCTGTACCCTCTCCGTCCGGGCCGAGTTGCGCTCGCTCGGGATCGGGACGGTCCTGATCGGTGCGTCCGAGGACCGGATCCGGGCGCGCGGCCTGCCCCGCGCAGAGATCAGCGCGGAGGAGAACAACCCGCGGGCACTCGCGTTGTACGAGCGGCTCGGCTACGTGGTGTACGGCACTGAACCCGACTCCTGGGATCACGAGGCGGAGGACGGCACGGTCCAGCTGTACGAGACGACGTGCACGATGCTGCGCAAGGACCTGCGCCCCTGACCCCCAAACGGGCCCGAGGCGTAGTCGGTGGACCGCCACCTGGCAGGCGTAGGGTCTGGGCATGTGTCGGAACATCACGGTTCTGCGGGGACTCGAACCGCCCGCGACAAACGAGGAGATCAAGGCTGCCGCGCTGCAGTACGTCCGTAAGGTCACGGGCGTCGGCAGCCTGAGCAACGCCACCCGCGGCCCGATCGAGCAAGCTGCCGCCGAGGTCGCCGAGATCACCGAACGGCTGCTCGCCGAGATGCCGGCGCGTCGCGTACCGCCGCCGAAGGTCCCGCCGCTGCGGCGCCCGGAGGTGCGCGCCCGCCTGGGCCTGAGCTGAGCAGTCTGAGCTGAGCAGTCTGAGCTGAGCGGATCTGCCGTCGCGACCTGGCACGCCTAGCACCTACCAGGCCCGCACCCACCGGCCGCGGCCACGTGCCGAGCAAGGACTTGCCGAAGTTGAACTGGTGCGGTCGCAGCTGCAGGCTGGGGCCATGACATCCACCGCCGGTTCGACCGGCTCCGCCTCGCCGCTGCGCACCGGTACGCCTCCGCTGCCGCCGCCCGAGGGGATGCCGTGGCCGAAGGCCCGGGCGGTGGCGCACGCCGCACCGCAGCCGCTGCCCGCTGTGCGGGTGGCGCTGGCCGGCACGGCTGGCCTGACGCTGGCGGAGCCGATCGAAACGGCCGTGGACCTGCCACCGTTCGACGCGGCGGCGATGGACGGGTTCGCGGTGGCCGGGGCCGGACCGTGGCGGATCCTGGGAGAGGTTCGGGCGGGAACGGTGAGGCCCGGCCGGATCGAGGCTGGCGAGGCGGTGGGGATCGCCACGGGTGCGCAGATGCCGTCCGGAGCGGAGGCGGTGTTGCCGGTCGAGAACGCCCACCGCGACGGAGACATCGTGTCCGGTGAGCTGGTGCCGTCCCGGACCCACATCCGGCATCGCGGCGAGGACGCCCCTGCCGGCGAGCGGTTGGCCGCAGCCGGGGCTCGGATCGGGCCCGCCCTGCTCGGGCTCGCGGCCACCTGCGGCCACAACGCGCTGCTGGTCAGGCCGCGACCACGCGTCCTCGTGCTGGTCACCGGTGACGAGCTCACGCAGGACGGGCCGAGCGGCGGCGGGCTGGTCCGGGACGCGGTCGGCCCCGTACTCCCTCCGCTCATCGACCAACTCGGCGGCGAGGTGCACGCCCTGCGGCACGTACCAGACCTGCCCCAGGGTCTGCTGGCCGAGGCACTCGCACCGTCCGCGGATGGCGCCGGCGAGGCGCAGGTGGTGGTCGTCAGCGGCTCCACGTCGGTGGGTGCGACCGACCAGCTCCGGCATGTCCTGCACTCCTGCGGTGCCCGGTGGGTCGTCGATACGGTGGCGTGCCGTCCCGGTCGGCCGCAGCTTCTGGCCGGGCTGCCCGACGGCCGCTGGCTGGTCGGACTGCCGGGCAACCCGTTCGCGGCGCTGGCTTCGGCGTACACGCTGCTCGGTCCGCTGCTGGCGGGGTTGTCCGGTCAGCTCCTGCCGAAGCTGCCGCGGGTCGAGCTGAGCGGCGACGTCCGACCCGCACCCGGACTGACCCGGCTGTTGCCGGTCGCCTGGGACGGCGCGGCCGCCCGCATCGTGGCCGGGCATCGCTCCGCATTCCTGCACGGAGCGGCGTTGGCGAACGCTCTCGCCGCCATCCCACCGGACTGGACGCCGGGAACGCCCGTACCACTGATCCTCACCGGCTAGGCAGACGACAGTTCGACAGCTGACGGTGGGCTACCGCCGTGGTGCGGACAGGTGGGTCCGGACCAGGCTGGAGACGTACCGTCCACCGTGCAGGTCAGCGGTGGCCGCCACGGCTGTGCCGATCGGCCTTACGGTGCTTGGAATCCAGCCTTGGTGAGGACGGTCTCTCCCTTGTCGGACAGCACGTAGTCGACGAACGCCGTGCCGCCCTTCTTGTTGGGTGCGCCCTTCAGGACGACGATCGGGTAGTCGTTGATCGCCTTGGCGGACTCGTCGAACTCGATCCCTTCGACGTCGGCCGCGGCGGCTTTGGCGTCGGTGCGGTAGACGAGCGCGGCGTCGACCTCGTCCGGCCGGACCTTTGTCAAGGCGCCCTTGACGTCGTGTTCGAACGTCACCGGGGTCACCTTGACTCCGCCGCGCATCCAGGGCCTTCTTGGCGGCGGCGCCGCAGGGCACCTGCTCGGCGCACAGCGCGACCTTCACGTCGGGCTTGGCCAGGTCGGCGAGGGTCTTGATCCCCTTCGGGTTGCCCTTGGGCACGGCGATGACGAGCTGGTTCTTCACGAACGTGGTCGGGCTTGCCGTCGCCGTTGCCCGCGTCGGTGACGTCCTCCATGTTGGCCGGCGCCGCGGAGGCGAACACGTCCGCCGGCGCGCCCTGGTTGATCTGGGTCGCGAGCGCGGAGCTGGCGCCGAAGTTGAACGTCACCGTCGCGCCGGGGTTCGCCGCCTCGAAGTCCTTGCCGATCTGGGTGAACGACTCGGTCAGCGACGCCGCGGCGAACACCGTGACCGTTCCGGTGACGTTCGCGGCGCTGGCCCGCTCGCGCTCGCCGTCCCGCTGCTGGCGTTGTCCGCGCCTCGCCGCCGCAGCCAGCCAGGGTGGCGAGCCGCCAGGGCGGTCAGCGCGACCAGGGCGGTACGCATCGCACGTGCCCTCACGAGTGGGTCCTTCCTCTGCCGAGGGCGGGGTGTGGCGCGTTCCACCACGACGGTGGTCGACTTGATCACCGCGACCGCCACCGACCCGACCTCCAGGTCGAGCTCGTCGACGGCCTCCCGGCTCATCAGCGACACCACCCGGAACGGCCCGGCCTGGATGTCGACCTGCGCCATCACGGCGTCCTTGACGACCGCGGTGACGATGCCCCGCAGCCGGTTCCGCGCCGACGACACACCCGGGCGCTCGTCCGGCCTCGCCGCCCGGGACCGCGCGAACGCGGCCAGGTCCATCCCGTCGATCACGCGGTGCCCGTGCTCGTCGCGGCCCGCGGCCAGCCGGCCGGCGTCGACCCAGCGGCGCACCGTGTCGGCGCTGACGCCCGAGCAGCTCGGCCGCCTCGCCGATCCGGAACTCCGTCACCCGCCACCCTATGACCATCGCACCTGCCAGGAGGAACGCCCACCATGCCCCGATTGTGCCGCGAGGACTTCCGGTGATGCCGTCGCATCTGCATGATGGGAGATCATGTCGGGTGAGGTGATCGAGGTCCCCGGATGGCCGACGCTGACGGGCGAGCAGACGGCCCGCTGGGCCGAGGTGCTCGACACCCTCGCCAGGGCAGTGCCTCGCAGGCGAGCGTCTCGGTCCTGGTCGACGGGCCTGCCGCCCACGCCGGCGCGGTTGCCGGCCGGCTGGCCGCGGTCCTCCAGGCTGGCGGGCGGCCATGCTCCCTCCGAAGCGAGGTTGCCCAACCCCACGACGAGGCGGCCACCAACGGATCCGGCGGCCGAGTGGCCCTCGCCGCCGCCCCGGCACGACGTCCGAGCGGAGGATGGGACGTCGTGATCTGGCTGCGTACGCCACCGTCGGCCCACCCGGCTCACGAGGCCTCCCAGGGCGACCGCGGCCACGGCGCCGACGTGTCCTCGACCTGCACGACCTGACCTGGCCCGTGATCCGGCACATCGCGCCACGGCTGGTCGACCACGCCAGCTGGTACCTCGCCGAGAGCCGCGCCTTCTTCGCCGTTCGCGCCGCCACCTGGGACGTCAAGTTCGGGCACGACATGCCCGCCTATGCCGCCGCGGTCACCGAGGCCGACCTCTCGGCCGGCGGCGTAGCCGTCGACGTCGGCTGCGGCACCGGCCGCGCACTGCCCGCACTCCACGAGGCCGTCGGTGATCACGGCACCGTCCTCGGCATCGACATCACCCCGCAGATGCTCGCGGAAGCCCAGGTACGCGGCCGGGCACGGCACGCCAGCCTCGTGCTCGCAGACGCCCGACGCCTTCCGTCACCACCGCCGCCGTCGACGCCGTGTTCGCCGCCGGGCTCCTCATGCACCTGCCCGACCCGCACGCCGGCCTCGCCGAACTCGCCCGCATCACCAAGCCCGGCGGCCGGCTCGTCCTGTTCCACCCCTCCGGCCGAGCCGCCCTCGCCGCCCGACACGGCCGCACCCTGCACCCGGACGACCCGCTCGCAGAGATCCCACTCCGACACGCCACTCGGGCCACGGGCTGGCAGCTCACCAGGTACGACGACCCTGCACATCGCTTCCTTGCCCTGGCCACCCGCTGCTAGGCAGGGGACCGGCCAGGCCCCACGGGCTTGCCCGACCACCGCGCCCGGCGCGACAGGTGTACGGGCTACCTGTCGAGCATCGTCCAGACGCCGAGCAGGATGATGCCGACGCAGAGGGCCATGCACATGACGGCCAGGACGCCTCGGGCCACCGCCGGGGCGCCGTGCGGTCGGCCGTCGGTGGGTAGCGCGATCACCAGTCCCAACGAGAAGACGCTCACGACTCCCACACCGCCGACGAACGCAATGGCCGCGACAGTGGCGAGCGCACCGAGGTCGATGACGCCAGTCATGACGAGGCCCTCTCTCTCGCGCCGGAGGTCGCCAGCTCGGGCGACGGGCGTGGCGGGTTGACGTTCTGGGGGCCGACGGGATCGCGTCGGGCGGCGAGGAACAGTAGGCCTGCGCAGACGATCGTGGCGACGCCGACCACCAGCTCGCCGGTCGCGCCCCCGAGACTGCCGGACGCCCAGGCCACGAGGCCGCCGACAAGTGCGGCCGTGGGAAGCGTAACCACCCAGGCCACCACCATCCGACCCGCGAGGCCCCAGCGCACGTGGGCGAGCCGACGACCCAGTCCGGAGCCCACGACCCCACCGGAGCACACGTGCGTCGTCGACAGTGGAAAGCCGAAGTGCGACGACGCAAGGATCACCGCGCTGGCCGAGGTCTCCGCGGCGAAGCCCTGCGGGGTCTGGATCTCCGTCAACCTCGAGCCGAGCGTCCGGATGATCCGCCAACCGCCGACGTACGTGCCGGCCGAGATCGCCAGGCCGGCCGCGAGAATCACCCAGAACGGCGGCGCCGAACCCGCGCCCAGTGCTCCGCCGGCAATCAGGGCAAGCGTGATGATGCCCATCGTCTTCTGCGCGTCGTTCGTCCCGTGCGCAAGGGACACCAGCGACGCGGACACGATCTGCCCGTACCTGAAGCCGTTGTGCGCGCGTTCCGCACCGATCCGCCGCACCGCCAGATAGGCGACGGCGGTCGCCACCAGAGCGACGAGGCCGGCGAGCACGGGCGCCACCAGGGCGGGAACGAGGACGTCGGAGACGATGCCGGCACCGTGTACGGCCCCGGTCCCGCTCGCCACCACGGTCGCTCCTACCACCCCGCCGATCAGTGCATGCGACGAACTGGACGGCAGGCCGACGTACCAGGTGACGAGGTTCCACATGATGGCGCCGACCAAGCCCGCAAAGATGACGGACGGCGTGATGGCCGAGGCGTCGACGATGCCCTCGGCGATGGTCGTCGCCACCTTGATCGACAGGAACGCGCCGACCAGGTTGAGAATGGCCGACAGCAGAACGGCCACGCGGGGCCGCAGGGCGCCGGATCCGATCGACGTGGCCATTGCGTTGGCGGTGTCATGGAATCCGTTGGTGAAGTCGAAGGCAAGTGCGGTCACGACGACGATGACGAGCAGTGCATTCTCCACGTGCTCCACCGTGTGCACGTTCGCTCGGAACGAACAACCCTGAACGGAGACTGTTCACCTGCTGGTCACCTGGGGCGGGCATGGCACTGCCGGGCAGGGATCTGGTGGCGTCCGCGTCAGCGCTTGGGCCATTGCCAGGCAGGCCGCTCGAACCTGCCTTGGCCCTCGACGCGGGTCTCGCCGAGGTCCTTGACCAGCTCGATCCTGGTCGGCGTCGCATCGTGGGCAAGGGCGTCGATCAGTTGGCGGGAGTGGCTGACGACGACCACCTGGGTACGGTCCGCGCCGGCGGCGATCAGTCCGGACAACGGCCGGATCAGCTCGGGATGCAGGCTCGTCTCCGGCTCGTTCAGCACCAGCAGCGCGGGCGGTCGAGGGGAGAGCAGCGCGGCGGTCCAGAGGAGGTACCGCAGCGTTCCGTCGGAGAGCTCGCCCGTGCCGAGTGGCCGCAGCAGGCCGGGTTGGCGCAGTCGTACCTCGAACCGCGCGCCCTCGACGCCGATCTCCAACGCGCTGCCCGGGAAGGCGGCGTCGATCGCCGCGGCGAGTGCCGCGTCGTCACCGATCTCGCGGATCGTCTGGAGCCCCGCGGCAAGGTCGGCGCCGTCGTGGCCGAGCACGGGCGTACGGGTGCCGATCCGTACCTGCCGGGCTGGTGCTCCCGCGTCCGTGCGGATCTGGTCGTAGAAGCGCCAGGACCGTACCCTCTCGCGGAGTGTGAGCAGCTCCGGCGCGCGCTGAGGATCGGTGTACTCGCTCAGCATGCTGTCGAACGGTCCCACCGAGTCCGGGAAGGTCGACCACCCGCGGCCGTCGCGGATCCGCAGCATGGTTCCGGCCCGCTCGACCAGGGTCGCCGCCGGCCGCAGCACGGGGCCGGCCCACACCGCCTCGCGCTTGACCTGTGGGTCCAGCTGGAACGCCGACCGGGCCGAGGGCTGCGGCAGGCCGAAGTCGATCGCATACCCGAGGTCGTCCTCGGCGAAGCCCAGTCGTAGGGCGACCGGGCCGCGGCGCACCGTTCCCTGCACCGGATGCTCGCCTGCCCGTACCGCCTTGCCGATCGTCTCCGGCCCGGCCCACAGCGTGGAGGGAAGCCCGCCCTCGCGGGCCAGAGCAGCCACCGCCCCATTGCGCGCCGAGTCCGCCAGCAGCCGCAGGGCGCGGTAGAGGCTGGACTTGCCGGCGCCGTTGGCGCCCGTCACCACGGTCAGCCGGCCCAGCTCGACGACCAGGCTGCGCAACGACCGGTAGTTCTCCACGGCGAGGGTGGCGATCACGCGGCCACGCTACCCAGCCCGGCGGATCGCGGCCCGTTCGCCGACCTACTCCCCGACGACACGCAGGTCGTAGGCCGCCTTGAGTTCGGGAATCCAGTCCTCGAAGAAGCTGATGCCGTGAGGATCGCCAAGGCGATTCAGCTCCTCGAGCCCGACCGGCCCCTGCCGCACCCGTTCTCCGAAGTCCTTGAAGAAGAGCTCGAATCCGCCTGGCGTGTACACCTCGATGATGCGTGCCGTCTCGTCGCCGGCGTTCCACATGGTGTGGGGGATCCGGCGGGGCTTCAGCACCCAGCAACCCGGGCTCGCCTTGACGATCTCGTCGCCGACCCGGGCATGCATCTCCCCGTCGAGCACGTAGAGCCAGACATCGTTCTCGTGCACGTGTGGTGGCAGAAGCAGGCCGGGCTCGAACAGCTGCTCGATGATCGAGACCGCCTGGTTCGTCTCCTCGCCGTAGAGCTTGATGGTGACGCCGTCGAGCTGGTCGCCCTCGTCCCTCTCGACGAGCGTCTTACCTCTGATCCGTTCGTGCACGGCTCACCTCTCTCGTCCCGACCATCGCACGAGCGTAAATAGTAAGTGGACGCACTGTCCAGTTATGGGCCGCGCGGTCGACCCACCACCCTCTGCTTCGCCGTGTGAACGGGGGCGATTTTCGAGGAGGAAGGTGTTAGTCTCGTTCGCCCGATATGTGACAGATGACTGATACGGGGGATCTCGGCCGTGGTCACCGCGTCTGCTCGGCAGGTCTCAGCCAGCCACGGTTCCCGGTGGCTGGGCATGGTGCGTTTGCTGGTGGTGGTCTGCTCGCTGGCGTTGATCGCGTCGGTGCTGCATCCGGGACAAGCCCGCCAGGTGGCGGAGGCGGCGGTGGTTCCGCTCGCGCGGCCGGGGGCTGGTCCGGTTGACCGGCCGGCGCCGGCGTCCGCGCGGCCGGACGGGGCCTTCGCGCCGGGTAAGCGCCCGCCGGTGGTTCCCCTTGGCGCTTCGGCAGATGGCGGGCCGAGCCGGTTGTCCACGCAGGAGTGGCGGCGGCTGTCGAGCCCTGGTGGGCGTGCAGGGGCGGCCGATGCCCCGGACCAGGAGCCGGTGTTCACGCGGCTGTTGTTGCGGCCGGGCTACGTGCTCGGTGACACGTCCCTGGTGGCGTACTTCGACGTGGACGAGGACCGGCCGTGGCGGGCCTGGCGGGTGCGGGTGTTCGACGCGGAGTCGCGGACCGAGCAGGCGTCGACGTCGTTGACGAGGGCCGACCTGGAGCAGTCGGCGTGTGGTGCGCTCCGGGGGTACTGCAGGTCTTTCGGCGCGGCTGATGGGTGGGATCTGGACCCGGCGAAGCGGTACTTCATCATCGTCACCGCTCTGTTCTCCGACATGTCGGAGAACTCCGCTCCTTCCCCGCAGGCCAAGCCGCGGACCACGATCACCCCACCGCGGATCGCGTCCAAGCAGGCTGCGGGCTGCAGTTGCGGGAACGCGCTGGGGATGACCGCGGCCGGGCAGGCCGTGCGTGGCATGGGGGTGAACACCGCCACAGGCGCGTTCAGTCGGGTGGAGCAGGACCTTGGGATGGCGTCGTTCGGGGTGCCGTTCATCTCGAGAAGGGTCTATTCGTCGGCGAACCCGGTGGGAGGACCGTTCGGGCCGGGCTGGGCTTGGTCGTACGGCATGCGCGTGACCGCGTCCGACCGCGGCGCGGTGGTGCGTGCCGATGACGGTGCGGAAGCGCTGTTCCGGTTGGTGAACGGTGGCTACGTACGGCCGGCGGGGCTTCGGTCGAGCCTGCGCAAGACCGGTGCCGGCTGGACTCTCGTCACACCGGAGCAGATCAGCTACGGCTTCGATTCCCGGGGCCGGCTGGCCTCGGTGCGCAACGCCCGCCAGGTCGGGGTTCGACTGGACTACACCGCCGACGGGGTGGATGTCTCCGACGCGTCTGGCCGGGTCGCGAAGGTCCGGATCCAGTCCGGACTGATCCGCAGGATCAGCCTTCCGGACGATCGGAACGTGGAGTTTCGCTACGACGAGAAGTCCCGGCTGGTCGCTGTCGAGGACCCGCGGGACAACGTAGGGCGGTACCGCTACTCCGCCGCGGGTCTGCTGAGCGAGGTGGTGGAGCCGGAGGCCGAGGACCGTCACAAGGCGAGGACCGACGCGCGGGCCGGCGTTGTCGCGATCCGCAACGAGTACTCCGGGTCGGGCCGGGTGGTGCGGCAGTTCGATGCCCTGGGTGACCGCACGAGGTTCACCTGGAACGCGGCGAAGCAGGAGGCGAAGACCACCGACGCCGACGGGATGGTGGTCTACGACGGCTACCACGACAACGTGTTGATCTACAGCCAGCGCGGCAACGGCGACGCCGACAACCACCGTTACGACCGCGGGCTCAACCGAAGTCTGGTGGTCAACGGTCAGCAGAGCCAGAACGAGGCGAGCTTCGACGCGCGGGGTAACCCGACGCAGGGGATGGCGCCGCAGCCGTTGCGGTTCAGCCAGAAGACGAAGTACGACGACCGGAACAACCCGATCGAGTTCGTCGATGAGCGGGGCAACGTCTGGAAGAACACCTACAACAGGTTCAACGAGCTGGTCGAGAGCATCGACGCGGAGAAGCACCGGATCCGGTTCGCCTACGACGACCGCGGGCTGCTCCTCACCCGGACCGACCAGCGCGGCAAGGTCACCCACAACGAATATCTCCCCGCCGGGGACGACAACGCCGGGCTGCTCGCTGCGGCGATCTCACCGGAGGGCCGGCGGACGGAGTTCGCCTACGACCAGACCGGTCGCCGGGTCGGCGTGGTCGATCCGCGTGGGACGGTCGACGACGATGACCGGGACGACTTCACCACCCGGGCCAGGTTCGACGAGCAGGACCACGTGGTCGAGGTACGCGAGCCCGGCAAGGAGCATTCCTCGCGGACGGTCTACGACGCGGTGGGTCGAGTCGTCGAAACGCGGACCCCGACCGGGGTCGAGACGAAGTACCGCTACTTCGCCGACGGGCCGCTGCGGTCGGTCACGGACCCACGCCGGACGACCTCGTACGGATACTCGCAGGCAGGTCGGCGCACCGAGACGCGGGTGCGCCTTGACCACAAGCCTGGACATCGTCACGACGTACGCCTACAACGCCAAGGGTCTGCTGCGGGCGGTCACCTCACCACGTGGGAACGTGCCTGGTGCAAAGCCCAAGGACTTCACGACGACCTACCGCTACGACGGCAACGACAACCTGGTCCGGATCTCCCGGCCCTATCCCGACGGCAGGATGGTCCACCAGGACATCAAGACCGATGCCTTGGACCGGACCACCTCGACCGTCGACGCGTTCAACCGGCCCTCGTCGTTCACCCGGGACAACACCGGCAACGTGACCGCCGCGACCGACGCACTCGGCCGTACGTCCCAGCTGACGTATGACAAGAACGGTCGGCAGACCGGGATCACCGACGCCGGCCGGAAGTCCACCCGCTTCACCTACGACGAGGCCGGCAACAAGACCAGTGCGACCACGGCCACGGGTGGCAAGAC
The DNA here is from genome assembly GCA_963721745.1 of uncultured Actinomycetota bacterium. Taxonomy (GTDB): domain Bacteria; phylum Actinomycetota; class Actinomycetes; order Propionibacteriales; family Actinopolymorphaceae; genus Thermasporomyces. The sequence goes on along the minus strand of CAVRKO010000015.1, from coordinate 136,976 downwards.
GACGTGGACCTATGACGACGACGGCCTGCTCGTTGCCATGACCGAGCCGCGCGGCAACGTCGACGGGGCGGACAAGGAACGCTTCACCACGCATTACGAATACGACCTCGCCGGCAACCTCAGCAAGGTCATCGACCCGCTCGACCACGCCACGACCTACACCTACGACGCGAACAATCGGCAGACCGCTGTCACCGACGCCAAGGACCGGACCACCCGCTTCACCTACCGGGACGACAACCAGATCCGCACCGCGCACGCCCCGGACGCGCCGTACAAACCCTGGCTGCCGACCCTCGGCGCCACCGTCTTCGACTATCACCGCGACGGTCTACTCGCCTCGGTGCGCGACCCCAAGCACCACCGAACCCTGCTCGGCTACGACGAGGCCGGCCGGCTGACGAGTAGCACGGACCCGTTGGGCCGGCGGGCGGAGGTCGGCTACGACGCCGAGAGCAACCCGGTGTCCATGATCACCGTCGGCAAGCGCGAAGACCTCACCGACGAGGAGCGGGCCGAACGCACCATCGAGACCACCTTCGACATCGTCGGGCGTCAGGTACGGCGGCAGCAGGGCACCGGCGGCCCGGTCTACACCTGGGGTTACGACGCCAAGGACCGGATCACCTCCTACGGCGACCCGCTGGGCCGTCGCGAGGTGAGCTACGACGACGAGGACCAGATCACCCAGGTCCGGCGCCGTGAGGCGGGCGGAGTGGTCGAGCGGTTCTCCTACGACTACGACGCCCGCGGCAACATCACCTCCCGCAGGTACCCCGACGGCACCCGGGTCACCTCCGGCTATGACGCGGACAGCAGGATCACCAGTCTGACGAGTGCTGGTGGCACGGCCGGCGACACCCCGGCGACCTGGCGGTTCGGCTACGACGTCGCGGGCCGGCGCACCAGCACTACGCTGCCCAAGCGCGTCCGGCCTGGTCGAGAGGCGCAGCTACGACGACTCCGGCCGACTGACCGGCATCGGCACCAGCCGCGCGCCCGGCGCCCCAGAACCCGGCCCTCCCGCACAGGACCCGGTGTCGGGGTTCGCCCTCGACCTGGACGAGGTGGGCAACCCGACCAGGGTCCGTCACCACCCGTGGCGGGGTCTCGGAGTCGGTCGCCTACGCCTACGACGGTGCCGACCGGGTCACCTCCGCCTGCTACGCCGCGAGACTCGTGCGACGGCGAGTCCGCCGGCCGCATCGACTACGCCTACGACCTGGTCGGCAACCGGACCAGCCAGAAGCGCACCGGGACCGCCGGCCACGACGTCACCCGATACGCCTACGACGGTGCCGACCAACTCCAGAAGGAACTGAAGGTAGCCGGCCCTGACATCGACGCGCGCCTCGACGTCAAGGCGCTCCTGAAGGTCGACGATCTCGACTCCAGCCTGGATGTCGGTGCGCTCCTAGGCATCGACGCCGGGCTGGACATCGACGTCAACTACGACTACGACGTCGACGGCAACCAGACCAAGGCCGGGAAGCGACACCTTCGCCTACAACCTCGACCACAGCCTGGCCAAGGCGACTGTCGACGGCCGCACCGCCAACTTCTCCTACGACGCGACCGGGCTCCGACTCAAGCGGCACTGTCGGCAGCGGCCAGAACGAGACCACGCAACGCTGGTCCTGGGACGTCAACGGCACCCTGCCGCAGATCGCCCTCGACACTCTCACGGATGCCGAGGGCCAGACGCTGGAGAAGCGTGGCTTCAGCTACGGTCCCGACGACGAACCCCTGGCGCTGCTCGACCCGGCCTCCGGAGCGCACTCCTACACCCACGACTGGCTCGGCGGCATCGCCAACATGCTCTCCCCGGGCGGACAGGTCGAAGCCGGCTACGACTACGACCCGTTCGGCAACCCGCGCGACGGGCCAACCCTGGGCGGCGAGGAGTCGGAGCCGGCTGGCAGCGGTCACCGTGGCGGCGGTGGTGACCGCACGGACAGTGGCCGTGACGGCGACGGCACCGATACGACCGGCAGCACCGACGGCACCGACGGCACCGGCAGCGTGCTGGGTGATGTCCTCGGCGGCGTGCTCGGCGGCTCGGCGCCCAACTCGACAAAGGGCCCGACACCCAGCCCCACACCCAGGGAACACAGCAGCGACGACAGCGGATCGGCCGACGTCCTCGACAGCCCGCGCGACACCAAGCCCGACACCAAGCCCGACCCGGCCGCGCCAGCCCAGGCGTCGGGGCCCAAGAACCCGCTGCGATACGCCGGGGCGTACCAAGACTCCAGCACCGGCGAGGGCAACTACTACCTACGAGCGCGCAACTACAACGCTGGGACCGGTCGGTTCACCGCCACCGACCCGATGCCCAGCAGCAGGACGGCCGTTTCGGCGTACGCGTACGCCGACAACAACCCGCTCGCCTACACCGACCCGACCGGTGCCATGCTCGCGCCCGACCCCGGCGGAGTCGGCCCGACGACACCTGCATCGGACCCGGGATCGGCGCCAGGCTCGCCCAAGAACGAAGGGCCGAGCCCGGAGGAACTCGCCAAGGCACAGCAGATCCAGGGCAAGAGCGTGCTCGACGTCGTGCTGGAAGCCGGCGGCCAGATCCTCATGGAGGTCCTCGGCATCAACGACCTCCTCAACTGCCTCGAGGGCGATCTCGGAGCCTGTGTGATCGACGGTCATCGGTGCGCTGCCCTGGGGCAAGATCTTCAAGGCGAAGAAGATCGCCGAAGCCATCTTCCGTGCCGGGAAAGCGGTCGTCAGCTTCTTCCAGGAACTCAAGTGGGCGCGGGCCGATCATCCGGGGCGCCGAGACGCGCGGCCGAAGCGGCCAAGGCGGCAGCGGCCGCGGGCAGCGAAGGCCGCGGCCGAGAAGGCAGCCGCCGCCAAGGCGGCAGCAGAACGGGCCGCCAGGGCGGCGGCAGCCAAGGCGGCGGCGCGCGCCAAAGCCGTGGCGTCCAAGGCCAAGGCGGCCACCAAGAAGGGCGCGACAAGGCAGACAACGCAGCCGAGCCTGCGCGCGACGCAACAGTTTCGTGGCCGGCAGCACGGTCCTGCTCGCCGACGGCACCCGCAAGGCCGATCGAGCAGGTCGAACCGGGCGACACCGTAGTCGCCACCGATCCGCACCGGGGAAGCGCGAGAACCGTCAGGTCACCCACACGATCCGGACCGATCACGACAAGGAGTTCGTCGAACTCACCGTCCTGACCGAGGACGGCAAGCACAGCATCACCACCACCGAGCACCACCCCTTCTGGTCGACAACCAGGAAAGCCTGGATCGACGCGGGAGATCTGGAGCGAGGCGAGCTGCTCCGCACACCCGAACGTGCTTATGCCGAGGTCAGAGCGGTCCGGAAGTACGACGGAGAGCAGCGCACCTTCGACCTCACCGTCGACACCACCCACACCTACTATGTGTTCGCAGGCGCCACGCCAATTCTGGTGCACAACTGCGGTGACAATCTCGATTTCGCTCATGGCACGACGTCCACGCACGCGGACAACATCCAGGCCAACGGCCTGAGCGGAGATGCGGCGCGAGCGGGTGCCCACGGCGGCTCACTCAATCAGCCGGGAAGCTTGTTCACCTATCGAGTGAGGCCGGGCGACAACGAGACTCTGAGTGCTACCGCGTCCTTTGGTGCCTCGCGTGCGGGTCCTGGTGAACGTCCAGCCCTCATGATCTTCCAGATGTGTCAATGCGAATACGATCGGCTCTCAGCCGCCGGCCATATTTCGACCCGGGTGACAGACGAGGTGAGTGGTAGGGTCGAGCACATCTTCAGCCCCGAGGCAATGTCTTCTCTGAGGCTGATCACTCGGTTGGACTTCTGATGGATTTGCCAGTTGGCGAGCTCGCAACGGAGCGTGGAGATGTCGGGTGCTGGCGGCTATGACGAGGCCGTTCCGCAGGTTCGAGAGTATCTAGAGAAGTATCAGCGGGCTCTCGAGGTTGTTCGGGAAACCCATCGCGGGCGGCCGATCGGCGAGGTGCGTCAGGCCCTTTCGGAAGCGTTCGAGGCTGAGGGCCTCGAGGTGTGGAACGAAGTCGCAGAGGACGCCGCCCGCCGAATTTCCGAGTCGCCTGGGTGAGGTCAGCCTGCTAGCTCCATAGGCCCGGTCCGCGGACCGCGCTGGCGGCGCCTGACACCTGGAAGTACTATGCATCGTACTTCTAGGGTTCGGACCGGCTGGAGGGCTCGTGAGGATCGCCAAGGATCTTGTCGCCGCCTCGGCGACACCGATGGTGCTGGGCATCCTGGCCGAGGGCGAGAGCTATGGCTACGCCATCCTCAGGCGGATCAACGAGCTGTCCGGTGGCGAGCTGGACTGGACCGAAGGGCTGGTCTACCCGTTACTGCATCGACTCGAGCGCCTCGGCCATGTGAAGTCGAGCTGGCGATCAGTTGAGGGGGAGCGGCGGCGTAAGTACTACCGCATCACCGACCAGGGCTTGACCGAGTTGGCCGAGCAGCGCCGTCAGTGGGACACGGTCGCGGACGCGCTGGACGAGATCTGGATCGGCCGCGGCATTCTCAGTCGGCCGACACCGATCCCGATGGGCGGGCAGGCATGACGGCACCAGGCGATCACGACGAGTTGGAACCTCAGCTCGCGCAGTGGCGGGACTACGTGCGGCGCCGCCCAGAGCTGCGGCATTCCGACGTCGACGAGCTCGAAGATCATCTCCGGGGTTCCATCGATGAGCTCATCACCGGTGGCCTCCGCGCGGACGAGGCGTTCCTGATCGCGGTCAAACGCATGGGCAGCCTGGACGACCTGTCCCGCGAGTTCGCCCGCGAGCATTCGGAACGGTTGTGGAAGCAACTGGTGCTGACCGGCGAGGCCGGCGGCGCGGTGGCGAGCACCCGGTCGCGACGTGACCTGCTCGCGATGGTCATCTGTGCGGCGGGTGCGGCGGCGTCCGTCAAGGTGCCGGCGCTGTTCGGGATGAGAATCGACGAGGATGCCGCGTTGGCGTTCTACGCGCCCAACTTCAGCCTGTTCGCGCTGCCCTGGCTGGCGGCCTTCCTGGCCTGGCGCCGCCAGGCCGGACCGAAACTGATCGGGGTACTGCTGGCGTTGTTCGCGCTCGGCGCCGTGGGAGCCAATGTCTATCCACTCACGGAGGACTCCCAGTCGATGGTCCTGACCGCCATCCACCTCCCCATCGCCCTGTGGCTCGTGGTCGGTCTGGCCTATGTGGCCGACGATCTGCGATCGTCACGCCGACGCATGGACTTCATCCGCTTCACCGGCGAATGGTTTGTCTACTTCGTCCTCATCGCCCTCGGTGGCGGTGTGCTGACCGCGTTCACGGTCGGCACCTACAACGCCATCGGGATCGAACCAGGAACCTTCATCTCCCAATGGCTGCTGCCGTGCGGCGCCGTTGCGGCGGTCGTGGTGGCCGGGTGGCTCGTCGAGGCCAAGCAGAGCGTTGTCGAGAACATCGCCCCAGTGCTCACGCGACTGTTCACCCCGCTCTTCACCGCTGCGCTCCTGGCGTTCCTCGTCGCCCTCGGCCTGACCAGCTCCTCGATCGACGTGGAGCGGGAAACGCTGATCCTGTTCGACCTCCTGCTGGTCGTGGTGCTCGGATTGCTGCTCTACTCCCTCTCGGCCCGCGACCCGCTGGCTCCACCCGGCATGTTCGACAAGCTGCAGTTCGCCCTCGTGGTCAGCGCGCTGGTCATCGATGTGCTGGTGCTCCTGGAGATCACCGGACGCATCACGGAGTACGGCGCGACGCCCAACAAGGCGGCGGCGCTCGGGGAGAACGTCGTCCTGCTGGCCAATCTTGGTTGGTCGGCATGGCTGATCCTGGGGTTCGTCCGCCGACGCGTGCCGTTCATCGCGCTCGAGCGATGGCAGACCCGCTACCTCCCGGTCTACGCCGCATGGGCCTGGATCGTGGTACTGGTCTTCCCTCCGGTGTTCAGCTACCTCTGACCGGGAGGATCCGGCGGGTGGTCGGCGTTGACGAAGGCGACGATGTTCGGCAGTCCCGGGCGATAGCCGTCGGTGGTGTCGACCTGGAGCACGGGTGCGTCCACGGCGATCGGATCGAACGCAAAGGACGAAGGCGGCGGTCGGTCGGACGACGTCGCCGCATGCGCTCGGCCGCGGAGTGGGTGGTCCGCCGCTCGCCGGACGTTCCTCGCATGGGCGATGCCCGGATCGACCACGCACTGGATGATGCGTAGGTCCGCGATCTTCGCCAGCCGCGCGAGGCCGGGGCCCCACACCGGCCCCTGGAAAGCCGCCTCGGCAACCACGGTCACTCCGGCACCCAGGAGCAGGGCGAGAACGTCGAAGAACAACGGAAACGTCCGCTGCGTCAGTGCGTCACCGGGCCCCGGCACGAAGCCGGGATCGGCGTGCACCATGCCTTCCTTGATCTCGTCCCGGCAGATCGCCGGACAACCCACCGAGCGGGCGATCTGGTGAGCGAGGGTGGTCTTACCGAATCCGCCTGGCGGGCCGCTCACGACGGCGAGCGTCGGCGAGGTCACCGCGTCTCCTCTCGTTCGGCCGAACCGTAGGCGGCCACCAAGGTGCGCCCGATCCGGGCCAGTTCATGGCGTACGGATGAAGGAGCGAGGACCTCGACCTCCTTGCCGAAGTAGATCAGCTCGAAGGCGGCATCGCTGACGGAGGCGAAGCGGGCACGGAACCTCCGTGGTCCGGCGGATCCGTCTTCGTCGGGATCGACTGCCTGAAGGTTGTTCCAGGGCCCCATGACGGCGGTGATGGTGAGCACCGCTCCCGCTTCGACGGTGAACTCGACGCTGATCTGGTCGGGCCAGTGGGGCAACTCGTGGTTGACCTCGTCCCAGGCGCGGGCCAGGTCGAAGTCGTCCGGCCGTTCGACCGGCTCGGCGGTGGCGCCGACGTCGACCACCCGGGACACCCGGAACGTCCTCGGGCCGGCATCCGTGCCCGCGAGGAGGTACCACACCCCGGTCTTCGAGATCAGCCCGTAGGGATGGACCCGGCGTACGGATGCCTCGCGTCCGGGCTTGGCATAGGTCAGGTCCACCTGAAGTCCGGCGACTACCGCGATGCGAAGGCCGGCCAGCATCCTGGGCGCCTCCTCGGCGAGCTGACCCCATCGGATCGGGTCGACGTGAACGGCTCGGTGGGCCTTCGTGGCGTGGCTCCTCGTCTCCTTGGGCAGGGCCGCGAGCAGCTTGCGCAGGGCTGAGGACAGGCCCTGTTCGATCCCGAGACCCGTGAGAACGTCGGGGCCGGTCGCGAGGAAGAGCGCCTGGGCCTCGTCGGCGGTCAGTCCGGAGAGGTTGACCTCGTAGCCGTCCGTCAGCGCCCATCCGCCACCGCGGCCGCGCAGCGAGTACAACGGCAGGCCGGAGAGGAGTAGGGCGTCGAGGTCGCGGCGGATCGTTCGTTCGGACACCTCGAGCCGCCTGGCCAACGCGGGGGCGGTCAGCTGTCCGTGGGCCTGGAGGAGCAGGACGATGGCCACCAGGCGGTCGGCACGCATGGCCAGAAAGGTAGCGAAGAAACAGGACACGGGGGTGGCCAGTTTCCCTCCGTATCGTTCCGGCGATGCTCACATGACGCCTCCGGGCCTGCCCTGGCGGCGATCGTCGATCGGCCGAGGCGGACCGCCCTCTCGCTACCGGTTCAGCCGTCGGACCGCGAGTTCGGCGAGCAGGGCCGCTCCGTCGGCGAGCACGCTGTCGTCGAACGCGGCGCGCGGCGAATGGTTGGCGGGCGCGGTGTCGGGATCGTCGCTGCAGCAGGCGCCGAGGAAGACGTACGCGCCGGGCACCCGTTGCAGCACCCGCGAGAAGTCCTCGGCCCCGGTGAGCGGGTTGGCGAGGTCTTCGAACCGTTCCTCGCCGAAGACCTTGCGAACGGTCTCGGCCGCGAACTCGTGCTCGGCGTCGTCGTTGACGGTGGGCGGGTATTCGCGGTCGAACCGCACCTCGACCCGCAGCCCGTGTGCGGCCGCGATCTCCTCGCACAGCCGGACGGACTGCTCGGCAATCTGGTCCTGTGCCTTCTCGGAGAAGGTCCGGATGGTGGCCTCGAACGACGCGTCGTCGGGAATGATGTTGCGTCGCGTACCGGCGTGGAACGACCCGACAGTGACGACGACCGGGTCGAAGACGTCGAACCCGCGGGTCACCATCGTCTGCAGCGCGGTCACCATCTCGCACGCGGCCGGCACCGGGTCGAGCGCGTTGTGGGGGGCGGATCCGTGTCCGCCGGCGCCGACGACGCGCACGAACAGTCCGTCGGACGCCGCCAGCAAGGTCCCGGGCCGGGACGTGAAGACGCCTCTGCGGACGGTCCCCGACAACACATGTAGGCCGTAGGCCGCGTCGGCAGGCCGTCCGGCCGCGTCGAGGACACCTTCCTCGATCATGTCACCGGCGCCGTCGAAGCCCTCCTCGCCGGGCTGGAACATGAAGACCACGTCGCCGGCGAGTTCGTCCCGGCGGGCGCAGAGCAGCTTGGCCGCGCCGACCAGCCCCGCGGTGTGGAGGTCGTGGCCGCAGGCGTGCATGACTCCCGCGTGTCGGGAGGTGAACTCCTCGCCGGTGAGCTCGGTCACCGGCAGCGCGTCCATGTCGCCGCGCAGCAGGACGGCCGGCCCGGGCCGGCCGCCACGCAGGACGGCGGTGACGGACGACAGGGTGGTGCCGGTGCTGATCTCGAGCGGCAGGCCGGCCAGTGCCGCGAGCACGAGTGCCTGGGTCTTGGGCAGGTCGAGGCCGATCTCCGGGACCTGGTGGAGGTCGCGGCGCAAGGCGGTCAGCTGGTCGGCAAGCTCGAACGCGCCATTTCGCAGGCTCATCGGATCTCCCTGTCGCCGGAGTCGAGCGGTGGTCGTCCACACCAGACCGGAAGATCCTACGGTGAACGATGTCGCGATCGGCAGTGCCGGGAGCGACTCGGCAGTGCAGAGCGAATGCGCGCACCTGCATGCCCCGCGGTGACTACTCCCGTGCTCGGACCAGTACGTCCACGCCGTCCAGGATCCGGTCGAGGCCGAACCTGAAGTCCTCGTCGGGGTGTTCGTCGGGCAGGTCGAAGACCCCCGCGTCGAGCACGCGGGTCAGGGCGGGGAACTCCTCGGCGTCGGTGACCTGCCGCAGCAGCTGGCTGTATCCCGTCATGATCTGGCTGGACTCGGTGCGCGTCATGGCCTCACCGAGCTGGGTCGACAGCAGGGCGTCGCTGCGGACGAACCCGCTGACGAGCAGGAGCACCGCCATCTTCTCGCCCTCGTCGAGGCCAGTGTCGGCCATGCTGCGGAGCCCCCGGTCCATCCACCGCACCTGGTTGGGCGTCACGGGCGGACCGCTGATCGGGATGCTGAGCGTCCATCGGTGCTGCTGCACCACCTCGCGGGTCTTCCACGCCCAACGCGCGAGACCGGCCCGCCAGTCGTCGTCGGGGGCGGGAACGTCCGGAGGCGGTGGGCCGTACGCCTCGTCGATCATGAGCAGCAGCAGTTCGTCCTTGCCCGAGACGTACCGGTAGAGCGACATCGCGGCGGTGCCGAGCTCGCCGGCGACCCGTTTCATGGACACCGCTGCCAGCCCGTCGCGGACGGCGGCCCCGATCGCGGCATCGACGATCCGGCGGACACTGAGGCCGGGTTTGGGCCCCTTGCCGGGTCGATGACGTACGCCCCACGCGGCCGCGATCGCCGGCGGCAGCGCAGGCTCGCCGGCGGCGTCCGCACCTGTGTCCGCACCGGCGTCCGCCCCGACGTCCGCCCTGACGTCCGCGCCCGAGTCGGGCTTGGCGCGGTTGTGGTCCCGGTCCCCACGGGCGTTCATGTGCCTCCAGGTGCTCGGTGTTGACATCTCACCGGTTCTGCTTATGCTCTACGCAGAACCGCTTATCGTGTACGCAGAAGCGTACTCGCCATCGCCCTGGTCCGACCAGGGCGGGCCGCGAGGGAGGGGAACCATGACAGCTGAGGTCGCGGTCGAGGTGGCTGGACTACGGAAGTCGTACGCGGGCGTCGAGGTCCTGACCGGCGTGGACTTCCAGGTCGCCAAGGGCAGCGTCTTCGCGTTGCTCGGGCCCAACGGCGCCGGCAAGACGACCACCGTCCGGATCCTGGCCACCCTGACCGGCATGGACGGCGGCCGGGCGAGCGTCGCGGGGTTCGACGTCGTACGCGAACGTCACCAGGTGCGGCGGGCGATCAGCCTCACCGGGCAGTACGCCGCGGTCGATGCCGCACAGACTGGCTCCGAGAACCTCCGGATGATGGCGCGGCTGGCCGGGCTCCACCGCCGGCAGGCGCGGCAGCGGGCGCAGGAGCTGCTCGACCGCTTCGACCTCACCGACGCCGGGTCGCGGCTGGTCCGGACATACTCCGGTGGGATGCGCCGCCGGCTCGATCTCGCCGCCGGCCTCATCGGACGCCCGGCCGTGATCTTCCTCGACGAACCGACCACCGGCCTCGACCTGCGCAGCCGGCAGTCGATGTGGCAGGTCATCACCGACCTTGCCGGCTCGGGCGTGACGATCGTGCTGACCACGCAGTACCTCGAGGAGGCCGACCGGCTGGCCGACCAGGTGGCCGTGGTCGACGCCGGGCGCATCGTCGCTGCCGGCACGCCGGCGGAGCTGAAGCGCCGATTCGCCGAGCTCCGCCTCGACCTCACCATGGCCGACCGCGCCGGCTATGACGACCTCGACCGGACCCTGAGCGCGCGCGTGGTCCACCGCGACGCCGGAAACCTCCGGCTCGGCGTACGGACCGACGGCACCGCCCGGCACGTGCGCGACCTGCTGGACGAACTCGACCCCACCCGTACGACGATCCGGGACTTCGCCGTCCACACCGCCACCCTCGACGACGTGTTCCTCGCACTCACGGGTCACGCGGCCACGGGCCTGGCGCCCGCCGGGGCCGACGGCACGCCGAACGGTGTCGTGACCACCTTGACGTCAGCGGGAGCACCCGACGACACGAGCACGAAGGAGCACGCGCATGGCTGAGTCGGTGGGGCTGCCCCTGGTGAGACCGCGCGTACCGCTGCGCGACACGGTCACGATGATCGGCCGAAGCGTACGGCTGGGCCGCCGCAATCTCGACGCACTCCTCACCGCGGTGATGTTGCCGGTGATGATGCTGCTGTTGTTCGTCTACCTCTTCGGCGGCGCGATCCGGACCGGCACACCCGAGTACGTCAACTACGTCCTGCCCGGGATTCTCCTGCTGTGCATGGGTTTCGTCTCGGCGATGACTGCTCTGAGCGTCAACGAGGACATGCAGGAGAGCATCATCGACCGCTTCCGTTCGATGGACGTCGGCGGCGCCGCGGTGCTCACCGGTCACGTCACTGCAAGCGTGCTGCGCAACTGCGTGTCGAGCACCCTGGTGTTCGCGGTGGCGTTCCTGGTCGGGTTCCGGTCCAACGCCAGCCCGCTCGAGTGGCTTGCGGTGCCTGCCGTTCTGCTGCTGTTCGTGTTGGCGATGACCTGGCTGTCGGCGGTTTTCGGCCTGATCGCCAGAACGCCTGAGGGCGCGGGCGGATTCCAGTTCTTCGTGATGTTCCTGCCGTACCCCAGCAGTGCGTTCGTTCCCGTCGAGACCATGCCCACCTGGCTGCACGGGTTCGCCGAGAACCAGCCCGCCACCCCGGTGATCGAGACCCTGCGCGGACTCCTGATGGGGACACCGATCGGCACCAGTGGCTGGCTCGCGGCGGCCTGGTGCGTGGGTATCACCGTCGTGTCGATGGCCGTGGCAGCAATGCTGTTCCGACGCCGCATCACGTGACGGGACCCGATGGCCGAACTCAGCCGACAACCGTCTTACAGTGTGCGCCATGGCAGCTGATCCCTGGGAGGTCGACCAGCTCGACCTGGGCGGATACCTCAAGCGCCTCGGGATCCTCGCGCGCGAGCCGAGCCGCGAGGCGCTGAACGAGCTTCACGAGGCACACGTCCGCAGCTTCACGTTCGACAACATCGACGTCCTGCTCCGTCAGCACCCGGGCGTCGGTCTCGCGGCCGTTCAGGAGAAGTTCCTCGGCCGGGGACGAGGCGGCTACTGCTTCGAGCACTCGACCCTGGTGAGTGCGGCGCTGGAGCGGCTCGGATACGTCGTCCGACGGCACCTGGCCCGGGTCGGCGACCCCGACGCCGGCACCCAGCAGGGCCGTACGCACATGGTGGTCGAGGTGGTGCTCGACGGGCAGCGACTCCTGTGTGATCCCGGGTTCGGGATGAGCCTGCTCCGTCCGATCCCGATGGTGGACGGAGTCGAGGACGACTACCTGCCCGGCTGGCGGTACCGGATGCGGCGTACCGCCGCGGGGGACTGGGCGCTGGACCGGCACCGGGACGGCGGCTGGGAGGTCAGCCACACCACCGACGAGTTGCAGGTGAAACTCGTCGACCCGGTGATCGGCCACCACTACACCAGCACCTATCCGACCTCGCACTTCCTGTCGGGGCTGATCCTCGCCAAGCACCTGCCCGGCCGGCACGTCACCGTCACGCACCAGGCGGTGACCGTACGACGGCCCGGCGAGTCCACCGAGCACCGGCCGCTGCGCGACGGCGAGCTGGCGGAGTGGCTGCGGGAGCTCGACGCGGGGTTGACCACCGAGGAGGAGACCCGGCTCGTCACGCGGTTGACGAACTGAAGCCAGTGGCGACGACGAAGCCGGCCACCCCCGAAGAGGTGGCCGGCGATCGAGCTGCTCCCTATCCCGTGCGTTCAGGACGTCACCTACCTGGAACCCCGTCAGGAACGTGCGCCTTGAGCAGCTTGCCCGTCGCGTCGTACGCCCGGATCAACGTGGGCATCCGCCGCGCGTACGAAAAACTGCGTGAAAGACCTCCGGAGTCCCAGTGCCACCGTCGCCAGCGGCTGACCTCCTCCGGCCACCAGGCGAGGTACCACCCATCCTGGACCCTTGCCTGGACCTCGCTCCCGTCCTCGAGGGTCACCAGCACCCGATCGACGTTTGGTCCGACCTGGCCTGATACCTCGCTCAGCGCGTCCCCCTCGACGGCCTGGCTGCTCATCGACTCCAGGGTCAGGATCGAGTCGCCGACCGGCTGGGGTGGAGTGTCGTCATTCCACCCTGCACTGCCCCCCTCGTACCTCAGCACCTGGGGATCAGCGAGGTCGATGCCAGTGAAGGTACAGTTCCCGACCTTCGCACCGTCCTGGATGTTCACCACCGCGCTGTTGCCCCGGAGGTCGACGATCACCCGCGGCGTCTTGGTGCGCTCGGTGTCAACGATGTCGTCTCGCATCGAGAGGCAGTGCTCGGCCAGCTGCCGGGCGATGTGCGGGTCGACGGCCTGAGGCGTCGCCGACCAGGCGGCAGCCGAGCGGGACGACATCGGCCACAGCTGGACCACACCAGCGGCGGCGGCAACCAGTCCGACGGCGGTGGCAGCGATCAGCAGAGGTCGCCGAACCCGGGATCGGGCTCGCGGTGCCGCAAGTGGATGCAGGTCGTCTTGGTGCACCGTCCGCGCGGCGCCGTCCAACGCGTCGCGGAGCCGGTTCTCGGTTCCGTTCATGATTCGTCCCCCAAGGTCTTGGCCAGCGAGGCGAGTGCGCGGGCGGCGGTCGACTTGACCGTGCCCCGGGTGATTCGCAGTGTGCGGGCGATCTCCTCCTCGCTGAGGTCGAAGTAGTAGCGGAGTACGAGCACCTGCCGCCGTCGGATCGGCAGCGCGGCGAGTGCCCGCAGGACGGCGCGACGCTCCTCGCCGAGCACCACCTCGGCCTCCGCCGACCACACCGGTGGATGGTCGGGTTCGGTCCCGAAGCGGCGGATCACGGCGCGCTTGCGCAGCACCGAGCGGCAGGTGTTGATCACGGCCGAGCGGACATACGGCAGCGCGTTCTCGCGTTCGCCGATCCGTTCCCACCGCGTGCACACCCGAGCAAAGACGTCCTGCACGACGTCCTCTGCCGTCGGCCGGTCTCCCACGAAGAAGAGCGCCAGTCGGACCAGCTCGAGCTGTCTCTGGCGAAACAGCGCGGTCAGGCTGGCCTCGTCCGTTCGAGCCGAGGCGGGTTCCACCACGCTCACTTTGTCGATGTCCACACTGGTGACACGCTCGAGCGCCGCCCTGGTTGCTCGTCGACATTCGGCCGCCGCCCGGGGCGCAACCCGGCTGCGGTTGGCCCACGCCTGTCCGGGCTTCCGTCGCGCGGAGGAGGAAGGAATGGCCGCGCGGCCGATCGGGAGGTGGCAGGTGGTTGGGCAGCGTAGTCGACATGTGAAACGTCGCCCGCGGTGTGTCGTCTCGCCACGTGCACGGCTCAGGGCGTGAATCTGGCCCAGACAACTGATCGCGTCGGGCGTACCAGCTCGGGCTTCATCGACAAGGTGGCAACGGAGGCCAGGTCGCCTAGCTTGACGACCACCGTGCTCGCTTTCTCGAGGGCAGCCTTGAGGAGCAGGTCATCCAGCGGTGCATGCAGCGCATGGCGGCGGAGTAGGTCAAAGGACGGTTGCGCTCGTTTGGGTTGACGAAACATCGGATCGAGCAGCACAAGGTCGAACGCCTGCCGGGTGGTCGTCAGCCACGTGACGGCCTCGGCGTGCTGGACGCAGATGACGTGCGAGACCTCCAGGTTCGTACCCTTCGGCAGTGCGCAGCCCCGAAGTCCCTCCTCGGCGAACGCGGCGAGTGCCCGGCTTGCCTCGAGTCCGACGACGCCGCCCGTTGGTCCAACGGCCACCGCTGCAACGAGGGCGTCCTGGCCGAAGCCGAGCGTGGCGTCCAGAACGCGCTGGCCGGGCAGGATTCGACCGACCTCGACGAGCGGGTCGACGACGCCATAGGACAGTCGCTTGATCCGCTGGTACGCCATGCCTGGGTGGAAAGCCATGTCGCCGTGTCGGTCGGCAAGACGTAACCGATCTTGTTCGAACACCAGGACGGCGTCGAACCGGTGGACAAGTCTTCGCAATGGCTGATCACCCTGCGGGACAAAGCACGCTCCCCACCGCTCGGCCTGCTTGCGGGCATACGCGCGGCGGGCGATCGTCACCTGCCGGGTGACAGTTACGCCGAGGTAGGCGGTTGACGGCACAGCGTCTCTCCCAGGGCCGGTGCCCTTCCGCCGTGTAGAACGCACGGAACCAACGTGCTCATGTGGAACACACATGAGTACGTCGGTCCCAGGCGTTCTAGGCCGAAGCCGCTACCGAACTACCGCCCGCCGAACGCACACGTTGGCGGGCAATCCTCCTGGGAGGACAGGATCTTGTAGATGCGCCTCACAGGCTAGATCGGGATCAACACGCAGTCCAACCCATGAGGGCTCGGTCGGATACCTGTGGGGAGTTTGTCCTGTATCGCGATTCCCCGGCGGTCCTGGCGATCAGTCGCTATCGGGCCTCGGCGTATGGAAGTACTCGATGTCGAAGTCGGGGCCGAGTTCACCCCGGACCTGCTGGCAGAGCAAGCTCCCTGCGTCGACCCATCGTGCGTGTTCCGCCGACGATGGCCACTCATAGTTCGTCTCAGCCAATCTGTCGAAGCGTGCCGCCCAGGAGCGCAGGTGTCCCTTGAGAGCGGACGAGAGCGGGAGCTCGTCGAGGCGCACCATGTGCCCACCACGGCACGGTTCTTCGTTCGTGCTCCGGACGGCAACGTGATCAACATCGTCAGTTACCAGGCCGAGTAGCGCCCGCACGCCTGAGTCACGCCGTCATCTGGCCGACTCATCTGAGGGTCGGCACCAGCGCGTGCCCGCCGTTGCCGACGGCAGCTTCGAGCCGCAATCCCAAGGGAGGCAGCAGATCAGGCCCTCGTGCGGGCTTCTGGCGTCCTGTCGTACGGGCCCGTCGTTGTCAGCTTGTCGCCGGTGAACGTGTGCCAGAGGTCGGCGTATCGGCCGCCGGCGGCGACCAGCTCGTCGTGGGTACCGGATTCGGTGATCTTGCCGTCGTCGACCAGCACGATCCGGTCGGCGGCCTGCGCGGTGGTGAGGCGGTGCGCGATGACGAGGGTTGTGCGACGAGAGCTGAGCCGATGCATGGCCGCCGATACTGCTGCTTCGGTCGCGAGGTCGAGCGAGGCGGTGGCCTCATCGAGCAGCAGGATCGCCGGATCGGTCAGCTCCGCTCGGGCGAGCGCGAGGAGTTGCCGCTGGCCAGCGGACAGGCTGTGGCCGCGCTCTCCGACCGGGTGCAGGTAGCCGTGCTTGAGTGTGGCGATCATCTCGTGCGCCCCGACGGTGCGGGCCGCGCGCTCGACCTCTGCCTTGTCCGCGTCCGGATGGCCGTACGCGATCACGTCCCGGACCGAGCCGTTGAACAGGTACGCCTCCTGTGGGACGACACCGAGCCGTTGCCGGTACGCGTGGAGGGCAAGGTCACGTAGATTCTGCCCATCGATGCGGACGGCTCCTGAGGTCGGGTCGTAGAACCGTGCGACCAGCTTGACCATCGTCGACTTTCCGGCGCCGGTCTCCCCGACGATGGCGACGGTCTCACCCGGCTCGACGCGCAGGTCGACGCCTCTGAGTGCCTCGATCTGGCGGGCCCCACCGTCGCCGTCCTGATCGGTGGCGTACGTGAACCGGACATCCTCGAACTCGATTTCGCCGGTGATCTTGTCCACCGGCACTGGATCGGCGGGCAACGGGGTCGAGGTCGGCGTACGCAGCAACTCGCTAATCCGGCGGATGCCGACCTTGGCCCGTTGATAGCCGTCGACGACCTGGGAGAACTGCTGGATCGGTGAGAACAACATGGTGACGTACAGCAGGAACGCGATGATCCCCCCGACGGTCAGGTCTCCCGACGCCACCAGCCCGGCGCCGACACCGAGCACGATCGCCGCCGCCAGCTCGTCGGCGAGTTCGGTGAGGGAGAAGAACCAGGTCAGGTGGGTCTGGGCGCGACGGCGCCGCGACAATAGGCCGCTGGCCAGGTCGTGGAAGTCCTCGATGTTCCGAGCCTCGCGTCCGTACGCCTGCGCGACCCGGATCCCCGCGATGTTCTCCTGGAAGCTGGCGTTGACGATGCTCAGCTGGTCCCGGGCCTCGTCGTAGGCCTTGTTCGACACCTTCCGGTAGAGCGCGACGGCCAGGGCGAAGGCGGGTACGAGCGTCACCGCCGCCATGGTCAGCGGCGGACTGATCTGGACCATCACGCCCAGCACGCCGACGAACGTCAACGCCGCGACGACGACCGCGCCGAGGCTGCCCTGGATGAACACCCGTACCGCGTCGACGTCGCTGGTGAGGCGTGTCATTACCTGCCCGCCCCGCTCGCGCTCGTAGAAGTCGAGTCCGAGCCGTTGCAGGTGCGCGAACATCTTCACCTGGAGCCAGTACATGACCCGCTCGCCGTTTCGCCCGACGGTCCACACGTTCGCCGTGGTCACGACCCAGCCCGCCGCCACGGTCACCAGTGCGAACCCCGACAGGAGGAGAAGCACGCTCACAGCGCCCCGGGTGACACCCTGGTCGATGCCCGCCTGGGTCAGCCGTGGCACCGCGAGACCGAGCGCGGCCTCGACGGTGACCAGCGCCGTGCTGAGCAGGATGCCCGTACGGAACGGTCGCCACAGGTGCCGCAGGCTGAACCTCGGCTCGGCGCGCCGTGCCAACTCGACATCGACGGCGGGCGTCTCCCGGACGGCCGGCAGAGCCGCGACCTTCGCCTGCTGGTCCGGCGGCAGAGTCGACTGGCCCAGCGCACCGATCCCGGCCAGGTCGTCCGCGGGTGGCTTGGACCACAGCTCCGGCGTGTACGCCGACGTGGTGCGGACGGCGTCCGGCCGGCCCTGATCGTCGGCGAGGGTGACACCCTCCAGCCCGGCGTCCAGTACGGCACCATCGGTTTCGTCGTCATGGCCGGTGAGCAGCAGGCGGTAGCGCGCGCAGCGTCCGATCAGTTCCTCGTGGGTCCCGACGTCGACGACCCGGCCATGGTGAAACACCGCGATCCGGTCGGCCAGCTGGATGCTGCTGCGCCGGTGGGCGATGAGGATCGTCGTACGTCCCCGCATCACGTGCCGCAACGTGGCGTGGATCTCGGCTTCGACACCGGCATCGACCGCCGACGTGGCGTCGTCGAGCACGAGGACGTGAGGATCCGCCAGGATCGCCCGGGCCAGCGCGATCCGCTGCCGCTGCCCGCCGGACAGCGTGAGGCCGCGCTCTCCGACCACGGTGTCGTAGCCGTCGTTCAGGTCACGGACGAACCGGTCCGCCTCTGCGGCCCGGGCTGCGGCGAGCACCTCCTCGTCGGTGGCGTCCGGACGACCGAACGCGATGTTGGCCCGGATCGTGTCGGAGAACAGGAAGCTGTCCTCGAACACCATGCCCATGCGCCGCCGCAGCGAGCTCATCGACAGCTGGCGGATGTCCTGGCCACCAAGCCGCACGGAGCCGTTCCACGGGTCGTAGAACCTCGCCAGGAGCATGGTGACCGTCGACTTGCCCGAGCCCGCCCCGCCCACCAACGCGAGGGTCTCGCCGGGGTCGACCCGAAGCGACACCTCCCGCAGCACCGGGTTGTCCGGGTCGTAGCCAAAGGTCACACGGTCGAACTCGATCGGAACCGCGCCGGCCGGTGCGTCGCCGGCACCCGGGGCGTCCGTGACCGTCGGGCGGGCGTCGATGATCTCGAAGACGCGGATTGCCGCGGCCTTGGTGGTCTGCGCCTGGGTGATCTGGCCGGTCAGCATCATCAGCGGGCCGATCATCGAGCCCAGGTAGGTGGCGAACGCCATGAATGTTCCGAGGGAGATGCCACCGCGCAGTGCCAGGTAGCCACCCACGGCCAGGATGCCGACCTGGCCCAGCACGGGCATTCCACGGAAGAACGCAAAGTAGGTGGCGCCGAGCCGGTTGACCCGGATGCCGGCTCCGAACACTGCCGTCGCGGCGCCTTCGAGCTTCTGCTGTTCGCGATGCTCCTGACCGAACCCCTTGACGACTCGTACGCCCGACACGGCCGCTTCGACGATCCCGGCCACCTCGCCACGGCGCTGCGACTGTTCCCAGGTTGCGGGGAAGAAGGCGGAGGTGGAGCGCCTGCTGACGATGATCACGATCGGGATGATCACCAGCGCCACGCAGGTCAGGAGGGGCGACAGGACGACCATGATGACCAGCGCCGCAACGAACTGCACCGCGCTTGCCACGAGCAGCAGCATCATCGATGCGAACCGTTCGATCAGCGTCACGTCGGATGCCGACCGACTCACCACCTGCCCGGTGCGCAGCCGGTCCTGCTGGGCTCCGTCGAGATACTGCAGGGACCTGAACAGATCCATGCGCAGGTCGTATTCGAGGCCGTAGTGGACCTTGCCGCCGTTCCACCTGCGCAGGAAGGCGAAACCTGCGCGGCCCACCCCGGCGAGCACGAGCAGGCCCAACCAGGGAGCGAGCGGCTGGCGTTCGGCCAGGATGACCTCGTCGACCACCTGCCGGACGACCAGCGGTGTCAGAACGGCGACGCCGGTCACGCCGAGCGATCCGACCAGACCGAGCAGCACGGCCTGGCGTGACCGCCAGCAGTAGGCAACCAACCGCCGGATCCAACCCATGCCAGATTTCCCCCTGCGCTGATGCGGACGGCGTGAACGGGGTACGCGAGGCGCACCACCGTAGCCCGCCGGGCGACACGGAGAAACGCAATAAAATTGGGATGCGCGAGCCCCTGTACCGGGAGATGCCGGCACGGTCATCCGCACCTTCGACTGCGAATGCGCCGAACCCGCGTGCGAAGCCCTGGTAGAGCTACCCGTCAGCGACGCCGCCGCCGCGCTGGCCGCCCCACCGCCAGCACTCCTCGCACGAGGACACCACGCTCCCACCCCGTGAGGTCCGGCGGCGGAGGCGTTCGATGAGGGCGACCCTAGTTCCGATCCGTCTCGGCGAGCCGGCTGGCGAGGAAGGCGCGTTCGGTGTCGTTGTCTGCCAAGGCGATCGCACGTTCGTACGCGGCCGCGGCGTCGGCATTCCGGCCCATGCGGCGCAGCAGGTCGGCCTTGACAGCCGGCAGGTAGTGGTACGCCGGCGAGCTGCGGCTCGTGCTCCAGAGCCTCGATCTCGGCCAGCGCGGTCGCCGGGCCCGCGACCATCGCGACCGCCACGGCCCGGTTGAGCGCGACCACCGGTGACGGCCAGATGTTCGACAACTCGTCGTAGAGCACGAGGATCTGCGCCCAGTCCGTGTCGCCGTAGGTCGGTGCGGTCGCGTGCAGCGTCGCGATCGCGGCCTGCAAGGCGAACCGGCCAGGGCTACCACCTCGGAGCGCGCCCTGGACCAGGTGTGCGCCTCGGCGATGGCGTCCGGAGTCCCAGGCCGAACGGTCCTGTTCCTCCAGCAGCAGCAGGCGCCCGTCGGCGAGTCGTGCGGGTGGCCCGGCGGGCGTGGTTGGCCAGCAGCAGCGCGAGGAGTCCTTGTGCCTCTCGCTCGTCCGGCATCAGGTCGCGCAGCAGGCGGGCCAGGTCGAGCGCGTGCGTCGGCGAGGTCGTTCCTGGTGAGCGCGGCTCCCGCCGGTGCGGTGTGCCCGGTGGTGAAGAGCAGGTGGATCGCCGTGAGAGCGGCGTCCAACCGGTCCGGCAGTGCCGCGGGAGCGGGCATCCGGAACGGGATCCGCGCCGACGCGATCTTCTTCTTCGCCCGGGTGATCCGGGCCGCCATGGTCGGCTCGGAGACCAGGAACGCCGCCGCGATGTCCGGGGTCGTCACGCCGCAGACCAGCCGCAGCGTCAGCGCGACCTGTGCCTCGGCGGCCAGCGCCGGGTGGCAGCACAGGAACACCAGCCGTAGGCGGTCGTCGGGCACCACCGGGTCGGCCGAGGGGTCGGCCGGAGATCGGTGTCGGTCGGCGTCGGCTCCACCAGCAGTGCAGCTTCGAACGCAGGTTGCTGGCCCGGCGGAGGGCGTCGAGCGCGTTGTGCCGGGCCGCGGTGGTCAGCCAGGCACCAGGCCTGGCCGGCACGCCGTCGCGCGCCCAGGCGTCGAGCGCGTCGGCGTACGCGTCCTGGACGCATTCCTCGGCCAGGTCGAGGTCGCGGGTGACGCGCACCGTCGCGGCGAGCACGGCGGCCCACTCGCGACGGTGCGCGTCGGCGACCGCCTGTCGGACCGTTCCTGGCCCGCTGTCCCACCTCGCCACCCGTCACGCCGCGCGCACCGTCACATCTCGAGCAGCGGCCGCACCTCGACGGCGCCGTCCATGATCGGGAGCAGCTTGCCGATGGCGACCGCCTGCTCGAGGTCGGCTGGCCTCCACCACGAAGAACCCGGCGATCACCTCCTTGCTCTCCAGGAACGGACCGTCGGTGACCAGGCCGTTCTTGTGGATCGTCCGGGTGGTCGCGCTGGGTTGCAGCGCCTGCTCGTGGACGACGCGCGCGCCCATCGCGGCGATCTTCTCCCCGGCGCGCATGTTGGCCTCCATCACCTCGGGCGGGATGTCGGCGACCCCTCCGGGAGTTTCCTTCTCGTAGATCAGAATCGCGTACTGCGGCATGGCTTCGTCCTGTCCTGTCTCGTCGCCTCGGATAGTCACCAGTTACCGGTCTCCGGGCCCATCGCACCGTACTCGACCGTGCCATCGCGCGCGTATGTGCTGACGATGACGCCGGTGCTCAACATCGTGGTGTCGACCAGCTTGAGGCCGGCCGGGACGGTGCCCTCCGCGAAGAGCCGCTTGCCGGAGCCGAGGAGCACGGGGAAGACCTGCAGGTGGAACTCGTCGACGAGGTCGTGCCGCGATCAGCGTCTGGATCAGGTCGCCGCTGCCGTGGACCTGGATCTCACCGCCCTCTCCCTGCTTGAGCTTGCCGCACCGCCTCGGCGACGTCGCCGGTGAGCAGGGTCGAGTTCTGCCACGACACGGTGTCGAGCGTCCGAGACGCGACGTACTTCGGCATCGCTGTTCATCTTCGCGCCGATCGGGTCGTCCGCCTCGGCCAGCGGCCAGGTGGCGGCGAAGATGTCGTAGGTCCTGCGGCCGAGCAGCAGCGCGCCGGCCCGGCCGGTCGTCGCGGGTACCGCTCGATGAACCGCTGGTCGATGTGGGGGACGGCCCAGCCGCCGTGCGCGAACCCGCCGTCGCTGGTCCTCGTCGCGGCCGCCCGGCGCCTGCATGACACCGTCCAGGGACATGAACGTGGTCACCATCAGTTTCCGCATGTCGTTTCCTTCGCTCGTTCGTTCGTACGTTCGGTCGGGCGCCGGTGGTGACGCCCGCACCAGGTACGGCGAACGGGACCAGCCGAAATCGACAGCACGCCCGAAAGAATCCGTGGGCCTCACCGCGCCGCCGGCCGGACGGCCTGACCCGCCACCGAGCCAGCCGCCCGCCGCAGACGAATGAGGGCAGGCCGCGAAACGATCTAGAGCGCTGCCCGAATCCGCACCACGCGATCCAGGAGCGCACTCTCGCTGGCGCGCACGGGCTGCACGGGTAGGAACGGTCGGCCGGGTGCTGGGTCACCGTAGTAGCGGGGAACCAGGTGGCAGTGGGTGTGCGGTTGGCCATTGCCGAGCAGGAGGTAGTTCATCTTGTCGGCTCCGAGCGCACGGTGTACGGCCTTACCTGCGCGCCGACCACATGCGGGCCTCCATGTCGTGGCACAGCGGGCAGTCCTCACCGAGAACGAGCCTGTCCCACTGGTCGCGCGGCATCCACGCTGCATTCACGCCCCATCCCTCCCTCGGTGGTCAGCCGGCGAGTGTGGTGGCCATCCAGTCGTGCAGGCCGCCGTCGTCCCGGGGGATGTCGTAGGGTCCTCGGACGCGCGTTTGAACCGCTCTGGCTTGGGTCCAGCGCCGTGCCCTCGCCACGTCGATCTCGGCGGCGTCGGCGAAGATCTCGATCCGCCTACGGAGGCCTCGGGCCGGGTCGGGCAGGTCTCGCAACTCGTTCCAGCGATCGCGTAGGTGGGTGAGACACTCGAACGCGATCTCGCCGACATAGCCCTGGGGGTCGATGGCAAGCCAGTCCTCGCGCGTCCCACGGAGCACGTTGTGCTGGCTGAGGTCGCCGTGCTGGATGGTCTCGGGTTGGTCCGGACCCAGGTCCGCGCAGGTCGCGACGGCGGCATCGACGACTCGGGCGGGAAGCGGATGACCCGCGGCCGCCGACATGGCGGGAAGCTCGATCGCCCACTCCTGCAGTGTCGGCTGCATCCGGGGCAGCTCGGGCGGTGCGGGGACAGCGAGTCGTCGGGCCAGCCGCCCGGCGATGGATATGGCTTCGTCTGCGTCGGCCACGGTGGCCAACGAGTGCGGGTGGAGTTGTTCGAGCAGCATTGCGTAGTTGGCGTCGTCGCGCTCCAACAACAGCACCGCTCCCCGCCCCGCCCAGGCCGCCAGCGTCATCGCTTCAAAGGGCTGGCCCTCGGTCGGTGGCGAGACCTTCAACATGGCGCCGCTGCCATCCACCCGTCGCACCGGCACCACGATTCCGCCCCACCCGGCCATGACCGACCCGGCGATGACGCACGACCAGCGCTCCAACAGCTCAGTGACCAGTCCGGGCACCCGGTCCACCCACTCGCGAGCCCCTTCAACCTGGCTCCCGAGGAGCGCATCACGCAGCCTTGCAGGGACGGTCACCGCTCGAGCGTCGACGTCACTCATGGCAGCCGATTCGATCACCCCTTGCCAGGGTCGTCCACCGGTTTCAGGATGCGTCGCGATTGGACCCAGACCCGAGCCCAGACCCGAGCTAGGCCTCGTCAAGCAACGTTGGGTAGGTAATCGGGCTGGCGGATTTTGGATCCGATGGCGAACTTGGTCTTGGGTTTGGCTCGCTGGTTGGTCCATCGGATGTAGCCGGAGATGGCGGCTTCTTGCGCGGTGTGGCTGGGGTAGTCGCTGCCGTTGAGGGTGAAGTAGCGCAGGTGGGTGAACTCGGCTTCGATCCGGTTCAGCCAGGAGGCGTTGGAGGGGGTGAAGACCAGTACGACGTTGTTCTGCTCACACCAGGTGGCGATCTTGTCCTTCTTGTGCGGGGAGAAGTTGTCCACCACCAGGTACAGCTTCCCGGTCGGGAACCGGCGACGAAGCTGTCGGGCGAAGTCGCCGAACTCCTGCCAGCGTTTACGGTCACGGAACCGGAAGAACATCTGCCCCGAGGCCAGGTCCAGCCCGCCGAACATGTGCCGCACTCCACCGGTGCGGGTGTAGGTAGCCCGCAGCCTGGTTGCATGCCCGGCGGGGAACCATCCCCTGCCCGGCCTGGGTTGCAGGTTCAGCGGCCCGAACTCATCGACACAGATCACCCGCCCATCAGCCGGCGGATGGTCGTACAGGTCCAAGATCTGGGCCATCTTCACCGCGAAGTCAGGATCGAGCGACCCCTTCCACGTCTTGGTCGCCTGCCAGGAGATCCCCGCCGCGCGCAGAATCTGACGTGCGGTGGGCTACGACTCGGCTGAAGCCGAGTAGCTTGCCGCCGTCGGCGCGGAGCATCGTGGCGTCTGGTTCGTAGCCGCGTCCGACCAGATCGCACGCATCCAGCCAGCGCAGCCAGTCTTCCCAGCCGCCGGGGATCATGTCTGCGATCTCGACGTTCACCAAGCCGGTTCGTTCCCAGTGACTGCGCCACCAGTCCGGACTGAGGTAGCTGCACATATCCGGGACCCATCGGGTGACCAGGTAGGGCGGCAGCACTGCGCCGGGCTCGAGCCGAAGACCGGGTACGACGATGCCGATGGACCCGCTGGGCTTGAGGAACCTCAGGCAGTACGGCAGGTAGAGCGCGTCGGTGCCGAAGTATTGGTAGGCGTCGAAGCTGACGACGGCGTCGAAGAACTCGTCGGCGAACGGAAGGGCCCGGGCGTCGGTGTGGAGGGGGTGGACCTGGTGGGCCACGCCAGCTTGTTGGATGCGCTGCCAGTTCTCGGTCGGCTTGGTCCACAGGTCGGCGGCCCAGACCTGCACGCCGAACTCGCGGGCCAGGAAGATCGACGTCAGTGCCGTACCGCAGCCCAGGTCCAACACCCGCATACCCGCGCGGAGCGGCAGCACGTGTGTCAGCGACTCGGCCAGCCAGAGTGGGTGGGGGCCCATCAGGTTGTCGATCACCCACTGCGGGTCGTACGCAGCAGATCGCGGGTAACGATCGACCGTCAGGGCCTGGCGTAGCTGTTCCTCGATCTCCGGCATGAAGCCGAACGATGCCAGGACGGCGAGGAGTCCAACAAACGTCGTTCCGGCGGCTACCGGACACAAGATGTCGCGTACGCCTGCCACACTCGGAACCCACGCGCCCAGACCCTGGGTGGACGGGGGAGGTGCGACGGCGTGAGGGGAACGATGTGACGACGGGTCACATATCTGCGGTGAAGTGGCTACTCGGCTCGGACGAGCCGGCGGTTCGGTTCCTGACTCGTCGTGATGTCCTCGACGAGGCGGCCGACGACGACCAGAGCGCGATCATGTCGGGTCCGAAGGTGACCGCGTTGTTGTCCGGCCAGAGGGGCGACGGCGCGTTCAGCGGCGGGCCCGGTGTCATTCGCCGCTATCGCGGAAACAGCCGTAGGCCGGAGGATGTCGTGGGCGTCGAATACGTCCCGGCCGGTCTTGCCGGCGGCTGGAGGTCGACCCAGTGGCGGCTGGTCTCGTTGGTCGAACTTGCCATCCCACCAGGCGAGTCCCGCGCCGTCGCGGCCGCTCACTACCTCCTGGACGCGAACCTCGACCGCCGCCAGCACGGCTTCCGCCCCAAAGTCATCAACGGGCTGCCCCGCGTGTGTACCAACGAGGAGGGAGCCGCCTTGGTCATCGGCTCTCGGCTGGGGATGGCCGCGGACCCGCGGATGCAGCGGATGGCCGAGGCGCTGCTTGACTGGCAGTGGCCCGACGGCGGGTGGAACTGTCACCGCAACGCCTCAGGGCGCCGTTCCAACTTCCACGAGTCGATAACGGCAGCGTGGGGACTGCACGAGTACGCCCAGGCGACCGGCGACACCGCAGCCGCCGCCGCGGCCGACCGGACCGCAGAGCTGTACCTCGAACACCGCCTGTTCTACAGCCTGGGTACCGGTATAGCCGGCCGGCATCGGCCCAATCCGCCAGCGGCCGGCGAGGTGATCAATACCCGGTGGCTCAAGCTGGGCTACCCGTCGTACTGGCACTACGACATCCTGGGCGTGCTGATGTTCCTCGCCAGGATCGGCAAGATCGACGATCCCCGCGCTCGCGACGCTGTCGATCTGCTCGAACGCAAACGCCGGCGGGACGGTCTGTGGGCAGCCGACCGGCAATGGTGGGCCCCTCCGGAGAGTCGCTTCGCTCACCAACACGAGGTCGTCGACTGGGGACGCAAGGGCCAACCCAGCGAGATGATCACCCTCAACGCTCTTCGAATCCTGCGTACGGCCGGCCGATTCACGAGCTAGTGCGATCTGCCGGTTCACCGTCGCCGTTGGCGAGCCGAGCTGCGGCCGCTCGAGGCGCCGGCGCCGTCGGTGAAGCGGTCGAGCCAGGCACGCGCAACGTCGTTCAGCGGTCCAGTGTTGAGGCGATAGACGCGTTCGCGGCCGTGGAGTTCGACGTGGACCAGGCCAGCGTCTTCCAGGACGCGCAGATGGCGGGTGATGGTGGGCCAGGAATGGTCGAAGCGGGCGGCGATCGCGCCGGAGGTCATCTCGTCGCCACGCAGGTGCAGCACCATGAGGATGGTGCGTCGTGACTGATGGGCGAGCGCGGCGAACACCCGGTCGAGCTGCTCGAGGTCGCGCAGTCCCCGCGCGGTGGCGTTCAAGCGTGCAGCTGCTGGCGCAGGTAGTGCGGGAACTCCCACTTAGGACGGCCGTCGCGGTCTTCGAGCAGCGGGTCCATGCGTTCCCAGATGGTCAACACGTCCGGGTGCTCGTGGGCTTGGGCGAAGCCGCCGTCAACCCAGGCGAAGATCTCCACGAAGGTCGGCTCGTCCACACCGCGCAGGACCAGCGGCTCGTCGTCGGTGACGAACTGCAGCTCGTGCAGGGTTGACCAGTGCTCGCGCAGGAGCTCGACGAACCGTGCTTCTTCCTGAGGTCGCACCCGGTAGGTGCAGATCACGCTTTCCTTAGCCATGTCGCTAATCATCGCCGTGCTGCGGTGGCTGTCAAGGGGGACTATTCGTCACCGCCGTTCAGGAGCCTTCGGAGCACAGGCAGAAGGGGTGCCCGGCCGGGTCGGCGAACACCGGGGCACTGCCGCCGATGTCGGGCAGCCGGATCGCGCCGAGCCGCAACGCGAGGTCCTGCGCCTGTGGTGAGTCGGAGACCCAGATGTCGAGGTGGACCTGTTGTGGGTACGCCGGGTCTGGCCAACGCGGCGCAGGGAACTGTGCGTGCTGGAACGCCAACGGGGGCAGGCGTTCGTCGTCTCCGGGGTCAGCTCGGCCGATGACCACCCGTTGCGGTGAGTCCGTCATTCGTCTGGGCATCTCCAACAGCTCGGCGTAGAAGGAGGCCAGTGCGCGTGGGCTGAAGCAGTCGAAGACGGCCCGGCCGACTTTGCCAGACAGCGGACTTTCGGCCGGGCCGTCGTTCGTGGGGTCGCGGTAGAGACAGAAGGGGTGACCGATCGGATCGGCGTACGACCGGTAGTCGCCCTTGTCCTGCAGCCTTGTCGCGCCCAGGTTCATCGCGAGCTCGTCCGCGGCCTCGAGGTCGGAGACCGGAAAGTCCAGATGCAGCTGTTGCGGATGCTCCGGATCCGGCCAGCGCGGCGGCTGGTAGTCGATTGGTCCGTCGCCGAACGCCAGGTGCAGGCCGATCCTGTCTTCCTTGGAGATCATGAACCAGTCTTCCCGGGTGACCAGCATTCCGAGAAGGTCGGCGTAGAACGACGCGACCGGCCGGGCTCCGGCGTCGTAGCTCTCCATGGAGCTGCCGGGGCAGGCGAAAACGATATTGAAGTTCTCGACCTCGAACGTCACGCGGGCATCCTCGCGCCGTGTCCCAGCCTCTTGCAAGGGGTACCGCTAGGGCAGGGTTGCCGCATGGACTACGCATCTTCGCGAGCGGCACCCTGGGCTCGTTCGCCGCGATCTTCGCCCGGTCCGGCAACGCCCCGGCGCCGTGTATCCCGGGCGTTCTCAACTGGCTCGACCGCGCCGACATCGCGGGCCTGAACGCGCCACGTCCGCTGGCCGTGCACTACGGCGGCCTCGACGTACCCGGCCCCGACAACGGATCAGCGTCGTACAACGAGACCGTTCCCGACGCGTTCCAGCGCCTACACCGGATCTACGAGGCCGCGGGCGCGGGCGGCGCGGTCTCCATGCACGTCACGAAGAACAGCGGCCACGAGATGGACAACGGTCTGCTCCTGGACTTCCTTGGCCGGCCACCCGCCTGACGTCCACACCTCCCGCCAGATCACCGGAGCCTGCCGAGGGCGTGTCCGGTAATGCCCGGAATGCCAGACCTGCCCTCGACGCGGCAAGGCGATCTCGAACCCTGCGCCGGAGGCCATGGGACCCGCGCCGTTGACGCTATGTCAGAGGGGCATAGCTCATCGTCCCCGCACTGATCGTTGGCCCGCCCGAACCAAGATGAATCGGGTGCACAGGTCCAGGAATGCAGGTCGGTACCGATGAGTTGTAGGCGCTATGCCGGTCTGACCTAGCATGACCACGACAATTGAGGCTCGCAGCGGGGATGCCGGCTGCACTGCCGACGCCCACTCCGACACCGACCCCGTGCGAGGACTCATGCCTGCCGACCGGCCCGACCGCGCTCTGGCGGCCGCCGCAGCCGCGCCCGGCCGCAGCGCCCGCACCAGCCGCACCCCCGCGGTGATCCGGCTGCTGATGCTGTCGACGTTCGTGGTGATCCTCAACGAGACGATCATGCTCAACGCGATCCCGCGACTGATGGCCGACCTGCGGGTCACCGAGCAGGCCGCGCAGTGGGTCTCCACCGGGTTCATGCTGACCATGGCCGCTGTCATCCCCGTCACCGGCTGGTTCCTCCAGCGGGTCTCCACGCGCGCCGCGTACGCCACGGCGATGGGTGTCTTCCTCACCGGCACCGCGCTGGCCGCGGCCGCCCCGACCTTCGAGGTGCTTCTCCTCGGCCGCATCACCCAGGCCGTCGGCACGGCGGTGATGATGCCGCTGCTGATGACGACCCTGATGACCGTGGTGCCGGAGCGCGACCGGGGCCGGGTGATGGGCAACGTGACCATGGCGATCTCGGTAGCCCCGGCGCTGGGACCGACAGTCTCGGGTCTTGTCCTGCAGCACGGCTCGTGGCGGATGCTCTTCCTGCTGGTGTTGCCGATCGCGGGCACGGTGACGTGGTTCGGCCTGCGTCGCCTGGAGAACGTCGGCCAGCCGCATGACGGCACCATCGACTGGCTCAGCGTGATGATGGCTGCCATCGGCTTCGGTGGGCTGGTCTACGGACTGACCCAGTTCGCCGAGGGCGGGGCTGGCCGGTCGGTCGTGTTCGTCGTGGGCGGGCTGGCGGCCGTCGGAGTCTTCGTCCTGCGTCAGCTGCGTCTGCAGCGCTCCGGCTCGCCTCTGATGGACCTGCGTACGCTGCGGCACGCGACATTCGCCAAGGGCCTGATCCTGATGTCGGTCGCGTTCATGGCGATGCTGGGTTCGATGATCCTGCTGCCTCTGTACCTGCAGAACCTCCGCGGCCTGAGCCCGCTCCAGACCGGCCTGCTGGTGATGCCCGGCGGTCTCGCCATGGGTCTGCTCGGCCCGATCGTCGGGCGGTTGTTCGACCGGTTCGGTGGGCGGGTGCTGGTGATCCCCGGCTCCTTCGGGATCCTGGCCGCCCTCGCCGGCTTCACCCAGGTGTCCATGACGATGCCGTACTGGCAGGTGCTCGGGCTGCACATGCTCCTGATGCTGTCGCTGGCCGCGGTCTTCACCCCCGTCTTCACGATCGGGCTGGGTGCCCTGCCGCCGCACCTGTACTCCCACGGCAGTTCGATGGTGGCCACCCTGCAGCAGGTCGCCGCGGCGTTCGGCACCGCGCTGGCGGTGACCGTGATGGCCCTGCGCGCCAACCAGCTGACGACCAACGGAGTCGCTGACGACCTCGCCCAGCTCGGCGGGATGCGGCTGGCGTTCCTGGTCGGCGCACTGGTTTCGATCGTGGTGGTCGCGACCGCGCTGCGGATGCCGCGGGGTGCCGACAAGAGCCTCGAGGCGACGCCGGACGACTCGCAGGACGTGTCGTACGACGAGCTGGAGGAACTCGAGCCCACCGGCTGAACCGGCGACGGTCACGTCGGCAGGTTCGCGTCAGTCGTCGGGCATCGACCGGCGCTCGCCCACCGGTCGGTCGGTGAGCGGGAAGGCGAGCGAGCCGGCGCGCACCCACCACTCCATCACGTCGTAGGCGAGCCTCCCCGCCACGACGGAGGGGTCGCCGTCCGACAGCCGTGCGGCCTCGGCGGCATCGCACGCGAAGATCGACATGCCGCGATAGGACGGGTCACTCTGCTCGTCGAACGGCCCGTTCGTGACCACCACGCCCTGCCGTCCCAGCTCGGCGCGGTAGGCGAGGTGGCGGGTCTGGAGCGCGTCGAGCTCCTCGTCCGACAGCTCCGGCGCATCAGCCGGCCGCCGCAGGACCACGACCGTGTAGACGTCGAACGCGTCGGGGATGTGGGGATCGCGCGGCATCGGTCCGCTCCTAGGCTTCGGAGAGGTCGGACAGGGCGTCCCCCGGGGTGATTCGAGTCCCCGACACCTGGTGGAGAAGGATCCCGGACGGCCTGTCCCAGGCAGTACCGGACGGCCTGTCCAGGCACTCTACCTGCGACTCTCACGCCAGCCGAGGCTTACGGCTCCCTCGCGACGGTGGTGCTAGCACCACCGTGGATGTGGTGCCTGCGCTCCTGAGTTCGCGCCTTCCGCGAAGAAGCATTGGACACACGTCCTACCGAGGAGAAAAACGTGTCCAGTGATCTTTCCCGCCGGGAGTTGTCCCGCCGAAATGTGCTGCGGGCTGGAGTCGCCGACCTGATGGTCCTCGACGCCGACCCGCTCCACGACCTCCGCAACAACACCACCTCCAGCACCACTTCCAGCACGACTTCCACCACCCACAACGACACCGCGAACGGCGTGAGCCGAACGGGAGGACTCCGATGAGCGCAGTATCCGATCTGGCGTCGATGGCCTGGGGCGCGTTGTGGCGTCCCGACGAGAAACCCTCCGACGACCTTCCCCGCAAGCTGATAGCTGCCCGCTCGGTGTGCCGGGTGGCCACCGCGGTGTGGCTGGCCGTGAGCCTGGTCGAGTTCGTCGTGTGGATGCTGATCTGCACGATCGGCCTGCGCCTCGTCGACCCGTGGTGGCTCTGGACGATGATGGTCGGCGGTCTGGTCGTCGGTGCGCTGTGGTGGATCACCGAGTCCGCGTACCGGACGGTCGACCCGGCCGCTGCGAACAGCCGGAGGACACCGTGACCACGCCGATGGAAGCACCGGTCCGGCTGGATGCAGTCCGCAGGACGTACGGACGGGGCGGCAACGAGATCACCGCCCTCGCCGGCGTCACGGTCGACTTCCCGGCCGGGACGTTCACCGCCGTGATGGGGCCCTCGGGCTCCGGCAAGAGCACGCTGCTGCACTGCGCGGCCGGACTGGACCGGCCGACCTCGGGCTCGGTCACCCTGGCCGGCACCGCGCTCGCCGGCCTCGACGAGACCGCGCTGACGGAACTGCGCCGGGATCGCGTCGCCTTCGTCTTCCAGTCGTTCAACCTGATGCCGGCGTTGAGCGTCTGGGACAACGTCACCCTCCCGATGCTGCTCGCCGGGCGCCGCACCGACCGCGCCTGGGTGTCGCAGGTCATCGACCGGGTGGGCCTGCGCGACCGGGTGCGGCATCGTCCCGGCCAGCTCTCCGGGGGTCAGCAGCAGCGGGTTGCGATCGCCCGGGCGCTGGCGAGCCGGCCGGCGGTGACGTTCGCCGACGAGCCGACCGGAGCGCTCGACACCCAGACGGCGGCCGAGGTGCTCGGTCTGCTGCGGCAGCTCGCCGACCTGGGTCAGACGATCGTGATGGTGACGCACGATCCGGTCGCCGCGTCGTACGCCGACCAGGTGCTCTTCCTCGTCGACGGGCGGCTCGTCGCGCGGCTCCCGTCGCCCACGACCGCGGCGGTCGCCGGGCAGTTGGCTCGGCTCGCGGACCCGGCAGCGGACGCGAGCCGCAACCGAGTGACGGAGGTTGTCCGATGAGACGGCTTGCGTTGGCCAGCCTGCAGTTCCGGGCGGCGGCATCCCTCGCCACGTTCGTCGCGGTGTTGGTCGGGGGCGCACTCCTGGTCGCCTGCGGCGGGCTCTTCGAGTCGGCGATCCGGCTCGATGCGCCGCCGCAGCGCCTCAGCGGCGCGCCGATCGTCGTCACCGGACCGGCCGGCTTCAAGCTGCCGGACCAGGAGTCGGAGACCGTCGCCTATCCCGAACGGCCGCGGGTCGGCCCGGAGGCCGCGACCGCGATCGCCGCGGTGGCCGGAGTCGACCGGGTGGTACCCGACGTGTCCGTCCCGGCGGTCGTCGTGAGCGACCGGCCGTCGGACGACACCGCCCACGTCGTCTCCGGGCATGACTGGGCGTCCGCCGTGCTCACGCCGTACACACTGCGCGACGGGACCGCACCCACCGGCCGTGGCCAGGTG
Organism: uncultured Actinomycetota bacterium; assembly: GCA_963721745.1. Classification (GTDB taxonomy): domain Bacteria; phylum Actinomycetota; class Actinomycetes; order Propionibacteriales; family Actinopolymorphaceae; genus Thermasporomyces. The sequence continues at coordinate 104,382 of CAVRKO010000015.1, read as the reverse complement.
GTGGTGGACGCCGGAACGGCGAACCGGGTGGGCGCCGAGCCGGGGGACCCGCTCACGCTCATGGTCGCCGGTCGTCCGGAGACCTTCACCGTCGCCGGAGTCGCGGCGCCCGGTCGCCAGGTCGATGCGTCCGCGGTGTTCTTCTCCACCTCCGACGTACGACGGCTCGTGCCACGCACGGGCACGGTGGATGCCCTCGGGGTCCTCCCCGACCGAGGCGTACGCGTCGACGACCTGGCGCGGCGGCTCTCCGCCGCCCTGCCGGCGAACCTGACCGTGCGTACCGGCGACGACCGGGGCGCCGCGGAGTTCGCGGGCGTCGAGGGCAGTCGGCTGCCCCTGATCCTGCTGGCCAGCATCTTCGGCGGCATGGTGGCGGTGGTGATGGCGCTCGTGGTGTCGGCGACGATCAGTCTGTCCGTACGCCAACGTGGCCGCGAGCTCGCGCTGTTGCGGGCAGCGGGTGCCACGCCGCGGCAGGTCTACCGGACCGTGGTGATCGAGACGATGGTCGTGGCGGTGCTCGCCACGGTCGGAGGCTGTGCGCTCGGCAAGCTGGCAGGAGAGTGGATCTTCTCGCTGAGCACGAGCCAGGGGCTGGTGCCGGAGACGCTGGAGTTCCGGCTGGGCATCGTTCCCTTCGCGGCCGGAGCTGTCGTCTCGCTCGTGTCCGCACGGGTGGCGTCCGGTGTCGCGGCGCTTCCCGCCGCCAGGGCGATGCCGATCCAGGCGCTGGCGGAGGCGACGCTTCCGCCGGTCGACGTCGGTCCGGTCCGCCGACTGCTCGCGGCGGTGTTCGCCGTGGGTACGGCAGGGCTGGCGGTGACGACGGTGTTCCTGGGCCCAGAGCTTGCCGCTGCCGTCGGTGGACCGGCGGTGCTCACCGGCGCCGTCGCCGTCGCGCTGTTCGGTCCGGAGCTCATCGACCTGCTGGTGGGCCGATGCTCGGCCGCCCTCCACCGGATCACGGGCCGAAGCGGCATCCTCGCCACCCGCAACCTGCGGGCACGGGGAGTCCAGTTCGCCGCGGTGCTGACGCCGCTCACGCTGGGTGTGTCGATCGCGCTCGGCAACATCTACTCCCAGACCACCCTGGACGAGGCGGCCACCAGGGCATCCGCCGCCCAGGTCCAGGCGGACGCCGTGGTCACCTCGGCCGGCGGCATCGGACCCGACCTGCTCGAACGCGTACGCCGCACCTCCGGCGTCGCGGAGGTGTCCGCGCTGGTGTCGAGCCATGGCTGGATCGAGGAGCCCTACGACTCCAAGGGCAGTGACCCCTCGACGCTGTTGGGGGTCCAGGCGCCGGACCGCGCGTCGATCCTCGCGGTTCCCGTCGTCGCCGGGTCGCTGCGCCAGCTGACCGGACAGACCGTGGCGGTGCCCCAGCGGGAAGCTCGAGATCTCGGGATCGGGCTCGGCGATCGCCTCACGATGCGGCTCGGCGACGGCGCACGGGTGCGGACCAAGGTCGTGGCGCTGCTGGACAGCGGGCGCCACTACGCCAGTGTCGTCCTGCCGGCGGACCTGCTGGCAGCGCACACGACGGCGGGCATTCCGACGCAGGTCCTGGTCCGCGCCGAACCCCGCGAGGACCGCGACGCGGTGATCGATGCGATCCGGACCCGGTTGGTGGACTGGCCGGGCACCAGTGTCGGCGACCAGGACCTGGTGGAGTCGACGTTCGCCGCCGGTTCGGGCGTACAGGCCTGGATCAACTACCTGATCGCGGGGCTCGCGATCGCGTACGCGGCGGTGGCCTCGGTCAACACGCTCGCCGTCGCCGTGCTGTCCCGGCGTCAGGAGTTCGCGCTGCAACGGCTTGCCGGGGCGACCAGGCGGCAGGTACGGCGGATGCTCCTCGTCGAGGGCGGGGTCATGGCCGCGGCCGGGATCGCGGTGGGTACGGCGGTCGCGGCGTTCACCGTCGTACCCACCGCGCTCGCCTCGGGATCCATCCTCCCGACGGGCCCGGTGTGGGTCTGCCTCGCGGTGATCGGCGCCGTGTTCCTGATCGTCTGGCCGGTGACGGCGGTCGCTGCGCACGCGGCGATGCGGGGCCGACCCGTCGACGTGCTCGCGTCGCCGGCCGGGTGACCGTGATCCGCGGGGCCCTCGACCGGGCCCTCCGCGTCGTGGGTGAGGATGGCAGCGTGCGCACCGACTGGATCTGGAAGGGCACCGTCGCCGCAGGGCGAGGGCTGCTGTTCTACGCGATCGCGGTACCAGCGCACACCGCACTGATCGTGCTCACGCTGCTGTCCCTCGCCCTGGTGCCGCTCGGCGTCGGGCTGGTCGCCGTACCCGTCGTCGCCGAACCGGTGCGCGCGCTGGCCAACCTCTATCGGCGTACGGCCGCGAACTGGTTCGGCGTCGTGATCCCGGTGCCCTACCAGCCGATGCCCGAGGGGGCGCCGCTCGGCAGCTGGCGGCGGTTCCGCTGGGTCGTCGCCGACCCGGCGACCTGGCGGGACCTGGGCTGGCTCCTGCTCACGCTTCCGACCAGCCTGCTCCTCGGCCTCGTACCCGCGGCCGTGGTCCTCTACGGCGTCGAAGGGGTCTTCCTGCTGCCGCTGCTGATCGCGGCCGTCGCCCCGGGGTACGGCTACGCCGCCAGCTGGCCGATCGACCATCCCGTCGACTACGTGCTGGTCCTGCCCCAGGGTGCGGCAATCCTGGGACTCGGCCTGGTCCTGTGCAGACGGCTACTTCGTACGCAGGTCACTCTCGCCCGCGTGTTCCTCCGGCCCACCCGGGCGGCGGCCCTCACCCTGCGGGTCGAGCAGCTCGCCGCGAGCCGGTCCGGCACGGTCGACGCGCAGGCCGCCGAGCTGCGGCGGATCGAACGTGACCTGCACGACGGCGCACAAGCCCGGCTCGTGGCGGTGAGCATGACCCTCGGACTGGCCGAGGAGTTGATGCATCGGCGACCCGGAGGCCGCCCAGCGGCTGCTGGCCGAGGCCCGGGAGGCGAGCGGGCAGGCGCTGGTCGAGCTACGTGACCTGGTCCGCGGCATCCATCCGCCGGTGCTTGCCGAACGCGGCCTCGCCGGTGCCGTCCAGGCACTGGCGCTGACCGTCTCGGTGCCGGTCGAGGTCGGCGTGGACCTCCCCGGCCGGCCCGGGCCACCGGTGGAGTCGGCCGCCTACTTCGCAGTCGCCGAGGCGCTGCCAACGTTTCAAGCACAGCGGCGCCACCCGAGCCGGATCCGGCTCTGGCACGCGGACGGCCGACTCCGGATCCTCGTACGCGACGACGGACACGGCGGCGCCGACCCGGCACCGGCACCGGCCTGACGGGGATCGAACATCGCCTCGCCGCTTCGACGGCACGCTGACCGTCGACCAGCCCGCACGGCGGGCCGACTGTCGTAACCATGGAGTTGCCGTGCGTGTTGTCATCGCCGAGGACCTCGCCCTCCTCCGGGACGGCCTGATCCGGCTGCTCGACGCGTTCGACTTCGAGGTGGTCGAGGCCGTCGACAACGGCCCGGCGCTGCTTCCGCGCACTCGCCGAGCACCGACCCGACGTCGCCGTGGTCGACGTACGCCTGCCGCCCACGTTCACCGACGAGGGCCTGCAGGCCGCGCATCAAGGCCCGCGCGCAGATCCCCGGGCCTGCCGGTCCTGGTCCTCTCCCAGCACGTCGAGCAGCTCTACGCGCGCGAACTGCTGTCCGACGGCGTCGGCGGCGTCGGCTACCTGCTCAAGGACCGGGTGTCCGACGTCGCGCCACTTCGTCGACGCACTACGCCAGGTGGCCGCAGGCGGCACCGCGATGGACCCTGAGGTGGTCGCCCAGCTGCTGGCCAGAGCGTCCGCCGACGAGCCGCTCGACCTGCTCACCGCACGGGAGCGCGAGGTGCTCGCGCTGATGGCCGAGGGCCGCTCCAACGCCGCGATCGCCGGCCGTCTCTTCGTCACGGAGAAGGCGGTCAGCAAGCACATCAACAACATCTTCTCGAAGCTCGGACATGCCACCCGTCGGACGACGACAACCGGCGGGTCCTGGCTGTCCTCACCTATCTCAACGCCTGAAGCATTCGGCGTACTCGCCACGTGGCCGTGGTGTACGGGTCGGCGCATCGGCCGGGTCCGGGTGGCGGATGCAGCAGCGCGCAGAGTCCGACCGGCCCGCCTGCGCTCGTGGGTTCGTTCGAACCGGGCGGGCAGGGTGATGTGGGACGATCTCCTGGTGCCTTCGGACTCTTCGGTGGACGACGCGGATGCGACCGCGCTGCGCCGATCGGCCGCGCTGCGCGACTGCGACCGCATCCTTTCCGGGGTCCGCCCCAGGACCATGCGGGAGCGGCTCGACGACCTTGCTGCCGGCGGCGACCTCGACGCAGTTCCACGCTTCTACAACGACGCGCCGATGGTCGCGCTGGAGGAGCGGGTCGCGGCGCTCCTGGGAACTCCCGCCGCCGTCTTCTTCCCCACCGGCACGATGGCCCAACAGGTCGCCTTGCGTTACGGTGCCGAGCTCACCGGTCGGTCCGGCGTCGCGTTGCACCCGCTCGGCCACCAGGAGGTCCACGAGCGTCATGCCTACGCGCAGCTGACCGGACTGCGCGGCATCGCTCCGACGACCGCGCGTCGCAATCCCACCGCGGACGAGATCTCCGCCTTGGCCGAACCCGTCGGCACGGTCGTCGTGGAGCTTCCGCTACGCGATGCAGGATTCGTGCTGCCCACCTGGGACGAGCTGGTCGCCGTCTCGGCGGCCGCGCGGGCGATGGGTGCCCGGATGCACGTGGACGGGGCACGGATCTGGGAGTCGACTCCCTTCCTGGCGCACTCGCTTGCCGAGATCGCGGAGCTCGCCGACAGTACGTACGTGTCGTTCTACAAGACGCTCGGGGGTATCAGCGGCGCGGCGCTGGCGGGTTCGTCGGAGCTCGCGTCGTACGCCCGAGCGTGGCGGCACCGCTATGGCGGGACGCTGGCCCAGCAGTGGCCGGCTGCCATGAGCGCGCTCGTCGGACTCGACCGTGAACTGCCGCGGATATCCCAGTACGTAAGCCACGCGCGGACGGTTGCCGCGGCCCTCGCATCGCTTCCAGGTGCCCGGGTATTCCCGGAGCCACCGCACACGCACCAGTTCCGGCTCTGGCTGCCCTTCGCCGCGGCTGCTCTCGACGACGCGACACTGGGCCTGGCGGCCGAGGAGAAGGTGTGGTTCGCCGCCGGCTGGCGTGACTCGGACGTACCAGGCATGGCCATGGCGGAGGTCACGATCGCAGCTCCAGCCCTGGAGTGGACGGCCGACGAGGTAGCTGAGATGGGCGAACGATTCCTCCGTCGGGTCGCCCACAGCTGAGTGGTCGCAGGTCCACGGCGGGGGCGACCTTTGCCGGCGGGACACTCATGGAGCGACCTGAAGCGAAACCCCAGACCGCAGCAGCCTGACGAACCTCCTGAACGGAACTGAGTGCCGATGACCAGCAGTGGCGCCTTGTCATCCCAGCAGCTCGCCGCACGCTACTTCGAGATGTGGAACACCGGTGACGTCTCGATCGCCTCCCAGACCCTCCATCCCGCCTGGATCGACCACTCTCACCCCGAGGTGATCGGTCTCCACGGCGTACAGCAAGCCGTCGAACAGATCCGGGCATCCCAGCCGGACCTGCGATTCCAGATCGACGCCATCCTCGGCGACGACGACCTCGTCGCCGTCGCCGGTGCCGTCAGCCAGAGCGCACAACACCCGACCACACTCCTGGTCTGGCTCATCGGCCTGAAAGACGGCCGGCTGGCCGAGATGTGGACCTACCGCGACACCAGCGCTCCGCCCGCAGGGCGTCCAGGCGCTGCCACGTAACCGCGGTGACTGGTCAGTAACCCTTGACCACGAGATCGGCTCGAGCGACTGGCTGTGTCGTCTCCAGGTAGTGGTCTTCGGCAGCGCGCCACCGTGGCGTCCACTCCGCCGAACTTCCTCGTAGCTCCAGGCGTTGCAGGCAGACGTCGCGCGGCGCGTCCACGAAGACGGTGAGGTCGTAGGCAGGAGTGAGTTCGGGCCGAGCGGCGTAGACCCCTTCCACGATCACGAGCCCTCCGGCCATGACCTCATGCCAGTCTCCGAGGTCGCCAGACTCCCAGTCGTAGGCTTGGTAACGAGCACGCCGTTCGGCATTCAGCGGCACCAGGACCTGAGCCTGCAGTCGTTCCCAGTCGAAGTAGCGGTGAAAGCCACCTTCGGCATCGAGGCGCCGACGTTCTACGTCCGGCATCGGGCGATAGAAGTCGTCTCCATGGACAACGACGCAATCGTCGAGGTGTCGTGTCACCTCGGCGGCCAGTGATGTCTTGCCGGACCCGCCCGCGCCGTCGATCGCGACGAGCGTCGTGCCGTTACCGTTCCTTCTCGCTCCGTCGAGGGCACGCAGCAATCCAGACACGTCGACCAGTCGTTGCATCGGGCCAGTGATGAGGACCTCCCAACCGGACCGTACGCCAGCGAAGGTGCGCCAGCGCCCCAGGCTGAAGCGATTGGGCCTACACCGGCGACGTGAGGTCTTGCTCGCGGTCGGCAGCCGGCAGCTGTCGCATCCGGCGTAACGGTGAGAGGTAGACCGGAAGGAACGCCGTACACATGCCGGCCGCGGAGATGAGCAGCGCGGTCCGCGCCCCGAGGAGGCTGCCGAGCGTGGCGCCGAGCAGGGCACCGATGGGCTGGGTTCCCCAGACCAGGAAGCGCATGGTCGCGTTCATCCGACCCAACAGGTGGTCGGGCGTGAGCGCCTGCCGGAAGCTCACCTGGATGACGTTGTACGTCACGATGCCTGCGGAGACGACGATGCCGCCGGCGCCGGCGAGCCAGACCCGCCATCCTGGCTCCGTGAGGGGGAGGAGAAACGCGAAGGGCGTCGTCGTCGCGAGGGCGATCCACAAGGCCGGACCCTGGCCGAGCCGGCGTGCGCACCGGCGCGCCATGAACGCACCGGCCACAGCACCGATCCCCCACGACCCGAGGACCACGCCGATCACGCCCGGCTCCAGACCCACGTCCCTTCGCAGGAAGAAGACCGTCATCGCCATGCCGAGGGCGGCGAACAGGTTGCCGGTCCCCGTACACGCCGCGATCGCCCGCAGCAGCCGGTTTCCCAGCACGAAGCCCAGCCCTTCGCTGATCTCCCGCACGAGGTTCGGCCTGGTCGCTCGCGGTGGCCGCTCCTCCCGCTTGGAGATGCGGACCACGAAGCCGGCAGAGAGGGCGAGAGCGATCGCGTCGGCGAGCAGGGCGACGGGTGCGGTGAGCACCTGCACCAGGGAGCCGCCAAGGCCGGGCCCGCCGATCTGGGCGATCGCGCGTACGGACTCGAGCTTGGCGTTGCCCTCGACCAGGTGCTCGCGGCCGACGAGATGCGGGAGGTAGCTCTGGTACGCGACGTCGAAGAACACCGTGAAGGCGCCGAGCAGCAACGCGACCGCGTACAACTGGGCCAGGGTGAGCATGCCGGTCCACCACGCCAGCGGGACAGACGCGAGCACCACGACGCGTCCCAGGTCGCAGACGACGAGAACGCTGCGCCGGCGCATCCGGTCGACCCACGCGCCGGCCGGCAGACCGAGCACCAGGAACGCCAGTGTGGTCAGCGAAGTGAGCACGCCAACGGCGAACTCGTCCACCACCAACGTCTCGACCGCGACCAATGGCAGGGCGAGCACTGTGACCTGGTAGCCGACCTGGCTGACCGTGGTGGCCGCGTACAGCCGGCGGAAGTCTCGCTCGCGCAGGATCCCGAAGAACCGACCGAAGCGGCGCATTGGTGGATCATGGCCCACTGATTGAGAAACGTCAATCAGTTACGCCTATCCTGTCGGTTGTGGCTATCCGCCGGCGTCCCGCAACCGAAGCCGAAGCACGTACGCTCGCCTCGGCGATCCGGCTCCGCATCCTTCGCCTGTGTCTCGACCAGGCCCTCACCAACAAGGAGATCGCCGGGCGCCTGCGCGCCAACCCGGCAACCACGCTCCATCACGTTCGCATGCTGGTCTCGACGGGATTCCTCGCCGCCCAGCCGGAGCGGCGGGGGACCCGCGGCGCCCGCGAGATCCCCTATCTGGCCACCGGCAAGTCGTGGACCCTCGACATCGGCGAGGGCCCTGGCCCCGAGCGCGGCAGGCGAGCCATGATCGACGCCTTCCTGGAGGAGGTCGCCCTCGTCGACGACCCGAGGCAGGTCCGCGCCTCTCGGCTCGGGCTACGGCTGACCGCCGAGGACCTGGACGAGTTGAGCAGCCGCATCGAAGACCTGCTGGAGGAGTTCAAGGAACGCCGGCACGGTAACGCCGGGCGGCCGTACTCCATGTTTCTCGCCCTGCATCCCGATGTCGGCCGCGACTCCTCGTAGCGGTCGGGTGATGCGCTTGCTCAGGTCAGGCAGCGCTGTCGACTCACCAGCCAACACCCTGCACGGGCGGGGCGAGCGACATCACTCAGCGGTCTTCTTGGGCGTGATGGGCGGTGACAGCGCGGCGAGCAGGTCATGGTGGATCCCGCCGTTGGAGTACAACCCGCCGCGCTGGTTCGGAGCGATCCCGCCGCGGTGGTCCGTGAACGAGCCACCGGCCTCCTGGACGAGGAGGATCCAGGGCGCGTGGTCCCAGGTGTGGCAGCAGTCCACGAGGTAGGCGTCGAGCTCCCCGCGGATGAGTTCGACGAGGGGGAGTGGCGTCTGGGCCGGTTGCTGGGTGAGGGCGGGTAGCCGGCGGGCGACAGGTGACGGGTGAGCAGCGACGAGGGCGCCTTCGATCTTCGTCGTTTCCGAGACGTGTAGACGCCGGTCGGCCCCGCCGACCACGCGTTCGTAGGCGCCGGTGCCGATCTCCGCCCACCAGCGGACGCCCAACGCCGGCGCGTCGACGACGGCCACGATGATCTCGCCCCCGCTGTCGAGGGCGACCTGGATCCGCCAGTGCGGGTCACCGCGGGCGAACGCGGCAGTCCCGTCGATCGGGTCGAGGATCCAGGTCCGATCGCCGGCTCCATCGCCGGTCCGATCGCCGGCTCCATCGCCTCCGAACTCCTCGCCCAGCACTCCGTCGTCGGGGCGCAGCTCGGCCAGCGCGTCCCGCAGGAGCCGTTCCACCGCTCGGTCCGCTTCGGTGACCGGGCTCGCGTCCGCCTTGGTCTCCGTGGTGACGCCCCGCTCGAAGTAGTGCCGTGCGACCACCGCCGCGCGGTCGGCGAGCCCCTGCGCCAGCTCGAGGTCGGACGATGCGCGGGTGACCGGAGTCGCGCCGGGAGGGTTCGCCCGCGTGGACCGGGTGCTCGTGGCCTCGCGAGCCGCGGCTACCAACGTCGGCCCCCACCACTGCTCGCGCTGGAGGCGTTCGGTGAGCATCGTCACCTGCGGCGTGATGTCGGCGCCGTTGGCCCAGCGCGCACAGAGGTGGTTGCCGAGGTTGTTCAGGTGGAACGCACACCGCAGATCCGCGAGCAGGTCGAGGTCACCGACCTCGGTGCCTGCGACGTCGAGGTAGCCGCGGTACGAACGTGGCCGCCCGGGCCACGGTGGGCCGCGCCAGCGACGCGGCGATCGCGAGGTCGGCCAACCGCAGGTCCAGGTGCGCGAAGTCCCAGTCGACGACCGCGCCAACGATGTCGTCGCGCATCAGCACCTGGCCCGGAGCGAAGTCGCCGTGGGCAACGACGCGTGGGAACGACCCGATCGAGGCCGCGGCCAGGCGCCCGTGCACGTCCTCGGCCATCCGCCGCAGCCACACCCCTGCCGCACCGAACGCCCGCTCGAAGTCCGGCAGGACCGCCGCCAGCGTACGGCCTCCGCCGGGGCGCGGCACCGTGAGGAACTCGTCGAGCCGGCCCCAGCCCGGCCGTTGCCCGAGCCGACCCGCCGGCGCCGCGGTGCGCTCGTGGAGCTCCGCGAGCAGCCGGCCGTAGCTGGCTGGGTCCTCGACCGGGACCGCCGGGTGTGCACCGTCGACCCAGCTGAACGCCACCCAGACCGAGCCGTTCAGCAGCGTTGGTCCCGCGAGGACGGCCGCGACCGGCGCGCCCGCCTCGGCGAGGGTCACCAGGAGGTCGCACTCGTAGGCGACCTCGGGCAGGAGGCGGAAGGGCGGCGACTGGCGCAGCGCGACCGGCGCGCCGTCCCGGTAGGCCCGCCAGACCTTGCTGACCCGACCGCCCACGATCGGTTCGGCGTCCGGGCCGTCCAGCCCGAGCGCGGACACCACGTCGGCAGTGATCGACGCTGAGATCGCGAGCCACCTCCTCGACGGACCGGCCACCGGGGCAGGTCCGGTGATCGAACCTAGCGCCGGCGACGCGATCACGGCGCCGATGTCCGCACCGTAGAAGGCCAACGCCGGACGCCCGCCGACCGCCAGGCTGGCTGGTTGCGAGGAGGACCGGGGGCGACTGGTGGGTTGTTCTTCCCGTCGGTCAACTGTCTCGGCGCACGACGGAGCTGCCGTGCCAACCCCGCCTTGAGAGGATGCTGGCATGTCGACGGCGAACTCACCGGATCAGGTCAGGATCGTCCCGGCCAACGAGGCTTCGCGGGACGACCTGCAGACGATCTTCAGCGTGGGCGAGGGTCGCGGGTGTCAGTGTCAGTTCTTCAAGCTGGACAACGAGGAATGGCGCTCCTCCGTGACAATCGAGGAGCGCGCCGAGCGACTGTACGAGCAGACCAGCTGCGGGAACCCGCGGGCTCGGTCGACCACCGGCCTGGTTGCGTACTGCGCAGGCGACGCAGCCGGCTGGTGCGCCGTTGAGCCTCGTACCGCATACCCACGGTTGCTGGGGATGCGTGTTCCCTGGACCGGGCGCGACGAGAACAAGGCCGATGGCAGTGTCTGGGCGGTGACGTGCTTTGTTGTACGCAGGGGATATCGCCGTCGTGGAGTCGCATCCGCCTTGGCGCGGGCCACCGTCGGCTTCGCCCGCGAACGCGGTGCCCGCGCGGTCGAGGGATACCCGAGAGTCACGCGGCCAGGAGAAGACGCTGGCGAGGCGTACCTGTATGTCGGTAGCCAGAACCTCTTTGCCGCTGCGGGTTTTCGCGAAGTCAGTAGGCCGACGGCACGACGCGTGGTGATGCGCGTCGACTTCTGACCCGGCGACCGGAGCAACGGCCAGCCCTCGACTCCACCGTGTCACACGGCTCGCTCGCTGTTCCATGATGGCGTTGGTAGTGGCGTGCGGCACGGGTGGCCGCTGCTCCACGGTTCAAGGCGCTTCTCATCAGGATCACCGCCACCGTGCTGGTCGGGCTCGCGCTGTGCACCGCGTTGTGACACGAGCTACCACCGCCCCCTGCCGCGACGCCTGGTTGCAGTTCGTACCACGAACTAATATAGTTCGTGACGCGAACTCAACTCTTCTGTGGGCTGCCCACCTTGAAACGGCGCCCCCACCGCTCGGACCGTATGGCAGTGTCGGCCAGCTACTCCCGCCCGACGGGCTTGGCTGTGCCGCAGCGCTCCACCGGCCGTTTCATTGCGCAGTTCGGCCCCACCGACTGAAAGGTTGACGCACGTGGAGTACACCCACCTGGGCCGCAGTGGCCTATCGGTGTCCCGGCTGGTGCTGGGCACCATGAACTTCGGGCCGCAGACGTCCGAGCAGGACAGTCGGGTGATCCTGGATCGGGCGCACGAGCACGGCATCAACTTCTTCGACACCGCCAACGTGTACGGCGTGACGCCGGGCGACGGTATCACCGAACAGATCATCGGCCGGTGGTTCGCCACCGGCGGTGGTCGGCGCGACAGGACCGTGCTGGCCACCAAGCTGTACCTCCCCACGGGCGACTGGCCCAACGGGTCGCACCTGTCCGCGCTGAACATCCGTCGGGCGTGCGAGGCATCACTCGGGCGGCTGCGGACCGACCACATTGACCTGTACCAGATGCACCACATCGATCGCAGCGCGCCGTGGGAGGAGATCTGGGAGGCATTCAACGTCCTTCGCCAGCAGGGAAAAGTGCTCTACTTCGGCTCCTCCAACTTCGCCGGCTGGCACATCGCCCAGGCGCAGGAGGCCGCGCGGTCGCGGCACTTCCTCGGACTGGTCTCCGAACAGTCCATCTACAACCTGATGACCCGCTGGATCGAACTGGAGGTGCTGCCCGCTGCACGGGCGTACGGCCTGGGCGTGATTCCGTGGTCCCCGCTCCACGGCGGGGTACTCGGCGGCGCTCTGCGCAAGCAACGGGAGGGTGGCGCCGCCCGCGGCACCTCCGGACGTTCGGCCGCCACGCTCGCCACCCACCGCGACACCATCGAGGCGTACGAGAAACGGTGCGCCGAACTCGGCGAGGACCCGGCCCACGTCGGACTGGCCTGGCTGCTGGCGCAGGACGGCGTGACCGGGCCGATCATCGGTCCGCGGACCGCCGAGCAACTCGACGGTTCGCTGCGCGCATTCCAGATCACGCTCGACGACGGCACGCTGGCCAAGCTGGACGAGCTCTTCCCGCCGCCCGGGCCGAACGGAGCCAAGCCCGCGCCCGAGGCGTACGCCTGGTAACAACGCCCGCCGCTTTATGCCCGAGCTCACATAAACGCGCCAGGAAGCCACGCGGCGTCCCCGCGATCAGCTACGTGGCGTACTAGCTGCAGATGAGGTCAACCGCGTGTTGCGCGGCCGGAAGGACCGCGTGGTGGTCGGCCAGGTGGTCGATCGCGGTGTCGACGAACTTGATGGCGTGCGCGTCTCCGCCGTTGGCTGCGCGGGTCAGCAGGTCGTGCGGATCGAGCTGACGGGGTTCGGGCGCGGGTCGCGCCTGCTCCGGTGCGTACGCCGCGGTGACGGCCGCGGTTGCCGCCCAGGCCGCTTCGAGGCTCGGCTGCCACAGGCCTTCGGGGAGGGCGGGCAGGGTACGTGCAACGGCGTTCGGTGCGGTGGCGGCATGGACCAGCATGATCGGGCTGCCGTGTCCGTGCGTGCCGTAGCGAACGATCGCCGCGGTGACGATCGCTGCCAGCCGCTGGTCGACGTCGCCGCTGCCTGGGACTGCCCCTGCTGCTTGCGCCCAGTTCGGGGTGGTGGCCAGTTGGGCGAGACGGTTCCGGATCCCAAACCGCTGGTCGGCCACACGTGGGACGGCATCCAGAGCCACGCGTGGATCGGCTCTGCGGTACGGGCCCTGGCCGGCTGGTGCGAGTGGCTGCCATCTGGCCGCCCAGTAGGCCAGTCCGTGGCTCAACTCCACCACCCGCGGTTCGGTCTGCTCGGTGAGGAGGGCACGGACGGCGTGGCCGACCCGGATCACGCCGTGCGTCGCGCCGGCGGCGATACCGGGAAGCAGACGCGGCCACCACTGCACCAGCACCTCACGCCACGGCTGGACGGACACCTGGTGTTCGAAGAAGTTCAACCAGTCGCCGGTGCGTACCGGGTCGCCAAGCGCGTCACGCCAGCCATCGGGCTCGATCGGCTGGATCCCACGCGGCCGTGGCTCCAGCTGATCCGTGTACCCGTCGATCCACTGATGGATCTGCAGCCCGCGGCCGTGCCTGGACAGGGACTCGACTGCCATCGGCGCATGGTTCGACAGCCATCCATCACGTTCCGGACCAGTCTCACGGAGCCGTTCGTACGCCTCGTCTAGAAATCCATCACCCATGGCAGCCAGCCAACACCCATGGCTCGACGGGCCACATCGGCACAAAGACCCGCCCGGGCTCCGCCCACAGCCCTAGGACTGTGGGGCGATGACGCACGGTCGATCCAGCAGGAGGGCATTCGGACTCCGCTCAGGTTCCTGCGCACACCACGCCCTAGAAGTCTGGGACATCGAGGCCGGAGACGAGCGTGCGGATCAGGTGACCTGAACGCTCGATGCAGGCCTGATCGTCTTCATCCACGCCGATCTCGAGCGAGCTCAGCGCGACGAGCAGTGTGTGCAGGTCCAACTGCCGCCGGTACGTCTGGTCGTCTGGCGCACCATAGCCGGCGAGAAGCGGTGGCAGGTCCAGCCGTGGGCCGCGAACCCGGAGCACGGCCAGGTCGTTGACCGGGGCACCGGGCTTCCAGTCGCCGAAGTCGATGATCCCGCTTACCCGTACGGCCGCGCCGTCCCTGCCGTCACCGGTCACGAAGATGTGCTTGGGGCTGAGGTCACCATGGCACAGCACCCATTGCTCACAGGGAAAGTCGCGGACGTATCCCTCCAGCAGCTCGAGCATCCGGTCGAACTGAAGTGCCGAGAACCCGCCGGTGAGGATCTTGTCCCCTTCCGCATATCGGTCAGCCAGGTCGGCCGCCATTGCGGTCGGCCAGTCGCGTTCGTCATCGACATGGATCCCGTTGATTCGGGCAATCAGTCCGCCGATCTCGGCGAGCACGTCGTGCCGTTGCCGCTCCGAGAGGTGATTGATCACCTCGCCGAGCGGACGACCAGGCACGGTGCGCTGCACCATGACGGGGAACTCCGAGTCGTCGATCCGTACCGTGTCGAGCAGCAGGATCTCCGGGGCGGGCACGCCGGCGGCACGGGCTCTTTCGATCGCGCCGGCCTCGCCGGCCGAGCGGGCCTGAGACGTGTCGTCATCAAACCGGAGGATCCGAACCACCACGTCCTGCTCGTCGGCGCACAGGACGCGGTAGACCTCGTTCGAGTACCCCTCCACGATCCGGTCCAGCCGGTCGATCCCGGTCCCCACGGCACGGTGTACGACCTCGGCCAGCACCGAGCGCGGCGTACTCACCTGCGCGTGCTGCCACTCCACATACGAGCCCAAGGGCATGCCGGCATTCCAACAGCCCGACGCCCAGGGATCAAAGGGTTTTGACCCACACTGGCGACCGCGCGCTCCAGGTGGCGCGGGCGACGGACGGATCGGGCGATACGGTGTGCGATCTATGAGTGAGCGGCGAGATCGGCGGTTTACTGGCTGGCCGCGGGGTGCGTTCGAGGTGTTGCTCCGGTTGGATGGCGAGCCGTCGGCGGAGGTTCGAGAGAGGTCTCGGCGCGACCGCGAACGCATGGTTCGGCAGCCGATGGTCGCTTTGATGCAGGACCTGGCCGATGCCGACGAGGCGTACGAGGATTTCTGGGTCTGGTCGTTCGGCCAGAAGAGGGTGTGGGACTGGCAGCACCAGCCGGCCGTCATTCGCGTCAGAAGGTACCTCGAGCTCTCTCTGAGTTTCGATCTGGATGGTCTGCAGGCGCAAGGAGCCTGGTGGTTTGCTGACCGGTCCCAGATCGAGAGGTTTCGGCACGCGGTCGACGAGACCGACAGCGGCGAACAACTGACTACTGTTGTCCATGCACTACGTGCGGCGGGTTTCGGTATCACGGGCGATGTGATGAAGCGCGTTCCTCGCGGGTACGACCCGGAACATCCCCGGGCCGAGCTACTGAAACACCGGTCGCTCCTTGCACAGCAACTACTCGGCTGCGACGAATGGCTGCACACGCCAGCGGTTGTCGATCGCGTCCTGGAAGCGTTTCATGATCTGGGACCGATGATGTCCTGGTTCACCAGCCACGTCTCGATGAGTCCTGACAGCGCGTAGCTTGGCCAGAACGCAGCAACCTTCTCGCCGCCTGTGCGAGATGTTCCGGACGGCAGCGCTTCGGATCCTCCACAAGCGCAAGCCGCAACTCGACGGTGCGCATGGTCCCCACACAACCTCACGCTCGCAAAGGGGCTGCCCCTGCATGGGCAGCCCCTTTGGCTACGGTTCAGGCCGACAGGCGGCGCGCGATTGCGGGGACGACGATCGCGGCGGCGACCAGATGGGTGGCCATCAGGAGCGCCTTGGTGGTCGGAGCGGCGTCGGCGATCGCGTCCGGGACCAGCGAGAGTGCGGTCAGGACCACTGTCGTACGGATGAACGTGCGCTGGGCGTTGCGTGCCGTTCGAGACAGCACCGCGGCTAGGACCAGGCCGACCAGCGAGAAGACAGCCGTCAGCACCCCGAATCCAAGGACCGGGATCGGGGCTCCGCCCATGTCGAGGCTGATCCCCGCGGCATGTCCGGCAGCGGCGACGGTCATGGTGGCGGCACTCGCGATCACTGTGGCGGCGAGCCCCCTCCGCATCAGCGGGCCGGCGCTAGGGTGGGCGGTCCGGGTCGTGGTCAGCGTGGTGGTCATCACAGCCTCCGGGCTGGGGTTTGGGGCCGGCACGGTGCCCGCCTCTCACTACAGCTACGAACGCCACCCGCGCGATGCGACAGGTCGGTCGAGGATTTCTGAACCTCTTCCTCGCCCGACGGTCGGGCAGCTCCCAAAGGGGCATCGGTGAGCGTGGTCTTGGCGGGCGGCCCGCGCGCCGAGCGTCCCGGAGCCTGCTTCGGCGCACCTTCCGGCCGCGGTAGCCCGGGAGGCGCCTTGATCCGCGGCCCCATCGGGGACTGGCTGGGGCCGCGGACAGAATGATGGCGTGACAGAGAAGATGATCAAGGACCTCTCGCCGGCGTCGGTGATCCGCGCGATCGAGGACAACGCCGCCGAGTTGTTGCTGCACATGGGCCAGGTCGGCGGAGGACACCAGCGTGTCGACGAGCGCGTGACGTGGTCGATCGGCGGCTCGCCGATCGATTACCACAACTGCGTCGTCCATGCCGATCTCGAGCCCGCCGAGGCCGATGCGGCGATCGCCGAGTCGGTGCGGGCGATGCGGACCCATGGCGTGCCCGGGAGCTGGCACGTCGGCCCATCCATGCGTCCGCTCGACCTCGGCGAACGCCTGCTCGCGGCGGGTTTTGACTCCGGCGGCTCCGAACCCGGCATGGCCATCGATCTGGATGCGTTGGTGGAGGACCTGCCGGCACCGACTGGCCTGGACATCGTCAGGGTGACCGACGAGGCGACCTTGACGACGTGGAGGGACACCCTCGCGCAGGGGTTCGGCCAAGGTGAGCTCGAGGCCGCCTGGGTCGCCGACGTCTACGCGCGCATCGGTAGTGGTGACGACGCTCCGTTCCGACACTTCGTCGCCCGCCTCGACGGTCAAGCCGTGGGCACGTCGACCGTGTACTTCGGTGCCGGCGTCGCCGGCATCTACTTTGTGATGGCCCATCCATCGGTACGCCGGCGGGGAGTCGGTGCTGCGGTCACTCTTGCGGCCCTGCGCGACGCCCGCGCGCGTGGCCACCGGATCGGGGTGCTGGGCTCGTCCCCGGCCGGCCACTCCGTCTATCGTCGCCTCGGTTTCCGCGACTACTGCGAGATCGGCATCTACGAATGGGCGCCCTCATCCCGCTAGCAGTCGCGCCCGGTCAGCTGGTGGCGCTGGTATAGCGACGTAGCCCGGCTCGCCAGACAAGGTTTGCGAGGACGCAGCTGCCGACGGCGACGCCGATGGCGAGGGGAACGAGCAGCAGCTGCCCAAGGTGCAGGAGAACACCGGACGGGATGGTCGCGATGAACGCGACCGGCATGACGTAGGTGAGGAACAGCCGTATCGGGCGGCGGTAGATATCGACGGGGTAGCGGCCGAACTGCCAGATGGCTTCGTACACGGCATCGAGGCTCAGGCCGAACGCAAAGAACACAAGCGCGGCGATCATTGCGCGGCTTGCCCACATGACTGCGGTGGCAGCGAGAAGAAGGACCAGCCAGGCGCCCACGGCGATCGGACTGACCGTGATGTCGGCAAGGTGGATGCCGTAGGCGACGACGACGCCACCGAGTCCGACCTGGGCAAGCGCCAGCGGCGCGCAGCTGCTGAGGCTCGCGAGGAAGATCGCGGGGGCGGGTTGGGTGAGGAGCGCGTCGAACTGGCCGTCCGAGACCTGTTTGCCGAACCACCGCAGGTTGGGTTCGACGAAGGTGGCGCGTAGTGCGCTGATGATCTGGAAGGTGCCGAGCAGGGCAGTCGCCTCGCCGGGTGTCCAGCCGCCGAGGGTGGTGGTACGGGTGTAGATCATTCCAAGTGCCGCAAGTGACGAGGCGATTCCGATCACGGTGAGGACGACCTCGAAGACGAGGTCGGCGCGGAAGGCGAGCTGCCGACGCAGTGACAGTGAGAACAGGGTCCCGAACAGACGGGCCAGCTTCAGCATGGTTGGTCCTTCTGTCAGGCGCCGACGGCGGTGAAGCGGCGCAGTCCGACCCGCCAGACGGCGACGGTGGCCGCCACGAAGGCAAGGAGCCAGCCGACCTGAACGCCGAAGGCTTGGACAACCTCTGCGCCGTGCAGGGTTCCTGCTGCAATCTCGGCTGGCATGCCGAGCATCGACCAGAACGGCAGTGCCTGGCCGACGGATCGGAACGGATCGGGCAGGAACGCAAGCGGCGCGGCGGTGCCACCGAGCAGGAAGATCAGCGCCTCGCCGAGGCCGACCACGCCATGGGCGCGTTCGGTCCACAGCGCCGACAACGCGAGGGTGTAGCTGAACAGGAATCGCAGCCCGGCGGCCAGCAGAAGTGCGGGCAGGGCGAGTGCGATCCCGATCGGGTCGAGTCGGACGCCGGCAATGGCGCCGGCGCCCACGATGAGCGGCATGCCGAAGGTCAGGTGCCAGATTCGCAGACCGATGTTGGTGCCGAGAAAGTCGATGACGACTGGTTGTGGCTCGACGAGGCTGTCGGCCAGGTTGCCGTCGTAGATGCAGCTGGAAAGCGTGTGGTGTTCGTAGGAGACGGTCATCAGCTGGACCGCGAGCAGCACGACGTAGTAGGTGGAGACCGCAGGATCGCCGGGAAGGGCGGCGGACCATACGAACAGACCCAGGACCGGGGTCACGGCCTGCCCGATCACCCAGGTGATCACCGATGACCGCCAGCTCCACTGGCTCAGTGTGCTGCGCCAGATCGCCAGGCCTATCAGCTGCAGCATCCTGCTCATGCCACACCTGCCCGGTAGAACCGGTCCATCATGGTCTCCAGCGGCGGGTCGGCCACGGTGAGATCGGTGACTGGAATCTCGGCCAGCAACCGGCTGGTGACCTGAGGGGCGCTGTCCCGGGGAACCCGGAGCGTCACGCGGTGGGGGTCCGAGTCGTCCGGCTCTCCGTACTGTTCCCATGCCACCGCCGCCGCGTTGTCGGCCGTGGTGACTCGCAGCAGCTTGTACGGCGACAGATGTGCTCCGAGGGCGGCCAGCCTGCCGTCATAGCGCAGCCGTCCCTGGTCGATCAGGACTACCCGCGGGCACAGCGCCTCGACCTCGGTCATGTAGTGACTGGTGAGGAGCACTGTGGCGCCAGTGCGTCTGGCGTAGTCGGCGATGTAGCGGCGGAACGCTGCCGCTGCGGAGGCGTCCAGGCCGATGGTGGGCTCGTCCAGGAAGAGGACGCGGGGCCGGTGCAGGAGTGCCACCGCCAAGCCCGCGCGCATCCGTTCGCCCAGGCTCAGTGCCCGGACCTGCCGGGTCAGGAGGGGCGCCAGGTCGAGCATGTCGGTCAGCTCGCCGACGTTGGCTTGAAGCCTGTGAGGCGGTATGTCGTACAGCAGTCGTCGGTAGTGGAAGTTGTCCAGCACCGTCAACTCGGCGGGTCCGGCGATGGGTTGGCTGCCTCGCACCAGCGCGATCTGTTTGAGGAACGCGGATTGGCGCCGCATCGGCTCGAACCCCAGCACCAGGGCGCGGCCGGCGGTGGGGTGCAGGATGCCGGAGAGGATCTTCATGGTGGTGGTCTTGCCAGCTCCGTTGGGCCCGATGAACCCGACGATCTCGCCGGCCGCCAGGGCGAACGACACGTCGGCCACCGCCTGGATCTGTCGATGCTCGCGCCGCCACAGCGCGCGGAACGCCGCTCGGAGTCCGGCCGGTCGGACGGGTGCCCGGTAGGTCATCTCCAGCCGGTCCACGGCGACAGCGGGGTTGGACGGCTGCGCTGGCTCGATGAGCGTCATGCGGCCTAAAGTATTGGATTCGTGCAGGCTGCAAGGTTTGCACGGAACACGCTCTCTCCGACCTGCGGGACGGGTGGTCAGAACCTTGCAACCGCGCTTGAACACAGAGGTGGAGCCGCCCGGGTGGCTGCGGCCGGTCGACCTGGGCCGCACGGTCGGGCTCAGTGCGTCAGCGGTGCGGAACTACGAACAGGTCGGCTTCCTACCTCCCGCCGAACGCAGCCCTGCCGGCTACCGCCGCTATACCGATGCACATCTCGAAGCGATCCAGGTAGCTCGACGGTTGATCAAGGGGTACGGCTGGCAGAGGGCACTCCTCGTCATGCGCGCCGTGCACGCAGGGGACATGGCCTCCGCCCTGGCCGTCGTCGACGAATGTCACGCCGATCACCACCGCCAACGAGCCCAGCTTGATGAGGTGCTGGACACCGTCGAACGAACCTCACTGACCGCCTCATCAAGACCACCGATCACGAATCGCCGACCAGTCCGCATCGGAGCCGCCGCGACACTGGTCGGAGCCCGCCCATCGGCGGTCCGATTCTGGGAACAGCAAGGACTTCTGCATCCGACCCGCGACAGCACTCGGAGCCGCTACTACGACTACCAGCAACTGCAGCGACTTCAGGTCGTCAAGCTCCTTCGCGATGCCGGCTACCGCTTCGCCACCATCCGATCCATTCTCGACGACCTCGCCACCAGCCAACCCTCGCAAGTCCGGGCCGCCCTCGAACGCCGCCGCCGGTCGGTCGAACACGCCAGCCAGCGCACGATGCGAGCCACCAGCGCCTTGCACAGCTACCTTCGCAACCGTGAAGTCGCCGTCCCTGAGGACGAGGCACGCCGCAGTCGCTGACGCGACTGCCCGGGCGGTGTTTCGCGGGGGCGGACTGCAGGCTGGTGCGATCATTCGCCGCTGCTGGTCGTGGGCAACCTCTCGAGCGGCGTACGGTCGGAACGGAACAATGTGCGCAGCCGCTCGACGTCCACTTCGGGCAGGTGGACCTCGATCAACATGAATGTCTCTTCGACGAGATCGCGCAGCACCGCCGCGCCTTCGGGCGCTGAAAGGGTGAATGTCGACCGCAGCCGGCCAGCGAGCCCGCGTGGCGCCAGCGTCAGCTCGTGCTCCATGGTGTCCAGGCGTTTGAACGCCGACGGGTGTCCGCAGTAGCGACCGTTCAGGGCGTGCAGGACGTTGAGCAACTGGCTCGCGATCCGGCTGAACTCGCGCGCGAGCAAGAGCGGGTTGTCGCGGTCGACGAGCATGCGCCACCGCCAGAACTGTTCGATCGCCCCGTCGCGTTGGACGACAGCGATCGCGAGGCCCCGTGGGTACGTGGCCGCACGTGCCTTCCAGCTGGCGACGATGTTGGCTCTCGCGCCGCAGACCTCGCCGCCGTCGACTAATCCCTTGATGGCGTCGAGCGCTGGCCCGTCGGGAACGCAGGATCCCAGCACGGTGTCGAGAGTGTCGTCGACCACAGCCGTCAGCGTGTGGATGACCTCGACCATCAGGCCGTCCGGCCGCCCGGCGCCGAGGTAAATGTGGTCGTACCAGGGTGGGTTCGCGTCCTCGCTGGTCACCATACGGATGTCGGCCGCAGCTGCCGCCGATGCGACCGCGGCCCGTTCCAGGGCTGTCGGCGGTCGGGACCAGAACACACCGACCTCCGCGTCGGACCAGCGATCGGCGTCACCGCGTGCGGTAGAACCGCTCACCATCACGGCGTCGACCGCGGCGGAAGCGGCATAGGCCTCGAGAACGGGCCGCACGGCCGTACGCCGCCAACTCGTCGCGTGCGTGGGACCCGGTAGGCGATCATCCATCCCCGAAGTAGAGCACGCCAGTGGTCCTGTTGTTGCGGCCGACGGCTAGTCGACCAGTCGTGATGAGCGCTTGGGAAAGAGTGTCTCGACGAGCGCGTCGGCCTCACCGTTCACCCAGACGTCGGGGTACGCGGCCCGCAGTTCGCCCAATGAGCTGTATCCGAAGACCAGGCGTAGGAACGTCAGCGGCGGAAACCCGCCCTTGGCCGAGTTGTCGTACGCCCCGAACTGACAGTCCTCGACGGTTGTCAGCTTGCCGTCCTCGAAGCACATCCGGAGGCCGCCGCGGTAGAAGTCGAGCCCGAGATCGCCGCTGTAGCCAGTGAACGGGGAGTCGGTGAGACGACGTTCGAGGACTGGCGCGATCCGGCGCAGAAATGCCGGCAGGTCGGGTACGCGTACGTACCAGGCAGCCGGTGGTTCGCGGCTTTGGAGCCAGGCCGACTGCAGGGTTTCGTAGCAGGGATGGCTCCGGCCGAGTTCGAGGATGAGTGTCTCCAGCGGCTCGTCCGGCGCGTCCGGCGCGTCCGACGGGGAAGGCGACCGCTTCACCGGCGTCTGTTCGCCCAGACGCTTCAGTTCGCGCAGCAGGGCGGGTGCCGCGTCATGATGGTTGGTCCCTGGCACCAGTCCGAGCATGGACGCCGTGAAGGCGTCTTTCGAGCGTCGGTACGGTGTGAAGACGAAGCCGCAGAGGTCACCGCTGGCGGTTTCGATGATCCGCAGTCGCGCGTCATTCCACACCGCGTCTGTCCCGTCTTCGGCGCCGATGTAGTAATGCCAGAAGGAGTCGGGTAGGCGGCGAGAGACCAGGTAAGTGGCCTGCTGTTGTCGGTAGCACGCCGCGATCTCCGGGACGTCTCCGGTCCGTGGCCGCCGCAGCCGGTACGGTTCTTCGTCGGTCCGTTTGTCGGGCAGCATCCCAAGTGCGATGGCGACCTGACCACGTTCGTCTATCGCGTACTCGTATCCGAACTGGCGGTAGAAGTAGGGGATACCAGTGATGCCCTGCACCGGCCTCCCTTCACGTTCGCACCGCTCGTGCATGACCCCGAGGACTGCGCGCATCAAGCCCCTGTTCCGGTATCCCGGCGCGGTCGCCATGATGTCGGGGCGGCCCACTGGGACGACGATCCCCTCGAACTCCCACTCCTCCTGCAGATAGAACCCGCACGCAATGATCCGGTTGCCGCCCTTGCCGGTGTCCTCGACGATCACAACGTCCTCGGGCCCCATGGACGGGTAGTCACCACGCATACACAGCCGAGCGACGTTCGCCACGCCCAGGTTCGGCTCGTTCTGATCCCACCGAAACACCAGACTGGCCAACTCCGCGACGTCCTCGGTGTCCTTCGTGGTGGACCAGCGCAGGACCAGGCCATCACCAAGATCGCGTCGCATGTCGCTCCCATCCCTGGCCCGCCAGCAACTCGAGACCGGACGCCCTCGTCCGCTCACTTCGGGGAGGCTAGGGAACGAGCCTGGGAGCCGACCAGTCAATTACCTGGTGGCCTGTCTGCCGTCTGGTCAAGTGATCGGCAAGGGCGGTGTCGACTACGAGCACATTCCCAGCGCCGGGGCGTTGTTGCAGTTCGCCGTGCGTGAGCCGTTGCGGTCGTGCGGTATCGGCTCAGCTTTGATCCGTGCGTGTGAGCGTCGCATTCAGCGCCGCGGGCTGGGCCGAGCCGAGATCGACGTGGAGGAGAACAATCCCGAGACGACCTGCGTACTGCTGGCAAGGATCTGACTCGCTGACCCACCATCTCCGACCCGGACGGCAAAGCGTCAACCTCGCCCTGCAGCTTTGATCTCGACTCGCGTCGGTTCAGAGACGGTCGATTGTGGCGCGCAGGAACGGGTCCCTGCGCGCCGTCACCGCTGCTGGGTCGAGCGGTCGCCCCTGGTCGTCGTAGCCGGGCCAGCCGTCGAGGACCGTGGGTGTGTTGAGCGCGGCCACCGCGTCCCAGTACGCCACGTTGGTCGCTCGCATGCCGGCTTCGCGCTCCCAACCCTCCAGGACAGGACCCGGGTCCGCGCCGTACGTGACCGCCATCTGGAAGCGGAACCCGCCGATGTCGACGCCGGGATTCCCTGCACCTGCGTCCTTCCAGTCGATCAGGGCGAGAAGAGTGTCGCCGTCCCACCTTGTGTTGCCCCACCACACGTCGCCGTGGACGAAGCCGGTCGGGCCGTCGGGCCGGCCGTGCTCTCGTACGCAGTCGTCCGCCCACAGCAGCAGCGGGGTCGACAGCGGCTCGTTCACCCACTGTCGTACCCACCTGGCCGGCACGCCGGTCCACTCACACAGCGCTTCGAAGACCGTGGCTCTCTCGCCGTCCGGGCAGGCGCGGTACAGCGCGGCCCAGCGGCGATTCCGCGCGTGGTCGTCGGCTGAGATGGGGCGGTGACGCAGCGGCAGGTCGGGTCGTGGGTCGAGCGGAATCCTGTGTACGCGTGCGAGTGCGGCCCCGCCAGCGCGAAGCTGCGCCATCGACACCTGATGCGGGAGCCGGCTGCTGCCGGGCAGGGCCGTCTCCAGCGTGGCGGACGCCCCTGCGACGCGGCCGTCGAGATCGGTGGCGAGGAGCCGTGGTGCCGGCAGTGCGTGCTCCTCGGCGTACCGCAGCGCCGCCGCACCGGTCACGATCTGCTCCGGTGCGATCAGGCCGGCGACCCGCAAGACGACGTTCTCGGGTACGGCCCGAGTGATCGAGGTGCAAGAGCCACGGCCCGCGGCCGGCATGGAGGCTCGTGACGGACAGCAGGTTCGCGTCAGCATCGAGGGCACGGCGTGCCCAGGCCAGTGCGGCGTCGCTTGGCGAGTGAGTCATCTTCGTAGATCCCTTCGGCAGCAGATGCGTGCGAAGGGGGGCGGACGAAAGGACGAGCGGTCACAACGATGTGCTCGACCCCTCCCGCCCACCATGGAGCCTGCCTGAACTCCCCGTACGCGTCAATGCGTTGCAGGCGGCGGTGTGGTGGGACGCGGGTCGGTCGTCACAGATCCAGGTAGAGGACTACCCCATGTTGCTCGCCGTGCGTGGTGTCGGAGCGCTCGGGCAGGTGGGGGAGCCGTCCGTACTCGGTGAAGCCGAGTTTGCGCATGGCAGCCACGGCAGTGGGGTTCTCGCTCGACGTCTCCAGGCGAGCCAGGCCCCACCGCCGAGCCTCCGCGATGACCGCGCGGCCGAGGGCGGAGCCGACTCCCTGACGTTGATGATCGCCGGCAACCACCCAGTCACTCAGGTTTCCCACGCGAGGGTCGACACCGTTCCGGCAGAGGTCAAGCTGCCCGCTGGCTCCGACCGATACGTGCGCCCCTTTCAGCATCAGCATCACCGTCCCGACCACCTGGCCGGCGACCTCGGCAACCAGGTGTTCGAGCACTCCTGGCCCGCGCTCGGAGACCGTCCAGCGGACCTGCTGGTCGACCTGTTCCGGTGTGCCGCCCTTGCAGAAGTGAACCCCGGCCTGATCGCCTGGACGGATGGGGCGTACGACGATGGCCTGGCCGAGCCTGGTGCGCTCACCGCTCACGATGTGCCCTGTCGACCAAGGAACAAGCGCACAGTCTCGCCCTTCCTTTCGCGCTCCGGCGAGGGTCCACAGCTCAGGACGCTACCGCCTGAGCCTTCCGAGGAGTGCTCCATTTCTCGTCCGTGACAGCGGCAACTGACGGTCGGTCAGAGAGCCAAGCCTTCGGAACGGGGTCGTAGCGGAGTAGCGATCCAAGGCTGGACAGCTGGAAAGATGAGTCGGGATGACCGGTCTCGACTTGCTGGAGCGGAGTCCGATGCAAGCTGCCCTCGCAGTCCACCGAGTGGTCGCCGACCCGGCTGCGAACCTGAACCGCGTCATGCAACTGGCGAGGGAGGCTGCGGACAACGGCGCAGGCCTGGTCGTCTTTTCCGAGACGGCACTTACCGGCTTCGTCGGTAACGACGACCCGGCGCACGATCATCTACTCGCGCAGTCCATTCCGGGTCCTGCCACCGCGCAACTCGGCGGCTTGGCGCGCGACGCTGGGCTGTGGATCGCGATCGGCCTGTACGAGCGCCAGCAGGCGGCCGGGAGAGAGCACCTCTACGACAGCGCGATCCTGATCGGACCTGACGGGAAGATCCACCTCCACTACCGGCGGATCAGCTCGCAGTGGCACGGAACCAGTGCGGACCCACGGGTCTACCTCCAAGGAAGCGACCTGCCGATGGCAAGCACCGCCTTCGGAACCTGCACCTTCCTCATCTGCGGCGACCTGTTCGACGATGCGCTCCTCCAACGGGTACGCCGCCTCGAACCGAACTGGTTGATCTTTCCCTTCGCCCGAAGCTACGACTCCGAAGTGGCCGACGCGGAGCAATGGGAGCAGGAGGAACGGCTGGTCTACGCGCGCCAGGTCGGGCACGCAGGAGTCGGTGCCTTGATGGTGAACTACTTGGCAGAATCCGACACCGATGGCTGCTTCGGCGGCGCCATCGCAGTCGCACCGGACGGAAGGATCATCAGTAGCCTTTCGCCCGGCAACGAAGGCGTCCTGATGGTCGACATCTCCCGTTGACCTGCGGCGCGGAACCTGCACCAGAAAGGGCTGCAGGCAAGCAGCGGTGCCGGTAGGACGGGATCACGCGTACGTTCGCGATCCCGAGCGGCCACTCCGGTGAAGTGCCGCAGATAAAGTGTCTCGGCGATCGAGTGCGAGCATCGACCGGCACGTTCAGGAGGACGAGGAGGAAGGCCGTGGAACCAGCTGAAGTCCGGCGCGCGGTTGACGCCGCCGGGGCGACTGCCTCCGCGCTCGGCCTGCAGGCCGGCGATGCGGTCGTCGTTCACAACTCGGACCGCATCGCCGTGCGCCTGACTCCATGCGACGTTCTTGCTCGGGTAGCACCGCTGTCCCTTCACGACGGTCAGGGGCAAGCGGGCATGGAATTCGAAGCGGAGGTTGCTCGCCGTCTCGCCGAAACCGATAGCCCGGTAGGTGAGCTCGAGCCTCGGGTGGAGCCCAGCGTCTATGTACGTGACGGCTTCGCCATCACGCTATGGACCTACTACGAGACTGTCATTGCTGACCGGCGGGGCGGCGTGGCGCACGACCAGCTCGGCATGTCCTCAGACCTCGCTCCGGCGGACTATGCACACGCACTCGTCCGGCTCCATGCCGGCTTGCGCCAGATCGATCTGGACGCACCACACATCACCGCTCGAGTCGCCGGTTGGGCGAAGGCAGCCGGCGACCCGGAGTCGACTCCCGATCTTCCCGATCGTGACCGCGAGCTGGTCAGCGACACACTCAGGCGAGTGAGCGCGGCAATCACCGGTTCGGTTTCCGGCGAGCAACTGTTGCACGGAGAGCCGCATCCGGCGAACGTGCTCAGCACCAGGAGAGGGCCGCTGTTCATAGACCTCGGGACATGCCAACGTGGGCCGGTCGAGTACGACCTCGCCTATGTCCCCGAAGAGGTTTCAAAGCACTATCCGGGTGCCAACCAAGATCTCGTTCACCAGTTCCGCATCCTCATGTGGGCAGGCGTTACGACGATGCGCTGGAACCGAAACGACCAGTTCCCCGACCGGGACAACTGGAGAGTCGAGGCGCTCGACCGGCTTCGAGCAGCACTCGATCGCTAGGGACTGGATTGAGTCTGCGGGGTGCGCCGCGGGCGGGTCACCTGCAGACCAGTCCCGGGCTCGCTCGTTCACGGTGCCGGGATGGCGCGGGCCTGCCTGCGGTCCAGGACGATCCCGGCTGTCTCGCCGTCCCGTCGAGACGCCGACGCGGTGGGCGAGTCGCCCGGCACCTTCCGCGCCGCGAGACCGTAAATTCGCTCACGGCGCCCGTGATGCGCCGTCTAACGCGTCGGGCCTACGAGACGGAGGGGGTATACGTAGGCGCCGGTCGATCGGCTCAGAACTGCCTCCTATGGCCTCTCGACGCAAAGCTGGGTATGGTGGGTAGCGACTTCACGGCCGCTCCGCTGTCTGGGCCGCCACGTTCCGTCGGGCGCCGACCGTCCACGCGGAGCGGCTTCGTTGTGTCCAGTTGGCGGGCGGTCAACCGCACGTGACGACAGCTGAGGCTCCGCTGCCGCAGTGCCGTCGACGGATCTCATCGGGATTGCCGGAGGTGTCGCACGGGTGTGGGCAACGCTGTCGAAGACCACCGGCAGGTATGTGCTTCATGCGCGGCTGCTGTGGCGTTCAGCTCCGGGACTGTCATTGCTGTGTCTGTTCGTCACTGCAGGTTCGGCGCTGGCGGGGACTGGGGCACTTGTGGCAACGGGCCAGTTGATCGGGTCGGTGCCGGTCCTCGCCCGCGATGGTGCGGGATCGGATGCCGCTGGCCGCGCCTGGTTTTGGTTGGCGGCAACTGCGCTGGTGTTTGTCACCGGACCGCTGCTGAGCGCGGTCTCGTCGGCGGTCACCTCCGCGGTGTCGGCTCGGTATCTGACAACCACGTACGACATGTTGCTCGAGGTCGGCACCCATCCGTACGACATCGCGGGCTTCGACGACGCGAAGGTGATGGGCCGGTTGGACGGCCTGCGGCAGTCGATGCGGGACGGGAGGTTCGTCAACGGTGTCGACAGCACCTGGGTGGTTGTCGGCCACCGGCTCGGCGGCGTTGGCGCATTGGTCGTGGTCTGCACGTGGCGGTGGTGGGTGGGCGCGGCGCTGGTTGCTGGTGCGCTGGCGCTGTCGAAGACGTTCACCATGTGGATCGACACGCTCTACGACCAGCTGCTCGAGGTGACCGGTAGTGCCCGCCGGGAGGCCACCTACGTGCGGGGACTGTTGACCAGTGGCGAAGCCGGCAAGGAGATCCGGTTGTTCGGCCTGGGCGGATGGCTGCTGGAGCGGTTTCGAACGACGTGGCTGGCTGCGATGACGCTGGTGTGGCAGCGCCGTAGCAAGACCTTACGGCCGATCATGGGCGTGCTCGCGGTGTCCTTCTTCCTCAATGTCGGCGCGTTTGGGCTGCTGGCTCGTGACGCGCTGATCGGGGCCGTCTCGTTAGGTGCGCTGGCGACGCTGGTGCAGGCGCTGTTGGGATCGACGGGGTTCGGGCCGATCGGTGACCCGCAGTCCATGCTGGCCCGGAACACCACGGCGACTGCGGAGCTGGTGGCGTTGCGTCGTACCGTCGGGCTTCCCGGGCTTCCCGGGCCGACGGGGCGACGCCGGAGAGCCACTTCGCGATCTCGGGTCGGCCCAGGCAGGAGTCGGCACCTCGGTACCACGACGGTCCCCGATCACCACGTTGACGCAGCCGTCGGCGGACTCGCTGGCGACGGCCGCGGCATCCGAGGCGTCCGAGCGTTCGGCGCGGGCCGCCGCGGTCGACCTGAAGGACGTGACGTTCACGTACCCGACTCGGCAGGGGCCGACCTTTCGTGATCTGACCCTGCACATCCCAGCCGGACAGTCGGTCGGAATCGTGGGTGTGAATGGTGCGGGCAAGTCCACGGTCATCAAGCTGTTGTGTGGTCTCTACCGGCCCGACCGCGGCAGGGTACGCGTCGACGGCTTGGATCCGGCAGACGATCCGGCCGCGCGCAAGCGGGTCGCGGTGATCTTCCAGGACTTCGTTCGCTATCACCTTCCGCTCCGCGACAATGTTGTGTTCGGCGCGCCGGCGTCGTTGGATGACGAGCTTGTCTTGAAGCAGGCGCTCACCGACGCGGGGGCGGCCGGCCTGCTCGCCAGCCTCGACCATGGCTGGGAGACAGTGCTCTCTGCTGGTTACGCCGATGGGACGGACCTGTCTGGCGGGCAGTGGCAGCGGGTGGCGTTGGCGAGGGCGTTCGCGTCGCTGGCGGCTGGGGCCGGTGTGTTGGTACTGGACGAGCCGACCGCTTCGCTGGATGTTCGGGCCGAGGCGGCGCTGTTCGACCGGTTCCTGCAGGTCACCCGTGGCATGACAACGCTGCTGGTGAGCCATCGACTGTCCTCGGTACGACATGCCCACCGAATCGTCGTACTCGATTCCGGGGGCGATGGTCGCGGCGCGATCGTCGAGGACGGATCACATGCTGCGTTGATGGCCGCTGGTGGGGCGTATGCGCAGATGTTCGGCTTGCAGGCCAGCCGGTTCGCGGCGGCCGGCACGGCTGCAGCGCCGGAGGCAGCGCGATGAACGCGCTGCGGAAGACCGTCGGTTCGATGTGGCTCGTCCTGTCGATGGCGGTGCGCGTCAGCCCCAGAGGGACCGCGGTGGCGTTGTTGGAGACGCTGAGTCATGGGCTGGGCGTGTTGCAGCCATTGTTCCTTGCCTGGTTCGTCACTGGTGCCGCCACGCAGAACGTCGGCCGGATGGTCGCCGCGACGTTGGCGGTCGGCGGCATCACCAGCGTGAGGGTGATGCTGATGCTTGCCGGTAACACCGCGCGGCTCGACCAGCGGGAACGAGTTGGTTTTGCCTTTGACTGTGAGATCGCGCGGATGTCGGCCGCGATCCCGACTCTGGATCATCTGGTGTCGGCGCGTTACCTCGATGAGTTGCAGGCGTTGCGGGACCAGCAGGGCGCGTTGGGGGACTCGTTGAACAGCGTGCTCCACACGCTGCGGTGCCTGGTGTTCGTCGAGTGCCACCATCGTGTTGGCGTCGACAGCGGACTGGCGGCTGCTGCTGGTGGCCGTCGCAGGGCTGCCCAACCTGGTCACCACCGCATGGTCGATCCGCTGGCAAGCCTCGGCCGAGAAGAGGTCTGCCGAGCCGGCGCGGCTTACCACGCATCTGGTGGACCTGGGTACGACCTCGGCCGGAGCCGCCGAGATCCGCACCTTCGACCTGCGCGGGCCGTTGCACGAGCGGCTGCGCGCCGTGGTCGGCGCGTGGCGGGCGCCGATGGTCCGACTCGGCCGCCAGAACGCTGCCGCGCAGGCGGGCAACGCCGTCGTCTTCTATGCAGTGGTCGCCGCCGTGCTGGCCTGGATGCTGCACGATGTCGGGACCGGACGAGTGAGCGCGGAAGCCATGGTGCTTGCGGTCATGCTGGTGGGTCGGCTGCAAAACGTCGGCGACATGCTGCAGTGGTCGGTCAACCTGATCAGCCAGATGGTACGGACCACCAACCGGTTCATCTGGCTGCGGGACTACCACGACAAGGTTGTCGGCCAGCATCGCGGAGTCGCGCCGCCGCCCGCCCGGCTGGTCGCCGGAATCCGGACCGAGAACCTGACTTACCACTATCCCGATTCCGACGTACCGTCCATCGAAGATGTGAGCCTGGACCTGCCCGCTGGTGCGGTCGTCGCACTGGTCGGTGAGAACGGTGCCGGCAAGTCGACCCTGGTCAAACTGCTGACCGGGATGTACCGCCCGACAGCAGGCCGGATCCTGGTCGACGGTGAGGATCTCGCCTGGATGGACCTGGGCGCATGGCGGGACCGTACGTCGGGGGCGTTCCAGGACTACGCCCGGTTCGAGTTCACCGCGCTGGAGACGGTCGGTGTAGGCGACCTCCCTCGGGTCGGTGACCACGATCGAGTGCACCGAGCGCTGCGTTCCGGCGCCAGCGAGGACGTGCTGGACGACCTGCCGTCCGGACTGGTCACCCAGCTGGGAACCAGCTGGCCCGATGGGGTGGAACTATCCGGTGGGCAGTGGCAGCGACTCGGCGATCTCCCGAGGAATGATGCGTGACCAGCCGCTCCTGTTGGTACTCGACGAGCCGACCGCCGCACTCGATGCGATGACCGAGCACGCGCTCTTCGAGCGGTACGCCGCCGCCGCGCGAGCCGCAGAGGGACGCGGCGCAGTCACCCTGCTCGTCACACACCGCTTCTCCACCGTCGCCGCCGCCGACCTCGTTGTCGTACTCGAGCACGGCCGCATTTCTGAGATCGGCACCCACACCGAGCTCATGGCGGCCGGTGGCCACTACGCCGACCTGTACCAGCTCCAGGCGCGCGGCTACCAATAGTGCTGCGGCGACACCGGAGTGAGGACGGTCAACTTGCTCACGACAGTGACACCTGCGAACCGACCCGGTCCGATTTCCACATGCGAGCTGAGCCGGTGGCGGTGAACGCCCCGCTGGTGTGCAGGTCACGCCCGGCGTAGCCGGCAAAGGTCACTTTGACCCGTCGAACCCCTGCCTGAGCGAGTCGATCAAGGCCGGACGTCAGCAGGGCCCTTGCCAGACCCCGTCGCTGGTAGCCGTCCTTGACCCGCATCGGCTCGAGCATGCCCACACCGGTGAGCAAGTCGGCCCAGAACAAGCCGTAGCCAGCCACCCGAGCATCCGGTGCAATCATCGCCAAGTCCAGCTTCGGGTCGTACAGCGAACATTCGTGCAGGCGCGCCTCGACGTCGCTGCCCATCGGATGCTGCCCGGTCGGTTGCGACGCCCGATCCACGATGCGGAACCCGTCGGGAGGCTCAAGGACCGGAGGCCGATTCGCCGAGTCCATCCACACGATCGGCGACGGGTCTCCGAACGGAGTGAACCCACCGGCTGTCAATCGGCCGATCAGGTCCCGGTCGTCCTCGTGGACGGCGATTTCCGTCAAGGCCGGCCGGTGCTGCTCGAGCATCTCCACCAACGCAGACCACACCTCGTGCAAGTCGATGGTCTCCGGCACCACGAACAGGTCCACCTGCCATTGAGCTCCCCCGGGACCGGGACCGGGACCATCCGACGGACCGGCCCGGTCCGCATGCGACCGTCCCAGGCAGTCCATCACACTCAGGGCCGCGCACGGGCCTCTCTCGTCGCTCCACACCGGCACCCACAACTCGTCAGTAGGTCTCCACCGACGCCACCACCACTGCAGATCCGCGGCCTCCCACACACCACCGACCGGGTCAGCCATCCGCGCCCGCTGCAATACCCGAGTCATCACCTCAAGACGTTCCCGCCCGCGCACCAATCGCATATCAACTCCCACGACGCCGGACGCTATCCCCGACGAAGCCAGCCTCGCAAAGAAATACGAGGCAATGCTTCGCCCGGTCCCCTATCCCGGTGGACACACACCTGGATGCCGTAGACGGAAACCTCGCCGACACCATCGCGAGACTCGGGCCGCGATGGCAGCGCTGTGGCCAGCGGCGTCTCACGAGCCTAGCGCGGAGCCCGAAGCTGGACGCCGAAGCTGAGAGCGAGTGAGGCCACGGCCTCGGCGTCTTGTTCGCGTGAGTCTGCGTAGTGGTCGGCATGATGTACGCGGAAAGCTCTGAACCGCAGCTCGTGTGCGTTGCACAGCCGGGTCAGATTCCCAAGGTGGGTGAGCTCGCGCGGCGGCAGGGAGGTCTTCGCACGGTAGGCCAACAGATACCGCTGCCGATCCCCTTCATGGTCGAGGTACCTCATCCATTGAGCTACGTCCCACAGCAGTGGTCCGTGGAGAACGCCGCCCCAGTCGATG
Organism: uncultured Actinomycetota bacterium; assembly: GCA_963721745.1. Taxonomy (GTDB): domain Bacteria; phylum Actinomycetota; class Actinomycetes; order Propionibacteriales; family Actinopolymorphaceae; genus Thermasporomyces. The sequence continues at coordinate 71,394 of CAVRKO010000015.1, read as the reverse complement.
AGGCCGAGGCCGTGCTCGGTACGGATGGCTTCGGGGCCGTCGCCGTAGCAGGTTCCCCACGTCAGCCCTTCGGTAGCGAGCACCTGGTCGACGCACTCATGCACGATCGGACGGATCTGATCGGCGTAGGCAATGTCGATCGAGTCGTCACTCAGATAGTCGAACACCTTGTGCGCCGTTGGAATATGGATCTTCGCCAGTGCAGTCTGGAGATCCACGAGCAACTCGGCGCACTCTTCGGGGCTAAGCCCAGCCGGTATACCAGCTACATAGCGGAGCAGTGCGAGCGGATGCTTCTCGCCAGGGACGCTGGGCAGCATGACCGTCAGCCCGCCGCCATGCGTTCGCCGTGGTGCGCCCGCCGTCAGGTCGGTGTTAGCCTCGACCTGCTCTGCTACCCGGAGTCCGGCCTCTGCCCCGGCCTGACTGTCGTAGATGAACTTGGCAACGTAGCGGTCACCGCGCAAGTCAGTGACCAGCCATACGTCGGCGGTCGCCCCAGCCTGCAGGCAATCTGACAGGTGGACTGGCTCGGGAAGGTTCCAGTAGCGGACGAGTGCATCGTGGATTACAGCAGCGTCTTGCTTGAACATGGGATCTCTCCATCACGAAGTGGGCCACCGCACCGCAGCTGCGGGGTAGCCAACCTGTCGGACTAAGCGGCATTCGCCGCAGGAGAGATCAATCGATCACAGTCCGGACCCTATCGAGACCACAAGCGTCGTGCACCCCCGTTACGGTGCGTCGGACTTGCGGCCGGGAGCCCACTCATTCGTAGCTCGACCCGACCCAGGGTGACTCCTCCCAGCAAGCACGGCAGGTCCCTTCGATGGTCGGTGGTGCCTGGCAGGCTGCTGGCATGCAGACAGAACGACATGTGCCGGTAGCCGATCGTCCGTCGCCCAAGGGCTACGGCATCCCGGACAGCGACGAAGGCCTGCTCCCCTGGGAGCATGTCACGCACCGCATGGACACCGCGGCAAACTACTGGGTCTCCACAACCGACCCGGCGGGGCGGCCACATGCCAGGCCGGTATGGGGCGCGTGGGTAGACGAGCGGCTGTTCTTCGGTGGTGGGGAAACGTTCTGGGCACGGAGTCTTCGGGCCAACCCATCTGCCTCGGTGCATCTCGACAGCAGTGACCAGCAGTCATCCTCGAGGGTCCGGTTTCTCGGCTCGAGGAGAATGGAGACTCCGAACTGCTGGAGCGGATCAAGGACGTCTACGAAGCGAGGAAGACATGCGGCACCCAGCGCCGTTCTGGGTGCTGGAGCCATCGGTCGTGTATGGCTGGACCGAGTTCCCGAGGACGGTGACCCGCTGGCGGTTGCAGTCGTAGGAGACGCCGCCATGTGGTGACGCCCTGGATCGGGTCGGCCGGATCCGACAGGTGCGCGCTGAAGAGCGAGTGGTGCGGGCAGCGGCTAGGCTCCGCGCATGGCGGTTGCAGCGCCCCGACAGTCGTATCTCATTTGGTTCAGCCAACGCGTGGGCAGCACCATGTTGACCCAAGCGTTGGAGGACACCAGCATCGCCGGGCGTCCGCGCGAGTGGCTCGAGGACCCGGCGGGCCAGGGCCTACCTGCCAAGTATGGCGTCGCCGATGCCGTGCAGCTGCGCGACTTCTTCTGGCGCGAGGCTGCCACATCCAACGGCGTGATGGGCGCAAAATATGGCATGAGCGCCGACTCGCACCGGGAACTAACGGCTTTGTTCGCGGGTGTCATCCCGGGCGTGGTCGACGCCGATGGACGCAAGGCCTGGGCGGCGGTTTTTCCCTCCTGCAAACACGTGTTCATGACCCGGCGGAACAAGCTGCGCCTGGCGGTCTCGTGGCTGCGCGCGATCCGATCACAAGAGTGGCACCGGCCCAACCGCGCCGACACCGTGTTTGGCGAGGCGCCGCCGCGCACCAGCGCCGCCGATCTGCTTGACCGCTACGATCACGACGGTCTCGAATACCTGCTCAGCGGCATCAACCAGCAAGAGGCCGACATGCAGGATCAGTTCGACCGGTGGGGCGTGGTCCCACATACCGTGGTCTACGAAGATCTGGTCGCCGACTACGAAGCGACAGTGCGCCACCTGCTCGATTTCCTCGAGATTCCCGGGCGCGCCGACATAGCCATCCCGCGCCCTGCCTTCGATCGCCTGGCCGACGAGGCCTCCGAAGCGTGGTACCAGCGCTTTCGCCGAGAGCACGGGCAGAGCGCATGATTCGTCAAACAGTCTTCCGACCAGGTGCACCAGCCACGGGCTGCGGTCCCCGGCTCTGGGGTGGAGTCTGCTGGCGATCATCCACGTGGTAGGTCACAGGGCCTTGTTGGCATAAGCAGTTGCCAGGGACTTCTAGTGTGTTCGTTGTGGAGATGTCGCCCGCCCACCATCGCGCGGCGAGTGTGGTTGCCGACTTCCTCGGCGCGACACCGGTCTCGGTCCGCGCCGCGGTGACGTGGAATCCGACGGTAGTCGTGGAGGCGGTGTTCGACGCCGGCGTTACCGTCTTCGTCAAGGCAAGCGCAACTGAGAACGTCCATACCGAGGCTGCAGTGATGGATCTCGTGCGGCGTGCCGGTGTGCCGACCGTCGACGTACTCGGCGTTGGCATCGATAGCCAGCTCCCAGGTGGACGATGGATGATCACGGGCGCGGCACCCGGCCGCAAGCTCAACCAGGTCGGCCTGCAGACACCCACGACTGCACGGACCCTTGCCGACCTCGCCGAAAGCTACACCCGGCTGCACCGGGTGCAGGTGCCCGGCTTTGGTCCTCTGGCCGACGATGCACAGCGTGGCACGCTCGGCACCTGGTCACAGTGGCAGAGCCTGGCGATGGAGGAGGCCTTGGCCACCCTGGAACACGCCGATGTGGTACCTCCCAGGTTTCCGGGACCGGCACGCGCCAGCTGCGCGTCGTTCGCGCCGCTCCTGGACCAGGCGCCAGGTGCACTCCTGAATGCAGAAGTCGGCGACGGGGAGACGTTCGTCGATCCCGCAACCGGTGCCGTTGCCGCGATCGTGGACTGGGGATCGGCGCTGGTCGGCGATCCGCTGTACGACATCGCACGCTTCGTCGCCGGAGGTCCCGCAGATGACCCGAGGCCAGCGCTCGTCCTTCCTCGGTTGCACGCCGAATACTTCGCCCGCAATGCTTACGACCCGGACCATGCACAGCGGATGCTGCGCTTCTACCGGTTCCACATCTGTGTCATCGAGGCGGCATGGGGCCACGAGCTCGGCTGGACACCGAGTCTGGTGGCCTGGGCCGAACAACTCTTGGATGAACTCGGGCACTAGCGCACCCCGTTACGACAGGTCGCGAAGCACCTTTGTCGGCAGGTGCTGAGGTCCTTGGGGGCCCCAAGGTCACGTGGGCGAACGCCCCTGTGGCGCCCGATGGTGGCCGGGTTAGGGCTGGCGTCCTAGCGCGGTCATCGCTTCCGCCAACCCACCGTGGTTCGCCGCGGGTGAGCTCATTCCAGTTTGGTCGTCCGCCACGATGCGCCAGGCGAACCACCAGGCATTTGCGGCCCACCTCAGGCGTTTGAAGATGTTTAGGAGATCCAGCTCCTGCGCCCGGATCGGGGAGGAGCGCACGTAGTGGCGAAGCATTGTCTCGGAGTGGATGTTCCCTCCGAACCACTCGTGGAAGACGAGCATGGAGGCGACGTCGTAGAGCAGTGGACCCCAGGTCGCCTGACCCCAGTCGATCACTCCCACTCTGTCGGCATCAACTCGGAAGTTGGCCGGGCCGGGATCGGCGTGGAGCATCCCCGTCGTGAGCAGATCCCGGTCCGCGACTCGTTGCGCTTCCAGCACAGCCTCGTACACCGCGGCTCGCACATCCGGCAGCCGTGCCAGGCAGTCATGGTCGGCATCCGGCCAACTCCACGGCCACCGGTCGGTTCCCTCGGGGGCGTCCAGCTCGAACAGCACGTGGTGCAGGCGACCGAGAGTGGTTCCCCACAACTCGGCGTCCTGAAGACTGGACGAGTCGAGCGGTCTACCCGGTACGTACGCCAGCAGGGCCACCTCCCAGCCGTCCACCGGGACCGTCAGAGCGCCGCCGGCTGTCTGCTGTGCCACGCCGCTGGGGATCCCGCGCTTGTCGACTTCCTGCGCAACCATCAGACCGGAACGTAGCTGGCTGCCCTGCTCGGCCGCCTTGACGACCAGGCGCTGACCATCGCCGTGCTCCACCAGCCACACGTGCGAGTTCCAGGCTTCGGCCTGCGGAACACACGCATGAACGTCCCGGACGCCCCAATGTGATTTCAGTAGGGCGCGAAGTCTGGTGTCGTCGAGCATGGCCATGAAGCCTAAGGGGAGGCCATCAGGACCGCTCCGCCCTCAAGAGGTGGCGCTGATCCTCCCCATGGAACGGAAGGTTGCCAGCCGTCCCACGGCAGCCCGGTCCACCGGCGTCCGCTCTCGGATGAGCCCCGAGCTCTCCGCTGAGTGATCTCAGGTCACGCGAAAAGTGACCTGGCCAGCGTGGTGGGCGCCGAATGAGGTGACGATCTGGATGTCTACCGTGTGCTCGCCGGGCTCGGTCGACAGTGGCCATGCCGCGTTCGTGAGGTCGTACTCCTTGTCGCACTCGAGGATCCGGAACCCGCGGGCGTACGGGTGCGTGGTTGTGAACCTGAGGGCCGGCGCTGCCGCGGTTCCGGTGAGTCCGATCGCGACGTCGTGCAGGTTCGGGTAGGCGATCGACACATCGCGGACGACGCGTTCCGGTTTCATGAGGCGCCGCTGTTGGACGATGGGAACAAGTGTCTGCCCGTCGCCCCAGGCGATGCCGGTCGTCCATCCGCACGTGAAGTACTTCCGCCATGCGTCGGCGGTCGCGTCGGCGTAGCTGGTGACGAGTCCGACCATGCGGGGGAGCGGTTCGCCGTTGCGCGGGGCTTGACGAAGGGCGGGCACGCCGAGTGGTTCGCCATCGGCAGCTGCCCAGTAGGCGCCGTTCTGCCCGTCGAGAATCACCCAGCGGCCGACGTCGTCGATCCACGCTTCGGAGACTACGTGGGAGCGACCAAGCCCGACGTGGTGGTCGCGACAGTAGAGGAACACGCGTCGTGCGGGGATGCCGACGGCGTTGAGTGCTTGCGTCAGGACGATGCTGTACTCGACGCAGGCGAACCTCTCGCCGGCGGCGACGCGTTCCAGGACGTGCAGCGCATCGGTCCGGTCGACGTGGTAGTTCGCGTGCTCCCAGCGCGTGGTGACCCAGGTCAACAAGGCCATCGCGGTCTCCCAGGCGCTCGGCTGCGGTGCGGGGAGAAGGTCGCGGAGCTGGCCCTCGCGGTCGGCGGCGATACGTTCCAGCTCGATCGGGGCGTGGGGCGGCGGGTCCGGCCAGGCAAGAAGCTCGAGCGCCGGGTGTGCAACGTTCGCGGCGATGGCGGCTTGGAGCTCGTGCCAGTCGGGCTCGCTGCTGAAGCACTCGGCGAGGTCGTTGCCGAAGAGCTCCGGTTGGCAGAAGCCTGCTGCGATGGCCTCGTCCAGGAGAGCGCGCGCGTCACCTCGACCAAGCCGTGCGGCCGCGATCGCGCAGCCTGGCGCCCACAGATGCGGCCAGATTTCGTTGTCGGCGCGGAGTTCGGCGCGCAGGCCGAGAAGCCCCTCATGGTCGCCGTCCCGCAGGCAGGCTTCGGCGCGGAGCCGGGCGTTGGCAAGGTGCGGGTCGGTGGCGACTTGCCGGTACGGCGACTCATGCGCTGCCATGGTGCAATGATCGCAGCGAACGGACGCCACGTCAGCCCGGCCCGTGCGTCCAGAAGCTCGCCGATGAGACCCGGACGCATGAGGCATCCGGGTCAACGGCGTCCTCGACCGTCAACCCAACCTCAGGGCGGGTACGAGCAGCCTGAGCTGTCTCTGGTTCGGCGCAGGCCGGTCTCGGAGTGAGGCGGCGTCGCGCCCTGGCCTGTTGTCGGGTCAGCGTCGGAGGAGCGTGTCGCGGACCGTGCGCGTGATGAAGGCTTTGTACTTCCGGTGCGACTTGCCGTCGATGCGTACGAAGCGCACGTAGGTCTCGACGCTGGTGATGACGCACATCGCCTCAACGAGGTCGTCGAAGGGCACGTCGGTGCGCAGCCAGCCGCGTTCGGCGAGGATGCGGAGGACCTTCTCGACCTGTCCCCTGATCCCGGCGAGTCTGTCGGCAAGGTGGGCCCGGAGCTCGTTGTCGCCATGGGCCGCGCCGGTGACCGCGGTCCAGACACCGGCCGCCGGCTCGTTGATCGCGAGCATCGTTGCGCCCACGACCTCCGCGAACGTGTCGGGATCACGGGCCTCGATCATCGCCGTACCTTGCTCGGTGTCGGAAATGTCGATCCGGCCCTCGACGCCGAAGGACGCCACCTCGACCGCGGCCCACATCAGGGTCGTCTTCGGACCGTGCTTCTGCACCGTCTCGATCGAGACGCCGGCCCGCTTCGCGATCTGCGCGAACGTGGCGGCCTGATAGCCGTTCTCGCTGAACACCTCGGCGGCCGCGTCGACGACGCGCCTCCTGGTGTCCGCCGCCTGCTGCTGCCGAAGCTCGGAACGGTAGGTGCGGGTCCCGCTCTCATCGCCAGTCATATTGACTACTGTCTTGTACAGATGAATACTTCCACATAGAGGCCGACTCTACCTCACCTCATCGGGGCCATTCGGGGGACGCTATGTCATCGATCATGATCGCGACCGTACCTATTCATGGGCACGTCACGCCGCTGCTCGCCGTCGCGCGTCACTTCGCCGAGCGAGGCGACCGGGTACGGTTCGTCACCGGAGCCAGGTTCGCCCGGGTTGTCGAGGCGACCGGCGCCGAGCACCTGCCGTTGCCCGCCGACATCGACTTCGACGACCAGCAGGACCTGAACGAGACCTTTCCCGAGCGCACCGCCCTGAAGGGCACGAAGGCGCTCGCCCATGACATCGAGCACGTCTTCGTACGCCCGGGGCTGGCCCAGCACGACGCGGTCATGGCGGCACATACCGCCGAGCCGTCCCACGCGATCCTGACCGACCCAGCGTTCATCGGCGGCGCACTCCTGCTCGGCTACCCGCTCGGGGTCCGGCCGCCAGTTGTGATGTGCAGCATCACCGGACTGCCTATCTCCAGCCGTGACACGGCACCGTTCGGCATGGGGCTCATCCCGCTCCGCGGCCCGTTCGGTCGGCTCCGCAACGCCGTACTCGCAGTGATCACCAGCCGCCTCGTCTTCCCGCCGGTCGAGCGGCTCGCCGACGAGAACTTCCATCAGCTGCACGGCCGCTCGATTCCCTTCGCGGTACTCGACTGGCCACGTCACGCCGACGCGATCGTGCAGTTCACCGTGCCAGCGTTCGAGTATCCGCGGTCCGACGCCCCGTCCACCCTGCACTTCGCCGGACCGATCTCGGCCTCCGGCTCGCAGGCGCCGCTCCCTGCGTGGTGGCGGGAACTCGACGGCTCACGACCCGTGGTCCACCTCACCCAAGGCACGATCGCCAACAAGGACTACCGGCAGCTCATCACGCCGACCCTCGAGGGCCTCGCCGACCAAGACCTCCTCGTCGCTGTTGCCACCGGCGGACGGCCGGTGGAGTCGCTGCCGCCGCTACCCGCGAACGCCCGGGCGGCCGAGTTCCTGCCCTACGACGACCTCCTGCCAAGGACCGATGTCTACGTCACGAACGGCGGCTACGGCGGCGTGCAGTACGCGCTGCGCTATGGCGTGCCGATCGTGGCGGCCGGCGGAAGCCACGAGGACAAGCCCGAAGTCATGGCCCGGGTCGCCTGGGCCGGCGTCGGGCGCCGTATCAAGACGGAGACCCCGACACCAGCCGCGATCCGGCGGGCCGTGCGTACCGTGCTCGACAACCGCCGGTACCGCGATGCCGCGCGCCAGATCGGCACGCAGATGGCGGCCACCCGCGGCGTGCACCGCCTTGCCGAGATCGTCGACGACCTGATCGTCACCCCCCGACGGTCCGATCCACTGCAGCAGTCATGACCATGCGCGCGGTGGTCAACACCGAGAGGCGCGCCGATCCGAGCGATCCCGCCGACCTCCCGGGTGTGAAGTGGTTTCTGGACGGCTTCACTTCACCCCGGGAGGCCTCAGCTACCAAGGTCGAACCCGGTCAAGGCTTGTGGTCAGAGCAGTGACCGATGACGCAAACGTCCGGCCCACACGAGGTGTGCACGAACAGCTCGGTGTCATTGAATGTATGCGCAGATCGCGTAGACGTAGTGGTGCGCTCCGCCATCTGCGAAGCCAACCCAACCGGTTCCGTCCTTGTCGGGAAGGGACCCATAGACGGTGCCGCCGGAAGCAAGAACACCTCCACCAAGGACCTTCTTTCCTGCTGGGCAGGAGACGCTTAGCCCTTCTGCCGCAACCCTCTGCCAGCCAGAGATTCCGGGCGGCCCGGCTGGGCCTTGCGGCCCCTGCTCGCCCGAGTCTCCTTTGTAGCCTTTCGGTCCAGTCGGCCCGGTCGGGCCTTCGCGCCCCTGCTCGCCCTGCCCTCCCCTTTCGCCTTTCGGTCCGGTCGGCCCAGCAGGACCTTGAGGGCCGGTGCGGTTCCAGTCAAGAGGGAGTTCGTTGTGCCGGCATTCCTCGGTGGGACCGTTGACCACTCGTAGGGCGCCTGTAGACGGTGGTAGGACGGGCAGTCCCGGCTTGGCGTAGGGCTCGTTTCTGGTTCTTGTGCACGGAACTCCTTCTGCTGCTGTCAGCTGCAACTCTGTTGGAGGTCGACGCGCCAGCAGAACTTCACCACGGGAGCGGGGGCGCCGTCGGGGCTTTGGGGGTGGTACTCCCAGGTGATCTCGTCGAACGACAGTTGGATCTGTTCGACCGGCGCCCCGGCCTGCAACTGGGTGCTGATCCCCTCGATCACGGCGCCATTGAGTTCGTAATGCATCGGCTCGTAGCCGTTGGAGCGGACGACTGCGATCCGTACGTTGGAGAGTGGACTGTGGAGCGCCGCGTCAGAGATCAGCGGCACGCTTGCATCATCGACCGGCTTGGTCAGGGTGATGCGGCCGACAGCCGGCTTGGTGGCGGTCGCTCCACACGTCGTGTTTCCGGCACCCACGAGGTCGGAGCGGAGCTTGGTGAGCTGGACGTCACCGGCATGCCCTTCTGCCGTGACCGGCCCGACGATGCCCGCGATCTTCGCGTACATCACGTATCCGCTGCCGTCCGCTGCGAAGTCCAGCGCGGGCGGGCAAGCCTCGCCCGTCGGTCGCGGCGGGGGAATGAGTGGTGCGGCCTGCGCGGACGGCGGCCGCCGCAACTCGGTACCGACGACGACGCCGGCCGTAGCAGCAATGGCACCGACACCCGCAACAGCCACGGCCGCCAGTAACGAGCGCTTCTTCATGAGTACCTCCAGTCGTGATGCCCGTGGCGAGGTCACGCCAGCGGGATGATGTGGACGACGTGCTTGCGGACCCCGGCGCCCGTACGGGTTGTTGCTCGGTTGGGCATGCGGCGCTGTGACGGCGGCGCATCGGGCCGGGCCGAGGCGTACGAAGATGCGCTCGAACTCAGAGGCGAGCGCCCTCATACCTTTCAAGGCGGCGCGGTTGGCGAAGACCTTCAGTGCTGCTCTGCCGGTCGTCGAGTCGGTTGTCGGCAGGGCAAGGTGCAGCTACTCGACTCCGGTCACCTGACGTGCTGGCGAACCCGGATCGGGGACGAGACTCACCCGGTGTCCTCTCGGCGAGTACCCGGGGACCGCCCGCACTGGTCTGACGGGTCCTGGATGGGCACAGCCGTGATCAAGATCGAAGACATGATGGTCCCCCGATGGCGCCGATGAGGTGAAAGGTGTTGAAGACTATGGAGCAGTATTCATCGGTATGTCACTGTAGTCAACGACGGCTTGCCTCCTCGCAGCATCGACTCATTGGCCGATGAGTTGTGTGGGGTCGTTCCAGAAGGAGTGGAGGAGGTCGGCCGTGGCCGGCGCGGCGAGCAGGATCGGTCCGAGATGCCCGTCGGTGTCAATCTCGATGGTGGCGTCCGCGGGTAGGTGTGCTGACGCGGCGTGTGCGTCTGTGGTCGTCCAGAGCGGATCGCGGGTGGCTACGACGAAGAGGGTGGGCGCCATGACGTTGGGCAGGGTGGCGGTCAGGTCGGGTCGGTGCAGCATCGCCGACTGCATCGCGACCTTCATGCCGCGGCGGTTGGGGCGCCGGAACGCCTCCTGGACGAGCTGGACGGCGGCCGGGTCGCACTGGCGGGTGTCGGCGCTGAGCAGCGCGTCGGCGACGGCGCGTTGCAGTGGGCGGATAGGGCCGACGAGGCCGTAGAGGCGGACGAGCAGCCCGTTGCGCCGGCGTTCGTCGGCGCGGAGTGCATGGGTCGGGGTTCCGACGGTGACCAGGGTTCGGCACCGGTCGGGTCGGGATGCGGCGAAGGCAATGCCCACATGGCCGCCCCAGGCGTTGCCCAGCCAGTCGACTGGCTCGTCGAGGTCTAGTTGGTCGAGCGCGTCGGCGGCGGCGCCGGCGCAGGCGTCCAGGGTGAAGGGTCGCGGTGTCGGGGTGCTGTTGCCGTGTCCCGGGCCGTCGATCATCACCAGTCGTCGGGTGGCCGTCAGCCGGTCGGCGAGCCGTGCCCAGCTGGTGAAGTCGACGCTGTGCCACAGCACCACGGTCGGGCCGGTGCCGCGGGAATGGACGTACAGCTCGCCGAGCCGGGTCGATACCTGCCTGCCCGCACCGCCCACGCTGTCCGGGTAGTCCGTGCCGGCGGCTGGGCGATTGGTTGACTCGACCTCGCCAGACAGATACTTCGGTCTCCGAAGCTTCATGTTCCGAAGTATCATCGACCAACGTGACGACGTCAAGCGCTCTGCCATCGGACCGCCTCGCAGTGGGGCAGTTGCTTCTGCGGCTGCTGTCCCGGTTTCGCGAGGAGTTGTTCGCGACCGCTGCCGACCGCGGCTATGCCGACCTGCGCCCGCCGCACCTGCAGATCTTCGGCAACGTCGGCGTCGACGGGGTACGCCTGACGGACCTGGCCGCGCGCGCCCAGCTGAGCCTGGCCGCCACCTCCGAGCTCGTCAGCGAGCTCGAGCGGCTCGGCTACCTGGAGCGGCGCCGCCACCCCTCGGACGGTCGGGCGAAGCTGATCTTCCCGACGGTGCGCGGACGCCAGGCCCTCGCCGACGCGGGCGACCGAGTCGCCGAGATCGAGCAGCGCTGGGCAGACGAAGTCGGTTCCGCCGCCTTCCACGGCGCCTGCCGAACCCTGCAGGACCTGCTCGACGCCCTGGACAGCGCCGAAACGGAACGACAGGCCCACACCGACACGGTGTGAAATGCAAGTCCGGCTACCTCACCGCCGACTCGCGGGCATGGAGGATGTGGGCACTCACGCGTCCTGGTCCGCGGTGCGCACGGAGTCCAGGAACGCAGCGATCTGGGCCGTGCCGGTGCGGTCGAGCCAGGTGTGGAAGTCCATCGCGGCGGGGTGGATCCGCCGAGTGGCCGCGATGTCCGCGCGATAACCGCGTTCGTTGAGCCACTCGTTGGCGAACGCGAAGTCCTCACTGCGGGCCCGGATCGCCTCGATCGGGACCTGAACGTAGGGCAGCGAGATCCCGAGCGCCGTTTCGATGGCCGCGGCGACCTGAACGGGCGTGAGTTCGTCGGCGGCCAGGGAGACCGCCCGGCCGATCCACTCCTGGGGCCGGGAGAACGCCAACGCCGTGGCGAAACCGACGTCGTCCGCGGCCACGAGCTGCTGGGGAACGTCCGGCGCAAGGCCGGTGGTGAGGGTCGCGTTCCGCAGCGCGTATCCGCCGGTGAAGTTCTCCATGAAGGAGACCGGCCGCAGGATCGTCGCGGGCAGGCCGAGTCCGGCGATGTGCTGTTCGATCCGCCATTTGCTGACCAGGTTCACCGGCAGCTTCTCGGTGCCGTGACGGTCCGCGCCCGCGACCGACGTGAAGACGATGTGCCCGATGCCGACATTGTGTGCGGCCTCGGCCACGTTCACACCCCAGCGCACCTCGTCCTCGGCGGTGAAGTCTGGCGCCGTGCCAGGTGAACCGACCGTTGGCTGAACGCTGAACAGACCGTATGCGCCCCGGGCCGCAACGGTCAGGGCATCGATGTCTTCCAGCTGCGCCCGCACAACCTGGGCGCCGGCCCGCGCCAGCGCCTTGGCCCTGGACCCGTTCGGGTCGCGGGTGAGCGCACGCACCTGCCAGCCGCCACGGAGCAGGTGCCGTGTCACGGCCCCGCCTTGTAGGCCGGTCGCTCCCACCACCACGGCGGTCTTCTCTGCCGGATTCACGGTCTCTCCCCATCGCGTCCCTGCCGAAGGGGGCCCACTCCATAACTGGGGTGGCCCTCCGGTTATCGCTCGGTACGATATGGGGGACCACCCCATTTATCAAGTCGTCAGGAGTTCCGGTGCCCACGGACGCCGCGGTCCCGCCCCGGCAGCAGCTGCGCGCCGACGCTCGCCTCAACTACGACCGGATCGTCGCCGCCGCTGGAGCCCTCATCGCCGAGCACGGCGCCGATGCCTCGCTGGAGGAGATCGCCCGCCGCGCCAGGGTCGGCTCGGCCACCCTGCACCGGCACTTCCCCTCCCGGCAGGTGCTCTTGGAGGCAGTCTTCAAGGACCGGGTGGAAGCCCTCTGCGCCAAGGCGCGCGACCTGCTCGCCGAGCTCGACCCAGGAGAAGCCTTGTTTACCTGGCTCCGCGCCGTCGGCGCGCACGCCGTGGCCAACCGTGGTCTGGGAGCGTCACTGATGCACGGGGGCGACCCGACGCTCGGGAACACCTGCCACGCCATGATCATCAGCGCCGGAGACGCCCTCCTCGCCCGCGCCCGAGCGGTAGACGTCGTTCGCCCCGACATCACCATCACCCAGCTGCTGAAGTTCGTCAGTGCCATCTCCCTTGCCACCGAACAGGAACCCGACGGCCGAGCCGAAGCCGATCGCCTGCTCGGGATCGCCATCGACGGCGTACGCGCACGCTGAACCTCCGGCAGGGGAGTCTTGCCCGGGTGGCGCACCAGCGTGAGACTACGAAGATGCCGCAGGATCTTGTCGAAGTCGCGTGCCGCTGGGTCGAGGCGTTGGAACAGGCGGACGTACCAGCGGCCAACGCAGTCAGCGGTCTCGCCGGATGGGATCCCGGTCCGTGGATCGCCCAGGCCTGGGGGCCAAGTGTGGAGGAGCTTGCGGGTTCGGACCGGATGGTGAGCAGCGCGCGGCAAGCCAACGACCACATGGTGCGCGTCATCCTGGACGGCAACCGTGGACAGGCGTTCGTGAGCGTGGTGTTCGACGAGGCCGCCAAGGTCGTCGGTACGTCGGTCGACTCCGACGAGCAGGACGGACGGTTCTGGGTCGTCGTCGGCTGCCCGCAGGAGCGAGAGGATGAGCTCCGCGCGTTCTACACGATGCTCACCCACGGACGGATCGGACCAGGCGAGGGCCGGATGCGCCCTCCACGCTGGCGCGATCCGGCAAATCCGACGCAGATCCATCTCGACGTGCTCGTTGCCGACCTGGAGGCCGCCGAACACGCGGTCCTGGAGCACGGCGCGACCAAGCTGGAGAACTTCCCCGACTGGCGCGTGTACGCCGACCCGGTTGGGCATCCCTTCTGCCTCTACCCCGGCCGGCCCGAACCCACGGACCGGTTCGGCACGCTCGTCCGCGTGGTGGTCGACTGCGCCGATCCACCACCGCTGGCGCGGTTCTGGGGCGCTGTGCTGGACATGCCCCGTACGGTCCAAGACTCACCCGACCGGATCGTGATCGCCCGCGACGACGACCGGCTGCCGATGCTCGCCCTGCAACGCGTGCCCGACTACCGCCCACCGAGCTGGCCCGACCCCGCGTACCCACCCCAGATGCATTTCGACATCGGCTTCGACGACCGGGTCGAGAAGGAACGGCTCGCCCTCGGTCTCGGAGGGACCCGGCTGCCGCCGCACGGCGGCAGCTGTCCCGTGTACGCCGACCCCGCCGGTCACCCGTTCTGCCTTTGCTACAAGGGCGAATGACGCACCGGCGCCGCTGCAGACGGCCTGGAGGCCGTTCGGACGGCGCGGTTCACCTCCGCCGGCCGATCCGAGCATCCCCCTGGGGGTATGGGACCGCCCGTAGCCGCCGCAGTCGCAGCAGCTCGACGAGCTCCCGGTAGCCTCGGGGCCGCGTGCCGCCTCGAGCGCTGCGGCGTACTCACTGCGGAGTTGCTCGTGGTACTGCCCCGGCAGCACCCACTAGATCACGGCCGGATCATCAGCCGGCCGCCGGCGGCAGGATTCCATGGGTACGGGCGTCACGGTGTGACAGTCAGGGAGGTCGGCATGCTGCGAATCCTGTTCACCCGGGACGACCTCGCGTCGACGCGGTTCCTGCCCGAGCCCGCTCCGATGCTGGAGCTGAAGTTCGTTGCCCTTGGGCTGCGCCGCGGGATTCGCGCGTCGTGGGGAGAGCGGTGGCGCAGCCGCGCGCTGGCGGCAATCCCGAGGTCGGCGCGGGCGGCGGTGCGTCAGATCGGCGGACACTTCTCCTGGTCGTTGTCACCCACGTTCGCCGTCAGCGCGGACCTCGACGAAGCGATAGAAACGTTTCTGGGTCTCGGCACGGAGCGGTTACGTGCGGAGATGGCGCTGTATTCCAGCGCCCCCAACTCGGGTGTTCCGTTGTGGAATGCGTTCGAAGGGGACCGCGACGCCGGACGGGTGCTGGCGCACGTGACGAAAACAGCGTTCACAGCGACGGTGGAACCGTACTGGGCCGATATCCGGGCCAACCACCACAGCGAACTCTCGCAGCATGGGCGGCTGCTGGCGTGCCGTGGGGTTGGTGCCGCGCTGACCACGGTGATCCCCGGGGCGAGCTGGAGCGGGGACTGCCTGCGGATCGACAGCCCGCAGGACCGCACGGTCCGGTTGGGCGGGCGAGGACTGCAGATCACGCCGACCGCGTTCTGGACGGGACCGCCGCTGGTGGGCGAGCTGCCTGATCAACCGGTCCTGCTGTCCTACCCCGCCCCGCCCGAGCTGAGCCTCCGGGTCGGCGCCGAGTCCGACTCCCTCGCGGCGGTCCTCGGGGCGACCCGGGCGGCGGTGCTCCGTCTGCTGTCCATCGAGCACACCACCGGCGACGTCGCACGCCAGCTCGGCATCAGCGCAGCGTCGGCGTCCGAGCACAGCGCGGCGCTGCGGGCGGCCCGCCTGATCTCCAGTCGCCGCGACGGCAAGGCGGTGATCCACCACGCGACCGTCCTGGGCCGGGACCTGATCAACCTCAATACCCGGTAGCCGCGGCCCGACCCGGTTGCGGTCGTCCCGCCTTGCCGAACCAGGTGGTGAGTGCGGTACGCAGAGATTCCCGGTCGTGGTGATCCGCGCGAGGCACGTCGGTGGCCCAGGCGACGTAGCAGTCCGGGCGAAGGAGTAGGCCGGTGGTCGAGGCGTGCTCGGTGCGGGCGGTGTTGGTGCTGACGCGGTCACGCCACCCGTCCGCCGCTGTCGCGAGCGACGCGTCTTCGGTGAGGTCGAGCAACAGCGGCCGGGCGGTCGTGGTCAGCTCGGCCAGCCGGACCGGGCCGTTGTCGGTTTCGAGGAACAGGTCGGGAGCCCATCGGCCGACGAGCGGATGTGTGTCGCGGACTCCCATGTCGTAACGGATGTCCGCACCCGCCATCAGGTTCGCGATGTGGGCGGTGTTCCGCCGGTCTTGCAACAGCTCGGTGAACAGTTCGCGTAATGCCGTGACCTCGGGGCCGGGGGCCACCAGCGCGAGCTGGGCCTGGCTGTGCATGGCCACCCGCTCACCGACCGGCCGCCGCTCGGCGTCGTAGCTGTCCAGCAGCCCGGCCGGCGCCCAGCCACGGATCACGGCGGCCAGCTTCCAGCCGAGGTTGATCGCGTCCTGCAATCCAAGGTTGAGCCCCGGTCCGCCGACCACGAAGTGCACGTGGGCAGCGTCGCCGACAAGCAGCACCCTGCCGTCGCGATAGCGGTCGGCCAGACGGGTATTGACGCCGATCGATCGATCCAACCGATGCGGCCCTCGGCCTTCGGGTGGTCGCAGCGGCAGGTCCGCGCCCATGATGCGGTAGATGCTGTCGTGAAGCTCCTCGAGCGTCGGCGGCGCGTCCTTGTCGAACCCGTCCGTGCTCCATTCGAACGTGGCGATCATGTCCGGTCTGGACGGAGCCCGCCCGTAGACGAAGACCCCCCGTTCGGTGCGCTGGTACATCGGCGGGATGTGCCCATACCCAGGCACGTTCAGCCCACCGGTGGCCGGGTCGACGAACTCATCGGGTACGGCCACTTCGGCGATGCGGAGGACGATGTCGTCGCTGGTCGCGCCAGGGAATCCGATGCCGGCGAGTTTGCGGGTCGTGCTGGGTGCACCGTCCGCGCCGACCACGAAGCGGCTGCTGACCTCATAACGCCCGTTCGGGCCGGTGACCTCAACGGTGACACCGTCGGTGTGCTGGCACAGCCCGACCAGCTCGTGGCCCCTACGGACCTCGACGCCTAGTTCGGCGGCGCGGTCAGCCAGCACCCGCTCGATCCGGGTCTGCGGTACGGGCAGGAGATAGAACGGGTTGTCGTCGAGCATGTGCAGGTCCATGGGCACGGCGCCGAAGAAGAACGCCGGCATCGGCTGCGGTGCGTCGGAACTCCCGGCCAGTGGTTGATACAGACCGCGGCGATCGAGCATCCTGACCACCTGGCCGACCAGGCCGTTCGCCCGGTTCATCGTGGTGAGTTCGGGCGACCGCTCCAGCACGATCGGACGGACGCCGGCCAGACTCAGCTCGCAGGCGAGCATCAGCCCGTTCGGGCCCGCACCCGCGATCACGACATCGGCAACCATCGCAACGCTCCTCAGACGGTGAAATCGACCGCGATTGTGGCGCGGCATCCGCATGCCCAGGAAACGTTTCGGCTGAGCCCAAAATGATGGCGAGTACCCCACCCGTCTTCACACCCCGTCGTCGCCCACGCGAGGTCACGCCGGGCGGCGGTGGCCCTGACAATCGCGAACGACGTCAGCGGTGACCTTCCTTGACGTGACGTCTAGGTGACGCCATAGTGCCATCAATCGTGCGGCCAACAGGGTGCGAACAGGGAGGGCGATAGTGGTGGGTGGACTGGATGCGGCGTTGGAGGGCCTGCTCGAGGATCCAGAGTTGGGCGTGGCCGGTTCGGATGGTCCGGGTGTGGTGGCGGGTTTGGTCGCGGACGGTGAGCTTCGCCAGGTTGCCGTACGCGGGTTGGCCAACCTCGAGCACCGCGTCCCGATCTCCCGCGAGACTGTCTTTCACGTCGCGTCGGTATCGAAGCAGTTCACCGCCTTTGCGGTGGCGACCCTGGCGGATGAGGGTCGGTTGGGTTTGGACGATCCGGTCGCCAAGCACGTCGACTGGTTTCCATTCGCTGACATCACGATTCGCCAGCTCATCCACCACGCCAGCGGTCTGCGGGACCAGTGGGCGCTGACTTTCCTGAGTGGGCGACGGCTGGAAGATGTGATCACGACCGACGACATACTCACGTTGATCCGTCGGCAGCGGGAGCTGAACTTTCCACCTGGCTCGCAGTACAGCTACAGCAATTCGGGCTATACCTTGCTCGGCGCCGTCGTCGAGGCGGTCACCGGGGAGAGCTTGCGCGAGTCTTGTGACCGCCTGATCTTCGGTCCGCTCGGCATGGCCGGGACCCGCTTTCTCGACGATCACCATGACATCGTCCCTCGCCGCGCCGATTCTTATTGTCGGCGGCCAGGTGGCGACTACGGCCGGATTGCGCTGTCGTATTCCAACGCCGGCGCGACCAGCCTCAACACGACCGTCGACGATCTCGCTCTGTGGGCGCTCCATGTCATGACTCCGAAGGTTCGCGGACTGCTCGAGAGCGGCTTCACGTTGACAGACGGAACGCCGTTGACCTATGCCGCAGGTGTCAGGACCGAGGAGTATCGGGGTAATCCATCGCTGTCTCACTCCGGCGGTGACGCCGGATATCGCGCTCACCTTCTCGTCCTGCCCGACCGGAAGATCGCGTCCATCGTCCTGTCGAACTCCGCGGAGATGCCTTCGCAGACACTGGCGCGCAGGATCATCGACCTGGTGCTGCCGGACGAGCCCGACAGCTCCGAGCAGGGACAGCTGTCGGGGGACCGGCAGCCGGTGGCCGTCGACCTCGAGGGTCTGGCCGGTCGATACCTCGACGACGACGGCGACGCCGTGTTGGACGTGACGGTGGTGGACGGCGAGCTCAGCGTACGATCCGGCACGGCGAACGTCCTGCGGCTGCGGCCTGACGCCGAAGGGCGGTTCGTAAGCGACGAATACGCTTTTCAGCTCGCGCCCGCAGCTGAGGGCATCGCGGTGTATCGCGACCAGGGGGAGCGCTTCTGTCGACGCCTTGAAGCGCGGTACGACGAGGCGCCGGACCCGAGCTGCGCGGGTACCTTCCACAGTGACGAGCTCGACGCAATCGTTCACGTAGACAGCTCAGCGACCGGACCGCTTCGGCTGCGTCGCACCGGATGGCCCACGGTCGACCTGCGTCCGCTCGGTCCTGGTCTTTTCCTCGCCTCCGTGCCGTACCTCGGATCCGGCGATGCAGACCTGGTGGTGCGCTTTACCGCCGACCGTTCGCAGCTTCGCCTCGGTGACTCCCGAGCCCGCCGGGTCCGCTTCACCCGACTGACCTGATACGGAGTGGCTTCCGGTGCCCTACCGTCCGGGTGGCGGCGCGGACCGCCACTCGGCACGAGTCTGGGCGTACTCCACAATGTCGTGCTCGGCTCCGTCGACGTCGTCCAGACGCTGGAAGGTCTGGTCGAGGGCCAGACCGGCCTTTTCCATGACGCGCCGGGAGCCGTGGTTGACTGCCATCGCTTCGGCGAAGACCCGCTCCACTCCGAGTTCGGTGAAACCCTTGCGGATCAGTGCGACCGAGCCCTCGGTCGCATAACCCTGGCCCCACGCTGACCTGCGCAGGCGGTACCCGAGCTCGATCTCGCCCTCACGGGGTTCGGGCCGGCGGGGACGAAAGAGGAACCAGCCGAGGAAGCCTCCGGTGGCCCGGTGCTCGGCCACCCAGTACCCGAAGCCGTCGAACCGTTGGTAGTAGCCGAGGAACGCGGGCAGGATCCGGTCACGGACTTCCGCGCGGGGTGTTGGCCGTTCGCCGGTGATGTACCGCATGACCTCAGGGTCGCCATGGAGTTCGGCCAGGTCGGCCTCGTCGGCCACGGTGAACTGCCGCAGCGCAAGACGAGGCGTCTCCAGGAAGATCGATCGGGAGGGGTTGGTCACTGCGGTCTCGGCGGGCCTTGTCGTACGCGGTCGACGATCTCGTCGTGTGGCCAGGCGTCCTTGTTCCCGCCGGGTCGGCCGAACCTCCACATGCTGATGTCCTCGATCCACCAGGTCGCACCGACCCGCTGCCATGGCTCGAGGATTGTCGCCGCGGTCTCCTGGTCGGAGCCTGGCGTCGATCCGGAGACCACGACGTCGAACGGACCGTTCGTGGCGCGGTGCCGATCTACGAACTCTCGGATCTCGACGACATCGGTCGGTCTCAGCGGCCGACCCTTACGTCCGGGCACAACGCCGTTCCATCGTGCGGCCCGTCGCATCGGTGCCTTCGCCGGCCAGTACCCGCCTACCCACACTGGAATCCGAGCTTGTACCGGCCGGGGCAGGAAGGTCACATCGGTCGTCCGATAGTGCGTTCCGGCATACCGGACCTTACGCCCGCTCCACAACATGTCGAGTAGCTCCAGCGACTCGTCCAGCATCGTCGCCCGGGTTCGGTCGTCGACGACCTCACCGAACGACGCGAAGTCCTGATGGACGGGAGCACCGAGCCCGACCCCGAGAATGAACCGCCCGTTCGAGAGCTGGTCGAGTCCGACCGCCTGGCGCGCCACGACCCAGGGCCGCCGCCGCGACAAAGGCGTCACCATCGTCCCGATCCGAATCCGCTCCGTCGCCCCAGCCACTGCCGCCAGCGCCACCCACGGGTCAGCCACCGGCAACGGAGTCTTGCGAAACAGCATGTGGTCCCAGACGAAGAAGCCGTCCCAGCCGGCCTCCTCGGCAATGATCGCGAGCGTCCGGATGGCCCGCGGATCGGCGTGGTCGCCAAACGGCGGCAGGTTGAGCCCGTATCGCATCGCGCCACCCCTCACTCGACGGCACCTGCGGTAACTGTAAGGGCGTCGTCCAATGCGGGGTGGCGTTCATCCTGCGTGCGTTGAGCGGCTGGACCGACCACAGACCGTGGAGCAGGAGGCCGCAACGGATCTCGCTCGGCGCGCGGAAACGGGCGCAGCTTGCCAACGGTCGACCCGAGAGCAGAGCCAGTCGTACTCCGCGTACCGGCGGCGGCCGCCAGTAGGGCGTCGGTCATCCACCAGTAGTGCCGACCGATGTGCCGATGGGCGCTGCTGCCTAGCGTCAGGAGGTGTCAGGTCGATCGCAGCGATCGCTGCACCACGAGAGGGAGAGAGCGATGGGCGAGCACGCAACTGCCGATGCGGCGCTGGCGGCGTTGGGAGCGCTGGTCGGCACCTGGAAGATCACCGGTGGCTCCGAAGGAACCGTGACCTACCGGTGGATGGACGGTGGGCACTTCATGATCCAGGACGTGGAGTTGGGACAGTACGGCCAGGAAATCAGAGGGATGGAAGTGATCGGGCGCGAGCGTCCCTACGGCGCCGAGAAGCCCAGCGCCGAAATCAAGTCCCGCTTCTACAGCAACACCGGCGACACCTTGGACTACGTGTACGAGATGGAAGCTGGCGTCCTCACCATCTGGGCCGGGGAGAAGGGATCGCCCGCCTACTTCAGGGGACAGGTCGATGCGGATGGTGACACGTTGTCCGGTGCCTGGACCTTCCCCGGTGGGGGCGGCTACGAGTCCACCATGACGCGTTCGGACGGGCCGGGTGCGCGATGACAGGCACCCAGACCTCGGCTGGCACATTCACCCGCTCTTCCCTCTTGTCCTGGATTCCTCGGGCTGTGCTCGCACTCGCCATTGGCGGAGGTGGGATCATCAAGCTCACCGGCGATCCGTCCATGGTCGACATGTTCGACACGATCGGGGCGGGACAGTGGCTCCGATACATGGTCGGGGTGCTCGAGGTGGCCGCGGCGCTCGGTCTGCTTCTGCCCTCTCTGGTGTTCGCTGCGGCGGTCGGGCTTGTGGCGCTCCTGATCGGTGCTGCTCTGACCAACGTTGTGGCACTCCACGTCCCGCCTGTCCTGCCACTGGCGTATCTCGCGGTCGCCGCCTTGATCGCGGTGCTCCACTGCCCGTCGTGGCTTCGGCAGCGACCCCCTGTATGACAGAAGGGGCGTCCTGGTTGCCGAGGCAGCCAGGACGCCCGGCCAACGAAGCGGCAGCGGCCACCGATGAGATCTCTGGCCGCCGGGTTGCGCCAGATCGCGGCCGCTCAACTCGTCGCCGGATCCGCGACGCGTGGCCTCCGCCGTCGGCTGAAAAGCTTGCTGACGGCGGATGTGCAGGGAAAGCTCGGCTGGATGACGGCACTCGAATTTGGCGGCGAGGTCGCCGCCCTGTACCGGCAGTTCCGGCGCGGGTACCCCGACGAGTCGATCGACGCAGTGGCGCAGGCGTTCGACCTCGGTGCGGATGACGTCGTACTCGATGTTGGCTGCGGCACTGGACAGCTGACGTTGCCACTCGCCAGGCGGGTTCGGGCAGCAGTCGGGCTGGATCCCGAAGCCGACATGCTCGTCCAGGCTCGGGCGGCGACCGGCGATCAGCCCAACGCCACCTGGGTGCTTGGTTCCGATCGTGACGTCCCAGCCATCGCACGGCTTGTCGGCCCGCTCGCGGCAGTCACCATCGGGCAAGCGCTGCACTGGATGAATCATGAGCTGCTGTTCGCCACGGTGCGCCCGCTGCTGCGTGACGGTGGAGGCATCGCGGTCGTAACCAACGGCGTTCCACTATGGCGACAGGACACCACGTGGTCGGCGGCGCTGGCTGGGTTCCTGCAGGAGTGGATCGGCTCGCCGCTCACCGCTGCGTGCGGAACCGACGAGCAGAGCCAGCAGACCTACCGCCGGAGTCTCGCGGCTGAGGGCTACGTCGTACGCGACACGGGTGTGCGGTATTCGGCTCCCCTCACCTTCGAGCAGCTCGTCGGCGGAGTCCTCTCGGCAATGTCTCGTCCGCAGTTGCCGACTGGTGGCGAGCGAGAGAAATTCGCCGAGCGACTGCGTGAAGCCGTCGGCACCGGACCATTCACAGAAGATGTCAACGTGCGCTTGCTCATCGGACAGCGCGACCCGAAATGAGACTGCTCTGCAGTCTGACGTCTTGGCCCGGATGGCAGGGACCGCGTTCGTTCCCGTTGGGTGCACGCCGCCAGCCGGCTCGCCTCCCTCGTCGGCGAGAGATCGTGGTCCGATCGCCGTCGAAGCCGTACGGGACTGTGTTGGCTCTATGGGGGTCCACCCCAGCCGGCGTTGTCATGCACAGCATGGGCTGTGACGCTAGCGCAACCAGCAAGTCGAGGACAGCATGGTGCGTAGGGGCATCCTCCGGCGATCGCCCTGCGCCGACGCGCGAACCGCGGCGGGCCCCCCGCAAGGGACCCGAATCCTGGCTGCGGATGGCTAGGGTCAGATGGCGGCGAGGGGAAACGATGGGGCAGGAGATCGACCGGGGCGATGCTGGGTTCTGCGGAGGGTACGGGGCATTGGGGGTCGAGGGTCTGGCGCGACGCCGCCGAGAACTGGGCTCATGTGCAGCTCGATCGGCTCGGTTTCCGTCCAGTAGGCGCGATGTCCGACCTGTCAGACCAGCCTTGGTCGTGGGTTTGGCGCATTCCGACGAACCGGGGCGAGGTGTTGCTGAAGCAGACCACGACTAGTCGGGCCGTCGAAGGATCCGTTCACGCATTCTGCGCCGACGTCGCACCGAACTTGGTTGACCAGCCGCTTGCGTACGATCCTCCGACAGCGCGCATTCTGTTCACTGACGGCGGCCCGACGATGGCAGGTGGCGACTGGCTCGCCATGCCTACTCCCGAAGCGATCGCCTCGATGGTTACCGACTACGCCCACCTGCAACACGCCACAATCGGCCGTCGACCCCAAGCCGAGGCAGCAGGCCTCCCACTTTGGGATCCGGCCGATACAGCTCATGAGGCCCAGCAACAGGCCGACATCCTCCATGGCTTGCCCAAGTCGGATCCGCGTCGCATCACCACCGTGCAAAGGGATCTACTGCTCACACACGTCGGCACCCTTACCGCGTCCGGAACGGCCCTGGTCAACTCGCCCATCCCCTTCTGCGTTGACCAGGGTGATCTCTGGCCAGGCAACGTCCTGGTCGCCCACCCCGGCGGCCACCACCGCTTCATCGACTTTGGCGACGCTGCCTGGACCCATCCGTTCCTCTCGCTTATGCCGCTCCTCTTCTTCTGTCACCGTCGCTGGTCGCTGCCAGGTGTCTTCAACGACAGCCTCGGCCATCCTTCCCTGCAGATGATCATCGACTCCTACCTCCGGGCATGGACTCACTGCGCCAACCAGCAGGAACTAAGAGATGTCCTCAGCCACGCCCTCCGACTCACGCCCCTCAGACGAAGCCGCGCCCTCATCACCAACCTCAAACACGCCACCAGCGCCGATGCTGACGATCTCGGACCCCGCCCCTGGTGATGGCTGACAGCAACTACGACAGCCCCTTCTGGGCCAAGCACCAGAAGTCGAAGGTTGATCTAGGGAAACCTGGGTGCCGTCGGGCCGTCCTCGGACGGTCGGCGGGGGAGAGGTCCTCACCGCAGTCCTCCGCACGTCGCGATGAGTGTCTTCTACGGACGTTCGTTCGAAGCGTGCTCAGCGGCGACCGCTGATGCTTCAATGCGGGCGAGGATACTCCTGCCACCAGGCCTTCATCGTCCGGATCGGGAACGAAGGGGTTGGTCCCTCGCGCCGCCGATCGACCCGTCGATGAGTTCGCGCACGATGTCGGCGTGCCCGGCATGCCGACTGGCCTCCTTGGATCCTGCCCACGAGTGCCTGCCGGAGAGTGATCTTCTCCCCATCGGTCCGAACCAGCTCACCGTCTCAAACAGAACGCTATGGGGAACCGTTCCGATGTCGTCCAGGTCCAGGTCGGCGATGGTCTGGTCAGAATGGGCACAGGCCCGACGGTAGAGATCGACGATGTACTCGGTGGACTCGCCGGGAGCTGCGTACATGTCACCACTGGTCTCGATGGTCTTCTGGGCGTTCTCGGGCTCCCACCACGGCAGCCGCACGTCCGTCGCCGGCCGGCCGAAGGCCTCGCCCAGGTAGCTGATCTCGCCGCCCGTGATGTGCTTGACCAGACCCAGCAGGTTCGTTCCCGAACGGGTCATCGGGCGGCGAATGTCAGCGTCACTGAGCCCTTCGAGCTTCCACGGCATCACGTCGCGAATCCCGCGCAGATGACGGTGCAGAGACTCCTTCTCGTCCATTGGCGGTTAAGGTGCTCTGGACCAGGTGACCAAGTGGCTCGGAACTAGTCATCCTCGATCTCCGTCCGCCGTGGGGATGGAGGCCCGAACTCGCCTACGACCGTACAGGCAGACCCGGCCACCGTTGTGTCCTGTTCTCGAGAGATTCGGACTGAGCTGGGGCCCACTTCCCAACCTGGATCGACTCCAAGGGTCGGGCTCCCTCACCAGAGGGCGTAGTTCACCCGGTTGGATCGTGAGGCACCTGGAGGGTCTACGCGTGCAACTGCGTGCAGTGTGCAGCCGGACGATGTGGAGCGACTCAGACCCACACGCCGGCAAGGGGCCCTGAACCCGCAGACCTCCGCGGTCGCGTCCCGAGGCTGCCGGGTGGAGAATGTGTACCCGCGCTGACCGTGGCGGCGACTGGAGGACATGGATGGCGGACACGAGGCGATGACCCTGCCGACCTTCGTAGTGATCGGGGCGATGAAGGCGGGGACGTCGAGCCTTCGTCACTACCTCGACGAGCATCCGGACGTCTTCATGGGGCGCGGCGGATCGCTCGGCGAACCGAACTTCTTCGTAGCAGAGGACAACTGGCCCCGCGGTCGTGGCTGGTACGAGTCTCTCTTCGACGGCGCCGGCAGGGCCGCTGCGATCGGAGAGTGCTCTCCGTGCTACACGTGGGCCCACTCCTACCGCGGCGTCCCCGAGCGGATGGCACAGGTCGTTCCGAAGGCGCGTCTCGTCTACGTGGTGCGCGACCCCATCGCCCGCATGCGCTCGATGTACATGCACCAAGTCTCAGCCGGCCGGGAGCGACGCCGCGCGGAGGTGGCCCTGCTCGACGACCGATACCTCGGGCCCAGCATGTACGGGTTCCAGCTCGCGGCCTATCTTGATCACTTCGACCGCAGCCAGGTACTCGTAATCGCCAGCGAGGAGCTCCGCGACAGACCACGTGAGGCACTGACCGCGGTATTTCGACCACGTCACCGTCGATCCGGCCGCGGTTGACCTCGACAAGCAGCGCCAAGACCACCGCTCAATCGACAAGCCGGTCCCGCGCCTGCACGATCTCACATGGCTACCCCGACGACAGATCAACCTTCATCCGCGATGGCGACCCGATCAACGCACTGGATTGGCTCGACTCCTCACGACCCGGCGAGCGCGTGCCGACGACTCCGCCATCCCAGCCGAACTCCGGTCCCGACTCGCCGAGCGTCTAGTCACCGACCGGCGCCGCTTCGAGCATCTCCTTGGCCACGCGGTACCCAGTCACTGGAGATGGTCAATCTCAGGGTCCACCTGACGCAACAACGTCGACAACCCGCTCGTGTGGCTACCGGTCACACTCACGATCACCGACTCCGGAACGTCGAACGACATCCGGTCAGCATTTCACCGAGCGTCCACCACCTCAACGTCCTTACCAGCATGCCCGTTGGACGCCGCTTCCTTCACCGACACGCGCGCCGAGCCAGACCATGAACGGATCTAGCTCCTCGAGCGCTGTGAGTACCCGTTCGATGGTGTGGGGTGTATGGAGCCAGTCCTCACAGCCGAGTGGTCGTGTGGCAGTCAGCGAGCGAAGCCGCAACCACTCCGCGCGCGGATGGTCGGCCGGATACCCACGGGGCTTCCGTTTCATGGCGTTGCCGGCAAGCTCGAATCCCTTCTCTCGCAGCGTTCGCATCACCTCCACGAGTTCGTCACCGCTGACCGTGTCGGCGACCGCTTGCCGATAGCACTCGACCTCCGCCGGAGCGGAGGGCCACCAGACTCCTCGCACCCGTAGCCCGTCGAGGTCGAACGCGAGACCGAGCACCAGAGTTCGTCGGATCCTGATCGTCGCGTACTGGTGCTGCCATCGTCCGTACGCCGGTGAGCGGAAGCCTTCGACGGTGAAGTCCTCGTAGGCTGGGTCGGCATCGGCGATATCGTGCAGCAGCGCGATCATCGGCTGCCGCACCAACCGCTCGCGCCGTTGACGACACTTCTCTCGTACGTCCGCAGGCGGGTCACCGTCGAGCTGGAGCAGGACGTCGAACGCTGTCGTGGGCCAACCAGGAAATCGTCCGGACATGCCGAGCATTCTGCCGCCACATCTCGCCCCGGCGCGCGGGGTCCTCGGGCACGTGTCGGCGGGCGGTCGGTGATTCCGACGGGCTACCCGGATCCATGCCCCCAGGAGCCAGCGAAGACCTCGTGGGTCCGCCGGCCGAACAGGATCGCGTGGGCGCGCTGGAAGGCCTTGCCGATGTACGTCGATGCCTTGTCGTCGAGCAGCGGCGGCCCAATCCGAAGCGCTCGAACCCGACGCTGCCGTCCTCGTCCTGCGCGCCGGATTCTCTCCGGGCCTATGCATCAATCCGGCGATTTCCTACGTCTTAGCAGTGAGGGTGGGATCGCCGCCGCTGCATGAGGCGCTCGATCGGCCTGACGTGAGGACAACCGAACAGAAGGGAACTCTTCGTGCGATCCATACCACGATCGCGTTGCTTCGGCCTGGCCGTCGCCGCGATCGTTGCCCTGGGTATCGGCCTACCCGGCCGTGTTCAGGCATCACCACCGCAGGGATTCCAAGCCCAGGCAGCGAAGTCGCACGCGACCGACCAGCAGGTCACGCTGGTGACCGGTGACCGGATCGTGCTGTCCGACGGCGACCCGGGGCGAGCCTCGGTCAAGCGAGGCCCGGGCCGTTCCGGCGTCACCTTCAGCGTCATGCGCACGAAGGACCACCTGTACGTCGTACCTTCCGACGTCCAGCACCGGGTCGCCGGCGGCAAGCTCGACAGTCGACTGTTCGACGTAACCGCCCTGATCAAGGCCGGGTACGACGACAGGTCGTCGAAGGCTATCCCGGTCGTCGTGACGTATGCGGGGAAGGTCCGGCCGCGGTCGGCGGCGCCGGGAGCAACGGTGACCCGTCAGTTGCCGGTCGTCAACGGCGTGGCGATGAAGGTGGACAAGGCGAAGGCCGCCACCTTCCTCACCGGGATCACCTCGGCGCGGTCCGCCGCGAGCATGCGAAAGGTCTGGCTCGACGGTAAGCGGGAGATCAGCCTCGACCAGTCGGTCCCGCAGATTGGTGCGCCGGCGGCCTGGGAGGCGGGGTACACCGGCAAGGGAGTCTCGGTCGCCGTCCTGGACACCGGCATCGACAAGTCCCACCCCGACCTGGCCAGCCAGGTCGCCGGGGCGAAGAACTTCACCGAGGAGTCGGACGAGGACCTCGTCGGTCACGGCACCCATGTCGCCTCGACGATCGCCGGGACCGCGGCGGCCTCGAGCGGCACGTACAAGGGCGTCGCACCGGACGCCAAGCTGTACGACGGCAAGGTCTGCGAGCAGAGCGGCTGCCCTGAGTCCGCCATTCTCGGTGGGATGGAGTGGGCCGCGAACGAGGTGAAGGCGAAGGTCGTCAACCTCAGCCTCGGCGGTACGGACACCCCGGAGGTGGACCCGCTCGAGGAGGCCGTCAACCGGCTGACCGCGCAGTCCGGCACGTTGTTCGTGATCGCGGCCGGCAACGACGGGCCGGGGGAGAGCACGGTCGGTTCGCCCGGTAGCGCGGACGCCGCGCTGACCGTCGGCGCAGTCGACAAGCAGGACAGGTTGGCCGACTTCTCCAGTCGCGGCCCGCGGGTCGGCGACGATGGGATCAAGCCGGACGTCACTGCTCCCGGCGTCGACATCGTCGCGGCCAAGGCGAAGAAGTCGGTCATCGGCGACCCGGTCGGCGACCAGTACCTGATGCTCTCCGGTACGTCGATGGCCACTCCGCACACCGCGGGCGCGGCGGCGCTGCTGGCACAGGAGCACCCGGACTGGAATGCCGGTGACCTCAAGGCTGCACTCATGGCGTCGGCCGAGCCGGCCGCCGATCAGACCGCCTTCGAGCAGGGCACCGGCCGGATCGATGTGGCCAGGGGCATCACACAGAACGTGGTCACCGATCCGAGCAGCGTGTCGTTCGGTACGGCGATCTGGCCGCACGACGACGACGCGCCGATGACCAAGACGCTGACCTACCGCAACCTCGGCGACCAGCCGGTGACGCTCGACCTGGCCGCGACGCTGTCGGGTCCGGGAGGCCAGGCCGCACCGGCCGACGCGTTGCAGCTCAGCGCGACCACCGTCACCGTTCCCGCGCGCGGGAACGCAGCGGTGCAGGCGACGTCCCACACGAACCACAGCGGCCCGGACGGCGCATACTCCGGCAGGATCACCGCGACCGGAGGCGACACCACCGTGGTGACGGCGATCGGGGTGAACAAGGAGGCGGAGAAGTACGACCTCACCGTCACCAACCTCGGCCCCGACGGCAAGCCGACCCCGGTGTTCGGCGCGATCTACGGCCTCGACGTCGACGTGTTCACCTTCGTCGGGGAGGCGACCACGAAGGTGCGGCTGCCGAAGGGTGAGTACTCCGTCAACGGCGATCAGTTCGTCGAGCGGCCGGGTGGCGAGGCGTCGGACCTGTACTCCCTCGTCCAGCCGAGCGTCAAGCTGACCGAGAACACCACGGTCGTGCTCGACGCACGAGCCGCGAAACGGGTCAAGGTCACCGTGCCGACGGCCGATGCCGCGCCGGCACTCGCCGATCTCGGCTACGACCGCAGGTCCGCGGACGGAATGCGTGGCATGGGGTGGCAGAACCTGCTGTTCGACTTCAACGGGGTGCACGCGGCGCAGGTCGGTCCGGCGCTCCCGCCGGAGCAGCTGACTGGCCATCTCGTGTCGATGTGGGCGAAGCCGGGCGCCGACGAGTCGTTCGCGAACTCGCCGTACATCTACGGCCAGGTCGACTCGATGCCGGGGGTCTACCCGACCGGGTTCGTCCGGGACGTCAAGGCGACCGACCTGGCCGTGGTCGACCAGACCTTCCACGCGACCGCGGACCGGCCGATCGAGTGGATCGTTCAGGGCCGGGCGCCGTACATGGGCGGAACCTGGACGGTTGGCTTCGAGTACGACCTGCCGACCGCCACGAAGCTCCTGGTCGACGACAAGCCGGCGACCTGGCAGCGGACGTTCCTCGAGATCGAGGAGAACCCGGACCCGGACTACCCGCCGGTCACGATCACCCGGCTGAGCGCGCCCGACGCGGGGTACGTCGCGGGGAAGACGTACCGGGAGCGGTACAACGCGGCGGCCTTCACCGCGACGCCGGAGCGCGCGGTCCGGCGGGAGAACGACCTGCTGCTGTCGGCCTACTCGCTGTCGGACGCCGACGGCAACAAGGGTTCCACCGCGATGGACACCCAGTCGAGCAAGCTGCTCCGGGGCGGGCAGGTCGTGGCCGAGTCGCCGCGCTTCGGGTACATCGAGGTGAGCGGCCTGCCGGCGGAGAAGGCGACGTACACGCTGGAGACCTCGCAGACGCGGCAGACGTACTCCACGTTCAGCACCCGGACCGAGCTGCGCTGGACGTTCACCTCGGCCGGGACGGCCGAGGAGACGATGCTGCCGATGCTGGGAGTGCGGTACCAGCCGAAGGTGGACGCTCACAACGTCGCCGAGCGCAGGCCGGTGACGGTGCTTCCGGTAGTCGTCGACGGAGTGCAGGGAGAGGCGCTGCCGCGGGTGAAGAAGCTGGAGGTCCAGGTCTCCGGTGACGGCGGCAAGACCTGGCAGAAGGCCGTGGTCGCGCCGACCGGCAACGCCACCTACCAGGCGATCTTCGCCACCCCGAAGACCGCGAGGTCCGTGTCGTTGAAGGCGAAACTGGTCGATGCCCAGGGCAACGTCACCGATCAGACCGTGATCGGTGCCTACCCGCTCCGATGACGAATCCCACACGGACACAGAGGGAACGCAATCAACCCTGAGCGGCGGCGCCGCGTTGCACCGGGGCTGAGGAAGAGGACGCTGGCAGGCACCGCGACCGTCATGGTTGCGGTGCCTGCCGGGTCGCTGACCAACGGCAGTGTGACTCAGGCCGCGTAGCCCGGAGGATGGTCTCGACCTCCCGCGTCCGTCGCTGAGCAGAGCCGGTCCAGTGTGGCCGTCGACAGGTGTTCGGTGAGGGATCCCTATCCGTACGGGGGAGGTTCCTCATTCGTCCACAGGAGTCGCGGAGGGCCGGTCCCAGTCTCTCCGCAGCATCACACACACCGCCAACGGAGCGCCGTGCTCTCCTTCGAACTCTTCGCTCCAGAGTTCGCCCGCGTAGCGCATGCCGATGCGTTCCATCACGGCACGCGAACGTACGTTCTGACGGACCGTGCACGACACCACGGCTTGCGCCCCGAGAACGTCGAACGCAAACGCAAGCCCAGCGCGGCCGATCTCGGATGCGTAGCCGCGGCCCCAGAACTCGTGCCGTAGCGCCCAACCGATCTCGAGCCAGTTCGCGTGCGCCACGAATGGGCGGTCACTTTCATGCGCGACGCGCACCCACGGCTCTTCCGGAAGGAATTCGTAGATCCGACCCCAGTCGTCGTCGACCGGCGTGCGCGACAACCCACCGCGACCGACAACCTCGCCGCTCACGCGGTCGTAGGCGATCCACTTGTGGACGCCGTGCAGGCGCCACGACTCGCCCATGGACTTCGCCTGCTGCTCCATATGCGCACGAGTCGGTTTCTCATTGCCGTACCAAGGCCGCACCTCGTCGTCGCTGTGGACAAGCCACAGGTCATCAGCATTGGCGGAGCCGACTGGTTCAAGCCGCAGGCGGCTCGTGAACCGGGAGTCACCATCGTCGGCCCGTAGCGAGTCATCCATGCGGCACAGAGTCTCACGATGGTGACGATGCTGCCTCTGGGATATGCAGTGGGCAGATCCAACTGTGCCGACGGCGCTGCCGACGCCGGACGGTGCGCACGGCACTGCTATCGGCGCCCGGTCGACGCGACAGGGATGCCCACCTTGCCGAAGAACTCGACCATGCCCCGGGGTGCGTCCTCGGCGAAACACAGGTCGAGCCCGCGGGCGGACCGTCGGGCCGCGTCGGCTGAGCGCGGGAACATCACCGTCTCGTACTCTCCCAGCGCGCCCTCGACGTCGTCTCCGTGCTTGATCAGCGCCAGGGCCAGCTCGCAGGCGTCGAGCATCGCGGCGTTCGCGCCCTCGCCGGCGAACGGTGACATCAGGTGGGCGGCGTCGCCGACCAGGGTGACGCCAGGGGTGCGGGACCAGGAGTGGCCGGTAGGCAGGGCGTAGATCCGGCGGGCCACGATCTCATCGTCGCAGTGGCGGATCAGGTCGGTCAGCGCCGGGGCCCAGTCGGCGAACTCCGCCAGCATGGCGGTGCGGGTGGCGGCCGGGTCCGACCAGTCGACGCCGCGTGTGTCGAGCCAGTCTTCGGCGGCACGCAGCATGGCTCCCAGATGCAGGTCGCGGCCTCCGTGTCCGCCGAGGTTCTTGTTGTCCGACAAGGCGAACAGGCTGCCGGCCCCGATCAGAGCGGCCGAGGCGGGCACCGTGGTCGGCGCATCGGTGACGTGGAGTTCGAAGTAGCTGATCCCGGCATACTCCGGGGAAGCGCTCGAGAGCAGGGGCCGGACTCGCGACCAAGCGCCGTCGGCCCCGATCAGCAGATCGGTGGTCCGGCGCGAACCGTGGGCGAAGGTGAGCTCGTACCGTCCATCGCTCAGGCGGTCGGCCCGGCTGAGCCTGTGACCCCAGACCACCCGTCCCGGATGAAGCGAGTCCAGCAGTAGGGCGCGCAGTTCGGTGCGGTCGATCTCGGGTCGCCCGCTGTCGTCCGAACTGTCGGGGGGTGCCTGGTCGATGAAGACGGTGCCCGCCTTGTCCATCACCCGCATGGCCTCTGCCTGCGGCCGGGTGAGCCGGCGGAACTGCTCGTACAGTCCCGCTTCGCGCAAGGCCAGCTGGCCTGACTCGACGTGCAGGTCGAGCAGGCCGCCCTGCCTGCGAGCGTCGGCAGAGGCGTCGAGTTCGTAGACGGTGCAGGCGATGCCGTGCTGCTGCAGGATGCGAGCCAGCACCAGCCCGCTGAGACCGCCGCCGACGACGGCGATGGACGGGGAGTACGAAGAGGACATGTCGACACCTCGAATAGGATCGATGACGTAGACGTCTACGGTGTATACGTCCAGACGTGTACACCGTATTCTTCCCGCACGACGTACGCAACCGACTCGAGGAGTGCTGCCGTGGCCGACGAACCGCCACCCATCATCTGGGCGCGTCTTTCCAGCCAGGGGCGCGGACCGGTACGCACTCTCGACTACGTGGCCATCACCGCGGCCGCGATCGCCCTGGCTGACGAGGACGGGGTCGAGGCGGTCTCGATGCGCAAGATCGCCGGGCGGATGGACCACAGCCCGATGGCGCTCTACCGGCACGTCGGCAGCAAGGATGACCTGACCGAGCTGATGTACGACGCGGTGCTGGGCGAGTTGGACCTGAGTGGGATCCCGTCCGGGAGCTGGCGGGCCGACGTCGCCCGGCTGGCCCGGGAGATCCGCCGGCTCCACCACGCTCACCCCTGGATCGCCCGGTTCGGGCACAGGCCGACCCTCGGACCCAACGCCCGGCGGTTCCGCGAAGCCGGTCTGGCCTGCGTGGACGGGCTCGGTCTCGACATCAACGCGATGATGGACGTGCTGTCCACCGCCCTGCAGTTCACCCGGGGCTTCGTCGAACAGGAACTGGGAGAGGTCGAAGCGCAGCGGCGCACCGGCCTGGACTTCGCGGGCTACCAGCGCCAGGTCGGACCGTACATCTCGCAGTTGCTGCAGGAGGGCGAGCTCCCGTACCTGAAGCGGCTGATCATCGAGGCCGAGGACCGCCCCGATCCGGACGAAGTGTTCGAGCGTCGCCTGGCGATGGTGCTCGACGGGTTGGCATCCAGGATCGGTCGTCCGATCTGACGTGGACCAACCCCGCACCGGGACCCGATTCACGGACAGCGGGCGCACCAGCTTCGCTTCCTGCACGCCGGCCCCGTCCTCGGGACGAGGTCATCGACGCGGAACCGGGCTTCGGCTACCGCAGGCACTGGGTGGCCGAGCACCACCTGGCCCCCGCGAGGCGTCGATGTTCACCGGGGAAAGCTCTGAGGGTCGAGGGACGGATCGGGAATCTTTGCCGATCGCCGGGGGTTGCTCCGGAAGATCGGCCGGCCCCGTTAGTGGTCCTTTCGGTCCGTCGTTGGAATCTGGATCAGCCGGCGGTGCAGCGCACCGGGCTGAAGCGAAGGGATACGCGTGAAGTTCGGGATCAGCTACAACACCGGCTACTACGGGGTCGACCCCGACAACATCCTGGCGGTCGCCCGGCACGCCGCGAACTGCGGCTTTGAGTCGTTCTACGTTCCCGAGCACATCGTGCTATATCCCGGAGCGACGGTGGGCGGGTTCGACCTCCCGCCCTCCTTTCCGGTCGCCGACCCACTGGAGTGCTTGAGCTTCGTCGCTGCGGCAACCGAGCGGATCATGCTGGGGACGGCCGTTCTGCTGCTGCCCTACCATCACCCGGTCGTGCTGGCCAAACGGCTGGCCACCCTAGATGTGCTGTCCAAGGGCCGGATGCGGCTGCTGACCGTCGGCCTGGGAACCCTGCCCGGCGAGGCCGAAGCCACAGACGTTGATTTCGCCACCCGTGGCCGCCGCGCCGACGAGGCCATCGACGTGCTGCGGATGCTGTGGGCTGGCGGCGACGAGGGTGTCAGCTTCGCTGGGGAGTTCTTCTCCTTCCAGAACGTGTGCATCTTCCCCAAGCCCTGGCACGCGACGACACTGCCGGTCCACGTCGGCGGTTCCAGTCTGGCAGCGGCACGCCGCGCAGGTCGACGCGGGGACGGGTACTTCCCCGGCGGCAGGCTCACCCTCCAGGAGCGCGCCGCGCAGATCGAGATCATGAAGGCCGCCGCCAAGGAGGCAGGCAGAGACCCCGAGGCGCTTGAGTACACACGCTGGGGATCGATCGACATGTCCGCCGCCGACGTCGAAGCGCACGCCAGCAGCGGGACCACACGCCTCGTCGTGGCTCCCGCATCGCTCGACCTGCACGAGCAGCTTGACCAGATGTCAGCGTTCGCAGACAGGCTCAAACTCGGCTGAGACCCGAGAACGAACAGCTGGGCGGCCCGGGCACCGAAGAAAGCCACAGCGCTGCTGGCCCCTAATGAACTGCCTTGCCCTCCCGGGATGAGTCGAACACCCGACACACGGATTCACGACGATCCTGGACGACCTGTCACACGCGTTGTACCCGCGACTTTGCGAGCGCGCGCTGCCGCTTCAGAGTGCACCTCGCGTGCATGGTGTGACGCCAGTACGCACCACGTTGATTCCGCGGAGCTGCGTGTGATCTCCGGCTGCTGCGCACAGGGTCAGGTCGTCTGCACCAGTGGCAGATCCAGGTGTGTACCGGCGGAGTAGTGTCGCCATCCGTTGAGGTCCGAACGTGAACCTCAGCCAAGCCGCGCACGACCCAACTCCTTCCGTCGCCGACGAGGGCGGCGCCGACGTCGATCGCGAGCAATCACCGCCCGGCTACTGCAAACCAAGCTGCAGGCGTGCATGCAGGTCACCGGACACTCTCGCGGTTCGCCGCCTGGTCCACCGGAACCGAGTGTCTGACGCCTTGGAATTGGTACGGGATCGTATCGCGCCAGCGGATCGGGCGAGCGGGCCCAGTCCTGCCTAGTCTCCGAGGTATGGCAGTCAATGCGAGCACCATGACCCGCCGGCTCGGCCGGTCGGGCGTCGAGCTCAGCACACTCGGGCTTGGCGGCTGGGCGATCGACGGGCACATGAGGGTGAGCGGCAAGCAGGACTGCTGAGGCTACGTCGAGGCTGCCGAGTCGGTGCGAGCCATCCACCGGGCGGTCGACCTCGGCGTGACGTTCTTCGACCCAATGACGGGGACGCGCTGCGAATCTCGCTGCAGAGTCGGGTCTTGATTGAGCGGTCGACAGGTGAACCCGATCCGCTGCGAACCTCGCGCTGTATAGACGGAGGGATGGAAGTGAAGAAGAGGAAGGTTGTTGGTGCGCTTCTGGGGGCGGTGGGCGCCGTTGCGCTTGCGGTGACTCCGGCCCAGGCAGAGCCTGAGTGGCCCGCGAACGAGGTCGAGAACGACGCTGGGTCCCAGGGGATGTTCCAGGCCGATGGTGACTACATCGGGACGCTGGACTGGGCGTTCGACGGCAAGAGTGCCATCACCTACTGGCAGACCGACTACGGCCGGACCGGCGCGTGCGTCGACTCCGACGGTGCGCAGAATGGTGTCACGGCCTGCAACTACGACATGGCTGAGAGCGGATACATCAGCTATCAGGTGTGCCACAAGGACCTCAGCGGCGGGGGTACGCGGACCGAGTGCTCCAATTGGAGCGAGTGGATCTCCATTCGCGACGGCATCCCGTACTGACCTCGCACGGGCCACGTACGGCCGGCTGACCAGCCCACCTGATGAGCTGCCGGACGTGGCCCTAACGCACGTAACGGTGGGGCGTACCGTCCCCCGCCGAGGCAGCGGCGCGAACCCCAGTAGGAGCGAAGGAAGTCATGAACATCGCCACCTCTAGTCCAGCCCGGGCCGGACAGCTCGGCAACGTTCTGGTCATCGGTTCGACCGGCTACATCGGCTCCGGCGTCGTTCGTGCCTTGGAGGCCGCTGGCCATCAGGCGACACGCACGTCGCGACGTCCCGACGTGGGCGACTCCGCGGCCGTGCAGATCGACGTGCGGGATGTCGATTCGGTCGTTCGGGCGATCAAAGAGGTCGCACCGGACGTGGTCGTGTACGCAGGTGCGTTCAACCTCGAGGCCGAACTTGCGGCGATTCCGGCGATCCTGGGCCTGGGGGTGCCGTTGGTCTACACGAGCGGTATCTGGTGGCTGGGGGAGGTGGGGCCAGAGCCGTTCGTCGAGGACGCGCCGACGGGTGATTCTCCACGGGCGAGGATCGAGCGTCTGGTCCTGGAGGCGTCATCCTCGGTCCGCGCGGTCGTAGTCCGGCCGGCAGTCGTCTACGGGCACGGTGGAGGGATCCCGGCCCAGATGGTGGGCTGGTCCCGCAGGTACGGCGTCGGCCGGTACGTCGGCCGGCCGGGGGTCCGCTGGCCACTGGTCCATGTGGACGACCTTGGTGAGCTCTACGTGCAGGCCATCCTCGACGCCCCGTCGGGGTCGGTCCTGCACGGCGTTGCCGACGGTGGCGTACTCGTGTCCGAGATCGCTGCAGCCGCCGACAGAGCCGCTGGCGGGGAAGGCCGCTCCGAACCGTGGGCTGTCGAGGACGCGGGCGCCGTGCTGGGTCGTGGATACGCCCACTGGCTGGCTCTCGACCAGGCCTTCGCGAGCGTCCGAACGCGCGTCCTGTGCGGCTGGAATCCCACCCGGGTCTCCCTGATCACCGAGCTGCTCACCGGGCAGTACGCGTCGTCATGATGGCATCGTGGACCTGGCCTTCCACATCGCCAGAGGGCCACGAATCCCCTGCCCTGGTAGGGAAGTAGGCCAGCTCGGCCCGGACCGCAACCTCGGGACGTAGATCGGGTCTGCCCTGGCGACAGGAGCTGTCTTGGTCTACAAACTCAGAAGAGAGAATCGATGTCCTTCCACGTCGTTATCGGATCTGGTCCGGTCGGCACCACGACTGCACGGCTGCTCGCCGCACGCGGAGACAAGGTCCGCGTAGTGACACGGGGAGGCACTGGACCGAAGGACCCGGGGATCGAACGCGTCGCCGCCGACGCACGCGATGCCGCCACGTTGCGGGAGACGGTCTCCGGTGCCACCGCGATCCACAACTGCGCCGCTCCCGCCTACTGGAACTGGCCGGCCGAGTTTCCGCCGCTGTGGGACTCGGTGCTGTCCGCCGCCGAAGCGACAGGCGCCGTACTAGTCAGCGCGAGCAACCTGTATGCCTACGCTCCCGTCAACGGGCCGATCACCGAGGACCTCCCCCTGGCGGCCACCACTGCGAAAGGACGCGTACGCGCACAGATGTGGCGTGACGCCCTCGCCAGGCATGACGCTGGACGGATCCGGGTCGCCGAGGCGAGAGCCTCCGACTACATCGGCGCTGGCGCTCTCTCCTGGCTGACCGAGACCGTCCTCAAACCAGTGGCCGCCGGGAAGCGCGCGATGGTGCCCGCCGACATCGACGCACCGCACGCCTGGACCTACATCGGCGACGTCGCACGCACCCTGGTGGCACTCGCCGACGAAGAGCGCGCCTGGGGAAAGGCCTGGCACGTGCCCAGTGAACCGGCGATATCGGTCCGAGAGATCGCCGTTCGAGCGAGTAGCCTGGTCGGGGCGCCCCCACCGCGGCTGTCCGTCATGCCGAAGGCGATGATGCGGCTCGTCGGCATGCTTGCCCCGATCGGCGGAGACACCATCAAGCTCGTCCGAGAACTCCACGAGGTCGCCCACCAACGGCATGCCCCGTGGATCCTCAACTCCACCGCGGCATCCGCGATCTTCGACCTGGAGCCCACACCACTGAACGATGCGCTGCTAGAGACCATGGCCTCATACCGAGCACCGCGCACCTGATCCACCTGAGAAACTACCCGCAGTCGGCAATGAGGCTTGATCCGCCCACCGCCTCGGGGCGTTGTCCTCAGCGATACCGGAAGCCGTTCATGGACAGGCGGGAGAGCCGGCCCGAAGCACGGTGCGTTGGGGCTTCATGCTCGGCGAACGGCAGAATCCGCTATGTAAAGGACGATCGTCGTGATGCGAACTTCCGCCCGGGCCGTTGTGCCGACCGACCGCGTGATCCGGGGCTGGCGCCTGGCAACAGGGGTGCATGAGCAGGGCGACACCGATGGCTCGGACGCGCCACCGGTGATCCTGGTACACGGCACACCATCGTCCTCCCTCATCTGGCGAAACGTGCTCCCTGCGCTGGCAGCAGGTGGTTACCGGACTCATGTCTACGATCTGCTCGGCTACGGTCTGTCCGAGCGGCCGTGGGACCCGGCGGTGGACACGTCGGTGTCCGGGCAGGTCCCGATCCTGCTCGATCTGATGGATCATTGGGGGCTCGCGAGTGCGCACATCGTTGCCCACGACGTCGGCGGAGCGGTTGCCCAGCGCCTGGGCGTGCTGCATCGCGAGCGGGTTCGGTCACTGGTGCTTGTCGACTGCGTGAGCTTCGACTCATGGCCGTCCGAGCGGACGAGACTGCAAATGCGCGAAGGTCTGGACCACCTGATTGCCGCGCCGCCCGAGCAGCACCGGGCGCATTTTCGCGATTGGCTGCTCTCGACCGTGGAGAATGAGCAGGCGATGATCGAGGGCCCGCTCGAGCAGTATCTCGACTTCATCACCGGGCCGATCGGGCAGGCCAGTATCTTCCAGCATCAGGTCGCACACTACGACTCGCGTCACACGAGCGAGCTGACCGATCGCCTACACGAGCTCGGCGAGCTACCCGTACGCCTCATCTGGGGAGAGCGGGACGGCTGGCAGCGCTTGGACTGGGCGCACCGGCTGCACCATGCCATCCCAGGCTCCGAGCTACTCACGGTCCCGAACGCTGGCCACTTCGTCATGGAGGACGACCCTGGGGCGGTGGCAGCCTTGATAGTCGAGTTCCTGGCTGCATCACATGGCGCGTGAGCTGGTGGATCGGCGCCGTGCTGGAAAGCCTGGTCGACATCGCCATCGCCATCGCCATCGCTGGCGCCGCTGGTGGCATCGCCTCGGGGAGTCGCTCAGCATACGCAGAACAGGTTTCCGTCAGGATCGGCCATGACCGGGACATCGGGGCGGTAGGGCCAGTCGACTCGACGAGCGCCGAGCGACTCGAGGCGCTTGATCTCGGCAGCGTTCTCTTCTGCGCTGTCGGTGTTCAGGTCGAGGTGCATCTGGTTGCGCTCTGTCAGCTGGAAGGCGATCCCCTCGCCGTTTCTGGGGAAGTAGGTCGCTGAGTTGTGGTCGCGGTGAACCAGCTCGTACTGGGATTCGAGCGCGCGGCCCCAGAACTCTGCTGCCCTGCCGATGTCAGACACGTGCATAACGACCGAGCCAAGCCTCACCATGGGGTACTCACCGTCCCTTCTGCTGTGACCTGTAGACCCAGCGATCGTGCCATGCTGGCAGAGGTCTCCGACTCCTACTGTCCTGTACGGGCCCTGTCCGCCCCCAATGGCGTCGGTTACGCCGATGAAGCCGTCGTTTGGCTTCTGCCAGACGGACACGCTGGAATAACTCTCGCCGGTGAACTCGGCTCGGTCCCATCCGGCGTAGCGGTCCACTAGGCCCAGGCCCGCCATCTTGGCCATGACATCCATCTCGGAAGGCCAGACGTAGCGGTGGTGACTCGTGCTTGTGCTGACCACTGTGCCGTTCGTCAGGTCATAGTGGTGGCAGAGCAGCCGTTGGGTTACGAGGTCGCGTAGCTGTCGAGGATGAGCATGGTATCCGTGGCGGTGGCGGGCACCACCGTCTGGCCTGGAGGGAGCTGACGCAGCTGTGGAATCCAGACCTGGATCACGAAGTAGCCGCCTGGTCGCAGATGGCGGCGAGCGATTCTCGCAACAGACGTTCGGACTAGCCACTGAGTTTCCCAGGGTCTGTATGGCTGGTCGGGCCCGGCAGATCGCCGTAGATGTTCGCCTTGTGTAGGGACGAGGAGCATGCGCGAAGGGTGCGAGACTGCCGCGTGGGCCGCCGTCTCGTAAGACGAAGGGCAGATGGGCGCGCAGTCGAGGTCGTCCGCTACTCGCCCTCCCAGGGGACACCACGGGTCACCAGGTAGGTGCGGATCTGGGCTACGTGCATCTGGAGGTGGACCAGGCCCACCACGAGCATCTGCCCGACCGGCGTTCCCTGGCGGCGGTGCGAGTCGGCGACGGGCTCTTCGGCTCGGTCGTCGGTCAGGGCGGCGAAGACCTCGTTGACCCTGCGTAGGCAGTGGTCGACGTAGTCCAGCAGTTGGTCGCGGGAGTACGTCGGCGGCACGACGTTCGAGTCCTCGTCGTGCGGTGACAGCGGTGGTCGCGGCACCCAGTTCTGCTCCATCGCCGAGACGTCGGCGTCGGTGAAGAACAGGGTGTGCGACGCGGTCCGCCACACCGCGCCCTGGGCCCGCCGCTTGTGCTCGGCGACCGCCTCGTCCTGGAACTGCCGCCCGTGCGGGTCGATCGGTGTCCACGCATGCGGGTCGGACGGATCGACCGGGTACAAGCTCTCCTCCCACAGCTCGTCCGGACAGGTGCGGAGAGCGATGGCCAGGTCTTCGAGGATCGCCCGATACCGCGCCGCGATCGAGGTGAGCCAGATCGATGCCATCGTCGCACCGTACAAGCGGGCACCGACACCTCAGCAGCAGTCGGGGGAGGGCGCGGCCTTCCGCTTGGCAGCCTGGGCTGTCCAACATCGGAGGCCTACCGCCGCCGCCGCTCCGTACGGGCCGCCGCCCTCCCGGACAAAGCCAGGACACCGGCCACCGCTCTGTCCGCATGGCCAACGCTCGCGTTGGTGATGGCTACGGAGAGTCCCAGGCGTTCGGGAGAAGGTGAGCGTGGTCGTTGTAGCGAACGAGACGAGCCCGCATGTCACCGAGGGTGGGCAACCAGCCGTCCGCATCCCACTCGGTGATCCCGGTATCGGTGATCTCCGGGTACAGGTAGCCCGCGTGATACGGCAGGCTGAGGAATGCCCACAGGCTGGCACGCAGTGGAACGGTCTGGGTGACGATGACGATGGTGCCGCCCTCGTTGTCCAAGACCGTTTCGATGAAGGCCTTTGCAGCTCGTTCGATCGCCGTTCGGTGGGACTCGCCACCTGGTGACTTCGGGGCGTACGGAGACCAGTTCGCCATCCGCTCCTGGGCCAGCCTGGCGAGCCACTCGTCGATGGCAATGCCGTCGCACTCTCCGGAGTGCGGCTCGCAGAACCCGCAGTCCGGCTCCGGTGTCAGGTTCCCGAGGGCTGGTGAGATGACCTGTGCGGTCTCGATGGCCTTGCGTGCGTTGCTGGTCAGCAGCCGCGTGGCACCGGCCAGTTCCCGACTGGCGATGAGCCGGTCTCGCAGCCGCTCCGCTTTGTTGCGTCCCTCGTCGGACAACCCCAGGTCGTCATGGTCGGCCAGGCGTGCTGGATCAGGTCGGATGGCGGGCGCATTGCGGATCAGGACCAGTCGGGTGCTCGCGAGATCACGTAGTTTCGGACATGGCGCCGATCTTCGCATCCTCCCTCGGCCGCGGTGGTTCCTGTGCCGATCGGCTGTTGCTGGTGGATCATTGAGCCTGACGGCTCGGGCTGTCGGATGTCGCAGGTGGCTGCAGGCGGTCCATGGGGACAGGTCGTCGCGGGCAGGCGGTCGATGACGATGCCGGCGAACAACTGGATACCGAGGGGGACACGCTGTCGTTTCCGTCCAAGACGGCTCCCGCGGCCGCGATCTAGTGTCCTGAGTCAGAAGTTCTTCGTCACCATCTCTGCCGCCCAGCTGGCGCCTGGCTGCGTTGTCGTCGTCGATGGACACCGCATCGACCTCCTCCTCCGCCTTGCCAGGCATCCACCTGGACGCCAGATCTGGCGACGAACTTCTGACTCAGGCGTCTAGCGTGGACACAGCAGCCGCCCGATCACGAGGAGACAGCAAAGTGCGTAACCTGACCTACACAGGTTTCATGTCGCTCGACGGCGTCGTGGACTCGCCCGGCGGTGGGCCGGGGGAGGAGCACCGCAGCGGCGGCTGGGTGATCAAGGACCTCGAGTTCATCCCAGAAGCCTGGTCGCTGAAGGGCGAGGAGCTCGCCGACACGACGGCGCTGATGTTCGGCCGCCGCAGCTACGAGGCGTTCGCGAAGGTCTGGCCCGGCTCGGAGGACCACGCCGACTACAAGGAGCTGCCGAAGTACGTGGTGTCGACCACGCTGCCCAACGACGCCGCCGTTGACGGGTGGGGGCCGACGACGATCCTGCGCTCGACCGAAGACGTTGCCGCGCTCAAGGAGAGCGAGGGCGGCGCGATCTTCATCCACGGCAGCGCAGAGCTTGCCAGGCGGCTGTCGGACGCGGGCCTGATCGACCAGTACAACCTGCTCGTCTTCCCCGTACTGCTCGGTGCCGGAAAGAGCCTGTTCGGCCGGGCCGACCGCGACAAGCAGATGCTGACGCTGCGGGAGTCGGAGAGCTACTCGAACGGGATCCTGAAGCTGGTCTACGACGTCAAGCGCTGATCCAGGTCGAGGGCGATCGCGCCGCCGCCGGCGCCCTCGCGAAGCTGCCTGGCGGTGCGTCCGACGTAGAACCGCAGCGCCCGGGCCAGGTGCGGCTCGTCGTAGTAGTCGAGCTTGGCGACGACCTGGGCGGCAAGCTCGCCGGCCGCCAGCAGCCCCGCGGCCGTGCGTGCCCGCTCGATCTGCCGCACTGCACCCCGCGTCATCCCGGTCGCGGTGCGGAACCGGCGTTCGACCGTGCGCCCCGACACGGCCGGCCGGTGACCTCGCAGCACCTCGGCGACAAGTGGGTCACGGACCAGGATCCTCGCCCGGACCAGACGCTCGACCAGGGCCTCGGCGTTGTCGGTTCCGGGCGTCTCCCAGCGCGCGCCGTCCAGCCGGAACGTGCGGCGCGTGGTGTCGGGGAGCCCGACGCCGCCGTCGACCAGCGCCGGCGTGGGGACGGCCCGCAACGAGGTGCCCACGGCGAGCTCGATGCCCGTGAAGGTCGCGCCCACCGGCACCGGCGCCGTGCCTGCCCGGGTCTCGGGACCGCTGATGCCCGCGTACGCCCGGCCGTCCTGCTCCCAGAACACCAGGCCACAGCGCACCCCGGCGACCGACGTCATCGCCGTGACCTGCTCACTCGAGCAGGTCCACACGGTGTCGACCCACGGCGAGTCGGACCGGCGCGTCTCGAACCGCAGTCCCACGGGCGAAGGATACGCCGCCGGCTTGACACTCTGGCCCGCCGATGTCCAACCAGGATGGCCCGGCTGATGCCTACGCGGCACCACCGTGGCTCCCTCAACGGGAGATCGCAGCCCGACGCGGACCAGAGCGCGGCGACTGTGGCGGGAGTCGCGCGTCGATGATCGCGACTAGTTCTTGTGGAACCGGATCGAGTGAAGGCGAATCGGGCATGTTCGCTGCCGCGACCCCGCCGGAGAGAGGTACGCCCAGCAGGA
The DNA here is from genome assembly GCA_963721745.1 of uncultured Actinomycetota bacterium. GTDB lineage: Bacteria > Actinomycetota > Actinomycetes > Propionibacteriales > Actinopolymorphaceae > Thermasporomyces. Next base: position 27,827 of record CAVRKO010000015.1, on the reverse strand, counting down.
ACGAATCTGGTTCGCCGCCGAGAAGTCCCGCATCCGCCAGATGCTGTACCTGGATGAGTGAGCTACCTAGCGCTTCGGCGTAGTGGCGCCCCTTGTTGAGACGCCACGCCTCCAAGTGAGCTGAGGTCGGCTATCAGCTGACCAAGTTCGTTTCTGTGTCAGCTGAAGGTTGACGGTTGGCCTAGAAGCTGTGGTGACCGTCCGCGCCGCGCGGACCAACCTTCGAAGCTGGAACAGGCAACGAAGAGGGTTCTACTCAGCTATGGAGTCGATGGCTGCCGTCAACTCTCGAGCCATACTGCCGGTGAAGTGCCCGGCATCGTCAACGACCACCAAGCGACTAGCGGGCCACGCCTTGTGCAGTTCCCAGGCCGAGTCGAGTGGTCCGGATACGTCGTAGCGGCCGTGGATCAGCACGGCAGGGATGTGGGCGATGCGGTGCAGGTTGGCCATCACCTCGTTGTCGGCCAGGAAGCCGCGGTGCCCCCTGTAGTGGGTCACCAGTCGGGCAAAGACCTGCTGCCAGGCCGGATCCGCCACGCTGACATCCGGGCGGTGTCCGGGTGCGAGCGACACGTGGGTGTCCTCCCACGCGCACCAGCGTCGGGCCGCCTCCTCCCGCAGTGCCGGGTCGGGGTTGGCCAGCAGCCGGCCGTAGGCGGCGGCGAGGTCACCTCCGCGCTCGGCTTCGGGAACGAGTTCCGCGAAGTGGTCCCACTCGCGGGGAAACACCCGTCCCATGTCACGCGTCATCCACTGCATCGTCTGCCACCGACCGGCGGTGACCGCGGCGAACGCCATGCCGAGCACGCGTTCGGGATGCCGCTCGGCGTAGACCAGGCCGAGGGTCACTCCCCACGAGACTCCAGCCACGACCCACCGATCGATGCCGAGGTGGGTGCGCAGCCGCTCGAGATCGCGGACCAAATGATCGGTGGTGTTGGTGGATAGGTCAGCGGCGTGGTCATTTGCCAGGGGCCGGCTACGGCCACATCCGCGCTGATCGAAGATGACTGCTCGGTACCGGGACGGATCGAAGTGGCGCCGATGGCCGGGCGTGGACCCACCTCCGGGCCCGCCGTGGAGAAACACAGCCGGAGTTCCCGCTGGCGAACCGACCGTCTCCCAATAGATGGAGTGGCCGTCGCCGACATCGAGCTGGCCGCTGTCGTAGGGATCGATCGATGGGTTCTGATCCATGCCCGGCTATGCTGCCACGCCCCAGCGCTCGGCTTCAGGTCGCCGTGGCGCGCAGCCGTATACCTGCCCTTCGACGATCGGTGCCGTCCCGGCCTAACACCCGGCAGTGTCGTGCGCCGAGTAGATGACCACTTCTGGTTGCCGGCGTTCGCGTCAGGCAGCCCCTTTCCCAGCGCAACGATCACCTGACGAGAGGGGCATCGTCCTGCGGAAATTCGGTTGGGGCCAGCATGGCGCTTGGTTACCGTTGGCCACTGTGACCCGTCCAGGCTTCGATTCGTACCTGATCTGCGCGACGCCACGCACTGGAAGTACGCTGCTGTGCGGACTGCTGACGTCGTCCGGGGTCGCCGGTCGCCCCGCCTCCTACTTCAACCGTCGGGGTCTGCATGACTACGCCGACGGCTGGCGGATAGCTCGACCTCGTGACGGACGGATCGACGAAGCGTACGTTCGAGCGGCGCTGGCCGCCGGCAAGACATCCAATGGTGTCTTCGGCGGAAGGATCATGGCCGAGACGCTGCCGGAACTGATCGGTGACCTTGCCGCTGCCGATCCTGGATCAGCGGGGACCGATGTGGACCTGTTGAGCGCCCAGTTCGGTCGGCTCAGATTCGTTCACCTGCGACGCCGTGATGTCGTGGCCCAGGCGGTGTCGTGGGCGAAGGCGCTGCAAACCCACTATTGGCATCCGGGCGAGGCCGTCCAACCCGGAGGTCAAGATCCTCACTATGACGAAGAATTGATTGGCCGGCTGGTCGCCGCAATCGAGAAGTTCGAGGCGGACTGGACGCTCTGGTTCGCCGCCCACAGCATCGTGCCCTATCAGGTTGTCTATGAGGAGTTGGCAGCAGACCCGGTACGCACTGCACACAAAGTGCTCGACTATCTCGGCCTTCACGTTCCGCCGGACCAGCAACTGGTGATCGGGCACCGTCGACAGGCAGATGAAGTCAATCTTAACTGGACTGCGAGATTCGGGGCTCACTGAACCATCACACCCGAGCGTCCCGTTACTGGCCGTCGCAAGCCGGCGTCGCCACAAGCCGTTCCATCACCAAGGGTGGAGCTTCGAGTGGTGCCGGGGCCCGAATCGTCGCGACAGCTGCTTTCATCGCGGCTTCGGCAGGGTCAGCGTTGCCACCGACCAGGACAGCCAAGCGTCCTGCGCGTCAGTCAAGAGGCAGATCATGCCATCAGCCCGCGCGACCGCAGAATCCCAGCCACGACCTCGACGATGGTGTCGTCCTCGACGCTGTGCCGCTACGACTCATCGAGCTGACAGGAGACCATGGCGACGCGTTCTTGATGGGGGCCGACATCTTCCACACTGCAGCGCCCAAGCGCCCAAGCGTCGGCCGTCCGCTGTGTGTCGTCCGCCATGCGCCTACCGCTCCCGGACGGCGTAGGTCAGGTGGGTCACCCTCGGGGAGGGTTCGGCGCGGACCGGCTCCAGGGCCACGCGGCCGGCGTCTACGCCGTCGAACAGGCGGATTCCGGTGCCGCACAGCACGGGCGACAGGGCGATCGAGAACTCGTCGATCAGGCCGGTGTTGACGTACTCCAGGATCGTTGCGCCGCCGCCGGCGATGCGGACGTCGCGGTCGCCGGCGGCCTCGTGGGCCTGGTCGAGGGCGTGCTCGATGCCGTCGTTGACGAAGTGGAAGGTGGTCCCGCCGGGTCGCTCCCAGGGGTCACGCTTGGTGTGGGTCACGACGAAGACCGGGGTGTGGAACGGCGCCTCCTTCGGCCACATCCGCTCGCCGGCGTCGAACATGCGCTTGCCCATCACGCTCGCGCCGGTGCGCTCGTGTGTCGCCCGCGCGATGTCGTTGTCGAGTCCTTCCTCGCCGCCCTCGCCGAGCTTGAGGTTCTCCCGGAAGAACCGCTGCGGGAAAGCCCACGCCTGCAGTTCCATCCACTGCTGCCCCATCAGGTCCTCGAGGGACTCCGGCGCGATGAAGCCGTCCAGCGACATCGTCACGCTGAAGAACACCTTTCCGGCCATCAGTTCTCCGTTCCTTTCGGTGTGGTCTCGTTCGAGGTTTCTCGCTCGCTGCTTGCCTGCCTTGCGGTCCCGCACCAACCCGACCTTCCCGAGCACCCGCAGGTGTTTGGTACCAGGACGAGCTCAGCCGCCGTCGGCGAGCAGCTTGCCGATTGCGTCGAGCAGGCCGGTGGTGCCGGCTTCGCGTCCGGCCGCGGCATCGGGTCCGGGACCGTGTACACCGTCGAGGTGGACGCCTTGCTCGGTGAATGTGAGCCGGGTACCGGGGCCGGCGCTGTCGTTGGTGGGCTCGAACACGATGGTGGTGATCGAGGTCGAGGCGTGCACGCCGTCGAGCCACATGTCGTAGGTGTAGACGATCCGCTCGTTGGGCGTGATGTCGGTGTAGGTGGCGCGGAACTGGGACAGCGGGCCGCCGTCGCGGTGACGCCCGTCGTCGATCGCGATGCCGCCGACCCGGAAGTCGTCGCTTAGCTCGACGTAGACGAACTCCTCGCTGCCCCACCACTTGCGCTTGATCTCGGGGTCGGCGAAGGCGGCCCACACGCGGTCGACCGGAACCGGGTACTCGCGCTCGAGCACGAACGTGGCGTGGGTCTGGGTGCGGTCGCTCATGTCAGTCCTTCTGTGTGGGGTGATTGGTGGGGTGATGGTTGGTGAGGTAGTCGCCCAGGCGGTCGAGTTGGCGTTCCTGCGGGCGGCGGTGGGCCACGATCCAGGCGTTGGCCGGGACCAGGGCGTCGGGCACGAGTTGGTACGTGCGCACCCGGCCGACCTTCTCCGACGACACGATCTGCGCTTCCTCCAGCATCCGGAGGTGCTGGACGACGGTGGGCAGCGCCATGGCGAACGGTTCGGCGAGCTGGCTCACCGATGCCGGCCCGTGGACCAGCCGGGCGACCATCGCGCGGCGGGTGCCGTCCGCAAGTGCGCGGAACATCCGGTCGAGTTCGGCGTCGCCGTCGGTCCCGGCCGAATGCTTAGGCATATACCTAAGTATGCGTACCCGGCCGAGGCTGTCAAGGGGCCCCGCCGGGACCTGACGTCAGCTGACGGCGACGCGCAGGGGACAGCGCATCATCACGCGGATGGGCGTAGGGCGGTCAATGAAGATCGTTCAGGCAGCTTGGGTTATAGCTGGTTCGTCGGCTCGGTCATGAGTTTGCCTTTGTGGAATGTGGCGCGCGGACGAGAGCGACGAGTTGAGGTGCGCCGACGGAGCGGATTCGCGCACGTGCCCGACAGGGGGCGGCGAGGGAGACTCGAACCAGGGACCTCGTCCTTACCCAGGTCGTACCCAAACTGCGCCGAGCTCCAGGCAGTACGGCTGCCAAGTCCTGGCACCGGGTGGCTCTCGCTGGTTGTCGACGGTTGCTATGGATCGTTGGGGCATGACCGGGAGCACAGTTAGCGCACCAAGGGCTGTACGAACTGCCTGACGACGACCGCAGCCAGCAATCGTAAGCTGAAGGGCCGCTGCGGTTTGTCCACATGAGCCGCGGATCCCGGAGGAGCGATGATGGCGATCGATAACGAGGTGTACAACCGCCTCGGCGAGACGTGGTGGGACGAGAACAACCCGCTGAACCTGCTGCACGGCAGCATGACACCCGGTCGGTTCAGCTACTTCCGCGATGTCCTGGCCCAGCTCGGCCGTGACCCGGCCGGTTTACGGGCTCTCGACATCGGATGCGGCGGCGGATTCCTGGCCGAAGAGTTCGCCCGGCTCGGATGCCAGGTCGTCGGCATCGATCCGTCACCGGTCTCGATCCGTCACCGGTCTCGATCGACACTGCACGCCGGCACGCAACCGAGACCGGCCTCGACATCGAGTATCGACTCGGCTCAGGTGAGCAGCTTCCAGTCGAGAATGCGAGCGTCGACCTTGCCTACTGCTGCGACGTCCTGGAGCACGTGTCCGACCTCGACCGCGTGATCGCCGAGACCGCACGGGTGCTCAAGCCCGGTGGGGTGTACCTGTTCGACACCGTCAACCGCACCCGAGCCAGCAAGATCCTGGCCATCAAGGTTATGCAGGAATGGCGAGCGACCCGCATCGTCGATACCGCCATGCATGTGTGGGACATGTTCATCAAGCCCGGGGAACTGACCGCAATGATGCGCCCGCACGGGCTCCAGCTCGGCGAGATCGTCGGCTTGGGACCGCGGACCGCAAAACTCAAAGTGCTGCTCGGGTTCGTCAGCGCCAAGCGAGGCCGGATCTCGTACGGCGAACTCAGCCGACGCTTGGACATCGGGCGGATCAAGAACGCCGAGGTGTCGTACATGGGCTTCGCCACCAGATCGGAAGATTCGCCGATCGGCTGACCTTTGGGCACGGTCGCGGCGCTGCTTCCTCTGCGTCTCGGCGTCGCCTCGGTACGGGTATCCGGCGAGGGTTCTCCTTCCGTACGCCCGGTCGAGGCTGCAGAGCAGCCGTGTCCGTCGTTGACTTGCCGAGCACGTGACGGCGACCGCTGTCGGGCGGAGGCCCCGTGGGAACCTTCTGCCGGCAACCTGTCGGATCCGTAGCGAGGCGTTCGTAGCAGGGGTGAGAGGTTGGCCGGACGAGGCCGCCGGGACAAGGAAGTGCTGAGATGACGCGGAAACTGACCTTTGGCATGAACCTGAGCCTGGACGGCTACATCGCCGCGCCCGGCGACGACCTCGGCTGGAGCGTGCCGAGCGACGAGCTGTTCCAGTGGTGGTCCGACCGGGTGGGAGCGACGGGCCTGGCGCTGTACGGGCGCAAACTGTGGGAGACGATGAGCTCCCACTGGCCGACCGCCGACCAGCAGCCTGGCGCCACACCGGCGCAGATCGAGTACGCCCGCCGCTGGCGGGACATGCCGAAGGTGGTGTTCTCCTCGACGATCGACAAGGTTGACTGGAACACCCGTCTGGTCACCGGCGACGCGGTCGCCGAGATCACCAGGCTCAAGGCCGACGACGGCGGCCCGATGGACATCGCCGGTGCCACCCTCGCCGCGGCGGCCATGCGGGCCGGGCTGATCGACGAGTACGCGATCGTCACCCACCCGGTCCTGGTGGGCGGCGGCACGCCGTTCTTCACGGCCCTGGACAACTGGGTGAACCTGAACCTGGTGGAGACCCGGACGTTTCCCGACGGCGTGCTCCTGACCAGGTACGAGACCAGGCGCTGACTACCCGACCTCGGATCGGCGCGGGCTCGGGTCACCCAAGGATCCCGAGGCCCGTTAGGGGATCCCTGAACGAACACCCTTCGAGCGTATGGACGAGACCACGCGCTCGACGGGTGTGCTGTCCGAGAGTCCTCAACGTCCTGGCGCACCTTGACGACGACGATCCGGCCATGGCACAGGCGGCGGTCGGCGTGGGTGTGGACACCGACGCCGAAGCAATCGAACGTGGCCACACCAATGCCGCGAAGCGAGGCCTGGCTGAGCGCGTTACGTTTGCCGTCGAGTCCGCGGCCAGAGCGTCAGGCCCGGCCGACGTGGTGATCTGTATCGGCTCCGACCACGCCTACGGTGACCAGCGCGACGCCCTTTGCGGACGAGTCGCCCCGGGACGCTCTTGATCCAAATCCTTGAGGGCAGATCCCAAAGGATGGTCGACCCCCAACTCGGGCAGGCCGGGCCGCGACTCGCCAGAATGCTCGCTTGCGAGCGCCTTACGAGGAACTCAGAGCGTCCAGCGACGCCACGGGAACGATGCCGTCCGCCCGACGAGCCAATGCGTCATCGATCGTGACCAGCGCATCGGCCTGAAGCCGCGTCACGGCGAGGTACTCGGCATCCCCATAGTGTCCCACCCCTGCTCCCGGGCGATCCGCCAGGCTGTGCGACGGGAGACCCGGTCGCCCAGCAGCCGCATCTTCACCTCGGTCAGGCGCTCGTGCGTTCGCAACGCCTCGACCTCGTTGAGCTCACCGCATCTGACCCGTTCGAACAGCAGCGACAGTGCCTGCGACCGCACCGGATTTGGTGCGACAAGCTGGTGATCGGGACTGATCTGCACACCGGTCGACACGATGTGCAGCAAGGTCCTGGCATCGACCACGTAGCGCGTCATGGCTTGCAGAATACGGCAGGGCGTTCCCGACCCTGCCGAACCGGTCGATGCAGATTGAGTCGTGATCAATGGGTCGTTCGGGTGAGATCTTTGATCCAGATCATCGAGGCTCGACGGTATGGCCGCGAGTAACTCTCCGGGGTCTTGTCTTACCTGGTGGCGATGCCTCGCCAAGCCTTCAGCTTGTTGATCAGCCGCTCGACGGTGTTTCTCTCTCTCTTATAGAGAGGTCGGCGTCATGGCTGATGGGCCGACCGCCCCGGGAGCCCTTCTTCTTCCGGTTGGCGACCTGGTCCCGCTTCTTCGGCATGACGGCCTAAGATCGGGCGTACGGAAGGGGATCCGCTTACGGACAGCACAAGACGCGCGCTGGTGCTTCGCACGTCGGGCGGAGTGCTATGGCTCCGGCCAGTTCTGCCTCTACAGTTCCCTGTGATCCAGGCGAGTCCCGTCTGGACACGAACTCTGGAGGGTGGAGCGATGAGCACGAAGGCGATGACCGGCCAGCAGATCATCGATGCTCGGCTCGACGGCTGGGCGTTCCTTGTCCACTACGGTCTCTTCAGGCTTCATACGCGCATCAAGACTGGGAGCTTCGGCGCTGGCCTGAAGATCGTCAACGAGATCGGGCAGGCCGTTGAGGAAATGAACCATTATGCCGACCTTGATCTGCGCTCTTCCCGGGTCGACGTCAGGCTGACTAGCGGCTACGAGGCCCATGGGGTCACCGAACGCGATGTGAACCTTGCCCGCCGGATCTCCGATATCGCTGCGGCCGCGGGCGCCGAGCTCGAGTCCCGGAGTCTCTCGTGCATCGAGTTCGCTCTGGACACGCCGGACCACGAGAAGATCGCACCGTTCTGGGCGGCGGTACTTGACCGGGAGTACGTCCACGGCGACGGCTTTGCCGACGTGGGTGACCGGAACCAGGCACAGCCGATCATCTTCTTTCAGCGCTCCGGTAGCGACGAGCCCCGGCAGCGCTGGCATATCGATGTCTGGGTCGACCCGGACCAGGTGCAGCCTCGGGTCGACGCGGCCCTGGCGGCCGGTGGAACGCTCGTCAAGCGAGACCACGGCGCGATGCTTTCAGATCCGGATGGCAACAAGATCTGCGTGTGCACGTGGCAGCCGACCGATGGCGTCATCGGGGGCTGAACCGAATCGCGGGTCCGCCGACATCGAGTGGCCACCGAAGGGTCGGAGGCTTTGGCCGGTGTTGATGGTGGCCGCCGTGTGGGATTCTGCCGGGATGAGTGGCGATGGGCGAGTTACCGCGAGGCAGTTCCAGGAAGCTGACGGGCCGGGGGACTGGCGCGTTCTCCCTTTGGGCGCCAGTTGCTGGTTCGATGCGCCATCGCATGCGGCCGGCGCGGAGTTGATGCGCGGCCTTGTGCATGTGGTTGGTGACGGAGCGCGGGTGCCGGACATCGACCTGCGCCGGTCTGGGGTCCATGTGCGGATTCCATTCGGTGCGACTGGTCTGATGGCCGCTGACGTGTCGTTCGCCCGTGCAATATCGGGCGTGGCGCGGGGCCTGGGGTTGAGGTCGGATCCGGCGGCGCTGCAGTCCGTACAACTGGTCATCGATGCTGTCGACAAGAGGGCGGTAATGCCGGTCTGGCGGGTCGCCTTCGGCTACGAGGAATCCGCGGACGTTCTCACCGACGGCTCGCGCCGGGACCCGGGCATCTGGTTCCAGCAGGCCGATCAGCCTCGGCCGCTGCGCAACCGGATCCACATCGATCTTGCTTGGCCGGAGGACGCTGTCGACACCCGGCGTGCGGAGGTGCTGGCCAACGGCGGTCAGGTGGTGAACGGCGAGAGCCCGTCGGTGATCGCCGATGCCGACGGTAACGAGGCTTGCCTCCCGCTCGGACCGCCCGCAGCCCTGGGTGATGATCCCGCTACCGAGGACTGGCGGCAGATGTACGCCGCGATCACGTGCTACCCGACAGCCTCGTTCCGGCAGTCGGTTGCCCTTGCGGCCGAGGTTGCCGGACTCAGCGACGATGCGGGGAAGGCACTGATGATCGACGTGCGTCCTGGCTCCGTCACGGTCGACTCCGGCAAGGATCAACAAGAGGACGAGAGCTTCGACGTCGACAAGGCATTCATGGAGTTGGCCCGTCGGATCCAGGCCGCGGCCCGTGGGATGGGGCTCACGGCCGATCCATCCCCGCGGCTGCGGTTCCTCCAGGTCGCGATCGACGCGGTTGAGATTCCACGGGTGCGGGCGTTCTGGACTGCCGTACTCGGATACCAGCCGGACCCACGCGCTTACCTTTCGGACATCTACGATCCACGCCGCCTCAACCCGGTGTTCTGGTTCCAACCGATCAACCCCGAGGACGCCAAGGACCAAGCCCGGCGGGCACAGCGCAACCGGACTCACGTCGACCTGTTCCTCCCCGCCGACCAAGCGCAAGCCCGCATCGAAGCCGCGCTGAAAGCTGGCGGTCGGATCACGAACGACTCCCACGCGCCTGCCTGGTGGACGCTTGCCGATCCCGAGGGCAACGAGATCGATATCGCCATCTCCGTCCGACGTGAAGAAGCCATTCAGGCCACGGAAGCAGTATCCGACTAACACCTTCACGGGCTGCGAGGCTGGCACTTGCTCTGCGATGCCTTCCACACGTGCCGAGGAAATCGGAGCGGCACAACCCAGGTCGACGACGTGGGGCTCCGTGACCATGGGCTGCCGCTATGGCGAACGCACTGCTCTGGAACCAGTACTCGTCGGACAAGTCCGTCGCCGAGAGGAACCAACCAAGCGCCGAGCCCGCACCCGGGGCCATCGTGGTCCCCGCGGGAGTCGCTGGCGAGGGATGGCGCGAGCGTATCCGCCGTCATTGGGCGAAATCTCGGCTGAATACGACGTGATTGCTCAGGCCCGCATTGACGTTCCCTGGCGTCGGCCCAATTCGTGGGCAATTCTTGAAGGGTAATACGGCGGGGCCGAGTCAGGGTACGCCCCGCTTAGGACGGATGGGGGCTTTCGCATCAGCGCCAAAGGCACGTGGTCCGGGCCAGTCGTCGGTATCGACGTTGGCGGCTCGGGAATCAAGGGTGCCCCGGTGGACCTGTCCGAGGGGAGTCTCGCTGCGGATCGGGTGCGGCTGCCCACGCCGCAGCCAGCGACCCCCGAGAGGGTGGCTGGGGTAGTCGTGGACGTGCTGGACCGGCTGAAGGCGGGTGGTCCTGTCGGGATCACCCTGCCGGCCGTGATCGCTGGTGGCGTGGTGGAGACCGCGGCGAACATCGATTCGTCGTGGATCGGTGTAGACGCCGTTGCGCTATTCGGGCACTCCACATCACGCACCGTCGGCGTCGTGAATGACGCTGACGCGGCGGGAATCGCCGAAATGCGCTACGGCGCGGGCAGGGGGCAGGGCGGCGTCGTCATAGTGCTTACGTTGGGTACTGGAATTGGCAGTGCTGTCTTCATCGATGGCGTCCTTGTGCCCAACACGGAGTTCGGTCACCTGCCGATGCACCACGGCGACGCCGAGCGCTGGGCGGCCGAATCCGCCCGGGAACGCTATGGCTTGTCCTGGAAGGGCTATGCACACCGCTTGCAGCAGTATCTCGAGTTGGTCGAGCGACTGCTCAGGCCCCAATTGATCATCATCGGTGGTGGAGTCAGCAAGAAGGCAGACAAGTTCCTGCCCAGGATTGGCATCCGCACAGAGATCGTCCCCGCCCAGTTGCACAATGAAGCGGGCATTGTCGGGGCGGCGCTGCGTGCCCTGCACCCGGCACAGGTCTCGGGGGGAGAGCCTGGCCGGCTGGCGATCCCGCGGCAATAAGGATCGTGCCGGACCGGCCGACCGAGTAGGGGCCTGCTCGGCAACCCAGCTCCAGCGGCACCGATCCGTCAAGCATCACCGTGCACCCGGCAAGCCCGCACGGGGGTCCGTCTGACTTGCCTCGTCCGGCGGGGACTCGTACTCATCGAAGGCATCAAGGGCCTCGCCGCCGAACGCCGCCCGCCCTCGCTTGGGGAGGAATCGCCGGGCTCATTCCGTCGGACGGCGACACAAGCGGCATACCCGGAAGGAATTCACGGACGTGTTGTGACCGAGACGCCAGGACGCAGGAACACCCGCGTGGTGGCGTCATGAATACCGGGAAACTGGCTACCGTCCACCTCGTGCTCGAGGCCAAGCTTGAGCATCAGTGCGTGGCAGGCGAGGTTCTCGGGATGAACCGCTGCGTAGATCGTCGAGCCTGGAGACTGTTGTAACCATCGCGTCATCGCTGCTGTGCAGGCCTCCGTTGCGATGCCCTGACGCCACGCTGAGGGCACAACTGCGATGATCACCTCTCCACGGGGGATTCCGTTGTGGCGTGGCCAGACAGCGACATGGCCGATCAGGCTGGGGTCGCGGTGGCGCTGAATCCCCCACAGCAGGGTATCGCCGCCGGATGCAACCAGATCCAATTCGGCTTGCAATGCCATCGCGACGTCTTCAGGAGGTGGCGCGGATGGCTGGGGCAGGTACCTAACAACCTCGGGGTTGGTTCGCAGCTCCGTCAGAGCGGGAAGGTCTCCCTGTTGGATGGGCCGTAGGAGCAACCGCTTGGTCCTGACTGCACTATTCAGATCCACGACGACGACCGTGCCAACGAGGTCAGCCGTCTGCAATCGCTTTTTGGGCGTCGGTGTTTCGGGTCCATGTGGCCACGCTGACGATGATCCTCTGGCATCCTCTACGGCTGGAGTGTGGCCAAGCGGCGGCCAGTCTGGGGGTCGCTACTCGACGCCTGGCGGTAGGACGTCGAAGCCGCCGTGGTGCCACATCCACTCGTTCGCGAACCTGTCGAGGAACGGCGTCCAGTGCCATACCCGGACCCACCGCGGCATCCGGTCCAGCCGTACGGGCAGTCCGGAAGGAGGCGCCCACTCCCAGGCCGGCCGGCTGTCTGTGGGGACCGCCCAACCGCCCGGCGACGGAACTGCGCGGGTGGCCCAAAGCATCCTCGACCGATCCGACAGACGGCGGCGTTCCTCGGGCGATGGAAGCTCATCCATCGTCCCAGGATCCGCCAGGTGGGTGCGGCCGTCCGCTTTTCAGGTCGGGGCACGTCGGGATGTGCGTGGTCCTTACGCTCGTCGTGATCTTGGTCCGAGGGGTTCTGACCGGCCTTGGGTGGGTGTGTTGGCGTCGCCGTTGGCGTCTGAGCCTGGGTGAATTCTGTCAGCAGATCTGGCTCTCGGCGAGGTCGAGCCAGGGTTCGGTGTTCGCGGCGGTGGAGTGCCGGATGGACCAGTCCACGAGTCGCAGCGACAGTGCGGCCCAGTACGGTCGCAGTTCGTCGGGCGTGAGCGCCTCTTCGATGGCCGCGTCGATGCGGCGTAGGACTTCCGGGGCGAGCCGGCCGGGCGGGCCGAAGAAGCGCATGTTTACGATCGCGAACCGCGCGTCGCCGCGGGCGGCGCCGTCCCAGTCCACGACCGCGCTGAGCACTCCGTCGTCGGTGACCAGCACGTTGTCGGGGTGGAAGTCGGGGTGCACCAAGTCGTCGCCGCCCATCGTCGGCGGCACGGTGCTGCCGACCTCGTGCACCAGTCGAGTAGCCGCCGCGCCCTGGCACTGTAAGCCTGTAGCGGTTCGTGCAGGCAGAAGCCTGGTCCGCTCTTGGTGAGGTACAACGGGACGGCGGCGATGTCGGTGCCGGCCAGGACGCCGTACAGCCGGCGGTTGACGGCGAGCATCTCCCCGACCAGGCGGACATCGACCCCCTTGGGTGAGCTGCCCGGCAGCAGCTCCTGCACGACAGCGACCTCGTCGTCTAGGTCCGCGACCAGCTCGTACCGGGGTGCAGGAACGCCTGCGCCGCGGGCGAACTCGACGTTCCGTGCGGTCTCGCGGGCACGGCGAAGCGACACGCCGGGCTGCCAGGTGAGCACCGATCTGTGGCCATCGGGCCAGCGCACGTATGCGGCGCCGACCTGCCCGCCGGCGCTGCGTCCCTCGACAGTCAGTTCTACGCCGGTCTCCGCGGCGAGCCTGTCGACCAACCGGGCTGCGTCCAGTCGCGCGACCTGGGGGAACTGCGGAAGTTCCTCGGACATGGCGCGCGATGCTAGTACGACCACAGCCGCAGTTCGAACAAATTCTCTGCAGCACCCCCGGCCTAGTGGCGGCCAAGGACGGTGCCGACGTCTTGCCTGTTGCCACGCACCCCCAGGTGACGATCAGTCGGTCGGCGGTGTCGTCTGCGAGCAGGCTTGGGGTCGAGCTGCCTGCGGGGCCGGCGGGGGCGCTCTCGTGCATCGGGTGCCACACGCCGATCGGTTCCAGATTCCTGTGGCCGACTCGTGCGTCTCAGTTTGGTTGACGTTGCTCGGGGAGGTACAAAGTGTCGTGCTTCCGATCCATGTCGCTGAATGGGCCCTGAGAGCAGTAGCTCCCGGAGGGCGGCTCGTTGACGTCGTACCGCTCCCGGGCTGGTCTGATGCACCGCCGAGTCTTCTTCGGATCGACGGCGGGAGATGGACCACCTACGTGGTGTTGCGGACGTTGCCGGTTGGCTGCGGAAGGATCGCTGGGTACGCGCGCGAGGTCCAGGCGCTCACCCTGGCTGAACGGTATGGGATCGCAGCCCCCAGGGTTATCGCAGCCGACCTCGACGGCTCAGAGCTGGGTGATCCTGCCACCCTCGTCACGGCCCTACCGGGTTACAGCAGCCCGACCATCCGCACTGTCGAAGAACTGCAGGCCTATGGCGCCGCGGTGGCATCGCTGCGGGCAGTCAAAGCCGGACCGCTCGATGATCTCACGCTTGGACACGGCCCCATCGATGTCGACCAGGCTGCTGCTGAACGGTGCCGTGCCCTGCGATACGAGGCGGGATCCGAGCACGAGCAGTCCGTACTTCTCGATGCGGTCTGCACCGAGACGGGCCTGTCTCGTGGGGATGCTCGGGCGAGAGTCCTCCAACCACCTGGCGGCCGTTCGGCGTTCCTGGAGGCCGGTGAGGAGCTTCTCGCTCGCATCCCAGAACCCCATGGAGAGACTGTTCTGGTCCACGGTGACCTGCACCTGGGCAACACCATGTGGATCGGCAAGCACGTCACCGGCATGGTCGACTGGGACGCTGCACGTGTCGGACACGAAGGAATCGACCTCGGACTGGCCCGTTTCGACGCCGTTCTCCGCGTCGACCTGGACCCGACCGAAGTCGCCGCGGGTGTACTCGCCGGCTGGGAAAAGGCAGCCGGAATCCGGCTTGACTCTGCCGTCGTCGCCTACTGGGATGCCCGTGCTGCGCTCAACTGTCCGGCCCGGTTTGCGGATCACGACCAAGGATTGCGCCGTGACGTGTTCCTCAAGGCTGCTCTTCGGTGCCTTTCCTCATGAGTCGACGGGCACGGCATCCGGGGCCGTCGACGATGGCGCGGACTGCGGATACCGAGGGTCAGAGGGTTTGGCCGGTGGCCTGGTGCGCCGTGAGGCGCTGTTGATTTGAGTGGAGGTGGAAGACCTTTGCCGCTGGGTTGTCGCAGCAGCCTGGCGAAGCTGGGGGCAGCCTGATCCGGGAGGTGCCGGGGAGGGTGGGAGCAGCCCTGACAAGGCCGGGGCGGGCCAGTACTGCCAGATGGTCTGTGCCTGGTGAGCGTGGTGGAGAGGAGTACGCGAGGAACCGGCGTTTTACGTCCCACAATGGCCTACCGGCTCGAACCTGGTGGATGAGGGCCGGGTGCGGTGCGCACCTACCTGGTGTTGTGGGTGGGGAACTTCCTGGGCGGCTTCAGGACGTCGTTTGGGGAGGCCACGGCGAAGTGCTGCGGGGTAGTCGTGGCGATACCGCTGGGGCAGAGTCGGGCTCCTCCTTCATCGAGCGAATCGACAGTGAACACGGGAACCTCCCTGGTCCTTGCCCTGGTTTCCGCGTGGCCAGCGCGGGCGGTGGGCTGGGCACATCGTCAGCCGATCGGTCTGGGGAGGGGCGGAGCCGTCGTAGTAGTCCGGGGCCGGGAGAGCCGGCCACATGGCGAAGGACGGCAGCGGAATGATGGAGGGGAGACATCCTGTAATGCCGAAAGACGCGCCGGTGAATGCGGGCGCCCCGTCCACAAGGGTCCCGGTGGGGCCTGGTGGGCGTGTATCGGGGATGCAGGCCAAACTCCACCGTTGGGCGGCGGTCGATCCAGGCCGCAGGTTCGACGACTTGTTCAACCTCGTGCATGACCCGGCCACGCTGGCCGCGGCGTGGGATCGGGTCGCGGGTAACACCGGAGCCAAGACCCCGGGAGTGGACGGTGCAACGGCCGCCCAGGTCGAGGTCGAGATCGGGCTCTCGGTGTTCTTGGAGGAGGTGCGCACCGAGCTGAGGGCGGGAACGTTTCGGCCCTTGCCGGTGCGTGAACGCAAGATCCCCAAGGCGGGCGGCAAAGTACGCGCCCTGGGGATCCCGACGGTCAAGGACCGACTCGTCCAAGCGGCACTGAAGCTGGTGCTGGAACCCATCTTCGAGGCGGACTTTGAGCCGTGCTCGTACGGGTTCCGGCCCTTGCGGCGGGCACACGATGCGATCGCTGAGATCCAGCGTTACGGCACCCACGGCTACCGGTGGGTGCTGGACGCTGACATCGAGGCGTGCTTTGACCGGATCGATCACGCGGTGTTGATGGACCGCGTGAGGGTGCGGGTCAAGGACAAACGGGTGCTGAGCCTGGTGAAGGCGTTCCTCAAGGCCGGTGTGATGACAGAGACCGGTCACCGCGAGGACTCCGACACAGGCACGCCGCAAGGCGGGATCTTGTCCCCGTTGCTGGCCAACATCGCCTTGAACGTGCTCGATGAGCACCTGATGGCGCCATGGAGGCCGGGCGGGGAACAAGGCACCGTCAGTCGACGCGCCACTCGACGTGGCAAGGGGCTTCCCACCTGGCGGATCGTCCGCTACGCGGACGACTTCGTCGTGGTGGTCCATGGAACCCGGCGCCATGTCGAGGCCTTGCGCGAAGAGGTCGCCCACGTGCTCGCTCCGCTAGGTCTGCGGCTGTCACCGGCCAAGACCCAGATCGTGCATATGAGCGACGGGTTCGACTTCTTGGGGTTCCACATCCAATGGCGCCGCAAGCCAGGCACGAACCGTTGGCACGTCTACACCTTCATCGCCGACCGGCCCATCCGGTCGCTGAAGGACAAGATCCGTGCCCTGACGAACAAGAAGTCGCAAGCTGACCCCAGGCAGACGCTGATCCGGCTCAACCAGATCATGCGTGGCTGGTCCAACTACTTCAAGCACGCCGTATGCAAGCACGTCTTCAGCACCCTGGAGAACTTCGTCTGGCGACGAGTGATCCGGTGGCTGGTGACACGGCACCGCCTGAGATGGAAAGACGTACGCCGACGGCTCATCGGCCCCAACGGCCGATGGACACCGATCACGGTGGACGGGATCGCCCTGTTCGACCTCCAAACGGTATCGGTCACCCGATACCGCTACCGAGGCAACACGATCCCCAGCCCCTGGAGCACGCAACAACCACACCCAACGGCACAGACCGTGGAGAGCCCGGTGCGGTGAGAGCCGCACGCCGGGTTCGGCGAGCGGCCCGGGGAAACGGACCAGTGGCAACACCGGCACCGCGCCCCGGGCCGACTCAACGCTTGGTTCGGGAGAGCGGCGGTCCGTAGCCTGGCCGGCGCAGAGGGAAGGCCGGGCGCCGTACGGGTGGGCCGCGGCGGCTGTTTGCCCGCTATGAAGAGGGAACGGACTTGGCGAAGCGGTCGGTCGCGGCGATGAGGTCCTCCGTCGTTCCGGTGGCGTGCATGCCGTTCTCGACGATCACCAGTTCCGAGCCGTGCCACGCGTGGTGCAACACCCACGGAGCACCGGCGAGCGCGCCGAGGTCGAGTTGCCCGTGCACGATCACGCCGGGGATGTCCTTCAGGACGTGCCCGTTGCGGGCCAGCTGGTCGTCTGCCAACCAGCAGCGGTTGCTGAAGTAGTGCGTGACGAGGCGGGCGAAGGCGAGCTGGAACCTGGGCTCCCACGGCTGGTGCTCGATGTCACGGCCGGGCGGGATCGTGGCGATGGCATCCTCCCACGCGCACCAGTCGTCCGCTGCTTTGCAATGCACGGCGGGGTCTGGGTCCATGAGCAGGCGGTGATAGGCGGCCGAGATGTCCTCGCCAGGATCGGGGACGCCGGCGAGGAAGCGCTCGTACGCCTCGGGAAAGAGGCCACCGAAGCCGCGGATCATCAACTCGATCTCGCAATGCCTGCCGGTGGCGACGGCGGTCACGATCATCTCTGAGACGCGTTCGGGGTGGCGCAGCGCATAGGTCACCGAGAGCACCGAGCCCCAGGAAAGGCCGTACAGCAACCACTTGTCGATGCCCAGGTGCTCGCGCAGTTGTTCCATGTCGCGGATCAGGTGGTCGGTGGTGTTGGTGGACAGGTCGATCCCGGGCTCGCTGGCGTGCGGAGTGCTCCGGCCGCAGTTGCGTTGGTCGAAGGAGACCACGCGGTAGACGGCGGGGTCGAAGTGGCTGGGGGAACGCGTGCCGCATCCCGAGCCGGGTCCGCCGTGCACGTACAGCGCAGGCTTGCCGTCCGGGTTGCCGCACGCCATCCAGTACACGCTGTGCCCGTCGCCGACGTCGAGCATGCCGTGGTCGTAGGGCTCGCTCTCGGGGTACATCCGTCCTCCCGACAGAAATGACAGCACTCATACAAATGCGACAGGCCGTGATTCTCGCCGTCAGGACGGTGGTACGCAACACCACTCGGCCACTGCGGCTAGCCGGCATCTCCGTGTGGAGCGCTGGACCGGTTCAATCGCGCGGGCTCGGGGCCACCTCGCGCACCATCACGCAGTTGCCCTGGCCCTTGGGCCGGTCGTAGGTGAAGCCCTCGCGTTCGTACATCGTGCGGGTGCCGTTGTAGAGGAACGACGAGTTCTTCTTCCGGACCCCGCCCGTGTCGTGTGGGTAGCCCTCGACCAGGCCGCCGCCGGCCTGAGCGATCAGCTCGACGGCTCCGCGCAGGGCGATCGCGGCCAGGCCCTGACCGCGAAGGCCGCGCTCGACCAGGATGCAGGTGACCCGGTAGTCGGGCAGTCGCTCGGTGGTGGCGAGGTACTCCTTGCGGTGCTGGATGTTGGGCAGCTCCTCGGGTGATCCGTACTCCGCCCAGGCGACGGCCCGGTCGCCGTCGTAGACCAGCGCCGCGTGCGCGATCCCGTCGGCCACCAGGCGTTGCTTGAACGCCCGGTTCCCCTCGGCACTCTGGCCCTTCTCCGCGCAGTCGGGATGGAAATGCGTGCACCAGCAGCTGGCGAACATGCCCTTGTTCCGCTCGACGAGAGCGGCGAAGTCGTCGAACGTCTCCGGCGCAAGCGCCTTGATCGTGAAGTCGGACATGCCGGCAACGTACACCGGATTGCGGACGTTCGGCGTCCGGTAGCTCATGCTGCCAGGGTGGGCGTACGCACCGTCGACTCGACAGGTCTGAGCCGCGGACCCGCACGTACCGTGGGCTTCGACCGCCAGTTGACCGCTAACTGCTCCGGCCACGGGTGTCCACCCCGCGCCGCGATCAACGCACGGAGGAGCTGCACCGGCCTTCCGATGCTGGCGTCCGGGCTTTCCTCCACGGTTATGCAGCGACTCGGCTGCGCAACACTCGCGTCCGCTCTACCAGCGGTTGAGGCCACGCACCGCAGAGTCTCATCAGCTGATCAGACAGCAACGGCCTGTCGGCGCCCTTTGGTGCACGGCACGAGAGGGAGGCTGCGACGTCCACAGCGGCCCAGCCGATGGCGGCGACGAAGATCGGCAGCACCGCACTGGCGTTGCCCGACTCCGCGTCGTCTGCACGGCCGACTGCATCGAGATCGCCGGCATCCAGATCGACCCCTCTCGGCAAAGCCGAGGCATTGGTACCGCCGTGATCAAGGAGATCCTCGCCGAGGGTGGGACGGTCTGAATTCTCAAAATTGCTTGGTGTGCACTCCGATTACTAACCTGGCGCAGCATGAATGAGCCTGATTCCCCGTCCGCGCAGACCGACACCCGATTCGAGCGTGGCCTCGCCATCCTCGGTGAGATGTCCGGCGCGCGCGGCGCCGCCATCGTCGACGCGCTGGCCGACATCGCCCCGGACCTCGGCCGCTTCGTCGTCGAGTGGGCCTACGCCGACATCTTCGATCGCCCCGGACTCGACCTGCAGGAGCGCGAGCTGGCCACGGTCGGCGCGCTCGCCGCGCTGGGGGACACCGCAAGCCAGCTGAAATTCCACATCGACGCGGCCCTCCAGGTCGGCGTCACACCCGTGGAGATCGTGGAAGCCCTCGTCCATCTGGTCCCCTTCACGGGCTTCCCGCGCGTGCTCAACGCGATCGGCGTCGTCCGGGCCGTCTTTGCCGACCACGGTGTCACCGTCGACCCGGTCGTCATGGACGACGACCGCGACCGCTACGAGCGCGGCGCCGAGAACCTGGTCAGGATTGACGGCCAGCACGGCCTGGACGTCGTGGCCTCCCTCAAGGACATCTCTCCCGACCTGGCCCGGTACATCGTCGAGTTCTCCTTTGGCGACATCTACCACCGGCCATGGCTCTCGCCGCAGCGCAAGCAGCTCGTCACCGTCGCCGCCCTGACGGCCTTCGGTGACACGGCGCCCCAGCTGGCCGTGCACATCGGAGCCGCCCTCAACGTCGGCCTGAGCCCGGCCCAGGTCGTGGAGACCCTGACACAGGTGACCGCGTACGCCGGCTTCCCGCGCGTCCTCAACGCCATCAGAACGGCCCGGGAAGTGTTCGAGAGGCGAAACCTCTCCGTAGAGCCGTAGAGCCGTAGAGCCGTAGAGCGGTAGCGGCATGCCCGTGGACACACAGTCATAAAGACGTGGAACGCCCTGTTGCCTGTTCGTGAACACCGTATGGCTGACCGGTTCGTGAATCCAGCACCGATCAAGGGAAGCAGCTCACCATGAAAGCGGACGTCGCGGCTGACCGCTTCGGCGGAGCCGGTCGCTAACGGCGATTCGACCAGCACGCGCTTGCCGGCCCGGATATGACGAGGTGGGTCGGGCCGTACGCCGAACGGGCGGACCCCGATGCCGGGGTCCACCCGTTCGCTTGTGCCCACATCAGCCCCAGTCGAGGGCTCCGATCCTGGGGAACTCGCCGTCGACCACGGTGACGGAGTTGACTGTTCAGTCGTTGCGGGGCGGGGTGGGTGTTGTCTCGTCGACCAGGCGCCCGGCGACGGTGTAGGTCGCCAAGGAAAGACCTGCGTCGGTGTCCATGTCAGTGGAGCCAGGTCACCTCGCCGAGGTCGGTGGTGAACGGGATGGTTTGCCAGGCGGCTCGGTTGGCGGTGTCATGGTCGGACAGGTCGATGACTACCCTGACGCCCTCGATCCGGCGTACGACGCTGTTGTTGTCCGAGTCGATGCCGCAGTTGTCATGGTCATCGGTCGCGGACTCCACGCACAGCTGGACACCGACGATCCGGCCATCTGCGCCGGCGTCCTCGGTCGGGAAGAAGGTGGCGTCGCGGCTCTGGACCTTGCCGTCCGCCCCGGTGACCCATCCCCAGAAGCGCGTTGGCTTGTAGCCGGGTGGCAGGGTGACCGGCAGCGCCATCGGGACGCCATGGCCGTGCGCGAGCTGCTTCTCGACGTAGTCGCGACTCGCTGGATCCGGGAGCTCTGGTGGATTCAGCATCTTCCAGAGGAAGCTGCCGACGACTACCGCCAGGACGACTACCACGATCCCCATCCAAGGCACCGTCCGCTGTCCGTTCACAGCGTGATCATGGCAGCGGGCCGAACCGTTGGAGGCGGATTCGGAACCTCGGCCGGCCGGAGGGCTCGACTGCCGTTCCGTTCCGGCTCCTCGAGGTATTGCACCGTTGGCGCCTTGATGGCGTCAACGGGCGCGGTGGTCGGCTGGGTACGTTTGCGCAGGTCAGCAGGCTGTCAACGATCATTGTCGGGTGCCCGCTGGCCGGCCTGGTTGCGGTACTTCTCTGCTGTACTGCAGGGTCGGCGCCACGGTGCGGGGGCCGATTCTCTCTCAGGCCGGTGGATAACCGTTCTCGAGGTAGACGACGGCCCCTGTCTCGCGGGCCTTGACGGCGGCGACCGCTCGTCGAGCGTGAAGGGAGTCCATGCGCTGGATGGCCTGGTCGAGCGGGAGGAACGCGTAGTCCTCGATCTCGCCGGGGTCGAGCTTGATGGAGGCTATGTCGTCCGGCGTCAAGACTCCTCCGTCGAACTCGAGGACCAGGCCATCCAGGAACCGTTCGGACCACCCGGCCGCTCGCTGGTTCTCGGTGAGGTTGCGGCTGCACGAGGGCTGCCAGTCGACAACCAGCAGTGCGCCGGGCTCCCTGACCAGGCCGACCTCTTCTTCGACCTCGCGCCGGACCGTTGCGCGAGGGGTCTCGTCCTGCTCCGCCACACCGCCCGGAAAGCCCCAACGGCCCGACTCGTAGGTGGCCTTCACAAGGAACAGCCGGTCTGCGGCATCGAAGAAGACGGCGCCGTGGGACTCAAGCTTGGACGGCAGCGGTCCGCGTGGCAGCGGCTTGTGGTCATCCGCGGGCTTCATCGTCGTGACGCTACCGGCCGACTCCAAGGCCGCACCAGTGCAGGTGGACGTAGGCGCCGAGTGGCGGCACCGAGTTCCAGCCCGGCCGGCGGCCGGTGGGCACACTCCAGCCGCCTGGTGAGGCGACGGCGTGCTCCGACCAGAGCACCGTTAACCGATCGTGCTCGCGTCGGCGTTCCTCGGGCGATGGAAGCTCGTCCACCGAGCCATCATCCCTGGTCACGACTGTCCGGAGGGCCGTTTCGGTTGTCGGGCACCTCAGTGCAGCCAGGACACGTTGTCGAGGTCGGCGGTGTAGTCGGTGGTCTGCCAGGCTGCGCGGTCGTCGGTGGTCTGGTCTTTGAAGTTGAGCATCACGAGGAGTTCCCCGGTGTGCCGGATCATGGGCCGTGGGTAGTCCGCGTCTGTGGTCCCAGATCCTGGCGGGTCCTTCTTGCTGTTTGGCGCTTGGCATCCGCCGTTGTCGGGTGGCTCGCTTCGTTGGACGCACAAGACCACCGTGTGCAGCCCGCTGGCGCGTCCGCTTGGGGTGGTGCCGAAGAAGATGTTCCTGCCGAGGACCTGGTTGTCGGGGGCGGTGGTGAGGCCGTAGATCCTGGGGGCACGGTAGCCGCGGGGCAGCTTCACCGGGAGAGCGACCGGGAAGTCGCCGCCCTCGGCCAACTTGCCGCGCACCCAGTCTCGGTCCTCAGGACGGGAAGGCGTTCCCGTTGCCAGCTGCTCGCCTGCGAACCATCCGATCCCGACGACCACGGCCGCCAGGCCGACCCAGATCCACAGTCGTGGCGGCCGCCGGAGCAGGTTCATGGCGTGATCATGACAGGTCAAGGAGCGCACCGGACGCGGTTCGTGGAGCTCGAAGCGGTCGCGGCGCGAGCGGCCGCCAGTGGGCGGCAGAGCATCGTGTCAGCGTGGTAGCCCAGGTCGGTCGGGACCCGATCGGCGCAAGCACGCTGCGAGCGCTAGCGACCTCGCCTCGGCGGCGTCGCGGGGGCGCCGTGCTCCTGCCACACCCGTTCTAGCTGATGACGGCCTCGCCGTGGTCGTGAAGGCTGTACAGCTGGAGCTCGTAGACCGCGTACATGCTCCACGTCTTGTAGTTGGCGTCATTGATCCGGATGCGAAGGTGTCTCAGGTCGCTCAGTTCTGGCAGGTCGGCTGCCACCGATTCCATCACTCCGTCGTCCTGATCCCGGGTCCATCGGAACTGGACACCCCGTGCCGCGGTAGTCCAGGTGGAACCGTCCTCGGAGACCTGGATGTCAGCATCGGTGATGCCTTGCAGCACTCCCGATGGCGCCAGCAGGACGAGGGTGTTCATGGTCTGGGGCTGGTCCCAACCGATGACGATCTCGTGGGGGAACGGATGGGTGTCGGTGTAGCCCTGCGCGGCGGCGTACATCGTGGCGTCGCTACCGTCGGCCATCTTCTGTGGCCCGTACGTCACGCCACCGTCGCCTGATCGGGCCGCGGACGCGGTGATGGATGAGTACGACCTGGAGACGTTGCTGCCCGGGGTGTTGACGGCCCCCTTGATCAGCTCCAGCGTGTACAGCATGGAGGTGGCGCCGTCGCCGGCGGTGGTCCGGATGTGGAGGGTGCTCTTGCCCACTGGCACCTGCGCGGTGACGGTGGCCCCGTTGCCCACGTCGGTGCCGTTGACGGTGATCGAGCCCGCCTCGTCCGCGAGCCTGGGCGTGACGGACACCGAGTCCGTTCCCTCCGGGACAAGGAGCCTGTAGGTGGTGAGGCGACCATCGAAGGCGAAGTCGTCGACGGCCGGCACGTCCAGACTCTTCAAGGATGCGTCGCCGTGCTGTTGGCCGGGATGCATGTGGACTCGAATGCCGTCCAAGCGCAGCTCCTTGCCGTCGACGTTCACGACCTTGATCGTGTGCGGCACACCAGGCGCCAGGTCGTGCGCTCGGAAGACTGTGACGGAGTCGTACTCCACTGCCTCGTACAGGTCGACGACCTCGAACGTTCCGCCGTCGACAGACACAGCCACCTTGCCGGAGGTCGTTCCCTTCTCGACCACGAGGTCGATGCCGGAGCCGTCGAAGCCGTAGGTCAGCTCGTCCTTGGCCGCGGTGCTCATCTTGACCGCTCCCAGGTAGGCGTACTGCCGCTTCCTGGCGAACCAATCTCCGCTGTAGGCGATGGTGGTGTCGGTGTCGTCGACGAGGAAGGTGCCGGGTACCTCCTGGTCGGCGTACGGGCTGGTCGTCGGTGGCACGTCGCCCACGCCTGCGCCGGCCGCCGCCTGGACGAGGTAGTCGTGAAGCGTCTTGATGTACGCCGGGTCCAGCGTGTACTTGCGAGGATCCTGGGGGCTCACCGCGCTGTCGGCGATCTTGTCGGCGAGCTCGGGGTTGGTCCGCGCCAGCTGGTGCAGCAGCTCGAGGTCTTCGAGCCCGTCGCGGTGTGCCTCGTACCGCAGGCTGCTCTTCACAGTCAGGTGTTGCTTGTCGGGGTAGACGATGTAGGAGTCACCGTTCCACGGGCCGACGTACCACGCGTTCCACGCCCAGTGCAGATGTCCTTGGACTCCTTGGCGTTGCAGGTTCCAGAAGAGCAGCCGTCCTGTCAGGGTGGGTTGGGACCAGAACCGGTTGAGCCAGGGCGGAGTGTTGACCTCGCAGGTGTAGACCCACAGATCTTGACCTGCCGCCTGCTGGGCCCTGTACTCAGCCTTCTTCGACTCGAATGCGGGCGTCAGCGGCACCCAGGTGTCGACATAGTTCTTGGGCTGGTCAGCCAGCAGGATGCCGTTGGGGTCGGCATCCATGGTGCGGAACTCCGCGCCGATCTGCGTATCGATCTGCTTGATCTTCCTGGCGACGTAGGTCCACCAGTTTCGCTGATTGTCTGTGATCGGCTCGTCCAGGATGTGCTGGTACCAGCTGACGCCGCCCTCGCGGTTCCAGCCCTTGTCCTGCAGGTGGCGGTTCAGCGCTGTCAGGTAGTTCTCCAGGTACGCATCGGTCACCGGCAGCTGGTCTGGCAGCGCCGTGTTCCACGAGTCGTTCGGCTTCTCGTCATCGGGCATCTTGTTCAGGACATGGATGAGGTGCTGGTTGGCAAAGTTCGTGATGCCATGGCGCTGGAACGTCTCCACGTAGCGGTCGAAGAGAGACCAGTCGAGATCGTCGGGCACACCCGTGGTGAACTCGGACAGGTCAGTGCCGGTCGCCTGGAGCAGCAGGTCAGTACGCACCCACACCATGTTGGTCCGGTATTCGGCCAGCGTCTGGGCAAAGTGGTCCATGAGCGTGAACCACCCGTCGGAGTAGGTCTTCACGCCGTAGTAGTACTTGCCCACGTCGTAGGCCTGGCCGCCCTGCCCCTTCCACTGCAGCCCGTCCCACGTGAAGCCGTTCGTCATCGTCCAGTGGTACTGGACGAAGTTTGCCTTCGAGGTCTCGGGGATAGCGACCTCGAAGACGCTGACCCTGATTGGCATGGTGCGGTTTCCGCGTGTGGTCTCGACGGTCACGGTGCCGTCGTACGTGCCGGGTGCTGTTCCCGCCGGGACGTAGCTGGTGATGAGGATGGGCTGGGTGGAGTCGGCCGCGACCCGGACAGCTCGGTCGTTGGACAGCGGGTCAGGGAGCACGGACTTCGGGTAGAGCGACTGGCCGACGCGGTTGGGGAAGAACGCGTTCGGCTGGACGGTGGCCGAGTCCTCGTACTGCTCGAAGTGATACCGCAGGTTCCTGCTGGCGATGCGGCGGTGGTCTCCGGAGACGAGGTTGGAGAACCTCACCTGTCTGATCGTCAGGGGCTCAGCGCTTCGCACCGCTACCTGAGCGCTTTCGTACTCGTTGCGCGCGGAGACGAGCCGGATGTCTTTCTCCGCGTGCTGCGGCGGGGTGCTGGTCCGGTAGACGGTCCGCAGCGAGTTCTCCACCCAAACGTCAGGCTCGGGTGCGCTGGCACGTGCCATCGGGCTCAGCGGAAGGAGTAGAACGCCGATGACGACGATCAGGGAGTGGAGTCTGGTCCGCATCGCTGTCCCTCCGGGCACATCAGACCGAGCCTGGCATGCGTTCACTGGAACACATGGGGCGGGAACGGAGCCCGCGTGACAAGAGTGGAGCGACCCGCAATAATAAGTCAAGGTATCTATTAAAAAATCGACCGGGCCCGCCGGCGAGCGCAAGGATCCGAACGGTCCAGTCGCCGTCGACAGATGGCGTAGGTTGACCACCGACCGAGCCGGGATGGGAACGCGGATGGCACGCAACGAGGCGGCGACGCCACCGCTCCTGCGACGCATCAACGCAGGACGTGTCGTCGACGCGCTCCGCTCCGACGGGGCACTCGAGGTCGGCGAACTCGCAGAACGCGTGGGGCTGTCACGTGTGACGCTCGATGCCGTCCTGGACGACCTCGTCCCTCTCGGTCTCGTTACCGAGGCCCCGAGCGCAGCGAGCAAGGGAACACGCGGGCGTGGACGACCCCGCCGTCGCCTCCGCTTCCGGGCGGAGGCTGGCTACGTCCTCGGGGTCGATATCGGCGCGCGCCGGTTGGAGGTGGTCGTCACAGACCTTCTCGGGACGGTGGTGGGGGGCCGAGTTCACACGCTGGACCCGACGATGGGTCGGACCCGGCGACTCCGCGCCGCCCGCCAGCTCGCCACCGCAGCCCTGAACGACGTCGGAGCCACCTCGACCGAACTGCGTGCGATCGGAGTGGGTACGCCCGGGATCGTCGACACCCAGACCGGCACCGTCACCTTCTGCAACTCCATCCCCGGATGGTCTGGCCTCGCGTTGGCGGCGGAGTTCCAGAAGACGTTCGACAGTGCCGTCGTCGTGGAGAACGATGCGAACCTCGCCACTCTCGGCGAATGTTGGAAGGGCGCCGCACAGGGCGTCGACGACGTTGTTCTCCTGCTGGCCGGAGAGAGGGTCGGCGCAGGCATCGTCATCGACGGCGACCTCGTCCGCGGCAAGCGCGGCGGCACCGGCGAGATGACCTTCCTCGGGATGCTCAGGAGCACCGATCCAGCCGAAGCCATCGAGAAGCTCGTACGGGATGTGGCCCGAGCAGAGGTCGAAGGGCTCCTCGCTCGCCGTGAGGTCCAGGGCGACCCCGTCCGCACTCTCATGCGCGATCTGGCTCCGCTGCACGGTGTCGCCATCGAGGACGTGGACGAACTCCTCGCCGCCGCGCAGCAACGGAACCCAACGGCTCTCCGCCAGATCGAGACCGCACTCGCGCGAGTCTGCTCGGTGGCTCTCGTCATCAGCACTCTCATCAGCCCGGAGCTGGTCGTCCTCGGAGGCGACGCCTCAGCCACGGAGAGCGTCATCCTCCCACCAATCCGAGCTGCCCTTGACGGCCTCTCCGGGAGAACGGTCGAACCGCCCCAGGTCGCGGTGTCCACCCTCGGCGAGACTGGAGTCTGTCTCGGCGCCGGCCGCAAGGCCCTCGACATCGCCGAACGACACCTCTTGGACGGCTAGTTCAGAGAGGGAGGCACGCGACTTCGGGTGCACCGATTCGCTACTACTCCCATCCCTCAACGAGTGAGGGCGGCCGCGGTGGCCGAGCTGGTTGGCAGCCAGTACGGCGACGAAGGCTGGTCTCCGGTCGAGATCGCCGCCCGGTTGGGTCACTCCAAGGCGACGGTGGCGACCAAGCGCTACGCCCGAGGCATGGTGGGTCGGGATCTGGAGATCGCCAAGGGCCTGGACCAGTTGCACGCGGGGGTGTCCAGAGACGATGTTGCACGCGGGTTGCACGCGGGCGATCCGGACGCGAGGGAGACAGGGGAGCGGTCAGGTTGAATGCCCTCTGACCTGGGCATGTGGTGGGCGCCCCCGGGGTGATTCGAACACCCGACACACGGTTTAGGAAGATCCTGGACGACCTGTCGCAGGCGTTCTACCTGCGACTTTGCGAGCGCGCCGCCGCTCCGGGGTGCACCTAGCGTGCATGGTTCGACACCAGTTCGCACCACGTTTGATTCCA
>CAVRKO010000014.1:0-343480 GCA_963721745.1 uncultured Actinomycetota bacterium | reverse complement strand
CAAGGACCAGCTGCTCACCGGACTCACCTCCGGATCGCTCGAGGCGGTGGTGTCCAACCCGGGCGAGGTCATGGGCCAGATCGAGGGCGGCAAGATGACCCCGCTGCTCTTCACCGGTGGCGAGTCGATGTCGAAGCTGCCGGACGTGCCGACCGGTGCGTCCCTCGGCTTCACCGACCTCCCGACCATGCCGCGCGGCCTGATCCTGCCCCCAGGGGTGCCCGCCAGCACGCGGGACTGGTGGATCACGACGATGAAGAAGGTCGTCCAGACGAAGAAGTGGAAGGACTACATCGCCTCCAACTACCTCGTGGAGGACCTGCGCTGGGGTGCGGACTTCGAGTCGTTCCTCACGACCACGAGCCGTAGGCTCGAACGCATCCTGCAGGAGCGCGGCGCGATATGAGCACCTCTCGGACGACGTTCCTCGGCGTCCTCGCGGTCGTGTCCGCGGGCTATGCCGCGCTCGCGTTTCGGATGGAGTGGCGGGCGCCGTCGGGCCAGATCGGGCCCGGGTTCTTCCCGCGCGTGATCGGAGTCCTCGCCGTCGTACTCAGCCTGGTGGCGATCACCCGCGAGGTCCGCACCGCTCGCAGCGCCCGTGCCGGCCGTTCCTCTGGTACGGACGATCGGGCTCCCCAGCCGGACCCACCCGGTGAGGGCGTACGCCGGGAGACGCGGACCCTGGTCGTCGCGGTGGCCGCCGCAGTCGGCTTCGTCGTCCTGCTCGTGCCGCTGGGAGGTGTGGTCGCGGCCAGCGCCTTCCTGCTCGGGTTGCTGGCGCTGCTCAACCGCGGACGGCACGTCGCGAACGTCGCGATCGGGATCGGACTGCCGGCCGGGATGTACGTCCTCTTCGAGGTACTCCTCGACACGAGGTTGCCACCGGGGATGTTCGGCTAGTGCCCTGAGTCAGAACACTGGGCCGCGGACCCGCGAGCACGCACGCGAAGGGACTGGACGACGTGGAGGTACTCGAGCACCTCGCTGTCGGACTCACGACCGTGCTGAGCCCTGTCAACCTCGCCTTGCTCGGGCTCGGCGTGCTGGTCGGCATGGTGATCGGCGTCATGCCCGGACTCGGGCCCTCGGCCGGCATCGCGATCCTGCTCCCCCTCACCTTCGGTCTCGAGCCCACGAGCGCGATCGTGATGCTCGCCGCGATCTACTACGGAGCGATGTACGGCGGCACGATCACGTCCGTCCTCATCAACACACCGGGTGAGTCCGCGACCGTCGCCAGTACGTTCGACGGCTATCCCCTTGCGAGGAAGGGGCGGGCCGGCCCCGCCCTTGTCATGGCGGCCGCCGCGTCGTTCCTCGCCGGCACGATCGGTGCCGTTCTGATCAGCGTGTCCGCGCCGCTGCTCGCGGGCATCACGTCGCACTTCGGTCCACCGGAGCTCTTCCTCCTCGTGCTGGCCGGCCTCCTGACGCTCGTCGTCGTCATCGGCAGGAACCGTCTGCTCGGTGCGCTGTCGGCCCTGCTCGGCTTCGCGATCGCCACGGTGGGCGTCGACATCGGGGGTGGCGAGCAGCGTTACACATTCGGCTCTCCCGAGCTCATCAACGGCGTCGACTTCGTTCCCGTCGCGATCGGGCTCTTCGGCCTCGGCGAGATCTTCCACGCGCTCTACCGGGGCGGACATCTCGAGCAGGTCGGCTACTTCTCGCTCAGGGCGCGCGGACGCGACTTCTGGCCGAACCGTACCGACGTACGCGAGTCGTGGGCTCCGGCGGTGCGGGGCTCGTTCCTCGGCTTTCTCGTCGGGACCGCACCGGGCGCGGGCGCGACAGTCGCATCCCTGATGTCGTACAGCCTGGAGAAGTCGGTGTCGAAGACGCCGGAGCGGTTCGGCAAGGGTGCGATGCCCGGCCTGGTCGGCCCCGAGGCCGCCAACAACGCGGCGTCGGCGGGCGCGATGGTTCCCCTGCTCACCTTGGGGATCCCGGGCTCAGCCTCCACGGCGGTCCTGCTCGGAGGGTTCCTGATGTGGGGGCTGCAGCCCGGACCGCTGCTGATGGAGGACAACCCGGAGTTCGCCTGGGGCCTCGTCGCGAGCATGTATCTCGGCAATGTCATGCTGCTGGTCATCAACGTCTTCTGCATTCCCGCCTTCGCCAGCATCGCGCGGGTACCCTTCCGGGTCCTCGCGCCGATCGTGGTCGTCCTCTGCACCTTCGGGACGTACACCCTCAACGGCAGCATGGTCGAGGTGGGCATCATGGCCGGGTGCGGGATCCTGGGGTTCTTCATGCGGCTGTACGGTCTGTCGCCCGCGGCTCTGGTCGTGGCGCTCGTGCTCGGGCCGATCGCCGAGGAGACCCTGCGCCAGACGCTGATCATCTCCCAGGGCAGCCCGATGATCTTCCTCCAGCGCACACCGTCGGTCGTCCTGATCGTCGCGATGGCCGCACTCGCGGTCGTGCCGTTCGCCCTGTCCGCCCTGCGCCGACGACTTGGGGCCGGTGTGCACGAGCGTGAGCATGAAGCCGCGTCCGTCTGAGCCTGCCCGCGGCCGGGACCGCCGCAGGTACGCCGTGGTCGGCGGAGGCATCGTCGGCAGTGCGGTGGCGCGGCGGCTGCTCCAGGTCTCGCCCGACGCGTCCGTGACCCTCTTCGAGAAGGAGACCGAGCTCGGCCGGCACCAGACGGGACGCAACAGCGGCGTCGTGCACGCCGGCCTGTACTACCAACCGGGTTCGCTGAAGGCACGCCTGTGCCGGCGGGGGGTCAGTCTGCTACGGGACTACTGCGCCGAGCACGGGATCAGGTACGACGAGTGCGGCAAGGTGCTGGTGGCGCTCGACGAGCTCGAACGCACCCGGCTCCTTGCGATCCGCGACCGGGCGGTCGCCAACGGCGTTCCCGGCATCGCAATGCTCGACGCCGACGGGATCTGCGAGATCGAGCCACATGCCCGCGGCATCGCCGGCCTGCACTCGCCCACGACCGCCATCG
Source organism: uncultured Actinomycetota bacterium (assembly GCA_963721745.1). GTDB lineage: Bacteria > Actinomycetota > Actinomycetes > Propionibacteriales > Actinopolymorphaceae > Thermasporomyces. Next base: position 340,518 of record CAVRKO010000014.1, on the reverse strand, counting down.
TCGACTTCGGCGAAGTGGCCAGATCCCTTGCCCAGCAGGCGGTTTCGGCCGGCGCGCAGGTGCACACCGGCGTCGAGGTCACCGGCTTCCACGAGCGCGGCGACGAGGTGGTTGTCTCGCACCGCGACGGCTCGGATCCGGCCTTCGACCTGGTGCTGGTCTGCGCCGGCCTGCACACCGACCGGGTGGCTGCCCTCGCGGGCGACCCGATCGACCCGATGATCGTGCCGTTCCGCGGCGAGTACCACCTGCTCCGGCCGGACCGCCGACACCTCGTGCGTGGTCTCATCTATCCCGTGCCGGACCCGAGGTACCCATTCCTCGGCGTCCACCTGACGTTGCGGGTCGACGGCGAGGTGATGGTCGGGCCCAACGCCGTCCTGGCCCTGGCCCGCGAGGGATACGGCTGGCGGACGGCCTCGCTGCGGGACCTGCGGGCGACCCTCGCCTATCCCGGCTTCCGCCGGTTCGCCCGCCGGCACTGGCGGACCGGCGTGAGAGAGCTGGTCGGATCGCTCAGCCGGCGTGCGTTCGTGGCGGCGGCCCGGAGGTACGTGCCCGAGCTCGGACCGGACGACGTGGTTGCGGGGCCGTCGGGAATCCGCGCGCAGGCGGTCGACCGGGACGGTTCCCTGGTGGACGACTTCCGGATCAGCCGACGGGGCCGGATCGTCTGCGTACGCAACGCGCCCTCACCGGCCGCCACCTCCTCGCTGGCAATCGCGGAGCACCTCGTCGACCTCGCCCTCGACCGCACGCCCGATTCCCTGCCGCCCGGCTGACGTCCAGAGCCGCCGTACCGAGGCGCGCCCTTCACCCAATCCGATGGCGCCAGAGCGCAGCGCGCTAGTCGCCCGGGTACGCCGACACCGCGTCCGGCTCGGAGAACGCCAGCGTACGAAGACGACCGGCAGCCTCCCGGTCGAGGAGGACGGCCGACGCCGCGCCCGGAACGAGCCGACCCGGATCTCGGGTGGCGGCCATCGCCCGGACGAGCCCCCGCCAGCGCCGGCAGTGGGCGTCGAAGCTCGCCGCCCCGACCGCGCGACCTCGGGTGCGTTGGCCGGTCCGCGCGTCGTCCGGGCTGGCGTCGAGCAGGACCAGGTGGACGGCCAGCCCGCGACGCACGGCAAGGGCACCCAGCAGCCGGCGCACCCAGGGCCGGGTGCCGCAGTCGGACACGACGACCGGTCCGCCCTGTCCGACGGCCGCGCAGACCCGTGTGTAGTGGGCGAGATGAAGGAGCGGGCGCCACCAGCGGTACGGCACGGGTCCGAGCCAACGCTGCCAGACCGGAAGGATCTGCTCGGGGTCGAGGATCCGGACGGGGCCCCGCCGGGACGGGATGCGGGCCTCATCGCCTGTGGCATACAGCCGACGAAGGAGCGTGGTCTTGCCGGCACCGGGGATCCCCGCCAGCACCACGAGCGAGGCCGCCGGATAAGCCAGGTGGTCGGGGCCGTGGTCGCGTACGTCGCGGCTGCCGGAGGCGTTGCACGTCGCGTCCATGACCATGGCTCTTCAACGTGGCCGGAACGCCCTGTGTTCCGTTGCCGCGCACGGTGCGCCGCTCGCTACGCTGGCGCGCAGGTGCGGTCCGCCACACCTGGCTGGCCGAGGGCGACGAAGGGGCTTCCGGATGCGTGTGGGTGTGATCCTCCCGATGGGCGACGAACTCCAGCCCGGCGTTCCCCGAAGCTATGCAGGCATCCGGGACCTCGCTACCCGGGCCGAGTCCGGTGGCCTGGACTCGGTTTGGGTCTACGACCACCTCGTGGGCGACTCCGCCGAGGACTCCTCGGGCTCGCCGTGGGAGGCGTGGACGGTGATGAGCGCGCTCGCCGACGCCACCTCACGGGTCCGGCTGGGTGCCCTGGTCCTGTGTACGGCGTTCCGCCCGCCGGCGGTCCTGGCCCGGATGGCCGACACACTCCAGGACGTCAGCGGCGGTCGGGTCGTCCTCGGCCTGGGCGCCGGGTGGCACGAGCCGGAGTTCCAGGCGTTCGACCTGCCGTTCGACCACCGCGTGGGGCGCTTCGCCGAGGCGCTCCAGGTCATCACGACGATGCTCCGCGACGGCCGGGCGAGCTTCGAGGGCGACTACTTCACCGTACGGGACGCACCGGTGCGCGCCCGGCCCGACCGTCAGGTCCCGCCGATCCTCGTGGCCGCGGTCCGACCGCGCATGCTCCAGCTCACCGCCCGGTACGCCGACATCTGGAACCTCGCCTGGTTCGGGCTGCCGGGAGACCGCTTCCGGGAGGCCAACGACGCCCTGACCGCCGCCTGTCGCGAGATCGGGCGCGACCCGGCAACGCTCGAACGTACGGCCGGTGTGCGGATCTCGGCCGGGACCGAGGACAACGCCGGCGAGGACCCCCAGAAGCTCATCCGCGGCGATGCCGGCGACATCGCCCAGGCCTTCGCCGAGTGGGAGGCGGCGGGCGTCTCCGAGCTCATCTGCTGGCCGGACCCGAGCGATCCGGCGACGGTGGACCTCATCGCCGAGGCACTCACCCTGCACCGCAAGGAGGCCGGCGCGGCCGGGCCGGGAGGGGTGCCGCGATGACCCAGGAGGGCGAGCCGCCTGAGGGCGCAGGCGCCTCCGGTGCGAAGCCGACGGGGACGCCCGACCCACCGACATCACCGTCCCGCCAGGTCGCCGCACGGCTGTTCAACCACACCTGGGACCTCCTCCTGAAGCAGAACCGGACGCCGGACGAGGACGACGAGATGATCCACGCGGCGCACGCGTCGCGGTACCACTGGAGCGAGGCGCCGGAGTGCACTCCCCGGAACCTCGCCGTCGGCGAGTGGCAGTGCGCCCGGGTCCACTCCGCGCTCGGCATGCCCGAGGCTGCCCTCCGGTACGCGCGGCGGTCGGTGCAACGGTGCGAGGAGGCCGGCATCGAGGGCTTCTATCTGGGCGCGGCGTACGAAGGCCTGGCCCGTGCCTGTCTCGTCGCGGGTGACGTCCTGGAGGGCCGGCAGTGGGAGGCGCGGGCCCGCGCGGTCGCGGACTCCCTGCCCAGCGACTCGCAGGACCGCGAGGTGTTGCGAGAGGACCTCGCCTCGCTGCCCTGACCGCGCGGACCTCCCGGCCAGGCGGCCGGCAGCTCAGTCCGGCTCGGTGAGCCGGATCCGGACCGCCCGGAACTCCTCGGGCGTCCCCTTCAGGACCGCGAGCCGCGGATCGGGCACGTGCAGGTGGGGTGGTACGACGAGGGAACGAAGAGGCGCCAGCCGCGAGTCGTCCAACACCTGGGCGACCGCGCGCCGGTCACCGCCGAGGACCACCGCGTCGAGGCTGCCGGCCCGCGGCAGGAGGACCCGGGCGACGACATCGGCGGCGGCGCCGAACGCCTCGCGCGCCTGCTTCTCACGCCGCCGGGCGAACCGCTGCTGCGACCATCCGCCGGCGGCCGTACGTCCCTGCACGAGGCGCGAGCCGACCTTGGACGCCACCAGCCGGCGACCCTCGAACACTCCCGCGGCGTACCCGCCCAGCCGGACCAGGACCACGCCCACCACCCGGTCGCGGACGGCGTGCCCGACCAGTCCGGCGTACGGCAAGGCGTCGTTGACAGCCAGCGGCGGGAACGGGACGCTGCACTCCGCCCGCGCGCCGTCCGCCGCGGCCACGGTGACCGTGTTGCAGGTGGCGGTGTACGACGTCGGGCCGTGTCGGCGTGCGAGACCGGCCAGGAACCGGTCGAGTTGCTCCGGCGTCCGCTGGAGTTCCTTCACGCCGACATCCTCATCCGAGTCGCTACTGCCGTCGCGGGCGGCCCCCGGACCCGCGAGGATGGGGCCTGCATCCCGCCACCGAAAGGCGAGCTCATGATCAACGGAGCCCATGTCCTCCTCTACACCGCAGCGGCCGAGCAGACCCGCGTGTTCCTTCGCGACGTGCTCGGCTTCCCGCACGTCGACGCCGGTGACGGCTGGCTGATCTACGCGCTGCCACCCGGCGAGCTCGCGGTCCACCCGATCGGAGCCGACGGCGCCGAGGGAGGCGACTCTCCCCCTGTCCGGCACGAGCTCTACCTGATGTGCGACGACATCGACGCCACCGTCGAGGAGCTGGGCGCCAAGGGCGTGGAGTTCGCGAGTCCGGTCACCGACCAGGGGTGGGGTCGGCTGACCTCGATCCGGCTGCCCGGCGGCGGCGAGCTCGGCATCTACCAGCCGCGGCACCGGACCGCGCACGAGCTGACCTCGGACTGACTCGATCTGGACGGCCTACCGTCCGGCGCCCTCGAACGCGGACGGACGGACCTGCGGCTACGTCAGACGTTGAAGCCGAGTGCGCGCAGCTGTTCGCGACCCTCGTCGGTGATCTTGTCGGGACCCCACGGCGGCATCCAGACCCAGTTGATCCGGAACGCCTCGACGACGCCGTTGAGCGCCGCCTGGGTCTGGTCCTCGATCACGTCGGTGAGCGGGCATGCCGCCGACGTCAGGGTCATGTCGATCGTCGCGATCCCCTCGTCGTCGAGGGTCACGCCATAGACGAGACCGAGGTCGACGACGTTGATGCCGAGCTCGGGGTCGACCACGTCCCTCATCGCTTCGAGAACGTCGTCGTCGGACGTCTTCACGGTGTCGGTCATCGGCCGGGTTCCCTCTCTGTGTCCTGCATCGCCTGCAGGGTGGCGTCCTTCCAGGCCATCCACGCGAGCAGGGCGCACTTGATCCGGGCAGGGTACTTCGAGACCCCCGCGAACGCGATGCCGTCCTCGAGGACCTCCTCGTCGGGCTCGACCTGGCCCTTGCTCTGCATCAGCGCCAGAAACTCGTCGTGCAGGTGCATCGCGTCGGTGACCGGCTTGCCGTGCACGAGGTCGTGCATCACCGAGGCAGCCGCCTGGCTGATCGAGCAGCCCATGCTGTCGTAGGACACGTCCTCGACGCTCGCGTCGTCGCCAGCACCCGCGAGCCTGACCCGTAGCGTCACCTCGTCGCCGCAGGTCGGGTTGACGTGGTAGACCTCGGCGTCGTAAGGATCCCGCAGGCCCTTGCCGTGCGGGTTGCGGTAGTGGTCCAGGATGATGTCCTGGTACAACGACTCGACCTGCATCAGGTTCCTGCTCCCGCGTCCACTCGACTCCGGTCGGCCCCGAAGAAGCGCTTGACCTCCGCGATCCCGTCGGCGAGGGCGTCGACCTCCGCGCGGGTGTTGTAGAGGTAGAACGTCGCCCTCGTGGTCGCCGGGACCGAGTACCTCCGGACGATCGGCCACGCGCAGTGGTGACCGACCCTGACCGCGATGCCGAGCTCGTCGAGCACCTGGCCCACGTCGTGCGGATGGATGTCGTCGAGGACGAACGACACCGCGCCGCCCCGCGCCTCCGCGGTCGGCGGACCGATGATCCGGACGCCGGGGATCGCGCTCAGGCGGTGCAGGGAGTACTCCGTCAGGTCCCGCTCGTGCGCGGCCACGGCGTCCATGCCGACGGCACTCAGGTAGTCGACGGCGGCGCCGAGCCCGATCGCCTGCGCGATGTTGGGTACGCCGGCCTCGAACCGCTGCGGCGGTGGCGCGAACGTTGTCAACTCCATCGTGACGACTTCGATCATCGAGCCACCGGTGAGGAACGGCGGCATCGCCTCGAGCAGCTCGCTCCGGCCGAGGAGTACGCCGATGCCCGTCGGGCCCAGCATCTTGTGGCCGGAGAACGCGAGGAAGTCGACGCCCAGCGCGTGGAAGTCGACGGGCTGGTGCGGCACCGACTGCGCCGCGTCGACGACGACCAGGGCACCCACCTCGTGGGCACGGGCCGTCACCAGGTCGAGCGGGTTGACCGTACCGAGGACGTTGGACTGCTGGGTGAGCGCCACGACCTTGGTGCGAGGCGTGACCAGCTCGTCGAGGTTCGACAGGTCGAGCCGCCCGTCGTCGGTGAGGCCGAACCACTTCAACGTCGCGCCGGTGCGCTGGCACAGCATCTGCCACGGCACCAGGTTGCCGTGGTGCTCCATCTCGGTGACGACCACCTCGTCGCCGGGGCCGACCTCGAACCGCGCCGCCTCGGGGCCCGCCGTCGCGGCGTTGCTCATCGCGTACGCCACGAGGTTGATGCCCTCGGTGGTGTTCTTGGTGAAGACCACCTCGTCGGCGTCGGCGCCGACGAACGCGGCGATCCGGGCGCGGGCGGACTCGTAGAGGTCGGTGGCCTCCTCGGCCAGCCGGTGCGCGCCCCGGTGGACCGCGGCGTTGTGGTGTTCGTAGAAGTCCCGCTCGGCGTCGAGCACCTGGCGCGGCTTGTGCGAGGTCGCGCCGCTGTCGAGGTAGACGAGCCGCCGACCGCCAGGCAGCACGCGTTCGAGGATCGGGAAGTCCTTCCGGATCCTCTCGACGTCGAGTGCCGTGCCTGGCCGACTCTCCGCGGTCACGCTGATGCGCCCGCCTTTCCGTAGCTCGCGTAGCCCTCGGCCTCGAGCTTCTCGGCCAGCTCGGGGCCGCCTTCCTCCGCGACCCGGCCGTCGACGAAGACGTGCACGAAGTCGGGCGTGATGTAGCGCAGGATCCGGGTGTAGTGGGTGATGAGCAGGACGCCCTTGTCACCCTTGTCGGCGAACCGGTTCACGCCCTCGGAGACGACCTTCAGGGCGTCGATGTCGAGGCCCGAGTCGGTCTCGTCGAGGATCGCGAACGTCGGGTCGAGCAGCTCCAGCTGCAGGATCTCGTTCCGCTTCTTCTCACCGCCGGAGAAGCCCTCGTTGACGTTGCGCTGCGCGAAGTCGGCGCCCATGCCCAACCGGTCGAGCGCGCCGTTGACGTCCTTGACCCAGTGCCGGAGCACCGGTGCCTTGCCGTCGACGGCGGTCTTGGCCGTCCGCAGGAAGTTGGACACCGAGACGCCGGCCACCTCGACGGGGTACTGCATCGCGAGGAACAGCCCGGCTCGGGCGCGTTCGTCGACCGTCATCGTCAGGAGGTCCGTACCGTCGAGCGTGACGCTGCCCTTGGTGATCTGGTACTTGGGGTGGCCCGCGATGGAGTAGGCGAGGGTCGACTTGCCGGAACCGTTCGGGCCCATGATGGCGTGGGTCTCCCCCGACGTGACGGTCAGGTTGACCCCACGCAGGATCTCCTTCGGACCGGACTCGGTCTCGACGGACACGTGCAGGTCGCGGATCTCGAGGGTGCTCACGGTGTATCAGGCTCCAGTTCTCGCGTCGTTCGCATCGGCTCAGGTGCTCGTGTTCAGGGGGTGGTGGACGTCGACGAGGACGTCGTCGCCGTCGATCTTCACGGGATAGACGGCGACCGGCTCGGTGGCCGGCAGGCCGGTCGGCCGACCGCTTGCGAGATCGAAGCGCGAGCCGTGCAGCCAGCACTCGATCTCGCCGTCGTCGATGTCGCCCTCGGACAGGGCGATCGCCTCGTGGGAGCACACGTCGTGAATCGCATGCACCTCGCCTTCGCTGCGGACGACCGCGACGGGCACGCCGTCGACGACCGTCGGCACCACACCGGTGTCGGGCAGGTCGGTGATCGCGCAGGCGCGTTGGTAGTCGCTCACGAGCCCACTCCCGAGGAGGCTGGCGGAAGCCCGACGCTGCGCTCGAGTTCGGCCTCGACGTGGCCCATGAGCCGCTCCCGCAGCTCCGGTACGCCGATCTGGCGTACGAGGTCGGCGAAGAACCCGTGGACGACGAGTCGGCGCGCCTCCTCGTCGGGGATGCCGCGCGACTGCAGGTAGAACAGCTGCTCGTCGTCGAACCGGCCGGTGGCGCTCGCGTGCCCCGCGCCCTCGATCTCGCCGGTCTCGATCTCGAGGTTCGGCACGGAGTGGGCGCGGCACCCGTCCGTCAACATCAGGTTGCGGTTGTTCTCGTAGGTCTGGATTCCCTCGGCCGCCTTGCGGATCAGCACGTCGCCGATCCACACCGTGATGGCGTCCTTGCCCTGGAGAGCGCCCTTGTAGTTGACGTTGCTCTTGGTGTGCGGGTGGTTGTGGTCGACGAACAGGCGGTGCTCGAGGTGCTGGCCGGCGTCGGCGAAGTAGAGACCCAGCATCTCGGCCTCGCCACCCGCGCCGGCGTACTCGAGGTGGGTGTAGAGCCGGACCAGGTCGCCGCCGAACGTGACGTTGACGTGCTTGACCTTCGCGTCGCGGCCGACCCGCACGGCCTGGTGCCCGGCGTGCACGGCGTCGTCGGCCCAGTCCTGCACCGAGACGACCGTGACCTGCGCGCCCTCGGCGACGTCGAACTCAACGTTGTCGGCGAAGGTCGCCGAACCCACGTGGTCGAGCACGACGACGGCCTCGGCGTACGGCTCGACGCGGACGAGGGTGTGGCCGAAGCTCGCGCCCTCGGAGTGCTCGCCGCGGACGGTGACGACCGTCGGCCGGTCGGTGCGGACCTCCGCCGGCACCGTGACGACGGTGGCCTCGGCGAACGACCCCCAGGCCTGGGCGCTCACCCGGTCACCCGGCACGTAGACCTCGCCCAGCCGGGCGTCGTCGCGACCGACCGTCTCCACGCGGACGGGCGAAGGGGCGTCGACGTCGACGAGCACCTTGCCGCCGCCCTCGGCCGACCCGTCGTGCAGTCCGCGCAGCCGCTTCAGCGGCGTGAACCGCCAGACCTCCTCGCGCCCGTTGGGGACCGGGTGGTCGGCGAGGTCGAACGAGCCCTGCGGGTGCAGGTGCGAAGCGGGCTTGGCGTCCGCGTCCGCCCCGGCGCCGTGGGAGTGCGGCCGGGCCGCCGAACCGGCCGGGCTCGGCGGAGGCCCGGCGGCCGCTCCAGTGTCGGGCGAGAGCACCTGGGAGGCCACGGCAGCGCGGTCCTGCGCGGCCTCGTCGCCGGTGCGGGTCTGGTCGTGGTCGGGCATGTCGGTGTCGCTCTCACCTTCTCGTTCGTACGGCCCATGCGAACGGGCTCGCTCGTACGTGTGTCTCGTCTGGGTGCCGGTCGGCGGGATCGGCGCTCGCCGGCCACCGAGGTCGACCGGCGCGTCAGCCGACGGACCCCTCCATCTGCAGCTCGATGAGCCGGTTCATCTCCAGCGCGTACTCCATCGGCAGCTCCCGCGCGATCGGCTCGACGAACCCGCGGACGATCATCGCCATCGCCTCGTCCTCGTTGAGCCCGCGGCTCATGAGGTAGAAGAGCTGGTCGTCGGTGACCTTCGAGACGGTCGCCTCGTGGGCCATCTCCACGTCGTCCTCGCGGATGTCGACGTACGGGTAGGTGTCCGAACGGCTCACCGTGTCGATGAGCAGCGCGTCGCACTTCACCGTGCTCTTGGAGTGGTCGGCGCCGTCCTGCACCTCGATCAGGCCGCGGTAGGACGTGCGGCCGCCACCGCGTGCCACCGACTTGGAGATGATCGAGGAGGACGTACGCGGCGCGCAGTGAACCATCTTGGCGCCGGCGTCCTGGTGCTGGCCCTCGCCGGCGAACGCGATCGAGAGCGTCTCGCCCTTCGCGTGCTCGCCCATGAGGTAGATCGCGGGGTACTTCATCGTGATCTTGGACCCGATGTTGCCGTCGACCCACTCCATCGTCGCGCCCTCGGCCGCGGTGGCCCGCTTGGTGACGAGGTTGTAGACGTTGTTGGACCAGTTCTGGATCGTCGTGTAGCGGCAGCGGGCGTTCTTCTTCACGATGATCTCGACCACCGCCGAGTGCAGCGAGTCGGTCGAGTAGATCGGCGCCGTGCAGCCCTCGACGTAGTGCACGTAGGCACCCTCGTCGACGATGATCAGCGTCCGCTCGAACTGCCCCATGTTCTCGGTGTTGATCCGGAAGTACGCCTGCAGCGGGATCTCGACGTGCACGCCCGGCGGCACGTAGATGAAGCTGCCGCCGCTCCACACCGAGGTGTTGAGCGCCGCGAACTTGTTGTCGCCCGGTGGGATCACCGTGCCGTAGTACTCCCGGAACAGGTCCGGGTGCTCACGAAGAGCCGTGTCGGTGTCGAGGAAGATGACGCCCTGCTCCTCGAGGTCCTCGCGGATCTTGTGGTAGACGACCTCGGACTCGTACTGCGCGGCGACACCGGCGATCAGGCGCTGCTTCTCGGCCTCGGGGATGCCGAGCTTGTCGTAGGTGTTCTTGATCTCCGCCGGCAGGTCGTCCCAGGTCGCGGCCTGCTTCTCGGTGGAGCGGACGAAGTACTTGATGTTCTCGAAGTCGATCGTCGACAGGTCGGCGCCCCACGTGGGCATCGGCTTGCGGTAGAAGAACTTCAGACCCCGCAGCCGCATGTCGAGCATCCACTCGGGCTCGTTCTTGAGCGCGGAAATCTCGCGTACGACGGCCTCGGAAAGGCCTCGCTTGGCCGTGGCGCCCGCGACGTCGGAGTCGGCCCAGCCGTACTTGTACCGGCCAAGCCCCTCGAGCTCTGGATGCGCGGTCGTGGTCATGAAGTGGTCCTCCCAGTCCGGTGTGCCCGGGTCGTGGGTTGGGTTCGGTCTCTCGGTGTGCGATCTCTCGGTGTGCGGTTTCGTCCGGACGTCCCGGTCGAGGCATCGGCCGGGTCGTCGGACGAGGTGGTCACGGTCCCGGCGCGAGGCACGTGCGTGGTGCACACCCCGTCGCCGTGGGCGATCGTGGCGAGGCGCTGGACGTGTCGCCCGAGCAGCCGGGAGAACGCCTCCGTCTCGGCCTCGCACAGTTGGGGGAACTGCTCGGCTACGTGCGCCACCGGGCAGTGGTGTTGGCACAGCTGCTCACCCAGCCGGGCCGGCTCGACCGAGGCAGCGTACCCATCCTCGGTCAGCGCCTCGGCCAGCGCGGTTGTTCCCTCACCACCGGGGAACGCCGCGGCCACCGCGTGGTAGCGGTCCTCCAGCCGCCCGACGAGCTTGCGGGCGAACTCGGCCACGGCCTGGTCGCCCGCGGTCTCGCGGATGTAGCGCAGGGCGCTTACCGCGAGATCGTCGTAGGCCTGGTAGAACGCGCTCCTCCCGGCGTCGGTCAGCGCGAAGACCCTCGCGGGACGTCCGCGCCCACGCGGGCCGTGCACGCGCTGCTGGCGGGACTCGACGACACCCTCGGCGACCATGGCGTCGAGGTGGCGCCGGATGGCGGCTGGGGTCACGCCAAGCCTCTCCGCGAGCACGCCCGCGGTCTGCGGGCCACCCTCGAGGATCACCCGCGCCACGCGCTCCCGGGTCGATTCGTGCGTAACGTCCGGATCCGTGCCCGTAGGCACGGAAGGACCTGTCGTGGGGGCGGGAATCGCCGCGACGACAGGCCTCGTCGCCGCGGCGGAGGCCGCGGAAGACGTACCGACGTTTTTCACAACTTCATTGTGCTGTTATTCGCCGGGGCCGGCTAGTGAGGCACGCCTAACTCCGGTGCCTGAACCGCCCCGGATCTCCCGTACTTCCCTGCGACGTTCGTCACATCCGCTCCGCCTGTGCCTCTTTGGGCCTGCGGGCGACCCGCGGGACGGTGGGCGGAGCGGGCGTTTCTAGACTCCCAGACGTGGGTGCGTTCGTGGGTCAGCCCCGTGGGTGAGCTGGTCGTCGAGGTCGAGGACCTGGTCGTGCGTTACGGCCGGGGGCGGGCGGCTGTCACCGCGGTCGACGGGCTCAGCCTCGAAGTCGTCCGCGGCACCGTGACCGCCGTCCTCGGGCCCAACGGCGCCGGCAAGACCACCACGATCGAGACCTGCGAGGGCTACCGCCGCCCGCACGGCGGGCGGGTCAGGGTGCTCGGCCTCGACCCCGTCCGCGACCGGGGGGCACTCATGCCCCGGCTCGGGGTGATGCTCCAGGAAGGCGGCGCGTGGTCGGGTGCCCGCGCCGTGGAGATGCTCCGGCACGTCGCGCGCCTCCACGCGCACCCGCTCGACGTGGACCAGCTCGTACGCCGCCTCGACCTCGGATCGTGCGGCCGCACCGCCTACCGCCGGCTCTCGGGAGGCGAGAAGCAGCGGCTCTCCCTCGCGCTGGCGATCGTCGGCCGTCCGGAACTCGTCTTCCTGGACGAACCCACCGCAGGGCTCGACCCGCTGGCGCGACGCTCGACCTGGGAGCTGGTCGAGGAACTCCGGACCGACGGTGTCACGGTGGTCCTCACCACCCACCACATGGAGGAGGCCGAGCGCCTGGCCGACCAGGTCTACGTGATCGACCAGGGCGCGGTCATCGCGGCCGGCTCCCCCGCCGAGCTCACGGCCCGAGGAGCGGCGAACACCCTGCGGTTCCGCGGCCCGGCCGGCCTCGACCTGCGCTCCCTGCACGCCGCCCTGCCCGAGGGCAGCGAGATCCGCGAACCCGTGCCCGGCAGCTACCTGGTCCTCGGGACGATCGACCCGCACCTGCTGGCAACCGTGACGGCCTGGTGTGCCTCCAACGGCGTACTCCCGGACGACCTCGCGGTCGAACGGCACAGCCTCGAGGATGTCTTCCTGGAGCTCACCGGTCGCGAGCTCACCGGTCGGGAGCTCACCGGTCGGGAGCTGCGCCCATGACCGCCCGACCGATGGCGACGGAGCCCGGCCCGACGGGCTCGGGTACGTACGCACCCGCTCCGGGACGCGCCCCCCTGCACCGGATGGTGCTGGCCCAGGGCGTGATGGAGGCGAGGCTCCTGCTCCGCAACGGCGAACAGGTCCTGCTCGCCCTCGTCATCCCCCTCGTACTCCTCGCAGCCGGTGTCCTGGTGCCCGGGATCGACCTCGGCCGCGGGAGCCGGGTCGACGTTCTCGCTCCGGGCGTCCTGGCGCTCGCCGTCATGTCGACGGCCTTCACGAGCCTCGCGATCGCAACCGCGTTCGAGCGTCGCTACGGCGTCCTCAAGCGGCTCGGGGCCTCGCCGCTGCCGCGGACCGGCCTGCTCGCGGGCAAGCTGCTCGCCGTGGGGATGGTCGAGGCACTGCAGGTCCTCGCCATCGTGACCGTCGCCGGCCTGCTCGGCTGGCGACCGGCCACGCAGGTCACTGCCCTCGCCGCGGCGGCCCTGCTGGTGCTGGCGGGTACGGCGGCGTTCGGTGCCCTCGGACTGCTCCTCGCCGGGATCCTGCGGGCCGAGGCGACCCTCGGCGCGGCCAACCTGGTCTACCTCCTGCTGCTCGCCGGCGGCGCGACGCTCGTACCCGTGGACTCCTATCCCCCGCTCGTCCAGCCGATGATCGGCTGGCTGCCCTCGGGCGCCCTCGCCGAGGGTCTGCGGAACGCCTTCGCGGCGGACCTGTCGTGGGGCGTCGTGGCGGGCCACCTCGCCATCCTGGTCGGATGGACGGCGCTCGGTACGGTCGCTGCCGCGCGGACGTTCCGCTGGGAGTGACGCGAGGCGGGAGCCAGGACCCGGCACCTTCCGCCGGCACGGAAACCCCGGCTCCTTACGCTTGCACCGTGCCACGCCCCCGCCTCTCGACCAGGCCCGTTCCGCGACCGACGCCACGACAGCTGCACGGCCTCGCCATCGCCGCCCTGGTCGCCAACATCGCCATCGTCGTCACCGGCGGAGCGGTCCGGCTCACGGGTTCCGGGCTCGGATGCCCGACCTGGCCGGAATGCAGCGAAGGGTCCCTCGTCACCCACCCCGCGCTCGGCCTCCACGGGGTGATCGAGTTCGGCAACCGGCTGCTCACGTTCGGGGTGGCGGCGGCCGTCGGCCTGGCCTGGCTGGCGGCGCTGCTGCAGCCGTCCGCGCCGCCCCGACCTGGTGCTCCTGTCCACCGTGCTGCTCATCGGCGTACCGCTCCAGGCGGTCATGGGCGGGATCACGGTGCTCACGGAGCTCGACCCCTGGGTGGTGTCGGTCCACTTCATGGTGTCGCCGGCCCTGATCGCCGTGGCCGTCCTCCTCCTCCGCCGGACCGCCGAGCCGGCCGGGACCCACCGAGGGCTCACGGTTCCGCTGCCCGTCCGCCGCCTCGCGCAGGCGACCCTCGCGCTGACGTTCGTCGTGATGTACGCCGGCACCGTCGTCACCGGCAGCGGGCCCCACGCGGGAGACCAGCGGGCGCCCCGGAACGGCCTGGACCCCGAGACCGTCAGTCAGCTGCACGCGGACCTCGTGCTCCTCCTGCTCGGCCTCACCGTCGGGACCCTCGTCGCGCTCCGCGTCACCCGGGCGCCCCGGCGTGCGGTCCTGGCGGCGGCGTTCCTCCTCGGCACCGAGCTCGCCCAGGGCGTGGTCGGCTTCGTGCAGTACGTCACCGGCCTGCCGGCGTTGGTCGTCGGTGTCCACCTGCTCGGTGCCGCCCTGACCGTCGCCGCCGCGACGTGGGTCACGGTGGGAACCAGCGACGCTCTCGACCCGGACGGCGCACCCCTCGGTCCCGACCAGGACCTCGCCGGACTCACGCGGGTCTGAGCACACCCGGACAGGCAGCACACCAGGACGGACAGCACCAGGACAGACAGCGGGCCCGTACCGGATCCATCCGGTACGGGCCCCCTTGTACGTCTGACGAGCTACGAAGCCTGCTGACCCCGCGCACCCGACCGCCGGGGCCGCCAGGCGTTGCGGGACGGCCGACGGCTTCCACCGTCACGCCCGCGCCCCGTCGCTGCGCCGCTGCGGTGCGGGCGCGGACTCGCCACCGGCTGCGGGCGTACGACGATCGGCGTACCCGACGTGGCGACGTCGCGGACCGCGGTGTGGCCGGGCTCGACATCGACCGCGCTGGCCGTCACCTTGGCCTGCTTGTGCAGCCGGTCGACCTCGCGCCGCTGCTCCGGATGGACGAGCGAGACCACCGTGCCGGTCGCGCCGGCGCGGGCCGTACGACCCGAGCGGTGGAGGTAGTCCTTGTGGTCGGCCGACGGGTCGAAGTGCACGACCAGGTCGACGTCGTCCACGTGGATGCCGCGGGCGGCGACGTCCGTCGCGACCAGGACCCGCGCCGAGCCGTCCGCGAACGCGTCGAGCGCCCGCTGGCGGGTGCTCTGCCGGAGGTTTCCGTGCATGGCGCCGGTCGACGCCGCGCTGCCGGAGCTGCTTGACCAGCCGGTCGGCGCCGTGCTTGGTACGGACGAACAACAGCGTGCGGCCCGGCCGCGACGCGATCTCGGCGGCGACGGCCACCTTGTTCTCGGGCCGGAGCGTGAAGACGCGGTGCTCCACCGACCCGACGGGCGCGGCGGCGGAGGCGACGGCATGGAAGGCGGGATCGGAGAGGTAGGCGCCGACCAGCCGGCTGACGCCGCGGTCCAGGGTCGCCGAGAACAGCATCCGCTGGCCGCCGGCCGGCGTCATGTCGAGCAGCTTCGTCACCGCGGGAAGGAACCCGAGGTCGGCCATGTAGTCGGCCTCGTCGAGCACGCAGGTGGCCGACCTGACCGAGGCTGCACTCGCCCTGCTCGATCAGGTCGATGAGCCGGCCCGGTGTGGCGACGACGATGTCGACGCCGGCCCGCAGCGCCATCACCTGGCGCCGCATCGACGCACCGCCGTAGACCGTGGTGAGCTCGACACCGAGCCGTCGGCCGAGGGGCGCGAGCGCGTCGGCGACCTGCTGGGCCAGCTCGCGGGTGGGTACGAGGACCAGCCCGCGTGGGTGGCCGGGCGTACGCGTGCGGCGGTCCTGCGCGATGCCGGCGAGCATCGGCAGACCGAACGCGAGGGTCTTGCCCGAGCCGGTCTGTGCGCGTCCGAGGACGTCACGGCCGGCGAGCGCGTCGGGCAGGGTCCGGGCCTGGATCGGGAATGGCTCCCGGATCCCACGCCGGCCGAGGGCCTCGACGAGCCGCTCGGGCAGGTCAGTGTCGGCGAAGGTGGCGGGCAGCGTCTCGGGCTCGGCGGACGCGGCCGCGTCGAGCGCGGCGTCGAGCTGCTGTTCGAGCACCTGCTCGGCGTTGGCCGAGCGGGTGGGCGCGGTGTCCCGTTCGTTGCCGCGCTTGCGGGGATGGTCGCCGCGGCGCCGGTCGCTGCGCTGCCGGTCGACCCGCTGCCGGTCGGCCCGCTGCCGGTCCGACCCGCGCGAGCTCGACGTGCCGGAAGCGCCGCGGCGCTCGCCGCGCTGTCCGGAGCCGCTCCCGGCGCCTGCGTCCGAGCGGTACGAGTCCGAGCGGTAGGAGTCCGAGCGGTACGAGTCGGCGCGGCCGGAGTGCGCGCGGCCCGAGTCGGTACGGCGGTCGCCGGCGGACCTGCTGCGGGCACGGTGGGATGTCTGAGGCGTGAAGCTTCGTGGCATGAAGAAGTAATGCTCCGTCGTGGGACAGCGGCCGCGGCTTCCGGTCGATGGCTCGCACAACGCCCTGCGGAATAACTGCGGGCGGGGGACGGAACACTCGGAGAGCGACCACGCGGGCGGCTCGCCCGCAAGAGGGACGGCGGAGGCCGTCGTTGCGACAGTGTACCCATACCCACCGCTGCAAGCCTCGTCCGGTGCCCGACCCCCGAGGAGCCACATGAGCGCGAACCGCGAGGACCCTTCCGCTCCGCAGCCTGGCGCCGCCATCCCGCTGGACTCCACGCGCGGGCGGTGGGTGATCGTCGGCACGGTCCTCGGCGCCGGGATCGTCTTCCTCGACGGGACCGTCGTCAACATCGCCCTGCCGGCGATCGACCGCACTCTCGGCGGAGGCCTGGTCGTCCAGCAGTGGGTCGTCGACGGCTATCTGCTCACGCTGAGCTCGCTGCTCCTGCTCGGCGGCGTGCTGGGCGACCGGTACGGACGCCGACGCATGTTCGCGATCGGGCTGGTCGCGTTCACGCTGGCGTCGCTCGCCTGCGGAATCGCACCTACGGGGGGCGCCCTGGTGGTCGCCCGACTGGTGCAGGGCGTCGGCGGTGCGCTGCTCGTACCCGGCAGCCTCTCGTTGATCGACGCCTCCATACGCCCCGCCGACCGGGGTCGGGCCGTCGGCATGTGGGCCGGCCTGGCGGGTGTGTCGACCGCCGTCGGGCCGTTCGTCGGCGGCTGGCTCGTGGACGCCGTGTCCTGGCGTTGGGTGTTCCTGATCAACCTCCCCCTTGCCGCCGTCGCCCTGTGGGTGATCCTGCGACACCTCCCGGAGAGTCTGGACCCCAGCGCGCCGCGGCGGCTCGACCTGCTCGGTGCGGTCAGCATCACGCTCGGACTCGCCGGCCTGACGTACACCTTCATCGAGATGCCCGCCCGAGGGTGGAGCCCGCTCACCATCGCGTCCGCCGTTGTCGGCGTGGTGGGGCTCGTCGCGTTCCCACTGATCGAGTCCCGGCACCCCGCGCCGCTCCTGGACCTCGGGATCTTCCGCTCCTCGCAGTTCACCGGCGCGAACCTCACGACCCTCACCGTCTACGGCGCGCTCGGCGGTGCGCTGTTCCTCGTGGCGCTGCAGTTGCAGCAGTCCCTGGGCTACTCCGCCCTAGCCGCGGGCATCTCGATGCTCCCCATCACGGTGATCATGCTGTTGTTGTCCCCACGGATGGGGGCAGCCGCTCAACGGTTCGGGCCGCGGCTGCCCATGACGGTGGGCCCGCTCGTCGCGGGGGCCGGGCTGGCGCTGATGGCACGGGTCGTGCCGGGAGTGTCGTACTGGACCACGGTCTTCCCGGCCGTCGTGGTCTTCGGGCTCGGGCTGGCGACCACCGTGGCGCCGCTGACCTCGACGGTCCTCGCGTCGGTCCAGGAGCGGCAGGTGGGCGCCGCCTCGGGCGTCAACAACGCGGTCTCGCGGATGGCGGGACTCCTCGCGGTCGCGATCCTGCCGCCGGTAGCCGGCATCACGCAGGCGGGTGGAGGGCCACTCGGTCCGGGCTTCGGACGGGCGATGCTGATCAGTGCGGGCCTCTGCGTGGTCGGGGGAATGACCGCGTTCGCGACGGTCCGCACCGGCACGCCAGTAGTGCCGAACACGTTGCCCGGCGTCCAGCAGGCCTGCCAGCATCCGTGCACCCGCCGGCCGGCCGAAGGGGCCCAGGGAGTCCGCTGAGCGCCGTCGCCGCGTCAGCCGTCGGCGTCGTCACCCTCCGGCCGTGGCGCCCCGGCGGGCTCAGCCGCGCAGGCGGTCACGCAGCGCGGTGCGCTGCGCGGGCGTGAACCCTCCGGACTCGAGGTAGGAGCTCACCCCGCCGTACTTCATCTGCAGATGCGCGAGCGTGGTCAGGATGTTCGAGGCCGGCGTTGGCTGCAGCCGGCGGATGACCTCCCGCAACCGGTCGTCGGCGGCCGCTTCGAGCGTGGCGGCATGCTCCGTCGCCAGCCGCTCCTCGGTGAGCGCGTAGTCGGCCCCGATCGTGTCGTCGTCGACGCCGGCCAGGCTGAGCGCCATCGCGACGACCATGCCGGTGCGGTCCTTGCCGCCCGCACAGTGCACCACGACGCCGCCAGGGGGCGCGTCGGCGACGGCACCGACCGCCGTGGCGAACAACTCCGGCCGGCGGTCGAGCATCGCGACGTAGATCTCGGCGAGCGTGCTCGTCTCGTCGGGGTCGGCCGGGTCCTGCACAGGGATGTGGCAGTAGAGCGGCGTGCCCGCGAACGGGCTCGGCGACTGCGTGCACTCCCGCTCCCGGCGAAGGTCGATGACCCGGCCGACGCCGTAGGCGTGGACCGCCGCGATCCCCTCGCGCGTGAGCTTGCCGTGGTTGTCGGTACGGACGAGCGCACCGGAGCGGATCTGGCTCCCGTCGGTAGTCGGCAGACCACCGAGGTCACGGGCGTTGAGGCAGTTCGGCCAGTCCAGGTGTTGGGGAACGACGCTCATCGGTGGCGAACCTTCCTCTAGCGGGCTCTAGCGGGTCAGCAGCGGATCCAGGGCGACGGCCACGAACAGCAGCGCGAGATAGAGGTTGGACCAGTGGAAGAACCGCATCGGCCGCAGGTCGGGACCGGTCCGGCCCCGAGCCACCCGGTGGACCAGGGCGTACGCCTCGACGAGGACGACGACACCCAGGACGGCGGCGACCACGGGATAGAACCACCCGGTCGGCGCGATCGGCCAGAGGGCGAGCGAGGCGACGACCGTCGCCGCGGAGTAGGCCAGCACCTGCCAGGCGACCGCCCGCTCGGTCGCCACGACGGGCAGCATCGGGACCCCGGCCGCGGCGTAGTCGGCGCGGTAGCGCATCGCGAGAGTCCAGGTGTGCGGCGGCGTCCAGAAGAAGACCACCAGCACCAGGGCCAGCGGCGCCCAGTCGAGGGAGTCGCGGACGGCGGTCCACCCGATCGCCACCGGGAAGCACCCCGCGATGCCGCCCCACACGATGTTCTGGGCGGTCCGCCGCTTGAGCACCATGGTGTAGACGAGGATGTAGAACGCGTTGGCCGCGGCCGCGAGCAGCGCCGAGAGCCAGTTGACCGCCAGTCCGAGCCACAGCGTCGCGACCACGCCGAGCACGAGCCCGAAGACGAGCGCCTGCCCCGGCCGGACCGCGTGCCGCGGCAGCGGGCGCCGCCGGGTGCGCCGCATCTGCTCGTCGATGTCGCGGTCGAGGACGCAGTTGAGCGTGTTGGCGCTGCCCGCCGCGAGGATTCCCCCGGCGACGGTGGCGAGCACCAGCCCGAGCGACGGGACGCCGCCCTCGGCCAGGAACATCACCGGCACCGTCGTGACGAGCAGCAGCTCGATGATCCGGGGCTTGGTGAGGGCGACGTAGGCGGCCACGACATCGCGCCAGGTCGTCGGCGCGGCTGGTGCCGCGAGAGACGGCTCACCCACTGCGGGACCGGGGTCGACAGCCGTCACGAACACCTCGAGAACGAAGATCTTGAGCCGGACCGTCCCGGCCATCCGAACGGCGGCCAGTCTAGGAGGCGCCGGCGTCCCGGACGTCGCCGGGCTCGCGTCACCCACCCCCGCCCGGCGGGTGGCCGTAAGCGGCGCATGCCACCGGACCCATCGGGTATAGGCCCCGGAACCGGGCCGGCCCGGAGCGCGGGCCGCGGCCGGGCGCCACGGCGGATGGGTAGGCTCCGAAGCGGTGGTGTCTGTCGACATCTCACCCGCGCATCTTCCGAAGAGAAGCGATCAGGAGCCGATCGACCGCATGAGTGCCAACAACGGACCCGTCCCTCTCGAGTGGACCGAACTCGACCAGCGTGCCGTCGACACCATCCGGGTGCTGGCGATGGACGCCGTCGAGAACACCGGCAACGGCCACCCCGGCACGGCGATGAGCCTGGCGCCGGCGGCCTATCTCCTGTACCAGCGCCTGATGCGGTACGACCCGGCCGACCCCGACTGGTCCGGTCGCGACCGGTTCGTCCTCTCCTGCGGGCACTCGAGCCTCACGCTCTACATCCAGCTCTACTACGCGGGGCTCCTCGACCTCGACGACCTCCAGCACTTCCGCCAGTGGGGCAGCCGCACCCCCGGCCACCCCGAGCACGGCCACACCCCGGGCGTCGAGACCACCACCGGCCCGCTCGGCCAGGGCTTCGGCAACGCCGTCGGCATGGCGATGGCGGCACGGCGCGAGCGCGGACTGCTCGACCCCGAGGCGCCACCCGGCGGCAGCCCGTTCGACCACCGGATCTTCGCGTTCGCGAGTGACGGCGACATCGAGGAGGGCATCAGCCACGAGGCGAGCGCCCTCGCCGGCCACCAGAAGCTCGGCAACCTCGTCGTGCTCTACGACGACAACCAGATCTCGATCGAGGACGACACCAACATCGCGTTGTCCGAGAACGTCGCCCTGCGGTACGAGGCGTACGGCTGGCACGTGCAGACCGTGGAGTGGCGGCGTTCCCACGAGTACGTCGAGGACGTCGAGGCACTCTGGTCCGCCTATCACGCGGCGATCGCCGAGACCGACCGGCCGTCGATCATCGTCCTCAAGACGATCATCGCCTGGCCGGCGCCGAACGCCCAGAACACCGGCAAGGCGCACGGCTCGGCCCTCGGGGCCGAGGAGGTCGCCGCCACCAAGCGGGTCCTCGGCTTCGACCCCGACAAGTCGTTCGAGGTGGACGACGCCGTTCTCGCCCACGTCCGCGAGGTTCGCGAGCGCGGAGCGAAGGCGCGCACGGAGTGGGAGCAGCCCTACCAGGGGTGGCGTACGGCCCACCCGGAGCGGGCGCAGCTGCTCGACCGCATGAGCGAGCGCCGGCTCCCCGACGGCTGGGAGGACCGGATCCCGAGCTTCGAGCCGGGCAAGGACGTCGCGACCCGCGTCGCGTCGGGCGCGGTGATCTCGGCGCTGGCTCCGGTGCTGCCGGAGCTGTGGGGCGGTTCGGCCGACCTGGCGGGCTCCAACAACACCACCCCCGACGGTGAGCCGTCGTTCGTCCCGCCGGAGTACTCCACCAAGATGTTCGCCGGCGACTGGTACGGCCGGGTGCTGCACTTCGGCGTCCGGGAGCACGTGATGGGCGCCGTTCTCAACGGCATCGCCCTGCACGGCGGTACGCGCCCCTACGGCGCCACGTTCCTGGTCTTCAGCGACTACATGCGCCCCGCGGTCCGGCTCGCGGCTCTCATGCAGCTGCCGGTGATCTACGTCTGGACCCACGACTCGATCGGCCTGGGCGAGGACGGTCCGACCCACCAGCCGGTCGAGCACCTGTCCGCGCTCCGGGCGATCCCGGGCCTGCGGGTCGTACGCCCGGCCGACGCCAACGAGACCGCGGTCGCCTGGCGCACCGCCCTGGCACACCCCGACGCGCCGACGGCGCTGGCTCTCACCCGGCAGAACGTGCCGACGTTCGACCGGTCCGTGGGCAGTGGCTTCGCGCCCGCCGGCGAGGCGGAACGCGGCGGCTACGTACTCGTCGACTCCCCCGAGGACGGTGTGCCCGACGTCGTGCTCATCGCGACCGGCTCCGAGGTGCAGCTCGCGGTCGCCGCCCGCGAGGACCTCGCAACCGAGGGCATCGCGGCACGGGTCGTCTCGATGCCGTGCGTCGAGTGGTTCGACGCGCAGGACCAGGCCTACCGCGACACCGTCCTGCCGCCCGGCGTACGCGCGCGGGTCTGCGTCGAGGCGGGGGTCGCCCAGTCGTGGCAGCGCTTCGCCGGAGACGCGGGCCGGATCGTCTCGCTCGAACATTTCGGCGCGTCGGCGGATTACAAGACGCTGTTCCGGGAGTTCGGATTGACGAAGGAAGCGGTGGCGCAGGCCGCGCGAGAGAGCATCGCCGCCGCTGGTGGGTGACGAGCGGTGACGCTCGAGCCCACGTCACAACTGAAGGAGTCCTCATGACCGACCGACTCAAGGCGCTCGCCGACGCGGGCGTGGCGATCTGGATCGACGACGTGTCCCGCCAACGGCTCAGCTCCGGCAACCTGGCCGAGCTCGTCCGCGACAAGCATGTGGTCGGCGTCACCAGCAACCCGACGATCTTCGCCAAGGCACTGTCCGACGCGAAGGTCTACTCAGAGCAGCTCCACGACCTCGCGATCCGCGGTGTCGACGTCGAGGAGGCCGTACGCGCGATCACGACGGCCGACATCCGTTCGGCCTGTGACGTGCTGCGTCCCGCCTACGACGCGAGTGCGGGGGTCGACGGCCGGGTCTCGATCGAGGTGGACCCGCGGCTCGCCCGCGAGACGGAGAAGACGGTCGCGGAGGCGCGGGCCCTGTGGTGGCTCGTCGACCGGCCCAACCTCTTCATCAAGATCCCGGCCACCCGCGAGGGACTGCCGGCGATCACCACCGCGCTCTCGGAGGGGATCAGCGTCAACGTGACCCTGATCTTCGGCATCGAGCGCTACCGCGAGGTGATGGACGCGTTCATGTCCGGCCTCGAGCAGGCGCAGGCGGCGGGACACGACCTGGCGAGCCTCGCGAGCGTCGCGTCGTTCTTCGTCAGCCGGGTCGACACCGAGGTCGACAAGCGGCTCGACAAGCTCGGCTCGGACCAGGCGAGGGCCCTGCGCAGCAAGGCCGCCATCGCCAACGCCCGGCTGGCCTTCGAGGCGTACGAGCAGGTCGTCGCCTCCGACCGCTGGCGGGCCCTCGAGGCCGCGGGCGCCCGTCCGCAGCGCCCCCTCTGGGCGTCGACGTCGACGAAGGACCCGAACCTCCCCGACACGCTGTACGTCACCGAGCTCGTGACCCGCGGCGTCGTCAACACCATGCCTGAGGCGACGATCGTCGCGTTCGCGGACCACGGCGAGGTACACGGCGACACGATCAGGGGGACCTACGACGGGGCCCGCAAGGTGATCGCCGACCTCGAAGCCCTCGGCATCAGCTACGACGACGTCGTGTCGGTGCTCGAGGACGAGGGCGTGGACAAGTTCGCCGCCAGCTGGAAGGAACTCCTCGACTCCGTGAGCACCGAGCTGAAGGGTGCGCGCCGGTGACCGACGACGTTCTCCGTGTCGAGGTCGACCAGCCCGACGGCGGCACGGTCCTCACCCGGCTGATCGACGACGGGGTGGCACCCGCGCTCGCCCGCCGGGACCCCACGCTCTGGGGCGCCGAGGCCGAACCCGAGGCGTCGGTCCGGCTCGGCTGGGTCGACCTGCCGCACTCGTCCCGTCCCCTGCTCGCCGAGATCGACGCGCTTCGGGCCGACCTGCGCACCGAAGGCCTCGACCACGTGGTGCTCAGCGGCATGGGCGGTTCCTCCCTCGCGCCCGAGGTCATCACGGCGACGGCCGGCGTCCAGCTCACCGTGCTCGACTCGACCGATCCGTCGGTGGTGCTCCGGGCGCTGTCCGACCGGCTCGACCGCACGGTGCTCGTGGTGTCGAGCAAGTCCGGCACCACGGTCGAGACCGACAGCCACCGCCGCGCCTACCTGCAGGCGTTCGCCGACGCGGGCATCGATGGCCCGAGCCGGATCGTCGTGGTCACCGACCCCGGTTCACCGCTCGCCAAGCTGGCCGAGAACGACGGCTACCGCAAGGTGTTCCTCGCCGACCCGGAGGTGGGAGGCCGCTACAGCGCGCTCACCGCGTTCGGCCTCGTACCCTCCGGCCTCGCCGGCGCCGACGTCGCCGACCTGCTCGACGAGGCGGAGGCCGTCCTGGCCTCGCTCGGCGCCTCCACGCCGGGCAATCCCGGGCTGGCTCTGGGTGCGGCGCTGGGCGCGGCACACGAGCAGGGCCGCGACAAGGTGGTCCTCGGCGAGGGTGTGAGCGCGGTCAAGGGCTTCCCCGCCTGGGCCGAACAGCTCATCGCCGAGTCGACCGGCAAGCACGGCAGGGGTCTCCTACCCGTCGACGTCGGCGGCTCGGGCGCCGGCACCCCCGGCTGGGCCGTCGCGGGCAGCGACGTCACGCGAGTTGCGATCGGGACGCCCCACCACGCCGTCGACGGCCAGCTGCTCACGGACGGTCCGCTCGGGGCGCTCTTCCAGCTGTGGGAGACCGCGGTCGCCGTCGCGGGCCGGGTGATCGGCATCGACCCGTTCGACCAGCCCAACGTCGAAGAGGCCAAGAAGCAGGCCCGCGCGCTGCTCGACAACCCGAGCTCGGGTGACGGCCTCCCGCAGGCCTGGGTCGAAGGATCCGTCGAGGTCTACGGCGACAAGGCGACACTGCGCGGCGAGCAGACGCTCGCGTACCTCTTCGCGTCGCTGGACTACCTCGTGCCGACGACGGGCTACCTCGCGCTGACGGCCTACCTCGACCGCGACGCCGACGCGGGCGCCGCCGAACTGCGCGACCTCGTGGCGGCGAGCAGTGGCGTCCAGACGACGTTCGGCTGGGGTCCGCGGTTCCTCCACTCGACCGGGCAGTACCACAAGGGCGGACACCCCAACGGCGGCTTCGTCCAAATCACCGGAGCCGTCCAGGAGGACCTCGGCGTACCAGACCGCCCCTATACCTTCGGCCAGCTCCTGCAGGCGCAGGCCGCCGGCGACGCCAGGGTCCTGATCGACGCCGGCCGCCCGGTCGTACGCCTGCACCTGACCGACCGTCGAGCTGGTCTCGCGCAGCTCCTCGAAGCAGCCCGAAAGGTCAAGCGGTGACCGCAGACACAACCGCCGAACGCAGCCCGTTCCCGCACTCCCCGGAGATCGTGTCGGCGCCCGCCGAGGTGACCAACCCACTCCGCGACCCGCGCGATCGCCGGCTTCCCCGGATCGCCGGGCCCTGCAGCCTGGTCATCTTCGGCGTCACGGGCGACCTCGCCCGCAAGAAGCTGATGCCGGCTGTCTATGACCTGGCCAACCGCGGGCTGCTGCCGCCGGGCTTCGCCCTGGTCGGGTTCGCCCGCCGCGACTGGGCCAACGAGGACTTCGAGAAGGTCGTCCACGACGCGGTGAAGGAGCATGCGCGCACACCGTTCCGTGAGGAGGTGTGGAAGCAGCTACGGGAGGGCTGCAGGTTCGTCCCGGGCGAGCTGGGCGACGACCCGTCGTTCGAACGGCTGCGCGAGACCATCGAGGAGCTCGACCGCGAACGCGGCACCAACGGCAACCACGCGTTCTACCTCTCGGTGCCGCCGAAGCTCTTCCCCGTCACGGTCCGCCAGCTCAAGGCGCACGGTCTTGCCGAGCAGGGCAAGGAGCACTGGCGCCGCGTCGTCGTCGAGAAGCCGTTCGGCCACAACCTCGCGAGCGCGCGGGAGCTCAACAAGATCGTCTCCGAGGTCTTCCCGCCGCAGGCGGTCTTCCGGATCGACCACTACCTCGGCAAGGAGACGGTGCAGAACATCCTGGCGCTGAGGTTCGCCAACCAGATGTTCGAGCCGGTCTGGAACGCCAACTACGTCGACCACGTGCAGTTCACGATGGGCGAGGACATCGGCATCGAGGGCCGCGCCGGCTACTACGACGGCATCGGCGCCGCCCGCGACGTGATCCAGAACCACCTCCTGCAGCTGCTCGCGCTCACCGCCATGGAGGAGCCGGTCAGCTTCGACGCCAAGAGCCTGCGGATCGAGAAGCAGAAGGTGCTCGCCGCCGCCCAGATCCCCCGCCGCCTCGACCTGCACACCGCGCATGGTCAGTACGCCGAGGGGTGGGCGGGCGGCAAGAAGGTCCCCGGTTACCTCCAGGAGGAGGGCATCCCCAAGGACTCGCGGACCGAGACCTATGCCGCCATCAAGCTCGAGCTCGACACCCGGCGCTGGGCCGGCGTGCCGTTCTATCTTCGTACCGGCAAGCGGCTGGCCCGCCGGGTCACCGAGGTCGCCGTGGTGTTCAAGCGTGCGCCGCACCTGCCGTTCACCGAGACGGCGACCGAGGAGCTGGGGCAGAACACCCTGGTGATGCGGATCCAGCCCGACGAGGGCATCACGCTGCGGTTCGGGTCCAAGGTCCCCGGCACCCAGATGGAGATCCGCGACGTGACGATGGACTTCGCCTACGGCGGTGCGTTCACGGAGTCCTCGCCGGAGGCGTACGAACGGCTGCTGCTCGACGTCCTGCTCGGCGACCCGCCGTTGTTCCCGCAGCACGAGGAGGTCGAGCTGTCCTGGCAGATCCTCGACCCGATCGTCGACTACTGGGCCGAGCACGGGAAGCCCGAGCAGTACCCCTCGGGCAACTGGGGCCCCCAGTCGGCCGACGAGATGCTGGCCCGCGACGGCCGCGGCTGGAGGCGTGCGTGAGCGCCGCCCGCGTGGCTGCCCCGACCTATCCCCACCACGAATCCGGTCGCCGAGCGGACGGAGCCAACGAGGTGACACGGTGATCATCGACCTGTCCGACACCGACGCCAGCGAGATCGCCGGCTCTCTCATCAAGGCCCGCCGCAACGCGGGCAGCCCGGCCATGGGGATGGTGCTCACCCTGATCGTGGTCGCGGACGAGAGCAGCCACTACGACGCGCTGAAGGCCGCGATGCAGGCGGCGAAGGAACATCCCTCCCGCATCATCGGCGTGATCCCTCGCGGTGGTCGCGGCAGCGCCAGGCTCGACGCGGAGGTCCGGGTGGGCGGCGAGGCCGGGCCCGGCGAGAGCCTCCTGCTCCGGCTCTACGGTGAGCTGTCCCGGCACGCGGAGTCGGTGGTCATGCCGCTGCTCCTGCCCGAGTCCCCGGTCGTCACCTGGTGGCCCGGCAAGTCGCCCGAGAACCCCGCGGGCGATCCGCTCGGCCAGCTGGCGCGCCGGAGGGTGACGGACGCGGCCTCGGCCAGACGTCCGCTCGACGCCCTGACCGAACGCTGCGGCAGCTACGCCCCGGGCGACACCGACCTGTCGTGGACGCGGATCACGCCGTGGCGGGCCCTGCTCGCTGCTGCCCTCGACCAGCGTCACGGCCGGGTCGACGGGGCCACCGTGCACGCCGAGCGCTCGAACGCGAGCGCGGACCTGCTGGCCGCATGGCTGTCCAAGGAGCTGCACGTCAAGGTCGAGGTGCGTACGAGTCGCGGGCCGGGCATCACCGCCGCCCGCCTCCACACCGTCGAGGGCGACATCGCCATCACCCGGCCCGACGGGCTGCTGGCGAGGTACTCGATACCGAACCAGCCGGAGCGCCACGTCGCACTGAAGCGGCGCGAGACCTCCGAGCTGCTGGCCGAGGAGCTCCGCCGGCTGGACCCCGACGACATCTACGCCGTGACGGTCGAGGAGCTGCTCCGTCTGACGGAGGCCAAGGACGCCGAGGGGAGCAAGAACGGCACCCGGCGGGCGGGCTCCACCTCCAGCTCCAGCGGGTCGGGAAGGTCCAGTGACTCGGCGAAGGCCGAGAAGTCCGAGACCGGCAAGCGCGGCAAAGTCAGTACGAGCAGCAGCCAGGCCAGCAAGAGCAGCAGCCAGGCCAGCAAGAGTGGCAGCCAGGCCGGCAAGAGTGGCAGCGCCGCCGGGGCGGCGAAGAAGTCCGCCGCGGCGAAGGGGCGTACGTCGGCGGCCGCGCCCCGCCGGCGCGCCGCGACCAAGAAGGCCAACCGGTGAGTGCCCCCGAAGTCGTCGTCCACGCCACCAAGGACCTCCTGGCCCAGGCGGTCGCGGCCCGGCTGGTGACGGCACTCGTCGACGTCCAGGCAAGCCGGGGTACGGCGTCCGTCGTCCTGACCGGCGGCGGTATCGGCACCGGGACGCTCGCCGCTCTCGCGGAGTCACCCGCCCGGGACGCCATCGACTGGCGTCGGCTCGACGTCTGGTGGGGGGACGAGCGGTTCCTGGCCTCGGGAGATCCCGAGCGCAACGAGACCGGTGCCCGCGCGGCCCTGCTCGACCAGGTACACCTGGACCCGGCCCGGGTGCACGCCATGCCGGCCACGGACGGCCCCGACGGCGACGCTGTTGAGGCGGCCGCGAAGCGGTACGCAGCTGAGCTCGCGTCGGCTGTCCACCCCGAGGACCACGGATCCGTTCCGACGTTCGACGTACTCATGCTCGGGGTGGGTCCTGACGGCCACGTCGCCTCGCTGTTCCCGGAAAGGCCGGCCGTCTACGAGGACGAGCGGACGGTGGTCGCCGTCCACAATGCGCCCAAGCCGCCGCCGACCCGTCTCACGCTGACATCTCCCGCGCTCAACGCCGCCAGGGAGGTCTGGCTGCTGGTGGCAGGCGAGGAGAAGGCGCGAGCGGTACGCCTCGCCCTCTCTGGTGCGGGACCCGTACAGATCCCGGCTGCCGGCGTCGCCGGGCGGAGCCGGACCTTGTGGCTGCTGGACCGGGCGGCTGCCAGCGAGCTACCCGACGACCTGCACCGTCCGGTCACTCCCTGACCGACGAGCGCCCAGCCCGCAGCGCCCAATCCGCAGCGCCCAGCGCCAACGTCGCCCAGCGGAAATGATCACGTTCAGCATGCCTGTGGTCGCCTGCCCATGCCTGCATGCATGGGCAGGCGTCCGAAAGCATGCTGAACGTGATCATTTCCAGGCGGGGACGAGGGCTTCCCGGCGCGGGGCGAGCGGGCTTCCGGCGGGCAGAGGGCAGGCGGTGCCGCTGCCAGGGGGATTCAGCCGGTCGTGGCCACCGTACGAACCGAGCCGTCCGCTGCCGCGAGGTAGACCGGCACGTCCGCCCCTCCGAGATCGCGTACGACGGAGAGGTCGTCGTCGCCCACCCGGTCGCCGTCGGAGACGACGGCAGCCGCCTCGAGGCCGTCCGCGCCGCTGGAACACGCCATCGCGACCGCCAGCCGCAGGGCCGAGAGCCGGAGGGACGGAAGCGTCACCGTCGCCGCGGTGTAGGTGCGGCCGGTGGTGTCGCGGACGGCCGCGCCCTCCGCACTGCCCGCGCGCGCACGGGTGGAGCGCGCCAGTGTCACGATCTTCGCGTCTTCGGGGTGGAGCTGCTCGCTGGTCA
Source organism: uncultured Actinomycetota bacterium (assembly GCA_963721745.1). Taxonomy (GTDB): domain Bacteria; phylum Actinomycetota; class Actinomycetes; order Propionibacteriales; family Actinopolymorphaceae; genus Thermasporomyces. The sequence continues at coordinate 311,516 of CAVRKO010000014.1, read as the reverse complement.
CGCCGCAATCCTAGGAGAGGCACTAGCCTCTCCCTCGCTGACGCGGTACGACTCGGTGCGGCGCGGGACGCCACCCGGCCAGCCGACGGTCCCGCCAGTTCCCGCAGGACACCCCCTCACGAGGAGGCGGCACACATGCCCGGACGGGTAGCAGACAAGGTGGCACTCGTCACCGGTGGAGGCGGCGGCATCGGACAGGCGACCGCCCAGCTGCTCTGGGAGGAGGGCGCCTCGGTCGTCCTCGTCGACGTCGATGAGACCGAGGCCAAGCGGGCGTCGGAGGAGATCGACCCCGGCGGTCGGCGGGTGCTCGCGCTGGGCGCCCACCTCGACGAGGAGCCGGAGGCGCGGGCCGCGGTGGACGCGACGACCCGGCGGTTCGGCCGGCTCGACATCCTGGCCAACGTCGCGGGCGTCCGGGTCTGGGGTCCCGTCACCGAGGCCGACGTCGCGTCGTGGGACTACATCCTGCGCGGCAACCTCCTCCAGGTCGGATACTGCTCGAAGTTCGCGATCCCGGCGATGGCCAGCGGCGGTGGGGGCAGCATCATCAACGTCTCGTCCGCGAACGCCCTCGCCGGCCGCGCCGGGATGGCGCAGTATGACGCGACGAAGGCGGCCGTGCTCGCACTCACCCGTTCGATGGCGCACGACCACGCGGGTGAGGGCGTACGGGTCAACGCCGTGTGCCCGGGCCCGACGCTCACGATGTTCCACGTCCGCCGGCGGGCGGCAGCAACGGGCGAGAGCCTCGAGGAGGCCCGGACCCACCTCGCCGCCGGTACGCCGACGCTGCTCGGGCGCCAGGCCGATCCCCGGGAGATCGCCTACGCGATCCTGTTCCTCGCCAGCGACGAGGCGTCGTATGTCACCGGCGCGACGTTCATGGTCGACGGCGGCCTCTCCGCCTGACGAGCGGACTCCGCCGGACGGGACGACTCCGCCCGATGTCGCACAGCGCGACTCCGCCTGACGGCGGCCAGGGCGACCGCTAGTCGACCGACCCCGACCGCTCGCCGGCTGACTGCCGGGCGGCCGCGTCGATCTGGGTGACGAGGATCGTCGGGATCCGGTTGCGCCGCCCGACCGGGCCCTCGGCGAGGAGCCGCAGTCCATCGATGGTGATCGTGGCGCCCGGGATGGGCACCTTGTCGAGATGCTTGGCCATCAGCCCGCCCACGCTGTCGACGTCCTCGTCGTCGAGGTCGAGGTCGAACAGCTCGCCCAGCTCGTGGATCGGCAGCCGCGAGCTCACCCGGACCGCACCGCTCGCGAGTCGCTCGACCTCCTGGGGCGCCTCGTCGTACTCGTCGGTGATCTCACCGACGATCTCCTCCAGGATGTCCTCGATCGTGACGAGGCCCGACGTACCGCCGTACTCGTCGAGCACGATCGCGAGGTGCGTCCGCTGCTGCTGCATCTCCCGAAGGAGGCCGTCGACCGGCTTGGAGTCGGGCACGAACGCCGGCGGACGCATCACCTGCTCGACCCGCTCGGTGGTCTCGGCCTCGCGGTTGTCGTAGATGCGTTGGGTGACGTCCTTGAGGTAGGCGACACCCACGATGTCGTCGAGGTTCTCGCCGATCACCGGGATCCGCGAGAACCCGCTGCGCAGGGCCAGCGACATCAGCTGGCGCAGGGTCTTGTGGCGTTCGATGACCACGATGTCGGTGCGCGGCACCATCACCTCGCGGACGATCGTGTCGCCCAGCTCGAAGACGGAGTGGATCATCTCGCGCTCGCCGGACTCGATCACCCGGCTCGCCTCGGCGATGTCGACCAGCTCCCGCAGCTCCGCCTCCGTCGCGAACGGACCCTCACGAAAGCCCTTGCCGGGAGTGAGCAGGTTGCCGAGCAGGATGAGCAGCTTGGGCAACGGGCCCAGGACCCTGGTCAACGCGATCAGGAAGCCGGACGTCACCAGCGCGACCCGGCTGGCGTGCTGGCGGCCGAGGGTGCGCGGAGCGACGCCGACGACGACGTACGACACCACGATCATGACGCCCGCGGTGACGAGGATCGCCGCCCAGGTGGGCTCGACCAGGCCGAAGAGGACGTCGGCAACGAGTACGGTCGCGGTCAGCTCACAGGCGAGGCGCAGGAACAACGCGGTGTTGAGATAGGGCGCGCTGTCCTCGACGAGCAGGCGTACCCGGTCGGCACCGCGGTAGCCCTTGGTCACGAGCCCGTTGGCGCGTGACTTGGAGAACGTCGAGAGGGCGGCCTCCGCGGCCGCCAGCACCCCCGCGATGAAGACCAGGGCCGCGGCCAGGACGAGGAGGACCGTATCGCCGCCCATCAGGCGCGTTCTCCCTCGCGCAGCGGTTGCCACTCGGCAAGCAACCGGGCCTGGAGCGCGAACATCTCCCGGTGCTCCTCGGGCTCGGCGTGGTCGTAACCCAACAGGTGCAGGATTCCGTGCACCGACAGGAGCTGGAGTTCGTCCTCGGTCGGGTGTCCGGCGTCGGTGGCCTGGCGCTCCGCGACCTGGGGGCAGAGGACGACGTCGCCGAGCAACCCGGCCGGCGGCTCCTCGCCCTCGCGGCCCGGGCGGAGCTCGTCCATGGGGAACGCGAGGACGTCGGTCGGTCCCGGCTCGTCCATCCAGCGCAGGTGGTGCTCGGCCATCGTCTTCTCGTCGACGAGGACGACCGACAGCTCCGCCTGCGGATGGACTCGCATCCGGTCCAGAACGAACCTGGCCAGTCGGGCCAGTTCGTGTTCGTCGACCTCGACGCCTGACTCGTTGGCGATGTCGATGCTCATGCGCGGTTCACAGTGCCTCTGTGGGGTGGGCCCGCAGTGGAAACCTCTGACGGGACAGGCTCATCGGTTGCCTGCTGGGAGATAGACGGCTGCCGTGCCCGGACGGTTTCGTCAGGGCCGCACGGGTCCGGGCTTGCGACGGCGTACGTCGACCGGGCGTGCACCGGTCTCGGAGGCACGGGCTTCCTCATAGGCGTCGTAGGCCGCGACGATGTGGCCCACCAGCTTGTGTCGAACGACGTCCTGGGCGGTGAGCGCGCAGAAGTGGACGTCGTTGAGCCCGTCGAGGATCTCCCGCACCACCTTGAGGCCTGAGTGGACGCCACCGGGAAGGTCGATCTGCGTGATGTCGCCCGTGACGACCATCTTGGAACCGAAGCCGAGCCGGGTGAGGAACATCTTCATCTGCTCGGGCGAGGTGTTCTGCGCCTCGTCGAGCACGATGAACGCGTCGTTGAGCGTACGACCGCGCATGTAGGCCAGCGGCGCGACCTCGATCGTGCCCGCCGTGAGCAGCCGCGGGATGGAGTCGGGGTCGATCATGTCGTGGAGCGCGTCGTAGAGCGGCCGGAGATAGGGGTCGATCTTCTCCGACAGCGTGCCCGGCAGGAAGCCGAGCCGCTCCCCCGCCTCGACCGCCGGCCGGGTGAGGATGATCCGGTTGACCCGCTTGGCCTGCAGCGCCTGGACGGCCTTCGCCATCGCCAGGTAGGTCTTGCCGGTGCCGGCCGGGCCGACCGAGAACACCACGGTGTGCTTGTCGATCGCGTCGACGTAGTGCTTCTGGCCGACCGTCTTGGGCCGGATCGTCTTCCCCCGGTTGGAGAGGATGTTGAGGGTGAGGACGTCGGCGGGGCGGTCCGTCCCGCGGGAACGCAGCATCGCGACGCTGCGTTCGACCGCGTCGGAGGTCAGCCCATGGCCGGACCGGACGACCGCGACGAGCTCGTCGAACAACTGCTCGACGAGAATCCGCTCCTCCGGGTCTGCGATGACCGTGATCTCGTTGCCACGGACGTGGATCTCGGCTTCGAACTCCTTCTCGGCGACCCTCAGGAACTCGTCCCTCGGCCCGAGCAGGTTCACCATCGAGACGCTCGTGGGGACGACGATCTTGGTCTGTGACGGGTTGGACTTGCCCATGGGCGGCCTTGGCGGGCCCTATCTCCTTCGCTGACGGTCTGTGATCGATCCTCTCCTCCCACGAACGGTCATGGGAGGAGGAAACGACCTTCATCGTAGCCCGCGCCACGGGATACGGGGACCGTAATATGTCCGGCCCACCGCGGGAGCCGAGGCCGGGGTCCTAGCCGAGCTGGGCGCCCAGCTGCCGGCCGCCGAGGACGTGCGCGTGGCAGTGGTGGACCGCCTGGCCACCCTGGTCGCCGGTGTTGAACACCACGCGGTAGCCCGAGTCGGAGACTCCTTCGTCGGCGGCCACCGCGGCGCACTCCCGGATCAGGAGACCGGCCAGCTCCGCGTCCGCGGAGACCAGGGCTCCCACATCGGGTACGTGCACCCGCGGGATGACCAGGACGTGCACCGGCGCCTGCGGGCTGATGTCACGGAACGCGACCGTCCGATCGGTCTCGCGGACCAGGTTGGCGGGGATCGTACCCGCCACAATCCGACAGAACAGGCAGTTCTTGTCGACAGCCCCTCCGGCGGCGCCGTAGGCCTGATCAGGCCCGGCAGCGGCCACGGCTCACACGCTCCGGTCGTTGAAGGCGTCCCGGATCCTCGAGAAGACGCCACCCTTGCGCTCGGAGCCGAGCTGGCCGCTCGCCTTCTCCTCGCCCCGGAGGCGGGCGAGCTCGGCCAGCAGATCGCGCTGGACGTTGTTCGAGCCGGGTCGGCGTCTCGACGACGACGTGCACCACGAGGTCGCCCCGCGGCGGGTTGGTGCGCTGGGGGTTGGTCAGGTGGGGTACGCCGCGACCCGCGACCATGAGCCGCTGGCCGGACTGGGTGCCGGGTTTGACCTCGATCTCGACCGTGTCGTTGTCGAGCGTCTCGAGGGTGATGGTCGTGCCGAGGGCGGCGGCCGTCATCGGCAGCGTCACCGAGCAGTGCAGGTCACCGCTGCGCCGGCTCCACACCTCGTGCGGTGCGACGTCGATCTCGACGTAGAGGTCTCCGGCCGGGCCCCCGCCAGGACCCACCTCGCCCTGACCGGTCAGCTGGATGCGGGTGCCGTCGTCGACGCCGGCGGGGATCCGCACCGCGAGTGTCCGGCGCGACAGGACCCTGCCCTCGCCCGCACACTCCGGGCACGGGTTGGGGATGATCGTCCCGAACCCCTGGCAGCGCGGGCACGGCCGGGTCGTCATGACCTGGCCGAGGAACGACCGCTGGACCGAGCTGACCTCGCCCCGACCCTCACACACCGTGCACGGCATGGGGGTCGTGCCGGAGGCCGCGCCACCGCCGTTGCAGCTGGAGCACACCACGGCGGTGTCGACCTGCACCTCCTTGACCGCGCCGAACGCCGCCTCGGCCAGGTCGACCGACAGCCGGAGCAGGGCGTCCTGCCCGCGGCGTGTGCGGGGACGCGGGCCGCGCGAGGCAGAGCCACCGAAGAAGGCGTCCATGATGTCGGTGAACGAGAAGCCTGGCCCGAATCCGGCGCCTTGTCCGCCGGCTGCCGCGAGCGGGTCGCCTCCGAGGTCGTAGACCTCACGCTTCTTGGGGTCGGACAGGACTTCGTAGGCGCGGGTGACCTCCTTGAAGCGTTCCTGCGTCTCCGGATCGGGATTGACGTCCGGGTGCAGGCTCCGCGCCAGCCGGCGGTAGGCCTTCTTGATTTCCTCGGGGGACGCGTCGCGCCCAACGCCCAGGAGGTCGTAGTAGTCCTGGCTCATGCTGTGGGCCTCTTGCACTGACTCATTCCCTTAAGTCAATCTCCTGCGAGGATCTGGCTGACATACCGGGCGACGGCGCGGACCGCGCCCATCGTGCCTGGGTAGTCCATGCGCGTGGGTCCGACGACTCCGAGATTGGCGACGGCCTCGTCCCCAGGACCATAGCCGGTCGCCACCACCGAGGCGGACGCCAGCTCCGCGTAGGGGTTCTCGTGACCGATCCTGACCGTGAGCCGCGGAGTGCCGGTCGACTCGCCGAGGAGCCGCAGGAGCACGACCTGTTCCTCGAGCGCCTCGAGCACCGGCCGGATGGAGTAGTGGAACTCCTGGCCGAGCGGGATGAGGTTGGCGGTGCCGCCGACGGCGATCCGCTCCTCGGTGCGTTCGACGATGGTCTCGAGGAAGGTCGCCACGATCGTCGCGACGGCCGCCCGATCCTCCACGGCGAACGACTCGGGCAGATCGGTGACGATCTCCTGCACCTCCGCGAGCCGCTTGCCCACCACGGAGGCGTTGAGCCGGGCGCGTACCTCGCCGAGCAGCTGGTCGCCCGTCGTGCTGCCGACGTCGACGACGCGTTGCTCGACCCGGCCGGTGCTCGTGATCAGGACGAGCAGGAGCCGGGTGGACGACAGCGTCACGAGCTCGACGTGGCGTACGGCCGACCGGGACAGCGTGGGGTACTGCACCACGGCCACCTGGCGGGTGAGCTGGGCGAGCAGCCGGACGGTGCGGTTGACCACGTCGTCGAGGTCGACCGCGCCCTCGAGGAAGGCGGAGATGGCCCTGCGCTCGGCCGTGGTCATGGGCTTGATCGTGGTGAGCCGGTCGACGAAGAGGCGGTAGCCCTTGTCGGTGGGTATCCGCCCGGCGCTCGTGTGGGGCTGGGCGATGTAGCCCTCCTCCTCGAGCGCCGCCATGTCGTTGCGGACGGTGGCCGAGGACACACCGAGATGGTGCCGGTCGACCAACGCCTTGGAACCAACCGGCTCCTCCGTGTGCACATAGTCTTCGACGATGGCGCGGAGGACGGCCAGCTTCCGTTCGTCGAGCATCGCTTTGCTCGCACCTCCTCGCGTTGTCGCGGACCTGCTGTGGTCCATGCCCACTCGTGACGGCACACAACTGCGCTTCGGTGGCCGGGCAGGCCGACAACCCTGGCACTCCCCGGACCCGAGTGCCAGTCTACGTGGAGAGGCCCCGAATGTGCGCGGTGCGCAGATGCGATGCTGTCGGGCGTGGACGCGAGCGGCGGTGGCTGGACAGAGGTCGGTACGCGGTGTTTCGCCCGGAGGTACCCGTCGTTCGACGTCACCGTCGGCGTCGTGGTCGGCGCCGAGGCCGTTCTTGTGGTCGACACCAGGGGATCGCTGGGCGAGGCGGACGAGCTGCTGGACGACCTGCGCCGGCTGTCGAGCGCGCCCGTCCGTTGGGTGGTCAACACCCACTGGCATTTCGACCATTGCTTCGGCAACGCCCGGTTTGCGGACTCTCTCCGGTACGCGCACGAGACGGTGCCTCCGATGCTCGAACGCGAGGCCGACAACCAGCGCGCCCGGCTCGCCGAGCTGTCTTCCGCCTGGGCGCGGGAGATGGCCGACCTCGTGGTGCTCCCTCCCGATCGGACCTTCGCCTCGGTCGCGGTCGTCGACCTGGGCGACCGGCTCGTCGAGCTGGTGCATCCGGGCCGCGGCCACACGGCCGGTGACGTCGCCGTACGTGTCGCGGACGCCAACGTCGTCTACGCCGGTGACCTCGTCGAGGAGTCCGGCCCACCCGCCTTCGGTGCGGACTCGTACCCGTTGGAATGGGGCCCGTCGCTCGATGTCTTCGCCGGCCTCCTGACCCGTGACACGGCTGTCGTCCCCGGGCACGGCGCGGTCGTCGACCTCGCGTACGTCACGGAGCAGCGGGGCAGCATCGCCGTCGTCGCCGACACCGTACGGCGGCTCGCGGGCGAAGGCGTCGCCGTCGAGGACGCGCTCGCCGCCACCGAGTGGCCGTACCCTCGCGAGTCGCTGCTGGAGGCGGTCAGGCGGGGATACGCCCACCTGTCGGACGGAGCGGGTCCGGGTGCCACGAATGGCCCGGGCCGGGGCGCGGACGCGGGCGACGCGCCAGGCGGTGAGGCGGGCGCGGTGGGTACGCGTCGGACGCTGCCGCTGCTGCCGCCCTGAGCGACACGCCGGCAGGAGCGCGAGGTCGGTCCGGCGCGGAGGACGAGCGGCTAGTCTCGCCGACCATGGCCGCACCCCATGATCGCTACGGGCCCGACGTCCTCGCGACCGACTGGCGCGCGCCCAAGCGGGGCCGCTCGGTCGACACCGAGGTCGAGCCCGACCTGGTGGTCGAGGACGCCACGAGCGGTTTCTGCGGTGCCGTCGTCGCCATCGAACGCGACCTGGTGGTGCTCGAGGACCGGTTCGGCGCGCGGCGCAGCTACCCCTACGGCCCGGGCTTCCTGCTCGACGGCAGGCCCGTCTCCCTTCGTCCGCCGGCCGGTCGGACGCCGGTCGCGCCGACGCGTACGGCGTCCGGTTCGGTCGCCGTCCCCGGCGCCCGGGCGCGGGTGGCGCGCGCGAGCCGGATCTATGTCGAGGGCCGGCACGACGCGGAGCTCGTCGAGAAGGTGTGGGGCGACGATCTCCGGATCGAGGGCGTCGCCGTGGAGTACCTCGAGGGCGTCGACGACCTGGTGTCGGTGGTCGAGGAGTTCCAGCCGACGCCGGACCAACGGCTCGGCGTCCTCGTCGACCATCTCGTACCCGGCAGCAAGGAGAGCCGGATCGCCGCCGACGTCGGCCGGGGACGCTACGGCGCGCACGTCCTGGTGGTCGGTCACCCCTACATCGACATCTGGCAGGCGGTCCGACCCCAGCGACTCGGGCTGACGACATGGCCGACCATCCCGCGCGGCACGTCCTGGAAACACGGAATCTGCGCGGCGCTGGGGTGGGACCACGACGACCAGGCCGCGATCGCCCAGGCGTGGCGTCGCATCCTCGGTCGGGTCCGCGACTACCGCGACCTCGAACCCGACCTTCTCGGACGGGTCGAGCAACTCATCGACTTCGTGACGGTCCCGGGCGGTTCCGGACAGCAGCCCTGAACCGGCGTCAATCCTCGCTTGACGGCCGTATCTCCTGTGTGACAAGGGCGATCGCCTGCGAGGTGCCGACAGAACGGGTAGACAGTTCGGCATGACGGAGCCGCAGACCGGGGCCTCCCGGAGCAAGGAAAAGGCTCGGCAGAAGACCCGCCCTCGCTTCCGGGGACAGCCACCGCAACCTCTTCCCGAACAACGCAGACCCGACGAACCCGACCAGCAGGCCGGACAGGCCCTCACGCAGGTCCCGGCCGAGCAGGAACGCGACTGGGCCCTCGCCGCGCACGTCGGCAGCTTCCTCGCCGCGTACGTCGGGCTCGGATTCGTGTGCCCGCTCGTCGTCCTGCTCGCCAAGGGAAAGCAGTCCGCGTTCGTCCGCCAGCACGCGGTCGAGTCCCTGAACTTCCAGCTCACCGCGCTCGGCGCCCTGCTCGTCGCCGGGGTCCTCGCGCTCGTCTACATCGGGCTGGTCCTGCTGCCGTTCATCGCCATGGTCTACCTCGTGCTCGTGATCATGGCGGGGATGGCCGCCTACCGCGGCGAGGCGTACCGGTACCCCGTCGCCATCCGATTGGTCACCTGACGCCCGCGCGTTCCCGCGCGTCCCAACCCAGCAGGCTGCGTACGACCGCGTCGGCGAGCAGCCGGCCGCGCCGCGTCAGTACGGCACGTCCCGCCGCAAGCGCCGGCCGGTCGAGGAGGCCGTCGTCCGCCGCCACCTGGGCGGCGGCGAGACCTGCCTGGTCGAGGGCGGTGAGCTCGAGACCGTCGGCCAGCCGTACCTCCAGCATGACCCGCTCGAGCCGGCGGTTGGCGGTGTCGAGCGTCTCGCGACCGGCGGCCGGACTCGTCCCCGCGGCAAGGCGTTCGGCGTATGTCAACGGATGCTTGACGTTCCACCAGCGGACGCCTCCGACGTGGCTGTGCGCGCCGGGACCCACGCCCCACCAGGACCCGCCGGTCCAGTAGAGCAGGTTGTGGCGGCACCGAGCCTCGGGCGTGCGTGACCAGTTGGACACCTCGTACCACGTGAGGCCGGCCTGGCGAAGCGTGTCGTCGGCCTGGAGGTAGCGGTCGGCGAGGACGTCGTCGTCGGGGGCCGCAAGGACCCCCCGCCTCACCTGGCCGGCCATCCGGGTGCCGTCCTCGATGATCAGCGCGTACGCCGAGACGTGGTCGGGCCCGGCGGCCACCGCGGCGTCCAGGCTCGCCTGCCAGTCGTGGTCCGACTCCCCTGGCGTGCCGTAGATGAGGTCGAGGTTGACGTGTTCGAACCCGGCTGCTCGCGCCTCGGCCACGCACTGCTCCGGGCGGCCGGGCGTGTGCCTGCGGTCGAGCGTCGCCAGCACGTGCGGACGGGCGCTCTGCATACCGAACGAGACGCGGGTGAAACCCTGCGCGCGCAGGCGTTCCAGGTAGTCAGGATCGACCGACTCGGGGTTGGCCTCCGTGGTCACCTCCGCGCCGGGAGCGAGGCCGAACTCGGTGTCGACGGCGTGCAGGATGCGGCCGAGGTCCTCGGGCGGGAGGAGGGTAGGCGTTCCGCCGCCCACGAACACGGTCGCGACCGGCAGGTCGACTTCCGCGAGCACCCGGCGGGCGAGTCGGAGCTCGCCGATCGCGGCCTCGGCGTAGGTCGTACGGGACGCTCCGGGCGCGGAGCCGAGCTCCTCGGCGGTGTAGGTGTTGAAGTCGCAGTAGCCGCACCGGGTGGCGCAGAAGGGTACGTGGACATAGATCCCGAACGCCCGGTCGCCGAGTCCGGCAAGGGCCGGCGCCGGCAGGCCACCGTCGGCGGGGGCCGGGTCGCCGTCGGGAAGCGTCGAGGGCACTCCCCCATTGTCGGGCGTACGGTCAACCCGCCCGGCACCAGGACCCGGCGGACGTCATCGGGTGCAGAAGTCGGGTGCAGACGTCAGGTGTAGAAGGTGTCGAGAATGTCGGAGTACCGCGTCTCGACCACCTTGCGGCGTAGCTTCAGGCTGGGAGTCATTTCGCCGCCCTCGACCGTCAGGTCGTGATCGAGGATCGCGAACCGCTTGATCGTCTCCCAGCGGTTGAGCCGGGCGTTGAGCTGGTCGACGTAGCCCTGCACCATCGCCTGCGCGGCCTCGGATCCGACGATCTCGGAGTATGGCCGGCCCGCCAGGCCGTGCTCGGCCGCCCACGACCCGATCGAGTCGGGGTCGAGCGTGACCAGAGCCGAGCAGAAGTTCCTCTTTTCGCCGTGCACGACGATCTGGCTGGCGTACGGACAGAGCGCCTTGAACGCCACCTCGATGAGCTGCGGCGCGACGTACTTGCCGCCCGAGGTCTTGAAGAGGTCCTTCTTGCGGTCGGTGATGCGCAGCATCCCGCCGTCCTCGAGCTGGCCGATGTCGCCGGTGTGGAACCACCCGTCGGAGTCGAGGACCTCCTCGGTGAGCTCGGGCATGTTGTGGTAGCCCCGCATGACGCCAGGTCCCTTGACGAGGACCTCGCCGTCGTGGGCGATGCGCAGCTGGGTGCCGGGGAACGCCGGGCCGACCGTGCCGAACCGGAACCGTCCCGGCAGGTTGACGCAGGTGGCCGCGCTCGTCTCGGTCAGGCCGTAGCCCTCGACGATGAGGATCCCCGCGGCGTGGAACCACTCCGCAACGTCCCTGCTGAGGGCGGCCGAGCCGGACACGAAGAACCGCAGCCTGCCGCCGAACCGCTGCTGGATCTTGCTGAAGACCAACCGGTCGGCGACCTGGTTCTGGAGCGCGAGGAGGCCACCAGGTTCCTTGCCCTGTTGACGAATCTCCGACACCTTGCGACCCACGTCGAACGCCCACGCGAACAGCCGCGCCTTCACACCGCCTTCCTGCTCGACCGTCGAGACGATCCGGCCGTGCGCCTTCTCGAAGATGCGGGGCGCCGCTCCCATGAACGTCGGCCGGATGACCGCGAGGTTGTCGATGATCTTGTCGACCCGCCCGTCGACGGCGGTGGCGAACCCGATCTGCAGCTGTGCCGTCAAGAGCACCTTGCCGAACGAGTGCGCGAGCGGTAGCCAGAGGTACTGCAGGTCGTCCGGGTGGAGGATGTTGACCGCGTCGACGGCCGCGCCCTCGTACGTCCAGCAGTCGTGGGCCAGCCGGACGCCCTTGGGGCGGCCGGTCGTGCCCGAGGTGTAGATCAGCGTCGCGAGGCTCTGGGGCCCGATCGCGGCGACCGCGTCCTCGATCGCCCTCGGGTGCTCGGCGAGGTGCTCCTTGCCGCGGTTCTCGAGGTCGGCCAGCGTCAGGAGGTCCTCGGTGGCGTCGGACCGGCCGTCGAACGTCACGATGGTCTCGAGCTCGGGCAGGTCCTGCCGGTGCTCCTGGATCTTCTTGACCTGCTCCTCGTCGGCCGCGAAGACCAGCCGGCTGCGCGAGTCACCGATGATGTAGGCCACCTCGTCCGAGGTGGTGGTCGGGTAGATCGTCGTGGTGGCCGCACCCGCGCACATCACCGCGAGGTCGGCGAGCACCCACTCGTAGCAGGTGGGTGCGGCGATCGCGACCCGCTGTTCGGGCTCGATGCCGAGTGCGATGAGGCCGGCCGCCAGCCGGCGTACGCGCTCACCGGTCTCCTGCCAGGTCGCGGACTCCCACCGGTCGCCCACGGGGTAGCGGTAGGCCTCGGCGTCGGGGGTCGCGGCCACCCGGTCGAGGACCATCTGGGCGACGGTCTCCGCGCGGTTGTCGACCTTGGACTGGTCGGGCTGGTCTGGATTGGTTCCCCAGATCAGGTCACTGGACATTCGGGAGCCTCCGCCCTGAGCAGCCGTGACGAGGAGTCGAACCGAGGTCGCCGAAGACGGCGGTACGACCCGTCTCCACCGTAATGAGTGCGCCAGAAGTCTGGCACGCGTGCGGGCAGAAATCCCGGCGTCCCGCCCATCAGGTCGGGCGGAACCGGCCGGCGGGGCGGTCTACTTCTTGCCCGAGCCCGAGCCGGCGCCGGTACCCACCCCGGTCTCGGCCGTCGACAACGCGGCGATGAACGCCTCCTGGGGCACCTCGACGCGGCCGACCATCTTCATCCGCTTCTTGCCTTCCTTCTGGCGTTCGAGCAGCTTGCGCTTGCGGGTGATGTCGCCGCCGTAGCACTTGGCCAGGACGTCCTTGCGGATCGCGCGGATGTTCTCGCGGGCGATGATCCGCGCGCCGATGGCCGCCTGGATCGGCACCTCGAACTGCTGCCGAGGGATCAGTTCCTTCAGCTTCTGCGCCATCGAGACGCCGTAGGAGTACGCCTTGTCCTGGTGCACGATCGCGCTGAACGCGTCGACCGGCTCGCCCTGCAGGAGGATGTCGACCTTCACGAGGTCCGCGACCTGTTCGCCGGTGGGCTCGTAGTCGAGGGAGGCGTACCCCCGCGTACGACTCTTCAGCGCGTCGAAGAAGTCGAAGACGATCTCGGCGAGGGGCAGGGTGTAGCGCATCTCCACCCGGTCGGTGGAGAGGTAGTCCATGCCCAGCAGCTGGCCCCGCCGGGACTGGCAGAGGTCCATCACGGCACCGATGTGGTCGGCCGGCGTGAGGATCGTGGCGCGGACGACCGGCTCGTACACGTCGGCGATCTTGCCCCTGGGGAACTCGCTCGGGTTGGTCACCACCACCTCGGAGCCGTCCTCCATGACCACGCGGTAGACCACGTTGGGCGCGGTGGAGATGAGGTCGAGGTCGAACTCGCGCTCGAGGCGTTCGCGGACGATCTCCATGTGCAGCAGGCCGAGGAACCCTGACCGGAACCCGAACCCCAGCGCACCGGAGGTCTCGGGTTCGTACACCAACGCGGCATCGTTGAGCTGGAGCTTCTCGAGGGCCTCGCGCAGCTCGGGGTACTCGTCCCCGTCGACGGGGTAGAGCCCGGCGTAGACCATCGGGTTGGGGTGGCGGTAGCCCGCGAGGGCTTTCTGCGCAGGGTTTCCGGTCACCGTCACCGTGTCGCCGACGCGGGACTGCCGGACCTCCTTGACGCCGGTGATGATGTAGCCGACCTCGCCGACACCGAGGGACGGCGACTTGGCGGGCTCCGGCGAGATGACGCCGACCTCGAGGGTGTCGTGGGAGGCCCTGGTCGCCATCATCAGGACCCGCTGCCGGCTGGCGATGCTGCCGTCCACGACCCGGATGTACGTCACCACGCCGCGGTAGGTGTCGTAGACCGAGTCGAAGATGAGTGCCCGCGGCGGTGCGTCGGCGTCGCCGCTGGGCGGCGGCACCTGGGCCACGATCTCGTGCAGCAGCTGCTCGACACCCTCGCCGGTCTTGGCGGAGACGCGGAGCACGTCGCTCTCTTCGCAGCCGATGATGTGCGCGATCTCGGCGGCGTACTTGTCGGGCTGTGCCGACGGGAGGTCGATCTTGTTGAGCACCGGGATGATGTGCAGGTCGGCGTCGAGGGCGAGGTAGAGGTTCGCGAGCGTCTGCGCCTCGATCCCCTGCGCCGCGTCGACGAGCAGGACGGCGCCCTCGCAGGCGGCCAGCGACCGCGACACCTCGTAGGTGAAGTCCACGTGCCCGGGGGTGTCGATGAGATTGAGCACGTACGTCGTGCCCGTGTGCGGCCCCGTGCTCGCCTGGAACGGCAGCCGGACCGCCTGGCTCTTGATCGTGATGCCGCGCTCGCGCTCGATGTCCATCCGGTCGAGGTACTGCGCGCGCATGGTCCGCTCGTCGACGACACCGGTGAGCTGGAGCATCCGGTCGGCGAGGGTCGACTTGCCGTGGTCGATGTGCGCGATCACGCAGAAGTTCCGGATCAGCGCCGGATCGGTCTGGCCGGGTTGTGGTACGGATCCGGCGAGCGGCTCGGGTACGACGGGCACAGATGATCCATTCGGAGGTAGTGGGGGTCGTCGTTCATCATCCCACGCTCGGCACGGGTCGCCGGCGCGATCCTCCCCAGGCAGCGACGACCGCCACCGGCCGCCGAAAGTGCTTTGCCCCAGATCGGAACCGATTGCCATGATCGGCCGGTGACCCGCCACCTCGCCGACCCCGGCCCCGGACCTGGTCCCGGCAGTGGCCCCGGACCCGGCCCCGGTCGTGCCGCCGCCCACGGCACCAGAGCGGCCGGCGTCCGTGCCGACTATGCCGACATGCCCGCCGCGATCCACCGCTGGGTCGAGCGCGAGCTCCGCTCCACCGTCGTGTCCGCGGTCACCCAGTCCGGCGGGTTCTCCCCGGGCGCGGCGGCCCGGCTCGTGACGGCGAGCGGCCGGCGTGCGTTCGTCAAGGCGGTCGGTGTCTCGCTCAACCCCGACAGCATCGCCATCATGCGCCGGGAGCGCGCCGCGATGGAGCGGATACCCGCCCTGCCGTGGGTGCCCCGCCTCCTCGGTGCGTACGACGACGGCGACTGGGTGGGCCTGCTCCTGTCGGACGTGGAGGGCGAGGAACCCGCCCACCCGTGGAGCGGCGCTCACGTCGACCGCGTGTTCGACGCGCTCGGCGACCTCACCGAGGCGCTCACCCCGTCGCCGTGGCCGGACGCGCCGCTCGTCGCGGACAACCGCGCCCTGCGAGTCGGCTGGACCGTGGTCCGGGACGATCCCCCGAGCGACCTCGACCCGTGGGCGCGGGACCGGCTCGACACCCTGGTCGGTTTCCAGGAGCGCACTGTCGCGGCCGTTCACGGCGAGTCCCTCGTGCACTGGGACATCCGGGCCGACAACGTGCTCCTCACCGACGACGGCGGCGTCGTCTTCGTCGACTGGGCATGGGCAGCCCGCGGCGCCAGCTGGCTCGACACCACACTCGCCTGCCTCGACGTCGTGGTCAGCGGCTCGGACGTCGACGTCGACAGACTGCTCGCGACCCACCCCCGGACAGCGGACGTCGACCCGGACGACATCACCGCCCTGCTCTCGACGCTGACCGGGACGTTCGCCGAACGATCGCGCGCGCCGGCCCCGCCCGGGCTGCCGACGATCAGGGCGTACCAGCGCGTGGTCGAACGCGCCCTGCTCGCCTGGGTCCGGCGGCGCCTGGACTGACCCCGGCAGCTGCGGTCCATGCATCGAGTCGGTGGCGCGGTCTTGCGCGAACCATGCGCACTTGGTAGGGATACGCATACAGATTGTGCATGGAGCACGGCTGCGTCCGTGGGGGGAAGTGTGGCTGTTCGGCGCTCACCAGGTGCCCGCGTCATGGCCCGTCAAGACGGCACGAACGAGCGGCCACCCCGCTCGGCGAGGCCCGGCGACAACCCGGTCCTGCCGGCCCCGTCCGGTGCGGTGGACGACGTGGGCGTGGACGGAGGCTCCGAGGACACCGACCTCGTACCCCCGGTACGCGCCCTGCTGCCACCGGAGTCGTGGGAGTTCCTGACCGGACCGCAGTGGTGTGCGGTCGTTCCCGCCCAGCACGTCGCCCGCGACCAGGGCTGGAAGCTGCACGTCTCCGCGACCCCCGCGTCCGCGCCGCAGGTGCTCGCCGGCGTCCTGCCGGTGCTGCGCAAGCACGGCGTCGCGTTCAAGTTCGCGGCCAGCACGGCCGCCGTACGCCGCCTGACCGGTCTGTCCGCGGAGCGCGGAACGAGCGGGAAGTTCCTCACGGTCTACCCGGACCATGACGACCAGGTGCCCGTCCTCGCCGCGGAGCTCCACGCCGGCACCGACGGGCTGGCCGGGCCGCGGATCCTCTCGGACCGGCCCTACCGCGCCGGAAGCCTGGTGCACTACCGGTTCGGCGGGTTCCGCGGCGCCCATCAGCTGGACGACGACGGCATCCGCCGGTTCGTCCTCACCGCCCCGGACGGCAGTGAGCTGGAGGACCGGCGCGACGTGTGGTCGACGCCGCCCGCCTGGGCGCCGTCGCCGTTCGAGGCCGCCAGCGACACCGGCGCGGACAGTGACGGACCGGGTGGACCCACCCTGCTCGGAGGCCGGTTCACCGTACGCCGGGTGCTCCGACGTACGGCCCGGGGCGGCGTCTACGTCGCGTACGACGAGCAGACCGGGACCGACGTCGTGCTCAAGTACGGTCGCGCCCACGTCGACACCGATGCGGGTGGCTCCGACGCCCGCGACCGGCTGCGCCACGAGGCGGCGATGTTGAGCCTGCTCGCCGGGGAGGCCGCGGTGCCGCGGGTGGTCGAGCTGGTCCCGTGGGACGACGACCTCCTGCTCGCGGTGGAACTCCTCCCCGGTCAGGCGCTCGGCTCGTGGCTCCGGAGCGCGGTGGGGCGGTCCGCGCGGGTCCCGGCCGACCAGGTGCTCGTCCTCGCGCGGCGGCTGGTGGCTCTCGTCGCCGGTGTCCATGCCGCGGGGGTGGTAGTCCGTGACCTGAACCCACACGGCGTCCTGGTCGCTCCGAACGGCGCCCTGTCCCTCGTCGACCTCGGCGCGGCCTGGTCCGGCGGCGTCGTCGCGCCGGGCGCCGACCGGCCCGGCTACAGCGCGCCGGAGTGTCACGGTGCGGCGGACCGGACCGCCGCGAGGTTCGCCGAGGACCTCTGGAGCCTCGGCGCGCTGCTGTTCCTCGTGGCGACGGGAACCGATCCCGTACTCCCCGACGACGACTCCGCCGACCGGCCGCTGCGCGACCGCCTGGTGCCGTGGCTCGCCGGACCCGCGCGGGACAACGAAGCCGTCCGGACGCTCACACCGCCGATCCTCGGCCTCCTGGCGGAGGTGCCGGACCTGCGGTGGAGCCTGGCCCGAGTCGAGAAGTACCTCGCCGTGCACGCCGACCTGTCCGGAAGTGCCGACCGGGGCGGGCGGACGGGCGGGGGCCAGGCGGCCCGCGCGGTGCCCGTTCCCAGTGCCGAACGCCTCCTCGGCGACGGGCTCGACCACCTGCTCGCGACGATGGGGGATTCCTCGGATCCCGCGGATTCCTCGGATCCCGCGGATCCCGCGGATCCCGCGGATCCCCGCGGCGGACCCGATGGGAACGACTTCTTGTGGCCGCCCAGCGCGTTCGGTGCCCGGACCGATCCGGGGAACGTCCAGCACGGCGCGGCCGGCGTCCTTTCCGTGCTCGTCCAGGCCCTCGACGCCCAGCCTCTCGAGGCTCGGCCTCTCGACAACCAGTCCCTCGACACCCACGCCGTGAACACCCAGGCCCACCACGGCGCCGGACCAGGGAGGGACGCGCTTCTCGCGGCCGTACGCACCGCGTCGACCTGGCTGGCCGGCTACCTGCCCGCCCGCGCCCCGGGCCGTGCCCTGCCCGGCCTCTACTTCGGACGCGCCGGTACGGCCTGGGCCCTTGCCGACGCCGGCCGCGCTCTCGGGGACCGCGCGCTGGTCGACCGGGCGATCGACATCCTGTGGTCGCTCCCGACGGCGTGGCCGAACGCCGACGTCGCGCACGGCCTCGCCGGCGCCGGGCTCGCACACCTCAAGCTCGCCCGACTGACCGGCGACCTGCGGCTGCTCGACCGGGCGCAGGACTACGCCGACGCCGTCCTCGCGGCGGCCGAGGACGGCGACCTGGGTCCGCTCTGGCCCGTACCCTCCGACGCGACGTCCCGGCTCGCGGGTGCCTGTCATTACGGGTTCGCGCACGGCGTCGCCGGCATCGGCTCGTTCCTGCTGTCCATGGGCGAGGAGTCCGGCAACGAGTCGTACGTCAAGGTCGCCCTCGAGGCCGGTCATCTCCTCTGCCGGGTGGCGACGACCGACGTGCAGGGTGCGGCGTGGTGGCCCGTCGGTCCCCACGACCGGACCCGGCTGCCGCACTGGTGCAGCGGCTCCTCGGGGATCGGCACGTTCCTGCTCCGGCTGTACGCCGCCAGCGACGAACCCGCGATCGGTGCGTACGCCGGCGCCGCCGCGGTAGCCGTGCACCGGTCGCGCTGGCGCTCCTCGCCCGCGGCCTGCCACGGGCTCGCCGGCGACGGGCAGTACCTCCTCGACGCCGCCCCACCTGTGGGGCGACGACACCTACCGGACCTGGGCGCGAAACCTTGTCGAGGTGATGGCCGTACGGCACTGCCGGCGCGACGGCCGGCTGCTCGTGCCGGACGAGACCGGGCGTTCGGTGGTCGCCGACTACCAGACCGGTCTCGCCGGCGTGGTGTCGTTCCTGCTGCGCCTCGAGCACGGCGGGCCTCGCCCGTGGATGGTCGACGAGTGGCTGACGCCACCCGACGGATCGGGGGGTGGGGAGTGACCACGCCGAGGTGATCACTCCCCCACCGCCCACCTTGGCTGGGCCGGCCGCCACACCCCTCTCCGGCGACCGTACCCACCCGCCTGTCAGGATCGAGGGGTGACCGCGCCCCACGCAGCGTCGATTCCGCACGGCGCCACTGCCGTGCGTCCGCAGTGGTCCGACCTCCCGCAGCCCGTGCGGGACCTGATCGAGAACCGCCTCGGCGGCTCCGTCGTGGCGGTCTCCAACCAGGGCTCGGGCTTCACGCCCGGCTTCGCCTCCCGCCTCCTCGACGACAACGGCCGCCGCGCCTTCGTCAAGGCGGTGAGCGAGGAGGCCAGTCCGGTGATCGCCGACTGCTACCGCACCGAGTCCGGGATCGTGCCGTTACTCCCGCCGGGCGTCCCCGCGCCGCCGCTGCGGTGGACGGTCGAGGACGCGGGCTGGGTGATCCTCGGCTTCGACGACGTGCCCGGACGCCCGCCCGCGCGTCCCTGGCAGCCGGCCGAGCTCACCCAGGTGCTGACGTCGCTGACGCCCATGGCGGAGGCGCTCACGCCGGGGCCGGCCTCGCTCGTCGTCCCCGACGCGGGTGACGTACTGCGCGAGGACTTCGGCTACTGGCGGCAGCTCGCCGACACGACGTCCGCCGGATCCGACGCGCAGATCGCCGAGCTCGCCGACCTCGACGACCGTTCGCTCGACGCCCTTCGCGGCGACTCCGTCGTCCACTGCGACCTGCGCGACGACAACGTCATCGTCGGCGACGACGGCCGGGTGTGGATCTGCGACTGGAACTGGCCCAGTCGCGGCGCCGCCTGGTTCGACCTGCTGACCCTGCTGATCTCCGTACGCGGCGACGGGTACGACGCCGAGGCGCTGTTCACCGCGCACCCGCTCGGCGCCGAGGCCGACCGGGCGGCCGTCGACGCGGCGCTGGCCGGACTGAGCGGCTACTTCACGAGGGCGTCGGCCGGTCCCGCGCTGACCACTTCGCCGCACCTGCGTACCCACCAGTCGTGGTACGCCGAGACCACGCTGTCCTGGCTCGCGATCCGGCGCGGCTGGGTCGGCTGAGCCAGGCCCTGCTGGGGCACGGCCCGCGAGGCGCTGGTCGACTGCCCGGTCGCCTACCTGGTCGACTGCCCTGTCGACTGCCTGGTCGACTGCCCTGACGATCTGCCCCTGAAGATCGACGCCGGCGGTCGGGGTAATTCCCTCCGGGACACGGGCCGCCGCCTCATCCGCCAGTCGGACTCCCCGAGCCACACCGTGCACTAGCGTCGACCCTGTGACCGTGATCGCGACCAGCGACCTCACCAAGAGGTTCTCCCACGTGACCGCGCTCGACCAGCTGAGCATCGCCGTCGAGCCTGGGGTGACGGGACTCGTCGGCGCCAACGGCGCGGGCAAGTCCACCCTCATCAAGATCCTGCTGGGCCTCGCGGCCGCGACGTCGGGCAGTGCCCACGTGCTCGGCCTCGACGTGCGCACCGACGCCTCCGCCATCCGCAACCGGGTCGGCTACATGCCGGAGCACGACTGCCTGGTGCCGGACGTGTCGGCCACCGAGTTCGTGGTCCACATGGCGCGGATGTCGGGGCTGTCCGCGGCGAGTGCCCGCGAACGCACCGCCGACATCCTGCGCCACGTCGGCTTGTACGAGGAGCGGTACCGCCCGATCGGCGGCTACTCCACCGGCATGCGGCAGCGGGTGAAGCTCGCCCAGGCCCTCGTCCACGACCCCCAACTCGTGTTCCTCGACGAGCCCACGAACGGACTCGACCCCGCGGGCCGCGACGAGATGCTGGCGCTGATCAGGCGGATCGGCGCCGACTTCGGCATCTCCGTACTCGTCACGTCGCACCTGCTCGGCGAGCTCGAGCGGATCTGCGACCAGGTGGTCATCATCGACGGCGGGCGGCTTCTGCGGGCCTCGTCGACGGCGGAGTTCACCCGGGCCACCCAGATGATGGTCGTCGAGGTCATCGCGTTCGACAACGGCACGGTCAACCCCGCCGGGCGGGACCAGTTCGGGGAAGCCCTGGCCGCGCGTGGCCTCCACGCCTCGCCCGACGGACGCCTCCTCCTCGTCGAGGTCACCGACGACAAGGTCTACGACGTCGTACGCGACACCGCGGCCGAGCTCCAGCTCGGGCTCGTACGCATGCAGCAGCGCCGGCACCGCATCGAGGAGGTCTTCCGCGACAGCGGAACGGCACCTGGTGCGGCCACCGCCGGACCACTCGAGGAAGGACCCCACCGTGTCGGCGCCTCCTGACCCGTCGTACGCCGCCCCCGCGCCGGCGGGCGTGATCCACGACATCGGCTACCGGCACTACGACGGCGCGCGGCTCGGCCGGGCCTACATCCTGCGGTCGCTGTACGTGCAGGGCCTGCGGTCGACGTTCGGCCTCGGCCGCACCGCGAAGGCCAAGGTGCTGCCCTTCCTGCTGCTCGGCGCGATGCTGCTGCCCGCGGTGATCCTCGTCGCGGTTCTGGTCTTCGCCAAGCTGCCGAGCCTGCCGTTGCCGTACACGAGGTACGCCATCGTCACGCAGGCGGTCATCGGGATCTTCGTCGCGTCGCAGGCGCCGCAGCTGTTCTCGCGGGACCAGCGGTTCCGCACCATCACGTTGTACCTCTCCCGGCCGCTCACCCGGGTCGACTACGTGGTCGCGAAGTACGCCGCTCTGGTCACGTCGCTCGTGATCCTGATGCTCGCGCCGCTGCTCGTGATGTACGGCGGCGCCCTGCTCGCGAAGCTGTCGTTCGGCGAACAGACCAAGGACTTCGGCGCGGGTGTCGCCGGTGTGGTCATCCTCGCGCTGGTGCTCGGCGGGATCGCGGCACTCATCGCCTCGCTCACGACGCGGCGCGGGTTCGGCGTGGCGGCCATCATCACCGTGCTCCTCGTCAGCTACGCCGGCGTCAACGTCGGTGCCGAGATCGCGGGCTTCCAGGACAACCCGTCGCTGGCCGGCTACCTCGGGGTGCTCTCGCCGATCACCCTGGTCGACGGGCTCCAGGTGCTCCTCCTCGGCGCCTCCTCGTCGGGCAGCGCGCCGCCGCCGGACGGAGCCGCCGGCACCGTCACGTTCGTCCTGGCGGCCGTGCTCGTCGCCGCGGGTTCGTTCGGGCTGTTGCTGCTCCGCTACCGGAAGGTGGCCTCGTCATGACCGCCACGACACAGACGCAGCCCAGGGCGCGTACGAGCGTGCTGCAGATCGACCGGGTCTCGCGCTGGTACGGCAACGTCGTCGCGGTCAACGACATCGCGATGACCATCGGGCCGGGAGTCACCGGGCTGCTCGGTCCCAACGGCGCGGGCAAGTCGACGCTCATCCACATGATGGGCGGGTTCCTCGCACCGTCGGCCGGACAGGTCACCCTCGACGGCGTACGCGTGTGGCGCAACCACCAGGCCTACCGCCGGATCGGCCTCGTACCCGAGCGCGAGGCCCTCTACGACGACCTCAGCGGCTGGCAGTTCGTCCTCGCCAACGCCAAGCTGCACCGGCTTCCCGACCCGAAGGCGGCGGCGCGGCGGGCGATCGACACGGTCGAGATGGCGTACGCCGAGGACCGGCACGTCGGGACCTACTCCAAGGGCATGAAGCAGCGGATCAAGATGGCGACCGCGCTCGTCCACGACCCGCCGGTCCTCCTGCTCGACGAGCCCTTCAACGGCATGGATCCCCGGCAGCGGCTGCACCTGATGGACCTCCTGCGGTCGATGGGCGAGGCGGGCCGGACGGTGCTGTTCAGCTCGCACATCCTCGAGGAGGTCGAGCAGGTCGCCTCGCACATCGAGGTGGTCGTCGCCGGCCGGCACGCCGCGTCCGGCGACTTCCGCGAGATCCGGCGCCTGATGGCCGACCGGCCGCACCTGTACCTCATCCGTTCCAGCGACGACCGCAGGCTGGCCTCGTGGCTCATCGCGGACGGGTCCTCCGCCGGGGTCGAGCTGGACGCGCGGGAGGGCTGCCTGCGGGTCCAGGCCGTCGACTTCGCCCGGTTCACCTGGCTGCTGCCACAGGTGGCGCGCGACGCAGGTGTCCGGCTGCTCGAGGTCTCGCCGTCCGACGAGTCGCTCGAGAGCGTCTTCTCCTACCTCATCAAGTCGTGAGGACCACCGGTATGACGGCCACCAGCACCAGCACCAGCATCGGCACGAGCACGAGGACCACCAGCGTGAGGAAGCCATGAACGCCACGATCGCGCGGCTCACCGCGAGCACACTCCTCGGCAAGCGCCGGGTGCTCCTGCTGTTCATCCTGCCCGGACTGCTGCTCGCGCTCGCCGTCACCATCCGCTGGCTGGGAGGACCGGACTCCGGAGCGGGCGAGCCGCTGCTCCAGGCGTTCGCCCTCGGCACACTCGTACCCCTGCTGGGCCTCATCGCGGGCACCGGCGTGATCGGACCGGAGATCGACGAGGGGTCGATCGTCTACATCCTCGCGAAGCCGGTCCCCCGGCCGGTCATCATCGTGACGAAGCTGGCCGTCGCGGTGGGCTGCCTCGTCGTGTTCGCGGCCGTACCCACGTTTCTTGCCGGCGTCATCATGTCGGGGCTGGACGGCGGGGTCGCCGTGGGCTTCGGGGTCGGCGCGGCCTGTGCGGGTGTGGCGTACGGCGCGGTCTTCCTCCTGCTGGGCGTACTGACGAGGCACGCCGTCGTGTTCGGGCTCGTCTACGCCCTGATCTGGGAGAGCTTCGTCGGCGGGTACGTACCCGGTGCCAGGACGCTCAGCATCCAGCAGTGGGCGCTGTCGGTCGCGGACAAGCTGGTCACCCGCGACTCGATCGACGCCGCCGTCGGAGTCGGCACCGGCCTGATCCTGCTCGCGCTGGTCAGCGTCGTGGCGACCTGGTTCGCCGGGCAGCGGCTGCGCAGCCTGACGCTCACCGAGACCGAGTAGCCGCCGACCCCGGGACCGCCTCGGCAGACCCGGGCCTGGTGCGTTCCGGGCTACTCGCCCACCGTCTGGCGGTCGGCGGAGCTGAACGAGATGACGAAGACAGCCTGCTCCCTGCCGATGTTGCGGGCGTTGTGGACGACACCGGTCGGGATGCTGATCGTGTCGCCCGGGCCCATGCGCACCCGCTCGTCGCCGGCGCTGTGCTCGATGGTTCCCTGCAGGACGTGCAGGACCTCGTCGCAGTTGGGGTGGTAGTGACGTGGGTTCGCCTGCCCGGGGTCGATGTAGCAGCGACCGACGGTCATCGTCGTCGAGTTGCCAAGTCGGCCGGCCACCATCCAGACGAGCCGACCCCACGGGGTCTCCTCGACCTCGTGCTCGGATTCCCTCGCCAGTGCCGCGCGCGTGTCCGTCATGCGTCCTCCGTCGCCCTCGTCGACCCGCCGGTGCTGCCCCGGACGGCCCATCTTCCCAGCCCCACGCTCGGGGACGGCGCCGGGCGACCCCCGTGATCGCGCGGGCCGGAGCCGCGGTGGAACGCCCCGGTGGCACGCTGGTAAGCTCTCCGGTTGCGTGTTGAGGCCGTCCTCGAGCGCATCCGAATCCCACCGACGTCCGATCGAGGCTTTAGCTACGTGGCGAACATCAAGTCCCAGATCAAGCGGATCAAGCAGAACGAGCGCCGCCGACTCCGCAACAAGTCAGTCCGCTCGTCGCTCCGGACCGCCATTCGCAACTTCCGCGACGCGGCGGAGTCCGGCGACACGGCCAAGGCGCAGGATCTCGCCCGTTCGGCCGGACGCCTGCTCGACAAGGCTGCGTCCAAGGGCGTTCTGCACAAGAACCAGGCCGCCAACAAGAAGTCCGCGATCTTCAAGCGGGCCGGCAGCGTCTAGTCCAGGCGCACGTCCCGACCTGTTGAACCATCGAGCTGCTCGGCCCTGACCTGCCGGGCAGCTCTTTGTGTTGCCCTGCGCAGACCTCGCCTGGCCGTGCGCGTCTCACGAGCACCATCCGGGCCCCGAGGGCAGCCGGATGTGCTGCCCTTCCTCCGCGGAGCGTCCCTGTTGCGGGGAATGTCCGCCTTGTGGCGGATCCGCCGGCGGCATCTTCCAGGAGCGTGATCCCGGCGAGCATGAGGCGCGGACTGTCTCCTCGGGCGGCGTAACGCCGCCCGCGCGGTCAGCCCTGCGATCGGGCGTTGCTCACCGCGAGCACGGCGCGTTCGAGCGCGAAGCCGGCATCGTCCGCCGCGCCCTTGACGTCGGCGTCGGCCTGGGCGACCGCCTGGATCGCCGTGGCGAGTCCTGCCGACGTCCACCCGCGCACCTGGCCGCGCAGGGTCTTGATCTTCCACGGCGGTACGCCGATCTCACGGGCGAGGTCGCCTTCCCGCATCCCGCGTGGCGCGCCCGCAAGCTTGGCCAGCCCTCGGAGTCCCGCCGCGAGGGCGGACGTCACCAGCACCGGTGCGACGCCGGCTCGCAGGGCCCAGCGCAGCTGCTCCAGCGCGTGCGCCGTGCGGCCCATCATGGCGGCGTCGGCGACGGCGAAGCTCGTGACCTCGGCACGACCGGCGAAGTATCTCCGGACGACCTCGTCGCTGACCGGGGCTCCACCGGTGTCGGAGATCAGCTGGGCCGTGGCGCCGGCCAGCGCTCGCAGATCGCTGCCCACCGCCTCGACCAGAAGCTGGGCGGAATCCTCGCTGATCCTGGATCCGGCCGCCCGCGCCTCGCGGACGACGAACGACGCCAGCTCGAAGGTGCGTGGAGCCTCGCACGTGACGACCCGGGCGCCCGCCTTGCGCAGCTTGTCGACCACGGCGCGACCCTTCTGACCGCCGCGGTGGAGAAGGACCAGGGCGACGTCTGGCTGGGGGGCCTCGGTGTAACGAACCAGCGCGTCGGCGCTCTCGGCGGACAGGGCATCCAGGCCGCGGACGACGACGGCACGAGCCGTAGCGAAGAGCGACGGGCTCGTGAGCTCGGCGAGGGCACCCGGCACGAGCGTGGCCGCGTCGAGCTCGGTCAGGTCGGCGTCGGCATCGGCGGCGCGGACCGACGCTACGGCGGCCGAGGCCGCGCGCTCGACCAGGAGGTCCTCGGCGCCGAGCACCAGGGTGACCCCGCCGAGTGCCTGACCCTCGGCGGCTGAGGAACGGGACTTGGACGTGGCTGCCATCCGGAGAAGCATCCCACGTGGCGCCGACAGCCCGGCTCGCAGCGCCGTGGCGTAACGACCGCCCTGTCGCCGTTCGCCGGTGTTGCACCGTCGATCCTGAACCTCCGACGGGTCACCAGCCCGAGTCCCCGGTCGTCGTGGACGACGGCGACGGACCCGCTCAGGTCGGTGCGACCCACCGTGGTGCCCGCCGAGGTGAGTGACCGGACCGTCGACGGCGCCGGGTGGCCGTAGTCATTGTCGAGGCCGACACTGACCAGGCCGAGTCTCGGGCCGACCGCGGCGAGGAACGCGGCGTCCTGGTAGCGCGAGCCGTGGTGCGGAACCTTGAGAACGTCTGCCTGGAGGTCGGCACCCGACCGCAGCAGCGCCTGCTGGCTGGGCGGCTCGATGTCACCGGTGAGAAGGATCCGGATCCTGTCCACCTCGACCATGACCACCACGCTGGCATCGTTCTCGGCCGATCCCTCGTCGCCGTCAGCGCCGTACGACACGGCCGCTTGCGATGCGGTCACGCCGGGGGCCGGGCTCAGCACCGTCCACCGGACCGCACCAGCCGCTCGGGTCTCGCCCGGCGCCACCTCAGTCGCCGGAACGCCGGACTGTCGGGCCCACGCGCGAACCCGGCGCGCCTCCTGGTCCGTACCGGCATGGGGCCGGATCCCGATCTCGCCCACCGCCCGGCCCTGCAACACACCGGGCAGCCCGTCCACGTGATCGGCGTGGAAGTGGGTGAGAAGGAGGTAGGGGATTCGGGTGATCCGCAGGTCGCTCAGGCAGGAGTCGACGAGTCCGGGGTCCGGTCCAGCATCGACGACCACTGCTGTGTGCTCGCCGATACGGAGGACCAGTGCATCGCCCTGGCCGACATCACAGGCGACGAGGACCCAGCCGGTCGGCGGCCAACCGGTGAGGCGGGCGAGCGGCAGCGCCAGCTGGACCGGATGGAGAGTCCAGATGACCGTCGCGACCGCAATCCCGAGGCTGAGCCCGCGACGTCGCAGCAGCGCTGGCGCGAGGATCGCGGCTGCCACGCACAGGAGGACGAGTACGGCGACGGCGAGGACGGACGCCGGCCAGGCGAACTTCGCCCCGGGCGTGTCCGCCGCAACGGTCGCGACCTCGACGATCCAGCGAGCGGCGTAGCCCGCGAGCCGACCCGGCACGGCTGCCAGGTCCACGCTGAGCGGAGCGAGCAGTGTCGCCACCAGGCCGAGCACCGTGGCGGGAGCGACGGCCGGAGAGGCCAGCAGGTTCGCTCCCACCGCGACCACACTGACGGACCCCGACAGAACCGCGACCACCGGCGTGCAGGCGAGCTGCGCCGCCACCGGCACCGCCACGGCCGCGGCGGCGAAGCGAGGGAGCCACCGCGCCGTCGCGTCGGTGTAGCCGGGTGCGAGCAGGAGGATTCCCGCCGTCGCGAGGACGGACAGGGCGAAGCCGTAGCTTCGACCGAGCCATGGGTCGATCAGAAGGAGTGCCACGACGGCCGTTGCCAGGGCCGGGAGGCCGTACCGGCGTGAGCCTGCCGCCAGTCCGGCGAGCCCGACCAGGCCCATGGCTGCGGCCCGAAGCACGCTGGGCTCGGGCCTCGCCACCACGACGAACACCACTGCGCATGCCACACCGAGGGCGGGGAGTCCCCAGGAGCGCAGCCCGGCCCACCGCGCCAGGGAGAGCGCGAAGGCCAGCACGATCGTGAGGTTGGTACCGGACACCGCCGTGAGGTGGGACAGGCCAGCGGTCTGGAAGTCGTCGACGAGACTCGGCGGCATCCGCGACTCGTCGCCGACCACCAGAGCGGGCACGAGCCCGCGCTCCCTGGCGGGGAGGTCGGCCACGGCGTCGCGGAGCCCGGCGCGCAGGTCTGCCGCGGCCCGGTCGAGCCACCCGGCGGGCTCCAGAAGGACCGGCGGGGACCGCGCGGCGAGGACGGCGGCGGGACGTTCCCCACGTTCGGCGGGCGACAACCTCGCCACGGTGCGGACCAGCTCTCCGGGACGGACGGCGGACCAGCTTTGTGGCGCCGTCACCACGACCGGGGTGCTGACCCGGGTGATGTCGCCATGCCAGGTCACCCGGACGGCATCGGCCTCCATCACGACGTAGGCCGTGCCGAAACGGCCGGCCTCGCGCGGTCTGGGATCCGTGCGCACGCGTACGTCGACCGTGGCGACGGCCGCGTCGGCCGCCAGCACCGGGATCGGTCCGCTCCTCGTGACCGAGACGTGTGCAGCGGTCACGAGCGTGCAGGCCGCTCCGCCGAGGCAGAGCACGGCAACGGTCGTCATGCGGGCACTCGGATCCCTGCGCCGGTCCGCCAGGATGACCGGAATCGCCAACGCGGCAAGGGCGATCGCGGCGACCACGGCCGCCGGCCGCGGGAGCAGCGGGACGACCAGAGCGCAGCACCACGCCGTCAGGGCGAGGGGTACGAGCCGCGCATCGGTGAGCGGCTCCTGACCACCGCCGGTCTCCTCCGATGCCGTGGACGGCACCATCTCGTGCACGCTCACGACACGGTCACGAGGTCGCGAAGGTCGGCGAACGTCCGGTCACCAATGCCCGTCACGCCCTGCAGCTCGTCGATGGTGGTGAACCCGCCCTGGTCCGCCCGGAAGTCGAGAATGCGCTGGGCGAGGACCGGTCCGACGCCCGGCAGTTCCTCGAGCTGATCGGCCGTCGCGGTGTTGAGGTCGACCATCCCGCCCGCCGTCCCGCCGACGACCGGTCCGCCGCCGGTCGTGGCGCCTGCGGCAGGTGCCCCGGGAGGCGGCGTCACGCCGACGAGGATCTGCTCGCCGTCGGTGAGCGGGCGGGCGAGGTTGAGCGCCGCCAGGTCGACGCCCGCGACCGGCCCACCGGCCCGGGTCACGGCGTCGACGACCCGCGAGCCAGCCGGCAGGCGGATGACGCCCGGACTGCGCACCTTGCCGGCCACGTGAACCACGAGGAACGACGGACTCGGCGAGGCACGCGCCCGGGGACTTCCCGCCGCCCCGCTGCTCGGCAGCACCGTCGCGGCGCGGTCGACCGGTGGCCCTACCTCCTCGCGGACGGGACGCTCCCGCAGCACCATCACGCCGGCGCCGATCACGGCCAACGTGAGGATCACCGCGACGATGACGACGTGCCCCCGGCGGAGTCCCCAGGACAGCGCGAGCGTGTCAGCGGCCATAGCGAGTCGACCCCGTCCGCCGTGTTCGCGCAGACCTCGCACCGGACTGGGCGCACCTTCGCTCTCGTCCTGCGAGCCCTGGCCGTCCTGTGGGCCCTCAGCCTCCCGTGGGTACACCGGCATCTCCCCCGTCGTCACACCCGGCGGCGGCGAGGTGCCGCGGGCCGGCTCGGCACGGTCCTCCGCGTCGTCATCCGTCGACCTGTCGCGCTCCGGCACCCACCCGGGCGATCCGTCGGCAGCCTGGCGAGACAGGCGCAGGACCCGCAGCCGCTCGAGCGCCCGGGCGGCATCCTCGGGACCAGACCGGCGAGGTTTCCTGGGCTGGCGGGTCCGGCCGCGCTGGAGAGCTCGGCCATGCGGGGTAGAACGGCGACGAAGCACACCGGCGACGCTACGAAGATCAACCACCACGGCGGGCGGAGCACCGTCAGGCTGGGGACAGAGACGCCGAATCGCCGGTTGTGGACGAAAAGCTGCCGACCGCGTCCACCGCCGAGCCGCGGGCGCAAGCCCCAAGCTCAGCCAGGCGGCCCGTTCACGCCAGCGACGGCCACGGGTCGGGCGGCGAGCTGGCGAAGAACCGGAGTACCTCCAGCAGCCGGCTCGCAGGTGGCGCCGTCCAGGTGCGCTCGTCGGAACGGGGTTCCTGCGGCAACCGGTGGAGCGCCCAGCTCAGGTGGTACCACAGCACCCGCGCCGCCCACGTACGCATCGCCTCCCGGCGGGCCCGCGCACCGAGACCCGAGAGGTAGCCCTCGAGCGCGAACGGCACCGCGCGCAACGGGATCTTGGCGAAGTCGACCGCGGGATCGGCCCACGCCGCGTCACCCCAGTCGACGAGCACCGCTGAGTCGAGCCCGGGCGCGGCACCTGCCGGCGCCTCGAAACCAGGCCCCGCGCCGCCCGGACCGCTGCCGAACGCGTCGAGGACCGTACCGTCGACGACGATGTTCGTTGGCGAGGCGTCGCCGTGGATGACGACGGTCTCGACCTCCGCCGGCCGCCAGGCGGCCAGCCGGTCGAACCAACCCGTCAGCCAGCGCGCGGCATCGGCGTCGATGTAGGAGGCGGCCGCCAGCGCGTCGACGGCCGTACGCGGATCTCCGTCCTCATCCGTCCGGAGGCCGGGGAGCGGGCCGACGGTGCTTCGCGTGAGCCGATGCAGGCGCGCCAGGCTGCGTCCGACCTCGTGGTAGGCACCGGCCGCCACACCGAGCGGGATGCCCAGGGCGGCGAGGTCGCGGCCGCGCACCCGCTCGACCACGAGGTACGGCACGCTCACCACCGTGCAGCTCTCGTCGTAGGTCACGACCGCAGGGGTGCGCACGCCCGCGCGCCGCACTGCCGGGATGACGGTCGCCTCCTTCGCCAGCTCGGCGAGTCGCGCCCCGCCGCCACGGGGGATCCGGAGTACGAGGTGGTCGCCCAGGAAGTAGACGTGGTTGGCCGCCCCCGGTGACGGCGCGGGGGCGATGTCCTCGGCCGGGATGTGGTAACGGTCAGCGATCGCGGCTAGCGCCACACGTCGAGAGTCCGCACCCAGGGTCACGAGGGCCTAGGGTATGCCCTCCGCTCCGTACGGCCGCCGGGCCGGAGCCCGCCACGACCGCCACGACCGCCACGGTCTCGAAGCCGGCCCGAGGCTCGCACCGGCTCGGGAGTTTCCTCGCGGACTGTCGGTGGGTTGGGGAAGCATGGCCACATGTACGAGACGGACACCGAGCTCGAGCAGCTCCAGACCCTGCTCGACACCTCTCTGCCGCGTTCGAGCGCGCACCTGCGTTCGATCGTGACCCCGGGCGAGCGCACCCTGACCGCTCGCCAACTGACCAGCGTCCTCGCCGGCATGTGCACGCTCGCCGTGGCCACCGTCACCGCGCGAGGCGAACCCCGGATCAGCGGGCTCGACGGCCACTTCCTGCACGGCCGTTGGAACTTCACCACGTCGGCAACTGCCGTGAAGGTCGCCCACCTGCGGGCCCGTCCCGGAGTCAGCGTCGCCCACATCCGCGGCGACGACCTCGGCGTGTTCGTCCACGGAACGGCCGAGTTCGTTCCCCAGGACCATCCGGACTGGCCCGCGATCGAGGAGCACCTGGTCGGACACTACGGCAGCTCGCCCACCACCTGGGGTGACGAGATCGCCTACCTGCGCGTGCGACCGGACTGGATGGTGGCGTACGCCTTCCAGCCCGACCGGTTGCTCGCGGAGACCGGCGTCCAGGCCTGAGCCGCTCCGAGACTGGGGCGTGGCTGGTAATGCGGGGCCGATCTGGGAGCCGGCCCGGCATTGCCAGCCATGGCCTAGGCGGGCACGACGTTCACCAGCCTGGGCGCGCGTACGACGACGGTCGCCACACCGCGGCCGTCCAACGTCGCACGTACCTTTTCCGACGCAAGGGCGCGTTGACGTAGCTCCTGCTCACCGACGTCCGGTGACACCTGCATCCGGTCGCGTACCCTGCCGGCCACCTGCACCACACAGGTGACGGTGTGTTCCACCAGGAGTGCGGGGTCGGCGTCGGGATAGGGCTCGTACGCCAGCGAGGATCCGTGGCCCAGCCGGTTCCACAGTTCCTCCGCCAGGTGCGGCGCGAACGGCGCCAGCAACAGGACCAGCGTCTCCGCCGCCTCCCGTGGCACGGATTCGAGCGCGGCGAGCTGGCGGGACAGCTCCATCAGCCGGGAGATCGCGGTGTTGAACGCCAGCTCCTCGATGTCGCGGCGTACGGCCTCGACCGCCTTGTGCACAAGGGTTCTCGTCGGTGTCGACGGGGCCTCGTCCACCACCCGCGGCTGCCCGGTCTGTTCGTCGACGACGGTTCTCCAGACCCGCTGCAGGAACCGCTGGACACCGACCACGCCTCTCGTGTCCCACGGGCGGGATGCCTCCAGGGGTCCCGTCGACATGACGTACACCCGGAACGTGTCCGCGCCGTACTCCTCGCACATCTCGTCCGGCGTCACCATGTTGCGCAGGCTCTTGCCCATCTTGCCGAGGCTGCGGTGCACCGGCTGGCCGTGCCAGAAGTACGCACCCGCGCGCTCCTCGACCTCGTCGGCCGCTACGTGGATCCCGCGCGCGTCGGTATAGGAGTACGCCTGGATGTAGCCGTTGTTGACCAGCCGGCGGAAGGGTTCGCGGCTCGAGACATGCCCGAGGTCGAACAGCACCTTGTGCCAGAACCGCGCGTACAGCAGGTGCAGGACCGAGTGCTCTCCCCCGCCGACGTACAGGTCGACGCCACCACCGTCGTGCACGTCCCGCGGGCCCATCCAGTAGCGCTCGTTGGCCGGATCGCAGAACGCCGTGTCGTTGTCGGGATCCAGGTAGCGCAGCTCGTACCAGCACGAACCCGCCCACTGCGGCATCGTGTGGGTCTCGCGCCGGTAGTCGCGTGGGCCGTCGCCCAGGTCGAGGCGTACGGACACCCAGTCGGGCAACCGGTCGAGCGGTGCCTCCGGAGCCGACGCGGCGTCCTCGGGGTCGTACGTCGTCGGTGCGTAGTCGGCCGTCTCGGGCAGTTCGACCGGCAGCATCGACTCGGGCAGTGCCACCGGACCGTGCTCGTCGTAGACGATCGGGAACGGTTCGCCCCAGTAGCGCTGGCGGCTGAAGATCCAGTCGCGCAGCCGGTACGTCACCGTCTCCGTGCCGTCGTCGGACACCTCCTGCGCCCGGCCGATCCAGTTGCGCTGCTGGGCCTTCGTGGACGCGGGCCAGTCCAGCAGCTCCAGGTCGGCCAGCAGCCGGTCGGCGTACGCCGTGATCCGCAGCATCCACTGCCGCAGCTTGCGCGGGTAGACCGGGAAGTTGCCGCGCTCGCTCCGGCCGTCGGAGGTGACCTCCTCGTTGGCCAGCACGGTGCCCAAGCCCGGACACCAGTTGACGTCGACCTCGGCGAGATAGGCCAGCCGGTGCGCGTCGACGACCGTACGGCGCTCGGGCTCCGACAGTGCCGACCACGGCCGCCCGTCCGGCGTCGTGCGCGCGCCGGACTCCAGCTCTCCCACGAGGTCCGCGACCGGGCGGGCCCGGTCCTGCTCGTCGTCGTACCACGACTGGAAGAGCTGCAGGAAGATCCACTGGGTCCAGCGGTAGAACGGGACGTCCGTCGTCGAGACACCACGTCGGTCGTCGTGCGCCAGCCCGAGGCGGTTCAGCTGTGCGCGGATGGTCGCGATGTTCTGCTCCGTCGTGACCTTCGGGTGCTGCCCGGTCCTGATGGCGTACTGCTCGGACGGAAGTCCGAACGCGTCGAACCCGAACGCGTGCAGCACCCGGTGTCCCCGCATCCGCAGGTAGCGGCCGTAGACGTCGGTCGCGACGTAGCCGAGCGGGTGGCCGACGTGCATCGAGCCGGACGGTCCGATGAACATGTCGAGGACGTAGAACTTCGGCCTGACGTCGTTGTCAAGGTCGCCTTGCGGCGCCAGGGAGCCGGCCGGGTTGGAGACTCGGAACGTGCCGTGCGCGTCCCAGTAGGACTGCCAACGCGCCTCGACCTGACCGGCCGTCTCGCCGGTGTAACGGAATCCGGTGGGAGTGAAGTCTGGGTCGCTCGTCGTCATCGTGGACCGCCTCGGGTACGGACGTGCGATCGCCACAGTGCGCCGATCGCCGGTGGCCGGACATGAGAAAACCCCTCACGCAGGAGGGGTTCGCCACGCTGACGCGGTGCTGTGCACCCGCTGGAGGTCAGCGCGGCCGGATAAGGAGGAGAGCCACCGACATGCCCGGAAGACTACCCCAGGATCTCGTTGCCGTGCACTCCAGAATCCGTAACCGGCCGACCGATGCCGGTGCGCCGATGCGCCGGTGCTCCCCGGCCGACCGGGGAGCACCGGGAACACCTCGCGAGCGTCGCGGGTCGGTCCGCGGAGCGAAGCGACAGTTCGGCTTCACCGCCAGGTGCTGATCGTGGCCTCCTCGGACTGCGGGTCCACCCAGGCCTTGGTCTGGCCGTTGTACCGGGTGGCACGGAAGGCGAGGTAATGGCTCTGCTCCGCGAAGTCCTTGTCGCACACACCCCACTTGCCCGAACCGAGCGCGTTACGGCAGGTGCCCCAGCGGCCGTAGTCGGTGTACCACCGCATGACCGCCGAGTAGTGGTCGCCCTTGGTGTCCTTGACGTAGATCTTGTCGCCGTCCGGCTTGAAGCAGACCAGCGATCCGGTGGTGTGGGCGCAGTAGTAGTCACCCGTCGGTGCTGCTGACGCCTTCGCGTTGTTCCACTCGTACGAGTAGGCGGTCTCGGGGCCGCGCGGCGTCGTCTGCGCCTGCGCGGTCGCGGTGAGGACCGGAGCGGCGGCCACGAGCAGTCCGAACGCTCCGGCGGCGACGCCCCTGACAATTCCTGCGAGCATGGGAACTTCCTCCTTGGTTTCGGGCTGACCCCGCGTCTGCCCGAGCACGCCCCACCCTGGTTCACTGCTCTGGATCACAGCTGGAGACGACCTGTAGCCAACCTGAACGCGCGCCAGGTACAGCTGGGATGGCCGGGCCGCCCGTGAGGGTGCGCCCACGAGGGAGGACCATGCGCATCCGGATCCTGGGGCCGCTGGAGGTACGACACGAGCAGGAGTGGCAGCGCCTCGGCGCACCCAAGTGGCGGTCGCTGCTCGCCCTGCTCGCCATCGGCAGAAGCCGTCCGCACTCGGTCGACCGGATCGTCGACGAGCTGTGGCCCGACCGGCCGCCCCGTGGCGCGGTGAACCAGGTGCACGGGTACGTCGGACGGCTCCGCCGGCTGCTCGGGGACTCCGACGGCGAGGTCCTGCGTACCCGCCAACCGGGCTACGAGCTGGACCTCTCCCCCGACGACATCGACGCCGCCAGGTTCGAGGACCTCGCCCGTCAGGGTGAGACCGCCCTCCGCCGCAACGACGTCGCCTCCGCGCGGGAGTTGCTCGGCGAGGCCCTCGACCTGTGGCGGGGTCCGGCTCTCGCCGACGTCCCGGTCACCGCCACCGTCCAGGCCGAGGTCGAGCGGCTGGAGGAGGGCCGGCTCTCGACGATGGAGTCCAGGATCGAGGCCGACCTGGCGCTCGCACGGCACGCGGAGCTCGTCGCCGAACTCCAGCAGCTCAGCGCCGCCCACCCCTACCGCGAGCGGCTCTGGGGACAGCTGATGCTGGCGCTCTACCGTTCGGGCCGCCAGGCCGACGCGCTCGCGGCGTACCACCAGCTGCGGCGCCTCCTGGACGACGAGCTCGGCGTCGAGCCCACCGCCGCACTTCGCGACCTCCACCAGCAGATCCTGCGCGCCGACCCCGACCTGGACGTGCCGGCCGCACCGGAGCGCCCGACGGTCCGACCGCGTACCGAAGCGCCTCCCGTCGTACCCCACCAGCTGCCCGCGGGCGTCGTGGACTTCACCGGGCGCGAGGCCGAGCTTCGCCACCTCGACCTTCTCCTGCAGGGGGAGGACCCGCAGGCCCCCGACGGCCTGCGGATCGGAACGATCGCGGGCGTCGGTGGGGCCGGCAAGACGACCCTCGCCGTGCAGTGGGCGCACCGCGTGGTCGACCGGTTTCCTGACGGCGAGCTGTACGCCAGCCTCCGCGGCTTCGCGCCGACACCACCGCGAGAGCCGATCGACGTCCTCGCGCAGTTCCTCCGTGCACTGGGGATGCCGCCGGACCAGGTCCCGCTCGACGAGGACGAGGCGGCCGCGGCCTACCGGACGCTGCTCTCAGGTCGGCGCGTGCTCGTGGTCCTCGACAACGCCGTCGACGCCGCTCAGGTCCGCCCGCTCCTCCCGGGGTCACCGGGCTGCGTGGCCGTGGTCACCAGCCGCGACCGGTTGGGTGGCCTGATCGCGCTCGAGGGCGCGAGGCCGCTCGAACTCGACCGGCTCGGGACGGCCAACGCCGTCACGCTGCTCGGCCACATCCTCGGCCAGGACCGGATCCAGGGCGAGTACGACGCCGCCGTCCAGCTGGCGAAGCTCTGCGACGGCCTTCCGCTCGCGCTCCGCATCAGTGGTGCGTACCTCCTGGCGAGCCCCGCTCGTTCTCTCGCCCACCATGCCGAGCAGCTCCAGGCCGGCGACCGTCTCGGCGCCCTGGAGCTGGAAGGCGACCAGCGGACCGCCGTCCGGGCCGTCTTCGACCTCTCCTACGACCGGCTCGACCCTGGAGCGCAACGACTGTTCCGGCTGCTCGGGTTCGTCCCCGGACCCGACTTCGGGGTCGACGGTGCGACGGCGATCGCCGACATCGGTCCCGGGGAGGCCTCCCGCCTGCTCGCCCGGCTCGCGAACGCGCACCTGCTCGTGCAGCGTGGCGCCGATCGGTACGCGTTCCACGACCTGATGCGTCTCTACGCCCTCGATCGTTCGGCCGCGACGGACGGGGACCAGCATGGACGCGCCGCGGTCTCCCGGCTCCTGCGGTGGTACGCCCGAACCGCCCGCGAGGCCATCACCGCATGGCTGCCGCACCTGATCAGGATCCCCGCCGACGTCGCCGCTACCTCACTCGCCACCGACGAACAGGCCGCCGACAATCAGGCCGCCGACAAGCTACAGGCCGCCGACAAGCAGGCCGCCGACAATCAGGCCGCCGACAATCAGGCAGCGGCGAGGTTCGGCACCGCACAGGACGCACTGGACTGGCTCGACGCCGAGGAAGCCGGTCTCGCCGCGGCCGTGACGGCGGCCGTCGACGTGGTCCCCGCCGTCGCGTGGCTGCTCGCCGATGCGCTTCGCGGCTACTTCGCCAACCGGGAGCACCTGGCGGAATGGCTCAGCGTCGCCGGTGCCGGCCGGCAGGCAGCGGCCGCGGAGTCGGATGGCTACGGCCTGGCCGCCTGCAGCCAGAGCCTCGCGTACCTGTCGATGTACACGGGCGACTACCCCGCCGCCCAGGAGCACGGCGAGGCCGGCCGCATCCAGTGCGAGCGGCTCGGCTGGCGGGAGGGCGAGATGGCCTTCCTCAACACCCTCGCGGGCGTGCATCTCCACCAGGGTCAGCTGGACGAGGCCACCGAGCGGTTCGACGCCGCCCGCGCGGTCGCCCGGTCGGTCGGAGACCGCGACGGTGAGGCGGCGTACACGGGCAACCTCGGCCTCGTCTACCTCCGGATGGGGCGGCTGGACCTCGCGCTCGAGCACCAGACGCGGGCACATGAGCTGGCCCTGGCGGCCAGCTCCGGGCGTCCAGTCGTCAAGTACCTGCTCCACCTCGGCGAGACCCACTGGCTGCGTGGGAACTTCGACACGGCGCGGACCCACCTGGACCGGGCGCTCGACCAGCTGGAGTCGCTCGACCAGCCGTTCGACCTGTGTTGCGCGTACGACACCCTGGCGAACCTCGACCTGGACTCCGGACGGCTCACACAGGCGCGCGGCTCCGCCGACAGGGCCCTTGCGACGGCACGCGCCCTGAAGAACCCGACCTACGAGGTGGCGACCCTCTCCACGCTCGCCTCGATCGAGCTCCGGAACGGGCGTTTCCGCACCGCACTCGACCAGTTCCGCCGGGCCGCCGAGATCGCCCGCGCCAGCGACAGCCTGAGCGACGGCCTCGGGAGCCTGTTGGGAGGAGCCACGGCGCAGGTCCGGCTGGGCCGGCTGGCGGATGCGATGGCCGATCTCCAGTTCTGCGTCCAGATCGCGCAGGAGACGGGTGGTCGGATCATGGCGGGCCGGGCGACGTCGGTCCTGGCCGAGGTGCGGCTGGCCCGCGGCGAGCCGGAGGCAGCCCGGAGCACCGCCCTCGAAGCGCTGTCGCTGCACCAAGAGACCGGCTACCGGCTCGGAGAGGCGTTGGCACTGCGCCACCTCGGCGACATCGCCCGGACCGTCGGCGACCTTGGCGAGGCTCGCCGGCGGTGGCAGCAGGCGCACGACCTCTACGCCACGATCGGCGTTCCGGAGGCCGCCGAACTGCGCGAACTGTTGAGTACGACCGCTACGCCGAACCGGGCATGACCGGGCGCTGGCGCGCCCCGTGACGGAAGAGGACCAGGGTCTGCCGTTCGACAGCTCCCTGGGCCCTCCTTCGGATGCGGCTCCTACGCCGGGACGATGTTGACGAGCTTCGGCGCGCGGACGATCAGCTTGCGCACCTCGCGTCCGCCCAGCGCGTTCTGCACCTTCTCCGACGCGAGAGCACGCTCCCGCAGCTCGTCCTCGGTGACGTCCGGCGAGACCTCGAACCTGTCCCGCAGCTTGCCGGCGACCTGCACCACCGCGGTGACCGACTCCGCGGCGGCCAGCTCCCCGTCGTAGGACGGCCAGCCGGCCAGCGCCACGGTGGGCTCGTGGCCGAGGCGTTCCCACATGTCCTCGGCGGTGTACGGCGTCACCAGGCTGAGCATCACCGCCAGCACCTCCACCGCCTCGCGGACGGCCGGGTCGGCCGGTCCGGGACCGCCGTCGATCGCCTTGCGGACGGCACTCGTGAGCTCCATCAGCCGGGCGACGCCGACATTGAACTTGAACGCCTCGACGTGCTCGGTGAAATCGCGGATCGTCTTGTGCGTCAACTTGCGCAGCGCGCGGTCGCCCCCGGACGGGTCCGTGCCCGGCTCGCTCGCGACGTCGCCGGCGAGGCGCCACGCCCGCTGGATGAACTTCAGCGACCCGGCCGGTGACACGTCGGCCCAGTCGATGTCGTCCTCGGGCGGACCGGCGAACACCATCGTCAGCCGGATCGCGTCGACGCCGTAGTGCGCGAGCTGCTCACCGAGGTCGACGCCGTTGCCCAGGGACTTGCTCATCGCCTTGCCCTGGTTGATGACCTGGCCCTGGTTGAGCAGCGCCCTGAATGGCTCGGTGAAGTCGACGGCGCCCATGTCGTGCAGGACCTTGGTGAAGAACCGGCTGTACAGCAGGTGCAGGATCGCATGCTCGACTCCGCCGACGTACTGGTCGACCGGCATCCACCGGCGTACGTCGTCAGGGTTGAACGGACCGTCCTCGAAGCCCGGCGAGCAGTAGCGCAGGTAGTACCACGAGGAGTCGACGAACGTGTCCATCGTGTCGGTGTCGCGACGGGCCTGGCCGCCGCACTTCGGGCACTCGACGGCGACCCAGTCGGCCGCGGCCGCCAACGGCGAGGTGCCCTTGGGCGACAGGTCGGCACCGCGCAGGTCGGGCAGCTCCACCGGCAGCTGGTCGTCGGGCACCGGCACCTCGCCGCACGCCGGACAGTGGACGATCGGGATCGGGCAGCCCCAGAACCGCTGCCGCGAGATCAGCCAGTCGCGCAGCCGGTAGGTGATCGCGCCACGGCCCAGCCTCTTGCCCTCCAGCCAGTCGATGATGCGGGACTTCGCCTCGGCCACGCCCAGCCCGTCGAGGTTCACCTCGTCGTTGGCGGAGTTGATCGCCACACCCTCACCGACGTACGCCTCGCCGTCGAACCCCTCCGGCGGCGCCACGGTGCGCACGATCGGCAGGTCGTACGCCGTGGCGAAGTCCCAGTCCCGCTGGTCCTGTGCCGGGACGGCCATGATCGCGCCGGTGCCGTAGTCGGCCAGTACGTAGTCGGCGGCGTAGACGGGGATCCGTTCGCCGTTGGTGGGGTTGGTCGCGTGGACGCCCAGGAAGACGCCTGTCTTGTCGCGCTCGGTCGACAGGCGTTCGACCTCGGTCTCGCGCTTGACCTGCTCGAGATAGGCCTCGAACGCCTCTCGCTGGGCGGGCGCGCAGATCTCGCCGGCCAGCCGGGCGTCGGCCGCCACCACGAAGAACGTCGCTCCGAACAGGGTGTCCGGACGCGTGGTGAAGACCGTGACCGGCTCGTCCCGGCCGTCGATCACGAAGTCGACGTACGCACCCTCGGACCGCCCGATCCAGTTCCGCTGCATGGTCAGCACCCGCTCGGGCCAGGCGCCCTCCAGCGGCTCCATGTCGTCGAGCAGGCGCTGGGCGTAGTCGGTGATCTTGAAGTACCACTGGGTCAGCTCGCGCTTGGTGACCGCCGACCCGCAGCGCTCGCAGTTGCCCTGGATGACCTGCTCGTTGGCCAGCACCGTCTGGTCCTTGGGGCACCAGTTGACGAGCGACGCCTTGCGGTAGGCCAGGCCCCGCTCGTAGAAGCGCAGGAACAGCCACTGGGTCCAGTGGTAGTAGTCGGGGTCGCAGGTCTGCAGGCGGCGGGTCCAGTCGAACGACACGCCGTAGCGCTTGAACGACTCGGCCTGCGTCTCGATGTTGGCGTGGGTCCACTCGGCCGGGTGGGCGTTGCGCCGGATCGCGGCGTTCTCGGCGGGCAGCCCGAAGGCGTCCCAGCCGATCGGGTGCAGGACGTTGTAGCCCTTCTGGAACCAGTACCGCGCCACCAGGTCGCCGAACGCGTAGGCCTCGCCGTGACCCATGTGCAGGTCGCCCGAGGGGTACGGGAACATGTCGAGCAGGTAGCGCCGCTCCCGGGTGTCGGGCTCCGCGTCGGCGTCGTCTCCGGCGAGCCGGTCGGCCCGGAACGGGTCCATCCGCTGCCAGACCGGCAGCCACTTGCTCTGGATCGTCCCGAAGTCGTACCCGTCGCGGTCGGACGGCGTGGCCGGGCGCCCGGAGTCCTCGGCGGGCCGGGTGTCAGCGCCGGCCTGGCCGCGGGTGCCGCCAGTGGCGCCCGTACCGTCAGGACTGGGTTGCGTCATCGTCGTGCTCCGTTAGGACGTCTGAGGCTCGGTGAGAGGACTCGGTGGGAACGGCTCGCTCGCGGCGGTGCGACCCCAGGAATGAAGAAACCCCTCGCACAGGAGGGGTTGCCACGCCGACGCGGTGCTGGGAGAGCACCCGCTGCAGGTCAGCGCGGCTCGCTAAGGAGGAGAGCCACTCGCATGCGCTCAGGGTAGCGCACCCCCGATGTCGGCGGCGCGACGTCCGTTGAGTCCGGGTTGTGACCTCGCGCGTCGAAGGTCTGGGCGGCGGACCCCGACATCTCTGGCGCGTACGGTTCTGCAAGGCTCGGTCCATGAGCCCACGAAGCCGCGGGCGGCGTCGCGACCAGCGGCGCCCCTCCGACCGTCGCCGCGCCCAGCGCCGGAGCTCCGGTGCGGAAAGGACTGATCCGGTGCAGTCGTTCGTCGACGACGTGTTGCGGGCCGCTCCTCAGCTGCTCACCCTGCCGTCCGCCCTCGACGTCGAGGGGTTCGCGTCGAGCGTTGCGGGCACCTGGTGGCAGCAGCCGTCCGGGGCAGGGTGGGGCCCGGCCCTCGTGTCCCGGGCGCAGCAGGCGGCCACACCCGAGGCCGCCGCACTGCTGCGCGGCCTGGCCGCCGTCGGCGAGCCCGCACTCGCCGAGGCCGCCCAGCACGGTCTGGACCAGCTCGCCGGACTCGGGCACGCCACACCCCCGTGGAGCGACCAGGTGGGCCGTGCAGGCGTGCGGCAGTGCTTCACCTTCGACGAGGAGTTCGGCGACGCGACGCAGGTGATCATGTCGTTCGCCTACGCCGACGAGCCACCACACGCCCTCGTCGTCCTCGTCGACCACAGCCTCGGCGGCATCGCCAAGGACATCTGGGCGGCGGGCGAGGCGGCGGACCTGATGGAACAGGTGCGCGCGACCGCGGCGGAGGACCCCCAGCTCGTTCTCGCGGAGGCGGATCCGGCGACGCTCCGGCCGATGCTGCTCGACGCCGTGTCGACCACCGACCAGACCACCGACCCACCGGTCAGCGACTCGTTCCGGCAGCTGCACGCGTTGCTGCTGTCCCGGGTCCGCGCGCTGCCCGAGGGCGGCGTACGTGCCGAACCGCCCGAGTGGTCCGACGAGGGCCGCGCGGCTCTCGTCCAGGAGTTCGTCTCCGCGCCGGAGGCGGCGGAACTCCCGCCCGCCGCGGCCGAGGCGCTCGCCGTCGAACTGGTCGGCTACGGCGCCGACCAGGACCGCGGCCAGCCGCTGCGGGTCAGCCCGACCAAGACAGAGGTCTTCCTCCTCGGCTGGCTGCCGATGACGGGACTGCTCGACGCGCCCCACATCCCTCACGTTCCTGC
This sequence comes from uncultured Actinomycetota bacterium, assembly GCA_963721745.1. Lineage (GTDB taxonomy): Bacteria > Actinomycetota > Actinomycetes > Propionibacteriales > Actinopolymorphaceae > Thermasporomyces. The sequence continues at coordinate 269,425 of CAVRKO010000014.1, read as the reverse complement.
CGTGCTCGCCGCCTGGGTGCGATTCGCCGCCGGGCGTACCGGCCTCTCCGAGGGTGCGCTCGCCGAGACGCTGCAGGCCGTCGAGACGTTCGGGGAGCAGTTCCCCGAGGCCTACCGCGATCCCGAGCGCTGGGGGCCGGCCCGGGCGACGGTCGAGGCGCTCGTCGCGGACATCGACCCGACCCGAGACGACGTGGACGACGTCTTCGCCAGGCGGATGTTCGCTCTTCCCGTCCTGCCCGCACCCGATTTCGACGCGAGGGACGACGACCAGGTTCGGCGGATCGTCGCGTCCGAACACCCGGAGTACTCCGCCCTCCTCTCCGACCCGTCGGCCGACCCGGTGCACGAAGGCGTCGACATCCGCGCGCACCTGCAGCTCCACCTCCTGCTCGCGCGCCAGCTGTGGTTCGGCGACCCGCCCGAGGTGTGGACCACCGCCCAACGTCTCCTCGACACCGGGCTCGAGCGGGACGAGGTGGTGCACGCACTGGCGTACGCCCTCTCCACCCAGGTGAGCGGCAACGATCCGGCCTCCGCGCTACCGGACGCCGGGGCGTACCGCGAAGCGCTCGACGCGCTGCCCGACTCCTGGCGCGAGGCCGCACAGGGTCCCGCGGACGGCGGCTGACGCTCCTTGTCCGCAGACGACGGCTGGCGCCGCTGGCCCACGCAGGCGACCCGGCGGCGTGTCGGCGGGTCTCACTAGGCTGGCGAGGGTGTCGAGGGACCTCGAGGCGGTCTTCGTTCCGGCGGACCCACCCCGGGCCGGGCAGCTGGCGCTCTGGAGCTCCTCCCAGCGCTCGACGGACGCCGCCGACAGCACCGTCGAACTCGTCCTCCCGGCCGGCTCGCGCGTACGCCGGTCCATCCTGCCGGCCCGGCTGCTGCCCGTGGGCGAGGCACTCTCCGTCCTCACGTCGCCGCCCGATCCGCAGGCGACCGACTCCCACCGCGCGTGGGCGGCGGCGGCTGTCGCCGGCCTCGGCGTGGTCGCCCGCGGCAAGCTCGTCCCCGCGCGGAGCGACGGCGGCCTGGGTGCGTGGCGGGCCGGGCCACTCGACGCGGGTGAGTACGCCTGGCTCCGCCAGCTGGCCGCGGCGATGCCCGTCGTCGCGCACGCGATCCCCCGACCCGGCGGGCCTGGTCCCCTGCGGATCGCCTCGCCGGAGTCGCTCGTCCGCGCGTTCTGGGACGCCATCGCCGACACACTGGCCCGCGGTGACGACGCCACGCCCGGCGCGGAGGCGTTCGCCCGGCCCGAGCCGGTGCCGCTCGAGGGGTCGACCGCGTGGCTCGACGAGGCCGACCTGGGCGCACACCAGGGTGCGCGTCTGGTCCTGCGCATCGAGCCCCCGAGCGCCGGCCACGACGACGCACCTGCCGAGACCGGCGAGTCCGGCCGTACGCCGGCAGCCGCGGCGGCCGAGTCGCCCGAGCGATCCGAGTCGACCGAGCGATCCGGGTCGACCGGGCCGCCCGAGCGATCCGAAGGCCGGTTCCGCGGCGTGTTCCAGCTGCGCAGCAGCACCGACCCCAGCCTGCTCGTCAGCGTCGCCGACCTGTGGAGCGCCCCGGCCGCCGTCCTCGCCCGCCTCGGTTCGCGCGCCGAGACCGACCTGCTGCTCGCGTTGCGCCGCGGTACGCGCGCCTGGCCGCCGTTCGGCGCCTCCCTCGGGGCCGCGACCCCCACCGGGATCGACCTCGCTGACGCCGACCTCGACGACCTGGTCTCGACCGGCGCCAAGGCACTCGACGGGGCGGGCGTCGAGGTGCTGTGGCCGACCGAGCTGTTCGGGTCCGGGCTCACGCTGAAGGCCCGCGCCAGCACACCCGCCCCGCCCGCGGCCGGCGAACCGGCGTTCTCGCTGGACGGGCTGCTCGAGTTCCGCTGGCAGCCGATGCTCGACGGCGAGGCGCTCAGCGACGACGAGATCGCCGCGCTGGCCGCGGCCAAACGGCCGTTCCTCTGGCTGCGCGGACGCTGGGTGAAGGTCGACGGCGACCTGCTGCACCGGCTGCGCCGCCGGACGCCTCCACACCTCGGCGCGGCCCAGGCTCTCGCCGCCGCCCTCACCGGGGAGCTCGAGGTGGGCGACGAGCGGGTCGAGTTCGCATCCGACGGACCGGTCGCCGACCTCGCCGCCGCCCTCTCCGTGGCGCGTGGCGAGCACGACGTCCCGACCCCCGAGGACCTGCTCGCGACGCTCCGCCCTTACCAGCAACGCGGTCTGGCCTGGCTCGCGCACCTGACCTCGCTCGGACTCGGCGGCTGCCTCGCCGACGACATGGGGCTCGGCAAGACCGTGCAGCTGATCGCGCTGCACCTCCACCGACGTTCGCTGGCGCTCGGGCCCACCCTCGTGGTCTGCCCGACGACGCTCCTCGGGACGTGGCAGCGCGAGCTCGCGAGGTTCGCGCCCGCCACTCCCGTACGCCGCTACCACGGCGGTAGCCGGCACCTCGACGACATCGCGGCCGACGAGGTGGTGCTGACGACCTACGGCGTCGTACGTCGCGACCACGCGGCTCTTGCCAGCGCCCACTGGGGACTCGTCGTCGCCGACGAGGCCCAGCACGCCAAGAACCCCCTCGCCCGGACCGCACGGGCGCTTCGCGCGGTCCCTGCTCCCGCGCGCGTCGCGCTCACCGGCACTCCGGTCGAGAACCGCCTCTCCGAGCTCTGGTCGATCCTCGACTGGACCACGCCCGGGATTCTCGGCCCGCTCGAACGCTTCCGGCACCGGATGGCCGTACCCATCGAGCGCTACCACGACCAGGACGCGACCGCCCGGCTGGCGCGGCTGACCCGGCCGTTCCTGCTGCGGCGGCGCAAGTCGGACCCCGGCATCGCACCCGAACTGCCGCCCAAGACCGAGTCCGACGTCGTGGTCGGGCTCACCACCGAGCAGGCCACGCTCTACAAGGCCGTCGTCGACGAGGTGATGGACGAGATCAAGGGTGCGGAGGGCATCGCCCGCCGCGGGCTCGTCCTCGCACTGCTGACCGCGCTGAAGCAGGTGTGCAACCACCCGGCGCAGTACCTCCACGAGTCCGGGCCGCTGCCGGGCCGGTCGGGCAAGCTCGCCGCCCTCGACGAACTGCTGGACGTGATCCTCGACGAGGGCGAGTCCGTCCTCGTCTTCAGTCAGTACGTCGAGATGGCCCGGCTCCTGCAGGCGCACCTCGCCGCCCGCGGGGTCGGCACGCTGTTCCTGCACGGCGGCGTGGGCGCGAAGCGGCGGGAGCAGCTGGTCGAGGCGTTCCAGGCCGGCGAGGCTCCGGTGTTCCTGCTCTCGCTCAAGGCGGGCGGCGTGGGCCTCACGCTGACCCGGGCCACCCACGTCGTCCACTTCGACCGGTGGTGGAACCCCGCGGTCGAGGACCAGGCCAGCGACCGCGCCTACCGCATCGGCCAGGACCGACCCGTCCAGGTGCACCGGCTGGTCACCGAAGGCACCCTCGAGGACCGGATCGCCAGCCTGCTCGAGACCAAGCGGGAGCTCGCCGACTCGGTCGTCGGATCGGGCGAGACCTGGCTGGCCGAGCTCAGCAACGCCGACCTGGCCGATCTCGTGACACTGGGTGCGACGCCGTGAGCACGGAGCCTCCGGAGGGCCGTACGCCCTGGTGGTCGGAACGCTCCGGCGACGACGCCGGCCACCGGCCGCCGGCCGCCCGAGGGCCCGGCAGCCGCCGAGGGTTCGGGCAGACCTGGTGGGGCCGGGCCTGGATCGAGGCGCTGGAGGAGCGCGCCGCCCTCGACCCGGGGCGGCTGGCCCGCGGCCGGTCCTACGCCCGCCGCGGCGCCGTCGACGAGCTGGCCGTCGCGCCGGGGCTCGTGATGGCGTCGGTGCAGGGCAGCCGCGCGCTGCCGTACACCGTGACGATCCGGATCCCGACCTTCAGCCGGGACGAGTGGACGGAGGTTCTCGACATCATCGGGTCGCAGATCGGGCGGGCTGCCGCGCTGCTCGACGGCGAGCTCCCGCCGGAGGTGGTCGACGATGTCGCGCGCGCCCAGCTCGCCCTGCTCCCCGTGGCCGGCGAGATCCAGCCGCGGTGCTCGTGCCCGGACTGGGGCGACCCGTGCAAGCACTCCGCCGCGGTCTGCTACCTCGTCGCCGACCGGCTGGACAAGGACCCGTTCGCGCTCCTCCTGCTCCGTGGCCGGTCGAGGACCGACGTGCTCCGTGCGCTGCGGGCCCGGCGTACGTCCCAGCTGACCGACCCGGCGGCGCCGACGACGCCTCTTGCCCCCGCCGATCCCAGCGAGGACGGTGTGGTCGCACGGGATGCGTACGCCGGCGCGGACGGCGAGCGGCCCGCCGTTCCCATCCCCCCGCTGCCTCCGGACCGTCCTGGACAGCCGGTCGTGGTGCTGCTCGATCCGCCACCGGAGTCGGGCATCGATCCGGACGCGCTGCGGTCGCTGGCGGCCGGCGCCGCCGCCCGCGCCTGGCGGCTCGCCACCGGCGACGTGCCGCCGGACGCCGCCGACGACGCGGACGTCTAGACCCGGACCGTCCGGAACGCGGCCGTGACCACCGGCAGCTCGAATCGCCCACACCCGGTCTCGGGCCGCTCGCGGAGATAGCCGCGAACGCGCTCCACGAGCTGGGCACGTTCGTCATCGGCCATGACAAGTGCGTGGGAATGGGTCGCCACCAGGGCGGTCGCCGACTCGACCGTGTGCGGCCGGTGGTGCGTGAACTCCGCGGTGGCCACCTCGGCGAACGCCTCGCCGGCCGGGAACGCCGGACTCGCGCGCCACCGGGCGAGGGAGCCGGGGATCTCCGCAACCCGGACGAAGCCCTCGACCCACGCGGTGCGCTCGTCCTCGAAGTTCCACAGCCCGGCCACGACGCCACCGGGGCGCAGCACCCGGGCAATCTCGGGGAGAGCACGGGCGAGGTCGAACCAGTGGAACGCGTGGCCGACCACCACGGCGTCGAAGGCGCTGGCGGGCAGCGGGATCTCCTCGGCCCGCCCCGACAGGGCGCGTACGCCCGGCAGGCGACGTCGAAGCTCGGCGACCATCGCCGGGTCGGGTTCCACCGCCACCACCGAGGCGCCGGACCGGACGAGTGCCTCGGTCAGCTTGCCGGTTCCGGCCGCGAGGTCGAGGACCCGGACGACCTCGCCGTCGGCCACCGGCTCCAGCACCCACTGGACCGCGATGTCGGGGTAGCCCGGTCGTACGTCGGCGTAGGCGGCCGCCTGGGCGCCGAACGACGCCGCTCTGGCGGCGTGGTCCGCGGGCGGGCCGGCCCGGCCGTCCGGGGGTTGCGCCGTGGTCCAGGAGCTCACCGGGTGAACGGTACCGGTGGCTGGCGTGGCTGCCGTACCTCGCGGTGTGCGGGTCAGACGCTCACGGCGGCGCGGCTGTCGACCGACCGGTGGATGGCGTCGAGGATCGCCGTCACGGTACGGCTCTCCGCCAGCGTCACGAGCGGACTGGTCCCGTCGAGTAGGCAGTCGACCATGTGCCGGTCGGCCATCGCCAGCGCGCCCGCCTGTACGCCGTGCAGCACCGGCATGATCGAGGTGCGCGGATGGTCGACGCCTTCCTGGGTGGCGATCTGGAGCTGGTCGTCCGTACGGTCGAGGTGGATCACGCCACGCTCCCCCACCACCTCGATGAACGAGTCGGTCATCGATGGAAAGGTGTCGGGATAGATCCAGCACGACTCGAACGTCGCGACGGCACCGGACGCGAAGCGCACCTGCGCCTGGATCGCATCCGGCGTGTGGACTCCCATGCCGTCGAGGACGCCGCGGACGCTGGTGGCGTACGCCTCGACCGGCCGGTCGTCTGGCCCGAGGTACCAGCACACGAGGTCGATGTCGTGGCTGGACAGGAACCATGCGGGCGTCGTGCCCGCGGCCCAGCCGAGCATCTTCGTGGGTACGAAGATCCGGTCGTTCTTGCGGGCGTACGCGAGCCGGGGCCGGCCGATCGCACCTGCCGCGATCCGCGTCCGCGCCTCGGCGTAGCTCGGGATCCAACGGTGGTTGAACAACGTCATCGCCGGGACGCCCGCCCGCTCGACGGCGGCGATCACGCGGTCCGCGTCAGCGAGGTCGGTCGCGAGCGGCTTCTCGACGAGGATCGCCTTGCCCGCCTGGGCTGCCGCGACGGCGATCTCGGTGTGCAGGTGGTCGGGCGTCGCGATGATCACGAGGTCGACGTCCGCACGCGCGAGCAGCAGCTCGTAGTCGCCGGTCGCGACGGAGGCGGCGTGGCGGCGGGCCAGCTCGCGGGCCCCGTCGTCCGGAACGCTCGCCACCCCGACGAGCCGGGCCCGCGGGTCGGCCGCCACAGCCGCCGCATGACCGGTGCCCATGACTCCCGCGCCGATCAGGGCCACCCCGACGGGGCCGTCGGCCCCACGACGCCCCTCGGCTGCGTCTCCTCCTGATGCGTCCACAACCGGCCTCCCCATCGCCCGCGGATGTCCTGCGGACCCGAGGATGCCGTCAGCCGGCGATGGTTGCCAACGTTTGACTGCCATCCGGTTGCACGGGAGACTCGGGCGCCAACCGGCCAGCAGACGCGTTCGACCCGACGGCTCTTCCCGGAGGCCCTCATGGGTGTGCTCGACTGGATAGTCCTCGGTGGCTACTTCCTGGTGATGATCGGGATCGGCATGTGGGCGCGGGCCCGCATCCACGACAGCCGCGACTTCTTCGTCGCGGGCGGCCGGCTGCCCTGGTGGCTGTCGGGGATCTCACACCACATGTCCGGCTACAGCGCGGCCGTGTTCGTCGCCTACGCCGCGGTCGCCTACACCGACGGGTTCACGTTGTACGTCTGGTGGGCCGTCGCCATCACGATCGCCATGCTCGTCGGTGCCGCGACCTTCGCGCCGCGCTGGCCGCGGCTGCGCCGGCGGCTGGGGATCATCTCGCCGCTGGAGTACCTCTCCACCCGCTTCGACGTACCCACCCAGCAGCTCTTGGCCTGGAGCGGCACCGCCCTCAAGGTGTTCGACGTCGGAGCCAAGTGGGCGGCGACCGCGATCCTGCTGGATGTCTTCGCGGGCGTCCCGCTCGGGTGGGGCATCCTGCTGACCGGCGGGGTCACCCTCGTCTACTCGACGGTCGGCGGTCTGTGGGCGGACGCGCTCACCGACCTCGGCCAGTTCGTCATCCAGCTGCTCGCCGGCGTCTCGCTGTTCGTCGCGGTCCTCGCCAAGCTCGGCGGGGTCCCCGCGGTGTGGGAGATCTGGGACCGGTTGCCGGAGGGGCACGCGCGCCCGTTCCACGGCCAGTACACCGCCATCTTCGTACTCGCGTACGTCTTCATCGCCACGTTGTCGTACAACGGCGGCACCTGGAACCTCGCCCAACGCTTCATCGCCGCGCCGACCGGACACTCCGCCCGCCGCGCGGCTCTGCTCTCGGCCGGGCTCTATCTCGGCTGGCCACTCATCCTCTTCTTTCCCATGTGGGCGGCGCCCCTGCTGCTCCCGAACCTCGAGGATCCGACCCAGTCGTACGCCCTGCTGACCACGCAGCTGCTGCCCCAGGGCCTGGTCGGACTCGTGCTCGCCGGCATCTTCGCCCACACGATGGCCATGACCTCGTCCGATGCCAACGCCATCTCCGCGGTCGTCATCCGCGACATCCTCCCGGTGGTCTGGAAGGGTGCCCGGTCCATGTCGGGACGGTTCGAGCTCGCGGCCGGACGCTTCAGCGTCTTCTGCTTCATCGCGCTCTCGATGGTCATCGCCCTGGCGGCGGACTCCTTCGGCGGGGTGCTCGGCCTCATCGTCCTGTGGTTCGGCGCGCTCGTCGGTCCGATCGCGATCCCGATGCTGCTGGGGATGCTGCCCGCCTTCCGGCGCTGCGGCCCGACCGCCGCCATCGCTTCGTGGGCGGCGGGACTGCTCGTCTTCGTGCTGGCGAAGTACGCGTTCGCCGGCGCGATCGGCCGGCTCGGTACCAACCTCGAGGCCACGTTCACGGTCGCGGGCCCCGTCGTCTGCTCGTTCCTGGTCTTCGTGGCCGTCGGGTTCATTCGCCCCTGGCACGACGCCGATGCCGACGCCGTCGTGGCGGGACTCGCGACGGACGACGACGACGAGCCCGCACGCGTCGAGGCCGAGGCCGCGCGCCGTGCCTGACCAGGCGGGCGTCCCGTGGCCCGACCTCCGTACGCACCTCGTCGACGACGTGCTCGCCTGGTGGCTGCACAACGGCCCGGACGACGAGCACGGCGGTGTCTTCACCTGCTGGGACAACCGCGGCGAGCACCTCGCGTCGACGGACAAGTACATCTGGTCGCAAGGTCGCTGGATCTGGCTCACCGCGAGCCTCGCCGACGCGGTCGCCGCCGGAACGCTCCGCCCTTCCACCCAGGCGGGTCCGGGCCCGTGTCAATCCGTTCTTGACGCCGACCGGTTGCTTGCTCTCGCCCGGTCCACCAGCGGGTTCGTCCGTACGCACGCGATCCTGCCGGACGTCACGACGGCCTACGTCACCGACCGCACGGGCGCTCCGCGGGAGCCGGTGCCCGGTGCGGGCTACCACACCAGCGTCTTCGCCGACTGTTTCGTGTCATTGGGCCTGGCCGCCTTCGCGCGGGTAGCCGGCGATCCCGAGGCGGGCCAGGTGGCCGAGGGCCTGCTCCACTCCGCTGACGACCGCATCGCGGCGGGGCGGCCGCGGACCGATCCCTATCCCGTCCACCCGGAGTTCCGTTCGTTCGCGCTGCCGATGATCCTGGTGGGCACCGCGACGGAGGTCCATCGGGCGACCGGGAGCGAACGCAGCGCCGACGTCGCCGTCCGTGCGGCGCGGACGATCGCGGGTACGTTCCGCCAGGATGACGACATCGCCGAGATGCAAGGTCGGGTTGACGGTCTCGGCGACACCCTGCTCGCACGCCACCGCACGCCGGGCCACGTCCTCGAGTGCCTGTGGTTCCTCGTCCACGCGGCCGACTCCGTGCCGGGTGTCGCCGAAGCGCTCGGCGACCCCGGATGGCTTCCAGCGGTCGCCTGCCGCGCGCTCTCCCTCGGCTGGGACGACGCCGCCGGCGGGCTGCTGAGGTACGCCGACTTCGACGGCGGCGAGCCGAGGGGCCGGCTGCTCGGCGACCCGTACGAGCAGCTCGTCCGCGAGACCTGGGACACCAAGCTGTGGTGGCCCCACGTCGAGGCGCTGTACGCGACCGCTCTGCTGGCGAGCCGCTCGACGCACGGCGCGGAACTGGCCCGCTGGCACGAACGCCTTCGCGCCTACACGTTCGCGACCTTCCCTGCCGGTCCTGGCCGCGAGTGGGTCCAGGTGCGTGACCGGTACGGGACACCGCTTGACCGTACGGTCGCCCTGCCGGTCAAGGACCCGTTCCACATCGCGCGTGCTCTTCTGCTATTGGTGGAGCTTGAGAAGAGCACCGAGAGGATGGATCCGTGACCAGACCGATCGTCCGCGTCTTCCCCGACCGTGCCAGCCTCGGGCACGCGGCCGCCGCCGACATCGCGGCCGAGATCCGCGAGCGCCTCTCCTTCGAGGGCGCCGTCCGGATCATCTTCGCGGCAGCGCCGAGCCAGCGGGAGATGCTCGACGCGCTCGTGGCCGAGGCCGGCATCGACTGGGAGCGCGTCACCGCGTTCCACATGGACGACTATCTCGGCCTTTCTGACGGGGCGCCCCAACGGTTCGGCAGCTGGCTGCGGGAGGCGATCTTCGACCGGCTGCCGTTCAAGGACGTCCACCTGATGCGGACCGACGGCGACGCCGAGCAGCGCGCGGCCGAGTACGCCGGCCTGCTCGACGAGGCGCCGATCGACATCTGTTGTCTGGGCATCGGCGTCAACGGCCACATCGCGTTCAACGATCCGCCCGTCGCCGACTTCGACGACCCGGTCGCCGTCAAGGTGGTCGAGCTCGACGACACCTGCCGGCAGCAGCAGGTGGACGACGGCTGCTTCCCGACGTTCGACGACGTGCCGCCGACCGCTCTCACCCTGACCGTTCCGCGGCTGCTGGCCGTGGACCGGATGTTCTGCGTCGTACCCGGACCCGCCAAGGCGGCCGCGGTCGCACGGACCCTGCGCGACAAGGTCTCCGAGACCTGCCCCGCCACCGCCCTGCGTACCCACCACGCCTGCACGCTCTACCTCGATCAGGAGTCGGCGAGTGGCCTCAGCTGACCGCGAGATCTCCGGCCGGGACCCCGCGTCGGGGCGGCTGGTAGCCGTACGGATCGAGAGCGGCCGGATGGCCGCCATCCGCGAGGTGGAAGCCGGCGACGTCTCCGACGACTCGGTGCCCTGGCTCTCGGCGGGGCTCGTCGACCTGCAGGTGAACGGGTTCGGCGGCTTCGATGCCAACGCCGGCGAGGGAGCCAAGGCCGGCGAGAGAGGCGGCTCCGGTGATGGAGGCGGCTCCGGTGATGGAGGCGGGCCCGGCGGCGGTGCCGCCGCTGTGACCGCGATGGTGCGGGCGCTGTTCGCGGTCGGGGTCACCACCGCGGTGCCGACCGTCGTGACGGCGAGCGAGGAGCACATCGTCTCCTGCCTGCGCGCCATCGCCAGGGCCCGTGCGGGCGATCCCCTGGTGGCGCACGCGATTCCCTTCGTGCACGTCGAGGGTCCGCACCTGTCCGGCGACGACGGTCCCCGTGGCGTCCATCCAGCTGCGCAGGTCCGGCCGCCGGACGTCGACGAGTACCACCGCTGGCAGCACGCCTGCGACGGGCTGGTCGGCATGGTCACGATGTCGCCGCACTTCGACGCCAGTACGCCGTACATCAAGGAGCTCGTCTCCCGTGGTGTCCGCGTCTCGATCGGTCACACCCACGCCTCACCCGCCCAGATCACGGCGGCCGCCGACGCCGGTGCGACGCTCAGCACCCATCTCGGCAACGGCGCCCACGCGATCCTCGCGCGGCACCCCAACTACATCTGGGCCCAGCTCGCCGACGACAGGTTGGCCGCGGGGTTCATCGCCGACGGCCATCACCTCCCGCCGGACACCCTCGTCGCGATGTTGCGCGCCAAGGGGCCCACTCGGTCGTTCCTCGTGTCCGACTCGACCGTGCTCGCGGGATCGCCCCCGGGCATCTACCAGACCCCTGTCGGCGGCGATGTGGAACTGTCGGCGGATGGACGGCTGTCCCACCGGGGCACTCCCTACCTGGCCGGTGCGGCGCGACCCGTCACCGACGGCGTCGCCCACGTCGCCAACCTGGGCCGGTTCTCCCTCGCCGAGGCGCTGGCCCTCGCGACCACCTCCCCCGGCCGCGTCGCGGGCGGGCGAGGCGACCTCGCCGTGGGTGCGCCGGCCGACCTCATCCGCTTCACGTGGTCACCGGGCAAGCCGACCTTGACAGTCGAGGACGTCATGGTGGCGGGCGTTCCGGTGGTTCCGTGACCTCCTCGGTGCGCGTCGGCGCGGCGGTCGTCGACGTGACGCCGCAGCCGGGCCTCGCGATGTCCGGCTACCTCGCACGTACGTCGCCGGCGACCGGTACGCACGACCCGATCACCGTCCGCGCGCTCGCGGTCGACAACACCGTCCTCGTCACCGTCGACGTCTGCGGCCTGCACGAGGACAGCTGTACCCGGATCCGATCCGCCGTCGCCGCAGCCGGCACGCCGGTCGGCACCGTGCTCGTCGCGGCCACCCACACGCACGGCGGTCCCGCTGTCGTACCCGGCCGACTCGGCGGCCCGGTCGACCCCGCCTATCTCGCGGAGCTGGAGCAGGCCTGCGTCGACGCCGTACGCGCGGCTTCTCGCGCCCGCCGCCCCGCACAGGTGTGGTACGGCGTCGGAGCCGACCCCGGGGTTGCCCGCAACCGCCGCCGGCCGGACGGGCCCACCGATCCGGCGCTGCCGGTGGTGCGGTTCGTCGACGGGGACGGCGACGTGGTCGCCGTCCTGGTCGCGTACGCCTGTCATCCCGTCGTTCTCAGTGCCGACAACACGCTGTGGACGGCCGACTATCCCGGTGTGGTCCGCGCGGAGCTGGAGCGAGCCCACCCCGGTGCCGCGGCGTTCTTCCTGACCAGCTGCTGCGGCGACGCCAACACCGGACATCCGGCGCGCGCGTCCATGGCGCCTTCCGCGAGCGACCGGCGCACCTTCGCCGCCTGCGCAGAGGCCGGCCAGCGGATTGCCGCAGCGGCGCTTGCCGCGTCGATGGAACCCGTTGCCGGCCGAGGCGGGGTGTCGGAGGTACGCCAGGGCGAGGTCTGCGTCGACCTCTCCGACGGGCAGGGCACGTGGCCGGCGCTGGTGAGCGTGCTCGACTGGAGCGGCGTACGCCTCGTCGCCCTGCCTGGCGAGCAGTTCGCGGCGACCGGACTCGCTCTCCGCGCGGCCATCCCCGGACCGCTCGTGATCGCGGGCTACACCGACGGGTGCCCTGGCTACTTCCCGACCGAACCGGAGTACACGCACGGCGGCTACGAGGTGGAGGACGCCCACCGCTACTACGGCATGCCGACGGCATTCGCGCCGGGATCGGCCGAGCGACTGCGTGACGAGGCCCTCCGACTGATCCGAGCGACCTGAGGCGGGGAGGTTCGCAGGTCTCCCGTGATCATGAAGGTTCCAGGACTCGCTGCTGGAGTACCCGCGCTACCTGTGCCGCGACCTCGCAGCTCTTCGCGTAGACGTCTCCCCAACCGTAGCGAAGCGTGCGGTAGCCGGCCTCGGTCGAGGTTGTCGCGCCGGTGGTCGCGGACGTGCCCGTCCTCGAGGTGACCGACTCTGCCGTCGAGCTCGACGAGCATCGCGAACGCCGTGTAGCGGACGTCGGTCCACTGGCTGCGCCCGGACGCGAACCGGTGAGCCTGACGTTCGCCGTTCGGCAGTCCGTGTGCGCGCTCGACCAGCCGGAGATAGGCCAACTCCAGCGGACTTTCGGCACCGGACGCCACGTCGGACAGCATCGCGTGGAGTTCCTCGCGCCACCTGATCTTCTTGCGGCGGTCGAGTGCCACCCAGAGGAGGCCCGTGGTCGTACGCCTGCGCTGACAGGCCTGCGTGACCCACCCGACGACCGCGTCGAGGTGGGTCGACGCGTCTGCGAGGTCGAGAAGGCTGTCCTCCACCCGGGTCCGGGGTGGCGCCACGCTGGGATGGCGCGAGGTCGGGAGTCGGGCGGCGTCGTGAATGCGTACTCCTCGCTGGACTTGCACCCGACCGGCCGGTGTCACAGTCACATGCACGAGATCGCCCACTCCCGCGGGCCGGTTCAGGAGCCCCCACAGTTCGGCGGCGGTCTCGTGACTGGCAACGGCGCCGACACCCGCGTACAGCAGGACTGCCCAGATCTGGGTGCGCCGTCGAATCGGACCGGAATGGAGGACGAACACCCGCGGAAGCACCCGCTGCCACCGCCCCGCGGTGACCTGTGCCCTGAGAGACGCTCTGGTGAGCCCTACCGCGACGATCTGGCACAGGCTGACGGCACCAGCCTGCGCCTCGGCGAGATCGTGAAGCGCCTGCGGCAGCGGGGGGCGCATCCGCCGAGGCTCACAGGTTCTCGGCCTGTGCGGCGGTCGGCCTGTGGATACGCCGCTTCGCGCTGGTGATCATGAAGGGAGCGGGTCGTTATGACCGCCCGGACCTTTCATGATCACCGGAGGGATCACGCGCCCACACCGTAGGCACCGCAGCTGCTGGAGCGGCGCTTCAGTGCATGTCGAGCCCGAGGTCGAGCGCCGGTGCGGAGTGGGTGAGCGCGCCGATCGCGAGGTAGTCGACCCCGGTCTCCGCGTACGCCCGAGCCCACTCTCGCGTGATACCGCCGGACGCCTCCAGCAGCGTCCCGGTGCCGGCCGCCCGGGTACGCCGGACCGCCTCCGCGCACTGGTCGGGGGTGAAGTTGTCCAGCAGCACGAGCTCAGCCTTCAACTCCAGAACGGCATCCAGCTCCTCCAGGGTCGTGACCTCGACCTCGCACGGAAGGTGCGGCACCGTCGCACGCACCGCCGAGAGCGCCGCCGCCACCCCGCCGGCCGCGACGACATGGTTGTCCTTGACGAGTACCGCGTCACCGAGTCCGAGCCGGTGGTTGACGCCACCACCCTGGCGTACGGCGTACTTCTCCAACTGTCGCAGGCCGGGCAACGTCTTGCGGGTGTCGCGGATCGCGCACCCGGTCCCGCGCACCGTGTCGACCCACGCCGCTGTCTCGGTGGCGACACCGGACAGGTGGCACACCAGGTTGAGGGCGGTCCGCTCGGCCGTGAGCAGGCTCCGCACCGGCCCTCGAACGACGAGCGCGGGCCGGCCCGGCACCAGTGCGGCGCCGTCAGGTTCACGGGCCAGCACCTCGACCGCACCTGGTGCGACCAGGTCGAACACCGCCAGCACCACGGGGCCACCCGCGAGGAAGCCCGCCGCGCGGGGCGTGATCTCGGCCTCCGCCACCGCGTCGGCCGGAACCGTCGCCGCGGTGGTCGCGTCGGGGCCGTACCGTAGGTCCTCTGTCAAGGCTGCATTGACAACCCGGTGGACGTCGTCGACGTCGAGTCCAGCGTCGCGAAGCTCGCCGGCCACAGCGTCCGAGAGCTCGCCGGTGACCGCATTTGACATCCCTGCCTGGGAAGGCGTCATGCCACACCTCCGAGCGCGAGGGTGCGGACGGGCGCGACCCGGCCGGCGGAGTCCAGGCGTACGACCAGGCTCCGCTGCCAGCAGGCGTCATCGGTGGCCGGATGGTCGTGGCGGACGTGACAGCCACGGGACTCCAGCCGTTCCTGCGCCGCGACGACCACGGCCCGGGCGGCCAGGGCGAGCGCGGCGTTCTCGACGTCCGTGCGGCCGCGCGGGACCATGGTCGCTCCCGTCGCGTCCAGCGCCTCCTCGACGGCGGCGAGCCCACTGCCGTCACGTCCGATGGCGGCGTGCCTGCTCATCAGGCGTTGCAGGGTGGGCCGAAGCGCCACGGGCAGTGCGGGCACCGAGTCCTCCGTCGACCGGCGCGGGTCGGCGAGCCGGCCGGCGGCGAGGTCGGCGGCCACCGCGTGGGCCGCGCGGCTGCCGACGACGAGACCCTCCAGCAGGCTGTTGGACGCAAGCCGATTGGCACCGTGCAGGCCGGTGCGGGCCACCTCGCCGGCGGCGTACAACCCACGGACGTCCGTACGCCCGTCGACGCTCGCCACCACGCCGCCACAGGCGAAGTGCGCGGCCGGCGCCACCGGGATCGGCTGCGTCGACGGATCGATCCCGGCAGCCGCGCACGCGGCGTGCACGGTGGGGAACCGCGCCCGGAACGCCTGCGCCGACAGGTGGGTCGCATCGAGCAGCACATGGTCGTCCACACCGCCGGGCGCCTCCGCCAGCCGGCGGATGATCGCCGCCGACACGACGTCACGCGGCGCTAGGTCGCCGAGGGGGTGTACGCCGGCCATCACCGGAGCACCGGCGGCATCGACGAGCGTCCCGCCCTCGCCGCGGACGGCTTCGGTCACGAGCGGCCTGCGCCCACTTGCGCCCCGACCGGTGTAGAGGACGGTCGGATGGAACTGCACGAACTCGAGGTCGGCGACCGTCGCACCCGCGCGCAGCGCGAGCGCGATCCCGTCGGCCGTGGCGACGTCGGGATTGGTGGTCGTCTGGTAGAGCTGGCCGAGCCCGCCGGTGGCGAGCAGCACCGCAGGGGCACGGACCGCGCCACACATCCCGTCGGGACCGAGCACCAGCACGCCTCCGGCCGCGCCGTCGGGCGTACGCAGGACGTGCGCGACGACATGGTGCTCGAGCACTGTCAACGCGCGGTTGCGTGCACTGGCCAGCAACGCCCGCTCGACCTCGGCGCCGGTCGCGTCGCCGCCCGCGTGGACGACGCGGTAGGCCGTGTGGCCGCCCTCGCGGGTCCGGGCCAGCGTCCCGTCGGGTCCGGCGTCGAACACGGCTCCGGCGGCGCGCAGGGCGGCCACCGCTCCGGGTCCGCCGGCGATGACGGCGGTCACGGCGTCGACGTCACACAGCCCCGCACCCGCGGTCACGGTGTCGTCGATGTGCCGGGCCACCGAGTCGTTCGCGTCGTGCTCCTCGGGCCGTACGACCGCCACCCCGCCCTGCGCCCAGCGGGTGTTGCCGTCGACGGCCTGGGCCTTGGTCACGACCAGGACCCGCAGTCCGGCGCGGGACGCCTCGGTCGCCGCGGTCAGCCCGGCGACGCCCGTACCGACGACAACGAGGTCCGCTGCGGCTTCCCAACGGCTCCTCATTCGCCGCCGCCGGGCTGGCCGATCTCGACCATCCGCTGGACCGCGCCACGTGCACGGGCCGCGACGGTCGGGTCGACGTGGACCTCGTCGACGCCGTCTCGCAGGCAGCGCAACAGCGCGGCGGGGGTGATCATCTTCATGTACTTGCAGGACGCCTTCTCGTTGACGGCGCGGAAGTCGACACCCGGTGCGGCCTTGCGTAGCTGGTGCAGCATGCCGATCTCGGTCGCGACGAGGACGGACTTCGACCGCACGTCGTGGGCGGCGTCGAGCATGCCTCCGGTGGACAGGATTCGCACCCGCTCCGGCGGGACCGCACCCGCACCCGCGAGGTAGAGCGCGGACGTTGCGCAGCCGCACTCGGGGTGGATGAACAACTCGGCCTCGGGGTTCGCGGCCGCCCGCTCTGTCAACTCGGCGCCGTTGATGCCCGCGTGGACGTGGCACTCCCCCGCCCAGACATGGACGTTCTCGCGTCCGGTCTCGCGCTTGACGTGCGCGCCGAGGAACATGTCGGGCAGGAACAGCACCTCGCGGTCGGCGGGGATCGACGCGACGACCTCGACCGCGTTGGACGACGTGCAGCAGATGTCGGTCTCGGCCTTCACCTCGGCGGTCGTGTTGACGTACGACACCACGACCGCATCTGGGTGCTCGGCCTTCCACGCCCGCAGCTGGTCGGCGTCGATCGAGTCGGCGAGTGAACAGCCGGCCCGCGCGTCGGGGATGAGCACGGTCTTGTCCGGGCTCAGGATCTTCGCGGTCTCGGCCATGAAGTGCACGCCGCAGAAGACGATGGTGCTGGCGTCACTGGCCGCGGCGATGCGGCTCAACGCGAGCGAGTCACCGGTGTGATCGGCGATGTCCTGGATCTCGGGAACCTGGTAGTTGTGCGCCAGCACGACGGCGTCCCGCTGCTTCGCGAGCCGGCGTACCTCTTCCTGCCATGCGCGGTCCGGCACTACCCCGTCGTAGACACCAGCCAAGCTCTCCGCTGACGTGACAGCGGTCATGTGACCCTCCCTGAGGGTTTTCGCCTTTGAATCGAAAACTCTCCGAGATACTATCACCGCGTGAGCCGACTGGGGCATGAGGTGCTGGCCGCGGTGCTCCAGGTCCGGTCTCGGTCACTGCAAGTCCTGTTGTGGCAGCGGGCCCGCGATCCCCAGGCCGGACGGTGGGCTCTGCCCGGCGGGCAGCTCCGCCCCGACGAGGACGTCGAGACGTCCGTACGCCGCCAGCTTGCCGAGAAGGTCGACGTACGCCAGCTTTCCCATGTCGAGCAGCTGGCCACGTTCAGCGCGCCCGACCGGCGACCCGGACCCCGCGTGATCGCCACCGCGTTCGTCGGACTCGTGCCGAGCGACAACGACCCCGAGCTTCCCGACGACACCCGGTGGTACCCCGTCGACGCCCTCCCCCGTACGGCGTTCGACCACGAGGCGATCGTGCTGCGCGCCCGCGACCGGTTCCGATCGAAGCTCTCCTACACCAATCTCGGTTTCGCCCTGGCCCCGCCGGCGTTCACGATCTCGGAGCTCCGCGACATCTACGCCGCGGCGCTCGGTCATCGGGTCTCGGCGACCAACCTGCAGCGGGTTCTCTCCCGCCGTGGGCAGCTCAGGACGACCGGCCGCACCGCGTCACCCGGCCCGTCCGGTGGCCGCCCCGCCGCGCTGTTCTGCTTCACCTGCAGGGACATCCAGGTGACCGATCCGGTGGCCGTCCTGCGGCCACCGACCGAACGCCACTGAGCGCGGGTCACCGGCGGTTCGCGACCGGACCACCCGCGGCCGGACGCTTCCAGGTCAGGGCGTCTGCTTCGCGAGCCCGAGCAGGTGGTCGAACACCGAGCCGACCCGCAGACCGTCGTGCTGGTGCTCGTTGGTGATCCACGGCGTCAGCCGCCGCACCGCTGCGGCGGTGGCGAGCGAGTGTTCGCGGGCGACGTACATGTCGTCGTAGTAGATGGCCGCATAGACGGGTACGTCGTTGCGGGCAAGGCGCGCGGGGTCGTAGAGCGCCGGCCAGTCGTCCTTCTCGGCAAGCAGCTGCGCGGCGTCCCGCACGGGAACGAGCGCGGGGTCCTCGTCGAAGACGAACGGGTAGATCATCTCGCCGGTGAAGAGGAACGGCGTGTCGGCATCGAGCGCGAACTCGGGTCGTTCGGCATAGAGCCGTTCGGCCGACCACGACGCCGCGGCACCTTGGCAGTAACAGGGCTCGTGCAGGAGCGCGAACAACGGGCCGCCCGCGTGGCTCACGCCTGCCGAGACCGCGGCGAGGAAGGTGTCGGACAGCTCAGGCCCGTTGGCGCCCTCGACGAACGCCTCCTCCAGCAGGTAGTGGAGCGTGTGGAACTCGGTACGCATCCCCAGCCGGATGCCGGTCGTCTGGAACCGTCGAGGCGTCAGTCGCTCACCGGTGGGCAGCCTGACGTCGTGCGCACGCAGGTGTGCGGCGATCCGTGCGCAGAGGTCGCGGTCGCCGGGATGGAGCGCGAAGTACGCCGCGTTCTTCTCCGCGACGCGTGCGTACGTGAGCCGGTAGACGTCGTCGGCGGTCCCCGACAGCGGGGGCAGGCCGCCGGTGACGAACACCTCGCGGAGTCCTTCGGAGGCGTACGACAGGTAGGTCATGGCGCAGAAGCCGCCGAAGCTCTGGCCGAGCGCCGTCCAGGGTTCGTCGTCCTGCAGTTCGCGACGAAGGAGCTCGGCGTCCCGCACGATGGAGTCGGCACGGAAGTGGGCAAGGTAGCCGGCCTGCTCCGCGGGCGAGGCCAGGCGCGCGAGGGTCTGGCGGTTGGCGGGCGTCGAGAGGCCCGTACCCCGCTGGTCGAGGAGGACGACGCGGTAGTCCTTCAACGCCCGACCGAGCCAGCCGTCCGGACCGCTCGGACGCGGACTCTTGCCACCCGGACCGCCCTGCAGGAACACGAGGCGCGGCAGCCGCGGGTCGTCGGCCTTCGCCGCGTCGACCACCTCGCGCGCATAGATCTCGATGCGTTCGCCGTCGGGTCGGGCATGGTCGAGGGGCACGTCGAGCACGAGATCGGTGCAGGCAAGGTCACGTTGACGGTATCTGCGTGTGCGCATACAAGTCCCCTTCGTAGCCGGACCGACGGCTCCGGCTGCTGCGCCCAACCCTGTCGTGGGCCGCGACGTACGGTCAAGATCGTGGGCGGGCCGGCCCTTTCGTCCGGTCGGCCACGTCCAGACCTCGTGCTCACGCCGATTGTCCGCTTGGATGTGCGCCATGACTCTGCAGTGGGAGCCACTGGGTCCGGTACGCGGCCGGGTGGCGCTGCTCCACGGTGAGATGTCACGCGCCGAGACGTGGTGGCAGATCGGCCCGGCCCTGGCCGAGCAGGGATGGCAGGCCTTCGCACCGGACCTGCCCGGACACGGCCGGAGACCGCATGTCAACCGTCCCTTGCATCTGCCGGGACTCGTGCAGGGAGTGGCCGAACGCCTGCCAGGACAGGTGGACCTGCTCGTGGGCCAGGGACTCGGCGCGGTGGTCGCGCTCGTCCTCGCGAGCAGGTACGTCGACCTCACCGAGGCGGTCGTCCTCGAGGATCCGCCCAGCTCACGAACCGAGGACCGCGACGCCCTGGCGGAGGCGATCCTCGCCGAGTCCGCACTCGTGCACTCCGACCGGGAGCAGCTGGTCCGCAGGCTGCGGGCGGCTCACCCACGCTGGGCGACCGAGGACGTCGAGCACGCCGTCTCGGGCATGGCGGCGGCCGACGTCCCCGCGGTTGTTGCCGGCCTCCGGACGCCACGGCCGTGGGACCTCCCCACCATGCTCGGCCGGCTGCGGGCCGCCGCTCTCCTGCTCGTCGCGCCCGACGAACCCGACCCGCCCGGCACCGGCCGGTTGAGCGCCCTGCGCGGCCTCGACCGGCGCGCGATCGAGAAGAGGCTTCCCGCCGAGCGGTTCACGGTTCTGCACGGCAGTCACCACCTGCATCGCGACCTCCCCGAGCTCTGGGTCAAGTCGGTGACGGAGTTCGCCGACGCCGTACGCCCGCCCCGGGGGTAGGGCAGGGCCAGCCGTCCCGGCATCGGCCCTGCGGCCGGCTCACTGCGGTGCCGCGTGGGCGCGTGCCCGTAGGGCGGAGAGGGCGGCCAGCCGGCCCACGTCGCTGAGTGCGTGTGCCGGGCGATGCGGCTCGTCGGTGAAGAACCCCAGCGCGGCCCCGAGTCGGATCCACCGCCAGACGGACTCCTCCGTGACCTCGAACGCCACGAGCTCGCCCCCGCGCCCGGCCCGGAACTCCGGACCAACCGCCTCGTGTGCCGCGACCGCCACGTCGGAGGCGCGCATGGGTGCCTTCACGAGCACGGCTGCGGCGATCTCGGCGACCCGGATGTCGAAGGTGTGCTCGCCGAACCAGGCGGAGGCGGCCGTCTCCCACAGTGCGGCCGGATCCGCCAGCACCGCCCGCCCCCGGGTGGAGGGCCGGAGCAGGTCGTGCCGCTTGGTGACGAGCCGGTGCTGGCTGAGCAGGTCGTGCAGCTCACGCAGCTGCGGGAGGTCGACCTCGCGGGACGCCGGATGCGCCGGGCTCCACCCGAACCGCTCGTCACCCTCGCGCACGAGGGCCGGCGGGAGGTAGCCGCGCTGGGTGAGGCGTACGCCCTCCGAGAGCCTGTCGAACAGCCACACGAGCGGTGCGGGCTCGCCGTCCGGAACGGGCACGGCCTCGCGCACCATGACCTCGACCTCGGCGAGGACGCGGCGCCGCGCCGGAGTGCCCGTCTCGGCCCACTCCTCCCGGCGTACGGTGTGGATCACGTCGATGGGCCGCCAGCCGTCGAAGTAGGCGGATGGCGCCGCGAGCCACCGCTCGACGAGGGCCCGCTGGCGCTGTCTCCAGCCCGCGCCGCCCGGGGTGTAGTCGCCCACCGCGACGGCCGCCTCGAGCACCTTGCGGAGCTCGTCGTAGGCGTTGGCCTCCGCGCCGTCCATGGTGCGTCCCCAGGTCAGCAGGTCGGTGTCGGGAGGAATGGTGCCGGTCCGGGAGTACGCGGCGTTGGCGGCCACGATCCCCTCGTCGCGGGAACGGGAGTAGGCCTCGAGGACGTCGCGGGTGTCGTCGGACCGCGCCCAGGACGCAAGGATCGGGCGGTGTGCCAGCTCCAGCACCCGAGCGCTGGCCTCGACCACATCCGGCCATTCCGCTGCCGGGATCGACCAGCGCGTCGGGAGGTCGAGCCAGAGCATCCGCTGGATGTCGGCCTGCCCGAGCTCGCTGAACTCCAGGGTGTCTCCGACGAGCCAGTCGACCACGTGCCGCGCGTGGCCGACGAGATCCTCGGGCACCCGCGCCAACAGCACGTCGTGGCGGCCCATGAGCCGGTGCTCCCCTTCCTGGAGGTCCTTGGAGACTGATCACGCCTTACGCCCACCAAGGATCACACAGAGCACCGTCATCCCGGGCAGCGCCGACCCCCTGCGGACCCTTCGTGAGCGGTCACCGGAAAGGTCATCTGTTGTGGAAAAAGGTCACCGGGCCGGGGCGAAATGTCGCACCATCTATGCATGGGAACTCAACGGGGGGAGCTCCGCGACCCGGCCGCGGCGCTGACCGGAATCGCCCGACGCCATCAACTCCGGCCAGGCATGGTGATCGTCGGCCTGGTCGAGCTGCCCGAGACGATCCAGCACCTGCTCGACACCGCTGTCCTCCACACCGCCGAGCGCGCACCCGCGGAGCCCCGTGACTGCGCGGCCCGCATCTGCCAGGCGGCCCGGCAGCTCTTCGGACCGCGGCTCACCCTCGGCACACCCCGACACTCCCTGCTGACGGTTCTCGTACGCCGCGGAGCGCTGGAGCTGACGAGCACCGACCAGAGCTGGCTCGACGGCTGGCAGCAGGCCGAGCTGAGGCTGCCCGTCTTCAACGGCAAGCTGGTCCTCCTGACCGAGCAGGGGTGGTGCTCGGCCGACGGCCAGCGGCGAGGATTCCATCCCGTGCTGGCCGCCTGAGACGACCGGCCACCACGAGGTCCGCTCTCCGCGGAGCGGCCGTTCTGCCCGCCTTTACCGACCGGACTCCCTGACCGGGGTCGGCCGGACGCTCTCCCATGTCGTTCCCAAAATCTGGCCAAGGGACTGCGGCGGGCTACGGGTGGGTTTATGATCACCAGCGTCCTCGTCCCGGGGAGGCTGTCATGGCTGCTCGGTACAACCCGCCACCCAACTGGCCGCATCCACCCGCCGGGTGGACACCGCCGCCAGGCTGGGAGCCAGATACCGCATGGGGTCCGCCACCCTACGGCTGGCAGCTCTGGATCGAAGACTCGCCTCAGCGCGGCTCCGCCTACCGGCGGCACCTCGCCGTGGCACTCGGCTTCATGGTCGGAGTGGCCACCCTGCTGGGCTACGTCTACTTCTTCTCCGCCGCCTCCGAGGGCACCTCGACCGTGACGTCAGATCCCGACGTTCCCAACCACCAGAACGAGCGTGAGGCGCTGACCGACCGCAACGGCTCGGACCCCGGCACCCGCTCCGACGACCCGTCGTCGCAGGACCCGGCGCCGTACGCCGTCGCACCGCCTCCTCCCCAGAGGTCGGAGGCCACCAGGACCCCGTCCGGCGCCCATGCCCCGTCCGCCGCACCCCAGGGGCCAGCCACCGCACAGGCCCCGCCCAAGACGGCAACCGCACCGCGACCGCCACGTCCGACCGCCTCGCCCCTTCGGCCCGACCCGGCACCGACGTCCCTCAAGAAGGTCCCCGCTGACTCTGGCGCGGGCGTCGCCGCGGACCCGCACCCAACATCGTGGTCGCGTGGCCGGCTCGACCCCAGGTTCGGCGACTGCGCGCACGCGAGCAAGGCCGGCTACGGTCCCTACTACCGCGGCCGCGACGCGGAGTACTCCTGGTACCTCGACAAGGACCACGACGGGGTCGTCTGCCGCTAGGCGGGCGCTGGCAGGCATGGCCTAGCCCTATCCTCGGCGGTCATGAGCTCCGCCTCGGCGCCCGCCTTCCAGTCCACCGGCGACTACGGCAAGCACCTGGGCGACGTCGCCTTCTGGGAGCCGTACGCCCGGACCGCGCTACGCCGTTCCAGGCATGCGGGGGACGAGCTCGAGTGCGGCTTCGTCGGCACGTTCCCGACCTTCCTGGCGGGACCGGTCGTCGTGAAGCTGTTCGGCTACTTCCCCGGCTGGCGCACGGGTCACGACACCGAGCTCGCGGTGTACGAACTGCTCGCCGGGCACCCCGACGTCCCGGCGCCCCGGCTGGTCGCCAGTGGCGAGCTCTACCCCGGTGAGCCGGACCCGTGGCCCTACCTCGTAAGCACCCGAATCCACGGGCAGGCCTGGCGCGACCTCTCGCTACCCACGCCCACCGCAACGCGGCTGGCCGCGACCCTCGGGGAGGTCGTCCGGCGGGTGCACGACCTGCCCGTCCCGCCGGTGCCGGCGTTCCGGTCGGACTGGCTCGGCGAGCACCGCGCCGGATGTGTGGAACGCCAGCTGGCGTGGGGCTCACTCCCCCGGCACCTGGTGGGACAGATCCCCGAGTACCTGACCCCCGCGGTCTCGGACCGGCGCCTGGTCCACGCCGACCTGACGGCCGACCACATCTACGTGGCCGACGAGCGGCTCGCCGGTGTCATCGACTGGGGCGACGCGATGGTCACGGACCCCTCGTACGAGCTCGGCGCCCTCACAGTCGACGCGTTCCACGGCGATCGGAGGCTGCTGCGCACCTTCCTCGACGCGTACGGCTGGCCGGTCGACGACGGCTTCGTACGCCGGACGATGAGCGTGGCACTGCAGCACCAGTTCGACCTGTTCGCGTCGGTACGCGATGTCGCCCGGCGGCCAGGCGTCAGGACGCTCGACGACCTGGCCAGACACCTGTGGGACCTGTCGTAGGACCAGGCGGGCCGGTCTCGACGTCGGAGCGACCCCGATGAGACGCGCGCCGGGCGGCTGCCCCGTCAGCGCAGCGCCGGCTCGGCGGCCGGCTCCCAGGGTCCGGACCCGCTGCGGCGCTGCATCCGGCGCTCGCCCGGTGCGAGTCGGGTGACGATCAGGACCATGCCGAGCGTCCCGACCGCCATCACGGCGGCCATCGGCACGGCGGTGTGGCCGCCGACGAGACCGATGAACGGACCGGCCAGCGCACCGACCACGAACTGCGTCAGACCAACGAGCGCCGCCGCCGTACCCGCCGACTCCGGATGCCGGTTGAGCGCCAGGGCGCCGGAATTCGGGAGGACGAGGCCGAGACTGCTCATGACCACGAACAGGGGCACCGCGAGACCCGCCACGCCGAACGCCCCGGTCGTCGTCGTGACCACCAGGGCAAGCGCGCCCGCCACCGTCACCGGGACCACCCGCCGCATGATCACGAACGACGGGATCCGCAGGACCAGCCACGCGTTGAGCTGGCTCGCGATCACGAGGCCCAGGCCGTTGATGCCGAACAGCAGCCCGAACGCCTGCGGTGAGACGCCGTGCACCTGCTGGTAGGCGAACGGCGAGCCGGAGACATAGCCGAAGATCGCGAGGAACCCGCACGCGGAGACGGCTGCGTAGCCCACGTACCGCCGGTCGGTGAGGACCTGGCGGTACCCGCGGAGCGTGCTGACCACGCCCAGGCGACGGCGCCGCTCGTGCGGGAGTGACTCGCGTACGAACGCCGCGACCACACCGGTCATGATCGCCCCGAACCCGGCCAGGGCCCAGAACAGCCCTCGCCACCCGGTGTGACCGAGCAGCCAGCCACCGAGGGTCGGCGCCAGCACGGGCGCCACGCCGATTACGAGGATCAGCCGGCTGAGGACGCTGGCGACCAGCGGTCCCTCGACGAGGTCGCGGACCAGCGCCTGCGCGAGGACGGCACCGGCCGACCCGGCGAAGCCCTGGAGAAAGCGGCCGGCGGCCAGGGCCTCGATGCTGGGAGCCAGCGCGCAGAGCACCGAGGCGAGCGCGTACCCCACCATGCCGACGAGCAGCGGCCGGCGACGGCCCAGCGAGTCCGACAGCGGCCCGAACACGGTCTGCCCGGTCGCGAGGCCGACCAGGCATCCCGTCAGAGTGAGCTGGACCATCGTCTCGCTGGTCTGCAGCGAACGGCTCAGCTCGGGGAACGCCGGAAGGTAGAGGTCGATCGACAGCGGTCCGATCGCGGTGATCGAGCCGAGGAGGAGGACGAAGAGAGGGAGCCGGGACACGCCAGCCGTGCTGGCCGAGCTGCGCACAGGAAACACTCCGAGCAATCGGTTGTGCGGGATGGAAGCCAGCGGTACGCAGCCGATCGGCGGACCGCGATTCTGGGCGATGAGCTGGCGGGCGACGCTGCCCTCTGCTGCAGCCTCATCGATACTCCACCCATTCCACACGAGCGACGTGAGCCATGTCACGCGTACGCCTGAACCGGGCGTCAGCGCCGGCAGATTTCACGGCGCGTTCATCGGACCGGAACTCAGCGGGACTCGGCCACCGCGCGGACGGCGTCCCGGACCGGCGTGTCGCCGGCGACCAACTCGAGGATCTTCCTGGCCGTCGCTCCACCGTCGAGCAGGGCCACGAGCACGGCGGCCACGTCGTCGCGGCTGACCCGGCCGGGCTCGACGCGTGCTGCGAGGCGTACGCGTCCGGTGCCGGGGTCGTCGGTGAGCCCGCCCGGCCGGAGGATGGTCCAGTCGAGGTCCCGGCGTTGCAGGTCCTCCTCGGCGGCGAGCTTCGCCTGGAGGTAGGCGACGAAAACGCCGTCCATCCCCGACGGAACCGCGTCGCCGCGTACCTTCTCGACACCCATCGACGAGACCTGCAGGTGTCGACGTACGGCCGCGCGCTCGGCGGCCTCGGCGAGCAGCACGGCGGCGCCCCGGTCGACCGTGTCCTTGCGCGCCGCACCGCTCCCGGGACCCGCGCCAGCCGCGAATACGGCGGCGTCCGCCCCCTCCAGGACGTGGGCCACGGCGAGGACGTCCGCATCCTCGAGGTCGAGAACGACCGGTATGACGCCGATCGCTTCGAGATCCGGTTCGTGGTCGGGGTTTCGGACGAGACCGATCACCTCGTCACCCCGGCCGGCTAGGTGCCGTCCGAGCCGCCGGCCCACCTTGCCGTGCGCGCCGGCGATCACTGTCCGCATGGTGTTTCCTTCAGGCTCAGAGTCGTGGGTCGACGGGCTCGGACTCCAAGGCAAGTACCCCGAAGACGCACTCGTGCACCCGCCACAGCGGCTCACCTTGGGCGAGGCGCTCGAGTGCCTCCAGGCCGAGGGCGTACTCCCGCGCCGCGAGCGAGCGTTTCAGTCCGACACCGCGCTGGCGGAGACGGTCGAGGTGGGCGGGTTGGGTGTAGTCGGGGCCGTAGATGATCCGGAGGTACTCCCTGCCCCGGACCTTCAGGCCGGGCTGGACGAGCCCGCGGCGGCCGCGCACCAGATTGGCGGCGGGCTTGACGACCATCCCCTCACCACCGGAGGCGGTGAGGTCCTCCCACCACGCCGTGGCCGCGGCCACCTCGCCGGGATCGGTCACGTCGACGAACCGGCGTCGGGTCGACAGCACGAGATCGCCGTCGGCCGACGCCAGCTGGTCCGCGAGTGCGAGATGCCACGCGTGCGGCTTGGAGTGGTGGGTCGCGCTGTCGGACGCGAGGAGCTGGAACGGAGCGAACCGCAGGCCGGCGAGCCCGTCCGTCGGCCAGCAGTAGCGACGGTAGGCGGCAGTGAACGCGTCGGCGTCGACCGCGCGCTCCTTCGTGCGGGCCAGCAGCGCTTCGACGTCGAGCCCGGCCGCCGCGGCCTGTTGGAGCACCGCCGTCGCCTCGGGCAGCGCCTTCCGGGCGGCCGCGCCGACCGCGGCGTACTGGTGGCGTACGAGGTCCTCGGCCTTCGCGCTCCAGGGCAGCAGCTCGGCGTCGAACAGCAACCACGGCGTGACCAGCTCGTCGAACAGGCCGGCCGACTCCGCGGCCTGGCGGAGTCGGTCGAGGAACTCCGCGGTCAGGTCGGGGGCGAGGAACGACCGGCCCGTACGCGTCCACACCGCACCGGCCGCATCGCCCGGCGCACCGAAGCGGGCCCGCGCGGCGGGGAGGTCGCGGCAGACGAGCGCAACCGCGCGCGAACCCATGTGCTTCTCCTCGCACACGACCGCGTCGACGCCCTCCGACCGGTAGGCGTCGAAGGCCTGTTCGGGCGACTCGAGGAGGTCCGGCCGGGCCGACGTGGTCACCGGGCTCATGGTGGGCGGGAGGTACACGAGCCAGCGCGGGTCGACGGCGAACCGACTCATCACCTCGAGTGCCGCGGCGGCGTTCTGGGCGCGGACGCTGACCCGGCCGTGGTGCCGGGTCTCCACGACGCGACTGCCCTGGACGTCGCCGATGTCGAGAACATCGGGATCGCGGCGCCCGGCAGGCCCGGCCCGCCCGGCCTCAGCGTCGACGCCTGCCCTGGTGTCGGCGGCGTCGACGCTCGTGGGGAACGGCCGCGCCGGCTCGTAGTAGACCTCCGCCGCGGGCACGGACACGAGCGCACGCTCGGGATAGCGGAGCGCCGTCAGCCGGCCACCGAAGACGCAACCGGTGTCGACGCACATCGTGTTGTTCACCCACTCCGGGTCGGGTACCGGCGTGTGGCCGTACAGGACCATCGCGGAGCCGCGGTACTCGTTGGCCCAGGGATAGCGCACCGGAAGCCCGAACTCGTCGGTCTCGCCGGTCGTCTGTCCGTACAGGCAGAACTCGCGCACCCGCCGCGACGCCCGACCCTGGTACGGCTCGATCAGTCCCGCGTGCGACACGACCAACGCGCCACCGTCGAGGACGTAGTGCGCGACCAGTCCGTCCAGGAAGGTTCGACCTCCTCGCGGAAGGCGGCCGGCTCCGCGGCGAGCTGGTCCAGCGACTGCTCGAGGCCGTGAGCTGACTCGGCACCTTGCGGCCGCGAAGTGCCCGCAGCAGCTTGTCCTCGTGGTTGCCGGGCACGCAGAACGCGTCGCCCGCGGCCACCATCGCCATGACCAGGCGAAGGACGCCTGGGGTGTCGGGTCCGCGGTCGACCAGGTCGCCGACGAAGACCGCCCGCCGACCGTCGTGGTGCCGGGCGCCCACGGCGCGGCCGTGGCGTCGCGCTCGATCTGGTAGCCCAACGCGTCGAGCAACGTCTCCAG
Organism: uncultured Actinomycetota bacterium; assembly: GCA_963721745.1. GTDB lineage: Bacteria > Actinomycetota > Actinomycetes > Propionibacteriales > Actinopolymorphaceae > Thermasporomyces. The sequence goes on along the minus strand of CAVRKO010000014.1, from coordinate 241,064 downwards.
CTCGGCGCGGCAGCCGTGCACGTCACCGATGACGTCGAACGGCCCGCGCACGTGGCGAAGGTCGTTGTAGAGCGGGGTCCTGGCGATCGACGCGCCGGCCATCTCGTCGGCGGACTCGAGCACGTGGACGGTCCGGAACCCCTCGCGTTGCAGGTCTCGCAGGCCGCGACGGAGCTGGTCGCGCTGCCGACGCGAGCACGTGCGGCCCGAACGCCCGGTCCGGGCGCGCCGCGTTGCGCTCGGCGCACAGCCGTTCCGGCAGGTCGAGGACGATCGCGACCGGGAGCACGTCGTGCTCACGCGCGAGCGCGACCAGCGGCTTGCGGGCATCGGCCTGGACATTCGTCGCGTCGACGACCGTCAGCCGTCCGGTGGCAAGACGCTTGCCGGCGATGTAGTGGAGCACGTCGAACGCGTCCCGGGTCGCGGCCTGGTCGTTCTCGTCGTCCGCGACCAGGCCGCGGCAGAAGTCGCTGGACAGGACCTCCGTGGCCGCGAAGTGCGTCCGCGCGAACGTCGACTTCCCCGAGCCGCTCGCACCCACGAGGACCACCAGGCTGAGCGCGGGAACCGCGAGGACGCGACCCGGCGACGGCGTGCGCCGGTGTCGTCGACGGTGGTCATCGGCTCACCTCCGGATCGGTCGCCGTCGGATCGGTCGCCGTCGGATCGGTCGCCGTCGGAGTCGTTCGTACGGGTGAAGACCGCAAGCTGCGTGGGCGGTCCGGCCTCGGGGTCGTCCACACCGACGGGAACGAACTCGACGGAGTACCCGTACCGCGCCGCCGCGCCCTCGGCCCAGGACGCGAACTCCGCCCGCGTCCACTCGAACCGGTGGTCGCGATGCCGGAACGTCCCGGCGGGCAGCCCCGCGAAGCGGGTGTTGTGCTCGACGTTCGGCGTCGTCACGACCACGGTCGCCGGTGCCGCGGCCCCGAGCACGTTGCGCTCGACGGCCGGAAGCCGCGGGAGGTCCACATGCTCGACGACCTCCATCAGCACCGCCGCGTCGAGCCCTTCCAACCGGCGTCGCGGTAAGTGAGGGACGACTGGAAGAGACGGAGCCGGTCCCTTGTCTGGGCCGGCATCCGGTCGAGGCGGAGCTTTCGCGCGGCGATCTCCAGGGCCCGCGCCGAGACGTCTGTCGCGACGATCTCGGTGAACGTCGGGTCGGCCAGCAGGGACGCGACCAGCGCACCGTCGCCGCAGCCGAGGTCACCCACCCGGTGGGCTCCCGCGGCCCGCAGCGCGGCGAGGACCGCCTCGCGACGTTGCTCGGCGAGCGGTACCGGCCGGTCAGGCTCGTCACCGACCTCGGGCACGTCGACGGCGTTGTCGAGGTCCTCGGGCTCGGTGTCGTCGACCTCGGCGAGTCGGGCGAGCGCGCTGTGCGTCAGGGTCGACTGGTGGGCGAGGTACCGCCGCGTGACCAGGGCCCGCTCGGGATGACTGGACAGCCATCCGCCTCCCGCACGAACCAGCTTGTCCACCTCGTCAGGACCGACCCAGTAGTGCTTGTTGTCGTCGAGTACCGGCAGGAACACGTACAGGTGGTGCAACGCATCCGCCAGTCGGACCTCACCGGTCAGGAGGAGGTCGACGTACGGCGAGTCGCCCCAGGCGGGATGCTCCTCGTCCAGGGCGACGGGCTCGGCACGCACGTCCCAGCCCAACGGCCCGAAGAGCCGCCCCGCCAGGTCCGGGCCGCCGCGGCACGGGAGGACAGGGATGCGGATCTCCAGCGGCAGGGTTCCGGCGGCCAGCTCGGGCCGGGAGTCGCAGCGCCCCGCCATCGCAGTCCGGAACACCTTGGCCATGGCGACCGCCAGCATGCTCGAGGCGGCGTACGGCCGGTCGTTGACGTACTGACCCAGCGCGAATCCCTCGGGCGCCCGGCCCCGTGCGCCTCGGACGAGCGTGATCGGATCGACCTCGAGCAGCAGCGCGGCCGTGCAGCGGCCGGCGCCCGCCTCGGGGTAGAACACGTGCGCCATGCCGCCCGCCACCTCGAACGCCTGCACCCGACCCGGGTGCTTGTGGAGCAGATAGCCCAGGTCGGTGGCGGGTCGCGCGGTGGTGGTCAGGGAGAGCAGCACGGTCCGCATCCTCCCCGACTGGGGGCCGGCTGTCGCGGCGGTTTCGGTCGTGTCTACGGACAACCGCACCGAACTGGCCTGGTGCGCACGACCGCCGAACCCCGTGGTGTTCGGCTGCCGGGCACCGGCCGAGGCCTCGGTCCCACGCGACCGAGGGCCCCGGCCGGAGTACCGACCGAGGCCCTCGTCAACCGCTCGCGCTCAGCTGCAGCCGCTGGTGCTCCCGCACCCTTCGCAGACGAAACAGCTGCCCGCCGGCCGCATCTTCGTACCGCAGGTGAAGCACAGCGGCGCGTCGGCGGTCGTGCCCTGGATCACCTCGAGGAGCTCGGTCGAGGTGTAGGCCCGCGAGGGCATCGGGGTGACCTGGGCCCCCTCGGCCTCCGCGGTCGGTCCCGTGGACCCGGCCTCGCCGGTGGGCGGCTGGCGCAGCGACGCCGCGTCACCGGTGTCACCCGCCTCGCCGGAGTCGGCGGGCTCGGAGGCGGGTTCGTACGAGCCGGTCTCGAGCTGACGCTGGCGCTCCTCGGCGGAGTAGATGCCGAGCGCCGACCGCTTCTCGAACGGCAGGTAGTCGAGCGCCAGCCGCCGGAAGATGTAGTCCATGATCGACTGTGCCATCCGGACGTCCGGGTCGTCGGTCATGCCTGCCGGGTCGAACCGCAGGTTGGTGAACTTCTGGACGAAGGTCTCCAGCGGGACGCCGTACTGCAGGGCGATCGACACCGCGATCGAGAACGCGTCCATCACACCCGCGAGCGTCGACCCCTGCTTGCCCAGCTTGAGGAAGACCTCGCCGAGACCGTCGTCGGGGTAGGAGCCGGCGGTCATGTAGCCCTCCGCCCCACCGACCGTGAACGACGTGGTGCGTGACGGGCGGGACTTCGGCAGCCGCTGCCGGGTCGGGCGGTACTCGATCACGACCTCCTTCTCGGCCGCGTCGCCGGGCACCGCACTGAGCGCACCACTCTTGGACTCCGACGCCTCGGCCTTCTTGGCCCGTGCGTCGGAGAGCGGCTGGCCCACCTTGCAGTTGTCGCGGTAGATCGCGAGCGCCTTGAGGCCGAGCTTCCACCCCTGGAAGTAGATCTCCTCCACCTCCTCGACGGTCGCCGTCTCCGGCATGTTGACCGTCTTGGAGATAGCACCCGAGACGAACGGCTGGACCGCGGCCATCATCTTGACGTGGCCCATGGGCCTGATCGCCCGCGTGCCCATCGCGCAGTCGAAGACCTCGTAGTGCTCGGGCTTCAGCCCCGGCGCGTCGATCACGTGCCCGTGCTCGGAGATGTACTCGACGACCGCTTCCACCTGCTCCTGCTGGTAGCCGAGCCTGTCCAGCGCGCGTGGGACGGTGTTGTTGACGATCTGCATCGAGCCGCCGCCGACGAGCTTCTTGAACTTCACCAGGGCGAGGTCGGGCTCGACTCCCGTCGTGTCGCAGTCCATCGCGAGGCCGATGGTGCCGGTCGGTGCGATGACCGAGGCCTGCGCGTTGCGGTAGCCGTTGCGCTGTCCGATCTTGAGCGCGGCGTCCCAGGCGGCACCCGCGGCCGTCAGGATCGATCGGTCCGTCGAGTCGACCGAGCGTACGGTGTCGTTGGCGGCCGCGTGCTTGCGCATGACCCGCTTGTGCGGTTCGGCGTTGCGCGCGTAGCCGTCGTAGGGACCGACGATGCCGGCCAGCTCGGCCGAGCGCTTGTAAGCCGTACCGGTCATGAGCGACGTGATCGCCGCAGCCAGCGCGCGCCCTCCGTCGGAGTCGTAGCCGTGCCCGGTCGCCATCAGCAGCGCGCCGAGGTTGGCGTAGCCGATGCCGAGCTGGCGGTAGGCACGGGTGGTCGCGCCGATCGCCTCGGTCGGGAAGTCGGCGAAGCAGATCGAGATGTCCATCGCGGTGATGACCAGCTCGACCGCCCTGGCGAACGTGTCGGTGTCGAACTTCCCGTCGTCCTTCAGGAACTTCAGCAGGTTGAGCGACGCGAGGTTGCAGGAGGAGTTGTCGAGGTGCATGTACTCGCTGCAGGGGTTGGACGCGGTGATCCGACCCGTCTCGGGGCAGGTGTGCCAGTCGTTGATCGTGTCGTCGTACTGCAGGCCGGGGTCGGCGCAGCCCCACGCGGCCTCGGAGATCCGGCGGAACAGACCCTTGGCGTCGACCTCTTCGAGCACCTCACCCGTCTGCCGCGACCGGAGACCGAACGGGCCGCTCTCCTCCACCGCGCGCATGAACTCGTCGGACACGCGGACCGAGTTGTTGGCGTTCTGGTACTGGACGGAGTGGATGTCGGCGCCGCCGAGGTCCATGTCGAATCCGGCGTCACGCAGCGCGCGGATCTTGTCCTCCTCGCGCGCCTTGGTCTCGATGAACTCCTCCACGTCGGGGTGGTCGACGTCGAGGATCACCATCTTGGCCGCCCGGCGGGTCGCGCCACCGGACTTGATGGTCCCTGCGGACGCGTCGGCACCACGCATGAACGACACCGGGCCCGACGCGGTGCCGCCCGACGAGAGCAGCTCACGGCTCGCACGGATGCGGGAGAGGTTGACCCCCGCCCCGGAGCCGCCCTTGAAGATCAGGCCCTCTTCCTTGTACCAGTTGAGGATCGAGTCCATCGAGTCGTCGACCGCGAGGATGAAGCAGGCACTGACCTGCTGCGGCGCGGGCGTGCCGACGTTGAACCACACCGGGCTGTTGAAGCTGAAGAACTGGTGCAGCAGCATCCAGGTCAGCTCGTGCTCGAAGACGTCGGCGTCCTCCGGCGTCGCGAAGTAGCCGTGGGTCTCGCCGGCCTCGCGGTAGGTCCTGACCACCCGGTCGATGAGTTGCTTCAGGCTCTGCTCGCGCTGCGGTGTGTCGACCGCTCCGCGGAAGTACTTCGTCGCGACGATGGTCGACGCGTTGACGGACCAGAACTCGGGGAACTCGACGCCCATCTGGCTGAAGACGGTCTGGCCGGTCTTCCAGTTCTGCTGAACGACGTCCCGGCGTTCCCAGACCACTTCGTCGTAGGGGTGCGTGCCGGGTGTCGTGAAGATCCGACCGACCTTCAGCCCCTTGCTCGTGCGCCCCTTCGCGCCCCCGCGCGCCTGGCCACTCACCGTCTCCGTCATCGTGCAACTCCTTGCTGCCCCTACCGGGCTTTCCTTCTAGGCATTGCGTACCGGGCTACTACTCCCGTGCTGGCGGGCCGACGCTTCCCCTCGCGGTCCCCGGAGCACGTTCCTTGCCTGGCCGGACGGCAGTGGCCGCCCGCCCAGCCTCACTGCTGGTGTGCGGACTCCCGAGACGGCTCGGGCTCGGGCACCGTGTCGTCGTGCTCGGCACGGAGAAGTGCGATCTCGGTCTCGAAGTCCGCGAGACTGCCGAAGCTGCGGTAGACACTTGCGAAGCGCATGTAGGCCACCTCGTCGAGGTCGCGGAGCGGGCCGAGGATCGCGAGGCCCACCTCGTGCGAGGGGATCTCCGCCGACCCACTTGCCCGGATCTCCTCCTCGACCTGCTGGGCCAGGAGGGCGAGGGCGTCCTCGTCGACCGGGCGGCCCTTGCAGGCCTTGCGTACCCCGCCGATGACCTTCTCCCTGCTGAACGGCTCCGTGACACCGCTGCGCTTCACCACCGCGAGGGTGACCTGCTCGACCGTCGTGAACCGGCGGTCGCACTCCGGACACTGCCGCCGGCGCCGGATCGCGGCGCCGTCGTCGGCGGTGCGGCTGTCGACCACGCGGCTGTCGGCGTGTCGGCAGAAGGGGCAGTGCATCGCGTCCCACTCCCCTCTCGCGCTTGCGGAGCGGTCGGACACCGCCGGAGGGAGCACGCCTCGCACTCTCGCCGGCACCGGTTCTGGGGACGAGCCTGTGGATCGTCTGGGGAGAACCTGTGGGCTACCGACCACAACCTGTGGATGACTTACAGCTATGTAACTACCACATCTAGGGGTACGGTACGTCGACTGAATCGTCCGCGCAAGCGAAACGCGGAGCATCGGGAGAACATCTGCCGTCGTCGCAGGTCAGGCCTCAGATGACGGCAAGGCGAGCGATGCCGGGCAGGCCACGCCATGTCCGGATTGCCCCCGGCACGGGTCGCGCTGGATGGCGTGAACAGTCCGAACGGGGATCGCGCCGGCCCGGACTGGGTGCCTGGCATGAGGGGGCCCAGCAAATCAGTGGCCCAGCCGGGACAGGTGGGGCACGAGGGTCTGGCCTGGCGGCGACCAGGGCGTCAGCGGGAGGCGGTCGTCGGCACGAGGAGCTGACGGCCGGCCTGGACGTCTCCCGCGCTCTGCAGATGGTTGAGCTCGGCGATCTCGTCGACGGTCGCCCGGACGTCTGCGCCGGGCGAGACCCGCGACGCGATGTCCCACAGCGTCTGCCCCGGCCTGACGGTGACCGTCGTCGTCCGGCCCGAACGAACGGGATCCGCACCGGCTCCCGGCGCCGGCCATGGACCCGCACCCCCGAGGCCGGCCAGCACGGCCGACACGAGCGTCGCCACGAGCACCGCCAGCGCGATGCGTCCGCGGCGGGTCAGCCCGATGCCGCGAGCGGTGGGAGGGGCGGAGGGGGCCACCCGCCCTGCGCAGGCGCGGACGAGCCCGGGCCGCGGCGGTCGACCCACCGGAACCGCCCGCGTGATCGGGGTGGAGACGTCCTCGGCGGGGCTGGCCGAGCCGACCGGGACGGCGACGCGCTGCGGCCCGATGCCGCCTTGCGCCTTCCTGGCCCGGCGGGCCACGAACTCGTCGAGCCGCACGACCGGAGCGCTGCTGCTCATCTGTGGGCCTCCCCAAATGCGAGGGCGTTGCTTTGACGGTGGCGCCCGAGCGGATGTCGCTCCGGGCCGACGGCCCCTTCGTGGGACCGTCAGCGTCGAACGACTGTTCGATCGAACGCTTGCACGAAGTTTTACACCACCCCACCGACAAGCCGCCATAGTCGAGCGGTACAGACGTCGGAAAAGCGACCCTGGCGACAAGCCGCAACACGCGCGACACGACATCGAACAGATGTTTGAAAGTGGATGATCGAGGGCCTACGCTCATCGGCGAAGGCGCCCGCCGGAGTCGGGCACCTCGTGACCTGCTCCGTCGGAAGGAGAACTACCGCTATGCCCAAGCGGAAGAAATCCGTGCACGACTCCACCACCGCCGCCGTGCGGGAGCTGCCCGACGGTCCACCGGACGCCACCGGCCTGACGCCGCGGCAGCGACGCATCCTCGAGGTCATCCGTGAGTCGGTCGAAACCCGCGGATATCCGCCCGCGATGCGCGAGATCGGCGAGCTCGTCGGGCTCACCTCCTCGTCCTCGGTCGCGCACCAGCTCCGGGTGCTCGAGGGCAAGGGCTTCATCCGCCGCGATCCCAACCGCCCACGCGCACTCGAGGTGCTCGCCCCATCCGCCACGCCACGGCGGCCGGTCTCCAGCGCGAGCCTCACCACCTACGACGAGACCGGCAGCGGCGACGCCTACCCCGCCCCCGCCTTCGTGCCGGTCGTCGGCCGGATCGCCGCTGGCGGGCCGATCCTGGCCGAGCAGGCGGTCGAGGAGGTCATGCCGCTGCCGCGCCAGCTCGTCGGCGAGGGCGAGCTGTTCCTGCTCAAGGTCAAGGGCGACTCCATGGTCGAGGCCGCGATCTGTGACGGCGACTGGGTGGTGGTTCGCCAGCAGCCCACAGCCGAGTCCGGCGAGATCGTCTCCGCGATGATCGACGGCGAGGCAACGGTCAAGACCTACCGCCGCCGTGACGGACATGTCTGGTTGCTCCCCCACAATCCCGCCTACGAGCCGATTCCTGGAGACGACGCGGTGGTCCTCGGTAAGGTCGTCGCAGTTCTGCGTCGCATCTGACGTCCGAGGTGCGGCGCTTGGCCGAGGAACGACGAGCAGGAGTCGCATGTCCAAGTCCACGGCGGGGACCGACACCAACTCTGGTGCAGACGCGCCCCTCCGCCCGGCCACCAGGAGCCACCCCCGGCCAAGGCGCCGCTGGCGCCCAATGACGGCAAGAACCTCACGGTCGAGGTCGAGGGGATGCGATGGGCACGCATCCCCATCCAGACCGCGCTGTTCAGCCGGGGTGATCCCGTCGTCGAGAAGGTCGCCGGCTACGTCGAGGAAGCGGTACGCGCCATCCAGGCCGACTCGGCCTTCGCCCGGGCCCTCGACTCTCCGTGGTACGCGGTCGTGAGCGAGAAGATCGTCGCGATCTCGCAGGGCAGGTCCTACTTCACCTGGGAGATCGACCCGGGCAGGCCGGCTCGGGTGCTGTCCAAGCTCGTGCAGCGCACACCGCACGGCATCGGGCTGGGCAGTCCCTGGACGATGCAGCTGGCGATCAAGGAGGCGGGCCTCCCCCGCATACTGGTCGCCGCGGGAGCGAGCATCGTCGGCAAGGCCCTCGGTCGTCGCGGCTGGTTCTACGTCGTCGCCGGGCACCGCGTCAACGCGATCGACGGTCCGACGTCCTACTCCGCCTTTCCGTCGAACGTCTCGGCCAAGCTGCCGCCGGAGCGGCCCGAGGACGTCGCCGTCGAGATCACCGTCGCACTGCGGTCGCAACTCCCAGAGGCGGCGGCACGCACCCTGTCAGGCACGGTCGTAATCGACTCCAACGACCTCGGCCGCGAGGTGCTCGGACACGACACCACGCAGCGACCCGGGTTCTTCTGCGAGCTGTTCCGCGACAACCCGTTCGGCCAGGGCCGGCAGCAGACCCCCATCGCCGTCTGCTTCCAGCACGACGACTGACGCCGCGCACGCCGCGCGGATCCACGGCGTGCGGGCTATAGGTGGAACGTCGTTGGCCGGGACCGCTAGGACGTGGCCGCGGTCTGGCCCGCGTCTCGGTCTGCGCGGAGCCGCCTCAGGGCCCCGACCGCCACGTCGCGGTCCGGCGTGAACCACATCGGCGGGAGCGATGCACGCAGGAAGTTGCCGTACCTCGCCGTGACCAGCCGCGGGTCGAGGACCGCGACCACACCACGGTCACTCGACCGACGGATCAGCCGACCGACGCCCTGGGCCAGCAGCAGGGCGGCGTGCGTTGCCGCCACCGTCATGAAGCCGTTCCCGCCCGCCTCGTCCACGGCGCGCTGACGAGCGGAGGCGAGCGGATCGTCCGGGCGCGGGAAGGGGATCCGGTCGATCACGACGAGCTGGCAGGTGTCGCCGGGCACATCCAGCCCCTGCCACAGCGAGAGGGTCCCGAACAGCGAGGTCGCGGGTTCGGCCACGAACCGCTTGTGGAGTTCGGCCAGCTGACCCTCACCCTGACACAGCACCTCGACGCCAAGTCGTTGGCGTACGGCCGCGGCGGCATCCTCGGCCGCCCGTCGCGACGAGAACAGCCCGAGCGTTCCGCCGCCTGCCGCCTCCACCAGGGCGGCGAGCTCGTCCAGGGTCCGGGCGGCGATGCCACCGCGCCCCGGTGGCGGCAGCCGCCGCGCCACGTAGAGGATCGCCTGCCGGCCGTAGTCGAACGGCGAGCCGACGTCGAGCGCCCGCCATGGCAGCGGTTCCACCACGTCGCGACCCGAGCCTCCCGACCCTCCGCCTTCGTCGGACTCCTCGCCTGACTTCGCATCTGATGCTGCTTCCGACCTCGCTCCGGACTCCGTGTCGGCGCCGGCACCGTCCGCCGTCGGTTCGGGTAGCCGGTCGACCGGACGCAACCCCACCGACCGCGCCGCCGCGTCGAAGTCGCCGCCGATCCGCAAGGTCGCGGACGTCAGCACGCAGGTGTGCTCGGAGAGCAGGTGTTGGCGTACCAGCCCCGACACCGACAGCGGCGCGACCTCGAGCTCCGGGCCGCCGCGGTCGCGCTCGGCCACCCACACCACGTCGTACGCCGACATCGCCACGATCCGGTCGGCAACGTCGTGTACCTGCTCGACGTAGGCCCGCGCCTGCCGACGACCCGACTCCTTCTCGGAGTCCTGGCGCTCTGCCTCCCGCTTGTCGCTCGGGAACGCCGACCACGCGCTCCGGGCGGCATCCCGGACGAGCGACACCGCGGCACCGAGATCGGCACCGAGTGTCTCGACCCGGCCGAGCGGCGCCGCAGCCAGAGCCGTGCGCAGCGTGCCGCCCGCGTCCTCGAGCGGGTCCGCCTCGCCGCCTTCGCAGAACGTGCGCGCCCGGCGGGCCGCGCGCTCGACCAGGCCCGGCGACAACTCCGCCGAGGCCGTGCTCGTCACCCGGGCCGCCAGCTCGTGCGCCTCGTCGACGACCACGACGTCGTACTCGGGCAGCACGGGGACGTTCTCCAGCGCGTCGATGGCGAGCAGCGCGTGGTTCGTCACGATCACGTCGGCCGCGAGTGCCCGCTCCCGAGCCCGTTCGGCAAAGCACTCCTCGCCGTACGGGCAGCGCTGCGCTCCGAGGCACTCCCGCGCCGACACGGCGATCTGCGCCCAGGCCCGATCCTGGTGGGTCGGGGCGGCGTCACGGTCGCCGTCGCCCTGCCCGTGCGCCTGCTGCTGCGCCCAGTTCCTGAGGTTGAGGACCTGTCGCCCGAGAGGTCCGGTGGGTACGGCCTCGACCAGCGCGCCCTGTTCGTCCGGGACCCCGTCGCGAACCCGGTGCAGGCAGGCGTAGTTGTGCCGGCCCTTGAGGATCGCGTACGACGGCCGCCGGCCGAGCCGCTTCTCCAGGGCGTCGGCCACCTGCGGCAGGTCGCGGCCGACCAGCTGGGCCTGCAGGGCGAGAGTGGCGGTCGCGACCACGACCGGCCGGTCGCCGCCACCCGGACGTACGAACGCCGGCACGAGATAGGCGAGCGACTTCCCGGTGCCCGTACCCGCCTGGACGACGAGGTGCTCCTTGCGTTCCATCGCGCGGGCGACGGCGTTGGCCATCACCACCTGGCCCGGTCGTTCGGTGCCGCCGAGCGCGGTGACGGCGTCGTGCAACATCTCGCGGATGCGGGCGTCGGGCCGCTCACCGGCCGCCCGGCGTCGCTCCCGGCGACTGTCCTCCGGCTGATCGTCGTCGTCGGTGGAGTGCCGCACGGGTTCGGCCATCCCGCGAGGTTATACGGCGCGGCGGTCGGCCCGTGCGGCACGGCCGTCCCGCGACGGACGAGGTCGAACCGGGAGGTTCTGCCGGGCTCTGCGACGCGTTCGGTCACCGGCCGGTCCGCTCCTTGCTCCCGTGTGGTGGGATCTCCTCATGACCTACGACGCCGTACCGCTGATCCCCCGTGCGGTCCTGTTCGGCAACCCCACGTACGCCAGCCCGACGGTCTCCCCCGACGGCACCCGGCTGGGCTTCCTCGCCCCCGAGGACGGCGTCCTGAACGTCTGGGTCGGGCCGGTCGACGAGCCCGACAAGGCGGTCCCCGTGACCCACGACAGGGGCCGCGGCATCCGCGTCTTCGGGTTCTGTCACGACGACCGCACGCTCTACTACCTCCAGGATCGCGGCGGCGACGAGAACTGGCGGCTGCACCTGCTGGACCTCGGGTCGGGCGACGAGCACTGCGCGACGCCGTTCGACGACGTGCAGGTGCGGGTGCTCGGCCACAACCGCTGGCACCCCACGACGATGCTGCTGGGCATCAACAAGGACAAGCCCGAGCTGCACGACGTCTACACCCTCGACCTCACGAGCGGCACGCTCGACAAGGTCCTCGAGAACCCGGGCTTCATCGCCTGGTTGGCCGACACCGACCTCGCCATTCAGGGCGCGGCGTCCGTCACCGAGGACGGCGGTGCGGTGTTCTTCCTCGCGGACGAGTCCGGCGAGTTCCATCCGTGGCTCGAGGTGCCGCCCGAGGACGCCAACACGACCAACCCGGTGGGTTTCTCGCGCGACGGGAGCACGCTCTACCTCGTGTCGTCCCTGGACGCCAACGCCGCGCGGCTGGTCGGCGTCGACCTCGCCACGGGCGAGCAGACCGTGCTCGCCGCCGACGACGCGTACGACATCGGGGGCGTCGAGGTCGACCCCGAGACGCGGAAGCCGCAGGCCGTCATCTTCGACAAGGACCGCGAGGAGTGGGCGTTCCTCGACGACGACTACGCCCGTGCGGTCGAGGAGCTCCGCTCCTCTCTCGGCATCGACGGTGAGCTCACGCGTCAACCGCTCCGAGCGCGGCGACCGGCTCTGGATGGTGAGCGTCATGCCGTCCGACGGACCGGTGCGGTTCTACCTCTACGACCGGACGGGCAGCGGTCTACGCTTCCTCTTCGCGCACAAGCCGGATCTCGCCGAGTACCCGCTCGCCCCGATGGAGCCGTTCGCGTTCACCGCACGCGACGGGATGGAGATCCACGGGTATGTCACGTTCCCGCCGGACGTCGAACGCCGGAACCTCCCCGCGGTGCTCAACGTCCACGGTGGACCGTGGGCCCGCGACGCGTGGGGGTACGACCCCGAGGCACAGTGGCTCGCCAACCGCGGCTACGTCAGCGTGGCGGTGAACTTCCGCGGTTCGACCGGCTACGGCAAGGCGTTCGGTAACGCCGCCGACAAGCAGTGGGGCCGGACCATGCACACCGACCTGCTCGACGCGATCGAGTACCTCGCCAGCCAGCGGGTCGTCGACAGGGAACGCATCGGCGTCATGGGAGGGTCCTACGGCGGCTATGCCGCGCTCGCCGGCGCCGCGTTCACCCCGCACGTCTTCCGGTGCGCGGTCGACCTGTGCGGCCCGTCGAACCTGCTCACCCTGCTCGCCTCGATCCCGCCGTACTGGAAGCCGATGATCGCGCTGATGTACGCCAAGGTCGGCGATCCGGAGACCGAGAAGGACATGCTGTGGGAGCGTTCGCCGCTCTCGCGGGTCGACGACATCGAGATCCCGGTGCTGGTGGCACAAGGGGCAAACGACCCGCGGGTGAAGCAGGCGGAGGCCGAGCAGATCGTCGACGCGCTCAAGGCCAAGGGCCTGCCGCACGAGTACCTCCTGTTCCCCGACGAGGGCCACGGGCTGGCCCGGCCCGAGAACCGCGAGATCTACTACGCCGCGGCCGAGCGCTTCCTGGCCGCACATCTCGGCGGTCGCGCGGAGTCGTAGCCTCGGCACGGCACGTGTCGCGACCATGAGAACGCCCTGAGAAACCCGGCGCTCGGCCGGCAGGAGTTGCACAGATCGGGCATGGTGGGTACATGGCGTCAGCGACCCCTCGTTACCCCGGCCAGCGCGGGGCCGGAGGCCGTGCCGGCGACCCCGGCGTCGCCGGGCTGAAGCTGCTGGGCGTCCTCGTCGGGCTCATGTGGGTCAGCGAGATCGTCGACACGGTGCTCGGCAACCGGCTCGACGTCTTCGGCATCGAGGCACGCGACAGCGACGGCCTGATCGGGATCGTGACCGCGCCGTTCCTGCACGCAGGTTTCGGCCACCTGATCTCCAACACGATCCCGCTCCTGATGATGGGCGCGATCATCGCGGTCGCCGGCGCCGCGCAGCTGCTCACCGTTACGGTGGTCGTCGCGCTGGTGAGCGGACTCGGCACCTGGCTGACGTCGCCACCGGGCTCGACCACGATCGGCGCCAGCGGCCTGGTCTTCGGCTACGCCACGTACCTCATCGTCCGCGGCGGGTTCAACCGCAGCATCGGACAGCTCCTGATCGGGCTGCTCGTGATCATCGTCTGGGGTGGTGCGCTGCTCGGCGGGCTGCTGCCCCAGAGCGGCATCTCCTGGCAGGGCCACCTGTTCGGCGCGGTCGGTGGCGTCCTCACGGCGTGGCTGCTCGGAGGTCCTTCGGCCAGGCGCGGCGGGCGAAACAGCCCCGCACCGACTGGCTACTGACGAACGCCGGCGCCACCGGGTTGAGCTGGTTCTGACCGGCTACCGTAGGACGCCGACCACGAGCAGGACCACTCCGGCCAGCGCCAGGACCGCCGCGGCCACGGTGGACCACCGCTGCCGGTTCCGCTCGCGGGCCAGCAGTTCGGCCTCGCTCCTCGTCGAGATGACCGACGTGCGGTCGATGCCGAGCTCTCCGCGCGCGTCGCTCGCCTCACCCGCGACGAAGACCCGCGCGCCGGGGCCGAGCACCCACTCCTCGTACCGGTAGCCGTACGTTCCCGAGCCCGAGAGGTTCGGCAGCGCCATCGCGAAGCTGCCGATCCTGATCTCACCGCGGTCGGCGCGGTCCTGGTCCTGCTCGAACCGGTCCAGCACCTTCTGCGCGCCTTCCGGCCGGATGTTCTCGGGGTAGACCACGACCGACCCGGTTGCGTCGCCTACGACGAACGGCTGCTCGGACACGCGTTCAGCCATCTGCTCCTCGCGGTCGACCCGCCGCGAGTTGCCCTTGCCGTCCCGCTGGGTCACCCAGTACTTCCGCGTCACCACGTGCCGGTGCCACACACCTTCGGCGTGGGCGAGCTCGGACCGCAACGGCCCTGCCGGCCCCGACTGGGTCATGCCGACCACCTCGCAGCGGTGGCGGAACACGCCCGGACCCGCCGCACTGGAGGCGGCCGCACACAGGGCGCCGAGCTCCTGCACGGTCAGCGTCTCGGTCGTGACGAGGGCGCGTTCCTTCAGCTTGAAGTACCACGCGAAGAACCCGCAGACAGCGGCGACGACGAGTAGGACGACTGCCGCGATCACCATGGCGAGACCAACCTCCGCGCGGTCGTGCCGCCCGGCCGGCGGCGCAGACGGTGATCCTAGTGGGGCCGGTCAGGTGAGCGGCAGACCATCAGACGGTCAGGCCGGAGGTGAGAGGCGAGCGGTCAGGCCGTGGCGAACCCGTCCAGCGCGGCCGCGAGACCCGGATCGACCCGGGCCCGAAGCCGGGTCCCCTCGGCGGTGTGCTCGATCTCCAGCACCTCACCGTGCTCGTGGACCCTGGCCACGATGTCGCCCCTCGCGTACGGCACCAGGGCGCTCACCTCGACCTCGGGGCGCGGCAGCCCGGCGGCGATCGCGTCGATCAGCTCGGCGATGCCTGTGCCCGTACGTGCCGAGACGACGATCGAGTCGGGTACGAGGGTCTGCAGCCGGGCCACCTCCACCGGGTCGGCGAGGTCGGCCTTGTTGATCGCCACGATCTCGGGCAGGTCGGCCGCTCCGGTCTCCGCGAGCACCTCGCGGACGGCGCTGATCTGGCCCTCGGGATCGGGGTGGGACCCGTCGACCACGTGGACCACGAGGTCGGCGTCGGCCACCTCCTCGAGCGTGGACCGGAACGCCTCGACCAGCTGGTGCGGCAGGTGGCGGACGAACCCGACGGTGTCGGTCAGCGTGAACAGCCGGCCGTCCGGCGTGGTCGCCCGACGCGTGGTCGGGTCGAGGGTCGCGAACAGCGCGTCCTCGACCAGCACGCCGGCACCGGTGAGCCGGTTGAGCAGGGACGACTTGCCGGCGTTGGTGTAGCCGGCGATCGCCACGGACGCCACCGCGTTACGCCGACGGCGCTGGCGCTTGGTGTCGCGGCTCGTGCCCATGGCCGCGATCTCGCGGCGGAGCCTCGCCATCCGGGTGCGGATCCGGCGCCGGTCGATCTCGAGCTTGGTCTCACCAGGGCCGCGCAGCCCCACACCGCCGGAGGCACCGCCGGCGCGGCCACCGCCCTGCCGGGACAGCTGACCACCCCAACCACGCAGTCGTGGCAGGAAGTAGGAGAGCTGGGCCAGCTCGACCTGCGCCTTGCCCTCCTTGCTCTTGGCGTGCTGGGCGAAGATGTCGAGGATCAGGGCGGTCCGGTCGATCACCTTGACCTTGACCCGCTCCTCCAGGTTGCGCAGCTGCGCGGGGCTGAGCTCGCCGTCGCAGATCACCGTGTCAGCGCCGGTCATGACGACCTCGGAGCGGACCTCCTCGACCTTGCCGCGACCGATGTAGGTCGCCTGGTCGGGACGGCCCCTGCGCTGGATGAGGCCTTCGAGAACCTCGGCGCCGGCTGTCTCGGAGAGGAGCTTTAGCTCCCGCAGGGAGTTCTCGGCGTCCTCGACGCTGCCATCGGTCCAGACACCGACGAGGACGACCCGCTCGAGCTGGAGCTGGCGGTACTCGACCTCGGTGATGTCGGTGAGTTCGGTGGAGAAGCCCGCCACTCGGCGGAGCGCCTGGCGGTCCTCGAGATCGAGCTCTCCGGTCGCGGGATCATCCGGCGGCGGGTAGGCGAGCCCGGAATGCGCCGGGTCGAGGTGGATCTCGACGTCCCGCGGCTTGCGCGTCGACTCGTCGAGGTAGCCGGGTGTCTGCTTGTGCTGTCGTAGTGTCATACAACTCCAGTCAACGCTACGGAGCGGCCGTAGCTTCCCCCATCGTGGCACGGGTCGCGGCGGGTGCGCACAGGGATATGTCGCCGAGGCGGGTTCGGCGGCGGATGTCCGATCCCTGCCCGTTTCGCCCCGGACAGGTAGGCACAGCCCGCGGCCCCTCCCTACAGTCCAAACCGGCCCTGTCCACGGACACCGCCACCCGACCCGCCGCTGCCCTCGAAGGGAATCCTCCTTGAGCACCTCCGCCAACGGCCACCACAGCACGCCGCCTCCGTGGCAGGACAGCGGCAGCGGCACCCGGATCACCGGCGTCCGCGCCATCCTCACCGCACCGGAGAACATCACCCTCGTCGTCGTGAAGATCGAGACGTCGGAGCCGGGGCTGTACGGCCTGGGGTGCGCGACCTTCACCCAGCGCGCGCGGGCGGTCGCGGAGGCGGTCGACTCCTTCCTCGCCCCGCAGCTGATCGGGCGCGACCCGGCCGACATCACCGACATCGCGTCGTCGCTGCTGGTCAGCTCCTACTGGCGGTTCGGCCCGGTTCTCAACAACGCCCTCTCCGGCGTGGACATGGCGCTCTGGGACCTCAAGGGCAAGCAGGCGGGCCTTCCGGTCTGGCAGCTGCTCGGCGGGCGCTGCCGTACCGCGGCACCCGTCTACGCGCACGCGTCCGGCCGCGACGCCAGTGAGGTGGAGGACGCGGTGCGCGCGTACGTCGAGAAGGGGTACCGGTACGTCAGGGCGCAGGTCGCGATTCCCGGTGCCCTCACCTACGGCGCCCCGTCGGCGCCCGGTGCCGCGGGCGGCGGAACTGCCGGCCCGTCGGACGGTCTCACGGTCCGTCCGAGCCTCACGCCCGACGCCTGGGAACCCGACGCGTACCTCCGGGTCGTGCCCGAGCTCTTCGCTCACCTGCGGGACCAGCTCGGCCACCAGGTCCACCTCCTGCACGACGTGCACGAGCGTCTGCATCCCACCCAGGCCGTCCGCCTGGCCAAGGAGCTCGAGCCGTTCCACCTGTTCTTCCTCGAGGACCTGCTGGCTCCCGAGGACCTCGGCTGGCTCCCGACCATCCGCGCCCAGACGGCCACGCCGCTCGCGATCGGCGAGCTGTTCACGAACCCGGCGGAGTACGTCCCGCTCGTGAAGGACCGCCTGATCGACTTCGTGCGCTGCCACATCTCCGCGATCGGCGGCCTGACGCCGGCGTGGCGGCTCGCCTCGGGCGCGGAGCTGTTCGGCGTCCGTACGGCCTGGCACGGCCCCGGCGACGTCTCACCCGTGGGACATGCCGCCAACCTGGCGCTCGACCTCGCGGCGCCGAACTTCGGGATCCAGGAACAGCACGTCTTCAACGCGGCGGCGGCGGAAGTCTTCCCGGGCTGCCCGGAGGTGCGCGACGGCCATCTGTGGCCGAGCGACACACCAGGGCTCGGCGTCGACCTGGACGAGAAGCTGGCGGCGAAGTTCCCGCCGGTGGACCCGCTCGTCAACGACAGCTGGACCCGGACCAGGCTGCCGGACGGAACCGTGCAGCGGCCCTAGGGTCCACCGCGTCCTGGTGCCCCGTGGCCACCAGGGCGCTCAGCGGTCGTCGTGGTAACCGATGGACCGCAGCAGCACCGCGGCGCGCATCACGGCGTGCCTGCGGGCGAACGTCGAGGCCCGGCGCACCCGCACCTGGCGGAGCAGAACCCGACGCCGCTGCTCACGCAGGGCATCGAGGTCCTGCTCGGGCAAGGGGCTCGTTGACGACATACCGGGACCGTAGCTGTGAGCACCGACAGAAATCGTCGGCCTAACGTCCCGTCTTCTCTAGGCCGGAAGGAGGGCCCCTCGGTCAGGGACTCCCCCGAGGGGACCCCCGAGACTCTCCGTGGGTCGGCGTTCTGGCCGCTCGACGGGCTGGCTGTGGAAAGCTCGGGCGACGGCCCCGGTCAGAGGTCGATCTCGCCGCGGGCGGTGAGCACGGCGGGTCCCGTCAGCTCCAGCTGACCGTCGGTGCGGAACCCGATGGAGAGCGTGCCGCCGGGTACGTCGACCCGGTAGGTGGCCGGCACGTCGTCGTGGTCCTCGCGTGCCGCGGTCGCCGCGACGGCGCAGGCACCGGTCCCACACGACCTCGTTTCGCCCACGCCGCGTTCGTGCACCCGCATCGCGAGGTGTCGGTCTCCCCGGCGGACGGCGAACTCGATGTTGACACCCACCGGGAACGCCTCGTCGGGCGTCCAGGTCGGCGGGGCGAGGAGGGCGCCCGGCGCCGCGAGGTCCTCGACGAAGGCGACCGCGTGCGGGTTGCCCATGTCGACCGCGACCGCCGGCCAGGTGTGGTCTCCTGCCGAGACCTTCACCGCGCCCGTGCCGGGGAACGTGGCGGACCCCATCCCCACCGTGAGCCGTCCGTCCGACTCGAACCGGACGGGCTTCACCCCTGCCCGCGTCGCGACCGGCAGCAGCTCGGTGCCCGGCTCCGCGACCGCGCTCGCGACGAGGAAGTGTGCGAAGACGCGCACGCCGTTGCCGCACATCTCGCCGACCGAACCGTCGGCGTTGCGGAAGTCCATGAACCACTCCGCCTCGTCGGCGTACGGCTGCCCGTCGTCGATCGCCGCGGTCCGGACGACCCGCAGGACCCCGTCGGCGCCGACCCCGGCCCGGCGGTGGCACAGGGCGCGCACCATGCACGCGTCGAGGTCGGCGTACGCGGTGCCGTCAGGGTCGTGCACCAGCACGAAGTCGTTCTCCGTGCCGTGGCCCTTGACCCAGCGGATGGTGCGCGTCACGCTCGCTCGCTCCCTGTGCGGTGTGCGGTGCCGGTCTGCGCGGAGTGAGCACCGGCCTGTGTGGGGTGAGTACTGGTCGGACAAATACCCCTTGCGTACGAAGAGACCCGGCGGATGAGGGGTCCCTTCGTACGAACCTATTGCATCGGGGCACCCCGCACCCGCCAGGTCCGGTCAGGTCGCGGCTGGTCAGCCGCCCGAGGGCCGTACGACCAGCGCCGATCCTCCGCCCCGGCGGGTGGGCTCGGCGGCGGCGAGGACGAACCCGTGCCGGCCGAACTCCAGGGCGGTCTCGGCGCCGATCTCGGGTACCTCCTTGAACACGTGTCCCCTGGCCTGGAGCCCAGCCGCCTCCGGGAGGGAGAGAAACGCCGGTTCGGCCTCCAGCGCGGTGTTGCGCGACGACGCCCGTGGTGCGGCCACCGCCTCGGGCAGGCTCATGCCGAGGTCGAGACGGTTCACGAGGGTCTGGAGGACGGTCGTGATGATCGTCGCGCCGCCGGGACTGCCGAGGGCGAGGAACGGCCGGCCGTCGTCGAGGACGATCGTCGGCGACATCGACGACCGCGGCCGCTTCCCCGGACCGGGCAGGTTGGGGTCGGGAGCGTCGCCCTGCGTGGGTGCGAAGTTGAAGTCGGTGAGCTCGTTGTTGAGCAGGAAGCCGCGATGGGGCACGACCATGCCGCTGCCGCCGGTCGCCTCGATGGTGAGGGTGTAGGCGACCACGTTGCCCCAGCGGTCGGACACCGTGAGGTGCGTCGTCGAGGGCCCTTCCGGCTGTGCGTCGGTGGCGCCGGACGCGGTGTCGCCGCAGCCTGCGTACGTCCCGTCGGGTACGCCGGGCGCGACCGGCTTCGCCAGCGCCTTCGCCGCATCGATCCGGCACCCGCGCTCGTCGGCGAACCCCTGCGACAGGAGCTCGCGGAGCGGGACGTCCACCTGGTCGGGGTCGCCGACGTAGCGGTTCCGGTCGGCGAACGCGAGCGCGCCCGCCTCGAGGTAGGCGTGGAGGGCGGAGGTGCGGTCGCGGGGCGAGAGGTCCTGCGACTCGAGGATGTTGAGCGCCTCGCCGACCGTCGAGCCACCGGAGGACGGCGGTGCCATTCCGTAGACGTCGAGTCCGTCGTACGCGACATGGGTCGGGCGGCGGACCGGTGCGTGATAGCCGGCGAGGTCGGAGCGCGTCATCGATCCCGGCCGGACCACGCGGTCGGCGTCGGGCGCGACCGGAGGCGACTGGACGGTCCGGGCGATCTCGGCGCCGAGCTGACCCTTGTAGAGCGCACCGACACCGGCCTGGGCGAGCAGGCGGTAGGTGGCGGCGAGGTCGGGGTTGCGGAACGTCGAGCCCGCCGCGGGCGGGGCACCCTCCGGCAGGTAGAGCGCGCGGGTCGAGGTGAAGTCGTCGAAGATGTCGATGTTCTCGTTGATCTGCGAGCGGAACGTCTCGTCGACCGTGAAGCCCTGCTCGGCCACCTGCGTCGCCGGGCCGAGCGCCGCCCGCCACGACCACGTACCCCAGGAGTCGAGGGCGCGTTGCCAGGTCGCCGGCGTGCCGGGAACGCCCACCGAGAGGCCGCTGATCCGCGCCTGCTCGAACGGGAGCGGCTCGCCCGTGGCGGGATCGACGAACAGCCGTTCGGTGGCCGTTGCCGGTGCGGTCTCGCGGCCGTCGATGGTGTGCACCCGGCCCGACCGGGCGTCGTAGTAGACGAAGAACCCGCCACCTCCGATCCCGGCCGAGAACGGCTCGGTGACGCCGAGCGTCGCCGCCGCGGCCACCGCCGCGTCAGCGGCGTTCCCGCCGCGGCGCAGCACCTCGAGGCCCGCACGGGACGCGTCGAGGTCGACGGTCGCCACCGCGCCGCCGTAGCCCCGTGCGACCGGCGTCTTCGCGTCGGCAGCCGCCGGTTGCGCGGCCGACCGTGAGCCCGTCCCTGCAAGCCCGCCTGACCCGGGTGCCGGCTCGACGGCGCGCGCCGACGGAGCGGACAGCAGGGCGACCAGCACGGCTCCGGTGAGGGTGGCGAGGACAGGACGACGCATCGGATGCTCCCTTCGCTCAGGCTCGCCCGACGTTATACGCGAAGTGGGTCAAAGAGAACCTCCCGACCGCAGGGCGGCACCGGTCTGTACGAGCGCGCGAGAGATGAGGTCCGGCGCGTCGAAGGGCACCCAACGGATGCGCGGATCCCGCCGGAACCACGAGTCCTGGCGGCGCGCGAACCGTCTCGTCAGGCGTACGGTCGCCTCCCGCGCGGCGTCTTCCGTACTCGCTCCGGCGAGGAAGTCGAGGACCTGGGCGTATCCCAACGCCCGGCTCGCGGTGACCCCCTGCCGGAGCCCGGCCGCCTCCAGTCGGCGTACCTCCTCGACGAAGCCGGCCGCCCACATCCGGTCGACACGGACCCGGATCCGCTCGTCGAGGACAGCTCTCGGAACGTCAAGGCCGACTTGACACACGTCCGGGTACGCGTACGTGTGGCCCGGCAACGTGGCGGTGAACGGCCGGCCGGTGATGTCGATGACCTCCAGCGCCCGGACGACGCGGCGACCGTTCGAGGGCAGGATCCGTGCGGCCGCGTCAGGGTCGACCTCGGCGAGCCGACCGTGCAGTTCCTCCGCGCCCACCCGCTCGAGCTCGGCCTCCAGGCGCCGGCGTACGTCCGGATCCGTACCGGGGAAGTCGAACCGGTCGAGGACCGCACGGATGTAGAGCGCCGACCCGCCCACGACGACGGGGAGCACCCCGCGGGCGTGACAGTCCGCGATGGCATCGCGAGCCCGCTGTTGGAACTCCGCCACGGTCGCCGAGTGCCGCACGTCGAGCACGTCGAGCAGGTGGTGGGGTATGCCGCCGCGCTCCGCGGGCGGAAGTTTCGCGGTGCCGATGTCCATGCCGCGGTAGACCTGCATCGAGTCGGCGCTGACGATCTCACCTCCGAGCCGGGCCGCCAGAGCGACGGCGAGGTCGGACTTGCCGGCCGCCGTCGGTCCCACGACCGCGAACACATCAGGCGCCACTACGACTCGTTTCCTCTCCCTGTGCAGGTCTTTCGTCGTACCCAGCGAGTGTCAACCCCGCCTTTCGCAGGGCCGATTTTCCCGACGTGTGAGTGACGTCGGGCGTGGGTAGGTGTCCGCCAGCAGTACGAGGTCCGCCTTCCATCCTGCACCGCGACCACGGGGGGCGCGAGATCCAGGACGGCGACCGGCGGACTCGACCACGACCCACCTCGACCGTGGGCCTGCGCCCCGGACGACTGCAGGCGGTCGTCCGGCCCGGCGCCCAGGGTCCGACACAAGCCCCGAAAGGTGTCACCTCGCCGTCCGTTCAGCGAGGACAACTGCATCCGCGGCCAGGACAGTTCGCCGCTCCCGCGTGACCAGCGATGCCACCCGGCCGAACGACCAGCACGTCCTCGGCGCGGCCGGGTTACGAGCCCCCGGAGACCGTCCAGGTCGCCTGTCCCCAGCCAGGCGCCCAGCCGCCAGAGTCCCAGCCAGGGATGCGCGGATCACGGCCTCCGGGGGCCCGCTGGCTGTTCGGGGGCGGTGGCACGGGGTGCTGGCACGCTCATACCGCTCAGGAGATCCCGCGCCGCTTGAGGATGTCCTCGATGTCCTCCATCCCCTCGAGGGGATTGTCCGACCGGCCGCCCTTCTCGACCTGCTTCGGCTTCGCCTTTCCCTTGCCGGGCTGGGATCCGCCACTCGACCCGGCGGCGTTGTCACGGGTGCCGATCGCGGGCCTGCCCGCCGCATCCGCGGCGCTGCCGGCGGCGGCGTTGGAGTCATCGTCGGCGGCCCCGACCTGCCGCCGGCGCAGGCCCGCGGCGACCGGCAGGGCGATCGCCGCGAACGCGAACAGCGCGAGCCCAGCCCACACGGCCGGGTCGAAAACGAAACCGGTGACCCACCGGACGACCTCCGCCCCGATCGTCCACAGCAGCCGGACCATGCCGGTGAGGAACGCGGCCATGGGCAACACCGCCCAACCGAGGAGGCGGAGCCCGGAGGCGAAACCGCGACGCCGGAAAGCGAAGAAGGCCAGGACGACGCCGAGTGCACTCAGCCCCGCACAAATCGGGAACCACGTCGCGTTGTCCCACATAGGTGACCTCCGTCGCCTGGTCGGAGCTGCCGGCTCCGTCCATCCTCCCTCGCCGTCTCCCCGGACGCACGAGGGCCAACCCTGACCCGCCCCGGACCTCTGGAACGGACTCCGGCGGAGTGGTAGCTAGAACGGTACGGCCGGGAGCGTGACGTGTGAGCTGTTCAGCTCGTCTACGCACCGGACCCCGAGCAGCTGCAGGGTCCGCCGGATCTCGGCGCCGAGGATGTCGGCGGCCCGCTGGACGCCACGCTCGCCACCCGCCATCAGGCCGTAGAGGTACGCCCGGCCCACCAGGCGCTCCCCGTGCTCCCAGTGCCACCGCGGCCACGATGTCGGCCCCGGTCGTGATCCCGGTGTCGACGTAGACCTCCGCCCGCCCACCCAGGGCCTGGGTGACCTCGGGCACCAGCTGGAGCGGCACCGGCGCCCGGTCGAGCTGGCGGCCGCCGTGGTTGGAGAGCACCACCGCGTCGACACCGAGGTCGACGACCTTCCGGGCGTCGTCGACGTTCTGGATCCCCTTGATGACGAGCGGCCCGGACCAGTTCTCGCGCATCCAGGCGAGGTCGTCGAACGTCACCGTCGGGTCGAACATGTGGTTGATCAGCTCGGCCACCGTGCCCGGCCTCCGACAGGGATGCGAACGTGAGCGGCTCGGTGGTGAGCAGGTTGAGCCACCACGCCGGATGGCTCGCCATGTCGACGATGGTCCTCGGCGTCAGCGTCGGCGGGATCGTGAACCCGTTGCGGACATCGCGCAGCCGCGCGCCGGCCACGGGGACGTCGACGGTCAGCATCAGCGTCGTGTAGCCCGCCGCCCGGGCGCGGTTGATGAGGTCCTTCATGGCGGAGCGGTCGGTCCAGATGTAGAGCTGGAACCACTTGTCCGCGTCGGGTCCGGCGGCAGCGACGTCCTCGATCGAGGTGGTGCTGAGCGTGGAGAGGCCGTACGGGATCCCGGTCCGCTCGGCGACCCGTACGACCGCCCGCTCCCCCTCGTGCTGCATCATCCGGGTGAATCCGGTGGGTGCGAAGGCGAAGGGGTACGCCGACGGGCGGCCGAGCATCGTCGTCGCGGTGTCGACCTTCGACACGTCCCGCAGGACGCTCGGGTTGAACTGCAGGCGGCGAAAGAGCGATCGCGCCCGCCGCAGGCTGAGCTCGGCCTCGGCGGCGCCGTCGGTGTAGTCGAAGGCAGCCCTCGGCGTCCGCCGGCGTGCGATGGTGCGCAGGTCGTCGATCGTGGCCGCGCGGGCCAGCCGCCGCTTGGTGGCATCGGGCTCGAACCTGCGGGTGCGGAGCAAGGGCCGCAGCTCCGACCAGCGCGGCCGCCTGCGTGGGATGGCAGGGCGTTCAGTCATCAGGCGGATCTCCCTTGGACAGAAGGACTTCCCAGTGCGCGCAACAGGCCCTGCCGGCCGACCTCGAGGTCATCGGCGAGCGCCACCTCGGCGGCGGCGACGCCCTGGGCGAGCCGGTCCACCAGGTCTCGGTGGAGCCAGGCGAGCCGGCCGGGCATGAACGCGGGGCGGACGAACGCGAGGACGAACTGCAGCTCGTCCTCGCATGCGGCGTAGGCGGACAGGAGGCGGGGGTTGCCGGCGGCGGCCACGATCGCGTGGTGGACCGCCCGGTGTGCCGCGGTCACGTCGTGCCAGGGCGCGGTGTGCCCGGGCCGGTCGACACGTTCGAGTTCGGTGACGGCGCGCTCGACGCCGCGGAGGTCATGTCCGCGTTCGAGCGCGAGGCGGAGACTACCCAGCTCGACGACGCAGCGGTAGGCGAAGAGCTCGTCGATCCGGTCGGCGTCGAGGTCGGCGACGAAGGCGCCGCGGTGGCGGCGATGGACGAGCAGGCCGGCAGAGACGAGCGTCCGAAGGGCGGAGCGCACGGTGTAGCGGCCGACCGCGAACCGGCCCGCCAACTGCTCCTCGGACAGGTGCGAACCCGGCGGCAGGCTCCCGTCGAGCAGATCGGCGCGCAGAGCCTCGGCGACCTGTTCGGCGACGGCTGTGTGCGGGTGCGGCATCGCGGCAGATTGTGTCACAACCTGGCGGCGGCCAGCGAGAACCCCTCCCGCTTCGGACCGAAGCTGGACCGCCGCCGGCGGTGGTTGGCCCAGCGGGGTCAGGGACGGGGTGCGGCCGGAGCCTGTCGCCGCGCGGAGTCGACGCCCTCGGGAAGGACGTAGGACGGCGCCGGATCCGGGCTGCCGGTGCCGTCGAACTGGGTGCGGTAGAGCTCTTCGTACCTCCCGCCGGCCGCGAGCAGCTCGAGGTGGGTGCCGCGTTGGACGACCTGACCGTCCTCGATCACGAGGATGAGGTCGGCGGCCCGGATCGTGGAGAGCCGGTGCGCGATCACGAGGGCGGTGCGGCCGACCAGCGCCTCCGCGAGCGCGGCCTGGACAGCCGCCTCCGAGGTCGAGTCGAGGTGGGCGGTCGCCTCGTCGAGGATGACGACCCGCGGCCTGGCGAGCAGGAGTCGTGCGATGGTCAGGCGTTGGCGTTCGCCGCCGGAGAGCCGGTAGCCGCGTTCGCCGACCACCGTGTCGAGCCCGTCGGGCAAGGTCGCGACGAGCTCTTCCAGCCGGGCGCGCCGCAACGACTCCCAGAGCTCGTCGTCACCCGCCTCGGGTCGGGCGAGCCGCAGGTTGGAGCCGATGGACTCGTGGAACAGGTGGCCGTCCTGGGTCACCATGCCCAGCGCGTCGCGAATCGAGTCGAACGACAGCTCGCGGACGTCGACGCCGGCCAGCCGGACAGCGCCACTGTCGACGTCGTACAGCCGTGGCAGCAGCGAGGCGATCGTCGACTTCCCCGCGCCGGAGGAGCCGACCAACGCCACCATCTGACCTGGCTCGGCACGGAACGACACGCCGTGCAGGACCTCGACCCCGCCGCGCGCGTCGAGCTTGGCGACCTCCTCGAGCGATGCGAGCGAGACCTTGTCGGCGGAGGGGTAACTGAAGTGGACGTTCTCGAACTCCACCGAGACCGGACCGTCGGGAACCCGCACCGCCTGCGGCCGCTCGCTGATCAGCGGCTCCAGGTCGAGCACCTCGAAGACCCGCTCGAAGCTGACGAGGGCGCTCATCACCTCGACCCGGGCGCTGGCGAGGGCCGTCAGCGGGGCGTACAGACGGGTCAGCAGCAGTGCGAGCGCCACCACGTCACCCGCGTCGAGGGAGCCGCCGAGCACGTAGAAGCCGCCCAGGCCGTAGACCAGAGCGAGGGCGAGTGCGGAGACCAGGGTGAGGGCGGAGATGAAGATCCACTGCACCATGGCGGTGCGGACGCCGATGTCGCGCACCCGGCGGGCCCGTGCGGCGAACTCGGCAGACTCGCGCGCCGGCCGGCCGAACAGCTTGACCAGGGTGGCGCCCGGAGCCGAGAACCGCTCGGTCATCTGGGTGCCCATGGCGGCATTGTGGTCGGCGGCCTCGCGTTCCATCCGGGCGAGCCGGTTGCCCATGCGCCGTGCCGGCAGGACGAAGACCGGGAGCAGGAGCAGGGCGAGGAGGGTGACCTGCCACGACAGGCCGACCATCACGGCGAGGGTGAGGGCAAGGGTGACGAGGTTGCCGACGACTCCGGAGAGCGTGTCGCTGAACGCCCGCTGCGCACCGATCACGTCGTTGTTGAGCCGGCTGACCAGAGCGCCGGTGCGGGTACGGGTGAAGAACGCGATCGGCATCCGTTGCACGTGGTCGAACACGGCGGTGCGCAGGTCGAGGATCAGGCCCTCGCCGATACGCGCGGACAGCCAGCGGCCGGCGATGCCGAGCCCGGCCTCGGCAACGGCGATGACCGCGATGACGACCGCGAACCCGACCACGACCCGGAGGTCGGCCCGCTGGACGATGGCTTCGACCACCCGGCCCGCGAGCACCGGGGTCGCGACCGCGAGGACCGCGGTGACGACGCTCAGGACGAGGAAGCGCACCAGCTGTGCGCGGTGCGGACGCGCGAACGCACCGATCCGCCGCAGCGTCGCCCGCGAGAACGGTCGGCGCTCCTCCTCGGCGTTCATCGCGTGGTAGAGCGACATCCACGCGGTGGTCTCCATGTCCATGCGCCACACCTTCCCACGGGGCACCCTCGCCGGACGGGCTACCGAGAGCACCGTCGGCGCGGAGTATCGACGTGGGAGACGCTAGGAACTCAACCAATGTCGAGGTCAAGGTCACGGTCGACGCGGATGCCGCTGGGTTCGCCGGGCGGCACCGGGAAGAGGCAGCACCTCGCCGCGCCCGAGCAGGTGGAGCGATGCCTACCCAGGCGTGTGGACGCCGACCCATGGTTGCACCCATGGGCGAGCGTCCATCTGCCTGCTGCAGCAGGTCCCCGAACGGGCTGCCGTCGCGCCCGCCAACAGTGGTGGCGCCGGCCAATGGCGCCAGCCATCCGCGCACCAACCGGGCCGTCAACGGCGCCGGCCAACCCAGGCGGGCCGCCAACGGCGCCGGCCAACCCAGGCGGCCGTCCAGACGGCCGTCCAGGCGAGCGTGGCCGGGCCGGCAACCAGGCCGACCCGGCCAAAGGGACCTCTCTCAGGCGCGCTTCAACCGGAGCGTCAGCACCTGGAACGGCCGGAGCGCGACGGCCACGCCGCCGTCCTCGACCTCCCGGTCAGCGAGGCGCCGCTCCAGCAGGTCGGACTCCTCCGCCGCCGCGAGGCCGAATGACGCGGTGAGCCGGGCGGTCGCCCGGCCACCGAGCGCTTCGTAGAGGCGTACGACCACGTTGCCGGACTGGTCGTCGGCCAGCTTGACCGCCTCGACGACCACCGCCGGGTTGTCGACCTCGACCAGCGGAGCGACACCCTCGCCGCCGGTGACCGTGCGCGCCGGCAGGTTGATCCGGTACCCCTCCTCGACGGCCTCCGCGATGCCCGCACCGGGAACCAGGCCGTACGACAGCCGGTGGACGCCCTGGTCGGTCACGGGGTCGGGGATGCGCGGCGCCCGCAGCAGCGAGAGCCGCACGGTCGTCGTCGTACCGCCGTCCTCGCGGACGTCCCTCGTCACGTCGTGGCCGTACGTCGAGTCGTTGACGACCGCGTGGCCGTAGCCCGGCTCGGCGACATGGATCCAGCGGTGGGCGCAGATCTCGAACTTCGCGTTCTCCCACGAGGTGTTGGTGTGCGTCGGCCGGAACAGGTGACCGAACTGTGTCTCCGACGCCGACTGGTCGGCCCGCACGTCGAGCGGGAACGCCGCCTTGAGGAACTTCTCCTTCTCGTGCCAGTCGATCTCGTTGTCAATGTTGACTTGACACTCGCCGGCGCGCACCCGGAGCCGCTGCACGATCCTCGACGACCCGAACGAACGGGTGACGGCGATGACGACCTCCTCCGGCGTGGCCGTCTCCACCTCGATCCCGTCGACGTCCACGAGGTCGGTGACCTTGTTGCGGTAGAAGGGATCGACGTCCCAGGCGTCCCAGAGGTTCGGCGTGTCCACGTGCAGTTGGAGCAGGTTGCCGGCCGAGCCAGGGGCGATTGCCTCGCGTCCGGACTCGATCTCGTAGACCGAGGTGAGCAGCCCGCGCTCGTCGATCCGTACCCGGACGAGCCCGTTCTCGACGACGACCTGCGAACCCTCCTCGCGCACCGACACCGCCGGCGCGTGCGAGCGGCCGCGGACCGACGCGCCGAGCGCCGGGACACCCTCGCGGGCATGCGGCGCCGCGTTGAAGACGACGCTGCGGTCGCCCGCACCGGCCAACGCCTGCTGGGCGCGTTCGATGAGTGCGGTCAGCTCCACCGCCAGCCGGGCGTACGTCTCCTCCGCCTCGCGGTGCACCCAGCGGATCGAGCTGCCCGGCAGGATGTCGTGGAACTGGTTGAGCAGGACGGCCTTCCAGATCCGGTCCAGGTCGGCGTACGGGTAGTCGAGCCGGCCCGCCACCGCCGCGGCCGCCGACCACAGCTCGGCCTCGCGGAGCAGGTGCTCGCTGCGCCGGTTGCCCTGCTTGGTCTTGGCCTGGGAGGTGTAGGTCGCGCGGTGCAACTCGAGGTAGAGCTCGCCGACCCAGACGCCCGCGTTCGGCGTACTCCTCGTGGGCCTTCTCGAAGAACCGAGTGGGATCCTCGACCTCCACCTTCGGCGACGACTCGAGGTCGGCGAGGCGGTCGGCCCGGCCGAGCATCTCGCGGGTGGGTCCGCCACCGCCGTCGCCGTGTCCGAACGGCAGGAGCGACCAGGTGCCGCCGCCCTTGTCCTGGTAGTTGCGCTGGGCGTGGGCGAGCTCGGAGCCGGTCAGCTGGCCGTTGTACGTGTCGGCCGGCGGGAAGTGGGTGAAGACCCGAGTGCCGTCGATGCCCTCCCACCAGAACGTGTGGTGGGGGAACTTGTTCGTCTGGTTCCAGGAGATCTTCTGGGTCAGGAACCACTTGTGGCCGGACAGCTTCACGAGCTGCGGGAGCCCCGCGGAGTAGCCGAAGGAGTCGGGGAGCCAGACGACCTCGGTCTCGATGCCGTACTCGTCGAGGAAGAACCGCTTGCCGTGGACGAACTGCCGGGCCATCGCCTCACCACCCGGCATGTTGGTGTCGGACTCGACCCACATGCCGCCGACGGGGATGACCTGGCCGGCTTCCACCGCGGCCTTCAGCCGGTCCCACACCTTCGGGTGGTGGTCCTTCATCCAGGCGTGCTGCTGGGCCTGCGAGAACGCGAACCGGAAGTCGGGGTGGTCCTTCGCCAGCGTCGTGACGTTGGAGACCGTCCGCGCGACCTTGCGGACGGTTTCGCGCAGCGGCCACAGCCAGGCCGAGTCGATGTGCGCGTGACCGACGGCGGAGATCTGGTGGGCGCTGGCGTACGCGGGCTTGTCGAGCACGGGCGCGAGCTGCTCGCGCGCGGCCGCGGCCGTACCCGGGATGTCGTCGTAGTCGAGCGCGTCGAGGGCGCGTTCCAGGGCGCGCAGGATCTCCGAACGCCGCGGCAGGTCGGCCGGCAGCTCGCGGCGCAGCTCGTCGAGGACCGTGATGTCGAGGACGAGGTTCCAGACGTCGACGTGGAACACCGCGAGCTCGGCCCGGCGGATCTCGTAGATCGGCTCGGTGCCGGCGGTCTCCTTGTCGCCGAGATCCGTGGGCGAGAAGTCGGGCCAGCCGATGACGGTCGGGTTGGCGGCCGCCTCGACGTAGACCTGGAACGACGCGCCGCCCTTGGCCTCGCATCGGCCGACGACGACGCGCCGCCCGACACGAGGCCGGAGACCGGGACGTAGATGTTGTCGGGGTTGAGCCCCTTGATCGGCTCGCCGTCGCTCGTGTACGCCAGGCCCTCCGCGGAGAAGCCCGGCCCGCCGCCGAAGCCCAGGTCGACCACCGCCTCGACCCGCTGACCGTCCCACTCCTGCGGCACCCGCCCGGTGAGGCGGAACCAGCTCGTTCCCCAGGGCGGACCCCAGGTCTCGCCGAGCGACGCGGGCTTGTAGTCGGCGCCGAGTGCCTCGCTGACCGGCACCGGCTCACCGGGTGCGTGCCAGACCTCGATGTCGAGCTGGACGGTGTCGCCGTAGAGGGCCGGCTTGAGGCGCTGCCTGAGAGCGCGTTCCAAGCGGGCCTCGACCAGGCGATGGTCGTCGTGCATGGGTCCTCCGGGGAGCCGTCGCGGACGGCCGGGCTCCGGGCGGACCACCCATCTCTCTCCGCCGGGGACCCAGCGCGCGTGCCTGTTCGTGGATGACGCTAGCCGAGGGTCGGGTGGGAGTCGTCGGCCCGCTCGATGCGACCTGCCGCGGGGACCGAACGCGACACCCCGGTCACACGACGTCAGGAAGCCGGCACGCCGTCACCGCCCGAGCGTGCTCTCCCGCGCGATCAGCTGGTACGGCGCGAAGACCTCCTGCGGGCCGCCCTCGTCGGCCTGACCGGCAGCGCCGGTCGCCATCTGCTGGTCGAGCAGGTCGATGGCAAGGCGAGCGATCTGCTGCTTGTCGGGCGAGATCGTCGACAACGTGGGTACGGAGTACCGGCCGTCCTCGATGTCGTCGAAACCGATCACGGCTACCTCGTCGGGCACGCGGAGGCCCTGCTCGGCAAGCGTGCGGAGCGCGCCGAGAGCCATCAGGTCGTTGAAGCAGAACACCGCGTCCGGCCGGGGCGACAGGCCGAGCAGCCAGGTCATCGCGGCCGCGCCGTCGAGTCGGTGGTAGCGGAGTGTTGTCGCCACCAGGTCGTCGTCGTAGGGCAGCCCGGCCTCCGCGAGAGCGTCGCGGTAACCCCGCAGCCGGAGCCTGGCCGTCTCGCCGGCTGGGACCCGCTGGGCACCGATCGCCGCGATCCGCCGTCGTCCCAACCCGATGAGATGGGCGGTTGCCTCGTGGGCGGCCGCCACGTTGTCGATCACCACGTGGTCCGCCGGACCCCGGTGCACGCGTTCGCCGAGGAGCACCATCGGCGTCGCGTCGGTGCGCTCGGCGAGGTCGTCCGCCGTGAGCGCGAGCGGGCTCAGGATGAGGCCGTCGATCAACTGGTCCCGAAGGCCCCCGATGATCTTGCGCTCCCGCTCGTGGGCCCCTTCGGTCTGGTCGACCAGGACGGTCCAGTCGTGCAGGTCGGCCTCGTTCACGAGGTGCCGGGCGAGCTCGGAGAAGTACGGCATGTCGAGCTCGGGGACGGCGAGGGCGATGATCCCGGTGCGACCACGGCGCAGGCTGCGCGCCGAGAGGTTCGGCCGGTAGTTGAGGGTGGCGATCGCGCGCTCGACCCGGCTTCTGGTCTCGGGGCGGACGTGGACGTACCCGTTGACGACGTTCGACACGGTCTTGGGTGACACGCCGGCAAGTTGTGCGACATCGCGCAACGTCGTCGGCATCGCCGCCACTCTCTCCTCGGCCCGCCAGGTCAAAGGATCCTGCCGTCGCCGTACCGGATCGGTCGATCAGGACGCGCCGTCACGCACGGCGCCGCACCGCTTCGAGCACGGCACGGGCGTCTTCGGCGCCTCCGTCAGGACACGGAGGGCGCCAGCACGCGCGCCATAGCCTGAGCGTAGCGCTCGTCGAAGTCGCCAAGGACCACCGGCCACGTGCAGTGAACGGGCTCGGTTGCGCGGTTGTGAGCCGCCATTCTCGACCGCAGCCCGAGGTCACGACCGAGCCGGACGACAGCGGCCGCCATCTCGTCGGCCGAACCCGCGAGCAAGCCCTCGCGCTCGTGCCGGACGAACGCGGTGATGCCGCTCTCGGCATAGCCGACGACCGGTACGCCCGACATCCGGGCCTCGAGGGCGGCCAGCCCGAACGACTCCCGCCGGGCCGGCGCGAGGAAGACGTCGGCGTCGTCGAGCACGGCGCGGACCTGCGTCCGGTCGAGCCGCCCGGTCAGCGAGACCCAGTCCGTCATCGCGTGCCGGCGCAGGTACCGCTCCATCCAGGAGCGGGCGGGGCCGTCGCCCACGATCGTCGCCCGCAGGCGTACGCCCCGAACCCGGTCGGTGGGCCGGCCGATGTGCTGGCCGTTGGCCCGCCCGGCCACGTGGGACGGCGGGGTGGACGGTGCGAGCCCTTGCCGCGCCGTCCGCAGGATCCGGAGCAGCGTCAACGGCTGCTTGCGGGGTGCCAGCCGGCCGACCGCGACCAGGTGGAGCTCCCCCGCGTCATGGTGGACCGGCGGGGCCGCGACGGGCTGTCCCGGGATCTGCCACTGCGCGGTGTTGATGCCGTTCGCGACGACATGGACGGGTACCCGGCCGTCCACCACGCGACGGATCGGCGCCGCGGCAGCCTCGCTGACCGCCGTACACACGCCCGGCCAGCCGGTCCAGCCGGCGCCGGCGTCGAGGATCCGGTAGATCGCGGAGGTGCCGTGGTCCCAGAGGCTGTGCACGGTCACGACGGTCGGCAGCCGCAGCAGCGCGGCCTGGCGTACGGCGGACCAGGCGAACGGCGACACGGCGCCCACATGCACGTGTACGACGTCGGGGCGGAGCGTGCGGTAGAGCGCGGCGAGGTGGTGACCCATGCGCGGATGGATCGGCAGCTCCCACGGCAGCCCGGCGTCCACCCGGTGCACGGGCACCGGCGAGGCGGTGGGCTGGCCGGTGCGGTCCGGTGTGGCCGTGACGACCTCGACCTCGTGTCCGGCGCGCTGCTGCATCCGCGCGAGCTCGGCGAGCTGGATCTCGATCCCGCCCAGTCGCGGGAGGAAACAGTCGCTTACGTGTACGACTCTCACCACATGTCCCCCGTGTCGACAAGCCCACAGGCAGTATCACGCGTCGTGCTGCCAACGCCGGTGCGGCTCGCGCCAGAGTAATTGCGCGTAACGTATCGCGTCGGCAGTCACGGACATCCGCCTTTACGACATTCGAATTCCGGATTCCTTTCCGGCACCTCCATGCCTAACAGCGCGGCGGCTCCGTTCACCAGGGAGGAAGACCCCCAGTTATCCCTGAGTCCGGGGGGAAATCACCCAGTTGTCCCGGAGTCCCCGGCGTTTTCGCCGTCCTTCGTGCAAGGCTGGGACGGTGGGTCGCACCTGTGTTTTCTTTCACGCCCATCCAGATGACGAGGCGCTTTTCACCTCGGGCACGATGGCCCGGCTCTCCGCGGAGGGACACCGGGTGGTCCTCGTGGTCGCGACGGCGGGCGACCAGGGCCTGGCCGCGCCCGACTCGTTCGGTGCCGCCGACCTCGCCGCGGTCCGCCTCGACGAGCTGCGGGCCTCCGCCCAGGCGCTCGGGTGCGCGCGGGTCGAGGTCCTGGGCTACGCCGACTCCGGCCTTGACGGCACCGCGACCGCCGGTCCAGGCCGGCAGACGTTCTGCCGCTCCGACGTGGAGGAGGCGGCCGCTCGGCTCGCCGCCGTACTGCGTTCCGAACGTGCCGACCTGCTGACGACCTACGACCCTGCCGGCGGCTACGGCCACCCCGACCACGTACAGGTCCACCGGGTCGGTGCCCGCGCCGCCGCGCTCGCCGGCACGCCCACCGTCCTCGAGGCCACGGTGGACCGCGAGCTGCTCCTGCGCGCGCTGCGGCTGGTCGGCCGGGTCTACCGCTTCCCGCCCGAGTTCGACGTCGGTGGGTTCGCGCGCGCCTTCGCCTCGCGCGCGGAGATCACCCACCGGGTGGACGTACGTGCGTACGCCCGGGCCAAGCGGGCCAGCCTCGGCGCGCACGCCACCCAGGCGACGGGCGGCGACTCCGTACGCACGCTCGCCGTCCTGCGCCGGCTCCCCTGGCCGCTGTTCGGCTGGGTACTCGGCACGGAGTGGTTCGTCCAGCGCGACCTTCCCCCCGGCACCCGGCTCGACCATCCGCTCGCGGGCCTCAGCGGGCATGCGTCCGAGTCCGCGCAGGGTCCGGTGGTTCGATGAGGCGGTCCGCCGTTCCGCGCTGGCTCCGCGTCCTGCTGTCGGCGCTGTCGCTGCTGCTGGCCGTGAGCCTCGTGATCGGACTCCCGTACCTCGTCGACATCGAGTGGAGCGACATCTGGGACCGGTTCGCCCAGCTCGACCCGACCGTCGTCGTGGGGCTGTTCGCGCTGTGGTTCGCGGGGCTCTGGGCCTACACCTACGTCCTCACGGCGTCCCTACCGGGACTCACCCATCCGCAGGCGCTGACCCTCAACGCCACGGGGAGCGCGGTGAGCAACCTGATGCCGTTCGGCGGTGCCGCGGGCGTGGCGGTGACCTTCGCGCTCGCGCGGTCGTGGGGTTTCCGCAACAACCCCGTCGCGGTGTCGACGGTGGCGAGCGGGCTGTGGAACCTCCTGGCGAGGTTCCTGGTCCCGGCGCTCGGGATCCTGGCGCTGCTCGCGACCGGCCGGGTCCCCGACGCGCGCCTCGCGGTGCCGGCAGGGACGGCGGCGATCGCGATGGTGGGCGTGGTGGCGGCGACGGTGACGGCCCTGCGGTGGGACCGCGCCGCCGAGGTTGTCGGGCGCGCCGCCGACGCGTTCGTCGGGCTACTGCCCCACCGGGTCCGCCCGCGCGAGGTGGCGCCGAGCGACGCGCTGGCCCGGCTGCGCACGACCACCGCCGACCTGCTGCGATCGGCCTGGCCGGGCATGACCGCCGGCATGGCTGCGTACCTCGTCCTCCAGGGGGCGCTCTTCTGCTCCTGCCTCCTCGCCACCGGCGCGTACGTCGGCCTGGGCGAGGCGATCGCGGCGTTCGCTCTCGGGCGGCTGCTCACCACGGTGGTGGTCACGCCGGGAGGCTTCGGGATCACCGAGGCGGGTACGGCCGCGGTGATGGTCTCGCTCGGCGGTCCGGCGGGTCCGGTCGCCGCAGCGGTCCTGCTGTTCTCGACGTTCACCTACATTCTCGAGATCCCGCTCGGTGCGCTGTTCTGGCTGCTGCGCGGTGTCGTCGGACGCGGGTCCGCGGCGGATGTCGCCGGTGCCGGCACCGGTGCCGGCACCGTGGCAGGCGGCCGGTCGGCGCAGCCCGGTGGGACCGTGGTCGTCCCCGCGCGCGCCCCGAGGCGCGAGGTGCGTCCCACCGAGGACTGACCACCCGCCGCCGGACGGCCGACACCCACACTCCTCCTCTACCATCGAGAAGCTGTCCGCCGAGAGGCCACGCCCCGTGTGGTCGATCCCGAGGAGGCACGGTGGTTACGGAGGTCCCCCGCGTCGGTCTCGTCGGCGTCAACGGCTACGGCCGCACCCATCTCCGCAACGCCGCCCGGCTGCAGGCCGAGGGCCGGCTCCGGCTGGTGGCGTACGCGGACGTGGCGCCGACCGCGGCCGGCGCCGTCGCGAAGGCCTGCCCGTACCCGGTCCGCGGCCACCCGTCGTTCGAGGAGCTACTCGCGGCGGAGGACCTCGACGTCGCGGTGCTCGCGACACCGATCCCGTTGCACGCCACGATGATCCGGCTCGCCTTCGAGCACGGCGTGCCCGTCCTGGTCGAGAAGCCGCCGGTCGTTACGATCCAGGACCTCGACGCACTTCTCCGACTCGGTGACGATCGCGGCCTCGCGTGCCAGGTGGGGTTCCAGACCGCGCGGTCCCCCGCTGTCGACGCGTTGGGCGACCTCGTCCGCAGCGGTGCACTCGGCGACGTCGACGTCATCGCGATGATCGGGCGGTGGCAGCGTGCGGACTCCTACTACGCGCGGACGGCGTGGGCGGGACGTCTCGTGCACGACGGGCGTTACGTCCTCGACGGCACACTGACCAACCCGTTCGCGCACGGCCTCATGAACGCCCTGCTCGTCGCCGGTCCTGCCGTCGGCGTGCCGGCGACGCCGGCGACCGTCCAGGCCGAGCTCTACCGCTGTCGCGACATCGAGGGCGACGACACGTCGAGCGTCCGCATCACGACCACCGACGGCACGACGGTGGTTCTGGCGGCGACGTTGTGCGCGGGAACCCAGACTGCTCCGCGCATCGTCGTCAAGGGATCGTTGGCGACAGCACGTTTGTCCTACACCACGGGACAACTGGACGTCGAACCCGCAGGTACGAACGTGCCGACGCCGACATTCGGCCGCGACCGCCCCGATCTGCTGGCGAATCTCGTCGAAGTCGTCGGTGGCGCCGACAGCCAACTCCTGAGCCCGCTTAGAATGTCACGCGGTTTCGTTCTCGCGCTCGACGCGATGTACGAGTCCGCGGGCAGACCCAGACCTGTCTTGCCGCCTGATGTAACCGTCCGACACGACAACGGCGAGCGTTGGGTCCACCTCGACGGCGTCGACTCCCTGATCGAGCACTGCGCCCTTCACGGGCAGCTCTTTTCGGAAGCCGGTGCCAGCTGGGCGTCGCCGACGAAGCCGTTCACACTGGAGAGCTACCAGGCCTTCGACGCCTTCTCATGATGATGGACCGCTACCGCATCGTCGCCCGGCACGCCGTGCACCGCACGACGGCCGACCCGCTCGAGCCACTCTCGGTCGGCAACGGCGAGTTCGCCTTCACCGTCGACGTCACCGGGCTGCAGACCTTTCCGGAGTTCCACGCCGACGGCATCCACCTCGGCACACAGGCACAGTGGGCCTGGCACACCGCGCCCAACCCGCAGGAGTTCGTCCTCGAGGACTCGTACGAGGACCACCAGAGCGGTGACGGCCGCACCGTCGCGTACGCCGTGACGGGTCCCGGCTTCGACGATCCTGCCGGCTCCGGTCGCCGCAAGGAGGCGCGGCGCTGGCTGCGCGAGAACCCGCACCGCATCGACCTCGGCCGGATCGGTCTGATCCGCGCCGACGGGACGGCGCTGCGGATCGACGAGCTCGCCGGCATCAGCCAGCGGCTCGACCTGTGGCGCGGCCGGATCGAGAGCCGGTTCGAGCTCGACGGGTCTGTCGTCGAGGTGACGACCTGCTGCGACCCCGAGCTCGACGTCGTCGCCGTCCGCGTCGAGTCCGCCCTGCTCGCCAAGGGAGATCTGGCGATCAGCGTGCGATTCCCCTACGCCGTCGGCGACTGGAGCGACCCCACCGACTGGAGCTCGATCGAGCGCCACCACACCGATGTCGAGCTGCAGGGCAACCGCGCCCACCTCACCAGGGTGCTCGACGCCGACGTCCACCACGTCGCCCTCGAGTGGTCGCACGGCGCACGCCTCAAGCAGACCGCCACGCACGAGTTGGTCCTCCACGCGGACGGTTTCGGTGTCCTCGAACTCTCGGCCGGGTTCTCGCCGACCCCGCTCGGCCCGTCCCACGACAGCGTGGCCGACACGCTGTCCGCCGCCGACCAGCACTGGGCGGAGTTCTGGGCGACGGGTGGACTCATCGACTTCTCCGACAGCACCGATCCGCGCGCGGCGGAGCTCGAACGCCGGGTGGTCCTGTCGCAGTACCTCACCGCGGTGCACTGTGCCGGCTCGACCCCACCGCAGGAGACGGGGCTGGTCCCCAACAGCTGGCGGGGAAAGTTCCACCTGGAGATGCACTGGTGGCACGCCGCGCACTTCACCCTCTGGAACCACGCGCACCTGCTCGAACGCAGCATCAGCTGGTACGAACGCATCCTTCCGGTCGCCCAGGAGACCGCGTGCCGGCAGGGCTACCAGGGTGCGCGGTGGCCCAAGCAGGTCGGCCCCGAGGGGCGCGAGAGTCCCAGTGACATCGGCGCCGTACTCATCTGGCAGCAGCCGCACCTGATCTACCTCGCCGAGCTGCTGTGGCGGGTCCGGCCGACCCGGCAGACGCTGGAACGCCTGGCCCGGCTGGTCTTCGAGTCCGCCGCGTTCATGGCGTCCTACGCCACCTGGGAGGCGAGCCCGGGCCGATACTCACTCGGCCCACCGCTCGCGTCCGCACAGGAGAAGGCGTTCCGCGACCGGGCGGTCTCGCGCAATCCGGCGTTCGAGCTCAGCTACTGGGCATGGGGCCTCGAGCAGGCACAGACGTGGCGCGACCGGCTCGGGCTGCCGCGGGTTCCGCTGTGGGACTCCGTGGCGCGCGGGCTCGCGCCCCTTCCCGTACGCGACGGTCGCTATGTCGAGCTCGAGCATCCGGAGACGCGGCCGGAGGGGCATCCCACGATGCTGGGCGCGCTGGGTTTCGTCCCCGAGACGGGTCGGGTCGACGTGGACACCATGCGGTCGACGCTGCGATACGTCATGGACCGGTGGGAGTGGGACGACACCTGGGGCTGGGACTATCCCCTGATGGCGATGACGGCGTGCCGCGTGGGTGAGCCCGAGCTCGCGGTCGACGCGCTGCTCCTCGACGCGCCCAAGAACCACTACCTCGCCAACGGCCACAACTTCCAGCGCCCGGCAGACCTCCGGCTGTACCTCCCAGGCAACGGCGGTCTGCTCTATGCCGTGGCGATGATGGCGGCGGGGTGGGACGGCGCGCCGGAGCGCTCGGCTCCTGGTTTCCCCGCCGACGGCTGGCACGTACGCCACGAGGGACTCTCCCCCGCACCCTGACCGGGTTGGAAGGCCGGAGGGACCGAGGATCGTCCCGCGCTACGTCCGTACGGTCGGCATGCCGAGCAGTACGGCGGAGTCCGCTGGCGCAGCCTGCGCCGTCCCGGCTGGACGGGTCGGTCGAGCCTGTCGGGCCTC
Source organism: uncultured Actinomycetota bacterium (assembly GCA_963721745.1). Lineage (GTDB taxonomy): Bacteria > Actinomycetota > Actinomycetes > Propionibacteriales > Actinopolymorphaceae > Thermasporomyces. The sequence goes on along the minus strand of CAVRKO010000014.1, from coordinate 201,889 downwards.
CCACAGGTCACCGGCCCCGGTCCGGCGGACACCCAGAAGCGGACCGTCGGCGACCAGATGGTGCGGAGCGGCATAGGTGACGCGAGCACGGACCAGGTCGCCCGGCCGCACCTCGGTCGACCCGGGTACGAAGTGCACCAGTCGGTTGTCGGGCGCCCGGCCGCTCATCCGCTGGGTCGCGGCGTCCTTGCGGCCCTCGCCCTCGGCCACGAGCAACTCGACCTCGCGGCCGACCAACGCGCGGTTCTCGGCCCACGCGGTCTCCTCGACCAGCGCGACGAGCCGTTCGTACCTCGCCTGGACGACGTCGCGCGGCACCTGGCCGGGCATGTCTGCGGCCGGCGTGCCGGGGCGCTTGGAGTACTGGAACGTGAACGCGCCCGCGAACCTCGCCTCGCGCACGACGTGCAGCGTCTGCTCGAAGTCGGCCTCGGTCTCACCGGGGAAGCCCACGATGATGTCGGTCGTGATCGCGGCGTCCGGCATGGCCTCGCGGACCTTCCGCACGATGTCGAGGTAGCGCGCCTGGCGGTAGGACCGGCGCATCGCCTTCAGCACCGGGTCGGAGCCGGACTGCAGCGGCATGTGCAGCTGGTGCATGACATTCGGCGTCTCGGCCATTGCGGCGATGACGTCGTCGGTGAAGTCGCGCGGATGCGGTGAGGTGAAGCGCACCCGCTCCAGCCCGTCGATCCCGCCACACGCGCGCAGCAGCTTGCCGAACGCGAACCGGTCGCCGAACTCCACGCCGTAGGCGTTGACGTTCTGGCCGAGCAGCGTCACCTCGAGCACGCCCTCGCCGACCAGCGCCTCGACCTCGGCGAGGATGTCGCCCGGACGCCGGTCCTTCTCGCGGCCGCGGAGCGCGGGCACGATGCAGAACGTGCAGGTGTTGTTGCACCCGACGCTCACCGCGACCCAGGCGGCGTACGGCGACTCGCGGCGCGACGGCAGCGTCGAGGGGAACGTCTCGAGGTAGTCCTTGATCTCGACCTGGGCCTCGCCGAGGACCCGGGCGCGTTCGAGCAGGACGGGGAGCGAGCCGATGTTGTGCGTACCGAAGACGACGTCGACCCACGGAGCGCGCCGGACGATCTCGCCCTTGTCCTTCTGCGCGAGGCAGCCGCCGACGGCGATCTGCATGCCCGGGCGTCTGGCCTTGGTGGGCGCGAGGTGCCCGAGGTTGCCGTAGAGCTTGTTGTCGGCGTTCTCGCGGACGGCGCAGGTGTTGAGGACGACGACGTCGGCGTCGCCCGCGGCGGCCCGGACGTAGCCCGCCCCCTCGAGCAGGCCGGACAGCCGCTCGGAGTCGTGGACGTTCATCTGGCACCCGAAGGTGCGGACCTCATAGGTGCGAGGGGACGCGCCGGCGGGCGCGGGTGTCGGTGGCGTTTCGGTACGGTGCGTCATGGCCGTCCCAGCGTACGGGTCCCTGCCTCCGCGGCGGCGAGGCAGGACTGATCTCGTGATCAGTGCGTCGCGTCAGGTCAGGCCGATCTCACTACGCTCCGGCCGCGAGGTTCTACGGTCCGTGACCATGCCGGGGCGCTGCAATCCCACCGCATTCCAGTCGGGCTACGGTGGGCCCTGCCGTCTCGCGCGGGCGCGCGAAGAAAGGTACCTTCCCCTGTCATGACGCACACGAGCGAGCACACGCCCCCTGCCGGAGCGGCACACGGGCGTCCGCTGGTCGTCCTCGAGAACGTCAACAAGCACTTCGGCGATCTCCACGTCCTCCGCGACATCAACCTCACGGTCGGTTCGGGCGAGGTCGTCGTCGTCATCGGACCCTCGGGCTCGGGCAAGTCCACGCTCTGTCGCGCCATCAACCGCCTCGAACCCATCGATTCCGGCGAGATCCGCCTCGACGGCGACCTCCTGCCGGCGGAGGGCAAGGCGCTCGCGCAGCTGCGCGCCGACGTCGGCATGGTCTTCCAGTCGTTCAACCTGTTCCAGCACAAGACCGTCCTCCAGAACGTCACCCTCGGGCCCATCAAGGTCCGCAAGGTCGCCAGGAAGGCCGCCGAGGAGAAGGCGACGAAGCTGCTCGAACGCGTGGGCGTCGCCAACCAGGCCGGCAAGTACCCCGCGCAGCTCTCCGGCGGGCAGCAGCAGCGGGTCGCGATCGCCCGCGCGCTCGCGATGGAACCCAAGGTCATCCTCTTCGACGAGCCCACCTCGGCGCTCGACCCCGAGATGATCAAGGAGGTGCTCGACGTCATGGTCGACCTCGCACAGGGCGGCATGACCATGGTCGTCGTCACCCACGAGATGGGCTTCGCGCGAAGCGCCGCCAACCGCGTGGCGTTCATGGCCGATGGCCAGATCGTCGAAGAACGCACACCCGAGGAGTTCTTCACCAACCCGCGGTCCGACCGCGCGAAGGACTTCCTCTCCAAGATCCTGCAGCACTGACGCGCGGTGCTGGCGACAGTGCCGACTCGAGCAGGCATGAGCCGACACGAAGCACGAGTGAGCTGACCCGGACCGTCCGGGAACACCAAGAAGGGGACGTCATGCGAAAGTTGAAGGTGCGGCTGCTCGGGGTGGGCGCCGTTGCCGCGCTGGTCCTGAGCGCCTGCGGCGGTGGCAGCGGTGTCGACGTCGAGGTCGCCGACAACCCCAAGTTCGACGCCGGGACCACGATGGCCAAGCTGTCCAGCGCGGACAAGATCACGATCGGCGTCAAGACCGACCAGCCGGGCATCGGATTCCTCGAGCCGGGAGCTGACGCTCCCACCGGTATCGACCCCGAGATGGGACGGATCATCGCGGCCAAGCTCGGCATCGCGCCCGAGAACATCACCTGGAAGGAAACGGTCTCCGACAACCGTGAGCCCTTCCTCAAGAACGGCACAGTCGACCTTGTCATCGCGTCGTACTCCATCAATGACGAGCGGCGTGCGATCGTCGGCCAGGCCGGGCCCTACTACGTCACCGGCCAGCAGCTCCTCGTCCGCGAGGAGGACAAGGGCAAGATCACCGGCCCGGACAAGCTCAAGGGCATCAAGACCTGTTCGGTGACGGGATCGACGTCGATCAAGACAGCGCAGACCGAGTACGGCGCCAAGCCGGTGCCGTTCGACACCTACTCCGACTGCGTGACCCAGCTGCAGAACGGCTCCGTCGACGCCGTCACGACCGACGGTGCCATCCTCCTCGGCTACGCCGCCCAGGACCCCGACAAGCTCGAGGTCGTCGGCAAGGCATTCAGCGAGGAGCGCTACGGCATCGGCTACAAGCACGGTGACACGAAGTTCTGCCAGTTCATCACCGACACCATCACGCAGGCGGAGAAGGACGGCACCTGGGCGAAGGCGTTCGAAGCCACGCTCGGCAAGTCCGGCGTCAAGACGCCGACCGCGCCGAAGATGGATCCCTGCGAGTAGACCGGAAGCGATGCCCGGCGTGCCTCGGCACGCCGGGCGTCGTCCTGTCGCGGCCGAGCGAAGGGCGCGAACGACCCCAAGGAAGGGATGGCCGTGTACCTCCCCGAGCTGACGTCTCGGCTCCTCGAAGGGTTCTTGCTCACCCTGCAGATCCTCGCGTGGTCGCTGGTCATCGCGACCGTGCTCGGCACCCTCCTGGCCGCGATGCGGGTCTCGCCCGTCACTCCGCTGCGTGGGTTCGCCACGAGCTACGTCAACATCTTCCGCAACACCCCGCTGGTCGTGCTGTTCCTCATCGCCGTGGTGGCGCTGCCCGCGTTGGGGTTGCTCACGGGCAGCTTCTTCTGGCGGGCGGTCGTCGCGTTGTCCTTCTACACCGCGGCGTTCGTCTGCGAGGTCGTGCGGTCGGGAATCAACACCGTGCAATCCGGACAGGCGGAGGCGGCCCGCTCGATCGGCATGACGTTCACCCAGACGCTCGGTGTCATCGTGCTTCCGCAGGCGTTCCGGGCGGTGATCCCACCGCTGGCGAGCGTCTACATCGCCCTGGCCAAGAACACCTCTGTGGCAGGCGCGTTCGGCATCACCGAGGCGACGTACCAGATGCATGACCTCAACCGCGACTTCCCGGGTTCGCTGTTCTACAACTTCCTCGGCATCGCCGCCGGCTACATCGTCATCGTGTTGGCGATGTCCAGTGTCGCGGCCCTGCTCGAACGACGAGTGGCGGTGGCCCGATGAGCGCAGTGCTGTTCGACGTACCCGGACCGAAGGCGCGAATCCGCCAGCGGACCTATACCGGGATCGGATCCCTCGGCCTCGCGGCGCTGGCGGTCTGGGTCATCTGGAACCTCTGGCAAAAAGAGCAGATCACACCGGACAAGTGGGAGGCGTTCACCAACCCGCAGATCCTCGGTGCGCTGTTCGAAGGGCTCGTCGAGACACTCGCGGCCGCGGCCGTCGCGATCGTGCTCGCCGTCATCTTCGGTGGCGTGTTCGCTGCCGGCCGGCTCTCTGACCACGCCTACGTGCGAGTCCCGTCTGTCGCGATCGTCGAGTTCTTTCGCGCGGTCCCCCTGCTGTTGCTCATCCTGTTCATCTTCTACGGCTTCGGCACCGTGCTCGGCACCTTCTGGGCCCTGGTCATCGGTCTGATGCTCTACAACGGCTCGGTCATCGCGGAGGTCTTCCGCGCGGGGATCCTGGCCGTACCCAGGGGGCAGAGCGAGGCGGGCTACGCGATCGGCCTGCGCAAGTCTCAGGTGATGTGGCTGATCCTCGGGCCACAGGCGCTCCGGTCGATGCTCCCCGCCATCATCAGCCAGTGCGTGGTCGCGCTGAAGGACACCGCACTCGGCTTCGTCATCGGGGCGGCCGGCATCGTGCGCGTCGGCGACCAGATCTACGGCAGCCCGCAGTACAACAACCCGCTGACCGTGGGGATCGTCATCGCCGCCATCTTCATCGTCATCAACTACGGACTCTCCCGCCTCGCCCAGTGGCTCGAGTCCCGGATGCGCCGCGAGGGCCGGCAGGTGGTTGCCGTGGGGACGGGCGCGGGTGCAGGTTCGGACGGGAGCATGATCTAGGCCCGACCTGGGCGTGTCCTCAGACCCGCCGGGCCGGGTGCGGCCAATTCCGTCGACGGCGGGCGCAGAACCCAGCAAGCTGAGCCGACCCCTGCGCCCGCACCCGGAAAGGCCCGCACCGGATGATCCGCCTTCTTGCCCGCGCGTCCCGTCGCGCCGGCGTGCTCGCCCTTGCGAGTCTCCTGACGCTCAGCCTGTGCCCGTCGTCCAGCTCGGCCGCCTCCGCATCTGCCCTCGCACCCGCCACCGCACCCGCCTCCGGCACCACGAGCGGGAGCGTCTGGGCGGAGCGGGCGACCGAGTTGTACGCCGCGCTCCAGCGCTACCTCTACCTCGGCGCGGACCAGCATCACCTGTACCAGGAGAGGTACCCGCACGAGGACACCGACAACGCGTACTCCTACCTCTGGCCGATGCGCGAAGCGACCGCGGCGACCATCGACCTGGCCGTCGTGCCGGGCCTCGGTGGCCGTTACGAGGACGACGTAAGGGACCGCTTCGCTGGGCTCAGTGCCTACTGGAACACCGACCACACACCGCCCGGCTACGCGTCGTACGTGGTGCCACCGCTCGGTGGCGGCGGCGACCTGTTCTACGACGACAACGCGATCGTGGGGCTGGAGTTCGTCCGGCAGTACCTCCGCCACCACCGGGCCCCGGACCGGCTCCGCGCCGAGCAGATCTTCGACGTCCTCACCCACGGGTGGGACACCGACGCCTCACATCCCTGTCCTGGTGGGATGTTCTGGGTCGACGCGATGTGGACGTCGATCCGGGCGGCGAACGTCACGGGTCTGACGACAGAGCTTGCCGCCCACCTGTACGAGATCACCCGCGAGCGGTCCTACCTCGACTGGGCCAACCGGCTCTACGACTGGAACCGGGCCTGCCTGCGGTCGCCCGAAGGCCTGTACCAGAACGACATCAGCCTCGACGGCACCGTCAACCCGACACTGTGGATCTACAACTCCGGGGCGATGATCGGCGCTGGCGCGCTGCTCTACCGCGCGACCGGCCAGCGCGACTACCTCACGAAGGCAAAGGCCGACGCGACCGCTGCCCTGGACTACTGGACGGCGGACAACCGCTACTTCGACCAGCCGGCGGTGTTCAACGCGATCTTCTTCAAGAACCTCCTGCTGCTCGACTCGGTCCGGCACAACCCGCGCTACCGCGCCGTCGTCGAGACCTACGCCGAGCACACCTGGGAGGAGAACCGCGATCCCTCGCTCGGTCTGTTCCGGTTCCCGCCCTCGGGCGGCGGGCCCTACGACCCGTCGTACCGGCCGGAGACGCTCGAACAGTCAGCGGTGATCCAGACGTTCGCCCTGCTCGCTTGGGAGGCCCGCGACTACCGCTTCGCCGCGTGACGGCGAGGGCGTCCAGTTCTCACGGCGTCGCGATGATCCGCTCCAGCTGCTGCGCGAGCTGGTCGTAGAGTTCGTACGTGCACCCGGTCGCCTTCGCCAGCAGCCGCTCGCCGCGGGAGAGCCGCTCCCACGGGTGGCCGTCGGGGATCCCGGCGGTGTCGTCCGTGCCGGTCCCAACCCGGAAATCCTCTGGCGTCACGGAAGCGACGGCGCTGAGCGCGGCGGCGTGGGCGGCGTCGAGGCGGGCTAGCACGTCGGCGTTCGACGCGGCGCGGGCCCACGCGGCCTCCCTCGCGTGGTGGACTTCGTCCTTCGGCCATGGTGCGCCTGGGGCGACCCCGAGATCGGTGCCGCCGTACCAGCGGGACGCCCCCAGCTCCGGCTCGTCGCGCAGCCAGGCGAACACCGGCACGCAGGTCTCGTTCCAGAACGCCACCCCTGCCAGTGCCTCCTTGACCCTGCGGCCGTCGTCAGTGGCGGTGCCCCACCGGTCGGGTGTCGCCTTGTCGACCAGCGCACGGAGCCGTAGCCATGAGGCATCGATCCGGTCGAGCAGGTCCTGGCGGGTACGCGGAGCTGGTTCGGTCATTGGGCCAGCACCTCCTTCGCCAGCAGGCTAGGACGCAAAGACGTCGAGCGGTGTCACGTTTTTCGCCGAGATGCGTTCTCGGCGGTGAGGGCACAGCCCAGCTGACCGCTCGGCCCGTTCGACCGAGGCGGTCGGCCGACGGTAGCGGCCGGACAATCCGGTCGCTCGCGGCCCGCAAGCCATGCCACGCTCTGTCGTGTGGACGTCGAGAGGTTTGTCGCTGACGGGTACGTCGTGCTTCGCCAGGCCTTCTCGAGGGAGATCGCGGCCGCGTGCCGTGCCGTCGTCTGGGACGTCCTGGAGACCCAGGACGTACGGCGAGGCGACCGGACCACGTGGACCGCGCCGTCGGTCCGGATCCTGTGCCCGGACGCGGAGCCCTTCGTGGCCGCCGCGGCCGCACCAGCTCTCACCTCGGCGTACGACGCACTGATCGGACCCGGCCGTTGGACGCCCCGCCGCGGGGTCGGCGGCGACGTGCCGGTCCGGTTCCCGTCGCAGGAGTGGCCGGGCGACACGGGCTACCACGTGGAGGGCAACTGGTGGGGCGGCGACGAGTACTGGACGAACATCCGGTCCCGGGGACGTGGCCTGACGGCGTTCTTCCTGTTCTCCGACGTGGGGCCCGACGACGCGCCGACGCGCCTCGTGGTGGGCTCCCACCGCTATGTCCCGGCCGTGCTCGACGAGGCCGGCGAGACGGGCATGGCGGGCGGCGACGTCCCGGAACGCCTGCAGCCGTCCGTGCTCTGCCGGCAGGTGGTCCACGCGACTGGTCACGCGGGCGACGTGTACCTCTGCCATCCGTTCATGGTCCACACCTCGACCTGGCCCCATCGCGGCACCACCCCACGGATGATGGCACAGCCGGTTGTCGAGGTGCCGGAGGGCTTCGCGGTCGACGGCACGGATCCGTCGCCGGTCGCCCGCGCCATCGTGGAGGGTCTGCGGTCGGTCAGCGCCGTTCGGCCGCGATGACGACCCCTCGAGGCTGTTGGCCACCGGGCCAGGTCGGCCTGCTCAGAAGAACTCACCGGCCCACGGGGTGCGGCCGGCGAACGCCCGCTCCAGCGCGTCGACCGCTTCCTCGTCCGCACCGGCCAGCAGGTCGACCCGAGCGAGCCTGCGGGGGCTGGCCCACCCGGTGAACAGTGACGCGAGCGTCCCGATGCCCAGCCGGACCTCCCCGCGTCCACCGGGTTCGAGGCGGCCCTGGCCGTCCTTGACCCGCAGGACGTGCGGGCCGGAGTTCCACGGCGCCACCTCGTCGTGCAGGTCGAGGTGGGTCTCGACGTCGACCTCGGCGGGGAACCCGCGCGCGGCAACCGCTGCCGGCGCGTCGACCAACCGGCTCATCCAGCACCAGCCCATGCCCGTCGGCTGGAGGTCACGCTCGCCCAGCAGCATCGGCAGCGCGAAGTGGCTCGGCGCCACGAGCTCGACGGTCTGGGCCACCGGGTGGTACGCCGCCAGCAGCCGGAGAAGGGCCAGCTCCGCATCGAGGTCGGCAGCCATCAGCGTGCGCGCGGCGAGGGAGTAGAAACCACGGGAAGTCTGGTCGTCGTCGCGAGCGAGCACCAGCCCGCCCACGACCTCGCCGGCGCGCTCAGCGACATAGGCCTCCTGCCCACTCGGCTGGGCGAGGAGCCGCCTGGCCGCGAACTCACTGCCGTAGGACAGGTTGCCGGGTTCGTCCCGTGCCAGCGAGTCCTGCAGACGCCGCAACGCGGGAAGGTCGCTTTCCTGCGTTGCCCGGATCTCCACCGCCCGGCTCGGCTTCGGGAGGGTGGCGAGCGCCCGCAGGTCGATCCGGTGCTGCGGGAACGCGCCGGCCACCTCCCAGCCGTGCCGCCGGTAGACCGTGTGGTTCATGGGGTAGAGCGTGGAGAACGCCTCGCCCCGCTCCCGCATCGCACCGAGTGCGTGGCGGATCAGCGTCGTCGCAACGCCTCTCCCCCGATAGGCCGCGTCGACCCCGACGCCAGCCACCCCGCCCATGGGCACCCGCCGCCTGCCGAACCACTGGCCCAGCTCCCAGACGGTGAGCTTGCCGACGATTCGTCCCTTGTCGGTCGCCACGAGCCGGCGGTCGAGCGGAATGCCCGCACGGTCGTCGGCCTCGTCGTAGGCGGACGGCCGAGCGGCGAACGCATGCTGGCTGAGCCGGTGCAGCGCCTCCCGGTCGTCGTCGCGGGCTTGCCGCACCTCGATGGTCATGGCGTGCACGCTAGCCGGCCAGGCGCCTGGACAGCCAATGGGCTGGCCGGGAGGTCAGCCACCATGAGGGAGATCAGGGTCGTCGTGGTCCGGGACGCCCTCCATCCCCTCGACCGCACCGGCGAACTCCTCGACTGCGGCGCGTTCGTCGTCGTCGGCCTCCTCGGCCAGTAGCTCGCGGACGACCCGCACCGACAGGCCCGGCGAGTAGCCCTTGCGGGCCAGCATCCCGGCCAACCGGCGTACGCGCGCACGCCCGTCGAGGCCTCTGGTCGAAGGGAGTCGACGAGCCACGAGCGCGCGGGCGGTCGCGAGCTCCTTCTCGGGTGAGAGCTGGTCGACCGCCTCTCCGACCTCCTCGTCGCCCACTCCTCGCCGGCGGAGCTCATGGGCGAGCGCCCTGCGGGCGAGCCCCCGACCGGCGTGTCTGGACTCGACCCATGCGCGGGCGAAGGCCGCGTCGTCGATGAGCCCCACCTCGGAGAACCGGCCCAGCACGCTGTCGATGACATCGCCGGGGACGTTCTTGCGCTGGAGTGCCCGGGTGAGCTCCGCCCGGGTCCTCGGCTGGCCGGTGAGCTGGCGGAGGACGATGGCGCGAGCGACCTGCGCCGGGTCGGCCTCGGCACCCCCGTCCCCTGTGCTGCCACCACGGCGCCGGCGGGTGCCGTCGGCCTCGGCCGGGTTGTCGTCATCCTGCGACCGCTGACGCGTACGCCGACGTCGCTGTGCTCCGAAGGTCATGTCGCGCTAGCTGCCCCGCGACCCTAGAAGTCCACCGGCTCGTCGGCGGGCGCGTCGACCTGCGGACCGATGCCGAGCTTCTCCTTGATCTTCTTCTCGATCTCCTCGGCGAGATCCGGGTTGTCCCGAAGGAACTTGCGGGCGTTTTCCTTGCCCTGCCCGAGCTGGTCGCCTTCGTAGGTGTACCAGGCGCCCGCCTTGCGGACGAGGCCGTTCTCGACACCGAGATCGATGAGGCTGCCCTCGCGGCTCACCCCTTCACCGAACAGGATGTCGAACTCGGCCTGGCGGAACGGCGGAGCCAGCTTGTTCTTGACGACCTTGACCCGGACCCGGTTGCCGACGGCCTCCTGGGAGTCCTTCAGGGTCTCGATCCGGCGGACGTCGAGACGGACCGACGCGTAGAACTTCAGCGCCTTGCCGCCCGTGGTCGTCTCCGGCGAGCCGAACATGACGCCGACCTTCTCGCGGAGCTGGTTGATGAAGATCACCGTGGTCTTGGAGGAGTTGATCGCGCCCGTGAGCTTGCGCAGGGCCTGGCTCATCAGGCGGGCCTGCAGGCCGACGTGGCTGTCACCCATCTCGCCGTCGATCTCGGCCCGTGGCACAAGCGCGGCCACCGAGTCGACGACGACGATGTTGAGCGCACCCGAACGGATCAACATGTCGGCGATCTCGAGCGCCTGCTCGCCGCTGTCGGGCTGGGACACCAGCAGTGCGTCGGTGTCGACGCCCAACTTCTTGGCGTAGTCGGGGTCGAGCGCGTGCTCGGCGTCGATGAAGCCCGCGACGCCACCGCCCCGCTGGGCGTTGGCGACAGCGTGCAGCGCGATGGTCGTCTTGCCGCTGCTCTCCGGGCCGTAGATCTCCACCACGCGCCCACGCGGGAGGCCGCCGATGCCGAGGGCGACGTCGAGGGCAATCGCACCCGACGGGATCACCTCGATCGGGGCGCGTCCCTCCTGGCCGAGGCGCATCACAGCGCCCTTGCCGAACTGCCGCTCGATCTGGGCGATCGCCGTGTCGAGCGCCTTGTCGCGGTCCTGAGCTGCCATGCTCGCCATCCCGGTCAGGTCGGGGGCTCGTCGGGAACCCCGGGTCTTTTTCTGCGCCGTCTTGTCTGCCACACCCGTGACGTTAGAGGTGCCCGCCGACAACCGATGATCTGGCCGGCGAACCTGTGGACGACACAGCCGTTGCTCGCGTTGTGGACAAAACGCCGCCGCCACTGCCGCTCCCGCGGATGACGGCCGCACATCCACGGTACGACCCTAGGGCGAACACGTGTTCGAAGGGGTCCGACACGCCGTGACCCGGCGGCTAAAGCCGCCCCTCAGCGTTCGGACGCCGGTAGTTCCAGATGCCGCCACACCGCGCGCCAGACGTCCTTGGCGTCCCAGCCCGCGTCGAGCGCCTGCACGACCGTACGGCCGCCGAGATCGGCGAGCACGTGATCGTGCGCCCACGTCCGGGCGTAGGTGTCGCCGAGGTGGTGGTTCATCCGTCGCCAGAACTCGGTCAGCCGCACCCGCCCAGTGTTCCCGCTGCCCGCCGCGACCGTCCAGCCCACCCCCCGGGGTGGCACGAGATGTCCGACTGGCGGACGATGGAGCACATCACGTGAACGCCGGAGCCCGCCGACGCCCCATGGCGGACGGGCTCCTCGTCCTGGAGGGCTGTCATGCAGTCGTGTGTGCTGCTCAAGTACGGCGAGCTGGCACTGAAGGGACGCAACCGCTGGAGGTTCGAGGAGACGCTCCTCCGCAACCTCACCAACACCCTCGCCGACGTCGCAGACGTCCACATCCGCCGGCGCAACGGTGTGCTGGTGGTCAAGGGCGCGCCCATGGAGACTCTGCTCGAGCGCACGCAGACGGTTCTCGGCCTCGCCCTCGTCCACCCCGCGGTCATGGTCAGGCCGTCGATGAGGGCGATGGAGAACGCCGCCGTCGAGCTCCTCAGGTCCCATCCCGATGCCACGTTCGCCATCCGGCCGCGGCGGCGGTGGAAGGGCTTCGAGCTGCGGTCCCAGGAGATCGCCGTCCGGATCGGCGACCGCGTACGCACCGAGCTCGGCCTCGAGGTCGACCTCGGCAGTCCGGGCGTCGAGCTGGGCATCGAGGTCGACCGGCACGAGGTGCTCCTCTACACCGAGAAGCTGCCTGGCCAGGGCGGCCTACCCGTCGGTGTCAACGGTCGCGCGCTCACCCTCCTGTCCGGCGGCTTCGACTCCCCCGTTGCCGGTTACCGCGTGATGCGCCGGGGGCTCGCGAGCGACTACGTCCACTTCTCCGGCATGCCCTTCACCGGGCCCGAGTCCGTCTACAAGGCGTACGCGCTCGCCTCGCGACTCGACCGGTACCGCGCCGGCGGGTCGCGGCTCTGGGTGGTGTCGTTCGGCAGTGCACAGCGCTCGCTCGCGACCGCCGGAGCGGGCAAGCTCCAGGTGCTCGCGCAGCGCCGGCTCATGGTCCGGGTGGCGTCCCGGCTCGGTGCCCAGATCGGCGCCCAGGCCGTCGTCACGGGCGACTCGCTTGGCCAGGTCTCGAGCCAGACGCTGCCCAACCTGGTGGCCGTCGAGGCCGCCGCCGAGCTGCCACTGTTGCGCCCGCTCCTCGGCTGGGACAAGACCGAGATCGTCGCCGAGGCCGAACGTATCGGCACCGCCGAGATCTCCAAGGTCCCCGACGAGGACTGCTGCACGCTCTTTGCCTCACCGCTCGCCGAGACTCGTGCGCAGGTGGGTGCGCTGGAGAAGATCGAGGGCCGCCTCGACCTCGACCCGCTCGTCGACGAGCTGATCTCCGCCGCGACCCTGCACGAGTTCGCGGTGAAGCCGGACCACGCCGCGGCCTGAGCGGCGCCGGCGGTCTGGTGTCAGGACATCAGGTGAGCAGGACCCGGCCGATCCGCCGGGACGCGACCCAGAGCCCCAGCGCGCCCATCGCGAGCAGGTAGCCGACGCTCACGAGCAGGTACGGCGTCACCGTGCCCAGCGTCAGGGCGCGTACCAACGCCACCCCGTGGTACAGCGGGGTCAGCTGCACCAGCACCTGTCCGGCCACCGGATATGCGGAGAGGGGGAAGAACGTCGCCGACAGCAGGAACATCGGCAGGATCGCCAGGCTGATGAACTCGAAGTCCTGCCAGCTCCGCATGTAGGTCGTCCCCGCCATGCCCGCGGCCGCGAACGCGAAGCCCACCAGCACGGCAGCGGGCAGCGCGAGCACCGCCCACCACGAGGTGACCAGCCCCATCGCCAGCATGCTGACCACGAACGCGGCGGCGTAGAGACCGCCGCGGATGAGCGCCCAGATCACCTCGCCGGCCGCGACGTCGAAGGGCCGCATCGGCGTCGCGAGCACGGCGTCGTACAGCTTCGCGTACTTCAGCTTGAAGAACAGGTTGTACGTCGTGTCCGCGACCGCACCGTTCATCGCGCTCGCGGCCAGCAGGGCCGGCGCGATGTAGGTCGTGTAGTCCACCTGTCGCCCGTCGACCGCGAAGCCGTCCACCAAGCGTGAGATGCCGACACCGATCGAGAGCAGGTAGAACAGCGGCTCGAAGAACCCGGAGACGAGGACGAGCCAGTCGTGCCGGTAGACCATCAGGTTGCGTTCGACCAGCAGCCACGCCCGGCCGCGTGGCGGCGGCAGCGGGACGACCCGCGCGATGAGAGTGGCCACGCGTCACACCTCCGTCGACGTCTTCGTTCCCGTGTCCGTGGGTCGAGCCCGCCACCCCGACACGACGGGTGGGCGCGACAGGTGCACGGCCTACGTGACCAGCCGGTGGCGGAAGGCACGGCTCGCCCACCATGCACCGGCACCGATCCACAGGCAGAGGTACGCCACGCTGATGCCGATCCACGCCGGCGCAAGGTCGCCTTGCGCGAACATCCTGGCCAGGTGGACGCCGTGCCACAGCGGCGTCGCGTACGCGACCGGCTGCACGAGCGCGGGCAGCTGGTTCGCCGGGAAGAACGCGCCCGAGAACAGGAACATCGGCAGGATGGCGAACCGGAAGTACATCGAGAGCACCGTGTCACGGTCGAAACGCATCGCGATCGCGAACGTGGGCGTCGCGATCGCCAGCCCGGTCAGCAGTCCGGCCACCACCGTCAACACCGCCCACGGCGACGAGACCGCACCGAACGCCGCGATCATCACGAGGTAGACGACGCAGGTGGTGAGGACGCGGAAGCCGACGAAGAGCAGGTGGCCGAAGAGCACGTCGACAACGCCCAACGGCGTTGCCAGCATGGCGAAATAGGTCTTGAACCACTTCCAGCCACCCATGACGGGATATGCCGACTCGAACGACGCGGTTTGCATCGCGGTCGCCGCGAGGAGCCCGGGTGCGAGGAACTGCAGATAGGTCTGTCCGCCGAGTGCGGACCGGCCCGCGCCCGCGTCGACGTACGAACCGAGCCCGAATCCCATCGCGGCAAGGAAGAGGAACGGCACCAGGAAGCTCGAGACGAGCGTGCCGCGCCAGGTGCGCTTGTAGAGCAGCATCCAGTACTCGAAGGAGCGAAGGGCCGTCCGCATGCGTTCCTCCCCACCAGCCGATGGTCGGCGGCTCAGTCGACCAGCGTCCGGCCGGTCAGTCGGAGGAAGACGTCCTCGAGCGTGCTCCGGCGGACCAGGACGCCGTGGGAGGCCAGCCCTCGTTGGTGTACCGCGTTGGCGGCGGCGTCACCGTCGTGCGTGTAGAGGAGTACGCGGTCGGGGAGCACCTCGATCCGGTCGGCCAGGTCGGTGACCTTGTCGGACAGGCTCTCGTGGTCGCCCACCCCGAACCGCAGCTCGACGACCTCGCGGGTCGAATGGTCCCGGATCAGGTGGGAGGGCGAACCCTCGGCGACGATCCGGCCCTTGTCCATGACGACCAGCCGGTCGCACAGCTGCTCGGCCTCGTCCATGTAGTGGGTCGTGAGCACCAGCGTCACGCCCTGCTGCTTCAGCTGGAACAACCGGTCCCAGACCAGGTGCCGGGCCTGCGGGTCCAGGCCGGTCGTGGGTTCGTCCAGCAGCATGATGTCGGGTTCGTTCACCAGGGCGCGGACGATGGTGAGCCGGCGCTTCATGCCACCGGACAGGTCCGCGACCTTCGCACCCGCGCGTTCACTCAGCTGCGCGAACTCCAGCAGTTCACCTGCACGCTCGGCACAGTCGCGCCTCGACAGCCCGAAGTAACGGCCGTAGATGAGGAGGTTCTCGCGGACGGTGAGTTCCTCGTCGAGCCAGTTGTCCTGCGGGACGACGCCGAGCCGGGCACGGATCCTGGGGCCGTCGACCGCCGGGTCCATGCCGAGGATGCGGAGGCGGCCGTCGGAGACCGGCGACACACAGCCGATCATCCGCATCGTCGAGCTCTTGCCGGCGCCGTTGGGACCGAGGAATCCGAACACCTCACCGCGTGAGACGTCCACGTCGATGCCCGCGACAGCGACGAACGAGTCGAAGCGTTTGGTCAGCGCCCGCGCCTCGATGAGCGATCCCACCCACGCCCCCAGACGTCGGGGCACGAAGCCCCGGACCCTCGGCCACCCCCGGCGGCGGCCTTCGTGATCGTCGACGCCACGTGACCACCACGCCGTTCCTGCGAACGACTGTAGTCGCGATGGTGGCCGGCGACTGGCGTACGCGATCAAGAGCGGGGCCCGTGCCCGGCTATGGCCACGGCCCGGGTGAGCCCCCAACCCAGGTGTCAGCGACGCGTCGTCGGGTCGGCGGCGTCGCCCTTCTCCGCCACGGGGGCGGTCGTCACGCCGAGCTCCTCAGCCAGTCCTTCGGTCTCGTCCCAGATCGGTCCCGCACCGTGCTGGCCGGACCACTCCAGGTCGGCCGCCGCCATGAGGGCGTCGGCTGCGGAGTTCCAACGCTTCTGGGCGGGCGGCTCGTCAGGTCCGAGGAGGTACGCGCGGGCCTTCGCGCGCGCGTCGGCGAGCGGGTCGTCGTCGAGGATGGTGTCGACGATGGTGGCGATGTCCCCGTCGGCATGCAGGAGGTAGGCCGACTCCGTGCTGGGGAACAGCGACCGGAAGGTCTCCTCGGGTAGCCCCTTGGGGTTGGCGACGACGCACGGCTTCCCCGTCGCCAGGAAGTCCGACACGACGCTCGAGACGTCGGCGATCATGAGGTCGGCCGTGTTGTAGCAGTCGAAGAGTGCCGGCAGCCGGCCGGTGACGACGACGTGCCGGCCGTCGTAGGCGGAGCGGTAGATCGAGTGCCACTCGGACTCGAGGTACTCCCCCTCGGGCACCGACACCTCAGGCTTTGCCAGCTCCGACCGGATCAGCTCGAGTCGCGCGTGCGCGTCGGCGGGCACCGGGCCCTTTCGCTCGTTCGCACTCTCGATCAGCGCCCTGATCCTGCGGTCGGCCGCCGCCGCGGAACGGTCCCGCGTGCCGGTCAGCGGATGTGGCTTGTAGATCAGGCGTACGGGCACCGGCGACGCGAGCAGGTTGCGGACGAGCTCGGGACCCATGTGGGTCAACGAGGTCTGGAAGTCGTCGTCGGTCCAGCCTTCCCAGGTGGGGAGGTAGAGCACGGTGAGGGGACGCTCGGCGGTCGGTGCGGACACCGCGCCGGTGCGGCGTTCGAGGACATCCAGCTTGGGCAGGCCGACCTCGACGATCTCCTCGTCCCGCACGCCCACCTGGGCGCGGGCGTAGCGCTCCCGGCCGGCGGGGCCGGCCACCCAGATCTGGTCGTAGACCTTGCTGAACGGGTTGAAGCTCGCGACCTTGTCGCTGTCGCCGTGCCCGATGAACACGTGCTTGACCCGCGGCTCGCGCAGCAGGTGGATGTTCTGCCCGACGTTGGAGACGTACAGCGCGACCCGGGCGTCGGGCAGCGCGAAGTTCATCAGGTCGACGGCGCTCGGGATGCACACGACCGGCACGCGGGTCCGCCCCAGGTTGCGGATGGCGTGCCGCTGTCGTACGACCAGGGCGCTCGGGTGCGGCATCCGTTCGAGCGTCTGGAGCCACATCTCGGCCTGGTAGATCGAGTTCGCGGAACCGCTGAAGTAGAGGATCACCTCGGGCGCGTGGGCTCGCAGCGCGGCGCTCACGCCGTCGACGAACTCCTGGCGGTCGGGACGCTGGCGGAGCTTGACCAGCTGTCGCACCAGGACCAGACCGGCCGCGCCGACGATGAGGGTGTACGCCAGGACGACGACGCCGAACGGCCAGAACACGCTTCGCTGGACGCTCAGCGCCCCCGCGAGGACCGGCAGCAGGCCGAGGGCCACGAGTCGGACGCCGGTGTCGTTGGTGAGGAGCATCGGCAACGTGAACGGCTGCAGCTCCGGCGGCACGTCGACGTTGCGTACCTCGACCGGCGGCAGGGTGCGCCGCCGGACGAGCGTCAGCAAGCCGAGGTATCCGATCCGGGCAACCGGCACGAGCAGGGCGACCACGCTGATGGCGAGCAGTTCGACCCGGTTCATGTCGCGGTTGGCGTCGGTGATCGCGATCAGGAGCAGCAGCAGGAAGATCTGGGCGAACGCCCGGTGCGAGATGCCGATCTGGGCCCGCCGGAGCAGGTGGACCACGGGCCGGAACCTGCGTTCGACCACGATGTCCAGCGCCGACGCGACGATGAGCGCCGCCCCGAACGCGATCGGGCGGGCGAGGACGGCTGTCACCACGAGGGCCGCATAGCTCGCGACCAGCGCCAGGAGCGCGGCGAGTTGCGAGCCTCGAGGTGCGAGCGCGTGGAGCACGGTAGGTGGACTCCCGGTTGGTCGGCGGGCTGCCGGAGCGGAACTGGTCGATCTGATACCCGATCGATCCCGTACTGGTCGATCCGGCCGGCGTGGCGGTCTAGGGCAGGTGCTGGGAGGCGAGCGCCGTGGAGCTCACCGAGGTCGCCACCGCCTTCCGCATGCGTTCGAGCGCGGGCGGCTCGGCGGGACCGAGGAGCTGGTCGCGCAGGGCGGCCCGCTTCTCGGCAGCCGGGTCACCCCGGCCACGGCCCGCCGCCAGGAGTTCGTCGAGGCCGCGAGCATCAGGTGCGACCAGGTAGCCGCCGCGGCTGGAAGGGTACCGAACACCGAAGTCGGCCTCAGGCAGGCCGCCCGGGTTGGTGACGGCGTAGGGCCGCCCGGTGGCCAGGAACTCGGTGATCACGCTGGAGATGTCGCAGATCAGCAGGTCCGCGGCGGCGAAACAGGCGTACAGGCCGATGTGCGGCCCGGCGGCTACGACGTGGCGGGGGCTGTCGATGTCGGGCATGAGCTGCTGACCGGCCCAGACGTCGAGGGCGGTGACGTGCTCGGCCCGCGAGGTCTGCACGGGCGACGCGGCGATCTCCAGGTCGTCGCGCGCCTCGGCGTAGGCCTCCGACGGCGCGACCGGCTCACGGGCGGCCTCGACGCCCAGGACCTCGAGGATCTGCCGGTGTGCCCTGCGCACCGCCGGGTCGCGGGTGCCGGCGAGCGGGTGTGGCCGGTAGATGACCCGCACACCCGGCTCCGCACAGAGTCGGTGTACGAGGTCGACGCCGAAAGGTCCGACCGACGACTGGTGTGCCTCGTCGCCGTAACCCTCCCAGGTCGGGGCGTACAGCACCGTCACCTGCTGGGTGGTGACCTCCCGACGTCTCTGGGCGAGGCCGTCGAGCTGCGGCCGCCCGATCTCGACGACCCGGGAGTCGTCGAGTCCGGTCGCCGCGCCGCGGAACCGTTCGCTGGCGGCCGGACCGGACACCCACACCTCGTCGTACGCCTTGAGGAAGGGGTTGGTCGTCACGGACTTGTCGCTGTCGCCGTGCCCGACGAAGACGTGGCGGACGTCGCGTCGCCGGAGCAGGTGCAGGTTGTTGGTGGCGTGCGCGGGATACAGCGCCAGCCGCAGCTTCGGCAGCGACATCCCCATCAGGACCGTGCCGTGCGGGGTGCACAGGACCGGCAACCGGGTGGGACCGAGCTGACGCAGGCTCTCGCGGTCGCGGAGGACGAGGAGCGCGGGGACCTCGAGGCGCTCGAGCGTCTCGACCCACATCTCGAGCTGGTACAGCGTCTCGGGTCCGCTGCCGAAGTACAGCGCCACCTCCGGCGCGGCGTCGTGCAGCGCCCGGTCGACCGCGGCGTGGAGCCGTGCCCTGCTGACCCGGCGCATCGCGACGGCCGATCCGGCGAGCAGGCCGACGGCGAGAGCGACCAGCAGGCTGGCGCCGACGGCGCCGGCCACCAGCACGGCCTGGGAGCCGGCGAGCACCGCGACCGCCGCGCCTCCCGTCACCAGGAGGTCCGGGCAGCCGAGTACCTCGTCGCGGTGCCGACGAAGAAGCGGGTGCGGGGCCTTCGGGATGTCGAGGCCGAGCGGCAGGCCCCGCGTCACCACGGGAACCTTGCGCTGGCGGGCGACCAACTCGGCCAGGGCATGTCCGACGGCCCGCAGACTCACGACGGCGAGCAGCCCGACGGCGCCCGCGAGCAGCCACCCCGACGGGACGTCGGCGCGCGCCAGCAGGACCAGGGCGGCCACGGCACGGACCAGCCCGCGCCAGGGCGCGCCCGCGCCGACCCGGCCGGCCAGCCAGCCGACGAACGGTGCGCGGTTCGCGACCGCGATCTCGAGGCACGTGACAAGGACCGCCGCGAGGAGGAAGACCGCCGGGGTCGGGACAAGTGCCGAGACGACGAGGACGACATAGCCGGCCACGAGGGCGGCAGCAAGCACCGCGCCGACCCGACGGACGTCGGGAGCGGGCACGCGTTCGGTGAACTCGACCGTACGCACGGGCCTAGCCGCGTCCGGTCCCGGAGATCGCGTCCGACGCGTCCTCCTCGCCCGGCGGCGTCGTCACCGGGCCCGGGGCCGGATCGAGGCGTACGTCGACGACGTGCCCGGTCTGCTCCGACAGGAGCACGTCGAGGGACGCGAGCCCGACGTCGCGGGCGGGGAGGAGCGTGCCGGGCGGCTCCTCGCCGAACGCACGGGTGCGCATCGGTGTCTGGGTGCGCTCGGGGTTCACGCAGTTGACCCGGATGCCGTCGCCGGCCCACTCGTCGGCGAGCGCCTGGGTGAGGTTGACGACCGCTGCCTTGGTCGAGGAGTACAGGCTGTAGCCCGCCCGCCCCCTGGTGTACGAGCTGGAGGTGAAGAGCAGCAGGTGCCCGCCCGTCTCGGCGAGGTACCGGTGCGCGGCGCGGGCGACGTAGACCGGGCCGAGCAGGTTGACCTGCAGGCTGTCGGTGATCACGTCGTCGGGACAGTCGGCGAGAGCCGCGGTGTGCAGGACTCCCGCGGTGACGGCCACGAAGTCGATCCGGCCCGACTTCTCGTGGGCTTCGGCCAGGGCGGCGCGTACGTGCTCCGGATCCTCGACGTGGGTGCCCGTGGCCGAACGGCTGTAGCTGAAGACCGTCGCACCGAGCTGCTTCGCGGCTTCGGCGATCTCGGCACCGATTCCGTAACTGCCTCCGAAGACGACCAGCGTGCGGCCGTCCAGCAGGGCGCTCGCCTGGTCGCTCGACAGCGGGTTGGGCGGCGTGTGCGAGCCGAGCCGGAACAGCTGGTCGGCGAGGAACACGTCGATCGGGTACGTGACCTTCAGGTTGCGTTCGGAACCCTCGACCACCGTGATCGGCACGTCGGGGAGGTAGCGCAGCACGACCCCGCAGTTGTCCGTGGGCGTGAACTGCGGGTCCTTGGCGGCGAGCTCGTACGCCCGCCGGATCGTCAAGAGCCGGAACGCCTGCGGGGTCTGGCCCCGCCGCAGCCGGTCGCGGCCGGGAATGTCGGTGATGATGCCGTCGTCGACGACGATGATCGTGTCGGCCGACGGGATCGCCACGTCGACGGCGGCGAACGTGTCGAGGGCACCGACACAGTCGGCGATGATGCGGTGGTCGAGCAGCGGCCGGACGGCGTCGTGGAAGAGAATCTTGGCCTCGCCTGGACCCGCGGCCTCGAGAGCCAGCCGGCTGGTCTCGTCGCGGGACGAGCCGCCCTCGACGATCCGGGTGACCTTGCGGAACCCCGCGTTGCGGACGATCTTCTCGGCGTCCTCGGTCCAGCCCTGTGCCATGAGCACGACGATCTCGTCGACGTCGGGCGAGGTCTCGAAGACCTCCAGCGTGTGCTCGAGCAGTGGCTTGCCCGCGACCTTGAGCAGTTGCTTGGGGAGCCGGAGGCCCACCCGTTCGCCGGTGCCCCCCGCAAGCACCACTGCGACGGTGCGCAGCCCGCCCGCCGCGTCCTCGCGGCCTTCGCCCTGCTGGGATGGGGTACCGGGCTCGGGATCGGGCCTCGTGTCGGGCACGGTCGACTCACTTCCCTTCGTCTCCTGCGCGGGCCTCGACCGGATTCGTCCAGAGTTGTCCTGGTCACCATCCGGCCATGTGCGGTTCCCCGGATGGTAGTTGCACCGCGTGTGGGCCGCTGTGTCGGCCGCCGCCGCAAGGCCGGTGGAGGGCGGTGGCGCGAGCCCGTGGCGCGCCTTCCTGACGTGACGTACGTATCCGGTGGCGTACGGCGACAGGTGACGCTGCGTCCCGGCCCCCCGGGACCGCGGAGCGGGTGGCGTACGCACGGCGACCGGCTCGCTAGGCTGGGCCGCCATGAAGCCGCTGACCATCGAGGGCGCCTGGGTCTCCGAACCTCCTGTCTTCCCCGACGACAGGGGGTCCTTCGTCGCGTGGTTCGGGTCCGAGGAGTTCCGCCAGGCGACCGGGCACAGTTTCACGCTCAAGCAGGCCAACTGCTCGGTGTCGCGACGCGGCGTGCTCCGCGGCATCCACTTCGCCGACGTCCCACCGAGCCAGGCGAAGTACGTCACGTGCATCCACGGTGCCGTTCTCGACGTCGTGGTCGACATCCGCGTGGGCTCGCCCACGTTCGGTGCCTGGGAGGCCGTCCGCCTGGACGAGGAGTCGCGCCGGGTTCTCTATGTCTCCGAGGGCCTCGGCCACGCGTTCATGGCGCTGACCGACGACGCGGCGTTCGTCTACCTCTGCTCCGAGGGCTACGCCCCTGATCGCGAGCACGGCGTCCACCCGTTGGATCCCGCCCTGGGCATCGACTGGCCGGCCGGCATCGACCCGATCCTGTCCGACAAGGACGCCGCCGCGCCGACCCTCGCGGAGGCCGAGCGGCAGGGCCTCCTGCCCTCCTACGCGTCGTGCCGGGACTATGTCACCGAACTCGGCCGCGCGTCGGGGTGACGAGGTTCCCGCGCGGCACCCGTGCGTGGCCCGGCCGCGGCGCGAGCGGGCGAGCCGCCGAACCCTCGGCCAGGCACATGGGGCAGGCTGGCCCCTTCGCCGACCGGACCGTGACGCGACTGGCCGGACGACATGTGGTGGGATACGACTGCGTGAGAAACCGGCTACGTACGGGGCCCACCCCGCGGTGGTCGCAGGCGATCCGTGGAGGCGGCAAAGGCTCGTGCACACCGTGAGTTGGGGGTAACAGCGTGACTGGTCTGGAAACGGGGACGGCCGAAGGTGCGGCCACGCAGCCGGCTACGGCTGGCGGTGAGCGCGCCAAACCCACGGTCAAGGTCAGTGTGATCGTGCCGGTCTACAACCCGGGCCCGTATCTCGAGGACTGCATCGGCTCGCTGCTGCGGCAGAGCCTTCCGGACGACGAGTACGAAGCGATCTTCGTCGACGACGGCTCCACCGACGAGAGCCCGGCCCGGCTCGACGCCCTCGCGGCCGAGCACCCCCACATGCGGGTGATCCACCAGGAGAACTCCGGCTGGTCCGGCAAGCCCCGCAACGTCGGCATCGAGGCGGCCAGGGGCGAGTACGTCTTCTTCTCCGACAACGACGACTGGCTCGGCGACGAGGCCCTCGAGCGGATGTACGCGTTCGCGCGCAAGAACGACTCCGACGTCGTGATCGGCAAGATGGCGGGCAAGGGTCGCGGCGTTCCCCGCGAGCTGTTCCGCCGCAACTACGACAAGGCGACCCTCGACACCGCACCGCTGATCGACAGCCTCACGCCGCACAAGCTCTTCCGCACGGCGTTCCTCGACAAGCACGCGCTGCGCTTCCCCGAGGGCCGGCGGCGGCTCGAGGACCACGTGTTCGTCACTGCCGCCTACTTCGCGGCCGACACCATCTCCGTGCTGAGCGACTACGTCTGCTACTTCCACGTCCGTCGCGACGACCACTCCAACGCCGCGTTCGGGCGGATCGACCCCGCGGGCTACTTCGCCAACCTCACCGAGGCACTCGACATCGTCCGCGACAACACCGCGCCAGGGCCGCTGCGGGACCGGCTCTACCGCCGGTGGTACCGCATCGAGATGATCGGGCGGCTGCGGGGACGCAAGCTCCTCGCGCGACCGGCCGGTGAAAGCCGCGAGATCCTCGACCAGGTCCGCCGGATCGCCGGCGAACGATTCGGCCCGGGCGTCTCCGACCGGCTGCCACCGAGCCAGCGGGCGATAGGGAGCCTGGCGCGGGCCGGACTCATGAACGACCTCCTACGCCTTGCGGAGTGGGAGGAGGACCTCGGGGCCACCGCCCGGCTCGACGACCTCCGGTGGCACTCCGGTGCCCTGCAGCTCGAGGTGTCGGCCGAGCTTCGGGTCGGCGGCGAGCCCGTCACGTTCGCCCAGGAGGACGGTCGCGACCTGCTCCACCTACCGAGCCTGACGGGAGAGGGCCGCAAGGCCGTGTCCGACGCCGACCTCGACGCCACGGCCCGGCTTCGCCTGAGCAAGGTCGACGTCCTGGTGCGATCCCGGGAGAGTGCCGCGGAGCACTACCTCCCGATCACGTTCACCGCCTCGCGCCAACCCGTCGACGGCGGCGGGACGTTCCGGCAGGTGCTCCACGGTGAGGCGACGTTGGACGTGTCGACCGCCGCCGGTGGCGCACCGCTGGCGGACGGCATCTGGGACGTCCTTGTCCGCGTCACGAGCTGCGGCTGGGCGTCGCCCGTACGCCTCGGTTCGGTCCGCTCGTCCGGCGCTTCGGACCAGCGCCAGTCCGCTGCGCTCGGCGACCCCGTACGCGCCGTCACGCCGTACTGGACCGACCAGGGCAACCTGTCCCTCGACCTCGGCCAGCGGACGTCGCGGCTCAGCCGCGACCTCCTGACGCCCACGCCCGAGCCCGCCCGCGTCCAGCGCGCGGGCGGTGGCGCCGGTCTTTCGCTCTCGATCCCGCTCCGGCTGCTCGCGCTCCGTCCCGGCACCGGTGGCTCCGTCCGCCTGGTGCACGAGGTGTCGGGCGAGGAGGTACGCGCGCCGGCCGAGCTCGTCCCCGAACGGACCGAGGACACGAGCTACTCCGTCCTCCACGCCCAACTGGACGGCAACCTGGCGTCCGGGCAGTGGTCGGTCGAGATCCGCCCGCTTCCGACCGGCGCGTTCGTCCGGCTGCCTCGGGTGGTCGAGGTCGCCGCCGACGGCACACCGACCCTGAAGGAGCACACCCGCCGGGTCGAGGTGGACGCGTCCGACGAGCCGCCGGAGCAGCCCACCGGATCCCCGCAACGGAGCGCCCTCGGGCGGGTCGGGCGACGCATCGCCCGACGCGTTGTGCGCAAGGTCCGCGCCAGGCTGGCGACCAGCAGGACGCGCTAGCTTCCTCGCTTCCCGGACGTCTCCCCCGTGGCCGGTGTGGTGGCAGGTGCGCTGACCGCGGCCAGATGTCCCCGCACCGTCGCCCGGGTCCGAGGTGTTGGCCTAGGTTTTTACGTAAAGTGGCCGAAGGCATACAAAGAGTAGATCGCTGGCCGCGGAGCACGCTCTCGTCCACCCTGGTCGAGCGCGTCCCGCGGGTTTGGGGGACATGCGCCGTGAACGACGTCATGGGACTGACCGCGGACGACAACACGGGGATCAAGGTCAGCGTGGTCGTCCCGGTCTACAACCCGGGGCCGTATCTCGAGGACTGCATCGAGTCGCTGCTGCGGCAGAGCCTCCCGAACGACGAGTACGAAGCGATCTTCGTCGACGACGGCTCCACCGACGAGACCCCCGCCCGGCTCGACGCCCTCGCCGCCCGGCATCCCCACATGCGGGTGATCCACCAGGAGAACTCCGGCTGGTCGGGCAAGCCCCGCAACGTCGGCATCGAGGCGGCCAGGGGCGAGTACGTCTTCTTCTCCGACCATGACGACTGGTTCGCCGACGAGGCGCTCGAGCGGATGTACGCGTTCGCGCGACGGAACGACTCCGACATCGTCCTCGGCAAGCTGGCCGGCAAGGGTCGCGGCGTTCCCCGCGAGCTGTTCCGCCGGAACCACGACCGGGCGACCCTCGACACGGTGCCGCTGATCGACAGCCTGACCCCCCACAAGCTCTTCCGCAGGACCTTCCTCGACAAGCACCAGCTGCGCTTCCCCGAGGGCCGGCGGCGGCTCGAGGACCACGTGTTCGTCGTCGCCGCCTACTTCGCGGCCGACACCATCTCCGTGCTGAGCGACTACGTTCTGCTACTGGCACGTGCGTCGGGCCGACAACCAGAACGCCGCGTTCGGACGGGTGGAGCTGAGGAGCTACTTCGCCAACCTCACCGAGGCGCTGGACGTCGTACGCGACAACACCGAGCCCGGCCCCCTGCGGGACCGGCTCTACCGCCGGTGGTACCGCATCGAGATGCTCGACCGCATCCGCGGCCGCAAGCTGCTGGCCAGATCGCCCGCCGAACGGCACGAGCGGATGACCGAGATCCGGCGGATCGCCGCCGAGTACTTCGATCCCGGCGTCGCCAGGGGCCTGCCACCGAGCCAGCGCGTCCTCGGCGGTCTCGTCCAGGCGGGACTCGGCAAGGACCTGCTGCGCCTCGCGGACTGGGAGAAGGACGTCGCAGCGGCGGTCCGCCTCGACGAGCTGGGCTGGCGGGCCGGCGCCCTCCACCTCGCGCTGACGGCGGAGCTTCGCGTCGGCCGGAAGCCGGTCACGTACGCCCACCGGGACGGGCGGGACCTGCTGGTCCTCCCCTGCCTCACGCGGGCCGGCCGCAAGGCGATCCCCGACGCCGACCTCGACGCGACGGCCCGGCTCCGCCAGAGCAAGGTGGACATCCTCGTCCGGTCGCGCGAGAACTCCGCGGAGCACTACCTCCCGGTGGCGTTCACCGCCTCTCGACGCCCCCTCGACGGCGCCACCGCGACGTTCCGCCACCTGTTGCACGGCGAGGCGAGGCTGGACGTGGCGACCCTCGCCGGAGGCGCCGGCCTCGCGGACGGCATCTGGGACGTCGTTGTACGCGTCTCGAGCTGTGGCTGGAGCAAGGACGTACGCCTCGGCGCGACGCGCGTGCCGTCGACCTCCGACCAGTGCGTTCCGGCGGTCGTAGGCGACCCCACGCGCGTCGCGACGCCGTACTGGACCGACCAGGGCAACCTCTCCCTCGACCTCGGCCAGCGGACATCACGCCTCGGCCGGAACGGTCTGATGGCCGACCTCCCCGAGATCGCCGACGCCGACGGCGCGCTCTCGATCTCGGTACCCCTCAGGCTGGCCGCACCGGGCCCGCTCTCGGACGGTGCCGTCAGGCTGCTGCACGCGGCATCCGGCGAGAGGGTCTGCCTGCCTGCCGAGCTGACACCCACCGCGCCGGTGCAGGACGTCCCTCGCTCGAACGTCCGCGCGACGCATCCGGGCGCGCTGGCGCCGGGCCGCTGGTCGGTGGACGTACGGCTCGCGGCCGCCGGCGCCGCAAGGTTCGTCCGGCTGCCGGCCGCGGTGCGCGTACCCGGGGACCACGGGGCACCCGTCGTGACGCCGGTGGATCGGCCCAGGGCCGCGCCATCGGACGGGTCGGACGGTGTGGCTGAGCCGCGCCCGCCACGGTCGAGACCGCGTGCCATCCGGCTGGGCCGCCGGTTCGCCGGCCGCGTCGTGAGGAAGGTCCGCGCCACCCTCGGCAACCGCGCGCGGTGAGGGGGCAGACGCCGCCGAGGTCGAGTGCGGGCCGGGTAGGACTCCCGACCCGCCCTGGCGGCAGGGTCTAGCGGAGCTTGCGGACCAGCCCCGGGGCCCCAGGGATCCGGCGCAGGAACGGAGCCTTCTTGGCCAGCCGGGTGAAGACGTCATTCCGCCGCGGCGATCGGATGATGGGTGCGGGGGTCGCCGGGGCGGCCTTGCGTCCTCCCTGCGCGCCCTTGTTGCGAAGGGCCGCCACCGCGCGGCGTCCGGCCGCTGACGCGGACTGGTCGAACTCGGAGTCGCGGCCGGCCTGCGGGTCCGGAAGCCAGTCGGCGAGGGCCGGCACCGGAACGCCGTCGAACGCCTTGTCGATCTCGGCGACCAGCTGCTCGTGCCCGTAGGTGGGATCACCGGAGTCGCGCGCCGCGACGAGCGACGACCAGAACGGCGCCTCCAGGAGCTGCTCCGGAGTCATCGCGGCCGAACGGGTCAGCAGCTCCTCCGGGATCTGCTGCGGGTCCTTGAGGAGGAACGTCTCCATGATCTCGTCGTACTTGTCGGAGAGGACGGTGCTCGTCGGATCGGCGCCGAGCACCACCATCACGCCGGTCGGCTGGGTGTCCATCACGGCCAGCCGGAGGTCGGGCCGGTACCGCTGGAGCACCGGGATGATCTTGTAGACGTCGCCGGTCCACGCATCCGTGTGCCGCTTGCGCGCCGCCTCGTCGACGTTGCGGGGCAGCTGGTCGTCGAAGACGATCACGCTGGACCAGTCGGCGTACTTCTCCGCGTTGATGAAGTCGCGCAGGACGTACTCGAACAGGTGCATCCCGTCGATGAACGCCAGGTCGACCTTGGCGCCGTTCAGGTGCTCGAGCGGCGCCTCCCGCTTGAAGAAGTTGTCGCTCGTGTCGCGGATCATGTGGAGGTCACACCGGATCTCCTTGACCACCTTGAACGCGGGGTCGACCGCGACCGTCGGGACCCGGCTGACCGCGAGGCTCCGCCCGTCGTTGATTCCGATTTCGAAGTAGGTGCGCGGCTGGTGGGCCTGGTGCAGCCTGCGCAGGAACTCATGACGGTGCACGGGATCCACTCCTCATCGACAGTCGACTATCCGAAGAACGATACGGGGACGCCCTGCGGCGCGGTCGTCCCCCCGGGTACGGGGCCACCTGAGCCTCACCGGAGCGACGGGAAGGCTGCTTCGAGGGCCGCCCGCCAGTGCCTGGGCGGCGGGAGGCCCACGTCGGACCACCGCGCGTGGCCGAGGACGCTGTAGGGGGGCCGGGGGGCCGGGCGGGGGAACCGGTCCGTGGTCGTCGGGCGGACGCGGCCCGGATCCGCGCCGAGCAGTTCGAAGACCGCCTGTGCCAGCTCGCACCACGTCGCCTCACCGGAGTTCGTCGCGTGGAACACCCCGGCGGCGCGGTCGTCGAGCCCCAGGGCGACGAGCCGCTCCGCCACGTCGCCAGTCCAGGTGGGCTGACCGCGCTGGTCGGCCACGACATCGAGGGTCTCGCGCTCGCCCTCGAGGCGGACCATGGTGCGGACGAAGTTGGACCCGTGGGCGCCGTAGAGCCATGCCGTCCGGACCACCACCCCGGTCGACGGGAGGGCGCCCAGGACGGCCTCCTCACCGGCGAGCTTGGTCCGGCCGTACGCCGTGCGGGGATCGGGCTTGGCGTCCTCGGAGTAGGGCGCGGTGCCGTCGCCGGCGAACACGTAGTCGGTGGACACGTGGAGCAGGCGTACGCCCTCGTCGGCCGCCGCCTCGGCGAGGACCTGCGGCCCCACGGCGTTGATGTCGTACGCACGGTCCTCGTCGCCCTCGGCGTCGTCGACCGCGGTGTAGGCGGCGCAGTTGACCACGACCCGCGGCCGGTGGGCGGCCAGGGCCGAACGCACCGAACCGCCGTCGGTGATGTCGAGTTCGGCGTGCGGAAGCGCGACCGCCTCCTCGCCCGCGGCGGCGAGGCGGGCCATGACGTCATGGCCCAGCATGCCGCCCGCACCGGTGACGAGCCACCTCACCGCAGTGGCTCCCACCACGAGCGGTTGTCGCGGTACCACGCCACGGTCTCGGTGAGACCGGACTCGAAGTCGCTACGGGGTGAGTAGCCCAGCTCGTCGTGGATCTTGGTCCAGTTCACCGAGTAGCGGCGGTCGTGGCCCTTGCGGTCCTCGACGTACTCCACGTTGTCCCACGAGGCGCCGCACGCGGTGAGGAGCCGGTCGGTCAGCTCCTTGTTGGTGATCTCCGTGCCGCCGCCGATGTTGTAGACCTCGCCCGCCCGGCCCTTGCCGAGCACCAGCGCGATGCCCTGGCAGTGGTCGTCGACGTGCAGCCAGTCCCGGATGTTGAGGCCGTCGCCGTACAACGGCACCGACCTGCCGTCGAGCAGGTTGGTGATGAAGAGCGGGATGACCTTCTCGGGGAACTGGTAGGGCCCGTAGTTGTTGGAGCAGCGGGTCACCCGGACGTCGAGCGCGTGGGTGCGGTGGTAGGACAGCGCGATCAGGTCGCTCGACGCCTTGGAGGCGGAGTACGGCGAGTTGGGCTGCACCGGGTCGCTCTCGGGCCAGGAGCCCTCCGGGATCGAGCCGTAGACCTCGTCGGTCGACACGTGCACGAAGGGGCCGACACCGTGCCGGAGCGCCGCGTCGAGCAGGGTCTGCGTACCCACGACGTTGGTGAGTACGAAGTCGGCGGCGCCCTGGATGGACCGGTCGACGTGCGACTCGGCGGCGAAGTGCACCACCGCGTCGTGGCCGGCCATCAGGTCGTCGACCAGGGGGGCGTCGGTGATGTCCCCCTGGACGAACGAGAACCCGGGCTGGTCGCGTACGGGGTCGAGGTTGGCCGGGTTACCGGCATAGGTGAGCTTGTCGAGGACCGTGACCTGGGCGCCGACGAGCTCGGGATATCCGCCGCGCAGGAGCGTACGGACGAAGTGGGAGCCGATGAATCCGGCACCACCGGTGACGAGGACGCGAGGACTGGCCTGCCGCTGTGGCTGCTGTGTCATGAGCTGATCTGAATCCTGCTGTGGTCTCCGAGGACCAGCCGGTGCGCCTTGGGAACCCGCGGCGCCGGCGTGACCTCGACATGGTGGCCGATGAGCGACGCCTCGATCCGGCGTACGCCCTCGATGGACGAGTCGTGCAGAACGATCGAGAACTCGATCTCGGAGTCGATGATGCGGCAGTCGTGCTGCACGGAGGTGAACGGGCCGACGTAGGAGTCGGCGATCCGGGTGCCGGCACCAACGATGACCGGCCCGACGATCCGCGAGCCGGTGACCTCGGCGCCCTTCTCGACGACGACCCGCCCGATGATCTCGGACTCGTCGTCGATCCGGCCCTCGATGCTCGGCTCCAGGGTCTCGAGCACCGAGCGGTTGACCTCGAGCATGTCGCCGACGTTGCCGGTGTCCTTCCAGTAGCCGGAGATCACCGTGGACCGGACCTCGTGCCCCTGGTCGAGGAGCCACTGGATGGCGTGGGTGATCTCGAGCTCGCCGCGCCACGACGGCTCGATCTTGCGGACGGCCTGGTGGATCGCCGGGGTGAACATGTAGACGCCGACCAGCGCCAGGTCGCTCTTGGGCTCCTTCGGCTTCTCCTCGAGGCCCACGACCCGGCCGCCGTCGTCGAGCTCGACGACGCCGAACGCCGTGGGGTTGGGAACGTGCTGGAGCAGGATCTGCGCCTCGGGCCGGGAGGAGCGGAACTCGTCGACGAGCGAGGTGATGCCGCCGACGATGAAATTGTCGCCGAGGTACATCACGAAGTCGTCCTCGCCCAGGAACTCGCGGGCGATGAGGACCGCGTGGGCGAGTCCGCGCGGCGCGTCCTGCGGGATGAACGTCACGCTCAGCCCGAACTGCGTCCCGTCGCCGACGGCCTCCTTGATCTCCTCGGCCGCCTGGTCGACGCCGATGACGATGCCGACCTCCTTGATGCCGGCGGCGGCGATCGCCTCGAGACCGTAGAAGAGGACAGGCTTGTTGGCCACCGGCACGAGCTGCTTGGCCGACGTGTGGGTGATCGGTCGCAGCCGGGTGCCGGCACCGCCCGAGAGCACGAGTGCGCGCATGGCTCGCCACCTTAGCCGCTCGCGGTGCCCGTCCCGCACCCTCGACGGCATGGCGCCGCGCCAGGTGGAAAGATCTTGGTCCCCGCCGCCTCGGGACGGCGCTGGCCCGCCGCGCCCCGGCGGGTCCATTTACGGGGGCCGAACCCATCGGGCAACCTACGGATAGCGGTCGCGCGTCCTGGCCAACGACCGCCCACGGCGGAGAGGAGCCGCGTGCGGAGCGACGACGAGGAGGCGTTCGATGCGTTCGTCCGGGCCCGGATGCCCGAGTTGTTGAGGTTCGGGCACATGTTGACCGGGAGTCCTGACGCCGCCGCCGACCTGGTGCAGGACGCCCTGGAGCGCACCCTGGGTGCCTGGCACCGGGTGCGCAACCGCGACGACCCCGAGGGCTACGTACGCCGGACCATGGTCAACCGCAACGTCAGCATCTGGCGGCGCCGCCGGCGTGAGTATCTCGTCGAGGACGTACCCGACCAGGTGCGCGCCGACGACCCCCAGCTACCCGACCAGGAGCTCAACGCCGCGCTCGCCGCCCTTCCGCGCAAGCAACGTGCCGTGGTCGTGCTCCGGTTCGCCGAGGACCTGTCCGAACGCCAGGTGGCCGAGATGCTCGGCTGCTCGGTGGGAACGGTGAAGAGCCAGACGTTCAAGGCGCTCGCGAAGATGCGGGCCAGCCTGCCGCAACCGGCACCGCCCGGCGTCGACGGCGACAAGGTCGCGAGCGCCGGTGACGAGGAGGACGCTCCATGGACCCGCTAGAGCACCGCCTCCGGGAAGGGCTGCGGGACGACCGCTGGCGCCTCCCACCCGATCCCGACGTACTCGACCGGGTGCACGCGGGCGTCGAGCGTCGGCGGCGCCGCCGGGCGGTGGTGGCCACGGCGGGCGCGGCCGTGGTTCTCGTCGCGGCGGGGATCGGCGGGCTCGGCTACGTGATGAACGGCTTCGGCGCGAGCCAGACGTTCTCCTCGGCCGGCGGGGCCGAGGGCGATGCCCCGAAGGAGGCGGCACAGGATTCCGGGAAGACGCTGGAGACACCGACGCCCGAATCCGCACCGAGGGTCGGCTCAGGCGCAGGCGAGACCGAACGGGGTCCGTCGAAGCCACAGGGCCACAAAGCGTCCGGCCCACAGGCGCCGCTCCGCGTCGCCGAGCTGCCCAAGATCCCTCCCACGTTCTCGACGATCTCCCTGACCGCCGCCAGTGCCAACACCTTCTGGGTCCTCGGGAGCTCTGGGTCAGGTGAGAGTGCCACCGCGAGCGTCGCCATGACCGACGACGGGGGTGGGACGTTCGGGAAGGTCGCGACGCTCGACGCCACCGCCGTACGCGGTGACAACGAGACAGGTCCCGACACGGTCCGCGACCTGCGGTTCGCGGGCGACGGCCGCAACGGCTGGGCCTACGGCGGCGGGCTCTGGGCGACCCACGACGCCGGCCGGTCCTGGACCCGGGTGCCCACGCTGCCCGGCCAGGTCGACCTGCTCGAGGCGGGGGGCAGCGCGGCGTACGCCCTGGCGCGGGACGGCGACACCTGGACCCTGTGGCGGACGCCGGTGGAGAGCGATGCGTGGCAGCGGCTCGACGTCACGCCGTCCGACCCGCAGGGACTCGCGGTGACGAGCCGGCTGGTCGCCCTCACCGACAAGGCGCCCGACAGCACCGTCGTCTCGGTGTCCACCGACGGTGGTGCCACCTTCAGCCAGCATCCGACCCCCTGCGAGCGCGACCTCGAGCCCGGCCGGCTGTCCGCGACGAGCGACGCCCTCTGGCTGACCTGCGCCACCGGCACCGCCGCGACGGTGAGCGTCTCGACCGACTCGGGAACGACCTGGGCCAAGGTGCCGTCGGGCGAGCCGGCCATCTCGGCCACCGACTCCGCGCTCGGCGCCAGGAGCGCGAGCAAGGCGGTCGTGGCCTCACGTGGCGAGGCGCTGGTCCTCGGACGGGACAGCTCGACCACGACACCGGTGCCGGGCCTCGCCGAGCCGGCGTACGCCGGGTTCACGACGGACCGGGTCGGCTACATCCTCGACCTCGAGGGACAGCTGTTCCGTACGACTGACGGTGGAGCGGCCTGGGCGAAGGTCGCGGTTCGCTGAGCGGCGGGTCTTCGCCCGGGCGCAAGGTAATGATCGTCCGCGCGATCATTCCGCGCCAACCACCGCGAACGGGACACGGCTGGCGGCGGCGGGCCACACCCGCCGGGCCTGACGCGGAACTCCCTCGCCGCCGTTCCGGTCGATTGTCGGTGCAGCGAGAGACGATGGTCGGGTGACTGACAGGCCTGACGTGCTCGAGCGGTTCTCGGCTCCCACCCGGGAGTGGTTCCGGTCCTCCTTCCCGGCACCCACGCCGGCGCAGGAGGGCGCCTGGGAGGCCGTGAGCCGCGGCGAGCACAGCCTCGTGGTGGCGCCGACCGGTTCGGGCAAGACGCTCGCCGCCTTCCTGTGGGCACTCGACCGGCTCGCCAGCTCCGCGCCGCCCGAGGACCGGCAGCGGCGCTGCCGGGTCCTCTACGTCTCGCCTCTCAAGGCCCTCGCCGTCGACATCGAACGCAACCTGCGCGCACCCCTCGCCGGCATCCGCCACACCGCGCATCGGCTCGGCCTGCCGCAACCCCAGATCGAGGTCGCGGTCCGGTCGGGCGACACACCTGCGGACGCTCGGCGCCGGTTCGCCCGCGCGCCCGCCGACATCCTGATCACCACGCCGGAGTCGCTGTTCCTGCTGCTGACCTCGCAGGCGCGGGAGGCGCTGCGCGGAGTCGAGACCGTGATCCTCGACGAGGTGCACGCGGTGGCGGGCACCAAGCGGGGGGCTCATCTCGCGCTCTGTCTCGAACGCCTCGACGCTCTCATCGCGGGCCGGCCGGGTTCGCCCGCCGAGTCCGCCCCAGGTCCGCCGCAGCGTCCGAGGCCCGGCGTCCGGCCCAGCGGATCGGGCTGTCAGCGACGGTGCGACCGGTCGAGACGGTGGCGCGGTTCCTCGGCGGTCCCGCGCCGGTGACGGTGGTCAACCCTCCGTACGCCAAGGAGTTCGACCTCCAGGTCGTCGTACCCGTGGAGGACCTCGGCGACCTCGGCCAGGTCGCCTCCCCCGTGGACGGTGACGGCGCCGGTGACGGCCTGAACGCCACGGGCGGCGAGGAGCTGTTCGGCGCGGCCGCCGGTCCCGAACGCCGCTCCTCCATCTGGCCGCACGTGGAGGAACGCGTCGCCGACCTCGTCGCAGGCACCACCGGTCCACGCTCGTGTTCGCCAACTCACGCCGGCTCGCCGAACGTCTCACCGCCCGCCTCAACGAGATCTCGTACGAACGCACCCACGGCGAGGCACTCGGCGACGGCGAACCGCCGGCGGAGATCATGGCCCAGTCCGGTGCCAGCAGGGGCGCACCCGACCTCCTCGCCCGGGCCCACCACGGCTCGGTCAGCAAGGAGCAGCGGGCCATGATCGAGGACGACCTGAAGTCCGGCCGGCTGCCGTGCGTCGTCGCCACGAGCAGCCTCGAGCTCGGCATCGACATGGGCGCCGTCGACCTCGTGGTGCAGGTCGAGGCACCGCCGTCGGTCGCGAGCGGTCTCCAGCGCGTCGGCCGTGCCGGCCACCAGGTCGGCGCGGTGTCGCGCGGCGTCATCTTCCCCAAGTACCGCGGCGACCTGGTGGCCACCGCCGTCGTCGCCGAACGCATGCGGGCCGGCCTGATCGAGGCGACCCGGCTTCCCGCCCAACCCGCTCGACGTCCTCGCCCAGCAGGTCGTCGCGGTGGTCTGCGTCGACACGTGGAACGTCGACGACCTCTTCGCCCTCGTCCGTCGGGCGGCGCCCTTCCACGGCGCTGCCGCGCGTCGGCCTCGAGTCGGTCCTCGACATGCTCGCCGGCCGCTACCCCTGCGACGAGTTCGCCGAGCTCCGGCCACGCCTCGTGTGGGACCGGGTGGCCGGCACGCTCACCGGGCCGGCCGGGGCCCAGCGGCTCGCCGTCACGTGCGGCGGCACCATCCCCGACCGCGGCCTGTTCGGTGTCTTCCTCGTCGGGCGAGAAGGCGTCGCCGGGTCGGCGAGCTCGACGAGGAGATGGTCTACGAGTCGCGGGTCGGCGACGTCTTCACCCTCGGAGCGTCGACCTGGCGGATCGAGGACATCACCCACGACCGGGTGCTCGTCACGCCCGCGCCGGGCCAGCCCGGCCGGCTGCCGTTCTGGAAGGGCGACAAGCTCGGCCGTCCGGCCGAGCTCGGCCAGGCCGTCGGCGCGTTCGTCCGCGAGCTCGACGGCTCTCGCCCGCCGAGGCGCCGCGACCGGCTGCTCGCCGACCGGGCTCGACGACCTGGGCCGCCGACAACCTCGTCACCTACCTGCGCGAGCAGCGCAGGCCACCGGGCACGTCCCCGACGACCGCACCATCGTGGTCGAGCGGTTCCGCGACGAGCTCGGCGACTGGCGGATGTGCATCCACACGCCGTTCGGCGGCGGAGTCCACGCCCCGTGGGCGCTGTGCGATCAGCGCCCGGCTGCGCGACCGCTACGGCGTCGACGTCCAGGCGATGCACGCCGACGACGGCATCGTGCTGCGGATCCCCGACACCGAGGACGACGCCCGCCAGGCGCCGAGTCTCGCGCTCGTTCGACCCCGACGAGGTCGAGCAGCTGGTCACCGACGAGATCGGCGGTTCGGCGCTGTTCGCGTCCCGGTTCCGCGAGTGCGCGGCGCGGGCGCTGCTGCTGCCCCGGCGCGACCCCGGGCGGCGCGAGCCGCTGTGGCAGCAGCGCCAGCGGTCCGCGCAGCTGCTCGAGGTCGCGAGCAAGTACGCGCTCGTTCCCCATCGTGCTCGAGGCCGTCCGCGAGTGCCTGCAGGACGTCTTCGACGTGCCCGGCGCTGGTCGAGCTCATGCGCGACATCGGGCCCGGCAAGCTCCGCGTCGTCGAGGTCGAGACCCAGCGAGCCGTCGCCGTTCGCGAAGTCGCTGACTGTTCGGCTACGTCGCGGAGTTCATGTACGAAGGCGACGCGCCGCTGGCCGAGCGCAAGGCCGCCGCGCTGGCGCTCGACCCGTCGCTGCTCGCCGAGCTGCTCGGGCAGACCGAGCTGCGCGACCTGCTCGACGCCGAGCATGTCGCACGCACCGAGGCCGAGCTGCAGCGGCTCGCCCCCGACCGCAGGTGCCGCGACGCTCGAGGACGTCGCCGACCTGCTCCGCATGCTCGGCCCGCTGTCGACCGAGGAGGTCGTCGCCCGGTGCCGCGGAGCCCGACGAGGTCGGCGCACTGGCTGGTCGGAGCTGGAGGGCGCGCGCCGGGTCATCCGGGTCCGGGTCGCGGCGGCGAGCGAGCGCTGGTCGTCGGTCGAGGACGCCGGCCGGCTGCGCGACGCCCTCGGCGTACCCGCTGCCGGTCGGGGTGCCCGAGGCGTTCCTCGAGCCGGTCGCCGACCCGCTGGGCGACCTCGTCGCCGCGCTACGCCCGCACCCACGGACCGTTCCACGCCTCGGAGGTCGCCGCGCCGGTTCGGGCTCGGCGTCGCGGTCGTCCACGACGCGCTCGCCCGCCTCGCGGCGCGGGCCGGGTCGTCGAGGGCGCCTTCCGGGACAGCGGCCGCCGGGCGCGCCGGGGTCGACGGCACCGAGTGGTGCGACGCCGAGGTGCTGCGGATGCTGCGGCGCCGGTCCCTGGCGGCACTGCGCAGCGAGGTCGAGCCGGTCGACCCCGGTCGCGCTGGCGCGCTTCCTCCCGGACTGGCAGCACGTCGGCGGGCGGCTGCGCGGCCGCGACGGGCGTGCTGCGGGTCGTCGAGCAGCTGGCGGGCTGCGCCGTCCCGGCGTCGCGCGCTCGAGCCGCTCGTCCTGGCCACCCGGGTCGCCGACTACTCGCCCGGCGATGCTCGACGAGCTGCACGCGTCCGGCGAGGTGCTCTGGGCCGGGCACGGCTCGCTGCCCGGCAACGACGGCTGGGTGTCGCTCCACCTGGCCGACTCCGCCGCGCTCACCCTGCCCGGAGCCGTCCCGACCTCGAGCTGGGCCGCTCGACCGTGGCCGTCCTCGACGCCCTCGACTCCGGCGGCGGGTACTTCTTCCGCACCCTGGCGACGCCGTCCGTTCCTGCACGCGCGTCCGCGCCGGTCGGCCGATCCGGCGTACCGACGACGAGGCCATGGTCACGGCGCTGTGGGACCTGGTCTGGGCCGGCCAGGTCACCGGCGACACGCTCGCCCCGCTGCGGGCCCTGCTCGCGGCGGCTCCGGCGCGCACCGCTCCCGGTCGGCTCCGCCGCGGGCGCGGTTCGTCCGGCGCGGTCGTCGGTGCGCGGGCGCGGTCGGCCCGCCTGCCCACCCGCACCGGGCCCCCGACTGCTGCCGGCCGCTGGTCGCTGCTGCCGGCCCGCGACGCGGACCCGACCCGGCGGGCCCACGCGACCGCCGAGGCGCTCCTCGACCGGCACGGCGTCCTCACCCGCGGCGCCGTGGTGGCCGAAGGGTCCCGGGCGGGTTCGCCGCGGTCTACCAGGTGCTCTCCGCGTTCGAGGAGTCCGGCCGCTGCCGGCGCGGCTACTTCGTCGAGGGGCTCGGGGCCGCGCAGTTCGGCATCACGGGTGCGGTCGACCGGCTGCGCGCCCACGCCGTCCCGACCAGCCCGACGGTGACGCGGGCGCCGGCAGGACCCGCCCGGCGTGGGCAGGTCACCGACTCCACGGCCCGGACGCTGGTTCTCGCCGCGACGGACCCCGCCAACCCCTACGGCGCGGCGCTGCCGTGGCCGGCTCGGCCAACCCACCTCGCCGACGACCAGCCCGGGCACCGGCCGGGACGCAAGGCCGGCGCCCTCGTGGTCCTCGTCGACGGTGTGCTCGTCCTCTACGTCGAGCGCGGCGGGCGCACCCTGCTCACCTGGTCCGACGACGGCTACGTCCTGCAACCCGCGGTTGACGCCCTCGCTCTCGCGGTGCGCGAGGGGATCCTCGGCAAGCTGAGCGTCGAACGCGTTGACGGCGAGGCGGTGCTCCGGCCGTACGGACATCCCGAGGGTGCGAGCCCCCTCGCCACCGCACTGGCGTCGGCGGGTTTCCACACCACACCTCGCGGACTACGACTGCGGGGCTAGCGCCTCTCTCGCACGGGTACCCGCCAGGCGCCACTGCGGGCTCAGCTCAGCGCACGCCCGACGGCGAGTTTGCGAGTGTCGGGTGCGAGCAGCCGTTCGGCGTCGGCGCTGAGGTCGTCGGGCTTGGTCTGCGACTCGCGTTCCGCGGCGACCCGCGCCTGGTAGACCTGCACCTCGTTGCGGGTCCGCGCCTCGTCCCAGCCGAGGACGTCCGCCACCAGTGACGCGGCCTCCTCGGCGGTCTCGGTGCCCCTATGCGGCACCTCGATCGAGATCCGGGTCCGCCGCGCGAGGATGTCGTCGAGGTGGACTGCCGCCTCGTGGGTCGCGGCGTACCTCGCCTCGACGCGGAGGTACTCACCCGCGCCGCCGAGCGGCTCGAGCAGCGTCGGGTCGTGCTCGGCGAGCTCGAGCACCTCGTCGACCATCGAGCCGTAGCGGTCGAGGAGCCGCTGGAGCCGCCACATCGGCAGGCCGTAGTCGTCGGCGAGCGCGCCGACCTGGTTGATCAGCGCGTGGTAGCCCTCGGCGCCCATCAGCGGGACGTGTTCGGTCACCGACGGCGGGAGCGACATCCCGAGGTCGGGACGGGCGGCGTCGATGGCGTCCTTCGCCATCACGCGGTAGGTGGTGTACTTGCCGCCCGCGATCGACACCAGCCCGGGCAACGGCCGGGCAACGGCATGCTCCCGGGACAGCTGGCTGGTCTGTTCGGACTCGCCCGCGAGCAGCGGACGGAGTCCGGCGTAGACGCCCTCGATGTCGTCGTGGGTCAGCGGCACGGCCATGACCTCGTTGACATGCGACAGGAGGTAGTCGATGTCGGCCCGACTGGCGGCGGGATGGGACTTGTCGAGGGTCCAGTCGGTGTCGGTGGTGCCGATGATCCAGTGGTTTCCCCACGGGATGACGAACAGGACGGAGCGTTCGGTCCGCAGGATGAGTCCGACCTCGGAGGCGATCCGGTCGCGGGCGACCAGCACGTGCACGCCCTTGGAGGCGCGGACCTTGAACCGGCCGCGGCCACCCGTGAGGCGCTGGATGTCGTCGGTCCAGACTCCGGTCGCGTTGATGACGACCTTGGCCCGGATCGTGGTCTCGGCACCGGAGTCGACGTCGCGCACGTGGGCGCCGACGATGCGCCCGCCCTCGTGCAGGAAGCTCGTCACCTCGCAGGAGTTGCGGACCGCGGCGCCGTAGCGGGCGGCCGTCCTGATCACGGTGAGGGTGTGGCGGGCGTCGTCGGCCTGGGCGTCGTAGTAGCGGACCGCGCCGACGAGGGCGTCCTGCCGCAGGCCGGGACTGAGCCGCAGGGCACCGGTGCGGGTGAGGTGGCGGTGCGGTGGGACGGAACGCCCGCGCGCCATGGCGTCGTACAGCAGGATGCCCGGATCCGACGTACGGGCGTTCCCAGAACCGGTGCTGCAACGGATAGAGGAACGGCACCGGCTTGACGAGGTGCGGCGCGATCCGCGTGAGCATGAGCTCGCGCTCCTTGAGCGCTTCGGCGACCAGGCCGAAGTTCATCTGCTCGAGGTAGCGGAGCCCGCCGTGGAAGAGCTTGCTCGACCGGCTCGACGTTCCGCTCGCGAAGTCGCGCGCCTCGACCAGCGCCGTGTCGAGGCCACGCGTGACGGCGTCGAGAGCGGCACCGGCGCCGGTCACCCCACCACCGACGACGAGGACGTCGAACGTCTGTTGTCCGAAGCGGGTCCAGGCGTCCGACCGTTCCTGCGGACCCAGCCTCGCAGAACTCCTCACAGCTCTCTCCTCGAACATTTCGGAGATTGTACGTAAGCCATCGACTTCATTGGCAATCGATCAATGCACTAGAGAGGATCGATGGAGAAGTGTCGGGCGAAACCGTTTGGCCGCCCCATGACCGACCTCGCGGATCCCCGATGTACGGGCCCGATGGGGGGTCACCTGATGTTGACCATTATCGTCTCCGAGACTCTTGGCACGATGATGTTGACACTGCTGGGTTGCTCGGTGGTTGCCAACCATTTGCTCAAGAACACCAAGGGAAACACTGGCGGCTGGCTGATGATTTCCTTCGGCTGGGGTTTCGCGGTGTACGTGGGCGTAGCGGTCGCGTTCAGGAGCGGCGGACATCTCAACCCGGCCGTCACCATCGGCATTCTGGTGAGTGGCGCATCCCACTACGGTCCTCATATTCCGGTGACTTTTGGCAACACGATTGCCTACTTCGTCGGAGAGATGTGCGGTGCATTCATCGGGGCGGTGTTGTGCTGGCTGGCGTACAAGCAACACTTCGACCGTACCGACGTCGCGGCCGACAAGTTGGCGGTCTTCTCCACCGCTCCGCAGTATCGCGCGTACCGCTGGAACGTCCTCACCGAGGCGATCGGCACTTTCGTGCTGGTATATGTCGTCCTCGTGTTCGGCAAAACGCCGTTGGGGCTCGGCCCGCTTGCGTTCGCCCTGGTGGTCGTCGTCATCGGCGTCTCGCTGGGTGGTCCGACCGGCTATGCCATCAACCCGGCTCGTGACCTGGGTCCGCGGATCGCCCACGCGACCCTCCCACTGAAGGGGAAGAACGGCAGTGACTGGTCGTACGCGTGGGTCCCGGTGGTCGGACCGCTGGTCGGTGCCACCGCGGCCGCCCTGCTCGCGCGGCTGGCTACCTGACATGGCACCTCCCCACCAGCCCGCCCCGGATCCGACCAAGCTCTCCGTACGCTACCTCCACGTCCCCGGCACCGGACCCGCCACGTCCCGCCACCAACCCGATTGGACGCTCCGATGACCGACTACGTAGCCGCCGTCGACCAGGGCACGACGAGTACGCGATGCATGGTGTTCGACCATGCCGGCCGGGTGGTCAGTGTCCACCAGCTCGAGCACGAGCAGATCTTCCCGCGGGCCGGCTGGGTCGAGCACGACGCCGAGGAGATCTGGTCAAACACCCGCGAGGTCACGGCTGGCGCACTCGCCCGGGCCGATCTCACGCCGGGCAACCTTGCTGCGGTCGGCATCACCAACCAGCGGGAGACGGCGCTCGTGTGGGAGCGGGCGACCGGCAAGCCTGTTCACCACGCGATCGTGTGGCAGGACACCCGGACCGACCGGATCTGCGAACGGCTCGGTGCCCTCGGTGGGGGTGCCGAGCGGTACAAGGACCGGGTGGGACTGCCGCTCGCGACGTACTTCTCGGGACCGAAGGTCACCTGGATCCTCGAGAACGTCGACGGGGCACGGGAGAGGGCCGACCGCGGCGAGCTGCTGTTCGGCACCATGGACACCTGGCTGCTGTGGAACATGACCGGTGGTCCCGACGGCGGCCTGCACCTCACCGACGTCACCAACGCGTCCCGCACCATGCTCATGGACCTCGCGACACTCCAGTGGGCACCCGACATCGCCGATGACATGGGCATTCCGCTCTCGATGCTGCCGGAGATCCGGCCCTCGTCACAGGTGTACGCCACCTGCCGCGAGGATGGCGTCCTCCCAGGCGTACCCATCGCCGGCGACCTCGGCGACCAGCAGGCCGCGACGTTCGGACAGGTGTGCTTCGACGTCGGCACC
Source organism: uncultured Actinomycetota bacterium (assembly GCA_963721745.1). Classification (GTDB taxonomy): domain Bacteria; phylum Actinomycetota; class Actinomycetes; order Propionibacteriales; family Actinopolymorphaceae; genus Thermasporomyces. Next base: position 160,387 of record CAVRKO010000014.1, on the reverse strand, counting down.
GCCAAGAACACCTACGGCACCGGCAACTTCCTGCTTCTCAACACCGGCACCGAACGGGTGAGCAGCGCCAACGGCCTGCTCACGACGGCCTGCTACCAGATCGGCGACGAGCCCTGTGTCTACGCGCTGGAGGGGTCGATCGCGGTCACGGGTTCCCTGGTCCAGTGGCTGCGGGACAACCTCGGCCTGATCAGGAGCGCACCCGACATCGAGGACCTGGCCCGGACGGTCGACGACAACGGCGGCGCGTACTTCGTGCCCGCCTTCTCCGGCCTGTTCGCGCCGTACTGGCGTTCCGACGCCCGTGGCGTGCTCGTCGGCCTGACCCGTTACGTCAACAAGGGGCACATCGCGCGCGCGACGCTCGAGGCCACCGCGTTCCAGACCCGCGAGGTGGTCGACGCCATGAACGCCGACTCAGGGGTCGAGCTGACCGAGCTCAAGGTCGACGGCGGCATGGTGGTCAACGAGCTGTTGATGCAGTTCCAGGCGGATATCCTCGACGTCCCGGTGATCCGGCCGGAGGTCCCCGAGACGACCGCGCTCGGTGCCGCGTACGCCGCGGGACTCGCCGTCGGCTACTGGTCGAGCCAGGACGACCTGCGCAGCAACTGGCAGGAGGACAAGCGGTGGACGCCCCAGCTCGACGCCAAGGTGCGTGAGCGGGAGTACGGACGCTGGAAGAAGGCCGTGACCAGGAGCTTCGACTGGCAGGACGGCGACTAGGTCACCAGCCCCCGACGTGGACGACGTCCGAGAGCTCCCGGCGCCCCCGCTTGAGTGACGGCGACCGCCGGTCGGGCGCCCGGTGCCCGAGCGCGACGACGCCGATCGGAACGTGGTCGTCCGGGACGCCGAACTCCTTCCGGAACGCGGGGATCCGCTCCGGCGGGACGCCGAAGAAGCAGGCACCCAACCCCTCGTCGGTGGCGGTGAGCAGCATCAGCAGTGCGGCCATGCCGGTGTCGATGTCCCAGTACGGCACCGGCCACCGGCTCTCGTCGCGGTCGGTCCACCCCTTGTCGGGCTCGGCGTACCGGTCGAGGTAGGCCCGTTTGCACGACAGCGGGACGATGAGCACCGGGGCCCGGCGGAGTCCCTGCGACCAGGCGTCGACTCCTCCGTCCGGCGGCGTCGCCGCGGACCAGAACCGCTCGACGTCGTGGGGCGTGTCGAGGACCAGGAACGCCCACCCCTGGCTGAACCCCGCAGACGGAGCGTGGACGGCGTTCTCGAGGATCCGCGTGACGACCTCGGCGTCGACGGGTCGGTCGGCGAAGTTGCGTACCATCCGGCGGCGGCGCACGACGTCCTGGAAGTCCATGGCGACGATTGTCCTACGCCCGCCCTTCGCGGCGCCGTCGCGCACCCTCCGGCCGGGCGGGCCACAGGGGACAATGCGAGCGTGCCCGAGGGAGACACCGTGTGGCTCACGGCGCGGCGGCTGCGGGCCGCCCTCGCCGGGCACCCGCTCGTCCGGGCCGAGCTACGCGTACCGCGGCACGCGACCGACGACCTCGCCGACCGCCACGTCCGTGAGGTGGTCTCACGCGGCAAGCACCTGCTGATCCGGATCGAACCCGATCTCACCCTGCACACCCATCTGGGCATGGACGGCTCATGGCGACTCCGCCCGGCCGACGGCCGGTGGCCCGGCACCGGGGAGCCCGTCCGAGTGGTCCTCGCCAACGCCCGGGTGCTCGTCGTCGGGCGAAAGCTCGCCAGGGTCGACCTCGTGCCGACCGGCCAGGAGTCGACGCTGGTCGGTCACCTTGGTCCGGACCTGCTCGGGCCGGACTGGGATCCGGACGAGGCCGTACGCCGGCTCGCCGCGCAACCGGACCGCCCGATCGGTGAGGCGGTGCTCGACCAGGCGAACCTCGCCGGGATCGGCAATCTCTATCGCGCGGAGCTGCTGTTCCTCCGCGGAGTCCACCCGGCGGCGCCCGTGAGCGCGGCGGGTGACCTCGACCGGATGGTGCGGCTGGCTCACCAGCTGCTGTGGATCAACCGCGAGCATCCCGAACAGGCGACGACGGGGAGCCTGCGGAGGGGACACCAGCACTGGGTGTACGAGCGGACCGGTGAACCCTGCCGGCGATGCCGGACGCCGATCCGTCGTGGCGAGCTGGGACCGTCCGGCCAGGAACGCCTGACCTGGTGGTGCCCGTCGTGCCAACCGCTCCCGCCCGACTGAACACCGTCCGACTGACCACCGTCCGACTGAACACCGCACGTCCGGACGCGGCCCGTCCCAGCAGCACACGTCCGAGAGCAGTGCACATCTGAGCGGTGGGGTTTGGGCACGCCAGGCCGAATGCGCCGTTCCGACGCGACAGGGGGTGGGGCAGCCGTCAGGCCGCGACGACCTCGCGACCGGCGTTCTCGGCCTCGACCGGCCCACCGTCGAGCCGGGCGGACTCGATCCTGGCGGACTCGATCCTCGCCGACTCGATCCGGGCCGCTTCCGACCTGGCCGACTCGACGCGGGCCTTCTCGATCCGCGCCTTCTCGATCCGGGCCTTGTCGATGCGGGTCTTGTCGATCTCGATCCGGCGGCGGTCGATGCCGTTGCCCTCGATGTGCTGCGACGACACCTTGGTGATCGTCGGGCGGGCGACCGAGGGGGCGAGCACCCTGGTCTCGGCCTTGTCGATCTCGTCGCTGACCTCGCGGAGCACGTCGGACAGCGGCACCTCGAGGGCGGCGCAGATCGCGGCCAGGAGCTCGCTCGAGGCCTCCTTCTGGCCGCGTTCGACTTCGGAGATATAGCCCAGGCTGACCCGGGCGTCGACGGAAACCTCGCGGAGGGTGAGACCCTGCCGCAAGCGCTGGCGGCGTAGCACGCCACCCAGCAGGTGACGAACCAGGACCATGGGTCGCTCCCCTCTCATTTCTCCGTCGTGCTGCGCGGCCACCGCTAGTGGCGGGGCCGCCTGTCGCGAATCAAGCTGCACCCACCGTACCCGGGATCGCCCCCCGGTGCCGACACCGCACGGCGTGGCGGGCTACTCGCCGCTACGCTCAGCGCGTAGATCACCGGCGTTACGCTCCCGGTCGGTTCTGCGGGTCCCGGTCGAGGGCGGCGAGGAGGATCTCGAGCGCTGCGACGACCGCGGCCTGACAGATCTCGTGCCGGTCTCCTTCGAACTGACAGCGGCGTACGACCGGTTCGCCAGGCCCGGCACACGCGACGTCCACCGTGCCGACCGGCTCACCGCCGTGCGGGTCCGGGCCGGCGACACCTGTCGTGGCCAGGCCGTACGTCGCGCCGAGCCGGTCGCGGGCGCCCGCCGCCATGGCCTCCGCCGTCCGCGGATGCACCGGTCCGTGCGCCTCCAGCACCTCGACGGGGACACCGAGCAGGTCGGCCTTGAGGTCGACGGTGTACGCGATGATCCCACCGCGGTAGGTCTGCGACGAGCCGGGCGGTGAGGTGAGGGCGGCACCGACGAGACCCCCGGTCAGGGACTCCGCGGTCGCGATGGTCGCGCCATGCTCGAGGAGGAGCCGGTTGCAGCGCGCGGCGAGCGCCATGGTGGTCCCGGGCACTGCGGTCATGCCCGCCCGGTGCGCCGGAGCCGGATCGCGCGTACGACATAGTCCACGCCCGTCACCATTGTGAGCACCACCGCGGCGCCCATCGTCAGCTCCGCGACCAGGCGGAGCGCGCCCTCGAGCGGCAGGAGGTACAACCCGATCGCCACGGCCTGCAGCAGGGTCTTTGCCTTGCCGCCCGGGCTGGCCGCGATCACGCCGTAGCGGATCACCCAGAACCGCAGCAGCGTGATGCCGAACTCCCGCACCAGGACAACCACCGTCACCCACCACGCCAGCTCGCCCAGGATCGACAGCCCGACCAACGCAGCCCCGATGAGCGCCTTGTCGGCGAGCGGGTCGGCGATCTTGCCGAAGTCGGTCACGAGGCCGCGGCGCCGGGCCAGCTCTCCGTCTGCCTTGTCGGTGGCCGCCGCCAGCACGAACAGTCCGAACGCGGCGAGCCGGAGCGTGAGGTCCTCGCCGTGGTCACGCAGCAGCAGCCAGCAGAAGATGGGTACGAGGAGGAAGCGGACCAGCGTGAGCGCGTTCGCGGCGTTCCACGCACTCACCCGCTGCTCGGTCACGGGAGTCACGCGCCATCACCAGGACGCGTCGCAGCTCGCCCTTCGGCGGCCGCGAGCAGGTCGACGCCCTCCGTGCCGGTCACCCGCGCCCGCACGACCGAGCCGACCGCCGCGCCCGCGACGCGTACGCGGGTGGTGCCGTCGACCTCGGGGCCCTGGTGTGCCGCCCGCCCCTCGACCAGCCTGGGGGCGTCAGTATCGGTGTGGTCGACCCCGTGGGGGTCGGTGGCGTCGGGGTCGGTGGCCTCGGCGGTCTCCACGATCACGTCGACGAACTCGCCCACGCGCTCCTCGGCGCGCTGCGCCGTGAGCTCCTCGACGAGACCGGTGACCTGCTCGAGCCGAGCGGCGATCTCGTCGTCGTCATGCTTGCCGTCGAGGGTCGCGGCCTCGGTACCGTCCTCGTCGGAGTAGCCGAACACGCCCACGACGTCGAGCCGGGCGGCCTCGAGGAAGCGGCAGAGCTCGGCCAGGTCGTCGTCGGTCTCGCCCGGGAACCCGACGATCACGTTGCTTCGGATGCCGGCCTCGGGGCTCCGGGCACGGATCTGTTCGATCAGGCCGAGGAACCGTTCGGTGTCGCCGAACCTCCGCATCCGTCGCAGCACGGTCGGGCTCGCGTGCTGGAACGACAGGTCGAAGTACGGCACCACGCCCGGCGTCGAGGTCATCGCGTCGATCAGGCCGGGCCGCATCTCGGCGGGCTGGAGATAGGACACGCGGACCCTGGCGATGCCGTCGATGGCCGCGAGCTCGGGGAGCAGCGTGGTCTCGAGCAGCCGGAGGTCCCCGAGGTCCTTGGCGTACGACGTGGAGTTCTCGCTGACGAGGAACAGTTCGCGCACGCCCTGCTCCGCGAGCCAGCGCGCCTCGGCCAGGACCTCGTCGGGCGGGCGGGAGACGAAGGCGCCGCGGAACCGCGGGATGGCGCAGAACGTGCACCGCCGGTCGCAGCCCGAGGCGAGCTTCAGGGGCGCGAGCGGACCGCTGCCGAGCCGCCGCCGGTGCACCCGCGGGCCGGAGGCGGGAGCGACGCCCTCGGGCAGGTCGGGGCCGTCGTGGGAGGGCCCGTCGTGGCCGTGACCGTTGTGGCCGGCGTGCCCGGGTACGACCGTCCCGGCGGCCTGCCCGCGGTCGGACGGCGTGATCGGCAGCAGCCGGCGCCGGTCGCGGGGCGTGTGCGGGACGTGCGGCGTACCCGCGAGGAGGGACGTGAGCCGGTCGGCGATGTCGGGATAGTCGTCGAACCCCAGGACCGCGTCGGCCTCGGGAAGCGCGTCGGCGAGTTCCTTGCCGTACCTCTCGGCGAGGCAGCCCACCGCGACGACGGCCTGCGCGCGTCCGGTCTTCTTGAGCTCCGCGGCGGCCAGCAGCTCGTCGACCGAGTCCTTCTTGGCCGCTTCGACGAACCCGCAGGTGTTGACGAGCACGGTGTCTGCGTCGTCCGTGTCATCGACGAGCGCGAATCCGCCGGCCGCGAGCCGACCGGCAAGCTCCTCGGAGTCGACCTCGTTGCGGGCGCACCCCAGGCTCACGACGGCAACGGTCGTGGCGGCCACCGTCGCGGGGCGCCCGGTCGAGGGCTCGGCCGGACTCTCCGTGGTGGAGGCGTCGGGAGGTGTCATTGGCGCCCATCTTTGCGTACGACCGCCGCCGCGGCTAATCGCGGCGGACGCGTCTGCTCCGCCTTGCACATCGATGTTCGATATGCATATTGTTTGTCGATACCATCGAGTTTCGATACGGGGAGAAGCGAGATGACCGACAAGGCGCCGGAATCCACCACCACGACAGAACCCACCACAACACCACCCACGACCCGACTGGTCGGACCGATGGCGAACGTGCTGGCCGGCATCGCCCGTTGTGTCGCCTCGTTCGCACTGCTCGGAGGCATCTCCTGGCCGTTCACCTCGCTCAAGGTTCCCGACGGGGTACCCGTCGACGTCCGCAGCGTCAAACTTGCCGATGACGTCGAAGGGCTGGTCTGATGCCGCCGGACCAGTCCGACGGGCACCGCGTCGAGTGTCACCTCGACCGGCTCCTGACAGATCGCGGCATGACCCTGACCGAGCTCGCCGAGCGGGTCGGCGTCACGGTGGTGAACCTCTCGGTCCTGAAGAACAACCGGGCCAGAGCGATCAGGTTCTCCACCCTCACCGCGGTCTGCGACGGGCTGGGTTGTCAGCCCGGCGACCTGTTCAGCGTCCCGAGCCGCGCCGACTGATCGGCGGACGCGGCGCTATCGGCCGACGCTCTCCAACATCCCGCGGATGTAGCCGAGCGCGAACAGCCGACCGTACAACGAGTAGCCCGGGTGGTCGTTGCTGTCGCCCTCCACGGTCGGCACGTGGTCGGGTCGCATCGGGCCGTCGAAACCCACCTCGTGGTACGTACGCAGGCACTCGAGCAGGTCCGTCGGACCGTCGTCGTGCCAGGTCTCCACGAAGTTCTCGACGGTGCCACGCACGTCGCGGAAGTGGACGAAGAAGATCTTCTCCTGCGCGCCGAACTTCCGGATCGCCGCCGGGATGTCGTCGGTCATGAGCCGGAAGTTGCCCTGGCACAGCGTGATCCCGTTGACCGGGCTCGGCACCAGGTCGAGCAGCCGTTGGTAGTTGTCGACGCTCCGCATGATCCGGCCGACCCCGCGCACCGGCGAGATGGGCGGGTCGTCGGGATGCATGGCGAGCTGAACGCCGGCCCGCTCGGCGACCGGCACGACGCGACGCAGGAAGTACTCGAGGTTCGTCCAGAGCTCTTCCTCGCTGAGTGGACCGAGCTCGGTCGGAGGCGCCTGCTGCATCAGCGCGTGGTCGTAGCCGCTCACCAAGGAGCCGCCGCGGGAGGGAACGGCGGTGTTCGTACGCAGCCAGTTGAAGTCGCTCATCCACTCGTAGCACCAGGTCGGGATGCCGAGCCGGCCCATGTTCTCGATCAGGGTGCAGACGGTGTTGATCTCGTCGTCCCGCCCGGGGAGTCCGCGTTTGGCCCTGACGAGCGGTGGCCGCGCCTCGATGACGGCCAGCCGGAGGCCGGCGCTCTCGTACCGCTCCTTCATCGAGAGCAACGGCTGGTAGTCCCACGGCGCGTCGTCGCCGCGCCGGTCGGGGCCGTTGGTCTGCGGCAACCCGCCGACCGCCCACTCGACGCCGGCCTGGACGACGAGTCGACGCAGCGCGGACGAGTCGGGACCGGGCGGAACCATCTCGGCAAGCTTCATGACCGTCTCCTTCGGGCTCGTGCGCAGTCGGGGTGCGTCACGCGTCGTGGACCCAGCCGAGCAGCTTGGTCGCCTTGGCGCAGTCGTAGAAGCCCGCATTGCCCTCGAGGGTGCGGCGGAGCGGGACGTCGCCGTGGAAGCGCGAGTACAGCTCGGACGACTTCAGGGTCGTCGCCGTGGTGGGCGCGACGACGTAGAACGCCTCGTGGCCGGTGAAGCCAGCCGTGAGCCCGAGCAGACAGGCGCGGACGGCGGCGTCGCGGTCGACCCAGCCCCACAGGTGGCGGGCGTGGTGGGTCAGACGTTCGTCGTCCTCGCCGCCCCAGGCTGGCCGTTCGGGTGTGATCCAGTGGAACCGCAGGCTGGTGATGATCAGGTCCTCGTGCAGCCGGGCCACGGCGTCGGCCTGCTGCTCCCCCAACCACTTCGACAGGCTGTAGGGGTCCTCGGCGTAGGTGGGGTGCTCCTCGTCGAGCGGGAGGTAGTCGTACCGCGCCCGCCGGCTGTAGAAGCCGCCGATCGCGTTGACGCTCGAGGCCGAGACGATCCGGCGGATGCCCGCGTCGGCCGCCGCCGTCAGCGCGTTGTAGTTGCCGACCACGTTGTTGGCGTGCACCACGTGGGCGGGATGGTGGAACGGCGAGGGCATCGCGGCCAGATGGATCAGCGCGTCACAGCCCTGGAGCTGGGAGGCGAGCGCGTCGAAGTCGGCGACGTCGACCGCGTGCACGGGAACGGGGGGCGGGCCGGCTCTCCCGGCACCCGTCGACTCGTCGGTGGTCCGGTCGAGGGCGACGACCTCGTGTCCCTCGGCGAGGGCAGCGGCCGCCACTGCACGGCCGAGTCGCCCATTGCCACCTGTGACGGCGATCCGCAACCGGGGCCTCCCTCACGATCATGGTCGAGACGCTGAACCCGGAGGGACTCTACAGTCCGCGGATCGCCTGACCACGGGGACGACCGGACGCCGGACAGGTCCGTCCGACATCTGCCACGTGCCCGGTGTCGCCCGCTCTCGCCGGCGTCCACTGCCGGCTGCGTCGGCGCCTGTGCCTAGTCGCCCTCAGCGCGGAGGGTGAGGATGAACTCGTCCATGTCGTCGGGCTTGACCAGAACGTCGCGCGCCTTCGAGCCCTCGCTCGGCCCGACCACTCCCCTGCTCTCGAGGATGTCCATCAGGCGGCCGGCCTTGGCGAACCCGACCCGGAGCTTGCGCTGCAGCATCGACGTCGAGCCGAACTGCGTGGACACGATCAGCTCCGCCGCCTGGACCACGAGGTCGAGGTCGTCGCCGATGTCGTCGTCGACTTCCTTCTTGGCGCCCGGAACCGCCGTCACGTCGTCGCGGTAGGTCGGCTGCAGCTGGGTCTTGCAGTGGTCGACGACCTTGCGGATCTCGCTCTCGGTGACCCAGGCGCCCTGGATCCGGATCGGCTTGTTGGCTCCCATCGGAAGGAACAGCCCGTCACCCTGCCCGACCAGCTTCTCGGCGCCCGGCTGGTCGAGGATGACCCGGCTGTCGGCCATGCTCGACGTCGCGACCGCGAGCCGCGACGGAACGTTGGCCTTGATCAGGCCGGTCACGACGTCGACCGACGGCCGCTGGGTGGCGAGCACCAGGTGGATGCCTGCGGCCCGGGCGAGCTGCGTGATGCGTACGACGGAGTCCTCGACGTCGCGCGGGGCGACCATCATCAGGTCGGCGAGCTCGTCGACGATGACGAGGAGGTAGGGGTAGGGCGTCAGGACCCGCTCGCTCCCGGGAGGCGGCGTGGCCTTGCCGGTGCGGACGGCCTTGTTGAAGTCGTCGATGTGCCGGTAGCCGAACGCCGCGAGGTCGTCGTACCGCCGGTCCATCTCCGACACGACCCACGAAAGCGCCTCGGCCGCCTTCTTGGGGTTGGTGATGATCGGGGTGATGAGGTGCGGGATGCCGTCGTAGGCGGTCAGCTCGACCCGCTTCGGGTCGACCAGGATCATGCGTACCTCGTCGGGGGTCGACCGCATGAGGACCGACGAGATCATGGCGTTGACGAAGCTCGACTTGCCGGAGCCCGTCGCCCCCGCCAACAGCAGGTGCGGCATCTTGGCGAGGTTGGCGACGACGAAGCCGCCCTCGACGTCCTTGCCGAGAGCCACGACCATCGGGTGGTGGTCGCCGCGTGCGACGCCCGAACGGAGGACGTCGCCGAGGCTGACGATCTCCTTGTCGGTGTTGGGGATCTCGACGCCGATCGCGGACTTGCCGGGGATCGGCGAGAGGATCCGCACCTCGTTGCTCGCGACCGCGTAGGAGATGTTCTTGGTGAGAGCGGTGACCTTCTCGACCTTGACCGCCGGGCCGAGCTCGACCTCGTAGCGGGTGACCGTCGGACCGCGGGTGTAGCCGGTGACCTGGGCATCGATCTCGAACTGCTCCAGGACCTCGGTGAGCCGGTCGACCACCTTGTCGGACGCCTTGGAACGGGCCTTGTGCGGCGAGCCGGGCGCCAGCACGTCGCCGGCGGGCAGCACGTAGGTCACGTCGCCGGACAGGGCCAGCTGCTCGACCCGCTGCGGCAGCGGCGTGTGCGGAGGAGGCTCGCCCTTGCCGTCGTTCTTGCCGTCGGCCGATGCCTCAGGGGTGCCGTCGGCCGCGGGTTCGGCCCGCTCGGACTCGGCAGGCTGCTTCCCCCTGCCGCGCCGGGAGATCTCGCGGCCCTCGAGCACGGGGCTGTCGTAGGGCTTCTCGCCGTCGAGCGTCGTCGCCGTCGGACCCGGCCATCGCGCCGATCCGGCGTCGGGACCGGGACCGCCGCAGCGGCTGGGTCTGCTTGCCGTCCTCGTCGACGGCGGTCTCGTCGGCGGGCTTGTCGGCACCGGCTTCGGCGTCCTTGTGCCGGACCTTCGCCCAGAACTCCCGGCTGCGGTCGGGTAGTGCGTGCAGCGGGGTGCCGACGAGGACGAGGACCCCGAACAGGGTGAGCAGGACGAGCAGCGGAACGGCGACGTAGACCGTCAGCAGGTCGGAGAGGATCGACGACATGACGTAGCCGATCGCGCCGCCGGCACTCTCCAGCTCCTCGATGCCGGAGTCGGGCCGCGGCAGGTCGTGCTGGATGTGGACGAGACCGAGCACGCCGCCGAGGATCGCGGCCCACCCGATGAGCTGCCGCCCACCCGGTCCGTTGCGGTCGGGGTGCCTCAGCGTGCGCCAGGCAACGAGCAGGAGCAGGAGCGGCATCGCCCACGCGAGCGTTCCGACACTCCCGGAGACGACGCTGCGGACGGCACCTCCCGCGGCGCCCGGCAGCTGCCACCACACCGCCGCCGCGACCACGATGGCGAGGCCGACGAACACCAGCCCGACACCGTTGCGGCGCAGCTCGGGGTCGAGTTCACGAGCGCTGGAGCCGATCCGGCGCACGATGCCACCGACGAGGTGAGCGAGGCCGAGCCAGATGCCGGCGAGCAGCCGGACGAGCGCCGTCATGACCGTGCCGACGATGCCGCTGCCACGCGGTGGGCGCCGTGCCGGTGCCCTCCGAGTGGTGGTCGCCCGCCCCCGGCCGCCGCTGCGCGAACGCGCGCTGGACGAGCGCGCCTGAGTCTTGCGCGTCGTCGGCGACGTCCGAGGTGACATAGCCAGCCAGCGTACGGGATCACGGGGCGATCCTCGGGTCTTACACGCCGCCTCCGGTCTTACCCGGCGGGCCTCGGGTGCCGCCGCCCGGGCAGTTCGGCGGGCTTGGTCCGGATTGGCGGCGAGGAACCGACCCGCGTGCCGGGCAACGATCACCGCGCGGCAATCGTTGGCATGGGTGACCGGACGCGTTCGGCGCGTCGGTCGCGACAACGTGGGGTCAGGTGACGACAGGTGGGGAACGGACAGGTGGATCAGGCATGACGCAGGCGGCCGAGCGCACACCGGTAGCACTGGACGACAGCTTCCTCCAGGACCCGTACGCCGTCTACGAACGGCTTCGCGAGGAAGGGCCCGCCCGCAAGGTCACCCTCCCCGGCGGCTGGGACGCGTGGATCGTGACGAGGTACGCCGAGGCGCGGGCGGCCCTGGCAGACCCGCGGCTCCGCAAGGACGGGCGGGTCCTCGCCGACTACATGGACCCCGAGACGCTGGGTGACGAGGGCGTCTTCGCCGACGTGCTGCGCAGACACATGCTCAACTCCGACCCGCCGGACCACACCAGGTTGCGCAAGCTCGTGACCAAGGCGTTCACCACCCGCCGGGTCGAGACCATGCGGCCCCGGATCGCGGCGATCACCGACGACCTCCTCGACGCGATGGCCGCCTCGGCGGCGTCGCAGGACGCGACGCGCGCGCCGGTCGACCTGCTCGACGCGTTCGCGTTCCCGCTGCCGATGACCGTGATCTGCGAGCTGCTCGGTGTGCCTCCGGGCGACCGGGAGGCCTTTCGCGCCTGGTCGTCGACGGTGCTCTCGGACGGCCCGGACGAGGAGGTGAAGGTGGCGTCGTACGCGATGGCGGGCTACCTCGTCGACCTCATCGCCGCCAAGCGGTCCGACCCCAGGGACGACCTACTCACGGCATTGACCCAGGCGCGCGACGACGAGGATCGGCTGGACGAGCAGGAGCTCGTCTCGATGGTGTTCCTGCTGCTCGTCGCCGGCCACGAAACCACCGTCAACCTCATCGCCAACGGCACCCTGGCCCTCCTGCGCCGACCGGACCAGCTGGCCTTGCTGCGGGCTGACCCCACGCGCGTACCCGGCGCCGTCGAGGAGTTCCTGCGCTACGACGGGCCGGTCAACCTCGCGACGATGCGGTTCACCACGGACGAGCCGGTGCGGGTGGGCGAGGTCGAGATCCCGGCCGGTGAGTTCGTTCTCGTCTCGCTGGGGTCGGCCGACCGCGACGGGACCCGGTTCGCCGATCCGGACCGACTCGATGTCACCCGGCAGGCGAGCGGCCACCTCGCGTTCGGTCACGGGATCCACCATTGCCTCGGCGCTCCACTCGCGCGGCTCGAGGGCCAGATCGCGTTCGACCGGCTGTTCGCGCGGTTCCCGAAGCTGTCGTTGGCCGTGCCAGCCGACCAGCTACGGTGGCGCAACAGCACGCTGATCCGCGGCCTCGAGAGACTGCCGGTGCACCTGTCCTGAGCCTGCCGCCGGAAGGCCGCTCTCCCGGCTACCGCCCGGCAGCGAGCTCCGGCACAACGCCCGGCCGGTGCGCGGCCGCCCGACGAAGGGATCCGATGCGCGTCGCCGACATCGACGTCTGGGTTGTCAACGTTCCCTTGACAACCACGTTCGCGAGCAGCTTCGAGGCGAAGTCCGGCACCACCCGTACCGTCATCCGCGTCCGCACCGACGACGGCCGCGCCGGCTGGGGCGAGACGATGAACGGCCGGCCGACCGCCGCACTGATCACCCGGATCAAGGACCAGTTCGTCGGTCTCGACCCACGGGCGCACGCGGAGGTCCGACGCCGGTGCGCGATGGTGCCGTTCTTCTACGGCTACATCGGCTACTGCGCACTCGCCGCGCTCGAGATGGCCTTCCTCGACCTCACCTGTCGGTCCGCGGACGTACCCCTGCACCTCCACCTCGGTGGCGCGGCGCGGGAGTCCGTGCCCATCACCGCCCTGCTCACTCCTGCCGCCGCGGCCGGCGCGAGCCGGGCCGACGCGCCCGCCGTGCTCGGCGAGCGGGCCGCGGAGATGGTCGGGTCCGGAGGGTTCACGGCGCTCAAGCTGAAGGGGTCGACGGACGCCCGCTTCGACGTGTCGGTCCTGCACCGCGTGCGCGAACGCCTGCCGGATGTCGCCCTCCGGGTCGACCCCAACGCCGCGTGGACGGTCACCGAGTCCGTCCGGGCGGGCCGCGAGCTCGACGCCCTCGGCCTCGAGTACCTCGAGGATCCCTGCGCCGGGCTCGAGGCGATGGCGCGGGTCCGCTCCGAGATCGCGACGCCGCTCTGCACGAACATGTGCGTCGTCGCGCTGGACGACATCGCCCCGGCGGTCCGGATGCAGGCGGTCGACATCATCCACGCGGACGTGCACAAGTGGGGCGGAGTGGGACCGACGATGGACCTCGCGGCCACCTGCCGGGTGTTCGGTCTCGGCATGAACTTCCACAGTGGGGGCGAACTCGGCATCTCGACCGCATGCCACCTCCACGTCGCCGCCGCCCTCGACCGGCTCGACCACGCCATCGACGCGATGTACTACCTCACTGCCGACGACATCCTCACCGACCGGATCCCGTGCGAGGGTGGGTCTCTGAGGGTTCCTGTGGGCCCTGGCCTCGGTGTCGAGGTCGATCTCGACCGACTCGCCCACTTCGCCCGCCGCAACGAGGAGGAAGGGGACCACACGCCGTGACGTCCGACCCGTTGACCACTCCCGTGGACACTCCGGCAGACCTGTCCCCGCCACCTGAGCGTCCCGCGGACTCCACGGCGAGCCCGCCCGTCTTCCGTCCCGAGTTCGGCACGGACGACGTGAGCCCCTCGGCGTACGCCAGCGCCGCGCGCGAGGCCGGGCTGTTCTCCGGTGCCGCCTGGTCGTTCGGCACCGCCCAGGGGCCGACGAGCCGCGGGTACGTCGGCACCAGGGCGTGGGGCGGCGAGCCGGTCGACGACGACACGCTCTGGGACCTCGCGTCAGTTACCAAGCCGCTCGTCGGACTCGCCGTACTCGCCCTGCTGGAACGCGGGCTCGTCGCGCTCAACGACCCGGTCGCGACCCACCTGCCGTCGTACGCCGGAACGGACAAGGCCGACATCACGCTCTGGCACCTGCTCACCCACACGTCCGGCCTGCCCGGACAGCAGCCGTTGTACCGCCGGCATCCCGACCGGGCCAGCCTGCTCGCCGCCCTGCGCCGGCTGCCGCCGCGGAACCCGCGGGGCACCCGGGTCGCCTACACCTCGCCGGGCTTCATGATCCTGGCGCAGGTCGCGGAGGCGGCGTCCGGCATGCCACTGGACGAGCTGGTCCGCCGCACCGTGACCGAGCCGGCGGGCATGACGCAGACCGGCTACAACCCGCCGGCCGACCGGCAACACCTGGCGGCCGCGACGGAGGAGTGTCCCTGGCGCGGACGGCTGGTCCAGGGCACGGTGCACGACGAGAACGCCGCCGTTCTCGGTGGAGTGGCCGGGCACGCCGGACTCTTCTCCACACTCGCCGACATGGAGCGGCTCGGCATCGCGCTCGTCCGCGACGGCCGCGGCGAGGTCGGCCAGCTCATCCAGCCGCACACGCTCGCGGTGATGACCCGGCCGGCCACCGACCACCTCAACCTCCGGCGTTCGCTCGCGTGGCAGGGACGCGACCCGATGGGGTCCCCGGCAGGTGATCTGTTCACGCACGCGGCGTACGGCCACACCGGTTTCACGGGGACCAGCCTGTGGGTCGACCCGATGCTGGGCGTCTACGCGGTTCTCCTGACCAACCGGGTCCATCCGCGGCGTGACTCGATGGCGATCACGAGGTTCCGGCCGCGTTTCCACAATCTCGTTCTCACCCACGTCCTGTCCGCGTAGATCTCGCCCGGGCCACTGGTCCGGGTGCGGGTTACGCGGGCGTCGGCTCACCCAGCCGGCGAACCGCCTGGACGCTCCGCCAGACCGACCGGAGCTGGCAGCCCGTGACGACGGCGGTGGCGAGGCCCAAGGGCGCCACCAGGGGTGAGACCTCCGCCAGCCCGGCGACCTGCGCGGGGTGGACGGCGATCATGGCCAGCGCGCACCCGACCGACGTCACCACCGCGACGAACCCGGCCGAGGCCTGCAGGGCCAGCACGGGTCGTACGGAACGGCCTCGTCGCCCGGTCCAGATCAGGAGGGCGATGGTCAGGACGGCGGCCACACCGCCCGCGAGCGCGGACCAGTCGGTGAGCCGGGCGAGGACGCCGACCCCGGCTGGCCTCGTGTCGGGAAACGACACCGGCTGCGGTGACAGGCGCCACGTCGCGGTCCACGCGAGCACCGTGATCGGCAGCGACAGTGCGAAGAACACGGCCGTACGCCTGCCCTGGACCGCCGCGAGCTGGCTCCGGAACTCCGGCGCGACGTCGGACACGGCACCGCACTCCGCGACGGCCCGCTCCTCGGCGTCCCGGGGCGACAGGCCCGAGCGCGCGTGGGCTTCGGCGGCATCGTGCAGGCCTCCGGCCAGCTCGTCGAGGAGGTCCCCGCGGGCGCGGCGCGGGCCGGGCAGGGTCTCCGCGAGCGTGGCGACGTAGGCCGCGATCGGGTCGTTCGTCATGTCTCGGCCCGCAGGACGCCGCCGATCGCGTGGGTGAACCGGCTCCAGTCGGCACGTTCCCGGGACAGCGCCTGCCGCCCGGCGCGGGTCAGCTGGTAGGTGCGGCGCCGCCGACCGCCGACGATGCTCCACCTCCCGCTCACGTACCGCGCCTGCTCGAGCCGGCGCAGGGCGGGGTAGACGCTGCCGGTGGGCAGGTCGAGCACCCCGCCGCTGCGGTCCTGCAGGGCCTCGATGATGCCGTAGCCGTGCAGGGGGCCGTCCTCGAGCGTCGCGAGCAGCAGCGCGTCGAGGTGGCCTCGGACGATGTTGGCCTTCATGCGTAGACACGCTACCTGTGTCGGACACCACCCCGACAACCCGACCAGCGCCGATCCGGCGCTTGTCCGGGAACCCTGAGCCCTGATCCGGGGATATCCCGGATTCATATGTAGGTAGCCGACACATACGGTCGGAGACGTCGAAGCCTTCCGGAGGAGTGCGATGCCCGCTGTCGAGGTGGCCGAGGACGCCGAGTCCGTACGCCGGGAACCCACCGCCGGTCCACGCGGCACTCTGTGGTTCCTGCGGGTGATCTCGCTCGTCCACACAGCGGTCCTGGTCGGACAGCCGGTCCTCGCGGGGAGGTACCTCGACGGCGACTTCGACGCGCTCGCCGTCCACGGCCTCAACGGGAGCCTGCTGCCCCTGGTCACGCTGGTGCAGGCGATCGCCGCGCTGGCGTACTGCTGGGCTGGCCGGGGTCGGGGGTGGCCAATGATGGTGTCGCTCGTGCTGTTCCTGACCGAGGGCTACCAGATCGGCGCGGGCTACTCGCGCGAGCTCGCGATCCACATCCCGCTCGGCGTGGCCATCGTGGTGGGGCAGCTGCTCCTCACGGTCTGGCTCTTCCGCCGCTCGGCGCGCGGTGTCCGCAGCTGGGGACGCCGGGCCGGGACGGCCGGGACGGCCGGGACGCCCGGGTCCCCCGCTGGGTCGCAGCCGTGAGCGCGCGCCGGACACCGCTGTCGCGCCGCGGGTTCCTCGGCCTGGTCGGGGCGGGCAGCACCGTTGCGGCGTTGTCCGGCTGCGGGCTGGGTGGGCTGGTCGGCCAGACCGCGGAGTTCCTCGCGAGCCGGGTCGCGCTGCCGAAGCCGTTCCGCGTACCGCTTCCGGTGCCGCCCGTGAAGCGACCGGTACGGTCCGACGGCAGCACCGACTACTACGAGATCGTGCAACGCGCCGCCGACGCCGAGATCCTGCCGGGACTGCGGACACCGATCCTCGGGTACGACGGGATCTTTCCCGGACCCACGCTCGTCACGCGAAGCGGCCGGCGTGCCGTCGTACGCCACCGCAACGAGCTGTCCGTCCCGGTCGCCGTCCACCTGCACGGCGGGCACACCCCGGCCGACAGCGACGGGTTCCCCACGGACCTCGTGCTCCCCGAGGGTGGCTGGCGGCCACCGTCGCACGCCTCCGGGCACGGGGCCGGGCCGATGCTCCGTGACGTGTCCCACGGCTACCGCGACTACGTGTATCCGCTCGACCAGCGGGCGGCGACGCTGTGGTACCACGACCACCGGATGGACTTCAGCGGACCGCAGATCTACCGCGGCCTCGCCGGCCTGCACCTCGTCCACGACGACGAGGAGCGGGCGCTGCCGCTGCCGGACGGCGACCGCGACGTCCCCCTGATGATCTGCGACCGGGCGTTCGAGGCGGACGGCTCGTTCCGGTACCCCTCGCTCGACCGCACCCTGCAGGCCCGGCCGGGCGTACAGCAGGACTTCATGGAGGGTGTCGTCGGCGACGTGATCCTCGTCAACGGCGCACCGTGGCCGGTCCACGAGGTGGAGGCGGCGAGGTACCGGTTCCGGATCCTGAACGCCTCCAACGCCCGCCGGTACCGGCTGGCTCTCGAGCCCGCGGGCGAGGTCGGCAAGCCGTTCGTCCAGATCGGCTCCGACGGCGGACTGCTCGCGCGGCCGGTGCCGCACACCGTCCTCGACATCGCCGCCGGCGAACGCTTCGACGTGGTGGTCGACTTCTCGGCGTACCGGCCGGGCACCTCGGTGACGATGGTCAACCAGCTCGGCCGCGGCTCGACCGCGCAGGTCATGCGGTTCCGCGTCACGCGCCGGGTCAGGGACGACGCCCGGGTGCCGGCGACGCTCAGCAAGGTCGAGCGGCTCGACCCGGCGCGGGCCCTGCGGACCCGCGAATGGTGGTTCCGCCGTGGAGACGTCGGCGACCGCCGCGACCGGGACGACGGCGGACAGGGCGGGGGCGACCGGAGCGGTGGCGACCGGGGCGGCACCGGCGGCGCGGACGGGACCGGCGGCGCGGACGGGACCGGCGGCGCGGACGGGACCGGCGGCGCGGACGGGCAGGGCGCCTCCGCCGCGCGACCGGCCAAGGGGTGGACAGTCAACGACAAGGTGTTCGACCCGCGCCGGATGGACGCCCGGACGAAGCTCGGCGAGGTCGAGATCTGGCGGTTCGTGTCCGACCTCCACCATCCCGTCCACGTACACCTGGACCCCTTCCAGGTGATCGACCGCGGTGGTCACGGTCCGGGCCCGTACGACGGCGGCTGGAAGGACACGGTGGACGTCCGGCCGGCGGAGTACGTCGAGGTCGCGGTCCGCTTTCGCGACCACCGCGGCGCGTACCTGCTGCACTGCCACAACCTCGAGCACGAGGACATGGCGATGATGGCGACGTTCGAGACCGTCTGAGAGCGCTCGCGGGCTCGGCAGCCTGCCACCGCGGTCCACTCCGGTGATCATGAAACTTCCGGGGGGCTATGGCAGCCCGGACGTTTCATGATCACCGGGCGTTGAGCCTGCCCCAGCTCTCAACGGGTGAAGGCGCGGTGGACCTTCGTGACGGCGGTGGCGATGTCGTCCACGTCGCGCCCGGTGTAGCGCTCGTTCCACGACAGGACGAGCAGCCGTTCGTCGATGAGCGACTCCGCGACCGGACACAGCCCCGCGTCGTACCTCGGGACCTCGCGCGCGGGCGGGACGCTGAGCGGGTAGCCCGACTCGCCGTACGTACGCCGCTCGGCGAGGACGGGCGTGCGGTAGACCGGCCGGGTGAGGTAGCCGCCGTTCGCGGGGATGCCCTCGGCGGCGAGCGCCTTGCCGTAGTCGTGACAGGTGCCGCCCGCGAGCGCCGGGTCGACGACCAGCGGGTACTGCCAGTAGCTCATCCCGCCCTCGTCAGGCGGCGTGCACAGGCCGGCGAGTGGGCGGAGCGCCTCGGAGAGCCGCTGGGCGCCCGCGCGCCGGTCCCCCACCACACCGGCCAACTTCAGGAGCTGGGCGCGGGCGACAGCGGCCTGGAGCTCGGTCATCCGGTAGTTCGTGGACAGGAACAGGTGCGTGCGCTCGTCGGTGTCGCGCGGCCAGCCCTTGTCGGCGAACAGCCGCATCCGGCGGGCGAGGGCCGGGTTGTCGCTGATGCAGAGCCCGCCGT
Source organism: uncultured Actinomycetota bacterium (assembly GCA_963721745.1). Classification (GTDB taxonomy): domain Bacteria; phylum Actinomycetota; class Actinomycetes; order Propionibacteriales; family Actinopolymorphaceae; genus Thermasporomyces. Next base: position 141,341 of record CAVRKO010000014.1, on the reverse strand, counting down.
CGCCGGCCGTGATGTGCTTGGACTGCTGCAGGCTGAAGCAGCCGATGTCACCGACCGTTCCGGCGAGCCGGCCGTCGGGGCACCGGGTGAGGTACGCCTGGGCGCAGTCCTCGATGAGGACGAGGCCGTGCGCGTCGGCGAGCCGCCGCAGGGCCGCCACCGGAGCCGGGGAGCCGAACAGGTGCACCACGCAGATCGCGCGGGTGCGGCTGGTGATCGCGCGGCGTACGGAGTCGACGTCGAGGTTGCCGGTGACCGGGTCGACGTCGGCGAAGACGGGTACGGCGTTCTGCATCAGGATCGGCAGCACCGTCCCGGCGTCGGTGATGGGTGTGGTGATGATCTCGTCGCCGGGTTCGGGGTCGACGGCCGCCACCGCGAGGTGCAGGGCGGCCGTGCCCGAGCTCGACGCGACGGCCGCGCCGACCCCGTAGTACGCCGCGAACTCGGCTTCGAGGGCGCGCGTCTCCCCGCCGGTCGTGGAGTTCAGCTGGCCCGAGGCGAGCACCCGGCGCAGGCCTTCGAGCTCCTCCTCCCCCAGCGTCCGACCGCTCGCGTTGCCGACGCTCGGGAACGGTGAGGAGCGGACGGGCACACCGCCGTCGACAGCGAGATCGTCCTTGCCGGCCTGATCCATGGCGCACCTCGCGACCTGCGTCGGGAACGTCGGAGTGGAGACCACTCCCGGATACGGTCTTGACCCAAAGTCGAGGGTACGCGAACCTCGCACCATGACGACCCCGCTCGCGGTCCATGGCGGAGCACCCGTCCGCTCCCGGCCGTTCCCCGACTGGCCCACCTCCGAACCGTCCGACGCCGATGCCCTGGGCGAGGTGCTGACCTCGGGCAACTGGGGCAGTACGCACGGTTCCCGGACCGAGGCGTTCGAGGCGGAGTTCGCGGCGTTCCAGGGCGCCGCGCACTGCGTGTGCGTCTGCAACGGGACGCTGGCCCTGGTCGCGGCGCTCCGCGCGGCCGGCGTCGGCGTCGGCGACGAGGTGGTCGTCCCGCCGTACACGTTCATCGCGAGCGCGGCGGCGGTGACGTTCGTCGGTGCGGTCCCGGTCTTCGCCGACCTGGACCCCGACACCCACCTGCTCGACCCCGCGAGCACGCTGACGAGGCTGACCGGTCGGACCAAGGCCGTGATGCCCGTGCACGTCGCCGGACGTCCCTGCGACATGGACGCGTTCGCCGCGCTCGGGCGCGACCACGGCGTCGCGATCATCGAGGACGCCGCGCAGGCACACGGCGCGGAGTGGCGCGGCCGCCGGGTCGGCGCGCTCGGCGACCTCGGCACGTTCAGCTTCCAGACCTCCAAGAACATCAGCGCCGGCGAGGGCGGTGCGGTCGTCACGAACGACGCGGCCCTCGCCGACCGGCTGTACTCCCTCGCGAACGTCGGCCGGGTCCGGGGCGGCGGCTGGTACCAGCACGAGCACCTGGGCTACAACCTGCGCCTGACGGAGTTCCAGGCGGCGATCCTGTCCGGCGGGCTGCGCCGTCATCCGGTCCATCAGGAGCGGCGCGTCCGCAATGCCGGCCTGCTCCGCACGTTGCTCGCCGAGGTCGACGGCGTTCTGGCTCCCACCGGACGACCCGGCCGTCACCGCGCACGGCTGGCACCTGTTCCTGTTCCGGGTGCCGGCACTCGCCGGACCCCGCCGGGACGCGTTCGTCCGGGCGCTCGCGGCGGAGGGCGTACCGTGCTCGCCGGGCTACGGCGGGCTGCACCGCAACGCCGCCCTGCGCGAGGAGATCGACGTGCTCGCCAAGCGCCTCGACCTGCCGTACGCCGAACCCGACGTTCCGGTGAGCGACCGGCTGGCGTCGGACTCGGCCTGGCTGCCCCAGCCGACGCTGCTCGGCACCGAGGAGGACGTCCACGACATCGCGGCCGCGATCACGAAGGTGCTGCGCCACGCGAACGACCTCTGACGGCGCGCGCCCCCGCCGCCGCGGTCAGGGCTTCCCGGCACCCGCTCCGGTGGGATCCGCCATGCCGTATCCGAGGAAGAAGCTCGGATGCGGCGGCTGGTTGTACGCGACGTTCTGCCAGGCGATCCCCAGCCGGTAGACCGGGTCACTCATCAGCGCGGGGATCCGGTGCGTGGTGGGGTACGGCGTGGCGAACAGCCGGAGCGCCGTGCTGTCGTCCGTACGCCACAGCACCTCTTCGCGCCAGTCGCCGAGCAGGTCCGCCTGCAGCGCGGGGGTGCCCTTGGTGCCGTTGTCCGACAGCGTTCCCTCCGCGTCGAGCAGGTGCGGGGTGGTGAGCGTCGCGGGATCCCACTTGCCGATCCACGGGACACCGGCGCCGAGCGCCGCGTCGTACTCGTGGTCGAGGATCTCGCGCCCGAGGTCGCCGTCCCACCAGATCGCGAAGTTGGCGCGCGGCAGGCTCGGCGAGATGAGCTGGCCCTGTGCGGTGAAGATCCCGCCGACGCCGCCCGCGCTCGCCCACGCCTCCTCGCCGGGGTGGGCCGGGTCGACGTCGCCGGTGAGCCCGCGCCCGGTGTCCCTGCCGGTGAAGACGCCCCAAACCGCCTCGCCCGAGTCGGCGTCACGGAACTCGATGCCGTACGCCGCGTCGGTGTGCTCGTGGACCTGGAAGACCTCCAGGCCCGGCCGGGTCGGGTCGAGGTCGCCGAGGTGCATCGCGTCGCCGTGACCGAGCCCGGTGTTGTAGAGGCCGGTTCCGTCGTCGTCGACCGCCATCGCGCCGTAGACGATCTCGTCCCGCCCGTCGCCGTCCACGTCGCCGACGCTCAGATTGTGGTTGCCCTGTGCGACGTAGCCCTCGTTGCCCGGCTGGTTGCTGTCGAACGTCCACCGCCTGGTGAGCCGGCCGTCGCGCCAGTCGTACGCCACGAGGACGGTGCGGGTGTAGTAGCCGCGGGCCATGACGAAGCTCGGGTGCCGGCCGTCGAGATAGGCCACCGCGGCGAGGAACCGGTCGACCCGGTTGCCGTAGCAGTCGCCCCAGTCGCAGACGTTGCCGCGCGGAGGTTCGTACGGGATCGTCGCCTGCGCCCGGCCGGTCCTCCCGTCGAACACCGTCAGGAACTCCGGACCGGCCAGCACGTACCCGCTCTCGTTGCGGTAGTCGGCGTTCGCGTCGCCGATGACGACGCCGGCGCCGTCGGTGCTGCCGTCGGCCGTCTTCGCGACGACCTCGGCCCGGCCGTCACCGTCGACGTCGTAGACGAGGAACTGCGTGTAGTGGGCGCCCGCGCGGATGTTGCGACCGAGTTCGATCCGCCACAGGCGTTCGCCGGTGAGTTCGTAGGCGTCGAGGAATACCTCGCCGGTGTAGCCGGACTGGGAGTTGTCCTTGGCGTTGGTGGGATTCCACTTCAGGACGATCTCGTACCTGCCGTCGCCGTCGAGGTCGCCCACGCTCGCGTCGTTGGCGTCGTACGTGTAGGCGACGCCGTTGGGGGTGGTCCCGCCGGCCGGCCGGTCGATCGGGATGTCGAGGTGGCCCTCCGCCCATGCCGTCGTACGCCCGAGGACACCGCGCTCCCTGCCGTCGACGACGGCGCACAGCTCGTACCGCGCGCCCGGCGTACCGCCCGGGTCGACCACGTTCGTGCGCGTCGACACCGGCTGCGACGTGACCCGCCTGCCGTCGCGGTAGACGTGGTAGGCGAGGTCGCGGGGATCCTGCGGGAGCAGCCGCCAGCTGACGAGGACGCCGTCGCCCGTGGGTACGGCCACCAGCCCGCGGTCGAGCTTCTCGGCTGGGCGCCGAACCGGTGCGCCGGCCGCGGCCGCGCTCCCCTGGTCGCGAGTGCCGGCAGGCGGTTCGACGGCCTGAGCGGACGCCGCCGTCGCTGTCGCGGCGGTGGCCAGCAGCGGCAGGACGAGCAGACGGGAGACCATCGGGATCCCAGAACGCGGCACGGCTCCTCCAGGGGGGCAAGCGCTTGCCGCGAAGCTAGGAGTCCGTTCTCCGGTGGTCAATCCCCTGGTGGTCGGTCGGCTGGCCGGAGCCGGCCGGGTTGCACGTGACTCCCGGTCTACCACTGGCTCCCGGTCTAGCGCACCGTCTGCGCGTACCAGTTGAGGTTCGCGACACACAGCACGCCCGAGCCGGACCCGGGTTCGACGGCGTGGTCGTCGTAGACCGCCGTCGCCAGATTGCGGGTGTACGTCCGCGCGAACCGCGTCATGTCCCTTCCCCTGAAGGCGATCCCGGCTCGAAGTGCCAGCACCGCGAAGTCGACGTCGATCGCACCGTGGCTCAGGTCCTCGCGCTGTTGGGCACCCGACCCGGGGGTGCCGCGAGTCAGTGCCCGACGGCCTCGACGGTGAAGGACGACCGGCCCGCCGGCAGGTCGGCGGCGAGCTCGAGCAGCCGCCGGCCGTGCCGAGTCACCACCGTCGCGGTGGCGTCGCCGGACGTGACGCGGAACCCCGCCCGTTCGGCGAGCCCCGGGACGGCCAGCAGGATCCCGGTGCCCTTCATGGCCGTCGCGGCCTCCACGTCCACGCGGTACGCGGAGTCGCCGCCGCCTGTCACCGCGAGGCGGACGCCGCGCCTGCCCCGCTCCCACGCGTTGAGCTGCTCACTCGTCCACCACTGCATCCCCCTGCGCCGGGCCTCGCCCGCGACGGTGCGGCAGGCCTCGGCCACCGCGGGCTTGGTGTGCAGGTGCGCGGCGTGGAAGAGGAAATGCGCAACCCCATGCAGCGCCAGCGTCTGCTCGAGGAGACTCCGACGGTTCCCCTCCGCGCACGTCGCCACAGGTCCTGCGCGAGCATCGGCAGGTCAGCACGTCGATCCGCCGGTTCCGCCGGTGTGGTCCGCCATCGGGAACGTGCAGATGGCAGCTGCCGAACGAGAAGCCGATGTTGCCCTGCTTGCTCGGCCCGCGCGTCTGGTCGAGCTCGATGCCCTCCGTTCGCACCACAGGTAGAACTCGTCCCACCCTTCCCACCGCGTGTAGTGGTTCTTGTTCGAGACGATCCGCTCGCGACTCTTCGTACGCGCCCACTCGAGCTGCTGGCGCAGTACTCCTCGCCCCACGCGGCGATGTCCGACTCCGCCATCGCGTTGTAGTGCAGCGCTGTTCGTGCCCGGCGGCGACGATGTCGGGAAGATCTCTCCGAGTAGCCGCCCGGATGGAGCAGACACCAGGTCACGCTGACGTCGGCCTCGGCGAAGACCTACAGAGCCGCGCGGCCGACTCGCTCGGTGTTCCCGTCGCTGTCGTGGGACATGTGCGCGACCGCGGGGACGCCCGCCGGCCAGTAGACAGCCACCCCACTGGCTGGCCCGCCCCCTCGGCGGTCCAGAACAGGACGGCGGCGAACGCCTCCGCAACAGGTCGCCGTGCGGCCGGTGGAACGTCGGCGCAGCGGGCGCCGTCGGCGTCACGTGCGCGAACGGCCCTCGACGAACCCGCCCGCCGCCGGTGCCATCGCGCGGTCGGCTCGTACGACAGCGCGAGGCCGTCGTCGGCACTTGAGGATGCCGTCGTCGACCGGGCACTTCCATCGGCCGCGGGCGTCCCGTCCGCCGAGACCGGCCTGCCCTGCTGGATCCGTACGACCTGCTGCCACACGTCCGCCGCGAACGGCGTCTCGCCCCGCCTCGTCACGATCCGCCCGTCGCGGGCGTGGACGACGACGGCGTTGCGGGACCGGAGCTCCTCGCGTGCCCCGTCCCGGGTCACCACGTCGTACGCCAGCCGCACGTGGTCGAGCACCTCGGTGCAGTAGAGCCACCAGGCGTTCTCGCCGTCGCGGTGCAGGGCCGAGGCCACGTCCTGGTCGAGCACCACCAGAACCGGACTTGTCGCGCTCACGTCGTCTCCTCACGGTGTGGACGTACGGCGGTGGAGCCGGGCGGCGCACCCCGGACGGGAAGGACCGCGTTGAGCAGCGTCCTCGTGTACGGGTCACGCGGCGCGGCGAACAGGTCGGTCGCGTCCGCCAGCTCGACGACCCGGCCGCCGTTCATCACCGCCACCCGGGTGGCCAGCCGCTCGACCACCGCGAGGTTGTGGGAGATGAACAGGCAGGTGAGCCCCAGGCTCTCCCGCAGATCGACCAGCAGCTTGAGGATCTGCGCCTGGATCGACACGTCGAGCGCGGACGTCGGCTCGTCGCACACGAGCAGGTCGGGTTCGAGGGCCAGCGCACGGGCGATGGCGATCCGCTGTTGCTGTCCACCAGAGAACTGCCGCGGGTACAGGTCCGCGAAGTGCGGGTTGACACCCACCAGGTCCAGCAGGCGCAAGGCCTCCTTGCGCCTGGACTGCTTGTCCCCGATCCGGTGCAGGCGGAGGGGTTCGGCGACGTTGGCGGCCGCGGTGTAGTGCGGGAGGAGGGAGCCGTAGGGGTTCTGGAACACCATTTGCATCCGGCGCCGGGCCGACCGCAGCTCCTCGCCACGCAGCGACGCGAGATCCCTGCCGTCGAAGGTGACCTGGCCCGACGTCGGCGGCTGCAGGCCCATCAGGAGTCGCGCCATCGTCGACTTGCCGCTGCCGCTCTCGCCCACCAGGCCGAGGGTCTCGCCGCGGCGGATCTCGAGACTCACGTCGTCGACCGCATGTACTGCACCGGCCGCCGACGCATAGACCTTGCTCACGGCGTCGGCGCTCACGAGGACCGCGCTCACGACGACTCCACCGCCTTCCAGCAGGCAGCCAGCCGCGGGTGGGCCTCCGATGTCCCCGGAGTCGCCGGCGTCACGGGCAGGAGCTCCTGGTCGGTCTGGCAGCGCGGTGACTCCGCCCGCGGGCACCGCGGATGGAACGCACAGCCGGCGGGCAGCCGGGCGAGGTCCGGCGGACTGCCCGGGATCGGCGCGAGCGGCCGGTCCCGTTCGCCGACCTCGACGCAGGATCCCAGCAGGCCGACGGAGTACGGATGGCGCGGCGTGTCGAGCAGGTCCCGGGTCGAGGCGTACTCCACGACCTTCCCGGCGTACATCACCACCACGTCGTCGCAGAAGTACCGCGCGACTCCGAGATCGTGGGTGATCATGATGACGCCGGTGCCGCGGTTCTTGACCTCGACCAGGAGGTCGAGGATCTGCCGCTGCACGGTGACGTCCACCGCGGTCGTCGGCTCGTCGGCGATCAGCAGGTCGGGTCCGGTCAGCATCGCCATCGCGATCATCGCCCGCTGCCGCATCCCGCCGGAGAGCTGGAACGGGTACGTGCGGATCCGGCGTTCGGGTGCGGGGATACCGACGTCACCGAGGGCTCGGACGGCGCGCTCCCGGGCCTCTGCCCGGCCGCAGATTCCGTGCCAGAGCAGGTGTTCGGTGAGCTGGCGTTCGAGGGTGAGGGTCGGGTTCATCGCCTCCGCGGCGTTCTGGAACACCATCCCCACGTGCCGGCCGCGGACCCGGCGCAGGTCCCGTCCGCCGAGCGCCAGCAGGTCACGCCGCTGGCCACCGGCGGTGAGGAACGCCTGTCCACCCACGATCTTCGCGGTCCTCGGCAGGAGGCGCAGCAGGCTCCGCGCGGTCACCGTCTTGCCGCTCCCGCTCTCGCCGACGAGGGCCAGGGCCTTGCCCGGCTCGAGGTCGAAGCTCACGCCGTCGACCGCAGGCAAGTCCGCCTTGACACCGGAGAAGTGCGTACGCAGCCCACGGACGGACAGCAACGCGCCCTCGACGAGACCCTCGGTGTCGGCCCGGAGACCGGCCTGCGACGTGCTCATCGTTCGTCTCCGCTCGGGTCGAACGCGTCCCGCAGCCCGTCGCCCACCCAGGTGAAGGCCAACAGGGTGAGGGCGAACAGCATGGCCGGGAACACCATCAGGTGCGGAGCCGCCAGGAGATACCTCATCCCGTCGGTGATCATCGCGCCCCACGACGGGGTGGGCGGCTGGACTCCCAGGCCGAGCAGCGCGAGCCCCGCCTCGGCCGCGATCGCCGCCGGGATGGCGAAGCTCGTCGTCACGAGGATCGGCCCGATCGCGTTGGGCAGGATGTACCGCACCGCGATGGTGATTCCGCCGGCACCCATCGCACGCGCCGCCTCGACGTACTCGCGCTGCTTGAGGGCGAGCACCTGGGCACGCACGAGGCGGGCCTGCGTCACCCACGACGCGATCCCGATCGCGAGGATCAGAGAGAACAGACTCCGCCCGAGCACGGTCACGAGGACGACCGCGAAGAGGTAGCTGGGGAACGCGTACATGACGTCGGTGAATCCCATCAGTCCCTGTTCGACCCGGCCACCGCGGTAGCCCGCGACGAGCCCGACGACGAGCGCGAGCACCAGCGCGGTCAGCTCGGCACCGAACGCCACGAACAGCGCCGTTCGCAGCCCGTAGACGAGCCGGCTCGCGATGTCGCGGCCGAGCAGGTCGGTGCCGAGGAGGTGGCCCTCCGCGCCGATCGGTGCGAGCCGGGCGGCGTAGTCGGTCTCGGCGTAGTGGTGCGGCGCGAGCAGTGGCGCGGCCAGCGCGGCCAGGACGAGCAGAGCGGCGAAGACCAGGCTCACGAGCGCGAACCGGTTGGCCCTGAACCGGTCCCATGCCCGTGCCCACGGGCCACGCGGCCGGGCAACGCCGGCCGCCGCCGTGGGCTCGTCCGGCGGTGGTCCCTCCTCCGCTACAGGGCCTGGGGCGTCTGCTGCGAGGCTCTCGAAGGTCGACGTGGTAACCACCTCCCCGATCCGGCTCCGCCGCCCTGTCCCGCCGCCCGGATCCGTGGGTCGAGGACGCCGTACAGCAGGTCGACGACGAGGTTCGTCACCATCAGGATCACCGCGAAGAACAGCGTGCTGCCCATCAGCAGCGGCATGTCGCGGCTCGCGGCGGCGGACGCGAAGTACAGCCCGAGACCCGGGATCCGGAACAGCGCCTCGATGAACACCGTCCCCGTCATCAGCCCCGCGAGCAGCGGACCCACGACGGTGACCAGCGGGATCAGCGAGTTGCGTAGCGCGTGCCGGAGGACCACCGTGTGGCGCGGACCGCCCTTGGCGAACGCCGCGCTGACGTACTCCTCGCGCAACGTCTCGAGCATGCTCGACCGCACGTAGCGCGCCAGGACCGCCGCCGGGCCGATCGCGAGCGCCAGCACCGGCATCACCAGGTTGCGCGGACCCTGCCACCCACTCGACGGCAGCACGTGCAGGGTCGCCGTGAACAACAGCACCAGGAACGCCGCGCTGAGGAACCCTGGCAGCGCGTGCCCGAGCGTCACGAGGAACATCGTTCCGTGGTCGGAGAGGGAGTTCTGCCGGAGCGCCGCCAACACACCGACCGGTACGGCGATCAGCAACGCCAGCAGGACCGACAGGAGCGCGAGCGTCGCCGAGATCGGGAACGCCTTCGCGATGATCTCCTGGACGTCCATCGTGGGGTACTTGTACGACGGCCCGAAGTCCCACGTCAGCGCGCCGCGCATGAAGATGAGGTACTGCTGCCACGCCGGGATGTCGGGCCCGTACCGCTCGCGGAACGCCTGCGCGACGTCCTCCGTACCCGCCGACCCGATGGTCGTCGCGCCGCTGGAGATGCGCTGCAGGTCGGCGAAGTTGCCGGGCGCCAGCTGCAGGAGGGTGAACGTGATGAGCGACACCGCGACCAGGCAGAGCACGAGCCGCAGCACGCGTCGGGCGAGGTAGCCGACGAACCCGGAGAGCAAGGTCAGGCCCCGTCGAGGACCGCGGCGACGCTCACCCGGCTGCCGCCGTTCTCCGCCGACAGCACACCTGCCCGCAGCACAGCCAGGAGCTCGAGCGTCTCGGCCGGCGCCACCGGCGGCTGGCCGGTGCGGGCCATCTCCACCGCGGCGCGCACCTGTCCGCCGTAGAACCCGTCGAAGTCCTGGATGCGGACCGCGTGCAGCCCCTTCTGACCGTAGGCCGTGAGGTGGAACGCGTACGACGCATCCCGCAGCGTCTGCACGACCGCCGTCGGACCGTCACCGGCGTACGACAGCACCGCCACGTCGCGGTCGGGCCAGGTGAACCGCTGGACCCACTCGACCCCCGGCCCGGCGAGGGCGTAGAGCTGTTCGACCGCGTGGACGCCGTAGTAGTACCACTCGCCGGGGCCGACGCTCACGACGGACGAGAGCGCACCGAGCGCGTCGAGCTGCTCACGCTCGCGGTCCAGCTCCACGGCGAAACGGAGAGCGGAGGAGCTCGTCACGGCCGTGCCCTTGGCCTCCGCCAGCGCGAAGAGGCCCTTCGCCTCCACGAGATCGACGGACATCGGCTTGTCGACGAACGTCGGGATGCCCGCGCCCACGAACGGCCGCGCCAGCAGCGCATGGTTGGCGCCCTGGCCGGTGTCGTCGACGACCAGCACGAGATCGGTCTCGGACAGCATCTCGGTGGGCTCGCTCGCGACGTGGGGGATGTCGTACGTCTTCGCGAGGGTGGAGGCGTCCGGCTGGTCGGCCCGCAGCTCGCCACCCCAGACCCAGGTGACCCGGGCGCCGTCGGCCACACCCTTCTCGTTGAGCAGCCGCGCGAAGGCGCCCGCGTGCGAGGTGTTGACGCCGACGAGCCCCACGCGGACGTCCTGCTGGCCGGTCCCGCTGCTGTCGCTCATGCGCTTCCCTTCCCGATGCTGACACCCTTGAAGTAGAAGAACTCCGGCGCTGCCCGGAGCTTCAGTCCCTCTACCGTAGGACGTACCGCGAACAGGCCGTCGCTCCAGAGCAGGGGCACGTAGAGGAACTGCCGGTCCCGGACCTTCGCCGCCTGGGTGAAGAGCTGGAGCTGGCGCTTCTCGTCTCGGCTGGCGGACGCCTCCTGGACCAGCCGGCCCATCTCCTTGGACTCCGGTGTCGCGTTGGCCGCCAGCAGGGCGTCCAGGCGCTGGGTGCGCTGAGCTGGTGCGATCTTGGTGTCGAGCTCGAGTGCTTGGTACGCCTTCCAGTCCGCTGCCGGAAGGCTCAGCTTCTGGACGTCCTTGGGCGACCACAGGACGCCGACCATGACCGGCCAGGTGTGCAGGCCGGCGAAGGTGCCGAAGTAGAAGCCGATGTAGTCGCCCTTCTGGACCTGCCACCGGCGTTCGACGTAGACGCCGGCCTCCACGATGTCGGCCTTGGCCTGGATGCCGAGGTTCTTCTTCCACGCGTCGACGACCGCATCGACGATCGGGGACTGCAGCCCGGCGAGGATGCGTACGGTCGGGAGCCCTCGTCCGCCCGGGTACCCCGCCGCGGCGAGCAGCCGCTTCGCCTCGGCCACGTCGTCCTTGATCGCGAGGCTGTCGTCCCAGCCGGGTACGTCGTCGACCACGAGGGAGGTGCCCGGACGCATGCCCGGCCCGATCTTCGCGAGGTTGTCGCGGCCGGCGGCGAGGGACAGGGCCCGGCGGACGCGTACGTCGTCCAGCGCGGGGTTCTCGCTGCGCAGCTTGGCGAGGTAGGCGATGGAGTAGGTCGGCACGGACCGGACCTGCTTGGCGAGGGTGGGATCCTTCTGGAACCGGATCGCGTCCGCGTCGACCAGGCCCACGATGTCGACCTCGCCGTTCTCGTACGGCACGGTCGCCGTACCCGTCGCCACGGCCTCCTGCAGCTCGACATCGATCCGGTCGAGATGGACCTTGCCCTTGTCCCAGTAGTGGGTGTTGGGCACCAGCGTCATCTTGGAGTTCTGTGTCCAGGCCGAGACCTTGAACGGGCCGTTGGAGACGAGGTTGTCCGCGCTCTGCCAGTCCTTCGGCTTGGCTTCCACCGAGTCCATGTGCAGCGGCAGCATCGACGGGTGGGTCAGGCCGAGCAGGAAGCCCGGGTTGGGGTTCTGCAGGGTGAGGACCAGCTCGTGGTCGCCGGTGGCCTTGACGCCGACCTGCGACCAGTCCGTGAGCGTGCCGCCGTAGAACTGCTCGGCGCCCTTGATGCCGGTCGCGGCCTGGTAGGAGTTGGCGCCCATGGTCGTACCGCCGGCGGAGGCCTGGCTCGGCGAGAACAACCGCTTCAGCGTACGTTCGAAGTCACGCGCGACCACCGGGTCGCCGTTGGACCACGCGGCGTTCGTACGCAGGGTGAAGGTGTAGGTGAGGTTGTCCGCCGACACGCTCCACTTCTCGGCGACGGCCGGGATCACGTCGCTGCCGTCGTCGTTCTGGGCGACGAGGCCCTCGAAGACGCCCCGCAGCGCGAGCCACATCCCGTTGGTGATGACCTGGGGGTCGATCACCGGGAAGTTCGGGAAGTCCAGCCGCATCACCTGCGCGGGCTTGCCGTTGTCGCCGCTCGCGCCCGGGCCGGTGGCGGAGCTGTCCTCGAACAGCGAGCAGCCGCCGAACGCCGACGCGCCCGCGGCCAGCGCGAGGAAGCTCGTGCCGCGTAAGAGATCCCGCCGAGTGGTCCGGAAGGGGCGGGCATGGGAGGGGAACCGCTCAGACATGACGCCCTCGCTCGGTCTCGGGCCGGAGATTTCGGTCCTGACCGTAGGACCGCCTCTCCACACGTGTCAATGGCGTAATTCGGTCGTTCGGCGTTCCTGAACCGGACATTGACGGCCGGACCACCCGCTAGATACGGTCTTGACCGTTAGTGCAGAACATCCAGCCAGTCGTACGGACGAGGGAGTCGCCCAGCAGTGTTCGAGTCCGAGGACGACCTGGAGCGCCGGCTGGCACTGCCGTCGGCAGCCCTCGTCGCCGACCTCCGCCGGTTGGAGGGCCCGCTCGTCGTCCTCGGCGCCGGCGGCAAGATGGGCCCCAGTCTCTGCCACCTCGCCCGCCTCGCCCTCGACGCGGCCGGCCGCACCGACGTGGACGTCGTCGCCGTCTCCCGCTGGTCCGACCGCGAGGTCGAGAAGCGGCTCCGCGAGCGCGGGGTGCGGACCGTGACCTTCGACCTCTCCCCCGACGCGAGCGCCGGCGACCTCGCCGGCCTGCCAGACGCGGCGAACGTCGTCTACATGGTCGGCGCGAAGTTCGGGTCGGCCGGGCAGCCCGCCCACACCTGGGCCGTCAACGCCTTCCTGCCGTCCGTGGTCGCACGAAGGTACGCCGAGGCCCGCATCGCCGCGTTCTCCACCGGGAACGTCTACCCGCTCGTACCCGTCGGCGACGGCGGCTCCACGGAGGCGGACCCGCCCGGTCCGGTGGGCGAGTACGCGATGTCCTGCCTCGGCCGCGAACGCGCCTTCGAACACGCCAGCCTCACGCGGGGCACGCCGGTCGCGCTGCTGCGGCTCAACTACGCCGTCGAGCTGCGGTACGGCGTCCTGGCCGATGTCGCGCAGAAGGTCGCGGCCGGCGAACCCGTCGACGTCACCACCGGCCACGTCAACGTCGTCTGGCAGGCGTACGCCAACGAGGTCGCGCTCAGGTCCCTGCTCCACGCGGCGAGCCCGCCGCTGGTGCTCAACGTCACGGGGCCCGAACCGTGTCGGTCCGCCGGCTCGCCGCCCGCTTCGGCCGGCTGCTCGACAGCACCCCGTCGTACACGGGCGAGGAGGCGCCGACGGCGCTCCTGTCCGACGCCGGCACCTGCCACGCGATGTTCGGCTACCCCGAGCTCTCCGTGCAGGCGCTGGTAAGGGCCCAGGCCGACTGGATCCGCCGCGGCGGGACGCTGTGGAGCAAGCCCACGAAGTTCGAGCGCCGCGACGGACGCTTCTGATGCCGCCACCGGCACCCGGGCTTCCCGCTGGCGAGGCCCGGCTGCTCCGCGAGGGCTGCGTCATCCCGGCCCACCCGCTGGCCCTCACCGCCGAACGCGGCCTGGACGAACGCCGACAACGTGCCCTCACGAGGTACTACGTCGCCGCCGGCGCGGGCGGCGTCGCGGTCGGCGTGCACACGACCCAGTTCGCGATCCGAACCGCAGGCCTGTACGAGCCGGTGCTCGCGCTCGCCGCCGAGACCGTCCGCGAGTCCGTCGGCGACCGGCCGTTCCTGCGGATCGCGGGCGCCGTCGGCGACATCCGGCAGGCGGTCCGCGAGGCCGAGGTCGCCGCCGGGCTCGGGTATCACGCGGTGCTCCTCGGCCCGCAGGGGCGGGCGGGGGGTGCCGAGCAGGAGCTCCTGCTCCGGGCCAAGGCGGTCGGCGAGGTGTTGCCCGTGATCGGGTTCTACCTCCAGGACGTCGGTGGGCGGGCAGTACCTCTCGCGGGCGTTCTGGCGTGCACTCGCCGACCTGCCGTGCGTGGTCGCGGCCAAGCTCGCGCCCTTCGACCGGTACCGCACCGCTCGAGGTGGTCCGCGGCATCGCCGAGGCCGACCGCGGCTCCGAGGTCGCGCTCTACACCGGCAACGACGACGCCATCGTGGCCGATCTGGTGCACGCCGTTCACGGTCGACGCCGGCGGCGGCCGGGTCGTCCAGCGGCGGATCGTGGGCGGCCTGCTCGGGCAGTGGGCGGTCTGGACCAGGCCAGCGGTGCAGCTGCTCGCGCAGGCCCGGCGGGCCTGGGACGGCGACGACTCGGAGCTTCGGCGCCGCGCTGGCACTGAACGCACCGATGACCGACGCCAACGCCGCGGTCTTCGACGCGGCCGGTGACTTCGCCGGCTGCATCGCCGGGGTGCACGAGGTGCTGCGGCGGCAGGGGCTCCTTGCGGGCACCTGGTGCCTGGACCCCGACGAGGACCCTGTCCCCCGGACAGGACGAGGAGATCTCGCGGGTCTGCGCGGCCTACCCCGAACTCACGGACGACGACTTCGTGGCCGAGCATCTCGACGAGTGGCTGCGCTGAGCCGCGCTCCCGGAGCGTGGCGTTCCGTCGGTCGGCGGCGGCTACAGGTCGACGCGGTAGATCACCGGCGGCCGGCCCATCTGTCCTTCGTTCAGCGTTCCCACCGCGACCGCGGCGCCCGCCCGCTCGAGCCGCTTCAGCAGCCGCCGGGCACTGCGTTCCTGGATCGAGAACGCCTCGGCGAGTTCGGCCGCCGTCACCCGGCGCTCCTCGGCGTTCCGCAGGAACTGCCGCAGGGACTGCAGAGTCGTCCGGCTCATCCCGAGCCGCTGCGCGAGCCGGCCGAGATCGGTCGGGGAGCTTGCCGCTGGTTCCGCCGGTCCACCGGACGCGAGCACGATGTCGGCGTCGTGCGGAGCGGCCAGGACCGCCGCGACGTCTCCCTGCGCACGGGCCCGCGCCAATGCCCGCGACGCGTGCGCCGCGGCCTCGCCGGCGGACCTCCCGATGCCGAGACCGATGTGCACGCGCTCGTGGCCGGACGCGAGCCCGGCGAGGAACGGTGCCGTCCGGAACCCCTCGGTCACGCGGTCCAACGGACCTCTCGTCGTGACCAGGAGGTACCTCTCGGCGTCGATCCTGGCGACGGCGCCGCCGAGTTCGCCGAGCTTGCGTTCGAGGGCCGGCTCCGCGCGGTCGAGCTCGACGAATCCCAACGCCACCTGGGCGTCGGAGTGGTGCTGGTTGCGCGTACGCAGGGCCAGCGCGTCGACGGATCCGCGGATGTCGTGCGGCGACGGCGCGAGGCGTACGACCGGCATCTCCTTGCGCACCACGTCGTACGCAGACCGCAGGCAGGTGATCGCGACCCGGGCGTCCCTGCGCTCCCGCGCGGCCCGGTGGAAGGCGACCACGTCCCTCGACCGGACGGACGGCTCGTAGACCATGCACTCCGCGACGTCTGCAGCCATGCCCGCCTCGGCCAGGGTCTCCCTGACCTCGCCCGGGTCGAGGGTGTCGATGCTGATCCGGGTGAGGTCCCGGCCCTCCCGTGCCAGTCGAAGGAGGGCGGCGAGGAGGGTGAGACCGCTGTACGACACGTGCTCGGCGGGCAGGGTGACCGCGTCCGCGGCCGTCGCGATGGCATGCGGGATGACACCGGTGAACAGCCACGCGTCAACCTCGTCCGCGTGCTCGCGGACGATCCGGACGGTCTCCTGCTCCTGGCGGTAGGGCAGGCGGGTCGCCTTGAGTGCCGGCATGGCGGCCACGACCTCGGCGACGCGGGGCACCAGGTCGGCAGGCCCGACCACGCCGATCGTCAGCACCCGGTCGGGGCGGACCGGTGGGCGTGCCGCACGGGTGTCCATGTCGCGTAGGTTACGGCCTAGGCCGGAACACCACAGGTCGAGGCGGCGCGTCCACGCCGGTTGGTCCGCTTTGCCCGACAAATCGCGGCCGGTGCTGCGGTACCCATGAGCCGGCGCACCCGGCAGACTCTGTGACTGTGACGAGCACCGGGACCGCCACGGGCGCCGCGCGACCGCCCGCCGTCGACGAGCTGCGCGCGCGTCTGCGCGGCCGGCTCGTGGCGGCCGCACTCACACCGTTCGACGACGACGGCACCCTCGCCCGGAGGGCTGTCGCGCCCTACGTGGCTGCCCTCGCGCACAACGGCGCGGCCGCGCTCGCCGTCGGCGCCCACACCGGTCGTGGCGCGCGGCTCGCCCCCGACGACCTCGAGTGGCTCGTCCGGGAGTGCCGCGACGCGTCCGGGCTGCCGGTCGTCGCCGGGCTCACGCTTCCTCCCGGCACCGGCCTCGACACGCTGGTCCCGCTCGCGACCCGGCTACGCGACGCCGGCGCCGACGCGCTCCTCGTGGCGCCGGTCGCCGGTGCCTCCCATGCCTCGACCGTCCGCCTGCACGACGTGCTCGGCCAGGAGGTCGAGCTCCCGCTGCTCGCGTTCGTGCTCTATGACCGGGCGAGCGGCTGCCAGTACGACCCGTCGACGGTCACCGACCTGCTCGCGCTGCCGTGGGTCTGCGGCGTCAAGCTCGCCCTGCTCGACGACGCGATGGCCTGCCAGGACATCGTGGTCACGGCCCGGCGTACCCACCCGGACACGCTGGTGCTG
The DNA here is from genome assembly GCA_963721745.1 of uncultured Actinomycetota bacterium. Classification (GTDB taxonomy): domain Bacteria; phylum Actinomycetota; class Actinomycetes; order Propionibacteriales; family Actinopolymorphaceae; genus Thermasporomyces. Next base: position 124,613 of record CAVRKO010000014.1, on the reverse strand, counting down.
ACCGGCGAGGACCGGATGTACGGCCCGTCGCTGATGTGGGGTGCGGAGTCGGCCCTCCTCGGCATCGCCGCCGCGCTCCCCGACTGGTCGGCCACCGTCCTCGACGCCTGGAACGACCGGGACCACGACCGGTTCGTCGCCGCGTCGCTGCGGCTGGACGCCCTTGCGCAGCTGACCTTCCGCGAGCCGATGGAGGGCTACGTGCAGCGGATGGCGTGGGTCGCCGCCTGGCAGGGCATCCTGCCCCGCGACGTGGCGTTCGACCCGTTCGGCCCGGCGCTGCCCGGGGGCGAGCGCGACCGACTCGTCAGCGCACTCGACCAGCTGGCACGGTGCGGTTGACGGAGCGGGTCAGACCTCGACGACCACCGGGATGATCATCGGACGGCGCCGGAACTCCGTCGTTCACCCAGCTGCCGACCGTGCGCCGGACACCTGCTGCAGCTGGTAGGTGTCGTCGATCCCCGTCGCGGCCGGCGCGGCTCGAGCGCCTCCTCGACCAGTTGCGCAGCACGTCGTCGAACACCGGCGTCGTCCTCGGCGAAGCCGCGCGCGTGGATCGACGGGACCGCCGGTCAGCTTGCCCGTCACCGAGTCGACCACGACGGTGATCGAGATGAACCCCTCGTCGCCGAGGATGCGGCGGTCCTTGAGCGAGGACTCCGTCACGTCGCCGACGGTCGAGCCGTCGACGTAGACGTAGCCGCAGTGCACCTGGCCGACGATGCTCGCGACGCCGTCGACGAGATCGACCACCATCGCCGTTCTCGGCGAGCACCACCCGGTCCGCCGGCGACACCCGTGGCGACCGCGAGCGTCGGCGTTGGCCCGCAGGTGCCGGACCTCGCCGTGCACCGGCATGACGTTGCGCGGGCCGGACGATGTTGTACATCGTACAGCAGCTCGCCGGCCGACGCGTGCCCCGACACGTGCACCATGCGTTGCCGCGTGTGCACGACCGTCGGCGCCCCACCGGGTCAGGCCGTTGATCACGCGGAACACGGCGTTCTCGTTGCCGGGGATCAGCGAGGACGCGAGCACCACGGTGTCGCCTTCCTCGATCCGGATCGCGGTGGTCGCGGTTGGCGATCCGCGACAGCGCCGACAGCGGCTCGCCCTGCGAACCGGTCGAGAGCAGGACGACCTCGTGCGGCTCGTACGTCGTCGAGGCCTTCGAGGTCGACGAGGACGCCTGGGGGGTACCCGCAGGATACCCCAGCTCGCCCGCGATCCCCATGTTCCTGACCATGGAACGGCCGACGTAGGCGACCTTGCGGCCGTGCTCCTCCGCGGCGTCCATCACCTGCTGGACGCGGTGCACGTGCGAGGCGAAGCAGGCGACGATCACCCGGCTGTTCGGCCCGGGCGAAGATCCGGTCGAGGACGGGCGCGATCTCGCGCTCGGCGGTGGTGAAGCCCGGCATCTCGGCGTTGGTGGAGTCGACCAGGAACAGGTCGACTCCTTCCTCGCCCAGTCGCGCGAACGCACGCAGGTCAGTGAGTCCGGCCGTCCAGCGGCAGCTGGTCCATCTTGAAGTCGCCGGTGTGCAGCACGCATGCCCGGCCGGCGGTGCGGATCGCTACCGCAAGCGCGTCGGGGATCGAGTGGTTGACCGCGATGAACTCGCAGGTGAACGGTCCGAACTGCACCCGTCTGGCGTTCCCTGACGATGTGCTTGGGTGACGGCCTTCATCCGGTGCTCGCGCAGCTTGCCTCGATGAGCGCGAGCGTGAGCGTGCGAACCGACGAGCGGGATGTCACGCCGCTCGCGGAGGAGGTACGGCACGGCACCGATGTGGTCCTCGTGCCCGTGGGTCAGTACCACGGCCTCGATGTCGTCGAGGCGGTCCCTGATCGGCTCGAAGTCGGGCAGGATCAGGTCGACGCCGGGATGGTGGTCCTCGGGAAAGAGCACGCCACAGTCGACGATGAGCAACCGACCCTCGTGCTCGAACACCGTCATGTTGCGGCCGATCTCACCGAGCCCGCCGAGCGGCGATGAGGCGCAGGGCGCCTGGTGGGAGTGCGGGAGGCGGGCCGAGTTCGGGATGCGGATGGCTCATCGGGCGCGATTCACGAGCCAGTCCCGCGAAGGTCTGTTCGCAGCCGGCTGACCTCGTCGTCGGTTGCGGCGACCAGGGGAAGTCGCATCCGCCGCGTCGACAGCACCCCGAGGACCTCGAGCGCCGCCTTGGCCATGATCGCACCCTGGGTCCGGGTCATGATCGCTTGGTACGCCGGGACCAACCGCCGGTCGATCGCTCGTGCCGTGGCGAGGTCACCCGCGTCGACGGCATCGGCCATCTGCGCGTACTCGCCTCGAGGCCACGTGACCGACCACGCTGACCACGCCGACGGCGCCCATCGCGAGCAGGGCGAGATTCCACTCGTCGGCACCGCTGTAGTACGCGAAGTCGGTCCGCCGCCAGCACCTCGGTCGTGGCCGCGATGTCGCCCTTGGCGTCCTTGACGGCCACGATGCGGTCGTGCTCGGCCAGCCGCGACCAGCGTCTCGGTGGCGATCGCCATCCCGGTGCGCCCTGGGATGTCGTACAGCATCACCGGTAGCCCCGTGGAGTCGGCCACCGCCCGGAAGTGTGCGAGAAGCCCTTCCTGCGGCGGTTTGTTGTAGTACGGCGTCACGACGAGCAGGCCGTGCGCGCCGGCCTTCTCCGCCTGCTGGGAGAGCTCACTGGCGTGCCTGGTGTCGTTGGTGCCCGTGCCCGCGAGGACGGTCGCGCGGTCGCCGACGGCCTCGAGGACGGCACGCAGGAGGGCGTCCTTCTCGGCGTCGGTCGTGGTGGGCGACTCGCCTGTGGTGCCGCTGACGACGAGTCCGTCGTTGCCGGCGTCGACGAGGTGGCTGGCGAGTCGCTGGGCGGCGTCGAGGTCGAGGTCGCCGCTGGGCGTGAAGGGCGTGACCATCGCGGTCAGGATTCGCCCGAACGGAGCGGGCGTGCCGCTCGCGGGCGTTGAGCTGTCAGCCATGAGGCCTCACGCTACCGGTCGCGCACGGGTTGTGGTCCCGCACCTTGCGAGGCGGGCCGCGCGGCGGAGGATGATCACGCCGTACGTGATCATCGCCGTGCGTTGCGGGTGTTCGGCGCGCCAGGGGCCGCGGATCACGCGGTGCGGTCCGCGTCCGGGTCCTGGATAACCGTTCGGACCGGGCGACCCGGCGCGGTACGGTCGGTGGCGTGATATCCGCGCAGTTCCGACACTGGCGACCCGACGGGCTGGCCCCGTCCGGTCTGTGCCAGTCCACGACGACGCCGCACGTCGCTCTCCGGCGACGCGGCGGCCCCGTCACGTCGATGACGCATCGATAACGGCCGCGCGGACGGCCCGGGAGTGATCCCGGGCCTTTTTCTTTTCCGGGATCGCTCCTCCCGACCAGGATCCAGCACACCAAGGAGCGTTCCCATGTCTCGTCCCCAACCCAGTTCGGTCCAGCCCAGTTCGGTCCAGCCCAGTTCGGTCCGCGACCCGGCCGGATCAGGGCCGGCATCCCCGCAACCGACATCCGAGCAGTCCGCACCGCACGACCCACCCGGTGACCACCGCCGGATCGGTCGCGACCTCGGGCTCTTCACCAGCGACGAGCTCGTCGGCGCCGGCTTCCCGTTGTGGCTTCCCGACGGCGCCGCGATCATCGCCGAGCTCGAGCGCTACATCATCGAGGCCGAGCGGCGGGCCGGGTACCGCCACGTCCGTACTCCCCCGGTGGGCAAGCGGGAGCTGTTCGAACGGTCGGGCCACTGGCAGCACTTCGCGTCCGACATCTTCCCGCCGATCCGCCTGGGCAGGTCCCACGCGCAGGTCGGCGTGGCGGACGACGCGGATGTCGCCAGGTCAGACAGCAACGCGTCCGACAGCAACGGGTCCGGCGCGGGTGCTGGCTCGCGCGAGGAGCTCGTGCTCCGTCCGGTGCTGTGCCCCCACCACGCACTCGTGTTCCGCTCCCGGCTGCGCAGCCACCGCGAGCTGCCGCTGCGGATCGGGGAGATCGGCCCGATGTTCCGGATGGAACGATCCGGGGTGGTGGGCGGCCTGACCCGCGTGCGCGCGATCAACCTCAACGACGCCCATGTCTTCTGCCCGCTGGAACAGGCCGCCGACGAGGTGGTGGCCGTCCTCGCGATGATCGACGAGGCGTACGACGTGCTCGGCATCGAGGCCGCCTACCACCGGCTGAGCCTGCGCGGCCCGGCCGAGGCGGGGAAGTCCTATGCCGGCAGCGAGCAGATGTGGCAGCAGGCGGAGGCGGTCCTCCGCGAGGCGCTCGGGCGGCACGGCATCGAGTTCCGGGAGGAGCCGGGCGAGGCGGCGTTCTACGGACCGAAGATCGACATCCAGGTCCACGACGCTCAGGGCCGGGAGTTCACCCTGTCGACCGTGCAGGTCGACCTCTACCAGCCTGAGCAGTTCGACCTCGAGTACGTCGCGCCAGATGGCAGCCGTCGGCGCCCCGCCATGGTGCACCGGAGCGTGCTGGCGTCGATGGAGCGGATGGTGGCGTACCTCCTGGAGGCCCATGGCGGAGCGCTGCCGCCGTGGCTCTCACCCCTGCAGGTGGCGGTCCTGCCGGTCGGTGAGGAGCAGGCCGACGCCGCACACGAGGTCGCCCGGAGTGCCGCGGCCGCGGGGCTCCGCGTCGACGTGGACGACCGCGACGAGGGCCTGGGCGCGCGGATCCGGGCCGCCCGGCTGCGCCGGGTGCCCTACGTCGCGGTGGTCGGAGCGCGCGAGGCCGCCGTGGACGCCGTCGCCGTGAGGCTGCGCAACGGCGAGCAGCGGGGGGAGGTGCCGGCCGACCGGTTCGTCGCGGCCGTCCAGGCCGCCGTCGAGGCGCGGCGGGGGGACCTCGAACTGGACCTCTGACCGCACCGTCCGGTCCGGGTTCGTTCCTCCGCGAGACCTCCACGCGGGGTCTCGCGGAGGAACGGCCAGGGACTTGGCGGGTCTCAGGGCGCGACGCGGAGGTTGCGCTCGAAGGCGGCGTGGCTCACCGGCATCAGCCGGGCCCACTCCACCTCCATCTTCTCCGCGACCATCTCGATCTCGCGTTGCGGGAACGACGGGAACGCGGAGTCGTCCCGTTGGGTCCGCAACGAGAGGAAGTTCATCAGCGAGCGCGCGTTGACCGTGACGTAGCAGGAGGAGTAGATCGTGAGCGGCAGGACGATGCGCGCGACCTCGCGGGCGACGCCGGCGTCGAGCATGCGTTGGTAGGACGCGTAGGCGTCCACGCACAGCTGCCGGGTCTCCTCCTCCACCAGCTTGTGCTGGTCCGGCGAACCGGACACGAACTGGTAGTGCCCGGGCTTGCCCTCCTGCACCAGCTTGCGGTCGGGCCCGGGCACGTAGAACACCGGGCGGAGCTCGCGGTAGCGCCCGGACTCTTCGTTGTAGGACGCCATCCGGTGCCGCATCAGCTCGCGGAACACGAAGATCGGCGCCTGCACGTAGAACGTCATCGAGTTGTGTTCGAAGGGCGATCCGTGCCGGGACCGCATGAGGTAGTTGATCAGGCCCTTCGACCGCTCGGCGTCACCGTCGACGTCGTCGAGGGACTGCTCGCCCTTGGTCGACACCCGCGCCGCGAAGAGCACGTCGCTGTCCTGCGCCGACGCCCGGACCAGCTCGACCGTGACGTCGCTGCGGAACTCCGCCGCCGTCTCTTCGCCCATCACGCATGTCCTCCGCTCGCGCCGGCCGTCCGCTGGTCGTCGGGCCGTCTCCGCCAGCCTAACGCCGGGCACGGACGCTCCTGCCGAGCCGGTTCCGGCGCGCCGGGCGGCTCAGGTCACTGGCGTGGTGGCCGGAACGCCCGCAACGCCGGGAGCCCGCCACCCGACCAGTCGAACATCGTGAGGTTGTCGTTGGGGTTACCGTCACCGGGCTCCCAGCCGACACCCGGCAGCCAGCCCGGCTCCCAGTCGACGAAACCGGCGCCGCGCCCGTCCGGTACGTCGAGCAGGATCGCGCGCAGGCTCTCGAAGTACGCCGCCTGGCCGGCCGGGGTCGCGGGATACCCGGGCGCGAGCTGGTCGGGGTGGTCGACGAAGTTGTCGAGATCGTCGCCGTTGTCGAGCGTCCACGGGTACGCCGTCTCGACGACGACGAGGTCCTTGCCGTAGCGGCCGGCCAGGTCGCCGACGTTGCCGGCGAGGTCGTCCAGGCTGCCGTGCCAGAACGGGTAGTACGACAGTCCGATCACGTCGAAGGCGACGTCCGCGGCGAGCACGTGGTCGTAGAACCACCGGGCGCCGCCGTTGTCACCGCCGCGGTCGACGTGCACCATCACCGCGATCGGTCCGGTCGGCCCGGTCGCGGCCGCAGCGTCGCGGACGCCGGCGATGCCGGCCTTCAGCAGGGTCGTGAATCCGTCCCAGTCGTCGCCGTCCGTCGCGGTAGATCTGGCCGAGCGGCCAGAGCATCCCGGCGGTCACCTCGTTGCCCACCTGCACCATGTCGACCGGCGCGCTGTGGCGGGCGAACCACCGCAGCAGGTCCCGGGTGTAGGTGCGGACGGTCCGCGGCCAGCGTGGGCAGGTCCTGGTCCAGCCCAGGCGGCGGGGGTGGTCTGGTGCGCCGGGTCGGCCCAGAAGTCGGAGTAGTGCAGGTCGAGCAGCACCTTCAGCCCGGCGCGGCGGGCCCGGCGGGCCAGGGCGAGGGCGGACGCGGCGTCGCTGTACCCCGCCGGTGGGTCGACCCAGACCCGCACCCGGATCCAGGTCGCGCCGGACGCCGCGAGGATGCGTTCGATCGGCGGGTGCGCTCCGCCAGGCGGTACGACGTACCCACCGCCTCGTGCTGCAGGGTGAACGACACGTCCGCGCCCCGGATCCGCAACGGCTGGCGGTGCGCGGCCGACACCGGCGGCGCCGCCCACGCGTTCTGCGTCACGGCGCCGGACAGGCCGGCGGCCAGCAGCGACGCCGCGCCGACCAGCCGGCGGCGGGAGATGCCACGCGCGGGAACGGCCGATCCGCGTCCCCGAGTGCGGGACCTGTGGGTACTGGCGCTCGGACACGGATACCAGCTCCTCCGGGGCCTGCCTCCACGGGCACACCACGGTGCCCGGCCGTCACCCTAGTGTCGGCTGCCGGCTGACCGCCGGTCGAGGCCGTTCTGGCCAGGTCAGGACGGTGGCGTTGCGGCCGTTCGGTGGCACGATCGGACGCGCGCCGGCCACGCAGGGCGGCGCCCGACTCGAGAAGGAGAGGTTCATGACCGCGAGCCAGCAGGTCGTCGAGTACCGGGGATGGGACGTCGTACGGCTGCAGACCGCGGAACTCAGCGTCGACGTGCTCCCCCAGAAGGGCGGCGACATCACCTCGGTCCGCTGGCTCGCGGGCGACGTCGAGCTGATGTGGCAGTCACCGTGGGGCCTCCGCGACCGCGGCGCACCATCCCTGCCCGGAGACAGCGAGGCCACGTTGATGGACTCCTATCCCGGCGGCTGGCAGACGGTGTTTCCCAATGCCGGCAACGAGGTCGAGGAGCACGGCGTCACGTGGGGGTTCCACGGCGAAGCCTGGCTCGCGCCGTACGACTGGGAGGCCACCGGACCCGCGGAGGTGACGCTACGGACCCGCCTGGTCCGGAGCCCGTTCGAACTCGTCCGCAGGATCGGCGTCGACGGCCGACGCCTGACCGTCACCGAGACCGCGCGCAACGTCGGCGGGGTACCGGTCGAGGCGGCATGGGGTCACCATGTGACGTTCGGGCAACCCTTCCTTGACGGCAGCTGCCGAATCGACAGTCCGGGCGCGACCGTCGTGGTCGACGACGAGCGCGACCAGCCGGCGTCGGACCTCGTTCCCGGCAGCCGCTCGAGCTGGCCGTCCGCACCGTCCCGCGGCGGTGTCAACGTCGACTTGCGCGAGGTGCCCGGACCCGAGCGGCCCGTCGACCGGCTGTACTACCTGACCGATCCGGTCGAGGGCGCCGTGTCCGTCACCAACCACCAGCTCAGCCTGCGGGCGGACCTGCGGTGGGACACGGCAGTCATGCCGTACACCTGGATGTGGTACGAGATGCACGCCAGCACAGGGTTTCCGTGGTACCAGTCGGTGTACGTGCTCGGCGTCGAACCCCACTCCAGCTATCCCGGGCAGGGGCTGCACGCGATCCGGCGCAAGACCGGTACGCAACTGCGGTTCGAGCCCGGCGCGGAACGCACCGCGACGACGACGCTGGACGTGACGCCGCTGTCCTAGGTGGCCCCGGAGTCCTAGGTGGCCCCGGAGTCCTAGGTGGCCCCGGAGTCCTAGGTGGCCCCGGAGTCCTAGGTGGCCCCGGAGTCCTAGGTGGCCCCGGAGTCCTAGGTGGCAGCGCAGCTTCTAGCTCACACCGGTGGCCCGTCCTTCCGCCATGGAGCCATGGCGGTGGCGCAGCAACGACGCCCGGACGACGAGCGGGTGGACGACCGCCAGCACGAGGCACGCCGCCGCCATGCTGGTCCAGAACCAGGTCGTACCCGCCCGTTCGAGGAGCTGGGTGCCGGTGAGTGGTGCGGCGACCCCGGCGACACCCCAGCTGGTCCCGAAGACGGCAAGGTATCTCCCGGTCGCGCCGGGCGGGGCGAGGTTGGCGACGACGGCGTACGAACGGCCGACGAGCAGCAGGTCGCCGAGACTCCAGCCGACGGCGCACACCAGTAACGCACCGAGCGTGTCCGCGGTCGCACCACCGGCCAGGCCGGCGGCCAGCAGGAGGTATCCAGTGGCGAACGCCGTGGGCGCGGAGACCGTGGAGACCCGTCGGAGCCGCAGGAGCGGCTGCCCCGCCACCATCGTCAGGGCGGAGACGCCGAGGAGCAGTCCCGCGTCTGCCGGCTGCAGTCCGGTCCGTGTCAGGGCGAGTGGCAGGCAGAACGTGAGCTGAAGGTAGACCAGCGCGAACACCGTCCCGACGAGGAACATCGCGACCAGCGCGCGGTCGCGCCACGGCGAGCGGCCGATGGGGTGCGGCCGAGGCGGCGCGGTGCCGGCGCTCCGGTCGTCGGGCAGGACGCGGTGGACGAGGACGGCGCAGACCAGACACGTCAACGCGTCGGCGACGAACAGCCACCGCAGGTCCCACCGCCCGAGGCCGGCAGCGAGGAGACCGGCGCCCATGCCCGCGGCCGCCAGCGCGGCGTTGAGCAGGCTGTACGCACGCTCCCGGTCCGACGGCCCTACCGCGTCGGCGACCATCGCCTGGCTCGGTGGCTCGTACAGCTCGAAGACCAGGCCGAGGAGCACCGCGAAGCCCGCGACGGCGGTCAGGGTTCCCGCGGAGGCGATCCCCAGCTGCGCCACGGCGCAACCGGCCAGCCCGATCACGATGGTGCGCCGCCGCCCCAGGCGGTCCGCCAGCCGGCCGCCGACCAGGCGGGACGGAATGGTCGCGAGCCCGAAGGCGGCGGAGACGATCCCGGCCGTGGTGGCGCTCGCACCGAACTCCGTGCTGATCAGCACGGTGAGGAAGGACAGCGAGAACGCGCCGAGCCGGTTGATCGCCCTCGCCGCGACCAACAGCCAGACGACACGGGGAAGTCCGCTCCGGTCTGCGAAGATCCGCATGCGTACGCCGCCCGTCACTGGTGAAGTTGGTATTGTCAGTCACGGCAATCTAGGCGGAAGGGGGTGACAGGTCAAGTGATGTTCGACAGTCACGTGGCGACCCTGCTGGACGTGGCGGTCGCCCTGGTCAACGCACTGACCGACGGGGCACGACATGGCCGGCCCTACCGTGCGCCGGACGGCCGGAATCTTCTGGCCGCGGTCCGTGCCGCCGTTCCCGCGGAGGGCACCCCGCCCAACGCCGTCACCAGGCACCACGCCGCCTACCTGGCCCGTAGCGCCCAGCGGATGCGCGCGGTGTTCGAGGCGGCGGACCGGGAGGACCTCGACGAGGCGGCCGCCGCGCTCAACGCGCTCCTGCTCTCCGCCGGAACGAGACCCCAGCTGGACCGGGTGGGAGACGGACCCTGGCAGCTCCACTTCCACGGATCGGACGACTCCGTTGGAGTGGGATGGAGCGCCGGCTGCGCCGCGGCTCTCGCCCTCGCACTCGGCAGCGACCTGGCTGGCCGACTCGGCGTCTGCCGGGCCGACCAGTGCGACCGCGTCTTCGTCGACACCTCACGGAACGCCGGCCGGCAGTTCTGCTCGACCGCCTGCCAGAACCGGGTCAAGGCGGCGGCCTTCCGGGCCCGGCAGGCCGGACGACGGTGAGCCCGCGTTCCGGCTGTCGTGTTCCCGCCCTCGGACCGAACATTCCGGTCAGGACGCGAGAGCGGCGACTCCCTCGAGGAGACGGTCGACATCGGAGCGGTCGTTGTAGTGGACGAGCCCGGCGCGCACCGCGCCACCGCTGTCGCGCAGGCCGAGTACACCGGTCAGCTCCCAGGCGTAGCTGTGGCCGCTCCAGACGTTCACGCCGCGGGAGGCGAGGTGGTCGGCGACGGCACGGGGCGGGTGCCCGGCCACGGTGAAGTAGGCCGTCGCCGTGCGCCTGGCCGGCTTGCCGTAGGTCGTCACGTGTCCCATCGACTCGAGCCCGCCGAGCAGCACGCCGAACAGCTCCTGCTCGTACGCCTCGACCGCGGTCATCGACGTGAGCACCCGCTCCCGACGCGAGGTGGACCCGGGCGTGCCGCCGGGGGCGAGCCCGGCGAGGTGCTCGACCGCCGCCGTGACGCCGGCAAGGTCGGCGAACGCGGCGGTTCCCTGCTCGAGGCGTACGGGAACCTCGTCGGGCGCGGGCAGGAGCTTGTCGGGCCGCAGGGTCTCGAGCACCGCGGGATCGGCGACGACCGTGCCGACGTGCGGGCCGGACCACTTGTACGCACTGGTGGCGTAGAAGTCCGCACCGAGCGCCGCGACGTCGACCGGCGTGTGTGGGGTCGCGTGGACGCCGTCCACGTAGCTCAGCGCGCCGGCGGCCCGCGCCCGTGCGGCGATCCCCGCGACGTCCGGCATCGTCCCCAGGATGTTGCTGGCCGCCGTGACCGCCACCAGGCGGGTACGGGGGCCGAGCAGCTGGTCGTACTGCTCCACCGGCAGCTCGCCCGTGGCGGGATCGATCTCCGCCCAGCGCACCTCGGCTCCCGCACGGCCAGCGACCTGCACCCACGGCCGGACGTTGGCGTCGTGGTCGAGCCGGGACAGCACGATCTCGTCTCCCGGTCGCCAGTGCGCCGACAGGGCGGTCGCCAACCGGTAGGTGAGCGTCGTCATGTTGGGGCCGAGGACGACGCCGTCGGGGTCGCCGCCCACGAGGTCGGCGACGGCGCGGCGGGCCTCGGTGACGATCGCGTCCGCCCGCGCGCTCGCGGGAAACGCACCGCCCTGGTTGCCGACGCCGGCGCGGTAGACGGCGACGATCGCGTCGATGACGGCGTGCGGCACCTGGGTGCCGGCAGCACCGTCGAGATAGGCGTAACCGTCGGCGAGTGCGGGATAGTTGGCGCGGACCGCGCTCACGTCGTAGACCACGCAGCCACCGTAGCGCGGCAGGCTCCGGCGGCCGGGGCGTGCGAGCCGGGCGTCAGGCGTCGTAGTCGACGACCAACCGCTCACTCGTGGGATGGGCCTGGCAGGTGAGGACGTAGCCGCGGGCGATCTCCTCGGGCTCGAGCGCGTAGCAGTGGTCCATGGTCACCGACCCCTCCAGGACCTTCGCCCGGCACGTACCGCACACGCCGCCGCGGCACGCGAACGGCGCATCGCTCCGGACACCGAGAACGCCTTCGAGCACGGGTGGTCCGACGCGGGCGAGGGAGAACGACGATCGCCGCCCGTCCATCAGCGCGGTCACCTCGCACGCGCCACCTTCGCCCACCTCCGGTGCGTCCGCGGGCACCGGCGCGGTCGTGGGTGGAGGACCGACGTGGAACAGCTCGGTGTGGACGCGTTGGCGCGGCACGTCGTGGGAACGCAGGACCCGGCGCAGCTCCTCGACCATCGCGAGCGGTCCGCAGAGATACCACCCGTCGACGGTCGAGGGCGGGACCACCTTGTCGAGGAAGTCCCGCAGCTTGGGCCCGTCGATCCGGCCGCCGAGCAGCGCGATGTCGGGCGTCTCGCGGGACAGGACGTGGACCAGCTGCAGCCGGTCCGGCCAGCGGTCCTTCAGGTCCGCCAGTTCGTCGACGAACATGATGGACTTCGTGGTCCGGTTGCCGTAGAGCAGGGTGACCGAGCTGTCCGGCTCGTCGGCGAGGACGCTCGCGGCCATCGACAGGATCGGGGTGATGCCGCTACCCGCGGCCACGAGGCACAGGTGCCGGGCGTTGTGCGGGTCAGTCGCGACGCAGAACCTCCCGGTCGGTGTCATCACGTCCACGAGGTCGCCGGGCCGCATGCGTTCGAGCGCGTACGACGAGAATCCGCCGTGCGCCACCCGCTTGATGCCGATCCGCAGGTTGCCCGGCGTCGTTGATCGCGACCCGGCGGCGAGCGGGACCGCGCCGGATGCCGGCGAGCAGATGGAGTAGTTGCGGCGCAGGTCGTCACCGGCGGCGGGAGTGCGGACGGTGACGTGCTGGCCGGGTACGAAGGCGTAGTCGTCCGCGAGGTCGGGAGGAACGTCGAACGTCACCGCCACCGCGTCCTCGGTCAGCTCCTCCACCAGCCCGACCCGGAGCGGGTGGAAGACCGCGTGCCGGACCGTCCGGTCGGCAACCGCCGCCGCGACGGTGGCACCGTCCGCGGGAACGCTTGCCGCTGCGCCGCCCGCAGTGTTGGCCGGACTGCTCGCCGGACTGCTCGCCGGGCCGGTCGACAGCGGCTTCACCGCCTCGAACGGCTCGAGGCAGGAGCCGCAGGTACGCAGCGCGGTGCACGGGGTCGGCCCGAACCTGCTGACCTCCCGCGTACCAAGCGATCCGCACCGGGGACACCGCACCGACAGCTCCAACGGAACAGGCCCGGCCGACCGGTCGGGGCCGCGCGGTGCACCGGCAGGCCCGGGCGGTGCCACACCGGACTCCGCGAGCTTGCGCCGTCCGTCCGCCGTGATCCAGTCGGTGGTCCAGGCGGGCGCGAGGACGGTCCGCACCCGCACGTTCTCGACTCCGACGCCGCGCAAGGCGTCCTTGACATCCGACCGGATCGCTTCCAGGGCAGGGCATCCCGAGTACGTCGGGGTGATGTCGACCTCGACCGCGGGAGCGGGCGTGGCGACCGGCAGCACGCGCACGTCGCGCAGGATCCCGAGCTCGGCAATCGTCAGGACCGGGAGCTCCGGGTCGGGGACGCGGGCGACCACGGCGTACGCCTCCTCGGCCGTCAGGGCAGGCGTCGGAGCCATCGCGCTCACCAGCTCGCACCCGGGTGGGCGCGGACGAGGTACTGCATCTCGGCCAGCAGATAGCCGAGCGCCTCGGTGTGGATGCCCCTGCGCCCTCCGCTCGCGGAGCGGCCCGGCGGTTCGGGCGCGGCGAGCGTCGCCTCCGCGAGGACCGCCCCGACGTACTCCTCCCAGGCGGCACGGAGCGCGGCCGGATCGACCCCCACGCCCGCACCGGCGAGGCCGGTGGTGAGCTCGTCGGGCTCGAACAGCTCGTCGACGTACGGCCAGATCCGCTCCAGGCCGGCCCGCATCCGCGCCTGGCTCTCGTCGGTACCGTCGCCGAGGCGTACGACCCACTGGGTCGCGTGGTCACGGTGGTACGAGACCTCCTTGACCGCCTTGCCGGCGATCGCCGCGAGGCCGGGCTCGGCCGACGCGGAGAGACGGTCGTAGAGGTCGCGCTGGTACGTGGAGAAGACCAGGAGGCGGGCCATCGTCTCGGCGAAGTCGCCGTTGCGCAGCTCGACGAGCTGCACGTTGTGGAACGCGCGCTCGTCCCGGAGGTAGGCGAGGTCGTCCTCGGTGCGGCCGCTTCCCTCGCGCTCGCCGGCGAAGCTCAGCAACATCCGGGCCTGGCCGAGAAGGTCGAGCCCGATGTTGGCGAGCGCGACGTCCTCCTCGAGCTGGGGCGCGCGGGCGATCCACTCGCCGAAGCGGTGCGAGAGCACCAACGCGTCGTCGCCAAGACGAGCCGCGTACGCCGCGACGGGCGGCTCGGTGACCGGTCCCTCGGGTGCTGCGCTCACAGGTGCGGCGCCCCCTCCGGGACCTCGTAGAACGTCGGGTGCCGGTAGACCTTGTCGGCGGCCGGGTCGAAGAACGCGTCCTTCTCGTCGGGGCTCGATGCCATGATCGCCGCCGCGGGGACCACCCAGATCGAGACGCCCTCGGAACGCCGGGTGTAGAGGTCACGTGCGTTGCGCAGGGCCATCGCCGCGTCCGGGGCGTGCAGGCTGCCGGCGTGGACGTGCGACAGGCCCCGCCTGGCGCGGACGAACACCTCCCACAGCGGCCAGTCGCGGGCGGCCACCTGGTCGACCTGGGAGTCGGACGCGCTCATGCGACCGCTCCCCCGGCGTGCTCGTCGACACTCCGGGCCGCCCGTTTGACCGCATGGGTCAGAGCCGCCTCGCGCACCCAGGTGCCGTCCTCATGTGCCTTGACCCGGTGCTCCATGCGTTGGGCATTGCAGGGCCCGTTGCCCTTGATGACCCGGAACAGCTCGGAGTAGTCGGGCTCGGTGAAGTCGTAGTGGCCGCGCTCGTCGTTCCACGCGAGCGCCGGGTCGGGGAGGGTGACGCCGAGCACCTGCGACTGCGGCACGGTCATGTCGACGAACCGCTGGCGGAGCTCGTCGTTGGAGAACCGCTTGATCCCCCACGCCGCGGACTCCGTGCCGTGCGTCGACTGGTCGTCGGGCGGGCCGAACATCGCCAGGCTCGGGTACCACCACCGGTCCACCGCGTCCTGGGCCATCGCCCGCTGCCGGGGCGTGCCGCGCGACAGCGTGAGCAGGATCTCGAACCCCTGCCGCTGGTGGAACGACTCCTCCTTGCAGATCCGGACCATCGCCCGTGCGTACGGCCCGTAGGAGCAGCGACACAACGGCACCTGGTTGGTGATCGCCGCACCGTCGACGAACCAGCCGATCGTTCCGATGTCCGCCCAGGTCAGGGTGGGGTAGTTGAAGATCGAGGAGTACTTCTGCCGGCCCGAGTGCAGCTGGTCGAGCAGGTCGTCGCGGTCGCACGCCCAGCGTCTCGGCCGCGCCGTAGAGGTAGAGGCCGTGGCCGGCCTCGTCCTGCACCTTGGCCATCAGGATCGCCTTGCGCCGAAGGCTCGGCGCCCGGGTGATCCAGTTGCCCTCGGGCTGCATGCCGATGATCTCGGAATGGGCGTGCTGGGCGATCTGGCGGACCAGCGTCCTGCGGTAGCCCTCGGGCATGTCGTCACGCGGTTCGATGCGCTCGTCGGCGGCGAGGAGCGCGTCGAACGTGCTCGTGGTCATGCCTCAGCCTAGCAGCGAACTGTGACGGGACAACGCCGTCTGTGCGGCAATGTGTCATACCACCGAGGCGGCGGCGGGCGACGGCCTTCGCCGCCGCCCCGCCGTTCAGCCGCTGGCCCTGCGGCACTCCTTACCGCGCACCGGGCGGGCCGGTCGCAGGGCCTCCGCCCATGCGCTCACCGTGCGGACGGCGATCCGCCGCACCGCCTCGCGGAGGTGCGCCTCCCGCGCCGACGCGAGCCGCGCCCGCCGCCAGGCGGCGGCTTCCGCGATCCGCTCACGGGTCCATGCGTCGGCCAGCGCCTCGCTCACGTACGGGTCCATGCCGGGCTCCTTACGACTGACGGACTTCAACACCAGTAAAAACGTTATGCTGGTTGCACTCGGAAGTCAACCAGCTTTCGGGCTATGCTGGTGTCGAGTTCACCGGCGTTCCGACACGGCCCCAAGGGGTGATCGCGATCCCGACCACCAGTTCGGCCAAGGCCGCGGGACCGCCCGCGCACGCGGACCTCCTGTGCGCGTTCGTCAATACCTTCGACGTGGACATCGCGGTGCCAGAGACGCTCAGTGACGCGGCCGCGCTCACCGAGTGGCTCCGCGCCCGCAACCTGGTCGGACCCGGCGAGCGCGCGGGCGAGGACGACCTCGACCTCGCGCGCACCCTCCGGTCCGGCCTGCGCGAGGCGATGGTGCGCCACCACGAGGGCGACCACACGTCCCGAGTGCCGGACCTCGATGCGACCGCCACCGCCCTGCCACTCCGGCTCGTCTTCGACGGCACCCGTCCCCGGCTCGCTCCGGCGGTCGGCGGCGCCAGGGGTGGCCTGGCCCGGCTCCTCGTGGCGGTGGCCGACGCGCAGGCCGATGATGCCTGGGTACGCATGAAGCTGTGCGTCGCGGACGACTGCCAGTGGGCGTTCTACGACACGTCGAAGAACCGATCGCGGCACTGGTGCTCGATGGGCGTGTGCGGCAACCGGCAGAAGACCCGTAGCTACCGCGCCCGGCAGCGAGCCAAGCCCTGAGCCCGCCGCCTGAGCCGGCACCACGACCGGCTGACAGGATGGTCCGCATGAGCGAGCACGCCGCCGACGTCAGCGTCCGGATCGCCTGGGCCGCCGACGCCCCCGACGTCGCCCGGGTCCAGGTACGCGCCTGGCGTGGGGCGTACGCGAAGGTCTTCCCCGCCGAGGTCCTCGAGGCCCTCGACGAGCACGCCATCGCCGAGCAGTGGGAACGTTCGCTCGCGAGTCCGCCCGACGCCCGCCACCGGCTTCTCGTCGCCCTCGACCACGGGAGGCTGGTGGGATTCGCCGCCACGGGGCCCTCCGACGACACCGACGCCGATGTCGTCGCCGACGGCGCGATCACCGTCTTCCACGTCGACCCCGACCACACCCGCGGGGGTCATGGTTCCCGGCTACTCCAAGCCTGTGTCGACACGCTGGTCGCCGACGGGTTCGCCCGGGCCTCCTTCTGGGTCTTCAGCGGCGACGACATCCTCCGCCGGTTCCTCGCCGACGCCGGCTGGGCGCCCGACGGGGCACACCGCGAGCTCGACCTGTACGGCGACGCCGCCGTCCGCGTGAAGCAGGTCAGGCTGCACACCGCCATCCAGTGATCGGTGGTGTCGTCGGCTAGCCTCGAGCGCATGCCGCACCCCGATCACGATCCCGAGACCGGCCTCGGCGCCGACCTGTCCCGGGACGGCGCTCCTCCTCCGGCCTCCGGCCCTCACGGCGGCGCCACCGAGACCCGGCGTTCTGTCATCCGGGACGCCGCGGCGATCGGCGTCGCCACCGGCGCGTACGGCATCTCGTTCGGCGCGATCGGCATCGCCAGCGGCCTGTCGGTGCCGCAGACCTGCGCGTTGTCGCTGCTCGCCTTCACCGGTGCCTCGCAGTTCGCGTTCGTCGGGATCGTCGGTACCGGTGGCGCGCTGGTGTCCGCGGGCGTGACCGCCGTGATGCTCGGCAGCCGCAACGCGTTCTACGGCGTACGGCTGGCGGACCTGCTGCGCCTTCGCGGCGTCCGCCGACTGCTCGGCGCGCAGTTCGTGATCGACGAGACGACGGCGATGGCGGTGGGCCGGCGCAGTCCCGAGCTCGCGCGGGTGGGCTTCTGGGCGACCGCGGCCATCCTGTTCACGCTGTGGAACGCCGGGACGCTCGTCGGTGCGTTGGCCGGCGCCTCGCTCGGCGATCCCCGCACCTTTGGCCTCGACGCCGCCGCACCCGCCGCGTTCGTCGCCCTCCTCCGGCCCCAGCTGACCAGCCGCCGGGCCTGGGCGGTCGCGGCCGCTGCGGCCTTGGTCGCGGTCTCGCTCGTCCCGTTCGTCCCCGCCGGCGTACCCGTTCTCGTCGCGGCTGGGGTCGCGATCGGTCTCGGACTGCGCCGGGCTGCCGCCCCCGACTCCGCTCCCGCTCCGGGAGCGACCCGATGACCTGGGTGACCGTCCTGCTCGCCTCGGCGGGGTGTTACGTGCTGAAGCTGGCCGGCCTGTCCGTCCCCCAGCGGGTGCTCGAACGTCCGGCCGTACGACGGGTCGCGGCGTTGCTCCCGGTCGCCCTGCTCGCCGCCCTCGTCGCCGTGCAGACGGTCAGTACGGGTGCCCGGCTCGTCGTCGACGCCAGGCTGGCCGGCGTCGCGGTCGCGGTCCTGGCGCTCGCCCTGCGGGCGCCGTTCATCGTCGTGGTCGCGCTCGCGGCCGCGACGGCTGCCGTCGTACGCCAGCTGGCGTGAACCCGTCCGCCGGCGACGAGCTGACCAGCGGCGGACAACCGTCTCGGAGACCGAGACCTGAGGGGCGCTCTGCCGGCGCCGCCGCGCGCCCGCACATAACTTCGAGGCAGGTCTCGCCGACCGGAAGGGGCGTACATCGTGGGCGCTGGCTACCAGGTCCTCACCGACGAGCAGGCGCAAGCCTTTCTTGACAACGGTTTCGTCCGGATCCCGGGGTGCTTCTCCCGCGAGGCCGCGGCCGAGCTCACGCAGAGCCTGTGGACCCGGCTGGGCTACGACCAGAACGACCCGTCGACCTGGGCGGAACCCTCGGTCCACATGCCCGTCCACCGGCAGCTGGACGTGAAGGAGTTCGCGCCCAAGGCGTGGCTCGCCGCCTGCGACCTCCTCGGCGGCGAGGACCGCGTCGAGCAGCCGTTCGCCTGGGGGGACGGTTTCATCGTCAACCTCACCCAGGGCGCGGAGCGGCCGTGGGAGCCCGCGTCGCCGGCCTCGCCGGGATGGCACAAGGACGGCGACTGGTTCCGGCACTTCCTCGACTCGCCCGAGCAGGGCCTGCTGACGCTCGTGCTCTGGTCGGACGTCGACCACCAGGGCGGTGCGACCTTCGCGGCCGCGGACTCGGTGGGACCGGTGGCGAGGTACCTCGCCGAACGGCCGGGTGGCGTGCACCCCCTCGAGTTCGACCTCGCCAGCCTGATCGGCCAGTGCGAGCGCTTCGTGGAGGCGACCGGGGAGGTCGGCGACGTCTACTTCCTCCACCCGTTCATCCTGCACGCCAAGGCCCAGAACCTGCTCCGCCGGACGCGCCTGATCACCAACCCCGCGGTGCATCTGGCCGAACCCATGCGGTTCGACCGGGAGAACCTCGACGACCACTCGCTCGTCGAGCAGGCCGTCCTGCGAGGGCTCGGGGTCGAGAGGTACCCGTTCACGCCGACGGCGCCGCGGGAGCGGATCGTTCCCGAACGGGTCCGGCGACAGGAGCGGATGAAGGCCGAGGAGGTACGCCGGCTGGCGGCACAGTCCTAGTGTCCTGAGTCAGAGGTTCGTCGCCAGATCTGGCGTCCAGGTGGATGCTTGGCAAGGCGGAGGAGGAGGTCGATGCGGTGTCCATCGACGACGACGACAACGCAGCCAGGCGCCGGCTGGGCGGCAGAGATGGTGACGAAGAACTTCTGACTCAGGACACTAGCCACTCCGGCATCTGGCACCGGTGCGCCAGCGAGGTACTAGGGGGCCGTGGGCGAGGCGCCGGGCGCACCCGAGACCGTCCCGCAGGCGTCGTCCGGCAGACCCACCAGCCGCATGCTGACCTCCCAGAGGGACCGCGCGACCGCGAAGTCTCGGGCGAGCGGCGCCGGGTCGACGGGATGGCCGTCCTCGAAGTAGCAGCCGCTCACGCCGTCGAAGTCCGCGCTCGTGAGCAGCTGCAACACGCGGTCGGCCGCCTCCTCGACGCTGATGAAGTCCCGGCGCATGAAGAGCCACACGACAGGTCGCAACCAACGGGGCACGACTGACCAGATGCGGGTGACCGCGGCGCCTGGATGGACGCTGTTGGACGTGACGCCTGTCCCCGCGAGCCGGCGGGCCAGTTCGTTGGAGAACAGGACGTTCGCGAGCTTCGACCGCGCGTACGCCCTCATCACGCCATAGCCCCGCGCGAACCCGAGGTCGTCGAAGTCGAGCGTGCCGTCACGGTGGTTGACCGAGGCGACGGTGACGACCCGGGCGGGTGAGCTGGCCACGAGCAGGTCGAGGAGCAAGGCGGTCAGCAGGAAGTGGCTCAGGTGGTTGACGGCGAACGTCGTCTCGAGGCCGTCGGCGGTGAGCCGGCGGGTCACCTGCACGCCTCCGGCGTTGTTGACCAGCAGGTCGAGCCGGCCGTGGCGGTCGGCGTACTCCCGCGCGAGGCTGCGGACCGACGCCTGCCGCGACAGGTCGCACAGCAGGCTCGCCGGGGTCACGCCGGCGCGCGACCGTACGGTCTCCACCGCCTCCCGGGTCCGCTCGGGGTCCCGTCCGACCATGACCACGCGGGCTCCACAGCGGGCGAGCTCCACGCTGAGCTCGAGGCCGATCCCGCTCGTGGCGCCGGTCACGAGAGCCGTTCTGTCCCGAACTGTCCAGCTCATGATCACCACGGTAGTCCACCCGCGTGGGCGCTCACGCCGACGCCGGCCGACCGCTGGTGTTCGACGTGAGTTCAGCCGGGATTCAGCGTGTCGTACCCGGCCCGCCCGTCCGGTTGTTAGCGTCGTCGCCCGTGCACGCCAACCCTGCCCCGGACACGATCGACGACCGCGCCGAGACCGGTCCCGCGCGGCGGCGCGTCGACCGCTCCGATCGATGGGGCTGGCTCGGCGTCGCCGCCCTCACCGCCCTCGTCGCCGCCACCTGGGCGATCACGCTGGCCGCGCCGTACGCAGACAACCACGAGGGCCGGGTGTTCTCCCGCTTCGCCCTCCAGGTGCGCAACCTCGCCGAGCACGGGCTGGTCGGCTCGCAGTTCGCCACCGACATGGCACCGTACGGCCAGTCGTACGCCCACCATCCCCCGCTCGCGACGATCCTCGACGTGCTCTTCGGCGCGCTGCCCGGAGACGGCGAGTACCAGATGCGGCTCGCGCCCTACCTCCTGGGACTTCTCGCGATCCCGGCCGCGGCCGCGCTCCTGCGCGCGTTCGACATCGCGTGGACGCCGGTGCTGCTGGCGCTCGGCCTGATGGTGGCGACCGCGTACTTCTGGGTGTACGCCCGGATCGTGTTCGATCTCGGTCCGCTGCTGGCGATGTCCGCGGCGATCGCCCACCTGCGCAGGCGCCCCGACCCGCCGCCGTGGCTGCTCGGGCTCGCCTGCGTGACGAGCTTCCTGGGCGCGCTCGCCTCGTGGCTGGGGATCGCCCTCGCGGCCGTCCTCGGCCTGTGGCTGCTCGCCGCCCGGCGCCGGATCGACCGGGTGACGGTGGCGGTCGCGGCGTGCATGATCGCCGGCGTCCTCGGCAGCCTGCTGTTCATGGTGGGTGTCGCGGGTGCCGGCAACCTCGCCGCGCAGACCGCGTTCCGCACGGAGGGCGGCGACTTCACGGTGCGGGAGTTCTTCGCCCGGCAGTGGTTCTGGGCCCGCCAACTGCTTCCGGCGTGGTACATCGTCCTGCTTCCGGTCGGGATCGTTGCCGGCCTGGTCGACCGCCGGACCCGCGTTTTCACCGGCATCGCGACCGCGTTCGCGATCGGCTGGGTGGTGGCGTTGCCGAACGGGTCGTTCATCCACGACTACTGGCCGTACCCGCTGCTGATCCCCGGCGTGGTCGGCATGGCCACCCTGCTCGACGCCGCCTGGTCGCGGCTGCCGCGGGTCGGCCGTACGGTCGGTGCGGGGGCTGTCGGGATTGCCCTGGCGGTCGCGTTCGCCGCGCTGGCGACCGGCCCGGTGGCCAGCACGTACATCTACCAGCCGCTGGCCGCCGGCCGCCTGGTGTCGAGCCACCCGCCCCCGCAGGGACAACAGCACGCGTGGCACATCTCGTTCGGGGCGATCCGGTGGCTCGCGTACTACTGGGACCTGTCGCCCGGCAAGATCACGCCCGACACGTTGCCGCAGGCCCGGCCCCAGGACCTGGTCCTGGTCCACCTCGAACGCATCCCCGAGTGGCTGCGCCCCTCGATCAGGGACCACCTGGTAGCCCGGGACGGGGTCTACGCGTTGGTCCGGGTCAGCGACATCCGGGCGGCTCTGGTGCGGTGAACCCGGTCCCCTGGCGCCGCACGACCGACGCGCCGGTGCAGCCGGGCTAGGCGGGATCGAGGAAGTGCTCGAGCCCGACCGTGAGGCCCGGGTGGGCGGCCACCTGGCGGACCCCCAGCAGCACGCCGGGCATGAACGACGTGCGGGACAGCGAGTCGTGCCGGATGGTGAGTGTCTCGCCGTGCCCGCCGAAGAGCACCTCCTGATGGGCGACCAGGGCGGCCAGCCGCACGCTGTGGACGCGTACGCCGCCGACCTGCGCACCGCGGGCACCGTCGAGCTCCTGCGTCGTCGCGTCCGGAGGATCGCCCAGACCGGCGGCCTTGCGGGCCTCCGTGACGAGCTCGGCCGTGCGGCCAGCCGTGCCCGACGGCGCATCCGCCTTCTGGGGATGGTGCAGCTCCACGATCTCGACCGACTCGTAGTGCGCGGCCGCCGCCTGGGCGAAACGCATCATCAGGACGGCGCCGATGGAGAAGTTCGGTGCGACGAGGACGCCCACGGACGGCGCCTCGGCGAGCAGCCCGCGCAGGGTCGCCAACCGGTCGTCACCAAAGCCGGTCGTGCCTACCACGGCGTGGATCCCGTGGCCGACACAGAACCGCAGGTTGTCCATCACGGCGTCCGGATGGGTGAAGTCGACGACGACCTCCGCACCGCTGTCGACGAGACGGTCGAGCGGGTCGTCGAGGTCGACCTCGGCGACGAGCTCGAGATCGTCCGCCGCCGTGACCGCCCGGCTCACCTCGGCGCCCATGCGCCCGCGCGAACCCAGGACTCCCACCCTCGTCGGCACCGGTCCAGCCTCCTTGCGTCGGTCAGCGCACCGCGGTCGCGAACCGGTCGGGATCGTCGAACGGTCCGACCACGGCGAGGGTCGGCGCCGCCTCGAGCAGGTCGCCCGCCACCTGCCGGATGTCGTCCAGCGTCACCGCGTCGATCCGGCCCAGGATGTCGTCGACGGCCAACAGCTCGCCGTAGACCAGCTCGGCCTTCGCCAGCCGGCCCATCCGCGAGCCGGTGTCCTCCAGGCCGAGAACCAGCGCACCCCGCAGCTGCCCCTTGCCGCGCTGCAGCTCCTCGTCGGTGATGCCCTTGTCGGCCACCTTGGCGAGCTCGTCGCGGCAGAGATCGAGCACCTCGTCGATCTTGGTCGGGAGGCAGCCGGCGTAGACGCCCACCATGCCGGCGTCGGCGTAGTTGGACGCGAACGAGTAGACGGCGTACGCGAGACCGCGCTTCTCGCGTACCTCCTGGAACAGCCGGCTCGACATCCCTCCGCCGAGGGCGGCGTTGAGGACGCCGAGCACGAACCTGCGCTCGTCGGTACGCGAGAGGCCGGGAACGCCCAGGACGAGGTTGGCCTGCTCGGTCGTCCGATGGACCAGGCGTACGGCGCCCGTGGACGGAGAGGGACCGACGCCGCCGATCCGGGGCGGTATCGGAGCGGCCTCCGTGTCGAGGAACCCGGCCTGCTCGAACGCTCTGGTCACCTGACGGACGACGGCACGATGCTCGACGTTGCCCGCCACCGCGACGACCATCGAGTCCGGCCGGTAGCGGCGCCGGTAGTAGCCCGCGATCTGGCGCCGGGTCAGTGCGTTGATCGAGTCGACCGTGCCGAGGATCGGCCGGCCGAGTGGCGAGTCGCCCCACATCTGCTGCGCGAACACGTCGTGCACCGCATCGGAGGGATCGTCGTCGTGCATGGCGATCTCTTCGAGGATGACGCCACGCTCGCTCTCGACGTCGCCCGCCGCGATGAGGGAGGACGCCACCATGTCGCAGACGACGTCGACGGCAAGCGGCAGGTCGGCGTCGAGCACCCGCGCGTAGTAGCAGGTGTACTCCTTGGTGGTGAACGCGTTCATCTCACCACCGACGGCATCGAGCGCGGACGAGATCTGCATCGCGTCCCGGCGCTTCGTGCCCTTGAAGAGCAGGTGCTCGAGGTAGTGGCTGGTGCCGGCGAGGGACGGTGTCTCGTCCCTGGAGCCGACACCAGCCCACACCCCGAAGCTGATCGACCGCACCTGCGGCATCGCCTCGGTCACGATCCGCAGGCCACCCGGCAGGACCGTACGGCGGACGACGCCGCCGTCACCCTCCTTGAGGAGGGTCCTGGTCGTGCCGGATGGCTTCCGACCGGCCGAGGCCGAGGAGCGCATGGTGCGCGCGCTCACTTCTGCGCGGCCGTCTTCTCGGACTCCTCGACGACCGGCACCAGTGAGAGCTTGCCGCGGTCGTCGATCTCGCCGATCTCGACCTGCACCTTGTCGCCGACCTTCACGACGTCCTCGACGTTCTCGACCCGCTTGCCACCGGCGAGTGCCCGCAGCTTGGAGATGTGCAGCAGCCCGTCACGGCCGGGTACGAGCGAGACGAACGCACCGAAGTTGGTGGTCTTGACGACCGTGCCGAGGTAGCGCTCGCCCACCTCGGGCATCGTCGGCGTCGCGATGCTCGCGATCACGCTGCGAGCGGCCTCCGCGGACGGACCGTCGACGGCACCGATGAAGATCGTGCCGTCGTCCTCGATGTTGATGTCGGCACCGGTGTCGTCCTGGATCTGGTTGATGACCTTGCCCTTGGGCCCGATCACCTCGCCGATCTTGTCGACCGGGATCTTCATCGTGATGATCCGCGGCGCGTAGGGCGACATGTCGGCCGGCGTCGAGATCGCCTTCTCCATCACCGACAGGATCGTGAGCCGGGCCTCGCGCGCCTGCTGGAGGGCCGCACCCAGCACCGACGCGGGAATGCCGTCGAGCTTGGTGTCGAGCTGCAGCGCGGTGACGAACTCGCGGGTGCCGGCGACCTTGAAGTCCATGTCGCCGAACGCGTCCTCGGCGCCGAGGATGTCGGTCAGCGTGACGTACTCGGTCTTGCCGTCACGCTCGTCGCTGATCAGGCCCATCGCGATCCCCGCGACCGGTGCGCGCAGGGGTACGCCCGCGCTCAGCATCGACAGCGTGGACGCGCAGACCGACCCCATCGAGGTCGAACCGTTGGAGCTGATCGCCTCCGACACCTGGCGGATCGCGTACGGGAACTCCTCGCGCGCCGGCAGCACCGGCGCCAGCGCCCGCTCGGCGAGTGCACCGTGGCCGATCTCGCGCCGCTTGGGCGAGCCGACCCGGCCCGTCTCACCGGTGGAGTACGGCGGGAAGTTGTAGTTGTGCATGTAGCGCTTCGTGGTGTCCTCGGCGAGCGTCAGCCCGATCCGGCGTTCGAGCGCCAGCATGTTGAGCGTCGTGACGCCGAGGATCTGCGTCTCGCCGCGCTCGAAGATCGCCGAGCCGTGCACGCGGGGCACGACCTCGATCTCGGCGGTGAGCGGCCGGATGTCCGTCAGCCCACGCCCGTCGATGCGGACCTGGTCGGCGATCACCCGCTCGCGGACGAGCGTCTTGGTGAGCGAACGGAACGCGGCGCCGATCTCCTTCTCGCGGCCCTCGAAGTCGGCACCGATGCGCTCGATGGCGAGTGCCTTGACCTCTTCGAGACGAGCCTCGCGGTCGGCCTTGTGCCCGATCGTGAGCGCCTCGGCCAGCTCGGTGCGGACGGCACCGGTCAGGGCCTCGAGCACGTCGTCCTCGTAGTCGCGGAAGACCGGGAACTGGCCCGTCGGCTTCGCCGCGGCGGCGGCCAGCTGGGACTGCGCGGCGCAGAGCGTCTTGATGAAGCCCTTCGCGGCCTCGAGACCCTCGGCGACGATCTCCTCGGTCGGCGGCTGGGTGCCGCCCTGGACGAGTCCCCAGGTCTGCTCGGTGGACTCGGCCTCGACCATCATGATCGCGACGTCGCCGTCGTCGAGCACGCGGCCCGCGATCACCATGTCGAAGACAGCGTTCTCGAGCTCACTCACGCGCGGGAACGCCACCCACTGGCCGTCGATGAGCGCCACCCGGACGCCGCCGATGGGGCCGGAGAACGGCAGGCCGGCGAGCTGGGTGGACGCCGAGGCGGCGTTGATCGCGAGTACGTCGTAGATCGCGTCGGGGTTCAGCGCGAGTACGGTGACGACAACCTGGATCTCGTTGCGGAGGCCCTTGACGAACGACGGCCGCAGCGGTCGGTCGATCAGCCGGCAGGTGAGGATCGCGTCCTCGCTCGGGCGGCCTTCGCGGCGGAACACCGAGCCTGGGATCTTGCCTGCGGCGTAGCCCCGCTCCTCGACGTCGACCGTGAGCGGGAAGAAGTCGAAGTGTTCCTTGGGGCTCTTGCTGGCGCTCGTCGCCGACAACACCATCGTGTCGTCGTCGAGATAGGCGACCGCGGAACCCGCGGCCTGCTGAGCGAGGCGTCCGGCCTCGAACCGGACCTTTCTGGTGCCGAAGCGACCGTTGTCGATCACGGCTTCGGCTGCGTGGATACCGGGACCCTCCACGGGGCTCCCTCCTAGTGGCTTCAGGGAGCGGCCGTCTTCACGTTGCGAACATCGGGCGCGGAGTGCCGGTCTTCGATCGAGGCTCCCGGGACGACCGCCCTGTCGGGCTGCCCGGAGGCCACTACCGAGGACCGGCGACCTGGCTGCCGGGTCTCGCTGACCGCTCCGATTCTTCTGGTACCGGGAGCGGCGCTCAGACCGTGCCGCTCCCGGGTCGGTCGAGTTATCGTCGCAGGCCGAGCCGCTCG
Source organism: uncultured Actinomycetota bacterium (assembly GCA_963721745.1). Taxonomy (GTDB): domain Bacteria; phylum Actinomycetota; class Actinomycetes; order Propionibacteriales; family Actinopolymorphaceae; genus Thermasporomyces. The sequence continues at coordinate 98,123 of CAVRKO010000014.1, read as the reverse complement.
ATCAGCGAGCGGTAGCGTGCGATGTCTTCCTTCATGACGTAGTTGAGCAACCGGCGCCGCTGTCCGACGAGGAGCAGCAGCCCGCGGCGGCTGTGGTGATCGTGCTTGTGGGTCTTGAAGTGCTCGGTCAGATGGTTGATCCGATGCGTGAGGATCGCGACCTGCACCTCGGGCGAGCCTGTGTCGCCCTCATTGGTCGCGTACTCGGTGATGATCTGCTTCTTCGTCGCAGCGTCGAGCGACACGATGCTCCCTCCGGATTTCCGTTGCGCGGCGCGCCAGGGCGGGTTCACCTGGGCACTCTCGGTCCGCGGCCGGCGTACGGCACGGGCCAGGTTACCAGCCACCGGCCCGGGACCTGGCATCGGACGGTCCCGACGCGGCGTCGGCACGTATCCGTCGCGTCCGTCCAGTGGGAGCGGACATACCCGGCGCTTCGTGGGATCCCGCGTCAGGCGGACGTGATCATCCTTCGGCAGGGTCTTCGGCCAGCACCTGGCGCACCCGCTCGACATCGGTACCGATCTGGTCCACCAGGGCCTCCACCGAGTCGAAGCGCTCCTGCCCACGCACCCGGTCGACGAACTCCACCGACACCGGGAGTCCGTACAGCTCCAGGTCGACGCGGTCGAGCACGTACGACTCGACCCGGCGCGGCTCCTCGCCGAACTGCGGGTTGGTGCCGACGGAGATCGCCGCCGGCATCGGGTCGGAGCCCAGCTCGGGCCGGGCGTCGCCGAGGACCTGCAGCCAGCCCGCGTACACACCGTCGGCGGGTAGGGCCATCCCAGGTGCCGCGGGAACGTTGGCGGTCGGGAAGCCCAGCTCGCGGCCCCGGTGCGCGCCCTCGACCACCACGCCGTCGACCCGGAACGTGTGCCCGAGCAGGTCGCGTGCGGCCTTGACGTCGCCCTGTGCCAGCCGTTGACGGACGGCGGTGGACGACACGGCGTCCGTACGCACGATGCCGGTGTCGTCGGCACCGGTGTCGTCGGACGCTGCAGAGGCGGACGCCGCAGAGGCGGACGCCGCAGAGCCGGCGGCAGGATCCTGGCGGGACAGTCCCTCGACGTCGAAGCCGAGCTCCGCCCCCAGCCGGCGCAGCAGCGCGACGTCACCGGCAGCCTTGAAGCCGAAGCGGAAGTCGTCGCCGACGACGATCGCGACCGGATGCAGGGCACCGACGATCTCGCGGACGAACTCCTCCGCCGGTTGCCGGGAGCGCTTGGCGTCGAACCCGACCACGAGCACCGCGTCGGCGGAGTACTCCTCGAACAGCTCGATCCGCCGCGGCAGGGTCGCGAGCAGCGGGGGCACCGCGTCGGGACGTACGACCGCCATCGGGTGTGGGTCGAACGTCACCACCGCCGCGAGGCCGCCCCGTTCTCGGGCCAGCTCCACCGTGCGCCCGATGACCCGCTGGTGACCGCGGTGCACGCCGTCGAAGACGCCGATCGTGAGGACCGTCGGCCCGATGTCGTGCGGCACATCGGTGAGGTCATGCCAGCGCTGCATCCGTGGTCTCCGTCGTTGGTCGTGGGCGGCGCCGGCCTGCCCTACCTGCCGTCTCCGTGTGAGCCGCTACCTGTCCTACCGTGGTCAAGCGTGCCAGATGTCAGGGCTCGCGCCGCCGGAGGTACGCCCGTACCCAGCCGCGGCCCGGGTCATCCGGCGAACACCGCGACCGGCCGGGCACCCTCGTCGGTGTCCTCGTACAACGCGAGGAATGTCCCGTCCGGTGCGAACATTCCGACCGGCCCGCTGCCGACGTGGACGCCGGGCAGCTTCTGGCCGAACGCCACCAGGCGGGCGGTCGAGTCGTCGACGTCGTAACGCGGGAACGTCCGGGCGGCCACGTCCGCGATCGGGAGGATGGCGAAGTCCTGCTCGAGCTGTTCGAGCGTCCTGGCCTGCTCGAGGCCGTAGGGACCGACCTGCGTACGCCGGAGCGCGGTCAGGTGACCACCCACCTCCAGGCCCGCGCCGAGGTCACGGGCCAGCGCCCGGATGTAGGTGCCGCTGGAACACACGACCCGCACGTCGAGGTCGAGGACGTCGCTCTCGCGCCTCACGCCGAGGAGCTCGAAGCTCCGGACGACGACCGACCGCGCCGGCAGGTCGACGGACTTCCCCAGCTGCACCCGGCGGTAGGCGCGCTCGCCGGCCACCTTGATCGCGGACACCGATGAAGGGACCTGCTGGATCTCGCCGGTCAGCGCGCCGATCCCCTCCTGGATCTGCTCGACCGCGAGATGTCCCGCCGGTACCCGACCCACCACTGCACCCTCGGCGTCGTCGGTGTGGGTGGAGACACCGAGCCGGATGGTTCCTTCGTACGTCTTCTCGGTCAGCGCGAGGTGGCCGAGCAGGCGGGTCGCACGCTCGACGCCGAGGACGAGTACGCCGGTCGCCATCGGGTCCAGCGTGCCCGCGTGACCCACCCGGCGGGTCCGGGCGAGCCGGCGAATCTTCCCCACGACGTCGTGGGACGTCCAGCCTGCCGGCTTGTCCACCACGACGATCCCATCGACCGCCAATGTCACTCCTCGTCCAGGATCGTCCGCGTCGTGCCGATCCTTGCCGTTACCGGGCCTCCGTGTCCGGGTCCTCCGGCTCGGGACGGTACGGGTCGGACTCCCCCGCGTAGGCCGCTCTCGAAGCCCGCCGGGCCACCTCGGCGTCGGACTCCCGCGCCTGGCGGAGCAGGTCCTCGATGTGCGCCGCGGCTTCGGGTACCCCATCGGGAACGAACGCCAGGCTCGGTGTGTGCCTGAGCCCGAGTTGGCGGCCCACCTCCGACCGGATCAGTCCGGTCGCGCTGTCCAGCGCCACGGCGGTACCGATCCGGTCCTGGTCGCCGCCGAACACGGTGTAGAAAACCGTGGCTTCGCGCAGGTCTCCGGTGAGCCGGGCCTCGGTCACCGTCACGAAGCCGAGCCGCGGGTCCTTGACCCGGCGCTCCAACATCTCCGCGACGATGACGCGGATCCGGTCAGCGAGCTGGTTCACCCGCGTCTGGTTCATGACCATCCTCTCCCTGAACGGTCTCTGTCCGGTTGCCGACCGTTGTCCGGTTCGAGCGACGGCATCGTCAGTCCTCGGTGGAGAACAGCTGCCGGCGCACGGACAACACCTCGACCTCCGGTCGGCCGACGATCATCCTCTCAACCGTGTCCAACAGGTCGCGACACCGGACTCCGTCCCCGCTCACCACCGCAACACCGATCTCTGCCCGGCGGTAGAGGTCGTGGTGTCCGGTCTCGGCGACAGAGACGGAAAACCGTCGCTGCACCTCGGCCACGATCGGGCGTACGATCGACCGCTTCTGCTTCAGCGACCGGACGTCGCCGAGTCGCAGGTCCACGCACAGGGTCCCAGTGAACACCGTCGCCTCCCACCGCGCGAACGCGAGCCGGCGTACGCACCGTTCACCTTTCGGACAACCCGGGCACACGTCAACCCGGCGCCGCTCCCCCGCAACCCTCCGCCGCCGACCGACGCCGAAGCGGAGACATGCCGGAGGCACCCCCGTCCCCACACTGCCGTCGACAGAGGTGAAGGTGTCGTGGCGGCACCTACGTGACGAGACGTAAGAGCGAGCTTGCGAGCAGTCCGTCACGTAGGTGCCGCCAGGACACCGATCACAACCCTCAGCCGCGCGGCTTCTCCCTCATCTCGAACGTCTCGATCACGTCGCCGACCTTCACGTCGTTGAAGTTGTTCAGCGTCAGACCACACTCGAAGCCCTCGCGGACCTCGGTGGCGTCGTCCTTGAACCTTCGCAGCGACGCGATGTCGGTGCTCTCGAGCACGACCGTGCCATCGCGGAGCAGCCGGGCCTTGGAGTTGCGCCGGATCGTCCCGCTCTGGACGAGGCAGCCGGCGATCGTGCCGAACTTGCTCGAGCGGAACACGTCGCGCACCTCTGCGGTGCCGAGCTGGACCTCTTCGTACTCCGGCTTGAGCATCCCCTTGAGGGCTGCCTCCACCTCTTCGATGGCCTGGTAGATGACCGAGTAGTAGCGGACCTCCACGCCCTCGCGATCAGCGAGCCGCTCGACCGAACGACCCTGCGCCCGGACGTTGAAGCCGATGATGATCGCGTTGTCGATGGTGGCGAGGTTGACGTCGTTCTCGGTGACCGCACCGACACCGCGGTGAAGGATCCGAAGCTCGATCTCGTCGCCGACATCGATCTTGGCCAGGGCGTCCTCGAGGGCCTCGACCGAACCCGACACGTCGCCCTTGAGGATCAGGTTGAGCGCCTGACGCTCGGCGAGCAGGTCGGTGATGTTGTCGAGGCTGACCCGCTTGCGCGGACGCTGGGCGAACGAAGCGTTGCGCTCGCGCGCCTCCCGCTTCTCCGCGATCTGGCGAGCGACCCGGTCGTCGGAGACGACGAGGAAGTTGTCACCAGCGCCCGGAACGGTGGACAGACCCAGCACCAGCACCGGCCGGGACGGCGTGGCCGTCTCCACAGGCTCGCCGTGCTCGTCGAGCATGGCGCGCACCCGCCCGTAGGCAGGTCCCGCGACGATCGAGTCGCCGACCGAGAGCGTGCCGCGCTGCACGAGCACGGTCACGACCGGGCCGCGACCCTTGTCGAGGTGTGCCTCGATCGCGATGCCCTGCGCGTCCTGCTCGGGGTTGGCCCGCAGGTCGAGCGCGGCGTCGGCGGTGAGGACGATCGCCTCGAGCAGTCCGTCGATGTTGGTCCGCGCCTTCGCGGAGATGTCGACGAACATCGTGTCGCCGCCGTACTCCTCGGGCACGAGGCCGTACTCGGTGAGCTGGCCGCGCACCTTGCTCGGGTCCGCGTCGGGGACGTCGATCTTGTTGACCGCGACCACGACCGGTACGCCGGCCGCCTTGGCGTGGTTGAGCGCCTCGATGGTCTGCGGCATCACACCGTCGTCAGCCGCCACCACCAGAACGGCGATGTCGGTCGACTGCGCACCACGGGCACGCATGGCGGTGAACGCCTCGTGGCCCGGGGTGTCGATGAAGGTGATCTTGCGTTCGACCCCGTCGACCTCGGTCGCGGACTGGTAGGCACCGATGTGCTGCGTGATGCCACCGGCCTCGCCGGCCACGACATCTTCGCCGCGGATCGCGTCGAGCAGCTTGGTCTTACCGTGGTCGACGTGGCCCATGACGGAGACCACAGGCGGCCGCGCCTGCATGTCGACGTCCTCGCCCTCGTCCTCACCGAACTCGATGGAGAACGACTCGAGCAGCTCGCGGTCCTCGTCCTCGGGCGAGACGACCTGGATGTCGTAGTTGAGCTCGGCACCCAGCAGCTGCAGGGTCTCGTCGCTCACCGACTGCGTGGCGGTGACCATCTCGCCGAGGTGGAACATCACCTGGACGAGGGACGCCGCGTCGGCACCGATGCGCTCGGCGAAGTCGGTGAGGCTCGCACCACGTGGCAGGCGGACCGGAGTGCCGTCGCCGCGCGGGACGCGGACGCCACCGATCGACGGCGCCTGCATGTTGTCGAACTCTTGCCGCTTCTGCCGCTTGGACTTGCGTCCACGCCGGGCGGGACCACCCGGACGCCCGAAGGCACCGGCTGTTCCGCCACGGCCGCGCGCGCCTCCGCCGCGACCGCCACCGAAACCGCCGCGCGGAGGAGCGCCGGCAGGCGCACCGCCGCCACCGCCGGGACGACCGCCGGGACCGCCGCGACCGCCACCACCCGGACCGCCGCGACCGGCGCCACCAGGTGCACCGCCGACACGACCACCGGGACCACCGGTGCGGGCGCCGGGACCGCCACTGCGACCACCGGGACCGCCGCCGGCACCGCCGCTACGACCGCCGGGACCGCCGCCGCGGGCACCAGGACCGCCGCGGCCCGCGGGCGCGGGACGGGACGGCATCATGCCCGGGTTCGGACGCGGGCCACCAGGACGGTCGCCACTGCTCTCCGGACGGTCGGGCACTGTCGACGGACCGGGACGCGGAGCTCCCGGCACGCCGCCGCCGTCTTCACGGCGGGGACCACCAGGTCCGGAACGGTCACGTGGACCGCGCATGCCGGTGGTCGAGGTGAACGGGTTGTTGCCCGGCCGGGGGCCGGCACCGTGACGCGGGGCCGCCGGACGCGGGCGGGCGGAGTCTCCGCCCGGACGCGGACGAGCACCCGCACCGGGACCACCGGGGCCAGGACGCTGCGGACGCGCACCCGCCGGACCAGGACGCGGTGCAGGGCCCGGACGGGCCGTGTCACGTGGGGGCTCGGTGAACCGCGGCTCGGCCGGTCGCGGTTGCGCCGGACGGGGCTCGGCCTGACGCGCCGCCGGCTGCTCGGCCTCAGCCTCGGCGGCCGGACGCGGCGCACTCGGCTGGGCGATGTCGGGCGACTCGGGACGTGCCTCGGTCAGATCGGGCGTGGGCGTCTCGACAGCGGGAGCGGCCGGGGACTTCGCGGGCGGCGCGGGACGCGGCGGGGCCGGCTTGGCACCGTCGACCTGGACCTGCTCGCGCTGGGCAGCTTCTGCGATGGACTCGGCGGGCGCCGCCTGGGGCTCCGCCGGCGTGGGCTTCTTCTTGGCGGCCTTCTTAGCCGATGCCTTGCCATCGGCCTTGCCACCGCCTGAGTCGGCCGCGAAAGACTCCTTGAGCCTGCGTACGACGGGCGCCTCGACGGTGGACGACGCCGATCGTACGAATTCACCCATATCTCGGAGCTTGGCCATGACGGCCTTGCTTTCGATGCCGAACTCCTTGGCGAGTTCGTAGACCCGGACCTTTGCCACTGCTCTCCTTTGCCGGCCCGGGCTCCCTCTCGGATCCAGGCCGCTAGTTCCTAGGCGTGCTCATCGCTCGGTTCTCATCGAGTGCTCATGAGCCGCTCGACCCACCTTCTGTGTTCAAGGCACTGCCTGGGTTCAGGCAGCGTTTCTGTTCTGGTGATGCGGTTGCTCCCAGCGCCGGTCGGCCGGCCGCCTGGGAGGTGGTCGTCTCGCCCCGCTCTTCGGCATCCAGTTGCTCGACGTGCTGGCGGAGCACCTCGAGACCGACCGGGACCTCGGCGCGCAGCGCACGCGGAAACGCGCGTCGCCGCTCAGCGAGTCCGAGGCAGTCTCGTGTGGGGTGCAGGTGCGCCCCACGCCCAGGCGCGCGGCCGGAGACATCTGGGACGAGCCACGCAGTGGCACCATCCCGTGCGAGAACGACTCGGAGCAGTTCGGACTTAGCCGCACGATGCCGACACCCGACACACGTCCGCACCACGTGCGGACGTGTTTGAGGTTCCCGACCTGTACGACCCACCTTGGGAGAGTGTACCCAGACCCCCGACCCGCGTGCGCTCTCGCCCACCACTACAGATCATCCGTGACCGGCAACAGACTCGAACGCGGCCTGGGACATGGGATGTTCCCGACATCGCGCGAGGCGCACCGGCCGACTCGCTTCGGTCGGGGGAGATCGCCGTCAGGCCGGTACGACGACAGGCGAGATCGCCGTCAGGCCGGCTCGGCGTCCGCGTCTCCGGATGCCGCTGCCTCCGGTGACGTCGCCTTCGGCGGCTCGACCTGCTCGGTGTCCGGCCGGATGTCGATCCGCCAGCCGGTGAGGCGCGCGGCCAATCTGGCGTTCTGTCCCTCGCGCCCGATCGCGAGCGACAGCTGGTAGTCGGGAACGATGACCCGGGCCGACTTCGCGGCCGCGTCGACGACGTGGACCTCGGTGACCCGGGCCGGCGACAGGGCCTGCTTGACGTACTCCGCCGGATCCTCGGACCAGTCGACGATGTTGATCTTCTCGCCGTGCAGCTCGTTCATGACGTTACGGACGCGGACGCCGACCGGGCCGATGCAGGAGCCCTTCGCGTTGACCGACGGGTTGTGGGAGCGCACCGCGACCTTCGTCCGGTGCCCCGCCTCGCGGGCGATCCCGCTGATCTCCACGGTGCCGTCGGCGATCTCGGGCACCTCGAGGGCGAAGAGCTTCTTGACCAGGTTGGGATGCGTACGCGACAACGTGATCTGCGGACCCTTGAACCCCTTGCGTACGGCGACGACGTAGCACTTGAGCCGCAGCCCGTGCTCGTAGCGTTCGCCGGGGACCTGCTCCTGCGGCGGCAGGACGCCCTCGAGCTTGCCGAGGTTGACGTGGACGAGGCGCGGGTCCTTGCCCTGCTGGATCACGCCCGAGACGATGTTGCCCTCGCGGCCGGCGAACTCGCCGTACATGTGGTCGTCCTCGGCGTCGCGCAGCCGCTGGAGGATCACCTGCTTGGCGGTGGTCGCCGCGATCCGCCCGAAGCCCGTGGGCGTGTCGTCCCACTCGCGGGCGGTGCTGCCCTCCTCGTCGACCTCGCGGGCCCAGACCGTGACGTGTCCGGTGCGGCGGTCGAGCTCGACCCTCGCGTGCGCCTGGGCGCCCTCGGTGCGTTGGTAGGCAATCAGGAGTGCCTGCTCGATCGCCTCGGCGACCGCGTCCAGCGGAATGTCCTTCTCACGTTCGAGAGCGCGCAGGACCGCCATGTCGATGTCCATCGGCTCACCCCTCCTCGTCGGCGTCGCCAGGCTCGACGTCCGCGTCGGCATCTCCCGACAATCGGGAGAACTCCACCTGTACCCGGGCCTTGGCGACGCCTGCATAGGTGATCCGGTGCTGCTGGCCGTCGACTTCGAGCTCGGCGCCGGTGTCGTCGGCCGCGACGACGCGGCCGAGCAGTTGGCTGCCGTCGGCGTTCACGACCTTGACGAGGCGGCCCGCGTTGCGGCGCCAGTGTCGGGGCGCGGTCAGCGGCCGGTCGACGCCGCGCGAGGTCACCTCGAGGGTGTAGGCGCGGGCGCCCATGACGTCGCTTGCATCCAGCGCCTTGGCCACGATTCGGGACGTGTCGGCGATCTGGTCGAGGGTCACGCCACCGTCGGCATCGACGACGATCCGCAGGACGGTACGCCTGCCAGCAGGGATGAGGTCGACGCCTTCGAGGTCGAGGCCGGTGGAGTCGAGAACGGGCACGAGGAAGTCGGCTACCCGGTCACGAGCCGCAGAGCCGTTCACCGCGTGGCCTCCTCTCTCCAGTTGTGCGCCCCGGCGGAGCCGTGAGACCCCGGGTGGGCGCCGCATGCGTGCCGCGGGTTCGTCGTCGGACGGGAACCCGGCGCCGTTTGCGATGTCGTGGCCACGAGCCGGGTGGAATACCGGGCGAATGAGGACTGCCCACCAGAAACGGTGGAATCCGCGCGATCCCGCACCCACCTGCGTTGCCGTGGCCGACACCGGCGAGGTCAGCGTACCTGTCGCACGAAAAGCCGATCAAACCGCGTCCAGGTCGGGTTGACAGTGGTCGGATCACTGCCCGACCGAGGTGGTCGACCAGGGCTGTCGATCCTGGCGGTGACCCCGTGTACACAGGGCGGTCGGCACTAGGACAAAGGACCGTGCGGCCTCAGAAGGCTCGGGTAACGTCGCGCCCGTGACATCGCCAACGGACGGTCCCGCCGGCCCTCCCGACCGACCGACGGACCCGACTCGGCGGCGGGTCCTACACACCGCTCTCGCCGCCGGAGTCCTGGTCGTCCCGGTCGCCTCGTGCACCGGCCCCGACCGCGACCGCCCCCAGCCCGGATCCACCAAGTCGGCAGCCGCGCGGCGACCTGCTCCCGACCCGGACCTCCCGGTGCTCGACGCCGCGGCCGAGAACGAGTCCCGCCTCCTCGCGTCGTACGCCGCCACCGTGGCCCGGCATCCCGACCTCGAGGCCCGGCTCGGTGCGTTCGTCGCCCGACACCAGCAGCACCTCGAGGCTCTGACCGCCGCCGCCCACCCGGACGCGGCGCCGGCGGCTCCCGTGGCGACCGCCAGCCCGGACGCGACCGCGACTGCCGGCGTTCCCGGCTCAGGTGCCGAGGCCGTCGCGAAGCTCTCGGCCGCCGAGCAACTCGCCGCCACCGGACGGGACTCCGACGTGCGTACGGTCAAGGGTGCCGAACACGCCCGGCTGCTCGCCTCGATCGCCGCCTGCGAGGCGACCCATGTCGCCGCGCTCGGAGAGGGGCCGGCATGAGCGCCCGCGAGGTCGAGATCGCTGCCCTGCAGCAGGCGCTGGCCGGGGTCCATGCGGCGCAGTGGGGGTACGGCGTTCTCGGCCCGAAGCTCGGTGGCGAGGACGAGGCCCGTGGCCGGCAGACCTATACGACGTACCAGGAGCTGCGCGACCAGCTGACGGGACTGCTGCGCGCGCGGGACGCCGCACCGGTCGCGGCCGACGCGGCGTACAAGCTGCCGTTCCAGGTCACCGGCGCGGCGAGCGCCCGGCGGTTGGCACTGCACCTCGAGGACGGCTGCGCCGCGGTGTTCGCCGATCTCGTGGCCGGAGCGCGGACGGAAGACCTCCGGCTGCTCGCCGCCCGTCTGGTCCGCACGTGCGCCGCCCGCCGGCTCGCGTGGGGCGGTACGCCCGTGGCGTTTCCGGGACTTCCCGAGAAGCAGGCCAGAGCACGCTGACAACCTCGGGCGTCAGCCGGGCGTGAGGTGCTGGCGGACGAGCGCGTAGAACGTGTGCGCGTCGACGATCTCGAGCGCGGCGTCGGGCACCTGGGCGACCACCAGGTCGACGACCTCCCGGTGCCAGGTCGGCGACATCAGAATCGTGCGCACGCTGTGGAACTCAGGGGCGGCCGGCGGCGCCGTGAGGTCGCCGTCAAGGGCGCCTTGCAGTGCCTCCGCCGCGGTCGGGACGTCGGCCCTCGGGATGTCGGGTCCCATCCGGACGTACGGCGTATCCCCCACCAGTCCCATCGGCTCGACCTTCTGGGCGGCGAAGCCTCCCGGCGAGAAGTCGGAGTAGGCCTCCATCGTCGCGGCGTCCATGCCCGGCGCGAACCCGTCGATGACGAACCCGGTCACCGTGACGTCCCAGCGCAGGTAGTGCCGGCGGCAGTGGGCGCGCCACGCGTCGACGCCCGACGGCAGTCCGGAGAACTCGCGTGGCTCGACCAGCATGCCCGGGTTGACGTAGCCCGCGCCGCTGTCGCCCGCGATGAACGTGTCCTGGGGAGATGCGGTACGACGGGTGCGCTCGAGGGCCACCGGCATCCTCGCCGCGAGGTTGGGGTTCAGCGCCCAGTTGAGCGGCACCGTGCCGCGCCCGGGGTCGTCCCACACGTACGGCATGACCTGGTAGACCCACGCGGCCGAGTCGTAGTCGCCGACGTAGAACATGACGTACCTGCGCGGCACCACCGCGCCGGCGGCGTCGACGTAGCCGCGCTCCTTCAGGTCGGCGAGGTCCGGACGCGGCGGCTGGGGATAGTGCTCCTGCAGCGGCGCATGACGGAACACCGAGGCGTTGGCCATGGCGTCGAGGTTCTCGGCATCGGCGTCGAGATAGGCGTTGTAGGCGGAGGCCACCTGCACGAACCGCCACTCGGTCGGCACCGGGTCGTGGTGGCCACCCGCGGGCTCGACCGTCGTGTACTTGTAGCCCCACGGCACGAAACCGTGCACGGGCAGGACGCCCCCGCCGGTGCGGTCGTAGCCGATGCGGAGGAGTTCCTCGAGCGTGCGCTGGTCGGTGCCGACCGGCTGGTCCGGATCGTCGACCGGCGTCTCGTCGTCCCAGGGCAGCAGGTCGAAGAAGAAGCCGCGGCGCGAGACGAGGAAGTCGTGGTTGGTGAGCAGCGTCTGCTGCAGCTTGCCCTGGGGGTTCCCGAGCCAGTAGGCGTCGAGGAAGTAGCCGTAGTCCGGGGTGCTGCGCCCGGTGCGGAGGTAGTGCTCCGCGGCCCAGAGATAGGCGTCGCACTTGGCGCTTCCGGTGGACGTCCGGTCGGTCCCCGGAATCGTGCCGCTCCCGGTGAAGAGCGGCGTGCCGTCGTCGCGGAGGAGGCGTACGACCGGCGGCAGGCGGAGCGGGCCGGCGACGCCCACGAACGTGCGATAGAGCGAGCCGGGCGACGGGTCGTACCGTACGGCCACCAGGTCACGTGCGCCTGCGACGGTCGAGGCGACGTTGGACGTGGCGGGTACGGACGGGTCCCACACCACGGCGCCGCGCAGCATCGGCCGGAACGCCGACACCAGTGCGTCCAGCGACTCGATCGGGCGGAGCGGGCGACCGGCCAGGAAGCCCTCCTTCGCCCGCATCTCGTCCAGCCAGTAGGCGTCGACGTCGATGTCGCCGAGCTCGCTGTGGTCGACGAAATGGACGTAGAGCCGGGGCAAGGTGCGGTTGACGATGCCCTGCAACGTGGCGACGAAGTGCAGCTCGTCGTAGGCGCGGGCCGCCTGCGCCGGTTCGGCGAGGTCGAGCGCGTAGAGATGGGTGAGGTCGTACAGACACAACGGGCCGTCGGCGTGCTTGCCCTCAGCTGCCTCCGCAGCCTCCGCGCCGACCTGTCCGGTCAGTGCGGGCGTCTCGATGCCGAGCGCACCGGCTCCTGCCGCCAGCCCCAACCTGCCCAGGAATCCGCGCCGGTCGATCGCGGCCATGGTCCCACCCCCGAAGCTGTTCGGACGTCCAGCGCGTTCGGACGAACGGTCGTGGTCGTCACCTGTTGATCGACATCGGAGCGGTGCAGGGACCCGGGGTCAACCAGGGCGGCCGTTTCCGGCTGGCCGCTCGACGCCAACCAGGTCGGCCGGGCTGATGACCACGCCGCCCGGCGCCGCGGCCCGCCGACCGGGGTCCGTGCGCTCACGACGCGGTCCGCCACCCGTCGACGAGGGGCAGGAGCTCGGCGAGGCGTTGCACCACCGCGTCGGGGGTGCCATCGATGTGCCCGCGCTGCACGGCCGGGATGTCGCTGTGCGGAAGGTGCACCGCCCTCATCCCGGCCTGATGCGCGCCGTGGATGTCGTCGAAGAGCCGGTCGCCCACGAAGACGCACGCCTCAGGGGTGTCGACACCGACCGCGCGCATCGCGGCCAGGAACGCCTCCGGGTGGGGCTTGGTGTGATCGATCTCGCTGCTGTAGACGGCCGCGTCGATCAGGTGGAGCACCCCGTCGCGCGCGAAGACGAGCTCGTGGTCGTCGCGCGGCCAGACCGTGTTGGAGAGGACGCCGACCTTGACGCCGCGGTCACGCAACGCGGTGAGAAGCGGGACGACGTCAGGGTCGGTGTAGGTGTGGGGTTCCCACCACTCGCGGTAGGCCGCCACGCCGCGCTCGTGCCCCGGCCCGGACGGCTCGAGCCCGGCCGCCCTGATGATCGTCTCGAACGACGTGGCCCGGTGCTCCTCCCGCGCCACCCGCCAGGCCTCCGCCTCCGCCGCGGCGAGGGCGGCAGCCACCGTGTCGTCGTGGGCGGGGTCGTAGGCATGGGCGTAGGCGCGCCACTGGTCGCCGAACTCGATCGTGTGCCAGGGGGTCAGCGTGCCGCCCCAGTCGAAGATCACCGCCTCCACCGTCATGCCGCACATCCTGCCAACCCGTACCGACAGCCTCCGGCGCGAGCCCGCCGGCCGTGGCCGGTTCCGGACCGTATGACGCGCCGTAGGCGCGGCCTCCAGGCTCTGATAACCGCGACTGTGTCGGCGATGTGAAATTCCTGAACCGGTGCGTGCGGACAGCCGTGCACCACTTGTCAGGAACCCGCCCCTGCGGGTCCAATGTCGCAGTGCTTCGGCACGAGAGGCGATGTCACGACGGATAAGGGTGGTCGGATGCCAGTGGTCAGCCGTTCCCAGGTCCCAGCCACATCCCCGGTGGTCGGCACGAGGCCGCGGGCCCTGGCGGTCGCGCGGGTCCTCGGCGCGGCGGCCGCCGCCGTCCTGCTCGCGGCGGCGTGCTCGCCGGTCGGTCAGGACGCGGGTACGGACTCCGGGAAACCCGGGGCCAAGCCCGGCAGCGGCGACACCGGCGCGGACCGACCCACCGACGTCGGCAAGCCGGCCGACGCGGCCGCGGTCAAGAAGGGCGGCGTCCTCACCCTCGCGCTGTCGGCCGACCCCGACCTGCTCGACCCGACGCTCGCCCGCTCGCTCTACAGCCGCTACATCTTCAACGCCACCTGCGAGAAGCTGTACGACACCGACGCCGACGCGAAGATCGTGCCCCAGCTCGCGACCGCGCTCCCGACGACGAGCGACGACGGCAAGACCGTGACGATCAAGGTCCGCACCGGCATCGAGTTCGGCGACGGCACGCCGTTCAACGCCGCGGCCGTGAAGAAGTCGATCGACCGCAACCTCACCTTGCCCGAGTCCGCCCGGGTGAGCGAGCTCGGTCCGATCACCAAGGTCGAGGCACCGGACGCCGAGACCGTCGTCATCCACCTGTCCGCGCCGTTCGCGCCGCTCACCGCGGCGCTCGCCGACCGCGCCGGCATGGTGATGAGCCCGGCCCAGCTCGACAAGCTCGGCGACAAGTTCTCCACCGCACCGGTCTGTGTCGGCGCCTTCAAGGTCGTCAAGCGGGTGGCGCAGAACTCCATCGAGCTGGCGAAGGACCCGCACTACTACGACGCCTCCAAGGTCTACCTCGACCGGATCGTCTACCGCGTCATCACCGACGCGAGCATCCGCGCCGCCAACCTGCGTTCGGGTGACGCGCAGGTCGCCGACAGCGTGTCCACGCAGGATGTTCCCGCCTTGTCGAAGGAGCAGTCGGTCACGCTGCTCGAGTCCGAGAGCCTCGGCTACCAGGGCGTGACGTTCAACATCGGCAACGTCGACGGCGTGACGACGACAGCCAAGGCGATCGACAAGCCCCACGCCAAGGACCCGCGCGTCCGGCAGGCGTTCGACTACGCCGTCGACCGCAAGACCCTCGTCAAGACGGTCTTCAACGACATCTACTCCGTCGCGTGCGGTCCGGTGTCCCCCGCCACGGAGTACACCTCCGACGAGGCGCAGAAGTGCACGCCCCACAACCCGGCCAAGGCCAAGCAGCTTCTGAAGGCCGCGGGCGTGAAGGTGCCGTACAAGATCGAGATGCTCGCCACCAACACCCCCGACACCCTGCGCATCGCCCAGGCGCTGCAGGCGATGGTGAAGGAAGCGGGCTTCGAGATCGTGATCCAGCCGACGGAGTTCTCGACCCTGCTCGACCAGCAGGACCGCGGCGACTTCGAACTGCTGCAGCTCGGCTGGTCCGGCCGCGTCGACCCGGACGCCAACATCACGAACTTCGTGGGTACGAAGGCCAGCCAGAACGTCGCCGGCTTCACCGACCCCGCGCTGGACGACCTGCTCACCCGGGCGCGGCAGTCCCAGGACACCAAGGAGCGCGCCGACCTCTACGGGCAGGTGACCAAGAAGCTGCGGGAGGAGGAGCCGCTCATCTACCTCTACCGCGCCCGCAACCTCACGGGAGTGTCCGAACTCGGTCCAGGGTGTGCAGGTGTACCCCGACGGCATCATCCGGGTGGCCCGCGCGGGTCTCGCGAAGTAACCGATGGGTTCGTATCTCCTCCACCGGTTGTGGCACTCGGCGGTCACGCTCGTCCTCGCCACGATCGTGGTGTTCCTCGGCATGCGTGCGCTTCCGGGCGATCCGGCGCTCGCGTTCGCCGGAGAGGAACGCGACCCGGCATCGCTCGCCGCGATCCGGGCGAAGTACGGCCTCGACGACTCGCTCGTCTCGCAGTACCTCCACTTCGTCGGCAACAGCTTCAAGGGTGACCTGGGCACCTCCATCCGTACGGACACGCCGGTGACGTCGATGCTCGCGTCTGCGCTGCCCGTGACGCTGGAGCTGTCCGTGCTCGCCCTCGCGATCGCCGCGCTGGTGGGAGTCGGTGCCGGCGTCGCGGCCGCCGTACGCCGTGGCCGCCTCACCGAATGGGTCGCGAACATCGCGGCCCTCGCCGGCCTCTCGATACCGAACTTCTGGCTCGGCCTGATCGCGATCCTGTACCTCGCGGTTGCCGTGCGGCTCTTCCCCGCTTCGGGATTCGTGCCGTTCGCCGAGGACCCGGTGGCGAACCTGCACCACCTGGTACTGCCGTCGCTCGTGATCGGGACCGGCCTCGCCGCGGTGATCATGCGGCAGACCCGTTCGTCGATGCTCGAGGCGCTGTCGACCGACTACGTCCGCACGGCCCGCGCCAAGGGCCTACCCGGCCGGACGGTCCTCCTGCGGCACGCTCTCCGCAACAGCCTCATCGTGGTCGTCACGATCGTCGGGCTGCAGTTGGGCGCGCTCATCTCCGGCGCCGTCGTGACCGAACGGATCTTCGGCCTGCCTGGCTTCGGCAAGCTCACGATCGACGCTGTCTTCCAGCGCGACTACCCCGTGATCCAGGCGGTCGTCCTCGTCACGGCGACGGCGTACATCGCCATCAACCTCCTGGTCGACCTGCTCTACTCGGTGATCGACCCGCGGATCAGGGTGCGGGGGCGGTCCGCATGAGTGGGGCGGACGTCGCCGTCACACCGGACGTTCCTCGGACCGCCCGGCCCCTGCGGGGACGCCGGGTCGTACGCCGGCTGGCCCACAACCCGCTCGCCCTCGCGGGGTTCGTCGTCCTCGCGCTCGCGGTGCTCTGCGCCCTGCTCGCGAACCTCCTGGCGCCGTCCGCGCCCGACCAGACGCACTTCGACCTGGCATTCTCCCCTCCGGGTACGCCGGGATTCCTGCTTGGCACCGACGACCTCGGCCGGGACCTCTTCTCGCGGATCCTGTTCGGCATGCGGTCCTCGCTCGAGGCGAGCGTGCTGGCCGTGGCGGTGGCGCTGGCGGCCGGAGTGCCGCTCGGCCTCGCCGCGGGCTACTCCCCCGTGCTCGACGCCGTGATCTCCCGGTTCACCGACCTCGTGCTGGCGTTCCCGTTCCTCATCCTCGCCGTCGGTCTCGCCGCCATCCGCGGACCGAGTCTCACGAACGCCGCCGTCGCCATCGGGATCGCACAGATTCCTGGCATGGTGCGGGTCGTGCGCAGTGAGACGCTCCGGCTCAAGGCACTCGACTTCGTCGCCGCCTCGGTCGTGTCGTCCGCCAGCGACGCCTGGGTCCTCGCCCGCCACATCCTGCCCAACGCCACGTCGGCGATCATCGTCCAGGCGACCGTCGCCATCCCGGTCGCGATCCTCGGCGAGGCCGTGCTGTCGTTCCTCGGACTCGGCATCCGGCCGCCACAGCCGAGCCTCGGCACGATGCTCGCGGACGCCCAGCAGTACGCCTCGCGGGCGCCGTGGACCGCAATCATCCCGGGCGTGGCGATCATGCTCGTGGCGCTGGCGTTCAACCTGTTCGGCGACGGACTCCGCGACGCCCTCGACCCGAAGTCGAGCCGCCGATGAACGCCGTACCCACGCCGGCCCCGACACCGCCCGCCGTCGCGGAGGGCGCGGCGTCCCCCGTCCTCGAGGTGCGGGACCTCTGCGTCTCGTTCCGTACCGAGGACGGCACGGTGTCCGCGGTCGACGAGGTCGACCTCGACGTCGCGGCGGGTGAGATCGTCGCCCTGGTGGGCGAGTCCGGCTGTGGCAAGAGCGTGACCGCGATGAGCCTCGCGGGTCTCCTTCCCGGCAGCGCGGCCGTCGAGGGATCCGTCCGGCTCCGTGGCAGAGAGCTCGTCGGCGCATCTGACCGCGTGCTGCGCCCGCTGCGTGGACGTGACATCACGTACGTCTTCCAGGAACCGATGACGTCGCTCAACCCCGTGCTCACCGTCGGGCGGCAGCTCACCGAGGTGCTGCACGCCCACCAGAAGCTCAGCCGCTCCGTCGCCCGCAGGCGTGCCGTCGAACTGCTCGCCCTCGTGGGCATCCCGTCGCCGGACCGGCGCGTCGACGAGTACCCCCACCAGCTGTCCGGCGGCATGCGGCAGCGGGTCGTCATCGCGATGGCGGTCGCCTGCGACCCGACCCTGCTGGTGGCCGACGAGCCGACAACCGCGCTCGACGTCACCGTCCAGGCGGGAATCCTCGACGTGATCCGCGACCTCCGCCACCGCCTCGGCACCTCGGTGCTGCTCATCACCCACGACCTCGGCGTGGTGGCCGACATCGCCGACCGGGTGGTGGTGATGTACGCCGGCCGGGTGGTCGAGCAGGCCCGGGTCGACGAGTTGTTCGCCCGGCCACGGCACCACTACACCGCCGCCCTGCTCCAGGCGATACCGACCGCGCGGAGGGGCGGCGACGACGAGCGGCTGCGCGAGATCCCCGGCCTCGTACCCGTCCTCGAGCAGCAGCCCGACCGGTGTACGTTCGCCGACCGCTGCCCGGGAGCCGACGACCTCTGCCGGTCGAGTCAGCCGCGGTTGGAGGGCACACCGGGCGCTCCCGCGCACCTCGCCGCGTGCTGGCACCCCGCCACCCGCGTGGACCACTCCGCCCCCGAGCCGGAGTCCGCCCGATGACCGCCCCGGTGCTGGAGCTCGAGGACCTGGTCCTGCACTTCGGGCCGGTCCGGGCGGTCGACGGCGTCTCGCTCACCATCCGCCGTGGTTCGGTGGTCGCCCTGGTCGGCGAGAGCGGGTCGGGCAAGTCCACCGTCGGGCGGTGCGTCGTACGCCTGCTCGAGCCGACGTCGGGCACCGTACGCCTGCACGGCACCGACATCAGCCACCTCGGACGCCGCGCGCTGCGCCCCCACCGCCGTGACGTCGCGATCGTCTTCCAGGACCCGGCGGGTTCCCTCGATCCGCGGCTCCCGGTCGGGGCGATCGTCAGCGAACCACTGCGGCTGCTCCGGCTCGCACGGACCCGCGGCGACCGCGAACGCGCCACCGACGAGGCGCTGCGCCGGGTCGGCCTGCGGCCGGAGCTGGCCCACCGCTACCCCCACGAGCTCTCCGGCGGGCAGCGCCAGCGGGTCAGCATCGCCCGGGCGCTCGCGTCGTCGCCGTCGCTGCTGGTCGCCGACGAGCCCACGAGCGCACTCGACGTGTCGGTCCAGGCGTCCGTACTCAACCTGTTGACCGACCTGCAGCGCGACCTCGGGTTCGCCTGCCTGTTCATCACGCACAACCTGTCCGCGGTCGAGTACCTCGCCGACGAGGTGGCGGTGATGTACCTCGGCCAGCTCGTCGAGCACGGGCCGAGCGCCCAGCTCTTCGAGGCACCGAAGCACCCGTACACCCAGGCCCTGCTCTCAGCGGCGCCCATCCCCGACCCCGGACGCCAACGCGGGCGTACCCGGGTCGTCCTCGCCGGCGACATCCCGTCGGCCGTCGACCCGCCGTCGGGGTGTCGGTTCCACACCCGGTGCCCGGTCGCCGAGCAGCGGTGCGTCGACGAGGTGCCCGCGCTGCGCGAGATCGCCGGTCGCCGGGTGGCCTGTCACCTGGTCCAGGACGACGGCAGCGGACCGGACGTCCGAGCCACCGGCAGCTCCATACCGGCCCTCGCCGGCCCAGCACCCGCCAAGGAAGCACCCGCCAACCCAGCCGGGGCCAACCCAGCCCTCACCGATCCAGGTCCCACACCGGCAGTACCGCCACGGGAGGACGACGCATGACATTCACGACCCGACCGACGCTCCGCGGCACGTTCGGGATGGTGGCCTCCACCCACTGGCTGGCGTCCCAGTCCGCGATGGGTGTGCTCGAACGTGGCGGCAACGCGTTCGACGCCGCCGCGTGCGCGGGATTCGTCCTCCACGTCGTCGAACCCCACCTCAACGGGCCCGGCGGCGAGGTGCCGGCCATCGTCGCGACCGCCGACGACCACATTCCCAAGGTGCTCTGCGGGCAGGGATCCGCACCCGCCGGTGCGACGATCGCGCACTTCCGCGACCTCGGGCTCGACCTCGTCCCGGGTTCGGGACCGCTGGCCGCGACCATCCCGGGCGCCGTCGACGCGTGGCTGCTCCTGCTGCGTGACCACGGCACCTGGCGGCTGCGCGACGTGCTCGACGCGGCGATCGGCTACGCCCGAGCCGGGCATCCGATGATCCCGCGGGTCGGCACCACCGTCGCACAGGTCGCGGAGCTGTTCACCGAGCACTGGCCGACGTCCGCCGCGCTCTGGATGCAGGACGGCAAGCCGCCGGAGCCGAACGCGCTGTTCGCCAACCCCGCGTACGCCACGACGCTCGAACGCCTCGTCAGCGAGGGCGAGGCCGCGGGATCCGGCCGCGAGGAGCAGATCGACGGCGCCCGCCGGGCGTGGCGCGAAGGTTTCGTCGCCGAGGCCGTCGACGCCTTCTCACGCCAGGCGTTCCGCGACTCGAGCGGCCGTGACCACAGCGGCCTCCTGACCGGCCACGACCTCGCCACCTGGTCGGCCTCGTGGGAGCTCGCCGCCACCCTGGACTGGCAAGGTCTGACCGTCGCCAAGACGCCCGCATGGGGGCAGGGGCCGGTCCTGCTGCAGTCCCTCGGCATCCTCGACGCGCTCGGCGACCCCGACGACCTCGACCTCGGCAGCGAGCGAGGCGTCCACTTCGTCACCGAGGTGCTCAAGCTCGCGCTCGCCGACCGGGAGGCGTGGTACGGCGACGTGCTCGACTCGCCGCTGCCGGCGCTGATGTCGAAGCAGTACGCCCGGCAGCGGGCCACCCTGGTCGGCGCCCTCGCCTCCGGTGAGCTGCGACCAGGCACGCCCCAGGGCCGCACGCCCCGGCTCCCGGAGGCCTACACCGGTCGACGCGGCACGAGCCGGGACCTCTCGGGCACCACCGGCGAGCCCACGGTCTCGGCCTCCGGCCAGGTCCGCGGCGACACCTGCCACGTCGACGTGGTCGACCAGTGGGGCAACATGATCTCCGCCACGCCGAGCGGCGGATGGCTGCAGAGCTCGCCGACCATCCCCGAGCTGGGGTTCTGCCTGGGCAGTCGGGCCCAGATGTTCTGGCTGGAGGAGGGTCTGCCGTCCTCGCTCGTGCCCGGCCGACGGCCTCGTACCACCCTCTCGCCGACCCTCGTCCTCCGCGACGGGCGGCCGGTGCTCGCCTGCGGCTCCCCCGGCGGCGACCAGCAGGACCAGTGGCAGCTGCTCTTCCTGCTCCGCCACCTCTCCGGCGGGATGTCCCTGCAGGAGGCGATCGACGCGCCCGCCTGGCACACCAGCAGCTTCCCCGGCTCGTTCTTCCCCCGGACGATGGAGCCGCGCAGCCTCGTCGTCGAGGACCGCCTGGGTGACGACGTGATCGCCGGCCTCGAACGCCGCGGCCACGACATCACCCGTTCCGGTCCCTGGAGCCTCGGTCGACTGTGCGCCGTGACCCGGGATCCCGAGACCGGTGTGCTCGGCGCCGGCGCCAACCCGCGCGGCATGGTCAACTACGCGGTCGGCCGCTGAGCGGGCCCGCGGAGCCATCCGGCCACCTGACGGGTGCGCACACCGTCGTCTAGGGTGAGCGCGGCGAACGCACGACGCCCAACCTCCGTGATCCTTCCCAGCGGGATCTTCCAGGGGGCAAAGGGGAACCGACCTCGGTGCGGCTCATGGTCACCTGTCACCGCGACCGCGCGAAGCCTCGCTGGGGAACGCTGGCGCGGCCTGCGAGGGAGACGGGTCGACATGACCAGAGATGCCGCATTCAAACGCCGCGTGCGCGCCCGCATGGACAAGACCGGCGAGAGCTACGCCGCCGCGCGGGCCCACCTGGACACCCACACCGGGACGCCGGGCGAGCCGGCCGACGGCGCCGGCGTCCTCCACCTGACCAACGGCGACTCGACCGTGGACCTGCTGCGGGCCGCCGGCATCACGACGCCGATCCTGCCCTGGCGCGACGTCCTGCACGACGGGCCGGTTCCCGGCGGGCTGAGCGACGTCGAGCTACGGCGGGTGCGGGCGGCGTTCATCGCCGGCAACGACTGGGGCAGCCAGCCCTCGGTGCTGCAGGGATTCGAGGAGCGCGACCACCTCCTCGAGGAATCGGCGGACGGCGAGCTGGTGCTGTGGTTCGAGGCCGACCTGTACGACCAGCTGCAGATCATCGAGATCCTCGACAGGCTGCGCCGACTCGGCGTGGACCCGGAACGGGTGTCGCTCGTGTCGGCGGGTGAGTACCCAGGAGTGGCGCACTTCGGTGGCCTCGGCCAGCTCGAGCCCGGTGACCTCCTGCGCCTCCGCGAGGACGAGATCGTCGTGACGGCCGAGGCGGTCGAGCTGGCCTCGACGGCATGGGCGGCATTCACCGCGCCGGACCCGTCCGGGCTCGAGAGCATCGCGCGGGCATCATCGCCGGTGCTGCGCTACCTGGGCGAGGGGATCGGCCGGCTCCTGCGGGAGTACCCCTCCCTCTCGGACGGGCTCTCCCTCACCCAGCGACGGATCCTGCTCGCCGTCGAGGCCGGCGCCGCGACCGCGGGCGCGGCGTTCAAGGAGGTCGGACGACGGGAACGCCGGCCGTACCTCGGTGACTGGTCCTGCTACGCCACCATCACCGGGCTCGCCTCGGGGCGTCAACCGCTCCTTGCGGCCGGGGAGGACGAGAGGTCGCCGCAACGCCCGGTCGAGCTCACCGACCAGGGTCGGGAGGTCCTCGCCGGCCGAGCCGACCAGCTGCGGTTGAACGGGATCGACCGGTGGATCGGTGGCGTCCACCTGACCGACGCCGAGTCCGCCTGGCGGTACGACGAGCGCCGCGAGACCCTCGTCCGGCAGTAGGCAACCTACGCTGGAGCGCATCATGCAGGTCACCACCCACCAACCGGCACGCCCGCTTGCGCCCTTCGTCTCCTCGTTCGCCTATTACACGGGCGAGTTCGGGCACGCGCACGAGCGGATCGTCCCGACGGGCACGATGCAGCTCCTGGTCAACCTGCACGAGGACGAGTTCCGGACGTACGCCGACGGGTCCGATCTGTCGGTCCACCCGGTTCACCGGGTCCAGGGCGCGCCGCCGTCCAGGGCGCCCACGGAGCGCCCAGCGTCATCGATCCGCGCGGCCAACGGGCCGTCGTCGTGGTCGGGTTCAGGCCGGCCGGCGCCGCGCCGTTCTTCGCGGCGCCGGCCGCGGCCCTGACCGGCACGCTCGTCGGGCTCGACGACCTGTGGGGCCGCGAGGGTGCCGCCCTCCGCGAGCAGATGTGCGAGGCAGGCACGCCGGATAGGGCGCTCCGGGTGCTCGAGGACGTCCTGCTCGACCGGGCCGTCCGCCCGCTGGTCCCGGACCCGGGTGTCCGCGCGGCGGCGCAGTCTCTCGGGCGCGGCGTTCCGGTCGCGGCGGTGGCCGACCAGCTGGGCACCACACGCCCAAGGGGCTGGGCCGCCGGTTCGCCGACCAGATCGGCCTGACACCCAAGCGGTTCGCCCGGGTCCGGAGGTTCCAGCGGGTGCTCACGTCGATCCCGCCCGACCGGCCGGTGGACTGGGCCGGACTGGCGGGGCGGGCGGGCTACTTCGACCAGTCCCATCTGATCCACGAGTTCCAGGAGCAGGCCGACAGCAGCCCGACCGCCTATCGGCCGAGGTCGGCGAGCGAACCCAACCACCTGCCGCTCTAGCTCAGGGGCTGCTCGAGCCGGCCGAGCAGAGCGATCACCTCCGCGTGCTGGGGCGTCTCGCGGTGGTGAGCCGGGCGCTCCGCGCCGTACTCCGCCCAGCCGAGTGGTGGGCCGTCGTGGTGCGGGTCCCGGCGGTGGGGGTCGGCGCCACGGTCGAGGAGCAGCTGGACCATCGGGAGGTCCCCGGCGAGCGCCGCCTCGTGCAGCGCGGTGGCACCGCCGTCGGCCCCGTCGACCTCGAAGCCGAGGTCGAGCAGGAGGCGTACGGCCTCCAGCCGACCGGTCACCGCCGCCCGCGCGACCGCTTCTGGCAGCCTGGCGATGGCGTCGGCCACCAGCGCCGGTTCGGCCGCCCTCAGGCGTTCCACCTCGTCGCGGTCACCGGCCAGGCACGCGCTCAGGAGCTCCTGCACGGCGTCGACCTCGATCGCGGCGGCACCGGCGTCGACGAGCAGCTGGACGATCTCGCGGTTGCCCGCCGCGACCGCCAGCTGGTACGCCGTCCTGTCGCCGTAGACGGGATGGTAGCCGCGGCCGTCGGGGTCGACGCCGTGCTGGAGAAGCAGCCGAACGCGGTGGCCGAAGCCGTGGTCGGCTGCCCAGCGGAGCTGCTCCTCCAGCATCTCCCTGGGAGCCGGGTAGGTGTGGCCGAGGCGACGCCGCCAGAGTCCGTCGACCTCGGTGCCGAGCCCGAACTCGAACAGCAGCTCCAGATGGTCGTTCGCCGGCCCGAACATCCGGTTGTAGAGGGCCTGGTTGTCGTTGGGGTCGGCACCGGCCTCCAGCAGCACCCTGGCGAGGGCTACCGAGTCCGGATGGGGCGGCTGGCTCCTCTCACCACCGCCGAACGCACCGGTGAGGGCCGTGAACGGCGAGGAAAGTCCCTGCCAGAGGTACCCCGCGTTCGGGTCCGCGCCGGCCTCCAGCAGCAGCCGAGCCACCTCGGTCGCAGACCGCCCAGGTCCCGTCGCGCCGATCCTGGAGTACGCCACGTAGAGCAGCGGTTCCCAGTCGAACGGGCCGCCCGGCGTCGCCGGCACGCGACGGGTCCTCGGCCAGCAGCCGACGCAGCGCGTCGACCTCACCCACGGCGGCCATCGTGTGGATGCTCGCCGTGGCGAGCTCGGGATGGGCGGCGAGGAGCTCCGTCGCCTGGCGCTGGTTCTGCTGACCGTCCCGGGTGTAGGTCAGGCAGGCCAGGCTGAGGAAGCGGTCGGCAGCGCTCCGGGAGTCGTCCTGCCCGTTCGGGAGGGCGGTGGCGGGTTCGGGCCAGCGGGCGTACTCGCGGATGACGTCGACGTAGTCGCGCAGCCGCTGCCAGCCGACGAAGCCGTAGCTGCGGGCGACCACCAGCTGGGCGGTCGTCAGGGAGAACTCGCCGGAAGAGTTGCCGTCGGCGTCGGTGCGCGGATCGAACTCACGGACCTGCGCGAGGGCGTCCGGCTCGCCGGACCGGACGCGCTGTTGGAGTGATCTCGCCTGGTTCTTCAGGTGCTCCAGGCTCGGGTTGTCGGGCAGGCGGCGGGTCGGCACGATGGCCTCCTTCTCTCACGCCCGGTGTCCGCGAGGTCGGGCCGAAAAGGAGACGGGACCACGTCAAGTGCGGCGCTCAGGTGGGCTACGCCCTTTCCGCGGACCAGGTGCACCCTGAAGCGCACCGTCACGTTATACCCGGGATCCCGCTCTCGCGCCAGGGTCCGCGACCGCGCGCGCCCGCCCCTGCCGGTCGCGAAAGTCTCCGGTGGCGCGTTTTTCCAATCCGGCAGCCGGTCCGCCGGCCATGCTGGCAGGCATGACGAACGCACAGCTCCAGCCCCGCCTCATCGTCACCGACGCCGCGGCGGCCATCGACTTCTACGTCCAGGCCTTCGGTGCGAAGGAGGTCGAACGCCACGCCACGCCCGACGGGAAGATCGTCCACGCCGAGGTCCGCTTCGGTGACGTCTCGCTCGCGTTGAAGGACGAGGAACCGGGGACGCTCGACCTCGCACCACCCGCCCGCGGCGGCACACCGGTCATCCTCACGCTGAACGTCGACGACGTGGACGCGGTCGGCGACGCCCTGGAGCGCCACGGCGCCGAGGTGATCTACCCGATCGACGACCATCCGTACGGTCGGATGGGGAGGTTCCGCGACCCGTTCGGCCACCTGTGGATCGTGGCGCAGAACCCGACGGCGTAGTGACTCGGCGACGGTGCCGACGTCGCGGTACGACGCCGCGATGTCGGTCGCGCCGCCGCCCGCCCGGGCGTCAGGACTCCGCGCAGACCTCCACCAGGTGGTCGACCACCTGCGGGATCGGCAGGTCGATCCGCTCGCTCGTACGCCGGTCCTTGATCTCGACCTTGCCGTCGACGATCCGGCGACCGCAGGTCACGATCGTCGGGACGCCCACCAGGTCGGCGTCGTTGAACTTCTCGCCCGGGCTGGCGGCGCGGCGGTCGTCGAACAGCACCCGGATGCCCCTGGAGTCGAGTTCGGCGGCGAGTGACTCGGCCACCTCGAACGGCTCGTCGGTCTTGCCGGTCGCGATGATGTGGACGTCGGCCGGACTGATCTCGCGCGGCCAGACGAGGCCCTTGTCGTCGTGGTTCTTCTCCGCGATCGCCGCGAGGACGCGGGAGATGCCGAGCCCGTAACAGCCCATCGTGACGACGACCTGGCGACCGTTCTCGTCGAGGACTCTGAGGTCGAACGCCTCGGCGTACTTCCGCCCCAGCGCGAACACGTGCCCGATCTCCATGCCGGGCGCAAGCGCAAGCTCGCCGTCGCAGCGCGGGCAGGGGTCGCCGACGCGAACCTCTGCCGCGAGGATCGTCCCGTCCGGCTCGAAGTCGCGACCGACCACGAGGTCGACGACGTGCTTGCCCGGCTCGTTCGCACCGGTCACCCACCGCGTGCCGGACACCACCCGCGGGTCGACGAGGTAGCGGACCTTGGCCGCCTTTGCCTCGCCGAGGCTCTCGGGCCCGATGTAGCCGCGGACGAGCGCGGGATGCGCCGCGAAGTCCTCGTCCGTCGCGGCCTCGACGGTCGAGGGGTAGACCTGCGCGCCGAGCCGCTTCTCGTCGATCTCGCGGTCGCCAGGCACGCCGATCGCGAGCAGCTCGGACTCGCCGGCCGGGTGGACCACCTTGACGATGACGTTCTTCAGCGTGTCGGACGCCTGCCAGGGGCGGTCGGCACGCTGGAGCGCCGGACGGGAGTTGAACAGCGCGACCAGCGTCTCGATCGTCGGCGTCTCGGGTGTGTCCTCGACATGCGCGGCCGGAACGTCATCGAACGGCACGGCGTCGGGCCCGGGGACCTCGACCGCCTCGGTGTTGCTGGCGTAGTCGCAGGACGTGCACCGGACGAAGGTGTCCTCACCCACCTCGGAGGGCGTCAGGAACTCCTCGCTGAGCGAGCCGCCCATCGCTCCGGCCATCGCCGAGACGATGACGTAGTCGAGACCGAGCCGGTCGAAGGTCTTCTCGTACGCCGCGCGGTGCTTCGCGTAGGACGTCGCGAGGCCCTCGTCGTCGAGGTCGAAGGAGTAGGAGTCTTTCATGGAGAACTCGCGGCCCCGCAGGAGACCGGCGCGTGGCCGCTGCTCGTCGCGGAACTTCCACTGGATCTGGTAGATCGACAGCGGCAGGTCACGGTAGGACGAGAACAGCTCCTTGACCAGGAGGGTGAACATCTCCTCGTGGGTGGGGCCGAGGAGGTAGTCGTTGCCCTTGCGGTCCTGCAGTCGGAAGATGTCGTCGCCGTACTCGGTCCAGCGCCTGGTGCGTTCGAACGGCTCGCGCGGCAGGAGGGCGGGCAGGTGCACCTCCTGGAACCCCGCCGCGTCCATCTCCTCGCGAACGACGCGTTCGACGTTGAGGTAGGTCTTCCAGCCCAGCGGCAGCCAGGAGTAGATGCCCGGAGCCACCCGACGGATGTAGCCCGCCCGGACGAGGAGCCGGTGGCTCGGCACCTCCGCATCGGCCGGATCCTCGCGCAGCGTTCGAAGGAACAGCGTCGACATCCGCAGGATCACGGCATCTACTCCTAGGCACACAGGTGGCGCTCCGCCACCAGGGGATCTGGCGAGAATACCGACACCGCGTACCCGATCGGTAACGGGATTGGGCGGCGGGCGCCACGGCGACTCCGCGTGACGCCCGGCAGCTCAGGCGGTTCAGGCCGCTCGCGGCGCCCTGGGCCGCCCCACCGCTCCGGCGTGTCGTTGCCGCTCCGCCGGTCAGGGAGTCCGCCGGTCAAGGAGTCCGCGGTCAGGAGCGAGTCCGCCGGTCAGGGAGTCCGCCGGCTGGCCACCACGTGGCTCAGCCATCGGCCGGGATACATCTGGACGAGCAGGGTGAGGACGCCTGCCAGCACGATCGCACCCATGTTGATCGCGAGCTGCACCGCCGAGCCGGCCATCTCGGCGCCCGCACCGAACGCCAGCGCGACCGCGAAGTTGCCCGCCGCCGGCACCGTGGTCACGGAGATGAAGACGCCGACGAGTGCGCCGGACTTCGCCGACGTGAGGGACAGGATGCCGGCGATCCCGGCGATGAACGCCACCACGAACGACCACCGGTCGGGCGTCCAGATGAAGCCGGTGAGCGGCCGGGGCTGCTCGAGGACCGACCCGTCGAGCCAACCGAACGCACCACCCACCAGGCAGGCCACGGTGGTGACGGCGACAGCCACCGCGAAGCCGGCTCCGAGAGTGACCGCACACCGACGGACGAGGGACGGTCGGCGGTTCACGATGCCGACGGCAATGCCGGCGAGCGGGCCGAACTCCGGGGCGATCACCATCGCACCCACGACCAGGATGGCCGAGTCGAGTACGACCGCGATCGCGGCCAGGACGGTCGCGATGGTGAGGAACCAGACGAACGTCTTCGACAGGGCGGAGTCCCCCTCGGCGCGACCGACGACCTCCTCCCAGATCACGGCGTCGGCGCCTTCGCCGGGGGCGGCCGCCTCGGCCTGGTCGGCGGCCGCGGAGACTGCGGTGTCGACGACCTCCAACGTGATGGTGCCGTCCACGTCGATGCCGAGGCCCCGCAGGTCGCCGATGACGTCCTCGGCGGACTCGCGGGCGATGTCGGCCAGCACGAGATCCCCCGGTGGACGTACGGACGCGCCGGAGACGACGGCCAGGTTGGCGACTCCGGGGCAGGCGTCGAGCAGCGCGACGACCGAGGACGTCTGTCCCGGCGGCGACGTCACCCGGAGATGCAGCACGCGCGCCATCGTAGAGGCGCGGCTCCAGGTCGACTGCCGGACTCCATGCGCCTGCCGCTCGCGAGTGTCAGCGGCGCGGGGTGTCGTGGCGTAGGGGGCGACGCAGTTCGGCGGGGGTGGCGCGGTGCCAGCCGATCATGTGGGCGTACACGATGACGTTGTTCTGACCAGCCGGTCTGCTTCGCGTACGTACCACCGCAGGTGATCAGCCGGAGTTCGGATCGGTCACTGGGCTGGTAGATCTGGGCGGCGGGAAACTCGTCCTTCGGCTGGATCGAGGAGCCGTCGACGCGGTAGACGACGACGATGCGGTCGCGACGGGTCAGGGTGACCGTCTGACCCTGCCGGAGGGCGCCGAGGCGGTAGAAGACCGCTGGTCCGCTGTACCTCGAGTCGAGGTGGCCCACGATGACGGTTCGGCCGGGCTCTCCAGGGGTGACGCCGCGCGTGTACCAGCCGGCGACGTACGGCTTGTTCGCCGGAGGTACGGCGATGGTGCCATCGCTCGCGTCACCAAGTGGAACGAGGGGTGCGGCCACCTTGATGGCGGGAATGTCGACACGGGTCGGCGACGAGCGCGATGTCAGCGCCGGCGCCGGCGTGGCGGACCCGCCGATCGTGTGGGCCTGGGCCTGTGGTGGCGGTGCGGTGGCGACCGGCATCGGCGGCGGTGCGGTCCGCCCCAGACCGTCGGTGGAGATCAGGCCGACGCCGATGACAGCGGCCAGGACACTCAGCGCGGCGATCCCCCTTCGCCCCGCCGAGGCGCGGCGGTGGGTCCTCCGTCCCGCCGAGGCGGGACGGAGGACCTGCCATGGCTTCGGAAACACTGCGCGCCTAGGCCCCGACGTGACTGCGCCGGCGCCGCAGCGCGACGGCTCCGGCGGTCATGGCCAGGCCCACCAGGGCACCGCCGGCCGCCGT
Source organism: uncultured Actinomycetota bacterium (assembly GCA_963721745.1). GTDB lineage: Bacteria > Actinomycetota > Actinomycetes > Propionibacteriales > Actinopolymorphaceae > Thermasporomyces. The sequence continues at coordinate 68,662 of CAVRKO010000014.1, read as the reverse complement.
TGCCGCACCCGGACTGGTCGAGGCGGTCGCCCCGTCACCGGTCGCGGGGCCACGCGGCGAGGAACGGTCGGTGCCGGAATCGGTGCCGGCATCGCCGGACGCCACCGCCGGCAGCGGTGTCAGCTCCTCGAAGTCGGTGCACCGCGCATCGCCATTCGGAACAGTGCCGTTCGGGTCGAACGGGAACATTGCATTGTCCGGTTCGCGCGTGCAGTCGGACTGCCAGACACCTTGCACGTCACCAGTCTTGGTAACAACCGTGACGGCGACGTCGTTGCCGTGCGCGGTGATCGTGGCGCAGACGATGCCCTCGGGAACCGGCACGGGCTCCTGGTCATCGGCCGTCTCGGTGAACTGAACCCATGGGTCCACCGAACCAGCGCCCCGGTTCTCCTTCCAGATGAACAGCTGGCCGGGTTCGGGCACGTAGACGAGGAACTTCTCGTTGTTCTGCTGCGTGGAGTCGATACAACCGTTGAACTTCGCCGGCTTCGGCGGCTTCGGCCACGCAGGTAGGGATGACGCGGCCGCCTGGCGCGCAGCGGCTCCGCTGCTTGCCTCGGACGTGCTGGCGGCGTTGGCCGGTGCAGCGAACGACGCCGCGACCAACCCGCCGACCACTACTGCTCCGACCCGGACGCCCAGCTTCCTGCCGTTGACCAGACCACCCATCTGGGGTCGTCTTAGCATATTCACGTGTACTTTCCCCCGTTCCATCTGAAGCTATTTCCAACGCGCCGCGATATTCGCGCATCGATAATGTCTCGCTGTGTATTTCGGCGCCAGCGACTACCGCTGCTAATACCCCGTGAACGCTAAGGAACATCTCCGGGTAAGCGGAATCGGATCAGCCATGTAAAGGCTCGAAGGGCAGAAATTCAGGTGCCGCCGACATGAATTATTTGGGGCGGCCAGATTCGATGGCCCGAACGTGCCGTTCGGGCATCGACGTTTCGTACGACGGTTCCGAACTCTCGCTCGGGCGTATGCGCGACAGTGATTTCGCTCGCGAGCGACCCTGACGTGCTGGCGATGCTAGCGGCCAGCCGCGCCGTAGCCGCCGCCACCGGGCGTCTCGACGACCAGCACGTCGCCGGCCCCGACGTCGACGGAGTCCGCACCGGCCATCCCGACCACGCTGCCGTCGGCGCGTTCGACCCGGTTGAGCCCGAGCGCACCGGGCGCTCCGCCGGCCAGGCCGTACGGCGGGACCCGCCGGTGGCTCGACAGCGTGCTCACGGTCACGGACTCGGTGAACCGGAGCCGTCGCACGGCACCGTCACCGCCGCGCCACCGGCCCGCTCCCCCGCTGTCCGGACGGATGGCGAAGCTTTCGACGACCACGGGGAACCGCCACTCGAGCACCTCGGGGTCGGTCAGCCGGGAGTTGGTCATGTGGGTCTGGACGACCGGGGCGCCGTCGAACCCCTCACCCGCGCCGGACCCGGACGCGATCGTCTCGTAGTACTGGTGCCGCGCGTTGCCGAACGTCACGTTGTTCATCGTGCCCGAGCCCTCGGCCTGGATGCCCAACGCGGCGTACAGCGCTCCCGTCACCGCCTGGGAGGTCTCGACGTTTCCGGCGACGACCGCAGCGGGGTGGGCCGGGGCGAGCATCGAGCCGTCGGGTACGACGATGTGCAGCGGGCGCAGGCAGCCGTCGTTCAGCGGGATGTCGTCGTCGACCAGGGTGCGGAACACGTACAGCACCGCCGCGGTCGCGACGGATGCGGGCGCGTTGAAGTTCGTGTCGAGCTGGGCGGACGTGCCGGTGAAGTCGATGGTCGCGGAGCGTCGGTCGCGGTCGACCGTGACCCGCACCCGGATGATGCTGCCGGCGTCCATCTCGTAGGCGTACTCGCCGTCCTCCAGCGTGTCGATGACCCGGCGGACGGCCTCCTCGGCGTTGTCCTGCACGTGTCGCATGTACGCCTGTACGACGTCCAGACCGACGTGCTCGATCATCGCGCGGACCTCCTGCACGCCCTTCTCGCTCGCGGCGAGCTGGGCGCGGAGATCGGCGAGGTTGGTGTCGGGGTTCCGCGACGGGTACGGCGCATCGGCCAGCAGGCGCCGCGTCTCGGCCTCGCGGAACCTCGGGCCGGCACCGCCGGGCTCGCCCCCGTCGACCAGCAGCCAGTTGTCGAACAGCACGCCCTCCTCGTCGACCGTACGGCTCAGGGCCGGCATCGAGCCCGGCGTCAGCCCGCCGATCTCGGCGTGGTGGCCGCGCGAGGCGACGAAGAACAGGACGTCGACCCCCGCGTCGTCGTACACCGGCGTCACGACGGTGACGTCGGGGAGATGGGTTCCACCGTGGTACGGGTCGTTGACGGCGTAGATGTCGCCGGGCTTCATCGTCCCCGCACTGCGCCGGAGGACCTCCTGGACGCTCGCACCCATGGAGCCGAGATGCACCGGCATGTGCGGTGCATTGGCGATGAGGTTGCCGTCGGGGTCGAAGAGCGCGCACGAGAAGTCGAGCCGTTCCTTGATGTTGACCGACTGGGCCGTGGACTCGAGGCGCGCACCCATCTGCTCCGCGATGGACATGAAGAGGTTGTTGAAGATCTCCAGCAGGACCGGGTCGACGTCGGTGCCGAGCTCGTCCTCGTCGGTGGGCGCCTTGACCCGGGAGATCTCCAGGTGCCGTTGTTTCGTGAGGGTCGCGGCCCAACCGGGGTCCACGACCGTGGTGGCGTTGGCCTCGGCGATGACCGCGGGACCGGTGACGGTCTCGCCCGGGCGCATCCGCTCCCGCTCGTGCAGCGGCGCCTCGCGCCAGCCGCCACCGGCGTACATCCGGATGGTGTCAACCTGGGCTTGCGGCAGGTCGGCCGGCCGGTGCGTGCGCGCGCTCTGGCCGTCGCCGTCGCGTCGGAGAGCGTGAGGTCGGGCTGCTCCGTGACCCCGACCGCCTCGACGGAGACCGCCTCGACGACGAGCGGGCGGTCCATCAGGTAGGAGTACGTACGCCGGTAGGCCGTCTCGAACTCCTGCGTCATGTCGGCCGGGTCCGCGAGGGCGACCGGGAGGGCGCTGTCGGTCCCGTCGTACCGCAGGTGTGCCCGCCGGGTTATGCGTACCCTGCCGGCGGGCACGCCCTCGTCGAGCAGCTCCGCGCGCGCCGCCGACTCGAGGTTGCCGGCGACCTCGTGCAGCCGCGGCATGGCGTCGAGGTCGAGCGGGCACTCGACGGACTGCTCGCGCATCGTCGTCGTGTCGGCGAGGCCGATTCCCAACGCCGACAGGACTCCCGCCATCGGCGGCACCAGGACGGTCGTGATCCCGAGGGCGTCCGCGACCGCGCAGGCGTGCTGGGCGCCCGCGCCGCCGAAGGTCGTCAGCACGTACTCCGTGACGTCGTGGCCCTTCTGGACCGAGATCTTCTTGACGGCGTTGGCCATGTTGGCGACCGCGATCTGCAGGAATCCCTCCGCGACCTGTTCCGGTGTGCGGTCGTCGCCGGTCTGCCCCGCGATGTCGCGGGCGAGTTCGGCGAACTGCCGGCGTACGACGTCGACGTCCAGCGGCTGGTCGCCGCTGGGGCCGAACACGTGAGGGAAGTAGGCCGGCTGGATCCGGCCGAGCATGACGTTGGCATCGGTGACGGTCAGCGGGCCGCCACCGCGGTAGCTGGCCGGGCCGGGATCGGCCCCCGCGGAGTCGGGTCCCACGCGGTAGCGGCTGCCGTCGAAGTGCAGCACCGACCCGCCCCCCGCCGCGACCGTGTGGATGTCGAGCATCGGTGCGCGCAGCCGGACGCCCGCGACGAGGGTGTGGAAGACGCGTTCGTACGCACCGGCGTAGTGCGAGACGTCCGTGGACGTGCCGCCCATGTCGAAGCCGATCACCTTGGAGAAGCCGGCGAGCTCGGACATCCTGACCATGCCGACGATGCCGCCCGCCGGACCCGACAGGATCGCGTCCTTGCCGCGGAAGTGACCCGCCTCGGCGAGCCCGCCGTTGGACTGCATGAACATCAGGCGTACGCCGTGCAGGTCGGCGGCCGTCCGCTCGACGTACCGCCGGAGGCCCGGTGAGAGGTACGCGTCGACCACCGTCGTGTCGCCGCGGGGTACGAGCCGCATCAGCGGACTGACCTCGCTCGACAACGACACCTGCGGGAAGCCGATCCGGTCGGCCAGGTCCTTGATCTGGTGTTCGTGCCGTGGGTGGAGGTGGCTGTGCATGCAGACGACGGCCACCGCGCGGATGCCGTCGTCGTACACCTGCTGGAGGTCGGATTGCAGGGTGTCAAGGTCTGGTTGACGCAGAACGGTGCCATCGGCGGCCATCCGCTCGTCGACCTCGACGACGCGGTCGTACAGCAGGTCGGGCAGGACGATGTGCCGGTCGAAGATGCGGGGGCGGTTCTGGTAGCCGATCCGCAGCGCGTCCCCGAAACCCTTCGTCACCACGAGCGCGGTCGGCTCGCCGGTACGTTCGAGAAGGGCGTTGGTGGCAACGGTCGTGCCCATCCGTACGGCCTCGATCCGTTCGGCCGGAACGGGCTCGTCGGGACCGAGACCGAGGAGCTCACGGACGCCGGCCACGGCCGCGTCGGAGTATCGCGAGGGATTGTCCGACAGCAGCTTGTGCGTGCGCAGCGTCCCGTCTGGTCGCCGCGCGACGACGTCGGTGAACGTGCCGCCCCGGTCGATCCAGAACTCCCACGCTCCACCACTCACGTCCTCACCTCTTCGCCGGTCGGTGCCGCGGGCCCTGCTTGGACGAAGGGACCCGTCATGCACCGCGGCGCCGCGGGCCCTGCGTTGGATGAAGGAACCCTCGATCCGAACCTATGGGATGAAGGGACCCTTCATCCGCACCGGTCCCCACGCCCACGTTGGACGAAGGGGCCCTTCATGCGCACTGCACGTCCCCGTCTCTCGCGCGTCCCGTCTCAGAACAGCACTGTCATGAACGTCGTGGTCTGGGTGAACCCGACCCGGGAGTAAGCCCGCCGGGCCGCGAGGTTGAAGTCGTTCACGTACAGCGTCGCGACCGGCGCCACCGAGGCGAGCCCGGCCGCGACGACCGCCGCGACGCCGGGAGCCGACAGCCCCTGACCCCGGCGGTCCGGATGGACCCACACCCCCTGGATCTGGAAGCTACGCGGCGTCGCCACACCGATCTCGGCCTTGAAGACGACCTCGCCGTCTTCGAACCGGGCGAACGCGTGCCCGCGGCTCACGAGGTCGGCCACCCGCGCGCGGTAGTAGGCACCGCCGTCCCGCGCCTCCGGCGAGACACCGAGCTCCTCGCGGAAGAACGCCACGCTCGCCGCATAGATGGGCGAGAGCTCGTCCATGCGGACCCGGCGTACGAGGGGGTCGGGTCGGACCAGCGGCGGCCGGCACAGCGTCAGGAACGGCTGGTCGCCCCGGATACCGCGGGCGGCGCCCCACGACGGCTCGAGCGTCCGCCACATCGGCTCCACCGCGTCGCGGGGACCCCACACCGACGAACAGTGCCGCCCGACGCGTACGGCCCGCTCGGCGAATGCCGCCACGGCTTCGGGGGTGGCGGCGACGGGTACGAGGTTGGCACCCGCGTAGCACATCGACACGAGGTCGGCGCCCTGGTCGTAGCCCCACAGCTGCCCGCCCATGCGGCGGAGGTCGGTGCCGGCCGCCTCGAGTCGTGCGTCGACGAACACGTTGGTGACGGGGTTGGCGTCGAGCAGCGCTCGGACGGCACCGAGGTCACCGGCACGCAGGAGCCGGACCTTCTCACGCGTCCTGAGCATCCGGTCTCCTCCGTGTCCGCGCCGCTAGCGCACCTCGACCTCAGGTGGGCCTGACGGTACCCCGGCGAGCTTCATGTCGTCAGCGATCCGGAGCGCCTCTTCGATCAACGTCTCGACGATCTCGCTCTCGGGCACGGTCTTGACGACCTCGCCCTTGACGAAGATCTGGCCCTTGCCGTTGCCGGAGGCGACACCGAGGTCGGCCTCACGTGCCTCGCCGGGACCGTTGACGACACAGCCCATGACGGCGACCCGCAGCGGGATCTCCATGCCCTCGAGGCCGGCGGTCACCTCGTCGGCGAGCTTGTAGACGTCGACCTGGGCGCGGCCGCACGACGGGCACGACACGATCTCGAGTTTGCGGGGGCGCAGGTTGAGGGACTCGAGGATCTTGATGCCGACCTTGACCTCCTCGACCGGCGGCGCCGACAGCGAGACGCGGATCGTGTCGCCGATGCCCTGCGCCAGCAGGGCGCCGAACGCCACCGCGGACTTGATGGTGCCCTGAAACGCGGGCCCGGCCTCGGTGACGCCGAGGTGGAGGGGGTAGTCGCACTTCTCCGACAGCAGTTCGTACGCCCGGACCATCACCACCGGGTCGTGGTGCTTGACCGAGATCTTGAAGTCGCCGAACCCGTGCTCCTCGAACAGGCCGGCCTCCCAGAGGGCCGACTCGACCAGGGCCTCCGCGGTGGGCTTGCCGTACTTCTCCAGCAGGCGCGGGTCGAGCGAGCCGGCGTTGACGCCGATCCGGATCGAGACACCGGCCTCGCTCGCGGCCCTCGCGATCTCGGCGACCTTGTTGTCGAACTTCTTGATGTTGCCGGGGTTGACGCGGACGGCGGCGCACCCGGCGTCGATGGCCGCGAAGACGTACTTGGGCTGGAAGTGGATGTCGGCGATCACGGGGATCTGCGACTTCTGGGCGATTGCCGGTAGTGCGTCCGCGTCGTCCTGGCTCGGCACCGCCACCCGGACGATGTCGCAGCCGGTCGCGGTGAGCTCGGCGATCTGCTGCAGGGTCGCGTTGACGTCCGTCGTGGGCGTCGTCGTCATGGACTGGACGGAGACCGGCGCGTCGCCGCCGACGAGCACCTTGCCCACCCGGATCTGGCGGGTCTTGCGGCGATCGGCCAGCGTCGGGGGCGGTGCGGACGGCATGCCGAGATCGATGCTTGTCACCATCAGTCCTCTTGTGCTCGCTTCACGGGCCGGCGGGAGAGTACCGGTCCAGTCTCCATCCTCGCGCCCAGTCTGCCCTGCACGGCCCCGGTCCGGGTCGCACCGGTCCGGGTCGCACCGGTCCGGGTCGCACCGGTCCGGGTCGCGCCGGTCCGCGTCCGTCCGGGTCGCACCGATCCGCGTCCCACCGGTCAGTTGGGGAGGCGGACCGGGTTGACGATGTCGGCGTAGATCAGCAGGACGCCCATCACGACGAGCACGCTGGCCACGGCGTAGGCGATCGGCAGGGCGCGGGCCACGTCGACGTAGCCGGGGTCGGGCCTCCCGCGCACCCGGGCGTAGGCCCGGCGTACGGCCTCGTACAGCGCGCCCGCGATGTGACCGCCGTCCAGCGGCAGCAGCGGGATGAAGTTGAACAGCGCGACGAACAGGTTGAGCGCCGCGAGCCACTGGACGAAGCCCGCGATGCGGTTGGACACGGGCACGTCGAGGGTGGCGATCTCGCCGGCCACCCGGCTCGCGCCGATGATGCTCATCGGGCTGTCCTGGGCGCGTTCGCCGCCGAACGCGGCCTGCGCGACGCCGACCATCCGCTCGGGGATGTGCAGCATCGCCTCGGCGGTCAGCGTCGTCAGCCGGCCCATCTCGGTGAACACCGCGAGAACGTCCTTGCGCTCGTGCGCCAGGGTCGGGCTGACACCGAGGAAGCCGACCTTCTCCACCTTGGACGGGTTGTCCGGGTCGGGCCGGTCGGCCGCGATCAGCGTGGGGTGCAGGTCGACCCGGTGGCCGGAGCGTTCGACCGTGATCGTCACCGGTCCGCCGCCCGCCTGGCGGATCAGGCCGGACGCCTGGTCCCAGGAGCGTACGGTCGCGCCGTTGAACGCCACGATCTTGTCGCCCGGCCGGAAGTCGGCCTCCTTGGCGGGTGCGAGCGGGTCCTTGGCGGTGCAGGCGCGCTGCTGAGACGCGGGGATGACGCAGTCGGGAACGGCCTGGACCGTCGGAGTGGGTTCGCTGACGCCGAAGCCCATGAGGACGATGCCGAACAGGAGCACCGCGAGGAAGATGTTCGTGAGCGGCCCGCCACTCATGATGATCAGCTTCTGCCACCACTTCTTGGTGTAGAAGAGCCGGTGTTCCTGACCGGGCGGCGCCTCCTCGGCCGAGGCGCTCCGGGCCTCCTCGACGAGGGTCTGGAACGGCCCGGTGCTCGACCGGCGGACCCGGCCGTCGGACGCCGGGGGGAACATCCCGATCATGCGGACGTAGCCGCCGAACGGTATCCACTTGAAGCCGTACTCCGTCTCGCCTCTCCGGCGGGACCAGATGGTCTTGCCGAAACCGACCATGTACTGCGTCACCCGGACGTCGAACAGCTTCGCGGGCACCATGTGCCCCACCTCGTGCAGCGCGACCGAGGCGATGACACCGGCGAAGAAGACGACGGCTCCGAAGATCGCGATCAGGTCCATCAGGCAGGGCCCTCCCGGTCAGAGGTGGCAGCAGGGTTGCCGGCGGCCTCGGTGGTGGCGACGGCGATGAGCTCGGTGGCGCGGGCACGCGCCCACGACTCAGCCTCGAGGACGTCTGTGAGCGTGAGGGAGTTCCCCGTGCCCCCGCCGGCCCGGAGAGGGTACTCCCCGAGCACGCGCTCCACGGTATCGACGATGCCGAGGAACGGCAGCCGGCCGGAGACGAATGCCTCCACGCACTCCTCGTTGGCGGCGTTGTAGACGGCCGGCGCACCACCGCCCCGCTCGCCCGCCTGGCGGGCCAGCCGGATGGCCGGGAACGCCTCGTCGTCGAGCGGCTCGAACTCCCAGGCGGACGCCTTCGACCAGTCGCAGGCCGGAGCGGCGTCGGGCACCCGGTCGGGCCACCCGAGCGCCAGCGCGATCGGCAGCCGCATGTCGGGCGGGCTGGCCTGGGCGATCGTGGAGCCGTCGTAGAACTCCACCATCGAGTGCACGATCGACTGCGGGTGGACCACCACGTCGATCGCGGAGTACGGGATGTCGAACAGCTCGTGCGCCTCGATGACCTCGAGCCCCTTGTTGACCAGGGTGGCGGAGTTGATCGTGACGACCGGTCCCATGGTCCACGTGGGGTGGGCGAGGGCCTGGGCGGGCGTGACCTGCGTGAGCTCGGAACGCTTCCGCCCGCGGAACGGCCCTCCACTGGCGGTCACCACCAGCCGGCGTACCTCGCTGCGCGTACCGCCGCGGAGACACTGCGCGAGCGCGGTGTGTTCGGAGTCGACGGGCACGATCTGCCCGGGCTTCGCGGCCGCCCGCACGAGCGGCCCACCCGCGATCAGGGACTCCTTGTTGGCGAGGGCGAGGGTGCGCCCGGCCTCGAGAGCGGCGAGGGTCGGCGCGAGCCCGAGGGAGCCGGTCATGCCGTTGAGCACGGTGTCGCACGGCCCGGCAGCCAGCTCGGTGGCCGCGTCGGGCCCGGCGATGATCTTGGGTATCCGGAACTCCCCCCGGGAGTAGCCCTGCCGCTGGGCCTCCGCGTAGAACGCGAGCTGGAGGTCCTGGACGGCGGTGGCCCTCGCGACGGCGACGATCTCGACCCCCAGGTCGAGGGCCTGCCGGGCGAGCAGCTCGATCTGGCCGCCGCCGGCAGCGAGGCCGACGACCCGGAACCGGTCGGTGTTGCGGCGTACGACATCGATCGCCTGGGTCCCGATCGAACCGGTCGAACCGAGGAGCACCACCTCACGCATGCGCACCAGTCTCCCCCATCAGCGGGTACGTCCGTCCCGCATGGTCACGGACTCCCGCGCGGATGGCCGACGGACTTCAGGGGATGAATCTCCCATATCGATGCGTTCCGCTGTGAGGACACCTCGGCAGACCCGCGAGGCTCGCACGAGAGGACTCGCACGAGAGGAAAGGTCACGCATGCCCACTACCGAAACGGCGCAGCAACGGCTCGGAGCCGTCGGCGTCTGGCTGGCGGCCCTCAACTGGGTGTCGGCGGCCGCGGCGAAGGACGCGGCCGCGGAGATCGAGGACCTGGGGTACGGCTCCCTGTGGGTCTCGGACACGCCCACGACGAAGGACCCGTTCAGCCACGCGGCGATCCTCCTGGGAGCGACCCGGTCGATCACTCTCGGCACCGGCATCGCCAACGTGTGGGGCCGCGACGCGACCGCGATGAACGCCGGAGCACGCACGCTCGGGGAGGCGTACCCCGGGCGCTTCGTCCTCGGACTCGGCGTGAGCCACCAGCCGCCCGTCGCCGCGCGTGGTCACGCGTACGAGCGCCCGCTCGCCAAGATGCGGAACTACCTGGACGCGATCGACGCGGCGACGTACGAGGCACCTCAGCCGGTGGAGCCCGTCCCGGTGGTGCTGGCCGCCCTGCGGCCGAAGATGCTGCAGCTGGCGCGTGAGCGGACGGCTGGCGCGCACCCGTACTTCGTCCCGACGTCCCACACCGCCCGCGCCCGGGAGATCCTCGGGCCGGAGCCGCTGCTGGTGCCGGAGCAGGCGGTCCTGGTCGAGAGTGATCCGGCGCGGGCGCGGGAGAAGGCGCGCGAGCACACGGCCTACTACCTGCGGCTGCCGAACTACGCGAACAGCCTGCGTGCGCTGGGCTTCGACGACGACGACGTGGCCGGTGCCGGGAGCGACCGGCTGGTGGACGCGGTGGTGGCGTGGGGGTCGGTCGACACGATCCGGTCCCGGGTGCGGGAACACCTCGACGCCGGGGCGAGCTCGGTCCTCGTCCAGCCGCTGGAGCCGGACCACGGACTCGGCCTCGACCAGCTGCGGGAGCTGGCGCCGGCGCTGCTCTGACGCCGCGCCCGGCGCGCGGCGGGCGAGCAGCGGACGGGCGACGATCCATACGGCGGTGTGGCCCGGCGCCGGTAAATGATCACGTTCAGCATGCCTGTGGACGCCGGCCCATGCATGCAACCCTGGGCCAGCGGGTGAGCGCATGCTGAACGTGATCATTTACCACCGGTCGCTGCCGCCCCCGGCCAGCACAGGTCGCCACTGCCCCAGCACCTGTCCAGCAGCTACGCACGCACCTACGCGGCGGCGGCCGCCTCGGCGGCCTCGACGACGTTCGTGAGCAGCATGGCCCGGGTCATCGGGCCCACGCCGCCCGGCATCGGGGCCAGCCAGCCCGCCACCTCCCGTACACCGGGGTCCACGTCGCCGACCAGACCCGCGTCGGTCCGGGTGATCCCCACGTCGAGTACGGCCGCGCCGGGCCGCACGACGTCGGCCGTCACGAGCCCGGGTACACCAGCCGCCGCGACCACGATGTCGGCCGAGCGCAGGTGCGAGGCCAGGTCCTTGGTCCGGGTGTGGCACAGCGTCACGGTGGCGTTCTCGGACCGGCGGGTGAGGATCAGGCCGAGCGGCCGGCCGACCGTGATACCGCGCCCGACGACGCAGACCTCGGCACCGGTGATCTCGACGTCGTACCTCCGCAGCAGTTCGACGATCCCCCGCGGCGTGCACGGGAGCGGGGCCGGGTGTCCGTGGACGAGCCAGCCGAGGTTGACCGGGTGCAGCCCGTCGGCATCCTTGCCCGGGTCCATCCGCGCGAGCACGCGGTCGGCGTCGAGTCCCTTCGGCAGGGGCAGCTGGACGATGAAGCCGGTGCACGCCGGGTCGGCGGACAGCCGGGCGACCTCCGCCTCCACCTCGTCCTGCGTCGCCGTCGCGGGCAGCTCCACCTGGATGCTCTCGATCCCCACCTGGGCGCAGTCGCGGTGCTTGCCGCGCACGTACGCATGACTGCCCGGGTCGTCACCCACCACCACCGTGCCGAGCCCCGGCACGACGCCGCGTGCACGGAGCGCCGCCACCCGGGCGGTCAGCTCGGTACGGATCGCCGCCGCCGTCGCCTTGCCGTCCAGAATCTGTGCCGTACCCATCCGTCTCCTTCTGTGCGTCTCTCGGTGCTGCACCTGGGGTCGTGGCTGGTCAGCGGAAGACCACCGTGCGCGAGCCGTTGAGGATCACGCGGTGCTCGAGGTGCCAGGTCACGGCCCGGGCCAGCGCCAGGCTCTCGAGGTCGCGCCCGACCGCCGCCAGTCTGGCCGGCGTCATCGCGTGGTCGACCCGCGCGACCTCCTGTTCGATGATCGGCCCCTCGTCGAGGACCTCCGTCACGTAGTGTGCCGTGGCCCCGATCAGCTTGACGCCGCGCTCGTACGCCTGGTGGTACGGCTTGGCTCCCGCGAAGCTCGGCAGGAACGAGTGGTGGATGTTGATCGCCCGGCCCACCAGCTTCTCGGACAGCTCGTGGGACAGCACCTGCATGTACCGGGCCAGCACCACGAGGTCGACGCGGAGCTCGGTGGCGAGCGCCAGGATCCGCTCCTCCTGGTCCGGCTTGGTCTCAGGGGTCACGGGCAGGTGGTGGAAGGGCAGGCCCATCGACTCGACCAGCGGTCCCGCGTCCGGATGGTTGGAGACGACCGCCACGACGTCGGCGGGGACGGAGCCCTTGCGGCAGCGGTACAGCAGGTCGTTGAGGCAGTGGTCCTGCTTGGAGACGAGCACGAGCAGCCGCTGGCGGACGGCGAGGTCGCGCAGCTGCCAGTCCATCTCGAACGCCGCGCCGACCGGGGCAAAACCGACCTGCAGCGCGTCGTAGGTCACATCGGGCGACTCGGCCTGGACGTGCACCCGCATGAAGAACCGCCCGCTCAGCCGGTCGCTGAACTGCTGGCTGTCGACGATGTTGCAGGCGTGCTCGGCGAGGAAGCCGGAGACGGCGTGCACGATGCCGAGCCGGTCGGCGCACGACAGGACAAGGACGTACTCCCGCCGGTCGGCGGCGGAGCCGGCCGGCGTTTCGGGCGTGGTCGGGATGGTGCTCATGGCGTTCCTCGGTGTCGCGTCGTGGCCAGGCCGGTCCGCGGCCCTGGCCGGTTGCCATTCTCACAGCCGGCCCGGCGGCCGCTGCCTCCCCCGTACCCGTGCGGAGCGGGCGCCTCCCCCGCCGCGCGCGTACGGTTACGGGCGTGACCGGTGGAGAGATGAGTCGACAGGCGGTCGGGCTGCGGTACGCAGACAACCTCACCAGCTCCGACCTCACGCTGCTGGCAGCGGCCTCGGGCGGCGCACACACGGCGGAGGAGCTCCGCCACGACCCCAGCGCCATCCCCGGTCTGCTCGACCGGCCGAAGATCTTCGAGACCATGTTCGGCCGCGGGCTCACCGATGAGGCCGACCGCTGGCTGGTGGGCGTCTCGCCGTTCCTGGCGTTCGCGGTCGCCGTGCACCGGTCGGCCGCCGAGCTCGCCCACACGTCCTACACCACCGAACGCGCGGGCGCCCGCGAGCGGATACCCCTGTTCGACGGCCCCGAGCTGGCGGCGTTCCTGGACGATGCCGAACGCCGGCTGTTCCTGGCCGAGCTGCTGGCGTCGTTCGCCCGGGTCGCGAGCGGGCGGTACGCCGTACGCACCCGGCGCGGCTGGCGGACCCGCCGCTACAGCGAGCTCGACCCGGTGCGGCTCGCCGGCCTCGTCGAGTCGGTTCCGCCGGCGGAACGCCCGGGTGCCTACCGCCGGCTCGGCGACGTCGCGCTGTTCCTGGCGGGCGTGTTCCCCGACTACACGAGGACGTACGCGTTCGGGCCGGTCGACACCGAACGGCTGCTCCGCGTGGCCGGCGTCCGCCGCGAGGAGCGTGAGGAGCTGGCCGAGGCACCCGCCATCGACCTCTTGGAACACCTCGGAGCGCGCTGGTACCGTCACGCCTGCGAACTGGCCACCGTGCGCACCTCCCGGCTCGACGTCATCGCCGAGGTCGCCGAACGGTTCCGACAGGCGCGGCGGGTGCTCAACTTCGTCGCCGACCGCTACCTGTTCCCGGCCGGCGGCGGCTGGTTCGCCTCTCCTGGTACGTGACCGACCTCGCGGGGCCGGTGTCGTCACCGGGGCGGAGAGCAATTTCCGGGTCCGGCTGCGGGCATCCCGGTGAACTGCGACACGCGTGCTGCCAGGAGGGCACTCATGACGGGGACGACGGGAGTGTCCGGCGCGCCCCTGCTGCGGCTCACCGGCATCGTCAAGGCGTTCCCGGGAGCTCGCGCCCTCGACGGTGTGGACCTCGAGGTGCGCGCCGGCGAGGTGCACTGCCTGCTCGGCCAGAACGGCGCGGGCAAGTCGACGCTCATCAAGGTCCTCGCGGGGGCACACCAGCCCGACGCCGGCGCCATCGAGTGGCAGGGCGAACAGCTCACCTTGCCGACGCCCCAGGCGGCCATCGGGCGCGGCATCGCCACGATCTACCAGGAGCTCGACCTCGTCCCCGGGCTGTCGGTCGCCGAGAACGTCTTCCTCGGCCACGAGCCGAGCACGCTCGGCGTCCCGAACCGCACGGCGGCGAGGCGGCGGACCGCCGAGCTCCTCGCCCGGCTCGGCCACCCGGAGATACCGCCGGGCCGCGAGGCGGGTGCGCTCTCGTCGGCGGGCCAGCAGATCGTCTCCATCGCGCGGGCGCTTTCCCACGACGCGCGGCTGCTCGTCATGGACGAACCGTCCGCCGTCCTCGCGGGTGACGAGACCGGCAACCTGTTCCGGTTGGTCCGCGACCTCGCCTCGGCGGGCGTGGCGGTCGTCTACATCTCCCACCGGCTCGAGGAGATCCGCGAGATCGGTGACCGGATCACGGTGCTCAAGGACGGCCGGACCGCCGCACGGAACCTTCCCGCCCGCACCACACCCACCTCCGACCTCGTACGCCTGATGACGGGGAGGCAGGTGGAGTATGTGTTCCCGCCCGCGAGCGCCCGCACGCCCGGCGCGGAGCTGCTCCGCGTCGAGGGACTGACCAGGCGCGGCGAGTTCGACGACGTGTCGTTCGGCGTTCGGGCCGGTGAGATCGTCGGCATCGCCGGGCTCGTCGGCGCCGGGCGCTCGGAGCTCCTCGAGACGATCTACGGCCGGCGTCGGCCGGACGCGGGCACGGTGCTGGTCGACGGCAGCCCACTGCGCCAGGGGTCCGTTGCCGCGGCGGTTCGCGCCGGGCTCGGGCTCGCACCCGAGGAACGCAAGAGCCAGGCGCTGGTTCTCGACCAGCCGGTCGCCCACAACGTCTCGCTCGCCGCCCTGCGCCGGTTCTCGACGTTCGGACTGCTCCGCCGGGGCCGCGAGCACGAGGAGACCAGCCGCGTCACGCAAACCCTCGACGTGCGGCCCGCCGACGTCCGCAGACCGGTCCGCACGCTGTCCGGCGGCAACCAGCAGAAGACCGTCGTCGGTCGCTGGCTGCTCGGCGGCAGCCGGCTGTTGCTGCTCGACGAACCGACGCGCGGTGTGGACGTCGGCGCACGGGCAGAGCTGTACGCACTGGTCAGGAAGCTCGCCGACGACGGTGTTGGCGTGCTCCTCGTGTCGAGCGAGGTACCCGAGGTGCTGGGCCTGTCCGATCGCGTGCTGCTGCTCAAGGACGGCGGCATCGTGCACGAGGCGCGGGCGTCCGACCTCGACGAGCACCAGGTGCTCGACCTGCTGATGGCGGGACGCGTCCTCGCCGAGAGCAGTGCCCTCGACGACACTCCCCCTGGAGGTGGGCCGGCGTGACCGACCAGACGGGCACCGCCCGCGAATCCGGCGCACCGCCGGCGGCCGAGCAGTCCAGGGTCGAGGCCGCCGCGGCGGCGACGGCGGAACCCGACACCAGGTGGGGTCTCGGGACGTTCGCCCGCCACGCCGGGCTCGTCGGCGTGCTGGTCGTCCTCACGGTCGTCGGCCTGGTCACCTCGCCGACATTCGGAACGCAGTCCAATGTCAACACGATCCTGACCAACGCCTCGGTCATCGGCGTCGTCACCGTCGGCATGACGTTCGTCATCATCGGCGGCGGCATCGACCTGTCCGTCGGCGCGATCATGGCGCTCGCGTCGGTCTGGTGCACGACGCTCGCCACCCAGTCCTACGGCGCGGGTGTGATGATCCTCTGCGCGCTGCTCGTGGGCACCGGCACGGGGCTCGTCAACGGCCTGCTGATCGCGTACGGCCGGATCGTGCCGTTCATCATGACCCTCGCGATGATGGCAAGTGCCCGTGGACTCGCCGAGCAGCTGTCGGCGAAGCAGACGCAGGTGAGCCGGGTCGGCTTCGTCAACGACCTCGCGCGTACGGACGTCGCGGGAATCCCCGTCCTGGTCCTCATCCTGGCGGCCGTCGTCGCGGCCGGGTGGCTGCTGCTCGAACGCACGACGTTCGGCCGGCGGACGGTCGCGCTCGGCGGCAACCCCGAGGCGGCCCGCCTCGCCGGCATCGACGTCCGCCGGCACACCGTTCTGCTCTATGCGCTGTCCGGGTTCTGCTGCGGCATCGCGGCGATCATGATCGTGTCGCAGACCACCGCGGGCTCGAGCACCCACGGCAACCTCTACGAGCTGGACGCCATCGCAGCCGCCATCATCGGCGGCACCCTGCTCTCGGGAGGGCGGGGCACGATCGTCGGCTCCCTGCTCGGCGTCCTCGTCTTCACCGTGATCACCAGCCTCTTCATCCACAACAACCTGCCCACCGAGATCCAGAACATCGCCAAGGGCGCGATCATCGTCGGCGCGGCGCTGACCCAGGTCGTACGCCGCCAGCCGGTGACCCTGAACCGCATCCACGGCTTGACCGCCCATCTCCCCACGAGCACTAGGAGACCGTGATGGACCAACAGCCTGGATTCGAGGCCTCGAACCTCGGCCGCCGCCAGCTCTTCCTCGGTGCGGCGATCGTCGCCGGCGGTGCGGTGGTCGCCGGCTGCACCTCCAACGACCCGCAGGCCGTCGAGGGCGAGGGCGACAAGAAGGCAGCCGAGCAGCCGCGGGCCGGCGCGGACAAGCCTGGCCGACCGGTGACGATCGGCTTCTCGGCACCCGCGGCCGACCACGGCTGGATCGCGGCGATCACCCGCAACGCCGACGCCCAGGCCAAGACGTACTCCGAGGTGACGCTCGAAAAGGTCGAGGCGACCAACGACATCGCCAAGCAGATCGCGGCCGTCGAGACGCTCGTCACCAAGAAGGTCGACGCGCTCGTGATCCTGCCCAACGACGGCAAGCAGCTCACCGCCGCGGCGCAGAAGGCCACCGACGCGGGCATCCCGGTCATCAACCTCGACCGGATCTTCGACACGCCGCTGTCATACCGCTGCTGGATCGGCGGCGACAACTACGGCATGGGCGTCGCGGCCGCCAACTTCATCGTCGAACGCCTCGACAGCGCCGGCGTCAAGAACCCCGTCGTCGCGGAGATCGCCGGCATCGACTCCCTGCCGCTGACCCAGGAACGCAGCCAAGGGTTCAAGGACGCACTCACCAAGGCCGGGCTCGAAGTCAGCAACCGGGTGGCCGCCGACTTCACGGTGCCGGGCGGGCAGCGGGCCGCCTCCAACCTCCTGCAGGCCGCGCCGAAGATCGACGCGCTGTGGAACCACGACGACGACCAGGGCATCGGGGTGCTCGCCGCGATCGAGCAGGCGAAGAGGTCGGAGTTCTTCATGGTGGGCGGTGCCGGCTCCGCCGACATGATGGAACGCATCAAGGCGGACGACTCGGTGATCAAGTGCACGGTCACCTACAACCCTTCGATGGCGTCGTCGGCGGTCTCGCTGGCCCGACTGGTCGCGCAGGAGAAGGGCATGAGCGACCTGGTCGAGAAGGAGATCCCGAAGATGATCACACTGGCCTCGGCCACGATCACCAAGGAGAACGTCGACGCCTACCTGCCGCTGGGCTTCCGCTCCTGATCGGGGTGGGCAGCGAGTCCGGGTGAGCTCCGGGCGGCTGTCGGAGGTCGGGCGTACGGTTCGC
Source organism: uncultured Actinomycetota bacterium (assembly GCA_963721745.1). Taxonomy (GTDB): domain Bacteria; phylum Actinomycetota; class Actinomycetes; order Propionibacteriales; family Actinopolymorphaceae; genus Thermasporomyces. The sequence continues at coordinate 50,925 of CAVRKO010000014.1, read as the reverse complement.
TCACACGTACGAGTGTGAGGACACGCAGATGGTCGCAGGTATCCATGTGGTCTTCGACTGCGCCGATCCCGACCGGCTGGCCCGGTTCTGGATGGTGGCGCTCGACGGCTACGACTTCCCGACCGGCCCGCCGGAGGGCTTCGACAGCTGGGAGTCCTGGGCCGATGCCCAGGGCATCCCCGAGGACCAGCGCAACACCGGCCGCACCCTGGTCGACAAGGTGTCCAGCCGGCCCGACATCTTCTTCCTGCGGGTGCCCGAGACCAAGACCGTCAAGAACCGCGTGCACCTCGACGTCAAGGTCGGCGTCGGGCTCTCCGCCGAGGAGCGGATGGCGTGCATCCGCGCGAAGGTCGCGGAGCTGCTCGGCCACGGCGCGGCTGTCGCGGAGGAGTTCGAGTCCGACTCGCTGGTCGTCCTGCGCGACCCCGAGGGCAACGAGTTCTGCGTCGCCTAGCGGGTTTCGGCAGCGCAGGTCGGTGAGGGTGGCGCCCGATGGTGGCGGTGATGGTGGCGGTGGCGCATCGCGCACCGCCCCGTGCCGGTGTTGGTTTCGCCCTGCCCGTCCGGGCATCATGCTGGGGTGGTCGATGACGAGGTTCTCACGGCTCCAGGGCAGGAGCGAGACGCCACTGCAGCGCGCCGACCGGAACTTCCAGGAACTGCTCGCCGAGCTCCGCGTGCTGCAGACCGGAGTCCAGATCCTGTTCGGGTTCCTGCTGATCCTCGCCGTCCAGCCCCGGTTCGGGTCGGCGTCGACGTTCGCCAAGGTGACCTATCTCGTCACGCTTCTGCTGTGCTGCGCGGCCACCGCCCTGCTGATGTCGCCCGTCGCCTACCACCGCGCGTGGTTCGCCAAGGGCCTCAAGCCCGAGGTCGTCCATGTCTCCGACCTCCTTGCGCAGGGCGGCATGGCGGCGCTCTTCCTCGCGATCGTCAGCGCGGTGCTCCTGGTGCTGAGCCTCGTCCTCGACTTCGTTCTCGCGATCATCCTGAGCGGCTGTGTCGCGGCCTTCTTCGCCCTGCTGTGGTATCTCCTCCCGTTCCGCCGGCTGCGCAACCTCGGGCGAACCTGACGTGCCCTCCCGGGCGCCCCTTGTCGCGGTCGTCGCCGACGACCTCACCGGAGCCGCCGACACCGGCTGCGGCTTCGTCCGCGCCGGGCTGACGACCACGGTCACCTGGGCGGCCCCGACGGAAGGCACCGCGTCCCTCGGTGATCCGGAGCGGCTGGGCGGAACCCAGGTCGTCGCGGTCGACACCCGCAGCCGGACGCTCGACGCCCAGGGCGCGGAGGCGGTGACGGCCGGTGTGGTGGCGGACCTGCGGGCCGCGGGCGTCACCACGCTGTACAAGAAGGTCGACTCCACCCTGCGCGGCCACCTGGCAGCCGAGGTCGGGGCAGCGCTGGCCAGCTGGCACGACGACGCCGTGGCAGTGGTGGCGCCGGCGTTCCCGGCCACCGGACGTGCCCTCGTCGACGCCCGGCTGCTCGTGAACGGTGCCCGGGCAGACCGGCCAAGCCTGCCGGAGCTGCTCGCCCCGGCCGGCCTCCCGCAGGTGCACCTCGACCTCGACGGCGTCCGGCGTACGGACCTGCCCGCGGTTCTCCGGTCGCACCGAGCCGCAGGCGTACGGATCCTCGTGTGCGACGCCGAGACCGACGACGACCTGCACGCGATCGCCCGGGCCGGTGTGGCGCTCGGCCCTGCCGTCGTCTGGGTGGGGTCGGGCGGGCTCGCGTCCGTCCTGCCGGCCCGCCTCGGGCTGACGTCTGCCCCGCCGGCAACCCCGCCAGCCGATTCCTCGACCGCTCCCGCCGGACCGGTCCTGGTCGCGGTCGGCAGCGGCAGCGACGTCGCACGACGCCAGGCCGCGCATCTCGCGACGACCGGGGCCGCCCACGTCCGGATCCCGGTGCGGGCACTGGACGGGTCGGCCGGTAGGAACGCGGACACCACGCAGACCGCGGAGTCGGTTCTGACACACCTGCGGGACGGCAGGGACGTCGTCCTCACCGTCGGCACCGAGACCGGCTCCCGGGGCGCCGACGACGCGCTGCTCGTCGATCGGTTGGGTGCGCTGCTGTGTCCCTGCGCGGAGCTCGTGGGCGGGCTCGTCGCGACCGGCGGCGACACGGCCACCGGGATCCTCCGCGCATGGGGTATCTCCGCCCTGCGCCTGGTCGGCGAGGTCGAGCCGGGGGTGCCCCTGTCCGTCGCTGTCGGCGCGCGGCCGATCCCGGTCGTCACGAAGGCCGGTGCGTTCGGGGGGCTCCGTACGCTCGCCTCCGCCCGTGACAGGCTCAGGGGACACGACCACGCCTGAACACGACCACGGCAGAACACGACCACGGCAGAAGGAGCAGGATGAACCGTCCCGTCATCGCGATCACGATGGGCGACGCCGCCGGAGTCGGACCGGAGGTGGTGGTCAAGGCCCTGGCCCACCCCGACGTCTACGTCACGCTCCGCCCCCTGGTGGTCGGCGACGCGGCCCGGCTCGACGGGCCGCCGAGATCAGCGGCGTCCAGCTCGACGTACGCCGGATCGAGCGGCCGTCCGACGCGACCTACGACGCCGGGCACGGTCGACTGCATCGACCTCGGGCTCGTTCCCGACGACCTGCCGTTCGGCGAGCTGTCTCCCGTCGCCGGCGACGCGGCGTTCCGCTACATCGAGCGGGCGGTCGCACTGCGCCGTCGCAGGCGAGGTCGACGCGATCTGCACGGCGCCCCTCAACAAGGAGGCGCTGCACGCGGGCGGGCACGTCTACCCCGGGCACACCGAGATCCTCGCCGCAGCTCACCGGCACGCCAGAGGTCTCGATGATGCTCAGCGCGCCCAAGCTGCGGGTCATCCATGTGACGACGCACATCGGCCTGATCGACGCCATCGCCCGGATCGACCCCGGCCTCGTCGAGCGCACGATCCGCCGGGGTCACGAGACGCTCGTCCGTCCGGCATCGCGACCCGCGGATCGCGGTCTGCGGGATCAACCCGCACGCCGGCGAGAACGGCCTGTTCGGCCACGGCGAGGAGGAGTCGAAGGTCGCGCCCGGCATCGCGGCAGCGCGTGCGGACGGGATCGACGCCGCCGGTCCGCTGCCTGCCGACACGGTCTTCTTCCGGGCCGTACGCGGCGACTTCGACCTCGTGGTGGCGATGTACCACGACCAGGGCCACGGCCCCGTGAAGGTGCTCGGGCCTCGAGTCCGGCGTCAACATCACCGTCGGGCTCCCGGTCGTACGCACCTCCGTCGACCACGGCACGGCGTTCGACATCGCTGGCACCGGCACCGCCGACGAGCGCAGCATGCTCGAGGCGCTCAGGCAGGCGGGCGAGCTCGCACCCGAACGTACGGAGGCGTAGGCGGCGCAACGGGTCGGGCTCGGCCCGGTCGCTACCGCACGGGTGCCCGCGCACGAGGTTCACCGGCCGGTTCGGGCCTGTTCACGTCCTCCGCATTCAAGGGTGCAGCAGGGACGACTAGCCTCCCCGAGGCCAGATCGACGCCAGGACGACGCCGGACCGACGCCAGGTCGAGGACCGGGTCGCGGCCAGAGGCCCCACGGAGGAACCGATGCCGAACTCCCCTGCTCGTCCGTCCACGCACGTGGGACGGCGCCGGCTGCTGACGATGGCCGGTGCGCTGGGTACGGCAGGAGCGATCGAGGCGTCCGGCGTCTTCGGCGGCCTTCACCTCGCGGGTGAGCGGTCCGCGTCGGCGGCCGTCGCGGCATCAGGTCGGGGCACCGGCGCGGCGGCGCCGCCGTCGTTCGCCGTCGTGTCCGACACCCACGCCAACCCCACCCAGCCGGAGCGGCTGGCGTGGCTGCGGCTCGTCTTCGCGTCGATCGAGGCCGCCGACCCGACGTTCGTCCTGCACGCCGGGGACATCACCGAGTACGGCGGCGACAACGAGTACGCCGCCTACCTCGCCTCGATCCCGGATGCGCTCCGGCCGCGGATCCGGCACGTACCCGGCAACCACGAGATCCGCTGGGACGTGCACGGCGCCGAACGCTTCCACCGGCTGTTCGGTCCGACGCCGTACTCGTTCGACGTCGCCGGCCTCCATGTCGTCGGCCTCGACCCCACCCAGCTGCTGCAGGAACCCGGCCACTTCGGCCGCGAGCACCTGCAGTGGCTCGCGGGTGACCTGCGCCGAGCGGCGCCGAGCGTGCTGTTCCTGCACTACCCGTTCGGTGCCGAGCACTATTACGTCAACGACCAGGACGCATTCTTCGAGACGGTCGCGGGCGGGCCGGTACGCGCGGTGTTCGCCGGCCACATCCATCGCGAGCAGGTCGTACGCACCAACGGTTTCACCCAGGTGGCGGCCGAGGCGGCGAAGGACGGCGCGTACTACTACTGGGTCGAGCGGCAGGCCGACGCCGGGCACCCGGTGCTCCGCGTGTGGTCGGTGACCGTCGCGGCCGACGGCACCGACACCCGCCGCGAGCTCAGCACCATCCCGCTGGGCGGCGACGGGACGGACGAGCTGCGGCCGGTGCGGATCGACGTCGGCGCTCCCGCCGACGAGGCGGTCCCGGTGACGGTACGTCTGGACCCGGACACGACGGCGGCCCGCGTCCAGGCTCAGGTCTATCCGCAGCACGTCTTCGGCGGCGCCACGGCGGGCACCTGGGTGGACCTGGCCGCCTCCCCCGGCGGCGCCTGGTCGGGTCCGGTCGCGGCGAGCCTCGCGGCGGGAGTCCACCGGATGCAGGTCCGGGTGCTCGGTACAGCCGGGGAGGCGTACGACGGCACCCGGGCCTTCGGGGTGCGCCCGGCAACCGGGGACACCCTGGTCGAACGCTGGCAGACCCGACTGCCCGGACGCGTCCAGGGCGCTCTTGCCGAACACGGCGGACTCGTCGTCGCCGCCACCACGTCCGGGCACGTCGAGGCGTTCCGGCCGGGACGGTCCGGCCCACGGGTGACGTGGCGGGCCACGGTCGGCCCGGCCCTTCGGGGCGCGGCCTTCGGCTCCGCCGGTTCGACCGTCTTCGTACCCTCCGCCGACCATCGCCTGCACGCCCTCGACGCCCGGTCGGGACGGGCCCGCTGGCGGTTCGAGACGCCCGATCCCGTGCTCTCGAGCCCGCTCGTGACGGTGGTCGGCGGCGTGGAGACCGTGCTGGTCTCGGCCGGAACGACGCTGTACGCGGTCGACGCGGACTCCGGCTCCCGGCGTTGGGCGGCCGCGCTGCACGGGTTCTTCGCCGGCCGGGTCGCGTGCGACGGCGAGCGGGTCTACGCCGGCAGCGGCGACGGAGACGCGTACGCCTTCGACGCGACCACGGGCGCCGAGCTCTGGCAGGTGTCGACGAACACCCGGACCGACACCTACGGCCGGCTCCTCTACGGGCCGTGGGACGACACGGTGGAGCTGCTGCCGGACGGTGCCGTACTCGTCTCGACCGTGAGCAACGCGCACGCGCTGGACCGCGCGACCGGCTCGACCCGGTGGCTCGTCGCGGGCAGCCACGTCTACACCCCCGCGGTCGTCGCCGACGGCGGGCTGCTGCTCGTCGACGAACGCGGCAGGGTGCAGGTGGTCGACACCGCCACCGGCGTCGCGGCCTGGGTGAGCGAGCTCGGCGTCCGCTGCTTCAACGCGGGTCCGGTGCTGGCGGGCGGGCTGGCCTGGATCCCGGCGGCGACGGGCCTGCTGTCCGGCGTCGACCTGGCGACGGGCGAGGTCCGCCATCGGCGTCAGCTCGGGCCGGCGAACTCCTTCAGCACACCGGTGCTGGTCGACGGGATGCTCGTGACCGCGGACCAGGACGGGGTTGTCCGCGGAGTGCAGCTCCCGGGTTAGGTGCGCGTGTTCAGAGGTCCATGCGGGTCTCGGCGAGGTCGAGCACCCGCTCCACGTCGGCCGGGGTGTGGTGGCGGATCGCCCAGTCGACCTCGCGCATGCTCATCGCGGCCCAGTACGTCCGGAGCAGGTCGGGCGCGAGCATGTCCTCGAGCACGCCGTCCAGCCACCTGGCCGTCGCCGCTCCGCCGTTCATGTTCGTGACCGCGAAGCGCAGCGTCACGAGGCCGAACAGCCGGTCGCCGCGCCCGATACCGTCCCAGTCGACGATCCCGGTGATCGCACCGGAGCCGTCGACCAGGACGTTGCCGGGATGGAAGTCGAGGTGCACCAGGTCGGGTCCGCTCATCCGCGCCGGCGCGGCGGCGCCGACCTCGCGCACCCAGCCGAGGAGCCGGCGGGTCCGGTCGTCGTACAGCTCCAGCGGCCGGTGCAGCGAGAACCCCGGCCCGCTCGCGCGCAGGTGCAGGTCCGGCGCCTCGACGTCGGGACGCGCGGCGAGCAGGCCGGTGAACCCGTTGACGAGCCCCACCATCGCCTCGACGACCTTGCGGGTCGCCCGGGTCGGTGCCCGTCCGGGGATGCGTTCCTGCACGATCGCGAGGGCACCCGGGAGCTCCGCCACCAGGTCGTACGCCGGAACCGGAAGGCCGCTCGCCCGGGCCAGCGCCAGGATCTCGGCAGTTCGCCGTACGGCCTCGGCCCGGACCGGTTCGGGCAGCCACGTCAGGACCCCGTCGCGGCCGTCGGGCCAGCGCACGTAGGCGGCGCCGACCTGGCCGCCCGGAGCCCGCCCGACCAGGGTGAGCCGGGCGTCGAACGGCGTTGTTGACGAGACGTACGAGCGTTCCGGGTTCCAGCCGGCGGACCGGCGCGAGTGCGGGGTCATCGGACACGGCGGCCCACCGTAGCCCAGCCCGCCAGGTTCCTCACCGGGATTCCGCGCCGGCACCGACCTTCCTGAACGCCAGCAGGGTGTAGACCGGCGGGCGGCGCGGCAGGTCGGATCCGGGAGGCGCGCGAAGCTCCTCGGCCAGCCGCTGCGCCCGCGCGCGTTCGACGGCTCCGGCGGCGCCGGGAGCGAGACTGCGCGCCCGCTCCTCCACCTCCTCCGCGAGCAACTCCGGGGCGCGCTCCTGCCCGTAGCCGACCGCCCGGCCCTCCGCGTGCGGCGCCAGTCCGTGCGCCTGCGCAAGGCTCTCGATCCGGGGCCGCGCGTCCGGAGGTGGCGGTCGGCGGTCTGCCTCCCGATGGCTGGCGAGCACCTGGGCGAGGTCGTCGTCGGTCGGGTGGCTCGTCGCCTTGTCGACGGTCGTGACGAAGATCCCTCCCGGCCGAAGCACGCGCGCACACTCGCCGACAACCGGCGCCGCGTCGGCCAGCAGGTGGAGCAGCCAGATCGTGAGCGACGCGTCCACCGAGTCCCGTTCCCACCGGGAGCCGGGCGGCGTCTCCGACCACCGCGCGCCCGGGTCGGCGCCCCGCGGCCAACGCGAGCATGCCCGACGACCGGTCGCAGACCACGACGTCCAGCCCGCGAACGGCGAGCCGGGAGGCGAGGAGGCCGGTGCCGCCGGCGATGTCGAGCACGGTCCTGACTCCCGGGGGCAGCAGCTTCGCGATGGACTCGGCGAACTCCTCCGCCCGCGGCGCGCCGCCACGCGTCCGGTCGTACCGCGTCGCTTCCAGGTCGTAGTCGAGCATCATGATCCCACTCGCATCACTCGGACGGGTGTCGCGCTACTCGGGCAGGTGTCGCGCTACTCGGACAGGTGTCGCGCTACTCGGGCAGGTCCTGTGCCGCCAGCTGCCCGCAGGCGCCGTCGATCTCGCGGCCGCGGGTGTCGCGCACCGTCACGGGAACGCCGTGCTCCTGCAGGCGGCGGACGAACTCCCGCTCGTCCTCGGGTCGCGACGCGGTCCACTTCGAGCCCGGCGTCGGGTTCAGCGGGATCAGGTTGACGTGGACGCATGCGCCGGCCGCTGAGCGTCGCCGAGCAGGTCGGCTCGCCACGCCTGGTCGTTGATGTCGCGGATCATGGCGTACTCGATGGACACTCGCCGACCGGTGTGCTCGGCGTACCCCAGGCGGCGTCGAGGACCTCGGCGACCTTCCACCGGGTGTTGACCGGCACGAGCTCGTCGCGCAGCTCGTCGTCGGGCGCGTGCAGCGACACCGCCAGCGTGACCGCAAGGTCCTCCTGCGGCGAGCTTGCCTGATCCCGGGCACCAGCCCGACCGTCGAGACCGTGATGCCGCGCTGGGACATGCCGAGCCCGTCGGGCGCCGGGTCGGTGAGCCGGCGCACGGCGCGACGACGCCGTGGAGTTGGCGCGAGCGGCTCGCCCATGCCCATGAAGACGACGTTGGAGACTCGGCCGGGGCCGCCCGTCGACCTCGCCGCGGGCGAGCATCCGCGCGCCGGCGACCACCTGGCCGACGATCTCCGCCGTCGACAGGTTGCGGGTCAGGCCGGCCTGCCCGGTCGCGCAGAACGGGCACGCCATGCCGCAGCCGGCCTGGCTGGAGACGCACATCGTGACCCGCCCGGAGGAGGCCGTTCCGCCGCCGGATCCCGGATAGCGCATGAGCACGCTCTCGACCAGCGCGCCGTCGAAGAGCCGCCACAACGTCTTGACCGTCGTGCCGCCGTCGCAGGTGAGCGTACGAACGGAGGTGAGCAGGCTCGGGAGCAGCCGGTCGGTGATCTCGGTGCGCTCGGCGGCCGGAAGGTCCGTCATCTCCGCGCGGGTCGTCGACGTACCGCCCGAAGTAGTGATGGGACAGCTGCCGCGCGCGGTAGGCCGGCGCACCCAGCGCCACCACTTCGTCGCAGCGCTCCTGAGGCGTGAGGTCGGCGAGGTGACGGGGTGGCTTGCCGCGCCGGGGGCGGCGAAGACGAGCTCGGGGTGTGCAGACATGGCGTCGGCCAGTGTTGCACGCGGCGGGCGGACCCGCCTGACCCTGCCCGTGACCCTGCGTCCGACGCTGCCTGTGGCCCTGCGTCCGACGCTGCCCCTGACGCTGCCCGCGACTCCGCCCGTGGCCCTGCTCCCCGGACCCTCCCGAGCCCGTCGTGGACGCCGAATTCACCGCACCTCGAAATGGCGTCGAATTTTGTGTCGGGGCGAAATTCGGCGCATTTCGGTGCGCGATCCCATTTCCGTCGCTCTCGGTCGCCGTATCACTCTGATTCGAAGAGAAACCAGGGATAGTCTGTGCGGCCATGACCCCCAGTACCCCGCGCCGCCGATGCGGCTGACCGGCGACGAGGCCCGGGCGCGGTTCGCGGGCGCGCGCTCGGCGAGCCTGGCCATGGCCGACCTGCAGGGCCGTCCGATGGTCGTGGTCGTCACGTTCGCGGTGTCCGACGACGTGGTGGTCACGGCTGTCGACAGCAAGCCCAAGACCACCAGGCACCTGCGCCGGCTCGACGTCATCGCCGCCAACCCGCAGGTGAGCGTGCTTGCGGACCTGTACGACGACGCCGACTGGAGCCGGTTGTGGTGGGTACGCGGCGACGGGAGTGCCAGCATCCTGACGAGCCCGCAGGAGTGCGCGGGGCCGCGGGCGATGCTGGTCGAGAAGTATCCGCAGTACGCCGCGAACCCCCCGGAGGGGCCGGTGATTCGGATCGAGATCAGCCGCTGGAGTGGATGGGCGTACGCCGGCTGACGCCCGCCCGCCAACGGCGGAGAAATTCCGCTTGTCGCTCGCCGACACCGCATTTAATCGGATCGGCCGCGCACTTTATCACCAAGCACCGACAAGCCATTTTCTGTGATATTCCGATGGCGATTTCCGCCATCGGCATGCTAGAACAGTCGATGTCTCACGCTTGCTACGCCGGCACCGGACGCGACGTGCGACCATCCACCGCCCGTGTCCATTCCGGAGGCAGCGTCTCGTGGCCATGCCCAGGTCAGAGTTCACCGTCATCGACCAGCACCGGTCCGACCGTCGCGGACCGGGGCGCTGGATCGTCTCCCACCTGCTCCAGTACCGCCGCTACGTCGTGGGCTTCCTCGGCGGGTCGCTGCTCATGGTCGTCCTGAACTCCGCCATCCCGGGCCTGACCGGCAGCGCCTTCGACGCCGTACTCGCCAAGGACGGCTCCGGCCCCGGCCGCCTCGTCGCGATCGCGCTGACCCTGGTGGCGATCGTCCTGCTCCGCGGCGTCTTCGACCTCATCGCCCGGCTGTGCACCGAGGTCCTGGCCAAGCGGCTGGAGCGCGACGCGCGCGAGGAGCTGTACGTCAGCCTGCTGGGCAAGAGCCAGACCTTCCACAACCGCCAGCGGGTCGGCGACCTCATGGCGCGCGCGACCAACGACGTGCGCCAGCTCAGCATGATGATCATGCCCGGGCGTCGACCTGATCGTCGACTCGATGCTTCAGGGCATCGTGCCCGCTCATCTTCATCGCCTTCATCGATCCGCAGCTGCTGCCGCGCCGCTGCTCTTCGCCGTCGCCTTCGTGCTTCCGCTGCGCCACTACATGCGCCGGCTCAACCCGGTCTCCGGCTCGGATGCGCGAGCAGTTCGGCAGCTCAACGCCGGGCTGAACGAAGCCGTCCGCGGCATCGAGGTGGTCAAGGTCACCGCGCAGGAGGCGCAGGAGCAGCGACGGTTCGACGCCAACGCCCGCAGCTACCGCGACTCCTTCGTCCAGCAGGGCGTCGTCCAGGCCCGCTACCTGCCGCCGCTGCTCCTCGCGGTCGCGATCGCGGGCGCACTGCTGCACGGGCTCGTGCTCTACCGCGGCGGCGAGCTCTCCGTCGGCGAGCTGGTCGCCTTCATGGGGCTGATGGGCCTGCTGGGCTTCCCGACCGTTATCTCGATCTTCACCTTCTCGCTGGTCCAGCTCGGCATCGCCAGCGCCGACCGCATCCTCGAGCTGATGCGACGAGGAGACCGAGCTCGACGAGAACACCGCGGGACGCAGCGCAGCCGATGCGCGGGCGAGATCGTCGTTCGAGAACGTCTCGTTCGGCTACGGCGACGAGCCCGGTGCTGCGCAACCTCTCGTTCCGCGCCGGCCCGGGCAGACCGTCGCGATCGTCGGGCAGACCGGCTCGGGCAAGACCACGCTGACCAAGCTGGTCAACCGCATCTACGATGTCGACCAGGGCCGCGTCCTGATCGACGGCGTCGACGTGCGCGACTGGAGCCTCGGACTCGCTGCGCTCGCAGATCTCGACGATCGAGCAGGATATCTTCCTGTTCTCGCGCCCGATCGCCGAGAACATCGCCTTCGGCCTGCGGTCAGCGGGCGCACCGCGACGAGATCGAGCGCGCGGCCAAGGACGCCCAGGCGCACGACTTCATCATGGAGCTCGCCGACGGCTACGACACCGTGATCGGCGAGCGCGGCGTGACGCTCTCCGGCGGCCAGCGCCAGCGCCTCGCGATCGCCCGCGCCCTGCTGACCGACCCGCGCATCCTGATCCTCGACGACTCGACCAGCGCGATCGACAGCGCCACCGAAGACGAGATCCAGCGGGCGATCCGCCGGATCCTGGAGGGCCGCACGACGCTGCTCATCACCCACCGGCTCTCGCAGATCCGCTGGGCCGACAAGGTTCTGCTGCATCCGGCGCGGCGAGCTGGTCGACCAGGGCACGCACGACGAGCTGCTGGAGCGCTGCGCGCTCTACCGCCGGATCTTCGCGCACTACGACGAGGTCACCCGGCCCCGGCGGCCGACCTGAGCACGGACGGCCACCCGGACGGCGACACCCGGCTGGCCGCGCCGGTCCCGGCGTACGACGGTGAGGAGCACTGATGGGCTTCATCATGGACGGCCTCGACGCCGAGGACTACGACCGCAGCTATAGCGACCGCGAGCTGGTGCGCCGCATCCTGCGCTACTTCCGGCCCAAGCTGCGCGGCGATGGCGTGTCGTCGCGGCGATGATCGTGGCGCACGTCGCTGATGCAGGCGGCGCTCCCGGTGCTCGTCGCGGGGGCTCGACCAGCTCGTCGACGACCAGTCGCAACCGGTTCCTGCTGGTGCTGGTCGTCCTGATCCTGCTCGCCGGCGTCCTCGGCTGGGTCTTCAACTTCGTCCGCCAGGCGATCAGCGCCCGGGTCGTCGGCGATGTCGTGCTGGCGCTGCGGGAGGACGCCTTCGGCGCCGTGCTGGAGCGCGACATGTCGTTCTACGACGAGTTCCCGTCCGGCAAGATCGTCAGCCGGGTCACGTCCGACACCGAGGACTTCGCCAACGTCGTCACGCTGACGCTGAACCTGCTCAGCCAGGTGCTGCTGGTCGGCTTCATCACCGCGCTGCTCTTCGCCCGCGACGTCGGGCTGGCCCTGCTGACCCTTGCTGATCGCGCCGGTCGTCATCGCGCTCGCGCTCGCGTTCCGGCGGGTCGCCCGCGACACCACCCGGCGCGCGCAGCGCTCGCTCGCCCGGGTCAACGCGAACGTCCAGGAGACGATGGGCGGCATCGCGGTCGCCAAGAACTTCCGCCAGGAGCAGCGCATCTACGACGAGTTCCGGCCGATCAACCAGCAGACCTACCAGGTCACCGCTGCGCCAGGGCATCGTCTTCGGCAGCATCTTCCCGCTGCTGTTCCTCGTCGCCGGGCTCGGCGACCGTCCTGCTGGTCCTGATCGGCGGCCGCGCGGGTGCATCGGCGGCGTCGGTCTCGCCCGGCGACTGGTACCTGTTCCTCCAGGCGGTCGCGCTGTTCTGGTTCCCGCTGACCAGCATCGCCTCGTTCTGGAGCCAGTTCCAGCAGGGGCTCTCGGCCGCGCGAGCGCGTCTTCGCGCTGATCGACGCCGAGCCGCGGGTCGTGCAGACCGACACCGCAGCCGGTCGGCACGGCTCGCGGGCCGGATCGAGTTCCGCGACGTGACGTTCGGCTACGACCCTGACACAGCCGGTCCTGGCCGACTTCGCGCTGACGATCCGAGGCCGGCGAGACGGTCGCGTTGGTCGGGCACACCGGCGCGGGCAAGTCGACCCTCGGCAAGCTGATCGCGCGCTTCTACGAGTTCCAGGGCGGCCAGATCCTGATCGACGGCCACGACATCCGCACGCTCGACCTGCACGACTACCGCCGCCAGCTCGGCATCGTGCCGCAGTCGCCGTTCCTGTTCTCCGGCACCGTCGCCGACAACATCCGCTATCCGCGACCGGAGGCCACCGACGCCGAGGTACGCGCGAGCGGCCGCGCAGGTCGGCGGCGGCGACTGGCTCGACGCGCTGCCGAACGGCCTCGCCACCGAGGTCGGCGAGCGCGGCCAGCGCTCTCGATGGGCCAGCGCCAGCTGGTCGCCCTGGCGCGGCTGCTGTGCAGGACCCCGCGATCGTCATCCTGGACGAGGCGACCGCCAGCGTCGACCCGCTCACCGAGGCGCAGATCCAGGAAGGCCTCGACGTCGTGCTGCCACGGCCGCACCTCCATCGTCATCGCCCACCGGCTCTCGACCATCCGCACGCCGACCGCATCATCGTGCTGGCGAGCGGGCAGATCGTCGAGGAAGGCAACCACGACGCTCATGCGGTACGGGCGGCCACTACGGCGACCTCTACAACACCTACTTCCGGCACCAGTCGCCCGACTACCGCCCCGGCACCGGCTTCGTCCCGGTCCTGCAGTAGCGAGGCAGTGTCTCGACCTACCCGCCAGACTCCGTGGCGCACCAGTGCCCCCACGGAGCGGTGAGTTCTCCCGTCAGCTGCCCGGACCGCGGGTACGCGGCGTTCGGGTCGGCCTGCAACTCCCCGACCGAGAGGTCGACCACGCAGTGGTCGGGGAGGCGTAGCCGGCTCCACGCGCCGACATCCGGCGGCCGCCCAGTGAGGGCGGCGACGAGCAGCGTCCAGGCCGTACCGTGGCCGACCAGCACCAGGTCGTCGTCGGGGCAGCTCCCCTGGATCCGGCCCAGTGCGGCGAGGACCCGATCCGTCGTTGCCGTGGCGGTCTCCCACCCGGGGGCTGCCGGCACGTCGGGCTCGGTCATGGACCGGCCCACCATTGCGCCCCACTCCTCCGCCGGGCGCCAGACCTCCGCCGGCCGTTCCATCTCACGCAGACCGTCGACCAGCCCGACCGCGGTGTCCGTGAGGGCGCGGGCGGTGGCGAATGCCTTCGGTTCCGGAGACGAGAACCACCGCGCCGCCCGTCCCGGCAGCGCTCCCGATGCCGAGAGGTCGTCGAAGCCCGCCTTGGCATCGGGATGCAGGACCCAGCCGGCGGCGGGACCGTCGTCCGGCCGGACCCGACCGTGGCGTACGAGGTGGAGCTCGGTCATCGCGCTCACCCGACCGGTACCAGCAGGCTCAGCACCAGCCAGCTCACCAACGCGGTCGGCAGAAGCGAGTCGAGCCGGTCCATCACGCCTCCGTGCCCCGGCAGCAGGCTGCCCATGTCCTTGATCCCGATGTCGCGCTTCAGCATCGACTCCACCAGATCTCCGAGTGTCGCGGTCACCGTGGCCGCGACGCCGAGGACGAGTCCCGCCCACCACGACCCGTGCAGCAACACCATGACGCCCACGACGCCGAGGGTGAGGCACAGGACAGCGGAGCCCACCAGGCCCTCCCAGGTCTTGGCGGGGCTGATGGACGGCGCGAGCTGATGGCGGCCGAACAGTACACCCGCCACGAAGCCACCGACGTCACTCGCGACCGTCACCGCGACGAAGATCAGGACGCGGAACGGGCCGTCGTCCTCACGGAGCATGAGCATCGCGAACGAGGCGAGGAAGGGGACGTACAACGCCACGAAGACGCCCGCCGTCACGTCGCGGACGAACCCTTCACGGCCGGCGGGGAGCCGGCCCGCGCAGACGGCGAGAGTCGTGAGTCCCAACGCGCCGAGCAGGGCAGGTGTCTCAGCTACGTAGGCGCCGACCAGCATGCCGACCACGCCGGCGAGCAACGGCGCGAGGGGCAGATGGACGCCCTCCGGGCGGAGGGCGCGGGACAGCTCGATGACCGCGACACCGACGGCCACCACGACGAAGGCCACGAACACGGCCTTGACGATGAACAGCGAGCCGACGACGACAGCCGCCAACAACACACCCACGCCGATTGCGGCGGCGAGGTTGCGTCCTGGCCGGAGGCGCCGTTTCTGGCGGACGGGCCCGCCCGGCTCCCGGTCGGGTGGTTCGGTCACGGTTTCCTGCACATGCGGGTGATCGCGAGGTCGGCTTCGGTGTGCACCGCCTAGACCTCGAGGATCTCTTCTTCCTTGTGCTTCAGTAGGTCGTCGATCCGCGCGACGAACTTGCGGGTGGCGGAGTCGAGCTGCTTCTCGCTGCGCGCAACCTCGTCCTCGCCGACCTCGCCATCCCGACCCATCCGGTCGAGGGTCTCCTTAGCGTGCCGGCGTACGTTGCGGACGGACACCCGCGCTTCCTCGGCCTTGTGCCGGGCGAGCTTGGCGTACTCCTTGCGGCGGTCCTCGGTCAGCTCCGGCAGGGCGATCCGGATGACGGCACCGTCGTTGGCGGGGTTGACGCCGAGGTCGGAGTCACGGATCGACTTCTCGATGCCCGCGAGCGCGTTCTTGTCGTACGGCGTGATGACGACGAGCCGGGCCTCTGGGATGTGGAACGACGCGAGCTGCTGGATGGGCGTCGGCGAGCCGTAGTAGTCGGCCTCGAGCTTTGCGAACATGGCCGGATGCGCGCGACCCGTACGGATCGTGGCGAACTCCTCCTTGGCGAAGTCGACGGCCTTATCCATCTTCTGTTCCGCGTCGCGGAGGGTCTGGTCGATGGTCACGGTCGCGGTCTCCTTGTCCTCGGTTGCTCGGCCGCCGGCTGGCCTTGTGGTGACTGTGCGGGCACTCGACGCGAATACTTGCAGCCGCCTCCGGTCACGAGTCGGCTGACACGAGAGTCCCGATCCTCTCACCTCGCACAACGCGGGCGATATTGCCGTCCTGGAGGAGGTTGAAGACGATGATCGGCAGCCGGTGCTCCATGCACAGGCTGAACGCGGTCGCGTCGGCCACCCGGAGGCGCCGGCGGAGACATTCGGCGAAGCTGATCCGGTCGAACTTCTGCGCGTCCGGGAACTGCTTGGGGTCCGCGTCGTACACACCGTCGACCGACGTGGCCTTGAGCAGCACCTCGGCCGCGACCTCGAGAGCGCGCTGGGCCGCCACCGTGTCGGTGGAGAAGTAGGGCATGCCCGACCCGGCGCCGAAGATCACGACCCGCCCCTTCTCGAGGTGCCGGATCGCCCGCCGCGGGATGTACGGCTCGGCGATCTGGCCCATCGTGATCGCCGTCTGCACCCGGGTGTCGACGCCCTGCTTGTCCAGGAAGTCCTGCAGGGCAAGGCAGTTCATGACGGTGCCGAGCATGCCCATGTAGTCGGCACGCGCCCGGTCCATCCCGCGCTGCTGGAGCTCGGCACCGCGGAAGAAGTTCCCACCGCCCACGACGACGGCAACCTGCACGCCGTCGCGGACGACCTCGGCGATCTGGGAAGCGATACTCGCCACGACGTCCGGGTCGACACCGACCCGGCCGCCACCGAAGACCTCGCCGGACAGCTTGAGCAGGACCCGGTGATGCGGCACCGGAGCGGTCTCCTGGTCCGGTGAGGCCGGGACCGTCTCGGTCGTCATACGGGCACCCTCACGATCTCGGCCTCCACGATCCCGCCTCCGTCTCTGTCTGCCGCCCTACGTCCAGTCTGCGGACCGTCCGGTCCGCGGACCACGGGCGTCAGCTGTCCGACATCAAGCCTCGCCCACCTCGACCCGGGCAAACCGGGTCACCGTCACTCCGGCCTCGGTCAGGAGCTGGCCGACCGTCTTGTGCTGGTCGTGGACGGACGGCTGCTCGACGAGTACCGCGTCCTTGAAGAAACCGTTGACCCGGCCCTCGACGATCCGCGGAAGCGCCTGCTCGGGCTTGCCTTCGTTCCGGGCGGTTTCGGCGGCGATGCGGCGTTCGCTCTCGACCACCTCGTCGGGCACCTCGTCGCGGCTGACGTACTGGGGACGCATCGCGGCGATCTGCATCGCCGCCGCCTTCGCGGAGTCCTCGTCGGCGCCTTCGTAGGCCACGAGAACGCCCACCTGGGGCGGCAGGTCGGTCGCACGACGGTGCAGGTAGACGGTCGTCTGCCCCTCGAACACCGCCAGCCGGCCGATCTCGAGCTTCTCGCCGATGACGGCGGCCAGGGCGTCGAGCGCCTCGCCGCCGGTACGCCCATCCGCCAACTTCGCGGCGCGGAGTTCGTCCGACCTGGTGACCTTGGCTTCACTCGCGAGCGTCACGAGCTCGTCGCCGAGCGCCAGGAACTGCTCGTTCTTGGCCACGAAGTCGGTCTCGCAGTTGATCTCGAGCAGGGCGCCGTCCTTGGCGACGACAGTGCCGTTGCCAGCCGTACGCTCCGATCGCTTGGCCGCCTTCGCCGCGCCGGTGACGCGGAGGACCTCGACGGCCTTGTCGAAGTCGCCCTCAGCCTCCTGGAGGGCCTTCTTGCAGTCCATCATCCCGGCACCGGTGGCGTCGCGGAGCCGCTTGATGTCAGCACTCGTGAACTTGCTCATCTGGTAAGTGGGTCGCTCTCTTCGTCAGTGTCGCGTCGTTGTGGTGCGTCGCTGCCCGGCCGGAGCCGGGCAGCGACCTGTGGGCGCGGGGTTGTCCCGGCCTTTGTCAGGCGTTGCCGTCGGCCGGCGTCGCGCTGGGCGCAGACGCCTGCTCGTCGGTGGCGGCCGGAGCGGCTCTCGGCCGGTGCGGCTTCGGCCGGTGCGGCTTCGGCCGGTGCGGCTTCGGCCGGTGCGGCTTCCGCCGGTGCGGCTTCGGCCGGTGCGGCTTCGGCCGGTGCGGCTTCGGCCGGGGTGGCTCGCCGCGCTCTCGGCAGCCGCGGGCTGGTCGCCGGCTCCCGCCTCGGGAGCACTGCTCGCCGCGGCGGTCGAACCGGGCCTGGGCGGCGTCGCCGGTCTCACCAGCGGCGGCCGCGGCCTCGGACTCAGAGCGGGCCAGGAGCTCGCGTTCCCACTCCGGGAGCGGCTCTTCGGCGCCGAGCTCGGCACCGACCTGCGCCTCCTCGCCAGCACCGACGCGCGCCATCAGGCCGTCGGCAACCGCGTCCGAGACGATCCGGGTGAGCAGCGCGACCGAGCGGATCGCGTCGTCGTTGCCGGGGATCGGGAAGTCGACCTCGTCGGGATCGCAGTTGGTGTCGAGGATCGCGATCACGGGGATGCCGAGCTTCTTGGCCTCGTCGACCGCGAGGTGCTCCTTCTTGGTGTCGACGATCCAGACCGCGCTCGGAAGCCGCTGCATCCGGCGGATACCACCAAGCGTGCGGTCGAGCTTGTCCCGCTCGCGCCGCAGCTGCAGGAGCTCCTTCTTGGTCATGCCGGAGCCGGCGACGTCCTCGAAGTCGATCTCCTCGAGCTCGCGCAGGCGCTGGAGCCGCTTGTACACCGTCTGGAAGTTGGTGAGCATGCCGCCGAGCCACCGCTGGTTGACGTAGGGCATGCCCACTCGCATGGCCTGCTCCGCGATGGCCTCCTGGCCCTGCTTCTTCGTACCGACGAACAGGACCGACCCGCCGCGGGCGACCGTGTCCTTGACGTACTGGTAGGCGCGGTCGATGTATGACAGCGACTGCTGCAGGTCGATGATGTAAATGCCGTTGCGCTCGGTGAAGATGTAGCGCTTCATCTTCGGGTTCCAGCGCCGGGTCTGGTGCCCGAAGTGGACGCCGCTCTCGAGCAGCTGCCTCATCGTGACGACGGCCATGGCCGCGTGTCCTCCTCCGCGTCCGGCAAGGGACGCGCTCTCGGTTCCTTGGCCTCGACCGGATGGCGAGACCCCTGACGCCCGCGCGCACCAAAGCCCTGAGGATCGTGGTGTCTGACCTGAGGGACCGAGAGGCGCGCCCGCATCGTCTTGATCGACGCGGTGAGCGGACGTGCGTAGTGTGATGCTGATCTTGATCTGTTTCGTGCTGCGCGCTCCGACCGCCCAACCCGACGAGCGGGCCTGCCCTCACCACAGGGTCTGGGGTTTGGGCATGCGGACGGACGGGACGCCCGCTGCAGTGTACTCGATGGCATCGGCCGACCCCGGCATCGCGTGCATCCCGCTCCAATTCGTCCACAGGAGCCCGATCGGGGTCGTCGTCCACAGGCCGCGCCGCCCGAGTACCGCCTGCACTCCCGAGCACGGACGATCACCTCATGACGACTTCTTGTCCCGGTGTGGTCGAGCTGGTGCGGTTCGGGCGAAGGTTCTGGCGAGGGGGTGACCGGCAGCGGGACCGGCGCGGCCGGTGGGCCGTGATCGCCCTCTTCGTGGTCGCCTGCACGCCCGGCGCGGTGCTCCCCGCGGCACCCGCGGCGGCTGCCGCCCAGACCGTACTTGCGGCACCCGCGGCGCCTGCGGCACCAGAAGTGGTTGCGGCACCAGAGGTCGCGGCGGCAGGCACCTGGGTCTGGCCGCTCACGCCGCGGCCGGTGGTCGTCGCGCGGTTCGATCCGCCGGACTCCCCCTGGGGCGCGGGCCATCGTGGGGTGGACCTCCTGGGTGCCGAGCGACAGACCGTCCGGGCAGCCGGCGCCGGCGTCGTCAGCTATGCCGGCCTGCTCGCGGGTCGGGGCGTGGTGGCGGTCACCCACGGCGGTCTCCGTACGACCTACGAGCCGGTCGCGCCGTCCGTTGCGGTGGGAGCGGCGGTGCGGGCCGGCGATCCGATCGGCGCCCTGACGTCATCCGGCAGTCACTGTGCGCCACAGGCCTGCCTGCACTGGGGGCTCCTCCGCGGCACCCGCTACCTCGATCCGCTGACGCTGGTGACTGCCGGGCCACCACGGCTCCTGCCGCTCGACGAGGGTTCGGGTGGATCATTTCTCCTAAGCCCGCCGAGTGCGACGCCAGGTCCTCGGGCGACGAGCGCGCGGGACGGGGACGGGGAAGGGGACGGCGCCAGACGCACGGGCGGAGCATCCGGAGCCCGCGAGCCTGCGCCGGTGGGGGCGGCGCCGTCCGAGGCCTCCGGTCCGCGCGAAGACGCCAACCCGGGCGCGAACGCCGGCGTGGGCACGTCGCACGGTACGACCTTCCTCGCGGCCGCCGGCGGGGTCGCGGTGCCAGCCGTGGGGGCGCTGGCCGGGGCTCTCGTTGCGGGCCTGGTCATTCACCGGAACACCCGGGCTCGAGATACGCCGCCACCGACGAGTCCACCGGGCGGTCCGGCGCCATCCGGACCGCCAGACCGACCTGGCGGCACCGGTCTGGTGCGGCCGGGCCGAGCCGGCGTCGTCGAGCTCGATTCCGTGCGTCGGCGGCTCAGGGGCGCGGCCTGAACGCCTCCCGGTCAACGCAGGAGGTCGGCGAGCCGGGCTCCGAGCTGGTCATATTCCGACGGACGGTTGTACGCCTGTGCCGAGAGCCGGAGATACCCGCGTCCCGACCAGTGCACGACGGCGACCTCGGCTCGCAGGTCCATGGAGATCCGCTCGTACAACGCGGTGGCTCCCGCCTCGGTCTCGGCGGTCCCCCGCGGCAGCGGCACCAGGCGCATGGTCACTCGAGGGTCACTGGGCACTTCGGCGAGCGACACACCCAACGCCGACGCGACGGACGCCTGGGCGTGGGTGGCGAGTTCGGTGTTGTGCCGGCGGAGCCGTTCGACCCCGAGGTCCGCGAGGAAACTCAGGGCGTCGGGCAGGGCGAGCCACGCGGAGTCGTCCATCGTTCCCTGCTGGTCGAACGCCCTCGGAAAGGGCTCGTCCTCGTTCCACGACACGACCAGGGGCCGGATCCGGGACCGCCAGGCGGGTGCGACCCACAGAGCGGCGACGCTGCGGGCGGCGAAGGCCCACTTGTGGAAGTTGCCGACCCAGAAGTCCGCACCCATCGACGCGATGTCGGTGGCCAGCATGCCTGGGACGTGCGCACCGTCGACCACCAGCACGATGCCCTCGGCCCGGGTGAGCTCCGCGACGTCCCGTACCGGAAGGATCCGGGCGGTGGGCGAGGTCACCTGGTCCAGGAGGACGAGCCGGGTCCGACGGGTGATCCCGGCTGCCAGCCGGCGCACCACCTCGGCGTCGGAGGCGGCCAGCGGAAGGTCGACGGTCACCACCCGGGCGCCCACCGCGTGGGCGAACCGCCGGGCGGCTAGGGCGACAGCTCCGTAGGTGTGGTTCGTCACCACGATCTCGTCACCGCTCGACAGCGACACGGAGGAGAGGACGGTGCTCACCCCCGCCGTGGCGTTGGCGACCAGGGCAAGGCCGTCCGTTGGGACGTCCAGGAAGGCCGCGGCCGCGTGGCGAGCGGCGGCGATCGCCGGCATCCGCCGGGTGCGGTAGTAGCGCATGGGGTTCGCGTCGGCGATCCTCCGCCAGCGCTCCTGCGCCTGGCGCACCATCCGTGGGACAGCTCCGAACGAACCGTGGTTGAGGTGAGCCCGCATCGGGTCGAGGTCCCAGTGTGCGCGGACCACGGCCCAGTCGGTGCCCCACAACTCGTTCTCGCGGTCGAGCGCCGCATCCATCGCCACGGCAGGGATTCTGCCAGGAGGCTGGCGGACAGCGAGCGGCCGCACTCGCTCGTCGCGGCTGGCCAGGGGCGTTGTCGGGCGTGGCTTGAGCGTGGGATCAAGCCCGCGGGTGGGCCTGTTCGTAGACCTTGCGCAGCCGCTCGGCGGAGACGTGGGTGTAGATCTGGGTGGTGGCCAACGACGCGTGACCGAGCAACTCCTGGACACTGCGAAGGTCCGCGCCACCCTCGAGCAGGTGCGTAGCCGTCGAGTGGCGTAGGCCGTGGGGACCGAGGTCAGGAGCATCGGGCACGTCCGCGAGGCGGGCGTGGACGAGCCGGCGCACGGCCCGTTGGTCCAGCCGTCCCCCGCGCGCCCCGAGCAGCAGGGCCGGCCCGCTGCCCGGGCGGACCAGGGCTGGTCTCCCCCGCTGCAGGTAGTCGTCGAGGGCGGCGGCAGCGGGGACGCCGTAGGGCACTGTCCGCTGCTTGTCGCCCTTGCCGAGAACGCGGACGGTTCGTCTCCCGTGGTCCAGGTCGTCGACGTCGAGCGCGACGAGCTCGCCGACCCGGATGCCGGTGGCGTACAGCAGTTCGAGGACCGCCCGGTCCCGACACCCGACCGGACTGCCGTCGTCGCTTGCCGTCGCCGCCACGTCCAGCAGGTCCCGCACTTCGCCCTGCCGGAGCACGCCCGGCAACCTGCGCTGCGGCTTCGGCGAACCGAGCAGCACCCCGGGGTCCTCGTCGACGAGCCCCCGTCGATGTGCCCAGGCGGTGAAGGTCCGGGCCGCCGCGGCTCGCCGGGCCAGGGTGGTGCGGGCCTGACCACGGGCCTGCATCCCGGCAAGCCAGCTGCGGAGCTCCCGGATCGTCATGGCGGCGAGTGGCTGGCCGCCAGCCGTGAACGTGCGTGCGAACGGTGGGGTCTCGGCGCCCACGAGGTGGACGAGCAGGCTCGCGATGTCGGAGAGGTAGTTGCGAACCGTGTGCCGGGAGAGGTTCCGCTCGGCGGCCAGGTGGCGCTCGAACTCCGCGAGCATGGCGGCGCACGCCTCGGGTAGGGCAGACCCGTCGCTCGTGTCCTCGGCAGCCACGTCACGACGGTGCCCCACCCACCCCGTCAAGGCAAGGACATCCACGCCGACTCCGGAGACATCCACCCGAGCTCCGGACATCCACCCGAGCTCAGAGACATTCACACTCTGAGGACTCGGCGGACGACAGCATGCACTTCGCCCGGCCGCACCGGCGACCGTCCCTAAGCCAAGGACTCACGCAAGGGACTGCACCCGCCTGCACCGCTCTGGTCGACGACATAGCTGGGGACGCTCGCGACCGCACGCTACGCCCGGCGCAGGTGCCTGTTCGCTGTCGCACGTCGGCAGTCACCCGACGTCCTCCTCGATGCCGACGCGGTTGAACGTCGTGGGATGCCGTCGGCGGTCTCGCTCCCGGGCGGAGAGCCGCCAACCGCTTCCCAGCCGTTCGACGTATCCGAGCAGCAGCAGATGGCCCAGGATGCCGAGGACGTCATCGACCGCGACGCCGGCCTCCGAGGCGATCGAGGCGATGCCGCCCGCGCGGCGCACCGGCACGGCCTCGAGGACCTGCCGGGCACGGGAGTCGAGCTCGTCACGAGGACGCTGCTCACCCGTGCGCGGCGGCGCGAGATCCTCGCCGATGCGACCGACCTGTTCGGCAATCTCGTCCGCATCGGTCACGAGAACGGCCGCGCCGTCGCGCAGCAGTCCATGCACACCCGCCGAGGGGGCAGACGTCACCGGCCCCGGGACTCCCATCACCTCGCGATGACAACGTTCCGCCCAGGCCGCGGTGTTGAGTGCGCCGCTGCGAAGTGCGGCCTCGACCACGACGGTGCCGAGCGTCAGCGCGGCGATGAGGCGGTTGCGGATGAGGAAGCGGGGACGCCGTGGCGTCGCACCTGGTGGCACCTCGCTGACGATGAGCCCGTCCTGGGCGATCCACCCGAGTAGCTGCGCATGCGCGCGGGGATAAGGGACGTCGACCCCGGAGGCGAGGATCACCACCGTCGGACCGCCGGCCGCCAGCGCGCCGCGGTGTGCGGCGGCGTCGATGCCGAATGCGCCACCGGAGACGACGGCGAAGCCACGATCGGCGAGGCCGGATGCCAGCTCAGCCGCGACGTAGAGGCCGTACTCGCTGGCAGCGCGTGCCCCGACCACCGCACACGACCGCTCGGTGAGGACCCGTAGGTCGCACCGACCGCGGACCCACAGGGCAAGCGGGAGTCCCCCTCGTCGTTCGATCGCACCCGCCTCGGCCAGGATCTCGAGGCTCGGCGGCCACTCGTCGTCGCCTGGACAGACCAGCCTGGCACCGGCACGAGCCGCCCGATCGAGTGCAACGTCGGGGTCGCTCGCGGTGAGCCGCGCCTGGTAGTCGGCGAGCGCCCGTCCAGGAAACCGTCCCGAGCGGATCGCCTCGAGGGTCGCCTCCGCGCCGTGCTCGGCCACGAACCGGGCCAAGGTGAGGTCGCCGGGCTCGCCGAGGCCGGTGAGGCCCGCCCGGGCGCGGCGCTCGGCCGCGCTCACGCCGCTCATCCGACCCTCCGCTGGGTCGCGTAAGGCTGGTGCCCGAGCCGCATGGTCAAGGCGGCGAACACGTCGTGCCGGTCGGGTCGGTCGCGACCGGCGAGATCGGCAAGAGTCCAGGCGATCCGTAGAACCCGGTCGGCACCGCGTGCGGTGATCCCCCCGGACGACAGATGGGCCTCGACGGCCGGCATGGCGTCCGGTGTCGGCGACCAACGCCGGCGCAGCTCGTAGCCGGGAACGTGGGAGTTCAGCGTCCAGACGGCGTCCGCGTAACGGTGGGCCTGCCGCTCGCGAGCCGCCCGGACCCGGCCGGCGACAGCCGCCGTCGACTCGATCAACTGCTGGTCGGCCCTCATCTCGGCGCGAGAGACCGGTTCGACGAGCTGCATGAGGTCGATCCGGTCGCGGATCGGGCCGGACAGCCGGTGCTGGTAACGGGTCCGGGCCTGCTGGCTGCAGGTGCAGTAGAGGCCCTTGCCGTAGGCCCGGCCGCACGGACACGGGTTCGCTGCCACCACAAGCTGGAACCGTGCCGGCAGCCGGGCGGTGCCGGCTGATCGGGCGATGACCACCTCGCCGTGCTCCAGTGGCTGGCGGAGGGCGTCGAGGACAGTCGGGCGAAACTCCGGCGCCTCGTCGAGAAACAACACGCCCCGGTGCGCCAGCGACACCGCACCGGGTCGCGCCACCCGGGATCCTCCGCCGACGATCGCGGGCAGGGACGCCGAGTGGTGGGGATCGCAGAACGGCGGACGCACGACCAGCGGCGCCTCCTCGGGGAGCAGCCCGGCAACCGAATGGATGGCGGTGACCTCGAGCGCCTCGAGCGGCGTGAGGTCGGGCAGGAGGCCCGGCATCCGCTCCGCCAGCATCGTCTTGCCAGCTCCGGGCGGGCCCGACATGAACAGGTGGTGGCCGCCGGCCGCCGCGACCTCGACCGCGCGTCGGGCCGCGGCCTGGCCAAGAACCTCCGCGAGGTCGAGGCCGTCGAGCCGGTCGGAGCGCGGTGACACCCCACGCTCGGTCGCTGCCTCGGTCGCGGTGTCGTAGGCAGGCTCGTCGGGAACCTCGTCGCCTCGCAGCAGTGCGACCACCTGGCGAAGTGATCGCACCCCGAACACCTCGACGTCCTCGACCAGTCTGGCCTCGCCGACGTTGGACTCGGGAACCATGAACCGGCGCCAGCCCGCGGCCGCGCCGGCCAGCACCGACGGCAGGGTGCCCCGCACCGGCTTGACCCGCCCGTCGAGCCCGAGCTCGCCGAGCACGATCACGGAGTCGAGGGCCGACTGCGGCAACACCTCGGCGGCGCCGAGGACGGCCAGCGCGATGGCCATGTCGAAGTGGGCCCCAGCCTTGGGCAGCGTCGCCGGCGACAGCGCGACCGTGAGCTTGCGCTGCGGCCAGTCCTGCTCGGAGTTGGCGACGGCCGCGCGGACCCGCGACCTCGCCTCGGCCAGCGCGGCGTCCGGCAACCCGACCAGGCTGAACCCGGGCAGCCCGTTGCCGATGTGCGCCTCGACATCGACGACATGGCCCTCCACGCCGGCCAGCGACACCGAACGGGTGCGGGCGAGTGCCATCTCAGTCCACCCCGCGGACGTGTTCGATGGTCGCGGGGCGCTCACCGTGCAACAGGACACCCACCGCGTCGATGCGAACGCCGCCGACCGGGCGTACGGGATGGTCGGCGAGCCAGCGGCCGGCAAGCCTCCTGAGCCGCGCGGCCTTCTCCCACGTGACACCTTCGAGCGGCGTGCCGAACCCCAGCCCCGACCGCGTCTTGACCTCGCACACGACGAGAACGGCGTCGTCACGGGCCACGATGTCGATCTCGCCGAGGTCACACCGCCAGTTGCGCTCGAGCACGACGAAGCCGGCGTCCTCCAGATGGCGGACCGCGAGGTCCTCTCCGCGACGCCCGATCAAGCCCTTTGCATGCACCGGCACTCACCTCCGGGGTCAAGCCTGCGGTGCCCGGGCGCCGCGCCCTGGCCGCGGCAGCGAGGCTGTGGAAAAGTACGCCGTTGTGCCGACTGTGGACGAAACCGCGCCGCGACCTCGGTGTGCACCGACGAAGGGCACCGTATGAGCCACACCGTCGCCAGGACCGTCGTACGGCTCCTCGCCGACGCCGGGGTACGCCACGCCTACACCGTGCCGGGCGAGTCGTTCCTGGCGCTGCTGGACGAGCTCGAGGCCGAGCCTCGCATCCGCCTCGTCTCGACCCGGCACGAGAGCGGTGCTGCGTTCATGGCCGAGGCAGAGGCCAAGCTGACCGGTCGGCCGGCACTCGCCCTGGCGAGCCGGGGACCAGGCGCCGCGAACCTCGCGATCGGCGTGCACACCGCGCACCAGGACCAGACGCCGCTGATCGCGCTCCTCGGGCAGGTGGAGTCGGGCGTCCGCGGGCGGGAGGCGTTCCAGGAGGTCGAGCTCGCGGACTTCTTCGCGCCCATCACCGTGTGGTCGGCGGAAGCCGGAGCGCCCTCCGATGTCCCGCCGCTCGCCGCCCAGGCGCTTGGCCGGACCTGGACGCCTCGTACCGGCCCGGTCGCCCTCAGCGTCCCGGCCGACTTCTGGGCCGAGCCGTACGACGACGCCCCTCCGCTCCTCGACCCGCCCAGCGTGCCGGGCGAGGGCGCAGTCCGCGACGCGGCGAGCGAACTGGCCAGGCTCGTCGCGGCCGCACGGCGCCCCGTAGCGATCGCGGGACCGGGCGACCGGGTGGGACGCCAGACCCTCCGCCGCGCGTCCGAGCACCTCGGCTTCGGGGTGTACGTCGCGTTCCGGCGCCAGGACAGCTTCGACGAGGACCACCCGCACTTCCTCGGCCACCTCGGGCTGGGCGTATCCGACGACGTACTCCGCGGCCTCGACGAGGCCGACCTGGTGATGGTCCTCGGCACCCGGCTGGACGCCATCACGTCGCAGACCTTCCGCTTTCCCCGACCCGGCCAACGGATCGTGCTGGTGGGTCGCGACCTGCCCGAACGACCACCCACCGACGGCACGATCCGGCTCGACATCGACGCGCAAGTCGTCCTTGACAGCCTCGTACGCCACGGCGCCGACGGTGGATCCGACGGCCGCACCGAACCCGCGCAGGACTGGTCGACCCACCACGAAGCCGCGCTCTCGTACGCCCGGCCACCCGACGAGGACGTGCTGCAAGGCGGAGTTGACGGCCTGCATCCAGCCGCCGTCATCACGGCGCTACGCCGGCTCGCCCCCGAGGACGTGATCCTCACGAACGACGCCGGGAACTTCTCGGCCTTCTTCCACAGGTACTGGCGTTTTCGGACCACCCACCGGTTACTGGGACCCTGCAACGGCGCGATGGGCTACGCCGTTCCCGCCGCCGTCGCGGCGAAGCTCGCCTGTCCCGACCGGACGGTGGTCGCCCTCGTCGGTGACGGTGGCATCCTCATGACCGGGCAGGAGATCGAGACCGCCGTACGCCACGAGGCGCCGATCGTGGTCCTCGCGTTCTCCAACCGCATGTACGGCACGATCGCGATGCACCAGGCGACCACCCAGGGGCGGCTCGCGGGCGTCGACATCGGCGCGCTCGACCTGGCGCGGTGGGCAGAAGGGCTCGGTGCACGGGGCCTCGTCCTCGACGCGAGCTCCGACATCGACGCCACCCTGCGTACGGCGCTCGACTCCGACCGGCCCTGTGTCGTCGACATCCGTACCGACCCCGACGTCATCGCTCCCGAACGGCTGCTCTCCCAACTCCTCTAGTCCCGTACGTCCCGCAACGTCCCGCGCGTCCCGCACGGCTCCGTCCACGGAAGGAGATCCCTTGCCACGCAAGCGTCCCGACGAACTCCGCAGCCACAGCTGGTACGGCGACCCGGGCCTGCGGGCCTTCGGTCACCGGTCGCGTACCCGGCAGATGGGAATCAGCGCCGAGGAGCATCTCGGCAAGCCCGTCATCGGCGTGGTCAACACCTGGAGCGAGATCAACCCCTGTCACACCCACCTGAGGCAACGGGCGGAGGAGGTCAAGCGCGGCGTCTGGCAGGCCGGCGGCTACCCCGTCGAGCTGCCGGCGATCTCGCTGTCGGAACCGTTCCAGAAGCCGAGCACGATGCTCTACCGCAACCTGCTCGCCATGGAGACCGAGGAACTGCTGCGTTCGTATCCCATCGACGGCGCGGTCCTGCTCGGCGGCTGCGACAAGACGACGCCGGCGCTGCTGATGGGCGCCGTGAGCATGGACGTCCCGGCGATCTACGTACCCGCCGGTCCGATGCTGCGGGGCAACTGGCGCGGCGACGTGCTCGGCAGCGGCAGCGACGTGTGGAAGTACTGGGCCGAGAAGCGCGCCGGCACCATCACCGACGACGACTGGGCGGAGATCGAGGACGGCATCGCTCGCTCGCCGGGCCACTGCATGACGATGGGTACGGCGTCGACGATGACCTCGGCCGCCGAGGCCTTGGGCATGACGTTGCCCGGCGCCGCCTCGATCCCGGCAGCCGACTCCGCACACGCGCGGATGGCCGCTGCAACCGGACGGCAGATCGTCGAGATGGTGTGGAACGACCGTCGCCCGTCCCACATCCTCGACCGGCGCGCGTACCTCGAACGCGGTCACGACGGTCCTGGCACTCGGCGGATCCACCAACGCGGCCATCCATCTCGTCGCGATGGCCGGTCGAGGCAAGGTCGACTTGACACTGGACGACTTCGACCGGCTCTCGCGCGAGGTACCCGTCCTCGCCAACATCCGGCCGACCGGTGCCTACCTCATGGAGGACTTCTACTACGCCGGCGGCCTGCGGGCCCTGCTCGCCCAGCTGCGTGAGCACCTCCACCTCGACCGGCCGACCGTGACCGGGCACACCTTCGGCGAGGTGCTCGAGGGCGCGCAGGTGTACGACGCCGACGTGATCCGCCCGTTCGACAAGCCGGTGTGGGCCGAGGGTGGACTCGCGGTGCTCCGCGGCAACCTCGCGCCCGGCGGTGCGGTGATCAAGCACGCCGCGGCGGACCCCCGCTTCCACCAGCACACAGGACCTGCCGTGGTGTTCGACAACTACCGCGACCTGCAGGCCCGCATCAACGACGAGAGCCTGCCGATCACGCCCGACACGGTCCTCGTCCTGCGCGGCACGGGTCCCAAGGGCGGGCCGGGCATGCCGGAGTACGGCATGCTCCCGATCCCGGACCGGCTGCTGAAGCAGGGCGTCCGCGACATGCTCCGGATCTCCGACGCCCGCATGAGCGGTACCAGTTACGGCGCGTGCGTGCTGCACGTCTCGCCCGAGTCGCACGTCGGCGGGCCGCTCGCGCTGATCCGGGACGGTGACCTCGTGACGCTCGACGTGGCGGGCCGGCGGCTCGACGTCGACCTCACCGACGACGAGCTGGAACGCCGTCGGGCCACGTGGACGCCACCCGCGCCGGCGTACGGCCGTGGTTACGGCTCGCTCTACCTCGAGCACATCACGCAGGCCGAGGAGGGCTGCGACTTCGACTTCCTCGCCCGCGAGGGAGCCGTGGCCGAACCCGAGAGCCGATGAGGTTCAGACCCGCCGAGCCTCACAGCCGAGCCTCACGGCCGGACCGCAGGCGGGTTCCGCTCCGCCCACGCGGCGTACCTCGCGCGCGTCTCGGAGTCCGGCGGGTACACCCCAGGGAGTGCCGCGCCGGCCTCGATCTCGGCCTGGACGAACTCCTCGAGGTGCTCCTGCGCGACCGCGTCCCGCGCGACCTCCCGGGCAAGCGTTCGCGGCAGGCACACCACGCCCTCGCTGTCGCCCACCATCACGTCGCCGGGGTAGACGGGCACCTCCGCGCAGCCGATCGGCACCTGGAGGTCGACGGCGTGGTGCTGTACGAGGTTGGTCGTGGCGGACACCCCGGCGGAGTACGCCGGAAGGTCCAACGTCGCGAAGGTCGAGGAGTCCCGGACCGAGCCGTCGGTGACAACGCCGGCCGCCCCCCGCCGCAGCAGCCGGGTGCCCAGGATCCCGCCGAGTGAGGCGGCTCGGCCCTTGCCGCGGCAGTCCATGACCAGCACCTCGCCCGGCCCCACGGTCTCGACGGCCTTGCGCTGTGGGTGTTGCCGATCCTGGAACACGCTCAGGACGTCGATGTCCTCCCGCGCCGGGATGTACCGCAACGTGAACGCCGTTCCCACCATCCGCGCGCATCCTGGGTTGAGGGGACGCAGCCCTGCCAGGAAGGTGTTGCGGAGCCCCCGAGCCATCAGCTGGGTCGTGAGCTGTTGCCGTCGAGACCGCCCGCAACGCCGCCAGCACGTCGTCCGGGAGCGGTTCCAGTGCCGGCACTGCCTCGTTCATGCGGTGTCCTCCAGCGTCTCGGCTCGCGACCGGACCACTGCCCGGAGCGTCGTACAGAAAGTCGTAGCGAACGGTACGCGGGCTCGCCTGGACGGGTGCAATCTGGATGCAACCAGCACCGACACGGTTCACCGCCGGCCAGGACGACCCCTGGCCAGGACGACCGCTGGCCACACGCAGCCGGCCGACGGGAAGAGGCGGACATGAGCACGGACGTGACGGGACGCGGCGACCACGGCGGCACCGAACCTGCGGCCGCGGCCGACCGGGCGGTCAAGGACGCCCACCGCGCGATGTGGGCACTCGGCGACTATCCCAAGCTCGCCCGCGACGTCCTCGCCGACCTCGGCACCGAGCTGGCGGCCGCCTGCGGCGCCGCACCCGGCGTACGGGCCCTCGACATCGGTACCGGTTCCGGCCTGGCCGCGATCGCGGCCGCCGAAGCCGGCGCCACCGTGGTGGCCAGCGACCTGACGCCCGCTCTGCTGGCGGCCGGACGAAGCGAGGCCGCACAGCGTGGCCTCACCCTCGACTGGCGCGAGGCCGACGCCGAGTCCCTTCCGTTCGACGACAACGAGTTCGACGTGGTGATGTCGTCGCTGGGTGCGATCTTCGCTCCGCGGCACCAGGCCGTCGCCGACGAGATGATCCGGGTCTGCCGGCCCGGCGGCACCATCGGCATGATCACCTGGACGGCCGGTGGGTCGATCGACGGGTTCCTCTCGGTCTTCGCGCCGTACGCACCACCGCCGGCACCCTGGGCCCAGCCGCCGACGCTGTGGGGCGACGAGCAGCACGTGCGAGACCTCTTCGGCACCCGGGTCGAGTCCCTCACCATGACGGCGGAACACCTCCGGGTCGACCATTTCGAGGATCCGCGGGAGTTCTGCGCCTACTACAAGGCGAACTTTCGGCCCGACGATCGCGACGTACGCCCACATCGCCGACGACTCCGCGCAGACCGCGGCCCTCGACCGCGACTTCCTGGCGTACGCCGACCGGACGAACCTCAACCCGCAGGGAAGCCCGGCGGTCTTCGAGTACGACTACTCGCTCGTCCTCGCCCGCACCCGGGGGTGAGGTCGACGCGGCGGTGGCCCCTGGGGTGACCCGGCTCTGTACCCGGGCACTCAGCGGTTTCCGAAGGGGTTGCCGCCGTCCTTGGGCAGCTCGAGGTCGCTCTTGGCGAGCTCCTCGACGTTGACGTCCTTGAACGTCACGACCTTGACGTTCTTGACGAACCGGGCCGGACGGTACATGTCCCACACCCAGGCGTCGGACATGGTGACCTCGAAGTAGACCTCGCCGCCGTCGGCTGCGCACCTGCAGGTCGACGTTGTTGGTGAGGTAGAACCGGCGCTCGGTCTCGACGACGTACGCGAACAGCCCGACGACGTCGCGGTACTCCCGGTAGAGCTAGAGCTCCATCTCGGTCTCGTACTTCTCGAGATCTTCCGCGCTCATCGCCGCCTCCCCTCCCGACTCGGATCCCGCGGTCACACTCACCAGGTCCTCGTTGTCCTCGTATCGACCGGTCTCGTCGGCGGCCGGATGCCCCGAGCCGTTCTGACCCATCTCGGCGATCTCGCCGTCGGTAGCCTCGGCGGCACCGGTCGCCGGAGCACGTTGACGTACGAGAACCGGTGGTCGGGGCACGGACCGTGACGATCCAGGGCCGCCTGGTGCTCGGCGGTGCAGTAGCCCTTGTGGATCGCGAAGTCGTACGCGGGTAGCGGTCGTGCAGCTCGGTCATGATCCGGTCCCGGGTCACCTTGGCCACCACCGAGGCGGCGGCGATGCAGGCCGCCACCCGGTCGCCCTTCCAGACCGCGAGGCCGGGCGACGCCGAGGCCGGCGACCGGGAACCCGTCGGTCAGCACGTACCGCGGACGGGTCTCGAGCTGGCCAGCGCACGGCGCAGCGCCTCGATGTTCATCACGTGCAGCCCAGCCGGTCGACCTCGCCGGGCGGGATACGACGACGACGGACCACGCGGTGCCCGCGTCGACGACCTCGGCGTAGCACCGCTCGCGCGCGGCCGCGGTGAGCAGCTTGGAGTCGGCCAGGCCGGGCACCTCGCCCGCGCCGGCCCTCGGGCAGGATCGCCGCCGCGCCGACCAGCGGGCCCGCGCAGGCGCCGCGGCCGGCCTCGTCCGCGCCGGCCACCGGCGCCAGCCCGGCACGGCGCAGCGCCCGCTCGTAGGCGCACAGACCCGATCCCGGCGGACGACTACGCGGCGCGAAGGCACATCGGCCCGACCTCCTCGAGCTGGTCGTCACAGCGCGTGGGCGCCCGTGGGGCGACACCAGGGGCCAGGGATCCTTGGTCACCCAGCCGCCACCCACATTGTGGCCCGAACGTACTGCGTCGCCCGCCCCGGGGCTCGGAGGCCAGCCGGGGGCTTCGGGACGGCGGGCGCAATCGGGCATCTGCGCGGGGCGGGATCTCGCTAGTCGCGGACGCGGCTGGCGCGGGCGCGGCTCCGACGCCGCCGGATCGCGGTACGGAGCCCGACCAGGGGAAACACGAGCCCGACGCCCGCCAGGACAGGTGCTGCTCCAGCCGCCGCACCGGCCAGGCCGACCTCGGCGTAGGCCGGTGGCCGGTTCAGGACGGTGTACCGGTCGATCGGCCACACCTTGACGAACGCCCGGCCGATACGCGG
Organism: uncultured Actinomycetota bacterium; assembly: GCA_963721745.1. GTDB lineage: Bacteria > Actinomycetota > Actinomycetes > Propionibacteriales > Actinopolymorphaceae > Thermasporomyces. The sequence continues at coordinate 18,057 of CAVRKO010000014.1, read as the reverse complement.
TCGACCGGGACCGTGCCGCCGCCCGGGTCGCCCAGGTGGGCCCGGGAGTCCGCCGAGGCGGACCGATGGTCACCCATCACCCAGACCCGCCCCTCGGGCACGGTGATGTCGAACTCGTTCGCCGACGGCACGTCGCCCGGGTAGAGGTAGTCCTCCAGCAGGACGTGCCGTTGACCGTGATCCGGCCGTGTTCGCAGCACGACCCGGTCGCCGCCGACGCCGATCACCCGCTTGATGTAGTCGGTCTCGGTGCCGGCGCGAACCCGAAGAGCCGCCGACCTTGCGCAGCGCGCCGTGGACCGACCGGCCGGCTCCGGGATGGTGATCTCGCTCTCGAAGGAGTCGGCGCCGTCGAAGACGATCACGTCGCCGCGCTCGATCTCGCCGAAGCGGTACGCGAGCTTGTTGACCAGCACCCGGTCGCCGACCAGCAGCGTGTTCTCCATCGACTCCGACGGGATGTAGAACGCCTGGACAGGAACGTCTTGATCAGGAACGCCAGAACGAGCGCGACGAGACGAGGACCGGCAGCTCGCGCCAGAACGACTTTCCTTTGCCCGGGTCGCGTCACGGCGGGCAGCGCCCTGACCGGAACCGCTGCACCAGCCGGACGCTGGTCGGACTCACCGTTGGACCGCAACGTCGGCGTCCCTCCCCGATCTCGGCTCGCGGCCAGTCGCGATCCCTCGGCCGTCCACCTCGGAGCCTAGCGGCGGAGGTCAGCGCGGTGGGCGCCGAGTCGCGCTTCTGCTTGATCTTCGCGGCCTTGCCGCGAAGGTCGCGCAGGTAGTAGAGCTTGGCGCGGCGGACGTCGCCGCGGCTCACGAGCTCGATCTTCTCGTAGATCGGGCTGTGCACCGGGAACGTGCGCTCGACGCCGACGCCGAAGCTGACCTTGCGGACCGTGAACGTCTCGCGGACGCCGCCACCCTGGCGGCGGATCACGACGCCCTGGAAGATCTGGACCCGGGACCGGGTGCCCTCGACGACCCGGACGTGGACCTTGATCGTGTCGCCGGGGCGGAAGTCGGGGACGTCGTCGCGCAGCGACGCGGCGTCGAGGTGGTCGAGGCTCTGCATGAGGTCGCTTCCTGGCCGGTGCCACGGGTCACCCGCGGTCGACGGTCGGGTGTCGAGCGTCGTGGGCGGCCACTGGACTGCGTCCGAGCGCTTCCCCCGTGGCAGGAGCGCGGCAGGCCGGGTCGCAGGAGTCGGGGTGACGAGCGTCAAGTCTGCCACAGGGCGTTCGGAGCGGTGAAATCACGCCCGGACCGGCCGTCGGACGCCAGCGCGGCGAGCGCGGCCACCGTCGTCGTCGGCGAGTGCCGCATCCGCGGCGAGCGCGTGCCAGCAGGTCCGGGCGGCGCGCGGCCGTGCGCCGACAGCGCCTGACGCGCCGCCACCGCGCGATCTCGGCGTGGTGGCCGGACAGCAGCACCGTCGGGCACGTCGCGGCCGCGCCAGCTGCGCCGGCTTCGTGTAGACGGGGTACTCGAGCAGCCGCCTCGACGTGGGACTCCTCGACCAGCGACTCCGGGTTGCCGAGCACGCCGGGCAGCAGCCGGGTCACCGCCTCGACCATCACCAGCGCGGCCACCTCGCCACCGGCCAGCACGTAGTCGCCGAGCGAGATCTCGTCGACCCGCAGCCGGTCGCCGCGCGTCCTCGACCACCCGCTGGTCGATGCCCTCGTACCGGCCGCAGGCGATGACCAGCCACGGCTCGGCCGCGAGCTCGCTCGGCCACCGCCTGGGTGAACGGCCGGCCGGCCGGGGTCGGGACGACGAGCCGGGCTGGCGGCTCGCGCCTCGCGGCCGCCGAGACCGCCTCGAGCGCCTGGCCCCACGGCTCGGGCCGCATCACCATGCCGGCGCCGCCGCCGTACGGCGTGTCGTCGACCGAGCGGTGCCGGTCGGTGTCCAGTCGCGCAGGTCGTGGACGCGCAGGTCGAGCACGCCGTCGCCTCGGCGCCTTGCCGACCAGCGAGAGCTCGAGCGGGGCGAGGTAGTCGGGGAAGATCGTGATGACGTCGACGCGCATGCACGCGCATCCTGCGGCGGTCGGACGTCCGGCGGTCGAGGCGTCCTGTCGGCGGTCGGAGGCGTCCTCGAGCAGGCCCGGCGGCGGGTCGACGACGACGTCGCCGCCGTGCCACGTCGACCCGGGGACGATCGCGGCCACGAACGGCACCAGGACTCCCGCCGTCGCGTCCGCGTACGACGAGCAGGTCGTGGACCGGGTGGTGCAGGACCTCGGTGACCGTCGCCGATGCGGCTCCCGCCGGCGTTCGACGCCGCAGGCCGACCAGCTCGTGGTCGTAGAACTCGTCCGGGTCGTCGGGCGTTCGTCGCCGAGCGTCGGCGACCAGCAGGACGCCGCGCATCGCCTCGGCGCTGGTCCGGTCGTCGATGCCCGGCGAAGCCACCAGCAGCCGGCCCTGGTGCGACCGGACCGACTCGATCGTCAGCGGCCCGCGCGGTCGGTCGGGAAGACCGCGCCGGCGACGAACCGCTGTCGGGGTCGTCGGTGCGGATGTGGACCGCGACCTCGCCGCGGACGCCGTGCGGCGCCCACGCGTCCGACGACACTCCATCGGGGCAGCCTCCGCAACGTGGTCAGCAGGTCCGGCGACGGTGGGACAGCGTCCCGACGCCGCCGGCCTGCCGGACGAGCTGGACTCCGGGTCAGCGACCCTTGTCGACGTCGACGAAGTCGACGCGGAGGCTGCGGCCGCCGCCGAGCGAACCGACGACGGTCCGCAGCGCCGTCGCGGTCCGGCCCGGCGGCCGATCACCTTGCCGAGGTCCTCGGGGTGCACGCGCACCTCGAAGGTGCGGCCGTGGCGCAGCTCGCGCGGGCGGTCACCGCGACGTCGTCGGGGTGCTCGACGATGCCCCGCACCAGGTGCGCGAGCGCCTCGGCGAGCACGTCAGGCCTTCGCCTCGCGTGTCGGCTGCGTCGGCGGCTGGAGTCGGCCTTGCCTCGGCGCTGTCAGCGGCCGCGCTCGGTGGCCGGAGCTCTCGGCGCGGCGCGGCTCGGCGCCTCGGCGGCCTTGGCCTTGTCGTCGCCCTTGGCCTTGTCGTCGCGCCTTGGCCTTGTCGGTCGCCTTGGACCGGCGCGGGAGCGTCGCCCTCGGCGCCGGCCTTGCCCGACGGCTTCGAGTCGTCGACCTCGCGCGCAGCGCCACGGCGGCCTGGTAGGCTCGTCGGCCTTCGGCTTGGCGCACGAGGAGCGGCGGCGGAGCCGGCTCGCCCTTGAACGCCTGCCAGTCGCCGGTGCGCTTGAGGATCGCGAGCGACCGGGCTCGGTCGGCTGCGCGCCGACACCGAGCCAGTACGCCACGCGCTCGGAGTTCACCTCCATGCGAGGGGTCCTCCTTGGGGTGGTAGATGCCGATCTCCTCGATCGCCCGGCCGTCCCGCTTGGTGCGGGAGTCGGCGACGACGACGCGGTAGTACGGCGCACGGATCTTGCCCATGCGCTTGAGCTTGATCTTGACGGCCACGGGTGTGGGTGCTCCTGGTGCTCGAGGTGGTGAAGCGACCTGCGACCGCGTGGGGACGCGGCGGGCCGGATCGAAGGGACGCGAGCGCTCGCGGTTGAGAGGGACTCGCGCGGCGTACTCGGCGGCCCATCGTGCCAGGGTCGTCCGGATCCCGCGATCGAGCGCGGGCCACGCCGGCGCGATCGGGGCCACCGGGCGCCCGCTAACAGCAGGATCAGGCCGACGACGCGGCCGCGCAGCACGATCCGGCGGGGAGCGGCGAGGACCCGGAGGTCCGCCAGCGGGTCGGCGTCGTAGACGACGAAGTCGGCCGGGTCGCCCTCGGCGAGCCCGGAGTCGGCGACCGAGCCACGCACGGGCCCGCCACGTGCCGGCGCCGAGCGCGTCGGCCGCGGCCATGCCGATTCTCGTGCAGCGCCTGCACCTCGGCGCGACCAGGCCGTGCGCCAGGACTCCGCCGGCATCGGTGCCGGCGTAGATCGGCACCCCGGCCTCGTACGCGGCGCCGCAGCGTCTCGCGGCATCCGCTCGTGCAGCCGGCGCATGTGGGCCGCGTACGCGGGGAACTTCGGCTCGCCCTGCGCGGCGTACTCGGGAAGTTCGCGACCTGCAGCAGCGTCGGGACGAGCGCGACCTGCCGCTCGGCCATGCTCGCGATGAGGTCGTCGGTGACGCCGGTGCCGTGCTCGAGGCAGTCGATCCCGGCGGCGAGCAGGTCGGGCAGCGACTCCTCGCCGAACACGTGCGCGGTGACCCGGGCACCGAGCTCGTGGGCCCGGGCGATCGCGGCGGCGAGCGCGTCGCCCGGCCAGCACGGCGCGAGGTCGCCGACGTCACGGTCGATCCAGTCGCCGACCAGCTTGACCCAGCCGTCCCCGCGCCGCGCCTGCCGCGCGACCTCGCCGACCAGCTCGTCCGGCTCGATCTCCTCGGCGTAGTTGGGGATGTAGCGCCGCGTCCGGGCGATGTGCCGGCCGGCCCGGATGATCCTGCGGCAGGTCGTCGCGGTCGTCGATCCACCGGGTGTCCGCGGCGCTGCCGGCATCGCGGACGAGCAGCGTGCCGGCGTCGCGCTCGGTGAGCGCCTGGCGCTCCTGCTCGTCGGGCGGGACGGCGCCGTGCGCGTCGAGCCCGATGTGGCAGTGCGCGTCGACCAGGCCGGGGACGACCCAGCCCGGTGGCGACCGTGTCGGCGCCGCGACCGGCTCGTAGGTGACCCGCCCGTCCACGACGTACAGGTCGCGGTGCTCGCCCTCGGGCAGCACCACGCCGCGGACGTGCAGCGGACCCGCGCCGGCGGCCGGCACCGTCACCGCGCCGACGGTCGGCAGCAGGTTCTTGAACTCCTCCGGCAGCTCGAAGTCGTCGGGCACCTCGGTCTGCCGTTGAGCAGGTCGGGCAGGTCGTCCCGCCGAACGCCGCCGGCACCGCGGCGTCGGCCTGCTCCTGCGCGGTCACGGCGTCCTGGCGCGGCGCGCTTGGCGCGGGTTGCCGCTCGGCCGGCCCTTGTTCTTGCCGCGCCCTTGCCCTTCTTGCCCTTGCGGGCGCCGCCGGCCGCGCCGCCCATGCCGGGCAGCCCCGGCATGCCCGGGATGCCCGCCCTGGCCCATCTGGGCCATCATCTTCTGCGCGTCGAGGAACCGCTCGACCAGCCGGTTGACGTCCGAGACCCTGGCTGCCCGAGCCGCGCGCGATCCGGGCCCGCCGCGAGCCGTTGAGGAGCTTGGGGTTCGCCCCGCTCGCCCGGCGTCATCGACCGGATGATCGCCTCGACCCGGTCGAGCTCGCGGTCGTCGAGCTTGTCGATCTGCTCGCGCATGTCGCCGGCGCCGGGCAGCATCCCGAGCAGCTTCGAGAACGAGCCCATCTTGCGGACCGCCTGCATCTGCGACAGGAAGTCCTCGAGCGTGAAGCCGCGTCCGGACTGGAGCTTCGCCGGCCATCTCCTCGGCCTGCTTGCTGTCGAACGCCTGCTCGGCCTGCTCGATCAGCGTGAGCATGTCGCCCATCCCGAGGATGCGCGAGGCCATCCGCTCGGGGTGGAAGACGTCGAAGTCGGTGAGCTTCTCGCCGTTGGACGCGAACAGCATCTGGCGGCCGGTCACCTGGCGATCGACAGCGCGGCGCCACCGCGGGCGTCGCCGTCGAGCTTGGCGAGCACGACGCCGTCGAAGCCGACGCCGTCGCGGAACGCCTCGGCCGTACGTACGGCGTCCTGGCCGATCATCGCGTCGACGACGAACAGGATCTCGTCGGGCTCGACGGCGTCGCGGATGTCCGCGGCCTGCTGCATCAGCTCGGCGTCGACGCCGAGCCGGCCGGCCGTGTCGACGACGACGACGTCGAACAGCTTGCTCCGCGCGTACGTCGATCGCTCTGCCGCGCCACCTCCACCGGGTCGCCGACGCCGTTGCCGGGCTCGGGGGCGAAGACCGCGACGCCGGCCTGCTCGCCGACCACCTGGAGCTGCGTGACGGCGTTCGGGCGCTGGAGGTCGGCCGCGACCAGCAGCGGCTGGTGACCCTGGCCCTTGAGCCAGAGGCCGAGCTTGCCGGCGAGCGTGGTCTTGCCGGAGCCCTGGAGGCCGGCCAGCAGGATCACCGTCGGCGGCGTCTTGGCGAACCGCAGCCGGCGGGTCTCGCCGCCGATGATCGCGATCAGCTCGTCGTTGACGATCTTGATGAACTGCTGCGCCGGGTTGAGCGCCTGGTGGACCTCGGCGCCGCGCGCCCGCTCCTTGACCCGGTCGATGAAGTCCCGGACGGCGGGCAGCGCGACGTCGGCCTCGAGCAGCGCGATGCGGATCTCGCGGGCGGTGGCGTCGATGTCGGCGTCGGAGAGCCGACCCTTGCCGCGGAGTCGCTTGAACGTTGCCTCGAGGCGATCCTGCAAAGTGGCGAACACGGTGGCAGTCAGGTCCTTGCTCGACGTAAATGGGGTCCTGGCCAGAGTAGCCGTCCCGGTGGGCTCGGATGGACCTGCCGCCCGAGGAGCCGCGCTCCATGCGCGTCCATTGCCCACGGTGCGCGCCGAATTGACGGCGCATCGTGGCCGATGGGCGGGTTTACGTGCTCATCGCCGCAGGCTCATCGCCGCGGGGCTCGCGGCCCTCCTGCTCGCCTTCCTGCTCGCCCGTCGGCTCACGACCCGCCGTCGCCGGCGGGCGGGGCGAGCGTGGCCTCGAGCGACTGCCGCACGCGCGCCGCCGCGGCATCGGCGAGCGGCCCACCCTCGGGCCCGGTCAGGTAGAAGACGTCGACCGCCTCGCCGGCCCAGGTGCTCACATGGGCCGACCGGACCGAGCAGCCCGCGCTCGCCACGGCCGTACACACCTGGTGGAACAGCCCCGGCCGGTCGTGGGCACGAACCTCGACGACCGTCGCCGTGGCGGACGCGCCGGGCACGAGTCGTACGTCGGGTGGCGCGGTCTCCCCCGGCCGGACGCCGGCCGCGCCGCTCCGCCGCGCGCTGGTGGCGCCCACCGGACGCTGGTACGACGCGTCGAGCCGGCCGAGCCGGGCTCTGAGGTCGCTGCCGCCCGCGAGGCCGGCCGCCAGGCGTTCCCGCAACGTCTTCGCGTCCGGCAGGTCACCGACCACGGACCACGTGGACAGGCCGACGCCGTTGAGCGTCTCGACGGTCGCGGACCGCACCGAGACGCGGGCAAGGGCGAGGACACCGGCAACGGTGGCGAGGAGGCCTACCCGGTCCGGCGCCACCACCGTCACGTGGGCGCCGTCCGATCCGCCGGCGGCGGGCTCCACAACGACGTCGAGCGTCCCGCGCCGCACCAGCTCCCGCTGCCAGCCGGCGAGCGGGGTCGGCGCGGGCACCTGCCCGCGTTCGAGCTGGCGGTGGACGCGGCCGACGAGCCGGGCGAGCAGCCCCGCCCGCCACGGCGTCCAGGCCGCGGATCCGGTCGCCCGGGCATCCGCCTCGGTCAGGGCGGTGAGCAGGTCGAGGGTCTCGGCGTCGCCCACGGCGGCCGCGACCTGGCGGATCGTCGCGGGATCGTCGAGGTCCCGGCGGGTCGCGGTCTCGATCAGCAGCAGGTGGTGGCGGACCAGCCGGACCAGTGTCGCCACGTCCGCCGGCTCGAACCCCCACCTCGGCGCGAGCCGGTGTACGAGGTCGGCGCCGACCTCGCTGTGTCCGACAGCGGATCCGTCCGTGCGCCCGGGCGCCGGCGCCGACCCGTTGGCCGACCCGTTGAGTGCACCTGCCGCCTCGGCCGGCCCGTCCCCCTGGGAACCGCCCTTGCCGATGTCGTGCAGCAGCGCCGCGACGAGCAGGAGGTCCGGACGGTGGACCTGTCGCACCAGCCGCGCGGCCTGTACGCAGGTCTCCAGCAGGTGCCGGTCGACCGTGTGCCGGTGCACAGAGGAGTACTGCGGCGCGCAGCGCACCCGTTCCCAGGCGGGTACCAGGTCGTCCACGAGACCCGCCTGGTCGAGCGTCTCCCAGACCGGCAGCAGGTCGCGGCCGGTGCCGAGCAGGGCCGTGAACAACCGCCGCGCCTCGTCCGGCCACGGCGTGGGCAGCGGGGTGAACGTACCGGCCAGCCGGTCGGCCGTGTGCGGCGCGAACAGCAGGCCACGGTCGGCGGCGGCGTAGGCCGCGCGGAGCGGGAGCAGCGGGTCGGTGCCGAGGCGTCCCGCGTCCGGAGCGAGGACGACCTCCCCGTCGGTTGCCGCGACGCCCGGTGCGAGCGGAGTGAGAGCGGGGCCGGGACGGGGTCGCGCCGGGTCACCCGCAGCCGACCGGACCGGGCGGCGAGGGCGCGGCCCGCGCGTCGCCAGGCGATGTCGGCGGTGTGGCTCAACGTACGACCCAGCTGGTACACGTGCCGGAGCAGCGCGTCCCGGTCAGGAAGCCCACAGCCGAGCGCGACGTCGTGCTGGAACTCGGCCAGCAGCCGGTCCGTCGGCCGGCGTCCCGCGACCTGGTGCAGGACGTCGCGGACGTCGAGCAGCTCCTCGCGGACCCGGGCGAGGTCCGCGTGCGGGATCTCGACCAGCCAGGTCGCCGCCAGGGCGCGGAGCACCACACCGTCGCGGAGTCCGCCGCGGGCCTGCTTCAGGTCGGGCTCGAGGAGGAACGACAGCTCGCCGAACCGCTCGGCCCGCTCCCGGCAGCTCTCCTCGAGCTCGGGGAGCCGGCGGTCGGCCGTACGCCGCCACTCGGCCAGCAACGTCGTCCGCAACCGGATGGTCAGCGCGGCGTCTCCCGCGACGTGGCGGGCGTCCAGCAGGGACAGCGCGGAACGCAGGTCGGCCTTCGCGGCGTCGACCGTCTCGTCGAGGGTGCGGACGCTGTGGTCGAGGGGCACCCGGTCGTCCCAGAGGGGGTACCACAGCCGTTCGGCGATCTCGGACATCGACGGCTGGCGTGCGCTGTCGTAGAGCAGCAGGACGTCGAGATCGCTCGCGGACGACAGCTCGTTCCGGCCGTAGCCGCCCAGTGCCACGACGGAGACTCCCGCACCGGCCGTTCCGTCGGGCGTCAGCGCCTCCGCGAGCAGGTTCTTCAGGCGCGCGTCGGCAGCTGTGGTGCGCTGGGTCCGCGAGCGGCTGACCTCAGCCAGCCGCTCGCGGACCGCGTTAGACGGTGCCGTCGTCGACGTCACCTGCTACAGCGCCTCCTGACCGACCTCGCCGGTCCGGACCCGGACCACGGACTCGACGGGTACGACCCAGACCTTGCCGTCGCCGATCTTGCCCGTGTGTGCGCTCTTGACCACGACGTCCACGATGTCGGCGACGTCGGCGTCGTCCACGACGATCTCCAGCCGGACCTTGGGTACGAGATCCACCTCGTACTCCGCGCCGCGGTAGACCTCGGTGTGACCCTTCTGCCGGCCGTACCCGCTCGCCTCGGTGATCGTCATGCCGGAGACGCCGAACGCCTCCAGGGCCGCGCGTACCTCGTCCAACCGGTGTGGCTTGATGACCGCGGTCACGAGCTTCATCGGGCCACGCTCCCTTCGGTGTTCTCGGCCGGAGCCGGGGTCGTGTCAGCAGTGCTCGTCGCGGCTGTACTCGTCTCAGCCGGGGCCGAGTGGTTCGACTCTGCTCCGGCGTCCACGGCGGGGGCCGCCACAGAGCCGCTGCCGTGCCCTCGGGATATCACGTGCGAGCGGGAACCGCCGCCGATCGTGCTGAAGTCGTACGCCGTCTCCGCGTGCTCGGCGAGGTCGATGCCGCTGACCTCGTTGTCGGTGCTGATCCGGAAGCCCATCGTCTTGTCGATGACCTTGCCGATGGCGTACGTCAGGACGAAGGAGTACGTGAGCACGGCGATCGCCGCGACGGTCTGCCGCCAGAGCTGGTCGAACCCGCCGCCGTAGAACAGGCCGTCCACCTTGGCCGGCGCCGCGGCCGAGGCGATGAAGCCGATGATCAGCGTGCCGGCCAGGCCGCCGACGAGGTGGACGCCCACCACGTCGAGCGAGTCGTCGAAGCCGAACACGCGCATCGCCTATCTCGACGGGATCAGCGCGGTCGCGATCCTCGCCGTCCTCGCGCTGCACTGGCTCTCGCTGGTACGTCCCGCTCTTCCGCGGCGGCTCCATCGGCGTCGACCTGTTCTTCGTCCTCAGCGGCTTCATCATCACGACCGTGCTGTGGCGGCGCCGTCGCCGGGGCCGTGCCGCCGCCTGGTGGGCGTTCGTGGCCCGGTGGTTCCGCGGCTCTACCCCGCACTGCTCGGGTTCGTCGTGCTGACTCCTGCTCTACGCGGTGGTGCCCGGGGCACCCGTCTCGCCCCGGGCGAGGTGGCCGGGCACGGCGTCATGGTGCTCACCCAGCCGTCGGCGGTGTGGGTGGCCGGAGCAGCCACGGCATCTTCACTCCCGGACCTAACCCGTTCGGGCAGACCTGGTCGCTGGCCGTCGAGTGGTACGCCTACCTGCTCTGGCCGCTCGCCGTCCTCGCCGCGCGGCGTCGTGGGGTCGCCGCCCGGACGCCTTAGGTCGATCGCTCTCGGCGCCGCCCTGCTCGGCCCTGTCTCGCTGCCGCTCAGCGACGGTCTGGTTCTACTTCGGTCCGGCCGCGCGGTTCGCGGAGATCCTGCTCGGCGGAGCCCTTGCGCTGTCTAGGTCCGATCGCCCGACGCCCGCCTCGTCCGATTGGGGGGGCGTAGCGCCTCCCGATCGGACGAGGCGGTTGGGGGGTGGTGGCTCTGGGGTTCGTGGGCGGCTACACGCTGCTGGCCCCGCACGCGTCCAGCGACCTCTACCGGTACGTCGGTGTGCCGCTCGACCGCGCTCGCCACGCGTCGTGCTCATCCACGGCGGCTACGCGGGACCGGCGGGCCGGCGTACCGGCTGCTGGCACATCCGTGGGTGGCGACGGTCGGCCGGTACAGCTACAGCCTCTACCTCTGGCACATGGTGCCGCTGCTGCTGCTCCAGCAGGCCCCGGCGCCGTCCCGAAGCCGGTGCTCGGGCTTGCCGCGCCGGGAGCGCCGCGGTGCTGACCGTGCTGAGCTACCGCCTCCTGGAGCGGCCGTTCCTGCGCCCGCGGACCTCCGGCTCCGCCCAGAGGTCCGACCGGGCGTGGCATTGGCGCCAGGAATGCCGCCCGAGAGCCCGGACAGGGGGCAATGCACGTCGACACGGACCGCCCGGGTCAGCGCAATGGCAGCACGCCCGCGCTCGGCGAGCGCGGTGACGAGGTCGTCGGCCGACGTGCTGGACGGGTGGAGGCCGATCCGGGTCGGCGACCCGGCGACGCACGGCCAGCCCCTGGCCCGGCCGGCGTCGAGGTCGGCGAGGAACGTCGCGAACGGCCCTCGTCGCCGACCAGCTCCCCGGGCACCCAGTCGAGGATGTCGGCCGGGACCAGCGCGCGGCTGTAGGTGTCCCGGTCGGGCGACCATGGAAGGCGATCGGCCGGTCGAGCAGCAGGTAGTCCACCCACACGCTCGAGTAGTCGGTGACCAGCCCGCGCGACGGCCGAGCAGCGCGTAGAGGCTGACCCCGGCGGCGGCGAGGTCCTCGTCGGTCACCGTCACGGCGCCCTCGACGTCGCGGCCGTCGGCGTCCATCGGGTGCGGCTTCACCACCAGCTGGATCCCGCGCGCGGCCAGGCCCTCGAGCAGCGGCGTCGAGCGGCGAGCCCGTCGTCGACGGCCGGCGCCGCCGACTCCGACCAGCTCCGGACCGCGCCGACGGCGCGAGTACTGCCGGAACGTCGGCATCCACACCACGAAGTCACCGGTGATCCCCAGGCCTGCGAGGGCTGCCGGGCCGGCGGGCGCCAGAGCTGGTCGGTGCGCGGGTTGCCGGTGACCAGCAGCCGCTCGGCGGCACCTCGAAGGCCTCGGCCTTGAGGCGCCGAACAGCTCGGTGCTGGCCGACGAGGTAGGTGCTCGGGATCAGCGACGCCGGCTCCGTTGCCGGGCCGGGTCGCCTTGGGGCCGTCGCCGTGCCAGAGGTTCACGAGCGGCTTGCGGCGCGACGGGCCGCGGGCTGCCGTAGAGGCCGTGGGTGAAGAACACCGCCTCGGCCCGCAGGTAGTGCCACAGGCCCGGCCAGGCTCGCCTTCGGCACGAGCGACCAGTTGCCGCTGTGTCGGCCAGCGCCGTGCGACGTCGTGGTGCGCGCGACTCGCCGGACGCCGTCGGTCAGCCACACGACCGTGCCCGGCGTACCGCCGCAGCAGGGCGCGGGCGGTCTCCAGCGCCGTTGCCCTCGGTCTCGGGGAAGCCGCGCGACCACGACCGAGCGCGTCTGCGGCACGACCAGGGAGAGCAGCCGCAGCGTGACGCGCAGCGTCCTCTGGACGATGGCGAGGGCGAGGTTGCGGACGCGTCATCACCGCGCTCCGTCGACGCGGCTCGGCAGCGCCGGGTGCGTCGCGCGACCGGCGCCACGGTCCGGCTCACGACGTAGCCGAGGATCCCGCCGACGAGCTGGCCGCGCACCCCAGGCGACCGCCACCCAGACGGTGCCGTGCGGCGCCGCGATGGCCGCCGAGGACCAGCACCAGCGACCGTGCGACGCCAGCTGGACGCCGACCATCGCCTGGAGGTGGCGCGACATCCGCAGCCGCATCGCCGACCAGTAGTTGAAGCCGACCGCGAGCACGCTGAGGGACAGCACCCGCAGCGTGGCGGTGCCCTCCTCGGCGTAGTGGGGGCCGAAGATCTGCAGGAAGTACGGCGCCAGCACGAGCACCGCCAGCGCGCCACCGACCGCCACGACCGCCAGCGTGACCCCGCCCCGGCGCACGACCTCGAGCCGGCGATGCGGAGTCCGCTCGGCCTCGGCGTACATCGAGTTGCCGACGGCGAGGATCACCGCGTTCTGCAGCGTCACGATCTGGGTGCTGATGAAGAACACCGCGCCGTCGCGACGGACCCGAGCGCGTTGATGATCAGCAGCGGGAGCACCAGCTGCGGCATCACGTTGAGCACGTAGGTCGCGTAGCCGGCGCCGGCGAACCGCCGTGCCGCCGAGCAGCTGCCGCGACGGCGACGGGCGACCGGCGACCGGGGACGTGGCGGAAGATCACGATCAGGCTGGCGACCCCGCAGAGCAGCGCCGCTCCACCGACCGAGCCGTAGAGCCCGAGCGCCCCGGCACCGGCCAGCAGGAACGGCAGCGTGCACTTGGCGACGCCGAGCAGGATGCCGTTGAGGCGCAGGTACGACCGGACCCGGTTGATGCTCAGGAACACGCTGTCGGTGAGCACGTTGAGCGCGGTCGCGGCGACCAGCACGCAGAAGATCGCGATCGCGACCGGCGAGCCGAGCACCTCGTGCAGCCGCGGCGAGGTCCACGGCAGCAGCAGGCAGTAGACGAGCGCGAAGAGGCCGCCGGCCGACGACGACCACGCACGCGGCCGTGGCGACGTCGCCCGCGCGGCGCTCGCTGGTCGGCATCGTGCGCAGCAGCGTGATGTTCAGCCCCAGCTGGGCGAACAGCGCGAGCGCGTCGCCGGCCGACGACCAGCGAGCCGGCCAGGCCGACGTCCTCCGGCGTCGGGAGCCGGGCGGCGATCACCCAGAACAGCGCGCCGCCGCCGGCCATCAGCACGGTGGTGGGAACATCAGCGCGGAGTTGCGCAGCATCCGGTCGGACCGCAGCGCCACCCGCGCCGCAGCCGGGTCAGGACCATGTTCGGCTCATCGATAGACCCGGCTGCGTCCGAGCTGTAGACGAGGTCGAGGTGCCTGTCGAGGTCCTGCGATCGGGTACGCGTAGGTGATCAGGTTGCCCGAGTAGAAGACCGTCGCCCGCCGCTTCTTCGCCAGCTGCGCGTCCACGAAGACGTAGGAGCCCGGGTCAGCATCGTCGGGTACAGCCGGTCCACGACCTCGCTGCGCGTTCGTGACGCCGCCGACACCATCCGCAGGCCGTAGTTGCGGTTGCGCGATCACGTCGGTTCGGGCCGCTGCCGGTCGCCCTTGGCGGCCGCCAGCCAGGTCAGCGACTGCACGTCGGAGTCGGAGGCCATGTAGCGGTCGTAGTACGAGCCCGGAGTTCGCCAGCGCCAGCCGCGGCGGGTTGCCGCCGAGGAGCGTCGGGCAGCGACACCGGCAGGATCAGCAGCAGGCCGACCGGTACCGCGACGACCAGCGCGGCCGCTCGCGTGCCCGGAACGCGCTTGAGCAGCAACCACATGCCCGTCGCCATCACGGGCGCCACGACCAGCAGCGTCTGCTGGAACGCGCGGAGCACGCCGTACTCCACGGACAGGCTGGGCACCAGCACGACCAGCCCCAGCACGCCCACCGCGCCGAGCACCACGCAGCCAGCTCGCGCGTGAACCCGCTGGGCTCCTCCGGTACGCCGGTCGTCGTGGTCGTCGTCCGACGCGTCGACGTCCTCGACGCAGGAGCAGACCCTTGCGGCGCACGCACCAGCTGCGCGAGACCGGCGACGAGCAGCAGCTGGACGAGCGCGGCGCGCGCCGATGCGCAGACCCGCGTTGACGGTGGACGGGGTCGAGGCCGACCGAGTCGAGGGCCTTGCCCGACGGCGGTGAGCGGGAGCTCGGTCGCGGTCGAGGATCTTCGGACGCAGCTCGGCCGCGCCCGGCTTCTCGGACCACGAGCTGGCTCGGCTCGCGCCTGCTTGCGGGCGTCCATGGTCTCGTCGACGAACATGTCCAGCCGCTCGCGCGGGCTGTCGCGTCGTCCGGCGAGAACAGGCAGTAGGACACGTCCGAGGACGCCGGGCCCTGTCCTCGCCCTCGCCGAAGATCGCCGCGATCGTCTCCTTCGCGACGTCCTCGGCGTGGCCACCGGTGTCGGTGACCGGCCCCGCCCACACCAGCTGCCGGCCGCGAGGAACGCGACCAGCAGCGGGTTGAGCAGCACCAGCGCACTCGCGGTTCCTCGACCTCCGCGGACCGGCGCCGGACCACGGCGAGCAGCCCCAGACCAGCAGGACCACGACCCGAGCGACGAGGCCCATGAGCAGCAGGTAGGTCGTCGAGTAGTGCGAGAGCACCACGCCGACGCCGAAGAAGCCACGAGCAGCGCGACCGTGCGGACGGGACGCCGCTGCGGCTCGGTCGCCGCGAGCGAGCATGCAGGCGAGGAAGAAGAACGCGATCTCCTGGCGCACCAGGTAGGGCATGTCGGTGAAGAAGGTCGGGAACGCCATCGTGAGCACGGCCGCCGCCAGCGCCAGCCGGCGCGGCACGAACCGGCGCGCGAGAGGTAGGTCAGCACCGGCACCAGCGCGAACACCAGCTGCAGCAGCACCTTGAAGACGAACACGCCGGACAGCCCGGTGGCCTGCGCGAGGACGGTCGGCAGGATGTTGACGCTCAGGCAGGCGTTGTAGGCGTTCTGGAGCACGCCCATCGACCAGTTCTGGTGCGTCGTTGGTGAGCCTGAACGCGAAGAACTCGGCCTGGATGTCGTGGCCGGTGATGCCCCAGCCGCGCAGCGAGGTCGCGAGCAGCAGGCCGCGCGCGACCAGGGCGAGGGTGCGGGCGTCCCGGCCGAGGCGTGCCCGTCGCGCAGCGACCAGGAGCGCCAGCAGCGCGGCGGCGCGCGAGCACGTGCGCGACGCAGGGCGATCCCGCCCCCGGCGCCGTTGTTGAGCCGGATCGCGCCGAGCACGGCGAGCACCAGGGACAGCGACGGCCGAGCGCCTGCGCGGGCTCGAACCGCGCCTCGAGCAGCGCGGCGGGCCGCAGCCGGCGACGGCACCGTCGGGACGCCGCGAACCTCGCCACAGCAGCAGCGCGACGTCGATCAGCGAACCAGGTGACCGCCGAGCACCAGCGGCTGCAGCGGCCGGTCGACCCCGACCGCCGGCAGCGCGACGTTGAGGACGCAGCCCGACCAGGATCAGCCCGAGCAGGCTCGGGCCGAACGCGTACATCCCCTTCGCGACCGTGCTGTCTGCCGGGGAAGGTCGACCGTGCGGATAGAGCAGCAGCGTCGGTGCCGCGAGCAGCAGGACAGCGCCAGGAGCGGGCGGACGCACGCGGGACGTCGAGGTCGAGTGCCACGACAGCGCTGCGCGGAGGCCAGGACCGCGACCCAGGCACGCAGCGCCGGGCAGCGGCATCCTCCGCGGCCGCTGCGTCCGAGCCGTCTCCGTGGCCCGGACGGGCGGCGACCGTGTCCGATGGCCATCGAGGCGCGCATGCGCGGGGTCGACCTGCGTCATCGGAACGACTCCAAGGCACGCTCGCCGACGCCCACGCCCCAACGGGACAAGGGGATGTCGCTCGCCTCGGGCCACCGCAGCACCACCGGCTCGTGGATCGCGAGCATCTCGCTCGAGAAGGTCCTGCGGGCGAGGCGAAGTCGGCCGGGTCGAGCGGCTCGTGGATCCGGACGACCGGCCCGCCGTCGTCCTCGATCTCGTTGGTCACCACCACGACCGGGGAGCCCGTGATCGTCGCGATCCGCGCCGCACCGAAGGAGCCCACGAGGTCGCGGCCGACGAAGCGCACCGGCGTACGTCCCGGGCACGTCGGAGGCGATGGTGACGACCTTGCCCTCGCCGGAGCAGGTTCGCGATGCCCTCGCTGCCGATCGCGACGCTGACCGCGAGGTTGCCGCCGGTCGCGGCCGACCGCGAGGTTCTGCCGGAGCCAGCTCGGGGCGTCGTCCGCCGAGGATGTGGTCGAAGCCCATCATGTGGCAGCGCACGCCCGAGCCCGGGCCAACGCCGGGGTGAGCGCCTCGTAGTAGCTGTGGTGCATGTAGTTGAGCACCACGCCGCGGCCCGAGGTCACGCGCCGCCAGCAGGTGCTCGATGCCCGACCACGCGCTGCTGGTCGATGAGCAGCTGGGGGTGCCAGCGCAGCTCGCCGCGCAGGATCATCCGGCGGACGTACGCGCTTGCGCCTTCGCCTCGATGTCCGCGTCGGGCCGGCTCTTGCTCGAGCAGGAACCGCATCTGCCTCGCGGGCGTCCTCGCGCACGGCCGAGCGCGGCCCAGCTCAGCCGGAACCGCAGCTCGACGACGAGAGGCACCAGCGGATCGGGATCCCGCGCCGGACGGCTTCGACCAGCCGGACCAGCAGTCGCCTTCATCGGGGCTCCTCTCCCGGCCGACGCCTGCGGCCGCCTCGATCACGCGCAGGGTCGTGTCCCGCTGGTGCGACCAGTCCCACCGCGCCGGTCGCCGCCTCGCGGCCGGCGGCACCGAGCGCCGCGGCCCGGGCGGGGTCGGTCAGCACGCCGGCCAGACGCATCGGCGAGGGCGGGCGCGTCGCCCGGCGGGACGAGCAGGCCGTCGACGCCGTCACGCACCACGAACGGGATGCCGCCGACGTCGGACCCGACGACCGGGCAGCCGCACGCCATCGCCTCGACCAGCGTCATCCCGAACGACTCGGCCTCGGTCAGCGACGGGAGCACGGTGACGCCGGCCCGCGGTAGTGGCGCGGCAGGTCGTCGTGGGCGACCCGGCCGTGCCAGTCGACGAGGTCGGCCACGCCGAGCTCGCGCGGCCTGGGCCTGCAGGGGGTACGACGTCGTCGCCGTCACCGACCACCGTCGAGGCGGACGTCGGGCACCAGCTCGCGCAGCCGGACAGCGACGTCGACGAGCACCTGGAGGCCCTTCCACCGCGAGGTCCGCTCGACCCGGCCGACGTAGAGCACCGTCGGCGCCCGCGCGCGGCCGCGGCCGGCGGGGACTGAACAGGTCCGTGTCGACACCCGGCGGGACGAGGTGGGCGCGGCCGGTCGCGTGCGCCAGCGCCACCGGCGACACCGCGACCAGCTCGGCGGCCCGGTCGAAGACGCGCGGGAGGACCTGCCGCTCGTACGCACGCAGCAGCGGGTCCACCGGGTGGTCGCCCTTGACGAGCGAGCCGGCGTGGTAGGTCAGCACGACCGGCGCCGGGCGAGGTGAACGCCGCGAGGTCGGCCAGGCCCGGGCACGGGCGCGTGGGCGTTGACGACGTCGACCTCGCAGCCGGGTCAGCAGCCGGCGGAGCTGGCCGCCACCACAGCGGGTTCACGGGCGTGTTCGACAGGGTCGTCCAGGTGCCGAGCCGGTACACCGGGATGCCTGGTAGCAAGACCACCTGAACGAAGTAGAGGAAAAAAAAAAAAAAAAAAAAAAAAAAA
>CAVRKO010000013.1:0-1125968 GCA_963721745.1 uncultured Actinomycetota bacterium | reverse complement strand
GCCAGCCGCTCGGTCGCGACCTGGACGTGCGACTCGCCGAGGCCGGAGACGATCGTCTCGCCCGTGACCGGGTCGCGGCCGATCTGGAGGGTCGGGTCCTCCTGCATCAGTTGCGCCAGGCCCGCGCCCATCTTGTCGATGTCGCCCTTCGACTTCGGCATCACCGCCGCCGAGAAGAGCGGCTTCGGGAAGGTGATGCCATCGAGGACGAGCGGGTGGGCCGCGTCGGCGAGGGTATCGCCGGTGCGCGTCGCGGCCAGCTTGACGACCACGCGCGATGTCGCCCGCCCCGACCTGCTGCGTCGGGGACTGCTCCTTGCCGCGCAAGAACTGCAGCATGCCGACCCGCTCGTCCTGGCCCTTGTTCGCATTCAGCAGGTGCGTGTCGGCGCGGACGGTGCCGGAGTAGACGCGGAAGTAGCTGATCGTGCCGAAGCGATCGACGGTCGTCTTGAAGACGAAGGCGGCGGTCGTACCGGCGGGGTCGCAGGCGAGTTCGCACTTGTCGCCGCTGCGCGGGTCGGTCGCCGTGACCGTGCCCTTCTCGGTCGGGGCGGGCAGATAGTCCACGATCGCGTCGAGCACCGCCTGGATGCCCTTGTTGCCGGTCGCCGCGCCGCAGAGGGCGGGCACGAGCGCGCCGGAGCAGACGGCGGCCTTCAGCCCGGCCTCCAGCTCGGCGTCGCTGATCGGCTCGTCGCCGAGGAATTTCTCGATCAGCACCTCGTCGTTCTCGGCGATCCGCTCGACCAGTTGCGCGCGGTAATTCTCGACCTCGTCGGCGAGGTCGGCGGGGATCGGGGCCTCCTCCATCTTGCCGTCGCGCCCGGCGTAGAGATACGCCTTGCGGTGCAGCACCTCGATGACGCCCTTAAAACGCGGACTCCGCGCCGATCGGCATCTCCAGCGGGACGACGCTGTTGCCGAGCCGTTCCTGCGCCCCGGCGATCGCCCGCGCGAAGTCCGCATTCTCGCGATCCATCTTGTTGATGTAGAGGAGCCGCGCCAGGTTGTGCTCGGCCGCGCCCTTCCAGACCTGCTCGGTCCCGACCTCCACGCCCGCCGCCGCGTCGATGATGATCACCGCCGCATCGACCGCGCGCAGGGTGGCGCGGATGTCGCCGGAGAAATCGGCGAACCCGGGCGCGTCGATCAGGTTGATCTTGTGGTCGTGCCACTCGATCGGCAAGCAGCGACGCGCTGACCGAGATGTGCCGCTTGACCTCGTCGGGATCGAAATCGGAGACCGTGTTGCCATCTTCCACGCGACCGAGCCGGGTGATCGCGCCGCTGTCGAACAGCAGTGCCTCGGCCAACGACGTCTTGCCGGCACCACCGTGAGAGAAGAGTCCGACGTTGCGAATCCGCTCGGGGGCGTACTGCTTCAACTGCATCACGATCCTCCACGACTAGCTGCTCGTGTGCGATCGCGCCCGACGGTTACGCGGCGGCATCGGGCGGACCGCACGTAGCGACGGATCGGCCCCGGCGCTCCTGGGGGGTGTGCTCCCCCGACACTTCGCCCAACTCGGGAGCTGCGCAGTGTCAGTTCAGCACAATCGCGCCGGTGTCGTTCTTAACCAGAGGTTAACATGCGGGGAGGATGGAGCGCAACTGACGGGGGGTGTGGAGCGTGGAGCGTGGGGGGTGGAGCGTAACGGAGGTTCCACCTGTCTGGTCGCCGACCACGGTCGGCGTAGGGGCGTATATGCATACGCCCTCTCCGCCTTGCCCTACTCCAGACGCCTGTGGCAAGCCGAGGTCGGTCAGGGCGTATGCAATACGCCCTGACCGTCAACTGCCGCGTTCAGGAAGGAATGACGTGGTCACACGCTCCACGCCCCACGCTCCACACTCCACACCCTACGGGACGATCACCAGCCTGCGCCCGTGAGCGTCATCGCGGGACCAGGCGCGCTCGATATCGGCGAGGGGGACAGGCTCGGTGTCGATGCGGAAGTTACCGGAGGCGGCGAGCGCCAGGGCTTGCGGCAGGGCCTCGATGATGGTGCTGCGCGGGATGCTGCCGCCGCCGCTCCCGTAGATTTCGAGACCCGAGCTACGCAGAGCGGCGGCGGAGAGCGCGATCGTCGGCCCGGCCATCTCGCCGATCTGCACCAGGCGGGTCCGCCCGTTCTCGGCCGCCAGATCGTGCCCGGTGATCGCGGCGATCAGGGCTTCGGTCGGGCGGCCCCAGAGGAAGTCGAGGACGATGTTGTAGCCGGTCGGCCCCGGCCTCGCGGGCGAAGGCGGCGACAAGGTCCCCATCGGGCTGATCGAGCGCGATAGTCGCGTCGGCACCGAGGTCGGGCAGCGTCGCCAGGACTCGCTCGTTGCGCCCGGCGGCGACAACCCGCCCCGCCCCCAGGTGCCGGGCGATCTGGATGGCGAGTTGGCCAGCGACGCCGGTCGCGCCGAGGATCAGGACCGTCTCGCCCGGCTGGAGCTTCGCCCGCCAGACGAGCGGCAGCCAGGAGGAGAGCGCCGCATTCGGCACGGTGGCGGCGGTGAGATCGTCGATGTCAGCGGGGAGCGGGAAATACCACGACTGCGGCACAACCGAGCGCTCCGCCATCGTCCCGTAGGGCGGTCGCGCGGCACCGAAGTAGACGCGCGTGCCGTCGTCGAGCGTGCCGACCCCATCGACGCCGCAGATGACCGGCAGATTCGCGGTGGCTGTCATAATGCGTACCGCTGGCGCGCATCTTGTCGATATTCTTCAGCGAGGCGGCGCGGACATGGATCAGCACCTCGCCCTCCCCAGGATCGGCTCGGGGAAGTCTTCGCAACGGGGCGACTGCCCGAGGGTGTACAATACGGCGGCTTTCACGGGTGGTATCCTTTTGCGCATTCGCGGCGGTTCCTCAGCACCGGCGAACGGGACCTGCTGGTGATCACCTCCCTGGCCGGGGCCGGGCCCGCCTTAACGGTGTTAAACTGAGAGTGAGCTGAACGCCGTTAAGTTGTCAAGGGTGTGCGGTGAGGAGTGGCGGGCGATGGCGCTAGATCGCGAGATGGTGGTGCGTACCGCCCTGCGCGTGTTGAATGACGTGGGGCTGGAGGGGTTGACCCTGCGCCGGATCGCCAGCGAGTTGGCAGTGCAGGCCCCGGCGCTCTACTGGCACTTCAAAAACAAGCAGGAACTCCTCGACGAGATGGCGACCACCATGCTGGCCGATGCGCTCGCCGAGTTCGGCTTACCGGGTGACGGGGGCGACTGGCGCGATTTCGCCGCCACCTACGGCCGGGGCTTGCGCCGCCTGCTGCTGCGCTACCGCGACGGCGCGAAGGTCTTCAGCGGCACGTATCTGACCGACGCCAGCATCTTCGCGGTGCAGGACACGGCCCTGCGCATCCTCACCGCCGCCGGATTCTCGCTGCGCGACGCCGCCAACGGCCTCGCCACGATCTACAGTTACACGATTGGCTTTGCCATCGAGGAGCAGGCGGTCCACCCGCTACCAGGAGAGCGCAGCGCACAATACAACCCCGCTGCCCGCGCCGCGCGGATCGATCCCGAGAAATATCCGCTCGCCTTGGCCGCTGGCGCGGAGATGTTTGCGGGATTCGATGAGCGATTCGAGCATGGGCTGCGGGTGATCTTAGCTGGGTTGGAGGTAGAGCCGGGGCGGTTACCTCCCCCCCGACCCCCTCCCCGCGTCGGGGAGGGGGTGACTCCACAGTGGCGCAGAGGCCGACGGTCAGGGCACCGGCGTCCCAACGAGGCACCCCTCCCTCTTCAGGGGAGGGCGGGGGCGGGGTCCGTCTCCTCACAGCGGCAGCTTCACCGGCAGGCCGCTGCGGGACGATTCGTAGATCGCCAGGATGATCTCCAGCGGCCTTCTTCGCCTCGGCCCCGGTGACGGCCGGGGGGCGGTCGTCGCGGATCGGCTTGCAGGAAGTCCTGGATTTGCAGGCGGTGGAAGCTCGGGGAAGCCGGGGCCGGGCTCCCGTCCTCGCTGCCAGTCGTGACTGCAGGTCGATTCCTCGCCGGGGACGGTCCAGATGTCGTTGATCCCCTCGCGCCCCTCGGGCATCTCCCAGACGCTCGCGGTGGCGCCGGGGTGCCGTGGACGCTGGACGCGGAAGCCGAACGTCGGGTTGTAGTTCGAGGAGGCCTGGATCGTCGCGAGCGCGCCGTTCGCGCAGACGAGCGTCGCCACCGCCGTGTCCTCCACGTCGATGTAGTCGCCGTGCGCGCAGCTGTCGCCCAGCGCCCGAAGACCTCCGTGACCGGCCCCATGTACCACTGCAAGAGGTCGATCGCGTGGACCGCCTGGTTCATCAGCACGCCGCCGCCCTCGGTCGCCCACTTGCCGCGCCAGGCATCCTGCGCGAAGTAGGATTCCGGGCGCCAGATGCGGACCCGGCACTCGCCGTGGGTGACCGTGCCGAGCTTGCCGTCGTCGATCGCGGCGCGGATGCGCTGGGCGGCGGGCCAGAAGCGGCGCTGGAAGATCCCGCCGAACTTGATCCCGGCCGCGCTCGGCCGCCTCGACCATCCGGTTCGCCTCGCCGATATCGACCGCCAGCGGCTTCTCGCAGAGTGACGTGGACGCCCGCCTCGGCCGCCGCCACGACGACCGCCGCGTGGCGTCGGGTGCGGCGTGCAGACGCAGACCGCGTCGACCGTCCCGCTCCGCAGCAGTCTCGCCGGCATCGGTGAAGACGTCCGGCACGCCGTACTGCGCGGCCAGCGCCTCCGCGCGCGCCCTCGTCGGCGTCGCAGCAGGCGACGAAGTCCGCCTCCTCGAACTCCGCGAGCGCCCGCGCGTGCGTCACCGCGATCTTCCCGCACCCGATCAGCCCGACCCGCACCTTCCGCTCATGCTCCTCCCTACGTTTCTTGGCGGCAAGACGCAGCGTCACAGAGAAGGTTGAGAACGAAGAGACAAGTCGAGATGGCAGTGGCAATCGCCACTCGAGCTCGCTTCACTTCCCTCAGACCTGCCCCCTTCCGTTCTCTGCGTCTCTGCGTAACTTTGCCCAGCCCCCCTTACAATCGCTCACCCGACGGCAACAGCCCGCGCAGGTAGTCGCGCCGACCACGCCGCCCCGGCCAGACCGAGGGAGAGCGGGTCTTCGTTCTCGATGTCGATCGCGCCGTCGTAGCCGATGTCGCGCAGCGCCGAGAGGATGCCGCGCCAGTCGAGCGCGCCGCAGCCGGGCAGGCGATAGCGCCACCAACCGTTGCCGATGATGCCCTGCGCGGCCAGTTTGCCCGGCAGGATCTCGGTGTCCTTGCCGTCGATGTGGTAGATGCGCGACCCGTAGCGCCGGACGATGTCCGGGATGTTGGGGATATGCAGCCAGACCAGGTGCGACGGGTCGAAGCTCAGGCCCAGCGCGGGCGACGGCACCGCCGTCGAAGATCCGTCCCAGAGCTCGGGCGAGTGCGCGAGGTTCCCCTCGCCGCCGCCGCGCGGGGCCGTCTCGAAGGCGATCCGCACGCCCTTCTCCTCCGGCGTAGGCGGCCAGCGGCGTGTAGACCTCCGTGAACTGGCGCAGATTCTCGTCGAGCTTGTTCGACGGGTGGCCCGCGCCGACGCCCGGCAGCCCGAGAAATGCATCCCGAAGGCCGAGCCGCCGTAGGTGACGACCGTCCCGACACCGAGCGCGCGCAGGCGTCGATCGCCTGCCGGAACGCGGCGATCCGCTCCTCGCGCAGGCCGCAGGTCCGGCGTCAGCAGGTTCAGCATCGGCGCCAGCGCCGAGATCGTCATCCCGTGCGCGCCGACCGTTCCAGCGTCGCCTGCGGCCCATCGCGCACGATCGCCGCGAAGTCGAGATGGCCCCGGATAGTCGGCCCCGCCGATCCGCGCGAATGTCGGCCCGGCATTAATCTCCACCGTCTCCAGTCCGAGCGCCTGAGCCTGCTGCAAAAACTCCGGGAATGGCATCGGCTCGATCCCGACCAGCGACGACACACCAAACTTCATCCTCACCCCCCACTATACCCCGCTCCGAGGCCGCGCCATCGTAGCATAAGCGGGCAGCGGCGGGGTTCCAATGCGGGGAGCGGCCGACGACCACGCACAGCGGGTGCGGCGCGAAGTTGCCTGCTTCGCTCCGTCGCTGCCTCACAGGACGGAGCGGGAGCGGTAAAGCGCCCCACCGGTGGACGTGGTGCCAGGCGTGTCCGTCTGCCACACCGGAGATCGGCGACGGGCGACAGCGCCATCCTCGCAGGGGTCAACGATTCGGCGCGTCCCAAGCGCAGGTCCGGTCGACCAGTCCCTTCACGCCCTGAACTGCCCCCATCCGCGAGGCGGCCCCCGCTACGCTCTGGCGTAGCGGTTATGGCCCGCAGGTCAATGGCATGCTGCTTGCGTCCATAGTGCTCAGGAACCTGCGGATTGTGCGGAAGGAGGCAACAATGATCGCACAGCCATTCGAAGGCGCGAACCGGACCCTCGAACAGATCTCCGAAGGCATGGAGGTCTACGACAACACCAACGAGAAGGTCGGGACGGTTAAGCAGGTCTACCTCGGCGGGGAAGACCTCAGCGAGGCGAATGTCGCGGAGGACTCGGTCCTCTACGACGTGCCCGCGAGCCTGCGGAGTCGCCTGGCCGCCTCCGGCTTCGTGGAGATCGGCACCGGCTTCCTGGCCGCTAACCGCTACGCCTCCGGCGAGCAGGTGACCGGCGTTGACGCCGAAGGCGTCCGGCTGAATGTCGGCAAGGACGACCTCGTCAAGAAATAACGCGGATAACGACGGACCGCGGAACGCGGAATTTGGGGGGCCAGGCCCGTATCGTCATCTCTGCTCGGCAAATTCCGCGTTCCGCGCACCTCATCCTACTTTGCGTCAGTCGCTGCACCGCCGACGCATAGCCCTGGCGAATGATCGAGACCTCGGTCGAGTAGGCGATGATCTTCACGCCGGCCGCGATCCAGCGCTCGGCCTCCTCCAGCGTCTGGCAGAGCATCGCCACGTCCTTGCCGTGCCGCTTCGCCGCCTCGATCAGGCGGTCGCGGTGCTCGTCGATCACCCGCGCCTGGTCGGGCGTCCCGATGACGCCGAGTTCCTGCGCCAGGTCGGACGGCCCGAGCGTCACCGCGTCGATGCCCTCCATCCCCACGATCTCGTCCAGGTGGCGGAACGCCTCGGCCGACTCGAACATCACCGTGATGTGGACCTGCTCGTTCATGCGACGCCGTAGCCGGTGCCCGGCGTGAAGTCGTTGTGCGGCCCGACGCCCGACTGCCCGCGCATCCCGAGCGGCGCGTAGCGCGCCGCCTCCACGACCGTCGCGCGCGATCTCGGGGTTGTCCACCTGCGGGATGTGCAGCCCCATCACGCCGACATCGAGCAGCCGGGTGATCCACTCGCGGTTCGCGCCGGGCGGGCGCACGACGACCGGGAAGCCGAGCGCCCGCCCGAGCACCGCCATGTCGGCGACCGTCTCGATCGACGGCGACGAGTGCTCCATATCGACGCGCGCGTAGTCAAGCCCCGGCGCTCTTCATCAGCGTCAGGATGGCCGGATTGCGCACCAGATTGAGCCAGGTGCCGATCTGCACGCGCCCTTCAGCCAGGGCGACCTTCAGCGGATTCGGGCCGAGTGCCATCATTCCTCCAGTCGTGAGACGTGAGTCGTGAGTCGTGAGAGTGAACGGTCCCGCTAGACGGCCACCGAGCCGATAACGAACCTCTCTCACGACTCACGTCTCACGTCTCAGTCCGCCGCCGCAGCGGCGTGACTCGCATCCAGCGCCCGCCACAGCCGCTCGGCCGTGATCGGGATCGCGGTCGGGCGCGCGCCGGTGGCGTCGTGGATGGCGTTGGCGATCGCCGCCGCCACCGGGATGACCGGCGGCTCGCCGACGCCGCGCGCGCCGAACGGGCCGTCGGGCGACGGCACCTCCACCAGCACCGTCTCGCACATCGGGCACCCAGTCGGCGCGCGGCAAGGCATAGTCCATCAGCGTGCCGGTGACCATCTGGCCGCTCTCGTCGTGCATCATCTGCTCGTAGAGGCCCCAGCCGATCCCCTGCGCCACCGCGCCGATGATCTGGCCCTCGACCGCCGACGGGTTCAGCGCCCGCCCGACATCCTGCGTCGCGACGTAGTCGAGCAACGCCACCTCGCCGGTGTCGAGATCGACGCGCACGCGCGCCAGGTGGGCCGAGAAGCCGGGCGCGTTGGCCGTCTGCGCGCCGGTGCCGCGCCCGGCGATCGGCGCATGGCGCGCGCCGAAGCCGCTGGTCAGGCTGGCGATCTTCGCGATGGTGACCTCGTAGGCCGGCTCGGCCGGCATGCCCTTGACGCGCACGCGGTCGCCCGTGATCTCCAGGTCTTGCGGCGCGGCTTCCAGCAGTTGCGCGGCCAGGTCGAGGATCTGCTCCTTGGCATCGCCGGCGGCGCGCTGGACCGCCTGCCCGACGGTGTAGATGATCTTGCTGCCGCCGCTGCCGCCGGAGTAGGGCGCGTTGCCGCTGTCGGACCCGACGACGCGCACCAGCTCGTAATCGACGCCGATCGTCTCGGCGGCGATCATGCGGAAGGTGGTGTAGACGCCGCTGAGATCGACCGCGCCGACCACGACGTTGATGATCCCCGACGGATCGACGTGGCAGAGCGCGGCGGCCGGCTCCAGCCCGCCCCGCCAGCCGCCGACGCCGACGCCGATCCCCTCGCGCACCCGCCCGTTCGACCGTCGCCGTTGCGCGCGGCGCGCCCCTTCCAGAGCGGGTGATCGCGCAGCTGCTCCAGGCACTCCTTCAGGCCGATCAGCGGCCAGGCTTTGCCATCCGGGCGCGGGTCGCCCTCGACCGGGACATTCAGCAGCCGCAATTCGACCGGGTCCATCCCGAGCTTGTCGGCCAGGTCGTCCATCACCGACTCGACCGCGAAGCTCGCCTGCGGGTTGCCGGGCGCGCGATAGGCCCCCGGCCCGAGCCGGTTGGTCATCACCTCGTAGCCCCGGATGTCGAGGTTGGGGATGTGGTAACAACCGGCCAGGGCGAACGCCGCGCCGCCCATCGGCGAGTTCGGATAGGCCCCGGTGTCGAAGACGAGGCGACCCTCCATCGCGGTCAGCTGTGCCATCGCGCGGTCGCGCCGATCCGCACGGTGATCGTGCCCGCCGGGGTCGGGTTCGCCGCCAGCAGATCCTCGTTGCGCGAGAAGGTGAGGCGCACCGGCCGACGCACGGCCAGCGCCGCCCCGGCGGTCAGCGGCTCGATCAGGCCGAACTTGCCGCCGAAGCCGCCGCCGACCGGCATCGGCACGATCCGCACGTGCTCGTCCTTCAGCCCGAGCGTCTGCGCCACGACCTGGCGCGTGCGGAAAATGCCCTGCGTGCTGGCGTGGACGATCACGCCGCCCATGCCATCGGGCGCGGCGACGCAGGTCTGCGGCTCGATGTAGCCCTGGTGGACCCAGGCCGTCTGGAAGGTCCCCTCGGCGGTGACCGTCGCCTCGGCGAAACCCTGCGCGATATCGCCCATCTCCAGGTGCGTCCGGCCGCTGACGTTCGGCCGACAGGCGCTCCTGCGGCTCCTCGGCCGCGCCACCGCCACCGACGCCGTGCATTGCCGCCTCGGCCGCATCCTCGGCCGCCTTGCTGAGGACGCGCGACCAGCGGGCTATCGAGGTCCATCGCCGCCTGCATGTCCATCACGGCCGGCAACGACTCGTAGCCGATCTCGACCAGCGCCGCCGCCGTCTCCGCCGCCGCCTCGTCCTCGGCCAACACCAGCGCCACCGGCTGCCCGGCGTAGACGATCTCCTCGCGCGCCAGCGACTCGATCGCGCGCGGCGGGCCGCCCTGCGTCACGAACGGCAGATCGGCCGCCGTCAGCACCGCCACGACGCCCGGCACTGCCAGCGGCGGCGGTCGTATCGATACCCGCGAGGCGGGCGTGCGCATTCACGCTCATCACCGGCCGGGCGATCAGCAGGCCCGGCATCGCCAGGTCGCCCGCGTATCGCTCCTGCCCGGTCAACTTGGCCGGGGCATCCGCCCGTGGCGTCGCCCGGCCAATCACTCGCTGCTCACTCGCCACCATCGGTCCTCCTCCTTGCCTGTGACCTTGCCTGAGATATCCGCGACGGTGCTACATCTTTCGCTCGGCCACCACCAGCATACCAGTTTTGCCCGCAGCTCGTTTTCCGAAGCCATGGCCTGGGAGGGCGGCGGGCCTCAGTCCTGGAATCGCCCGCCTCGCTAACCGCTGCGATCGTCCGCAGCGCGTTGCCCAGGTCGTGCGCGGACGGGGCGCGCTCGGGGTCGAGCAGCCACTGCACGATCAGCCCGGAGAGCAGCGCCAGTTGGAACGAGCCGACCGCCCGCGCCTCCTCCTCGCTGACCACCGCCTCGTCCTTATTCAATAGCGACGCGGCCAACCCGCTCCGCGCCAGTTGATGCCCGGTGGCCAGATTCTCGCGCAGCGCCGGCGAGCGTTCGGCCTGCAAGAGGCTCTCGAAGCTGGCGACCCAGAGCGGCCGGTGCTCGTTGAGCGACGCGATCACCCGCGACCAGGCCCCTTCGAGTTGCGCGATAGGGTCGCCACCCGGTGTCACCGGGAAGACCCGGGCGAGTTCCTCACCCCACTCCTCGATCGCCTCCAGCATCGCGGCGTTGAGCAGCGCCTCCAGCGACCCGAAGTGATAGCCGATCGCCGCCAGGCTGACCCCCGAGGCCGCGGTGACGTCACGCGCGGTCGTGCGCGCGAAACCTTTCTCATACAGGCAGCGCTTGGCCCCGGCCAGCAGCGCCTCGCGATTTCCCATGCCGATACCTCCTATCGCGAGACTGAACAAATGTCTTACACAAATGTACTAGACAAATGTCTAAGACTGCTGTATAAGTATATCAAGGCACGCGGCGGTGGTCCAGACCCGCCAGCCCGCCGATCCGCCGACGATGATCAGGACGCAGGAGATCCCACATGAAGAACCGCAACATCCTCATCTCCGGCGCGAGCATCGCCGGCCCCGCGCTGGCGTACTGGCTGCGCCGCCACGGCTTCACCCCGACCGTGGTGGAGCGGGCCGCCGGCGCCGCGCGCCGGCGGCTACAAGATCGACATCCGCGGCGCCGCCCTCGAGGTGGTCGAGCGCATGGGCATCCTGGCCGAGGTCCGGCAGGCGCGACACCGACATGCGCGGGTCGACTTCGTCGACGGCGACGGGCAAGCGGCTCGACCGACGATGGACGCCGACCTCTTCGGCGGGCGGCCGGCGACGACGTCGAGATCCTGCGCGGCGACCTGGCCCGCTGCTCTACGAGCGGACCCGGACGACGTCGAGTACGTCTTCGGCGACTCGATCACCGCCCTCGCCGAGGACGGCGACGGCGTCCAGGTCACCTTCGAGCACGCGCGCGCCGCGCACCTTCGACCTGGTGATCGGCGCCGACGGCCTGCACTCCAACGTCCGCGCAGCTGGCCTTCGGCGAGGAGTCGCAGTTCATCCGCCGACCTCGGCTACTACATCTCGATCTTCACCACCGCCAACCACCTGGGCCTCGACCGCTGGGAGCTGGTCCACGCCGCGCCGGGCAAGACGGCGACGTCTACAGCGCGCGGCAGAACACCGAGGCCAAGGCCCTCTTCGTCTTCGCCTCGGCGCCGCTCGACTACGACCACCGCGACGTCGCGCGCCAGCAGAAGCTCCTGGCCGAGAGCCTTCGCCGGCGTGCGGCTGGGAGGTCCCCGCGGCTGCTGGAGGCCATGGGGACGCGCCGGACTTCTACTTCGACTCGATCAGCCAGGTCCACATGGACCGCTGGTCGCGCGGCCGGGTGGCGCTGCTCGGCGACGCCGGCTACTGCGCCTCGCCGCTGTCCGGGCAGGGCACCAGCCTGGCCCTGGTCGGCGCCTACGTGCTGGCCGGCGAACTGGCCGCCGCGGCCGGCGACCACCGCGCGGCGTTCGCCCGCTACGAGGAGGCAGATGCGCCCGTACGTGGAGCAGAACCAGGCCCTCGCGACGAGGCCCCAGGCGAACTCCGGGTTGTCCTCCATCAGCAGCGGTCCGGGCTGCAGCCCCCACATCAGGAACCCTCCGAGCAGGACCGCCGTGGAGGCTGAGCCCGGGATCCCCAAGGTGAGCAGGGGAACCATCGCGCCCGCCGACGCCGCGTTGTTGGCGGCCTCGGGGCCGACCAGGCCGGGCATCGCACCCTTGCCGAACCGCTCCGGCGTCTTCGACACCGACTTCTCCAGGCTGTACGACATCAGCGATGCGACTGTCGCGCCCGCGCCCGGTGCGGTCCCGACGAGAAAGCCGAGGAACGAGCCCCGCACCGCCGGAGCCCACGACTCGCGTACGTCGGTACGGTTCGGCCAGAAGTCGCGTCCGCGCGCCCTGAGCGAGAAGTAGCCGACCTGCTCGAGATGTCCGCCCCGGTAGAGCGCGTGGAAGATCTCGCCGAGGCCGAAGAGCCCGATCGCGACGGGAACGAAGTCGACGCCGTTGATGAGCTCGGGAGAGCCGAATGTGTAACGCTGCTCGCCACCCCCGATGTCGACGCCCACCGTGGCGATCGCGAAGCCGAGCAGGGCCGACAGCGCACCGAGCAGACGGTTCCTGCCGATGACGACGACGAGCGTCAGGAGGCCGGCCAGCACGAGGAGGAAGAGCTCCGGTGGACCGAAGTGCGACGTGATGCCCGCGAGCAGCGGCGCGGACACGCTGATCAGAACGGCACCGATCGTGCCGGCGAGGAACGACGCGGCGGCCGCCATGACAAGGGCGGGGCCGGCCCGCCCCTTCCTCGCAAGGGGATAGCCGTCGAACGTACTGGCGACGGTCGCGGACTCACCCGGTGTGTTGATGAGGACGGACGTGATCGTGCCGCCGTACATCGCTCCGTAGTAGATCGCGGCGAGCATCACGATCGCGCTCGTGGGCTCGAGACCGAAGGTGAGGGGGAGCAGGATCGCGATGCCGGCCGAGGGCCCGAGTCCGGGCATGACGCCGATCACCATTCCGACCAGCACGCCGAGCCCGAGCAAGGCGAGGTTGAGAGGGCTCAGCACGGTCGTGAGTCCGACAGCGAGGTGCTCGAGTACCTCCACGTCGTCCAGTCCCTTCGCGTGCTTGCTCGCGGGTCCGCGGCCCAGTGTTCTGACTCAGGGCACTAGCCGAACATCCCCGGTGGCAACCTCGTGTCGAGGAGTACCTCGAAGAGGACGTACATCCCGGCCGGCAGTCCGATCCCGATCGCGACGTTCGCGACGTGCCGTCCGCGGTTGAGCAGCGCCAGCAACCCGAGCAGGAAGGCGCTGGCCGCGACCACACCTCCCAGCGGCACGAGCAGGACGACGAAGCCGACTGCGGCGGCCACCGCGACGACCAGGGTCCGCGTCTCCCGGCGTACGCCCTCACCGGGTGGGTCCGGCTGGGGAGCCCGATCGTCCGTACCAGAGGAACGGCCGGCACGGGCGCTGCGAGCGGTGCGGACCTCGCGGGTGATCGCCACCAGGCTGAGTACGACGGCGAGGACTCCGATCACGCGCGGGAAGAACCCGGGCCCGATCTGGCCCGACGGCGCCCGCCACTCCATCCGAAACGCGAGCGCGGCATAGCCCGCGGACACGACCGCGAGGACGCCGAGGAACGTCGTCCGAGAGGTGCTCATATCGCGCCGCGCTCCTGCAGGATGCGTTCGAGCCTACGGCTCGTGGTCGTGAGGAACGACTCGAAGTCCGCACCCCAGCGCAGGTCCTCCACGAGGTAGTTGGAGGCGATGTAGTCCTTCCACTTCTTCGTCTGGACGACCTTCTTCATCGTCGTGATCCACCAGTCCCGCGTGCTGGCGGGCACCCCTGGGGGCAGGATCAGGCCGCGCGGCATGGTCGGAAGGTCGGTGAAGCCGAGGGACGCACCGGTCGGCACGTCCGGCAGCTTCGACATCGACTCGCCACCGGTGAAGAGCAGCGGGGTCATCTTGCCGCCCTCGATCTGGCCCATGACCTCGCCCGGGTTGGACACCACCGCCTCGAGCGATCCGGAGGTGAGTCCGGTGAGCAGCTGTCCCTCGTCGTTGAAGGGAACGTAGCGGATCTGGTAACCGGCCTTGTGGGCAAGGAGATCGTGCAGGATGAAGTCGACGTTCACGGTGCCGATCCCACCGACCGCGACCGTCTTCTTGGTCTTGGCGTGGGCGACCCACTGGTCCCAGTCGGTGATCCCGCTGTCCTTGCCCACGACGACCAGGGCGGCGTCGGTGGCAAACAACGCGACGGCGGTGAAGTCGCCAGGAACCCAACCAGGGTTGGACTCCAGCGGTGTCGTGAGGAAGGAGCCGGACGTCGTGGAGATGACGTACGGATCGCCCTTCTTGCGGAAGACGTAGCCCCATCCGGTCGCGCCGCTGCCACCCTCGCGGTTCTGCACCGCGATGTCGCCGGGGTAGAGCTGCTCGGACTCGAGGATGTCCACGACCGTGCGGGACATGATGTCGTTGCCGCCGCCGGGCCCGAACGCGATCGTCCAGTCGAGGTCCTCGCTGGGATAGTCGTCCCCGGAAGCGGCGCTCCCGCCCTTGCCGCAGGCGGCCACGGAGGTGAGGAGCCCCGCGGCCATGGCGATGAACCGTCTCCTGTGGTGCACCTGCATCTTCGCCTCCTGTCTCGGCGGCGTTGCCGAACTGAGG
The DNA here is from genome assembly GCA_963721745.1 of uncultured Actinomycetota bacterium. Taxonomy (GTDB): domain Bacteria; phylum Actinomycetota; class Actinomycetes; order Propionibacteriales; family Actinopolymorphaceae; genus Thermasporomyces. Next base: position 1,111,356 of record CAVRKO010000013.1, on the reverse strand, counting down.
GTGGAAATGAGGGTGTGCTGTGGACGTGTCAGCCGAACCTGGGTGAACGCTTGTGCAGGAAGGCTCTGACGCCCTCTGCGTAGTCGGCGGTGTCGAACGAGGAGTTGCGGAGGTCGTTCGTCACGTCGTCCTCGGTGTGTTGCCCCGCGACGACGCGGTTGACGATCGTCTTGGCGGCCCGGACGCTGTACTGCGCCCGCGTCGTGAGGAGCTCGGCGAACTCGTAGGTGTGCTTCTCGAGCTCGTCCACGCCGAGCAGCTCGTCGAGCAGGCCGAGCCGGAGCGCCTCCTCGCCGGCCAGCTGCTGTCCTGACATGAGGATCCACTTCGCCCGCGAGGGGCCGGCGAGGTCGACGATGCGCTTCGTGGACTCGAGGCTGTAGACGAGACCGAGCTTGGCGGGGGTGACGGCCATCCGCGTGCGGACGTCGCCGAACCTCAGGTCCGCCGCGAACGCGAGTCCCGCGCCCCCGCCGATGCAGTAGCCGTGGATCATCGCGAGCGTGGGCTTGCCGAGTCCCTCGATGGCGCGTTCGGCGGCGGCCACCCGGTCGTTGTACGCGCGGGCCTTCCCGGCGTTGCCGCGTACCTCCTCGAACTCGCTGATGTCAGCGCCGGACGCGAACGCCTTGGCACCCGCGCCACGGAGTACGACCACCTTGACGGAGTCGTCGGCGTCGAGCGCGCCCATGAGGTCGGGCAGGGCGGTGTACATCGCGAGCGTGATGGCGTTGTGGGTGCCCGGTCGGTCGAGGACGACGGTCGCAACGGCGCCGTGCTGCTGCACGAGAAGGTCGCCGGAGGCGTACGTGCGCTCGCTGGCTGCGGGTTCGTTCGTCACGGGTCGACACCTGCTCGTTGGAAGTTGGACGGATCCTGGTGGCTCCGGTGGTTCTGGTGGCTCCGGTGGTTCTGGTGCAGTTCGGGGTGCGCGTCGAACGCGATCCCGTCGGCGAACAGCGCCTCGATCTCGGCACCGGACAGGCCGGCCGCGCCAAGGACCTCCGCGGTGTGCTGGCCGAGCCAGGGCGCGGGACCGCGGACGGCATAGTCGACGCCGCTGAACTTCGTCGGCGGCCCGATGGTGCGCATCTTGCCGATGATCGGGTGGTCGACATCGACAACCATGTCGCGGGCCTGGACATGGGGATCGTCCAGCGCCTCGTCGTAGGTGAGGACCGGTCCGCCCGGCACTCCCGCGCGGTCGAGGACCTCGATCCACTCCGCGGTCGTACGCGTCGAGGTGAGCTCCTCGATCTCGCGTTCGAGCGCGTCGATGTGCCGCATCCGGTCCGCCAGCGTCGAAAGCGCGGATCGTCCAGCCACTCCGCGCGGTGGAGCACCTGGCGCACCAGGCGTTCCCACAGCCGGTCGTTGTTGGCGCCGATCGTGACGTAGCCGTCGGAGGTGCGGTACGCCTGGTACGGCGTCGAACGGCGGTGGCGGGTACCGGTGGGCTCGGGCAGCTCGCCACTGCCGAAGTACGCACCCGACTCCCACACGGTCCAGGCGAGGCCGGCGTCGACGAGCGAGATGTCGAGGTACTGGCCCTTCTCCGGTGCGCCTGTCGGAGCAGTTCCGCGGCGAGGATGGAGTACGCGGCAGTGGAGCCGGCGGCGATGTCGTTGACGGCGATGCCCACCTTGGCCGGCCGCCCGTCGGGGTGTCCGGTCATCCGGAGGAAGCCCACGGATCCCTGCGCCATGATGTCGAAGCCCGGCCGGTCGCGGTAGGGACCGGTCTGACCGAAGCCGCTGATGGAGCAGTACAGCACGTCGGGGCGTACGGACCGCACGCTGTCGTAGTCGATGCCGAGCCGCCCGACGACGCCCGGCCGGAAGTTCTCGATGACGAGGTCGGCCTGCTCGGCGAGAGAGAGGAACGCCGCCCGGCCGCGGTCGGCCTTCAGGTCGAGGGAGACGCTGCGCTTGCTGCGGTTGGGCATGGCGAACGGGTAGCTCTCGCCGTTGACCTTCGGCGCGAGCCGTCTCGAGTCGTCGCCCGTGCCTGGCTGCTCGATCTTGACGACATCGGCGCCGAGTTCGGCGAGAACCATCGTGCAGTACGGACCGGACAGGAACCGCGTGAGGTCGAGAACCCTGAATCCGTCGAGGGGCAACATGCCCGGTCCAACCTCCCGTGTGTGCGGATCCGGGGCGACATCGGTGTCTGGAGGCGCCACGCCGAAAGCCACCCTTGCCACATTTGCGGTGGATGCCGCAAAGTGGGATAACGTCCTGTAATTCAGGAAGACTAGGTAGGGAGGCGGCGTGGGGTCAACGAATCGCCAGGATCCGACCACATCCGGCGACGACGACGATCTCGTCACGGGCAGCGAGGCGCAAGCCTCCGGCCGCCGACGGGGCGTCCAGTCGATCGACCGCGCCGTCACCATCCTGCGCTGCTTCGACTCCCGGCACCCCGAGCTGGGGATCAGCGACATCGCGCGGATGACCGGCCTCTCGACGAGCACCACCCATCGCCTGCTCGGTGCGCTGCAGGACAACAGCCTGGTCCGGCAGACCCGCGACCGTCGGTACGCACTCGGACCCCTGCTGGTGCAACTCGCCCGCGGCGGTGCGATGGCCCGGACCGTGCGCGAGGCGGCGATGCCCGCGATGCACAAGCTGCGCGACCAGTGCGACGAGACCGTCGGACTCCACGTCCTGCTGCCGACGCACGAGCGCGCCGTCGTCAACCAGGTCGAGAGCCGCCAGCCCCTGCGCCGGTCGTACACCGAGCTCGGCGTACCCATTCCGCTGCCGCTCGGTGCGCCGGGCAAGGCGCTGCTCGCGCATCTGCCCTCCTACCTGCAGGAGTCGGTGTTGGCCGCACCGCTGCCCTCGGCGACGCCGAGCACGCCGACCGACCCGGACCTGCTGCGCAAGCAGATGGTCGAGATCCGGCTCCACAACATCGCCCTGTCGTACGCCGAACGCACCGCGGGCATCCGCACCATCGCCTCGGTGGTCTTCGACGGCGCCGACCTGCCCGTTGCCGCGATCAGTGTGTCGGCGCCGGAGTCGCGGATGCCCGGGGAGCGGATGGAGCAGCTCGGCCCGGTGGTGGCGGCGTATGCGTGGTCGATCTCGGAGTCACTGGGCGCCACCAAGGACGGCGTGGCCGCACAGGTGGCCCTGGCGGGAACGCCGCCCAGCGGGCACTCGGTGGAGGACTGAGGTCTCAGTCGTCGAGGCCGCGGGCCGCAAGAGCGGCACCCATCGCGTCCGCCTTCTTGAGCAGGCGGACGACGAGCGGCACCGCCAGCGCGGTCGGGCTCCACTCGAGCCCCCGCGCGCGCTGGGCCTCGCGGGCTTCGGCGTAGGTCTCCGCGACGAGCGGGATGCAGCGGATGGTGAGTGCGAGCACCAGCGCCACCCGCATCGGGCTCACGCCGATCCTCCGGGTCGGTCGTAGCGCGGCCTCGAACGCGTCCAGCATCGCCGAGACGCGGGTGGTGAGCGTCACGAGTGCGGCGAGCGCGACGAGGACCACGAGCTGGCCGACCGTCACGACGGCGTGCGAGAGGCCGACCGTCGCCCACTGGAGCGCGAGCAGCGGGACCGCGAACCAGCACACCGGGCGGACCTGTGCGAACCCCACCCGCCACGGGATTCCCGCGAGGACCGCGACGGCGAGGGTCGCCGCGGCGACGAGCCCCAGCGTCGAGACGGTGGCGATCCGCAGGATGCACACGGCGGCGAACGCGAGCGCCACGAGCTTGGCACCGGCAGGAGCCCGGTGGAGGAGTGACGTGCCCGGCTGGTAGAGGCCGAGTCGCTGGGGGAGGGCGGTGCTCATCCCAGCAGCTTCTCGTACTCGGTGACCGCGGTGTCGGCGTCCGCGTCCGCGACCAGGCGACCCTCGTGGAGCACCAGCACGCGCTCGAACCCGTCCAGCAGGTCGAGGTGGTGGGTGACGAGCACGACCTGCTGCGGCAACCGGCGCAGCAGGTCGGCGACCATCCTGGTGTTGCGCAGGTCGAGCAGCGTCGTCGGTTCGTCGCACACGAGTGTTGCCGGCTCGGTGACGAGGACGCCGGCCAGCGCGAGCAGCTGCAGCTGTCCGCCGGACAGCAGGTGCGCCGGATGGTCGGCATGGTCGGCCAGCCCGTAGTCGTGAAGCGCCCGGTCGACCCGACGGCTGACCTCGCCGCGGTCGAGACCGAGCCGGCGGAGCCCGAACGCGATGTCCTCGGCGACGGTCGGCATGACCACCTGGGCGTCGGGGTCGGTGAAGACGAATCCGACCCGCCGGCGTACCTCGCGGCCGGCCGTCCGGGTGTCGTAGCCGTCGACCTCGACCTCTCCGCTGGTGGGCACCACGAGGCCGTTGAGCAGTCGCGCGAAGGTCGACTTGCCCGAGCCGTTGGCGCCGACGACGCCGATCCGCCGCTCGCTCAGGCGGACGTCGATGTCGTCGAGGACGACCCGGGAGCCGTAGTGGTGGGTGACGTGCCGGATCCGGATCACGGCACACGTCCGCCGGACCCGGGGACCCGCCGGACGAGGACCGCGATGCCCATCCCGCCGCCGACCGCGGCGGCGGCGAGTCCGAGCTCGGGACCGTCGTGGCGCACCATCCGCGTGAACAGCCGCACCATCACGATGGCGCCGGTGGCTCCCCACGGATGGCCGAGCGCGAGTGCCCCGCCGTCGGCGCAGATCCGCGCGGGGTCGAGGTCGAGGGCGTCGGCACAGGCCAGGACCTGTCCGGCGAACGCCTCGACGAACTCGATCGCCCCGACGTCGGACAGGTGGACGTGCTGCCGGGCGAGCAGGGTGCGGACCGCCTGGACCGGACCGAGCCCCGGCCGGTCGGGGTCGGTGCCGACGCAGGTCCAGTCGACCACGAGCAGGCCCGGCCAGCCCTGGCGTACGCGGACGTGTTCGGGGACCACCGCGACCGCGGCCGCACCGTCGTTGACGCCGCAGGAGTTCCCCGCCGTCACCGTCCCGCCCTCGGACTCGGGCACGAACGCCGGTCGCAGCCGCGCGAGGCGCTGCGGCGTGAGCCCGGGCCGTGGTCGTTCGTCGTGGTCGAGCCCACCGACCGGCACCAGCTCGTCGACGAAGCGCTTCGACTCCATGGCGGCGACGGCCCGGGCGTGACTCTGCGCGGCGTAGGCGTCCTGGCGGGCGCGGGAGATGCCGGCCTCGCGGGCCACGTGGTCGGCGGCCACGCCCATGTCGAGGTCGGCGTACGGCGGGGGAGCGAACGGCGCGCGCTCGTACGCCGTCGGCGGCTCGCCCTCACGGCTCGGCCGCCATGCCCGGATCGGCGCGGTCGATGCGCTCTCGACCCCGCCCGCGAGGTAGCGGGAGCCCCGCCCGGCGCGCACCAGGCCGGCCGCGAGCGTGATCGCCTCGAGCCCGCTACCGCACTGGCGGTCGACCGTCAGGCCGGGTACGCCGGGGCCGAACCCGGCTGCGAGAGCCGAGACCCGGGCGAGGTTGCCGCCGGGTCCCCTGCAGTTGCCGAGGATCACGTCGTCGATCGGGTGGTCGGCTCCGGCTCCGCCGGCCGTGCCGCTCGTGGCCGCGACGTCGTCGCGGACGCGTCGGAGGACCGGCGCTGCCAGGTGCGCGGCGTCGACGTCCGCGAGCCCGCGGCCCGCCGTCGCGACCGGCGTCCGCCGGGCGGCCACGATCACCGGCGACGTCGGGTGCGTGCCCGGGGTGCTCACGTGAGGGCCCGTACGCCGAGGGTCCCGTCGGCAAGACCCGACTGGACCCGGGCCCGTGCGACCTTGCCCGAACCCGTGCGCGGCAGTGCGTCGACGGCGTACCACACTCGCGGCCGCTGTGCCGGTGGCAGCTGCGCCGCGGCGGCCGCCCGCAGCGTGCCGAGCGTGACCTGCCGGCCGGAGGCGGGCTCGACGACGGCGACGACCACCTCGCCCAACTGGCCGTGCGGCTGGCCGACCACGGCGACCTCCGCGACACCGGACGCCTGCCGGAGAACTACCTCGACGGCCTCGGGCGCGATCGTCGCGCCCCCGGTAGTGATCGCCGCGCCGGCCCTGCCGGTGACCGTGAGCGTGCCGTCGTCGTGGCGTACGCCGTGGTCGCCCACGCTCGCGTAGCCGGCCGGGTCGCGGTCGAGTCCGCTCGCGAGATACGGCCCGCGGGCCCAGATCACGCCGTCGCGGACGTCGACCTCGACGCCGGGGAACGGCCGCATCCGCCCGGGCGGCGATCCAGGCAGCCGGATGGCGACGAACGAGAGCTCCGCCGCGCCGAAGTACTCGACCACCTCGACTCCGGCCTTCGTCGCCGCACTCTCGATGCCCGGGTCGAGGTGCGCACCCGCGCAGACGACCCGGCGGAGCCGGCTGGTCACCGGGTCCAGCCGCTCGACGAGCGACGCGAGCATCGCCGGGACCACGTGGACGGCCGTGCAGGTCCGGGCCGCTGCCGCCGCGAGGTCGGCGGACCACCGTGGGAGCAGGTGCACCGTCGCGCCCATGGTGAGGGCGTGCAGGGCGGCGTACAGGAAGAGCGTGCCGGACAGCGCGCCGGGAACCAGTACCGTGTCGCCCGCCCCGATGCCGGTGAGCGCGGAGAACGTCGGGAAGCTGAACGTCCAGGACTCCCGCGTCCGCACGAGCGGACGCGGCGCCCGCGAGCTGCCCGAGGTGAAGACCGCCAGGGTGGCCCCGGCGGGCGCGTTCCGCACGGCCGAGCGGGCCGCGTCGAGTGCTGTCTCCCGGAGGTCGTCGGGCCACTGCGCGTCGGCGACGACCGCCACCGCGCCGAGTAGGTCGGTGGCCACGAGGTCGACGAGCAGGCGTACGGGGTCGTGGTCGGTCGCGGCGACGCACGTACCGGCCGTGACGCCCTGTGTCGCAAGGGCATCCGCGCGCTGGCGGGCGTGCGCGGCGAGCTGGCCGAAGCTCAGCGTGCCGCACGGCCCCACCACGGCCGGACGGTCCGGCTGGGCGGCGGCGCGCCGGGTCACGTCACGGGAGATGGCCATCGTGGCGAACCGTACCTTCCGCGGCGTCCCCGCGGAGCTGGTCCGATCGGCCCGGTCGGCTTCGGTCTCGCCCGAGGGTGGGGTAGCCGGCGTGGACGCCCTTGGCGACGAGCGTCGCCACCACCGACTTGAGGAGATCCCCGGGCAGGAACACCGCGGCGGCGATGAGCGTGGCGACAAGGCCCGAGGTGTCGGTCCGCGCGGCCTGTACGGGAACGCCGAGCGCGTAGACGACGCCGATGCCGCCGACGATGTTCGCGACCAGTCCGTACGGCAGGGAGTAGCGCGGCATCGCCTTCTCGGTGAGCCATCCCGTCACCCAGGCACCGAACGGGAAGGCCACGAAGTAGCCGGCGGAGGCCCCCGCCAGGACTCCGAGGCCGCCGCGTCCACCGGCGAGCAGCGGCAGCCCCGCGAGTACGAGGACGTCGAACGTCGCCACCGCCAGGAACCCGCGCCGGGCACCGAGGATCGAACCGGCGAGCATGACGCCGAGGCTCTGCGCGGTGATGGGTACGGCATTGCCGAAGAGGCTGAACATCCCCGGCAGCCCGAGCGCCGCGACAAGGGCCGCGAACAGCGCGACCAGCGCGAGGTCCTGCGCGGGCAGGCGGCGGGTGGAGGCCATCGAATGCGTTCCCTTCGCGCGTGCGGGGTGTCAGGGGATGCGGCGGCGACTGGCTTCGACCCTACGGGCGAAGGGCGGGCCTGCCTGCGGGTGTCCGTACAAACCTCCGGTCCGGCTGGTTGGTACGTCCCCACAGGTACGCCGCGACCCCTGCCGTGCCCGTCGCCCGGACGGCTGGCAAAACCCGGAAGCGCGGCGCTGGGCGGGTTCTCTACACTGGACGACATGCTCAGCCGCTGTGTTTGACCGGACACTCCGTCTCACACGTGTCCTCTGTGTCCGGTCGACCTCGGAGCGTTCTCAAGTGATCACCGCCAGCAATCTCGAACTGCGCGCAGGCGCGCGTCTCCTCCTGTCCGACGTCTCGTTCCGGGTCTCGCCCGGCGACAAGGTGGGCCTGGTCGGCCGCAACGGTGCCGGCAAGACCACCCTGACCCGCGTGCTCGCGGGCGAGGGCCTGCCCGCCTCCGGCAACGTCGTGCACGTCGGCTCCGTCGGCTACCTCCCGCAGGACCCCCGCACCGGCGACCTCGACACCACCGCCCGCGACCGGGTGCTGTCGGCGCGCGGCCTCGACGACGCGGTCCGTGATCTCCGTGCATCCGAGCTGGAGATGGCGGGCGTCGCCTCCAACGGGCACAGCGCCGCCGCCAGCGACAAGGCGATGCGGAAGTACGCACGGGCCGAGACCGAGTTCCTCGCCCGGGGTGGCTACGCCGCCGAGTCCGAGGCGGCCCAGGTCACCGCCAGCCTCGGGCTACCCGACCGGGTGCTGGGACAGCCGCTGCGTACCCTCTCCGGCGGGCAGCGGCGCCGGATCGAGCTCGCCCGCATCCTGTTCTCCGGTGCCGACACCCTGCTTCTCGACGAGCCCACCAACCACCTCGACGCTGACTCGATCGGGTGGCTGCGGGAGTTCCTCCGCGCGTTCAAGGGCGGGCTCGTGGTGATCAGCCACGACGTCAGCCTGCTCGAGGCGACCGTCAACCGCGTCTTCCACCTCGACGCCAACCGCGCCGAGCTCGACGTCCACAACGTCGGCTGGAAGACCTACCTCGTCCAGCGGGAGACCGACGACCGGCGGCGTCGGCGTGAACGCACCAACGCCGAACGCAAGGCCCAGGCACTGATGGCCCAGGCCGACAAGATGCGGGCCAAGGCGACCAAGGCGGTCGCGGCCAAGAACATGGCCCGCCGGGCCGACCAGCTGCTCGCGGACCTCGAGCCGGAGCGGCGTGGCGACCGGGTCGCCAAGATCCGGTTGCCCGAGCCCGCGCCCTGTGGCAAGACGCCGTTGACGGCCACCGGTCTGTCGAAGTCGTACGGCTCTCTCGAGGTCTTCACGGACGTCGACCTCGCGATCGACAAGGGCAGCCGGGTGGTCGTGCTCGGCCTCAACGGTGCGGGCAAGACGACGCTGTTGCGCATCCTCGGCGGTTCGGAGCCGGCCGACACCGGGGTGGTCGAGCCCGGGCACGGCCTGCAACTCGGTTACTACGCGCAGGAGCACGAGACACTCGACATCGCCCGCACCGTGCGCGAGAACATGCTCGCGACGGCACCTCATCTCACCGACGGTGAGGCCCGGCGCATTCTCGGCTCGTTCCTGTTCAGCGGAGAAGACGTGGACAAGCCGGCACACGTTCTCTCCGGTGGTGAGAAGACCCGGCTGGCTCTTGCCCGGCTGGTCTGCTCGACGGCCAACGTCCTGCTTCTCGACGAGCCCACGAACAACCTCGATCCGGTCTCTCGGCAGGAAATCTTGAGGGCAATTCGGGCGTATAAAGGCGCAATTGTGCTTGTCACGCACGACGAAGGTGCGGTGGAGGCACTCGAACCCGAGCGGGTATTGCTTCTCCCTGACGGCGTTGAAGATCTGTGGAACGCCGAATACGCCGATCTTGTCGCGCTCGCCTGACCCCACTCATTAGTGGATCTTTGCCGCGATCTCTGCCGGCGGCGGTGACGCCGTCGGCAGGGCGCGGAAAAGATTTCCGCGCGACACGGCGGATCTTCTGTGAGTCAGATGCATGGGTCGGCCGATCATGGGGCAAGGAATGATCGAATGCTGTGCGGCTCGGTGACGAGGGAACGGACCGGTTGAGTCCACGAGGACAACCGCGAGGTGAACGAGTGACCGATACGCCCAGTTTCTAAGGGCGGGTCGGCGTAGGAAAAGAGCCGTGCTCGATCATCACACTCGTCAGCGGGAGGCAAGCGTGGCCGAGACTCTGAAGAAGGGCGTCCGGGTGACCGGGCCGCAGCGGGACAAACTCGCCGCAGACCTGAGACGGAAGTACGACGGCGGAAAGAGCATCCGCACCATCGCGCAGGAGACGGGCCGGTCCTACGGATTCGTGCACCGGCTGCTGAGCGAGTCCGGCGTACGACTACGCAGCAGGGGCGGCGCCACCCGGACCAAGAAGGTGCGTGCGTAGCACCGTGACAGCTCCGGGGCTCCCGAGGCTCTAGGAGCGGCTGAGCCGACACCCTCGGGCCTTGGGAGCGCGGGGTCTTCAGGGCTCGAGGACGGCTCGCCACGCTCTGATCACGCCGAGGAGTCAGGTAGGTACGGGAAGACAAACCTCCTCTCGTCCGTTCATGCTGTGCCGGCGGTGCCACTCGACCGGCTGCGACATCGGCCGGCGGCTCCAGTGACCGGCGCCGCACCCATGGACGAACGGAGACGCAGGCGTGTCGATGCCCGGAGGTGGATTCGGCGGCTGGGGGATGATGCGGTCCTTCAGCCGCGACCGCTCGCTCGCCCGGCGCCGGCTCGCGCCGGGTACGACGCGCAGGATCATCGGGTTCGCCCGGCCCTATGCCGCGTTCGTGAGCGGACTCGCCGTGCTGCTGGCGGTGGACGCCGCCCTCGGCGCCGCGACCCCGCTGCTCTTTCGGGAGATCATCAACAAGGGCGTCATCGGCAAGGACGCCGACCTGGTCGTCTCGCTCGCCCTCGTGGTCGCCGGCATCGCCGTCGTCTCGGGGCTGCTGGGTCTGGTGCAGCGCTACTGCGGTGCCCGGATCGGCGAGGGCCTCATCTTCGACATGCGGGCGAAGGTGTTCGCGCACATCCAGCGGATGCCGCTCGCGTTCTTCACCCGGACCCAGACCGGTGCGCTCGTGTCGCGCCTGAACAACGACGTCATGGGCGCACAGCAGGCGTTCACGTCGACCTTCTCGAACGTCGTGAGCAACGTCCTCACGGCGACGTTCACCCTCGGCGCGATGTTCGTGCTGTCGTGGCAGATCACGCTGGTCGCGCTCGTGATGCTGCCGCTGTTCCTGTTGCCGGCCCGCTGGCTCGGCCGGAAGCTACAGGCCATCACGCGGGAGTCGTACAACCTCGACGCCGAGATGAACGCGATGGTCACCGAGCGGCTCGGTGTGGCGGGAGCCCTGCTGGTCAAGCTGTTCGGGCGGCACGACGTCGAGGACCGTGCGTTCCAGACGAGGGCGGCGCGGGTCCGCGACATCGGAATCACCCAGGCGATGTACAGCCGGGTCTTCTTCACCGCCCTGATGCTGGTGGCGTCGCTGTCGGTCGCGCTCGTCTACGGCTGGGGAGGCGTCCAGGCGGTGAGGGGAGTCCTCGACGTCGGGACGCTCGTCGCGATGACGGCCTACCTCACCCGGCTGTACGGCCCGCTCTCGGCGCTGTCGAACGTGCACGTCGACATCATGACCGCGCTGGTGAGCTTCGAGCGGGTGTTCGAGGTGCTCGACCTCGAACCTCTGGTCAGGAACCGCCCTGACGCCCGGGAGCTGCCACCGGGTGCGCCGGCGAGCATCGAGTTCGACGAGGTGAGCTTCCGGTATCCACGGGCGGCGGAGGTGTCGCTGGCCTCCCTCGAGACGGTCGCCGTTCTCGACCAGACGTCCCCGGAGGAGGTGCTGCACGAGGTCTCCCTGCGGGCCGAACCCGGGCAGCTGATCGCGCTGGTGGGTCCGTCGGGCGCGGGCAAGACGACGATGACGCACCTCGTCACGCGGATGTACGACGTGAGCGCAGGACAGCTCCGGGTCGGTGGCATCGACGTCCGTGAGCTCACGCTCGAGTCGCTCCGCGCGACGATCGGCGTGGTGACCCAGGACCCGCACATGTTCCACGACACGATCCGGGCCAACCTGCTCTATGCCCGACCGGACGCGACGGAGGAGCAGCTGACGCAGGCCCTCGCGGGCGCGCAGATCCTGAACCTCGTCCGCAGTCTCGGCGACGGTCTCGACACCGTGGTCGGCGAACGCGGCTACCGGCTCTCAGGCGGTGAGAAGCAGCGCCTCGCGCTCGCCCGGCTGCTGCTCAAGGCGCCTCGCATCGTGGTGCTCGACGAGGCGACCGCCCACCTGGACTCCGAGTCCGAGGCCGCCGTACAGACCGCCCTCGCGACCGCCCTCCGCGGACGTACGTCCCTCGTGATCGCGCACCGGCTGTCGACGGTCAGGGACGCCGACCTCATCGTGGTGCTGGACGACGGACGCGTCGCCGAGCGCGGGACCCACGAGGACCTGCTGGCGGCCGGCGGGTTGTACGCCGAGCTGTACCGCACGCAGTTCCGCACCCAGGAGGACCGGGACGGCACGGACCCGCGCGGGACGCTGGAGGCCCACGAGCAGAGCGACGTGGTGGCGCCCTGAACCCTCCGGGCGAAGGCTAGATCGCCCGGAGGGCGCCGCCGTCGATCGAGACCGTCGTGCCCGTCATGTAGGACGCCACCGGCGACAGGACGAACGCGGCCACCCGCCCGAACTCCGCCGGCGAGCCGTAGCGGCGAAGGGGGATCTCGGCCTCACGCCGCCGCCGCAGCGCCTCCGGGTCGGGGCTGTGGGCGGCGAGCTCGCGGGTGCGTTCGGTGTCGAAGGCCCCGGGCAAGAGGCCGTTGACACGGACGCCGCCGGGCCCGAGCTCGTCCGCCAACGTCTTGGCGAGCCCGGCAAGACCCGGGCGCAGCCCGTTGGAGATGGCGAGCCCGGGGATGGGCGAACGCACCGAGCTGGAGAGCACGAAGCCGATCGAGCCGCCGTCGCGGCAGGCCGCTGCCACGGCCCGGGAGAGCCGGAGTGCCCCGAGGAACACCGACTCGAACGCCGCCCGCCACTGCTCTTCGTCGGAGTCGAGGGCCGACCCCGCGGCCGGGCCGCCGACGCTGATGAGGGCGCCGTCGAGTCGCCCCCACTTGGCCATCGCGGTCGCCACCAGCCGCTCGGCCGAGGCCGGGTCGGCGTTGTCGGCGGCGACACCGACGGCGCGTGCCGTGCCCAGGCTGGAGGCCGCGCGCTGGACGCCGTCCTCGCTGCGGGCGGAAATCACGACGTAGGCGCCCTCGGCGACAAGAACCTCTGCAGTTGCCCGGCCCAACCCCCGGCTAGCCCCGCTCAGAAGGAACACACGGTCCCGCACACCAAGATCCACGCTGCCTCATCCTGCCTCATCGTCGTCACGCATTGCATGCAGGCACGGTGGGTGTCACCCCGGAATCTGGGGCATCCGGTGCAGCTCACCCCGCCGCTGCTCACGTTGTGCGAATATGCGCACGATATGCGCTCACGTTCGAAGGCGCTAAGTCGGGCATGGCGACCGGACCGGGCGGCATCCTGGGCGGCATCCTGGGTGGCGTGGCCGGGCGCGGTTTGCCCCCGGTCCTGGCGTACGGTCGAGATCATGTCCTCCCGTCCTGACGACCGGTCTTCCCCGCAGGACGACGTGACCCTGGCGCAGGTCGCCCGCTGGCTGGCAGCCGCCCGCGGCGTCACGGTCCTCACCGGCGCCGGCGTGTCGACCGACTCCGGCATCCCCGACTTCCGCGGGCCGGCAGGGGTGTGGACGACCAACCCCGGCGCCGAACGCCTGTCGAGCCTGCCGGACTACCTGGCCGACCAGGACGTCAGGATCCAGGCGTGGCAAGGCCGGCGCACCCATCCCGCGTGGACCGCACAGCCCAACGCCGCGCACCGGGCGCTCGCCGCGCTGGAGCAGGCCGGTGCCGTCGGCTCGCTCGTCACGCAGAACATCGACGGACTCCACCAGAGGGCCGGGTCCACGGACGTCATCGAGATCCACGGCACGATCTGGTCGGCGACCTGCCTGTCCTGCGACCTTCGGACGCCGATGGCCGACGTCCTCGCCCGCGTCGACGCCGGCGAGGCGGACCCGCGCTGCCTCGCGTGCGGTGGCATCCAGAAGTCGGCGACGATCTCGTTCGGGCAGTCGCTCGACCGGCAGGTGCTGGCGGAAGCGAGCCGGGCGGCCGCCACGTGTGAGCTCTTCCTCGCGGTCGGGACGTCCCTGCAGGTCCATCCGGCGGCAGGGCTGTGTGACGTCGCCACCAGCGCCGGCGCCCGGCTCGTGATCGTCAACGCGCAGCCGACGCCCTACGACGGCGCCGCCTCCGCCGTGATCCGCTCGCCCGTCAGCGAGGTACTGCCGGCGCTGGCGGCGGCAGTGACCGAAGGCCCGGTGAGCTGACTCCGGCCGACGTGGACCGGCGGGCGGGATTAGGGTGGAGGCGTTCCGCCCGGGGCCCCATACTGGGCGGACGAGCACCTCGAAGGAGAGACCCGAACGTGAGACCCGTCGGACGGCGAGCTAGCTGCGCCGAGCTGGGCGCCGAGGCCATCAGGCAGCACTGAGACCTCGACCGGCCCTCGGTCCGGCTCGGCGTGTGCCAGATCCCTTTCTGGGTTCACCTGTCCGAGTTCACCGGTCCGAGTCCCACTCCTGGGTCGGCCGCTCATCGCCTGCGAGGCTCCCGTGCGTTCTGTCGACATCCGTCGTTCGTTCCTCGACTTCTTCCGCCGACACGACCATCTGGTCGTGCCACCCTCACCCCTGCCCACGGACGATCCCACCCTGCTGCTCACCACGGCCGGCATGGTGCCGTTCAAGCCCTACTTCCTGGGTACGTCCACACCACCGCACAGCCGGCTCGCGTCCCTGCAGAAGTGCGTACGTACGGTCGACATCGAGAACATCGGGCGTACCGACCGGCACACGACCTTCTTCGAGATGCTGGGCAACTTCAGCTTCGGCGACTACGGCAGGGGCGAGCTGATCCCGTGGGCGTACGAGTTCCTCACCGGCGTGCTCGGTCTCGATCCAGGCCGGCTCTGGGCCACGGTCTACCTCGACGACGACGAGGCGGTCCAGGCCTGGCGCGGGGTCGGACTCCCCGACGACCGGATCCAGCGCCTCGGCGCGGCCGACAACTTCTGGCACACCGGCGTACCCGGTCCGTGCGGCCCGTGCTCGGAGGTCTTCTACGACCGTGGGCCCGCGTTCGGCCGCGAAGGAGGTCCCGCGGTCGACGGCGAGCGCTACCTCGAGATCTGGGGCCTCGTCTTCATGCGCGACATCCGGGGGGAGGGTGAGGGCGAGGACTTCCCGATCGTCGGTGCGCTGCCCCGCCCGTGCATCGACACCGGGATGGGCCTGGACCGGATGGCGATCGTGCTCCAGGACGTCGCGAACGTCCACGAGACCGACCTCGTGGCGCCGACCCTCGACCGGCTCGCGGAGCTGGGCGCGGGCGACGTACGCCTCGACCCCGAGCGCCGCCGGTCGGCGCGGATCGTCGTCGACCACGTACGCGCGGGCACGTACCTCGTCGCCGACGGCGTCCTGCCCTCGAACGAGGGCAGCGGCTACGTCCTGCGCCGACTCCTTCGCCGGGCGACCAGGCACGCGAGGGTGCTGGGCATCGACGAGCCGGTGATCGCCGACCTCGCCGGCACGATCGTCGACACGGTGGGCCCGGCGTGGCCCGAGCTCATCGAGCATCGCAGCCTCGTCGGGCAGGCGTTCCGCCACGAAGAGGAGTCCTTCGGACGTACGCTCCGGCACGGCGCGCGGCTGCTCGACGTCGCGATCCGGCAGACGAAGGACCGTGCGGGGGAGGCGCTGCCGGGAAGTACGGCGTTCGAGCTCCACGACACCTACGGCTTCCCGGTCGACCTGACGCTCGAGCTCGCGGAGGAGGCGGGGCTCTCCGTCGACACGGACGGCTTCGCGGCGCTCATGGACGCCCAGCGGCGCCGCGCGCAGGAGGCGCGGCAGTCGCGATCCGGCGACGGCAGCGACGCGTACCACCGGCTCCTCGGGCGCACCGGCAGGAGTCTCTTCGTCGGCCACGACGCGCTCGTCGCCGACGGCAGGGTGCGGGGACTGCTGAGGGACGGCGCCGAGGTTCCGGTCGCGTTCGAAGGGCAGCGGGTCGAGGTCGTCCTCGACCAGACACCGTTCTACGCCGAGGCGGGCGGGCAGGTCGGTGACACGGGCCGCGTCCTCGCGAGCGACGGTGCCGAGGGCCGCGTGGTCGACACGAGGTACGGCGTCGACGGCCTGCACGTGCACGTCGTCGAGATGATGCGCGGCGAGCTCGGGGCGGGCCAGGAGGTGCGGTCAGTCGTCGACGAGGACCGGCGGGCGTCGCTCACGCGCTCGCACAGTGCGACCCACGTCCTGCACGCGGTGCTGCGCCAGAGGCTCGGCGACCATGCCCGCCAGCACGGCTCGCTGGTCGCGCCGGGGCGGCTGCGCTTCGACTTCACCCACTTCGCGGCGCTCGATCCGGACCAGCTCGCGGCCATCGAGGAGAGTGTCAACGACAGGTTGCTCTCCGACCCGGAGGTGCGGATCTGGGAGGCGAGCAGGGAGGAGGCGCAGCACGCAGGTGCGGTCGCGTTGTTCGGCGAGACGTACGGCTCCGTGGTCCGGGTCGTCGACATCGGCGACTTCTCCCGGGAGCTGTGTGGCGGCACCCACGTGGGTCACGGCAGTCAGGCGGGACCGGTACGCATCGTGGGGGAGGCGTCGGTGGGCTCGGGTGTACGCCGGATCGAGGCGCTGAGCGGAATGGACGCGCTGCGGCACGCCGACCGCGAACGCCAGCTGCTGGAACAGGTTGCCCAGCTGCTGGGCGAACCGCGCCGCGACCATGTGGTCGACCGGCTGCGCGGTCGTCTCGAGGCGCTCGCGCGGGCCGAGCGGGAGCTCGCCGACGCGCGTCAACGCGAGCTTGCGGCGGTTGCGGGGCGGCTTGCGGACGGCCGTCGTGAGTCCGAGGCGCGGTGGTACGTCGCGGCCCGCGTGTCCGAACGGGACGTCCGGCATGGCGACGAGCTCCAGCTGGTCGCGGAGGGCGTCCTCGAGCGGGGACCGCGGGACCGGCCGGGAGCGGTCGTGCTCGGCCTGGTCCGCGACGGCAAGGCGCAGCTCCTGCTCGCGGTCAACGCCGCGTTCGCCGACCTCGGCGTCCCGGTACGCGACGTCCTCGCCGAGGCGGGCCGGACGATCGGTGGCGGGGCGGGCGGCGTGGGCCGGATCGCCCATGCGGGCGGCCGTGACACGCGGCGGATCGACGAGGCGCTCGCGCAGGTGGCGCGCCAGCTCGAAGGTGCGTGACGGGTCCGGCGCCCGGTGCTCAGCCGCTGGGCCGGCCGGGGTCGCTGGCCCGGCCGGGGTGGTCGCCCGCGTCGACGGCGACGCGGCGCTCCGCCGGTGCACCCCGGTCGGGCCCGCGGCGCCGGGGCCGGGCCGGCCCGCCCCGGTCGGGCCCGCGGAGCCGGTACCGGAGGTCGCCGCCATGTGCCTCGTCGTACGCGAGGAAGAAGACGCCGCCGATGGCGATCGCCGCAAAGAGGAACCACTGGACGGCGTACGCGAGGTGCGGCCCTTCGCTCAGCTCCGGCAGCGGAAGGAGGTGCGGCGTGTCACCGGGTGCGGGCCGTTGTCCGACGAGCTCGACGTAGCCGCCGGCAACGGGGTACGGCAGCGTGCCGGCGATCTGTGCCACGTCGACGTACCGCACCTGGCCGCCGGCAGGTCGGCCCTCGCCTGGGTCCGCGTGCTCGGTGGGCCGGACCCGTCCCGTGACCGCGACCACGCCCGCGGGGGGCTTCGGAGCCCGCGGCAGCTCGGCCGAGCCGGTGCCGGGTATCCAGCCGCGGTTGACGAGGACGGCTGACCCGCCCGCGGTGACGAGCGGCGTGAGGACGTGAAAGCCGGGTTCGCCGTCGAGCGGCCGGTAGCGCACCAGGATCTGGTGTGCCGCGTCGTACCGCCCGCGGGCCGTGACCCGCGACCACTCGGCGCCGGCCGGCACGCCCCGCCCGGGAGCGAGCAGCGCGGCCGCCGGACGCGGCGCCGCCGCGGTGTTGGCCGTGATCACGGCATTGAACGCGCGGCGCTCGTCGAGGCGGTGCAGCTGCCAGCGGCCGAGAAGGACGAAGGCCGAGACCAGGAGTACGACCGCGAGCGCGAGCCCGATCCAGCGCCGCCCGAGGAGAAAGCGGTACACGAGCGTCGACGCTAACCGAGCCGGTCGGTCCGGTGACTCATCGGGGCTCCCGTGGCCGGTCGGCGAACGGGGGTGGGTGTCCGTAGGCTGTGTGCGTGACAGGTGCCCTTGTGGACCGATACGCCCGGGTCGCGACAGACCTCCGGGTCTCGCTGACCGACCGTTGCAACCTGCGGTGCAGCTACTGCATGCCCGCGGAGGGCCTGCCCTGGCTGCCGGCGCCGGAGGTCCTCACCGACGACGAGGTCGTACGCCTGATCGGAGTGGCCGTCCGCGAACTCGGCGTTCGGGAGGTGCGGTTCACCGGCGGGGAGCCGCTGATCCGGCGGGGTCTGGTCGACATCGTGCGCCGCGCCGGCCAGCTGTCGCCGCGCCCGGAGATGTCGCTGACCACCAACGGAATCGGCCTCACCCGGCTGGCGGCCCCCCTGCGGGAGGCCGGCCTCGACCGGATCAACGTGTCCCTCGACACGCTGGTGCCCGAGACGTTCCGGGAGCTTGCCCGGCGTGACCGGTGGTCGGACGTCGTCGACGGGCTCGCCGCCGCCGAGGGGGCCGGGCTCACGCCGGTCAAGGTCAACGCCGTCCTGATCCGCGGCGTCAACGAGGGTGAGGCGCCGGCCCTGCTCGAGTGGTGCCTGGCGCGTGGCTACGAGCTGCGCTTCATCGAGCAGATGCCGCTCGACGCACAGCATGGCTGGGACCGCGCCACGATGGTGACGGCCGACGAGATCCTCGCCCAGCTCGAGGAACGCTTCTCCCTCGTGCCCGACGATCCACGCCAGCGCGGCAGCGCGCCGGCCGAGGCGTTCCTCGTCGATGGCGGGCCGGCCAGGGTGGGCATCATCGCCTCGGTGACCAGGCCGTTCTGCGGCGACTGCGACCGCGTACGCCTCACCGCCGACGGGCAGGTCCGCAACTGCCTGTTCGCGCGCGAGGAGTCCGACCTCCGCACGGCGCTCCGCGCGGGGGCCGACGATGCCGAGCTTGCCCGGCGCTGGCAGGCCGCCGTCGCCACCAAGCAGCCGGGGCACGGCATCAACGACCCGTCGTTCCTGCAGCCGACCCGCCCGATGTCCGCGATCGGCGGCTGACGCACCGCCGGATCCGACCCGACGTCAGGGGATCAGTCCGGCGTCTCGCCGAGATCCGGCGATTCCGGTTCGAACGGTTCGACCTCGCGCAGGAAGCCCCTGGCGGACAGGAAGTCGCTGAGGTACCCCCGGTGCTCCTCGCAGGCGAGCCAGGTCTTGCGCCGCTCGGGTGAGTGGATCTTGGGATTGTTCCAGCGCAGGGCCCAGGCCGCGGGCGTGGTGCATGCTCGCGCGGAGCAGATGCTGCGCTCGGGTCCGAGCTCCTGGGTCATCGAGGAAACCTCACGCTGGTGGAAGGTGGCTCTCCGGCTGTCCCGCTGTGCGGGATAACACGCAGGTGATGCGACACGGAATGTCGTCGCTTCGGAGAGTAGCGAAAGGGGCCGCTCGCACCGGGAGTTGTACACGTACCGTGACTATGAGCTGCCCGTAACAACAAGAAGCGATGCCGGGCAGCCACGGGGGAAGCCGCCCGGCATCGCATCACGTCGCACTCCGACGGGGGAAGCGGAGCGCGCAGACACGAGTTTGGCACGAACGCTCCGCCAGGTCTAGACGGCCCCCCGGGTATTTTGCGGCGGCGCGCTGTGACCGGCCCCCGGAGGCAACTCCCGTCCGTGCTGGGGGAGGTAGGCCGCCGGTGCCTCAGTGCGACGTTCCCGTCCGGCGTTGGCGATCACAACCGCGACATAGGGGAGGACGAAGGCCGCCACGATGAGCAGCCACCGGACGATGCCGTGCGTGACGAAGGCTCCGATGAAGCAGGCCGTCCGGACGCCCATGGAGAGTAGATAGCGGACCTCGCGCGAACGGATGTCGGCCTTCAGGCTCCGAGGTGCGCCGGTGATCTTGAAGACCGGTTTGCCCGCCTTCTGGTGCATCGCCTCTCCTTCGCTCTGATGCCACCGTACGCCCGTGAGACGACGTGGACGGCCGACACGTGACCTACGTCGCGACCGCCGCGTGATCGGTGCACGCGTCGTGGCCGGTGACACCGGACAGTCCATGACAGATGTCATGGCGAAGGCACGATCCACGGTGGAGGTGCGCCGCCGCCCGGGCGGCGAGAGTGTGTGTCGTGACAACCACCACATCAGACCGGACCCTTCCTCCCGCCCAGGGCGGCGGGATGGCGGTCCGGCTCACCGGACTCGAGAAGAGTTACGGCGCGGTACGCGCGGTCCAGGGCGTCGACCTCGACATCGCTCCAGGCGAGGTCGTCGCGTTGCTTGGACCCAACGGAGCGGGCAAGTCGACCACGATCGACATGGTGCTCGGACTCAGCCGTCCCGACGCGGGCACGGCGGCGATCTTCGGCAACGACCCGAAGCGCGCCGTGGCCGACGGGGATGTCGGGGCGATGCTGCAGTCCGGGACCCTGCTACCCGACGTCACGGTCGGGGAGCTCGTCGAGACGTTCGCGGCCCTGCACAAGCGACCACTCCCAGCCGCCGAGGCGCTCGGCCGGGCCGGCATCGCCGAGCTCGCCAAGCGCCAGACCCGCACCCTGTCGGGCGGCGAGGCGCAGCGGGTGCGGTTCGCGCTGGCCGTCGTACCCGACCCTGACCTGCTCGTCCTCGACGAGCCGACGGTGGCCATGGACGTCGAGGCCCGCCGCGCCTTCTGGCGGAGCATGCGGGAGCTCACCTCGAGCGGGCGGACGGTGCTGTTCGCGACGCACTACCTCGAGGAGGCGGACGCGTACGCGGACCGGGTTGTCCTGATGCGCGCCGGCCGGATCGTGGCGGACGGTACTGCCGCGGCGATCAAGAACCAGGTGTCCGGCCGCACGATCAGCACCCGGGTGGCCAACCCGGACCACGACCTGCTCGCCGGCCTCCCGGGCGTTGCCACCGTGGAGGTCCGCGGCGAGCACGTCCAACTCGGCTGCCACGACTCCGACGCCGCCCTGCGTGCGCTGCTCGCCGCGTGCCCCGGCGCCCGCGACGTCGAGGTGCACAGCCTCGACCTCGAGGACGCCTTCATCGCCCTTACGACCGAGCCGGGCGAAGAACTCGGCCGGTCCGGCGCCCACTCCTCGCTCGACCCCACGGGAAGGCCGTCATGACCTCGCGCTACCTCATGCTGGAGGCGCGGCGCGCCTACCGGAACAAGCGGTTCCTGATGTTCACCGTCCTGATGCCGCTGGTGCTGTTCCTGGTGTACGTCCAGCTCTACGGGGCCGTGGACGAGATGAGCGCCGGTGTCAGTGCGACGGCGTACCTGATGGTGAGCATGGCCGGGTTCGGGGCGATGTCGGCGGCGATGTCCGCCGGGACCCGGATCGCGGTCGAGCGCCAGTCCGGATGGAACCGGCAGCTGCGCCTGACACCGCTCAGCCCCCTGTCCTACCTCCTGGCGAAGGGCGGGATCGCGATGCTCCTCGCCCTGCCCGCGATCATCCTGGTCTACGGCGCCGGCCTGGTCGTCGAGCACGTCCACCTCTCACCCGACCAGTGGGCGGTGTCGACGGTGGGCGTCTGGCTCGCGCTCATCCCGTTCGCGGCGCTGGGCCTGGTGATCGGGTACGCCGCCACCCCGGACAGCTCTGGCGCGATCTTCTCGGCGGCCTCGATGATCCTCTCGCTGTTCGGCGGCATCTTCATCCCGGTGGAGGTGATGCCGAAGGCGATGGCGACGGCAGCACAGCTCCTCCCGTCGTACTGGCTCGGAATCATCGGCCGGAGCCCGCTCGGTGTGGGCGGGTTCGAGTGGAAGGCCGTGCCGGTGCTGCTCGCCTGGACCCTGGTGCTCGCCCTCGTCGTCGCGCGGAGATACCGCGTCGACACCGCTCGGGCCTGACCCGGGAGGACATCGCCTAGTGTCGGACCCCGTGAGCATCGCCCAGCGGCTCGACCTCCGCGGTGGCCGTGGCCGCGACCTCGCGCGGCGCGTCCGCGGTCAGGTCTTCGGTGTCGTCTGGCTGGTCTTCCTGAGCGCACCCGTCGCCGAGGCCCTGGCGCTCTACCCGGGCACCTGGGAGCGGATCGGGATCATCACGCTCACCGTGCTGTTCTGCGCGGCGTACATCGCGCTGATGGCGGTCGGAGTACGGGCGCGACCCCGCTGGTTCGGCGTCGGGACCCTGGCCACGCTCAGCGTGCTCGCGGTGATCTTCTGCGTCCTCGTCGAGAGCGGGCTCTTCACGTTCGTCTACCTCTCGGCCGCCGGCACCATCGTGCTGCCGACCCGGCGGGTGGTCCTGTGGGTGGGGTTCCTGGTCGGGCTCACCGTCGTACTCCCGATGGTGGTCCCGGGGTGGGAGGTCGACCCGACCGGCACGCTGGCGGTGATGCTGAGCGCTGTCGCGTCGTTCGGGTTCGTCCAGCTCCTGCGGCGTAACTGGGAGCTGCGCCAGGCCCACGACGAGATCGCCCGGCTCGCCGTCGCCGACGAGCGGCTGCGGTTCTCGCGTGACCTGCACGACCTCCTGGGCCACAGCCTGACCGTCATCACCGTCAAGGCCGAGCTGGCCGGCCGGCTGCTCGACCGTGCGCCCGACCGGGCCGCGGCCGAGATCCAGGACGTCGAACGGTTGGCCCGTGAGGCTTTGTCCGACGTCCGTGCGACGGTCGAGGGCTACCGCGCCACCAGCCTGGCCGCGGAGATCAGCCAGGCGCGCCGTTCCCTCGAGGCGGCGGGCATCGCGGCCGTGCTCCCGAGCTCGGCCGACGACGTGGAAGGGATGCGGCGCGAGGTGTTCGGCTGGGTGGTCCGTGAGGGCGTGACCAACGTCGTACGCCACAGCGGGGCACGGACCTGCGAGGTCAGGCTCACAGCGACGAGCGTCGAGGTCCTCGACGACGGTGTGGCCGGCGGAGCGGACGAACGGCGTGCCGACCGCGCGCGACCCGGCCGGATCGGCGAGGGGTGCACCGGCCAGGAGCCCGCCGAGGTACGCCCACCCGAACGGACCGGACACGGTCTCGCGGGGCTGGGCGAGCGGGTCCGCGAGGTCGGCGGCACGCTGCGCGCGGGTCGGCGTCCCGAGGGCGGCTTCCGGTTGTACGCCGAGGTCGGCGTCGCGGCGGCCGAGCCACCCCGCACGCAGGTCCCCGCCCCGGAGGCGCTCGCGTGAGCGCACCCATCAGGATCCTGCTCGCCGACGACCAGCACCTCGTACGCGGAGCGCTTGCCGCCCTGCTGTCGTTGGAGGGCGACCTCGAGGTCGTCGCGGAGGTAGGGCGTGGCGACGAGGTGGTCCCGAAGGCCCGCGAGACCCGGCCGGACGTCGCGCTGATCGACGTCGAGATGCCTGGTGGCGACGGGATCGGCGCCACCCGGCTGCTGCGGACGGCGATGCCCGCGTGCCGGGTCCTCGTCGTCACGACGTTCGGGCGGCCGGGCTACGTCCGGCGGGCGCTGGAGGCCGGCGCGGCCGGGTTCATCGTCAAGGACACGCCCGCCGCGCAGCTCGCGGACAGCATCCGTCGGGTCCACCAGGGCCTGCGGGTCGTGGACCCGTCGCTCGCCGTCGAGTCGCTCGCCGCGGGGGACAGCCCCCTCACGCCCCGGGAGCTGGACGTCCTCCGCGAGGCTCAGGGCGGTGGGACCGTCGCCGACATCGCCCGCGCCCTCGTGCTGTCGGAGGGCACCGTGCGGAACCACCTCTCGGGCGCGATCGGCAAGACCGGTGCGCGGACCCGTGCGGACGCCGTACGGATCGCGGAGGCCAACGGCTGGCTCTAGCCTGGCGCGTCCGTCCGCTGGTGGCTTCGCGTGGGCGGGCGCCGGTGCGGGCTCAGGAGTCGCGTTCGGCGAGCCGGCCGCCGATGCGTACGAGCCACCGGCTCTTGCCGTCGTCTGTCGCGGCGTCGTCGTTGCCGTCGGGCGGTTCGGCGCCGGCCGGAAGGGACACGAAGTCCACGACCGCGTCCTTCGTAGGTCCCCAGATGCTGCGGAACCTGCGCGGTCCGACGGGTTCGAGGACGAGCGACGGCTGTGGCTCCTCCTCGCCGGTCTCCTCGTCGATCTCGGTGACCTCGACGGTGAGGCGGCCGTCGTCGGTGCTGACGACGAACCGCCCGTCGTGGCGTTCGTAGACCCCCGCGAACGCGGCCAGCTCGGCCGCCGACAGCTCGACGACCGGCGGGTCGATCCGCTTGCGCAGGCCGCGATAGTGCTGGAGGGCCCAGGCCTCGATCTGCGCCATCGCCTGTGCTCCCGACTCGCCGTTGGTGAGCTGGGCAAGCGCGAAACCGCGGCCGGGAACGACCGTGAGCTGGGCCCGGAAGCCCCTGGTGGCTCCGCCGTGGTCGACGATGCGTACGCCGTCGACGTCCCAGACCGACCAGCCGATGCCGTAGGACCGACCGAAGTTGCCGGCCTCGATGAGCGGTTCCCGCATCTCGCGGACGGCCGCGGCGGGTAACAGCCGTTGACCGTCGACCACGCCGTCGCCGAGGTGCAGGCGGGCGAACCGGAGCAGCTCCGCGGTGGAGCTGACGATGCCGCCCGCCGGGTTGACGTTGCGGGGGAGGGAGTACGGCCGCGCGACGCAGTGGCCGGCCTCGCGACTCTTCAGGTGGTGGCCGACGGCGTGCGGCCAGGTGATGGCGTCCTCGGCGAAGAAGACCGTGCGTTCGAGACCGAGCGGGTCGAACAGCCGCTCCTTGATGACCGCCTCGAACGTCTGGCCCAGCACCGCCTCGATGACCCGTCCGGCGAGGTAGAAGCCCGCGTTGCTGTAGGTCCAGAGGTTGCCGGGCGGCACCCACTGGCGCAGCGATGCGAACGACGCCACCGCGGTGGCGAGGCCCTCGTCGCCGCGGCCGAAGTCGACGAAGCGGTCACCCTCGAGGCCGCTGGCGTGGGAGAGCAGCTGCCGCAGGGTGATGGTCGACCGGGCGTGCTCGTCCGCCAGCTGGAGATCGGGGAGGTACGTCACGACGGGGGTGTCGAGGTCGAGCCGGCCCTCGTCGGCGAGCCGCATCACGAGCGTCGCCGTGAAGACCTTCGAGATCGAGCCGACCTGGAAGATCGTGTCGGGCGAGACGGGCTGCCTGGTCTCGATGCTCGTGACCCCCGACGCCAGGGTCTCCACGTGGTCGTCCTGGAGGACACCGACCGCGATGCCGGGGACGTTCCACCGCGCGGCCTCGCCCTGGACGCAGGCGGCCAGCGACTCGTAGGCGGGGCGCTGCTCCGGCCACTCCGGCTCGAGGGCTGCGGGCATTCAGGACCTCCCTGGGGCAGGGGAGTCCGCTGCGGGAACAGGGGCCGCCGCGGACTCGGCAAAGACCGGGAGTACGACACGGGACCGCGCCCGGCCGCCCCGGTGGACGGTCTGCGCACCGGCCGGGCAGGTGTCGAAGCGCGGGTAGCTGGACGACGCGATCTCGACCCGGACCCGGTGCCCCGCGGCGAAGGTGATGGCCGTCGAGCCGACCTCGACCGCGACCTCCTGCGGCGTACCAGGTGCCGACACCCGGCGGATGGAGTCGGTGACCAGGATCGCCCGGCCGTCGGGATGGACGTCGACGAGCTTCACCGCGACGTCCGCCGCCGAAGCGGTGGAGGCGAAGGCCACGAAGGCGCGCACCGTGCCCACGACGCACAGGTCGCGACCAAGGGGAGGCGAGGTGTAGACGAGGACGTCCGGCCGCTCCTCGACCTCGCGCTGGTCCAGCGGCCCCGCGGCCGGCGGCACGGGGTGCAGGGTCCGGCCGCCGCCGGTCGGCACCGGGTCGGCCGGGTCGTGGCGGTAGTGGTCGGCACCGGTCTCGGCCGGCTCGGACCAGCTGAGGGTGCCGTCGCCGGCGAGGAACAGCGGCGTGTCGGTGGCGGGTGGCGGCCAGCTCGCCAGGTCGAGCCAGCGGTTGGTGCCCATCAGGAAGACGCGTACGCCGTGGGGCACGTCGCCACCGGCGACCGCCGCGGACAGGAAGGCCACCTGCTCCTCGGGGATCCCGTTGAGTTCGCCCTGGGCGGTGACCCCGAAGTCCAGCAGCCCGGTCGTACGGCGGAGCATCGTGCCGTGGGACCACGGGCCCACGACGAGCCGCTGCCGGCGACGGGTCTGCTCGTCGGCGCCGTCGCCGGCAAGCAGGGTGTAGCCGCGGATCGTCTGTTCGCAGAACAGGTCGTGCCAGCCGGCGAGGTGGTATCCGGCCGGAGGTTCGCCAGTGGCACCAGGCGCATCAGGTGCACCAGCGGCACCAGGTGCACCTGATGCGTCCGGCGATGTCGGGCCGAGGACGCGGGCGGCGTCGACGGAGTCCCAGAGGTCGGCGTCGTCGGGGTCGAGCCACCGCGCCCAGTCGGCGCTGATCCTCGCGAGCGTCGACTTCTCGATGCCCTCGCCCCCGTTGCCGTCGGGCACTACGCCGGCCTCCAGGAGGCGCGGCCACCCGTCCAGGTCGGCGACGGCGGCGGCGACGACCTCCGCGTCGAGGTTGCTGCCGACCGCTCCGATGCCGAGCGTCCACGACGAGAAGACGCCGAGCTGGAGCGCGCCGCCCTCGTAGATGGCGTCCCGGATGGTAGGCCCGGAGACCGTCGGGGCGATGGCGCGCAGCGCGGGCGGTCGTTCGGCGGCGGCCAGCCACTGCGTGAAGCCGTTGTACGACGCACCCGCCATGGCGACGGCACCGCTGGACCACGGCTGGTCGGCACACCACGCGAGAGTCCGCGCACCGTCGGCGCGCTCGCTGCGGAACGGCGAGAAGTCGCCCGCGGAGTCCCAGCGGCCGCGGACGTCCTGTGTCACCACGGCCCAGCCCAACCGGGCCAGCCCGATCGCGTCGTGGCCGCCGCGGACCGACGACCGGCCGTACGGCGTTCGGAACAGCAGGACGGGATGGCGTTCGCCGTCGTCGGCGACGGTCACGTCGGTGGCGAGTGCGACCCCGTTGGGAGTGGAGACGGACTGGTCCAGGCAGATGATCCGCGCGGCTCTTCCCACGGAGGGAGCCTACGGTCCGCACCGCGAACTGCGCCGGAACGAGGGCGCCGCCGTGTCCGCCGTCGGCCAGCCCGCGCGACGCGTTGCGACGTCAAGTGGATGTTGACCTGACGTCGAACTGACGCCATAGTGGCGTCGTGCGAAGCGTGACAAGTCCCCACCGACTCTGGTCGGTGGTGCGTGGTGTCCGCCGGCGTTCCTGGACGACGCCGCCCGCGGTGCGCGGAATCCTCGCGCTGCTGAAGCTCCTCCCGCAGGTGAGCGTCGCGCGCTCGACGGTCTTCGCGGCCGGCGTGGTCGTGAGCTCCGTCCTTCCCGTCGCCGTCGCCGTGCTCACCGGCCAGTTGGTGGGTTCGATCCCGGGCTCGGTCCGCGGCGGCCTCGACAGCGCGTCCGGGCGGACGACCACCGGACTCCTGGTCGCGCTCGCGGTCCTGATCCTCGTCCAACGCGCCGTGAGTCCCGTGCTCGGCTATGTCACCGCGACACTCGGCCGCGGTGTCGACCGGCTCCTGCAGGAGCGCGTGATCGCGGCCGTCGGCCGACCCAGCGGGATCGGCCACCTCGAGGATCCCGACGTCCTCGACGACGTACGACTCGTGCGCGGGGTCGGCATGGACGCGACCCGGCCGAGCATGGCCGTCCAGGCGCTGAGCTGGTTGCTGCCCTCGTGGCTGCAGGCGCTCGGGTCCGGTGCCGTACTGGTCGCGTTCCACTGGTGGCTCGGCCTGCTCTGGCTCCTGGCCTGGCCGCTGATCGTCTACGTGATGCAGCGCGAGTACATCCGGGTCGGGCAGGTCACCTACGGGCAGAGCAGCGCGTTACGGCGGTCGGAGTACCTCCGCGAGCTCGCGCTCCAGGCGCCCGCCGCGAAGGAGCTGCGGATGTGGGGGATGCTGGGCTGGCTCGTCGACCGGTTCGAGACCTCGTGGCGGAGCGCGATCGAGCCGGTCTGGCGCGAACGCAAGCCCGGCGCGGGTGCGCTGTTCGGTTCCACCGGTGCCGTCCTCGTGCTCAACCTCGTGTCGTACGGCCTGCTCGCCTGGGCGGCGGCCCGCGGCGACCTCGCCCTCGCTGCGCTGGCGGTCTACACGCAGGCGCTTGCCGGCGCCAACGCCTACGCCGCGTTCAACGACGGCAACGCGCACCTGTCGTACGCCGCGGTCGTCGTACCGCGGGTGCTGGAGCTCGAGGAACGCCTCGTGCCCGCCCGCACCGCGGTGCGGGAGTCGCCCGCGGCCGCGCTCGCCGCAGACTTCCCGGCCCGGGGTCTCGTGTTCGACGACGTCTCGTTCGAGTACCCACGTACCGAGAGCCGGCGGGCGCTCGACGGCCTCACGCTCGACATCCCGGCGCACCACTCGCTCGCCATCGTCGGCGAGAACGGTGCCGGCAAGACGTCTCTCGTGAAAGTCCTCTGCGGGTTGTACGAACCCACCGCTGGCCGGGTCACGGTCGACGGCATCGACCTGCGCGACCTCGACCCGGCCGCCTGGCGGCGCCGCGTCGCGGTGCTGTTCCAGGACTTCGCGCGCTACCACCTCCCGCTCCGCGAGAACGTCGGGATGGGCGCACTCGAGCTGGCCGGCGACCTGGACCGGTTGGACCGGGCGGCCCGCAAGGCCGGCGTGCTCGACCTGGTGGAGTCCCTGCCCCTGGGTTGGGACACGGTGCTGTCGCGCGAGTACGCCGACGGCACCGACCTGTCCGGCGGCCAGTGGCAGCGGGTCGCGCTGGCGCGGGCGATGTTCGCCGTCGAGGCGGGCGCGCGAGTGCTCGTCCTCGACGAGCCGACCGCCGCGCTCGACGTCCGCGCCGAGGCCGAGCTGTACGACCGCTTTCTCGAGCTGACCGAGGGTCTCACCACCGTGCTCATCTCGCACCGGTTCTCGACCGTGCGGCGGGCGGACCGGATCGTGGTGGTCGCCGGTGGTGCGGTGGTCGAGGACGGCAGCCACGAGGAGCTGATGGAACTCTCCGGGCGCTACGCACACATGTTCACGCTCCAGGCGGCCCGGTTCAACGACCAGGTGACCGCCGGCGTCGAGGGAGGTCCGGGCGATGCGTGAGGTGTGGCGGGCCTACCGGGTCGCGCTCGGGATCGGCTTCCGGGCCGCACCGTGGCACGCGACGTTCCAGCTGCTGACCGGAGCCCTGATGGCACTCGGCGGTCCGGTGGCCGCGTTCGGCGGGAAGCTGCTCGTCGACGCGGCGGTGGATCGCGACCTGCGGTCGGGCCTGACCGCCGCCGTCCTCCTCGCCGTGGCCACCGCGCTGGTGTTGGTCGCGGTCTTCTACTACTGCGACTGCGTGTTCGCGGTGCTCGAGCGCTCCGCCTCGCTTGCCGACCGGCGGCTGATGGAGCTCGTCGGCGGTGCGGAAGGGCTGGCACACCACGAGCGACCCGAGTACCTCGACCAGACCCAGCGGATCCGCGAGGACCGCGGCAGCCTGGCGACGATGGTCAACGCGACGGCAGGGATGGTGCGTACCGTCGTCACACTGGCCGCCACCACCGTGCTGCTCTCGCGCGTCCATCCGGCCCTGCTGGTGCTGCCCGCCCTGGGCGTCGTGTCGTTCCTCCTCGCCAAGCGGGGGCGCGACCTCCAGGTCGCGGCGCAGGAGGCGACGAGCGAATCCGAACGCCTGCGGCGGCACCTGTTCGAGGTGTCGACCGCGCCGGCGAGCGGCAAGGAGCTCCGGGTGTTCGGACTCGCGGGCGACCTGTTGCGTCGGCACCACGCCGTGTCCGACACCGTGCTGGGTGAACGTGACGACGCCGACCGCCGCGGCGCCCTCCTGCAGGCGCTGGACGCGCTGCTGTCGGCGGCGGGGTACATCGGTGCGGTCACGCTCGTGCTCCTGCTCGCGATCGACGGGAGGGCGACGCCCGGCGACGTCGTCCTCGCGATCGGGCTTGCCGCGCAGCTGGGGATGGTCGTGAACACGGCGGTGTCCTACGGCACGCAGTTCCTGAACGTGCTCAAGGTCGCCGGTCGCTTCGTCTGGCTGGAGAACTTCGCCCGCGACGCGCGGCGGGAACCGGCCGATCCCGTGACCGTTCCCGCCCGTCTCCACCGCGGCATCGAGCTGCGGGAGGTGTCGTTCAGCTACCCGGGCACCGGGCGTCCGGTCACTGACAAGGTGTCCTTGACACTGCCGGCGGGCCAGGTGGTCGCGCTCGTCGGTGAGAACGGCACCGGCAAGACCAGCCTCATCAAGCTCCTCTGCGGGTTCTACGAGGCCGGGGAGGGCGAGATCCTCGTCGACGGCGTGTCCCTCGACCGGTTCCGCCCCGAGGACTGGCGTCGTCGCGTCGGCGCCGCCTTCCAGGACTACGCACCGTTCGAGTTCCTGGCCCGCGAGTGCGTCGGGGTCGCCGACCTCGCTCGCGTCGACGATGCCGCGGCGGTGTCGGCTGCTCTCGACCGGGCGGGAGCGTCGGGCGTACTCACGGCGTTGCCGAACGGTCTGGAGACCCAGCTGGGCACGGCCTGGGACGGCGGCGTCGAGCTGTCGGGCGGTCAGTGGCAGCGGCTCGCTCTCGGGCGAGGGCTGATGCGGACCGATCCGCTCCTCGTGGTGTTCGACGAGCCGACGGCGGCGCTCGACGCGCAGACCGAGCACGCGCTGTTCGAGCGGTTCGCGGCGGCGGCGCGCGGGGGAGCGGGCCGCGGGACGGTGACGCTGCTGGTCTCGCACCGGTTCTCGACGGTCCGGATGGCCGATCTCATCGTCGTGCTCGACCGCGGACGGGTGCGCGAGCAGGGCAGCCACGCCGAGCTGATGGCCCGCGGCGGGTTGTACGCCGAGTTGTACGACCTGCAGTCGAAGGCGTACCGCTGAGGCCTTGACCTCGACATACGTTGAGGTTGCAGGCTGGGGTGGCTAGCTCTCAGTGGTGTCGAGGCGATCGGACGAAAGCATGCGTGCGGTGTGGCTGACAGAGTTCGGCGGACCGGAGGTCCTCGTCGGGGGAGACGCGCCTGATCCGGTGGCCGGTCCGGGTCAGGTCGTCATCGAGGTGACGTACGCCAACCTCACCTTCGTCGAGACGCAGGTCCGCGCGGGCGCCGGACCGTTCCCGGTGACGCCGCCGGTGATCCTCGGCAACGGGGTCGGCGGCGTGGTCACGGCACTCGGTGACGGTGTGGACGAGCGCCTGGCCGGTGCCACCGTGGTCAGCTCCACCGGCGGATCGGGCGGTTACGCGGAACGGGTCGCGGTCGACGCCGGGCTGCCGCTGGTCGTGCCGGACGGACTCGCTCTCGACGCCGCGCTCGCCCTGCTCGCCGACGGGCGTACGGCGACGCTGCTCCTCCGCGCCGCTGCCGTACGCAAGGGCGAGCGGGTCCTGGTCGAGGCCGCCGCGGGCGGGGTGGGCACGCTGCTCGTCCAGCTCGCGCGGGCGGCGGACGCCGTGGTCGTGGCGGCCGCAGGTGGGACCCGGAAGACGGCTCTCGCCCGCGACCTCGGTGCCGACGTGACGGTCGACTACCGGCGGCCGGGCTGGGCCGACGACGTACGCACCGCGGTGGGCGGCGTCGACGTCGTTCTCGACGGGGTGGGTGGGGATGTCGGCCGGACGGCGTTCGACCTGGTTGTTCCCGGCGGACGGATGCTGAGCTACGGGCTCGCGAGCGGTGAGTGGGCGGCCATCGGGGAGGACGCGGCCCGCGCCCGGAAGGTCAGCCTGATCCAGCCGGCGTGGACTCCGGCGGATCTGAGGGCGGCCACCGAGTCCGCGCTCTCGGAGGCGGCGGCCGGGCGGCTCCGGCCGGTGATCGGCCAGCGGTTCGCCCTGGAGCGGGCGGCGGACGCGCACGCCGCCATCGAGTCCCGGTCCACTGTCGGCAAGACCCTGCTCGAGGTGCCCTGAGGCGGTACGCGTGCCGGTCCACCTGCACGTCCGGTCGCGAGCTGACCGAGATGGCCCACCGGCAGGCTGCTAGCGTCGCCCGGAAGCGGTGAGAACCGAGGCAGGGAGGCGTACGTGAGTCGATCGGTACTCGTCACCGGCGGGAGCCGCGGTATCGGGCTGGCCGTCGCACAGGCGTTTCGGGAGGCGGGCGACGACGTGGCCCTCACCTACCACGGCAGCGAGCCGCCGGAGGGCTTCCTCACGGTGAAGTGCGACGTGACCCAGCCGGACATGGTGGAGGCGGCGTTCGCCGAGGTCGAGGAGAAGCAGGGCCCGGTCGAGGTGCTGATCGCCAACGCGGGCATCACCCGCGACACCCTGCTGCTCCGGATGAGCGAAGAGGACTGGTCGAGCGTCATCGAGACCAACCTGACCGGCGCGTTCCGGGTCGCCAGGCGGGCGGCCAAGGGCATGCTGCGGATGCGCCGCGGCCGGATCGTCTTCGTCTCCTCGGTGGTCGGCCTGTTCGGCGGTGCAGGCCAGGTCAACTACGCCGCGAGCAAGTCCGGCATGGTCGGCATGGCCCGCTCCATCGCCCGCGAGCTCGGGTCGAGGGGCATCACGGCCAATGTTGTCGCGCCCGGATTTGTCGAGACCGCCCTGACGGCCGAGCTGTCGGAGGAGTTACAAAAGAAGTACCTCGGGCAGATCCCCCTGGGTCGCTACACCTCGACCGACGAGGTGGCCGGTGTGATCCGCTGGCTGGCGAGCGACGAGGCCGCGTACATCACGGGTGCGGTCATCCCCGTCGACGGCGGACTCGGAATGGGGCACTGAGGCGTGAGCACTGGCACCGACGTGAGGATGGGGCACTGACCATGGGTGGGATTCTCGAAGGCAAGCGGATCCTCGTTGCGGGCGTGACGATGGACACCTCGCTCGGGTTCGCGGTCGCGAAGGTCGCGCAGGAGCAGGGCGCCCAGGTGGTCATCACCAACTTCGGCCGGGCGCTGTCGATCACCCGTCGGATCGCCAAGCGGCTGCCCGTGGAACCCGCGGTGATCGAGCTCGACGTCACGAACGAAGAACATCTCGCGGGGCTGGCGGACGCGCTGCGCGCGCACGTCGACGGCCTCGACGGGGTCGTTCACTCGATCGCGTTCGCGCCGCAGGAGGCACTCGGCGGCAACTTCCTCAACACCTCGTGGGCCGACGCGGCCACGGCGCTGCACGTGTCGGCGTACTCGTTGAAGGCGCTCGCGGTGGCCACCATGCCGCTGCTTCGGGAGGGTTCCTCGATCGTGGGGCTGACGTTCGACGCGAGCGTCGCCTGGCCGGCGTACGACTGGATGGGCGTGGCCAAGGCCGGGCTCGAGTCGTGTGCCCGCTACCTCGCGCGAGACCTCGGGCCGAAGGGCATCCGGGTCAACCTCGTGTCGGCGGGATACACCAGAACCATTGCCGCCAAGGGAATTCCGGGCATCGAGCAGGTCGAGAACGTCTGGGGCGAGCGCGCTCCGCTCGGCTGGGACTACGACGACCAGGAGTCGACGGGTCGCGCCTGCGTCGCGTTGCTCTCGGACTTCTTTCCCAAGACGACCGGCGAGATCCTCCACGTCGACGGCGGCTACCACGCGATGGGCGTCTGAGTCCGAACGAGCCGCGCGGGCGCAGGCGTCAGTCGCCCTTGACGTTGACGATCTGGTGCAGGGTGTGCCGGATCTCCACCAGGTCCGCGGCATCGGCCATCACCTGGTCGATGTCCTTGTACGCCTGGGGAATCTCGTCGAGGAACGCCGCGGTGTCGCGGTACTCGATGCCCTTCATCGCCGCGCGCAGCTGCTCGCGGGTGAATCGCTTGCGAGCGGCGGTCCGCGAGTAGTTCCGTCCCGCGCCGTGCGGTGAGGACTGCAGGGACGCGGGGTCGCCCTTCCCCACCACGACGTAGCTCGCGGTCCCCATCGAGCCGGGAATCAGGCCCGGCCGTCCCTTCGTGGCCTCGATGGCGCCCTTGCGGCTGAGCCAGACCTCTTTGCCGGCATGGGTTTCGCGCTGGCTGAAGTTGTGGTGGCAGTTGATCCGTTCGGCCTCCTCGACCGGGGAGCCGACCCAGTGCTCGAAGCAGGAGACCACGCGGTCCATCATCTCCTCGCGGTTCAGCAGGGCGAACTCCTGTGCCCACAGGAGATCCCGGATGTACGCCGAGAACTCCGGCGTTCCCTCGGTGAGGTACGCCAGGTCGCGGTCGGGCAGCTGGATCCGCTGCTCCTTCGCCTGCTGCTGGGCGACCTTGATGTGCCGCATGGCGAGCCGGTTGCCGATGCCACGCGAGCCCGAGTGCAGGAACAGCCAGACCCGGGCCTGCTCGTCGACGGTGACCTCGATGAAGTGGTTGCCCGAACCCAGCGTGCCGAGCTGGAACCGCCAGTGGGGCAGCACCTCGTCGTAGTCGGCGCGCGCCTGCTCTTCCAGGGCAGCGGTCCGGGCGGCGGCGGTCTCTGTCAAGGTGCGGTTGCGGGCACCGGCCGACAACGGGACGGCCCGCTCGATGGCGAGGCGGAGCGTCCGGGGCTCACGGCCGCCGAGCTCCTCGAGCGTGAACTGCGTACGGACCGCGATCATCCCGCAGCCGATGTCGACACCGACCGCGGCGGGGATGATGGCGCCGAGGGTCGGGATCACCGAACCGACCGTGGCTCCCTTGCCGAGGTGCGCGTCCGGCATGAGTGCGACATGAGGGTGGATGAACGGCATGGTCGCCGTCAGCTCGGCCTGCGCACGGGTGC
Source organism: uncultured Actinomycetota bacterium (assembly GCA_963721745.1). Lineage (GTDB taxonomy): Bacteria > Actinomycetota > Actinomycetes > Propionibacteriales > Actinopolymorphaceae > Thermasporomyces. The sequence continues at coordinate 1,076,808 of CAVRKO010000013.1, read as the reverse complement.
GGGGTTCGAGCACGGAGGCCCAGCTGAGCAGCCGGTCGTTGATCCGTTCCACCAGGACACCCCCAAAGGACGGGCGGCCCCACCGTCAGCGCGGCTCGGTCGCACCCACCGTGTCGACCGCCTCGCACCAGTGGCGCGCGATGAGCGCGTGGCCGTCGGGCGTCGGATGTACGCCGTCGCCCGCGAGTTCGGCCGCGGCACGGGTGGCCGTCGCCTCGGCCAGCAGCGTGTCGAGCGGCACCAGGGTGGCGGCGAACTCGTCGGCCAGCCGACGGACCACGCCGATCTTGGGATCGAGGTCGCCCCGCCAGGCCCGCTGCTCCTCGCGTACGGGCAGCAGGAACGGTTCCACCAACACCAGCCTAGGCGCGCCGCCATCGACGGTGGCACGCAGGATCGCGCGGTAGTCGCGCTCGAAGTCCTCGACCGGTGTCGGGTCGTCGGCGTCGTACCGCCGCCACATGTCGTTGACGCCGATCATGATCGAGACGAGCTGGGGCGCGAGGTCGAGGCAGTCGGCCTGCCAGCGCCGGCGCAGGTCGCGGACCCGGTTGCCGCTGATTCCACGGTTGAGGAATCGGACACCGGACTCCGGCGCGGCCGTGGACGTCGCGGCGTACGTGGCGGCGACCAGGGCGGGATAGCCCCCGCCGAGGTCGAACGGGTTCGATCGGTCGCGGCCGGCGTCGGTGATGCTGTCGCCGATGAACAGGACGGGGGCTCCAGGTGTCAGCGCGCTCACGTCCGGAACCCTAGCGCCCGGCCGGTTCGTGCCGGTGCGCGAGGAAGCCCGCATCCGGTCAGGGAAGCAGCAGGTTGACGTCGCCGAACTCGTGCCAGAGGTAGCCCTCGTCCAACGCGGCGGTGTAGCACCGCCGGACCAGCGGGGTGCCGGCGATCGCCTCCAGCATCAGCAGGTGCGAGGCCCGCGGTTCGTGGAACCCCGTGAGGAGGCCGGACACCACCCGGACCCCTCGCTCGGGCGTGATCACGAGCTCGGTCCAGCCCTGCCCGGCTGCGACCGCGCCCTGTCCCGGCGGCGCCGACTCCAGGGCCCGGACCACGGTGGTCCCCACCGCCACGACGCGGGCACCACGTTCGACCGCGTCGTTCACCACGTGGGCCGTCGCGTCCGGGACGTCGAACCACTCCGCGTACGGCGGTTCGTGGAACTCGGGGGAGGCGACGCCCGTGTGCAGCGTCACGGGTACGACGAGGATGCCGCGCGCCACGAGCCGGGTCACGAGCTCCGGGGTGAACGGCCTTCCGGCGCTGGGCATCTCGGCGCTGCCGGGCACGGTCGCGAACGCGGTCTGGTACGCCGCGAGCGGCCAGCGTTCGGCGACATAGCCGTACCGGATCGGCCGTCCGTACGCCGCGAGGTAGCCGGGCACGTCGGCGACCGTGACCACGGCGTACCAGAGCCGGTTCGACACGTGTCGCCCGCGCAGCAGCAGGATCGCCCCACCGGGAAGCGCGATTCGCTCGCCCGGAGCACCGGCGGGATCCGGGGCGTCACCGCGGCGGAGCTCGACGATCCAGCTGCCGTCCGGCGCGAGGGTGGAGAAATGCACGGTACGGCGCGGTTCACCCGGGTCGTCCCCGGGACCGTCCGCGACGTCGACGGCAGCGGGCAGGGTGCCGGACCGGTTGACGACCAGCACGTCACCCGGTTCGAGGACGTCGGGGAGGTCGACGAACGCCCGGTGCTCCACCGACGCCCCGTGGGTCCCGTTCCCACGACCGACCAGCAGGCGTACACCGTCCCGGGTGAGGCCGCGGGCCTCGGGCGGCTCGTGCGCCTCGAGTGCGGGCGGCAGCTCGAAGTCCACCGCGGGTCCGTCGTACGCCTCGGCGGCCGCGATGCCACTGCCGGCCCCGACGCCGCTGTCGGTCATGGTCGTCATGTCGACGCACCGGTCAGCAGGTCGGTGGCGCGGTACCTGCCGCTGGGCGGTCGTTCGTCGACCAGGCGCGCGAACGCCGGGGCCACCGTGTCGGGAAGTGGTCGGTCGGAGATGTCCTCGCCGGGGAACGCGTCCTGGTGCATCTGCGTCCGCAGGTCGCCCGGGTCGACCCACCAGACGCGGACGTCCTCCGCGGCCTCACGGAGCTCCGTGGCGAGCACCCGGGACCACTGCTCGAGTGCCGCCTTGGCCGAGCCGTACCCACCCCATCCCGGGTACGCCTCGGTTGCGGCGTCGCTCGTGACGTTGAGGACCGCGCCGGAACGGACCCGGAGGTGCGGGAGGGCGAGCTGGGTCAGGGCGAGCGGCGCGACGACACCGACCTCGAGGACCTCGCGGTACGCGGCGAGGCCCAGGTTCGCCAACGGGGGAAGAGGGCTGGGGCCGAGGATGCCGGCGTTGTTGACGAGCAGGTCGATGCCGCCGAGGCCCAGCGCGGCGTCGACCAGAGCGCCGCGGTGCGCCGCGTCGGCGATCGAGCCGGCCTTCGGCACCACCGAGCGACCGCTGCCCACACGGGTACGGAGCTCCCCGGCCGCGTCGCGGAGTGGGCCCGCGTTCCGGGCGTCGATGACGAGCGACCAGCCGCGGTCGGCGAGCACGCCGGCGATCGCGAGGCCGAGGCCTCGCGATGCGCCGGTGACGAGTGCTACGGGCATGGTTCCTCCTCGCGGTGGGTCAGCGGTCCGGACGGTTCACGAGCACTGGGGCGTGGAGCAGGTCTCCAGCCGACCGGCGGCCGCCTCGCGCACGGTGCGCTGGCGGGGCAGGTCGATCGCGTGCACCGTCCGGCGGTACCGCGCGGCGATCCGCTGCGCCAGACCGGAGAACCGGTCCGGCCGGCGACGACGAACCGGGCGGCCCAGCGCCTGGCGGCGCAGCTCCGCGACTCTCGAGTCCGCGATCTCCTTGATCATCAGGTCGTTCCACATGGTGTGTGTCCTCCTTAGACGCCTTTGACGTTAGATCGTGAGCGGCCCCGAGCCATCGGGCCGCGGTTCCGGCGGTCGTACGCCCTTGGTCCTACGACCCTGGACCGGTCCGGAGTGCGCCCGACCCGAGTACCGTTTCTGCCGTGCCCACGCCTGTTCCCCCGGAGTGCCGCGACGACCTCGACGCGCTCTCCCGTGCCCTGCTCGCGGTGACCGAGCAGACGGCGACCCGCGAGGTCCTGCAGATGATCGTCGAGTCCGCGCGCACGCTCGCGCGGGCCGAGTTCGCCGCTCTCGGCGTCCCGGACGACCAGGGGAGGTTCGCGGAGTTCTACGCATCGGGTGTGAGCGACGAGCAGTGGCGCGAGATCGGTCCCGTGCCCCGGGCACACGGCCTGCTGGGGCTGATGATGAGGGAGGCCGGCACCTACCGTGCCGACGACGTCCAGGCCGACCAGCGGTTCTCCGGGTGGCCCGGCTCGCACCCCGACATGCGCGGGTTCCTCGGGCTGCCGATCATCGACCGCGGCGAGGTCCTGGGAGCGGTGTACGTCGCCAACGGACCCGACCAGCCCACGTTCACGGCCGAGGACGAGCGGCTGCTCGGGATCCTCGCCGCGCACGCGGCGATCGCCCTCACGCGCGCCCGGATGTTCGAGCGCGACCGCGAGCTCACCCTGATCGAGGAGCGGTCCCGCATCGCCCGGGACCTGCACGACGCCGTGGCGCAGAAGCTGTTCAGCCTGCGCCTCACGGTCGGAGCCGCCGAGGCACTGGCGCTGAAGGGCGACCGCGACCGGTCCCGGGTGGAGTTCGCCCGGGTGAAGGAGCTCGCGGGCTCCGCGCTCGACGAGCTGCGCGCGGTCGTCACCGAGCTCCGCCCGCCCGCGGTCCGCGAGGACGGCCTGGTGCCGGCGATGCGAAAGCACGTGGCAGTCATCGGGCGCGCCCACCCGGTCGACATCCGCTTCACCGCCGACTGTGACGGGCGGTGCCATCTGCCGGAGACGGTGGAGGACGTCGTCTTCCGCGTCACCCAGGAGGCCCTGCACAACGCCCTCCGGCACGCCGAGCCCACGGTGGTCGAGATCGACCTGCGGACCGACAGGGGCGTCCAGCTCACCGTGTCCGACGACGGCAAGGGCTTCGCCGACGACCCGGCGGCACAGGGGGGCCACCACCTCGGCCTGGCGTCCATGCGCGAGCGCGCCCGCCGAGCCGGCGGCCGGCTGCGGGTCGACTCGCATCCCGGAGCCGGCACGACCGTGACCCTGGAGCTGCCTCGTGACTGAGCCTGCCGAGACCGGTCCGGAGACCGAAAGCGGCACCGTCGGGTCGGACGGTGCCCACGTCGCGGGACGTTCGATCCGGGTCCTGGTCGTCGACGACCACCAGGTCGTACGCCACGGCCTGCGGACCTTCCTCGACATCCTCGACGACATCGACGTGGTCGGTGAGGCGGGCGACGGGGGCGAAGCGGTCGAGCAGGCCGAGGCACTGCGCCCCGACGTGGTGCTGCTCGACCTGCAGCTCCCGACCGTCGATGGCGTCGAGGCTCTGCGGATGCTCCGCGACCGGGGAAACCCGGCACGGGTCCTCGTCCTCACCTCGTTCACCGAACCGTCGAAGGTCGTGCCGGCACTGCGGGCAGGCGCCGCCGGCTACCTCTTCAAGGACGTCGACCCCGAGGCACTCGCCCAGGCGATCCGAGCGGTCCACGCGGGGCAGGTGCTCCTCGAACCCGAGGTCGCGGCCGCGCTGCTGAGAGGCGACTCGGCGGACGAACGCGCCGGCGCCCTGACCGAGCGCGAGCGCGAGGTGTTGGCCGAGATCGCGCGGGGCCGGTCCAACCGCGAGATCGCCCGGGCGTTGGTGTTGTCGGAGAAGACCGTCAAGACCCACGTCTCGTCGATCCTTGCCAAGCTCGGGCTCGCCGACCGCACCCAGGCCGCGCTGTACGCCGTACGATCGGGGCTCGTCTGAACCCACCCAGGTCTGCGATCCTTGCACCGCCCGACCTGGAAGGAAGGCGCATGCCCGACAGCACCGGCACAACGGTCTATTCGGCCTCGGTCATCGGCTGCGGATCCGGCGGGACGCTGAGCCTGCGCGCGCTGGCGAGGTCGGCGCGGTTCGACCTCACCGGTGCGTGCGACCTGCGTGCCGACGTGCGGGAGGCCGTCGCCGCCGAGCACCGCGGCATCCGCACCGCTGACCGTCCGACCGACCTGTTCGCGGCGGACCCCACCGACGTCGTGTGCGTCTCGACGTACGCCGACAGCCATGCCGAGCTCGCGCTCGCAGCGATGTCCACCGGGCTGCGCGGCATCCTCGTCGAGAAGCCGCTCGGCGACACGACCGCTGCCGGTCATCGGATCCTCGCCGAGGCAGAACGCCGCGGCCTGCCGCTCGCCGTGCCGCACGGCCTGCTCGCCCGGGCGACCTCGCAGGAGGTTCTCGCGCGGGTGCGAAGGGGCGACATCGGCGCGCTCCGGCTGGTCGAGATCGAGTGCGCCGGGTGGGACATCATCAACGCCGGAATCCACTGGGTCCAGTACTTCCTGACCCTGCTCGGCGACGTCCCGCTCGAGGCGGTGCTGGCATCGTGCGACACCTCGTCCCGTACGTACCGCGACGGCATGGCGGTCGAGACGGAGGCCGTGACCACCGCCTGGACCCGAGACGGCGTACGACTGGTCCTGCACACCGGTGACCACGTACGCACCAGCCGCGCCGGCAAGCCCACCCTCTTCCGGATCGTCGGCACCGACGGGCTGATCGAGTTCTGGGGTTGGGAGAACGGCTACCGGATCGTCAGCCCCACGTCGTCGCTCCGACGTGGTGAAGGTCCCCGAGCACGAGGTGACGCCGCACCAGTTCCACCTCGAGAACCTCGCCGCGCAGATCGACTCCGGCGTTCCCGACTACTCCGTGGCACGGTCGTCCCTGCGGGCGTTGGAGGTCTGCGAGGCGGCGTACCTCTCCCACCGCGAGCGCTGTCTGGTCACCCTGCCGCTCACGGAGTTCCGGGCCCCACCGCCGAACGACTGGGACCCGGGTGTGCCCTACGCCGGCGTCGGCGGTGGACGGGACGGCCGCCGGCTCGAGGTGTCGCCATGAGCCCGGTGAGCTTCGCCCTCGTGGGCAGCGGGTGGCGGGCCGACTTCTACCTCCGGATCGCGGCCGCGTTGCCGGACCACTTCCGCGTCTCCGGAATGGTCGTACGGACCGACGACAAGGGCCAGGACTACGAACGCCGCTGGGGCGTACCCACCTACCGCACCGTCGACGAGCTGTTCGACGCGCAGGAGTTCGGGTTCGTCGTCACGTCGGTGCCGTGGGCCGCGAACCCCGACCTGGTGCTCGAACTGGTCCGGCGCGGTGCTCCGGTCCTGGCTGAGACGCCGCCGGCACCCGACCTCGACGGCCTCGTCGCGCTCCACGAGGCGGTGCGCGCGGCCGGGCCGCACGCGGTCGTCGAGATTGCCGAGCAGTACCCCTTCCTCCCGACGTACGCCGCCCAGATCGCGACGGTGCGGTCGGGCCGGCTCGGGCGCGTGACGTCCGCCCACGTCTCGGCGACGCAGACCTACCACGCGGTGGCGCTGCTCCGCGCGCTGCTCGGCGTCGGTTACGAGGACGCGTCGGTCGTCGCCGTCGAGTTCGGCAACCGGCTGCTGGCCGGCCCGGACCGTACGGGCTGGCCGGAACAGGACCGGCTGGTCGACGCCCGCCAGGTCATCGCGACGCTCGACTTCGGCGACCGGCTCGGTGTGTACGACTTCACCGCGGGCCAGTGGTTCCACCCGCTGCTCGGCCGGCGGCTGGTCGTACGCGGAGAGCGGGGCGAGATCATCGACGACCGGCTGACCTACCTCCGGGACGCCCGCACACCGGTCGAGACCCGCTTCCACCGCCAGCAGACCGGACTCGGCGGCGACCTCGAGGGCTTCTTCCTGCGGGCCGTCGACGTGGGGGAGCAGCGCGCCTACACCAACCCGTACTCCCCGGCCCGGCTGTCCGACGAGGAGATCGCGATCGCGACCTGCCTCACCGCGACGGCGGCCCGGTCCGAGGGCGGACCCAGCCGCTACGACCTGGCGCAGGCCTGCCAGGACCACTACCTCGGCCTCGTGATCGAGCAGGCCGTTGCCGAGGGGCGTCCCGTCCGGACCACCCGCCAGCCGTGGGCGCCCGCAGAACCCGGGAGCCCCGCTCCCACCGCCGGCACTTAGGCTTGACCCGGCGCCGCCCGACCAGTGAGCCTGACCGGTGCCGCACCCGACCACAGGAATCTCGAGGATGAAGACGTTCGACGAGCTGTACGCCGAGCTGGCCGCCAAGGCGGTGACCCGTCCGGAGGGATCCGGCACCGTCGCCGCGCTCGACGCGGGCGTCCATGCGATCGGCAAGAAGCTCGTCGAGGAGGCGGCCGAGGCCTGGATGGCGGCCGAGCACGAGTCTCGCGAGCGAGCCGCCGAGGAGATCTCCCAGCTGCTCTACCACGCCCAGGTGCTGATGCTCGCCTGCGACCTCGACCTCGACGACGTGTACGCCCATCTGTAGGGGTGTCCCGCGGGACACCCCTGGGCACCCGTGCCCGCGTCCAGTGACGACAGGTCGTTCGTACCTCCAGGTCTTCGAGGAAGAGAGCCAGAACCATGCTGCGTGTCGCAGTTCCCAACAAGGGGCGCTCGCTCGGTGAGTCCGCCGCCGCGATGCTGCGTGAGGCGGGCTACCGCCAGCGCACCGACTCCCGCGAGCTCATGCTCACCGATACCGACAACTCGATCGAGTTCTACTACTTGCGTCCGACAGACATCCCGGTGTTCGTCGGGCAGGGCCGGCTCGACGTCGGCATCACCGGGCGGGACCACCTGCTCGACTCGGGCGCCGCGGCCACCGAGGTTCTTCAGCTCGGTTTCGCCCGATCCAGCATCCGGCTCGCGGCGCAGCCCGAGACCGCGTCGAAGCTCGGGGACGTCGACGGTCTGCGGGTGGCGACGTCGCTCGCGGGCCTGACGAAGAAGTACCTCGACGACAACGGGGTGAAGGCGCGGGTGACCCGGCTCGAGGGTGCTGTCGAGGCCGCGATCCGGTTGGGTGTGGCCGACGTCATCGCCGACGTGGTGGAGACCGGAACCACCTTGCGTAACGCAGGACTCGAGGTCTTCGGCGACTCGCTCCTCGAGTCCGAGGCGGTCCTCGTGAAGCGCGACGGGGTGAGCGATCCGGACGGTCTGGAGCTGCTGGTGCGGCGGCTCCAGGGCGTACTCGTCGCGCGCGACTACGTGCTGATGGACTACGACATCCAGGCCGACTGGATCGACGACGCGGTGCTCGTCACGCCGGGCCTCGAGGGGCCGACGATCTCGCCGCTTCATCGGGAGGGCTGGGTCGCGGTGCGGGTGATGGTGCCGCAGCGCGAGGCCCAGCGTCTGATGGACGAGCTGTGGAACCTCGGCGCACGCGCGATCCTGGTGACGAGCATCCACGCCTGCCGGCTGTGAGAAGCCGGCCGATGACGACGGACCGGTGGTCGATGACCTCTGACGACGCGGCGCCCGACCGGCTGCCCGCGCTGCCGCACACGTGGCGGCCCCGCTTCGGTCCGGCCGTCTCGATCGGCATGGGCACGCTGCTCGTGGTCGCCGCGCTGGCCATGTGGTTCGGCCTCCCGGCAGCGTCGCGGGCGCAGTTCAACGTCCTGCAGACCCTGACGCTCGTGCTGGTCCTGCTCGCGCTGCTCTACGGGCTCTACCGGCTTGCTCGGATGCGGGTGCGTGCCGACGAGGGCGGGCTCACGGTCGTCAACGTCGTACGCACCCGGCGGCTCGAGTGGGCGGAGGTGCTGCGGGTCAGCCTCCGCCCGGGTGACCCGTGGGTGCAGCTCGACATCGACGACGGTACGACGGTCCCTGTGATGGCGATCCAGTCGGCGGACGGACGGCGCGGCCGGGCCGCGGCCCGCGAGCTGGCCGGGATGGTCGCGGTCCGCACCCGTACCGCCCGCGACGACTGATCGGGCCGCGACGACTGACGGGCCGCGACGAGGGGAGGCGGCGACTGACGGGCCGCGACGAGGGGAGGCGGCGTACCGACGCACCCGGCCGAGAGGCGAGTTCACGTCCTGATGGCGAGGAATGGACCGGCCGCAGGCCCGGCCTTGTCATCGAACACGCGTTCGATATCCTGGTTCTGAGGGCATGGGGAGGCAGACCAGTGAGTGAGCGATTCGAGGTACGCGAGACCGAATACGGATATGGCGTCTGGGACGTCGAAGTCGACGACTGGTGGATTCCTCGACTCGACATGGCCAACCGAGATGCGGCCCTCATCGTCGATGAGCTCAACCACGGAGAGGCATCCACCGAACGACGTTCCGCACAGTGAGAGCCGGCCGTCCGGGTGAGTTCGTCAGGGTGTCGAGAGCCGGGTTCTGCGGCTGGTGAGTCCCGTCAGGGAGTGGTGAGAATCTCGGCTCCCGAGGGCGTGACCAGGACCGTGTGCTCGAACTGCGCGGACAGCCTGCGGTCCTTGGTGAGCACGGTCCACCCGTCGTCCCACATGTCCCATTCATGGGTGCCGAGCGTGAGCATCGGTTCGATGGTGAAGGTCATTCCGGTCTCGATGACCGTGTCTACCGCGGTTCGTCATAGTGCGGCACGATCAGTCCCGAATGGAACGCCGCGCCGATGCCGTGTCCGGTGAACTCCTGCACCACGCCGTAGCCGAACCTCTTTGCGTACGACTCGATCACCCGGCCGATGACGTTGACCTCGCGACCCGGTGCGACAGCCTTGATGCCCCGCATCATGGCGCTGTGGGTGCGCTCGACGAGCAGCCGCGCCTCCTCGTCGACGTCGCCGACGAGGAACGTCGCATTGGTGTCGCCATGAACGCCGTCGAGGAATGCGGTGATGTCGACGTTCACGATGTCGCCGTCCTCGAGCTGGCGCGCGTCGGGGATGCCGTGGCAGATGACCTCGTTGACGGACGTACACAAAGACTTCGGGAAGCCCCGGTAACCCAGGGTCGAGGGATAGGCGCCGGCATCGACGAGGAACTCGTGGCCCACCGCGTCGAGATCGTCGGTGGTGACACCGGGAGCGACGTGCCGGCCGACCTCCTGCAGCGCCTGTGCGGCCAACCGGCCGGCAGTCCGCATGCGGGCTATCGTGTCGGCGTCCTTGACCTCGGAGCCGCTGAAACGGGCGGGAGCCGGCTTGTCGACGTACTCCGGCCGGGGGATGTCGTGACGCACCTTGCGCCGTGCGGAGATCGTGGCAGGAACGAGTGGGCCCATGATGCCGAGAGTCTACGTGGCGGGTCGGACGCAATCGCCGGGGAGCGGGTCCCGCGCGGGCGTCTGGTTGCCGCCGGGGCGCCACTGGGGAAAGCTTTGGCTATGAGCGTGGAACCCGCGGAGTGGTACTTCTGTCTTCGGCATCACGAGGTCGAGCCCCGTGCGGGCTGCAAGGCGGCTGACCGCCTCGGCCCCTACGCCACCAGGGCCGAGGCCCAGAACGCCCTGGAGAAGGTCGCAGAGCGCAACGAGGACTGGGACAACGATCCTCGCTGGAACGACGACGCCGACCGGCCCGAGCGCACCTGACGCACCCGACGCACCTGGCCCCACCCCGGTGCCTCGCGTCCGGCGAACGTCGGACATGGGCGTCCGGAGTGATCCGCCCGCTTTGTGTCGGCGGCCGCCGCGGTCGCGACACACGAAATCGCGACACACGAAATCGCGACACACGAAAGAGGAGTCGCCTCCGCGGAGGCGACTCCCATGACGCTGATCAGCTCCGGCGCCCGTGGGCGCCGGAGCTGATGTGTGCAGGCGTGTGCCCGGGTGCGGGTTCTCTGGAGAGACCCGCACCCGGCCAGACCGGTCACTCCTCGTTCGTGGACTGCTCCTGAGCCAGTTCCTCGGTCGAGGTCGTGGCCGTGAGGCCCGTCGTTGCCGGGGTGATTGCCGCGGCACGGGTCCTTCTGGCCATCGGCCTCCGTGCAGCGGTCTTGCGCCCGGCAGTCTTCTTCATGGTGCGCTTCCGGGCGGTCTTCTTCGCCGGCGCCCGCTTGGCGGCCTTCCTGGCCGGTGCGCGCTTGGTCGCCGCCTTCTTAGCGGTCCGCTTGGCGGTGGTCCGCTTGGCGGTCGTGCGCTTCGCGGTCGTGCGCTTCGCGGTCGTCCGCTTGGCGGTCGTGCGCTTCGCGGTGGTCCGCTTCGCGCCTGCGCGCTTGGCGGTGGTCCGCTTGGCGGTCGTGCGCTTCGCGCCGGCGCGCTTGGCGGTGGTCCGCTTCGCCGTCGAACGCTTCGCGGTCGTGCGCTTGGCGGTGGTCCGCTTCGCGGTCGACTTCTTCGCCGTCCGCTTCGCGGCTGTGCGCTTCGCGGGTGTCCGCTTCGCAGTCGTCCGCTTGGCCGTGGTGCGCTTCGCGGTGGTCCGCTTGGCGCCTGCGCGCTTCGCGGTCGTCCGCTTCGTGGTGGTGCGCTTCGCGGTGGTGCGCTTCGCGCTCGTGCGCTTGGCGGTACTCCGCTTAGCCGTGCTCTTGCGCGCAGTCGTCCTCGTCGCGGCCCGTTTCGCCGCTACCGTCCGCTTTCCGACGGAACGAGCCGTCGGGTTGCGCTTCGCCGTTGCCCGGGTAGAGACCTTCGCGGTCTTCCTGGCTGCGGTCGATCTCTTGGATGCGGCCTTCGTTGCCGCGCTTGCTGATGTGGGCACCGCACTGCCTCCCTCGCAGGGGATTCCGGCCTCTACCGGACCGTCGCTGTGATGGCAGAGACATACTTCTGCCATCTCAGTGGATCTTGCGCATTAACGGCTCTTGTAAACCGGTAAGGGCGAGCTAATTTCTTGATCTGCACGGAAACAGCGTAGAAGTTCTCGAGTTCCGCGGTATGCCATTTCGCCATCATGCTCGTCGTGACGGCGCGATAGGAGATGAATCGGCAAATGTGTAAAGCACATTCACGCGGTTGCGGACGGTCTCCGACCTTCGACTTCCGCGCCGTCGGTCAGGAACCAGGTCCCGCGAGGACGTCGAGCAACCGGCCCAGTCGGGCGCGGAAGCCGCGGCGAGGTCCGTCCGCGCACGTTGCCGCGGCGATGCTGACGAGGTGTTGCGCGTTGTCGAACGTCACGACCGGCAGCGCGACGGTGTTGACCGCGAGCACCTCGTGCGCGAGGGCACCGAGCTCGGCGTCGCCCGTGTCGAGTGCGAACACGTTGGCACCCTTGCGGCGTGCGTCGTCGACGCGCTCGAGCAGCGGTGCCGGCGCCGACTCCGCGACGACGAGCAGTGACTGGCCGCGGCGTGCGCCCGCGAGCCGTTCGAGGCCGACGGCGAGGTGCGCCGGTGCACCCGGTGGCGGGTTCCAGCGCACCAGTGTGGGTGCGATCTCGGGCAGTCCGGAGAGGCGGGACTCGTCGTCGAGGTGGGCCGTCAGATGCCAGGGTTCGTCGGCGGGCGGTCCGAAGAGAAGGAGCCCGCTGGTGGTGGTCGTCGACCTCCGCAGGGCGCGGGCGAAGTCCTGCGTACGTTCGAGCCAACGGGTTCCCTCGAGGGCTTCCCGGAGCGCTCTCGCCTGCTGAAGGTCCATCGCCCCTACCGTGCCACACTGAGCAGCGTTGGGCACCCGTGGAGCCGCGGACGACCACCGCGCGGCTCACGTCGAGAGGGGCGGTCAGTGAAGTACGGCTACAAGGCGTCAGCGGAACAGTTCGGTACCCGCCAGCTGCTCGACTACGCACTGCTTGCGGAGCGTCTCGGCTTCGACATCGTTGCCGTCTCCGACCACTTCCAGCCATGGCGGCACACGTCCGGACACGCGCCGCTCGTCTTCAGCTGGCTCGGGGCGCTGGCGTACGCCTCCGAACGGGTCACGATGGGCACGAGCGTCCTCACGCCGCTGCTGCGGTACCACCCGTCCGTTGTCGCACAGGGCTTCGCGACCATCGACAAGTTCGCGCCCGGACGCGTGTTCCTCGGCGTCGGCACCGGTGAGTCGATGAACGAGGTCCCGGCGACCGGCGCGCCCTGGCCGGGAGGCAAGGAGCGCAGGGCTCGGCTCGCCGAAGCGGTGACCCTCATCCGCAAACTCTGGACCGACGAGCGCCTCGACTTCGACGGCGAGTTCTACAAGACCGTCAAGGCGACGGTCTACGAGCGCCCGGACCTGCCGCTGCCGATCTATGTCGCGGCTTCGGGACCGCTCGCGGGCAAGCTCGCCGGCCGGATCGGCGACGGTGTGATCCAGACCAGCGGCAAGGCGCCCGAGCTGTACGAGACCGTCCTCGGCAAGGTGCGCGAAGGTGCCGAAGCGGCGGGCCGCGACGCCGGGAAGTTCCCCCACCAGATCGAGATCAAGGTCTCCTACGACACCGACCTCGAAGTGGCCAAGGAGGCGTGCACCTGGTGGGCGGCGCTCGGGCTGACGCCGGAGCAGAAGCAGGGTGTCCACGACCCGGTGGAGATGGAACGCCTGGCCGACGAGGACCCCCTCATCGCCACGAAGCGGTTCATCGTCTCCGACGACCCCGACGAGGTGGTCGAGAAGATCGCACCGTACGTCGACCTCGGCTTTGACGAGCTGGTCTTCCACGGGCCGGGCAACGACCAGGCGCGGTTCCTCGAGGGGTTCGCCCGGGACGTCCTGCCGCGGCTGCGGGACCGATGGGCGTAGGGAGCGGCCGGGGCGCGGGCGCCGCGGCGTCGGCACCCGACCGCCGGGTCGGGTGACCGTCGGTGAATCGTCTGACGCGGGTCGCCGGCTGGGTCGGGCTCGTCCTGCTGTTCCCGCTGCTGTTCCTGTACGCCGTGAGCGAGCTCGTGGCGCCGGTGTGGGCCGTCGTCGTGTTCCTCGCGATCTGGGTCGTCCTCATGGTCGTCGCCGTACGCCTGGTCCGACAGCGGCCGTGGGTGGTCCTGGCACTTCCGTTCGTCGGGCTCGCGGTGTGGTTCGTCGCCCTGCTGCTCGGCGAGGCGCTGCTGGGGTGGACGGCGTAACCCGCCGCGGTGGCTCAGGCGAACGCGCCGGCGTCGTCCAGCCACCCTTCGTCGTCACAGGTCGGGCAGGCCTGCCGGACCATGCCGGTGCCGCTCCGGTCGTTCGACAGCTCCATCGCCGATCGGTCGATCGCGATCTGGCCCGCGCCACCGCAGGTCGGACAGAGCGTCTTCATCGAATGGCCCATTCAGCCGAGGCGAGTCGGTCCGGACATGGTCGCAGTCCTGCCCGGGTCATGGGGCGTCATTCCCGCTGGCGGTCAATCCTTCCGGTTCTGGCAGGGGTGGCGGCGCGACGGTGCCGCGGATCCGGGTCGTACGGGTCGCACCGGCGCTCGCAGCCACGACCAGCCCCACCGCCGCCAGTTGACCGGCCGACAGTCGCTGGTCGAGCAGGAGGTACCCCGCCAGCGTGGCGACGGCGGGCTGAAGGCTCATCAGTACGCCGAACGTCCGTGTCGGTATCCGGCGCAGGGCGGCGAGCTCCAGGCTGTACGGCAGGGCGGAGGACAGGAGCGCCACTCCGAGGCCGAGGAGCAGCGTGTCCGGCGCCAGCACCGCCCGCCCGGCCGTGACCAGTCCGAACGGTGCGATCGCGACGCTCGCGACGACGAGCGCGACTGCGAGGCCGTCGGCGCCGGGGAAGCGCCGGTTGGCCTGGATGCCCCACAGGATGTAGCACGCCCAACACAGAGCGGCACCGAGAGCGAACGCCACGCCAACCGGGTCCAGCCGTTCGAACCCGCCCTCGCCGAGGAGCAGCACGCCGATCCCGGCCAACACCACCCAGAGCACGTCCCGCTGGCGCCGCGACATGACGACGGCGAGACCGAGCGGGCCGAGGAACTCGAGTGTCACCGTCACACCGAGCGGCAACCGGGCGGCGGCCTCGTAGAACGAGAGGTTCATCAGGCCGAGCGTCAGTCCGAACGCCACACCGACCGCGAGGTCTCTTCGGCTGCGACCCGCGAGCCGCGGCCGGACGAGTCCGGCGACCAGGACGGCGGCGATGACCATCCGCAGGCCCACGGCCGGGAGCGGGCCGACCCGGTGGAGGAGGATCACGCCCGATGCCGCACCGAACTGCACGGACACCGCGCCGACCAGGACCATGGCGACGGCCTGTGACCTGCTGCCCGCGCGCTCGTCCATCCGCACGACGGTAGTCCGCGTCAGTGGGCGAGCGGACGGTAGGCGAGGGGGTCGCGGTAGTACGCGTCCAGCAGCAGCGCACCGGACGCCAGGGCCAGCGAGTGCGCCCCCAGTTCGCTGGGCACGACCAGGTGCCCGGCATCGAGCGCCGTGTGCGAGTGCGCCGCGGCCGCGTGACGCAGGTCGTCGAGGTACTGCGGGTTGGCGAGAATGCCTCCGCCCACCACCACGAGCTCGGGGTTGAGGATGTCGGCGAGCAGGCCGACCGCGTTACCCACGTGCCGCGCCCGCGTCCGCAGGATCCGCCCGGCGTCGGTCTCGCCCGCGGTCGCGCGCGCCATCAGCCGCTCGATCGTCTCCGACCGGCTCGCCACGCCGGACCTGCGGGCCGCCTCGAGCACGGCCTGGTCGCTTGCGACCGCCTGCAGGCAGTCGTACCGCCCGCATCCGCACCGGCTCGAGGTACGGACGCGCACCGGTAGGTGGTCGAGGCGCACCGCCGCCGAGCGCGGTCCCTCGTGGATGGTCCGGTCGACGACGAACGCCCCACCGACGATGTTGCCCACGGACAGGAAGAGGAACGTGTCCGCGTGCCGGGCCGCGCCGAACCAGGCCTCGGCCATGGCCATGGCGCGGGCGTTGTTGTTGAGGACGACCGGCATGCCGGTGGCGCGCTCGAGCCCCTCCGCGAGGCAGATGCCCTGCCAGTGCAGGCTCGCGTGGTCGACGACCGTGCCGGCCGCGGTGTCGACCCAACCGCCGATGCTCGCGCCGATCCCGAGGACGGGCCGGATGGCGTTGTCGGCGACGATCTCGGCCACCGCGGACGCCGCCTCCGCGATCAGCGTCGACGCGTCGTCCGTGGCGTGCTCGACGACCGACTCCGCGACCACCTGGCCACGCGGACCGACCAGGCCGACGGTCGTACGCAGAGCACCGATGTGGACGCCCGCGACCGCGAAGCCCTCCGGGGCGACCGCGACCGGGATCCGCGGCCGACCGCGCTCGCGCGGGGCGTCGCGATCGAACTCCTCCTGGACCAGTCCGCGCGACAGGAGCACCGCGGTGATCTTGGTGACGGTGGCCGGTGTGAGACCGGTCAGATCCGCCACCTCCGCACGGGAGAGGGGTCCCCTCGACAGGATCGTCCGCAACACGGCGGAGTAGTTGCGGCGCCGCAGCGTCGTGCCCTGCCACGACCCGAAGGGCGTGCCGACCCGTGGTGGCGCGGGCAGCCGGTCCTGAGAACCCGGGCCGTGCTCCTCGTGCGTCGGGCGCGCTTCGCCGCGACCAGGCCGACCGTCCATGTCCTCCTCGCCTGGGTTGACAGGGTTCGTGCGTGCTTTGTTATTTTCAGAAACTAATTTAACGGCTCCATCGCCGGAGGTGCCATCAGCGTGGTGAGCGGCACGCGGAGCGCCGCGCCTGCGCGTCCGCGGGTGGTCCGCGCGGTCACCGGCCCGCGGGCGCGACCGCCGGCACGGTCGCGCAGCGAGCGACTCGTGGCGTACGCGATGATGCTGCCCGCGCTGGTGCCGTACGCCGTGTTCGCACTCGTCCCGATGGCGTGGCTGGTCCGCGAGAGCTTCTTCCGCTCCAACGGCTTCGCGCCTTCGTCGTTCGTCGGGCTGGACAACTACCACCGGCTGGTCGGCAACTCCGTCTGGTGGGGCGCGGTCTGGCACACATTGCAGTTCGGGGCCGGACGGGTACTGGTCGAGATCCCACTGGCGATGGCGTTGGCCTGGGCGCTCTACCGCGGACTCCGCGGCCAGGTCCTCTTCCGCACGCTCTACTTCCTGCCGCAGGTGTTGAGTCCCGCGATCGTCGGGATCATCTTCGGCTTCTTCCTCCAGCAGGTGGGTGGTCCGCTCAACGGCATCCTCGAGCGGACGCGGCTCGTCGACGATCCCGTCGACTTCCTCGGTCGTGCACCGAACGGCCTGCTGAGCCTCGTCGGCACCGGGATCTGGCTGCACTTCGGCATCAACACCCTGCTCTTCCTCGCCGGGATGTCCACCATGGCGAGGTCCACGGTCGAGAGCGCCGAGCTCGACGGAGCGAACCAGTGGCAGGTG
This sequence comes from uncultured Actinomycetota bacterium, assembly GCA_963721745.1. Lineage (GTDB taxonomy): Bacteria > Actinomycetota > Actinomycetes > Propionibacteriales > Actinopolymorphaceae > Thermasporomyces. The sequence goes on along the minus strand of CAVRKO010000013.1, from coordinate 1,059,672 downwards.
TTCCGGCACATCGCCCTGCCGCACCTGACGCCGGTCACGCGGGTGGTCGTGCTGATCTACATCGTCGGCGTGCTCCGGTCGTTCGACCTCGTGAAGACACTGACCGACGGGGGACCGGCCGGGTCGACCGAGGTGATGTTCACCTACCTCTACCGCTACTTCTTCAACCCCGACGCCGTTCCGCAGCTGGGCTATGCGGCCGCACTCGGTGTGGCGGCCAGCCTCGTCGTCGCAGCGTTTTCCCTGCTCTACATGCTGTTCGTGAGGAGGCCGGCGCAGTGAGCACGACCGCCCCGCCCGCCTCGCCCCGGTCGCTGCGCTGGCGCCCCGGCCGGGTGGCCACCTACGCCGCGATGCTCCTCGTCGCGGTCGTGACGGTGACGCCGCTCGTCTACGCGGCCTTCGCGTCGCTCAAGCCGCTGCCGGAGCTGATGCGCGACCCGGGCAGCCTGCTGCCCGACGTGTGGGCGTGGGGCAACTACGCCGATGCCTGGGTGCGGGGCAACTTCTCGGTGTACGCGTTCAACAGCGTGGTGGTGACGGGCGGCGTCGTCGTGGTCGACCTGTTCGCGTCGTCGATGCTCGGCTACGTGCTCGCGCGGCAGCGGCTCGCCGGCCAGCGGGTGCTCGAGGCGGTCCTCATCAGCACGCTGTTCGTCGGGCTCACGACCGCGATGCTGTATCCGCAGTTCATGATCGCCCGCGCGGCCGGGCTCGACAACGCGGTGGGCATCGTCCTCGTGGAGTACGTCGGGATCACGGTCGTGCACACGTATCTCGTCAAGGCGTTCGTCCAGCGGCTCGGGCAGGAGATCGAGGAGAGTGCCCGCCTCGACGGGTGCGGTTTCTTCGGGACGTGGTGGCACATCGGGCTGCCGCTGATGCGTCCGATGCTCGCGACGACGATCATCCTCGCGATCCAGGCGTCGTGGAACAACTACCAGGTGCCGCTCGCGTTCTCCCTCACCGCACCGGAGCTGCGCACGCTGACGGTCGGCGTGGCGGCCCTGAAGTACGACGCGGGCCAGGGGATCACGTCGTACCCCGTGATCCTCGCCGGGGCGATGATCGCGCTCGTCCCGATGGTCGTGGCGTTCCTCCTGCTGCAGCGGTGCTTCGTGCAGGGCTGGACGGAGGGCTCGCTGCGATGACCGAACTGCTCGACGTCGACGGCGCCGCCTACCGCGTCCTGCGCCGGTGGTACGCGTGGTGGTTCCTCGGCCTGCTCTGGCTGGTGTGCTGCGTCCCGCTGGTGACGGTCCCCGCCGCGACGCGGGCGGGTTACGTCGCCGTCCGGCGGCTCCGGGCGCACGACGTCCTGCCGGCCGCGGGGACGTTCGCGCGCGACCTGCGCGCGGGGTTCCGGACCGCCACGCTGTCGGGCCTGGTGCTCGCCGGCGCCGGCGCGGTGCTCCTCGCCGACCTCGCGCTGGCGGCGCGGGCGCGGCCGGCCGTCGCCGCGATCGGCCTGTGTGTCTTCGTACCCCTCTGTCTCGGCTGGTGCATGACGGCGGCGGTGCACGGGGCCGTGCTCGCCGCCGACACCCGGACCGGTCCCGTCGCCGCGCTCCGGGCCAGCTACGTCGCCGCGAGCACCCGACCGCTCCAGGCGATGGCGGCCGTCGCCGCCGTCGCTGCCGCCTGCGCGGTGGCGGTCATAAGCCCTCCGGTCCTCCAGCCCGTGGCCGCCCTGACCGTGGTCGGCGCGGCGTTCGACCTGTCCTTCGTTCTCGTCAGAACCACCTCGTCGAGGCCCGAACGCACCGCTGGGAGCACAGCATGAGAAGAACAGCCGCACTCGTCCTCGCCGCGGCCACGTCCGTCGCCCTGGTGCTCGCCGGGTGCGGTGGCGACCAGCCGGCCGCCAAGGAGGCCTCGGGCGACGTCACCACGGTGACCGTCTGGGATCGCGGGGGCTCGCAGGCGGCGGTGGTCCAGAGGTTCTTCCAGCAGTGGAACCGCGACGAGGGGCGCCGGCGCGGGATTCGCGTCAACTACGTCCAGCAGGCGCCGGACAAGTACGAAGAGGTCGTCCGGCTCGGGTTCCAGACCCGTCGGGCGCCCGATCTCTTCCAGGCACCCCAGGCGCAGATCGGGGCGTGGGCCACGGCCGGTTGGGTCGAGTCCCTGAAGGGCAAGGTCGACGAGGGTCTGCTGAAGAAGTACTCCCGCTACCTCGTGCCCGACGGCCCGCTCGTCATCAAGGGCGAGCCGTACGCGCTTCCGTCCACGTCGTTCACCACCCGACTGGTCTACAACGAGAAGCTGCTCGCCAAGGCAGGCCTGGACCCCGCCACGCCTCCGCGCACGATGTCGCAGCTTCGATCCGCTGCCGAGGCCGTCACCAAGTCCGGCGGCGGGAAGGTCTACGGGATGGCGTTGCCGGTCGAGTGGATCGGTTTCGGCAACTGGATCGTCGATCTGCCGGTGCTGGCGAGTGACCGCGACCTCGCCGGCACCGGCCTGTTCAACACGAGGACAGGGAAGTACGAGACCACGAGGTACGCGCCGGTCGTCTCGACGTACCGCGAGCTCGTCGCCGGCAAGTCGGCGTACCCCGGCGCGTCGTCCCTGAACTACGACGACGCGCTGGCGGCGTACGCGCAGGGCAAGGTGGCGATGATGATCACCTCGTCGGATGTCGTGTCCGCGCTCGAGGCGCTGAAGAGCACCCAACCAGTCTCGACCGCACCACTTCCAGTGCCGGACGGCACCCGGGTCGAGCGGCTGCCCATGAACGCCGGCATCCCGTACGCGCTGTCGGCGCTCAGCGAGCATCCCGACGAGTCGGTCGAGGTGCTCGAGATCCTGGCCGGTGCCAACCTGCAGAAGACCCTGCTGCGCAGCGGCGCACCGCCCGTCGACCGCACGCTGTGGGACGCGCCGGAGGCGGCGAAGCACCAGGCCCTGGCAGGCTTCGAGCCCGGCGCGCTCGACCGGCAGTGGGGCAAGACGCCGACCGGCCTGCTGGAGCTGCAGGGCGAGAACGTCCCGACGGTGCTCGCGAAGCTGGTCCTCGACCCGGACGTACCCGTCGAGCCGACCCTTCGGGACCTGCAGAACCGGCTCCAGAAGGCGTACGACGCCGGTGTGAAGGCCGGCCAGATCGACGCGTCGGAGTACTGACATGCGCCGCCGTACTGACATGGGCCGCCGTACTGACATGCGCCGCCGCACAGGCATCCGCCGGCGCCCCAGCATCCTGCTGATCGTCGCCGACCAGCTGCGTGGCCGCGACCTCGCGTGCACCGGCAACTCCGCGGTGGACACGCCGAACCTCGACGAGCTCGCCGCCCGGGGCGTCGTCGCCGACCAATACTACGCCAACGCGCCGGTGTGCTGCCCGAGCCGGGCGACGATGTTCTCCGGCCTGTACCCGCTGCGGCACCGGGTCGTCGGCAACGACCTGCCCGTTCCCGACGACGTGCCGTTCCTCGCCGAGCCCCTGCGGGCCGCGGGCTACCGGACCGGCTACATCGGCAAGTGGCACCTCGACGGGATGCCGCGCTCGAGGTTCACGCCGCCGGGGCCCCGCCGGCACGGCTTCGACTTCTGGGCGGTCTACAACTGCAGCCACGACTACTTCTCACCGCGCTACTACCGGGACTCCGACCAGCTGATCGTCGCGGACGGCTACGAGCCCGTGGTGCAGACCGACCTCGCAGCGGAGTTCCTCCATGGGCTCTCCGACGACGACGCGTTCCTGCTCACGCTCTCCTTCGGACCCCCGCACGATCCGTACGACCAGGTGCCGGAGGAGTTCCGCGCCCGCTATCCAACCGGGTCCGTGCCCCTGCCGCCGAACGTCGACGACGAGTCGGGTGGGTGGAGCCGGATCCACGCCGACTACCTCGCCGCCGTCACCGCGTTGGACGTCCAGGTGGGCCGGCTGGTGGACATGCTGGTCACCACCGGCCGGCTCGAGGACACGATCGTCGTCTTCACTTCCGACCACGGCGACATGCTCGGCGCACACGGCTGGCGGCTGAAACAACTGCCCCACGAGGAGGCGGTGCACGTACCCCTGGTCGTGTCCTGGCCGGGTGGGCTGCCCGCGGGGGACCGCCGGAGCGGCCTGCTCTCCACGGTCGACCTGGCGCCCACACTGCTCGGGCTCGCCGGCGTCGACACGACCACCGGCGTCGACGGCCGCGACCGCTCGGAGCTGCTGCGTTCCGGCGCTCCCGGCGCGGCCGAGGTCTACCTGCAGAACGTCACGGCGTTCGACGAGGCGGTCCGCTCCGGCAAGCCCGAGTGGCGCGGCGTGCGGACCGAGCGGTGGACCTATGCCGAGACGGCCGGCCGGCGGCCGTGGCTGCTGCTGGACAACGCGAACGATCCGTGGCAGCGGGTCAACCTGGTCGAGGACGAGGACCACGCGGCCGTCCGTGCCGACCTCGCCGCGCGGCTGGGCCGGCGGCTCGACGCCACCGGCGACCCGTTCCTCGGCACGGACGAGATGATCCGCCACCTCGGCCTCGACGAGGAGTGGGAGCGTCGACAGAGCGGGCTCACCGGCGCGGGTGCGCCCCAGCCGGCCTGAAGGCCGCCACCCGCCCGCGGCAGGAGCTACTCCCGCGGACCCTCACCAGGGGGCGCGGTCTTGGTGGGGGTGGGCGGCGGCGCGTGCCCGGGCTGGGTGACCTCCCGCCAGCGGTTGGTGATCGGGAGCCGCCGGTCACGCCCGAACGCCTTGAACGAGATCTTGGGACCGGGTGGGTACTGCCGCCGCTTGAACTCCGCGGCGTCGACCATCCGGATCACCTTCTCGACCAGCTCCTCCTCGAACCCCGCCACCACGAGGTCGGCCGCGCTGGCGTCCTGCTCAACGTAGTCGTCGAGCATGTCGTCGAGGAGGTCGTACGGCGGCAGCGAGTCGGTGTCGAGCTGACCGGGGCGGAGCTCCGCGGACGGCTCCTTGTTGATGGAGCTCGTCGGGATGGGCGGCGCCTCGCCGAGGTCCCGCGCCGCCTGGTTGCGCCAGCGGGCCAGCCGCCAGACCCAGGTCTTGGGCACGTCCTTGATGGGAGCGAACGCGCCGACCGCGTCGCCGTACATCGTGGAGTAGCCCACCGCGAGCTCGCTCTTGTTGCCGGTGGCGAGGACGAGATGCCCTTCCTGGTTGGCGATTCCCATCCAGAGCATGCCGCGGATCCGGGCCTGGAGATTCTCCTCGGCGACGCCTGTCAACTCAACGTTGTCGAGGAACGCCGCGGTCATCGGCTCGATCGGGATCACGCGGAAGTCGAGGCCGGTGCGTTCGGCCAGGTCGGCGGCGTCGTCCTTGGAATGGTCGCTGGAGTACCTGCTGGGGTTGGAGATCCCATGCACGTTGGCGGCCCCGAGCGCGTCGCACGCGATCGCCGCGACGAGCGCGGAGTCGATCCCGCCCGAGAGCCCGAGCACGACGCTCTCGTAGCCGTTCTTGTGGATGTAGTCGCGCAGGCCGGTGACGACCGCGGTGTAGATCTCGGCCTCCTCGTCGAGGCGGGGCGCGATCCCGGATCTGCTCGGCGGGTAGGCGGGGAGCGGCGCGTCGCTGAGGACGGTGCGCTCGACCCGGATGCCGGCGTACTCGTCGGCGCCCCGGGTCGTCGTGGCGAGGTCGAGGTCGACCGTCAGGAGCCCTTCGGTGAACTGCGGAGCCCGGGTCAACACGTTGCCGGTCTCGTCGACGACGATCGAGTCGCCGTCGAAAACCAGCTCGTCCTGCCCGCCGACCATGTTGACGTAGGCGAGCGGGCACATCGCCTCCCGCGCCCGCCGGGTCACGAAGTCGAGACGCTGGTCGTTCTTGGAGAGCTCGTACGGCGAGGCGTTGGGCGCGAGCAGGAGCCCGGCGCCGGCCGCCCTGGCCGCTCTGACGGGCCCGCCCTCCTGCCAGAGGTCCTCACAGATCACGACCGCGATGTCGATGCCGTGCACGGTGACGATCTGGAGGGTGTCTCCGGGCACGAAGTAGCGCTGCTCGTCGAAGACGCCGTAGTTGGGCAGGTGGTGCTTGACGGCACGGGTGGCGATCCGGCCGCCATGGAGGACGGCGGCGGCGTTCTGTGGCGAGCCCTTGGGCCGGCCCACCTGGTCGATCGCACCCTGGGCGCGGTCGAGGTAGCCGCAGACGACCACGAGCTGCCCGAGCCCGGCGGCGGCCAGCTTGGCGGCGAGGTCGTCCATGGCCGCCCGTGAGGCGGCGACGAACGACGACCGGAGGGCGAGATCCTCGACGGGATAGCCGGTCAGGGCCATCTCGGGGAACGCGACGACGTGGGCACCCCGATCGGCGGCGTGCTGTGCCCATCTCAGGATCGCGTCGGCGTTGCCGGAGATGTCGCCGACGGTGACGTTGAGCTGTGCGAGCGCGAGGCGGATTTGTGCCACGCCACGAGGGTAGTCGGTCGGGGCGTACGGGCGAACGGGCGCCGGCCAGGGCCCTGCCGCCGGCTCGAGCGGTCGGGGGCGCTGGCGGCAGGGTGCTCCTGCCGCCCGGTGGCTCCGCCCGCCCGGCGACTCCGCCCGCCCGGCGACTCCGGCGGGCGGCTCGACGGACCTCCCCGGCGGGCGACTCCCGCCGGACCAATGCCGGCCCGCAGCGGAGGTGGCCGGTAACGTGCAGGAAATACGGCCGCGTGAAGATGGCCGTCGGCGCGGGGATTGGTACCCAGAGGTACCCGAGCGGAGATGGGACCAGTGGATAAGCAGCAGGAGTTCGTCCTCCGCACGCTCGAGGAGCGGGACGTGCGGTTCGTCCGACTGTGGTTCACCGACGTGCTCGGCTTTCTCAAGTCGGTGGCGGTCGCCCCGGCCGAGCTCGAGGGCGCCTTCGCCGAGGGGATCGGTTTCGACGGTTCGGCGATCGAGGGGTTCGCCCGGGTCTACGAGGCCGACATGCTGGCCAAACCGGACCCGTCGACGTTCCAGATCCTGCCCTGGCGCGGCAACTCGCCGAGCACGGCGCGGATGTTCTGCGACATCCTGATGCCCGACGGCTCGCCGTCGTACGCCGATCCGCGCTACGTGCTGAAGCGCACCCTGGGCCGCGCCGCGGACCTCGGGTTCACGTTCTACACCCACCCGGAGATCGAGTTCTTCCTCTTCGACGACGCGCCGGAGAAGGGTCGCCCACCCGTGCCGGTCGACCGCAGCGGCTACTTCGACCACACCGCGCACGGCATGAGCCAGGACTTCCGCCGCGAGGCGATCACCATGCTCGAGGCGATGGGCATCTCGGTGGAGTTCAGCCACCACGAGGGCGCACCGGGACAGCAGGAGATCGACCTGAGGTACGCCGACGCGCTCGCCACCGCCGACAACATCATGACGTTCCGCGTCGTGGTCAAGGAGGTGGCGCTGAGCCAGAACCTCTATGCGTCGTTCATGCCCAAGCCGTTCACCGACTGGCCCGGCTCGGGTATGCACACCCACATGTCGCTGTTCGAGGGCGACCGCAACGCGTTCTTCGAGTCCGGCGCGGAGTACCACCAGTCGAAGGTGGCGCGGTCCTTCATCGCCGGGCTGCTGCGCCATGCCGGCGAGATCACCGCTGTCACCGACCAGTGGGTCAACTCGTACAAGCGGCTGTGGGGCGGCGGCGAGGCGCCGGCGTACGTCTGCTGGGGCCACAACAACCGCTCCGCCCTGGTGCGGGTGCCGATGTACAAGCCGGCGAAGGGACAGTCGACCAGGATCGAGTTCCGGTCGCTGGACTCGGCCGCCAATCCCTACCTCGCGTTCGCGGTCATCCTCGCGGCCGGCCTCAAGGGTGTCGAGGAGGGTTACGAGCTGCCGCCGGGAGCGGAGGACGACGTGTGGTCGCTCACCGAGGGCGAACGCCGCGCCCTCGGCATCGACCCTCTGCCGCAGAGCCTCGACGAGGCGATCCGGGTGATGGAGAGCAGCGAGCTCGTCGCCGAGACACTGGGCGAGCACGTCTTCGACTTCTTCCTGCGCAACAAGCGGACGGAGTGGGAGGAGTACCGCCGCCAGGTCACGGCGTTCGAGCGGGACCGGATGCTGCCCGTTCTCTAGGGTTGGCCGATGGCACACGTCCTCGTCACGGGTGGCACGGGCGTCCTCGGGTCCGAGGTGGTCCGGGCCCTGCGGGCGCGTGACCACGGAGTCCGCGTCCTGTCGCGACGGCCCGTCCAGGTGGTGACCCAGGGAGCGACGACGGCGGTCGGTGACCTCGCCCGCGGCACCGGGCTGGCAGCGGCCCTCGCCGACGTCGACACCGTGGTCCACTGCGCCACCGACCCGCGGCGCCCCAAGGCGGTCGACCTCGCGGGCACCCGTCGCCTGCTTCAGGCGGCCTCCCGAACGGGCCGCCCGCACGTCGTCGACGTCTCGATCGTCGGATGCGACCGGATCCCGTTGCCCTACTACGCCGTGAAGACCTCCGCCGAGGAGGCCGTGGCCGCGTCCGGCCTGCCGTGGACGGTGCTGCGGGCCACCCAGTTCCACCCGCTGATGCTCACGATCGGGCTGCTGCTCACCCGGTCGCCGGTCGTGCCCGTGCCGCGGGGCGTGCCGGGCCAGCCCGTCGACGTCCGTGACGTCGCGGCCCGCGTGGTCGAGCTGGTCGAGGCCGGTCCGGCCTGCCGGGTGGACGACCTGGGCGGTCCGGAGGTGCTCCCGCTGGAGCAGATCCTCCGCTCGGTCGCGGCGGCGCTCGGCCGGCGGCGCCGATTCGTCGGCGTACCGCTCCCCGGACGGATCGCGGCGGGCTACCGCGCGGGCCACCACCTGGCACCGGGGCGATCCGTCGGCAGCCGGACCTTCGCGAGCTACCTCGCGGAGTTCGTGGGATCCGCGGACGTCGGCACCACCAGCCGACGGGTCCGGCACCCCTATGCGGGCCGGTGAGCGCGGGTGGGACTGCTCGTGGTGCAGCACCAGGACGACTGCCCGCTGGACTGGTTCGGCGGGTGGCTCGCCGATCATGACGTCGACGTCGAGTGCGTACGCCCGTACGCCGGCGAGGCGTTGCCGTCGCACCTCGACGCCCACGACGGGATCGTGGTACTCGGCGGCTCGATGGGCGCGTACGACGACGCGACGCACCACTGGCTCGGCCCCGTCAAGGCGCTCCTGCGGTCCGCCGTCGCCCGCGGCCTGCCCACCCTCGGGATCTGCCTGGGGCACCAGTTGCTCGCCGTCGCGTGCGGCGGCCGGGTCGCGCCCAACCCTGCCGGCCGGGTGATGGGGCTCGTCGACCTCGCCCTGACCGACGACGGGTGCGCCGACCCGGTGCTCGCCGGTGTGCGGCCGCCGCGGCGTGCCGTGCGCTGGAACCAGGACATCGTGGTGGAGCTGCCGCCGGGCGCCCGGCTGCTCGCCGCGGACGCCGCCGGGGTGACCCAGGCCTTCGGCGTGGGCGAGCGGGCCTGGGGCCTGCAGTTCCATCCCGAGGCGAGCCCTGACCTCGTACGCACCTGGGCGGTTCGAACGGCGACCGGTACCAGCGCCGACGGACGGCCGACGCCGGGCGAGGTCGCGAGCGCACTGGCCGACGTCGAGTCCGCCGAGGCAGACCTCCGGCGGGTCTCGTCCACCGTCGCGGCCGCGTTCGTCGGTCACCTCCGCCCGCGCGCCTGACCAGCGCGTCCTCCCGACGACCTGCGCGTCCTCCCGACGACCGGCGCGCTCCAGGCGGGGCGGTCAACCCACTCCGGTTAGAATCCCGGGAATCGTCCCCGCCGCATGGAGATCGCAATGCCCGAGGCACCTCTGAAGGTCGCCGTCATCGTCGGCAGCACCAGGGAGGGACGGCGCGGGGGCACCGTCGCCCGGTGGTTCGTCACCCAGGTCGAGCCACGAGCCGACATGGAGGTCGACCTGATCGACCTGGCCGACATCGACTTCCCCGCCGTCTATCCGCAGGAGCTCGGCCCGGTCGAGAAGGCGTTCGCCCAACGGATCGCCGACGCCGACGCCTACGTCGTCGTGACGCCGGAGTACAACCACGGCTACCCCGCCGCGCTGAAGCAGGCGATCGACTTTCCCTACCTCGAGTGGAGCGGCAAGCCGGTGGCGTTCGTGTCGTACGGCGGCATGAGCGGTGGCCTGCGAGCCGTCGAACAGCTCCGGCAGGTGTTCGCGGAGGTCAACGCCGCGAGCGTGCGGGACTCGGTGAGCTTCCACAACATCGACACCCAGGACCTGTTCGACGCGACCGGCGTGCCCTACGACGCGTCGGGATGCAGCGCCGCGGCCAAGGCGATGCTCGACCAGCTCACCTGGTGGGGGCTCACGCTCCGCGCCGGTCGGGCGGCCCGGCCGTTCGAGGCCTGAGAACCCTTCCGGGCCTGGCGAACGCGCCCACAGCCCTCCGTCAGCCGGCGCGGGACAGCCGGACCACCGCGTTGTAGTCAGGGATCTTGGCCTGCGGTGACCGGCGGGCCCGGTCGAGGAGCGGTTCGCCCTCCGGCCAGTGCACCTGGAGGTTCCCGGGTGCGATCGGCGCCCGGAGTACCTGGCCTTCGAAGGCGCCCGACCCGCTTGTCAAGACGACCTTGTCACCGTCGGCGAGGCCGAGCCGGTCGGCGTCCGTCGCGCTGATCAGCACGGCGTCCCGGCCGGCACCGGTGAGCGCGTCACGTCGTTCCTGGACCATGGAGTTGAACTGCTTGCCCCGGCGGGTGGCGACGACGAACGTCCCGTCCGGCCGGGTCACGTCGGGCAGCGGTACGACGGAGAAATGTGCCCTGCCGTCCGGCGTGGGGAAGTCCCAGTCGGCACACAGGTGTGGTCCGCCGTACTGCACGGAGTCGCCGAACTCGCCCAGCTTCTCGATCCCGGCGTACATCGGCACCGCCTCCGCAACGGCCTCCCGGATCTGCTGGGTGCCCGCGAAGCGGACCTTCTCGGCGATCTCGGGACGGGCGCGGGCCGCGAGCTCGCCGAAGACGTGCCACTCCGGCCAGGCCTCGGCGATCCGCGGACCGCGCACCTCGGGGCTGAAGATGATCCGGCGTTCCGTCGACGTCTCGGTGACGCCGCCCGCCATCTCGTACCTCGTCTGGGCCGGCAGGACGAGCACCGTGTCCGCCGGGTCGACGAGCATCTGGCTGGACAGGCAGATGTCGATGTGGACGCGGAGCGGAATCCGCGCAAGGGCGCGTTGACAGTACGCCGGGTCGGGCAGCACCTCGAGGAAGTTGCCGCCGGAACTGAGCAGGACGTCGAGCGTGCCGTCGTGGCCGGCGTCGATCATCTCCGCGGCGGTAAGGCCCACCGTGTCGGGTACGTCGAAGCCCCAGTGCTCGCTGAACTCGCGCGCCGACTCCGGCGTGATCGGAGCCCCGCCGGGAAGGACCGTCGCGTACGCACCCATCTCCGCGCCGCCCTGCACGCCGGAGTGGCCCCGGATCGGCATCAGGCCGCAGTTCGTCGCGCCCGACGAACCCCTTGCTGAGGCCGAGGTTGATGAGCGCGCGTACGTTGTCCTCGCCGAACGGGTGCTGCGTGACGCCCATGCTCCACACGAAGACCGCCGTCTTTGCCTTGCGCAGCATCTGCGCGAGCTGGCGCATCTCGTTGCGGTCCACGCCGGCGACCGCCTCGAGGTCCTCCCACGACTGTGCGGCGAGCTCGGCCACGACGTCGGCGTAGCCGCTCGTGTGGTCGTCGACGAAGCTACGGTCGATCCAGTGGTTGTCGACCATGTGCTTGAGCACGCCGTTGAGGAATCCGATGTCGCCACCGACGTTGATCTGGAAGAACCGGTCGGTGACCTTGGTGCCGAACACTGCGCTTTCGACGTTGGACGGCACCCAGTACCGCTCCATCCCCGGCTCGCGGTAGGGGTTGACGCACACGACCTGCGTACCGGCCTTCTTGGCGTGGTACAGGTACTTCATCGCGACCGGCTGGTTGTTGGCGACGTTCGAGCCGACGAACACGATCAGGTCGGAGCCGATCCAGTCGGTGTAGGAACAGGTCGTGGCACCGACACCGAGCGCATCCTTCAACCCGAACGTGCTGGGGGAGTGGCAGATCCGGGCGGCGTTGTCGACGGAGTTCGAGCCGAGGGCACGGATCGCCTTCTGGGCAACGAAGTAGTTCTCGTTCGGGATGCCGCGGCTGGTGAGGTACGCACCGATCCGCTCGGGTCCGGCGTCGCGCAGGCGGCCGGCGGCGAGGTCGAGCGCCTCGTCCCACGACAGGCGGGTGAAGCCCTTGTCCCCGGCCCGGCGGACCAACGGGTACGGCAGTCGCCCGAGGTCGCGGAGCTCCGCACTGGTACGCCGGCGCAACGCCTCGACGTCGGCGAAGACCTCCGGGTCTGCCGGTGGCATCGTGTTGAGCCGGAGCAGCCGGAGCCGGACGTTGCACAGGTGCACCTCGTCCATCGTCCAGTCACGGATCCCCTTGGTGCCAAGGGCGCAGCCGTCACAGGTCCCCTGGGTCAGGATCCGCCAGGCATACCCGAGCTGGTCGCGGTTGTCGCTGACGGCGCGGACGATCTCCTTGTAGTTGTTCGGTCGGCCCTCACCGATGCCGAACGGTTTCAGGCTCGCCCAGTTGGCGGGATCGATCCACTTCTCGCGCCTGGCCATCGGCTCTCCTCGCCTCACATCAGCTCGCCCGTGCGGACTTCCGAGGCTAGGCCATGTCCGTTCCGGCCGGACGGTCCCGGCTGCCGGACGCGGACGTCCTGCCCGGCAGCGGCCACTGGCTAGGGTGAGGTGGCGCAGCTGACCAGGGGAGGAGGAGAGTCGGTGACGCAGGACCCGACCCTTCCGAGTGCCGGCCACCTCGCCCGGCTGGGCTTCGCCGAACCGGCCGCCGCCCGCGAGTCCCTCGCCGGCTTCCGCGTACAGCCGGACGCCCTCATGCAGGCGGCCGCCCGCTCGGCCGATCCCGACCAGGCGTTCGACTTCCTCGTCGCCGTCGCCGACGTCGCGACCGATCGGCCGGCCCTCGAGGCCGCGCTGGACACCGACTCCGCCTTCCGCGAGCGGCTGCTCCGGGTCCTCGGCGCCAGCGCCGGGCTGGGTGAGCACCTCCTCCGGCACCCCGAGCACTGGCACGAGCTGGCCGACCCGGACCTCGGCCGGGTCCGGCCGACCGCGAGGGCGCTGCGCGCGGCCCTGCTCGAGGCGGTGGGCGCCGACCCCCTGCGCGCCGGAGCCCGTCGCCGAGGACGGCTCGGCCGGTCCGGACGCGCTGCGGGTGGCGTACCAGCGGCTGCTCCTCCGGCTTGCCGCCCGCGACCTCGGCGGCGACGTGGCGGTCGACGACGTGGCTGCCGAGCTGGCCGACCTCGCGGCCGCGGCGCTCGAGGCGGCGCTTGCGATCGCCCGCGCGCGACTCCCGGAAGGATCGGAGGACTGCCGCCTGGCCGTCATCGGCCTCGGCAAGTGCGGCGGCCACGAGCTCAACTATGTGAGCGACGTGGACGTCCTGTTCGTCGCCGAGCCCGCGGACGGAGCGGAGGAGGTCAGGGCGCTGCGGACGGCGACCCAGCTCGCGTCCCAGGTCATCCGGATCTGCTCCGACCACACCGGCGAGGGCACGCTGTGGCCAGTCGACGCCGCCCTGCGTCCGGAGGGCAAGCAGGGGCCGCTCGTCCGTACGGTCGCGAGCCATCTCGCGTACGACGAGCGGTGGGCCAAGACGTGGGAGTTCCAGGCGCTGCTGAAGGCGCGGACGGTCGCCGGCGACGCCGCGCTGGGCCAGGCGTACCTCGACGCGGTCGCGCCGCTCGTCTGGCGGGCGGCCGACCGCGACCCGGGTTCGTCGACGACGTCGCAGGCCATGCGCCGGCGGGTCGTCGACCACATCCCGGCCGCCGAGGTCGACCGGCAGCTGAAGCTCGGCCCCGGAGGGCTGCGGGACGTCGAGTTCGCGGTCCAACTGCTGCAGCTCGTCCACGGCCGGTCCGACCCGACGCTGCACAACCCGTCGACCGCTGGGCGCCCTCGACGCGCTGACGGCAGGCGGCTACGTCGGCCGCGACGACGGCGCCTCCCTCGGCGAGGCGTACCGCTTCCTGCGTACCCTCGAACACCGGATCCAGCTGGCCCGGCTGCGCCGCACCCACCTGCTGCCCGCCGGCGAGCCCGAGCAGCGTGCCCTGGGCCGCTCGCTCGGGCTACTGGTCGGAGCCGGTCGCGGACCTGCAGCGGATCTGGAAGCTGCACGTGCGGGAGGTCCGGCGCCTGCACGAGAAGCTGTTCTACCGCCCGCTCCTCGCGGCGGTGGCGCGGATTCCCGGCGAGGAGTCCCGCCTCACGCCCGAGGCGGCGCGGGATCGTCTGAACGCACTGGGTTTCGTCGATCCGGCCGCGGCCCTCCGCCATCTCGCGGCGCTCACCGAAGGGGTGTCCCGCCGGGCCGCGATCCAGCGGACGCTGCTGCCGGTGATGCTCGCACTGGTTCGCCGACGCGCCCGGACCCGGACGCCGGCCTGCTCGCCTTCCGTCAGGTGTCCGACGCGCTGGGCACCACGCCGTGGTACCTACGCCTGCTCCGCGACGAGGGCGTGACGGCGGAGCGGATGGCGCGCACTCCTCGCGTCCAGCAGGTTCGTGGTGGACCTGCTCGGCCGGGCACCCGAGGCGGTCGCGATGCTCGGGCACGACGAGAACCTGCGGCCGCGGACGCGCGACCAGCTCGAGACCGAGATCCTCGCCGCGGTCGACGCGCCAGGACGACCCGGTGGCGGCGATCGCCGCGATCCGTGGCGTACGGCGGCGGGAGCTGTTCCGGGTCGGGGCCGCGGACGTGCTCGGGCAGGTCGACGTCGACACGGTGGGGGAGGCGCTCACCGACATCGCGGCGGCGACGCTCGCCGGTGGCCTCGCCGTCGCCGTCCGGGCGATCGAGGCCGAGCGTCGGCCAGCCATTGCCGACCCGCCTTGCCGTGATTGCGATGGGCCGGTTCGGCGGGCACGAGATGGGCTACGCCAGCGACGCCGACGTGATGTTCGTCCACGAGCCGTACGACGGGCGGACGAGAAGGAAGCCGCCGATGCCGCGACGGCCGTCGTCTCCGAGCTGCGCAGGTTGCTCGCCTTGCCCGCACCGGACCCGCCGGTCGGCGTCGACGCGGACCTCCGGCCGGAGGGGCGGCAGGGTCCGCTGGTTCGCACCCTCGCGTCGTACGCCGCCTACTACGAGCGCTGGTCCCACGTCTGGGAGGCGCAGGCCCTGCTGCGTGCCGGACCCGTCTGCGGCGACCCGGAGCTCCGGCGGAGGTTCTCGGCGCTGGTCGACCCGATCCGATGGCCGGCGTCCGGCCTTCGCAGCGGCGATGCCCGGGAGATCGTACGGATCAAGGCCCGGGTCGACGCGGAGCGCCTGCCGCGCGGTGCCGACCCGACCACCCACACCAAACTGGGGCGGGGTGGCCTGGCCGACGTCGAGTGGACGGTGCAGCTGCTGCAGCTCCGGCACGCCGGACAGGTGCCCGACCTGCGGACCACCCGCACCCGGCAGGCGCTCCAGGCGGCGACCGCCGCGGACCTGCTGGACGGCGCCGACGCGGAGGCACTGCTCGCGGCGTGGCGGCTCGCCACGAGGGTGCGCAACGCGGTGATGCTGGTCCGCGGCCGGCCGTCGGACTCCCTGCCGCGGGAGGCCCGCGAGCTCGCCGCGGTCTCCCGCGTACTGGGCTACGCGCCCCTGGAGTCCGGGCGGCTCGTCGAGGACTACCGGCGGATCACCCGGCACGCCCGCGCCGTGGTCGACCGGCTCTTCCGGGTCTGAGCCGGTCAGCGGCGACCGACACTCACGCGGAGCGGCGGGCGCGTACGGCGTCGGCCAGCCCGCGCAGGACTCCCTCGGTCACCTCCCAGCTCATGCACGCGTCGGTGATGCTCTGGCCGTACCTCAGGTCCTGCGCCCGGCCCTCGGTCAGGTCCTGGCGGCCGGGTTCGAGGAAGCTCTCGAGCATCAGCCCGACGATGCCGCGTTGCCCGGCCGCGACCTGGTGCCCCACCGCGTCGGCGACGACCGGCTGGCGCAGGTGGTCCTTGCCGCTGTTGCCGTGGCTCGCGTCGACGACGAGCCGCTCGGGCAGCCCGGCCTTCTCGAGGCGGAGAAGGGCCTCCGCGACGTTCGGCGCCTCGTAGTTGGGTCCGGTCTGGCCGCCGCGCAGGATCACGTGGCAGTCCGGGTTGCCGGTGGTGGTGAGGATCGCCGCTACGCCGTCGTCGGTGACGCCGGTGAACACGTGGCTCGCGCCGGCCGCGCCCGCCGCATCGACGGCGCCCTGCACGTCGCCGCTGGTCGAGTTCTTGAAGCCGACCGGCATCGACAGACCGCTGGCCAGGTGACGGTGCACCTGGCTCTCGGAGGTACGGGCGCCGATCGCGCCCCAGCTCACGGTGTCGGCGATGTACTGCGGAATGATCGGGTCGAGGAACTCACAGCCCGCGGGCAGTCCGGCGCCCAGCACGTCGATCAGCACCTTCCGGGCGGTGCGCAAGCCCTTGTTGACGTTGTAGCTGCCGTCCAGGTCGGGGTCGTTGATGAGTCCCTTCCAGCCGAGCGTCGTACGCGGCTTCTCGAAGTAGACGCGCATCACGACACACAGGTCGTCCTCGAGCTCGGGCGCGAGTGCCGCCAGCCTTCCGGCGTATTCCAGCGCCGCCTTCGGGTCGTGCACGGAGCACGGACCGACGACCACCACCATCCGGTCGTCGTCGCCGGACAGGATCCGCGTGACGTCGCGGCGGCCGCGTACGACAACTTCCTCGGCGTGGGCGTCGAGGGGGAGCTCCTCGCGGAGGAGTGCGGGGGAGAGCAGCGGCCTGGTCTGGCCGATCCGGAGATCCCGGACCGTCTGCGCACCCGGCTGCGCACCCGGCTGGACGCCGGGCTGGGCGCCAGGCCGGGCACCGGGCTGCACACCCGGCTCGGCGGCCTGGTCGGGTGTCGATGCGGTCGATGACACGGTGGGGGTCCTTTCGTTCGCGGAGCCGCCCCGCTGGACCTCAGGCCGGCTCGCCTCGACGGGCAATCAAAAAAGGCAGTGGCCCTCGCGGGACCGCTGCCTTTGCCGGCTCTGGATGGTGGCAGATCAGCGCATGGCGTCGCTGCCGGGCCCACCCAGGGCCGGCTCGCTAAACCAA
This sequence comes from uncultured Actinomycetota bacterium, assembly GCA_963721745.1. Classification (GTDB taxonomy): domain Bacteria; phylum Actinomycetota; class Actinomycetes; order Propionibacteriales; family Actinopolymorphaceae; genus Thermasporomyces. The sequence continues at coordinate 1,042,597 of CAVRKO010000013.1, read as the reverse complement.
TAGCTCCACTGCACGAGCAGGACCCTACCCTGTGGCCGCCGGAGCGGGCAACGCGCATCCGGTCCCGCAGCGGGCCCGGCACGTCCTCGGCGGGCGACAGTCAGGGCGCTGGGACGGCCGGATGGCGGCCGGGACGCTCGAGGTAGGTCGGGTCGGCGGGCCCGAAGCCGAACTGCTTGTAGAGCCCGTGGGCGTCGAACGTGTGCAACGTCCAGCGGAAGTCGGCGCCCGGGCCGCGTTCGATCATGGTGCGGACGAGCTCCTTGCCGAGTCCCTGGCCGCGGGCGTCGGGAACGACGTAGAGGTCGGCGAGGTAGGCGAACGCCACCCCGTCGGACACCGCCCGGGCAAACGCGATCATCCGGTTGGTCGTGCGTTCGTAGCCGCCGACGACTCTCCAGGCCGTGGCGAGCTGGCGCTGGACGTGATCGCGCCTGCGCCACCTGCCCCAGTAGGCCTCGGCGGACAGGAACGCCCACAGGGCGTCGACGTCGACCCGGCTGCGGTCGTCGTCGAGGTCGTAGGCGCCGTGCACGATCACCATGCGCCAGAACCTATCGGACGGTTGTCCTACTCGACGGGAGCTTGTCCGGTTTGATGCCAAGCCGACGACAGTGGATTCGTACGCGGATACGAGTGGCGCGGGTACGAGTGGTGCGCGGGTATGAGTGGTGCGCGGCTACGTACCGAGCCCCCGGGAGCGGTCGGGGTAGTCGGCGGGCGGCCCGGTCGGCGGTTGGCCCGGCATGGTGCCCAACACCTGGAACGCGAGCTGCAACGCATCGCGCAGCGTGGAGCGGGACCGGAGCCCTCCGAGGTCGACGCCGAGGTTCACCATCGACTGCGCCACCTCTGCCCTGACCCCGCTCAGGATGCTCACCGTGCCCATCAGCGCCACCGCTCGCACGGTGTTGAGCAGGTGCTGGGCGAGCGCGGAGTCGATGGTGGGTACACCCGTCACCTCCAGGATGATGACGCGGGCCTGGCTCTCCGCGATCACGGCCAGGAGGTTTTCCGTCAGACGCGCGGCTCGGCGGGAGTCGAGGGTCCCGATGATCGGAAGGACCAGTACGTCGTCCCACACCTGGACGACGGGCGTCGAGAGCTCCAGGATCTCGTCCCGCTGCCGTTGCTGACGTTCCTCCCGGTGCCGGCGTTCGGTCTCGTCGCGGGTGACCGAGACATATCCGACCAGTTCGCCGTCGTCGCGGCGGATCGGGGCGAGCACCACGCCGGCCCAGTACCTCCCGCCGTCCTTGCGTACCCGCCAGGCCTGGAACTCCGACCGCCCGGCGTCCTCCGCCGTCCGCAGCAGTCGGTCGAGGGAGTTCGTGGCCCGGTCCTCCGCGGAGAAGAACATCATCGCGGACTGGCCGAGCACTTCCTCCGAGGAGTAGCCGGTGAGCGCCTCGCCGCCGGCGCTCCAGCTCGCGATTCGGCCCGCCGGATCGAGCAGAGTGACCTCGAACGCGGTGATCGCGTTGAGCATCGACTCGATTTCCCGGATCCGGTCCGTCGGATCCTTCGGGGTCTTCTGAGCACTCGGCATGTCGGCACCCCCTGGTCCTCTTCATACCCGAGGGGATGGGGTGCCACCGGCAGCTGGGGGAATCGGGTCACGGCACCTGCCGGTGACGCCGCGTCAAGGGCCGCTTGACGGGCGTGGGCGGCGTCAAGGGTGGCTTGACATATGTCCCGTACGCCGCGAGTCCGCACATGTCCACCGCGGGACTGGTGTCGTGCACCTGGGTGGCCTCCACGTGATCATGAAACCTCCGAGGGGCCGTAGCGCCCCGGGAGGTTTCATGATCACTCCGTCTGCCGTCTGCCGTCTGCCGTCTGCCGTCTGCCCGGCTGGCGCGGTCAGACACCGCCGGCGCGCGCGAACCTCATCGGCCGGTGTCCCGTCGTCACGCAAAACAGCGGCCGACCATGAGTGACGTCGAAAGACGCCTTCTCAGGTCAGCCGCTGTCTCGTTGACGCTGATGCAGGTCAGAGACCTGCCGGTGCTAGATGTCGAAGTAGAGCTCGAACTCGTGCGGGTGGGGCCGCAGCCGCACAGGGTCGATCTCGTTGGAGCGCTTCCAGTCGACCCAGGTTTCGATCAGGTCGGGCGTGAACACGCCACCCTCGAGAAGGTAGTCGTGGTCGGCCTCGAGAGCGTCGAGCACCTCGGGAAGCGATCCCGGCACCTGCTGGACGGCGGCGTGCTCGTCCGGCGGGAGCTCGTAGAGGTCCTTGTCGATCGGCTCGGGCGGCTCGACCTTGTTGCGGATGCCGTCGACGCCCGCCATCACCATCGCCGCGAACGCGAGGTACGGGTTGCACGACGGGTCAGGCACCCGGAACTCGATCCGCTTCGCCTTGGGGCTCGTACCCGTCACCGGGATCCGCACCGAGGCCGAGCGGTTGCGCTGGCTGTAGACCAGGTTGACCGGAGCCTCGAAGCCCGGGACCAGGCGGTGGTAGGAGTTCACCGTCGGGTTGGTGAACGCGAGCAGGCTCGGTGCGTGCTTGAGCAGCCCGCCGATGTACCACCGGCCCGTGTCGGACAGGCCGCCGTAGCCGAGCTCGTCGTAGAAGAGCGGCTGGCCGTCCTTCCACAGGCTCTGGTGGCAGTGCATGCCCGAGCCGTTGTCGCCGAACAGCGGCTTGGGCATGAACGTCGCGGTGTGACCGGCCTTCCAGGCGACGTTCTTGATGATGTACTTGAACAGCATCAGCTGGTCGCCTGCGTGGAGCAGGGAGTCGAACTTGTAGTTGATCTCCGCCTGACCGGCCGTGCCGACCTCGTGGTGCGCGCGCTCGACCTGGATGCCCGACTCGAGGAGCTGGGCGACCATCTGGTCACGCAGGTCGGCGAAGTGGTCGTTGGGGGAAACCGGGAAGTAGCCGCCCTTGTAACGCGGCTTGTATCCCTTGTTGCCGCCCTCCTGCTCGGCGCCGGTGTTCCACGCGCCTTCGATCGAGTTGATGAAGTAGTAGCCCGCGTTCTGCTTCGTCTCGAACCGCACGTCGTCGAAGACGTAGAACTCCGCCTCCGGCCCGAAGTAGGCCGTGTCGGCGATGTTGCTGCTCTTGAGGTAGGCCTCCGCCTTGGCGGCGACGTTGCGCGGGTCGCGGCTGTAGGCCTCGTCGGTGAACGGGTCGACGATCGAGAAGTTCAGCGCGAGCGTCTTGCGGTCCCGGAACGGGTCGACGAACGCTGTCGCCGGGTCCGGGATCAGCTTCATGTCGGACTCGTGGATCGCCTGGAAGCCTCGAATCGACGATCCGTCGAACATCAGCCCTTCCGCGAAGGCGTCCTCGTCGAACGACGAGGCTGGCACGTTGAAGTGCTGCATGACGCCGGGCAGGTCGCAGAAACGGACATCGATGAACTCGACGCCTTCGTCGCGTACGAATGCCAACAGCTCGTCGGCGCTTTGGAACATTCGCCCTCCTCCTGGTAATGCCGTGACGCTAGGAGCCGGCAGTTTCCCTGCCGTGTCATCAATGTTGCGCGCGTGTTACGGGACAGTCTGGCCCACCGTCGAACGGCCGCCGGTCGAGGGGCGCCGATCCGCCGGGGATAGCCTCGGAGAATGCCCGAGAAGTCCCAGGCCCGAGGCGCCGAGTCCGCCGAGGCCCGAGGCGCCGAGGCCAGCCCGGCGGGCCGGGGTGCCCCGGCGGGGTGGGGGAGGCCGGATCGCCGCGCTGGTCGTCGACTGGCTGCTGGCCAATCTCGCCGCGTTCGCCCTGGTCCGTGATCCCGCGGTCTGGCAGGCGCCGGTCACCGGGCTCGACTTCGTCCCACTCGCCGTGTTTGCGGTGGAGGTGTGGATCCTGACCGCGTTCGTCGGGGCGAGTGTGGGTCAGCGCCTCCGGCACCTCGTCGTCGCCCGCCTGGACGGCCGTCCGGTCGGTCTTGTCCGGGCATTCGTCCGTACGGCGCTCATCCTGCTCGTCGTGCCGCCCTTCCTCGTCGGCGCGCGACGGCCGGGGCCTGCACGACCGGCTCGCGGGTACGGCCATCGTCCGCGCCCGCTGACGGACTCGCTCGCCAGAGCCTTCGCCTGACCCGCTCGCCCAGGGCGTTCCCCTGGCGAGCGGCCGGCGGCGTTCCTCAGCGCGGTCGCGGTGCGCCGGGTGGGAGCTTGACGTTCTTGGGCAGCGGACCCTTGGGGATCGGCAGCTGCTGGCGGTTGACCGACAGCGCCTTCAGCCGGTGGAGGACCTCGGTCACCTCGGCCGGGCGCAGGTTCCGCGGGAGCTTCATCACGTGCTGCGAGAGCCGGCGCAGCCGGACCTGGCCCTTGTCGTCGCCGACCACGACGTCGTAGATCGGGGTGTCGGGAGCGACCCGCGCGTGCTTGCGCTTCTCGTTGGCGAGCAGGTTGCCGACCCGGTTGGGTGCACCCTCACCGACCAGCACGATGCCCGGGCGTCCGACGACCCGGTGCACGACGTCCTGGTTCCGGGTCACCGCGATCGCCGGCTCGACCGTCCAGCCCTTGCGCAGCGTCGAGAGGGCGTTGGCGCCGGCGCCCACCTGGCCCTCGAGGCGTCCGTACGCCGCCTTCTCGACCCTCCGACCGAAGATGATCATGGTTGCGAGGAACGCGAACGGAACGCCGGTCAGTCCCCACAGGAGGGGGTTGCGGAGGACGAATCCGACGGCGACGAAGATCGCGACGACGCCGAGGAAGATCCCGAGCAGGATCAGCCCGATCGTGGGCTGGGCCTCCTTGGTGATCTTGTAGGCGGCGCGGATTTGGGCGACCCGGCCGGGTGTGCTTTCGGGGGTTGCGTCGCGCTTGGCCATGGGCGGAGTACGCGTTCCTTCCTGCCAGTTGAGAGGTGGAGCTGTCGGCGGCGGGTGGAGCTCTTCGGGGTGGTGCGGTTGTTCGGTAACGGCCGTCAGGTCGCGGCGACGTCCAGCTCCCGCGACTCGAGGGCCTGCTGGTAGAGACGCCCGGCGCGGTAGGAGGAGCGCACCAGGGGTCCTGACATCACACCGGCGAAGCCGAGGTCGAGCGCCTCTTCGCGGAGCTCCACGAACTCCTCGGGCTTGACCCAGCGTTCGACCGGGTGGTGGCGTACGGACGGGCGAAGGTACTGCGTGATCGTCAGCAGCTCGCAGCCGGCATCGACCAGGTCGCTCATCGCCTGGCTGATCTCGGCGCGTTCCTCGCCCAGGCCGAGGATCAGGTTGGACTTCGTGACCAGGCCGTAGGTGCGCGCCTGGCGCAGCACGTCGAGGGAGCGCTCGTAGCGGAACGCCGGCCGGATCCGCTTGAAGATCCGCGGCACGGTCTCGACGTTGTGGGCCAGGACCTCGGGCCGCGAGTCGAAGACCTCGCGCAGCAGGTCGGGCCGGCCGTTGAAGTCGGGCATGAGGTTCTCGACGCCGGTGCCGGGGTTGAGCGCGTGGATGGCCCGGACGGTCTCGGCGTAGAGCCAGGCGCCGCCGTCCTCGAGGTCGTCACGGGCGACGCCGGTGATCGTGGCGTACCGGAGCCCCATCGTGCGGACGCTCTCGGCCACCCGGCGCGGCTCGTCGCGGTCGAGGGGCGCGGGCTTGCCGGTGTCGATCTGGCAGAAGTCGCAGCGGCGGGTGCACTGGTCGCCGCCGATGAGGAAGGTGGCCTCGCGGTCCTCCCAGCATTCGTAGATGTTGGGGCAGCCGGCCTCCTGGCACACCGTGTGGAGCCCCTCGCGCTGGACGAGAGAACGCAGCGCGGTGAACTCGGGGCCCATCCGCGCCCGGGTCTTGATCCACGAGGGCTTCTTCTCGATCGGAGTCTGGCTGTTACGCGCCTCCAGGCGCAGCAGCTTGCGTCCCTCCGGAGCCACAGCAGTCACGGCTCACAGCCTACGGCGCCGCGCCACCGCCCGGTTACGGCAGTGGGCGGCGGGGGAGGGCGAGTTGGGCCGGGCTGTGCCGGTCGGGCTAGGTTGTCGCCCGTGTCCCTACGCATAGCAATTGCCTCCGGGAACCCCGTGAAGCGGCGCGCGACCCTCGAAGCGGTCCGCGTCGCCCTCGGTCACGACGAGGCCGAGGTGATCGCCGTCGAGGTGGAGTCGGGCGTGCCCGCGCAGCCGTTCGGCGACGAGCAGACGCTGGTGGGTGCCCGCAACCGCGCCCACGCCGTCCGCGCGATCCTGCCCGACGCCGACCTCTGGGTCGGGCTCGAGGGCGGTGTGGTCGAGCGTGACGGCGCGCTCGAGTGCCTCGCCTGGTCCGTCGTTCTCGGTACCGGTCCCGACGGCGCGCTCCTGCGGGGCGAGAGCCGCACGGCGACCTTCGTCCTGCCCACCGAGATCGCCGACCTCGTTCGGGCCGGTGTCGAGCTCGGCGAGGCGACCGACCGGGTCTTTGGGGGTACGGACACGAAGCGGAGTACCGGCACCGTCGGACCGCTCACCGGGGGCGTGATCGACCGGGTGGCCTACTACGCCCATGCCACGGTGCTCGCGCTCGTGCCGTTCCGGAACGCCGGCCTGACCTTCCCGCTGGCGGAGCTCCCGCAGACGCCGATCGCGTCGTAGCGCCCGCCGTCAGCGGTCTGCGTCAGTCAGAACGTCCGCAGGTCAAGCAACGGGCGAGGTCGCGGGCGCAAGCACCTGCGTGAGCTGGCGTTCGGTCGTGTCGAGGACATCGTTGACGCTCACCCGGTGGCCGAGCTCGGCCGACAGCGAGGTGACCCCGGCGTCGGCGATCCCGCAGGGGACGATCCGGCCGAAGGCGGCTAGGTCGCAGTCACAGTTGAGCGCGAACCCGTGCATGGTCACGCCCTGGGCCACCCGAAGGCCGATCGCCGCGACCTTGCGGTCGGGGCCGCGTTCGTCGGCGGGCACCCACACGCCGCTGCGGCCGTCGACCTGGGTGACCGCGAGCCCGAAGTCGGCACAGACCAGGACGAGCGCCTGCTCGAGCAGGCGTACGAACGCCACGACGTCGATCGGCTCCGTCAACCGGACGATGGGGTAGCCCACGAGCTGACCCGGTCCGTGCCAGGTGATCTTGCCACCCCGGTCGACGTCGATGACCGGCGTGCCGTCGACGGGTCGCTCGTACGGTTCGGTGCGCTTGCCGGCCGTATAGACCGGCAGGTGTTCGAGGAGGAGGACGGTGTCGGGAACCTCGTCGGCGGCCCGTTGCGCGTGCAGCGAGCGCTGCAGTGCCCAGCCCTCCTGGTAGTCGAGGGGCTCCGCGGCAAGGCCGGCCCGGAGGAACCGAGGCGTGCTCATATCCCGCAGCTTAGGTCGTGCCGGCGATCACTCGACGCCGCGGCGAGGGCAGCGCCGACACGGTATGGGATGGTTCGCTCTAGAGTGTTCCGCGGCAGTGGCTGCCAGAGCCGGCGTCAGGACCTCCGCGGAGGCCGCTGCGGGTACGGCTGCAGGGGCTGTCACTCCATGATCATTCCGTTGCTCTCGTCTCATGTCATGGGCCAGCATGAGAGGCGGCTCCAGCAGTCACCTGCCGCAACCGTCGGGTCCGGGAGGCTTGGTTAGCGTGCGGAGCGACTTCCACGTTGACGGGTACGAGATCGAAGGGCTGCTGGGTGCCGGACCGACCGGTGAGACCTGGCTCGCCAGCGAGGACGCTACCGGTGTCCACGTCGCTCTCCACCGCGTCCGTCCGCGTGACGACCACGCCGTCGACCAGGCACGCCGGCTCGTCGAGCGCCTCGCCGCCCTCAACCACCCGCACGTCCGCCGGGTCCGGGAGCTGCTGCCGTTCGACGACGAGCTCGTGTTCGTCCTCGACCACGTAGACGGAGGAAGCCTCGAGCAGCTGCTGCTCGTCCGGGGGATCCTCGACCCCGGCGAGCTCGTCACCACGGCCGCCACGATCGCCGGTGCCCTGGCCGCCGCGCACGAACGCGGACTGGTCCACGGCGACCTCCGGCCCGAGGACATCCTCTTCACCACCGACGGGACACCGCTGATCACCGACATCGGGCTCGGCAGGATCGCGGCTCCCGCCGACGACGCGCAACCTCGCGCGTACGCCGACCCCGCCGAACCGGACGACGCCGACCCGACTCCCGCCGGCGACGTCTACAGCCTGGCGGCGATCTGCTACACCGCGCTGACCGGTCTGACCCCCCGCCCCGGCGAGGCGGTACGTCCCATCCATCAGGTCGCGCCCGGGCTGCCGCCGGGGTTGGCGCACGCGATCCAGGCGGGGTTGCAACGCGCCTGGGACATGCGCCCGCACATGGGTCAGTTCGGTGCGTTGCTCGAGGCCGCCAGCCGTCGCGTCCCCGTACGCCTGCCGGACGGGAGCCTCGCACCGGAGGCCTCACCACCCGACTTCGGCACCGGGCCGGCGGAGGACGGCGCGGACTCCGACTCGTCCACGCCGCAGCAGGGTCGGCCGCCCGAGTCACGGGGCCCCGGTCCTGGCGGGCGTACGGACGCGGGGCGACCCGAACCGCCGGCGAGAGGCCCGTCCGGTCGCGGTCCCGGCGACCCGGCGCGGCCTCCGCAGGGCACCGCCTGGGCGCCTTTCGGGCCGCGAGTCGCGCCGGGACATGCGAGCCCTACCGGGCCCGGCGGGCCGGGAGGCTCTGGCCGGCCGGGAGGTACTGGGGCCGGGAGTACTGGCGGGCCGGGGTACTGCGGGCCGGGAGGTACTGGCGGGCCGGGAGGTACTGGCGGGCCGGGTGGGCCGGCTGGTCAGGGAGGTCGGGGCGCCCCGGGGCCCGTACGCGACCACGCCCGCGAGCACCCGGCACGCGCGCAGGACTCGGCCACCGAGACGGGTTCTCGGGACGGTCCCGGCAAGAGCCTCCGCGACCGTGTGCGCGCTGCCACCCAGTCGTCGGGCCGCCCCGCGGCGAGTTCCTCGACCGATGGCACGGACGACGACGAGGGTCCGGACCGCGAGCCCTCTCGTACTCCCCAGCTGCTCCTTGTCGGCGGCGCACTCGCCCTCGTCGTCGCCGTCGTGATCGCGCTGGTCGTCTGGCGGAACGCCGCCGACAAGACCCCGGAGGCGGACCACACCCGGCGGCCCACGCGGTCGGCCACGCCGACACCCACCCGCTCGCTCGACCCGCTCTCCGCCCGCTGGGTCAACACGCTGGGGGTCTTCGACGAACGCCGGGCCAACGCGTTCGCCCACCGTGACCCCGAACTGCTTGCCGCGCTCTACGCACCGGGCTCACAGGCGTACACGGAGAACCACGAGTACATGCGGGCTCTCGCCAAGAAGGACGCGGCCAAGGTCATCGGGCTCAGGAGGCCCATCAGCAGCCTGGTCACTGTGTCGAGGGCTCCCCGGGCAATCGTGTTCGAGGTCGAACGCAAGCTGCGTGCCTACACCGTGGTGATGGAGAGCGGCGACCGGTTGCGCTGTCCGGCCGGACCGGTCAAGAAGGTCCGGATCGAGATCGTCCCGCTCAAGGATTCGTCGGCCTGGCGGATCAACCGCGAGTGGCAGGTGGGTGGGCGGACCACCCCCGAGGTCCAGGTCTGCTCGTCGAACAAGCAGTCCCAATGATCGACCCAGTGATCGGCCCAGTGATCGGCCCAGTGATCGGCCCAATGATCGACTCAGTGATCGGCCCAGTGATCGACCGACCCACCGAGTCGGAGGCCGGCGAGGGCTTCTGGAAGGCTTGGGCGCCATGCACGGCGACTTCCACGTCGAGGGGTACGACATCGAGGGCCTGCTGGGCGCCGGCCCGGCGGGCGAGGTGTGGCTTGCCCGGGAGCAGTCCTCTGGCCTCCAGGTCGCGCTGAAGCGCGTCCGCCCCCGCAGCACGGAGGCGCACGACGAGGCCCGTCGGATCGTGTCCCTGCTCGACGCCGCGGGACACCCGCACCTGTCGCGGATCAGGGAGATGCTGCCCGACGGCAACGAGCTGGTGTTCGTCCTCGACTACGCCGAGGGCGGCAGTCTCGGCCAGCTCCTCCTCGCCAGGGGCACTCTCGACCCGGGCGAGGTGGTCACGATGGCCACGACCATCGCGGGCGCGCTGGCCGCCGTCCACGACCTCGGCCTCGTCCACGCGGACGTGACGCCCGAGAACGTCCTGTTCTCCGCAGATGCGAGGCTGCTGCTGGCCGACGTCGGTTTCCTCGGCCTCGTCGAAGGTGGCGAGGCGGGAACGCTCGGTTACACCGATCCGGACACCGGGCCGGGTGGGGAGCCGACCCGTGCCGGCGACGTGTACGGGCTGGCCGCGGTCTGCTACACCGCACTCACCGGGTCGCCGCCCGAGCCCGGCCGCGGTCACCGCCCGCTCCACCAGGTGGCTCCCGGCGTGCCGCCGGGCCTGGCGCACGCGGTCGAGGCCGGCCTCCAGAACGTGCCCGGCCAGCGACCCGCCGCCGAGCAGTTCGGTACGCAGCTGGCGGCGGCCTGTCCCGCCGCGCCCGTACGCTTTCCTGACGAGTCGCCGGTGTCCGGTTCGAGCTTCCTCGGCGGCGTGAGCGCCCCGCCCGACGTACCGCCCCAGGAGCAGGATCCGTTCGTCATCGGCGGACCTGGCCCCGCCTCCGATCCGCGGTTCCCACCGCAGGGGCCGCAGACGTTCCCTGGCCCGCCGACCTCCGCCGACCCGCCTCAGCCGGGTCCGACCCAGCCGGGTCCGACCCAGCCTGGCCCTGGACCGCAGCCGGGGCCACCGCCCGGGCCACCGCGCCGAGCCCACGGCCCGGAGAGCGGACGACCCGCGTTCCCGGACCGCCTCGTGGACGACCAGTCGGACGACGACGAGGAGCCTCGACGGAGGTTCCCGGTCGTGGCGGTGGTCGTCGGCGTCGTGATCGCGGTCGCGGTGGGGACCCTCGGAGTGTTCGGCTGGCAGACCGTCGCCGGCGGACCGCCGCCCGACGACCCCACCGCCGCGCCGCGCCCGACCTCGAGCCGTTCGGCGAAACCGTCGACGCCACCACGTAGCCCGGCCGAGGCGCGGTGGACCGACGTGCTCACCACGCTCGACCGCCGACGTGCCGAAGCCTGGCGGCAGATGGATGCGGACCTGCTCGGCAAGGTCTACGCGTCGGGTTCGAAGCCGCTGCAGGAGGAGCTCGCCCTGATGAGCGACTACGAGAGCAAGGACGTCACGAGCGTCATCGACCTCAACACTCCCATCAAGTCACTCGAGGTCGTCTCGGAAGGCTCGGACCGGGTCGTGGTCGACGCGGTGAGCGAGCTCCAGCCGTACTCCATCGTCGCGGGCGGCGAGACCCTCCCGCGTGCGGGCGGAGAGCCGCGGCGGTTCCGGGTGACTCTCGAGCCGGACGGGTCAGGCGGCTGGCTGATCGCCGAGAGCAACGAGAACGGCTCGGCCGGCGGACCGCGTTGAGCCGTCCCGCTGTGGATAACGCCGGACGGTAGAACCGCGGACTCTGACAGGCTTGGTGACCATGCGCGGCGAATTCCGGGTACGCGGCTACGACCTCGGCGCCCTCCTGGGTGCCAACGCAAGCGGAGAGACGTGGCTCGCGCGCTCGCACGGCTCCGGTGAGCAGGTCGCGCTGAGACGGTTACGGCTGCGCGCCCCACAGGCCCGTGACGAAGCCGGTCGCCTGGTCTCGCTCCTGCAGCTGCTCGACCACCCCCACCTCGTCCGGGTGCGGGAGATGGTGCCCGCAGGCGACGAGCTCGTCCTCGTCCTCGACCACGCAGAGGGTGGCAGCCTCGACCAGCTCCTCAGCGGCCGCGGAGCGCTCGATCCTGGCGAGGTCGTGACGGCTGTCGCGCCGGTTGCCGAGGCGTTGTCGGCCGCGCACGAACGCGGCCTCGTGCACGGCGACCTGACGCCCGAGTCGATCGTCTTCACCTCAGAGGGACGCCCCTTGCTCGCTGACCTCGGCCTGCTGGCGCTGGTCGAGGGTCCCGAGGCGCTCGGCACGCACGGCTACTCCGATCCGATGGGCCAGGCGGGATCGGGCCCACGCCCCGAGGGGGACGTCTACGCGCTGGCCGCCGTGTGCCACACCGCCCTGACCGGGATGTCGCCGCGTCCAGGTCAGCCTCGACCACCGCTCGACGAGGCCGCCCCGGGGGTCCCCGCCGAGTTCGTGCACGCGGTCTCGGCCGGCCTGCAGCCGGTACCGGCGCGACGTCCTGACGCCGGCCAGTTCGCGGACCTGGTCTACGCCGCCTCGCCGCCCGCGCCGGTCCGGTTCCCGGTCGGGCTGGTGCTCACCGACGCGGACATCGCGGCCGCGTTAGGCGGCACCTCCGAGCCTGCCTCGTCTGCACCGGGTGCGGCTGGTCCGGGGACGGCGCCGCCCGCGGACCCATTCGCCCGCGGCCTCGCGGGGGGATTCCACGGTGCGGGCGACCCTGCGGGCACAACCGAGCCCGCGTCGGCGCCTGCGTTCGGCGGCGGTGCAGCCCCCCACGACGACGATCCCGACGCTGCGGACGACGGCGAGGGTCGCCGGATCGGCCTGCTGGTGGCGGCCGGGGGTCTGGCACTCGTGCTCGTCGGCGGAGCGGTCGCCGGAGGGATCGCGTGGGCCAACCGCTCCCGGCCGGCCGCACCGCCGGAGGCGTCCGGGGAGGATCGGGCCGGGGCCCGTGGCGATGCCGCCGCCCGGGTCGCACCCACCGCGTCCCGCTCGCCGCGGGATGGTGAGCCGACGGGGAAGCCGAGCGGCTCCTCCTCGCCCGCGCCGGGGCCGAAGGGACCAGGCACTCCCGGCCAGACCACCAGGCCCGGCCCGGTCGACGCGCCTGCCGGCATGGCGCCGGCGGAGGCGCGCTGGTTCGAGGTGTTGACCACCCTCGACCAGCGCCGGGCGCGGGCCTTCGCGACCCCCGACCCCGACCGGCTCAACGCCGTCTATGTCGCCGGGTCGGACCTCCTCGCCAAGGACCGCGCCGAGATCGAGAAGTGTGTGCGGGCCGCATGTCGGATCGACGGCCTTCGCCTCGAGATCACCGAGCTCCACGTCGTGTCCGCCGGACGCAGTCGGGTGGATCTCGAGGTCGTCGACCAGCTCCAGGCCTACACCGTGGTCGAGGAGTCCGGCGAACGCACCAGCCAGCCCGCCGGCGAGGTCAAGACCCGACGGATCACCCTGGTCCGCGGCCCGGCCGCCGACTGGCGGATCGCCCGCATCGTTGCGGCCTGAGGCGGCGCCAGACCGAGCCGTCGGTGAGGTTGCGGTGGACGGGTGGCTTCCGGAGGTGCTCGTCGGCGTGTCCTCGCCAGTGCCCTTCCGGCGTCTCTCGAGGCTCTGGTCGTCAGTTTCCGATGCGGTGGTTGCGGAGTGGCGAAGCCCAACAAAACAAGGGCATCGCCGTGCCACCGCTGCCCGTCCCGCAATTTCGTCAGTCTGCGCTGCGAGCCTCTGTCCGTACCGTTCAGCCTCGATGCAGGGCGGAGTCAACCAGCGTGGTCACGTCGGGTGCCGCGAACGAGAAACCCGCCTCGAGCAGCCGCCTGGGCAGGACCCGCGCGCTCCCCAACACGCCCTCCGACAGCTCACCGAGTGCGGTCCGGATCGCGACTCCGGGTACGGGCAGCCTGGTGGGGCGATGCAGGGCGGCGCCGAGCGCCGCGGTGAACTCCGCGTTGGTCGGCGGGTGGGGGAGTGTGAGGTTGTAGGCCCCGCGGCAGTCCGGTCGCTCGACGAGGAACCGGACGGCGCCGATCCAGTCGGTCAACGCGATCACCGTCATGACCTGGCTACCGGACCCGAGCCGGCCGCCCAACCCGAGCCGGAACGGCACGGTCATCAGCGGGAACATCCCGCCGGATCGGTCGAGGACGATGCTGGTGCGGAGCCGGACGACGCGGGCACCGGCGAGCTCGGCCGGCGCGGCCGCCTGCTCCCACTCGCGGCAGAGGTCGGCCAGGAAACCCTCGCCAGCCTCGGCGTCTTCGTCGAGGTCCTCGGGTCCGCGGTCCTTGCCGTAGTAGTCGATCCCGCTCTGGGCGACGAAGACGGGTGGCTCGGGCACCGCGGACAGCGTGGTCGCGAGGAGGTTCGTGGTCGTCGTACGGCTGCGGAGCAGGGTCTGGCGGTAGGACGCCGTCCAGGGCACTCGCCCGATGCTCGCTCCGGCGAGGTTGACCACCACGTCGGCACCGGCGATGAGCCCGGCGTCGACCTCACCGTGGGCGGGGTCCCAGTGCGACTCGTGCGGACCCTCGGGTTCGCGGCGTACGAGGCGGGTGACGTCGTGCCCGTCGGCGGTGAGCTGCGCGGTCAGCGCCTTGCCGAGGAAGCCGGACGCCCCCGCGAGGACGTAGCGCATGGACTCACCCATGCCCCGTCCCTCGGGTGTGCGAACACAGGCGGCCGGGCCCGAACGATCCCGGCCGCCGCGGCCGCGTGCGCACTCAGCCGCCGAACTCCGCCGCCACGCTGCCGTCCTCCAGGCGGGTCTTGACCGCCACGAGGAAGCGTGCGGCGTCGGCACCGTCGATCAACCGGTGGTCGTAGCTCAGCGCGAGGTAGACCATGTGCCGGATGGCGATGGTCTCGCCGAGCGGGGTGTCGACCACCACGGCCCGCTTCACGACCGAGCCGGTGCCCAGGATGGCGACCTGGGGCTGGAAGAAGATCGGCGTGTCGAACAGCGCACCGCGGCTGCCGGTGTTGGTGATCGTGAACGTTCCGCCGGAGATCTCGTTCGGCGTGATCTTGTTGGTGCGGGTGCGTTCGGCGAGGTCGGTGATCCTCTTGGCGAGCCCTGTGACGTTGAGATCGCCCGCGTCGTGGATGACCGGCACCATCAGGCCGCGCTCGGTGTCCACGGCGATCACGAGGTTCTCGGTGCCGTGGTAGGTGACCTCGCCCTTGTCGACGTCGAGCGTGGCGTTGAGCTTCGGGTGCTCCTTGAGCGCCTCGAGCGTCGCCTTGGCGAAGAACGGCAGGAAGGACAACTTCACGCCCTCGCGCTGCTGGAACGCCCGCTTGACCCGGTCGCGGATCAGGGCCAGCGCGGTGACGTCGACCTCGACCACCGTGGTCAGCTGCGCGGTGTTCTGCAGCGACTCGTGCACCCGCTGAGCGATGACGCGCCGCGGCCGGCTGAGCTTTTCGGTGGTGCCGCGGAGCGGGCTCGGCTCGGCCGGAGCCGAGGCTGCCGGCGCAGCTCCCGGGCGGCCCTGGTCCGCCTGCGCCTCCTGGGAGGTGCGCGCGGAGGCCTCCTCGCGTGCCTTCGCGGCGTCGAGCACGTCCTGCTTGCGGATCCGGCCGCCCACACCGGTGCCCGTGATGCTCGCGAGGTCGACCTGGTGGTCGGCGGCGAGCTTGCGGACGAGCGGCGTGACGTACTGCGCGGAGGCGCCGTCGGCGCCTCCGTCACCGGCCGCGGACGGCTGCTCGCGCGGGGTCTCGCGCCGCGTGGGGGCCTCGGGTGCGCGTGTCGGCGCCTGGGCGGGCGCCTCCTGGCGTGCCTCGGGCTGCGCGGCCGGCTTCGGCTCGGGCGTGGCCTGCCGAGCCTCGGGCTGCGCCGCGGGCCTGGGCTCGGGCGGCGCCTCCTGAGACGTACCCGCTCCGCTCTCGGACCCGATGACGCCCAGCTCGGCGCCGACCTCGACGGTCTCGTCCTCGCCGACGGTGATCTGGACGAGGGTGCCGGACGCCGGGGCCGGGATCTCGGTGTCGACCTTGTCGGTGGAGACCTCGAGCAGCGGCTCGTCCGCCTGGACGGTGTCGCCTACCTGCTTGAGCCACCGCGTCACGGTTCCCTCGGTGACGCTCTCCCCGAGCGCGGGGAGGGTGACCGAGGTGCCCTGGCCGTTGGCGCCGGTCGCCTGTCCGTTGGAGCTGGACGCGGACGTCTCGGCCGGCGCGGGCTCTGCCTGCTCGGCAGGCTGCTCCTGCGCCTCGGGCTGCTGCTCCTGCGCCGCGGACTCCTCCTGGGTGTCCTCGGGCTGGCTCGGCTCGGCGGGTGCGGCGTCGGCCGACTCGTTGTCGGACCCGATGACGCCCAGCTCGGCGCCGACCTCGACGGTCTCGTCCTCGCCGACGGTGATCTGGACGAGGGTGCCGGACGCCGGGGCCGGGATCTCGGTGTCGACCTTGTCGGTGGAGACCTCGAGCAGCGGCTCGTCCGCCTGGACGGTGTCGCCTACCTGCTTGAGCCACCGCGTCACGGTTCCCTCGGTGACGCTCTCCCCGAGCGCGGGGAGGGTGACGGAGACCGGCATCGTTGCTCCTTGTCCTGTTTCGAAGTCCTGGGTGCGAGCCGTGGGTCGGGAGGCTCAGCCGTGCACGTGCAGCGGCTTGCCGGCGAGAGCCATGTGAGCCTCGCCGATGGCCTCGCTCTGGGTGGGGTGCATGTGGACCAGCTGGGCGACCTCCTCGGGGAACGCCTCCCAGTTGTAGATCAGCTGGGCCTCTCCGACGAGCTCGCCCACCCGCGCGCCGACCATGTGGATGCCGACGACGGGCCCGTCCTTCGCCCGGACGAGTTTCACGAAGCCCTGCGTCCGAAGGATCTGGCTCTTGGGATTGCCGGCCAGATCGTAGGTGAACGTCTCGACACCCTCGTCGCCGTACTTCTTCCGGGCGTCGGCCTCGCTGAGCCCCATGGAAGCGACCTCGGGGTCGCAGTAGGTGACCCGGGGGATGCCGGTCTCGTCGATGACCGCGGGGTTGAGCCCCGCGATGTCCTCGGCGATGAAGATGCCCTGCTGGAAGCCGCGGTGCGCGAGCTGGAGGCCGGGCACGATGTCGCCGGCGGCGCGGACACCCTCGAGATTGGTACGCAGCCGCTCGTCGGTCGTGACGAAGCCGCGGTCCATCCTGAGGCCGACCTCCTCGAAGCCGAAGCCGGCCGTCGTGGGCCCGCGGCCGACCGCCACCAGCAGCAGGTCGGCCTCGAAGGTCTCACCGGACTCGACCGTGAGGCGGACGCCGTTCTCGGTGCGCTCGACGGACTTGTACGGCGTGTTGGTCTTGGTGGTGATGCCGCGCCGGCGGAACACCCGCTCGACTGCCTTGGAGGAGGCCTCGTCCTCGACGGGTACGAGCCTCGGCAGGGCCTCGATGACCGTGACCTCCGCGCCGAACGAGCGCCAGACGCTCGCGAACTCGACGCCGATGACGCCGCCGCCGAGGACGATCACCGACCGCGGCACGTCGTCGAGGAGCAGGGCGTGCTCGCTCGTGATGATCCGCTCGCCGTCGATGTCGAGGCCCGGCAGGGTGCGGGAGTAGGACCCGGTGGCCAGAACGACGTGGGCGCCTTCGTAGCGGGTGCCGTTGACCTCGACCGCGTTCGGGGCGACCAGACGACCTTCGCCCTCGATGATCGTGATGCCCCGGCTCTTGATCAGGCCGGTGACGCCGCGGAAGGCGCGGTTGACCACGCCGTCCTTGTACTTGTTGACGCCCGCCATGTCGACGCCCTCGAACGTCGAGCGGATGCCGAAGTCGGTGCCGTCCCGAGCGGAGTCGGCGACCTCACCGGCATGGAGCAGTGCCTTGGTGGGAATGCAGCCCCGATGGAGGCAGGTGCCGCCAAGCTTGTCCTTCTCGATGAGGGCGACCTTGAGGTCGAGTTCGGCCGCGCGCAGTGCGCACGCGTACCCGCCGCTGCCTCCACCAAGGATCACAAGGTCGAACGAGGTGCCGGCGTTGTCCGCCACGGGGTCCTCCGTGCCGTTGATCGGAAACGTGGGTTCGACGCTCTCGTGGCTCGCACGGGACCGTCACGTCACCGTCATCTTTCCACCCTCCGTACGTAGGTGGCCAAACGGTCCTCTCCGGGTGACCCGGAGGTGGCGTTCCGGGCCGCTTCGCACCCTCCGCCAGGGCCGGCGTGCGCCGGTGCGGAACCTGGGCCACACTTGATGCGTTCCGCGGACGAATGGCCTCGACCCGGGCGAGGCCTGCGGCCACAGGGAGGTCGGTCGATGCTGCGGTGGTTCCGGCGCCGCTCCCGCTCGCGCGGGTCCGGTGCCCGTCGGCCGGGGTGGAGCGGTGAGGACAAGGCACACCTCGAGAACTTCGCGCGTACGCGGCGAGGTGTCGAGGGCTTCGTCGAGCCCAGGACGGCCGTCACGGACATGACGCTGCTCCTGGTCGCGTCCGACGGGGAGTGGACCCGGCGGCGGGTCCCGAGCGCGAGGTTCGCGCACGAGTTCGCCAACAAGCTCGGGGTCCCGAGCTACGACGCCCAGGTCGTCGGCTACCCCCAGCGGATGCGGGCGTGGAACAGCAGCCGGGCGGCCGCGGAGAAGAAGCCGCTGGGTGAGGCCGGTGAGGCCGGCACCCGGCCTGCCGGCTGACCAGGATCTGACGCTGGTGCCCGGCGCGCACCCGGCGTGGCCGGTGCGCTGCGCCGGGCACCTCCGGCGTCACAGCTCGCCTGCGGCCGCCGCCTCCGCGAGACCGATGAGGGTCCGTACGCCGCTACCCGTGCCACCGGCGGGGGTGTAGCCGTACGGCGCGCCGTCGTTGTACGACGGACCGGCGATGTCGAGGTGGGCCCAGCGGATGCCGTCGGCGACGAACTCCCGCAGGAACGCACCCGCCACCAGCGCACCGCCGTACCGCTGGGCGGCGACGTTGGCGAGGTCGGCGACCTTCGACTCCAGGCGTTCGCGGCTGCCCTCGGGGATCGGCAGCGGCCACGCGTCCTCTCCGACCTGCCCCGCGACCTGATGGATGCGGCGCTGGAGGGCGTCGTCGTTGGCCATGATCCCGAACACGCGCGAGCCCAGGGCGACCATGCAGGCACCCGTCAGCGTGGCCACGTCCACGATCACGTCCGGGTTGTCCTCGCCCGCCCGGACGAGCGCGTCGGCGAGGACCAGCCGACCCTCGGCGTCGGTGTTGAGCACCTCGACGGTCTTGCCGCCGTAGATCGACAGGACGTCGGAGGGTCGCTGCGCGGAGCCGGACGGCATGTTCTCGGCCATGGGTGCGTAGGCGGTCACCGCCACGGGCAGCCCGAGCTCGGCGACGGCGAGCACGGCGGCGAGGACCGCGCCCGCGCCGCCCATGTCGCACTTCATGGTGGTCATGCCCTCGTTGGGCTTGAGCGAGAGGCCGCCGGTGTCGAACGTGATGCCCTTGCCCACGAACGCGAGGTGCTTCTTGGCCTTGGCCGGGCGGTAGCTCAGCCGGACCAGGCGGGGCGGCCGTTCGGAGCCCTGGCCGACGCCGATGATCCCGCCGTATCCGCCGTTGGCGAGCGCCTTGTGGTCGAGCACCTCGATCTCGAGCTTCGCCCGCTTGGCCTCGGCCTTGGCCTGGTCGGCGAACGCGGCAGGGAAAAGGTCGGAGGGGGCGGTGTTGACCCAGTCGCGGGTCAGGTTGACCGCCCGGGCGACCGCCTGGGCCCTCGTCAAGGCTGCCTTGACGGCCTTGTCGCGGCTCTGGTCGGTGAGGAGGGTGATGGTGCTGAGGGGAGTGGGCCGGCCGTTCTGTGACCGGTAGCGGTCATAGGCGTACGCGCCGAGCAGGGCACCCTCGGCAAGCGCGCCGACCCCGGTGGCGTCGCCGCAGGCGAGTGCGAACGCGACCGAGCCGGCCTTGCCCGTGAGTCGGCGTACGGCCGCGCCTGCGGCTCGGCGGAGGACCTCGGGCGACGGTTCGGTGCTGCCGACCCCAACCGCGGCGAGAACGGGTGCGGCGAGGTTGCCGCCCGACGGGAGGAGCGTGACCTCCTCGGCCTTGCCCTTGGCGCCGAGCGACTCGAGCGTCGTGGCGAGCGAGCCACCGAACGCCGCGTCGATGTCGGCCGCGCCGGAGATCAGGGCGACACCTCCGTCGGAGGGTGCGACGCCGACGACGACCGCGTTGGCCTTCGTCGAGGTGGCCGCTGCCTTGCGTACGGTGATGCTCGGACCCGGAACACTCACGCTTGATCGTCTCCTCGTGATCGATGGCGAAGCCGGCTGGAGTTTGTCGTGGTGGCGTCCCTGAGCGCGGGAGCAGACGGGCGTGGCCGGCCGCGACGGCTGTCAGAGGACTCGCGCGGATGCTACGCGTCAGCGACGCGGATGGGGAACCCAGGGGAACCTGCCGGTAGGTTCGCCGTCATGACACGCTCGCCTCTCCATGACCGGCACGTCGCACGTGGCGCGAAGTTCGCCGCCTTCGGTGGTTGGGACATGCCGCTCGAGTACTCCGGTGGAGGTGTGCTCAAGGAGCACCAGGCCGTCCGGTCGGGTGTCGGCGTCTTCGACGTCAGCCACCTCGGCAAGGCGCGGGTCCACGGGCCGGGAGCCGCGGCGTACGTCGACGCGACCCTCACGAACTCCCTGGCCCGGATCGCACCCGGCCAGGCGCAGTACACCCTGTGCTGCGACGACGCGACCGGTGGCATCGTCGACGACCTGATCGCCTACTTCGTCGGGCCGGACGAGGTCTTCCTGGTGCCCAATGCCGCCAACTGCGCGGAGGTCGTACGTCGACTGGCCGAGCAGGCTCCGACCGGTGTCGAGGTCGTCGACCAGCACGAGGCGTACGCCATCCTCGCCGTGCAGGGGCCACGCAGTGACGACCTGCTGACGAGCGCGGGCCTTCCGGTGGGTCACGCGTACATGTCCTTCGTCGAGGCCCCGTGGAAGGACGCCGCGCTCACGGTCTGCCGCACCGGCTACACCGGCGAGCACGGCTACGAGCTCGTGGCGCCGGCGGAGTCGGCGGCGGGTTTGTGGGACGCGCTCTTCGAGGCGGGGGAGCCGTACGGTCTCGTGCCGTGCGGCCTCGGTGCGCGCGACACGCTGCGGACCGAGATGGGATATCCGCTGCACGGACAGGACATCTCGCTCGACGTGACCCCGGTCCAGGCCCGGCTCGGCTGGGCGGTCGGATGGAAGAAGCCGGCGTTCTGGGGGCGGTCGACACTGGTCGCCGAGCGCGCGGCCGGGCCCGCCCGGCGGCTCCTCGGCCTGTCGGCGGTCGGGCGTGGCATCCCGCGTCCGGGCATGACGGTCGTCGACGCCGACGGCGCACCGGTCGGCACCGTGACGAGCGGGACGTTCTCGCCGACCCTGCGCACCGGGGTCGGGCTCGCACTGCTCGCCGCCGGGATCGGGGAGGGTACGCAGGTCGCCGTCGACATCCGCGGGAGGCAGGAGGCGTTCGTGGTCGAGCGCCCGCCGTTCGTGTCCGCCTCGCCGACCGCCTGAGAGGCTCCGCCGAGCGGTCCTGAGTTGCTGGTGGATATCTCATTCTCGAGATAGCGTTGCCGGTATGAACGACGAGTCGCAGGCGGCCCCGGGCGAGGGCGCCGAGGACGCCGAGGACGCGAACCTCCCGGTGATGCCGGGGTTCCGGCAGATGGCGGTACGCCGCCGGAAGCTGGCCGCGGAACTGGTCGAGCTCCGCCGGCGCTCGGGCCTGTCCCAGACCCAGGTCGCCGCCCGGATGGGTACGTCCCAGTCGGCGGTCGCGCGGCTCGAGGGAGGAGACGCCGACGTCCGGCTGTCGACCCTGGAGCGGTACGCCGCGGCTGTGGGGCGCCAGGTCGACGTCCGGCTCGGACCCGAGAAAGGCCACGACTCCCGCGATCCCAGGAGGAGCCGATGAGAGACGACCGGCCGACGACGTTCGACAGCTACGTGCAGGAGCACCTCTTCGAGCGCCGGGTGGTCCAGGCGCAAGGCTTCCTCGACAACGACCTCGCCACCCGCACCGCCGCCCAGCTGCTCACCCTCGAAGCCCTTGCGGACCAGCCGATCCGGTTGCACCTCGCGTGTCCAGGTGCCGACCTCGGTGCCGCACTGAGCCTGGCCGACACCGTTCGGATGCTGGGCGTGGAGCTCACCGTCGTCGCGGTCGGCGAGGTGAGCGGCGCGGCGCTCGGCGTCCTGGCGGCGGCGCCCGTACGCGTGGCGTACCCCCACGCCCGGTTCGCGCTCACCGAACCGAAGGCCGAACGGATCGAGGCCACGGCCAGCGAGGTCGACACGTACGCCCGCGAGCACCTGCGGCTGCGAGACGCCCTCGTCGAACTCCTCGCCGAAGGTACCCGCCGTCAGGCCGAGGCGATCTCTGACGACCTTCGGCGCGGTCGTTTCCTCACCGCCGAGGAGGCGGTCGGCTACGGGCTGGTGAGCGCGCTGGTCAGCCCTGGCGGTCGCCCGGCGGGAGGCTGACGCCCGCGGGATGGAAGTCCGGCCGCGCGCCGAACGCCGCCCGCCGCGCCGCCCTCCGCAGGGTCGCCAGCACCGGACGCCCGGCGACCAGGACGAGGACGGCGTTGACGACCGCCCGCACGAGGTCCCACCCGAACGAGGTCGCGACATAGAACGCGGCATAGTGCGCGAGGTTCGCGGCCGCTGAAGCGCCGGGCACGAAGGACATCCCGGTCGGGAGGCTCGTCGAGAACGGCCAGAACGACAGGTTCAACAGGGCGCCGAACGCGAATCCGGCCAGTGCGGCGTACCCCGCGAGGAGCCACCGCTCGACCCGCCCGTACGCCCTGGGCAGGCAGCCGGCGAGGAGACCCACCCAGGCGAGCCCGACCATCTGGAACGGCATCCACGGACCGACTCCGCCGGTGACGAGCCCGCTGGCGAGGATCACCGTTGTGCCCAACGCGAAGCCGAAGCCCGCGCCGAACACCCGGCCGGCCGTGACCACGAGGAACAGCGTCGGCTCGAAGCCTCCCGTGCCCGGGCTCAGGGCGCGCAGGGCGGCTCCCGCGGCGGCGAGGACTCCGAGCATCGCCACCGACTTGGCGTCCATCGTCCCCTCGGCAAGCTCGGCGACCACGACCGCCACCGTGAGCGGGAGGAGGATGACGAAGAGGTACGGCGCGTCCGCCGAATGCCCACCGAACGAGCTGGCCGTCCCCGCGACGAACGGCCAGCCGTAGCCGAGGACGCCGACGCCGGACGCCAACACCAGCGCGGCGACCGACCGGCGTCGCAGCCGGAGGACAGCGGCTGGTGTCGGCCTCGCCGACACGGTCGTACTACGCGGTCTCGAGCGCCGCCGCGACGTCGGAGACCGTGAGCCACGGCAGGGGCCTGAGGATCTTGGCGACCTGCGGAGCGAACGTCGGCGACGCCGCCACCACCGAGCTGACCGGGCCGTCCGCGACGACCTCGCCGTCGGCGAGTACCACGACCCGGGTCGCGACCTCGGCGACCAGCTCGACGTCGTGGGTGGCGAAGACGATCCCGTGCGGACGCGCGCCGGCCTCGGCCGGCGCGGAGAGCCGGCGCACGATCGCGGCGAGCCGGCGCTTGGCGAGGTAGTCGAGTCCTCGCGTGGGCTCGTCGAGCAGCAGCAGCGGAGGCGCGGAGGTCAGCACCACGGCGAGCGCGAGACACAGCCGCTGCCCCTCGGAGAGGTCGCGTGGATGCTGGTCCGCGGGTACGTCCGGTGCGAGTTCGGCGAGCACGGACGCACAGCGGCCCGGAACGGCGCCGTAGTCGCGGTCGGCCTGGCGGCACTCGGCGGCGACGGTCTCGGCGTACAGCAGGTCACCGGGTTCCTGCGGCACGAGTCCCACGGCCGCGGCGATCGTCGCGGGTCTCGCGGTCGCGGGGTCCACGCCGTCGACGCGGACGGTCCCCCCGGCCGGCTTCACGAGTCCGACGAGCGCGTTCAGGAGGGACGACTTGCCCGCGCCGTTGCGGCCCATCAGGGCGAGGATCTCGCCGGGAGCGATGTCGAGGTCGACGTCTCTCAGCGCGGGCCGGGCCGTCGAACGCCGCCCGCCGTAGCGCAGCAGCAGCCCGCGTACGGACCCGACCGGGCGGGCCGCGGGCATCGCTCCCACGCCGTCCCCGCCCACCGCGACTCCACTCTCGGCGCCGGAGCCGGCGCCGACGCCGACGCCGACGCCGACGCCGGCGCGTACCGGAGGACTCGCCGATCCCAGCCGCTCGCGGAGCGGGCCGGCGAGGCCGCGGGCGTCGCGGACGTTCAACGGCAGCGGGTCCCAACCGGCGAGCCGGCCGAGCTCGACCACCGGGGGCGCGACGGCCGAACGCGCCATCATCGCCGCGGGAGTGCCGATCGCGAGCGCCTGGCCGAGGCCCGGGACGAGGACGACCCGGTCGGCGTACTGCACCACGCGTTCCAGCCGGTGCTCGGCCACCACCACGGTCACCCCCAGGTCGTGGACCAGTCGCTGCAGCGCCGCCAGCACGTCCTCGGCGGCGTGCGGGTCCAGCGCCGACGTGGGCTCGTCCAGGACGAGGATCCGGGGATGCGTCGTGAGGACCGCCCCGATCGCGACCCGCTGCTGCTGTCCGCCGGACAGCGTGGCGATCGGACGGGACCGGACGTCGGCCAGCCCGAGCAGGTCCAGCGTCTCCTCGACGCGGGTGCGCATCATGTCGGGTGGCAGCCCGAGCGACTCCATGCCGTACGCCAGCTCGTCCTCCACCGTGTCGGTCACGAACCCGGCCAGCGGGTCCTGCCCGACCACGCCCACGACGTCGGCGAGGTCGCGGGGACGGTGGGTCCGCGTGTCACGCCCGTCGACCAGCACCCGACCGCCGAGCGTCCCTCCGGTGAAGTGGGGGACCAGCCCGTTGATCGCCCGCAGCAGGGTCGTCTTGCCGCTGCCGGTCTGGCCGACGACGAGACACAGCTCGCCCTCGCCGACCTCGAACGACACGTCGCGCAGGACCGGAGTCGTGCTCCCCGGGTAGACCACGGAGACGGACTCGAACCGGATCACGCCGGCACCTCCACCGATCCGGACGCTTCCGCGCGCGAGGGCCGCCGTGGGCCCGGCTCGCCACCGTCGGGCCGCGGTGGTGGCGGTGCGAACCAGGCGGGTGCCAGGGCGAGCAGGGCGGCGAGGGCGGGTACGACCGGCAGCGTCGGCAGGGTGAGCGGCATGGTCGGCGGGGCGAGCCCGTCGACACCGGCCGCCGACGCCCACACGAAGGCGCCCGCGACGGTCACACCGCAACCCGCGACCACCCACTCGGGGAGAGCCCACGGGTCCGGCCGGTACTTCGTCCGCAGCGTCCGCCGACCCCCCACGGCGAGCCCCGCCACGGCGACAGCGACGCCGGCAACCAGCAGGGGGAGGCCGAGGACCTCGGTGCCGCCGGCGTCGAGCAGGCCGTAGGCCCCGGCGCACATGCCGAGCAGGCCACCCAGCACCAGGACGCCCGTGAGCCGCCGGGTCCGGCGCGCCACCGGGCCCCTCCGGCCGTACCCCCGCGAGTCCATCGCGGCGGCCAGGGCCAGTGAGCGCTCCAGCGCACCTTCGAGGACCGGCACCGCGGTCGAACGGACCGAACGCAGCCCGCGGTCGGGCTGCCCGCGCAACCGTCGCGCGGCCCGGGCGCGTGCCGCGTCGCTCACGAGCTGCGGCGCGAACGTCATCGCCACCACCACGGCGACGCCGAGCTCGTACAACGCACCGGGAACACTGCTCAGCAACCGCTTGGGGTTCGCGAGCGCGTTCGCGGCGCCGACGCAGCCGAGGATCGCCGCGAGGCGGAGGCCGTCGTAGCAGGCCGACGCCAACGCCTCGGCCGTCACCGGACCACCCACGCGAAGGCCCTGCATCCAGGCGGGCAGCGGGAGCTCCGGGAGCGTGAACAGCACCGACCGCCCGGTCACCGCGGCGCCGAAGACCGCCTGGAACACCACCCGGATCACGATCACGGCCAGCCCCAGCTTCAGGAACGCGGCGTACGAGCGGGCCCACGGCGCGTTCGTACGCCGTGCGACGACGACGTAGCCCGCGACGGCGAGCACCAGGACGAGGAGCACCGGGTTCGTCGTACGACTGGCCGCCGTCGCCAGGCCGACCGCCCACAACCACCAGGCCCCGGGGTGGAGATTCCGCGGGAGCGTGGGGTTGTGGACGGCGCGCATCCGGTTCAGCCGTCCTGGTCGGCGGCCCGCCGGCGACGCATCATGAGGCCGGCGACCACGAGTACCACCACGACGGCCGCACCCGCGACCGGCACCAGAGGGATCCCGCCGGAGGTGTCGTCGGTGTCCTCCGCAGCGGCCGGCTCGGACGCCTTCGGCGTCTCGGACTTGTCGGGCTCGGTGGCAGCGGCCGGGAGCGCGAGCTGCACGGCCGGCTCCGGAGAGGCCACCGCCGGGGCCTTGTCCACCTGGTCACCGCAGCCGGCGGCGGGGAACCCGTCGATGCCGCACACCAGGCTCTTGGACGTACGCACCTGCGCGACCGCGGCGAGCACCTGCGCCGAGCTCGCCGCCGTGTCGACGGACGCACAGTCGCCGCGGGGTGCGGGCGGGGTGGTGCCGCTGGGCTCCTCCTCGGCCAGGCCGTAGTCGAGTACGACGGCCACCCGCTTCTTACCGGCTGCCTTCGGCGTGCCGGCGCAGATCTGGTCGAAGTCGCCGTCCGCCCTCGGTACGCGTGGCGAACCCTCACCCGAGACGGCAAGTCGCCAGCCCTCCACGGTGCCGTCCGCGGGCTTGACCGCGTCGGCGCCGACGGTGGCGAAGGTCCAGGCGGACTTCTTCCACTGGTAGAAGCCCCAGAAGCGGTACGCCGCCGCCTCCGCGGTGCCGCCTCCGACGACGGCGGTGAAGAGCCCGACCAGAAGGGTGGTCGCCAGGGTGCTCAGGAGCAGGGCGCTCAGCGGCCGGCTGCTCGGTGTGCTGAAGGGCCGGCCGGTGGCACGGCGCCTGCGGGTCCGGGGCTCGCGCCTCATCGGGTGTCCTCCAGGTGTTCGGTCACGGCCTGCGGCCACCGGGACCGGACACGAGAACGCCCCCGGCTGTCCTGGACGCGGAAGTGCCAGGAGCCGAGGGCAGGGCTCGGGTACGTGACCCGGACTCCGCCCGTAGACCTCGACGGGTGTGGTGGAGCCGGTCGTCATGACCAGGTGCTCCGGCTCACCACGGACACCCGACGTGGAGCGGAAGAGCTGTCGGGCACGTGGTCTACGGTTGCGGGTCAGCGCCGGACTCGGACCGGCTTTCCCTGACGGGGGCGTGTCGTGGCGTACGTCCCCGATCATGACGTCGTGCTGGTCGGACATTCTCACGGCCACGCCGTGAAGTCAAAGCACGCCGATGCTCTATAGGCTCGGCTGCCATGACCTGGACCTGGCGACTCGAAGACGCTGACGGCAACACGGTGGACGCAGGTGAGTTCGCGCGGAGCGAGTTCCCGTCGCAGAGCGACGCCGAGAGCTGGGTCGGCGAATGCTGGCGAGACCTCGTGGAGGTCGGCGTCGACCAGGTGGTGCTGCTCGAGGCCGGTCGCGAGGTCTACGGTCCGATGAGCCTGCACCCGGCGGAGTAGCTCGCCGGCGATGCTCGGTCAGATCTTGTCGCCGGGCTTGACCTGCGGCTTCGGCAGCCGCAGCCGGCGGATCTGCGTCGCCCGCATCACGCCGTAGGACACCGCGCCCCGGTGACTCTCGTTGGGGAGGCGGGTCTGCAGCTCGCGCTTGAGTCGGCGCGCCATCAGGAACAGGTCGATGGGTACGACCACGATCGCGACCAACCACAGGTAGGTCGCGATGGCCTGGACCCCCCTCATGGGGATCGTCATGACGATGAAGATCACCAGGAAGTACGGCAGGAGGTACTCCGCCGGCGTCCGCCGCGAGTCGACGTAGTCCCGGGTGAACCGGCGCACGGGACCCTTGTCGCGGGCCGGCAGGTAGCGCTCGTCGCCGGTCGCCATGGCCTGGTGGACCTTGGCCCGCTCCGCGCGGGACTTCTCCCGCTGCTGGCGCATGGCCTCCTTGCGGTCCCGCGGAGCCGACACCCTGGCCTTGCGGGCCTGCTCGGCGTCGCGGCGCTTGGGTGTGGGCCGGCCCTTGGCCTCGGTGCGGCGCTCGGTGGTCGGCTCGGCGGCGGGCTCGGGTGCCTCGGCGGGTGTCGCCTCGGTGGTCGTACGACGTCGGAACACGATCGACAGCGTAACGGCTCGGAGGAGGCGTAGGATCCGCGCGTCCGCCGTGGATGGGTCGCGGCCGGGCGACGGTCTTCCTGCGGCCTTTGGGTGGTCCTTCCGGTTGACGGTGCCTTTACGCCGGAATGCTTGCGCCGAGGGCCCGTAGGGGCGTCCCCTAGGGGATGTCCCTCGTCGTTCGTCCGCCCGGTCATCGCCGGTGTGACCAGCGGAGAGGCGGGGTCGCTCTCGCCCGCTCCGCGGCATAGGGTGATCGCAGGCAGCATGGCATCCGGAGCCGACTCGGCGCCGGCATCCACGACCGACCGGCCTGGAGATGAAGGGGGCGGCCGACCTCAATGGGTATTCTCAACCGCTTCGCGATGATCTTCCGCGCGAAAGCCAACAAGGCGTTGGACCGCGCCGAAGACCCGCGCGAAACTCTCGATTACTCGTACACGAAGCAGCTGGAGATGCTCCAGAAGGTTCGGCGCGGGGTTGCCGACGTCGCGACCAGCCGGAAGCGCCTCGAGCTCCAGATGAACCAGCTGCAGCAGCAGTCCGGCAAGATGAAGGACTCGGCGCAGAAGGCGCTCGGCGCGGGCCGCGAGGACCTCGCGCGGGAGGCGCTCACCCGCCGGTCCGGGCTCGAGCAGCAGCTCACCGACCTCAGCACACAGCACGCGACGCTGCAGGGCGAGGAGGAGAAGCTCACGCTCGCCGCGCAGCGCCTGCAGGCCAAGGTGGAGGCCTTCCGCACCCGGAAGGAGACCATCAAGGCGACCTACACCGCGGCTGAGGCACAGACCAAGGTGGGCGAGGCGTTCAGCGGTATCTCCGAGGAGATGGGCGACGTCGGCATGGCGATCCAGCGGGCCGAGGACAAGACGGCCGAGCTGCAGGCCCGGTCCGGCGCGATCGACGAGCTCCTCGCCTCCGGTGCACTGGACGACGTCACGGGCACCGGCAAGGACGACATCTCGCTCGAGCTGGAGCGGATGGCCGCGGGCAACGACGTCGAGAGCGAGCTCGCCGCGATGAAGGCCCAGATCGGCGGCGGCAGCGCCGAGCCGCCCCGCCAGATCGAGGGCCAGTCCACCGACTCCGGCCAGAGTCCGTCGTCTGCCACGCCGCAGTCTGCCAAGCCGGCCACGCCCGCGCCGGAGGAGCCACAGAGGCAGGGTGAGGGATCGTGATCGTCCGCATTCTCGGTGAGGGCCAGCTCAAGGTCCCCGACGAGCACCTGAAGGCCCTGAACGAACTCGACGGCCGACTCGAAGCCGCGGTCAACGCCGACGACGAGGACGCCTTCCGGGCCGCGCTCGGTGCGCTGCTCGACAAGGTCCGTGCCGTTGGCACCAAGCTCCCTGACGACTCGCTCGAGGACTCCGACCTGTTCCTCCCGCCCGAGGACGCGACGGTTGATGAGGTCAAGGAGCTACTCGGCGAGGAAGGGCTGATCCCCGGATAGCCACCCGCCGGCGGACCCCGCGACCGGCCACTGGGCCGGGACGCGAGAGGTACGTCGGGATTGTCACGTTCGTACGCCGTACGCGCGGGCGCCGGGAACATTCGGGCGTTCGCGCGTCGTCGTATGAAGTGACTCGAGGAGCGAAGAAAAGATGGCGCGCACACGATTTCTGCCCGACCGTGGCCTGACGTCTCGCATGGTCATAGTCATGTTCATGCTCGGCCTGCTGTACGTCGCGGCGATGGCCGGGTTGATCGTCGCCGGCCTCAGCTGGGCCTGGGTGGTCATCATCGCCGGCGGCTTCCTGGTGGCCCAGTGGTTCTTCTCCGACAAGATCGCCCTGGCGGCGATGGGCGCGCACGTGATCGACCCCGAGGATCCTCGGTGGGCCGAGCTGCACGGCGTGATCGACCGGCTCTGTGCCCTGGCCGACATGCCGAAGCCGCGGGTCGCGGTGGCCGACACGGAGATGCCCAACGCGTTCGCCACCGGCCGCAACCCCAAGAAGGCCGTGGTCTGTGTGACCACAGGGCTCCTGCGGCGGCTCGACCGGGCCGAGCTCGAGGGCGTCCTCGCCCACGAGCTGTCGCACGTCGCCCACCGTGACGTCGCGGTCATGACGATCGCGTCGTTCCTCGGTGTGCTGGCCGGCCTGATCGCTCGCTTCGGCATGTACTCCGGGCTCGGCCGCAGCCGCGACAACAACGCCGCGATGGTGTTCGCCGTGGTGTGGCTCGCGAGTATCGCGGTCTACGTGATCAGCTTCCTGCTCACCCGGGCGCTGTCGCGTTACCGCGAGTTCGCCGCCGACCGTGCCGGCGCCTACCTCACCGGGCAGCCGTCGGCGCTCGCGTCGGCGCTGACCAAGATCTCGGGCGACATCGCTCAGATCCCGACGCGGGACCTCCGCCGGGCCCAGCCGGCCCAGGCGTTCTTCTTCGCGCCGGCCGCCGTGGGCAAGTCGCTCGGCAACCTGCTCGCGACCCACCCCTCCACCGAGCAGCGGCTCGAGCGGCTCGCGCAGGTCAGCGCCGAGCTCGGCAAGCCGATGCTCTGACAGCTGCCCGACGAAAAGAGGCTGCGCGGATGAAGTTCCTCGACGCGCTGCTCGGTCGTACCCAGCCGAAGCGGCCCGACCTCGACCAGCTGTTCGGACTGCCGCAGGCGGCGCTGACGCTGGAGGCCGCGACGGCGTTCCGTCCGACCGGCGTCGGATCGGTCTGCTATCGCGCCGCGGAGGGCGGCGCCTTCGCGACCACCCAGTCGGAGATCCAGGAGCTCCTGAACGCCGACAACGGGCCCGAGGTCGAGCGCGTCGACGACTCCTTCGGCTTCACCTGGCTGGTCAGCCGCGGCGATCCGTCCGACATGTCGGCGCTCGTCACCGACCTGCACGCGGTCAACTCGTCGCTGGAAGCTGCCGGGTTCGGGCCGGCGCTGCTCTGCTCGATGGTGGCGTTCCGCGACACCGACGGGCGACGGCTCGCCCTCGTCTACCTCTACAAGCGCGGCAGCTTCTACCCCTTCGCGCCGCAGTCGGGGGAGCGGCGGGACAACGGTCTGGAGCTGCAGATCCGGGGGCTGGTCACCAACGACCTGCGGGTCGAGGGCGACCTGTCCCGCTGGTTCCCGGTCTGGGGCGCGCCCGGCCTCTAGGTGGCCGTGGACGGGGAGCACTCCGTCAGAGAAACGCTCCCGAGGGGATATACGGCGCCGGCGGCCGCATGTGCCGCAGGCAGAGGTAGCCCTCCGTCCGCAGCGACAGCCGTGCCGCGAGCGCCACGTCGACCGCCCACTCCTGGGCCGCCGTGAGGAAGTCGATTCGTACCTGCGCGCCCGCGGGTGAGCGGGCGAGCGCCGACCACAGCAGTCGCTGGGCGACCCGGCGCGTGGTCGCCGCGAGGAGAACGGGGGAGCCGGTCTCGTCGACGACGCAGTAGCCGCTCCCGGTGAGGGTGTCGCAGACGAGGAGACCGAACTCCCCGCACAGGAACTCGTGGTCGACACCATGTGCAGCACCGCGCACCCGCCGGTCGATCGAGTCGCAGAGGTCGCGGTCGCCGAGCCCGCCCTCGCGTACGCCGTCGACGACGGGAAGGGCCGAGCGGTCGACGGTGCCGCCGATCCGGATCATCGGATGCAGGGTGAAGCCGGCCAGCCGGTATCTGCGTGCCGCGCGCGGGTCCGCCGTCGAGATGATGATCCCGCGCAGACACCCCTGGCTGTAGCCGAGCACCGCGTCGAGCAGCGCCGCGCCGATGCCCACACCCTGGCGGTCGGGGTGGACGAAGTACGCCGACAGGCCCCAGAGCTTCTCGCGGCGAAGGGACATCGCGACCGCCGCCACCTCGCCGTCGAGGTCCGCCACCCAGCACCCGTCGGGGTCGTGCCGGAGGAAATGCTTGGCCCGCCGGGTCCACAGGGAGCTCCACTCCGGGGTCGGCGGGCCGGACGGCGGCCCGGGGACGGCGGGTGGGCGGGTCGTCGCGCGAACCAGCTCCATCGCGGCGTGGGACAGCTCTCGCGCCGCCGGGATGTCGTCGTCGCGCATGGGCCGGATCAGCACGCCTGCGACCTTATGGCAGTCCGGCCGGTAACGCCGGCTCCGGGTGCGACCCGGTCCGAGCGGATCCGCCGGCCCGTGCGTACCGCCCCGGGTTCGCCTCCGAGGTCGCCACCCGCCAAGATGGCGGGCGTGCGCGTCCTGATCGCTCCTGACAAGTTCGCGGGTACCTTGAGCGCCGTCGAGGCGGCCGAGGCGATCGCCGACGGCTGGCGTCGGCAGGCGCCGGACGACACGGTGGTCACCGTCCCGATGTCCGACGGCGGCCCGGGGTTCGTCGACGTCCTCCATGCCGCACTGGGCGGTGAGCTGCACGCGGTGACGGTGTCGGGCCCGCTGGGCGACCCGACGCCCGCGACGCTCCTGCTCACCGGCGGTACGGCCTACATCGAGTCGTCGCAGGCGTGCGGCCTGGCCCTCGTACCGGAAGAACTCCGCCGTCCCGAAGAGGCGACCTCCTACGGCGTCGGCGAGCTGGTGTCGGAGGCACTCGACGCCGGCGCGCGGCGACTGGTCGTCGGGCTCGGCGGCAGCGGTACGAACGACGGGGGAGCCGGCATGCTGGCGGCCCTCGGCGCGACGGCCGAGCCGGAAGGAGTCCTGCGGACCGGTGGCGCGGCCCTGGCCGGCCTGAGCGGCATCGACCTCGCGGCGGCCCGCGAACGGTTGTCCGGCGTGGAGCTGCTCGCCGCGAGCGACGTCGACAACCCGCTGCTCGGGCTGCGCGGCGCGACCAACATCTTCGGGCCCCAGAAGGGCGTGGCGAAGGACCGGCTGGTCGTCCTCGACGCGGCCCTCGAACGGCTGGCGGATCAGGCCGACCGTCCGCTCGCCGACGCCAAGGGCGCGGGCGCCGCCGGCGGCCTCGGCTACGCCCTGCTCCTCCTCGGCGGGAAACGGGTGCCAGGCATCGAGACCATCGTCGATGCCGTACGCCTGGCCGAGCGGGCCGGCGAGGCCGAGGTCGTGGTGACGGGCGAGGGAGCGTTCGACTTCCAGTCCGCGAGCGGCAAGGTCGTGTCCGGCGTGGCGGACGTCGCGGCCAGGGCGCTGCGGCCGTGCGTGGTCCTCGCCGGCGACGTTTTGGTCGGTTCGCGAGAAATGCGCGCGATGGGCGTCGAGTCCGCCTACTCCCTCGTGGATCTCGTCGGTCGGGACACCGCGCTCACGCAGGCGCGTGAGAGTCTCACCGCACTCGCCGAGCGGGTGGCCCGGACCTGGTCCCGCAGGGGGTCGTGACCGGCCCGCTGTGCAACCATGGGGACGGTGCACCGGAATGTCGGTGCCGCGGCGGGTGTTGACGCCTGCAGACATGACGGCAACCAGACCACGGGAGTCCGAGGTATGACCATTCAGGGCGACCTGAACCAGCAGGAGCAGAAGGCCGACGG
Organism: uncultured Actinomycetota bacterium; assembly: GCA_963721745.1. Classification (GTDB taxonomy): domain Bacteria; phylum Actinomycetota; class Actinomycetes; order Propionibacteriales; family Actinopolymorphaceae; genus Thermasporomyces. The sequence goes on along the minus strand of CAVRKO010000013.1, from coordinate 1,009,435 downwards.
CGTTGTCCTGACCGACGCGGCGGCTGTCAAGGTCAAGAACCTCCTCGACCAGGAGGGTCGCGACGACCTCCGACTCCGCCTCGCGGTGCAGCCGGGCGGTTGCTCGGGCCTGCGTTACCAGCTCTTCTTCGACGAGCGTCAGCTCGACGGAGACGTCGTTCAGGCCTATGGCGGCGTCGACGTGATCGTCGACCGCATGAGTGCGCCGTACCTCCAGGGTGCGGTGATCAACTTCGTCGACACCATCGAGAAGCAGGGCTTCACGATCGACAACCCGAGCGCCACGAGCTCCTGCGCCTGCGGCGACTCGTTCCACTGAGTCTTCGAACCCCGCAGTCCCGCTGAGCCGCCGGTACCGCTGAGCCAGCGGGACGGGCGGCTCAGGCGGGCTCGAGGAAGATCGGGTTCGTGAACGCCGCCATCGGTGCGAAGGGCAGTGGTCCCGGCACCTGGTGGCGGACCTGCGCACGCACGTATCCCGACACCTGCGCGCTCGTCGTCCAGGTGGCCACCCCATCCCCGCTGGCCGGCAGCGGCACCTGAGCAAGAGTGCCTTCGTCGGTGACGAACTCCACCACCCCATTGGGCACGCCGCGGACGGCGATGTCGACGCGGACGTCCGCGTTGCCCGGCACCACCAGTCGGTCGCCGATCCCGGCGACGTTCCCAGCTGCGGTCGCAGAGAACTCCAGCTCGACCTCCGCCGACTCTGCGACGTAGCTGCGTCCGGCGCGTACGGCGTCGAGGATCGGCCCACGGGCGAGGTCGTCCGCCAGCACCACGGTCTGGCCCCGTCCCAGCCGGTCGTCGCCGCCGTGGAAGTCGCTGTTTCCGACGGCGGGGAGCCAATTCCGGCCCGCCGCCACCAGCGTCGCGTCCCAGTGCCGCAGCGACATCTCGTCGTCCGGCGTCCACGCGCCGTTCCACACCTCAACCGCGTCGAAGCCCTCGAGCCCGAACTTCCAGGCGCACCCCAGACACGGCGCGAACGGATGGGCGGCGATCGCAAGCCCACCCTGACGATGGATCCCGGTGAGGACCTGGGGGAGTACCTCGTCAACGGCCCGGAACCGCCAGTCGACCCACGTGCCAGCCGGGAGCCCGGCAACGACGAAGTGCCCGTTGCGGGTGGTGACCTCCTCGCCGTCGATGATCAGGAGGTCCTCGCGGGCGTGCCGTCCCCAGCTGCTCGCCGCCGCTGGCGTGTTGTGCTCGGAGGAGACCACGAAGTCCAGGCCCGCGTCGTGGGCGGCGGCGACGAGCTGGTCCGGCCGCAGCTCCCCGTCGGAGTGAACCGTGTGCATGTGGAGGTCGCCGCGGTACCACGCGCGGCCGCGGCCCCTTGCGCGGTCCGGTGCGTACGACGGAACGAACGCGGGTCCCGGCTCGCCCGCACGCAGCGTCACCTCGACGCGGTACGTGAGGCCCTGCGGGGCGACCGTGTAGGGGGCCAACAGCACGTGCCACGTCCCCGGGTTCACCGGTCCTGGCAGGTACCCCGGCGTCGCCTCCGTGGCGCTGATCACGAACGAGTCGCGCGCGCCTCCCGACCAGCCGCGGAACCCTCGGGCCGGCCCGGCCTCGGGCCGGAGGTCGTGGCCCCGTTCGTCGAAGACGCCGAGGTCGAGCGCGTTGCCCCGGAGCCCGGCCGGGGGTTCGGGCTGGTCGTACTCGTAGCGGACCGCGAGCTCGCAGACCCCGGCCGGCACCTCGACGGGGAGATACACCCAGTCGGGCGCGCCGGGCTCGAGTCGTCCTTCGATGACGAGGTGGTCCTGTGGTGGCTGGTTCACGGGACCGAGTATGGCCGGCCCGCCCGATGCCTCACGACGCCAGCTCAGCTGAAGTGGGTCCGGAACCACTGGCGCATCGCCACGAGCAGGCTGTCGGCCGGCGACGGCTCGTTCGTCCGAGGACGGCGCGCCGGCAGGTCCTGTGGCACGTCGGTCGCCGGGCGGGAGCGGGTCCGGCCCGCCGAGCCGGCCGGCTCCCGGGCCCCCTCGATCCAGGCATCAGCGCGCCGGAGGTAGGTCTCGGCGGCGCGTGGTCCGGGATGACCGGCCCGCATCAGCTGACTGCGTTCGAGCCAGGCGTGTCCGTGGCGGACGGCGACCAGCTCGTCGAGAGGGCCAGGGCGGGTGCCGCTCCAACCGTCCGCCCCGGCGCCGGTCTCGTGGGTGCCGGGCTCCGACTCGTCGACGAGCAGGCCGGCGAGCTCCGGTGCGACGACGACCGCCGAACCGAGGTGCTGCAGGCAGCGGGCCTCGCCGTGACGGTCGTCGAGGTCGGCGTACTGGGCCATCGCACGCTGCCACTGGGCGACCGCGACGGTCGACCGGCCCTGCATCCAGGACGCGACACCCCGGAGCTCCGCCACGTGCGCGAGCCCGGAGGCGTCATCGCTGTCATGGGACTTGGTCTCGGCCAGATCGAGCCGGTCGGTCGCGCGTTCGGCCAGTCCCTGTCGGAGATAGGCGACCGCCATCGTGAGGAGCGTGGTCACCTCGCCGGCGACGTCGTGCTTCGGCAGCCTGGCCCAGGCGAGCTGGAGCTCGGCACTCGCCTTCTCGAGCTCGGGATCGGCCGGCCGTGACGCCCGTTCCGCCCTGGCGAGGAGGACCAGTGCGCGCTCGTGGTGCCGCCGGGCCTGGAGCGCCGATGCGAACCGCCCCCCACGGAGGGACCCGGGCCGCGGTGGGCGGAGCCGCCTACGCCCCCGGTCCGGCTTTCCCTCCTGCTGCACCTGCTCCTCGGGTTCCGGGAGCACACCGGAGCAGCGGCGAGCCGCCGCGACCCGCGTCCGCGCGAGGAGTACGAGGTCGTTGCGCGTGGCACGGCTGGCCAGGTCCTGCACGGCCAGGTGGACCTGCTCGGCTCCGAAGATCTGCTGCTGGCGGGCGTACCACGCGTCGAGCGCGTCGGCGATCCTCCCGATGTCGTCGATGGTGTCGGCCAGCAGTCTTCGCTCGGCCTGAAGCGCCGTCGCGTCCGCGTTCGTGGAGTCCTCTTCGGTCTGGTCGGTGGCTGGCTGGAGTTCTTCGGTCGACGCGCGGCCGAGCACGCCGCCGGACAGGAGCGCGCGTAGGAACGGCTCCTCCGCGCGGAACCACCGGGCGGCGGAGGAGGCGTGCGCGGTGCTGTCGAGGAGCACGCTCCACCGGTCCGCGAGGTCGGCGTACCGGTGCAGCAGCGAGCCGAGGGCGGCCTCGCGCACGTCCTGCGGGTCAACGCGGTCGGGCAGGTCGGATCCCGGCTGCAGCAACGTCTCCCTGGCGGCGGTGCGGATCTCGCGCGGCATGCGGTAGCGACCGACCGGAGACTGGCCGAGCAGGCAGGCGTCGCCGAGCTCCTGGATCGGATCACCGGCCACCTCCTCGTCCGCCGCGCTACCCGTCGCGGCAGCGCCCGCGGGCGTCGAGGCCGGCGTCTGGCGAACGACCTTGGGCAGAGGAAGCTGGTCGACTCCCGCCCGGACAGCCTCGATCGCCTCGACGGTGAGCTCCGCCACCGGAAGCTCGGCCAGCGCCCGACCCAGCCGGGTCGCCCTGGTCGACAGCCCACCGTGGTTCGTGGTGGCGTGCAGGATCAGGTGCCACACCCGTTCGCGAGGTGGGTCCTCGTCGCCGGACCTCCCGAGTCCGTCGACAACCCGGTCGGACGTGAGGCAGGTTCCCGGCCGGGCCAGCTCACGGGCGAGATCGTGGACGGCGGCTGGCATTCCCTTGCAGGCGGCGTGCAGAGAGTCGATCAACGGCCCGTCGGTGAGGTACCAGGGCCAGGCGTCCCCGTCCGGTGGGTTCAGGAGGGCGGTCCAGAGCCGGTCAACGTCGTCGGGCTCGAGCGGGTCCAGCCGGACGACCCACTCCTCGCGCAGGGCCGGCAGGTCGACGCTCGCCCCGTCATCGGTCAACTGGCCGGTGCCGGTGCCGGTGCCGGACGTCGTGGTGGTGGTCGGCTCGTCCGTGGAGTACGCGATCACGAGCAGCGGCCCGGTCGCCGGAGCGTCCGGGCGGTCCTCCTGCGCGTTCGGCCGCTTCGTCCAGGTCCTGGTGAGCCAGCGGATCTGCTCGTCTCCGGTGACGTTGTCGAGGACGAGCACCGAGCCGTCGTCGGCCAGGCAGGAGCGCAGTCGGACGGCAGCGGCGTCCATCGTCGCGAGGTCGCCGCTCGCCGGCTCGGCCAGACCGAACGTCGGGAGCAGCTGACCGGCGATGGTCGGCGCGTCGTCCGGTGTCGTCGCCCACCCGCGGACGTCGAACGGCGCGATCCGCCGGGTGGTCGTGTGGCCGTCCCTCAGAAGTCTGTCGACGACCTGCTCGACGACGGCCGACGTTCCGGCCCCCGGCGGGCCGACGACGGCGACGATGCGGTGGCGCAGGACCGTTCGCACGGCCGAGTCCACCTCTGCGCCCCGGCCGACGAGCGCGTCCGGGCCCGGTGTCGGCTCGGGTGCGGTCGGGCCGGGTAGCTCTCTCGTCGGACGCGGGCGAAGCCACACCGGACGGATGGGTGGGCCGGGCGCAACGAGGTCGCGGTCGAGCGCGAGGTCCACCCGACGCCGGCGTTCGAGCGAACGGCCCACCGCCCAGACGACCAGCAGGAGCACCACGACTATCGCGGCCGTGGTGTTGACGAGACTGCTGAGCCAGGGGGGATAGCCGGCACCGCCGAGGATCCCGGCCAGCAGGTCGGAAGCGAGTCCGTGCAGGAACAGGCCGACGACGGTGGCCGCACCGATCAGGGTGTTGCGGATGATCCCCGACCTGGGTTCGGTGAGCTCGGCGGCGGACGGAGCGGTCGGCTCCGTGAACATGGGGCCCGGGAAGCCCCTCGAGACGTCCGCGTGGTGCGGTGCGCGCCGCCCCCGGCCGTTCGAAGGGCCGGCGGGCACGCCGGGAGGAGAACCGGTTGGAGGGTTGGCCGGAGAACCGGGGTCGGCCGCCGCAGCGGAGTCCGTCGCCACCTCGGTCGACGGCTCGGCGGTGCCGGGTCCGGCCGGACCGGACTGGCCGGAGGTGGGGGGACCACCGGGCGGGGTCGGCGTACTCATCGCAGCAGCCCTCCGGTCAGCCCCGGAACCACCCAGCGCCGCCAGGTGGCGAGCAGGACGACGACCGGTGTCACCGTCGAGATCACGGCACTGGCCGCGACGGTGCCGGCCGAGGTGGCGAACTGGCGCGCCTCGCCCCACAGCACCAGGGTCAGCGGACTCGAGCCGGGCCCCGTGATGAGGAAGCTGATGATGAAGTCGTTCCACACGAGGACGAACTCGAGCACCGCGACGGCCACGAACGCGGCTCCCGCCCGCCCCCAGGTCCGGCGCAGCGCGGTGACCGGCCCGGTCTGACCCAGCAGCGCGTCGCGCGAGGGCGTGTCGTGCGCGGCGGCGAGCGCGGCTCGGACGACGAGAACGGCGAGCGGCAGACCGGCGGCCGCGTGGACGATGATCAGCGGCACCCGCGAGCCGGTCAGGCCGAGGTGCGTGAACGCGTCGCGGAGCGGTACGGCGTACATCTGCACGGGGGCGACGGTCAGCACGGTGAGCAGCGCGACCAGCGCCTTGGCGACGCGCGGGCTGACGCTCAGGGTGAGCGCGGGTGCCGCGAGGACGGCGACGACGACCACCAGTGCGGTGGCCCCGAGGGCGACGGTGAGGGTGGAGAACAACGACTCGAACAGACCGGTGGCGAAGATCTGCTCGACGGAGGCCAACGAGAGCCCGTCGCGTCCGGGATCCCACCAGCCGACGGCGCCCGCATCGGTGGGCGTACGGAGGCTCGTGGCGACCAGGAGGACGACCGGGAACGCCCACATGGCGGCGATGACGATCCCGAGGACGACGGTCCACCACCTCACGCCGCCGGTCGGTTGGTCGCGCCACCACCGCTGTGGTCGCGGGGGTACGTCGCGCGGGTCGCCCATGGCGCGGCTGAGCGCGAGGGCGACGATGCCGAGGACACCGAAGAGCAGGACGGCCAGCGCGGCAGGTCGGCCGGGGTCGTGCGACTGTGCGGTGAGTCGCCACCAGTGCACGGCCACGGTGTCCACCTCGTCCTGCATGGGCCCGGGCGTCGCGATGAGGATGAGGTCGAAGAGCCGGGCGGCCGCCACGACCAGGGTGAGCAGGATGAGGGCGCCGACCGGGAGGAGGGCCCGCACGTTGGTGCGCACCTGAGCAGTCCCGTCCTTGCTCTGGCCGGCGTTCCTGCTCCGGCGCTTGCGGTGCTTGCTCCGCCCGGTCTCGACCGGATCGTCGGAAGCCGCCTGCAGCCCGGCCCGGAACAGGGAGACCGCGAAGCCGAGCCACGTCCAGGCGAAGGCCGAGATCAGGACGAACCAGATGAGCCCGGGCCCTAGCCAGACCGGCTTCGGGTCGACGAGGCCAGGGATGAGCGCGCTGGCGAAGCCGCGTTCGGGCGTCGGGTCGAAGAGCAGCCGGAACGCCACCCCGGAGGCGAGCGCCGAAGCGCCGAACGGAAGCACCAGGACGCCCATGAACGCGACCCACCAGCGGTCGATCTCCCAGCTCAGCAGCGCGATGAAGAAGCTCGCGACCACCAGCGCGACCGCGATGAGGATCCACACCCCGGTGTGCAGCAGCGCCCCTCCGGCGGCGTCGTCGGTGAGGACGGTGCGGAAGTGGTTGACGGTGAACCCACCGGCGTCGTGGAACGCCCAGAACGCCGTGACGACCATCGGTGCCACGAGGAGCCCGAGGACCATGGCCGCCGGGAGGCCGAGGAGGAAGCGCAGGATCCGGCGCGGTGGCCGTCCGGGTACGAGCCGGCCGCTCATCGGGCGGCTGGTGACCTCGAGGCGTAGCCCACGGTGCGTCTGTACGACCATCAGGACTCCTCCGGCGGGCACGGGATCCTGGCCGGACGGCTGCGGGGAGTGGTCGTGCAGCCGGCGTCCTCGGCGTCCCTCAGCAGGACGTCCTCCATGGCGGTCAACCGGTGGACCGCCGCGTCGGTCGCCACCTCCACCTCGTCCGTCGCGCCGTCGCCGACCCGCGAGAGGAAGTCCTGGAGGACGCGCCAGAGGCCTTCCCTGCCGCCGAGCACGTCGAGCTGGTCGGACAGGTCGAAGTGGAAGGGCTCGTCGTGGAGTTGGCGCGCGAAGGCGGCGATCTCGGGGGAGTACCGCTGCGGGGTGTCGCGGTTGGCGGCGATGAAGCCGTGGTCGGCCTCGATCCACGCCAGCGGAGCGGACGGGTGGGCGAGCCGCTTCAGGAAGTCCTTCGCCTCGGGGCGTGCGGGGCGAGTGAGGACCGCGACGTCACCACCGGCCATCACCGGGCGGTGACTCTCGTCCGGACCCGGGAAGGCGAAGATCCCCACGTCGTCCGCGCAACCTGAGTCGTCGGCACCGAACCGCCGGACGATCGGTTCGGCGAAGTCGGGTGCGACGGTCATCGCGGCCCGGTGGTAGCGGAAGACCTCCAGGACCGCGTCGGGGTACTGCTGGACCAGCGACCTGCGCACCCCGCCCGAGAGAGCGCCGGCCGGGCTCCACATGGCGCCGAGCCTCAGGAACGCCTCGCGCACCTCGGGCGTGCCCCAGGGTCGGGGGGCCGGCTGCGCGAGCGCGTCGTAGGCGCACGGCGCGCCGCCGAGCAGGACGTTCTCGAAGAAGTCGGTGAGCGGCCAGCCGTCGGCCCCCGCGAGGGCGAGCGGCGCCACTCCGGAGCCGACCAGACGGGCGTTGAGCTCGATCCAGGCGTCCCAGGTCGTCGGGGGTTCGGCACCGATCGCGTCGAAGAGGCAGCGGCGGTACCAGACGAGGGACTTGTGGGCGAGCTTGAACGGCAGGCCGTAGGGCACGCCCGGGTCCGCGCGTACGGTCGGCGCCAGGCCGCACTCCTGCGGCTTCGCGGCCCGCAGGAGCATGGGACGCCAGACCGCGGCGTACGTGTCCTTCGTGAGCGGGTCGGGCCACACACCCGGCGGCAGCGGCTCGAGGACGTCGAGGTTCTCGGGCACGAACCCCGGCCGCGGCAGCATCACGACGTCGACGCGTCCGGCGCCGCGGGCGGACAGCGCCGCGGAGATGTCGTCGCCGAACGGGACGAGGGCGACGGAGTACGGCTTCGGTGACTGGCCGGGGATCCGGTCGAGCTGGTCGACCAGCCGGCGGAACGCGGCGAGCTCGGCGGCGCTCCAGCTCACCGCCACCCGGATCGTCGGGCCCGACGCCAGCACCGTGCCGTCGAGCCCGCAGCCGGCGAGGCCGGCAGCGACGCACGAGACCCCGACTCCCCGGAGCACCGCCCGGCGGCTCACGGCACGCGAAGCCGCCTGGCGTACGGCCTTCCCGACCGTCGGGTCCTCGTGGCTGGCGCCGACCATGCCGCTCCCCGCTGCCGACAGGCACACCACCCTAGATGATCATGAGGGTCGACGGCAGGTGCCGCGCCCCCGGCGCGTCGTGCGCTGGTGCGGCGCCTACTCGAAGACCACGGGTACGAGGTCCGGTGCGACCAGCTCGGGATCGAGCGGGTGCACCGGGCGTACGACGTGGTGGTACGCGAGCCGCGCGAGGTCCTGGTCGACGCCGCCGGGCGTCAGCGCCAGCACCCAGCCGCGGGCCGCTTCGTACAGGTCCGGCTGGAGGTAGCCGATCTTGACCGCCGTGAGGTCGTGCGTGGCGGGATCGAGGCCCAGGGCCTGCAGGTCCGCGACGTAGTGGAACGGCTTGCGGCGGCTGGTGAGGACGGCCGAGACGCCGCCCGAGCGGACGACCGCGATGTCGCCTCCCACGGGGTCGTCCCTCCGGACGTGGGTCACCTCGCCCGCGACGGGAACAGGGTCGCCTCCGCCGAAGATGCCGCCCACCTCGACGCTGACCGTCCCGCCGGTACCAGCGGCCACGCACGCCTTCACGGCGTCGGGTGCGACGCAGCTCGCCCAGATCGCGGTCCGTTCGCCGGTCGCGAGGGCGGGTGTGGCGAGCAGCTGGCCGAGGAACCACGCGACGTCGTTCGAGCCACCTGCGGTCGGATTGTCGCCGGAGTCGCTGACGAAGAACGGGCGCTGGTCGGACTCGAACGCCTGGGCGATGGCCCAGTCGGCGGGGCCGGCCGGAGCGCAGAACCGAAGTCGTCACGCGCGTCCCACCAGGCGCGGGCGAGGCCGGTGGCCGCGGCGGTGACCGCTTCGCGGTCAGTGCCCGAGACGAGCACCGTCGCGGCCGACCGCGGCTCGTCGGCCCAGGCGTACCCCACCCAGAGCGAGGCGTCGAGGACGCCCGGCCGCCGCTCGGTCTCGGCGATCGAGGCGTAGATCGACTTCGCCGGCTCGACGCGGGTGCTGGTCTTCTCGCCGGGGAGCAGGACGGGGACGCGTACCCACGCCCGCAGCGGCCGGACGCCCTCGCGCAGGCAGTGGACGAGGTTGCGGACCGCGCGCTCCCGGGTCTCACGTAGTCGATGTGTGGTGCCGTGCGGTACGCCGTGAGCAGGTCCACGGTGGCGGCGAGGTCCCGCGACACCTGACCGTGCAGGTCCATCGACGCCGAGATCACGCAACTGGGTCCCACCAGGTCGCGGATCCGTGCCGCCAGCCCGGCCTCGGCATCTTGCCGCCCGTCGACGGCCATGGCGCCGTGGATGTCGAAGTAGAACCCCGCGAAGGGGCCCTCGGCGAGCGCGGACCGGAGCCGGTCGAGGAGCTCGCCTTCCAGGGCGTCGTACGCCTCCGGCAGGACCTGGCCACCGGGGAGGGCGGACGCCTGCAGCAGCGGGACGAACTCCACGTCGGGTTCCTCCGGCAGCCGCCAGCCGGAGAGGAACGGGTAGCGGTCGGCCAGTCCCTCGCCGCGGCCGACCCGGAACTCGGCCAGCGTGGTCCGGTGCGGAGCGAAGGTGCTGGACTCGGTGGAGAGACCGGCGATGCCGATGCGGATGGTCATGCAGCTGACTCCAGGGCGTAGACGCGTCGCGCCGTGCCGCCGAAGACCGCGGCCCGGCCGTCCTCATCGAGCTGTGCGGTGAGCTCCTCGGCGGCGGCCACCCAATCGGCGTAGGTCGAGGCGAGGGTGCACACCGGCCAGTCCGAGCCGAACATCACCCGGTCGGGGCCGAACGCGTCGAGGACCACATCGGCGTAGGGCTGGAGGGCCGACACGTCCCAGGTGGCCCAGTCGGCCTCGGTGACGAGGCCCGACAGCTTGCAGGTGACGTTGGGGAGCGCGGCGAGCTGGCGGACCTGGCCGGCCCACGGCTCGGTCTCGCCCGCGGCGATCGCCGGCTTGGAGCAGTGGTCGAGGACGAACGACAGCCCGGGCAGGTCGGCGACCGTGGTGAGGACGGCGGGCAGCTGGACCGGGATCGTCAGGAGCTCGTACCGCAGGCCGGCATCCGCGACCGCCGCCAGCCCCCGGCGTACGTCCGGTCGACACAGCCAGGCCGGATCGTCCTCGCCCTGGACTCCGTGCCGGATCGCCCGGAGGTAAGGCCCGCCCGGCGCCTCCGCCAGCGCGGCGAGGGCGTCGGCCACGCTCGGAGCGGTCAGGTCGACCCACCCGGTGACCGCACCCACGAGGGCGCTCGACGCGGCGAGGGCGAGGAAGTCACGGGTCTCCTCGACCTCGCTCACCGTCTGGACGAGCACGGACGTGGTGACACCGGCTGCCTCGGCGTGCGGCGCGAGGTCGTCCAGGCCGAAGCTCCGGTTGATCGGTGCCATCGCGGGGCCGTCGATCCAGGGTTCGGCGCGGACGTCCAGGTCCCACACGTGGTGGTGGGCATCGACCCTGCCCGCACCGCCGCCCGCCGTCTCAGCGGCCATGGCGGCGGGCTCCCACCGCGGCGAGGTCGTCCCAGAGCTCGGCGGGAATGTCGTACTCGATCATCGCGAGGTTCTCGTCCAGCTCCTCGATCGAACGCGCACCGGTCAGGATCGACGCGACGGCCGGGTGCTCGAGCGGGAACTGGATCGCGGCCGCCTTCAGCGGGACGTCGTGGCGCGCGCACACCGCGGCCAGCTCCTGTGCCCGGGCGACCAGGTCCGGCGGGTGCCTCCACGTAGTTGAACGTCGCACCCGGACGCGGGTCGGCGAGGAGTCCGGAGTTGTAGACGCCGCCGATGACGATGGAGGTGCCCCGCTCGAGGCAGGCGGGCAGCACGTCAGCTGCTCCGGACTGGTCGAGCAGGGTGTAGCGACCGGCGAGGAGTACGGCGTCGATCTCGGTCTCGCGGACGAACCGGGTGGGGATCCGGGACTGGTTCATCCCGACACCGATCGCGCCCACGACGCCCTGCTCCCGCAGCTCGTGCAGGACCGGGTACGCGAGCGTGAGCGCCTCCTCCTCGTGGTCGTCGGGATCGTGGATGTAGACGATGTTGACCGCGTTGAGCCCGAGGCGTTCGAGGCTCTCGTCGAGGGAACGTCTGATCGCGTCGGGGGAGTAGTCGAAGATCGCCTCCGACGGCGGCGCGTCGGCGTAGCCGTCGGACTCTCCGTCGGGGTTGTCGACGATCAGCCGGCCGACCTTGGTCGAGATGACGTACGACGAGCGGCTGAGACCGACCAGGCCGGTGCCCGCGAGTGCCGCCTCGCCGAACCCGCCGGCGACCTCCGAACCCGCCAGTGCCGCGCCCGCGAGGCCGATGCCGGCGAGGCCCTGTCCGGCCAGCCCGCCTCCCGCCAGCGTGGAGTCGGCCTTGGCGTCGGCCAGGGCCGCTCCCACCCGGCGTTCGGCGATCCCGTGGCCGTACAGCGGCGCCGTGTCGACGTAGGTGAGCCCGGCGGACAGGGCCGCATGGACGACCGCGGCCGCGGTCTCGTCCTCGACGTGGTTGAAGAGCCCGCCGAGGGGGGCGGTCCCGAGTCCCAGCGCGGTGACCTCGACGTCGCTCCTGCCCAACGTGCGTCGTTGCGTTGCCCGCTTGCTCATTCCTGCCTCGCTCCACTCCGCCGGACGCGCCCGGGGCCCAGAGGTTCTCGCTACCACCCCTGGGATCCGCGGCAAGCTGACACGCGATCCTAATAGTCATCAGATGGGTTCATGTCGGTCCGCGCCCCCGATCGGCGACCGGTCCCGGCACCGGGTCCGGACAGCACCGCCACTCGCCCGGTTCCGGCACCTGTGAGGCCCGGGGCTTCCGGCTGTCGGCTCCCGCCGCAAGAATCAGTGCTGGTCCGCCCGAACCGCGTTGCCCGACCCAGAGGAGACTGCGTGCCGAAACTCCTGGCAGTAGACGTCCACGACGTGAGATTCCCCACGTCCGTGGGCTGGCACGGCTCGGACGCCATGAACCCGGATCCCGACTACTCCGCGGCGTACGTCGTCCTGCGGACCAGCGACGGGCCCGACGGGCACGGCTTCGCGTTCACCATCGGGCGTGGCAACGACGTGCAGTGCGCGGCGATCCGGGCCCTTGCGCCCGCACTCGTCGGACGCGACGTCGAGGCCATCTGTGCCGACCTCGGCGCGGTCTACCACGAGCTCGTCTACGACTCTCAGTTCCGCTGGCTCGGCCCTGAGAAGGGCATCATGCACATGGCGATCGGCGCGGTCGTCAACGCGGTCTGGGACCTCGCAGCCAAGCGGGCGGGCAAGCCGGTGTGGAAGCTGTTGGCGGACATGACGCCCGACCAGCTCGTCGCCTGCGTCGACTGGCGCTACCTCAGTGACGCCCTCACGGCCGACGAGGCGCGTGACCTGCTCGCCCGCGCCGAGCCCGGACGGGCCGAACGCGAGCGGCGGCTACGCGCGGAGGGCCTGGCGGCTTACACCACGACCCCGGGCTGGCTCGGTTACGACGATGCCACCGCGACCCGGTTGGCGAGGGAGGCGGTGGCCGACGGCTTCCGCCAGATCAAGCTGAAGGTCGGTCGCGACATCGCCGACGACCGCCGCCGGCTGACGATCGCCCGCGAGGCAGTCGGTCCCGACGTACGGATCGCCGTGGACGCCAACCAGTGTTGGGATGTCGCGGAGGCGGTGAGCTGGGTCGACCAGCTCCGCGAGTTCGACCTCTGGTGGGTCGAGGAGCCGACGTCGCCCGACGACATCCTCGGCCACCGGGCCATCCGCGACGGGATCGCCCCGATCAAGGTCGCCACCGGCGAACACGTCCAGAACCGCGTCGTCGTCAAGCAGCTGTTGCAGGCGGGTGCGCTCGACATCCTGCAGCTGGACGCGGCCCGGGTCGGCGGCGTGAACGAGAACCTCGCGATCCTCCTGCTGGCAGCGAAGTTCGGGGTGCCGGTGTGCCCGCACGCGGGTGGCGTCGGACTCTGCGAGCTGGTCCAGCACCTCGCGATGTTCGACGAGGTGGCGGTGGCTGGCCACACACCCGACCGCGTGATCGAGTTCGCCGACCATCTGCACGAGCACTTCGTCGACCCCGCGGTGCTCAGGGGCGGTGCCTACGTCGCTCCGACCGCGCCCGGCTTCTCGGCCGAGATGCGCCCGGAGACGCTCGAACGGTTCCGGTTCCCCGACGGCGCCGAGTGGAAGTCGCGCTCCTAGGACGTGACCTTGACGACCTTGCCGGAGGAGCCGTCGACGACCGTACGTCCCTTCAGGGGGCGTACGAGCTGGACGTCGACGGACTTCTTCTGGATGACCTGGGTGCAGACCAGCTTGTCGTCGGCCGGCTGGGGCATGCGGCGGAGCAGCTTGATCGTGACCGAGTTGGCGCGTTCGGTGACGTCGGCCTTGCGCAGGCCGGGGGAGCAGGGGGTCGGGAGCGTGTAGCTGAGGACGACCGTCCGGCTCTCCGGGGCGCCCTTCGCCGACTCGATGGTGATGTTCGGCTTCCAGTTCGGATCGTCGGGCGGCGTCGCCGGAGGCATGCCGGGCGTCTTGTCGGACGCGGACTCCGACGGCGTTGGCCGGGGGGAGGGCGTCTTGGACGCCGACTCGTCGGCCGTCGGTTGCGATTCGACCGTCGTCGAGCCACCACAGCCCGTGAGCAGGATTCCGGCGGACGCGAGGGCGATAACAGCGGTGCGCAGCCTCATGAGGTGCCTCCCGAGCGTGGTACGAGGCGGTCCCTGGAGCGGTACGCCTCTTCTGACAGGCGTACTCCGGTTGGGACGTTGCCACCGGCGAACGGGTTCCGGTCGCCGGGCCGGCGGACTGACCCGGCGGTCGGCCCGGGTCGCCAATGCAGCCCCTGTGACCGTGACCCGCGTGGCGCGCCGGGGCGGCTCGGTAGGGTGGCAGCGCCACGCAGGTGGCCCATCTCCAGCCGAAGGGGAACTTTCGTGCGCATCGCGGTGACCGGATCGATCGCGACCGACCATCTCATGACCTTCGAGGGCAGGTTCCGCGACTCGCTCGTGGTGGACCAGCTCGACAAGATCTCGGTGTCCTTCCTGGCGGAGGAGCTCGAGGTCCGCCGCGGTGGCGTCGCCGCCAACATCGCGTTCGGCATGGCCCGCCTCGGCCTGCGTCCGGTCCTCGTGGGCGCCGTCGGGCGCGACTTCGGCGACTACCGTTCGTGGCTGGAGCGGCACGGAGTGGACTGCGACTCGATCCGGGTCTCCGACGTCAAGCACACCGCCCGTTTCGTGTGTACGACCGACACGACGCACGCCCAGATCGCGACCTTCTACGCCGGGGCGATGGCGGAGGCCCGCGAGATCGCACTGGCACCCGTCGCCGACCGTATCGGCGGCCTCGACCTCGTTCTCGTCGGTGCCAACGACCCCGACGCCATGGTCCGGCACACGCAGGAGTGCCGTGACCGGGGCTATCCCGTTCGCGGCCGACCCGTCCCAGCAGCTGGCGTGGATCGACGGTGACTGATCCGTTCCCTGGTCGACGGTGCGACCTACCTGTTCTGCAACGAGTACGAAGCTGCACTCACCGAGCAGAAGACCGGCTGGACCAGCGACGAGATCCTCTCCCGGGTCCGGGTCCGGGTCACCACGCTCGGTGAGAAGGGCGTCCGCATCGACCAGGCCGGCGAGCCGACCCTCCACGTCCCGGGCGCTCCGGCCCGAGCGAGAGGCCGACCCCACCGGCGTGGGCGACGGCTTCCGCGCCGGCTTCCTCGCGGGCCTCGGTGGGGCCTGTCGACCGAGCGCGCCGCCCAGGTCGGATGCCTGCTCGCCACCCACGTGATCGAGACCCCGGGCCCCAGGAGTACCAGCTGGCGGACGGCTCCTTCCTCAGCCGGCTGGCGGAGGTCTACGGCGAGACCGCCGCGGCCGATGTGGGGCCGCACCTCCGCCGTCCAAGCGGCTCCCGAGCCCGCCTGACGGGCGGTCCGGCCCGACGGGGTGCGTCGCTGGCGCGAGAGTCACCCGAGTAGGGTTCTGTCGCTGATACGACGAGGTTGCACCGCTGTGCGCCGACCGGTGACGGTCCGGTGCCGCGCTGGGTCGAGGAGAAAGGCATCCCGTGAGGTCGAACGCTGGCGATCGCGCGCCACGCCGTGTCCGGGGCAGGGCCTGTCTCGCCGCGCTCGTGGGGATCGTGTCCGTGGCTGGTGAGCGGATGCTCCTCCGCCGATGTCGACGTGTGGAAGCGGCTGGGCATGCCGCCGCCGGCGAGCGACCGGGCCACCCACGTCCTGAGCCTGTGGCAGGGCGCCTGGATCGCCGCCCTGATCGTGGGCGCCGTCGTCTGGGGCCTGATCATCTGGGCGGTGATCGCCTACCGTCGCCGCGACGACTCGGTGCCGCCGCAGACGCGCTACCACCTGCCGATCGAGATCCTCTACTCCGCCGTGCCGTTCGTGATCGTCGCGGTGCTCTTCTACTTCACGGTGCGCGACCAGAACGCCGTGCTCGAAGGCGACCGCAACGACCCGCCACGGAACGTCGTCAACGTCGTCGGTCAGCAGTGGGGCTGGACCTTCAACTACATCGACGCGCCCCAGGTGGGCACGGTCTGGGAGACCGGCGCGCCCGACCAGCTGCCGACGCTCTACCTCCCGGTCGGCGAGCGGGTGGGGTTCCGGCTGAACTCTCCCGACGTCATCCACTCGTTCTTCGTCCCGGCCTTCCTCTTCAAGCTGGACATCTCCCGGGCAAGGAGAACTTCTTCGAGCTCACGCCCACCAAGGAGGGCAAGTTCGCCGGGAAGTGCGCCGAGCTCTGCGGCGTCTACCACTCGCAGATGCTCTTCACCGTCCATGTGGTGAGCAAGGACGACTACATCGCGCACCTCGAACGCCTCCGGGCCCGGGGCCAGACCGGTCAGGCGACAGGGAGCGAACGCTCGACGACTCAAGAGGGTGTCGAGGAAGGCAGTGGCGCCGAGGGAGCTGAGGGAGCGGTCCAATGACGATTCTCGGTGAACGCCCGCGGGCGACCCAGGTGGCGCCGCCCAGGCCGCGACAGCGCCGCGCCGGAAGTGTGGTCGTCTCCTGGCTCACGACCACGGACCACAAGGTCATCGGGCACCTCTACCTGATCACCTCGTTCGGGTTCTTCCTCGTGGGCGGCGTGATGGCGCTGCTCATGAGGTCGGAGCTGGCGAGTCCCGGTATCGACATCCTCGGTTCCCAGAAGGGCGAGGAGCTCTACAACCAGCTCTTCACGATGCACGGCACGATCATGCTGCTGCTGTTCGCCACCCCGCTGTTCGTCGGGTTCGCCAACGTCGTGATGCCGCTGCAGATCGGATCACCCGACGTCGCGTTCCCGCGGCTCAACATGTTCAGCTACTGGCTCTTCCTCTTCGGCGGCCTGATCGCTCTGTCCGGCTTCCTGGCGCCGGGTGGCGCGGCCGACTTCGGCTGGACCGGCTACGCGCCGCTCTCGGGCATCGAACGGTCCCCTGGCGTCGGCGGCGACCTCTGGGTGATGGGTCTCTATCTCGCCGGTCTCGGCACGATCCTCGGTGGCGTCAACTTCGTCACGACGATCTTCTGCATGCGGGCACCCGGCATGACCATGCTCCGGATGCCGATCTTCACCTGGAACATCCTGGTGACGAGCATCCTCGTGCTGATCGCGTTCCCGATCCTCGCCGGCGCCCTGCTGATGCTCGAGACCGACCGCCAGTTCGGCGCCCACGTCTTCGACGCGGCCGGCGGCGGACCGATGCTCTGGCAGCACCTCTTCTGGTTCTTCGGGCATCCAGAGGTCTACATCATCGCGCTGCCGTTCTTCGGGATCATCACCGAGATCCTGCCGGTCTTCAGCCGCAAGCCGCTGTTCGGCTACATCGGCATGGTGATCGCGACGCTCGGGATCGCCGCGCTCTCGGTGGCGGTGTGGGCGCACCACATGTTCGTGACGGGCAACGTCAACCTGCCGTTCTTCTCGTTCATGACGTTCCTCATCGCGGTGCCGACGGGCATCAAGTTCTTCAACTGGATCGGCACGCTGTGGCGAGGGTCGATCTCCTTCGACACCCCCATGCTCTGGGCCATCGGCTTCCTGGTGACGTTCCTGTTCGGCGGGCTCACCGGGGTGATCCTCGCGTCGCCGCCGCTGGACTTCCACGTGAGCGACACCTACTTCGTGGTCGCCCACTTCCACTACGTCGTATTCGGCACGGTCGTTTTTGCGATGTTCGCCGGCTTCTACTTCTGGTGGCCGAAGATGACCGGGCGGATGCTCGACGAGACGCTCGGCAAGATCCATTTCTGGACGCTGTTCGTGGGCTTCCACCTGACGTTCATGGTCCAGCACTGGCTCGGCAACGAGGGGATGCCCCGCCGGTACGCCGACTACCTGGAGGCCGACGGCTTCACCACGCTCAACGTCGTGTCGACGGTCGGCGCGTTCCTGCTCGGCATGTCGACGCTGCCGTTCCTGCTCAATGTGATCCGCTCGGCCAGGAACCCGCGTGTGGAGGTCGACGACCCGTGGGGATGGGGCCGTTCGCTGGAGTGGGCTACCTCGTCGCCGCCCCCGCGTCACAATTTCGCGTCGATGCCGCGCATTCGCTCTGAATCACCTGCATTCGACCTGCATCATCCGGAGATAGCCCTACTTGAGTTGCATGAGGTCGAGGGAAAGTCTCTGACCGATACGCCTGAACTGTCAGGCCGACGTGAGCATGCCGAATCAATCACCGGACAGAAAAGTACGGCCAGCCAGAATGGGGAGGATCATTCGTGAAGGTCGAAGGGATCATCTTCGCGATCCTCGCCGTATTTTTCGTAATTGTCACACCCATCTACTGGTTCCTCTCCCACGACCCGACCGGCACCAGTGCACTCGTGCTGACCACGCTCCTGGCCCTGCTCGTCGCGTTCTACGCCCTGCTGACGGCACGGCGGATCGGGCCGCGCCCGGAGGACCGCAAGGACGCCGAGATCGCTGAGGGTGCGGGGGAACTCGGCTTCTTCAGCCCGCACAGCTGGTGGCCGCTGTTCTGCGGGCTGTCCCTGGCCGTCTGCGTGCTCGGCATCGTCTTCGGATGGTGGCTTTTCCTGATCGGTGCCGGTTTCGGCACGGTGTCCGTTCTTGGTCTCGTATTCGAGTACTACCGAGGAGAACACGCTCACTAAGCGTCGCAGCGGCGCTCGGTTCGGTAATCTTTTGTGTTGCACAGTTCGGCGAGCAACTTCTCACGGGCAAAGGACGTCTTTTCTCACGAAGGATTCCTTCACGAGGGGATTGCGCGGGCCTGACCAAGGCCGCCGGCATAGGGGAGTCGAGATGGCACAACGGGGGCACTGGAGGCCAGCGGCGCGAGCGCTCGGGGTTCTTACTGTCGCGCTGTCCACCGTGGTGGTGGGCAGCTGTCAGTCGGGATCAGGCGGCGCGCCGATCGAAGCAAACGCACGACCGGAGCAGCGTGCCGCAGCGGCCGCGCCGATCGACACGTCCGCGAAGATCACAGTGGCGCCTGCCGACAACATGGTCAACGTCCCGCTTGACGCTGTGGTCAAGGTGAGCGCCGCGAGCGGCACGCTCACGCGGGTGAAGGTGACCAGTCCTGACGGCAAGCTCAGAGGGGGGTTGGGCGCCCGCAAGACCACCTGGGCGTCCGGCATGGTGCTGGAGCCGGACTCGGTGTACCGGGTGGAGGCGGCCGCGGTCAACGCCGAGGGCCAGTCCACCGAGGTCATCCAGACGTTCAGCACGATCCGCCCGACGAAGGTGCTGGGCACCGACATCCTGCCGCTCGACGGGGCCACGGTCGGGGTCGGCCAGCCGATCCAGGTGAAGTTCACCGAACCGGTGAAGGACCGGGCAAGTGTCGAGAAGCGGCTCCAGGTCGAGACCTCGCAACCGGTCGAAGGATCGTGGCACTGGTTCGACGACAAGGAGATCCGCTTCCGACCGAAGTCGTACTGGCCCGCACACACGCAGGTGACGCTGAAGGCCAACCTGCGTGGTGTGAGATCAGGCGCCGGGGCCTGGGGGATCAAGGACAAGGTGCGGAAGTTCACGATCGCGAACTCCGTGGTCACCAAGGTGGACCTCGCCGACCACCACGCTCGCGTCTACATCGACGGGAAGCTCGCCAGGACGATCCCGGTCACCGGTGGCAAGGCAGGGTGGCGGACCCGCAACGGTACGAAGGTCATCCTGGAGAAGGCCGAGAACATCGTCTTCACCAACGAGGCCATCGGGGCCCCGGAGAACTACCGGCTCGTGGCGCGATGGGGCGTCCGGGTGACCTGGAGTGGCGAGTATCTCCACTCCGCGTCCTGGTCGGTCGGCTCGCAGGGGAGTGCCAACACCAGCCATGGGTGTGTGGGCATGAGCACGGAGGACTCCGGCTGGCTGTACTCCGTCACCCACGTCGGCGACCCGGTCGAGGTCCACAGCCCGGACGGCAACCAGATGGAGCCGAGCAACGGCTTCGGCGACTGGAACTTCAACTGGCAGGAGTGGACCAGGGGCAGCGCGCTGAGCTGACCCAGGACCGCTCGGACATCTGAGAGGCCGGTGTCCTCGACCCAGGGTCGAGGACACCGGCCTTTCTCATCGCCGCGGTACGGCTGGCGCTGGCCGCCGTAGGGCGTGCGGGATGGACTCTCTCCGGGTCTGGCGTGCAGCTGGCGCCGTGCTGTGTGCCCTGGGCGTCGCCCGGCGCCCGGCTGGCCGCGCTGCCCCTGAGCGCCAGGCGAAGCACGCACAGGACTGGGCTGACGGCGCGGGCAGGGCCCGGACGGGCCGGGCAGGTCCCGGGCTGTCACGGACGCTCAGGACCCGGGCTGTCAGGCACGCTCAGGACCCGGGCAGCCCGGCCGGAGAATCGACACTGGCCGGCCACCCCTGGGGAGGGGCGGCCGGCCAGTGCGCGAGCCGTCGTGGTTGCTGGGTCTCAGTGCTCGGAGCCGCCGGATCCGGTGCCGCCGCTGCCGGCCCGGACCTCCTTCGTACGATCACCGTCGGCCGACTCGAGTTCGGCATGACCGTGGCCGTTGTGCTCGTGCGCGGCCTCGAGCTCGCCCTTGGTGGGCTTCTGCACGTTGTCGCCGAAGTAGAACCGGGACACCTTGGCACGTACTTTGAGCACCCGCTGGTTGGGAGCCTCGACGCCGTTCTCGTCGACACCGTTGCCGATCTCGATCGGCTCCTGGCGGTCGTGCGCCGTCAGGACGAACGCCTCGTCCTGGTCGACCGGTGTGTGGACCTCGACGAACTCGCCGTTGGGTAGCCGCATGATCGTGCCCGACTCGGCGCCGTGGAGCAGCGTCTCGCGGTCGCGCCGTTGGAGCCCGATGCAGATCCTCTTGGTGACGAGGAACGCGATCACCGGTCCGATGAAGATCGCGAACCGGAGGAACCAGGTGATGTCGTTGATCGCGACATGGAAGGTGGTCGCGATGATGTCGTTGCCGCCACCGACCCAGAGCAGGCCGTAGAACGTGATGCCCGCCGCACCGAACGCCGTCCGGGTCGGCTGGTTGCGCGGCCGGTCGAGGACGTGGTGCTCCTTGGTGTCGCCGGTCACCCACCGCTCGATGAACGGATAGAGGCCGAGGACGACCGCCAGCAGGCCCAGGAGGCCGAAGCCGGGGATCATGATGTTCCAACTGATCGTGAAACCGGCTATGTGGGATTCCCAGTTGGGCATGATCCGCAGACCGCCCTCGACCCAGCCCATGTACCAGTCGGGCTGGGTGCCCGCCCCCACCTGCGAGGGGTTGTAGGGCCCGTAGAGCCATACCGCGTTGAGCTGGAGCAGCGCGCCCATCAGGGCCGTGACACCGAAGACGACGAAGAAGAAGCCGCCGGCCTTCGCCATGTAGACCGGCATCAGGGGGTAGCCGACGACGTTCTTGTTCGTACGACCGGGTCCGGGGTACTGCGTGTGCTTGTGGTAGACGACCAGGCCGATGTGTGCGGCGACCAGGGCCAGGATCAGGCCGGGTAGCAGCAGGATGTGGACGGGGTACAGCCTCGGGATGATCGTGTCGCCCGGAAACTCACCACCGAAGACGAAATAAGACACGTAGGTGCCGACCACGGGCAGCGACCGGATCAGGCCCTCGACGAACCGCAGGCCGGTGCCGGACAGCAGGTCGTCGGGCAGCGAGTAGCCGGTGAATCCCTCGATCAGACCCAGCTGGAGCAGGATGGTGCCGAGCAGCCAGTTGATCTCCCGCGGCTTGCGGAAGGCGCCGGTGAAGAACACCCGCAGCATGTGGACGGTCATCGCCGCGATGAACAGCATCGCCGCCCAGTGGTGGATCTGCCGCATCAGCAGTCCGCCGCGGACGTCGAAGGAGATGTCCAGCGTCGAGGCGAACGCCTCCGACATGTGGACGCCCTGGAGCGGGCCGTAGCTCCCGGAGTAGACGACCTCCACCATGCTCGGCTTGAACCACAGCGTCAGGAAGGTGCCCGACAGCAACAGCACGATGAAGCTGTAGAGCGCGATCTCGCCCAGCAGGAACGACCAGTGGTCGGGGAAGACCTTCCGGAGCTCCTTCTTGACCAGTTTGGCGAGCCCGACCCGCTCGTCGAGAAACTCGAGCGGCATGGTGACTGCCTTCGGCGTCCCGCTGCTCATCCGCGCTCCCAGTAGCTCGGCCCGACGGGCTGGGTGAAGTCGCTCTGTGCCACCAGGTAGCCCTCGGAGTCGACCATGATCGGCAGCTGCGGCAGGGACCGTGCGGCCGGACCGAACACGACCCGCCCGTTGTCGGCGAGGTCGAACGTCGACTGGTGGCAGGGGCACAGGACCTGCCGGGACACCTGCTCGTACAGGTTGATCGGGCAGCCGACGTGCGTGCAAACCTTGGAGTAGCAAAGGATCCCCGACACGCCCCAGTCACGCCGGTCGGGAAGCGCACGGATGTCGTCCTCTTCCATCCGGACGAGGATCACCGCCGACTTGGCCCGCGCGTTGTTGCGGGTCTTGCCCTCGGGGAGGTTCTCGAGCGTCTCCGGAACGGCGTTGACGAGGGCACCGAGCTCGAGGTCCTCGGGGCGCAGCCGGTTGAACGTCACGTCGTTGACGATCCGGGTGCCGCGGCGCCAGATCGTCGAGGCGGACCTCGCACCGGGCAGCGGACCCAGGTCACCGAGCAGGATGACCACGGGCAGGCCGAGCGCGGCCATCGCCCCGATCAGGGAGCGCCGGATCAGGGAGCGCCGCCCGATGCCGCTCTCCTCCCCACCCAGCCGGACCGTGGCGATCGCCTCGGCCCGGTCATCGTCGGAGGACCGGGAGGGATGCCGCTCCTCGACGATCTCGTGGTCGGTCATGAGCCTCCGGGCCCACTGGATCGCACCCAGGCCGATGAGGAGCAGGGCGAGGCCGAGCGTGGTGCCCAGGGCGAGGTTGGAGGCGCCGAAGCCGAGGAACACGGCGTCCTTGGGAACGACGAGGTAGGCGACGACGAAGACGATGACGAGGAGCGTCGCCACGCCGAACATCGTGGCGATCTGGCGCTCGGCCCGGTTCGCGGCCTGCTCGTCGATGTCGGTGAGTCGCGGTTGGTGCGGCGGGAGTCCGGGGTTGGGGACCGGGTTGCCCGCTCCGTCGGCGTCCGGGACCGCGACCTCTCCGCGCGAGCTGAGATCGCTGCTCATTTCGCCTGTGCTTCCTTTCCCTTGGCGCCCTTCGCCGCAATCCAGACGGCGACCACGACCAGCGAACCGATGCCGACGAGCCAGGCTGCGACGCCCTCGGGCACGGGGCCCAGTCCGCCGAGGCCAAAGCCGCCCAGGCTGGGCTCCTCCTCGACCGCCTCGAGGTAGCCGATGATCTGCCGCTTGTGCTCGGGCGCGATCACCGAGTTGGCGAAGACCGGCATCTGTGCCGGGCCGGTCTCCATCGCCTCGTAGAGGTGCTTGGGCGTCGTCCCCTGCAGGTTGGGAGCGGACTTGCCCCAGGTCAGGGCTCCGCCCTTGCCGATGACGTTGTGGCAGGACGCGCAGTTGGTGCGGAACAGCTCGCCGCCCTCGGCCAGCTCGGCGTCGGAGAGGCCTTCGGTGTCGTAGGCCGCGCGAGCGGGAACCGAGGGGCCGGGGCCGAGCGAGGCGACGTAGGCCGCCAGCTGCTCGATCTCCTCGTCGGTGAAGACGACCTTCTTCTGCGGCATCTGCGGCCCTGGCTGCTGGGCCGGCATGCGGCCGGTGCCGACCTGGAAGTCGACCGCCGCCGCGCCGACGCCGATGAGCGAGGGTCCCCGGCTGCCGCCCTGGGCGTTGAGCCCGTGGCAGGAGGAGCAGCTCACGGCGAAGAGCTTGCGGCCTTCCTCGATCTGCGTCGACTGGGCCACCTTGGCCGAGGCCGCCGGAGACGGCGAGGCCAGAGCGTAGACGCCGCCGAACGCGGTCAGGGCCACCAGCACGACGGCGACACCCGCGAATCGGTGGCGCCGCCGCGCGGACACGGCACTGCTAATCCGGGAGCGACCCCGGAACCCCGATATCACCTCGGCCCGCTCCCTACTTGATCAGGTAGATGGTTGCGAAAAGTCCGATCCATACGACGTCGACGAAGTGCCAGTAGTAGGACACGACGATCGCACTGACCGCCTGCTCGTGGGTGAACCGCCGCGTGAAGAACGTACGGCCGAGCACCAGCAGGAACGCGAGTAGGCCGCCCGTCACGTGCAGGCCGTGGAAGCCAGTCGTGAGGTAGAACACCGAGCCGTAGGCCGTGGACGACAGCGTGACGCCCTCGGAGATCAACGCGGCGTACTCGTAGACCTGCCCGCCGATGAAGAACGCCCCCATGAGATAGGTGAGGACGAACCACTCGCGCAGGCCCCACCGGGCGGGGTTGAGCACGCTGCCGTCGCGGCCGACCTGGCCGCGCTCGGCGGCGAACACCCCCATCTGGCACGTCACCGACGACAGCACCAGCACCGTCGTGTTGAGGAACGCGAACGGGACGTTGAGCTTCGCCGTCTCGATCGCCCACAGATCGGGAGAAACCGCCCGGATCGTGAAGTAGGACGCGAAGAGCGCCGCGAAGAACATCAGCTCGCTCGCGAGCCACACAATCGTCCCGACGCTGACCATCGACGGCCGGTTGGGATGCCCGTGGAATCGGGCCGTCGGCTCTACGGTTGCTGTCGCCACGTCGGCCATTATGTCGGTCGATCTGGACCGGGAGGGTGGCACCCCCGGGGCCGCGAGCGTTGCGGCGTGCGTCGTTCGTTTCCACCGCGCAGCCACCTCCTCCCAGGGGGTCTCCCACCGGCCGGCGGGTCCTGGAACCCACCTCACGTACCGACGGCATCCGGGCGTGTTCCGTGACATCGCGAGGGGGGTCCTCGACCCGGGTACGCCTCGCGGCCGCCGAGCCGGGCCGGGGTGACTGGCGGTAGCATCGCGGCGGGTACGACTCCCGCCGCCCGCACGCCTGCTCCGAACTCCGGAGGACTTTTCCGATGAGCGCTGAAGCCACCGCGTCACCCGAAGGCTCGAGCGGAGGCTCGGACCAGCGCGCCCTGCGCGTGCTCGTCTACTCCGACGACCGCAAC
Source organism: uncultured Actinomycetota bacterium (assembly GCA_963721745.1). Taxonomy (GTDB): domain Bacteria; phylum Actinomycetota; class Actinomycetes; order Propionibacteriales; family Actinopolymorphaceae; genus Thermasporomyces. The sequence continues at coordinate 984,617 of CAVRKO010000013.1, read as the reverse complement.
ACCCGCGACAAGGTGCGGTACGCCATCGGCAAGCGGCCGGCCCGCGACCTGCCCCAGGTGGAGTTCGCGGAGTGCGCGACCTATCCCGCGGTGATCAAGGAGCTCGAGAGCGGCCGGACCGTCGACGTGGTGGTCCTGGACGCCGAGGCGGTGCCCACCGGCGGCATGGGACTCGCCCGACAGCTGAAGGACGAGGTCTACCGCTGCCCACCGGTGCTCCTGCTCACCGGCCGGGCGGACGACGCCTGGCTCGCCACCTGGTCCCGCGCCGACGCGGCGGTGCCCTACCCCCTCGACCCGCTGGCGCTGAGCCGCGCGACCGTCGAGCTCGCCAGGAGGCGGCTCGCGATCAGTCCGGCGCGCTGAGCGTCGTCCCTCCGGAGGCCTCGAGATGGCGGATCAGCCGGCCCTGACCTGGCCCCACGTCCTTTCCGTCCTGCTGCGTGGCGAGGACCTGAACCCCGACCAGGCCTACTGGGCCATGAGCGAGGTCCTCCGTGGCGACGCCACGCCCGTCCAGATCGCGGGCTTCGTGGTCGCGCTACGGGTGAAGGGCGAGACGGTCGAGGAGGTCGACGCCCTCGTCCGGGCGATGTACGCCCACGCCACCACCATCGACGTACCCGGCCGCACGGTCGACGTCGTGGGCACCGGCGGCGACGGCGCCCACACGGTCAACATCTCCACCATGGCGGCGCTCGTGGCGGCGGGCGCGGGTGCACGCGTCGTGAAGCACGGCAACCGCAGCGCCTCGTCGCTGTGCGGCGCCGCCGACCTCGTGGAGTCCCTGGGCATCCCGCTCGACCTCGAGCCGACGCGGGTCGCCGCGCTCGCCGAGGACGTCGGCATCACGTTCTGCTTCGCGCCGCGGTTCCACGGCGCGATGCGGCACGCCGCCCAGCCCAGGCGTGAGCTCGGCGTCCCGACCACCATCAACATCCTCGGCCCGATGTCGAACCCCGCCCGCCCGACGGCGCAGGCGGTCGGCGTGGCCGACCCCCGGCTGGCGGGGATCACCGCCGGTGTGTTCGCCGCCCGGGGCGTCGACGCGTTCGTGTTCCGCGGTGACGACGGTCTCGACGAGATCACGACCACGACGACCTCACGGATCTGGGTCGTGCAGGATGGGACGGTGAGCGAGGAACGCTTCGACCCGGCCGTTCTCGGCATCGCACCGGCTGCGCCGGACGCGTTGCGCGGTGGCGACGTCTCGTTCAACACCGACGTGTGCCGACGCCTGCTGGCGGGCGAGCGGAGCCCGGTCCGCGATGCCGTCCTGCTCAACGCCGCGGCCGCGCTGGCGGTCCACGAGGGCACCCGCGCCCCGCTGGTCGACCGGCTCGCCGCGGCCTACGCCCGTGCGGAGCAGGCCGTCGACGACGGCCGTGCCCGTGACGTCCTCGACCGGTGGGTACGCGCGGCGAACGCCTGACCAGCGGGCAGCTCGACCGCTCCTCAGGAGTCCGGCAGCCCCAGGCTGAACGCCGATTCCAGGTCGTGCTGGGAGTACGCCCGGAAGGCGATGTGGGTCTCCGTGGCGAGCACTCCGGGCACCTTGTTGAGGCGGTCGGCGACGACGCCGGCGATCTCGTCGTGCTCACGCACCCGGACCAGCGCGATCAGGTCGAGCTCGCCGGTCACGGAGTAGACCTCGCTCACGCCGTCGAGTGCGGCGATCTGCTCCGCCACCTCGGGGATGCGGGCGACATCTGCCTGGACGAACACGATCGCCGTGATCACGGCGCCTCCTCGCGACGGTGGGCTGCGGACGATGGGGCTGCGAACGATGGGGGTGTGAACGGTGCTACGTGCGGACGGACCAGGCGGCTGGCCGCGTCCCGACCGTCGGCCGTCACAAGACCGGTCGGTGCAGCGGGCGCAGGCGCCGGGTGTCCTCGCAGGGTACGACGCCGTGCCGGGAGGCGTACGCGGTGTCCAGCCATGCCGTGTGGCCCTGCGCGCCTCCGACCGGGCAGGTCCACTCGCCGGCGAGTTCGACCAGGCGTACGCCGGGCTGCTCCAACCAGGACAGGATCCGTTCGGTCTCCTCGGCGGTGGCGGCGGGACGCGGTGGTGGCGGTGGCTCGACGGTCTCGGCGGACGCCGCGATGAGGTCGATCGCCGCCCGTGCGGGCGTGCCGGGCGGGACGACTCCAGCGCTGGCGAGCCGACCGTGCCGGATGACGTGGGCCTCCCAACCGCCGTCGTCGGTACGCCGCGCCGCGATGATCTCCGGGCAGCTGGCGAGGGCGCTCATCCGCTGGGTCCGAGCGGCCGCCCGGACGAAGGCCGCCATCCGGTCGCGATGGACGGTCGCCTCCTCGAACCTGGTCGCGTCGGAGAGCACCTGGATGCGGCGTACGACCGCGTCGATGACGTTGCGCGGGTCGGAGGTGATCGCGGCACGGAGCGCCTCGACGTGCGCGGCGTAGGCATCCATGTCGACGGCTCCCACGCAGGGGGCGACACAGCGGGCCATCTCGGCGAGGACGCAGGCCGAGCCCCCGCGCGGGAACCGCGACAACTTCTGCGTGCACTGCCGGATCGGGAACGCCTCGTGGAGCGCCGCGACCGCCTGTTCGGCCACCCGCCGCGACCCGAACGGACCGAGGTAGGTCGCCGCGTCGGCCTTCACGTCGCGGACGAGGGACAGCCGCGGGAACGGCTCCACCGTGACCTTGAGCCAGGTGGCCCGCTCGGGGAAGCGCGACCGCCGGTTGTAGCGCGGCTTGTGCGCGGCGATGAGCCGGAGCTCGCGCACCTCGGCCTCGAGCGGCGTCGCGCACTCGATGCCTCGTCACGTCGGCGGCGAGGCTGACCATCTCGCCCATCCGCGAGCGCGTCTCCGAAGCCGTGAAGTAGGTGCGCACGCGGGTCCGAAGGTCCTTGGACTTCCCGACGTAGAGGACCCGGCCGCGGTCGTCGGTGAAGACGTAGACGCCCGGCGCGTGTGGGAGCTTGTGCGCGAGGTGGCGCTTGCGCCGCTGGGCCGGCGACACCCGCGAGCTGAACGCCGACAGCTCCTCGAGCGTGTGGACGCCCAGCGGGCCGAGGCGTTCGAACAGCCCGTGCAGCACATCGACCGTGGCGCGCGCGTCGGCGAGCGCGCGGTGGGTGGGCGTGGTCGCCGCGCGGAAGTAGGTCGCGAGGGTGGCGAGCCGGCAGTTGGGCGCGTCGTCGCGGCTGAGGACGCGCCGGGCGAGCAACGCGGTGTCGACGACCGCGAACGAGGGCCAGTGGAAGCCGTGGGTGGCCGACGCGGTGCGGAGGAACCCGACGTCGAACGGCGCGTTGTGGGCCACGAGAACGCAGCCCTGGGCGAACTCCAGGAACGCCGGCAGGGCCTGGCCGATCGTGGGCGCGCCCGCGACCATCGCATCGGTGATGCCGGTGAGGACGGCGATGAACGCGGGGATCGCCTCGCCCGGCTTGACCAGGGTCTGGAACTCGCCGAGCACCTCACCCGAGCGCACCTTCACCGCGCCGATCTCGGTGATGCCGTCGGTCTCGTGGGATCCACCCGTGGTCTCGAGGTCGACCACGCAGAACGTCACGTCCCGCAGGAGCGTGCCGAGCTCGTCGAAGCTGGCCTGCACTCCCGCGAGGCGACGCGGCGCGGCGGCGGACCCACCCGAGGGAAGGTCACCGGACGGGGAGACACCCGACGCGGTGGTCGCGCGGCCGGTGGTCGGCTGGGCGGTCATGACTTCGACGCTACGGCCGCGCACCGACATGCCGGCCGCGCGACGCGCCGAAGGGGCCGGTCTCAGCCGTGCGTCAGGCGGATCTTGGACTGTCCGTGCGGGCGCTTCTCCCAGTCGGCCATGAACTGTCCGCGCAGGCCGTGGCGTTCGGCGAGCCCGATCAGCGTCTCGGTGCGGTAGTAGAAGTCCTCGCGGAGGACGTGATGCTCCTCACCTTCGGTGCGGTCGAAGGTGAGGTCGAAGAACCCCTCTGGTGCGAGAACCCTGCCCACGTGGGCGAAGCACTCCTCGATGACATGGAGGGGGGAGTGGGAGAACACGCTGTGCGCGTGGATGACGTCGAAGTACGCGTCCGGCAGGAACGCGAACCGCAGGTCCCGCACCGGCGTGAGGTGGGGCAACCGGTTCTGCAGCCCGTACGACACGAGCGTCTCCTGGGCGGCGACGAGGATGTCGGGAGAGATGTCGATTCCGTAGTAGTGGCCGGGTTCGAGGTAGTCGATGAACAGCCGGCCGGCCCGGAGGTTGCCGCAGCCGATCTCGAGCATCCGGTGGTCGGGCTTGAACCCGTGCTCGACGAGGTAGTCGAACTGCATCTTGCCGAGTGCGAGCCAGCGGTTGTGGGACTTGCTGCCGACAGCGGCCTCGGGACTCCTCGTGGTGTCCGACCGCATGACGGCGCGGTAGTAGCTCACGTGGTCGCGGCTGCGGACCCGTAGCAGGACGTCGCGGGCGAGCCGGCGGAGGTAGCCGGGGACCTTCGCCGGGTGCTTGGCGGCGTACTGGACCTGGTAGAGCAGACTCGCGCGGTTCTTGGATGTCACGCAGCGGAAGTTAACCACGCCCGGTTGGGCCCGGCCTCGTCACGTCTCCCATCGCCGGGTTTCGGCGAGTCGCTGCTTCCACTGCGTGACGCCGCCGCCGTCGGGGTCCCAGCGGACGCAGAAGTCGAGCAGCTCGGCACATCTCGCGAGCATCGCGTGCCGGCGTAAGGGCCAGTCGGGCACCTCGCCGCCGTACGCCCGGAAGAACGCGTCGAGCAGGTCCACCCGGTCGGGATGGTGCATGCGTACGATCCACTCGCACCAGGCGAGGTCCTCGACAGGTGTGCCGACGTGCGCGAACTCCCAGTCCAGGACGGCCGTCACGGCCATCGTCGACGGGTCCAGCAGGAGATTGTTGGGTCCGAAGTCGCCGTGCACGAGAACCGCGCCCGGAGCATCCACCGGTGCGCCGAGCCCCGGGGCCACGGCGTCGAGGTCGACGGCGTTGAGGTCGACGGCGTGGACGCGCCCGAGGACCCGCCCGCACGCGGTGAGCACGGCGGTCGCGGTGTCGCGGCCGGCTGCCGGCGCCAGGAGCTCCTGCGCGGGGACGCCGGCGACGAAGCCCATCCGCAGCGGTGTCCCATCGTCTCTGGTGCCGTCGCCATCCAGCAGGGGTGGCACCGGCACCCGGCCGGCCAGCGCGGCGAGCATGGCGCGCTCCCGGTCGCGGCGGGCTGGAGCGTCGGGCCCGTCGTACGCCTTCTGCACCACCCGCCCCGCGGAGGTGGACACGCGGGAGGTGCGGTTGGTGTAGCCGTGCGGCAGCCGTTCCGGTTCGCGGTCCACACCGGGATTCTGCCCGGGCGGGCGCGACATCCCAACCGCCGGAGGCCATATGTCCGGGGACGGCGCGGTACCTCGGCAATTACGCTCGCAGCCGTGAGCAACGGACCAGCCCCGGCCGACGGCGACGGCGACGGCGACGCCGACCTGTCGCGACCGCTGCCGGAGCAGGTACGCCAGCGGGTGGTGGGTCTCGCGTCCGACACCCTCGGCGAGCTCCCGGGCGACGCGGTCCCCGTGTCCCTGCGACCGTTCGCGCGGTTCGCGCCGGGTCGACGGGTCCGCCTCGCCGCCACGCCGATCGCGGCCGCCGTCGACGCCGACGCCGACTTTCGCGCGCGGGTTGCCGCCCGGGTCCGGTCGGTCGCACCAGAGCTCGCGGCCGCGCTGGAGGAGGGCCGGCGCCCGGCCGCGGTGGACCCGCTGGACGTCGGCGCTGCCGCGTACCTCCTGCGACCCGCCGGCTGGACGTCGATCGTCGACGAGGTAGTCGAGCACCTCGAACGCGAGAGCGCCGCCCACGCCGGCGACCGCGAGGCCGCCGCGGCGGCGCGGCTGCGGGAGCAGGTCGCCGCCGCGCGCACCAACGCGAAGCAGGACCGCGACCGGCTCCGGGGCGAGCTGGCCGCGCTCAAGGAGGAGAACACCACCCTGCGCCGCACGCTCCGGCATGCCCGTGACCGCGCCAAGAACGCCGAGACGGAAGCCGCCAAGAACGCACTGGCGGCGACGGAGGCGAGGGAGCGGGCGGCCGCCGACGCCACCCGCGGCGAGGCGGAGCTCCGCCGGCTCCGCGCCAGGTTGGCCGAGGCCGAGGCGTCGGTCGAGGCGGCGCGCAGGGCGAGCCGGGAGGGCCGCGACGTGGCGGGCATCAGGCTGCGACTCCTGGTCGACACCCTGGTCGACGCCGCGCAGGGCCTGCGCCGTGAGCTCGCACTTCCGCCCGTACGTTCCCGGCCCGCCGACAGCGTGGCGGCCGACGAGCCCTCGGCGGGAGGACCCGCGCTCGGTCCCGAGGACGTCGTGTCGCTCGAGGCGTTGCTCGGCCTACCCCAGGTCCATCTGGTCGTCGACGGCTACAACGTGACCAAGACCGCCTGGCCGAGGCTCACGCTCGAGACCCAGCGGACCCGTCTCGTGACGGCGCTGGGCGGCATGGTCGCGCAGACCGGCGCGGAGATCACCTGTGTGTTCGACGGGACCGCGCTCGCGACTCCGCCGCAGCTGTCCGTACCCCGAGGCGTACGCGTCCGGTTCAGCCCGGCCGGGGTCAGCGCCGACGAGGTGATCCGGCAGATCGCGGCGGCCGAGCCGACCGGACGTCCGGTCGTCGTCGTGTCGACCGACCGCGAGGTCGCCGACGGTGTGCGCCGCTCGGGCGCCCGGCCCGTCCCGGCTGATGCGTTGGTACGCCTGCTGACCCGCTGAACGCCGCTCCACCCGCCCTGTCGGTGGTCGTGTCTAGCGTCCTTCTCGAGGCACGACACGGCAGGTCGAAGGCAAGCGCGGGCGGCACCGCCCGGACGGAGGCGTCATGCAGATCGATTGCGACCAGTGCACCGCACGGGGTCGGGGTTGTGGCGACTGTTTCGTCACGGTCGTCCTCGGTGAGCCGCCGGCCGACATCGAGCTCGACGAGGCGGACCGGGCGGCCCTGCGGGTGCTGGCCGATTCCGGCCTGGTGGCGCCGCCGCGGCTCGAGCAGACCGCCGCCATCCCCGCAGATCGGGACGCTCGTCGCGCCTGAATGTGAAGGTGCGACGACAGTCCGGCGTTGTCGTCGCGGGCGGTGCGTGGGCTGGTGCGGGCTGTGATGAACGCTCTCTGCGACCACGCTGGCAACACGCCGCGGAGATTTGATGGATCACGGATCGGTCACTATGGTCGCCCTCCAAGTGTCTGTCCGCTTTGAGCTGGCCATCCCGGTCGGCGCAGATACTTCGCTTAATCCCTGTTGGCATCACTTGGCAGGGAGCCGGGGACCCATCACATTTCCCGGGGTGAATCGGGATGGTCGGCAGCCCACCACCGCTGTCGGGCGACCCGTAGGGCGACTTCCGGCCCGAACCCGTCAGCTCACCCGGTAGGCGTCTGAGGAAGGAAGGGGCACCCCGCCCGTGTCGAACCGCTGCAAGCGTCCCTCGGGGCGCGCGCTGCTCGCTCTCGGCACTGCCACGGTCGCCGTGGTCGCCGCGGTTCCAGGTTCGAGTTACGCCGAACCGACGCGCAACATCAGTGAGGTCCGCAAGCAGGTCGACCGGCTCTACGAAGAGGCCGAGAAGGTCACCGAGCAGGCCAACTCCCTCAGTGACCAGATGAAGGCCATCGACCGTCGGGTCCAAAAGCTCAACGTCGACGTCGCGCGGCAGCAGAAGCGGCTGTCGGGCCTGCGGGACGAGATCGGCCAGTACGCCGCGGCCGAGTACCGCACCGGCGGCATGGACACCACCGTCCAGCTTCTCGTCGCCAAGAACCCCGACGAGTTCCTCGCCCAGATGAGCACCGCGAAGGCGTTCGAGGGCCAGCAGGGCGACGTGCTGCGCCAGCTCCAGAGCGAGCAGAAGCGGCTGGCAGAGCGGCAGGCCGCCCGCGCGGCCGAGCTCGACCGGTTCCGCGAGGCCAGGGATGCCGCGACCGCCCGCAAGAAGTCCGCGCTCCGCAACGCCGCCAAGGCCAAGGCCATCCTCGACCGGCTCAGCGCCGAGGAGCGCCGGCGTCTCGCGGCCCAGCAGGAGCGTGACCGGGCGGGCGACCGTTCCTCCCGTGGTGGAGACCGGATCCCGCCACCGCCGCCCGGTGGCACCCGCGGCGCGACCGCGCTCAACTACGCGCGAGCCCAGCTCGGCGAGCCCTACGTCTACGGCGCCGACGGCCCCAGCAGCTGGGACTGCTCCGGCCTCACGATGAAGGCGTGGGAGCAGGCGGGTGTCTCGCTTCCGCACTCCTCACGTGAGCAGTACGCCAACTCGCCCAAGGTCTCCCGCTCCGACCTGGCGCCGGGCGACCTCGTGCTGTTCTACGACGACATGCACCACGTCGGGCTGTACGCCGGCGACGGGATGGTCCTGCACGCTCCGCGCCCCGGCAAGAGCGTCGAATACATCAAGATGAGCTACATGCCCTACGCCGGTGCGGTCCGTCCTGGTTAGGCCCGTTCGGTCAGACCTGGACCGTTCGCGACATGCCCTGCCCCTGGAGGTTTCTGACCCGGGGGCGGGACCTTCGTTCCGTACGATGCGAGAGTGAGTGGCCCTCCGTCCCGACGAGAGCGGCAGTCCCGCGCCTCCTCGGGCTCCAGGGTCCTCCGCTCGGGCATCGTTGTCGCCGTCTGTTCCCTGCTCGTCCTGGGCGTCCTCGTCCTGGGCGTTGTCGGCGGCCGCGCCCTCCTCGACGGGGTGAGCCTTCCGTCGGCCGTCGACGTACTCGGTGACGCCAAGCCGTCCCAGCACGCCGACCCGAAGCCGGCGCGGCCCACCGTCTCCAGCCGCGCCGGTCATCTCGCGGCCGAACGCGTCGACCGCGCCAAGGAACTGCTGGCCCGGCAGGCCGCCGCCGTCCGTACCCGCAACCGGGCGGCCTATCTCGCGACGATCGACCCACGCACGCCGACCTTCGGCGCGGCCTCCGCCCGTACCTTCGACAACCTGGTCCGGATGGGAGCCCGCTCCTACACCTTCGGCGCACCTGTCGAGGACCCCGGCGCGCTCTCGCCGGCACGCCGGCGCGTGCTCGGTCCGAGCGCGTGGGTCGCCGAGGTCGACGTCTCGCTCGTGCTCGCGGGTCTCGACCGCGAGCCGTGGAAGACCACCTTGCGGATGGTCTTCCTCGACCGTGGTGGCAAGACCTACCTCGCCGCCGACCGGGAGGGCCTGCCGTCGACCGACCCGACGCCGCTGTGGCTGACCGACCGGGTGAACGTGGTCCACGGCAAGCACAGCCTGCTCGTCGGCGTCCAACCGCCCGACCGCCTGGAGCGCTTCGCGCGCACCGCCGACCGGTCGGTGCCACGCGTGACGGGCGTGTGGGGAGAGGACTGGGCGCAGTTCGTCGTCGTCCTCGTGCCAGCGACCCAGAAACAGATGGAACGTGTCGTCGGTGTCGACGCCGAGAGTCAGGGCGCCGTCGCCGCGGTGACGACGTCGGTCGGTCGGGCGACGCCGAGAGACGCGTCCCACATCGTGGTGAACCCCGACACGTTCGACAAGATCGGCTCGCTCGGCCGGCTCGTCGTCCTCACCCACGAGATCACCCACGTCGCCGCCCACGCGACCGTCAGCACGATGCCGGTCTGGCTGTCGGAGGGGTTCGCCGACTACGTGGGATTCCACGAGACCGGCCTGTCCACCTCCGTCGTCGCCCAGGAGTTCCTTGCGGGCGTCCGCCGGTCCGGTCCACCCGGCGACCTCCCCGACGCCGCGCAGTTCGACCCGCAGGCCAAGGGGCTCGACGAGGCGTACGAGTCGGCCTGGACGGCGTGCCGCTACATCGCCGACAGCTGGGGCGAACGTGAACTCGTCAGGTTCTACCGCGCCATGGACGGCGTGACGACGGCGGCGGCCGAGAACCGCACGTACGCCGCGACGCTCGACACCACGCCCGAGGAGTTCCTGGCGGGTTGGCGCCGCTACGTGGAGGAGAAGAGTACGGGCGGGTAGCACGGTGCACGATCGGGGGAAACGATGCACCCACGGGGGAGTGCGGCACGAGCCGACCCGGCGGCGGTCGTGGCGCTGCTGGTGTTGTGCGCTTGTTTCGTCCTCGCGGTCGTCCTCACGACGCCGTGGCAGCCCGCGGACCACACTCTGAGCCCTCCGTTGTCGCCGCTGCCGGTCGGCGCGGACTTCACCGCCGCCGAACTGACGAGCAGCGCGGGGTTCCACGCCCTGGTCGGGCTGCCGGCGTACCTCGCCCTCGCCGTGGGCCTCCTCGCCGCCCTGCTGATGGGCTGCACGAGGTCGGGGAGCTGGCTCGTCTCCCGGGTGCTGCCGAACGTACGGGTCTGGTGGGTGCGGGTGCTCCTCGGCGTGCTGACCGTCACCGTCGTCACCAGGCTCGCCACCGTGCCGTTCGACCTGTGGCTCGAGCGCGCCCGGCGCGAGGCCGGCGTCTCGACACAGACCTGGCGGTCGTGGGTCGACGACGTTCTGGTCGACGCTGTCCTGGGCTTCGTGGTGGCGGCGCTGCTCCTCGTCCTCCTGGTCGGCCTCGCCCGGCGGTTCCCGCGGAGGTGGTGGGTGCCGGCGGCGGGTGCGGCCGCGGCCGCGCTCGTGCTCGGGTCGTACGTCTACCCGGTCATGGTCGAGCCGCTGTACAACCGGTTCACGCCGATGCCGGCCGGACCCACCCGGTCCGCTCTGCTGGAGCTCGCGGCTCAGGACGGCGTACCCGTCTCCGAGGTCCTCGTCGCGGACGCGTCCCGGCGGACGACCCGCCTCAACGCGTACGTCTCGGGTTTCGGGTCGACCCGGCGGATCGTCGTCTACGACACGCTGCTCGCCGAGGCGAGCCCGGAGCAGTTGGGCCACATCGTCGCCCACGAGCTCGGACACGCGAAGCGGGGTGACGTCCTTCGGGGAACCCTGGTGGGTGCGCTCGGTATCGCCGCCGCCATGGTCGCGCTCTTCCTGCTGCTCCGGTCGCCGCGGCTGACCCGGCTGGCCGGCGTACGGTCGGCCGCCGACCCGCGGGCGGTCGCGCTCGTGCTGGCTCTGGCCACCGTCGGGGGGCTGGCCGCGGCGCCGCTGCAGAACCTCGTCTCCCGCCGGGTCGAGGCCCAGGCCGACGTCCACGCCCTGGATCTCACCCGGGACCCGACCGGGTACGCCCAGACCCAGCACTGGCTCGCGGTGACCAACCGGAGCGAGCTCGAACCGGCACCGCTGGTGTTCGGTCTGTTCGCGAGCCACCCGACGGCGCCGGAGCGGATCGCGATCGTACGGTGGTGGGCCTCCCGCCAGGGCGTGCCACCGATCCCGGCCCTCGCCGGGCGGTAGGTACGCGAGGACGGCCCGGCTACCCGGGTTGGGGCCTGGCCAGTCCGGATGGGGCTCGGCCAGTCCGGATAGGTCCTGGCCACTCCGGATAAGGTCGGTGGATGTGGCCCGCACACTCGTCGTGACCAACGACTTCCCGACACGGCAGGGCGGTATCGAGGCGTTCGTCCTCGCCCTGTGCCAGCGGATGCCCGCCTCGGAGGTCGTCGTCTACACCGCGGCGATGCCGGGCGACCGTGCGTACGACTCGACCCTCCCGTTCCCGGTGGTCCGTGATCCGGCGAGCCGGCTGCTGCCCACGCCGTCGCTCGCCCGACGGACCGGTGAGGTCCTGCGGGCCGAGGACTGCGATCGCGTCCTCTTCGGTGCCGCCGCGCCGCTCGGCCTGCTCGCGGCCTCCCTGCGCGACGCGGGTGCCGAGCGGCTCGTCGCGCTGACCCACGGCCACGAGACCTGGTGGGCCCGAGTCCCGGTTGCCCGGCAGGCGCTGCGCCGGATCGGGCGTACGACGGACACGCTGACCTATCTCGGGGAGTACACCCGGTCCGTGATCGCCCCCGCGCTCGCACCCGACGACGCCGCCCGGATGGCCCGGCTGACGCCCGGGGTCGACGCCGACACCTTCGCACCAGGCTCGGGCGGCGAGGTCGTCCGCAAGCAGCTCGGTATCCAGCCGGACCAGCCCGTCGTGGTCTGTGTCGCGCGACTCACCGAGCGCAAGGGCCAGGACATGCTGATCCGGGCCTGGCCGCACGTACGCCGGGACATCCCGGACGCGGTGCTGCTCGTCGTCGGCGACGGCCCGCACCGGGGCGCGCTCGAGCGGCTCGCCGCCACCGAAGGTGTACAGGACGACGTTGTGTTCGCCGGTGCGGTCCCGTGGACCGACATCCCGCCGTACTTCGACGCCGGCTCGGTGTTCGCGATGCCGTGCCGCACCCGCCTCGGCGGACTCGAGCCCGAAGCGCTCGGGATCGTGTTCCTCGAGGCGCAGGCGAGCGGGCTCCCGGTCGTGGTCGGCGACTCCGGTGGCGCGCCGGACGCGGTGCTGCACGGCGAGACGGGGTACGTCGTCGACCCCTACAACCCGGTGGCGGTGGCGGCCAAGGTGGTCGCCCTCCTCGGCGATCCCGCACGGGCCCGCGCGATGGGCGAACGTGGACGGGCCTGGGTGCGCGAGAGCTGGACCTGGGACGCGTCCGTGGCGACGCTCCGCCGGCTCCTGGGCCTGTGAGCGCCGGCGTGCCGCTGGTGGACCTCGCCGATGACACCTTCGTGGTCGCGGCACCCGACGCGGTGGCCGCCCGGTTGCGCCAGCCGTCGTTCTGGCGTACGTGCTGGCCGGAGGTCGCGCTGACCGCGTACCACGACCGCGGCGTCGAGGGGATGCGGTGGTACGCCGCGGGGGCCCTGGTCGGTACGGCGGAGCTGTGGCTGGAGCCTCATCTCGACGGGACGCTGGTCCACGTGTTCCTGCGCGCCGACCCGGCGCGGGACCTGCCACCGCGACGGCTGGACCGCCTGCGCCGCCGCTTTGCGCTGGCGCTGAAGGACGCGCTGTTCGCGGTCAAGGACGAGCTGGATGCCGACCGGCAGCCGGGCGCCCGCCGGGTGGACCGGGCCGCGCGGCTCGCGGCACACCGTTCGACCGAGCCCTCCCGGTCGGGGATCGACCGGCTGCTCGCCGAGCTGGCGGAGGCGGGACCGGGACCGTTCGAGCTGCGGGGGGTGGACCGTCTCGACGGCGGGATCGCGACGGCAACCCATCGCCTCACGCTCGCCGACCGACGCGGCGAGCCGCGCGCCCTCGTCCTGAAGCGGTACCTCGCCGGCGATGACACCGCGGGCCTGGAATGGACGCGGTTGCGCTTCGCCAGGCGCTGCGACGTGCCGACACCCGACCCCGTACGCGTCGACCTCGACGGCCGCTGGTTCGGCACGCCCGCGCTCGTGATGGGTGCGCTGCCGGGCGTCGTGAGATACGACCAGCCCGACCCCAAGGCGTGGGTCACCGAACTCGCCCGAACGCTCGCCGACATTCACCGCACCGACCTGTCACCCCCGGTCCCGGACGCATGCCGCCGTACGCCGTCGTGGCGCTCGTTCGACCCGGCCGGCCTGCCGGACTCGTGGCGCGGCGGGCGGGCCGAGGCCGTCGCCCGGACGCTCGACACGCTGCGCACCTTCGCGGCGGACCAGCCCGAGGTGCTGTGCCACGGCGACTTCCATCCGGGCAATGTGCTGTTCGACGGTCCCGCCGTCTCCGGAGTCGTCGACTGGAGTGCCGCGAGGCTCCAACCCTCGGGAGCCGACGTCGCCAACTGCCGGGTCGAACTCGCTCTCGTCGGCGCGGACCTGCCGGACCTGTTCGTGGCGGCGTACGTCGAGGCCAGCGGCACCCGGCTGGACCGGCTGGCGTGGTGGGACGTCCTGGCGGGCGCCGCCACCACCGGGTGGATGCCGTACGCGGGCGGCTCCGTCCTCCAGGGGGAGGCCGCGATCACACCTGAGGTCGCCATGACCCGGGTCGAGGCGTTCGTGGACGACGCGCTGGACCGGGTGGCCGCCGCCGACCCGAGCTGACCGTCCGGACCAGGCCGAGATCGTGGCCGGCCGGCCAGAGTGCGGCGCGTACGCCGATAGCCTGTCCGCGATCGAGTCGGCGGCAGGGTGGAGGCGACGGATGTCCGGATCCCAAGGACCAGAGAGCCAGGCGGACGGCCAACAGTCCGCGGATGGACAGGCGGGAGCGGCCGGCCGGATGGCCGCGGCGGCCACCGCCTTCCTCGGGTCGCTGCGCCCCGACCAGCACAAGGCGGCGACCGCCCCGTTCGACACGCCTGACCACCGGGAGTGGACCTATCTGCCCGGACCGCGGCCCGGGCTGGTCCTGTCCGACCTCGACGACCGGCAGCGTGCGCTCGCGACAGACCTGATCGGCACCGGGTTCAGCGCCCGGGGCCTCGCCGACGCCCAGGCGATCATGGCCCTCGAGGCGATCCTGCGGGAGCTCGAACGCGAGGTCGACCGGCCCGGCTGGCAGCAGCGTGACCCGTCGGCGTACTGGCTGCGCATTCTCGGCGACCCGGCCGGCAACCGCCCCTGGGCGTGGCGGGTCAACGGCCACCACCTCGCCGCCCACCTCACCGTCGTCGGCGACGCGGTCGCCGCGACGCCGCAGTTCTTCGGCGCCAACCCGGCCGTCGTGCCGAGCGGCCCGGACGCCGGCCTCCGCACCCTGCCCACCACCGAGGACGCCGGCCGGGCGCTGCTGCTCGCCCTCGATCCCGACCGCCGCGCGGTGGCGGTGGTCGACGGGGAGGTGCCGGACGACATCCTCACCCGGCGAGACCCCGTCGCGGACCCGAGCCGGATCGGGCGCGGCCTGCCGTACTCCGACATGACCTCGTCCCAGCAGGACCTGTTGACCGGGCTCATCCGCGAGTACCTCGGCCGGGTCACCCCCGAGGTCGGTGACGCGGCCTGGCTGCAGGTCGTCGATGCCGGGCTGGCGCAGGTACGGTTCACCTGGTCCGGTTCCGACCAGCCGGGTCCGGGGATCCCGCACTACTACGCGGTTGCCGGGCCGACGTTCCTCCTCGAGTACGACAACACCCAGAACGGCGCCAACCACATCCACTCGGTGTGGCGGGACCTACGCAACGACTGGGGCGAGGACCTCCTGGCGGCGCACTACGCCGCGCACCACGCCTGAGCGCCGGCCGTCACCCGGTCATTCGTTCGCCGGTTATTCGTTCGCCGTCGGGCGGCCCACTGACCACACTGGCCTGGCGTGGGCCACATCGACATCACCGACGTCGGATTCCAGCTGCCCGACGGGCGCGCGCTGTTGCACGAGGTGAACCTCCGCGTCGGCGACGGCGCGAAGGTCGCCCTCGTGGGCGCGAACGGCTGCGGCAAGACCACGCTGCTCCGGCTGGTCGCGGGTGACCTGTCACCCACCGCGGGCGCGGTGACCCGCAGCGGTGAGCTCGGCGTCATGCGGCAGTTCGTCGGGACGGGACGCGGCGTCTCCACGGTGCGCGACCTGCTGCTGTCGGTCGCGCCGCACCGGATCCGGGCAGCGGCGGCGGCTCTCGACAACGCCGAGGTGGCGATGATGGACCGCGACGACGAGATCACCCAGCTGCGGTACGCCGCGGCGCTCACGGACTGGTCCGACGCCGGCGGCTACGACGCCGAGGTGCTCTGGGACGTCTGCTGCACCCAGGCGCTCGGCCTGCCGTTCGACCGCGTGCAGTGGCGCGACGTCATGACCCTGTCCGGCGGGGAGCAGAAGCGCCTGGTGCTCGAGGCGTTGCTGCGGGGGACCGAACAGCTGCTCGTGCTCGACGAGCCGGACAACTACCTCGACGTCCCCGGCAAGCGTTGGCTCGAGGACCGCCTCCGCGAGACCGACAAGACCGTGCTGTACGTCTCACACGACCGCGAGCTGCTTGCCGCGACCGCGCAACGCATCGCGACCCTGGAGGGCGGCCACGCGGGCAACTCCGTGTGGGTGCACGGCGGCGGTTTCGCGTCGTACCACGAGGCCCGGCTCGACCGGCACGCCCGCTTCGAGGAGCTCCGCCGCCGCTGGGACGAGGAACGAGCGAAGCTGCAGGCGCTGGTCGACACGCTCCGGCTGGCCAAGTCGCCCAAGACGCAGGCGGCGGTGAGTCGGCTGACCCGCTTCGACGAGGCCGGCCCGCCGCCGGAACCCCCGCGCCGGCAGCAGATCAGGATGCGGCTCGCCGGCGGGCGGACGGGTGTCAGGGCGCTCACCTGTCGTGACCTGGCCCTGCGCGGTCTGACCGACCCGTTCGGCCTGGAGGTCTTCTACGGTGAGCGGCTCGCGGTGCTCGGCGCGAACGGCACCGGCAAGTCGCACTTCCTCCGGCTGCTGGCGGGCTGGCCGGACCTGGACACCGTTGCCCACGAGGGGGAGTGGAAGCTCGGCGCTCGGGTCGTACCCGGCCACTTCTCCCAGACGCACGAGCGTCCTGACCTGCACGGACGTACCCTCCTCGAGATCCTCTGGAAGGACTGCGCGCTCCAGCTCGACCAGGCGGCGCCCGCCCTGCACCGCTACGAACTGACCCCGGCACGCGACCAACGGTTTGAAACGCTCTCCGGAGGGCAACAGGCACGCTTCCAGATCCTTCAGCTGGAGCTGTCGGGTGCCACGATGCTGGTGCTCGACGAACCGACCGACAACCTCGACGTCGCGTCCGCCGAGGCTCTGGAGGCCGCGCTCGAGGAGTTCGACGGCACGGTGATCGCGGTCACCCATGACCGGTGGTTCGCGCGCTCGTTCGACCGGTACGCCCTCTTCGCGTCCGGCGGCACGGTCCGCGAGGTGCCGGAACCCGTGTGGGAGTACTGAGATCCAGATGCCGGGTAGGGATCCGTTTCTCGGGTAGGTTGGAGAGCCCGGCCGGAGGAGGCGCCGTCCGTAGACCTAGTTGTGGGTAGAGGAGCAGGGCGCAGTGGCAGAGCACACGAGCTCGAGCGTCACGATCGTTGCGGAGCCAGCACAGATCATGTCCGTCATCGCCGACTTCGAGGCCTACCCCAGTTGGGCCGCGGCGGTGAAGGAGGTCGACGTCCGCTCGGTCTACGAGCAGGACGGGCGGGCCGAGCAGGTGCACTTCGTTCTGAACGCCGGTGCGATCAAGGACGACTACACCCTGTCCTACATCTGGGACGGCAACCGCGAGGTTCGGTGGACCCTGGTCGAGGCCAAGGTCGTCAAGTCGCTCGACGGGGCATACACCCTTCGCGACAAGGGACGCGGCAACACCGAGGTCACCTACCGGCTGGCGGTCGACGTCACGTTCCCGATGATCGGCCTGATCAAGCGCAAGGCCGAGAAGGTGATCATCGACACCGCCCTCAAGGAGCTCAAGAAGAAGGTCGAGCAGGGTTGAGTTCCCGCTGACCGGACCCGGGCAGGTCGTTCCCGTCGGCGCGACGGCCGGTAGCCTCTCCCGGAGCATTGTGAGCAGGAGAGGGGCACGGCCTCGTGGGTGACGTGCGGGACGCTGGTCCGGTAACGATCGGCGTCGACGTCGGCGGCACCAAGATCGCCGCAGGTGTGGTCGACGCGTCCGGCGAGGTCTTGGCCCTGGCGCGGCGCGAGACGCCCGCGACGAGCCCGCCCGAGATCATCGCCGCTATCGCCGACCTCGTGGAGGAGCTCCGCGGCCAGCACCAGGTCGAGGCCATCGGTGTCGGTGCCGCCGGGTTCGTCGACGCCGAGCGCTCCAACGTGCTGTTCGCTCCCAACCTCGCGTGGCGCAAGGAGCCGCTGAAGCAGGAGGTCGAGCAGCGCACGTCCCTGCCGACCGTCGTCGAGAACGACGCGAACGCCGCCGCCTGGGCGGAGTTCCAGTTCGGCGGGGGCCGTGACGTCGACGACATGATCCTGCTGACCGTCGGCACCGGTCTGGGTGGCGGTCTGGTGCTCTCCGGCGAGCTCTACCGCGGTGCGTTCGGCGTCGGCGGCGAAGTCGGCCACCTCCGGGTCGTCCCCAACGGCTTTCTGTGCGGGTGCGGCAACAAGGGCTGCTGGGAGCAGTACGCGAGCGGCAGCGCACTCGTCCGCGAGGCCCGCGACTTGGCGCGGTCGAGCCCGCCCCAGGCGAGCCGTCTCCTCGAGTTGGCCGGCGGCCGGGTCGAGGCGATCGATGGTCGGATGGTCACCACGGCGGCCGAGGAGGGTGACGTGTCCGCCCGCGAGCTGCTCGAGGACCTCGGCCGGTGGCTCGGTGAGGGGATCGCCGCGCTCGCCGCGGTGCTCGACCCCGCGGCGGTGGTCGTAGGTGGCGGCGTCTCGGACGCCGGCGACCTGTTCCTCCAGCCGGCGCGGGCCGCGTTCGCGCGCAACCTGACGGCACGCGGCCACCGCCCGCTGCTGGAGATCAGGTCCGCCAAGCTCAAGACCCACGCCGGCATCATCGGCGCGGCCGACCTCGCCCGGCGGCGCTGATGCCGTTCATCCACGCCCTCACCATCGGCGTCGACATCGGCGGGACGAAGGTCGCGGCCGGCGTGGTCGACCCCGAGGGGCACGTCCTCGAACGGCTGCGCCGCGACACGCCGTCGTCGAGCCCGCAGGCCACCGAGGACACCATCGCCGACGTCGTTGCCGAGCTGCGTACCCGGCACGAGGTGACGGCGGTCGGCATCGGCGCGGCGGGCTGGATCGACGTCACCGGCTCGTCCGTCCTGTTCTCGCCGCACCTGGCCTGGCGGCACGAGCCGCTGCGCGACGCCGTACGCCGCCGGATCCGGCTGCCGGTCATCATCGAGAACGACGCCAACGCAGCGGCCTGGGCGGAGTGGCGGTTCGGAGCCGGACAGGGCGAGAGCCACCTCGTGTGCGTGACGCTCGGCACCGGCATCGGCGGCGCGGTCATCACCGACGGCGTCATGCTGCGCGGCAAGTACGGCGTGGCGGGGGAGTTCGGCCACATGACCGTCGTCCCCGGCGGGCACCGCTGCGAGTGCGGCAACCGCGGGTGCTGGGAGCAGTACGCCAGCGGAAACTCGCTGGTACGCGAGGCACGCGAGCTGGCGGCGTCCGGGTCACCGGTGGCGCAGAACCTTCTCGACCGGGTGGGTGGCGACCCCGGTCGGATCACCGGGCCGTCCGTCACCGAGGCGGCCAAGGACGGTGACCCGGTGGCGGTCGAGCTGTTCGAGGAGGTCGGGCGCTGGCTGGGCGTCGGGCTCGCGAACATCGCGGCGGC
The DNA here is from genome assembly GCA_963721745.1 of uncultured Actinomycetota bacterium. Lineage (GTDB taxonomy): Bacteria > Actinomycetota > Actinomycetes > Propionibacteriales > Actinopolymorphaceae > Thermasporomyces. The sequence goes on along the minus strand of CAVRKO010000013.1, from coordinate 965,556 downwards.
GTTCGATCCCGGGACGTTCGTGGTGGGCGGCGGGGTCTCCGAGGCCGGCGAGCTGTTCCTCGGACCGGCCAGGGACACCTTCCGGCGTACCCTCACGGGCCGCGGGTTCCGTCCCGAGGCGCAGGTCCTGCGGGCAGCGCTGGGCAACGAGGCCGGGCTGGTGGGTGCCGCCGACCTGGCGCGCGAGAACATCCGGCTGTTCCGCCGCCGCAAGAGCCGCCGTCCTCCCGCCGCCGAGCGGCTGCGGGCACGGGTCGACCGGCTGTCCGACCTCTGAGCTGCCGCGTCAGCCGGGTCAGCGTTCGATGAGCGTGAGCTCGAAGGAGTACCTCGAAGCGCGGTAGACATGCGTGCCGTACTCCACCGCGCGTCCCTCGTCGTCGTACGCCGTCCGCGTCATCGTGAGGAGCGCGGCGCCCCGTGGCTCCCCGAGGTCCCTCGCCTGTGCGACGGTGGCGGTCCGCGCGCCGATGGTCTGCCGAGCCACCCGGAGCTGGATTCCGGCGGAGCGCAGCAGATCGTAGAAGCCGCGCTCGGCCAGGTCGGTGGCACTGAGATCGACCAGTCCTTCGGGAAGGTAGTTGGTCATCAGCGCGAGTGGCTCGCCCTGGGCGAGCCGGAGTCGCTTGATCCGTACGACGGGGGTGTCCTCGGGCAGGCCCAGTGCGGCGACGACCTCGGTCGAGGGCGTGACGACGCGCAGGTCCCGGACGACAGTGGTCGGGTGCTGGCCGGCCCGGGTGAGGTCGTCGTGGAGGCTGGACAGCTCGATCGGGCGGCGGACGAGGGACTGGACCACCTGGGTGCCGACGCCGCGCTTGCGGACCAGCAGCCCCTTGTCGACGAGGTACTTGATCGCCTGGCGCAGCGTCGGCCGGGACAGCGACAGCTGGTCGGCGAGGACGAGCTCGTTGGGTAGCCGGGCACCGGGCGGCAGCGCCCCGCCGAGGATCGACTGCTCGATCTGCTCGGCGACCTGGAAGTAGAGCGGAACGGGACTTCGACGGTCCACGCTCACGGTGAGTGGGGTCACGCCCGGCTCCTACCTGGTGCGTCGATGGCCTGGTACGACCCAGTGTGCCGCATCGAGGGACTGACAGCCTAACGTCAGATTGTCCTTACAAAGTATTGACACCTCTGAGGCCGGGGAGAAAACTCGACCGGGCGGACGAAGGAGGGACCATGCGGATAGGCCTCGTAGGCGTCGGCAGGATCGGTGTGCGCCACGCCGAGACCCTGCGCGATCTTGCCGACGTCGACGATCTCTTTCTCGCCGACGTCGATGTCGATCATGCGCGGAAGGCCGCCGGGGCCGTCGGCGGCGTCCGTGCAGGGAGCGTGACCGAGCTCTTCGCCAGCGGGCCCGACGGCGTGGTGATCGCCGCCGCCACGGGCGCGCACGCCGAGCTCGTCGCGATGGCTGCCGATGCCGGCGTCGCGGTGTTCTGTGAGAAGCCGCTGGCGCCCGACATCGCGGGCACCCGCGACACCCTTGCCCGGGTGGCCAAGGCGGGCATTCCGCTCCAGATGGGGTTCCAGCGCCGCTTCGACGCCGGCTTCCTGGCGGCTCGGAGCGCCCTTGCCGCGGGCGACCTCGGCCGGCTCCACCTGGTGGTGGCGTGCACGCTCGACCCCTCACCGCCGCACGCGTCGTACATCCCGACCTCCGGTGGGATCTTCCGCGACTGCAGCGTCCACGACATCGACGCCGTCCGCTGGGCGACCGGCCACGAGGTCGTCGAGGTCTGCGCGACGGGTGCCAACAGGGGCGCCGACTTCTTCGCGGCCGCGGGCGACGTCGACACCGCCAGCGCGGTCCTGACCCTCGACGACGGCACACTGGTGGCGATGGCCGCGTCGCGCTACAACGGCGCCGGCTACGACGTACGCCTGGAGCTGCACGGGTCGCGGCAGACCGCGGTCGCGGGGCTCGACGACCGGGCGCCGCTGGCCTCGGCCGAACCCGGGACGACATGGCCCGACGGTTCCGCGTACCCGAACTTCGCCGAGCGGTTCGCGGCCGCCTACTCCGCCGAGCTCCGTGCCTTCGTCGACGTCGCCGCCGGCCGCGCCGAGTCGCCGTGCCGGGGCGAGGACGCGCTGGAGGCGCTGTACGTCGCCGAGGCGTGCGAGCTGTCCAGGCGGGAAGGTAGGTCCGTACGGATGGCGGAGATACTCGAGGAGGTTCGCAGGTGACCTACGACCTCATCACCATGGGGCGGGTGAGCGTCGACCTGTACCCCAACGACATCGGCGTACGGCTGCCCGACGTCACGACGTTCTCGAAGTTCCTCGGCGGGAGCGCGACCAACGTCGCGGTCGCCGCGGCGCGGCACGGCCTGCGGTCGGCGGTGATCACCCGCACCGGTGCCGACCCGTTCGGCGACTACATCCACCAGGCGCTGAGGGGGTTCGGCGTCGACGACCGCTTCGTGACCCCTGTGCCTGGGCTGCCGACGCCGGTCGTCTTCTGCGAGATCTTCCCGCCCGACGACTTCCCGCTCTACTTCTACCGCTATCCCAAGGCACCCGACCTCGAACTCCATGAGTCCGAGCTCGACCTCGACGCGATCGCGGCCGCGCGGATCTTCTGGGTGACGGGGACGGGCCTGTCGGAGGAGCCGAGCCGTTCCACCACGCTGGCCGCCCTGCGGGCCCGCGACCACCAGGCGTACACCGTCCTCGACCTCGACTACCGGCCGATGTTCTGGCACACCGACGAGGCGCGCGCCGTGATCGGTGGCGCCGTCGAGCACGCCACCGTCGCGGTGGGAAACCTCGACGAGTGCGAGATCGCGGTGGGTACGCGTGATCCCGACAAGGCCGCGGACGCTCTCCTCGACAGGGGAGTGGAGCTGGCCGTCGTGAAGCAGGGACCCAAGGGGGTCCTCGCCCGCACCCGTACCGACGAGGTGGTCGTCGCGCCGGTCCCGGTCGAGGTCGTCAACGGCCTGGGTGCCGGCGACGCGTTCGGGGGCGCGCTCTGCCACGGGCTGCTCGCCGGCTGGGACCTCGGCCGGGTGATCAGGTTCGCCAACGCGGCGGGCGCCTACGTCGCTGCGCGGCTCGCCTGCGCCGACGCGATGCCGGACGAGCGCGAGGTCGAGCAACTGCTCGCGGAGACGGCCGATGGCTGAGCGGTGTCGCGGTGCCGTGGTCGATGTCGCGCGGCTCGTCGAGACGCGGGTCCGTGAGCCGGCCGCGGTGGCCACCGCGTACGCCCACCGGGTCCGGCGCCCGCTGGTGGGCCCGTCCGGACGGCTCATGATCATCGCCGCGGACCATCCCGCCCGCGGTGCGCTCCGCGCCGGCGACCGTCCCCTCGCGATGGCGGACCGGGCCGAACTGCTCGGCCGCCTCGTCGTCGCACTCGACCGTCCGGGTGTCGACGGGCTGCTCGCGGCACCGGACGTGGTGGAGGACCTGTTGCTGCTCGGCGTGCTCGACGGCAAGGTGGTCCTCGGGTCGATGAACCGTGGGGGCCTGCCCGGGACGGCGTTCGAGGTCGACGACAGGTTCACCGCGTACGACGCGGACGCGCTCGCGCGCTCGCGACTCGACGGCGGCAAGATGCTGGTGCGCGTCGATCCGCAGGACTCCGCGACGGCGCAGACGTTGGAGAACAGCTCCCGTGCCGTCAGCGCACTCGCCGGTCACGGCCTGGTAGCGATGGTGGAGCCGTTCATGGCCCGACGTGTCGATGGACGGCTCGGCAACGACCTGAGCACCGACGCGGTCGTCTCGTCGGCGGTGATCGCGTCCGGACTCGGCACGACCAGCGCGCACACCTGGCTGAAGCTGCCGGTGGTGGCCGAGCCAGGTGGCATGGAACGGGTCGCGGCCGCGACGACCCTGCCGGTCGTGCTCCTCGGCGGCGAGGTCCCCGGTGACCCCGACGAGTCGTACGCCCGGTGGGAGAAGGCGCTCGCCCTGCCCACCGTGCGCGGCCTCGTCGTCGGGCGCTCGCTCCTCTACCCACCCGACGACGACGTGGCCGTCGCGGTCGACACCGCGGTCGGCCTGCTGCCTGGAGGGAGCACACCGTGAACCACCACCTGCCTGCGGGCTCGCTGGCCGACGGCCCGTGGGACCTCCAGCTCACGCCGAAGCAGGCCGGCTGGACCTACAGCGGCCTACGGGTGCTCGACCTCCCGCCTGGCGGCTCGCACCGGTTCGCGACCGGCGAGGAGGAGATGGTCGTCCTTCCCCTTGCCGCGCAAGGGGTTGTGGTGCAGTGCGACGGTGAGACGTTCGACCTCGAGGGACGGACGGGAGTCTTCGACGGTGTGAGCGACTTCGCCTACCTGCCGAGGGACGCGGAGGTCGAGGTGCGGGCGCCCCGGGGCGGGAAGATTGCCTTCCCCTCTGCCGTGTGCAAGCGGCGGTTGACACCGCGCCACGGTGCGGCGGTCGACGTACCGCTGGAGTTGCGCGGCGCGGGTCAATGCAGTCGCGAGGTGCACAACTTCTGCGCGGCGGGAGTCTTCGAGGCCGACCAGCTGATCGCGGTGGAGGTCCTGACCCCCGGCGGCAACTGGTCGTCGTACCCGCCGCACAAGCACGACGAGGACCGTCCCGGGCTCGAATGCCCACTGGAGGAGATCTACTACTTCGAGCTGGCCGCCGGACCGCGTGGCCAGCCGGGCATGGGATACCAACGGGTCTACGGCACCGCCGAGCGACCGATCGACGTGCTCGCCGAGGTACGCACCGGCGACGTGGTCACGATTCCCCACGGCTGGCACGGTCCGTCGATGGCCGTACCCGGCTACGACATGTACTACCTCAACGTGATGGCAGGTCCCGGTGCCGAGCGGGCCTGGCTGATCTGCGACGACCCGTCGCACGGCTGGATCCGTTCGACCTGGGACGACCAGCCGGTCGACCCGCGGCTGCCGATGAGCGCACCCACTCCAGGAGGTCAGCGATGAGTACCCTTCGCCTCACGGTCGGCCAGGCGTTGGCGAGGTTCCTTGCCCAGCAGTGGTCCGAACGCGACGGGCGCGAGCAGCGCCTGGTCGCGGGCTGCTTCGGCATCTTCGGGCACGGCAATGTCGCCGGCTTCGGCCAGGCACTGGTGGAGTCCGCGCAACGCGACCCGGGTGAGCTGCCGTACTTCCAGGCCCGCAACGAACAGGCGATGGTGCACGCCTCGGTCGGCTACGCCCGGATGAAGAACCGCCTGCAGACGTTCGCGTGTACGACGTCGATCGGCCCGGGCGCGACGAACCTGGTCACCGGTGCGGCGCTCGCGACTATCAACCGGATCCCGGTGCTGCTGCTCCCGGGCGACATCTTCGCGACCAGGGTGGCGAACCCCGTCCTGCAGGAGTTGGAGGATCCGCGGTCCTACGACGCGTCCGTCAACGACTGCCTGCGGCCGGTCTCGGTGTACTGGGACCGCATCGACCGCGCGGAGCAGCTGATGCCCGCAGCCCTGGCGGCGATGCGGGTGCTCACCGACCCGGCGGCCACGGGAGCGGTGACGTTGGCCCTGCCCCAGGACGTACAGGCCGAGGCGTACGACTGGCCCGAGGAGTTCTTCGCCCGGCGGGTCTGGCACGTCGCCCGTCCGGTGCCCGAGCCCGCGGCACTCGATCGCGCGGTGGCCCTCATCCGGTCCGCGCGTAGGCCGCTCGTGGTCGCGGGCGGCGGCGTGATCTACGCCGAGGCCAGCGACCAGCTGGCTGCGTTCGCCGAGGCCACCGGCATCCCCGTGGGCGAAACCCAAGCGGGCAAGGGCTCCCTGCCGTGGGACCACCCGTGCAGTGCTGGGCGCGATCGGAGCCACGGGCACGACCGCGGCCAACACCGTGGCGCACGAGGCCGACGTCGTGATCGGGATCGGCACCCGTTACAGCGACTTCACGACGGCGTCGCGGAGCCTGTTCGCGAACCCCGAGGTCCGCTTCGTCAACCTCAACGTCGCGCCGTTCGATGCAGCGAAGGAGTCCGGCGAGAGCGTCGTCGCCGACGCGCGGGTCGGGCTGGAAGCGCTGACCGAACGCCTCGCCGGCTATGCGGTCGAGGCCGGATATCGCCAACGGACACAGGAGCTCTCCGCCGTCTGGCAAGGCGTCGTTGACACTGCCTACCACGCCGGGCACACACCCCTGCCGGCCCAGACCGAGGTGATCGGTGCGGTCAACGAGGCGGCGGGGGAGACGGGGGTGGTGATCAACGCCGCCGGCAGCATGCCCGGCGAGCTGCACAAGCTGTTCCGGGCCCGCGACCCCAAGCAGTACCACGTGGAGTACGGATTCTCCTGCATGGGTTACGAGATCGCCGCCGGGCTCGGCGTCAAGATGGCCGATCCCGATCGTGAGGTGATCGTCCTCGTCGGCGACGGGTCGTACCTCATGCTCGCCCAGGAGATCGTCACATCCGTCCAGGAGGGCGTGAAGCTCGTCATCGTGCTCGTGCAGAACCACGGCTACGCGTCGATCGGGTCGCTGTCGGAGAGCGTGGGTGCGCAGCGGTTCGGTACGAGCTACCGCTACCGCAACCCGGACACCGGGGCGCTCGACGGCGACGTCCTCCCCGTCGACCTGGCTGCCAACGCCGCGAGCCTCGGGGCCGACGTCCTGAGGGCCGGCAGCATCGACGAGCTCCGGTCGGCGCTCACCAAGGCACGCGAAGCGACGCGGACCACTCTCGTACATGTCGAGACCGACCCGCTCGTCGGAGCGCCCTCGTCCGAGGCGTGGTGGGACGTACCGGTCGCCGAGGTCTCGTCCCTCGAGTCGACCCGGTCGGCCCGCGAGGAGTACGACGCCCACAAGCCCAGCCAGCGGCACTACCTGTAGGTGAGAGGTCCAGCGATGTCCGGTACCAGCGCACCCCGGAACGACCAACCAGACAACGGACTCCGGCTCGTCGAGCACTGGATCGCGGGTTCGGCGACACCGGGCTCCTCGGCGCGGCGCGCACCCGTCTGGAACCCCGCCACCGGCGAGCAGCAGGCGGAGGTGGTGCTCGGCGGTGTCGCCGACGTCGACCTCGCCGTCCAGACCGCGGTGAAGGCCTTCGAGACCTGGCAGGACGTGCCGCTCGTCCGCAGGTCGAAGGTGCTGTTCGCGTTCCGGGAGCTGGTCAACAACCACGTCGACGACCTCGCCCGCATCGTCACCGCCGAACACGGCAAGGTGCTGTCCGACGCACGGGGCGAGGTCCAGCGCGGCCTCGAGGTCGTGGAGTTCGCCTGTGGGATTCCCCAGCTCCTGAAGGGAGAGTTCTCCGACCAGGTGTCCACCGGTGTGGACGCCTACGCGTTCCGCCAGCCCCTCGGGGCGGTCGCCGGCATCACGCCGTTCAACTTCCCGGTCATGGTGCCGATGTGGATGCATCCGATCGCGATCGCCTGTGGCAACACGTTCGTGCTGAAGCCGTCGGAGCGCGACCCGTCGGCGTCGCGGCTGGTGGCCGAACTGTGGCAGCAGGCCGGCCTGCCCAACGGTGTCTTCAACGTCGTGCACGGTGACAAGGAGGCGGTCGACGCGATCCTCGACCACCCGGATCTGGCGGCCGTGTCGTTCGTCGGCTCGACACCGATCGCGTCGTACGTGCACGAGAGAGGATCCAGGGCGGGCAAGCGGGTGCAGGCGCTCGGCGGCGCGAAGAACCACGCGGTCGTACTCCCGGACGCCGACCTCGACTTCGCCGCCGACCACATCACCGCCGCGGCCTACGGTTCGGCCGGCCAACGCTGCATGGCGATCTCGGCGGTGGTCGCGGTGGGAGCGGCAGGCGACGTCCTGGTCGACAAGCTCCACGAGCGGGCCGGGGCGATCCAGGTCGGTGCGGGCGAGGACGCCGACGCCGAGATGGGTCCGGTGGTGACGAAGCAGGCGCAGGAACGGGTGGCGGCGTACGTCGAGAGCGGCAAGGCCGACGGCGCCTCGCTCGTCGTCGACGGCCGCGACCTCCGGGTGGCGGGACACGAGCAGGGGTTCTTCGTCGGGCCGTGCCTGCTCGACGGGGTGACGCCGGCCATGAAGGTCTACCAGGACGAGGTGTTCGGGCCGTTGCTCGTCGTCCTGCGCGCCGAGACGCTCGACGACGCGCTCGCCCTGGTCAACGCCAACCCCTACGGCAACGGCACGGCGGTGTTCACGAGCAGCGGCGAGGCGGCCCGCACCTTCCAGCGCCGGGTGACGGTCGGCATGATCGGGATCAACGTCCCGATCCCCGTACCCATGGCGTTCTACAGCTTCGGCGGATGGAAAGACTCGCTCTTCGGTGACCGCCATGTCCACGGCCCCGAAGGCGTGGGCTTCTACACGAGGGCGAAGGCCGTCACGGCGCGATGGCCGCACGTCGAGCAGGTGGGTGACGCGGCGTTCCACTTCCCGAGCTCGGGTTGATCGGACGTCCGTGTGGTCGGCAACAGGGAGTTGACAGTGATGGAACTTGGGCCTCTGACCGGTCGGGTCGCCGGCGCGCCGATCTCGTGGGGAGTGTGTGAGGCGCCCGGTTGGGGCCACGAGCTGCCAGCCGCGGTCGTCCTCGCCGAGATGGCGGAGCTGGGACTCGCGGCGACCGAGCTGGGGCCGACGGGCTACCTCGGACCGGACGCCGACGCGGTGCGGACGACGCTCGACCGGCACGGTCTCGGACTTGTCGGCGGGTTCCTGCCGGTCTCGCTCCACGTCGGGCCCGAGGTGGACCTGACCGAGGCCACGACGGCCGTACGTACGCTCGCGGACAGCGGCGCGGAGGTGCTCGTTCTCGCGGCCGACGCCGGCCCGGACGGCTATGACCACAAGCTGGAACTCGACGATGACCAGTGGGTGCACCTCGTCCGCAACCTCGACCGCGTACGCGCGCTCGCCACCGACCTTGGTCTCCGCACGACACTGCATCCCCACGTGGGTACGGCAATCGAGAACCGCGAGGCCGTACAGCGGCTGCTGGGCGACACCGACGTTCCGCTCTGCCTCGACACCGGTCATCTGGCGATCGGCGGTACGGACCCGCTTGAGCTCGTGAAGGCGTCCGCGGGCAGGATCGGACACGTACACCTGAAGGACGTGCGGCTCGACGTGGCCGAGGAGGTCGCGCGGGGGTCGGTGACCTTCGTCGACGGCGTACGGCGCGGACTGTTCGCACCGCTCGGGCAAGGCGACCTTGACATCGCCGGCGTGGTGGTCGGTCTCGAGCAGGGCGGCTTCCGCGGGTGGTACGTCCTGGAGCAGGACGCCGCGTTGTCCGGCCCGCCCGCCCCGGGCGAGGGGCCGGTGCGTGACGTCCGGACGAGCCTCGACTTCCTGCGGCAGTCCGTCGTCGGCGGGATCGCGTAGGAGATGGGTCCTCCAGCGGACGTACGGGTCGGCGTCATCGGCACCGGCGTGATGGGCGCGGACCACATCCGGACTCTTGCCACCCAGGTTTCCGGCGCCGGCGTCACGGCCGTGGTCGACCTCGATCGCGAGCGGGCGCGGTCCGCGGTGGCCGGGCTCGGCGAGATCAGGGTGCTCGACTCACCGGGCGACCTGGTGGCCGCCGACGAGGTCAACGCCGTCCTCGTCGCCTCGGCGGACTCCACCCACGAGAAGCTGGTGCTCGCGTGTCTCGAGGCCGGGAAGCCGGTGCTCTGCGAGAAGCCGCTGACCCCCACGCCCGACGGCGGTCTGCGCATCGTCGAGGCCGAGATGCACTGCGGCCGACGCCTGGTGAGCGTGGGATTCATGCGGCGGTACGACCCTGGCTACACCGCCGTCAAGGCGGCCTTGCGGGCCGGGACGGTGGGTGCGCCGCTGCTGCTGCACTGCGTCCACCGCAACGCCTCCTCGCGGCCGGACCTGCCGAGTGCAGCCCTGGTGACGGGTTCCGCGGTCCACGAGTTCGACATCGCCCGGTGGTTGCTCGACGACGAGATCATCCGCGTCACCGTGCACCGGCCGAGGGCGTCGAGCCGCGTGGTCGGTGCGACGAGCGACCCGCTCTTCCTCGTCCTCGAGACCGCTGGGGGCCGCCTGGTCGACGTCGAGGTGTTCGTGAACGCACAGTACGGCTACGACGTGCGCTGCGAGCTGGTCGGCGAGACGGGCAGTCTGTCCGTCGACCAGGCGGCGTACGTCGTCCAACGGTCCGGTCGGTCCCGTACGACCGGCGTCGCGGTGGACTGGCGCGATCGATTCGCCGACGCGTACCGGCTCGAGCTGCAGGACTGGGTCGCGGGCGTCGCGGCGGGCGAGCAGCGTGGGGCCCACACCTGGGACGGGTATGTCGCCACGGAGATCGCGGCGGCAGGCGTACGTGCGCTGGAGGAAGGCGTGCCGGTGGTGGTCGAGCTCGCGCTGCGGCCCGCGTTGTATGACGAGAGAACGTAGCCGACCTCACGAAGCTTCGGGCTCCAGGGCTGGCTCCCGCGGGTCGTCCACCACCGCACGTCTGCGGGCGAGGTGCGTGAGGTGTCGTACGGTCTCGACGACGATGGTCAGCGTGATGGCCAACCCCAGGCCGAGAGCGACGCCCTTGATCGGGTCGTGTTCGAAGGCCAGGCCCCCGAGGTATCCCACCGAGGCGGAGTACACCGCCCACGTCAGCCCGGCGATCCCGTCGAAGACCGCGAACGACCTGCGCGGGAAGCCGACCGTCCCCATCGTGAGCGTGACCGCCGTACGCCCGCCCGGTATGTACCGCGCGACGACGAGCACCAGCCCGCCGCGCGCGGCGAGTGCGGCCGCCGCGCGGTCGACCGCCCGACGGCGACGACCGCCCGGCCGGGTACGTGCGAGCAGTCGACCGCCGGCCGTACGACCGATCGCGTACGAAACGTGGTCACCCGCAAAGGCTCCTAGTGCCGCGACAGCGATCAGCGGAACGAGGTGCGGTGCGCCCGACGCGGCGTACGCTCCGGCGGCGATGACGACGCTCTCGCTCGGAAAGGCCGGAAGGAAGCCGTCGAGCGTCGCGAGTGCGAACACCACGAGGTAGATCCACGGAGAGCTCATCACGTCGTGGACGAGGGCGAGGATGTCGGAGTTCATCGCCGCCACCGACGGGCGAGGGCGGAGGCACTGGCGATCGGTGCGAGCTGCATGTCCGCCACTTTCACGGCAGTCCTGGCCGCGCCGCGTCGGGCGGGAGTCGATCGGCGCCTGCTACTTAGGGTGGAGGCGCCGCGACGAAGGTGGTACGTCGGTGGCGAACGACTCGCCTACGCTCTCGGGTGTGGACGACACCGGGACGGTGCCGATCGGCGGGCGGGTGCTGGCCTTCGTGAGCCGGCTCCTGGACTCGATCGTGCCGTGGGTGCTCGGCCTGGCGGTGGCATCGGCGTCCTGGGCGACGACGGAGGGACTGCTGGGCGTCCGCTCGGCCTGGAACGGATCCGCGCTGATCTTGATCTCCGTGGCCACCGGGGTCGCCGCCGGCATCGCGCGGCACCGGCTGTGGCCGTTGTTCCTCGTGGCCGCGGTGTGCTTTGTCACCCTTGCCCTCTGGGCGCCCGTGGTGGTCGCGTCGTACTACGCGGGTACGTCGCTGCGCCGCCGGATGGAGCTCGTCGCCTACTGCGCGGGCGCGGCGGTCGTCCTCGCCGCCAGCTTCGCCGTGAGTGCGGCAGTCGGCGGCTACCGTGCCCTGTGGGCGAGCTTGCCCAACACGGTGACGCAGCTTTTCGTCTACATCGGCCTGCCGTTGGTGGCCGGCCTGTGGGTCGGCGCCCGGCGACAGGTCCTCGCCGGCCTGCGCGATCGGGCCGAACGACTCGAACGCGAACAGGCCGCCCGCTCCGCCGAGGCCCGAGCCAAGGAGCGGGCTCGCATCGCACGGGAGATGCACGACGTGGTGGCCCACCGGGTCTCGCTGATGGTCCTGCACGCCGGCGCGCTCGAGGTCAACGCACCCGACGAACAGACCGCTCGCGCCGCGGACCTGATCCGTACGACCGGGCGGGAAGCGCTCGCCAACCTGCGCGACGTCCTCGGCGTGCTGCGGGCGCCACCGGTGTGGGAGGACGCCGCCGCCGACACCGCATCCGCGACTGCACCCGCACCGCACCGCATCAGCATCCGCACCGGCACCGGCACCGCAACCCGACCTTGACGATCTCGATCGCCTCCTCGGCCAGTCACGGGCGGCCGGTATCCCGGTGGCCGGGCGGACGGAGGGACCGGAGCGTCCATTGCCGCTGACGGTGCAGCGGACGGCGTACCGCCTCGTGCAGGAGGCACTCACCAACGTCCACAAGCACGCATCCGGCGCCGCCACCGAGGTCGTCCTCACCTACCGGCCGGCGAGCCTTGGCGTGGTCGTGCAGAACGAGCCGCCGGCAGGCACCAGAACCGATACCGGCGATCGCGCGGAGGCGCTTCCTGGCGGTGGTTACGGTCTGGTCGGTCTGCGCGAGCGGGTCGAGCTGCTGGGCGGCGCGCTCGTCACCAAGCGCCCACCCGAGGGCGGTTTCGTGGTCGAAGCCGACATCCCGGCAGCACCGGAGGAACAGCGTGATTCCGTCAGCACGGGGGAGATTCCGGCGTGATCCGCGTCCTGATCGTCGACGACGAACGGCTCGTACGCTCTGGGCTCCGGATGATCCTCGAGGCCAACGGGGACATCGTGGTCGTCGCCGAGGCCCGTGATGGGGCCGAAGGTGTCGCCGCCGCAGCCAGGCACCGACCCGACGTGGTGCTGATGGACGTACGCATGCCGGGCACCGACGGTCTGCGGGCAGCGGCCGAGATCGGGCGGGCTCCCGATCCGCCGAGGGTCATCATGCTGACGACGTTCGACCTCGACGAGTACGTCCACACCGCGTTGCGGGCAGGCGCGGTCGGCTTTCTGCTCAAGGACACGCCACCCCGCGACCTGGCGGCTGCCGTGCGTACCGTCGTCGCCGGCAACGCGATGCTCTCGCCGACGGTCACCAGGCGCCTGATCAGTTCCTTCGCCGAGCAGGCCCCGTCACGGTCGGACGCCGCGCGAAAGCGGCTCGAAGAGCTCACCGGTCGCGAACACGAGGTGATCCGCGCCGTCGCCCGTGGCCTGTCCAACGCCGAGATCGGTCGCGAGCTCGCGATGAGCGAGGCGACCGTCAAGGCGCACGTCAGCCGGTCGCTCGCCAAGCTCGACCTCACGAACCGCGTCCAGGCGGCGATCCTGGTCCACGACGCGGGCCTGCGCTAGCTACTTCGACCTGAAAAAGTCGGCGCGTGGCGGTGCGTGAGCTGTCGCCTGTGGAGCGGAAGGATGGCCTCGACCCCTTGGGCTAGAAGGGATCGAGGCCATCGTGTTTCGTACCGTAGGCGATCAGGCGTCATTGTTCGAGTCGGTGTTGCCGGAGCAGCTGCTGCGACTTCCCGGGGAGCTGGCTCGGGTCGATGCGCTGCTGGATGATGCGGCGTTCTTCGTGCCGTTCGTGCCGTACTTCGATGTGCGGATCGGTCGGCCGTCCACGCCGATGGAGACCTATCTGCGGTTGATGTTCTTGAAGTTCCGCTATCGGCTTGGCTATGAGAGCTTGTGCCGGGAGGTGAGCGACTCGATCACCTGGCGGCGGTTCTGCCGGATCGGCCTGGAGGGGTCGGTGCCGCATCCGACGACACTGATGAAGCTGACCACCCGCTGTGGCCCGGCGGCTGTGGAGGGGCTGAACGAGGTCCTGTTGGCCAAGGCGACCGAGACCAAAGTGCTGCGCACCACGAAGCTGCGGGCGGACACGACGGTGGTGCCGTCCAACGTGGCCTACCCGACCGACTCGGGGCTGTTGGCGAAGGCGATCGGTCGGATCGCGGCCACGAAAAGGCGGATCCAGGCCGCCGGCGGGGCGACTCGCACCAGTCTGCGGGACCGGTCACGTGCGGCGGGGAAGCGGGCGCACGCCATCGGGTTCAGGTTGCGGTCGCGCAGCGCCGCCGGTCGGGACGAGGCATTGGCGGCGGTGCGGCGGGTGACCGGGGAGCTGGCCGATCTGGCCGAGACCGCCGCCACCGAGGCTGAAAGGCTGCTGGTCAACGCGAAACGCTCGCTGCGTCGGGCACGCACCAAGGCCAGGGCCCAACAGGGCAACCCTCAGCACGACGCGGCCACCGGACGTCGACGAGGACGCCTGGCCCGCGCCATCGACGATCTGGCGGGCCTGGTCGCCGCGGCCAGGCAGGTCGCCGCCCAGACCCGACAGCGACTGGCCGGGCAGACGCCAGATGGCTCGACGCGGCGGGTCAGCCTGCACGATGCCGACGCCCGGCCGATCGCCAAGGGCCGGCTCGGCAAGCCGGTGGAGTTCGGGCACAAGGCCCAGCTCGTCGAAGGCGACGACGGCGTGATCGTCGACCACACCGTCGAGCGCGGCAACCCGGCCGACGCACCCCAACTCCCGCCGGCCGTGGACCGGATCCGCAACCGCGCCGGACGCCCACCCCGCGCGGTCACCGCAGACCGCGGCTACGGCGAGAAGGCCGTCGAGGACGACCTGGCCGACCTCGGCGTCCGCAACGTCGTCATCCCCCGCAAGGGCAAGCCCTCAGCCGCCCGGCGAGCCGCCGAACATCGCCCGGCGTTCCGACGAACCGTGAAGTGGCGAACCGGAATCGAAGGCAGAATCAGCACCCTCAAACGCGGATACGGCTGGGATCGCACCCGCATCGATGGCACCGAAGGTGCCAAGATCTGGATCGGCCACGGCGTCCTGACACACAATCTAGTCAAGATCAGCACCCTGGCAGCATGACAGGCACCCATCGCAGGAATCTGCCGCCACCCAATCGCGACAGGCCACCAAACCGCCAGCACCCGCTCACCAAGATCCGGCGTTTTTCAGGTCGAAGTAGCTAACGTGTGGTCCGTGCCGGAGCTCAGGGTCCTCAGTTACAACGTACGAAGCCTGCGGGACGACCGGGGCGCGCTCGTCGACGTCGTACGCCAGTGCCGTCCCGACGTGCTCGTCGTCCAGGAGGCGCCGCGACACGTCCGCTGGCGGGCCAAGTGCGCGGGGCTTGCCCGCGAATGCGGACTGCTCTACGTGGCGGGAGGGCGGACGGCCGGCGGCAACCTGCTGCTCGCCAGTCACCGCGTCAGCGTGCACCAGGTGAGTGAGTACCGCATACCCCAGAGGCTCAGGCAGCCGATCCGCGGCGTGGTGGCCGCGACGCTCGGTGTCGGCGAGTCGCGGTTCGGCGCCGTGGGGATGCATCTCGGCCTCGCCGCGGCCGGCCGCGCCAGGGAGGTCGGCGAGGTCCTGGCCGCGGTTCGCTCGCTGGGCGACCATCCGGTGGTGGTGGCGGGCGATCTCAACGAGGCACCGAGCGGGCCGAGCTGGCAGGCGTTCGCGACGGCGGGGCTGCGCGATGTGGGTGGAGACGGGGCAGAAGCGACGTTTCCGGCGGTAGGTCCGCGCGCCCGGATCGACGCGATCCTGCTGGGAGGACGGCCCGTGAAGGTGCACGACGAAGGCATTCCCGACGAACCGGCACTTCGCGACGCGATCGCCCGGGCCAGCGATCACGTGCCGGTGTTGGCCGTGATCGACCTGCCGTGACCAGAGTCTGGCCGGCCGGGCGTTATAGACGATATCTGCCTGCCGAATATTGTCGCCGATTGCTTGACGCTTTCGGAGCACACAGCGAATAGTCCTCCTGACGTCAGGAGGTAGGCGATGTCGACCAAGACCATCGAGTCGAGCTCCCCTTCGGATCGGCGGGTCTCGCGAAGAGGCGTGTTACGGGCCGGTGCCGCGGGCGCCCTGGTGGCGGGAACCTCGGGCCTGGCCAGCGCCTGTGGTGGCGACAGTGGCGGCGGCGGCAAGGCGACCGTTCGGGTGTGGACCTGGTACGGCGAGCAACGCGACCAGTGGCCCGCGCTCATCAAGGAGTTCGAGAGCTCGCACCGCAACATCAAGATCCAGAACCGCATCTTCGGTGACTCCGACAGCTACCTGCCCGCGCTCCAGGCGAGCGTCTCGGGTGGAGATCCGCCGGACATCTACGCACCGCACGTTCTCGCGATCGAGTACGGCAAGGCAGGCATCGGCCTCGACCTCAAGGACGCCCTCGGCGCCGACTTCCTGAAGGGCTTCTTCCCGTCCACCAACGACGAGTACTCCGACGCCGGGAAGCAGTACGCCCTCGGCTGGATGGCCCAGACGTTCGGGATCTTCTACAACCCGGAGATCCTCGACAAGGCGGGTGTCGATCCGCCGGAGACGTGGGACGACCTCGTCACCGCGGCGGCGGCGATCCGGTCCAAGACCGGTGTGGTCCCGTGCTCGCTGTCGAACAACCCCGGACCCAGCGGCCTCGACTTCCTGCTGCCGCTGATCACCCAGGTCACCGACGACCCCAAGCTCGTCCTCGACCTCGACATGCAGCGAAACAAGGCGAGTTGGGACTCCAAGCCCGTCGTCGACTCGCTCGCCATGGTGAAGCACCTCGTCGATGAGAAGGTCTTCGCGCCGGGCATCAACGGCATCACCGGTGACCAGGCGGCGAGCGCGTTCTACACCGGCAAGGCGGCGATGTACTACTCGGGTTCGTGGAGCCCGCAGGGCTTCCTCCAGTCCGCGCCGAAGAAGTTCGTCGAGACGTACAAGGTGGCGGAGACCCCCGCGTGGAAGACCGGCGCGCGGCACTGGTGTGCCAACCAGGCGGGCGCCGGACTCGCGGTGAGTGCCGGGAGCAAGAACGTCGATGCCGCGGTCGAGTTCCTGAAGTGGGTGTACGAACCCAAGCGCTACGCCAAGGTCATGAACGACTCGCACAGCATGCCCTCGACCGTCAGCGCCGCCGAAGGCATCACCGACCCGTTCATGAAGACCATGACGTCGTGGCTCGTGGAGGGGAACGGCTGCCCGCACATCCTGTTCGGCAAGGGTTCCTCCGACGCGGCGTCCAACCAGCTGGCGGCCGTGATCGCGGGCGAGGCGACCCCCGAGAAGGCCGCGGCCGGGATCCAGGAGGCGGTCGAGAAGGCGGCGGCCCGGTGACCGCCCGGTGAGCACCGCTGTCGAGACGGTTCGCCGGGACGCGGCGCGGGCATCGCGCGCCCCACGGCTCCAGAGCTACCTGGTCGGTTACGCGTTCATCGTGCCGATCGTGGCGTTCTTCCTGACATTCGTCCTGTATCCGTTCGTCCGGTCGTTCTACATCAGCCTGACCCAGTGGTCCGGCTTCGGGGTGCCGCGCTTCGTCGGACTGATGAACTTCCAGAACATGCTGGACGACCCGGTCTTCTGGCGGTCGCTCGAGACGACGCTCGTCTTCACCGTCGTCTCGACCGTCCTGCAGACGGTGCTCCCGATGCTGCTGGCGATCCTGCTGATCGCCGGATGGCGGGGGAGCGTTGTGTTCCGCACCGTCTTCTTCATGCCACAGGTCGTCTCGCTCGTCGTCAGCGGCCTGCTGTGGCAGATGATGTACGACGGCAACTTCGGCCTCGTCAACCGCATGTTGGCAGCGATCGGGCTCGGCGGGTTCTCCCACAACTGGCTGGCCGACCCCAACACCGTCCTCCCGGCCATCCTGGTGGTCTCGCTGTGGCAGTCGGCCGGCTTCTTCATGCTGGTGTTCTTCGCCGGCCTGCAGGGCATCGACCAGTCGCTGTACGAAGCGGCCAGGGTCGACGGCGCCAACAAGCTGCAGGAGATCCTTCGCATCACCGTTCCGATGCTGCGGCCGGTGACGGCGGTCGTGATCACCCTCAACATCCTCGGCGGCGTGAAGGTCTTCGAGCTCATCTACGTCATGACAGGAGGCGGGCCCAACCACGCGTCGGAAGTGCTGGGCACCTACCTCTACGGCCTGGCGTTCGGCTCCACCGCCGGCGCGACGCCCGCGGTCGGCTATGCCACCGCGGTGAGCGTCGTCGTCTTCGCGCTGGGGATGGGTGCCGTGGCGCTGCAGTTCTGGATGACACGGAGGGCCCGCGATGTCTAGGCGTCCACGCGGCCGGCAGATCGCCATCCGTACGGCCGGCTACGTCACCCTGATCGGGCTGTCTGTCGCGACCGCGTTCCCGTTCGTGTGGATGGTGCTGACCTCGCTCCGACCGGGCAACACGGTCTTTACCGAGGGCATCATCCCGCGTGCCGTCACGTTCGCGGCGTACCAGCAGGTGTGGCAGGGCATCGACGTGCCGCGACACTTCCTCATCAGCCTGTGGATCACAGCCATGACCGTCGCCGCGGTGGTGTTCCTCGCGACCCTGGCCGGCTACAGCTTCGCCCACCTGACCTTCCCGGCCAAGAAGACGATCTATCTCGCGTTGCTGAGCACGATGCTGCTGCCGGGCACTGCCGTGATCGTGCCGTTGTTCCTGGAGCTGAAGCAGTTCGCCCTGCTCGACACCACCACGGGCCTGATCCTCGTGTACGTCGGGACCAGCCTCCCGTTCGCGATGTTCCTGATGCGGGCGTTCTTCGAGACGCTTCCAGGTGAGCTTCGGGACAGCGCACGCGTCGACGGTGCGGGGGAGTTCCGGATCTTCTGGAGCGTGATGGTCCCGCTCATCGGCCCCGGCGTGGCGACCCTCGTGATCTTCCAGTTCATGTTCACCTGGAACGAGTTCATCCTCGCCAACACCCTGCTGCAGACGCCGGAGAAGCTGCCGCTGCAGCCGGTGCTGTTCGCGATGCAGGGCCAGTACTCCACGAACTGGCCGATCCTGACCGCGGCGTTGGTGATCTCGGTGCTGCCGATCGTGGTGGTCTACGTGCGCATGCAGCGGCAGTTCGTCGCCGGCCTCACGATGGGTGCCCTGAAGACCTGACCTGACAGGCAAGGAGAGAACACAGGTGGGAACGTTGCCAGGAATGACGTACGTCGAGATCGGCGTGACCGACCTCGGTCGGTCGGAGGACTTCTACGCGGGGCTGCTCGGCCTGCCGCCCGGAGTCGTGGGTGAGGACGCCGCCGGCCGCCGGGTGCGCTGGCTCGGTCCCGAGGGCGGGTCCGCCGACGGCGCCGTGAAGCTCGTCGAGCTCGGAGCCGGCGGCGTACCCACCGGATGGCACGGCGACGACCTGCAGAGCGGAATCCGGCACTTCGGTCTCAAGGTCCGCGACATCGACGACACCGTTGCCCGGTTGGGCGCTGCGGGTGTGGAGATCGCGGTCAAGCCGTTCGACGCCTTCGGTGGCGTACGGATCGCCTTCTTCTTCGACCCTGACGGCGCCTATCTCGAGTTCGTACAGGGCTACGTGCAGCACAACAACCTCGTGTCCGCGGAGCTCGCCGACGCCGAGGTCGCGTCGTACGAAGGTTGGGACGGAACGCCGCGCTTCGACCACGTTGCCGTCACTGTGCCCGACCTCGACGAGGCGCTGGACTACTACCGCGACCGGCTCGACTTCGGCGTGGTCGGCCAGCTGGTCCGGGCGGAGGACGAGCGCGGCTTCCTCATCACGAACCTCCGGGGTGGCGCCGGGACCCTGGAGGTCTTCACCTTCGACCCACCCACCCACCGCCGCGACGACATCGGCCAGGACGACCGGCTCGGCATCCGGGCCGTCGGCGTCCGCACACCCGAGGGCCACGACACCGGCCGGCACCTCGGCCCGGGCGACGTCCCCCTCGACCTGCACACCGGTGGGGCGCAGGTGCCGGCGTGACAGGGCTGGAGCTCCGGCGGCTCGGCACCACCGGCCTCGACGTCACGCCGGTCTGCCTCGGCTGCGGGGTACTGGGCGGAATGCCGCAGATCTTCGGCTACGACGTCTCCGCCGACCGGGGAGTGGCGACGGTCCGACGCGCCCTGGACAGTCCGGTGAACTTCCTCGACACCTCGGCCGGTTACAGCGACGGCGAGAGCGAGCGTCGGGTGGGTGCGGCGATCCGCGCGCGAGGTGGGCTTCCCGACGGCTTCGTGCTGGCCACCAAGGTCGACCCGGACCCCACGACCCGCGACTACTCCGCCGCGCAGGTACGCCGCAGCGCCGAGCAGAGCCTCGAACGACTCGGACTCGAACGGTTCCAGCTGCTGCACCTGCACGACCCCGAGGTCATCGGCTTCGACCAGGCGATGGCACCCGGCGGGCCCGTCGAGGCGCTCGTCGAGCTGCAGAAGTCCGGGGTCGCCGCCCACCTCGGCGTCGCCGGCGGCCCGGTGGACCTGCTGGCGAGGTTCGTCGAGACCGGCGTTTTCGAGGTCGTCCTGACCCACAACCGCTACACACTCGTCGACCAGTCCGCCGAGGAACTGCTCCGGGTCGCCGCGCGTACCGGCACCGCGGTCCTCAACGCCGCACCGTTCGGCGGCGGGATCCTGGCCAAGGGCCCGGAAGCCTCGCGGAAGTACGCCTACCGCGACGCCGACCCCGCGGTCGTACGGCTGGTCCACGCACTGCAGGACGCCTGCACCGACGACGGGGTGCCGCTCGGAGCCCTTGCCCTGCAGTTCTCGTTGCGGGAGCCGCGGATCACCTCGACGGTGGTCGGGATCTCCGCCCCCGAGAGGGTCGATCAGACCGTGGAATGGGCAACCTGGCCGATACCGGACGAGCTGTGGCGTGCGGTGGCGGACCTGCGCACGGCAGCGGACGCGGCGGGTACGCCAGACGGAGGAGAGAGGTGAGGGTCATGAACGCCGGGGTCACATTTCCCGACGGGTTCGCCTGGGGGGCCGCGACGGCGAGCTACCAGATCGAGGGAGCCGTCGCCGAGGACGGCCGCGCGCCGTCCATCTGGGACACGTTCTCCCACACACCCGGCAGGATCGCCGACGGCGCCAACGGCGACGTCGCCTGCGACCACTACCACCGCTATCCCGAGGACATCGCGCTCCTCGCGGACCTGGGAGTGACGCACTACCGCTTCTCGCTGGCCTGGCCGCGGATCCAGCCGGCCGGGAGCGGTCCGCTCAACCAGGCCGGCCTGGACTTCTACTCCCGCCTCGTCGACGCCCTGCTCGAACGCGGGATCCAGCCGTGGGTGACGCTCTACCACTGGGACCTCCCGCAGGCACTGGAGGACCAGGGTGGCTGGCCCGACCGTGACACCGCGCTGCGCTTCGCCGACTACGCCGTCGCGACCCACGCCCACCTGCGGGACCGGGTGAGTGACTGGACCACGCTGAACGAGCCCTGGTGCTCGGCGTACCTCGGCTACGGCAGCGGAACGCACGCACCCGGCATCAGCGACGACCGGGCCGCCCTGCACGCGGCGCACCACCTGCTGCTCGGCCACGGCCTTGCAGTGGCGGGGATGCGCGGCAACGGCGGCGGCGACTCGAAGAGCCGGATCGGCATCACGCTGAACCTCTGGCCGGTCACCGCGGCGAGCGACAGCGACGCCGACGAGGACGCCAGGCGCCGGGTCGACGGGATCTGCAACCGGTTCTTTCTCGACCCCGTCCTGCGCGGCGCCTATCCCACCGACGTCCTGGCCGACGTCGCGGGAATCACGGACGCGAGCCACATCCGGGCCGGCGACGAGCAGGCCATCGCCGCGCCGCTGGACTTCCTCGGTGTCAACTACTACAACCCGATGTTCGTCCGCGGCGGGGTTCCGCAGCCCGAGGGCCGCGGTGCGTGGATCGGCTGTTCCGACGTCGAGTCCGTCCCGCAGGGCTTCCCGCGCACCGACATGGGCTGGGAGATCGAACCCGACGGCCTGCGCCGGCTGCTCGTACGACTGAACCGCGACTACCCCCGCATCCCGTTGTACGTCACGGAGAACGGCATCGCCCTGCGCGACGAGGTCACGCCCGACGGCCGGGTCGACGACCCTGACCGGATCGCGTACGTCGACGCGCACCTGCGGGCCGGGCGGCAGGCGATCGACGAGGGCGTGGACCTGCGTGGCTACTTCGTCTGGACGCTCACCGACAACTTCGAGTGGTCGTTCGGGTTCAGCAAGCGGTTCGGACTCGTCTACCTCGACAGCGCGACCCAAGCCCGGCTGCCGAAGTCGAGCGCCACGTGGTACGCCCAGGTGGCACGAACCGGCGAGTTGCCTCCGTTGTGAGAGTGGGTTTTCCCCGTGTCGATTGAAGGATGTCTCGCGTCCCGGTTGTTCGAGAAACGGTCGGTCCTCGTCGTCGGTGGCACCGGAGGTATCGGCGGTGCCGTGGCAGAGAGCTTCGCCGCTCTCGGCGCGCACGTCACGGCGGCCGGCCTGCCCTCGACCGCGACCGAGTCGGTAGGCCCCGCGGTCGTCGACATGGCCGAGGTCGACCTCGCGAAGCCGGACGAGCTCGAGGACCTGATCGCGCGTCAAGATCACCTTGACGTCCTGGTCAACGCCGCGGGCATCATCCGGCGCGGTCAGGAGTACCAGCCGGAGGTCTTCTCCGAGGTCCTCCACGTCAACCTGACCGGGACGATGCGGGCCTGCGTGGCGGCCCGACCGCTGCTGGCCGCATCAGCAGGCAGCATCGTCAACGTGGCCTCGATGTTGAGCTACTTCGGCGGCCCGCTGGTGCCGGCCTACACCGCGAGCAAGGGCGGCGTCGCGCAGCTGACCAAGGCCTTGGCCGTGTCGTACGCCGACGACGGCATCCGCGTCAACGCTGTCGCACCGGGCTGGATCCGCACCGAGCTCACCGCCGCGATCCAGACCGACCCCGACACGGAGCGGCGGATTCTCGAACGCACGCCGTTGCGACGTTGGGGAACGCCCGCCGACATCGCCCAGGTCGTGGCGTTCCTGGCCTCGCCGGGTGCGGCGTTCATCACCGGCGCCGTCGTGCCGGTCGACGGCGGATATCTCGCCGCGTAGCCCGGTAGCGGCTGGCACCTCGTAGCTCGCTCGTGGAAGTCGAAGGAGGAGGGAACGGTATGACGGACAGCAGCGCAGCCGACGTGGTGTTCGGGCGGGTCGCCGAGTCTGAGGGTGTCCTGCAGGAGATCGCGGTCGCCGCCATGCCCGACGACGACCGGATCTGGGTCGAACAGGAGCGGGACGTGTGGTTCCGCCCGCTGATGTTCAACACCGTCGTCGGGCAGTGGTGCAACCTGCTCCGGGTCACCCGGTCGGGCGTCGTGTCCCGGCACCGCCATCCCGCGGCCGTGTACGGCTATGTGATCAAGGGGAAGTGGCACTACTACGAACACCCCTGGGTGGCCGAGGCCGGACACTTCGTCTACGAGCCGCCGGGCGAGATCCACACGCTCACGGTCCCCGAGGACTGCCCCGAGATGGTGACGTTCTTCAACATCACCGGCGCCATGATCTATCTCGACGGCGAAGGCCGGCAGATCGGCTATGAGGACGTGTGGACCAAGATCGAGCTCTGCCGGGCCCATTACGCCAAGGTCGGGCTGGGTGCAGACTTCGTGGAGCAGTTCATCAGGTAGGCACCCGTGACAGCCACAGGAGGCGGCATGGATCTCACCCAGGTCTACCGCTTCCGGCTGGACTGGATCACGAGCTTCGTGGCGGTCGCGCAACACGGCGGCTTCTCCGCCGCCGCGGCCGCGCTCTACCGGTCCCAGCCGCGGATCAGCATCCACGTCGCGGAGCTCGAACGCGCCCTCGGCGTACGCCTCTTCGACCGGTCCGTGCACCCGGCGGTACTCACCCCGGAAGGCAGGGCCGTGCTGCCGCATGCGAAGGCGGTCCTACTCCATGTCCAGGAACTCTGTGAGGGCGCAGCCTCCGACGGCACGGCGAGGGGGGAGGTCCGGCTGGCGATCTACCCGAGCGCGGCGGCGTTCCTGCTCCCCGAGCTTCTCGTCGAGCTCCGCGAGTCCCATCCGCACGTCAAGCTCGCCTTGCGCGAGGGCCCGACGCTGGCGCTCGACGAGATCCTGCTCGCCGGCGACGCGGAGCTCGCGGTCCGGCCGGTGCTTCCGCCCGTGAGCAGTGACAAGCTCGCCCACACCGTGCTGTGGCAGGAACCCCTCGTCGCCGTCGTGGGCGCCCGCCACCCCCTCGGCACCCAGGCGTCGGTGGAACTCGACGAGCTGGCCGGGATGCCCCTGATCACGATCGGCGAGGGTGAGGAACAGGCCAGTTCGCAGTTCGAGACCAACCTCGTCTTCGAGCAGGCCGGTCTCTCACCACACGTGGTGTTCCGGAGCAACCAGCCGCAGACGCTCATCGCGTTGGTACGCCGTGGGCTGGGCATCGGTGTCACGAACTGCCTGGCGATGACGACCTCGAACCTCGACGGGGTGCGACTGGTACCCATCTCCGACGCGCACTGCCAGCGCGAGGTGGGGCTGTGGTGGCGTTCGGACCAGCCGCGCTCGGCCGCGGCCAGTGCCGTGCAGGACGTCATCTGCGGACTGCCGGAGCCGCCGGTGCTCGATCAGACGACGGCACCGTCGTCGTCGTCGGGCGGGCCGCCCTTCATCCGAAGGACGAGGGCGAGGAAACCGCCGATGAAGGCCACGACACCCACGAGGGCGAACCACGTGGGCACGTAGAAGTCGGCGACAGTGGCGAGCACCAGCAGCGCGGGTCCGCCCGCGAGAGCAAGCAGGGCGAGCTTCGTCGCCATGTCCACCTTGGGCAGCGGCGGGGGAGTCGGCGGGACGAAGCGGCCCTCGGCGGCCGTCGTCCGCTCGGTCTGGGACTCCGCCTCGCGGTCGTCGGTTTCGTCGGGATCGTCGGCGACCACATCGGCGGACCCGGCTGGATCGTCGTCGCCGTCACTCCGGTCACCACGCTCACTCCGGTCACCACGGGCACCCCGGTTGCCGCGCGTGCCGCGGTCGCCGGACCCGGTGTCGACGTCCTCCTGGACCGGCCAGCGCGGGATGGCGTCCGGTGCCGTCAGCTCGTAACCGGCCACGATGTCCGCCCACGCGCGCTCTTCGTCGAAGGTCGTCATCCGGGCGCGGTCGGCGGTCGGGTCCTGAGCAGATGTGCCGGTCTCGCTCTCGGCCGCCGCGTCGGCGTCGGCCTCCGCGCCGGTTCCGGCCTCGCGAAGGCGCGGGAGGTGCTCGCCGACGAGCGAACGCGCACGTTCCTCGGCGTCCTCGTCGACGTACAACCGGTCGCACGGAACCGGCGGCAGCCGGACCTCGACGCACGCACCGACCACCGGACCGCACGGTTCGGTGTAGGCAGCCACCTCGGCGTCGCCGAGAATGGCGAGCAGATCATCGGCCATGCCCGGGTCGATGTCGGCGATCGCGACGTACGACGAGGCCGTCAGACCGTTGTCCCGCATCGCTACCTCCCTGAGCAGCGCCGCCCGACTTCAGTGCGTCTCGCGTGACACCCCCGCTGCCCGGCCCAGGCGTTCGACGAAGCCGAAGGTCTCGGCGAAGATCGTCGGTGCGTCGTAGTCGAGCGTTGCGACATGGTAGCTGTCCGAAAGCCGGTGTTCCTCGATCTCCCGAGACCCGACACGTGCTCGTAACAGTCGCAGGCTCGAGCCGTCGAGCACGTGGTCCTGCGCGGACCGGAAGACGAGCAACGGTTGGGTCACCGTGGGCAGGTCGGTCGCGACCAGCCGCCACAGTTTCGTGAGTGAGTGCAGGGCGGACAGGGGCGTCCGGTCGTACGCACCCTCGTGCATGCCCGGCTTGTGGATGTCGTGGCCGATGGCCTGCAGCGAGGGCACGAACCGTCGGAGGACGGGAAGGGTCACAAGGCGCGGGTCGCGACTCGACAACGCCGGGTTGACCAGGACGACGCCGGCGACCGCGGAACCGTGCTGTTCGGCGAGGCGCAGTGCAAGACAGCCACCCATCGACTGGCCGGCGACGACGACGGTGTCGCACTCCGCCGCGAGGCGCAGGAAGTCGCGTTCGACAGTCGCGTACCAGTCGGGCCATCCGGTGCGGTTGAGGTCCTGCCAGGTCGTGCCGTGCCCGGGCAGTCGCGGTGCCGCGACCCGCAGGCCGCGCTCGGCGAGGTAGTCGCCCCACGGTCGTACGGAGTGCGGCGAGCCGGTGAAGCCGTGGCAGAGCAGGACCCCGGTCGGACCGGAGCCTGCGTACAGGGGCTCGGCGTGCGGCTGCACTCGCAACGGTCCACCTTCCTCTCCGAAGTCGCACGGGACGGGAGGACTCGGAGGGTATCTGGTGGGTGGTCCATTCCCGGTGACGCGGCTACGAATCGACTCCCTGAGCAGGCCCGCCGTTGCCGTGGGGTCGGCAGCGGCCTAAGGTCTCGAAGAAGACGGAACAGGGACGGAGGTGGGATCTTGTTCTACTGGTTCCTCAAGGTCTTCGCCCTGGGTCCGCTGCTGAAGACGATCTACCGGCCGTGGGTCGAGGGCCTGGAGAACGTGCCCCGCGAGGGTCCCGCGATCTTCGCGAGCAACCACCTGTCATTCTCCGACTCGGTGTTCCTCCCGCTCGCCGTACCGCGGCGGATCACCTTCCCCGCGAAGATCGAGTACTTCACCGGCGTCGGTGTCAAGGGCCGCCTCACCGCCCTGTTCTTCCGCGGGATCGGCCAGGTCCCGCTGGACCGGGCCGGCGGCCGGGCGAGCCAGATCGCTCTCGACGCAGGCCTGCGCATCCTCCAGCGCGGCGAGATCTTCGGCATCTACCCCGAGGGCACGCGCTCGCCCGACGGCCGGCTCTACAAGGGCAAGACCGGGGTCGCCCGGCTCGCGCTCGCCTCCGGTGCCCCCGTCCTGCCCGTGGCCATGATCGGCACCGACAAGATGCAGCCGCCCGGCAAGGCGCTGCCCAAGATCATGCGGGTGGGTGTCAAGATCGGCAAGCCGCTCGACTTCTCGCGCTACGAAGGCATGGAGGACGACCGGTTCGTGCTCCGGTCCGTCACAGACGAGATCATGTACGAGCTGATGGAGCTGTCCGGCCAGGAGTACGTCGACGTCTACGCGCAGAAGGCCAAGGACGAGCTGGCGCTGTCCCGTCGGCGTACGACCGACAACACCAGCCGGCCGGCCGCCTCCGGCCCCGCGGGCGGCGCCAGGCCGGACGACGACGCGGAGGAGCCCGGCGTCCGCAAGGCGAGCTGAGGACGCCCTGAGGTGGACCCGTCGAGTGCCCGCCCCAGTGTGTCGGCGCCGCCGGACCTGACCGGTTCGTTGTGGAAGGCGCTTGCGGTCCTGCGGTTCGTCCTGCTCGCACAGGCACTGGTCGTCAACCTGCTCCGGTGGACCGAGTTCGCGCACCCGCTGACCGGCTGGCTGGTGCTGACCGCCGTCGCGGCATGGACCCTGGTCGTGACGTGGGCGTACGACAGCCCTCGGCGTCGCCGGCTCCCGCTCCTCCTCGCCGACCTCGGCGTCGCCGCAGCCGCCCTGCTGTCCTCGCCGTACGTCCTCAGCCAGGAGATGCTCGCCCGGCACGACTTCACCGTTCCGACCTACTGGGTGACCGCGGCCGTCCTCGCGTGGGCGATCCACTACGGCTGGGTCGGCGGCGTGGCGGCGGGCCTCGTGATCGTTCCGGCCGACATCGCGACGCGGGCCGTCCTGAACGGGTCGACGTTCGGCAACCTGTTCCTGCTCCTCCTCGCCGGCGCCGTCGTGGGCTATGCCTCCGTACTCGTCCGGGAGGCGGCCGCCGAGCGCGCCGAGGCGACCGAGCTGGCGGCCCGTACCGCCGAGCGTGAACGTCTCGCCCGCGCGGTCCACGACGGGGTGCTCCAGGTGCTCGCCTACGTCCAGCGCCGCGGGACCGAGATCGGCGGTGAGACCGCGGAGCTGGCAGCCGCGGCGGGGGAGCAGGAGGAGGCTCTACGGGCGCTCATCCACGGCCGTCCCGCTCCCGTTGGCGATCGGCCGGACGGCCGGGTCGACCTCGGCCACCAGCTCGCCGGGTTCGGTGCGGCCGGAGTCTCGGTGGCGACGCCCGCCGACCCGGTTCTCGTCGCCGCGGACGTCGCCGAGGAGCTCACCGGCGCGGTCCGGGCCGTGCTCGACAACGTCCGCCAGCACGCGCCCGGCGCCCGGGCGTACCTCCTGCTCGAGGACAACGGCGACCGGGTCGTCGTCAGCGTGCGCGACGACGGGCCCGGGATCCCGGCCGGCCGGCTCGACGAAGCCGCTGCCGACGGCCGGATGGGTGTGACCCGTTCGATCAGAGGGCGGATCGAGGAGCTTGGTGGAGCGGCGACGCTCATCAGCACGCCGGGCAAGGGCACCGAGTGGGAGCTCACCGTTCCGCGCCTGGTCCACAGTGGCCGGCGTTGACGCTGGCAGCCCCACGGCAGAAGTTCGTAGGGTGGTCGCCATGATCCGCGTCATGGTCGTCGACGACCACCCCATGTGGCGCGCGGCCGTCGCCCGCGACCTCGAGGACGCCGGCTTCGACGTCGTGGCGGAGGCTGGCGCCGGCGAGGAGGCGCTGCGCCGCGCCGACGCGACCCGTCCCGCCGTCGTCGTGCTCGACCTGCAGATCCCGGAGCTCGGTGGGGTCGAGGTGACCCGCCGGCTGGTCGCCGCCGACGCGGCTGTCCGCGTCCTGATCCTCTCGGCCAGTGGCGAGCAGGCCGACGTCCTCGCCGCGGTGAAGGCGGGAGCCGCGGGCTATCTCGTGAAGTCGGCCTCGCGGGAGGAGTTCGTGGCGGCCGTACGCCGGACCGCCGACGGCGACGCGGTGTTCACGCCGGGCCTCGCCGGTCTCGTGTTGGGCGAGTTCCGCCGGCTCTCGTCGGCGCCCCAGACGTCCGAGCCGATCGCGCCCCAGCTGACCGAGCGGGAGACCGAGGTCCTGCGGCTGGTCGCCAAGGGGCTCAGCTACCGCGACATCGCCGAGCGGCTGGTCCTGTCCCACCGGACTGTCCAGAACCACGTCCAGAACACCCTGCGAAAGCTCCAGTTGCACAACCGTGTGGAGCTCGTCCGCTACGCCATGCAGGCGGGCCTCGACGAGGGCGAGGAGCCCTCCCCGGGTGCCCACGCCTGACCGGTGGGGGTGCCGCAGCCCCCTCATCTGCCGGGTCTAGGCTCGACCCGACCTGTTCGTGTCGTCGGGTCACAGCTGTTCCTGTGGTCTTGTGAGAGGACTGTCCATGCGCGTTGGTGTACTCACCGGTGGAGGCGATTGCCCCGGTCTGAACGCGGTGATCCGAGCCGTGGTCCGCAAGGGGGCCGGGGAGTACGGCTACGACTTCCTGGGCTTCCGCGACGGCTGGCGCGGACCGCTGGAGAACGTCACCAGCGAGCTCGGGATCCCCCAGGTCCGCGGGATCCTGCCGCGGGGCGGCACGATCCTCGGATCCTCGCGTACCAACCCGTTCAAGGTCGAGAACGGCGTGCAGCGCATCACGGACAACCTGACGGCAAACGGCGTCGACGCCCTCGTCGCCATCGGCGGCGAGGACACCCTCGGCGTCGCCACCAAGCTCTCCGAGCTCGGGGTCAAGGTCGTCGGCGTCCCGAAGACGATCGACAACGACCTCGGTGCCACCGACTTCACCTTCGGCTTCGACACCGCGGTCAACATCGCGACCGAGGCCATCGACCGGCTGCACACCACGGCCGAGTCGCACCACCGGATCGTGGTGGTCGAGGTCATGGGCCGCCACGCAGGCTGGATCGCGCTCCACTCCGGCCTCGCCGGCGGGGCCAACATCATCCTGATCCCGGAGCAGCCGTTCGACATCGACAAGGTGGTCGAGCACGTCGAGCACCGGTTCCGGACGAACTTCTCGCCGATCATCGTGGTCGCCGAGGGCGCGACGCCCAAGGAGGGCGCCCACGCCCTGCACAACGAGGAGCTCGACGCGTTCGGGCACGTACGCCTCGGCGGCATCGGCGACATGATCGCCCAGGAGCTCGAGAAGCGCACCGGCAAGGAGGCGCGGGCAGTCGTGCTGGGACACACCCAGCGGGGCGGTACGCCGACGGCGTTCGACCGGTGGCTCGCGACCCGGTTCGGCCTGCACGCGATCGAGGCGGTGCACGACGGCGACTTCGGCAAGATGGTCGCTTTGCGCGGCACGGACATCGTCCGCGCGCCGCTCGCCGAGGCGACCAGGGAGCTCAAGGTCGTGACGCCGGAGCTGTACGCCGAGGCCAGCGTCCTCTTCGGCTGATCCGCCCGGCACCACCCCCCGTCAGGTGGTGGGCTGCCGTACCTCGCAATCCGGGCACCTCGGTCCGGGCACCTCAGCCTGGCCACCGGAAGCGGGGTAGCGCAGTCCCCACGACGGGTGCGACGTCGCTCCGAGGGCGTGCTCTAGTCTCGTGGCGTGACCGATCTCCAGACCTGGCGTACCCGCGCGGCCGCCCAGCAGCCGGAGTGGCCCGTCGACGCGGTCCAGGCCGCGGCCGATCAGCTGCGGGCGTTCCCGCCCCTCGTGTTCGCGGGTGAGTGCGACTCCCTCAAGGCGCGGATCGCCGACGTCGCGACCGGCCGGGCGTTCTTCCTCCAGGGCGGCGACTGTGCCGAGACGTTCAACGGCGTCGGCGCCGACGCCCTGCGGGCGAAGCTCCGCACGATCCTGCAGATGTCGGTGGTGCTCACCTACGCCGGCAGCGTGCCGGTCGTGAAGGTTGGCAGGATCGCGGGGCAGTACGCCAAGCCGAGGTCGAAGCCGACCGAGACCCGCGGCGACGTGGAGCTGCCCGCCTATCGCGGCGACGCCGTGAACGGTTTCGAGTTTACGCCGGAGTCCCGCTTCCCGGACCCCGAGCGGCTCGTCCGGATGTACCACTCGTCGGCGGCCACCCTCAACCTCGCCCGCGCCTTCGTCATCGGTGGCGAGGCCGACCTCCGCCAGGTCCACGCGTGGAACACCTCGTTCGTCGCCGACAGCCCGGTGGGTGAGCGGTACGAGCGAATGGCCCGCGACATCGACCGGGCGATCGCGTTCATGCATGCCTGCGGCGCGAATCCGGCGGAGTTCCACTCCGTCGACTTCTACGCAAGCCACGAGGCACTCCTGCTCGACTACGAGGACGCCCTCACCAGGATCGACTCGCGGACCGGCACGCCGTACGACTGCTCGGGCCACTTCCTCTGGATCGGCGAGCGCACCCGCCAGCTCGACGGTGCCCACGTGGAGTTCGCGAAGGGGATCCGCAACCCGATCGGCGTGAAGCTCGGACCGACGAGCACCCCCGAGGACGCTCTGGCCCTGATCGACGCGCTCGACCCCGACCGCGAGCCGGGCCGGCTGACCTTCATCACCCGCATGGGTGCCGGCAAGGTCCGCGACACGTTGCCCGCCCTGGTCGAGAAGGTCACCGCGAGCGGAGCCACCGTAGCGTGGGTGTGCGACCCCATGCACGGCAACACCTTCGAGACGCCCAACGGCTACAAGACGCGCCGCTTCTCCGACGTCCTCGACGAGGTGGAGGGCTTCTTCGAGGTGCACCGGTCACTCGGCACCGTCCCGGGCGGGCTGCACGTCGAGCTCACCGGCGACGACGTCACCGAGTGCGTGGGCGGCGGCCACGCACTCGCGGAGGCCGATCTCGTGCACAGGTACGAGACCGTGTGCGATCCCCGCCTCAACCGGGCACAGTCGCTGGAGCTCGCGTTCCTCGTGGCCGAGATGCTGCACCGGTCCTGATTCGCCGGCTCAGCTCCAGAGCCGGTCCCGCATCACCTCGGTGTCCCACGTGGACGTGTCCGCGAAGAACGTCGGGTCCGCGGGGTCGAGGTGCTCGCGGAACAGTTCCTCGTTGAGGTCCTCGAACCCGAGACCCGGCCCGTCGGGCACCGTGATGTAACCGTCGTCGACCAGCGGGTCCGAGAGCCCGGTCACGAGGTCGCTCCACCACGGGATGTCCGCGGCGTGGTGCTCGAGGGCGAGGAAGTTGTTCGTCGCCGCGGCGATGTGCACGCTCGCCAGGGTGGCGATCGGCGTGCCCGCCATGTGCAGTGCCATCGCGACGCCGTGCTCCTCCGCGAGGTCGCCGATCCGCTTCGTCTCGAGAATGCCGCCCGAGGTCGCCGGGTCGGGGTGGGCGATACGGATGGCGTGGTTCTCCAGCAGCGGCCGGAAGTTCTCCGCGAGGTAGATGTCCTCGCCGGTGCACGTGGGCGTCCTCAGCGAGGTCGTGAGGTGTCGCCACTGGTCGGTCAGCTGCCACGGCACGAGGTCCTCGAGCCAGGCAAGGGTGTACGGCTCGAGAGCCCGGCCGATCCGCAGGCAGGCGTCGACGCCGACGTGGCCGAAGTGGTCGGCGGCGAGCGGTATGTCGTAGCCAACGATGTCGCGCACCGTCGCGACGTGCTCGGCCAGCCGGGCGACGCCCGTGTCCGTGACCTGGATCCCCGTGAACGGGTGCATCGTGGTCATGGACTCGCGGGCTCCCGGCGGTGCGACGAGCGCGCCGGGAACGTCCCAGAGCAGGTCGATCCCGACGTCCATCTTGAGGAACTTGTAGCCCCGCTTGCGGCGTTCGAGGAGACGCTCGCCGAGCTCGGTCGGATCCGACCTGCGCGGCGTGTCGGCATAGCAGAGGACGCGGTCGCGGAACCGGCCACCGGCAAGGGCGTACGCGGGAACGCCGTAGGCCTTGCCAGCAAGGTCCATCAGAGCCATCTCGACACCACAGACGCCACCGGCCTGGCGGGCATGGTGCCCGAACTGCTTGATCCGACGGAACAGCAGGTCGATGTTGCAGGGGTTCTCGCCGAGGAGCCGAGCCTTGAGCAGCAGGGCGAACGTCTTGCTCGCGCCGTCCCGGACCTCGCCGTAGCCGGAGATCCCCTGGTTGGTGTCGATCCGGATGATGCTCGAACGGAACGGCACCCCGACCAGGGTGGTCACGCGGAGGTCGGTGATGCGCAGGTCCGACGGTCTGGAGTGGGTGTTGACCTTGTCCAGCAGCTGTCCCGTGTCGGTGTCGGCGTCGCCACTCACGGCTGCTGCTCCTTCTGCCACTGCTGGAAGTCCTCCTCGATGTGGGAGGGCCAGGTGCCCACGTCGATCTCTGCGCTCGTGTAGACACCGTCGGCCAGGCGCAGCTTGCCGAACACGTCACGGGTCCGGATGTCCGCGCTGGCCTCCGCCACCTTCGCCGCCAGCTGCGGCGGGATGAACATCAGCCCGCTCGGCGTACCGAGCACGACGTCACCGGGCAGGACGGTCGCGTCTCCGACCTTCACCGGGATGTTGATGCCCGCGAGCGTGACGTGCCTGATCGGGGTGGGGTCGACGTCGCGAAAGAAGAAGTTGACACCCTTGAGCTCCATGATCCCCTGGTAGTCGCGGATCCCGCCATGGATGACCGCGCCCACACCGGTGCGGGCGGCGACCGCCGTGCTGAGGTTGTCGCCGACGACGGTTCCCTCCTTCACCTTGCCGAAGATGTCGGTGACCATCACGTCGCCCTGCTGCAGGGTCTGGATGATCCAGGAGTTCTGCTTGTCGGGCGTGAGGTGCCCCTCGCGAGCCCCGGCGGACACGGTCGCCGCGTCGTAGTCGGGCCGGTGGGGAAGGAACTGCGACGTCACCGCCCGACCCACCAGGATCGTGCCAGGGTGCGTCTGTCGCCAGCCGCCCGAGAACTGCCGCTCGTATCCCGCCCGCAGCAGGGTGCCCCAGGCCTCTTCGGTGGTTGCCAGCCTGAGCTGCTCGAGAACGTCGTCGGGAACCCTTGGCCGGCCGTCGGGGAAACGCTCACCGGTCCATGCGCTGGTGAGCTCGATGAGATGGTCGGGAGTGGGTTGGATGCGCAAGAGCCCAGACCTCCGTCAGTGGTCGCCGGGCCCTCAGCATCTCACGCGTACATCGGACAACCTCGAGCCTTCCGGGATCGGTCACGTCACTCCAACCGGGCGTTCTCCGGGAGATTGTGGGGGATGCTGAGGCCGGAAGTTTCCGGAAACCTCGGCGGACGTTCAGCGCGCCCATACGCCATGCGCAGATATGAGGTCTGGACTTCGCCTGCGCGGCCGACGATTATGGGCCCGACCTACCAGGTCATGGATGCATCAACAAAGCGTCTGGTACTCAACGGCTCGGGTCACTATGGTGTTCATCCAGTCTGAATATATCCGCGACATTCCGAAAACTTTCGGTCGACTGGCCCACCTACACCACCACGGAGGGGACGGCCTCCCAGCCATCCGGTCGGTACGTGTCTGGTGCGTCGGGTTGTTCGACGTGAAGGTGTACGTGAGAGGTGTGCTCATGGATCGTCCAGCAAGCTTGGATCGCCGTCGATTCCTTGCCGGAGCGGGCCTGGTGGGCGCGGCCCTTGCCGTCCCCAGCATGGCCTCCTGCCGTACGGAGGCCAGTAAGACGAGAAATGCTCCGCCGCAGTCCTCGAGTGCATCGGTCCCGAAGGACCTGCTCGGCGAGGCGAAGGAGTTCAAGGGCCAGACGGTGCGAACGCTGTCGACGCGACAGTACTTCGACGAGGCGAACACCGCGGTCGAGAACATCCTCAAGACCTTCGCCAAGGACACGAAGACGACTGTCAAGAACGCATCGTTCAACGCCGACGAGGGGAACTTCGTCGCCAAGCAGCAGGCCGCCGTCAAGGCCGGCAACGTCGCCGACATGGCCTTCGTGGATGCCGGGCGGTTCGTCTCGCAGATGCAGGAGCTCGACCTCATCGAGGATGTCACCGATGTCGTCGACGAGGTGGTGGGCAAGCTCGGTCCGGCGGGCGGGACCGCCGAGTATGCGTTGAAGATCGACGGCAAGTGGTGGGGAATCCCGTTCTACACCATGGGTTCCGGCTGGTTCGCACGCAAGGACTGGCTGGAGGAGAAGGGCATCGCCTACGACGACCTCAAGACTCTCGAGGACATCCGCGACGCCGCGCTCGAGATCTCCGGTGACGGCCGTTACGGCTGGGGCCTCACGGTCAACCGTGGTGGTGACGCGAACGGACTCGTCGAGTCGACGGTCAACACCTATGGCGGCGGCATCAGCGACGACGCCGGCGAGAAGGTCGTCTTCAAGTCGGACGAGACCATCGAGGCGGTCCGGTTCCTCGCCGAGATCTACACCTCGGACAAGTACAAGCCGATGCTCCCACCCGGCGTGATGAGCTGGACGGACACGGGCAACAACGAGGCCTACCTCGCCGGCGTCACCGGTGTGACACTCAACTCCTACAGCGTCTATGCCGAGGCGAAGGCGACCGGCAACAAGGTGCACCCGGTCACCTGGACCTTTCCCGGCTTCGCCGGACCGGCTACCGACATCTCGCTCACGACTGCGGGCGTCATGGCGTTCGTGATCTTCAAGGGGGCCAAGAATCCCGGCCTCGCCAAGGTCGTCGCGAAGTATCTTGCCTCGGGTGATGGCCTCCTCCCGTTGGCGAAGGACTCCGGTGCGATGGTCTATCCGGCGTACGAGAAGGTCTGGAAGTCCGATCCCTTCTATCTCGAAGGGGACCCGATCTTCAAGCCCACCTACGAGTTGTCCACAAAAGAACTCCCGATCGAGACCACGACCGGCTACCACTACCCCCAGGACACGAGCCCTGGGCGTGGGGCCGTCGGGCAGGCGTACATCCTCACGGACATGATGGGCGAGATCATCCAGAAAGGCGTCAAGGTCGAAACCGCCGTAGACCACGCCCACCAACGAATGGTCCAGACGTTCGAGCAGCTGGGGTTCAAGCAGTGAGCAGTGCGCTCCGCGAGGTCCGCCCGGTACGTCCACAGCCGGGTCCGGGTCCGCGGAGGCGTCGACTGCTGGGCGCGGACTGGCGAGTCGGCTACCTGTTCGTCGGCCCGATGGTGTTGCTGTTGGTGGGCCTGATCGCGATCCCGTTCCTGGACGCGATCAGGCTCAGCTTCACAGCCCGACACGGCGCCGACAACGTCTTCGTCGGAATCGACAACTACACAAGGCTTTTCGGCGACCAGTTCTATCGCCGCGCGGTCTCCAACACGATCGTCTACACCGCGTACTCCGAGGTGTTCAAGGTCAGTGCGGGCCTGATCGCGGCGCTGCTCCTGCACAACCTCAAGAAGGGCCGCTCCATCGTCACCGGCCTGGTGCTGCTGCCGTGGGTGATCCCCACGGTGGTGGCCGCGGTGAGCTGGCGGTCGATCTTCGACCCGCTCTTCGGCAGCCTGAACTTCATGCTGGCTCAGCTTCACCTCGGTCCGCTGCTGGCGCAGCTGCACGTGTTACCGCAGTGGCCGACGACCTGGCTCGCCGACCCGGATCTGTCGATGGCGTCGGTGGTAATGGTGAACACCTGGAAGGGCATTCCCTTCTTCACCATCAACTTCCTCGCCGGCCTGAAGGCGATCGACTCCCAGCTGTACGAAGCGGCTGCCGTCGACGGTGCGTCGGCCTGGCGACGGTTCGTCCACGTCACACTGCCGGGCCTGAAGTACGTCATCCTCGTGACGGTCCTGCTGTCGACCATCTGGACGTTCAACAACTTCGACCTGGTGTGGTTGCTCACTCAGGGCGGCCCCGCCGGCTCGACCGCGCTCTACACCATTTTCGCCTACCAGACAGCGATCCAGGGGCTCCAACTCGGACTCGGCTCGGCGGCGGCGGTAATCCTGCTGCCCTTCACCGCCGTGCTGATCTTCGTGCTCGCACGCTATCTGCGCAGTGGCGGAAGTGCGGGCGGAAGCGATGGTGCAGTCGCGCATTTCCTGGCGCGGATCGGTCGGCCGGTGCTCTGGATCGTCGGCCTCGCCTTCACGGTGCTGCTGGTCAAGCTCGACCCGGGCCTCTTCGTGAAGGCGGCCGTGGGCGTGATGCTCCTCGGGGCGCTCGGGCTCGGGTGTGCGAAGGCGTCGGAAGCGCTGTCGCAGGTCGGCGACAAGGGCCTTCGCGGCAACCGGCTCGGGCGAGTTCCGTTGTGGGTCGCGCTGGCCGGCCTGTTGTCGTTCGTCCTCGCGCCGATCTACTGGATGATCATCACGGCGTTCAAGACGGACCTGCAGATGACGAGCCGGGTGAACCTGCTCTGGCCCACCCCGTGGACGAGTGACCAGTTCTTCAACCTGCTCGCGGACCACCCGTTCGGCACGTGGTTCCGTAACACGCTGGTGGTGGCTCTGGTGACCACTGTGGCGGCGGTGAGCGTCGCGGCGTTGGCGGCGTACGCGCTGACCAGGTTGAGGTTCCGCGGGGCGCCGACGATCACCGGGTCGGTGCTGCTGACCTACGTGATGCCGGGTGCGCTGCTATTCATCCCGCTCTACCAGGTCGTCAGCAATCTGCATCTCATCGACAGCCTGGGCGCGTTGTTCCTGACGTACCCGACCTTCGCGTTGCCCTTCGCCTGTTGGTTCCTGATGGGCTACTTCCGCGGCATCCCGTTCGAGCTGGAAGAGGCGGCGATGACGGACGGGGCGACCAGGCTGCAGGCGTTCCGGCTGATCATCCTGCCGCTCGCCAAGCCGGCACTGCTGGCGGTCGGGCTCTTCACCCTCACCAATGCGTGGAACGAGTTCCTGTTCGCCTTCGTGTTCCTCACCGACGAGAGTCTGAAGACGCTTCCGCTCGGCCTGCAGCAGATGATCGTCGGCGACATCGTGCCGTGGGGCCAGCTGTCCGCCGCGTCGATCCTGATCAGCGTCCCGGTGGTGCTCGCGTACGCCTACGCCCAGCGGTTCCTTGTCGAAGGGCTCTCCGTCGGCGCCGTCAAGGGGTGACGCCTTGCCATCGGCTACGGTGCCTTCGTGGCCTCTCACACTGTCGAAGGACCAGTCGATCTCCGCAGCAACACCGTCACCGCGCCCACCGAGGGCATGCGGGCCGCGCTGGCTCGCGCCGAGGTGGGGGACGACGTCTACGACGAGGATCCGGGCTGCCATGCCCTCGAGGAACGCGTCGCCGGCCTGCTCGGCAAGGAGGCCGCGCTCTTCACGGTGACCGGGTCGATGGCCAACCTCCTGGGCGTGCGGTCTCTGGTCCGCCCGGGGGAGGAGGTTTTGTGCGAGGCACGCGCGCACATCGCCCGGGCCGAACTCGGTGCGCACGCGGCGATCTCCGGCGTGACGACCCGCACCTGGAGCGGTACCCGCGGTCTCGTGGACCTCGACGCGATCCATGGGCTCCTCGCGCCGAACGCGGGTCCGCACTTCGTCTCGACCGCCGCCGTGTCGGTGGAGAACACCCACAACTTCGGCGGTGGCTCCGTCCAGCCCGTCGAGACGCTGCGCAAGCTGCGTGAGGTCACCGCCGGCGCCGGCGTCGGCATCCACCTCGACGGAGCGCGGCTGTGGAACGCCAGTGCCGCCACCGGCGTCGGCCTGGCGGAGTACGCCGGACTGGCCGACATCGTCTCGGTATGCCTGTCGAAGGGGCTGGGCGCACCGGTCGGATCCCTGGTCGCCGGCACCGCCGCCCAGATCGCGGACGCGCGGGTCTGGCGCAAGCGGCTCGGTGGTGGCTGGCGGCAGGCCGGAGTGCTCGCCGCCGCGGGGCTGTATGCGCTCGACCATCATGTCGACCGGTTGGCCGACGACCACGCCCATGCCCGCGGGCTTGCCAGGACCATCGCCGAGCGGGTTCCGGGCATCGTCGATGCCGCCGAGGTGGAGACCAACATCGTGGTGCTCGACCTCGCCGGACTCGGGCGGCCGGCCGCCGAGGTCGCCGAACGTGCCCGCCGCGACGGCGTACTCGTCTCGGTTCTCGGGCCGTCGACGGTCCGGCTCGTCACCCACCTCGACGTCGACGCAGCTGCCTGCGCGGGGGCCGGCGAGGTCATCGTCAACGCACTCATCGGCGACTGACGCGACGGACGCGCCGGGGCGCGACCTGACGTCACCTGGCGCGACCGACGGGCGCCAGCCGCCGCGCGGACCCGCCTCAGACCGTGCCGAGCGGTGCCGCGGGGCAGCGACCGAGTAGCGACGGCAGGTGGCGTACGGCCGAGGCCAGCGCGCGCAGCTCGCCGCCCGCCAGGGACTGGTGTCCGTCGACGAGCGCGTTCTCGGGATCGGGGTGGATGTCCACGAGCAGGCCGTCGGCGCCGACCGCGATCGCCGCGCGGGCGAGCGGGACCACGACGTCGGGGCCGCTCGACGCGTACGACGGGTCGACGACCACCGGCAGGTGCGACACCTGCTGCACGAGCGGTACGGCGGCGATGTCGAGCGTCGCACGCGCACTGGAGTCGAAGGTGCGGATGCCGCGCTCGCACAGCACGATGTTGAGGTTGCCGCGCTGGGCGATGTACTCGGCGGCCATCAGCCACTCGTCGGCGGTCGCGTGGATGCCGCGCTCGAGCAGGACCGGCTTGCCCGTACGGCCGACGCCTTCGAGGAGCGCGAAGTTCTGCATGTTGACCGAGCCCACCTGCAGCATGTCGGCGTAGGCCGCCACGGTCTGGACGTCGGCGGGGTCGACGACCTCCGTAACGATCGGTAGCCCGGTCGCCTCGCGGGCATCGGCCAGGATCCGCAGGCCGCGCTCGCCGAGTCCCTGGAACGCGAGCGGGAACGTCCGCGGCTTGTAGGCGCCGCCGCGGAGCAGCGTCGCGCCGGCAGCCGCGGCCAGCCTCGCTGCAGCGAGCATCTGTTCGGGGCTCTCGATCGTGGAGGGGCCCGCGATGAGGGTGAAGGTGCCGGGTCCCACCGGAACCTGGCAGCCGGGCGGACCGACGTGGATGACCGACCGGTCGGTGTTGGCCTCGCGCGAGACCAGCTTGTACGGCGCACTCACGCGAAGCACAGTCGTGACGCCCGGCATCACGGGAATGTTGAGCTCGTAGCAACCGTCGGCGTCGCCGACGACGCCGATGATGGTGCGGAGCATGCCTCGACTGACGAAAGCCTGACCCCCCGCGGACTCGATCCGCGCAACCACCGCGTCTACCTGGTCCTGTGGGGCGCCAGGCGCCATGACGACGACCATGACGGTGCGCCTCCGATCCACGGCGGCTGGCTCTGGGCCGCTGTGAGGACAGGAGCGTAACCGTTGAGTGGTGCCCGGCTGGCGGAAAAGTCCGGGATCCGGACGCGATGGATGGTCACAATCGGGCCACGCCCGAAGGCGTGGCCCGACGGCTCGGCTCAGCTCAGCTCAGCTTGAACGGACAGAACTGCTTCATCTGCGGGCCGACCCGGTCCTGGACCTGTTGCAGCGCCTCCTGCGGTGTGATCTCACCCAGGAGTACGCCGGACTGTGCCGCGTCCATCGCGTCCGAGATCTGCGCGCCGACCGGTAGGGCCGGACGGTTGGTCGCGAACTTCATCATGCCCGGGAAGATGCCCTGCTCGCCGGTCACGCTCTTGTCGTCGATCAGCGACTTCCAGGTCGGGATCTTGCTGGCGCCCTTGGCATAGAGACGCTGGCCCGGCTCACCGGCGTAGAACTTCATGAACTTCCAGGTGAGATCGGGATTCTTCACACCTTTCGGCATGACCAGGGCGAAGCCACCCGCCCACGTCATGGGCTGGTCGCCCTCCTTGGGCACCGGCATGTACGTCACGCCGTAGTCCAGCTTGGGTGCGTACTTCTTGATGCTCGCCAGGCTCCAGTTCCCGTCGATCGCCATGCCGAGCCGGCCGGTGTAGAACGGCGAGGTCGTCGGGTCGGCGTTCGGCGGGCGGTAGGTCGCGAGGTAGGCCTGGACCTTCTGGTAGTCGAGGGTCTCGGACCAGTTGTGGAACTCGTCGAACGTCCGCTTCCAGCCCGCGGACTGCGCGGTGAGCTCGCAGGAGCTGTCGTCGTACCACTTGGCCTTGTTGATCAGGCCCCAGGTGGCGTGGAAGGCCTGGCCGTCCCACGGGATCATGCCGAGCCGGGTGTAGTTGCCCTTGGCGTCGGTCTTGTTGATCTTCTTGGCGATCGCGATGACCTCGTCGATCGACGGTGCGCCGTTCTTGGGGTCGAGCACGGCCGGGTCGACGCCCGCGTCGCGCAGCACGGTCTTGTTGTAGTAGAGGCCGCGCGCGTCGGTGTCGAACGGCAGCGCGTAGAGATCGCCGTTGTACGACGCCTCGGAGATCGCGAAGGGGAGGTAATTGTCGGCGATGTTCTCGCCGTCCTTGTCCGCGAACGGTGTCAGGTTGGTGAGCAGCCCGATCGAGGCCTGGTTGGCCACGGTGAAGCGGTCGGTGATGAAGATGTCAGGCGGCTCCTTCGCCCGGACGGCGGCGATGAGCGCGGTGTTGTCGCCGGTGAACCGTCCCGACTTCGAGACGATCTGCACGTGGACGCCGGGGTTCGCCTGCTCGAACTGCTTGATGATCTCGCGCTGGGGCACGATGTCGATCTCGCCGCCGAGCGAGGTCCAGACAAGGAGCTCCTTCGAACCGCGGCCGCCCGTGCAGGCGGCGCCGGTCCCCGCGACCATGAGCAGGGCGAGCGCCGCCAGGACGAGCCGGCGGGTACGTGGGCTTCGGATTCTCATCTGCTAGAGGTCCTCTCCTGCGCAGGCGTTCCCGGGGCTACTTGAAGCTGCCCAGCGTGATGCCGCGGATGAAGTACTTCTGGAACGCGAAGAACAAGATGATCAGCGGCGCCACGATCATGACCGAGGCGGCCATGAGCAGGTTGAACTGCACGTCGTGCGTGGTGCGGAACGCCTCGAGGCCGATGGCGAGTGTCTGCTTCGCCTCGTCCTGCAGGTAGAGCAGCGGGCCCATGAAGTCGTTCCACGAACCGACCGCGGTGAAGATGGCGACGGCGGCGACCGCCGGACGCGCCATCGGGAACACGATCCGCCACAGGATCTGCCACTCGTTGGCGCCGTCGACCCGGGCTGCGTCGAGATGCTCCCGCGGCACCTGCAGCAGGAACTGGCGGAGAAGGAACACGAAGAAGGCGCTGGCCACGAAGTGCGGCACGATCAATGGGAGGAAGGTGTTGATCCAGCCCAGCCAGGCGAACAGGTCGAACGTCGGGATGATCGCGATCGGGAACGGGATGAACAGCGTCGCCAGCACGACGTAGAAGGTGCGCTCACGCCCGCGCCAGTCGATGCAGGCGAACCCGTAGGCCACGATGAGGTTCGAGACCACCGAGCCGACCACCGACAGCGCCGTGATGACGACGGAGTTGGTGAAGTACGTCGCGAACGGGATGGTCTGGAACGCCTCGACGAAGTTGCTCCACTTCCAGCTCTCGGGGATGAAGGTGGGCGGCGTGGTCGAGAGTTCCTCGTTCGACTTCAGCGCGGTCGCGATCATCCAGTACAACGGCACCAGGAACAGCGCCGACATCCCCACCAGGAAGA
Organism: uncultured Actinomycetota bacterium; assembly: GCA_963721745.1. Taxonomy (GTDB): domain Bacteria; phylum Actinomycetota; class Actinomycetes; order Propionibacteriales; family Actinopolymorphaceae; genus Thermasporomyces. The sequence continues at coordinate 923,667 of CAVRKO010000013.1, read as the reverse complement.
TGCGGTTGCCCACCTGGTCCCAGATCTTGCGAAGCCGGCGTGAGCCCGCGGTCATCACCGGACCGCCCTCGGGTCGCTGCGCGTCGCGGTCGACCTCGGCCTGTACTGCCATGATGAAGTCCTCGTTTTCCTCGTGCGGTGGTCGACGTCGCGGGCCCGATCAGGCGGCTACCTCGTAGTTCACGAAGCGCCGTGACACCTGGTAGACGGCGACGGCGAGGACCACGCCGGCAAGGAACAGAAAGAGCGCGAGCGCGCAGGCATATCCGAGCTGGGCATAGCTGAACGCGTTCTTGTACAGGTAGTACATGTAGAAGAGGGTGCCGTTGTTGGGCCCACCCCTCGTCATGATGTACGCCTGGGTGAAGACCTGGAGCGCACCGCTGATACCGGTGATGAGGTTGAACAGGATCGCCGGTGTGAGCAGCGGAAGAGTGATGCGGAAGAACGACTGCATCGAGTTGGCGCCGTCGATCCGGGCCGCTTCGTAGAGCGTCTGCGGGATGTTGTTGAGGCCCGCGAGGAAGATGAGTGCGGCGTTTCCGGCGCCGAGCTGGGCGGTGCCGACGATCACGAGCTTGGCCGTGGTGGGCTCGGACAGGTAGTCCATCGGGGCCGCACCGAACAGACCGAAGAACTGGTTGACGATGCCGGTGCCGGGGTTCACCAGCACGAGGAAGATGAACGACAGCGCGAAGATCGGCGCGAGCGAAGGGATGTACAACGCGGTGCGGTAGAACGCCACCTCGCGGACGTTGCGGTTCATCGCCAGCGCGAGCAGCAGCGCGACGACGAGCCCGATCGGCACGGCCCACCCGGAGTAGAAGAGGGTGTTGTAGACCGACGTCCACACGAGCGGGTCCTGCACCAGCCGGACGTAGTTGCCGAGCCCGAACCACTCCGGCGTCTGCATGCCGCTGTACTTCGTCAGGCTGATCGCGAACGAGTAGACGATCGGGTAGACCACGAAGGCGAGCACCCCGACGATCCAGGGACTGACGAAGAGCAGTCCCTTGACGAGGTTCGACTTCTCCCGAGGGCTCCACTCCGTCCGCGCCGGGCGGCCGGTCCGCGACGCCGCGCGCGAACCCGAAGCTGCCTCAGTTGTTGCGGTCACGTCGTACCTCCGGTGAGCTCATGGTGGCGCCTTCCGGCGGTCTCCTTCCGGTGGCAGACGCCGCAGGCAGGCAGGTGTGGACTCGTTACCAGCCGAGGGCGACAGCGACGCCGATCAGGGACTGTCGCGATGAGAATGGCCGTCGTTTTGAAAGTTTTCAACCCCGTCGGCCTAGCCAAAGTTGGACGTCTGCGCGGGGCGCGAAGCCCTGCTACAACGGGAGATGCGGTGTGTGATCATCTCGATCCGGAGCGCGCATAACGGTTTGGCTTTCGGCGGCGCGGGAGTCCCTACGGCGACCCTGGGGAACAAGCTCCGCGGTGTACATCGCGGCCATGATGAGCGCTCCGCCGCCCAGCATCCGGGCCGTCACGAGCTCACCGCCGACAAGCACCGCGAAGAACGCCGCCCACACCGGCTCCATGCACATGATGACCGCGGTTCGGGTGGGCGGGAGATGGGCCTGCGCCCAGGTCTGCGTGATGAGCGCGAACGCGCCCGCGACGAGCGCCATGTAGAGCAGGGCCATCCAGTCGCCCGTCCGGGCGGGCACCGTGATCCCGTCGGGCAGCGCGGCGACCCCGCACACCAGCGCGATGACGGCCATCTGCACGATGGCGATGCCGAACGCGTCCCGCCGGTTCGTCCAGGCGCCGGTCCCGACGATGTGCAGGGCGTAGAGCGCGGCGGACCCGAGCGTGAGCAGCTCGCCGTACCCGAACGCGAAACCGCGCAGCGCCAGCACCGCGAGGCCGGCGGTCGCGAGCACCACCGCCAGCCACGCGCCACGCCCGATCCGGTGGCGTAGCAGGACGCCGGCGATGACCGGTGTGAAGACGACGTACATCCCGGTGACGAATCCCGACACCGAGGCGGACGTGTGGGCGAGCCCCTCCGTCTGCAGGATCTGCGCCAGGCCGTAGACCAGCCCGAGCACGGCGCCGCGCCGTCGGGCGACGGACCCGAGCCGGCGTACGACCTTCCAGGCACAGACCAGCAGGATGCCCGCCGCGATCGCGAACCGTACGGCCAGGAAGTCGGGGACGGGCACGCGGACCACGAGGTCCTTGATGAGGAAGAAGGTCGAGCCCCAGCTGGCGGTGACCGCGAGCAGTCCGACCACGGCGAGCACCGAGCCGCGGTCGGGTCGCCCCTCCTGGTGGGTCACGGCCGGCGTTCCTTCCTGGCGGCGAGGCCGTCCACCAGTGCGATGTCCTCGCTCCACGCGTCCCGTCCGCCCGGCGTCTCCAGGATCACGGGTACGCCACGCAGGGCCCGGTGACGGACCAGCCCCCGGAACGCCGCCACGCCGATGTGGCCCTTCCCGATCCGCTCGTGCCGGTCCCGCAGGCTGCCCCTCGGATCCTTGGAGTCGTTGCCGTGGACCAGGTGGACGCGTACCGGCGCCGCCTGTTCGACGAGGGTGTCGAGGAACGCGGTCATCCCGCCCCGCCGGTCCAGCGGCGCGCCGGCCGCGAACACGTGGCAGGTGTCGAGACAGAGGCCGAGCCTCGGGTGCCGTTCGAGGGCGTCGAGGTAGGCCGGCAGGTCGTCGAGGCCGGTGCAGAGGGACCGGCCCTGGCCGGCGGTCGGCTCGAGCAGCAGGGCCGGTCCGTCGTCCGGGAGCGTGTCGAGGAGGGGCAGCAGGGACTCCCGTACCTGCTTCATCGCCGTGTCGTACCCGCCGTCCTCCACGCACGAGCCGGTGTGTACGACGACGCCGCGCGCACCCATCCGGTGAGCCCGCCGCAGGTCGTGCGCCACGACGTCCTCCGACCGCTGCCGGGTCGCCTCCGTGGGCGAGCCGAGGTTGACGAGGTACGGCGTGTGGACGAACGCCGGGACCCCCGCCTCGTCGCACAGCGCGTGGAAGGCCGCGTCGTCGTCGGGGTCTCCGGCCGGGCGGGCCCAGCCGCGCGGGTTGCCGGCGAACACCTGGAGCGCCGTGGCGCCGATCTCGCGGGCGAACCGGAACGCCCCCTTGGCGAGCCCTCCGGCGACCGGGACGTGGCTGCCGATCGGCGTGGGTACGGGCACCGGCACAGGGTCTCAGACCGGCGGGCGGCCGGTGCGCCGGAGGTCAGCTCGAACGAGGTCGAGCACGATGACCGTGCCGACCTTGGTGGGCTGGCCGGCGGCGGGCGTCTGGGCGATCACGACGTTCATACCGACGTAGACCTGGCTGTTGCGCACCTCGACCTGGAAGCCCGCGTCGGTGAGCATCTTCTTGGCCTCGTCGACGCCACGGCGTACGACGTCGGGCAACGGGATGTACTCGGGGCCCTTGGACAGCACGAGTCGTACTCCGTCGCCGCGGTGTCCCTGGCTGGGTGCCGGGTCCTGGCTGATGACGGCGCCCGCCGGCACCGTGTCGGAGAACTCCTCGGTGGTGGTGACGATCAGGCCGAGCGGCTCCAGCGTGGCCTTGGCCTGGTCGAGCGGCGCACCGACGACCGACGGGATGGCGACCGGCTCGGGACCCTTGCTCATCACGAGGGACACCAGCGCGTTCCGGCGGAGGCGGGTGCCCGGTGGCGGCGAGGAGGAGATCACCCGGCCTTCGCCCACCTTGTCGCTGAAGATCCGGCGTACGGAGGCGATCCTCAGTTGGGCGTCGGCGAGCAGTGCCCGCGCGCGTTCCTCGTTCATGCCGGCCAGCGCGGGGACGGCGTGCCGCTCCGGGCCACGGGAGACCCATACCTCGACCGTGCCGCCGCGGAAGGTCCGTTCGTCGGACACGGGGTCGGCACGCAGGACCTGCCCCTTGGGTACGCGTTCGTCGAAGCGCCGCTGGGCCACGACGAACTCGACGCCGGCAGACTCGCCGAGTCCGATGAGCTGTCCTTCGGGGACGCCCACGACTGCGGGCACCCGGGTGAACGGACCGACGGCACCGAGCCAGCAGCCGGCGACGGCCGCGGCAAGGAGCACCAGGACCGCACCGGCGATCACCGGAACGCTCCGCCACCACGGCACGTCGGGGCGGTCGCGCGGCGCCTCGTCGTCGGCGTGGAAGCCGTCCCGGTAGCCGTCACGTCCGTCCGCGCGGTGCGTGGGCCGGGTCGGCAGCCCGCCGAGCGGGGCGACGATGGTGTGTTCGTGCAGGTGGATCGGCGGGCGGCGGAACGCCGTGAGGTCCTGGGTGAGCTCGGGGTCGTCGACGCCCTGTGCGAGCGCGCTGCGGGCCCGCCGGACGTGGTGCAGCAGCACTCGGGCGTCGGTGGGCCGCACGTCGCGGTCGCGGGCGGTGGCGCGAAGGACCAGCCCGTCGACGAACGGCGGGATGTTCCTGACCGACTGCGACGGTGGCCGGACGTCGTCGTTGACGTGCTGGTAGGCGACCTGGATCGGTGAGTCGCCGTCGTGCGGCTTCGCGCCCACGAGCAGTTCGTAGAGCATGATCCCGGCGGCGTAGACGTCGGCCCGCGCGTCGGCGGTGCCGTGGGTGACCTGCTCGGGGGCGAGGTAGGACACCGTGCCGATGAGCAGGCCCTGCGTGGCGGTGCTGGTGGCGGCGGACACCGCCCTCGCCAGGCCGAAGTCGGCGACCTTGAGCGAGCCGTCGTCGCCGAGCAGGACGTTCTCGGGCTTGACATCACGGTGGACCAGGCCCGCCTCGTGGGCGACCGCGAGCGCCTGCAGGATCTGGTCGAGCATCTCCAGAGCGCGCAGGGGGTCGAAGCGGCCGTGTTCGGCGAGCAGGTGCCGCAGGGTGCGCCCGGCGACGTACTCCATCGTGAGGTAGGGAGTGCCGTCGTCGTCGCCCTGGTCGAACACCGCGACGACATTGGGGTGCGAGAGCCGGGCGGCCGAGCGGGCCTCGCGCTGGAACCGCCGGACGAAGTCGGCGTTCTCGGCCATGCCCGCGTGCAGGACCTTGACGGCCACCGTGCGGTGCAGCCGGGTGTCGACCGCTTCGTAGACGGTGGCCATGCCGCCGCGGGCGACACGACGTCCCACGCGGTACCTGCCGTCGAGCAGGCGACCGACCATGGGGTCAGTGACGGTCACGTCCACGGTGGGGGCCTCACTGGAAATACGGTTCGGACCTCACGAGTGTAGAGACACCATGTCAAGGCACCCGGTAGGCCGCGCCGCCGGAAGCCGGTCGGCGTCACCGTATGTGTCGGTGTGGTGGGCGCGCGGTGGCCGAGGTGGGCTCACGCGGAGGCCGTCAGGACGCCGACGTGGCCCGACACCCGGAACGCTCCCTCCGCCTCGATCCGCGTACGCACACGGCGTTCCACGGCCGCGAGGTAGGCCGGCCAGGTCACTCCCGCGGGCAGGTTCCGCACCCCGTCGCGGGTGCTGTCGACGTAGGAGACGACCGGTTCCGGCTCAGGAACGACGAGCTCGTAGCGGTGATCCACGACGTCGTACGTCCCGAACGCCTCGCCGACCAGCCGGTGGGCGAGCTCGAGGGAGAACCGGTCGTCCGTGGAGGGGTACGGCGGGGGATCGGCGACGCCCAGGTCGTGCAGGCCGTCCCGCCAGAGCCACTCGAGCTCGCGCTTGTCGTCGGAGGCGTTGGTGCTGACAACGAGGCGGCCGCCGGGTCGCAGGACCCGCCTCAGCTCGCCGAGCGCGGCGAGCGGGTCGGTCGCGTGGTAGAGCATGTGCATCGCGAGCGCGCCGCCGGCACAGCCGTCCGCGAAGGGCAGCCGGTCCACCTCGCCGACGACCTCGGGAGCCATGCCGGCCGAGAGGTCCACGGGTACGACGCGGAGGTCGGGGCGCTCCGCTCGCAGCCGCCGGGTGTAGCTGCCGGTGCCCCACCCGATGTCCAGGACGGGTCCGCTCACAGCGCCCAGCTGGTCGAGGGCGAGGCCCACGAGGTCGAGCGGGGGACGCTGCCAGGCGTAGATCGAGATCCTCGCCGAGAGCCGGGAGTCGTCGGCGTACGCCTCCTGGGTGAGCACCGTCCAGTCGATCGTCATGACCAGTCACCATAGGGTGCAGGCGTGGAACGTGTCGTCGTCGTGGGAGCGGGACTCGCCGGGCTGCAGACCGTCACGGCCCTTCGCGCACAGGGGTTCGAGGGTGAGCTGGTCCTGCTCGGTGCCGAGCCGCATCCGCCCTACGACCGGCCGCCGCTGTCCAAGGCCGTCCTCCTCGACGAGGGCGTCGACCCGGCCCTTCCGTTCGACCCGGCCGAGCTGAAGGTCGACGTCCGGCTGGGAGCTGCGGCGACCGGCTTGCGCGACGGCGTGGTCGAGACCGGTACGCGTGAGGTGGGCTACGACGGCCTGGTGCTGACCTCGGGCGCCGAGCCGGTCCGGCTGCCGGGCGAGGGCGGTCTCTACCTGCGCACGCGCGACGACGCGACGGCGCTCCGCGCCAGGCTGCGGCCCGACGCCGCGGTGGTCGTCGTGGGCGCCGGCTGGATCGGAGCCGAGGTGGCGACCGCCGCCCGCCGGCACGGCTGCCGCGTCACCGTCGTCGAGCAGGCGGCGACACCCGTCGCGCACGCCCTGCCGGAGGAGGTCGGCCGGCACGTCGCGCCGTGGTACGCCGAGGCCGGTGTCGAGTTGCTGTGCGGGGTGCGCGTGGCGTCCGTACGCCCGACCGGCGTGGACCTCGAGGACGGCCGGCAGGTCGACGCCGATGTCGTCCTCGTCGGCGTCGGGGTGCGGCCGGCCACCGGATGGCTCGCCGGGTCCGGGCTCGAACTCGACCGCGGCATCGCGGTCGGTGCGGACCTGCGGACGAGCTGGCCGGGAGTGCTCGCGGCCGGCGACGCGACGGCCCGCTGGTCGCCCCGCTACGGCCGACGCGTCAGGGGCGAGCACTGGGACGACGCCCTCCGCGCGCCGGCGGTCGCCGCGGCCAACCTCCTGGGTGGGACCCAGACCTACGATCCGGTGCCGTACGTCTGGAGTGAACAGTTCGGCCGCTTCGTGCAGTACGCCGGGCTCACGTCGCCGGATGATCGCCTGGTGTGGCGCGGCGACCCGACGGCTGATCCGACCTGGGCGGCGTTCTGGCTGACCGGCGACGACCGGCTGACCGCCATGATCACCGTCGACCGGCCACGTGACCTCGTACAGGCCCGCCGGCTGGCCGTGGCAGGCGCCCACGTCGACCCCGAACTCCTCGCGGACCCGGCGGTTAGCCTCAAGTCGACGGTGGCAGGCTTTGCAGGGTGAGCACCAACGAGCCGACCACGAGCACCATGTCCTCGGCGTCGCAGGCTTCTCCCGCCTCCTCGCCCCACGGCGATCTCGAGAACCTCGTCCCCGCCTGGCTCACCCTGCCCGAGGCGGGCGAATGTCTTGGCGTCAACGTCAGCCGGGTCCGCCAGCTGCTGCGCGAAGGTGAGCTGATCGCCGTACCCCGCGGCGAGCGCGGCGCCCTGCACATCCCCGCCGACTTCCTCGACGACGCCCGGGTCGTCAAGGGCCTGGCCGGCACCCTCACCGTGCTGCACGACGCGGGCTTCGACGCACCCGAGTCCGTGCGCTGGCTGTTCACGCCCGACGACACTTTGGCGGCCACCCCGATGGGCGCGCTGCGCGACAACCGCGGCAAGCAGGTCCGCCGCCAGGCCCAGACGCTGGCCTTCTGAAGTCGCAGCCCGGAAGGAGTGTGCGATGCCGGAGCTCGAGAGGCTGGTGGCCGGTGAGCGGGCGCCAGGGCTGTACCGCTGGATGTCAGCACCGCCCGCCGACGAGCTACGCGAGGTGGCGGAGGCGGCCGGCTGGCGGTTCGTGCACCTCGACACCTCCACGGTCGTCGACAAGGCCGGCCTGCTCGACACCGTGGCCAAAACGTTCGGGTTCCCGGCGTACTTCGGCCGCAACTTCGACGCGCTGGCGGACTGCCTGAGCGAGGTACGCCACGACCTCGGTGTCCTGGTCCTCTGGGAGGGATGGGCCGCCCTCGCCGAGCTGAACCCGCGGACCGCGGGGGAGGCGTTCGACGTCTTCGCCGACCGCGCGGGCGAGAAGCGGTGGGGCGCGTTCGCGGTCCTCGTGGCGGGGGACGGACCTGACCTGGACCTCCCGCCGTTCGAGTAGGGCCCAACCCTGGCAGGGTTCCGCGCGGTCAGCCCGAACGTTCGGTCGCCGCGCGCGCGAGCTCGCTGAACGCCGAACGCACGGCCTCGTCAGCCACGGGTGCATGGGCGACCGCGTCCGACGCGGCCTCGGTGAGCTGGCCGATCAGCTCCTCGACGGCACGTAGCGCACCGGTCGCGACGATCACCTCGCGCAGGTCGACAACGCCGTCCGGATCGAGGTCGGGGTCGCCGAACCGCTCCAGGAACCGCGCCGCCTGCGCGTCGTCGGCCGCCTCCAGCGCCTTGGCCACGAGCACGGTGCGCTTGCCCTCGCGCAGGTCGTCGCCCGCCGGTTTGCCGGTCACGGCGGGGTCGCCGAAGACGCCGAGGATGTCGTCGCGCAACTGGAACGCCTCGCCGAGGGGGATGCCGTACGCCGTGTAGGCGGCGAGCAGCTCGGAGGTGGCACCGGCCAGGACGCCGCCGAGGTGGAGGGGGCGTTCCACGGTGTACTTCGCACTCTTGTAGCGCACCACCCGCATCGCTCGCGGGACGGACGACGTGCCCGCGGCCTGCTCCACGAGGTCGAGGTACTGCCCGGCCATCACCTCGGTCCGCATCGTGTCGAAGATGCCCAACGCCGCCATCAGCCGCTCACCCGGCAGGCCGCAGCCGCGCAGCATCTCGTCGGACCAGCACAGGCAGAGGTCGCCGAGGAGCAGCGCCCCGCCGAGGCCGAACCGTTCGGCCGGCCCCTCCCACCGTCGCGTCGCGTGCAGGTTTGCGAACTGTCTGTGCACGGACGGCTTGCCACGCCGGGTGTCCGACGCGTCCATCACGTCGTCGTGGATGATCGCCGCCGCCTGGAGGAGCTCCAGGGCCGCCGCAGCGGTGACGATGCCCGGATCGGCGGCGTCGCCGCCGGCACCCTGCCAGCCCCAGTAGCAGAACGCGGGTCGCAGGCGTTTGCCGCCGGCGAGGAACTCCACCAGCACGTCGAGCTGGATGTCGAGCTCGGGATCGATGGCGCCCAGCTCCGCCGCCCGCCGCCGCAGGAACCCGTCCAGCTCCTCGTCGACCCGCTTCCGCAGGCCGCCCAGGTCCAGGCCCGGTGCGCCGGCAGGGGGCGCCGAGTCGGGCCCTGACCCGGGCTCTGACCCAGTGGCACGCGTAGGCGACGGCGAGTGCTTCCTGTCCGGCACGCGCGCCAGCCTAGACGGGCCGGACCGGCGTCCCAGTAGCCTGGGCGCATGGTTCTCGGACTGCCCTCCACCAGGCCCGGCGCCGCCACGACGATCCGTGAGCTGCTTGCCGGGGGTGATCGGTCCTACTCGTTCGAGTTCTTCCCGCCCAAGAACGACCAGGGCGAGCAGCAGCTCTGGCGGGCGATCCGCGAGCTCGAGATGCTCACACCGACGTTCGTGTCGGTGACCTACGGCGCGGGTGGGTCCACCCGTGACCGCACCGTGCGGATCACCGGACGGATCGCCGCCGAGACCACCCTCACGCCGGTCGCGCACCTGACCTGTGTGGGCCACTCCCGGGCCGAGCTGCGCTCGGTGATCGGGTCGTACGCCGACGCTGGCGTACGCAATGTCCTCGCCCTGCGCGGCGACCCCGAGGGCGGGCCCAACCAGCCGTGGACCGCACACCCCGACGGGCTCAACCACGCGGACGAACTGGTGGAGCTGGTCCGGACGCTCGGCGAGTTCTGCGTCGGGGTCGCGGCCTTTCCCGAAGGGCACCCCGAGGCGGTCGACCTGGACTCCGACGCGGAGTACCTCGTCCGCAAGGCGGAGGCCGGCGCCGACTTCGCGATCACGCAGTTCTTCTTCGACGCCGACGACTACTTCACGCTGATCGAACGGGCCGGACGCTTCGGCTGTGAGATCCCGGTGATCCCGGGCATCATGCCGGTCACCAACGTCCGGCAGATCCAGCGCTTCGCCGCGCTGTCGGGCGCGGGGTTCCCCGAGGCGCTCGCCGAGCGGCTGACGGCCGTGGAGGACGACCCCGCAGCCGTGCGCGCGATCGGTGTCGAGGTCGCGACCGACCTCTGCGTGAAGCTGCTCGCGGGCGGGGCGCCCGGCCTGCACTTCTACACCCTGAACCGGTCGACGGCGACGCGCGAGATCTACTCCAACGTCGTCGGGACCGCCGTCCGTTCGTCCTCCGGCCCGCGCGCCTAGGGCAGGTCACCGCCCGCCAGGCCGGCCTGGAGTCGCGCTAGGCCGGCCCGATCTCCTGCGCGACGGCGGCGGCACCGAGCAGCACCGCGGGTACGCCCGGCCCGGGGTGGACCGTGCCGCCGACCGCAAAGAGTCCTCGCATTGGCGTGTGGTTGAGGGGGACCCCGCGACCCCGCACGGCGCCGCGCCACGCCGGTCCGTACGACGGAGCCTCCTGGTCCACCCGTGCGACGACCCGGTCCCGTAGGTCGAGGCCCCGCGCCGCGAGCAGGTCGAGCAGGTCCGTACCGTCCGGGCTTCCGGTGCCCTGCCCGGCTCCCGTCCGGTACGCCGTCACGCTCACCGCCCGGTGGCCGTCGGGCGCCAGGCTCGGGTCGTCGGGTGCCCGCACCTCGAGCGCGGCGTACGTGGCGGAAGCGCCACTCTCAACGCCGCGCTCGGTGCCGCCCGGGCCGGCGACCGGGTGGAAGACGGTCTCGTACGGCAGGTCGACGTCCCCACGGAGCCCGAGGTGGACGACGTGTGGCCCCGGCGCCGGCCGCTGGGTGTGGTCGGCCCGGCGCAGCGATCTCGGCGGTGGGACGAGGAGCTCTCCGGTGAGCGTGCCGACGTCGACGGCGGAGACCACCAGGTCGGCGTCGAGCACCTCACCGCCCTCCAGCCGGACACCGCGGACGCGGTCGGCGTCTGCGGTGACCGAGGCCGCGGAGACGCCGAGGCGGACGGCGACGCCGCGTTCGCGCAGGCGCACCTCCAGCGCGTCGACGAGGCGGCCGAATCCGCCGACGCAGGTCCATGCACCGAACGTCCGCTCCACGTACGCCAGAACCGCCGTGAACGCCGGGGCGTGGCGCGGGTCGGAGCCCGTGACCAGGACGGGGTGTTCCAGGACGGTTCGGACCCGTGGGTCGTGCAGCCGCCGGCGGCCGAACGCGCGGAGCGACCGGCCGGGTGCGAGCGAGCGAAGCCCCACGCCGAGACCGCGTACGCCGCCGAACGGCACTTCGAGGACTCGGGTACGCAGGAACTCCCACCAGGGCGCGAGGTCGTCGAGCGTGCGCTGCCAGGCCTCGGCGGACTCTGCTCCGAAAGTGGCGTCGAGGGCGCGGCGCTGACCGGACCGGCTGCCCACGGGCAGGTCCAGCACGGTGCCGTCGGCGAAGACGTGCCGGCGTGGCGTGGTCACCGGACTCAGCTCGACGACGCGTTCGAGGGGGCGGCCCGACTTGCGAAACAGGTCGCGAAGCGCGGCGGGGAGCGTCGTCGCGGCCGGGCCGGCGTCCCACCGGAAGGCGGTCCCTCCGGCCGTGTCGTGCGTGAGCGTACGGATGACTCCGCCCAGCCGCGGCGCGCGTTCGACCAGGGTGACCTGATGCCCCAGCTTGCCCAGCCGCGCGGCGGTCGCGAGGCCGCCGAGTCCACCACCGACCACGACCACTCTCGCCACAACTGGGGGAGCCTAGTGGGCTCGGTTCCGTGCGGACCTCGGCGCGGCGGGGCGCGGCGCGAAACCTACCGACCGGCGTCCACGCGGGGCCGAACGACCCGGTACCCCCGGCCGGCGTCGGGGAGATACCTAGGTGCGAATGAGTACGACGCCTGATGGTGGCGGCCTTCGTCGGCCGCGAGGCTGGCTTGCACGGCGATCCGGTCCGGTTGCAGACAGAGAGTCGGGTCACCGTCGGCGCCGGGTCTCGTCGGTGCGAGGTCGCCTCGGGTTGGGCCCCCACGGGGGTGGGGCCCAACCCGCGACCGTCCAGCAGGCCCCGCGCGGAGGCTCTCCCGGATGTCGGTGGGCCCTGCGACGCTTTCTTCCAAGCTCGGGTGGCGCGGGCGGTTGACGCCGGTCGGCGGTGCGGATAATGTCGAGCTTGTTCGAACACATGTTCGATCTCGCCGCCCTCGCAGGTAGGGGTCCCTGCGTCACGGGCGACGCGTTCGACGGAGCGGCTCGACTCCCGCTCCGCCGATCAGGCCGCCGGGTCCGGGCGGGGTGCGCAGGGCAGGGGAAGCTCCCCGCCCGATCCGGTGGCCGCGAGGAGAGTGAGGGCGAGGCCGACATGGCTGGGCCTCGGGAAGGAGTACTCATGCGGAGTCGCCCCACGCCTGGCTTCCAGGCGCCTCTTGGTCCGAGCGTCTTCGTCTCGCTCGATCGCGCGCGAGCCTCCCTCGACGAGGCGCGATCCGCGGGCAGTCCGGCGGATCGCTATGTCGCTGCCCACGTCGCCGCGCTACGCATGGCGGCGGCGGTCCTGGCCGGCCGGGCTCGACCAGCCCCGCGCCGGGGCCAGCGCGACGCCTGGACTCTCCTGGCCCGGGTCGCGCCGGAGCTGGGGGAGTGGTCCACGTTCTTCGCGGCCGGTGCGCGCAAGCGGGCGGCCGCCGAGGCCGGACTCCGCCAGGCCGTCACGGCACGGGAGTCGGACGACCTTCTGCGCGATGCCGAACGCTTTCTCGCCGTGGTCGAGCGCCTGCTCGAGCTTCCGCACCAGCCCCAGCTTCCCGCCCAGGTCGAGGTCTTCGCGCACGTGTCGGGTGAGCCGATGTCAGGCCCGCTGCGGGCCCGGGGTCCGGGGGCGGCCGCCTAGCTCGCATGCGTTGGAGCACGCCCTAGGGTGGTGGTGCCCATGCTGTTCACCGCGTCGAGGAGGCCGGTCCGTGCCCGAGGGCAGTCCGAGTGCCGGGAGCTCCCTCGGTGGCGCTCCAGGTGAGTCGTTCCCTGGTTCGGCGCCCGGTCACCGGCGGTCCGTGCGGAGCGAGGCGATCTGGCGACTGGTGCGTTCGGCCCTGGTCGACCAGTCCACCGCGTCGGGACGCGAGACCCTCGAGGTCGTCGACGCGGGCGGCGGCACTGGCAACCTCGCCGTCCCGATTGCTCGCCTTGGCCACCACGTGACGGTGGTAGACCCGAGTCCCGACTCCCTCGCAGCGCTCGAACGCCGGGCTGCCGAGGCCGAGGTGACCGGCCGGGTCCGGGCTGTCCAAGGCGACGCGGCCGACCTGCCGGACCTGGTGGGCCCTGCCACGGCCGACGTGGTCCTCTGCCACAGCGTCCTCGAGGTCGTCGACGACCCGGTGGCGGCGCTCCGGGCCATGGCCACCGTGCTCAGGCCGTCTGGCGTGCTGAGCCTCGTCGCGCCCAACCGGCATGCCGTCGTGCTCTCCAAGGTCATGGCCGGTCACCTGGCCGAAGCCAGAGCCGCCCTCACCGATCCGGCGGGTCGTTGGGGACCCTCCGATCCGGTGCCCCGCAGGTTCACCGCCGGTCAGCTCCGCGAGGCCGTAGAGAGCGTCGGTCTCGGTGTCGTCGCCGAGCACGGCGTCCGCGTGTTCACCGACCTCCTGCCCGGTGCCTACGCCGACGAGCCGGGAGCTGCGGAGGCTGTCCTCGAGCTGGAGCACGTGGCGTCGGCGGACCCCACGTTCCGCGCCCTGGCCGCCCAGATCCATGTGCTGGCGCGCCGGCCGTAGCCCCGCGTTCCGTACCTTTTGCACCCCCTCCCACCGACGGTGTCGGTTCGGTATCCGGGGCCTGCATATGACCGGCTGGAGCCATTAGAGGGGGACCCGTACCGTCGAACGTGAGAGGTCGGCTACCGTGCCGGTCCAAGCCTGCCTAGACTGCATCTAGGCCGTTAAAGATCGAACACGGCAGCGTCCTGTTGGAGGTCCGGTGCCTCTCTCTGACCACGAGCAGCGGCAGCTCGAGCAGATGGAGCGGGCTCTTGCTGCCGAGGATCCGAAGCTGGCCTCGGCTCTGCGTGGCGTCGACCTGCGCACCAGGCAACGCCGGAAGGCAGCGGCAGGGGCCGCGGTGTTCGTCGTCGGCATGGTGACCATGCTGGGCGGCGCGATCATGATGACGACCGGCCAGAACGTCGCCGGCTACATCTTCGTCAGCGTCCTCGGCTTCGTGGTCATGCTGGTGTCGGCCTACTACGTCGCGACCAGCCTCCGTCACATGCCCGCCGCCGGCGAGGCGGCCAAGGTTGTCCCCCTCCGCGGCCGGGCCCGCCAGGTCCGTTACAAGGGCCGCGGCGGCCAGGGCAAGAGCAAGCCGAGCGGCACCTTCATGCAGCGCGTCGAGCAGCGCTGGCGCCGCCGTCGCGAGTCCGGCTTCTAGGACACCGTTCGCCCGGTTGGGCCACTAGGGCACCATGCGCGGGTCCGGCAGCTCAGGACCCACACCATTCGCCGGCCCGGTCGACTCACGACCACAGCATTCGCCGGTCCCGGCGACTCAGGACACCAGCCGCCGGGACCGCCGTAGCAGGGCCCTCAGCCGGACGTTCGCCGTCTCGCCGAGGTCGAGCAACCTGGTCACCGGACGCCACAGCAATGGCAGCCGACGCCACAGCGACGGCGGGAGCACCCAGGCACGGACCTGTCGGCTCCGCGGCGCGGCGGATCGCATTCCCTTCGCGACGCCGTGGAGCGCCGCGTCGATCTCCGACGCCGTGCCCGGATCCGGCGCGTAGCGGCCGCGTTCGACGGCGCGCACGAGGCGCTGCAGGTCGGGCTGGGCGGCGTGGGGGACCTTCGAACGCAGCCGGGCGCCGGCGGCACGTGGTGTCAGTGCGTGGTCCCACGTCAGGCCGAGGTCGACCGCAGTGTCGGCAAGCTCGCGCCAGGCAGCCTCGACCAGGCGCCCCGGCCGCTGGCGAGGCGAGAGCCGAGCCCGTCGGATGGACGTCCGGACGAGGAACGGAACGGCGAGCAGCACGAGGACACCGAGTGCCGCGAGGAATGGGCGCGGGTCGAACCCGTTGCCCTCCGGCGACTGGCCGGTCGGACCGGCCGGACCGGTGTTGCCCTCGGCGGGGATGGGTGTCTGCCGGTCGCGGGCCTGCCGCGGGTCGTCCGGGTTGGCGTTCGTGTCGGGGAGGGGGCTGGTCGAGGCGCCGGAATCGGGGACCGTCCACGACGGTGCGGTGCCCGTCTGCGCCTGCGGCGTCGGTTCGAACCGCACCCAGCCGTACTTCGCGAAGTACAGCTCCGGCCAGGCGTGGGAGTCGTGCGCCGTCACGAGCCAGCGATTGTCCGGCTGCCGGGTGCCCGGCATGTAGCCGACCGCGACCCGGGCCGGGATACCGAGCGAACGGGCCATGATCGCCATCGTCGCCGCGAACTGCTCGCAGTAGCCACGCTTGTCCGCGAGGAACTCCAGGATGGCGGGCTGCCCGTGCCCGCCCTGTGTGCTGGGGTCGTAGATGAAGTCGTTGCGGAACCAGCTCTGCAGCGCGATGGCCTTCTCGTAGTTGTTCTTGGCGCCGGCAACGTGGTCTTTGGCAAGGTCCAGGACCTGGTTCGGAAGCCGCGTCGGCAGCTTGGTGTACTCGTCGAAGATCGCCTTGGGTGCCGGGCCAGCCGCCTCGAGTGCCTCCGGCTTGAGGCCGACCTGCAGCGTCGTCACCTCGTAGGTGAGGCCCTTGGAGTTCTCGCTCTCGCTCACGATGTCGAGCGTGCTCGGGTCGTAGCCCCATCGTCCTGGAGCGCGTAGGGCGCTGGCGGGGTACGGCGTCGGCAGCCACTTGGAGTCGAGGTTGTCGGTGATCTCGAACGTCGTACGGATCTGGGTACGCGAGACCTTCGGGTCGAGACCGGGCGGGTCGGGCAGCCGGCCGGAGTCGCCGAAGCCGGCTCCGACCTCGCGCACGCTGCGGTGCGACGGGCGCCACCGGTCGTCTTCGTACTCGTCGAGGGTGACGAGCTTGATGTAGTCGGGACGGTCCGAGTCCGTGCTGTAGCTCATGACCGGGACGTCCTGCGGGAGCTGCAGGTTGCGGTTGAGGTCGACGATCGGGTTGTCGACATGGATCGTCTGACCGCCGCCGAAGCCGGAACCGCTGCCCTGGCCGAAGACGCCCTCCGGCAGCGTGGGTAGAGCCGCGGGGAGGATGACGGCGAGGCCGATGACGGTCGCGCCGACGCGGCGGCCGGTCTGACCGAGCAGCGAGGTCTCAACGGCGTCCTGAGGGCCAACCATGTCGTCGGCGATGCCGATCACCCGGCCCCACCTGGTGAGCCGGTCGCGGCCCTCGCTGACGAGGAGCAGGACGTAGCCGACGGCGGCCGGCACGAACGCCAGGGCGGAGATGCCGCCGGAGACCGTGGTCGCGGGAATGCTGTAGAGGAGGAGCAGGGGCAGGCCGGCCCACGGCGTCAGCCGGAACGACGCGCAGAGCATGTCGACCGCCACCGCCACCAGGCCGATGCCCAGTGCGGTCACCATCACGAGGTCGGCGTCGTAGGGGACCGGCGCGGCGTACCTCACCACCACGAGCAGCCCGTCGTTGATGCGCTCGAGCAGCGTCTGCACCGACTCGGCGCTGGGCAGGAACCCGAGCCGGAGGTCGTCCCGCGCGAAGAGCAGGATGAACGCCCAACCCAGCGCGGCAAGCTGGCCGAGTGGGACGAGCACCCGCGGCGTGCCCAGCTGGCGGAGGCCGTAGCCGGTGGCCGCGATGAACAGGATGACCAGCAGCGCGGAGCCGAACCAGTCCGGACCGTCGTACGCCGGAACGAGCGCGAGGCACGCAAGTGATGTCGCGACCGCCCCGGCGATCGTGCTTCTCATGCCTCCGCTCACGGCGTGCGGCCTCCTACCAGGTCGGTCGGCGGTGGTGATGGTGATGGTGATGGTGATGGTGATGGTGGTGCGGATGGTGCTGCGGATGCGGCATCGGTGCTGGGCGTGGTGCCAGCCGCGGCCGGGACGTGGTGGGGTACGGATGCGGTCGGGCTCGGGCCGCTCGGGCTCGGGCCGCTCGGGCGGACAGCCGGGCTCTCGCCGAGGACCAGGTTGGCCCACACGTTCGGGACCGGATCGCCCGCTCGCGCGAGCGCGACCCGCCAGCCGCCGCGGCGCAGCATCTGAACGCTGTCCGACAACTGCTGGGCGACCTCTTCGGGCGCCCGCTCCTTGCCCAGCGCCCAGGTGGGCGCGTCGGTCACGACTGCGAGGCCGGTGGCCGCGCCGTGCCGGACCCGGACCATGGCTTCGGCGTCGGCGGGAGTGAGCACACCGAGGACCGCGATGAACAGGTCGTGGGACCCGTCGTGCGGGAGGTTGACGACGCCGTGCCCGAGCTGGCCGACGCCGGAGGGTCCGACCACCGCGAGGGCGTCGAGCAGGAGTCCTTCAGCCTCGGCGGACGGTCCGTTCTCCCGGGCCGCGGTGGCCACCGACGCGCCGACGTCGGTGACGAGCCGGAGGGAGTACCCCCGCCGGAGCAGGTGCGCACCGATCAACGCGGTCGCACTGACCGCCCACTCGAACGAGGACGCGGGGCCACTTCCGCGGTGCGCGATCCGTCGCGTGTCGAGGAAGAGAGTGGCGCGGCTCTGCCAGGGCTGGTCCTCGCGACGGACCATCAGCTCTCCGCGCCGGGCGCTCGAGCGCCAGTGCACCCGGCGTAGGTCGTCGCCGTCGCGGTACTCGCGGACGGTGACGTCCTCCTCGCCGTCGGCGGCGGCCGCGCGCGGGCGGCTCTCGCCGTTGGCGGCCCACTCGCCACCCATCCGCGCCGACGTCAGCCGGTGCACCTCCGGGGTGACCAGCAGGGTGTCCTTGGCCTTGAACGACCGGGTGAGCTCCACCAGGCCGAACGGGTCGGTGACCCGCAACGTCAGCGGCCCGATCAAGAACCGGCCGCGCACGTCGGACCGCACGGGGTAGCCGACGTCGCGCCGCCACCGCGCCGACATCCGGTCGAGGACGAACCTCGGCCTCGCGCCGAGGACGTACGGTACGTGGTCCTCGAGCAGGAGCAGGCCGGTCGGCATCCTGCCGATGTTCTCCAGCCGGAGCCGGACCGTGGCCTGCTGGCCGACGGGGATGCGTACCGGCTGGATGGACCTCGAGGCAGCCACGCGGTAGCGGGTCCGGGCCACGACGAGGACCGTGACCACGGGCAGCGCGACCAGGAAGATGGCGACGCGCAGCAGGTCCTTCTGGCCCAGGGCAAGCGCGCACACGGCGGCCGCGATCCCAGCTGCCATGAACGCGCGGCCGCGGGTCGTGAGCGAGGAGAACCTGCCGCGCACCGGGCTCACCTGCTACGGCGTTGCGGGTCGGGTACGGGCACGGTGCGAACGAGGTCGGTGACGACCTGCTCGGCCGTGCGACGGGCGATCTGGGCCTCGGCGGCGGGCAGCAGCCGGTGGGCGAGAACGGGGACGGCGAGGACCTGGAGGTCGTCGGGCAGAACGTACTCCCGGTCGTCGAGGGCGGCGGCCGCCCGGGCGGCGCGGAGCAGGTGCAGCGTCGCCCGCGGTGAGGCGCCGAGCCGGAGGTCGGGGGAGTGCCGGGTCGCGGTGACGAGGGCGATGGCGTACTCCTTGACCGCCTCCGCGACATAGACGCCGTGCACGATGTCGATGAGCTTGGCGAGCTCGCGGGCGTCGGCGACCGGCTCCAGCTCCTCGAGCGGCGAGTGGGCACCGTGCGCGTCGATCATCTCGAGCTCGGCCTGCGGGCTCGGGTAGCCCATCGAGACCCGGGCCATGAACCGGTCGCGCTGGGCTTCCGGCAGCGGGTAGGTGCCTTCCATCTCGATGGGGTTCTGGGTGGCGATCACCATGAACGGTGGCTCGAGGTGGTAGGTCTTGCTGTCGACCGTGACCTGGCGCTCCTCCATGCACTCGAGCAGCGCCGACTGAGTCTTGGGTGAGGCACGGTTGATCTCGTCACCGACGACGATGTTGGCGAAGATGCCGCCCGGCCGGAACTCGAAGTCGTGGGTCTCCTGGTTGTAGACCGAGACACCCGTGACGTCGCTGGGCAGCAAGTCGGGAGTGAACTGGATGCGGCGTACGGTGCAGTCGATCGACCGGGCGAGCGCCTTGGACAGCATCGTCTTGCCGACACCGGGGACGTCCTCGATGAGGAGGTGCCCCTCGGCCAGCAGGACGGTGAGGGCGACCTTGACGACGTTGGGCTTGCCCTCGATCACGCTCTCGACCGCTCCGCGGATGCGCGCGGCGGTCTGGGCGAGATAGGGGAAGTCAGCAGCTGGGGCCCAGCGCCTCTCACCTGGTCGAGTCGTCGGCTCGATTGTCGGGCCGGTGGACACCATGGCCTCCCTAGACCGCCAGGGCCGCTTGCGGAGCGGCAGTTTGGGTTGAGTCTCTCAGGTTCGAGAGGTCTGCGGTGCATTCGTTCGCTGAGCAATTCACGCCACCAGCCGCTCGTCACGTCCGCCCGCGAGACGCGTGAGCTCGGCTGAAGCCGAGGTACATCTGTGGAACAGGTGCGGGAGGAGTCGCGCCGGGTTCGTCACCGATGACAGCGACTCATGACTGCTCGCCCGATAGGTCGACGGTACGTCGTCCGTGCCGGAACGTCCTCTACCTCACGTCACATTGGATCACCCCGCTCCCGCGGCGGCACCCGTAGGTCCGCGGCTCATGTCCTCTGTACGTTCCCGCGGACCCGACCGGCTCACCCCCGAGCGCGGCCGGAAACGGCGGTCCCCACCTTCCTCCACCTTTCCCAGCCGGACCGCGCTTCAGCGGGCCTCGGGTCCTCTGATCCGC
The DNA here is from genome assembly GCA_963721745.1 of uncultured Actinomycetota bacterium. GTDB lineage: Bacteria > Actinomycetota > Actinomycetes > Propionibacteriales > Actinopolymorphaceae > Thermasporomyces. The sequence continues at coordinate 903,827 of CAVRKO010000013.1, read as the reverse complement.
CGTCGACCGACCTGTTGGTCGCGGATCCGTTCCGGACGTTCGGCGCCACGTCGGGACGAGTCCGGCGGCCCACGTCCCGGCGGCGCGCACACCCCTCCACCGACCCCCACCTCGCACCACCCCTTCTGACCTGCGAGAACGTCCTCGGTTCGGCCGCGACACCGGCATGCACTGGGGCGGATTTGATTGACGGTGGAGTGAAGTGGGGTAAAGTGGCGGGCAGTGGTGGAGAGCGGCACCTGGGAGCACGACAGGGGAGGTGGCGGCCTCGTTTCTCGGCACCCACACCCCGCGCCTCGACGAGAAGGGCCGGCTGTTCCTGCCGGCCAAGTTTCGCGACGAGCTGGCGGAGGGGCTTGTGATCACGAGGGGCAGGAGCGCTGCCTCTACGTGTGGCCGACGGCCGAGTTCGCCCGGATCACCGAGCAGATGCGCCAGGCCCCGGTCACCAACAAGGCCGCCGCGGACTACCTCCGGATGCTGTTCGCCGGGCGTCGGACGAAGAACCGGACAAGCAGGGCCGGGTCACGATCCCGCCGATGCTGCGGGAGTACGCCGGACTGACCCGCGACTGCGTGGTCATCGGCGCCATGAACCGTGTGGAGATCTGGGACGCCGAGGCCTGGGCTCGCTACTCCGGCGAGCAGGAGCAGGCCTTCGCCGACCTGAGCGAGGAGGTGCTGCCCGGAATTCTCTGAGCGGTCCGGATCCTGCTCGAGGTCCGGTCGCACTCGCCAGCAGGTCATCGTGCGGCGAGGTCTCCAGCCCGCTCTCTGCGCATCCTGACGCACCTTCCCCGGCGCCAGACGGCGGCTTCCCCAGTGAGCGGGCGGGGACCTGGCCGCACGGCATCGAAGTGCAGCAAGGGGGCAGCGTGAACGATCTGGGTCACGCGGACGGCGACATCCGCCAGTGGGACGACGCCATGCGCGGCGGGGACGACGGGTCCATCCGCCGCGCCGTCCGGGCGCGCGCCATGGTCGTCGCGTTCTCGGTGGTGGCGTCGACCGCCGTCGCAGCCGCCCTCGCGACCGTCCTGGGCTCGTCGGGGGAGGTGACGCGCCCCATGAACGCGTGTGCGGACAACCAGGTCCACGTACCCGTCATGATCGAGCGGGTCTCCGACCTCCTGGCTCCGGCCCTCGCGCGGCCGGGCGCGGTCGTCGTCGACGCGACCCTCGGGCTCGGCGGCCACGCCTAGGACCTCCTGCGCCGGCACCCCGAGGTCAGACTGTCGTCGGCCTCGACCGGGACCCGGAGGCGCTCGCCTGCGCACGGGCCCGGCTCGCCGCGTTCGGCGAGCGCGCCACCGCCGTGCACGCGGTCTACGACGAGCTGCCCGAGGTGTTGGACCGACTGGGATCAGCGAGGTCGCGGGCGTCCTGTTCGACCTCGGCGTCTCCTCCCTCCAGCTCGACCGGTCCGAACGCGGCTTCGCCTACGCCAGGACGCGCCGCTCGACATGCGGATGGACCCGACGACGCGGCCCGACCGCGGCCGACGTCGCTCAACACCTACCCGGCCGCGCGAGCTCGCCCGCGTCCTCCGCGACTACGGCGAGGAGCGGTTCGCCGCCGGATCGCCGCGGCGGTCGTGCGCGAGCGGCCGGCAGCGCCGTTCACGACCAGCGCGCGACTCGTCGACCTGCTCCGCGACGGCCATCCCGGCGGCCACCCGGCGCACCGGTGGGCATCCGGCGAAGCGCACGTTCCAGGCGCTGCGGATCGAAGTCAACGGCGAACTCTCGGCACTCGGGGGCGCTCTGCCGGCGGCGGTCGACGCGCTCGCGATGGGCGGGCGGATCGTCGTCCTGTCGTACCACTCGCTGGAGGACCGGCTGGTCAAGCGGACCCTGGGCGACCTGTCCCGTCCCGACGTGCCGCGCGGCGTCCCGCAGGTGCCTCCGGGGCACGAGGCGCTTCTCAGGCTGGTCACCCGTGGCGCCGAGAAGCCCACCCCGGAGGAGGTCGAGCAGAACCCACGAGCGACATCCGCGCGACTCCGCGCGGCCGAACGGATCCATCCCGGTCGGCGACCGGGCAGCGGCAACAAGGGGGAACGACATGAGCGAGCCAAGCGCGTTCATGACAAGCAGTGGTGCCACGCGCGCGACGGGGGCGAAGTGGGGTCGGACATGAGCATTCTCGAGAGTCTCGCGCGTCCGCGCCGGGAGCCGGAGCCGGAACGCCGCCTGCAGGTCGTACCCCAGGTCGAGGTGTCCCGGTCGCGGTCACCGTTCGTCCTGCTCGTGGTCGTCGTCCTGGGTGCCGGCCTGGTCGGGCTGCTCCTGCTCAACACGACCCTGCAGCAGGGTGCGTTCGCCATCCACGACCTGAAGGTCGCCAACAGCCAGCTCGAGGAGCGGCAGGGCTCGCTCGAACACCGGGTGGCCCGGCTCAAGGCACCCGAGAACCTCGCCGGGCGCGCCCAGGCGATCGGCATGGTGCCCAACACCAATCCGGTGTTCCTGCGGCTGTCCGACGCCGCGATCCTCGGTACGGCCGTACCCGCGCGAGCCCGACCGACCCCGAAACCGGCTCCCAAGACGACGCCGCAGGTGACGCCGAAGCCGACGGCACCCGCCCCGCCCCCGGCCGCCGGCCATCAGGCACCGAACCAGCAGGCACCGAACCAGCAGGACGTTCCGACGCAGGATCCGGCGGATCCGGCGCCGGTGGCACTCCGGGGAGCCGACGGATGACCCGGCGTCCCTCGGGCGACGGACGCGCGACGGGACGCGGGGCCGCCGGCGCGGGCAGTGCCGGCGGACAAGGGGCACGGAAGCGCACCGCATCCGCGGGCTCTGGTGCCCGGCGTACGTCCCAGTCGAAGTCAGTCGGGTCGAAGTCGGTCCCGTCGAAGCGGGCGCAGCCGAAGTCGAGCCAGTCGAAGCGGGCGCAGCCGAAGTCGGCCCAGTCGAAGCGGGCGCAGACAAGGTTGCCGGAGACAGAGGCCGCCACAACGAAGCGAGCCCAGCCGAAGTCGGCCCAGCCAAAGCTGGCGGCGCGAAAGTCGGCCAGGCCGCCCGTACGACGCGCCAGCCCGGCTCCCGCCCGACAGCCGGCGGCGCGGCGCCGGCCCCGCCAGCCCCGCCAGCTCCGGCTGGGGCAGACGAGCAAGCGGCTGCGGATCGGGTTCCTCGTCGTGGCGTTCGTCATGTCGGTGTTCGCCGGGCGGCTGCTGCAGCTGCAGGGCGTCGAGGCGGCGAAGTTCGCGAACGCGGCCGTCAACGAACGGCTGCGCGAGGTCACGCTGCGCGCCACCCGGGGTGAGATCACCGACGTCAACGGCGTACCCCTTGCTGGCGACCGTCGACACCGTTGCGGTCACCGCGGACCCGATGCTCACCCGCGCCAACGCGGTCGGGATCGCCGAGACCCTCGAGCCGATCCTGCGGGTTCCCAGCGAGGAGCTCGTCCCGAAGCTGCGTACGCCCCGGAGCAGGTTCGTCTACCTCGCCCGCAAGGTCTCGCCCGAGACGTGGAAGAAGGCCTGGGACGCGTTGTACGACGAGGGCCTGAGCGGTGTCTTCAACCAGCCCGACCCGCTCCGGAGCTACCCGTCCGGACAGGTCGCGGCCAACCTCGTGGGCTTCGTCGGCGGCGAGGGCAAGGGTCTCGCAGGTCTGGAGTACGCGCTCGACGACAAGCTGAGTGGCAGGGACGGCAAGATCACCTACGAGCGGGGGACCGGGGGCAGAGATCCCGCTCGCGCACAGCGCCGAACAGGATCCGGTCCCGGGCGCCAACGTCGCGCTGACGATCGACCGGGACATCCAGTGGGTCGCGCAGAAGGCGATCGCCGAGCAGGTCCGGCGTACGAAGGCACGCAGCGGCGATGTCGTGGTGCAGGACATCAGGTCGGGTGAGCTGGTCGCCCTGGCCACCGCGCCGACGTACGACCCCAACCATCCGACCCGCTCGCCCGCGGCCAACCGGGTCGACCGTCCCCTCCAGGAGATGTACGAACCCGGCAGCGTCGCGAAGATCATGACGGCGGCCGCGCTCGTCGACGGCGGCTACGTCACTCCGGAGACGAGGATCACGGTGCCCGGTCGCCTCACCCGCGACGGGCGGTCCATCGGCGACTGGTGGGGGCACGACACGATCAACCTGACGTTCGGCGGGGCGCTGTCCAGGTCCAGCAACATCGGCACGATCCTCGCCGCCGAGCGGATGCCGAAGGCCAAGCAGGCGGAGTACCTCCGCAGGTTCGGCATGGGGCAGCCGACCGGGATCGGGCTGCCCGGCGAGGCGCACGGCACCGTCGCGCCCCTCGACGAGTGGACCGACCTCCGCCGGGCCACGATCTCGTTCGGTCAGGGTCTCGCGGTCAACGCCGTGCAGATGGCCTCGGCGGTGAGCACCGTGGCGAACGGAGGCGTCCGGGTGGAGCCCAGTCTCATCAGGGGTTACGTCGACGACAAGGGCACGCTGCGGCGCACGTCCAAGCCGGCGAGGACCAGGGTCGTCAGCGCGGAGGCCGCGGCGGCCGTGACGCGGATGATGGAACAGGTGGTGGACGGTGAGGAGGCGCTGGCCACGAAGGCCGCGATCCCCGGCTACCGGATCGCGGGCAAGACCGGGACCGCACAGCGGGCGGACTCCTCGTGCGGCTGCTATCGGGGCTACACGGCGTCGTTCGCCGGATTCGCACCGGCGGACAAGCCGAGGTACGCCGTCTACGTCGCGATCCAGGACCCGAAAAAGGGCGGCAACAGCGGAAGTGGCCTCGCCGCACCGGTCTTCCACGACATCATGGCGTTCACCCTCCAGAAGTACGGCGTGCCGCCGACGGGCACCAGGACGCCCTCGATGCCACTCACCTGGTAGCGGGTGGCGTGACGGTGCCACAGCGTGAGCGCGGTACTCTCACGGCCGCGGACGGTCCGGGCCAGGGGAGGCCGCCCACGCCGTCCCGCGCGGCTGGAGCGTCCGACGTGGGAGCGCCCTCCCGTGCGTCGCACGCAGGCGAGACACCATAGGGCGCACGAGACGAGGGAGGAGAGGGCTGTGGCCGAGCCCGCCGCGCGGACGTCGACGCCGCGGCCCACCCCGGTCCCGCACCAGCTGTCAGACGTCGTCGCCCTCGTGGGCGCCGAGGCGGCAGACGACCCGGCCGGTGTCGTCGTCACCGGTGTCGCCCAGGACTCGCGCAGTGTCGTCGCCGGCGATCTCTACGTCGCGAGGCCCGGAGCCAAAGGGCACGGTGCGGCGTTCGCACGGCAGGCCGCCGAAGCAGGTGCCGTGGCCGCCCTCACCGACCCGGCCGGTCTCGAGAACTGCCGGGCAGCCGGGCTCACCACCTTGGTGGTGCCGCTTCCCCAGGCCGTGCTCGGAACCGTCTCGGCCTGGGCGTACGACCACCCGGCCCGGGACCTGGTGCTGTTCGGTGTGACCGGCACCAACGGCAAGACGACCACGACCTTCCTGCTCGACACCGCGCTGCGCCACGCGGGCTACACGACCGGCCAGCTCGGCACCGTCGGTACGCGGATCGGCGACGAGACCCTCCGGAGTGTCCGTACGACCCCCGAGGCGCCCGACCTCCAGGCCATCCTCGCGGTGATGCGCGAACGCGGTGTCAGCCATGTGTCGATGGAGGTCTCGAGCCACGCCCTCACCTTCGGCCGCGTCGACGGCACGGTGTTCGACGTCGTGGGGTTCACCAACCTCAGCCAGGACCACCTCGAGCTCCACGGCGACATGGAGTCCTACTTCGCCGCCAAGGCCGCGCTGTTCGGGCCCGACCGGGCGCGGGTCGGGGTGGTCAACGTCGACGACCCCTACGGCGCGCGCCTCGCCCGCCAGGCCTCGATCGACGTCACGACCTTCTCGCTGGCGCGGGACACCCGTGCCGACTGGCGGGTGACACCGCCCGTGTACGCCCCCGACGGCGTGAGCGAGTTCCGGCTGCTCGGGCCCGACGGGTTCGAGTGCCCGGTGACGCTCGGGCTGCTCGGAGACTTCAACGTCGCCAACGCCGTCCTGGCCGCCGCCATGCTGGCCCGGGCAGGCATCGACCCCCGCGATGTGCTCCCGGCGTTCGCCACCGCGAACTTCCCGGGCCGGATGGAACGCGTCCCGGGCAGCACCGACGTCGTGGTGATCGTCGACTACGCCCACACCCCGGACGCGATCGCCCTCGCGCTGCGTTCCGTACGACCCTGGACGAAGCGCCGGGTCGTCGCGGTCCTCGGTTGCGGTGGCGACCGGGACCAGGCCAAGCGGCCGCTGATGGGCGCGGCGGCCGCCCGCCACGCCGACCTCACGGTGGTCACCGACGACAACCCCCGGTCGGAGGACCCCGCGGAGATCCGTACGGCCGCGCTCCGCGGGGCGCGGGACGTGCCGGACGACGAGCGCGGAGAGGTCCTGGAGATCGCCGGAAGGCGCGCCGCGATCCGGTCGGCCCTGAGCGCCGCCGGGCCCGGCGATACGGTGCTTGTGCTCGGCAAGGGACACGAGCAGGGCCAGGAAGTCGCTGGAGTCGTACACCCCTTCGACGACCGGGTTGTCGTGCAGGAGGTTCTACAGGAGATGTCCGACGCTCACGAGGCCATGGAGCAGAAGGGGCCCTCACGGTGATCCGGATGACGCTCGGCGAGATCGCGGCGGCGGTCGGTGGCGAGCTGCGCGGCGTTTCGCCCCACATCGAGGTGACTGCACCAGTTGTCGCCGACTCCCGCCAGGCCGAGCCCGGGGGTCTCTTCGTGGCCGACGGGCCGGGGCACCAGTTCGCCGCTGACGCGGTGGCACAGGGAGCCGTGGCCGTCCTCGCGAGCGAGCCGCTCGCCGGCCTGCCGTGCGTGGTCGCGCCGCCGGCACCCGGACGCCCGGTGGGCGCGTCGGTGGTGGCGCTCGGCCGACTGGCCCAGCTCGTGGTCGGTCGGCTCGTCGATGCCACCGTCATCGCCGTCACCGGCTCGCAGGGCAAGACGACCACCAAGGACCTCCTCGCGCAGGTCCTCGCGGGCGCCGGCCCGACGGTGGCGCCGCGGGGCACGCTCAACAACGAGCTCGGCGTCCCCCTCACGATCCTGCGGGCGGACGAGTCCACCCGCTACCTCGTGCTGGAGATGGGCGCAAGGGGTGCCGGGCACATCCGCTACCTCACCCAGATCGCCCCGCCAGACATCTCGGTGGTCCTCAATGTCGGGCTCGCCCACGTAGGGGGGTTCGGAAGTCGCCAGGCCACGGCCGCCGCCAAGGGCGAGCTGGTCGAGGCCCTCCTCGACGACGGCCTCGCCATCCTGAACGCCGACGACCCGCTGGTGCGGGCGATGGCGGGACGTACGTCCGCGCCGTCGGTGCTGGTCGGAGAGGCCGACGACGCCGCGGTCCGGGCCGCCAAGGTGTGGGTCGACGACGCCGGCAGGCCGTCGTTCGAGATGGCGACGCCGCACGGCAGCGCGGAGGTACGCCTCGGTCTCGTCGGACGCCACTACGTCTCCAACGCGCTCGCGGTGGCGGCCGTCGGCCTCGCGGTCGGCATGGACCTCGCGGTCGTGGCCGAACGGCTGTCCGCGGCCGTACCCCAGTCCCGCTGGCGGATGGAGGTCAGCGAGCGCGCCGACGGGGTGACCATCGTCAACGACGCCTACAACGCCAACCCCGACTCCATGCGCGCCGCGCTGCAGACCCTGCCGGCACTTGCCCGGGGCCGGCGCTCGTGGGCGGTCCTGGGTGAGATGCTCGAACTCGGTACGGCCTCCGAGGAGGAGCACGAGGCGGTGGGAAGACTCGTCGCGCAACTGGACGTGACCCACCTCGTGGCCGTGGGCGAAGGCGCCCGGCCGATCGAGCGGGGAGCCCGTTCGGAGGGACAGAAGGGATCGGTCCTCGTGCCGGATGCCGCCGAGGCGCTCACGCTCCTGCGGAGAGAGCTACGTCCTGGGGACGTCGTCCTCGTGAAATCCTCACGCGATGCCGGGCTGCGCTTCCTCGGCGACGCGCTCCGTGACGGGGCTGAGACCCTGGAGGGCCGGGCGTGAAGGCGATCCTCCTGGCGGGCGGGGTCTCGCTGCTCGTTGCCCTGCTCGGCACGCCGTTGGCGATCCGGATGCTCGCCGCCCGCGGGTACGGCCAGATCATCCGCGACGACGGTCCCACCTCGCACCACACCAAGCGGGGCACGCCCACCATGGGCGGGATCGTCATCATCGCGGCGGCTGTCCTGGGTTACGCCGCCGCGCACCTGTATGTCTGGCGGCTGCCGTCGGCGTCGGGTGCGCTGGTCCTGCTGCTCATGGTCGGGCTCGGGCTGGTCGGCTTCCTCGACGACTACCTCAAGGTCTCGCGCCAGCGCAGCCTCGGCCTGAGGGCCAAGACAAAGCTCGCTGGGCAGACGTCGGTGGCGATCATCTTCGGGATCCTCGCCCTGCAGTTCCCCGACGAGCGCGAGGTGACGCCGGGTTCGCCGTTCATCTCGTTCATCCGGGACATCGACTGGCTCCAGCTCACGGGTGTGGGGTCGGTGCTGTTCGTGATCTGGGTGCTGCTCATGATCTCGGCCACGTCCAACGGCGTGAACCTCACCGACGGGCTCGACGGCCTCGCGACCGGGGCGTCCGTGCTGGTCTTCGCGGCCTACACGCTGATCTGCGTCTGGCAGTTCAACCAGGCGTGCTTCCAGGAGCCGGGCGCCAAGTGCTACGAGGTTCGCGATCCCTACGACCTCGCCGTCGTGGCGTTCGCGGTGACCTCGGCCTGCTTCGGGTTCCTGTGGTGGAACGCCTCGCCGGCCAAGATCATCATGGGTGACACCGGTGCGCTCGCCCTCGGCGGCGGCGTCGCGGGCTTCGCGATCGTGACCCGCACCGAGCTGCTGCTCATCCTGATCGGCGGGCTGTTCCTCATCGAGACCGCATCGGTGATGCTCCAGACCGGGTTCTTCAAGTTCACCCGATGGCGCACCGGCACGCCGCGCCGGCTGTTCCGGATGGCTCCGATCCACCACCACTTCGAGCTCAAGGGCTGGAACGAGGTCACGATCACCATCCGGTTCTGGATCATCTGCGGCATCTGTGTCGCGGGCGCGATCGGGATCTTCTACGCCGAGTGGGTGGCCGGCACGTGAGCGAGCCCCGGTGGCTGGACACCGCCGACCGCCACTCGCCGTGGCCGTCGGTGACCGCCCTCGTCGCCGGGATCGCGGTCTCGGGCTACTCCGCCGCGGCCGGCCTGCTCACCGTGGGCGCCCGGGTGATCGTGGTCGACGAGCGGGACGGCGACGCCGAACGCGAGAAGGCGACCATTCTCGAGACCCTCGGTGCCGACGTACGCCTCGGCGCCGGCACGACCGCCCGGCTTCCCGACGGGGTCGACCTCGTGGTCACCTCGCCCGGCTGGTCGCCGAGTGCTCCTGTCCTCGCGGCGGCGGGGGAGCGGGGCATCCCCATCCTCGGGGAGGTCGACCTGGCCTTACGTCTGCGCGACCCCGCGCACGCGGCGCCCTGGCTGGCCCTCACCGGCACCAACGGCAAGACGACCACGGTCGGGATGGTGGCGGCGATCCTGCAGGCGGCCGGCCTGAAGGCCACCGCGGTCGGCAACGTCGGCGCGCCGGTCGTCGACGCGGTGCTCGACCCGGAGCCGTTCGACGTCCTCGCGGTCGAGCTCTCCAGCTTCCAGCTGCACTGGGCCCGACGGCTCGCCCCGAGGGCGGCGGCGGTCCTCAACGTCGCGGCCGACCACCTCGACTGGCACGGCACGATGCAGGACTACGCCCGCGACAAGGGCAAGATCTTCGAGGGCTGCGAGGTCGCCTGCGTCTACAACGTCGCCGACCCCGTGACCGAGGAACTGGTCCGCGCGGCCGATGTCGTGGAGGGCTGCCGGGCGATCGGGTTCACGGCCGGCATCCCCGCCGTCGGCATGCTCGGCGTGGTCGACGGAGTGCTGGCCGACCGCGCCTTCGTGGCCGAGCGGCGGACCTCCGCCGCCGAGCTCTGTGCCGTCAGTGACCTGCCGTCCGACGCGCCGCACAACGTGGCCAACGCCCTCGCCGCCGCCGCGCTCGCCCGGGCGCACGGCGTACCCCCCGCGGCGGTCCGCGCGGGACTGGCCGGGTTCACCCTCGACCCGCACCGGATCCAGCTGGTGGCCGAGCACGACGGCGTGGCGTACGTCGACGACTCGAAGGCGACGAACGCCCATGCCGCGCTCGCGTCCCTCCTGGCCTACGACCCGGTCATCTGGATCGCCGGTGGACTCGCCAAGGGCCAGGACTTCGACGACCTCGTACACGCTGTCAAGGACAGGTTGCGGGGTGCCGTCCTGCTCGGTCGCGACCGGTCGCTCATCGCCGCGGCACTTGCGCGACACGCCCCTGATGTACGCGTGATCGAGCTTGCCGACAGCGACACTGGAGTCATGGATCGCGTCGTCGCAGCCGCGCGCCAGCTCGCCCGCTCGGGCGACACGGTGTTGCTCGCGCCCGGCTGCGCTTCCTTCGACCTCTTCGCCAACTACGGCGCGCGCGGAGACGCGTTCGCCGCCGCGGCGCGACGACTCGGGTGATCCCAGGACTCGACCCCGCACTACCCGGCCGGAAGGGACAGCGCTTGTTCACACGGATGGCACCGACGTGACGAGCGCCGCCGGGGAACGTTCACAGGCGACGGGTGGGAACACCGCACCGCAGCCTGCCTGGCTCGCGGAGGTCAGGCGTTCGCTCGACCGGCCTCTCACGTCTTACCACCTGGTCCTCGGCGTCAGCGGGCTCCTGCTCGCCCTCGGCCTGGTCATGGTGCTGTCCGCGTCGAGCGTGGTCGCGCTCGAGAAGTACGGCAACTCCTACGCCATGGCCCTGCGCCAGCTGCTCTGGATCGCCGCCGGGCTCCCGCTCGCCTACGTCGCGACCAGGCTGCCGCGCAGGTTCCTGCGCGCGCTCGTCTATCCCGCCCTGCTGGCCACGATCGTCCTGCTGGTGTTGACCTACACACCGCTCGGCGTCGAGGTCAACAGCAACCGGAACTGGCTGTCGTTCGGCGGGCCGTTCCGGGTGCAGCCGAGCGAGGCCGCCAAGCTCGCCCTCGTGCTGTGGGGTGCGGATCTCCTTGCCCGCAAGGAGAAGCTGCTGCACGAGTGGCGACACCTGCTGGTGCCGTTCGTCCCCGTGTGCGGTCTCGTCCTCGCGCTGGTGCTCGGTCAGGGCGACCTCGGCACGTCCCTCGTGCTGTTCTCCCTGGTGCTCGTGATCCTCTTCGTCGTCGGGACGCCGCTGCGCTTCTTCGGCGTGTTCGTCCTCGGAGTCGGAGCGATCGTCACCTATCTCGCCGTGAGCCGGCCGCGCCGGTTCGAGCGGCTGATCGCGTTCCTCGACCCGTTCGCCGACTACCGCGACACCGGCTGGCAGGCCGCCCATTCGTGGTTCGCCCTCGGGACCGGAGGCTGGTGGGGCGTCGGAATCGGCAACAGCCGGGAGAAATGGGGCTTTCTACCCGAAGCCCACACCGACTTCATCTATGCCGTGATCGGTGAGGAACTCGGCTTGGCCGGAACGCTCGTGGTGCTTGCGCTCTTCCTGACCCTTGCGTTCGTCGGTGTCCGGATCGCTCTGCGTACAGAAGACACGTTCACCCGGATCGCGACGGCCGGAATCGTCGGTTGGCTGACTGCTCAGGCACTGGTCAACATGGGTGCCGTTCTGGGTCTGCTGCCCATCGCCGGGATCCCGCTGCCTCTCGTGTCATACGGTGGGTCCGCGATGCTTCCGACTCTGTTCGCCCTCGGCCTGCTCGTGTCGTTCGCTCGGAACGAACCAGCGGCACGGGTCGCGCTGGCCGACCGCGCGGCGGCGAGGGCCGCGCGCAAGGAGGCGGCAAAGGCGGAGGCCACGGGTCCGACCCAGGCCCGCACGAAGAAGGGGTGAGCCCGTGCACATCGTTCTCGCCGGCGGAGGCAGTGCCGGTCATGTCAGTCCGGCGCTGGCCTTGGCGGCGGCGCTCCGGCGGGTCGACCCCGACATCGGTCTCACCTTCCTGGGCACCGAGGAAGGGCTCGAGGCGCGCCTGATCCCGGCCGCGGGCTACGAGCTGTCGCTCATCCCGAGGGTGCCGCTCCCGCGGGAGCTGACCCCGCGGCTGTTGACCGTTCCCGGCCGGCTGGCCGGTGCGGTGCGGGCGGCGTCAGCCGCGATCACGCGGGTGAACGCCGACGTCGTGGTCGGACTCGGCGGCTATGTCGCCATGCCGGCCTACCTCGCGGCCAAACGGCTCAAGGTCCCGGTCGTCGTCCACGAGCAGAACGCCCGGCCGGGCATAGCCAACCGATTCGCGGCCCGGTTCGTCACTTCTCATGTGGCTGTGAGCTTTCCCGCGACCCCGCTGCGGCACGCGACCTTCGTCGGCCTGCCGATCCGGCGGGAGATCGCGACCCTCGACCGGGCGAAGTCCCGGCAGGAGGGTCGCACCGCGTTCGGCCTCGATCCGGCGCGCCCGACGCTGCTCGTCACCGGCGGCTCCCAGGGAGCGCTCCGGCTCAACGAAGCGGTCGCCGGGGCGGCGCCCGCACTGGCCGCGGCCGGCGTCCAGGTGCTGCACGCGACCGGACCGCGGCACGAGGTACGCCCCGACCTGCCAGCTGGGTCCCCGGCGTACGTCGCGGTCCCCTACATCGAACGCATGGACCTGGCCTATGCTGCGGCAGACCTCGCGATCACCCGGGCCGGCGCCAACACGGTGACCGAGCTCGCGGCGGTCGGACTGCCCTCTGTCTTCGTGCCCTACCCGGTCGGCAACGGCGAGCAGAGGTTCAACGCACAGCCGGTCGTCGACGGCGGGGGCGGACTTCTCGTCGACGACGCGGACCTCACGCCGGCGTGGGTGAGCGAGCACGTGACGGCGCTCATCACCGATCCGGACCGGCTCCGCGAGATGTCGAAGGTCGCACGCGACCTCGTCCCGGCGGACGCCGACGACCGGCTCGCCGAGCTGGTCCGCTCCGTCGCCGTCAGCAACCCAGGGAATGCCGGAAGGGTGGGCCGATGATCGTTCCTCCGCCGCCGGAGCTGGTTCCGGCGGAGAAGCTGGGCCACGTGCATTTCGTCGGGATCGGCGGCGCGGGCCTCTCCGGCATCGCCCGCATCATGCTGGCCCGCGGCATGAGCGTGAGCGGCAGCGACGCCAAGGACTCCCGTACCCTCACCGCTCTCCGGGCCCTCGGCGCCACCTGCCACGTGGGGCACGACCCCAGCCATGTCGACGGCGCCGACACGCTCGTCATCTCGACCGCGATCAAGGAGACCAACGTCGAGGTCGTCGAGGCCCGGCGCCGGGGTCTGCTGCTGTACTCCCGGGCCGAGGCGCTGTCGGCGGTGATGGACGGCCGCCGGGTGTGCGCCGTCTCCGGTGCCCACGGCAAGACCACGACGACCTCGATGCTCGGTCGTCTCTGCAGCACTGCGGTGCCGACCCGTCGTTCGCGATCGGCGGCAACTTCAACGATCACGGGTCAACGCCCACGACGGCACCGGCGACATCTTCGTGGCCGAGGCCGACGAGTCCGACGGGTCCTTCCTGCAGTACTCGCCACGAGTCGCGGTGGTCACGAACGTCGACCCCGACCATCTCGACTTCTACGCCGACGCCCGAGGACTACCACCAGGCGTTCGACGACTTCGCCGAATGCATCGAGCCCGGCGGCTTCCTGGTCGCGTGCATCGACGACCCCGGCGCCCGCCGCCTCGCCGACGCCGCCCGCGCCCGTGGCATCGACGTGCGCACCTACGGCGAGGCCCCCGACGCCGACGTCCGCATCGAGGAACTCGGTCCTGCATCCCCGCAGCTCGACGTTCGAGCTCGTGGTGCACGGCCGCCGCCAGGGTCGACCGTCGACGTCCATGTCGCCGGGTCGCCACACACTCCTGCGAACGCCGCGGCCGCCTACACCGCCGGTCTCGGGCTGGGCCTCCCGTCGAGCGAGTTGCGCGAAGGCCTGTCGCTACACCGGCACCCGGCGCCGATTCGAGTACAAGGGCAGGCCGATGACGTTCGCGTCTACGACGACTACGGCCACCATCCGACCGAGATGCTGGTCAACCTGCGGGCTGCGCGCGCAGGCGCGTGTGGCCGAAGGCGGCCGGGTCATCGTGGCCTTCCAGCCGCTCCGGCTACACCCGCACCGCCGTTCTTCACCGCGAATTCGGAGAGCGCGCTTGGTCTCGCCGACGAGGTCGTCGTGATGGACGTCTACGACGCGGCGACGCCCCGATCCCCGGCATCACCGGGGCGCTGATCATCCCGCACATCGCCGCGCCGCCGGAGCGCATCGTTCGAACGTTCCTGGTCGGCCGCGCCGTCGCGGCTCGCCGACGCGGGCTACGTCCCGGCGACCTGGTGCTGACCCTGGGGCGCCCGACGTCACCCTGATCGGGCCCGAGGTGCTGGACCCTCGGCTGACCGGCTCGGCCGAGAGTGAGCCGGCGTCGCCCGATGACGACCAGGACGACTCCAAGGCCTCGTCGTCCTCCGCCCGAAGGTTCGCCCGCCGTTGCTGTCCCGGCGCGCTGGTCCGGCTCCCGCTGCTCGTGCTCGCCTGGCGTCCCGGTTGGTCGGACTCGCCGTGTGGGTCGTGGCGTTCTCGTCGCTGCTCGACGCACGGGCCGTCACCGTACGCGGCCACCCCGGTCCGGCCTCTCTCCGGCAGACGTCCGTGCCGCGGCGACGGGTGCCGATGGGCAGCCGCTGGTCCGGGTAGACCTCGACGCGGTCGCGCGGCCGGGTCGTTTCGACCCTGTTGCCGGTGAAGGCGGCGACCGTCACCCGCGCGTGGCCGCACGACGCTGACGATCGACGTCGCCGAGCGCACCGCGGTCGCGGTCTGCGGTGGACGGCTCGTCCCGGCAGTCGGTCGACGTGTCCGGCGCCGCTTTCCGTACGGCCGAAGGCGTCGAGACCCCGCTGCCTCAGATGCCGAGCTGCGTGCCGTCCGGGCGGGTCCGGCGCGGATGGCCGAGCTTCGGGCGACCGGTGCCAGGGTGGCGGCGGCCCTGCCGTCGCGCTGGTCCGCAGGGTCACCGCGCGTACAGGTACAGACCGTGGATGCACGTTCGACGCTCCGCGCTCACGAACGGCGACACCGTGATGTGGGGGAGCGCGGAGGACTCCGCGACCAAGGCAGGCGTCCTCGTGGCGCTGCTCGAGCAGCCCGCGGGTCTACGACGTCAGCGTTCCGGGGCTCCAGCCACGTGACTGCCGTCGGTGACTACGGATCTGACCCGTGCCGGCGGCAGGTGCGGCATGTCTGCCGTTGACTCACCTCGGAGTGCTCCGTACCTTGCTGCTCAATGGCGAGGTTGACATAACTATAACCCTGAGCTGACGCTCGCAGAGCTTGTACTCGACGGCGCCGACGAGACTTTCGGTCACCGAGCAGGCGAAGCTCGTGACGCCACCGCAGAACTACCTCGCGGTCATCAAGGTCGTCGGCATCGGCGGCGGAGGCGTCAACGCGGTCAACCGCATGATCGAGGTCGGCCTCAAGGGCGTCGAGTTCATCGCGATCAACACCGACGCGCAGGCGCTGCTGATGAGCGACGCGGACGTCAAGCTCGACGTCGGTCGGGAGCTCACCCGCGGACTCGGTGCGGGCGCCAACCCCGAGGTCGGCCGCAAGGCCGCCGAGGACCACTCCGAGGAGATCGAAGAGGTGCTCAAGGGCGCCGACATGGTCTTCGTCACGGCCGGCGAGGGCGGCGGCACCGGCACCGGTGGCGCGCCCGTCGTGGCGCGGATCGCCCGCATCGCTCGGCGCGCTGACGATCGGCGTGGTCACCCGCCCGTTCGCCTTCGAGGGCAAGAGCCGCGCCACGTCAGGCCGAGGAGGGCATCGAGGACCTCCGCAACGAGGTCGACACCCTCATCGTCATTCCCAACGACCGGCTGTTGTCCATCAGCGACCGACAGGTGCAGCGTGCTCGACGCCTTCAAGCAGGCCGACCAGGTGCTGCTCCAAGGTGTTTCCGGCATCACCGACCTCATCACCACGCCCGGCCTGATCAACCTCGACTTCGCCGACGTCAAGTGCGTGATGTCCAACGCCGGATCGGCGTTGATGGGCATCGGGTCGGCCCGCGGCGAGAACCGTTCGGTGCGCGGCCGCCGAGATGGCGATCTCCAGCCCGTTGCTCGAGGCGTCGATCGACGGCGCCCACGGAGTACTGCTCTCGATCGCCGGTGGGTCCGACCTCGGCCTGTTCGAGATCAACGAGGCCGCCCAGCTCGTCGCCCAGGCGGCGCACGCCGACTCCAACATCATCTTCGGTGCGGTCATCGACGACGCTCTCGGCGACGAGGTCCGCGTCACCGTGATCGCGGCCGGGTTCGACGGCGGCATGCCCCGCCGGCGGGTACAGGAGACGGCAACTCAGACCGGACGTCGCGGACCGGGACCTGTCCCGCCCGCGCCGGGCGGCTCGTCCTACCCTCCTCAGCGCCGACCGGGTGAGCTGGGCCGTCCCGGTGAGCTCGGTCGTCCCGGTGAGCTGGGACGGCCGGTGCAGCCGGCGTCCTCGCCAGCCTCCAACGGCTCCAGTCACGAACAGGGCGGTTCCGGTGGAGCGCCCACGACCGGCCACGAGACGCAGGCGAGCCCCGCACGCGGCACCGTCGGCCAGCCGTCCGCGGCAGCCTCCGACCCGACACCCGCCCGCCCGCAGCAGCCGCAGCAGGGGGGCGATCCTTCGGCGCGCTCCCAGCAATCCTCCCGTGGCGACGGGAGCCAGCAGCAGCCCGCGAGCGACCTGGCGGCCCAGACCCAGGAGCTCCGGCAGCGGCTCCTGGGCAACAGCCCTTTTGGCCGCACGGAGGGTCGCCCTCCTGAGCCGACACCACCCGCCGAAGGGACGCCGGGGCGGTCCGACAGCCACTCCAACGGCGCGCAGTCCGGCGCCACCCACTACAACCCCGCCTCTGCCCGACCGGCCAGGCGGCCCGCGGCCGACGACGGGGACGACCTCGACATCCCCGACTTCCTCAAGTGACGGATGACGGGTCCACGGAAGAGCACCGAACCCGGTCCCCGTCCTGACGGCCCTGACCGTCTGGACCAGCTGGCCGCGCACCTCGACGAGGTGCGCGGCCGCATTGCCGCTGCCGCCATCCGGAGCGGTCGCCGGCCCGAGGACGTCACCCTGGTCGCGGTGACCAAGACCTTCCCGGCCTCCGACGTACGCCTGCTCGCCGGACTCGGCGTCCGCGACATCGGCGAGAGCCGCGACCAGGAGGCGCGCGAGAAGGCGGCGGAGTGTGCCGATCTCGACCTCACGTGGCACTTCGTCGGCCAGCTGCAGACCAACAAGGTGCGTTCGGTCGTCCGGTACGCGTCGGTGGTCCAGTCGGTCGACCGGCTGGCACTCGTCCGCGCGCTCGACCGGGCGGCAACGGACCTCGACCGCCCGCTGCGCTGCCTCGTACAGGTCTGCCTGGACGACCAGCCCGGCCGTGGCGGTGCCGCGCCCGAGGACGTACCCACCCTTGCCGACGCTGTTGCGTCCGCTTCCTCGCTGGAGCTGGCGGGGCTGATGGCGATCGCGCCGCTCGGCGCCGAGCCGGGACCGGCGTTCGCCCGGTTGGCCGAGACCGCCGATCGGCTGCGGTCCAGGCATCCCGGCGCGACCTGGCTTTCTGCCGGCATGAGCGAGGACCTCGAGGTCGCGATCAGCCACGGCGCGACACACGTGCGCGTCGGGCGTGGGTTACTAGGTGTGCGGGCTTCCAGCCGGTAGCGTCATCGCGGACGGAGCCTGTGGGCTCGACCGTCGGAGCTGAACAGAAGGCGAGAGGTCAGATGGCCGGCGCGATGCGCAAAGTCGCGGTCTACCTCGGTCTCGTTGAGGACCAGGGCCGCTACGACGACGAGTATGACCCTGCCTACGAGGGCGAGTACGAACCCGACGACCGGGACGCACGGTCCGCCGACGACTCCCAGCCCCACGACGAACGCGCGGCCAACGTCACCACGTTCCCGGACCGGCGCCGGGTGCAGGCGGCGCCCGAGATCCCCGCGTCCCGCATCACCACCCTGCATCCGCGCACCTACAACGACGCCCGACTCATCGGTGAGCACTTCCGTGACGGTACGCCCGTGATCATGAACCTCACCGGCATGGACGACTCCGACGCCAAGCGACTGGTCGACTTCGCCGCCGGCCTGATCTTCGGGCTGCACGGCAGCATCGAGCGGGTGACCGCCAAGGTCTTCCTGCTGTCGCCGGCCAACGTCAAGGTGCGCGCCGAGGACAAGGAACGGATGGCAGAGGCCGGCTTCTTCAACCAGAGCTAGCCGCACAAGAATCATGCTGGTGCTTCGAGGACGCCCGGCGTCGCCACGACCGGCCGCGATCGTTCCTACCCAGTCGGCGCTATGGTCGAGGTTCCAAGGTCAGGCCTCACCAAGGAGCACACGTGCAGGTCGTCGCCCAACTGATCTACGTCATCCTGTGGATCTTCCTGGTCTTCCTCTTTGTCCGGTTGGTCGTCGACTGGGTGCAGTTCTTCGCCCGGTCGTGGGAGCCGACCGGCATCCTGCTGGTCGCGCTCGAGGCGGTCTATTCCGTGACAGATCCGCCACTGAAGGCGCTCCGGAGGGTCATTCCACCCCTTCGACTGGGTGGATTTGCCCTGGATCTGTCGTTTCTCCTGCTCATCGTCATCATCTACGTCCTTCAGGCGCTTGTGATGACGCTGGCTGGGTAAGTCCAATCCGAGCTTTGCGGAGCCCCCTCGGTCTTCGCCGTCCAAAACCGGGTACGGTTGCTCCGAACTATGTTGTCGAGTCCTGCGAGCTTGAGGTGAGGTCATGCCGTTGACACCCGAGGACGTGCGCAATAAGCGCTTCACGCCCGTCCGCTTGCGGGAGGGTTACGACATGGGGGAGGTCGACCAGTTCCTTGATGAGGTCGAGTCCGAACTCGAGCGCCTCAACCACGAGAACGAGGACCTTCGCCAGAAGCTCGCCGCCGCCCAGCGCGGCGACGGCGTGGGCTACGCCAAGCAGCCCGTCCCCGAGCAGCACGAACCCGTGCATCAGCCGGTGCGGCAGACGCCGCAGGCCGGTCCGTCGAGCGTGGCCGAGGCTTCGACCGCGGCCGCCAGGCTTCTGGAGATCGCGACCCAGAACGCCGACCAGCTCGTGGCGGAGAGCAAGGAGCAGGCCAACCGGATCCTCTCCGACGCACGCGCCCGTGCCGAGCGACTCGAGAACGAGGCGCGCGGCCTGGCCAGCCGGCTCGAGTCCGAGGCCCGGTCGAAGTCGGAGCAGCTGGAGCGCGACACGAACGACAAGCGCAACCAGCTGTTCGGCCAGCTCGACAAGGAGAAGTCGCGACTCCAGCGCGAGGTCGACGAGCTCCGCACCTACGAGCGGCAGTACCGCAGCCGGCTGAAGGCCTACTTCGAGAGCCAGCTACGTCTGCTCGCGGGGCAGGGGAGCGTCGAGAACGGCGTACCCACCGGCGACGGTGGCGGTCCGCGTCCGATCAACTCCCACAAGCCTGCCGCGATGGCAGCGGGTGGGGACCGGATGGAGCGCGGTGACCGGGTGGGTTCCGGCGCCGGCACGCCTCGCCTCAACGCCCTGCTCGAAGACGACGACGAGTCCTCGCTCTAGTCAGGGCGACACCCAGGGCTCCCAGCCTGATGTGGGGAGCGATCACGGCAACGTGATCGCTCCCCACATTTGCATGTACGGCCTCAGCTCACCCGGAACCAGAACGTCAGACCCAGCTGGTCGGACTGTCCGCGCTGGAGTGCGGCCCCGTCGTCGGCCGGCTTCGCCTCGTCGAGGTGGACGGCCAGCACCTCGTCGGCGACGAACGATGCGTGCTCCCGCAGCGCGGCACCGGTCTGGGCATCGGTGGCTGTCCACCACAGCGCGATCCGGTCGCTGACCCGCAGGCCGGCGTTCTTGCGGGCGTCCTGCACGAGCCGGACGACCTCCCGCGCGGCACCGGCGCGACGCAGCTCGTCGGTGACGGTGAGATCGAGCGCCACGGTCTCGCCCTGAGCGTTCGCGACGGCCCATCCCTCGCGCGGTCGCTCCGAGGCGATCACCTCGGACTCGTCGAGGGTGACGGTCTCGCCGTCGACCTCGACGTCCGCTTGGCCCCGGCTGCGGAGCCGTGCGACCAGCGGGCCGGGGTCCGCGGCCGAGACCGCCGCGGCGATCCGGGGCGTGTCTTTGCCGAACCGCTTGCCGAGTGCGCGGAACTGGGGCTTCACGGCGTACTCGACGAGGGTGTCGCCCCCGTCGGACAGGCCCTGGAGGTCGAGGACGTTGAGCTCCTCCGCGACCTCCCGCCGCAGCGCCTCGGGGAGGCCACTCCAGGCCGCCGCGCCGATGAGTGCCCGGCCGAGCGGCTGGCGGGTCCTGACCTTGGCCTCGGCCCGTGCTGCCCGCCCGAGCTCGACGACTCGACGGGCCAGGCCGACCTGTGCGGCGAGGGCGTCGTCGACGGCAGCCTCGTCGTACGACGGCCAGGCGGTGAGGTGCACCGACTCCGGGGCGTCCGCGCGTACCGGGCGTACGAGGTGTTGCCAGACCTGCTCGGTGACGAACGGTGTCAGCGGCGCCATCAGCGTCGTGAGCAGCTCGAGCGTCTCGTGCAGGGTGGCGAACGCGGCCGGGTCGCCCGACCAGAACCTCCGCCGGGACCTGCGGACGTACCAGTTGGACAGGTCGTCGACGAACTGGGCCAGGAGCTGACCGATCCGCTGGGTATCGAAGCCCGTGTATCCCTCCCCGATCGACCGGACGAGCCGGTGGGTCTCCGAACGGAGCCAGCGGTCGAGGGCGGTGCTGTCCGGGTGAGGTCCGGTGGCCGGGCCGTCCGGCGTCCAGCCGGCGAGGTCGGCATAGAGCGTGTGGAACGCGACGGTGTTCCAGTACGTGAGGATGACCTTGCGCACGACCTCCTGGATCGTGGCGTCGCCGACCCGGCGAGCCGACCACGGCGAGCCCGCGCAGGCCATGAACCACCGGACCGCGTTGGCGCCGTGCCGTTCGATCAGCGGCAGGGGCTCCAGCACGTTGCCCAGGTGCTTGCTCATCTTGCGGCCGTCCTCGGCGAGGATCAGCCCGAGGCAGACGACGGTCTCGTAGGACGAGCGGTCGAACACCAGGGTGCCCACGGCCATCAGCGAGTAGAACCATCCGCGGGTCTGGTCGACGGCCTCGCAGATGAACTGCGCAGGGTAGGCCTGCGTGAAGCGCTCGGCCGACCCGGGCGCGTGCGGGTATCCCCACTGGGCGAACGGCATCGCGCCCGAGTCGTACCACGCGTCGATGACCTCCCGCTCCCGCTCGGCGCGCTCACCACAGCGGTCCGCCGCGTCGTCATCCGTGCGCTGTGGGCAGGCGAACGTGACGTCGTCGACGTACGGCCGGTGCGGGTCGAGGTTGGCGAGGTCCTGTCCGGCCAGCTCACCGAGTTCGGCGAGCGAGCCGACACAGGTGTGGTGGCCGCGCGGGCAGGTCCAGATCGGCAGCGGCGTCCCCCAGTAGCGGTTGCGGGAGAGCGCCCAGTCGACGTTGTTGCGCAGCCACTCGCCGTAGCGGCCCTCCTTGATCGTCGCGGGGTGCCAGGTGGTGCGGTCGTTCTGAGCGAGAAGGTCGGCCTTGCGGTCGGTCGTACGGATGAACCACGACGGCAGCGCGTAGTAGAGCAGCGGCGTGTGGCACCGCCAGCAGTGCGGATAGCTGTGCGTGGAGGTCTCGCCCCGGAACAGCAGCCCGCGGGCCTCGAGGTCGGCGACCAGCTGTGCGTCCGCGGACTTGAAGAAGCTCCCGCCGACCAGGCCGACCGACGGTTCGAACGTTCCGTCCGGCCGGACCGGGTTGACGACGGGGAGGCCGTACGCCTTGGCGACTCGGTAGTCGTCCTCGCCGAAGGCGGGCGCCTGGTGGACGAGACCGGTGCCGTCGTCGGTGGAGACGTACCGGTCGACCACCACGATGTGGGGTGTGCCCGCGCTGCCGGCGGAGTCGGCCGGGAAGTCGACGAGGTCGAACGGCCGGGCGTAGGCCCAGCCCTCCATCTCACTGCCGCGGAACCGGCCAGTGATGTTCCAGCCCTCGCCGAGCACCGCCAGGAGCGCCTCGGCGACGACCAGGGTCTCCTCGCCGTCGGTCGCGGCAACGTAGTCGACGTCGGGGTGGACGGCGACGGCGGTGTTGGAGACGAGGGTCCACGGCGTCGTCGTCCACACCAGCAGGGCGGCGCCACCCGTGGTGCCGCAGGTACTGTCGCCGTCGCCTGATGCCAGCGGGCCGGAGGTGAGGGGGAGGCGTACGTAGACAGACGGATCGTCGACGTCCTGGTAGACGTCGGGCTGGCCGAGCTCGTGGTCGGACAGCGCCGTGCCGCAGCGGGGGCAGTAGGGGCTGATCCGATGGTCGCGGACCAACAGCCCCTTGTCGAAGATCTGCCGCAGGGACCACCAGACGCTCTCGACGTACGACCGGTCCATCGTCCAGTACGCCTGGGACATGTCGACCCAGTAGCCCATGCGTTCGGTCAGCTCGGTGAACGCGTCGACGTGCCGCTCAACCGACGCGCGGCAGGCGGCGTTGAAGCGGGCGATGCCGAAGTCCTCGATCTCCCGCTTGCCGGAGATCCCGAGCTCCTTCTCGACAGCGACCTCGACGGGCAGGCCGTGGCAGTCCCAGCCGGCCTTGCGGTCGACGTGCCGCCCGCGCATCGTCTGGAAGCGCGGGAACAGGTCCTTGAAGACCCGCGCCTCGACGTGGTGGGTGCCCGGCATGCCGTTGGCGGTGGGCGGGCCTTCGTAGAAGGTCCACGGTTCGCCGGAAGCACTCTTCGCGAGTGCCTGGTCGAAAATGCCCTCCTTGTGCCAGAAGGCGAGGATCTCGTGGTCGAGCGACGGCAGGTCGACCTGGGGCTCGACGAGGCGGTAGGCGGGCTGGCGCTGGGTCTCGGTCACCGGTTCTCCGGTCTGGGCCACTGTGGGAGCTGGGGATCTAGGCCTTGGGGGCGCACGTACGGCCCCTGCGGTCGGCGGCTTTCGGGCCGCCATCCTAGGGCGCTTCGTCCCGGTGCTGCCTGCCCCGGGCACGAGCGCGCGGACGCCCCGGGACGCGGCCGGTGCGCCGAGATCTGGACCGTCCGTAGCACACTGTCCTGGTGGAGAGGTCCAGGCGGATCGCGGTCCGGGTCAAACCGGGCACGGGGCGCACCCGGGTCGGGGGGAGCTACGAGGGGCGCAACGGCCCCGCCCTGGTCGTGTCGGTGACCGATCCGCCGGTGGACGGGCGCGCGACCCAGGCGGCGGCAGAAGCCCTCGCACGGGCGTTCGGCGTTCCTGGCCGCCAGGTCGCGCTGGTTTCCGGAGCAAGGAGCCGGGACAAGATCTTCGAGGTGATCGCGCCAGAGGTCGACGAACGCCTCGCGCGGCTGCTCGCCGGCGCCTGACGCCGGCTGGCGGGCCACCTCGACGTGAACTCGGAGGAACAGATGACCGAGGAGACGGACCGGACGAGCCGTCCGCGCGCCGCTCGCCGGGCGGGGTCAGGCGCGGCCGGGGCGAGCCCGCGGCGCGGTGCGGCGGCAGAGAAGTCGACGGCCACCACGACAGCCACGAAGGGCTCGACAGCCAAGAAGGGCCCGGCCGCGAAGCGGGGTACGGCTGCCAAGAAGGGGTCGGCTGCCAAGAAGGGGTCGGCTGCCAAGAAGGGACCGGCTGCCAAGAAGGGACCGGCTGCCAAGAAGGGCACGCCCACGGAGCAGCGTCCGGTGGCGAAGAAGGCTCCGGCTGCCAGCAAGGCAGCGGCCAAGAAGACTCCCGCGACCAAGAAGGCCGGACCAGCGAAGGCTGCGCCGGCGAAGAAGGCCGCACCCGCGAAGAAGGCTGCGGCGAGCAAGAAGGCTGTGGCGAGCAAGAAGGCTGTGGCGACCAAGAAGGCGGCACCCGCGAAGAAGGCCGCGCCGGCGAAGAAAGCTCCGGCCACGAAGAAGGCCCCGGCTACGAAGAAGGCTCCCGCCGCGAAGAAGGCCGCGCCCGCTGCGAGGAAGACCGCGCCCGCTGCGAAGAAGGCTCCAGCCAAGAAGGGGCCGGCCGCCAAGAAGGCAGCACCGTCCGTCCCGGGTCTACCTGACGGTCCTCCCGAGCCCGCAACCCCCGAGGTAAGCGACGCGGACCTCGCGGAGCGGGCGTCGAGCCTCGTCGTACGCGCCGACGAGGAGCCCTGGTCGCACGAGGAGCTCGAAGAGGTCTGCCGCGACCTCGAGGCAGAGTCCGACCGGCTCCGCGACGAGCTCAACTCAGCCGCCGACGAGCTCGCCGACCTGCTGCGCGACAGCGGTGACGGCGCGGGCGACGACCAGGCCGACGCGGGCTCCAAGACGTTCGAACGCGAGCACGAGATGTCGCTCGCCGCCAACACCCGCGACATGCTCGCCCAGATCGACCGGGCCCTGGTCCGGATCGCCGACGGGTCGTACGGCGTGTGCGAGGGGTGCGGCAACCCGATAGGCAAGGCTCGGTTGGTCGCGTTCCCCCGTGCGACACTGTGCGTGTCATGCAAACAGAAGGAAGAGCGTCGCTGACCGGCGCGGGTGATGTCGGCGATTCCGGGCGGCGACGCCGGATCGTCCTCTTTGCACTGGTGGCGGCAGTTGTCCTGGCCGCTGACGTCGCGAGCAAGATCGTCGCGATGGCCCACCTCTCCGACCGCGGCCCGGTCCCGTTGCTCGGCGGCCTGCTGACCCTGAACCTCGTTCGCAACCCGGGGGCGGCGTTCGGGCTTGCGACGGGCTACACGGTCGTCCTGTCGCTCGTCGCGCTGGGCGTCGCGGTCGTCGTGGTCCGGCTGTCCCGCTCGCTGCGGAGCACGCCGTGGGCGATCGCGTTCGGACTCCTGCTCGGTGGCGCGCTCGGCAACCTGTCCGACCGGATCTTCCGTTCGCCGGGAGTCCTGCGCGGACACGTGGTCGACTTCCTGCAGCTGCCGCACTGGCCGGTGTTCAACCTCGCCGACAGCTCGATCTGCCTCGCGGCCGGCGTGATCATCGTGATGGCGCTGCGCGGCCGACGTTGGGACGGCACCGTCGAGGGCCAGCCCGCGATCGCCGACACCAGGGACGAGACCAGGCACGAGACCAGGAACGAGGCCGCCGAGACCCGCCGGACCCCCGACAACGGCCCGATCGGGTCCACCGAGTGAGCGCTCCACTGACGCCGGGCGACCACCGAGGCCTGCCGGTGCCGGACGGTCTCGAGGGCGAGCGTCTCGACGCGGCGCTGGCCCGGCTGTTCGGCCTCTCGCGTACCAAAGCCGCCGAGCTGGTCGAGGACGGACAGGTACTCCTCGACGGCGCGACCGCACCGAAGTCCGAGCGGGTCACCGCCGGGTCCTGGCTGGAGGTCGAGCTGCCCGCACCGCCGCAGCCGGTCGCTCCGGAGACCGTTGCGGGCATGCGGGTCGTCCACGACGACCACGACCTCGTGGTGGTCGACAAGCCTGTCGGCGTCGCCGCCCACCCGAGCCCCGGGTGGCGAGGTCCGACGGTGGTGGGGCACCTGGCCGCGGCGGGGTTTCGGATCGCTACGTCCGGTGCGGCCGAGCGCCAGGGTGTCGTCCACCGGCTGGATGTCGGTACGAGCGGGCTGATGGTGGTGGCCAAGTCGGAGCGGGCGTACTCCCTGCTGAAGCGCGCCTTCAAGGAGCGCCGGGTCGACAAGATCTACCACGCGCTCGTCCAGGGGCACCCCGACCCGTCGCGGGGGACCATCGACGCGCCCATCGACCGGCACCCGTCCCACGACTACAAGTGGGCGGTCGTCGCGGGCGGCAAGGAGTCGGTGACCCACTACGAGACCCTCGAGGCGCTGCGGCACGCGTCCCTGCTCGAGATCCGGCTCGAGACCGGGCGGACGCACCAGATCCGCGTCCACATGAGCGCCGTCCGCCACCCCTGCGTCGGCGATCTGACCTACGGCGCCGACCCCGTACTCGCCCGCCGGCTCGGTCTCGAACGGCAGTGGCTGCACGCCACGCGACTCGGCTTCGAGCATCCCGACTCGGGTGCGTGGGTGGAGTTCGCGTCCCCCTATCCCGACGACCTGGGTCACGCCCTCGAGGTGGCGCAGTCCGAGCGTTCGGTGACCTGAGTCGGACGTCCGGCGCGATTCCGCGGGAGATCGGCGGGGCGGCTTCGGGATGTCGGAGGGCGGGCCTAGAGTCAGTGGTCCCGCATCTGCTTCACCCCAAGCGCAGGGGCCTCGGCCCGCTGCGGACGGTACGAAACGGCGAGCGCGCCGCCACCGCCTGATCTGGCCGGCGCCTCCCGCCTTTGGCGTTGGCGGAACAGGAGGCGCATCCGCGCATGTCCGATTCGTTCGTGCATCTGCATGTCCACACCGAGTACTCCATGCTCGATGGCGCGGCGAAGCTCAAGGACATGTTCGCGGAGGCGCAACGGCTCGAGATGCCGGCGGTGGCCATCACCGACCACGGCAACCTGCACGGCGCCTACGACTTCTTCACCAAGGCCCAGGCGGCCGGCGTCAAGCCGATCATCGGGCTGGAGGCCTACGTCGCGCCGGACCTCGCGCTTCCACAAGGCGCCGGTCAGGTGGGGCCACCAGCACCAGAAGGACGACGACGTCTCCGGCGCCGGCGCGTTCACGCACATGACGATCTGGGCGCGCGATGCCGGGGTCTGCACAACCTGTTCAGGCTCCAGACCCGGGCGTCGATGGAGGGCTTCTTCCGCAAGCCACGGGTCGACCGCGAGCTGCTCGCGGAGTACTCCCAGGGCCTGATGGCGACAAGCGGCTGCCCGTCCGGCGAGATCCCGACCAAGATCCGCCTGGGCCAGGACAAGGAGGCGCTGGAGGCGGCCGGTGACTTCCGCGACATCTTCGGCCAGGAGAACTTCTTCGTCGAGCTGATGGACCACGGCATCGAGATCGACAAGCGGGCGCGGTCCGGGCTGGAGAAGATCGCCGGAGACCTCGACCTGTCCTACGTCGTCACCAACGACTCCCACTACACCTACGAGCACGAGTCGACAGCGCACGCCGCGCTGCTCTGTGTGCAGACGGCCTCGACGCTGGTCGCGCCGACGTTCCAGTTCGAGGGTTCCGGCTACTACCTCAAGTCGGCCGACGAGATGCGGGCGCTCGACAGCTCCGACGTCTGGCAGGCGGGCTGCCGCAGCACGCTCGCCATCGCCGAGCGGGTTGACCCCGCCGGCATGTTCGTCACGCGCAACCTGATGCCGCGCTACGACGTCCCCGACGGCTACACCGACGAGTCCTGGCTGCGCGCGGAAGTGCTGCGGGGCATGGACGTGCTGTTCCCCGACGGCTACGGCGACGCCTACCAGAAGCAGATGGAGTACGAGCTCGGCGTCATCATCTCGATGGGCTTCTCGTCGTACTTCCTGGTTGTGGCCGACTTCATCATGTGGGCCAAGAACAACGGCATCGCCGTCGGCCTGGGACGCGGTTCCGGCGCCGGCGAGCCTGGTGGCGTACGCGCTCGGCATCACCGGCCTCGACCCGCTCGAGCACGGCCTGATCTTCGAGCGCTTCCTCAACCCCGAACGCGTCTCGATGCCCGACTTCGACATCGACTTCGACGAGCGTCGGCGCGGTGAGGTCATCCGCTACGTCACCGAGAAGTACGGCTCCGACAAGGTCGCGCAGATCGCCACCTTCGGCACCATCAAGGCCAAGGCCGCGATCAAGGATGCGTCCCGGGTTCTCGGCTACCCCTATGCCCTCGGCGACAAGATCACCAAGGCGATGCCGCCTGCCGTGATGGGCAAGGACATCCCGCTGTCGGGGATCTTCGACGAGAAGCACCCGCGCTACGGCGAGGCGGGCGAGATCAGGGCGCTCTACGAGCAGGACCCCGACATCCGGAAGGTCATCGACACCGCCAAGGGCCTCGAGGGGCTGATCCGGCAGTCCGGTGTCCACGCGGCTGGCGTGATCATGTCCGCCGAGCCGCTGGCCGACCACATCCCGCTGATGAAGCGGGAGGCCGACGGCGCGATCATCACGCAGTTCGACTACCCGTCCTGCGAGACGCTCGGCCTGCTCAAGATGGACTTCCTGGGCCTGCGCAACCTCACGATCCTCGACGACGCCGTACGCAACGTCGAGACCAGCCGGGGCGAGAAGATCGACCTGCCCGCCCTGCCTCTGGATGACAAGCTCACCTACGACCTGCTCGGCCGGGGCGACACCCTCGGGGTCTTCCAGCTCGACGGCGGCCCGATGCGGTCGCTCCTGCGGCTGATGAAGCCGGACAACTTCGAGGACATCTCCGCGGTCATCGCGCTCTACCGACCAGGGCCGATGGGCGCGAACGCCCACACCAACTACGCGCTGCGCAAGAACGGTCAGCAGGAGATCACGGCCATCCATCCAGAGCTGAAGGACGCCTGCGAGGAGATCCTCGGCCCGACCTACGGCCTGATCGTCTACCAGGAGCAGGTCCAGCGGCTGGCG
The DNA here is from genome assembly GCA_963721745.1 of uncultured Actinomycetota bacterium. Taxonomy (GTDB): domain Bacteria; phylum Actinomycetota; class Actinomycetes; order Propionibacteriales; family Actinopolymorphaceae; genus Thermasporomyces. Next base: position 875,347 of record CAVRKO010000013.1, on the reverse strand, counting down.
CAGAAGGTCGCCGGCTACTCCCTCGGCCAGGCCGATCTGCTCCGCAGCGCGATGGGCAAGAAGAAGAAAGAGGTGCTCGACAAGGAGTACGGACCGTTCGGCGACGGCATGCGCGCCAACGGCTACTCCGACAATGCAGTCAAGACGCTCTGGGACATCCTCGTCCCGTTCTCCTCCTACGCGTTCAACAAGCCGCACACCGCGGCCTACGGCATGGTGGCGTACTGGACCGCCTACCTCAAGGCCAACTACCCGGCCGAGTACATGGCCGCGGTGCTGACGAGCGTCCAGGACGACAAGGACAAGATGGCGGTCTACCTCAACGAGTGCCGCCGCGCGGGCATCAAGGTGCTGCCACCCGACGTCAACGAGTCCGCGTCCAACTTCACCCCGGTCGGCACCGACATCCGCTTCGGCCTGACCGCCGTGCGCAACGTCGGCACCAACGTCGTCGACGCGCTCGTCGCGGCCCGCGAGTCCAAGGGCAGGTTCACCGACGCCGGTGACTTCATGGCCAAGGTGCCGGCCAGCGTCTGCAACAAGAGAGTCCTCGAGTCGCTCGCCAAGGCCGGGGCGTTCGACTCGCTCGGGCATCGCCGCCGGGCGCTGGTGCAGTGGCACGAGGACGCGGTCGACTACTTCATCGACCAGAAGCGTCAGGAGGCGATCGGCCAGGACTCGCTGTTCGGCTTCGCCGGTGACGACGGCGGCGACGCGGCGCTGATGGCTCCCCAGGTGCCGGAGATCGGGGAGTGGGACAAGCAGACCCTGCTCGCCCACGAGCGCGAGATGCTCGGGCTCTACGTGTCCGACCACCCGCTGTTCGGCATCGAGCACGTCCTCGCCAACGCCTCCGACTGCACGATCGGCACCCTGCTGACCGACGAGGAACGTCCCGACGGGTCGATCGTCACCGTCGGCGGCCTCATCACCGGGATCTCCCGCAAGATGACCAAGCGGGGCGACCCCTGGGCGATCGTCACCCTGGAGGACCTCGAGGGCGGCATCGACGTGATGTTCTTCCCCTCGACCTACCAGCTCACGGCACTCCAGCTCACCGAGGACGCCGTGGTGGTCGTCAAGGGGCGGCTCGACCGGCGCGACGACGTGCCCCAGCTGATCGCGATGGAGCTGTCGCTCCCCGACATCACCGAGCAGCAGACCGGTCCGGTGGCGATCTCGCTGCCCCGCGAGCGGTGCACCCCGCCCGTCGTCGACCGGTTGAAGGAGATCTTCTCGACCCATCCCGGCATGACACACGTCCACCTGCACCTGCGCTCCGAGGGCAAGACGCTGGTGATGCGGCTGGAGGACCGGTGGCGGGTCACACCGTCGACGGCCCTGATGGGAGACCTGAAGGCACTGCTCGGATCCGGCTGCGTGCGGTCGTGACCAGGCACCTGCCGTACCATCTGGCCGGGTGACCACACCGATGCCGCCGACCTCGGCGACTCCGCCCGAGCAGACGCCGCATCACGTCCCTGGTGGTGCCCGCCGGTCCGGTGACCCCAGTGCCGGTGCGGCTCGTCGGGGCTTCCTCGTCATCGTCGCGGTGCTCGCACTGGCGGGTGTCGTCACAGGGCTGTTGTGGGCTGCGCTCCGACCCGACGTGCAGGTCGTGATGACCCAGGTCGGCCCCATGCCGGTCGACGAGGTGCAGGCGGGTGGGCTCGCGTCGATGGATTCCTGGTACGCCGTCCTCGGTGGTGGCGCCGGCATCCTCCTGGGCGCCACCCTCGCGACCGTGTTCCTACGGCACGGTGTCATCACGGTCGTCGCTCTCGCCACCGGTGGATGCGTGGCGGCAGTACTCTCGTTCGTGGCGGGCAGCCTCGTCGCCAACCAGGCAGTGGTGCTCTCCTGGAAGCCAGGCGCTGCACTCGGTGCGTCTCTGTCCGCGCCGCTGACACTGCACGCCCACGGTTTCTTCCTGGTGTGGCCGATCGCAGTCCTGGCACCGGTCCTGCCGCTGGCCTGGCTCGGATGGTCCGGCGAGGAGCTGGACGAGGAGGCTGACCCGATCGATATCCACAGGCCCGGAGCCCCGGCCTGAAACTGCCGCCTTGGTGCGCTAACTTTCCTACCCTTCCCTTACCGTTCGCTACCGGGGGTGTCAGCCTTGCCGCACGATCACACACCTAACGACCCTGGGCGTCCTGGCGGTCCGCCGCCGGGTGGTGGCCAGCCCGGTCCGTACGGCGGCGCCCCTCGGCCCTATGGCCCGCCTCAGGGCCAGCCGCCGATGGGTCAGGGCGGCCCGCCGCCCGGCCAGCCTCCTTATGGTCCGCCGCCCGGCCAGCCTCAGTACGGCCAGCCGTCCTATCCCCGTCCGGGCCAGCCCGGAGGTCCGCCGCCCGGCGGCTATTCGGGCGGGCCGCAGGGTCCGCCGCAGCAGGGCCCGCCGCACCAGGGCGTCGGCATGCCGCAGGGCACGCCCTGGACCGGTGGCGGTGGCCCTGGCGGACCGCAGCCGTCCTACGAGGTCGAGCCCGAACGCAGGGGACCCCGCTGGCTCATCGCGGGCCTCGCGGCCGTTCTCGTCCTGGCCGTCGGCGGCGGCGCTTGGGCGTTCGCCTCGTTGCGGAGCTCTGGTTCGCAGCCCGAGCAGGTGCTCCCCGCCAACGCGTTGGCCTACGTGCGGGTCGACCTCGACCCGTCGGCAGGTCAGAAGCTCGAAGCTCTCGAGTTCGCGCGGAAGTTCCCCGAGGCAAGCAAGCGCCTCGGCGAGGGAGACGACCTCCGCAAGGCGCTCTTCGAGGCGCTGCAGTCCGGTGACGACGATCTGAAGGACGTCGACTACGCCACCGACATCGAGCCGTGGCTCGGCAAGCGACTCGGCGTTGCGGCCGTCCCGGGCAACGACGGCAAGGAGCCGGACGCGGTTGCTGCCATCCAGGTCACGAACGAGGAAAAGGCACGTGCCGGCGTCAAGAAGCTCTTGCCCGAAGGCGACAAGACCGGATACGCCTTCGCCGACGACTACATGATCATCGCCGACACCCAGGCCGAAGCCGACCAGGCGGCGAAGTCGGCGGGCGCGAGCCCGCTGGCCGAGAGCCAGCAGTTCAGGGATGACATGGACGCCATCGGCGAGAGTGGTGTGCTGTCCTTCTGGGTCGACGCGGCGAAGCTGACCGAGCTCAAGGGCGACGCCCCGCAGCTGCCCATCCAGATGGCGAAGGCGGGCCGGTTCGTCGGAGCGTTGAGCTTCGACAACGGCGCGGCCCAGCTGGAGGCGGTGGCGCGCGGAACCCAGATCCCGAGCCTCACCAAGTCGGGCATCAAGCTGGGGGAGCTCCCCTCGACGACGGTGGCCGGAATCTCGGTCGCCGGTGCGGGAGCCGCTGTCCAGAAGGCATGGCCCAACATCCAGGGACTGCTCGAGCAGACCGGCCAGTCGGCCCAGCTCGACTCGTTCCTGCGCGCGGCGGACCAGCAGTTCGGCATCAAGCTGCCGGCAGACCTCGTGACGCTCCTCGGCACGGAGTTCACCCTCGCGGTCGACGAGCGCGGGCTCGCCGACGTCGTGAAGAGCGGCACCACCGGAGAAGGCGAGCCGGCGCTGCCGCAGGCCGGCTTCCGGTCGACGACCGACCCGGCGAAGGCCAAGCAGCTGATGCCCAAGCTCGAGCAGCTCATCGCGGCCAGTGGTGCGCCGGTGAAGGTCGGCACGGCGGTCGGTTCCGACGGGCTGGCCGTGGGAACCACCCAGTCCTATGCCGACGAGCTGGTGAAGGGCGGCAACCTGGGCAGCACCGAAGCGTTCAAGGCGGCGCTCCCCAATGCCGACGGAGCGCAGTTCGGGCTCTTCGTCGACCTCGACAAGGTGGAGCAGCTGCTTCCGTCGTCGATGCCGGCCGACCAGCGGGCCAACCTGAAGGCGCTGAAGGCGGTCGGCCTGTCCGGCTCGACCACCTCCGACGGTGGCTCCTTCACCATCCGGGTCGTCGCCGACTAGGCGGTCCTCGAACCAGCCGGCTACTGCCGGCATGCAATGCCACACGGCGGCTGCGGAGACCTCTCCGCAGCCGCCGTTCGTGTCTCCGGGCGCGCGGCGCGCCTGCGCTTCCTCGTGGTGGGCGAGTGGTCAGGAGGTGAGCCGGGCGAGGGTTGCCGCGCACAGGCGGACGAGCGCATCCGGTGAGAGCTCGACCTGCAGTCCACGGCGCCCTGCCGAGACGTAGACCGTCGCGTGGTCGAGGGCACTCTCGTCGACCACCGTGGTGAGCCGGCGACGCTGGCCCAGTGGGCTGATGCCGCCCACCACGTAGCCGGTTGACCGCTCGGCCTCGGCCGGCTCGGCCATCCGTGCCCGCTTGCGACCAAGCGCCGCGGCGAGCGCCTTGAGGTCCAGGGTGCAGCTCACGGGCACGACCGCGACGCAGAGCTGGTCGTCGACCTCGGCGAGGAGGGTCTTGAAGACGCGTGTGGGCGGGACACCCAGAGCCTCGGCAGCCGCCATGCCGTAGGAGCTGTCCGACCCCAGTGGCTCGTACGCGTGCACGGTGTGCGCGACACCGGACCGGACGAGCAGGGTGAGGGCCGGGGTTCCCTGTGCGGCCTTCTTTGCCACGTGGTGAGCTCCCTTCGGGTGCCCGCGGCCGGGGTCAGGGCGCGCCGCCGAGGCCGTCGCAGGCGGCGCCAGGTGTACGGGTGGGTGTGTGACCATATCGGCGCGTCTGCCCGATCCGGCGGGTCCGTTGAGCCCGATGATGCCGCGCCGTGGTTCTCCGACGCCGTCCGGGTCGGACCCGGGTCTCGCTGTCCGACGAGCCGACGGGCGCCTGGAGCGCCCCCTCTAGACTCGGTGACGTGATGCGCCGAATCGACCTGCGGGGCCGACTCGCCAGCGGCGAGACCCCCGACTACCGCGCCCTCGTTCCCCGGGCCGAGTTCGACGTCGAGGCTGCCCTCGACGAGGTACGTCCCACCATCGCGGACGTCCGTCATCGCGGCACCCAGGCGCTCCTCGAGATCTCCAGCCGAGACGGCGTGGAGATCACCGACCTGAGAGTTCCGGCCGGGGCGCTGACCGCCGCCCTCGACGACCTCGACCCAGAGCTCCGGGCCGCCTTCGAGGAGTCGATCCGCCGGCTGCGGGTGGTGAGCGAGGCCGAGCTCGAGAAGAACCCCACGGTCGAGGTCGCTCCTGGCGGCCGGGTCACGCAGCGGCTGGTGCCCTACGGCCGGATCGGCCTCTACATCCCGGGCGGCATCGCACCCCTTGCGTCCACCGTCGCCATGAACGTGGTGCCCGCACAGGTCGCCGGCGTCGAGTCGATCGCGGTCGCGTCCCCGGCACAGAAGGAGTTCGGCGGCCTCCCGCACCCCACGATCCTCGCGGTGTGCGCCCTGCTCGGCATCGACGAGGTGTATGCCATCGGAGGTGTCGGAGCGGTCGCGATGTTCGCCTACGGCACCGACAGCTGCCCGCCCGTCGACTTCGTGGCGGGTCCCGGCCGGATCACCACGGTCGCGGCGAAGCGGCTGCTCAAGGGCGTCGTCGGCATCGACTCCGAGGCGGGTCCCACCGAGATCGCGATCCTCGCCGACGACACCGCCGACCCGGCGTACGTCGCGGCGGACCTGATCAGCCAGGCCGAGCACGACCCGATGGCGGCGAGCGTGTTGGTGACCCCGAGCGAGACCCTGGCGGACGCCGTCGACCGCGCGCTCGAGCGGCAGGTTCCCGTGACCAAGCACGCCCAGCGGATCACGGCGGCGCTGTGGGGCGAACAGTCCGGCACGGTCCTGGTCGACGACCTGGAGCAGGGGCTCGCCGTCGTCGACGCCTACGCCGCGGAGCACCTGGAGATCCAGACTGCCGACGCGCCCACCTGGGCGGGCCGGGTCCGCAACGCGGGCGCGATCTTCATCGGTCCCTGGGCGCCGGTCTCCCTGGGTGACTACTGCGCGGGTTCCAACCACGTCCTGCCCACCGGCGGCTGCGCGTGCCACTCCTCGGGGCTGTCCGTGCGCAGCTACCTCAAGGCCGTCCACGTGATCGACTACTCCCGCGAGGCGCTGCAGGAGGTCTCCCACCACGTCTCCGCCATGGCCGACGCGGAAGACCTTCCGGCGCACGGCGCGGCCGTGCGGGTCCGGTTCGCCGAGCATCCCGATGGGTATGCCTGACTGCCCATGATGCGGCAGCACCCGCTGTCCCCTCGCGCATCGAGCTACGGAAACGAGTTCTCATGGCCACACCGGTGAACGACCGGAACGCTCCTGACCCGACGAGCACCTACGCGGAGCTCCGAGACCTCGCGCTCGCCTCCGCGCAGGCGGGCGCCTATGCCATCCTGCGCGAGCTCCGCAAGGGCGACCTCCGCGTCGAGACCAAACTGCACGACAGCGACTTCGTGACAACCGCCGACAAGGCGGCAGAAGAGGCGATCCTCCGGCTCGTGACGGCGGCCCGTCCGCGTGATGCGATCCTCGCCGAGGAGTCCGGCATGCACGCCGGCGACAGCGGCGTCCGGTGGCTGGTCGATCCGCTCGACGGAACGATGAACTTCGTGCACCACCGCCGCGACTACGCCGTCTCGGTCGGTGTCGAACACGACGGCCGGATGGTCGCGGGCGCGATCGTCCGACCCGCGGACGGCGACTGGGCAGCTGCCGGAGGTGGCGAGGCGTACGCCCGCGACACCACGCCCGCGGTGTCGGACGCCTCCAACCTGTCGGAGGCCCTCGTCGGCGTCGGGCTCCCGGGCCCGATGGACCAGCGGGTCCGGGTCCACGAGTTCGTCGGCGAGCTCATCCACCAGGCCCGCGACTACCGCCGCAGTGGTTCGTCCGCCTGTGAGCTGCTGTCCGTCGCCCTCGGCGCGCAGGAGGGCTACCTCGGTTTCGGCGTCAACCTGTGGGACGTCGCCGCCGGGATCGCTCTCGTCGAGGCCGCCGGCGGCACCTGCCAGTGGGTGACGACGGAGACCGGACTCGAGGTTCTGGTCGCCGGCACCCCGCAGGTCACGCAGTCGCTGGTCGGCATGGTCAAAGTGATCTGAGCACCATGCCCGGATCCCTCCACCAGGTCTCCGTCCCCGATTGGTCAGGGTGAGCTGAAGATGGGTCAGACACTGGCGGATCTGCCGCTCCGGGACGAGCTGCGCGGCGAGGAGCCCTACGGTGCGCCACAGCTCGACGTCCCGGTGCTGCTGAACGTCAATGAGAATCCCTATCCGCTGCCCGAGTCGGTCGTCGCCGACATCGCGGCATCGGTGGCCGAGGCCGCCCGCGGGCTGAACCGCTATCCCGACCGGGAGGCCCTCGGCCTGCGTACCGACCTCGCCGGCTACCTCGGCCACGGGCTCACACCTGCGCAGGTCTGGGCGGCCAACGGATCCAACGAGGTGATGCTGCAGGTGCTGCAGGCGTTCGGCGGACCGGGGCGGGTGGCCCTGTCGTTCGCGCCGACGTACTCGATGTACCCCGAGTACGCCCGCGACAGCTGCACCACCTGGGTCACCGGGCGCCGGGCCGAGGACTTCACCCTCGACCCCGAGCACGTGGTGGAGCAGATCCGGACCCACCGCCCGTCGGTCGTCCTCTTCGCCTCACCCAACAACCCCACCGGTACGGCACTCTCGCTCGACCTCGTGAGGGCCGCGTGCGACGTCGCACCAGGCGTGGTCGTCGTCGACGAGGCCTACGCCGAGTTCCGTCGCGACGGAACGCCGAGCGCGCTCAGCCTGCTGCCGACGTACCCGAAGCTGGCGGTCACCCGCACGATGTCGAAGGCCTTCGCGTTCGCGGGCGGCCGGCTCGGCTACCTCGCCGCCGACTCCGCCATCGTCGACGCGCTCCGCATCGTCCGGCTGCCGTACCACCTGTCCGCGGTCACGCAGGCCGTCGCGCGGGCGGCGTTACGGCACGCCGACGTGCTGCTGGCCCGGGTCGAGGAGCTCCGCGTCCGCCGCGACCAGACCGTCGACTGGCTACGCGAGGTCGGCCTCACGGTGGCCGACACCGACGCCAACTTCGTGCTGTTCGGTACGTTCGCCGACCGGCACGCGGTGTGGCAGGGCCTGCTCGATCGTGGTGTGCTGATCCGCGAGACCGGCCCCGACGGCTGGCTCCGGGTGTCAGTCGGGTCGGCCGAGGAGATGGCCGCGTTCCGTGCCGCGTTGCTGGAGGTGCTCGAGCGGTGAGTGGTCCTGAGAGGGGTCGCGGGCGTACCGCCCGGATCGAACGGGAGACCAAGGAGAGCAAGGTCGTCGTCGAGCTCGACCTCGACGGCACGGGGCGGGTCGACGTCTCGACCGGCGTACCGTTCTACGACCACATGCTGGACCAGCTCGGCCGGCACGGTCTCTTCGACCTGACGGTCCGCGCCCAGGGCGATCTCGAGATCGACGTCCACCACACGGTCGAGGACACCGCGATCGTGCTGGGGCAGGCGTTCCGCCAGGCCCTGGGCGACAAGCGGGGCATCCGAAGGTTCGCCGACGCGACCGTGCCGCTGGACGAGTCGCTGGTCCACGTCGTGGTCGACGTCGCCGGCCGGCCCTACTGCGTCCACTCCGGCGAGCCCGAGGGCCAGGCGTACGCCATGATCGGCGGGCACTTCACCGGGTCCCTGACCCGGCACGTGCTCGAGACGCTCGCCTTCCACGCCGCGATCTGCCTGCACGTCCGTGTCCTCGCCGGGCGCGACCCGCACCACATCGTCGAAGCGCAGTTCAAGGCGCTCGCCAGGGCATTGCGGGACGCGGTGGCCTTGGACCCGCGCGAGACCGGCGTACCCAGCACCAAGGGCACGCTCGACCCGCGCGAGACCGGCGGACAGCCGTCGAGGGGGACCCGGTAGTGCAGTACGTCTTCTTCGCGCTCGCCGGGGTCCTGGTCGGTGGCGTCATCGCGACCCGCCAGCAGCGCCGGCCGCTCTGGATGTCGCTCGCGCTGACAGCGCTGGCGATGGTCTTCCTGTGGCTGGGGCTGCAGGAGTCGACGCGATGAGCCGGCCGACGGTGGTCGTGCTCGACCACGGTTCGGGCAACCTCCGCTCGGCCGAACGCGCGCTCGTCCGAGTCGGTGCCGACGTCGACGTCACCGGCGACTTCGACGCGGCGATGGACGCGGACGGGCTGGTGGTTCCCGGTGTCGGTGCGTTCGCGGCCTGCATGGCGGGCCTGCGGGACGTCAGGGGCGACCTGCTGATCGGTCGGCGTCTCGCGGGCGGTCGGCCGGTGCTGGGCATCTGCGTCGGCATGCAGGTCCTCTTCGAACGTGGCGTCGAGCACGGCGTCTCGACCGACGGCTGCGGCGAGTGGCCCGGCGTGGTCGAACGCCTGAAGGCGCCGATCATTCCCCACATGGGCTGGAACATCGTCGAGGCGCCGGCCGGGTCGACGCTGTTCGAGGGCGTCGAGGGCGAGCGGTTCTACTTCGTGCACTCGTACGCCGTCCGGTCGTTCGAGCTCACCGCGACCGGGCACTTCCGGGAGCCACTCGTGACCTGGACGCCCTACGACGGCGACCGTTTCGTGGCCGCGGTCGAGAACGGTGCGCTGTCGGCGACGCAGTTCCACCCGGAGAAGTCCGGTGACGCTGGGGCCCGCCTGCTCGCCAACTGGGTCGCGACCCTGCGCTGACCCGCTGGGTCGACGAACTCCGCGCTGACGCGCCGCATCGCACATCCCACACATGCGCAAACTCCCGCTCAACCTTTCTGGCCCTGCCGGTACTCCTCCGTGTGAGGATCCGACGGGGCGAGGGGGCAGAGTGGACGAACGGGACGAGGACGCGTTCCGGGACTTCGTGACCGCGCGTTGGCAGGGGTTGCTTCGTACGACCTACCTGCTGGTGGGTGACCACGGGTACGCCGAGGACCTGGTGCAGACGGCGCTGGTCCGTACGCACCGGCGATGGCGACGGATCGAGCGCCGGGACGCGCCAGAGGTGTACGTCCGACAGGTGCTGGTCAATCTCGCGAGCTCGCACTGGCGCCGCCGACTGCGCTTCCGGGAGTCGTCGGTCGCGGAGGTCCCCGAGCGGACGACCGACGACCAGACGGTCGCGACCGACCAGCGGGACGAGCTGTGGTCGGCGTTGCGGACCCTGCCGCCGCGAATGCGCGCGGTGCTGGTCCTGCGGTACTTCGAGGACCTGACGGAGGCGGAGACCGCCGCCGCACTCGGCTGCTCCGTGGGATCGGTCAAGAGCCAGGCGTCACGGGGCCTGTCCCGGTTGCGGGACCGGCTCGCTACCAGGTCCACCACGGTGTTCGGGGTGAGGGGAGAGGTGTCGGCATGAGTACACAGATCGAGGACGAGCTGCGGGGCGAGCTCAGGCGTCGGGCGGACGAGGTGCCGGGCGGCGCCGACGCGTACGCACGGGTGATGCGCCGCCGTGGCGCGGACCGGCGGAGGCGGTACGCCGCGACCGCTCTCGGTGCGGCCGCGGTGGTCGTCGCGGGGGCCGTGGTGGTACCCCAGCTGCCGGTCGTCCGTTCGGCTCTCCAGCCGGCGCGGTCGGTGGAGACGACGAGCGACGACCCGGCCACCTGGCCGACGCGTGGCTCGCTCGGGTCGGACGAGGCGTACCTCGCCCGGGCGAGGAAGTGGTTGAGCAAGGCGAGCGGCACGCCGCTGTCGAAGACGCACGTCCTCTATGCGGGAGACGTCGGCGACCGCCGCGCGGTGGTGGGTCTCGCGGGCCGCGGTCGGTGGCTGCTCCAGGGACCACGTGGCAGCACCGCCAAGCTCGGTGGGTCGTTCGCGCTGACACAGGAGGAGGGACTGGTCGCCTTCGCGGTGCCCTCCGGTGCCGGCTCGGTCGTCACGGCGATGGCGGGACCGGGCACCCAGGTCGCCGAGTACTCGACGGCACCCACGTACGACGCGGCGGGGACCGTCAGCCGGAACTGGACGCCGTTGCGTGAGCAGGACGGCGTGTTCACGGCCCGGGTGGACGCGCCCCCCACCCAGCTGATCCGGGCGCGGGCCGTCAGTGGGGGCACGGTCACGGCCGATCTCCGGTCGGTGATGACCAGCCTGCTGCCCATGCCGCTGGCGTCGGAGGAGCTCAGGTCGCTGGTCGAGGACGCCGCCGGCGACCGGCATGTGACGAAGCTCGCCAACGCGCTGTCCGAACTCGAGGACGTCGCACTCGGGCCGGACTCGATCACCTCGGTCGAGGTCCCGTGGCGGTTCACGGACGACCGCGGTCACCTGTGGGTGGGCGCGACCGTCCGGACGGCCGACGGCGCTGCCGTGCAAGCCATCTTCCACAACAGCGACCCGGGCAACGCCGACGAGCTCGTGAGCGGCCTCCCCGCACTCTTCGATGCGCGTGTCGTCCCGGCGGCAACCGCCGGCGAGTCCGCCACGGTCTGGGCCGACTACTGCAACGTGTTCGGGCACGCGCCGGACGCGGTGTCCGCGGAGGTCGTCGTCGCGGGTGAGGCACAGCCACGGATTCCCGTCCGCGACGGGCTGTTCAAGGCACGATCGTGCAAGGGTGCCGACGTCCCGGCCGATCTCGACGGCAGGACAGAGGTCCGGCTGTACGACCCGTCGGGCGCCCGAGTGTGGTCGGGCCGACCGACGGGCGGGGTGGTCGACACGTCGTACGACACCCTCGACGTTCCGTCGACCAAGGGCCAGCAGGCGCGCTGACGGCAGTAGGGTCGGGCGCCGTGGACTCTCACGGTGCCCGACCTCTGACGTCCGGCCCCGACCGGTGAGCACCGAGCGGAGGCGGCGGCGTGCCGAACGTGAGCGGCTGAAGGCTGCCGCCGCGGCGGAGCGGGAGCGGCGCGAGGAGCGGGTACGCCGACGGAGGGAGCAGGTGCGGCGGCTGCGGGCCCACCTGCCACGCCGGATGAGGTGGAGTCGGCAGACGGGCCGCCTCGCCACCAGGCGCCGGCGCCGGTACACGGCCGTCGCCGTCCTCTTCGCGGCAATCCAGATCGCGACCTGGCTGCTGAGCCCGGATGTCTACCTCCGGCTCGGCGTCCTACTGGTCAGCCTCCTCGTCATGCCTGTTGTCGCCCACCTCGCCGTCCCGCGCCGCCGGGGTTGAGCCGCCGGCGGGGGAGGTCCCCGCCGCGCCGCCGGCGGGGGAGGTGGGTGGACCCGCGAGGTGGTCGGCGAAGAACGCGAAGATCCGCCGCCAGGCGTCCGCCGCGGCCTCCGGGTCGTGGCCGAACCCGAGCTTGTGCAGCACGCTCGAGGCCGGACCCGGCAGCCGCTGCTCGTTGAGGAAGCTGTGTCCCGCCCCGGGGTACACCTCGAGGTCGTGCGGCGTCGCGTTCGCCTCGAGGGCGTCGCGCAGCCGTGCCACGTGCGGCCGGAACGCACGGTCCCGTCCTCCGTAGCTGGCCACGATCGGGCAGCTGCCGCGCAGGACGGTGCGGGCATCCGCAGGGACGCTGCCGTAGTTGACGGCCGCGGCGTCGAAGTCGTACCTCGGCGCCGACAGCAGGGCGAACCCGCCGCCGAGACAGAACCCCGCGACACCGACCCGTCCGGTGGAGTCGTCGCGGCCGGCGAGCCACGCCCGGCTGGCCTCGATCCGCGCACCGACCGGGCCCGGTTCGCCCGAGGAGAGCTCGGCGAACGCTCGACGGACACAGCGCAGCGAGTACAGCGCGGGTGCGAAGGCGACGTACCCCTCGCCCGCGAAGCGGTCGGCGACCCGGCGGATGTCGTCGTTCAGCCCGAACGCCTCGGGGAGGACGACCACACCCGGCCAGGGACCCGCGCCGGTCGGTAGCGCGAGGTAGCCGTCGAGGTGCTCGTCGACGGTCATGGTGGCGGTGATGTCCGGCATGCCGCCATCGAAGACCCGTCGGGGCCGTCCCGTCCAGGACCTTGTGCGTACCGGCTCGGCGGCCACCGGTAGCGTCGCGGCGCATGAGCCTCGTACTTCTTCCAGCGGTCGACGTCGTGGAGGGTCGCGCCGTGCAGCTCGTGCAGGGCGTGGCCGGGACCGGCGGCGAGTACGGCAGCCCGCTCGAGGCCGCGCTCGCGTGGCAGCGTGCCGGCGCGGAGTGGGTCCACCTCGTCGACCTCGACGCGGCGTTCGGGCGGGGCGACAACCGCGCCCTGCTCGGCGACATCATCGCGCGGCTCGACGTCAAGGTGGAGCTCTCGGGTGGTCTGCGCGACGACGACGCGCTCCGCTGGGCGATGGGCACCGGATGCGCGCGGGTCAACCTGGGAACGGCCGCTCTGGAGAACCCCGAGTGGTGCGCCCGGGCCATCGCCGACCACGGCGAGCGGGTGGCGGTCGGCCTGGACGTGCGCGGCCGGACGCTCGCGGCGCGGGGCTGGACCCGCGACGGTGGCGACCTGTTCGAGACGCTGGCCCGGCTCGACGCCGAAGGTTGCGCCCGCTATGTCGTGACCGACGTCGACAAGGACGGCATGCTCCGCGGCCCGAACGTCGATCTGCTCCGCTCGGTCTGTGCCGCCACGGATCGGCCGGTCGTCGCCTCCGGCGGGGTGTCCACCCTCGACGATCTCCGGACACTGGCCACCCTGGTACAGGTCGGCGTCGAGGGTGCGATCGTCGGCACCGCGTTGTACGCGGGGGCGTTCACGCTCGAGGAGGCGCTGGCCGCGGTCAAGGGGGCACCGTCGTAGTCCGGCCGTCGCGCCGAGTGCCGGCCGTGATCGTCCTCGGCCGTACACCGACGGCCGAGACCGGGGTCACGGGGCCGGATCGTCAGCGGCCCGATGCCGTCGGGATAGGGTGTGGCGCACCGAGGTCCGGGGGATCTCCGCGCCCCGTCGCGCGCGCAGTGCGGCGACCGAACCACCCATACCGTGCCCGACGATGCCTGTGGATCAAGGGGGAGCGCCTGTGAAGCTCAGGGAGCGACTCGAGGGGAAGCGGTTGCTTCTCACCGGTGTCACCGGCTTCGTCGGCGAGGCGTTGCTGCACCGGATCCTCGGCGACCTCCCGAGCACCCACGTCGTCGCGTTGGTCCGCCCGAAGGGCTCTCTCACCGGTCGGGCCCGGATGGAGCAGCTCCTCGCCAAGCCCATCTTCGAGGACGCCCGGAACGCCTACGCGGGCGACACCGCGGCCCTCATCGACGCGCGGATCACCGTGGTAGAGGGCGACCTGGCGAAGATCCCCGAGCTGCCGTCCGACCTCGACGTCGTGATCCACTGCGCGGGCGACGTGTCGTTCGACCCGCCGATCCACGAGGCGTTCGAGACCAACGTGCTCGGCACCGAGCGGCTCCTCGGCCGGATCCTCGGCAGTGGCAACCAGCCTCACTACGTCCACGTCTCGACGGCCTACACCGCGGGTCGCCGTCGCGGCGCGATCCCCGAGGCGAGCGTCGAGCACGAGGTCGACTGGCGCACCGAGGCTCGCTGGGGCCTTGCCATGCGCGACCGGATCGAGGAGACGTCGCGGGCCCCGGGCGTGCTGTCGAAGCTTCGCAAGGAGGCCGAGCGGGAGCACCGGCGGGCCGGTCCGATCACCTCCGCGCAGGACGCCGAGCGGCGGCGCAAGGAGTGGGTCGACAAGAAGCTCGTCCAGGCCGGCGGCGAGCGCGCGCGGTCCCTCGGCTGGACCGACGTCTACACGTTCACCAAGGCGATGGGCGAGCGGGTCGTCGAGGAGCTCGGCACGCCGCTCCCGGTGACGATCCTGCGGCCGAGCATCATCGAGAGCGCCCTGGAGACGCCCCACCCGGGTTGGATCGAGGGCTTCAAGATGGCGGAGCCGCTCATCCTGGCCTACGGGCGGGGAGAGCTGCCGGAGTTCCCGGCCAGCCCCGACGGCGTTGTCGACATCGTTCCCGTCGACCACGTGGTCGGTGCCACCTTGGCCGCGGCCGCCGCACCTCCCGAGCCCGGGACGCCTGCCTACTACCACGTGTCGTCGGGTGGACGTAACCCGCTGACGTTCAGCCGGCTGTACGAGCACGTCCGTACCTACTTCGACGCGAACCCGTTCGACATGAGCGAGCGCGGCGCGGTCCGGCTGCCGACCTGGCGGTTCCCGGGCGCCGAGACGGTCGATCGTGTCCTCGTGATGAGCGAGCGCGCCCACAAGGCGGCCGACTGGGCGATCCGGCACGCGCCACGGGGGGAGCGGATCCGCAAGCTGGCCCGCGAGCTCGACCAGCAGCAGCGCCGGCTGGAGTTCCTCCGCCGCTACCTTGACCTCTACCGCCCCTACGCCGAGGCCGAGCTGCACTTCACCGACGACAAGACGATGGAGCTCTTCGAGAGCCTCGACGCCGACGACCGCGAGGCGTTCGCGTTCGACACGTCGGTCTTCGACTGGAAGCACTACCTCGTCGAGGTGCACTGCCCGAGTGTCACGGCGTCCATGCGGCAGTACGACGTCATCCGGCGCCGCCGCGGCCGCAGCGCACCGACGGTCGCGAAGGACCTTCCGCAGGCCAGCGACATCCTGGCGGCGTTCGACATGGACGGAACGCTCCTGTCGAGCAACGTCGTCGAGACCTACCTCTGGCTGCGGCTGCCCGAGCTCGACCGCGACGGCAAGGTCCGCGAGGTTGCGGCGATGCTGCGCAAGCTCCCCGGGCTCCTCGCCGCGGAGCGCCGCGACCGGGGCGGCTTCCTCCGCGCGGTCTACCGCCGCTACCGAGGGGCGGACCTCGCGGAGCTCGAACAGCTCGTCGACGACGCGCTCGCACAGCACGTGCTCGAACGCGTGTCGGCAGCGGCCCTGCGCAGGGTCCGCGCGCACCGGGCCGCCGGTCACCGCACCATCCTCATCACCGGGGCGATCCGGCCACTGACGCGACCCCTCGCCGGACTCTTCGACGAGATCGTCGCCGCCGACCTCGCCGTCGACGACCTGGGCCGGTGCACCGGCTACCTCACGTCCCCGCCGCTCGTCGGCGAGTCCCGGGCGGCGTGGCTGCGGTGGTACGCCGGCCAGAACGGGTTCGACCTCACCAGGTCCTACGCCTATGCCGACAGCCACTCCGACCTGCCGCTGCTGCGCGCGGTCGGCCGTCCGGTCGCCGTGAGTCCGGACGTGCACCTGTGGCGCGAGGCCCGCAAGGGGCGCTGGCCCGTCGAGGAGTGGGCCACCTCGGGCGCCGCCTCGAGGCTGGCCATGCCCACCCGCGAACTCATCGGGGAGCGCACGCCATGATGCTGGCCCTCGAGATGTACCGCTCGCTGCCGCGCTACATCGCCGCCCGCGCGGTCGGCGGCCGCATTCCCGGCATCCTCACCGGGCCGGCCGCGCCGGTACGCCTGGTGACGCGCGACGAGCCCCGCCTGTCCGCACCCGGCTGGGCCCGGGTCAAGCCCACGCTGTCGGGGATCTGCGGGTCCGACCTGGGCGCGCTGTTCGGCCAGACCAGCCTCTACTTCTCCGCGCTCGTCTCGATGCCGTTCGTGCCCGGCCACGAGGTCGTCGGGGTCCTGCAGGACGACTGCGACGACCTGCCCAAGGGCACCCGCGTCGTGCTCGACCCCGTACTCGCCTGCGCCGCCCGCGGCATCGAACGCTGCGAGTCCTGCGTCGCGGGCCAGACCAACCGCTGCGACCGGATCACCGTCGGGCACGTCTCGCCGGGGCTCCAGACCGGCTACTGCGCCGACACCGGCGGCGGCTGGGGTGGCCTGCTGATGGCGCACCGGAGCCAGCTGCACGCCGTACCCGAAGGGCTCTCCGACGAGCGCGCGGTGCTGGTCGAGCCGCTCTCGTGCGCGGTGCACACCGCCGAGCGTGCGCAGGTGCCCGACGGCGGTGCGGTGCTCGTCTCCGGTGCGGGTGCGGTCGGTCTCTTCGCGGTGCTGGCGTTGCGGCGGCTCACGAACGCCGGCCGGATCAGCGTGGTCGCCAAGCACCCGCGTCAAGCCGAGCTTGCCAAGGCGTTCGGCGCCACCGACGTCGTCCCGCCCGACGAGGTGCCGGCCCGGGTACGCCGGGCCACCCAGGCGTTCCGGCTCTCGCCCGATCGCAGTGGCGAGTTCCTCCTCGGCGGCGTGGACGTCGCGGTCGACGCCGTGGGTAGCAAGGAGTCGATCGGCACGGCGCTCCGGGTGACCCGGGCCGGTGGCCGAGTCGTACTCTCCGGCATGCCGGCAAGTGGTGCCGACCTGTCGCCGGTGTGGTTCCGTGAGCTGGAAGTCGCGGGCACCTACGCCAGCCGGGGCGCCGACGCGTTCGGCAAGGCGTTCGAGCTCGCGGGCTCGGCACCCCTCGACGGCGTGGTCGGGGGCCGCTATCCCTTGTACCGCTGGCGGGAGGCACTCGACCATGCCCATTCCGCGGGCCGGCTGGGCACCGTGAAGGTGGCGTTCGATCTAAGGAGCAGCAGGTGAGCCGACCAGGATTCGTACTCGAGGTCGACGATCGCACACCGCCGCTCGTCGTCCACGAGGGCGAGGGCTTCCGTCTCGAGAGATTCCCCATCGGCACCCGGGTCGTGTACTCGCCGGAGATGCTGCCGGGACTCCGGGACGTGGACGGCGCGATCCACCAGGCACTAGAGAGCCCGGAGAACTCCGAGCCGCTACGCGCGCTGTTGCGGCCCGGCATGAAGCTCACGATCGCGTTCGACGACGTGTCGCTCCCACTGCCGCCGATGAAGCGGCCGGACATCCGCCAGCGGGTGATCGAGCAGGTGCTCACGATGGCGGCCGAGGCCGGCGTCGACGACGTGCAGATCATCGCCGCCCTCGCGTTGCACCGCCGGATGATGCCGAGCGAGCTTCAGCACGCCCTCGGCGAACGTGTATACCGCTCGTTCGCGCCCGACGGCCTGCTCTACAACCACGACGCCGAGGACGCCGACAACCTCGAGTTCATCGGTACGACCGAGCAGGGCGAAGAGGTCGAGATCAACAAGCGGGCGGCACAGTCCGACCTGCTCGTCTACGTCAACATCAACATCGTGCCGATGGACGGCGGGCACAAGTCGGTGCCGATCGGCCTGGCGTCCTACCGCTCGCTCCGGCACCACCACAACAGCCACACGATGGTGCACTCGCGCTCGTTCATGGACCACGAGAAGTCCGCCATGCACCACTCGGCCTGGCGGATGGGCCGGCTGCTCAAGGACCACCTCAAGATCTTCACGATCGAGACGACGGTCAACAACAACGTCTTCCCGTCGCCGTACGAGTTCCTCAACAAGCGCGAGTGGGAGTGGGGCGTCAAGGACCAGGCGTCGATGTTGGCGGCCCGTCGCGGGCTCTCCGTCGCACCGAGCAAGGTCAAGCGCAAGCTCTTCCAGAACATCCAGGCGCCCTACGGCATCACCGGCGTGCACGCGGGCGAGACCGAGGCCGTGCACGCGAAGACCCTCGAGAACGTCTTCCGCCAGCAGGCGGTCGAGGTGCAGGGCCAGAGCGACGTGCTGATCATGGGCGTGCCCTATCTCGGGCCGTACAACGTCAACGCGGTGATGAACCCGATCCTCGCCACCTGCATGGGGCTGGGGTACTTCTTCAACTCCTACCGCGGCCAGCCCCTTGTCCGTAAGGGCGGAGCGGTCATCCTCTACCACCCGGTGCCGTACGAGTTCAACCAGCTGCACCACCCGAGCTACGTCGACTTCTTCGAAGAGGTGCTGGCGGAGTCGACCGACCCGGCGACGATCGAGCAGAAGTTCGAGAAGCAGTACGCCACCGACCCGTGGTACATCCACCTCTACCGCACGTCGTACGCCTATCACGGCGTCCACCCGTTCTACATGTGGTACTGGGCGGCACACGCGATGGACCACGTGTCCGACGTCGTGTGGGTCGGCGGCAACCGCAAGGCGGTGCAGCGGATGGGGTTCCG
Source organism: uncultured Actinomycetota bacterium (assembly GCA_963721745.1). Lineage (GTDB taxonomy): Bacteria > Actinomycetota > Actinomycetes > Propionibacteriales > Actinopolymorphaceae > Thermasporomyces. Next base: position 856,603 of record CAVRKO010000013.1, on the reverse strand, counting down.
GTCGGCGTCCTCGCTCGCCGACGCGCTCGAGATGGTGAGCGGCACGGTCGGGTCGTCGCCGTCCCTCACCTACACCCACAACCCGCCGCACCTGATCGCGGACGTCCGATGAGGGGTGGAACGGTGGGCGACATGGTGACGACGGCATGAGCAGCAAGAGCCCGGTGCGGTTCGTGAGGGAGACCGCGCAGGAGGTACGCCAGGTCGCGCGCGGCTGGCGCTGGGGTAGGCGACCGCTCGTGCCGCGAAGCGCAGAGCCGTTCCAGCCGGTGAAGCAGCAGTCGGTGTTCCCCACCGCGTGGGCCAGGACGCCGCGCGCGAACGCCGTCCGCGACATCGTGCAGCGGGCTGGCCTGCGTCCCCTGCTGCACACGACGGTGACCCCGCAGGTTGCCGGCCTCGACGTGCTCACCCGGGTCCAGACGCCGGTGATCTTCGTCGCCAACCACACCTCGCACCTCGACACGCCCCTGATCCTGTGTTCGCTGCCCGACCGGTGGCGCCGGCGGACCGCGGTTGCCGCGGCGGCGGACTACTTCTTCGACACCTGGTGGCGGGCGACCGGCTCGGCGATGGTGTTCAACACGTTCCCGATCGAGCGTCGCGGCGGCACGTTGTCCGCGACGCCGGGCGACCTGCTCGACGAGGGCTGGAACGTCGTGGTCTATCCCGAGGGCACCCGGTCGGTCGACGGGTGGGCGGGCCGGTTCCGGATGGGTGCCGCCTGGCTGGCCGTCGAGCACAGCGTGCCGATCGTTCCGATCGCGATCCGCGGATCGTACGCCGCGATGCCGAGAGGTCGCGGCTGGCCCCGTCCTGGTCGGCTGCCGGTGCGGGTGCGGTACGGCGAACCGCTGTGGCCGGTCGAGGGTGAGCCGCCGCGGGCGTTCGCGCCGAAGATCCGGGACGCGGTCGCGCGGCTCCTCGACGAGGACGCCACGAACTGGTGGGACGCGAGTCGGCGGGCGGCCCGCGGCGAGACACCGGACCCCACCGGCGAACCGGTCGCCCAGTGGCGCCGGATCTGGGCGCAGACCGCCCCGCCGACCGAGGGCCGTCGCCGCAGCGTCTGGAAGTAGCCCGAAGCGGCTCGGCTCAGGGACCGCGGCATCGTCGGGCGGTGAGCGCACCGTGTCCGGGGGTCCGTCGCAGGGCACGCGGTAATGTCGCGCGTGCGTACCGACGAACCCTGCTGCCGCTGGAGGATGCATGAGCGAGGCCGACGCGCCGTTCGCGTACAACCCCTACGACTTCCTTCCTCGGATCCCGGCGTTCACCGTGACGAGCGCCGACCTCGAGGACGGCGGGACGCTCGCCACCCCGCAGCTGTCGGGCATCATGGGCGCCGGCGGGCAGGATGTGTCCCCGCAGCTCTCGTGGTCGGGTTACCCGAGCGGCACCCGAAGCTTCGCCGTCACGGCGTACGACCCGGACGCGCCGACCACGAGCGGGTTCTGGCACTGGGCCGTCTATAACATCCCGGCCGCTGTGACCGAGCTGGTCGCGGGCGCCGGTGACGCCGACGGCGCGGGTCTGCCCAAGGAGGCGGTCACCCTCGCCGGCGACGCTGGCGTGAGTCGCTACATCGGTGCCGCACCGCCGCCCGGACACGGCGCGCACCGGTACTTCTTCGTCGTCCACGCCCTCGATGTCGAGGCACTCGACCTCCCCGACGGCGCCTCGCCGGCGTTCCTCGGGTTCAACCTGTTCTCCCACGCCATCGCCCGGGCGACCCTCGTCGGGAGGTACGAGAACGCACCGGAGCGCTGCTGACGGACGCGATCTGCCTGGACAGGGCGGGCGGCCAGGTCGCGGGCGACGCGGCGATGGACGGCCCTACCGTTCGAGCCCCTCGTCGCGGCAGTCCCGCGGAGCTGACACCGGGTTGCAGCGGACGATCGCGCCGCCCGGCAGTTCGGCCACGAAGTCGCTGTCCCACCGGGCCGCCATGCCGACGGTCGGGAAGTCGGTGGTGATCAGCTGGGCGCCGCTCGCAAGGGCCGTCTGCACCCGGCTGAACTCCTCGTTCTTCACCGTGGCGAACGGCTCGTCGGAGCGGGTACGGATGAAGTAGCCCCTGCGTACGAGGTCCTGGATCACCGCCTCGTTGGCGCCGCGTGGGTCGTTGACCTGCGTGATGGCCGCGTCGGGTGCGCCGACGTCGCCGCGGGTGAAGACCGCGCGGCCTTCGAGGCTCGGCCGGCCGTCGAGGTACATGTCGCGGATCTCCCCACCGTTGTCGAAGAAGAACAGCACCTTGCCGCGGGCCCAGGACAGCTTCGGCCAGCCGTACCGAAGGACCGACTGCTCCAGCGTCAGTCCCGGCCGGCGCAGGTCGTCGGCGGTGATGAGCTCGTCCTCGGTGAAGACCGAACGGATCTCCGCATCGACGTCGGAGAGCAGCGCGGCGTCCCACGGAGGGCTCACCGCCCCGCCGAGCTGCTCCCAACGGTCGTCCGTCTGCTTGAGCTCGAGCTGGATGATGACCGGAACGTGGCCCCGGTGCGCGCGCGACCAGGTGCGTACCTCGGTCAGGCAGCGGGCGAAGGTCCGGCAGGTCGTGGTGTAGTCGACGTCCGGAACGTGCAGCACCTTCATGCCGGGCTCCGACATCGCCGGGTCGTCGATCGGGCCCAGGCCGGCGCGCTGGCGCGGAAGCGGGTTCCGGTACAGGCCGCCGTCCGGGTCGGGCAGCAGGTCGAGCTCGACGTGGCGGACGTGCTGGCGCTCCAGCAGGTCGGGGATCGAGGCGTGGGAGTAGTACGCCCAACTCGGCAGGCCCGGGTCGATCTTCAGCGACTCGGCCAGCTCGGCGCCCTGCATCTCGCGGTGGTAGGCGTTGTGCGCGCCCATGAACTGGATCTGGTTCATCCGGACGTCGTCCCCGCCGGCGGCGGGGTGGACCTCGGGCGCGCTCAGTCCGGTGCGCAGCACGGGCAGGGCGGCGGCCGCGGCGACGGTCGCGGCAACCGCGACGGCGGCGACACCGATCCGGGCGAGTGCAGGCATCTGGTCCTCCTGGTGGGGGCGTTGTGCTCGCGCGGTGCGAGGACCAGCCTCGGGCCCGCAGGTGGCGTCGTGGTGAACGACCGGCCGCCCGTGGATGAGAGGGTCCTGTCGTAGGGCTCGGCTCACGATGACGGCAGGAATGGCCGTGCTCAACCGAATTGGCGGGTTCTGGCCGAGGCCTGGAAGCCGCCGCCGCGGGCGCGGGCGCGCCATGACCTAGGGTCGGGTCCATGAGCAACAGCCTCGCGGTGCGGGTGATCCCGTGCCTCGACGTCGACGCCGGCCGCGTGGTCAAAGGCGTCAACTTCGCCGACCTTCGGGACGCGGGCGACCCGGTCGAGATGGCGACCGTCTACGACGCCGAGGGCGCCGACGAGCTGACCTTCCTCGACGTTTCGGCCTCCGCACACGGCCGGGAGACCACGTACGACGTCGTACGCCGGACCGCCGAGCAGGTCTTCATCCCGCTCACCGTCGGCGGTGGCGTGCGCTCGGTCGAGGACGTCGACACGCTGCTACGTGCCGGCGCCGACAAGGTGGGCGTCAACACCGCGGCGATCGCGCGCCCGGAACTCGTGGCCGAGATCGCGCAGCGGTTCGGGTCCCAGGTGCTCGTCCTCTCCCTCGACGCGCGCCGGGCCGGGCCGGACGCCAAGGCCGGCGGGCTGCCGTCGGGCTTCGAGGTCACGACGCACGGCGGACGCCGGGGCACCGGCATCGACGCGGTCGAGTGGGCGGCCCGGGGTGCCGAGCTCGGTGCGGGAGAGATCCTGCTCAACTCGATGGACGCCGACGGTACGAAGGCCGGTTACGACCTCGAGATGATCCGGGCGGTCCGCCGGGTCGTCGACGTACCCCTCATCGCGAGCGGGGGAGCGGGCGCGCTCGCGCACTTCCCGCCGGCGATCGAGGCCGGCGCCGACGCGGTTCTCGCGGCGAGCGTGTTCCACTTCGGCGAGCTGCGGCTCAAGGACGTCAAGGACACCCTGCGCGCCGCCGGCCACGTCGTGCGCTGAGTTCCGACCCCACGGCGACGGTCGGCCTTCCGATCCGTGTGGCGTTCCAGACCGCCGGTTCGGTGGCTCTCCGCGAGGCGGCGTCGGTACCCTGCGACCCATGACAGCGGCACCCCCAGCGGAGGTCCTGGCCAGCATCGACCTGCTGGCCGGTGCGACGACCGAGAGCGTCGGCGGCGCGACCGGCCGCCTGTGGAAGGTCCTCACGGCCGACGGGCCGTTCGCGTTGCGCTGGTCGCCCTCCGGTGACACTGTCGCCCGCCACCGCGCGGCGATGAGGGCTGCCGCGGCCGCCGGGCTGCCGGTTCCCGAGGAGGTCGGCTACGCGAGAACGCCGTCCGGCGAGGTGCTGGTCCAGTCGTGGCTCCGGGGCAGGACCGTGTTCGACGAGGTGCGGGCGCACCCCGACCGGGCCGCGGACCTCGGGCGGCTCATGGGCACCACGCAACGCCGGCTGCACGAGGTCCCCGCTCCCGCGGAGCTCAGCGGGGTGCTCCCGGCCCCGCCGCCGGATCCCGCCGATGTGCGCCCGGACGGGCTCTCCGGTGGCCTCCCGGACGGGCTCCCTGGTGGCGTGCCGGACAGGGCTGTGCTGCACCTGGACTGGCACGGCTACAACCTCCTGGTCGACGACGAGGGCATCACCGGGATCATCGACTGGGACAACGCCCGGGCGGGTCACCCGCTCCTCGACGTCGCACGTACGCACGCCCTGCTCACGATCGACCCGGCCCTGCGTGCCGCCACCCCGGATGAACGCCGCCTGGTCGGCGAGCTGGCCCGGGGCTGGGCCGAGGGCTACGGACTCGATGCCGCCTCGATCCCCGCGTCCTGCCTCGTCTGGGCAGGTCGGCACATGCTGGCCGACGTGGCCGGCCGGTACGCCTCCGACCCGTCCGCGCTGGACGAGCTCCGGCGATGGACCGCGGAGTGGACCGCCCGCGCCCGTCCCGACGCCTGACCCACCTGAACGAATCCACCTGAACGAATCCACCTGAACGAACCCGGTCGAACGCTCCCGAACGGGGCGGACGACGGGTCTTCGTGGGGGTGGTGGACACCCGCCCCGGGAGCGAACCTGGAGAGGACGCAGGGTTCCGGGAGGCACGCGTGAGCACGTCACCGATCGCCGACTACGGGTTGCTGTCCGACCGCCATTCCGCCGCGCTGGTCAGCCGTGACGGCTCGGTGGACTGGCTGTGCTTCCCGCGGTTCGACAGCCCGTCGATCTTCGCCCGGCTGCTCGACGACGACGCCGGGCACTGGTCGATCCGCCCGTCCGAGCCGTACGAGGCGTCCCGCCGCTACCGGACCGGACGATGGTGCTGGAGACCACGTTCCGTACCCGTGCCGGCGAGCTGGTCGCTCACCGACGCCCTGCTGGTCGGGCCCGGACGACGGCGGCCACCGGCTGGGCGTCGGTGCCCCACACGTGCTGGTCCGCGAGCTCTCGTGTACGCGCGGCTCGGTGCCCGTCGAGTTCGAGTACCGACCCGCGTCCGGAGTACGGCCAGATCACGCCGTTGCTCACGCCGTGGCGGGCGGGGTGACCGCGCGGGGCGGCGCCGAGTGGCTGGTCTCACCACCCCGGTCGCGCTGCGCAGCACCGAGTGGCGTACGCGGCGGCACCGCCTGCTCGGCCGGCGAGACCGTCCGGTTCGCGTCTGCACCGGTCCACGCTCGAGGAGGTTCCGGCCCGGGTCTGGGGACAGGACGAGCTCGCTGAGCGGCTGGACGGCACGGTCGCCGCCTGGCGGTCCTGGTCCGCCCTGCACCAGGCGTACGACGGTCCCTGGCGGGACCTCGTCCACCACAGCGGCCGCGTGCTGCAGGCGCTGTCGTTCCAGCCCAGCGGCGCGATCGTCGCCGCTCCCACGACCTCGCTCCCGAGGCGGTCGGCGGCGAGCGCAACTGGGACTACCGGTACACCTGGGTCCGCGACGCGAGCCTCACCATGGCCGCGCTCTGGGTGGCCGCCTGCCCCGACGAGGCCAGCGACTTCTTCGCCTTCCTCACCACCGCGGCGCCGTCACTGGGCAAGGACCGGACGCTGCAGATCATGTTCGGCGTCGGAGGCGAGCACGACCTGTCCGAGCGGGTCCTGCCGCACCTGCGCGGCTGGCGCGGCAGCCGCCCCGTACGGGTCGGCAACGGCGCCTGGAAGCAGCGAGCAGATCGACGTCTACGGCGAGCTCCTCGACGCCGCCGAGCGGCTCGCCGACCAGCTGTCCGACCATCGACGACGACACCCGGCGGTTCCTGGTGACGTGCGCCGACCCCGCCGCCGAGCGCTGGCGTGGAGAAGGACCAGGGCATCTGGGAGGTACGCGGCGAACCGCAGCACTTCCTGCACTCCAAGGTGATGTGCTGGGCCGCCCTCGACGCGGCCGTCCGGCTCGCCGCCCACGCTCGAGGCGACCGATCGGGTGGCCGGGTGGCAGCAGACCCGCGAGGAGATCCGCGAGGCGGTGCTCGCGCGAGGGCTGGAGCGACGGCGCCGGACGCGTTCACGCAGTACTTCGGGTCCGCCGACCTCGACGCCTCGAACCTCGTGATGCCGATCGTCGGGTTCCTCCCCGCCGACGACCCACGGATGCTCGCCACGATCGACGCCATCGAGAACCGGCTCACCGACAGCCGCGGGCTGGTCTACCGCTACCGACACCGGGCGCGGCGTCGACGGGCTCGCCGGCGACGAGGGGACGTTCCTCCTGTGCACGTTCTGGCTGGCCGAGGCGCTTGCCCTGTCCGGACAGGTCGACGCGCGCCCGGGCGGTCTTCGAGCGGGCTCGCCTCGTACGTCAACGACGTCGGCCTGCTCGCCGAGGAGGTCGACGCGGCGCACCGGCGAGCTGCTGGGCAACTTCCCGCAGGCGTTCAGCCACATCGGGCTGGTCAACGCCGCCGTGGGCGATCAGCGAGGCCGAACGGGCGCGAGACCTCCGTCGCGCAGCCTCCGCCTAGCCAGCTAGCCGCCCAGTCAGCTAGCCAGCGGCCACGATCGTGAGCGAGCGCCCCGCGACCGCGACGGACAACTCGTGCACACCCGCGACGACGACGTTGGCGTCGAGACTCGGACCGGCATGTGTGGTGGTGACGGCGACGCAGGCCATGCCGGCGGCGAGGGCGGCGGCCAGGCCGGCAGGGGAGTCCTCCACGACGAGGCACCGGGTCGGTTCCACGCCCAGCCGGGCGGCCCCCTGGAGGAACGGCTCCGGGTCGGGCTTACCGCGGCGTACGTCGTCGGCACTCACCAGCAGGTCCGGCGCCGGCAGGCCGGCTGCGCGGAGGCGGGCGCGTGCCACCGCGTCGATACCGGACGTGACGATCGCCCACCGGCCGGCGGGCAGGCCCGCGAGGAACGCGTGGGCGCCCGGCATCGCGGTCACGCCCTCGGCGTCGTGGGTCTCGAGCTCGTCGATCCGCCGGCGCGCGGCGTCGACGGCGTGGGGTGGTACGAGGGCCTCGACGATGGCGTGGGCGGTGAGACCGTGCATGACCACGGCGGCGAGCTCCTCGCGGGTGATCCCGTGCTCGGCGGACCAGCGCGACCAGGCGCGGACGAGTGCCTGCTCGGAGTCGACCAGCGTGCCGTCGAGGTCGAGGAGGACGGCGTTGACCGCGAACTCCGGTCCCGCGAGGTCGGGGGAGGTGCGGCCCGCGGGCGTCGTACCTGTCGGTGTGGTCACGTTCCCCGACCGTACCCGGTGACCGCGAGCGCGCCGTACACCCACGGCCACCGGCGGGTGAACCCTCCGTGGCGGTCTCCCAGCCGACTTGCGAAGGGCCTCGGCGTACGCCACGGTCGCAGGAGGACCCACCTGGCCCGGACGGCGCCGGGCCCCGGCGCGACGGAGAGGCATGATGACGCAAGCGGACCGCGAGAGCGTGTTCACCTGGAGCGGCCCGGCACTGAAGTTCGGCGTCGGCGCGGTCGACGAGATCGGGCACGACGTGGCCGCCCTGGGCGCGACCCGGGTCCTCGTCCTCACCGATCCGGGTGTCGCCGCCTCAGGCGTTCCCCGGCGGGTGGTCGAGCACCTGCGCGCCGCGGGGCTCGAGGCGGAGCTGTTCGCCGACGTCCACGTCGAACCCACGGACGCGAGCGTCCTCGCCGCGGTCGACGCCGCCCGCGGTGGGCGCTGGGACGGCTTCGTGGCCGTCGGCGGCGGCTCGAGCATCGACACCGCCAAGGCGGTCAACCTGATGACGAGCCACCCTGGCGCGCTGACCGACTACCTCAACCCGCCGTTCGGCGAGGGCCGGGCGCCGGCCGGTCCGGTGAAGCCGCTCGTCGCCGTCCCGACGACCGCGGGTACGGGTGCCGAGAGCACCGCCGTCTGCATCATGGACCTGCTCGACCTGCGGGTGAAGACGGGGATCAGCCACCATCGGCTCCGCCCGGCCCTCGCCGTGGTCGACCCGTCGGTGACGCTCACGGCGCCGCCAGGGGTGACCGCGGCCGCCGGGTTCGACGTCCTGTGCCACGCGCTCGAGTCCTACACCGCCAGGCCGTACGACGCGTTCGAGCGGCGGCGACCCGACCAGCGGGTCGCCTACTGCGGCGCCAACCCGATCTCCGACATCTGGGTGCAGCAGACGCTGCCGCTGCTCGCCCGCTCGTTCCGTACGGCGTACCGGCACGGCGACGACCTGGCGGCGCGTACGGACATGGTGCAGGCCGCGCTGTTCGCCGGGCTCGGCTTCGGGAACGCCGGGGTGCACATCCCGCATGCCTGCTCCTACCCGATCGCGGGACGGGTCCGTGACTTCCACCCGGCGGACTACCCCGACAAGGAGCCGATGGTGCCCCACGGGATGGCCGTGGTGCTGACGGCGCCCGCCGCGTTCCGGCGTACGTTCGACGCGAGTCCGGAACGCCACCTCTGGGCGGCGCGGGTGCTCGACCCGTCGACCGACGACCTGGACCCGCAGGAGCGGCTCCCCGAGGCGATCCGGCGGCTGATGCGGGATACCGACCTGCCCAACGGGCTCGCCGCCGTCGGCTACGGCGAGGACGATCTCGACGCGTTGGTCGACGGCACCCTGAAGCAACAGCGGCTGCTGACGATCGCACCGGTGGAGGTGGACGCCGGCACGGTCGCCGCGGTGCTCCGGGAGTCACTCCGGCTGTGGTGAGGGCGGGCATCCGCCGGCTCGACCGGTCAGCGCACCTCGTAGACCTCGACCAGGCCGTCGTCGGTGGCGAAGGCGAGTCGCCAGGACTCGGGTACGGCGAGCGGCCGGGTCCCGACCAGGGCCTCGGCGTTGCCCCGGCAGTAGCCGCAGACCGTCGAGTGCGGACTGTAGAAGAACACGAGGTCACCGCGGGCAGGTGACGGAGCGCCCGGCCGCTGCTCCGGCGTCTCCCAGGTCAGGATCCGGCCGTCCCACACCCGGCCGCCGAACGTGCCGTGGACGAACACCCGCACCAGCCGGACCGACCGCTGGTCCGCCCAGATCGTGTGGTCCTGGGCGCCGTCACCGGTCGCGAGCCAGCTGCGGAACTGCTCCAGCTGGGTGCCGCCGTTGGCGGCGTACGTGGCGTTGAGCGGGTCGGTGAGGTCCGTCGTGCGGGCGTGCTGGGCGATGCCGACCGGCACCACCACGGCCGCGAGTGCCGCCACCGATGCCACCAACCCGGCCCGGGCGCGAAGGAGCGGCACGAGCCGCGCCAACGTACGCGTCAGCAGGAAGACCGCCGCGACGGCGCCCAGCATGACGGCCGGCACGAGGGGGAGCCAGTACCGCTCCTTGAGGATCCGCAGCATCGGGTGGTCGGGGTCGAGGACCCCACCGAGCGTCACCAGTGGGACGTAGAACAGCCCGGCCCACACGAGGAGGATCGCGAGCCGGCGCGAGAACACCCCACCGACGACGGTCGCGACGAGCGCCGCCTTGAGCCACCATCCCTCCGGCGCGCTGCCGAACACCCACAGGATCCGGGTGAGGTACCACCGGCGGCTGTGGCCGAGGAAGTCGGTCGTGGGCGGTGGAACCGAGCCGTGCGCGGACGAGGCGTGGAACCTCGCCAACGGGTCGCCGAACGCCCACGCGTTGAGCGCCGTCTCGCCGGCTCCGATCGCCGCCAGCGGGAGGACGATCCAGAGCAGCCGCCGTAGCGGCACCCGACGCAGGAGGAGCAGCGGGACCAACGGCCAGACGAACACGATGTACTCGCGGGCGAGGTAGCTCCATCCGAGCAGCCCCCCGATCGCGAGCAGCGCCACGCGTTCGCGCCACGGCGAGCCGCCCGTCACGAGAAGTCGCCGCTGCCGGACCGCGACGGCAAGGGCCAGCGCGCAGGTGAGCAGCGCGGTCGCCAGGAGGTCGGGCAGCGGCTGGGTGAGCTCGGGGAAGGCGATCGAGTTCCCGACGGTCAGCACGGCGGCGGCGACACCGACCGTACGGCCGAAGAGCAGGAAGCCGAGGAAGTAGACACCGACGGCCAGTGCGACGCCCGCGAGCACCGGCACCACGAGGTACGCCGCCTGGGAGTAGCCGAACACCTCCTGCGCCAGCCGGATCGGGATGACCAGCCCGTGCCGCAGGAACAGGTGGAAGAACCGCGCGAAGAACTCCGGGTCGTCGAACTCCGGGCGGTGCGGGAACGTGGTGGCGAAGTCGAAGTAGTGCAGCTGGTCCGAGGGGTACGGCGGCAGCCGCCAGCGGAGCTCGACCAGGCCGACGCCCACGGCGAGCACGCCTCCGACGAGGAGCGTGACCAGCCGGTTCGACATCCCGCGCACGGCCCGCGCGACGGGCGGCGCCGGCGGCGCGGGCGCGGACCGATCGGCGGACCGATCGGGCACGACCGTGGGCGGCGCGGTGGCGGGGGTCTGAGACATGAGAGTGGCACCAAACGACGGGCGGCATCCGGCGAGCGCTGACGCTACCAGGGCTCCCTGGGCCACCTCGGCGAGAGAGGCCCTCGGCTCAGGTCGAGCGGGACCGCACGATCAGGTCGGCGAGGAGCGCCAGTGAGGCGATGATCAGCCCGGTGAGGAAGATCAGCACGGTGTTCGTCGCCAGCCGGACCGGTTGGGTGATGATGTCGTATCCCGCCTTGCCGCATCCCAGCGTGAGGAGCACGAGGGAGGGCGGCATCAGGACCTTCAGCGGGTTGAAGTACATCACCATCCGGACGACCTGCAGGATGTAGCGGTAGGCGTCCTTGACGAAGTGGAACTTCGAGGTGCCCGCCCGCTTCGCGTAGCCGATCGGCACGTACTCGATGGCGTGCTGGTTGTGCAGGAACGCCATCGTGATCGTGGTGACGCACGAGAAGCCCGGAGGCAACAGCCGCAGGTATGGCAGCGAGGTCTCGCGACGGAACGCCCGGAGCCCGGAGTTGAGGTCGGGGATCTCCGTGTTGGTGAGGCGTTCGGCGATCTTGCGGATCACCCACTTGGCCGGCACGCGGAGGAACTTGTGCGAGCCCTGCTCGCTCGTCCGCGCGCCCACGACCTGCTCCAGGGTGTCGTCCTTGTCGAGGACCTGCACGAGCTCGGGGATGCGGTCGTTGGGGTAGGTCATGTCGGCGTCCGTCCAGACGACGATCCGGCCCCTGGCCTGCTGCGTACCGATCCGGCGGGCGGTGCCCGAGCCCCCGTTGGTGTGGAACGCGAGGATCCGCATGAGGGGATAGTTGGGCGCTGCCGAGCGCACCACGTCGAGGGTGCCGTCGGTCGACGCGTCGTCGATCACGAGCAGCTCGTAGCGGTAGCCGCTCTCGTCCATCGCCCGGGTGACCCGGTCGATCTCGGCCAGGACGTGGTCTTCCTCGTTGTAGCAGGGGAGTACGACGGTGACGTCGACCGAGACGTCCACGGCGACGTCCGTGGCACCAGCTGCTGCGTCGCCCTGTGCGGACGTCGACGGGCGCGGCTCACCGCCCGAGCGCGCGCCGGTCGAGGGAACGATCGTGTCCATGTGGTCTCGGTCGCCGTACCTAGAGGCGCCAGATCCGGCCCGAGCGGCGACTGTCCAGCCAGCCGAACTGGCCGAACGACGTCACGCTGAGGCCGAACCGGTCGAACGCCGGCCGGTCGTGGTCGAGCCACCACTTGTACGCCGCCTCGACCTCGCGCCACAGGAGCCGCGGCCCGTACTGCTCGACCTGGATCTCGCCGGAGGGCAGGCGTACGGCGCACGCGCACGAGCTCGCGTCGTAGACCCACCGGCGGATCTGACCCGAGGACAGGGCCAGCGGCGTGTCTCCGGTCTCGACACAGCGCAGGCGGGGAAGGCGGGCCCCGATGGCGAAGAGCGCGCCGGGGTCCGACCAGATCTCGTCGGGGTCGAGCCGGGTCGTCGTGCGGTACCAGGGGACGTCGTTCTCGGCCTCGGTGACGACCGGCGCGACATCCTCGTCGTCCGCGATCCCGGCGACCTCGATGAAGTGCCCGGACGCGCGTCCGTCGGACGCGACGGTCAGCCGGGCGACGACGGGTCCGCCGAACGGGTTGTGCCAGGACACGACCAGCTCCCCGCCGGGGCGTACGAGCTGCACCCAGCGGTAGGGGACCTCCCGCATGGGGACGGTAGCGATCACCTGGTCGTAGGAAGCCTGGACGTCGGAGTCGTCCGGTGCGCTGTCGCCGGGACCGATCTTGAGTGTGAGAGAGGCCGTCCTCATGGCTGCTCCTCCACGAGGTGTTCGCGGGTAAAGGTGCCGAGGGTGGAGAGCCGCGCGTGGGCCCATGCCGCGGGCGGGCACAGCCAGCCGCGGCCGCAGAAGACGCAGACGGGAAGGTCGATCGACGGCCAGGGCAGTACACCCCAGCGGCGGCGCCAGTGCAGTGCGTCCACGTCGGGCCGGTGGATGGTCGCGAGGTCGCGGGCGCGGCGGTCGAGCTCGTCCTCCGGCCGGTCCGGCTGGTTGACGTTGGTGACGAGGAACCAGACATCTGGCGCGGATGCTGGCTTTCCCCCCGGTTTCCACGTAAAGGTGGGTGTCGTCGTTGCCATCGCTACGAACCTCCCCCGTCGAGGTGATGGCGTAGGGACACTGCGCTAACACAGACGGTAATCCCGGTCTCGACCGAGTACAACGACAATGCGTAAATTTGCACTTGTGTCGTTCACTACCCGGACGAAAACGATCATGTAACCCCCAAGGGTCCGGGGCCGCCGACTGCCGCCAGCTGATGGCCCCATTCCCATTGAGACGTGGAAGAAACGATGCAGAGCATGCGATCGAGCACCAAACCCCCGACGATCCAGCGCCGACGTCTCGCCGCCGAGCTCCGGCTGCTCCGCGAACGGGCGCAGCTGACCCTCGAGGAGGTCGGGCAGAAGCTCGGCTGGTCGGTCGCCAAGATCAGCCGGATCGAGACCGCGGTCGTCGGCATCAGCTCCAAGGACCTCGGTCGCGTCCTCGACCTCTACGACGTCGAGGGTGACCGGCGCACCGCGCTTCTCAGCAAGACCCGCACGGCCCGCACCAAGGGCTGGTGGGACGCGTACGCCGAGTTCGTACCAAGCGACTACATCGACTACATCGAGCTAGAGGCGCAGCTGTCCGGCATGCGCAGCTACGACGCCCACGTGATCCACGGTCTGATGCAGACCGAGGGGTACGCCCGAGAGGTCATCCGAGCGGGGGTCATGGGCCTGTCGTCACCGGCCGAGATCGACCGTCGGGTGGAGGTACGACTGACGAGGCAGCGGCTGCTCACCCGCGAGGAGGCGCCGATGCGGTTCTGGACCGTGATCGCAGAGCCCGCCCTGATGTGGGTGATGGGCACGCCGAAGGTGATGGCGGACCAGTACGACAAGCTCCGTGAGTTCGCCGGTCTCAACAACGTCACCCTGCAGGTCCTGCCGGCGTCCGCAGGCGCCCATCCCGCCACCACCGGGTCGTTCGACATTCTCGAGTTCCCGAGCCCGCACGAGGACGACGCCGTTTATGTGGAAACAATGACCGCTAATCGCTATGTCGAGAGCGATGTCGAGATTTACCGGTATAGCCTGGCTTTCGACCACTTGCGTGCACAGGCGCTCAGCCCTTCCGATTCGGTCGAGTACCTCACGCAGGCGGCCGACAGAATGTTGATCAGCTGATCGGTCGAGGAGAGACACATGCGGGTGCCCCTGATGGACCCGTCCCGCCTGTCGTGGCGGACGAGCAGTTACAGCGCCAACGGTTCCAGCTGCGTCGAGGTCGCCGCCTGGAGGACGAGTAGCTACAGCGCCAACGGTTCCAGTTGTGTCGAGGTCGCCGGCCTCGGCAGCGGGATCGCGGTACGTGACTCCAAGGACCGCAGCGGACCCGTCCTGGCGTTCACCTCCGGAGCGTGGGACACGTTCGTCGGAGGTGTCCGCGCGGGCGAGTTCGAGCTTCCCCTCTCGGGCCGGAGACCGTCGGCCCGCTGAACTCCGGTCCGCGGGGCTCGAGCGCACTGAGCCCTTCCATCGCTGGGTGGTCGGTCCGGCCCGATGTCGTCCGGATGACGGTGGTCGTGGCGGTTACCAGAACAGGAACCGCCACGTCCCCAGGGCGAGGCTGAGCGCGGTCGCGCCGGCCACCACAGCGCACGTCGCCGCCACCAAGACGGCGTCCGCGGCACCCAGCCGCTGTGGCCTTGCCACCGTACGATCGGTGCGCTGGGTGAAGCCGCGTGACTCCATCGCCGTCGCCAGCCGGATACCGCGACGGATCGCCGTCACCAGCAGCGCGAACACTCCTGACGCGAACAACCGCGCGCGCCGCACCGGCGAACGCCCGGCGTCCACCCCCCGCGCGCGCCGGGCCAGCATCAGCGTGTGCCACTCGTCGCCGAGCACCGGCAGCAACCGGAACGCCGCGAGGGCACCGAAGGTGAAGCGTGGTGGCGTTCGCAGGTGCTGGACGAGCGCGTCGGCGAACTCCGTCGGGTCGGTCGACGCGAACGCCACGACCCCGGGCAGCGCGATCGCGACCATCCGGATGGCAATCGCCGTCGCCGCCAGCAGGCTGCCGGTCGTCACCTGTGCGGGTCCGGCGTCGAGCAGGACCGCGCCGCCGCGCTCGTCGGTGAGGAGCAGCGTCGAGAATGCGAGCCCACCGGCCATCAGTAGTAGCAGCCACAGCCTGCGGACGAGAATCCTCCACCGCACCCCGGCGGCCGCGACCGCACCGAGCTCGGCGAGAAGGACGAGCGCGGGCGTCACCGCGTCCCCGGTCAGGAGCAGCCCGAGGATCACGACCGTGGCGGCGCCGAGCTTCGCCACCGGGTTGAGCCGGGCGAGCGGTGCCTGCGGGTCGCCGACGATGGGTTCGGCCAGCACAGCTCATGCGGCCACCCGGCCCGCACTGACCCGGAGCTCGCGGTCGGCGAGGGCGGCGACGAAGTCGGCGTCGTGGCTGACGGCGCAGAGGGCGTGGCCCGCATCGCGAAGGTCGCGGAGCAGCTCGAGAAGCTCCAGCCAGGTACGCCGGTCCTGTCCGAACGTCGGCTCGTCGAGGACGAGCACGCAGGGGGCGGCGGCGAGCGCGGTGGCGACCGACAGCCGGCGTTTCTCGCCGCCGGACAGCGTGAACGGGTTCGCGCCGGCGAGGTGCGCGAGGCGCAGTCGTTCGAGCAGGTCGTCGACCGTGGCGTCGACGGCGGCAGCGGGTAGCCCGGCCAGCCGCGGTCCGAGCGCGAGCTCGTCGGCGACGGTCTGGGTCAGGAACTGGTGCTCGGGGTCCTGGAAGACGGTGCCGACGACCGGTGGACCAAGGAGCTGGCCCGCCACCGGTGCAGCGGCCGAGTCGCCGGTCCCGGCGGAGAAGGGCCGGCGTCCGCGGCGTCGCGTCGGCCGGGGCCGCAGGCACCCGCTTACCCGTCGGTCCCGCGGTCGGTGCGAGCAGGCCGGCCAGCAGCATGGCGAGCGTCGACTTGCCCGAGCCGTTCGGACCCGTGACCGCCAGCACCTCGGCCGGACCGCAGCGTCGATCGGTCGGCATCACGCGAGGGCGATGCGGTCGGCGTGCGGATAGGCGAACCGACACCTCGTCGGCCGCTGAGCATCGGCTCCGGCGTGGCGGACGAGGGTCGTCGCGCCGGCGGACGCGGCGCTCCCGGCACCCAGACACCGGCCGCGGCGAGCTCGCGACGCCTCGGCGGCGAAGACGCTTCGCGGGCGGCCCGTCCGCGAGCACGCCGCCGCCGGGCTCCGAGCACCACGACCCGGTCGACGAGTCGAGCACCGTCGGCCACGCGGTGCTCGACCATGAGCGAGGGTCGCGCGCCGTGCCGGCGACGATCCGGGCCACGCGTCCCGGACCAGCGCCGCACCCGTCCGGGTCGAGGTTCGCCGTGGGCTCGTCCAGCAGCAGCAGGTCCGGGCTCGAGGGCGACCATGCCGGCGAGCACCAGGCGCTGCTGTCTCGCCGCCCGAGAGCCGCTCGGTCGGATGGTCGCGGCCGTACGGGAAGCCGATGCGCGCCAGCGCCGCGTCCACCCGCGGCCAGATCCGTTCGGTGGGGACCTCGCGGTTCTCCAGCCCGAACGCCACGTCGTCGCCGGCGCGGGCCATGACGAGCTGGCTCTCGGGATCCTGCAACGACGAGGCCGGTCCGGTCCCGCGCGTCGGCGGGTCGGCGCCGCCGACGGTGAGCGAGCCCTCGACCTCGCCGCCGTCGGGGTCGAGCAGACCGGCCAGCCCGCGCGAGCAGGGTGCTCTTGCCCGCGCCGGACGGTCCGAGCAGCAGGACGCGCTCACCGGGCTCGATGTCGAGGTCGACGCCACGGATCGCCCAGGCCCGCCGGCCGGCGTGCCGGTAGCCCCATCCGCGGGCCCGGACCGCCAGCGGTGAGCCGGTCATGTCGCGGACTGCTCCCGGCCCGAGGCGAACGGTGCGAGGACACCGGTGCGGGCGAGTTCGCGCACCAGGGCGAAGCTGCCGGTGCCCGCCAGCGCGACCGAGCTGAGGATCACCAGGACGGCATAGACCAGCATCCACGAGAACGCCCACTTCGCGTTGTAGAGCACGTTGTCGAGGACGGCCGGCACGAGGCCGGCACCGAACGCGGCCAGGAGCACGACCGGGAGACGCCACCGGCGGTACCCGAACGCCGCGAACACGACCTCGGCGCCGAGCCCTTCCACAAGTCCGTACAGCACGATCGCCATCGGCGAGTACCCACCGAAGAAGACCGACACCGTGGCGGCGACGAGTTCGGTGAAGACCGCCGCGCCGGGCTTGCGGATGAGCAGGCCGCCCAGGACGCCGGGCACGAGCCACATGCCGTACATGATCGCCTGCACGGGCGGGAACCCGGCGAACGCCGGGCTGGTCGCTGCCCACAGCGCGTTCCAGCCGGCGAAGACCACGCCGAACGCCGCGGCGACGACGGCCGCGACGATGATGTCGACCGTACGCCAACGCCGGCTTGCCACCTGGGCGTGCGGCGAGGTGGCCGTCGTGTCACGAGTCATCGGAAGCCCTCTCTGCTCGAGCAGAGGCAAGGGCGAAGAGTTCTGCGCCGTACGCGGTCCGCGTGGGCGGATTCCACCTGTCCGTCAGAGCTGGCTGGACAGGTGCGCCGCCACGTGTGCCGTGCCGGACAGACCGACTTCCTGCGCTGGAATTACCCAGATCAGGTTCGAGGGTCTGCGGTCTGCCACCGTCGGTGGCCCCGCACTCTCAGCGCTTTCGCGCTCCCCTGTCGTCTGCTGCTTGGTGCTGTCGTCTAGTGCCTTGGTGGTGCTGGATGGTGCTCCGGACCTGGTTGGATCGGGGTGCCGGAACAACGCTGCGAGGCTAGCACGCGGGCGCGGTCTCAGACACCGAGCGGAGCGACCGCCAACGCCTCCACCGCTTCGTCCGGTCCGCTGAGGTGGACCTGGGCGGCGTCCTTGCGGCCGAACATGAACAGCGCGAGCTCGCTGGGTTCGCCGGTGAGCACCGCGGTCGGCTCGCCACCGCGGACCCGGACCGTCGTGCCGTCGGGCCGCGCCACCAGGACACCGACCGCGACCCGGCGGAGAAGGAACCTCCCACCGCGCGAGACGCGTCCCCACAGAAACCGCTCGAGGTCGGCCGGGATCTCACGCCGTTCCCACGTGGGCCTGGCCCGGCGGACATCCTCGTGGTGGACGAAGAACTCCGCCGTGTTGATGGCCTGGTCGACGGCTCCGAGCCGGGCCGGCGACCACCGCGGTGGACCCTTCCGGAACCGGTCGACGACCTCGCGGTAGCCGAGCCGGGTGACGAGACCGCTCATCGCCGCCCGGGTTCTCCCGGCGAGCGGACCGAACATGATCCCGGTCGCGTTGAGCGGGTCGCTCTCGCGGATCACGAGATGAGCGGCGAGGTCGGCGGTCGTCCAACCTCTGCACAGGGTCGGCGCTTCGGGGCCTTCGGCGTCGAGGAGGTCGGCGAGTGCCGCGCGTTCGGCCTGGGCGTGATCGGTCATGCGTCCGATCGTAGGGAGGGCGCGCAAGCCCGACCGGACCGCGTTGTGCCGGCGTGCGACCATCAGGACAGCGTGCTGCGGGAGGTGGCGATGGCGCGGGACGAGGACCGACCTGACGAAGGGGGCGACCCCGTTCTGCTGGCTGCCGCGGGTCTGCCCGGAGTGCGGACGGCTTGCCGACGAGGAGCCGCCGACCCGGTGCGAGGTGTGCGGCGCCGCGATCGAGGTGACGTGACGCGTGGTGACCCTGACCGGCTCAGTCCCGCGTCGGACGCGCCAGGAGCTCGATCTCGGCGAGCCGGAACGGGCCGCCGGTGAACTCCAGGCGGTACCACGCGAACGCACCCGGTCGCGCGACCGCGAACGGCCGGGTCTGGCGCCGCCAGCGGAACTCCTCGTCCGTACGTTCGTCGAGCAGGTCCCACGTCTCGCCGTCGGATGAGCCCAGGAGGCGCCAGCCCGCCGGGTCGCCTCCGAGTGCGTCCGAGGTCAACGTGTAGACGTCCACTAGCCGCGGGGTGTCAAGGCGATGTTGCACCCAGTGCGGCGGTCCCGCGCCGAACCCCGCTCCGGTCGCGGAGCGGTTGTCGACCAGCGCCGCGACGTCGACCCCTTCGCTCGCGGTCGACACGCCGCTGCCGGTGACGTCGGTGCGCGGCGCCGGAACGGCGTCGTCCGTGGTGATCGACGGCGGCGCGGCGGCCGGCTCCGTACCCCACGCCGACGGCGTGGGACCCATCGCGAACTCCAGCACGGCGCCGGCGGCGAGCAGGTCGTGGGGGAGGTACGTGCGATCCCACGGCTCGCCGTTGACCGTCAGACCCTGGACGTACACGTTGTCCGGGCTGTTGCCCGGCGCGCTGACCACGAGGTCGTTGCCGTTCTCGAGGTGGACCGTCGCCCTGGTGAAGAGCGGCGAACCGACGGCGTAGAAGGGGCTTCCCATCTGCAGCGGATAGAACCCCAGGGCGCTCAGGACCTGCCAGGCCGACATCTCGCCGTTGTCCTCGTCACCGGGATAGCCCTGGCCGATCTCGCTGCCGAGGTACAGCCGGGCGAGCACCTCGCGGACCTTCTCCTGGGCCTTGGCCGGCTGCCCGGCGTAGTCGTACATGTAGGCGATGTGGTGCGCCGGTTGGTTGCTGTGGCCGTACATTCCCATCCGGACGTCGCGCGCCTCGGTCATCTCGTGGATGACGGTGCCGTACGAGCCCTTGAACGCCGCCTCGCCTGTCTCTGGCGTGGCGAAGAACTCGTCCAGCTTGCGGGCGAGCTGGTCCCTTCCTCCGTAGAGGTTCGCGAGTCCGCGGCCGTCGTGTGGGACGTGGAACGCCATGTTCCAGGCGTTGGTCTCGGTGTAGTCGAAACCCCACACCCGTGGGTCGAACTCGGTGCGGCCGAGCCGCCAGCTGCCGTCGGTACGCCTGCCCTGGAAGAAGCCCACGGACGGGTCGAACAGATGGACGTAGCCCAGGGCTCGGTCGAGGAAGTACGTGAACTCCTCGCGATAGCGCGCCGCCCGCGGGTCGTCCGGGCGGGCGCGTTCGGCCAGAGCCTTCGCCATCATGGCGATGCCGAAGTCGTTGATGTAACCGTCCAGCGCCCACGACATCGCCTCGTGGGTGGACTCCTCGGCGGTGTAGCCGAGGAACACCGCCGTGTCGAAGCCCTTGCGGCCCACGTGGTCGTCCGGCGGGCAGACCGTCGCGTTCTTCACGGCCGCGTCGTAGGCAGCCTCGACGTCGAATCCCTCGACTCCCTTGAGATACGCGTCGGCGAACGCGACGTCGGAGCTCGTACCCACCATCAGGTTGGCGTATCCGGGCGAGGACCACCGGGACACCCAGCCGCCGTCGCGGTACTGCTGGAGGAAGCCGTCGACGAACTCGCCGGCAAGGCGTGGCGTCAGCAGGGCGTACGCCGGCCAGGTGGTGCGGTAGGTGTCCCAGAACCCGTTGTTGACATGGACCTTGCCCGGCAGCACCTGGGCACCCGTCGCCGTCGGCGTGCTGGCCGGAGTGGTCACCGACGACTGGACCGCGTGCGCGTAGACGGGCGCGTCCGCCGTGCCGGTGTTCTCGTACGCGAAGTTCGGGTAGAGGAACAGCCGGTACAGGTTGGAGTAGAGCGTGACCAGTTGGTCGTGGCTCGCACCCTCCACCTCGATCACCGAGAGCCGGTCGTCCCACAACTGCCGCGCGCGGTCGCGGACGTCGTTGAAGGTATCGCCGGGCGGCAGCTCCAGGGCGAGGTTGGCGCGCGCCTGCTCGACGCTGATCAGCGAGGTCGCGATCCGCATGGTGACGGTCTTGTCGCGGCCCGAGGTGTCGAAACGCATGTACGCACAGGCCTCGGCACGGTCGTCCGCACCGGTGGGGCGGCCGCTCGAGACCACCGGCCGGTCGAAGGTCGCGTACACGAACATCCGCGTCGCCCCGTTGGAGAGCCGGCTGCGGACGTCGGAGTAGCCCGTGACAACGCCGTCCGCGTAGAGTGTCAACCCGGCATTGCGGTCGACGTTGTTGAACACCAGCGTGGACGTGTCCGCGGTGAACGTGAACCGGAACATCGCCGCGTGGTCGGTCGGTGCGATCTCGGTCCGCAGGCCGTTGTCGAACGTCACCGCGTAGTGGTGCGGCCGGGCGATCTCGTTCTCGTGCCCGAACGCGAGCGCACGTCCCACCCGGTCGGCGTCCGGCGTGCCCTCGCGGTCGCTCGGCATCACCTGGAAGGTCTGCCGGTCGCCCATCCAGGGGCTGGTCTCGTGGCTGAGTGCGAAGGCCTGGAGCTCCGGACGGTTGTCCGCGTTGTTGGCCCGCTGGTACTCGTACAGCCAGGTGGTGGAGCCGGCGTCGGTGACGGGCACCCAGAAGTTGAAGCCGTGCGGCACCGCGGTCGCCGGGATGTTGTTGCCGCGCGAGAAGGCACCGGTGGAGTTCGTGCCCCGGGTGGTGAGCACGAGGTCCGACGGCCGCACCGAGCCGCCGGTGTGCTCGGGCACCGAGGCCGTGTCGACGCGGATATCGTCGACCCAGCCGCGGAAACTGCCAGGCCCTGGCGGACCGTCGTAGGCGAGCAGGATTCCCGTGATCGTCCGACCCGCGGCGACCGTGCCGAGCGCCACTCGCTTTGCGTTCCACTGGTCGGCCGACAGGGTTTTCGAGTCGCCCTGTCCGCGCGGGCTCGCGACGGCGCCGTGCTGGTCGCGGGCGCCGAGCTGGCTGAGGCGGGTGCCGTCGGCGAAGGCCAGGTCGACCGCGGCGTAGGTCGAGGCGTAGTGCGGATCGCCGGGGGTGAGGTGGGGGAACAGGACGTACGACAGCTCGGTCTCGGGCGTGACGCAGAGCTCGACGTCGAACAGCACACAGGACGCCTGGGCGCGGCCCTCCGCCACCAGTTCGCCGTCGAAGCGCAGCGCCCGGGTCCCGCTGAAACCCACCAGCGGTTTCGCGGTGGGCGAGGTGGTG
This sequence comes from uncultured Actinomycetota bacterium, assembly GCA_963721745.1. Taxonomy (GTDB): domain Bacteria; phylum Actinomycetota; class Actinomycetes; order Propionibacteriales; family Actinopolymorphaceae; genus Thermasporomyces. The sequence goes on along the minus strand of CAVRKO010000013.1, from coordinate 834,724 downwards.
GGGCCGCTGTCGACGACACAGCTCACGATCCCCGTTCCGGACGACCGAGCGGCACCGCCGCCGGCACCGTCGGAGGTCGTCTCGCCGTCGGTGGTCGGCGCGAGCAGCGGTGGCGGGTCGCCGGCCTCGAAGGAGGAGAAGAACCCGCTGGCGGCGTCCGGCCGGGAGGCGGTGGAGGCGTCGGGACCAGACTCACGGCTGGGGTCACGGGTGGGCATGGGCCCTCAGCCTGCCAGGAACCTCGCCCTCCGGCAGCACCGCGGGTGCGTGACTACCGCGCCAGGAAGTGCCAGCCGAGCCAGGCCCACACGAACAGGACGAGGATCCGCAGGCTCGCCGGCCTGGTCACGTGCGTGAGCGCGGCGGAGAACCTCGCGAGGCGGTCCGGCCGGAACCACGAGACCACCAGCAGGACGCCGGCCGCGGCGAACAGGACGACGAACCCCGAGATGACGACGGTACGACTGGTCATGGTCGCGCCAACCGGATACCGGCGCCGAACCAGATCAGCCACCCGGCGAAGCGGACCCCGCGGAACTCGAGCAACGGATCCGCGAGCGTCGAGAGCGTCGGGTAGGCGTAGCTGCTGACAGTGGGAGCGGGCTGGTGGAAGAACGCGTACGCCTCCCAGAGTAGGCCCACGCCGATCAGGACACTCCAGGCCACGACCGAGCGCCGGAGCCCCGTCCGGACACCGCGCTCGCGGCGGCCGGTCGGCCTCCGGAAGGCGAGGACGGCGGTCGCCAGCGCGGCCGCCGCGACCATGATCGTCGGCGGCCAGGTATGGCTGCGGAGCCCCGAGCCGACCCAGGCGACGGCCATCAGGACGCAGGCGCCGGCGAGTCGTCCGACAACGAGGTGGCGCGGCCGCGTCGGGGCCTGCTGGGCGGTCACCCTGCCTATCATCCCTGGTACTCGGGGCCGCTCCGGTCGCCGACACGGGAGCAGCTATCCGACGGGCGTACCCGACCGGGGCCGCCCGCCCGCAGACCGCAAGAATGGCCGACATGCCGAGCACCTGGAGCGCACTCGCCCCCGAGATCGCCGCGCGCCTCAAACGGGACGCCGACGGCCTCGTCACGGCCGTCATCCAGCAGCACGACAGCGGCGAGGTTCTCATGGTCGGCTGGATGGACGACGAGGCGTTGCACCGCACCCTGACCACCGGGCGTACGACGTTCTGGAGCCGCAGCCGCGGGACGTACTGGGTCAAAGGCGAGTCTTCCGGGCACCGCCAATGGGTCAAGGAGGTCCGGCTCGACTGCGACGGCGACAGCCTGCTGGTCAAGGTCGACCAGGAGGGACCGGCCTGTCACACCGGCGAGCGGACCTGCTTCGACGCCGACGACCTGCACGCCGTGACCGGGAGCCGGCCGTGACGACACTCGGCACGATCACGCCGGACCTCGCCGGGTTCCGTGCGCTCGCCCTCGGCACGAACCCCGGCACGCCGGGGTCCGACTCCGCGCCGGCAGGTCTGAAGCGCCGTGTCATCCCGGTGACCCGCAAGCTGCTGGCGGACGCCGAGACGCCCCTCGGTGTCTACGCCAAGCTGGCCCGCGACGAGCCGGGCACGTTCCTCTTCGAGTCCGCCGAGCAGGGCGGGGTCTGGGGCAGGTACTCCTTCATCGGCGTCCGCTCCGCCGCCACCCTCACCGAGCGCGACGGCGTCGCGCACTGGCTCGGCACCCCGCCCGTCGGGCTGCCGTCGGGCGGCGACCCGCTCGACGCCGTCCGCGAGAGCCTCGCCCGGCTGCACACGCCCCACCTGCCAGGGCTGCCGCCGCTGACTGGTGGGCTGGTCGGCTACATCGGCTACGACGCCGTACGCCGGCTCGAACGCCTGCCCGACCTGACCCACGACGACCTCCACCTGCCCGAGCTGTCGCTCATGCTCGCCACGGACCTTGCCGTGCTCGACCACGAGGACGGCACGCTGCTGCTGATCGCCAATGCCGTCAACTGGGACGACAGCAACGAACGGATCGACCAGGCCTGGTCGGGAGCAGTCGAACGGCTGGACGCCATGACCAAGGCGTTGGCCCAGCCGACGCCGTTGTTCGTCACCGCTGCCGACCTGCAGGCTCCTCCGGCGTACGAACGCCGGCGGACCGCGGAGGAACACATGGCGGCGGTCGAGAAGGCCAAGGAGGCCATCCGGGCCGGCGAGGCGTTCCAGGTCGTCGTGTCCCAGCGGTTCGAGCGGCGCACGACCGCGCGCGCGTTCGACATCTACCGCGTGCTGCGGTTCTCCAACCCCTCGCCGTACATGTATCTCCTGCGGTTCGACGACTTCGACATCGTGGGATCGAGCCCGGAGGCGCTGGTCACGGTGACGGGGGAGCGGGCGATGACGCACCCGATCGCCGGGACCCGCCCGCGCGGCTCGACACCCGAGCAGGACCATGCGCTCGAGGTCGAACTGCTCGGCGACGAGAAGGAGCGGGCCGAGCACCTGATGCTCGTCGACCTCGGCCGCAACGACCTCGGCCGGGTGTGCGCGCCCGGAAGCGTCGAGGTGGTCGACTTCATGACCGTACGCAGGTACAGCCACGTGATGCACCTGGAGTCGACGGTGGTGGGCCGGCTCGCCCCTGACCGCACGTCGTTCGACGCTCTGTGCGCGTGCTTCCCGGCCGGCACCCTGTCCGGCGCGCCCAAGCCACGGGCGATGGAGATCATCGAGGAGCTCGAGCCCACCCGGCGCGGACTCTACGGCGGGGTGGTCGGCTACCTCGACTTCGCCGGCGACCTCGACGCCGCGATCGCGATCCGGACCGCGCTGCTGCGCGACGGGGTCGCCTACGTCCAGGCCGGCGGCGGCATCGTCGCCGACTCGGACCCGCCGGCCGAGGACGCCGAAACCCGCAGCAAGGCGGCCGCCGCACTCCGCGCCGTCGCGGTCGCCGAGACGTTCACCCAGCCATGACCGGACGCAGGGAGCTGGTGCTCGCCGTCGTCCTGGTTCTCGCCGGTGCGGCACTGGTGCTGCTCGCCAGCAGCCGGACGTGGGTCTCGGCGGCGTGGGTCGTTCCGGGCTTCCCGGCCGTGCGGGTCCAGGTGGCAGGGGCCGAGGCGGCTCCGGTCGTACGGGCGACCGGGCTGGTCGCCCTGGCCGGGGTCGTGGCGCTCCTCGCGACCAGGCGTCGGGCCCGGGCCGTGGTCGGCGCCGTGGTCGTGCTGGCCGCCGCGGCGCTCGTGACGGCGAGCGTGCTGTTCTGGTCCGGCCAGCGCGCGGTGGCGGAGGCGGCGCTCGAGCGGGCCGGCGGGTCGTCGGGCCGCGGCGCCGAGGTGGCCGAGCTCGCGACGACGGCCTGGCCCGCGGTCGCGCTGGTGGGCGGTCTTCTCGTCGCGGCAGGCGGTGTGCTGACGGTGGCGAGGAGTGGGCGCTGGCCGGCCATGGGCGCGAGGTACGACGCCCCGACGGCGGCACGGAAGGCGCGTACGTCCGAGGACCCCTGGGCAGCCCTCGACCGCGGCGAGGACCCGACGACCCGGCAGTAGGGCGCCGTCCTTCGGCCCTCGGGACCGCCCGGCGGGATGGGTGCGACAGAATGGGCGCCGAACGTCGAAGGAGAGACAGTCATGGCTGACCCTCAGGACCGCACGAAGCACCACGGACACGGCAACAGCCCAGCGGCCTGGACCGCGGTCGCGATCATCATGGTCGGGTCCGTCATCGCCGGCATCGCCGTCGTGCTGGGGGAGTGGACGATCTTCTACGTCGCCGCCATCGGGCTGCCGCTCCTCGGCCTCCTGGTCGGCAAGGTCATGACGAGAATGGGCCTCGGCAGTGCGCCGGCGCGACGCCACAGCCGATCCGAGGTCGATGCGCTGGCCGCCGCCGACGCGGAGGAGAGCGTCCAGGCGTCCTAGGGTCCTAACGCCTGCGGTCGGTCTGAGCCCGGCCGAGGTAGGGCTCGAAGTGGTCCGCCACGAGGTCGGCAACAGCTTCCGCGTCCCGGCTTCCGTCGACGTCGACCACCCGCATCCTGTGCCGTCGCGCCGCGCGCACGGCCTCGTCCGCAACGAGCCGGTCGCGAGCGACCCGGTTCCGCTGCGCTCTCTCCGGATCGCTCACCTGGAACGAGGTCGCGCGGGCGCGTTCGAGGGTGCGCAGCTGGTGCGCGCGGAACTCCTCGGTCGGCACCATCACCAGCATCCGCCGCGGTGAGTCGAGCATCGGCGCCACCAGGTCGGGCCGCAGCCCCCAGCCCTCGGCGATCAGCGGGCGACCCGTGACCAGCCCGCGCAGGTCGTCGAGAACCCATTCGAAGCGCGCGCCGAAGCTGTCAATGGTGTCTTGCGCCATCTCTTCCGGTGGCTGCTCCACCCAGACCCACTCCGGATCCGGCGCGTCGAGTGGTTCGCCGTTCCTTGCCCGCAAGGCGATCCGGCGGTCGTTGTGCCCGCGCCCGTCGTGGTAGTCGTAGTGGTAGGCGGTGACACCGAACCTCTTGGCGAGGATGCGTACGACCGTGGACTTCCCGGCCCACTGTCCGCCGCAGATCCACAACGTGTTCGCAAGCGTGCCGAACGGATCCCAGCTGGACGGCTCGGAGATGGCGGCATCAGAAATCGCGGGACTCGAGATCACAGGCTCGAGTGTGAGAGCCGCCGGCAGTCAAGTTCAAGCCTTGTTTTCCAGGGCTCCGATCTGGTTTTCTGAAAGAGTCGGCGCTGCGGATTCTGAGAAGTTCGGCGCTGCCTCTGCCCCCGCGCCGGCCGCTCGGCACCAGGCCGCCACCGCGTCCACGTCGACCGGTCGGGTGGTGTCGATACGGCGTACCGGACCGAGTCCCAGCGGCTCGGCGTGTCTGAGCATCCGGGCCCACTCGCTGCCGCGGTCCATCAGGGCACCGTGCACCGGGTGGTTCGACGGCCACCGTGCGACGTACCTCTCCCAGGCCAGGTCCGGCGGCACGTCGCACCACACCTCCACCGGCCGGTATACGCCCGCGCTGGCCAGGCCCGCGGCGGCCAGCTCGCGTACGTCGGACCGCCACGAGCTCTCGAGGACGGCACCCGCGGGCGCGTGGCCGAGCAACGCCCACATCGTCTGGCTGGCGGCGCGGCCGAGCGCGGCGTTCCACTGCCGTTGCGAACGTCCGTCCGGCGGTTCCACGCCGAGGACGTCGGCGTGCGTCTCCTTGATGACGTCCTTGCCGAACAACGGCAGGCCGAGCGCCCGCGAGAGCAGCGGTGCCAGCGTCGACTTGCCGGCGGCGGGTAGACCGTTGACCAGCACCACGAGACGTCCGTCGGGCATGGTGCGCGAGCCTACGCCAGGCGAACCGGCATGATCGGTGTGTCGGCGCATCGCCACCACGATCGTGCGCCAGCTCGCACGCATGTGGTGCGGTGTGCCGACGAGAGCCGGCCGCGACGGGGCGAAGGAGTGTGACGGATGCGTCTCGACCCACTCGACGAACGGATCGTGGCCTGCCTGCTCGAGGACGGGCGGGCGAGCTTCGCCGACATCGGCGCACAGGTCGGGCTGTCGGCGCCTGCGGTCAAGCGGAGGGTCGACCGGCTCCGTAAGTCCGGGACGATCACCGGCTTCACTGCCAAGGTCGAGCCGCGTGCACTCGGGTGGACCACCGAGGCGTACGTCGAGCTGTACTGCCAGGGCAAGACGTCTCCCACGACGATCAGGGACGGCGTGGCGAGGTTTCCCGAGGTCGTCTCCGCATGCACGCTCACGGGCGAGGCGGACGCGCTGGTCCACGTGCTCGCTGCGGACATCCGGCACTTCGAGGAGGTCCTCGAACGGATGAACGCCGAGCCGTACGTCGCCCGCACCAAGAGCGTGCTCGTGCTGTCCCGACTCCTCGACCGTCCTGGGCTCAGCTCAGGGGGCTGACCCTGACGGACCCCTCACGCCCGCCCACGCGGCGCGTCCCGGCGACCCGACCGGAAGCACCCGAAACCCGGCGATTCCGGCGAGTCTTCATCGTCGGGCAGAACGACGCAACGATCGGCCGGCTGCTAGCCATTTCACGCAACGAATCGCCGTCATACCGCACGTGGCGCGCATTGGATCGGCCGTCTGGGGCTCCGTACGCTCATGGCATGGCAACCCGACGTTCCGGAGGTCCGATGAGCGCGCACGGCTTCGGAGGCAACGACCCGCTGGTCCCCGAGCAGCGGCCGGCGGAGTTCGCGGTCCAGCGGACCGCGACGCGCCGGCACTACCTCATGTGCCCACCGACCTACTTCTCCATCGCGTACGCCATCAACCCGTGGATGCGCCCCGACGACCCGGACGGCGCGGTGGACACCGAGCGCGCGCTCGCCCAGTGGGAGAGCCTCCGGGACACCTACGTCCAGCTCGGTCACGAGGTCAGCCTGATCGATCCCGCACCCGGACTGCCCGACATGGTGTTCGCCGCCAACGGCGCGGTCGTCGTCGACGGGCGGGTGTTCGGGTCGCGGTTCCGCCACGTCGAGCGGCTGCCGGAGGCGGTGCGCTACCTCGAGTGGTTCAAGACCCACGGTCCCGAGCACGGAGTCCGGGACACCTACCTCCCGCTGGCAGCGGCCGAGGGAGAGGGCGACTTCCTCACGACACCGGAACGGATCCTCGCCGGCACCGGCTTCCGTACCGATCCGGGCGCCCACCGCGAGCTCGAGGAGCTCGTCGGGCGACCGGTCGTGTCCCTCGAACTGGTCGACCCGCGGCTGTACCACCTCGACACCGCGCTCGCGATCCTCGACGACCACACGATCGCGTACTACCCGCGGGCGTTCGCGCCGGAGAGCCAGGAACTCCTCCGCGACCTGTATCCCGACGCGATCCTCGCCGACGAGGCCGACACGATGGTGCTCGGCCTGAACGCGGTCTCCGACGGACTGCACGTCGTGCTGCCCGTCCAGGCGACCGGCCTGATCCACCAGCTCACGGCCCGCGGCTTCGAGCCCGTGACGGTCGACGTGTCGGAGCTGCGCAAGTCCGGCGGCGGCCCGAAGTGCTGCACCCTCGAGATCCGACCGGCCACAGAGCCGACCTCGGCCCAGGGAGCGGCACCCGGCGCCGCGCGGGCCGATGTCACCGCGACGACGATGGGGGCGGGCGATGATCAGTGACGTGACCTCCCGTGCACCCGCCCACATCGCGCTCGCCGAGCAGTACGCCGCGCACAACTACCACCCGTTGCCCGTCGTCGTCGCAGAGGCCGAGGGCGCCTGGGTGACCGACGTCGACGGCCGCCGCTACCTCGACTGCCTGGCCGGCTACTCCGCCCTGAACTTCGGGCACCGGCACCCGCAGATCCTGGCGGCGGCACGGGCACAGCTCGACCGGCTGACCCTGACCAGCAGGGCGTTCCACCACGACCAGTTCGGTCCGTTCTGTGCCGAGCTCGCGCACCTGGTCCGGGCGAGCGGGTTCGTGGGCGAGCCCATGGTGCTGCCCATGAACACCGGTGCCGAAGCGGTGGAGACCGCCCTCAAGCTCGCCCGCAAGTGGGGGTACGAGGTCAAGGGCGTGCCCGACGAGCAGGCGACGATCGTCGTGGCGAGCGGCAACTTCCACGGCCGGACGATCAGCATCGTCAGCTTCTCCGACGACCCCGAGGCACGCGACCACTACGGTCCCTACACGCCGGGCTTTCGGACCGTGCCGTACGGCGACGCCGGCGCACTCGCGGACGCGGTCGACGAGACGACGGTCGCCGTGCTGCTCGAGCCGATCCAGGGCGAGGCGGGCGTCATCGTGCCACCCGAGGGCTACCTCGCCGAGGTTCGCCGGCTGTGTACCCGTCGCGGCGTCCTCTTCCTCGCCGACGAGATCCAGTCCGGGCTCGGCCGGACGGGTAGCACGTTCGCGTGCGAGCTCGCCGGCGTCGTGCCCGATCTGTACATCCTCGGCAAGGCCCTCGGCGGGGGAGTGGTGCCCGTCTCCGCGGTCGTCGGCGCGTCCGACGTCCTCCGCGTGGTGCAGCCGGGACAGCACGGCAGCACGTTCGGCGGCAACCCGCTCGCGTGTGCGGTGGGGCGCTCCGTCGTCGGTCTGCTCCGGGAGGGGACCTACCAGGCGCGGGCGCGCGACCTCGGGCTCGTCCTGCACGAACGGCTCCGAGGCCTGGTCGGAGCGGGCCTGCACGCCGTACGCGGCGTCGGGCTGTGGGCCGGCATCGACGTCGATCCGGCCCTCGGAACCGGCCGCGACATCTGCGCGGCACTCGCCGAGCGCGGCGTCCTCGCCAAGGACACGCACGGCTCCACGATCCGGCTCGCACCGCCTCTTGTGGTCGAACAGGCCGACCTCGACTGGGCTGTCGACCAGCTCGCGGACGTGCTCCGGACCCGTTAGCCGACGACCCGCCGCAGGGGGTCGAGCGGCCTCCTGCGGCCAGGTCCTTGTGGCCGTGATCGGCGTCCTCCACAATCGCTCTCGACCAACTCCCTTTGCTGGTTGAGGGAGAGCGCTTGCTCGCCAGGAGCGGGCACCAGGGGTGGGGAACTCACGATGCGACCGACACGTGGACAGGTGCGCCTTCAGTCCGAGCAGCAGGCGAGCGGTGGTGGACGGCGGGGACTCACCCGGCGGGCGGTGCTGGGAGGAACGGCGGTGGGCGTCGTCGCTTCCGCGGTCGGTGTGCCGAGTGCCGTCGCGGCGACCACGTCCGGCGGCATCAGCTGGCCGGCCCGGCAGGCTCTCCCGCACTTCGCGCCGCTGCAGCGGCTGGACGTCGCCGACATCACCACGCTGTCCGGCGACGAGCGCCTTCTCCTCGGCACCCTGCAGGGCGTCGTCAACCGGACGAGGCCGCGCATCTACCTGATCGGCGACGACGCCACCAACGGCGAGGGGCGTACGACCTGGCTCGAGGGCATCGGCGTTCCCTTCACCGAGCACGACGACGCGTGGGACCTCGTGTCGAAGTACCGCGGCGAGGCGCGGGGGACCATCGTCTACGACCCTGAGGTCCCCGACTCGATCAACGTCGCGACCACCCTTGCGGGGTTGCGGAACGCGGTCGTGGTGAGCCCCGAGCTGGCCGGCAGGCTGTCGAGCGACCACGGTCTGAAGGTGCTCGAGGACCTGCGCGGACGGTTCGACTCCCGGATCGCGGCGTACGAGTGGCAGTTCAGCGAGCTCTGGCCGCACACCACGCACCGCATGCTGATCGGCCTGCCGCCGCAGAAGGACGTCAGCCTGCCACCGGGCGTACCCCCCGGCTACACCACGCTCGCCACGGTGGACGCCCACGTCCACGACGCCTCCAACCGCGACGTCCACGAGTTCGACCTGTCGGACCAGCTCGGCGGCCCGGCGGTCTGGGTGCGGTTCGACGACGCGTTCACGGGCGACGGGTGGGGCGCTGCCGTCACCCACGTGACGGTGACCGCGGACGGCGCGACCGTGGCGGACTTCGTCCCGGGCAGCGACGCGGAGGAGCCGTTCCTCTTCGACGCCGAGAACTCCCAGGTCAGCGACGGCCCACCGCCGCACCGGTTCGCGGACAACAGCAGGTACTTCGTGTACCGGTTCGACGTGCCCGAGGGCGCGCAGGCGCTGTCCCTGTCGGTCGAGATGTGGAACGAGTACACCGTCTCGGTGACGGACACCGAGCCGGACCGTCCCCACAAGGTGGCGTTCGCGTACCTCCGCGACTACGCCGTCGCCAACCGGGCGATGACCTTCTGGCTCGACCCGAACGTCGCGGCCGAACGTGAGCTCTTCGAGCGGATCATGTCCGAGGTCGCGCCCTACACGCCCTACCTCGGCTGGTTCGCCCAGGACGTCGCGGGAGAGTTCGGGGGTACCGAGCTCGCGTCGCGCCACGGCGTCTACGTCCTGGCCGCCGACTGGTTCGAGAACATGAGCGTGCACTCCGGTGCCCGCGCGCCGATCCGGGACAGCCAGAAGCCGGCGCCGAAGGTCCCGCTGGAGAACAAGGTCTACGTCACGTTCACGATGTCCGAGGGCGACAACCTGCAGTACAACGAGCACCGGCTCCGCAGCCTGTGGGACCACCCCGGCCGCGGGAGCGTCCCGATCAACTGGACGACGTCGCCGCTGCTGAAGGACGCCGCACCGAACTTCCTGAGCTACTTCCAGCGCACCGCCACCCCGAACGACCTGCTGGTCGCCGGCCCGTCCGGCGCGGGATACATCTACCCGACGCCGTGGCCCGACGACACGTTCGCGAGCTTCTCTGGTCAGACCAGGCGCTACATGGACGCCACCGGCATGGACATCGTGTACGTCCTGAACCGCATCGACGGTGCCGACATCGACCTGACGGAGTCCAAGGCCCGGGCGTACGTCGACGACGTGGAGCCGCTGGGCCTCTTCCTCAACTGGGGCGGCACGACCAAGACGTCCCTGTTGCAGGGGAGCGCGCCGCTCTCGACGATCCGCGGGGTCGGCGCGGTCGACGAGGCGAAGAACGCCATCGCCGAGGCCGCCGAGGGGTGGGACGGCACCTCCCCGCTGTTCCTCGCGATCGGCGTGCTCGCGTGGGGGATGACTCCCGCGGACGTCGCAGAGGTGGCCGAGTCGCTCGGGCAGGACTACCGCGTGGTCCGGGGTGACCAGTACTTCCAGCTCGTCAAGGAAGCCTTGACGTAGCCGGTCCGGCGCCGCCGCGGCTGCCCGGTCCCGACCTGCCGTCCCGCCCTACACACGCAGGTCGGTGAACGGCGCCCACGGCAGGTTTCTGACCACCATGAACACCAGCGCGGCCGCCACGGACAGGACCAGGAGCCAGCGGCGGCGACGGGGTGTGAGCCGCGGGAGCGGAAGGGCTACGACCCCGAGCCGTTCGAGCACCCAGCCGGTCCAGAGGTATGCGGTGACCACGCCGGCGAGCAGGACCGGGGCGTTGAACTGGACCGCCGCCGCGAGGTCGCCGTGCAGCAGCGCACCCGCCATCCGCGTCGCGCCGCAGAACGGGCAGTCGAGGCCGGTCAGCGTCCGCAGGAGGCAGGGCAGGGCCACCTTTCCTCCGGTCGCCTCGGAGACCGCGGCGAGTACGAACCCGAAGAGTCCGACCGCGGCGAGGCCGACGAGCGTGTCGCCGGTCGGGCCGGTCGGAGGTCGGGTGGATTGCGGACCGAGGTGGTGCACAGGCACACCGTAACCAGCCGGGGCGCCGACACGGCACCGTTGGGCGCACGACTCTCACGCGCTGGTTCCCTGGAGAGCCGAGGGTCGCTAGCCTGCTCAGGTTCGTTCGACGTCCAGAATGGAGACGGTTGTGAGTACGCCGAACCCGCCTACCGGCTCTGAGCCACCCGAGGGGCAGTCGTCGGGCCACGGCGGGCAGCCGCCCCACGGCCAGGGACCGTACGGCCGGCCGGGTCAGCACGAGCAGTACGGCCAGCGTGAGCCCTACGGCGAGCGTGAGTCCTACGGCGAGCGCGAGCAGCAGGGCGCGCAGGAGTACGGCGAGTCGCCGTACCCGCCACAGCAGCCGTCCGGCCAGCAGCCGCAGTACGGCCAGGGACAGCAGCGCGGCCAGGGCCAGCAGTACGGTCAGCAGCAGTACGGTCAGGGTCAGCCGCCGCCCTACGGCCAGCAGCAGTACGGGCAGGGCCAGCAGCCGGGCCAGCAGTCTCCTTACGGCCAGGCGCCCCACGGTCAGCAGTCCCACGGGCAGGGCCAGCAGCCCTACGGTCAGCAGCAGTACGGCCAGCAGCAGCCCTATGGACAGGGTCAGCCGCCGTACGGCCAGCAGCAACAGCCCTACGGACAGGCCCAACAGCCGTACGGGCAACAGCAGTACGGGCAACAGCAGTACGGGCAACAGCAGTACGGCCAGCAGCAGTACGGCCAGCCGGCGCAGTACCCCGGCTACGGGCAGTACGCCCAGCAGCAGTTCGGCGGCCCGCCCGGACGCGACCAGCTCGGCTCGTGGATCCAGCGGGTGGGCGCCTACCTCATCGACTACCTCGTGGTCGGCATCCCCGGAACGCTCGGCGCGTTCCTCAACATCCAGGCGGTCATGGCGGGGGAGGCGGGCGGTTCTGTCGTACCTCTTCTCCTGTGGCTGGTCTCGCTCGGCCTGGCGATCTGGAACCTCTACATCCGCCAGGGCAAGACCGGCCAGAGCGTCGGCAAGCAGGTGCTCGGCCTGAAGCTCGTCCGGGAGTCCGACGGCCAGCCCGTCGGCGCGGGGATGGCGTTCGTGCGCTACCTCTGTCACTTCCTCGACGCGCTCGCCTGCTACGTCGGATTCCTCTGGCCGTTGTGGGACCAGAAGCGTCAGACGTTCGCCGACAAGATCATGTCCACGTTGGTCATCAAGGTCTGACCTGCGGGGTCGTCGTGGCGCCCGGGCCGCCCCTCGCGGGCCCCGGGCGCCTCTCGTCGTGGAGGGACCCGCGCCCGGCCGCCGCCGAGGCGGCCGGTGTCGGGCGGAGACCGGGCCGTCGTTAGTCTGAGCAGGTCCCTGGGAGCGACTGCGGGCAGCCGGGAGGCGCCCGCACAAAGCCCCGAACCCGCGCAGGAAGGAACGACCGCGTGAGTGTCCTCGACGACATCCTCGATGGCGTGCGTGCCGACCTAGCCGAGCGCCAGGCGAGAGTCTCGATCGAGGATCTCAAGGGCCGAGTCGCGCAGCTGCCGTACGCCATCGACCCGATGCCCGTGCTGCGCAGCAACCGGGTTGCCGTCATCGCCGAGGTCAAGCGGTCCAGTCCCAGCAAGGGCACGCTGGCCGCGATCTCCGATCCCGCCGCGCTCGCCGCCGACTACCAGGCGGGCGGCGCCGCGGCGATCAGTGTCCTCACCGAGAACCGCCGGTTCGGCGGCACCATCGACGACCTGCGCGCGGTACGTGCGGCCGTCGACGTACCAGTCCTGCGCAAGGACTTCGTCCTCACGAGTTACCAGCTCTGGGAGGCGCGTGCCCACGGCGCCGACCTCATCCTCCTCATCGTCGCCGCGCTCGAGCAGAACGCGCTCGTCTCGCTCATCGAGCGGGCCGAGTCGATCGGCCTGACGGCGGTCGTCGAGTGCCACACCGAGGAAGAGGTCAGCCGCGCGGTCGACGCGGGAGCGAGGCTCATCGGCGTCAACGCCCGCGACCTCCGCACCCTCGAGGTCGACCGCGGCGCGTTCGCCCGGTTGTCGCCCAAGATCCCCGACGGGATCGTCAAGATCGCCGAGTCCGGGATCCGCGGGCCGCACGACGTCATCGAGCACGCCCGTGCGGGTGCCCACGCGGTTCTGGTCGGCGAGACCCTCGTCACCGGCAAGGATCCGCGGTCGGCCGTCGCCGACCTGGTGGCCGCCGGTGCGCACCCTGCCCTCCACCACGACTGAGTGAGCTGATGAACGACCTGGCTTCCGCGTTCGCCACCAGTCCCGCCGGCCCCGACGCCTCGGGCCACTGGGGTCGCTTCGGTGGCCGCTTCATTCCCGAGGCGCTGATCGCGGCGCTCGACGAGCTCGACCGGGCGCGGGTCGACGCGCTGGCCGACCCGGTGTTCAAGAACGAGCTCGACCGGATGTCCCGCGAGTACGCCGGCCTGCCCAGCCTGCTCTACGACGCGCGGCGGCTGTCCAAGATCGCCGGTGCCCGGATCCTGCTCAAGCGCGAGGACCTCAACCACACCGGTGCGCACAAGATCCGCAACGTGCTGGGCCAGGCCCTGCTCACCAAGCGGATGGGCAAGAGTCGGGTGATCGCCGAGACCGGGGCCGGCCAGCACGGCGTTGCCGCCGCGACCGCTGCGGCCTACCTCGACCTCGAGTGCCTGGTCTACATGGGCGAGGAGGACACCCGGCGGCAGGCGCTCAACGTCGCCCGGATGCGGATGCTCGGCGCCGAGGTGGTCTCGGTCCGGTCCGGCAGCCGCACCCTCAAGGACGCGATGAACGAAGCGTTGCGCGACTGGGTGGCAAGCGTCGACCACACCCATTACGTGATCGGCTCGGCGGCCGGACCGCACCCGTTCCCGGCGATGGTCCGCGACTTCTGTCGTGGGATCGGCGACGAGGCGCGCGCCCAGTCCTTCGAGCTGCTCTCCCGGCTGCCCGACGCGGTGTGTGCGTGCGTCGGCGGGGGCTCCAACGCGATCGGCATGTTCACGGCGTTCGTCCCCGACGAGAGCGTGCGGCTGTACGGCTTCGAGGCGGGCGGCGACGGGTTCGAGACCGGCCGACATGCCGCGGCCATCACGGCAGGAAAGGTGGGCGTGCTGCACGGCTCGCGGTCGTTTCTCCTGCAGGACGAGGACGGCCAGACGACCGAGAGTCACACCATCTCCGCCGGCCTCGACTACCCCGGGGTCGGACCCGAGCACGCCTGGCTGCACGAGTCGGGCCGGGCCACCTACGCGCCGGTGTCGGACGCGGAGGCGATGGAGGCGTTCCGGCTGCTCACCCGCACCGAGGGGATCATCCCGGCGATCGAGTCCGCCCACGCCGTGGCGGGTGCCCTGCGGGTGGCGAAGGAGCTCGGCCCCGAACGCGGTCATCCTGGTCAACCTGTCCGGCAGGGGAGACAAGGACGTCGACACGGCGGCGAAGTGGTTCGACCTGCTCGATGCAGACAAGGACGACGCATGAGTGTCACGCCGGTCTTCGACAAGGCGCGGGGAGAGGACCGCGGGGTACTCGTCGGCTGCGTGCCGGCCGGGTTCCCCACCTACGACGGCGCGATCGCGATGCTCCGGGCGATGGTCGAGGGCGGCGTCGACGTGGTCGAGGTCGAGCTGCCCTACTCCGACCCCACCATCGACGGCCCCGCGATCCAGGCGGCCTCGGAGCAGGCCCTTCGGGGTGGTATCCGTACCTCCGACGTGCTGCGCACCATCGAGGCGGTGGCCGGATCGGGTGTCTGCACCATCCTGATGACCTACTGGAACCCGATCGAGCAGTACGGCGTCGAGCGGTTCGCCCGCGACTTCGCGTCGGCGGGCGGGTCGGCTCTCGTGACGCCCGACCTGATCCCCGAGGAGGCCGGCGAGTGGATCGCTGCCTCCGACGCGACTGGTGTCGACCGGGTGTTCCTGGTGGCACCGTCGTCGACGGAGGAACGGATCCGGCGGACGGTGGACGCCTGCCGCGGCTTCGTCTACGCCACGTCGGTCATGGGCGTCACCGGGGCGCGGGCCCAGACCTCGGCGGCCGCACCCGACCTGGTGGCCCGCACCCGAGCCGCCACGTCCCTGCCGGTCGGTGTCGGCCTCGGCGTCTCCAACGGTGACCAGGCCGCCGATGTCGCCAGCTACGCCGACGCCGTGATCGTCGGTTCGGCGTTCGTCCGGCGGATTCTCGACGCACCGGACGAGGCGGCGGGCGCCAACGGCGTCGGCGCGCTCGCCCGCGATCTGGCCGCTGGAGTCCGGCGGCGTGCCCGCTGAACCCATCTCCGACCGTCGTCCGGACGGGTCTGCACCATCGCCACAAGTCGGACGCCGCGGGAACTCTCCTACGCACCGCCGGGGTTGTCCCTCCGTGACGCGTACCTCCCTGGGGCCCTGGATCTCCCTGGCGGCCCGGCTGCTACTCGGCGGCGTCCTGGTGGTCGCCGGTGTCCTGAAGGCCGTCCTCCCGCCCACGGAGCAGGTCCGAGCGGTGCGGGCGTACGACCTGCTTCCGGTCGGAGCGGATGCCGCCCTGGCCTACGCCCTGCCGTTCGCGGAGATCCTGGTCGGCCTGGCACTGATCGTCGGGTTCGGCACCCGGGTGGCCGCGGCCGTCGGCGGAGCGCTCATGCTGGTGTTCGTGGCGGGCATCATCTCCGTCTGGGTACGCGGGTTGTCGATCGACTGCGGGTGCTTCGGCGGTGGCGGACCGGTCGCTCCCGAGCAGACGGCCTACCTGACCGAGATCCTCCGCGATGCCGGACTGGCCGTCGCCGCCGCCTGGTTGGTCGTGTTCGGCGCCGGCCGGCTCGCGCTCGACCGCCCGGCTCCCGCGACCGGCGAACCCGGTGACCACCACCCGGACACCGACGGCCCACCCGGACCGGTCCTCGCGAACGAACCCGCCGACGTACACACGAATCAGGGAGAAGGATGACCAAGAAGACAGCCCGGGAGGCGCTGCGGGCCGAGCGTGAGCGGCAGGCCGCCCAGGCCCGCCGCCGCGAGAACCTCGTCCGGGTCGGCATCGCGGTCGTCGTCGCGCTCGTCATCGTGGCGATCGCCGGCATCGTTCAGTGGCAGCGCTCGCGGATCGACACCGCGGCCGGTGCACCCGCGGGCGTCGTCCAGGGTTACTCCAAGTCGCGCGCCGCCGGGTCGAAGCCGGCGGGCCTCGGCAACGGTGTCGGAGTCGGCAACCGGGACGCCCGGGTGGTCGTCGAGATGTTCGAGGACTTCTCCTGCCCGCACTGCAAGGAGTTCGAGGACGACGCCGAGCAGCTGCTCGACCAGCAGGTGAAGTCCGGCAACGTGCGGGTCGTCTACTACCCCATGACGCTCTCGCAGTTCGGCCGGCCGAGCGAGCTGTCGGCCAACACGTTCGCGTGTGCGTCCGACGACGACAAGGCCATGCAGACGCACGACGCGCTGTACGCCAACTTCCGTCAGGACTGGACCACCGACCAACTCGTCGCGCTCGGCCGGTCGCTCGGGCTGACCTCCGGGTCGTTCCGTTCGTGCGTACGCGACGACAAGTACGCCGAGTGGGTCCGCTCGATCGACGAGACGGCGACCAAGCGGGGCGTCTCGTCCACGCCGACGATCTTCGTCAACGGGGGAGACCCGCTCCCGGCCGAGGACACCAGCGCGACGGCCTTGCGACTCGCCATCGACGACGCGCTCGCCAAGAACCCGTGACCCGGTAGTGTCCCTCCGGTAGGTTCCGCCCTCCTCTCGAGGAGCCTCCGCCCAGGAGTAACCCTTCGCATGCTGATCCACGCGTCGATTCCCAGCCCGTCCCAGGGCGTCTGGTATCTCGGACCTGTGCCGCTACGGGCGTACGCGCTCTGCATCATCGTGGGCGTCGTCGTCGCCGTGTGGCTGGGCAACCGGCGCTGGATCGCGCGCGGCGGCCGGCCCGGCACGGTCGCCGACATCGCCGTCTGGGCGGTGCCGTTCGGCCTGGTCGGTGCCCGTTTGTACCACGTTGCCACCGACTACCAGCTCTACTTCGGTGAGGGCCGCGACCCGTTACGGGCGTTCGCGGTCTGGGAGGGCGGACTCGGCATCTGGGGCGGTGTCGCGTTCGGCGCACTCGGCGCCTGGATCGCCTGCCGGCGCCGGGGCATCCCGCTGCCGGCCATGGCCGACGCGCTCGCCCCCGGCATCGTGCTCGCCCAGGCGATCGGTCGGTGGGGCAACTGGTTCAACCAGGAGCTCTTCGGTGCGCCGACGTCGCTGCCGTGGGGACTCAAGATCGACCCGGGCCACCGGCCGCCCGGTTACGAACAGAACGACACGTTCCACCCCACCTTCCTCTACGAGTGTGTCTGGAACGTCGGAGTGGCCGGATTCGTGATCTGGGCCGACCGGCGGTTCCGGCTCGGGCACGGGCGTGCGTTCGCGCTCTACGTCGCGGGCTACACCCTCGGCCGCGGCTGGATCGAGTACCTCCGCATCGACCCCGTCAACCAGGTGGCCGGCCTGCGCCTCAACGTCTGGACGTCGGTCGTGGTCTTCGCCGCGGCCGTGGTCTACTTCCTGGTCTCGGCCAAGCTCCGGCCGGGCCGCGAGGACGTCGTAGAGCCCCTCTCCGGACCGTCGGAGGACGACGGCGAGGCCGCCGCCCTGGACGAGAGCGACGAGACCCGCCCGGCCGACTCCGCGGCACCGGAGGGCCAGTCCGACGACGCCCGACACGACGTCCACGACGTCCGCGACGACGACCGGGCGACGGTCGTCTCCGGCCCGGAGGCACGGCTCGACGCCGGCGGCAGGGGGTCCGGCCACCGGTCGCCCGCGTCCGACGCTGGGCACCAGGATGCACAATGAGGTGAGGGCCTTCTCACGGTCAGGCCCGCGGGTGGGGTAGTCCGGCTCGACGAGGAGCCGCGGGTGCCCGTCCGGTCTCGAAGCTCGATTTGCTCGAAACCGGTCGGGTAGGGGAGGATCCGGCGCGGATGGCGAGGCGATGCGGCCTTGGCGGCCGCTCCTAGGGTCGGGACTGTCGTCCCTGGGCCGGTTCGACCCCATCCGATACCCTGCTTGCAATCGCCAGGGCCAACGTCGTCCCTCGAGCGTGTCCTTACGCGAGTTCGACGACGGGAGTATCCACATGCGCGGAACGCCCCCGCCGCCGCACGGCTTGTACGATCCACGGTTCGAGCACGACGCCTGCGGTGTCGCCTTTGTCGCCACACTGAGCGGCCAGCCGAGCCATCAGATCGTTGACCACGCCCTCACGGCGCTCCGCAATCTCGACCACCGCGGTGCCTCCGGCAGCGAGCCCGACTCCGGCGACGGCGCCGGGATGCTCCTGCAGGTCCCCGACACCTTCTTCCGCGCCGTCTGCGAGTTCCCCCTGCCCGCCGCGGGCCACTACGCCGTCGGCACGGCGTTCCTGCCCGACGACGACGAGGGCGACGCCGCAGTCGTCCGCCGCGTCGGCGAGATCGCGTCCGAGGAGGGCCTCGACGTCCTCGGCTGGCGGGACGTCCCGGTGGCGCCCGACCTGCTGGGCAAGACCTCGCGCGCGGTGATGCCGCGGTTCCGCCAGCTCTTCGTGGGCGCCGCGGGTGGCGCGCAGCTGTCAGGCATGCCGCTCGAGCGGCGCGCCTTCGCCCTGCGCAAGCGGGTCGAGAACGACGTGGACGTGTACTTCCCGTCCCTGTCGTCCCGCACCATCGCCTACAAGGGGATGCTCACCACCGAGCAGCTCGAGCCGTTCTTCCCCGATCTCTCCGACCGCCGGGTCGAGACGTCGATCGCGCTCGTGCACTCGCGGTTCTCGACCAACACGTTCCCGTCGTGGCCGCTCGCCCACCCCTACCGCTACGTCGCCCACAACGGCGAGATCAACACGGTGATGGGCAACCGCAACTGGATGCGGGCCCGGGAAGCCCTGCTCACGAGCGACCTGATCGAGGGCGAGCTCGAGCGGCTCTATCCCATCTGCACTCCTGAGGCGAGCGACTCGGCGACGTTCGACGAGGCCCTGGAGCTGCTCCAGATGGGCGGTCGTTCGCTGCCGCACTCGGTTCTGATGATGATCCCCGAGGCGTGGGAGAACCACGCCGAGATGGACGCGAAGCGGCGGGCGTTCTACGAGTTCCACTCCTGCCTGATGGAGCCGTGGGACGGTCCGGCGTGCGTGGCCTTCACCGACGGCACCCAGGTCGGTGCGGTGCTCGACCGCAACGGCCTGCGCCCGAGCCGGTACTGGGTCACCGACGACGGCCTGGTCGTGCTCGCGTCGGAGGTCGGCGTCCTCGACCTCGACCCCAAGTCCGTGGTCCGCAAGGGCCGGCTGGAGCCGGGCCGGATGTTCCTCGTCGACACGGCGGAGCACCGGATCATCGAGGACGAGGAGATCAAGGGCCGCCTCGCCTCCGAGCACCCGTACGACGAGTGGTTGCACGCCGGGCTGATCCGGCTCGAGAACCTCCCACCCCGCGAGCACGTCGTCCACACCCACAAGTCGGTGACCCGTCGCCAGCAGACGTTCGGCTACACCGAGGAGGAGCTCCGCGTCATCGTCGCGCCCATGGCGCGGGTGGGCGCGGAGCCGATCGGCTCGATGGGCAGCGACACTCCGGTCGCGGTGCTGTCGGCACGATCCCGGCTGCTGTTCGACTACTTCACCCAGCTGTTCGCCCAGGTCACCAACCCGCCGTTGGACGCGATCCGCGAGGAGCTGGTCACGTCTCTGGCCGGCACGATCGGTCCCGAGGGCAACCTGCTCGACGCGGGCCCCGCCTCCTGTCGGCAGATCGTCGTGCCGTTCCCGGTGCTCGACAACGACGAGCTGGCCAAGATCGTGCACGTCAACCGCGACGGCGACTTCCCCGGCTACGCCGCGTACGTCGTGCAGGGGCTCTATCGCGTCGACGGCGGTGGCGAGGAGCTGGCCCGCCGGCTCGACGAGATCTGCGCCGAGGTGTCGGCGGCCATCGCCGACGGCGCCCGGATCCTGGTGCTGTCGGACCGACACTCCAACGCCGAGCTGGCGCCGATTCCGTCGCTGCTGCTCACCGGCGCGGTGCACCACCACCTGATCCGCGAGAAGGCGCGGTCCCGGGTCGGACTGGTCGTCGAGGCCGGAGACGTCCGCGAGGTGCACCACGTTGCCCTGCTGATCGGCTACGGCGCGGCGGCGGTCAACCCGTACCTCGCGATGGAGAGTGCCGAGGACCTCGTCCGCGAGGGCATCTTCCTCGACGGGATCAGCTCCGAGAAGGCCGTCGCGAACCTCGTCAAGGCGCTCGGCAAGGGCGTCCTCAAGGTCATGAGCAAGATGGGCGTCTCGACCGTCGCGTCCTACACCGGCGCCCAGATCTTCGAGGCGATCGGTATCGGCCAGGACGTCGTTGACAGGTACTTCACCGGCACCACGTCGCGTCTCGGCGGGGTCGGGCTCGACGTCCTCGCCGACGAGGTGCGCCGCCGGCACGTCACGGCGTACCCGCGGGACGGCATCGCCCCGGCGCACCGGCGCCTCGCCATCGGCGGGGAGTACCAGTGGCGGCGGGAGGGGGAGCCGCACCTGTTCGGCCCGGAGACCGTCTTCCGGTTGCAGCACTCGACCCGCACCCAGCGCTACGACATCTTCAAGCAGTACACCGCGAGCGTCGACGAACAGGCGAGGCGGCTGATGACGCTGCGCGGGCTGTTCTCGTTGAAGTACGGCGACCGCGAGCCCGTACCCGTCGACGAGGTGGAGTCGGTCGAGAGCATCGTCCGGCGGTTCTCCACCGGTGCCATGTCGTACGGCTCGATCTCGGCGGAGGCGCACGAGACGCTCGCCATCGCGATGAACCGGCTCGGTGCCAGGTCCAACACCGGTGAGGGCGGCGAGGACGCCGACCGGCTCTACGACCCCGAGCGCCGCAGCGCGATCAAGCAGGTGGCGAGTGGTCGGTTCGGCGTGACGTCGGAGTACCTCACCCACTCCAGCGACCTGCAGATCAAGATGGCGCAGGGCGCGAAGCCGGGCGAGGGCGGGCAGCTGCCGGGCAACAAGATCTATCCGTGGATCGCCAAGACGCGGCACTCCACGCCGGGCGTCGGCCTCATCTCGCCACCGCCGCACCACGACATCTACTCCATCGAGGACCTCGCCCAGCTGATCCACGACCTCAAGAACTCCAACCCCGCGGCGCGCGTGCACGTCAAGCTCGTCGCGGAGGTCGGCGTCGGTACGGTCGCGGCGGGTGTGTCCAAGGCGCACGCGGATGTCGTCCTGATCTCCGGCCACGACGGTGGCACGGGCGCGGCGCCGCTCACCTCGCTCAAGCATGCCGGGGCGCCATGGGAGCTGGGCCTGGCCGAGACGCAGCAGACCCTGCTGCTCAACGGCCTGCGCGACCGGATCGTCGTCCAGACCGACGGCCAGCTCAAGACCGGCCGCGACGTCGTGATCGCCGCGCTGCTCGGTGCGGAGGAGTTCGGCTTCGCGACCGCACCGCTGGTCGTGTCGGGCTGCATCATGATGCGGGTGTGCCATCTCGACACCTGCCCGGTGGGTGTGGCGACGCAGAACCCCGAGCTGCGCA
The DNA here is from genome assembly GCA_963721745.1 of uncultured Actinomycetota bacterium. Lineage (GTDB taxonomy): Bacteria > Actinomycetota > Actinomycetes > Propionibacteriales > Actinopolymorphaceae > Thermasporomyces. Next base: position 813,128 of record CAVRKO010000013.1, on the reverse strand, counting down.
AGCGGTTCAACGGCAAGCCCGAGTTCGTCATCACCTTCTTCGAGTACATCGCGCAGGAGGTCCGTGAGTACCTCGCGGAGCTCGGGTTCCGCACCATCGAGGAGGCGATCGGGCACGCCGAACTGCTCGACGTCGAACAGGCCGTGGAGCACTGGAAGGCCTCCGGTCTCGACCTCTCGCCGATCCTCGAGGTTCCCGACCTGCCCTCGGGCACGGCCCTGCGCTCGGTCACGACGCAGGACCACGGCCTCGAGAAGGCGCTCGACAACCATCTCATCGAGCTGACTCGGGACGCCCTCGAGAAGGGTGAGCCGGTACGCGCACAGCTCGCGATCCGCAACGTCAACCGTACGGTCGGCACGATGCTGGGCCACGAGCTCACGAAGGCCTACGGCGGCACCGGCCTGCCCGACGACACGATCGACCTGACCTTCGTGGGATCGGCGGGCCAGTCGTTCGGCGCGTTCGTGCCGCGCGGGATGACACTGAGGCTCGAAGGCGACGCCAACGACTACCTCGCCAAGGGGCTGTCGGGTGGCCGGATCGTGGTCCGCCCGGACCGCACCGCGACGTTCGCCGCCGAGGAGCAGATCATCGCCGGCAACGTGATCGGCTACGGCGCCACCGACGGCGAGCTGTTCATCCGCGGCAAGGTGGGTGAGCGGTTCTGCGTCCGCAACTCCGGCGTCACCGCGGTCGTCGAGGGTGTCGGCGACCACGGCTGCGAGTACATGACGGGTGGCCGGGTCGTCGTCCTCGGTCAGACCGGGCGCAACTTCGCCGCCGGGATGTCGGGCGGCGTGGCGTACGTACACGACCTGAATGCCGGCCGGGTCAACAAGGAGATGGTCGACCTCGAGCCGCTCACCGATGGTGACAAGGAGCTCCTGACGACGCTCGTGACCGCGCACCGGGAGGCAACCGAGTCGCCGGTGGCGGCGGCGCTCCTGGCCGACTGGCCAGCGGCTCTGGAAAGGTTCACGAAGATCATGCCGCAGGACTACAAGCGGGTCCTCCAGGCGCGTGCGCGTGCCGAGGCCGAAGGACGCGACGTCGACAAGGCGATCATGGAGGCCGCACATGGCTGACCCCAAGGGCTTCATGACCACACCGCGCGAGGTCGCGCACCGCCGTCCGGTCGACGAGCGGCTGCGCGACTGGAACGAGGTCTACCCGGGCGAAGGAATCGGACGGGCCCTGCTGCCGATCATCACCAAGCAGGCCGGGCGATGCATGGACTGCGGCATCCCGTTCTGCCACCAGGGCTGCCCGCTCGGCAACCTGATCCCCGAGTGGAACGACCTCGTGTGGCGCGACGACTGGCACGCCGCGATCGAGCGGCTGCACGCGACGAACAACTTCCCGGAGTTCACCGGGCGGCTGTGCCCGGCACCGTGTGAGACGGCCTGCGTACTCGCGATCAACGAGCCGATCTCCGGCGGTGCGGTCACCATCAAGAACGTCGAGGTCTCGATCATCGACCGCGCGTTCGCCGAAGGCTGGGTCACCCCACAGCCGCCCGAGTGGCTCACCGGCCGCACGGTCGCGGTGGTGGGCTCCGGCCCGGCCGGGCTCGCCACCGCCCAACAGCTCACCCGGTCCGGGCACACGGTGGCGCGTGTACGAGCGGGCCGACCGGATCGGCGGCCTGCTGCGTTATGGCATCCCCGAGTTCAAGATGGAGAAGCGGATCCTCGACCGCCGGATCGACCAGATGGCGCGCGAGGGCACGATCTTCCGGGCGGGCGTCAACGTCGGAGTCGACGTCACCGGACAGGACCTCAAGGCGCGGTACGACGCGGTCGTTCTCGCGGTCGGCTCGACGGTCGCGCGCGACCTACCGATGCCCGGCCGGGAGCTCGTCGGGATCCACCAGGCCATGGAGTACCTTCCGCAGTCCAACCGCGCCACGAACGGCGAGGACGTACCCGACCAGATCACGGCTGCGGACAAGCACGTGGTCATCATCGGCGGCGGCGACACCGGTGCCGACTGCCTCGGCACGGCTCACCGTCAGGGCGCGGCCAGCGTCGTCCAGCTGGAGATCATGCCGCAGCCGACCGACGACCGCCCCGCGCACCAGCCCTGGCCGACGTACCCGATGATCTTCCGCGTCTCGAGTGCCCACGAGGAGGGCGGCGATCGGAAGTACGCCGTCTCGACACAGGAGTTCGTCGGCGACGAGCAGGGACATGTGCGGAAGCTGCGCCTCGTGCAGGTGAAGTTCGAGAACGGCCGCTTCGAACCGGTGCCCGGCACCGAGGAGGAGATCCCGGCCGACCTGGTGTTGTTGGCGATGGGCTTCGTCGGGCCACAGCGCGACGGTGTGGTGGAGCAGCTCGAGGTGGAGCTCGACGAGCGCGGCAACATCAAGCGCGACGCATCGTACGCGACGAGTGTCGAGGGCGTGTTCGTGGCCGGTGACGCCGGGCGCGGACAGTCCCTGATCGTCTGGGCGATCGCGGAGGGGCGGGCCTGCGCGGCCGGCGTCGACGCATGGCTGCGCGGTGGCGAGACCGCACTGCCCTCGCCGATCCGTTCGACCGAACGCCCGCTGACGGTCTGACGCTCGTCGGAAGTGATCGCACCGCCTCGTCAGAGGGAGTAGACCCGGCGCGCGTTGTCGGCCGCGACCAGGCCGGCGACGCGCTCGGCGTCGGTGGCGGTGAGTGCGCCGTCACGCCACCACCGGGTGAGAAGGGCGGCGAACGCATCGCGGAACTGCGCCGCGCCGACCAGATAGAGCTCGGGCAGGCCGTACGCGTCACTCGAGTACACCAGCTTCCCGAACGGCGCGAGCTCGCAGAACTCCGCCAGCACCGCGCCCGCGCGCGCACCGACGTGAGACAGCGTGAGCCCCACATCGACGTACACGTGGGGAAACACCGATGCCAGCCAGCCGGCCTCACGGTGGTACGGGTAGCAGTGCAGCAACACGATCGCCGTCCCCGTCGGCTCGGCCGCTTCGAGGAGACCCTGGAGCAAGGCGGGGTTGACAGCCGCCAGCCTGAGGTCGCGGTCGCCGAATCCCGTGTGCAGCTGGACGGGCAACCCACGGTCGATGCCGCACCAGAGGACGAACCGCAGCAACACGGCGTTGTCAAGGCGAGCTTGCCCTCGGTCTGAAGGCGTGGCGCCGAGCCAGTCCCGCGCGGCGGACCGTACCTCCGACGGCGACGGACGCACCTGCGTCACGTCGAAGCCGCGTCGGTAGGCGAGGATCGACTTCACACCGACGGCATCCACCGTCGCCGCCGCGAGAGCGTGGACATAGGCGTCGGCGAAGTCGTCCGGCCGTACGCCCGACCGGGCCAGCGCTTCGGCCACGGTCTCGAGGCGTACCACCTCGTGGACCTGCGCCGCTGCCACCCTGCCCAGGCTGCCCATCGGTAGGAACCCGTCGCCGCCGATCCCCGTGTCGACGAGCAGGTCCGACAGCCCGGCGGCGGCCAGCAGCCGGCGAGCGCTCTCGCCCGGGCCGAGCTCGGCACGGCGGGAGAGATAGGCGTCGAGCGATGCTCCGGCAGCGAGTCCAAGCGCCGGTGCGCACCAGCGCCGGACCGCGAATCCCAACGGAGACTCGGCGTACGACACACCTGCCGCCGGCGGCCGGTCTGCCTCGGTGAGCATGAGCTCGAACCGGACCCGGTCGGGGGTGTGGTCGACCACCCGGTGGCAGTGCCCGTCGACGAGCGGTTGCTCGACCTTCATCGTTCGTCAGTACGCCCACCGGGTGGCGGCGACGATCTCGTCCGGCGTCGAGTCCGCGAAGCGTTCCACCTCGGCCCGCCGGACAGCGAGGAACGCCTGCAGCAGCGGCTCGCTGAGGACGGCACCGAGCAGATCGTCGTCCTCCAACCTCGCCACCGCTTCGGCCACCGAGCGGGGGAGTCGTGGCGGTTGTTCGGACTCGGGCAGGCTGGCGGGATCGACCCGGACCTCGGCCGGAAGGCTCCGCCCGCGGTTCGCGCCAGCAGTGGCCACAGCGACGACGGCCCCGGCGACGAGGTACGGGTTCGCGCTCCCGTCCACGCACTTGAGCTCCGCGTTCGCCGCGGTGGACTCCGTACCGGCCGTCCCCGTCACGAGCCGCAGCCCCGCCTCACGGTTCTCCCGACCCCAGCACTGGAAGGGCCCGGCCCACTGCTGCGGGACCAACCGGAGGTAGCTCCCCACGCTGGGCGCGCCGAGAGCACAGAGGGCGGGCAGGCGATCGTGGAGCTCGGCGAGGATCGACTCGCCGCGCTCGGTGAGCCCGTACGGACCACCACCACCGGCGAACAGGTTCTGCCCTTCCGACCAGGCCGAGACGTGCAGGTGCGGTCCGTTTCCGACCGACCCCGCGATCACCATCGGCGCGAACGAGGCGAGGTAGCCGTGCGCCTGCGACACGGCGCGGATCGTCTGACGCACCAACACCAGCCGGTCGGCCGCGCCCACGGGATCGGTCGCACCGACCGAGAGCTCCAGCTGGCCCGGTGCGTACTCCGGATGGAACTGCTCCACCGGCACGTCCTCCGCCGCCAACGCGTCGAGCAGGTCGTGCACGTAGTCGGCGAGCTCGACCACCCGCGTCATGCCGTACGCCGGGCCGGTGCAGGCCGGCTCGAGCCCGCTGTCATCCGAGCGACCCACGAACCACTCGATTTCGTACGCCATCCGAAAGGACAGGCCCACCTCCGCCGCGGCGTCCACCATCCGGCGGGCGAACGAACGCTGGCAGGCCGGATGGACCTCGCCGTCCTGGGCGTACCGGTCGACCGGCGCCCACGCCCAACCTGGCTGCGCGGCGAGCACCACCAGCCGGTCGAGATCGGGATAGAGCCGCAGGTCTCCGACCGGACCACCGATGTGCGTGCTCGTGGTGATCGAGTCGTCCACCCCGAACACGTCGAAGACCGGCGACATGCCGACACCGGAGGCCGTGACGGCGGGCAGTCTCCGCGGTGGCACGGCCTTGACCCGGGTGATGCCGGCGTTGTCGACCCAGGTCATGGCGACCGCGGCGACGTGCCGCAGGTCCAACTGTGACGACAACTCCTTGGCCCGGCCGATCCGCTGGGTCCTGCCGGCGGCGAGGTCGAGGTTGGGCGACATGTGCACGATCATTCCCCATCGCCGCGGTGCCATCCCCGCGGCGCCGCCCCGGTCAGGTCGGCCCGTGTGTCCAGGATCGTCTGGTAGAAAGACCGCTGTGCGGCTGATCGACCTACATGCGGGGTACGGCCGCCGGTCGGAGTGGGTCCTTCGTGGCGTCGACGCCGAGCTTCGGCCACGTGACACGGTCGTCGTCGGAGGTCGCAACGGCGCGGGCAAGTCGACCCTTCTTCGTGTTCTCGCCGGTCTCCTGCCCGTCGGGCGAGGTGAGGTACGGGACCGGCCCGATGTGGTGGGCTGGCTGCCCGAGCGGTTCCCGAGCGGGCGTCCGTTCAGCGTGCAGGCGTACCTGCGAGGGATGGCATCCGTGCAGGGCATCGGTGCGGCAGAGGCGTGGTCGCGGATCGGCACACTGGCCGAGCGACTCCAGTTCGCACCGTTCCTCGGCACCCCGCTCGCGTCGGTGTCGCAAGGCACCAGGCGCAAGGTCGGCTTGACACACGCCCTGCTGCGCCGGCCGGGGCTGCTGGTCCTCGACGACCCGTGGGAGGGTCTCGACGCCACCAGCCAGGCGGTGGTCCCGGAGTTGCTCGCGGAGGTCACGGCCGCCGGCGGATCGTGTGTGCTCACCGACCATCGAGGGCGCTCCGGCGACCTCGGGCCGGTCCGGCGTTGGCGGGTCCAGGACGGCCGGGTGGAGGAGGTCGAGGGGCACGAGGTCGACGCGCCCGCGGAGCAGTTTGCGGTCGATACAGCGTTGGACGTGGTCCACGAGCCACCCCATCCCTGCCACGTGATCGAGATCGCGGTGCGGGACACCGATGCGAGCGCGGCCGTCGCGTCCCTGCGGGCGGCCGGATACGACGTCCGGTCGGTTCGCACCGAAGCGCGGGGCCGGCGGTGAGGCGCGTCGCCGCCCTGGCGCGGATGCGGCTCGCGGCGTACGCGGGGACCCAGCGGTTCTGGGGACCGATGGTCGCGACCCTGGCGTTCGTCCTGGGCGCTCACGCCGGCGGGGTCGCTCCGGCCAGCGAGGCGTACGCGTTCTCCGCGATGTTGCTCTTCGGTGTGTTCGGCTGGCAGACCAAGCTCGTCCTCGACACCGAGGCGGACGAGCAGCGTCTGCTCGCGCGGGTCGCGGTGGGAGCGCCGGGCCGGGAGCTGGTGGCCGGCCTCCTCGCCGCCGGTGCCGCGGTGGTCCCGGCGATCCTGTTCGCCCTCGCGGCCCCGCTCGTCCTGGGGGCGGTCGACATTCCCCGGTCCGGTCTGACGTGGTTGGCACTGGGTGTGTGGGTGCACCTCCTCTCCGCCGGCTGCGCACTGGGCGTGGGCGCGCTCGCGAGCCGGGCGGTCGTCCACAAGCCGGGCTGGGCCACCCTGTTGCTCGTCGCCGCGCCCGTCCTCGTCCTCGTCCTCGGCACCCGGAACGCCGCCGGCGCCCGGTGGCTCGTCCCGCAGCTCTTCGCCACCGCCCACCTGGACGGGCCCGGTGACCTGGGATCCATCGCCGTGGTGACGGCGCACGCACTCGGCTGGGCGGCCGTGGTTCTCGCCGGTTATGCGGCCCTGCGGGTCACCCGGCGCTAGCGCGGGATTAGGCTCGGGGGGTGCGCCGCGCCAAGATTGTCTGCACCCTTGGTCCTGCTACCTCCACCCCCGAGCGAATTGGCGAGCTGGTGGAGGCGGGGATGGATGTTGCCCGCCTCAACCTGAGCCACGGCAGCCATGCCGAACACGAGCGGATCTACCGGCTCGTTCGCGAGGCCGCCGAAGAGGCCGGTCGCGGGGTCGGAGTGCTGGTTGACCTGCAGGGTCCCAAGATCAGGTTGGGCAAGTTCGCCGGAGGGTCGGTCAACCTCGTCTACGGCGACTGCTTCACGATCACGACCCGCGAGTGCGACGGCGACGCCGCCCGCGCGTCGACGACCTACGAGGGGCTCCCGCGGGATGTCGCCCGCGGCGACCGGATCCTGGTCGACGACGGCCGGCTCGCCCTCGACGTCGAGTCTGTCGACGACACCGATGTGGTCACCCGGGTGGTCGTGGGCGGAGCCGTGTCCGACCACAAGGGACTCAACCTCCCCGGGGTCGGGCTCTCCGTTCCCGCGATGTCCGAGAAGGACCTCGACGATCTCCGGTGGGCGCTCCACCTGCGCGCCGACATGATCGCGCTCTCGTTCGTCCGCAGCGCGCGTGACGTCGAGGACGTCCGCCGGGTGATGGCCGAGGAGAAGGTCCGGCTCCCGGTGATCGCGAAGATCGAGAAGCCGCAGGCGGTCCAGAACCTCGACGAGATCATCGACGCGTTCGACGGGTTCATGGTCGCCCGTGGCGACCTCGGCGTGGAGATGCCGCTCGAGGACGTCCCACTCGTCCAGAAGCGGATCGTGGAGCTGGCCCGCACCAACGCCAAGCCGGTCATCGTCGCTACCCAGATGCTCGAGTCGATGGTCAACGCACCGCGTCCCACCCGGGCGGAGGCGTCCGACGTCGCCAACGCGGTGCTCGACGGCACCGACGCCGTGATGCTCTCCGGCGAGACCAGCGTCGGTCTCTATCCCATCGACGCCGTACGCACGATGGCCCGCATCGTCGAGACCACCGAGGAGCACGGTCTCGAACGCGTGGCCGGGATCCAGTGGGAGCCCCGCACCAAGGGCGGCGTGATCGCCAAGGCCGCCGCCGAGGTCGCGGAGCGGCTGGGTGCGAAGTTCCTGGTGGCGTTCACGCAGTCCGGAGACAGCGCGCGGAGGCTGGCGCGCTACCGGTCGCGGGTGCCGCTGCTCGCGTTCACGCCCGAAGAGGATGTGCGCAACCAGCTCGCCCTCACCTGGGGCGTGGAGACGTTCCTCGTGCCGACCGTCTCCCACACCGACGAGATGGTGAAGCAGGTCGACCGGGCCCTGCTCGCGGTCGGACGATGCCGCCGCGGCGACAGCGTGGTGATCGTCGCTGGCAGCCCGCCCAGCATCCCCGGCTCCACCAACGCGCTCCGGGTCCACCGGATCGGCGACGCGGTCGGTGAGGCCGCGCCGGCCTACCGGCTCTGACCGACCCTGGCGGGTCTCCTCCTCAGCCGGCCTGTGCCGTGCCCGGTGCGCCGGGCTGCCGTTCGTCGAGGAAGCGGGCCAGGAGCCCGCGGATGACCGTGGCCATCGAGAACCCGTGGTCCTGCGACCAGGCGCGCAGTCTCGCGTGGTCACCGCTGGGCAGGCGTACGGGAACCACCTGGAAGCCGCCACGCGAGGGGTCGGACAGGCCGAGCAGAAGGTCCTCCCGGGCGTGGACGGGTGGCCGGTGCCCGCCTGCCGGGGTGCGGAGATCGGGCGAGAGGTCGAAGGCGGCCGTGGCGGCATGGGGGATGTTCTCGAGCAGCCAGCGCAGGACCTGCTGGCGCTCGTCCGGCTCGAGGCTGTCGAGGGCGGAGAGGAGAAACGCCGCCGGCGTCGGGGCGTCGTGGCCCGCAGTTGCGGACCCTGTGGGTTCTGCCGGTCGGTCGGGCGTCTCGTCGGTCACGTCGATCTCCAGAGCGGTGGTTTCAGCGATATCGCGCACGATATCGCCCAGCCGGGCGAGGTGGAACCAGCAAATATGTCGTGCCGGCCACTTCCCAGCCGCGCGGCCGCGATCCCTCGGATGATCCTCGTCAGTATTTCGGGCCGACGTGGACGTCCAGGGCGGCAACCGCCTCCCGTCGCGCCACGGACAGCTGGCGGGCGTTGCTCCGCCGCCAGGCGATCTCGAGGAGGTCGAGCGCCCAACCGCACAGGGCGAGGATGTCGCGGGAGGTATTCGTGAAGAAGTAGCGCGGGTACTCGTACCGTTTCGGTCGGCCGGCCACGACGCGTTCGGTCCAGTTGGTGATGCGGCAACCGTCGGAATGGAAAAGACCGCGCAGGAACCGCCCCGGATATTTCTCGACAATTGTCTGCTGCCACTGCGCGAGGACGATAGGCCGGGTGTGTTTCATTCCTGGACCGTGCTGCGGAAACAGACATGGCCAGTGCTTCCAGGTGAGTTTGCTTTCGAGTGCGCCGGGAAGCAGCCGTGTGTGGACCCGGCCGCCGGGCTTCACTCGTGCCATGGACTCCGCGATCTCGGCATTCAGCCCCGGATACTTCAGGTCGTTGATGACGGCGAGTGAATAGACGCCGTCATGTTGATGGGCGATGTGTCCGTCACCGAGGTACCAGCCGGCGAGATGGGCATAGGACGCTTCATCCAAAGGCGTTCCATCACAGCGTGGGCACGGCGTCTGCGTATGTGGCTGACCGCGAGGGAGTCCGAGACGCCGGTAGGTGCGACGCCATCGTCGGACGGTAGCGAGGGCGACGCCGCACACGACGGCGTTGCCCGGTCGCGCAGACCGTCATCAGTCAGACAGAAACTGAGATCGACCAGCTCCCGAGGCTTCATGGAGGCCATGGCGGGAGGTTCTCACGGGGGACCGACAATGCGAGCAGGTGTGAATGCGGTGCCGGGTGTGGGATTCGAACCCACACGCCCTTTCGGACAATGGCTTTTGAGGCCATCACGTCTACCGTTCCGTCAACCCGGCAAGCTGCCCGCACGAATCTTACCGGGTCGCGCCGACGGCTCGGAGCCGCCTGCGGGCGGGTACGCTGGCGGCGCGCACAACGCGAAGCCCTTGAGCAGGAGGACCGCTCCGTGACCAACCCGACCGAGCGCCGGCCACGGCGAGTCGTCCTCGCGGAGGACGAAGCCCTCATCCGGCTCGACCTCGCCGAGATGTTGGGCGAGGAGGGCTACGACGTCGTGGGGCAGGCGGCCGACGGCGAGAGTGCTCTCTCGCTCGTCCGTGAGCTGCGGCCAGACCTCGCGATCCTCGACGTCAAGATGCCGAAGCTCGACGGCATCAGCGTGGCGGAGCGGATCGGTGACGAGAGCATCTGCCCGGTGATCATCCTGACGGCGTTCAGTCAGCGCGACCTCGTCAACCGAGCCAGCGCGGCGGGGGCCATGGCCTACCTCGTCAAGCCGTTCACGAAGGTCGACCTGGTGCCCGCGATCGAGATCGCGGTGTCGAGGTTCACCGAGCGCGAGCAGCTCGAGCGCGAGGTCGCGGGTCTCACCGACCGGCTGGAGACCCGGAAGCTCGTCGAGCGGGCGAAGTCGGTCCTCCAGCAGAAGTTCGGCCTCAGCGAGCCCGACTCGTTCCGGTGGATCCAGAAAACGGCGATGGACAAGCGGGTACCGATGCGCCGCGTCGCCCAGCTCGTGGTCGACGAAGGTGACACGTTGACCACGGACAGTGCCGAAAGTAACGAACCAGGTCCTCCTGCCGGGTGATTTTCCCGACTTGCGGGCGTTCCGAGTTACGAGACGGTAAGAGCGTTCCGTAGTCCGTTCACGGACGCGCTGTCATGCGGTTAGTCTCTGCACGCTCGTGAACAACAGCTCCGGCACAGGCTTGTGTCGGTCAGACGGCACCGGGAGGAATCGTGGGTCGGTGTTCCGACCTGGCGGCGGGTGCGCTCTCGGCGCGGCTGACGGCCACGATGACTCCGGTGGAGGGCCGGCAGGCGGTTGCTCTCCGCGACGAACGGGGCAACCGGCACCGCTCGAGCGAGGCAACTTGTCGTCCCCTCTCCCGGCGGAGTAGTTTGCGGCACCGACGGACGCGGTCACAAAGTGTGACCGCCGCAACACCATGATGCGTGTGTTGGCTATGGAGGTCTTCGTGTACAAAGCACGGCTGGTGCGGGTCGTGGCGTTGACGGCGGCTCTGTCGCTCGGCATCGCCGCATGCGCACAGAACAGTGGTGGCAAGAAGGCGACGGAGGAGGAGCCGGCCGGCCAGGTCGCGGTCAAGGCCGACGCCGCTCCGGCGCTGCCGACGGGCGCCATCCTGCCCGCCGGTGACGGAAAGGGCGCGTGTGCGAAGGGCACGTCGATCGCCTACATCGGCACGATCGCGGGCGCCAGCGCCGCGTTGGGTCTCAACATCCTGCATGGCGTACGGCTGGCCGTGAAGGAGCACAACGAGGCCAACCCCGGTTGCCAGGTCAAGCTCAAGGAGTTCGACTCCGAGGGCAGCCCCGACAAGGCACCTGGCGTCGTGACGCAGGCGATCAACGACCCGTCGATCCTCGGCGTCATCGGCCTGCCGTTCTCGGGTGAGTCCAAGGCGGTCGGCAAGGCGTTCAACGACGCGGGTCTCGTGACCGTCACGCCGTCGGCGACCAACCCGGGTCTCACCAAGAACGGGTGGAAGACCTTCTACCGCGCACTCGGCAACGACGCGGTGCAGGCTCCGGCCGTCGCGAAGTTCATCTCCGGCACCCTCAAGGCCAAGAAGGTCTGTGTCGTCCGCGACGACTCCGAGTACGGCATCGGTCTCGCGGACCTCGTGACCAAGTCGCTCGGCAGCAAGGTCACCTGCGAGCCGAAGATCAAGACCGGCCAGAAGGAGTTCTCCGCCGTGGTCGGTGAGATCACGTCGGCCAACCCCGACGCGGTCTTCTTCTCGGGCTACTACCCCGAGGGTGCGCCGTTCGTGCAGCAGCTGCGCGACGGTGGCTTCGAGGGTTCGGTCGTCGCTCCCGACGGCGTACGCGACGACGAGTTCGTCAAGAACGCCGGCGAGGCCGCCGAGGGCGTCTACCTCAGCTGCCCGTGCCTCCCGTCCGACGGTTTCGCGAAGTTCTCCAAGGACTACAAGGCACTGTCGAAGCGGGAGCCGTCGACGTACTCTCCCGAGGGCTACGACGCGACCACGATCCTGCTGCAGTCGCTCGACAAGGGCTCCAAGGACCGTGCCTCGGTGCTCAACTTCGTCAAGGGCTACGAGGGCCAGGGCCTGACGAAGGAGTTCAAGTGGAACACCAACGGTGAGCTCACTCAGACACCGGTCTGGATGTACGAAGTCAAGGACGGCAAGATCGCCCACCTGAAGGACCTGGGCAACTAGCCGACAACGCGGCGGGGGCGCGGCGGCTGACCGGTGAGAACCGGTCGCTGCCGCGCCCCGTCCGCCTTGTAAGCCCTCCTCGACCCCTGACGGATGGACGTCTCCGTGCCTCTGCACCTAGCGAACGTTGTGCTCGAAGCGAGCGGCGGCTGGATCGACTTCAACACCCAACTGCTGCTCGACCGGTTCTGGGCCAACACGGTCGACGGTCTCGCCTACGGCAGCATCTACGCCCTGGTGGCCATCGGCTACACGCTGGTCTATGGCGTACTCCGGCTCATCAACTTCGCCCACTCCGAGGTGTTCATCGTCGGTGCGTTCGCCGCCTACGCGACGTTCTCGATGCTCGGATACGAGCCAGGACCGACCATCGACAGCGGGATCATCGCGCTGGTCGCCAACCTCGCGCTCGCGGGCATCGTCGCGATGGTCTGCGCCGGCGCTGTCGCCCTGCTGCTGGAGCGGGTCGCCTACCGCCCCCTGCGGCGCCGCAACGCACCGCGCCTCGTCTTCCTCATCACCGCGATCGGCGCGTCGTTCGCCATCCAGCAGATCTTCCTCATCTGGCGTGGCGGAAACCCCGAGCCCGCGATCCGGCTGATGCGGCCCGAGGCGGTCTTCGAGTTCGGCAACACGCGGGTCACCCAGATCCAGATCATCGTCTTCGTCGCCGCGATCGCCCTGCTGGTGTTCGCGGACCAGTTCATCAACCGCACCCGGCTCGGTCGCGGTATCCGCGCGGTGGCGCAGGACCCCGACACGGCGGCGTTGATGGGGGTCAACAAGGAACGCGTCATCATGCTGACGTTCGTCCTCGGAGGCGTCCTCGCGGGCGCGGCGGCGTTGTTCTACATCATGCAGATCCCGCAGGGCGTGCTCTACAACGGCGGGTTCCTCCTGGGGATCAAGGCGTTCACCGCCGCGGTTCTCGGCGGGATCGGCAACCTTCGCGGCGCCCTGCTCGGCGGCCTTCTCCTCGGCGTCGTCGAGAACTACGGCCAGTCGTTCTTCGGCGGTGAGTGGCGGGACGTCGTGGCGTTCGTGCTCCTCGTCGGCATCCTGATGGTGCGACCTACCGGCATCCTCGGCGAGTCGCTCGGGAGGGCACGCGTATGACCGCCACGCCGCAGACCACAGGACGCGTCGCGTTCGGCCAGCGGGTGCGGGACTGGTGGAACTCCCGGAGCCGGGTCGAGCAGTGGGGGATGATCATCCCGGTGCTGGTGCTGGTCTACCTGCTCCCGGTGCTCAACTTCTTCCCGCTGACGACCGAGCCGTGGACCGACTACGAGCTCGCGCTGTTCAACGCCGCCCGCATCGGCCTGATCGCCCTCGGCCTCAACGTCGTGCTGGGCCAGGCCGGGCTGCTGGACCTCGGCTACGTCGGCTTCTTCGCCATCGGTGCGTACGTCGCGGCCCTGATGACGAGCCCGGACTCGTTCCTGACCAACTCCGACTACTCCTGGATCGTCGTGGTGCCGGTCGCGATGGTCATCACGATGGTCTCGGGCATCGTCATCGGGACACCCACACTCCGACTACGCGGGGACTATCTCGCGATCGTGACGCTCGGCTTCGGCGAGATGGTCCGACTGCTCGCCGACAACCTCGAGCCCCTGCGCGGCAACCGCGGCTTCCAGGAGGTCGGCCGGCCGCCCGGCACCTACGCGGACGGCAACCCGATCTTCACCCAGACCGATGGCAAGCCGTGGTACTGGCTGACCATCACGTTCATCATCGTGATCCTCCTGCTGGTCGGAAACCTCGAACGCAGCCGGGTCGGTCGGGCCTGGGTCGCGATCCGCGAGGACGAGGACGTCGCGGAGCTGATGGGCGTACCCACGTTCAAGTTCAAGGTCTGGGCGTTCGTCATGGGCGCCGCGATCGGCGGCCTCTCCGGCGTGCTGTACGCCGGCCAGATCGGGTTCGTCAACAACCAACGCTTCGACGTCGTGACATCGATCCTGTTCGTCGCGGCGGTGGTCCTCGGCGGGTCGGGCAACAAGGTGGGCGTGCTGCTCGGGGCGGTGGTGATCTCGTACATCCCCGACCGGTTCCAGCTGGCGCCGCAGTTCCGCTACCTGATCTTCGGCATCGCGCTCATGGTGCTCATGATCTTCCGGCCGCAGGGGCTGCTCGGAGCGCGTCAACGTCTCCTTGCCCGCGGCCGAGCCGCCTACCAACGCCTGGTCGGCCGGCCCGAACAGGTGGGCACCGAGAGTGCGCTCACCGAGTCCGGCAAGGGGGTGAACGCATGAGCGACGAGTCGACCGTCATCGGTTCGGGAGAGCCCGTACCCGAGGAGGGCCTCGCGGCAGAGGTCCGCGAGATGACCCCCGAGGAACGCGAGGAGCACTTCGCCGAGGTCGCGGAGGTCGTCGCTCCCGACCGCGAGATCGGTGTCGGGGTCGGCGACACCCTGCTGGAGCTCCGGGACGTCAGCCTCCGCTTCGGCGGGCTCGTCGCGCTCGACTCGGTGTCGTTCGGGATCAAGCGTGGCGAGATCCTCGGCCTGATCGGTCCCAACGGCGCCGGCAAGACGACCTGCTTCAACGTCATGACCGGCGTCTACCGCCCGACGTCGGGTGAGGTACGCCTCGAGGAGCGCGCCCTCCGGCGGAGCAAGCGGTACCAGATCACCCAACGCGGGATCGCCCGGACGTTCCAGAACATCCGCCTGTTCGACGACATGACGGCACTCGAGAACGTCGTCGTCGGCACCGATGCGCGGCACCGTACGAGCATCGTCGGCGCGCTGTGCCGGCTGCCACGGCACTGGCGCGAGGAACGTGAGGGCGTCGAGCGGGCCATGGCGCTGCTGGAGTTCGTCGGCATCGCCGACCGGGCGGCCGACCGGGCGCGCAACCTGCCCTACGGGTACCAACGCCGCCTCGAGATCGCTCGCGCCCTTGCGACCGAGCCGAAGCTCCTGTGCCTCGACGAGCCGGCCGCCGGCTTCAACCCCGCGGAGAAGGACCAGCTGATGGGGCTGATCCGCAGGATCCGCGACGACGGCTACACCGTCCTCCTGATCGAGCACGACATGCGGGTGGTGATGGGGGTGACCGACCGGATCGTCGTCCTCGAGTTCGGCAAGAAGATCGCGGAGGGTACGCCGGCGGAGGTCCGCGACAACCCGGCCGTCATCAGCGCCTACCTGGGGGTCGCCGACGATGCCACTGCTTGAGCTCGCCGACGTCTCCGTCCACTACGGCCGGATCGAGGCGCTCCGCAACGTCTCGCTCACCGTCGAGGAGGGCGAGATCGTCACGCTGATCGGTGCCAACGGTGCCGGCAAGACGACGACGATGCGGGCGATCTCGGGCCTGCTGCCGTTGTCGACCGGGACGATCCATTTCGACGGCGTGGACATCAGCAAGCTGCGGGCTGACCTCCGGGTCGTCCGTGGCATCTGCCAGGCACCGGAGGGCCGTGGGGTGTTCCCGGGGATGACGGTCCGCGAGAACCTCGAGATGGGGTGCTACACCCGCCGGGACCGGTCCGCGATCGCAGAGGACTTCGCCCGGGTCTTCGAGCTGTTCCCACGCCTGGCCGAACGTTCGTCGCAGGCCGGTGGCACCCTCTCGGGCGGCGAGCAGCAGATGGTGGCGATCGGGCGGGCCCTGATGGCCCGGCCGCGCCTGCTCCTGCTCGACGAGCCCTCGATGGGGCTGGCCCCGCAGTTCATCCAGCAGATCTTCGCGATCATCACCGAGATCAACGAGCAGGGCACGACCGTGCTGCTGGTCGAACAGAACGCCCAGCAGGCGTTGAGCCGGGCCAATCGCGGGTACGTACTCGAAACTGGCTCCGTCACCCGGTCCAGTTCGGGGAGTGACCTCCTCGCTGACCCGGCGGTGAAGGACGCGTACCTCGGAATGGCCTGACGCACCAGACGCGGGGGGCTCATGGAGTGTCGGACGAAGCGGCTCCTCATCCGGGACTTCGTGGAGGCCGACCGCGTGGCCGTACGCGCCTGGCGGACCGATCCCGAGGTGATGAGGTACCTCGACCAACCCCTCGGGAGCGATCCCGACGGCTGGTTCGACGCCGTCCTCCGGTTCGCCCAACACCAGCCACGTAACGCCCACGACGCCGCGATCACGCTCCGCGCCACGGGCGAGGTGATCGGCTGGATCGGCATCGGCCGGTCGATGGACCCTGGCGCCGGCGATCTCGTGGTGGGGTACGCGCTCGCGCGGGCCTGGTGGGGCAAGGGCTACATGAGTGAGGCGCTGGTGGGCGTCCTCGCGTTCGGGTTCGCCGAGTTCGGCGTCGAGACCATTTCCGCGCAGTGCTATGTCGCCAACCCCGCGTCCGCGCGGGTGATGGAGAAGGCCGGCATGAAGCGGGAGGGGCGTGCGATTTCTGCCAACCCGTCCCTCGGCGAGAGCCTGCGCTGCGTCGCCCGCCGGGACGAGTGGCGGCATCCTGGCCGGCGACGCTTCGGTCTGGTGATCACGATCGGCCTGGTGGTGCTGCTGGCGGTGCCGGCCGCCCTGGGTCAGCTCCTCGATCTCGGCCCCCGCCCCGGCCCGCCCGACGACCACCGGCTGCTGCCGTGGGCGCCCAGGGGCGACCTGGTCGATGACAGGGACTTCCTCCGGGACGCCGAACGCGTGTGGCAGGAGGCGGCCGCGGTCACGGACGCCGGCCAGCTGGACCAGGTCTGCCCGGTCTGGGCGGGAACGATCGGTTCGGGACGGGTCGCGGTGCTGCAGGCGGTGGCGCCGGACGGCCTGGCGTACGTCGCCCAGGTGTCGGAACGCGGCCGACCCGCGGTCCTTCGGCTCGACCTGCAGGAGAGGCTCCCGACCACCAAGTCCCTCGCCCTCGCCGTCAACTACGACGGCAACGTCGACGTCCCCCTTCTCAGGCCGGCGCGCGGTGCCGCCCTGCTCCGCCTTGTGGTGGCGCCCTCGGTTGCCGCGGCGGCCAGGTCCGCCGGAGTCGCGGAACCCGCCGAGCCAGCGGGAAGCGCGGCGGGCGGGGCGGGAACGGGCCCGTCCGGTGAGGTCGGCGCCGGTCGGCGGACCTCGCCGACCGCGGGACTGCGCGCCGCCACCGCCCGTGCCAGCTTGTGGCGACGGGTCAGGGAGTTCCCGAGCGCGGCCGACTCGGACTGGGATGGGCTGCCGGTCGGCGCGAGCGGGCTCACCGAGACCTGGCTCCACCTGGCCAGCCGCTCGCCGGACGGCAGCGTCGTGCTGCTCGCCCGGCCGAACGCTGGCGACGAGGCGTCGGTGGCGACCCTGGCCGCGAGGCCGGACCACCTCGTCCTCCGGCGGCCCCAGCTCCGACTCGTCGACCCGTCGTGGGGGCCGCTCACCCCGCTGGACCTCCCGGCGTACGACGACGCCCGGGCCGCCCAGGCGGTCCTCGGGCCACCGGTGATCGGAACCGACTTCGCCCTGATGGCGGTGACGGGGGACAACGCCTCTGATCGGGTGAGCCTGCTGGAGGCCCGGCCGCCGGGCGGAGGGCACCGCGTCGTCCTCCTCACCTGGGAGGCCCGCCGGCTCGCTTGCCTGGCCGACCACGCCTTTCCGCGGCTGTCCGACCGTGCACTCGTGGCGGTCGCGTGTGTCGACCCGCTGTCCGGCGACGTGACGGTCGCGGCCGCCGCGCGAGCGGGTGTCGCCCGGATCCGGGTACGGGACGCCGCTGGAACGGTCGTACTTGCCACGGACGGGCGGGCCAACGGGGTGGCTCACCTGCCTGCGGGCGCGGCCCCCGCGGCGCCGATGGTGGCGTCCGCCTTCGATCGCCGGGGCGTCGGTGTCGACCAGGTGACGGTGCGGGTCACCGGAACCACGCCACCGCCGCGGTGACGAGCGGCGCGACGACGAGGGCGGGCAGCAGGTCGCCCACGGGCAGTTGCTTGATCCGGAGCAGCCGCAGGCCGACACCGACGAGCAACAGGCCGCCGGTCGCCGTGAGGGCAGAGATCTGGGCATCGGACAGGAATGCGCCGGCGGCTGCGCCCACGCCCGTCAGCGCACCCTGGATGACCAGGACGGCGAGCCCCGCGGCGGCCACCCCCCAACCGAACGACGCCGCGAACGCGACGGCCGCGAACCCGTCGAGCGTCGCCTTGAGAGCGAGCTGCTCGGAACCCTGGCCGAGGCCGTCGGAGATCGAACCCAGCACCGTCAGGGGACCGACGCAGAACACGAGGGACGCCGTCACGAAACCCTCGACGAACCGGCGCCGCTCCGCCGACGCGGAGCCCGCGGCGAGCCGGCGCTGCAATGCGTGGCCGAGATCTTCGAGCCGGGTCTCCAACCGGAGCAGCGAACCGACGACGCCCCCGACCACGAGCGCGGCGAGGACGACGAGCATCGGAGCGTTCGGACCCACCGCCCGGGCGAAGGCCGGGTCGCGGACGGCGAACGCCGAGAACGCGGCGATCAGCAGGGTTACGAGGCCGAGGGCGTCGGTCACGACGTCGCGGGTGCGCTGTGGCAGCCGGTGGCCGAGGAGGACTCCCAGGCCGCTGCCGACGAGCACCGTCACGACGTTGAGGAGGGTCCCGAAGCCACGAAACACGCCCGGAGACTAGCCGACCGCCCCCAGAATCTCCGTGGACGGCCTGGGTACGCTTGCCGGTACAGGCGTCGATCCGGCCATCACCGGTGAGCCTCCGGAAGAACGGGATCTCCAGGGCCTCCGCCCCGGTGCTCCCTACTAGAACCGGACGGGTCCGGCCCGTCACAGCCGGCCAACGAGCGGGTCCGTTCGTTGCCTTCGGGCAGCCGCGGCGGATCAAGCGAGGTGGTACCGCGGGCGCCCTCCCGACACGGGTGACGCTCGTCCTCGCCCGGCAGCACGGCATGCGACCCGAGGACGAGTACGCAGATGAGCTACCCG
Organism: uncultured Actinomycetota bacterium; assembly: GCA_963721745.1. GTDB lineage: Bacteria > Actinomycetota > Actinomycetes > Propionibacteriales > Actinopolymorphaceae > Thermasporomyces. The sequence continues at coordinate 794,230 of CAVRKO010000013.1, read as the reverse complement.
CGACACCGTGACGACGCGGCCGCGCCGACCCCTGACCAGGCCGGCGGTCCCGCGTTGCCCGCCTCCCCGTCGTTCCCGGACCTCGAGCGCGAGGTGCTGGCGTACTGGGAGGCCGACAAGACCTTCCAGGCGAGCATCGACCAGCGCCCCGCGGGCGACGGCGGCGCGAACGAGTTCGTGTTCTACGACGGGCCGCCGTTCGCCAACGGGCTGCCCCACTACGGCCACCTGCTCACGGGCTTCGTCAAGGACGTCGTCCCGCGCTACCAGACCATGCGGGGGCATCGGGTCGAACGCCGGTTCGGCTGGGACTGCCACGGCCTGCCGGCCGAGGTGGAGGCCGAGCGCGAGCTGGGCATCTCGAGCAAGCGCGAGATCCTCGACCTCGGCGTGCAGCGGTTCAACGACGCCTGCCGCACCTCCGTCCTGCGCTACACCTCGGACTGGGAGGAGTACGTCAACCGGCAGGCCCGGTGGGTCGACTTCGACAACGACTACAAGACGCTCGACCTGTCCTACATGGAAAGCGTCATGTGGGCCTTCAAGACCCTGTACGACAAGGGCCTCGTCTACCGCGGCTTCCGCGTCCTCGCGTACTGCTGGCGCTGCGAGACGCCGCTGTCCAACGCCGAGACCCGGCTGGACGACTCCTACCGCGACCGGCAGGACCCGGCGATCACGGTCGGCTTCGAGCTCGAGACAGGTGAACGCCTGCTGGTGTGGACCACCACGCCCTGGACGCTGCCGTCGAACCTCGCCGTCGCCGTCGGTCCCGACATCGACTACGCCGTACTCGAGAAGGACGGCGTGCGGTACGTCCTCGCCGAGTCCAGGCTCGAGGCATACGCCACCGAGCTCGGCGACGCGCGGCGGGTGTCGACGCTGCGCGGTGCGGACCTCGTGGGCCGTCGCTACACCCCGCTGTTCGACTTCCTCGCCGACACCCCGAACGCGTTCCGGGTGCTCTCGGCCGACTTCGTGACGACCGAGGACGGCACCGGGATCGTCCACCTGGCACCGGCGTTCGGCGAGGAGGACCAGGCGGCCTGCGACCTGGCCGACATCCCCACGATCGTGACGGTCGACGACCACACGAGGTTCACGTCGGTCGTCCCCGCCTACGAGGGACTCCAGGTCTTCGAGGCCAACCAGCCGGTGATCGTCGACCTCACCGAACGCGGTGTCCTGCTCCGGCGCGACACCTACACCCACAGCTACCCGCACTGCTGGCGGTGTGGCACCCCCCTTGTCTACAAGGCGGTGTCCAGCTGGTTCGTCGAGGTGACGAGGATCCGCGACCGGATGGTCGAGCTCAACCGGCAGATCACCTGGGTGCCCGACCACGTTAAGGACGGGTCGTTCGGCCTCTGGCTCGCGGGCGCCCGGGACTGGTCGATCAGCCGGAACCGCTTCTGGGGTTCGCCGATCCCGGTGTGGACCTCCGACGACCCGGCGTACCCCCGCGTCGACGTCTACGGCTCGCTCGACGAGCTCGAGCGCGACTTCGCGCCCCACGGGTTCGCCCGGCCGACCGACCTGCACCGCCCGTTCGTCGACCAGCTCGTACGCCCGAACCCCGACGACCCGACGGGGCGTTCGACGATGCGCCGCGTGCCAGAGGTGCTCGACTGCTGGTTCGAGGCCGGGTCGATGCCGTTCGCGCAGGTCCACTACCCGTTCGAGAACGCCGAGTGGTTCGAGCACCACTTCCCCGGCGACTTCATCGTCGAGTACATCGGCCAGACGAGGGCCTGGTTCTACAACCTGCACGTCCTTGCGACCGCGTTGTTCGACGGGCCGGCGTTCAAGACCTCGCAGACGCACGGCATCGTCCTCGGCGACGACGGACGCAAGGCGAGCAAGAGCCTGCGCAACTATCCCGACCCGCTGGAGATGTTCGACCGTTACGGCGCCGACGCCGTGCGGTGGTCGCTGATGTCGTCGCCGCTCGTACGTGGCGGCGAGGGTGCGGTGACCGAGTTGAACATCCGTGACGCGGTTCGCCAGGCGCTCAACCCGCTCTGGAACGCCTACTACTTCTTCACGCTCTACACCAATGCGGAGTCGGTCACCGCCCGCCGGCGCACCGACTCGGCGCACGTGCTCGACCGTTACGTCCTCGCGAAGCTGCACGACACGGTGTCCGCGACCACGGCGGCGATGGACGCCTACGACCTACCCGCCACGTGTGCGGCGATCCGGTCGTTCCTCGACGTGCTGACCAACTGGTACGTCCGGCGCTCGCGCGAGCGGTTCTGGTCCGGCGACGCCGATGCGTTCGACACGCTGTCGACGGTGCTCGAGGTCCTCTGCCGGCTCTCGGCGCCGTTGCTGCCGCTCGTGACCGAGGAGGTGTGGCGCGGCCTGACGGGGGAGCGGTCGGTGCACCTGACCGACTGGCCGGTCGCGTCGGAGCTCCCGGCCGACTCCGAGCTGGTGGCCGCGATGGACGCGGTGCGTTCGGTCTGCTCGGTGGCGCTGGCACTGCGCAAGGCGAAGGGCCTGCGGGTACGCCTGCCCCTGGCCACGTTGACCGTCGCGGCGCCAGACGCCGACCGGCTGGAGCCCTACGCCGACCTGATCCGCTCCGAGGTCAACGTCAAGCACGTCGTCCTCGACGCGCAGGTCGACGCGCATTGCCAACGCGTCCTCTCGGTGGTGCCCCGCGCCCTTGGACCGCGCCTCGGCAAGGACGTCCAGCGGGTGATCCGTGCGGTGAAGGACGGCGACTGGTCCGAGTCCGACGGCGGTGTCGTGGCGGGCGGGGTGACCCTGCTCGAGGGCGAGTACGAGCTGCGCCTGATGCCCTCCGATCCGGAGTCGTCAGCGGCGCTGCCGGGCTCGTCCGGCGTCGTGGTGCTCGACACCGAGGTCACGCCCGAGCTGGCCGCCGAAGGTGTCGCGCGCGACGTCGTACGCGTGGTCCAGCAGGCGCGTCGCGATGCCGGGCTGGATGTCTCCGACCGCATCCGGCTCGTCGTCGAGTCGGATGACCCGGCGGTCCGGGCGGCGGTCGAGACACACCGCTCCCTGGTCGCGGGGGAGACGCTCGCGGCCGAACTCGCGTTCGGCGACGTGCCCGGTGACTCCGCCGCGGTCGAGGTCGGCAGCGGCTCGACGGTGCGGGTCTCGGTCGCTGTCGTGTGACGGGCGGACGCGGCTCACTCCGCCGACGGTGCGGTGGGTGAGGTGGGTGCGGGCGCCGAGCCAGCCGGCCGCGCCGGTCGCAGGGAGCACGTGAGGCGGGCGGTGCACACGCGGCGGTCCTGCTCGTCGCAGATGACCACCTCGTAGGTCGCCATCGTCCGGCCGCGGTGGACCGGCGTGGCCGTGCCGCGTACGGTCCCCGACCTGACCGCCCGGTGGTGGGTGGCGTTGAGGTCGACGCCGACCGCCTCCCGGTCGGGCCAGGCGTAGATCGTGGCGGCCACCGACGCGAGCCCCTCCGCGAGCACACACGAGGCGCCGCCGTGGAGGAGGCCGAACGGCTGGGTGTTGCCGTCGACCGGCATCGTGCCGACGCACCGGTCGGGCCCAGCCTCGAGGATCCGGATGCCGAGCCGGTCGTGGAGCGGTGCCGGCGGCAGGTGGTCGAGGTCGAACGGCTGGTCGGGTTGCTCCACGTCGGCGTACCTCCTGATCGGGTGGCGTCGGTGTTCGGTTGGGGGTGTTCGGTCGGGCGGCGGTCGGGCGAGTCGCGGTCGGGCGAGCACCCTCTGTGTACCAGCGCGGCCACCGTGACAGCGGGGAGCACCGGGACTGTCGGACCTTGAGACTAGAGTCGCCTGCGTGGTTGCAGACGACGCCTCCCGCACAGACAATCCCCGCCTGCTGCTGCTCGACGGGCACTCCCTGGCCTATCGGGCGTGGTTCGCGCTGCCGCCGGAGAACTTCTCCACCGCGACGGGCCAGACCACCAACGCGGTCTACGGCTTCACGTCGATGCTGATCAACATGATCCGCGACGAGCAGCCCACCCACATCGCGGTGGCGTTCGACGTCGGGCGCAAGACCTTCCGGGCGGAGGCCTACGCCGAATACAAGGCCAACCGGCAGAAGACGCCCGATGAGTTCCGCAGTCAGCTCTCACTGATCAAGGATGTTCTCGAGGCGCTGAACATCAGGTTCGTCGAGGCGGAGGGCTACGAAGCCGACGACGTGATCGCGACGCTCGCCGGCCGCGGCGTCGAGCAGGGCTACGACGTCCTCGTCTGCTCCGGCGACCGCGACACCTTCCAGCTGGTCAACGACCAGCTCACGGTGATCTACCCCACCAGGGGAGTATCGGAAGTCGCTCGCATCACCCCGGCCGAGGTCGAACGCCGCTATGCCATCCCGCCCGAGCGCTACCCCGACCTGGCCGCCCTCGTCGGCGAGACCAGCGACAACCTGCCCGGCATTCCGGGCGTGGGGCCCAAGACCGCCGCGAAGTGGCTCAACCAGTACGGCTCGCTCGACGACCTCGTCACCAACGTCGAGGAGGTCAAGGGCAAGGCCGGCCAGGCACTGCGCGACCACCTCGGCCAGGTCCTGCAGAACCGTCAGCTCAACGAGCTCGTCCGCGACCTCAGCCTGCCGGTGCAGCCGGTCGACCTGGTCCTGCAGCCGTGGGACCGCGACGCCGTGCACCAGGTCTTCGACGCCCTCGAGTTCAGGGTGCTGCGCGACCGCCTCTTCGCGACCCTGCAGGCGCCCGAGCCCGAGGCCGAGGAAGGCTTCGAGGTCGCGGGCGAGAAGCTGACACCCGGCCAGCTCGCCGGCTGGCTCGAGGAGCACGCGACCGGCGAGGTCCGCACCGGCCTGCACGTGCAGGGCAGCTGGGGCCGCGGCACCGGTGACGTCGCGGGAGTGGCGCTCGCCTCGTCCGACGGCGCTGCCGCCTGGGTCGACCCGACGGAGCTGTCGCCCGAGGACGACAAGTCACTGGCCGAGTGGTTGGCCGACCCGCGCCACGAGAAGGCGCTGCACGATGCCAAGGGCCCGATGCTGGCGCTGGCGGCGCGCGGCTGGCCGTTGCACGGGGTGACGAGCGACACGGCGCTGTCGGCCTACCTCGTACGCCCCGACCAGCGGTCCTACGACCTCGCCGACCTCACGTTGCGCTACCTCCGGCGGGAGCTGCGCTCGGAGGAGCACGACGACGGGCAGCTCAGCCTCGAAGGGGTCGACGAAGCCGGCGGTGTCGCCGAGACCGCCATGGTCGCCGCGCGGGCCGTGATCGACCTCGCCGCCGCACTCGACGAGGAGCTGTCCGACCGCGGGGGAGCCGAGCTCCTGCGCGAGGTCGAGCTGCCGCTCGTCGACATCCTCGCCCGGGTCGAGCAGGCGGGCATCTGCGTCGACGTCGAACGCCTGTCCCACCTCGAGGCGCACTTCGCCGGTCAGGTCAAGCAGGCCGCCGACGAGGCCTACCGCGTCATCGACGAGGAGATCAACCTCGGTTCTCCCAAACAGCTGCAGGTCGTGCTGTTCGAGAAGCTCGGCATGCCCAAGACCAAGCGCACCAAGACCGGCTACACCACCGACGCCGAGGCGCTGCAGCAGCTCTACGTCCAGACCGAGCACCCGTTCCTCGCCCACCTGCTCGCTCACCGCGACGCCGCTCGGCTGCGCTCGACGGTCGAGGGGCTGCTCAAGACCGTCAGTGGCGACGGACGGATCCACACGACGTTCAACCAGACCATCGCCGCGACCGGTCGGCTGTCGTCGATGGACCCCAACCTGCAGAACATCCCGATCCGCACCGAGGAAGGGCGGCGCATCCGCGAGGCGTTCATCGTGGGCCCCGCCTACGAGCTGTTGCTGACCGCCGACTACAGCCAGATCGAGATGCGGATCATGGCCCACCTGTCCGCCGACGCGGGCCTGATCGAGGCGTTCCACTCCGGCGAGGACTTCCACGCGGCCACGGCGTCGCGGGTGTTCAGCGTCCCCGCGTCCGAGGTCACCACCGAGATGCGGGCCAAGATCAAGGCGATGAACTACGGCCTCGCCTACGGCCTGTCCGCCTATGGGCTCTCCCAGCAGCTGCGCATCGAGGCCGCGGAGGCCAGGGAGCTGATGGACGAGTACTTCGAGCGGTTCGGTGGCGTCCGCGACTACCTCCGGGGCGTGGTGGCCGAGGCTCGCAAGACCGGCTACACCGAGACGATGCTGGGTCGCCGCCGCTATCTCCCGGACCTCACGAGCGACAACCGGCAGCGTCGCGAGATGGCCGAACGGATGGCACTGAACGCGCCGATCCAGGGCTCGGCCGCCGACATCATCAAGGTCGCGATGCTGGGCGTCGACCGGGCGCTCCGCGAGGCCGAGCTCACGTCCCGGATGCTGCTCCAGGTGCACGACGAGCTCGTCGTCGAGGTCGCGCCGGGCGAACGTCCCCAGGTCGAGGAGCTACTGCGGCGCGAGATGTGTGGCGCCGCCGAGCTCACCGTCCCGCTGGACGTCTCCGTGGGCGAGGGCCGCACCTGGCACGAGGCTGGCCACTGACCGGCTGCCGGCCACTGACCGGCTGCGGGTCATGACGTGCGGGTAGTGCCGGCGGTGCAGCAGAAGATCGCCGTACCAGGAAGCAGCCGACCGCGTAACGCGCTCCATCCTCCCCACGTCTGGTCGTTGTCGGGAGGCCACTCCGGCTCGACGAGGGCATCCAGGACGAAGCCGGCGGATACCAGGGCGCGCACCCAGTCGCCGACGGTCCGGTGGTGCTCGACGTAGGTGAGCCGGCCGGCGGCGTCGGTCTCGGCGTACGGCGTCCGGTCGAAGTAGGAGTGTCCTGCCACCAGCCCGCCCTGACCGGGCTCGTCCGGGAACGCCCAGCGGACGGGATGCGTCACGCTGAACACCCAGCGACCGCCGGGCCGCAGGACTCGCGCCACCTCGCCCAGGACTCGGTCGACGTCGGCAACGAACGGCAGCGCGCCGTACGCCGAGCAGGCCAGGTCGAAGGCTCCCGTGGCGAACGGCAGTGCCGCCGCGTCGGCATCTACCACCGGCACCCGCACCCCGGTGGCCTCGTCGATCCGGCGTGCGTGCTGGAGCTGGCGGTACGACAGGTCGACGCCCACGGCCTCGGCGCCCACCGAACGGAGCCAGCGGGTGCACTGTGCGGCACCGCAGCCGACCTCGAGCACCCTCCTCCCGCGGACGTCGCCGAGCAGTCGCGCTTCGGACTCGTCGACGCCCTCCGGCCCCCAGACGAAGCCGCTGTCCCGCAGGAACCCGCCGTGCTCGCGCTGGTACTCGTCGGCGTTCGCATCCCACCAGCCGCGGTTGGCGGCCGCCGTCGCGTCCGCGCCGGCGACGTGGGCGCCGCGACCCATCCTCGAACGCGGTGTGCTGGACATCCGCCCAGTGTCGGTGCTGCCGGCCGGGCAGGTATCCCAGGGTCGCCTTCCGGGCGTCCTTGGGCGTCCTCGGCGGCCGGTACGGGCGTGCGCACGACGTCCTAGGATGCACGCCATGGCGAATCCTGCGGTGTCCGACCAGGCCGACGAACCGTTCCTCCAGGCCGACGACCTGTGCACGTTCATCGACGCGTCCCCGTCGCCGTTCCACGCCTGTGCCGAGGCCGCCCAGCGGCTCGAGGGGGCCGGCTTCACGGCGCTCGCCGAGACCGACCGCTGGCCGCGGGAGCCTGGACGCCACTACGTCCTCCGCGGCGGGTCCCTCGTCGCGTGGAGCACCGAGACGGCATCGGGCCCCGCCACCCCGTTCCGGATCGTCGGTGCCCACACTGACAGCCCCAACCTGCGGATCAAGCCGCATCCCGACACCAGCCGCGCCGGGTGGCAGCTGCTGGCCGCGGAGCCCTACGGCGGACCGCTGCTCAACTCCTGGCTCGACCGCGATCTCGGGCTGTCCGGTCGGGTGAGCGTACGGACGCCTGACGGTGTGGTCGAGCGGCTGCTCAAGGTCGACCGTCCGGTCCTGCGGGTGCCCCAGCTGGCGATCCACCTCGACCGCGAGATCCGCGAGACCGGGGTCAAGCTCAACCCGCAGCAGCACCTGTTCCCCGTGTGGGGTGTCGGCACCGCACCAGGCGACTTCGCCGGCTTCGTGGGCGAGGAGCTGAAGGTCGACTCCGCCGACGTCCTCGGCTGGGAGCTGATGACGCACGACCTCGCACCCAGCCGCCGCATCGGCCGCGACGGCGATCTGGTGAGTGCACCGCGGCTCGACAACCTGGGCACCACCTACTCCGGTCTCCAGGCTCTCCTGCGGGCGGTCGAGGCACCTGCCGCCGACATCCCGCTCCTCGTCCTCTTCGACCACGAAGAGGTTGGCAGCGTCTCCGACCGCGGGGCCGCGTCCACTCTGCTGCCGAGCGTCCTCGAACGCATCGTCATGGCGGCCGGCGGCGACCGTGAGGACCTCCTCCGCGCCCTCGCCGGCTCGGTGTGCGCGTCCGGTGACATGGCGCACGCGACCCACCCCAACTACGCCGAGCGGCATGAGCCGCAGCACCAGATCCGCGTCAACGGTGGCCCGGTGCTCAAGATCAACGTCAACCTCCGCTACGCCACCGACGCACGCGGGACCGGGGCGTTCGTCCGGGCCTGCGAACAGGCCGAGGTGCCGCTCCAGCGGTTCGTCAACCGCGCCGACCTGCCGTGCGGTTCCACGGTCGGTCCGATCACGGCGGCCGGCGTGGGTGTCACGACGGTCGACGTCGGCGCTCCGCAGCTGGCGATGCACTCCGCGCGTGAGCTCTGCGGTGCCGCCGATCCCGGCATGTACGTCGCCGCCCTCACGGCCTTCCTCGCTCCGGCCGCGTGACGCGGGCGGAGTCGGCCGGCGAGCCCGGCCTCACCTCGGCGCCACCGAGCGCCCTCGCCGAGGCGGCGCAGCGGCTGCTCGGTGCCGACGCCCGCCCTCTCTCGGGCGGCTACAGCGGCGAGACCTTCCTGGTAGGCGTGGCGGGGGAGGAGGCGGTCCTGCGCCTCTACGTGCGCGATCCCACCCATGCCGCTGTCGATGCCGCGCTCTTCTCCCTCGTACGCGATCTCGTTCCGGTTCCGCGCGTCCTCGACCTGCGCACCGAGCCGTCCGCGCCGGAGGCGCCGGCATTCCTCCTGATGGAGCGCCTGCCGGGCGTCCGGATGGATCTCTGGCTGCCCGAGGCCACGCCGGACCTGCGGCGGGCAGCGGGCGCGCACGTCGGGCGCGTACTCGCCCGCCTCGCGGGCATCCCGTTCCTGCGTTCGGGGCGGTTCGTCGGCCCCGACCTGAGGGTGGAGCCGTGGGGGACGGGTGACTCACCGGGTGGTCTCGACGCGTGGGTCGAGGCGCACCGGCACCTCGGGACCTTCGCCGCCTGGTCCGGCGACGAGCTGGCCGCACTCCTCGAGGTCGCACGAGCGGGCCAGGACCTTCTCGACACCGAGCGTCGGGTCTGCCTCGCCCACAGCGACTTCAACCCCAAGAACCTCCTGGTCGACGCCGACACCGGTGAGGTCACCGGCCTGATCGACTGGGAGTACGCGCACGCCGGCTCGCCCTACACCGACATCGGGAACCTCCTGCGGTTCGAGACCGACGAGGCGTTCTGCCGAGGCGTCGTCGAGACGTACGCAGCCCTCGCTCCCGGGGTGTCGCCCCGGTTCGTCGAGCTCGGCCGGGCGATGGATCTGCTCGCCCTTGTCGATCTCGGTGCCCGCGCCGGCGAGAATCCTGTCACCGACCAGGCCGCCCGGCTGCTTCGCGAGACCGCGCGGACGCGTGATCTTGGTGCCGGCCGCCCGTCCTGGTCGTAGGAAACGCCCAACCGGGGACACTCCCGGCACCCGCCGGAACCGGGAACTGATCTCCGGATCGGCGCGTTGGACTTCGGTCCGTATGAGGGGTTGCGTTGACCCTGATCACAGGGCCCCCGTATCCTGACATGAGCGTTGTGGGCTTGTGCGACCTCGGACGGAGCAGGCTCGCGCTCTGACTTGTCGAAATCACCCGGTTCCGGTTCCAGGGGGGCCCGGATTCTCTCGGCAGTTTGGATCCAATGGTCCACACGCGCGCACGAGACGACGACCACGCCATATCGGAGCCACCATCCAGATGACGAGCAGCATCGAGGCCCCGCTGAACGACACAGCACCGGCCCAGCAGGAGACACCGCAGATCGCGGTGAACGACGTGGGTTCGGAAGAGGCCTTCCTCGCCGCGATCGACGAGACAATCAAGTACTTCAATGACGGTGACATTGTCGAAGGCACCGTCGTCAAAGTCGACCGGGACGAGGTCCTGCTCGACATCGGCTACAAGACCGAAGGCGTGATCCCAGCCCGCGAGCTGTCGATCAAGCACGATGTCGACCCGAGCGACGTCGTCAAGGTCGGCGACCACGTCGAGGCGCTTGTCCTCCAGAAGGAGGACAAGGAAGGCCGCCTGATCCTGTCCAAGAAGCGTGCGCAGTACGAGCGCGCCTGGGGCACGATCGAGCAGATCAAGGAGGAGGACGGCGTCGTCACCGGCACCGTCATCGAGGTCGTCAAGGGCGGCCTGATCCTCGACATCGGTCTGCGTGGCTTCCTTCCGGCGTCCCTCGTCGAGATGCGGCGCGTGCGTGATCTCCAGCCCTACGTCGGCCGCGAGCTCGAAGCCAAGATCATCGAGCTGGACAAGAACCGCAACAACGTGGTCCTGTCCCGCCGGGCCTGGCTCGAGCAGACCCAGTCCGAGGTCCGCCAGAACTTCCTGCACCAGCTGCAGAAGGGGCAGATCCGCAAGGGTGTCGTCTCGAGCATCGTCAACTTCGGTGCGTTCGTCGATCTCGGCGGCGTCGACGGTCTCGTGCACGTCTCGGAGCTCTCTTGGAAGCACATCGACCACCCGAGCGAGGTCGTCGAGGTGGGCCAGGAGGTCACCGTCGAGGTGCTCGACGTCGATCTCGACCGCGAGCGGGTGTCGCTGTCGCTGAAGTCGACCCAGGAAGACCCGTGGCAGCAGTTCGCGCGGATGCACCAGATCGGGCAGATCGTGCCGGGCAAGGTCACCAAGCTGGTGCCGTTCGGTGCGTTCGTCCGGGTCGACGACGGTATCGAGGGTCTGGTCCACATCTCCGAGCTCGCCGAGCGGCACGTGGAGATCCCGGAGCAGGTCGTCCAGGTCGGCAACGACGTCATGGTCAAGATCATCGACATCGACCTCGAGCGCCGTCGGATCTCGCTGTCGCTCAAGCAGGCCAACGAGGGTGCCGAGGCCATCGGCGACCACTTCGACCCCACGCTCTACGGCATGGCGGCGGAGTACGACGAGCAGGGCAACTACAAGTACCCCGAGGGCTTCGACTCCGACACGGGCGAGTGGCTCGACGGCTTCGAGAAGCAGCGTGACCAGTGGGAGCGGGAGTACGCCGAGGCGCACACCCGCTGGGAGGCCCACAAGAAGCAGATCGAGGCGGCCCAGCAGGCCGAAGCCGAGGAGGGTGAGGAGTCGTCGTCGGCGGCGCCGTCGTCCTACGCCTCGGCAGAGCCCGCGAAGCCGGCCGAGGGCACGCTGGCCTCCGACGAGGCGCTCGCGGCACTTCGCGAGAAGCTCACCGGTCAGGGCTGAGCACCGGCACCACCCAGCAACGAGATGTGAGGGCTCCGTCCGGTTCGCCGGACGGAGCCCTCGCATCGTTGGTGGGCTCAGCTTCGGTCGCGGCGTCCCAGTCCGTAGACGAGGTTCACGTAGCACGATGCCGAGCCAGGCGATGAAGATTCCGGCGAACTCCGCCTCCTGCGAGGCGATCGCGGTGAGCGGGATCGCGACGCCGAGGGAGACGATCGCCAGGGCGAGTGCGTGGTCGTCCTTGCTGCGGGCAAGTTGATGGGCGCTTTCGCGCTGCTCCTGGGTGCGCTGGATGTGCTGCACGACCCGCGCCTCGATGGCGGTGTCGATCCGGTCGACGAACGAGTCGACGAGCGCCGGCTCGAAGTCGTGTCCGAGCTGCCGGCGTGTGTGCAACGCGGCCTCGGCCTCGTCGCGAGGAACGTGCGGGTCATGCACGTTTCCGTTATAGGGCATGGGACTCGCGGCGTCCCTGGCTTGGCCAACTCGAGACGCGGGTGTGGCCGAGCACGGCACCGTAGTCCAGCTGGTACCGGTCCTCGCAACCAACCCGGTCGTCCCCAAAACCCCTGAACCTCCGCATCTGCGGCGGATTCCGGCGTTCGGCAGCTGGTTCCTGCTGTCGTGCAGGTCGAACACGGACGGAAACTCCGCGCTGGAAGCCGGCACTTTCCCACTGCCCTGTCCGGACGACCTCTTGTCGGCAACACTGGAGAGGTGCACGAGCTCGGATGGCAACCAGCAGGCGTCGGCCTCTTCGTCCCGGGGCGACGCGACGACGCACTGGTCGCCGAGGTTCGCGAGGTGGTCACCCGACTCGACGGTCTTCAGGACCCGGTCGTACGCCGGTGCTCGCCGATGACGTCGCTGGCTCTTCTCGACGCGGACCCGATCGAGGTGGTCGTCGACGGGTCGGCGTTCGAACGTCCCTACACCGACGAGAAGCTCGCGTTCCAGCTGGGTGACAGGTTGCGTGACCTGCTCGTGGCGCTGGCCGTGACGTTGCGGCCGTTGTACGCGTCGATCGTGCTCGAGGCACCGTTTCTGTCGCCCAAAGACCTGCTCGTGACGCCGGAGCCGGACCTGTTCCTCGATGCGTGGTTCGACTTGTCCCGGTTGCACGTCGGCATCGCGCAGGCGTACTCAGGTGCGCATGTCGAGGAGGTCGGCGGTGGGCTGTACGTGTCGACCAGAGCGCCGTTCAACCCGGCGCGGTTCGACGAGCCACTCGCCGTCAGTCTCGAACGCGCGCGTCGTGCGATGGCCCAGGTCGTCGCACACGGCTGAGCGACCCGGTTGAGCATCCGGATGACAGCCGCACACTCCTGGTCCGCCGCGATAGTGTCCGCAGCGTGCTGAGAGTGGGTCTGACCGGCGGCATCGGTTCGGGCAAGAGCGAGGTCGCCAAGGTGCTGTCCACCTGCGGTGCCCTCGTCATCGACGCCGACCTCCTGGCGCGCGAGGTGGTCGAGGTCGGCACCGAGGGCCTGGCCGAGGTCGTCGCCGCGTTCGGACCCGAGGTGCTCCTTCCCGACGGTTCCCTCGACCGCGCCAGGCTGGGCAAGCTGGTCTTCGCCGACACCGCCGACGCGTCCGCCCGGCGACGCCTCGAGGAGATCGTGCACCCCCGCGTACGGGCGAGGGCCGCGGAGATCGAGGGGCTCGGCGACGCGCGCACCGTCGTCGTCCACGTCATCCCGCTCCTGGTCGAGACCGGCCAGGCGGACAGCTTCGACGTCCTGGTCGTGGTCGACGCGCCGGAGGACGTCCAGGTCGAGCGGCTCGCCCGGACCCGCGGGATGTCGGCGGAGGAGGCCCGGGCCCGGATCGCCGCCCAGGTGAACCGGGAGGAACGCCGCGCGGCGGCCGATGTGGTGATCGACAACGCGGGCGACCTGGACGCCCTCCGCGCCCAGACGTACGGGCTGTGGCGGGACCTCGAGGCCCGGGCGGCGGCTGGCTGACGGACTGCGCCGGCCGGAGGTGCGGGCCTTGTCGGCGGGCCGGGCTACCGTGGGGTCCATGCGTCCGCTCACCGATCTCAGGCGCAAGGTCGCGCCGTTCAAGGTCGTCTCCGACTTCCAGCCCTCCGGCGACCAGCCCCAGGCGATCGACGACATCGTCCGCCGCATCGAGGCGGGCGAGCAGGATGTCGTGCTCCTCGGCGCCACCGGCACCGGCAAGACCGCCACCATCGCCTGGGTGGTGGAGCAGCTCCAGCGCCCGGCGCTCGTCATGGAGCCCAACAAGACGCTGGCCGCGCAGTTCACCAACGAGCTCGAAGCACTTCTTCCCCGACAACGCGGTGGAGTACTTCGTCTCCTACTACGACTACTACCAGCCCGAGGCCTACGTCCCGCAGTCCGACACCTACATCGAGAAGGACTCCTCGATCAACGACGAGGTCGAGCGACTGCGCCACTCCGCCACCAACTCCCTGCTGACCAGGCGCGACACGATCGTGGTCGCCTCCGTTTCCTGCATCTACGGCCTCGGTTCGGCGGACGAGTACCTCGGCGGGATGGTGGTGCTGAAGGTCGGCGAGGACGTCGAGCGCGACGAGCTGCTCCGTCGCCTCGTCGAGATGCAGTACGCCCGCAACGACGCGTCCGGCGCACGCGGCACCTTCCGCGTGCGGGGCGACACGCTCGAGATCTTCCCGAAGTACGAAGAGATGGCCATCCGCGTCGAGTTCTTCGGCGACGAGGTCGAGCGGCTGTCCACCCTGCACCCGGTGACCGGCGAGATCCTCAGTGAGGACCCTGAGGTCTACGTCATGCCCGCGTCGCACTACGTCGCAGGCCCGGAGCGCATGGAGCGGGCGATCCGGAGCATCGAGGAGGAGCTCGAGGTGCGCCTCGAGGAGCTGCGGCGTCAGGGCAAGCTGCTCGAGGAGCAGCGGCTGCGGATGCGCACGTCCTACGACATCGAGATGATGCGGCAGATCGGCACCTGCTCCGGCATCGAGAACTACTCGCGGCACATCGACGGGCGGGCGGCCGGGACGGCACCGCACTGTCTGCTCGACTACTTCCCCGAGGACTTCGTGCTCGTCATCGACGAGTCGCACGTGACGGTGCCGCAGATCGGCAGCATGTACGAGGGCGACATGTCCCGCAAGCGCACGCTCGTCGAGCACGGCTTCCGGCTGCCGTCGGCGATGGACAACCGACCGCTGCGCTGGGAGGAGTTCCTCGAACGGATCGGCCAGACGGTCTATCTCTCGGCGACACCAGGGTCCTACGAGCTGGCGAAGTCCAGGGGGTTCGCCGAGCAGATCATCCGGCCGACCGGGCTCGTCGACCCCGAGGTGGTCGTCAAGGGCACCAAGGGTCAGATCGACGACCTCATCCACGAGATCCGGCTGCGGGAGGCCAAGTCCGAGCGGGTCCTCGTCACCACCCTCACCAAGAAGATGGCCGAGGACCTCACCGACTACCTCCTGGAGCAGGGCATCCGCGTGCGCTACCTGCACAGCGAGGTCGACACGCTGCGCCGCGTCGAGCTGCTGCGAGAGCTGCGGATGGGGGAGTACGACGTCCTGGTCGGCATCAACCTCCTGCGTGAGGGCCTCGACCTTCCCGAGGTGTCGCTGGTCGCGATCCTCGACGCCGACAAGGAGGGCTTCCTGCGTTCGGGCACGAGCCTGATCCAGACCATCGGGCGGGCGGCCCGCAACGTCTCGGGCCAGGTCATCATGTACGCCGACTCGACCACGCCGTCGATGCAGAGCGCGATCGAGGAGACCAACCGGCGCCGCGAGAAGCAGGTGAGCTACAACCGCGAGAAGGGCATCGACCCCACCCCGCTCCGCAAGCGGATCGCCGACATCACCGACATGCTGGCGCGCGAGGATGCCGATACCGAGAAGCTCCTCGGTGGGGCCGGTCGGCAGCAGACTCGCGGCAAGGCGCCGGTGCCCGGGCTGGCGAGCCAGGGCGAGGCCGGCAAGCACGCGAAGGACCTTGCCGGCATGCCCGCGGCCGACCTCGCCGATCTCATCCAGCAGCTCAACGACCAGATGCGGACGGCGGCCGAGCAGCTGCAGTTCGAGGTGGCGGCGCGGTTGCGAGACGAGATCAGCGAGCTGAAGCGCGAGCTGCGCGGCATGCACGAGGCGGGCGTCAAATGACGGCCTGACCAGCGCCGACATCCTCGACGTGGGACTCCGTACGCGCGGCGGGCCCGCTCGGCGCGCTCCCTTCGAACGACTGGCGGCACCCCACGCCGTCCGACCTCCCGGCCCGACACCCGACCGGGCCTGCCAGGATCGTGGCCCGGTGTTGTCCGCCTGCCGACGGAGGAGGAACCGTACGTGGAGCTGGTGGAGCTGGGTGCCCCGTGATCACGACCATCGCGCACCGCGGCGAGCCGCGCGGACACCGCGAGAACACACTTCCCGCGATCGAGGCAGGCGTCGCCGCAGGCGCCTCGATGGTCGAGATCGACCTGCGCCTCACCGCTGACGGCCACCTGGTGGTCCTCCACGACCGCACCCTGGAACGCCTGTGGGGCGACCCGCGCGCGGTCGAGGCGGTGACGTTCGCCGACCTGGCCTCCGCGCACCGGAGCCCGGCGGCGGAGTGGTCGATTCCCACCGCCGACGAGGCGGTGGACCTGATCGTGGCGCTCGACTCCCAGGTGATGCTGGATGTGACGTCCGTGTCGATCGGCCTGGCCACCGCGGCTCTCGTCGAGGACCGCGGCATCGCGGACCGGGTGCTCTACGCCGGTGATCTCGCGGCACTGGCGGCGATCAGGGAGCGTCAGCCGACCGCCGCGATCGCCCTGTCGTGGGAGAGCCCCGAACCTCCCGGCGACCCGGTGTGGGCCACCGTCGCGCCACGGTTCTTCAACCCCGAGTGGGTACTCGTGGACGAACAGCTCGTCGCCGACGCACACGCCGCGGGCCGGCTGGTCTCGACCTGGACGGTCGACGATCCGGTCGAGATGGAACGCCTCGCGCGGATCGGGGTCGACGCGATCATCAGCAACGAGATCGCCAGCCTGGTCGCCGTCGTGGCCGACTCCGCAACCAGGCAGCCGAAGGGATGAGCATGCAGGCGTACGACGACGAGGCCGCGGTGGCTCTGGAGTTGGCGGCGTGGGCGACGGAGCGGATCGCCGGTGTCCGGCCCACCGCCGTCACGACGAAGGCCAACGCCGCCGACCACGTGACCGAGACCGACCGCGAGATCGAACGCCGGGTCCGCGAGACGATCACCGCCCGGTTCCCCGACCACGCGATCGTCGGAGAGGAGTACGGCGGCGATCCGGCACCCGCAGGCGGTCCGACGTGGTACGTCGATCCGGTGGACGGCACCACCAACTACGCGAGCGGGCTGCCCTGGTGTTCGTTCAGCCTGGCACTCGCCGACGGCGACGGCCCGGTGCTCGGCGTGGTCGCGGATCCGTTCCGGGGCGAGGTCTTCAGTGCCGTCCGCGGTGGCCCTGCCCTGTGCAACGGCGCACCCATCCGGTGCCGGGAGGCGACCAGCCTGTCCGGCGAGGTGGTCGTGACCGAATGGGCGGCGTACCGTCCGTGGCCCGGCATGACCGGCATGCTCGACCGGCTCTCGGGCGAGCTCTGCACGACGCGGATCATGGGTTCGTCGGCGCTGTCGCTGGTGAGTGTCGCGGCCGGTCGGGCCGCCGCCGGCGTGATCGGTGAATTCCACGCGATCGACGTCCTCGCGTCGGTCCTGATCGCGGCGCAGGCGGGAGCGGTCGTACGCGGCGAGGACGGCACTGCCACCCTGTTTCCCGCCTCGGGTGGGATCCTGGTCGCCGCGCCCGGCGTCGCGGACGAGATGTGGAACGCCTGGACCGGCGACCTACCCTGACGGATCACGGCACGCACCGCGACGTACCGCGACAACGCACCGCGACCGAACGACCGGCACGAGGGTGAAGGAGCGGCTCGATGGCAGGCGGCCCGGATGTTCCGAACGCGCTGGAGGTCGAGGACTCCCTCGGCGGACTCCTCCCCGACGACGGTGAGTCCCCGCTGGCCGGAGGCCAGTGGTACGTCGCGGGGGAGACCGGCGCCGGACTGCGGTACGCCGTCCCTCCGGGGTCGCTCGCCGCGACGTCCTACCTCACGACCGACCTGCTGCTGGACGGTCGGCAGCTCGCGGTGTTCCAGCTCACGCTGCACGAAGCGGCGCCCGACGTCGCGCCCGGAGCCGAGGCCACGCCCGCGGACGATCCCCAAGGCGGCCGGGTCTTCGTCCTCACGTTCGGGCTGCTGAACCAGTGCACCGCCCGGATGCGGCTCCCTCTCACCGTGACCGACCAGGAGCGGTGGATGCTCGAGCGGGAGGGTGCCTTCCTCAAGCCGCTGTGCTGGGGCGACCCGGTGGACGTCGAACGCGTCGACCGGATCGAGCTCCGCCTGCACCGCAGGGGTACCGACGCGGTGCGGTGGTGCATGTCGCCGTTGACGGTGACCGCCTCACCGCCGGACCGACTCGACCGGCCGGGACTCCCCAAGGGTCCGCTGGTCGACGAACTCGGCCAGAGCACCCTGCACGACTGGCCGGCCCGGACCCGCGACGCGGAGGAGCTGACCGAGCGGTTGGTCCGGCAGGCCGACGCCGCGCCCCAGGTGCGATGGCCAGACACCTTCTCCCGGTGGGGTGGTGCCGCGGGGCGCCAGCTCGAGGCGACCGGCTTCTTCCGGACCGAGCACGACGGCCGGCGGTGGTGGCTGGTGGACCCGGACGGCCACCCGTTCTGGTCCTCCGGCGTCAACTGCGTCCACGGCGTCGTCGACGCGAGCTGCCGTTCGCTGGAGCCCGCGCTGTCGTGGCTCCCGGAGGCCGACGGTGAGTACGCCGACGCGGTGGGACCGGGGTGGAGCGGTGGCGACTCCCTGGTCGTCAACTTCCTCGGGACCAACCTGATCCGTGCCTTCGGGCCGGCCAGGTGGCAGGCCGCGTGGGGAGACCTCGCCCTGGCGACGTTGCGCGAAGCCGGCTTCAACACGGTCGCGAACTGGTCGGACTGGGAGCTGGCCCGCGCCGCCGGCTTCCCGTACGCCCGTCCGCTCGACCCGTCCTGGACCCACGCTCCGCAGGTCTATCGCGACTTCCCCGACGTCTTCGACCCTGCGTTCGCGGCCGACGCCGCGCAGATGGCCGAACAGCTCCGCCCGACACTCGGCGACCCGGCCATGGTCGGCTACTTCCTCATGAACGAGCCGACGTGGGGCTTTGCCACCGAGACGCCGGCGGCGGGAATGCTGCGCAACGGCACCGACTGTCTCGCCCGGCGGGAGCTCGCCAGCTTCCTCGAGGAGCGGCACGGCGGCGACGCCGGGCTCGCTGCCGCCTGGGGCGGCAAGGTGACGTTGACAGCGATCTCCGAGGGGCCGTGGCACCATCCGCTGAACGAGGTCGCCGAACGCGACCTTGCCGACTTCAGCTCGATCATGGTGGCCAAGCTGTACGGCGGGTTGAGCGAGGCTTGCCGCGCCGTCGATGCCGCGCACCTCAACCTGGGTGCGCGGTACTACACCGTCCCGCCCGCGTGGGCGCTCGCCGGCATGCGGTGCTTCGACGTCTTCAGCATGAACTGCTACCGCGAACGGGTGCCGGAGACGGAGCTCGCCGCGGTGAGCGAGGCACTGGGCTGCCCGGTCCTCATCGGCGAGTGGCACTTCGGCGCCCTCGACGCGGGGTTGCCGGCCAGCGGCATCGGCCACGTCGCCGACCAGGAGGCGCGTGGCCAGGCGTTCCGTATCTATCTCGAGGACGCGGCCGCCAAGCCGTGGTGCGTCGGCGCCCACTACTTCACGTTGTACGACCAGTCGGCACTGGGTCGCTTCGACGGCGAGAACTACAACATCGGGTTCGTCGACGTCTGCCACCGGCCGTACGCGCCGCTCGTGGCCGCCGCGCGGGAGAGCCACGCCCGGATGTACGAGGTCGGGTCCGGTGCGCAGCAGCCGTACGCCGACGAGCCGGACTACCTGCCCCGGCTCTACCTCTGAGGCGCGTCACCGCGGCCGGGAGCGCGGTGGCTGACGGTTCTGCGTGGGCACGCCACCTGCCGTCTCCTGCGCGGGCACGCCACCTGCCGTTTCCTGCGCGGGCACGGCGCCTGCCGTCTCCTGCGCCGATGCGGCATCTGCCGACTCCTGCGCAGGCGCGCCGTCGGCGGGCTTGAGCGACCCGGCGGGGTACCAGTTGCTCGCGCCGCTCTCGTCGAGGACGGCCCGGCCGTACCACCCGTCGGCCTCGCGGACCCACCAGTCGAGGTGGCCGGGCCACCACCGTCCGTCGAGGAGCACCAGCACGGGCCGTGGTGGCAGGACCTTGCGCGACGTGGTGTCGCCGCGAGGCTCCTGGGTGGCATAGCGGGCGTTCATCGTCGTCGCCTCGTCGGTCGCCTGGGCCTCGGCGAGGTCCTGCCTGCTGTGCCAGCCGTTGACGGCGGCGTCCCACACGCCGTAGCCCTGCGGCGTCCTGCGTACGGCAAAGCGCTCGGTCATCCGTGTCCTTTCGATCACGACCTGGGCAGGGCAGATCGAACTGACGTTCGAATGATAACCCGAACGTCCGGACACCGGAGGGCGTGGGGTCAGAAACGGCTCAGCGCTTGTCGTACTTGTCGGGAATCACCACGCTGAGCGCGAAGCTCACGAGGGCAACGACGATCGCGCCCCAGAAGCCCGACCAGAAGCCGTCGACCGTGAACCCGAGCTTCAGCTGGGCGGCCAGCCAGGCGACCAGCAGGAACAGCAGCGCGTTGACCACGAACGAGATCAGGCCGAGCGTGACGATGTAGAACCCGCAGCCGACGACCTTGATGATCGGCTTGAGCACCGCGTTGACGAGACCGAAGATGGCCGCCACCGCGAGGAGTGTCACGGTCTGTCGGGCGGCCGAGCCGCCGCCGAGCTCGATGCCCGGCACCAGCGTGGCAGCCAGAAGCGCGACGGCGTTGACGAGGACGCGTATGACGATGGCGATCACGGCGCCGATCCTTCCACGGGCCGCCGATGTTGGGAACCCGCGCTCCCGGCCCTCGCCCGCTCCCTCGAGGTCCGCCCCGCCGGCCCCACCCGGCTGGCCCATCCCTGGTGGCACCCGCCTTCTAGACTTGGGCGGTTGCCCACGTGGAACGCTCTACGAGCGACGCCCGCGTGGTGCACGCGGTGCTCAGGACGGGTCCAGTCAAGGGGGAGCGTTGGTGGAGCCTGCCACCTCGTCGGAACAGGTCGAGATCGGGCGCGAACAGCGCTATGTCGACCACGTGTACGACCGCCTGGCCGTGATGGTCGAGCGAACGGCCGCGATCGGGCGCGAGGGCCGCGAGCGCGGCAGGCTCGACTACACCGGCGAGATCAAGGAGGAGGACTACCGCAGCCTCTTCGAGCGGGACGTGCTGGTCGACCATGCCGTCCGCCGGCTGGCCGTCCTCGACGCCCAGCGCGAGGGCCTGGTGTTCGGCCGCCTGGACCATCGCGGCGGCGAGGTCCGCTACGTCGGTCGGATCGGGGTCCGCGACGCCGAGCACGAGCCGCTCGTCATCGACTGGCGGGCACCCGCGGCGTCGGTGTTCTACCAGGCGACGGCGGCCGATCCGCAGGACGTCGTACGCCGCCGGATCCTGCGCTGCCGGGGGCAGCGGGTCGTGGGCGTCGAGGACGACCTGCTCGATCCCGACGCCGCACCGGCGGACCTGCCCGTCGTCGGCGACGGCGCGCTGATCGCGGCGCTGTCCGCGGCCCGCGGGCACCAGATGCGCGACATCGTGGCGACCATCCAGCGGGAACAGGACGAGATCATCCGGGCTCCCTCGCCGGGCGTGACCCTGATCAGCGGCGGTCCCGGCACCGGCAAGACGGTCGTGGCTCTGCACCGGGCGGCGTACCTCCTGTACGCCGAGCGGCGCCGGATCGCCGGCGGCGGCGTTCTCGTCGTCGGGCCGTCGCCGGTCTTCATGAGCTACATCGAACGCGTCCTTCCCTCACTCGGTGAGCACGAGGCCACGCTGCGATCGGTGGGCGAGGTCATGGACGGCGTGGTCGCCACCCGGTCCGACGACTACCCCGTCGCGCTCGTCAAGGGCTCCTTGCGGATGCGCCGGGTGCTCGGCCGGGCCGCCCGCGCCGCGGTACCGGACGCGCCTGCGGAGCTCAGGTTGTACGCAGGTGGGCGGATGCTCGCCCTGGACGCGGGTGAGCTGGCGGACGTACGCACCGACATCCTCCGCCGTGGCGCCCGGCGCAACCGAGCCCGCAGGGAGGCGGTCCGTGCACTCCTCGACGCCCTGTGGCGCAAGGCCGGGCCGGCGGGTGACGGGTCGGCACGGCGGTCGACCCGGTCCGACTTCGACGAGGACGTCACCGAGCGGGACGCGTTCACGGAGTTCGTCGAGGCCTGGTGGCCGGTGCTCACGCCGGCCCAGGTGCTCGGGTGGCTGGCCGACGCAGACACGCTGCGCTGGGCGGCGAAGGGGGTTCTCCGTCCTGCCGAGGTGGCCGCACTCGCGGAGTCGTGGTCCGACGCCGAGGGTTACTCCGCCGAGGACGTCGCCCTCCTCGACGAACTGCACGCGCTGCTCGGCGAGCCGCGCCAGCCGCCTCCGCCGCGGGACCCGTTCGAGCAGGACGGCGTACGCGAGGTGACCACGGCCGCCGACCGCGACTACGCCGCACGGGCCCGGGCCGAGCGCAGTGACCAGTACGACGGCTACGCACACGTCCTGGTCGACGAGGCCCAGGACCTCTCGCCGATGCAGTGGCGGATGCTGGGCCGCCGCGGCCGGCAGGCGAGCTGGACCGTCGTCGGCGACCCGGCGCAGAGCTCCTGGCCGGACGTCGCCGAGGCCGAGGCGGCGAGGGACGCCGCCCTCGACCGGCGTACCCGGAGGACCTTCCACCTCACCACCAACTACCGCAACTCCCGGGAGATCTTCGAGCTCGCCGCCGGCGTGATCCACCGGGAGCTGCCCGAGGTACGGCTGCCGCGGGCCGTCCGCGAGACGGGCCTCGCTCCCGAGCACCTCACCGTCGAGTCGTCGAAGCTGGCCGACGCGGTGCGGCGTTCGGTGGCCTCGCTCCTCGAGACCGTCGAGGGGACGGTCGGCGTGATCGTTCCGGCCCACCGGGTCGATGCCGTACGGGACTGGCTTCCCGGCGACGCCGACGACGCCGGACGCGCGGTCGTCACCACCGGGATCGCCAGCAAGGGCCTCGAGTTCGATGCGGTCGTCCTCGTCGAACCGGACGAGATCGCCGGCGAGACCCCCGTGGGGACACGGACCCTTTACGTCGCGCTCACCCGCGCGACGCAGCGGCTGGTTACGGTCGGGACCACCGGGGCATGGCTGGCCGGCGGGCAGGAATGGCCCGCGCTCGCGTCAGCCCGAGCGGACGCGGGCTGACCGGACATCGAGACGAGCCGACAACGGACTGATCAGGCCGGGAACCGCTGGACAGCAAGGGAAATCGCTCGTAGCCCGAGGGGCCCGGTGCGGCGAGATGCGCCGGAACGAAAACGCTGTGGCACCCAGGTAATAAGGTTTCCAAAGGCCACCACGGTGGCCTGGAAGGGGGGTGAGCAGGTGTCGGAGCCGATCATGCCGCGTGACGTGGGCCGGATCCTCACCCTGCCCAACCTCCTCAGCTTCGCAAGGCTCGCGGGGGTGCCACTCTTCCTGTGGCTGGTGCTCGGCCCCAAGGAGGACGGCTGGGCGATCATCGTGCTCGGCGTGTCGGGGTTCAGCGACTGGCTCGACGGCCAGCTCGCCCGCCGGCTGGGCCAGGTGAGCACGCTGGGCAAGTTGCTCGACCCGTTCGCGGACCGGCTCTACATCCTGGCCGTCCTCGTCGGACTCGCGCTGCGTGAGGTCGTACCCCTCTGGCTGGTGCTGTCGATCCCACTGCGCGACGTTCTGCTCGCCGGCCTGATCGTGGTGCTCCGCCACTACGGACACGGGCCCCTGCCCGTCCACTTCCTCGGCAAGGCGGCGACCTTCTGCCTGCTGTACGCGTTCCCGCTGTTGTTCCTCGGCGACGGCGGGAGCACTCTGGCCGCGATGGCCAAGGTCGCGGGGTGGGCCTTCGCCATCTGGGGGACCGGTCTTTACTGGTGGGCAGGCGTTCTCTACGGCGTCCAGGCGTACCAGCTGATCCGGCACCACACACCGCTGCAGCCGGCGCGCGAGGACGGCCGGCTGCGCACCTGATCGGCTCCGGCACGGCGGTCGGGACCACCCGCGGCCGGCCTGGAACCACACGAGGAGGGGGACGTGAGAGCCGTCGTCATGGCAGGCGGTGAGGGCACCCGCCTGCGTCCTATGACCACCAGCATGCCCAAGCCGCTGCTGCCGGTCGTCAACCGCCCGATCATGGAACACGTCCTGCGCCTCCTGAAGCGTCACCAGCTCAGCGAGACCGTCGTCACCGTCCACTTCCTCGGCTCGATGGTGCGGGCCTACTTCGGTGACGGCGAGGACCTCGGCATGGACCTCACCTACGCGACGGAGGAGAAGCCGCTCGGCACGGCCGGAAGTGTCAAGAACGCCGCCGCCGCTCTCTCCGACGACACGTTCCTCGTCATCTCCGGCGACGCACTGACCGACATCGACCTCACGGCACTGATCGACCACCACCGCACCTCGGGCGCTCTGGCCACGGTGTGCCTGACGAGGGTGCCGGACCCGCTGGAGTTCGGCATCACGATCCTTCGCGAGGACGGTCGGGTCGAGAGGTTCCTCGAGAAGCCGACCTGGGGCCAGGTGTTCTCCGACACGATCAACACCGGCATCTACGTGATGGAACCCGAGATGCTCGCCTACGTCGACGAGTCCGAGAACGTCGACTGGTCGAGCGAGGTGTTCCCGCGACTGCTCGAGGCGGGTGCGCCGCTCTACGGCTACGTCGCCGAGGGCTACTGGGAGGACGTCGGCACCCATCGGAGCTACCTCAAGGCCAACTACGACGTCCTCGACGGGCAGATCCAGATCGACATCGACGGGTTCGAGGTCTCCAAGGGCGTCTGGGTCGGCGAGGGCGCCGACGTCGACCCCGACGCGGTGCTGAAGGGACCGATGTACGTCGGCGCCTATGCCAAGGTCGAGGGCGGTGCCGAGCTGCGGGACCACAACGTCATCGGCGACAACGTCGTCATCCGCCGTGGTGCGTTCCTGCACCGCGCCGTCGTCCACGACAACGCGTACATCGGCCCGCACACGAACCTCCGCGGTTGTGTCGTCGGCAAGAACACCGACGTCATGCGCGGCGCCCGGATCGACGACGGCGCAGTGGTCGGCGACGACTGCGTCATCGAGGAGGAGGCGGTCCTCCACCCCGAGATCAAGGTCTATCCGAGCAAGACGATCGAGGCCGGTGCGGTCGTCAACCAGAGCGTGATCTGGGAGTCGCAGGGCCGTCAGGCGCTCTTCGGCCCGCGCGGCGTCAGCGGGATCGTCAACGTCGAGATCACACCGGAGCTGGTCGTGCGGCTGGCGAGCGCCTACGCCACGACGCTCCGCAAGGGCGCGACGGTTCTCACCGCCCGTGACACGTCGAGGTCGGCGCGGTCTCTCAAACGCGCGGCGATCGCGGCGTTCACCTCGAGTGCCCTCAACGTCTGCGACCTCGAGGTCTCGCCCAACCCGGTCGCGCGGCTGGAGACGGCGCGGACCAACGCGGCCGGTGGCCTCCTCATCCGCACCACACCCAACCGGCCCGACTCGGTGGACCTGATCTTCCTCGACGAGGGTGGCGCCGACCTCTCGCTGGCGGCCCGGCGAACCGTCGAACGCGTCCTCGGCCGGCAGGAGTTCCGCCGGGCGTTTCCCGGCGAGATCGGCGACCTCACCTTCCCGTCGCGGGTCGCGGAGACCTACGTGCAGGACCTCCTCGCCATGGTCGACACGACCGGCGTCGCCGGCGCCCGCCTGAAGATCGTCGTCGACGCCGGCCGCGGCACCGCCGGGCTGCTCCTTCCGAGCCTGCTCGGACGGCTCGACGTCGACGCCTTCCTGGTCAACGCGGGCCTGGACGAACGCAGCCCGACCGAGACCGCCGAGCAACGCACCAGCGCGGTCGCCAGCCTGGCCGAGCTCGTCGCGTCGTCCCGCGCGGCGTTCGGAGTCCGGTTCAGCCCACTGGGCGACCGGATCTCGCTGGTCGACGAGACCGGCAATGTGATCGCCGACGAGCGCGCCCTGCTCGTCTTCGTCGACCTGATCGCTGCCGAGGCGTCGGGCGGCCACGTCGCACTGCCGGTGACGACGACCCGCGTGGCCGAACAGGTCGCGGCGTTCCACGGCGTCGGCATCCGGTGGACCACGACGGCACCCGACGCGCTCGCGACCGCGGCGGCGGCCGACGGACTGCTGCTCGCCGGCGACGGCCGGGGCGGCTTCGTCGTCCCCGAGTTCTCCAGCGCGGTCGACGGCTTCGCCGCGTTCGTACGCCTCGTGGGCGTCGTCGCGCGGACCCGGCTGCCGCTGTCGGAGATCAACGCCAGGATTCCTCGCGCCCACGTCGTCCAGCTCGCGGTGCCGACCCCGTGGGCCAGCAAGGGTGCGGTGATGAGGGCGGCGATCGAGGCCGCCGATGGTCGGTCGCTCGACACCACGGACGGTGTACGCGTGCTCGAGCCGGACGGTTCCTGGGCCCTCGTGCTGCCTGACCCGACCGAAGCTGTGACCCGGGTGTGGGCGGAGGGGTCGAGCACCGAGCGGGCCACCGCGCTCGCTCACAGGTGGGCCGATCTCGTGACCCGCGCGGGGCGTTGATCGCACCTGTCGCGACCAGGTGATCACCGCGTGGGTACGCCCCAGGGCGCGTCATGACACCATGGTCCGCATGGCCGGAGGGGATCGGGAGACGCCGACCGTGCGTCCGGAGCGTGTGACGACTCGAGGCCACCCGGGCGCTGCCCGACCCGGCATGTGGGCGGGTGCGGCCTCCGGGTTCCGCCGCGACGACTCGATGTCGCTTATGCGCGAGTTGGTGACGCATGCCCTGGATGACGGTTATGCGGCAGCTGCGGCCAGGCGCCGACCGGGTCGTACCCGAAGTCGTCGCGGGCTCGGCGCCACGATCGTCGCCCTTGCCCTGCTCGGCCTCCTGCTGACGGTGGCCGCCGTCCAGACCCGGGAGTCCGCACCGGCCGTGGCCAAGGAGAAGGCGGAGCTGCTCGAACGCATCCAGGCCGAGACCCACCGCAACGACGGCCTGCGCAACCGCGCCCGCATCCTGCGCGGCGAGGTGACCGGTCTCCAGGACGATCTGCTGACCAGCACCACGAGCGGCTCGAACCTCCGCGAACGGCTGGCGGCACTCGACGTCCTGGCCGGTACCGGTCGGGTGCAGGGTCCTGGTCTCCGCCTGGTCGTGGACGATGCCGAGGTCGACGACGTGTCGGGCGGCGGGGATTCCGACGGGAGGATCCTCGACATCGACCTCCAGCAGGTCGTCAATGGGCTGTGGTCCGCCGGTGCCGAGGCGATCGCGATCAACGGCCAGCGCCTCACGGCACTCACGTCGATCCGCGGCGCCGACAAGTCGATCACCGTCGACTACCGCCCGCTGGCCCGGCCCTACGTGGTCGAGGCGATCGGCGATCCCGGCACGCTGGAGGCGCGGTTTGCCGAGAGCCCGGGAGGCGAGTGGTTGTTCAATCTCAAGGCGGTGCACCATATACGTCTTGAGACCCAAGGGGTCGACAAGCTCACGCTGTCGGCTGACTCGGCCAGCAAACTTCGGTTCGCGCGAACGGAAGGCGCCCAGTGATCGCGACGATCGGCCTCCTCGTCGGAGTCATCGTGGGGCTGCTGCTCCAGCCGTCGGTGCCCATCTGGATCCAGCCGTACCTCCCCATCGCGGTGGTGGCGGCGCTCGACGCCGTGTTCGGCGGGCTGCGGGCACTCGTCGACGGCATCTTCGACGACCGCGTGTTCGTGGTCTCGTTCATCGGCAACGTGCTCGTCGCGGCCGTGATCGTCTACCTCGGTGACCAGCTCGGGGTCGGAGCGCAGCTGTCCACCGGCGTGGTCGTGGTGCTCGGCATCCGGATCTTCTCCAACATGGCGGCGATCCGTCGGCGCCTCTTCAAGGCCTGACGGGCGGCGGCGCGATGCCCGACGAGACTCCCACCAGACTTCCCACCCAGAACGGTGCGGACACGACCGCGACGAAGGTCGCGAAGGCCGTCAAGCAGACCGGCAAGAAGACCGGGAAGAAGACCGGCAAGACGAGTGGCAAGGCCAAGCCGCGCAACCCCGCCTGGCGACGGCTCAACCGAGCGTTCCGCCTCTACGTCTCGCGCGCGCAGATCGCCGGCGCGGCGCTGCTCGCCATCCTCGGTTTCGCCGCCACGATCCAGGTGCGGGCCCTCCGCACCGACGACGAGTTCTCGAGCGCCAACCGACCGCAGCTGATCCAGATGCTGGACGGGCTCCAGCAGGGCACCCGTCGGCTCGAAGCCGAGATCAGCGAACTGGAGCAGGCCAAGTCCGAGCTCGTGTCCGGCGCCGACCGCACCCGCACCGCGGTCGAGCAGGCACAGTCCCGCGCGCAGACTCTCGGCATCCTCGCGGGCACCCTTCCGACCGGGGGCCCGGGCATCAGGTTGACCATCTCCGACACCCAGTCGGCGGTCGACGCGTCGCTCGTCCTCAACACCATCGAGGAGCTCCGTGACGCCGGCGCCGAGTCGATCGAGGTCAACGACCGCGTACGCGTCGTCGCCGGCAGCTACGTGCTCGACGGCCAGGGCGGCATCCTCGTCGACGGCGTACTCATCCCGCCGCCCTACACCATCGACGCCATCGGCGAGACCCGCACTCTCGCCACGGCGATGCGGATTCCGGGTGGCGTGGTGGACGAGGTGGGCCAGAAGGGCGGGCTCGTCAACGTCGTGGAGCGACCGAGCATCCAGATCGACTCCTTGCACCGGCCGTCGGCGCCTCGCTACGCTCGGCCGGCCCCAGAGAAGACCAGTACGGAGAAGTGAGAGAAGGCCGTCTTCTCGTCGTCACCTGCTCCGGCGCGTGGAAGGCTAGGACTCAAGTGGTGCTTCCGGAAGACCTCACCTACACGAGTGAGCACGAGTGGATCCGCAACCCCGGCGAGGCCGAGGGAAGCGTACGTGTCGGCATCACCGACTTCGCACAGGACTCTCTGGGCGACATCGTCTACGTCAGCCTTCCCGAGGTCGGCGCCGAGATTCGCCGGGGCGACGCATGCGGCGAGCTCGAGTCGACCAAGAGCGTGAGCGACGTCTACGCGCCGGTCAGCGGCACCGTCGTCGCCCGCAACGAGGCCCTCGACGACACGCCCGAGCTGATCAACACCGAGCCCTACGGAGCGGGCTGGATGCTCGAGGTACGCCCGGCCGAGCCGAGCGAGCTCGAGGCGCTACTCGCCCCTGACGACTACCGCGCGCAGGTCGAGTCGGCCTGATCCGGGGCCCTGCCAGCCGGCGCGGCGTTCGGTTCGTTCCCCGATGTGGCAATTCCGTCCGACCTGCCCACCTCGACCAATAGTCAAGGGTTAGGGTGTGTGCGGTGGACGATTTTCAACGGGACGCTGTTGAGTTCCGCCACGGGAGGGTCATCGATGCCTTTCTGCACGCAGTGCGGGCATGAGAACGCCGAAAGCAGCAGGTTCTGTTCGCAGTGCGGCAGAGCGCTCGGGGGCGAACGCCCTGCCGAGCAGACGGCGACGATCTCGCTGGGCCTCGAGCCCGAGGTCGAACGCGCCGAAGCCGAGCTACGTCCGCACGAGCAGGCGGCTGTCGACGCGCTGCCGTTCGACTGTGCGCTGCTCATCGTGCAGCGCGGCCCGAGCGCCGGAAGCCGCTTCCTGCTCGACGCAGACGTCGTCACGGTAGGTCGCCATCCGGAGAGTGACATCTTCCTCGACGACGTGACGGTCTCCCGGCGGCACGCGGAGTTCCGGCGCCGGCCCCAGGGCTTCGCCGTCCGCGACGTCGGCAGTCTCAACGGCACCTACGTCAACCGCGACCGGATCGACGAGGTCCTGCTCGTGGGTGGCGACGAGGTCCAGATCGGCAAGTTCCGCCTCGTCTACTTCGCCAGCCAGCGCGGCTTCGGCATGACAGGTGCACCCGAGCGGGCAGGTGCCGGCTGGGACGGAGGCCCGGAGGGGGAAGCAGGGTGAGCGAGGCTCTTCTGTCGAAGGGCCGGGTCTCGCATTCACGAGGGCGCCTTCGGTGAGCGGCGCAGCCTCTGCGCGGTCCGGTAGTTTCTCGATCGGCGAAGTACTCGCGCGGCTGCGTCCCGAGTTTCCCGACGTCACGATCTCCAAGATCCGGTTCCTCGAAGCAGAGGGCCTGGTCGAGCCCGAACGTGCACCGTCGGGCTATCGCAAGTTCGCGCACGGCGACGTCGAGCGGCTGCGCTTCGTCCTGACCGCGCAACGCGACCACTACCTCCCGCTGCGGGTGATCAAGGACCATCTCGACGCGCTCGACCGTGGGCTCGACCCGCCTCGTCTCCCGGGTGGTGCCGCGCCGTCCGCGCCCGCGCCGCGCATCGTCGCCGGTGGCGCGCAGCTCGGCGCGGAGGCGTTTCGCCAGGGTGCCGACATGCGACTCACCCGGCGCGATCTCGTCGAGGCCGCGCACATCAAGCCCGAGCTGCTCGACGAGCTCGAGTCGTACGGTCTGGTCGGTCCGCGGCACGGACGCGACTCCTACGACGAGGACGCTCTCGAGATCGCCAGGACTGCCGGCGAGCTCGCCGGGTTCGGTCTCGAGCCGCGCCACCTCCGCGCGTTTCGTAACGCCGCCGACCGTGAGGTGGGCCTGATCGACCAGGTCCTCGCCCCCCTCGCCCGACAGCGCGGCCTCGACTCCCGGGCCCGGGCAGAGGACCGGAAGCAGGAGCTCGCGGCGCTGTGCGTCCGCCTCCATGCGCTGCTCGTCAAGACCGGACTCAACGACTAGGGCCTGACTGGCACTGCGGGGCGTCGCGAGCCGGGCCCGGCATAGCCAGAACTGCCCTGGCCGGGGCGCGACTTCGCGTTCCGGGCGTTCCGGGACGACGCGGCCTCGGGCGTCGCTCGACTAGGCGGGGGACCGCCGGGGTAGTGTGGACGAGTGCGCGAGCTCGACGTCGTTGGTGTCCGGGTAGAGATGCCTTCGAACCAGCCGATCGTCCTGCTCCGAGAGGTCGACGGCGAACGCTTCCTACCGATCTGGGTCGGGCCTGCCGAGGCGAGTGCCATCGCCCACGCCCAGCAGGGAATCGTCCCGGCCCGGCCGTTGACCCATGACCTGTTCCGCGACGTGCTGATCGCGACCGGTCAGGAGCTCACCGAGGTCCGCATCACCGACCTGCGCGACGGTGTCTTCTACGGCATCCTCGCGTTCGCGAGCGGGGTCGAGGTGAGTGCCCGCCCGTCGGACTCGATCGCGCTCGCCCTCCGACTCGGCGTCCGGATCGTGTGCACCGACGAGGTGCTGGCCGAGGCCGGTATCGCCATTCCCGACGAGCAGGAGGCCGAGGTCCAGAAGTTCCGCGAGTTCCTCGACCAGGTGACTCCGGAGGACTTCGACACCCCCGGCTGAGGGCATGATCGGCCGGCTGCGGACAGCTCGGACCCGCCTCAGGCAGGGAGCGGCTCAGCCCTCTACCTCAGGTTGAGGTTTCGGTGCGACACGCCGGCCCGCGCGTTGACCCATATCAGCCCCCGGCCTACCGTGACGACGGAGAACCTCGTGGATGTAACTCCAGCTTCTGCAGGTGCCAGCATGCGGCTCCGCCGTATGGCCAGCGGTTCCGTCTGGAGAGGTGTCAGATGGAACCGGACAGGGTGTCGCGCGCAGGTGACGACGCCGTAGACGTGGGAGGCGGCCGTGACAAGCACGGGTGACCATACGGGTGGCGGAGCGAGCAACACCGCCGCGGGTGAGGGTCCTGAGCGGGCTGAGGCGCGTCGTACGGCTGGCGAGCAGGGCCTGCTCTTCGGGGGAGCCGACGGCATTCCCGGTCCGCCCGCAGACGGCCTGGGCTACCGCGGCGCCACCGCCTGTGCGGCCGCCGGCATCACCTACCGCCAGCTCGACTACTGGGCCCGCACCGGTCTGGTCGAGCCCACTGTCCGGCCGGCCTCCGGCTCCGGCACCCAGCGGCTCTACTCCTTCCGTGACGTCCTCCTGCTGAAGGTCATCAAGCGCCTGCTCGACGCCGGCGTCTCGCTGCAGCAGATCCGCACCGCGGTCATGCACCTTCGCGAGCGCGGCACGGGCGACCTCGCCGAGATCACCCTGATGAGTGACGGCGCCAGCGTCTACGAGTGCACCTCGCCCGACGAGGTGATCGATCTGCTCCAGGGCGGCCAGGGCGTCTTCGGGATCGCGCTGGGCCGGGTGTCCCGCGAGGTCGAGGGCACGCTCGCGGAGCTCCCGGGCGAACGACCGGACGGCGACCTGACCGGAGACCACCCGGACGACGAGCTCGCCCAGCGGCGCCAGGCCCGCCTCACCGGCTGACGGCGGGGCCGGGGGTTTTTCACGGTCCGGGTCGGCGGCTCACGGCCCGACAGGCCGGCTCACCGATGGTCCGATATCCGCCTCGCAGCGTGATCTCGCCACAAGGTTGGCCTGGGCGGTTTGTCCCGAGGTCCCGTTCGCCCGCGCATCGAGCGACATCTCACTCCATCGCGGGCGCGGCGTACGGGCCTGCGGCGGTGGCGGCGGCCGGTCCGCTGGTAGCGTGGGAGCGGCTGACAACCCCGCGTGGGAGAGTCTCCGCGGCCAGGTCTCGTGTGGCTGGCTGGCGGAGCGCCGAAGGGGCAACACCCCGGAACCTCTCAGGCTCACGGACCTCGCGGGCGAGGCGACTCTGGAGCGTCATCTCGATGGCGTGACAGAGGGGGACGAACCTGACAGGTGCGTGACCGCCCCGACCGGGAGCCCCCGATGAACGCCACGTCCAGCAGCACCCGCACCCAGCCCCTCGGCGACCCGCCCGCCGCCGCCGTGTTCGCGGACCGCCACATCGGCCCCTCCGCGGAGGACCGGGCCAAGATGCTCGCGGCCTGCGGTTTCGGGTCGCTCGACGAGCTCATGACCGCCGCGGTGCCGGCCTCGATCCGGAGCACGCGTCCCCTCGACCTGCCGTCGCCCGCCACCGAGGCGCAGGCCCTGGCGGAGCTCCGGGGGCTCGCGGCCCGCAACCGCCCGATGGCCCAGATGATCGGGCTGGGGTTCGCGGACACCCTGACCCCGCCCGTGATCCGGCGCAACGTGCTCGAGAACCCCGCGTGGTACACCGCGTACACGCCGTACCAGCCGGAGATCAGCCAGGGCCGGCTGGAGGCGCTGGTCAACTTCCAGACCGCCGTGAGCGACCTCACCGGACTTCCGGTCGCCGGCGCGTCCCTGCTCGACGAGGCCACCGCCGCGGCGGAGGCGATGATGCTCGTACGCCGGTCCAACCGCGCGAGCGCCAGCACGAGGTTCGTCGTCGACGAGGCGACGCTTCCGCAGACCGTCGCGGTGCTCCGCACCCGGGCCGAGGCGCTCGGCATCGAGGTGGTCGTCGCCGAGCTTGCGAGCGGCCTTCCGGACGGCGACTTCTTCGGTCTGCTCGTGCAGTACCCCGGTGCCGACGGAGCCCTGCGCGACCACAGCGACGTGGCGAAGGCCGCGCACGACCGCGGTGCCCAGGTGGTCGTCGCGGCGGACCTGCTGGCCCTGACGCTGGTACGGCCGCCGGCCGAGTTCGGCGCCGACGTCGTGGTCGGGAGCGCCCAGCGGTTCGGGGTGCCGCTCATGTACGGCGGGCCGCACGCGGGCTACATGTCCGTACGCAAGGGGCTCGAGCGGTCCCTGCCGGGCCGGCTGGTGGGTGTGTCGGTCGACGCCGCGGGCCGTCCCGCGTACCGGCTGGCGCTGCAGACCCGGGAGCAGCACATCCGGCGCGAGAAGGCGACGAGCAACATCTGCACGGCACAGGTCCTGCTCGCCGTCATCGCCGGCATGTACGCCGTGTAGCACGGCCCCGACGGGCTCCGCGGCATCGCGACCCGGGTGCACCGGATGGCCGCCGTCCTGGCGGAGGGGCTGCGCCGCGGGGGCGTGGACGTGGTGGCCGAGCACTTCTTCGACACGGTGCTGGCCCACGTGCCAGGGCGGGCTGACGCCGTCGTCGCGCCAGGCACGCGCGCGCGGGTTCAACCTACGCTTGACGGACGCCGACCACGTGGGGATCGCCTGCGACGAGGTGACGACTCCTGCGCACGTCGACGCGGTCTGGGCCGCGTTCGGAGTGGACCCCGCCGGTGCGGGTGGACTCGAGGCGCTGGACGCCGAGACCGCCGACGCGATCCCCGACGAGCTGCGGCGTACGACGCCCTTCCTGACCCATCCGGTCTTCCACCAGCACCACTCCGAGACCGCGATGCTGCGCTACCTGCGCCGCCTCGCCGACGACGACCTCGCGCTCGACCGCACGATGATCCCGCTCGGGTCGTGCACGATGAAGCTCAACGCGACGACCGAGATGGATGCCCGATCACGCTGGCCGGAGTTCGCGGCGATCCACCCGTTCGCCCCGCGCGAGCAGACGCGAGGGCTACCGCGCGCTGATCCGCCGAGCTGGAGGCGCTGGCTGGGCGAGCTCACCGGCTACGACGCGGTGTCGATCCAGCCGAACGCCGGGTCGCAGGGCGAGTTCGCCGGCCTGCTCGCGATCCGCGCGTACCACCGGGCGCGGGGCGACACCGCACCGCGACGTCTGCCTGATCCCGGCGTCGGCCCACGGCACCAACGCGGCGTCGCGCCGTGATGGCCGGCATGCGGGTCGTCGTGGTCGACGACCGACGACGACGGCAACGTCGACCTCGACGACCTGCACGCCAAGATCGACGAGCACCGCGACGCGCTCGGCCGCGATCATGGTCACCTACCCGTCGACCCACGGCGTGTACGAGGAGCGCATCCGCGACTCTGCGCGGTCGTGCACGAGCCGGCGGGCAGGTCTACGTCGACGGCGCGAACCTCAACGCGCTGCGTCGGCCTCGCCGCAGCCGGGCGAGTTCGGCGCCGACGTCTCGCACCTCAACCTGCACAAGACGTTCTGCATCCCGCACGGCGGCGGCGGGCCGGGCGTCGGCCCGGTCGGCGTCCGCGCGCACCTCGCGCCGTTCCTCCCGAACCACCCGATGCTCGCCGAGGCCGGCCCGGCCACCGGCGTCGGCGCCGATCTCGGCCGCGCCGTTCGGCTCGGCCGGCATCCTGCCGATCTCGTGGGCGTACATCGCGATGATGGGCGGCCGGGCCTGCCCGACGCCACGCAGGTCGCGCTGCTCAACGCGAACTACGTCGCCGACCGGCTGGCCGCCGCACTACCCGGTGCTCTACACCGGCCGCAACGGGCTGGTCGCGCACGAGTGCATCCTCGACCTCCGGCCGATCACGAAGGCGACCGGCGTGACGCGTCGAGGACGTCGCCAAGCGCCTGATCGACTACGGCTTCCACGCGCCGACGATGTCCTTCCCGGTCGCCGGCACGCTGATGGTCGAGCCGACCGAGTCCGAGGACCTGGCCGAGCTCGACCGGTTCTGCGACGCGATGATCGCGATCAAGGGCGAGATCGACCGGGTCGCCGCGGGCGAGTGGCCGGCCGACGACAACCCGCTGCGCAACGCGCCGCACACGGCCGACGATGCTCGCCGGCGACGCTGGGACCACCCGTACGAGCGGGAGCTCGCGGCCTACCCGGTGCGACGCGCCGGCGACGCGAAGTACTGGCCGCCGGTGCGCCGGATCGACAGCGCGTACGGCGACCGCAACCTCGTCTGCAGCTGCCCGCCGCCGGAGGCGTTCGCCGAGTAGCCCGGTCGCCGCAGAGCCCACTGGTGGGGTCGCGGCCGGAGGCGTGCGGTCGTCACTGCGTCGGACGGGCCTGTGCGAAGGTCCATCGGTTGCCTTCCAGGTCCTCGGCGGCGTACGTACGTGACCCGTGGTGGCTGATCTCCGAGACGATGGTCGCCCCGCCCGCCCTGGCGTGAGCGAGGTGGGCGTCGAGGTCGTCGACGTGCACCCACGGCATGTGGGTCATCGGCTGGTCGGGTGAGCGCCTGCCGTCGAGCGGGAACAGGACCACGAGGCAGTCGCCGACGTGGAACTCGATCCAGGACGGACGTTCGCCCTCGGCGGGTGCGCGGTCGATGTCCCAGGAGCCGAGCTGGAAGACCCGGCGGAGCCAGCGGGCGGCCGCGGGCGGGTCCTCGTAGTAGAGGACGAGGCTCAGGCGGGCGACCTCGCGCGGCTGGCGCGGTGCTCCGTCGCGCCGCCGGCACCAGGCGACGAACGTGTCGAGCATGTTCGCCCAGCCGAAGCCGACCGTGGTCGGGTCCCCGCCGGGGAGGAGGTACTGCTCGACCAGGACGCGGGTGCCCCCACCGACGGGTTCGAACCGGACATCGGTCTCGGTGTCCTGCACGGTGCCGCGGATGACGAGCCGGGCACCGGGCTCCCAGACGGTGATCCGTCCCGACTCCAGTACGTCGCCGGCCGACTCGTCGTAGATCTCCAGGACCCGACCGCCCACGCCCGGCTCCATCCGTAGCTCGGCGAGCCGGGAGGCGTCGAAGAAGTTGATCGGCCCGCGCACCCACCACAGGTCGATCTCGGTGGTGAAGATCTCGAACGCCGTCTGCGGATCGACCTCGACCTCGACCGCCGCGGATGCCGATGTCCTCGTCGTGACCGCGTCCCCCGCTTCCGCCTTGCTGGCGTACCGGCCGCCGAGGACCCGCGCTCGGGTGCCGTGCCGCCGGCCTCGACGTGTCGTTTGAAAGAACCGAGCTGCTCGTTCCAGTGCGCCTGCACCTGGTCGAGCCAGGCCTGGACGGCGGTCAGGCGTTCGGGCCGGAGCCGGAAGATCCGTAGCCGTGCGTCGTCGGGTACGCGTTCGTCGGCGACGAGACCAGCGGCGAGCAGGGCCCGGAGATGCCGGCTCATCGTCGGGGCGGACGTGCCGGTGGCCTCGGCCAGCTGGCCGGCCCGGTGCGGGCCCTCACCCAGCAACTGGACGATCTGGCGTCGAGTGGGGTCGGCGAGCACCTCGAAGAGGACATCCGTCTGATCGGCTGCCATGGACACAATAGTTGCACGATTTCGAAACTACTGGCAAGGTGGCGAAGAGCTTTCGGTCCAGCCAGGGCCCCGGCAGAGGGAGAGTGCGGCATGGCAGAGCAGCAGTCCAGTCGGACACCGGCCATCGTGCCGTTCCTCGCGTACGCCGACGCGGGCGCCGCGATCGAGTTCCTGACCAGCGCCTTCGGGTTCACCGAACGCGGCCGCTACACGAACGACGACGGCACCATCGGACACGCCGAGCTCGCCCTCGGAGACGGGGCGGTGTTCCTCGCCGACTTCGGCCCGCCGTACGAGGGGCCTCGACGGCACGCCGAGACCTGCGAGGTGGCCGGCCGCTGGCTCGACACGCCGTACATCGTCAACGGCGTGTTCGTCGAGGTCGACGACATCCACACGCACTTCGAACGCGCGGAGGCGGCCGGCGCCACCATCCTGTCGGGTGTGGAGGACGCTGGCCACGGTGTCATCTACCGCGCCGCCGACCCCGAGGGCCAGCGGTGGATGTTCAGTGCGGCAAAGGCTGACTGAGCCTCTCAGTCCAGGCGTGCCTCGATACCGGCGAGGCGTTCGAGTGCCTTGACGAGGGCGTGGTTGCCCTCGGCGCCGAGCCCGTCGCGCTGCAGGACGCGGTAGAGGTGCGAGATCGTCGCGGTCGCGATGGTGGGTACGCCGAGCTCGTCGGCGGACTCGAGGACCAGCCGGAGGTCCTTCTGCTGCAGGTCGATCGTGAAGCCGGGGCGCCAGTCGCCGCGGATCACCTGGGGTCCGCGGTTAGCGAGCATCCAGGAGCCGGCGGCGCCGCCCTCGACCGCCGCGATGGTCTTGTCGAGGTCGAGGCCACCCGCCTTGGCGAACACCAGGGCCTCCGCCACGCCGAGCATCGACACGACGACGAGGATCTGGTTGACCAGCTTGCAGGTCTGACCGGCGCCGATGCCGCCCACGTGGGTGATCGTGCTCCCCATCGCCTGGAGGTACGGACGGACCCGCTCGACGTCGGACTCCTCGCCGCCGACCATGATCGACAGCGTGCCCTTTGCCGCTCCTTCGCTCCCACCCGAGATCGGGGCGTCGAGGAAGCCGACACCCTGCTCGGCAAGCCGGCCGGCCCAGCCGCGGGTGGCCTCGGGGCTGACCGTGCTCGCGTCGACGACGAGCGATCCCTTGGTCGCTCCGGCAGCGATGCCGTCGTCGCCGAACAGAACCTGCTCGACGTCCGGTGTGTCGCTCACGCAGGTGAAGACCACGGGACACCGCTCGGCCACCTCCCGCGGGGACTCGGCGCGTTCGGCCCCTGCTTCGACGAGTGGGTCCGCCCGGGACGCGGTGCGGTTGTAGACCACGACGTCGAACCCGGCGCGGACCAGGTTGGCGGCCATCCCGGCGCCCATGATCCCGAGTCCGACGAAACCAACGCGTTCGCTCATCTCACTCCTTGTTCGGGTCCAGCGGTCGTAGGTGCCTTCGACAGGTGCCGGGCCAGGAACGCGAGCGCCGGCGGGTAGGCGTCGAGCTGGTTCGCCCGCCTGGCGAGGCCGTGCCCCTCGTCGTCGTACACCCGCAGCTCGCACGGCACGCCCCGGGCACCGAGTGCCGCGACGATCTGCTCGGCCTCCGACAGCGGGACGCGGGGGTCGTTGGCGCCGTGGATCACGAAGAGCGGCGCGCGGATCGCGTCGACCTTCGTGAGCGGGCTCGCCTGCTCGAGGAACTCCCGGTCGTCGGCGAGGGTGCCGTACTCGCGTTCGCGGTGACTGCGGCGGTAGCTCGAGGTGTTCTCGAGGAACGTCACGAGCGAGGCGATGCCCACGATGTCGACGCCAGCGGCCCAGCGTTCGGGCTGGAAGGCCAGGCCGGCGAGCACCATGTAGCCGCCGTAGGACCCGCCGTAGAGCGCCGCTCGGGACGGGTCGAGGCCGATGGTCGGGAGCCAGTCGTGGATCGCGGCGAGGTCGGCCACCGAGTCGAGCCGGAGGCGTACGTCGTCCATCGCGTACCACCGCTTGCCGTACCCCGTCGACCCGCGGACGTTGGGGACGAGCACCGTGTGCCCCTGCGCCACCATCCCCGCGACGATCGGGTGCCACTGGCGTAGGGACTGGCTCTCGGGTCCGCCGTGGACGAGCAGGACGGCCGAACCGTCGCCGCCGGCCGGCGGGCGGTAGACGAACACCGGGACGAGCTCGCCGTCGGGGGTGGGTACGCGGTGGGACGTGGGCTCGACCAGCCCGCCGGGAAGGGGCGGCCCGTCCGGTGCGCGGACCGCGGTCAGGGCGCCCGAGGCCAGCTCGCAGCGGGCGGCGTAGGCGGGCTCTAGTGGCGACGTGTACGTCATCGCCACCCACCGGCCCGATCCCGACCAGACCGGGAGCGCCACGCAGCCGTTCCCGGGCAGGTCGATGGCGCGGACCCGCGTCCCGTCGGCGAGCCGGTGGACCGCCGCGGAGACCACGCCGTCGTCGTTGGTGGAGACCAGCAGGTGCTCGCCGTCGGGGGAGGCCCAGCCGACCAGGTCGCGCGCCTTGTCGACCGCGAGGTCGGTCCAGGTGCGGGTGCCGAGGTCGTACCGTACGACCGCCGTCAACTCGCGACCCGCGTTGGTCGAGACGACGAGACCGGAGGAGTCGGGAAGCCAGGAGGGCGTCCGCAGGTAGGCGTCGTCGCCCCACGGGGTGAGCTCCTCCACCGTGCCGTCGACGGTGGAGACGAGCAGCAGCTGGACGGAGTTGGCGGTGGCGTTGGGCCGGGTCAGCGCCACCCATCGGCCGTCCGGGGACGCCTCCGACTCGAGGACGTACCCGCCGCCGTCGTACAGCACCCGCTCCTCGCCGGACTCGACCTCCCGGCTCACGAGGTCGAAGTCGACGCTGTTGCGGCGGTTGGTGAGGTAGAGGACCCGGCCGGGCTGGACGGTGGCGAGCCGGTGGATCCACCGGCTGTCGTGCACCAACGGCCGCAGCGCCGGGAGTACCGCCTCGCCGGCGTCGTCAGGTCCGACGAGGTCGAGCAGGGAGAGCTGGGCGCGCTCGTTGCCGCCCGCATCGTGCTCGACGACGACCGTGCGGCTGTGGGGGAGGTAGCGCCCGTTGGCGGGGCCGTCGAGGTCGGTGAGCCGGCGCAACGTGCCGTCGAGGGCCGCTTCGTACAGCTGCATGGACCCGGGTGCGTCGCAGCCGAGCAGCAGCCTGCCCTCGTCGTCGACGTCACGGGCGGCGACGTTCGGGGCCTGGAGGAGGGTGCGGATGATCTCGTCTGCGGACACCTCGCCGGCACTCATGGGAGGACCGTAACAACGCCACCGCCGCGCGCGCGGCGGGCCCTGCCCGGATGTGGACGAAGGGATCCGCATACCGAGACACCGCCGCCAGCCGCGCCGCGAGTCGAGACACCAGCGAGACGCGAGTCGAGACGCCAGTCGAGACCCCGCTGGGGAATCCGGCAGAGTCGGGGACAATGGGAGGGCCGACCGACCGCGACGACGAGGAGTGTCCCGCATGGCAGAACCAACGTTCACCGGCATCGGCGTCGCCCTGCTCACGTTCTTCAGGGACGACGGCGCCGTCGACCTCCCGGCCACCGTCGGCCACGCCCGGCGGCTGGCCGACGCCGGCGTCCGGGCCGTCCTCGTCGCGGGTACGACGGGCGAGGCCGAGACGCTCGACGACGCCGAACGCGAGGAGCTGATCGCGGCCACCCGCGACGCGCTGCCGGCCGACGTCACGGTCATCGCGGGTGCGAGCGGCTCCTGGCCACGTGGTGCCGTCACCCGGGCGCTCGCGGCCCGCAAGGCCGGCGCCGACACGGTGCTCGTCAGCCCGGCCCGCGCGGGCGTCGACACGGTGGACCTGTTGGGCGCCGTGTCGGAGGCGCTCGGCGACCCCGACCGCGTGATCGGGTACCACAACCCGGGACCGCTGGGGGTGCCTGGAATCGACGTGGCGGCGCTGCCCGGCCTGCCGATCGGCGCGGTCAAGGACTCCTCGGCCGACCCGGCGCGGCTGCTGCACGAGCTGGCCACCTGGGAGGGTCGGATCTACGTCGGGTCGGGCGCGATCCTCGCCCTCGCGGGACCGCTCGGCGTCGCGGGCGCCCTGCTGGCGTTCGCGAACATCGAGCCCGAGACCTGCCGGCGGGCGTTCGAGGGCGACCCCGGCGCGCAGCGTTCCCTCGCCGACCTCTCGATCGCCACCCGCGCGTCGGGCATCCGCGCACTCAAGGAGGCCGCGGCCGCGAAGTACGGCCTCTCGACCGTGCGCAGGCTCGCCCTCCGCTAGGACGTGCCGGGCGTCAGCTGGCCTGGCTGACGCTCGACATGTTGAAGTCGGGTACGCGCAACGCGGGCATCGCCGTGCGCGGGAAGTAGTCCCCCCACTCGCGGGAGAACGTGGGCACGGTCGCGCCCGCCTCGGCGAACCGCCCCAGTAGGTCGACCGGGCTCTCGTTGAACCGGAAGTTGTTCACCTGGCCCACGACCTCGCCGCCCTCGACGAGATAGACGCCGTCCCGGGTCAGGCCGGTGAGCAGCAGCGTCTGCGGGTCGACCTCGCGGATGTACCACAGGCAGGTGAGGAGGAGGCCCCGCTCGGTGCGCGCCACGAGGTCGTCGATCCTGCCCTGCGGGCTCGGCACCTCGAGGACGAGGTTGTCGACCAGCGGCGTCACCGGCAGGCCGGTGAGCTCGGCGGAGTGGCGGGTCGTCGCGAGCGCAGCGAGCTCGCCGTCCCGGATCCAGTCGGTCGACCCCAGCGCGAGACCGTTGTCGAAGACGCTCTGTGCGCTCGACGACGAGTGCGCCACGACGAACGGTGCGCACTCCAGACCGGCGTACGACGGGTCGGACCGCAGGCTGAGATCGGTGGCGGACAGGCGTTCTCCGACGCGGGTGCCACCGCCGGCCTTGGAGAACACCGTCTGGCCGTCCTGGGCGTCGCGGGCGGACATGGTCCAGTACGCATAGGTCGCGAGGTCTGCCACGGCGGTCGGCGGCAGCAACGTTTCGTACCGCCCGGCCGGCAGGTCGATCCGACGCTCGGACCACGACAGCCTGCGGTCGAGCTCGCCCGTGAGTGCGTTCACGTCGACGTCGCGGAAGTCCCGGGTGGCCTGACCGACCCACGCGGAGCTGGTGAGGTCGGCCGACTTCCCCGTCATCGTGACGTAGCCGGTGGGCTGGACGTGGCGGAGCCGGAGACCCGTCGAGGAGCCGAGATGCACCGTCTTCAGCTCGTGCTCGACGAAACCGTAGTGGTGCATGCCGGTGTCCCGTGCCCGGCCGAACGCTTCACCGAGGGCAGGAGCGAAGGTGTCGAAGACCTGGATCGACGTCTGGGCGGGAGAGTCCTCCCAGTCCGGCGAGGTAGGTCCGTCGACCAGCGGGCGGGCGTCCTCGGCGGCCTCGTTGTCGCGGGCGGCATCCTCCGAGGCCCGGACCAGCGCGTCGATCTCGTCCGTGGTCAGCGCACTCCGGCTCACCACACCGGAGGACATGCCGGTGCGGCCCGCGACCGTCGAGACGACGGTGAGGGACCGGGTTAGCATCACACCGTTGGTCGTGAGGGTGTTGTTGGCCCACCGGAGATTGGCGTTGGAGGACTCGGTGGCGAGCACCACGCAACCGTCGGCCTTCGACCGGGCCAGTGCCCGCTCGACGGTGTCCTGGAGGGTCAGCTCACTGGTCACGGAAGTGCTCACCGTCCCGATTCCTGTGTGGTGTTGAGGATTCGTACGCCGCGGAACAGTGCTGACGGGCAGCCGTGGCTGACCGGGGCGATCTGGCCGGGCTGGGCCTTGCCGCAGTTGAACGCACCGCCGAGCACCCAGGTCTGCGGTCCGCCGACGGCCTCCATCGACCCCCAGAAGTCGGTGGTCGTAGCCTGGTAGGCGACGTCGCGGAGCTGTCCCGCGAGCTGGCCGTTCTGGATCTGGTAGAACCGCTGCCCGGTGAACTGGAAGTTGTACCGCTGCATGTCGATCGACCAGGAGCGGTCGCCGACGACGTAGATGCCGCGCTCGACCCGGCTGATGAGCTCTTCGGTGGAAGGGCCGTCGGCCGCAGCCCGCAGGGAGACGTTCGCCATCCGCTGCACCGGGATGTGGCCGGGGGAGTCGGCGAACGCGCAGCCGTTGGAGCGCTCATAGCCGAACGACCGCGCGATCCGTCGGTCGAGCTGGTAGCCGACGAGTACGCCGTCCTTCACGATGTCCCAGGACTGGCCGGCAACGCCCTCGTCGTCGTAGCCGATGCTCGCGAGGCCGTGCTCGATGGTGCGGTCTCCGGTGATGTGCATGCACGGCGAGCCGTACTGGAGGCTGCCGAGCTGGTCGGGCGTGGCGAAGGAGGTGCCGGCGTAGTTGGCCTCGTAGCCGAGCGCACGGTCGAGCTCGGTGGCGTGCCCGATCGACTCGTGGATCGTCAGCCAGAGGTTGGAGGGATCGACGACGAGGTCGTACGCGCCCGCCTCGACGCCCGGCGCCTTGAGCTTGGCGAGCAGCAGGGACGGGAGCTCGGCGAGCTCGCTGTCCCAGTCCCACGTGCTGCCGGTGAGGTACTCCCACCCGCGGCCCACCGGTGGCGCGATCGTCGTCATCGAGTCGAAGCGGCCCGACGCGGGGTCGGTGGCGAAGGCCTCGAGGCCGGGGTAGAGCCGCACCCGCTGCTGCGTCGTGACGGTGCCCCGGCTGTCGGCGTAGAACTTCTGCTCCTTGACCTGGCGGAGATGGGCCGTGACGTGGCCCACGCCCTCGGCGTCGAGCAGCCGGCGGCTCCAGTCGGCGAGGAGGTCCACCTTGGTGGCGGGCTCGACGCCGAAGGGGTCGACGTCATAGGCCGACACCCAGCTGACGTCGTTGTAGACGGGCTCGTCGGCGAGCTCGATGCGTTCGGCGTTCATGCCGGACGCCACCCGCGAGACCTCGACGGCCTGCTCGGCGACGCGGACCGCCTCCGCCGGCGTGAGGACGACGCTCGCCGCGAAGCCCCAGGTGCCCTCGCGGACGACCCGGACC
Organism: uncultured Actinomycetota bacterium; assembly: GCA_963721745.1. Classification (GTDB taxonomy): domain Bacteria; phylum Actinomycetota; class Actinomycetes; order Propionibacteriales; family Actinopolymorphaceae; genus Thermasporomyces. The sequence goes on along the minus strand of CAVRKO010000013.1, from coordinate 750,571 downwards.
GCGAAGCCGGAGTCCTCGCCGTCGTGACTGCCGACGAGCTTGGCGTCGCGCAGGGAGAGGTTCTGGGTGCGGATGCGTTCGAGCCTGAAGTCCGCATGCTCGGCGCCGAGTTCGCGCGCGCGGGTCAGCGCTGCGTCGGCCAGCGTGCGGAGGGGGAGGCTGAGGAAGTCCTGATCGATCTCGTGAGCCACGGAGCCGAGCCTAGTGGCCTGCGGCCGAGGTTCGTGGCCGGAGACGGCGACAAAGAACGTCGGACGCAGGGCGCGAGTGGTCGATCCCTTATGGCGTCCGCTCCAGCCGGGCGACGCCGATCCTGGCGTCGGCCATGCCGTAGAAGACGTACCTCGTGCCGTCGATCTCCTCGATCGCGGTCGGGAAGACGACGTTGGACACGGTCCCGCTGCGCTCGTCGTCGGTCTCGGGCACGAGGATCGGTTCGGCAGTACGGGCAAGGACGTGGGTGACGTCCTCGGTATCGAGCAGCATGGCGCCCGCGCCGTATCTCACCTGCTGGGTCGTGGGGTCCCAGCCGGCGGGGATGTGCCCGCTCACGCCATGGTGGATGAGCAGCCAGCCCTCGTCGACGCGGATCGGTGCGGGCCCGGCGCCGATCTTGAGCTCCTCGAAGTCGTACTCCGGAAGGGCCACGAGCCGGTGGTCGCGCTGGTGGACGAGGGCGCGGAGGTCGGACTGGACCGCGGCCGCGGGTGCGTACGAGACCCAGATGCCCGGGCGCTCGTCGGTGACGCCGGCCGGGAGGTGGACGCCCTCGCCCGGGCGGAACCAGCCGAGGTCCCACATGGGGCGGTGCAGCATCGCGTACGCCGGCTCGCCGTCGGGGCCAGGGACCGGCTCGGGAAAGAACACCGCGTCCTTGTTGGGGAACAGGTTCAGGTCGGTGTCGAGGTCGGGTTGGTACTCGAAGTGCACCGGGCCGAGCCGGCGCCACTCCCGCAGGTCCTCCGACACCGCGAGAGCGAGCTTCGGGCCGAGGGGACCGTAGGCGACATAGGTCATGAGGTGCACGCCGAGGCTCGGCACCCAGGTCGTCCGCGGGTCCTCGACCCCGGCGTTGTTGAGTCCGCGCTCCCATCCCTCGTCGGGCTGGAGCACGATGCCGCGGCGCTCGACGCCGTTGGGTACGCCGTCGGGCCCGAACAGGACCTCGGCGAGTCCGACCCTGGAGACGTTGCCGGGGGCGACGAGCCGGGGAAGCAGGTGCAGGCGGCCGTCGGGGGTCCTTCCGCTGGCGGGATTGAGCACCCCGGCGGCCTCGAGGTCGTTGCCTGGCTCGGGTGTCATCACCACGCCGAGCCGGCTGAGCGTGTAGGGAACGGTGGTCGTGGCCTGCTGGGTCAAGGGATCAGCCTTTCACGCTGCTGCCGAGATCGGTGGACACGAAGTGGCGCTGGAAGATCAGGAACAGCGCCATCGCCGGCGCCGCCAGCACGCACGCGCCGGCGAGGATCGCCCCGAACGGGTTCGCCGCCCGGGCGGCGACGTTGCTCATGTAGTTGGCGAGCGAGACCGCGAGCGGCTGCATGTCGGCCTCCTTGGTGATGAGGAACGGCCAGAGGAACTCGTTCCACGGGCCGATGAACGTCAGCAGGACGGCAGTGAGCAAGGCCGGCTTGACAAGAGGCACGGCCACTCTCGTCAGGATGGCCAGCTCGCTGGCACCGTCGATCCTGGCGGCGTCGAACAGCTCGGCCGGTAGCTGCAGGAAGTACTGCCGGAAGATGAACACCGCCGTCGAGTTGATCGCGAACGGGAGAATGATGCCGAGGTAGTTGTCGGCGAGCCCGTAGCTGCGCACGATCAGGACGTACAACGGAATCGTCAGGAGCTGGAACGGCACCACCTGCACGAGGAGCATGGCCGTGAAGACGGTCCCGCGGCCGCGGAACTCCAACCTCGCAAGGGCGTAGCCGGCGAGGAGGCCGAACACCACGGTGCCGAGGATGACTCCACCGGTGAAGATGCCCGAGCTCACGAGCGACTGCAGCAGGTCGATCGCCCGGTCGATCTCGCGGTAGTTGGAGAGCGTGAGGTTGCCGGGCGACGGAAAGGCACCGCCCGGCGAGGTGTCCGGCTCGGCCTGGAGGCTGCCGATCAGCATGTAGTAGAAGGGGAACAGGAAGACGAACGCGCCGATGAGCAGGACCGCGAAGCGGAGCAGGCGGTGGCCCCGCGTCCGTCGCGGGCCGACGGTGGTGGGGCGACCAGCAGCGGTGCGCCGCGCTGTCAACGTGGTGTTGCCTGCCATCTGGTTACTCCCTGTCCAGTAGGCGCCGCTGCAGCAGCGCGATGAGCAGGACTCCCGCCACGAGGATCACGCCGATCGCGGACGCGACGTCGGGGTTGCCCTGTTCGATGCCGCGCTGGTACATCAGCAGCACCGGTGACGCCGAGGCGCCGTCGGGGCCGCCGCCACCGGTGAGGAGGTACGGCTCGGTGAACAGGTTCGCGCCGGTGACCGTCGCCAGCAGGACGACCAGTGTCGTCGCCGGACGTACGCCCGGCACCGTGACCGACCGGAAGGACCTCCATCGGCCCGCCCCGTCGACGGCCGCCGACTCGTACAACTCTTTCGGCACGTTCTGCAACGCGGCGAGGTAGAGCAGGATGAAGAACCCGAGCTGCTTCCACGTCACGTACACCGCGATCGTCGGCATTGCCAACAGCGGGTTGACAAGCCAGGACGGCTCCGGCGCGAGCGGTCCGAGCACGGAGTTCACGAGCCCGCGGGAGTTGAACAGGAACAGCCACACACCGACGACCGCCACGCTCGCGGTGATGTACGGCACGTAGTAGCTGACCCGGAAGAACGCCCGGAACCGCAGCCCCGCGTTGAGCGCGGTGGCGAGGACGAGCGACAGCACCACCGTGAGCGGGACGTTGATGACCAGGAACACGAGGATGTTGCCGAACGCCCTGCGGACGGCGGGATCGCCGAACACGGCGGTGTAGTTGGCCAGTCCCACGAACGGCCGGTCCACCACGGCGCCCGGCGCCGCGAAGAAGTAGTCGTGGAAGGACATGTAGACCGCGAAGCCCAACGGATAGGCGAACACCGCCGCCAGGAAGAGCACGTACGGCGTGACGAACGCCGTGCCCAGGGCACCGCCACCGAGCCGGCCGGTCAGCCGGCCCGCGGGCGACCTGCGGGCCGGCTGCCGCCCGGACGGCGTGGCGGAGAGCGTCATGTCTGGCACCTCATGCGCGGAGCCTCCCGGTCACGACTGGGTCGCGAGACCGTCGATCTTCTCGGCGGCCTGGTCGAACGCGGGCTTCGGGTCCTGCTTGCCGAAGATGACCGAGCGGGAGTACGCGTCCCGGAACGCCTGCCAGATCTCGATCGAGTGCTGCACGTTCGGTACCTCGACCGTGCGCTCCGCCTGTCCGGCGAACGTGGCGTACTCCTTGTTCTTGGCGAAGTAGTCGGGGTACGCCGTGGCCAGGTCGGAACGCATCGGCATCTGTCCGGTCAGCTCGAGCAGCTTGCCGTCCTGTGCCTTGCTGGTCGCGAACGCGAGGACGTCCCACGCGGTGCCGCGGTTCTTGCAGGCGGTGTACATCGCGACGTTCTTGGCGTCGCTGAAGGTGTGGATCTCGGCAGCGGACGTGCCCTCGGACGTGGGTACCGGAGCAACACCCCAGTCGACCTTGTCCTTGTACGACGCGATGGCCCACGGCCCGACGATCGCCATCGCGGACCTCCCGTCGCCGAAGGCGTCGCCGTTGTAGGCCTCCTGCGACGCGAGCTTCTCGTCGTACAACGTCTTCCAGAACTCCGCGACCCGGCTGCCCTCGTCGGAGGTGAAGGTGGCCTTGCCGTCCTCGACCAGCGGCGTGCCGCCGCTCTCCGCGGCGTACAGCGGGTAGAAGTCGAACCAGGGCTGGAAGAACTCACTCGTCGGCGACGGCCAGATCGCCCGCTCGGCGGCACCGCTCTTCACCACCTTGCGGGCGGTCGCGAGGAACTCGTCGTAGGTCGCGAGCGGCGGCTTGGCGGCATCGATGCCGGCCTTGGCGAAGACCTTCTTGTTGTAGAAGATCATCACCGGGTTGGACTTCCACGGCAGCTGGTAGTACTTGCCGTCCTCGGAGCGGTACTGCTCGGCCCGGTCACCGGTGCGATCCTCGACGTAGTCCTTGCCATCCGGAAAGTCGTCGAGGGCGACCAGCCCGCCCTGCTTCTGGAACTGCGGGACGGCCGCGGGTGCGGTGTTGAAGACGAGACACGGCGCGTTGCCCGCGGTGATGGCGGCGCCGATCACCTCCTCGGAGCTCTTGCCGGCCGGGATCTCCTGTCGCCGTGACCTTCTCCTTGGGGTGTTCGGCGTTCCACGCCGCCACCATCTGCTTGCCCCAGGCGACCTCCTCCTGGTTGTTGGAGTACCAGATCTTGATCGGGCCGCGCGCCTTCGCGGCGTCCGAACCCGATCCGGCGCCGCCGCCGCAGGCGGCCAGGGCGACCATGCTCGCGGCCAGGGCGGCGGTGGTGACGATGCGCTTCATGACTCCTCCGGAGGTGGGCCGGTTGCCGGTGCGGTGCCGGCGTCCGGTGTCGGGTCGTGCGGGACGGTGGGGGACTGCGGAGTGGACGTGGGACGGGTAGTCGTGGCGTCAGGGCCAGGTGCGGTCGACCCGCGGACCACGAGGCGGGCGGGTTCGAGGTCGACGTCGGCGACGGCCTCGCCGCTCGAGCAGGGCGAGCAGGGTGCGGGCCGCGACCTGACCCCACCCGAAGACGTCGGTACGGACGGTCGTGAGGGTCGGGTGGACGTGCGCGGACAGCTCGGTGTCGTCGTAGCCGGTGATCGACAGCTGGCCGGGCACGTCGAGCCCGAGTGCGAGGGCGACGCTGATGCCGGCGATCGCCATCTGGTCGTTGGCGTACACGATCGCGGTCGGCGGAACGGGCGCGGAGAGCAGCCGCCGGGTGGCTGCCGTGCCGCCCGCGGCCGTGAAGTCGGCGGCCTCGACCCGGCCCGGCGGAAGCCCCTGCGTGGCGAGCGTCTCGAGGAACGCCTGCATCCGGCCGTGCCCGTGGAGGAAGTCACGGGGTCCCGAGACGTGGGCGATGCGGGTGTGGCCGAGGTCGGCGAGGTGCTCGACGGCCTCGGTGATCCCCGGCCGGTCGTCCAGGCAGACCGCCGGAAACGGTGACGGGCCGTCCGGACGGTTGAGGGTGACCGCCGGCAGGCCGAGGTCCTCGAGCAGGGCGAGCCTCGGGTCGTGCAGCCGCAGGTCGGCTCAGGAACACCCCATCGACCCGCCCGTCCTGCGCGAGCCGGCGGTAGCCCTCCTCCTCCGCGGCGCCCGAACCGACCACCTGCAGCACCAGTGCCTGCCCGCGGGCGGCGAGGTGGGTTTCGACGCCGGCGATGAACGCGGGGAAGAACGGGTCGGACCCGAGCAGGGCCGGATCGCGCGCGATCACCATCCCGAGGGCGAACGCACGGGAGACCGACAGCGAGCGGGCCCGGTGGTTGGGCCGCCACCCGAGGGCGTCGGCCGCGGCGAGGATCCGTCGCCGGGTGGCGGCGCCGACCCCTGGCCGGTCGTTCAGCGCGAACGAGACGGCTCCCTTGGAGACGCCGGCACGGCGCGCCACGTCGGCGATCGTCGGGCGCCTCGGGGGCATCAGGATCCTCGGGGTCCTCGGGGAAGGAACGGGCGGCACCGCGATCTCCGAACCCCCGTGGGGCCGCAGCGCCGGATCGAGCGAGCAGGATGCAGCTGAACTGTCGTACAAAACCGGTTTAGATCCTAAACCGGTTCAGCGACCGCATGTCAACACCTGACCCGGATCCGATGCCTCCCTGGCGCCGCGCCGACCTGAGCCCAGAACGCAGTCGAGCGCCCTACCTGCGGCCGCAAGGTAGGGCGCTCGACCTGGGAGACGCCGGGTGATCAGCCCAGGCGCAGCTTCTCGTTGGGGAAGATCAGGTTGGGGTCGCTGCCCACGAGGCTCCGGTTGAGCTTCCACAGCGCTCGCCAGCCGCCGTCGACGTGCTGCGTCCGCGCGATCTTGCCGAGGGTGTCGCCCGACCGTACGACGTAGGTGGCGCCCGTCGCGGCCTTGCGCCCCGTGGCCGCTGGGGCGGCCTTGGCGCGCGGCGCGCCTCGGTTCGACCGCGTGTCGGCCTGGCTACGGGCGTTGTCCTGGCCCGAGGGGGAGCCGGCGCTGCCGCTCTTGTCGCTCTCACCGAATCCCAGCTTGGCCGAGCATGCCGGCCACGCGTTCCATCCCTGGACGTCCAGGACCTTCTCGGCGATCGCGATCTGCTCGAGGCGTGAGGCGAGGTCGGCGCGGGAGGCGTACTTGCCACCGCCGAACTCCCGCCACGTGGAGGCGGAGAACTGGATGCCGCCGTAGTAGCCGTTGCCGGTGTTGATGTGCCAGTCGCCGCTGCTCTCGCACTGTGCGAGGCGGTTCCAGGTGTCGCCGGTCGCCGCGTGCGCAGGGCCCGCGATTCCCAGGACCGGGACCGCGGCGGCGGCGCCGGTGAGGGCGGCCGTGGTGGTGACCTTCTTGGCGACGCCGCGGGATCGACCTGTGCCGCGATGCTTCGGCTGGTAGGGCATGGTGAACTTCCCTCTCGTCGCCTGCGGAGTCAGCTGTCGGGTTCGGGCGAGAGGATTGCCCGGCCGCATGCGCGGCTTCACCCCAAGGACCCCACGAGTGGGGCCCGTTGATTGGGTCCTCCGTCTCCGCCCGTTCGATGTGTCTCGGTCTCACGACACCGCTGGGCGGAGCTCGGCGAGGCGGGTCGTAGCCGCGCCAAGGCCGGCGCGACCGGACAGACTTTACGATGCGGGGCTTTCGGCAACAACTCGCCCCTTGGATCGACGCGTGTCGTCACAGCCCGTCGCGTAGTCCGGGGTCGGGCTCGGATCCGGGCCGCCTCAGGTGGCGGTTCAGTGCGGCTCACGATCGGCTAACGATCGGCTCACGTCCGGCCGTCGTGCTCCTGAGCGTCGTGGAGGGTCCGGTTGGCACCGGTATCGCCGGACCCGTCCACCGTGCCCCAGGTCGCCTCGAACGCCGTGAAGCCCGCCGATCGGGCCGCCGCGCAGACGTCCGCGTCGTCGTCGACGAGGACCGCGACCGGCCTGGCGCGGGCGATCCGTCGGAGCTCACCGACCTTCACCAACCGGGCGGGCCGGCGGTCGCCGGACTGCCGGAGCACCACGCGCCCCGGCGGCGCGGCGTGCGTACCCAGCCAGCGTTCGGTGGCAGCGCGGAGGCGCTCCGGCCGTCCCGACAGGTCAGACGACGTTGTACCGGTCGGCGAGCTCACGGACGACCGCGAACCCCTCCGCGAGCGGCGGGTCCGACGGCGCCGCCGCGAAGAAGGAGTCCCAGTCCTTCGGGCGCCGGTCGAGGTGGTGCAGGCGGTGGCGTACGTCGGCGAGGACACCGTCGAGGTCGACGACCGCGACCGCGCGGTCGCCGGACCTCGCCTCCGACACTCCCGTGGCATCAGACATCGGACCTACCCTCTCAGGTGCGGTTCTGGTCGCCGGACGCTCCGGGGACCAGGCGTGGCGACGCGCGCCGCGTCGGCGGTGCCCGCTAGCGTGCCTTCCATCATGGCGATCATGTCCGCGATGAACCCACCCGGCGCGTCGGGCGAGCGCGGCACCCGCGTCCGGTTCCTCCACTCGGGTGACTGGCAGCTCGGCATGATGCGTCGCTTGCTCGGCCCCGAGGCGCAGGCGCGCTACGGTCAGGCCCGCATCGACGCGATCGAGCGGATCGGCGTGGTCGCCGACGAGACCGACGCCGCCTTCGTGGTGGTGGCGGGCGACATCTTCGACGCCAACCAGGTCGACCGGCAGGTCGTCCTTCGCGCGTGCGAGGCACTGCGCACCGTCGGGCGACCGGTCCTCCTGCTCCCGGGCAACCACGACTCCCTGGAGCCCGGGTCGGTCTGGAGCAGCCCGCTTCTCACCGCGCACCTGCCGAGCCACGTGGAGGTCCTCGCCGACGACCGGCCCCGCAGTCCCGTCAAGGGCGTCGAGGTGGTCGGCGTTCCCTGGCGTACGCGCCGGTCACTGTCGGACCCGCTCGGCGACCTCGACGCCCTCGAGCCGCCCGCGCGCGGCGTGCTGCGTGTCCTCGTCGGGCACGGGCAGGTCGACTCGCTGTCGCCCGACGTCGGAGACCCCGCGAAGATCCGCCAGTCGGTGGTCGAGCGGGCCCTCGCGGACGGCCGCATCCACTACGCCGCGCTCGGCGACCGCCACTCGTGCACGTCCATCGGCGAGACCGGCCGGATCTGGTACGCCGGGACGCCCGAGCCCACCCGCCCGGAGGAGGAGCGTCCAGGCGAGGTGCTCGTCGTCGAACTCGCGGCCGGTTCGGATGCGGATGGCCAGTCGTGCACGGTGACGCCGGTCCGCATCGGCACCTGGCGGCTGGTCAACCACGTCGCCGAGATCGAGGACGACGCGGCGGTCGACGCGCTGGCCGGGTGGTTCGGCGAGCAGCCCGACAAGGCGCGTACCGTCGTACGGCTGGGGGTCCGAGGCACGCTCTCGGTCACCACCCTGATCCGCCTGGAGATGCTGCTCGACGCGCAGGAGGAGGTCTTCGCCGCCGTCCAACGCTGGCGCCGCCAGTGGGACATCGCCCTCCTGCCCGACGACGCCGCCCTCGACGAGCTGGCGGTCAGCGGACCGGCCCGGGCGACTCTCGAGGAGTTGCGGGCCGCGACCGGTGCGGGCACCCCCCATGCCGCCGACGCGCTGGCGCTGTTCCACCGGCTGGCAGGAGGTGCGGCATGAGACTGCACAGGCTCGCGTTGCGCAACTACCGCGGCGTCACCGAGCGCGCGCTGGCGTTCGACCCCGAGGGCGTCACGGTGGTGGTCGGTGACAACGAGACCGGCAAGTCGAGCATCTTCGAGGCGCTGGCCCTGCTGTTCGAGCTGCCCGACGACTCCAAGGCGGGGAAGCTTCGCGCGGTCCAGCCCGCCGGGCAGGACGTCGCGACCGAGGTCGAGGCCGAGATCGGGTTCGACGACGTACGCCTGCACTACCGCAAGCGGTGGTTCCGGCAACGCCAGACCGAGCTCCGGGTCGAACCCGAGGGCCGGCGGTGGGCCGGCCGCGAGGCGCACGACCAGGCCGCCCGCCTGTTCGGCGAGGCGGTCGACCAGACGTTGTGGTCGGCCCTTGCGGTCGGGCAGGAGAACGGCCTGACGGTCCCGGCGGCCGGCGGAGTCGCGGCGGTGCTCACCGCCCTGGACGAGGTGGCCGGCGGCGAGGTCGACCACGGTGCGTCGGTCCCGTTCGTGTCGGCCGTCGAGCGTGAGTTCCTGCGCTACTTCACGCCGACCGGACGCCCCACCGGCGAGTACGCCGAGGTGACCAGCCGCCGCGACGACGCCCGCACGCGAGTCGAGGCGGCGGAGGCCCGCTTGGCCGAGGTCGAGCACGACGTGGCGCGGGCAGAGCGGCTCGGCCGCGACCGCGAGGTCCTAGGCGGCAGGGTCGGCGAGCAGCTCGCGCGGGTGGGTGAGCTCGAGGCCCGCCGGCACGAGGCGGCCGAGCTCAACACCCGCGTCGATCGGCTGCGTCGTGACACCGACCTCGCGACCCAACGCCTCGCCGCCGCGCAGGGCGACAGTGGCCGCCGCGCCACGCTGGTCGCCGAGTCCGGCCAGCGTGAGACGGCCGCCGCGGCCGCCGTCGAGGCGGCTCGGGAGGCGGCCGCCTCCCTTCGTACCTCCGAGCGCGAGCTCGACCAGCACGCCGACACCCTGCGGACCGCACGGGAGGACCTGACCGCCCGGCGCGCCACCGTACGTCGCCTCGACCGTCGGCTCGAGCAGCTCCGCGACACCGCCGACCTGGCCGAGCTCGACGCCCTGCTGGCCGAGGTAGGGGCGGCCCGGTCCGAGGAGCGACGACGGACGGCCGAGCTCGAGCATGCTCCCGTCGACGACTCGGCACTCGAGGCGGCGGAGACCGCGCACCGGGAGGTGCTGGCCGCGCGGGCGGCGCGGGACGCCGGAGCGCCGACGGTCCTCGTCCGCAGGGTCGGAGCCGGTGAGGTCGACGTGGACGGGACTCCGTTCACCGAGCCGCAGACCGAACTCATGGTCGACCGCGACACCCGCGTCACCGTGGGCGGCGTCGTCGAGGTGACGGTCCAGCCCGGATCCGGCGTGGCGGAGCTCGCCGCGGCATGTTCGCAGGCCGAGCACGTCGAACGCACGCTGCTTGCCGACCTCGGGGCGGACGACATCGCGGAGGTACGTCGCGCCGCGCGCCGGCGGCAGGAGAGTGCTCGTGCGCTCTCCGCCGCCCGCGAGACCCTCTCCCGTCGGCTCGACGGGAGACCGGTGGACAACCTTGTCGCCCGGCGGGACCTTCTCGCGGCACGGCTCGACGACGCCTCCTCCAACACGTCGCCCTCCGACGGGGATGACGCTCTCCACGGCGACGAGCCAGGCGGCCCTGGCCGCCCTGGCGATCCTGGCTTTGCCGGCAGCACTGCCAGCGACACCGCGGAGGACGTCCGGGCCGCGCTCCGGCGCGCACAGGACGACGAGGCCGCCGCGAGCCGGGTGCTGGCCGACGCCGAGGAACGCGAGCAGCTGGCGCGCAAGCAGTTCGAGACCGCGAGCGGCGAGGCGACGGCCGCCCGGGTGCGCGCGGAGCAGGAGCTCGAACGACGGGACGACGTCCGGATGGCGGTCGAGACGGCACGGACAACGGTCGCGGACGAGGCCCTCGTCGCCGCCGCCGCGGAGGCGGAGCGTGAGCGCGCCGGCGTGGCGGAGGAGCTCCGCCAGGCCGAGGAGGCGCTGGCCACCAGCGGTGTCGACCGGCTGGAGGAACGCCTCGTCGAGGCCGCCACGCTGCGCGCACAGCTGCAACGCCAGGTCGAGGAGCTGCACGACGAGCAGCGCCTGGTCGAGGGTCGGCTGGAGATGGCCGGCGTGCAGGGGCTCGCGTCCGCGGTCGACCGGGCCCACGCCGAGCTCGCGCACGCCGAGGCCCGGCACGAGAACCTCGAACGTCGGGCGATGGCGGCCCGCGTACTCCGCGACACCCTCGCCCGCCACCGCGCCGAGGCCCGCCGGCGTTACTCCGCTCCACTCCGCGAACGCATCGAGGCGCTGGGGCGGGTCATCCACGGTACGACCTTCGACGTCAGCCTCGGCGACGACCTCGAGGTGCAGACCCGCACCGTCGACGGTGTCACCCTGCCGGTCTCGTCGCTCTCGACCGGCGCCCGGGAGCAGCTGGCGACGGTCGTCCGGCTGGCGGTCGCCGGCCTCACGGCATCGGACGGGTCGGGCGTACCCGTCGTGCTCGACGACGCCCTCGGCTGGTCCGATCCGGCCAGGCTCGAGGCGATGGGGTCGCTGCTCGGACGCGCGGGCGCGACCAGCCAGGTGATCCTGATGACCTGCGTACCCGACCGCTACGCCGGCACCGTCGCGGGCGCCCACATCGTGCGGATCTGAACGACTGGCAGGCTTGCCCGTCATGAGCGACAGCGTCGGGCCCGGCGAGGTGCGCCTCGTCCGCGTGGCTGAGAAGCACAAGGACGTCCTCGCGAACCTCGTGCAGTTCTACCGGTACGACTACACCGAGGTCCGCGACCTCGACCTCAGCCCGCACGGCACCTATCCCTACCGCTATCTCGACCACTACTTCGTCGAGGCCGGCCGCGAGGCGATGTTCATCCTGGCGGGGGAGCGACTTGCGGGGTTCGCGTTGATGCGTCGCCTCGACGACGGGTGCCACCAGGTGGCGGAGTTCTTCGTCCTGAAGGCGCACCGGCGACACGGTGTCGGCCGGACGGCGGCGCTGGCACTGTTCCGCCGGTTCCCTGGTCGGTGGCGACTGGAGTTCGACCATGCGAACGCCGCCGGCGCGGCCTTCTGGCCCGGCGTCGCCGACGCGGCGGCGGTGGGGGAGGTCGAGGTGCGGGAGCTCCAGCCGCCCGAGGTCGACCAGCCCTGCCGGCAGCTTCGGTTCACGTCGGCATGAGCGGGTCCGCTCCGGGCGGAGGTGGCGCCGCCCGCTACCCGCTCGCCTCGGACACGCGTTCGGGGTGGGTGTAGACGACGAACCGTTCGCCGCGCAGGAAGCCCACCACCGTCATGCCGAACCGTTCGGCGAGGTCGACCGCGAGGCTGGACGGCGCCCCTACCGCGGCGACGAACGGGATGCCCGCCGCGACCGCCTTCTGACAGATCTCGTAGCCCGCGCGGCCACTCACGACCAGAACGCTCGAGGCCAACGGCAGCAGGCGCTCCAGGAACGCCCAGCCGACCACCTTGTCGACAGCGTTGTGGCGGCCGATGTCCTCGCGCGCACAGAGCAGGTCGCCGTTGGTCGTGAAGAGTCCGGCCGCGTGGATCCCGCCCGTACGGCTGAAGAGGTTCTGCGCCTCACGGAGCCGGTCGGGCAGCGCGCACAGCGTCGAGGCGTCGACGACCGGTCCGTCAAGAACAGGTTGACAGCCCCGGAGCTCGAGGTCGTCGAGGCTCTGCTTGCCACACACGCCACAGGCCGCGGTGGCCGCGGCGTACCGCTCGTGCGGCGGGTCGGCGGGCGGATGCGCGAGGTCGACGGTGACGACGTTGTAGAGCTGTTCGGGTCCGATCCCGGGGTCGGTGCAGTAGGCGATCCGGACGATGTTGTCGGTCGCGCCGACCACGCCCTCGGACCGGAGGAACCCCGCCGCCAGGTCGAAGTCGGTTCCGGGCGTCCGCATCGTCACGACCAGCGGACGTGGGGCGCCGCCCGGCCAGGCGAGCCTGATCTCGAGGGGTTCCTCCGTCGCCAGCCGGTCGGATCGGACGCGGACCGCGCCGCCGACGACCTCGCGGACCCGTACCTGGACCGTGCTGCCCGGCCGTTGCCTGGAGCTCCTCATCCGCCCATCCTCTCGGTCGCCGGTCCTCCACGTCGTGCGCGCCCCGCCACCACGACCCGAGCCCGCCGAAAATCCAGATGACCGGTGCGCTCTCCCGGCCTAGCATCCGGAGCATGGAGATGCGCCGAGGGTAGCCAGGGTCGCACCGGAGACGGAGTGCTGTCCGCACCCCGTCCCAGCCGCTGCCCGTCCTCCCACCAGCCCGCCGCCGTCGTCGCGGCTGGGCTCTCCTGCCCTCGGAGAATCCCGTGGCGCTCCAACGCGTCGGGTCGACGCATCCGCACGTACGCCAGATCCTTGCCGCCGCACGAGGCGGTCTGCCCGAGCCCTGCGACCTGTTCGTCGTGGAGGGCCGCTGGGCGCACGAGCTGCTGCTCGCGGCGAGTACTCCCGTCGACACCTTCCTGTGGTGTCCCGACCTCGCGCGGACGTCCGAGACGTACGCCTGCGCGGAACGCATCGCCGACGTCGCGGCCGCGGCGTTCGAGGTGTCGGCCAAGGTCCTCCTCCGCGGGTGCGAACGGGCCAAGCCGGACGGCCTGCTCTCCCTCGCCCGGCTGCCGACGTGGGAGTCCTCGTCGTGGGAGTTCGGACCGCAGGCGCTGGTGCTCGTCGCCGACGGGATCGAGTACGCCGGCAACCTCGGCACCCTGATCCGTACCGCTGACGCGTGCCGGGCCGACTGCCTCGTGCTCACGAACCGCCGGGTCCGGCGCACCCACCGCCGCGTCTTCGGCGCGAGCAGGGGCACCGTCCTCACCACACCGGTCGTGGAGTTCGCGGGCGCCGCCGAGGCCGCCGCATGGCTCCACGGCAACGGCTTCGAGATCTTCGTCGCCGACCCGAGCGCGGCGCGGACGTTCCGCACCTGGACCCTGTCGGCGCCGCGGACCGCCGTGGTCGTGGGCTCGGAGGGCCGTGGCGCGTCGAGGGGGTGGTACGAGCAGGGCGGTGCTTCGGTGTCGATCCCCATGCTCGGTGTCGCGGACTCCCTCAATGTCGCCACGTCGGCAGCGATCCTGCTCTTCGAGGCGCGAGCGCGGATCGCGGGCTGGTGAGGGCGGGTGCGGTAAGAGCCCGCGCGCGAGCAGGCGCGGCTCAGCTGCAGGACGTGCCGCACTGGCGGCGCAGCAGGGCGTCGATGATGATGCCCTCCATGTCGTCGCTGTCCTTGGCGCGGTAGGCGCTGCCGCCGGCCGTGTCGGCGATGCGCTCGAGGGTGCCGAGGTCGGTCTGCGCCCCGATTCCGACGAGGATGACGGCGATGGGGCGCGCCGGGTCGGCTTCGTTGTCGAGCGTGCGAAGCAATGTGTCGAGCGTGATGCCCGGGGTGTCCTCGTTCCGGCAGGCCTCGCTGGGAGCGGAGGCGCCGGAGCAGGCGTCGGTGAGCAGGACGAGGGTGTTGACCTTGGTGGAGTCGTAGCCGTCCTGCGCCACGCGGTAGGCCGCGAGGAAGGTGTCGTAGAGCCCGGTGCCGCCACCGACCCGTCCGGGCAGGGCGTCGAGGTCCTTGACCAGGTCGGCCCGGTGCGCGGCGGTGAGCGGTGACGTCGGGGACAACTGGAGATAGGCCCGGGAGCCGTCGCGGTTTTCGGAGAACTCCCACAGCCCGACCTCGGACTGGTCGGGGAAGTACGTGAACGCCGTCTTGGCCGCGTCGCGGGCAAGCTCGATGCGGGTGCGGTCGCCGGCGGCCACCACCATCGAGCCAGAGACGTCGACCACGGAGAGTAGCCGGGTCTGCAGGCTCATCGCGGCCCAGCTGCGCAGGACCTCGTCGGCGTCCTGGAGCGACACCGGAGGCAGGGCTTTGATCTCGCCTACTGAGTCGGCCCCGGCCGGGGGAGCCTGGTCGCGGTAGTCGCGGAACCCGGCCTTGCCGAAGGCGGCCCGCCCACGGGCGGAGTCGACGTAGCGCATCAGTGCGGCTCCCGCCTCGATGATGCGCTCCCCGGAAGGCTTCTTGTGCAGGACACCGACGAGGGGATAGTCGAGCAGGACGGTGCCGTTCTTGGGGGCGATCGGAACGATGTCGGCCTCGGGCCGCTCGCGACTGAAACTGAGCACCTGCTGCTCCGTCGTGGGGACGCCGCGGCGCAGGCCGCTCTCCTGACGAGCCTGCTGGAGCTCCCCGTCGAGGTCGTCAACGCGTTCCTTGACGAGTTGCAGGATCACCGTGCCGAGCTTGTCGCGGGCGACCTCGGGGTCGTCGTCGGCGAGCGAGCGGCGGATGCCGAGCAGGGCGCTCAGCGCGACGCCGGACTTCTCGGCGTCGGCGACGGCCATCCGGCCGGCGGTGGCGAGGGTGGCCCAGCTGGTGGAGTCGGAGCGCAGCTGGTCGGCCTTGGCCTGGCTGGTCGCGAGCACGAGGGGGGACATCGCGACCGACGGGCTCAACGAGAGCAGCCGGTCGTGCGGGATGCCGGTGCGGGACACCCACTCCCAGGTGTCGGGGATCCAAAGGTCGGGGGTGTCGGCGGTGTCGGAGGAGAGCTGGTTGAAGACGTCACGGGGGCTCGCCGCGGTGACGTCGAACGCCACGCAGGCACCGTCGACCGGCACCTTCTCCCTCGCGACGCGGGCGGCGACGGCCTCGAGAGGGGCGGCGACCTCGGGAGCGGCGGCGACCCGTACGCGGAAGGTTCCCGAGCAGCCGTTGGCCTGGCCGAGAGTGGCCATCCGGAACTCACGCAGGCCGACGAACACGGCCACCGGCACCACGATCGCGAGGACGACGACGAGGATCAGCAGACCGCGGCCACGACCGCGTTCGACCGAGGTCGCGGCCACGGTCACGGCCGCGACGAGAGCGCTGAGGGCTCTCGGCGGCGTGGCGTCCGGGCATTGTGCATCCCCCTCCACCCCCAGGTCCGAGGGGAGACTACCCGATAGCTACGCTGCGTCGCCAAGTCAAGGAACGCCCGGCCAGGACACCGGGATCGCCGCGTGTCAACGGGTCCAGGGACGACGCGTCGGGGCCCGCCCGGGACGCCGAGCGGATAGGTTGCGCTACCGACGAGGGGAGCGCGAGTCATGCTGCTACGCACGGCCCAGCGGGCCCGGCTCCTCCGTGCCCGGGCCGGTGCCGTCCTGCTCGGCCCGGCCTTCGTCGCCGCGATCGCCTACGTCGACCCCGGCAACGTGGCGACCAACGTGACCGCCGGCGCCACGTACGGCTACCTCCTCGTGTGGGTGATCGTCGTCGCCAACCTCGCGGCCGGACTGGTGCAGTACCTCTCGGCCAAGCTCGGGGTCGTCACCGGAGCGTCCCTTCCCGAGGCGGTGCGGGACCGGATGCCGCACGGCGTACGCCTGGCGTACTGGCTGCAGGCCGAGGCCGTCGCGCTCGCCACCGATCTCGCCGAGGTGATCGGTGGTGCGGTGGCGCTGCGGCTGCTCTTCGACCTGCCCCTGGTCCTGGGCGGCCTCGTCACCGGATGTGTGTCGATGCTGCTGCTCGCGGTCCAGGACCGGCGCGGGCAGGCACCGTTCGAGCGGGTGGTGACTGGACTGCTGCTGGTGATCGCCGTGGGGTTCCTCGCCAGCCTGGTGGTCTCGCCCCCGTCGCCTCCCGACGTCGTGTCCGGCCTGGTGCCCCGCTTCGAGGGATCCGCCAGTGTGCTCCTCGCCGCCGGCATGCTCGGCGCAACCGTGATGCCGCACGCGATCTACCTGCACTCCGCGCTCGCCCGCGACCGGCACGGCCGGCCCGTCGGACCCCACCTTCGCCGGATCCTCGCGGTCACCCGGGTCGACGTCGTCCTCGCGATGGTGATCGCGGGCACCGTCAACCTCGCGATGCTCGTCGGCGCCGCCACCACGTTGGGCGGCGTCGCGGGCGTCGGCACGCTCGAGGGAGCGCACGCGGGACTCCGGGAGGTGTCGGGTCCGTGGGTGGCCGCGTTCTTCGCGGTCGGGCTGCTCGCGTCCGGCTTCGCCTCGACGTCGGTCGGGTGTTACGCGGGTGCCGTGATCATGCAGGGTCTGCTGCGGCTCCGGGTGCCGCTGTTGCTCCGCCGGCTCGTGACGCTGCTCCCCGCTCTCGGGATCCTCGCCGCTGGTGTCGAGCCGACGTGGGCCCTTGTCGTGTCGCAGGTGGTCCTGTCGTTCGGCGTGCCGTTCGCGTTGGTGCCGCTCGTGGTGCTCACCGCCCGCCGCCAGGTGATGGGTGCCGATGTCAACAAGCCCTTGACGACGGTCCTCGCCGTCGCCGCGACCACCGCGATCGTGGCGTTGAACGTCGCGCTGATCGTCCTCACCCTGCGCGGCAGTTGACGGCGTTCAGGACGCCACACCCTCGGCGTACATCCGCGCGATGACGGACTCGATCGCCGGCTCCTGGATGGACAGGTCGGCGACGGGGTAGCGGTCGGCGATCGACGAGACGAGCGGCGCCGCGCTTGCCGCGGCGGGGAACGCCAGCCACTGCCGCGGTCCGTCGGTACGGACGACCCGTGCACCGGACACCTCGATCGCGGGCAGCGGCTCGGCCAGGTCGACGACAAGGGTGCGTTCGCTCTCACCGAGGCTGTGCAGCCCGTCGAGGTCGCCGTCGTACATCAGCTTGCCGTGGTCGATCACCATCACCCTCGAACACAGCTGCTCGATGTCGGTCAGGTCATGGGTGGTGAGCAGGATCGTCGTGCCGTGCTGCTCGTTGACCTCGCGGAGGAACTCCCTGACCTTGACCTTGCTCACGATGTCGAGGCCGATCGTGGGCTCGTCGAGGTACAGCACCTCCGGCTCGTGCAGGAGCGCGGCCGCGATGTCGCCGCGCATCCGCTGGCCGAGCGAGAGTTGGCGTACGGGTACGTCGAGGAGAGGCGCCAGGTCGAGCAGGTCGACGAGCCGGTCGAGGTTCTCGCGGTAGCGGTCGTCGGCGATCTTGTAGATCCGGCGGAGCAGGCCGAAGCTGTCCCGCAGCGGGAGGTCCCACCACAGCGTGGTGCGCTGGCCGAAGACGACGCCGATCCGCCGGGCCAGCTGGATCCGCTCGCGCGACGGCTCGACACCGGCGACCCGGAGCGTCCCCGAGGTGGGCACCAGGATGCCGGTGAGCATCTTGATGGTGGTGGACTTGCCGGCGCCGTTGGGGCCGATGTAGCCGACCATCTCGCCGCGGCCGACGGTGAACGTCAGGCCCGCGACGGCGTGCACGTCCGCGCGGGAACGCCGGAACCGCCCGACGCGCCGGCGTACGACGAAGGTCTTGGCCACGTCCGACAGCTGGATGAGCGGGCCGGCCGTTGCCTCGGTGCCGGTGTGCCGGGTGTGGGTGCGAGGGTGCGGGTGCGGCGTCATGGTCAGCTCCCTGTGCTGCGATAGCTGCGGATCCCGGCGCGCCAGGCCAGGCCGGCGACGACGGCGATGACGACCGCCGCGACCGGTGAGGCGAACTGGAACGCCTTCGGCAGGCCGAGCGGGTCGGGGTGGTCGAGGATGTGCAGGGACGGCATCCAGTTGACGAACGCGAGCGGGATCGTGAACATCGCCGCCCGTACGAGGTCCTTGGCGAAGATCGTCGGGGGGTACTGCGTCAGGAAGTTCCCGCCGTAGGTGAAGGCGTTCGCCACCTCGGCGGCATCGCTCGCGGCGAACTGGAACGCACCGCCGAGAACGAAGATCGAGGCGAAGATGACGGTTCCGCAGACGAGCATCACCGGCAGGAGGAGGACGCGGTCCCACGTCCAGTCGAGGTCGAGTGCCGTGAGGGACCAGCCGAGGACCACGACCGACTGCAGCACCCGGCCGAGCCTCCGCAACCCGAACCTGTCCGCCGCCGCCTGGACGAACGCCGACACGGGCCGGATCAGGATGACGTCGACGTAGCCCTCCCTGATCCGGGTGCCCAACCGGTCGATGCTGCCGATCATGAGGTCGGCCATTCCCATCGCCACTCCCGACGTGGCGTAGATGAAGGCGACCTCCGGCAGCGAGAACCCACCGAGCTGGTCGGTGTGGACGAACATGATGAAGATCGTGAGGAAGTCGAGTCCGGTCACGAGGAACTGCCCGGCCGTCAACATGACGAACGATGCGCGGTAGGCCATCGCGGACCGGATCCACATGCCGACGATCCAGCCGTACGCACGGATCGCGTCAACCACCCTGGACCACCACCTTCCGGGTGGCGACGGACGAGAGCACCCGTCCGGCGACCAGGAGCAGGACCGCCCAGACGGCCTGGAAACCGAGGGCGCTCACGAGCTCGAGCCCCTGGTGCTTGCCCAGGAAGACGTCGGCGGGAACCTGCAGGCAGGCCGACCACGGCAACACCAACGCGAGGTCGCCGAGCCAGCCGGGGAACAGGGTGAGCGGCAGGACCATGCCCGAGAAGAACATCCCGAAGATGCCGGCGAGCTGCTGCAACCCGGACGAGTCCAGCAGCCAGAACGCCGACATGCAGACGAGGTAGCGCAGCCCGAAACTGACCACCACCCCCAGGAACATCGCGACGAGGAACATCAACCAGGTCACGGGACTCGTGGGGACCGCGAGGTCGAACGCCAGCGCCCCGACCAGAGTGGGGACGATGCCGCGGCCGAGGAGCTGGAAGCTCGCGCGGCCGAGGTCGCTCGCGAGCCACCACGCCTCGAGATCGACCGGACGGTAGAGGTCGATGGCGATGTCGCCGTTGCGGATCCGCGCGATGAACTCGTCCTGGAATCCGCCGCCGAACAGTGCGTTGGGGGCGAGCAGGGACTGGCCGAGCCAGACGTAGGTGACGGCCTGCTGGACGTCGTAGCCACCGAGCTGCGGCCTGGCCTGCCACAGCGCGATGTAGGTGAACGCCATGATGAATCCGAAGACGGAGTTGGTGAAGACACCTGCGGCCGTGGCCGCGCGGTAGGTCGCGTAGCGGCGGAAGGTACGCCACGCGATCGCCGCATAGACCCTCATCGGGCTCGGCTCCTTCCTACCTGTGGGGAATTGGTGGGGGGTCTCGAGAGGGACCCGACCAGGGATCTGGAAGGGATGGGTGGTGGGCGATCGGGATCGGTGCGTGGGTCTGGAGCGGGCCCGTGGCCTGGAAAAGGGGGATCGTGCGTGGGCATGCCGAATTTCCCCCGAACCAACAAGGACCGGGGGTAGAACCGTGAGACGGCTAGGCAGCTGTGGCCCCGCACGCGGAGGCGGGGGATTTGTCGGCCCGCTACCTTAGCCGGTTGCCGCCGCGGGTGGGAAGCACATTTCCTGGCCGGCGTACGGAATCTGAATGATCATGAAACCCCGGGTGCTGTGACCTCTCCGCGCTTTCATGATCACCGGAGCGCTCGATCAGGGCGGCCAGGATCGGAGCGCCCGGGGAACCGTGATATGCAAACGGGGTCTCAGTCCCTCGAGCCGCGAGGACCCCCATGCCACGTCTGCTGACCGTCTACCGCGTGATGTCCTACGTCACCGGAGTCGTCCTCATCGCACTGATCTTCGTCGCCGTGCCGCTGAACCACTTCGCCGGCAGTCCGACGGCGAGCGCCGTGATCGGGCCGCTGCACGGGTTCCTCTACGCGTTGTACGTGGTCGTCGTCCTGCTGCTCGCCTACTCCAGGCGGTGGTCGGTCGGACGGACCCTCCTCGTCCTGGTGGCAGGGACCATCCCGTTCGCGGCGTTCGTCGTCGAGCGCCGCATCGTGACCGCCGAGCGCGCCCGGGCGGCCACGGGCGCCGAGACCGACCGCGACCGGGTGGTCGCGGGTGAGTGAGACGTACGACCCCCTCGCCCTCGCGCGGTCCCACGCGGCCCGCCTGCTGGAGGTCGACGGCGTCGTCGGCGTGATGGTCGGCGGCAGCCACGCACGCGGTGCCGCCCACGCGAAGTCCGACCTCGACCTGGGCCTGTACTACCGCGACCCGCTCGACGTCGAGACGCTGAGAAGCCTCGCCACCGAGGCGGTCGGCGCGCCCACCGACGTCGCCGCGCCGGGCGGATGGGGCCCGTGGGTCAACGGCGGCGCCTGGCTCGAGCTCGAACACCGTCCGCGTCGACTGGATCCTGCGGGACCTCGACCGCGTGCACGGCGAGTGGGATCGCGCCCGGCGTGGCGAGTTCTCCCTGCATCACCAGGCCGGGCACCCGTTCGGCTTCGTCAGTACGACGTACGTCGGGGAGGTGGCGCACGGCATCCCGGTGGGCGACCCGACCGGCGAGCTGGCCCGCCTGAAGGAGGCCGCGGCGGCGTATCCGGCCAAGCTTCGTACGGCCTTCGACGGCTGGTTGTGGGAGGCGGGCTTCAGCCTGGCGGTGGCGCCGAAGGCCGCCGAGAGAGGCGACGCGGCGTACGTCTCGATGTGCGTCGTCCACGCCGTCGGCATCATGGCGCACGCCCTGCACGCCCGTGCGGGCAGCTGGGTC
This sequence comes from uncultured Actinomycetota bacterium, assembly GCA_963721745.1. Classification (GTDB taxonomy): domain Bacteria; phylum Actinomycetota; class Actinomycetes; order Propionibacteriales; family Actinopolymorphaceae; genus Thermasporomyces. The sequence goes on along the minus strand of CAVRKO010000013.1, from coordinate 729,305 downwards.
GTCAACGAGAAGGGCCTGGTCCCTGGCACGACCGGGCTGCCCGGGCGCCGGCCGAGTTCGCCGCCCGGGCGCATGCGGTCTGCGCCGGCACGGGCGCCGATCCGGGCAGCCTGCTCGCGAGGCTCGACGAGGCGCAGGAGCTGCTCGCCCTCGTGCAGTCCACATCCTGACCTACCCACCCGACGGCCACGACCCGCCATCACCGGGTCCGTACCTCCTCCGTGGGCCACTGGTCGTTCCGTCCGGTGGGCCACCGACCAGAGCCGGTCAAAGTCGGGCGAGCCGGGCGGTGCGCGGCTAGCTTCCGCGGTGACCCGACGATCTTCGGAGGTCCGCCGTGGAGAGCTCCCCACCCCTTCTCACCCACGCCCAGCTGACGCGGCGCGGCGTGATGACACTGGCCGGAGCCGGCGTGGCCCTCGGCGCGCTCGGAGACGCGGGAACCGCCGCCGCGGCGCCGGCGGGTCCAGCTGGGTCGGCGAGCGCCGCTGCCGCTGCCGACGTGCCGCGCCTGCTGGACGGTACGCGCTACCCGATCGGCCTGTGGTGGCCGCCGCACCCGTTTGCCACCAACGACGAGCGGTACGCCGAGATTGCCGAAGCCGGCTTCACGTTCGCGATCGGCGGCAACTACGTCAACGACCAGTGGATCAGCCGCTGGGCACTCGCGTCCGCGGAACGGGCCGGGCTCGACTTCATCCCCGTCGACCCCGAGCTCAGCACGCTGAGCCACCTGTTCTCGGCGGGCGGGTCGCCGGACGAGCTGTTCGCCCTCACCGACGCGGAGGTCGTCGAGGGGGTACGCCGGGCGTTGGGGCGTTACCCGGGTGAGTCGTTCGGTGGCATCAACCTCTACGACGAGCCCGGCGCGCCGAAGTTCGCGAGCCTGGCGAAGTTCGTCGCCGCGGTCCGCAGCCTCGCGCCGGCCGCGCTGCCGTACATCAACCTGCTCCCGACCAACAACATCGACTACGTCCGCGGGTTCGTGCAGACGGTGCAACCGCCGTTCGTGTCCTTCGACCGGTATCCGCTGCTGCTCAACGGGGACGACCAGCTGTGGTTCGACAACCTGCAGATCGTCCGCACCGTCGGGCTCGAAGCCGGGATCCCGTACTGGACCTTCATCCAGAGCATCCAGTACGCCAACCACCGGATGCCCACGGCGGCGGAGCTCTCCTGGCAGATCGGCATCGCGCTCGCCTACGGCTACAAGGGAATCCAGTACTTCACCTACTGGACGCCCGACCCGGCCCGCGGTGAGGCGTTCGAGCCGGCACTCGTGACCGTCGAGGGGAGGCGCACGCCCCTCTGGGCCGCTGCGAAGACGATCAACCCCCGCCTGCAGGCCGTGGGCCAGCGGATCCTGCCGCTCACGAGCCTCGCGGTGAGCCTGACCGGCGTCGCGACCCCACCGAAGGGCCTGCCCGGCTTCGTGCCTGACGAGTGGGTCGCCGACGTGACCGGAGGTCCGGCGGTGATCGGCGCGTTCGCGACCTCGCCCGACGCAACCAGCCGGACCCTCGTCGTCACCAACTGGAGCCACTCCGCGGCGTCCCGGACCACGCTGACCGTCGGGCATGATGTGAGCCGTGTCGAGCTCGAGACCGACCCCGGAAGGCGACCGCCCGTCGTCGTCGACAGCCCGGTCGAGCTCAGACTCGACCCAGGGGCGTTCGTCCTCCTCACCCTCACCGCCACCTGACCACGCCCAGCTGCCTGAAACGCCCAGCTGCCTGAAAGCGCCCAGCTGGCTGGAATTGCTGAGCGGCCTACACGCGGTGGGGACGTGCAGGACGAGCTCGACCGGCGGATCCGCGCCGCCCTCGCGGCCGATCCGCGGGTCCGCGCGGCACTGGCCTACGGCTCGCGCCCAGCCGGGCTCGGTGATGCGCACTCCGACGTGGAGTTCTGGGTCTTCGTCGACGACGCCGCGCTCGCCGACTGGTCGCCGCGTGCCTGGATCGCCCCACTCGGGGCGCCGGACCTGCTGGTCCAGAACGAGTTCGGTGCCTGGGTGGCGGTGTTCGAACGCCGGGTCAGGGTGGAGCTGCACTTCTGGCCCGCGTCCGACACCGACGTCGTACGCGGCTGGCCGGCGAGGGGCGCACCCGTCGAACAGATGGTCGTCGTCGACCGCGACGGGCACCTGACCCCCGCCGTGGCAGCGCTGCCGGTGATCGCCCCGGTGCCGTCATCGGCGGACGAGGTCGAGGAGCTGTGCGGGCGCTTCGCCAACTGGTGGCTGCTCGGCCGGAACGTCCTGACCCGCGGCGAGCTCGAACGCGCACAGGACGCGCTCGCACACGTACGCCGGCACCTGCTCTGGATGACCCGGATCGACCAGGGCGCCACGACGCGCTGGCTCACGCCGTCCAGGCTCGCCGAGCAGGACCTCTCGGCCGAGCGGGCAGCGGCGATCCATCGGACCGGCGCACGGACGTCGGAGGACGAGCTCGACACCGCCTATGCCGCCGCCTGGGAGCTCGGCGAACGGTTGTGGCGTTCGCTGGCCGTCAGGTGGGAGTTCGCGCTGCCGCCCCTGCTCGACGAGCAATCAGAGCGGTAGTCCGCGGGAGCAGATCACCAGCTCCCTGCGGCCGGTGCCCTCGGGAGACCTGAAGGCACCACAGGAGCGGCCGCGCCTCACCAGGGGTCGACGCCCAGCAGCTTGCGACCGAGCGGTCCGGCCGCCTCGAGCTGCCGTTCGTTGAAACGCCCGGGTCCTGGCTTCTTGCCAGAGCCGTGCGGGTGGTCCTCCCGGACCCACCGCAGGAACTGAGCGACCCTGGCCGTCGGCCGACGGTTGTGGGACGCGCCGTGGGGCATCAGGTGGTGCAGCAGCGCGAAGTCACCCGCCTCGCCGGTGACCTCGACGCTCTCGAGATGGTTGATCCGGCCCCAGTTCTCGTGCAGGTGGCGGCCCTCGGGGTGGGCGCGCGACTCCTCCTCGACGATCCGGTGTCCGCCGGGAACGATGTGGATGCCGCCGCCGTCGGGCAGGACGTCGGTGAAGTAGAAGCAGCCGCCGACCTGGACCTCCTCCAACGTGAAGAGGAAGTTGTCGATCGTCTTCGGGACGGAGGCGTCGATGTGCAGTCCCTGGCTGCGCGGGGTGTCGCGGTGCTGGTCGTTCCGCAGCGTGATCCCGAGCGAACCGTCGAAGACCCGGAGCTTCGGCGACTCCAGCAGCTGGGCGGCCACGTGGTAGAGCTTCTCGTTCGCCCAGAGCGGCAACAGCGCGGGCGTGTCGAACGTGTGGTCACCTGGCGTGGCCATCGGCTTGATCCGGCCGTCGGAGACGTGCCAGTGATCCGGCATGTTCAGGTCGCGCGGAATCATGTCGAGGATGACGTCGCGGTAGTGCGCTGCCTCCTCCTTCGACAGGACTCCGCGCACCAGCACGTAGCCCTGCTCCCAGAACTGCGTGATCTCGGCGTCACTGAGAACCTGTGGCGTGTCGACGACGGTGGTCACTGTGCCTCCCCGGCAGCGTGTTGGAACCACGCCAACCGTAGGAACAACGACCGACGGGGCGCAGCGGATTTGCCTGCTTCGGCCACCGGCTCAGTAGCCCGCCTCCTTGTCGACCACGTTGGTCAGGGGCTCCCCGGCGACGAACCGCTCGAGGTTGGCGACGAAGATGTCCACGCCGCGCTGACGGGTCTGCGGGGTGGTGGCGCCGTTGTGTGGCGTGATGATCGTGTTCGGCGCGTTCCAGAACGGACTCTCCGCCGGGAGGGGCTCCTCGCCGTGCGCGTCGATGCCGGCACCTGCGATCCAGCCGTTCTCGAGGGCGGCCAGCAGGGCCTCGTCGTCGGCGATCCCGCCGCGGGAGAAGTTGATGTAGTAGGCGCTCGGCTTCATCGCCCGGAACTCGGCCGCTCCGAGCAGCCCGTGCGTCTCGGGGGTGTAGGGCGCCGTGACGACCAGGAAGTCCACGCGGGGAAGGATCCTGTGCAGGTCACCGGGTGCGTAGACCTCGTCGACGTACGGCGTCGGCTGCACGTTGCGGCGGACGCCGAGCACCTCCATGTGGAACGCCTTCGCCTTCTGGGCCAGGTCGACGCCGGAGTATCCCAGCCCGACGATGCCGCAGGTCAGGCCGTTCAGCTCGGCGTGGATGTGTCGCGCCCACCGCCGTTCGTCCTGCGCACGGACCCACTGGAGGGCGTCCCGGTTGAGCATCAGCATCAGCAGCATCGCGTGCTCGGCAAGGGGGACGGCGCCGTTGCCCTTGGAACAGGTGAGGACGACCGGGCTCGCGACCAGCTCCGGGATGAGCTGGTGGTTGGGACCGGCCGCCCAGCTGTGCACCCACGCCAGCTTGGCCGCGCGGGCGAGGTGTGCCGCGGTGACGCCGCCGGCCACGACCTGGGCCGCGTCGATGCGGGCCTCGAACTGGTCGCCGTCGACCCGTTCGACGGTGGCGTCGGGGGCGGCGGCACGGATCTGGGCGAGCTGGTCGTCGGTCACGCTGCTGACGAGGACGAGGGGATCGCGCATGGCTCACTTCCTGGGCAGGTGGTCGGGCCGGACCGACCGGGGCCGGCCGCGGGACGGGCAAGCGCTCTCCCAGGATCTCACCCCGCGGGCCCGGGTCGTTCCGGCGGGTGAGACCAGCGCCTACGATGCGGCCAACGCGGTGCAGTCCGCCGCGCCCGTTCCCTGGAAGGCGAGCCATGTCGAGACCCGCCCTGGTCGTGGGCAGTGCCGTAGTCGGACTGGCGATCGCGGTCGTCGGTGCGAGTGTGGCTGTCCTCATGGGTCGCTGGTCGGACGGCCAGGACGCCAGCCGCCGCCAGCCTGCCGGCTGGCGGCTCACCTGGTCCGACGACTTCGACGGCCCGGAGGGCGACCCACCGAGTGCCGACCGCTGGATGGCCGAGATCGGCGGCGAGGGCTGGGGCAACGAGGAGCGGCAGTACTACACGGACAGTACGGACAACGCCGCGCTCGACGGTGCCGGGAACCTCGTCATCACCGCTCGCGAGGACACTGCTGGACTCTCGTGCTGGTACGGCGACTGCGGCTACACCTCGGCGCGGCTCATCACGCGGGAGAAGTTCGCCCAGGCGTACGGGCGTTTCGAGGCACGCATCAAGCTGCCGCGCGGCCAGGGGATCTGGCCGGCGTTCTGGATGTTGGGCGACGACATCACCAGCGTCGGCTGGCCGGCCTCGGGCGAGATCGACATCATGGAGTTCCTCGGGCACGACGAGACCACCATCCACGGAGCCCTCCACGCGCCGGGCTTCGACCCGTCGTGGGAGTACACCGCCGAGCACTCCTTCGCCGACGACTTCCACACCTACGCGATCGACTGGACGCCGGAGCGGGTGCGGTTCTACGTCGACGGGCACAGGTACGGCACGGCGACGAAGGCGGAGGCGGGTGGCAGCTGGGCCTTCGACCACCCGTTCTTCCTGCTTCTCAACATCGCGGTCGGCGGCCGCTGGCCCGGCAACCCGGACGCCACGACGGAGTTCCCGCAGCGGATGAGCGTCGACTACGTACGCGTCTACGCCGCGGAGAGCTGACCGGTGCCGTGCCGCGGAGCCGACATGTCAAGGAGCTGTTGACGCGGCGGCCGGCACCGGCAGGAGGGCGCGCACCCAGCGCGCGATCTGCAGGGCAACCGCTTCCGGGCCGACGCCACTCGTGTCGAAGGACGGCGTGACGTGGGAGCGGAGCCAGCCCGCGAACCTCCGTTGCTCGGCGACGAACTCGGGGGTGCAGCCCCGCCACGGCGGTCGAGCGCGGAGCCGCTCTACCAGTACGTCGTCGGGGCAGTCGAGGTTGCAGAAGTGGATCGGCCCCACGAGGTGACGGGCCGGTAGCCCGGCCAGCTGGTCGGGCATGAGGGACCCGCACAGGACGGTGGGGCGGCCGTTGAGGGCGATGGCGTGAGCGAGCTGGAGCCAGGTGTTGCGCCACACGTCCCACCCCAGCGCCGCGACGTGCAGGGTGACGTCGACGTCGAAGACGTCGCAGTTGGCGAGCACCTGCGTCAGTGCGGACGTGACCGTCGTCTTCCCCGCACCGCTCGCTCCCGTGACGACGAAGAGGGGGAGCCGCCCGGACACGTCGCGTTCGGTCCCGCACCGTGGACACTGCAGGACGGAACGGGCTTCGTCCGGACGCAGCGCCGCGTCGGGCCCGCACTGCAAACAGAACTCGGGCCCTGGGGTCTCGGGAGTCGGTCCGCTCATGCTGCCGGACCGTACCCGCGGCCGGCCGGGGCGGCCACCCGGTTTCGGGCCACCGGCGCGGTGACGCGGGGTGTGCCGGCGGGTTCTGCTGTCGGCGAACCCGGGCAGGCGGGCGGCCAGGCGACCCCTAGCATCGGGCGGGTGCTGCGACCCGAGTACCCGCTCCTGACCCCCCGACTCGAGCTGCGACCGTTCGTGGCCGCGGACCTCGACGGCCTCTTCGCCATCCAGTCCCGGCCCGAGGTCGCCCGCTATCTCTACTGGGACGCCCGCGGCCTCAACGACGTCCGCACCTCGCTGGAGCGGAAGATCAAGGAGTCGGCCCTGGACGAGGAGGGCCAGGCGCTCTCGCTCGCCGTGGTCCGCCGCGACACCGGCCAACTGGCGGGCGAGGTCAACCTCTTCTGGATCAACCGCACCCATGGGCTCGGCGAGGTCGGATACGTCTTCCACCCCGACCACGGCGGCAACGGATTCGCGACCGAGGCCGCGGAGGTCGTGGTCGGGCTCGGGTTCGACCGGCTCGGCCTGCACCGCATGATCGGCCGGCTCGACAACCGCAACGCCGCGTCCGCCCGAGTGCTCGAACGGCTCGGCATGCGCCGCGAGGCACACTTCGTCCAGAACGAGTTCGTCAAGGGGGAGTGGGCCGACGAGGTGGTCTACGCGATCCTCGACAACGAGTGGAAAGCCAGGCAGGTGTCCCAGCTGCCCTGAGCCGGGGAGGTCGTCCGGTGGTTTCGCACGCGCGGTATGACGCGGTCGCCACGTGGTACTCCGACCTCGTGAGCGGCGATGTCGAGCCGCTGCGTTCCCTCCTGCGCCAGCTGTTGGGGGAGGGAGACGGCACGGACGTCTGCCTCGACCTGGGCTGCGGGCCTGGTGCCCGCGCCCAGGCCCTGCGCGATCTCGGTTGGCGGGTCGTGGGGATGGACCTGTCCCGGGAGAGCCTGCGCATCGCTCGCGGGAGCGGGCGACTGCTGCCGGTCGCCTGCGCGGACGCCGCGCGCCTGCCGACGGCCGAGCGGTCTCTCGACGCGGTGGTGAGCATCATGACCCATACCGACGTGGACGACTGGGCCGCCATGGTCGCGGAGGTCGCCCGCGTCCTGCGGCCTGGCGGGACCTTTGTCCACGTCGGCGTGCACCCCTGTTTCGTCGGTCCGTTCGCGCAGCTGCGCGAGGACGGTACGCGGGTCATCCACGACGGCTACCGCGAGACCCGTCTGCGCTTCGACGGCCCCGGCATCGGCGACGGCGTGCGACGACGGGTGGGCGTCCGCCACCGTCCGCTCGCCGACCTGGTGAACCCGGTCGTGGCGGCCGGTCTGGCGCTCGTCCGCTTCCACGAGGGCGAGGAGGGTACGGTGCCGGGTCTCCTGTCGTTCCGCGCGGTCATGCCGGAGGCACCGGCGCCGACGAGTCCGGTGCGGCGGCCGGGCGGACGAGCTCCTTGAACCTGCGGCCGCGTTCGGTGAAGTTGCGGAACATGCCGTAGCTCGCGCAGGCCGGTGAGAGCAGGACGGAGTCGCCTGGTCGCGCGGCGGCCCGCGCCAGTGCGACGGCCTCTTCGAACGACGTCGCCCGGACCACCTCGAGGTCCCGCGCGTCGCCGAACGCCTCGACGAGAGCGTCGGCGGTCTGGCCGAACACCACCGCCACCCGGCAGCGTTCGGCCACCCGACGCCCGAGCTCGGCGAAGGGCAGCTGCTTGTCGTAGCCACCCAGGAGGATCACCAGCGGCCCGGTGAGCGTGTCGAGGGCGGCAAGGGTGCGTTCGGGCGTGGTCGCGATCGAGTCGTCGTAGAACGTCACGCCGTCGACGTCGGCGACGTACTCCAGCCGGTGCTCGACGCCGCCGAACGAGACGAGCACGTCCCGGGCGGCGTCAGCCCAGCCGGGAAAGGCGTCGGCGGTGGCAGCGACCGCCGCCGCCATGTTGTGCAGGTGGAAGCGGCCGCGAAGGCGGCGGTGCGCGACGTCGAGCGACTCCACACCATGGTGGATCACCTCGTCGTCGATCCGGGCGCCGTCGCTGTCGCCGGTCCGCCCGAACCAGCGGGTGCGCCCGCCGGCGAACGCCCGGACCGCGGAGTCGTCGGCGTTCAGTACCCGAATGTCGTCAGGGCCCTGGTGCCGCACGATGACCTGCTTGGCGGCGACGTAGTCCGCCATCGAACCGTGCCGGTCGAGGTGGTTGGGCGTGAGGTTGAGGACGACGGACACGTGCGGGCTGCGGCGCAGCGGTGCGAGGTTCTCGAGCTGGAAGCTGGACAGCTCGAGGACCACCACATCGTCGGGGCTGATCTCGTCCACGACGTCCAGCAGCGAGATCCCGATGTTGCCGCCCACCCAGGTCCGCCGCGGCCCCCTGCCGAGGATCTCACCGACGAGTGAGGTGGTGGTGGTCTTGCCGTTCGAGCCGGTGATGCCGTAGATCGTCCGCGCCGGGCAGAGCTTGAAGAACAGGTTCAGCTCGGTCTCGAGACTCGCCGCGAGCGACAGCCAGGGCGAGGACGGGGGTACGGCCGGGCTCACGACGACCAGGTCGGCCGTCGAGAAGTCCTCCTCGCGATGCTCGCCGAGGTGCAGGTCGACGGGCCAGCCGGCGAGCTCGGCGACCGACTCGCGGAGCTCGTGCGGGTCCTTGAGGTCGGTCACGGTGACGTGCGCACCGGCCCGGCAGAGGTACTTCGTCACGCCCACGCCGGCGCCGAACAGGCCGAGGCCCATGACGGTGACCCGCGACCCGCGCAGGACCGGTGTCTCGACGAGCATCAGCGCCGGCCGACCGTGCGGCCCGCGGTGTGCAGCAGCTCCGCCAGCGACATGTCGGCGAGCGAGGCGAGCCGGAGATCCGCCCCGTCGACCACCAGCTGGCGGGTCAGCGGGTTGGGTACGACCACACAGAAGAGCCCAGCCTCTCTCGCGGCGGCGATCCCGTTGGGGGAGTCCTCGAGGGCGATGGCGTCCCGCGGCTCGACGCCGAGCGCCTCGACCGCCGACACGTACAGCTCGGGATCGGGCTTGGTCCGGCGTACGTCGTCGGAGGTCCTGATCACGTCGAAGGCACCGTCGAGGCCGAGCCGCGTGAGGTGTCCCTCGACCCAGCTGCGGGTGGAGCTCGACGCCACCGCGAGCCCGAGCCCGTGCCCGCGGGCCTCGGCGAGACACGCCTCGACACCGGGCAGGACCGGCTGGGACTCGAGGAGCTCGTGCACCCGGGCCCGACGTGCGGCGCGGATGGCCTCCCGGTCGATCACCCGCCCGCAGGCCTCACCGAGATGGGCGTACGGGTCCCAGCCGTGGTCGGAGCTCCCGATGCAGTGCGCCCAGACCTCGAGGTCCAGGCGGGCGCCGTGCTCGGCGTAGATCTCCTGCCAGGACTGGAACTCCGGTACCTCGGTGTCGAGGATGAGGCCGTCGAAGTCGAAGACCAGGGCGCGAATCGGGTGGGATGTCTCAGCTCGGCTCACTCGATGAAGTATTGCTCAGGCCGACTCAGCCCGGGCGTCAGGCAGGTCACCGAGTCCCGCATGCCGTTGGGCACGTTGTGGAAGTTGTTCTTGACGACGCCGTAGCCGTTGGCGGGCAGGCTGATGCCGATGACGTAGAACTCATCGGTGTCGATCTCGAGGATCTGCTTCATCAGCGCCTGCTGCTCCTCCTCGGCAGGTGTCACCTTGATCTGGTCGTACAGCTCGAGCGCGCGGGCGACGGGCGCCGGAGGCTTCTGGCCCTCGGCTCCGCGCGAGTTGTACCAGTCGCGCCACAAGGGCCCGGGCGAGATCGTGCCGTCGAGCGGGAGGTACCACATCGGCCGGAGTAGGACATCGGCGTCGTAGCCGAGCTCGCCCTCCCACAGCTGGACGTCGAAGTTGTTGGCCGCGGAGCGTTCGAGCCACAGGGACCGGTCCTGCGCCTGGGGACTCACATCGACACCCAAGGGCTTCCAGTACGCCTTGAGCATGTCGGCCACGTCGGCCCACTGCGGCGTCCACGACGTGACGAACGTCATCTGCATCGAGAGGCGCTTGCCGTCGGGCCCGAGCCGGAAGCCGGCCGAGTCACGTTCGGTCCATCCGGTCTTGTCGAGGTGGCGGTTGGCGAGCGCGGGATCGTACTCGAGGTACTGCGTGGCCATCCGTTCGCTGTAGAAGACCGACTCGGGTCGCGGGCTCGTCTGCCACGGCTTGCCCTGGCGCTGGAAGACCACCTTGATGATCTCCTCGCGGTTGATCCCGTGGGAGAGCCCGATCCGGAAGTCCCTGTTGTTGAAGACCTCGCGCTTGCCCGCGTCCTTGTGGGTGAGGTTGAACGCGATCATCGTGGTGTTCATCGAGGTCGGCACGGTCTCGAAGAACGTGTAGTCGCCCTTGTCGCGGTTGCGGGCGAGCACGGGCTTGTTCCTCGGCTTGCCGATCGTGCGGTTCTGCATGTCGATCTCGCCGTTCATCGCCTTGAGCAGCATCACCTCGGCATCGTTGAGGATCATGTAGTCCACCCGGTCGATGTACGGCAGTTGCCGCCCCTTGGTGTCGACCTTCCAGTAGTACGGGTTCCGCTCGACGACGGCCCGCGAGCTGTCACCGAGAGGCGAGACGGTCCGCCAGGCGTAGATCGTGGGACAGTCCGGGTTCATGTAGGACTCGCCCGTTCCCACGGCGTACCCGCCTTTCGCACCGAAGAGCTTCATCCAGTCGCCGGTCTTCTGTTCCTCGACCAGTGCCTGTACGTCGGGGTTGTACTTCTTGTGGAACTGCTGGAGATAGTGCTTGGGAAACCGGACCAGGGTCCCGCTGCTCGACGCCACCTGCTTGATGAACAGTCCGTTCGGCCGTTCGAAGACGAACTTCACCGTCACGTCGTCGACCGCCTCCGCCACGCCAGGGTTGGTCGGAGGCACCGGCGACAGCTCGCGGTTGTTCACCACGTCGTTCTGGTAGAACACGATGTCGTCGGCACCGAAGGGCTTGCCGTCCGACCACTTGAGGCCGGCGCGAAGGTGGAACGTGTGCTCCTTGCCGTCCGCGCTGCTCTCGTAAGACTTGGCCACGTTGGGAATGATCTTGGTGAAGTCGGGACTCCACCGCAGCAGCCCTTCGTAGCCGATCGTCCGGTCCATCCACACCGCGTCCGCCACCCCGAGCAGGGCGGTGTTCCACGTGCCGCCGTACGTACCCAGGCGGTCGGCGGGTGCCACGACGAGTGGTTCGTCGGGCAGCCGGTCCTTCAGCGCCGGGAGCTTGCCGCTCTTGACGAGCTGGGCCAGCATCGGCGCCTCCTTCGCGCCCGGCACCTGCTCGTCGCCCGCGTCCTTGTCACGTCTCGGATCGGTCGAGAGGTCGCAACCTGTCATTGACACTGCGGTGAGAGACATCGTGGTCAGGGCGGCTGCGCCGCCCCAGCCGAGGAACGTACGTCTCGGTAGCCCTGCGCCGGTGGTACTCATCGCTCTCCCTCCGGTGTCGTGCCTCACGCCTCGCCGACCACGCGACGGTCCGCGGAGGAGAACGAGATCACGAAGATCGCCTCGGTGGTGCCGGTGTTGTGTGCGTTGTGGAGTACGCCGCGGGGGATGCTGATCGTGTCGCCCGCGGACATCGAGACGGTCTGGTCGTCCAGGCTGTGCGCGATGGTGCCCTGCAGCACGTGGAGGACCTCGTCGCAGTTCGGGTGGTAGTGGCGCGGATTGGCCATGCCGGGCTGGATGTGGCACCTGCCGACGGTCATCGTCGTCGAGTTCCCGAGCCGGCCCGAGATCATCCACACCAGCCGACCCCAGTCCGTCACCTCGGTCTCGACGTCGCCGGACCGCATGAGTGCCGCCGCGAGGTCGGGCATCAGCGGCCCCCGTCCGTCGACCCGTCGGATCGGCCGTCGGTGCCGCCGTCGTCCAGCGGGAGGTCCGCGACGGCACCCGGAGGCACGTCCCGGTACGCCTCGAACAACCGCATGATCGCCAGCGAGTCGTCGAGCGTTCCCTTCTGCGGTGGCCTCTCCTGCAGGACGCTGTCGCAGAAGTGCAGGATCTCGGGCACGTACCCGAGGTAGAAGAGGTTCTTGTTGTAGAGCTGGCCGAGCGAGAACTCCGGCTCCCACACGAGCGGCGCGACCTGCTCGTCGACGACGTAGGACGGCGCGCGTCCGTACGCCAACCGTGCCCCCGGCCGGTAGTAGGAGAGCCGGACCCCGTTGTCGACGACCACGTTGGCACCGGCGCCGGTCACCTCGACGCGCTCGAGCGGGCTCGTCACCGCGCTTCCGCCGGCCAGGTAGAGCGTCCCAATGGCGCCGGACGCGAACCGCAGCGTGGCCGTGCTCGCGCCGGTGGCTTCCACCCACTCGTGGCTGAAGCGGGTGACCGGCCCCATGAGGTGATGGAGGACGGCGCCCGGGTGGTAGATGTGGTCGAGGAAGCTGACCATGGCGCGGGGGTCGCCGCGGCGCTCGGGCGGCGGCAGGCTCTGCGGGTAGCGGACGGAGATCGACGCCGCCCCGCCGAACTCCGGCGAGGAGATGATCTCCTTCGTCTTCGTCATCGCCGGGGTGAAGATCTTCTTGAGCCCGGTCATGACGTAGCGTCCCGACGCGGCGGACGCCTTGCAGAGCGCATGGATCTCGGCGATCGATGCCGCGGTCGGTTTTTCCATCCAGACGTGGGCGCCGGCCTCGAGGCAGTCGAGTGCGAGGTCGGTCGCCTGGACCCTCCCGGCCTCGTCGTAGGAGGTCACGATGAAGACGGCCGAGGGTGACTCGCGCTCGAGCATCTCGCGATGGTCGGAGTAGGCCCGCGGGGCCCCGAACCCGGTGGCGTACGCACGGGCGCGGGACTCGTCGATGTCGCACACGGCCCGGAGATCGACCGGCGCGTACTGGAAAGCGGGGTAGACGTTGCGGTAGGAGTGGCCGCCCGCACCGATGAACGCGCAGGGGATCCGCCGGTCGTACTCGAACTGGTACGTGATGTTGTCCACGACGAAGCTCGCTCCTCGCTCGGGGTGCGGGTCAGTCGGCGTACGGGTCCACAATCGGCGATGTCGACGACGGGTCGCTATAGCCAAAGCCACGAAATTGGACTTTGCTTGGTCCGGTGAAGTTCGACGCACCGCAGCTGGCGGGGATGTTGCTCGCGTCCGGGTCGCCGACCGGGCCGCTGCACCGTCGGCTTAGTGACGGTCTGCGCGAGCTCATCGACCTCGGTGAGATTCCTCCTGAGGCGCTGCTGCCGTCCGAACGCGCTCTGGCCGGGGCCATGTCCGTCAGCCGGACCACCGTGGTCGCGGCGTACCAGACCCTCCGCCTGGAAGGGCGCCTGGAGCGCCGCCAGGGCAGCGGCACCCGGGTGAGCTGTTCCGGACGTCCGGGCCACCGCGAGACGGTGTCGTCCCGTGCGTTGCGGGGTGAGCGCGCGGGCGCGCACTTCCTGCACGGACCCCTGCCCACCATGGACTTCTCGACCGCCGCACTGCCGTGCCTCGACCTGGTGCCGGAGATCGCGGCGACCCTCTCCAAGGACGACTACTGCGCGCTCGGCGCGGGTCAGCACGGATACCAGCCGCACGGCCTGCCCGCCCTCCGCGAGCGTCTCGCGTCCGTCTACTCGAGGAGCGGGGTCCCGACGACGCCGGACCAGATCCTCGTGACGAGTGGGGCACAGCAGGCGTTGGAACTCATCACCCACGGCTGTCTCCAGCCCGGCGACAGCGTGGTGACCGAGGCGCCGACCTACCGCGGCGCGCTCGAGGCGTTCGGTCTCGCGAACTGCCGGATCCGGTCGGTGCCGTGTGACGACCACGGCATGGACGTCGACCGGGCCGCCGACCTCGTGACCGACCGGGCACCGCGTCTGATCTATGTCCAGTCCTGCGTCCACAACCCGACCGGGTCCGTGCTCGCCGACACCCGTCGGCGCCGGCTGGCGCGGCTGGCCGAGCAGCACGAGGTCATCGTCGTCGACGACACCGCCCTGGCCGGCACCCGCATCGACGGCCGGGAGGAAACTCCGCTCGCCGGCCTGACCAGGAGCGAACGGCTCCTGACGATCGGGTCGATGAGCAAGCTGTTCTGGAGCGGGCTCAGGCTCGGCTGGATCCGTGGCTCGGCCCAGGTGGTCGCCCGGCTCGCGCAGATGAAGGGCATCACCGACCTCGGCACCTCCCTCGTGAGCCAGCTGATCGCGGTCCACCTCCTCGACCACGTGGACGCCGCGGAGGAGACCCGGCGGCGCGAACTCGAAGCGGGCCTGGAGGTCCTCACAGGTCTGCTCGGGCAGCACCTCCCGGAGTGGACCTGGCGGACACCACGGGGTGGCGCGTCGTTGTGGGTACGCGTTCCGACGGACTCGGTGACCAACTTCGCGCACTTCGCCGTACGGTTCGGTGTGGCGATCCTGCCCGGAGCGGCGTTCTCACCCGACGCGGTCACCGACGACCACACCAGGCTTCCGTTCGCGGTCTCCCACAGTGCGATGGTGGCCGGCGTCCAGCGGCTGGCGCGGGCGTGGAACGCCTATGCGGAGGGAAACCGCGGCGTCGCCGTGGTGAGCGTGACGACCTGAAAGTCCTTGCGCACAAGGGCCGACCGGTTCTGGCCACGGTCGTCGGCCAGATGTGGACCTGCACGTCCGACCAGCTGTTGCCGGGCACCGAAGCGCACCTAGGGTCGGGCGAATCGACGTGCTCGCAGTACGGCGGATCCGTCATCGGACGTCGCTTCGGTCGGTGGGCCTGGCGTTGGTCGTGGCCACGGTCCTTCTGACGCTGCTGCCCTTGCTGCGCTTTCTCCAGCCCGCACCGCTCGCATGTGCGGACCCGGCGGGGGCGGGAGGTGGGCTTTCCGGCGGGGTCGCCGTCTCGCGGCTGCGTACGGAGTACCTCACCAATCCGTTGGGCATCGACGAACGCCACCCACGGCTGAGCTGGATCCTCAGGTCGTCCCGCAACGGCCTTGCCCAGACGGCATACCAGGTTCAGGTCGGGTCTTCGTCCAGGAAGCTCCGCGCGGGCGGGCCCGACATCTGGGACAGCGGGAAGGTCCGATCGTCGGAGTCGGTCAACACCGTCTACGACGGGCCGGCGTTGAGGTCCGCGAGCCGCTACC
This sequence comes from uncultured Actinomycetota bacterium, assembly GCA_963721745.1. Taxonomy (GTDB): domain Bacteria; phylum Actinomycetota; class Actinomycetes; order Propionibacteriales; family Actinopolymorphaceae; genus Thermasporomyces. Next base: position 713,994 of record CAVRKO010000013.1, on the reverse strand, counting down.
ACTGGCGGGTCAGGGTGTGGGGCACCGGCCGGCAACCATCCGCGTGGAGCGAGCCGGCGTGGTGGGAGATGGGCCTGCTGGGGGCCGGCGACTGGGTAGGCCGGTGGATCTCACCCACGAAGCATGCCGGTGGCTCGTATCTGCGTCGTGAGTTCCAGCTTCCGGCGCGGCCGATCCGGGCCAGGGCGTATGTCACCGCTCGCGGCAGCTACGAGCGGGGGCCAGATGGAGAAGGCTTCTGCTGTGGGCAGAGCTTCAGCTTGGCTCGCGGCCTCGCCGAGACCTCGTTGAACGGGCGACGGATCGGCGATGCGGTGCTCGATCCGCCCCCGGTCGACACCCGTGTCCGGGCGCTCTATCGCACCGAGGACGTGACCCCCCTGGTGAAGAGAGGCGAGAACTCGTTGGGGGTCATGATCGGCGAGGACTCCGATGTGCTCGTACAGCTCGACGTCGACCTCGAGGATGGGCGTACCGTCCGGGTCGGCAGCGACGAACACTGGCGCACTGCGCCGGCACCGGTTCGGGCGGCTCACCGCTACCACGGCGAGACCTACGACGCCCGCCACGAGCAGGCCGGCTGGGACAGCTCGGGCTTCGATGACAGCGACTGGCAGCCCGTTGTGACCGCCGAAGGCGCTCGCGGGAGCCTCTCGGCGGCGATGCTCCAGCCGATGCGGGTCGTGGCGACACACCGGGCCGAGGATGTCCGCGAGGTTGCGAACGGAGTGTGGCTACTCGACTTCGGCACGAACATGACCGGCTGGACCCGCCTCGACGTCGACATGCCCGCCGGGACCGAGATCCGCCTGAAGCACGGCGAAGTCCTCGACGGAGAAGGTCGGATCGACAACGGCGCCATCGGTGCCGACGGCCAACGACTGGACCCCGAACGGATCGGGGCGCAGCAGACCAACCGGTTCATCGCCGGTGCCCGGCGTCCGACCGGGTGGGAACCGAGGTTCGTGTACGCAGGCTTCCGTTACGTCGAGGTCAGCGGTCTGCCTGAGCCGCCGACCCGGACGACGGTCACCGCCCGTGAGGTCCACAACGACGTTCCTACGATCGGGCACTTCACCAGTTCTGACAGCCTGCTGAATCGGCTGCACAAGGCCAGCGTCCAGACGCAACGCAACGCAATGCACGGGATTCCCGAGGACACGCCGACCCGTGAGAAGCGCGGCTGGCTCGCCGACGCGCACGTTGCCGCGCCCTCGGTGATGACCAACGTGGACGCCGCCGCCTTCTACACGAAGTTCGTCCGCGACCTCCGAGATGCCCAGCAGGGCTCCGGCATGATGCCGGACATCGTGCCGGTCGAACCGACTGCGGAGTGGCAGGGTCGTTCGGATCCTGCATGGGGTGTCGCTACCGTCCTGGTCCCCTACGACCTCTACAAGAGCGAGGGCGACCTCCGGATCCTCGACCGGCACTACCCGGCGATGGCAGCCTGGATCGATCACCTCCGCACCGAGACAAGCGCGTACATCGTGGACGAGCCCTTGCATGCCTGGGGAAACGACTGGGTAGCGATCGAGGACACCAGTGGCCCCCTGTTCCGTACCGGGTTCTACTACTGGTCCGCGAGGCTCATGTCGGAGATCGCGGCGAAACTGCGCCGGCACGACGATGCCGCCGCCTACGCGGCTCTCGCGGATGACATCGGCAAGGCGTTCAACAAGGCGTTCTTCGACGAGCGGACGTCCAGCTACGGCGACACCCAGTTCGCCAACGCCTTCCCGCTCTTCCTCGGCCTCGTCCCCACCGACCACCGACGGGAGGTTCAAGAGAACCTGGTCCGCGACCTGGCAGAGCACGACGGCCACTTCACCGGAGGGCTCCCCGGCATCACCTACATCCCAGACGCGCTCGCGGCCGCTGGTCGGCCCGACGTGGTGCTCGATGCCCTTCGCCGACGTGACTTCCCGAGCTGGGGCTACATGCTCGAGCAGGGTCCGGGCACCATCTGGGAGCGCTGGGATGGATCGGGATCGCGTAACCATCCGATGTTCACGTCCATCGACGGCTGGCTGTACCGCTACGTCGCAGGAGTCGATCAGAGCAAGGACGCGGCGGGATTCAGGAGGCTGGTGTTCGCGCCGCGGGTCACCGACCGGCTCGAGCGAGCCGCGGCGTCGCTCGAGACTCCCTACGGTGAGGCGGTGAGCAGTTGGTGCCACGTCGACGGCACGCTCGTCTACGACGTCACCGTGCCCGCAAACACGACCGCGGAGGTTCATGTGCCAGCTGCGACGGCCGCGCAGGTGACGGTCCGCTCAACCGGCGACCGCGGTGTGCTGGCATCCGATCGGGCTGACGCCGAGTTCCGCCGCATGGCGGGCGGCTCCGCCGTGTACCGCGTTCGATCAGGTCGGTATCAGTTTCTGTCTGAGCGCAGTCCTCTGGGCTCAGACTGAGGGGAGTGGGCCGCCCGCGGTAGGACGTGGCCGTCGGCGGGCCGTACCGTCAGACGTGTTGTGACTGCTCCACGCTCGCCCGTACCCGGGCTAGCTGCTCGAGCAGGAGCTGACGGGTCTCCTCACGGTCGACCAGTCGGGTCGTCTCCACATAATGTCGCAGGCGTTCGAGTCGCTTGAGGTAGCGGCGGGTGGCCTTGGCGGCCAGCGCGGCTGCCTGGTCGCTGCTCCCGGACTCTCCCTCAAGGTCGGAATGCTTCCTCTGGTAGGGCTCACGCCAGGCGTGGGGGATGTCCTCGGTGTCCTGGATCTCCTCCAGCTCCACGTGCCGGACGTGGACCAGCCTCGACACCGCCTTCTGCACGGTCCAGGCGGCCGCGAACACCACGGCGCCGAAGACGAGGGCGAACACGACCAGGCTGCCGACGATCATGCTCGCTCCTGCGCGGATGCCGCGCCGGCCAGTGCGAGCTCGTCGGAGAAGTGGCAGGCGGCCAACTGGTTGGACTCGCCGTCTACCGGACGCAGCGGTGGCTCCTGCTCCTCGCAGATGGCCTGGGCGTAGGGACAGCGGGTACGGAAGGAGCACCCTGTGATCTGCTGTGACGGATCTGGTACCTCCCCCACGATGGTCCTCATCTGCCCACGGTGCCTGGGATGCGGCCGCGGTGACGCCGAGAGAAGGGCTTCGGTGTAAGGGTGTCGGGGGCGACCGAAGAGCTGCTCCGTCCGAGCCACTTCGACGAGTTTGCCGAGATACATGACCGCTACCCGATCACTGATGTGCTGAACGACGCCGAGGTCGTGTGAGATCACCAGGTAGGTGAGTCCGTACGAATCCTGGAGATCCTTGAGCAGGTTCAGGATCTGGGCCTGGATGGACATGTCGAGTGCGGAGACCGGCTCGTCACAGACGATCAGGCGCGGGCTGAGCGAGAGCGCGCGGGCGATTCCGATGCGTTGTCGTTGACCTCCGGAGAAGGCGTGGGGGTAGCGGATGCCGTACTCCGGCCGGAGGCCGACCTGCGCCATGAGTTCGGCGACTCGTTCCTCCAGTTCCTTGCCGCTCGCCATTCGGTTGACGAGGAGCGGCTCGCCCACGATGTCGCGGATCCGGTGGCGCGGGTTGAGCGAGGCGTAGGGATCCTGGAAGATCATCTGGATGTTGCGTCTGGCCCGCTTGAGATCCTCGCCGCGCAGCCGGGCCACGTCGACGCTATCGGTATCTGTATCGGGGCTGAACAGCATCTGCCCCTCGGTCGGGTCGAGCGCGCGCACGATCATCTTGGCCACGGTGGTCTTGCCGCATCCCGACTCTCCGACGAGGCCGAGAGTCTCCCGTTCATACAGGTCGAAGTCCGCCCCGTCCACGGCCCGGACATGTCCGACCACCCGTCGCAGGAAGCCCTTCTTGATGGGGAAGTGCTTCTTCAGACCACGCACCTCGAGGAGCTTCCGGCCGGCCATGTTCGCGTCATGTTCACTCATGCTCGGCCTCTCCCACCAGGAAGCAAGCGGCCCGATGCCCGGTGTCTACCGGCATGAGGGCGGGTTCTCGCACATCACAGGTTCCGGTCATGAACGAGTCGCAACGGGGGTGGAACCGGCAGGCCCGCGGTATCGCGTACGGGTTCGGCACCGACCCCTTGATCGACCGCAGTCTGGCCTGCACCTGCTCCTCGACCATCGGGATCGACTCCAGAAGTGCTTGCGTGTAGGGATGTCGCGGGTTGTCGAAGAGATCCCACACGGGTGCCTCCTCGATCACCCGGCCGAGGTACATCACCGCTACGCTGTCGGCCATCTCGGCGATGACACCCATGTTGTGGCTGATCAACATGATGGACATCCCGGTCTCCTCCTGGATGCTCTTGAGGAGCGCCAGGATCTGACCCTGGATGGTGACATCGAGGGCGGTCGTGGGTTCGTCGGCGATCAGGATGTCCGGCCCGCACGACAGTGCCATCGCGATCATCGCGCGCTGCAGCATGCCGCCGGACAGCTCGAACGGGTACTGGTCCACGGTCCGTTTCGGATGCGGGATCCCGACCCGGGCGAGCAACTCCGTCGTCTGCGCACGCGCGTCCGCCTTCGACGTGTCGGTATGGACCTGGATCGCCTCGATGATCTGCCTGCCGATCGTGTAGACCGGCGAGAACGCCGCCATGGGTTCCTGGAAGATCATCGCGATCTCTCCGCCGCGGACCGAACGGATCTCCCGTCCGTGGGGATCGAAGGTGGTCAGGTCGACGACCTCGTGGTCACGATGGAGGAGGATCTCGCCGTCGCTGATCTTCCCGCCCGCGCCCACGATCTGCAGGACGGACCGTGCCGTGACGCTCTTGCCGCACCCCGACTCGCCGACCACGCCGAGAGTGGCGCCCTTCTCCAGCGTCAGGCTGACGTCGTTGACCGCACGTACGACTCCCTCGTCGAGGACGAAGGACGTCTTGAGGTTCCTGATCTCGAGGATGGGCGGGCGACCGGTCGAGGCTCCGGCTTCCTGGTAGCGACCGCCCTCGTGGTCAGGTCGAGTATGGATCGGCAGCATCACGCAGGCCATCTCCTAGGAAGTTGAACATCAACACCACGAGAATGACAGGAAGAGCGGGAATCAACTGCCAGGGATGCTGGGCGATCGTGACGACGTTCTGCGCGTCCTGGAGCAGCGTCCCCCAGCTGACCGCCGGCGGCTGCATGCCGAGTCCGAGGAAGCTCAGCGCGGTCTCGCCGAGGATCATCGCTGGTACCGCCAACGTGATCACCACGATGAGGTGGCTCGTGAAGGACGGGATCAGATGCACGATCATGATCCGGCCCCGGCTCGCACCGGCGATCCGGGCGGACGTCACGAAGTCCTCCTCGCGCAGGGCCAGGAGCTTCCCCCGGACCTCCCTGGCCAGGCCTGACCACGAGACGAACGACAAGATGATCGTGATGAAGAAGTAGGTCTTGACCACTGACCAGTCCCTCGGAAGCGCTGCCGACAACGCCATCCACAACGGGATCGTGGGCAACGCCAGGATGAACTCGACCATCCGCTGGATCACGGTGTCGACCAGGCCGCCGAAGTAGCCCGAGACGGCACCGAGCGTCACGCCGAGAACGAATCCGATCGCCACGCCCACCAACCCGATGGTGAGCGATATCCGAGATCCGTAGATGATCCGCGACAGGATGTCCCGACCCAGCCGATCGGCACCGAACAGCATGGCCGGCGGCGCGTCCGGACCGGTCGTGAACAGATGGCGGTCGGTCTTGACGAGTCCGAAGAGTTCGTACGACGTGCCCCGCGCGAAGAACTTGATCGGGTGGATGGTCGACCTGTCCTCCACGTACGTGTGGCGCAGGGTCTTCATCGAAAGTTCTCGCTTGCGGCCGAACACGTGCGGTCCGACGAGGCTTCCGTCCCTGAACATGTGGATGCTCGTCGGTGGCGCGTCCTGGTTGCCCTCGAAGCGCTCCGCCTGGCCGTAGGGCGCGAAGAACTCGGCGAAGAGGGCCACGACGTACATCGCCACCAACACGATCAGGGCGACGCGGGCGACCTTGTGCCTGGAGAACCGCCACCGCACGAGTCGCCACTGGCTCGCCTGGTAGTACTCCTCGTCCCGCCGTGTCTCGCCGGCAGCAACCGACGGGCTCTCGACCGTACCGGCGCTCATCTGGCCGCCCTCCCGAATCGAATCCGTGGATCGAGCCACGCCAGTAACAGGTCGGCGATGAGCGTGCCGATGACGGTGAGGGTTGACAGGATCAGGATGATGCTCGCCGCGAGGTAGAGGTCCTGACCGGTCACGGCGTCGAGGAGGACCGGTCCGGTGGTCTGGAGGTTGAGCACGATGGAGACCAACACCTCGCCGCCGACGATCGCGGGTAACAGCCAGCCGATCGTGGAGACGATCGGGTTGATCGCGATGCGCACGGGGTAGCGGAACAGGATGGGACGCTCGCCCAACCCCTTCGCCCGGGCGGTGATGACGTACTGCTTCTGCAGTTCATCCAGGAGGTTGCCGCGCATCACGCGGATGATCCCCGCGGTGCCGCTCATGCCGATGATGATCATCGGGAACCAGATCCGGCTGAGCAGGTTGACGACCTTGCTGAACGTCCATGGGGCGTCCACGAACTCCTGCGAGAAGAGACCGCTCATGTTGGCACCGAACAACGAGTAGAAGATCCAGAGCATCGCCAGCGCGAGCAGGAAGCCGGGCGTGGCCAGGCCGATGAAGCCCAGGAACGTGAAGAAGTAGTCGAAGACAGAGTATTTTCGCACCGCTGAGTAGATACCTATCGGTACTGCCAACGCGAAGACGAAGATCGTCGTGACCAGCGAGATGGCGACCGTGAGCGGCACACGCTCTGCCAGCACCTCCGAAACCGGCTTGTTCCAGCGGTAAGAGCGTCCGAAGTCCCCTTCGACGACGATGTTCTTCAGCCAGATCCCATAGCGGTGGGCGACACTCTGGTCCAGCCCGTACTGCCGGATCAGGGAATCCCGCTCCGATGCGGTCATCTCGACGCCCCGTTGCCTCATCTGTGCTACCAGCGTCGAGACGTAGTCACCCGGTGGGAGCTCGATGATCACGAAGCTGACCAAGGAGATGGCGAACAGCACCGGAATCAGAAGCAGGAGCCTTCGTGTGATGTACCCCGCCACGACCTACACACCCTTCCGCGTTGCTCAGACCACGCCTTCGTCATTTCGCCACGCCGGTGCTCACTCGTCGATGTACCACTGCTCCATGCTGATGTTGACGACGACCCCGAACACGTGCTCCTTGACGCCGGACGGCACGTTCTTGATGCGCTTGGTCCAGAAGGTCGGGTAGAAGGACCTCTCGACCGGGTTGAACGTCCAGACGTTGTCGCGATAGCTCTTGAGGATTCCGTCGACCGCTGCCTTGCCCTCCGGCGACCCGACGCCGGCCGACATGAACTTCCCGTGCAGCTCGAAGAGTTCCTTGACCTCGGGGATCGGCTCCTCGCCGTCCTTGCCCTGGGTGCTGTTCCACAGGGCCCACAGCGGCCCCCAGTACGTGCCCGGGAGGTAGTCGTCCCACCCCGCACTGGGCCAGAGGTTGAGGTGGGCCCAGATCGCGGTGGCCTTGATCTGGTTCGCTTCCTGGCGCTCTCCGGCAACTGTCGCATCGAGCTTGCGGACCGTGGTGAAGATGCCGACCTTCTTCCAGTACTCCGCCATGAGCTCACTCATCGGGATGTGGTCCTCGGAGAGGTCCTGCACCTCGAACGGAATGCGGAACCGTTTCCCGTCCGGACCGAGCCGGAAGCCGTCGCCGTCCTTCTCGGTCAGACCCATCTCGTCGAGCAGTCGATTGGCCCCCGCGACGTCGTGCTTTCCGTTGCTGCTCTCTGTCGGGATGCTGGCGAACTTGCCGAGGTAGAAGTTCTCGAGGATCTCCTCGCGGTTGATGGCCAGATCGAGTGCCTGCCGGAACCGCACGTCCCGTACGACCTTGCGCCACACCTTGTCGGGATGGGTCAGGTTGAACGCGAAGCTGATGGGGAGCCGGTGCATCTGCGCCACGTGCATGTTGATCTCGCCCTTTTCGGCCTTGTCGGCGATGAGGGAGATCTGGCGCAACGATGCTCGCTCGCCCAGGTAGTCGAACTCGCCGAACAACGCGCGCGAGGTCAGCGTCTCCTTGTCCTGGACGACCTGGGACCGGATGGCGTCGATGTACGGAAGCTGGTTGCCCTCGGAGTCGACCTTGAAGTAGTAGGGGTTGCGTTCGAAGCTGAACACTCCGTCGCGGCCCCGTGACATCACCCAGGGAGTCAGGCTCGGATGTCCCTTGAACTGTTCGTTCGAGACATCCAGCCAGCTGGTCATCTGCTTGGCGTTGAGCAGGTTGAACCACTGGTCCGCGGGGAGGGATTCCGCTTTCAGTAGTTCCTTCAGCTTGCCCTTTGCGGCGTACTTCTCGTGGAACTGCTCCAGGTAGTGCCTGGGCTTGATGATGTCGCCATAGCTGCGCCACTGGGCGATCGCGATCTGCGCCGGGAAGGTGCCGTAGGGCTTGTCGAAGGTCAGACTGAACGTGAATTCATCGATCACCTTCAGCTTCGCCGGAGCGCTGTCGGTGCGGCGGGCCGCCTGGAGGTAGTCGGGATAGATCGGCGTGACCTTCTTGTTGGAGAGCACGTCCTCGAACGCGAATCGCACGTCGTCGGTCGTCACCGGTTGGCCGTCGGACCACCGAAGACCCTCCCGCATGTGGAACGTGAACACGGTGTTGTCGCTGTTGGCCTCATAGCCGGCGACGACATTGCCCACGATGGAGGCGCCCTGTGCAAAGCCGAAACCGTTCTGGGACCAGAGCATGGGCTCGATGTTCCCGAGGAAGATGTGGGGGTCGAAGTTCGGCAGCTCCTGCGGCAACTGCATGGTCCCGCCGAATTTCCCAGCCTGCATCTTGACCATCTTGGTGTCGACCAGCACCCCAGGCTTCACGATGTACGGCTCTTTCGGGAGACGTTCCTTCAGAGCCGGCAGGTCACCCGACTTCACCCGTTTGGCGAGCACGGGAGACTCTGTGAACCCACCCGACTTGGCTGCCCCCAGGGTGTCATCGCTGCGATTCGAGCTGGCGCCGTCCTGTCCGGAGCATCCACCGACGACAACCCCTGCGGCCACGACGCCAAGGAACTTTCTCCGCGAGAGATCCTGCAGTTCCATACTTCCTCCTCGCAACGCGCCTGGATGTTGCTCGTATGTCCCCGTGCAAGGTCGTAACAGGACAACAGCCGACGCGTGGCGAGGGCCGGGTTGGTGGCCGTTCTCCGTCACATCGCTTTGGGAGCGCTCAGGTTTCGCCCATGACGCGGTCCGGGTCGGTCGCGCCATCGTTGTGGCTGAGCCGTCATAAAACGATTCACAGAAAGTGCATCGAGCCTCTTCCCGCCGCGTTGTCATGTCAAGGCTCCGTCACCCATTCGCGCTGGCCTGATCCGGCAGGTCGGCCCGTCGTTACCGACAATGCCGAATCCCTGCGGCGCCCGATCCCGGCCAGCAATTCGGGAGCGTGGGATCCGCGCGATAGCTGCCTCACCAGGCACGCTGTGGTGGACGCCGGCAAGGGCCCCCGCTGAACAGATCTTGACAGGTCGGGTGCCATGCGGGTGTCGTACCGCGCACTGGATCGGACCATGCTGGAGGAGACCGTGTCCCAGAACGCGTTCACGCGACGCAACCTGTTCGGCCTCGCTCTGATGTCGACGGGCGCGGTGGCGTCAGCCTGCTCGGGTGGAAACGCCGAACGACCACCCTCGGGCCCGGGCGGGCCGAGCCGCAAGATGCCCGGCGAGTTCAGCGAGTCGCCGCTGCTCGCCTCGAAGGTGAAGTCGGGTGAGCTACCGGCGCTGAAGGAGCGGCTGCCGAAGAAGCCGTATGTCGTCCAACCTGGGCTGCTGGTGGACGACAAGGACACGCATGCGCGGCCAGGGAAGTTCGGCGGGACCTTCCAGCTGGCCCAGGAGTCGCCGGCCGGCGATCCGATCATCTACATCGGGATCAACGAACCGCTCATCTGGGCTCCCAACGGCCTGGACTTCGCGACCGATCCCGGAATCCACGGGAACGTCGTCGAGGGCTGGGAGGCCAACCGCGACGACTCCGTTTACACGTTCCACATGCGGCAGGGGTTGCACTGGTCCGACGGCCAGCCGGTCACGATGGACGACGTGAGGTTCGCCTTCGACGACGTACTCGCCAACGAGGAGATCACCATGATCTTCCCGGACTACCTGCGCGCGGGGAAGCGGGCGGACGCCGCACCGGCGAAGCTGAAGGTCATCGACGACTGGACGTTCAGCCTGACGTTCGACAAGTCGTACGGCACCTTCCCCATGCAGTTGGCGATCTTCGCCTGGCGGGGGTACGGCGACATCATCAAGCCGCGGCACTACCTCGAACAGTTCCACCTGAAGTACGCGTCGAAGGCGAAGCTGCGCGACATGGTGAAGGAGGCGTCCCTTCCAGAAGGCGAGTGGTTCAACCTGTTCAACGCAAAGCAGCTCACCGGCTCCCTGTGGAACGCCACCACCGAACAGGGCCTCGGCCACCCCACTCTCATGCCGTGGGTGCTCACGAAGGTAGGCGGCGGAACCTTCACCTACGACCGCAACCCGTACTACTTCAAGGTCGACTCCGAGGGCAACCAGTTGCCGTACATGGACGGCATTCGGTCCCAGGTCGTGCAGAACAAGGAGACGCTGACCTCGCGTGCGCTCTTCGGCGAGTTCGACTACCTGGGCGAGCGGGCGACCTTCCGTAAGCTCTCGGTGTTCGCCGACAAGGCCGACAGCGGTGATATCGCGATACTCATCCCCAACCAGCACGTCATCCCGACCACGCTCTTCCTGAACCTCACGCACACCGACAAGGCGTGGCGCCAGGTCACCGGAGACGTGCGCTTCCGGCGGGCGTTGAGCCTGGCCATGAACCGCAAGGAGCTGATCGAGAACTTCTACCTCGGTGAGTTCGCGAAGCTGCCGACGGAGACCAACTCCGGCGAGTTCAGCCCGGAGAAGGCACGTCGACTCCTCGACGAGATGGGGCTGGACAAGACCGACGGCGAGGGTTGGCGTCTCGGTCCGGACGGCAAGCGGATCCGCATCCCGTTCGAGGTAGCCGACCTGTCGGAGAACCACATCCCGCTTACGGAACTGGTGGCGGAGTACTGGAAGGAGGTCGGGGTCTACACCACGATCCGCAACATCGACAGCACCGCGCTGTTCGAGCGGATGGAGCTCAACGACATCAAGGCCACCGTCGTCTGGGTGCACCACCCGATCTGGCGATCGGCCGGGATGGACGACTATCTCCCCTTCAACAACTGGGGCCCGCAGTGGCAGTTGTGGCACGCCACCAAGGGCGAGGAGGGTGAGGAGCCCCCGCCCAAGGTGCGCGAGTTGTTCGATCTCCACACCGAGTTCACGTCAGCCCGGCTCGGCACGCCCGAGAGTGACGCCGCGATCGAGGGCATCATCAAGAGCATTCGCGACAACGTGTGGATGTTCAACCCGTTCGAGCAGGCGGACTGGCCGACGTTCTTCACCAAGCGCGTGAAGAACGTGGCCACGGGCGTGAAGCGCGACGTCTACGGCATCATCGTGACCTACAGCATGGAGCAGTGGTACCTCGACGGGGACTAGTGTTCTGACCCAGGACAGTAGGCGCGTCCGACGGGGTTGATGACCAGGAGCGGCTGAGGCTGGGACAGCTGCGCTGGTGCCTATGACGGCCGGGAGGGGATACTCGGAGCCCCGCAGCCAAGGGAGTCCGATCATGACCACCGCGGACCCGCCCGCCTTCCACACCGGCATCGAGGCGGCGCTCGCCCGGCTCGACCTGCCCACCAAGGCGGCCCTGCTCGCCGGCCAGGACATGTGGTCGCTGCCCGCCGTTCCGGAGATCGGGCTCGACTCCCTCGTGATGTCCGACGGGCCGATCGGCGTCCGAGGTACGCGATGGAGCCCCGACGACCCCTCCATCGCGCTCCCCAGTCCCACCGCGCTGGCGGCGACCTGGGACCCCGGTCTCGCCCGACGGGCGGGCCAGCTGCTCGCCCAGGAGGCACGGCGCAAGGGCGTCCACCTCCTGCTGGCGCCGACCGTCAACCTGCACCGCACGCCACGCGGTGGCCGGCACTTCGAGGCATACTCCGAGGACCCTCTGCTCACGGGCCGGATCGGCGCGGGCTACGTGTCCGGCGTCCAGGACGGCGGAGTCGGCACCACCGTCAAGCACTATGTGGCCAACGACTCCGAGACCGACCGCTTCAGCGTCGACGTGCGCGTGTCGGAGCGGGCGTTGCGCGAGCTGTACCTCGCGCCGTTCGAGGTGATCGTCCGCGAGGCCGGGGCCTGGGCGCGTCATGACGGCGTACAACCGCGTCGGCGGCACCACGATGACCGAGCACGACGCGCTCGTGAACGGCGTCCTGAAGGGGGAGTGGGGATTCGACGGCGTCAACGTCTCGGACTGGACCGCCGCCCGCGACACGGTGGGTGCCGCACTCGGTGGGCTCGACCTCGCGATGCCCGGCCCGCGGACGGTGTTCGGCGCGGCTCTGGTACGCGCGGTCGAAGCCGGCAAGGTGCCCTTGACAGTGGTCGATGAGGCGGTGCGGCGGGTGCTCCGGCTGGCCGCTCGCGTGGGCATCCTGGGCGGTACGCCGCCCGCCGTCGCGCCGGCGGACCTGCCACCCCCGATCGACGGCGACGCGCTCGCGCGGGAGATCGCCGCCCGGTCGTTCGTCCTGCTGCGCAACGACGGCCTGCTCCCGTTGGATCCGGCGGGCGTCCAGCAGGTGGCGGTGATCGGCGCCGCCGCGGCCGAGGCGCGCGTGCTCGGAGGCGGCTCCGCGCAGGTGTACCCCGCCCATGTCGTGTCCCCGCTGGAGGGCCTACGGTCGGTGCTCCCGGTCACGTACGCCCTGGGTGCCGACCCGCGGACGAAGCTGGCGCCGGCTCGTGACGGGTTCGTGCTGCGGGCCGAGTTCACCGATTCCGACGGCCACGTCCTCGCCGCGCAACCGTTGGTTGACGGCGAGGCGCGATGGCTCGGCGAGCTGCCGGACGGGGTGGTCTACGAGCACCTCGAGACCGTCGAGATGGTGGGGGAGTTCACGCCCGAGGTCGGCGGGACCCACGAGTTCGGCGTGGCCGGCGTGGGTGCGTTCCGGCTCGTTGTCGACGGCGTGGAACGCCATGCCGGTACGCAGCGACCCGAGGGCGACGATCCCGCTGCCGGCCTCCTGAGCCCGCCGGAGGTTCGCGTCGCCGTCGACCTCCAGGCCGGCCGCCCGGTCCGGGTCGGCCTCGCGCACACGGTCATCAAGGCGGCCGCGCTGCCGTTCCCGTTCGTGTCCTTCCGACTCGGCCACGCCAACCCGATCCTGCCGCCCGATGCGCTGATCGAGGAGGCGGTGGCCGCGGCGGCCGCCTCGGACGTGGCGGTCGTCGTGGTCGGGACGACCGAGGAGGTGGAGTCGGAGGGGTTCGACCGGGAGACGCTTGCGCTGCCAGGCGACCAGGACCGGCTCGTCCGCAGTGTCGCCGCGGCGAACCCCCGCACCCTCGTGGTGGTCAACGCCGGCTCGCCGGTGGAGCTGCCCTGGCGGGACGAGGTGGCAGCCGTCCTGCTGGTGTGGTTCCCGGGACAGGAGGCGGGCGCCGCCCTGGCCGACGTCGTCACCGGAGTCACGGAGCCCGGCGGCAGACTGCCCACGACCTGGCCGAACCGCTCGGACGACAGCCCGGTGCTGGCGGTCGAGCCGGTCGACGGCACGTTGCGGTACGCCGAGGACCTCTTCGTCGGCTATCGCGCCTGGCAACGCGGCGGGCCGGCTCCGGCGTACTGGTTCGGGCACGGCCTCGGCTACACCGAGTGGACGTACGAGGCGATCGAGGTGACCGGTCCGCGTCCGGACGGCGGCGGCGAGGGGGGCGACCTGGCCACCGTGACGGTCGCGGTCCGCAACGTCGGCGAACGGTCCGGCACCGAGGTCGTGCAGGTCTACCTCGCCCCGGCGAACCCCGGCCCGGACCGGCCCACCCGGTGGCTCGCAGGCTTCGCGTCCGTGTCGGCACGCCCCGGCGAGCGGGTCCAGGCCATGATCGTGCTGCCGCGTCGTACGGCCGAGGTGTGGGACGGCGGGTGGAGGTTGGTGACCGGGCCCGCCACCGTCGAGGTGGGCAGGAGTGTGGCGGACCTACGCCTCCGTGCCGACCTCGACGTGCAGGCGTAGCGGGTCGCAACCGCCCCGAAAACCCGCGGACGGGTCCGGCGGAGTGTGGTGGACTCCGCTCGTGACCAACGAACCATCCGACGACGACCTCGACCGGCGGCAGTCCGCAATGCGGTCGGACGCGGCGACGCTGCTGGCTGACCTCGAGGGTTCCGGTGCGTTTGCCGGACTCGGGCGCCTGCTTCCGACGGGCAGCTTCGTCTCGGGCCTGATGAGCTGGCGCGAGGTCGACGTCATGGCGGCGGTGGGTGGCCACTTCTCGCCTCGTGACGTCCTCGGCCTGCTGCAGCGGGTGGTGGGCATACCTGGCGTGGTGGGCCTGCTCTACACCGACGAACGCGGCATCCGGAGCCCCACCGGCGAACGCCGCGACGAGCGGTACCACGTGACCGTCACCGTCGCCCGATCCGACGACACCTGGCAGGTCGACCTCTCGCTCTGGCTCCACGACGACCACGCGAACGTCACCCGCTGGCACGAGGACCTGCGCAACTCCCTCACCGGCAGCCAACGTCGCGCGGTCCTGCGGATCAAGGACAGCTGGCACCGTCGGCCGGAGTACCCCGACCAGGTGAGTGGCCTGGAGATCTACACGGCCGTCCTCGACAGCGGCGTTCGCGGGCCGGAGGAGTTCGCCGCCTGGCTGGCCGCACGCGGCCTGCCCGCCTCGTAGCACGGGGTCCCACCGCTTACCCGTTGCGGCGGTCGGCTCTGTGTCATCGAAACGGCCCGCCCGCACGTGTACCAGGTGATGATGACGACGATGCGAGGGGACGACGAATGGGACGTCGCAGGCTTTACCGCCGCGTTCCAGACCCTCTTTCCACGGGCGGTCCGGCTCGCGCGGCGGATCGTGGGGGAGCGGGCGGCCGCGGAGGATGTGGCGGCAGAGGCGATGGCGCGCGCGTACGCGGCGTGGGACCAGATCGGCCGGTCAGACGGATACCGCACCGGCTGGGTGCTGCGGGTCACCACGAACCTGGCCATCGACGCCGTAAGGCGTCGTGACCGTCCACTGGCCGGGTCCGCGGACCGGCAGCTGGAGTCGGCCCTCCTGGTCGGCGACGACCAGGAGGCGATGACTCTGCGAGTCGCCCTGATGGCGGCGTTGCGGCAGCTGCCCCGTCGCCAGCGGGAGGCCATCGCGCTGCGCTACCTCGCCGGGCTGAGCCAGCTCGAGGTGGCCGAGGCGCTCGGCGTCCGCCCGGGAACCATCGCCACCCATGTCAACCGTGGGTTGACAGGGCTTCGCAACCAGTTGAGGGAGCTGGCACCGAAGGTCAGCGAGGTGGACGTCGTCAGGGGACTGAAGGTCACAGCTACCACAGGAGGTCGGATGAGGATTCGTTCGTTGGAGGAGGCAGCGGAGCTGCGCGGCACGGGCTCGGTGCTGCGTGCACACGTCACGGGCGTTATGCCGGGCGGATGGGGGTGGACGGTCGACGTGGGCATCCCCGCGGTCCTGCTGCGACAGGGGCACCGCGGCGAGTCACGCGAGGAACCGGCCACGCTGGTCGGACACGACGTCGACTGCGAGGTTGTGGCGGTCGACCTGGAACAGGAGCGGATGGTGGTCGCCATTCCAGGAGCCGCCGCGGCGGGCACCGATGACGACCGGCGTCGCGAGGAGATAGTCCGACGGCTTCGCCCGGGCGACACCCGCACGGGACATGTGCACGGCCTGGTGCCCTTCGGCGTCTTCGTGGACATCGGTGGCGTGCACGGACTGGTCCACAGTTCCGAGCTGGGAAAGGGCGTGGTGCATCCCGAGGAGCTGCTGCACGTAGGCCAGCGGGTCGAGGTGAGCGTGCTCGACGTGGACGTGGCGCTACGCCGGGTCGCCCTACGTCTCACGTCCGTTCCCGGCTGAGTGCCGGGGCGGGTCGATGCTCACCTCCGCGTCGGCGTGAGCACGACCTCGACGAAGCGGGGGCGGTAGATCGTCACGTCGTCGTACAGGTCGGCGTTGGGGTCGAGGCTGTTGACGTTGTAGGTGACGAGGAGCCGGTTGTCGTCCCGCAGGTCCGGATGCTCGTGGGCGTTGTAGGTGATGATGTTCGGGTTGCCGTAGGAGCCCGACGCGCCGGTCTCGGGGGTTTCGTACACCGTTGCCGCGCGGGTGAACGGTCCCGCCGGTGTGCATCCGACGTACGCCACGATGTTCCGGCTGAACAGCTCGTTGGTGTCGTGGGTGATGAGGAGGTAGCCGTCCCGGAACGCCGAGACGCTGTACTCGTTCGCGACACCGGACATGATCCGGGCCGAACTGGTCTCGGCGGCCGACCAGCCGGTGCCGTTCCAGTACTCCCACGGTGCTGCGGTGAGATCGGCGCCGGCGACCCTGGCGAGGTGCATGTACTTCGTCGCTCCGCCGTCCTCGACGCCGTAGATGTAGGTGTGGCCGCCGACCCGCTCCAGCCACGACGCCCACTGGACGCCGGCGGCCGAGGGCAGCGGCACCACCTCGCGAAGTTCGAGGGTCCCGGGATCGAACCGCCCGAGTTTGTTCGACCGCCACGCGAAGTCGAAGGATCCCGATCCGGTCCTGCCGTACTTCAGGAACATCACGTCGAGGGAGTCCGTGCCGGCCATGCCGGCGCCGAGCCAGTGCCAGGTGTCCGGTTCATCGGGCGGCAGGATCGAGTCCGGCGCCTCCGGTGTGCCGCCGCTGATCGTGCTGAGCGTGTCGCCGTCCTCGACGACGAAGGAGTTGTTGAGGAACGGGACCGTCGTCGGCCGGCTGAGGTCGGGGTTGACCGGTCCCCAGAACGTGTCGGAGAAGAGCCACAGGCTGCGACCGCCCGCGAGAGGGACGGAGTAGGTGCTGTCGGCGCCCGTCCAGCCCACCCCGGTGTTGCCGTAGTCGCCGAACCGCTGCGTCCGCGCGGTGTCGATCGAGGCGGTGGCGGTCCATCCGGTCGAGGTGAGCGAGCACGACCTCGGCCGGTGCCGCTGTGGCGCGTCCTCGGCGGCCTGTGCGGTCGGCATCATCATGATGGCTGACACTCCCATGAGACCGAGGGCGGCGAGCCCGACGAGCGACGTCCGTCCGCGTGCACCTGAACCGCACACCATCGCGGGCCTCCACCTGTCGACGTGTGGCGGCACCGGCGGCAGCGCACCACTGTGCCGGTGATTACAGCAGCGGTTGGCACCGCCGTCCAGACCGCGGGATGGCTGGAACAGGCGGTCAGGCGGTGCCACCGAAGACGAGCAGGTAGTCGCCGGTGAACCGTTCGTCGCCCTGGTCGCGGTCGACGAACACCTCCCGCTCGAACGGCAGCACTGCGAGCACGGCCCGGCCGACGTCCCAGGCGAGCGGCGTGAAGATCTCACCGACGCGGAGGTTCGACACGTTGAGAACCACCCGGCCACCCGGCACGAGCAGGTTGCCGATCCGGCCGAAGGTCGACGCGAGCTCGTCGAGGTAGCGCGCATAGTCGCCGTCGAGCGTCTGGTAACCGCTGAGTGGGTTCTGCGGATGCTCGACGTGGGTCATGTACGGCGGGGAGGTCACGACGAGGCTGATCGCCGGCAGGGCGTACTCGTCCAGCCGGCGGGCGTCACCGGCGAGCACTGTGGACGGGTCGGTCAGCTGCGAACGGGCATACTCGGCGCGTTCGGGGATGATCTCGATCCCGAGGGGGCGTCGGCCCATCCGCTCGGCGACCACCAGCGTGGTGCCGAAGCCGGCGAACGGATCGAAGACGAGGTCGCCGGGACGGGTGTACTCCTCCAGGAGGATGGTGACGAGCTCTTCGGAGAAGCACAGCTCGTCGGCTTCCGGCGGTCGGCCGGATCGCCCGGGTTGCTCGTGGCGACGGGCGGGCGCCGCGAGGGACAGGACGGATCGCATCGTGGCGTCAGCCCTTGTACGCCCAGAAGAGCTGGTGTCCACCGCCGCCTTCCGGTACGAACTCGTCACCGTCGATGGTCAACCCGGCTTCGGCGATCCAGCGTCGATAGGTTGCGGCGTCGGGATGGGTCCAGTACATCGGCGTCGATCCACCGAGCCAGCCGACGTCCGTGCCGGTCCAGTCGTCCGCGCCGGTCGTGACAACGAGCCAACCGCCCGGACGGAGCCAGCCGGAGATCCGGCGCAGGAGTTCCTGCTGCTCGTCCCGTGGCATGTGGATGATCGCATAGAAGCTGACCACCGCGTCGAGGGAGCTGGCCGCGAACGAGACATCGGCAGCGTCGGCGCGGAGAAACCTCGCTGAGGGCACGAGCACGCGCGCTCGATCGATCTGGACCTCGCTGAGGTCGATGCCCGTGACCGCGTGGCCCCACTCCACGAGGGTGCGCGCCACCGGCACGCCGCAGCCACACCCGATGTCGAGGACGGTGGCCCGCGCGGGCAGCCGGCCGCGGAGAGTGTCGAGCCAGCGGGAGTATTCCTGCGAGGTGACGTCGTCGTCCCCGCGGTAGCGGAAGGAGAGCGCGTCATAGCCGCGGCGTACGACGTCCTTGGGATCGGGTTCGCTCACCCGGCCGATCCTGGCTGGCCGTGCCCGGTGAGGGCAATGGGTTTGCTGACGGTGGGTCAGGACTCCCGCACCAGGTCGTCGAGGCGGCTGATCCGTGCGGCGGGGACCGGATGCGACCGACCGGCGCGACGACCTGGTGTGAGCCAGGCGCAGAGCTCGCCCAGACCGTGCACGATCGCGGAACGCCGGATGGTCTCTCGGTGGTCGGGTGGCAGCGTCGCCACCTCCTGGTAGCCGCCGAGGACCGCGGACAGCAGGGGAGTGTCGCCGGTTTCCTCGACGTGGAGGTGGAAGTAGCCGAGGTCGAAGAACCTGTCGGCGCCCCGGAGCTCGGCGAGATCCATGAGCCCCGTGTAGCTGCCGCGCTGGGTGAAGATGTGGGTCGGTCGGAAGTCTCCGTGTGCGAGGTGCGCGGACGGCACGTCGCGGTGCCGCTCGTGCTCGACCATCGCCTCGATCCGTCCCAGCACAGGTGGGGCGAACAGGTCGGCGAGCGGACCGGGCCAGGGTGCGGGCAGCAGGTCGGTGACGAGGTCGGAGTAGCTGGACAGTGCGGCCCGCGGTCGGCCGCGTCCGTACCGCCGGACCCACCCGAAGCCCTCCACCGGCAGGCGATTGAGGCGTGCGAGGTCGGCACCGGCCGCGCGTAGGACCGCCGTCGCGGCCGTGCGGGACGAGACCTGCTCGAGCGGAACGCCGCGTACGAGGGTGGTGATCAGGGCCGACCGGCCGAGCTGCTCGTCGAACGGTTCGACGAAGACGACCCGAGGAACGTCGACGCCGAGCCGGCTGAGTTGCTCGTGCAACTCGGCATCGGTCTCGAGGTTCTCGTCGGGCACCTCGGCGAGGCGGAGGCAGAACAGCTCCTCACCACGACGGACGCGGTAGAGCTGGGTGCGCAGACCGTCGGGCAGGCGCTGGATCGTGCAGGCGTCGGAGGTCCCGAACACCTTGCCCACAAGGGCGTCGAGAGCGTCCGGGTCGGCGTCGGGCTCGCGTTCGACGACGGCGGTGCTCGTGGTCGTGCGCTCCGGGACTGCGTGCTCCGTGGGGTACTGCTCGGCGTCATCCTGCTCGAGCGCAGAGTTCATGGGGGCAACCGTACGGATGTGACATTTGGATGTAAATGCGATGTGTGCCGGACGTTGGGCCCGTGAACGTCATGATCGACAAGGAGTGATCGCCTGGCTACGCGTCAAGACTGGCTTGCGGGTTCTACGCACCAGCCGTCGCCCGCCGGGAGTACCTGCCAGGCTGCGGTGAGTCGCAGGGTCCAGCCGGGTCCGACCAAGGTGACCGGCGTGACGGGCTCCCGGGTGGGGAAGGTCTCCGGTCCGGTCGCCAACCGGATCTCCTTCCAGTCCGCGGTGATCATGGCCTCGGAAGCCGCGAGCTCAGCGCCGTCGGACGTACGCCAGGCAAGGGACTCGTGCACGGCGCCGAACCCGAGCGGTGTCACCCGCCCCGGATCGAAGACGACCTGCATGCGCGTCGGCCGGATCCGCAGCACCTGTGGGGAACCGAAGCGCTCCGCGAGGGTGTCAATCCGTCCTTGACGATGCTGGGCGCGGACATTCTCCCTTTCTCTGAGGTGGTCGAGACCGTGCCCGGCCGCACGTGTCTCGGCGGTGTGGACGTCGTACGCCGGAACGGCCGGCGCGAGGAGCGTCTGCAGGTCGGGCCGGTCGGACTGCTCCCGCAGGCTGGTTCGCCAGTCCGGACCGGCGGCGTCGAGGAGGTACGCGTACGCGGGGCCGGTGTGGTAGGGGAACCACCGCACCCACGAGGCCCGCTCGCCTTCGGGGAGTCCCACGACGTGTGCCGCCAGCGCACGTGGTGAGGCGCCACTGAGCCGCCACCCGGTGTACTCCGCCATGCCCTCCCACACGTCGAGGAGGCGTTCGCGGTCGGCCTCCTGCGGTGTGGCCACGGTGAGGCGGCGTCGGCGGAAGAGCAGCGCGTCGGCGGCATCGCCCCTCCAATCGGCGTCAGAACCCAACGCCTGCAGGGCTCTGCCGAGTGCATCGACCTCGAGCCGCAGCCACACCCGGCCTTCCGCCGTGTCGAGCAGGTCGTCGCCGGTGGCCGCCTCCGTGGCGAGCGCGGGCAACTTCGGCAACAACTCGGCCTGGACGGCGTGGCAGGCCTCGTGCAGCAGCAGCCGAAGTGTGTCGCTGCCGTCCGTGAGCGGGAGGATGATCCCGGACCAGCGGCGGCCCGCCCAGTCGATCGGCGAGCACGTCGGGATGACACCGTCGGGCAGGGGACCGGTCCAGACACCTGGTTCGCTGGGGAGATAGACCGGCTGGTCCGGGTCGGCGGTGAGATGGATGCGATCACCCTCGAATCCCAACCAGCCGACGTCGGCGAACGATTTGCCCCACAGCCGGCCGGCGTCCTCCTTGAGCACGCTCCGCGCCAGCCGGGTCGCGGCCGCGAAGCTCACCATGTGCGTCCGTCCCGCTGGCGTTCCTTCTCAGGTGCTGCTGCCTTCCGTGCCAGCTGCCCACGCAGGACCTCGACGGCGGCTTCGAGTACCTCGTCCCGTCCGGCTCGGATCCCTTCCGGTGTGGGGAGTACGAGGACGTCCGGCTCGATCCCGACGTTCTGGAACCGGCTGCCATCGGCGTAGGTCACGGCCATGCCGGTGAAGCTGAGCTTCGAACCACCTGGAATATGCGCCCAGGTGACGTTGCCGTTTGCTCCGGCCGTGCCGCTGCCGACGAACGTCGCCCGGCCGGCGTTGCGCAGGCAGATGCAGAAGTCCTCCGACTGACTCATCGTACGTTCGTCCACGAGGACCGCCACCGGGCCGGCGTAGTGCAGCGCGTCGTCGGGACGCAGACGGTAGTGGGACGCGGCCCAGTGGGACATCGCCCAGTCGTCGCCACCTGGCTCTGGTGCACGTCGCGATCCCGAGCGGATCGGAGTGGCGTAGTGCGCGCTGTCGACGGCCGACCGGATCAAGCGGGGTACGACGCTCCCGCGCGGGTGGCAGGTCGGATAGCCACGGATGTCGAGGATCAGACCCGGACAGTCGCCGAGTGTCTCGAACGCCTGCGTCACCTCGGCCTCGGTGCGCACGGTCACCAGGTCGAGGAACCCGAACTCCGCCACCTTCCCGACCGGGTCCGCGGTCGGCGACAGTCCGGGCAGGATGACGCCGCCGAGACCGGCCTCCATGGTGCGGCGGAGAGCGACCGTACGCGTGCCGCTGTCGTCGACGATGGCCAGCTCGGCGACCGTGCCGTGCCCACCCCGGCCGAGGAAGCGGACGGACTGCCGCGCCCGGGACTGCGGAGTGGACGCCGAGACGTGACGCGCGCACTCCGTCATCAGCGCGGTCACCGGCCCGTCGTCGACGCGCATCACCTCCGCCCCTACGGGCAGGTCGCCCTCGCACGCGGGATCAACGGCATCGACGAGCACGCGGTCGCCGACCGAGCGGAAGGCGACCGGGATCGTCCATCCACCAAAGCGTTCGGCGAGGAACTCCTTCTCGTCCGGGTGCGAGAGGTGGACATGACTGTCGTTGAGGCCGGCGGCAAGCTCCTTCAGGACGCCGCACCAGGCGGGACCGCTCGATGCGGCTTCCGCACGGGGGATCCAGGTCGTGAGCAGGTCCGGCCAGAACGTGGTCGGCGTACGCGAGGTGCGGAGCGAACTCACCGAGAACGCACCAGAGCTTGAACAGCCCGAGCAGCCTGTGGGTACGTGGAAGTGGGCCGTCCTGGCGAGGTTCGGGGGAGGGGAGCGGCGGCTCCGGCACCGCCAGCGGCGTACTGGTCAGAGGCCGCGGTGGGCCGTCCCGCAGGAGCGAGACGGCCACGTCCACAGCGGATCCGGTGCCGGATCCGGTGCTGGTACCGACCGGCAGCGTGCGGTCGGCCGACGGCTCGACCTGGCCGCGGCCGGTGACGAGCTCGTGCCGACGCAACCAGACGTTGACACCACCCCAGACCTGCAGTGGCTCGCCCCGGGTG
Source organism: uncultured Actinomycetota bacterium (assembly GCA_963721745.1). Lineage (GTDB taxonomy): Bacteria > Actinomycetota > Actinomycetes > Propionibacteriales > Actinopolymorphaceae > Thermasporomyces. Next base: position 691,333 of record CAVRKO010000013.1, on the reverse strand, counting down.
GGTCGACCCAGCTCGCTCTCGTGGACCACGTACGCGCGACCGGCCATCCGCAGGGCAGACCCGACATCCTGGAGGTGACGCCAGGAGAAGTCGTCGACGAGGAGTGCCAACGGCCCGTCATATCGGGGGAGTGCGGCGAAGTCGGTGGACCCGAACCTCCTGCGGATGAAGCGGTTCGGCGTGCGGAGCGGGTCGATCACACCACCGGGACGATGCTCCCAGCGGGACGAGTAGATGGGGGCTTCGCCTTCGTTCCACCCCTCGTGCACGCGTTCGCCCCGCCCGGGCAACCGAACGGGTGCGTCGAGGAAGAGGCCGAACGCATCCGGCCACACCGACTGGTACCACCCGGCGGGTTCCGCGGGAGCTATCCGGCGCAGGTCCACGATGACAGCCGCTGCTCCGCGTACCGCGTCCAGTGCGGAGCCGAGGCGCTCGAGGACGTCGGGGGAGTTCCGCGCGTCCAGAGCGCCCACGTCCAGGTATCCGATTCGGTCGGTGCCGTCGAGCAGCCGTGCGGACGGGCTCCTGGGTGGTGGGACGTGTGTGTCCGAGGCCGCGGGGCCGGTCGCCGTGGCGGCGAAGGTGTACGGGTCGTCGAGGTGATGGAGCAGCGTGCGGTTGAGCGCGTCCGCGTACTCCGCCGGCGTCGTCGCGGCCTCGACGGCCTCGATGGCGTGGGGGAGCCGTTGTTCCCACCCGAGGTCGGGGACGGTCAGGGCGGGGTGGAAGAGGTACAGGTCACCCCACACCCGAGCCAGACCGGTCAGTCGTTCGAGCCGATGGTCCGCGCTCGACGTACTCGGCATACTGCCGCCGCCTCTCGTCTCGATCCGTCGACAGGGTAGGGACACCTCGGCCGGGCGACCAGAGTGTCGGGCGACAAGGGCGTAGGCGCTGTCTCACGACCGCCGACGGCGTGCCGCTCGATAGCCTCCTCGGATGTGCCGCACCCCCCCACCATTCGTGCTTTCGATCGAGGTGACGATCCGTGACCTGCGAGCGGACGACCTGGCCGGCATGGCGTGGACGGGCCGGCTCCATGCCGAACAACTGGCCGGCATCCTCGACCGTGCACGGACGGGCGTGATCGACTACCTCGTCGCATGCCTGCCGACCGGCGTACCGGTCGGCAGATGTGTCGTCGACGTACAGAAGCGGCCGGGTGCCGGGACGTTGGGACCGCTCGACGTCCGTTCTCCGCTGAGGTCGTGCGGCATCGGTACCGCGCTGCTGTATGCGGCCGAGCGGCGGATCGCCGCACGTGGACTGTCACGTGCGGCGATCGAGGTCGAGGAGAGCAACGACAGAGCCCTGGCGCTGTACCAACGGCTCGGTTATGTCAGGTACGGCCGCGAGCCCGCCGCCTGGGACCAGGAATCGGACGACGGGACGGTCTTCCGGTACGAGACGACCGAGCTGCTGCTACGCAAGGAGCTACGCGGTTGCTGATCTGACCGGCCCGATGCTGGCTGGGTTCGGGGTCGACAGCCGAGGCGCCCGGGGAGGGGTCGGCACAGTTCGGTTGCCCCTTCCCGGTCGCGTCACCTCTTCCTAGTTGACATAATGTTCATTATCGGCGCAACGAGCGAGGCTGGTTACGGCGCGGATGCCGGTGTTGGTGCCGTACCCGCAGCCGTACGGAATCCCGGGGCGTCAGCCCGGGCCATCGGGATGGGCGAGATCGTAGGCACTCGAGAGCTTCTTCGGGACGACGATGCGCCAGGCGTCCACGACGAGCTCTCGAGCTTCGGTCGGGTCCAGTGCCGCGAGGTCGGCGTGGACCCAGTTGAAGCGCAGGTCCGACTCCGACGGCAGCTGGAACTTGTGCGGCTCACCCGCGACCAGCGCCGCCCGCTCCTCCTTGGGGAACGCGAAGCCCATCTCGGTCTCGTCGAGCGAGAACGCGACGTACACGATCTGCTTGACGCGGAACTTCAACCGGCCGCGTACGTAGACCTGGTACGAGCGCTCCAGGTCCGAGCCGAGGAAGCGCACATCTTCGACCACCGCCATGCTCATGCCTTGTCGAGCACGAGGGCGGCGAGGTCACGCGCCGTCCGAGCCGGATGCCGACCGTCCTGGCTCGCTCCCCTGACCAGGGTGCCCTCGATCAGCAGGTGCAGCTGCTCGGCCGCGCGCTCGGGGTCGGTGTGGCCCAGCGCCTCGAGCTCTCGGACGAGAAGCTCGTGCAGTCGCCGCCGGAAAGTCTCGGTCTCCGCATGTGCCGGATGGCCCGGCTCGGCGAAGGCGAGGTCGGTGGCGAAGTAGCGACAGCCCCGGAAACTCTGGTTCGAGATGAGCTCGTCCAGCCGGTCGAACAGGCCGAGCAGCCGGTCGCGCGGCTCCGTGGCGTCGGCCAGCGCGGACTCGTACCACGCCAGGTCCTCCTCGGATGCTCGTTGGAGAACAGCCGTTACCAGGCCGTCCTTGCCGCCGAAATGCTCGTACAGCGACCGGCGGGCGACGTTCGCCTCCTTGAGGAGAGCGTCGACGCCGACCCCGGCACCGCGTGAGTAGAAGAGGTCCTGGGCGGCCGCGAGCAGGCGTTCGCGAGGCCCCGCAGTCTTCTTCGGCGCCATAACTCCTCCTTCGGTTGACGGTAGATCGACCATTCTATATGGTAGACCAGTCGTTCTACCTTCAGGGAGTGCGTCATGACCCACCACCGAGGTGGCCAGAAAGGGCGCCCCCGCCGGAACCGAAAAGGAGTTCCTCATGACCAGCTTGACGGTGCCGGGCGCGGTCACCGCACGCCGCTCCAGCCGCCTGACGTGGGCGATCCTGGGGCTGGTGCTGCTTGCCGACGCTCTCGACGTGATCGATGCGACCGTCACGAACATCGCCGCCCCCACCATCGCCCGCGATCTCAGCGGCGGTGAGAGTCTGATCAAGTGGTTGGGACCGGCGTACATGCTCGCCATGGGTGTCCTGCTCGTGGTCGGCGGACGGCTGGGTGACAAGTTCGGCCAACGCAGGCTTTTCCTGATCGGTATGGGCGGGTTCACCCTGGCCTCGGCAGTCGCCGGGTTCTCACCCGACCCGGGGCTGCTCATCGTCGCCCGGGTTGCTCAGGGAGCGTTCGGGGCTCTGCTCATCCCGCAAGGCATGGCGATCATGACGAAAGCGTTCAGCCGCGACATGCTCGCCAAGGCATTCGGGCTGTTCGGCCCGGTTCTCGGTATCTCCAGTGTCGGCGGCCCGGTCCTGGCCGGATTCATCATCAACGCCGACCTGTTCGGCCTGTCCTGGCGCCCGATCTTCCTCGCGAACATCATCCTCGGCGCAGTCGGGCTGGTCATGGCCGTCAAGATCCTGCCGCGTGACGACGACGGCGACCGGTCCACCGTCGTCGACGGTTGGGGCTCCGGCCTGCTTGCGGTCACCATGATCGGGCTGCTGTACGGCCTGATCGAGGGCTCGACCAACGGCTGGAGCGCCGTCCCTGTGGTCTCGATCGCCGTCGGCATACTGTTCTTCGCTGCCTTCGCCTACCGTCAGCGCACCGCAACCCACCCGCTCATCACGCCCTCGCTCTTGCAGAACCGGGGTTTCACCTCCGGAATGCTCGTGGGCCTGGCCGTCTTCGCCGCCGGCACCGGCCTGTTCTTCGTGCTGTCGCTGTTCCTGCAGGAGGGGCTGCACGTCAGCCCGCGGGACGCCTCGCTCGGCCTGGTGCCGCTCACCGTGGGGCTCATCGCCGCCGCGTTCGCCGCCATGGGTGGCCTGGTTGCCAAGCTCGGACGCAGGCTCGTCCTCATCGGCCTGGCCGTCACCCTGGTCGGTTGTGGTTGGGTCCTGGCCCTCGTCGATCACTCCGGGACGAACGTCAGCCTCTGGGCACTGGCTCCGGCGTTGATCGTCATCGGCATCGGCACCGGCCTCTGCTTCACCACGATCCCCACCGTTGCTCTCGGCGACGCGAAGCCTGACGAAGCCGGCAGCGCCAGCGGCTCGCTCAGCTCGATCCAGCAACTCGCTTCAGCGATCGGCTCGGCCGCGGTCACGTCGGTCTTCTTCCAAGCCGCAACCTCCGGACTGGCCCAGGCGATGAAAGCCAGTCTTGTCGTCGTTCTGGCCGTCACCGCCCTCAGCCTCCCGGTGGTCGCCCTGATGCCCCGCAAGGCACCGTCAGAACCCCACCAGTGAGCAATCGGCACACGTGGCGAGGATGACTGGCCGACGGGGTGTCTCCCACCCGTCGGCCGGCCATCCTCTCGCCTCATTCGCTGGTGCCGACGTACGCCGCGAGGTGTTCGCCGGTGAGGGTGGAACGGGCGGACACCAGGTCGGCCGGTGTGCCCTCGAAGACGATCCGGCCGCCGTCGTGGCCGGCGCCGGGCCCGAGGTCGATGATCCAGTCGGCGTGGGCCATGACCGCCTGGTGGTGCTCGATGACGATGACCGACCTGCCGGAGTCGACCATCCGGTCGAGCAGGCCGAGCAGGTTCTCGACGTCGGCGAGGTGAAGACCGGTGGTCGGCTCGTCGAGGACGTAGACGTCGCCCTTGTCGGCCATCTGGGCGGCCAGTTTGAGTCGCTGTCGCTCGCCACCGGACAACGTGGTGAGCGGCTGGCCGAGGCTGAGGTAGCCGAGACCGACGTCGGCGAGCCGGTCGAGGATCTTGTGGGCGGCCGGCGTGCGTGCCTCACCGTTGTCGAAGAACTCCTCGGCCTCGGTGACCGACATCGCGAGCACCTCGGCGATGTTCCGGCCGCCCAGCGTGTACTCCAGCACCGCCGCCTGGAACCGCTTGCCCTCGCACTCCTCGCACGTCGACTCGACCGTGTTCATGATGCCCAGGTCGGTGTAGATGACGCCGGCGCCGTTGCAGGTGGGACAGGCGCCCTCGGAGTTGGAGCTGAACAGCGCCGGCTTGACGCCGTTGGCCTTCGCGAACGCCTTGCGGATCGGGTCGAGCACGCCGGTGTACGTCGCCGGGTTGCTCCGTCGCGAACCGCGGATCGCGCCCTGGTCGATCACCACCACGCCGTCGCGGCCGGCGACCGAGCCGTTGATCAGCGAGCTCTTGCCGGACCCGGCGACACCGGTGAGCACACACAGCACCCCTAGCGGGATGTCGACGTCCACGTTCCGGAGGTTGTGCGTCGATGCGCCGCGTACCTCGAGTGCGCCGGAGGACGGCCGCACCGACTTCTTGAGGGCCGCCCGGTCGTCGAGATGGCGGCCGGTGGTGGTGTCGCTCCCCCGCAGCCCTTCCACGGTGCCCTCGAAGCAGACGGTGCCGCCCGCCGTGCCGGCGCCGGGGCCGAGGTCGACGGCGTGGTCGGCGATGGCGATCGTCTCGGGCTTGTGCTCCACGACGAGCACGGTGTTGCCCTTGTCGCGCAGCTGCAGCAGCAGGTTGTTCATCCGTTCGATGTCGTGCGGGTGCAGGCCGATCGTGGGCTCGTCGAAGACGTACGTGACGTCGGTGAGCGACGAGCCGAGGTGGCGGATCATCTTGGTGCGCTGCGCCTCTCCCCCGGACAGCGTGCCTGCCGGCCGGTCGAGCGAGAGGTAGCCGAGCCCGATCTCCGCGAACGAGTCGAGGAGGTGTTGCAGCCCGGTGAGCAGCGGGGCCACCGACGGCTCGTCGAGGTCCCGGACCCAGCCGGCGAGGTCGCTGATCTGCATCGCGCACACGTCGGCGATGTTCTTGCCCTTGATCTTCGACGACCGGGCCTCCGGGCTGAGCCGGGTCCCTTCGCACTCCGGGCAGGTCTGGAAGGTCACCGCCCGTTCGACGAAGGCTCGGATGTGGGGCTGCATCGCCTCGACGTCCTTGGAGAGCATCGACTTCTGGATCTTCGGGATCACGCCCTCGTAGGTGAGGTTGATGCCCTCGACCTTGATCTTCGTCGGCTCCTCGTAGAGCAGCTTGCGGAGCTCCTTCTTGGTGAACTTCGCGATCGGCTTGTCCATGGGCAGGCCGGCGCCGCTGAAGATCCGGCCGTACCAGCCGTCCATGCTGTAGCCGGGGATCGTGAGCGCACCCTCGCTCAGCGACTTGGAGTCGTCGTACAGCGCGGAGAGATCGAAGTCGGTGACCGCGCCCATGCCCTCGCAGCGTGGGCACATGCCGCCGAGACGGTTGAAGGTCGCCTTCTCGGCCTTCGTCTTACCGCCGCGCTCGACGGTGATCGCACCGCTGGCCTTCACGGACGGGACGTTGAACGAGTACGCGTTGGGCGAGCCGATGTGCGGCTTCCCGAGCCGGCTGAAGAGGATGCGCAGCATCGCGTTGGCGTCGGTGGCGGTACCGACGGTGGAGCGGGGGTTGGCGCCCATCCGCTCCTGGTCGACGATGATCGCCGTCGTCAGGCCATCGAGCAGGTCGACCTCCGGCCGCGACAGCGTGGGCATGAAGCCCTGCACGAAAGCGCTGTAGGTCTCGTTGATCATCCGCTGCGACTCGGCGGCGATCGTGCCGAACACCAGGGAGCTCTTGCCCGAGCCGGAGATGCCGGTGAACACCGTCAGCCGGCGCTTCGGGATCTCGATGCTGACGTCCTTGAGGTTGTTCTCGCGCGCGCCCTGTACGCGGATCAGGTCGTGGCTGTCGGCAGCGTGCAGCGCAGGCGACTGCGTCTCCGTCTTCCTGGCCTTGCTCATCGGGTCTCCATCTGTGTGGCGGGCCGCCTTCGCGGTCTCCGTCTGCGTCGCCTGGCTCGATCTGCCCAGCTTCGGGCTGGTACGTCCGGTTTCCGCCGTCGGCGCGGTCGCGGCGAGGGTCCCCTGTCTACCTGATCGGAGGCTCGGCACTCACTGGGTCCTGCAGCAGCCCGAGGACGTTGCCGTCGGGGTCGGTGACGGTGGCCACCAGTCGACCGCCACCGACGTCGTGCGCGGGCTCCTTCACGGTGGCACCCGCGGCGGTCACCTCGGCCAGCTTCGCCTCGATGTCCGGCACGTGCCAGTAGGCCACCGGCGACGTCATGCCCTGCGGTCCACCGCCTGGCACCAGCCCGATGTGCTGGCCGTCGGCGTCGAAGCCGACGTAGTAGGACGAGTCGGCCTGTGGCTGGATGCCGAGCAGAGCGGCGTACACCGCCTTGGCCTTGGCCAGGTCGGACACGGGATGCAGCACGGTCTTGATTCCCTGGGTGGAAGAACCGGTCATGATCACTCCTGAAAGTCGTGGGTCACATCGACCCGATGGGTACGTGGCCGTCACGCTAACTGTGGCTTGGCGGGCGGCGCTTCTCGATTCCTGATCAGTCTGGCCACTGCCTGCGGGTCGCCGTACGGCTCAGCGCAGTTCCTGGATGCGGATCATGTTGCCGGCGGGATCGCGGATGGCGCAGTCGCGAATCCCGTAGGGCTGGTCGATCGGCTCCTGGACGATCTCGGCGCCGCTGGCCTGCACCCGCTCGAACGTCTCGTCGAGGTCGGCGGTGGCCAGGTTGATGGCGGCGAACGTCCCCTTGGCCATCATCTCGGCGATGGTGCGGCGCTCGTCGTCGGTGATGCCGGGGTCGGCGGCCGGCGGGTGCAGGACGATGGAGATGCCAGGCTGGCCGGCGGGCCCGACCGTGAGCCAGCGCATCCCCTGGTACCCGACATCGTTGCGCAGCTCGAAGCCGAGGACGTCGCGGTAGAAGGCCACGGCTGCGTCCGGGTCGTCCTGCGGGAGATAGCTGGAGTGAATGCTGATGTCCATAGCGGTCAGGCTAGAGCCGCTCGGTGACCTGGGCTTCTCGATTCCTGATCGGTCTGGTGACTTGTTTCGTCACGCACGACGGCATCTCCGCGGTCGCCGGAGCCGTCTGGCGCCGATAGGTGCTGGGCGGCACGCCGACCAACTCGGTGAAGCGCGTGCTGAAGGTGCCCAGGGACGAGCAGCCGACCGTGAAGCAGACCTCGGTGACGCTCAGGTCGCCACGACGCAGCAGCGCCATCGCACGCTCGATCCGCCGCGTCATCAGGTAGCCGTACGGCGACTCGCCGTAGGCTAGCCGGAACTCGCGGCTGAGGTGCCCGGCCGACATGTGCACGCCGCGGGCGAGCGCCTCGACGTCCAGCGGCTGCGCGTACTCCCGGTCGATCCGGTCCCGGACGCGGCGCAGTCGGGCGAGGTCGCGCAGGCGCTGCGCAGAGGCGGAACCGCTGGTCACACGCGAGATCCTACGTCGCACCAGGGTCGCTGTCGGGGCCGTCCCGGCGTGGCGTGGGCGGATGAGCGAGAGTTACCCCGTGGCCCTGGTGGAACTCCTCGAACTCGACCGCGCCGACAGCTGGTCGCTGTGGCGGGCGGCCCGGGTGGCGGCGCTGGCCGACGCCCCGGACGCATTTCCCTCCGCGTCGGCGGGGTGGGCCGACGGCGGCGAGACCCGCTGGCGGGAGCGGCTGCTCGACACCACCGCGCTGAAGGTCGTCGCGGTCCGAGACGGGGTGCCGGTCGGACTGGTCCGTGGCGTCCCCGAAGACGGCTGCGCGTGGCTGCACTCGCTGTGGGTGAGCCCGCAGGCGCGTGGACAGGGACTCGGCAGCCAACTGATCGCGGCGGTCGAGGAGTGGGCGGCGCGGCAGGGTGCGGTATACGCCCGCCTCGAGGTGGTGCCCGACAACGCTCCGGCGATCGCGCTGTACCGGCGGCTCGGATACGTCGACACCGCACTCCTCGGGGAGCTCCTCCCAGACGGACGTCGCGAGCTGGTCATGCAGAAGGCGTTCCGGGCGTAGGTCCGAGGAGCAGTCGGTTCTAGGGGTCAGAGCCCGATCAGGTGCGAACGACGCTTGGGAAAGAGCGTCTCGAGAACTGCCTCCGCCTCCCCCTCGGCCCAGACGTCGGGATACATGGCCCTGAGCTCGGCCAGCGAGTCGTGCCCGAACACGAGCCGTAGGAAGGTCAGCGGCGGGAACCCGCCCTTGGCCGAGCTGTCGTACGCCGCGAACCGGTGGTCCTCGACGGTCGCCAGCTTGCCGTTCTCGAGCGCCATCCGTAGGCCGCCGCGATAGAAGTCGAGCTTGATCTCGCCGGTGTAGCCCGCCATCGAGGAGTCCGCGAGCCGGCGATCCAGGACCGGTGCGACAAGCCGGAGGAAGCCCGGGAGGTCCGGCACCCGGATGTACCACGCGTACGGCGGGTCCAGCTGCGGAGACCAGCCGGACCGGACAGCACGGTAGAACGGATGGTCGCGGCCGAGGTTGAGCTGGATCTTCTGCAGCGGCTTGGTGGGCTCCTTCGGCGGGACACCGGTGTCACCCACGGGCAGCTGGTCGGCCATCCGCCGGAGTCCGCGCATGAGTGCCGGCGCCAGCTCGTGCAGGTTGAGGCCGGGCCGGAACCCCAGCAGCGAGACCGGGAAGTGCTCGCCGTACCGGCGGTAAGGCGTCAGGACGAAGCCGCAGAACTCCCCCTGTGCCGTTTCGATCACGCGGACCCGCGAATGCCCGGACAGTCCGTCGGGACTCTGCTCGGCCTCGATGTGGTAGCGCCAGAAGGAGTCGGGCAGGTGGCACGAGACGAGGCTGCCCGCCTGCTGGCTCCGGTAGCACGCGGCGACGGACGGAACATCGTCAAGCGAGGCTTGACGGAGCAGGTGACTCGCGTCCTTCCCGTCAGGAGGTTCGGGCAGCAGCGCGACCGGGACACTCAGCCGGCCGCCGAGGTCGATCGCGAACTCGTAGCCGAACTGGCGGTAGAAGTAGGGGATTCCGGTGATCCCCTGGATCACCCTGCCGTCGCGTTCGGCCCGTTCGTGCACGGTGTCGAAGATCGAACGGATCAGTCCCCTGTTGCGGTAAGCCGGGTCCGTCGCCACGATCTCCGGTCGCGCGGCCGGGATCGGGATCCCGTCGAACTCCCAGTCCTCGAGCAGGTAGCACGTGCAGGCGACGATCCGGTTGCCGTCCTTGCGGGTGTCCTCGACCACGAGGAAGTCGTCCGGTCCCATGAAGGGGTAGTCGCCGCGGACGTACCGCCGCACGGTGTGGCTCAGCCCGACATTGGGTTCGGCGTCCTCCTTCTCACGGAAGACGCGGCCCACGAGCTCGACGATGTCGTCCGCGTCGGCCGCCGTGGACCACCGCAGGACGAGTCCGTCACCAAGGTCGCGTCGCATCGGGGCCCTTCCGATCGGTCAACCCGCGAGACATCCCGCGAGGATTCGAGGATAGGAGCCGGCTGCCGCGGGCGACCACCGAGTTTCGCCCTCTCCCCTCCTCCCCCGCGCCGGTAGTGTCGGCGACATGCCGACGCCACCCCGCCCCGCACAACGCCCGTACGTCCACCGCCACCACGGTGACGAGCGGGTCGACGAGTACGCCTGGCTCCGCGACCGGGAAGACCCCGCGGTCCGCGCCCACCTCGAGGCCGAGAACGCCCACACCGAGGCGTCCCTCGCGCACCTCGCGGACCTGCGGGAGGAGCTCTTCGAGGAGTACCGCTCCCGGATCAAGGAGACCGACGAGGACGTTCCCGCCCGCGACGGGCAGTGGGAGTACTACACGCGCACCGAGGAGGGCCTGCAGTACCCCATCTTCGCCCGCCAGCCGGTCGGAGCCGGACCCGTCGGCAGTGGTACGGAACAGGTCCTCCTCGACTGCAACCAGGCCGCCGAGGGGACGGAGTACTTCGCCCTCGGCGCGTTCGCCGTCTCGCCCAGCGGCCGGCTGCTCGCCTACTCCAGCGATGTCGACGGCAGCGAGGAGTTCCGGCTCCGGGTCAAGGACCTCGAAACCGGCGAGCACCTTCCCGACACCATCGTCCCGACCGGCTACGGCGCGGCCTGGTCGGCCGACGAGCGCTTCCTCTTCTACACCACGCTCGACGCCGCGCACCGGCCCTGGAAACTGTGGCGCCACCGGCTCGGCACCGAGCAGGGCGAGGACGTGTGCGTCCACACCGAGGAGGACGAGGCGTTCTACCTCAACATCGGACGTACGCGGTCCCGCGAGTGGCTGGTCATGGGCCTGCACGCGTCGGAGTCCAGCGAGGTGTGGGTCCTGCCTGCCGTCGACCCCGAAGGGACGTGGCAGGTCGTGGCTCCCCGCCGTCCCGGGGTCGAGTACTCCGTCGAGCACCACGGCGACCGGTTCCTCCTCGTCACGAACGACGACGGGCCGGACTTCCGGGTCGCGCAGGCACCGGTTGACAGCCCCGGACCCGAGCAGTGGACCAGCGTCATCCCACACCAGCAGGGTGTCCGGATCGTCTCGGTCGACGCGTTCGCGCGGCACCTGGTCGTCTCGCTGCGGGTCGACGGGCGGACCGAGCTCGACACGATCGACGTCGACTCCGACGACCGGCGCCGGCTGGTGTTCGAGGAACCGATCTACACCGTCGACGTCGGCGTCAACCGCGAGTTCGACACGACCACGCTGCGGATCGAGTACACCTCCCTGACCACCCCGAGCTCCGTCATCGACATCGATCTCGTGACGGACGCGCGGGAGCTCCGCAAGCGCCAGCCGGTGCTGAACGTCGACCTCGACCGCTACCAGTCCGCCCGGGAGTGGGCCACCGCGCCCGACGGTACGAAGGTGCCGATCTCGGTGGTGTGGCGGGACGACCGCCCCGAGGGCGGGCCGCTGATGCTGTACGGCTACGGGTCGTACGAGCACTCCATGGACCCGTGGTTCTCGACCCTGCGGCTGTCGCTGCTGGACCGTGGGGTGGCGTTCGCGATCGCGCACGTACGCGGCGGCGGCGAGCTCGGGCGCGCGTGGTACGACCACGGCAAGAAGCTCGAGAAGCCCCACACGTTCAGCGACTTCGTGGCGTGTGCCGACTATCTCGTCGAGACCGGGTGGACGACCCGGGAGGGACTCGCCATCCGCGGCGGGTCCGCGGGTGGTCTCCTGATCGGCGCGGTGCTCAACCTCCGACCGGACCTGTGTGCGGCGGCAGTGGCCGAGGTGCCGTTCGTCGACGCGCTCACCACGATCCTCGACCCGTCGCTGCCGTTGACGGTGCGGGAGTGGGACGAGTGGGGCAACCCGGTGGAGGACCCCGAGGTGTACGCCGTGATGAAGTCGTACTCCCCCTTCGACAACGTGGCCGCCCGCGAGTACCCCGCCGTCTACGCCACGGCCGGCCTCAACGACCCTCGGGTGAGCTACTGGGAGCCGGCGAAGTGGGTGGCCCGGCTACGCGACCGGATGACCGGTGGGGGTCCGGCACTCCTCAAGACCGAGCTCGGTGCCGGACACGGCGGCCCGTCCGGGCGGTACGACAGCTGGCGGGACGAGGCGGGCGTCCACGCGTTCGTCCTCGACCAGCTGCGCAGCCTCCGGGGTACGCGCCCGACCGGCTGACGAGCCGACCACCCGCCCAGCCACCACTGCGACCTGCTGACCACTGCGACCTGCTGACCACTGCGACCTGCTGACCACTGCGACCTGCTGACCACTGCGACCTGCTGACCACTGCGACCTGCTGACCACTGCGACCTGCTGACCACTGCGACCTGCTGACCACTGCGACCTGCTGACCACTGCGACCTGCTGACCACTGCGACCTGCTGACCACTGCGACCTGCTGACCACTGCGACCTGCTGACCACTGCGACCTGCTGACCACTGCGACCTGCTGACCACTGCGACCTGCTGGGCAACCGCGCAACGGGACACGCTGCTTCCCCCGTATTCGAAAGCAGCGTGCCCCGCTCCGCAGATCCGGCCCCTCCCTCCCGACGACGGGCCGGCGTGACCGGACCGCATGGCCCAGCCGTGCACGAGGCGTAGGACAGAATGCTGTGGCCGGCTAGCAGATCGATGACATCTCGCTGACGCGGGCACAGTGCTACCCATCCGGTATCCAACGTGACGGTTCAGTGCGGACCTTCGAGTGCTTCGAGCGCCGCCAGCCGGGCGCGGCGGAGGCGCTCCTCGTGTCGCGTCGCACCGACACCTGCGTAGGCGGGCAAGGTGTCGTTGACAAGTGGGACGACGTCGGCGGCGCGCCCCAGCTCGAGGTACGCCTCCGCCAGGCTGGCGATCGCGGCGACTTCGCCGAACCTGTCACCGAGCTTGCCGAACTCACGGCGTGCGCGTTCGGCCAGGACGAGCGCTTCGGCACCCTCGCCACGCGCCGAGGCGACCCGGGCCGCCATCGCCGCCGCGTAGGCGCGGGCGCGGTGGTCGGGCACGCCGGCCACCACCTCCAGGCTGGTCCGTGCCGCCTCGCCCGCCCGGTCGAGGTCACCGTTGTCCAGCGCATGCATCGCGAGCCGGTGCAGGACGAGGGCCTCGTCGACCGGGCCACCCAGCTCCCGCGCGATGGCCAGGGCCTCCGACAGCATCGGCACCGCCTCGGCGTACCTGTCGTGGCGGGCCAGCAACGACGCGAGCTCGCGGATGGCGGAGGCGTAGCCGCGCCGGTCGCCGCTTGCTCGCGCGGCCCCGACGGCGCGTTCGGCAAGCGCGAGTGCCTCGCCAGGCGCATCCTGCACGTCCCGGAAGTGGGCGAGGGCGGCGAGGGAATATGCGAGGTCGAGATGGGAGCCGAGCCGTTCGAACGCCTCGACCGAGGCGGCCAGGGTGTCGAGCACCTCCTCGGTCACTCCGCGGGTGGCGGCCTGCATCGACCGCTGCCAGGCGGCCCGCCACGCGATCCGCTCGTCGCCCGCGGCGAGTGCGGCGGCACGGACGAGGTCGAGGAGCTCCACCACCTGGTGGTGCGGCAGCTGGATGTCGAGCCGGCTCACGGCCCGGTCGGCGAGCAGGGCCGCGTCGGCGTACCACCCGGCGTCGACGCAGCGCCGGATCGCCCAGTCGAGCTGGAGCTGTTCGGCCAGCAGCCAGGCCTCACCGTTGCCGGTCAGCCGGGCGACGGTGGCCGCCGGCAGCACGGTGGAGGGGTGCACCGGGTCCACCGGGGCCTCGTCGAACGACAGCGCCGGCAGGTGCGCGTACGCCGCGTCGGCAAGGGTGAGCAGTGCGTCGACGAGGCGGCGGAGGGCCGCGCGGTTGACGTCCGGGTCGTCGGCCCGGGCGAGCTCGGCGGCGTACAACGCGAGCAGGTCGTGCGGACGGTACCTTGGCTCGCCGGTCGGGTCACGACCGGTCTCGGCGAGGAGACTGGCCCCCGCCAGCTCTTCCACGAGAAGCTCCCCGTCGGGATGGTCGGCCAGCACGCCGACGGTCCACGATGCGACGTCGATGGCGCCGAGGAGCCCGAGTCGACGGAACGCGAGCTCGGCCTCTGGCGAGAGCGCCGAGCAGCTCAGGGCGAGCCCCGCGCGTACCTCGAGATCGCCGGTACGCAGTTCGTCGAGCCGGCGTTGCTCGTCGGCCAGTCGTGCCGCGAGGGCCGCGAGCTCGGCCGACGGGCGCGCCGCGAGCCGGGCGCCGACGATCCGGAGTGCCAGTGGCAGGCCGCCACAGGCGTCGACGATGGCGCCCGCCGCCTCTGGTTCCCGGCTCATCCGGTCGGGGCGTACCAGCCGGGACAACAGCGCGAGCGCGTCGTCGCGGCCGAACGGCGCGAGGCGGATGCCCCAGCTCCCGGGGATGCCGCTCAGCAACCGCCGACCGGTCACCAGAACCGCACACCCCGGCGTGCCGGGCAGCAGGGCCATCACCTGGGAGGCGGTCGGTGCGTCGTCGAGGACGAGAAGGACCGAACGGTCGGCGACTCGGGCGCGGAACGCCGCGGCGCGGGCATCGAGACCATCCGGAAGGGCATCGCGGCTGACCCCGCTCGCGGTGAGCAGTTCGTCCAGCACGTGCGAGGGGTTGCGGGCCGTGCCGTCGGCGCGGGTCAGGCGTACGAACAGCTGTCCGTCGGGGAACTCCGGCCGCACCCGGTGCGCGACGTGGACCGCCAGGGTGCTCTTGCCGGTGCCGGGAGTGCCGGTGAGAACCACCACCGGCACCGCGGTCTCGTCCGGACCGGCGCGCAGTCGGCTGGCCACCTCGTCGATCACGTCGTCGCGCCCCACGAAGTCGGGGATGTCCGGCGGGAGCTGGCACAACGTCACCCACGGCGCGGGCAGCACGGACTCCGCGGCAACCGGGGCGCTTGGTGTCTGCACCGCCTCGGGACGGTGCAGGTCGGGGTCCTCGGCCAGCATCCGCTGGTGGAGATAGCGGATCTCGACGCTCGGCTCGAGTCCCATCTCGCCGACCAGGAGGGCGCGGAGCCGGGCGTACGCCTCGAGCGCGTCTGGCTGCCGGTGCGAGCGGTAGAGCGCCAGCATGAGCTGCTGCCAGAAGCGCTCGCGCAACTGGTGCTCGGTGGTCATCGCGGTCAGCTCACCAACGAGTTCCGCGTGCCGACCGAGCGCGAGCCCTGCGTCGATCCGGCGTTCGAGTGCGTGCAGCCGTTGCTCCTCCAGTCGCGGCGCGACGTCCCGGTGGAGAGACTCCGACGGGATGTCGACGAGTGCGGGGCCACGCCACAGCGCGAGGGCCTCGGTGAGCGTGCCGAGGACGAGCTCGGGCGCGTGGGTCTGGCCCTCGGCCTCGGCCAGCAGCTGCCCGAACCGCCCGAGGTCGGTGTGGTCGGGTGGCGCCTCGAGCAGGTAGCCCTCGGGGCGGGTACGGATCGGACCGCCGTAGGAACCGGAGGCAGCGGGTGGTGACGCGGTGACGGGTACCGGGTCGGCAAGGGTGCGCCGGAGCCGCATGACGTAGGTGGCCAGGGTGGCGCGCGCCGTGGACGGTGGGTGCTGGCCCCAGAGCCGTTCGATGAGTTCGTCCACCGGCACCAGTCGGTTGGGCGACACGAGCAGGGTGGCGAGCAGGGAGCGCTGCTTGCCCGCGCGCACCGGCACGGTGCGCCCGTGGCCGGCGACCTCTAGCGGCCCGAGCAGGGCGTACGTCAGCTGGGTCTCCACCTGCGACGTCACCTCCCGGTCCCCGTTCCCCCCCGCCCGGGCGATGCCCGAACTACTGAAATGCTCCCAAACTCGGCACTGGTCACCCTCAGCGTAACCGCGGATGATCACTTCGGCAGGGCAGCACGATGCCCGTGGCCGCCCAGGGAGGCCGGTCGCTGGGCACTGACGGTGGTTGTCGGCAGCCGGTCCGGACCCGACGGGATGGACGTGGAACGAATGCGTCCAGCGACCGGAGGGGTACGCGCCTGGACCGGGGATCGCGCAGTAGTCTCACACGGCCAAACTGGGAGAGGACACCACATGAACGACGAGGTCCACTGCTCGCTCGTCTGGCTGAAGGACGCCGGCGCCGAGCTCGTCGAGGTCAAGCTGGCCCGCGGCCGCTTGTCCGCGATGGGATCCGCGATCGGCGCCGATCCCGTGCCCTACCGACTGGAGTACGTCCTCACGACGACGGAGTCCTTCCGCACCTCCTCGTTGCGGGTGCACACGTCCGGCGTGGGCTGGCGGCGGTCCCTCGAACTGCACCGCGACGGCTCCGGCAGCTGGCGGATCGTGTCCGACGCCGAGGGCTCCCTCGACGCCGCGCCGCCCGGAGGTGATGCGGCGTTGCTGCGCGGCGCGGTGGACTGCGACCTCGGCCTGTGCCCGTTGACCAACACGATGCCGGTGCTCCGGAACGGGCTGCTCACGGGCGGGGACCCGGTCGAGCTGTCGGTGCCCTGGGTGTCGGTGCCCGACCTCGCCGTCAGCGTGAGCCGGCAGACCTACACCCCGGTCGGCAAGGCCGAGGGATACCCGGACGGAGCCGCCGCCGTGCGGTTCGACGACGACTCCGGGTTCAGCGCCGACATCGTGTTCGACGCCGACGGCCTGGTCCTCGACTATCCCGGCATCGCCCGCCGGGTGTCGTGAGGCCCGGCCGGCGAGTCGACCCAGGCCGTCAGCCCGGAGGTGCCGGCGACCGGCAGGCGCAGCTCGTCGAGGTACTCCCGCGCCGGCCGTCCGCCGTAGTGGCTCGCCAGCAGCCGGCCGCCGGCGAGGTCGACGAGGCCGGGACCGAGGTCGACCCCATACGGTTCGATCGCATGCCGCGTTCGCCGGCCCACTCCTGCACGGACTCCATCAGCAGACCGTTGGCACAACCGAGGTCGAGGAACGTGCCGTCCTTGCGTGGGATGGCGACACAGGTGCCGTGGGCGAGAAAGGGTACGAAGGTCAGGCTCCGGACGTCGGCAGCCTCGGGATCCGCGTCGATGAGTCGGTAGGTCATCGCATCGATGATGGCGTGGCCGCGAACGTCCTGGAAGGACGCGGTCATGGCGAGGATCTCCGGCTCGATCCGGCCGCCCGCAAAGCATTGACGTGGAACCAACCGAACGCCACGCTGGTGCCGACTTCATGTCGCTGGGGAGGTCGGACATGTCCTTGAGTCCTTCGATGCCACGGTTCCTTCGCCGTGGAGGCATCGCGGCCGCGGCTGGCTTGTTGGCAACCGGCCTGCTCGCGCCGGTCGTGGGCGCCGAGGCGGCACCCGCCCTCGATCCCTTGGTCGCGTCCGCGGACCGGCAGTCCACCTATGCAGGAGCCGCACGGGAGTTCGGAGTTCCCGCGCCGGTCCTGCTCGCGGTCTCCTACCTCGAGTCCCGGTGGGACGTGCACGCCGGACAGCCATCCCGCGCGGGCGGCTACGGACCCATGCACCTGACGGACCTCGCCACGGCGGGCGACGCGGGAGGCAGCGCGGCCAACGCGGGCGTGACCGGTGACCTCCGCGGCGACCCGTCCCGGCCAGGTGCGGGCATGCTGCGACCTGGCCCCGCTCTCCAGACGATCGACCTCGCCGCCCGGCTGACCGGGCTCGACAAGGCCGCCTTGCGCGTCGACCCGGCCGCCAACATCCGTGGTGGCGCAGCGATCCTGGCCGACTACCACCGTCAGCTGAGCGGCGCGGAGGGCTCCGACGCCGCCCGCTGGTACGCCGCCGTCGCGCGCTACAGCGGCGCCCAGGACCAGGCGACGGCACGTACGTTCGCCGACGAGGTCTACTCCGTGATGCGTGCCGGCGCCCGGCGTACGACCGACGACGGGCAGCAGGTCAACCTCGCAGGGCAGGCTGTCCAGCCGGACCGGAGCACGCTCGCGGACCTCCGCCTGAAGGTGCCGGCCTCGGGTGAGACGGAGTGCCCGTCGGGCCTGGGCTGTGAGTGGATCCCGGCGCCATACGCCGACCTCGGCGACGGCAACTACGGCAACCACGACCTCGCCAACCGCCCCACCAGCCAGAAGATCCGCTACATCGTCATCCACGACACCGAGGGCCCCTACCAGTCCACCCTGAACCTCGTCCAGGACCCGACGTACGTGAGCTGGCAGTACACCCTCAGGGCGAGCGACGGCCAGATCGCCCAACACGTGAAGGCGAAGGACGTCGCCTGGCACGCGGGCAACTGGTACGTCAACGCCAAGTCGATCGGCCTCGAGCACGAGGGCTACGCGGCCCGCGGAACGTGGTACACCGAGACGATGTACCGCAGTTCGGCCAGCCTGGTGCGCTATCTCGCGCACAGGTACGCCATCCCGCTCGACCGCCAGCACATCCTCGGCCACGACGTCGTGCCAGGCACCACGCCCAGCACCGTGTCCGGCATGCACTGGGATCCCGGTCCGTACTGGGACTGGACGCACTACTTCGACCTGCTCGGCGCACCGTTCAGGACAACGGGCACCAGTCGCACCGGCGCCGTCACCATCAGGCCCGACTTCGCGGCCACCAATCCAGGCTTCGTCGGTTGCGAGGACGTCCCTGGCCCGCCCGGTGAGGGCACGCCACCCGCGTGCGGCGACTGGGGCTCGTCCGCGGTCATGCTGCGCACCGAACCCCGCGCCGACGCACCGCTGCTGCTCGACCTCGGCAGTAACCCGCCCGACGGCACCAGCACCATGAACGTCGCGGACATGGGCAGCCGGGTCTCGGCCGGCCAGCAGTACGCCGTCGCCGAGGTGCGTGGCGAGTGGACCGCGGTCTGGTTCCTCGGCCAGAAGGGCTGGTTCCACAACCCGCGCACGGCGCCCACCGCGTTGTGGGCCACGTCGGTCGTGGCGACGCCGAAGGCCGGCAAGGCGTCGGTCCCGGTCTACGGACGCGCCTACCCCGAGGCGGCGGCCTATCCCCCCGAGGTGCCCGCGCAGGCCATCGCGCCGCTGCAGTACTCCCTGCTCGCCGGTCAGGAGTACGTCGTGGGCATGAAGGCCGAGACGGAGTACTACCGGGCCGTGACGTTCGACTCCTCACAGCACCAGGTGATCCGCGGAAACCTGACGTACTACCAGATCCAGTTCGGCCACCGGATCGCCTACGTGCTGGCCGATGACGTCGATCTGCGGCCGTCCTGGCGCTGAACCCACCACCGTCAACTTTCCCTTGACAACGCGGTCAGGTCGAACGAATCTATGCATCATGGCTGTCAACGACGTGGACCTAGACCAGCTCATCTCCTCCGTCGACACCGCACAGGCCGGGAGTCAGCCCCTCGACCGCGTGACCGCCGCGCGTGAGGTGGCGGCTCGCCTGGAGGCATGTGCCCAGCACCTGGTCGCGCACTTCGTCGACGACGCGCGCCGTGCGGGTGCGTCGTGGACCGACATCGGTGCTGCTCTCGGGGTGACCAGACAGGCTGCCCAGCAGCGGTTCGTCCCGGCCGAGGGCGTGGACGTGGAAGCCGCTGCGGGACGTTCCGGCCTGCCCTACTCGGCCCGGGCCACCGCGGTCCTCGGCGGCGCCCGCGACCTGGCACTCCAGCACCGTCATCCCGGCGTGGACGACATCCACCTGCTGTTGGCCCTGCTGGACAACCGCTCCGGCGGCGCCGTCAGCATTCTCAAGAGCAGCGGCCAGCGTTCGGCCGACATCCGCCGGACGGCGCGGGCCAAACTGGGGACTGACGGTCCCAAACGCTCGGCAAAGAACCCCCACCTCGGACGAGGTGGCGCCAAGACCCTCGACGTGGCGGAGCGCGAGGCCCTGCGACGTGGCAGCACCGAAGTCGGCACCGAACATCTGCTGCTCGCCCTCGTGAGCGATCCGGGGTCGCCCGCCGGTACGGCGCTCGCGGAGGCGGGCGTCGCGCCCGCTGACGTCCGGCGCGAAGCGGCCAAGCAGGCGAAGTCGGATCCAGCGCCCAGACGCGCTCGCAGGAAGCGTTCCTGACCAGCGTCAACCCGCCCTTGCCTCACTCCAGGAGCTCGCGGAGCCAGCCCGGCACCGCCTCGGCGTAGGGCGCGCGTTCGGCCTCGGTCGAGTCCGCGAGTGCGCGTTCCCAGGCGAGCGCCCGTCCCACCTTGGCCAGCTCGGTAGCAGCTCGGACCGCGGCGAGGAGTTCCTCGCGACCGTGGTCGGTGGTCCAGGGCTCGAGGTAGGCGTCGCGGAGCTTTCCGAGCTCGGGGGCGGTGGGCGGGAGCTCGAGCCGCGCGGCCACGCTGCGCAGGGTTACGAGCAGGGTCCCGAACGGATGCGCCACCGAGGCGTCGCCCCAGTCGATGAAGACGTACGCCGGCAAGGCGTCCGACCTGCGGACGAACACGTTCCCGTGGTGGAGATCGTCGTGCTGGACGGTCGGAGGAATTCCGGAGGAGGCCAGCTGCTCGGCCCATCGGGCCACGTCGGGGACCAGCCGCTGCAGCCGAGTAAGGTCCTCGACCGCCAGCCCGTCAGGCTCGCCGAGCAGCAGCCGCCCCGGGTCGGCCAGGAGGGCGGCGTAGTGGCCGGGCAGTGTGGGCGGACGCAGGTCGGGTACGCCGAGAGCAAGCAGATCGCCCACGCGGGGCGTGAGATCCTGCTGCAGCTCGGCGTACGCGGGCAGGGCCTCGAGCCACGAGGCGACCTGAGCTTCCTTGCTGGTAAGCGCACGCAGCGGTTCGCCGGCATCGGGAAGAAGGCTCCAGCCCAGGTCGACGTCAACGGCGAGGGGGCGGCCGACATGCGGTGCCCGCCACCGACCGAACGCGTCGAGAACCCGTGGCTCGAAGGCGGTCCCGGGGCCGTTCGCCTTGAACCACACCGATCCACCGGACGTCGGAACCTGGAGGATCGTCGACCAGGGTCTGAGATGTGGCTGCGTGACGGGTCCGGTGAGCCGGAGCCCGTGCGCACGAAGGTGCTCGTCGATCCAGGTGAGCGCGTCGGTCCGCCAGGCCGAACTCCCCCAGATCGCGGTCAGTGCAGACATGTGCCGGCCCAGACAGTCAGTCGAAGAGGTCTTCGAGGAACGACCGCTTGCGCTTCTTGTAGTGCGGCCGGTCGTAGCTGTGGCCGTAGCGATGGTCGTCGTCATCGCGACGGCGCTCGTACGGCGCGGTACGGGCGGGCGGCGGTGGAGCGGCGGCCTGGCCGGAATGCCAGCTCGTCTCGGCATCGGCGAGCCGTTCGAGCTCACCCCGGTCGAGGAAGATGCCGCGACAGTCGGTGCACTGGTCGACCGTGACGCCGCTGCGTTCGTACTGTCGCATGGTTCCGTGGCACTTGGGACAGGTGAGTTCGTTCATTCCCAGAACCTAGCCGATCCACCTGGCAGGACACCGGCGCGGGACGCACTGCGCGAGCCGTCGCGGTGGCTCGGCCCTTGTCAGGAGGGGTTTTCTCGCGAGGGCTTCCGCCCGATCATCTGGTCGTACTCCCCGACCAGCCACTCGCCGAACCCGTCGAGCAGGTCGGCCATGACCGACTGTTCCGCGCTCGGCGTGTTGGCCAGCTGGATCGCCGTGGTCATCGCCGCCGCCTGGTGGGGATAGTAGGCCGCGACGATCCGGCCGATCGTCCCGAGGTCGCTCGTCCAGCCTCCCCAACGGGGCATCACCAGGGTGAACGCGGTGCGCACCAGCTTGCGGGCGAGCGAACGGCACAGCCGTTGCCGTCGCTCGGGACCGGAGGCGGCGGCGAGCTGACGTCGGACGGCGTTGAGGCTGAGGGCGATGTTGCCGTTGGTGGCCCGGGCGAGCTCCCGGCAGGGTTCGTACGAGGGAAGAGCCATCGCCAGATCGACGCCGTAGACCGGCGGGGAACACAGGCAGGCCAGGAAGAAGCCCATGTCGTAGAGCTCCGACGGGTGCATGAGCCGGGCGCGGGAGAACACCAGCAGTCCCACACCGTGCAAGGAGGTGTGGTTCGAGTCGAGCGACGCCTCGAGCTCGCGGGCGAGTGCGTAGTCGGAATCGTGCGGCATGCCGGCGAGCACGACCAGCGCGTCGAGGTCGGACCGCCCGGGACTGGCCGTTCCCCGCGGCACGCTGCCGTAGAGGTACAGGCTGTGCAACCGGTCGCCGTACGCCGCCGCCGCCCGGGTCTCCAGCTGCCGCACCGCGTCCGTGAACGACGGTGGGATCAGCTCGAGCCGGCACTCACGCCTGATGTGCCCGTGGGCATCGAGGCCGCGGTCGATGTCGTCGAGTTCGCCTGCCATGGCTCCGTGAGAAGGGGGAAAGTGGGTCAGAACATTGTATGAGCGACGTCGACGATCACTTCGCCGTCGTCGACCACCGGGACCAGGCGCCACTTGTCGAACGCCGTGCACGGATGGGAGATACCGAAGCACACCAGGTCTCCGACCGAGACGTCGGACCCCGTCGGCAGGTCCAGGAAGGCGTGCTGGTCGTTGAGCGAGCTCACCGTCACGGCCGCCGCGTCGCGGGTGGTGCCGTCCGGCGACAGGACCCGGCGGACGAGCGGGAGGTCGACGTCGAACGGCACGTCGCGCCGTCCGGCACCGACCAGCGCGCGGCCCGGCTCGGGCCTGGAGAGGACGTACGCCCACACCTCGAGAGCGGCACGGAGCTCGTAGGGCGAGCCACCGGTGGGCAGCGGGGTCGCGTGGGAGTACAGGCCGTCGTCGTGGGTGACGTAGCCGCCGCTGCGCAGGATGGCGGTCGCGGGCTCGCCCGCGAGCTCGCGGGCGACGACGTTGAAGTACGTGCTGCCGCCGGCGGAGACGATCAGCCCGGCGGCCGGGTCGACGAGTCCCTCGTCGAGCAGGCGGAGCCCGAGGGCGCGTACGCCACGGCAGAACCGCGCCACGTCGTCGAGGTCGTCGGCGGTCCTTCCGTGGCCGAGCACACCCTCGTATCCCGTGGCGCCCGCGACCTTCAGAGTGGCCGTGGCCGCGACCGCGTGGGCGACCTCGAGGGCCTCCGCGTCCGTCCGTGCTCCCGTACGCCGGCCGGGCACGCCCAGCTCGACCAGCACCGGCTGCGGTCGGGTGGCGCCGTGCCTGGTCAGCTCACGGTCGAGCAGCGCGACGCCCTCCACCGAGTCGACGTAGCCGAGGACCGTCAACGCCGGGTCCGCGTTGGTCGCGGCGGCGAGCCAGCCGATGCCGGCCGGGTCGACGAGCTGGTTCGCGAGCAGCACCCGCCGTACGCCGGTCTCGACGAACGCGCGGGCCTGGCCGATGGTGGCGGCGGTGATCCCCCACGCTCCCGCCGCGAGCTGCCGCGCGGTGATCTCGGGGGACATCGAGGTCTTGCCGTGCGGTGCGAGCTCGACGCCGTGCTCCTTGCACCACGCCGCCATCGACGTGACGTTGGACGTGAGCGCGCTCTCCCTGAGCACCATCAGCGGGAACGTGAGCTCGCCGCCGCGCAAGGCGACCTTGCGCTCGACCAGCTCGGCCGCCGTGGTGGGGCCGAGCCAGGTGAAGCCGGTCTCGGTGGGTGCGATCGTCTGCCGCGCAAGGGCGTCGAGGTGCTCGTGCAACGCCTGCGGGTCGTACGCGATGGGTCCGATGGCTCCGGTCATCCGGGTTCTCCTCGTCGTAGCGCCCGACCTGGTGTGGCTCCGGTCAGCTTGCCGTCGGTGAGGACCGGCTCGCCGGCGACGAGGACGTCGCTCACACCGGTCGCGAGCTGGCAGGGGTTGTCATAGGTGGCCAGGTCTCCCACGGTGGCCGGGTCGACGGCCACGATGTCGGCGACAGCACCCTCGGCGAGGACTCCTCGCCCTGCCAGCTGGAAGCGCTGGGCCGGATGCCCCGCGAGGTGCCACGCGGCCTGTGGCCAGGTCCAGTCGCCGAGGTCGCGGGTGTGGTGCCCCAGGAACCTGGCGAACGCGCCCCACCCGCGCGGATGGGGGTGGCCGCCGAGGTAGATCGCGTCGGAGCAGCCCATGTGCCGGTCGTCGCGCACCATCGCGCGGAGGTCGGTGTCGTCGCCGCCGGGTGACGGGACGATCGCGCCGACGGCGAGGTCGCTGGCCAGCAGGACCTCGCAGATCAGCTCGCCGAACGCGAGTCCCGAACGCTCGCAGGCCGCCGCGACCGTGTGACCCTCGGCCCAGCGGTAGGCCTCGCCCGCGACGTAGCCGAAGACGGCCTCGGTCAGCGCGGGCTCGACCGACGGGAACCACGTGCTGGCGAGCTCCGCGCGTACGGCGGGGTCGGCGAGTCGCCGCAAGGTGTCGTTGACACCGCCACGCTGGACGTGCGGCGGCAGCGCCTTCATCGCGAGGATCGTGTTGCCGTAAAGGTGCGGGTAGGCGTCGAACGTCACGTCCACTCCGTCGGCACCGGCGTGTTCCAGGTGGGCGAGCAGGGGTTCGGCGTGGCCGCGGTAGTGCGAGACGTGCACCGGGATGCCGGTCGTGCGGCCGAGTGCCTCCGCCTCGGGCATGCCGGGTGCGCGTCCACCGTCGTAGCTGCGGAGGTGGCTGACGTACGGCGCACGGAGCGCCGCCGCGGGTCGGCACAGTGCGGTCAGCTCGGCCGGGTCGGCAAAGATCCCGGGTACGTACTCCAGCCCGGTCGAGATGCCGACGGCGCCGTCCGCCAGCCCTTCCTCGACCAGCCGGACCAGTGCCGGGAGCGCGTCACCGGCCGGCTGGTCCTGTGCACCGAGTACCTCGTGCCGGACCGTGCCGAGGGGCACGAGGTAGGCGACGTTGACCGGTGTCCGCCGGTCGTAGAAGGCGAGCAGGTCGGCCACCGTGCAGCCGTTGGCCAGCTCCGGTGGTGGCGTTCCGTCGACCGCCGCGAAGTAGCGCGCCACATAGTCGACGGTGGTCTGCGAGGCCGGCGCGAAGGACAGGCCGTCCTGGCCGAGCACCACCGAGGTGACGCCCTGCCGGAGCATCGCCTCCTGGACATCGGTGCGTCCGAGGACCGCGTCGGCGTGCACGTGGGTGTCGACGAACCCCGGCAGGAGCAGGCGTCCCCGGGCGTCGATGACCGTGGGCGCGGTCGAGCCGTCCAACCGGCCGACCGCCGCGATCCGGTCTCCGCGTACGCCGATGTCGGCGGTGCGGGGCTCACCGCCGGTGCCGTCGACGACGGTCCCTCCGGTCAGGAGTACGTCGAAGCCGCTCACTCGAATACCTCCCGCAGGAATCCGGTGTGGCCGGCGAGAACGCCACCGTCGACCCGGAGGACCGTCCCGGTGATCCACGCGGCGTCGTCGGAGGCGAGGAAGGCGACCGCGGCAGCGATGTCGGCCGGGTCACCGACCCGGCCGAGCGGATAGTGCTCGGCCATCCGGTCGAGGACGCCGGGGTCGGTGGCGATGCGCCGATTCCAGATCCGGGTGCGTACGGTGCCCGGCGCGACCAGGTTGAATCGCACGCCGCGGCGGCCGTAGCGCAGGGCGAGGTTCTGGGTCAGGCTGATGAGCCCCGCCTTGGCCGCGGAGTAGGCCTCGTTGCCGAAGCCGGCGAGCCCGTTCACGGACCCGACGCTGACGACGGCACCGCCCGTCGGCGCCGCGAGCAGGTGGGGAAGCGCGGCCTGGATGCATCGGACCGCGCCGTTCAGCGTGGGGTCGACCTGGCGCTGCCACTCCTCGTCGCCGACCTCCTCGAACTCGGTGTCGGTGGCGACGCCGACATTGCTGACCAGGACGTCGAGCCGGCCGAACCGGTCGACCGTCTGCGCCACCGCCGCCCGGACCGACCGCACGTCGGTGACGTCGCACCCCAGGGCCAGTGCGGACGCACCGGACGCCTCGAGCTCCTCGACCGCAGAGGCGGCGCCACCGGCGTCGACGTCGGTGACCGCCACCGCCGCGCCCTTCGTGGCCAGCCGGGTGGCCGTCGCTCTGCCGATGCCGTGGGCCGCACCCGTGATCAGTGCGACCCGATGCTCGAACCGACGCATCCGACCCCTTCCGTCGACTCCGGCCGGCGACCTGCGGCGACGGGTCGTCGTGACCCGGCCGGCAGGACACTGCCACGCCCGAGGCTACCGACAGGGCAGGAGGGCTATGTCCTCAGCTCCTCGTCGGCGGCGGTCTGGTGGGGCACCTGCTCGGGCTGGACGACGCCGAGCCGGCCGGCCTGGTAGTCCTCGATCGCCTGGAGGATCTCCTCCTGCGTGTTCATGACGAAGGGGCCGTACCGGGCGATCGGCTCCCGGATCGGCAGCCCGCCGAGCAGCAGCACCTCCCAGCCGGCCCGGCCGGCGTAGTCCTGGCTGCGGTCCGCGGCCCGGATGCCCAGCGCCTCGCCGGCGCCGAAGACGGCGAGCTGGCCCTCGTCGAGCGGCCGGCGCTCGGACCCGACCGTGCCGCGCCCGGCGAGCACGTAGACCAGCGCGTTGAAGTCGCGCCGGCCACGGCAGCTGCAGCTCGCGCGCCGGGCGCGAGCGTGGCGTGGACGTAGGTGATCGGCGTCCAGGTCGCGCCGGGCCCGCGGTGGCCGCCGAGCGTCGCCGGCGATCACCCGGACCAGGGCGCCGCCGTCCTGCTGCGAGAGCAGCGTGACGTCGCCGGCGCCGATGTCCTGGTAGCGCGGCGGCGTCCACTTGTCGCGCCGCGGCAGGTTGACCCACAGCTGGACGCCGTGGAACAGCCCGCCCCTGGCGACGAGCTCCTGCGGCGGCAGCTCGGAGTGCAGGATGCCGCGCCGGCGGTCATCCACTGGGTGGCGCCGTCGGTGATGCAGCCCGCCGCCGCCGGTGGAGTCCTGGTGCTCGAACGCGCCGTCGATCATGTACGTCACGGTCTCGAAGCCGCGGTGCGGGTGCCAGGGCGCGCCCTTGGCCTCGCCCGGGCGCGTACTCGACGGCGCCCATGTGGTCGAGCAGCAGGAACGGGTCGGCCAGCGACAGGTCCATGCCGGGGAACGGGCGGCGGACGACGAACCCCTCGCCCTCGACTGCCGGTGCGCGGTGACGATCTTGGCGACACCGCGTCCCCGGGCGCCGGAGGCCGGACGGTCGAGGCGCGGCAGGGTCAGCGTGTCGGCGGTGACGGCAGGCATTGGTGCACTCCTTCGTCGGCGCCCGCCTGGGTGCGGCGGGTCGACCGGTCCAACCGCGGCGACCCGAGCCGGTATTCCGGCGGCTCCTTTCGCCCACGCCGCCGGTAGGGTTTCTGCGCAGAATGAGTGCCGAGCAGCGGTCCGACGGCGTACCCCCACCGTCCGAGGCGACCCTCCAGTGGGCCCGTGAGGTGGTGGGGCCAGGCAGCCTGGTCGTCTCCGTACGCCTGATGAGCGTGCATTCGACCACGCTGCACGCCGTGGACGTCATGGGCGCCACCGGGCTCGTGCACCAGCTGGCCCTTCGCCGGTTCCACCGGGCCGACCGACTACGGAGCGATCCGTGGTACCTGCCGACCAATGAGGCGACCGTGCTCGGCCTGCTCGGCAGCACCGACGTCCCGGCGCCGCGACTGGTCGCGGCCGACACGGGACCGACCATGTGCGACGTACCCACACTGCTCACGACGCGGCTGCCCGGGGTGCCGCCCAAGGTCTCGGCCGACCCGGTGGTGCTGGCCGGCCTCGCCGACACGCTCGCCGGCATCCACCGGGTGGACCTGCCGGTCGTGAAGGCGCTGCCGCCGTACCGGCCCTACTACGACCCCCACCTCGACGGTCACCGGCGCCCGCCGGTGTGGTCGTCCAACACCCGGCTCTGGGACCACGTGTTCGGGATCCTCGCCACCGGACCTCCGGCCGCCGCGCTGGGGTTCATCCACCGCGACTACCACCCCGGCCAGACGCTCTGGGACGGCGAGCGGCTGGTGGGGGTCGTCGACTGGACGACCGGCTGCCTCGGTCCCCGCGGCATCGACCTGGCGCGGATGCGGCTCAATCTCGCCGGGCGCTACGGCGCCGAGGTGGCCGACCGGTTCCTCGCGCTCTACCGCGCCGCGGGTGCGCCCGAGGGACACCACCCGTACTGGGACCTGCTCGACGCTGCCGACGGGATCCTCAACCTGCCGGAACCGACCACGCTCGCGACTCGGCTCGAGTACGCCCGCTTCGAGGACTGGGTGGAGCGGACGGTCGCGTACCTCTGAGGTCGGGCGTGGGCGCGGCTCCGCGGCTCCGCGGCTAAGGCTCAGCCGAGGCCGACGTCGGCGAGCAGGGGCGCGAGCTCGACCGGCCGGCCGCCCTCGTGCGCGGAGGTGCGGACCGCCTCCATCAGGCAGAACGTCTCGACACCCTCGCAGACGTCGGGTGAGTACGCCGAACCGTCGAGGACCGCCGCCGCGAAGTAGTCGAGGTAGTTGGCGAACTCGCCGTAGTGCATGCCGTGCACCTCGTTGTTGAAGTAGTAGTGCCGGCGCTCGTACAGCGTGTCCTCGACGACCTCGGTGCCGTCGGGCGCGGTGTGGAGATACCTCATGTCGTGGTACTGCGCCATGCTCGTGCCCTGCGTGCCGTACAGCACGCACTCGATCGCGTTCCTCGCCCGCGGTAGTTCGTGTGCGGCGTAGTGGCCCATGGCCCGGCCCAGCCGGCCGTCCGCGGCGGTCGCGTTCACGGCGTAGATGTCGTACGACGCCGCGCCGGCCGCCGTCGCGAGCTCCGACCGTCGGCCCACCGCCGACACCGAGCTCAGCGGACCGAGGTACCACCGCAGCAGGTCGAGTGGATGGGACAGGCCGAGGTACACCCAGTCGGTCGTGGTGCGCGCCCAGGGTGCCTTTGCGTAGTACCAGTCCATCCGGTGGGTGTAGTGCGCGTCGACCAGTTCGAGGTCACCGACCTCCCCGCGTTCGAAGGCAGCGCGCTGGCGGCGGAACGACTCGAAGAAGCGGGTCGACTGGCCGACCAGGAGCTTGCGGTCGGTGCGCCCGGCCGCGGAGAGCACGGCTCGGGCGGCGGCGACGGAGTTGACGAGCGGCTTCGTACACACGACGTGCTTGCCGGCCTCGAACGCCGCGACGACGTGTTCCCCGTGCAGGTGGTCGGGCGTGTAGACGGCCACGACGTCGACGTCGGGACGTGCGAGCAGGTCGGCGTAGTCGGTGGTGTAGGCGACGTCGGGTACGTCGCGACGGACCTCCTCCACCACCTCGGAGGACGCGTCGCACGCCGCGACGGCTCGCACGTGCCGGGTGCGGCCGGCGGCGACGAGCGCCGTACGACCCTCGCCGAGGCCGACGACACCGAGGCCGAGCCGGCGCTCACCGGTCTCCGGTGCGGCGGGATAGGACCGCACGCCTCTGGCGACGCGGGGGAAGTAGCCGGAACCGCTCACGATGCCTACCTCACGATGCTCGACGTCACCTCGGGGCTCACCGGGATCGTGCCCGATCGGCGCGGAGGAGGCACGACGGCCCCCGCACGCGAGCCGACCGCCCGCGCCGACACCACCGTTGAGAAAATGTTTCTCATCTTCAGAGCGGCGTGAGGCGCCGAAAAACAGCCGAGAACGGCGTATTCGTAAGGGATGTATTGACGGCCACTCGGCCAGGCACTAGGAACGCGAGCAATCGTTTACCCAACCTCGTCTCCCGCACTCGCTACCCGGGCCCGCCCGGACATCCGTCGAGGAGTGGCATCTTGCCCATCACCCGACCCACGCTCGCCGTCGCCGGCATGGCCGCGCTGCTCGTCCTGCCGCTTGGCACGATGGTGGCCGTGCCGGCATCCGCAGGACCCCCTCTCGTCGAGCCGCGGCCCGGCATGGTGATCACCAGGGACACGACGTTCAAGCCCGGTGAGTACGACTTCGGCACCGGCGAGGGCATCGTCATCGGCGCCGACGGTGTACGCGTCGACGGCAACGGCGCGGTGCTTCGGGGCCCTGGCCAGGCAGGCCAGCCGGACAGCTTCGTCGGAACCGGCGTGCACGCGAAGGACGTGTCCGGCGCGACGCTCACCGGGCTCACGGTCTCGGGGTTCGAGCGCGCGCTGCACGTCGAGTCCGGTCGCCGGTGGTCCATCCGGTCCAACGACTTCTCCGGCAACTACACCGACCCCGACTTCGGGTGGGGTGACGGCAAGCTCGCCGGAGCGGTGTTCCTCGAGCATGTCAGCGAGTCGGCGATCGTCGACAACACCGCGCACGAGAACTGGAACGGCCTCGCGCTGCACTACTCAGACCGCAACGTCGTACGCGGCAACGACTTCTCGCACTGCTCCAACGTCTGCCTCAAGATGTGGTCCGCGTCGCGCAACCAGATCGAGGACAACAACTTCAGCTGGGGCATCCGGATCGCACCGGGAGAGACCCACGCCCGCGACTCGACGAGCGCGCTGATCGAGACCGCGTTCCAACGACAACCGGATCCTGCGCAACGACTTCACCTACGGCGGCGACGGTGTCTTCCTGCGTCCGCTCAACGGTGTCGTCTCGACCGGCAACTACTTCGAGGGCAACGACGCGTCGTGGGCGCACAACAACGCGTGGGAGTCCTGGTCCCCCGGCAACACCTACGTCCGCAACAAGGGCAACCACGCGAGCTACGGGTTCTGGCTCGGCAACTCCGACGACACCGTGTTGATCGGCAACGAGGCGGCATTCAACGGCCGCGACAACAAGAACGCGCCCGAGCCGTTCGGCAACGCCGGCATCGCCGTGGTCAACGGGTCGTCCAGCCACTTCGTGCTCGACGGCAACCACGTGCACGACAACACCTCGGTCGGTGTCGCGATCGGGTACCTCGCGGACTACCCGGCGTACCACTGGGTGCTGCAGCGCAACCGGATCCACGACAACGACACGTACGGCATCTACCTGCGCGACTCGCGCTGGATCACCCTCGGCGGCAACGACCTCGCGGGCAACGGCGCGGGTCCGTTGAAGAAGGACGCGAACGTCTCGGGTGTGTTCGAGCTCTCCGGCCGGCCGAGCGCGCACGCGCCCAGGGCGAAGGCGTCGATGTCGCCCACGATCGTGCGCGCGGGCGAGCCCGTGACGTTCGACGCGTCGGGGTCGAGCGACACCGACGGGGGTCCGCTCGCCTACCGCTGGGAGTTCGGCGACGGTGACGTCGCGACCGAGGCGCGGGCGACCCACCGGTTCCTGGACCCCGGATTCCACCGGGTGGGCCTCACCGTCGACGACGGTGGCCTCGCCGGCCTCGACCACCTCGACGTGTACGTGCTCGGGTCGGGCGGCGAGACCGGTACCGATCCTCGTGACGCGCGGGCCTGGAGCGCGACCGCGGACGAGGGGGCCGGCGGGACCGCCCAGGTGTCCGCCGACGACCGCCGCGGCCTGCTCGGAGACGGTTCCGTACGCCTCGGTGGCGACGCCCAGAAGGTCACCTGGCGCTACCACCCGCGCCGCGCGCTCGACGCGTCGGTGGCCGACCAGTTGGAGTTCTGGCTGGCGTCGGAGCAGGAGATCCGCGACGGTTTCGACGGCAACCAGCCGGTGATCCGGCTCGTGCAGGACGCTGGCAACTACGTCGAGTACACCCCGGCGAAGAACTACCTGAGCCCCTGGTCCCTGCCCGACTACGAGGCGCGCGGCGGCTGGCAGCGGGTCGTCGTACCGCTGGAGGGCGGGGCGGGTTGGACGCGCGAGGTGACCGGCTCACCCGACCTCGCCTCGGTGACCGCGGTCGAACTGCGTACCAACGCCACCGGCGGACCGTACCGGCTCTGGCTCGACGCGCTGTCGTTCACCGCGGCGGCCGTGGCGCCGGACGTCGCGCCGAACGTGGCCCGCAACCCGGCGGCGGACGGGGTGCCCACACCTTCGGCCTCGGCCGGCGAGCAGGCGGACTGGTGGGCACCGCTCGACGGTCGTACGGACGGCGCGGTGTGGTCGACCGCCGGCTCCGGCCACGCCGAGGACACCTTCGACGTGGACTTCGGGGTCGCGCGGACGATCGACGAGGTACGCCTGGACATCGCCACAGGTGCGGGTCTCGCCCCGCCGGCGAAGCTCGCGGTGGAGTACTCCGCGGGCGGGTCGTGGCAGCCGGTCGACAGCGCGCGGCACTCCCCCGAGGCGCCGGCGAGCGGCCGCAACGTCGTCGCGTTCGACCCGGTCTCGACGGACAAGCTCCGGGTGGTGGTCACCAATCCCCCGGGTGGCCCGACCGGTGGCACCGGCGTGGGGCTCGCCGAGCTGGCGGCCGTCTCCGGTGGCAACCTGGCCGGCAACGGTGCCGGCGAGGCGGCGGCGTTCGGCACGCCGGTCCCCTCGGCCTCCAGCGGTGAGGGCGACGTGTGGTCGCTGGTCGACGGGTCGGTGCGTGCCGACAGCGGCTGGCGAGCGCAGCCGGGTGCCGACGCGTGGGTCGCGGTCGACCTGATGCAACCACGTCCGGTCAACACCGTCACGGTGTATGCCGGCGCCGACGCGCCCGCGGCGATGCGGGTGCAGACCTGGAGCGGGAGCGACTGGCTCGACGTGGCTGACGCCACGGCCCGTCCGGCCGAGCCGGCCGAGGGCCGCAACACACTCTCCTTCAGCACCGTGAAGACGCGGAGGCTGCGGGTCCTGCTCGAGCCGCGCGCGGGTTCTGGCGTCGAGATCCGCGAGCTGGAGGTGCGTAACACCAACCTGCTGTCGGACGCCTCGGGACTCGGTCTCACGGTGACGCCAACCGCGTCGTACACCTATCCGGGCGACACGGTGCTCGGCCCCCTCGACGGGTCGTACGCCGCCTCCCCGCGGTGGACGTCGTGGAACTCCAAGAACCCGCAGGACTGGTACGCCGTGCAGTTCGACCGGCCCGTCGTCGCGAGCCGGATCGCGCTGCACTTCTACAACGACAACGGTGGGGTCAAACCGCCGAAGGACTACACCATCGAGTACTGGAACGGTTCGGCCTGGCAGCCGGTGAGCGAGACCGGACGCACGCCCACCGCTCCGGCCGCCGGCTTCAACGCGGTGGACTTCGAGCCGGTGTCGGCCTCGGGCTTCCGGCTCGTGGGAACGAACCAGGACCCGGTGAACTTCGGGGTCTACATCGGTCTCACCGAGTTGGAGCTCTTCGGCCCGGCGGGCGGCTAGCTCGATCCCTCGCCGGAGGGGCTCGCGCGTTTCTGCTTCGAGGTCGACCTCGACTGCGGCAGCCGGGTCGAGCCCTTCCGGCCGGGCCGGGCCGACGGCGGGGGTATGACCGGCCCGATGTCGCCGTCAGGCGCCTCGTCCAGGTCGACCACGACCGGAGCGTGGTCGCTCGGACCGGTGCCCTTGCGCGCCTTCCGGTCGACCCAGGCTGCCCGGACGCGGTCGGCCACCGAGTCCGTGGCGAGCAGCAGGTCGATGCGCATACCGAGGTCCTGGTGGAACATCCCGGCGCGGTAGTCCCAGTAGGTGAACACCCGCTCGGTCGGCCAGCGCTCCCGTACGACGTCACGCAGGCCGATCGCCTGCAGGTCCGCCAACGCTGCCCGCTCCGGTGGCGTGACGTGGGTCTGTCCGACGTAGGCCTGCGGGTCGAACACGTCGGCGTCGGTCGGTGCGATGTTCATGTCGCCGCAGACCACGGTGGCGGCCCGGTCGGCGGCGAGGTCCGCGCCGACCTGGTTGCGAAGCGCGGCCAGCCAGTTGAGCTTGTAGTGGTAGTGGTCGGAGTCGGGCTCGCGACCGTTGGGCACGTAGACCGAGTGCACCCGGACACCGCCGCAGGTCGCCGACACCGCACGCGCCTCCGGGGTCGGGAACCCCGGCCCGTCCGGGATGCCCGCCTCGACGTCCTCGAGCCCGACGCGGGACAGGATCGCCACGCCGTTCCACCGACCCTCACCGTGGAGCGCGACCTCGTAGCCGCGGCCGGCGAGGTCCTTGCCGAGGAGCTCGGTGAACGCCTCGTCGGCGAGCTTGGTCTCCTGCAGGCAGCAGACGTCCGGGCTTCGTTCGTCCAGCCACGGGAGGAGCCGGGGCAGGCGTTGCTTTGCCGAGTTGACGTTCCAGGTCGTGATCCGCACCGGTCCACCGTAGCCGCGCCGCCGCGGGGCCGATGGGGGCCCGCCGCCGCGCGGCAGCGTGCGGGCCCCGCTCCTACGTGCTGGGCTTCTTCACATAGCCGGACAGGGCCTCGAGGACCTTGGCGCTGGCGGTCTCGGCGTCGACGCCCAGCCCGGTGAGTACATGCGCCGCGAGCCCCTGCGGCTCGCGGTAGAGGCCGAGGAGGATGTGCTCGGTGCCGATGTAGTTGTGCCCCCACTCGATGGCCTGCGCGAGCCCACCGGCGAGCGCGCTCTTGGCGCGGGGTGTGAACGGCAGCTTGCCTTCGACGGACATGTCCTGGCGGGGCGCAAGCCGGACCACCGCCGCCGTCGTGGCAGCGGGTCCTGCGCCGGCATCGGCGAGAACTTTCCCCGCGACACTCTCCGGGTCGGCCTGCAGTCCCAACAGGAGGTGCTCGGTGCCGACGTACGAGTGTCCCAGTTCCCGGGCCTGCTCCGTGGCGGCGTCCAACACCCGGCGGGCGCGTGCGGTGAAGCGTTCGAACGTCGGCCCCTCCCCCAGGTCGAGGTCCAGGGTGAGTTTGGTGAAGCGCTTGTGGACCGCCTGTTTGGTGACACCGAGAACGTTGCTGATCTCTGTCCAGGACCGTCCGCTGCCGCGAGCCCGGTCCACGTAGTGACCGAGGAGCGCGTCGCCGGTCTCACTGAGCTCGGTCACCATCGCGCGGGCGGTGGCCAACTGGTCGAGGACGTCGCCGCTCTCGGCGTCACGTCGTACGGTCTCGATGAGGTCGTGAAGGCTGGGTGGAGGAGTCATGTGGTCAACCGTAGGTTGACGCACGACGAGCGTCAACCCCAGGTTGATTTGTGCCTTCGTGAAAACGTGTCCGCGATCTTGAAACCACGGACATCGCCATGGAGACCCGGCATACTTCCGCCCGTGCCCGCCTCGCCCGCTCCGCGCCACTATCCCTACCTCGACCACGAGGGACCCCTCGCCTTCGCCCATCGCGGCGGTGCGAACTACGGCCCCAACCTCGGCATCGAGAACTCCATGGCCGCCTTCGCCAACGCAGTCGAGCTCGGTTACCGCTATCTCGAGACCGACGTGCACGCCACCGCCGACGGTGTCCTGGTGGCGTTCCACGACGACGACCTCGACCGCGTCACCGACCGCACCGGCGAGATCTCCCGGCTGCCGTACGCCGAGGTCTCCAAGGCCCGCATCGGCGGCCGCGAGGCCATACCCACCCTCGAGGAGATCCTCGGCACCTGGCCGGACGTACGCGTCAACATCGATGTCAAGGAGGAGAACGCGATCCGTCCCCTCGCTGAGGCGGTGGTCCGGACCGACGCACACGACCGCGTGTGCGTCTCGTCGTTCTCCGGTCACCGAGTCAAGGCCGTCCGCCGGCTGCTCGGACCGCGGGTCGCGACCGGCCTCTCGCCGCTCGGCGTGGCCCTCCTTGCGCTGCCGCTCCCCCGGCTGCTCGGTAGCCTCCTGCTCTCCGACGCGCCGTGCGTGCAGGTTCCGCTCGGGTACAAGGGGATCCGCCTGGTGACGCCGGGATTCGTCGGTCGGGCGCACGCGCTGCACAAGCAGGTGCACGTGTGGACGATCGACGACCCGGGCACCATGAACGCCCTGCTCGACCTGGGCGTCGACGGACTCATCACCGACCGGATCGACACGCTGCGCGAAGTCCTCACCGCGCGCGGGCAGTGGACGGGATGATCACCGCATGACCACCACGACGTCGTACCCCAACGCGGCCGAACGGCGTCGGGAGCAGCGGGCGTGGTACTTCTACGACTGGGCCAACTCCGCCTACGTCACGACCGTGCTGACGGTGCTCTTCAGCCCCTACCTCGCCTCGGTTGCCGAGACCGCCGCGTGCGGCGCGCCGGGCACGCCCGAGCATCCGTGCACGACCAACCTGCGGCTGCTGGGCATCCCGGTGTCCCCCGGCTCGCTCCCGCTCTACGTCATCACGGCCACGACCCTGGTCTCGGCGTTCGTCCTGCCGGTCGTCGGCGCCGTCGCCGACCGTTCGCACCACAAGAAGGCAATCCTCGGAGGCTTCGCCTGGACCGGCGCGGCCGCGGCGGCGGCCATGGCCCTCGTCGGGGGGACCAACTGGCAGCTCGGTGTCCTCCTGCTCTTCGTCGGCAACGTGTGCCTGGCGTCGTCGATCGTGGTGTACGACGCGATCCTGTGCGACATCGCGACTCCCGACGAGCGGGACCGGGTGTCCTCACGCGGCTGGGCCCTGGGTTACCTCGGCGGGGGCCTGCTGCTGGCGCTGAACCTCGCGCTGGTGCAGGGTCACGAGCTGGTCGGACTGTCCACGACCGCGGCGGTCCGCGTGAGCCTGTTGTCGGCCGGCCTGTGGTGGGCCGGCTTCACGTTCGTCCCGGTGCTCCGGCTGCGCGACCGGCCGCCGGTGGCGGTCCTCACGGAACCCGGCGGCACCGTCCGCCAGAGTGTCGGGCAGCTGTTCACGACGCTGCGCGAGGCCCGCGCCTACCCGATGACGTTGCTCTTCCTGGTGGCGTACCTGTTCTTCAACGACGGCGTACAGACCGTGATCTACGCCTCGTCCATCTACAGCTCCAGCCAGCTCGGGCTCGGCCAGAGCGTCCTCATCGCGACGATCCTGCTGGTGCAGTTCGTCGCCTTCGGCGGGGCGTTGCTGTTCGGCCGGATCGCCGCGCGCATCGGCAGTCGGAAGGCGATCCTCGCCGCGTTGTGGGTGTGGGGCGCGGTCGTCGTCGCGGCGTTCTTCCTGCCCGCCCGCCAGGTCGCGCCGATCCTGGTGCTGGGCGTCTTCATCGGGATCGTGCTGGGCGGCACGCAGGCGCTGTCACGATCTCTCTACAGCCAGTTCGTCCCCAAGGGCCGGGAGGCGGAGTACTTCAGCCTCTACCAGGCCTGCGAACGCGGTACGAGCTGGCTGGGTACCCTGGTGTTCGGGCTCGTTCATCAGCTCACCCATTCCTACCGCCCGGCGATCATCGCGCTCGTCGTGTTCTTCGCCGTGGGGTTCGTCCTGCTTCTGCGGGTCGATCCCCGGCGCGCGGTCCGGGAAGCTGGCAACGACCTGCCTTCCGTCATCTGACACTGACGGCTACAGAAGAAGACAAACCTGACGTCCGTGAGTCACGCGACGGAGCGAGGGCGGTCACTCTCCGCTCGATCGAGCTACTACAAGTGAAGTAGCGGCACGCCGAGATTTGTGTGTTGAGCTGTGGGGAATCCTGCCCGGGGGCACAGACGTTAGGCCAAAGAGGTCCAAAACTATGAGGGGGATGGAGAGCTTATGTCGGAGCGAGCGTTACGAGGCTCCAGGCTGGGCGCGGCCAGCTACGAGGATGATCGGGAGATCGCTCCAGCGCCGCGTCAGCTGGTTGGATACGACTGCCCGCATTCCCACCACTTCGAGCTGCCCTTCGCCGCTGATGCGGAGGTCCCTTCGGTCTGGGAGTGCCCGCGCTGTGGCGGTGAAGCGATCAGGGTCGACGGCGACCGGCCCGAGCCCAAGCATGTGAAGCCCCCGCGGACGCACTGGGACATGCTGCTCGAACGCCGCAGCATCGACGAGCTCGAGGTGCTGCTCTCCGAGCGTCTCGAACTCCTGCGTTCCGGACAGATCGGTCCCGATCACCTGCACCGCGAGGACGAGCACCGCAAGCCCAAGACGCCCCGCCAGCGCCGCAGCGCCTGACCGGACCCCCGTCGACCTGACTCTCGAGCCGCGCCCGCCTCCCCCCGGCGGTCGCGGCTCGACCATGTCGAGGGCCGGTCCCGCGCGGTCAGCTTGCCCTCGTCGCAGGGCAGCGCTGGACCCGCGAGGAGGGAACGGAGGGTCAGCGGGACTGGTCGTTGTCGACGACCTCGCCGTGCACGACCGGGCCCCGTCCGGCGCCTCCCGCCGAGGAGCCAGGGAAGAAGCCCGCGGCGCCCGGGCCCATGCCTCGGAGCACCCGGCGTCCCACCAGCCAGACCAGCGCTCTCCGCGCGATCGGCCGGGTCATGGGGAGCATGACAAAGAGCCCCAGGATGTCGCTGAGGAACCCGGGCGTCAGCATCAGCGTGCCGCCGACGAGGACGAGCCCGGCATCGAGCACCTCCCGGTTGGGGAGCCGGCCGGACGCGAGTGCCTCGGTGAGCGCCCGCCAGACTCGCTTGCCCTCCCGGCGGATCAGCCAGGACCCGAGGATGCTCACGGCGACGAGCAGGGCGACCGTCCACCAGGCACCGATGACCTGGCCGACCTGGATGATCAGGTAGATCTCCGCGAGCGGTACGGCGATGAAGGCCGCCACCAGGATCGCACGCATCAGTCGTTCACCCCTCGTCGTCCGGACACGAACTCTCGGACCTGCCGGAGGCGGTGCCGGGCACCCCAGGCCGTGACCCGACGAAGGGATTCCGCCATCACCGCGCTGTCCATCTTGCTGGCGCCGCGTTCGCGTTCCAGGAACACGATGGGCACCTCACTGATGCGGAATCCTTGCCGGTACGCCCGCCAGGCGAGCTCGATCTGGAAGCAGTAGCCCTGCGACGCGACCTCGTGCAGGTCGATTCCCTGCAGGGTAGCTCGCCGGAAGGCACGAAAGCCCGCGGTGGCGTCGCCCAGCGGGAGCCCCAGCGCCAGCCGGGCGTAGAGGTTGGCGGTCCGGGACAGCAGCTGCCGGGGCAGGGGCCAGTTCTCCACCCGTCCGCCGGGCACCCACCGCGACCCGATCACGAGGTCGGCCGTGTGCAGGCGGTCGAGCAGGGACGGCAGGGCCTCGGGCTGGTGCGACCCGTCGGCATCCATCTCGCACAGGACGTCGTAGCCGCTCTCCAACCCCCACGCGAAGCCCTCGCGGTAGGCGGTGCCGAGACCGTTCTTGTGCGGCCGGTGCAGTACGCGGACCTGCGGGTCGGACTCGGCCAGGCCGTCGGCGATGCTGCCGGTGCCGTCGGGCGAGGTGTCGTCGGCGACGAGGACGTCGGCCGTCGGCACGGCGGTGCGCAGGCGCTTGACGATGCGTTCGAGGTTCTCGGCCTCGTTGTAGGTCGGCATGACGACCAGGACCCGACCGAGGTCGGCGTACGACGGTTCCACCGGCTCACTCATGCGCGGGTCCCCCTGCCTGCGGCGTGCTGTCGGCCGCGCGTGTACGTCGCCTCCGCCGGACGGCGAGGGCGATCCCGCCCAGACCGGCGACGGTCAGGAGCAGTTCGGGGATCGGGCCCAGCCGGGCGGCGAGCGTCGGCGTCGTGCGGAGAGGTACCCGCTGGACGTAGACCTGGCGGGTCGCCTCCTTGGACTGCACGACGACCCGGCCGTCCGGCGCGATCACACCGGACACGCCGCTCGGCGAGGCGACCAGCGTGGCCTTGCCGTACTCGATCGACCTCAGCCGGGTGATTGCGAACTGCTGCTGCGGCTGCCCGGTGCCGAGGTAGGTGGAGTTGTTGGTCTGGACGACGAGCAGCTGGGAGCCGCCGCGGGCCACCTCGCGGACCACGCCGTCGTAGGCGATCTCGAAGCAGATGACCTCGGCGATGGGGTGACCGGCGATGTTCATGAAGCCGGGTTCCTTGCCGGCATAGGTGTCGCGGCCCACCATCTGGAGCCGGTCGATGTAGGGAAGGAGCAGCTTCCGGAAGGGGATGTACTCCCCGAACGGGACCGGGTGCTGCTTGACGTAGATCTCACCCGGGCCGGTCTCGGGATCCCACACGACCCCGCTGGTGCGGCGGTAGTCGGGGCCGGGTCCGTTGAGGATCGCGCCGACCAGGACGGGCACGCCGGCGACCTGGACGGCGCGTTCGACGATGTTGCGGGTGAGCGGGTCGTGGTAGGGGTCGATGTCGGTGGAGTTCTCCGGCCAGACGACGAACTCAGGTCGGGCGAGCTTGCCGGCCCGGACGTCCCGCATCAGTTCCTCGGTCGCCGCGAGGTGGTTGCGGGTGACCGAGCGGGCTCGCCCCAGGAACTCGAGACCGCGCGACGGTACGTTCCCCTGCACGATGGCGACGGTGGCGGTGTGCGTGCTGGTGTACGACGGCAGCGGCACGAGGAGGCCACCGAACGCGAGCGCGGCGGCGGCGAGCACCGCTCCCCCGCGCGCAAGGAATCCGCGGCCGCTGGCGAGAACCGCCCACAGCGCCAGGTTGCCGACCAACGCGGCAACGAAGGTGACGAAGGCGATGCCGCCCACGCTGGCCAGAGCCGCCATGGGAGTGTCGTCGAGCGCGTACGCCAGCCGGCCCCACGGGAAGCCGCCGAGCGGGAACGTGGACCGCGCCAGCTCCACACCAACCCACAGCGCCGCCGTCCAGAGCGGCCAGGCCCGCAGCCGGGTCACGAGGGCGAACGCCGCGCCGAGCCCGGCCATGAACACGGCCTCGATCGTGCTGAGCGCGAGCCAGCCGTCGGAGCCGATGACGCGTACCCACTGCAGGTGGAGGGCGAAATAGCCCAACCCGTAGGCGAACCCCACAAGAGCACCGGACGGCGCTCCCAACCCCGTGCACAGCAGCGTCAGGAGGGCCGCGGCGAACGGGGCGATCCACGCCCAGCCGTACGGGGGGAAGGCAAGGGCCAGCCCGGCACCCGCGCCGACGGAGACGACCACCCGGAGCAGGAGGGTCACCGACGGGCCGGGACGCTTCGTCCTGGACGCGGCGATCGTCGGCCGCTCGACGACACCGTCCTCGAGCCTCAACGCCACCGCCCTTTCGCCGGCTGTGCGGACTCGGAGTGGGGCGCCGACCGTGGCGCCGGTGCGGCCCGTACGTGAGCCGGCACCACCCCGCTGTCAGGACCGTACAACGCGCGGGCATGGTCTGGTGTGCCCGGGCGCATCACGGCCCGTCGACGTGTCCCGACGGATGTGTGGTGTCCGGACGGACGTGGACGGGAGGGGCGGGCGTGGACGGGAGGGGCGGGCGGAGCGAAACCGCCAGGAACGGGAACTACGGCCGAAAATACGGAACGGCCCGCTCACCCTTCGGACCGACCCGCGACGCGTAGGCTGCGCGCCGCGTGCCGTTGTCTACTGGGCGGCGGACCGTTCCGTGGCCACCCCACCGCACGAGACGTTGCCCCGGAGGCTCCGTGTGGGACGAGAACTGGCTTCGGACTCTCCACACGACGCCGGGACGAACGGCCCGAGCCGAGTTGACCTGCGGTGGACACACCGACGATGTCGATGTCAGCCCATGGTGTCAACCATGAGCCGACCTGGGGAAATACCAGATATGCGCAGGTCACGGCCACCTCGTGGTCGCCTACGCGATGCCCAGATTTTGTCGAACGGTCGGCGTGTCGTTTACCGGCGTGTCGACTCGGTGCGCAGAGACGTCGGGCCGAACCGTTCTGCGCGGGATGAAACCTGTTTGGGGGTGGCAGTTTCCTTCGAGTTGCGATGACTTCGTACGGAGAATCTCACGGAGCGTATCGCAGAAAGTTGATCACGGGAATGTCGTGATCACCACAGTCGCACGGGCCGTCACAGCAACGACCGGGTCGTCGAGCACGCGGGCGGCCGACTCGCCACGTTCGGGTTCGCCACGGGCGAGCACCCGGGCCTCGAGGGCGAGGTCCCGGCTGCGGGTGCCGACCCGACTCACGGTCGCCGTGATCTCGAGGACGTCGCCTGCCCGCACGGGCGCCCGGAACTGCACCTCGGCGTACGACGCCAGGAGCCCCTCGTCGCCGTCGGTCCGGATGCACACCTCGGTGGCGACGTCGCCGAACAGCCCGAGCACGTACCCACCGGCCACCAGGTTGCCCGCGTAGTGCGCCTCGGCGTAGGAGACGTACCGGCGGTGCGACACCGTGAGGCCGAGCCGGCTGTCGACGGTCTCTGTCGCGGTGGCGGGCTGCTGGTCGTTCATGCGGTCCTTTCTGGGACGGGCGGATGGCGGCTGGTCACCACCGCGTGGACGAGATAGCTCGCGACGTCGCCGGGCGTGGTGCCGCGCCCGAAGACCCGGTCGACCCCCAACTCGGCCGCCATGGACCCATGGAACCTTGGACCGCCGACAACGAGCAGCGGCCGGTGCTCCTCGTCGTACGCCTCGCGGAACGCGGCCGCCATCTCCCGCGTACCCCGGATGTGCGCTTCCCGCTGGGTCACGACCTGCGACACGAGGATCGCGTCGGCATGCTCCTTGCGGGCCCGTGCGACGAGCTCCGGGACGGCGACCTGGGCGCCTAGATTGACCACCCTGAGCTCGCGGTAGTACTCGAGCCCCTTCTCACCGGCGAAGCCCTTCACGTTGAGGATCGCGTCGATGCCGACCGTGTGCGCGTCGGTGCCGATGCAGGCGCCCACTACGACCAGGCGGCGGCGCAGGGCCTTGCGGATGGCGAGGTTTGCTTCCTTGGTGCTGAGGAGGGGGTACTCGCGTTCGACGACCTCGACCTTCGACAGGTCGACGAGGTGTCCGACCCGGCCGTAGACGATGAAGAACGTGAAGTCGGCACCCATGGCCTTCGCGTGGACCACCATCGCGGGATCCAGGCCCATCTTGGCGGCCAGCTGGAGGGCCGCGCCCTCGGCCCGGTCGTCGTGCGGGACGGGCAGAGTGAACGACAGCTGCACCATCCCGTCCCCCGTGGTGTCGCCGTACGGGCGGACGATGTGCTTCTCCGACCTGGTGGACCCGTTCGCCCTCGTGGCACCGTCCGTCATCGTGGACCCGCCTCCAGGATCTCGGTCGCCGGGTTGACGTACAGCGGGGACTTCGCGACCACCCCGTCGAGACCCCTGCCACCGTCGGCGGGCCGGCGCATCAGGCCGAACGTGCCGTCGGCGATCGCATCGAGCAGGCCGCGGCCGTGCTCGCCGGCGCAGATGCGTTCGAGTAGTTCGACGGCCTCGGCCAGGACCTGTCGGGCCCGCTGCGCGATGAACCCGTTCGGCGCGGGACGGAAGTCCTCGTGCAGGTTGCCGCAGGCGTCGAGGACGTAGCGGACGTTGCGCAGGGCCAGGTCGCGGTCGGACAGCCAGGGAGTGACGACCGCCTCCGTCATCATGCCGACGAGCAGGATCTGTTGCCCGGTGAGGATCCCGGCCAGGTTGAAGAAGCCGTCCAGGAGGTAGCCACGGAACACGTCGCCGTCCATGTGCCGCGTAGGCGGCATCCATTTGAGCGGTGCCTTCGGGAACAGCTCGCGGGCCAGCAGCGCGTGCGCGAGCTCCAGCCGGAACGACTCGGGCCGGGCAGGATCGATCTCGAACGCGTGGCCGAGGCCCAGCTGCCAGTCGGCGAGACCGGCCTCCTTGGCGAAGAACTCGTTGAGCAGTTGCGACACCGTGACGGTGTGCGCGGCGTCAACGGCGTCCGCCGTGGTGAGGTAGTTGTCCTCGCCGGTGTTGATGATGATGCCCGCCCGGGCGTGGACCTGGCGACTGAACCTCTGGTCGACGAAGGTGCGGATCGGGTTGATGTCGCGGAAGAGGATGCCGTACATCGAGTCGTTCAGCATCATGTCGAGCCGCTCGAGCCCAGCCAGGGTGGCGATCTCGGGCATGCAGAGCCCGGACGCATAGTTGGTCAGACGGACGTAGCGGCGGAGCTCCTTGCTCACGTCGTCGAGTGCGGCCCGCATGAGGCGGAAGTTCTCGCGGGTGGCGTACGTCCCGGCGTACCCCTCCCGGGTCGCGCCCTCGGGTACGAAGTCGAGCAGCGACTGCCCGGTCGACCGGATCACCGCGATGACGTCCGCACCCTCGCGGGCGGCGGCCTGTGCCTGGGGGATGTCCTCGTAGATGTCGCCGGTGGCGACGATGAGGTAGATCCAGGGCCGTTGCCTCGCATCGCCGAGGCGCGTGACCAGCCGGTCGCGTTCGCGGCGGCGGGAGTCGATCCGCCGGATGCCGGCGCCGACGTCCCGGCGGGCCGCACGCTCGGCCTTACGGGCCGCCGGGCCTTCGGGAACGGCGA
Source organism: uncultured Actinomycetota bacterium (assembly GCA_963721745.1). GTDB lineage: Bacteria > Actinomycetota > Actinomycetes > Propionibacteriales > Actinopolymorphaceae > Thermasporomyces. Next base: position 647,504 of record CAVRKO010000013.1, on the reverse strand, counting down.
ACCGCACCGAGCCGGCGCCTGCCTTCTGCGCGAGCATGAGGAGGTCGTCGGCGGCGCCGCGGGCCAGCGCGTCCCAGACCGGGAGGGCGATCCCGTGCTCGAGCCCGACGTCGGCTCGTACGGCGTCCGCGAGCCGGTTGACCCACGGCGTGCCGTCTGGGTCGGCGCCCTGGAGACCGGCGAGCCGCAGCACGGCGCGCTCGACCGAGACTGTGGTGTGCCCCTTGGCCAGCTTGACGATCGGTCGCCCGGCGCGCCGGGCGAGGGACCTCGCCCGGCGGACGGTCGCCGGGTCGAGGTCCAGCTGGCGGCGGAAAGGCGTCGTGCTCATGGGCTGCTCTCCGCGGTGGCGTTCTCGAGGTCGTGGACCGTCCTGCCGGCGACGACGGTTCGTACGCAGGTCGGAAGCGGGCGACCGGGTGTCAGGTCGGGCAGCCCTCGTGCCTGGACGTCCCAGACCGCGAGGCTGGCGTCGGCTCCCTCGGCGAGGACGCCTCGTACGCCGGGCGGCAGTCCAGGCCCAGCTGCGTGCCACCCACCCCTGGTGTGTGCCTCGAAGGCCTGCTCGACGGTGATCCGAGAGGACTCCTCGTGGTGGTACGCCGCGGCCCGTACCCCTCCCCACGGGTCGAACGGCGTGACCGGTGTGTCAGAGCCGAACGCCAGCCGGACTCCGGCGCGGAGCAAGCCGGCCCACGGGTTCGTCGCCAGGGCGCGCCCGGCACCGAGGCGGTGCGCGTACATCTCGTCCGTACCACCCCAGGCGGCGTCGAAGGCCGGCTGCCCGCTGACGACCACGCCGTACGCCGCCAGCACGGGCAGCAGGTCGGGTGCGACCAGCTCGACATGCTCGAGGCGGTGCCGGGCGCGGATCAGTTGGTCGGCTCCCGCAAGCTTTCCGGCGGCGCCAGCCGTCCCGGCCTCGTCGGAGTAGAGGGTCTTCTCGGCGAGCTGCAGGCCCTCGACGACGGTGCGGGTCGCGGCGTCGCCGATGCAGTGGAAACCGCCCTGGATGCCGGCGCGGGTGCAGGCAACGAGGTGGGCAGCGATCTGCGTGGCGTCGAGGTAGCGGTGTCCGGTGTGGCCCGGCCGATCGGCGTACTCGGCGTCGAGTGCGGCCGTACGCGACCCGAATGCGCCGTCGACGCAGAGGTCGCCGGCAGCGCCCGCACAGCCCAGCGCCCCGGCCCGCGCAAGACCCCCGGCCGCAACGTGCTCGCCCCAGTAGCGGATCACCTCGACCATGGGGCGCCCAACGGCGGCGAGCTCGTCGAGCAGGGTCAGGTCGTCCGCGGCGTTGACATGCGGCGCGGCCATCTCGTGCACGCACCCGATCCCGGCCCGCGCGGCCGCGTCCAGCGCGGTGGTGAGCGCCTCCCGGCGTCGGGACCTCGTGAGCAGGTCCTGTGCGGCGTCCCGGGCCACGTGGTGGGCGTCGCGCTCGACCCGGCCGGTGCCGTCCCAGCCCGGGACCCGCGCCATCTGTGGCGCTCTCGCCACGAGGGCTCCGGAGACCAGACCGGAGTGGACGTCCACCCGCGCGAGGTACACCGCTCGACCGGGTGCCGCGCGGTCCAGCTCCTCCCCCGACGGCAGGCGAGGGTCGGGCCAGCGGGTCTCGTCCCACCCGAAGCCGAGCAGGACCGCGTTGCTGGAGGCCCGCGCGTACGCCGTCAGAGCGTCGAGAACGTCCTGCCGGTCAGAGGCGTCCGACAGGTCGAGGCCGTCGAGCCGCAGCCCGGTCTGCGACGTGTGGACGTGCGCGTCGACGAACGCGGGAGTGACGAGTCGTCCGCCCAGCTCGACGGTCTCGTCGGCGCCGTCGGCATACGGTCCGAGTCCGGCGTCGGGCCCGACGTAGCTGATGCGGTCACCCTCGATGCACAGGGCGGTCGCGGCGGGACCGGCGGAGTCGTTGGTGCTCGTGGGCGTGAGGATCGAACCACCCCTGAGGAGGGTGCGTCGTCCGGGCTCGGCGGGTGAGAACGTCATGCGTCCATCCTGGCCTCGAACAGCCCGCGGACGCCGGGCTCGGAGCGCAGGAGCGTGAGGGCGTACTCCGCGTGCCCGGGCACGTAGCCGTTCCCGATCAGCATCGTCACGTCGGCCGCCAGCCCTTCGGCACCCAGGGCCGCAGCGCTGAAGGACGTCGCCATCGAGAAGAAGATGATCGTTCCGCCGGCAGCGGTGGCAAGGAGGGCACCGCCCTCGCAGTCGGGTACGTCGACGCAGACCACGGTGACGTCGGCCGGGCCACCCGCACCCTCGACGGCCGTGGCGAGGGCGACGGGGTCCCGGGCGTCGGCGACCACGACGGCTCCGGCGAGGCCGGCGTCACGGAGGACCTTCGCCTCCCGTTCGGTCGGTACGACTCCGATCGTCGCGCCCGCCCCGGCCCGGCGGGCCGCGGCGAGCGCCAGCGAGCCCGACTTGCCGGAGCCTCCGAGGACGCACACCGTCGGAGCGGTGTAGTGCCCGACGATCCGGGCCGTGAGCGCGGGCGCGCCGCAGACGTCCATCACCGCGAGCGCCAGCGGCGCCGGAAGGTCGTCCGGAAGCCGCGCGGCGATCGAGCGGCCGAACAGGATCGCGTGACCGGAGCAGGGCACCTGCTCGGTGGCGCCGTCCCAGCGCGCGAGGTCGTCGTCGAGGACGAGGGGCGTGAGGGTGAGCGAGACGAGCGTCGCGATCCGGTCGCCCGGTGCGAGCCCGAGCGGTGACGCGGGGCCCACCTCTTCGACCGTTCCGACCAGCATGCCGCCGGACCCCGTGACGGGATTCTGCATCTTCCCCCGGGCTCGGACGATCTCGAGGACGGCCCGGCGGACCGCCTCGCCGTCGCCGCCGCAGGACTCCCGCAGCTGGCGGAAGGACGCCGCGTCCAGGTTGAGACGTTCGACCCGGATGCGTACTTCGTCCGGCCAGAGCTCGGGCCGGGTGTCGAGGCGGGTCGCCGCCTGCGGCAGGGCCCCTGGTGGCTCGACGACGCGATGCAGCCCGATGGGCGAGCCGGCCGGCCGGACAGGCTCACGCATGAGAAACCCCTCCTCCGGAGATTCTGCGGGCTAGAGTCTTAGGAGCTGGAAATCCTTCTGTATTCTGCGGGTCTGACAGTACGACATTCACGACCTTGTGGCTCGCTTCGGAGGTGTTTCTGTGACGCTCGTACCCCATGCGCAGCCGTACGACTACGAATTCCGCCCTCTCGTCGAGCCGGACTGGACTCGACTGCCGGGTGGCGGGACGCGCGTACGGCCGACTGGGAGTCCGCCCAGTGGCAGCGGGCCCACTGCGTCAAGAACATCAGGCAGCTCCGGGCCGTGATGGGCGATCTGCTCGACGAGCGGTTCTACGCCGACCTCGAGCGGGACCAGGCCGAGCGGGCCACGATGTCGATGCTGCTGCCGCCGCAGATGCTGAACACGATGGTTCCGGGCGAGACACCCACGACCGACGCGTTCTACGCGGATCCGGTCCGGCGGTACATGCTGCCCGTCTACTCCGACCGGCGGACGGACTGGCCGTCCCACCCGCGGGCCACCCGCGACTCGCTGCACGAGCACGAGATGTGGGTCGCCGAGGGACTGACCCACCGCTACCCCACCAAGGTCCTCGCCGAGATCCTGCCGACCTGCCCGCAGTACTGCGGGCACTGCACCCGGATGGACCTCGTGGGCAACTCGACGCCGCAGGTCGAGAAGCTGAAGTTCTCCCTCAAGCCGCAGGGCCGTCTCGACGCCATGCTCGACTACCTCCGCGAGCACCGCGAGGTCCGCGACGTGGTCGTCTCCGGCGGCGACGTCGCGAACATGCCCTGGCCCCGGCTGGAGGCGTTCGTCGCGGCGCTGCTCGAGATCGAGAACATCCGCGACATCCGCCTGGCCACCAAGGCGCTGATGGGACTCCCGCAGCACTGGCTGCAGGGCGACATCCGTGCCGGCATGGAGCGCCTCACCCGGGTCGCCAATGCTCGGGGCGTGATGATCGCGATCCACACCCACGTCAACGCGGCGCAGTCGGTGACGCCGCTCGTCGCCAAGGCAGCGAAGGCGATGCTCGCCACCGGCGTCCGCGACATCCGCAACCAGGGCGTCCTGATGCGCGGCGTCAACGACTCGACGCCGCAACTGCTCGACCTGTGCTTCGCGCTGCTCGACGGTGCGACCATCACGCCGTACTACTTCTACATGTGCGACATGATCCCGTTCAGTGAGCACTGGCGGGTGCCCGTGCACACCGCACAACGGCTGCAGCACGGCATCCTCGGCTACCTGCCGGGCTTCGCGACGCCGCGCATCGTCTGCGACGTGCCGTACGTCGGCAAGCGCTGGGTCCACCAGCTCGCGGCCTACGACGAGATGCTCGGCATCAGCTACTGGAAGAAGAACTACCGCACCGGCATCGAGCAACCGGGCGACGACGCACTGGAGCGGACGTACGAGTACTACGACCCGATCGACAGTCTCGGGCCGGAGGGCCAGGAGTGGTGGCGCGAGCACAGCGGCGACCACCTGGCGGCTGCCGAGCGACGGGCGGCCGACTCGCGGGCTGTGTCCCTGCGTCAACTGCTCCTTGACACCCGCTGAGCGCGCGGCCGGTCAGGACGACGACCGGCCCAGCAGCTCGGCGATCTCGGGAACCGCGGCGACATAGCCGCGCAGGAGCCTGCGCGCGACGTTGACCGAATCCACCAACGGGTGCAGGGCGAAGGCCTTCAGGGCGGCTGTCTCGGAACCCGACACGGCGGCCTCGATGGTCAGCCGCTCCACCGCCTTCACCTGGTGCATGAGCCCGAGCTGATGTCCGTCGGGTGACGTCGTGGCGAGCGGATGCGCGCCGGTCGCGTCGACCAGGGCGGGCACCTCGACCACCGCGTCCGCGTCGAAGGCCGACAGCGTGCCGCCGTTGCGGACGTCGAGGATGATCGTCGCCTTCTCGTCCCGGGCGATCGCCGCCATCACGGCGAGAGCGACGGCTTCGTAGCCGGACGGCGGGCGGTTCTCGGGCTCACCGGCGGCGGTCCCGCCCTCGTGGTGGGTCGAGGGCTGGTCCGTGCCGCCCTTTGCCTCCGCCATGTAGAGCGACTCCCGCTCCGCCATCGCGCGGCGCCAGAGGTCGAGCGCCCGGCCAGGATCGCGGCCGGCGGCTTCGTAGAACGCGCCCTGCTGGCGGGCGAGGAACTCACCCCGCGTTGCCTCCTGGCCCCTGATCGAGGCGAACGCGTCCCGGTTGAAGTAGTAGTAGTAGAGGTACTCGTTGGGGATGCAGCCGAGCGCCCGCAGCCAGTCGCCGCCGAACACCGCACTCTCCTCGAGCGTCGACAGGGCCCGGTCGTCGGCGAGGAGGTTCGGCAGCCGGTCGCGCCCGTCGTGGACCAGCCTTCGCAGCCAGCCGAGGTGGTTGAGCCCCACGTAGTCGGCCTGCGTGCGGGCCGGGTCGAGCCCGAGCGCCTCCGCGCTGCGGCGTACCAGCCCGCCCGGCGTGTCGCAGATGCCGATCACCCTCTCGCCCAGCACGCTCTGGAGCGCCTCGGTGATCATCCCGGCCGGGTTCGTGAAGTTGATGACGTACGCCTGGGGCGCGACCGCCCTGATCCGTTCGGCGAGGTGCAGCAGCACGGGGATCGTCCGGAGGCCGTACGCGATCCCGCCCGGACCGGTCGTCTCCTGCCCGAGCAGGCCGAGGTCGAGTGCGACGCGTTCGTCGCGGATCCGACCCTCGAGACCTCCGACCCGGATCGCGGAGAAGACGAAGTCGGCACCGTCGAGTGCGGCGTCGAGGTCCGTCGTCGCCTCGAACCGTGGCGGTTCGCCGTGCTGCCGGCCGTCGGCCGCGAGTTGGGCCAGGACGGACCTGATGACGTTCAGGCGTACGGGCGACCGGTCGTGGAGCGCCACCTCGTCGATGCGCGGCGAGCCGGTGTCGCGCAGCAGCGCGGTGTAGACGAGGGGGACCCGGAACCCGCCGCCGCCGAGGATCGCCAGCTTCACCCCGCGATGCTACTCAGGGCCCGTCGGCGGACCGGACGGCGCTTGTCAACGCCGGGCATCCCTTGCAGACTCACGGACTGTGCCCGGCTCCTCCAGCCCACCCGTCGCGCCGCCGGGATCCGGTGCGGACCTCCCGGCCCACCAGGACTCCCCGCCGGCCGGGATGGCCACGCCCGTCGACGACCGGTACGGCCTGGCCTGCTGGTCGGGACAGGCGCGGCTGATGGCCCGTGCGCACCGGCACGACGACATCGAGGTCAACCTCGCGGAGGGTGGCTCGCTCACGTACCTCTTCGGCGGCGTGCCGGTGGAGATCGCGCCCGGCACCGCGGCGGCGTTCTGGGCGGCCGTTCCGCACCAGCTGGTCGGTGCGCCGGAGGAGACCCGGGTGCACTGGATCACGATCCCGCTCGGGATCTTCCTGCGGTGGGGAGTCGCCGGAGCCCTCGTGGGCCGGCTGCTGCAGGGTCAGCCGCTCCTCGCCTCCGCCGGCATCGATACCACGGGGCTCGGCGATGTCGCGGGGTTCGCCCGCTGGTCGTCCGACCTCGCCGACGGCGACGCCGACCTCCGCACGATCGCGCTGCTGGAGATCGAGGCGTGGGTACGCCGGCTCGCCCGCCATGCCGGACCAGTCCTCGCCGAGCACACCCATCCCGACTCCGACGAGGCGAGCGTGCCCCGAGCGGCGGCGATGGCCCGCTTCGTCGCGGCGAGGTTCCGTGACCCGATCAGCGTGGGCGACGTCGCGTCCAGCGTTCACCTGCACCCGCACTACGCGATGGGTCTCTTCCGCTCGGTGGTCGGCACGACGCTCGGCGCCTATCTCACCCAGTGTCGGGTCGCCGAGGCGCAGCGACTGCTGCTCACGACCGACGCGACGATGAGCGAGATCGCGCACGCCGCCGGGTTCGGTTCGCAGAGCAGGTTCTACTCCTGCTTCACGGCCGCCTGCCGCGAACCTCCCGGCGCCTACCGCCGCCGCCACGGGTCCCTCGCCGCGCGGCTGTGACGAGCCTCCCGGGTCAGCCCGGTGTGTCCCGGGACCCGAGTGCAGCAAGGGCCGCGTCGGTAAGCCTGAACACCGTCCACTCGTCCATGGCGACCGCCCCGAGCGAGTTGTAGAAGCCGATCGCCGGTGCGTTCCAGTCGAGAACCCACCACTCGAGCCGGGCGTACCCGCGGTCGGCGCACTCCTCGGCGAGTGCTGTCAACAGCGCCTTGCCCAGGCCCGCACCGCGCTGGTCCGCGCGGACGTAGAGGTCTTCGAGGTAGATGCCGTGGGTGCCGCGCCAGGTGGAGAAGTTCAGGAACCACAGCGCGCAGCCGACGACCTCGCCGCCGACCTCGGCCACGTGGGCGAAGAGCGCGGGCGCCGGGCGGAACAACGCGTCGCGCAACTGGTCCTCGGTCAGGTGACACTCGTCCGGCGCCCGCTCATAGGCCGCGAGTTCGCGGACGAGGCCCACGATCGCTCCAACGTCGTCCTCACGGGCCCGTCGGACCCGGGAGTCAGGCATGGTCACCCTCGCGGCGATAGGTCACGGGCTCGATCGTAGATCCCCCCGAAAGCCGCCCGGCCGTCGGACGTACGGGCTGGATTGCGGGAGGGCAGGTCTGCTGCGAGGGCGCTGAGTTTCCGGAAATGTTCCGTAAGATATGGCGCACGCCTAAACAGCCACCCAGCTCCGACGTCGACCAGTGCCGTTCAGGCGCGGCAGCGATCGCCCTCGCGCACGCTGTCGCCGGCGTGAGTTTCCGGAACCCTTCCGGTCGCCTGCCGACCGCCAGCGAAGGAGGCACTTCGTGGCCGAGAACGGAACCCGCATCACCATCACGGCGATCGCCCGCGAGGCCGGCGTCTCCGTTCCGACGGTCTCCCGGGTCGTCAACGGCAGGTCCGACGTCTCACCGCGTACCCGCGAACGGGTGGAGGACCTCCTCCGCAAGCGTGGCTACCGGCGCCGCCAGCCCCGACCGAGGGACGACGCGAGCCTGATCGACCTGGTGTTCAACGACTTCGCCAGCCCGTGGGCGGTGCAGATCCTGCGCAGCGTCGAGGAGGTCGCCCACGCGGCCGACATCGGCACGGTGGTCTCGGCGCTCCACGGGCGTCCCTCCGCCGCCCGGCAGTGGATGCAGAACGTCCGGACCCGGGCGACCGACGGCGTGATCCTGGTGACGTCGGTCCTCGAGCAGCCCCTGCAGGCCGAACTCAACCGGCTGGACGTCCCTACCGTCGTCGTCGACACGGCGGGCGTGCCCCGCTCGACCTGCCGACGATCGGTGCGACCAACTGGTCGGGTGGTCTGAGCGCCACCGAACACCTGCTCAGCCTCGGCCACCGCCGGATCGGTTTCGTCGCCGGACCGCCACGGCTGCGGTGCAGCCGGGCCCGCTTCGACGGCTACCGTGCCGGGCTCGCGGCAGCGGGGATCCCCGAGGACGACGACCTCGTCCGCCAGGGTGACTTCTACCAGCAGTCCGGCTTCGAGGCCGCGACGTCGCTGCTGGGGCTCAGGCGTCCGCCCACGGCGATCTTCGCGTCGAACGACCAGATGGCGTTCGGCGTCTACGAGGCGCTGCGCCAACGAGGGCTGAAGGTTCCCGACGATGTCAGCGTGGTCGGGTTCGACGACGTCCCCGAGGCGTTGTGGTCGTCCCCTCCGCTCACGACGGTGCGGCAGCCGCTGGCGGAGATGGGCCGGCTCGCCACTCGAACCGTGCTCGGTCTCGCCCGCGGCGAACCGGTCGAGAACCCTCGCATCGAGCTGGCAACGGACCTGGTCGTCCGCGTGAGCTCCGCTCCCCCGCCGTCCGCCTGACTCCCTGCCCGGTCTGGCCGGGTGCGGACCGGATCCGGCGTTCCGCTGCGCCGTCCCACGTCACCCGCGGTGGGATAAGCGTCGGCGAGTGCCGCTCGCCGTCAGGCGGACCAGAAAGGTCGGTGCGATGAGACGAGGACGTGGACGCGGGAGTGGCACGTTTGGCGTGGTGGCGGTGGCGTTGGCCCTGTTCGCCGCCGTGCTGGCGGCCGGACCGGCGCAGGCGCAGCAGGCCGCGTCGGCCGAGCCGGCGGCGCAGGCGGAGCCGGCCACGACGCCCGCTGGTCACGCGGCCCGGGCGCAGCAGGCGTACCACGCGCTCCAGCAGTACTTCCACGACCCGGAGACGTCCTTCTACCTCGAGACGTATCCGCGCGACGGCGGGAACCCCTGGTCCTACGTGTGGCCGTTCTCCCAGGCGATGATCGCCACCCAGGACGTCGCCGGCCTGCCCGGTGTCGGGCACCGCTACCGCGACGACGTCGCCGACCGGTTCGGGGCACTCGAGGCGTACTGGAACGCCGGCACGGTGCCACCTGGCTACGACTCCTACCTGCGTCCTCCACTGGGTCAGGGCGGCGACAAGTTCTACGACGACAACGAGTGGATCGGACTCTCCCTGGTGCAGCGGCACTACGTCGCCGGACGCGACGGCGATCCGGCCGCGCTGCGACGGGCTGCCGAGATCTTCGACCTCGTGGTGCACGGCTGGGACACCGACCCTGCGCACCCGTGTCCGGGGGGCGTCTTCTGGACGCAGGCGCCGTGGAGCAGCGACCGCAACACGGTGTCCAACGGGCCGGGCGCGGAGCTCGGCCTGCACCTCTACCTCCTCACCCGGGAGCAGCGTTACCTCGACTGGGCGAAGCGGATGTACGAGTGGACCCGCGGCTGCATGCTGGCGCCCAACGGGCTGTACTGGGACCACATCGACCTCGCCGGCACCATCCAGAAGACCCAGTGGTCGTACAACCAGGGCGTCATGATCGGTGCCGGCGTACTCCTGTACCGCGCGACCGGTGAGCGCAAGTACCTCACCCAGGCGAAGGACACCGCGGCCGCGGCGCTCGCGTTCTACGCCGAGGACGACCGCTACTTCACCCAGCCCGCGCGCTTCCACGCCATCTTCTTCTCCAACCTGCTGCAGCTGGCCGCGGTGGCGCCCAACCCCGCCTACCGGCGGGCGATGGAGACGTACGCGAACGAGGCGTACGCGCGGGTTCTCGACCCGGCGACGGGGCTGTACCGGTTCGAGGGCGACGCACCGGTCACCCTGCTCGAACAGTCCGGCATGATCCGCATCGAGGCGATGCTCGGCTGGTCGCCGCGGGACTACGCGAAGCTCACCTAGTCGGCCCAGCCGGTCGACACGGACGTTCGACACGGACGTTCGGCGCGGGACCTGAGCCGCTCGTACGACGGCGAGCGGTTCAGGACTCGCGCGTCACTTGGTGCGGGTCCTTGTCGACTCGGAGCCCCCGCCAGGACGGCTGCCACAGCCGGCCCTCCCGCGTCCACAGCGAGAACGCGACCTCGCCGACCAGGATTGGCTCGACCCATCGCGCGTCCCGCGCGTCGGCCCGCGGAACGGTGTCGCCGAAGGGCGAGGTGTCCCGCTGCAGCGGCGCCATCCGGGCCATCAGATCGGCGAGCCGGTCCTGGGTGAAGCCGGTGCCGACCCGGCCGGCGTACAGCAGCCGGTCGCCGTCGTGGACACCGCAGAGCAGGGACCCGAACGTGCCGGCCCGAGAGCCCTCGCCGATCCGCCAGCCGCCGATCACGACCTCCTGCGTCCGCAGGTTCTTGATCTTGACCCAGTACTGGCTCCGGCGGCCGGGCTCGTACCTCGAGTCCAGCCGTTTGGCCACGATCCCCTCGAGCTGCTGCCGCATGCTGGTCTCGCGGGCGGCGGCCCCAGTCCCCTCGAACGCCGGCGGACTGTGCCAGTGCGGACCGGCGAGCCCGAGGTCGGCCAGCGCCTCCCGGCGTTCGGAGTAGGGACGGGCGAGCAGCGAGGTCCCGTCCAGGTGGAGCAGGTCGAAGGCGAGGTAGACCACCGGAACGGGAGCGGACCTCTCCGCACCACCACGGCGACGGACGGGTCCGTGCATCCGCGACTGCAGCCGCTCGAAGCTCGGCCGGCCCTGGGTGTCGAACGCCACGACCTCACCGTCGACGATGCAGCTACGGCCGGCGAGGGCGCCGGCGAGGCCTGACACCTCGGGGTAGGTCGCGGTGAAGTCGCGGCCCGAACGCCCGAGCAGGACGAGCTGCCCGCCGGCGACATAGGCGACGGCGCGGACACCGTCCCACTTCATCTCGAACGCCCACCGCTCCTGCTCCGCAGGTGGTGGCATCGATCCTGACGCCGCCATCATCGGGGCGACGCGGGTGAGTCCGAGTACCTCGCCCGGGTCGGACGTCATCGCCGCTCGTACGCCCAGATCGTCGTCGACGTGCCGAGCAGTCGGATGGTGTGGCGCTCGAGCAGCCGCATGGACGACGGGAGGACGGCCTTGGGCAGGTCGGGGACGAGCAGGACCACCCGCCCGCCCGGCCTGGTCACCCGGGCCAGCTCGGCCAGCGCCTCGGTGAGCCAGGCCCGCGGCTCGCCCTGGACGTCGTACTGCCGGCCGAACGGCAGGTTGGACACGCACGCGTCGACCGACGCGTCGTCGAGGTCCAGCTCGCGGACGTCGGCCTGCTCGACCTCGACCCGCGAGACGTTGCGGCGGCTGGCCGAGACCGCGCTCGGGTCGATGTCGCGGCCGCGGGGCGCCCAGCCCACCGACCTGGCCTCGGCCAGGATCGTGCCGGAACCGCAGCATGGGTCGAGGAGAGTGCCACTCCCGCCCTCGGGTCCTGCCAGCGCGACCATGGCGGCCCCCACGGTCGGGCGCAGCGCACCCGGGCGCTCGGTGACGCGGCCGCCGTGCTGGCGCATCCGTGCGGTCGTGAGTCGGACGCCGGCGACGAAGCGGCCCCGGGCGTACTCCACCGCCCACAGCTCCAGCTGCGCCGGGTCCGCCGTCCGCCAGGACGGCTCGGCCGCCGAGACGGCGTCGTCCAGGGCACGTCGTAGCTGAGTCCGCTGCCAGCTGCGTTCCTGGAGCACGCGGGCCACGACGCGGTAGGTGAGCGCGCCCGGCCGACCGTGGCGACGCCCACCGGAACCTGCACCGGAACCTGCACCGGACTGGCTCCGCCAGACGCGGACGCTGCTGGCCAGCCGGGCCGGACGGAGGATTCGCCGCGCGATCCAGTTCGGCCGGTCTCCCTCGGCCCGCAGTGTGCGCCCGAGTTCGACGAAGGCGTCCTCGACGGTCCGGAGCGCCAGGACCGCCTGCTCGCGGCCAGGCTCCACCTCGCACAGGACGACGTCGGAGCGGCCGTCGTTGCCGACGTCCTTGACCGTGACGCCCGGCAGGGCCGCGAGCTCGCGTTTGACCAGCGCCGCCAGTCCCGGGACGGCGAGGACGAACATCCGGCTGGACGAGCGGGCCGGGCCGGCCTTCTGGCCGGCGCGTTCGGCGGTACGTGCCGGTCGATGTGCCATAGCCCGGCAAGCGTAGCGATCGCGCGGCCGGGCGTGCCGCGCAGGCTGGCCGGCACGGGCCGACTGGTCAGCGGCCGGCGGGAACGATCTTCTCCACGTCGGGTACGAGGGCGGCCAGCTCCTCCAGCGATTCGTCCTCCCACGGCTTCGGGCCCTCCACGATCGCGTGGTCGATGCCGAGCTCCGCAAGGCCACCCAGGCGGTCGAGCAGCTGTGCCGGCGTCGACGTGCCGTCCCGACCGTCTCGGGAGACCGCCACCTGGGACGTGACGGTCTTCTCGATGTCGTCGTACGGGCGGCCCTCCGTCGCGCAGTGCTCGCGGAGTACGGCCAGCTTGTGGGCGAGCACGTCGGCGCCGTCGGCGAGGCCGGAGATGTCGAAGAGGTTGCACGCGTCGGCGTACTTCGCCACCAGGCGCAGGGTCTTCCGCTCACCCATGCCGCCGATCAGGATCGGCGGGTGCGGGTTCTGGAGCGCGTTGGGCGAGTTCGTCGGCTCGGCAAGCTGGTAGTGCGTGCCCTCGAACGCCGACCTGTCCCCTGCCCACATCTGGTGGGCGATCCGCAGAGTCTCCTCCAGCCGCTCGTAACGCTCGCTCATCGGCGGAAACGGGAGGCCGAGGCTGCGGGACTCGACGTCGTTCCAGGCCGCGCCGAGGCCCAGCCAGGCCCGCCCGCCGGACAGGACGTCCAGCGTGGTCACGGTCTTGAGCAGCATGCCGGGATGGCGGTACGGGACCGCGGTGACCAGGGTGCCCAGCCTGATCTGCCGGGTCTGGCCCGCGGCGAACGCCAGCGTCGTGTAGGTCTCCAGCATCTCGGCGTCGGCCGGTCCGTTGTGCGGGATCTGGAACAGGTGGTCCATCGTCCAGAGGGTGTCGAACCCCGCCTGGTCCGCGGTGCGGGCGATCCGCGCGACGCGGGGCCCGATGCCCGCCGGTGCGTCCGGCCAGGAGAAGTTCGTCGTGGCGATGCTCAGGCGCATGAAACCGTCCTCAGTGTTGTTAGCTGCCTAACGTTGTGCGGCTCAGAATATCGTCTCGATCGGTTCGCGCAAGGACGTCACGTGGAGCTGGGTGGGAAGAAGGCACCGCGGCGCGCCTCGTCCTCCGGCCTTGGCCGGGACCGCAGCCGGGACCGCAGCCGGGACCGCAGCCGTGGCGCTCAGCGAGCCGTCAGACCGCGGGAGGGCGTTGTTCGTACGGCGTCGACAGGACGACGATCGACCGGGTGGAGACGTTGGCCTTGGCCCGGATCTCGGGCCAGCAGCTCCTCCAGCGCGCCGGGGCTCGCCACCCGCACCTTGAGGATGTAGTTCTCGTCGCCCGCGACGGAGTGGCAGTCCTCGATCTCGGGAACGTCGACCAGCAGGTCGGGCGAGTCGTCGGGCTGGCTCGGGTCGATCGGCTTGATCGAGATGAACGCCGTCAGCGACAGGCCCAGCGCCTCGTAGTCGACGACGGCGGCGTAGCCCTTGATGATGCCGCGCTGCTCCAGCCGGCGAACCCGCTGGTGGACGGCCGAGGTCGACAGGCCGGTCACCTTGCCCAGGTCGGTGTAGCGACATCCGGCCGTTGGACGCGAGCAGCCGGACGATGTGCTGGTCGATCTCCTCCACGCCGGTCACCGTACCCCGAGCGGCCGGGGCAGGTCAGCCACCGACCGGCCCGAGGTCGTGGGGGCGGAGGTTGAGCGGCTCGTGGCCCGTCTCGGTGCACGACCACGATGTCCTCGATGCGGGCGCCATGCCGGCCTTCGAGGTAGATGCCGGGCTCGACCGAGAACGCCATTCCCGGCTCCAGCGGGAGGGCGTTGCCCGCGACGATGTAGGGGTCCTCGTGCCCCTCCATGCCGATGCCGTGTCCGGTGCGGTGGATGAAGCGTCGCCATAACCCGCGTCGGCGATGACGTCGCGGGCGGCGGCGTCGACGGACTCGGCAGGGACGCCCGGCCGTACGTGCGCGCAGGCCGCCTGCTGGGCGCGCTGGAGCACGGCGTAGTAGCGGCGGAACTCCTCCTCCGGCTCTCCCCCGACCACGTAGGTGCGGGTCTCGTCCGAGCAGTAGCCCGGCGGCGTTGGTGCCGCCGATGTCGACGACCACCGGTTCGCCGGGCTGGATCGGCGGTCGGAGACGTCATGGTGCGGCGCGCGCTGTTGGGGCCGGCGCCGACGATCACGAAGTCGACCTGGACGTGCCCCTCGGCGAGGATCGCGTCGTGGATGTCGGCGCCGACCTCGCGCTCGGTCCGCCCGGGCCTCAGCCACTCCTCGATCCGGGCATGCACCCGGTCGATGGCGGCGCCGGCCGCGCGAAGGGCGTCGACCTCGGCCGCGGACTTGCGCATCCGCAGCTCGCGTAGGACCTCGCCCGCGAGCGTCTGCTCCACACCGGGCAGGGCAGTACGGAAGCGCGAGCACCTTCTCGGCCCACATGTGGTCGTCGACCGCTACCTGGTGTCGCCGCCCGAGAGCAGCTTCGCGACCAGCGCGTAGGCGTCGTCGGTCTCCTGCCAGGGCACGAGCTCCAGGCCGAGGCCGCCGGCACCGGAGGCCTCCGCGGCCGGGTGCTCGAGCGCCGGAACGACCAGCAGAGGGTCGCCCCGTCGACGGGCAGGACGAGGCAGGTGAGCCGTTCGAGCGCCTTCGCGTCGTAGCCGGTGAGATAGCGCAGGTCAGGTCCTGGGGACGATGAGCAGCGCGTCGACGCCGGTAGCGGCCGCGGCGGATCGGGCCCGAGCCAGGCGGTCCTGGTGGTCGGCGGCGAGGGCGGAGTTCGTCACGGCGTCACTCGAGTGTCCTGAGTCAGAAGTTCTTCGTCACCATCTCTGCCGCCCAGCCGGCCCTGGCTCGTTGTCGACGGTCGATTCGGGTCAGGAACGGGACGCCGGTCGAGGAACGGGGGTCGGCGTGCCACGATCGGACCGTGACGAACGCAGGGCTCGCGCTCCCCACAGCGCCTGATGTTGCTGGACACCGCGTCGCTGTACTTCCGCGCGTTCTTCGGTGTCCCCGACTCGATGCGGGCACCGGACGGTGCGCCGGTCAACGCCGTCCGCGGGCTCCTCGACTTCATCGCCCGCCTGGTCGGTGACCACGCACCCACCCATCTCGTGGCGTGCTGGGACGACGACTGGCGCCCCGCGTGGCGGGTCGAGCTGCTCCCGACGTACAAGTCCCACCGGGTCGCGGAGGAGGTGCCCGGCGGTCCCGACGTCGAGGAGGCGCCGGACGCCCTGGAGGCCACAGGTGCCGGTCATCCGCGAGATGCTCGCGGCCCTCGGCATCGCCGTCATCGGCGCTCCCGGGTGCGAGGCCGACGACGTGATCGGCACGCTTGTCAGCGCGCGCCACGATGCCGGTCGACGTGGTGACGGGCGACCGCGACCTCTTCCAGCTCGTCGACGATGCCCGCGCGGTCCGGATCCTCTACACCGCGCGCGGCGTCGGCCGGCTGGACATCGTGGACGAGGCCTGGGTCGCCACGAAGTACTCCATCCCAGGCCGCTCGTACGCCGACTTCGCGGTGCTGCGCGGAGACCCGTCCGACGGCCTGCCCGGGATACCGGGAGTCGGCGAGAAGACCGCGGCCGGCCTCCTGCGCGGCTTCGGCGACCTCGACGGGATCATCGCGGCGGCTGCGGACGACGCGAGCGGCATGGCGCCCGGCCCGCGACTGAAGGTCCGACAGGCCGCCGACTACCTCGCCGCCGCCCGGAAGGTCGTCGAGGTCCTCCCCGACGCGGAGCTGCCGGAGGCAGACCCGACCCTTCCGCGCGAGCCGGTCGACCCCGACCGTTGGAACGAGCTCGTCGACCGCTGGGGCCTGGGCTCGTCGGCCGAACGCGTGATCGCCGCGCTCGCCGGTCCCCGCTAGGTCCGGAGCCGGCCGCGCTCGCGGTCGGCCGGATGCCGGACGTGGCGCCGGACGTGGCGCCGGACGTGGCGCCGGACGTGGCGCCGGACGTGGCGCCGGACGTGGCGCCGGACGTGGCGCCGGACGTGGCGCCGGACGTGGCGCGTTCGCAACCCGGATGCCGGCCCGGTCGCCCGTCGGCTACGTTCAGCCGCATGAGCAACGCCGTCGAACACGTCGCCGCCGTCCTCCGCGAGCTGGGCGCGGCCGGCAGCGTCCAGACGTTCCCGCGGGAGGTCCCCACCGCCGCCGCCGCGGCTGCCGAGCTGGGATGCGAACTCGGCGCGATCGCCAACAGCCTCGTCTTCGCCGTGGGCGACGAGCCCCTGCTCGTGATCACGAGCGGCGCGCACCGGGTCGACACCAAGCGGGTGGCGCGCTTCCTCGGCGTTCCCAAGATCAGCCGGGCGATGCCGGAGTTCGTGCTCGCCGCCACGGGACAGCAGGTCGGCGGTGTCGCACCGGTCGGACACCCGGCTCCGGTCCCCACCGTGATCGACACCTGGCTCGACAAGTACGACGTCGTGTGGGCGGGTGCGGGCGACCACCTGAGCATGTTCCCGACCAGCTTCGAGGAGCTGCTCCGCCTCACCGGCGGTCGTCCCGCCGAGGTCGGCCGCTAAGTCGACACGGCTGACGTGCCGACGCAGGCCACCGAGTCAGTCCGCGTCGGAGCCGACCGACGCGTACGCCACGACCCCACGCCGCAGTGCGTCGACCGTCGCGCGAGCGGTCCTGCGCAACGGTCCGTCACCCGCCGCGTCCGCCACCTGGTCGGCGAGGTCGAGGATCTGCTTGACCCAGCGGACGAAGTTGCCGGCGGCGAGCCCCGACTCGGCGAGGACCGTGCTCAGGGACGCACCGGACGCCCAGCGGTACGCCGGCCACGCGAAGTTCAGGTCGGGCTCGCGGAGGAAGTCGAGCCGGAAGTCGCCCTCGAGCGCGTCGAGGTCGCCCCAGATCCGTACGAGCGCTCCCAGCGCCTCGCGGGCGGCGCCGTCGGGCAGCTTCGGCGGGCCTACGTCGTCGGGACTCCGCGACTCGTACACCAGCGCGGACAGGCAGGCCGCGAGCTCGGCCGGGTCGAGGCTCTCCCAGGTCTTCTGGCGCAGGCACTCCGCGGCTACGAGGTCCAGCTCGCTGTAGATCCGGGCCAGCCGGTCGCCCGCCTCCGTGGTGCCGTCCCCGTCGAGGTACTCGAGCTCGTCCAGCACCTGGCACACCCGGTCGAACTGACGGGCGATGGTGTTCGACCGTTGCTCTACCCGCCGCTGCAGGCCCTCGGTCTCGCGTTCGAGCCGGAGGTACCGTTCGGACCACCTCGCATGGTCCTCCCGGTCGGCGCAGCCGTGGCAGGGATGGGCACGCATGGAGGTACGCAGGTCCTGCAGCGTGGTGTCCTCGTCGGCCGGTGAAGCATCGCGCGACCGGGTGCGCTGGCGGCCTTCGTCGGGTGCCTTCTGCCGCAGCGTCGACGCGAGATCGCGCCGGTGCTGGGCGTTGCGCGCGTTGAACGAACGCGGCAGCCGCAGCCTGGCCACCGGTTCGACCGGAACCGGGAAGTCGACCATCGAGAGTCGCCGGACCCGGCGCTCGGTGGTCAGAACCGTCGGGCGCGGACCGTCGGATCCGGCGGCGTGACCAGGGTCGAGTACGACCGCCATCCCGGCCCGGCGTCCCGCTGGTACGGCGATGACGTCGCCCGGTCGCAGCCGGCCCAGCGAGTCGACGACCTCGGCCCGGCGGTCGGCGCGCCGCCGACGGGCAAGGGAGTTCTCGCGGTCCTTGATGGACCGGCGCAGCTGGGCGTACTCCAGGAAGTCGCCGAGGTGGCACTCCATCGCCTCGCGGTAGCCGTCGAGCGCCTCCTCGTTGCGTCGCACCTGGCGGGCCAGGCCGACCACCGCGCCGTCGGCCTGGAACTGCGCGAACGAGGACTCGAGCAGCTCCCGGGCCCGCCACCGGCCGACCTGGCGGACGAGGTTGACGGCCATGTTGTAGGACGGGCGGAAGCTCGACCGCAGGGGGTAGGTCCGGGTCGAGGCGAGTCCCGCCACGGACGCGGGCTCCAGGTCGGGCTGCCACAGCACGACGCCGTGACCCTCGACGTCGATGCCGCGTCGGCCGGCGCGTCCGGTGAGCTGGGTGTACTCCCCCGGCGTCACGTCCGCGTGGGCCTGACCGTTCCACTTGACGAGCCGCTCGAGCACGACCGACCTGGCCGGCATGTTGATGCCGAGGGCCAGGGTCTCGGTCGCGAACACCAGCTTCACCAGGCCGCGGGCGAAGAGTGTCTCGACGCATTCCTTGAAGGTCGGCAGCATCCCGGCATGGTGAGCGGCGAGCCCGCGTTGGAGACCGTCGAGCCACTCGGCGTAGCCGAGCACGGCGAGGTCCTCCTGGGGCAGGTCCGCACACCGGGCCTCGACGTACGACCGGATCTCGTCGTTCTCCGCGGGTGTCGTCAGCCGGATGCCGGCGTACATGCACTGGAGGACGGCGGCGTCGCAGCCCTGCCGGCTGAAGATGAACATGATGGCGGGCAGCAGGGCCTCGGCCTCGAGCTTCTCGGCCACCTGGTCCCGCGTCGGCGTGAACGCGATCCGCCCGCGGCCCCGGGAGTAGCCGCGGCCGCCGCGGCGCGGTCCGCGGTCGTCGCGCCGGGCGAACCGCCAGTGGTCGCGGACCAGCCGCGCGAGCTCGGGGTTGACCTGGGTTCGCGCGCCGGGCTTGCCGGTGTCGGCGAACAGGTCGTACATCCGCCGGCCCACCATGACGTGCTGGTAGAGCGGCACCGGCCGGCGCTCCTCGACCACGATCTCGGTTTCGCCGCGCACGGTCGCGAGCCACTCGCCGAACTCCTCGGCGTTGGAGACGGTCGCCGACAACGACACCAGCTGCACCGACTCGGGCAGGTGGATGATCACCTCTTCCCAGGTCGCGCCCCGGAACGGGTCGGCGAGGTAGTGCACCTCGTCCATGACGACGTACGAGAGTCCGCGGAGCGTCGAGGAGCCGGCGTACAGCATGTTGCGGAGCACCTCGGTCGTCATGACGACGACGGGCGCCTCGCCGTTGATGGTGTTGTCGCCGGTCAGCAGACCGACCCGGCCGGAGCCGTAGCGGTTGACCAGCTCGGTGTACTTCTGGTTCGACAGCGCCTTGATCGGCGTCGTGTAGAAGCACTTGCCGCCGGTCTCGAGGGCCAGGTGGACGGCGAACTCGCCGACGACGGTCTTGCCCGATCCGGTGGGTGCGGCGACCAGGACGCCCTTGCCGGCCTCGAGGGCCTGGCACGCGGTGACCTGGTAGTGATCGAAGTCGAAGGTGTAGAGCTGTCGAAACGACCGGAGTTGCGTGCCGTTGTCGGCTCGGAACCGGGCGTACCGCTCCGCCGGGGAGCTCATGCCCTACAGGCTACGGCCTCCGCCCGCCGGCACCCGCAACGGCGTGCCCGACGCGCGGCGGGCGGCGCGGGCGGCCACGACCAGGAGGGCCACTGCCCCGGCCGCGAACACCGCGTTTCCGATCAGGTCGACGCGCTCGTTGCCCTGGCCGAGCGAGGACTCGGGGAAGGAGTGCCAGGCGTACGTCAGGAGGGCCGCTCCGGCGAGTGCGACCCGGTGCGGCTCGCCCCATCCCCCGGCCCGGGACCAGCGTCGTACGGCGACGATGACCGCCCCGAAGAGCACCAGGAACGCGAGGACGACGAGGGCTACGGGCACCCGGTCCTGGACGTACGTCAGGAGGAAGAAGGTCACGCCTGCTCCCATCGCCACGACGCCGACGATCCACGGACGGGGCGCATGGCGCTGGTCGACGACCGAAGTCGGTGCGCCGGTCGGCTGGAGCCGGAACGCGGCGAAGGTGAGGCCGACGATCACGACGCCCACGGCCAAGAACTGCGGGGCTGTGGCGACGAAGCTGTCCTGCCCGACGGACACCAACGCCGTGACCGCGACGCCGACGGCGAAGAGCGCGGCGGCGACGCCGAGGCCGACCGGGCCGAGCCACGGAGTCGTCCGTCGACCGGTGGCGAGTGTCTCCACGAGCAGGATCGGCACGCTGATGCTCCACACCGTGTGTAGGGCGAGGACGAACAACGTCCACGGCCCGGCGATCCCGAGTGCGGGGATGAAGCCGTAGTCCAGCAGGCGTAGCCCGACGTAGTTCGGGTTGAACAGCGACTGGGTGGCGATGCCCTCCTCGAGGACGCCGTAGGCGACTGCGAGCAGCACGATGGTCGGCCAACCTCGCCCGGTCCGACGGACTAGCTCGCGGATCAGCAACGCCCCGCCGCCGTACATCGGGGCGAGCACGACCAACGCGCCGATCATGGTGATCGGCAGGTTTCCCAGCAGGAACTCCGCTACCAGCGGAGCGAGCAGGAAGAGTCCGACTGCGGGGGCGATCCGGCGCATGACTGGGCCTCCTGGCGACGTCCGACGCGACATCACCAGGTTCACCGCAGGAGGCGGCGGCTGCCGACGAGGATCGTCAGGACTTCCCCATGACAGATGTCCTGGCCGGAGTCAGCTCCTGGCCGGAGTCAGCGCGGCGGTGGTGCGAAGAGTCGCACCGCGCCGGGCACGCACTCGACCGTCAGCGGGAGCGGGCCCACGCGTTCGCCGTCGGCGTACGACACCAGGCCGGCGGAGGTCAGCTCCACGGTCTTGGCGCGGTACATCGTCACCGCCGGGTGCCCGACGTGAGTCCCCTTGCCGAGCTTGGGGAACACACGGAGGAGCTCGTACCTGGGCATGGCCCCCACGACCGCGATGTCGAGCAGGCCGTCGGTGGGATCGGCACCCTCGCAGATGCGGAGTCCGCCGCCGTACGACCGGGTCACCCCGACGGCGACGAGCAGCGCGTCGGTGCGTTCGTGCTCGCCGTCGAGCTCCAGGGCGAACGACTGTGGCCGGAACGTACCCAGCTCGATCGCCGCGGCGAGGTCGTACCGGATCCGTCCGTGCGGCCAGGACATCCGCGCCACCCGCTCGGCCACCCGGGAGTCGAAGCCGGCGCACAGCACCGTCGAGAACCACCGGGCGGTGGCCGCGGACGACGCCGATCCCCCGCCGTCGAGCGCGCCGTCCCCGAGGACGACCCGGCCGAGGTCCTGCGCGCGGGTGTAGCCGGCGACCACGATGTCGGCTGCCGCCAGCGGGTCACGGACGGGGATGTCCAGGCTCCGGGCGAGATCGTTGCCGGTGCCCGCGGGAATCACCGCGAGGGGCGTCTGGGTCTCGGCAACCGCGTCGAGCGCGAGGTGGATCATGCCGTCGCCGCCGATGATCACGAGTCCGTCGACACCACGTGCCACGGCGCGCCGGGCCAGGTCCACCGCCTCGGAGGCGTTGCGGCCAGCCTCCCAGCGGGCATGGAGGCCGCCCTCACGCAACCGCTCCGTGACGGGATCGGCGAGCCTGGCACCACGACCCCGGCCAGAGGTGGGGTTGACGAGAACGACGATCTCACGATCCACGCGGCGAGCGTAGCGTCCGGCACCGGGGTCGCGAGCGTCAGTCTCGGGAACCTTCACCCGATGGTTGTCCGGCGGCGGCCAGTTCGCTGGTCGGGCGGGCACTCCGCCCGCGGCGTCAGTCGTCGTCGAGGCGTCCGGCCCGCTCGATGGAGTCGATGTCGATGCCCTGCGCGATGAGTCTCGCCCGCCGTCGCCGCTCGATGAACCGGGCGATCAGCTCGGAGAGTAGATAGAGGACCGTCATCGGTACGGCGAGCAGGAGCATCGTCACCGGGTCGGTCGAAGGCGTCGCCACGGCAGCGAAGACGAACATGCCGAAGATCACCCAGGCGCGGACCTTGCTCAGCCGGGCGACCGTCAGGACCCCGACGAGGTTGAGCAGCACCACGAAGATGGGAATCTCGAACGCGACCCCGAAGACAAGTAAGAGCCGCAGGATGAACGACAGATAGAGGTCGACGGTCGGATAGTTGGAGACGTTCGCCGGCGTGAAGTCGATCAGGACGTTCAGGCCCTTGGGCAGGGCGAGGTAGCCGACCACCACACCACCGATGAAGAGCGGCGCCGCGGTTCCGACGAACACCATCGTCCAGAGGCGTTCGTTGTTGTGGAGGCCAGGCAGGATGAAGGCCCACAGCTGGTAGAGCCAGATGGGCGACGTGCCGACCAGCCCCGCGATGAGCGAGACCTTGAGCTGCAGCATCAGCGGTCCGGCGACGTCGCCGAAGACGAGCTTGGCGTCGATGGGACGCTCGGCGTTGAGCTTCGCGATCGCACCGTCCAGCGGTTCGCGGAGCAACGCGAACAGCTGGTCGTAGAAGATCCACCCGACCACGCCGCCGATGACGATGGCGGCGACCGCCTTGAGCAGACGGGAGCGAAGCTCCCGCAGGTGCTCGACGAGCGTCATCCGCCCTTCGGGATCGGGCGGCGTCTTGGGGGCGCGAAACCCCCGCAGCCGGCCGAGAGAGAGGCTCACGTAACCCCCAGGTTGGCCAAGCGCACGTCAGAGAGGTTTGACAGAGACGGCGAAAGCGTCACCGCCCGGTGCGCTCGGAGTCCTCGACGGGCTGACCGACGTTCTGGCTGGAGCCGTTGGCGTTGGCGTTGGTCTGGTTGATCGACTGCGGCGGGGTCGCGGTGCCGGTCTCGGCCTGCGGCTTGTCCTCGTCGCGGATCTCCTTCTTGAAGATCTTCAGCGCCTGGCCGAGCCCCTTCGCCGTCTGCGGAAGCCGGGTCGCACCAAAGAGCAGCACGAGAACGACTCCGATGATGATGAGCTCGGTCGGTCCAAGATTTGGCATGATCAGCCTCTCCGTCGGCAGTTCACGTTGATGGTACGCCTTGCCCCTGGCAAGAGTGCGGGGTGCCGGCTACGGCCGCTGACCGGCCTCGGCCGGCGTCGGCCGCCTGGCGTGCTGGCCGGTTGTCGCAGGGGCACGGTCCACGTCGTCGAGCACCGCGGACGCCGCCTCGAGCTTGTCTCCGGCGGCGACCAGCTCGTGGAGCAACGCCGTGGCGCGACGCCAGAGCCAGATACCGAGCAAGGCGTAGAAAACCACGGCGAAAAGGGCAATACCCCCGAACAGCAGGACCCATCTCACGACCCGCACGATAGCGCTACCAGCCGCGAGGGACAGCCCGCGCCCTGGTTGCGGCCCCCTGCTGCGCCCGCGGACGTCAGGTCGTCTCGTACGCCGCGAGGGCGTGTACGGCGTCGGTGCGTACGGACTCGGCGAGCTCCGCGGGCTCCACGATCCTCGCCGCACCGCCGAGGCGCAGCGCGAGGCGGCGCAGCCACCTCGTGTCGGCCACCCTCAGCCGGACCCTGAGGGAACCGTCGGCGGCCTCGGTAACCTCCTCGCAGGGGTAGTACTCCGCCACCCAGGCGGCGCTGGGGTCCAGCTCCATCGTGGCGAGCGCGTCGTCGGCCGAGGGCTGGAACAGTCCGACCGACAGATCGCGCGGGCGGGCCTGCGGCGGCGGCGCCGCAGGCTCGTCGAGCACCTGTGCCACGGCCACCCGGTCGAGCCGGAACAGGCGTACGTCCTCGGCCCGGTGGCACCAGCCCTCGAGATAGGTCCAGCCGTCGGCGAGCACCAGCCGCATCGGGTCGACGTCGCGTTCGGTCGTCTCGTCGCGAGTGGGGACCCAGTAGCGCAGGTGCAGCCGGCGGCGTCGGTCGAGTGCGTCGCGGACGGTGGCCCGGATGCCGGGGTCATCCCAGGAGTCGACGCGGACGGCGACCCGGTCGGCCGCGCCGGTCGCCTGGCCAGCGGCCTCCTCCAGGCGGGTGATCACCCGGTCGATGAGCTCGCGTTCGGCCAGCTGGCCGGTCTCGCGAAGGACCCGCAGCGCGACGAGCAGGCCGAGCGCCTCGTCGGACGAGAGCCGCAGCGGGCGGGCGAGGAAGTCGGCGTTGGACACATGGATGACGCCTTCGCCCTCGACGGTGTCCATGTCGACCTCGATGTAGTCGCCCGGCATCATGCCCGGGAGGCCGCAGAACCACAGCACGCCGAGGTCGGCGACGAGCTGCTTCTCACTGATGCCGAAGACCCGCGCGACGTCGGCGACCTTCGCACCCGGATGGGCCAGGAGGTACGGCAGCATCGCGAGCAGCCGGCGTACCTGCTCTTTGGCGCCGCCCGGGCCCGGCGATCGGGCGGAACCGTAGGTCACGACGCCACCTCCACGAGCAGGCCCTTGAGGTGCCGGATCACGGCCTCGCGCAGGTCAGGTGGTGCGAGTGCCACCACGTCGGCGGCGTAACCGGCGATCTCCTCGGCGAGAGAGACCGCGTTGTGGAACGGGAGGTCGATGACGTCCCAGCCGGCGCCGGCGGGTTCGAGTGCCGCGGCTCGCCGGCGGAGACCGTTGCCGGCGCCGGCGCGCACCTTGACCCGCGCGACCCGGCTCAGCTCCTCGGGAGGTGACAACCGCGCCGCCTCGGCCCGGATGTCGACACCCTCGGGAACGTTGAACGCACGCGGTCGGCCGGTGAGCTGGACGGCGCCGGTGATCCGGGACAGCCGGAACATCCGGGTCGCCTGGCGGTCGCGGTCGTGTCCGACGACGTACCACCGGCCGCGCCAGTTGAGGATGCCCCAGGGTTCGAGCCGCCGGTGCTGGGGCCCGGTGGTGCCGGGCCGCCGGTAGTCGAACGTGACCACGGTTCGCGCCTGCACAGCACGCCACAGCGGTTCGAACGCGGGCTCACCGGCGGGCAGTCGCGGCTCGAGTGCGGCAAGGGGTTCCGTGTCGGTGGCGAGACCCTCGGCGCCGAGCTTGAGAACGGCCCGCGAGGTCGCCTCCGCGAGGCTGGCGTGCTGCCAGACCCTGGCCGCGAGGCCGAGAACGGCGGCCTCCTGTGCTGTGAACGTGAGCGGCGGGAGTTCGAACTCGCTGCGGCGGATGCGGTAGCCCACCTCGTCGTCGAAGCCTGCCGCCACCGACCCGATCTCGATCGGGATGCCGAGATCGCGGAGCTCCTCCTTGTCGCGCTCGAACATCTTCTCGAACGCGTCGGGGGTCTGCTCGCGGTAGTCCTCGACAAGCTGCCGGAGCTTCGCCTTGGGGACGAAGTGGCGGGACACGAGGAGGCAGATCACGAGGTTCATGAGCCGCTCGGACTTGCGGGGTGTCATGCGCACTCACCCCCTTTCGGCGCGGTCGACGGGGCCAGCTCCACCTGGTCCGGTCCGACGTGGCCAGGTCGACGCGGACCCGACAGCGCGCGGATCCACTCGAACACACTAGCGACCACCTGGAGGACGGTACCGCAGGCGCTCTGCCGCGCGGGCCCGAAACCACGGCGACGGGTACGTGTCATCGCCGGGGCACCCGGACGACGAGGCGGCCGAGGCGAAATCTCGCCGCGGCCGCCTCATGATCCGGTTCGGGTGCCTAGCCGGTGACCTGCTTCTTGGCGCCGAGGATGTCGATCACGAAGACCAGCGTGTCCGTCTTCTTCACGTCGGTCTGGGGCAGGTCCTGCCCGAAGCCCTTGTCGGGCGGCAGCACGAGCAGGACCCGGCTGCCGACGGTCTGGCCCACCAGGCCTTCGCTGAGGCCCTTGACGGGAGTCTGGGCGAGCGGGAGCGACTGCGGCTGGCCACGCTTCCAGGAGGAGTCGAACTCCTTGCCGGTACGCCAGTTGACCGCGACGTAGTGGAAGTCGATCGTGTTCTTGGAGCTGACCTTCTCGCCCTCGCCGCGGATGAGCGGCTGGGACGTCAGCTTCGTCGGCGCGTCCTCGCCCTTCGGCACGGTGACGCCGGTCGGCACGCCCTTCGCGTCCACCTTGACGGTGGGCAGGCCCTCCGGGGGCTCGACCTTCTGGCCCTTGGCCTGCGGGAGCGGCTTGTAGGTGTAGGCGTCCTTGATGTCGATGACGAAGACCAGCGTGTCGGTCCCCTTGATCCCGGCCTGCGGCTGGCCCTGCTTGCCATAGCCGTCCTTCGGCGGGATCGCGATGAGTACGCGGTCGCCGACGGACTTGCCGACGAGCCCGGAGACGAAGCCGTTGATGAGCTTGCCCTTCTGGAGACCGAAGGACACGGGTTGCCCGGTCTTCCAGGAAGAGTCGAACTCCTTGCTGTCGCGGCCGTTGACACCGACATAGTTGACGATGACTTCCTGGCCCTCGGAGAGCTTCTTGCCGGAGCCCTCCTTGAGCACCTTCGACTGGGTCTTGGTGGCTTTGAACGGCTTCTTGAACTTCACCGCGGGCTTCTTGCCGGGATTGCCACTGACCGTCACCAGGTCAATCCCCTTGGGCTCCGCCTGCTCGGAGCCGCAGCCAGCGGCCGCGACGACGAGCAAGGACGTCAGCACCAGGGCGAGGACACGACGGAGCACGAGAACACCTCATGGGAAGCGGATAGCGAACGATGGACACGGACGACACGCGGAACCTTACAGAGAGACTCCGAGCACCCTAGACCCCGAGGCTGAGACAACTCTGAGTGCCCCGAGATGTGCACGGAATGTCATGTCTATCACCAGCTGTTCACGGGTGAGCAGCGGCGAGTCCGACGCATCGCAGCCACTGTCACATGCTTTGGATGAGCTTCTCAACTCGTTCGTCGACACTGCGGAACGGGTCCTTGCACAGGACGGTGCGCTGCGCCTGGTCGTTGAGCTTGAGGTGCACCCAGTCGACGGTGAAGTCGCGGCGGCGCTCCTGTGCCCGCTTGATGAACTCACCACGCAGTCGCGCGCGGGTCGTCTGCGGCGGAACCGACTTCGCCTCGAAGACCTCGAGATCGCTCGTGAGCCTGTTGACCGAACCGCGGCGTTCGAGAAGGTAGTAAAGACCGCGCTCGCGGTGGATGTCGTGATAGGCGAGGTCGAGTTGGGCGACCCGCGGGCTGTTCAGCGACAGTCCGTGCTTGGCGCGGTAGCGCGAGATGAGGCGGTACTTCACGACCCAGTTGATCTCGCGGTCGACGAGGGTCAGGTCGCCCGAGTCGACCGCCTTGAGCGTCCGCTCCCACAGGTCGAGTACGCGGGTGACCGTCGGCGTCGCGAGCTCGCGGCGTTCGACGAAGTCACGCGCCTTGGTGAAGTACTCCTCCTGGATCTCGAGCGCACTGGCCTCGCGGCCGTTGGCGAGCCGGACCTTGCGGCGACCCGTGATGTCGTGCGAAATCTCGCGGATCGCACGGATCGGGTTCTCCAGCGTCAGGTCGCGCAGCACCAGGCCGGACTCGACCATGCGCAGGACCAGGTCCGTCGCGCCGAGCTTCAACAGCGTCGTCGACTCGGACATGTTGGAGTCGCCGACGATGACGTGCAGCCGGCGGTAGCGTTCGGCGTCGGCGTGCGGCTCGTCGCGGGTGTTGATGATGGGGCGCGACCGGGTGGTCGCCGACGAGACGCCCTCCCAGATGTGCTCGGCACGCTGACTGACCGCATAGACCGCACCTCGCGGGGTCTGCAGGACCTTGCCGGCGCCGCACACGATCTGCCGGGACACGAGGAACGGGATCAGGACGTCGGCCAACCGGGAGAACTCCCCGTGCCGGCTCACGAGGTAGTTCTCGTGGCAGCCGTAGGAGTTGCCCGCCGAGTCGGTGTTGTTCTTGAACAGGTAGACGTCGCCCGCGATTCCCTCTTCGCGTAGGCGGCGTTCGGCGTCGACGAGGAGACCCTCGAGGATGCGTTCGCCCGCCTTGTCGTGCGTGACCAGATCGGTGATCGAGTCGCACTCTGGCGTGGCGTACTCGGGGTGGCTGCCGACGTCGAGGTAGAGCCGAGCGCCGTTGCGGAGAAAGACGTTGCTGCTCCGCCCCCACGACACCACCCGACGGAAGAGATAGCGGGCCACCTCGTCGGGAGACAGGCGCCGCTGACCCCGGAATGTGCACGTGACCCCGTACTCGTTCTCGAGGCCGAAGATGCGGCGGTCCATGGTCACCACACTATGTCTTCGTCGCAGCGCAGGGGCGAAGCCGGCAAAGTCGGACCGGTCACGATGCGGCTACGGGCCGTCGGTCGTTTCCGTGGACCCGCCACTCTCCGGACTTCTGGGACCCGGTGGGTTTTCGGTGGACTGGCCGCTCGTGCCCGAGGTGCCCGTGGTGCCGGATCCGGAGGAACTGGCACCCGAGGTGCCAGCGGCGAGGAGGCGATCCAGCCCGGGTCCGACAAGTCGCCGGAACTTCCGTTTCTGGGTGCGAGTGCGGTCGAGGACCGTCACCTCGAGCTGGTTGGCGTCGAGGGTTCGGGGACCGTCGCCGTCGTGGCCAAGGGCGTCGACGGCGAGCGACAGGGCATCGGACAGCGAACGGCCCGCACGGTAGTGCTGCTCGAGGTAGGCGCCGATGCCTTCGGCGGAACCGCCCATGACGGCGAAGCCGTGTTCGTCGGCGACCGATCCGTCGTAGGTCAGGCGGTAGATCTGGTCCTCGTCGGTGGACTCGCCGACCTCCGCCACGAACAGCTCCACCTCGTAGGGCTTCTCGCCGACGCTGGAGAAGATGGTGCCGAGCACCTGCGCGTAGAAGTTCGCAAGACCACGGGCGGTGACGTCGCGGCGGTCGTAGGTGTAGCCGCGGACGTCGGCGCTTCGCAGC
Source organism: uncultured Actinomycetota bacterium (assembly GCA_963721745.1). Taxonomy (GTDB): domain Bacteria; phylum Actinomycetota; class Actinomycetes; order Propionibacteriales; family Actinopolymorphaceae; genus Thermasporomyces. Next base: position 618,655 of record CAVRKO010000013.1, on the reverse strand, counting down.
CCCGCCACCCGGAGGTTCTCGAACTCGTTGTAGCGGCCCACCGCGGCGAACGCGATGCGGTCGTAGATCTCGCTGATCTTGTGCAGTGCACGGGAGCGGTTCTCGGCGACGAGGACGATGCCGTTGTCGTACTGCAGTACCACGACCCCGCGGCCGCGGGCGATGTTCTTGCGCGCGAAGTCTGCCCGGTCCTTCATCTGTTGTTCGGGCGAGACGTAGAACGGCATCGTCATGATGCGTCGCCTCCTTCGGGGAGAGGGGCGACGGACGGGCCGTCGGGTCGGCGCATGCGGCCGGCGAGCACGCGGTCGACAAGTGCGGCGACCTCGTCGTCGGCGAGTCGGCGGAACCCGCCGTCGGTGACGCTCGCGACAAGTGGGTAGATCCGCCGCATGACGTCGGGTCCGCCGGTTGCGGAGTCGTCGTCGGCGGCGTCGTAGAGGGACTGCAGACAGGCGGCGACCGCCTGCTCCTCGCTCGCGTCGGGCTGGTAGAGCTTCTTGAGCGCACCGCGTGCGAACAACGAGCCCGAACCGATTGAGTGGAACTCGCGCTCCTCGTAACGGCCACCGGTGACGTCGTAGGAGAAGATCCGGCCGGCCCCGGTCTCGAGGTCGTAGCCGGCGAACAGCGGGACGACCGCCAGGCCCTGCATGGCGAGCCCGAGGTTGGTGCGCAGGAGCATTCCGAGCTTGTTGGCCTTGCCCTCCATCGAGAGCATGACGCCTTCGAGCTTCTCGTAGTGCTCGAGCTCGACCTGGAAGAGCCTGATCAGCTCCGCGCCGATACCGGCACTGCCGGCGTAGGCGACCATGGAGTGCTCGTCGGCCTGGAAGACTTTCTCCACGTCGCGGACGGCGATGAGGTTGCCGGCCGTGGCGCGGCGGTCTCCGGCCATCACGACACCGTTGTCGAAGGTCGACGCGACGATCGTGGTGCCGTGCGGCACGTCCTCGGCCGCCGGTGTGCCGGACGGCACGCGGCGCCCGGGCAGTAGGTCAGGGGCGTACGACCCGAGGAAGTCGGCGAACGACGACGTTCCAGGGGTCAGGAGGGCATCAGGAAGACGCCCGGCTCCTGCACGGTCGGTGCCCACACATCTCCTTCCAGATAAAGTGCGGCCCGGCGCAGATCGGCCGGGTCGTCGGAACATGCCTCGCGGTCAGGACTTCGATGGTCCTACTCGCAGAGCGCGAACCGCCGCCCCGAACGCGAGCGGCGGTGCACGCCAGCACGATGAAACATATCGGCTTATTCGCCGCCCTTCTGGACGAAGGACCGCACGAAGTCCTCGGCGTTCTCCTCGAGCACCTCATCGATCTCGTCGAGGATCGAGTCGACATCCTCGTCGATCTGATCCTTGCGCTCCTTGGTCGCCTCGTCCTGCTGGACCTCGCTGACGTCCTCGTCCTCGGACGTCTTGCGTGTCGTGCGGTGCTGTTGGCCGCCGCCTTCATGTGCCATCGTGACCACCCTCCCCGACCGCTGCCCTGCGGGCTGCGCCCGACTCGCCTACTTGGACCTTACAAGCGCAGACCGACGTAGGCAGGCACCCGAGCGAGACAGGTTGATACTCCCTGCCGGATTTTGTCGGACAGCGGGTGTGAGGAGCAGGTTAAGCTGCCTCTGTCCGGCCGGTCGGACAGACGCCGGTCAGACAGGCGCCGGCCGGACAGGTCAGACCGGCTGCGGGCTCCCGGCCTAGCCGCCGGTGATCGTCCTGACCAGGTCCTCCGCCGTACGGCACCGGTCGAGCAGGGAGCCCACGTGCGCCTTGGTGCCCCGGAGGGGCTCCAGGGTCGGCACCCGCTGCAGCGACTCGTGGCCGGGCAGGTCGAAGATGACCGAGTCCCAGGACGCGGCCGCGACGTGCTCGGCGTACTGCTGGAGGCAGCGCCCCCGGAAGTAGGCCCGGGTGTCCTCCGGCGGGCTCTGGACGGCCGCGGTGATCTCGTCCTCGGTCAGCAGCCGCTCCATCCGTCCACGTGCGGCGAAACGGGGGTAGAGGCCGCGCTCGGGGCGCAGGTCGGAGTACTGGAGGTCGATCAGCTGCAGCTTGGGGTGGCTCCACTCGAGCCCGTCGCGCTCGCGGTACTGCTGGAGGACGGACAGCTTCGCCACCCAGTCGAGCTCCCTGGCGAGCGACATCGGGTCGGACTCGAGCCGGGTGAGGACCGACTCCCACCGGTCGAGGACGTCGCGCGTCTGCGGGTCGGTGTCGGAGCCAGTGCGGTCCTCGACGTACTTGCGGGCGTTCTCGAGGTACTCCATCTGGAGCTGGATCGCGGTGAGCTTCCGCCCGCTCTTGAGCGTCAGCAGGTGCTTGAGACTGGGGTCGTGCGACACCTCGTGCAACGAGGTGACGGGATGCTCGAGGGTGAGGTCGGTCGTGAGGAAGTCGTCCTCGATCATCGACAGCACGAGCGCGGTGGTGCCGACCTTGAGGTACGTCGCCACCTCCGACAGGTTGGCGTCGCCGATGATGACGTGCAGCCGGCGGTACTTGTCGGCGTCGGCGTGCGGCTCGTCGCGGGTGTTGATGATCGGGCGCTTCAGCGTCGTCTCCAGGCCGACCTCGACCTCGAAGAAGTCGGCCCGCTGGCTGATCTGGAAGCCGTGCCGGCTGCCGTCCTGCCCGAGCCCGACTCGGCCGGCGCCGCACACCACCTGGCGGGTGACGAAGAACGGCGTCAGGTTGCGCACGATGTCGGCGAAAGCCGTCGAGCGCGACATGAGGTAGTTCTCGTGACAGCCGTAGGAGGCGCCCTTGTTGTCGGTGTTGTTCTTGTAGAGCAGGATCGTCGTCGACAGCGGGGGCTCGGTCGCCCGGCGGGAGGCCTCGAGCATGACCCGCTCCCCCGCCTTGTCCCACAGCACGACGTCGCGCGGGTTGGTGACCTCGGGCGAGGAGTACTCCGGGTGGGCGTGGTCGACATAGAGCCGGGCGCCGTTGGTCAGGATCGCGTTGGCGAGCCCGACCTCCTCGTCGGTGAGCGACCCCTCGTCGGCGATGTCACGGGCCAGGTCGAACCCCCTCGCGTCCCGGAGCGGGTTCTCCTCCTCGAAGTCCCAGCGGGCTCGGCGGGCACGGATGACCTTGCCGGCGTAGGCGTTGACGACCTGGGACGACGAGAGCATCGGGTTGACGGTCGGCTGTCCGGCGACCGAGATGCCGTACTCGGTCTCGATACCCATCACGCGGCGCACGCTCATGGCCGACCTCGCTCCGCCGCGGGCGCCCCCGCCGTCGCACGCGCGTCGTACCTGATGAGCTCGCTCAGCTCGCTCAATGGGACTCCCTCGTCGCCGGTGGCCTGGCCCTGCGGCTCGCAAAAGTAGCGACCGAGCACCCGGACGGCGAAACGCTCGCCAGGCCCTCCCTCGAGCGTACGCGGGAGGGCCGACCGGGCATCGGCTCGTTCTGTCGATTATCGCCGGATCGGCCCGGCCACGCCGGGCGACGCCCAAGACGCAGGCAGGTGCCCCGGCTCACCCGAGCCGGGGCACCCGTCGTGCACTGGTCGATCCGATGGAGGGCTGACGGTGGACCGAGGGATCAGAGGTACTGGCCGGTGTTGGCGACCGTGTCGATCGACCGGCCAGCTTCGGCACCTTCCTTGCCCTGGATGAGCGTACGGATGAACACGATCCGTTCGCCCTTCTTGCCCGAGATCCGCGCCCAGTCGTCGGGGTTGGTCGTGTTGGGCAGGTCTTCGTTCTCCTTGAACTCGTCGACGCAGGCCTGGAGCAGGTGCTGGATCCGGACGCCCTTCTGCTGGAGCTCGAGGAAGTCCTTGATCGCCATCTTCTTGGCCCGGTTGACGATGTTCTCGATCATCGCGCCGGAGTTGAAGTCCTTGAAGTACAGGACCTCCTTGTCACCGTTGGCGTAGGTGACCTCCAGGAAGCGGTTGTCTTCGAGCTCGGAGTACATCCGCTCCACGGTGCGCTGGATCATGCCCTGGATGCAGGCGTCACGGTTGCCGGCGAACTCTCCAACATCGTCGGCGTGCAGGGGCAGCTGGGTGATGAGGTACTTGGCGAAGATGTCGCGCGCGGCCTCGGCGTCCGGGCGCTCGATCTTGATCTTGACGTCCAGCCGGCCGGGCCGGAGGATCGCCGGGTCGATCATGTCCTCGCGGTTGGAGGCGCCGATGACGATGACGTTCTCCAGACCCTCGACACCATCGATCTCCGACAGGAGCTGGGGAACGATGGTGTTCTCGACGTCGGACGACACGCCCGACCCACGGGTGCGGAACAGCGAGTCCATCTCGTCGAAGAACACGATGACGGGAGTGCCCTCGCTGGCCTTCTCGCGGGCCCGCTGGAACACGAGGCGGATGTGCCGCTCGGTCTCGCCGACGTACTTGTTGAGGAGCTCGGGGCCCTTGATGTTGAGGAAGTAGCTCTTGCCCTCGGTCTTGGCGTCCCGAAGCGCCACCTGCTTGGCGAGCGAGTTGGCGACGGCCTTGGCGATGAGGGTCTTGCCGCAACCGGGCGGGCCGTAGAGCAGCACGCCCTTGGGTGCCTTGAGGTGGTGTTCCTTGAACAGGTCGGCATGGAGGTACGGCAGCTCGACGGCGTCGCGGATCTGCTCGATCTGGTTGCGGAGCCCGCCGATGTCTTCGTACCTGATGTCGGGGACCTCCTCGAGGATGAGCTCCTCGACCTCGGTCTTGGGGATGCGTTCGTAGACGTAGCCCGAGCGGGGCTCGAACAGCAGCGAGTCGCCCGCGCGGATGGGAGTGTCGCGGAGGGGCTCGGCGAGCCGGGCGATGCGTTCGTCGTCGGTGTGCCCGATGACGAGGGCGCGTTCGCCGTCCTCGAGGAGCTCCTTGAGCATCACGACCTCGCCGACCTGCTCGTAGCTGAGAGCACGGACGACGTTGAAGGACTCGTTGAGCATGACCTCCTGGCCAGGACGCAGCCGGTCGAGTTCGATGCTCGGACTTACGGTCACCCGGAGTTTGCGCCCGCCGGTGTAGACGTCGGCACTGTCGTCGTCGTTGGTGTTGATGAATATCCCGAAGCTCGCGGGAGGCTGGGCGAGCCGATCGACCTCTTCCTTCAAGGTGACGATCTGCTCGCGGGCCTCGCGCAGCGTCGCGGCCAGGCGTTCGTTCTGTGCCGTGACGTTGGCAAGCATTGCCTGTGCCTCGGCAAGTCGTTGTTCGAGCTGACGGCCTTCTCTCGGCTGCTCAGCGAGACGTCGCCGAAGAGCGGCAACCTCCTCCTCGAGGTAGGTGATCTGGCTGGCGAGCTCGTCCGGCGAGCGCGCCGCACGTCGGTCATCTTGTGCGGGCACGTCCCTCACCTCCCCAGTCCCTGTCCAGGGGTCCATGGGCGTCCATGGTCATACCCGCTGGTGGCTCCACGCCGAGCCACTGCGCCGGCGCTTCTGACCCTATATCCGGTGCGGCGACTGGTCATGCCCACAAGGCTGTACGTCACTAACCGATGGCGAATTGTGGCCGTTCCGTCAGCTGACCGGCGAAGACTTCCCACAGTGCGGTTTCCCTTGTCGGGGAGCGGTATGACAGAAACCCCGGGCCGTTGCCTACTCCCCTGCCGGCCTCGGACCGGAGTAGTCCTCACCATAGGCGCCGGGTGCCGGACGGCGTCGCCTTCGGGGTGCGGTCACCCCCGGGGCCAACCGACGGGTCGTCGCAAGAAAGCCGGTGTGTCCGACCATGCGGTGGTCGGGGCGGATTGAGAGGCCCTCGACATGCCAGGTGCGCACGAGCGTCTCGCTGGCGGTCGGCTCGGTGAACCCGCCGTGGGCCCGCAGCTGTTCGACCAGCTGCCCGAGCTGGGTCGTGGTCGCGACATAGCAGCACAAGACGCCACCCGGCCGCAGCACCGCCGACACCCAGGGGACGCAGTCCCAGGGATTGAGCAGGTCCAGCACGATCCGGTCGACCCGGTGCGAGGACGGCGCCGACATGACGTCGCCGACGACGAGGTCCCAGGTGGGCTGCTGGCCGCCGAGGAAGCGCTCGACGTTGCGCCGGGCGATCGCGGCGAAGTCCTCCCTGCGTTCGTACGACGTGAGCTGGCCGTACGGTCCCACGGCCCGCAGGAGGGCACACGTGAGGGCACCCGACCCGGCACCGGCCTCGACGACGTGTGCGCCGGGATAGATGTCGGCGGCGAGGAGGATCTGGGCGGCGTCCTTCGGGTAGACGACGGTCGCACCGCGCGGCATGGAGAGGACATAGTCGGCGAGGAGTGGGCGCAGCGCGAGATAGGGCACGCCGCCGGTCGACTTCACGACGACGCCCTCCGGCTGGCCGATCAGCTCGTCGAGCGCGAGTCCGCCGCGGTGGGTGTGGAAGACCTTGCCGGGCTCCAGGGTGACCAGGTGGCGGCGGCCCTTGGGGTCCTCGAGGCGTACCTGCTCACCGGGCTGGAGGGGATGGACCTCCTCCGGGGGCGCGTCGGCGACCGGCAGGTCGGCTGGCTCCCTGGGCTCCTCGGCTGACGCGTCGGCGGGCTCGTCGACGGCGGAGGGTTCGTCTCCTTCAGGGCGGTCGTACGGTGGCATGGCGGGCAGCTTAGACAGGCGCCTCGCCAGGTCAGGACCGGGCCAGCGCCGCGTCGACGTCGGCGGTGGCGAGAACGCCGTAGATGCCGCCCTGCGGCTCGACCAGGAGGTACTCGGTCGCGGGGGTGCCGCCCATCGCGCGTACGAGTTCCTCACCAGCGAGGTCGACGCTCAGGACGAGACCCGGCTCGATCCGGCGGGCGACATCGCCGACGGACATCCAGGGACGCCGGTGCTCGGGCGTCGCGAGGACGGCCGCCTCGCTGACGAGACCGGTGGGGCGGCCGTCGCTGCCGACGACCACGAGGGATCCCGCGCCGGACTGCTGCGCCCGCCGGATCGCCTCCGAGAGTGGCAGCTCGGACGGGACGGGTACGCCTCGACGGGCGAGCGAGCGGGCCTGCAGCGCGGGCAGCCTGCCCCGGATGCGGGCGGAGGCGAGGGCCTGCGTCGAACCGGCCCACAGGAACATGGCGAGGATCACGCTCCACACGATGTGCACCACGCTCGGTGTCCCGCCCCTGCTCGCGAAGACCGTCCACGGCAGGACGAGGACGAGGGCCGCGACCGCCCGGCCCGCCCAGGCCGCGACCGTGGTGCCGAGGTGCGGGCGCTTCGTGACCGCCCACACGCCCGCACGAAGGATCCGCCCGCCGTCCAGCGGAAGCCCCGGCAACAGGTTGAACAGCCCGACGAGCAGGTTGGCCCAGGCCAGCTGCAGCAGAGCCAGCTCGAGGAGCGGAGGCTCGCCGACCATGGTGGCGGTGAGGGCGGCGGCGCCGCTGATCAGCAGGGACGTGATCGGGCCGACCACCGCGACCGCGAACTCCCGCCAGGGCGACTCCGGTTCGCGCTCGATCTCGGAGAGTCCGCCGAGGAACTGGAGGGTGATGGCCCGGACGGGCAACCCGAACTTGCGCGCGACCAGCACGTGGGAGATCTCGTGGACGAGCACCGAGCCGTAGAGGAGGACCGCGAAGCCGAACGCGGCGACGAACGACCACACGCCCAGGCCGGGCACCTGCTGCTCGACGACCGGTGTGAAGACGTACGCGATGAGGAGGGCGACGAGGATCCAGGACAGGTTGACGTAGACCGGCACCCCCGCGACACGCGCGATCCGGACGGAGCCGACGCGGCGCGGCTCGCTCTTGTCGCCTTTGTCGGGGCTGAGCTGGCTCACCATGCGTCCCCGGCGGCTCCGGCGGGTCCGGCACCGGGTCGCGGTCCGCCCACCTCCGTGCGCGCAGTGCGCCGTGGGTCGTGACCTTCCGCGTCGTGCGCCATCGCCTGTCTCACGCCTGCTTTCGTCGTGCTCGACGTTCCCGAGATCGTGTCGTCTCGCGAACGATCGGCTCAGGGGTTGGTGTTCCCGTTGCACGGGGCGGATCACACCCGTGCGCCCACGCTACCGTCCCACCTGCCGGATCGCCGGGTGGCGTACCACCACCTGTCCATGGGCTGCCCTACGCTCTCAGACCATGATCGCAGCAGAGCAGAGTGCCGATCCGACGACGGCGTCCGGGTCGGACGCACCGCAGGCCGCGCTGGGCGTTTTGTCCCCGTCGCGGGCGAGCGACTTCGTCACCTGTCCGTTGCGCTACCGCTTCCGGGTGATCGACCGGATCCCGGAGCGACCGAGTCCCGAGGCGGTGCGCGGCACCGTCGTCCACGCCGTCCTCGAGCGGCTCTTCGACCTGCCAGCCGCGGGCCGCACGGTCGAGCAGGCCGTCACGCTGCTCGAGCCCCAGTGGCAGGCGTTGCTCGAGGCGGAGCCCGGCCTCGGTGAGCTCTTCGGCGACGAGGGCGCCCCCGATCCCGAGCGGCTGGAGGAGTTCCTCGCCGGCGCTCGTCGGCTGCTCGACCGTTACTTCGTTCTGGAGGACCCGACCCGCCTCGAGCCCGCCGAGCGGGAGATGTACGTCGAGTGCGTCCTCGACTCGGGCCTGATGCTGCGCGGCTACGTCGACCGGCTCGACGAGGCGCCGGACGGCGCCCTGCGCGTGGTCGACTACAAGACCGGCAAGGCACCCCGGCCGGGCTACGAGCAGCGCGCGATGTTCCAGATGCGGTTCTACGCCCTGGTGCTGTGGCGGCTCCGCGGGGTGGTCCCCCGGCTGCTCCAGCTGGTCTATCTCGGCAGCGGCGACGTGCTGCGGTACGCACCCGACGAGGCCGACCTCCGGGCCACCGAGCGCAAGCTCCTGGCGTTGTGGGAGGCGATCGACCGGGCCCGGACGACCGGCGACTGGAAGGCCAGCCCCGGACCGCTGTGCGACTGGTGCGACCACAAGGTCCGCTGCCCGGCGTGGGGCGGCACCCCGCCACCGCTGCCGGTTGCCGACGCCGATCCCGCCAATGCGAGCGGTTCGGAGGCGCCGTCGCCGCACACGTCGCTGGTCGACCTCTAGCCCGCAGGATGGGAGGGCCGGGCGGCGACGGCCGTCCGGGGCCCGTGCGGTCACTCGGGCCCGGCGCCGGGCCCGCCGCGCACCCAGTCGGGCCGGCACCCAGTCGGGCCGCCGAGTCGATCACCGGCCGCAGGCGGGCCCGCCCCGTGCGCGGCCTCCACCGTCAGGCGGAGGCGGCAGCGGATCATCTCGGCAGGCGGTAGGAGGGTCGGGCCGACCGGCGCCACCTACTCTCAGACCGTGCACTACCGCGCTGGACCATGGCAGTGGGTCCGTTCCCACCCACTGGCCCTCGACACCTCCCTGGCCGCCGTGTTGGCGGCGGTGAACCTCCTCGGCCTCTTCGGTTACCCGACGTACGCCGGCATGACGTTCCGTGGCCCGGACGCCTGGGGCGTCGCGCTCAACGTGCTCGCAGCCCTCCCGCTCGCCGTGCGCCGGTCGCGGCCCTTCGCGGCTGCCCTGGTCGTCGGCGGGTCGTACATGGCACTCGGGTTCCTCGGTTACAGCTCGTTCGGCGGCTCGTTCGCCATGCTCGTCGCGCTCTACACCCTCGGCGCGTACACGACGGTCGTCCGTGGCCTCGTCCTGACCTTCGCGGCCACCGTCGGCTCCATCGTCTTCCTGTACGTCAACCGCGAGGCCCTCGCCGACCAGGGGATGAGTCTCGACGTGTGGACCCTGGGTTCGCAGGTCCTCATCTATGCCGGCGTCTGGATCGTTGGCCGGGCCGTTCGGACCCGGCGGCTGTACCTCGCCGAGCTCGAGGACCGTGCCGACCGGCTGGAACGCGCGAACACCGCCGAGCTGCGGGCCGCACTTGCCGAGGAACGCGCCCGGATGGCGCGCGAGCTGCACGACGTCGTGGCCCACCACGTCAGCGTGATGACCGTCCAGGCGGCGGCCGCGCGGCGGATGATCGACCGGTCACCCGAACGCAGTGTCGAGGCGATGCAGGCGGTCGAGGAGACCGGGCGCGCCGCGCTCGTGGAGATGCGACGCATCGTGGGTGCCCTGCGGAGCACGGACACCGACGAGTCGACCGCCACCACGGGCGAGCTCTTCCCGCAGTCCGGTGTGGCCGAGCTCGGGCCGTTGCTCACGCGGGCCCGCGAGGCCGGGCTCGAGGTCGATCTGACGGTCGTCGGAGAGCCGAGGCTCCTGCCGACGGGAGTCGACCTGGCGATCTTCCGCGTGGTCCAGGAGTCCCTGACCAACACGCTCCGACATGCCGGGCCGACGCGGGCCGCCGTCCTTCTGCGGTACGAACCCGATGCCGTCGTGGTCGGCGTGACCGACGACGGCAGCCGTCGGAGGGCAGCGGGCGGTCGGGCGGTAGGTTCTGACCGGCCGGGCCACGGGCTGGTGGGCATGCGCGAACGCGTGACGCTGAACGGCGGGACGCTGCGCACCGGTTCCCGCTCCGTCGGCGGGTTCGAGGTGCAGGCGCGACTACCCCTGGAGGAGGCCCACACGTGACCGAGTCGCCGGACCGCACCGACCCGCCGGGCTCCGCGGCTGGAGGACCTGTCCGCGTCCTCCTCGTCGATGACCAGCCGCTGCTGCGTACCGGCTTCCGGATGATCCTCGAGTCTGAGACCGACATCGCCGTCGTCGGCGAGGCGGGTGACGGTGAGAAGGCCGTCGAGGAGGCGAGGGTGCTCCAGCCCGACGTCGTCCTCATGGACATCCGGATGCCCCGGATGGACGGCGTCGAGGCCACCCGACGGATCACGGGGGCCGCTCGCGCCAGCCGGATCAAGGTGCTGATCCTCACGACGTTCGACCTCGACGAGTACATCGTGGAGGCACTCCGCGCCGGAGCGTCGGGCTTCCTGCTCAAGGACGTACCGCCCGACGACCTGGTGACGGCGATCCGGATCGTGGCCCGCGGCGACGCGGTGGTCGCTCCCACGGTGACCAGGCGGCTGCTCGACAAGTTCGCGGACAACCTCTCCCACGGCAGTGGACAGTCCGACGCCCTGCTCGGCCGGCTCACGGATCGCGAGCGAGAGGTGCTCCGCCTGATGTCACGTGGGATGTCGAACGCCGAGATCGCCCGCGAGCTCTACGTCTCGGAGACGACGGTGAAGACCCATGTCGGCAACGTGCTGGCCAAGCTCAAACTCCGCGACCGGGTCCAGGCCGTGGTCTTCGCCTACGAGAGCGGCCTGATCCGCCCGGGCACTGATCCGCCCGGGCACTGATCCGCCCGGGCACTGATCCGCCCGGGCACGAGCTCATCCGCCGGAGAGGTGGGCGGACCTCATCGAGGTTGAGTCTTCGCACTCTGCCGGTGCAGGAGCATGACGGCCAACGGCGAGAGGGCGAGCAGCCCGGATGCCAGCGCCAGGAACACGTAGCCTCCGCCCGCGAAGACCGCGCCGGCGGAGAGGCTTGCCAGAGCCGACGAGGCCCACACGAACGCATCGACGACGCCCTGCAGCTGGGTTCTCGAGTCGGCAGGAAGGTCCTGACTGAGGAGGGCGCTCCCTCCGACGAAGCACAGGTTCCAGCCGTACCCCAGGAGGAACAGGGCGATCGGAAGCCCGGTGGTGTGGGAGGTTGGTGCGGCGATCGAGACGACGGCCGAGGCGATGAGCGTGCCGGCTCCCCAGCTGATCGCCGTACGGCCACCCCAACGGTCGACGATCCGTCCCGACAACGGCGAGAGGGCGAACATCCCGACCAGGTGAGCACTGAGCACCCAGCCCACCACGTCGAGGCCGTGACCGTGCTGATGGAGCTGCAGCGGCGTCATCGTCATCACGGCGACCATCGCGAGCTGTGCCGCCACCATCCCCGCAAGCGCGACCCGCACCGCCGGCAGGCGTACGGCGGCCGTCACCTGTCCGGACAGCCTGGGCTGCGCGGCGCCTCCGGCGACGCCGCCGACGGTGGGCTCACCCGGAGCCCGAAGCCGTGGCAACACCGCGGCCGCGGCAGCGGCGGCGACAGTCGTCAACAACGCGAGCGCGTACGGCCCCGCGAACGCGAAGGTGCCAGCTCGCCGTGCCACGTCTGCAGCTGGGGCGATCAGGCTCGGCCCAATGAGCGCACCGACGGTCCCGCCCCAGACGATGACGCCGAGAACGAGCCCCCTGCGCTCGGGGGGATAGAGGTCCGCGGCGGCGTACCGCGAGAGCTGCGCGCCCCCGTTGCCGACGCCGAGCAGTGCCATGCCGACGACGAGCAGGGGAACCGCCCCGAGCAGGACCGCCAGGATGGCGACACCGGCACCGACAGCGGCCACCGAGTAGCCGAGCAGCAGACCGAACCGGCGGCCGCGCCGGCGCATCAGTGTCGCGAGAGTGAACGCGCCGAGCGCTGTTCCCAACACTCCGCCAGCGGCCGGAACGCCGCTCCAGGCCGCGCCCACCCGGTCAGAGGCGATGAGGGTGGCGACGGTGCTCGCCGGAACCATGGCGATGTTCATGAACGCCACGCCGACGAGGAGGGCGACGGTCGAGCGGCGGCGAGGGACCGCGTTGACGCGGGCTGCCGTGACCGAGTGGTGGGATCTCAACGCACGCCGGTCAGTACAGGTGGCAGGCCACGTCGACGCCGCCTGCCGGGCGAAGTCGAGGGTCCTCCCCCGGGTCGAAGTCGATCGTGACGCCCTCGTCGTCGGAGTCGAGGCGACGGACGCCCCGCCACAGTGGCTCGTCGGCGTCCGCGTCGCGAAGCCGCTCCACCAGGGTGGTCACGTCGGCCACTCCTCGGCCGCGGCCCGGTGTGAGCCGCGCCTGATGCCCCGGGCGGTCGAGCGTGTCGAGGTTGGCCACCGTCGCGCGCTCGGCGGTGTAGGTCTCCTCGTCGAGGTCGAGCCAGCGCTGCTCCAGCAGGGCGCGCAGGTCACGGGTCTCCCAGCCGCACTTGTCGAACGCCGCGGGGCACCGCGGGTGGAACGAACAGCCGAGCGGTGGCGCCGCGGCGTCGGGAATCTCGCCACGCGGCAGGTCGCGCGGCACCGTACGGCTCGGGTCGGGCTCGGGGATCGCGCGCAGCAACGCCTTGGTGTAGGGGTGCTTGGGGTCGGCGAAGATCTCCGCGGTCGGTCCGATCTCGACGATCCGGCCGAGATACATGATCGCGACCCGGTCGCAGAAGAACTTCGCGGTCGCGAGGTCGTGGGTGATGTAGACGTAGGTCAGGTCGAGGTCGCGCTTCAGGTCCAGCATCAGCTCGAGGATCTTGGCGCGTACGCTCATGTCGAGCATGGAGATCGGCTCGTCGGCGACGAGGAGCTCCGGGCCGAGGATGATCGACCGGGCCATCACCGCCCGCTGCTTCTGGCCGCCGGACAGGTCGGCGGGGTACTTCGTCAGGAACCTCTCGACCGGAGCGAGGCCGACCCGCTCCAGCGCCGCCACGACCATGGCGCGGCGCTCGTCGCGGCTGGACCCCACCTTGTGGATCTTCAGCGGATGGCCGACCGCCGTCTCGATGTCCATCGAGGGGTTGAGGGCGGCGCTCGGGTCCTGGAACACCATCTGGAGGTTGCGCCGCAGCGGCCGCAGGTGGCGTTCGGACATGGCGCCGAGGTCGTGCCCGCGGTACCTGATCTCGCCGCCCGTGGGGCGTACGAGACCGAGCAGGGCACGCCCGAGGGTCGTCTTGCCGCTACCGGACTCGCCGACCAGTCCGAGCACCTCGCCGGTGCGCAGCTGGAACGACACGCCGTCGACGGCACGGACGACTCCGCCGCCGGCGCCCACGAGCCGACCGAGTGAACTCCCGCGGAGCGCATAGTGGACCTCGAGCCCGCGGACGTCGACCATCACGTCGTCGGCGGCTCGCTCCGGCGCCACGGTGGGTGCGTCAGGCTTCGTCGGCAACGCCGATCTCCTCTCGTACGAGGGGCGCGGTGGCGCCGTCGGGCACCAGGTCCGCCGGCCCGTGCAGCCAACACGACACCCGGGTGCCGCCAGCCGTCCTGACCTCGACGGGATCCTGTTCGCGGCAGACCGTCATCGCGTTCGGGCACCGCGGATGGAACCGGCATCCTGGCGGCGGCGTCACGCAGTCCGGTGGCGCTCCGGGAATGTAGTGCAGGCCGGTGGTCTCCAGCGAGATCGTCGAACGCAGCAGCTCTCGGGTGTAGGGGTGCTGCGGTGCGGAGAACACCTCCCGTGCGTCGCCCTCCTCGACAATGCGGCCGGCGTACATCACCGCTACCCGGTCACACGCCTCGGCGACGATGCCGAGGTTGTGCGTGATGAGGAGGAGCGCGGTGTCGAAGTTGCGGCGGAGGTCGGCGAGGATCCCGATGATCTGCGCCTCGACGAGGACGTCGAGCGCGGTCGTGGGTTCATCGGCCACCACGAACGCCGGCCGCAGCACCAGGGCGAGCGCGATCATGATCCGCTGCCGCATGCCGCCGGAGAACTCGTGGGGGTACGCGTGGTACCTCGTCGGCGGGATGCCCATCTTGCGGAGCGTCTCGATCGACCGTCGGCGGATCTCGTCCTTGCCGATCCGCGGCGCATGGGTGCGCAGGGTCTCCTCGAAGTGTTGCGAGATCCGCATCAGCGGGTTGAGCCGGGTGAGCGGCTCCTGGAAGATCATCCCGAGTTCGGGTCCGCGCAGGCTGTCGCGTTCGCGGTGGCCGGTCTTGAGCAGGTCGGCACCCTTGAAGACGATCTCGCCGTCAGCCTTCGCGCCGACCGGCAGGAGTCCGAGCAGGCCGCGCCCGAGCGAGGACTTGCCGCAGCCGGACTCCCCTACGAGCCCCAGCGTCTCGCCCGGGCGTACGTCGAACGAGACACCGTCGACCGCCCGGACAGGTCCGCGTTCGGAGCCGTACCACACCCGGGCGTCGCGGACCGAGAGCACGGGTTCGGGCAGGGACGTCTGGGTCATCGGCCCTCCTCCTGCCGCGGTTGGCCGGCGTCGGCGCGGTCGCCCGCCGCGACGCCGGTGGGTGGCTCGGCGAGCGTGGGCTCCGCGGGCGGCGCCGGCGTGCGCGGTGGCAGGACCACCGGCAGCAGCCGCCGGATCCGCAGAGTCGGGTTGAGGGTCTCGTTGAGGCCCTCGCCGACGAACGTCAACGCCATCACGAGCAGGACGATCGCAAGACCCGGGAAGACGCCGGTCCACCAGATGCCGGAGGTCGCGTCGTCGATCGCGCGGTTGAGGTCGTAGCCCCACTCAGCGGCCTCGGTGGGCTGGATCCCGAAGCCGAGGAAGCCCAATGCCGCAAGGGTTCCCACCGCGTCCGCGGCGTTCAGGGTGGCGATGACCGGGACGCTCTGGACGACGTTGGTGAACAGGTAGCGCGACATGATCGTGGCCGGCGGCGCGCCGAGCGCCCGCGCGGCCTCGACGTACGTCGCCTCCTTGGCGCTCACGGTGCTGTTGCGGACCACGCGGAAGTACTGCGGGATGTAGACCGCCGTGATGGCCGCCGCCGCGGTGGTGATGCCGCCGCCGAGCTTGTCCGCCAGGAGGAACGCCACGACGATCGCCAGCAGGAGGTACGGAAACGCGAACAGCGCATCCATCACGAGCACCAGCACGCGGTCGAGCCAGCCGCCGACGAATCCGGACACCAGCCCGAGGGTGACCCCGATGACGATCGTCAGCACCAGGGACAGGAGCACGACCTTGAGCTCGGTGCGGGTGCCCCAGACCACCCGGGAGAACACGTCGAACGTCTGCACGCTTGTGCCGAAGAGGTGCTCCCCCGACGGCGGGGCCTGCTTGGGGAACCTGGCGCCGTCGGCGCCTGCCACCTGGTCGAAGCGGTACGGCGCGATGAGTGGGGCGAAGATCGCCACCACGACCATCAGACCCGTGAGGACGGTGCCCGCGACGAGCATGCCCCGCGCGATGCCGGCGGACTGGCGGTACGGCGTCGCGACGACGAACGCCACGCGGGACAGCAACGAGTGCCGGCCCGAGTCGTGCAGCGGCTCGCCGGCCTGGACCGTCGGAGTGATCGCCATCAGTACCTCACCCTCGGGTCGATGAGCGCGTTGACGAAGTCGATGAGCAGGCTGATCCCGACGACGATGAGAGCGAAGACCGTCATGATCCCCTGGACCGCCACGTAGTCGCGGGCGTTGATGTACTGCACCAGCTGCGAACCGATGCCCGGCCAGCTGAACGTCGTCTCGGTGAGGATCGCGCCGCCGAGGAGCAGCGCCACCTGGAGCCCGAGCACGGTCACGAACGGCACCATGGCGTTGCGGAACGCGTGCTGGAACACCACCCTGCGCTCGGAGATGCCACGGGCGCGGGCGGCCTCGACGTAGTCGTCGCGCAGCGTCTGCGCGACGTTGACCCGGATCAGCCGGATGAAGACCCCTGTCACGAGGAGTCCGAGCGTGACCGCGGGCATGACGAGATGCTCGAGTCCGTCGACGAACGCGTCGGAGTCACCGGCCAGCAGGGCGTCGAGCAGGAAGATGTGGGTCACGGGATCGACCGTCGCCTGGGCGATCGGGCTGGCCTGCTGACCCGACGGAAGGAGTCCGAGGGTCGAGGTGAAGACCACGATCGCGACGACGCCGACGAAGAAGACGGGCGCGGCGTAGGTGAGGACGCCGAAGATGCGGATGACGACGTCGAGCCAGGAGTTGCGGTAGCGCGCCGCCAGCAGACCCAGCGGGATGCCGAGGGCGAGAGCGATGAGCACGGCGGAGACGGCGAGGCTCAGGGTCGCCGCGCCGTTGACGACGAGGATGTCGGTGACCGAACGGTTGTCCCGGATGGACGAGCCGAAGTCACCGCGCAACACGTTGCTCAGGTAGTTCCAGAACTGCACGAGGATCGGGTCGTCGTACCCCCCGGCCGCCCGTCGTCTGGCGAGTTCCTCGGCGGGAAGGCGGCCACCGAGCGCCGCCGAGACGGGGTCGCCCGGTGCCACGCGGAGCAGGAGGAACACGAGGGTCAGGAGTACGAACACGTTCGGTACCACCAGGAGCAGGCGGACGACGAGGTACTGCCGCATCGAGCCGGATCGGGCGGCCATTGCCAGGCGTCACCTTCCTCTCATCGTGTGGGTCTGCGTCGACGGGCACCCGGCGTGCCAGGGGCGCTGGCACGCCGCGGCCCTGCGCCGGCAAACACCCGGGGGCTCCGTCATCGGTGTGCGTGATGACGAAGCCCCCACGGGCGTTCGGTGCCGGGTGTTACTCCTGCGCCTTGCTCGTGTCGACGAGCCAGAACCGGAAGGTGTAGAGCGGGTCGAACGTCTTCTCGACGCCGGTCACGCCCTCCCTCACCGCGGCGATCATGCTGTCCTGCCAGAGCGGGATCACCGGCACGTCCTCGACCGCGACGGCCTGGATCTCCTCGAAGGCTGCCTGCCGCTCGGCCTGGTCGGACGCGGACTTCTCCTTGGTGAGGAGCTGGTCGACCTTCTTGTTGGAGTAGCCGTAGCCGTCACCGATGAAGTTGTTCGTGGCGTAGAACGGCGACAGGTAGTTGTCGGTGTCGGGGAAGTCGGGGTACCAGCCCAGCTGCCATCCGCTGTAGGCGCCGGCGGCGTAGTCGGCCTTGTACTGCTCCCACGACGCGGACTTCAGTGCGATCTTGAACAGACCGCTCGCCTCCAGCTGCCGCTTGATCTCGGCGTACATGTCGGCCGAGGCCTCGCCGTAGTGGTCGGGACTGAACCACAGCTGCGCGGACACCGGTGTCTTCACACCGGCCTTCTGGAGCAGGCTCTTGGCCTTGGCGGCGTCGGGCTGCTCGCCGAACGTGGTCTTGAAGGTCTCCTGGTGACCCGGCAGGCCCTTCGGCACCATCGTGTAGAGAGGCGTCACGGTGTCGTTGTAGACCGACGACGCGATCTCGGCGCGGTCGATCAGGGCAGCGGCCGCCTGACGCACCTCCTTCTTGGCGAAGGGGCCCTTCTTGGTGTTGAAGGTGAGGTACTGGATGCCGGTGCCGTCACCCTTCACGACCTTGACCTTCTTGGCGGCGCCGTTGGTCTCGAGGTCCTTGAGCAGGGTCGGGGACAGGGAGCGGTAGGCCACCTGCACCTCGCCACTCTCGACCGCGCTCTTGAGGCTGGCCTCGTCCTTGTAGACCTGTACGAGCACCTTGCCGTTGGCGAGCTTCTTGTTGCCGGCGTACTTCTCGTTGGGCTCGAGCACGATCTGCTGCGACGGGTCGTACTTCGTGACCTTGTAGATCCCGGAACCGATGATGTTGCCGTTCTTCATCGGCTGGAGCTTGTCGGCGGGGTACTTCTCGTCCGGCACGATCGACGCGGCACCGGTGGTCAACCGGAAGGGCCACGTCGCGTCGGCGATCTTCAGGTGGAAGGTCACCGTCTCCGGGTTGGGTGCCTCGGTCGACTCCAACTGGTCGGCAAAGATGCTCGACGGGCCGTTGGGATCGGCGATCTTGAGCATCCGGTCGAACGTGAACTTCACGTCCTTGCTCGTCAGCGGGCTGCCGTCGGAGAAGGTGCGCCCCTTCGGCATCGTGCAGGTGTAGGTCTTGGGGTCGCTGAACTCACACTTCTGCGCCGCATCCGGCTCGGGATCGGTGCCGCCCGGCGGGATCGAGAGGAGCGTCTGGGCGCTGTTGTAGAGGATCTCCCAACCGGGGTTGTCGTAGGAGCCACTCGGGTCGACCGTGCCGAAGGCGTCGGTCGTGCCGAACACCAAGGGGGCCTTGTCGTTGGCCTCGGTGCCACCACTGCTGGAGGCGCCGTCCCCGCTGCCACCGCCGCACGCCGCGAGGGCGAGCACCAACGTGCTCCCCGCCGCCAGCGCCCGGAGCCTGCGGTTCGTGCTTGGTCGCATCTTCCACCTCAGTCGTCAACGGAAGGGCCGGGTTGCGGCCCGCCCCGCACCATAGCCGTCGATGTCCGGTACCGGAATGTCGGGAGGGCGCGGCCAGCGTCCCAATTACGCAACGAATGAGCAGGCGGGGTTTCGGATCGTCAGCATCCCGTCACCGATCGGGACGGCCACGCCGGGTCGTCAGTCTCTGCGGGCGAGGCCGCCGAGCACGAGGTCGACCAGCTGCCGCATCCTCCGGTGCAGGACCCGTGGTGCCGCGGCCTCCCGCTCGATCCCGCTCACGGCATCGATGAGGACCACCGCCACGTCGTGGGCCGAGATCGAGGCCGCCTCGAGGTCGAGCTGGACGGTAAGGACGCCGCAGAGCCGGTCGGCGAGTGACCCACGCCGACGCCGGACGGCCTCCGCCTGGGTGAGGCGCGATCGAGCATGCGCACGCCCATCGCGCGGAAGACCTCCTCCTTGCCGGTGAAGTACTGGTACAGCGCGGGGCGGGACAGTCTCGCGGTCTGGGCGATGACCTCCATCGAGGTACGCCGGTAGCCGTACCGGCCGAAGCACCTGACCGCGGCGTCGAGAATCTGCTCGCGCCTCGCGGTCGCCCCCGAATCGGACATCCTGACAGTATCTACACAAAGCGTCAGAGTGGATCATCGGGGCAGCAGGCCGGACCACCGAGGGCGGCGGAGCGGCTGGTCGGGCGCGGTCGACCTCAGCCCGGCTCGGCTGGTCACGGCGAACGTGGGCAGGGATGACGAAGTGCGGGCGGGTGAACGGGCACTGGGGCCGCTGGGTCCAGCCGTGCGGCCAGCCGGGGAGCCGTTGGATGAAGGGTCCCTTGAGCCAACCCGGGCGCGGGCGCGTCGGCAGCAACGAGGGTCAGCTTCTGTGGACCGCGACGTCCGTCGGTCTACAGAAGCTGACCCCTCGAGCGGGTTCGAGTAACGCAGCTGCCGCCAACGTGAGGGCGGCACGCCTGCTCAGGCGTTGAAGTACTTCGCCTCGGGGTGGTGCACGACGATGGCGTCCGTCGACTGCTCGGGATCGAGCTGGAACTCCTCCGACAGCTTGACGCCGATCCGGTCGGGCTGCAGGAGCCGGACGATCTTGGCCCGGTCCTCGAGATCGGGGCAGGCGCCGTAGCCCAGGGAGAACCGCGCCCCGCGGTAACCGAGCTTGTGGATCATCGTCTGCATGTCGTCGCGGTCGTCCTCGCCCTCGTAGCCGAGCTCGCCGCGGATCCGGGCGTGCCAGTACTCCGCCAGCGCCTCCGCCAGCTGGACCGAGAGTCCGTGCAGCTCGAGGTACTCGCGGTAGTGGTTGCCCGCGAACAGCTTCGCCGTCGCCTCGCTGATCCTCGACCCGATCGTGACGACGGTGAAGCCGACGACGTTGGTCTGGCCGGAGTCCTCCGGGCGGAAGAAGTCGGCGAGACACAGGTGCCGGTCCCGGCGCTGCCGCGGGAACGTGAACCGGCACCGCTCGGCGCCGTCGTCATCGAGGACGAGCAGGTCGTCGCCCTTGCTCACGGCCGGGTAGTAGCCGTAGACCACCGCGGCCTCGAGAAGACCGTCGGTCTGTACGCGGTCGAGCAGCGCCCGCAGCCGCGGCCGGCCCTCGGTTTCCACGAGCTCGTCGTAGGACGGCCCGTCCTTGCCGCGACCAGGCTTGAGGCCCCACTGGCCGAGGAAGAGCGCCCGCTCGTCGATCATCGTGGCGTAGTCGGCCAGCGGGATGCCCTTGACCACGCGGTCGCCCCAGAACGGCGGGTCGGGTACCGGGTTGTCGACGGCGACGTCGGACCGCGCCGGCATCTCCTCCGGCGGCGTCTCCTTCAGCTGGGTGGTCCGTACCCGCCGCTGCCGCAGCGCGGGGAGCTCCACGCCGGGCACGCCCCGCTTGACGCCCATCACGGCGTCCATCAGCCGGAGTCCCTCGAACGCGTCACGGGCGTAACGGACCTCGCCCTGGTAGAGCCCGGCGAGGTCCTCCTCGACGTACGCGCGGGTCAGTGCGGCCCCGCCGAGCAGCACCGGCCACTGGTCGGCCTTGCCCCGCGTGTTGATCTCCTCGAGGTTCTCCCTCATGATCACCGTGCTCTTGACGAGCAGGCCCGACATCCCGATCGCGTCCGCGCGGTGCTCCTCCGCCGCGTCGAGGATGTGGGTGATCGGCTGCTTGATGCCGAGGTTGACAACCGTGTAGCCGTTGTTGGTGAGGATGATGTCGACGAGGTTCTTGCCGATGTCGTGCACGTCGCCCTTGACGGTGGCGAGCACGATGGTGCCCTTGCCCTCGTCGTCGGTTTTTTCCATGTGGGGTTCGAGGAACGCGACCGCGGCCTTCATCACCTCGGCGGACTGCAGCACGAACGGCAGCTGCATCTCGCCCTTGCCGAACAGCTCGCCGACGACCTTCATGCCCGCGAGCAACTCGTCGTTGACGATCTCGAGGGCAGCGCGTCCGCTGTCGAGCGCCTCCTGCAGGTCGGCGTCGAGGCCGTTGCCCTCGCCGTCGATGATGCGGCGTTGGAGGCGTTCGCCGAGTGGGAGCGAGGCGAGCTCCTCCGCCCGGGAGGCCTTGGCGTCGGCCGTCTTGACGTCGGCGAAGAGTTCCAGGAGTTCCTGGAGTGGGTCGTAGCCCTTGCTCCGCTTGTCATAGACCAGGTTGAGGGCAACCTTCTGCTGCTCCTCGGGGATCCGCGAGATCGGCAGGATCTTGCTGGCGTGGACGATGGCCGAGTCGAGCCCCGCCTTCACACACTCGTGCAGGAAGACGGAGTTGAGCACCTGACGGGCCGCGGCGTTGAGCCCGAACGAGATGTTGGACAGGCCGAGGACCGTCTGCACGTCGGGGTGCGCTTCCTTCAGCCGTCGGATCGCCTCGATCGTCTCGATGCCGTCCTTGCGGCTGTCCTCCTGCCCGGTGGCGAGGGTGAAGGTCAGGCAGTCGACGAGGATGTCGCCCTCGGCCATCCCCCACGTGTGCGTGAGGGTGTCGATCAGGCGTTCGGCGATCGCGACCTTCGTCTCGGCGGTCCGCGCCTGCCCCTCTTCGTCGATCGTCAACGCGACAACGGCGGCGCCGTGCTCGCGGATCAGCGGCATCACCTGGGCGAACCGGCTCTCGGGACCTTCGCCGTCCTCGAAGTTGACGGAGTTGACGGCGCACCGGCCGCCGAACATCTCCAGACCCGCCTCGATCACCGGCGGCTCGGTGGAGTCGAGCATGATCGGCAGCGTCGACGCGGTGGCGAGCCGGGATGCGGCCTCGCGCATGTCGGCGACCCCGTCGCGGCCCACGTAGTCGACACAGAGGTCGAGGATGTGCGAGCCGTCGCGGATCTGGGCGCGGGCGATGTCGACGCAGTCGTCCCAGCGGCCGTTGACCATGGCCTCACGGAACGCCTTGCTGCCGTTGGCGTTGGTGCGCTCGCCGATCGCGAGGTACGACGTGTCCTGCTGGAACGGCACGTGTTGGTACAGGCTCGCCATCCCGGGCTCCGACTGCGGCTCGCGCCGGGTGACCTCGTTGCCGCGTACCCGCTCGACGACCTGGCGGATGTGCTCGGGTGTGGTGCCGCAGCAGCCGCCGACGAGCGACAGGCCGTAGTCACGGGTGAAGGTCTCGTGGGCGTCCGCGAGCTCCGCGGGCGTCAGCGGATAGGCCGCACCGTCGGAGGTGAGCTCGGGCAGCCCGGCGTTGGGCATACAGGACAGCTGGGTACGCGCGTGCCGGGCGAGGTAGCGCAGGTGCTCGCTCATCTCGGCCGGGCCGGTCGCGCAGTTGAGCCCGATCACGTCGATGCCGAGGGGTTCGAGTGCGGTCAGGGCGGCGCCGATCTCGGAGCCGAGCAGCATCGCACCGGTCGTCTCGACGGTCACGGACGCGATGATCGGGAGATCGACCCCTGCGGCCGACGCGGCCCGCTTGGCGCCGAGCAGGGCGGCCTTGGCCTGCAGGAGGTCCTGGGCAGTCTCGACGATCACCGCGTCGGCGCCACCGTCGATCAGGCCGGCGACCTCCTGCTGGTAGGCGTCGCGCAGCTTCGCGAACGTCACATGCCCGAGGGTGGGCAGCTTGGTACCCGGACCCACCGAGCCGAGGACCCAGCGCGGGTGGTCGGGCGTGCTGTAGCCGTCGGCCACCTCGCGCGCCAGCCGGGCGCCGGCCTCGGACAGCTCGTAGATCCTGTCCGCGATGTCGTATTCGTTCAGAGCCGCGAAGTTGGCACCAAACGTGTTGGTCTCGACACAGTCGGCGCCGACCGCGAAGTAGGCGTCGTGGATGGCGCGGATGATGTCAGGTCGGGTGACGCTGAGGACCTCGTTGCAGCCCTCGAGCCCCTCGAAGTCGTCCAGGGTGGGGTCGTGGGCCTGCAGCATCGTGCCCATAGCACCATCCGCCACGAGGACACGCTCGCGAAGCGTCTGGCGGAAGAGGGCGGCGCTACGGGTCACAGTGGGGCTCCTCGGGCGTGGACGGCAGATGTCAGTGGTCCGAACCGCCAAGACTACTCACGCGTTCCAATCCGCGGACTGGCTTCTTGCGCTCCGAGACCGGTGTCGCGGTGCGCGGGCGGCAGGTCGCAGCGTGTGGAAGGGCGTGGGCACGTAGGCTGGCCTGGGCGCGGCCGGCGCGTGGGTGCTGGCGCGTGCCCGACGACGAGGAGGACGACCACGTGATCGAGCTCGAGGGCTCGCTGAACCTGCGGGATCCCGTCGTACTCGCGGCCTTCGAGGGGTGGAACGACGCCGCCGACGCCGCCACCG
The DNA here is from genome assembly GCA_963721745.1 of uncultured Actinomycetota bacterium. Taxonomy (GTDB): domain Bacteria; phylum Actinomycetota; class Actinomycetes; order Propionibacteriales; family Actinopolymorphaceae; genus Thermasporomyces. The sequence goes on along the minus strand of CAVRKO010000013.1, from coordinate 595,164 downwards.
CCACCCTCGACCACCTGGCGGAGGTGTGGAAGGCCCGCACCGTCGCCGCTCTCGACTCCGACGACTACTACGACTTCCAGGTCAACCGGCCGACCGTCGCGCTCGGCGAGGACGGCGCCCGCACGATCACCTGGCCCACGACCCGCATCATGGTGGCCACGCCCCCTGACGCCCCGCGCGACATCGTGCTGCTCCGTGGCATCGAGCCCAACATGCGGTGGCGGCCGTTCTGCGACGAGCTCCTCAAGGTCGTCGAGGCGCTGGGTGTCGAGATGTGCGTCCTGCTCGGCGCGCTGCTCGCCGACAGCCCCCACACCCGGCCGATCCCCGTCACCGCCAGCGCGACGGACCCCGAGCTGGCCGCGGCGCTCGGCTTCGAGCCCTCGAAGTACGAAGGGCCGACCGGCGTGCTGGGTGTCCTGCAGGAGCGGTGCCAGCGGGCCGGACTGCCCGCCGTGTCGTTCTGGGCGGCGGTGCCGCACTATGTCGCGCAGCCGCCCTGCCCCAAAGCGACGCTGGCGCTGCTCCGCAAGGTGGAGGACCTCCTCGACCTCGCCGTACCCCTCGGCGACCTGCCCGAGGACGCGCGCGCCTGGGAGCGGGGAGTCGACGATCTCGCCAAGGACGACACCGAGGTGTCGGAGTACGTCCGCTCGCTCGAGCAGGCCCGCGACGCGGCCGACCTACCGGAGGCCACCGGCGAGGCGATCGCCAAGGAGTTCGAGCGCTACCTTCGTCGCCGGCCAGAGCGCGGAGCCGAGTAGCGCGTTCGCCTCGCTGCCCTTCTGCCCGGCGAAAACCACCCGGTCCGGGTGAGGTGTCTCGCTCCGCCGGCGCTCACCCTTGCCTTGCACCACTCCGTCCGCCGCCGCTCCCCCGGAGCCGTGGCCGACGGTTCCGCCGATGCCTGGGAGGGCTCATGGACTACCCACTCCTCGAGTTGTTCATGACCATGCTGTGGTTCTTCCTGTGGGTGCTGTGGATCTTCCTTCTGGTGAGGATCGTCACCGACATCTTCAGGAGCCATGACCTGGGCGGCTGGGGCAAGGCCGGCTGGATGCTGTTCGTGATCGTCCTGCCGTTCCTCGGCGTCCTTGTCTACGTCGTGGCGCGGGGGCGCACCATGAGCGAACGCGAGGTGGGCCAGGCCAAGCGGCAGGAGAAGGACTTCCAGGAGTACGTGCGTACGACCGCCCGGATACCGAGCCAGGCGGACGAGCTGGCCAAGCTGGCCCAGCTGAAGGACCACGGTGACATCTCGCAGTCGGAGTACGAGCAGGCGAAGTCGAAGATCCTCAGCTGAGGGGTCGACGGCTCAGAGTCGGATGCCGAGCAGTGCGTCCGTGGTGTCGCGGACGAGAGCCGGTGCCGCCGCTTCGGACCCGCCCGGCCCTCCCGATCCGCTGAGGGTCGCGTCGGCCCAGGCATCGACGACCGCGAGCGCGGCCGGAGCGTCGAGATCGGCGGCCAGTGCGTCGCGTACGCCATCGAGCACCTTGCCGGCATGGGCGCCGGCCGGGCGCCGGACCGCGGACCGCCACCGGTCGAGCCGGGCCTCCGCCTCGCGCAGGCTGGCCGGCGTCCACTCCCAGTCCTCGCGGTAGTGGTGGGCGAGGACGGCCAACCGGATCGCCATCGGATCGGTGCCGTCGGTGCGCAGTTGGGACGAGAAGACGAGGTTGCCCTTGGACTTCGACATCTTCTCGCCGTCGAGGGCGACCATGCCCTGGTAGGCGTAGGCATGCGCGAACGGCGCCTTGCCGGTCAGGACCTGCGCCCCGGACGCACACATCTCGTGGTGCGGGAAGATCAGGTCGGACCCGCCGGCCTGGACGTCGAACCCCATGCCGAGGTGCTCGAGGGCAATCGCCGCGCACTCGACGTGCCACCCCGGCCGGCCGCGACCGAGGGCGGTGTCCCACGCCGGCTCGCCCGGACGTTCGTGCCGCCACAGCAGGCTGTCGAGCGGGTCGCGCTTGCCGGCGCGGTCAGGGTCGCCGCCGCGCTCGGCCGAGAGCTCCCGCATCTGCGCGGGTGACAGGTGCGACAGCTCGCCGAACCGCGGGTCCGCGCCGACCGGGAAGTAGATGTCACCGTCGACGTCGTACGCACCGCCGCGGGAGCGCAGCTCCTGGATCGCGTCGACGATGAGCGGGATCGCCTCCACCGCACCCACGAACTCCGCGGGCGGCAAGACCCGGAGGGCCGCCATGTCGTCGCGGAACAGGTCGGTCTGGCGTTCGGCGAGCTCCTGCCAGGGCTCGCCGTTGGCGTCGGCGCGCTCGAGCAGCGGGTCGTCGACGTCGGTGACGTTCTGAACGTAACGGACCTCGAGACCGGCGTCGCGCCACGCCCGGTTGAGCAGGTCGAACGCGACGTAGGTGGCCGAGTGCCCGATGTGGGTGGCGTCGTAGGGCGTGATGCCGCAGACGTAGATCCGCGCGTGGTCGCCGCGGGCACTGACCTGGCGCTGGCCGCTGGCCTGATCATGCAGGAGCGGGACCTGCCCGGCTCGAGGCAGCTGGGGGAGGTCGGGAGCGAGCCAGGCTTTCATGGTGTTCGAGCCTAGCGGTCGCGGGCAACGACCCGAGAACGCCGGGGACCCCGGCCGGCCGGGACCTCCCAGAACGCCGGCGACCCGCTCAGAACACCGGCCACGGGATGGACGGCCAGCCGTCGCCGGGCTCGGGGAAAGAGCGGATCCGGCGCAACCGGCCGATCCGGGCGCGGAGCGCCGCGATCTCGTCCCGCTCCACCAGGTCGGCGAGGGACCTGCCGACGGCGCCGTCCAGCTCACACTCGAGCCGCTCGAGATCCTCGAGGCAGTCATCGGGGATCGGTTGGCCGGCCCAGCCCCAGAGCACGGTGCGGAGCTTGTCGTCCTCGTGGAAGCACAGGCCGTGGTCGATGCCGAGTACGCGTCCCTCATCGCCGAGCAGGACGTGACCGCCCTTGCGGTCGGCGTTGTTGACTACCGTGTCGAACACCGCCAGCCGGAGGAGCTGTGGGTCGTCGGCGTGGATCAGGCTCACCTCGTCGCCGTCGGCGTCGTACGCCTCGAGCACCGTCAGCCAGCCTTCCGGCACCGCGCCGCGCGGGACGATGTCGACCATGCCGTGCTCCGGGTCGTGCTCGATCCAGAGCTGGCACATGCCCTCGCCGAACGGTCCCTTGCGCAGGACGGTCGGGGGCACGAGGTTCCAGCCGGTGGCCACGGAGAGCAGGTACGTCGCCACCTCGCGGCGGGCCAGACTGCCATGGGAGAAGTCCCAGAGCGGGCGTTCACCGCGTACGGGCTTGTAGACCCCGGCGGCTTCGACGCCGTCGAGCGTCACCGAACAGTAGAACGTGGCGTTGGACGCCGACACGAGCCGTCCCTCGACCTCGAGCCGGCCCTGCCGCAGCAGCGGGAGGACGTCGTCGTCTCTGGGTGATGGCTCCACGTGGACCAACCTGCCCCGGCTTTCCGGCAGCCACTCAGGCCGAGCGGCGGTAGCCGTTGAGCCGCGGGCAGAGGTGTCCTTCGGGATCGAGCGGGTTGCCGCAGAACGGGCAGGGCGGCCGCCCCTGCGACACCACGGCCATCGCGCGCTGTACGAACGCCCGCGCCTGCGCTCCGGTGATGCGTACGACCATGGTCTCCGGGCCTTCGGCCTCGGGTTCCTCGTCGACCGGCGGCGGCGGGTCGGCCTCCTCCTCGGTGACCTCGTAGGCCTCGATGATGACGCGCTCCTGGTCGCTGTCCCACGCAAGGCGCAGGGTGCCGACCCGGAACTCCTCGACGATGGGTTGATCCAGCGGTTCGTCGTCGGACAGCTCGTGTGGCGCGACGGCGGGGATGACGGCCTTGCCGGACGTGAGGCGGAGCACCTCGTCGAGCATGGCGTCGACCCGCTCCGCGAGCACGGTGACCTGCTCCTTCTCGACGGCGACGGTCGTGAGCAGATCGTTCGACCGGGCCTGCAGGAAGAAGGTGCGCTGGCCGGGTTGTCCGACCGTACCGGCGACGAAGCGCTGCGGAGCGTCGTGAAGGTGAACGACACGGGCCATAGCCTCAAACCCTACGCGGTTGGTGTGTGGTGGGTGCTCACGAGGTGCTCCTGGCGGAGTCCTGGACCGGCGCGGGGGTGCTCCCGTCGTCGGCCCGACCGTTGACGGTGGCGCCCTCGCCAGCCTCCGCGCCGCCCGCTCCGGCTCCCCCACCGACGACCGCGTTGCTGTCGCCGCCACGACGGGACCGGCGTCGCCGGCGGCGAGGCGGAACGAGGACGGAGAGGTCGCCACCGGTGTCGTTGACGCGGACCACGAACGTCTGGAGTGGGCTGTAGCGCACGACCGAGACCGAACATGGATCGACGATGATCCGCTGGAACTGGTCGAGGTGGAGGCCGAGTGCGTCGGCGAGGATGGCCTTGATCACGTCACCATGGCTCACCGCCACCCAGATCGCGTCCGGACCGTGCGCGGCCTCGATCCGGGCATCCCACTCACGGGCGGCGCTCACCGCGCGGTCGGACATCGAGCGGAGCGACTCACCGCCCTCGCCGGGGAACGTCACACCGCTCGGGTGCTGCTGCACGACCTTCCACAGCGGGTGCTTCGCGAGCTTCTTCAGGGGCTCGCCCTCCCACTCGCCGTACCTCACCTCGCCGAACCGGTCGTCGACCACGGGGTCGGGCCGCCCGTCGGCACCGGCCAGCACACCGGCCGTCTGCCGGCACCTGTCCAGCGGGCTGGTCACGAGTCCCGCGACGGGGATGCCGGCGAACCGCGTACCCAGCTTCTCGGCCTGCTGGCGTCCGACGTCGTTGAGCTCGACGCCGGGGGTCCAGCCTGCGAGGAGTCCGGTCGCGTTGGCCTGGGTACGCCCGTGCCGGACGAGGAACAAGGTCGCCATGACTGCCGAGCCTACGAGGTCGCCACCTGGCGATCGGGCCCGCCGTCCGGGCGTACCGTGCCAAGGTGTGTCGGGACGGGCGCCGAGGGGCGGTCGGAACGGACGTCAGAGGGCGGGGAATGATCGTCGACTGCGGCATCTACCAGGCCGGCCACCGCAGCGCGACCGTGCGGGACCTCGACGAGGCGGCCGCGGCGGCACGAGGGGCGGCCGACACGTTCTGCTGGGTCGACCTGCGCGACACCGACGAGACCGAGCGGGACGCCGTTGCCCGGGCGTTCGGGCTCCGTCGCACTGCCGTCGAGGACGCGTTCGCGGCGCACCAGCGGCCGAAGCTCGTGTCGTACGAAGGCGCGTTGCTGGTCGTCCTCCGGACGCTGCGGTGGAGCCCCGACGAGCCGTTCGAACGCACCGGCGAGGTGAGCGTCCTGGTCGGACCGTGGTTCGTCGTCACACTCGGGCACGGCCCGGGGGTCGACATCGAGCGGATCCGCGCCGGCCTGGAGCAGCGTCCCGGCCTGCTCGAACACGGTCCCGCCGTCGTGCTGTACGCCGTGTGCGACCACGTGGTCGACCAGTACGACACGGTGGCCGACGACCTGGAGTCGGCGGTCGACGACATCGAGCAGTCCGTCTTCTCGTCCGAACGCGGTAGCCAGGCCGAGGCGATCTACCGGCTCAAGCGGCATGTCGTACGTTTCCGGCGCTCCTCCCGGCCGCTCGCCGGCAGGATGCTGCGTCTCGCGGACGGCGTGGTGGAGGGCGTACCCGACACCACCACCCGGTTCTTCCGGGCGATCACCGACCGGGCGATGCGGCTCAACGAGCAGGTCGACGGCCTCGACGACCTGCTGACCTCGATCCTGAGTGCTCACCTGGCGCAGGTCGGTGTACAGCAGAACGACGACATGCGCAGGATCTCCGCCTGGGTGGCGATCGCCGCCGTGCCGACCGTGCTCGCCGGCATCTACGGCATGAACTTCGACAACATGCCCGAGTTGCACTGGACGTTCGGCTACCCGGCGGTCGTGGCGCTGATGGCCGTGGTCTGCGGGCTGCTCTACCGCGGGTTCAAGCGCGCCGGCTGGCTCTGAGCCGCGGCCCGGTCGGGGCGGTCAGCCGGTCGGACCGTCGAACGGCAGCACGACGCCGAACGCCAGCAGCGCGAGCACGGCGGCGCCGATCAGCGCGCGGTAGACCACGAACGGCCGGAAGTCGTGCGAGGAGATGTACCGCATGAAGTAGACCACCACGACATAGCCGACCGCGAAGCTGATGATCGTCGCGAGGATCGTGGGTCCCCACGCGGGGGAGCCGGCGTCGCCGATGTCGAGCACCTCGAGGAATCCCGAGGCGAACACCGCCGGGATCGCGAGCAGGAAGGAGTACTTCGCCGCCGCTTCGCGCGTGTAACCCATCAGGAGGCCCGCGGTGATCGTCCCACCGGAACGCGAGACGCCCGGGATCAGGGCGAGCGCCTGCGCGAAGCCGAAGACGAGCGCCTGCGGGAACGTCAACCGGGTCAGCGGCTTGCGGTTCTTGGCCACCGCGTCGGCCACACCGAGGATGATGCCGAACGCGATGAGCGTGATGCCGACGTAGACGAGCGAGCGCAGGGCCGTCTCGATGGTGTCCTGCAGCAAGTAGCCCGCGATCGCGATCGGCAGGGTTCCGACGATGATGTACCAGCCCATCCGGGCGTCGGGATGCCGGCGCAGCCCGGGTTTGACCAACGCGAGCGTCCAGGTCCGGATGATGGCCCAGATCTCCCGGCGGAAGTAGACCACCACCGCGGTCTCGGTGCCCAGCTGGATCACCGCCGTGAACGCCGCGCCCGGGTCACCCCAACCGGGGACCAGCGCGCCGGCGACGCGGATGTGCGCGCTCGACGAGATCGGCAGGAACTCCGTCAGGCCCTGGAGCAGGCCGTAGACGAGGGCACCCAACCACCCGACACTGTGCTCCACGCTCACTCCCCTGTCCCGGATGCGGCCAGCGCCTCGGCCACCTGCTGCAGTGTGGTGATCCGCTCCTCCACGGTCGCGCCGAAGGGAAGGACGGACAGTGTGGTCACCCCCGCGTCGGCGAACGCGCGGATGCGGTCCGCGATCCGATCCACCGGACCGAGGAGCGAGGTGTCGTCGACGAACTCGGAGGGTACGGCGAGGGCCGCGTCACGGTGCTGCCGCGCGAGGTAGAGGTCTTGTACCCGCGCAGCCGCCTCGCCATAGCCCATCCGTACGGCGAGTGCGTTGTAGAAGTTCTGCTCACGGCTGCCCATGCCGCCGAGGTAGAGAGCGGCGTACGCACGGACGGGTGCGACGCAGGCGTCCAGGTCGTCGCCCGTGACGGCCGGGAGGCACGCCACGACGTCGAAGCCGGCAAGGTCCGGGTCACGACCGGCGCGGGCGCGTCCGGCCCGGAGGTGGTCCAGGGACTCGGGCAGGAACCCCGGTGCCACGAAGACGCCCAGCCAACCGTCGGCGATCTCGCCGGCCAGCTCGAGGTTCTTCGGACCGACCGCGGCGAGGTAGACGGGGATGTGGTCACGCACCGGGCGTACCGACAGGCGCAGCGCCTTGCCCGGGCCGTCGGGCAGGGGCAGGGTGTGGTGCGTGCCCGTGTGGACCAGCGGCTCGCGGCCCAGCACCGTACGGACCACCGAGACGTACTCCCTGGTGCGCTCGAGCGGGCGGGCGAAGCGGACGCCGTACCACCCCTCCGAGACCTGCGGTCCCGACACTCCGAGCCCGAGTCGGAACCGCCCGCCGGACAGCGCGTCGAGGCTGGCGGCGGTCATCGCCGTCATCGCCGGGGTGCGGGCCGGGATCTGGAACACGGCCGAGCCGATGTCGATCCGGCTGGTCCGTGCCGCGACGGTGGCGAGCACGGTGGCGGCGTCGAAGCCGTACGCCTCCGCCGCCCAGCAGACGGAGTAGCCGAGCCGGTCGGCCTCCTCGGCGAGCCGCAGGTTGTCGGCCAGGTCCCTGGTGTCCCAGGAGCTGAGGGTCAGTCCCAGACGCAGGGGGATCCCCTCCTCCAGCATCGTTACGGGGTCCGGCCGGGCCACTCGGCCCGGGCCGCCGCCCCCGGTGCTGGCGGCCCACCGCCCAGGAGCCTTGCGAGCCTACTGGCCGTATCCGTTCCACCCACCAGCAGGCGGCATCGGTCCGTGACCTCCTTGGTCCCCGATCTCCGGGAACACCCGCTAATGTCCCCTCCGGAGGCCCGTGTGGGTGGCCCGGGTGTGAGGCCCGGGTGTGAACCAGAGAGGTGGGTCCGCCGAATGCAGCAGCGTTACCTCGGCCGCACCGGCCTCAGGGTCTCCCGACTCGCTCTCGGGACCATGACCTGGGGCCGAGACACCGACAAGCACGAGGCCCGCGACCAGCTGACCGCGTTCGTCGAGGCGGGCGGCACCCTCGTCGACACCGCGGCGGGCTATGCCGACGGTGACAGCGAGCGGGTTCTGGGCAGCCTCATCGGCCAGCTGGTGCAGCGCCACGAGCTGGTCCTCGCCACCAAGGCAGGCATCTCCCGGCGCACCGGCGAGCGGGTCGTCGACGTCTCCCGCCGTACCCTCCTCGACGAGCTCGACGGTTCGCTGCAGCGGCTCGGCGTCGACACGGTCGACCTGTGGCAGGTCCACACCTGGAGTGACCGGGTTCCGCTCGAGGAGACCCTCGGCGCCCTCGACCTCGCGGTGTCCTCGGGCCGGGTGCGCTACGTCGGCATCTCCAACTACGCCGGCTGGCAGACCGCTCTCGCCGCGACCCACCAGGGCGCCTGGCCGGGACGGGCACCGCTCGCGTCGACGCAGATGGAGTACTCCCTGCTTGAGCGCGGCATCGAACGCGAGGTGGTTCCGGCCGCCCGGAGGCTCGGGTTGGGGATCCTGCCGTGGTCGCCGCTCGGGCGTGGGGTCCTCACCGGCAAGTACCGCACGGGCACGCCGGCCGACTCCCGCGCCGCGTCGCCGCACTTCGAACAGTTCGTAGGTGTCTACCTCGACAAGCGGGGCCACCGGATCGTCGACGCGGTGTGCCGGGCCGCCGACGGGTTGGGGCTGGCGCCGCTCGAGGTCGCGCTCGCCTGGGTACGCGACCGGCCGGGCGTGACCGCACCGGTCGTGGGTGCGCGGACGGCCGCCCAGTTGCGCGGGTCCCTCACGGTCGAGGAGGTCGAGCTCCCGGTCGAGATCACCGCCGCCCTCGACGACGTGTCGGCCGTACCCGTCGGCTACCCCGAGCGGTCCGGGCGTGGGCGCTGACGGGCAGGGCCGCTGAGTCGGCCGTGGCGGCGCCGGTGTTGGTCCGACAGATGTCGGCGCTTCGTGCCACCATTGGTCGATGGCGGAGTACGAAACGCATCAGCTGAAGCTGCCGCGCACACTCTCCCGGCGAGTGGTGCGGCAGTTGCTCGTTGAACGCGCGGAGTACGGCGGCTGGGAGCTGGCACGGGTGCGGGTCTATCCAGACGGCAGACGCACCGTGACGCTCAGGCGCCGGATCATCCGCGTCAACAAGACCTTGCCGGCAGGCGCGCCCTCGCTGGCCTGAGGTCCTCAGGCCAGGTCGAGGAAGCGGTCGAGCACCCGCGCACCGAACTCCAGGGAGTCGGTCGGCACCCGCTCGTCGATGCCGTGGAACATGCCCACGAAGTCCAGGTCGGGCGGCAGCCGCAGCGGCGCGAAGCCGAAGCATCTGATGCCGAGCCGGTCCCAGGCCTTGCCGTCCGTACCCGCCGGCATGAGGTACGGAACGGCGCGTCCCGCCGGGTCCTCCGCCTCCAGCGACGTCCGCATCGCGTCGACCAGCGCGCCCGCGAACTCCGTCTCCGGGGCGCTGTCGAGGTTGATCATCTCGCGGGTGACCTTGTTGCCGATCAGCTCGTCGATCGTGGCGAGGAACTCCTCCTGGCCGCCGGGCACGAACCGCCCGTCGATGGCGGCGGTCGCCTCGCCGGGTATGACGTTGACCTTGTAGCCGCTGTCGAGCATGGTCGGGTTGGCGGTGTTGCGAATGGTCGCACCAATCATCCGGGCGACGGTGCCGAGCCGGGCGAGGGTCGCCTCGACGTCGCCGCTCTCGGGGTCGAGGTCGATGCCCATCGCGTCGGAAACCTCGGCGAGGAACGCCTTGACCGTCGGAGTGATCCGCGGCGGGAACTCGTACCGCCCGATCCGTGCGACCGCCTCGGCGAGCTCGGTCACTGCGTTGTCGTCGTTGCGCAAGGAGCCGTGGCCCGCGGTCCCCTTGGCGCGAAGGCGCATCCAGGCCATGCCCTTCTCGGCGGTCTGGATGAGGTAGAGCCGCAGGTCGTCGCGGACGGTCACCGAGAAGCCGCCGACCTCGCCGATCGCCTCGGCGCACCCCTCGAGGAGGTCAGGGTGCTTCTCGACGAGCCAGTGGGCGCCCTTGCGCCCGCCGGCCTCCTCGTCGGCGGTGAAGACGAGCACGATCGGACGTCGGGGCGGCCGGCCTGTGCTGCTCCTGGCGTGGAGGACCGACAGCACCATCGCGTCGAAGTCCTTCATGTCGACCGCGCCACGACCCCACAGGCAGCCGTCCCGGATCTCCCCCGCGAACGGGTCGACGCTCCAGTCCGCCGCCATGGCGGGTACGACGTCGAGGTGCCCGTGCACCAGCAGGGGCGAAGCCGACGGATCGGCACCCTCCCACCTCGCGACGACGGACGTCCGCCCCGGCTCGGGCTCGTACAGTCCGGGCTCGAGCCCTGCGGCGGAGAGCCGCTCGGCGACGTACTCGGCGGCCTTGCGCTCCCCCGGGCCCGTGCGGTCCTCGCCGAAGTTGGAGGTGTCGATCCGGATCAGGTCGCGGCAGATCGCCACGACGTCCGCGTCGGGCCCGACCTGCCGGCCCGCGGCACTGGACGGGGAGTTCGCTGGGGCGTTCCGGTCGTCGGTCATGTCCTCATCCTGCCCCCTGAAAGCGGCAATTCGGCGACGGGTGGGATCCCGATCGAGCCCCGCGTACGGTTTGCTACAGTGAGCGCCGCGCACAGCGCCTCGACGTGCTGTGTTTGTCCGGGTGGCGGAATTTGGTAGACGCGCTAGCTTGAGGTGCTAGTGCCCGCAAGGGCATGGGGGTTCGAGTCCCCCCTCGGACACTCTCGAACATTCGCTCGATGAGAGCTGTTCTGGATGTTGACCATGCCGCTCGAGCATGGGAGTTCTGGGCCGGTCCGTTGCGGTGGCCGCACGACGATCTGCCGGCACAACCCCCGATGTTAAGCTCCGCCGGTGATCGTGGGACGGCCCGTCGAACGATCGCGGTTGAACCGCCTTGTCGCTGAAGCCAAAGACGGCTGGAGTCGTTCGCTGGTCCTGCGCGGCGAGGCCGGGATCGGCAAGACCGCGCTGCTTGACTGCGCCGCCAGCATCGCCGAAGGCATGCGGGTGCTCCGAGTCGTCGGCATCCAGTCCGAGGCAGAGATCCCGTTCGCGGCGCTGCAGCTGATGTTCGCCCGTGACACCGACCGCATCGATGCCCTGCCCGCCGCCCAGGCGCAAGCGTTGCGCGCCGCGTTCGGCAGCGGCTCCTCCTCGGGCGAGCGCCTGCTCGTCGGCGCCGCCACGTTGACGCTGCTGTCCGAGCTCGCCGGCGACGGTCCGCTGCTGTGCCTGCTCGACGACGTCCAGTGGTTCGACCAGTCGTCGGTCGACGCGCTGCTGTTCGCCGTACGCCGGCTCCACTCCGATCCGATCGCGACCATCTTCGCCGTACGGGACGGTGAACGCCCCTTCACGGCCGCCGGTCTCGACGACCTCACGCTGGCGCGCCTCGATGCCACGGACGCGGCCCGTCTGCTCGCCACCGTTCGCACGCTGCCGTACGACGTCGCGGACCGCGTGCTCGACGAGTCCGGCGGCAACCCCCTCGCGATCGTCGAGCTCGCGGCGTACCCGACGGACGCCGGTGCGCTGCGGGTGCCAGTCGCCCCGCTTCCGGCGATCGGCCGGCTGGAAGAGCACTTCCGCCAGCAGATCCGGGCGCTTCCCGAGCGGGCCAGGCTCGCGTTGTCACTCGCCGCCGCCGACCACGGGTCCGACGTTCGCGCGTTCTCTGCCGCCGCTGCGCGGCTCGGTCTGCACGCGAAGGACCTCGAGCCCGCCGAGTGGGCCCGGCTCGTGCGGGTGACGTCGGACGCGGTGGAGTTCCGGCACCCGCTGATCCGTGCCGCCGCCTACCAGGACGCGCCCCTCGCTCGACGCCTCGCTGCCCACGCCGCTCTCGCCGAGGCGTTGTCCGATCCGCGCGACGCCGACCGGCGGGCGTGGCACCTGGCGGCCGCGGCCATCGGGCCCGATGACAAGGCCGGGGCCGAGCTCGAACACGCCGCCCAGCGGGCGATCCGCCGTGGTGCCCCGGCGGCGGCCGCGCGGGCCTTGGAACGCGCCGCACAGTTGACGACCGAGAGCGCCGTTCGTGGCCGGCTCCTCGTCGCGGCCGCCCGCGCCGCGTACGACGCCGGCCACCTCGACCGTGCCGCCGGACTGGCCGCGGCCGGCGCCGCGCAGACCGACGAGCCCGGCGAACGGGCCGAGGCGGGGTGGGTGCGCGCGCAGGTCGCGTACGAACGGAGCTCGCCGGCCGAGGCGAGCGCGCTCGCGCTGGACGCCGCCGCACCGATTGTCACGACGGATCCCGCACGCGCGATCCCCGTACTGATCGAGGCGATCTGGTGCGCACGCGACGCGGGCGACGTCGAGCTGCTCCGTCGCTGCGCGGAGCAGCTGCGGTCCGTCCGCGGCGATCCGCACCCGGTGATCGACGGTCTCCTGGGCTTCGCCGAGCTGCTGCGCGGTGACGTCGGGACCGCGGTCGCGCCGATGCGAGCCCTGCTCCTTGCGGCCCGGGACGGTCATGTCGACGGAGTGATCGAGCAGCTGATCGCGGCGTTCATGGGCGTGCTCATCGGCGCGGACGACAGCGCGCTGTCGGTGCTCGACCGGGACGTCGCCGCGCTCCGCGGCGGTGGCGCCTTGGGCTGGTTGCCGTACGCCCTGGAGCCGCTCGCCCTCGCCCAGCTGGCCGGCGGCAGGTTCCGGGATGCAGAGGCGAACGTAGCCGAGGCCAGGGCCCTGGCCGCCGAGCTCGGCCAGGGGCTGCAGGTCACCGTGCTCACCGCGATCTCGGCCTGGCTCGCCGCGGTGCGCGGCGACGACGCGGGCGCCGAGCGGCAGGCGGAACTCGTTCTGGCGGACACCCGGCGGCACTCGATGGCCGCGGCGCAGGCGACCTGGGCGCTGGCTCTGAACCGTCTCATGGCCGGTGATCCCGTCGCCGCGCTCGACCGGCTCGACCGGGTCTGCGCCGGCCCGCCCGGTCGGGACGTCACCGTGCGGGCGATCCCCGATCAGGTCGAAGCCGGTGTGCGAGCAGGTGACCGGGAGCGCGCGCGACGGTACCTGCCGCAGCTCACCGACTGGGCGACGCACACGAGGAGTCCGGTGGCGACGGCGCTCCTGCTGCGCTGCGAGGGGCTGCTCGCCGACGGGCCCGCTGCGGAGGAGTGCTTCGAAGCGGCGCTGCGGATCTCCGACTGTGGACCTTACGACCGAGCGCGTACCCAGCTGGCGTACGGCGAATGGTTGCGCCGGAACCGGCGGCGTACCGCTGCGCGGGACCGGTTGGGCGAGGCCCTGGCGACGTTCGAGCAGATCGCCGCGTACGGCTGGCAGCGGCGCGTCCGGGCGGAGCTCGTCGCGCTCGGCAACCCGGTCACCCGCCCGGCGGCAGCGGCCGGTGAGGTCGGCGGGCTCACACCGCAGGAGCTGCAGGTCGTACGGCGTGCCGCACTCGGCATGAGCAACCGCGAGATCGCCGCCCAGTTGTTCCTCAGCCCGCGCACGGTCGGCCATCACCTGTACAAGGCCTATCCGAAACTCGGCGTCGCCCGACGGGCTGAGCTGGCGCGGCTCGACCTGTGACGCACCGGCCGATGCGCACCCGGGTGCCAGTCGTCGCACTGCTGCGGCGTCGCCACCGGGCGATCGGGTAACGCAGGTGGCACCTGTTCCTCGGCCGGGAGAGGATGTGGGACAGGGAGGCTGAACCAGGCATGGCGCGCGAACGACGTCTCGCGGACTACGACCGCAAGCGGTCCTTCGACCGGACGCCGGAGCCTCGGGGCAGCCGGGGCCGCCGGTCGGAGGGTGGCGCTGGCGCGCGGTTCGTCGTTCAGGAACACCACGCCCGCCGCCTGCACTGGGATCTCCGGCTCGAACGCGACGGCGTGCTCGTCTCGTGGGCGCTGCCGCGCGGCTTGCCCGACGACCCGAGCCGCAACCGGCTGGCCGTCCGCACCGAGGATCACCCGCTCGAGTACCTCACGTTCCACGGAGAGATCCCGTCGGGTGAGTACGGCGCCGGGTCCATGACGATCTGGGACGAGGGCCGGTACGAAGCCGAGAAGTTCACCGACCGCGAGGTGATCGTCCGTCTCGAGGGCAATCGGGCCCGTGGCCGCTACGCGATCTTCCGTACGCACGACAACGACTGGCTCATCCACCGGATGGATCCGCCCGAGCCGGACCGGGAGCCCTTTCCGGCAGAGCTCGAACCGATGCTGGCAACGCTGTCGGAGCTTCCCGGTGACGACGCGCACTGGGGCTTCGAGATCAAGTGGGACGGTGTGCGCGCGCTCGCGTACGGGCAGCCGGGACAGCTGCGCCTCGTCAGCCGGAACCTGCGGGACATCACGCCGCAGTACCCCGAGATCAGGGAGCTCGAACGCGCGCTCGGCGCCCGTCAGGTCGTCCTCGACGGCGAGCTGGTAGCCCTCGACGATCAGGGCCGGCCGAGCTTCCAGCGGCTCCAGACCCGGATGCATGTGACCGCCGCGTCCGAGGTCCGCCGCCGGCAACGCGACGTCCCGGTGACGTACATGATCTTCGACCTGCTGTTCCTCGACGGCCGGTCGTTGCTCGACCTGCCGTACGAGCAGCGGCGACAGGAGCTGGACAGGATGGGGCTCACGGGGCCGCGGTGGCGGACACCGGCGTACCAACGCGGCGACGGCGCCGCCCTGCTCGCCGCGAGCAGGGACCAGCGGCTCGAGGGCATCGTCGCCAAGCGGCTGGCCAGCACGTACCACCCGGGCCGGCGGACCCGGGACTGGCTGAAGATCAAGAACCTCCAGCGGCAGGACGTCGTGATCGGCGGGTGGGTCCCGGGTGAAGGCCGCCGTGCGGGCGAGCTGGGTGCGCTGCTGGTGGGTGTCTACGACGACGGTGGGAACCAGCTGCGCTTCGCGGGCAAGGTCGGCACCGGCTTCGGCGCCGCCGACCTCCGCCGGCTCGGCGGCCTCCTCGAACCACTGCGGACCGAGGAGAGCCCGTTCACCGGGCGTCAGCCGCAGCGGGACGCGGTCTTCGTCCAACCGCAGCTCGTGTGCGAGGTCGACTTCGCCGAGTGGACCAGGACGGGGACGCTCCGCCATCCGTCGTACCAGGGCCTGCGGACGGACCTGCCGCCGACCGCGGTCGTACGTGAGGAGACCGTCGCGGCGCCCACGACCGAAGCCGGGCACTCCGACGGGCGTGGCGGCGGCCCTGAGGGCGGTGTCGGGCTCGACGAGGAAACGGTCGAGGTCGACGGCCAGGAACTGACGTTCACCGGCCTCGGCACGGTCCTCTATCCGGTGACCGGCACGACGAAGCGGGACGTCGTCGACTACTACCGCGCCGTCGCGCCCGCGCTGCTGCCCCATCTGAAGGGGCGACCGCTGAGGTTGGAACGCTATCCCGACGGGGGCACGGGCCGGCACGTCCGCGAGACGCAGGGCCCGCCCTGGCGACCGGACGGGGAGGTTGCCGCGTCGGTCGGGAGTGCGCAGACGCCACGCGATGTCGGGTTCTGCCTCGTCGACGACCTGCCGAGCCTGCTGTGGTCGGCCAACCGAGCCGTCCTCGAGATCCACTCCTTGCTCGCGCGCGCGGACCGGCTCGACCGTCCCACCCTGGTGGCCTTCGAGCTCGTTCCCAAGGACGGGGTGGGCACGCCGGAGTGCGCCCGGGTCGCGCTGTACCTGCGCGAGCTGCTCGACGATCTGGGCCTTCGTACGGTCGTGACGTCGTCAGGGTCCCGAGGCCTGCTCCTGCACGTTCCGCTCAACACGGCCGTCGGCTACGACGAGTCCGGCCCGTTCGCCCACGCGGTCGCCCGCCTGGTCGAGAACCACCATCCTGAACTGGCCGTCTCGACGTCGCGCGCCGGACAGCGCGGCCGGGTGTGGGTCGACTGGAGCCGGAACGCCCCGGAAGGATCGGTGCTGGTGCCGTTCTCCCTGAGCGCCGGTAGCCGGCCGGGTGTCGCCGCGCCGGTGCGCTGGGAGGAGGTGGCGGCGGTGGCGGAGGAACGCGAGCGGCCCGAGACGTTGGCCCTCGATCCCGACCGGGTGCTGGACGAGCTCACCGAGCGGGCGAAGCTGGTCCGGCCGCTCCTCCGCCTCCGTCAGCGACTCCCCTCGTTCGGCGGCTGAGCCTGCTCAGCCGGTGCCGACGACGGACATGACACCGTCGACCACGCGTTCGCGCTGGGTGGTGGTAAGAAGCCCGAAGCGCTCGCCGAGCATGTCGACGGGCAGCCACTGCACGCGGTCGGCGAGGACGACGCCGAAGTCGGTCTCGGTGGCGTACGCCGTCGCGCGGAACCGCGTCCCCGTCTCGATCTCGGCCACGAGCACCGTGGGACCCGCCGCGGCGTTGTAGGTGTCGGCCGACACGATGGTGTAGAGCTCCCGCTCGCCGGTCAGCGGCGACGGATCCGACACGTGGACGTCACCCTGACGAGGATGGTGGGGAGATGCTGCCGCACTCAACGACGGGACTGCTTCCAGCTGCCCAACGCGGAGCTTCGGGCCACGCTGCGGCGGCGCAGCCGCGCGGGCTCGCCCTCGCCGTGGCCGGTCTCGAGCATCGCCACGTGCTCGGCTGCGTCGCGGCGGGCGAGCTCGGCCCGCAGCGCCTGGTCGATCCAGCTCGAGAGCGACGTGCCGGCCTGCCTCGCCTGGGCCGCCGCCCTGGCATGGGTGTCGTCGGGGAGCGAGATGCCCAGCTTGACGGTCATACCGACAGTCTGACGCATGGTGCTACCGCGACGATAGAGGGTCCGCCCCACGGGTGTCGCGGCCAGCTGCCGACGGACGGACACGGGGCCGGTGCTTCCCTCCCGCCGACTGTTCGGCCACCCTGGTCACCCGCGCGAAAGGACCAGATGTGACCAGCAGCTGCACCACCGCGATCATCCACGTCGCCGCCTGGGAGGCGTTGGACTCCCGGGGACGTCCCACCGTCGCCTGCCGGGTCCACCTCGGTGGCGGGGCCGTCGGGCGGGCGGTCGTCCCGTCGGGGGCCTCCACCGGGAGTCACGAGGCGGTCGAACGACGGGACGGCGGCGACAGGTACGCCGGGTGGGGCGTGCGCGCGGCCGTCGGGGCCGTCGGAGCCGAGCTCGGTCCGGCCGTCGCGGGCCTCGACGCGACCGACCGGGCGCAGGTCGACGCGCGGCTCGAGGACACCGACGGCACTCCGGACCTGCGGCGTACGGGAGCCAACGCCGTCCTCGCGGTCTCGCTCGCCTCGGCACTGGCCGGCGCGCAGGCGCTGGGCCAGCCGTTGTGGCAGGTGCTGGCCGAGCCGGGCGCCGACAGCCTTGCAACACCCCGCGACCAGGGCCCGCTGCTGCCGATGCCGATGGTCAACATCTTCTCCGGCGGCGCACACGCGGCGGGTGCCGTCGACATCCAGGACGTCCTCGCCGTGCCCCTCGGCGCCGAGAACTTCGGCCATGCGCTCGAACTCGTCGCGCGCGTCCGAGCGGCCACCGCGCGGCTCCTCGACGAGCGCGGCTCGGGATCCGGTCTGGTGGCGGACGAGGGCGGTCTCGCCGCGCCGCTCGACAGCAACGAGGCAGCGGTTGCCCTGGTGGCGCAGGGGATCGAGGCCGCGGACCTCGTACCGGGCGCCGACGTCGCCATCGCGGTCGACCTCGCCGCGAGCCAGTTCGGCGGCAGCGACGGGCGCTACCGACTCGGCTGCGAGGACCGGACGCTGGAGCGGGACGAGTGGCTGGCGGAGGTGGCCGGCTGGTGCGCGCGCTACCCGATCGTCTCGCTCGAGGACGTCCTGCACGAGGACGACTGGGACGGCTGGACGGCGGCGGCGGACCTGCTGCCCGCGACCTGCCAGCTCCTGGGCGACGACCTGTTCGCCACCCATGAGAGGCGTGTGCAGGAGGGCATCGACCGGCGTGCGGCGAACGCGGTGCTCGTCAAGCCGAACCAGGCCGGCACCGTCAGCCGGGCCGAACGCGTCCTGCGCCTGGCACAGCGGGCCGGCTTCGCGACGGTCGTGAGCGCGCGGTCCGGCGACACCGAGGACTCCTGGCTCGCCGACCTCGCGGTGGGCTGGCGGGCAGGGCAGATCAAGGTCGGTTCGACCATGCGGTCCGAACGCACCGCCAAGTGGAACCGGCTGCTGGAGCTCGAGCACGACCTGGGCCCGGACGCCGTGCTCGCCGGAGCCGAGGTGCTGGGCCGGACGACTCCGGTGAAGGCGGTACGCCAGCCCGAACGCCAGCCCTAGCGGCGCCCACATCCCGGCGGTAGGGGCCACCTGGGATTCCGTGCGTCCTCAGGCCCCCGCCACCACGAGGTCGACGCCGGCGTGGGCACACCACTCGCGTAGCTGCGCGTCGCCCTGGTCGGTGACCACCATGTCGACCCGGTCGAGGTCGCACACCTTCCGGAAGTCCTGGGCCCCGACCTTCGTGTGGTCCATCGTGACGACGACCCTGCGGGCGCGGGCCATGACCGCACTCTTGAGCTGGGCATCGGCGACATCGGCGACAGTGAAACCCGACGCGACGAGGCCGGTGACACCGATGAACGCGGTGTTGACGGTGAACTGCGCGACCGCCTCCAGTGCGAGCGGCCCGACGAAGCAGCCGCCCAGCGTGCGGTACTGGCCGCCGACGACGGTGTGCCGCACCGTTGCGACGTCGGCCAGGACCTGGGCCACGCCGAGCGCGTTGGTGAGGACGTTGACGCCCGACGGGTGGCCGGCGGTGCTGGTGCCCGAGCTCCCCGGCCCGGTACCCGCCACGGCCAGCCGGAGCTCCTCGGCCAGGGCGAGGACCGTGCTCCCGCTGTCGAGGAACACCGCGTCGCCGTCGGCGATCTCACGCAGGCACGCTCGCGCGATGGCGCGCTTCCCCTCGACGTTGTGCCGGGCACGGGTGGCGAGGGCGGGTTCGTACGCGGGACGCAGAGCGAGCACACCTCCGTGCGTACGACGGAGCAGGCCCTGCTTGTCGAGGTCGGTGACGTCCTTGCGCACGGTGGGTTCGGCGACGCCGAGCAGGGCCGCCAGCTCGCTGACGCGGATCCGCCCGCGGGCGTCGAGGACCTCGAGGATGCGGGCCCTGCGTTCCTCGGTGAAGGCGCGCCGGTCCCGCTCGGAGGTGGTCACGGGGTCCTCCGCTGATGCCGGCGCAGGTGGTCGAGCAGCAGCGAACGGACGCGGGCCACGTCGTCCTCGGTGGCGTCCTGGACGATCAGGGGCACCGCGTGCGGCAACCCCGCATGGAGCCGTACGACCAGCGAGTAGTCGAGCAGCCCGGTGCCGGCCGCTGCGTAGCCGGACGCGACGACGTCCTTGGCGTGCAGGCACACCACCGAGTCGCCGAGGTCGTCGAAGGCCCCGGTGAGGATGCGCTCCTGGTCGGTCGCGGTCGCGGTCGTGGGCGTGAGCAGGTTGGCGGGATCGAGCACGATGCCGATGTGTCGCGCGTCCGGTCCGAGCTCGTCCAGAAGCCGACGGGCCCGGGCGGCGTCGCGTACGACGTTGCCCTGCTCCGGCTCGATGCCGAGGCGGACGCCAGCGGCCGCGGCGGCCGGGACGAGCTGGTCGAGTGTCTCCCGGAGATCCCGCCAGGCGTCCGCGTCGTCGTTGGCCGGGTGGCGGCGCCAGATGTCATCCGGATCGCGGGTGCCCGAGCAGAGCGTCACCACCCCGGCTCCGAGCTCCCCCGCGTGGGAGACGAACGCCGCCGCGGCCGCGGTCTCGCGGGTACGTCGGCCGCGGTCGGGGTGCACGGTGTTGTACGTCGCCGAGACTCCCCAGATCCGGACCTGGTGGTACGCGAAGCTCGCCGCGATGCCCGGGTAGTCGACTCCGGGCACGGCGTCCGGCGGCGGGATGGTCGGAAGTCCGAACGCGTTGAGGTTGAGCTGGACCAGCCCGAACCCGGCGGCGGCAACCGCGCCGGCGACGGCGTCCGGGTCGGACCGACGGAAGGTCCGCGCGAAGATGCCGAGCTCGCCGGCGTCCACCTCCTGGTCAGGGCTCATGGGGACACCTCCTTCCCGTCCGCGACGGCACTCGCCGCCACCGCCTCGATCAGGCGGAGGGCGGCAACGCCGTCCTCCCCGGACGGCTCGGTCCCGCCGCCGGTCGAGATGGCTCGGGCGAACGCCTCGACCTGCAGCTGGTAGGGGTCGACCGCGCCGTACTCGGGCGTCCTCGTCTCCCCCGTCTCCTCGAGGTGGACCCGGACCCTGCTCGCCCGCCGGAAGAACGGGAAGTACGACCGGACACTCACGTGCCCGTGCTCTCCGTAGACCTCGATGCCCTCGGAGTACTCCCCGTGGACGTCGGCCGAGATCTCGAACGACACGAGCCCGCCGCCGGTGAGCCGGCCGGTGCCGTGCCAGCTGAAGTCGCGGCCGCGCGGCGCGACCCGCGCGGACACGACAGTGAGGTCGCCGAGCAGTGCGCGCAAGGTGTCGAAGACGTGGGCGCCATGGGTGAGGAGGAGGTAGTGCTCGCGGTCGGACTTGAACTCCGCCTCTTTGCTGCGGACGGCCTCGTCGACCACCATCGGCGGGAACAGCGCCGCCTCGGTCGGCGGACGGAGCCGGGCGGGGATGCGGTACCAGCTCGTGGCCGTGTGCACCGGCCCGATCTCGTCCATCGCGGCACGGGCGTACGCCATCGCCGGATCGTGCCGCCTCATCGCGCCGATCTGGAGCTGACGGGCGTGGGACCGGGCGCACTCCGCGAGCTCGACCGCGTGGGCGGCCGAGTCGGCGGCCGGCTTCTCGACGAGGACGTGCAGCCCGGCCTCGAGCGCCTGGACCCCGAGCGGCAGGTGCAGCCGGTCGGGTGCCGCGACGAGGACGGCGTTGAGGTCGTGGGTCAGGAGCTCGGCGAGGTCGGTGCACCCGGCCACGGCGTACCTCGCGGCCACTCCCCCGGCGAGTGCGTCGCTCGGGTCGCTGACGGCGACCAGCTGGACGCCGGCAGCCTTGGCGACCGCCGGCAGGTGTGCGACCTGGGCGATCCGGCCGCAACCGACAACGCCGAGTCGAACGTCGTTGATCTTCATGTAGGTTCGTTTCGATTCGACTACGCAGACCAGACGAGTCTAAACGAGTCATTGGCTTGATCGGAGTGGAGGACCATCATGCGGGCGTACGTCTCGCTCTGGTCGGCGGACCCGCTCGCCCTCGGCGAGGCGGTCGACCGGCTGGGCCCGGTCGCCGACGGGTTCCACCTCGACGTCTTCGACGGGCACCGCACCCGGGAGCTGCTGTTCGGGCCCGACCTCGTTGCGGCCCTGCGACGGCGTACGAGCGTGCTCCTCGACGTCCACCTGATGGTCGCCGATCCCGCCTACTGGGCGGACCGGTTCGCGGATGCGGGCGCCGACATGATCACGGTCCACGGGGGTCCTGGCATCGATCTCGACGCGATCCTCACCCGGATCCGGGACCACGGCTGCCAGGCCTCGCTCGGACTCGAGACCCACGACCCCGTGGAGCACGCTACGGAGCGGTTCGGTGCGGTCGACCGGGTGCTCGTCCTCGGTACGGCGATCGGGGTCAAGGGCGTCGGCCTCGACCCCGCCACGCCCGGGCGGGTGCAGCGGCTCGTCGCGGCCCGCGATCGTGCCACCGACCGGCCACTCGTGGTGGTGGACGGCGGCATCCGGGCGCACACGGTGCGCGCGCTCGCCGATGCTGGCGCCGACGGCGTCGTCCCGGGCTCACTCGTGTTCGACGCCGACGATCAGCGGCGGGCGGTGCAGCAGATCCAGGCCATGACCCCTGGGCCGACGGAACGAGCCGGCGAACCACGAGCAGGCGGATCGGAAGCGGGCCTCAGTCCGGCTCGATTCGACTCCTCGTCGTAGCCGCCGGTCCGAGCACGACGAGAGCGTCACCGGGCTCCGGCGTCGGGCGGTTGTCGTGGGTCATCGGGTCGAGCCGGCCGTCCGCACGGACCACGGCCAGCAGGTCGAACCCGGCAGGCGTCCCGTCAGCGGCCGAACGCAGCTGGATCACGGCTCCGTCGAGGTGACGCCGGTCGATCTCGTCCCGGTTCAGGTGGGGGCCGAACAGCTCCGAACCATGAAGGTACGGCGCCGCGACCCGTTGGCTGTCCGGCGCTCCCGCCACCCGGTAGACCGGACCGTCGACACTGCCGCGGAGGATGCGTACGGCCACCGCGTTGAAGTCGTCCTCCTCCGTGAGCAGGAACACCGCGTTGACGCCCTCGAGTTCGGCCCCGCGCCCCGCCGCCGCAGCAAGGAGCTCACCGGGCGCGACCTGGAGACCCGCCGACCTGAGCGCGGCGCGTTCCTCCTCACGGCCCGCCCAGGTCAGGACGTCGAGACCGGCCTCGCGCAACGCCCGGCCGAGGTCCATGACCCACGGGGCGCCTCCGACGAGGAACGGCCGGGTCCGTGCCGACCGCAGCACGCCGAGCCGTTTCGCCACCGGTGCCGCGGTCAGCCCGTAGAGCGTCACCGTCGCCACGATGACGAGGAACGTCGCCGGCAGGATGTCACCGGCTCCGCCGACGTGTTCCTGGACGAGGCCCGGCGAGAACGCCGCGGCGGTCGACGCGGCCACGATCCCCCGCGGGTCCATCCAGGCGATGAAGGCGCGCTCCCCCCTGCTCAGGTCGGTGCCCCTCGTCGCCACCCAGGCGACAAGGGGCCGCACGACCAGGACGAGGACGCCGACGAGCGCCAACGTCGGCAGCAGCACCCGGGCGACGGACTCGGGTGTGACCGTTGCCGAGATGGAGACGAACAGCACGCCGAGGACCAGGTGGACGACGGTCTCGAAGAACGGTCGGTGTGCCGCCAGGTCGACGCCCGGCAGGTTCCCGAGGGTCAGACCCATGACGATGGCCGCGATCAGGCCGGTGTCGTCGCGTACGACGTCCGCGGCCGCGGCGACCGCCACGACGAACGCGATGATGACGGCGGTGGCCAGCACCTCGGGCAGGTGGAGCCGAAGGGCCAGCCACAGGAGCAACGTCCCGAGGATGCCGGCGCCGACGCCGACCACGATGCTGGCGAGGAACTGTCCGGCCTCGTAGGTCAGCTCCTGCGGTCCCGCCGAGACGATCGCGTGGAAGACGATGGCACCGAGGATTCCGCCGATCGGGTCGATCAGCGTGCTCTCCCAGTTGAGCACCTTCTGGAGCCGTTCGACCGGCTGTACGAACGCCAGCAGCGGTCCGACCACCGTCGGGCCGGAGACCACCAGGATGGCGCCGAGCATGACGGCTATGGGTACGGACATCCCGAGGAACAGCGCGGCGCAGGTCGCCGCGAACACCCAGGTGGCCGGCACCCCGAATGCGACGAGGGCGAGCACGGTGCGGCGCATCGAACCGCGCAGCCGGCGCACGTCGAGGCCGAGGCAGGCGTCGAAGAGGATGACGGCGACAGAGAACGAGATGACCGGCTCGAACAGCGGGCCGAGCAGGGCCTGGGCGTTGACGACGTCGGTGAGCGCGCCGGCGACGAAGCCGACGGGCAGCAGGATGATCAGCGCGGGCAGCCGGAGCCGGCCGGCGAGGATCTGCGACCCGACTGCCAGGACCAGCGTCAGGCTCACCCCGATGAGGAGCTGTTCCGACGTCATGGGTGCGTACGCACGAACCAGCGGTGCAGCGTCCCCGCCACCACCGGTGCCACCACCGACGCCGCCGTACCCGCTCCCGCGGCGCCGGCCGCGATGCCCCAGCCGAGCGGCCCCAGTGGGCGGCATCCGAAGAAGTGGCTCAGCCCCGGCGTCTGCACCACGACCCCGAGGGCGAGACCGGACGCGACGCCCGCACCGACGACGAGCGGGCTGCGCCAGCCGGTGACGAGCGTCTGGCCGAGCTGGGCACCCACCAGCGCGACCAGGGCGACCGTGCTCGCGTGCGCCGGGGTGCCGGTCGCCCGTCCCACCAGCCAGGCGCCGGTTGCCGAGGCCGCGGTGATGCCCGCCCGGGTGAGGACGTCGCGGGTGAGCGCGGCGCCGAGCGAGGCGTCCGGTCCCTCGTTCAACAGCGCCTCGGGCGTCGTGGATCCGGGGGGTCGTACGGCGAGGGCGAGCGCCGGCAGGACGTCGGTGAAGAGGTTGACCAGCAGCAGCTGGCGGGCGTTGAGCGGCGAGCCACCGGACCGCAGCAGTCCCGCTCCCAGGGTGAACGCGATCTCGCCGAGGTTGCCGCCGAGGAGCAGCGCGACGGAGTCGCGGACGGACGCCCACATCGCGCGCCCCTCCACGACGGCGTCGGTGATCGTCTCGATCCGGTCGTCGGTGACCACGAGGTCGGCGGCCTCGCGGGCGGCGTTCGTACCGTTCCGGCCCAGCGCGACGCCGACGTCGGCAAGCCGGATCGCCGGGGCGTCGTTGGTGCCGTCGCCGGCCATCGCGACGGTGTGGCCGCGGGCCTGGTACGCCTCGACGACCCGCACCTTGTGCGCGGGGGTCACCCGTGCGAACACCGAGACGCGCGGGAGTAGCGCGCCGAGCTGTTTGTCGTTCAGGGCGTCGAGCTGGCCGCCGGTCACCACCCGCTTGCCGTTGACGATGCCGAGCTCGGCGCCGATGGACGTGGCGGTGGTGGGGTGGTCGCCGGTGAGCATGACGACGTCGACGCCGGCTGCACGGAGGGTCGCCACAGCGTCGGCGGCGGTCGGACGCACCTGGTCGGCCAGGGCGAGGAGGCCGAGGAACTCCAGCCGCTCCACCCGGTCCTCGGTCAGGTCCTGCCGGTTGGAGGCCGCCCGGGAAGCCACCGCGAGGATGCGGAAGCCCTGCTCGGCGAGCCGGTCGACCTCGGTCTCGATCTTCTCCACGGCTCCTTCGCCCATGGGCTGAAGGCCGCTGCCGCGCCGCCACGACACGCACCTCGGGAGGACGACCTCGGGCGCGCCCTTGACCACGAGGACGGGCCCGGCGGCGGTACGACCGAGCGCGGCGTGGTACCCGCGGCCCGACTCGAACGGGACGTCGTCGACCAGCCGCCACGAGCGCACGCCGGTGCCGGGGACGACACCGACCTCGGCAGCGGCCGCGACGACCGCGCGGTCGGTCGGGTGCGGGGGTGCGACGCCGTTCGCGTGTTCGACGCTGGCACGGAGTCCCGCGGCCAGGATCGTCCGGCCCATCTCGGTCAGGTTGTCGAGCGGCTCGCAGACGACGCCGTCGGAGACCTGCCGGAGCCGGATCCGTCCCTCCGTGAGGGTTCCGGTCTTGTCGAGCAGCAGGGTGTCCACCCGCCCGAGCGTCTCGATGGTGGGCGGGTTCCTGACCAGCGCGTTGCGCCGCGACAGCCGCTTCGCCGCGGCCAGCTGGGCGACGGTGGCGACCACGGGCAGCCCTTCGGGGACAGCCGCGACCGCCAGGCTGACCGCCGTGCTGAGCGTCCGGTGGAGCGGTTGGCGCCGCAGGAGTCCGGCGCCCACGAGTGCCGCACCGCTCCCGACCGCCACCGGGATCGTCACCCGGACCAGCTTCGCCAGCCTCACCTGGACCCCGCCGACCCCTCGGTGCCCTTCGGCGGCTGTGGCGCTGCGGCCGGCCTCCGTCAGCGGGCCCGCGGCCACGACCAACGCGGACGCCTGGCCGGCCGCCACCACGGTTCCCTCGTAGACCATGCTGCGCCGGTCGGCCACGTGGGCCGCGGCCGAGGGCTGTGCGTTCTTGACGACGAGCTGGGATTCGCCGGTGAGGCTGGACTCGTCCGTCTCGAGGCCGTTGGCGGTGAGGAGGCGACAGTCGGCGGGTACGGCGTCGCCGGCCCGCAGGAGGACCACGTCTCCGGGTACGACACTCTCGGCGGAGACGTCCAGCTCCCGGCGGCCCCGCCGCACCCGGACGTGGACCGCGCTCGCGTCCGCCAGCTCGCGGATCGCGCGGTCGGTGCCGACCCGCTGCACGCCCCCGATGAGGGCGTTGAGCAGCGTCACGACGGAGATCAGCGCGGCGTCGGTGACCGAGCCGCTGGCCGCGGCGACGCCGGCACCTGCCGCGAGTGCCGGCATCAACGGGTTGGCCAACTCGTCGAGGGAGGCCTGCACGAGACCAGGTTCCCTGCGTTCCATCGTGAGGGGCTGTGTGGCCAGTCGTCTTGCCGCCTCGGCGTCGGAGAGCCCGTCGGGTGAACTGCCGAGCCGGCTCAGCGCGGTCGCGGTCTCGAGCGCGTGCCAGTGGTTGCGGTCGACGGGTACGGGGCGGGGCCGGCGGGCGAGCGCCCGGGCCGACCAGACGCCGGACGCGAGTCCTGCGCCCGCGGCGACGTTGACGCTGAGCAGCGCCCGTTCGGTCCCGCCTGTCCGCGGTCCCATCAGGGCGAGCAGGCCGCCGGCGATCGAGCCGTACAGCGAGAGGAGGGCGCCGCGCCGGGACACCTGGGCGGCGGTGGCGGTGGCGTCCAGGAGGAGGCACACGTCGTCGAGACCCGGACCGCAGAGCAGGTGCGCTCCCCACGGAGGCGGGCGGTCGTGCTCGAGGATGCCGATGCCGCAGTCGGCGGCGGCCAACGCCGTGCCCGGTCCGTTCGCCACGAGGGTGACGGCACGGCCCTCGGACTGGAGGGCGCGGATCGCCGCGGCCAGTCCGGTCCCGCCCGGCACCACCCGGTCGACGGTCAGCCCTGCGGCGACACCCGTGCCGACCCCCGCGACGACGACCTCCCCCACCGACCTGGCCGCGGCGACGATGGCCGGAGTGAGCGGCGCGATCTCCGGTTCGGCGGCGAACACCGCCCGGAGGACGCCCTTGTGGGCAAGGCCCAGGACCACCGATCCGCGCCGGCCGAGCCTCCGCGCCGCCGCACGCGCGGCCGGCGGGGTCGGCACTCCCAGGTCGCGGAGCGGGCCGAGCGCCCAGTCCGCGCGTCGTCGTACGGCCTGGGGTGCCTCGGGCCTGAACAGCCGCTCGGCGCGTTGCCGGAGCCTGGCCTCGGCGGTAGCCCGGCCCGGTGCACCGCCGTCGTGCCCGGGTCCGTCGCGGTGGGATCCGTTCCCGTCGCCGGGCTCGTCCGGCTCCGCCAGGACGGCGAGGGGACCCAACACAAACCTTCCGGTGAGGAGCACCCTGGCATCGAGCACGACGGTGTTGATCCGGTCGAGCCGGCGGAGCACCTCCCCCTCGAACTGCACGACTCCGCGGGCGGCGATCACGCTGGCCAGCTCGGCGGCGAACGCCTCCCGCGTCAGACGGGCCGCCTTCGGCGTGGCGGCGGCGAGGACCGAGGCGGCCCGGCGGAGGTCGCCGGTCGCGACCAGCGCCGAGCCGCCCCCGACCAGCGCCGCGAGGGCCGAGCGGTCCGCCTCGTGCTCGACCGGTCCGGACGGGAGGGGGGTCCCGCGCGGCGGGAGCGAGATCGGTGGTGCCTGTGGATGCCCCGGCCGACCGCACAGCTGGGGTTCGCGCTCCAGCCAGGTACGCCGGCGGGCGTCGAGCTCCCGCAGCAGTGCCACCCGGTGCAGGGCGTCGACGACCAGGCCGGAGGGACCCTGGGCCAGTCCCTGCGCGACCGCGTTCGCGAGGGCGAGCCCCACGTCCGTGGTGGCCTTGCCGAGGCGCACCTCGATCTCCCGGCGTACCCACGGGGTGGACTCCACCAGCGGCACCAGTGCCGCCAGCTCGGCAGGGAGCCGGCGGACCCGCAGCAGCCGGCCGACCGCGCCGACACCAAGGCCGGCGAGGTCGGACCCGAGTGCGAGCAACTGGCGTTGCCGCGGCTCCAGGTCGCCGGGATGGTCGGGGCGTTCCGGGAACCTGTCCCGGTTCCGGTGGTGCAGTCTCTCCACCGCTTCGACGGTGGCGGTCACGTCGTCGACGCTCACCTCGCCGTCGGCGTAGTCGACGACGACGCGGCCGAGGACGGCGTTGACCGTGGCCCAGTGCACGCCGGACAGCCGGTTGAGGGCGCCCTCCAGGTCGCGGACGAGCCGGTCGGCCTCGGGATGGTCGAGGCCACGTACCTCGACGTGCGCCCGTCCGTGTCCGACCCAGCACCGCCGGCTGAGCCGTTGGCGATGGAGCGACAGGCCCGGTAGTGGGGGCAGCTGGGGTAGGTGGGGTACCGCTCCCGCCAGCCGACTCACCACCGACCGCACCGCGTCACCTCACACCTGTCGCCGCGCGCGGGCCAGTGCCGACCCACTGCAGGGAGCCCTCCGCGAGGAAGGTCGCCATGGATGGAAGTCAGCCCGCCGACGGGTGCGTCGAAACCACCCGCGGTGGATGACCCCTGTGCGTGACCCCTGTGGATGACCCTGTGGGTGCGTGGCACGTCAGTGGTGGAACGTGGCCGTCTCGCGGCCCGCCCGCGGCAGCGGCTCCCGGATCTGGTCGAGGAACGCCACGCCCTTGCGGATGTCGGACAGCAGCAGGTCGGCGAGGTCCACCGAGAGCCCGTTGCGTACGACCACCCGCATGACGACGGTGTCCTGCTGGTTCGCGGGCAGCGGGTACGCGGGGACCAGCCAGCCGTTCTCGCGCAGCTTGTTCGAGAGGTCGAACAGATCCCACGCGCCCTTGTGGTCATCTGCCAGCCGCCACGCGAGGACGGGCAGGTCCGAGCCGTCGCCCACGATCTGGAAGTGGTGCAGCTTCTCCAGGCCCTTGCGCAGGAAGGTCGCGACATCGTGGCTCGCCTGTTGTACGCGGGTGTAGCCGCGACGGCCGAGACGCAGCAGGTTGTAGTACTGCAACAGGACCTGCGCTCCCGGGCGGGAGAAGTTCAGTGCGAATGTGGGCATGTCGCCGCCGAGGTAGGACACCGAGAAGACGAGGTTGTCCGGCACGTACGACGGCAGCCGCCACACCGCCCAGCCGAGGCCGGGATAGACGAGGCCGTACTTGTGCCCGGACGCGTTGATCGAGTGCACCCGCGGCAGCCGGAAGTCCCAGCGCAGGTCGGGAGTCAGGAACGGTGCGACGAACCCGCCGGACGCGGCGTCCACGTGGATGGGCACGTCGAGCCCGGTGCGCGTCTGCAGGTCGTCCAGGGCCGCGGCGATGTCGGCGACGGGTTCGTACGCACCGGTGTAGGTGACGCCGAGGATCGGGACCACGCCGATCGTGTTCTCGTCCACGGCGTCGAGAACACCCGGTGGCGTGAGGGTGGGATGGTCGCTGCTGACCGGGACGTACCTCGGTTCGACGTCCCAGTAGTTCGCGAACTTCTCCCAGACCACCTGCACCGCGGAGCTGAACACGATGTTGGGGCGGTCGACAGACTTGCCGGCAGCGCGCCGCGCGTGCTGCCACCGCCGCTTGAACGCAAGGCCCGCCAGCATGCACGCCTCGGAGGAACCGACCGTCGAGACACCGATGGTCCGGTGCGGCTCAGGTGAGTTCCAGAGCGCCGCGAGGATGTGCACACACCGCTGCTCGATCGCCGCCGTCAGCGGGTACTCGTCCTTGTCGATCATGTTCTTGTCCGCCGACTCGGCGGCGAGACGGTCGGCCTCGGGTTCCATCCACGTCGTCACGAACGTCGCGAGATTCTGTCGGGCATGACCGTCGAGCAGAGTCTCGTCGTGGATGATCTGGTACGCCGTCGCGGGCAGCATCTCGTTGTCCGCAAGGGTGGAGCGGGGCACGTGCTCCTCGCCACCACGGGTGAAGAGCGGGTTGACGTCGATCGTGTCGCGCCCGACGTGGCGGTACGTGCCCTTGGGCTCCACGCCCGTCTCTTACCACAGACTGGACTTGGCGAACCTGCGGGCGAGCTGGTTCGCGAGCACCAGCAGCATGAGTCCCACGACCGAACGGAACAGCCCGATCGCCGCGGCGTAGGAGAACTGCGGGACGTCAGAGGCGAGACCGATGAGGTAGACGTAGGTGTCGATCACCTGGGAGGTCTGGAGGTTGAGCGGGTTCTGCATCAGCAGGACCTTCTCGAAACCGACGCTCAGGATCGTGCCGATGTTGAGGATGAACAGGATGACGGCGATCGGCGCGATGCCGGGCAGGTCGATGTGCCACATCCGCTTGACCTTCGACGCACCGTCGACGATCGCGGCCTCGTGCAGGGCGGGGTCGATGCCGCTCAACGCGGCGAGGTAGATGATCGCGTTGAATCCGAGGTTCTGCCAGGCACTCGACCACACGTAGATGTGGCGGAAGTAGTCGGGGTTGCCGATGAAGTCGACGGGTGGGATTCCCATCAGGGCGAGCAGATTGTTGATCATTCCGGTGCGCGGGTCGAGCAGCACGAACAGCATGCCGACGACGACGACGGTGGAGATGAAGTGCGGCGCGTAGGTGATCATCTGGACCGAACGCCGGAACCAGCGCAGCCGCACGTAGTTGAGCGCGAGCGCCAGGATGATCGGCAGCGGGAAGGTCGCGAGGAGCTCGTACCCCTGCAGGACCACGGTGTTCCGGATGATCGGCCAGAAGAGGTACGAGTCGACGAAGCGCTGGAAGTTGTCCAGGCCCACCCAGGGACTACCCGTGATGCCGTCGATCACGTTGTAGTTGCGGAACGCGATCTGGACTCCCCACATCGGCCAGTACTGGAAGATCACGATGTAGAGAACCGGCAGCGCCAGCATCACGTACAGCTGCCAGCCGTGTCGGATCTGACGTCCGATCGCCGTCCGCCGGGTGCGCCGCCGGTCGCGCCGCGTTTCCGGCGCGAGGTTCTCACTGCCCTGCCGACGAAGAAGGGTGTCCATCAGTGCGTTCTCCCGTTCCTCCGGGTGGGTGGCCGGTCAGCCCTTCAGCGAGCCGATCATCACGCCCTTGACGAAGTGCTTCTGCACGAAGGGATACGCCAGCAGCGGCGGGATGCTGGCGACGACGATCAGGGCGTACTTCAGCAGTTCGCGTAGCTCCTGGCGTCTGAGCAGCTCCGAGGCGTCCGGCACCTGGGCCGGGTCGACGGTGTTCTGGATGAGGATCTCCCGCAGCACCAGCTGCAGCGGGAACAACGACTCGTCGGTGAGATAGATCAGCGCGTTGAAGAACTGGTTCCAGTGGGCGACGGCGTAGAAGAGTGCGTTGACCGCGATGATCGGCTTCGACAACGGCAACACGATCCGGGTGAAGAACTTGAAGTCGTCGCACCCGTCGATCCGGGCCGCCTCGAGCAGTTCGTGCGGGATCGTCACCTGGTAGTAGGTGCGGGTGATGATCATGTTCCACACGCCCATGGCGGTGGGCAGGATCAGCGCCCAGCGCGTGTTGAGAAGACCCAGCTCGTGCACCACGAGGTAGGTCGGGATCAGACCGCCGCTGAAGAGCATGGTGAACGCGAACAGCACCATGAACGCGTTCCGTCCGAACAGGTCTCGTCGCGACAGCGGATAGGCGGCGAGCAACGTCAGGGTGACGTTGATGGTGGTGCCGACCACCGCGTAGAACACCGAGTTCAGGAATCCCCTGACGATCGAGTGGTACTCGAGGATCGTCTGGTAGCCGTTGAAGTTGAGGTCGACCGGCCACAACCAGACCCGCCCCGACACCACCGCCTGCGGGTCGCTCATCGACGCGCTGAAGATGTAGACCAGCGGATACAGGACGGCGAGCAGGAAGAGCCCGAGCAGCACGTAGTTGACGACATTGAAGGCCCGGTCGGACCGCGTTTCCTGGATCGCCGTCACAGACATGTGCACCTCCTGTTGCCTGGCGTGTTGGGCTGGTGGGTGGGACGGCGGCACACGTCCCACCCACCAGCAGGGCCGCTACTTGTACTTCGCTTCGTACGCTTCCTGGTAGACCTGGATGTAGGCCTCGATGCCCATCTTGTCCAGCGTGTTGACGTAGGTGTCCCAGGCCGCGTCGTCGTCGATGTCCAGCTGACCGAGGATGAACTTCGACTGGCTCTGCTTGACGTGGTTGCCGATCGTGATGGCCTGCTCGCCGGTCTGGGCCGCCTGGTCCTCGTTCATGTACAGCGGAGGCAGCTGCCGTTCCTTCTCGACGCGGTACGGGTAGTAGGCGCTTCTGGTGTTCTCGTACAACGGCTTCTCGAACGTCGGCTTCTCGGGGTCGACGACCTCGCCGAGCCGGAAGTCGTTGGAGCGGTAGCCCAGGCCCAGCTGGCCCCACCAGGAGCCGTCCTCCGGCGGCCAGGTCCCGAGGGTGGTCCACAGGCCCTGCTTCCCGTTGATCCCGGTCTCGCCCCGCTTCGCCCACCGCCAGCCCTTGTTGTACTCGCCGCTGTAGGACTGCACGATCGACTCGAGCTCGTACTGCACGTCGGCCCACTGCACGGCCACGTCGGGGTTCTTGCAGGCCTTGGTCACCACGAACTGCCCGGTCTGGATGGCGCCGTAGTGGTTCCAGGCCGCGATCTGGGTCCCGTCGGGGCCCTTCAGGGTCGGCACCGCCACGTAGTCACGCCAGCGCGCCTTGGGGTCGTCGTCGTCGATGGTCAGGAAGCTGCCCCAGTAGAACGCCCGAACGGCGCCGAGGAGCGGGTCGCCCTTGCGGTTGCCGAGACGCTGGAGCTGTTCGCCGGTCTGGGTGAAGCTCTGCTTGGCGATCAGGCCCTTGGAGTACAGCCCGGCGAGGTACCGCAGGCCCTCCCGCCATTGCGGCTTGTTGAACGTGACGTCGACCTTGCCGTTGTCGAGGATCAGCCAGGGCTCGCCAGGGTTGTACATGAACGAGCCCATGATGTAGCTGTCGAAGGAGGTGTCGACGTCCGTCGTCAGCGGAATCTCGTCGGCCTTGCCGTTGCCGTTGGGGTCCTTGGTCTTGAAAGCCATCAGGACCGCTTCGAACTCTTCGGTCGTCTGCGGCACGTCCAGGCCGAGCTTGTCGAGCCAGGGCTTGTAGATCCACATCCGGTTGCCGGAGTTGCAGTGGAAACAGTCGTTGACGTACGGCATCGAGTAGATGTTGCCGTCCGTCGCGGTCATCAGGCTCTTGCTGTCGGGATAGTCCTTGAAGATCCGCTTGACCTCGACGCAGTAGTCGTCGATGAGCTTGTTGAGCGGGAGGAACAGGCCCTGGGAGCCGTAGAGCATCTGCTGGGCGTTGGTGAACGCGATGTTCATGAAGACGTCGGGGATGTCCCCCGAGGCGATCATGGCGTTGACCTTCGTCATGGCGTCGTCGCCGCCGGCCACGACCTGCCAGTCCACGTGGACGTTGGTCTTGTTCTCGTACCACTTGGTGAAGGCGTTCTTCTGCCAGTCCCCGACCGACACCTCCTGCGGGACGACGACCTTGAGGGTCACCCGCTCCTTGACGAGGGCGGCCTTCTTGGAGGCCCGTGGCCCGATGTACCCCTCGGGGTAGATCACGTCGGTGTTGGGCGTCGACTTGGGCCCGCCCTTGGCAGCGAGGGGATTCTCGATGTCTGCGCCCTGCTTGGACGAACCACCGCCGCTGTTACACGCGGCCAGGAGAGACGATGCGGTGGCGGCGGTGAAGCCGACGCCCACCGCGCGTGTCACGAAGTCTCGTCGGGTGAGTCCGGTCGACCGCGACCTCGCGACGCCCGGCGCAGCCCGCTCCTCTGCAGCCATGGGGTACTCCCTTCCTGCCGAAACGAGTAGGTGGTGCCTGAAAGTGGACCCCGTTGAGGTGACCCTGGACCCCGTTGACGTGGAATGTCGCGAGCGTGGATGGTGCCGAGTCCGCCCGGTCGGGCTCAGCTCTGTGGCCCTCCTTCTCCTGCTTCGGCCTGACCCGCTTCGCCATAGCCCGGAAGGAGCCGCTCGAGCGAGGCGTCCAGGTGGGCGCTCATCGCATCGGCCGCGCTCTCGGGCTCCCCGCTCACAATCGCCTTGACCACGCGGCGATGCTCGCGAAGTGCGGCGGATCCCATCCGCCCCTGGTAGTTGATGCGGAGGATGTGCAGGTGGCAGTGCGTACGGTGGAAGGCGGCTCGCATGTGGGTGTTGCCCGAGAGCCGCTGCACGAGGTCGTGGAGACGGGCGTCGTGGAGGACGAGGTCGCGGTACTCGTGGTAGGACGTGCCGACCGGCGCCTTCTGGACGGTGGCGATCTCGGCCGTGAGCAGGGCCGAGCCTTCGCGGGTGATGCTCTTCGCTGCGCGGGCGGCGGCCCACGGCTCCACCGCCTGCCGGAACTCGAAGAGGTCCTCGAGTTCGCTCCGGCACAGGATTGGTGACGTCGAGTAGCCCCGAAACGGCTCCTTGGTGACGAGCCCTTCGGCCTCCAGTCTCACCAGTGCCTCGCGCAGTGGCGACTGGGACACCTGCAGCTGGCGCGCCGCCTGGTCGAGGTTGATGCGTGCACCCTGCGGATACACGCCGTCCATGATGAGCTCTTTCAACGTCTCGTAGACGTCGTCGGCGAGGTTCTGCCGGCGGACAAGCGCAACCGGCTCGTCCTGCCCGGCGGGCAGTTGCTCACGTGGTCTCAAGGGCGCGCCTCACTGCTGGTTGCTGAAAGTCAGGCACCGGTGCGAGCCGAGCGCGGATATCGATCATCCGCGATCGTCGATCCACGATCCTATATTTGTCGAGGCTTCGGCAAGGTCTGCGCGAAGCCGAAACCGGTCGTTCCGCTTCTGGTCAGGGCGCTGGCGCCTCGACCAGGAATCCCCCACTGCACAACGGGTCTGAGCTCCCGCGAGAGCGGTCCGTCCGGCTCGGGCCCGCCAGCTGCGACCTCAGCGCCGGACGTGCCTCGCGACCAGCCGCACCAGGGTGTCCGGTGTGACGACCCGGACGTGAGGGGCGAGGTTGTCGACGACCGCCCGTACGTTGTCGAGGCTCTTGCTCCACGCGTGCCACATCACGATCGAGTAGCCCGCCGCGGTCCGCGGGTCGCGCCCGGCCGCGTTGAGCTCGGCCGTGACGCTCGCCTCGTCGGCACCGTCGAGGCCGTCCCAGAGCATCGTCCGGGCGGAGATCACGGGCTTGTCGTTCGCCCAGACGACCCTGCCCTTGTGGGTGTCGTACCGGGAGTACTCGAGGTAGATCAGCCCCTCGATCTGGCGGTGCCGGAGGTAGGCCGACCACAGCGAGGTGTCGTCGAAGGAGTCGAAGTCCAGGATCTGCGAGACGGCCAGGTCGGCGCGGCCCATCGAGCGCGCCAGCCGTTCGGTGTGCAGGTCGAGCTCGGCGCTCGGATAGCTGCTCGGATAGAGATATCCGCCACCGGACGGTCCCGCGACGAACCGGTCCCGGTGCTGTCCGCGCGCGGCGTTGTCGTAGTACCACCGCAGCACCGAGGGCGCGAGGTCGACGAGTGACGGGGAGACCCCCCAGCCCAGGTCGAACGCACCACGGTTGGGGTTGGCGAACCACTTCGGCCCGCTCTGGAAGTCGCCCAGCATCCACTGGATGTTGTCGCCGTCGGTGATGAGGAACGCGACGTGGTGGGTGCCCGGCTCGACGTCGGGCAGGGTCGCCGGCGCCTGCGCGACCCGGTCCAGCGTGATCCCGGACAGGGGCGCGAGGTTGCGGGCGTGGTCGGCCGGAATCGTCCGTACGCCGGCCTCCGAGGAGACCGAGACGAACGCGTCCTCGCCCTCGGACGCATCGCCCCAGCCGATGACGGCGGCGTCGGGATCGAGGCCCTGGACGACCTGGCGGCGGAACATGGAGTTGCCGTCGTAGAACATCAACGCGCCCGCCATCGTCGCGTAGTCACGCAGCTGGTTGGCGAACTCGGGCTTCTGCTCGACGGCCACGTCGTGCCGGAGTCTCGACCAGTACCGCTGCCTGACCCAGCGGTCGTCCCTACCGCGTACGTCCGCCCCGCGTCGCAGGCCGTGCTGGACGGCGAGGGGCTCGAGGGTCTCCTCGATGGCGAGGCCGCCGGTGAGGCCGGCGAGGGTGGTGGCGACGTTCACGGAGGGTTCGCCGTCGCGGTAGAGGACGTACGTGTCGATCGGCGGGTGGCCGTCTGTGTCGGAGCGGAACCGGTCGACCAGGTCCCAGACGCCCTCGCCCCGCACCAGGTCGATGCCGTACCGCGCGGCCAGGTCGTCCAACCAGACCTGGTAGCCGATGGTCGGGATGTCGACGTAGATGCCGGGCGCCGCACCGCCCGGCCGGCTCGGTGGGCGACGCGCCAGCTGGCCCTGGAGGGTGCTGAGCAGGACGCGCTCCGGTGCGGTCAGGCCGGCCTCCTCGACCACGTGGAGCGTGGTCGGGCGGACGCCCTTCGGGTAGTACGGCATGGCCGCCCCGGTTCCGCCGGCGGCTGGGGCCACGCCGGTCGCCGCTCCTGCCGGCCGCGGACGGGCGACGCCGGCCGCTCCCCACGCCGCCAGGCCGGCCGCACCCAGGACCGCCCCGCCGAGCGCCCGTCGCCGGGAAAGACCACCACGAGGTCGGCTCATGTACCCACCCTTTCGTCGGGACGGACAGGTCATCGGGCATCCGGACGCAGAATCGCTCGCACAGTACTGAGGGGGTCGGTGGGCTACCAGAGTTCGTCCCAACTCGGTCGGAGCCAGGCCGTACGTGCCGTCGCGAAAAATGCCGCGACACACCGCATGTTGGGTTCCACGGAAGTGTCGGCCCCCAGATGTAGTCTCACTCTCGCTGGTGGTTCCGGCGGTCGGCCAGACCGTCGGAGACAGCGGCGCCGACGGCGGAGAGGGCAGTGCCCGACCCGCCGCGAGCGCCGCCAAGAGGGAACCCGGTGCGACTCCGGGACTGCCCCGCAGCGGTGAACGGGAACGACCGCCGTCACCGACCACTCCAGGCGCGGATCGCGACCGCACCCGGGGCCGGTCGGTCCAGCACTGGGCATGGACGCATGCTCGGGAAGCGACGGCCAGTAGGCAGTGCGCCGCCCACGTCCTCGTGGACTTCGAGGGGTGGATGGCCGGCTGTGCCCGCGAGTCCGAAGACCTGCCACCCGCGCACGCGCCATGTCGGTGCGTGCCGTCCCGAAGGCCTCGAGGGAGGGCCGGGGCGCCCGCGTGCCCGGACACGGGTCGTGCCCGGGCGATCGCCGACGCCACCACTCTCCCCCGCAGGTCCCGCGGGAGTCCGATCCGCGCTCGCGAGGAGAACCCGGTGTCAGCAACCCACCAGTCCGACCTGTCCGCCCACGACCCGCAGCGTCCCGACCGGCCCGCCTCCGAACCCGTGGTTCCGAACCCTCCCGACACCCCCTCCCAGGGTGCCGAGGGCGGTCGCCGTCAGGTCGTCCGCCGCGACGGCAGCACCTCGCCCTTCGACGCCGCCAAGATCGCGGTCGCCCTGACGAAGGCGTTCCTCGCGGTCGAGGGTCGACAGGCAGCCGACTCGACCCGGATCCACGAGACCGTCGCCGAGCTGACCGACCAGGTGGTCGCCTCCCTCACCCGGCACCCGGACCTCGGTCGGGTCTGCCACATCGAGGACATCCAGGACCAGGTGGAGCTCGCGCTGATGCGGGCCGGGCACCACCGGGTCGCCCGCGCGTACGTGCTCTACCGCGAGGAGCACGCACGGGCCCGGATCGAACGCGACCAGGCCGCGGGCGACTGGTCCTCCGCGACCGAGGACTCCGGCGCCCGGCTGCAGGTGAAGGGCACCGACGGTGAGCTCCGCCCGCTCGACACCGAACGGCTCACCCGCCTCGTCGAGGAGTCCTGCGCCGGGCTGCCGTCCGTAGCAGCTGCTCCGGTGCTCGCGGAGGTCCACCGCAACCTCTACGACGGCATCAGCCTGGGCGAGCTCGAGCTGGCCCTCGTCATGGCGGCGCGTACGTTCGTCGAGACCGACCCCGACTACTCGTTCGTGAGCGCGCGGCTGCTCCTCGACAAGCTCCGCCGCGAGGCGCTGTCCTTCGTGTCCCCGGCACCTGACGAGGCCGGCCAGGAGGAGATGCTCGGGCGCTACCCGGCGTACTTCCGGCAGTACGTCGAGCGCGCGATCGAGCGCGAGCTGCTCGACCCGGAGCTCGGACGGTTCGACCTCGACCGGCTCGGTGCCGCCCTGCGCGGCGAGCGCGACCTCGCGTTCCAGTTCCTCGGGCTGCAGACCCTCTACGACCGGTACCTCCTGCACAGCGACGGTACGAGGTTCGAGCTCCCGCAGGCGTTCTTCATGCGGGTGGCCATGGGCCTCGCGCTGCGCGAGGACGACCGTGAGGGGCGGGCGATCGAGTTCTACGAGCTGCTGTCGTCGTTCGACTTCATGTGCTCGACGCCGACCCTGTTCAACGCGGGGACGACGAGGCCGCAGCTCTCGTCGTGCTTCCTGACGACCGTCGACGACGACCTCGACAGCATCTTTTCGAGCATCAAGAACAACGCGCTCCTGTCGAAGTACGCCGGCGGTCTCGGCAACGACTGGACGCCGGTGCGTGGCATGGGTGCCCACATCAAGGGGACGAACGGCAACTCCCAGGGCGTCGTACCGTTCCTCAAGATCGCCAACGACACCGCGGTCGCCGTCAACCAGGGCGGCAAGCGCAAGGGCGCCGCGTGCGCCTACCTCGAGACCTGGCACATCGACGTCGAGGAGTTCCTCGACCTGCGCAAGAACACCGGCGACGAGCGCCGGCGTACGCACGACATGAACACCGCCAACTGGATCCCCGACCTGTTCCTGCAGCGGGTCGAGGCCGACGCGGGCTGGACGCTGTTCTCCCCCGACGAGGTGCCCGACCTGCACGACCTCTACGGCCAGGCGTTCGCCCGGAGGTACGAGGAGTACGAAGCGAGGGCCGAGCGCGGCGAGATCAGGACGTTCCGCCGGCTGCGCGCAGTCGAGCTGTGGCGCCGGATGCTCACCATGCTGTTCGAGACCGGGCATCCGTGGATCACGTTCAAGGACCCGTGCAACCTCCGGTCACCGCAGCAGCACACCGGTGTCGTCCACTCGTCGAACCTGTGCACCGAGATCACGCTCAACACCGCGGCGTCGGACGAGGTGGCCGTCTGCAACCTGGGCTCGGTGAACCTCGTCAACCACCTCGACGCCAACGGGCTGGACGAGGAGCACCTCGCCCGGACGGTGCGCACGGCACTCCGCGCGCTCGACAATGTGATCGACGTCAACTTCTACACGATTCCGGACGCCCGCCGGTCCAACCTGCGGCACCGCCCGGTGGGCCTCGGCGTCATGGGGTTCCAGGACGCGCTGTTCAGCCTGCGCATCCCGGTGGCGTCGGAGGAGGCGGTGGAGTTCGCGGACATGACGATGGAGGCGGTGAGCTTCCACGCCATCGCGGCGTCGTCGGACCTCGCCGTCGAACGCGGCAGCTACGAGTCGTTCGAGGGTTCGTTGTGGAGCAAGGGGATCCTGCCGATCGACTCGCTGCACCTGCTGGCCGAGGCACGCGACGGTCGGCTCGAGCTGGACCGGACCTCCCGGCTCGGTTGGGAGCCGCTCCGCGAGCGGGTGCGTATGACGGGTATGCGCAACTCCAACGTGATGGCCATCGCGCCGACCGCCACGATCTCCAACATCTGCGGGGTCGGCCAGTCGATCGAACCGCTCTACCGCAACCTCTATGTGAAGTCGAACATGTCCGGCGACTTCACGGTCATCAACCCCTACCTCGTCCGCGACCTGAAGGAACGCGGCCTGTGGGACGAGGTGATGGTGAGCGACCTGAAGTACTTCGACGGCAGCATCGGTCCGATCGACCGGATTCCGCCGGAGGTGAAGGCGCTCTACGCCACGGCGTTCGAGATCGAGCCGTCCTGGCTGGTCGAGGCCGCCGCCCGCCGGCAGAAGTGGATCGACCAGGCCCAGTCGCTGAACCTGTACGTCGCGGCGCCGAGCGGGCTCAAGCTCGACACGCTGTACCGGCTGGCGTGGCGGCGTGGGCTGAAGACGACCTACTACCTGCGGTCGCAGAGCGCGACCCACGTCGAGAAGAGCACGCTGCGCGGCACCGACGGGAAGCTCAACTCCGTCTCTCCGGTCGTCGTGGACGGGCCGGCGACGGCGGCCGCGGTGGACCCCGCCGTACCCACGGCCGCGGGGAACATCAGCCACGCGCCCGTGGCCCAGATGCCCGAAGCGGTCATGGCCGAGACTGCCATGACCGAAGGTGCGTTCTGTGCGATCGACGACCCGGACTGCGAGGCGTGCCAGTAAGCCCGGCGCGACCAGCAAGCCACCCGCTGCCACCCGCAACTGTGGAGACGACCCAACGATGACGGAAGCCGAGACCGCGCTCCAGACCACACCACCCTTCGACACCACCACGTCCACCGAGGCAAGGGGCAGCACGGGGCCCACCGACGCAACGGGGCCCACCGACGCAACGGGGCCCACCGACGCAACGGGGCCCACCGACGCAACGGGGCCCACCGACGCAACGGGGCCCACCGACGCAACGGGGCCCACGCAACGGGACTCGGGCACATCGACCGGCACGCGTCGCGGGTGAACGTCGACGACAAGGCCATGATCAATGCCCGCGCCGACGTCAACCAGCTCCTGCCCCTGAAGTACCGCTGGGCATGGGAGAAGTACCTCGCCGGCTGCAACAACCACTGGATGCCGACCGAGGTCTCCATGCAGGCCGACATCGCGCTGTGGAAGTCGGCCACCGGGCTCACCGACGACGAGCGCCGGATGATCAAGCGCAACCTGGGCTTCTTCGCGACGTCGGAGTCCCTGGTCGCCAACAACATCGTGCTCGCGGTCTACCGGCACCTCACCAATCCCGAGTGCCGCCAGTACCTTCTGCGGCAGGCGTTCGAGGAGGCCGTGCACACGCACACCTTCGAGTACATCTGCGAGAGCCTCGGCCTCGACGAGGGCGAGCTGTTCAACATGTACCGCGAGGTGCCCTCGATCACCGACAAGGCGGCGTGGGCCCTCGAGTACACCCGCCACCTCGAGGACCCGTCGTTCACGACCGGGACGACGGGCAAGGACCAGGCGTTCCTGCGCGACCTGGTGGCGTTCTACGTGGTGTTCGAGGGGATGTGGTTCTACACCGGGTTCGCGCAGATCCTGTCGCTCGGCCGGCGCAACAAGATGGTCGGCATCGCCGAGCAGTTCCAATACATCCTGCGCGACGAGTCGATCCACCTGAACTTCGGCATCGACACGATCAACCAGATCAAGATCGAGAACCCGCACCTGTGGACCAGCTCGTTCCAGGACGAGATCCGCCGGATGCTCGAGGAGGCGTGCGAGCTCGAGGTGGCGTACGGCCGGGACACCATGCGCCAGGGCATGCTCGGTCTCAACGCCGGGCTGTGCGAGCAGTACATGCGCTTCATCACCAACCGCCGGTGCGTGCAGATCGGGCTGCCACCGGTCTACAGCGGCGGCCAGGTGGAGAACCCGTTCCCGTGGATGTCGGAGATGATGGACCTGAAGAAGGAGAAGAACTTCTTCGAGACAAGGGTCATCGAGTACCAGTCCGGCGGCACGCTCTCGTGGGACTGATCTGAGGTCGACGGGGTCGCCCACCCTCGTCACGGCACGAGGACGGCGACCCCGTTTACCCGGTCGGCGGCAAGAGCGTCGAGCGCCTCGTCGGCGCGGTCGAGCGGGTACGGCTGGACGGTGATGCGCAGGTGCTGCGCTGCCGCGGCCGCAAGGAAGTCCCGACCGTCCTCCCGTGTGTTGGCCGTGACGCTGCGCAGGGTCCGCT
Source organism: uncultured Actinomycetota bacterium (assembly GCA_963721745.1). GTDB lineage: Bacteria > Actinomycetota > Actinomycetes > Propionibacteriales > Actinopolymorphaceae > Thermasporomyces. The sequence continues at coordinate 553,436 of CAVRKO010000013.1, read as the reverse complement.
CCTGGAAGAGCTGGCGTTCGTAGTCGAGCGCGGGTATCTCGCTGAGGTAGATGCCCGCGACGGCCAGGGTGCCGCCCCGGTCGAGGGCCTCCAGCGCCACCGGCACGAGGTCACCCACCGGCGCGAACAGGATCGCGGCGTCGAGCGGCTCCGGTGGCGGGTCGTAGGCACCGGCCGTCGACGCCGCGCCCAGCCGGGTCGCGAGGTCCCTGGCCTCCTGCGAACGGGTGAGCACGTGCACGGTGGCGCCCTGGTGGAGGGCGATCTGGGCGGTCAGGTGGGCCGAGCCGCCGAACCCGTAGACGCCGAGCCGACCCCCGGCCGGAAGCTCCGCCCGGCGCAGCGCGCGGAACCCGATGATGCCCGCACAGAGCAGCGGTGCGAGCTCCTCAGGTGTGTACTGCCCGAAGTCCTCCACCGGCAGCGGATAGGCGTACGCCGCCGGCACGGTCGTGAACTCCGCGTATCCGCCGTCCGCGTCCCAGCCGGTGTAGCGGGAGTTCGGGCAGAGGTTCTCGTGCCCGCGCCGGCAGTAGGTGCAGGTCCCGTCGGTCCACCGCAGCCAGGGCACGCCGACCCGCATGCCGACCGGGTAGCTGTCGGGGACGTCCGCGCCGCGGCCCACGACCTCGCCGACGACCTCGTGCCCGGGCACGACCGGCGTCCGGTGCGGCGGCAGGTCGCCGTCGCGGACGTGCAGGTCGGTCCGGCACACGCCGCAGGCGCGTACGCGGACGAGGAGCTCCGCAGGGTCGGGCTCGGGCACCGCGAGCTCGACCCGATCGAGCCGTCCGGGCTCGCGCACCACCCACGCCCGCATCGTCGTCGGCAGTGGTCCCATGCCGAGCATCCTTCCCGGCGTCCGGTCGTGCGCACCACCCGAACCGGGAGCGACGCGGTTGGGTACGCCACGGCAGAGACCGCGAACAGGGGGCACCCGTGATGGAATCGAGCGCATGAGCGCGACCGACGTGTCACACCTCCTGGGCGAGGCGGCGAAGGTCGGCGCCTACTTTGTGGTGGACCTCCAGGAGCCGTACGAACCGACCGACTCGGACGAGCCGCCGGTGCCGTCGCTCGCCGAGCTCTACGCCGGCCATCCCGGGCTCGGGACCTTCATCCGCGAGACGTCGGAGGCGCTGCGTGCCGACGAGAACCGGGTCGGCGGGTCGATCCTCTTCCAGGGCCTGGCGGCCCGGTTGTGGTCGCCGGTCGTCGCGGCCGTCCTCCTGCTCGGCCGGGTGCCGGTTCTACCGCCGGCCGCGACGTGGTGGAGTCCACGCTGGTCCGGTGGTCGGCTGGTCAGCTCCCCCGAACGGTTGTCCAGCGCGACGGCCTCCGCCGAGGAGATCGCCGCCGCCGTCACCGACCTGCACCTGGCCCCGTTGGTGGGAGCGGTCCGTACCCACGTCCAGCTTCCCGAGGCGCTTCTGTGGGGCAACGCGGCTTCCGCCCTGGTGGGATCGGCGGCCGAGGTCGCCCGGGCCCGTCCCGATCTCGAGCAGGCGGCGGCCGCCCTGGTCGAGGCCGTGCTCGCCGACGGGCGGCTCGCCGGCGCCGGGACGCTCCGGTCGTGGTCGGGCCGGCCGCCGGCACCGTTCGTACGCGCCAGTTGCTGCCTCTACTACCGCGTGCCCGGCGGCGGCTGGTGCGGCGACTGTCCCCTGCTCCCGGACTCGGCTCGCTAGACCCGCGCCTGCGCCTCGCCGGCGGCAGGGTCGCCGACCCCGGCGAACAGCGCGCCGATGCGGCGGAGGTAGTCGCGGAGCTCCGGTGGGTCGACGACCACGAAGGGCGCGCCTACCGCGGCGAGGACGAGGCCTGGCCAGTCCAGCGTGTCGACGTTCATGACCAGCCGGCACGACCGTTCGTCGATCGGCTCGACGGTCCCCCACTGCGCCACGACCCGCTCGACCTCGGCCGCCGGGGTCGCGATGTCGACGACGACGTGGTGGCGGGTCGGAACCGACGCCAGCCGGTCGCGGAGGAAGCGAACCGGGTCGCCGCCCGGCAGGTCACGTGGGCGGAACCGGGCTCCGGTCGAGCGGGCGTCGGCGAGCCGGTCGACCCGGAAGGTACGCCAGTCGTGGCGTTCGACGTCCCACGCGAGGAGATACCACCGCCGCCCGAGCGCCACCAGCCGGTGCGGCTCGACCAGCCGCTCGCCCTGGCTCCCGTCGCGGGCGGTGTAGCCGAATGCCAGCCGCTCGTCGTCCCGGCAGGCCTGGGCGATCACCGTGAGGGCGACCGCGTCGACGGTGGGACCGCCGCCCAGCACGCCCGGCACGGTGTACGCCTGGAGCGCGTCGACCCGGCGCCGGAGCCGTGGTGGCAGGACCTGGACCAGCTTGGTCAGCGCGCGGACCGAGGTTTCCTCGATGCCGGCCACCGCACCGCCCGCCGCCGTCCGCAGGCCGACGGCGATCGCGACCGCCTCCTCGTCGTCGAGGAGCAGAGGTGGAAGAGTGCCGCCGGGCTGGAGCTGGTAGCCGCCGGACACGCCACGGCTGGCGTTCACGGGGTAGCCAAGCTCGCGCAGCCGGTCGATGTCGCGGCGCAGCGTCCGTTCGCTGACTTCCAACCGGGTGGCGAGCTCGCCACCCGGCCAGTACCGATGGGTCTGCAGCAACGACAGCAGCCGCAGCATCCGCCCGCTCGTGTTCGCCATCCCAGAAGACTCGCATCGATTGAGGTCAGAAAGTGGCCGGAAGCGATCCTAGCGTCGGGACCATGACAGCGATGATCCGCAGCCGCGGACTTACCAAGCATTTCCGGACGAAGAAGGCAACGGTGGAGGCCGTACGCGGGCTCGACCTCGAGGTCGCGCGGGGCGAGTTGGTCGCCCTCCTGGGGCCCAACGGTGCCGGCAAGTCCACGACCGTACGCATGCTCACCACGCTGACGCCGCCGACCTCGGGCACCGCGGAGGTCGCCGGGTGCGACGTCGTGGCCGACCCTGGAGGCGTACGCCGGCGGATCGGCTACATCGGGCAGGGCAACGGCGCCGGCCACAACCAGCGCGGCCGGGATGAGCTCGTCACCCAGGCCCGCAGCTACGGCATCCAGCGCGCCGCGGCGCGGAGCCGGGCGGACGAGCTGATCGCCTCGCTCGACCTGGAAGCCGTCGCGGATCGGCCCGTCACCACCCTGTCCGGCGGTCAGCGCCGGCGCCTCGACGTCGCCCTCGGGCTGATCCACGCGCCCGAGCTGCTGTTCCTCGACGAGCCGTCGACCGGCCTCGACCCCCACAACCGGAGGAACCTCCAGAACCATATCCGCGCGGTGCGCGCCCGGCACGGCACCACGATCGTCCTCACCACCCACTACCTCGACGAGGCCGACTCGCTCGCCGAACGCGTGGTCGTCGTCGACCACGGCCGCGTCATCGCCGACGACACACCGGCCGCTCTCAAGGCCGAGCTCGCGGGCGACCAGGTCACCCTCACCGTGCCCGACGCCCAGGAGGCCGGGCGGGCGGCGGAGGTGGCCACTCGTACGGCCGCCCCGCACGAGACCACGGTCGACGGCGCCACTCTCCGGTTGCGCGTCACGGAGGGCAAGGCGCTCCTTCCCGAACTCCTCCGGGCGCTGGACGACGCGGGCGTCAAGGTGACCTCCGCCGACGTCCGTACGCCCACCCTCGACGACGTGTTCCTTGCCCTCACCGGCCGCAGCTTGCGCGAGAGCCAGGGCGAGTGAACGGTCCGACCGCCCAGCAGAGCCTTCCCGCCGGGCACCTCCCAGGTGCCCGACCTTCGTCGACTGGAGCCATCGCCATGAAACTCGTCACCGACACCGGGACCGTCTTCGCCCGTGAGCTGCGACCGGTCCTCCGCGATCCCTTCTCCGTGGTGTTCGGACTCGTTCAGCCACTGGTCTTCCTTGCCCTGTTCGGCCCGTTGCTGGGAGGCCTGCCGGGACTTGGTGGCGGGTCGTCCCTGCAGTGGTTCGTCCCCGGTGTCCTGGTCATGCTCGCACTGTTCGGCACGACGACGACCGGGGCCAACCTGCTGCACGAGATGCAGACGGGCTCCCACGAACGGATGCTCGTCACGCCCTTGAGCCGGCCGTCCCTGTTGGTCGGACGGGCGCTGAAGGAGATCGCGCCGACGTCGGCACAGGCCGTGCTCGTCGTGGCCGTCACGATCCCGTTCGGGTTCCAGCTGTCGGTGGTCCCCGCGCTGGTGGGTCTGCTGATCCTCGGTGTCTTCAGCATCGGTCTGGGCGCGTTGTCCTACTCCCTGGCGTTGGCCGTCAAGGACAAGGACTGGGTGTTCTGGGTCGTGCAGCAGACGTTGATGTTCCCGATGCTGATCCTCTCCGGCATGCTGCTCCCCCTCGACGTGGGACCGGGCTGGCTCCAGGCTGCGGCGCTCGCCAACCCGTTGACGTACGTCGTCGACGCGGAGCGGGCGCTGTTCGCCGGCGACCTCGCCGACCACGCTGTTCTCGCGGGCATCGTGGCAGCGGTACTCATGGCCGGCGTCGGGCTCTGGGTCGGCACCCGCGCCATGCGCCGTTCGGGTGCCTGAGGACCCGTACGACAACGGAGCCGGTCAGGGCAGAGGCGATGGTCGAGGCGGTGGGTCAGGCCGAGGCGGTGGGTCAGGCCGAGGCGGTGCCGGCCAGGACGTAGCAGGCGACCGCCGCGGCGGCACCGACGTTCAGGGAGTCGACCGACGCCCTGATCGGTATCCGCACCCGGACGTCGGCCTCGGCCTGCCACCGCGCGGACAGGCCGTCCCCCTCGGTGCCGAGCACCAGGGCGAGCCGCCCATCGCCTCGGCGTACCGCCTCGTCGAGGGGCACGGCGTCCGCTGACGGCGTGAGAGCGAGCACCTCGAAGCCGAGCCCGCGGAGCTCGGCCAGGCCGTCGTACCAACTCCCTATCCGGGCGTACGGCAGCGTGAAGACGGCGCCCATCGACACCTTCACCGCACGGCGGTACAGCGGGTCGGCGCAGCGGGGGGCGAGCACCACCCCGTCGATGCCGAACGCCGCTGCGCTCCGGAAGATCGCGCCCACGTTGGTGTGGTCGACGATGTCCTCGAGGACGAGGATCCGGCTGGCTCCGGCGACGATCTTCTCGACCGGCGGCAGCGGGACCCGCGCCATCGACGCGAGCGCACCGCGGTGGACGGGGTAGCCGGTGACCTTGGACAGCTCCTCCGGCGGCATGACGTAGCAGGGCACACCGTCGGGCATGACGTCGGCGAGCCCGGCCAGCCAGCGTTCGGACATGAGGAACGACCGGACCGGGTAGCCGGCCTCGACCGCACGCCGGATGACCTTCTCGCCCTCGGCGATGAAGAGGCCGTCGGCCACCTCGAGGCTCTTACGCAGGCGGACGTCGCGCAGGTTGGCGTAGTCGCGCAACCGGGGATCCGCCCCGGACTCGACCCTGAGGTACGACACGCAGCCAGTCTCCCGCACCGCGACCCGGGTCCCACCTCCCGGAGGTGGGGGTGACCACAATGGGTGGATGAGCACGACATCGGCGATCGGCACGTTGCGGGTGGAGCCGGCTCTCGACCGGCCCGACCTGTTGGCCGAACCAGTGGTACGAGCCCTCCGCGCCTGGGCCGACCCGGACGTCTCCGTGAGCGACGTCCAGGTCGCCGAGATCGACCCGGAGCTGGCGGACACCGCCGCATTCTGCGAGGCCTACGACGCACCGCCCGCATTGTCGGCCAACTGCGTGGTCATCGCCGGCCGACGCGGTGGCGAGACGAGGTATGCCGCCGCCATGGTGCTGGCGACGACCCGCGCGGACGTCAACGGTGTCGTGCGCCGGCACCTCGATGTCCGGAAGGCGTCGTTCGCCCCCATGGACACCGCGGTCGCCGAGACCGGCATGGAGTACGGCGGGATCACGCCGGTCGGGCTCCCGACCGGCTGGCCGGTCCTCGTGGACGCGCGGGTGGCGGGCACGGACGCCGTGGTGGTGGGCTCGGGACTGCGGCGCTCGAAGCTGCTGGTGCCCGGCCGCGCGTTGGCGGGGCTGCCCGGCGCGGTCGTGCTCGAGGACCTCGCGATACCCGCCTGACCAGCCGCCGCCGGGTTCCACGCCAACGCCCACTCACCGGGCGGACTCCGGCCGTCGCGTCACGCCATCGTGAAGTCGGCGAAGTCGAACGCCGGGGCAACGATGCAGCTCACCAGGACCGGCTCGGCGGCCGCGGGCCGTCCGGCCTGCCACACACCGCCTGGCACGAGGACCTGTGGCCGCTCGCCGACCGCGAGGTCCGCGCCGAGCAGGATCTCCGCGGGCCGTTCGGACGGTCTCGCGTCACCACCGCCCAGCAGGAGCCGGAGCGGCCCGCCGCGGTGCCACAGCCACAGCTCGTCGGAACGCACCCGGTGCCAGCGGGACTCCTCGCCGGGATGCAGGGCGAAGTAGATCGCGCTCGCCGCCGACCTCGGACCGGGGTAGCCCGCAGGTGTGAACGACGGGCCGGCCGTCCAGGTCTGGCGGTACCACCCGCCCTCCGGGTGGGGCGACAGGTCGAGCTGGTCCGCGAGCCACGGCCGGGCGTCGCTCATGTGGTGCGTCCTGGCGGGCCGCGCCGTCAGTTGCGGGACGAGGTGTCGGAGTCGGAACGGCTGCCGCCGCCGAACCAGCCGGTGACCTTGCCGCGCACGCCGTCGACCGCTCCCGGGATGTCGTTGAGGATCTTCATCAGCGGGTCCTGCGACCGGGCGAACGACTCCTTGTAGGAGTCGGCCGCGCGGCGTGCCTCCGCACTCATCGAGGCGGTGCCGTCGTCGTCGCGGCGCGCGTAGTCGCCGGCGAGGATCCGGGAGTAGTCGCCGTTGTCGACCCAGTGCTTCAGTTCGGCGGCGCGGATGGCGAGGAACGGGTGGCTGCGCGCCTCCAGGAGGAGCAGCTTCAGAACGCTGTCACGCAGGTCGCCCGCGGCGTCGTACTCGGCCGCCTGCGCCAGGAACGCCGTCGCGTCGACGTCCTCGAGGTGGCCACCGGACGCGAGCTTCATGTGGGTACGCAGCGCAGCCGCGGGATCCTGGACGGCCAGCAGCCCTGCTCGGTCGCCCGACAACTCGGCCTTGCGGGACCACTCCATCAGTGCGGCGATGATGGCCCGGATCCCGAGGGCGCCCAGCGGCACCCAGGCGATCGCACCACTCAACCGGATGAGGAAGATCAGGATGGACTGGTAGAGCGCGTGGCCACTCTGCGCGTGCCCCAGCTCGTGGCCGAGGACGAACCTCAGCTCCTCCTCGTCGAGGAGATCGACGAGAGCGCTGTTGACGACGACGAACGGCTTGTCGATGCCGATGCACATCGCGTTGGGCATCGGCCCGGTCATCACGTAGAGCTCGGGCAGCTCGCGGACGTCGAGCGTCGCGGCCGCCTCGGCGAAGAGGCGGTGCACCTTGGGGAACTGGCGGTCGCCGGCGCGTACGGCAGAACCGAGGAAGATCAGCCGGAGGGCGCGTTCGTTGATGAGGCCGGACAGCTTGCGCAGCACCATGTCGAAGCCCTTGAGCTGACGGATGGCGACCAGCGCGCCGCGGTCGGCCGGGTGCTCCCAGGCCCGGGAGCTGATACCCGTGAAGGTGAGGCGGGCCCGCGCCGGGCGATCCTCGGTTCCGGTCATGACAACTCCCCCATCCACTGGATGCTCGCTTCGACGAACGCTATCCCGTCAACGGCCGCGGGGCGACCAGAGTTCGCACAGGGCCTGCCAAGTCCGCGCGAAACGGTCCTCGGGTGCGGTCAGGTGCGGAGCAGCATGACGATCGCGACGATGCCGACCGTGACGATCACGCCGCGCAGGAGGAGGGGCGGCAGCCGCCGGCCCACATGGGCACCGAGGAGTCCGCCGACCACGGAGCCGACCGCGACGAGGGCGGCGTACTCCCAGGCGACGTCCGCGACGAAGATGAAGAACACCGCCGCCACCGCGTTGACCAACCCGGCGAGGACGTTCTTGGCGGCGTTGGCGCGCTGCAGGGTGTCGTCGAGTCCGATCCCGAGAATGGCGATCAGCAGGACGCCTTGGGCGGCGCCGAAGTATCCGCCGTAGACGCCGGCGAGGAAGACGAGCGGCGGGGTCGCCCAGCCGCCGTAGTGCGGGTGGACCGGCCGGGTGCGCCGGTCGGCGAGCTTGCCGGAGATCCACGGCTGGAGGATGACGAGCAGGCATCCGAGCCCCACGAGGACCGGCACGATCATGTCGAACGCCTCGGCCGGAAGCTGGAGCAGGAGGATCGCGCCGGTGAGGGCGCCGGTGACCGACGCCGACGCCCAGCCGGACCAGTCGGCCGGCCTGGCCCGCGAGCTCCCGGCGGTAACCCCAGGCTGCCGCCGCCGAACCCGGAGCGAGCCCGACGGTGTTGGTGACGTTGGCGGTGACCGGCGGGATGCCGAACGCCAGCAGGGTCGGGAACGTGATCAGCGTTCCCGACCCCACGACCGCGTTGATCGTGCCGGCGGCGAGCCCGGCGACGAGGACGGCGAGTCCTTCCCAGAGCGTCACGCCGGGCCGGGCTCCCCGGGTGCGGGCCGACCGGTCTCCGGCGGCTCGCCGCCGTTGGACAGTCCGTCGGAGGTGCCGTCGGCACCGCCCGCGTCGTTGGGCGTGCCACGGCCGATCCGACCGATCCCACCCTTCGCCGCCTCCTCGGCCGCCGCGATGGCCCGGGCCACCTCGCTCTCGGCCGACTGGACGGCTTCGTCGGTGTTCTTCTCGGCCTCGATGGCGACCTTCTTGCGGCGCCGGGTCTGCCCGGACGTGCCCTCGCCCTCGGACGGTGGCGTGATGCCGGTCTGCTCGCCCAGCTGCCCGACGATCGAGCCGACGCCCTCGAGCGCCTTGCCGATCTCGCTCGGGATGATCCACACCTTGTTGGAGTCACCCTGGGCGATCCGCGGCAGCATCTGGAGGTACTGGTAAGACAGCAGGCCCTGGTCGGGCTGACCCTCGTGGATCGCGCTGAAGACCGTGTCGATCGCCTGTGCCTCACCCTCGGCCCGCAGGATCTGGGACTCGCGCTGGGCCTGGGCTCGCAGGATCTGGGACTGCTTGTCACCTTCGGCGGTGAGGATCGCCGCCTGCTTCTCGCCCTCCGCGGTGAGGATCGCGGACTGCCGCACACCCTCGGCCGTGAGCACCGCGGCTCGCTTGTCGCGGTCGGCGCGCATCTGCTTCTCCATCGAGTCCTGGATGGAGGGCGGCGGGTCGATGCCCTTCAGCTCCACGCGGTTGACCTTCACGCCCCACTTGCCGGTGGCTTCGTCGAGGATCGCGCCCAGCGCGGTGTTGATCTCCTCGCGGCTGGTCAGCGCCCGTTCGAGGTCCATGCCGCCGACGATGTTGCGGAGGGTCGTCTGCGTGAGCTGCTCGATGGCCTGGATGTAGTTGGCGATCTCATAGGTCGCCCGCACCGAGTCGGTCACCTGGAAGTAGATGACCGTGTCGATGGCGACCACGAGGTTGTCCTCGGTGATGACGTTCTGCGGAGGGAACGACACCACCTGCTCGCGAAGGTCGATCGTGTAACGCACCTTGTCGATGAACGGCACGATGATCGACAGGCCCGGGCCGAGGGTCCTGGCGTAGCGTCCCAGGCGTTCGACGATGCCCGCACGTGCCTGCGGGATGATCTTGACGGAGCGCACCAGAATGGTGATCGCCAGGACCGCCAAGATGACAACGGTGATCAAGAATTCCACGGCTTCTCCGTTTCGTGGGTCGACGGAGTGTCCACAGGCCCTACGTACTCCATGGCTTCCCCGCTTCGTGCACGTATGCCGTCGCGCCCTCGATCGAGAGAACCTCGACGGTCTTGCCAGGCTCGATGACCGACTGCTCATCGTAGGGGCGGGCCGACCAGACCTCGCCCCCGATCTTGACGGTGCCGGCGTGCGGTTCGACGCGTTGGACGACCACTCCCGTTCCGCCAACCAGCGCGGAGATCCCGGTGCGGATCCCCGGGCCCTGCTTCAGGTGTCGCATGGCCACCGGCCGCACGACCCCGAGCATCGCGAACGACATGACGATCGCCACCACGACCGCGATCACGGGCCCGCCGCCGGCAAGGGCGGCCACGGCTCCGGCGGCGGCACCGGCCGCCAGCATGAGGAAGACGAGGTTCATCGTCAGCAACTCGATCGCCGCCAGCACCCCGGCGGCCATGACCCATGCGAGCCACGCGTGTTCGCCCAGCCACTGGAGCAGGTTGCCCATAGTCAGAACCTACGTGATCAAGAGGGTGACGGGTACGCCGGCAGCGTCGCCGTACGGCATGGAGCCAGCATCCTCTACTGCTTCGCCCGTGCTGTCCATCTCCCGGCGGAGCGGTAGAGCCGGAGCGGCATCGCGAAGGTCTCCGACAGCGACCGGGAGCTCAGGGTCTCGGTTACCGGACCGGCCGCCACCACGCTGCCCGCCCGGAGGAGCAGGACGTGGGTGAAGCTTGGGGGAATCTCCTCCACGTGGTGGGTGACGAGCACCGTCGCGGGCGCTGATGGGGCACCGGCGATCTGGTCGAGGCTGCGGACGAGTTCCTCGCGGCCGGCGAGATCGAGACCCGCCGCCGGTTCGTCGAGGAGGAGGAGTTCGGGGTCGGTCATGAGCGCCCGGGCGATCTGGACCCGCTTGCGCTCGCCCTCGGACAGAGTTCCGAACGTGCGGTCGGCGTGCTCGCCGACGCCGAGCCAGGCGAGCAGCCGGCCGGCCCGTTCGTGGTCGAGCCGGTCGTACTCCTCCCGCCAGCGGCCGAGGACGGCGTACGACGCGGAGACGACGACATCGCGTACGCGTTCGTGGCGTGGGATCCGGTCGGCGATCGCGGCACTCGTGAGGCCGATCCGCGGGCGGAGCTCGAAGACGTCAACCCCGCCGAGGGTCTCACCGAGGATCGTCGCCTCGCCGTTGGTCGGGTGCATCCGCGCGGATGCGACCTGGAGGAGGGTCGTCTTGCCGGCGCCGTTGGGGCCGAGGACGACCCACCGGTCGCGCTCGTCGACCGACCACGAGATGCGGTCGAGGAGCTTCGTGCCGCCACGGGTGATCGTGACCTCGCTGAGCTCGAGAACAGGGCCCATGGGCGCACAACCTACGGCACGGGGGTACCCGGTCCGCCGGTTGGTCGACGCTTGCGGGCGCCCTCGGCGGCGCCTCGCCGCACGCCGCGGGTCACTAGGGTTGCCCCCATGTTGACGCTGCCACGCGCCGCGCGGTTCGCGTCGTGGACCAACGCCTGGCCGGCCGGAGCCACGAGTCTCGACGAGGCCGACGAGGGGATCCGCGGCGACGACACGGCGCACCACCTGATCGGCCTACCCGGCCAGTCCGAGCCGGTGCCCGTCCTCCTGTCGCTCGGCACCCTGCGCAACCTCGGCACCCGCGTGGCCACGGTGGCACTCCCCGCGCCCGGTGACCCGCTCGGCCTCGCCGGTCCGCGCGAGTTCACCGAGGCCGCACTCGAGGCGGGCGAGGCGGTCGTGTGCGACGGCTCGGGTCTCGGCCTCGTACCCCATGTCGTCGGTGCCGGCGTGCAGTGGCAGGTTCTCGACGCCAACACCCCGGCGCCTCCCGACTTCCCTGCGGCGACCCTCGAGCTGGCCCGTACCCTCCAGGACGTCATCGACGCCCTCGCCGGTCTCGACGTCGCGCGCTGGCGCCCGGGCGTCGCGGAGGCGATCGTCGATCTCCGGGCGGTCGGACGGTCAACGGGCGACGGGCTGCCGCACGGCGACTCGGCCCGCTCCGACGACCTCGCTGCCCGGGCCCGCCGCTGTCTGCTCGTGTGCGAGCTCGCCCTGGTCGACGACGGCGGCGCGATGACGTCCTTCGAGGCGGACTCCCGGCGGCAGGCGCTCCGCCGACTCGAGCACGCCGCCCGCCGGGCGCTGGTCGCGGCCTGCGGGCCGCCGCGCTGAGGCGCGGGCGCGGCGCGTGATCACTCAGCGGCTGAGCACATAGACCGTGTTGCCGATGTACGCCGGCTGGCAGAGCACGGTTCCGGCGGACCCGTTCCGCAGCGCGGGGATGACGCGCCGCCGGTGGGCGAGATCCCAGGCGGTCACGGCATAGCCACCGAGGTCCACCTCTAGCTCGACGTCGAACGGGTGTGGGACGTACACCGCCATCGTGCCGAGGTCAGGAGTGGCCGCGACGCGGACGCCGTGCGGCGCCCCGTCGGTGAGCAGGTCCTGGCGCGGTGCGACCGCGTAGAGGCCGTGGTCCTCGACGAGCCCTCGGGCGAACCCCACGTCCCATGCCCCCTCGAACCCGAGCGTCACGTCCCACGTGAACGGCTCGCCCGACCATGCGCCACTCGTGAACCGTCCCTGCGGACGGTGCCATCCCCACATGCCGTGCGCGCCGTACCCGATGCCCGCGGCGGCTCCTCCGAGCAGGCTCCACCAGGTGGCCCGGCGTACGTCGTCGCGGGTGAACCGGCCGAGCCCCGGCCCGTAGCCGTGGCCCTCGTAGCAGGGTTCGAGGTTGACGACCGGACGCCGGACCGGCTTGGCGAGGTAGCGGTCGGCCAGCTCGTACGCCTTCGCCTGGTGCTGGTGGCCGTGGCCGGACTGGTAGCTGTAGAAGTCGAGCGCGTCGGCGTCGGCGAGCACCGGCGGCAGGTCCGTGTCGGGCGTGGAGTGGAGCGTCGTGAGACAGCCCGGTGCGAGGTCGGCCAGCCGGCGCAGGGTCCAGTCGTACCTCTCGACGGCCTCGGGCGTGGCGAACTTGTCGTCGCCGCTCGCGACGAAGACCGGTTCGTACGCCTCGAACGTCCGCACCAGCAGGTCGAGGTAGTCGGAGGTCTCCTCCTGCGACATCACCGCCTGCGGGTTGCGGTCCGAGCCCCACGTTCCCGGAACGTAGGTGCACCACAGCGCGACCAGCGCCGCCCGGAAACCCTGCTCGGCAGCGCGTTCGACCATCTCCTGCGCGGTCTTGAAGTACGTCGCGTCCGGCGCGGTGAAGTCGTAGCCGCCGGAGGCGTTCCGGGGGTAGGGCTCACGGGTCGACGCGTGGACGCTCCGGTCGTGCAGGATCGGCAGGACGCTGATCAGGAGCGTGTTGAACCCCTGGCTGCGCCGGCGCGAGAGGTAGGCCTCCCACTCGTCCGGGCGCGCGTCGGCGAACGCCGCCCAGACGGTGTTGGCACAGAGCACGGACGGTGCACCGCCGGCGAGGAAGTGGTCGCGGGACTCCGCGATCGTCAGGCGCGGCGGCGCGTCCGGGCGTCCCGCGCCCGGACGCCCGCCGCTCGTCGGTGTCGTCATGCCTTCGTCCATGGCTTCGTCATGCCTTGGTCATGCCGGCCTTGTCGGCGGCCGCGGCGTTGGCGCGCGAGCGCTCGCGGTCCTCGGCCATCTCCGCCACGGTCTTGGTGCGCAGCCGGGCGGCGCCCTCGGTCGTGATGGTCTTGACCCTGCGTGCCGTCCCGCTCCGCGTCAAGGAGCCGTTGACGCGCGGCGGGTACGTCCTCGGCGTACTGCGGCAGCCACTGCGCCTGCGCGACCAGCATCTCGTCGGTCATCTGCCAGACCTCTTCGGGGTTGCAGACGGCGCCGACCAGCGGGTCGTGCAGCATCGCCTGCTTGAGCAGCGTGACGTCGCCGTGCACGGCCGCCTCCATGCCCATCTCCTGCACGCGGACGCTGGCGGCACAGGTGGCGGCGCAGGCCAGCGGCAGATCGCCGACGACCGGCATGTTGATGCCGTTGCGGTCGACGTAGCCGGGAATCTCGATCATGCAGCCGTTCGGCAGGTTGGTGATGATGTCCGTGGTTGACGACGTTGAAGTGGCCGCGATAGACGCGGCCGGTCTCCAGCGCCTCGATGATGTACGAGCCGTGCTCCTCGCTGCGGCCGCTCGGCCGTGATCGGCTTGGCGGCTCCTCCTTCAGCCAGTTCGGGAAGTCGGTCTCGAACCAGTTGCGGCCCTCGGTGCAGACGCGCAGGTAGCCGCCGGTCTCGCCGTTGATCCAGCTGGACAGGTCGATCCAGTCGGTGATCTCGTCGAGCCGCTTGCGGTACCACGGGCAGGTACTCGCTGACAGGTGGCCGTTGGACTCGGTGCTGTAGTAGCCGAAGCGCTTGAGCACGTCGATGCGCACCTTCTCGGTCTGCGGGAAGCGTCGGGTGCGCCTCGAACAGCTCCAGCATGCTTCGGGATCATGTCGATGCCGCGCCACTGCGCCTTGACGAACCAGGTCTGGTGGTTGATCCCGGCCGCGACGACGTCGACCTCGCGGCGGTGCAGCGGTCTCGTCCGGGCCGATCATGCCCTCGCGCTTGGCCCAGTGTTCGATGCAGCGGGTGATCTGCCAGTGCGCGCCCTGCACGCCGTGGCACAGGCCGATCGTCTGCACGCCGCCGTACTTGTTGCAGGCCCAGGTGTTCATCGCCATCGGGTTGGAGTAGTTCAGGAACAGCGCGCCGGGCTTGGCGACCTCGCGGATGTCCTTGCAGAAGTCGAGCAGGGCCGGGATGGTGCGCTGGGCGTACATGATCCCGCCCGCGCAGAGCGTGTCGCCGACGCACTGGTCGACGCCGTACTTCAGCGGGATGTCGATGTCGGTCTGGAACGCTTCCAGCCCGCCCTGGCGGATCATGCAGATCACGTAGTCGGCGTCGGCGATGCGCGGCGCGGCGGTCCGTGGTCGGCTCGATGTTGGCGGGCAGCTCGTTGGCCTCGATGTCGCGCCGGCAGAGCTGCGCGACCATGTCGAGGTTGTGCTCGGTGATGTCGGTGAACGCGAACGTGGTGTCGGCGAACTCGGGCACGGCCAGGAGATCGCGCATCAGCCGGCGGGTGAAGCCGATGGAGCCGGCGCCGATCATCGCGATTCGGATCGTCATGCCTCCAGCGTCGGCAAAGGCCAGATGACTCGACAAGCAGGACGTGGCCAGTCGGCCAGTAGCGGCCAGGGTGGCCGGATGCGGCATGGCAGGCTCACGCGGGTGACCACACCCGTTCCGGGGCCGGGCGCGGCCCGCTCCTCAGGCGTCGTCGCGAGGTACGCGGTCGCGGCCACACTCGCCCGCGTCGCCGACGCGGGCGCGTCGACCGCGCTCGTCCTCCTCGCGCTCGAGCGGACCGGCGGCGCGGCTGCCGGCGGCCTGCTCGCCGCGGCCACGACGCTCCCCCACCTGGCGGCCGCCCCGGCGGTCGGCCTGCTCTCGGACCGGGTGAGGTCCGTACGACGGCTCTACGCCGCGTCGTTCCTGTGCTTCGCGGCCGGGATGGTCGGCGTCCAGGTCACGCTCGGCCGGACCGCGGTCGTGGTACCCCTCGCCTGCGCGGTCGGGGCTGGACTCGTGGGGCCGCTCCTGTCGGGCGGGATGACCAGCCTGCTCGGCGGGCTCGTACCCGCGACCGCCCTCCCGCGGGCGTTCGCCGTCGACTCCGGCATCTACAGCGCGGCCGGGATCGTCGGACCGGCGACGGTCGCGGCCGTCGCAGGGCTGGTCTCCCCCGCCGCCGGACTCCTGGTCGTCGCAGTGGCGGCGGGCCTCGCGGCCGCCGTCTTCGGCCTGCTGCCGGTCGCCGTCCGCGCCACCCCCTCGAAGCCGGTCGAGCTGCGGTCCCTTTTCGCGGGAGCCGTGGCGCTGTGGCGGGCGGTGCCGCTGCGGGGCTCGACGGTGGCGACCACGGTGTCCTTCGTCGGTGCGGCCGGCGTGCTACCGGTGGCGGCCGCGCTCTTCGCCGGACAGCTCGGGCGGCCGGCCAGCGCCGGTGGTGTGTTCCTGTCGGTGTTCGCCGTGGGCGCCCTGGTCGGATCCCTCGCGCTGTCAGCCCGTCCCCTGCGGCGCGGACACGCCCGGCGGACCGTCTACCTCAGCGTGTTCGCGACCGGGGTGCTGCTCGCCGCCGCGGCCGCGAGCCCGTCGTACGGGGTCGCGCTGGTGCTGTTCGCCGCGGCCGGCATCGCCGACACGCCGATGCTGACGGCCACCTTCCTGATCAGGAACGAGTACACGCCCACGGCGGTGCGTACGCAGGTCTTCACGACCGCCGCGGGTCTGAAGATCGGGAGCTCGGCCATCGGCTCGGCGTTCGCCGGCCTGGTCGCCGCGCCCGTGGGCGGCGCCGGTCTCCTGGTGGTGGCTGCGGGTGTCCAGGTCCTCGCTCTCGGCGCCGGGCTGCTCAGCGAGCGGCTGCCGGGCCGCGGCTAGGGTCCTCAGGACACTAGCCCCTGCGCTGGAGGAACGCCGTCGACGTAGATGTCCACCCGGTCGTCGTAGAACGCGACCAGGCCGGCGACCTTCTGGCTCTCGGGCAGCGGCGTGCGGTAGGACCACGCGAGGTCGGGATACGCCGTGCCGTCGACGGTCGCCGACCAGTACTCCGCCTGCCCCTTGTACGGACAGTGGGTCACGGTCTCCGTCGGTGCGAGCAGGTCCATCCGGACGTGGGTCTTCGGCAGGTAGTAGCGGACCGGCAGCCCGGTCTCGAACAGCAACGTCGGGTGCGAGGACTCCGCCAGCGTCACGCCGGCGAGCTCGACCCGGACGTGCCGGGAGCTCGCGAGGGCGTCGATCCGCGCGTACGGGTTGCGCGGGATGGACGAAGACCTCCTCGTCCTCCTCGAACCACGCGTCCATGGCGTTCCAGTCGAGGCGGACCAGGCTTCGCAGCTCCTCGACCGGGGAGTCGGTGTAGCGGAGGGCCGCGCCGCTCGCCTGCCGCTCTCCCACCCGCAGGGTGTAGGCCGTGGCCTCGCCGAGGTTCTTCGAGGTATGTGTCGCTTCGTCGGACACCAGCAGGTCCGTACGGACATCCTTCGCCGGAAGGTAGTAGGCCGGGTAGTAAGGGATCTCCCACACCAGAACCGGTTCAACGGTGTCGGCCACGACCTCGCCGCCGAAGTAGGCTCGGACCCGCTTCGCGCCGGTCTCGACCCGGACGTGTTCGCGTGCTGTACCCATACCTTCGCCAACGGCTGCGCACGAAGGGAAATTTCATGGCCGACAGGATCGCTCTGGTCACCGGCGCCGGGAGCGGTGTCGGCCGCGCGGCCGCGATCGCCCTGGCCGCCGACGGCTTCGCCGTCGTCCTCGCGGGGCGGCGGCCCGAGCCACTCGCCGCGGTCGGTGACGAGATCCGGTCCGCCGGCCACGACTGCCTCGCCGTCCCCGCCGACGTGTCCGACCCGGAGGCGGTCGAGGCGCTGTTCGCCGCCGTGCGGACGGCGTACGGCCGGCTCGACCTCCTGGTCAACAACGCGGGGCGCGGTGCGCCGGCGGTCCCGCTCGAGGAGCTGGACTTCGCCGACTGGCAGTCCGTCGTCGGTGCCAACCTGACCGGTGCGTTCCTGTGTACCCAGCAGGCGTTCCGGCTGATGAAGAGCCAGCGGCCGCGGGGCGGACGGATCATCAACAACGGCTCGCTGTCGGCGCACACGCCGCGGCCGCGCTCGGCTCCCTACACCGCCACCAAGCACGCGGTCACCGGGCTCACCAAGGCGACCGCGCTCGACGGGCGGGCGCACGACATCGCGTGCGGCCAGATCGACATCGGCAACGCCGGGACGCCCATGACCGAACGGATGTCCGACGGGGTGCTCCAGGCCGACGGGTCGGTCCGCGCCGAGCCGACCATGGACGTGCGGCACGTCGCCCGCGCGGTCGTCTACATGGCTGGCCTGCCGCTCGACGCCAACGTCGCGTCCCTCACCGTGATGGCGACCGGCATGCCGTTCGTGGGACGCGGCTGAACGCTCCGCAGGCCACCGGCACGGGCCGCACGGCGGCCCCGATCCTGTGCGGCGATAGCGTGTCCGGCGTGTCCGCAGCATCGCCTTCGACCCGTACCCTCCTGATCACCCTGACCGGCCGCGACCGTCCCGGCGTCACCTCTGCCGTCTTCGACGCGCTCGCTCCATTCTCGGTCGAGGTGCTCGACGTCGAGCAGGTGGTGCTCCGCGGCCGGCTGGTGCTGGGCGTGCTGATGACGGCACCGCGCGACGACACCCGCCTGGGCAAGGCGGTCGAGGCCGTCGCACACGACCTCGAGATGGACGTCGAGATGCAGTCAGGCGCGGGTGACAACCAGCCCCGCCGGCACGGCCGGAGCCACGTGACCGTGCTCGGGCAGCCGCTCCACCCGCGGGCGGTCGCCGCGATCGCCGGCCGCATCGCCGACACTGGGGCGAACATCGACCGGATCATCCGGATCGCGCGCTACCCCGTGGTCGCGATCGAGCTCGACGTGTCGGGAGCCGACCCGATCCAACTGCGGGCTGCCCTGGCCGTCGAGGCCGCGGCCCAGCAGGTCGACGTCGCCGTCCAGCCGGCCGGCCTCTACCGCCGGGCCAAGCGCCTCGTGGTCCTCGACGTCGACTCGACCCTGATCCAGGGCGAGGTCATCGAGATGCTCGCCGCCCATGCCGACTGTCTCGACGAGGTGGCCCGGGTCACGACGGCGGCGATGCAGGGCGAGATCGACTTCGCGGAGTCGCTCCGCCAGCGGGTGTCCCTCCTCGCCGGCGTCGACGCGCAGGCCCTCACTGCCGTCCGCCGCGAGGTCCAGCTCACCCCCGGCGCACGCACGCTGGTACGCACCCTCAAGCGGCTCGGCTACCAGCTCGGCGTCGTGAGCGGCGGCTTCGCCGAGGTGGTCGGCCCGATCGCCGCCGACCTCGGCATCGACTACGTGGCCGCCAACCACCTCGAGGTCGTCGACGGGCGGCTGACCGGTCAGGTCGTCGGGCCGATCGTGGACCGGCCGGGCAAGGCCGCGGCGCTGCGCGAGTTCGCGGCGGCGGCCGGCGTCCCGCTGACGCAGACGGTGGCGATCGGCGACGGCGCCAACGACCTCGACATGCTCGCGGCGGCCGGGCTGGGCGTGGCCTTCAACGCCAAGCCGGTCGTACGGGAGGCCGCCGACACCGCGGTCTCCGTGCCGTACCTCGACGCGATCCTCTACCTGCTCGGCATCACCCGCGAGGAGATCGATGCGGCCGATGCCGAGGCGGCCTCCGACCAGCCGTAGCTCAGGGCCTGCGAACGCCCTCGACCAACCGGGCCGTGCCGGGCGCGACCAGGCCCCACGGAACGTCCACCTCGAAGACGGTCAGCATCCCGGTCGGGTAGGCGTCGACGACGCCCACCCGCAGCCGGCGCTCCACGTCGTCGTCCAGTGTCGCCGCGAGCCCGGCGACCGAGGGATTGTGACCCACGACCAGAACGGTGGCCGCGTCGACGGGACTCTCCGCCACCGCCTCCAGCAGGTCGTCGACCGTGTTGGCGTACACCCGCGCGTCGAAGTCCACCTCCGGCGCCGCGGGGAAGGCACCCGCGAACGCCTCCCAAGTCTGGCGCGCGCGGACGGCCGGCGAGACGATCGCGAGGCCCGGCTCCCACCCGTGCTCACGCGCCTGCACACCGGCGTACGCGGACTGCGCGCGGCCTCTCGCCGCGAGTGGGCGGTCACGGTCCGAGACACCGTGCGGTGACTCGGCCTTGCCGTGTCGCAGCAACAGCAGTCGTCGCATCAGTTCACTCCCCGTCGGCTGGCTCGAACGCCTCCCGGCCGGCGCCGAGAGGCGTCACGTACCGGTGGCACCCTTGGCAAGTGCGCGCAGAGTAGCCGCCGTGGCGAGGGCCGCCTGTGCCGCCTCGTACCCCTTGTCCTCCGACGAACCGGGGAGCCCCGCCCGCGCCAGTGCCTGCTCGGCCGTGTCGCAGGTGAGGAGTCCGAAGCCGACGGGTACGCCCGTCTCGACCGCCACCTGCGTGAGTCCCGCCGTGGCCGCCTGGCAGACGTACTCGAAGTGGGGTGTGCCTCCTCTGACCACCACACCGAGCGCGACCACCGCGTCGTAGCCCGACCGAGCCAGCCTGGCCGCCACGACGGGAAGCTCGAACGAGCCGGGTACGCGGACCACGAGCGGCTCGGGACAGCCCGCCTCCTTGACCGACCGCTGCGCGCCGTCGAGCAGCCCGGCCATCACCTGGTCGTGCCACGAGGCGGCCACCACCGCGACCCGGAGGCCGTCGACGGACTCCGGCCGAATCGTCGGTGCTCCCTCGCCACTCATCGGACACCCTCCGAGACCGCTCCGGCATCCGGCGGACCGAGCTGGCCCGGCAGTAGGTGACCGAGCCGGTCCCGCTTCGTCCGCAGGTAGTGGAGGTTCTCGCCGTTGGGCGGGACAGCCAGGGGTACGACGCTCTCGATACTCACGCCGTACGCCTCCAGGCCGGTGCGCTTGGCCGGATTGTTGGTCAGCAGCCGGACGTCACGTACGCCGAGATCGGTCAGGATCTGCGCGCCCACCCAGTAGTCGCGGGCATCTGCGGGCAGCCCCTGCACGAGGTTGGCGTCCACCGTGTCGTGGCCGGCGTCCTGCAGGCTGTAGGCGGCAAGCTTGGACACGAGTCCGATCCCCCGCCCCTCGTGGCCCCGGAGGTAGACGACCACGCCCGCGTCGGCCCGAGTGATCTCGGCCAGCGCGCGGTGCAGCTGCGGCCCGCAGTCGCAGCGCAGCGAGCCGAACACGTCCCCGGTCAGGCATTCCGAGTGGACCCGGACCAGCGGCCCTCGCCCCTTGGATGTGGCGAGGTCGCCATGGACGAGGGCGAGGTGCTCGGTGCCGTCCACTCCGCTGCGGTAGCCGAGCGCGCGGAACTCGCCGTACGCCGTCGGCACCCGTGACTCCGAAACCCGTTCGACCAGTCGTTCGTGCTGGCGGCGGTAACTCACCAGGTCGGCGATCGAGCAGAGGGCGAGGCCGTGGGCGTCGGCGAACGCGCGAAGGTCGCCACCGCGCCGCATCGTCCCGTCGTCGTTGACGAGCTCGGCGAGAACGCCGGCCGGCTGGCGACCCGCGAGCCGCGCCAGGTCGACGGCCGCCTCGGTGTGGCCCGGCCGGACGAGCACACCTCCCGACCGGTACCGCAGGGGGAACACGTGACCCGGCCGGACCAGCTGGTCGGCCCGTGCCTCCGGATCAGCCAGGACCTCGATCGTGCGGGCGCGGTCAGCCGCCGAGATCCCCGTCGTCACGCCCAGCGCGGCGTCGACACTGACGCCGAACGCGGTCCGCATCGACTCCTGGTTGAGCGCGGTCATCGGCGGAATGCCCAGCCGGTCGAGCCACTCGCCGGGAAGCGCGACGCAGACCACGCCGCTCGTGTGCCGGACCATGAACGCCAACCGCTCCGGCGTCGCGGCGTCGGCCGCGAGGATCAGGTCGCCCTCGTTCTCGCGGTTCTCGTCGTCGACCACGACCACCGGACGGCCGGCGGCCAGGTCGGCCAGTGCCCGCTCGACCGGATCGGTGCCGAACGTCGTCACGGTTGCTCGCCCGCCAGCGCGTCCGCGGTAGCCGGCGGAACCGGCGTCGCCACCAGTCGCTGCTTGACCCGCAGCCAGGCGACGAACCCCATCAGGCAGAAGCCGCCGTAGACGAGGTAGAGGATCGCGGACGGATAGAAGCCGGCCGCGAACAGGAGCGGCACCCCGACCGCGTCGACCGCGATCCAGATCAGCCAGAACTCCACCCAGCCGCGGGCCATGCCGTACGTCGCGAGAATGCTGCCGGTGAGGATCCAGGCGTCCGCGAGCGGTCCCCACGAACCAAGGAGTCCCAGCACGTACGTGAAGACGGAGACGCCGACCGCGGCACCGACGAGGATCCCGACCCTCTCCCGCGCCGACGCCCAGCGCGGTGCCACCGCCCCGCCGTCAGCCGCCTCGTGCCCCTCGCGGGTCTGCCGCCAGCGCCACCAGCCATAGGCGCTCACCGCGAAGAAGAACACCTGCCGGGCGGCCTGGCCCCAGAGGTCCTTGTCCTGCGGGGCGTGGAAGACGCCGCCGAGGAAGACGGTGAACAGCAGGATGTTGCCGATCATCCCGACCGGCCAGGCGGCGACCCGCCGGCGCATGCCGTAGATCGCGCTCGCGAGACCGAACCCGTTCCCGACGATCTCGCGCCACAGGATCTGCGAGTCGCCGATGTTCAGCTTGGCCTCGAGCAGCCAGGTCAACCAGTTCATGCACGTGCTCCTTCAGGTGAAAGTGATCCCAGCCGCTCGGTGTCTCCGGTCGCGGTCGGCTCCTCGTTCGCTGCGCGGGCGCCTCGTTCCTCGGCGACCACTCCACTCACTCGCTCGCCGAGCCGCTCGGTATCCCCGGTCGCGGTCGGCTCCTCGTTCGCTGCGCGGGCGCCTCGTTCCTCGGCGACCACTCCACTCACTCGCTCGCCGAGCCGCTCGGTGTACTTCGCGAGGATGTCCACCTCGAGGTTCACCTCGTCGCCGGGAGCCTTCGGGCCGAGGGTCGTCAGTGCGAGCGTGGTCGGGATGAGCGCCACCGTGAACGCCGGCTCCGCCCCGTCCCGCACGGCCACGACCGTCAAGGAGACCCCGTCGACGGCGATCGAGCCCTTCGCGGCCACGTACCTCGCGAGCTCGGCCGGCAGCGCGATCTCCACCAGGTCCCAGCGAGGGGTGGGGTTCCGGGACAGGATCCGTCCCGTGCCGTCGATGTGACCCTGGACGATGTGGCCGCCGAGCCTGCCGTCGACGCGTACGGGCCGTTCGAGGTTGACGGGCTGCCCGGCGTGAACCGTTCCGAGGGTCGTCCGCGCGAGGGTCTCCGCCATCACGTCCGCGGTGAAGGTGCCGCCGTCGGTGGAGACGTCGACAACGGTCAGGCAGCAGCCGTCCACGGCGATCGAGGCGCCGTGCGCGGCATCGGTGACAACGAGTGGTCCTCTGACGGTCAGGCGGGCTGAGTCGCCCAGCCGGTCGAGGCCGACCACCTCGCCGCGTTCTTCGACAATTCCGGTGAACACCGGGTCCTCCCTCGCCTTCCGGTCCCGCTCGAGCAGGCGCCGGGGAAGGATCGAGGGACGCGACAGGAGCACCCGCGCGCCGGCAACAGAGAACGCCCGGGCGCACCGGTACGGTCGCGGCCCGCGTGCTGCCTCCCATCCGGACTTTGACCGTCGGTCCAGGAGTTCCACCTGGTCAACCGGCCGCTGCCAAGGATCTGGCGTGGCGACCGGGTCGCGGACTATCACCGCCGGTTCGGAGTTTCACCGACCCCGGAGCACGCGCGAGCTTTGCTCGTACGACATTCAGTCTGGCACGCCGCGGCAAGTCCGGGCAGATCCCGCCCCCGAATGTGTGCGACGCCACCTTCAGGCCGCCGGCGTCCCGGGCGCCCTCGACGGGACCGCCACCCAGGCGGACGATCACTCGGCTCGGAACAATTCCGCCGGCCGCCAGGGAATGTGTCGTGCCCGCCTGCCGCATTTCTGGTGTGCGAATGAACATGGCCGGTCGCGCATTTGCGGTGCGCATTCTTTTGGCTTTTCCCAGCCATCATTGTGACCGACCTGAACCGTGGTCGGATCCCGACGACCTGTCTGTACGAATGCCGAGAACTGACCCACCGCGGATCGTTACGCTGAGAAAGCGGGTCTCTACAAAAAGAGGGCCTCGCCCGAAAGGTCGACGGGGGCAACTGAGCATGACACTCGACATGAGACGGGCGGGCCACCTGTTGCTGGCAGTCGCGCTCGGCGCCATTGTCGCCGCGAGGTTCCGCGGTGGGACACAAGGCCAGTTTCCGTTGCACAGCAACGAGAACGTCCCTGACAGCGAGGCGTTCTACTGGTATCCCGAGAGCGTGCGCCGACCATCCAGGTCCGACGTTCAACCGGTCTCGGTCGCTCACATCTCTTCTGCACAAGCGGGTTCCGTGCCGAGGCCGGTGAATGACCCGTGTCCTGACCGAGACGCCGTTGACGCGGACGTTCCGTCGCCGGCGCGGGTAGCACCCCACGGCGACGGGAACGTACTCAGCAGGTCCTCCGGTCGCACCTAGGAACCCTCAGGAACTCTCAGGAAACTGCACCGCGTATCTGGTCGGAGCTTCGGCCAGGGGGGAACGTCAAGTGCTACACACGATCCAGCTGCTGATGCGGCGTTCACGCACCCTCGACGAGGCAGCCGCGGCCGGGTCCCAGGCGCCGTACGGTCCCCGGCTGCTGTCGGGGTGGAGACAGCCGCGGACGCTGATCCGTTCGGTACGTGGCCGGCCGCGTGAGCTCGCGGGAAGAACCATGCGGTCGCTGAAGAACCGGCACCGGACACGCCGGATCGCGGTCGGAATGGAACGCGCCCTCTCGCTCGCCCTGATCACGCGCGCGGGAATTGTGGATCGCAAGTGGTACAGCACGCAGCTGGGACTCGATATTTACGTTCCACGGTTCGTTGCCGCCGCTCATTATGTTTTCCGCGGCCGTACGCGAGGCATGTCGCCGCATCCGCTCTTCGAGCCCGAGTACTTCGAGCCCGAGGCCTGGAAACGCAGCAGTGTGGACCCGTTCGCAAAATATGTCCACAATCCCACGAACTGGACCAAGGCAACCCATCCCTGGTTCGACGGCGCCAGGTATCTCGCGACGACTCCGGCAGCCCGGCGGCATCGCGCCGGCCCGCTGGGCCACTTCTGCGCCACCGCCCGGGCGGACACCCCACTCCCCGTCGCGATACCGGTCGGCGGCGAGCCGATCACCTGGCAGGCGGCGAGGGAGCTGATCGTCCGCTCGCTGCAGACGCGGCGAGAACAGGAGCGGCTCCGGCTGATCGGCCGGATCACTGCCCGCTACGACCGCGGCCGGGAGCGCCGCTTCCTGTCCCGGTGGGGCGGAGCTCCGCTGCCGCCGACCGAGCCAGGCATGCCTCTCGTCTCCGTGATCGTCCCCGTCTGGAACCGGGCCACCTCGGTCCGTGCCGCGATCAGCTCCGTCCAGGCGCAGACCCTCACCTCGTGGGAGCTACTCGTCGTCGACGACGGGTCCACCGACGGGTCGGCCGCGGTGGTCGAGGCGCTCGCGGCACAGGACCCTCGGATCCGGCTCCTGCACCAGCCGCACGCCGGCGTCTCGCGGGCCCGCAACCTCGCCCTCGAGCACGCGACGGGGCGCTACGTCTCGTTCCTCGACTCGGACAACACCTACCGGCCGCAGTTCCTGCGGACGGCGGTCGCGGCGATGCATGGGCACGACTGGCGGGTCGCGTACGCGGCGATGGAGATGCACAACGCAGGCAAGATCGAGTACCGCGCCCTGGGCGCCGGTCGGGAGCTGCTCGACCTGCGGAACCACGTCGACCTGAACGTCGTCGTCGCCGACCGCGCGCTCGTGGACCAGGTGGGGCACTTCGACGAGCGGCTCAGGCGGACGGTCGACTACGACCTGATCCTCCGGATGGACGCCGTCGACGCGATCAGGTACATGCCCTTCGTAGGAGCGGTGTACGACCACAACGGCGACGATCCGAACCGGATCACCAACCGCGAGCCGAACTCCTGGCTCGAGGTCGTCCAGAACTCCCGCTTCGTCGACTGGGAGGCCCAGGCGACCGGACGTGTGCCCGGCAGGGTCTCGGTGCTCGTTCCGACGTACGAGGACTGGCGGCTCACGAAGGCGTGCCTCACGGCCCTGCTTGCCGAGGCGGACGACGTTGATCTCGAGATCGTCGTCCTCGACAACGCCTCCCGCCGGTCGGTGTGGTCGATCCTCACGGCCTTCTGTGCCACCGACTCCCGGATCCGGCTGGTTCGCGAGCCGCTGAACCGGAACTTCGCCCTGGGCTGCAACCTGGCGTTCGCACGTTCGACCGGCGAGACGGTCGTGTTCCTCAACAACGACACGGAGGTACAGAGCGGCTGGCTCGTGCCGTTGCGCCGGCTGCTCGACGACCCGACGGTTCTCGCCGCCCAGCCCCTGCTGCTCTATCCCGACGGAAGTGTGCAGTGCGCGGGAGTCGCCTTCCCGCCCCGCGCGACGTTCCCCGTGCACTTCCTCGCCCACCACCCGGCCGAGGACGCGCGCCGGGTCGGGGGTTCGTTCGACGTGTCAGCCCTGACGGGAGCCGCCCTCGCGATGCGGGCGAGCGACGTCGTGGCACTCCGCGGGTTCGACCCGATCTACCGCAACGGCTGGGAGGACATCGACCTCTGCCTCCGCCTCGGACAGCTCCGGACGGGAACCCTCAAGGTCGCCACCGAGAGCGTGGTCCTCCACCACGAGGGCAAGACCACCGGTCGCAGCCGGCACACGCTGTCCAACCGGCAGATCTTCCGGCAGAGGTGGGCGCGGCGGATGCCACCGAGCGACGAGCACCTGTGGCGGGCCGCGGGCTTCGACGTGGCGCACTACGCCGTGGACAGGACGCCCGGTCTCGCCCGTCCGGAGATCGCGCGTCCCGTCCTGACCAGGGCACGGAGCGAGGTCGGGTCCGGACCGGCGGCCGGGCTTCCGGCGTTCAGGTGGGCGCTGAAGATCGCCTCGCCGGCGGGCAAGGCCGGCCTGGCGTGGGGCGACCTGCACTTCGCGAGGGCGCTCGCGGCCGCCCTCGAACGGCTCGGGCAGGAGGTGGTGATCGACTCGCGCGGCGCGCAGCACCGTGACAGCGCGTACCTCGACGACGTGGTGCTCGTCCTCCGCGGCCTGGCCCCGGTGCCTCCCCAGCCCGGACGGGTCAACCTGATGTGGGTGATCAGCCACCCGGACCTCGTGAGCGTCGACGAGGTGCAGACGTACGACGCGGTCTTCGCGGCGGGGGCGCCGTGGGCGGCCCGGATGTCCGACCAGCTCGGCCAGCCGGTCGGGACGCTGCTGCAGTGCACCGACCCCGCGCTGTTCCACCCCGACGTGGCCACGCCCGACACGGGTGAGCCGGTGCTCTTCGTCGGGAACTCCCGCAACGTCTTCCGGCCGATCGTCCGCGACGCCATCAACGCGGGCGTCGAGGTGGGCGTCTACGGAACCCTGTGGGAGAAGTTCGTCGACCACCGGTTCATCCGCGGCCAGTACCTCCCCAACGAGTGCGTCGCGGCCGCCTACCGGTCAGCCGGCGTCCTCCTGAACGACCACTGGGACGACATGCGCCGCGAGGGCTTCGTCTCCAACCGGGTGTTCGACGCCACGGCGGCCGGAGCCCGGGTGGTGAGCGACGAGGTGCCGGGCCTGAAGGAGATGTTCGGTGGGCACGTCCTCACCTACCGCACCGAGGCCGAGCTGAAGGAACTGCTCACCCGGCCACCGGACGAGGTCTTTCCCAGCGCCGCCGAACGCCGGGCGCTGGCGGCGCAGGTGCACCGGGAACACTCGTTCGACGCCCGGGCCCGCGCGTTGCTCGACGCGGTCGTACGGATCTGGACCGATTGACCGTCGGGTTCAGCGACTCGACCGGCGGTACGCCACTCCCGCCAGGACGAACGACACGGCCTGGACCACCGCTCCGACGACCACGCCGCCGTAGAGGGCGAGCACGACGATGGCGGGTACGCCGTTCACCGTCGCCTCGCCAGCCACCACCGGCGTGAGGTCGAAGGCACCGAAGAAGAGCCACCACTCGACGAGCACGACGGCACCGGCCACCACGCCGCCCCAGTACCTCCAGGCGAGGGCGCCGGCCGCGAGCAGCAGGGCAACCGGGAGAAGCATCGTGAGGAGGTAGCGGAAGTGGTTCCCGCCTCCGGCCGCGACGTGGTTCGCCCGGAACGCGATGGTGCCGAGCACCTGGCTGACGAGGACCACCGCGATGGCGACCGACGGCAGGTGGATGCGCGGGCGGCGCCGGACGAGAGCCACCGCGCCGGCCACCAGGGCTAGGGCGACCAGCCCGCCGAACACGATGCGTACGACGACCTCCGACAGCTGGCCGGTGCGGAACGGCAGGAGGTCCAGGTGCACCGTCCAGAACGGCTCAGAGGTCAGCACCTGGCTGATCGTCGAGGTCGAACGGTTGAGCACGCGGACGGCGTAGTCGGCATGGCCCCCGAGCAGGTTGCCGGTGAGCCGGACGTTCCGCAGGTAGAACCACCCGCTCGTCACCGCCACCGCGGCGAGGACGGCGGCCCCCGCGCCGACTCCTCTCAGCAGCCGTCGACGCCATGACCCAGGTCCGTGCAGCAGAGGCGCCAGGCCCACTGCCCCGACCAGGGCGGCGAGGGTGAGGAAGAAGCTCGCCCGGGCGAGCATGCCCGCCGAGCCGATCGCCATCGCGGCCACCAGGAGCCGGGAGGAGAGTCCGCGCTGCAGGACTCGGATGGCCACACCGACCGCGATCGCCCCCGCGAGTATCGCCAGGGTGTCGTTGTAGATCGAGGCGGAGACCGCGATGAACGGCAGGAAGGGCGCCACGAGCGCCGGCGTGGCGAGCGCCCACAACGCCCGCCGTCGGGTCACGAGAACCGCCGCGGCCCACGCCATGGCCAGCAGACAGCCGGCACCGAGTACGACCGACAGCGCACGTCCGGCGGCGTCCGCCTCGCGCCACTCCCCGCGGTCGGCGAACGGTCCGACCAGCGGCGCGGCCAGCAGGTAGTACAGCGGCGGGTGCTGTGCGGACGTCTGCATCGACGGTACGTGGACGGGCGGCGTGAACCGCTGGCCGTCCTCGAACACCGGGAGCTCCCCGTGGTAGACGCGGACCGCATAGTCCGCGTGCGCCACCTCGTCACCGGTCGCGAACGCGCGGCTCTGCGCGGAGTACGCGCCGGCCGCACACCCGAACGACACGAGGACGCCGACGAAGCCGAGGGCACACCATCGGCGGGCGGACCAGCGCCTGGAGAGGTCCCTGCGCGGAGCCGCTGCCTCGGCCCCCGCGCTGTCGTGGACGCTTGTCGATGTCACGGTGCGTGCCGCCTCTCCCCCGTGTGGGCGGCGCAGCCAGCCTTCGGGCCCGGTTCGTCCCGAGCCGACGGACGGAAGAGTCCCCCACTCCGCGGCACGCACGTGCCGCCGGAACGCGATCCCTCACGCCACTACCCACCGGGCCATTACGGGCAAACAGCGGGCAGTCAGGCGCTCGTCCGAGTCTTTGCCGGGCACCGCTCGAGCAGTGCGAATCTCCTGCGGCGGAGGTGGATTGTGGTTTCCGTTCGGGCGGCCCCGGCGCCGCGTAGCGTCCATGCCATGGCTACCAATGACCCTGGCGACGGCCGCCGGAGGTTCCAGCTGTTCGACGCGCTCGTCCGTCGGTTCACGCCCGGCCGCGCACTCGACCTCGCCGCCGGACACGGCAAGTTCTCGCTCCGCGCCGCAGACGCCGGTTGGGACGTCACCGCGCTCGACGCGCGGGATGAGCGGTTCCCGGCCGACCCGCGCATCACGTGGGTACGCCAGGACGTCCGGGACGCCGACCTGTCGGGCTACGACCTGATCTTCTGCCTCGGCCTGATGTACCACCTGACCGTCGACGACCAGTGCGACCTACTGAAGAAGGCCGCCGGCACGCCGTTGGTCATCGACACCCACCTCGACACCGGCAAGCCGACCTGGCCACTGTCGGAGCCGGTCACCGTCGGCGGCTACAGCGGCCGGCTCTTCCACGAGGCGTCGCAGGAGCGTCCGACCGCGTCCTGGGGCAACGAGGACTCGTTCTGGGCAACGGTTCCGGAGTTCTACCGGATGCTCGCCGACCACGGTTACACCTCGGTCTTCGAGGCCAACCCGTGGTATCGCACGGACCGTACGTTCTTCCTCTGCCTCCCCTGACCAGGACTCACGCTCTGTCCTGACGAGGACCCACGCTGCCGTGACGGGTCATGCTCGCGGGCGAGTCGGCGGGCATTTGCTCCCCAAAAGGTGGATAGTCCCTTCCAGCGCGTCACAGTTCCATAACCGTACGGACGCGCACGGTAGTGACAGCGGGGGAAGCACGTGCACGACAGAATCCGCGGGCTCATGCGCTTGCCCCGCCGTCTGCCGGCGCTGCCTGGCCGAGCCCGCACGCTCCTGCAGGACGCGCTGCGACAGGTGAAGTCCCACCGTCGGAGCCGACGGCTCGCGGTGGCGCTCGAGCGCGGCCTCTCGTTCGCGGTCATCGCCCGGTCGGGCCTCGTCGACCCGGAGTGGTACCGCCTGCAGCTCGGACGGAAGGCACCGCTCTCCCGCCTGGTGGCCGCCGCGCACTACGTGTGGGTCGGACGTGGGCAAGGGCTGTCGCCGCACCCGTTGTTCGAGCCGGAGTACTTCGATCCTCTTACGTGGCAGCGCACCAACGTCGATCCGTTCGCGAGGTACCTGCACAGCCCGACGTTGTGGCGGACGGCGCCACACCCGCTGTTCGACGGCGACGGATATCTCGCGCGCACACCGGAGGCCGCTCGCCACCGCTTCGGACCGCTCGGCCACTTCCTCGCCTCGGCACAGCCGGACTCCCTCCTTCCGCTGCCGCGGTCCCTCGACCAGTGGTCCGGTCTGACCTGGAAACGGGCCAGGGAGCGCCTGCTCAGGACCCTGGCGACCCACCTCCGCCAGGAGCGGCTCCGGTCGGCTCCGCGCGTGAGCGCGCACTATGACCGCAAGGCGGAGAGGGGACTTCGTCGAGCGCTGGAGCGGCGCGCCGTTGCCGAGGAGCGCGCCCGGCGTCCCCGTCGTCTCCGTGGTCCTCCCGGTGTGGAACCGCGCGGACAGACTAGGTCGGGCGATCGCCTCCGTACGCGCGCAGACGATGACGGAGTGGGAACTGCTCGTCGTCGACGACGGCTCCACGGACGGGTCGGCCGAGGTCGCCGAGGCGTACGCTGCCGAAGACCCGCGGATCAAGGTCCTGCGCCAACGCCACGCTGGCGTGTGCCGGGCCCGGAACCTCGGCATCGAACGGGCGCGCGGCCGCTATCTCGCGTTCCTGGACTCCGACAACACCTTCCGGTCTGGATACCTCCACACCGCGATCGCCGCGATGCACGGCCAACGGTGGCATCTGGCGTACGCGGTCATGGGAGTCCAGGCCCGCCCCCGGCCGGAGTACCGCGCCCTCCGCGCGGGACGGCAGGTCCTGGAGGTCACCAACCACATCGACCTCAACGTCCTCGTCGCCGAGCGCACCCTGGTCGACCAGGTGGGGAGGTTCGACGAGAGCCTTCGCCGCAACGTCGACTACGACCTCATCCTGCGCATGGACCGGCTCCACCCGGTGGAGTTCATGCCGTTCGTCGGTGCCGACTGCGACGAAGGCCCGGATCCGAGCCGGATCAGCAACCGCGAGCCGAGTTCGTGGCTCGAGGTCGTACAGAGCAAGAATCTCGTCGACTGGTCCGCCCAGGGCGAACGGCGGGTCCCCGGCCGGATCTCGATCCTGGTCCCGACGTACGAGGACTGGCGGTTCACCCTGCGATGCCTCGACTCGATCGTCGCGTGTGCGGACGAGGAGGACATCGAGGTCGTCGTTCTCGACAACGCGTCGAGGCGGTCGGTCAGTGCGATCCTCGCGGCCGTCTGCGCGACCGACCCCCGCCTCCACCACGTCCGCCAACCCGTGAACCGGAACTTCAGCCTGGGCTGCAACCTGGCCTTCGCCCGGTCGACCGGCGAGTTCGCGGTGTTCCTCAACAACGACACCGAGGTCCAGCCCGGCTGGCTGGCGCCCCTCCGTAGGGCACTCGACGACCCCGAGGTTCTCGGCGTCCAGTCGCTGCTGCTGTATCCGAACGGTGCCGTCCAGTGCGCGGGCATGGTCTTTCCCGCCCGTGGCACCTTCCCGGTGCCGTTCCTCGCCCACCACCCGGCCGAGGATGCCCTGCGGATCGGTCGTTCGTTCGCTCTGTCCGCGGTCGCGGCGGCGGCGCTCGCGATGCGCTCCGCCGACGTCGCGGCCCTGGGAGGGTTCGACGCGATCTTCAGGAACGGCTGGGAGGACGTCGACCTGTGCCTGCGGCTCCAACGACTCCGGCCGGGACGGTTCGAGGTCAGGACCGACAGCGTGGTCGTCCACCACGAGGGGCGGACGCCCGGTCGGCACGGGCACACTCCTGCCAACCGCAGGCTCTTCCACGAACGGTGGCTGCGCCGGGTCCCGCCGGGTGACGAGCACCTGTGGCAGGCGGCGGGGTTCGAGGTGGTGCACTATCGCGAGGACGCCGCTACGCGGACCACGAAGATGGAGGTCGGACGGCCCGTTCTCGCCCGCCGTCCCGGCCGGGTCGCCGAGGGTCCCGCCGCTGGCCTGCCCGCCTTCCGGTGGGCGCTCAAGATCGCCGCGCCGGCGGGGCCGGCCGGGCTGGCGTGGGGCGACCTCCACTTCGCCAGGTCGCTGGGCCGAGCCCTGGAACGACTCGGTCAGACCGTCGTCATCGACCGTCGGCGATCGCACCGTCGCGACAGCACGTACCTCGACGACATCGTGCTCGTGCTCCGTGGTCTCGTCCCGGTCGCACCGATCGCCGGTGGCCTGAACCTGCTGTGGGTGATCAGCCATCCCGACGCCGTCGGCGTCGAGGAGATCGCGCACTACGACGCGGTGTACAGCGCGGGTGCGCCGTGGGCGGCCCGGATGTCCGGGCAGGTCGACGTGCCGGTGGAGACGCTCCTGCAGTGCACCGACCCCGAACGTTTCCATCCTGGCGTGGCGTCGCCGGACTCCGGCGAGCCCGTCGTGTTCGTGGGTAACTCGCGCAGCGTGTTCCGGTCGGTCGTCCGCGACACGGTCGCCGCGGGCCTGCCCGTCGCCGTCTACGGCAACGGATGGGAGCAGTTCCTGGACGAACGCTTCATCCGCGCCGCGTACCTCCCCCACGAGGAGGTGGCCGCGACCTACCGGTCGGCCGGCGTCCTCCTCAACGACCACTGGGACGACATGCGCCGCGAGGGTTTCCTCTCCAACCGGCTGTTCGACGCTGCGGCGGCGGGCGCCCGCGTGCTGAGCGACGACGTGCCCGGCCTGAAAGAGATCTTCGGAGGCCTCGTCCGGACCTACGACGGTGTCGACGAACTGGCGGAGATCCTGGGGTCTCCGGGCGAGGCGTTCCCGAGCGAGGCCGACCGGTTGCTACTCGCGGAGCATGTCCGCCGGGAGCACTCGTTCGACGTCCGGGCGCGCACGCTGCTCGACACGGCAGCGCGGTTGTGGCGCGCATAGGCGCGGGCGCCACGGCGTACCGCGACGGGCGGGAGGCTGCCTAGCCGGCGGAGCCCTGCGCCCACACGGGTCCGAGCAGGGTCCGCTCCAGCAGGACGGTGGAGTACAGCGGCGCATCCTCGCGTTCGAGGTAGAGCGGCTCGAGGTACCGCTCCTGGAACGCCTCGGCCTCCGCGGTCGCCGGGTCGTCCGCGACGAGGTTGTCCGATTCCTCGGCCGCCTCACGGCTGGGGTAGGCCCAGATCGTGAGGACCTCCGCCTCGTCAGTGGTCTGCCAGCGGCCCACGAGGCGGGCGCCGTACCGCTCCCTGATCGGGAGCAGCTGGCGGACGAAGAACGCCGCGAACGCGTCGGCTTTGCCCTCGGCGAGGATGTAGCGCTCGGATCGGAAGTACATCAGCGGTCG
The DNA here is from genome assembly GCA_963721745.1 of uncultured Actinomycetota bacterium. Classification (GTDB taxonomy): domain Bacteria; phylum Actinomycetota; class Actinomycetes; order Propionibacteriales; family Actinopolymorphaceae; genus Thermasporomyces. The sequence continues at coordinate 520,154 of CAVRKO010000013.1, read as the reverse complement.
ACCGGCCACGAGGCGTGCGCGGTCGCCTCCTCCGCCGTACGCCGGAGCTCGTCGACGGCACGGTCCGGCTCGTCGGCACCGAAGACGGCCGACCCGGCGACGAAGACGTCGGCTCCGGCCTCGGCACAGCGTTCGATCGTCTCGGCAGAGACCCCGCCGTCAACCTGGAGCCAGAGCTCCGCGCCGTGCTTGGCGATCAGCTCGCGGCAGCGCCGGATCTTCGGCAGACAGACGTCGAGGAACTTCTGTCCCCCGAAACCCGGCTCGACCGTCATCACGAGCAGCATGTCGAGCTCGGGCAGCAGATCTTCGTACGGCTCGACCGGGGTCGCGGGCTTCAGTGCCATGCCGGCGCGGGTGCCGAGAGCCCTGAGCTCGCGGGCCAGCCGGATCGGCGCGTGCGCCGCCTCGACATGGAACGTCACGTTGCGCGCGCCCGCGTCGGCGTACGCCGGTGCCCACCGGTCGGGGTCCTCGATCATCAGATGACAGTCGACCGGCAGCGATGTCGCCGCCAGCAGGGACTGCACCACCGGGAGGCCGAGGGTGAGGTTGGGGACGAAGTGGTTGTCCATCACGTCGACGTGCAGCCAGTCGGCGCGGGACACGCTCGCGGCGGCGTCGGCCAGGCGAGCGAAGTCCGCGGACAGGATGCTCGGAGATATCTGTACGCCCATCGCGCGGCGAGTCTACCGATGCGGTCCGTGCTTTCGGAGCAGCGCGAGGTACATCGCGTCGGTGCCGTGTCGGTGCGGCCACAGCTGCACGTCGGGCCCTTCGCCCAGCTGCGGCACGCCGGGAAGGGACGGGCGGGCGTCGACGCGCTCCACGTCGTCCCGGTCCGCCAGGACGGCGTCGACCACTCCCCGGGTCTCGGTCAGGTGGGGCGAGCAGGTGACGTAGGCGACCACGCCACCCGGTCGCGCCGAGTCCAGCGCGGCGCCCAGCAGGTCCGCCTGCAGCGGGGCCAGCGCCGCCGGCTCGTCAGACGTCCGCCGCCAGCGGGCCTCGGGCCGGCGCCGCAGGGCTCCGAGACCGGTGCAGGGTGCGTCGACGAGCACCCGGTCGAAGGACTCTGCCCGCCACCCGGGTGCCGTGCTGTCGGCGACGACGGTGCCGAGGACGCCGGCCGACTCACCGAGCGCCCGCGCCACGAGCGCGGCCCGGTGCGGCTGCCGGTCAGCAGCCAGGAGCCGGGCCGGACGTGCCAATGCGAGACCGGCGAGCAGAGCGGCCTTGCCGCCCGGGCCGGCACACACGTCGAGCCAGCGGGTGTCGCCGCCCTCGACGGGCACGTCGGCGAGTGCGACGGCGACGAGCTGGCTGCCCTCGTCCTGGACCCCGGCCCGGCCCTCGGCCACCGCCGGGACCAGGTGCGGATCGCCCTCCTCGAGCGTGGCCGCGTACGGCGACCACCGCGCCGGCTGCGCCCCTGCGAGCTGCAGCTCCGCGACGCTCGACCGACCGGGCCAGGCTGCGAGGGTCACCCGGGCGGGTTCGTTGTCGGCGGCGAGGGCGGCGGCGGTCTCGGCGAGGGACCCGTCCAGGGCGTCGCGGAACGCGGTCACGATCCAACGCGGGTGGGCGTGGACCGTCGCGAGGTGGCCCACCGGGTCGACGTCGTAGGGCGGTGCCACCGCGGCGAGCCAGCCGTCGAGGTCCTTCGTCGCCACCTTGCGCAGGACCGCGTTGACGAACTTCGACGCGCCCACGCCGGCGACCGTGCGGGACAGGTCGACGCTCGTCGCCACCGCGGCGTGGGGCGGCACCCGCATGCCGAGCAGCTGGTGGGTTCCGAGCCGGAGGACGTCGAGCACGTCAGCATCGAGCTCGCGCAAGGGGCGGTTGACGCAACGGCTGAGCACCTCGTCGTAGCTGCCCCGGCGCCGGAGCGTCCCGTGGGTCAGCTCGGTGGCGAAACCCGCGTCGCGGCCGGCGAGCCCTCGCTCGCGCAACGTCGCGGCCAACGCCAGGTTGGCATAGGCGTCGCGGACCGAGACCGCGTGCACCACGTCGTACGCGGCCTGCCGGGCCGGGTCCACGAACGTACGCCGCCGGGTGTGACGAGGACGGGTGGGGTGGCTTCGCGCCGGCATCATCCGAGCCGTTCACCCGCGTGCGGGTGGACGCCGCGGGCCCAGTCCGCCGCCGGCATGGCCCGCTTGCCGCGTGGTTGGACGACGCTCAGCGCGACCGGAACCGTGCCGGTGCCGACGAGGACCCGGGCCTTCTCGGGGGCGACGGCACCGGGCGGCAGCTCCTCGGCTGCCTCGGTGACGGGCGTGACCGGGCCGAGCTTCAGGCGTTCGTCCCGGAAGGTCGTCCACGCTCCGGGCGCGGGTGTCGCCGACCGCACGAGCCGGTCGATCGCGAACGCGGGCTCCGTCCAGGTGACGCGGACGTCGTCGACGTTCACCTTGCTGGCGTAGGTCGCGCCCTCGGCGGGCTGGGGGCGCGGCTCCAGGGCACCGGCGGCGATCCCGTCGAGGGTGTCGACCAGGAGCCGGGCACCGCTGTGAGCAAGGCGTTCGAGGAGGTCGCCGGCGGTGTCCGTGGGGCTGACGGGTTCGGTGAGGACGCCGAACGTGGGCCCGGCGTCGAGCTCCTCGACGATCCGGAACGTCGTCGCGCCCGTCACGTCGTCGCCGGACCTGATCGCGTGCTGGACGGGGGCGGCGCCGCGCCAGGCGGGCAGGACCGAGAAGTGCAGGTTGACCCAGCCGTGGACTGGTACGTCGAGGACGCTGGCCGGCAGCAGGCCGCCGTACGCGACGACCGGGCAGCAGTCGGGCGCGATCTCGCGGAGACGCTCCAGGAACGCGGGGTCCCGCGCCGACTTCGGCCGGAGCACCTCGATACCCGCGGCCTCGGCGCGCTCGGCGATCGGAGCTGGATGGAGCCTGCGGCCCCGTCCGGACGGTGCGTCCGGGCGGGTCAGGACGGCCACCACGTCGTGCGCGCTCGCGAGAACGGCCTCGAACGAGGGTAGGGCGACAGCCGGGGTTCCGGCGAACAGCAACCGCACTCAGCCGACCTCCGACTCACGGTGGAACAGGTCCCGGCGGCGCGTGCCGGCCACCGGTGCGACGATCCCGGTCACTACAGCGCCCGGCCGAAGGTGGCATGCGGCGAGACGCGTACCCGCGGGGCCGCGCCGTCCGCCCACTCGGCCTCGCGGATCTGACGCAGGGCCTCCTTGCGGGCGTCGCGGTCGAGCCGGTCCACGAACAGGATGCCGTCGAGGTGGTCGGTCTCGTGCTGGATGCACCGCGCAAGGAGCTCGGAGCCTTCGAGCGTGACGGGCTCTCCGTGCATGTCGTAGCCCTTGGCGACCACCCGCATGGCGCGGAGGCAGTCGAAGCTGAAGCCCGGGATCGACAGGCAGCCCTCGGGCCCGAACTGCTCCTCCTCCGACAGGTCCAGCTGCGGGTTGATCAGGTGGCCCACGATGTCGTCGACGTTGTAGGTGAACACGCGGAGGCCGACGCCGATCTGCGGCGCCGCGAGACCGCTGCCCGGAGCCTCGAGCATCGTGTCGGTGAGGTCGCTGACGAGCTTGCGCAGCTCCTTGTCGAAGTCCCGAACGGGTTCGGCAGGGGTGCGCAGCACCGGGTCGCCGAAGAGTCGGATGGGCTGGACGGCCACGCAGGTCTCCTCCGTCGGTTGTTGCACGTCGCGGACAAGTTTACGGACCACCGCGGCGGCACCTACCCGCGCGAGCCCGGAAGATCGCCCATGGTCGGACAGATCCGGCCGAGCCGTCGCCCGGAGCCGGGCCGGACGGCTTAGGGTGCCTGGGTGAGATGGACGGTGCACGGGGAACGCCCGATCTACGAATGCGACTGGCTCAGCCTCACCCTGGTCGACGTCGAGCTTCCCGACGGAAACCGTTTCGACCACCACGTCGTACGGATGCCCCAGCATGGCGCCGGAGTGCTCGTCCATGATCCGGACCGCGGCGTACTCCTGCTCTGGCGGCACCGCTTCATCACCGACTCGTGGGGCTGGGAGATCCCGGCCGGTCGGGTCGACCCGGGTGAGACCCCCGACGAGGCGGCCGCCCGCGAGGTTCTCGAGGAGACCGGCTGGAAGCCCGCGCCGCTTCGGCCACTCCTGCGCTACCACCCGTCCAACGGCAGCTGCGACCAGAACTTCCACATCTTCACCGCTCCTGGTGCCACTCACGTCGGCGAACCGACCGATCCCCACGAGGCCGAACGGATCGAATGGGTGCCGGTCGAGGAGTTGCGGCGGATCATCCGGGCCGGCGAGATGCGGGACGGGCTCTCACTCACGGCGATGCTCTATGCCATGACCTTCGACGGCCTCGCCTAGGACACCACGGGTCCAGTGTCCTCAGGGCACTAGCGGTGGGCGGCGACCAGGCCGTGACCGGCGAGCTGGCTCCGCAGGGTCGCGCCGTCGACGAAGACCTCGGCGTGGATGCCGACCCGTCGGGCCCCTTCGACGTTGGCCGGCATGTCGTCGGTGTAGAACGTCGTCTCCGGTACGAGCCCGTGGCGGTCCAACAACAGGTGGTAGATCGCCGGATCCGGCTTCGACACCCGCTCCACGCCGGACACGACGGCGCCGTCGAGCACGCGGAGGAACTCCCAGCGCTGCACCGTGATCTCCCACTTCTCCGCCGAGAAGTTGGTCAGCGCGTACGTCGGGACACCCGCCGAACGGAGCTCAGCGAGGACGGCCACCGTGTCCTCGAACTCGCCCGCCACCATCTCCGGCCAGCGCTCGTCGTAGGCCCGGATCAGCTCCTCGTGCTCGGGGAACCGGCTGCTCAGCTCGGCCACCGCCGCCGACCACGACCGGCCGGCATCCTGCGCGGCGTTCCACGCGGGCGTGCACACCTCGGCGAGGAAGCGCTCCACCGCGTCGTCGTCCGGCAGGAGTGAGCGGTAGAGGTAGCGGGGGTTCCAGTCGAGCAGGACGCCGCCGACGTCGAAGACGACGGCCTCGAGGGTCGCCTCGCCGCGGGCGCCGTTCGGTGCCGGACGCTGGCGCGCCGCTGGGGCCGCGGACGGCACCTGCGCGGCGGGGGCGTGGGAGGACTCGGTCACGGGACCCGACCCTACCGAGCCCGGCTCCGGCGCCTACCCGAGCACCGCCGGGTCGATCTGCACCCGGACCGTCCCCGGTGCCTTGCGCGCGCTGCGTACTCCCTGTGCCGCCTTCAGCGCAGCGGCGAGCGGTGCACCGTCGCGGCGGGGTACGCGGAGCACCAGTCGTACGTTCTCGTCGTCCACGGGTACGGGTCCCAGCACCTCGGCGGACGCGGGCAGCGTCGTGAAATCCTGGAGTTCGGAGACGGCCTCCGGTGACCCCTCGAGCGTGGCCAGGCGTACGGCCGGCGGGAACCCTGCGACCTGGCGCTCGGCGAGCTCACGTTCGGCGTGGGCGACGGGACTCCACCGCACGAGTGCCTGGACCGCGGGGATGCTGGGGTCGCCCATCACGACCACCGAGCCGCCGTCTCCCGCCGGACGTACGAGGGCGGCGGCGTTGAGCCACCGCCGGAGGCTCTCCTCGCTGGCGCGCAGGTCGGCCCGCGCCAGGGCGAGCCAGGTGTCGAGCAGGAGAGCGGCCGCGTAACCGCCGGCGGCGACGGGCTCGGCGCCAGGGGTCGCCACCACGAGCGCCGGCTCCGGGCCGACCTCGTCGAGCACGCGGGTGCCTCCCGACGTGCGGACCGGCACTCGGGGAAACGCCTGGCCGAGCTCCTCGGCCGTACGCCGGGCACCGACCACGGGCGCCCTGAGCCGGGTGCCCTCGCAGGCCGGGCAGCGCCACGAGACGGCTGGACGGCCGCACCAGGCACACGATGGTGCCGCGCCGGCGCCACCCTGCTGGAGCGGGCCGGAACATGCCTCACAACGAGCCTGCGCCCGACAGGTCTGGCAGGTGAGCGCCGGCCGGTAGCCGGTACGCGGGACCTGGACCAGTACCGGTCCGGTCGCGAGCGCGCCGCGGGCGACCTCGAACGCACGGTGCGGCAGCCGGGCAGCCCGGGCGGACCGGTCCCGAGCCAGCTCCACGTCGCTCTCGCCAGCGACGTGGACCCGGGGAGCGCGGTCCCGGACGGTGGCCCGGCCGCCCGCGAGAGGGCGGGCCCACGAGGTGGCGAGCAGCTGTGCGCCCTCCGCCGTACACCCGAACCCGCCGACCAAGGCGGCGCAGCCAGCCTCGTGGGCACGCAGCAGCAGTACCTCGCGGACGTGTGGGTAGGGCGCCCTGGGCTCCGCGAGCAGGTCGTCGCCGTCGTCCCAGCAGCCGACCAGTCCGAGGTCGGCGACCGGCGCGAACGCGGCCGCCCGGGTACCGATCACGAAGCGGACCTGGCCCCGGCGCACGGCGAGGAACCTGCGGTAGCGCTCGGCCGGTCCCAGCTCGGCGGTCAGGACCACGTGCCGGCCGGTGCCGAGGACCGCGGTGCAGGCAGCGTCGAGACGCGCAACGTCGCGATGGTCTGGAACGACGAGAAGAGCACCGCGCCCGCTCGACAGCGTCGCCTCCGCAGCTACGGCGAGGCACCGTGGCCAGTCCTCGCCCGGCAGGGCGGACCAGACCGCGCGGGCCGCTCCGCCACGACGCAGCGCGTCGAGGAAGGCCGGCCCGGTGTCGTACGCGTCCCACGGACCGGACGACGCGGGACCGGCCGAGGTGGGGTCGGGCGAGGTGGGGTCGGGCGAGGTGGTCGGCGAGGCGGGGTCGGGCGAGGTGGGGTCGGGCGAGGTGGGGTCGGGCGAGGTGGGGTCGGGCGAGGTGGGTCGGGCGAGGTGGGGTCGGGTGAGGTGGGGTCGGGTGAAGCCGAACCGGGCGACGCCGCAGGACCGTCTTCCGGCTGTTGCCCGGCTCTTGCCTCGCCCTCCACCCGGGCATGCCGCGGGGGTACGGCAAGCCGCAGCACGTCGGCGAGCGTTCCCGCGTACCTGTCGGCGACGAGCCGGGCCAGCCGGGCCACCTCGGGCGCCAGGACGGGTTCGGACGAGACCACCCGGCGGAGGGGAGCAAGCCGCCCGCGGTGCTCCGACTCCTCTGCCCGGTCGAGCACGTAGCCGTCGAGGTCCTGCCCCGCGAACCGCACCCGGACCCGGCAGCCAGGTACGCAGGCCTCGTGCAGTCGCTCGGGAACGAGGTAGTCGAAGGGACGGTCGAGATGGGCGAGCGGGACGTCGACCGCGACCCGCGCGACGGGGAGCTCCGGAGCCGGTCCCTGTGCTGGTCTCGGCCGGGTGCGGCGCACCTTGGACCGCACCAGCGCGAGCTGGCCCGAGTCGTCCTCCTCGGTCATGTCCGCAGGCTAGGGCATGGTGCCCACACGAGCGGCGGCCCGGGACAAGCCCGGGCCGCCGCTGCGTGGAACGAGTCGATCAGCCGGCTCAACCGAGGCCGGCCGCGCTCCGGAGGTCGGCGGCGCGGTCGGTGCGCTCCCAGGTGAACTCCGGCTCCTCGCGGCCGAAGTGGCCGTACGCCGCCGTCTTGACGTAGATCGGCCGGCGCAGGTCGAGGTCGCGGATGATCGCCGCCGGCCGCAGGTCGAACACCTGCTGGACCGCCTTCTCGATGACGTCGATCGGCGCCGCCTCGGTGCCGGAGCAGTTGACGTAGAAGCCGACCGGCTGTGCCTTCCCGATGGCGTAGGCGACCTGGCACTCACAGCGCTTGGCGAGGCCGGCGGCCACGATGGTCTTCGCCACCCACCGCATGGCGTACGCGGCCGACCGGTCGACCTTTGTCGGGTCCTTGCCGCTGAACGCGCCACCACCGTGCCGGGCGTAGCCGCCGTAGGTGTCGACGATGATCTTGCGCCCGGTCAGACCCGCGTCGCCCATCGGCCCGCCGAGTTCGAACCGTCCGGTCGGGTTGACGAACAGCCGGTAGCCCTCGGTCTCGACGTCGAAGTGGGCCAGCACCGGGTCGACCACGTGCGTCCGGATGTCGGGCGTGAGCATGTTGTCGAGGTCGATGTTGGCGGCGTGCTGGCTGGAGACGACGACGGTGTCGACCCGGACCGGGCGGTCGCCGTCGTACTCCACCGTGACCTGGGTCTTGCCGTCGGGGCGGAGGTAGGGCAGCGTGCCGTCCTTGCGAACGTCGCTGAGCCGTGACGCGAGGCGGTGCGCCAGCGTGATGGGGAGCGGCATGAGTTCGGGCGTCTCGTCACAGGCGAAGCCGAACATCATGCCCTGGTCGCCCGCACCCTGCAGGTCGATCGGGTCGACGGAGCCGTCAGAGCGGCCCTCCCAGGCCGAGTCGACGCCCTGCGCGATGTCGGGCGACTGGGAGCCGAGGGAGATCGTGACACCGCACGACGCCCCGTCGAAGCCCTTCGCCGAGGAGTCGTAGCCGATCTCGAGAATGCGTTCCCGCACGAGGGACGCGATATCGGCGTAGGTGTTCGTGGTGACCTCGCCGGCCACCACGACCAGTCCGGTCGTCACCAGGGTCTCGACGGCGACCCGGCTGAGCGGGTCGTCCTTGAGGAGCGCGTCGAGGACAGAGTCGCTGATCTGGTCGGCGATCTTGTCGGGATGGCCCTCGGTGACCGACTCGGAGGTGAACAAGCGTCGCGACACGGGCGTCCTTTCTGTTCGGCTGTGGTGGCAATGGTTCCACTGCCTCTTCCAGCGTCGACCGAAGGCCCGTTCGTGCCGCCAGAAGATGGATTTGTGGGCGGGCGGCCAGGGCGCCCACCGGTGTGGCGAGTGCAGCACTCGCGTTGTGAGGTGCAGCCCAGCGTAACGACGCGACGCGGATGTCGAGCACCTATGGGCGCTGTTTCGCCTGGAATGACGCAGAGCACCCGGGTCATAGCGGATCGGCATCCAGCCGAGCGGGCCGCCGGAGTGGACACTCGATCGTACGTGTGTTCGAATGGCCGCATGCGTTGGAACAACCTGGCGTCCTCGGCCCGGGCCGATCCCGGCCCGGGATCCGGGCCGTCCGCGCCTGACGCGACCGACTCCGGTGTCGCGCCGTTGCCGCTGTCGCTCCCGGGAGCGGTGGCCCGCACGTTCGACACGCCGGGGTTCGCTGGGATGACCTTCTACGAGATCCGGGCCAAGTCGATCATCAACCGGGTGCCCGGACGTGTCCCGCGTGCCGTTCGACTGGACGATCAACCCCTACCGCGGGTGCAGCCACGCGTGCATCTACTGCTTCGCCCGCAACACCCACACCTATCTCGACCTCGACGCCGGCGCCGATTTCGACCAGAAGGTGATCGTCAAGGTCAACGCCGGGGAGCTGGTCCGGCGCGAGCTGTCGGCGCCCAGGTGGCGCGGCGACCACATCGCGATGGGCACCAACGTCGACTGCTACCAGCGTGCCGAGGGTCGCTACCAGCTGATGCCAGAGATCCTCGCCGCGCTCCGCGACTTCGCCAACCCGTTCTCCATCCTCACCAAGGGCACGCTGCTCCTGCGCGACCTGCCGCTGCTGCGGGAGGCGGCGGAGGTCACCGACGTCGGGCTGTCGTTCTCGGTCGGGTTCGTCGACGAGACGCTGTGGCGCACCGTCGAGCCCGGCACGCCCAGCCCACGACGCCGGCTCGACGCCGTGCGTACCCTCACCGACGCCGGGTTTTCCGTCGGTGTCCTCATGGCGCCGATCCTGCCGTTCCTCTCCGACTCCGACGAGTCCATCGACCGCACGGTCGCCGCGATCGCGGACTCGGGAGCGACCAGCGTGACACCCCTGCCCCTCCACCTGCGGCCGGGTGCGCGGGAGTGGTACGCCTCCTGGCTCGAACGCGAGTTCCCCGACCTGGCGCACCGCTATCACGCGCTCTACCGCGGCGGCTCGTACCTCCCCAAGGCCTACGCCCACGACATCACCTCCCGGGTCCACCGGGTTGCTCGCCACCACGGCCTGCCCCGTGCGGAGGCCGGTGCGGCACGAAAGGTGCCGGCGTCCCCGGCCGAGGCGAGGCAGCTGTCGACCCCGTTCCCGCGGCGGGTCACCGCACCACCGGCGGAGCAGCTCAGCCTTCTGTAGTGCCGCCGGTAAGGCCGCCGGTAGGCCCGTGGGCGTGCCGCGCTCCCGTCACACGGCACGCGCACGAGCCGATGGCGGCCGCTTCGCTGGTCGCCTCTGTCGTGATCAAGTACGTTTTGGCTGGCCACCGCAGGTCCTCGGCGCTGAAGGGCTGGCTCGATGACGGCGCGACGGGTGACGGCGATGATGGGCGCGATCGTGTGCGGCCTGGTGGGCTGGGCGCTGGTGTTTCCGGCGCAGGCGTACTAGCCGGTCTTGTGCCCGTTGCTTTCGGAGGTCGCGCCCGGACCGGGTCGTTGTCCTTCGTCGCTGTGGCCTTCGATCGCGACCAGGAGCGTGCCGACGAGGTACGCCGCCAGCAGGATGACGAGCACGACGGTCGCGCGTACGGACACCAGCCGGTTCTTGCGCGTCGTGCGGATGCCGGTGCGGGCCAGCCGATGGTCGGAGAACGCGCGCTGGCTGTGCTGCCAGCGCTTGCCGGCACCGAAGGCGATCGCCACCCCGATGATCACGAGGATCACGCTGACGTTACCCACCCGCGGCATGATAACGATGAGAACGCCCTCATGTACGGTCTGCCGCAGCCGGTACCGGCCGCGTCGGCGCACTGCCTAGGACGGCCAGCGCTCCGCCACCAGGTCCCAGATGCGGTGGGCCAGGGCATCCTTCGAGCCGAGAGGGACGAGGGTCTCGGATCCGTCGGCGCCGAGGATCACGGCTTCGTTCTCGAGCGACTCGAAGCCCTTGTCGGCGCCGACCTCGTTGACGACGAGCAGGTCGCAGCCCTTGCGGGCGAGCTTCGCCCGACCGTGCTCGAGAACGCTCGCCCGGGCGTCACCGGTCTCCGCGGCGAATCCCACGACGACGAGGTTGGCCCGAGGGCGCGCGTGGGAGAGCTCGGCGAGGATGTCGGGGTTCTGGACGAGCTCGACCACCGGCACGGACCCGTCGTCGGTCTTCTTGATCTTGTGGTCGGCGTACGTCACCGGCCGGAAGTCGGCCGGTGCCGCGGCCATCACCACGGCGTCCGCGTGCTGGGCGGCTTCGAGGACCGCGTCCCGCATGTCGCGCACCGAGACGACCGGGGTCACCTTCACCCCGGCGGGATCGGGAAGGGTGGAGTTGGCCGCCACGAGAGTGACGCTCGCACCGCGGGCCGCGGCGGCCTGGGCCAGCGCGTAACCCTGGCGGCCCGACGAGCGGTTTCCGAGGTAGCGGACCGGGTCGAGGAACTCCCGGGTCCCGCCGGCGCTGACGACGACCCGGCGTCCGGCGAGGTCGGGAGGTGGACCGGCCGCGGCGCCCTGCGCAAGGACGCCTTGACAGATCGCGAAGATCTGCTCGGGTTCGGGCAGTCTCCCCTTGCCGGTGTCGGTGCCCGTGAGACGTCCTTCGGCCGGCTCCAGCACGACCGCACCACGCTCGCGCAACGTGCGGACATTGGCCTGGGTGGCGGCGTGCTCCCACATCTCGGTGTGCATCGCGGGTGCGAAGACGACCGGGCACCGCGCGGTCAGGAGGGTCGAGGTCAGGAGGTCGTCGGCAAGCCCGTGCGCGGCCTTGGCCAGAAGGTTGGCGGTGGCGGGCGCGACAACGACGAGGTCCGCCTGTTGCCCGAGGCGTACGTGCGGGACGTCGTGTGCGTCGTCCCAGACCTCGGTGTGGACGGGCTGGTGGGAGAGCGCCGCCCAGGTGGGGGCGCCGACGAACCGGAGAGCACTCTCGGTCGGGACGACGCGAACGGTGTGGCCGGACTCGACCAGGAGGCGAAGCAGGGTGCAGGCTTTGTAGGCGGCGACGCCACCGGCGACGCCGAGCACCACCCGGGGTGATGACGCGACCGGCATCGGCGACGCTCCGAATCTCGCGGGTCAGCGCACCGACGCGAGGTCAGGACGCGGTTGGCTGCTCTTCTTCGGTCGGCTCGATGTCTTCGCAGGTGAGGAGGTTCTCGTTGATCTCGCGGAGCGCGATCGAGAGGGGCTTCTCCTGGACGTGCGTGTCGACCAGCGGGCCGACGTACTCGAGCAGGCCTTCACCCAGCTGGGCGTAGTAGGCGTTGATCTGGCGAGCGCGCTTCGAGGCGAACAGGACCAGCTTGTACTTCGAGTCGCTCTTCTGGAGCAGGTCGTCGATGGGCGGGTTGGTGATGCCCTCGGCGGCAGGCTGGGTGCCGGACAAGCTCAGGCCTCCGGAAAGTTGGTGTGGGAACGCATCAAGGCTACCAACTCCTCCGCGGCGACGTGCACGTCGGTGTTGACGATCGTGACGTCGAACTCCTTCTCGGCCGCCATCTCGGCCCGGGCGGTCTCCAGCCGGCGCGCCTGCTCCTCCGCGGACTCGGTGCCCCGGCCCTCGAGCCGATTCACAAGTTCACGCCAGTCTGGCGGCGCGAGGAACACGAACAGGGCCTCCGGCATGGTCTGCCGCACCTGCCGCGCCCCCTGGAGATCGATCTCCAGCAGGGCCAGCTGGCCCTGGGCGAGGATCTCGTGTACGGCCTTGCGCGGGGTGCCGTAGCGGGCGACACCGTGGACGACGGCCCACTCGAGCAGCTCGCCCGCGGCGATCATGGCGTCGAACTCCGCTTCGGAGACGAACCAGTAGTGGAGCCCCTGGACCTCGCCCGGGCGCGGCCGCCGGGTGGTCACGGAGACCGAGATCCAGACCTCGGGGTGGTGTGCGCGGATATCGGCGGCAACGGTCCCTTTGCCCACAGCCGTAGGACCGGCGAGGACCGTGAGCCTCGCGAGTCTGGCCTCGGACGTGGCGGCCGCGGTCGTGCCGTCGTACACAGTCTCAGGATTCGCCGAATTCACGCTTCAGCGCAGCCACTTGGTTGTCTCCGAGCCCGCGCACGCGGCGGCTCTCGGAAATTCCGATGCGTTCCATGATCTGGCGGGCTCGTACCTTGCCGACGCCGGGCATGGCGCACAGGAGGTCGAGGACCCGCATCTTGCCGATCACCTCGTTGGAGTTGCGGCCCGCCTTCACGACGTCGCCCAGCGAGGCACCGGAGTTCTTCAGACGGTTCTTGACCTCGGCGCGCTCCCGGCGGGCCTGGGCGGCCTTCTCCAGGGCGGCCTGACGAGCCTCTGGGGTCAGGTGAGGTAGCGGCACGGACGGTCACCTCGCGGCTGTACGACGGGTCGGGGTGCTGCGATTCTCGCTCGGAGGACAGTGCGCTCGACCGGCGGGGTCACGTAACGACCAGGCACCGACCGAACAGGCACGATGAAGGCGAACCTACCCAGGTGTGATCCGCGCAGCAAACGCCGCCGGACGGGCGTGGCACCGGGCGCGCGGGACCCGGACTAGCCGGACGTGGCGGACGGAGCCGAGCCGCCGTAGGCCACGAACGCGGGGTTGGCGAAGTCAGGCTTGCCGTAGCCGAGGGGCGAATCGCTCGTGGTGAGCACCGTGCCGCCGGCGGCACGCAGCACCGCGTGACCCGCGGCCGTGTCCCATTCCATCGTCCGGCCGAACCGCGGGTAGATGTCGGCGACGCCTTCGGCGATGCGGCAGAACTTCAGCGAGCTTCCGGCCTGGACGTGGGACGCCACGTCGACGGTGCCCAGGAACCGCTCGGTCTCCGGGTCGAGGTGGCTGCGGCTGACGAGGGCACGGAGCCCGTCCGAAGGCGCCGGCACCACTGCGAGCGGGCGGGTCTCCCCGGCGCCAGATCGCTCGGCCAGACCGGGTCCACCCACGTAGGTGAGGCCGGTGGCCGGGAGATGGACGACGCCCAGGATCGGTACGCCGTCGTGGACGAGGGCGATGTTGACCGTGAACTCGCCGTTGTGGGACAGGAACTCCTTGGTGCCGTCGAGCGGGTCGACCAGCCAGAACGTCCGGCCGAGCTCCGTCGGCGTACGGCCGGCGGCGACGCTCTCCTCGGCCACCACGGGCAGGTCGGAGACGTCCGCGAGTCCCTGGAGGATGACCGCCTCCGCGCGGATGTCGGCCTGGGTGACGGGACTCCGGTCGGCCTTCTCGCGGGTGCCTGGATCGTCCGCGCCGTAGATCTCGAGGATGACCTCACCTGCGGCCAGTGCGAGCTTGCGGAGCGGGTCGACCAGGGAGTCGGTGTCGGGCTGCATGGCGCCCATGCTCTCAGAGCCGGACCAGGACGGCCGCCGGCCCTTCCCGGGGCAGACGTCGGGCTGGCCTCAGACGAGCACCGCGGTCAGGGCGTCGTTGGTACGCCGGGCCGCCTCGCGAAGGCCATCGGCCGACGGTCCCGCCGAGAGCAGGTCCCGCGAGGTCGCCGGGATGACATTGTGCAGCGCGGCGCCGAAGACCTTCCGGAGGTCGTCCGGAGTCGCGCCCTGCGCTCCCAGGCCGGGCGCGAGCAACGGGCCGTTGACCCGCGCGAAGTCCAGCCCCGTCTCCCCCACCGTGGCGCCGACGACCGCGCCCACCGAGCCGAGCGGCGTGACGCCGGCGTTGGCCGCCGCCACCTGGTCGAGGATCGTCGCCGCGACTGTTCGGCCGTCCGCGAGTTCCGCGGCCTGCACCTCGCGGCCCTCCGGGTTGGACGTCAGCGCCAGCACGAACACCCCGCAGCCGTTGCGGTTCGCACTGTCAAGGAACGGTTGCAGCGATCCGTACCCGAGGTAGGGCGACGCCGTCACCGCATCGACGAACAGCGGCGAACGGGGTTCGAGATAGGCGTCGGCGTAGGCCTGGACGGTCGAACCGACGTCTCCGCGCTTGACGTCGAGCAGCACGATCGCACCGGCGTCGCGGGCCGTGGCGATCACCTGCTCGAGGACGGCGATCCCGCGGCTGCCGTGACGCTCGAAGAACGCCGACTGCGGCTTGACCACCGCGACGTGCGGCGCGAGCGCCTCGACCGCCGTCAGCGCGAAGCGCTCGAGGCCGACCGGGTCGTCCGGGAGTCCCCACGCCGACAGCAGCCCCGGGTGGGGATCGATGCCGGCGCAGAGCGGCCCCCGCGCGTCCATGACGGCACGGAGCCGTCCGCCGAACGGCGCAGCGGGTCCAGGTCGCGTACTCACGTGATGACTCCCGATCCGTCCTGCTCGGTGCCGTGCAGCGCCGCGGCCCAGTCCTGCAGCGACCGGACACCGATCTCGCCGGCGCGGAGCGCCTCGATCCCCTGCACCGCGGCGGCGAGACCCTGCACGGTCGTGATGCAGGCGATGTTGCCCATGATGGCGGCGGTGCGGATCTCGTATCCGTCGACCCGAGGGCTTCCGCCGGACGTCGTGCCCCTTGGCGTGTTGACGATCAGGTCGACCTCCCCCGCGATGACGCGCTGGACGATCGTCGGTTCGCCGTCGGGCCCGGGTCCCTGGGTGGCCTTGCGAACGACCGTGGCGACGACACCGTTGCGGCGCAGCACCGCCGCCGTTCCCTCGGTCGCGAGGATCTCGAAGCCGAGGTCGGCAAGGCGCTTGACCGGGAAGATCATGTGCCGCTTGTCGCGGTTGGCGACCGAGACGAAGACGCGGCCCTTGGTGGGAAGCGCGCCGCCGTAGGCACCCGCCTGTGACTTCGCGAACGCCACGCCGAACCCGGCGTCGATACCCATGACCTCGCCGGTGGAACGCATCTCGGGACCGAGCAGGGTGTCGACGGTGCGGCCGTCACCGGTACGGAACCGGTTGAACGGCATCACGGCCTCCTTGACCGCGATGGGTGCCGTCGGGGGCAGGTGACCGCCGTCGCCGGTCGCGGGGAGGATGCCCTCCGCCCGCAGGGCGGCGACGCTGGTGCCGAGCATGACCCGGGCGGCGGCCTTGGCCAGCGGGGTCGCCGTGGCCTTCGACACGAACGGCACCGTCCGCGACGCCCGGGGGTTCGCCTCCAGGATGTAGAGCACGTCGCCCGCGAGTGCGTACTGCACGTTGAGCAGGCCGCGGACTCCGACGCCGCGCGCGATCGCCTCGGTCGAGGACCTGATTCGGTCGATCTCCTCGCGGCCGAGCGTGATCGGCGGGAGCGCGCACGCGGAGTCGCCGGAGTGGATGCCGGCCTCCTCGATGTGTTCCATCACGCCGCCGAGGAACAGCTCCTCGCCGTCGTACAGCGCGTCGACGTCGATCTCGACCGCGTCGTCGAGGAAGCGGTCGACGAGCACCGGATGCTCCGGTGAGATCGCTGTCGCACGGGCGATGTAGGACTCGAGCGCGGTGTCGTCGTACACGATCTCCATGCCGCGGCCGCCGAGGACGTACGACGGCCGGACGAGCACCGGGAACCCGATCTCGTCGGCGATCGCCTTCGCCTCCGCGAACGACGTGGCCGTGCCGTGCTTGGGCGCCGGCAGCCCTGCCTCGGCCAGGACGCGTCCGAACGCACCGCGTTCCTCGGCGAGGTGGATCGCCGCGGGCGTCGTACCGACGATCGTGACGCCGGCGTCCTCGAGTCCCTGCGCGAGCCCGAGCGGCGTCTGGCCGCCGAGCTGGCACACCACTCCGGCGACGGGACCGGCCTGCTCCTCGGCGTGCACGATCTCGAGCACGTCCTCGAGCGTGAGGGGTTCGAAGTAGAGCCGGTCGCTCGTGTCGTAGTCGGTGGAGACGGTCTCGGGGTTGCAGTTGACCATGACGGTCTCGTAGCCGGCGCCGCCGTTGTCGGGACAGTCGGCGAGGGCCAGCGCGGCATGGACGCAGGAGTAGTCGAACTCGATGCCCTGGCCGATCCGGTTGGGACCGGACCCGAGGATGATCACCGCCGGCCGCTCGCGCGAGGCCACCTCGGTCTCGTCGTCGTAGCTGGAGTAGTGGTACGGAGTGCGGGCCGCGAACTCCGCCGCGCAGGTGTCGACCGTCTTGAAGACCGGCCGGATCCCGAGCGCCCAGCGCACGCCGCGTACGACGTCCTCGCGCATCCCCCGGATCGCGCCGATCTGCGCGTCCGCGAACCCGTGCCGCTTCGCTCGGTGTAGCAGCTCGGGTGCGAGTTGGGGCGCGTCGGCGAGGTCGGTCGCGATCTCGTGCAGCAGGAACAGCTGGTCCAGGAACCACGGGTCGATCCCACTGGCTGCGTGAAGCTCCTCGATGCTGGCGCCGGCCCGGATCGCCTCGACGACGGTGCTGATCCGCCCGTCGTGGGGAGTACGGATCAGGTCGAGCAACTCGTCCTTGCCGCGCGGCTCGCCCGACCAGGACAGGACTGCCGCCCGCTTCTCGATCGAGCGGAGCGCCTTCTGCAACGCCTCGGTGAAGTTACGTCCGATCGCCATCGCCTCGCCGACGCTCTTCATGTGCGTCGTGAGCGTCGGGTCTGCGTGCGGGAACTTCTCGAACGCGAACCGCGGCACCTTCACCACCACGTAGTCGAGCGTCGGCTCGAAGCTCGCGGGCGTCTCGGCCGTGATGTCGTTGGGGATCTCGTCGAGGGTGTAACCGAGCGCGACCTTGGCGGCGATCTTGGCGATCGGGAAGCCGGTCGCCTTCGAGGCGAGTGCGCTCGACCGGGAGACCCTCGGGTTCATCTCGATCACGATCATCCGACCGTCGGCGGGATTGACCGCGAACTGGATGTTGCAGCCGCCGGTGTCGACGCCGACCGCGCGGATGACGCCGATCGCGACGTCGCGCATGTGTTGGTACTCGCGGTCGGTCAACGTCATGGCCGGCGCGACCGTGACCGAGTCGCCGGTGTGCACGCCCATCGGGTCGACGTTCTCGATCGAGCACACGATCACGACGTTGTCGGCGCGGTCGCGCATGACCTCGAGTTCGTACTCCTTCCAGCCGAGGACGGACTCCTCCAGGAGCACCTCGGTGGTCGGGCTCGCCTGCAGCCCTGCACCGGCGATCCGACGCAGGTCGTCAGAGTCGTGGGCCATGCCGGAGCCGGCGCCGCCCATCGTGAAGGACGGGCGGACGACCACCGGGTAGTGCAGCTCCTCCGCCGCGGTGAGGCACTCGTCGAGGGTGTGGCAGATCCGGCTGCGCGCCGACTCCGCACCGAGCTCCTCGACGATCTTCTTGAAGGACTCGCGGTTCTCGCCTCGTTGGATGGCATCGATGGACGCGCCGATCAGCTCCACGCCGTACTTCGCGAGGACGCCGGACTCGTGCAGCGCCACCGCGGTGTTGAGGGCGGTCTGCCCGCCGAGGGTGGCGAGGAGAGCGTCGGGGCGTTCGGCGGCGATGACCTTCTCGACGTACTCGGGGGTGATCGGCTCGACGTACGTCGCGTCCGCGAACTCCGGGTCGGTCATGATCGTCGCGGGGTTGGAGTTGACCAGCACCACGCGCAGGCCCTCGGCGCGGAGTACCCGACACGCCTGGGTGCCGGAGTAGTCGAACTCGCAGGCCTGCCCGATCACGATCGGGCCGGACCCGATGACGAGTACCGAGGAGATGTCGGTCCGCTTGGGCATCAGGCGCCCCCTCGCTTCTGCTGCGTCATCAGGTCGGCGAACCGGTCGAAGAGGTAGGCGGCGTCATGCGGTCCGGCCGCCGCCTCCGGGTGGTACTGCACCGAGAAGGCGCGGAGCGCACCGTCCTCGCCCTGCAGGCGCAACCCCTCGACCACGTTGTCGTTGAGGCACACGTGGCTGACGCTCGCCGTGCCGTAGTCCGTCCGCGTGGGAGCGCCGGCCGGCGCGTCCACCGCGAATCCGTGGTTGTGTGCGGTGACCTCGACCTTGCCGGTCTCGCGGTCCTGGACCGGTTGGTTGATGCCGCGGTGGCCGTAGGGCAGCTTGTACGTGCCGAAGCCCAGCGCCCGGCCGAACACCTGGTTGCCCAGACAGATCCCGAAGAACGGCGTGCCCGCCGCGAGCACACCGCGGAGCACGCCGACCGTGTGGTCGAGCGGTTCGGGGTCGCCCGGGCCGTTGGACATGAACACGCCGTCGGGCTCGACCGCGAGCAGGTCGTCGAGCGAGCAGGTGGACGGCAGCACGTGCACCTCGACGCCGCGCTCGGCCAAGCGGTGGGGCGTCATGGCCTTGATGCCGAGGTCGACGGCCGCGACGGTGAACCGCTTCGGGCCACGGGCGGGCACGACGTACGGCTCCGGCGTGGTCACCTCGTCGACGAGGGCGGCGCCCTCCATCCGGGGAGACTCGAGGACCCGGGCCAGAAGGGCCTGCGGATCGCGTTCGGTCGTGGAGATGCCCACCCGCATCGCACCGCGCTCGCGCAGGTGCCTCGTGAGCGCTCTCGTGTCGACGCCGGCGATGCCCACCACGCCGCCGTCGGCCAGCGCGCCGTCGAGGCTGCCGTGCGATCGCCAGTTGGACGGCACCCGGGCCGGGTCACGGACGACGTAGCCCGCGACCCAGATCCGGCGCGACTCGGGATCCTCGTCGTTGACGCCGGTGTTGCCGATGTGCGGTGCGGTCTGGACGACGACCTGCCGGTGGTAAGACGGGTCGGTCAGGGTCTCCTGGTAGCCCGTCATGCCGGTGCTGAAGACCGCCTCGCCGAACGTCTCGCCCTCGGCACCGTAGGCGTCGCCGTGGAACGTCCGCCCGTCCTCGAGGACCAGCAGCGCCGGCCGACGGGGGCCGGACCCCGCGACCGCGCTCACTGGAGCTTCCCGTCGAGCACGGTGGGACGCCCCCGCAGGAAGGTCGCGACGACCCGGCCGGGAAGTGTCGTACCGGCGTAGGGCGTGTTGCGGGACCGGCTCACGAACCCCGCGGGTTCGACCGTCCACGACGCCGCGGGATCGTAGAGCATCAGATTGGCCGGCGCACCGACCTCGACCGGGTGCCCGTGACTGGTCAGCCGGCCGATGCGCGCGGGTTGGTGCGCCAACCGGTCGGCGACCCCGGCCCAGTCGAGAAGTCCCGTGTCGACCATCGCCTGCTGAACGACCGCCAGCGCGGTCTCCAGCCCGACGCATCCCCATCGCGGCCGCGCCCCACTCGCACTCCTTGTCCTCGACCGGGTGCGGCGCATGGTCGGTCGCGACGCAGTCGATGGTGCCGTCGGCCAGCGCCGCCGCGCAGCGCCTCGACGTCCGTCGCCGATCCGCAGCGGCGGGTTGACCTTGAAGATCGGGTCGTAGCTCGCCACGAGGTCCTCGGTGAGCAGCAGGTGGTGCGGCGTCACCTCCGCCGTCACGGGCTAGCCCTTGGCTCTTGCCCAGCGCAGGATCTCGACCGATCCGGCGGTCGAGACGTGACAGACGTGCAGCCGGGAGCCGACGTGGGCGGCCAGCAGGCACGTCACGGGCGATGATCGCCTCCTCGGCGACCGCCGGCCAGCCCCGCAGCCCGAGGACAGCCGAGAGCGCGCCCTCGTTCATCTGGGCGCCCTCGGTCAGCCGCGGCTCCTGCGCGTGCTGGGCGATCACGCCGTCGAACGCCTTGACGTACTCCAGCGCCCGGCGCATCAGCACCGCGTCGGACACGCAGTCGCCGTCGTCGCAGAACACCCGGACCCGCGCCGCCGACTCCGCCATCGCACCGAGCTCGGCCAGCCGCTCGCCCGCACGGCCGACGGTGACGGCACCGATCGGCTGCGACGTCGCAGTGCCCTGCCTCCTGGCCGAGCCGGCAGACCTGCTCGACCACGCCCGCAGTGTCGGCCGACCGGGTCGGTGTTCGGCATCGCGAACACCGCGGTGAACCCGCCGCAGGCCGCGGCCGCGGCTGCCGGTCTCGACGGTCTCGGCGTCCTCCCGGCCGGGTTCGCGCAGGTGGGTGTGCAGGTCGACCAGGCCCGGGCAGCAGCGACCAGGCCGTCGGCCGTCGACCACCTCGGCGCCCGCGGCGGACACGCGTCGGATCCCGATCGCGGCGATGACACCGTCGCGCAGCACCAGGTCGGTGGGGTCGCCGCCCAGCGGACGGGCTCCGCTTAGGACAACCGGCGTCAGTCATGCGCGGTCCCACCTTCGCTGCTCTGGCACTGTGCTCGTCGACGTCAGTTGTTGGCTCGCACCGGCGAGGAGGAGGTAGAGCACGGCCATCCGCACGCTCACGCCGTTGGCCACCTGCTCGACGATCACCGAGCTGGCGGAGTCGGCGACGTCGGCCGAGATCTCCATGCCGCGGTTCATCGGGCCCGGGTGCATGACGATGGCGTGCTCGGGCAGCAGCCGCCATCCGCGCGGGCGTCCAGGCCGTAGCGCCGGCTGTACTCGCGCGCGTCGGGAAGAACGCCGCGTTCATGCGCTCCTGCTGGACGCGCAGCATCATCACCGCGTCGCTCTTCGGCAGCGCGCGCGTCCAGGTCGTACGACGTCTCGCAGGGCCAGCGCTCGACGCCGACCGGCAGCAGCGTCGGCGGGGCGACCAGCGTGACCTCGGCACCGAGCGTCGCCAGCAGCAGGACGTTCGAGCGCGCCACCCGGCTGTGCAGGACGTCGCCGACGATCGTGATCCGGCGCCCCTCGAGCTCGCCGAGGTGCCGCCGCATCGTGAACGCGTCGAGCAGGGCCTGCGTCGGGTGCTCGTGCGTGCCGTCGCCGGCGTTGATCACGCTGCCGCCGGATCCAGCCCGGATGTCGCGAGCCGGTGCGGCGCACCCGACCCGCCGTGGCGGACCACGACCGCGTCGGCACCCATCGCCTCGAGCGTGAGCGCGGTGTCCTTGAGGCTCTCGCCCTTCTACGACGCTCGAGCCCTTTGCCGAGAAGTTGATCACGTCGGCCGAGAGCCGCTTGGCGGCCGCCTCGAACGAGATCCGCGTGCGGGTCGAGTCCTCGAAGAAGAGGTTGACGACCGTACGCCCGCGCAGCGTCGGCAGCTTCTTCATCGGCCGGTCGGCGAGCTGCGCGCATCTCCTCGGCGGTGTCGAGGACGAGCAGCGCGTCGTCCCGGTCGAGGTCGGCGGCGGACAGCAGGTGCGTTCACGACGCGTCCTCCCCCGGCGTGTCGGTGCTCTCGCCGATGACGACGGCGCTCGCCGTCCGTCGAGCTCTCGAGCAGTGCACGGTGACGCGTCTCCTGCGCGGCCGTCGGGAGGTTCTTGCCGACGAAGTCGGCGCGGATCGGCAGCTCGCGGTGGCCGCGGTCGACCAGGACGGCGAGCTGGACCGCGCGCGGCCGGCCGAGGTCGCCGAGCGCGTCGAGCGCGGCCCGGATGGTCCGGCCGGAGTAGAGCACGTCGTCGACCAGGACGACCACCTGCTCGTCGATGCCGCCGGCCGGGATCTCGGTGTGACTCGAGCGGCGCGGGCGGGACGCAGGCGGAGATCGTCGCGGTACATCGTGATGTCGAGCGCGCCGACCGGGAACGCGCTCGACGGCGGCGATCGCGGTCGGCGAGCCGGCGCGCCAGCGGCGACTCCGCGGGTGGGGATGCCGAGCAGGACGACATCGTCGGGCGCCCTTGTTGCGCTCGAGGATCTCGTGGGCGATGCGGGTCAGTGCGCGGCCGATGTCGGCCTCGTCGAGGACCTCGCGGGCCGGTGCCGCATCGGGCGTCGTGCCGGCGCTGGAGGCGCGGCCTTCGCGCTGCGGGATCACGGGCAGGAGGCACCTGACCGGACCTCCTTCCCCGCCTCACTGGACGGGTCTTAAAGGATTTCGGGCCGGGCGCGGCCGGAGGTCTCGAGAGCAGGTCGACGAGGCACCGGAACACGCCACGTCGAACGTGCTCGACAGTAGCAGCCGGCGGCGTGGGATCCGGTAATGCCGGCGGGACACGCGAATCGGGTACGACCGGGCGAGTGGGAAGTTCCGCCGCGTCGGCTTGACGTAGGGGTCGCACCGGCGTCTACCGTCACGCTCCGTGACCATCTTGGACGCGGCGCTTCCGTGTCCCTCGCAGACCAAGGATGAGTGAGCACGGATGCCGAGTGACTATGCGCGGGCCCTGGGCGCAAGACTCCGCGCCATCAGGCACGCAGCAAGGCCTCTCCCTCCACGGGGTCGAGCAGAAGTCCAACGGCCGCTGGAAGGCGGTCGTGGTCGGCTCCTACGAGCGCGGCGACCGGGCCGTGACGGTGCAGAAGCTGTCCGAGCTCGCAGAGTTCTACGGCGTTCCGATCACGCAACTGCTCCCGGGTGTCGGGCCGATCGGCGCCGCCGCCGAGCCGCCGCCGAAGCTCGTGCTCGACCTCGAGCGTCTGGGCGAGCTCGAGGGCGTCGAGGTTGCGCCGCTTGCCCGTTATGCCGCGACGATCCAGGCCCAGCGCGGCGACTACAACGGCAAGGTGCTGTCGATCCGCAAGGAGGACATGCGCACCCTGGCCGATGATCTACGACGAGCGGCCGAGCGTCCTCGCCGACCGCCTGGTCGGCGTGGGGCGTTCTCGACGCCGACGCGGCGGAGGCCGTCTCCGACGACGAGGGCTGAACGTTCGGAATGCGTGGCGGCGGGCTCGTCCCCTTGGGGCGGGCCCGCCGCGCCGCGTCCAGATCCGTCAAGGCGCCCTTGCCAGGGCGTAACAGCTCGCAGAGACCCTGGACAGGTCGGGCCGGTCCCCGAAGGCCCAGGGCTGGCCCGGCAGCCCGGGACGGCCCAGCGCCCGTCAGGCCAGCAGGGTCGGCTTGAGTTCCATGAGCCGGGCCAGGAGGCCGTTGACGAATGGCGGCGACTCGTCGCCCGCGAGCTCCTGGGCGAGACGGACGGCCTCGCTGATCGCCACCGCGTCGGGCACGTCGTCGGCGTAGAGCAGTTCGTAGGCGCCGATCCGCAGGATGTCGCGGTCGACCGGAGCCATCCGATCGAGGCTCCACCCCTCGGAGTACGCCGCCAGCACCTCGTCGAGCCGCTCGGCATGCTCCGCGACACCCTCGACCAGCCGCACGGTGTACCCGTTGACGGGCGGGTCGGCCGCCTGATCCGGTCGGCCAGCGTGTCCGTGAGGGGCCGACCGCGCAGCTCCGACTCGTAGAGGACGTCGACCGCCCGCTTGCGTGCCTTCGCGCGAGCGGGCACGACTACGACCCGCCCGAGGTAGTCGCCCGAGCGGGTGTCGACCTTGATCTTCTCGCCAGAGGTGAGGAAGAGGGGCACCTGGATCTCGTAGCCGGTCTCCAGCCGCGCCGGCTTGGTGCCACCCGTCGACCGGTCACCCTGGAGTCCCGGCTCGGTGTAGTCGATCGTCAGCTCGACCGCGGTCGGCAGCTCGATGTAGAGCGGGATGCCCTCGTGAACCGCGACCGTGGCCTCCTGGTTCTCGAGCATGAAGTGCGAGGCATCTCCGACCACGTTGGGTGCGATCGGCAGCTGGTCGAAGGTCGTCGCGTCCATGAAGACGTACGACTCGCCGTCGTTGTAGAGGTAGGTCATGTCGCGGCGGTCGACCATGGCGACCTCCACCTTGACGTCGGCGTTGAACGTCTTGTCGACCACCTTGCCGGACAGGACGTTCTTGAGCTTGGTGCGGACGACAGCGCCACCCTTGCCAGGCTTGTGGTGCTGGAACCACACGACGCTCCAGAGTTGCCCGTCGAGGTTGAGCACCATGCCGTTCTTGAGGTCGTTCGTGGTTGCCACTGCTGTCTTCGCCTCTCAGCCCCGGTCGTTTGGGTGTGTACGCGCCGACCTCGCCCGCCTCCGAACCCACCTCGGTCGTCAGTCGACGACCAGGAGGTCCTTCGTGGTCGGAGTGAGGAGCTCCACCTCGCCGTCTCGGACGATCAGGGTGTCCTCGATGCGGACGCCGCCGCGGCCCGGGAGATAGATCCCGGGTTCGACGGTGACAGGAGCGCGGTCGCCGAGTTTACCCTCCGCGGTCCTGCCGAAGAACGGGTCCTCGTGGATCTCCAGGCCCACGCCGTGCCCGAGGCCGTGGGTGAACCGTTCGCCGTACCCGGCGTCCTCGATCACCCGGCGTGCCGCCTGGTCGACGCCGGCAAGGTCCACACCGGGCACGAGGGCCCGCCGACCGGCCCGCTGGGCCGCCCAGACCAGCTCGTAGATCTCCTGCTGCCAGGCCTCCGGCTCCGCTCCCACGACGAAGGTACGGGTGCAGTCGGCGTGGTAGCCCTCGTGCCGGGCCCCGAAGTCGATCGTGAGCAGGTCACCCGGCGCCACCGGGCGGTCGGTGGGCTGATGGTGCGGAATTCCCGCATGGGCTCCCGCGGCGACGATCGTGGAGAACGCGATCGCCTCCGCTCCTTCGGCGTACATCCGGGACTCGAGGTCGCGGGCGATCTCGCGCTCGGTCCGCCCGGCGAGCGGGGCGCCGAGCAACCCCTCCAACGCGCGGCACGACATGGCGCAGGCGGTGCGGACGTGGTCGAGCTCGGTGTCGTCCTTCGCGACCCGGAGCCCTTCGACGGCACGGCCGAGCGAGGGGGTGTCGAGGTCGGGGTACGCGGCCTGGATCGAGGCCAGCGCGTCCACGGTCAGGGCGTGGGTCTCCACGCCGAGTCGGCTGACCCCGGCGCGCGCGGCCTCCGCCGAAAGCGTCTCGAGCAGCTGCCGGTCGATCACGCACGTCAGGTCGGGGCACTCGGCGGCGGCCTGGTCGCCGTACCGCCCGTCGGTCGCGAGGACGGCCGTGCCGTCGGCGGAAAGGAGCAGTGCCGCGTTCGATCCGGTGAAGCCGGACAGGTAGCGGACGTTGACGAGCCGGCTGATCAGCGCGGCCTGGAGGTCGCGGTCGACGAGCATGCGACCGAGCTCGCTCCGGCGGGTCCCGTGGATGTCTGGCACCTGCCCAGCCAAGCGCGGGCGCCGGTCGGCCGCAAGTCGGCGATAGTCTCGCCTGCCATGCGCAGACGGGCACGCAGCGGACTTGTCGGGGTGTTCGTGTTCGCGATCTACGTCGCGTTCTACGTCGGGGGCACCGGACTGATCCCGGCGTGGGCGGTGGCGGGACTGGTCCTCGTGGTGCTGCTTCCGATCGCCCACCCGAAGGTGCGGGGCCGGGTCCGGCGGGACTTCCGCCGCTACCTCCGTGACGTACGCGCCCGGGCCGGTCGTTCGCCGAGGCTCGGCATGATCGAGCCGACCGAGCTCCCGCACGCACCCGTGACCGGCCGACCGGAAGCCTCGTCGCGGCCGGCATCTTCGACCCGGCCGGCATCTTCGACCCGGCCGGCATCTTCGACCCGGCCGGCATCTTCGACCCGATCGGCATCTTCGACCCGATCGGCGTCGTCCCGAGCGACGGAGGCCGCCAAAGACTCGCCGGCGGGAACGCCCGGATCCCCGTCGCCGGAGCTCGTCGTACGGCTGACCGAGCTCCGGGCAAACGGCCGCACCGTCCAGGCGATCGAGGAGCTTCGCGAGGCGACCGGGATGGAGCTGTATGAAGCCAGCAGGCTGGTGCTCAGCCTCGGGAAGCGCTGAGGTTCGCGATCGCCCGGAGCGCCAGGCGGTAGGAGTCGAGGCCGAAGCCCGCGACGGTACCGGTCGCGACCCCACCCACGACACTCGTGTGCCGGAACTCCTCGCGGCGCGCGGGGTTGGTGAGGTGTACCTCGACCAGGGGCGCGGTGAGCTGGGCGCAGGCGTCGCGCACGGCGTAGGAGTAGTGCGTGAACGCGGCCGGGTTGAGAACGACCGGCGTCGAGGCGTCGGCGGCCTCGTGCAGCCAGTGCACCAGCTCCGCCTCGCTGTCGGTCTGGCGTACTTCCACGTCGAGGCCGAGTTCGACGCCGGCCTTGCCGCAGTCGGCGACAAGATCGGCGAACGACGTGGAGCCGTAGACGTCCGGCTCCCGGGATCCGAGGCGGCCGAGGTTGGGGCCGTTCAACACGAGGACGCGCACGACTGCAAGCCTAGACGCGGGCGGGTACGGAACGAGAGGTGGCACGGATGACCGCGGACAGGCCGGACGCCGGCCCGCTCACGGAGCAGGAGGAGCAGCCGGTCTCGGCCCTGGAGCTGTTCTTCGATCTCGTCTTCGTCTTCACCCTGACCCAGCTGACGGCCATGCTCGCCGATGACATCTCCGCGAGGGGCATCCTCCAGGTGGTCCTGATCTTCGCGGTGCTGTGGTGGATGTACACCGCTTACGCCTGGCTCACCAACGTCGTCCCGCCCGACCGGGCGCTGCGGCGGATCGGCCTGATGGTCGGCATGGGCGCGTTCCTCGTGTGTGCGCTTGCCATCCCGCGGGCCTTCGACGGCGGGGGCGTCGCGTTCGGGATCGGCTACCTCGCCGTCATCGTCGTCCACGGTGCGCTCTTCGCGCAGGTCGCGTCGCTCGGTGCACTGGCGCGGTTCGTCCCGTCCAACATCGTGGCGGCGCTGTTGATCGTCGGGGCAGGGCTGGTCGAGGTCCCGACGCTCCGGTACGCCCTGTGGGCGGCGGCCATCGTCGTCCAGGTGGCGGCGCCGTACATCTTCGGCGCGCCGATGCGGTTCACGCTCCGCACCGCCCACTTCGTCGAACGCCACGGCCTGCTCCTGATCGTGGCGTTCGGCGAGTCGGTCGTGGCCATCGGCATCGGTACCTCCGACCTGCCGATCGGGCCGTCGATGTTCGCTGCCGCGGTCCTCGGTCTCGCCCTGGCGGCGACGCTGTGGTGGACCTACTTCGGCGACGACGAGGCAGGCGCCGAACACGCGCTGGCGGCCGCGCCGGCGAACGTGCGCTCGCAGCTCGCGATCAATGCGTACTTCGTGTCGTTCGCCCCGATGCTGGTCGGCGTCATCGTGATCTCGGCGGGGGTGAAGAAGTCCCTGGGGCACGTGTTCGAGGCGCTGCCGCTGGCCGCGGCGCTCGCCGTCGCCGGTGGGGTCGTCCTCTACCTCGTCGGTGACGTGGTGTTCCGGCGCGTGCTGGGCATCCGGCCCGTGCGGTACCGCCTGGTGGCGGCAGTGGTCGCGCTCCTGACCACGGCGCTCGGCGTGTGGGTGGCGGCAGCGGCCGAGCTGGTCGCGCTCCTCGCGGTGCTGGCGCTGGCGCTCGGCGCCGAATCCCGCCACCCGCGACCTACGGATCGGACCGGCCGGGCGGCTAACATCCTCTCGTGAACGACCTGCTGCTCGTCCTCGTCGTCGGGCTGGTGATCGTCGGCCTCCTGTTCGTGCTCCGCTCGCGGGAAGCGAGCGAGGACAAAGAGCCGGGGCTCGCCGGCTCGAGGGGTCGGGACCTCCTGTCGCAGCCGGTCGACCCCCGTGCCCTCGCGGTCGTGATGGCGCTGCTGGGGCGCAGCAGGAAGGTCCAGGCGATCCAGGAGCTCATGCGGGTCACCGGACTCGGCCTGGGCGACGCCAAGAAGCTCTCGGAGGCGATCCAGCGCGGCCACAAGCCGCCGCCGACCGTGGTCCAGGGCGAGTACGTCGACCTGGGTCAACCGGACCGTGGTCCGCACAGCAAGGAGCGCCCGGGTCAGGACCCGCGTCCGTCCGGTGCCGACCGCGACCTTGCCGAGAGGGCCCGCGACCTGCGCTCACAGGGGCGTGAGACCGAGGCGATCCGGCTGGTCTGTGACGAGACCGGCATGGGCATCCTCGACGCTCAGAGGTTCGTCCGCGCCCTCTGAGAGCCGTTCCCGCCGGACCTCCGCCTGGCCCTGCGGCCCCGGGTGTGTACGCCGCGCCGGAGGGGCATGACCTCCCCATGGCGGTCTGCGAGGTTTGTGGCAACGACTACTGGATGTCCTTCGAGATCCGCACGGTCGGCGGTAATGCCCACGTGTTCGACTCGTTCGAGTGTGCGATCCATCGCCTGGCCCCGGTCTGCGAGCACTGTCAGTGCCGGATCGTCGGGCACGGTGTGGAGGTCGGCGGGCGGTTCTTCTGCTGCGGGCACTGCGCCCGGTCCTCCGGGGTCGAACGCGGCGAGGAGATCAAGGACGCCGTGGGAGGCCGGCCGGCCTGAGGCGGGTGGCGGGGGCGCGGCTACGAGGCCGTGACCGCGTTGTACGCCGCCATCAGCAGGTCCTGGTCAGGTCCCTCGAGGACGCCAGGCTTGGCGAGTCCGTCGAGGACGACGAACCGCAGCAGGTCACCCCGGGCCTTCTTGTCCACCCGCATGCCGGCGAGGAGCGCGGGCCAGCGATCGGGCAGGTACGCCGTCGGCAGGCCGAGCAGGTCGAGCACGGCCCGGTGCCGGTCGGCGGTCTGGTCGTCGAGCCGGCCGGCGCGGCGGGCGAGCTCGGCGACGTAGACAAGGCCGACGGAAACCGCATCGCCGTGCCGCCAGGAGTACTCCTCCACGCGTTCGATGGCGTGGGCGAAGGTGTGGCCGTAGTTGAGCACCTCGCGCCCGATACCGCCACCTGCGGCGGCCGCAGTCTCGGTCAGGTCGCCCGCCACCACCGCGGCCTTGACACTCACCGAGCGCTCCACCAGGGCCTGGGTGAGAGTCCCGTCGGAGGACAGCGCGGCGTCGGGATCGGTCTCCACCAGGTCGAGGATCACCGGGTCGGCGACGAACCCGCACTTCACGACCTCGGCCAGCCCGCTGGCGTAGTCGTCCCGGGGCAGGGTGGCGAGCGTCGACAGGTCACAGAGCACGCCGGCGGGCTCGTGGAAGGCGCCGACGAGGTTCTTGCCCTCGGCGGTGTTGATCGCCGTCTTGCCGCCGACGGCGGCGTCGACCATCCCTGCGAGAGTGGTCGGCACCTGCACGACCCGGACCCCTCGCAGCCAGGTCGCCGCGACAAAGCCGGCGAGGTCGGTGGTGGCGCCGCCGCCGACGCCGACGACCGCGTTGGACCGAGTGAAGCCCCAACTCCCGAGTGCGGACCAGCACGACGCTGCCACCTCGGCCGTCTTGGCCCGCTCGGCGTCCGGCACCTCGAGCAGGTGTGCGTCGTAGCCGCTGCCGACGAGGGCGGACCGGATCTCCTCCGCGGGACCCGCGAGCGCCTGCTGGTGGATCACGGCGACCCGGCGAGCACCGGTGCCGAGGAGGTCGGGAAGTTCGCCGAGCACGCCGGTGCCGATCACGACGTCGTACGGCCGGTCGGTCTCGACCCGGATCCGGCTGGTGGCGCTCACGTCAGCTCCCGGAGGACCTCGTTGGCGATCTCGTCCGGCTTCCGCCCGTCGGTGGAGACGGACACGGTTGCGACCTCGGCGTACAGCGGGCGCCGGGCGTCCAGCAGCTGCTTCAGCTGGCCGCGCACGTTGCCCAGCAGCAGCGGGCGGGAGGCCGAGAGGCCCACCCGGTGGGCGGCTTCGGACAGCGAGACGTCGAGGAAGACCACGCGTTGGGAGCGCAGGTCCCTGCGGGTGTCGGCGTCGAGGATCGCGCCGCCGCCCAGTGCGAGGATGCCGTCGTGGCCGGCGAGGGCCGCTTCGACGGCGGCTCGCTCCAGCGACCGGAAATGCGGTTCTCCGTGCTCGACGAACAGGTCGGCGATCGTGCTGCCGGTCTGGGCCTCGACGTCGGAGTCGGTGTCGCGGAACGCCACGCCCAGGCGTTCGGCGACCAGCTCCCCCACCGTCGTCTTGCCCGAGCCGGGCGCTCCGACCAGGACGACCCGGGGTGCCATCAGCGGATCCTCAGGTTGTCGAGGTAGGACTGTGCGTTGCGCCGGGACTCCGCCACCGAGTCGCCGCCGAACTTCTCCAGGGCCGCGTCGGCGAGGACCAGGGCCACCATCGCCTCGGCGACGACGCCGGCCGCCGGGACCGCACACACGTCCGAGCGCTGGTGGTGGGCCCGTGCCTCTTCACCGGTCGCGATGTCCACCGTGCGCAGGGCCCTGGGAATGGTCGAGATCGGCTTCATGGCCGCCCGGACCCGCATTACCTCGCCGGTGCTCATCCCGCCCTCGGTGCCGCCCGAACGGCCGGACGTACGCCGGATCCCCTCCGGCGTCGAGGTGATCTCGTCCTGGGCGGCCGATCCGCGGCTCCGGGCCAGCTCGAAGCCGTCGCCGACCTCGACGCCCTTGATCGCCTGGATTCCCATCAGCGCGCCGGCAAGCCGGGCGTCGAGCCGGCGGTCCCAGTGGACGTGGCTGCCGAGCCCGGGCGGGAGCCCCCACACGACGACCTCGACGACCCCGCCGAGGGTGTCGCCTTCCTTGTGCGCCTGGTCGACCTCGGCCACCATCGCCTGGCTGGTCTCGGGGTCGAGGCAGCGCATCGGGTCGGCGTCGATGGCCTCGAGGTCGGACGCCGCCGGCACGCTGCCGGGCTTGGCGCGGACCGTGCCGAGCTCGACGACGTGGCTCAGGAGGTCGACGTCGTACGCCTGGCGCAGGAAGCCGGTCGCCACCGCGCCGAGCGCCACCCGGGCCGCCGTCTCGCGGGCACTGGCCCGCTCGAGGACCGGCCTGGCCTCGTCGAAGTCGTACTTCTGCATGCCCACGAGGTCGGCGTGCCCGGGTCGCGGCCGGGTGAGCGGGGCGTTGCGGGCGAGGGCACGAAGCTCGTCCTCGTCGACCGGGTTGGCCGCCATCACCCGTTCCCACTTCGGCCACTCGGTGTTGCCGACGCGGACCGCCACCGGGCTGCCGAGCGTCACGCCGTGGCGTACGCCGCCCAGGAACTCGAGCTCGTCCCGCTCGAACGACATCCGGGCACCACGGCCATAGCCGAGGCGGCGTCGGGCCAGCGCCAGCGCCACGTCGTCGGTGGTGACGTGGACGCCGGCAGGCAGTCCTTCGAGGATTGCAACCAGGGCGGGGCCGTGTGACTCCCCCGCAGTGAGCCAGCGGAGCATGAACGAAGTCTTTCACGGCGCGTGAACCCGCCCAGGGCGGGTCCGGCCGCTCGCTCAGCGGCCGAGGTACCAGTGCGCCAGCCCGTCACCGGCCAACAGGGCCAGCAGGAATCCGGCAAACAGGAACGGTCCGAACGGGATCGCGGACTTGAGCCGGGCCCGTCCGGACGCGACCAGGCCCAGGCTCACGACACCGCCGAGGACGAACGCGAACAGCGTGCCGACCAGCACCGACGCCAGGCCGAACCACCCGAGACACAGGCCCAGGACCCCACCGAACTTGACGTCGCCGAACCCCATTCCGGACGGAGCGAGCAACCCCAGGAGGGCCAGGAAGCCCCACAGGACCGCACCACCGGCGAGCGCCCAGAGGAGGTTTCCCCACCGACCGGACAGGACGGCGGCAAGGGTGAGGAGGGCGCCGACGACGGGATAGGACGGCAGCACCACGGCGTCCGGCAGGAGCCGCACCCGGAGGTCGACATAGACGAGGAGGACGCCGGCGGCGCTGAGGTAGAGAACGGCCGGCAATACGAGGTCGGGTCCGATCCGCCACGCGAGGACTCCCCAGCACCCGGCGACGGCCAGCCCGGCGGCCACCGGCAGGTGCCGCCACCGCGCCAGGACGGAGTACGGCGGCTTGGTCTCGCCGGTTACCGGCGCGGGCTCTGGCAGCATCGCCACGCACGCCGGGACGAGCACTCCGGCCAGGCCACCGAGCGAGACACATCCCGCGATCAGCAGCACCTGCGAGACGGTCACGGACGGGGAGCTTAGGGCGTAGCCGACCCCGATGTCAGGAACGATCGGCGGCCGGACCTCGTGAGCAGGCCGGCCCGGCCCGCGCTGCCACGGGCCGGGCCGCTCGGCTCACAGCGTGTACGGCAGCTTGAACAGACCCGTCGGGTCGTACATCGCCTTGACGGCACGCAGCTGGGCGAGGTTCGGGCCGAAGTACAACGCGCCGTTGGTCCGGTCTGCCTCGAGGTAGTTGACGTACCCTCCGACCGCCGAGGTGGCGACCGCCCGGTGCCCGGCCGTGATCCAGTCACGGGCCGCCTGCCCGGTGGCTCCGCCGCGCTCGGCGTACCACTGGATCGAGGCGAACGCCTTCCGCCAGGGGAACGCGGTCGCGTTCACGGCGAGGCGGGAGATCGCGCCACCCAGCGGGTCGAAGAGCGCCGTCGCCGCGAGCTTCGTCGCATGCGCCTTCGCATTCATCGCTGCGATCACCGCGGCGATGCCGGACTCGGAGAGCGGCTGGCCGAGAATGTCGGTGCCGGCGTAGAAGACCGTGCGGGTGTCGGGCGGGTCGGCATGGAAGTGGGTGTTCTTGGTGATCGAGTGCCGCTCGGGCTCGACGCCGACCGCGCTGATCAGCTTGGCGAGCTGCGGCGCCGGGTCGTTGGCCGCGTCGATGCCGAACACGCCGGCGGACTGCGTGCCGTTCGGGTTGGCCACCAACCGCAGGGAGGTCCACACCTCGTCAGGGGCGGACTGGCTGTACCGCTGCCAGCCACGCGTCACGGCCGCCGCCTGGGACCAGGACCAGGTGGCGCTGAGCGTACCGATCAGCGGCGACGCCACCGTCTTGAACCAGAACGCGGTCACCACGCCGAGCGTCCCGCCGCCGCCGCCCCGACAGGCCCAGAACAGCTTCGGCTCGTTCGAGGCGTTGGCCGTATGGATCTTGCCGTCGGCCGTGACGACCTGCACCTGGGTGAGGACGTCGCAGCTCAGGCCGTAGACCCGGTTGGCAAGCCCGAGGCCGCCACCCAGGGTCAGCCCGGCGATGCCCACCGACGGGCACGATCCCGCAGGGATGACCCGGTTCCTCGTCGCCAGCCCGTCATAGACCGTGCCGAGCGGCGCGCCGGCTCCGATCCGGGCGGTGGTGCCGTCGAAGGTGATGCCTGCGATCGGAGTGACCGAGATGACGACTCCGCCGTGGGTGGCGGACGCCCCGACGTAGGAGTGCCCGCCGGACTTGCCGACGACGGGGAGGTTGTAACGCTGGACGAACTTCAGGGTCGTCGCGACGTCCGTCGGGTCCGCGCACTCGGCGACCGCGGCGGGCAGCACGCTGTCGTACACCGGATCGAAGAGCTGGTGCGCCACCGGGTAGCCGGCGTCGCCTGGTCGCAGGAGTTTGCCGGTGAGGCTTTCGGAGAGTGCCTTCCAGTCCGCCGGTGTCGGCGAGCCGGTGGGTGCCGGCGTGGGTGTGGGCGTCGGAGTGATCGGCGGAGTCGGTCGGCCGGTGCCCCCGTCCGCCGGCAGCGTTCCCCTCGGACCAGTCTGGATCCCGCACCCCGTCACGGTGCCGATCCCGGCGAGAACCGCGGCGCCCAAAAGTGCGCGGCGCTCGATACGAACCCCCGTCATGTGCTCCCCCGTTATTACGTTGTCCCCGTGGAGGGCGGCTAGGTCGTGTCGGGCACGTCCCTACGGGCCGCCAGCGCCAGCTCCCCTGCCGTCCGCATCGCGGTGACCGGTGCGGGCGTACGTCCCGTCATCAGCTCCACCTGCACGGCCGCCTGGTGAACGAGCAGATCGAGCCCACCGACCACCACCCGGCCCGCCTTGTCCGCCGCGTACGCGATGCGGGTCGGCCACGGATGGTACAGCGCGTCGAACACGACCTCGGCGCGGTCGGCCACCAGCTCGGCGACAGCCGCTCCGGCCTCGTCGGGCACTGTCGACACCGCGATATCGACGGACCGCGTAGTGCCAACGTCCTCCCACGGCACAACGGAGACGGCGACACCGAGTACCTCTGCCAGCGCACGTAGCTCACCTGCCCTGGCCGGATCGCGGGCAACCGCACGAACCTCCCGGATCCCGATTTCGGCGAGCGCGGCGAGCGCCGAACACGCCGTCGCGCCGACGCCGACGAGCAGCCCGCTCGAGACCTGGCGGACCCCCCGGTCGCGCAGGGCGCCGACGAACCCCGGGACGTCGGTGTTGGTGCCCGTACGACGCCCGCCTGGTCCGAGCAGCAGGGTGTTGACCGCACCGACGAGGCGGGCCTGCGGGGAGACCTCGTCACACAACGGGAGCGCCGCGCGCTTGAGGGGCATCGTGAGCGAGAGTCCGCGCCGAGACCGGGTCGAGTCCTTCGACGAACGCGGGTAGCCCGGCCTCGTCGACCTCGAACGCGTCATAGCGCCAGTCAAGACCGAGGTCGGCATAGGCGGCCCGGTGCAGCGCGGGCGAGAGCGAGTGGGCAATCGGCGAGCCGAGGACCGCGCACCGGCGGCCGGCGGTCTCGCCGACGGCGTTGGTGGGAGCTCCCGGTCCGGATCCGGGGGCCGTCGTCATGTGCTGCTACTCCCGTCCTGTCGACGTGACCGTCAGCACCGGTCCGAGTTGGCGCGGCACCACTTCTGGAACTCGCGTACGAAGGCGTCGTGCTGGGTGTAGGTGCTCGCGAACTTCGTCTCGCCGGAGTCGGGATTTGTCGTGACGAAATAGAGCCACTTCCCGCTCGCCGGGTGCAGCGCCGCCGCCAGCGCCCGCTCGCCCGGAG
This sequence comes from uncultured Actinomycetota bacterium, assembly GCA_963721745.1. GTDB lineage: Bacteria > Actinomycetota > Actinomycetes > Propionibacteriales > Actinopolymorphaceae > Thermasporomyces. The sequence continues at coordinate 485,143 of CAVRKO010000013.1, read as the reverse complement.
CGTTGATCGGCCCGGGTGGCAGTCCCTTGACCTTGTACGTGTTGTACGGCGAGGGGTTGGCGCGCTCCTTCGCGGTCGTGGAGGGGCGGACGTACTTGTTGATGGCGTAGTGGACCGTCGAGTCCATCTGCAGTCGGAGGTCGTCGTCCAGCCGGTTGTAGATGACGCGCGCGATCTTGGGGAAGTCCTCCGGCCGGCGGCCCTCCGCCTCGATCAGACTCGCGACCGTGACGACCTCCAGCGGCGTGCGACCGAGTTGCTTGGCCCCCTCGGTGAGGTGGAGCTTCTCCGCGACCGCGATGTGCCGGGCGGCCATGTCCTGCAGCAGCGAGGCCGCGGTCGTGCCGGGGTCGAGGTCGTACGTCGACGGGAACAGCACACCCTCGGGCTTGCCGTTCGCGTACGGTGCGAGCCCGAGGGACTGCGAGTCCTTCAGCGCCCTGGTGAACGCACTCTCCGAGATCGCGGACTTCTTGGAGAGGATCGCCAGCGTCTGGCTCAGCCGCCGGCCCTCCGGGATGGTCACCCGGTCGAGGATGCGGGCCGTCGGGTCGAGGATCAGGCTGAGCGCCTCGGTGGCAGCCATGCGTTCGCGCAGGCGGTAGTAGCCGGGCTGGATTCCGAGGGCGCGGCTGTCCTTGCGGGCCGCCCTGGTGAATGCCTCCGCGCTCTGGACCACCCCCTTGCTCTCGAGTGCGGCACCGATCTCGCGGTTGCTGGCGCCCTGAGCCACCTGGACCACGACGGCGCCCTCGCCCGGGCCCGAGTAGTCGGGCACGGTGAACGCCTCGGCCAGGAACTCCTGTCCCTTCACGGCGGCGAAGGCCAGGATGCCGGCCAGCACCGCGAGGGCGAGGATCACGGCGACGCAGCCGCGCGCCCTCCGTGGGCGTACGCGACCAGAGGTGCGGAATCCGAGTTCACTCACTGGCGGACCTTCCTCTTCGGGGCCGTTTGTGGCGAGCCTTTGCCCCGTTTCCGACCACGACTCCTGGCGGCTTGCCGGTGGCCCGCTCGGAGTCGAGGGCGGCCTGGAGAATGATCGCAGCAGCCGCCTGGTCGATTCGTGCCCGCGTTCTGCGTGTGGATAATCCCTGATCGCTGAAGCCGCGTTGCGCGCCGACCGTCGAGAGCCGCTCGTCGAAGAGGCGGAGCGGCACCGGTGCGAGCCGCGCCGCGAGGGCGCCCGCGAACTCCCGCACCTTGCGCGCGGCCGGTCCCTCCCCGCCCGCCAGCGTCATGGGAAGGCCGACGATGACCTCGACCGCCTCGGACTCGGCGACCAGGGATGCCAGGTGGTCGAGGTCGCCTTCGCCGCGGCGAACCGTGTCGACCGGGACGGCCACGCTTCCGGCCGGATCCGACCGCGCTACGCCGATCCGGACGTCGCCCACATCGACTCCGAGCCGCACACCGTCGCGCATCGCCCGCGTTCCAGCCTCAGCCGCTCGTGACCCGTGTCCCGATGGCGTACTCGACCTGGCGGAGCGCGTCGCCGGCCTTCGCCGGGTCGGTGCCGCCCCCCTGCGCCACGTCGTCCTTGCCTCCGCCGCCGCCACCGAGGACCCCGGCGGCGACCTTGACCAGCTCGCCGGCGGACAGCCGCCACGTTCGCGCCTCGTCGTTGAGGGCAACCACGACGGACGGACGGCCCCCGGCCGCGCCGACGACCGCGACCACAGCCGGTCGGTCGGCGGGCATGCGCGCTCTCACGTCGAGCGCCAGCTTGCGCAGGTCGGCGGCAGACGCACCCTCGGGTACCTGGTGCCCGACGAAGGCGACGCCGAAGACGTCTTCGGGATGTGCCGCGAGGTTGCCGGCCGCGGCGAGCACCTGCTGGACGCGGATGCGCTCGAGCTCCTTCTCGGCGTTGCGCAGCCGGTCGACGATGCCGGCCACGCGTTCGGGCAGCTCGTCGGGGCGGGCCTTCAGTGCCTCCGACAGCTGGCCGAGCAGGACGTGCTCGCGGGCGAGGAAGCGATAGGCGTCACTGCCGACGAGGGCCTCCACCCGTCGCACGCCCGTGCCGATGGACGACTCGGAGAGCAGCTTCACCACACCGAGCTGGCCAGACCTGCCGGCATGGGTGCCGCCGCAGAGCTCACGCGCCCAGTCGCCCACGGAGATGACCCGGACGTCGTTGCCGTACTTCTCGCCGAACAACGCCATCGCTCCCGCGGCCCGGGCCTCGGCGATCGGCATCACCTCGGCGGTGACGGGGAGGTCGGCGAGCAGCAGGTCGTTGACGCGCTCCTCGGCCTCGGCGAGCACGCTCGGCGGCACCGGACCGGTCGCGTTGAAGTCGAAGCGGAACCGACCAGGAGCGTTCTCGGAGCCGGCCTGTGCGGCGGTCTCGCCGAGGGCCTCGCGGAACGCCTTGTGGACCATGTGGGTCGCCGTGTGGGCCCGCGAGATCGCGCGGCGGCGTTCGATGTCGACCCGCGCCTGGGCGGCGAGGCCCGGCGTGACCTCACCCTCGAGGACCTTCGCCTGGTGGACGATCAGTCCCGACAGCGGTGACTGGACGTCGTGCACGACGAGCCGGGCGCCGTTGGCGAGCTCGATGACCCCCTCGTCGGCGAGTTGGCCGCCGCCCTCGGCGTAGAAGGGCGTCCGGTCGAGGACGAGCTCGACGGTGGAACCCTCGGCCGCGGTGGCGACGGACTCCCCGTCGAGGAGAATCCCGGCCACCTGCGCCTCGGAGATCACCTCGTCGTAGCCGGTGAACTCCACGGAACGGCCGAGCGCATCGGACACCCCGCGGTAGGCGGACAGGTCGGCGTGGGCGGACTTGCGGCCCGCGGCGTCCTCCTTGGCCCGGAGGCGCTGCTCGGTCATCAGTCGGCGGAAGCCGTCCTCGTCGACGCTGAGCCCACGCTCGGCCGCCATCTCCAGGGTGAGGTCGATGGGAAAACCGTAGGTGTCGTGCAGCTGGAACGCCTTGGCGCCGGCGAGGACCCCGGTGCCGGCGCGCTTCGTCTCCTCGACGGCGAGGTCGAAGATGTGGGTGCCGGACCGGAGCGTGCCGAGGAACGTCTCCTCCTCGGCGTAGATCACCGAGCTGATCCGCGCCCAGTCCTGCTCCAGCTCGGGGTACGACACCTTCATCCGGGACAGGCTCACCGGGAGCAGCTCCGGCATCGTCGCCTCGTCGACGCCGAGGAGCCGCATCTGGTTGGCCGCGCGGCGGATGATCCTCCGCAGGACGTAGCCGCGGCCCTCGTTGCCCGGCGTCACGCCGTCGCCGACGATCATCATCGCCGAACGGACGTGGTCGGCAACGACCCGGAGCCGTACGTCGCTCTCGTGGTCGACGGCGTACTTGCGGCCGGACAGCTCGCTCGCCCGGTCGAGGACCGGCCGGATCTCGTCGTTCTCGTAGATGTTCTCGACACCCTGGAGGAGGTAGGCGATGCGCTCCAGGCCCATGCCGGTGTCGATGTTCTTGGCCGGCAGCTCGCCGAGTATCGGGTAGCCCTCCTTGGCCGGGCCCTCGCCGCGTTCGTACTGCATGAAGACGAGGTTCCAGAACTCGAGGTAGCGGTCCTCGTCGGCGTCCGGACCGCCCTCCGGGCCGTGCTCGGGCCCGCGGTCGAGGAAGATCTCACTGCAGGGGCCGCACGGGCCGGGTACGCCCATCGACCACAGGTTGTCGGCCATGCCGCGACGGACGATGCGGTGCGGGGGCAGCCCGATGCGGCGCTCCCAGATCCGGGCCGCCTCGTCGTCCTCGTGGTAGACCGTCACCCAGAGCCTGGACTCGTCGAGACCGAATCCGCCCTGGGACGTCGGGAGCGTGACCAGCTCCCACGCCAGCTCGATCGCGCGCTCCTTGAAGTAGTCGCCGAACGAGAAGTTGCCGTTCATCTGGAAGAACGTCCCGTGCCGGGTGGTCTTGCCGACCTCTTCGATGTCACCGGTACGCACGCACTTCTGCACGCTCGCCGCGCGCGGGTAGGGCGCAGTCTGCTGGCCGAGGAGGTACGGCTTGAACGGCACCATGCCGGCGTTGACGAAGAGCAGGTTCGGGTCGTCGAGGAGGAGCGAGGCCGACGGCACGACCGTGTGCCCGCGCTCCTCGAAGAAGCGCAGGTAGCGTCGGCGAATCTCCGCCGTCTCCATCAGTACGAGTCCCTCCAGGTCGATTTGGGATCGCGCGCGAGCCGCGCTGCGGCGTCGGCGTCGAGGCCGGAGTTGCCGTTGGCGTGGCGCTCGTCGAGAGCCAACGCCTCGCGGAGCTCCTCCTCGCGGGCGGCCATGCCGGCGCGAACGTCCTCCCCGAAGGCACGGACGGCGGCGCCGAGGCCGGTCAGCTGCTTGGCGACGCCCTGCGGCGTGAACTGCTCCGCCTTCTGCGAGAGCTTCCGGACCACGAGCACGCCCACCGTGGCACCGACGACCACCCAGAACACCCGCTTCATCAGGCCTCGGCTCCCTTCCTGCGGCGGCCGGCCTTCATCTCTGACCGGACGCGACGCTCGATGTCCTTGCGGTCATGTGCGGCGATGGCCCGGCGCACGCCGTAGGAGAACGCCGCCAGTTTCACGAGCGGGCCGCCGAGAGTGGCGGCGAAGAGCGACGAGAGCCCCGCGACGTTGTCGGAGACAGTCTCGGCCCGGGCCGTGATCGTGTCCACGCGGGCCAGCTGCGCGTTGGTGGTGGTGACGGTGGTCGTCACCTCACCGAGGAGCGGGACGCTCTGGTCGGAGACCCCGCGCACGAGCAGGCGCGTCTCGTCGAGCACCTTGCCCAGCTTCAGGATCGGGTAGGCGAGGAGCCCCACGAGCAGCAGGAACGCCGCCGCGGCGATTAGTCCCGCAATCTCACCGGCAGTCATGGCGTCCAAACCTATAACGGTCAGGCTGGTGTCAGGCGGCCGGCCACACGCGTGGCGCCGCGGCGTTCCATGTCCGTCGGCCAGGGGGCTGACCTCGCGGTTCCTCCCTGGTGATCGATCGGGACATTCGGGCCGATCGTCAGGGCCGTTCGGGCGACGGGCCGGCACGCTCCGTGGTCGCCACGGGTCCGGGTGCTACGGTCACTCGTCGCCGGCGAGGATCCTCCGGATCCGTTCGAGTCGTTCGCCGAACCCCTTCTCGGCTCCCCGACCCGCGGGCTCGTAGTAGACACGTCCGGCCACCACGTCCGGCGCGTACTGCTGGGCGACGATGCCCCGAGGATCGTCGTGTGCGTACTGGTAGCTCGTGCCGTGCCCCAGCTTCTTGGACCCGCTGTAGTGGGCGTCGCGAAGGTGCGCGGGGACCGCGCCGACCCGGCCGGCGCGAACGTCCTCGAGCGCCGCACCGATCGCCTTGACCACGGCGTTCGACTTCGGAGCGAGGGCGAGGTGGATGGTGGCGTGGGCGAGGTTGATCGCGGCCTCCGGCAGGCCCACGAACTGCGCTGCCTGATGCGCCGCCACGGCAACGCCCAGCGCGGTGGGGTCGGCCATCCCTACATCCTCGCTCGCGAGGATGACCAGCCGCCGGGCGATGAACCTCGGGTCCTCGCCGGCCTCCACCATGCGGGCGAGGTAGTGCAGCGAAGCATCGACGTCACTCCCCCGGATCGACTTGATCAGGGCGCTCGCGACGTCGTAGTGCTGGTCGCCGTCGCGGTCGTAGCGCACGGCAGCCCGGTCGACGGCGGTCTCCAGCGTGGCGAGATCGACGGAGGCCGCGCCCATCGCGGCGGCCGCGCCGGCCCCTGCCTCGAGGTAGGTGAGCGCCCGGCGGGCGTCGCCGCCGGACATCCGGACGAGGTGCTCCTCGGCGTCCGCCTCGAGCGTGACGGCGCCGGCCAGACCGCGGGGGTGCGCGACGGCGCGGCGTACGAGGGTGCGGATGTCGTCGTCGGACAGGGACTCGAGGCGCAGCAGGAGGGAGCGCGACAGGAGCGGCGAGATGACGGAGAAGTACGGGTTCTCGGTCGTGGCGGCCACGAGCGTCACCCAGCGGTTCTCGACGCCCGGAAGCAGGGCGTCCTGCTGGGACTTGCTGAACCGGTGCACCTCGTCCACGAACAGGACCGTCTCCCGGCCACGGCCGAGAGACCTCCGGGCCGCGTCGATCACCGCGCGGACCTCCTTGACGCCCGCGGACACCGCCGAGACCTCCACGAAGTCGCGGTTGGTCTGCCGGCTGAGGATCGCCGCGATCGTCGTCTTGCCCGAGCCGGGAGGCCCCCACAGCAGGAGCGACATGGGCTGGTCGCCCTCGATCAGCTGACGGATCGGGGCACCGGGAGCGAGGAGCTGGGTCTGGCCCACCAGGTCGTCGAGTCCCTGCGGACGCATGCGAACGGCGAGGGGCGCCGAGCCGTGGTCGGCGTCGGCGAGGCTGCCGGACCCCCGAGGGGGCGCGGGCGCACCTCGACCGCCCTGAACGTCGAACAGCGCCTCGTCGGTCACCCACTGAGAGTAGCGGCGCCCGCCCACAGACCGGCCGCCGCGCCGACGTCCTGTCCGGTCAGACGGCGAACTCGCCGTCCTCGGCGGCAATCGCCTCGGCAACGGCCTCCTGGCTCGCCTTGGCGTCCTCGATCGTGGGTGGCGCCGCGAAGTGGCACGCCACCTCGTGGCCGGTGGCGAGGGTCGTCAGCGGCGGCTCCTGGGTGGCGCAGATGTCCTGCGCCTTCCAGCAGCGGGTGCGGAACCGGCAGCCGGACGGCGGGTCGATCGGGCTCGGTACGTCGCCGAAGAGCCTGATCCGATCCCGGCGTCCGCCGACCTGCGCCTGGCGTACGTCGGGGACGGCCGACAGGAGAGCCTGGGTGTAGGGGTGGTGCGGCTGGGTGTAGAGACGTTCCCGGTCGGCGACCTCGACGATCTTGCCGAGGTACATCACGGCTATCCGGCGGCAGAAGTGCCGCACCACCGCGAGGTCGTGCGCGATGAAGAGGAACGCGATGCCGAACTCCTTCTGCAGGTCGTCGAGAAGGTTCATGACCTGCGCCTGGATCGACACGTCGAGGGCGCTGACGGGCTCGTCGGCGACGATGAGCTTGGGGCGTACGGCGAGCGCGCGGGCGATTCCGATCCGCTGACGCTGCCCGCCGGAGAACTCGTTCGGATAGCGGTTGTAGTGCTCGGGGTTGAGGCCGACCACCTCGAGGAGCTCCTGGACCCGCGACAGGACCTGCCGTTTGGGAACGATGTTGTGCACCCGGAGGGGGCTGCCCACGATCGCACCGACGGTGTGCCGCGGGTTGAGAGAGGAGTACGGGTCCTGGAAGATGATCTGGATCTCGCGCCGGAACGGCAACAGCTTCTTCTGCGGCAGGTTGGCGATCTCGCTGCCCTCGAAGCGCACGTGCCCGCTGGTCGGGTCGAGCAGCCGGGTCACCAGTCGCCCAGTGGTCGACTTCCCGCACCCGGACTCGCCCACGAGGCCGAGGGACTCAGCTCGCGGCACCGTGAATGACACGCCGTCGACCGCCTGCACTTGCCCGACGGTCCGGCGGACGAGGCCAGCGGACCTGACGGGGAAGTGCTTGACGAGGTCGGTGACCTCGAGCAGCGGCGCCGAGCTGGAGGGCGCACTCGCCTGTGCGGGAGCGACGCTCGTCGATGTCTCACTCATGGCTGGTGTCTCCCTCACCCGATCCGCGGCTGGATCTCGTTGACGAAGATCTCTTCCGGGTTGGGCAGGTGGCATCGCACCAGGTGCCCAGGTCCCCGTCCGCCCGGTCGCAGATCGGGAAGGCTCTCGACGCACCGGTCGTCGGGCAGCCGTGACGCGTAGGGGCATCTCGGGTGGAACGGGCAGCCGGACGGCACGTTGACCAGGCTCGGCGGAGCGCCCTTGATGGGCGTCAACCGTTTCTCGGGCTCGCCGGTGAGATGCGGTGCGCTCGTCAGCAGACCCCACGTGTAGGGGTGCTCGGGGTGGGTCAGGATCTCCTTGCTCGAGCCGTACTCCACGCACCGTCCGGCGTACATCACCAGCACGTCGTCGGCCATCTCCGCCACGACGCCGAGGTCGTGGGTGATGATGATGATCGCCGAACCGAACTCCCGCTGCAGGTCCTGGAGCAGGTCGAGGATCTGCGCCTGGACGGTGACGTCGAGTGCGGTGGTGGGCTCGTCGGCGATCAGGAGCTGGGGGTCGTTGACGAGTGCCATGGCGATCATCGCGCGCTGGCGCATGCCGCCGGAGAACTGGTGGGGGAAGTCGTCGACCCGACGGCCAGCCTGCGGGATGCCGACTCGCTCGAGCATCTCGACCGCACGCTTGCGCGCCACCGCCTTCGAGGTGTGGTGGTGCGCGCGGTAGGCCTCGCTGATCTGGTCGCCGATGGTGAAGAACGGGTGCAGGCTCGACAGCGGGTCCTGGAAGATCATCGAGACGACACTGCCGCGGATCTTGCGCATGCGCTCGTCGTCGACGCCCACGAGGTCGGTGCCCTGCACCTGGATACTGCCGCTGATCCGGGTCCGTCGCTGGTCGTGCAGGCCCATGATCGCCATGCTCGACACGCTCTTGCCGGAACCCGACTCGCCCACGATGCCGAGGGTCTTGCCCAACTCCACCTGGTAGCTGAGGCCGGTCACGGCCTGAACGATCCCGTCGGCCGTCGGGAATCGCACGGTCAGGTCGTCGACGCTGAGGAACGGCTCCTGGTCGCTCCGCTTGCTCGTCGGACTCACGTGACTCACCTGGCTCATCCGAGACGCACCCTCGGGTCGATGACGCTGTAGGCGACATCCACGATGATGTTCATGGCGACGATCAGGATCGAGGCGAACAGCACCGTGCCCATGATGATGGGCAGGTCGAAGGCCTGGACGGCGGTGATCGCCATGTAGCCGATGCCCTTCAGGTTGAAGATCCGTTCGGTGAAGATCGTGCCGGCGAGCAGGGACGCCAGGTCGAGCCCGAAGATCGTGACGACGGGCGCGAGCGCCGAGCGCAACGCGTGGCGGAAGTGGACCCGTCGGACCGACAGACCCTTGGCTCGCGCCGTGCGGACGAAGTCCTCGCCCAGGGCCTCCACCATCGCGGCCCGACTGAACCGGGCGTACGACGTGGACTGGACGATGCCGAGGACCAGCCAGGCCAGGAGTAATCCCTGTACCCATTGATAGATGTCCTTGTAGAACGGTCCGTCACCGAATAACGGGTGGTAGCCGGTCCGGGGGAACAGCTGGATCTGGACGGCGAGGATCAGGAACGCAAGGAGCGCGACGACGTAGTAAGGAATCGAGCTCAACGTCAGCGAGATGCCGACCAGGCCCTTGTCGAGAATCGTTCCGCGGTTGACTGCCGCGTAGACCCCCAGCAACACACCGAGGGTGAGGAAGATGACCGCGGCGCCGATCGCGATCGAGATGGTGACGGGCAGGTTCTCGGCGAGGATCGCGCTGACCGGGCGGTCCTGGCGGAAGGAGTAGCCGAAGCAGGGTGCCGGGCACTCCTTGACGAAGGAACCGGTCCTGAGCGTCCGACCGGTGAAGATGCCGCCGAGGAAGCTGGCGAACTGCTCGACCTTGGGACGGTCGAGACCGAGACTCCGCTGGATGGCGAAGTAGCGCTCCGGCGAGCAGTTCCGGTCGCCACACAACGCGCCGGCGGGATCCGCCGGGCCCAGGAAGAAGATGGTGAAGGTCGCCACGGCGACCATGAACAAGACGGTGATGCCAGCTACCACACGGCGCACGACGTAGCCAAACATCGTTCTCCTTCCGACACCTTCAGGGCCCCGGCTGGGGTGGAGCTGCTCCACCCCAGCCGGGCCTACCGCCTTGTTTTTCTAGCTGTGCTTACCGAACTCGCACTACTGCTTGACGAACATCGACGTCCAGTTCGGCATGCCGAGGTACTCGTCCCACTCGACGTTGCCGACCTTCGACCCGTGCATGATGGCGTCGCCGCCCTCAGATGTCGGAACGACCGGCATGTACTTCTCCATGATGTACTTGTCGAGCTTGCCCCACTCCTTCAGACCCTTGTCCACGGGCATCTTGGCGATCGCGTCGATCTTGGTCGCGATCTCAGGAGCCTCGAGGAACGAGGGGTTGGGAACGCCCGGCAGGTCGACCTTCCGCGGGTCCCACTGGGCCGGGAAGACCGACGCACCACTCGGCCAGTCCAGGCACCAACCGCTGAAGCGGATGTTGACCGGGGCCTTCGGGTCGTTCAGCAGCTCACGCTGCTTCTCGACCGTGGTCGGCAGGGGCTTGACCTTGAACCCGGCGGCCTCGAGCTTCTGCTTGCGCAGGGCCGACACCGTGGGTGCGGTCGGGTGGTTGGTGGCGAAGTAGTACGACACCTCGAAGCCCAGCTTGCCTGCGGCCTCGAGCATCTTCTTTGCCTTCTTGGGGTCGCCGTCGCCGTCGCCGCCGTTGCCGACGACATCGGACTTCTGGAACCCGGGCGCGATCGACGAAAGGATCGACGTCGCGGGCTCCCAGGTCAGACCCGGGATGCTTCCGGCGGCCTTGCGGAGCGAGGCGATCGGGTACGCGACGGCGAGCGCCTTGCGCACCTCGAGCGGGATCTTCCGCGTGTCCAGGAAGGCGTAGTTGACACAGGTGTCGCGACCCTTGACCAGACGCTTCTCAGCCGGCTTGCCCTCGATCTCGGGCAGCTTCTCGGCCAGGACGTTGGTGTAGGTCATCGCGGTCTGGTCGGGACCCTGGTCCTCGATCAGCTGCGCGTAGAACTTCACCGGGTCCTGGGCGAACTGGAAGTTGTACTTGTCGATGTACTGGTGCCGCGTGGTGTCGGTCTTGGGGTCCCACTGCTCGTTCTTGACGAGCGTGAGCTCCTTCTCCGGCGTGTACTTCGCGAACTTGTACGGGCCCGTCGCCAGCGGCTTCAGGCCGTAGTCCTGCTGGGTGTCCTTCTTCTGCGGGATTCCCGTGAAGTTGGGGAACGAGGCATAGAAGGCCATGTCTGGGAACGGCGAACGCATGTGGACGAGGATCGTCTTGTCGTCCGGCGTCTCGACGGCCTTGAAGTCGTTGCCGCCGCCCTTGGCCGCAGGCTTGAAGGGGCCCTTGTACTTGTCGCCGTCCATGTAGTAGTCGAGACCGTAGATCGGTCCGTCAGGGAGCTCCTCGACGGCCATCTGGCGCTTGATCGCGTAGGCGACGTCAGCAGCGACCACCGGCGAACCGTCCTCGTACTTGAGGCCGTCGCGCAACGTGAACTTCCACTCGGTGAAGTCCTTGTTGGGCGTACCGAGGTCGGTCGCCATGTCGGGGACTAGGACCATCTTGCCGTCGCGGTACTGGAACTGCGTCAGTCCGCGCGTGACCAGCCGCAGGATCGACGTCGCGTCGACGTAGTAGGCGCGGGTCGGGTCGAGGGTGTGGGGCGCCACGTCGGCGTAGACCGTGAGCTCCCCGCCCTTCTGCGCGCCGGGAACCTCGGCCGCGGGCGCCTTCGCCGTCGGGTCGGTGGTGTCGCCGACCGCGGAGGTGTCCTTGGGCGCGGCCTTCTGTTCACCACCAGTACCAGCCCGTTCAGACGGTGGGGAGCCACCACAAGCCGCGGCCATGGCCAGGGCTCCTGCGGAGGCGATCACCGCCAACTTGTTCCATCGCATCGTCATTCCTACCTTTCTTGACCGGGCGATGCCACGGACGGCGCGCACTGGTGTAGACACGCTCACCGCCGCGTCTTGGGGTCGAACGCGTCCCGCACCGCGTCACCCAGCAGGTTGAGCGCCAGCACCAGCAAGATGATGCCGATGACTGGCTGCCACAGATATTCGGGATAAGTCGAGTAGTAGTTCATTGCGGAGGAGATGGTCCGCCCCCACGACGGCATCGGTTCGACCAGGCCGACGCCGAGGAATGAGAGGCCTGCTTCGGCCGTGATGAAAGCAGGCAAGGCCAACGAGAGCGAGACGATGATCGGACCCGTGAGGTTGGGCAGGAGCTCCCGGAACAGGATCCGCCGGGTGGGAACGCCGATCGCCCTCGCTGCAAGGACGAACTCCCGCTCGCGCAACGAGAGGACCTCGCCGCGGACGAGCCGGGCGAGGCCGGTCCAGCCGAAGACGGCCAGGATCGAGACGAGGGTCACGAGGCGGACCTCGCTCTGCGTCTGCCCGTCGGCGTCCTGGAAGTAGGTGGCGATGACCGGTGCGATCGCGATGGCCAGCAGCAGGAACGGCAGCGACAGCAGGAAGTCGATCACCCAGGAGATCACCCGATCGATCCAGCCGCCGAGGAACCCGGCGACCAGTCCGAGGATCGTACCGATCACGGTGGAGAAGACGGCGGCACCGAGGGCCACCAGCATGGAGTAGCGCGCGCCCAGCACCCACATCGCGAACAGGTCACGGCCGGTGCGCGGTTCGAGCCCGAACGGATGCGCGGGGCTCATACCGACCGTGGGGTAGGTCCGGTCGTCCACCAGCTCGTCGTGGAACCGCAGGTCGGTGTGCGTGAGGCCGGTGATCACGTCGGCAAGGACCGCAACGAGCACGAAGAAGACCACCACGGCTGCGCAGATGAGAGCGATCTTGTCGCTGCGCAGTCGATCCACCGCTATCTGCGTGGGTGACTTGCTCTTCAGTGCTGGACCGGTCGAGGTCGTCGAAGGTTCACTCGCACTTGTTTCGAGCAGGATCGGGTCCGCCATAGATTGCTGTTTGCCTTCCTGACGTCACTTCGCACGCAATCTGCTGCCTCAGGATGTGCCGGAAGATTGCGACGCTTGACGATAAACGACGAGCTCCGGCAGGTGCAGCGTCGGTGGATCACGATTTGTAAACGCTTGCCTTAACAGGCTGTAGGCAAATCGGCACCATACGCACTTGCGCGCGGTGAAGTCAGGCGCGGTCGCCAGGGGTGGCGTCGATACCGGCCTCCCGGCGTTGTCCTTTTGTGATCGGCGTGGGCGCACCGGTCAGGGGATCCGATCCCGATGCCGTCTTGGGGAATGCGATCACATCCCGGATGGAGTCCACGCCGTTGAGGAGCGCACACAAGCGGTCCAGGCCCAGCGCGATGCCACCGTGCGGAGGTGGGCCGTACCGCAGTGCCTCGAGCAGGAAGCCGAACTGGCTTCTCGCCTCCTCGGGCGACAGGCCGATCACGTCGAAGACCCGTTGCTGGACGTCGGCGCGGTGGATACGGATCGACCCGCCACCGATCTCGGTGCCGTTCAGGACGATGTTGTACGCCTGCGAGAGCGCCTCTCCAGGCTCGTCGTCGAACCGGTCGACCCACTCCCCTGTGGGTGCGGTGAACGGATGGTGGATCGCGGTCCAGCCGGTGCCTCCACCAGCCGCCTCGACGCGCTCGAACATGGGCGCGTCGACCACCCAGCAGAACTCCCAGCGGGTGTGGTCGATCAGCCCGCAGCGCTCACCGACCTCCAGCCGGGCCGCGGCGAGCAGGCCCAGCGCCTCCGACCGAGAGCCGGCGGCGAAGAAGACGCAGTCGCCGGACTTCGCTCCCGCGTGGACGGCCAGGCCAGCGCGTTCGTCCTCGCTGAGGTTCTTGGCCACCGGGCCGCCCAGCTCGCCGTCGTCACCGACCAGGACGTAGGCCAGGCCCTTGGCTCCGTGCGAACGCGCCCACTCCTGCCAGGCGTCCAGCTCCTTGCGCGCCTGGGACGCTCCCCCTGGCATCACGACGGCGCCGACGTGCCAGTCGTCGCCCTTGGGCTGGAAGACCCTGAACGGCGTCTTGGCGAAGTAGTCGGTGAAGTCGACGAGCTCGCAGCCGAACCGGAGGTCGGGCCGGTCGATGCCGAAGCGTCGCATCGCCTCCGCATAGGTCATCTGCGGGATCGGGAGCGCGATCTCGTACCCCAGGACTTCCTTCCACACCTGGGCAAGGACCTGCTCGGTCAGGCCGATCACGTCCTCGACCGAGCAGAACGACATCTCGACGTCCAGCTGGGTGAACTCCGGCTGCCGGTCGGCGCGGAAGTCCTCGTCGCGGAAGCAGCGGACGATCTGGTAGTAGCGCTCCAGGCCCGAGACCATCAGCAGCTGTTTGAACAGCTGGGGTGACTGCGGGAGCGCGTACCAGCTGCCCGGCTGCAGGCGTACGGGCACCAGGAAGTCCCGCGCGCCCTCCGGCGTCGACCTGGTGAGGTACGGCGTCTCCACGTCGACGAAGCCGTGCCGGTCCATGACGTCGCGGATCAGGTGGTTGACCCGGGACCGGGTGCGCAACAGGTGGGCCATCTCGGGCCGGCGCAGGTCGAGGTAGCGGTAGCGCAGCCGGGTCTCCTCGTTGACCGGGCTCTGGTGGTGCTCCTCGACGGGGAACGGCAGCGGCGCCGACTCGCTGAGCACCTCGACCTCGCTGGCCACGACTTCCACCTGGCCGGTCGGGAGGCCGGGGTTCTCGTTCCCCGCGGGCCGGGCGTTGACCTCGCCGACGATCCGCAGGCAGAACTCCTGCCGGAGCCCGTGCGCGGCGGCCTCGTCGCGAATCACCACCTGGACGACGCCCGAGGCGTCGCGCAGGTCGATGAACGCCACGCCACCGTGGTCCCGGCGCCGTGCCACCCAGCCGGCGAGGGTCACCGTCTGGCCCACGTGGTCGGCGCGGAGCGTGCCTGCGTCGTGCGTGCGGATCACCCGAGCTCCTCCTTCTCCTGCTGCGTCGATACCGAGCTGACAAGGGACTCCGCGAGCCCGTCGAGGGGTATCGCGGACTGGTCTCCGGTCCGCAGGTTCTTGACCTGTGCCGAGCCGGCCTCGAGGTCCCGCTCGCCGAGGACGACGGCGAAGGCGGCGCCGGAGCGGTCGGCCGCCTTCATCGCGCCCTTGAGACCCTGGCCACCGTACGCGGTGTCGGTTCGGACACCGGCGGTCCGGAGGTCGCGGAGCAGGGTAACGGTGTGCCGGCGGGCGGCGGCACCGAGCGCGACCACGAAGACGTCGCACCGGCTCTGGTCGCCGACGGAGAGGCCCTCGGCATCGACCGCGAGCACGGTGCGGTCGATCCCCAGCCCGAAGCCCACGCCGCCGAGGTCAGGTCCTCCGATCGTCGCCAGGAGCCCGTCGTAACGGCCGCCGCCACCGATGGACGACTGCGCACCGAGATCGTCGTGGACGAACTCGAACGTCGTGCGTACGTAGTAGTCGAGGCCCCTCACGAGGCGCGGGTCGTCCTCCCACGAGACGCCGAGGTCGGCGAGGTAGCTGCGTACCTCGTCGTGGAACTCCTTGCAGGCACCGCACAGGTGGTCGGTGATCAGCGGCGCACCACCCAGCTGGGCCTGGACCGCCTCCCGCTTGTCGTCCAGCACCCGCATGGGGTTGATCTCCGCCCGGCGCCTGGTGTCGGCGTCGAGGTCGAGCCCGCGCAGGAAGTCCTGCAGCAGCTCGCGGTAGACCGGCCGGCACTCGCGACAGCCGAGGCTGTTGAGGTGCAGCCGCGCTCTGGACAGGCCCAGCGACCGGTACGACTCCGCGGCCATCCAGATGACCTCGGCGTCCAGCGCCGGGTCCTCACTGCCGACCGCCTCCACGCCGACCTGGCTGTGCTGACGGTAGCGACCGGACTGCGGTTGCTCGTACCGGAAGTTCGGACCGACATACCACAGCTTGACCGGCAGCTGGCCGCGGTGGAGGTGCCGTTCGACGACAGCCCGCAGGACACCCGCGGTGCCCTCGGGCCGCAGCGTCAGCGACCTCCCACCGCGGTCGTCGAACGTGTACATCTCCTTGGTGACGACGTTGGTCGACTCGCCCACGCCCCGGACGAAGAGGCCGGTGTCCTCGAAGATCGGTGTCTCGGTGTAGGCGTAGCCGGCCAGCCGCGGCGGCCGCGCCAGTGCCTCGCGGACGGCCAGCCACGTGGCCGACGCCGGAGGAACGATGTCGTAGGTGCCCTTGGGCGCCTGGAAACTCATCAGGAAAGCTCACCCGCTCCGTGCGGGCCGGGCGCGATTCCCTGGAGGAAGGGGTTCGTCGCGCGTTCCCGGCCGATGGTCGTCTGGTCGCCGTGGCCGGGCAGGACCACGATCCGGTCGTCGAGTGGGAGCACCTTGTCGGCAAGGCTCGCCAGCATCGTCGGATGGTCTCCGCCCGGCAGGTCGGTGCGCCCGATCGAACCCGCGAAGAGCAGATCGCCCGAGAACATCAGTTCGGGCGGCTGCTCCCCCGGCGGACCGTCCCACGCGAGCACCTGGCTCCCGGGAGCGGACCGTCCGGCGTACGGGGTCCGGAACGTCACCGACCCGCTGGTATGGCCTGGTGCGTGGTCGACGGTGAAGCCCACGCCGGCCACCTCGAGCGTGGTGCCGTCGGCGAGGTCGCGGACGTCGTCGGGCTCGGCGAACTTCTCGCCACTCCCGAGGAGGGCGCCCGCCCACTCTGGCGGGAGCCCGGCGAGCGGGTCGGCGAGCATCGTCCGGTCGGCCGGGTGGACCCAGCACACGGCGTCATAGCTGCCGCAGACGGGAAGCACGGACCACATGTGGTCGAGGTGGCCGTGGGTCAGGAGCACGGCCACCGGCCTGAGCCGGTGCTCGCGGACCACCTCCGCGACGGCCGGCGCGGCATCCTGGCCGGGGTCGACGACCACGCACTCCGCGCCGCTCGCAGCTGCCACGATGTAGCAGTTCGCGGCGAACACTCCGGTCGGGAAGCCGGCGACGAACACTGCGTTGTCCTCTTTGCGACGTACGACGGATGTGGCGGGGTGGCCAATGGCCCTCGAAGGGTACCGGCGCGGCCACCGACGGGGCGAACCGCGGTGACCTGTGGATCGCTTGGGCACAGCCTGCCCGGCTGCCATCTAGACTGGCTGACCGGTCGTTATCTCCAGCCTCGGCTCATAACTAGAAACGGTGCTCGGGTGGTCACGAAGAAGCAGCGTCAGCGCGCGCTCGCGCGGCAGAAGTGGGAACGCCAGCGGTCCCGCCGTGCCGTCCACCGGGCACGGGTCCGTCGCCGCAGCGTCGTCGCGGGCGCCGTCGTCGGCGTCCTGGCCGTGGCCGCGGCGGTCTACGGCATCTCCCTACTGTTCAAGGACGACTCCAAGGCCCACGCCGCGCCGATGCAGAGCCAGGGCGCCTGCACCTCGGCCGCGCCCGCCTGGGCGGAATATCTCGAGTGCGGCGACCTGACAGGTTCCGGCGGCAGCAGACCGGGATACAACATCGGCAACGAGAACGACCGGCCGACCCTGGGGTCCGGCCGGCTCGTGATGGCCGACGGAGCCGACCGCAGCGGCAGCAGGTCCTCCATCACGACTGGTGACACTCCGACCTTCGATCATTCCGTGACGGTGTTCGCAAGGTCAGCACAGGGCTCGACATCGTGAACCAGGTGGCACGGGCTGGTCTGGCGCCAGGCTCCGGTACCAAGGGGGTCGGCCGTCCGGCGACATCGGTCATGATTCAGGATGTCAGGGTCACGACGAAGTGATCTCCGACCAGGAGCGAGCAGTGAGCGGAACGGCAGAGGATCCCTGGGGCAGGGTGGCGGACGACGGCACGGTCTATGTCCGCACCGAGTCGGGTGAGCGCCCGGTCGGATCCTGGCAGGTCGGCGACGCGGCGGGGGCCCTTGCCTTCTTCCGGCGCAAGTACGACGCGATCGCGCTGGAGGTCGACCTGCTGACCTCCCGGGTCGAGAGCGGCATCCTGGCGCCCGACGATGCCCACAGCGCGGTCCGCCGCGAGCGGCGCAACCTCGCCAACGCCCAGGCCGTCGGCGATCTCGGTGCGCTCGCCGCCCGCCTCGACGCGCTCGACGCCGTGATCGCCGAGCGTCGTACCCAGCGCCGGGCCGAGCGCAAGCGACACCTGGAGGAAGCCAAGGACGCCAAGGCCGCGATCGCGTCCGAGGCCGAGACGCTGGCGGCCGGCACCGACTGGCGCCACGGCGTGGGCCGGTTCCGCGAGCTCCTCGAGCAGTGGAAGGCCCTGCCGCGGCTCGACAAACCGACCGACGACGAGCTCTGGCGGCGGTTCTCGAGCGCCCGCACGGCCTACACCCGGCACCGCAAGCAGCACTTCACCGAGCTCAACGCCAAGCGGGAGGACGCCCGCCAGGTCAAGGAGCGGCTGGCGGACGAGGCGGAGGCCCTCGCCGACTCCACCGACTGGGGTCAGGGAACCGCCCGCTACCGCGAGCTGATGCAGCGTTGGAAGGCCGCCGGCCCAGCGCCTCGCGACGTCGAGGACCAGCTGTGGAAGCGGTTCCGTACGGCGCAGGACCGGTTCTTCACCGCCCGCAACGCGGCCTACGCCGAGCAGGAGGCGGAGTACGAAGGCAACCTGGTCAAGAAGGAAGCGCTGCTCGCCGAGGCCGACGCGCTCCTCCCCGTCCGCGACCAGCGCGCCGCACGGGAGGGGTACCGCGACATCCTCCAGCGGTGGGACCGCATCGGCCGAGTGCCTCGCGCCGCCGTCCGCTCGGTCGAGTCCCGGCTCCGCCGGGTCGAGGAGGCGATCCATGCCGCCGAGGCCAACGAGTGGCGTCGGACCAACCCCGAGACGCGGGCCCGTGCCAGCGACACCCTGACCCAGCTCCGGTCGTCCATCGCCGACCTCGAGCGCGAGGTTGCCAACCAGCGCGACCAGGGCGATGCCGAGGGGGAACGCCGGGCCCAGGATGCCCTGACCGCGCGGCAGGCCTGGCTCGCCGAGGTCGAGAAGACGCTGGACGAGTTCTCCGGCTGATCTCAACGCGCGGCGTGACGCCGCCCGCGTGGGCCGCTGGGGCGCCGCGGCGTGGCGTTCGCGCTCAGTTCGTCACGCGGTAGGCGTCGAACACGCCGTCGACGCCGCGGACCGCACGGAGCACGTGCCCGAGGTGCTTGGGGTCACCCATCTCGAACGTGAACCGGCTCTTGGCAACTCGGTCACGGGTGGTCGTCACCGACGCCGACAGGATGTTGACGTGCTGGTCGGAGAGCACGCGGGTGATGTCGCTGAGCAGGCGCGCCCGGTCGAGGGCCTCGACCTGGATCTGAACGAGAAACAGGCTCTGTGCCGTCGGCGCCCAGTCGACCTCGAGCATGCGTTCGGGCTGAGCGGTGAGGTGGTCGATGTTGACGCAGTCCTTGCGGTGCACCGAGACCCCCGCGCCCCGGGTCACGAACCCGACGATCGAGTCACCGGGAACCGGGGTGCAGCACTTGGCCAGCTTGATCCACACGTCGGAGACGCCCCGCACCTCCACACCGGAGTCGCCTCGCGGCATGCGCTCGCGGCGACCCGTCTCGGCCGGGAGGACGACGCCTTCGGAGACGTCCTCGGCCTCCTCCTCCGCTCCCCCGATCGCCTGGACGAGGCGACGCACCACCGACTGCGCGGTGACGGTGCCCTCGCCGATGGCGGCGTAGAGGGACGACACGTCGGAGTACCGGAGGTCCTGGGCGACAGCGGCGAGTGCCTCGTGGGTCAGCATCCGCTGCAGTGACAGGCCCTCCTTGCGGACCATCCGGGCGAGCAGGTCCTTGCCCTGGTCGATCGCCTCTTCGCGACGTTCCTTGGTGAACCAGTGCCGGATCTTGTTGCGCGCCCGCGGACTCTGGACGAACGACAGCCAGTCGCGACTCGGCGCGGCGCCCTGGGCCTTGGAGGTGAAGACCTCGACCAGGTCGCCGTTCTCCAGCTGGCTCTCCAGCGGCACCAGACGGCCGTTGACCCGGGCACCGATGCACCGATGCCCGACCTCGGTGTGGATGGCGTACGCGAAGTCGACCGGGGTCGCTCCCGCCGGCAGGGCGATGACGTCACCGCGCGGGGTGAAGACGTAGACCTGCGTCGACTTCATCTCGAACCGCAGCGACTCGAGGAACTCGCCCGGATCCTCGGTCTCCCGCTGCCAGTCGAGGAGCTGGCGCAGCCAGGTCATGTCGTTGGGGCCGGCCGCCTTGTCGGTCTCGCGGGCCGTGCCGTTGGACTCCTCCTTGTACTTCCAGTGCGCCGCGACGCCGTACTCGGCCCGGCGGTGCATGGAGAAGGTGCGGATCTGCATCTCGACCGGCTTGCCTTCGGGACCCATCACCGACGTGTGGAGCGACTGGTACATATTGAACTTCGGCATCGCGATGTAGTCCTTGAACCGCCCCGGCACGGGGTTCCAGCGCGCGTGGATCACGCCGAGTGCCGCGTAACAGTCGCGGACCGAGTCGGTGAGGACGCGGATGCCCACCAGGTCGTAGATGTCGCCGAACTCGCGACCCCGCACGATCATCTTCTGGTAGATCGAGTAGTAGTGCTTGGGTCGGCCGGTGACGGTGGCCTTGATCTTGGCGCCCCGCAGGTCGGTCTGGACCTGGTCGATCACCTTCGCGAGGTACTCGTCGCGGGAGGGTGCGCGCTCGGCGACCAGGCGGACGATCTCGTCGTAGAGCTTGGGGTGGAGCGTGGCGAACGCGAGGTCCTCGATCTCCCACTTGAGGGTGTTCATGCCGAGCCGGTGCGCCAGCGAGGCGTAGATCTCGAGGGTCTCCCGCGCCATCCGCTCCTGGCTGGCCTGCTTGAGGTAGCGCAGGGTCCGCATGTTGTGCAGGCGGTCGGCCAACTTGATGACGAGGACGCGAATGTCCTTCGCCATCGCGATCACCATCTTGCGGATGGTCTCGGCCTGGGCGTACTCGCCGTACTTCACCTTGTCGAGCTTCGTGACGCCGTCGACGAGCATCGCGATCTCGTCGCCGAAGTCGTTGCGGAGCTCCTCCAGCGTGTACGGGGTGTCCTCAACGGTGTCGTGGAGGAGCGCGGCACACAGCGTGGGTGGTGTCATGCCGAGCTCGGCCAGGATGGTCGAGACAGCCACCGGGTGGGTGATGAACGGATCACCGCTCAGGCGGGACTGGCCGCGGTGCAGCTTCTCGGCCGTGCGATAGGCCTTCTCGATCAGCGCGAGGTCGGCCTTCGGGTGGGTGGTACGCACGATCCGGAACATCGGCTCGAGCACCGGGTTGCCCGACGGCGAACGCCCGAGTCGGGCCAGCCGCTCGCGCATCCGGCGCGACGAACCGGAGAACGGTCCTCCGCCGGCGCTGGGCGCGGACGAGCCGTTGGAGGGCGCGCTCACAGAACGTTGCGGCGAGCGGCGGGTTTCGCTACCGCGCGCCGACGCCTGCGAGACGGTCTCCTCGGCCACAACGGCCTCCTCTGACTGCCAGCGAGTGCAGTCAACCTTCGGTTGCCCCTGGCTGTGCGGCGGCAAGGCACCAGTTTACGGGCAGTCGCACCGGATCCGAGCCTCACCGCCCACAAGATGCCCCGAACGGTGTCGAGGGGTGTCGATCGGGTGTCGGTGACGGATCGCGTCCAAGCCGCTCGGACCACGCCCGGTGTCGGTGGCGCAGATACGGTCAGACCGGCAACAGAGCGTGCAGAGGGAACCCGGTCAGGCGGGTACGAGGGGTGAGAAAAGTGAGCTCCAGCAGGACCGCCACACCCACGACCTCCGCGCCGGCGAGGTGCACGAGGGCGGCGGTCGCCTCCACCGTGCCGCCCGTCGCGAGGACGTCGTCGACGACCAGCACCCGCTCGCCGGGGGCGAGGGCGTCGCGGTGCATCTCGACCGTCGCCTCGCCGTACTCCAGGGCGTACGACCGGGAATGAGTGGCGGCGGGCAGCTTGCCCGCTTTGCGCACGGGCACGAACCCCACTCCGAGAGCGAGGGCGACCGGCGCCGCCAGGATGAAGCCCCGGGCCTCGATGCCGATCACCTTGTCGACGCCGGGCGGGACGGTCCGCCAGGGCGCGGCCAGCGCGTCGATCGTGCGGGAGAACGCGTCGTGGTCGGCGAGCAGGGGTGTGATGTCCTTGAAGACGATGCCCGGCTTGGGATAGTCGGGTACGTCGCGTATGAATCCCCGGACCAGTTTCCCGACCTGGCCGGGCTCGCTCACCGCCGGCGCCCCTTCGACTTCCGGGACGATCGCGGCCGACGCTGCGGCTGGGACCGGCCCGGACCGCCCGAGACCGAGACGGCGCTCCTCGGCCGGGGTGCGGCGGCCGACGCCGCGGCTGCACCGGAGGCGGCTTCCGCGGCGGGCTCGGCGGACCCGTTCCGCGGCTGCGCGCCCTTGACCGGCTGCTGCTCCGTCGCCGCGTCGCCCCGACGGCGTTGCTCGACCCTCCGCGCCAATGCACGCATGGCCGGCTCGCGTTCCTTGAGGTCGCAGAGCAGGGGCGTGGCGAGGAAGATCGAGGAGTAGGTGCCGACCGCGATGCCGACGAACAGGGCGAGTGCCAGGTCCTTCAGCGTGCCGGCGCCGAGCAGCCCGGCTCCGACGAAGAGGATTCCGGCCACGGGGAGCAGCGCGATGACGGAGGTGTTGATCGACCGGACCAGGGTCTGGTTGACCGCGAGGTTGGCCGCCTCGCTGTAGGTCCAGCGGCTTGAGGCCGAGATGCCTCGGGTGTTCTCCCGGACCTTGTCGAACACCACCACCGTGTCGTACAGCGAGTAACCCAGGATGGTCAGGACGCCGACGACGGTCGCGGGAGTGACGTCGAATCCCACGAGGGCATAGATGCCGACGGTGATCACGACGTCGTGGACCAGCGCCGCCAACCCGGCGACGGACATCCGCCACTCGCGGAAGTAGAGCCAGATCACCACCATGACGAGGCCGAGGAAGACCGCCAGGCTGAGCAGCGCCTTGTTGGTGATCTGGCCGCCCCACGTGGGGCCGATGGAGGAGTAGGCCACGTCGGCTTCGCGGACGTTGAGGGTGTCGGCGATCTCCTGCCGCACCTTGGCCACGTCGGTGGTGGACAGCGGCGGTGTCTCGATCCGCAGTCGGCTGTCGCCGACAGCCGTGACGATCGGTTCCGAACCGCCGGTCACACCGACGCCGGAGACGGCATCGCGTACGTCCGGAATCGACCGGGAGGCCGCTCCGGACTGCGTGGGCGACTGGAAGTCGACCCCGCCTCGGAACTCGATCGAGAAGTTCAGCCCACGGATCAGGAGCGCGGCGAGTGCGAGCAGGACGAGTCCCGCCGAGATGAGGTACCACAGGCGCCGCCGCCCGGTGAAGTTGATCGAGAGCTCACCGGTGTAGAGCTTGTGCCCGATCGCACCGATCCGGGACATGTCAGGCCTCCCTGGTCGCGGCGGAGGACCGCGACCCGCCGCGAGTCCGCTGGCTCAGGGACACGCCCAACCGTTGGGGGTCGACGCCGGAGAACCGGCCGCCCTCCCCGAAGTAGCGCGTCCGGGCCAGCAGCGTGACGAGTGGTTTGGTGAACACGAAGACGACCGCGATGTCGATCAGCGTCGTCAGGCCGAGCGCGTACGCGAAACCCCGGACGTTGCCGATCGAGAGCGTGTAGAGGACGACTGCCGCGAGGAGCGACACCGAGTCGGCGGCCAGGATCGTACGGCGGGCCCGATGCCAGCCTGTCTCGGCGGCGGACCTGAGGGATCTGCCGTCGCGTACCTCGTCGCGGATCCGCTCGAAGTACACGACGAACGAGTCCGCGGTGATGCCGATCGCCACGATGAGGCCCGCGATGCCGGCGAGCGTCAACGTGAAGCCCTGTGCCTTGCCGAGCAGGACGACCGAGGCGTACGTCAGGCCGCCGGCGACGAGGAGAGACATCACCACCACGAGGCCGAGACCGCGGTAGTAGAAGAAGGAGTACAGCACCACGAGGCCGAGACCGATCGCGCCGGCGATGAGCCCGCCGGTGAGCTGGTCGCTCCCGAGCGTCGGCGACACCGCCGAGACCTCGCTGGTCTCGAAGGTCAGGGGCAGGGCACCGTACTTCAGGACGTTCGCGAGGTCGTTCGCTTCCTGCTGGGTGAAGCTTCCGGTGATGCTCGCCTCGCCGTTGGTGATCGGCTCGTTGAACTGGGGGTAGGAGACGACCTTGCCGTCGAGGACGATCCCGAACTGGTTGAGCGGCGGCTGCTGTTGGTACATCTGGGTGCTCGCCTGCGCGAACTTGCTCTTGCCGGCACCCCTGAGCTGCAGCCCGACCTCCCAGGCCACCTGGCCCTGGGGGATCTGCGCCGTGGCGTTGGCGATCTCGGAGCCGAGGACGAGCGCCGGACCGAGTACGAACTTCGTGCTTCCCTCGCGGTCACAGGTGAGGAGCGGCTGGCCGGGGTTGTCCTTGGCCGGGGTGTAGTCCTTGCACTTGAACTTCTGCAGGGCGGCCTGCTGCTGCGGCGTCGCTCCCGTCGTCGACACCTGGACCTTGTCCGGCGTGGGCTTAGGGCTCGGCGCGGACGCTCCCGCTTCAGAGCCGACCCTGGGGACGGCGCGGCCCCGGTTGCTCGGCGACTTGGAGGTGGACGGAGAGGCCTTCGGGCTCGCTCCCGGTGTGGCCGACGGTTTGTCGGACGTACTCGGCGTCGGCGTGGGGGTGCCGGAAGGCGTGGGGGTCTTCGTGGGCTGGGGCGCGGCTGCCGCCGCGGGCTGGACCGCCAGAACCTGGCGGAACCGAAGCTCGGCCGTCGAACCGACGAGCTGGACGATCTCGTCCTGGTTGACGCCCGGGACCTCGACGATGATGTGGTCCTGGCCCTGCGTCGTGACTTCCGCCTCGGCGATGGCGCTCACGCGATTGCGGATGATCTCGACTGCCTCGTCGAGCTTCTCGGTCGTCACCGCGCCCTGGCCAGCGGAGGGTCGAGCGGTCAACGTGATCGAGGTGCCGCCACGCAGGTCGAGGCCCAGCCGTGGTGTCCACGCCTTCAGCAGCGCCATGGTGCCGAAGCCCAGGACGAGGACCAGTGCGACCACACCGATCGCTCGCCAGGGATGCGGATTCCTGGTGGCCACGTGTCATCCTCCCGTGAATGCAGGCTCTAGGAAGCGGGCCCGTCGGACTTTGTGGACGAACCGTCGCCGGTCGTGGTGGTGCCACCGCCAGCGGCACCGCCTGCGATCTCGTCGCCGTCGGACGAGGAGGACGCCGAGTCCATGATGCGCACGATCGCCTGTCGGACATGCCGGGCATAGACACCTGGCGCGATCTCGAGGGTCACCACGTCGTCATCCACCGCGTGGACCGTGGCGATCAGGCCCGCACCGGTCATCACCTGCTGGCCGACGTGGAGCTGCTGTTGCATGCTGGCCGTCTCGCGCTGGCGCTTACGCTGCGGGCGAATGGCCACGACCCAGAACAGCACCAGCAGCAGGATCGGAAGGAGCAGTGCCCAGACGTTGGTGCCGGTGGCAGCCTGACTGAGGAGCATAGGAGGGTCGTTCCTTCCCTGGCGCCCTGCAGGGTCGCCTCTCGGTGGACTGGCCACGGCCGTCACCCGCTACGGCCACCGGCGGAGTCTAGCCGCGCCACCTGGTGGAACGGCGCTCGCCCGGCCGTGGCGCGTCAGGTACCTCGACCGTCGCCCGTGTCGCCCTCATCGTCGAACAGGCTCGGCGTCTGCCCGAACGCGGGGTCGCTCGGAACGGCCAGCCCGAGCTGCCGCCAGGCCGCGGGGGTCGCGACTCGGCCGCGCGGCGTACGCGCGAGGTAGCCCCGGCGGACCAGGAACGGCTCGGCGACCTCCTCGACGGTCTCACGCTCCTCCCCTACCGCGACCGCAAGGGTGGACAGCCCGACGGGTCCGCCGCCGAACCGACGGCACAGCGCGTCGAGTACCGCCCGGTCGAGGCGGTCGAGTCCCTCTTCGTCGACTTCGTACAGCGTGAGGGCGGATCGGGCGGTGTCGAGGCGTACGACACCATCCGAGCGTACCTGCGCGAAGTCGCGGACCCGGCGCAGAAGCCGGTTGGCGATCCGGGGTGTGCCGCGCGAACGGCCGGCCACCTCGCGCGCACCGGTGTCGGTGATGGGTACGTCGAGGAGCTGCGCCGAGCGGGCGACGATCTCTTCGAGCTCCGGGACCTCGTAGTACTCGAGGTGGGCGGTGAAGCCGAAGCGGTCGCGAAGGGGGCTCGGCAGTAGGCCGGAGCGCGTGGTCGCACCGACCAGCGTGAACGGCGGGATCTCGAGCGGGATGGCGGTCGCGCCCGGTCCCTTGCCGACGACGACGTTGACCCGGAAGTCCTCCATCGCCATGTAGAGCATCTCTTCGGCCGGCCGGCTCATCCGGTGGATCTCGTCGAGGAAGAGCACCTCACCCTCGGCGAGCGAGGAGAGGATCGCCGCGAGGTCACCGGCGTGCTGGATGGCCGGACCGCTGGTCACCCGCAGCGGCGCGTTGAGCTCCGCCGCGATGATCATCGCGAGCGTGGTCTTGCCGATACCGGGAGGGCCCGAGAGGAGCACGTGGTCGGGCGGTCTGCCGCGACTCCTGGCGGCCTCGAGGACCAGGCCCAGCTGGTCGCGCACCCTGGTCTGGCCGATCAGCTCGTCGAGCGTGCGGGGCCGAAGCGCCGCGTCGACCGTGAACTCGTCGCCGCTGGCCTCGGCCGCGACGAGCGCCCGACCTCCGGGCCGCTCGCCCGCTCCGTTGTCGGCGTACGACGTCATCACCCCTCCTGGACCGGGTTGACCCGTTGACGCGCTCACGCACGGGAAAGGGTACGGAGGGCCGAACGGAGCAGCACCGCGACCTCGGGACCACCGTTGTCGGCCTGCTCGTCGGCCATCGGCGCGACCGCGTTGAGCGCACCCTCGGCTTCCTTGGTGGACCAGCCCAGGCCGAGAAGGGCACCGCGCACCTGGTCGCGCCACGGAGCGTCGCCGGAGCCGTTGTGGAGGGGCGCGGCGCCCGGTGTGGCGGCGCCGACGGGTGCGCCGAGGCGGTCCTTGAGCTCCAGCACGATCCGCTGGGCGCCCTTCTTGCCGATGCCCGGCACCTTGGTCAGGGTCGCCAGGTCGTCGGTGGCTGTTGCCCGCCGCAGCTCGTCGGGTCGCAGCACCGCGAGCATCGCCTGGGCGAGGCGTGGGCCGACGCCACTCGCGGTCTGGAGCAGCTCGAAGACGGTGCGTTCGTCGTCGTCGGCGAAGCCGTAGAGCGTCAGCGAGTCCTCGCGGACGACGAGGCTCGTGGGAAGCGTGGCGGTGGCGCCGACCCGCAGGTCGGCGAGGGTCCCCGGTGCGGCGCGGACCTCGATGCCCACACCGCCGACGTCGACGACAGCCGCGTCGAGCCCGACGGAGGTGACCATGCCGCGTACGAAGGCGATCATCGCTGGAACTCCTCCAGGGTCATGGGCGGGCCTCGCCGGTCAGCGGGCGACGGCGGGCCGCAGTGTGCCAGCGGGTGCCGACACCCGTACGCCGGTCGACGGCCTGCCGGGCGGCCTCGAGCCGGGCGGCGGCGGGGCCGCGCCACAGGTGGCAGATGGCAAGCGCCAGCGCGTCGGCCGCGTCCGCCGGTCGCGGCTTGGTGGTGAGGGACAGGATCCGGGTCACCATGTGGGTGACCTGGTGCTTGTCGGCCCGGCCGCTCCCGGTGACGGCCGCCTTGACCTCACTCGGCGTGTGGAGTGCGACCGGGATCCCGCGCCGGGCGGCCGCCGTGAGGATCACGCCACTCACCTGGGCGGTGCCCATGACCGTACTGACGTTGTGCTGGCTGAAGACGCGCTCCAGGGCTACGGCGTCCGGGCGGTGCTCGTCGAGCCAGCTGCCGAGCACGCGGTCGACCTCGAGGAGGCGGCAGCCGAGATCGAGATCGGGTGCGGTGCGTACGACGTCGACGGCGACCAGGCTGAGCCGCCTCGGATGGGCACCCTCGACGAGGCCCAGCCCACATCGGGTGAGCCCAGGGTCGACGCCGAGCACCCGCACCTGGACCAGCCTTCCGTTCATGTGCGTCCGGATCGTCGATGCCCGAACACCTGTTCGGGAGGGTACCGGTCGAGCGGTGCCGTACGGCCCGCGACGCGCCGACGGCTGGTCAGGTCGCCGGTTGCGGAGGCGGGCCTATCCGCGCCAGTCGAGACTCGACCACGGCACGTTCGACACCGGCCACCAGGAGATCGGCTCGGTGCTCGCCACCGTCGCGAGGAGCAGGCAGGCGAGGACGAGGACGGCGCCGGCGGCGATGGCGGCCCACCGCCGCGACAGGAGCCGGGTGAGGATGCGTTCGCTCCCCCGCTGCACGCTCTCGCCTTCGACGCCCCACCAGGCCAGGCCGGCCACGACCAGGGCGGCGGCGCCGCAGACCACGTCCCAGCGCGGGCTGATGGCGCCCACGTAGAAGAACAGCACCGCGATGCCGACGAGGATCCCGGCCCCCACGGCAGCGATCGGGAGGGTCAACGCCGTGACCAGCGTCGACCGGAGCAGGTGCCACGGCAGGGCGGCCGCGGTGGCCACCGGGTCGAGGGCCCGGCGCCCGCGCAGCGAACGCCGGCGGCCTACGAACAGCGCAGACAGGTCGACCGTCCGGGCGAGCAGGAGCCAACCCGCCGCCCCGATGGCCGCGACGGTCGGGAGCACGGCCGCGAGTGCCGTCAGCGTGCCGAACAGGAGCGCGGTTACCACCCGGTGCTGGCGGCCAGGGTGGAGGTAGGCGGGCCACTGGCGGTCCGCGTCGCCGTCGGGCTCGGCGTCGTCCGCCTCGCCGGCGTAGCCGTCGGCCGTCTCGGTGGGATAGTCGTCGACGCTCTGGGTCGGGTAGTCGTCACCCGCCCCCACCTGCGTGGGGTAGTCGTCCGCCGGCGCGACCTGCCCGTTGCCGATTTGCGTGGGGCTGCCGTCCTCCTGGTCCCAGTCGTGGTCGGCGTACCGGTCCGGGCGCTCGTCGACTCCCGGCACCGCCAACCGTGCGGTCGCCGCGGCCTCGGCCGAGTCGTACGGATCGCCGGCGTTCGGGTGCTCGGCCGCCAGCGCGGTGGCGACCGCGGGCGGCGGTTCGCCGGTCTCGAGCCACCTCAGCAGTTCCGCCGCGCGGGGTCGGTGGGAGGGATCCTTGGCGAGGCACATGGACAGGACGGGCGCGAGCCAGTCGGGGCAGCCCGCGAGATCGGGATCCTCGTGCAGGACGCGGTAGGCGACCGCCTCCAGCGGACCCTTGCCGAACGGCGTGCGCCCGGTGGCTGCGTAGGCCACCGTGGCCGCCCACGAGTGGATGTCTGCGGCGGGAGTGACCTCCTCGCCGGTGAGGAGCTCGGGAGCGACGTACCCGGGAGTGCCGTAGACGAGTCCCGGCATGGTCATCCGGGTTTCGTCGGCGATCTGCGCGATGCCGAAGTCGATGACGACGGCGAGGCCGCCCTCGAGCAGGACGTTGCCGGGCTTGAGGTCGCGGTGCACGACTCCGGCGCTGTGGATCGAGCAGAGTGCGTCGGCGAGGTCACCGGCGAGGTCGGCGAGGTCGGCGCCCTCGAGTGGTCCGTCGCGATCGACCACCTCGTGCAGGGGTGGACCGGCCACGAAGTCGGTGACGAGGTAGGGCGTCGCGGCCGCTACGTCGGCGTCGAGCACCTGGGCGACATGGCGGCCACGGACCCGGGCCAGCACCTGCGCCTCACGGGCGAAGCGGGCTCTGGAGTCGGCGTCTCCTGCGACGTGTGGCCGGAGCAGCTTGACCGCGACCACCCGGCCGCGTTCGTCGGTCGCCCGATGGACGACACCCATGCCGCCCTCGCCGATCCGCTCGCGCAGGACGTAGCCGTCGAGGCGGGTGTGCTCGACAGTCGGATCGTCCTCGGCGAGGTCACGCTGCACGTCAACACGGTAACCGGCCCGCGCGTGCTATGTCCGGCGCACCGTGCCGCGTCGGGGGTTTCACCCGGGGTGTGACGCAGAGCGTCGTGCCTCACCCGTCACACCCGCCCGCGCGAACGGGTCCAAAGGGGGGCAGGACGCGCTAACCGACCTTCTCCATGATCTCGTCGGACACGTCGAAGTTGGAGTAGACGTTCTGCACGTCGTCGCAGTCCTCGAGTGCCTCGACCAGGCGGAACACCTTGGGTGCGGTCTCCTCGTCGAGCGGCACCGTCACGCTCGGCACGAAGCTCGCCTCGGCCGACTCGTAGTCGATGCCCGCTTCCTGGAGGCCGGTACGGACCGCCACGAGGTCGGTCGGCTCGGAGACCACCTCGAACGCCTCACCGAGGTCGTTGACCTCCTCGGCCCCCGCATCGAGGACGGCGAGCAGGAGATCGTCCTCGGTCAGCGGGCCAGACTCCTGCTCGCGCGGCACCACCACGACACCGCGCCGGCTGAAGAGGTACGAGACGCTGCCCGCGTCGGCCATGGTGCCGCCGTTGCGCGTGGTCGCCGTGCGCACCTCGCCCGCGGCGCGGTTGCGGTTGTCGGTGAGGCACTCGATGAGCAGCGCGACCCCGGCCGGTCCGTAGCCTTCGTACATGATCGTCTGGTAGTCGGCGCCGCCGGCCTCGAGACCGGCGGCACGCTTGACGGCTCGGTCGATGTTGTCGTTGGGGACCGAGGACTTCTTTGCCTTCTGGATGGCATCGAACAGCGTCGGGTTGCCGGCCGGGTCGCCGCCGCCGACGCGCGCCGCCACCTCGACGTTCTTGATCAGCTTCGCGAAGAGCTTCCCCCGCTTGGCGTCGATGACGGCCTTCTTGTGCTTCGTGGTCGCCCACTTGGAGTGGCCGGACATGGCGGGCTACGCCTCCTTCACGAGTGCGACGAAATAATCGTGGACGCGGGAGTCGCCGGTCAGCTCCGGATGGAAGGCCGTCGCGAGCAGGTGACCCTGGCGAACCGCGACGATCCTACCGACGGCCGGTCCGGAGGCGACGCGCGCGAGCACCTGGCCGGCGGCGCCCACCTCCTCGACCCACGGTGCGCGGATGAAGACGGCGTGGAACGGCTCCGAGTGCCCGTCGCCCTCGAGCCCCTCGAACGCGACATCGGCCTCGAACGAGTCGACCTGCCGCCCGAAGGCGTTGCGCCGGACGGTCATGTCGATGCCGCCGATGGTCTGCTGGCCGGCGGCTCCGTCGCGGAGCCGGTCGGCGAGCATGATCATCCCGGCGCAGGTGCCGAACGTCGGCATTCCTGCCGCGACCCGCTTGCGCAGTGGTTCGAGCAGGTCGAACGCGGTGGCGAGGCGGATCATCGTGGTCGACTCGCCGCCGGGGATCACCAGCCCATCGACCGCCAGCAGTTCCTCCGGCCGACGGACGTTCAGCGTCTCCGCGCCACGGCTGGCGAGCATCCGGTGGTGTTCGCGGACGTCTCCCTGGAGAGCGAGTACGCCGATGGTCGGGTTGGTCACGAAAGTCCTCTGCGCGCTCGGGGCAAAGTCCCAGTCTACGAGGCGGCGACCCGGCTTCCTCCGACCGCGGATTGCCGCCGGGTGGCGGGAGGCCCCGCCGCGGGGAGCCTCTGGACTATCGCCGGGGACTACCAGCCGCGGGTGGCGAGCCGGTCGCCCGGCGCCAGGTCCGCGACGTTGATGCCGACCATCGCCTCGCCGAGGCCGCGGGAGACCTTCGCGATGACGTCGGGGTCGTCGAAGAACGTCGTGGCCTTCACGATCGCCGCGGCGCGCTTGTGCGGGTCGCCGGACTTGAAGATGCCCGAACCCACGAAGACGCCCTCGGCGCCGAGCTGCATCATCATCGCCGCGTCCGCGGGAGTCGCGATGCCGCCCGCCGTGAACAGCACGACCGGCAACCGGCCGGCGCGGGCCACCTCCTCGACGAGCTCGTACGGCGCCTGCAGCTCCTTCGCGGCGGTGAACAGCTCCTCGCCACCGAGGGTCGACAGGCGACGGATCTCCCCGCGGATCTGGCGCATGTGCCTGGTCGCCTCCACGACGTTGCCGGTGCCGGCCTCGCCCTTGGAGCGGATCATGGCGGCGCCCTCGGCCAGCCGCCGCAACGCCTCACCCAGGTTGGTGGCGCCGCACACGAACGGCACCGTGAACGCCCACTTGTCGATGTGGTGGGCCTCGTCGGCGGGCGTGAGTACCTCGGACTCGTCGATGTAGTCGACGCCGATCGCCTGCAGCAGCTGGGCCTCGACGAAATGACCGATCCGCGCCTTGGCCATGACCGGGATCGAGACGGCGTTGACGATGCCGTCGATCATGTCGGGGTCACTCATGCGGGCCACGCCGCCCTGGACGCGGATGTCGGCGGGTACGCGTTCCAACGCCATCACCGCCACCGCGCCGGCGTCCTCGGCGATCTTCGCCTGCTCCGGGGTGACCACGTCCATGATCACGCCGCCCTTGAGCATCTCCGCCATACCGCGCTTGACCTTCGCCGTGCCGGTGACGGGGGCGGTGACGGGCGCGTCGGCGGAACCGTTGGCGCTAACCGGGGTGGTGGGAGCGGACTGGGGTTCGGTCACGGTCTACCTCGTGGGGAGAAGGATGTGGGGAAGCGCCTCCATCGTAGGTCGCGGGGTGGCCTCACGTTCCAGGGCCACTCGGAGGGAACTGGCCCGGTTGAGGAGGCGTACCGGTTCGACGGCGCGGCTCACGAGGACAGGCCCTGCGGAGGAGCGGCGTCCATCTCCACCATGTCGGGCATCGGCGCGTGGCCAGCCAGCCGGAACCACCGGACCAGCCGGCGGGAACGGAGAGCGCGTGCGGTGGCCACGCTGTCGTTGTGGAAGCGGCGCGCCATCTCGACCCGCCGGCACGCGGCGCCGAGCTCGCCCAGGAGGTCGCTGGCTCCCGGCTCCGCGCCCAGCTCCCGCACCGTCTCCGCGTCGGGGAACGCCGCCGCGAGCGCCTTGGAGAGGTCGGACTCGAAGACCTCGCGGTCGCTGTCGCCCTCGGCGCGGGCCCGGTGGGCGGCGTCGACGACGAGGAGCGAGGTGGCCGGGTCGAGCAGGCCGGAGGTCGCCACTTCGAGGGCCACCGCCGACCGCCGGAACAGCTGGGCGTCGAGCGCCGCACGCGCGGCGTCCAGGCGGGCGTGCAGGCGGTCGATGCGACCGGCCGTCCAGGACAGGTAGACGCCGACGACAGCCAGCAGGACGACGACGAGGACGGCCCAGTTCAACGGGGACCGCCTCCGGTGGCCGCCTCGGCGACGCCGGCCGGGCCCTGGGACACCATCTCGTAGACGGCCAGGATCTCCTTGCCGACGCTGCTCCAGTCATACCTGCGGACCGCGAGCCGGGCGGCGTCCCGCAACCGGTCGCGCTCGGTGCCATCTTCCAGGAGTGCGGTCGCCGACGCCGCCAGCGCCGCCGAGTCCCCGACGTCGAACAGCCGTCCGATCCGCCCGCCCTCCACCACCAGGCGAAACGCGTCGAGGTCGCTGGCGAGGACGGGCGCACCGGCGGCCATCGCCTCGACGAGCACGATGCCGAACGACTCACCCCCCGTCTGCGGTGCGACGTAGATGTCGGAGCTCGCGAACATCTCCGCCTTGGTCGCGTCGTCCACCGTGCCGAGGAACGACACCGCCGAACGGCACTCCTTCGGTAGTGAGGACCGCGCGTCGTCGACGTCTCCCCGGCCGGCGACCAGCAGGCGTACGCCAGGACGGGAGCGCCAGATCTCGGGGAACGCACGGAGCAGGACGGACAGGCCCTTGCGCGGCGAGTCGAGGAGACCGAGGAACGAGATGGTGCCGTCGCCCGTACGCCACTCGGGCCTGGGGCGCGCGGCGGCGATCCGGTCCACGAACAACCCGTTGGGGATCACCACGGGCTCGCCGCCCATGTGTTGGACCAGCGTCGCCCGCGCCGGCTCGCTCACGGCGATCCGGGCGCTGATCTTCTCGAGCGCCGGCCGCAGGATCGAGGCCGCGGCACTCATCATCCGGGACCGGGACATCGCGGTGTGGAAGGTCCCGACGATCGGACCGGTCGCCGCCCAGAGCGCGAGGAGCGAGAGCGACGGTGTGGCCGGCTCGTGGATGTGGAGGACGTCGAACCTTCCCTCCCTGATCCACCGGCGTACGCGGGCCGCCGAGACCGGACCGAAGGCGAGCCTCGCGACCGAACCGTTGTAGGGCACCGGCACCGCGCGGCCCGCCGGCACGACGTACGGCGGAACGGGCGTGTCGTCGTCGGCGGGCGCGAGCACCGAGACCGAGTGGCCCAGGTCGATGAGCACCTCGGCCAGGTCGCGGACGTGGTTCTGCACACCGCCCGGGACGTCGAGGGAGTACGGACAGACGACTCCGACCCTCACCGCGTCACCACCGCACCAGGATCCT
Organism: uncultured Actinomycetota bacterium; assembly: GCA_963721745.1. GTDB lineage: Bacteria > Actinomycetota > Actinomycetes > Propionibacteriales > Actinopolymorphaceae > Thermasporomyces. The sequence continues at coordinate 451,212 of CAVRKO010000013.1, read as the reverse complement.
GGCGGGCCGGCTGGCCGCTCCCCGGCCCGTCACCGCACCCGGTCATCCGGCCGCCTGCTGGCCCTGCAGCACGGCGCGGTGCGAGGGCTCCAGGTCGGCGAGCCACAGGCGCTGCAACATGTGCCAGTCGTCGGGGTGCTCGGCGATCCCCTCTGCGAACGCGTCGGCGATCTGCTGGGTGAGGGTCCGGATGGCGTGCCGACCTCCGGCCGGCTTCTCCAGGACGTCGTGGAACCTGATGTGCATCGTGGGGCCGTCGTACCACATGGTGACCGGCATCAGCGCCGCGTTGGTACGGACGGCGAGGGCGGCGGGTCCGGCGGGCATCCGGGACTGTTGCCCGAAGAAGCTCACGTCCACTCCACGGGTGGACAGGTCCCGGTCGGCAACCAGGCAGACCAGGCCACCGGCACGCAGCCGGTCGCCGAGGATCCGCATCGGGTCCTCGCCGCCGGTGGTCGGGACCACCTCGATGCCGAGCGCGGTGCGGTAGGCCACGAACCGGTCGAACAGCCGCTCGGGCCGAAGTCGCTCGGCCACCGTCGTGACGGCCGCACCGTGGAGGCTGGCCCACGCTCCGGCGAAGTCCCAGTTGGCCATGTGCGGGAGCGCCGCGACCAGACCCTGACCGCTCTTGACGCCTTCCCAGAACCGGTCCTCGCCGTGGGTCACGACCGTACGGTCGATGTCCTCGGGCGTCACGTCGGGCAGCCGGAACGCCTCGCACCAGTACCGGAAGTAGGACCGCATCCCCGCTCGGGTGAGCCTTCGGAGCTCGGCCTCCCCGAGGTCGGGCCGGACGCGGGAGAGGTTCCGCTGCAGCTGCCGGACGCCCTTGGTGCGCCGGAGCCAGGCGAGGTCGGCCAGTGTCCCCAGGGCGCCGAAGGCCGCGCCTTCGGGAAGCTTGCGCAGGATCGCCCAGCCCGCGGAGTACGCCGCGACCACACCCGCGTCCTTGAGCCGGGCCGGAAGGGGCGTGGCCGCCGCTCCGTCCGCCGTCACCGGGTCTCCTTGGGGGTGGCACCGGCCGCGCCGGCCGAGGTCGACCCCGGTCCGCCGGACTCGGGCTCGAGCGCCTGGCGGCGTACGGCGACCATCCGCTGGACGACGGTGACCGTGCTCGCCACGGCCAGCAGCCCCAGCACCAGCGGGAGCAGGAACGGGATGCCGAGGCCGGACAGGCCGGTGGCCACGAGCACCGCCACCAGCCGGTCGGCGCGTTCGGCGATGCCGACGTTGGCGGTCATGCCGAGGCTCTCGGCGCGTGCCTTGGCGTACGACGTCACACTGCCCATCACGAGGTCGTAGAGCGCCACGCAGGCGAGCAGGAAGCTCTGGCCCCCTCCGGCGTACCACAGGGCGAGCCCACCGAAGACAGCCGCGTCGCCCACCCGGTCGAGCGTGGAGTCGAGGAACGCACCCCACCTGGACGAGCGGCCGGACATCCGCGCCATCAGCCCGTCGACCATGTCGGAGAACACGAACAACGTGATCACGACCGTGCCCCAGAACAGCTCGCCCCTGGGGTAGAAGCCGAGCGCCCCGGCACACACACCCAGCGTGCCGACGAGGGTCACGACGTCAGGGCCGATGCCCACCCGGAGGAAGAACCGCGCCGCGGGCGTCAACAGGCGTATCCAGAACTGGTGGAACCGTCGCAACATGTCGTGATCGCCGCTCGTCGGGGGGCGCATGGCAGGACGCGCCGATGCTACTCGGGCGGCGCTCCCCCACGGCACGGACGGGTCGGCGTGCCGCGCTCTGCGGCGGCGCCCGCCGCGGTCCGTCGACACCTCCCCGGCGGGCCAGTTCCGTCAACACGCCCGAAGGGCTTGTGCGCCGGTCTGGCTGGGTGAATGGTGGAAATCCACATGTCAGGGCGCCGCCCGATCGGCGGCCACCCATCCGGGCGCGTCCGGCTTCACGCTTGTGCGCGCAAGGAGGCGACGCCCATGGCTGACAAGCACAACACCCCAGGCGGAGCGGCCGTCACGGCACCTACGGCCGACCAGCCCGATGTCGTACGCAACATCGCTCTGGTCGGCCCTTCCGGTTCAGGCAAGACGACGTTGGTCGAGGCCCTCCTCGTGGCGACCGGGACGATACCCCGCGCCGGCCGGGTCGAGGAGGGTGCGACGGTCAGCGACTTCGACGAGGTGGAGCACCGCCAGCAACGCTCGATCGGGCTCTCGCTGGCTCCGCTCAGCCACGGCGGCGTCAAGGTCAACCTGCTCGACACGCCCGGATATGCCGACTTCGTCGGCGAGTTGCGGGCCGGACTGCGGGCCGCGGACTGTGCGCTGTTCGTCCTGTCCGCCGCCGAGGGCGTGGACGGTGCCACCCAGGCGCTCTGGCACGAATGTGCCGCCGTCGGCATGCCCCGCGCGGTGGTGATCACGAAGCTGGACCATGTGCGCGCGGAGTACTCCGCGGTGCTCGCGCAGGCGCAGGCCGCCTTCGGCGAGAAGGTCCTCCCGCTCTACCTCCCGGTCGACGGGCAGGGCGAGGTGACGGGTCTCGTCGGGCTCCTGTCGGAGAAGCTCTTCGACTACTCCTCGGGCAGCCGTACCGAGGGCGAACCGGTCGGCGAGTACGCCGAGCAGGCGGAGCTCGCACGTGGTGAGCTGATCGAGGGGATCATCGAGGAGTCCGAGGACGAGGGCCTCATGGACCGCTACCTCGACGGTGAGGCGATCGACGCCAAGGTGCTGATCGACGACCTCGAGAAGGCCGTCGCGCACGCGTCGTTCTTCCCGGTGCTGCCGGTCTGTTCCACGACCGGTGTCGGTATGGCCGAACTGCTCGAGGTGATGACGAGCGCGTTCCCGTCACCTCTGGAACATCCCCAGCCCGAAGTCTTCACGCCCCAGGGCAAGGCGGTACCCGGGATCAGCTGCGATCCCAACGGCCCGCTGCTGGCGGAGGTCGTCAAGACGTTCTCCGACCCGTACGTCGGCAGGATCAGCCTGGTCCGCGTCTTTTCCGGGACGATCCGACCCGATGCGGTCCTGCACGTGTCCGGTCACCTTTCGGCGTTCGTCGACGACGCGCGCGGGCACGAGGACCACGACGAGGACGAGAAGGTCGGCACGCTCTCGTCCCCGCTCGGCAAGCTCCAGCGGACCCTCAACCACTGCGTCGCGGGCGACATCTGCGCCATCGGCAAGCTGACCCGCGCCGAGACCGGCGACACGCTCTCGGACAAGGACCATCCGCTGCTGATGAAGCCGTGGTCGATGCCCGAGCCACTCCTCCCGATCGCCGTCACCGCACACGCCAAGGCCGACGAGGACAAGCTGTCACTGGGGATCCAGCGACTCGCCGCCGAGGACCCGACCCTCCGCATCGAGCACAACGCCGAGACCCACCAGCTGGTCCTGTGGTGCATGGGCGAGGCACACATCGACGTGGCGCTCGACCGGCTCGCCAACAGGTACGGCGTCCAGGTCGACCAGGTCCCGGTGCGGGTTCCCCTGCGTGAGACGTTCGGCGGCAAGTCCACGGGCAAGGGTCGGCACGTCAAGCAGAGCGGCGGCCACGGCCAGTACGCCGTCTGCGACATCGAGGTGGAGCCGGCGGCCGAGGGCACCGGCTTCGAGTTCGTCGACAAGGTCGTCGGGGGTGCCGTACCCCGCCAGTTCATCCCGAGCGTCGAGAAGGGCATCCGCGCGCAGATGGAGCGTGGGGTCGTGGCGGGCTATCCGGTCGTGGACATCCGGGTGACGCTGTACGACGGCAAGGCACACAGCGTCGACTCCTCCGACATGGCGTTCCAGACCGCCGGTTCGGTGGCTCTCCGCGAGGCGGCGAAGAACGGAACCGTCAACCTGCTGGAGCCGGTCGACCTGCTGTCCGTCCTCGTCGCCGACGAGTACGTCGGCACCGTCATGGGCGACCTGTCCAGCCGGAGGGGCCGGGTGCTCGGCACCGAACCGGTCGGCGAGGGTGGCGGGCGGACGCTGGTCAAGGCGGAGGTACCCCAGATCGAGATCACGAGGTACGCGACCGACCTGCGGTCCATGTCGCACGGCACCGGCACCTTCACCCGGAGGTTCGTGCACTACGAGGCGATGCCGTCCAACGTCGCGCAGCGGATGCGTGAGACGCAGGCGGCCGACGAGACCTGACCCGCGTGCGTGGCGGCGGAGGAACCCGCGGGTCGTCCGCCGCCACGTACTTCCCTGGCGGCCTTTCCCCGCCGGAAGCGCCTGGTCACGCTCAGCCAGGCGCGCGCCTGGCGCCCGCCGGTGCGCGGGTGCCGTTTGGCCGGGTGTGGAAGTCCGTACGCCTGACCGGGCGCTTCGCTGGCTACGCTGCCAGGCATGTCAGCCGACCCATGCGTCTTCTGCCGGATCCTGGCCGGCGAGCTGTCGGGCACGCTGGTCGCCGAGGAGGAGCGGGCGGTCGCGTTCATGGACATCAACCCCGCCACCCCCGGTCACCTGCTCGTCGTGCCCCGCGCCCACAGCACCGACCTGTGCGACGCCGAGCCCGACGACGTCACCGCGTGCACCCTGCTCGCCCAGCAGCTGGCCCGGCGGGTCCGCGACCGCCTGGGCGCGAGCGGCGTCAACCTCATCCAGAGCTCGGGTGCGGCCGCCTGGCAGACCGTGTTCCACCTCCACTTCCACGTGATCCCCCGGTACGCCGACGATCCGCTGGTCCTCCCCTGGCAGCCCGCGCCCGGAGACCACGCCGAGATCGCGGCGATCGCCGCCAAGCTCCACCAGCCATGACACAGGACCTGCCAACCCCTCCAGGGAGGATCTCCGGATGCCACTGACCTTCGACATGCCGCGGGAGCGGCTCGCGACCTACCAGGGCACGAACCCCCGCCCCGCCGACTTCGACGAATACTGGGACACCGCACTGGCCGACCTCGATTCGGTCGACCCGAAGGTGGAGCTGGAGTCCGCCGAGTTCCAGACGCCGTTCGCGGAGTGCCTGCACCTGTGGTTCCAGGGCACGGGCGGCGCCCGCGTCCACGCCAAGCTGGTCCGTCCCAGGAACGCAGCCGCACCGCACCCGGCCGTCCTGCAGTTCCACGGCTACTCCGGCCGGTCTCCCGACTGGTCGGACATGCTCAACTACGCCGCCCTGGGCTTCACCACGGCGGCTCTCGACTGCCGTGGCCAGGGCGGGCTCTCCGAGGACGTCGGCGGCGTCACGGGATGGACCCTGCGCGGCCACATCATCCGCGGTATCGACGACGACAGCGACAAGCTCTACTACCGGCACGTCTACCTCGACACCGCCCTGCTCGCCCGGATCGTCATGGACATGGACGACGTCGACGGCGCGCGGGTCGGCGCGACGGGCGGCAGCCAGGGCGGCGGGCTCACGCTCGCCTGCGCGTCCCTCGAACCCCGGATCAAGCTGGCGGCGCCGATCTTCCCGTTCCTCAGCGACTACCAGCGGGTGTGGGAGCTCGACCTGGCCAAGGACGCGTACGCCGAGATCCAGGAGTGGTTCCGCCGCTTCGACCCGCTGCACGAGCGGGAGGAGGAGATCTTCACCAAGCTCGGCTACATCGACGTCCAGCACCTCGCATCGCGGATCCAGGCCGAGACCCTGATGGGCGTCGGCCTGGGCGACACGGTGTGTCCGCCGTCCACGCAGTTCGCGGCGTACAACAAGATCACCAGCCCGAAGCAGCTCCGGATCTACCCCGACTACAAGCACGAGGGGCTGCCCGGCCACGGCGACACGATCTTCACGTTCCTGTCCCAGCTCTGACCACGAGGACGGGCAGGGCCCGGTCCGGCTAGCCCGGCCAGGCGTTCGCGAGCAGGTCTCTCGTGTCCCGCAGCAGCTGCGGCAGCACCTTCGTCCGGCCCACGACCGGCATGAAGTTGGCGTCGCCGCCCCACCGTGGCACCACGTGCTGGTGCAGGTGGGCGGCGATGCCGGCGCCTGCCACGGGCCCCTGGTTGATGCCGATGTTGAAGCCCTGGGGACGGGCCACGGTGTGCAGCGCGGTGATGGCGTGTTTGGTCAGCTCGGCGACCTCGACCGTCTCGTCGGTGGTGAGGTCGGGGTAGTCGGCGACGTGACGGTAGGGGCAGACCATGAGGTGCCCGGGGTTGTAGGGGTACAGGTTGAGCACGACGTAGGCGGCGCTCCCCCTGCGGACGACCAGCCCGTCCTCGTCGCTGCGCTTGGGGATTTCGCAGAAGGGACACCCGTCACCCGGGCCGTTCCCGCTCGGCTTGTTCTCACCGAGGATGTAGGCCATCCGGTGCGGCGTCCAGAGCCGCTCGAACGCATCGGGTGCCCCCGCGCCGTCCTGCCGTAGCTCTTCCGGCTCCTCCACCCGCCCGATCCTACGGTCGGCCGGGCTGTGGACGACGAACCACCCGCGCCGCCGGTCGACTGCCACCGACAAGCGGGTCGCCAGGGTGATGCTCGAGCTACCCGTGCAGGAGCCCAGGGAGCTGCCGCTGAGCCGGCCGGTCACTTCCGAGCGGGCCGGACGAAGCCATCCCGGTAGCGTCGCCGGCCGCGCGTCAGTCGAGGAAACGCTGGACGGCCCGCATCTTGTTCATGGCGTCGAGGGCCGCCACCTTGTACGACTCCGCGAGGGTCGGGTAGTTGAACACCGTGTCGACGAGATAGTCGATGGTGCCGCCGCACCCCATCACGGTCTGTCCGATGTGGACCAGCTCCGTCGCGCCGGTGCCGAACACGTGGACGCCGAGCAGGGTGCGGTCGTCGGCGTGGACGAGCAGCTTGAGCATGCCGTAGGAGTCGCCGAGGATCGCGCCACGGGCCAGCTCGCGGTAGCGGGAGATGCCGACCTCGAACGGGACGTTGTCCTGGGTGAGCTCGTCCTCGGTGCGTCCGACATAGCTGATCTCGGGGATGGCGTAGATGCCGATCGGCTGCAGCTCGCCGAGCTTGCCGACGACGGGCTCGTCGAACGCGTAATAGGCGGCCCGTCGGCCCTGCTCCATCGAGGTCGCGGCGAGCGCCGGAAATCCGATGACGTCACCGACGGCGTAGATATGCGGTGCCGCTGTCCGGAACTGCTCGTCCACCTTGATCCTGCCACGGGCGTCCGCCTCGAGGCCGGCCTTGTCGAGCGCGAGCACGTCGGTGACGCCCTGGCGACCGGCGGAGTACATCACCATGTCCGCCGGGATCTTCTTGCCACTCTCGAGCACCGTGAGGGTGGTGGCGTCGTGGCGCTCCACCCGGGACACGGTCTCGCGGAAGCGGAAGGTGACCGCGAGATCGCGCAGCTGGTACTTCAGGGCCTCCACGATCTCGAGGTCGCAGAAGTCGAGCATCCGGTCGCGGCGTTCGACGACGGTCACCTTGGTGCCGAGGGCGGCGAACATCGAGGCGTACTCGATTCCGATCACCCCGGCGCCCACGACGACCATCGACGCCGGGATCCGGTCCATCTCGAGCAGCTGGTCGGAGTCGACGATGGTACGGCCGTCGAATGCCACCGAGTCGGGGCGCGCCGGCCGGGTTCCGACCGCGATGACGATCCGGTCGGCGGTGACGTTGCGGACGCCCCCGTCGGCCGCGACGACGGCGACGGTGTGCGGGTCGACGAAGCGCGCCTCGCCGAGCAGCATGTCGACGTGGTTGCGGGCCAGCTGGCTGCGGATCACGTCGATCTCGCGACCGATCACGTGCTGGGTGCGCGCCGACAGGTCGCCCACCGTGATGTCGGACTTGAGCCGGTACGACGTGCCGTAGAGCTCCCGCTGGTTGAGGCCCGTGAGGTAGAGGATCGCCTCACGAAGCGTCTTGGACGGGATGGTGCCCGTGTTGATGCAGACGCCGCCGAGCATGTGCCGTTTCTCCACGACAGCCGTCCGCCGGCCGAGCTTGGTGCCGGCGATCGCCGCCTTCTGCCCACCCGGGCCGGAACCGATGACGAGCAGGTCGTAGTCGTACATCCGTACGCTCCCTGACGAGTGCGGAACTTCGACTCCCCGTGACTGACGAACCTAGGCCCACTGCGCGCCGGTGCACAGCGGGAGCTCTGTGCCATGGCCCACCGGAGGTTTGATGATCACCTGAGATTGCCGCGCGAGCGGAAGGCCTCAGAGCTGGATCCGGCGTTCGACCGCGGAGACGATCTCGGCGACCGCCTCGTCGATCGGGACGCCGTTCTTCTGCTCGCCACCGCGGTAGCGGAACGACACCGCGCCCTCCTCGACGTCGCGGTCGCCGGCCAGCAGCATGTACGGCACCTTGTGCGTCTGGGCGGTCCGGATCTTCTTCTGCATCCGGTCGTCGGACCTGTCGACATCGGCCCGGATCCCCTGCCTGGCAAGCTTTTCCGCCACCTCGGCGAGGTAGTCCTCGTGCCGTTCGGCGATCGGGATCAGGACGACCTGCACCGGAGCGAGCCAGGGTGGGAACGCACCGGCGTAGTGCTCGAGCAGGATGCCGAAGAAGCGTTCCTCGGAGCCGAACAGAGCCCGGTGGATCATGTACGGCCGCTTCCGGCTGCCGTCGGCGGCTTGGTACTCGATGTCGAACCGGCCCGGCAGCTGGAAGTCGACCTGCAGCGTGGAGAGCTGCCACTTGCGTCCGATCGCGTCCTTGACGTGGATGTCGATCTTCGGTGCGTAGAACGCACCCTCGCCCTCGGCGATGGCATAGGGCACGTTGGCCCGCTTGAGCGACTCCTCGAGGGCGGCCTCGGCGGTGTTCCACTCCTCGATCTCGCCGACGAACTTCTCCGGCCGGGTGGAGAGGTCGGCGGTGAAGTCGGTGAGACCGTAGTCGCGCAGCAGGCCGATGACGAAGGCGAGCAGCGAGGCGAGCTCGTCCTGCAACTGCTCGGGCGTACAGAAGATGTGCGCGTCGTCCTGGGTGAAGCCGCGGGCGCGGGTCAGGCCGTGCACGACGCCGGACTTCTCATAGCGGTAGACCGTGCCGAACTCGAACAGCCGCAGGGGAAGCTCGCGATAGGACCGACCGCGGGAGCGGTAGATCATCACGTGCATCGGGCAGTTCATCGGCTTGAGGTAGTAGTTGTGCCCGTCGTCCTCCATCGGGGCGTACATCCCGTCGGCGTACCACTCCAGGTGGCCCGAGGTCTGGAACAGGCTCTCCTTGGCGATGTGCGGGGTGTAGACGAACTCGTAGCCCGAGTCCTCGTGCCGCCGCCGGGAGTACTCCTCCATGATCCGGCGGATCGTGCCGCCCTTGGGGTGCCAGACGGCGAGCCCGGACCCGATCTCCTCCGGAAAGCTGAACAGGTCGAGCTCGGCACCGAGTCGCCGGTGGTCGCGGCGTTCGGCCTCGGCGAGCATCTCGAGGTGTGCCTTGAGCGCGTCCTTGGTCTCCCAGGCGGTGCCGTAGATCCGCTGCAGCTGCGTGTTGCGCTCGTCACCCCGCCAGTACGCCGCGGCGACCCGCATCAGCTTGAACGCCGGGATGTGGCGCGTCGTCGGCAGGTGCGGGCCGCGGCAGAGGTCCTTCCAGGCCAGCTCGTCACCGCGGAGGTTGTCGTAGATCGTCAGCTCGCCGCCACCGACCTCGACGCTCGCGCCCTCGGCGGCCCCGCCGGCGCTGCCCTTCAGGCCGATCAGCTCCAGCTTGTACGGCTCGCCGGCAAGCTCGGTGCGGGCCTCGTCGTCGGAGACCGCCCGTCGGGAGAACCGCTGGCGTTCCTTGACGATCTGCCGCATCCGGGTCTCGATGCGCTCGAGGTCGTCCGGGGTGAACGGGACGCGGACGTCGAAGTCGTAGTAGAAGCCGTTCTCGATCGGAGGGCCGATGCCCAGCTTCGCCTCGGGAAACAGCTCCTGCACGGCCTGGGCCATCACGTGGGCGGTCGAGTGCCGAAGGATGGCCCGGCCGTCCTCGGAGCCGATCTCGACCGGCTCCACCTCGTCGCCGGCGGACAGCACCCGCGCGAGATCGCGGAGCTCGCCATTGACACGCGCGGCGATCACCGACCGGTCCGCCGCGAAGAGCTCGCCCGCCGTCGTGCCCGTCGTCACCGTGCGCTCGACGTGCTCGCCGGTGAGGAGAAGGGAGACGGTGATCTCGGACACGGTGGGCTCCTGGCGTACGGGATGGTGCCTACGGACAGTACGGATGCGACTCGCCGATCCTATGCGGTCAGGTACGCCCCGCCGGCAGGCGTCCGGCGTGCCGCCCCCAGGCGCCGGTGCTCCGTCACCGGGCCTGGCGGAGCTCGCTCGGCGACATCCCGTAGTAGGCCCGGACCTGGCGGCTGAACAGCACGACGTCGGGGTAGCCGAGACTGCGGGCGATCTCCCCCACCGAGAGCGTGGACTCCTGCAGGACCGACCTGGCCTTGTCCATCCGGGACCGGAGCACGAACGTGCGGAAGCTCATGCCGAGCTCCCGGCCGAAGAGCCGGCGCAGGTGCGAGGGCGAGACCCCGGCGACCGCGGCCGCGGCGGCGATGCCAGGGCGTTCCGACGGGCGCTCCCGGACGTACCGCATGACCTTCTCCACCCGCGTGTCGACCGAGGACGGCGCGAGGCCAGCCGCCGCGGCGTCCTGCCGGACGACCGTGAGGAACACCTGGGCGAGGATCAGGCGGGCCTCGAGCGCGGCGAGTGGCTCGGCCTGTTCGAGCAGGCGTACGACGTCGAGCAGCGGGTCGTGGACCGACCGGAAGTCGTGCAGCCTGATGTGGCGCGAGGGCAGCCGGTCGGAGGGCACGGACGCCGGCTCCCAGGTGTCGGGAGCCACGAAGTCGAAGTGCGCGTAGGTGACGGTGAGCCGGTCCGCCGGGTCCTGCGTGATCCAGCCGGTGTCACCCGGCCGCATGACGAGGAGGGTGCCGGGCGCGACGGTGAACGCCTGGCCGGCGATGGTCCCGCGGCCCTGTCCCTCGCAGACGAGCCACAGATCGTAGTCGTAGTGGGCGAAGCGCCAGGACCAGTCCGGTCCGCACCGGACGTGGCCGGCATTGCGCGACGGGACGGGTACGAACGTGCGGCCGAGGTCGGCGGCCAGCTCGGTCCAGACCTCCGGTCGGCGGTAGTCCAGCCGCGGGCGCATACGCCGCGAGTGTACGGCGTGTACGAGGTGCGGGCTCAGCCGTCGACGAAGTACTGCTCGGGGTTGGTGGGACCCGGCGTGTTGTACAGGTGCGACTCCGGCATCGACGCAGGGACGTTGTGCATCCGGTCGGTGACGATGCCGTACCCCTCCTCCTCGAGCACCGTGCCGAGGACGTAGAACTCCGTCCGGGCGATCGCGAGGATCTCCTTCATCAGCCCCGTCCGCCCGGCGTCGTCGGGGGTCTGCTGGAGCTCGCGGTACAACGACATCTGCCGCCGCGCGGGAGCGGGAGGGCGCATGCCGCTCTCGCCGTTGGACGTGAACCAGGTCGCCCACGGGATCGCGAAGTTGGACTCGGTGCTGAACGGGAAGTACCACCGCGGGTCGAGCACGACGTCGAACTCCCGTCCGCCCGAGCCGGTCCACACGGTGGCGTCGGGCTTGTTGGCCTCCTTGCGTTCGTAGAACAGCGAACGGTCCTCCGCCTTGACCCGCATCTCGACCCCGACCGCCTCCCAGTAGCCGCGAACGAGCTGCATGGCATCGGTCCAGTACGGCACCAGGGCGGGCGAGGCCACCTCGACGTCGATGGAGATCCGTCGGCCGTCCGGAAGGAGCCGGAAGCCCTGCCGGTCCCGCCTGCGGTAGCCGGCGCCGTCCAGCGCCTCCTTGGCCCGCTCGACGTCGTACGCGAGGTACTGCGTGCCGAACTCCCTGTCGTGGAAGGGCGATTCGGGTCGCGGCGCCGCCTGCCACGGCCGGCCCTGGCGCTGGAACACCGACGTGATGATCTCCTTGCGGTCGATCGCGTGGGAGAGGCCGATCCGCACGTCACGGTTCTGGAAGAACGACCGGAGCCCGGGATCCTCGTGCGTGAGGTTGAGGGCGATGATCATCTGGTTCTCGAAGCAGGGTTGGATCTTGAAGAAGTCGAAGCTGCCCTTCTCGCGGTTGCGGGCGAGAACCGGCTTGTTGGTAAGGACGTTGATGTGGCGTGCCTGCATGTCCAGCTCGCCGTTGCTCGCCTTCAGCAGGATCACCTGGTCGTTCTGCAGGACGTCGAACACCACGCTGTCGAGGTACGGCAGTTGGCGACCGTCCGGATCGGTCTTCCAGTAGTAGGGGTTGCGTTCGACGACGACCCGGTTGGACTCGCCGAGCGGGCGGGCGACCTTCCACGCACAGAGCGTCGGGAGGTCGGCATTGGCCCAGTGGTCGGCCTTCGCCGCGAACAACGCCGCCCAGTCGGAGAAGCCCTCCTGCTTCGCGACCGCGCCGACCTCGGGGTTGTGGGCCTGGTGGAACTCGGTGAGGTAGTGGCGTGGCATGGCCGTGAGCGGGAGTCCGCCGCCGGTGGCGAGGTTGGTCAGGAACAGGCCGGGTGCATCCTCGAAGGTGAACGAGACCGTGCGCTCGTCCTCCTTCGCGACCCGGGCCGGGCCCTTGCTGGTCGCCAGGAAGAGCGGCGGACCCGCGGGATAGAGCGTCGCATTGCCGAGCACGTCGGAGCAGGCGAACACGACGTCGTCGGCGGTGAACGGCTCGCCGTCGGACCAGCGCATGCCCTCCCGCAACGTGAAGACGTACCTGCGCCTGTCCGCCCCGATCTCGTAGCCCTCCGCGATGTTGGGGAGCACCTTCGTCCAGCCGGTGTCCCAGCGCAGGAGGCTCTCGTAGCCGACCGTACGCCCGAGCCACGACGTGTCGGCGGGACCGAGCAGGGCGGACCGCCAGGTTCCGCCATAGACCCCGGCGCGGTCGTTCGGCGTCACGACGAGCGGTTGCGCCGGCAGCCGCTTCGCAAGCGGCGGAAGCTTGCCGGCCCGCACCTGGCGGGTGAGACCGGGAGCCTCCTTCGCGTCGGCCGCGGGCCGGCCCTTGGCGGCGGGCCCTCGCTGGGACGCCTTCGGCTCGGTCGACAGCAGGTCGCAGCCGGCGAGCGACATCGCGGCGAGGAGGCCACCGCCGCGCAGGACGGTGCGCCGGGACGCCGTGCGGTCATCTCCGTGCGTCGCTGTCATCGGTGTTCCCCTCTCAGCACTGGGCTCCGTCGACCCAGCCGAATGTCGCGCGGTGCTCGTCGTCGGATGTCGACACCGCCGCTGCGACGGTGTAGTGGAACTGCACGGCTCGCCGCCTCGTGTCGGTCAGGTTGGTGGGCGTCCCGTGCTGGAGCAGGCCGTCGAAGAACATCAGCCCGCCAGCCGGCAGGGGAACGGCGGTCCCGCGCTCGACGGGCACGTCGCCGTCGCAGATCTGCAGGTCGCGCAGGAACGCGTGGCGCACCGGACCGTCGCGATGCGAACCGGGAATCACCCGCATGCACCCGTTGGCCAGCGTCGCCTCGTCGAGCGCGATCCAGACGCCGACGATCGGAGTGCCCGGCACCAGGTGGAAGTACGCGTTGTCCTGGTGCCACGGCTTCTCGCGCCCGCCGCCCGGTGGCTTCAGCAGTGCCATGTCCTGGAACATCACCGGATCGCCACCCAGCATGGCCGCCACGATCCCCGTGATCGCGGGGTGGTGGGCCAGCGCGGCAAGCCTCTCCTCGTGCCGGGCGAACGACATGAACTTCCGGGTCGCGTCGAGCCGCTGCGCCGGGGAGAGGTCGTCGAACGCGTCCTCCGCCCACTTCTCGTACTGCGCGTCGACGGGCGAGTCCGGCCGCGCCAGCGACTCGAGGCCGGCCAGGGCGGCCGCCACCTCCTCGCCGGACAGCGCCCGGCGGACGGCCAGGAACCCCTCGGTGCGGTACCTGCTCACCTCGTCGGGCCCGACAGCCTCGAGGTCGTCGAGCGGCTCGGCCACCTGACCGGCGGTGTAGAGGCGGTCGGCATAGGTCGCGCCGCCCTGATCGAAGTGCGCCGCCCGCCGCATCGCGTCCTCCGCCCGCCTCGTCCGTGTGGGGCCTCAGCCTAGGAACGAATGCCGTCGGCAGCCATGACGCGAACGCTGCGGTCGTTGCACCGAATGAGCTATCGACGGTGACAGGAGCCCGACCGGTGTCCCGTCCTGGTCAGGCCGGTGGTCGAACGCGGCATCGTCAGAGTCCCTTCTTCACGACCCCGCCGAACGGCCTGCGGCGGGAGCGGGTCACGCTGCGGCGGTGGTACTTCCATCCCGGCTGGCGATGGCGTACGACATAGACCGCGAGGATCGCCACGAGCCAGAACCCGCCCATGATCCGGAGCGACTCGACGTTCGGGAGGAACGCGAGCAGCAGCGCCCCGGCGAACGGGAGCGCATAGAAGCGGACGTGCTCGCTGCGGGTCCACACCGCCTTGCGGGCTTGGGCGAGGAGGTCGGCCAGGTCCTCGACGTACATCGTGGCCTGCCACTCCGAGAGCTCGAGCCGGCGGATCCGTCGCAGGTTCCTCCTGACGAGCACGAGCTGGCGGCGCGAGAGGATCATCGGCCGGGTGAGGCGGCGGGTCTCACCGACCTCACTGAGCCCGGCGATCGCCGAGTCGTACCACGCGGTCGCCAGCGCCAGCTTCACGTCGTCGTCCTCGGGGTGGTTGGCGCGCGCCTGTTCGAGCAGTGTCAAGCCTTCCTTGACGCGGCCAGCGCCGACGTGTGCGGCACCGAGCCCCAGGAGGGCGGCGAGGTTGTCGGGCTCGCGTTCGCGGACGTACGCGAACTCTGCCTGCGCGAGCCGCCAGCGGGACTGCTCGAGGTACGCCTCGGCGCGGGCCAGATGGTCGTCGAGACCCTCGTCGTCCGGATGGTGCGCGGAGCTGGGCCGCGGTCCGGCGCCGTGGTGCGACCGCCTACCGGCCGCCCGCCTGGGATCGAGCCGCGGGTTGCCGCCCGGACGGTGCTGGCGACCTGGCGTCCGATGCTGGCGGCTGTCCGTGCCGGGCGGCTGGTCATGGCCGGCCGGCTGGTCATGGCCGGGCGGCCCCCGGCTGGCCCTGCGCGGCCCGTCGTTCCCGCGCCAGCGTCGCGTCGTAGGCGGCACGCGTGGTCGGGTCGAGGAGCGCCTTCTCGGCCGTGTCGACGTCGCGTACGCGCTGTTCGGCGTGGGCGCGCCGTTCGGGGTCGGGACTGGACTGGCGTCGAACCCAGATCCGGCGTTGCTGGGTGATCGCGGCGCGGATCTCGTCGCGGTCGGCGTCTGCCGCGATCTCGAGGAGGGCGTAGAAGTCGTCTGCCATGGCGAGGCTCAGGTGATGTCGAGCAGCCGCATCCGGTTCGTGGCGTCGACGACGTCCTGTTCGGCCATCGTGGCCACGTTGTCCACCTCGAACGTCCCGACCGGCCGACCCGACGTCCGGTCGTGGATCTCGATGGACACGGTTTGGTCGATGTCGTAGGCGTAGACGACCTCGAACGGCGCACCCTTGGGATAGGGCGGAATCGCGAACGTCTGCTCGCCGATCGCCCGGACGTACGCCGGATCGTCGTCGTCGCCCTGGGTGACCTCGACCTTGAGCCGGGTCTGGTGGTCCTGGATCGTCTCGAAGACCTGGCTGCTTCTGGCGGGGATCTTGGTGTTGGCGGGGATGATGACGACGTTCTCCACGTCGTCCTCCGAGACGCCGCCACGACGGACGGCGATCGCACCGAGGCCCTGCGACGTCACGTCGCTGACCCGCGGCATCGAGACCGCCGACACGAGCACCGGGAGCCGCGAGCTGTCCGGCCACGGCCGGCCGGCCTGGGTGTCGACGTCGACGAGGTGGGCCTGCACGGCGGCGCCCAGCGCGACGACCTCGTTCGGGGTTGACGCCGCGAGCCGGCGCCCGCGCGCCGGCCTGCTGGAGCATCCGCGCGATCATCGGCATCCGGGTCGATCCGCCGGCGAGCAGGACGTGGTTCGACCTTCGCCCAGTCCAGGCCCGCGTCGTCCACCACCATCTCGGCGATGTCGCGGGTCCGGCTGAGCAGGCTGGACGTCACGTCCTCGAACGCCGCCCTCGTCAGCGGGATGACCTTCGTCACTCCCCCGGCCGCGAGGACGACCCTGGTCTGCTCAACGGTCGTGAGGCTTCGCTTGGCGATCTCGGCCTTCTCCCGCAGGTCGGCCTCGGCCTCGGGATCCTCGAGCAGGCTCGGTCCACCCGCGGCACGGAACGCGTCGTCGAGCAGGCGCATGAGCAGGTTGTCGAAGTCGAAACCGCCGAGGTTGCGGTCGCCATGGGTCGCCAGGACGTCGAACTCACCACCCTCGACGGCCATCACCGTGACGTCGAAGGTGCCACCGCCGAGGTCGTAGACGAGGACCGTGCCGTCGACCGCGGTGTCGATGCCGTAGGCCAGCGCCGCGGCGGTCGGTTCGTTGAGCACCCGCCGGACGTCGAGGCCGGCGATCCGCCCGGCGTCCATCGTGGCCCGCCGGGGTGCGTCGTCGAAGTATGCGGGGACGGTGATGACCGCGTTGGTGACCTCGCCGTCGAGGACCAGCTCGGCGTCGTCCTTCAGCCGCCGGAGGATGATCGCCGAGATCTCCTCGGGACGGTACGACGTGCCGCCCGACGTCTCGAACTTCCAGGTCGGGTCACCCATCGAACGCTTGACGAACTGCACGACGTCGAGCGGCGCCGTCGCCGCGGACCGCTTGGCCATGGTCCCGACGATCGGGAGCTCGTCCTGGAACAGCACGACGGACGGCGTGATTCGGTCGCCGTCACGGTTGACGAGCAGCTCCGGTTTGCCGAGCTCGTTGACGCGGGCGGCGGCGGAGTAGGTCGTACCGAGATCGATCCCGATGGTGTGGCCCACGTGTCCCGCCCTTCGCCGACCGACGCGGTGCCGACACCGCGAGGCGCCGACCGATCACAACGTAGCCGATGGTGCACGCGCCGGCCGACGACGCTCGCCGTGCGCCGGCGGGAGTGCTGACGGGAGTGCTGACGGGAGTGCTGACGGGAGTGCTGATGGGAGTGCTGATGGGAGTGCTGGCGGGGGCGCTGGCAGGGGCACTGGCAGGGGCACTGGCAGCGGTACGGCCGGCGCGTCATCAGTCGACTTCCGCAGCCTCCCGCGTCCCGGCCCGTGGGGTACGGTCGTGCCGGCCCGCGTACCGGGGCCCGCGACCTGGCTCAACCGGGGCCAGACCCGACGTCCGGCGCGCGGCGGCAGGAGGGCGGTCGACCGGTGCCGGGCAAGGTACGTGGTGCGCAGCCGGAGCAGGTCTCCCTTGACGCGGCGCGGCGGATCGCGTTGGCCGCGCAGGGCTTCGCCGACCCGCGACCCGCGGGCCGGGTGGACGTGCGCCACGTACGCAACGTGATCGACCGCCTGGGCCTCCTGCAGCTCGACTCCGTCAATGTCCTCTGTCGCTCGCACTACCTTCCGGTGTTCGCGCGCCTCGGGCCTTATTCGCGGGCACTGCTCGACCGGATGGCGTGGCGTACTAAGGGGCGGGAGCTGTTCGAGTTCTGGGCGCACGCGGCATCGATGCTGCCGCTCAGTGTCGTATCCGCTCCTGCGGTGGCGGATGGAAGCGGCGCAACGCTGGGTCTGGGACGGCTGGACCTCCACCCGGGCCCCGGGCCGCCCTCCCCCGGACTACGCGAGCACCTGGGACCCCGCCATCCAGGCGCCGTGGGCGGTCATCGAGGGAATGACCAGGCTGACCCTGGAGCGTCCGGGCCTGGTCGACGAGGTGTTCGCCCTGGTCCGTGGCGTACGGCCCGATCGCCGCGGCGAAGGCGAGCCTCGACGGTCGCCCGGCGCGGGCCGGCTGCCGAAGGCGGCCGGATGTGGAACTGGCAGGACGCCAAGATCGCGCTCGAGTGGCTCTTCTGCACGGGAAGGGTGACCACGGCGACGCGGACGCGGCTTCGAACGGCTCTACGACCTCACCGAGCGCGTCGCTCCCGCACGGCCGTGCTCGCGGCGCCGGTGCCGACGCGCGACGAGGCGCAACGCGAGCTGCTCCGCTCGCGGCCGCCCGCGCACTCGGCATCGCCACCGAGAAGCAGCTGCGCGAGTACTTCCGGCTTCCGCGCCGCGCAGCGCCAGCGCGCGCTTCGCCGAGCTCGTCGCGGCCGGCGAACTGGTGCCCGTACGGGTCGAAGGGCTGCGCCAGCGGATGTACCCCTGGAACGCTGCGCGGGAGCCCGCGCAGGTCGACGCGCGGGCGCTGCTGTCACCGTTCGACTCCCTGATCTGGGACCGCGACCGCACCGAGCGGCTCTTCGACTTCCGCTACCGGATCAGCCTCTACACGCCGGCCGCCGACGAACCCACGGCTACTACGTGCTGCCGTTCCTGCTCGGCGACCGGCTGGTCGCCCGCGTCGACCTCAAGGCCGACCGGCAGGAGTCAGCCCTGCGCGTTCCCGGGGTGCATGCCGAGCCCGGCGCCGACCCGCGGGAGGTCGCCGCGGCCCTGTCCGACGAGCTGCGCCTGATGGCGGACTGGCTGGAGCTGGACCGCGTGGTGGTGGACGGCAACGGAGACCTCGCGCCGGCGTTGTCGGCCGCGGTCGCCACCGCCGGCTGACCCACGGCGTGCGGCGCAGCGCCCGGTCGTCGCGACGCCCCAGCGCCCTTACTCGCCGGTCTGGCCGTCGATTCGTTCGCGGATCAGGTCAGCGTGGCCGTTGTGCCGGGCGTACTCCCCGACGAGCTTCTGCAGGTTCCACCGCACGCTGTGGCCGTTGCCCGCGCCGATCGAGTCGAGCGAGGCGTGCCGCCCGATGCGTTCGTCCGCGCTGAGCCGCTCCCGTTCCCACGCCGCCATCGACTCGTCCACCATCGTGGCGTCGACGTCGATGTCCCACTCGGGGCCGCCGTCGGTGTAGTCCCCCCACACCCACTCCAGGTCGGCCTTCGGTCCGAGCGCCCAGACGGCGTAGACGCGCTCCATCTCGGTGACATGACGCACCAGACCGAGCAGGGAGAGCGGCGACGGTGGGGCGGATCGCGCGACGAGCTGCGCCGCGTCGAGACCCGCGCACTTTGCCTCGAGGGCGGATCGATGGAAGGCGAGCCAGCCGACGAGCAGGCTGCGCTCGTCACCGTCCGGTGGCTGCGGTGCGCGTTCCACGAACCCTGGGTCTCCTTCGGTCATGACGGCCGCCCGCCGAACTGCCAGGTGTGCACCTCGATGGCGGCGTACCCGTCCGGGGTCAGGAGCCCGCGTGCCGTGTCCTGGTCGGGCGCCCGGACCAGCGCCGCCGTGCCCAGCCAGGTGGTGCCGTCGTCGGAGAGCAGCGGCCCGTACGCGATCAACTCGTCCTGGTCGAGGCGGCACGGCGAGGTCGGTGGCCTGGCCGGTGCCGAGGCCGAGGCCGAGCACGAGGTATCGGTTGCCGCCGGTCCGACCGCCCGGGAAGTCCCACATGGTGCGCCCCAGCGTGTTGCGCCACCGGCGCAGCAGCACGTCGCGGTACACGCCGGCCTGGTAGTTCGGCTCGTCGAAGGCGAACGCGCGGGCGGCGGAGGGATCGGGCAGGTCGACGATGTGCACGCTGCCGGTGGGTACGTCACCGTCGAGGGTCGGACCCCGGGCGATCATCGTCTTCGCGTACCGGTCCATGTAAGACCAGTGTTGTTCCACCAGATCGTGGCGCAGCGCCACGGAGCCGGGCCGGTCGCGGTGGTAGCAGATGAACTCCATGCCGCTCTCCTCACCCACAGGCAAGAAGGGCCCCTTCCGCGGACGGAAAGGGCCCTGACAGGTGGTGGGCGATACTGGGATCGAACCAGTGACCCCTTCGGTGTGAACGAAGTGCTCTCCCGCTGAGCTAATCGCCCCAGACCGGCGCACCACGCCAGCCTGCTGGCCGACTGGTGGGGCGCCGAAATGGCGCCTCAAACCCTAGCGCATGGCGTTCATCGCAAGGACCGGACCCAGTCCACCGTCGACAGCAGCGGCTGGGGCCAACCGAAGCTCGCGACCCACCACCAGCCGGCGGCCACGAGGATCGTCACCACGGCCGCGCCGACCAGCAGGTTGCGCTTGCGTACGCGCGGGTCGAGCGCCTTCGCACTCGCCTCGTGCGCCTTCTGCTTCGTCCACTGCAGGATGCGGTGCGCCCAGGCGAACTCGGTCGCGAGGATGGCGAGCCCCAGGATGATGGTGAGCCAGCCTGGGCCCGGCGCCACGAACATGATCAGGCCGGCGACGACGAAGAGCACGCCGACCACGAAGACGCCGATCCGCCACGTGGTGTCGAGCGTGCGGTTGCGCCGGATCCGCCGGCGTAGGCGTTGCCGCCACCGACGTCCGGGTATGTGGCGTGACCTGTGGGTCGCACCGTCGTCGGACGGATTCGCGTGGGCTGTGCCGTCAGAGGTCGTCGTCGTACTCCCGGACTCGACCCGCTGCGATGACTCGACTCGTGGGGCGGCCTCGCCCTCGTCAGCTCGAATGTCGGAGCCAGGGCTTCGATCCTCGTGCACACGCCCTCCTGGATCCCCCTGCACCATGCCGGGTGCGATACGGTCGCCGTCACCGGAACGGTGGACAAGCCATCAGCCTAGTTTCGCCGAGGGTACCCCGAGTCCACGACCTCGACCTGGGACTAAATCCCCGGATCTTGTCTCGCATACCGAGACTCTCCGGGGTGCGAATCGGCCAGACCGGGACGCACTCACCCCGAGGGTTTGAGGGTTGGCCCTTTGTAGGAGCAGACTCTCGCGCTATGGCCCTACCGCCGGTCCCGCTCCACCCACGGAAAGGCCCCGCCCCCCGATGGAAGCACTCCCCGCCTCGGTGACTCACGCACTTCCGCTCCGCCTTATCGACGGAACGGGAGCGGCGCTGAACCTGACCGCCGAGCTGAGATACGACGCCGCCGACCCTTATGCGGTCGACGCGGTGTTTCACACTGGTGAACCCCGCGGAGTCCGTTGGGTGTTCGCCCGCGAACTCCTGTCCGAAGGTCTCTTCCGACCGAGTGGTGACGGTGACGTGCACGTCTCGCCGCTCGTGGACGAGAACGGCCGGGCCATCGTGCTCATCGAGCTCCGCTCCCCCGACGGGGAAGCTGTGCTCCATGCGCCGGCCGAGGGTCTGGCTGCCTTCCTGCAGAGCACATACGCGATCGTTGCCCCCGGCGGCGAGAGCGGTCATGTCGACCTCGACGTCCTCGTGGAGGAACTCCGCCGTAGCGCGGGTCCGAGCCTCTAGCCAACCACCGTCGCGCGCACGCCCCGCTCAGGGATCCAGGCGCTCGGCGGCGCGGTGTGCGAACGTGCGCATCGCGTCGGCGGTGACTGGTCCCGGCGCGGGCAGGACATGGCCGTCGACCGCGTCGACGGCCTGGACGTCCCGCGTGGTCGAGGTCAGGAAGACCTCCTCGACCTCGTTGAGCGCGCTCATCGGAAGGTCCTTCTCCTCGGCACCGCACCACTCGATGACGAGCGCCCTGGTCACGCCGGCGAGGCAGCCGGCCGACAGGGGCGGCGTCACCAGCCTCCCGCCGAGGACGACGAACACGTTCGAGCCGGTGCCTTCACAGAGGTTGCCGACGGTGTTGGCGAACAGTGCCTCCGAGGCGCCGCGCTCCCGGGCGTAGGCCAGCGCGATGACGTTCTCGGCGTACGACGTGGACTTGAGACCCGCCAGCGCCCCGCGTTCGTTCCGCGGCCAGGGCACGACGGCGAGCCCGGTGGTCGCCGGTCGCTCGGCGAGGTCCGCGATCCCCACGACGAGGGTGCTCGCCTGGTCGCCCCGCTCCGAACCCATCGGCGCCGGCCCTCCTGTCAGCGTGATCCGGAGCCGACCGGTCGGCTGGTCCCAGCCGGACAGGACCTCCGAGACCGCCCTCCGGACGCGTTCGAGGTCGGGCTTGGGAAGTCCCAGCCCGTCGGCCGAGCGGGCCAGCCGGTCGAGGTGCCTGGTCAATGCGAACGGCTGACCGTCGACGACCTTGAGCGTCTCGAAGACGCCGTTGCCGACGGTGATGCCGTGGTCGAGCGGTGACAGCCCCGGCGCGTACGGGTCCTCGACGATCCGACCGTTGACCCAGAGCCTCATGACGCCTCTCCCCTTCGTACGTGTGCCGACTCCCGGCTGCCGATCCGCGGCTGCCGACTCCCAGCACATCACCTCTGTCCGGAGTTCGCCCGACGGGTCACCAGGTCGCGGGCCGGCCGCCGTTCTGCGCGACCGGCTCCCCGGCGGGTGTCGCCGGCCCGACTCGGATCGACTGCGGATGGTTCGCCCTTTATTGCAAGGCGATTTGTCGTCTTGGTGCCGGGTGGTGAGGAAGTCCGGGATTGCCGGACTTGGGCCGGGGACGATGGCTCCAGACCTAGCCTTCGTACATGCGACACCGGCACCTCGCTGCGGTTCTGGTCGCCTTCCTGGTCGCCGGCGCGGTCGCCGTCGCGTGCTCGGAGGCGCCGCCCTCCCCTGGTGACCGCGACCACCTGGCCAGCCCTCGGACCACCCACTCCGTACCTACCCCGCGAGGGCGGGCGGCCGTCACGACGGGGGTCGGTGGCACGCCCTCCGTCGGTGTCTCCATCGGCTCGTCGACCCGGAGCCCGGCCGCACGCCAGGCCGGAATGACGTCCGGGCCGTCCAAGTCGCCCGTGCCCCGCACACCGACCTCGTCGCCCGGGCCGGCGGAAGCGGACGACCCGATCACGATCGCCTTCGCGGGCGACGTCCACTTCCAGTCCCACCTGCGTCCGTTGCTCGACAACCCGGCCACCGGTCTCGCGCCGATCCGCGCTCAGCTCGGCGCGGCCGACCTCATGGTCGTCAACCTCGAGACCTCGGTGACGACCAGGGGTACGCCCGAGGACAAGCGCTTCACGTTCCGTACCGCACCCTCGGCGTTCGATGCGCTCGCCGCGGCCGGGGTCGACGTGGTGACGATGGCGAACAACCACGCCGTCGACTACGGCGCGGTCGGCCTGGCCGACAGCCTGGATGCGGCCGCGGACGCGCCACTTGCGGTCGTCGGAATCGGTACGGACGCCGCACACGCATACGCACCCCACGTGGCGACGGTCCGGGGTACGAAGATCGCGGTCATCGGCGCGTCGGCGGTCTCCGACCCAACCTCCGCCCACTTCACCGCCGGGACGGACACGCCGGGCATCGCCTCCGCGCTCGACCCCGTACCTCTGCTCGCCGCCGTCCGCGCCGCGCAGTCCTCCGCGGACGTGGTTGTCGTCTACCTGCACTGGGGGCGCGAACTGGTGGGCTGCCCCACCGACGACCAGCGCGAGCTCGCCCGGCAGCTTGCCGCCGCGGGCGCCGACATCGTCGCGGGCGCCCATGCGCACGTACAGCTCGGAGCGGGCCTGCTGGACGGGTCCGACACCTTCGTCGCGTACGGCCTGGGGAACTTCGTCTGGTACAACCGCAGCTCCGAAAAGACGATCAACACCGGCGTCCTCACGGTCACGATGACGGGCCGGCGGGCGACCGCCGCGAACTGGGCACCGGCCACGGTGGGCGAGACGGGGCTGCCCCGATTTGCGACCGGCGAGCGGGCCCGTGAACTCCGCCGGGGCTGGGAGGATTTGCGGTCCTGTGCCGATCTGCGAGGGCTACCGCAACCCCCAGTTTGAGCGCCGCCGACAATCGGATAAAGTGCACTCCGCGTCGAGGAAACTTCGCGGCGCACATGCGGACGTAGCGCAGCTGGTAGCGCATCACCTTGCCAAGGTGAGGGTCGCGGGTTCGAATCCCGTCGTCCGCTCGGAGCGGGTCTCGGGGTCCTGGGGTTACCCCCTGGGACCACACGGTGCAGGCCTGTCGTCGGTGGAGTGGCCGAGAGGCGAGGCAACGGCCTGCAAAGCCGTGTACACGGGTTCAAATCCCGTCTCCACCTCGAAACCCCGGTAACACGAGGACCTTCGCAACACGCGGGCGATTAGCTCAGTGGGAGAGCACTACCTTGACACGGTAGGGGTCACTGGTTCAATCCCAGTATCGCCCACCCCGTTTACGCAGGTCAGAGGGTCCGACGGGCCCTCTGACCTCGGTCCGAGCCCTGCGGCGGAACTCGTCACTCAGCAAAGAGTCAGCAGGCCCACGGCGAAACCCGGACCACTACGCTCGCCTGGCCCTCGATCGGGCGGGCCGGGCTGCGAGAGCAAATTCCTCGTACCGCATCGATGATCGCGACCTGCGGCGACGTCCGCGAGGCTGTGCGCGAAGCGACCCCGTTATCTGCGGCAAGGGACGGGATGACCGTGCATACGGTCGTGCAGGTGCCCTCCCGGAAGGCGTTGACCGTCCTTGTCGGTGGCGACGGCGGAGGCGGAGAGGAGTGTCGCGGCGGCGAGGCTGCCCCAGAGGGCGGCCGGGCCGTGGGGCGCGAGTGTGGTGATGACCGCCGGAGAGACGGCGAGGCCGAAGCCCGTGGAGAGCTGGAAGCGTGCGAGGGCGCGTCCCAGGACATGGGCCGGGGCGAGTGCGGTGACGAGCGCGGTGGCGCTTCCGGCGTAGATGATCTCGCCGATCGTGCAAACCACGGAGACCGTGGCGACGGCCGGGATACCCCAGCCGGGTCCCAGTGAGGTGGCAGCGAGGAAGCCGAGGTAGGACGCTGTCAGCACCACGCCGGAGAGGGCCAGAACGGTCCGCCGGGAGAAGCGGGACATGAAGACGGTGACCGGAACCTGCAGGGTGACGACCAGCACCGTGTTGGCCACGAAGATGGCGGCTGGCCACACCGGGGACGCGTGGAGCTGCGTCACCAGTACCAGCGGAAGCGCGATCTCGGGGACGTTGAGGCAGAAGACGTAGACCACGTTGGCGGCCAGTAGCGCGAGCATCCGGGGTGCGGGCTCGTCGTCCCGGTCCGCGGCCGGGGCGGCCTCCGCTGGAGGCGTGTGCACGTGGACCGACCATGCCAAGGCCGCTGCGACAAGGTAAGCGAGCGCAGTGACCGCTGCCAGCGCCCGCAGCCCGGTGGTGCCGCCCGCCAGGCACACGGTGGCCAGGAGTGCTCCGATACCCAGTGCGGCGTTGCGCAGGGCGCGGGCCGCTGCGAGGGCGGTGTCGCGTTCTCGGCCGTGGGCGACCGTGGCCACGAGCGCGGCGTGGGCGGCCGGCCATGCCTGGTTGCCGATGCCGAGGAAGAGTGCCGCTGCTGTGAAGAGCCAGACGTGCCCCGCTGGGGCGGCCAGCAGCAGAGCCACGCCCACGACCCGCACCAGCATGGACGCCGCCACGACCGTGCTGCGTGCGCCGCGGTCCAGCCATCGACCCACCGCGGGCATGCACACCAGCCCCGCCACGATGCCGACCGTCATGGCGATGCCGGTGACCGGCGCGGACAGCCTCAGCACTGTCACGCCGTAGAGCAGCAGAAACGGGCGCAGCAGGCCGGTGCCCAGTGCGTCCACGGCCAGGGCGACGGCATAGCGAGGGCCTCCTGAGGCGCGGACGAGGGCGCGGGGCCGGATGCTGGTGATGGTTGCCATGACGTCAGACGGTGCGTTCGGTCACTGGGTCAGAGCACGTCGGTTGACGCACATCGTCAATCGACGCCGTCGCCAGGTTGTCCGGGCGGTGATGATGGGGGGATGACGTTGAGGATCGACATCAGCGGTCTGCCGTCCGAGCGAGTGCGGTTCGCCGCCTCCCCGCTGGCCGAGCTGACCGCGATGCTGCACGTGCTGGCAGAACCCGGTCACCATCCGCACTTCGCCGGCTGGGCCTCAGACGTCAGGACCGGTCTGCGGGACGAGCTGGCCGAGCGGCTCGAGGAGGCGGAGTTCCTCTGGCGTTCCTCACAGGCCGACTTCCTGATCCCCGCGCGGCCCCGGCCGACCCTCGCCGAGGAGTTGGACGATGTGGACCGGGTCGACGACGAGACGTATGTGACCGCCGCGCTCGTCACCACGTGCGGCAGCAGCCGGGTCCATTTCCGCGGCGCGTCGCCGCTCACCGACCCGACCGCGCGTGAGCGGGCCCTGGACGTGGCCCAGGCCCGCGGCGCACGGCAGGAGGCCTTCGCGGAACGGCTGCTCGCCGACCCGGCCGCGGTGCGGGCGCGGGTGCGGCACACCCTCGAAGAGTGTGCCGGAGCCTTCTTCGACGGTGCCTGGGCGGGCGTCGCGGCGCAGCTCGCCACCGATCTGCGCCTGAAGAACGAACTGCTCAGGCGCCACGGCATCGGGGCGGCACTCGCCTCTGTCTCCGGCGCGGTCACCCTGGCACCGGACGGCGACTGCATCATCGTGGACAAGGTGCAGGACAAGGCGACCGCTGCCCGTGGCGCCGGGGTCACCTTCATCCCCAGCGTCTTCGGCCGCCCGCACCTGGTGGCGGTCCACGCACCCGGGTGGCATCCGGTAGTGCAGTACCCCGTCGCCGAGCCGAGTCCGGTGGAGCCGGTCTCTCTGGAGACGGTCACCCTCCGGCTGGAGGCGCTCTCGCATCCGGTACGGGTGCGGCTGCTGCGCACCCTGGCCCGCGGCCCGCACACCACCAGCGAGCTGGCCCACTTCTGGGAACTCTCACCCCCGGAGGTGTCCCGCCATCTTGCCGTCCTGCGCCGCGCGGGCCTGCTGACGGCTCGGCGGCAGGGTCGTTACGTCCGGTACACCCTCAATCTGCCCGATCTGACGGCGTTGGGCGCCGACCTGCTGGCGGCCGTACTGCGCTGAGTGGCTTCCGTCTGTCGGAACGCGGGCGCCGACCGCCGAACGTCCCTCCAGGGCATACTCCGCGGCTTCCTGTCCGGCCCTGCGGGCCAGGCCCTGTCACTGCCTTGATCTGGCTACGACCGGGCTGGCACGACGTTGGGAGCTCGCCAGCCGCAGCAAGCAGCCGCGGGCCCGCACTGCATGATGCACAGGTGCGAATCCTCCCGCCAGGTGCCGGTCACGACGCCGCCGTCCTGTTGCAGACGCGAGGGATCCGGGCGTTCGGCGACGGGGTCGTCAGCGTGGTGCTCGCCGGGTATCTCGCCGCGCTCGGTCTCTCCGACGCCCGCATCGGTGTCGTCGTCGCCGCCACGCTGCTCGGCTCGGCGGCGCTGACGCTCGGTGTCGGGCTTCGCGGCCATCGGGTCGGTCGGCGCCGCCTGCTGCAGCTCGTGTCGCTGGTGATGGTCCTGACCGGGCTCGGCTTCGCCGCGGGGAACGGGTTCTGGGTACTGCTCGTGGTCGCCTTCGTCGGCACGCTGAACCCCTCGGGCGGCGACGTCAGCGTGTTCCTCCCGACCGAGCAGGCGCTGCTGCCGGGCACCGCGCCCGACGCCGAGCGGACCGCCCTGTTCGCCCGCTACACGCTGATCGGCTCGCTCGTCGCGGCGTTCGGCGCGCTGTGCGCGGGCGTGCCCGAGTGGGTCGCCACGCACGTCGACGTCAGCAACGAGACCGCGCTGCGCTGGACGTTCGTCGGCTACGCCGCGCTCGGCGCGACGGTCCTCGTGCGCTACCGCTCGCTGTCACCCGCGATCGAGCCGCGGGCCGAGGCGCCGGCCGTCGCGCTGGGCCCGTCACGCGGCATCGTGTACCGCCTCGCCGCACTGTTCACGCTGGACTCGTTCGGCGGGGGCTTCGTCATCACCGCGCTCGTCGTGCTGTGGTTGCAACGACGCTTCGATCTGTCGATCGCCATCAGCGGCGCGGTGTTCTTCTGGGCCGGTCTGCTCTCGGCGTTCTCGTCGCTCGTCGCCGTGCGCATCGCCCGCCGCATCGGGCTCGTGCGGACGATGGTGTTCACCCACCTCCCGGCGAACGGCTTCCTGATCCTCGCCGCGTTCATGCCGAACGCGCCGCTCGCGGTCGCCGCGCTGCTGGTCCGCTCCGCGCTGTCGCAGATGGACGTCCCCGTGCGCACGTCGTACGTGATGGCGGTCGTCTCGCCAGCCGAGCGCCCGGCAGCGGCGAGCGTGACGAACGTGCCGCGCAGCCTGGCGTCCGTGGTGCCGCCCGTCCTCGCCGGCTGGATGCTGGGCCACTCGACGATCGGCTGGCCGCTCGTCATCGGAGGCGCGCTGAAGATTTCCTACGATCTGCTGCTGCTGCGCCAGTTCCGCGACGTCCGCCCACCCGAGGAGCAAGGACGGGTCACGGCGTGACGACTACGGCCGTACGTGCTCAGGCCACGGCCTAGAGGTCGGCGAACTCGAGACTGCGGGTCGCCGCCTCCGGTGCGGCGAAGGCGAGCAGGCGCTCCCCCTCCGCCTCCACGTCCTTCCGCACCTGGCGGGTCAGGCGTACGAACGGCTGGACGGACAGGACCGCGGCACCGCGTCGGCGGTTGACCCGCCAAGTGCCCCGGACGAACCCGTCGACGAGGACGGTCCCGGGTATCACGCCGTTGATCGTGAACACGCCCGGCCGGTGCTCGTCGGCGATCACCCGGGTACGGTCGGCGTGGGAGAGGACCAGGTTGTCGAACTCCGCGACGAGGCGTACGGGTGCGGGCGTGTCGGGATCGGGCCGTGGCGCCTCGGGCAGGTCGAAGAGCTCGCGGCCGTGTTCGTCCCGGTAGCTGTGGAGCTCCGGCCGCAGCTGCTTGACGACGGCGCCGAGCCGGGTGAGCCCTGACCACTGCTGGATGTCCCGGACCGAAGCGGGTCCGAACGCGGCGAGGTACCGCCGCACCAGCTCCGCCGCTGACGGCTGCGGCTCCAGTGGTGCGCCGAGCCAGGACTCGACCGAGGTGTGTGCGGCCTGACCGCTCCCACCCCAGAGGCCCCGGGGAGGTACCTGGACCAGGGGGACGGTGGTGCGGACGGCCTGGGCGAGGGCGTTCGGCTCACGGTCCGGCCAGCGGGTACGCAGCAGGGTGCCCAGCTCGCTGAAGGTCCGCGGTCGCTCCTCGACGAGAGCCCGTCCGGCGGTCGCGAGCGCCGCGACGTCCATGCCGTCCAGCGGCCGGCCGTACACCCCGGTCAGGCCGCGATCCAGGACCGGCTGGACCAGTGGGCGCAGCATCCTCGCGTCACGCCCGCTCACGAGATGGATGGTGGAGCGCATCAGGGCGATCCGTACGACGCTCCGGTTCTCGAGCAACCCGGCCAGCTCGTCCGGCCGGAAGTCGACGAGTCGTGCCCACAGACCGAAGTAGGGCGGAAGAGGGGCCTGGGCCTGGAGCCCGACCAGCCGCTCAACGGCGTCGAGCGCCGGCAGCCGGCACCGTTCGAGCAGCATCTGGCGGGCCAGCGTCGCACGGTTGAGAGCGCGGAGGCTCAGCACGTCCATGCCCGCACTCTAGGGACCCTTGCGGTCAGTTCCTGTCCTGATCGGCAGCGGACCGGGCGCGGGGCCGGCGCAGGACGCCACGCCGCTCGGCCGCCGCGCGGCGACCGGCCTCGATCGCGCGGCCGATGTCGCCGGACGGTTCCGACGGCCGCCGGCGTGCAGGGACCCGCCGCCCCGCGCCGCTCCGCGAATCCCCCCGGACGAGCAGCCGATGGAACGTCGAGCTGAACGCGGCGCCGATCAGCAGCGAGATCACGATGACGTAGAGCCACAGCAGCACGGCGATCGGCGCGGCCAGCGGGCCGTAGATCGACGTGCTCCCGATCGCGTGGGAGAGCGTCCACCGCAGCAGGTAGCTGCCACCCACCCAGAGCAGCATCGCCACCACGGCGCCGGTGAAGTCGTGCCGCCACGGGTTCCGCGAGGGAACGGCCAGGTGGTAGAGCGTGGTGAGGAACGCGGTCGACAGCACGACTACGGCTGGCCAGTAGACGACATGCAGGAAGCCGAGGCGTTCGGGCAGCAGGGACTCGACGAGGGCCGGCCCGGCGAGCACCAGCGGGATCACCAACACGGCCATGCCGAGGGCGACGACGTACAGCGAGAACGACAGGACGCGGGTCTTGACGATGCCGCGCCGCCCGCCCAGCCCGTGCATGATCGCGATCGTGTCGATGAAGACGTTCAGGGCGCGGGAGCCGGACCAGAGGGCGAGGACGAACCCGATGGAGATGACGTCCGCGCGACCCCGGTCGAGCACGGCGTCGAGGGTCGGGATGATGACGTTCTGGATGCTCGCCTCGGTGAGGGCGCCACGCGCCACCTCGATGAGCTCCAGCTTGACGCTCTCGACGGTAGGGCTCCCGAACCCACCGACGACGTAGCCGATGGAGCCGGCGAGCCCGAACACGAGCGGCGGCAGGGACAGGATCGCGAAGAAGGCGCCCTCGGCCGCCAGCCCCGTGACGCGGTAGCGAAGGCACGCACCAACGGTCCCGCGGAGCAGACGGAACGGCAGCGAGTCACGCACCACGACGGGACCACCCCGCCGTGTCAGTCCCCCGTACCCCAGCCATCATGCGCATACCGTAGCCACATGGACGCGCCCGACTACGAACCCTCGCCCACCCACTCGGGACGGGTGCGCCGTGAGACCGGTGAGACGCACGCGGTGACCAACCAGCCGCCACCGCTGACGTACGACGCGCTCGCCTCCGACGCCGCACTCACCGAGGGTTTACGGCGCTGGGCGAGCGCCGCCGTCGACGGTCCCGCCGGCAGCAGGCTCGGCGACATCGGCCGGATTGCCGGCTCGCAGCAGGCGCGGGACTGGGCCTTCGACGCACACCGACACCCGCCGCGGCTCGTGAGCCACGACAGGTACGGCCACCGGGTCGACGAGGTGGCGTTCCACCCCGCCTGGCACGAGCTGCTCGGGCACGCGGTCGGGTGGGGCCTCCACGCATCGCCGTGGACGTCGCCGGAACCGCACGCCCACCTCACCCGGGCGGCGGGCTTCTACCTCTGGAGCCAGGCGGAGGCCGGCAACGGGTGCCCTGCCTCGATGACGTACGCCGCCGTACCCGCCCTCCGCGCCGACCCCGACCTCGCGACGGAGTGGATACCCCGGCTAGCCGCGCCGGCGTACGATCCGGGCCTGCGACCGGGCCAGGACAAGCGCGGCTGCCTCGCCGGCATGGCCATGACGGAGAAGCAGGGCGGTTCCGACGTACGCGCCAACACGACGCGGGCGGAGCCGGTCGGGTCCGACGGGGAGTACGTCCTCACCGGGCACAAGTGGTTCTGCTCGGCGCCGATGAACGACCTCTTCCTGGTCCTCGCCCAGGCACCCGGTGGCCTCACCTGCTTCGCACTCCCCCGCGTCCTTCCCGACGGGAGCCGCAACACGTTCCGGCTGGTGCGGTTGAAGGACAAGCTCGGCAACCGGTCCAACGCCTCGGCTGAGGTGGAGTTGGAGTCGACCTGGGCGCGACGTCTAGGCGAGGACGGCCGAGGGATCCCGACGATCATCGCGATGGTCGCCGCGACCCGCCTCGACTGCGTCCTCGGTTCGGCGGCTCTCATGCGGCGTGCCGTCACCGAGGCCGTCTGGCATGCCCACCACCGGCGCGCGTTCGGGCGGCACCTCGCGGACCAGCCGGCGATGGCCAACGTGCTCGCGGACCTGGCGCTCGAGCAGGAGGCCGCCACCGTCCTGGCGCTCAGGCTCGCCGCGGCGGTCGACGCCGCGGCGACGGATCCGGCCGAACAGGCCCTGCTCCGGATCGCCCTGCCGGCCGCGAAGTACCTCGTCTGCAAGCGGGCGCCCGGTGTTGTCGTCGAGGCACTGGAGTGTCTCGGCGGCAACGGGTACGTCGAGGAGTCCGGCCTGCCGCTGCTGTTCCGTGAGTCCCCGCTCAACTCCATCTGGGAGGGCTCGGGCTCCATACAGTCCCTCGACGTCCTGCGGGCGATCCAGCGCGAGCCGGCCGGGCTCGACGCGTGGCTGGGCGAGGTGGCGGCGGCCCGCGGTGCCAACCCGCGGCTCGACCAGGCGGTCGAGGACCTGCTTGCCTCGCTCTCGGACCTGGACGGTCCGGAGTTCGGCGCCCGGCTGCTGGCCGAACGGCTGGCGGTCGTCCTGCAGGCATCGCTGCTGGTCCGGTTCGCGCCGGCCGAGGTGTCGGACGGGTTCTGCGCCTCACGGCTCGGACGCGACGGCGGTACGACGTACGGCACACTCCCCCGCGGCGTGGACGCGGCCGCGATCATCGAACGGGCGGGCAAGGACCTGCCCTGGATCCCCGCGTCGGAGGGCACCGCACACTAGGCTCGGGGCTGCCGCGACTGGCGTGACCGAAGATGGACCCAACCATCGGGGAGCGGCGTACGAGCATCACGGTCCGACCAGGACCGAGCACGGGCACCGCGCGCCTGGGTGCCTGGGTCACCGAACCGCGACACCGCTGACCCAGGAGGAGTCATGACGCGGAACCCGAGCGAGCCCAGCCAGCCCCACGGCACCGGAAGCGCCCCGCACGACAGACCACTCGACCTGGCTGCCCGGCTGGCCGAGACCGACCCCGATATCGCCCGGCTGGTCGAGGCCGAGGGACGCCGGCAGTTCGAGAAGATCCGGCTGATCCCGAGCGAGAACTACGTGTCCCGGGCCGTACTCGAGGCCACCGGCACGGTCCTCACCAACAAGTACTCCGAGGGGTACGCCCGGAAGCGCTACTACGAGGGCCAGCAGGTCATCGACCAGGTGGAGGAGCTCGCCATCGAGCGGGCCAAGGCGCTCTTCGGCGTCGAGCACGCCAACGTCCAGCCCTACTCCGGGTCACCCGCCAACCTGGCGATCTACCTCGCGTACCTGCAGCCGGGCGACACCGTCATGGGCATGGCGCTGCCGATGGGCGGGCACCTGACCCACGGGTGGAACGTCTCCGCGACCGGTCGGTGGTTCCGTTCCGTGCAGTACTCCGTCGGCCGTGACACCGGCCGGGTCGACCTCGACGAGGTGCGCGAGCTCGCCCGGAGGGAACGGCCGAAGCTGATCTTCTGCGGCGGCACCGCGATACCGCGGCTGATCGACTTCGAGGGCTTCGCCGCGATTGCCCAGGAGGTCGACGCGTTGCTGGCGGCCGACATCGCGCACATCGCGGGACTCGTCGCCGGCGGCGCCCACCCCACTCCGGTCGGACATGCACCGGTGATCTCGACGACCACGCACAAGACGCTGCGGGGGCCGCGGGGCGCGATGCTGATGAGCGACCAGGAGCACGCGAGGCCGTTGGACCGTGCCGTCTTCCCGGGTCTCCAGGGCGGACCGCACAACCACACGACGGCCGCGATCGCCGTGGCCCTGCACGAGGCGAGCACCCGGGAGTTCGCGGCGTACGCGCACCAGATCGTCACGAACGCCCGCGCACTCGCCGACGCACTCACCGAACGCGGCTTCGACCTGGTCTCGGGCGGCACCGACAACCACCTGATCCTGGTCGACCTGACCAACCGGGAGGTCGGAGGCAAGCCCGCCGCCAAGGCGCTCGACCGGGCCGGCATCGAGCTCAACTACAACACCGTGCCCTACGACACCCGCAAGCCGTTCGACCCGTCCGGGATCCGGCTCGGCACACCCGCCGTCACCACGCGCGGCCTGGACGCGAGCCACATGCCCCGGATCGCGGCCTGGATCGACGAGGCGATCGAGGCCGGGAAGAAGGACGACGGGCAGGCGCTCGACCGGATCGCCGGCCACGTCCGCGACTTCACCGCCGCGTTCCCGATTCCGGGCTGGCCCGCCGGTTGAGAGGCGTACTCCTCCTCCGCCGGCCCCTCCGCAGCAGCACCAGGAGGGGCCGGCGGCGTCTTCCCGCCAGGTCCGCGGAGTTTCCGCCGTCGCGGCTCGCTCCTATGGTGGAAATCAACCCGCACCAGGAGGAAGGCCCTCATGGCGGACATGCGCGACAGCCTCCCCAGCCCTGACCACGGTCCATTCCTCCGCCCGGCGCTCCCCCGGCGCTGGGTCCTCGGTGCCGCGGTGCTCCCCGGAGGGATCGCGGCGGGCTGGTCCCTCCCGGGGTAGCCCGGCCCGCGCGTGCCGCAGTCCCGGCGCCGCGGATCTACGTACGCGAGGAGTGGGGTGCC
Organism: uncultured Actinomycetota bacterium; assembly: GCA_963721745.1. GTDB lineage: Bacteria > Actinomycetota > Actinomycetes > Propionibacteriales > Actinopolymorphaceae > Thermasporomyces. The sequence goes on along the minus strand of CAVRKO010000013.1, from coordinate 417,463 downwards.
CGGCCGCCGAGCGCTCCCGTGACCATTCTCGACACGCCGCCCGACCACATCGTCGTCCACCACACCGCCAGCGAGAACACCACGGACCTCTCACTCGCGCAGGCGTTCGCGGTCTCCCACTGGATCCAGGACCTCCACATGGACACCAACGGCCGGATCGACGCCGGCCAACAGCTGACGATCAGCCGCGGCGGCTACCTGCTGGAGGGTCGCGACCGCAGCCTGTGGGCGATCACGCAGCGCCGGCACGTCCTCGGTACGCAGACGGCGAACCACAACAGCCACACGATCGGGATCGAGAACGAAGGGATCTACGTCTCTGCGAACCCTCCCGCGGCGCTGTTCGAGACGCTCGTGCAGACCTGCGGGTGGCTGTGCCAGCAGTACTCCCTGGATCCGTACGCCGCGATCGTCGGGCATCGCGACTACGTGAACACGCAGTGTCCGGGCGACGTGTTCCATGCCCGGCTCCCGGAGCTCCGCGACCGGGTCGCCGCCGCGCTGGGATGACGGACCGGTGTCCGGTCCGCGCCGGATCAGCCAATTCCTACTGGTCGGATCGGAATTCGAGACGGCCATCTCGCATCCCGGACGATAGTTGCCACTCGGGGCCTTCGTCACGCAGTCTGATGACCATGACTAAGCCGGTGACACCTCTCCTCGTGGGCCGGCGTCATCTCGACTTCGGACGCATGCGCAGCATGCTGTGTCTCCGGGCGCGCTGAGGCGTCCCCTCTTTCCTGCCAGCAGGACCTGGGCGCCCAGTTGCGCCGGACTTCTCGACTTTCGCCGAACGCCACGGTCGCCTCCGTATGGCCGTGCTCTGACCGAGGACACGACACTCGATGCCAGACCAAGCTTCCACGCCCACCGCAGCACGCCCACGGTCCGCGCCCGCACGCGCACCGCGTCGCAAGCGCGGGGAGGGCCAGTGGGCGCTCGGCTATCGCGAACCTCTCAACAAGAACGAACAGACCAAGAAGGACGACAACCCGCTCAACGTGCGGGCCAGGATCGAGAACATCTACGCGCACCGGGGCTTCGACTCGATCGACCCGAGCGACCTCCGTGGCCGGTTCCGGTGGTGGGGCCTCTACACCCAGCGCCGCCCCGGCGTCGACGGCGGACGCACCGCGATGCTCGAGGAAGCCGACCTCGACGACCGCTACTTCATGCTCCGGGTCCGGATCGACGGCGGCCAGCTCACGGTCGCGCAGCTGCGCACGATCGCAGAGATCTCCACCGCCTACGCCCGCGACAGCGCCGACATCACCGACCGGCAGAACATCCAGCTGCACTGGATCCGGATCGAGGACATGCCGACGATCTGGGAGCGGCTCGAGGCGGTCGGCCTACAGACGCAGGAGGCCTGCGGCGACTGCCCGCGCGTGATCATCGCCAGCCCGGTGGCGGGCATCGCCGCCGACGAGATCATCGACCCGACGCCCGCGGTCGAGGAGATCTCCCGGCGCTACATCGGTGACCCGCAGTTCTCGAACCTCCCGCGGAAGTACAAGACGGCCCTCACCGGCCACCCCCACCACGACGTCGCCCCTGAGGTCAACGACATCGCGTTCGTCGGCGTCGTCCACCCCGAGCACGGTCCCGGCTTCGACGTGTGGGTCGGCGGTGGGCTCTCCACCAACCCGATGCTCGCCAAGCGGCTCGGCGCCTGGATCCCGATCGAGGAGGTCCACGAGGCCTGGTGGGGCATCACGAGCGTCTTCCGTGACTACGGCTACCGCCGGCTCCGGCACCGGGCGCGGATCAAGTTCCTCGTCGCCGACTGGGGCCCGGAGAAGTTCCGCGAGGTGCTCGAGAACGAGTACCTCAAGCGCAAGCTCGTCGACGGTCCCGCGCCCGAGGTGCCGGCCGTTCCCGGCGACCACGTGGGGGTCCACCAGCAGAAGGACGGCCGCTACTTCCTCGGGCTGGCGCCGGTCGCGGGCCGGGTGTCCGGCACCCTGCTCGGCAAGTTCGCCGACCTGGTGGAGGCGCACGGGTCCAACCGGATCCGCACCACACCCCACCAGAAGCTCCTCGTACTCGACGTCGAGGAGGCCCAGGTCGAGCCGCTGGTCCACGCGCTCGCCGACATCGGTCTGCACGCGCGCCCGTCGCGCTGGCGACAGAACACCATGGCCTGCACCGGCATCGAGTTCTGCAAGCTCGCGATCGTCGAGACCAAGGCCCGTGCCCACTGGTTGATCGACGAGATGGAGAGCCGGATCCCCGAGCTCGACGTCCCGGTCACGGTCAACATCAACGGATGTCCCAACTCCTGCGCCCGCATCCAGACCGCCGACATCGGCCTCAAGGGCCAGATCGTTCTGGACGCCGATGGCAACCAGGTGGAGGGCTACCAGGTCCACCTCGGCGGCGGACTCGGGCTCGACGCCGGCTTCGGTCGCAAGGTCCGCGGCCTGAAGGTCACGGCCGAGGAGCTGGCCAACTACGTCGAACGCGTCGTACGCCACTACCTCGACCAGCGCGAACCCGGTGAGCGCTTCGCGCAGTGGGTGACCAGAGCTCCCGAGGAGGCGCTCACATGAGCGAACGAGCCACGCCGTTCTACTGCCCGTACTGCGGCGACGAGGACCTCCGTCCAGCCGAGGACAGCCATGGCGCCTGGGAGTGCCGCGACTGCACCCGGGTGTTCTCCCTGAAGTTCGTCGGAATGGTGGTGCGCCCATGAGCATGACGGTGAGCCAACCTCGGCAGTCGACGCGGACCGCGGCCGAACTCGAGGCGCTGGCGACCAAGGCCGGGCGGGAGCTCGAGGACGCGCCGGCGACGGAGATCATACGTTGGGCCGTCGACACGTTCGGTGAGCGCTTCTGCGTCACGTCCTCGATGCAGGAGACCGCGCTCTCCCACCTCGCGGCGTCCGTACAGCCCGGGATCGACGTCGTGTTCCTCGACACGGGCTACCACTTCGCAGAGACGCTGGGCACCGCGGACGCCGTCTCGGTCACCATCCCGATCAACCTCGTCACGGTCCGGCCGCGGCAGACAGTGGCCGAGCAGGACGGCACCCTCGGGGCGGACCTGTTCCGCCGGAACCCAGAGCTGTGCTGCCAGCTCCGCAAGGTCGCGCCGCTCGAGCGTGCCCTTTCGTCCTACGACGCCTGGGCGACGGGCATCCGCCGCGACGAGGCACCCAACCGCGCCGGCACACCGGTGGTCAGCTGGGATGCCCGGCGCGGCAAGGTCAAGGTGGCTCCCCTCGCCCGTTGGACGCAGGACGACCTCGACACCTACGTCGCCGAGAACGGCGTCCTGTCCAACCCGTTGCTCGAGGACGGCTACCCGTCGATCGGTTGCTGGCCCTGCACCCGTCGCGTCGAGGCCGGCGAGGACCCGCGCAGCGGCCGCTGGTCGGGCTTCTCCAAGACCGAGTGCGGCATCCACACATGAGCACACCCCGCTATCCGCTGCTGCTCGACCTCGATGGCCGTCGGGCCGTCGTGGTCGGCGGTGGGCCGGTGGCGGCACGCCGAGCCCAGGGCCTGCTGGACGCCGGTGCCGAGATCGTGGTCGTCGCACCGGCGCTCTGTGAGGACCTCGCGGTCCTCGTGGCGGACCCGCACGTGACCTGGCTCGGGCGGGAGTACGCCTCGGGTGACCTCGAAGGTGCGTGGGTCGTCCAGACCGCGACCGGAGACCGGGCCACCGACGCGCAGGTGGCCGAGGACGCGGAGACTGCCCGGATCTGGTGCGTTCGCGCGTCCGATGCCACCCACAGCGCCGCGTGGACCCCTGCGACCGCCCGCGTCGACGACGTGACCGTCGCGGTCTCGGCTGGTCGTGACCCCCGTCGCGCCCGGGCCATCAAGGACCGGATCGCGACCCAGCTCCAGACCGGCCAGCTGCCGGTGCGTCACCACCGGCGGCCGCGTACCGGTCAGGTCGCCCTCGTCGGTGGAGGTCCGGGCGATCCCGGCCTCATCACGGCACGGGGCCGTCGCCTCCTCGCCGACGCCGACGTCGTGGTAGTCGACCGGCTCGCGCCGCGCGACCTGCTCGCCGAGCTCGACCCGGCGGTCGAGGTGATCGAGGCCGGCAAGGGGCCGCAGGCACACACGCTCACGCAGCTGGAGATCAACGACCTCCTGGTCGAGCGGGCGAGAGCCGGCCAACAGGTCGTACGCCTCAAGGGTGGCGACCCGTTCGTCTTCGGGCGCGGCGGCGAGGAGGCCCTCGCCTGTGCCGAGGCCGGCGTTTCCTGCACCGTCGTCCCCGGCGTGACCAGTGCCGTCGCGGTGCCTGCCGCGGCGGGGATCCCGGTGACCCACCGGGGGGTGGCCCGGGCGTTCACCGTGGTGTCCGCCCACACCGCCCGTGAGGGCGAGCAGCCCGACTGGGCCGGCCTCGCCCGGATCGACGGGACCCTGGTGTTCCTGATGGGCGTGGGTCAGCTCGGCGAGATCGTCGACGGGCTCCTGGCACACGGGCGGCCCGCGGCCACACCGGTCGCGCTCGTCGAGCGGGGCACACTACCCGACCAGCGCACCACGACCGGCACGCTGGGCACGATCGTCGCGGCCGCCTCGGCCCGCGGCGTCGGCTCCCCCGCCGTCATCGTCGTCGGCGACGTCGTGGACGTCGCCGCACAGCTGGGACTCAGCGGCCCGGAGACATGACACGGGGCTTGCTGCTGGTGGCCCACGGCAGCCACGACCCGCGGGCCGGTGTGGTGGCGGAACGCGTGGCGACAGCGGTTGCCTCGGAGGTTCACGGGCTCGTCGCGGTCGCCGCGTTCATCGAGCTCGCGTCGCCCTCGCCCGAGGAGGCTCTCGACCGACTCCAGGAACGTGGCGTCGACGACCTCACCGTGCTGCCGTTCCTCCTGAGCCACGCCTACCACTCCAAGGTCGACCTACCCGAGGTGACCGAACTGGCGCGCTCCCGCGGCTGTGCGGTGCGTGCGGGTGCCGTGCTCGGCCCCGACGACCTGCTGGTCGGGGCCGTCGCTCAGGCCCTCGACCGGGCCACGACCGGCGAACCGTACGACGCCGCGGTCCTCGCCGCCGCGGGCTCGAGCGATCCGCTCGCGAACGCCACCGTCCAGAAGGTCGCCGACCGTCTCGGCGACCGGACCGGCGTCCCTGTCGTGACCGGATTCGCGTCGGCGGCGAGCCCTACCGTCGGGGACGCGGTGGCGGTCGCCCGGGGGCTGGCGTCCGGTTCGGGGCGGGTCGCGGTTGCGACCTACCTCCTTGCGCCCGGGTTCTTCGCCGAACAGATCCGTTCCGACGGGCTCGCAGCCGGTGCGGTGGCGGTCACCGAGCCGCTCGGTGCATGCGAGCAGGTCGTACGCGTCGTTGCGCAGCGGTTCGTTCACGCCCGAGTCACCTGACCGCAACAGAACCGTCATCACCAGGGCGGTCATGAGAGGACCCTCACCGAATCGTTAGGGGAGCTCCCGTTAGTGCGCGCACGGGTGGGAACCAGTCACGAACGAGTGTGGAACCCGTGTGGAAACTGTTATCGCGTTCGAGGAACTGCGCCCACGAGCCTGGCACCGAACCTGCGAGGATGCGGGCTACGGGGAACGAGAGGAGCGGGGCATGGTCGAGGTCTGGCCTGGTACGCCGTACCCACTGGGTGCGACCTTCGACGGCGCAGGCACCAACTTCGCGCTGTTCACCGAGGTGGCCGACGCGGTGGACCTCTGCCTCTTCGATGCCGACGGCGAAGAGAAGCGGATCCCGTTGACGGAGCGGGAAGCCTCGGTCTGGCACGGTTACCTTCCGCGCACCGGTCCCGGCCAGCGATACGGCTTCCGCGTCCACGGGCCGTACGAACCCGCCACCGGGCACCGGTGCAACCCGGCGAAGTTGTTGCTCGACCCCTACGCGAAGTCCATCGAGGGTGAGATCGACTGGCACGAGGCGCTCTTCTCCTACCGCTTCGGCTCCACCGAGCGCAACCGGCTCGACTCGGCGAAACACATGATGATGTCGGTGGTCGTCAACCCGTTCTTCGACTGGCAGGACGACCGACTGCCGCGTCGCCCTTACCACGAGACGGTCATCTACGAAGCCCACGTCAAAGGGCTGACGATCAACCATCCGGACATTCCCGAGGTGATCCGCGGCACCTACGCGGGGCTTGCCTCACCGCCGATGATCGACCACCTGCAGTCGTTGGGCGTGACCGCGGTCGAACTGATGCCGGTCCATCAGTTCGTCCATGACGACACCCTTGTCAACAAGGGGTTGCGCAACTACTGGGGCTACAACACGATCGGCTACTTCGCACCGCACAACGCCTATGCGGCATCGGGTCAGCGCGGTGAGCAGGTGCAGGAGTTCAAGGCCATGGTCCGGGCGCTGCACCGGGCCGACATCGAGGTCATCCTCAACGTGGTCTACAACCACACTGCCGAAGGCAACCACCTCGGGCCGACGCTTGCGTTCCGCGGCATCGACAACGCCGCCTACTACCGGCTGGTCGACAACGACCCGCGCTACTACACGGACACGACGGGCACCGGAAACAGCCTGCTGATGCGGCATCCCCATGTCCTGCAGCTCATCATGGACTCCTTGCGCTACTGGGCCACCGAGATGCACGTCGACGGGTTCCGGTTCGACCTCGCGGCGACACTGGCCCGCCAGTTCCACGAGGTCGACCGGCTGTCGGCGTTCTTCAACCTCGTCCAGCAGGACCCGATCGTGTCGCGGGTCAAGCTCATCGCCGAGCCGTGGGACGTCGGTCCCGGTGGATACCAGGTCGGCAACTTCCCACCGGTATGGACGGAGTGGAACGGCAAGTATCGCGACTGTGTGCGCGACTTCTGGCGCGGACAGCCCGCAACCCTGGGCGAGTTCGCGATGCGGCTCACGGGGTCGTCGGACCTGTACGAGGAGGACGGCCGCAAGCCCTACGCGTCCATCAACTTCATCACCGCCCACGACGGGTTCACCCTGCGCGACCTCGTGTCGTACACCCACAAGCACAACGACACCAACGGCGAGAGCAACCGGGACGGCACGTCCGACAACAGGTCCTGGAACAGCGGCGCCGAGGGGCCCACGGACGAGCCGACCGTCAACGCGCTCCGTGCTCGGCAGCAGCGCAACTTCCTCGCCACCTTGTTCCTCTCCCAGGGCGTTCCGATGATCCTGCATGGTGACGAGCTCGGACGCACCCAGCACGGCAACAACAACGCGTACTCGCAGGACAACGAGATCTCCTGGGTCGACTGGAGCTCGGCCGACTCGGACCTGCTCGCCTTCACCCGTACGCTCAGCCAGTTCCGGTCGGAGCATCCGGTGTTCCGGCGTCGACGTTTCTTCGACGGGCGCGGCAGCGGCGACGAACTCGGCGACGTCGCCTGGCTCAAGCCCGACGGCACGGACATGACCAAACGCGACTGGTCGGCAGGGTTCGCCAAGTCGCTCACGGTCTTCCTCAACGGCGAGGCGATCGCCGAGCCCGGGCGGCAGAGCGAACGCATCGTCGACGACTCGTTCCTCCTGATGTTCAACGCGTCCGAGGACGACCTGGAGTTCAGGATCCCTCCGGAGGGCTACGGCGAGGCGTGGGAACCCGTGCTCGACACCGCGGACGACGACCTTCGCGAGCGGATCGCCATGCTCGCCGGCGATCGGCTCAAGGTCGTCTCGCGATCGCTGCTCGTGATGCGGCGGGTCTGACGTCCGCACGCCAACCCCGTAAGGCGTTCCGGTGGAACGGGATCAGGTCGATGCCAGCCGCTTCTTCTCCGCGGCGATGTCGTAGCTCGCCGGCGGCCACTGCGGATCCAGGTCCGCGAGGTGCTCGATGAGCAGGTGGGTGATGGCCCAGTTGCGGTACCACTTGTGGTCGGCGGGTACGACGTACCACGGGGAGTGCGGCGTGTTGGTCCGCTCGAGAGCGTCCTGATAGGCCTGCTGGTAGTCGTCCCACCAGACCCGCTCGTCGACGTCCGCCGGGTTGTACTTCCAGTGCTTGGTGGGATCCTCCAGCCGGGCGTGGAGCCGCTTGCGTTGCTCGTCCTGCGACAGGTGCAAGAAGCACTTGACGATCGTCGTACCGCGCGTCGCGAGTTGTTCCTCGAACCTGTTGATCGTGCCGTAGCGGCGCGACCAGGTGGAGCGGGGTACGAGCTGGTGGACGCGGACGATCAGCACGTCCTCGTAGTGTGAACGGTCGAAGATGCCGAGGTACCCGGGCGGTGGCAGCTCCCGCCGGATCCGCCAGAGGAACTCGTGCCGGCGTTCCTCCGTAGTGGGCGCCTTGAACGACTTGATGCGGACGCCCTGCGGGTCGACCAGGCCGACCACGTGCCGAAGGGTCCCACCTTTGCCCGAGGTGTCCATGCCCTGCAGAATCAGGAGCACGTTGCGGGTACCCCCGGTCTGGCCCTCCGCAAAGAGCCGTTCCTGCAGGTCGGCGAGCGTGGGTGCAAGGTCGGACAGCTCGGCCTTTGCCCGCTGCTTCGACTTCTTGAAGCCCGGCGTCGATCCCGGCGATATCCGGGCGAGGTCCACCGGACCTGGGGGTACCCGCAGGCGATCGCCGACTCGCTTGGCCATGTCGTCTCCGTTCCCGCGGCATCGACCATCGAACCGACTGGGTGTCACGCCGCGCACCGTTCCGACCGATGGTCGCGAACGTTACCCCCGCAGGGTCGGTTGTCCCGGAGCCTGGTCCGTCTGATGTCATCGACCCGTGCGCTTCCTGATCCCGCCCGAACCAGCAACCGGGTCCCGCGACGACGCCGGTGATCCCGACGACGACGCTCTCGCCGACCTCTACGGCTATCCGGAGGACCGGCTCTGGGTCAGGGCGAACTTCGTGTCCACCGTCGACGGAGCGGCCACGGGGCCCGACGACCGCTCTGGCTCGATCTCCGGACCGGCCGACCGCCGCGTCCTCGCCCTGCTCAGGGCGCTCTGCGACGTGATCCTCGTCGGCGCCGGGACAGTCCGTGCCGAACGCTACGCGCCCGCGGACATCAGGCCGGCCTTCGTTCCCCTGCGCGCCCGGCTCGGCCTCACGTCCACGCCCCCGATCGCGGTCGTGACCGAGTCGCTCGAGGTCCCTGAGCGCCTTCTGACAGACCCGCGCACCGTGGTCCTCACGTCCGCGCGTTCGGACGCCGCGCGCAGGGACGAGCTCGCCAAGCGGGTGGACCTGGTCGTGGCCGGAGACCAGCTGGTCGACGCCAACGCGGCGATCGACGCGCTGGCGGCGCGTGGACACCGGCGCATCCTGTGCGAAGGCGGGCCGTCATTGCTGGGCTTCCTCGCCTCCGGCAGGGTACTCGACGAGCTCTGTCTGACCGTCGCGCCCCAGCTGCTCGGCGGCGACGCTCCGCGGATCGTCGATGGTCCGGAGCTCGCCGATCCGGCACGGCTCCGGCTCGCGAGCCTGCTCGAGGACGACGGATTCCTGTTCCATCGCTGGCTCTTCGCGTAGGAAACTCCTCGCGTTCACGGTCCGACAGCACGAGGAGTGCTCGTCTTGCTGACGGCGCGGCTGCGCTTGTTTGCCTGACAGGGTGGACAAGTTCACCGATCCGACGATTCGTACGCAGCGGGTTCGCTTCAGCCAATAGCGTTGTTTTCCAAGCGTGGTTGTCGATCGGGGGATTCGATGGACGTCGGTTCGATGCGCCGGAGAAGGCCGTGGTACCTCGCCGCGGTCGCGGGTGTCGCAGGTGTCAGTGGGCTGGCGGCGTTCACCATCGTCACCGCTCCCCCGGCGGCGGACAACCTCGAACTGGCGCGCTACGAGCAGCACTCGGTGAGTCCGGCCCAGCCAGGCAGCACGGCCCACGCGCGCGTCGCCTCGGAGGATGCTCGCACCAGCGTGGTCGCCGACAACGGGGTCGACAACGAGGGCGGCTGGACGTCGTCCGCCAGTGCGATCCTTGCCGCCAGGGGCGCGACCATGACACTCGACCGCAACCTCGTGGTCGACAACGTGGGTGGCGGCGTCGACACCTCCACCTCAGCCCTCTACGTCCGGGACAGCATCATCCGCCGCAACAACACCGAGGGGTTCGGCGGCGGCATCTTCAACGCAGCGGGCCAGGTCGTCGTCGACAACAGCCGGATCAGCGAGAACTCCACAACCATGGACGGTGCGGGCTTCCTCAACCTCGGCGGCGACGTGTCGATCCGGCGAAGCGTGGTGGATCTCAACCTCGCCATCGGCGCGGGCTCGAGGGGTGGCGGGCTCGTCAACGAGGGCGGCAGGATCACCCTCACCGACACCCGGCTGGCGGAGAACCTTGCGACGAACGCACCCGGGGGCGCCTTCAGCACCAACACCCAGGTGGACGTCGACGACGAATCCGAGATAACGAGGAACCGGCCCACCAACTGCGCCGGATCTGACCAGCCGATCCCGAACTGCTTCGGCTGAGCGTCGGCCCCCTGGCCCCTGGCCCCTGGTCTCTGGCCGCTGGGCGCTGCGGCACGCGACGCCGGGACATGATCGAGCGCCCACCTCGCACTCCGCATGTCCCGCCGCCTTGCATCCAGGCAGACGCGTACTGTCAATGCTCAGTCACGCAAAGGAGCGTCATGGACATTCGAGAGCTCGACCGGCGCGCGCTCCGAACGACCGCGGAGATCGTGGGAAACGTCACTGCTGACCAGCTCGAACGACCGACACCATGTGCGGGCTGGACCCTCGGCAAGCTCCTTTCGCACATGGTCGGCCAACACGAGGGCTTCGCCCTCGCCGCGACCGGGGAGCCGTCCGACCTCTCCGCGTGGCGGCCGCGGCCGCTCGGCGATGATCCCGCCGCCACGTACGACGCCGCGTCGGCACAGGTCACCGCGGCCTTCGCCGAAGACGGCGTACTCGACCGTGACTTCTGGTTGCCCGAGGTCCGTATCAGCGCACCGTTTCCGGCGCGGGCGGCGATCGGGTTCCACTTCATCGACTACGTGGTGCACGGATGGGACGTCGCTCGGACGCTCGGTGTCCAGCCGTCGTTCGACGCCGATCTGCTGGAGGTAGTGGTGGTCCTCGCGGCACAGGTACCCGACACACCCGCCAGCCGTGGGCCTCGTAGCGCGTTCCAACCCGGGGTTCCGGCACCTGCTGGCGCACCGCCGTTGGATCGGGCGGTCGCCATGCTCGGCCGGCGGCCCGACTGGCAGCCGGCCTAGTACCCCGCCGACAGGACCGCGCCGGCACCCACCTCAGGCCGCGACCGTCGGACGGGCGCGACCAGGAAGCGTCGCTGCCTGGCGGTGTTTCGGGCCTGTGGGAAGCGCACAAACCCTGGCCACCAGGCAAGATAGGCCCATGCAGCTCCCGGTCATGCCACCCGTCTCGCCGATGTTGGCGAAGCCCATCAAGCACCTCCCGCAGGGCGAGCACAGCTTCGAGCCCAAGTGGGATGGGTTCAGGTCGATCATCTTCCGCGACGGTGCGGAGGTCGAGATCGGCAGCCGTAACGAACGGCCGATGACGAGGTACTTCCCCGAGGTCGTCGAGGCCGTCAAGGCAAACCTGCCGCCGCGTTGTGTCCTCGACGGCGAGATCGTGATCCCGGACGCCGAGGGCGCCCGCCTCAACTTCGACACCCTGCAACAGCGGATCCACCCGGCCGAGAGTCGGGTTCGGCTGCTCGCGGAGCAGACGCCGGCCCGGTTCGTCGCGTTCGACCTGCTCGCGCTCGACGACGTTGACTACACCGACCGCCCGTTCAGCGAACGCCGCGCCGCCCTCGTGGAGGCGCTGGGGAACGCGGATGCACCTATCCACGTGACTCCGGCCACCACCGACCGCACCCTCGCCGAGCGCTGGTTCCACCAGTTCGAGGGCGCCGGGCTCGACGGCGTGATCGCCAAGCCCCTGGGCGGAAGCTACGAGCCCGACAAGCGGGTGATGTTCAAGGTCAAGCACGAGCGGACGGCGGACTGCGTGGTCGCGGGCTACCGCGTCCACAAGAGCGGTCCGGACGCCATCGGCTCACTGCTCCTGGGCCTCTACAACGACGACGGCGACCTCGCGAGTGTCGGAGTCATCGGGGCGTTCCCGCTGGCCCGGCGGCGCGAGCTCTTCCAGGAGATGCAGCCGCTCGTCACCAGTTTCGACGACCACCCGTGGGCATGGGCGAAGCAGGAAGCAGGCAGCCGGACGCCCCGGAACGCCGAGCAGAGTCGCTGGAGCGCCGGCAAGGACCTGTCCTTCGTTCCGCTGCGGCCCGAACGCGTCGTCGAGGTGAAGTACGACCACATGGAGGGCGTGCGCTTCCGGCACACGACGCAGTTCGTGCGCTGGCGGCCCGACCGGGAACCCACGTCCTGCACCTACGCCCAGCTGGAGGAGCCGGTGCGCTTCGACCTCGGCGAGATCCTCGGCCTGAAGTAGCCTCTGCAGTGACCTCTGCATCCCCGCGTAGGCGATGCCCAGAGGCCTTGCGTCGTGGTGAATGTCACACCATCGCAGGAAAGGACCGTCCGCCAGTAAGGTCTACCCGCGGCACGCCGGCTTGCGGCGCCAGCCGCGTGCACCACGGCCGTCTGTTGTCCCCCGGGGGCGTGACCACAGCTGTCCCCCGCAAGGTGTGGCCACGTCGTGACCCGCTGGGGACCGCTGAGGCTATGCAAGCACATGCCCGAGGGGGGACGATGAGCCCGGACGCACGAGGAGGTGCTTCCCATGTACCAGGTTGTACTCCTCATCGAGAAGCCGCTGTCCCACGTCGACGCGCACCAACTCGCGGAGTTGTACTCCGTTTCGACCCAACCCACGCATGTGCACGTACTCCTCCCCATCGAGGACGCCTCCGCCAGGGTCGAGTCGGCGCTCGGATCGATCGCGGCAAGTGAGGTGCTCGCGACGTCGGCCCTGAACTTCCCCGACGTCGACCTCGCCAAGATCCAGCAGGAGATCGTGCGCCGCAGCGAGGTCGCGCTGGACCAGAGCATCAGGGCTCTCCGTCGTTCCGGCTTCGACGCCAACGGTGAGGTCACCTCCGCCGACCCGGTCGACGCACTGGCAACCGCGGTCAAGGGCCGCCATGCCGCCGAGGTGGTCGTCCTGACGAGACCTCACATCGTCGCGGAGTTCTTCCACTTCGACTGGACCTCCAAGGCACGCCGGCGCCTCGGCGTTCCGTGCCTGCATCTCCTCGAGCACAGGGATCCCGAGCCACCGGCGCCTGCCGCCGCCGACGGCCTCGACGGCAGCCACAACGCCCACTAGGACCCCACCACACCCGCGAGACAGTCGCGCCGCAAGCGCTCAGGACTTGTTGCGCGCGCGGCTCGGCTGCACCCGCATGGGCTCGCCGGGCATCTTGGGGTAGTCCGGTGGGTAGGGCAGGTCGCCGAGCCCGTGGTCGCGCTCGTCGCGGTCCGCGCGTTCGAGGAGGGGCTCGAGGCTGAACGCCTTGTCGTTCAGGCCGGCATGCGGGTCACCGACGGATGCGAACCGACCGGGCATCGTCACGATGTCGAAGTCCTCGGGCGTCACGTCGGCTACCTCGTCCCACCCGAGCGGTGCGGAGACCGGCGCGTGCGGCCGCGGACGGATGGAGTACGCCGAGGCGATCGTGCGGTCCCGCGCCATCTGGTTGAAGTCGACGAACACCCTGACGCCTCGCTCCTCCTTCCACCAGGACATCGTCACTTGGTCGGGGAGGCGGCGTTCGAGCTCGCGACCGAGCGCAATCAAAGCCCGTCTGGCCTCCGTGAAGGTCCATCGGGGCTCGATCGGCACGTAGACGTGCAGGCCGCGGCCGCCGGAGGTCTTCGGCCAACCGTCCATGCCGAGCTCCTGGAGGAGCTCGCGAAGGTGTGGCGCGACGCGTGCGGCATCGGCGAAGTCGGTACCTGGCTGGGGATCCAGGTCGATCCTGATCTGGTCGGGCTTGTCGACATCGCCACGGCGTACGGGCCAGGGATGGAATGTGAGTGTCCCGAGGTTGGCCGCCCAGGCCACGACAGCGAGCTCCGTGGGGCACACTTCGTCGGCGAACCGCCCACTGGGGAACGCGATCTGGGCGGTCTCGACCCAGTCGGGCGCCCCCTTCGGCACCCGCTTCTGGTAGAACGCGTCGCCGCGGTTGTCGCCGCGGGTCGAGAGTTTCGCACCCTCGAACACTCCACCCGGCCAGCGCTCGAGCGTCGTCGGTCGTTCGTTGAGAGCGCCCAGGATGCCGTCGCCCACCGAGAGGAAGTAGCGAACGACATCGCGCTTCGTGAAACCCCGCTCGGGGAAGTACACCTTGTCGGGGTTCGAGACCCGCACGGTCCGGGTGCCGACCTCGATCTCTTCGTACGGCGTCGCCATGGTGCGAACGCTAGCGTGCTCCACCCGCCGACAGCCCCACATCCCGGACAGAGCGGGCGGGCCGACGGGTAAATGGTCCTGGTTGCCAGTCTTGGCATACTTGGCGGCGTTGTCAGCTGGATAGATGCGCGCGTCGCCGAGGAGGTGATCTTCGGCCGGCGGCCACCGGTGAGGACGGAGCCATGGAGGATTCGCAGGGACCGCGGCACGCGCCGGGTCCTCCGGGCCGCGAGCCGCCACCGCGTGGGCGCAGCGGCGACGCTCCTCCGGGCCAGGGCCAGGGCCGGGGCCAGGGCCGGGGCCAGGGTCCTGGCCCGCAGCAGGGTTCTGGTCCGCAGCAGGGTCCGGGCCCTGGGGGTCTTTACCCAGGCCGAACGCAGCAGCGGCCCGCACCCGGCCCTGTGACCATCGAAGCGGGCGACTCGCCTCCGCCACGTCCTCCCGCCGTCTGGGGGCAACCGCCCGGGCCGCACGGCCCGGCCAAACGCCGCTCGACGGTGTTCGTCCTGCTCGGCGTGGGCGCGGTGGTCGTACTCGCGATCGTCGCCGTGTTCGTCGGCTCCAGATACCTCCAGAAATCCGGGAGCGCCGGGTCCGAGGCAGGTCCTCGCCCCACGTCTACGTCGACCCATGCGGCCCCGCCGGTGAAGCCGGAGGTCCTCGAGACCTATCTGACGAAGGAGGGCTTCTCCTGTTACCAGACGTTCGGCGAACCGAACGTCCTCCGCTCCTGCTACCGAACCGAGCCAGGTGGCGCGCGCCTCACGGTGAGAGTCCAGGCCGGGCCCGCCGGTGCGACCTCAGCGCTCGCGATCGAAGGGACCAACCTCGTCCCGGGTGGCGCCCCCGCACGCGGCGACGCCTCTGCCGGCTTCCAGGACCTCCTTCCACAGCTCGCCGAGAGGCTCCTCGGTCGGGCAGACCAGCTGCCCTCGACCGATCCCGGGGCCGCGAGCACCCGACAGCTGTCCTGGGGCACGTGGGAGCAGCAGCCGCGACCCGGAGGCGCCTACGCGGCGATGACCGTCGGCGAGGTGCCCGATCAGGCCGTCACCGTCACGACACCGTCCCTGTCCCGCTCCGGAGACGCGCTGACCAAGGCGGGTTTCCGCTGTGACGGAAGTCGGTGTACGCAGGGCAACGTCCTCGACAGCTATGCGATCGCGGTCGACGACTCGGGCGACGAGCTCAAGGCCCGGGCCCAGAACGGCGCGAAGAGGGTCACCGTGGCCGCCGTTCGCACGGCGTACGAGCAGGTTCTGACAGCTCACCTGGCGTCGGTCGAGAAGCCGGTCGAGGCCGCGCAGGAGTGGATCCGGCAGAACTCCGCCCCCCGGAACGGGTTTGCCGAGGCGGACTTCGAGGGCTACCACGTTGCGGTCGTGGGCGGACAGTCCGGCGGCAGCTCATCGGGCCAGCTCACCATCTCGGTGGCCGAGCCACTGGACTGAACGTGCACCGAGCGGCGACGCCGTAGCAGGCACGCGAAGGGCCTTGCGAGCGGTGCAGAACGTCGGAGGGGCCGGCCACGAGTGGCCGGCCCCTCCGGTTCGTCTGTCTCCGTAATCGCAGGTGCGAGTTGGTGTCAGCCCCCGAGAACGGGCGGCGGCGCGTCGCCCTCGGTGCCCCACACGTCTTCGTCCTCGTCGATCCAGGTGCTGCGCTGTTGCTCCTCGCCGCCGTCCTGGCCGCCCATGCCCGCGCCCATCATCGGCATCATGCCGCCCATGCCACCGCGTACGCCGCCCGGCGTGCTGCTGATCGACGGTGTTGCCGCGATGCTGGCGCCTCCTCCTGGACCGCCGACGCCGGCGCCCGCTCCGGCCGTGCCGCCAGCGGGAATGCCACCTGGTGTCCCGCCACCACCCAGGCCACCACCACCGATGCCTCCACCGCCAGCGCCACCGACACGGGCGGTGCTGGTGCCGGTGTCGACGTCACCGCCGCCACCTCCACCGCCACGAGTGGGATCGTCGGGGAACGGATCGCTCGAGTCGGGAACGCCGTCGCCGTCGCGGTCGGGAAGCTCACCGCTCGGATCATTGGGGAACGGATCCTCGGAGTCAGGGATCCCGTCACCGTCGCTGTCGCCGGTGTCGTCGGGGAAGTCGTTGGTGGGGTCGTCCGGGAACTTGTCCTCGTCGTCGGGGATCCCGTCGTGGTCGGTGTCGGTCGGGTCGGGGATGTCCGGAGTCTTGGTGTCCGTGTCGCCGGGCCCAGGGATGTCGGGCTTGGGGATATCTCCGGCCCCGCCACCACCACCGCCGCCCCCGCCACCACCGAGCCCCGGGGTCTCAGGCTTGTACTCGAACTTGGGGGATTCGGGAGTCTTGGGGAACTCGGTGTTCTTCAGGGTCTCGTCGAGGTCATCGGCCGCGTCGACGCAGTCGAGCTTCTCGGGAACGTTGACCTTGGCGTTCTCGTACAACCGCTCCCAACGCTCGAACGGCTCGTCCTTGGGCCGACGGATCTCGTCGTCGTCGGTGGTCCAACCGAAGCCGGCAGTGCTGAGAAGGTTCTCCCAGCCGGTCTCGTCGTACTTCTCTCCGCGCCGGTTGTCCTTGCCGTCGCTGGTCTTGTAGAACCAGTACTCGTGGTCGGAGTTGTTGCCGCCGATCCACGTGGTGAAGTGGCAGTTCCAGCTCATGCCGTCGTTCCAGGGAGGCTCCGTGAGCCGGTCCGACTTCTGGTTCTCCTCCGCGGACTCCTTGACGGCCTTGAGCTTGTTCCAGTAGCTGTCGTCGCCGCTGTAGGTGCGGCCGCCGAGATCCTTGGCGAACTGCGTGACCTTCTTGACCTCCTCGACGAACGTATCGGCCGACTTGCCCGTCCAGCCACCCTCGCCGGTGAGCTGGGTCAGGGCGGTCTCGATGTCGTGACCGATGCTCGTCGCCTTCTCGCCAAGGGGCTTCCAAACGTTGTCGGCGACATAGTTGAGGTTGGAGTGGTCGACCGAGTTGACCTTCTCGATGATCTCGGTCTGGTACATGCTTTCGTACGGACTCGCCATCAGCTGCTCTCCCTCAGACGGTCGGCGGGGGCGTGCCCGGCGTGGTGGGTGCGATCTCACCGTCGAGGAGGTTCTTGACCTTGTTGACGTTCGCGCTGTTGAGCGCCTCGGCAGAGTCGTAGTTGTCGGCGATCTTGTTGCTGCCGTCGACGATGCCCTGCAGCATGTCGTAGAGCGTCTTGTAGGACGTGACCATCTCGCCAAGACCCTTGTCGTAGCCACCCTTGACGGTCGCGGCGTTGGTCATGTCGCCGAACTCGGGATAGTTGGACCACTCCGGCTCGTTCTGGGAGTCAGCGAGCGCCTTCTGAAGTGGCTCGAGCTCCTTCAACAGGTCCTTGACATAGTCGGCGAACTTGCGCAGCTCGCCCGGTCTCACCTCAGCCACTCGACGCTCACTCCCGAAAGTCGATGGTCAGCCCGCCCAACCCCGTCACGCGGGGACGTCGGAGACGACGGTACGCGATCCCGGCAACGCGACGCGGACCCGCCGACCCGGGCTGTGGATAACTCGACGTTCATCCGAACGACTCCCGCGCGCAGGGCTGTGGTGGTAGGAACTTCCGTGCACTTCCCGACCGCCACAGGAGCCTGCCGATGCCGCGTCGCTTTCGATCGCTACCCGCTCCAACCGCGAAGATCATAGTTGGTGTCGCCGCTGTCACCGGACTGGCGCTCGCGTCCAGCTCTGCCGTCGCCGCGGCGACGGGTCCCGCGGCTGTCGAGACGTCGATCCCGGCCCTCCAGGGCGCGGGTCACCTCTCCCCGTACGCCGGCAGCATCGTGTCGACGACGGGCGTCGTGACGGCGCGGAAGTTCGACGGCTACTGGGTGCAGGACCCCGCGGGTGACGACGACGTGGCGACCTCGGATGCGGTCTACGTGTTCACGGGCGCTAGCGGAGCGAAGCCCGAGGTCGGACAGTCGGTCGGCGTCACCGGGACGGTCACGGAGTTCCGACCGAGCAGCCGCACCGGTCCCAACCTCAGCCTCACCGAGATCGAGCGGGCGTCGTTCACCGTGCTGGCCGAGAACCAGCCCGTGCCCGCCGCCGTACGGATCGGCCCGGGCGGCAGGCTGGCCCCCGCCCAGAACCCCGACAGCTCGGCCACCCGCATGGACGTCGAGACGTCCGGCGACTTCCGCCCGTCGCGGGATGCCGTCGACTTCTACGAGACGCTCGAGAGCATGCGGGTGGAGGTCAGGGACGCGAAGGTCGTGGGTCCGAGCAACGCGTTCGGCGAACTCGTGGTCGTGCCCGCGCACACGTCCGGGCTCCCGCGCACGGCTGCGGGAGGGGTCAGGTACGCGTCGTACGGCACCCCGAACACGCAGCGGATCACCGTCGACGACGAGATCATCTTCCGCCGTATGCCTTCGGCGAACGTCGGCGACACGCTCCCGGGTGCCGTGAGCGGACCGCTCTCGTACAACTTCGGCATGTTCCGGATCTTCCCCACCGAGGTTCCCGTGGTGCAGCCGGGTGGTCTCGCGAAGGAGTCGACCCGGCCCGCCGGGTCCCACGAGGTGTCCGTCGCGAGCTTCAACGTGGAGAACCTCGACCCGACCGATCCGCCCGCCACGTTCGACCGACTGGCGGCCACCGTGGTCGACAACCTCGCCGCGCCTGACGTTCTCGCGCTCGAGGAGGTCCAGGACAACACCGGCGCCGAGTGCCCGGACGGACCGACGCCGACCTGTACGCCGGACGGTCTGGTCGGCGCCGACCAGACCCTCGGCCGCCTCACGTCGGCGATCACGGCAGCGGGCGGCCCGGCGTACGAGTGGCGGCAGATCTCCCCTGCGAACCTCACCGACGGTGGTGAGCCGACCGGTAACATCCGGGTCGCCTTCCTGTACCGCACCGACCGCGGCCTGCGCTTCGTCGACCGCCCGGGTGGCGACGCGACGACGCCCACAGGCGTCCGCGAGGGTGCGCACGGGGCGGAGCTGACCCTCTCCCCCGGTCGGATCGCACCGCAGGACGCCGCGTGGACGAACAGCCGCAAGCCGCTGGCCGCGGAGTTCGCCTTCCGCGGCGAGGACTCTCTTCGTCGTCGCCAACCACTTCAACTCCAAGAGCGGCGACGAACCGATCATGGGGCGCTGGCAGCCGCCGGCCCGGGCGTCGGAGGTCCAGCGGCACTCCCAGGCCGGCCTTGTACACGACTTCGTCGCCCGGATTCTCGCCGTGCAGAAGGACGCGAACGTCGTGGTCGTCGGCGACTTCAACGACTTCGAGTTCTCGGAGACGGCTGCGATCCTCGAGGGCGACCGCCCGGACGGCCGGGTTCTCGTGAACCTGCCGAGTCTCCTGCCACGGTCCGAGCGGTATTCGTACGTCTTCGACGGGAACTCGCAGGTTCTCGACCAGATGTTCGTCAGCCCCGGACTTGTCCGGCCCAGCTGGCACCGCCCACTCCCGGCGTTGCGGGGATACGACATCGTGCACGTGAACGCGGAGTTCGCCGACCAGGTGAGCGACCACGACCCGCAGGTCGTCCGGCTGGCTCCGTGAGGCGGCTCGGCTCCCCAGGTCCCGCCGGCGCCCGACGTAGGGTCGAGGCATGAGTGAGCAGGACCAGAAGGTACGCAAGTCCGAGGACGAGTGGCGCAAAGACCTCTCGCCCGAGGAATACCACGTGCTGCGCGAGGCCGGCACGGAACGCCCCGGGACCGGAGAGTACGTCGACACCAAGACGACCGGCGTTTACCGGTGTCGAGCCTGTGGGGCCGAGCTCTTCCGCAGCGACACGAAGTTCGACAGCCACTGCGGGTGGCCGTCGTTCTGGTCGCCACTGGCCGAGGACCGGGTGCGGCTCATCGAGGACCGCTCCCTCGGCATGAAGCGGACGGAGGTGCGTTGTGCCCGGTGCGACTCCCATCTCGGGCACGTCTTCGAGGGAGAGGGCTACGGCACTCCGACGGATCAGCGCTACTGCATCAACTCGATCTCGCTGACCCTCGAACCCACCACCGGGTGAGGCAGACGGCGGTCACGACGTCAGCGTTCGACCTAGCTCTGGGAGCGCTCGCCGGGCAGGACTTCCTGGAGGGCGGTGGCGGCGGCCATCAGCTGCACCTGGAGCGGCTCGACGACGCGGACATCTTCCGGCAGCTCCCCCGAGAAGACTGGTCTGATCTCGAAGGCCAGGTCGAGGATCTCCTCGCGGCTGAACGTCGTTGCCGCCCGGAGCTTGTACGACTCCCCCGACAGCCGGCGGTACTCCGCCATACGTTCCCGCCAACCGGGGTTGGACATCCGGAGTTCGTTGGCCTTCATCACCTCGACGAGACGGTCGAGGACGTCTTCGAGCGCCCGCAGCTGTTCCTTGCGGCGTTCGACGTCGACCGTGACAGGGGCGGCCCCGAGATCGTCCTTGCCGCCGAACACCTTCCGCAGCCAGCTCACGGTGCAGTCCTCTCCTTCCGTCGTAGCCGCCGACTCGGAGGTCGGCCTACGGCAGCAGACCCACGATGTCGGCGACCGCCTTGCGCCTTCCGGTGAAGAACGGCACCTCCTCGCGGGTGTGGATCCGGGCCCGCGCGCCGCGCAGGTGCCGCATCAGGTCGGTGATGCGGTGCAGTTCGTCTGCCTCGAACGCCAGCATCCACTCGTAGTCGCCGAGGGCGAACGACGCGACGGTGTTGGCGCGGACGTCGGGGTAGTCGCGGGCCATCCGACCGTGCTCGGCAAGCATGCCGCGGCGTTCGTCGTCCGGGAGGAGGTACCACTCGTACGACCGCACGAAGGGATAGACCGAGACGTAGCGTCGCGGCTCCTCCTCCGCCAGGAACGCCGGGACATGGCTCTTGTTGAACTCGGCCGGACGGTGCAGCGCGAGCTGTGACCACACCGGGTCCATGCGCCGTCCGAGGGCCGTACGCCGGAACCGGTTGTAGGCCTCCTGCAGGTCGTCGGAGTCGGGCGCGTGCCACCAGATCATCAGGTCGGCGTCGGCCCGGATGCCGGAGACGTCATAGGTGCCGCGGATGACGACGTCCTTCTGCCCCAGCTCCGCGAACAGCTGCTCGACCTCACCCGCGAGCGGTCCGCGGTCGGTCTCGCCGAGCGGGTCACGCAGCCGGAACACCGACCACATGGTGTAGCGGATCACCTGGTTGAGGTCCCTGGCCTTCGGCCGTGACTGGGCCGCTCCTGGATGGGCCGACTGGGCGGCTTCCGGCTGGCCCTCTCCGCTCGCATTGGCATCGCTCATGCGGTCATTCTCCCCGGCCCGGCAGGTGCCGCGAGCACCTGGGTCGCGGCGGCCCGCGCGCTCGCCACGCAGGCGGGGATCCCGATGCCGTCGTACGCCGCACCCGCGACGGCGAGGCCGGGCAGGCGGGCGACGTCGGCCCGGATGCGTTCGACCCGGGACTGGTGATCGACGGCGTACTGCGGGAGGCCTCCGCCCCACCGCTCCACGTGGACGTCCACCGGCGGCGCCTCGATCCCGGTCGCCGCACGCAGGTCGGCAAGGGCGCCGGAGGTCAGGTCGGAGTCGTCGAGCTGGAGGTCGGCGACCTCGCCGAGGCGGCCGACCGAGCACCGCACGACCACGACGTCCGGGGCGCGCTCGGCCAGCCAACCCCACTTGGCCGACGAGAACGTCGCCGCCTTGATCAGCCGCCGCTCCAGCGGCGGCACGAGGAAGCCCGAGCCGGGCAGGGACACCGGGCCCTCGCCGATCGCGTCGACCGGGAACGCGAACGCGAGCGTCGCCATGCTGGCGTACTCGATGCCCGCAAGCTCCCTGGCGGCAGAAGGTGCGACGTCGACGAGCAGCCGGCTGGCCGGGCGGGCTGGACAGGCGACGACCACCGCGTCCGCCTCCACGAGCACGGGGTCCCGGGTCGGTCCGACGACGAGCTGCCAGCGGGGTCCGGTGCCGATGTCGGTGCCGGTGCCGGTGCCGGTACCGGTGCTGGTGCGGCGGAGCTCTCGCACCATGGAGTTCGTGAGGACGCGGGCACCTGATGCGGCCATGACCGCGGGGACGAGGCTGCCCACCCCGCCGTCGATCCCCGCGAACACCGGGACCTGCGAGGCGGGCGCCGCCGCCTTTGCCCGGGCGGCGGCGCGGAGCAGGGACGGATCCTCGCGGAGGTACGGGACGAGGGCCGGAACCGTTGCCCGCAGGGAGAGCTGGTCGGCGTGTCCTGCGTACACCCCGCCGAGCAGTGGCTCGATCAGCCGGTCGACGAGCTCCTGTCCGAGGCGTTGTGCAGCGTAGGCCCCGATGGCGGTGTCGCCGTCGAGTGTGGGTCCGGGGATCTCGGGCTCACGGCGTACGCGCTCGAGGCCCTCGGCGCTCAGTAGGCCGCTCTCCGCAAGGGCGTCGAGGTCGGCCGGTACACCCATCACCGTACCGGCCGGAACCGGACGCAGGGAGTGCCGGGACCACAGGCTCGCCGAGGTCGTCTGGGGGTGGCGGATCCGGTCGCCGAGCCCGACGGCTCGCGCCAACTCGACCCCTTCGGGTCGCCGGTTGAGGATCGCCTCCGCGCCGGCGTCGACGGACGCACCGGCAAGCTCCACGGTCCGCAGCTTGCCTCCGAGCCGGGGGGAGCCTTCCAGCACGGTGATGTCGAGCGCGTCACCGCCACCCTGCCGCAGATACCAGGCGGCGGCGGCACCGGCCACTCCCCCGCCGATCACGACCACGTGAGGCATGCGTCCACCTTGGCAGAGCCGCACGATCCCGACGACGACGGGCCAACAAGATCGTCGCGGACGGGATTCGCCGACAGCACAATCGTCGCGGACAGGCCACCGAGGCAACCCCAGCCCGCGCCGTGGCGTCGTGCTGTCACAGCGCATGCCACCAGGTCCGTCAGACCTGGTTCCGCCCAGCGACCGCGGAGGTCAGTCATGCATCGTCAGACCGGAAACACCGAACCCGGCGTACGGATTGCCGGTGGAAGCGACCGACTCCGCGCCGGAGTCGTGATCGTGTGGTGCCTACTCACGGCGGCCGTCGCCGTGTCGGGATGCGCGGCGGCCACCCCCAGCGAGTCGAGCGCCGCGGGTGGGACAGCGGACCGGGCCGTTGCACCTGACGGTCGCCAGGCCGCCGGCAAGAGCGCGGAGGGCGCTGGGGGCAGCAAGGACGGAGCCGACGCCGGGCCGGCCCGGGTCCCGGACGTCACGGTGCGCTCGATCATCCGTACCGCCGACCTGGTGGTCCGTGCGAAGTCCGCCCAGGCCGCCGCGGACCGGGCCACCGTTCTCGCCCGATCGACTGACGGGTACGTCGCGAGCCAGCAGAGCGTCACCGATCCCGAGGTCGAGGGACCTGGTCCCAGCAGTGTCAACCTGGTCTTGCGCGTACCCACCGACGATTTCGACCGCGTTGTCCGCGGCCTGCGTGCGCTCGGAACGGTGCGCAGCGACAAGCGCGACGCAACGGACGTCACCGAGGAGGTCGTCGACGTCGAGAGCCGGGTCAAGAGCCAGAAGCGGAGCATCGAACGCCTCCGGACCCTGCTCTCCAAGGCCACGACGGTCGGCGAGGTCGTCCAGGTCGAGTCCGAGCTCGCCAGCCGGGAGACCGAGCTCGAGTCCCTGCAGACCAGGTTCGCGGCACTGAGCTCACAGGCGGCGCTCTCGACCATCCGGGTCACGTTCGAGACACCGTCGACGGCCGCGGCTACGGAGGAGGGCGGTGGCTTCGTGGCCGGCCTCAGGGCCGGCTGGAACGCGTTCGTGGCGGTCGTCCAGGGCCTGCTCACCGCTGTCGGCGCGCTCGTGCCGTTCCTCGTCGCGCTCGGACTCCTCGTCGGACTCCCCGGCTGGCTGTTCCTGCGGGCGCGTGCCCGCCGCCGGGCGGCGTCGTCGGAGGGCACGCCGTCGACCACCTGAGCAGCACTCGCCAGCGGTGCGAACGCCGGGACTGCGGGTCAGTTGCGGGCCGACTCCTGGTGGACGTAGTTGACCACGCGGGCGAGTACGTCCGGATCGGTCTGCGGGAGCACGCCGTGTCCGAGGTTGAAGACATGGCCGGGCGCGTGCCGGCCGGCTTCGAGGATGGTGCGGGTCTTGGCGGCGATGACGTCCCAGGGAGCGAAGACCAGGCTGTTGTCGAGGTTGCCCTGTACCGCACGTCCGTCGACCCGGTCGATTCCCGACCGCAGGGGGACCCTCCAGTCGATGCCGACGACGTTGGCTCCCGCGGACGCCATCAGGCCGAGGAGCTCGCCGGTGCCGACGCCGAAATGGATGCGGGGAACACCGAGACGTCCGGCGTCCTCCAGGACGGCACGCGAGTGTGGCAGGACGTGCGCCTCGTAGTCGTCGGGTGCCAGAGACCCTGCCCAGGAGTCGAACAGCTGGACAGCCGACGCGCCGGCCTCGACCTGGACCCGCAGGAAGGCCGCCGAGATCACCGCCAGCCGGGCGAGCAGCTCGTGCCACACCTCGGGTGCGCCGTGCATCAGCGCCTTCGTCTTGGCGTGGTCGCGGCTCGGCCCGCCTTCGACGAGATACGACGCGAGCGTGAATGGCGCACCGGTGAACCCGATGAGCGGCGTCGGACCTAGCGTGCGGACCACCTCGGCCACCGCGTCGGCGACGTACGGCACGTCGCCGGGCTCGAGCGGCCGGAGTGGCGCGAGATCGGCGGCCGTCCGGACCGGTTCGGCGACCACGGGACCCACACCCGGCACGATGTCGAGGTCGATGCCGATCGCCTTCAACGGCACCATGATGTCGGAGTAGAGGATGGCCGCGTCGACGCCGTAGCGGCGTACCGGCTGCAGCGTGATCTCGGCCACCAGGTCGGGGCGCCGGCAGGTCTCCAGCATCGGCGTGCCCTCGCGGAGCGCGCGGTACTCGGGCAGCGACCGTCCGGCCTGGCGCATGAACCACACCGGCGTGTGTGGCACCGGCTCGCCGCGACACGCCCTGAGAAAGGCGGAGTCCGCGAGTTCCGAGTTGCGGGCGGATGAGGGCCGCCGGGCTCCGGCGGAAGGACGCGGTGCGCCGGCTGAGTCGTTCGAGGGATTCATCGCGGCGCTGGTCTCGGTCGTGGTCTCCACAGGACGGCAAGCCTAGACGACCATGGTCGTCCAGGGGCCGGCGCTCCGGCCCGACTCTGCTAGGTCCGGTTTGGGCGTGACGCCCGGTATCTGCCGTTTCCCGACCGGTACCGGCTCGGATTGCCGGCGAGTCGTGCGACACCAGCTGGGGGTGAGCGGACGTAGTCTCTCCGGCGTGGCCGCGCGCAGGGATTCGCACGCCCCGCCCGAGGTGTTCCAACGGGCCGTGAGCGAGTTACGTGCCGTTCAGCTCCGTCCAGAGGTCGTCTGCGAGGAGGTGCCGGCGCCTCAGCGGGTCGCACCCTTCTCCGCCGCGGTGAGCGCCGACGTCGTGATCGACGACAACGAGCTCGGCACCGGGCGGCTGGTGCTCCTGTACAACCCCGAGGGCCACGAGGCGTGGCAGGGCGTTTTCCGCTGTGTCGCCTATGTCCGCGCCGAGATCGAGGCGGAGATGGTCACCGACCCGCTGCTCGGCGCCGTGGCCTGGTCCTGGTTCACGGAGTCGCTCGAGGCCGAAGGTGCCCTCTACACCGCGCCCAGCGGCACCGTGACCCGCGTGGCTTCCGAGAGCTATGGCGGCATGGCCGAGGAGCCTGCCCGCGCCGAGATCGAGCTGCGTGCCTCGTGGACGCCCCTCGATGACGCCATCGGCCGGCACGCGCAGGCTTGGGGCCGCCTCCTCTGCACGGCCGCCGGCCTGCCGCCGGTCCCTGTCGGCGTCGCTGCGATCCCGGGCCGGCGGGTGAAGACCCGGTGAGCGAGCCCGCACCGGACCAGCCCATGTCCAATCCGTCCGATCTCCCAGCGTCCGATCTCCCAGCGTCCGATCTCCCAGCGTCCGATCTCCCAGCGTCCGATCTCCCAGCGTCCGGTCAGGCCGACGCGGCCGAGCCGGTCCCCTCCTGGCACCGCGGGAGGGGCTGCCGCCGGTCGTGGAGACGGCTGAGGCACTCGCGGCCGTCGTCGAGGCGTTCGCGGCCGGCACCGGTCCGGTCGCGATCGACGCCGAACGCGCCTCGGGCTACCGCTACTCCCACCGCGCCTACCTCGTCCAGCTGCGTCGGGCCGGTGCGGGGACGGCCCTGGTCGACCCCATCCGCTGCCCCGACCTCCGCACGCTCGACGCCGCCCTCGCCGACTCCGAGTGGGTGCTGCACGCGGCGACGCAGGACCTTCCCTGCCTCACCGAGCTCGGACTGCGGCCGCGGGCGCTGTTCGACACCGAGCTGGCGGGCCGACTGCTCTCGTACCCCAAGGTCGGCCTCGGTGCGCTGGTCGAGGAGCTCCTCGGCCACCGCTTGGAGAAGGGCCACTCGGCCGTCGACTGGTCGACGCGCCCCCTTCCTGAACCCTGGCTCGTCTACGCCGCGCTCGACGTGGAGCTCCTCGTCGAGCTCCGCGACACCCTGGCCGACCAGCTCGACCGTGAGGGCAAGCGCGGCTGGGCCACGCAGGAGTTCGAGGCGCTCATCCGCCAGCCCCCGCGGGAGTCCCGGCGCGACCCGTGGCGGCGTACCTCCGGGATCCACCGCGTCCGCAGCCGGCGCGAGCTGGCCTACGTGCGAGCCCTGTGGACCGCCCGCGACGAGACCGCGCAGTCCCGGGACATCTCGCCCGGTCGGGTGCTCAGCGACCACGCCATCATCGCCGCGGCGAGTGCCCGACCGGCGAGCAGGAGCCAACTCTCCGCCCTGTCGGCCTACGACACGCGCGGGACACGCCGCGATCTCGACCTCTGGTGGTCGGCCGTCCAGCAGGCCCGGAACCTCACCGACACCGACCTGCCCGAACACACCGCGCCCTACGACGGTCCGCCGCCGGCCCGCGCCTGGGCTGACCGGGACCCGTCCGCCGCGGCCAGGTTGGCCGCCTGCCGGGCCAGCCTGCACGACCTGGCCGACGCGCACCGGCTGCCCACGGAGAACCTCCTCGCCCCCGACTCCGTACGCCGCCTGGCGTGGGATCCGCCGGCCGAACCCACTCCCGCCGCCGTGGGCGAGGTGCTGCGCGAGCGCGGCGCCCGCGAGTGGCAGATCGACCTCACGGCGGAGGCACTCGCCTCGGCCCTCGCCGAGCACGACGCCGGGGCGCTCTGACTGGCGGGCCGCCAGAAGGTCGCCGCGCGAGGATCCCGTTCGAACAGTTCCGGCACCACGCCTCGTCCCGTTCCCGCATGCGGCCCGGTCCAGCGGGTCGTTCGCCCCTCGCCCGGGCACGCCCACGCGCGAAGCATGGAAGGGAGAGACCTGGGATGTCTGGAGATGCCTGGTTCCGTCGACCCGACCTTTTACCGTTCCCCTCGGGCGGCTGTCGCCGCGCCGACGGAGCGGCTCGCCTACGTCGCGGCGTTCGATCCCGCGGGCCGGCAGCGGGACGCCATGGCGGTGGTCGACTGCGATCCCGCCGACTCGGCGTACGGCGAGATCGTCGGCTGGTCGGAGCTGCCGACCGCCGGTAACGAACTCCACCACTTCGGATGGAACGCCTGCTCGAGCGCCCTGTGCCACGCCGGCCACGAGGGGCAGCTCGAGCGGCGCTATCTCGTCGTGCCCGGGCTGCGCTCGTCGCGTACGTACGTGCTCGACACGCGTCCCGACCCACGCCAGCCGCGGGTGGTCCGCACGATCGAGGCCGACGAGCTCGCGGAGAAGGCGGGCTATTCGCGGCCGCACACCGTGCACTGCGGTCCCGGCGGCATCTTCCTGTCGAACCTCGGTGGGGCGGACGGCCGCGAAGGGCCCGGCGGGGTGGCTCTCCTCGACCACGCTACGTTCTCCGTGGTCGGCGCGTGGGAGCGGGACCGCGGTGACCAGTCCCTCGCGTATGACGTCTGGTGGCACCTCCGGCACGACACGGCGGTGACGTCGGAGTGGGGTACGCCCGCGATGATCGAGAACGGTCTGGATCCGGAGGACCTGCTCGGCCGCCGGTTCGGGCACCACCTGGACTTCTGGGCGATGTCGGAGGGGCGGCTGGTCCAGCGGATCGACCTCGGCGACGAGCACCAGATGGTGCTGGAACTCCGCCCCGCCCACGATCCCCGAGCGACATGGGGGTTCGCCGGCGTGGTCATCAACGTCACCGACCTCTCCGCGTCGGTCTGGCGCTGGCACCGCGCGGACGGCAGCGGTCACTGGCAGGCCGACAAGGTGATCACGATCCCGGCCGAGCCGGCCGCCGCCGACGACCTTCCGCCCGCTCTGAAGCCGTTCGGTGCCGTCCCGCCGCTGGTCACGGACATCGACCTGTCCGTCGACGACCGCTGGCTCTACGTGTCCTGCTGGGGTACGGGTGAGCTGAAGCAGTACGACGTGAGCAACCCGCGCCAGCCGCGCGAGACCGGCTCCGTACGGCTGGGCGGGATCGTCCGGCACCAGGCGCACCCGGCAGCCCGGAACTACGGGCTCGGCGGCGCACCGCAGATGGTCGAGGTGAGCCGCGACGGACGCCGGGTCTATGTCACCAATTCCCTTTACAGCGCGTGGGACGAGGTCTTCTACCCGGACGGCGTGGGCGCGTGGATGGCGAAGCTCGACGCCGACGTCGAGCACGGCGGGCTCCGCATCGACCCGCGGTTCTTCCCCCACGGTGCGGACTTCCGGGTGCTACGCGTCCACCAGGTACGCCTGCAGGGCGGCGACGCCTCCAGCGACTCGTACTGCTTCAGCGGCTGAGACCGGGCCTTCCCCCTCCGGCATCTTCGCCCGCCGAGGGAGCTGGAGTGCGGCCACGCCGGCCGTCCGTCGAGGTCGGCCGCGATGCGTAGAAGGTCACATTTCCTCACCGCGGGTTGTCTCGCGCGGCCTAGTTACCAGCGAGTAGCATCGGCCTAGGAAGTGCATCCGACGACCCAGGAACGCCCGGCACTCCCGCCGATGCCCGCCGCTGCGGCCCGGGCGCGGTGCCGGCCGCGGCCGTTCCACGGACCGAGGAGGGCGACCGTGCCCCGTGAGCTTCGTGACGTCGTGTTCGTCAACGGCGTCCGTACCCCGTTCGGCAAGGCCGGCGGCATGTATGCCGAGACTCGTGCCGACGACCTCGTGATCAAGTGCATCCGGGAGCTGCTCCGTCGCAACCCCACGCTCCCGGCCGACCGGGTGGACGACGTCGCCATCGCCGCCACGACGCAGACCGGAGACCAGGGGCTGACCATCGGCCGAACGGCCGCGCTGCTCGCCGGACTCCCCCGCACCGTTCCGGGATACGCGATCGACCGGATGTGTGCGGGCGCCATGACCGCGGTGACCACCACTGCGTCCGGCATCGCGTTCGGGGCGTACGACCTCGTGATCGCCGGCGGGGTCGAGCACATGGGACACCACCCGATGGGCGAGGGCGTGGACCCCAACCCGCGGATCCTGGCCGAGAAGCTCGTCGATCCGTCCGCGCTCGTGATGGGACAGACGGCCGAGAACCTCCACGACCGCTATCCCGAGCTCGACAAGGCCAGGGCGGACGAGTTCGCGGCGGCGAGCCAACGCAAGCTGGCCAAGGCGTACGCCGACGGGGTGATCCAGCGCGACCTGGTTCCGGTCGCGACGCGCAGCGCCGACAACGGATGGGGACTCGCAACCGTCGACGAGCCACCGCGGCCCGACACCACGGTGGAAGGGCTCGCCGGCCTGCGCACACCGTTCCGTCCGCACGGCCGCGTCACGGCGGGCAACTCCGCCGGCCTCAACGACGGCGCGACCGCCTGCGTCCTCGCGGCCGAGGACGTCGCCAAGGAGCTCGGGCTGACGCCCAAGATGCGCCTCGTCGCGTACTCCTTCGTCGGTGTCGATCCCGAGGTGATGGGCGTGGGCCCGATCCCCGCGACCGAGAAGGTCCTGGGCAAGGCCGGATTGACGATCGACGACATCGGCCTGATCGAGATCAACGAGGCTTTCGCCGTGCAGGTCCTGGCGTTCTGCGACCACTTCGGCGTCGCTGACGACGACCCGCGCCTCAACGCCTACGGTGGCGCGATCGCGGTCG
This sequence comes from uncultured Actinomycetota bacterium, assembly GCA_963721745.1. Classification (GTDB taxonomy): domain Bacteria; phylum Actinomycetota; class Actinomycetes; order Propionibacteriales; family Actinopolymorphaceae; genus Thermasporomyces. The sequence goes on along the minus strand of CAVRKO010000013.1, from coordinate 387,159 downwards.
GCCACCCGCTAGCGTCGAGCGGTGTCCGGCTGATGCTGCAGCTGGCTCGCCAGTTCGAGGACCGTCCCGACGTGCGGTACGGCCTGACGACCCTGTGTGTCGGCATCGGCATGGGCGGCAGCGTGATCTGGGAGAACCCCAACTGGGAGGGTCGAAAGTGAGCAGCCTCGCACGCGACTTCGCCAAGCTCTTCCCCGACGAGGTAGTGACCCACGCGCACGTCCGCGACGTCGACCTGCCCCACGGCGCCGGCACGATGGCGCTCATCACGCTCGACAACGGGCTCGACCACACGAGGCCCAGCTCGTTCGGTCCCCAAGGGTTGGCCGAGCTCGACGCGGCCATCGAGTCCGCACTCGCCCGCGACGACGTGACGGCGATCGGGCTCACCGGCAAACCGTTCATCCTCGCCGCGGGCGCCGACATCACCGGGATGCCGCGGATCACCGAGCGGCAGCAGGCGTTGGAGATCGCGAGGTACGGCCACCGCGTGTTCGGCAAGCTCGACGACGGCCGCAAGCCGTCGTTCGGCTTCATCAACGGCCTGGCGATCGGTGGCGGGCTGGAGGTCGCCCTCAACTGCACCTATCGGACGGTCATCGCGTCCGCGCCGGCGGTGGCGTTCAGCGAGTGTTTCCTCGGCATCCTGCCGGGTTGGGGCGGCACCTGGCTGCTGCCCAACCTGGTCGGCGCCGACCGCGCGGTGAAGATCATCATCGAGAACGCCCTGAACAACAACCGGATGTTGCGCGGGCCCGAGGTCGAACCGGCGGGCATCGCAGACGCGACCTTCGAGGGCGCCGACTTCCTCGAGCGTTCCCTGGACTGGGCCGCCAAGGTGCTCACCGGGCGCGTGGACGTCCGCCGCGAGCCGATCGACCGGGGCGAGGCGTGGGATGCCGCTGTGGCCCGCGGACGCGCGTTCGTCGACGCCAAGCTGCACGGCGGCGCGCCGGCGGCCTACCGCGCGCTCGGCATCATCGAGACGGCCAAGACCTGCTCGAAGGCAGAAGGGTTCGCCGCCGAGGACGAAGCGCTCGCCGACCTGATGATGACCGAGGAGTTCCGCGCCGGCCTGTATGCCTTCAACCTCGTCCAGCGCCGCGCGAAGCGGCCCGTGGGCGTACCCGACCGGTCCCTCGCCCGCACCGTCACCAAGGTGGGCATCGTGGGCGCCGGTCTGATGGCGAGCCAGCTGGCCCTCCTGTTCGCCCGCCGCCTGCTGGTGCCGGTGGTGCTCACCGACATCGACGACGAGCGGGTCGAGAAGGGCCTGTCGTACGTCCGCGCCGAGGTCGACAAGCTCGCCGCCCGAGGCCGCGTCAGCCCCGACCTCGCCAACCGGATCAAGGCTCTCGTCACCGGCTCCACCGACAAGGCCAGCTACGCGGCCTGTGACTTCGTACTCGAGGCGGTCTTCGAGGAGATGAAGGTCAAGCAGCAGGTGTTCGCCGAACTGGAGGGGATCGTCTCGCCCGAGTGCGTGCTGGCGACCAACACCTCGTCGCTGTCGGTCAGCACCATGGCGTCGAAGCTCGCGCATCCCGAACGCGTGGTCGGGTTCCACTTCTTCAACCCGGTGGCGATCCTGCCGCTGCTCGAGGTCGTACGCGGTGCCCGCACCGACGACCCGAGCCTCGCGACCGCGTTCGCGGTCGCCAAGGAGCTCAGGAAGAACGCGATTCTCGTCAAGGACGCTCCGGCGTTTGTTGTCAACCGGATCTTGACACGGTTCATGGGCGAGGTCACGAAGTGCGTCGACGAGGGGACTCCGGTCGAGATCGCCGACCGTGCCGTGCTGCCGCTCGGCCTGCCGATGTCGCCATTCGTCCTGCTGCAGCTGGTCGGACCGGCGGTGGGACTGCACGTCGCCGAGACGCTGCACGAGGCGTTCCCCGACCGGTTCTACGTCTCGCCCAACCTGCAGCGGCTCGTCGCGGCCAACAAGCCCGGCCTGTGGTCGTGGGACGAGAAGGGGCAACCCTTCCTTGCCGACGACACGCGTGCCCTGCTCGAGCACGGAGACGATGCCTCCACCGAGGAGCAGGTCCGCGAACGCGCGTTCGCGGCGGTTGCCGACGAGGTGCGCCGTCTCCTCGACGACGGCGTGGTGGCCGAGCCGCAGGACGTCGACCTCGCCATGCTGCTCGGTGCCGGCTGGCCGTTCCACCTCGGCGGCATCACGCCCTACCTCGACCGCAGCGGCATTGCCGAGAAGGTCACCGGTGGGCGGTTCCTGTCTCCTGGGGCGGCGAGCCTGCCGGCGGGTTGAGGTGGGAGTGGCGCCGACCGTAGCCGAAGTAGATCGCGAACCCGATCACCATCCACACGACGAACCGCAGCCAGGTCTCGATCGCCAGGTTGAGCATCAGGTAGAAGCACACCACCGCCGACAGGATCGGGAGCACCGGAACGAACGGCGTCCGGAACGCGCGGGGTAGGTCGGGGTGCGTCCGCCGGAGTACCAGCACGCCGATGCTCACCAGGATGAACGCGGCCAGAGTGCCGATGTTGACGAGCTCTGCCAGCACGGTGATCGAGGTGAACGTGGCCAGCACCGCGGCCGCGACTCCCACGATGGTCGTGATGACGTACGGCGTGCGGAACCGCGGGTGCACCTTGGCAAGGAACGCCGGCAGCAGGCCGTCGCGTGCCATCGCGAAGCCGACCCGGGTCTGGCCGAGCAGCAGGATGAGGACGACGACGATGATGCCGACCGCGGCCGCGACGGCCACGACCCGACCGAGCGCAGGCTGGCCGGCGTTCACGAGTGCGGTAGCAAGCGGCGCAGCATCCTCGGGGTCGATCCGGCGGTAGTTCTGCATGCCCGTGAGCACCACGCTCACGACGACGTACAGCACGGTGCAGATGACCAGCGAACCCACGATGCCGCGCGGCATGTCGCGCTGTGGGTTCCGGGCTTCCTCCGCGGTGGTCGCCACGACGTCGAATCCGATGAACGCGAAGAACACCACCGCCGCGCCGCTCGCCACGCCGGCCCACCCGAACATCGCCGGCTCGACACCGAGGATCGCCTGGATGAGCGGCTGCGTCAGCCCGCTGGCGCCCTCGGTCGGCTTGCTCGGGGGTACGAACGGCGACAGGTTGGCCGCCTTGACGAGGAACACGCCCACCACCACGAAGAGCAGCGCGGCTCCGACCTTGACCGCGACGGCGACCTGGTTGATCCGGCTCGAGAGCTTGATCCCGCCGACCAGGACTGCCGTGAGGGCGAGGATCAACAGTCCCGCCGGGAGGTTCATCACGCCCTCCGTCGTGTTCGCGACGGCCGACGGGATCTGCAGCGGTGTCCCTCTCAGCGCGGTCGCGAGATAACCGGACCAGCCGCCCGCGACGGCGGCCGCCGCGACGAAGAACTCGAGGATGAGGTCCCAGCCGATCATCCAGGCGACGATCTCGCCGAGCGTGGCGTAGGAGAAGGTATAGGCCGAGCCGGCCACCGGCACGGTCGACGCGAACTCGGCATAGCAGAGGGCGGCCAAGCCGCAACCGATCGCGGCGAGGACGAACGACAGTGCCACCGCGGGGCCGGCGTACGTGGCCGCTGCCACCCCGGTGAGGACGAAGAGGCCGCCTCCGATCGTCACGCCGACGCCGAAGACCGTGAGGTCGAGTGCTCCGAGATCCTTCTTCAGCCGGTGTTCGGGCTCGAGTGTGTCGGAGATCGCCTTCTCGACTGGTTTCGTCCGGAACAGGCTCATGCAGCCGGCCATGCCCTCGCCAACCCGTGACGAAACGGAATCAGTCAGTGATCATCAGCCGCGCGGCAGGGGATCCCGGTCGCCGCTCTCGACGAGGGCGTCGTCGATGCGGGCGACGCGTTCGACGATCGTGCGAGCGAGGTCCTGCGCGCCGAGCCCGAGCTCCGCAAGGAGGTTGCCGCGCGAGTCGTGGCCGAGGAACTCCTGGGCGATCCCGACCACGTGCAGTGGCGTCGCAATGCCCGCGTCGCCGAGTGCGAGTCCCAGCGCCGCGCCGCAGCCGCCCACCCGACCGCTGTCCTCGACGGAGACGACGATCCGGTGCTGCCTGGCCAGGTCGAGCAGGCCCGGATCGATCGGTTTCACCCACCGCGGGTCGGCGACGGTCACGCCGATCCCCTGGCCGGCAAGTCGGGCCGCGACCTCGACGCAGGTCCCGGCCATCGCACCGACCGCGACCAGCAGGACGTCACGGTCGCCTTCGCGGACCAGGACGTCGCAGCCTCCCACCCGGTCGACGGCGGGGATGTCGTCAACCACCGCGCCCTTCGGGAACCGCAGGACGGTCGGACCGTCGTCGACCGCCACCGCCTCGCGCAGCTGGGCACGCAGCTGGGCACCGTCTCGGGGAGCCGCGATCCGGAGTCCTGGGACCACCTGCAGGATCGAGAGGTCCCACATCCCGTTGTGGCTTGGCCCGTCCTCGCCGGTCACGCCGGCACGGTCGAGGACGAACGTCGCCGCACACCGGTGCAGGGCGACGTCGAGCAGCATCTGGTCGAACGCCCGGTTGAGGAACGTCGAGTAGATCGCCACCACCGGGTGCAGGCCACCCATCGCGAGGCCGGCGGCCGAGGTGACGGCGTGCTGCTCGGCGATGCCGACGTCGAACGACCGGTCGGGGAACTCCCGGGCGAACCCGTCCAGTCCGGTCGGGTGCTGCATGGCCGCCGTGATCGCCACGACGTCCGGACGCTCGCGGCCGATCGCCACCAGCTCGTCACGGAACACATTGGTCCACTTGCGTTCCGGCGCGTCCACCGGCGTGCCCGTCGCGGGGTCGAAGGCACCCGACGGACTGTGGAAGCAGTCGGCCTCGTCGCGCTCGGCTACGTCGTAGCCAAAGCCCTTGCGGGTCACGCAGTGGACGAGGACCGGTCCGCCGTAGCCCTTCGCCTGCTCCAGCGCGTGCTCGACCACCGGCCGGTCGTGGCCGTCGATCGGGCCGATGTACTTCAGGCCGAGGTCCTCGAACAGACCCTGCGGCGCCAGGACGTCCTTGAGCCCGCGCTTCACCCCGTGCAGGACGTCGTAGAGCGGAGATCCGACGAGGGGCGTGCGGCTCAGCGACCTCTTCACGAGGTCGAGCACCTGCTCGTAGCGGGGGTTGGTCCGGAGTGCGTTGAGGTGGGCCGCGAGCCCGCCGACCGTCGGCGTGTAGGACCGGCCGTTGTCGTTGACGACGATGATCAGCCGGCGCTCCCTGGCGGCCGCGATGTTGTTGAGCGCCTCCCAGGCCATGCCGCCGGTGAGCGCTCCGTCGCCGACCACTGCCACGACGGCGCGGTCCTCGCCGCGCAGCTCGTAGGCCTTGGCGAGCCCGTCGGCGTAGGACAGGGAGGTCGAGGCGTGGGAGTTCTCGATCACGTCGTGGTCGGACTCCTCCTGGCTCGGGTATCCGGACAGGCCGCCCTTGCGGCGCAGCTGGTCGAACCCGGCCTGACGGCCCGTGAGCATCTTGTGGACGTACGCCTGGTGGCCGACGTCGAACAGGATCCGGTCACGCGGTGACTCGAACACCCGGTGGAGCGCGAGGGTCAGCTCGACGATGCCGAGGTTGGGACCGAGATGCCCGCCCGTGCGGGCGACCTTCGCGATCAGGAAGTCGCGGATCTCCCGGGCGAGGTCCGAGAGCTGCTGCTCGGACAGGGCGTCGAGGTCGGAAGGCCCTCGGACCGTCTCGAGCACGCTCATGCCAGATCCCTCCTCGTGTGGGCGGCGGCCAGGTCTTCGTGGTGCCGTACGCCGTCCGCCCGAGTCTAGAGTGCACCGCGTACGAGCCAACGGACGCGGATTCGGGCCGTTAGGTTGGCCACGTGTCCTGACGATCTCACTCGTCCCGTGCCGCCCTCCGACTCCGTGGGGTACGCCGGCGGATCATCCCAACGACCGCGAAGCGTGACCGTCAGGTGACGGTTCGAGCGCGGTCGGCTCCGCCGGATCCGGATCTCCGAACGCCTCCTGCAGCCGCTCCATCGCGAGGACGAGCGCGCCGAGGACCTCGGCCCGCTCCCCCGTCTCGGCGCAGACCACGGGTGTCCGCGCGACGGAGCAGACCGCGTACCGCGGCATCGCGGCCCGGAGCGGGTCGAGCAGGACGTCTCCGGCCGCGGCCAGCTCGCCGCCGACCACCACCCGCTCGGGATTCACCACATTGCACAGGTTGGCCGCGGCGAACCCGATGTGCCGGGCCGCGTCGGCGATCACCCGCCGGCAGCCGCCGTCGCCGTCGACGGCCTGGGCAACGAGGTCGGCCACCGTCCGCACCTCGGGGTGGCTGTGTCGGATCAGCTCGAGAAGATACGGCGCTCCTACCAGGGTCTCGAGGCAGCCACGGTTGCCGCACGAGCACACCGGGCCCGTCTCGTCGATGGTCAGATGGCCGATCTCACCCGCCGAGCCCGCGAAACCGCGGTAGACGCACCCGTCCACGACGAGACCGGCGCCCAGGCCTGTGGACGCCTTCACGTACGCGAGTTCGGTGACGCCGCGGCCGGCTCCGAAGAACAGCTCGCCCCGCGCACCGAGGTTCGCGTCGTTGTCGACGAAGACCGGCACCTGGAGCCGCTCGGCGAGCGTACGGACCGGGTCGATCCCCTCCCATCCCGGCAGGACCGGCCACGCGCCGAGCACGCCGCCGTCGGGAGGCAGCGGCGCTGGTAGGCCGACACCCGCGGCCCTGAGTACGCAACGGTCCTCCCCCATGTCCGCGAGCGCCTCCACCACGAGGCGTTCGGCGACGGCGAGCGAGGTGGTGGCCGAACCGCCGACCTCGCAGGACTGCCGGCGTTCGGCGTGGACGGCGTACCGCAGGTCGGCGAGAGCGACCCTGATGTGGCGGTGCCCGAAGTCGAGCCCGACCACGAGACCGTCGGTCCGGATCCGGACCTCCTGCGCCCTCCTGCCGCTGCGGATGCCGGCCGACACGTCCACGGTGCCGCTGTCGCAGAGCCCGCGCACGATGGTGGACACCGACGCCGGTGAGAGTCCCGTCGTGCGGGCGATCTCGGCCTGGCTGAGCACGCCGTGCGCTCGGACCGCTGCCAGCACCCGGCGGATGTTCGCCGCACGTAGCGACGCCTGGGACCCCGGCCGGAGCGTCACGCGCCACAGGTAACCCCGGCGTCCGGGGATCGTCAAGGGCTCGGGTCCGGTCGCCGGCGGCCAGCGTTCCCGCCTGCCGCCGCCGCGCCGTGGGTGCTGGGGCCGGTCCCGGACGTACGCTCGGGCCCATGGACAGCTGCGCGTTCTGTGCGATCGTCGGCGGCGCACCCGCTCAGGTGGTGCTCGACGAGCCGGACCTGCTCGGCTTCCTCGACGTCCGGCCGGTGTTCAAGGGGCACGTTCTGCTGGTCCCGCGCGAACACGTCGACAACCTGCTCGAGTTGCCCGACGCCCTGCGTGACCCGTTCTTCGAGGCCGTCCAGCGGCTCGCCGCCAGCATGGAGAAGGGCCTCGGTGCGCAGGGTGCGTTCGTCGCGCTCAACAACAAGGTCAGCCAGAGCGTGCCGCACCTGCACGCCCACGTGATTCCGCGGACCAAGGGTGACGGACTCAGGGGGTTCCTGTGGCCGCGGGGCCGATATGCCGACGATGCCGAGGCCGAGTCCTACGCCGAACGCGTGCGTGCCGCCCTGTGAACGGACGTGCGCGCGCTGCATGCGTTCCGACCCGGTGAGCCGCCAGGCGGCGGTGCACCGGCGACCTCGGGCCGCGCGGGTGTTTCCCCTCGCTCGCAGGACGGGGCATACTGTCCGCTGCATTTGCTACTTGGCTGAGTCGTGCACGGGCACAGGTCCGAAGCGCCTGCTGTGCGTCTGAGCCCCACGGGGCCAGTCGTCATCGGCCAGGAGGTCCGGTCATGAAGGAGATCCGTCCGCGCGCAGCCGTCCTTGCGACCATCGGCTCGATCGCCGTCGCCGCCAGTGCCTACTTCGACTGGCTCGGCAACCGATCACCCGTCGACACGCCCGTCCAGCGCCTGTTGCTCCAGCCCGACGCCGGTGACGCGGCCTCGTCGTACTGGATGTCGATGGCCGCGTCCCTCGTGGTTGCCGGAGCGATCGGGACCGTGGGCACCCTGCTCCTGTCCCGGCTCGTGATCTGGTTGGGCCTCCTCCTAGGCGCCGCCACCGTAGGACTCTGGGCGGCCACAGCCCTCTCGGAGACCTCACCCAACGAACTGGTCGCCGACCTCCAGCCGGGCGCGTGGATCAGCGTCGGTGCGATCGTCCTCATGCTCCTCGGCGCGGTAGCCCTGCGTCGCCGGAAGGACGACCTGGACGAGGACGAGGACGACCTCGGAGGCGACTTCGAGACCACACCGATGGCCACCAGCCGCCAGCCCGTCGCCGACGACGGGCCGTGAGCGGCCGTAGGGCCGGTGCGACCGCGCCGGCTCTACCGCACGAGGACCGCCTTCACCAGAACGACGAGCGCCGAACAGGTCGACAGGGCCAGGATGGCGATCCGGGTCCAGCCATTGTCGAGATGGCGGCGAAGCGGTCCTGACAGCAGGTAGCCCGCACCGAAGAACGGCAGCAGCACCACGCCGCAGGCGACCTGCCGCGCCGGAAGGTGCCCGGTGACCGCCAGAGCGGTCAGTGACATGAGCGTCCCGACCGAGAAGAACACCGCCATCGTGGCCCGCAGCGCGGGGCCGGGCAGCCGCTGCAGCACCAGGCCGACGACGGGTCCGCTGATCGAGGTCGCCGTACCCGTGACGCCGGTCATCGCGCCCGCGCCGAGGAGCGAACCGCTGCCGGCGGGTACGGCGACGTCCCGCAGGGAGAGGGCGACTCCCGACAGCACGAGGACGCCGATCCCGATGCTGAGCATCCGTGGTGACAGCGAGGCGAGTACCCACACGCCGCCGAACGTCCCGACCAGCCGCCCGGCCAGACTCAGGCCGGCCTTGCGCCAGTCGACGTGAGCGCCCTCGCGGGCGAGGGTGAAGAGCGGCAGCAGGGTGCCGACGACGAGGATCCCGCCTGGCATGAGCGTCGGGTCGAGCAGGGTGAGGACGGGGACCGCGACCAGAGACACGCCGAAGCCGGCCGCCCCCTGGACGATCGAGCCGAGCATCACGGCGAGCCCGGTGAGCAGCACGACGTCCGGCTCGAGGCCCATCATGTCGGGCGGGACGGCGTCCACGGCAGGTCGCTCACCCGGAGCCGGATCGCGCCGTAGAGGGCCAGCACGACGTCCTCGGCGTCGCCGCCGCCGCCGTCCGCGCGGGCCGCCGGTGGTAGGTCGGCGGCGCCGTTCCGGAGACCCCAGTCCGGCAACCGTCGCCCGCGCCCGTGCAGGACGAGCGGCGCACCCTCCGGCGAGAACACCGAGGCGTCGCCGTCGCGGCGTTCGAGCGTGAACGAGGCGCTCGGAGCGTCTTGGTCGACCTCGACGGCGTAGTTCCACGGGGTGGTCGGATGGACCTCCCAGCTGGCGTACGGCTCCTCGCCACCGATCTGGCGCCACGACTCACCGACCGCGAGTGCGAACGCCAGCGGGCCCCGCCACATCGTGACGCGGCCGCTCTGCCACTCCGCCCGGACTGGCGCGGGCAGGGCGAGGCGTAGCTCCTCCTCGCCGGACCACTGCCGGTCCAGCCGGTGCACGGTGCCGGGCTCGATCGCGATCGGGGGCGCGTCGCCGACCGACAGCCGCGGGTCCCGTGCCCAGCCGGGTACCCGCAGCGACAGGGGGAACGTGACCGGAACGCTGGGACGGACGACGACGTTCACCTCGTCGTCGAACGGGTAGCCTCCGCGCACCTCGATCCGGACCGGAGTGCCCCGCACCTGGGTGTCGATGACACACGGCGCGTACGACAGCGCGAGCAGGCCGTCGTCGGGCGTGCCCATCCAGAGCCGGGCCGCGAACTTCGGCCAGCCCTGGTGCCGGTTGGCCGTACAGCAGCCGAAGTGCGGCGCGAGTCCGAAGATGTTCGCGTCGGGTCCGTTGTTGGTGTACGGCCGGTCCTGAGTGACGTGGCACACGACCTGGTTGGCCTGCTGGACGTACTGGTGGAGGTGGTCGTCCGGTGTCGCGCACGCAGGTAGGGCGTTGAACGCCAGGCGTTCCAGCCGGTCGGCGACGAGCTCCGAGGCTCCCCAGCTCTCCAGGGCGGTCTCGAGGGAGAACATCAGCTCCACCACCGCACAGGTCTCCGTGCCCTGCGAAGGGTGCCGCCCGGCCAGGTGCTCGTCCGCGCTGAAGAGCCCGGATGCCTGGCCATGATGGCGGTCCAGCTGGGCGAGGAGGTCCTCCAGCAGCGCCGGCGTCGCGGCGGCGTCCTGGCGCGACCAGACGGCCGGCGCCTTCGCCCCCATCGCGACGTTGACGCCGTGCGTGGCCATCACGTCGTCGTTCATCCAGACGCCACCGGCGCGGCGCTGGAACTCCTCGAGCGCGGCCTGCGGCACCTTCTCGCGGTACGGCAGCGATGCCGCGAAGGCGAACCAGTCGTAGCCCTGGCGGTGCAGCGTGGCCGCGACGTCGAGCAGCAGGTCGTCGCCGGTCAGGTCGTACAGCCGGTGCAGGGACAGGACGAGGTCGGCCCACCTGCTCCGGCCCCAGTCATGCAGGGGCGTGGCATCGAGACGCGGGACGAGAGACCTCGCGAACCGCAACCCGGCCTTGACGATCCGCTCGTCACCCGTCGCCGCGTGGTACTGCAGCAACGCCTTCAGGACCACCATCCGCGGCCAGACGTCGGCGTCGGCGCGTTCGTCGGGTCTCGAGACCGGGCCCGGGCGCGGACGGAACCACCCGTCGTCGGCCTGGTGCTCGAGGATCGACGCCACCCATCGGTCGACCTTGGCCCGAAGTCGCGGGTCGCCGAGGAGGAACGCCAACGGCGTGACACCGTCCAGCCAGTACGGTCCGCGTTCCCACCCGTCCGCGGACCCGCCGATCCACGCGCTGTCGGCGACGTCCGGCCAGAGCTCGTCGAGGTGTCCCGCCATGCCGTCGGCCTGCAGGCGGAGCTGTCGGGCCAGCCACCCGGCGGGCCGGAGCTGGCCGAGTGGCAGGGCCCGCAACGCGACCGGCCGCAGGCCCCCGGAGCCGCTCGGCAGCTCCGGAGGCGGAGTCGACTCCCCGCGCACCCCAGGCGTACTCAACGCGACAGCAGGGAACGCAGGACGTACTGCATGATGCCGCCGTGCCGGAAGTAGTCACCCTCGCCCGGCGTGTCGATGCGGACCACGGCCCGGAACTCCCTGCCATCGGCGCGTACGGTCACCTCGCGCGGCGTGTCGCCGTCGTTCATCGCCTCGATCCCCACGATGTCGAACGTCTCCTCGCCGGTCAGGCCGAGCGTCTCCGCCGACTCTCCCGCGGGGTACTGCAGCGGCAGGACGCCCATGCCGATGAGGTTGGACCGGTGGATCCGCTCGTACGACTCCGCGATGACCGCCCTGACCCCGAGCAACGCGGCACCCTTGGCCGCCCAGTCGCGCGACGAACCCGAGCCGTACTCCTTGCCGGCGAGGACGACCAGCGGCACACCCGCCGCCTGGTAGTTGACCGACGCGTCATAGATCGTCGCGACCTCGCCGCCGGCGGTGAAGTCGCGGGTGAAGCCGCCCTCGGTGCCCGGCGCCAGCTGGTTGCGCAGCCGGATGTTGGCGAACGTCCCCCGGATCATCACCTCGTGGTTGCCGCGCCGCGAGCCGTAGGAGTTGAACGAACGCTGCTCGACCCCGTGCGCGAGGAGGTAGGCGCCGGCCGGGCTGTCCTTCTTGATCGAACCGGCCGGCGAGATGTGGTCCGTCGTCACCGAGTCACCGAGCATCGCGAGGACGCGGGCGCCGGAGATGTCGGTCACCGGCGTCGGCTCGGCCGGCATCCCGTCGAAGTACGGCGGCTTGCGCACGTACGTCGACGCGTCGTCCCACTCGAAGAGGTCGCCCTCGGGCGTCGGTAGGTCGCGCCAACGGTCGTCGCCGGCGAACACGTCGGCGTAGTCGCGGGTGTACATCTCGGCGGCCAGGGCACTCGTCACGACCTGCTCGATCTCCTGCTCGCTCGGCCAGATGTCGGCGAGGAAGACGTCGCGACCCTCGCTGTCCTTGCCGAGCGGGTCCTTCACGAGGTCGACGTCCATGCTGCCGGCGAGGGCGTACGCGACGACGAGGGGCGGCGAGGCGAGATAGTTCATCTTGACCTCGGGGTTGATCCGGCCCTCGAAGTTGCGGTTGCCGGAAAGCACCGAGACGACGGCCAGGTCCTCGTCGGTGACGGCCTTGCTGACCTCGGGAATGAGCGGGCCGGAGTTGCCGATGCAGGTGGTGCAGCCGTAGCCGACCAGGTTGAAGCCGAGCTTCTCGAGGTACGGCGTCAGCCCGGCGCGCTCGTAGTAGTCCATGACCACCTTCGAGCCGGGTGCCAGCGTGGTCTTGACCCAGGGCTTGGAGGACAGGCCCTTCTCCACGGCCTTCTTGGCGAGCAGGGCCGCACCAACCATCACCGAGGGGTTCGACGTGTTGGTACAGGACGTGATCGCGGCGATGACCACGGCACCGTGGTCGACCTCGCACTTCCTGCCGTCGGGGAGGGTGATGCCGACCGGTGCGCTGGGTCGGCCGTTCGCCGTCACCGCCGCCGACTCGTACTCGTGCGGTGCGTCGGAGCCGTTGGTGCCGGCGTAGGACGGTGCGTCACTGGCGGGGAACGACTCCGCGTCGGCCTCGTCGTAGCCCTGCTCGGGCACCGCGGCGGCGCCCTCCACGTAGTCGCCCAGGGAGGCGCGGAACGCGGGCTTGGCCACGCTGACGCTCACGCGGTCCTGCGGCCGCTTCGGCCCGGCGATGGAGGGTACGACGGTCGACAGGTCGAGCTCGAGGTACTCCGAGTAGACCGGCTCGCGGTCGGGATCGTGCCAGAGTCCCTGCTCCTTGGCGTACGCCTCGACCAGTGCGACCTGCTCGTCCGGCCGCCCGGTCAGCCTCAGGTAGGTCACCGTCTCGGCGTCGATGGGGAAGACCGCGATCGTCGAGCCGTACTCGGGCGACATGTTGCCGATCGTCGCGCGGTTGGCGAGCGGCACCGCGCCGACGCCCGGCCCGTAGAACTCCACGAACTTCCCCACCACACCGTGCTTGCGCAGCTTCTCGGTGATGGTGAGGACCAGGTCGGTCGCGGTGGCGCCGGGAGGCAGCTCGCCGGCGAGCTTGAACCCGACCACCCGTGGGATGAGCATGCTGACGGGCTGGCCGAGCATCGCTGCCTCGGCCTCGATCCCACCGACGCCCCAGCCGACGACCCCGAGGCCGTTGACCATCGTGGTGTGGGAGTCGGTGCCGACGCAGGTGTCGGGGTATGCCTCGACGCGACCGTCGGCCGCGCGCGAGAAGACCACCCGGGCCAGGTGCTCGATGTTGACCTGGTGGACGATCCCGGTGCCGGGCGGGACGACCCGGAAGTCGTCGAACGCGCCCTGCCCCCAGCGCAGGAACTGGTACCTCTCCCTGTTCCGTTCGTACTCGATCTCGACGTTGCGCTCGAAGGAGTCCGGCGTGCCGAACACGTCGGCGATCACGGAGTGGTCGATCACGAGCTCGGCGGGCGAGAGCGGGTTGATCGAGGACGGGTTGCCGCCCAGGTCACGCACCGCCTCCCGCATGGTGGCGAGGTCGACGACCGCGGGGACGCCGGTGAAGTCCTGCATGATCACCCGGCCCGGAGTGAACTGGATCTCCTTGCTGGGCTCGGCCTCCGGATCCCAGTCGGCGAGCGCACGGATGTCGTCGGCGGTGATGTTGGCACCGTCCTCGGTGCGCAGGAGGTTCTCGAGCAGGATCTTGAGGCTGTACGGCAGACGATCGGCGCCCTCGACGGCACCGAGCCGGAAGATCTCGTACGCCGTGTCACCCACCTCGAGGCTGCTCCTGGCTCCGAAGCTGTCCTCGGACGGTCTTGGGGTCGCCATGACGTGCTCCCTCGTCGTTGCGGCTGGGGCAAGTTTTCGGGGATTGCTGCCGGTCGGTCCCGTTTCGCCATCCTGCCGACGCGGCTGGATCGCGCAGAGGTCAGGGTTGCCTCACCTGGAGGGGCGAATCGGGACCCTCCGACGTATCTCGATGTCAAGATACACGGTCGTGGCTGGCGCCCACCACCCACGTTCGACCCGCGGACGACGTGCTCGCGGGTAGGTTCCGGCTCGGGCGGGGCGTCCGGCTCAGGCTCAGCGGGGCTCGGGCCTTCGTCGGCCCTTCGTGGCGAGATCGGCGAGCCAGGCGTTGTAGGCCGCCAGCTGGTCGTCCTTGCCCGAGTCCAGCCGGCGGTCGATCCGCCGCGCCTCCCGCTTGTCCTCGCGTACCCACTGGGCGAAGACCACACCCAGCACCAACAGCGACGGGAGTTCGGCGGTCGCCCACGCGATGCCGCCACCGAGGTTCTGGTCGACGAGGGGGTCGACCCAGGGCAGCTTCAGGGCGGAGTACCACCCGCCGGCGAGCAGGGTGGCGCTCGTCATCACGATGACCCCGAAGAACGCGTGGAACGGCAGCGACGCGAACAGCATCAGCATCCGACCGAGCGGCGGCAGCCGGCGTGGCAGCGGATCCAGCCCGATCACCGACCAGAAGAAGAGCGCGCCCACGAGCAGGAAGTGCAGGGCCATCAGCAGGTGGCCGGTGTGCGAGCTCATCGCCGTGACGAACAGGCCGGAGAAGTAGAACGCGTACAGGCTCACGATGTACAACCCGAGGGCCACGATCGGATGGGTCAGTATCGACGCGACCCGGCTGTGCAGCAGCACGAGCAGCCACTCGCGCACCCCACGGGTGGACTCCATGGACCCTCGTGCGTGCGATCCGGGCTCACCAGGCGCGGGGACACGGGTCGAGGTCGCGGAGCTCGTGCGTCGTGCGGACCCGGCCGGCAGCGACCGCAGGGCGAGGGTCACCGGTGCGCCCATCGCGAGCAGGATCGGCACCAGCATCGTCAACGTCATGTGTTGCACCATGTGCACGCTGAACATCGCCGGCGCGTAGGTCGCGACTCCCCCACACAACACGACCACGGCGACGGCGACGCCCGCGATCCACGCGACCGTACGCCCCACGGGCCACCGGACGCCGCTTCGGCGGAGCGTCAGTGCACTGCGTACGTACCAGAGCACCGCCGCCGCGGCGACGACGACGACGAGAGTGTCGAGCCGCCACTCGGTCAGGAGGCGGAGGCCCGAGAACGGCGGCACGGGGTACCCGATCAGCGCCTCCGCGGTCGAGGTGCGCCGGGCCTCCTCAGGCACCGGCGTCGGTGTTCTCGAGAGGGCCACCGCGAGGCCGACCGTCGCGGCCATCACCGCCGCCTCGACCACCGCGAACCGCCGGAACGCCCCACGATCACCGCGGTGCAGCGCCGGAAGGGTGGCCCGCCGGTGCCACCAGCCGATACCACCGAGCAGGACGAGTGCGGTCACCTTGCCGAGCACCAGCCAGCCGTACGGGGTCGTGACGAGAGTGCCGAGGTCGCTGATCCGGACCCAGGCGTTCACGAGTCCGGAGAACGCCGCGGCGACGAAGCACCACAGGGCCATCGTGCTGAACCGCCGCGCCGTCGAGTGCATCGCCGAACCGGAGGACCTGGCGTACGCGAGGAGACCCACCAGACCCCCGATCCACAACGTGACCGCGACGACGTGGACCAGGAGACTCGAGGTCGCCACGTCGTGGTTCGCCGCACTCGCCGAGTGGCCGGTGAGGACCGGAGGGACCGTCGTCGCGATCGCCATTACGAGCAGGAGCCCGGCACCATTGAGGGTGCGGACGTTCCGGGCGGTCGCGGCGAGGATGACGGTGAGCAGCAGGATCACCGCCAGCGCCCGCCCCTGCGCGACCTCGGCCACGAACGTCGCGAGCGTGCCCTGGTAGTCGACCTGGTTGACCGGGACGCCGAGGAAGTCCGCCAGGGTGAACACGAGGCTGGCCGCGGCCGTGACCGCCCAGACCCACGCGCAACCCGAAGCGGCCCGGACCGCCCGGCCTGATTCCGTCCCGAGTGCGTCGCCACGCGAGGGGGCCATGACGGCGAACAGCAGGGACCCGACCGTCACGACCGCCGCGAGGTCCATCGCCAGTCGGGCCACCGGCAGCCCCCAGCCCACAAGCGCGCCCGGGTCGGGCAGCCCCGGAGCCGCTGGCAGTGGCCGGCCGCCGCCAGCGAGCAGCGCGACGACGAGGACGCCGACCGCGCCCGCGACGACGGCGGGTACGACCAGCCAGGCAGGTCTGGTCCCGCGTACCAACGCGGCGTTGCGGCTGTCAGTCGCCATCAGAGGAGTCCCGACTCTCGGGAGTGTCGCGTTGCTCGGATCCTTCCCCGCCCGGTGCGGCCTGAGCGCGCCGGCGGGAGCGGATGCCGAGGCCGATCACCAGGGCGAGCGCGGCCAGGCCCGCCGTGAGCGGGAGCGCCAGGTTCGCAGGATCCCGCCGACTCGACGAGTCGAACGCAACCCCGTCCGGCTGGTCCGACCGCGACGCCGGCGGCGTGGACGCGGCGGAGGTCGGCGCTTCCGTCGGCGTCGGCTTGCTGGTCCCGCGGGCGTCGCCCGTCCGCAGCCGGAAGGCGAAGGCGCCCGACACCGGGTGCCCGTCGGCGGACACGACCCGCCAGGACACCCGGTAGGTCCCGGCCGGCCCGAGGCGGCCGAGAGGCTGGCGTGCCGTCTCGCCCGTGACCTGGAGTGCACCCTGCTGGACCTTCCGGCCGCCGGGTCCGGTGACGACCACCAGGCCGAACCGCCGCCCGACGGGCTCGTCGAACGTCAGCGTCACCGCGTCCGGCGCCGTCGCGACCGTGGCACCGTCGGCCGGCACGCTCGACACGAGCGAGTTGTGGGCGAACGCGGGCAGCGGGTGCGCGACCTGCGTGACCAGCCATCCCATCAGGATGACCGCCACCGCGAGGACGGGGACGACCGGGGTGGCGGTGGGCCGGGCCTGTCGAGGGCCCGGGCCACCTGTCCGGCGGGACACCGTCACGGGGTGTCCCTGCGGCGTACGGCGACGAAGGTCGCCACCGCGAAGCCCAGGCCGACGACGCCGAGGCCCAACCCGGCGGCGCCGAGCGCTCTGGCGGTCGGGTCGGACGTACCCGCGGCCGGCGTCCCACCGGTCGAGTCATCCGACGCGTCCGCACCGGACGCGCCGGACCTCTCGGCCGTCTGACGGGCGGAGGCTGCCTCTGCGCGGGTCTCGGGTACGAGTGAGAGGACAGGTGCCGGGTGCTCGGGTTCCTCGGCGCCCTCCTTGCTCGGCTCGTCCCATCGCACGACCTCGCCGTCGTCGTACGTCTGGACCGCGGTGAAGGCCATCGCCGACTCCTTCGGCAGCGGACCGACCGACACCTCGAACTCGTCGAACTCCCCCGGACCGATCCGTACGCCCTTCTCGGCGGTCCAGGTGACGGCGGTGACCGCCTCGTCCAGCGTGTAGTCGCCGACCTCCACCGGCTTGGGCAGCTTGGACCGGGTGAGGTCGGCCTTCCAGCCCTCGTGCGGCCGCACCCGGACCGACGCCAGCGGGGCGTCGGCCGGGAACCTGACCGCGACCTTGACGGTGGAGGCCGTGTCGGACTCGTTGGGTACGCGGAAGGCGAGCTTGGCGTACCCGCCCTGCGTCTCCTCGTCGGGGTTGACGGTGACATGGGCGAGAGCGGTGCCACCGAGGAGGACGAGGGCACCGGTCGTCAGGGCGGTGACCAGGGCTCCTCGTCGAACTGCGCTGCGCAACATCACGGACCTTTCGGTTCGACACCCGTCGCGTGGGCGGACCGCACATGGCGTTCGCCGGTCGGCGCGAGCGGGTGGAGGGCGGGAGGCAAGTCGTGCGGGCGCGGTCGGCCGATGACCTTCCTTCGGTGCCAGGACGTCGCCGGACTGCCGACTTCTTCAGCTACGGGCGCGTCGCCAGGCACACAGCGTGCCGATCGCCGACTCTCCAGCCGCCTGGCAGCGGCCGGCGCGCCGGGGCAATGGGTGGCACCGGGGCACTGGCTGGCGCCGCCGCGGTCCCTGGCGTCGTGGCTGTCGCTGGCGCCGTGGCAGTGGGTGGCGGGGGTACGGAAGGTCAGGCCGCCGCGACCCTGGGCGGTCCTCGGCGCGGGTGGACCCGGACGGAGGCGGCCTCGCCGCGGGCGGGGACCCAGGCCCAGACCGGCGGCGACGTCGGAGTGTCCACGACGGCCACCCGCGCCACCGTGGGCATCAGGACCAGGCCGAACAGGTGGAAGAGGGCCCAGACGACGTCCTCTCCCCTACTGACGAGCACCGCGGTCGCGGCCGCCGCCAGGACGTGACCCGCCACCATCGCCGCTCCGTCCGGTACCGGGAACGCGAGATGGACCGGGAGCAGGGTGGCCGAGTCTGGTAGGAGCCGAGTGCCGAGATGCGCCCCGTGCCGCGCGGCGCCGGGCGCCGCGGCGAGCGAGAAGGCCACGTGGAAGACCACCTGGGCGCCGAGGGCGGCGACGAGGATCTCGCGGAACTGCCGGCGCCGGTCGGCCAGGATCGTGAGCGCCGAACCGACCAGGAGCGTCACCGCGACCAGCAGCGGAAGCGGCGGGGGCGCGCCCCCGCCGTCGACGTGACCGAGCAGGGCGAGTGCCGTGCAGCAGCAGGCCAACAGGCCACCGCGCGCGACGCGCAGCAGTCCGGCACCGGGGCTGCTCATCGGTCACTCCTCCCGTGGCTCAGCTGAATCAACAATCGCAAGGTCGATGGTGCCACCGCTCATCGCCGGGCCGGCGGCCGCGGGGTGGAGTCGTTGCGTTCGCCCCGCTGTATGCCGCCGCGGCGGACCTGACCCGGCGCGTTGACCGCCCGCTCGGCGCGGCGTTCGGCGAGGGCGGACGACTCGAGCTGGTACGGCACGCTCGTCACCATCACGCCGGGCGTGAACAGCAGCCGACCCTTCAGCCGCAGGGCGCTCTGGTTATGGAGCAGCTGTTCCCACCAGTGCCCGAGGACGTACTCCGGGATGTAGACCGTCACCACGTCACGAGGGCTCGCCCGCCGGATGCTGCGTACGTAGTCGACGATCGGACGGGTGATCTCGCGGTAGGGCGACGCGAGGACCTTCAGCGGCACCGGGATGCCTCGCCGGTCCCACTCGTCGACGAGCTTCCTCGTCTCCTGCGGGTCGACGTCGACGGTGATGGCCTCGAGCACGTCGGGACGCGACGCACGCGCGAACGCGAGCGCCCGCACGGCGGGCTTGTGCAGCTTGGACACGAGGACGACGGCGTGCACCTTCGACGGGAGAGTCAGCTCCTCGTCGGCACCGATCGCGATCTCGACGCCCACTCGGTCATAGTGCCGGCGGATGCCGCGCATGACGACGAACAGCACGGCCATCGCGGCGATGGCGATCCACGCGCCGTGGGTGAACTTCGTGACCAGCACGATAACCAGAACCAGCGCCGTCACCACGAGACCGAACGCGTTGATCGCCCGGCTGCGGTGCATGCGTCGGCGCTGTGCCGGGTCCTCCTGCGTCCGCAGCAGCCGGGTCCAGTGCCGGATCATGCCCGTCTGGCTGACGGTGAAGGAGACGAAGACACCCACGATGTAGAGCTGGATCAGCCGGGTGACCTCGGCGTCGAACGCCACGATCAGCAGGATCGCGAAGCCCGCCAGCAGGATGATGCCGTTGGAGAACGCGAGCCGGTCACCGCGGGTGTGGAGCTGGCGTGGGAGGAACCCGTCGCGGGCAAGGATCGAGCCGAGGACCGGGAACCCGTTGAACGCGGTGTTGGCGGCGAGGACCAGGATCACGCCCGTGACCGCCGCCACGATGTAGAAACCCACCGGGAAGTGGTCGAAGATCCCGCCGGCCAGCTGGCTGATCACCGGCTCCTGGTGGTAGCCCGGCCCGACCGGCGTACCGTCCGGCCGGATCAGCTGGGTGGCCGGCTGTTCGGCCATCCGGACGCCCATCAGGTTGGCGAGCACGTTGATGCTCAGGCCCATGGTGATCGCGACGACGCCGAGCGCCAGCAGCGTCGTCGCGGCGTTGCGGCCCTTGGGCTTGCGAAAGGCCGGCACTCCGTTGCTGATCGCCTCGACACCGGTGAGCGCGGCACATCCGGACGCGAAGGCGCGCAGGAGCAGGAAGCCCGCGGCGATGCCCGTGAACGCGGTCTGGAACTGCGCTTGGGGTGCGATCCGCAGGTCGGCGGTCGAGGCCTGCGGGAGGTCGCCGAACAGCAGCCGGACGAACCCCCACAGGGACATGCCGAGGATCGCCACCATGAAGAGGTACGTCGGCACGGCGAAGGCGGTGCCGGACTCGCGGATGCCGCGCAGGTTCATGGTCATGAGGAAGAGCGCCGCAACCACCGCGACGGTGGTCTCGTGACCCTGCAGGGAGTCGATGGCGGTCGCGGCGTACTGCGCTGCCGACGAGATCGAGACCGCCACCGTGAGGACGTAGTTGACGAGCAGGGCGCTCGCCACCGTGAGCCCGGAGGTCTGGCCAGGTTGACCGAGGCGACCTCGTAGTCGCCGCCGCCGGACTGGTACGCCTGGACGTTCTGGCGGTAGGACGCAACCACCGCGAGCATGACGATGCCCACGACGATGCCGATCTTCCACGAGAACGCATACGCCGCGACCCCCGCGGCCGACAGCATGATGAAGATCTCGTCCGGGGCGTAGGCCACGGACGAGAGTGCGTCGCTCGCGAAGACGGGAAGGGCGACCCGCTTGGGCAGGAGCGTCTCGTGCAACTGGGTGCTGCGTAACTTCCGCCCGACGAGCAGCCGTTTGCCCAGATCACCGAATCCCACGGCAAGGATGCTAGAGGCACGGTCCGACCGGCCGGGCCCTGGCGTACCCCACGGACCCGGGGCGGACACCCCACCCGGCCGCGGGGGCCAGGCCGGGTCACCCGGTGTAGCGTTCGTGATTGCCTCAGGAGGTCACGCGGGGGCACCGGCACGACCACGACGCACGTCGACCGGGACGTGGGGTCCGTGACCGTACGACGCAAGCGCACGAAGACGGACACCGTGCGAGGGATCCCGCGTAGGACGATCCGGAGAAGGACCCGAAGAAGGACCCGAAGAGGGACACAGTGCACATCGTGATCATGGGGTGCGGGCGGGTCGGCTCGACCCTGGCGCACAGCCTCGAGGACAGCGGCCACTCCGTAGCCGTCGTCGACCGGGCGGCCGACGCGTTCCGCCGCCTCGGACCGAGCTTCACCGGGCGCACCGTCACCGGGATGGGCTTCGACCGGGACGTCCTCATCGAGGCGGGGATCGAGCAGGCGGGCGCGTTCGCGGCCGTCTCCAGCGGCGACAACTCCAACGTCCTCTCGCGCGCGGATCGCGCGCGAGATCTTCCGGCGTGGAGAACGTCGTGGCGCGGATCTACGACCCCGGCCGTGCCGAGGTCTACCAGCGGCTCGGCATCCCCACTGTCGCCACGTCCGCGTGGACCACCCACCAGATCTCCGCCGGCTGCTGCCGGAGGGCTCTGAACCGGAGTGGCGCGACCCGACCGGCACCGTCGCCTGGCCGAGATCCACATCGACACCGCCTGGGTGGGCCACCGGGTCACCGAGCTCGAGATGCACCACCGGTGCCCGCGTGGCGTTCCTGCACGCGGTTGGGGAGGGCATCCTCCCCGACCCGCAGTCCGTGATCCAGGACGGCGACCTGGTGCACGTCATCATGCGCGAGGACGATCGAGCAGGTCGAGACGCGTTCGCCGCAGGGCCGGAGGAAGTCTGATGCGGGTCGCCATCGCCGGAGCCGGCAACGTCGGCCGCTCCATCGCCAGCGAGCTGCTGGAGAACGGCCACGAGGTCCTCCTCATCGACCGCGACCCCAGGGCGATCAAGGCCGAGGCGGTTCCCAACGCCGAGTGGCTGCTCGCCGACGCGTGCGAGCTGTCGAGCCTCGACGAGGCCGCCCTCGCACCGCTGCGACGTCGTCATCGCGGCGACCGGCGACGACAAGGTCAACCTCGTGGTCTCGCTGCTGGCCAAGACCGAGTTCGGTGTGCCGCGCGTGGTCGCCCGGGTCAACCACCCGAAGAACGAGTGGCTGTTCAACGAGTCGTGGGGCGTCGACGTCGCGGTCTCGACGCCGCGGATGATGGCCGCCCTGGTCGAGGAGGCCGTCAGTCGGTCGGCGACCTCGTCCGGCTGTTCACGTTCCGTCAGGGCGAGGCCAACCTGGTCGAGCTGACCCTGCCCGACGACTCCCCCTCGATCGGGCGCCGGGTCCGGACGTGTCCTGGCCGACCGACACCACGCTGGTCACGATCGTCCGCGAGGGCCGGGTGCTGGTGCCGACCGCCGACGACGCCGCTCGAGGCGCACGACGAGCTGGTCTTCGTCGCCGTACCCGAACGTGAGAAGGACCTGCAGGAGCTGCTCAGCCCGCACGAGGACTAGCGGCGCGGGGTGGGTCAGCCCCTTCCGCGCGCCTGGGCGAGCTTCTCGGCCGCCTGCTTCACCTGTGACCAGCGTTCCTGGGGTACGGAGCTCTTGACCACGAGGTAGGTCAGCCAGAGCAGGACCAGCCACAGCGGCCAGCCCATCACCACCCGGGTGATGCCGAGAGCCACCACCTCGCCGGCCAGGTAGAGCGGCAGCTGCACGGCCACCTTGAGCGCGAAGAAGCCGGCCCACAACCAGCCGGCCCGCAGGAACGCCCGCAGCAGGACTGGGTCCTGTCGCCACACCATGCCCCACCCGGATGCGAGCCCTACCACGACCCCGATCAGCGGCCACCGCACGAGGTTGGCGATCAGGTAGGCGAGGGCGTACGCGGCGTTGATGAACAGGCCCGGCAGGTAGAAGTCCTCGGCCTTGCCGGTGGCGTTGGCGATGATCGCCGCGATCGCGACACCGACGAACCCGCCGACGACGTTCTGGAGGGGGTCGCGGCGGACCAGCCTCACGGCGGCGAACACGACACCCAACGCCAGCGCGACGATCAGCGACAGCCGCAGGTTGTGTCCGAACGCGGTGTAGGTGACGACGAACGCGAGTCCCGGCAGGCTGGTGTCGAGCAGACCGCTCCATCCGCCGAACGTCCTGACCAGGGAGAAGCTGTCGGCCGGCGCGTCAGGGTCGGGCCGAGGTTGTCGTCCGTCCGGACCCGGCTCCTGCGCATCGGGTGCCGGCCGTTCGGACTCCTGGCCACCCGGTACGTGCGAGGTGGGCACCTGAGGCGCCGGGGGCACCTGGGGATCCCATGGTGCGCGAGGGTCCCGCGACGGTTGGTCGGTCACTACTGATCTCCTTGTGGCCGAAGCTGGTAACGGGGGTTGTACATGATCCGGCGGTCGTCGTGCACGGCGATCCGCCCCTCGGCCACCAGGCCACGACCGGGTTCGATCCCCGCGATCCGGCGCCGGCCAAGCCAGACGAGTGCGACCGCGCCCGACCCGTCGTAGAGCTCCGCCTCGAGCGCGGGCACCCCGCCACGAGGGCGGAGGGTGACGGTGCGGAGGGTGCCGCAGAGGCGGACCTCCTCGCGGTCGGCACAGCCCTGGATCGGGTCGTAACCGGACTCGCGTACGTCCTCCTGGAGTTCGGCGGCCTCGATGGCGTCCTGACTGCTGGTCAGGCGGGAGAACGCACGCCGCCAGAGCCCACCGCGAGCCGACTCGGTGTCGTCGCTCATGTGACGCAGCGTACCCGTGCCCGCCGTGGTGCTCCGGTCTGCCGTCCTTGCCCCCGACCGCCGCCGGCAGGGGTCACTGGACGCCCTGGTTGGGCATCATCCGCGCGGATTCGGGCAGCTTCAGCGGAATCATGTCGCGCGGCGCCATCGGTGACTTGCCGCGGACGACGACGACCTCCGACATGGCCGCGAGGAGCGGGCCCGCGGCCTCGGGTTCGGAGGCGGCGCGGCCGACCAGCGTGCCGCGCAGGAACCACCGCGGACCATCGACGCCGACGATCCTGGACGCCTGGGTGACCTGCTGGCCGTCCGGTGACTGTGCGGGAACGACCACCTTGATCTCGGCGCCGTAGGGTCCGGTGCCCTCGGTCACGACGCCTCCGCGGCGTCCTGTCTCCGCAGCGATCTCGCGCCGGATCTCGTCCCAGAGGCTGGAGCTGCGAGGTGCCGCGAAGGCGCGGAGCTCGAGGGCGGACTCGCCACGGACGAGCAGGGCGGCCACGACCGACTGCGAGGCCTCGTCGACCTGAAGCCTGAGCTCGATGCCGTCGATCGCGCGTACCTGCAGCCCACCGAGGTCGATCCGGCCGGCAGCCGCCGGATCCCCGGAGAGGTCGACGTCGGCGGCGTCGTAAGGGCCCGGTCCGCTGGGTGACCCTCCCTGGCCCGTGGATTCGGGGTGGTCCTGGGCGTCCGGGTCGTCCGGGTGTCCTTCGGGCCAACGCGGCCCGTCGTCAGGGCCCCGGCCGCGACGCCGGCCGTCGCGGGCATCGAGATCGGATGCTGTGTGCGGGACGTTCGCCTTGCGGAAGATCACGTCGGGTTCCCTCCACCGCGGGACGTGCCCGCCTCGGTAAAGCCTCCGGTAGAGCCGTGTCCGCCGTCGCCGCGTACCGATCCCGGCAGGGTCTCGACCTCCACGAAGCGGGCCCGCTCGACCTTCTGGATGACGAGCTGGGCGATCCGATCTCCCCGGTGGAGCTCGACCCGCGCCCGCGGATCGTGGTTGACCAGGACGACCAGCACCTCGCCGCGGTAGCCCGCGTCGACCGTGCCGGGCGCGTTGACGATCGACACCCCACATCGGGCGGCTAGACCCGACCGAGGGTGGACGAACGCGGCATAGCCCGCCGGCAACGCCACCGCGATACCGGTGGGTACGACGGCGCGTTCCCCGGGCTCGAGCGTGACGTCGACGGTGGTGGCCAGATCGGCACCAGCGTCACCTGCATGAGCATATGTGGGGATCGTGACGTCGGGGTCGAGCCGTCGGATGAGGACCGGAACGTCGTCCGCTGGAGTCACGCTGCCCGACCCTACCCGTGGCAGGGCTCGGGGAGATGGGAGGCTTGGCCCTTGTGAGCGCTCCCGCGAGTGGTGACACCGGCGCCGCCTCCCGAAGAGGCGACCAGCCCCCGTACTCCGAGCGGCTCTGGGTGCCCGTCTGGTGGTGGCTGGTGGTCGCAGGCATGGCCGGCTCCCTGTGGTTCGCGGTGTGGTACGCGACGCCGGGCAACGTGGGCCACGTCGTCGGCGCGGCCGCCAGTGCGCTCTGTGCGGTGGGGCTCCTTCTCTACGGTCGGCTGGCCGTTCGGGTCGACCGGTCCGCCCTCCGGGTCGGCACCGCGACGCTCCCGCTGTCGGCAGTCGGTTCGGTGCTCGCGTTGTCCGACGCGCAGGCGAAGGCCCTCCGCGGTACGGCGGCCGACGCGACCGCGCGCTTGTTCCTTCGTCCCTACGTCGCCCGCGGCGTACGCGTGGAGGTCACCGACCCCGACGACCCCACGCCCTACTGGTATGTCGCGACCCGGCATCCGGAGGCACTGGCGGCGGCACTGAGCAACGCACGCACCGACTCACCCGCCTGAGGCTCGGCTGGCCAGCCGGCTTCCGGCCCGTTCCGGCCACCTTCGCGGCTCCGAGTCGTCCGGCTCGGCAGCGGCGCGGCGACCCTCCGTCGTGGAAGACTCAGGACAGGAACGGAGGTATCCCGTGGCAGGGTCGAAGCTTGGTTGGACGCTGGTCCGCAGTGCGAGCACGTTTGCCGCCGTCGCGGTGACGAAGAAGGTGGTCGACTCCGGGTGGCGGTGGGTGACCGGGCACGAGCCGCCCACGGACCCGGAGGATCCGGACCTCACCTGGCAGGAGGCCATCTCCTGGGCACTCGCAAGCGGCGTCGGGATCGCCGTCGCCCGACTCCTCGCGACCAGGCAGGCGGCGCACCTGTGGCGGAAGTGGACGGGCGAGCTGCCGCCCGGGATGCGTGCCATGGACTGATCCGAGACCTGTCCAGGACCGGTCCAGGACCTGTTGAGGGCAGCAAAGACCGCCGGAGCCGTGCGACGGGCGCCCCGGCGGCAGGAGTCGAACGCAACAGTACGCGTCCGGAAGTCAGTCACCGCGAAGTGCGGTCACGACTCCCGGACGCGTGGCGTTCTACGACGAATCAGGGCGATGCCAGATCCGGCCGCGTTGGCGGTAGCGACGCGTCGTCGGCTACGCCGCGCAGTCGCGGCAGATCGGCTGGCCCTTCTTCTCGAAGGCGAGCTGGCTTCTGTGGTGGACCAAGAAGCAGTTCGAACAGGTGAACTCGTCGGCTTGGCGGGGCAGCACCCGCACCGAGAGTTCCTCGTTGGACAGGTCGGCGCCGGGCAGCTCGAACGTCTCGGCCACTTCGGCCTCGTCGACGTCGACCTTTCCGGAGTTCTTGTCCATGCGCCGCGCCTTGAGCTCCTCGATGCTGTCTTCGGAGAGCTCCTCGTCCGTCTTGCGTGGCGCGTCGTAGTCGGTGGCCATCGTCCCTCTTCCCCCTGGCTCAGCGGGTGGTGCGGTACGCACGTCCTTGTGCGCAAACGTGTAGCTGTCCCCCTTGGGTGGTGGCGCCCCTGCGCGGTAGCCCACCACCGCTTGTCGTGCACGTAACGCACGACAGGCCGAACTTGTGCCCGATCCGGGGCGCAGATTCTGCCCTATCGGCATCCGGCCTGCTCGCACCGGATCCCGCGTGTCGCCGCCCGATCACCAGACGCATTACCCCAAAGGCGTCCGTCTCACGCGGCGCCCGGATCCTACCCCGGAGCGAGGGCAAACCGTCCCCGAGGATGACTTGTCGGCCAGCTATTACCTGAAACCCTTGGCTGGTGCTCGAACTACGCGGGGTCACCAAGCGCTACGGCGACCGGGTCGCCGTCGATAACCTCTCCTTGTCCGTTTTGCCCGGCCAGATGGTCGGATTCGTGGGTACGAACGGTGCGGGCAAGACCACGACGATGCGGATTCTCATGGGCGTCCTGGAGCAGGACGCCGGCGAGGTCCTCTGGAACGGCCGGCCCGCCGACGCCGACGCTCGCCGGGGCTTCGGGTATATGCCCGAAGAACGCGGCCTCTACCCCAAGATGCGGATCCGGAAACAGCTCGTCTATCTCGCACAGCTCCGCGGAACGCCGCCGGATGTGGCCGCCGGCGCCGTCGATGAGCTCCTGACCGAGTTCGGACTCGGTGACCGCGGCCAGGATCGCGTGGAGCAGCTCTCCCTCGGCAACCAGCAGCGGGTGCAGTTGGCCGCCGCGCTGGTGCATGATCCGGAGCTGCTGGTCCTCGACGAGCCGTTCTCCGGGCTCGACCCGGTGGGCGTTGACGCGCTCGCCCACATCCTGGCCGAACGTGTCCGCCGCGGGGTGGGCGTCCTCTTCTCCAGCCACCAGCTGGAGCTCGTCGAGCGGCTCTGTGACGCCGTGGGCATCATCCAGGCGGGTCGGATCGTCGCGGCCGGCCCGGTGGACGACCTCCGGAGCAAGGACCGGCCCCGGCGCTACCGCGTGGTCGTCGCCGCTCCCCCTGGGTGGAGTGTCGACCTCGCCGGGGTCCACGTGGTGGCCGAGGCCGAAGCCGGCACCGGCGCGACCGCAACCACGGTCGAGCTCGCCCAGGACGCCGACGACCAGCTGCTGCTGGACACCGCGCGGGCGGCCGGTCCGGTCGAGGAGTTCCGTCGGCTCACGCCGACGCTCGCCGAGCTCTTCCGCGAGGCGGTCTCCGAACCCATTTCCGAGTCCGGCGATCCCGTCGCGACGGAGCTCGACACCGAGGAGGTCACGGCATGAGCGCCGCCCTGTCGTTCCGCGAGGCGACCCGCGCCGTCGCCGCCCGCGAGCTGTCCGAACGGCTTCGGGACAAGTCGTTCTGGATGTCCACGGTGATCACGCTCGTGATCCTCGGCGTGGTGCTCTTCATGCCCAAGCTGCTCGGCGACGACGGCACGTCCACCGTCGCCTACGCCGGGCCCGGCGACGACGACGTGGCGGCGACCGTGGCGACGCAGGCCCGCGAGCTCGACCTCACCGTCAAGCGGGCGACCTACCCGAGCGAGGCGGCCGCGAGGGCCGCCATCGACGACGGCAAGCTCGACGCCTACGTCACCGACCGCGAGGTGATCGTCAAGAAGGACCTCGACGACCAGCTCGGTCTGGTCGTCCAGGCGGCACACCGGCAGGTGACCGCGGCCCACCAGCTGCGCGACCAGGGCCTCGACCCCGGCGCCGTCCAGGCGGCCCAGCAGGTGCCGCCGCTCACCGTCGACGCGCTCGAACCCAGCGACCCCAAGGCCGATCTGCGGGGCCAGGTGGCGTTCATCGGCAGCATCGTTCTGTACGGCCAGATCATCGGCTACTGCATGTGGGTGGCGTTCGGCATCGTGGAGGAGAAGTCCAGCCGGGTCGTGGAGCTGATCCTCTCGGCCATCTCCACGCGGGCACTGCTGGCTGGGAAGATCCTTGGAATCGGACTGCTCGGGTTCGTCCAGCTGGCCGTCATCGCGGTGTTCGGACTGCTCCTCGGCAACGTGACCGGCATGCTGTCGGTGACCTCCGACATCCTCGCGCCGGTCGGGTTCGTGCTCGTGTGGTTCCTCCTCGGCTACGCCTTCTACAGCTCGGTGTTCGCCGCGACGGCCGCGCGGGTCTCCCGGCAGGAGGAGCTCCAGAACGTCATCGGCCCGCTCAACATGCTGCTGATGGTGTCGTTCTTCGCGACGTTCTACGTCAACTTCAACCCCGACTCCCTCGTGTCGCGGATCCTGGCCGTCGTGCCACCGTTCTCGGCTCTGTGTTCTCCGGTCCGCATGGCGCGCGGCACCGCACCGTGGTGGGAGACGGGCATCGCGCTGGCCCTGATGCTCGCCGCGATCGGAGTCCTGGTCGTCGCGGGGGCGCGGATCTACGAAGGCGCCATCCTCCGGATGGGGGCCAAGATCTCGCTCAAGGACGCGTGGTTCGGGTCCCGTCGCAAGCCCGCCGAGGTGGCGGCGTAGGCGGCCGCCGGAGGGACAGGGGGCCCTTCGGCAGTCGCTCACGAGGAGGTAGCCGCCACAGGAAGAGCCCTCGCGATCACGGGGTCGCGAGGGCTCTTTCTTGTCCGGGTGCCGGCCCGCACGCCGTCGAGCGGCGGCGGGCCGGCGCCGGGTCCGGCTAGCTCTTCGCCGGCAGCAGCTTCCCGGTGATCATGAGCAGCACCGTGAAGTTGTCGGCGTACGGCGAGTTCAGCAGGATCGGGTCCTCGTCGGCCGGCCACGCCTTGACTCGGACGCCCTCGAGGGCGGCGTTGTTTCCGTACCGCTCGAAGAGGGGGATGATCGGCAGCAGTTCGTTGAACGCGAGCGCCGCGGTGGCGACGTTCTTCTTCTGCGCCGCCTCGTCGAGACCCTCACCGGCCGCGGTGACGATCTTCTCGAGGTCGATCTTGCCGAGCGCCTTCGTCGTCTGCTTCAGCTCGAACGCGCTGCCCTTGCCGCCCTGGTTCTTGGCGATCGGGATGTTGTGGGTGAAGAGGTCGGCCACGAACGCGAAGTGCGGGTGGGGGTGGCTCGACGTGCCCCACCCCTGGATCGCGAGTTCGAAGTTGCCCTTGTCGACGTCGATGGGCTGCTGGGTGAAGGTGACGCCCCGGCCCTTGACCTTGATGCCGAAGTTCGTCAGCTGCTTGGCCAGCTCGTCACCCGAGGCCGACCAGTCGGCGAACTCGGCCGGGAAGGTCAGCTCGTAGCTGGCCGCCTTGCCGTCGGGCTTCATCCAGTTGCTGCCCTGCTTCTTCCACCCGGCCGCGGTCAGCAGCGAGGCGGCCTTGTCGGCATCCAGCTCGTACTTGTTGAGCGTGCCCTGCTCCTCCGTCGTCAGCCAGTCAGCGACCTGGATGTCGGAGAAGCCCGCCATGTTCTTGACGCCTTTGCCCGACTCGGCGAGCGCCACGGTGCCGTTCTGGTCGCGGTTGATGGCGTAGGCGAGGGCCTGGCGGACCCGGACGTCCTTGAACTCGGGGAGCTTGTCGAGGTTCATGAACAGCGCCGGACCGGAGTAGACCGGCGGTCGGATCACGCGGATGTCCTTGTTGGCGAACTCCTTCTCGGTCGCCACCGGGAACCCGTGGGTCGCGTAGTCGACCTTCTTGCCGAGCACCAGCGGGGTGATCGTGGGGGTCTCGCCGTTGTAGAGCGTGACCCGGTTGAACTTCACCTTGTCGGCCAGGTAGGCCTTGTCGACCTTGAGCAGCGTCAGCTGGGCGTTGGTGATGCTGCGGGTGTCGAAGTTGAACGGACCGCTGGAGATGAAGCCGTCCGGCTTCGGGCGGAACGCCTGCAGGTCCTTGTTGAGCTTGCCGCCCTCGGGCGAGTCGAGGTCCTTGCCCGCGCCGAAGAGGTCCTGTGCGCGCTTGGCGTACGGGCCGTAGGTCGCGTCGCTGAAGATCCCCTGCCGCAGCACATAGCGCTCGAGCACGGTGGACGGGTTGTTCATCGTGAACACGACGGTGTGGTCGTCGGTCGCCTCGATCTTCGAGACGTAGTTCCAGACCACGTTCCGCATGATGCGCAGGCACCAGAACGTCGTTACGACGTCCTTGCTCGTGATGGGCTTGCCGTCGCTCCACTTGAGGCCGGGACGCACGTTGTAGGTGAAGGTCTTCGCCGCGTCGTCGATGGCGTACTTCTCGGCGAGGATCAGCTCCCACTTCTTGTCGGCCCAGTAGTACATGCCGCCCGGGAGTATCACGAGGTCCTGGTAGGCACCGCCAGCCAGAATGCCGTCGGTGACACCGCTCATCAGGTTGAAATGTCCCTTGGGCGGCACCTGGAACGGCCAGGCACCGGCAAACTCGGCATTTCCGCCTCCGCCGCCGCCACCACCAGGTCCCGTGCCTCCGTCGCCGCCACCACATGCGGCGAGAACGGCCGCCCCCGCGGCACCGAAACCAAATATCTCGAGCACCCGTCGACGAGAGAGCTCCCGCTCCGCCGGGTCTGGTGTTGCATTCATGGGTTTCCTCCCCATTCAAGGGTTAGTGCCGCACTGGTAGTGCTTTTTGTCAACGGTTCTTCATTCGGACGAGAACGGCTACGGCCGCGGCGAACAGGACACCAGTTCCTAGCATGAGCACGGTGATCACGAACTCCGGGCTCCCTGGCTTGACCACGAGGAGCAGCAGGCCGGCGAGGACGGCGATGAACGCCGCCCATCGAAAGGCCGCCTGCCCCGCGCCGGGTCCGATCATCGGGCTGGGACTCCGCTCGCACGTTCGGCCGCGCGGGTGGCCATCCTGGCGGCCCGCTTGCGGTGCGCCAGGTCGGGGTCGGGTTCGGGAATCGCCTCCAGGAGTGCCTGGGTGTAGGGATCGCGCGGGTTGGCGATGACGTCGAGGGTCGGACCGGTCTCGACGATCCGGCCCTCGTGCATCACGGCGATGTCGCCGTCGCGTCCGAAGTACTTCGCCATCGCGAGGTCGTGGGTGATGAAGAGGAACCCGACGCCGAGTTCCTGCCGCAGCTTGGTCAACATTCCAAGCAGGCCGATCCGAATCGACACGTCGAGCATCGAGGTTGCCTCGTCGGCGATGATCAGCCGCGGGTCGAGCGTCAGCGCGCGGGCCACCGCCACGCGCTGACGCTGGCCACCCGACATCTGGTGCGGGAACTTCGTCAGGAACGTCTCGGCGGGTGTCAGCCCGACCTGGCCGAGGAGGTCGGACACCCGCCGCCGCGCGTCAGCGCGCGACTTGGCCAGGCCGTGCTTGCGCAGGGGCGCGGACAGCGTGGCCATGACGTCCTGGATGGGGTTCAGCGAGGCGTACGGATCCTGGTGGACGTACTGCACCGCCCGCCGGAACTTCTTGAACCGCTCACGGTGGCCGCTCCCCCTGGCGTAGATGTCGCCGCCGTCGAACCGCACGGCGCCCTCGGTCGGCTTGAGCAGACCGGACGCGATCTTGGCGGTGGTGCTCTTGCCCGAACCGCTCTGCCCGACGAGGCACAGGACCCCGCCCGCGTCCAGTTTCAGCGACACGTCGTCGACCGCCTTGACCTCGCCGCGCCGGGTCCTGAAGACCTGGGTGAGGTGGTCGAGCTCCAGCAGCTCACTCATGGACGGGACCTCCGTTGGCGGGCGTCCCCGTGGCGGGGGCACTCACGGCCGAATCCGCCGTGACGGTGGGCACGGCGTTGATGAGGCTCTTGGTGTAGGGGTGTTGCGGGCGGTAGAAGATGTCGCGCACGTCGCCCATCTCGACGATCTCGCCGCCGTACATCGTCGCCACGCGGGTCGCGAGCTCCGCCGCCACCGCGAGGTCGTGGGATACGAAGATCATCGCGAAGTCGAGCCGGTCGTGGAGGTCGTGGATCAGGTCGACGATCGCCCGCTGGGTGAGGATGTCGAGCGCCGTTGTCGGCTCGTCGAGGATCAGCATCTGCGGCCGGAGCAGCAGGCTCATGGCGATCAGGACCCGTTGACGCATGCCGCCGGAAAGCTCGTGTGGATAGGACTTCAGCACCCGGTCGGGGTCGAGCTCGACGTCCTTGAGCACCTCCACGCTGCGGTCGTACGCCTGCCGCTTCGACATCGTGGTGTCGTGCGCACGCACCGTGTCGTACATCTGGTCCCAGATCTTGAGGACCGGGTTGAAGGAGTTCATCGCACCCTGGAAGACCATGGCGCACTCGCTCCACCGGAACCTACGGAGTTGCTCGTCACTGAGACCGAGGAGGTCGATCGTCGAGCCGTCGCGCCTCCTGTAGGTGACCGACCCCTCGGGGATCACACCGAGCTTGGGCAGGAGTCGCAGGATGGCAAGGCCCAGCGTCGTCTTGCCGCACCCGCTCTCGCCGATCAGCGCGATGCTCTCGCCGGGATAGAGGTCGAAGCTGACGTCCTTGACCGCGCGCTGGGCAGGGTCGTCGACGCCCTGGCCGGTCTTGTAGTCGACGCAGAGATCCCGCACGGACAGGACCGGCTGCCCGGAGCCGACCTGGCCCGGGTTGGCGGAACTCTCGGTGACACGATCCACGGCAGCAGCCTCCTAGTTGTGTCGCAGTCGTGGATTGAGGATCTCCTCGAAGGACCTGGACATGGTGACGAGCGCGAGCTGGAGCAGGCAGATCGCGAGCACCGGGCCCATGATGTAGAAGAAGCTGCCCTCGAAGAAGATCGCTCCCCGGGTCCAGGCGAAGTTGATCATGATGCCCCAGTTGCCGCCCTCCATCGGGGCCAGGCCGAGGAGGTAGAGCCCGGCCAGGGCGTAGATCGCGTTCGTCATGCCGATGACGAAGTTCATCAGGATGAAGCTCGCCATGTTGGGCAGGATCTCGCGTACGACGATGCGCGTGGTGCCGAGGTCGAGCAGTCTCGCCGCCTCGATGTACTCGCGTTCCTTCAGCGAGAACACCTGCGCTCGTACCGCGCGTAAGAGACCCGGCCAGCCGAGGACGCCGAGGATCACAGCGAGAGCCCACGAACTGCCGACGCGGTAGAACGCGGCGAGGACGGCGAGCAGGATGATCGACGGCACGGTCAGCACGATGTCGGTCGCGGTGACGATGATCGAGTCCACCCGGCCGCCGAGGTAGGCGGCGACCGCACCGAAGATCACCGCGATGAGCGTCGAGATCAGCGCGGCCAGGAAGCCGACCAGGATGACGTCGCGGCCGCCGTTGATGAGCTGGATCAGGACGTCGCGGCCCTCGGAGTCGAAGCCCAGTGGGTGCGCGAACGTCGGTGCCGCGTAGATCTTGGCGACGTCGGTCGGGAGGTTCCTGGGTGTGAAGAGCGGCCCGATCAGGCAGACGAGCACCATGCCGGCGAAGACCAGGAAGCCCACGAAGCCGGTACGGCTCCGCATGATCGCGCGAAGGAACGTCCTGAACGCCCCGACGTCCTGGCCCTCCGGCGGCGGTGGTGCGTGGAAGTCGGTCGAGCTCGGGTCGAGAATCTGGGTCACGATCTAGCTCTCCTCGCTCGAGATCCGGATCCGCGGGTCGACCCGGCTGTACAACAGGTCGGCGACGAGGTTGGCGATCACGACCGAGATCGTGACGATGAGCAGGATCCCCTGGAGAACGGGGTAGTCGCGGCGGTTGACCGCCTCGAACAGCAGGAACCCGACACCTTGGTACTGCGTGACCTGCTCGACGAGGATCGAGCCGCCGACCACGAATCCCAGGGAGAGCACGAAGCTCGTGAACAGAGGCAACATCGCGTTGCGCCCGACGTACTGGAACTGGATCCGGCGGTCGGTCAGCCCGCGGGCGCGAGCGACCGTCACGTAGTCCTCGCCCAGGGTCTCGACCGTCGACGACTTCATGACGAGCATCCACCCGCCGAGCGAGGTCAGGATGTAGACCAGCATGGGCAACGCGGCGTGGTACAACGCGTCACCGATGAACGCGAGGCTGAACTGCGGCGTCACGCCGGGCGAGTACGCACCGCGCATGTCGGCGATCGGGAGCCACTCGAGCTGGACCCCGAAGAACACGACGATCATCATCGCGAGGAGGAAGTTGGGCACCGAGTGCGTCACGGACCCCAGGAAGGTCATGACGTGGTCGAAGATGCCGCCGCGGCGGTAGGCCATCATCATGCCGACGCCGATGCCCAGCACGAAGCTGATGATGAGGGCGATGCCGACGCTGAAGAGCGTCCACGGCAGGTACGCCGCGATCTGCCCGAGCACCGACGACCCTGGTGACAGCAGGGACTCGCCGAAGTCGCCTCGGACGATTCCTGCGAGGTACTCGCCGTACTGCACGAGCAGGGGTTCGTTGGGGTCGAACGAGAACAGGCCCGCAGCCTGGTTGGCGGCATCCTGGTAGCTCATGCCGTACTGCGCGATCTGCTGGTTGATGTAGACGTCTACGGGGTTGCCCGGCAGCAGACGGACCAGGAAGAAGATCGCGGTGGCGACGACGTAGATCGTGAAGATCGCCTTGACGACTCGGCCGGCAACATACCTCGCGGTAGACCTTCGGCTGGTCGGTCTCGAACTCTTCTCGGGCTCGACCGGCTCGGTCTCGTCCAGGCGTTCGGTCGCGGCCACCTTCACCTCCCGGTCGCATGGCGGCCCCTGCACCGGGGTGGTTCGGCCGACCGGTTACACAGCGCGGTCGAGCCGGAACTCTTCATGCAGGGGGTGCTACATCACTTCTCTGGGACGCCGCCATGCGTTGCCGCGCAGCGGTCCATGACTGCCCGGAAGCTATACCTTCCACCCGGCAGAACGGAACCTCATCGAGCAAGATGTAACCCGATTTTGTTGCGGATATGTGCGCAGTCCTACCGGTATGCAGCCGCTTTCGAACAGTCGCGTGCCAGTTTTGCACATTAACGGATGCATTGTCCGGTCCGCCTCGACCGCGGTGATCTCCGCCCGTCCGACCGGGTTCGCCGGGCCTCAGAGCAGGGGCGGACGGGACCACCCCTCACCGCGTACGTGCCAGTCGAGAAACGCGAAAACCGTGTCGTACCAGACCTTCGCGTGGTGCGGCGTGAGGACCCAGTGGTTCTCGTCGGGAAAGTAGAGGAACCGGTGTGGGAACTCGACGGACTCGTCGGTGTGCCGGCGGGCGAGCTCCCACCACAGGCGCAGTCCCTCGCCCACGGGTACGCGGTAGTCGCGGTCGCCGTGGATCACCAGCATCGGCGTGTGGATCCGGTCGACGAACAGGTGCGGGGAGTTCGCCAGCGCCCGCTCCGGGGTCAGCTCGCGGAACCAGTAGCTCGCGAGGTCCGTCGTCGGCCCGAACTGGTCGAGCGCCCACAGGCTCGCGTGGGTCACGATCGCCTTGAACCGGTCGGTGTGCCCGGCAACCCAGTTGGCCATGTAGCCGCCGAACGACCCACCCATCGCCGCGGTGGTACCGGCGTTGATGTCCGGGCGTTCGCAGGCGGCGTCGGTGATGCTCATCAGGTCGGTGAACGGCTCGGCGCCCCATCGGCCCCACCCTCGCCGGACGAACGACTGGCCGTAGCCCGTCGACAGGGCCGGGTCGGGCAGTAGGACGGCGTATCCCCGCGCCGCCATCAGCCAGGGGTTCCAGCGCCAGCTCCAGGCGTTCCAGGAACCAAGGGGCCCGCCGTGGATCCACAGCAGCAGCGGAGCCGGCAAGTCGTCCGAAGCCCCGTCCGGAAGGACGAGCCAGGCCCGGAGCGGGGTGCCGTCGGCGGCCTCGGTCTCGACCTCCGTGAGCGTGCCGGGGACCTGGGGAGCCTCGTCCGGCGCGCGCAGGAAGGTCGGCTCCTGGTCGGTTCCGTCGGCGGCCAGTCTGACCGGGGCGAGGGGTGCGTCGACGGCCGCGCGGAGCGCGTAGACCGAGCGCCCGTCGGGGGACGGAGCGAGGTCGCTGTAGGCCGCGTCCGCCACCAGCCTGCGCCGCTCCCCCGACGTGACGTCGACGGCGAACACCGGGGAGCGGCCCAGCTCGTCGGCGGTGAAGTAGACGGTGCTGCCGTCGGGCGACCAGCGCGGGCCGCCTGGCCACAGGTCGAGGTCGGGCGTCAGGTCGCGGCCCGCACCGCCGTCGATCGGCACCAGCCAGAGCGTCCGGTCGACGGGCAGCTCGGTCGTGCTCCGCAGGGAGCGGAGGCAGACGACCGACCGGCCGTCGGCCGAGAAGCGCGGTTCGCCGAAGTCGTAGGCCGGGTCCGAGGCGAGCCGGCGCCGGTCGCCGGTGGCGAGGTCGATCGCCTGGAGCTCCTTGCGGAGGTCTCCCTGCGTGCCTCGCGCCCAGGTCGTCACGACCGTACGGCCGTCGGGGCTGACGTCGTAGCCGCACTCGTCGAGGGCCCGGCCGGGCTCGGGCGTCAGGTCACGGAGCTCGGCACGATCGTCATCGGAGGCCGGGGCGTCGGCCGCCAGCAACCGCGGCTCGTCGGGCCCGAGGTCGTGGTCCCAGTAGCGCACGGGATAGCTCTCGTGCAGGATCGCCGACACCGCACGGTCCTTGCGTTCCTTGCGGCGCCCGGCGTCGTCGTCCGCGGTCTTCGCGCCCGGCATAGTGCCGGCGGTGACGACCAGCGTGCCGGCCGCGGGCGCGACCACGACACCGCCGATCCCTCCTGGCCTGGAAGCGATCTCACGGGCCTCGCCACCGGTGGCGGGGAGCAGCCACAGCGCGGGCTTCTCGTCGTCGCCCGCATCGTCGGCGGCGTCGGCGTTCGGCCGCTTGGAGACGAACACGAGTGAGCCGTCGGGAAGGAAGGCCGGACCCGCCTCACCGGTCGCACCGCGGGTGAGCCGACGCGCCGGCTCGACGCCGTTGGGATCGAGCTGCCACAGGGCGGTGAGGTACTTCTTGCGATCGGGAGCCAGGTGCTGGATGGCCGCGACCAGGCGGCTGCCGTCGGGGGCCAGCCACAGCCCCGCCGTCCGGCGGAGTGCGACGTAACGGTCCAGGTCGTGGAAGGCGGTCATGTGCTCGCCGGCAGGGTCCTCACCCGCGCCCGGCGCACGGCTGCTCTGCGAAGTCATGAGGGCCAGCCTAGATCGTCCGCAGCGGAGTCAGTCAGTGCCGCAGGCCGCGGGTTGTGCGCCACGCAGGTTGCGGCAGCACCCGGCAGGACAGTTCGACCAGGTGGGGCCCAACAGGCCAACGGTGGCGGGTGCGGCGACGCTGCCACGGTCGAGTGCGAGCTGCTCCGTCACGAGGTCACGCACCATGGCGACGAACCTGGGATCGACTCCGGGGGTCGGCACGCGGGCGAACGCCAGGCCGAGCCGCGTGGCCGTCTCGCGCGCCTCCGTGTCGAGGTCGTACCGCACCTCCATGTGGTCGGAGACGAAGCCGATCGGTACGACGACGACCCCCGGCACGGACTTGTCGGCGAGTGCTGTCAGGTGGTCGTTGACATCGGGCTCGAGCCACGGCTGGTGCGGCGGGCCGGAACGGCTGCAGAAGGCGAGGTCCCAGTCGAGCGGTGTGCCGCGCCGTCGGGCCACCTCGTCGGCGACCACCGCGGCCACGTCGCGGTGCTCCGCGACGTAGCGCCCGCCGGACGGGCCGCTCGCGTCGTTCATCGCCTCGGGGATGGAGTGGGTCACGAACACGAGCCGCGCACCCGCGGGAAGTCGTACGAGTGCCGCCAGGATGCCGTCGACGAACGGCTCGACGAAGCCCGGACGGTTGAAGTAGTGCGGCAGCCGGGTGAGCTCCGGTGCGCCCTCCCCTACCGCCGTGCAGGCGGCGGCGAGGTTCTCGCGGTACTGCCGGCAGCCGGGATACGACGCGTACGCGCTCGTGAACAGGCACAGCGCCCGCCGGACACCTGCCCCACGCATCTCGCGCAGGGCGTCGTCGAGGAACGGCGTCCAGTTGCGGTTGCCCCAGTAGATCGGGAGGTCCACGCCATGCGCGGAAAAGTCCTCCTCCATCGCCTGGATGAGGGCGCGGCACTGGTCGTTGATCGGGCTGCGCCCACCCATGAGGTGGTAGTGGCGGCCGACCTCCGTGAGCCGTTCGCGCGGGATGCCGCGGCCGCGGGTGACGTTCTCGAGGAACGGCAGGATGTCGTCGGGTTTCTCCGGACCGCCGAAGGACACGAGGAGCAGGGCGTCGAACGCGTCGGCTGCCATGACCGCATGGTCGCAGGTCCGGTCCGTGTGGTGGCAGCCACCCGCACCCTCGCGCGCTCTTAATGGCGGGCGCCCTGTCGGTACCCGTCGGTAGGGTGATCAGGTGTTCACGCCGTACCGCACGATCCTGCGTCTTCCCGGCACTCTCGCCTTCTCCACCACCGCGTGGATTGCCCGTCTTCCGATGTCGATGGTCGGTATCGGCATCGTGCTCCTCGTCTCGTCGGCGACCGGTTCTTACGCACTCGCAGGTTCGGTCTCGGCGTCGTTCGTCATCGCCGCCGCGGTTCTGGCGCCCCTCCAGGCGCGTCTGGTCGACAGGCACGGTCAGCACCTCGTGATCCTCGCCCTCACCGCGCTCAACGCGGTGGCGATGGGAGGGATGGTCGTTGCCGTCAGGGCCGACGCGCCATCGCCAGTCCCCCAGGCGCTCGCGGCGGTCGCTGGTGCAGCTGCCCCACTCGTCGGCTCCTACGTGCGGGCCCGCTGGTCCCACCTCCTCGAAGGTCGTCCGGAGCTCCAGACGGCGTTCGCGCTGGAAGCGCTCCTCGACGAGCTCGTGTTCATGATCGGTCCGCCGCTCGTCACCGTGCTCGCCACCTCGGTCAGCCCGGAAGCCGGCCTCGTCACTGCGGTCGCCGCGGGGGTCGTCGGCGGCTTGCTGCTCGCCGCGCAGAAGGGCACCCAGCCTCCCGTGCACCGCGTACGCACGGGCCACGGTCCCAAGCCGAGCCTGGGCTGGACGACCCTCGGCCCGATCGTCGTCGCCTGTGCGGGGCTGGGCGCCCTGTTCGGCAGCGCCGAGGTCGTCGTCGTCGCGGTCGCGACGGACGCCGGCAACCGGCAGGCGTCCGGTCTGCTCCTGGCGGGATGGGCCACCGGCAGCATGCTGTCGGCACTGATCGTCGGTGCGCTGCGCCAGCGGATGCCCGCGATGACCCGGCTCCGGATCGGTGCGGTCGTGCTAGCCGCCACGATCGTCCCTCTCCCGTTCATCGGGAGTCTCGGCGTCCTCGGCGTGGTGATGTTCCTCGCCGGCTTCGCGATCTCGCCGACGCTCGTCGCCACGATGTCCGTGGTCGAACGGGCGGTGCCGCCGTCCCGGTTGACCGAGGGAATGGCGTGGACCGTCACCGGCATGGCCGCCGGCATCGCCTCGGGCGCCGCGATCGCGGGCCAGGTGATCGACGCCGCGGGAGGGCGAGCCGGCTTCTTCGTCCCGCTCGCAGCGAGTGTCCTCACCGCCGCGGTCGTCCTCGTCGGTCGGGCGCCGAACCGACCTGCCGACATGCCGGCATCCGTCCGCGCCGCCGACGAGCCCCTGCCCGCCGGCGCGCCACCCGATGCACACGAGGAGCCCGTCCTGGTGCGGACGGAGCCGTCCTGAGGATCCGACGCGAAGGTGCCGTGGCCCGCCGCAGTCCCTTCGCGCCGTCCCCTGCGGCCTCACCGCACGCGGGCACGCACACCAAAGCTTGGACAACCAGTCCGATCTCCCCGGCGCGCTGCCTGGCATCGCTCTGCCGGGCCAGGGAGACTAGACGCGCTCGAGATGTGGGGAGGCGGAGACGATGCGCGACGTCAAGCTGGTGCGACTCAGCGATGACGGCACCCATCTGGTCCTGACTCACGAGGGCACAGGCGAGGAGTTCGCGCTACGCGTCGACGACCGACTACGGGGGGCAGTTGTGAGTGATCGGGCCCGTCAAGGATCGCTTCCGATGGAGCGCCAGAGCCGGCTACGTCCCAAGGAGATCCAGTCCCGGCTTCGTGCCGGTGAATCCTCCGAGGACATCGCGGCCGCGGCTGACGTTCCGATCGAGCGCATCCTGCGGTACGCCGGGCCGGTTCTGGCTGAACGGGAGTACATCGCACAGCAGGCTCGCCGGTGCGCGCTACGGCGCAACGGTCGGGACGGCCCCGGCCAGATCCTCGAGGAGGCCGTGGGTAGGAGACTGGACGACCTCCAGGTCGGCCAGGAGATGGCGAGCTGGGATGCGTGGCGTAGCAACGAGGGCCGCTGGGTGGTCGCGGTGTCCTTCAGCCTCGCGGGCACCGAACACCAGGCTCAGTTCGGCTACGACCCGCTCGGACGGGTTGTCACCGCGTCGGACGAGAAGGCCCGCGCGCTGGTCGGCGAGCCGGGCCAGACGGTGCCTGGGCTCACT
Organism: uncultured Actinomycetota bacterium; assembly: GCA_963721745.1. GTDB lineage: Bacteria > Actinomycetota > Actinomycetes > Propionibacteriales > Actinopolymorphaceae > Thermasporomyces. Next base: position 346,460 of record CAVRKO010000013.1, on the reverse strand, counting down.
CCCGAGCTGGCGCCCGGCTTCGCGGCGCGGGAGCCTGACCACGAGGAGCCTCGCTCGGCACGCGAGGGGCACCGGCTGAGGCTGGCGCCGGCACCGCCGCCGGACTCCCGGCGCGAGGAGCACGACGACGACCTCGCGCTGCCCGACACCGAGGAGACGATCGACCTCACGAGCACCTTGGGACAGGGCCGGCTGGCCGCCTCCGACCATGACCGTCGGCCACACCCGGGACGGCCTGCGGAGGCTGACCCGCATCAGCACGGCGCGCCGGTCGGACGGGAGCTCTCGCCCGACGAGGTACCCGATCTCGACGACCCGCCGGCCACCGTGCCGGAGCCGCCCGCGGAACCGGCCGCCACCGCGTCGGTGGGCTCCGACGCCGCCGAGGCCAAGTCACGGCGTGCCCGGTCGACCGCCGACGCCCGCCGCAAGCGGGCCCGCTCGAGCGGCCGCCGCGGCGGGTCGGTCCCCAGCTGGGACGACATTCTCTTCGGCGGTGGCCGGGGCGGACAGGATTGAGCCCACCTACGCCGGGGTGTCCGGATGCTGGACAACTGTTTCTTCATCCGGACACCGCTGGCAGACTCCCTTCCATGCGTTCGAGCGTTCTCTGTCGCTGTTGTTGTCGCTGATACCGCAAGGTTCCAGCGGCGATCTCGCCGCACCCGCGACAACCAGCTTCGAGGACGCTCGTCATGGACTTCGCCACATGGACCCGTGCCCTGTCTGCCCGTGGGCTCCAGGTCGTACCCCCCAGTCATCCCGTGCCCGTCGAGCTGTGGGCACTCCTGCCGGCAGGCGGTTTGATCCACTTTCGGTGCCGGGGAACCCGGGTGACCCTCGACCGGTACGCCGAAGACGACCTGCTGTTCGTCGAGTCTCCCGGGCGCTGCGGCTGCGACGGCGGCTGCGCAGACGGGCCGCGGGCGCGTGTGGGAGCGGTGCCGCCGAGGGTGCGGATCCGACCGGGTGCCCGACCTGTCGCGGCCGCCCGCTTCGACGGCACGCGGGCACGGCGGTGGTCCGGCCACGAGGCAGGGCTGCTGACGGTCGAGCAGGCAGCTCCGTTGTTCGACGTTCTGCTCGACCGCCTTCAGTCCCGTCGGAACCGGACCGTCGCTCGCGACGGATCGTCGTTGACCACCACGGCATCCGCCGTCTCCTCCGGGCGGTCGGCGGCGAGGTAGAGCTGCTGGCCCGGGAGGTAGCGCGTGCGGTAGCGACGCTCGGTCTCGGCGGCCGAGCCGAAGATCTGGGCGTCACGCTCCCGCGCCCGCCGTACGATCTCGTCCGGTCCGACCGCCACGAAGATCCGGACCTCCCAAGCGGCGCGGATCTCGGGCCGGGCAAGGAACAGTCCGTCGACGATGAGTATCCCGTCCTCCGGGACCGGTTGGGGTTCGACGACCGCGGGCCGGTCGGTCCGGAGGTCGAAGACCGACGTACGGCACCGACGTCGACCGGTGGGCCCGTCCGGACCCAGCGGGTCGAGCAGCTCCGACCGCAGGGCGGCGTAGTCGTAGGTGTCCTCGTAGTAGCCGTGGGGTGAGTCGGCGCCCTGGAGATAGCGCTCCGCGCGCGGCCGGTGGAAGCTGTCGACCGATGCCCGGATCACCTCCCGCCGTCCCCCACGCAGGACGGCGGCGAGCTCGTCGGCCAGTGTCGTCTTGCCGGCCGCGTCGGGTCCGTCGATGCCGACACGCACCGGATGGGGTACCTGTCTTCCCTTGACCAGGGCGGCGAGTTGGCGGAGCAACGTGGTTCGTTCGGCGCCGGCGCCCGCCGGCACATCCCTGCCGGGCGCGGCACCCGTCGGCGAGCTGGTCATGACGCGGCCGCGCCTGGCTCGGCTCCCGTCGCCACCGGCCGCGACGGGTCTGCAACCCAGTCGGACCACGAGCCGACGTACAGCGCGGCCCGTACGCCGACCAGCTCGAGGGCAAGCACCGTGTGTGCCGCGCTGACGCCCGACCCGCAGTAGGCACCGACCGGGCGTACGCCGTCGACACCGACCTCCGCGAACCGCTCACGCAGTGTGTCGGGAGCAAGGAACCGGCCGGCCAGGTCGACGTTGTTGACCGTCGGTGCGCTCACCGCCCCGGGGATGTGGCCCGCCACCGGGTCCATCGGCTCGACCTCGCCGCGGTAGCGCTCGGCCGCCCGCGCGTCGAGCAGCACGCCGTCCTGCGACATCCGGATCGCACCGGCGGCGTCGAGCATCGGCATGCCACCGGGCCGCGCCTCGAAGTCCCCGGCCTCCGCCTCGGGCGTGGACGCCTCGGGCGTGGACGTCTCGACCGGCAGGTCCGCTGCCGTCCACGCGGGGTAACCGCCGTCGAGGAACCGTACGTGGGGTGGCCGAAGTAGCGCAGGCACCACCAGGCGCGCGCGGGCCCGAACCCGTCCTGCTCGCCGTAGACCACCACGGGCCGCTCCGGGCCGACACGCCGGCCGCGCGCATGGCGGGCGCGAAGGCTCCGGGTCCGGCAAGGGGTGCCGCCCGTTGCCGTAGACTTCCCCGACCCGCCGGGCGGACCGGACAGCATCTTGTCGAGGTCGACGAACCACGCCCCGGGTATATGGCCCGACGTGATACCGGCTGCGACCAGGTGGACCCGGTCAACGCCCAACGCACGTCGAGCACGGTCGGAGGGTGGTCCGACTCGAGGGCGTGGCCAGCTCGAGCGGGGAGATCAGCGCGGTCACGGCGGAAGTCTCCCAAACCCCGCGCGGGGAACGGTGGTCAACCCGCGGGCGAGAGTCCGGTACGAGGTCCAGTGGCCCGCGTACCGGTGCCGATCTGAGAAGCTGCAGCGGCCGGCCGACGGGTCCGGCCGGGAGGGGGGACCAGTGTCGAGAGCGCACGAGGCGGACGTCGACCGCCACCCAGCACAGCGCACACCGCCCACACCGGCCGCGGCGGCTCCGGGTCGGCGACCGGGTGAGCGTCGTCGCACCCGCCGGTCCGGTCGTGCCCGATCTGTTGGACAAAGGTCTCGCCGTCCTTTCCTCCTGGGGGCTGGAGGTCGAGCTCGGCGCCCATGTCCACGACCGGCACTCCACGTTCGCCTACCTCGCGGGCACCGACGCCGACGGGCCGACGACTTCTGCCGCCGCCTGGTGCGATCCCGACACCGCGGCGGTGTTCTGCGCGCGTGGCGGGTACGGCGCGATGCGGGTCCTGGACCTCTCGACTGGGAGGCGATGGCGGCGGCGCCGCCCAAGGTCTTCACCGGCTCGAGCGACATCACCGCCATGCACCAGGTGATCGGGTCCCGGCTGGGGATACCGACCGTCTTCGGCGCGATGATCGGCAGCGGATCCTTCGTGGGCGACCCGCCGCCCAGAAGCACCTGCGCCAGATGCTCTTCGAACCCGACACCGGGCTGGTGCTCACCAGCACGCAGGCCAGGCCCCTCGTCCCGGGCCGAGCCACCGGCCCGGCCGTCGGAGGCAACCTCAGCCTGATCGGCTGCGGGACGGGCGTGACCGACGTCGAACGGCCACCGGCCGGAGCGGTCGCCCTCCTCGAGGACATCGGCGAGGAGACCTACCGCATCGACCGCTACCTCACCCACCTGCGCCGGGCGGGATGGTTCGACGGCTTGGGCGGGATCGCGCTCGGCTCGTGGATCGAGTGCGGTGACCTCGGCGTGCTGCGGGAGCTCGTCACCGACCGGCTCGGAGACCTCGGGATCCCGATCATCTGGGAGCTCGGGTTCGGGCACTGCCACGGCCAGCTCGCCGTACCCCTCGGCACCGAGGTCGAGCTCGTCGCCGAGCTGGAGTCCGGCACCGCCAGCGTGACCCTGACCGAAAACGCCCTCGACTGACCTACCTGGCCCCTGTCCTCGACTGACAAGGAGCCGGTTGACACCGTGAGCGCCACCGCCGACGGCCGTCCCGACGACGGCGTCGAAGACCTCTGCTCCGCCCTGATCAGGTTCGACACGACCAACCGGGGACCCGGCGACTCCGTTGGCGAGCGCGAGGCGGCGGAGTTCGTCTCCGACATCGCTCGCCTCGGCCGGCTACGCGGCGAAGCTCCTCGAGTCCGCACCGCGACGGGCCAACGTCGTCACCCGGATACCGGGACACGACCCGTCGGCACAGGCGCTCCTCGTCCATGCCCACCTCGACGTCGTACCCGCGGACCCGAGCGAGTGGTCCGTGCCACCGTTCAGCGGCGGATCCAGGACGGCTACGTCTGGGGGCGCGGTGCCATCGACATGAAGGACATGGCGCCGTGGTCCTCTCCGTTCTGCGGTCGTGGACCGTCCGGGACGTTCGCCCTCGGCGCGACATCGTGGTCGCGTTCGTGGCGGACGAGGAGGCGCACGGCGACTACGGCGCGGCTGGCTCGTCGACCAGCACCCGGACCTGTTCGAGGGGTGCGCCGCGGCGATCAGCGAGTCCGGCGGTCACACGTACCGAGGTCGACGGCGTGCACCTCTACCCCATCGCCGCCGCCGAGCGCGGCACCACCCACCTGCGGCTGATCGCGCGCGGACGGGCGGGCCACGGCTCCCGACCCAACCCCGACAACGCCGTCGTCAAGCTGCCAACGCCGTCAGCCGGATCGCCGCACACCAGTGGCCCGTACGCCTCACCCCGACGGTGCAGGCCTACCTCGAACGCGCCGGCGCCGCCCTCGGCGTCGACGTCGACCTGGCCGACGTCGACGCCACGATCGCCCGTCTCGGTCGGGCGGGTGCGCTGGCGGCCGCGACGGTGCGCAACACCGTGACCCCGACCATGCTCGACGCGGGGTACAAGATCAACGTGATCCCGGGGGTCGCCTACGCCCAGCTCGACGGCAGGGCCCTCCCCGGCGGTGAGCAGGAACTGCTGGACACGGTCGACGCGCTGTTGGGAGACGGGATCGAGCGCGAGATCCTCGACCACACGGTCGCGGTGTCGGCGCCGCTGGACTCGCCGTGGTTCGACGCGATGTCGGCCGCCCTCCGGGCCGAGGACCCCACGCCGTCCCGGTGCCGTACTGCATGGGCGGCGGCACCGACGCGAAGGCGTTCGCCAAGCTCGGCATCGCGGGTTACGGCTTCTCGCCGCTCCGCCTGTCGGCCGACTTCCCGTTCCGGGGGCTGGCACACGGCGTCGACGAACGCGTACCCGTCGACGGGCTGCGCTTCGGTGCCCGGGTGCTGGACCGGTTCATGCTCGGGTGCTGACCGCGGCGTCCGCGGCCGGCCGGCTCGGACACCGTGTTACGACGGGGCGCCGAACGGCAGGACGTCCGGTGACGGCGATCCCGCGTTGCCCACCTGAGCGGTGACCCGGCGGCGGTGGTGCCGCCGGCACAGCACCTCGTAGCCGAGCTCGAGCGCGCGGTCCTCGGCGGTGTCGCCGATCACGACCTGCTCGCCCTCGGTCACCATCACGCCGTCGACCGTCCGCGCGTTGTGCGTGCCGCGACGCCCGCACCAGCACAGGACCTGCACCTGCAGGGTCTCCACCCGGTCGGCCAGCTCCACCATCCGCCTGCTGCCCTCGAAGAGCCGGGTGCGGAAGTCGGTGAGGATGCCGAACGCGTAGACCTCGACGCCGAGCTCGTCGACGATCCTGCCCAGCTGCTCGACCTGTTCGTTGGTGTAGAACTGCGCCTCGTCGCAGATCAGGTAGTCGATCCGCGCGCCCGCGGTCATCTCGGCCACCACGGACGCGCTGCAGGTCGAGGTCGGGCTTCACCTCGATCGCCGGGACGGTCAGCCCCAGGCGGCTGGAGAGCGTGGCCTCGCCCGCCCTGTCATGACAGGTGAACAGCCTCCCGCAAGTCCGCGTTGACGCGCGTTGTGGTCCATCTGGAGCGCCAGCGTCGACTTGCCGCAGTCCATCGTTCCGGTGAAGAAGACGAGTTCGGCCACGGCGAGCCATCCTCGCGCATACCGGCCGTTCGACACACCGTGATCTTGGTCTGACCAGCGCAAGGTGGGCGACCTCACACCTCGACTGTGACGGAGTCGGACCCGAGGAGCTACGCAGCGGACATGGGGTGTTACGCAGCGAGCAGAGGCACCAGCATCTCGTCGGCAGTCAGCGATCCGTGCCAGCCCAACAGCGTCGACTCGGTCGGGAACACCGCGTTGCACTCCACGGCAACGGCCCCGACCGAGGCGATGACCACGTCGCCCAGCCGAGGCATCACGCGGTCCTCCACCGGGCCGAACCAGCCGCGTTTCACCGCATCCTCGCGGACCAGCACGACCGCGTCGGAGCCCATCCGCTCGCGCCACGTCTCCGCCACCTCGTCGGCGGCGCCCGGCTCGGTGTAGAGGTAGCGCATCCGGGGGTCACCCCCGACGAGGTAGACCCCCGCGCGAAGGGCGGGGTCGCTGTCGACGTCGACCCGGCGCTCGAACGGGATGTCGACCATGCCGTGGTCGCCGGTCACCACCAGGACCGTGTCGGTCGGGAGGGCGGACGCAGTCGGGCAACGAACGCGTCGACGCTGGCCAGCTGGTGCCGCCAGGCCGTCGAGTGGCATCCGTCGCGGTGTCCCGGTCCAGTCGAGATCCCCCTCGTAGACGTAGACGAGGCTGCTCTCTCCTCGAGCGCTGGCCTCGGCGGCATAGGCGATCCGCTGGCCGGCGCTGTCGCGCGGGTACGAAGTCGCCGCCACGGAGGCCCGCGACCGTGACGCCCGATACCGCGGAACGCCTTGCGGGAGACCGCAGTGACGGCGACTCCGGCCTGTTCGGCACGTTCGAAGACGGTGGGGTACGGCTGCCAGACGAGAGGCTCGACGGTCGTGTCCCAGCGCAGGGTATTGAGGAGCTGCGTCGTGCCCGGGACCGCCATCGTGTAGCCGACGACGCCGTGCCCGCCCGGAGGGAGCCCGGTGCCCAGGCTGACCAGGCTGGTCGACGTGGTGGAGGGTGCCGGCGCGGTGATCGCCCGGCCGGTCGCCGCCAGCTTGGCGAGGTAACGGCGCCTCGGCGGCGTAGGTATGGAGGAGGTTCCAGCCGAGCCCGTCGACGAGCAGGACGACATAGCGGCGTGCCGGCGGCAGCCCGAGCACGTTCTTGGCGTCGTCGACGCCCATGCCGCCCAGGGTCGAGGGGATCAGGTCGGGAAGCGAGGCCACGCCGTACTTCGGCAGGACCAGGCTCATCGCGCCGTCGGCCTCCTCGTGAGGACCGACAGCTCCTGGGCGAACCCGAGCAGCCGGCCGACGGCATCGCCCCCCTCGGCGGCGGAGCTGATCTGGAGCGTCACATCGTCGGAGGAGAACGTCCCGGTGTAGCCGTGGTCGGCGTCGCAGTTGGGGTCGGAGCACGAGGCAGGCTCGAGGTCGAGGCGGCCCATCGCACCCCAGCCGATGGTGAGGATCGCCTCGTGGACCGGTCCGCCGGGTTCGTACGCCGCCGGGTTGGCGACGACTCTGCTCACCACGACGGAGCTGACCCGCTCGATCGGAACCGCCTCCGTCGACGCGGTGGCGTACGGCGTCGGGAGCGTCTCGTCGGCGGAGTGCTCGTCGGTGTGTCCCACGATCAACCGGCTCGGGGTGAGCACCAGCACCGTGATGTGCCGGGTCACCTCGTCGCGGGCGAAGGTCGGCTCGTGGTGGACGAAGTAGGACACGACCCGCTCCCCCGCGAGGCAGGTCTCCAGCGCGTCGGCGACCACGTCGGGGTAGTAGCCACTGCGGTCGATCGCCGCGCGGAGCTCGACGGTCGCACTCACGGACTCACTCATGAAGTCATCCTTCCACGCCCACGTCCACCTGTGCCGCCGCGCACGCCCGGCCCTGCCACCGCGGTGGCCGGCCGCCTGGGCAGCCGGGTCACCGGGCGAAGGGTCCTACATGCGGTCGGGCGCGGCAATACCCAGGAGGGAGAGGCCGGTCGCAAGCACCCGCGCGGTCGCGTCGCAGAGCACCAGCCGGCTCGTGCGGGTCTTGTCGTCCTCCGCGCGAAGGACCGGGCAGCGCTCGTAGAACGCCGTGAACGCCGTCGCCAGATCGAACAGGTAGCCGCAGATCCGGTGCAGCTCGACCGCGTCCGCGGCCTTGTGCAGGACGCCCTCGAACTCGGCGAGGCGGAGTGCGAGCCGGTGCTCGGCCGGGTCGGCGAGCTGGACCCCGGCGCCCTTGAGGCTGGTCGGATCGATGCCGCCGCGGCGGAAGACCGACTGGATCCGGGCGTGGGCGTACTGCAGGTAGGGCGCCGTGTTGCCGTCGAAGGACACCATCTGGTCGAGGTCGAACACGTAGTCCTTGATCCGGTCGCTGGACAGGTCGGCGTACTTGATAGCGCCGATCCCGACGGCCCGCGCCACCGCGTCGCGTTCGTCCTGCTCGAGGTGGGGGCTCTTCTCCGCCACCACCTCGGCGGCCCGGCGGACGGCCTCGTCGAGCAGGTCGGCGAGCTTGGGGTTCTCTCCCGAACGGGTCCGAAGCCTCTTGCGGTCGGGGCCCTGGACGAGTCCGAAACCGTAGTGCTCGGCGCGGATCGGATCCCGGAGCCAGCCCGCCTCCCTGGCGGCCTGGAAGATCATCTCGAAGTGCAACCGCTGGCCGCTGTCGGTGATGTAGATCAGCCGGGTGGCGCCGAGGTCCCGGATCCGGTGCCGGATCGCGGCCAGGTCGGTGGTGTCGTAGTTGTAGCCGCCGTCGCTCTTGCGGACGATCAGGGGGAAGGGCTTGCCGTTGCGCCCGGTGAAGCCCTCGGGAAAGACACAGAGGGCACCGTCGCTCTCCTGCAGGATGCCGACCCGGTCCAGCTCCTCGACGACCGAGGCCAGCTGGTCGTTGTACGCCGACTCCCCGACGCTGTGCTCGGGCGTGAGCGTGATGTCGAACGCGTCGTAGACGGCCTGGAAGTGCCGCTCGGACTCGTCCATGAGCAGCCGCCAGAGCGCCAGCGTCTCGGCGTCGCCGCTCTGCAACAGCACCACGCGGCGCCTGGCCCGGTCGGCGAACACTTCGTCGCTGTCGAACGCGGCGTTGGCATCGCGGTAGAACGCATTCAGGTCGCCGAGCGCGAACCCGTCGGCGGCGGGATCGGCACCAAGCTCGACCAGGTGCTGGATGAGCTTGCCGAACTGGGTTCCCCAGTCGCCCAGGTGGTTCTGCCGGATCACGGCCTGCCCCAGGAACTCGAGCAGCCGCGCGGTCGCGTCACCGATGATCGTCGACCGGAGGTGGCCGACGTGCAGCTCCCTCGCGACGTTGGGCCCGGAGTAGTCGACGAGGACCCGCTCGGGGTCCGCTGCCCGCCCGACTCCGAGGCGTTCGTCGGCGGCGATCTCCTCGAGCATCCTCGACACCGCCGGCTCGGCGAGGGTGAGGTTGAGGAATCCGGGGCCCGCGATCTCGGCCTGCGCCACCAGGTCGTCGATCTCGGCCACGCCGAGCACAGCCGCCGCGATCTCGCGCGGAGGGCGTCGCAGCTTCTTCGCCAGCGGGAGCGCGCCATTGGCCTGGTAGTCGGCGTGCTCGGAGGGCCGCACCATCGGATCGGTGGGCTCGCCAGCGACTTCGGAGAAGGCGCGAGCGAGTCGCTCGGTCAGCAGCTGGGGAAGGTCGGTCACAACACGTAAGGATCTCACGGGGGTCCAGCGGATTGGTGCGGGCGGTCGGGTGTCGCGTGCGCTAGCGTGGCGACTCGTGGCGTACGACGGAAAAGTAACGGTCGGAGGTCCCCCGGCGGTCCGCGAGATCGGTGGGCTGGTCCTCACCAAGGTCGCGGTCGGCCCCATGGACAACAACGCGTACCTGCTGCGGTGCCGCGACACCGGCGAGCAGGTCCTCATCGACGCGGCCAACGAGGCAGCGACCCTGCTCGGGCTCCTCGACACCGCACCTCTCGCCCGGGTGGTCACGACCCACCGGCACGGCGACCACTGGCAGGCCCTCGCCGAGGTCGTGTCCCACACCGGCGCCCACACCGCGGCGCATGTCGACGATGCCGACGGCATCCCGGTCCCGACCGACGAGCCACTCCACGACGGCGACCAGGTGGCCGTCGGATCGTGCGCGCTCGCGGTGATCCACCTGGTCGGGCACACGCCGGGTTCGATCACGCTGCTCTACCAGGAGCCCAGCGGGCCGGCGCACATCTTCACCGGCGACAGCCTCTTTCCGGGCGGGGTCGGCAACACGCACGGATCCAAGAAGGACTTCGAGAGCCTGATCAACGACGTCGAGCACAAGCTGTTCGACCGGCTGCCCGACGACACCTGGGTCTACCCGGGGCACGGCGCCGACACGACGCTGGGCGCCGAGCGCCCGCAGCTGCCGGAGTGGCGTGCCCGCGGTTGGTGAGTCGACCAGGGTTCAGAGCTGGGCCCGGTGCGGTGGTAGCCGAGGATGCCGGCCGGCCCGGATCATCTGCTCCAGCAGCGCGTAGCCGTCGCCGCGGCTGAGGTAGCTCCGAGCGACTGCGATCCCCACGAGGTCCGCGGTCTCCCCCACGGGGATCCCGGCCAGCTGGGCGAACCGTAGGGACTGCCGGTCGTCGCTGATCCAGCACGAACCGGCGAGGTCGGGCCACTGCCGGAGGACGTAGCAGGTCTGTGCCTCGCCAAGGTGGCGGAGTGGCTGGTCCGGCCGGCCGCCGAAGACCGCCCGGCGGATGCGTTCGACCTGCGCGATGTCGTGGCGGTCGATGATCTCGACCGGCTCGCCGAGCCAGCCGTCGAGAGGAATCCCGGCGAGCGCGGGATAGGTACGCGCCGATCGGCTCGCCTCGAACGCGATGGCCTCCACCCAGCGACCACGCTCCTCGAGGATCTTCTCGAGGAGCGGAAGGCTGTCGACGGAGGCGAAGTTGCAGAGAACCGTGTTGTCGGGAAACCAGTAGGTCGTCACGGCACGAACTCAGGCTCCTCACCGTGCCGGTCCTGGTTGGCCGACGTATCCAGCGAGTGCTCCAGGGTCTCGACGTCGACGCCGACGAGGTTGGCGAACGGCCGGAGCGTGGACCTGCCGTCGAGGTAGGCCGAGAACGTGTCGCGGACGAGCAGGCTGGGCAGGCGCGGCTGCCGACTCGCCTCGATCCATTCCGCGAACTCGCCACTCTGGCTGGCACGGAGCGCGCAGGCCGCCGTGGTCAGGGTCCTGAACTCCTCCCGCTGGCCCTCGTCGACCAGGCCGAGGCTCCGGAGCCGGTAGGCAAGCGTGCTGGGCGACACCGAGAGGCGCATCACCAGCGCCGCGAACAGGTCCGGGTCGAGGCCGCGACCATCGCGTACGGCAGCGCGCAGGTCGGACTCGGGCAGGAGAAAGGCGGCTGCGAACGCGTTGGCCCGCGTCTCGGAGGGCTGCCGCTGGCGTTCGGGATCCATGACGTCCCTGTCGACGTGGAGTCCCTGGTCGTCGCCGACGAGGAGGTGACCCAGCTCGTGCGCGATGGTGAACCGTTGCCGCGTCGGATACTCCGAGATCGCCACCAGGATGAGCTGGGCGTGCCGGTCGCGCCAGGCGAGCCCGTCACATCCCGCCGGGATGGCCGTGACGGCGAGGTCGACACCGAAGTAGTGCTCGATGACCTCACCGAGATCACGGTCGAGCGGACTGCCGCCAGCACGCCGAAGGCCGTCGACCACCTGCTCGGCGAGGTCGGCCCCCTGGGCAAGCGCCCGCTGGGTTGGCACGGTGACGACGCCGGCCTTCCGGTCATAGCCGAGGAAGGCGAGATCCTCACGGGCCTGCGCGAACCTCGTCGCCGCGCGAACCGCGGCCTCGACCGCTCCGTCGTCGTGCCTCTCGGCACGTGCGGCCACCGCCGGTGGCGTGTCCTGTGCCCCGAGGAGCCAGTCGATCGTGACACCGGCCAGCTCGGCGATGTTGGCGAGGTCGAGGGAGGTGAACCGCCGCACCCCCGACAGTGACTTGGACATCTTCGACGCGTCGAGACCGGCCCTGGCGGCGAAGGCCGCCTGGGTGAGCCCGCTGTCATCGATCAGCGAGCGCACGCGGGCGACGGTGAGATCTGCGGACACACCGGAAGCGTACGCGGGAGTTGCGAAAATCGCAACGGCCGCAAGTATCCTTTCACCGTCTTATCGGCACATTCCGGTAACAGTTTAGGGGAATCAGCGATATAGCCAGCCTCGCACTGAAATGGTGTGGCCGTAGTCCCGGCCAGGCTCTCTTGCATGGCGGAGGCATGAAGGCGGCGTCGCGGGGAATCGGCGTACCCCTCCGGATGACCCTGGCTCGGACTCGGATTGGCCCGTGGCATGGGCCAAAGAACCAGATGGGGGCCGGAGATGACCAACGGTGGATCGCACCGTGCACTGGCAAGTCGCCTCGCGGGGCAACGCGAACGATCCCAGGCAGTGTTCAACCGCTATTCCCAGCGCCTCGAGGAGCAGGCCGACCGGATCGACGCGCTGATGATATTCCTCTCCGAGCGTGGTCTTGCCGAGGACTTTCTCCTATGGGAGAAGGAACGCAGCGCGGAAACCTGACACCAGACGTCCGCGGCCGAAGGGTGGGATGAAGGGTCCCTTGATGCGCCCGGGACGGGCTCGACGGTTCGGATATAGGGCCCCTTGATACGGGCCTATTGGATCGAGGGTCCCCTCATGCGCCCGGGCAGGCTCGACGCTTTGGATGAAGGGCCCCTTGATGCGGCCGGGCATCTGTCGACAGCACCGGACGACGAGACACGCGAAGGGCTGCTCCGGTCACCTGACCAGAGCAGCCCTCGTCGATCGTTCAGCGGCCTCCGTCCGAGTCGCCGCCCGGCCCCTCCTCGAGCGGCCCGGGGGCACCGGGGGCACCGCGCTCGGCTCGACGTTCTGGACGAAGCTTCTCCCACGTTGCCTTGCGCTGTGACAGATCCACGACCCGTACCGCCGTCGCCGAGTCGCCGTCGACCGTCGCCACGACGCCGACGGAGTCGCCCTTCTCGACCGACCCGATCCCGTCGCGCTGTGCGTTGACGAGGCTCTCCTCGACCACGGCGTAGGTCTTGACGAAGCCATCCGCGCTCTTCAGCGTGAGCGCTGACGCGCTGACGCTCTGGACGGACCCACGCTGGACGGCGATCGTCTGGTACTCGCCGTCAGCCTTCCCGCGTACGACGAACTCGCCGTGCAGCGGCGCCGCCGCCAGGCCCATGCCGGGCATCCCGGCCCGGTGGCCGAACCTCCCCCGACGCTCCGCACGAGCCTTCGAATCGGCCTTCGCCCCTGGCTCGGGCGTGGCCTGTGCGGTCGGAGTGCTTCCGTTGTCGGATCCCGAGCCGGAGCCGGACCCGTTGTCGGCCAGAGCTATCCCTCCGACGGTCAGTGCGGTGACCGTCGCGGCCGACGCGGCCACGGCGATTACCGTCGACCGATTGCCCCACCGCCCAACTGGGCGCATGGCTGTCTCCTCTCAGTCGTGCTCACGATGCTCGTCAGCATGTCCATCGGTGCTGAGACGAAGCTGGACACTACCTGGAGATTTCCTGAGAATTCTCGGCGGCTGGGGAATCGCCAGCTCGCGCCCGCCGTCCGGCCCGTTCGGCCCGTACGGATCGATGGCCGCCCCCGCCCCCCGGCCCGATCCAGGGCCCCGATCCAGGTCCCCTGGTCTGTACGAGACCTGTGCGGGACCTGTTCCCCACCCGGCCGGGCGTCGACAACGGATTGTGCCGTGCGATCCGACATGGGACTCTCACGGGCTGGACGAGGGAATCAACGAGCGGAGAAAGTCGCGCACGTAAAACAGTTCGGCTGCATTCCGCGACCCAATTCGGAAAGCACACGCTCGCGACCAACTCCGGCCGGATTCCCTGCCAGTACGATCATCGGCCACACGACTCAGTTCGCATGTCCGGTTGACTTCCGGTGCGTTTCGCGAGTCGTCTCCACAGCTCGAAGGGAGCGTCGGTTGCGGGGGATCCTTCTTGCTGCGCGGGGGTTGGGATGGCGAAAGGGTCTCACCGTCGCGCTCGTGGCGGTGTCGACCTTGGCTATCGCTGTCACGACGATGTTGGCCGTCTATCTCTCGGCAGCCACCGAGCAGATACTCGACCAGCATCTCGAGCACGCCTCGAGGCAGCACACCGGCGTCTCGGTGGCATACCAGGTCACGTCGGAGTGGACCCTGGCCGGATTCGTGCGGCACGGTATCTCCGCGACGAAACAGGCCCAGAACGCAGTCGATTTCCTCGACCACCGAGCGGAGCTCGCGGGGCGCTTCGCCCGGTCGGTTGCCGCTGTCGACTCCGGCCTGGTAGCCATCCCACTGCCGGGCGGCACCGTCGACACGCGGGTGGTGTGGCGCGACGGCCAGTGCGCGCGGTTGCGGTTCGTCTCCGGTCGCTGCCCGCGGCGCGCGGGTGAGGTGACGATCGCCGCTGACGACGCCGCGCGCTACCGCGTCCGCCTCGGTGACGTGCTCACCAACCGCGTCGTGGGCATGCCGATGCGGGTCACCGGGCTCTATGACCTGCGCGATCCGGGCGAGCAGTACTGGTTCGGCCGCGACTACTTCCAGCGCCTCGTCGGCGACCCGATGGCCCGGCGGCCACGCAACCCGAGGATCTTCGCCCTCTTCGTGCCGCGGTCGGCAGTCGACCGGTTCGCCGAGTACACCGCCGTCGCCGACCGCGGCCTGGCGCGCGAGGGCATCGACCTGGCGGACGAGGCGGCACTCGTCGGCGCGCTCGACACGACCCGGAAGGCGTTCGCCACCGCGCCGCCGGCCGGTCCCGCCGAGTTCAGCTGGGGGTTCGCGACGCGGCTGCCGGAGGTCCTGAAGGGATTCGACGCCGACCGGGCGCGGGTCGACCGCGGGGGTCTGATCATCGGACTGCAGGTGCTGGTGATCGCGTGGTACGTGCTGTACCTGCTCGTGACCAGCAGCGCCGAGCAACGGCAGGCCGAGATCGCGCTCGCGAAGCTGCGCGGGCGGTCGTTGCCGGCCACGCTGGGGTTCGCCGCCGTCCAGCCCGCCCTGGTCCTGGCCTGCGCGGCTCCGCTCGGTGTCGTTCTCGGATGGCTGGCGGGCCTGTTCGTATGTCCGCTCTTCCTGCGGCCGGACGTGCCGGTCGGTGTCGACCTGCGCGCGCTCCTCGCGGTCCTGCTCGTGGTGTCGGGCGGGATCGTGGCCTCGGCCCTCGCACTGGCGCACGTCGTGCGTGACCCGGTGGCCGAGTTGCTGCGTCGCCTGCCGTCGGTGCGTCGCGGCCCGGTCGCCGCGGTGCTCGGCGCGGTGGTGTGCGCGTTGGCGTTGGCAGGCGCGTACGAGCTCCGGACGCTGGCTCGGCCGCGGGCGACTCACTCGGACTGTTCACGCCGGGCCTGGTGGCGGTGGCGCTCGCCGTCGTCGGCGGGCAGGCGTTCCTACTCGGTGCCCGGCTCTGGGCGCGGATGACGTCCCGACCGCGCGGGCTGGCGGGCTTTCTCGCGTCGCGGCAGGTTGCCCGCCGGGCCGGAGGTGCCCGGATCGTCGTCCTGCTCGTGACCACGTTGGGGCTCGCGGTGTTCGCGACGAACGCATGGACGATCGGTGAGCACTACCGCCAACACCTCGCCCGGTTCGAGGTGGCCGCACCTGTGCGGTACGCCATCCACGGCGTGTCGCTGCGCCAGCTCCGACCGACCGTCGAGGCGGCCGATCCGTCGGGCAGGTACGCGATGGCGGCGGCCGTCCTCGACCCGGTCGGGTCCCGTGGCCTGGACCGCCGGCTGGCCGTCGACGCGACCCGGCTCGCCGCGATCGCGGAGTGGGATCCGTCCTGGTCGACCACGTTCCGATCTCGACACGATCGCCGCCCGGCTGCGGGTCGACTCCCCCACCGCCCCGGTGCGGGTCAGCGGCCGACAGCTCGGGATCTCCGTGCAGTCGGACGGGCTCACGACGGAGGCACCCCTGCAGTTGCATTCACAGCTGGAGACCGTGCGCGGCGAGGTGGTGACCGCGTTCCTCGGCCGACTCCGCCCCGACCGGACGTCCTACCGCGCCAAGGTTCCCGAGTGTGCGGGCGGATGCCGGCTGGACCAGATCTATCTCGACCGCTGGTCCACCCCGACCCCCGTCCGCGGTGAGCTCGTCGTCCGGTCGGTGGAGGTCGACGGCCGCCGGATCGACGCCGGTCTCGGCACCCGGGGTGCCTGGCGGCCCGCGCTCGCGTTGGAAGGCGTACCGGAACGGGCCCCGGCGGTGACGGTGGCCGCGGCTGATGCCGACGGCCTGCGGCTCAAGGTGCGTACGCAGACCGACACCCAGCGCGTCGCGGTGTCCACCAACGACGTACCCGCGGTCGTCCCCGCGATCGTCACTACCCGCCACCGGGCCGACAGTCGCGAGTCGGTAGCCGCGGCCCGCGCCTACGACCCGCGCCCGATGAGTCCGCGGTCGGTCTTCTTCGGCAGCGGCTTCGACGGCCAGACGCGTCCGCTCCAGCAGGTGGACACCATCCCCCTGCTCCCGCGGATCGGGAGCGACGGTGTGCTCGTCGACCTCGACTCGGTCGCTCGGGAGACGGAGAACGTCCTCGAGTCCGTCCAGCTGGAGGTCTGGATGAGGTCCGACACCCCAGCCGCGACGCTGCAGGCGCTGGAGCGGCAGGGAGCCGTCCTCGACCAGCGGACGACGATCGCCGAGCGGACCGCGGAGCTCGAGACCGAGACCGGTGCGCTCACGATGAACCTCTACCTGCTCGCGTCGGTGGCGGGACTGCTGCTCGCGGGGGCCGGTTCGTGCGTCGTGCTCGTCATCCAGGCACAGCGTCGCCGTTACGAGGTCGCCGCGGCGCGCGCGGTCGGCGTCGGTCGCCGCACGCTCCGGCTGGCCGGTATCGCCGAGGCGCTCGTCGGGCTGCTTCCTGCCGTCGTGCTCGCCGTGGCCGCGGCTGCGCTCTCCGGCGACCTCGTACTTCCGTCCCTACCGCTTCCGCACTCGGTCGACCTCGGCCCTCCCACGTTCGACTGGAGCTGGGGCGTCGTCGCCGCTGTCGCCGGGTCGGCGAGCATCCTGCTCGCGGCGACGGCGTGGGTGAGCGCACACGTGATGGTCCGGTCGGCAGACCCGGACTCGGTGAGAGGGGCCTCGCTGTGACCGGCGGGATCGACGTGCACGCCTCAGGGCTGGTGCACCTCTACCGCGCCCAGGACGGTGTCGACGTCGTGGCGCTGCGCGGCATCGACCTCGACATCGACCCGGGCGAGCGGGTCGCGCTGTTGGGGCCGTCCGGCTCGGGCAAGTCCACCTTGCTCGCCCTTCTCGGCGGCCTGCTGCGACCCAGTGCCGGCCGGCTCCGGCTCGGCGGTGTCGACATCGGCCGGTCGAGCGATCGTGAGCTCGTACGGCTACGCGCCGAACGGGTCAGCACCGTCCTGCAGGGAGCGGGCCGCAACCTGCTGCCGTACGCCAGTCCGCGCGAGAACATCGACTTCGCCCGACGGGCCCTCCCCCGCCGGCGCCGGCAGCAGTTGCCGGCGCCGGTCGAGCTGCTCCGCACGCTCGAGCTCGACCACACCCTCGACACACCGACCCACGGCCTGTCCGGAGGCGAACAGCAGCGGGTGGCACTCGCGGTGGCGGTCGCGAACGCACCCGGCCTGCTCCTCGCCGACGAGCCGACCTCGCAGCTGGACCGCTCGCAGCGCAGTCACGTCCTCGACCTCCTCGACCGGGTGAACCACGAGTTCGGCACAACGGTCGTCGTCGTCAGCCACGACCCGGACGTCGGTGACCGGCTGGGGCGGACGATCACCATCCGCGACGGCCGGGTGGGTGCCGAGGGCCGGCGGGGCGAGGACTTCGCGGTGGTGGGCGTCGACGGGTCGTTCCATCTCCCCGACCGGCTCCGCAGCGACTGGCCGCCCGGCACCCTGGTGCGGCTGGTCGAGGACGACGGCGGACTGCGGCTCAACCGGCACGATCCCGATGCCGACGACGCACACCAGGGTGCCACCGCGGCAGATCAGGAGGACCAGTGAACGCACCGACCTCGGTCGCCACCGGGTACCTTTCCGCGCACGACATCACGGTCAGCCGCGGCGGCCGACACGTGCTCGACCGCGTTCTCGTGCGAGGTCGACATCGGAACGATCCTCGGCGTCAGCGGTCCGTCGGGGGCGGGCAAGACCACCCTGCTGCACGTCGTCGCCGGGATCCTCGCACCTGACGCCGGAACCGTACGGTGGGGCGAGGAGCTGGTACGCCACGACGACGACCACCACCTGCGCCGGACCGGGTTCGTGCCCCAGTTCTTCGGCCTGCTTCCCGCGCTCACGGCCGAGGAGAACGTCCAGGTGGCCCTGCTCGCCCGCAGGACTGGCGGACCGGACCTTGGCCGTCGCGCCTACGCTGCCCTCGAGTCCGTCGGGCTCGCGAGCATGGCGGGACGCCTCGTCGAACAGCTCTCCGGCGGCCAGCAGCAGCGGGTGGCGATCGCCCGGGCGCTCGCCTGCGAGCCCGAGCTCCTCGTCGCCGACGAACCCACGAGCGAGCTCGACCCCACGACGAGGGACCTCGTTGTACGCCGGTTGAGGGAGGCCGCCGATGCCGGCGCCACCGTGGTCCTCGCCACCCACGACCCGACATCGCGGCGTCCTGCGACCGGACGCTGACCCTCGACGACGGTGTCGCGGTGAGTGCCGGCTGACGGGAACTACTGCTCCCGCACCACGTCCGCAGCCGCCTTGTCGAACCGCAGGCCGACGAACCTCGGGTGCCGCAGCTTGCCGTCGACCGTCCATTCGGTGAACCCGATCTGCGCGACCAGCTCCGGCCGCACCCAGTGGGTCGCACGTTCGCGGACGGGATCCGCGAACGGGGACGAGTCGCGGGCCAGGGCGTCCATCCGCGCGCGCAGGTCGCGCAGGGTTGCGTCGCTGTAGCCCGTACCCACCTTGCCGGCGTAGCGGAGCCGGCCGCGCTCGTAGTAGCCCACCAGGAGCGCGCCGAACTCCTTGCGCGAACCGGCCGGATCGGTGAAGCCGCCGACGACGAGCTCCTGGTCGCGTACGCACTTGAACTTCAGCCAGTCGCGCGAACGGCTGGACTGGTACGTCGAGTCCGCCCGCTTGGCGATCAGACCCTCCCAGCCACGGGCGCACGCCGTGGCGAAGTACTCCTCGCCGCTCGTGTTGCGGTGATGGGAGAAGCGGAGCCGGTCACCGTACGCGAACGCCCCACGCAGGACGCGCTTGCGGGCGCGCAGCGGCAGCCGGGTGAGGTCGTATCCGCCGTACTCCGCCAGGTCGAACAGGTAGAGGAACACCTCGACGCCGGTGTGCGGGATCTTCCGTGGGTCGGAGAGGTTGATCCGCGCCTGTAGCTTCGCGAAACTCGTCTGCCGCCCGTCGAACGCCACGAGCTCGCCGTCCGCCACGAAGTCCGGTGCTCGTTGCTGCTCGAACGCCGAGACGACCTCGGGATAGGTGCGGGTCATCTCCTTCTGGTTCCGTGACCAGAGCCTCGTCGTGCCGCGGGACGTGACCGCCAGGGTGCGCACGCCGTCAAGCTTGCGTTCGTACATCCATTCCGGGTCGGAGAACACGTCCTTGGTCAGCGTGGCCAGCATCGGTGCACGCCAGGCGGCCTTCGCGGACCGGCGTAGGAGTTTCCGCTCGCCGGCATCGAGCACGTCCAGCGGGTCGGTCGTCGCGTCCGCCACAGCTCCTCATCTCGTTCCACCGGGCTCGCCGACCCGGACGAGGGGTACTCCGCCAGGCGGATGCGTGCAGCCGGTACGGCCCGAGTCAACCACGGTGGGCGGTCCCGGCCGTGGATATGCCGCGCTGCACCCCGTGTCCGTCACCCCTTCGTTCGTGGGGGGCGCAGGTGGCGGCGCGCACCGACCTCGGCCGCGGAATGCCCGGATGGCTGAGGCATCCTTGGCGGCATGCGTGCGGTCCTGCTCCCCGCGTGCCCCACCTGGGTGCGGTTCCTCGACCTGCCCGGCCAGGACGCCGGGCCGGTGCGGGTCTTCCTCGCCGGCCTGGGCTCGGCGGCGACGGCGGAGTTTCCGGAGATCGTCGCCCGGCCGGTGCTGAGCACGCCCGTGATGCCGCGCACGCTCCTGGTCGATCTCCCCGGCACGGGGTGGAGTGACGAGCCACCGGAGTCGTACGGCTTCACCATCGAGGAGCACGCGGACGCGGTGGGCACGGTGCTGGCCGCCGCCGGCCTGCGCGGCTGCGCGGTCGTCGGTCACAGCCTCGGCGGCTCGGTGGCGATCGCCCTGGCACGGCAAAGGCCCGACCTCGTTGGCCGGCTCGTGGTCTGTGAGCCGAACCTCGACCCCGGTGTCGGCACCCTCAGCCGGCACATCGCCGACCAGTCGGAGGACGCGTTCGTGACGCGCGGCTACGACGCACTCCGGGCGGTCATCGGGAGGGACGGCGATGCGACCTCGGCGGTGTTCCACGGCACGACAGGGCGCTGGTCATCGCGCGGGATGTACCGCACCTCGGTCTCGCTGCTGGCCGAGCGGACGCCGACGTTCCGGGAACAGCTCCGGGCTATTCGCGTGCCGCGCGCGTTCGTGGCCGGTGCGCACTCGACGGACGTAGAGCTGCGCGGGCTCTGCGAGGCGGGCGTGTCGTTCCACGTCGTGCCGGACGCCGGGCACCCGATGGCGTACGACAACCCGGACGGGTTCGCCGCGGCACTCGCCGCGGCGCTCGCCGGGCAGCCGGGTCAGAGCCCTCCGCCCGCCACCGGCGGCGCGCCAGCAGCGGTGCCGTCCTCGCCGACGCTCTCGCGGGCGAGGAACTCCTCGACGTAGAAGAGGGTTTCGCCGGCCCGGTCGACAACGGAGAGGAGCGTCGACATCGAGGAGACCTCCTCGACCTGCTCCTTGAGGAACCACTGGAGGAACTGCTCCGCGATGTAGTCGCCCTCGTCGCGCGCGACCTTGGCCAGCGTCACGATCTGGTCGGTGACGTCCTGCTCCTGCGCGAGGGCGAGTGCCACGAGGTCGCGCGCACTGTTGAAGTCGTTGCGCGGGGAGTCCGCGCCTGGGATGTCGACCTTGACGCCCTGGTCGAGGAGGTACCGCACGATCATCATCGCGTGGTTGCGCTCCTCCAGCGCCTGTCGGTAGAAGTGCGCCGCCAGCCGTGGAAGGTCCTGGCCGTCGAACCACACCGCCAGCGCGACGTACTGCTGGTGCGCGTTGAACTCGTTGCGGATCTGGGTCTGCAGCAGCTCCACGACCTTCGAACCGCCGGTGCGTCTGGAGTGGAGTACGGACATAGGCGCATGCTAGCGCTCCGAGTCCGAAGCCCCCGTCCCGCCGTCAACCGAGCCGGGGCCAGAGGTCTGCGAGGGCCGAGGCGGCCGAGACAAAGCGGTCGTACGCGTCGTCCAGGACGCGACGACGCTCTGGGTCGGGCTCGTGGCGGCGTGCGATCGGAACGCTCTCCGCGGCCGCCTCGAGCGAGGGGTACCAGCCGATTCCGAGCCCGGCGAGCAGCGCGGCGCCGCGGGCTCCGGCCTCGGCGCCCTCGGGAACCTCCACCGCCAGGTCGAGCGCGTCGGCGAACATCTGCGACCACACGGCGCTTCGGGCGGCGCCACCGGCAAGACGCGCGGCGCCCTCGAGCTCGAACCGTTCCCGCAACGCGTCGACGTGCACGCGGTGCCCGAGGACCACGCCCTCGAGGACCGCCCGGACGAGGTCGCCGCGACGGTGCCAGCCGCGCAGGCCGAGCAGCGCGGCGCTCGCCGTCTCGCCGTACGGGGAGCCGTACAGGAACGGGTGGTAGAGCGGTCCGCCCGGTCCGTCCAGGGCGGCGGCCGCCTCGGACTCGAGCAGGTCGTACGTGTCGTCGGCGGAGGCCAGCCCGAAGACCGTCCGCCACCAGTCGAGGTTGGTCGCCGACGACGGCGAGGTCGACATCGTGAGCCAGCGGCCGGGTTCGACGAAACTGCGCGCCTGCCAGCGTTCGTCGACGACGACCTCGCTGCTCACCACCTGGTTGATGCTGAACGTGCCGGCGGCCAGACTCAGCCGGCCCGGCCGGACGACCCCCGTGCCCACCGCGGTGCCGTCGACGTCGTGAGCGCCGGTGACGACAGGCGTGCCGGAGCGTAGTCCGGTCGCTTCGGCGCCCGCGGTGCCGACCTCGCCGGCGACCGCATGGCTGGGCAGGATCGGCGGCAGCTTGCCGGCCATCGCCTCGAGCCCGTACACGGCGAGGGTCTCGTCGGTGTAGTCCTGCGTGTGGACGGACGTGAACGCGGCGCTGGCCTCGCTCGGATCGGTCGCGACGGCGCCGGTGAGCCGGAACCGCAGCCAGTCCTTGCAGAACAGCACCCATCGGGTCCGGTCGAGCACTCCAGGCTCGTGCCGGGCGAACCACGCCAGCAGCGTCGAGGGTGAGCCTGCGTAGGGCACCTGGCCCGATAGCTCCAGCGCCCGCGACCAGACCGGGGACGTACGCCACTGTCCGAGGACGTCATGCGCCCGGGTGTCCATCGCGGTGACCGCAGGGCGTACCGGTCGACATGCCTCGTCGACGAGGTACAGCCCGTCGTTGTGTCCGACCATGCCGACCGCGGCGATCCGCTCCCCTGTCACGTGGGCGTCGGCGAGTGCGGCGCGGACCGCGGTCGCGGTGGCCGTCCAGACCGTGTCCATGTCGCGTTCGACCCAGCGCGGCTCGGGACTCTCGACCTCGACCCGGCTGCTTCCCGATCCGAGCTCGCGGGCGCGGCGGTCGAAGACGCACGCCTTGGTGACGGTCTGTCCGGCGTCCACGCCGAGCAGCAGGTCGCGTCCGCCACCTGTCATGGCGTGGACCACCCGAGGGAGCGGGCGTTCACGGCGGCGGCGATCCTGCCGGTGCGCTCGAGTTCCGCGACTGCTTCGGCCACGAGCCGTGCCGAACGCGCGTTGGTGGTCGTCGTCTCGCCACCGAAGTGGGTGGTGATCGTGACGTTGTCGAGGGTGCGCCACGGACTGTCCGGCGGCAGCGGCTCGGCGTCGAACACGTCGAGCCCCGCTCCGGCGATCTGGCCGCGCACCAGGGCGTCGTACAGCGCGTCGTAGTCGACGAGCCGGCTCCGCGAGGTGTTGACGAAGTACGCCGTTGGCTTCATCAGGGCGAAGTGCTCCGCCGTGACAAACCGTTCGGTCTCCGGGGTCAGCCTCGCCAGGACATGCACGTAGTCGGACTCGCGGAACACCGTGTCAAGGTCGGCTTGCACGGCACCGAACTCGACGAGGAGGTCGGCACTGACGTACGGGTCGTGGACCAGGAGCTCGACGTCGAACCCGCTCAGGCGCCGGGCCAGCTCCCTGCCCACGTGGCCGAAACCGACCAGGCCGACCGTACTCCCGCCGATCTCGCGTCCCGGCCCGCCGAAGTCCTTGCGCCAGCCGCCCGCCTTCACCGACGAGTCCGCACGGGCGATGTCCCGGCCCTCGCACACCATCATCCCGATCGCCAGCTCGGCGACCCCGGATGCGTTGCGGCCGAAGATCGGGACCACGGCCACACCACGCGCCGTCGCCGCTTCGACGTCGACGTTCTCGAGGCCGGTGCGTGCAACGACTACCGCGCGCAGGGAGGATCCCGCGTCGAGAACGGCGGTGGGAACGGGCGCGAAGTGCAGGGCGAGCGCCTCGGCGTCACCGACGGCCGCGACGATCTCGTCCGGCACCGGGACGGCGGCCGGACCGGCGCGTTCCATCCGTTGCTGGGCCGCGTGCTGGTCGCCCTTGCCGCCCGACCAGTCCACGGTACGGATCCCGTCGGGCGCGATGCCCGCGGACCGCAGCGCCTCGACATAGGCGGACCCCGGGATGAAGTGGTCGCCGATCACCAGAGTCCTCATGGACCGCCATTCTCCTGTCGGATCAGGTCTTCGCGTACCCTCACGCGGTTGTGTCCGGTCGCACTCAGGGCAGGACCCGGGCGGGGTCGGGTCTGGCGTGGACCCGCACGGACCGACGGTCCGCCTCCGACACCGGACGGGCGCGGCTGCCACGCGCCCTGACCGCCGCGGTCCCCCAGGCCACCGCCTCCACCAGCGCGGACTGCCGGTCGACCCGGGCGTCAACGCCGCCTTGCGCCGCGCTCAGGTAGCCCGCGAGCAGGTTGTCGCCCGCGCCGATCGAGCTGCGGACACCGACGGGACCGCGGGTCTCCGCATGCAGGGGCGGCCCACCGTCGACGAGCAGGGCGCCCGCCGCGCCGAGGCTCACGAGCACCGCGCCTCCCGTCGTCGCGCGGAGCTCGCCGGCCGCCGCGACCGCGCCTGCGAGGGTGGGAAGCGACGAGCCCACCAGCTCGGCGAGCTCGTCGAGGTTGGGCTTCACCAGGTCGGGCAGCCCCTTGATCCCCTGGCGCAATGCCTCGCCACTGGAGTCGAGCGCGAACCGGCCACCCGCGGCGCGCACTCGCGTACCGAGGTCGGCGTAGAAGTCTGCCGCGACGCCGCCCGGAAGACTGCCGGAGGCGACCACCCAGTCGGACCGTCCGAGTCGGGCCAGGACCGCCTCGGCCAGCGCGTCGGCCTCCCCCCACGTGAGGGCGGGTCCGGGTTCGTTGATCTTCGTGGCGGAACCGTCGGGCGTGCGCACGGTGATGTTGACCCGTACCGCGCCGGTCATGGGAACGGCCACGTACGTCACGCCCTCGTCGTCGAGCAGAGTGCGCAGCTGCGCGCCCTCGGACCCTCCGATCGGAAGGACCGCGGTCGACCGGAACCCGTTGCCGGCAAGGGCCCGGGTGACGTTCACTCCCTTGCCGCTCGGCTCGACGTGCTGGCTGCGCGCACGGTTGACCTGACCCGTCAGCAGGGCCGCGACCTCCAGCGTGCGGTCGATGCTGGGGTTGGGTGTCACGGTGAGGATCACGCCCGGACCACCTTCGGACCGTACGACTCGATCTCGGCCGCGCTGTCGTCGTCGAGCTCGGCGCCGGTGACCACGAGGTCGAGCTCGTCGAGGCCGGCGAACCGGCAGAAGCTGTCGCGCCCCATCTTGGTGTGGTCGGCCAACAGCACGCGACGCTTGCCGGAACGCACCATCGCGGCCTTGACCGCGGCCTCGGTCGGCAACGGGGTCGTGAGCCCACGGGCGGTGCTCAGCCCGTTGGTGCCGAGGAACGCCACCTCCACGGAGATGTCGTCGAGCTGGCGGCGGGCCCAGTCGTCGACGGAGCTGTAGGTCCGGCCGCGGACAAGCCCGCCGAGGCTCCAGACGGCGAGGTTCGGCCGGTCCGAGAGCAGCATCGCGATCGGGAGGGAGTTGGTGAGTACGGTCAGCTCGCGGTCGCCCGGCATCAGCCGTGCGAGCGCCTCGGGCGTCGAACCGCTGTCGAAGAGGACCGCCCCCTCGGCTGGGATCTCGGCGAGTGCCGCCCGGGCGATCCGGAGCTTCTCCCCCGCGTGCTGCTCGCGCCGGGTGGCGAGCCTCGGCTCGTAGTCGAGCCGCTCGACGGGGATCGCACCGCCGTGGACGCGCTTGAGCAGGCCGCGACGTTCGAGGACGGTGAGGTCGCGGCGCACGGTCTCCTGGGTCACGGCGAGGTCGCCCGCGAGTCCCGTCACCTCGACCCGACCCGCGGCGCGAGCCCTGGTGAGGATCTCGAGCTGCCGTTCCTCGGCGTACATGCGGTGGTGCGCCCCTGTCCAGATTTTGATGATGCCCGATCTGATCCGACTCTGCCCGAAACCAGCGCCGGTCGCTTCAGCATGGCAGGACGCTCACCCGCGCACAAGGCACGCCGTCGTTTCCGTTTCGCTGTGAATTTGTCCGCATCCCTTGACGGGACGCGACGCGGAGGTAAAGGCTCGAGCCGGACTCAGGCCCGCGGTCTCCCGGTCCCCCGGTGGATCCCGACCAGGCCGACCCCTCGGTGCCGTAACAGGAGAGTGACGTGACAGCGATGCCCGACGAAGTTCCGGCGACGATGCGGGCGGCGGTCCTGCGGGGTGTGAAGGACCTCGCCCTCGACGAGCGTCCGGTGCCCGTTCCCGGCCCGCGCGAGGTACTCATCCGGGTGACCTCGGTCGGCACCTGCGGGTCGGACGTCCACTACTACGAGCACGGTCGGATCGGCGACTTCGTCGTCCGCGCTCCCCTCGTCCTCGGGCACGAGGCGGGCGGCGTCGTCGTCGCCCGCGGCGCCGAGGCGACCCGGCACGCGCCCGGGCAACGGGTGTCGATGGAGCCCGGCGTGCCGTGCTTCACCTGCCCGCAGTGCCGGGCCGGCCGTTACAACCTCTGCCCCGACATGCGGTTCTTCGCGACGCCGCCGATCGACGGCGCGTTCTGCGAGTACGTCGTGCTGCACGAGGAGTTCGCCTACGCCGTACCCGACACGCTGTCCGACGACGCGGCCGCCCTGCTCGAGCCGTTGTCGGTCGGTGTGTGGAGCGCCCGCAAGGCACGGATCACGCCCGGAACCCAGGTGCTCGTCACGGGCGCGGGACCGATCGGGCTGGTCGCCCTGCAGGCCGCCCGGGTCTTCGGCGCGAGTGAGGTCGTCGTCACCGACGTCCGCCCGCAGCGGCTCGAGGTGGCCCGCGCCCTCGGGGCCACGACGGTCGACGTGCGCACGACGTCCCTTGCCGACGCAGGGGTCGAGGCCGACGTCCTGATCGAGTGCTCGGGGTACGCGCCGGCGGTCGGCGACGCGATCCGGAGCGTACGCCCGGCGGGCCGGGTGGTCATGGTCGGCATGGGGGGTGACGAGATCCCGCTCCCGTTGTCGTACGTGCAGACCCGGGAGATCGAGGTGACGGGCACGTTCCGGTACGCCAACACCTGGCCGACGGCGGTCGCACTCGCGACCTCCGGTGAGGTGGACCTCGACCGGCTCGCCACCCACCACTTCGGGTTGGCCGAGACCGAACGGGCGCTCACCGTCGCGGCCACGGACGCCACCACCATCAAGCCGATGGTCCGCCCGCAGGAATGATCCCCGGTCGGGTGGAGAACGGCCGCCGATGGCCCGCCTCGCCGCCTGACGGAAGAGTTGTCCGTACGTACGAAGGGAAGTCCTGGTGAAAGCTGCCGTCATCCACGCCCCCGGCGAGGTCTCCGTCGAGACCGTCCCGGACCCGTCTCCAGGTCCGCGCGACGTCGTGGTGCGGGTCGCCGCCTGCGGCATCTGCGGTACGGACCTGCACATTCTCGAAGGCGAGTTCGCTCCGACCCTGCCGGTGGTGCCGGGCCACGAGTTCGCGGGCGAGGTCGTCGAGATCGGCGCCGCCGTGACCGAGGTGTCGGTCGGCGACCAGGTGGCCGTCGACCCGTCCCTGCACTGCGGCGAGTGCCACTACTGCCGCCGGGCCCGGGGGAACCTGTGTGAGAACTGGGCGGCGATCGGTGTGACGACGGCGGGCGGCGCCGCGGAGTACGCCGTCGCCCCGGTGAAGAACTGCTACCGCCTGCCCGAGAGCGTCGAGGTCGGCGACGCCGCCCTGATCGAGCCGTTCTCGTGCGCCGTCCGGGGGTTCGACGTCCTCCCGCGGGTGCTCGCCGACCACTACCTCATCTACGGCGCCGGCACGATGGGCCTGATGATGATGGAGCTCGCCAAGCGCGCCGGTGCCGGCACCGTCAGCGTGGTCGACATCAACGCCGCCCGGCTCGGGACCGCCCGCGAGCTCGGTTGTTCGGCCACGGCCACGAGCGCCGACGAGCTGGTCGCGGACTACCCCCGCGGCTGGGAGGTGGTCGTCGACTGCACCGGCGTCGCCGCCGCGATCCAGGACGGCCTGTCCCGGGTCGGCCGGGGCGGCACCTTCCTGCAGTTCGGCGTCGCGGCGTACGACGCGCGGGTCGTCGTCGAGCCGTACAAGATCTACAACCAGGAGATCACGATCACCGGCTCGATGGCGGTCCTGCACAGCTTCGAACGCGCGGGCGAGCTGTTCGTCAACGGAGCCTTGCGGCCCGAGGTGATGATCAGCGACCGGTTCCCGCTCGCCGACTACGCCAAGGCGCTGGAGCAGTTCAAGGCGGGTGTCGGCCGCAAGATCCAGGTCATCCCCTGATCACGCGTCGTTGGCGCAGCGCAGCACCGGCGCTGCGCGCACCTCGTCGACCGACGGCGTGCGACTGAGGCCGGTGATCCGGAACGTGTGCGACTCGCCCGGCATGAGCGTCACGAGCATGTCGTCGACGCTCGCCGCCGGGTCGATCCGGTCGGCGAACAGCGCGAGGTCGCGGACGAAGGAACGGGCCGTCACGCTGACCTCCGCGACATCGCCGTTCGCGACCACGTTGACGTCGATCTCCGGTGTCGGATAGGAGAGTTCCTTGTCCTCGCCGAAGTACCACGTCGTCCGCCGGTCGCCGGCCGACACGACCAGCACCTCCGTGGTCGGGTCCGTGGTCGTCGCGACGTCGACAGGCACCCGGACCGAGCCGACGTCGCGACCGGGCACCTCGAGCTTGGTCGTCCAGTGCGCGAACACCTCGCCGGCGAAGGTCCGCCGCTCCACCACGACCTCGGCCGGCCACGCCTCGGCGCCGTCGTTGACCGCCACCAC
The DNA here is from genome assembly GCA_963721745.1 of uncultured Actinomycetota bacterium. GTDB lineage: Bacteria > Actinomycetota > Actinomycetes > Propionibacteriales > Actinopolymorphaceae > Thermasporomyces. The sequence goes on along the minus strand of CAVRKO010000013.1, from coordinate 318,034 downwards.
CTCGAGCGCGCCGTCACGCGGCTGAACGGTGAGGAGGCGCGGGTCGTAGACCCGGCGCAGCGCGTACCACAGGGGCTTCGGCCGGGCGTCTCCATCCACGGCGGCCCACGACGTCACCGGCCAGCAGTCGTTCAGCTGCCAGATCACCGTGCCCATGCAACGGCCACGGTGGGACCGGAAGTGCTCGATGCCGTAGGTCAGCGCCCTTGCCTGGTTGAGCTGGGTGAGCCAGTGCCAGTCGGTCACCGACGTCGGCTCGTCGAAGTGCGGCTCGAGACCCCTTGCCAGCTTGAGGTTTCCGTCGGTGGCCTTCTGGTGGCTCAGCACGCCCGGCGAGTCGGCCGCGAGCGGCTCGTCATGCACCGCGCGGGTCAGCGTCGCCCAGGTCGGTGGGCCCTGGAACCCGAACTCCGCGACGAAGCGTGGCACGTAGTCGCGGTAGCCCGTGTAGTCGCGCTGGTTCCACACGTCCCAGATGTGCTTGCAGCCGTGGTCGTCGTCGTTCGGGTGGATGTCGAACGAGCCGGAGTACGGGCTGCCCGGCCAGTACGGCCGGGTCGGATCGGTCTCGGCCACCGCTCGCGGCAGCACGTCGAGGTAGTAGCCCTTGCCCCACGTGCGGTCGTCGAGCTTCGCCTGCCAGCCCCAGTCGAAGTAGCCCCAGATGTTCTCGTTGTTGCCGTTCCACAGCACCAGGCTCGGGTGCGGCATCAGCCGGGCGACGTTCTCGCGCGCCTCGGCCTCGACCTCCTCCGCCAGCGGCGACTCCTCCGGGTACGACGCGCACGCGAAGAGGAAGTCCTGCCACACCAGGATCCCGAGTTCGTCGGCGGCCGCGTAGAACTCGTCCTGTTCGTAGAGCCCACCGCCCCAGACGCGCAGCAGGTCGATGTGGGCGTCCCTGGCCTGGAGGAGGCGCGCGCGGTAGCGGGCGGCGTCGATCCGGCTCGGGAAGCAGTCGTCAGGGATCCAGTTGGCACCGCGCGCGAAGACCGGCACGTCATTGACGCACGAGGGTGAACGCCGAACCCACGTCGTCGGCGCTGGTGTCGAGGCGGACCGTGCGGAACCCGATCCGGCGGGACCAGGTGTCGAGGACGGCGCCGGACGTGGTGCCCAGAGTGACGTCGAGGTCGTACAGCGGCTGGTCGCCGTGGCCGTGCGGCCACCACAGCCGGGGGTTCGGAACCTCCACCTCGACGGTGGCGGTGGCCGCTCCCGGCTCGATGTCAACCTGCCCTTGCGCACCGGCGACGGAGGCTTGCGAGGGTCAGCGGCGCGGCATCGTCGGCGCGGTCGAGGTCGACCACGACACGTACGGTGCCGGTCCCCTCGTCGACGTCCACCATCGGCCGGACCCGGTCCAGTCGCGCCGTGCTCCAGGTGTGCAGCCGGATCGGCTTCCAGATCCCGGCGGTGACGAGGATGGGTCCCCAGTCCCAGCCGAAGTTGCAGGCCATCTTGCGGATGAAGTTGAAGGGCTCCGGCGTGGCGGAGTTGGGACCGGGACGATCACCGAGGTCGTCGCGGAGCCGCTCGGCGTACCTCTGCGCCGAGCCGAAGGTCACGACCAGGTCGTTGCCGCCCGGACGGAGGTGCGGTCCGACGTCGAAGCGGTAGGACCGGTGCATGTTCTGCGTCGTACCGACGAGCTGGCCGTTGACCTCGACCCGGGCCACGGTGTCGAGGCCGTCGCACACGAGCTGGACGCGGTCGTCGTCGCCGGGCAGCCACTCGAAGCTCGTGGCGTACCGCCAGTCGGTCTCGCCGATCCACCGCAGGTCGTGCTCGTTGCGGTCGAGGTACGGGTCGGGGATCAGGCCGGCGTCGAGCAGGTCCGTGTGGACGCACCCCGGAACGCTCGCCGGCACCGTCGCCGCGGCGATCTCCGAGGGTATGGCCGGGCCGGAGTCGTCGCCGATCGCCGTCAACGTCCATCCGTCGTGCAGGTCCCGCCACTCGCCCATGTGCTCCTCCTGCTTCGCGCTGCCACGATCTGCCAGGTAGTTCGGCCGCGTCCCCTACCCTCTCCCACGACGGTGCGCGGACCCGCACCGGGCGCCCAGGGCTGCCGGGACCGGCCAGCGGATCCCGCGGCGACGACAGGTCTGGCAGGGGGACCGATGGTCGACATCCAGGTGGAGCCTGGCAGTGGGGTCCCGCCGTGGCGGCAGGTCCGCGACCAGCTCCTCGGACTGGTCGAACGCGGCGACCTCCCGGTCGGAGCCCGGCTGCCCGCGATCCGCGCCCTGGCCACCGACCTGGGTGTCGCGCCTGGCACCGTCGCGCGCGCCTACCGGGAACTCGAGGCCGAGGGAATCCTCGAGACCGCCCGCCGGCACGGAACGGTGGTCGCCGCCACGCCGGCCGGGCGGGCCGACCCGCTCCGGATCGCCGCGGAGGAGTTCGTCGACCGGGCGGCCTCACTCGGCGTCGATGCCCGCACCGCGGCGCTGGCCGTCCAGCGCGCCTTCGACGCGCTCGACCGGTCCTGACGCACGGGCGTACGGGCGGTCGGTCACCCGTTCGTGCCGCGGAGCTGCCCGGTGGGTGCGGCACACTGACGCCGTGACCAAGGACGCAGCACCCCTGTCCCGTTCGTCGTCGGGACCAGGTGACCCGCCCGCACTCGCGGCGCTCGAGCCGGACCTCGTCCAGGTCCCCGGCACCGTGTCCGTGTGGTGTGGCCCGCCGGGAGCGGCACCTGCGTACACCCGGCTCGCTGAGCACGTGCACTACGCCGCCAGCACGATGAAGACCGCGGTGATGGCCGCCGCCTACCGGTCGGCCGAGCTGGGCCGGCTCGACCTGGATGCGGGCGTACGCGTCCACGACGACTTCGCGTCCACCGCGGGCGACGGTTCGACGTACCACTCGACCGCGGACTACGACAACGACCCCGAGCCGTGGCAGCGCCTCGGCGGCACCGCGCCGCTGCGCTGGCTCGTCCGCCGGATGGTCGTCAGGTCGAGCAACCTGGCGACCAACCTCGTCCTCGAACAGGTCGGTCTCGACGCCGTTGCGGCCGCATGGGCTGCCGCGGGCGCGTCGCAGTCGGTCGTCGCCCGCGGCATCCAGGACCGGGTGGCCGAGGATGCGGGCCGGTCGAACCTCGTGACGGCTGCCGACCTCGCCGCCCTCAATGCCGCCCTTCACACCGGCGCCGTCGCCGGCTCACCCGGACCGACGCTGGCGTCGCGGGCGGCCTGCCGGGAGATGCTGGATGTGCTGCTCGCCCAGGAGGTCACCGAGGACGTCGTACGCGGCCTTCCGCCGGGCACCCGGATCGCCCACAAGAACGGCTGGGTGGAAGGGATCCGGCACAGCGCCGCGCTCGTGTACCCCGACGACGCTCCGGACGACGTCCTCGTCAGCTGTGTGTCCGCGGCGCTCGGTGAGGCCGAGGGCTGCGCGCTGGTGGCGCGGATCGCGGCGGCGAGCTGGGCCGACCGCCACCTGCTGACCTGCTGATCGGCTGATCGTCTGGCCGGCTGCCCCCGGGCCGTGGCGCGCGGCCGTGATCAAATTGATGGCGAAATATCGGCCGATTCTGTTGCGCATCTCATGCGCTCTTGGTAGTCGTAGCCTCACTCATAGTGCACGACCACCGCGGAGGCGGCGTGACAACTGTGCCACCAGCGCCGCTCACCAGCAGAGCGGGAGCGCCGACGCCCCGGGACGGGGTGCTGGCTGACGTCGTTGCGTGCCTGCTCGACGCGGAGCCCGGCCGCCGGTGGCGGGTCACAGCCGGCGCACCGTGGTACTCCGCGCAGCCGGCCGACCGTCCCAGTCGTACCCCGGGCTGGTTGCTGCACCTGTCGGCGACGCCGGCCTCCGCGCCCGTACTGCTCGCCCGGGTGGCGCCCGTACTCGCAGCGCACCGCGGGGAGTTCGCGTTCGCACCGAGTGTCGACGTCGTTCGCTGGCTCGGTGGTCCCGACTGCGACGAGCCCGCGTTCGGGAAGGTCCTCACCGTGCAACCGATGGACGACGCCGAGTTCACCTGGCTCGCCCACGTGCTCCACGCCGTCACCGCGGGACTCGCCGGCCCGCGGATACCGTCCGCCCGCCCCTACCGGGCGGACAGCCTCGTCCACGTCGGGTTCGGCAGGTTCGGCGGGTACGACCGGGAGCCGGACCAACCCGCCGCCCTCGACCTCGACGGCAGAACCCGCCCGCCCCGCGGCAGAGCTGACGCGACGGCCGGCTCGGTGACCGCCCATGGCGTCGGCTCTGCGCCGGCCGGGAAGTCGTGTCCCCTCGACCTCTCCGGCAGCCGACGGACACGGTCGACCGTAGACGGGCCCCCCGCCGCGAACGCCGCACCTGCGGGTCCCGTCCGGCTGCGCGGCCGTTATGTCGTACGCCAGACGCTTCGCGACCGGATCCCCACCGTCCTGCTCGCCACCGACGAGCGCGCGGGACCCGGGTACGGAGAGGTCGTGGTCAGGCACGCCCGGGCACACACCGACCTCGACCTGGCGGGCACCGACGCCCGCGGCCGGCTCCTTCACGAGGCGCGGATGTTGGCCCACCTGGCGGGGCGGGTGGCGGTGCCCCGGCCGCTCGAGGTGTTCGCCGCGGACGGGGACGTGTTCCTCGTCCACCGGCGCCTGGTGGGCCAGCCCCTTCGTCGTTGGGTACGTGGACGACTGGGTGCGGGTGCCTCATCAACCGCCCGCCAGACCCTCGCGATGGCGCACCGGCTCGTCGATCTCGTGGCCTCGGCCCATGCGGCCGGCGTCGTGCTGCGTGACCTCGACCCCGACCACGTCCTGGTCCTTCCGGACGGTGGGCCGGCGCTCCTCTCGGTCGCCGCCGCCGCACCGGTCGGGCACCACCCGACGGCGTCCGGCCAGACCGGCCGTAGGGGCGCCCGCGGCTACGAGGCGCCGGAGGTCCGGGTGGCGGGCCGCGAACGGGTCGAGGCGTGCGTGGCAGAGGACCTCTACGGCCTCGGTGCCCTGCTGTTTCTCCTCGCGACGGGCAACGACCCGGTCCTGCCCTCCGACGGACCGACCGACACGAGGTCGGATCGGGACCGCCTCGCGGCCTGGCTCGGCCTGGTCGCGAGGTACCACGAGCCGACGCGGGCACTCGCCCCGGCGATCCTGCCGCTGCTGTCGGAGCGTCCCGAGGAGCGCGGCGACCTGGCGCAGGTACGCCGCCTGCTCGCGGAGCCCCCATCCGTGCCGCCTTCCCTCGTGACCCGTCAGCCGGCGGACGACGAGCTGCTTGCCGACGGTCTGGACCAGCTGGCCTCGACGATGCGACCGGACGACGAGCATCTGTGGGAGCCCAGCGGTCCCGGTGCGCGTACCGATCCCCGGAACGTGCAGCACGGTGCGGCCGGCGTGCTCGCCGTGCTGGTCCGGGCGCTTGCCCACGCCGGGTCGTCGGACGCCCACGTGGTCCCCGTCGCCGTCGACGCCGCGGCGCGCAAGGCGGCATCCTGGCTCTCCGCCCGGGCCGAACGCGGCGCCGAGGTGCTGCCCGGGCTCTACTTCGGCCGGGCCGGCGTTGCCTGGGTGCTCGCCGATGCCGCGGCCATGCTCGGCGAACCCCACCTGCGCGCACAGGCCGAACGGATCGCCCTCAGCCTCCCGGTCAGCTGGCCCAACCCCGACGTCGCGCACGGGTTGGCAGGGGCGGCGCTGACCCAGCTGCACCTTGCCCAGAACGAGTGGTCCGGCCAGTACGAGCCGGGCCAGGGCCCCTGGTCCGCACCGAGCCAGTGGACCGGGCCGAACGCGTGGACCGGCCCGAACGCCTGGACGGCCCAGCACCAGCGGCCGCTCGACCCGCGCTTCCTGGAGCGGGCGGCGGACTACGCCGACGCGCTGCGGCGGGCCGCCCGGTCCGGACCGTACGGCCCCACCTGGCCTATTCCACGAGGCTTCCCGTCCCGCCTCGCCGGCGCCCACCACTACGGCTTCGCCCACGGCGTCGCGGGTATCGGTTACACCCTTCTCGCCGCAGGGTCGGCACTGGGCGACCCGGCGCTGGCCGACCTGGCGAAGGACGCGGGGTACACCCTGTGCCGGGCGGCGCGTACCGACGCCGACGGCGCCGCGTGGTGGCCGGTGGGACCCGAGAACCTCACCAGGCTCCCGCACTGGTGCAGCGGATCGTCGGGCGTGGGTACGTTCCTGCTCCGGCTGTTCGCCGCGACCGGTGAGCAGCGGTTCGCCGAGTACGCGCGCGCTGCCGCCGGGGCGGTGCACCGTTCCCGGTGGGCGTCACCGCCGAGCGCGTGCCACGGTCTGGCCGGGGACGGCGAGTTCCTGCTCGACGCCGCCGACATCCTGTCCGACCCGACCTACCGCGCCTGGGCGGAGGACCTGGTACCCCTGCTGGCGGTGCGGCACTGCCGGCGCGGCGGTCTGGCGCTGGTGCCCGACGAGACGTCCCGCGAGGTCGTCGCCGACTACAACACCGGGTCGGCCGGCGTCCTCGCGTACCTCCTGCGGCTCCGCTACGGCGGGTCGCGCCTGTTCCTCGTCGACGCTCTCCTCGCCGAGGACGTGCTCAGCCCAGCTCCCCCGGCGGCCGCGCTCTGGTGAACGGGGTAGCGTCCTCGCGTGTCGACGATCACCGCGGTCCGCTGCCACCCGATCCGGGCGAGGCTGCACACCCCGTTCGTCACGGCTCTGCGTCGCGCGAGCGCTGTCGAGTCGCTGCTCGTCGAGGTCGTCGACGACGAAGGACGCAGCGGTTGGGGCGAGGCGCCGCAGGTCTGGCGGGTGACCGGCGAGTCGGTCGCGGGCGCGCAGGCCTGCGTCTCGGGACCGCTGCGGGATGCCGTATACGGCCGCGACCCCGACGATCTCGCCGCCCGCCTCGCCGACGTCGCGACCGCGGTCGTGGGGAATCTCAATGCCAAGGCGGCGCTCGATGTGGCGCTGCACGACCTCGCCGCCCGCCGGCTCGGGATCCCGCTCACCCGGCTGCTCGGAGGTACCCGCGACCGCATTCCCACGGACGTCTCGTTGTCCGCCGGCGACGCGGCCGATCTCGGTGCCGCCGCGAAGGCCCGCGTCGACGAGGGGTTCGACGTGCTGAAGGTCAAGGTGGGCGTACGGTCCCCGGACGGGGCCAGGGCGGACGTCGCGCGGGTGCGAGCCGTCCGCGAGGCGGCCGGGTCGGACGTGCGGATCCGCCTCGACGCCAACCAGGGCTGGCGTCCGCGGGAGGCGGTCCAGGTCATCCGTGCCCTGGAGGACGACGGTCTCGACGTCGAGCTGGTCGAGCAGCCGGTCGCCGCGGCCGACCTCGAGGGCCTCGCGTGGGTCAGCGACCGGGTCGACACGCCGATCCTCGCCGACGAGAGCGTCTACGACCTGCGCGACCTGGTGGACCTGATCCGCCACCGGGCCGCCGACCTGGTCAATGTGAAGCTCGCCAAGTGCGGCGGACTCGGACCGGCACGTACCCTGCTCGACCTCGCGGACGCGTACGGCCTCGGCACCATGGTCGGCTCGATGATGGAAGGGCCGGTGGGCGTGGGCGCGGCGGCGAGCCTGGTGGCGGCGCGGGGCACCACCCACGTGAGCGACCTGGACGCCGCCTGGTGGCTGGCCGAGTCACCGGTCGACGGCGGGCTCCGGTACGACCGGGCGACGGTCGTACTCCCACGTACGCCCGGGCTCGGGATCTCGGGCCTCCGTCCCACCGCGGCCGACTGACTGACCCGCTCGGGGGGACCCGGCGGACCGAGCGCGATGTCACGGACCGCGGGTCGTCCACCGTCGGGTGGGTGACGATCCCACCACCTCTGGAGGCCAAGCCATGACCGCGCCGCTGAACCCGTTCGAGCGCTTCGTCGACCAGAAGACGATCGTGCTCACGACGTTCCGCCGGGACGGGACGCCGGTGCCGACGCCGGTCAACATCGTGGTGGACCGGGCGAGTGGGCACGCCTACTTCCGTACGTACGACAAGGCGGGCAAGACCAAGCGGCTGCGCAACAACCCCGACGTCACGATCGCCCCCTCGACCTTCAGGGGTACCCCTGAAGGTCCGGCGATGCCCGCCCGCGCCCGGCTGCTGTCCGAGGCGGAGTCGCGCTGGGCCCGCCGCGCGCTGGCCCGCAAGCATCCGCTGCTGCAGCGGATCGCGGTGCCCGTCTCCCACCGGCTGCTGAAGTACCGGACGCTGCACTACGAGCTCACCCCAGCGACGGCTGGGCAGCGCGACGCCTGACCCGCCCGGCTCCCGACCCGCCCGGCCCCCGACCGGCCCGGCTCCCGACCCGCCCGGCTACCCCTTCGTGGTGTGCTGGTCGGGTGAGCCTCTCGTCCTGGCCAGCCACACCGGCCGAGCTCGCGGACACGCAGGGCGCGCTCGCGAGCCGGACGCCCCCGGCCTGGCGCCCCGCCCAGGCCCGGCGGCTCCTGGTCGGAGGCTGCTTCTGCTGCTTTCCGCGCGGAGTCGCCGGAGCGGGCGCCACGGGGGACGCGGTGTGGGTTGGCGCCGTCACCGTGTCCGAGGGAGAGGTTGTGTCGTCGGTCGTCCTCCGGGACGCCGCGGGGGCGAGGTACGTCGCCGGCCAGCTCGCGCTCAGGGAGGGCCACCTCCTCGAGCAGGTCGTCGGCCGGCTCGGCATCCGACCCGACGTACTCCTCGTGAACGCCACCGGCCGCGATCATCCCCGCAGGGCTGGTCTCGCCCTGCACCTGGGTGCCGTACTCGACCTGCCAACCGTCGGCGTCACCCATCGTCCGTTGGTCGCCGAGGGCAGCTGGCCCGCCGACCAGCCCGGCGCCGCGAGTCCAGTCCGGGCGGCGGGCGTGACCGTCGGTGCGTGGGTACGGACCCGGGCCGGCCGGCGTCCCCTCGTCGCGCATGCCGCCTGGCGGACCGACACCGACGTCGCGGTCGAGGTCGTCCGCCTCGCCACCGGGACCTACCGCACGCCGGTCCCGCTGCGCGAGGCACGCCGGCTGGCCCGCCGGGCGCGCGCGAAGGCACGGCCCGCTCCCGCGTAGACACCGCGCCATCGAGTCGGCGGGCGTAGCGTCGAGGTGGATCCCGCCGACCGGCGAAACCAGGGGGTGTGCGGATGTTCGTCCAGGTCATCCTGGGACATGTCGACGATCCGGCAGGTCTGCAGGCAGCCGTGGATCGCTGGGTCGGCGATCTCGCGCCGGCCGCCCTCGGATGGCTCGGGTCGACGACCGGAGTCGCGTCCGACGGCACGGCGCTCACGCTGGTCCGGTTCGAGACCGAGGCTGCCGCCCGCGCCAACAGCGACCGGCCGGAACAGGCCGCGTGGTGGCGCGAGACCGAGCCGCTCTTCACCGGGGCCGTGGAGTTCCACGACTGCCGCACCGTGTTGACCCTGCTCGAGGGCGGGTCCGACGAAGCCGGCTTCGTCCAGGTGCGGGAGGGCCGGGTCACGAACCCCGACCGGGCGCAGGCCGTCATGGCCCAGCGCGAGGACGCGCTGAGGTCCGACCGGCCCGAGATCCTCGGTTCGCTGGTCGCGTTCCACGACGACGACCAGACGAGGTTCACCCAGGCGGTGTACTTCACCAGCGAGGCAGCCGCCCGGGAGGGCGAGCGAAGGGAACCCTCGAGGGAGGGCGCCCAGCTCCGGGAGAGCGAACGTGCCCTCCTCGCGGACCTCACCTACGTCGACCTCGACCGGCCCTGGATGCACTCGCCGTCCTGACCGCGACCGCCGCCGGGGCGTGGACGTCGCGTGGTGGTCCTCGACGGCTCGGGTGCGACATCGAGGATGTCCGTCGACGTCCTGGGGGGCCGGCTCGGCTAACGTGACGCCATGTCCGCACCGGGGTTGCCCTCCACCACGACGTCAGCGATCCGCGTCACCGCCACCGGGTTGTGGGCCAGCCCGGACGCGCCGCGCACGATCGACGCTCCCCTCGTGGCCGAGGTTCCCGATCCTCGTACGTGGCCGGACGGGCTCGACAAGGACGCTCGACTCGATCTCAAGGAGCGCATCCTCACCCAGCTGCTCCTCGGCGAGCCCGTCGACGTACTCGAGGAGCGGGGTGACTGGCTCCAGGTCGTCGCGCCCTGGCAACTCTCCTCGCGGGACCGCCGCGGCTACCCCGGCTGGGTTCCGCGCGCCCACGTCGGTGCGGCGCCCACAGCCGCCGAGCGGGAGGCGGTCGTCGCGGTCGAGGCGGCGCCGGTGCGTGCGACACCCGGTGGTACGCCTGCGCCCGACGCGCCGTCGGAAGCGTCGTACGCCACGATCCTGCCCGTCCTGGACGAGACACCGGCCGGCGTCCGGGTCTGTCTGCCGGGCGGCCACAGCGCCTGGCTCGACCCGTCCGCCTGCGTCGTACGACCGGCGGGAGTCGAGCGGCCGGTCGACGGACAGGCGGTCCTTGCGGCGGCCCGTCGGTTCGTCGGCCTCGACTACATCTGGGGCGGCATGTCGGCATTCGGCCTGGACTGCTCCGGCCTCGTGCATCTCAGCTTCCGCGCCCTCGGGCGGGTGGTGCCCCGCGATGCCGACGACCAGGCCACCGCGGCCAGCGTCGTGCCCCTGGGCCAGGCCCGACCCGGTGACCTGTACTTCTTCGCCCGGCCGGGACAGAGCATCCACCACGTGGGCTTCGTCGCGGGCGGCGACCGGATGCTGCACGCACCGCGTACCGGCCAGACTGTCGTCGAGGAACAGATCGACGGCGACCGGCGCGCGACCCTCGTCTCCGACGCCGGCCGGTTGGTGGACCACAACTGACCGGCAGCGCTGACCCCGCCTCGCTCAGGTCGTCTTCGCCGGCTCGTCCTCGTCCTCGTTCTTGGTGCCCGCACCCCGGCTGCGCAGGAGACTCGCGACCGTGGTGATGGCAAGCGTCCCCACGATGACAGCCAGGGAGACGGTGATGCCGATGTCGGGCACGTGCAGCGGTCTGCCGTCGTTGAGGAACGGCAGGTTGTTCTCGTGCAGGGCGTGCAGGATCAGCTTGACGCCGATGAATCCGAGGATCACGGCAAGTCCGACGGAGAGATAGACCAGCCGGTCGACCAGCCCGCCGAGGAGGAAGTACAGCTGCCGGAGACCCATCAGCGCGAACACGTTGGCCGTGAACACGAGGTACGGCTCCTGGGTCAGGCCGTAGATCGCGGGGATGGAGTCGAGAGCGAAGAGCAGGTCGGTCGTGCCCAGGGCGATCATCACGATCAGCATGGGCGTGACGACCCGCTTGCCGTTCTCGATCAGCGTCAGCTTGACGCCGTTGTACTTGTCCGTCGCGGGCAGGTTGGTCTTGGCCCACCGGATCAGGACGTTCTCCTTGTAGTCCGACTCGTCCTGCTGTCCCTGGCGGGCGAACTGGATCGCGGTGTAGATGAGGATCGCGCCGAACAGGTAGAAAACCCAGGCGAACGCGTTGATCGCGGCAGCGCCGACCGCGATGAAGACCCCGCGCATCACGAGCGCGAGGATGATGCCGATCAGCAGGGCCGTCTGCTGGTACCTCCGGGGTACGCCGAACCGCGTGAGGATCACCAGGAAGACGAACAGGTTGTCGACGGAGAGGCTGTACTCCGTGATCCATCCAGCGAAGAACTCACCGGCGTACCGACCGCCCGCGAAGACGAGGACGCCGAGGCCGAAGAGCACCGCGAGCCCGACGTAGAGGCCGATCCAGGCGGCACACTCGCGCATCGAGGGCTCGTGCGGACGACGGCCGATCACGAACACGTCTGCGGCGAGAACGGCCACCGTCACCCCGACGGTGGCAAACCACATCCACGACTGGACGATCATCCATACCTCCGAAGAAAGACTTGCCTTCCCCGGAGGTCTCTTCCGCCCCACGCCGTGGGGCCGCCGGCACCGGGTGTCGTGGTCGAGCCCGACAACCGTGATGACGATGCCGTCGCGAAGGAATACTCCCCTCCCGCTTGCGCGCCCATTCTCGCCTACATCCGTTGATCGTGGGCACGTGGGGGCGCGTACCGGTCATATGGTTGGCCCATGGTCGCCACACTGCTCGAGCTCGATCTGTCCGCTCCCCTGCTCGAGGCTCCTCCGCAGGACCCCCTGGGCGCCGCGCTCGCCCGTCGGCGACCACTCCTGCGGGACCTGGTGGACGGGCTCCGGCTGGCGGCGGTGGACCCCGACGTCGCCGGGCTGGTCGTCCACGTCGGCGGCCACGTACCCACCCTCGCGCAGGTCCAGGAGCTGCGTACGGCCGTCCGCAGGTTCTCCGCCACGGGACGGCCGGCCGTGGCCTGGACCGAGTCGTTCGGGGAGTTCGGGCCCGGCACCGTCCCCTACTACCTCGCGACCGCGTTCGACCAGATCTGGATGCAGCCGTCCGGAGATGTCGGACTCACCGGCCTGGTGGCAGAAGCGGTGTTCGTCAAGGACGCCTTGGCAAAGCTGGGGGTCGTACCCCAGATGTCCCGGCGGCACGAGTACAAGAACGCCGCCGACACCTTCCTCGCCACCGAGATGAGCGACGCACACCGGGAGGCGGCGGGACGGCTGACCGCGTTGGCGATGGAACACGTCGTCGCCGGGGTCGCCGAGGGCCGGAGCCTGCCGCCGGAGAAGGTCCGCGAGCTCGTCGACCGCGCACCGCTGTCCGCTGCGGAGGCGCTGGAGGCAGGGCTCGTCGACCGGCTGGGCTACCGCGACGAGGTCTACGCCGCGCTCCGGCGTCAGCTCGGCGACGTCCGGCTGCGTTTCGTCCACCGCTACCGGCGCTCCAAGCAGCTCGAACCTCGGCACGCGCTCACCAGGCTCTCCAAGGGACCGGCCGTCGCGGTCGTGCACGGGTCGGGTGATGTCCACCTCGGCCGGTCGACCCGGCGCGGCCTCGGTGGTACGTCCATCGGCAGCGACACGATCGGCGCCGCGCTGCGTGCCGCCGGCACCGACCGGGACGTCCGCGCCGTCGTCCTCCGCGTGGACAGCCCGGGCGGGTCCTACGTCGCCTCCGACGCCATCCGGCGCGAGGTGGTCCGCCTTCGCGAGACCGGGAAGCCTGTGGTCGCCTCGATGGGTTCGGTCGCCGCGTCCGGCGGCTACTTCGTCTCGATGGCAGCCGACACGATCGTCGCCCAGCCCGGAACGCTCACCGGCTCGATCGGTGTGTTCGGCGGCAAGGCAGTCGTACGCGACCTACTGGATCGGCTCGGCATCTCCCGCGACGGCGTGGCCGAAGGACGCAACGCCTGGATGTTCTCGGCGTACCGCCAGTTCTCCGACGAGGAGTGGCAGCGGTTGGAGGGCTGGCTCGACCAGGTCTACGACGACTTCACCGGCAAGGTCGCCAACGACCGCGGGCTCAGCCGCGACCATGTCGAGTCGGCCGCACGGGGCCGGGTCTGGACCGGCGCCGACGCGCGCGAACGCGGCCTGGTCGACGAGCTCGGCGGCTTCGAGCGGGCGGTCGAGCTCGCCTGCGCGCGGGTGGGTATCGGCCGCGACGAGGCCGAGGTCCGGATGGTTCCGCGGCTGGGTTTCCTCGAACGCATGCGCCCACCCGACTCCAGCGACGATCTGTCCGCGGCCGGAGCGCGGATGTGGGGCGGCAGTGGCGGGCGCGGCCCGGTGGAGCTGCTGGCCCAGGCGATGGGGGTCCCGCGGTCCGGCGTCCTCACCGCGCCGGTGCTGTGGGAGCTGCGCTGACCGGGTTCCCCGGAGCTGCGGGGGCCTACGACGTACGCCATGACATGTGAGCATTGGTCCGGCTACCGGCTGGGCCCCTGACCCCGCGCTCTGTCATGATCACAAACGCTCGCGGACGTGGGACCGCGCGTTCCCACGACCCGCGACCACGACCGTGCGAGACAGGCGCGAGCGGCCGGACGCGCCCCGTGGGACGGCGCCCGCCGGTCGTCGGGGAGGATGGCGCTCATGGCTACCCGCGCGGACCTCCGCAATGTCGCGATCATCGCCCACGTCGATCATGGCAAGACCACGCTGGTCGACGCGATGCTCTGGCAGTCCGGAGCCTTCCGCGAGAACCAGGACGTCAACGACCGGGTCATGGACTCGATGGACCTCGAGCGCGAGAAGGGCATCACGATTCTCGCCAAGAACACCGCGGTCCGCTGGCAGAGCCCCGACGGCCCGGTGACGCTCAACATCGTCGACACACCGGGCCACGCCGACTTCGGCGGCGAGGTCGAGCGCGCTCTCGAGATGGTCGACGGCGTACTCCTCCTGGTCGACGCGTCCGAGGGCCCGCTCCCGCAGACGAGGTTCGTGCTGCGCAAGGCGCTTCGCAAGCGGCTGCCCGTCGTCCTCGTGGTCAACAAGGTCGACCGACCCGACGCGCGGATCGCCGAGATCGTCGACCAGACCTACGAGCTGTTCCTCGACCTGCTGGACGACCCGTCGGCCGATGCGGCGGCCCTCGACTTCCCCATCGTGTACGCCTCGGCCCGCGCGGGTCGGGCGACGCTGGAGCAGCCCGAGGACGGCACGGTGCCCTCGAGTCCCGACCTGCGCCCGCTGATCGAGACGATCCTCGCCACCGTGCCGCCACCGTCGTACGACGAGGGCGCTCCACTACAGGCACACGTCACCAACCTCGACGCCTCGCCCTACCTCGGCCGGCTCGCTCTCTGCCGGGTGCGCCAGGGCGAGCTGGCCCGCGGCGCCACCGTGGCGTGGTGCCGCGCCGACGGATCCGTCCAACGGGTCCGCGTCACCGACCTGCTGATGACCGAGGCGCTCGACCGCGTACCCGCCGAGACGGCCGGCCCCGGCGATCTCGTGGCGATCGCGGGCATTCCGGAGATCACGATCGGCGAGACCCTGGCCGACATCGACGATCCGCGGCCGCTACCGGTGATCCGCGTCGACGAGCCGTCCATCTCGGTGACCGTCGGCATCAACACCTCACCGCTGTCCGGCCAGAGCGGCGACAAGCTCACGGCCCGGCTCGTCAAGAGTCGGCTCGACACCGAGATCATCGGCAACGTGTCGATCCGGGTCCAGAGCACCGAGCGCCCCGACACCTGGGAGGTCCAGGGCAGGGGCGAGCTGCAGCTGGCGGTACTCGTCGAGCTGATGCGCCGCGAGGGCTTCGAGCTCACCGTCGGCAAGCCGCAGGTCGTGACCCAGGAGATCGACGGCAAGGTCCACGAACCGGTCGAGCGGGTCACCATCGACGTGCCCGAGGACTACGTGGGTGTGGTCACCCAGATGCTCGGACTGCGCCGCGGCCGGCTGGAGCAGATGGTCAACCACGGCACCGGGTGGGTACGCCTCGACTACCTCGTACCCGCCCGCGGCCTGATCGGGTTCCGGACCGAGTTCCTCACCGAGACCCGTGGCACCGGACTCATCCACCACGTCTTCGAGGGGTACGAGCCGTGGGCGGGCGACCTGCGCACCCGCCCCCGCGGTTCGCTGGTCGCCGACCGGCGCGGCAACGTGACCGCGTACGCCTGCTTCAACATGCAGGAGCGCGGCACGCTGTTCGTGAAGCCCGGCACCGAGGTCTACGAGGGCATGATCGTCGGCGAGAACTCCCGACCCGAGGACATGGACGTCAACGCCTGCAGGGAGAAGAAGCTCACCAACGTGCGGTCGTCCACGGCTGAGGAGCTCGAACGCCTGGTGCCGCCGCGGGAGATGGCGCTCGAGCAGGGACTCGAGTTCTGTCGCGAGGACGAGTGCGTCGAGGTAACGCCTGCGGCGATCCGGCTCCGCAAGACAGTTCTCAGCCAGACCGACCGGGAGAAGCGTCGCGCCCGGGCGCGGCGCGCCTAGAGCGGGTCGTCACGAGACGGCCATCGGCTCGTCCTGGGCGCTCGACAGCGGTGGGCTCGTCTCGTGGATGAGCACGGTCGCCGACGCCCACGCCTTGGTCGCCGGGATCAGCACGGCCCGGACCACGATCCGCAGCTGCTCGCGGACCGCCGGGGGTGGTACCCGGTCCGTGAACACCAGGCGTACGTCGACGGCGCCGTGCCGGGTCGTGACCGCGACCTGGAACGGCGCGGTCAGCCCACGCCGGCGCAAGACGGCACGGACCGCGGTCGCGATCCGGTGCCGGACGGTCGGACTCGTCGGCAGCGTCGCCTCGTCGATCGCGTCGAGGACCTCGTCGGGCTGGCAGAGGACGTCTGCCCGATGCCAGATGTCGCTCGGCTCCGAAGGTGTCGCCACCGGCTCGATCGCGTCCGCGGCCTGGGAGGGCCCGACCTGCGCGGGCAGTGACGCGGCTGGCACGGATGACGTGGGCACTGGCGATGTGGGCACCGACGATGTGGGCACCGACGATGTGGGCACGGACGATGTGGGCACCGACGATGTGGGCACGGACGATGTGGGCACCGACGATGTGGGCACCGACGGTGGGACGGGCAAGGGGCCGCAGACGACGGTGGGGATGCCGGCGAGGAGCCCGCACACGAGCGGCTGCTCCGCCGGGCTGAAAGCTTCGGTACCGGTCCGGACGTCCACCACCACGTCGACGCTGTCGTCGACGAGGGGGCATCGCGCCAACCCGACAAGGGAAC
The DNA here is from genome assembly GCA_963721745.1 of uncultured Actinomycetota bacterium. Taxonomy (GTDB): domain Bacteria; phylum Actinomycetota; class Actinomycetes; order Propionibacteriales; family Actinopolymorphaceae; genus Thermasporomyces. The sequence continues at coordinate 301,567 of CAVRKO010000013.1, read as the reverse complement.
AGTCGGTGCCGCCGGGACAGGTGAGTACGGCGTGGCCGGCTTCTTCCAGCCGGCCCCGAACGTCGTCGGCGGCGCCTGGAGTGGTCTCGACGAGGAGTACGCGCATGTGGATGTCAACCTCCTAGAGGTGCCGGGGGTGTCACAGCCTCACCGTCACTGCCCTGGCGTGGCGTCCTGGTCGGGCCCACCGCCCTGCTCCGGCACGATGCCGTGGGCGGATGTGGCCGGCTCGGCCCGCTCGTCCGGTTCGTCCAGGACGAACTCCCCCGCCGGCCGCCGCGGAGTGGAGGGAACCTCGGGTCCGTAGCCGAACCTGAGCACGATCTGCGGCTCGACCCAGCCCGAGGACGGGTCGCGGATGAGCCACCGCAGATCCGCGTGCTCGATCGGCTGGTTCAGGAAGGAGGTCGCCAGGCCGTTGGCCGTCGCCACGAGCATGACCCGCTGCAGCGCCTGACCGGCGACCAGCCACGCCGGCGGGTCGTCCCGGGCGGTCCACATCACCGCGAGCGTCGGCCGGCGTTCGAACTCGGCCGGTTCGCGCACCTGGTCGGCTGGGTCGACGGCGAGGTCGCGGACCGGTGCGGGCCGCGCGCTCGGTCGTGGTCCGAGCGCGCTCGACGGCACACCGTCGCGAGTACGTTGACCGCCCACCCACAACTGCCGCTCCGCGATCCGGCGCGGGTCGTCCGCCTCTGCGATGTCCGCGTCCGTGGCGAGCTCGAGGAGCCACCTCGCCCGACCGGCGTCGTCGATCCACTCGAGGAGCGCACCCTCGTGGGCGGCCGCCAGCCCGAGTTCCTGCCGTGCCTCGGTCGGAACCGGACGGTCGGCGTACGGGTGCCGGTTCGTACGGCGTCGGGAGAGGTACGGGAACAGCGGCGCCGGGTCGACCGGCTCTGATGCTGCCGACTCGACCGTCACCTCGGCGACGACGTTGGGCCGGTCGACGTCCTGGACGGCTGACACGGTGCTGGTCAGCCCGAGCGACGCGGCCGCTACCCGGAGGTTGAGGACCGCGGCACCGACGCCGATGAGCGTCATCCTGCCGTGGGGATCCTCCGCGGCGAGCTCACGGTTCGGGTCCTTGTGCACCTCGACGGTGCGGTGCCGGAACCTGAACCGCCACGGCTGGGTGTTGTGCATCGACGGCGCGAGGATCGCCGCCTTGACCAGGATCTCGCGCTCGATCGGCTCGAGTTCTTGGACGAGCACGTTGACACCTCCACCTGCTGGGCCGCTCGTTTTGCCACACCGATGCACCACCCCGGACCTGGAACCAGCCTTGCCCGGCCGACCCTGAGTGCACGACAGGCAACAGTCCTGCGGTCCGCGGGCGGAGGTCCCTGCGCCCGCGGACTCGGACGGGATCGTCGGATTCGCCTGGCTCGTGCCGGAGCGCGCCCGCGCCCGCGCATCACCCAGATCGGGCGAGCCGCCTGGTCAGAGGAGCCGGCCGACGTACTCCGCCAGGTCGGCCAGCCGGTTGGCATAGCTCCACTCGTTGTCGTACCACCCACGGATCCTGACGAGCTCGCCGTTCACCTGGGTCAGCGACGGGTCGAACACGCACGAGGCCGGGTCGCCCACCACGTCCCTGGACACGAGCGGGTCAGCGGTCACGCGGAGCACCCGGCCCAGGTCGCCCTCGGTGGCTTCCCGGAAGGCGGCGTTGACCTCGCCGATCGTCACGGTCCGCTCGAGGATCGTGGTGACCTCGGCGAGCGAGCCGTCCTCGACCGGCACGCGGACCGCCAGGCCGTCGAGCCGGCCGTCCAGCTCGGGCAGGATGACGCCGACCGTCCGGGCGGCGCCCGTCGTCGTCGGGATGATGTTCACCGCGCCCGAACGCGCCCGATGCAGGTCGCTGTGTGGCGAGTCCAGAAGCACCTGGTCATTCGTGAGGCCGTGGACGGTCGAGAGGAAGCCCTTCACCACACCGAACCTCTCGTGCAGCACCTTGAGCATCGGCACCACACAGTTCGTGGTGCAGGACGCCCCGGAGACGACGTGGTGCCGGAACGGGTCGTACTCGTCCTGGTTCACGCCCATCACCACCGTGATGTCGGCATCCCCGCTGGGCGCGGACACGAGGACCTTCCGGGCGCCGGCCTTGAGGTGCTTCGCGGCGTCGGCACGGGCGCGGAACTGCCCGCTCGACTCGATCACCACGTCCACGCCGAGCTCACCCCAGGACAGCTCGGAGGGGTCCGGGTACGCCGAAACGGTGATCGGCGTGCGGTCGACGAAGATCGCCCTCTCGTCGTGCCGGACCGGGAAGGGCAACCGGCCGTACGTCGAGTCATAGGCGAGCAGATGGGCCAGGACGTTGATCGCGGCCACGTCGTTGACGGCCACGACCTCCATGTCTCGCTGGAGCGCACTCCGCAGGAAGTTTCGCCCGATCCGGCCGAACCCGTTCACCCCCACGCGTACCGGCATGATGCCTCCCCCCGCCCAGGGCGGACCTCCTCAGAGTCAGGTCCACGCCCGGCCGGTGCTGCAGGCGAAGGTCCCAGGGCACCATGACCGAAGACTCTGCGCCCGGCCCGTGGCCCCCCAGGAATCTAGGAGCGTGCACAAGGGTGCCTTCAGCGAGCTCTGTACCGACGGGCCGAGTCCGGCCGGTCGGCCAGCCAATGCCTTACGACGGACCACCCGATGATCTCGAACGCCGCCACGCTCCACCTGGGTCGGATCGACGCTGTCCTGTTCGACACCGACGACGTGATCGTGGACACGGCCGAGTGCCACGGGGCCGCCTGGCGGCGGGTGTTCGAGGACTTCCTGGAGCGGCGCCGAGAGCGGACCGGACTCGAGCTGCCGCCGTTCGAGCTGCCGGATGACTACCGTCGGTACGCCGACGGCCGCCCGGGCGCCGAGACCGTACGAGAGTTCCTGACGGCCCGCGGCATCACCCTGCGGGAGTCCTCCGCCGACCCGGCGGCTGACACCGTCCAGGCGCTGGCGGCCCGCAAGAACGCGTACTTCCTCGACGACATCCGCCACCGCGGCCTCCAGGCGTTCCCGTCGGCGTGTGCCCTGGTGCACGAGCTCCGCGAGCGTGGGGTCCGCACGGCCGCGGTGTCTCCCGGCCGGAACAGCGCGCAGGTGCTCGCCGCCGCCCAGGTAGCAGACCTGTTCGACATCCGGGTCGACGGGATCGACGCCGCGCTGTCGGGTCTTCCGCCGTTCCCGGATCCCGGCATGCTGCTCGAGGCGACCCACCGGCTCGGCGTCTCGCCCCGCCGGACCGCCGTCGTCATGAGCAGCCCCACCGAGGTCGAAGCCGCGTGGTACGGCTGCTTCGAGCCGATCATCGGGGTCGCCCACACGAGCGACCCCAGCGAGATGTACCGCCTTGGCGCCCACGTCGTCGTGCGCGACCTCGACGAGCTCAGCATGACGGGACGACGCCAGCAGGTGCTCGCCCACCGGTAGCTCCTGCCGCCGTTCCGCCGCGGAGTTCTCCCAATCCCTACCGATCCCACCCCCACCGCCAGACCGGGTGGCCACAACGCCACCGGGAGGTCTCGCCCCACCCGGGCGAGGTGTTGTCGCGTGGTGTCGCCGTCGGGAAGGGGCAGCCGATGACATTCGAACGAGCGGCCGTGCGCCTGGATCGGATCGGTGCGGTGGTGTTCGACACCGACGGGGTGATCATCGACTCGGCGCGGGTTCATGCCGCGGCGTGGAAGCGGACTTTCGACGAGTTCCTCCGCCGCCACGGGCGTGCGTCGGGGGCCGAGGTGCGTCCCTTCGACATCCGGACCGACTACTTGCACCATCTCGACGGCAGACCCCGCCAGGACGGCGTACGCACGTTCCTCGCCGCCCGCGGACTCGTGGACGGGCAGGTCGACACCGCGACCGTCGACGAGCTCATCCAAACGAAGACGCGTTACTTCCTCGCGGAGGTCGAGCGGTACGGCGTACCCGCCTTTCCCGGCACCGTCGCCGTCGTCCGTGAGCTCCGCGTCCGTGCCGCACGTACCGCGGCGGTGTCCATGAGCCGACACTGCGCCCGGGTGCTGGCGGCGGCCCACGTCCAGGCGATGTTCGACATCCGGGTGGACGGCGTCGACGCCGACGACCTCGGGCTCCCGCCGAAGCCCGATCCCGCGGTCTACCTCGAAGCCGCCCGCCGCCTGGACCTCCCGCCCGCGGCGGTGGCCGTTGTCGAGGACTCCCCGCTCGGTGTCGAGGCGGCCCGGCGCGCCGGATTCGCCCTGGTGGTCGGCGTCGACCGGCACGGACGGGCGCGGGAGTTGGACGACAGCGGTGCCCATGCGGTCGTACGGGACCTGGGGGAGCTCGTCGTCACCCGCCGGGCCACGGCCACCGCGTTCAGGGCCGGAGCAGGTCCGCCACGGGGCGGCGCGGAGTGGGTACCGGCCAACCCGCGGCGGGACGGCCGAACCGGAGAATGACCTGCGGGAAGCCATGGAGTCCGAGCTCGTCCCTGACCCGTGGCCGAACGTCCGGCAGCTCCAGCGGTTGGTTGAGGTAGGCGGCCACCAGTCCGTCGGCCGACGCGGCGAGGAGGACCCGCATCAGGGCCTGCCCGGCCCGAAGCCAGTCCGCGGGCCGGTCGCCGTCCGTGCTGACGATCGCGACCGCGTCCCCGAGCATCGCCGCGTCGGCCGTGTCCCCGAGCTCCGCCGTCCCACCGACCTCGGCCGTGTGCCCGAGCGTCGCGTCCGCCGTGCCCCCGAGTACCGCCGCGTCCCCGAGTACCGCCGTGTCCCCGAGCGCTGCCGTCTCACCCACGAGAGCCGACGGAGCGGGCCCACCCATCCACCGGGCCAGTTCCGCCTGGATCCGCGGATCCGCGCTCTCCCGTCGCTCGGCCAGGGTGAGGAGATGGGCCAGCGCCTGCCGTGCGGACGCGTCCTCGACCCAGGCGAGCTGCGCCGACTCCACGTCGGCCTCGCGTACCAAGGCGGCCTTGGTGCGTTCGGGCACTACTTCGTCCAGGTGTCCGTGGACGGTGCGACGGAGGGGGACCTGTTCCATCAGCCGGACCTCCGCCACCGTCGGGAGATGGTCCGGTCCGACCGAGATCAGGGCGGCGAGGTCACCGTGTTCGGCGCCGGGCAGCAGGGCGATGGTGGGCTCCGCACCGAGCAGGCTGACACCGAGCCGGACCGCGAAGACGGCCGCGCCCACACCGATGAGCAGCTGGCGGCCGTCGGGATCGATGTGTGACACCGCGCGTGAGCGGTCGGCGTACACCTCGACCGCGTTCGACCTGACCCGGAACGCCCAAGGCTGGGCGTTGTAGAGCGAAGGCGCCATCCGTGCCTTGTCGACCAGGTCCTCCGCGTGCTTGCGGAGGTCGAGGTTGCCGCGCATGGTTCACCCTGTGCCCGCCCGCCAGGGCGGGGCCAGTGCCTAAGGTCCCCTGTGGGCTATCCCGCGGTGGACAGGTCGCCCTCCGGCAGCCCGAGCTCGCGCGCCCGCAGCAGCCGTCGCAGGAGCGTCCCACCGCGGGTACGCGGCAGTTCCTGCTCGAACGACAACTCGGCGGGCGCGGCACAGCCGAGACTCCGTTGGGCGAAGGCGAGCAGCTCCACGCGGAGCTCGTCGTTCGGCTGCCAGCCGGGATGCAGCGTCAAGAACGCCTTGACAGACTCGCCGGCGCCGTCGTCGGGCTTGCCGATCGCCGCGGCCTCGGCGACCGCCGGGTGTTCGGTGAGGACGCGTTCGATCTCGTACGCTCCCACCGGCCGCTCCCCCGCGCGGATCACGTCGTCCACCCGGCCGGCGAACCAGAAGTACCCGTCGTGGTCCCGTCGTGCGAGGTCGCCGGTGAGGTACCACCCCGCGACGAAGCGCGTGTCGTAGTCCGAGTGCTCGCCCATGTAGCCGGTGAACATCGACGGCCAGCCGGGACGGATCGCGATCTCGCCGATCTCGTCGGGGTCGTTGATCTCGTGGACCTCGCCGTCGACCACCTCGGCCCGCCCATCGGGCCCACGGGCGAGCAAGGCTGCCTTGACACCCGGCATGGACTTGCCCATGGAACCCGGCCGGATGTCCATGCTCGCGAAGTTGCTGAGCAGGATGGCGCCCGACTCGGCCTGCCACCAGGTGTCGTGCACCGCCCGGCCGAACGCGTCCTGGCCCCACACGACGAGCGGCGGGTCCAACGGCTCGCCGACGCTCGCGACGAAGCGCAATGCGGAGAAGTCGTACATCCGGCTGAGGTCGACGCCGTGCCGCATCAACGTACGCAGCGGACCGGGCGCGGTGTACCACACGGTCACCCGCTGGTCCTGCAACAGCTCGTACCATCCGCGGACGTCGAAGCCGGCGTCGTCGGCGACGAGGGTCGCTCCGTGCGTCAGTGGAGCGACCAGGCCGTACGCCGTTCCGGCGACGCCCGACGGGTCTGCGGTGTACCAGAAGACGTCGCCCGCATGGAGGTCGAGGGCGTACGCGCCGGTCGCGTGCTGGGCGATCACCGCCTCATGCGGGTGGATCGTCACCTTGGGGGTGCCGGTGGTTCCCCTGGTGAAGTGCAGAAACGCCGTCGTCTGCGGGTCGGTCGGAGGGATGTCGAACGTGTCGTCGGCATCGGCGAGCGCGGCGTGGAGGTCGATCGCGTCCTCGCCGGCGAAGCCGTCGCCGACCACGAGCACGTGCCGCAGCTCGGAGAGGCCGTCGCGGATCGGTGCGATCTTGCGCTTGTACAGCTCGGGTGTCGTCACGAGGACGCGTGCCTGCGCCACCGCGAGCTGCTGGCGGATGGCGTCGGGTGCGAGGTCGGCGAGCGGTGCGTGCACACAGAGGTTCTTCAGGGTGCCCAGCGCAGTGACGTAGAACGCGGGGACCCTTCCCAGCAAGGAGAGTACGCGGTCGCCAGGCTGGACCCCGAGCGTGCGCAGGACGTTGGCGAACCGGTTGGTGGCCGAACGCAGCTCGCCGTACGTCAGCTCGGTGAACCTGCCGTTCCGGTCGCGGCAGCGCACCGCCACCTGGTCGACCCGGCTCCCTTCGGCGTGCCGGTCGACCGCCTCGTAGGCGATGTTCAGGCCACGCCCACCTGGCAGCCCTGTGAGCCACGTGCGCGCCGCGTCCCACGAGAAGTCCCGCCGGACGCGCTTGTAGTCACCGAGGTTGGGTTGCACCCGGACGGGGCCTGGTGGGCGGACGCCCTCCCCCACGGCCTGGCGCGGCCCCGGCAGTCGCGGGACCGTTGGCTTGGGAGCCGCGGGCCGCGACATCTTTCGGTCAGGCACTGGATCCAGGGCCATTCCCCACCTCCGGCGACCGACTCGGCTGCGAGGTCACCATGGTCAGGCTCTTGGTCATACGCGGGCCCCTGGAAGAGACGAAGGTCCCCGTACGGCGGGGACAACGCCACGGCGCGCCGCCGACACCGACGAACCGCCCGCTCACGGACGTCCGCGGGGCCGATCGGGTCACCGTGGCTTCCGGGTCCATCGTGGTGCCACTCGTTCCCATTCGGCATCCCACGAGGCAAGCCGGCGTCGCTCCAACATCCAGCGCAGCAGCAGGTAGGTGATGACGACGCCGAGCTCCAACGCCATGCCGGTCGTCAGGCCGGTCGCAACCGCCTTGTCCGAGAGCTGGGCCCGGTCGAGCGGCGGCCGGATCGCCCGGCCGGCGTCGTTCAAGAAGACGCGAACGTTCGAACCCGCGGGCGTTCCCGCGCGGGCGGGAACCTTGCCGACGTGCCAGGTCCCGTCGGGCAGCTGCCACCTCGCCCGGGCCATGGAGGTCAACAGGCTTGGGGAGTCCGGGGCCGACACGACGGCGTTCGGTGCGGTCTCGAGCAGGATCGCCCGGCTCCACCGGCCCGCGGCCGTGAGCGCCTCCGATGCCCGGACGCCGTTGTCGTACGTGGACCTGCCGGCCGCCAGGGCGACCGGGACCACGATGAGCGCGGCCAGGAGAAGGGCGAGGACGAGAAGGCCTTGGAGCCGGTCCGAACGGCGGCACAGGGCATTCCGGCTCCACCCCAGCCGGCGGGCGAGGTGGAAGCCGTGGTCATCGGCCTGACCCGGATCTCGTCCTTGCACCATGGGCGACCTCCCCCGTCGCGCACACGCCCCCGAGTCCAGCTTCGCCGCCGTCACCGAGCGGACGAAGGGCACAAGGTCAGGTCTCGCCCGGCCGACCGGCCTGGCACCGGAGTTCCCGCCCCACGAGGCCTGGTTCCGCTGCGAGGGTGGCGGCAGCGGCCGACTCGGCCGGCCTCGTACGTGACCGACATGCCGGACACTCCCGTCCGACCCCACCCATCGGCGAAGCGGGGCCCATGTCGCTCCAGCCCGGAAGGAACGCCCACATGCCGCGCGCGGACAGCAAGCCGGCCATCGTCGTGGGAGTGGACGGTTCTGACAACGGCTGGCGAGCCCTGGACTGGGCCCTCGAAGAGGCGGACCGGCGGGACTGCCCCGCCCGCATGATCTTCGCGTACGACACGATCGGGTCCCGCGCTGGTCGCGACCGGATGCCGCAGCGCAGCATGATCGCGATGTACGACGAGGGCCGGACCGTGTTCACCGCGGCGCGGGCCCACCTCTCGGGGTCGAACGGCGACGACGGACGTCACGCGGACCGGCTGGTCGGCACCGCACTGCAGGAGGGCGCGCCCGGCCAGGTGCTGACCGAACTCGGCATCGACGCGGTGATGTGCGTGGTGGGTCGTCACGGGGCCCGCCGTTCGGCGTCGTCCGCCCTGGGTTCGACCTCGCTGACCCTCGCCGTCCGGACCCAGGTGCCCCTTGTCGTCGTCCCTCCGGACTGGGATGCCGGCGGAGCCACCGGCCGGTCGGTGCTCGTCGGAGTGGATGTCACCGCACCGTGTGTGCGTGCCCTGGCGTTCGCGTTCCGTACGGCACACCTCGCATCCGTACCGCTCGTGGCGCTCTGCACCCGGGCCGGCCCGCGGGACCGCGGGCACCGGTGGGAGCAGCTCCCCTCGCACGGTGGGGGCGGCAGCCGCTGGATGCGGGTCCGTCCCGTAGCGGACCGCGAGGTCGCACTCGCTGACGCCGCCCGCACGCTGCTCGCGCCCTGGGGCGCGGAGTACCCCGATGTCAGCCTCACTTCTGTCGTCGAGGAGGCACATCCGGTGGCGGCGCTTGCCGACCACGGCCACGACTGTGGGCTCCTCGTCATCGGCGGGGAGACCTACCCGTCCACCGGCGTGGTCACCGGCTCGGTCGCGCGTTCGATCCTGCGGCAGGCGACCTGCCCGGTCGCGGTGGTTCCCGATCCCGCGCCGGAGCCGTCGGTCCCCTGAGGACGGCCAGACGGTCGGGCTCAGGCCCCACGCCTCGCCAGCCGGCCGCGAAGGCGTGCGCCCAGCCACGGCATCCCGTCCGGTGCTCCGTCCGCGTCGACGAACTCCACCTGGCCCCGCTGGCGCAGGACCCGCACCGTGAGTTCGTCGACGACGTTGGGTACCGGCCGGGCCGTACGCCCACACCTCGGGCAGGTCTGCTGGTCGACGAGCAGGTCACCGGTCTGGTCGCACACATAGCCGGGCGGTGCGCCGTCGCCGTCGATGACCAGCAGGTCCACGAGGTTCCGTTCGACGGCCTCGGCACAGCTGCCCAGCCCGCTCACCGCGGCGCCGTGGGCCGCACCGTCGGCGAGCTCGGAACGGATCCGGTGCCCGCGTTGGGTCCGCAGCCCGGCACGGGTCTCGGCGCTGCGGGTGCGGATGTCCCCCGCAGTGGTGGTGTGCGGGTCGATCACGAACGTGCCGGCGAGCTGGGCGCGGAGCCAGTCCGGCAGGAGGTCGACGAACGCTGCCGTTGTCGGCTCGTGGCCCCCGACGACGACCTCCCGACCGTCCTTCCGGACGAGCTCGCCAAGCCGCTCGGCGGTCGCCCGGTAGTGGCGCCGGGCCAGCTCGGCCGCCCGCTGGCGGACGCGGTACTCCTCCAACCCTGCCCAGCCGGCGTGCGACGGGTCCCGCATGCTCTCGTCGACCCGCTCCTCGACCGGTTCGATGCCGTGTCCGTCGACGGCGTACATCCACGCGCGCCGCTGATCGACCAGGACGACGACGTACGGGGCGGCGTGCTGCCACGCCGAGAGCAGGGGGCGGAGGTACGGACGCGGGCCGACCACGGCGCGGTCGGGGACCGGCCAGCCGACGGCCACGTCCTCACGCAGGCCCAGCGGCGCCGACCGAAGGATCGCGACGCCGTGGCCGAGCCAGTCCCGGACATGGTCGGTGACGGTCTCGCGCACGGAGTCGGTCTCGGCGGCCAGCGTGCGCCTCGGACCGGACCCTTCCACCCCGGGCGGGACCTCGACGGACGCGAGCATCCGCTCGAGGCGTACCCACATCTCTCGTACTCCCACGATGTCCGACGGCACGCTCAGGTAGACGGTGAGCAGGGTGCCCTCGGGATCGTGGTGGGCGAGCAGCCGGTCGACCCGTTGGTCGTCGGTCATCGTGGGGCCTCCTGGTGCGTTCAGGACGCCGGATACTTCGCGAGTACCTCCTTGAGCCGGTCGACGAAGGCGAGCGACTCCTCGTACGTGCGCTGCCAGACGTTGCGGCCGAAGATGAGGCCGATCGCGCCCGCCTCCATCGCCTGCCGGGTCTTGTCGAGCATCGCGTCGTCGCCGGCCTTCTCGCCACCCGACACGAGGACGTAGGTGCGGTTGGCCGAGCGGACCACCGACTCGATCGCCTGCTGCGAGGAGAACTCGGCGTCGTACTCCGAACGGACCCCTGCGCGCAGCTCGGGCTTGGGGAAATTCACCTTCACGATGTCGGCGCCGAGCTCACACGCCGTCCGGGCGGCGTAGTCGACGGCGTAGAAGGAGTCCTTGCCACCCTTGGCGTCGATGGCCGAACCGCGCGGATAGGCCCAGACGATCAGCGGGAGACCGTGCCGGTGGGCCGCCTCGCGGACCTGGCGGTACTGCTCGAAGTCGCGCTCCTGCGCGGGCGATCCCACGTAGAGCGTGTAGCCGACGGCGTCCGCACCGAGCCGTACGGCCTCCTCGACGCCGGCGACGAGCGGCGACAGGGCTTCGGCATCGGACGGGATCTCGGTCTTGCCGTTGAGCTTCAGGACCAGCGGGACCTCGCCCGCGAAATCCCAGTAGAACTTCTCCGCCAGCCCGATCTGCAGGGCGATGCCGTTGAAGCCGCCCTTGACGGCGAGGTTGACGATGTACGCGGGGTCGCTCGCGGCGGGGTTGGCGAAGAAGTCGCGCGGCCCGTGCTCGAGGCCCTGGTCGTACGGCAGGAACAGCGCGGTCCCGTTGCGAAGACCGTGCTGGAACAGGATCCGGTGGAGCCTCGCCTTCTTGCCGGTACTCAGACCGAGCTGGGCGAGCGCTGGGCGGGTCGTCATCGCATGGCCTCCCGGTTTCGGTGCCTCCAGGTTTCAGGGCGGAGCGGCCGGGTGGCCAGGGACCAAGGTCAAGGATGTCCAGCCGGCTCAGGGGACGTTCGGCCCTACTGGGCTGGCCGGGGAGGTTTTGTCCTCCCGCTCGGCGCCGCCGGAACCCGGGTCCTGGCCGCCCTGGTCGAGGCGGAACGGCGGGTACTCGTCGCGCATGAGGGCGGCGTAGCCCGTCACGCGGTAGACCCAGCGCTCGAGGCCCATGACGAACGCGAAGATGCCCTGGGGGTACCTCGCCCGGAAGAGTAGGACCACACCCGCGAAGAACGCCAGGAGGGCGACCAGCCCGACATGCCAGACGCGTACCGGTTGACCCCACTCGCCCGGCATCTGGTCCGAGCTCCACTCCAGGTCCCAGCCCCCGAAGGCGAATCCGTTCGTGAACACCGAGACAACGAGATAGTGCGGGATCGCGAGCAGCCACCACTTCACGAGCACCAGACCGCGCGAGAGGCGTTCCGGATAGTCGACCGCGAGATCAGCGGGATAGTCCGGGTCCGACGCGAGCCGGAACGGCGGATAGCGGTCAGTGCCGAGAACGAACGCATAGAACGCCACCCGCCAGGTCCACCGCAGCACACCCACGTTGAATTCGAAGATCGACTGCGGATACCTCCCGGTGAACAGGATGGCGAACCACGACACGACCGTGAGGACAAAGAAAGCGAGCCACAAAAACCACAGCACTATGTAGTGCGGAATTGCGAGCAGCCATTTGACGAGCCAGAGCCACCGGCTCAGCCCGGGATCGAGCCGACCGTCCAGGCGGACGGGATACTCGCGCACCCCGCTCACTCCCTTACCAGTCTGGCGGCCAGGACCAGCAACACGGCACCGAGCGCTCCGATCAGGACACCCAGCGCCATCGCCGCCACCGCCATGGGCAGGAGCACGGGCGCCCTCACCGCCACCGCGAGGTCGGCCACCACGCCGCGACTCGCGTCGGCGTTCATCACGACGACCGACCACTCGCCGGGCTTGGGCTCCCAGCTCACCTGGCGGGAACCCGGGCCGGACGCGGACGCGGCCCAGAACGACTGCCGCGCGGGCTGCTCAGGGCCGCGGCTGCCGCCTGTCTGGTCGTACAAGACGTCGAACGGCACCAGCCGCGTGTCCGCGATCCGCGCGTGTGCGGAACGGGAAAGGTAGCGCTCGACCTGCGCCCGTGGACCGATCCCGACGAAGACCGCGCCACCGTCCGCGCGGTCCGCCCGGATCCGCACCTCCGCGAGCCGTTGCGGAGGAATCCAGCCCACCGCGGACGGCCGAGCCTTCAGGTCGACGTCGTCCGAGGTGACGGCGTAGGTCTGCGTCAGGTACCTGTTCGGCTGGCTGTCGAGGAAGCCGTGGCCGTCGCGTTGCGTGACGTGACCCCACAGCATGACCGAGCCGGCGATGACGACGCCGAAGCTCGCCACGATCACGACGACGCCGAGGGTCACCAGCGCGATCCTGACTGGACGCATCGCACTCACATTCTTCGACCGGCTTGTGGTTGCTCAATTGCACTGCGCCGCGGTCAGCTGACCGCAGTGTCTTACGTCCTTGCTCAATAACGTGAACTCGAAACACTGGCAGGACCTTCGCCACGTTAGAAAGGACGTACGGAATTTCGTCTCCCAGTGCTCAGCGGGAGCGAACTCGACGTACGGATCCCACGCTATCTCTTCGAATGGAGCGGCCGGCACGGTCGCCTTGGCCCGGAATTCCGTTTGGATCTACCCGCGCTCCGGGCAGCGTCCAGACGTCAGCTGAAGCTGAGAATGTGCTGAAGAACAAAAGGAGTGACAAAAGGCATGTCCAAGAAGTTCCTCGGCAAGGTGGTTACCGGCGCGGCACTCGCCGGTGCGACACTCCTCATCGCGACGCCCGGCGTAGCCGCGGCTGGCGTGGTGGACGGTGGCAAGGACGGGCACGACCAGGGCTACATCTCGACCTGGCCGCGCGCGGTCAAGCCGGGTCACGAGGTGAAGGTCATCCAGTACTGCCTGCGACCTCAGGAAGAGGCATGGGCGTGGTCGAAGCCGACCGGCAAGGTCTGGCTGAAGCTGAAGCCGGCCCCGCCGGTACCAGCACCGGCATCGGAAGATGGCCTCGGCGACGCGATGCGCGAAGAGCGCAACGACGGCAAGTACGACGGCAAGGACGGCTGGAAGAAGGACCACGGCTACAAGGACGGAGTACGTCCCTCGTACCCCGAGCCGACCACGACGGCGAAGCCGTCCTGGAGCAAGGACCACGAGGACTCGTGGGCAAAGGACAGCTACAAGGACGGCGTACGTCCGGAACCGCTGTGGGCCCCCGAAGAGCCTGCCGATGGTGAGAAGGACGGCGTGAAGCCGACGACCGAGCGGTGGGACCCCCAGTGGCCTGCCGATGGTGAGAAGGACGGCGTGGAGCCGATGGCCGAGCGGTGGGCCAAGAAGCCCATCGACCGCGGCGTCAAGGACGGCGTCGACATGGCTGCGCCCGAGCAGGCCGAGCCCACGTGGGGTCTCGACGGCGAGAAGGACGGCGTGGAGCCGATGGCCGAGCGGTGGGCCAAGAAGCCCATCGACCGCGGCGTCAAGGACGGCGTCGACATGGCGGCCCCCGAGCAGGCCGAGCCCACGTGGCTTCGCGACGGCGAGAAGGACGGCATGCAGCCGGTGCACTACGTCTACTGGGGCAAGGCTGACGTCTCCTGGAAGGTGAAGCCGGGCCGCTACGCGCTCAAGGGCTCGTGCGCCGACGGCAAGCTGTACGTCGTACCCAAGGGTTGGGTCGACGGTGGCGACGGCGGGACCTCCGCCCCCAACACCGGACTTGCGGTGGGTGGCGCTGGCGCGCTTGCTGCCGCGGGCCTCGGTGGCCTCGTCATGATGCGGCGGCGCCGGACTGATGGGTCCGTTGCCTGACCGGACGACGAAGAGAGCTGGCGGCCGCCGCGGATCTGCGCGGCGCGCCGCCGGCGTCTCTCTCGTCGTCCTTCTTGCGCTGTCGGGAGCGGCTCTCATGGCCGCCGCCTTCAACGCCCCTGCGCCGCAGCCGCCCCAACCGAGCGCGGGGGCGGCGCCGACGTTCCAGTCCGACCCACAGGTGGCCATCGACCGGTTGGTGGCAGGCCCTCGCCCGACCACGCCCGCGGCGACGCCGAGCGCGAGCCCGAGCGGTCCGGCCGGCTCGCAGGACCCCGGCAAGACCGAGCCCGCGGACGCCGAGACCGAACCCGCCGGACTGGTGCCGGTGCGCCTCACGATCCCCCGGATCGACGTCGACGCGAAGATCATGTCGCTCGGGATCGACAAGAACGGCAGCTTGCAGGTCCCACCGCGGAGCAAGGCCCAGTTCGCCGGGTGGTACCGCCTCGGCCCGAGCCCGGGTGAGGTCGGAAACGCCGTCATCGTCGGGCACGTCGACACCGCACAGTCCGGCCCGGCCGTCTTCTTCAAGCTCGGGGCCCTGAAGAAGGGCGACGTCATCAAGGTGGCGCGCAAGGACGGTACCCACGCCAGCTTCAAGGTCGACGGTGTGAAGTCGTACGCGAAGTCGGCGTTTCCCACCGACCTCGTCTACGGACCGTCCGACCAGCCCGGGCTCCGCCTGGTGACCTGTGGCGGCCCGTGGACCAAGAAGACCCACTACCGGGACAACGTCATCGTCTTCGCGACTCCCACCACGTCGTGACCGCGCGGGCGCGGACCCGCGGCATCGGTGGTCACTCGAGGTCGGAGAACGCCGAGAACGGAGAACAGGTGCGGCTTCCGTCGAAGCCGCACCTGTCGCACCGGCCGCCCCCCAGTGGCCGGTGCTGTCCCCCGTCTGCCAGTGCGCTCTGGTCGCCCTGTCAGAGGCGCCTTCGGTCGTCGTAGCTCGTCATGACGCCCGTAGTCGCCCTCGACGGACATGTCCCCCCTTGCGGTCGATGCCCGGGACCTCGGTGCCGTCCCCCTGCGTACCGTCTCCGGCATGCCCCCCCTGGGTCCGAGTCCCGCACTCCCCCGTCGACCTCGTCCGTCAGGTGCTAGCCGACCACGAGCGTGCAGCGCGTCCTCAGAGTCGACATGCCCCGGATCGCATGGCCTTTCTGCCGTGCGGAGGCGGGCCTACGAGCGGTCGCGGCCTGCGCCGGGCGCTGCCAGGCGGGCCGCCGCCACGGCGGCCTGGCCGTAGCTCAGGCCACCGTCGCCGGTGGGTACGAGCTCGTTGACGTGCACCTCGAACCCCTCCGACCGCAGGGCGTCGAGGACGGCCGCGGTGAGGAGTTGCTGGGCGAAGGAACTCCCCGACAGGCACACGGTGCCCAGGCCCGTCTCACGTCGCGCGTCCACACAGAGCGCGGCCGTCACGGTGGCGATGGTCGCGTGGAACCCCGCGGCGAGCGAGCTCACCGGCGCGTCCGCCGCGACGCCCGCGAGGACCGCCGCGAGGGTCGGCGTGGGGTCGTAGACCCGCAAACCGTCGGCAGTGACGATCCGCCACGGCAGCTCGGACTCGACCCGCCCGTGCGCCGCCGTCTCCAGCACCAGTGCGGCCTCACCTTCGTACGACACGTCGTCCCGGAGGCCGAGCATGCTCACCACGGCGTCGAAGAGGCGGGCAGCACTGGTTGTCAAGGGACTGTTGACACCTGCGGACAGCATCCGCCGGACGGTCTCGACCTCGGGCTCCGCAAACCGCCCCGTGTACGCGGCAACAAGGTCTGGGTCGATCGGGGCCCCACCCAGATTCTCACCGCCCAGCAGGTGCCCGAGCGCCGCGTGGGCGGGGCGCCGCACCGCTGCCTCCCCTCCGGGCAGCGGTGCGGCGCCGAACCTCCCCACCCGCCGGTAGTCCCTGAGGTCACCGACCAGCACCTCGCCGCCCCACAACGTTCCGTCGTCGCCGAGACCCAACTCGTCGTAGGCAACTCCGATGAACGGCCCGGTGAGCCCGTGCTCAGCCGCGCACGAGGCCACATGGGCGTGGTGGTGCTGGACCGCGATCCGCCGGCTGGTCGGCTGACGGCTCGCGTACTGGGTGGAGAGATAACCAGGGTGCAGATCGTGCGCGACAACCTGCGGTCTGGCGCCGGCCCGGGCAGTGACGTCCTGGACGGCGCTCTCGAGCTCGCCCGCCGCGGCCGCGTCGCTGAGATCGCCCTGCTGGTGGCTCACGAGTACGCCGTCACCGCGGGCCAGTGCACAGGTGTGGGCGAGCTGTCCGCCGACCGCAAGGATGGGTTGACGGCTGCGTACGGGCAACCGCAGCGGGGCCGATGCGTACCCGCTCGCGCGCCGCAGTACGACAGGTCGGTCCCTGACCACCTGGGTGACCGAACCTCCACGATGGTGCGGATCGGCCCGCCCGTCGACGAGGGCACCGTCGACGAGGGCACCGTCGGCCGTGGGCGGTACGCCCGGCAGGTCGGCGTTGGTGAGTACGAGCGGACGGTCGAGGTCGTGTGCCAACAGGTACAACAGCGGCGACGACGCCAGGATCACGCCGATCCGATGGATGCCCGGGCTCACGCCGGCCGCGATCGGAGCACCTGGTCTGCGTTCTGCCAGCACGACCGGGCGGGCCGCTGTCTCCAGCAGCTCCTCCTCGGCGAAACGCAGCCGGGCAAGGGTTCTGGCCACATCGAGGTCACCGACGAGCACCGCGAAGGGCTGGGACCATCGACGCAGGCGGCCCCGCAACCGGGCAACGGACCGCGGCCGAGTGGCATCGCACACGAGCTGGTAGCCGTCAGGGCTCCAGACCGCCACGACTCCGCCGGCGGCAATGACCTCGACAGCGGCGTCGACGGCGGCGGACTCCTCCGACCCAGGGTGGCGACGTCCGCCCGATGACCGCCACGTGAGCCTCGGTCCGCAGGCGGGACAGGCGATCGGGTCGGTCCCGAAGCGGCGATCCGCGAGGTCGGCATACTCCGCCCTGCAGTCCACACACATGGTGGGCGCGGGTACCCGCGTGAACGCACGGGGCATCGGGATGGTCGGCTGCGGACCGGAGGGCGTGCCCTCGCCGTTGGCGGCGGCAGGTGGGCCGCAGTGTCCGCAGCTGACGAACGGATAGCGGTACCGCCGGTCACCGGGCGTGAGAAGTTCCCGTACGCATTCCGGACACGGGGGGACCACGTTGTAGGTGCCGTCGTGCGGTGTGACGGCCCGCACCGCCGGTGCCGCGATCCTCATCCCGCTGCCAGGTGTCGGTGGGTCGCTGTCGAGCTCGACCACCCTGACGTCGCTCACCCGGGCGGGTGCCGGGGCCTCGCTGGAGACCCGGCCTAACAACGTGGCAAGCGCGGAGGGCTCCCCCGTCGCGTCGATGACCACCTGGTCGCCGGCGTTTCGCACCGTGCCGTCGAGTCCGAGCTCGGTGCCGACCCGGCGGACGAACGGCCTGAGGCCCACGCCCTGCACGGTTCCGCGGAGCTCCAGCCTCCTTGTGACGCGGGTACGCCCGCTCGGTCCGAACGCGGCACCTTGGTCGTGGCCCAGGTCGGTTGCGCGCGGCACCTGCGCGGTGTTCTCAGCCGCTTCGGTCGCCGCGTCGCCGTTTGTTCCGGCGCCCGGTTGGGATGCCGGCTGAAGGATCGAGCCACTCATCGGCAGACCGGTCCTCGCGTGCGGTCGCCAGCCTCCCGCAGCAGGACGACAGGACCCGTCGCCTGGCCGAGGACCTCGTGGCCCACCGGACCCAGCCGGCCCAGTCGCCAGCCGCCGGTCCAGCCACGTCCTGGCCCCAGGACCAGCAGGCCGGCAGTGACCGACTCCTTCGTCAGCACCTCGCCCGGGTCGCCGTCCACGACCTGCACGGCACAGCGGACGGTGGGAAACGCGGTTCGGCATCGCGCGAGCGCCGCGTCCAGGGCCGCCGCCCGCTGTTCCTCGGACCTGAGAGCGTCGTACCGCGTACCCTCGCGCCGGCAGTGCACGAACCGAACGGGAACGCCTCTGGCAAGGGCTTCGGAGAACGCGAAGCTCAGAGTCTCGATGGCGGGGCCGTCCGCGTCGACGCCGACGACGATCGGGGCGTCGAGGTCCGGGAACGACGAGGCCTGCGGAACCGCCACGACGGGGCAGGATGCGCGTCGCGACAGCCCCGCGGTCACCGAACCGAGCACCGCCTCGGCCACCCGACCGTGGTCACGCCGCCCGACCACCAACAGGCCCGCGTCGACAGCGAGGTCACCGAGTACGGCGACCGCTGCCCCGCACCGCGCGAACATCGCGACCATGAGCTCTGGGTACTCCACGGCCAGCCGGTCGGCCGTCTGCTCGAGGCAACGAACCGCCTGGTGTGCGGCAGCTCCGAGCTGGTCGGCAGGTCCCCGTGCGTCGGCATCGACCCCGATGTCGTTCGGCGATCCCGGCGCACCGGACCCAGATGTGGTACCCGCGAGGTACGCGTGCACCAGCCACAGCGGCACACCCCGGGCGAGCGCCTCCTCAGCCGCCCACCGCACCGGGAAGCTGAGCTCGTCCGCGCGTGTCACCTCACCCGGAACGCCAACCACCACAGGCGTCCGGGTGCGTTGCTCCGTCATCGACCAGGCCTTCCTACCGACGCCATCGCGTCCGCGTCGCGCCGAGCTGTTCGGGTGAGTCCGCCCAGCGGATAGCCGAGCCGCATCACCAACTGGGGATGGTCGATGCCTACCGCCGCGCGCACCAGTTGCGCGCGCTCGGCGAGCAGGCCGATCGGTGCGGTCAGGAACGACGCGACGACACCGTGCAGGAACGCGGTCAGGAGGACGTGCTCCAGGGCCATCCCGGTACGCACCCAGTCCTTGTGCGAATCACCGGGCGTGGACAGGAGCGCCAGCGTGGGACGCTGCTCGGGTGCCGCGACCGCGCCCGGGTCGCTGTTGTCGGCACCCTCGTCCGCCAGCTCGGTCAGGACGTCGTCCCCAGAGCGGCGCGGACTGACGATGGCCGCGACGACGCGCGCCGAGTCGCTCTCCGCGTCGCCGACCTCGCCTTGCTCCGTTGCGAATCCGAGCCCGCGCATCCGCTCGGTCTCGGTCGACGTGAGCGTACGGAAGTAGGCCCCTTCGGCCTCGGCCGACTCCTCCAGCCGGGTGATGAGTGCGAACGGCAGCCTCCAGTCGCGGTACGGCCCGCGGGTCACCTGACGTCCCGCGATCGCGTCGTACAACTCCTGGTCGCCGTGCGCGACACTCCTCCGCACTCCGATGTGGATGACGGCCGCCAGCCTCCTCATGTGCAACTGGGGCCGAACCTGGACCCAGGCCTCGTGGCCGAGGGACCGCACGGCTAGACACGCGTTGTACGTCACCGCTCCGCAGGCGACCGCGGTCTGTCGCGCCGACGTGGCGTCGTGCCGCCCATCGTGTGAGTCACGTGAGTCGTGCCCGTCGTGCGAGGCGTGCGGGTCGTGCGGTTCGTGGTCCTTGTCCGCCCACACCTCCAGGCGGTCGTCCCGGAACACCAGACGTCCCTGGTCGGCGTCCGCGAGCCGCGGCGCACGGTCCGCAGCATCGGAGACAACGCGTTCCTCACGTGCGGTCAGCAGGTGGCGCCCAGGCATGTAAAGAGGTTCGTCGCCACGCGGATCCGACCCCAGAGTCATCGGCACCTACCCGCCGGGGCCAAAGGCCCTCCGGAACCGCCCACGTGTACGGGGCGATGGGGTTATTCTTCGCCCCGCCGTTCCACCCGCGGATGCGTTACGCGGGTGACAGGTAGGTGTTGTGCGCCACTGCGCGGATCGCCGCCTCGAGTTCCTCGGCGTCCCGATGGTCGAGATCGGACTCCAGCAGCGGCAGCACGATCTCGTCCTCGACCATGAAGTGCAGGGTGGCAACGGCGTAGAGGCCGTAGAGGAGCCGGCGCAGGTTTCGCCAGGTTCCGTTGTTCTCGCCGAGCGGCAGGGCCCGCCGGGCCTCGTCGAGCTCACCGGTCATCCGGGCGATCGCGACCTGCTCGGCACGCAGCAGGTCGACCGGTGTCGAGGTCTCGGCGGCCACGGCCAGCGCCGGATACAGGATCTCGTCCTCCACACAGGAGAACGGCAACAGGTCGTGGGTGAGGAAGCCGACCGCGCCGGTGAGCCGGTCCCAGAGCTCCAGCGCGGAACCATGCTCCATCTCGTCAGCAGTACGGCGTAGGGCGTTCAGGGAATCGCCGAACTCCGCATGCTTGCGGCGTAGCCCAGTCAGCTCCACCATGGTGCCTCCTTCGCGGTTCCCCGGCCTCGATCACTCTCAGCATCCGCCGGGCCGCCGCTCGGGCGCCGTGGTCCATGGTCCCCCCACGCCGGACGATGGTCCTCCGTCCGGCGCCGATGGTCCCCTACCACTAGGGAAATGTTCGGCTCAGCCCGGTTCGATGTCCTCTCCCCCCGAGTGGACTACGGCGACCGGGGAGGTCGCGTGGTGCAGCACGCCCTGGCTCACCGACCCGAGGAGCGTGCCCGGAAGGGCGTTTCGTCCCCGGGCACCGACGACGAGCAGGTGCGCCTGGAGCGCCTCCTCGAGCAGGCAGTCGACCGGGTGACCCTCGAGAACGTGCCGTTCGACGGGTACGTCCGGATACTTGTCCTGCCAGCCCGCCATCGCCGCCGCCATGGCATGGGACGCTCGCGCGCGACTGTCGCCCCCCTGACGGTCACTCGGCGTCGCACCCGTCGTGGGTCGCCGGCACAACACGGCGCGAAGGGGCAGCCGGTGCCGGCTCGCGTGGTCGAACGCGTACTCGAGGACCCGTTCGCACTGGTTTCCGCCATCGAGTCCGACGACGACATGTCCCTCGGGGTAACCGGCCAGGCCGCGTACCACCACGACCGGACACGACGCGCGGGCCGCGACCGCCGAGCTCACCGACCCGAGGACCGCACCGGTCAGCCGTCCGAGGCCGCGGGCGCCCACGACCAGCACGGAGGCCAGCTCCGACTCGCTGACGAGCACACCCACGCGGCTACCGTCGACCCGCGCCCCCGTGACCGTTACCTCGCTCGCCGGACGAGCGCGGACCTCCGCGAGCGCCTCCTCGAGCAACCCGTCGGACTCGGTGAGCGGCGGACCGCCATCCCGCCACGGGGGCTGGTCCCAGCTGTCGTCGGACGGCGCCTGGCGGACGTGGACGAGCCGCAGCGGAGCACGGCGACTCCGCGCGTCGGCGAGGGCCCACCGAACCGCCATGCCGCTCGCGTCACCGCCGTCGACGCCCACCACCACCGGCCGCCGTTCGCCGCCCATGGAACTCCCCCCGTACGCACTCGCGCACCGTTCACGCGTTCCAGGCCAGGTGATCCTGACGGCACACGTTCGCCACGAATGCCCAGAACGTTAGGGAACGCAGGGATCCGAGGGCAGGGGCCAAAGGTTGGCCGGTGATGGGCCGGACGGCCTGGTGTGGTCGGCAACGTCTGATCCGCGCCGTCGGTCGGTCAGCTTGGACGCGCCCGACGCCGGGAGGGAGTGCGGGCCGAGGTCAGACCGGCGGGCCGAGCGCGCGGTCCTTGCGGGTGCGCTCCACCGCGAAGACGGCAGCCTCGGTGCGTCGCTCCATCCCGAGCTTGCGGAGCATCCCGGAGACGTAGTTCTTCACGGTCTTCTCGGCCAGGAACATCTGCTGTGCGATCTGCCGGTTGGTCATGCCGGCCGCGATCAGGTCGAGGATGCGGCGTTCCTGGTCGGTGAGCGCCGCGTAGCGCGGGTCCTCCTGCTCCGGTCCGCGCCGGAGGCGTTCGAGGACCGCGGCGGTGAGTGCGGGGTCGACCATGGACTCGCCGGTCGCCAGCCGCCGGACGGCGCCCACGAGGTCGTTGCTGCTCACCTGCTTGAGGAGGTAGCCGGCAGCGCCGGCCATGATCGCGTCGAACAATGCCTCGTCGTCGGAGAACGACGTGAGCATCAGGCATGCGGGCGGCGGGTCCATCGCCGAACGGATGTCGCGGCAGACCGTGACACCGTCGCCGTCGGGCAGTCGAACGTCGAGGACGGCGACATCGGGGCGCAGGGCGGGCACGCGTGCACGCGCCTGGGAGGCCGTCGACGCCTCACCGACGACCTCGATGTCGGATTCCTCCTCGAGCAGCTGGCGCAGTCCGACTCGGACCACCTCATGATCGTCCAAGAGGAAGACCTTGATGGCCATCGAGTACCTCTCTCCGCGCTCGCGTACGGCCGCCTTCACGGGGCCCTTCTACAGTTGTACCCGCTGCTGGCTGACCCGCCGACAGTGCCCCACCTCCGCTCGCGTGGGATCGGCTCCCACGCGCCCAGATTCGTGCCGCTGCCACCCCCGTGGCAGTTCGGGAGCCCTCGGCGTTCGCCGAGACCTTCCGTGCTGCTGGCACCCGCACGCCCCCCGCCGTGGCGAACTTCTTCGGTCCCCCCATCGCCACGCCACACCTGACCGCCCCCCGACGGCCGGCGCTTTCGTCCTCCGCAGATCCGACCGGGACCACGGCAACCGGCGTCCCCAGGTGCCGGAACTCGCCGAATCCCAGTGCCGCCCCCAGCGTCACCGACGGCAGGTCCACGACGCACCCGGCCTCACGGGCCGGCGTACGGAGCCGCTCCGGAGCGCTGTCCACCGGTTTGCCGACCACGAGTAGGTCCGCGTCCTTCGCGAGGATCGCGAGAGAGTCCCCCGGGTCGCTGAGCTCGAGGTCGAAGCCCGGGACCGGCGTCTCCACCACCCGGTCGCCCAGGAGGGCGGCCTCGGTGGTGGCGAACCGGACCACGGCGTCGTGTCCCTGGCCCCCCGCGGACGCCACCACGATCTGGCCGTGTCGCCGGTGGGCCGTCCCTCGACGGCCCGGTGACAACCGGCGCCGTGCGCCGCTCCGCGCAGGCACCGCCACCACCGGGCACGGCTCGAGGGCGTCGGCCCACCCACAGAACGTGGCGAGCAGCTCGGCCGCCAGCTGGCCATGCGTACGGAAACCGACCACGATGAACTCGGGTCGCTTGACCGCGTTGACCAGCACCTGGGCCGTGGATCCCTCACCTACCCACGGAACAGCCTGGACGCCTGGGACCTCCGCCTGGGCCATCTCGACGCCGTACCTCGCGGTACGCCACGCTCGGTTGCGAGCGGCTCCGGAGAGCTCGAGATCGGTCCGTGCGTCGCTGGACTGGTACGCGTGACACACGACCAGCGGGACGCGACGCCTCGATGCCGCGCGGGCCGCCCAGACGACGGCGCTACGGGCAGACGGCCCGTCGTCGACGCCCACGACGATCCCACCTGGCGGCGGAAATCCGTACACACTCAAAGGCCACACTCCTCGGATCCCGCTCTCGGTACGGCGACCCAGCGGCCAGACTTTCGTGAGACAGTTTCTACGAATAGGGACCAAGGTCCCCTCGCATGAGGCCTTTGCGCTGTTCCTGGCAGGTCGCGGGCGCATCAGCGTTGAGCGGTGCGTCGGACGGCTCGGCGAGCTTGTCCGTGTTGTGGCAGAGTCCGGGACTTCGACCGGCCGCAATTGGCGGCGGCTTGAGCCTTCACCCCACGGTTCGGGACCTTGGACTCTTCATTCCCACGTCCGCCGGTGCGCAACCTTTGGAGAACGGGAGCCGGCCTCGACCAGCGGTGAGAAGGAGCCCATGTTCGACACCCACGGACTGGAGGTCCTCAGCCCCTCCGAGTGCCTCCGCCTCCTCGGCGAGGTTCCCATCGGGCGAGTGGTCTTCACCGACCAGGCGCTCCCCGCCGTCCAGCCAGTCAACTTCGTCGTGGACGGCGACTGCGTCGTGCTACGAACCGCAGACGGGTCCAAGCTCGCCGCCGCCGCCCGGAACGCCATCGTCGCCTTCGAGGTGGACGAGATCGATGTCGAGGACGCGCGCGGTTGGAGCGTCACCGTGGTCGGTCACGCGGAGGCGGTCACCGACGAAGCCGAGGTCGCCCGGCTGTCCAGCCTGCCCATCCCGAGCTGGTCGCCCGAGGAGAGCGTGCACTTCATCCGGATCGGCATGGAGATCATCCAGGGCCGCCGGCTCATGCCGAGGACGGCTGGCGCGGTCTCCTGAGTGCGTGGAGCCCTCCTCCGCAGTCCTACCAGCGGTCAGGAAGCCTCCGGCAGGACCAACCCTTGGATCAGCAGCCGGATCGGCGCGCCGTCAGATCATCCAGTGGTGGCGACGGACGACCGGAAGGGCCGCCCAGCCTCTGCCCAGCCCCCACGTCCGTCCGGCGTGGGTGACGGCGAGGACGACCAGCACGAGCGCGTAGACCAGAGGCAACCCACCCAGCCCGGCCGGAGCGGCAGAAGACTCGTGTCCGCTGGCCGCGACCGCCGCCATGGGCCATCCCGCGGCCCACGCGAGGACGAGGAGCGCCGATCCCGTTCCCGCGGCGATCCGCAGGCCGACGCCGAGCGCGACACCGAGACCGACCGCGGTGAGTCCGGCGATCCAGACCCACTCCACCGCCCCCGACGCCGTTGGCGACTGCTGGACGGCCACCCACAGGAAGGCCGCGCCGGTCGCCAGTCTGAGAACGGCGAGCCACCGGCCGGCGATGCCACCCGGGTGACCGGCTGCGCTGCCCGAACGGTCGGGCTCCGGCGCGAACACGCGCGTCGTCGAGCGCTGCTGCGGGATGAAGGGCCGGGTCGGCATGGCGGGCGAGCCGTGGTGGGGCGACATGCACTCACTCCTGGAGGCGGTCCTGCCGAACGGGGACTGTCAAGAAGGGGTTGCGTACCCGACTACTCAAGGAGAGCAACCGCCTCTTCCGCC
Organism: uncultured Actinomycetota bacterium; assembly: GCA_963721745.1. Classification (GTDB taxonomy): domain Bacteria; phylum Actinomycetota; class Actinomycetes; order Propionibacteriales; family Actinopolymorphaceae; genus Thermasporomyces. The sequence continues at coordinate 276,475 of CAVRKO010000013.1, read as the reverse complement.
GCTGCCAGAGGTCACATGGGGGCCGCCGTTGGTCCACACCGTGCCGGGCCGGTCTGCCCCGCTCCCCTGGGCCGAACCGCGCCCGGCCCCGTCCACCGCGATCCGCGGCCGGCTATTTGTACGTTATGGACGGTTCGTCAAAGGTCTGGGTCGACAACTCCCGGCAGGGAGGTACTAACGTGATGATCACCAGCTTTGATCGAACTTTCGCGCCGAGTGGAACCGATGCCAGGAATTCGGTCCCCGAATCGTCGACTTGCGCGATTCCGCTCACCACGCGACGTCCAGAGCCTTTCTGTGCAATGGATTCGGCGAGTTGGCCCGAGGGAGGTTTCGCATCACGATCCAGTGGGGTGGACTAGCCTGATGGTTGTTTCACCAGAGGAGGGTTCCATATGGACGCGGACGAGTCTCCGGGTCCTGTTGATCCCAGGGAACTGCGGACACAGCACGACCTCGTGCTGCCCGACCTGAGCAGGCTGCGCCTCGAGACTCTGCTTCGCGAGCTCGTCGACCGTGCCGACCAGCTCGTCGAGAACGAACGCCGGGTCCACCGCCTGTTGGACGCGGTGGTCTCGGTGGCGAGCAACCTCGCCCTGCCCGAGGTTCTGCAGCGCATCGTCCGCTCCTCCTGCGACCTCGTAGGCGCCCGCTACGGCGCAATCGGCGTGATCGGCCCCGACCGGACCCTGATCGAGTTCACCTACACCGGCTTCACACAGGAGATGCGGGAGCGGATCGGTCACCTGCCGACGGGCAAGGGGATCCTGGGGCTGCTGATCAACGACCCGCGACCGATCAGGCTGCACGACCTGGCCCAACACCCCCACTCCTCCGGATTTCCGGCGAACCACCCGCCGATGCGGTCCTTCCTGGGCGTGCCCGTCCTCGTCCGCGGCGAGGCGTTCGGCAACCTCTATCTCACCGAGAAGCAGGGCGGCGGCGACTTCACCGAGGAGGACCAGGAGGTCGTGGTCGCCCTCGCCGCCGCGGCCGGCATCGCGATCGAGAACGCCCGGCTCTACGACGTGTCCCGCCGCCGCGAGAGCTGGCTGCTCGCCTCGACGGAGATCACCGGCCACCTCCTGAGCGGCGCCTCCCCGGGCGAGACCCTCGACCTGATCGTCGAACGTGCCCGCGCGGTCGCCGGCGCGGAGCTGTCGATGCTGGCCCTCGTCGACGAGCAGGGCGGCGACCTCGTGCTCGAGGCGGTGGCGGGCCCGCACGCGGAGCACCTCCGCAACGAGCGCGTCTCGACGGCGGGAACCCCGATCGGCGACGTCCTCCGAACCAGCCGGCCGTACGTGTTCGACGGCGACGCCGCGGCGTTCGGCTGGGACGGCGACGGCGGTCGGGCGGCGCAGCTCAAGGGCGGCTCGATGCTCCTCGTCCCGCTGGCGTCGGGACCCCACATGCTCGGCGTCCTGATCGTCACCCGGCCGGACGTCCAGCCCGGCTTCGACCCCTCCGACATGCACATGGTCACCACGTTCGCCGGCCACGCCGCCCTGGCGCTCGAGTTCGCGCGGGCCCAGGAGGACCGCGGCCGCCTGGCCGTCTTCGAGGACCGCGACCGGATCGCCCGCGACCTCCACGACCACGTGATCCAGCGCCTTTTCGCGGTCGGCCTGGGGCTGCAGGGGATCTCCCGCCAGGTCGTGCGGGCGGACCTCGCCGAGCGGGTGGGTGGCTACGTACGCGACCTCGACACGACGATCCAGGAGATCCGCCGGACGATCTTCTCGCTGCAGGAGCGCGCCGGCGACCGCCGAAGCCTGCGTGGACAGGTCCTCGAGATCGCCCAGGACGCGGCCGCGTCCCTCGGGTTCGAGCCGCGGGTCGCGCTCGAGGGGCCGCTGGACTCGGCCGTACCCGACCCGATGCGTCCCGAGGTGCTCGCCACCCTGCGTGAGGCGCTCACGAACGTCGTACGCCACGCGCACGCCAGCCACGCCGACGTGCTCATCAGGGCCGACGTCCTGCACCGCGTCTTCGAGCTGCACGTCACGGACAACGGCGTGGGCATCCCGGCCGACCCGCCCCGCCGCAGCGGGCTCACGAACATGACCGAACGAGCCAACCGGCTCGGCGGCGCGCTCTCGATCGATCCCGGCCAGCAGGGCGGAACGGTGCTGATCTGGCAGGTGCCGCTCGAGCCCTGAGCCGTTCGCGGTGGCGGTGCCGGTCAGGCGACCGCGCGGCCGCCCGGAGGCGGGATGAGAACCACCGGACAGGCGGCGTTGCGGGCGCAGCGCTGCGCGACATCTCCGAGCAGCAGCCCGCGGTGCCGCCCGTTGCCCTCGGCGCCGAGTACGAGCAGGTCGGCGTTCTGGGAGGTCTCGATCAGCACCTCGTCGGGACAGCCGTCACCCACCCGTCCCACGGCGTCGACCTCGCGTGCTTGGAGGGCCGTCACCTGCTGCCACAGGAGCCCGATCGCGTCGTTGACCGCGAGGGCGCGGTAGCGGCGGGACTCGACGGTCATGACGGAGCCGAGCACGGGCTGGCGCACGTGCACCAGGACAAGTCGGGCGTTCTTACGCGCCGCCTCGTCGGCGGCCCAGTGCACGGCCGCGTCCGACGCGGCCGAACCGTCGACGCCGACCACGATCACAGGCCGCTGGGCCGGAGCCCCGTTGGATGACCCGAGGGTCATGGTGGCCTCACTCATGGTTCGGTCCTCCCCAGGCAGGACAACCCCATTGATTCGCCTCTAACCTCTCGCACCGGCAAGGTCGCACCACAGAGACCAAATACCCGCCCGCCCGAGCCAATGGTCGTCCCGCCCGGGAGGCGTGAACCGGCGTACGGACGCGGCTTCGGGCCCTTCGCCCCGCCATCGCGCCGGTCCCCGCGGGCACGGGTCGTACCGCTCGCCGACTGGTCATCTGTCAATCCGCTATTGACGGCCATTCCCATGACGAACGGGAAAGTCGTCTCTCACGCCATCCGCGAGTGAGGTCGGACATTAATTCCTGGTCTATCTCGCATCGGGAGCACTGACGCGTAAGACCCCTTCTGCACAGCGATTCCTCCAGTACTGCCGGACTGGTTCCCGTAATGTCTGTTCCATCAGCTGGTGGCTGCCTGGCCCCTCCGCTGATCGACAAAAGGCGTTCCAGAATCAGATAACGCACGACGAAAAGGCGACTATCGGCGGCCGGGAATTCCTGCAGGAGGTGACCTGGCCGCATGCTCATATCGTCGGTTTCGTCGGGTCCGTCTCAGCTCCCGCGCGGCCGCTCGGCGTCCTGGACGTTCTGGGCGCGGGCCGCCGCCGGACTCTGCGTGCTCGTCCTCGCCGTCGCGTCGTGCAGCGGGGGTACGACCTCGGAGTCCCCGGACCAGGGCGAGCCGGTCAGGGGCGGGACCCTGAACATGCTCGGCTCGGGTGACGTCGACTACATGGATCCCAACATCAGCTACTACACCATCGGCTATCTCGGACTGCGGATGTGGAGCCGGCAGCTCTTCACCTATCCCGCCCAGGCCAGCAAGGCGACGACCGCGGCGCCCGACCTCGCGACGAAGATCCCGACGGAGGGGAACGGCGGTATCAGCGCGGACGGCCGGACCTACACCATCACCCTTCGGGACGACGCCAGGTGGAACACCTCACCGCACCGCCAGGTGACCGCCCAGGACGCCGTACGCGGGCTGAAGCGCACCTGCAACCCGATCCAACCGTTCGGCGGCACACCGGACTTCGCCGACCTCATCGTCGGCTACCCGACGTTCTGCGCCGGTTTTGCCAAGGTCGCCCAGAACGCGAAGGCGATCGCCGCCTACGTCAACTCCCACGAGATCTCGGGCGTGCAGGCCAAGAACCCGACCACCCTCGTCTTCAAGCTGACGCATCCGGCCACGTACTTCGTCGACATGCTGACCCTGCCGGCCTTCTCCCCCGCCCCCAAGGAGTCCCTCGACTACGCGCCGGCGAGTCTCGGTCTGGCACGGAACGCCCGCTCCGACGGGCCCTACCAGATCCAGACCTACTCGCCCACGAAGCAGATCGTGCTCGTACGCAACCCGGCCTGGAACCCCAAGTCCGACCCCATCCGCAAGGCGTACGTCGACAAGGTCGTCATCGACCAGACCGTGAGCCAGGAGTCGACCCAGCAGCAGCTCGAGACCGGTACGCAGGGTGCCGACATGGAGTGGGACAACTTCCCGCCGCCGTCACAGCTGCCCGCGCTGATCTCCCGCAAGGACCCGAACCTCAACCTCGGCGTCACCGGTTCGTCCAACCCGTACCTCGTCTTCAACACGGTCTCGCCCAACAACGGCGGGGCGCTCGGGAAGCCAGCGGTCCGGCGGGCTCTCATGCACGCCGTCAACCGCGGCCACATCATCCAGGCACTCGGCGGCCCGCGCGTCAATCCCCCGCTCACCCACGTCCTACCGCCCTCGATCCTGGGCAGCACGAAGTTCGATCCGTACCCGCACGATGTCAAGAAGGCCAAGCAACTGCTCGCCTCCGCGGGGTATCCGAAGGGCCTCACCCTGAAGCTGCTGTACCGCAACGCCTCCGAGGGCGGGCGCAAGACGTTCGCCACCGTGCAGCAGGACCTGAAGGCGGCGGGGATCACCGTCCAGGGTGTCGCGGTACCGAACGCCGACTTCTACACGAAGTACGTGCAGGTGCCGAGCGTCGCGCGGCGCGGTGTGTGGGACGTCTCCCTCGCCGGTTGGGGCCCGGACTGGTACGGCAACGCGGCGCTGTCGTTCTTCGGTCCGCTGTTCGCGGGCCCGGCGTCGTACCCGCCGTCAGGAAGCAACTTCGGCTTCTACTCCAACCCGGCCACCAACCGCCTGGTCCGGCAGGCGTCGTCGGCCGCTACGACGGCGACCACCGAGGACCTGTGGGCACAGGCCGACCGGCAGGTCATGAAGGATGCGCCGTTCTACCCGATCACGAACCCGGTCCAGGCCAACTACCACGCCTCCCAACTCCGGAACCCGGTCTACATCCCGGCACTGCAGAACTTCGACCCGACGAACGTCTGGTTGGAGCGGGGCAAGCAGGGCGGATGAACGACGGGCCGGGCCCGCTCCTCGCCGTCGAGGACCTGCAGGTGTCGTTCCGCACGCCCGACGGGGTCGTCCAGGCCGTCCGCGGTGTCTCGTTCGACGTACGGCCCGGCCAAACACTTGCGATCGTCGGCGAGTCGGGTTCCGGCAAGAGCGTGGCCACGCAGACCATCGCCGGCCTCACCCGCGGCGCCGACGTCAGCGGGCAGGCACTCTTCGATGGCAAGGACCTGTTGACGATGGGCGGCGAGGAGCTCCGGCAGCTACGCGGCGCACGCATCGGGATGGTGTTCCAGGACTCGCAGTCCAGCCTGCATCCCTACTATCGCGTGGGTTGGCAGATCGCCGAGGTGATCCGCGCGCACCGGCCGGTGTCACGGACCGAGGCACGCCGGCAGACCGTCGAACTCCTGCACCGGGTGGGTATTCCCCACGCCGAGGGCCGCGTGGACGACTACCCGCACCAGTTCTCCGGCGGCATGCGGCAGCGGGCGATGATCGCGATGGCGACCGCGCTCGGTCCGGATCTGCTGATCGCCGACGAACCGACCACGGCGCTCGACGTGACCGTGCAGGCACAGGTGTTGCAGGTGCTCGCGGACCTGCAGCGGGACGCGGGCACCGCCGTCATCCTCATCACCCACGACCTCGGCGTCGTCGCCGGCGTGGCCGATGAGATCGTGGTGATGTACGCGGGCAGTGTGATGGAACGCGCCGATCGGCGCACGCTCTTCTACCGGTACCACCATCCGTACACCGAAGGCCTGCTGCGCTCACTGCCGGCAGACGGCGGCGTCCGGACCAGGCTGCGACCCATCCGAGGCACGCCACCGAGCCTGATCCGGCTTCCCACGGGCTGTCCCTTCCACCCGCGGTGCCCGTACGCGTTCGACCGCTGCCGCGCGGAGGTGCCGCCGCTGCGGCCGGTCCAGGGCGACCTCGCGCACCGCTCGGCCTGCTGGCTGCCGCTCGACCCGGCGGGCCGGGCGGCGGCGAGGGAACACGTCCAGTCCGCCGGTGTGGAGACCTGACGATGGCCGGCGAGATCCTGCTCGAGCTCGACGACGTGCACAAGTGGTTCCCCCTGTCGTCCCGGCGGCTCATCCGGCACGGGCGCGAAAGCGATCACGTCCGTGCGGTCGACGGCGTGAGCCTGCAGGTCCGTTCCGGCGAGACCCTGGGACTCGTCGGCGAGACCGGTTGCGGGAAGTCGACGCTCGGGCGCTGCATGACCAGGCTGCACGACGTCACGTCCGGCCGGGTGGTGTTCGCCGGCGACGACATCACCACGACGTCGCGGCGCGACCTCCGACCGTTGCGGCGCGACATCCAGATGATCTTCCAGGATCCGTACGGCTCGTTGAATCCCCGTCGCCGGGTCGGCTCGATCATCGGTGACCCGTTCGCGATCCACGGCGTCGCGTCGGGAGCCCAGCGCAGGCGTCGCGTACAGGATCTGATGGAGGTGGTCGGGCTCAACCCCGAGCACTACAACAGGTTTCCGGCCGAGTTCTCCGGCGGGCAGCGGCAACGGATCGGCGTCGCCAGAGCGCTGGCCCTGCGTCCCCGGCTCGTCGTGTGCGACGAACCCGTGTCGGCCCTGGACGTCTCGATCCAGGCGCAGATCATCAACCTGCTCGCCGATCTGCAGCGCGAGTTCGCCCTCACGTACGTCTTCATCGCGCACGACCTGTCCGTCGTCCGGCACGTGAGCGACCGGGTGGCGGTGATGTACCTCGGGAAGATCGTTGAGATCGGCGATGTCGACTCGCTGCACGGGCGGCCGCGTCATCCGTACACCGCCGCACTGTTGTCCGCGGTGCCCGTGCCCGATCCAGACCGGTCCGAACGACGCGACCAGATCATCCTGCGCGGCGACGTGCCCTCGCCGGTCGCGCCGCCGGCGGGTTGTCGGTTCCACCCACGCTGCCCCAAGGCGCGGGAGCGCTGCGTCCACGAGGAACCGCTGCTGGTTCCCAGGGACGCTGACCCGACCGGTCACCGCACCGCCTGCCACTTCCCGGTCGAGCCGGGCGAGCGGTTGTCAGACGAGCGCCCCGCGTTCGCATCCGAGGACGGAGACGGCGCAGACGACGCCGATGCGGATCCGGCACCGGGCGGACCGTCGTGAACGGAGGGCACGGGTGAGTACCACCGGACCACCGGACTTCGAGCTGGAACTGGCCGAGCCCGGCACCATCGAGGGCCGCAACCCCTGGCGGCTGGCGTGGGAGCGGTTGCGCCGGGACCGGGTGGCGATCGCCTCGGCGGCCGTCGTCGTCCTCATCGTGTGCGTCGCGGTGTTCGCGCCGGTGTTCAGCTGGCTCACGGGTCATGGTGTCGACACGCAGTACCGCACGACAGGTCTCACGCCCGACGGGCTCCCGAAGCCGCCGAGCACGGAGTTCTGGCTGGGTACGGACGACCTTGGCCGCGACATCCTCGTCCGGATCGCCTACGGGGCAAGGATCTCGTTGCTCGTCGGGGTGGTCGCCACCCTGCTCACGGTCGTCGTCGGGGTCCTGGTCGGGCTCGCGGCGGGCTACTTCGGCGGCCTGGTCGACACCGTGCTGGCCCGGCTGGTCGACGTCGTACTCTCCTTTCCGTTCCTGCTGTTCGCCATCTCGCTCGTGTCGGTGACCGGGCCGAGCCTGCTGGTCGCCATCGTCGCCATCAGCGCGTTCAGCTGGGCCGCCGTCGCGCGGATCGTACGCGGGCAGGTGCTCTCGCTTCGGGAACGTGAGTTCGTCGAGGCGGGCAGGTCGCTCGGCGCCAGCGACTGGCGGATTCTCTTCGTCGACGTGCTGCCGAACGTCATGGCGCCGATCATCGTCTACACGACGCTGCTCATCCCCACGGTCATCGTCGTCGAGGCGACGCTGTCGTTCCTGGGGCTCGGAGTCCCGCCGCCCACGCCGACCTGGGGCGGGATGCTCAACGAGGCGGTCAACTACTACCAGGTGGCGTGGTGGTTCATCGTGTTTCCGGGCGCCGCTCTGGTGATCACCACGCTGGCGTTCAACCTGTTCGGCGACGGCGTACGGGACGCCGTTCGACCCCGGCACCGACCGCCTCCGAGCGCGGTAGGCGGCAGATGACCAGCGGAGGTCGACGATGGCCCGCTTCCTGATCCGGCGGACGCTCCTCGGAGCCGTCGTCCTGATCCTCATCACGATGCTGGTGTTCGCGATCTTCTTCGTCGCACCCACCGACGTCGCCCGTACCCTTGCCGGACGCCAGGCGACCCCGCAGACCATCGCGCTGATCGAGACGCGCCTCGGACTCGACCAGCCGGTGTGGAAGCAGTACCTCTCGTTCGTGTGGAACGCCCTGCACGGCAACCTCGGGTACGACTACTACCACCAGGTCCCCGTCACCACGATCATCATCGAGGCCCTCCCCGCGACCGTGTCGCTCGCGGCCGGTGCCGCGGTGATCTGGATGGCGCTGGGCGTCTTCAACGGGGTGGTGGCGGCCGTGCACCCGAGGTCGTTCGCCGACCGGGCGCTCACGAGCTTCGCGCTGTTCTTCTACTCGATGCCGACGTTCCTGCTCGGGCTGCTCCTGTTGTTCTTCCTCTACTACCAGCTCACGCTGGTCGGCTTCCCGGTGTTCCCCGCCGGAGGCTACGTCTCGCTCACCGAGAGCCCGCTGGAATGGTTCCGCCACCTCGTGCTGCCGTGGCTCACGTTGGCGCTCGTGCTCGCGGCCACGTACACCCGGCTCACCCGGGCCTCGATGCTCGACGTCCTCGGTGAGGACTACATCCGGACGGCGCGCAGCAAGGGACTGACCGAACACCGGGTCATCTACCGGCACGGCCTGCGCAGTGCCCTGACGCCGGTCGTCACGCAGTTCGGCATCGACCTCGGGCAGCTCGTCGGAGGCGTGGTCGTCACCGAGACGGTGTTCAGCATCGACGGTCTGGGCAAGACGGCGGTGGACGCGATCAACCAACAGGACCTGCCGGTCATCATCGGTATCGTGGTGTTCGCGTCCGCCGCCGTCATCGTCGCCAACGTCCTGGTGGACGTGGCCTACGCCGTGCTCGACCCGCGCGTGCGTCTGCACTGACTCACGCGTTGAGCGCGGGCTTGACCTTCTCCTCGTAGAAGTCGCTGAAGACGTTGTCGTAGAACTCCGGCCCGTTCCGCTTCCAGAACGTCTCCTGCGCTTCGTAGTACTTCTTCGCGCCCGCGACGAACTTCTCGTCCGGAACGCTGGAAGTGAAGCTCTTGGCCTGGCTGTTGCGGACCTTGCCGAGCTTGTCGAGGTCGGCCGGGATGTCGACCTTCCCGGTCTCGTACCACCACCTGGAGAACGCGTCGTCCGAGGCGTTGCTGGTCGGTCCGGACTGCTCCTCGACCGGGATGTACCACGCGCTGTCGGGGACGAGCGGGTGCTCGCTCGCGGCCCGGACGGCATCCATGAAGCGGGTGCCCCACGCCTCGTCCGGCGATCCGGGCATGCCGTCGAGCGAGTCCTTCAGCACGGGGGTGATGTTGGCGAAGTTGTAGACCTGCTTGAGATCCTTGGTCTTCTCGAAGAGCATGTTCTTCTGCTCCACGAAGCCCTTGCCGATCATGTACACGTGGAGGTCGAACATCGTCGAGAGCTCGTCCTCCTTCAGGTCGGGGCTGAACGACACCGCGTCGATCTGACCCTGGGAGAGTCCGGACGCGCCGTAGCCGTTCCGGCCGATCGGGAGCGGAGCCCAGCCGACGACCTCCTCGAGCGGCTTGTCCAGCTTCTTCGCGAGCGTCATGTGCGTCGTCTCCGCGGTGGGTTCGGAGGTGTAGAAGACCACCGTGTTGGTGTGCATGCAGGCGTCGCCGCGTACGAACGCGTTCCAGATCTCCCCGTCGCCGAACGTGACGTCGGCGAGGACCGACTTGTCCTCGACCTTCATCGCGCGCATGTCGGAGATGATCTGGGTCCAGTAGTCGCGGTTGTTGTCGTAGTCCCAGCTCCAGTTCCAGGACGTCGACGGCGCGGGCAGCTGGGACAGGAGCTCGAACCCCTCCGCGGCGACGCTGCTCGCGAGACCCCAACCCTGCAGGGCGATTCCCTTACGCTTGCCCTCGGTCATGCCCTTGGCGAGCTCGCGGACGTCCGCCCAGGTCCAGCCCGGCGCGGGTTCCTTGAGCCCGAGCTCGTTCACGAGGTCGCGGCGGTAGTGGATGCCGACACCGGTGTTGTACGCGTTGGGCGCGGCGTAGTACTTGTCGTCGACGTTCCAGATCTGCTCCCAGATCGGCTTCGCGTACGTCGCCAGCTTGGGAAGGAGCTTGCTGTCGTCGACGAGCTGGGTGACGTCGGCCGCAAGTCCCTGGAGGAATGCGGAGCGGATTCCCGCCGCGTCCCACGAGCCGATCACGTTGCTGATGAACGCGGCCGGTGCGGTCCCTCCCGAGAGGGCCGTCGTGATGGTCTCCTGGTTCCAGACGTCGACGTTGACCTTCTTGAGCTTCACGCCGGGGTTCTTGGAGAGCCAGGTCTGCAGCGACTCGGCGTAGGCGAGGTTCCCGATCGACGCCTTCTGTTCCTTCTTCGTCGGCATCGGACCCCACGGCCCGCCCGTACTCACCGACAGCGTGACGTCGGACGACCCGCCGCTGCCCTTCTTGCTGCACGCACTCAGCAGGGAGCCACCGACGAGCAGGCCGGCCGCACCGCCCGCAGCCTTGAGGAACTCCCGCCTGGACCTGAATCCGACCACTTCGCGTGCGCCCCGTGAGCTGCCCTCGCGCATCGAATCTCTCCTCGCGTCTGACCTGCACCAGTCGCGCATGGCCGGGACAGGCCTGCGCGGTTCGACACCAGAGACCCCCGTGCGCCCTCTGCCCGACAGACCACTTTCGTGCCATCGGCGGACGTGACGGTACCAGTTGGACCAGCTTGTCTCCAGACCATCGTGTACGTCCCCTTCGTCGTTGTCAGGAGGCCGGCGCCGGCCGGCCGGATCTGGCAACGCACCGTCCGTTTCCGGACTCCCCGCCCATGCCCGGCGGCTTGGTAGCCAGGTGGGCAGAGTCGGCGGAGTGGGTCGGCCGGAAGGCGCGGATCGTCCGCGACTTCCCCTTCTGCGCCGACGGGTTCGTCCATCTCCCCGGGTCGTTCAGGGCTACGGTCGAGGCAGGGCAATGACCGGCCCTATGAGCGGGTGGAGCCATGGATGCGTGGGTCGTCTGGTTGATCATCGCGATCGGTCTAGGACTGGCCGAGCTCTTCAACCGCACGCTTTATCTGGTGTCGGGAGCCGGAGCGGCGTTGGTGGCGATGATGGTTGCCGCTGTCGGGCTCGGCGCGCCCTCCCAGTTCGCCTTCTTCTGCGTGAGCACGGTCCTGCTCGTCGTGTTCGCCCGTCCACTCGGCCAGCACGTGTTGCGCCGGGTGCCGATCATGCGTTCCGGCGCGGCAGCACTGGTCGGCCGCGAGGCGCTGGTCCTGGCCGAGATCACCCGCCACGCCGGACGGGTCCGGATCGGCGGTGAGGAGTGGACCGCTCGCCCGTACGACTCCTCGCTCGTGATCCCCGAGGGCGCGACCGTCGAGATCTTCGCGATCGAGGGCGCGACGGCCCTGGTCCACCCTCAGGAGGAGCTCTGGGCGGGCTAGCGAAGCCCGCCCACGCACGAACGCTCCGACGCACCGCCGCGGACCCGAGCGGTGCGGACCCGAGCGGTGCGGACCCGAGCGGTGCGGACCCGAGCGGTGCGTCGTCGGTACGTCAGTCGGTGTCGTCGGCAAGCGTCTGGTGTACGCGGGTCCGCAGGTCGGCCTGGCCGACACCCGCCAGCGCGAGTGCACGCGGCACCGTGCCGACCGGTGCCTGCAGGATCCCGAGCAGCAGGTGGGCCGGCCGCAGGTCCCGCCTGCGCGGGGCGGACCCGAAACCGCGCTCGAACGCCAGCCGGGCCGACGTGCCCGGACCCGGACGTCCTGCGAGCGTCCGCCGCGGGAGTTCGAAGGCCGGAAGCGACACCCCGACCGCGTTCAGGCTGCGCTCGAACTCCTTGTCCAGCGCGTCCCGGATCGCCTGCCGGTCCAGCCCCACCGAGGCGAGAACCTCACCGGCTTCGTCCTCCGTTCCGGCGGCGATCGCCAGCAGGAGGTGGTGTGCCTCGAATGTCGACGACCCATCCATGCGGGCCTCGTCCACGCCGCGGTCGATGATCGTGTGGAGATATCTGCCGAACGTGGACATGGTCAGCGTCTCCTCAGCTCGACGCCGGCGGCGATGAGCCGTTTGGCGTGCTTCTTGTGGACCGCCTGGCGGGTCACTCCCAGCGCCTCGGCGACCTGGGGCCAGCTCCAGCCGGTGCGCATCGCCCGCTCGACGGCGGCGTCCTCGAGCTGGTCGGCCAGGCGCCGTAACGCCGCGACGGCGGCGAGGCCGTCAGCGGGCTCGAGCGAAGTGGGGATCTCCAGGTCGGACATGTAAGCAACCGTAGTTGACTGATTCGGCTTCAGTCAACCACGGTTGCTTATCGCGCGTCCGGCTCAGCGATCACCAGGTTCGTCGTCGAGGCCCTTCTGCAGCTCCGGACAGCTCGACGAGAGGCTGTCGCGCAGGTCGGACGCACTCTCACCCACGTCCGCGGCCGCCGCCCCGAGCGCCTGCCAGGCCTCTGACGAGGTGTTCTGCCCCTTCAGGTTGCCGATGGCCACGCCGAGCTGGGAGACCTCCGTGGAAAGCGCTGTGACCTGCTTCTCCCACTCGGCCGAGGCCGCGGATCGGAGGTCCCGGAGGTTCTTCTGCACCTGGGCGATGGCCGCCTGGGCCTCAGCGAGGTTGGTGTAGTCGAGCGCCGTCAGCGCGCCGAGCGAGTTCTGCACCGCCAGGGCCCGCTCACAGACGGTGCCGGTCGCCGTGGGACTCGCCTTGGCCGAGGCTGTTGGCGCCTGCCGCGCCGAGGCCGCCGGACGCGCCCGGCTGTCGACGCCCGGGTCATCGGTGCATCCGCTCGCCGCCGCCAGCAGTACGAGGGCCGCGGCCGCCACAGCCGTCCCCCGCCATCGCCTGCCTCTGCGCGGCCCGTTCCTCCCCGCGAGTCCGACCACTGGATCACGCATCCCTTGTCGCACGTTCATCCCTGCCTCCTGACCGGTCAACGCCAGCGTTCAAGCGGGAGGACGGCGGGGTCACCCTCCGGCGCGGGTGAGATGCCGCTCGTCGGATCCACCGGCCTGACCACCGGAAAGAGACGGGCTGGGAGGATCGGGCCATGAGCCGCACAAAGCCGACGCCCGACCCTGCGGACCTGCTCGACGTGTCCGCCCTGCTCACCGACGAGGAACGCGCGATCCAGCGGACCGTGCGGCAGGTCCTCGATGAGCACGCGGAGCCGCACCTTGCCGGGTGGTTCGAACGCGCGGAGTTTCCGACGGCCCTTGTTCGCCGTTTCGGTGCGCTCGGCCTGCTCGGCATGCACCTGTCCGGGTACGGCTGCGCCGGGACCAACGCCGTCAGCTACGGCCTTGCGTGCATGGAGCTGGAAGCGTCGGACACGGCGCTGCGCAGCTTCGTGTCCGTGCAGGGTTCACTCGCGATGTACGCCCTGTGGCGGTACGGCTCACCCGCGCAGAAGGAGCAGTGGCTGCCCAGGATGGCGACCGGGGAAGCGATCGGCTGCTTCGGACTGACCGAACCCGACCATGGCAGCGATCCGAGCGGGATGCGCACGACCGCCCGGCGTACGGCCGACGGCTGGCTCCTCAACGGCGCGAAGATGTGGATCACCAACGGCGGGATCGCGGACGTCGCCGTGGTGTGGGCGTCCACCGACGAGGGCACGCGCGGCTTCTGCGTTCCTCGCGGCACGCCCGGCTTCACGACGCGCGACATGCACGGCAAGCTTTCCCTGCGCGCGTCGGTCACGTCCGAGCTGCTGTTCGACGACTGTCAACTCCCGCTTGACGCCCAGCTGCCGGAGGCCAGCGGGCTCCGGGCCCCGCTGTCCTGCCTCAACGAGGCGAGGTTCGGCATCATCTGGGGCGCGATGGGCGCGGCCCGTTCCTGCTTCGAGACGGCATTACGGTATGCCCGCGAGCGGGAACAGTTCGGTCGGCCGATCGCGGGATTCCAGCTCACACAGCAAAAACTCGTCGACATGGCGCTCGAGCTCAACAAGGGGCTCCTGCTGGCCCTGCATCTCGGCCGGCGCAAGGACGACGGCCACCTCCGCGCCGACCAGGTGAGCTTCGGCAAGCTCAACAACGTCCGCGTGGCGCTCGAGATCGCGCGCACCGCCCGGACCATCCTCGGCGCCAACGGCATCTCGCTGGAGTATCCCGTGCTGCGCCACGCCAACAACCTCGAGTCCGTGTTGACGTACGAGGGCACGAGCGAGGTGCACACCCTCATCCTCGGCGAGACGATCACCGGGCTCAGCGCATTCCGCTGACGGCCCGCACTACCAGCGGTCGTGCACCAGCGGGCGCACGAGCTCGGAGTAGACCCCGCGGATGTGGTCGTTCGTGGCAGGCGGCAACGGTGGCAGGTCGGCGGCGGCGACGTTGGACACCACCTGTGCGGGACTGCGCGCCCCCGGGATGACCACGCTCAGCGCCGGGAGGTCGAGAATCCAGCGCAGGGCCAACTGCGCCATCGTCGCCTGGGGAGGCACCAGCGGCAGGAGCCGGCGCACCGCGGCGAGACCGGTCGCGAACTCCACGCCCGAGAAGGTCTCGCCGACGTCGAACGCCTCGCCCGAGCGGTTGTAGTGCCGGTGGTCGTCCGCCGCGAACTCCGTCGTCTCGTCGTACCTGCCCGACAGTAGGCCGCTCGCGAGCGGAACCCGCGCGATGATGCCGACACCGGCCTCCCGTGCCGCCGGCAGGACCCGCTCGAGGGGCTTCTGGCGGAAGGCGTTCAGGATGATCTGCACGGTGGCGACGCCGGGTCGGGCGATCGCTGTCAGCGCCTCGTCACAGGTCTCGACGCTCACGCCATAAGCGGCGGCGCGCCCTTCGTCGACCAGCGTGTCGAGGTCGTCGTAGAGCGCGTCGGACGAGTACACCGCCGTCGGCGGGCAGTGCAGCTGCACCAGGTCGAGAGTGTCCGTCTGGAGGTTCTCGCGGGACCGGTCGGTCCAGGCGCGGAAGTTGGCCAGTGTGTAGTGGGAGGGATCCTGCGGCATCCGGCGACCCATCTTGGTGGCCACGACGAGTCCAGCGTCCGGTCGCTCCGCGCGCAGCCGGCCGACCATCCGTTCGCTGCGCCCGTCGCCGTAGACGTCGGCGGTGTCCACGAAGGTGATGCCGGCATCGACCGCGGCATGCAGGGTCGCCATCGCGTCGACCTCGCTGACCGCGCCCCAGTCGGCGCCGAGCTGCCAGGCACCAAGGCCGACGACGCCGACCGGCTTGCGCGTACGACCGAGGAGACGTTCGTCCATGCCGCGAGCTTAGTGTCGGGCAGGATGCCGGCGCGCAAGGAGGGCTTGCCCCCTCGCCCGTTCGGGTAGGCGTTCCATACGGCGGCCGCACGGGAACACCGACCGGGACCTTCGGCTCTACAGCGAGCCGTACCCGCCACCCAGACTCGTTGGTGCGAAGGGGGATCAGATGGCACAGGCGAGGGTGCGACCGACCAGACGTCCGACGCGGAAGCAGTCGGCACGGCGCGCGACCATACCCAGGCAACGTCATGCGGTGGGTGGCGGCAGGCTGCCGGTACCGCATCCGACGCTGCCGCACGTCGAGATGTGGCGCCTTCCGATACCCAGGATGAGCATCCCGCGCATTTCCGTGCCACGAATCTCGATGCCGGATCTCGGCCTTGGGAAGATGTCGATGCCGAAGCTGTCGATGCCTCCGATGCCTAAGATGCCCACGCTGAAGGACCTTCCGTCTCCGCCGGTGTCGCTGGAGGGACGGCGTGGACAGATGCTCTGGTACGGCGGACTCGCGGCGGTTGCCGCGCTCGGCGTGATCGAGTGGCCGGTCGCGGCCATCGTCGCCGCCGGCACCTACCTCGCCGAACGCCGCACCGGCGCAACGACCCAGGAGACCACGTTGACCCGTGGCGTCAGCGGGCGGCAGGACAACAAGCGCGAGGGGACAACCCCCGCGGCGCGGACCCGCAAGACCAGCGCGCGCAAGCCCCGTTCCACCGCGAAGGCCGGCACCGGCACCCGGTCCACGACGAGGCGGCCCGCAACAAAGAAGGCGTCGACGACGCGGGCGGCCACCAGGAAGGCGTCGACAGCCGGTACGTCCGGGCGGTCGGCCTCCGGTACGTCGTCAGGCCGCAAGACCACCGCACGCAAGACCACCGCCCGCAAAGCCGCCGCAGGCAAGACCACCGCCCGCAAGACCACCACGCGCAAGACTGCCGCGCGTAAGACGACCACCCGCAACACCCCAGCGCGCAAGACCACCACCCGCAACACCACCACCCGCAACACCACCACCCGCAACACCGCCACCCGCAGGACCGCAACGCGGAAGCGGTCCACCGCGCGCTGACACCAGCGGGCGGCCCCTCGCGCCGGAGGGCGGACACGTTCACCTCGTGGCCGCGTACCAGCGTCTGATGTTCATGTGTCCGTTCCGGCCTTGGCTCTCGATGCAGCCAATCGCTTCCCCTATTCTTCGTCGCTGTGATCGTCTCGGGCCGCAGGCTGCTCGTACTCCTCGGAGTCCTGTGCGTCGTGCTCGCGCCCGGCACCGCCCTCGCGCACGTCCGCTCCAGCGAGGGCACGTCCGTCATCACGCAGGTCGGCGGTTCGGTGCGGTTCGATACGAGCCTCGAGTACACCCGGCTCGCGGCCGCTGCCGGACTCGGCTTCGCGCCCGCGGACGACGCCGGCCGGGCGCGGCAACTCGCACGTCACCGCGACCGGCTGGCCGGCTACCTCACCGACCGGATTGCCGTCTTTCTCGACGGCGTGCGATGTGAGAGCCGGCTCGCGAGCGCCGAGGTCGCACACCGACAGAGCACGGCATACGTCCGCAGCCTGCTGGTCTTCGCCTGTCCGGGCTCTCCCAGCGGCACGTACTCCATCCGCTACGACGTCTTCTCCGAGCGGGACGCCGTCGTCGACAACCACACGAACGTCGTGAGCTACCAGCTGGGCAACGCGCGCGGCGCCTTCGTCTTCGACAACGCCCACCGCGAGCTCGAGGCCGGGCGCACCGGTGCGCTGACGGCGGCCGCGCGGTTCGTGGGCATGGGTGTCCAGCACATCATGGGCGGCCTGGACCACGTTCTCTTCCTGGCTGTCCTCCTGATCGGCGCGCCCGGGTTCCGCAGCGTCGTCAAGGTGGCGACGAGCTTCACCGTCGCCCACAGCGTCACGCTCGCACTCG
The DNA here is from genome assembly GCA_963721745.1 of uncultured Actinomycetota bacterium. Classification (GTDB taxonomy): domain Bacteria; phylum Actinomycetota; class Actinomycetes; order Propionibacteriales; family Actinopolymorphaceae; genus Thermasporomyces. The sequence continues at coordinate 259,129 of CAVRKO010000013.1, read as the reverse complement.
GCGTGCTCGGGCTCGTGCACGTTCCCAGCCAGGTCGTCGAGCCCCTGATCGCGTTGTCCATCGCCTATGTCGCGGCAGAGAACATCCTCGGTGGGGAGTCGCGGCACCGGCTCGCCATCGTGTTCGGGTTCGGACTGCTGCACGGGCTGGGATTCGCGAGCACGCTCAGCTTCTCCGACCACCTCGACGCCCGCCTGCTCGGTTCCCTGGTGAGCTTCAACGTCGGCATCGAGCTCGGCCAGATCCTGCTCGTCGGCGTGCTCTTCCCACTCCTGATGTTCATCCGCCGTTTCACCTGGTCCGCCGTTGCACACACCGCCGCGACGGCGGCGGCGGCCATGCTCGCGCTGGTCTGGTTCTTCCAACGCCTCCTCGCCTGACCCTCCGAACGGAGCACTATGGGAACTGCAGACAGTCTCGGTGCGCGCCGCGGCCTGGCGCGGCTGCGACGACCGCTGGTAGCCGCGACGTGCGCGCTCGCGGCGCTCGTCCTGGTCCGGCCGCTCACACCCGTCGTCGCCCAGGCGTTCGACCCGACGGCGGCAGGCGTCAGCGGTGTCGTCTTCGAGGACACCAACGGCAACGGCGGCAGGGACTCCGGCGAACGTGGGATTGCCGACGTCAGCGTCAGTGACGGCGCGACGACGGTCGCGACCGACAAGGACGGTCACTACGCACTGGACCTGGACGTCGACCGCCGCCTCACCGACATCGTCTACGTCAGCAAGCCCGCGGGCTTCGCCGTGCCCGTGGACGCATTCAAGACGCCACAGTTCTACAAGAACCTCGGCCAACTCGCCGACGGCGCGACGGCGGAGGCCAACTTCGGCCTGCGCCCGGACCCGCGGTCCAAGCACGGCGACTTCACGTTCGCCAACGTCGCCGACACGCACGTGAACCCCAACCTCGCCTCCCAGCTCGCGCAGATCAACGAGACGTCGCAGGACCTCGCGTTCGTCCAGGTAAGTGGCGACCTCACGAACAACGCCACCGACGCGGAGTTCCAGTACTACCGCAACGCGACGGCCGCCTCGAAGCTCCCGGTCTGGCCCGCGGTGGGCAACCATGAGTACTTCAACGGCGGTGGGACGACCTACCCGGATCGGATCGAGAACTACCGGCGCTACGTCGGGCCGGAGTGGTACTCCTTCGACTACGGCGACCGGCACTTCGTCGTGCTCGAGAACAACGGCGCCGCGCCCTTCGAGGAGCAGCACGCCTGGCTGCTCACCGACCTCGCGACGCACGCCTCGGACAAGCGCGTCGTGGTGCTGATGCACCAGCCGATGAACATCCCGTTCGGTTCACCGTCGGAGTACGACGCCTACCAGGAGGCGTTCGAGAAGTACGACACCGAGCTCGTCCTCGTCGGCCACGAGCACTCCAACCAGGCCGACCTGAGCTGGGTCAAGGGTGCCCGGCATGTCCAGACCAACTCGAGCTCCTACACCATCGACCACAGCCCGCGCGGGTTCCGCTACGTCCACATGCGTGGCAACGGCTCCGACAACCCGTTCCGGATGTACGGCGTCGAGCGTTCGCTCACACTCACGAACCCAGGCCCGGGTGCGGAGGTGTCGGCGCGGTCGCTCAGCGAGATCCAGGTCAACGCGTACCACACGACCGACGTCGTGCGTCAGGTGCGCTTCCGGCTCGACGGTGCCGGCACGTGGTCACAGCTGAAGCGGTCCGGTGACTTCACGTGGTACGCCGCCGTATCCCGGCTCGGGCCGGTCGAAGGGCACGCACTCGGTCGAGATCCAGGCGGTCGCCGACGGAGGCGCGCGCTGGCAGACGACCAAGACCTTCACCGTGACGGGCGCGGCACCCCTCGCCGTGAAGCCCGGGGTGGACTGGCCGCAGTTCCACGGCGACCCGGCCCACGGCGGGGCGGCCGCCGAGGACCTCGCACCCAACCTCGGTCTGGCGTGGACCTACCGGACGCCGGGCGCGATCCTCACGGGCTCGCCGGTTGTCGCGGACGGCATCGCGTACGTCGGCACCCGCGACGAGAACGCCCTGGAGGTCAACGCCGTCCATGCGGTCGACGTGAAGACCGGCAAGCGCATCTGGCAGGCGCGGACCGACGCGTCGGTGCACGGCACGCCGGCGGTCGCCGACGGCCTGGTGTTCGTGCCGACGATCCACGGCGTCGCTGTTCGCGTTCGACGCGAAGACGGGCGCGCTGGCCTGGAAGCGACTTCCCGAGCCGGGTGAGCCGCCGTTCAACCAGCGGTCGTACTCCTACTACTCCCCTGCCGTCGCCGACGGCAAGGTCTACTGGCCGTACCAGACCCGCTTCGGCATGGCGAGCCGCGGGCTGCTCGCCGCACTCGACACGCGGACCGGAACGCCGGTCTGGGAGTCGCCGATGACGGGCGCGACGATGAGCGACGGCACGCCGGCCGTCGCCAACGGCAAGGTCTATGTCGGCAACGAGACCGCCGACCGGGTGATCGCCTACGACGCCGCCACCGGCGCGCAGCAGTGGGTCGCGACCGCGCGGCTCGGCGGCTGGCAGGACGCCTCGCCGTCCGTCGCGGGCAACCGCCTGTTCATCGGTTCCAACAACGGCGTCATCGCCCGGGACGCGACGACCGGTGCGGACCTGTGGACCTACCGCAGCCCGGACCCGTCGTACATCCCACAGAACGCGACGCCGTCGACACCGGCAGTGGTCGGAAGCACGCTCTACATGGGCTTTCCCGACGGCCGCGTGACGGCGCTCGACGTCGAGACCGGAACCGTGGTGTGGAGCGTCCGCCTGCCCGGCAAGCCGTACCTCGGCGGTGTGCTGTCCCGCTCCGGCGGTCAGTGGCGACACGGTCTACGTCGGGTCCAACGGCGGCCGCGTGTACGCCCTCGACCGGGCCGACGGCAGTGAGCAGTGGAGCTACGAGATCGGCACCTGGGTGGCCTCGGGTCCCGCGGTGACCGGCAACGCGCTGCTCGTGGGCGCGTGGGACGGCAACCTCTACGCGTTCGCGTCGAAGGGGTAGAGCTCCGGGTGTCCCGCGGCCGGCCGGCGAACCCGCGGGACATCCGGGCACCCGTGCGAACGGCGTCTCGCGACACGGTGCGAACTCCGGCCGCCGCCGCGGTGGTGACCCCGGCGACGCGGCGGCCGGTCGCGTGCGCCCATGCTGGTGTGAGGAGGCACACGGCGCCGGTCACACTCACCTGTCGGTCGTCGCAGTTAGCATCCCGGCACCTAATCAACGGCGCATGTGCCTGCAAACAAGGCAATCTCCTCGACCTGTCAAACGCAATGTTAGGCAGGGCCGCGGGAGGGCAGGCTGAGCCAGAGAATCTGCCGGGAGGTCGTGGTGGCCGGGTCTATGCAGGTCGACTCATGTGAGTCCGTACACGGATACGTCGCAGCCATCTGCTTCAAAACGGGTCCGCCGGTCATGGTGGGCGCCGAGCTCGAGTGGCTCGTCGTAGCGCCCTCCAACCCGCTGCGGCCGGTGCCCATCGCACTGCTGCGCGACCTCCTCGACAGGGCCGGGCCCCTGCCAGGAGGCAGCCGGATCACCTTCGAGCCCGGCGGCCAGCTCGAGTTGAGCTCGGCCCCCTTCCCCGGCGTCACGGCCTGCTGGAAGGGCCTCCAGTCCGACATCGGCCATGTGGAGGCGGCTCTCGCCCCGGCCGGACTCGTCCTTCTCGGTACCGCGATCGACCCCTATCGTCCTCCCGCCCGGCAACTCACCGATCGGCGCTATTCGGCCATGGAGGCCTACTTCGACCGCCGTGGGCCCGAAGGCCGGATGATGATGTGCAGCACCGCCTCCGTCCAGGTCAACCTCGACGCAGGTGTGGACGCCGCCGACATCGCCCGCCGCTGGGACCTTCTCTGCGCGCTCGGTCCCACCTTCGTCGCGGCATTCGCCAACTCCCCCCGCTACGCCGGCCACGAGACCGGCTGGAAGTCCACCAGGCAGGCGGTCTGGCAACGCATCGACGCGTCCCGCACCAGCTGCCCTCGGGGACCCGACCCGACCACCGCGTGGGCGGACTACGCGCTCGACGCACCCGTCATGCTCCAGCGCGACCGCACCGGTCGCTGGGTGACCGACCCCGGCCTGACGTTCCGGCAGTGGGTCGACGGCAACGGCAGCCGCCCGCGGCCCACGCTCGAGGACCTCGACTACCACCTGACGACACTCTTCCCGCCCGTACGCCCGCGCGGGTGGTTCGAGGTGCGGTACGTCGACGCGCAGCCCAAGGAGCTCTGGCCCGTTCCCGTCGCCGTTCTGAGCGCCCTGCTCGACGACCCCGCCGCCGGAGACCGGGTGCTCGCGGAGGTCGAGCCGGTGGCGCACTCGTGGCTCGAGGCGGCCCGCTTCGGCCTGCGGCATCCGCCGATCGTCACCGCCGCCCGGCGCTGCTTCGAGATCGCCCTCGAGTCGCTGGCGTCTGCCGGTGCGGACCCCGACCTCACCCGTCTCGTCGAGACCTACCACCACCGGTACGTCGACCGCGGTCGGTGCCCGGCCGACGATCCGCCGAAGCCTCTTGTCCGCCTGCCCGAGAAGGAGGCGTCCCGATGACCCAGTCCCCAGCCCGCTCGGAGGCCGGCGCCACAGGTGCGGACTCCGACAACGGCGCAGCCGCCGGGATCGAGCTGCACTTCGACGCCGACTCGTTCAAGGAGCTTGCGGCAAGGGAGCTTCAGCGGGTCCGTGACCGGAGCCTCGGCCTCACCACGCAGGTGCTGGACGACCCGGGCCTGACCCACCAGCACTCGCGGCTGATGTCGCCGCTCGTGTGGGACCTCGCCCACGTCGGCAACTACGAGGAACTCTGGCTGCTGCGCGAGGCGGCCGGCATCGACCCCATGCGGCCAGAGATCGACTCGTTGTACGACGCGTTCGAGCATCCGCGGTCCGAGCGCCCGAGCCTTCCCCTGCTCGACCCGACGGAAGCCCAGGACTACATCGGTCTCGTCCGGCGCAAGGTGATCGACTCCCTCGAGACCGTCCAGCTCACCTCGCGTCAACCCCTGCTCGACAACGGTTTCGTCTACCGCATGGTCATCCAGCACGAGCACCAGCACGACGAGACCATGCTCGCCACCCACCAGCTCCGCCGCGGCGAGCCCGTGCTGCCCGACAGCGACCCCACGCCGGTGCCGCACAGCGCCCGGCCGCTGCCGGCCGAGGTGCTGGTGGAGGCGGGCGAGTTCGTGATGGGCACGTCCACCGACTCCTGGGCGCTCGACAACGAACGCCCCGCACACACCGTGGACCTGCCCGCGTACTTCATCGACACGACCCCGGTCTGCAACAGCGAGTACCTCGCGTTCGTCGCCGACGGCGGCTACGACGAGCCCCGCTGGTGGAGCCCTGCGGGTTGGGAGTGGCGGTGCGCGTCGGGTAGGCGGAGCCCGGCGTTCTGGTTCCGAGAGGAGGGCGACTGGCTGCGCCGGCGGTTCGGCCGGACCGAGCCGCTGGCGATGGACGAGCCCGTCCAGCATGTCTGCTGGCACGAGGCCGACGCCTACGCCAGGTGGGCGGGCAAGCGGCTGCCGACCGAGGCGGAGTGGGAGAAGGCGGCCTCGTGGAACCCCGTCCGCCAGGTCAAGCGCCGTTACCCGTGGGGCGACGCGCCGCCCACCCCCGAGCACGCCAACCTCGGACAGCGACGCTTCCGGCCGGCGCCGGTCGGATCCTTCCCCGACGGAGCGTCGGCGGTGGGTGCGCTGCAGATGCTCGGCGACGTCTGGGAATGGACCGCCACGGACTTCACGGGTCACCCGGGCTTCTGCGTGTTTCCCTACCGCGAGTACTCCGAGGTGTTCTTCGGCACCGACTACAAGGTCCTACGCGGCGGCTCCTGGGCAACCGATCCCAGTGCCTGCCGCGCCACGTTCCGCAACTGGGACTACGCGATCCGGCGGCAGATCTTCGCCGGGTTCCGTTGCGCCCGGGACGCCTAGGAGGTCCGCATGTGTCGCCATCTCGCGCGCCTCGGAGGTCCGGTGTCACTCCAGGCGCTCCTGCTCGATCCGCCGCACTCGCTCTGCACGCAGGCGTACGCGCCGAGGAGACAGCAACACTGCCTGATGAACGTCGACGGGTTCGGCGCCGGGTGGTACCCCGAAGGTCGGGCCGAGCCCGTCCGCTACCGCCGCTCGACCTCGATGTGGAGCGACCAGAACTTCGCCAGCCTCGCGCCGACCATCAGCTCCCGTTGTGTGCTCGCCGCGGTGCGCTCCGCGACGCCCGGCTATCCCTGTGACGAGTCCGGCGCCGCGCCGTTCACGCACGGCCCGTGGCTGTTCAGCCACAACGGGGTCGTACCCGACCTGCGCCTCGCGACGAAGGTGCTCGGAGACCGCAGTGCGTGGGTGCCGGACGCCCTGGCTCCGGTCGACTCGGCCCTGCTGTTCGGGCTGGCGGTCGCCCGGTGGGAGGCGGGCGCCTCGCTCGGCGCGGGCCTCGCCGACGTCGTCCGTGACACGGACGCCGTCGGAGGTGGCCGACTCAACCTGCTCGCCGCCGACGGATCCGGTCTCGCGGCGACGACCTTCGGCGACACCCTCTTCGTCCACGAGGAGCCCGACGCGATCGTGCTCGCGTCCGAGCCCTACGACGACGATCCCGGCTGGCAACCCGTGCCGCCGCGGTCCCTGATCGAGGCAGGTGAGGACGGCTTCGAGATCACGACGCTCTAGATCCTGACGGCCAGCCCGGCCCTTGCCGGCCCTGACGATGGAGACTCGTGTGGCTATTCCTCGTACCGCTCCGCGCATCAGCCGATACCTCACCAACGCCGACCTTGCGGCCAGCCTGGCCCACGACGTCCGGAACGGGCTCCGGCGTACTCCCAAGGCTCTGCCGCCGAAGTACTTCTACGACGCACGGGGCAGCGAGCTCTTCGAGGAGATCACCGCGCTCGAGGAGTACTACCCCACGCGTACGGAGGAGTCGATCCTCATCGCGCACGCGCCCGAGATGGCCGATCGCGCCGCCTCTGACACCCTGGTCGAGCTCGGGTCCGGTTCGTCCACCAAGACCAGGCTCCTCCTCGACGGGATGCGTGCGAACGGCACGCTGCGCCGTTACGTACCCGTCGATGTCAGCGAGAGCGCGCTGCAGGGTGCGATGGAGGCACTCAGCGTCGACTACCCCGGCATGGACATGCATGGCGTCATCGCCGACTTCGAGCGGCACCTGGAGCTGTTGCCCCGAGAGGGCACCCGGCTGATCGCCTTCCTGGGCGGGACGATCGGAAACCTCGCGCCCGTCCAGCGCGCGCACTTCCTCGCCACCTGCCGGGCCGGCATGCGCCCGGGCGACCGGCTGCTACTCGGGACCGACCTGGTCAAGGACCCCGCGCGCCTCGTCCGCGCCTACGACGACGACGCCGGCGTCACCGCGGACTTCAACCGCAACGTCCTGCGCGTCGTCAACCGCGAGCTCGGTGGCGACTTCGATCCCGAGGCGTTCGAGCACGTCGCCAGGTGGGACGCCGAAGCGGAGTGGATCGAGATGCGGCTCCGCTCGTCGGCCGCGCAGACCGTGCGGATCGAACGGCTCGATCTCGAGGTCGAGTTCGCGGCCGGCGAGGAGATGCGGACGGAGATCTCGGCGAAGTTCCGCCGCGAACGGGTCGAGAGCGAGCTCGCCGCGGCAGGCCTCGCGCTCGACGCCTGGTGGACGGATCCGGCCGGCGACTTCGCGTTGTCCCTGTCGGCACCGGTCGGCGCCTGACAGCTCCTCGGCCCGCCGTGGCAGGTGTCCGGCCTGTGCGATGAAGGGACCCTTGGGACGAAAGCTCCCCGCACGCCTGCAGAGCGGACGCGAGGCGGGTCACGCCGCCTCGTCGACGCCGCCCAGCCAGGGCGAGAACCCGTCGTCACGTTCCTCCCAGTGGGAGAGGCCGCGGGCAAGCTCGGAGTCGGTCATGAGCACCCGGTCGAACGCCTGGCGCAGCTGGCCGCGGCAGTCGTCGATGCCGGTGACGACGATGCGGGTCTGGCGGCTGGAGGTGGCCCAGCGGCCGACCGTACCGATGCTCAGCTGACCACCGGCGCTGTCCCACCCGCACACGGCCCGGGGACGCGTGGGCAGCCAGAACCACCCGCGGCTGCGCTGGCGCCCGCCCGCGAGATCGACGATCTGGTCGTGCAGCCGGGCGGGGTGGATGGGCCGCCACGATGCGAGGTCGAGCGTCCACACGCCGTGGCGCTCCTCCGCCCCGGACAGCTCGGCGCCGCGGTAGTCGCCGCGGACAGGTCCGCGCACGCCGCCCGCCCGGCCCAGCTCGCGGCCGACGTCCAGCTCCAGAAGATCGGTGACGGCGGACGCCGTGGGCATGAGGTGCCGGAGGATCGCGTACTCACGCTCGCCCACCTCACGACCGCCCCGCGTGGCCACGACGTCGGCGCACTCCACCTGGTGCGCCATCACCTCGCCCACCGCTCGCCGGTCGTCCGACGTCATGGCCAGGCCGCGCTCGACGAGGAGATCGTCACCGAACAGGTCGTCGACCAGCGTCGCGAGATCGACCGTCGTGAGTACGCCTGCGGAAGTCACCACGGACGCGACCGGGCGACCGTCGACCACCGCGTCCCGCAGCGCGTGCAGGACCAGCCCAGGCTCAGCGGTGACCGGCAGCGCGAGGACGAGGCGGTCCCAGCGGCCGCTCAGCGCGAGGCGTACGAGGGCCGGCACGACGTCCTCCCGCAGCGCGCAGCTGAGGCACGCGTGCTCGAGCGGGACGGACGCCTGCTCGACCACGCCGGAGATGTCGTAGGCCACCCGCCGCAGAGCGTCGTCAGGCGCGAGACCGAGGTCGTGCTGGAGGACGACCGAGCGCGGCAGGTCGCACAGCACCGCGGAGGCGGCGGTGCGCCTGAGCACGTCGTCCATCGACGTGACGACGGTGACGGGCAACGGTTCGGCCACGAGCACCCTCCCGTCCGCGATGGAACCGGACGCCTTCGACGGCTCAAGTCTCCAGTCCGACAGCCCTTCTGCGCAAGACACTTCGCGACCCGATCGTCAGGGTCCGATGTCCCGCGCACGCTCGCGCAGGCGTGCGGTGAGTCGGGCGCACGCGGCCGCGCCCGCGTGGTCGAGCGGGCGGCGCGCCCCGCGACACGAGGCCCGCGGGAGGGTGAGTTTTGCCACCGGAAGAAGCCAATTGCCGGATGTCCCGACTCGACGCACCGCGCACGCCCGCGGGAGCGTGCTCCACGCCTCAGCGCAGCAGGCGGTGGAGCAGGTCGCGCAGGTCCGCCTTGCGCTCGACGCCGATGCCGGGCGCCTCGCTCAGGCGTACGCGGCCGTCCTCCACGGGCAGGTCGTCGGTGAACCCCCCGAACGGCTCGAAGACCTGGGGGTACGACTCGGCAGCCGCCCAGCCCGAACGCGGCGGCGACCGCCAGGTTGAACAGGTGCCCGCCGTGCGGCCAGCACCGCTCGCTCCCCCAGCCGTATCGCCTCGAGGCTGGCCCGCATCGCGGCGTACTCCGAGCGCCGTAGCTCAGCGACCGGGTCCATCTGCAGGATGTCGAGGCTCGGGCGGAGCCCGGCGTAGCGCGCGAGGTTGCGCACCTCCGGGACCGCGAAGAGGTTCTCCCCCGTGGCGAGCGGGCCGGGGTACTCGCCGGCGAGGGCGGCGTGGCTGAGGTAGTCGAGCGGGTCGCAGGGCTCCTCGAACCACAGCAGGTCGTACGCCGACAGCGCTGCCGCGTAGTCGAGCGCGGTGCGGAGATCGAACCGTCCGTTGGCGTCGACGGCGAGGCGGCACCCCGCGGGGAGGAGCCGAGGACGCTCTCGATCCGCTCGAGGTCCGCCCCGAGCGAGGCACCACCGACCTTGATCTTGACCTGCGGTACCCGAGAGTCGACGTAGCCCTGGATCTCCTCCAGAGAGAGCCGACGGAGCCGCCCGGGTGGTAATAGCCTCCTGCGGCGTAGACGCGGACGGCCCGGGCGGCCGGGCACCGCCCGCGACCGTTCGTGCAGAGCCCGCCAGGCGGCCTGCCGGCCGCCTTCGACACGGCGTCCCACGGGCCATGTCGACGATCCCCACGGCCACCGCCCGGTCGCCGTGACCGCCCGGCTTCTCGTTGGTCATCATCACGGCGCGGGCGGCGACCGGGTCGAGCAGGCCGGTCTCCGGGTCGGCGAGCTCCGACGGCTCCGCCGCGCACAGGCGCGGGAGCACCCGGCCGGTGAGGATGCCGGACTGGGCATATCGGCCGTTGGAGTTGAAGCCGTAGCCGACCACGCGCTCGCCGTCGACCACGACGTCGGTCTCGATCGCGATCACCGACACCGTCATGCGGGAGAAGTCGATCACCGCGTTGCTGAAACGGGAGCCGATCGGCGACTCCGCCACCCTGACGTCCGTGATCCGCATGCGTGCCCTCCAGTTGTCAATCGAGGCTTGACACCGGCTCCGCGAGGATCCGGACGCCGCGACCCGGGACCCGAACGCTGTCCTCCCACCGCGTACCCCCGAGCAGGTCGGTGTGGACGCCCGGCCGCAGGCGTACGTCGGCGTCCTCGGTGGTGTGGTTCAGCAGGTAGAGCAGTGCGGCACCGTCCTGGCCATCCGGACCCGCCGGACCCACCCGCCGGGTCACCTCCACACCGGCGGGAGGCGGTGCACCGCCGGCCAGCGGCGAGCCGAGCCCGATCTCGGCGCAGACGGCGGCGAGGAAGGTGCGGATGCTGTCGCGCGTCGGCAGGGCGGCGAGGTAGAAGGCCTGACCGGCGCCGACCCGGTTCCTCGTCAGCGCCGGTTCGCCGGCGTAGAAGTCGCGGTCGTAGCCCCCGACTGCTTCCGCACCGGAGAGGATCACCCGCTCGCACAGGACGCCGGCCGGAAGGACCTCGCCGGCGGCCAGCGGTCCCACGGACTCGGTGATCCGGACTCCGTTCGTACGGTCCGGCGGGAGCGCGTCGGTCTCCTCCACCGTCAGGCCGAGCAGCTCACGGAGTGGGCCCGGCGCCCCGCCGGGATGCACCATGTCGTTGGCGTCCACCAGACCGGTGAACGCGGTCGCGACGAACGTGCCGCCCGCCTCCACCCGGTCGGCGAGGGCCCGGGCGGTCGCGTCGTCGACCATCGTGAGGACCGGCGCGACCACCAGGTCGTACGAACCGAGGTCGGCGTGCGGCGACACCACGTCGACCTGGACGCCCAGCGCATGCAGGGCGGCGTAGGCCGACCGGCACTCCGCGAGATAGTCGAGATCGACGCTGGGCCCGCTGGAGCAGCGCAGGCCCCACCAGTTGGGCCAGTCGAAGAGCACCGCGGCACGCGCCGACACCCGACCGCCAAGGGTCTTGTCGCCGAGGCCGGCCAGCTCCTCCCCGAGCGCGGCCACCTCCCGGAAGACCCGCGCGTCGGACCTGCCGTGGTGCTCGACCACGGCTCCGTGCAGCTTCTCGATACCGGCGCGGGAACGCCGCCACTGGAAGTACATCACCGACTCGCTCCCGTGCGCGACGGCCTGGAACGACTGCAGGCGCAGCACACCGGGCGGCTTGAGCCAGTTGTACGGCTGCCAGTTCTGCTGCGACGGGCTCTGCTCCATCAGCAGGAACGGCTGCCCCTCCCGCAGACCGCGCATCAGCGCGTGGTTGAACGCCACCGTGGAGGGCGGGTCGTGCGGGCCCGGGTAGTTGTCCCACGACACCACGTCGAGTTCCTTGGCCCAGCGGTGGTAGTCGAGCCGGACGAACGGGCCCATCAGGTTCGTCGTCACCGGCACACCAGGGGTGGCCTCGCGCAGGATGGCGGCCTCCGCGCGGTAGCAGTCCAGCAGCGCGTCGGAGGCGAACCGTTGCCAGTCGAGGTGGAGTGCCTGGATCGCGCGTTCGCCCTTGCTGGTGGGCGGTTCGACCTGGGACCAGTCGGTGAACGTGTGGCCCCAGAACGCGGTGTTCCAGTGCTCGTTCAGCGCGTCGAGGCTGCCGTGGCGTTGCCGGAGCCAGCTGCGGAACGCCTCCCCGCACAGGTCGCAGTGGCACACCGTGCCGTACTCGTTGCCCACGTGCCACAGCGTCAGCGCAGGGTGGTCGGCGTACCGCGTCGCGAGCGCGCGCACGAGGCCGGTCGAGAGCCTCCGGAAGTTCGGCGACGACGGGCAGAAGCTGTGCCGGTTGCCGTGCCGGCGGCGTACGCCGTCCTCGTCGACCACCAGAACGTCGGGATAGCGCTGGTCCACCCAGGCGGGTACGGACGCGGTGGCCGTGGCCAGGCACGCGCCGATGCCGTTGTCGGCCAGGCGACCGAGGACGGCGTCGAGCCAGTCGAAGGTGAACGTGTCCTCGTCGGGCTGCAGGCCGACCCACCCGAAGATCGGGACGCTCACCGTGGTGACGTGCGCCTCCCGCATCAGCTTCACGTCGTCGTCCCAGACCTCGGGCGGCCACTGGTCGGGGTTGTAGTCGGCGCCGTACATGACGTACGGGACGGCGGTTCCGGTGGCGCGGCCGGCGTCGGTCATCACAGGTCCCTTCGGTGTGGCGACTCCCCCGCGTCCTCCTCACGGCCCGACGTACGGGCGCGCGCCCGCCATCCTGCCAGTGTCAACGACACGTTGCCCCGGAGGTTCTGCCGCACATAAGACAAGGCGACGACGGGCAGCCGGGCGGAGCGGCCGAATCCGGCCACGTTCCCGCTTACGGTAGGGAGGACGCGGGAGGGGGACGGGTGGTCGCGGGCGAAGTCGAGGTGCGGTTGTTCTCGGACGGACCAGGCCGTGGGCCGTTGGCCTGGATGCTGGCCGCCTTCCTGGTGACGTTCCTCGTGACGCGTACCGTCACCCGGATGATCCGGGCGGGCAAGGGGCCGTTCCGGGACGCCGTGGTCGGAAAGGTGCATGTCCACCACGCGGTCTACGGCATCTTCCTGATGATCTGTACGGCGACGGTGGAGTTCGCCTACCGGCCACCGGCACCCTGGCTCCAGATCCTCGCCGCCGCCTTCGGGGTGGGCGTCTCGCTGACGCTCGACGAGTTCGCCCTGTGGTTGTACCTCCAGGACGTCTACTGGACCCGTGAGGGCCGTACGTCGGTCGACGCGGTGTTCATCGCCGCCGCGGCGGGAGGCCTGCTACTGCTCGGAGCCAACCCCGTCGGCGACGCCACCGGGAGCGGGTGGGCAGCGGGCGCGACGATCGCGGTCAACCTGCTGTTCTGCGGTGTCACCATCTTCAAGGGCAAGATCAGCACGGGTCTGATCGGCATCCTCGTCCCCGTGATCGCGCTGGTGGGCGCGATCAGGCTGGCCAAGCCGGGCTCGCCGTGGGCGCGGCGGTGGTACTCCGCGAGCTCACGTCGAGACAAGAGGGCGCGCGAACGTTATCCCAGCGGGCAACGCACCTGGCTCGATGTGGTGAAGGAGAAGGTCGGCGGTACGCAGTGACCCCGACCCGGCGTCCACTGTCGGGTCACGGGTCGGGCGAGAACCGCACCGTCCGCGGGTCTCGCTCGGTGCCGAACCGCCGGGTGAGGATGTCGTACAGCTCGGGTCGACGCCCCCGCATCCAGCGCTGCCCGGTCGACATCGGGAGCAGGTCGAGATCGAGGTCCGCCACGACCATGGCGTCCTCGGGAGCCCACGTCTCGGTCAGGATCCGGCCGTACGGGTCGATGATCATGGCGTTGCCGGTGCGTACCTCGTCATCGTCCTGGCCCACGCCGTTGCTGAACACCACGAACAGCCCGTTGTCGTGGGCGCGAGAGGGCAGCCACCGCAGCAGCCACTCCCGTCCGTTCGGCCCGCGGAACTCCGCCTCGATCGCCGCCCGGTCGCGGTGCCGGCCGTACCAGAGCTCCAACGGGACCGGCCGCATCCCGTGCGGACTCCGCGAGGACGTGCCGCCGGTCTGGTGCGGTGCGACCAGCACCGAGGCACCGAGGAGCGCCGTGGCCCGCACGTTCTCGACGAGGTTGTTGTCCCAGCAGATGAGGATCCCGACCCGGATGCCCCACGGGGTTTCGAAGACGGTGTAGCCGTCGCCGCTCTCGATCACCTCGTGCTCGAACGCGTGCAGCTTGCGGTGCCGGTGCACCGTGCCGTCGGGCAGGCAGAACGCGTACGCGTTGAACAGCCGGCCGCGATCGTCGACCTCCAGGAAGCCCGCGCCCACCGCGACGCCGTGGTCGGTGGCGAGGTCACGCAGGGCCGACACGGACGGGCCGGAGAGCGGCTCGGCGAGCTCGTGCAGCCGATCGGGCGTCTGTCGCCGGAGGTGCCAGTACCCGAGAAGGCACATCTCGGGGAACGCGACCAGTTGCACCGCGTCGGCGGCGGCCCGGCGTACGTACGTCTCGATCCGCGACAGGTTGTGTGGCCGGTCGTCTGGGCGAGACTCGAACTGGACCGCCGCCGCACGCAGCGATGCGCCAACGGGGGTTGTCACCTGGGGGTCAGCCCACGTCGTCGGGGCTGTGCTCCTTCAGCCACTCCCGGAGCGGGACGTCCTCCTCGGTCGGCGAGTAGTGGCCGTTGCAGTTGGTGCCGAAGCCGAGCAGCTGACGGCGAATCGGGTCCGCGCTGGGCCAGAGGTCCTCGACCGTCATGTCGTCCTTGGTACGGATCCAGCGGAAGCCGTAGCCGTAGAAGAGCACCTTCCGCGTCACGTCGGACCAGTTCGGGCTGGCCGCGTGCCACAGGCGGCGGTCGAAGAAGACCGCGGTGCCCGGCTTGGCCAGGACAGGTACGGCACCCTCGGGCTGGCCCTCGCCGTCCTCCGGCCGCGCCAGCTCCTCGTTCTTGTGGCCGCCCGGCACGACCCAGAAGTTGCCGCGGCCCTCGACGCTGGTGTCGGACAGGAAGTAGGCGACCTTGATCGACAGCCGCGGCCGCGGCCGGGTGTCGATGTCGAAGTTGACCCGTCCGGAGTCCTGGTGCCAGCCGAACGTCTTGCTCGAGCGCTCCTTGCCCGAGGGCGGCGTCACGATGAGGTGGCTGTGGTAGAGGTAGATGTTCCAGCCGAGAATGCCCCACACCTTGGGGAAGATGGGCGCGTAGTCGAGGAGCTCGGAGAACGCCGGGTCCTCGGGGATGAAGTTCGGCAGGAACATCGCCTGGTCGGCGGGCTTCCCGGTGGCCAGGTGCCGCTCGTGCAGGCGGTCGACGATGGCGGTGAGCTTGTCGACCTGCTCGGGGGACAGCGCGTTCTCGATCTGCAACAGCCCGCGCTCGTCGAAGGTGCGTTGCTCGTCCTCAGTCAGCCGGTACTGCAGACTCGAGGGATCCATCAGGCTTTCTCCTTCTCACCGGACCGGCGGCGGGGTCGTCCGGTGCTGGGACTGGGGTTCGTTCCACCCGTGACTGAATACGTATTCCCTTCCGGAAGTTAGCCCTGCCTGACCGAAGGGTCAAGGCGCGATGGCGGGCCTGTCAGCATCCGGCAACCCGGGGGCGTACCAGCTGGGTCGTCCGGTGCGCGGCGGGTCCAGCCCGCCCGGACGGTGGTCTGGCGGTCTGGGTGCGCGACGGGATCGACGCGTGGCGTCCCGACCACGAGGCCGGGGCGCCAGGCGACGGAGATCACCCCGCCGGGGGCCGGAGCAGGGGGAAGATCTGCGTCTCGCGGATGCTCTTGTCCATGAAGAAGGCGAAGACCCGCTCGCTCATGCCGAACCCGCACGCGGGCGGCATGGCGTACTCGAGCGCCTCGACGAACTCGTCGTCGGCCATCTGTGCCTCGGAGTCGCCCGCCTCCCGCATGGCCTGCTGCTCGGCGAACCGCTCCGCCTGGTCGACCGGATCGTTCAGCTCGGAGTAGCCGTTGCCCAGCTCGCTGCCCGCGATGACGACGTGGAACCGCTCGACGGTGCCGGGCCGGCTGGCGCTGCGCTTCGCGAGCGGCGAGAGCTCCAGCGGCTCGTTGACGAGGAAGCCAGGTCCGGCCAGCTGCCGCCGACAGTGCTTCCACAGCGCGTCCATGGCGCGCGCGTGGTTGAGTCCGTCCTCGTCGTACGGCGCCTGCAGCTCGTCGAGCTTGCTCCGGAGCTCGTCGAGACTGGCATCGAGGACGTGGACTCCGGTCATCTCCTCGATGACCTCGACGTAGTCGTAACGCTGCCACTCGGCGCCGAGATCCACGGAGTACTCCCGGCCGTTGCGGTGCAGGACGAACTGCAGGGTCCCGAACGTCTCCGCGACGACGTATGTCAACAGCTCCTTGACGAGCTCCATGCCACGCTCGTGGTTGGCGTACGCCCAGTAGAACTCCATCTGGTCGTAGTCGTTGAGGTGCTCACGGCTCTGGTTCTCGTTGCGGAACTGGCGACCGATCTCGAAGACCTTCTCGAGACCGCCCACGAGGAGCCGCTTCTGCCACAGCTCACCCATCGAGATCCGGAGGCAGACGTCGGTCCCGAGATAGTTGTGATGGGTGACGAACGGCCGGGCGTCGGCCCCTCCGGTCGTGTGCTCCAGTGCCGGGGTCTGCACCTCCACGAAGTCCCGGTCTTCGAGGAAGCGGCGGATCGAACGCCAGAACCGAGCCTTCTTGTAGATCATCTCCTGGACCTCGCGGTGCAGAAGAATGTCGAGATAGCGCTTGCGCAGCAGGGTGTCCTCGTCACTGAGGCCGGCATGCTTGTCGGGCAGGGGGCGCAGGGCCTTCGAGAGCAGGGTGATCTGGCGAGCCATCACGGAGGGCTCCCCGGTCTTGGTCTCCATCCGGACGCCCTGGACGGCCACGAAGTCACCGAGATCGAGCTGGCGTACCCAGAACTTGAAGCCGGGACCTGACGGGTCCGCGCCCTCGAGCTCACGGCGCGACAGGACGAACTGGATCTCACCGCTCTCGTCGTGCAACTGGCCGAACGCGATGTTGCCCATGACCCGGAACAGCATCACCCGACCGGCAACCAGGACCTCGGCGCCGTCGCCGAGCTTGAGCGCGTCCGCCGCCTGGATCTTGTCCACCGGACCGGAGGGGTAGGGCTCCAGGCCCGCCTCCCGAAGCTGCCGGATCTTGTCGATCCGCTGCGTACGGATGGTCTCGAGCAGGTTGTCGTCGCGGGCGGGCTGGGCCTGGTCTTCGTCTGTCACGCGGGAAGCTCCGGACTACGGGTGGACCATCGCGGCGGTCGCACGATGGAGCCTGGCAGACGCTCGGGCGGTGGCACTGCTGGCGGGCATACCAGGCGGTGAGCCATGCTAACGCCCGGGCTATGCCCGGCGCCCGCGGAAGGTCATCGCGGCCCGGGCGAGACATCGGCCCGTGGCCAGGATGGGGACATGACCGTCTCACGCACGGTGGAGAATCCGAGGCCTGCGTAGAAGGACTCGACCCCCGGAATGGCGTGCAGCTTGATCAGTCCGCCCTCGAGGTGGTCGAGCCGTTCGAGTGCGTGACGGACGATTCCGGTGCCGATCCCCCGTCGTCTGCAGTCGGGGTGGACGACCACGTTGTCGATGGTCGCATAGTTGACGCCGTCGGAAAGGACTGTCAGCGATCCCACCAGTGCTCCACCTGTCCAGGCCGTCACCACCAGGTGAGCGTGTTCGAGCATCACCCTGGCGTTGCCGACCAGCCAGTCGCGGTTCCAGTCGCAGGCGGGATAGAGGTCGAGCCAGCTGGAGACGTCGAAGTCCTTGTCGGATCGGAGGAGCACACTCTCGTCCACGCGGGGCAGCGTAGCGTCAGAGTGCCTTGTTTCACAGGGGTTTCGAGCCCTGTCGACAAAACCGCTGCCCACTCCGCAACCACCGCATCCGAAACTGACGGTTGAGGGTTTTACGCTACGAGACCGCGCTGACGGTGCCGACCAAGGACCGGCACTGCGCGAGGGCAAGCAGCCCGTTCGGGGCGCTCGTTCGCCTCGCCACCTGCCGAACGCCCGGACCACGACCGGCGGCGCGCAGCGCATAGGGTGAGGGCTCGATCCCACGCGTCGACATGTCGCCTGCCTGCCGGTTGGCGGCGTCCAAGCTGCGCACCGGAAGGGAACGGCTGTGATCGGCACGCTGCAGTGCATTGTGCTGGACTGCTCCGACGTACTCCAGCTCGCACGGTTCTACCACGCACTGCTCGGCGGTACGGTGAACCAGCCCGACCGCCGGTGGGCTGTCAACGATCGCTGGGCGACCCTCCACTCCGCAGGTGGCAGGGTGATCGGATTCCAACAGGTCAAGGACTATCGCCCACCGCAGTGGCCGGACCCCGCGGCTCCTCAGCAGTTCCACCTCGATGTCGGTGTGGCCGACCTCGACCAGGCCGAGAATGCGGTCCTCCAACTCGGCGCCACGTTGCTCGACGCCGGCGAACCCCGTCGAGTCTGGCGCATCTACGCCGACCCCGCCGGCCACCCGTTCTGCCTGGTCCGCGACTGATCCGGCGTCCCATCTGCCACCGCAGCCGCTTTCCCGCCAGTGCACCCAGTCTCCACGATCCATTCCGAGAGGACGAGGATGTACGTCGAGCATGCCAAGAGGATCGCGCGCCAATGGGTACTCGACCAGGGCGTCGACCTTCCAGGCTTCGTGGGTGCGTTCCACACCGGCTCGACGCTCTGGGCGCCACCCGACGCGGTCCTCCCGACCGGTTCCGACGTCGATGTGATGATCGTGCTCGACGGTCCCGAACCCGCAACGAAGCCGGGCAAGTTCCGCTACCGCGACGTGCTCCTCGAGATCTCGTTCATGCCGGCCGCGTCGCTCAGTTCACCCGAGGCCGTCCTCAGCGACTATCACCTTGCGGGTGCGTTCCGCTGGCCCGGCGTGATCGTCGACCCGACCGGCCGCCTGACGCACGTCCACGGCATCGTCTCCCGTGAGTTTCCCTTGCGCCGTTGGGTTCTTGCCCGCAGCGCCGAGGCCACGAGTCGCGTCCGCGCCTTCCTCGGCAGGATGAGCGAGGGCGACGCCTTCCCCGACCAGGTGGCGGCGTGGGCGTTCGGCACCGGTGTGATGACGCACGTGCTTCTCGTGTCCGGGTTGCGGAATCCCACCGTCCGCCGCAGGTACGAAGCGGTACGGGAACTCCTCGCAGCACACCATCGGCTCGACTACCACGAGACGCTCCTCGACCTGCTGGGATGCGCCGAGCTGACCCCAGACCAGGTGGAGCAGCACCTGCACCGGCTCGAGAAGGCGTTCGACGCCGCGTCGGCGGTCGAGGCGCCCGGCTACCAGTTCGCCTCCGACCTCACCGCGGCGGCGAGGCCGATCTCGATCGACGGTACGCGTGACCTCATCGGGCGCGGACTCCATCGCGAGGCGGTCTTCTGGTTGCTCGCGACCTACAGCCGCTGTCTCACCAAGCTCTCGCTCGCCACCGCCAGCGGCACCGCAGGTGCCAGCCCCGACGCCGCGGTGTTCGAGCCCGACCTGCGCGCTCTCCTTCGCGACCTCGGTGCCGAGTCGTACGCCGACCGACGCGCCCGCGCCGACCGGGTGGAGGCCGCCCTGCCGGAACTCGCACAGGTGGCGGACTCACTCATCCCCGACCCAGCCTAGGCCGAGGGCCGCCACCGTCGAACACCTCGTACGCAGCAAGGGAGCGTCGTAGGAGGCCAGACCGCCCGACGTCCCGGTCATTCGCGGATGCCGGCGACTCTGAGCCGCCGGCGTACCTCCTCCCACTCCGGCGGGACCGTCTCGCTGATCCGGGACCCGACGGAGCGGTCCTTGAACCCGCTGGATGTGGAGAGACACACCACCGGACCCTCGACGCCCCCGGCCGCGCGCAGGCCCGCCAACCCCGCGGCACTCGACAGCTCCACCCACATGCCGGCGTGGGCAAGCTCGGCACGTGCGGCGGCGAGCTGGTGGTCGCTCAGCGCGAGGGCGCGTCCCCCGCTGTCCCTGACGGCGACCACTCCCCGGTAGCTGCTGACCGGCGCGACGATCGAGTACGCATCGGTCGGCTCCACCTCGACGTGGACGGCCGGCAGGCCCTGCCGCATCGCGGTCACGAGCGGGGCGGCGGCCGACGGCTCGCAGGCGAACATCCTCGGCACTGTTGCCGTGACCCCCAGCCGGCGGAGCTCGGCGAAGCCCTTCCACACGCCGTACAGCAGTTCGCCGTATCCGGTGGGCACGAACACGGCTCCCGGGACACCGACCTCCTCGTGGATCTCGTACGCGATCGGCTTGTAGCCCTCCGGGCCCCACCCATGTCCGGTATGCGTGGTGGTGAGGTTGCTCACCGGATGGAGCCCCATCCGGTCCACGACCTGTCGCATCAGCGGCCACCGCGCCTCCACCGGCACCGGCAGCACGGCGGCGTCGTACGCGTGCAGGAACGCGTCGACGGCGGGCGGTAGCCCGGCCGAGGCAAACACGACGCAGCGCAGGCCGGCACGGGCCGCGTACGCCGCGGCGGACGCACCGTGGTTCCCGGACGAGGCGACCACGATTCCCGGCGCCCTGACGCCCACCGCGGCGCTGGTCGTGCAGCGGTTGAGCCGGTCCTTGTGGCTCCAGGTGGGGTTACGGGACTCGTCCTTGACGAAGACGCCATCCTCGAGTTTCCACCAGTGGCGTACCGCCCTCGCCGAGCGTCGGCGCCCCGAGCGGCGGCAGCAGCGGCGCCCAGCGATCCAGGCCGCTACTGGCGCGCAGCCGCCCACCGCCGCGGGCGCCCGCCGCGAAGAGGTCGGACGGCACCCGCTCGTAGGCGTAGTCGACCTCGACCGGATAGGACACCTCGTCCGTACTGGTCCTTGGACACCCGGCGGTCAGTGGCGGCCAGAGCGGGTAGGTGAGGGCGGGATCCCCCAGGGACCGTTGGCCGTGTGCCAGGGAGTCCTGCGCAGTCATGCCGGCCGAGCCTAGGCCCGCGGGACGGCGGAGATGGCGGAGGCCGCCGACGACGCCGAGGCCGCCGACGACCCCGAGGATGCCGACGACCCCGGGGACACGAACGCCTCGCGGAGCGCGGTGACGCACGACGGCGACAGGGTTCGCGGTACGACCAGCGAGACCGGAGCGGTCAGCTCCGGGTCGACGGGAAGAACGACCGCCTTCCGCGTACCCGTGCCGTGCCGGGAGTCGGCGTACAGCGCCGTCCACGCGGACATGCCGGATCCGATCTCCAGCAGGGCGTTGGTCACGGTGGTGACCGGCCGCCCCAGGCGCGGCTCGAACCCCGCTCGCCGGCAGGCGGCGCGTACGAGCTCGCCGAACAACGGATCGCACTCCTGCGACGGCAACCGCAGCGGCAGCTCCGCGAGGTCCTCGAGCCGTACGCTCCGTTGCCGCGCGACGGGATGGGACGCGGGCACCGCCACCAGGATGGGTTCTCGCCACAGCTCCACCGCCTGGATCCCACGCCCAGCGGACCCGCCGCGGACCAGGGCGAGGTCCAACTCGCCACGTCGGACGGCGGCCACCTGCTCGTGCGCGGGCCGTCCGTCGAGTTCGGTGCGGAGGTCGGGAGCGAGCCGGTGGAGGGCGTCGATGGCGGGCTCGATGGCCGCCGCGAAACCTGGGCTGGTGCCGATCCGGAGGGAACGCGCGCCGCTGGACACGAGCTGCGCGGCCACGGCGGCCGCCTGGTCAGCGGCGGCGAGCACGTTGCGCGCCTCGCCCAGCAGCCGTTCGCCGGCTTCGGTCAACCGGACCGTGCGCGGCGTACGGTCCAGCAGTCGGAGCCCGAACTCGCGCTCCAGCCTGGCCACCTGCTGGCTCACCGCTGGCTGGACCACGTGCAGTCGGTCAGCCGCCCGGCCGAAGTGCAGCTCCTCGGCGACCGCGACGAAGTACCGCAGCTGGCGAAGTTCCACGTCCGTCTCCCGTCATCACGACCCGTTATCGCTGTAGGGGCTAACCGCATCTTGGTCGCCGACCTTCCCCAGCGTTGACTGGCCACACGCCGTACGAACGGGTCGGACGACGGGGACGAAGGGGAACGCATGCGGATCGGACTGTGGATCGAGGGTCAACTCGGAGCGCCTCTCGACGAGGTGAGCCGACAGCTCCGCGCGGCCAAGGAGGCCGGATACGGGCGCGCCTGGGTCGGGGAGGTGGGCGGCTGGGACCCGCTCACGCTGCTCGCGGTCACATCGCAGCACGTCCCCGGTGTCGACGTCGGTACGGCTGTCGTCCGTTCGTATCCCCGCCACCCGCTCGCCCTGGCCGCCCAGGCGCTGACGGTCCAGGCCGCCACCGGCGGCCGGCTCGTGCTGGGTGTCGGACCCAGCCACGCACCGATCGTCGAAGGGCAGTACGGCCTACCGTTCGAGGCGCCCGTACGGAACCTCCGCGAGTACCTGTCGGTGCTGATCCCCCTGCTGAGGGGAGAGTCCGTGGCGTTCCACGGCGAGAGCTGGACGGCAGTTGGCGAGATCGGGGTACGGGACGTCCCGCCGCCACCGGTCCTCGTGTCCGCGCTCGGGCCGGCGATGTTGCGGCTCGCCGGTGAGGTCGCGGACGGCACGATCACCGCGTGGGCAGGGCCGACGACGATAGAGGAGGTCGTACGCCCCCACCTGGACAAGGCCGCCGGGGCCGCCGGCAGGCCGGATCCGGATGTGGTGGCGGGGGTGTGCGTCTGTCTCACCGACGACCCTGACGGAGCTCGCCGCTGGGTCGACCAGACGTTCGGTGGAGCCCGCGACCTTCCGAGCTACCGCAGGGTGCTCGACCGGGAGGGTCTGGCCTCCCCTGGCGATGCCGTGCTCGCCGGCGACGAGGCCGCCATCGAACGCGGGTTGGGGCGATTCGCCTCGGCCGGCGCCACCGAGGTGCAGGTCATCCCCGTCGGTACCGCGGCGGAGAAGAACCGGACGATTGCTCTCCTCGGTCGCTTCCACCGACCCTGAGGCGCCAAGCAGGCAAGGGGTTTTCGCTGCCTTCGAGCCGCCGAGAACGGGCCGGCCCTCCCGCTCACGGGCGTAGCCGCAGGAGGCGACTCAGATCCCGCCACGCCAGGGCACCGAGCTCGGCATCCGCGTCCGGCGTACCGCCGCGACGCATCGTCATGCCGCCCTGGACGGGCTCCTCTCCGGGCAGCACGATGCGATGCCCGGCACGAGGATGCGTGACGGGCACCGTGGACCGGCCGTGCTCCTTGCGCCGCGTCACCACGGCGCGCGCGAAGTCCGCACTGGCCCAGACCTGGTCGTCCTCGCCCGCGACGACGAGGACCTCCCCCGTGATCCGCTCCACCGGGATGGCCGCGAGGGCAGCCTCGCGGGGATACCTCGCGAGGCTCGCGGCGTAGAGGCCGCGGTACGCCGGCGGGCTCTCGTCGGTGGTCCACGTCTGGTCGTACGGCACGAACGGCAACGGCACGCCCGCGCTCGTCCACGACGATCGCGCGGGTTCGCTCCTGCCGTCCGTACCGGGACCGACGTTCGCCCACACGACGTGCGTCGGTGCGAACGCTGCCACCACCGCCACCCGAGGATCGCGGACGGCCAGGAGCAGGGCTGCCTCGGCGCCCTTCGAGACACCGAGGACGGCCAGTCGATCGCTGACGCTCGCAAGCTCGTCCAGTGCGGAGGTGAAGGTCTCGAGCGGTACCTCACAGTTCCCGGGCGGCTGCCCCTCTCCACCGAACCACTGGATCGACATGGCGGCGACACCGTGCCGGGCCAGGAGCCGTGCCCGGCCGGCGTCGACCCGTCCGCTCGACCCGGCGAGGACGAGCACGCCGGTGCGGTCGCCCGCCTCCCCGTCACCGTCAGGCACGGCGAGCACGCCCGGCGGTCGCTCCAGCCGGGTCTCCATGGTTCGGCAGCCTAGTGTCCTCAGGACGCTAGGACCCCGGCAGCTGGACTCTCCGCAGCACGTGCAGGAGGTACTCCTTGCGGTCGAGCGGGTTGTAGTCGGTCCGCCCTCTGGTCGGGATCGGACCACGCACCCGTTGGTAGTGGTCGAACGTGCACTCCAGCACACCTTCGCCCCGCGTCAGCGACGGAAGCTGTTGCTGCAGCTCGTGTACTCGGGCCGCGGGGATCTCGCCTTCCACCACGTACGACGCACCGAGCGTCGTGGGGCTGTGCGGCACGGCACCCAACTGGCTGAGGACAGGCAGGATCGGCCCGAAGGTGTCGGCCGGTATCTCGAGGCGGAAGTGGTGCGTCGGTGCGTACACCTCGACCCCGGCCTGCCGTAGTGCGCTCATCAGGACGAGCGGGGTCAGGTTCCGGAAGTCACCTGCCGAGCTCGACGAACTGCTCCACCCGTACGGCGGCGGTGGCGTGAAGCCCGAGTGCGTCATGGTCACAACGCAGTCGATGACCTGCCACCCGTGCACTCCCTGCTGCAAGGTCTGGCGCACGGTCTCCTCGACCGCGCGCAGGAAGGAGTACGGCAGGGAGCCGAGCTCGATCTCCAGCCGGAACTGCACCCCGGAGTCGACAGGTCCCGGATCGACGCGCAACCCGACCGTGGCGCGCCACGGGTTGTCGTCGTCCCCCATGAACTCGGCGTCCGCGCCCGAGCCGATGGGCCGTTCGACGCAGATCGTGGTGGTCTCGCGGAACGTGACGTCGATGCCGAACTCGTTCGCCAGCGTGGCCTGGATGACCTCCTTCTGCACCTCGCCGTAGAGCGAGACATAGATCTCCTGGCGGATGTCGTCCTGGCGCAGATTGATCAGCGGGTCCTGTTCGGCCAGCTGGGCGAGCGCGACGTGCAGCGGACCCTTGACGGACGAGCGGCTCGGGACGACCACCGTCTCCAGGGTGGGCGGCGCGAAGTGGTGGCGGTCGGAGGACGCCTGGCCCGGGCCCACCGCGTCGCCGACCTGGATGTCCCGCAGGCCCCAGACCTTCGCGATCTGACCGGCGGACGCAGCTCCCCGCGGAACCGCCGTACCCCGCTCGAACACCGCGATGGCGGTCACCTTGCCCTCGCCGTCACCGCCGAACCGCAGGCGTTCCCGGGTGCGTACGGTGCCGGAGAACATCCGGACGTACGCGATCTTCTCCCCCGCGGGTCCGCGTTCGATCTTGAAGACGGTGCCCTCGACCGGACCGTCGGCATCGCCGGTGTCGGTGGGCAACAGCTCTCTGACGCCGGCGATCAGCGCGTCCGTACCGGTGCCGGTGATCGCCGAGCCGAAGAACACCGGATGCACCAGCGCCCGGCGGGTCTGGGCCGCGAGTTGGGCGCGGAGGTGGGAGTACGACATCGCGGTCTCGTCCTCGACGTACGCGGCCAGCACGGCGTCGTCGTGGTCGGCAAGGACCTCGGCCAGGCCGTCTCTGAAGGCGGGGTCCGTAGCGCCGTAGGGGGTGACGCCGGAGTCACGACTCCCGACGCCGCGGGCCGCGCCCATGGGGACGATCGCGGGAGTCAACCGTTCGGAGATCTCCTCCAGCACCCGCTCCGCCGAAGCACCACCACGATCGATCTTGTTCACAAAGATCAACGTCGGAATGCCCAACCGCTGCAACGTCCGCATCAACACCCGCGTCTGCGCCTGCACACCCTCCACCGCAGACACCACCAACACCGCGCCATCGAGCACACTCAACACCCGCTCGACCTCAGCAATGAAATCCGGGTGCCCCGGCGTATCGATCAGATTGACCGTGACACCGTCCAACACGAACGACACCACCGCCGACTTGATCGTGATCCCGCGCTGCCGCTCCAACGCCAACGAATCAGTCTGGGTACTGCCCGCATCGACACTACCGATCTCGTCGATCACACCAGCGGCAAACAACAACCGCTCCGTCAGAGTGGTCTTACCAGCGTCGACGTGCGCCAGAATCCCGAGGTTCAACGTGCTCACTGAGCGTCATGTCCTTCGAATAGGTGGCAGTTCCTATCGGGGCGGACATGAACGCTCGACGCATTTCCCTCTCCTCGGTCGACCAGCGGTGTGCCGGGAGTACAGCAGACGGCCGCTGCGGCCGCAACCCGTTTGTCGTTCCGGCGACCACCAGCTGGGAGGGCTTGCCCTCGGGGTGACACTGGGCGGTGTGACAGACAGCGTGCCGGACCGGATGCACCCACGCGACCGCGTGCACCTCGCCGTGCAGAGCCTGGGCGTCGGGTCTTTCGTCGACGGGTGCGCCGGCATCCTCCTCGGAGGTGACTACCTCCACGACGAGCAGCTGGCGGAGACGCTCGAGGCACTCCTCGGCATGCCGATCTCGAAGCTGGCGTACGAGCCTCTCTACTGGCCACGGGTCTGGGCGGCTCGGGCGCTGCTGTACGCCTGGACCGAGCGCGCCGGCGGTGCGGTCGTGCACGGGCTCGCCGACCCGGCCTGGCGGGTGCGGGAGATGTCGGCGAAGGTCGTCGCGCTCCGTGAGATCGGCGACGCCGCCGAGGCGCTACTTCCCCTGCTGGACGACGACACGCCACGGGTGCGGGCGGCGGCCGCCCGGGCGGTCGCGGCGGTCGGCGAGAGCGAGCACGTCACCGCCCTTCGTGAGCTCGAGGACGACCCCGAGACCGACGTACGCAAACGGGCCAGGCAGGCGCTCACCGCGCTGGCGAGGAGGCTCGACCGCCCGCTGGATCTCGACGACGCCGACGTGTGACGGGTCGGGGTTGTCGCGACCGGGTGGAGCGGTACGCGGTGGCACTGGCCACCAGCGCGACGAGGGTGAACGAGGCGGTCGTCACCGCGAACGCGTGGGTGGCAGTCGCGGTCGTGGAATCCGTCCCCGCGGGCGCAACCAGCCCGAGGTAGACAGTGCCGAACACCGCGACCCCCAAGGCGCCCCCGATCTGCAGGGTGGTGGTACTGACGCCGCTGATGTCGGGTGCGTAGTCGGCGGGAACGACGGTCGTCAGGTGCGCGATCAGGGCGCTGAACTGGATCCCGAGCCCCAGCCCTCCGAGCCCCAGGAGGACGACCAGCAGCGGCTCCCCCTGGTGTCCGCCGAACAGGGCGGCCGCGATCGCGGCGTACGCGGCCGTCAAGAGGAGGCAGCCGGCAACCGGGGCGACCGGCACCAGGTGCGCCGGCAGCCGGCGTACGACCTGACCCGCCAGGCCGAACGCCGCCACCCACGGCACGAGCGTCAGGCCCGAGACAAGCGGGCTGCGCCCGAGCCCCTGCTGGAGGTACTGGGCCAGCGTGAACAGCAGCGCGTAATAGCTACCCGTCGCGGCCATGAGCGTGACCAAGGCCCAGCAGACCGTCGGTCGGGCGAGGACGGACAGGGCGACGAGGGGTGACCCACCCCGGGCGGCGACCCGCCGCTCGATCGCGAGGAAGCCGACGACCGCGGGTACGGCGGTGCCGAGACAGAGCCAGGTCCACGCCGGCCATCCGGCGCCGCGCCCGAGCGCGAGCGGCACCACCAGGAGCAGCATCGCGGCCGTGAGCAACGCCACGCCGGGAAGGTCGAGGGCGCGCGGTGTGCGAGGCGGATCCGGAGGCAGGTAGCGCAGGGCGGCGGCCAGGACGAGAACCCCGACCGGGACGTTGATCAGGAAGATCGCCCGCCACTGCGTACCGACGAGGTTGGCGGAGATCAGCGCCCCGCCGAGGATCTGGCCGACCACGGCGCCTCCGGACAGTGCGAGCGCGTACAGCCCGATAGCGCGGGTGCGCTCCCTGCCGGCGAACGTCAGCTGGATGCCGGTCAGCGTCTGCGGGAACATCAGTGCCGCTCCGAGTCCCTGGGCGACGCGGGCCACGACCAGTGCGAGCGGGTCGGGCGCGAGCCCGCACAGCAGCGAGGCGACCGTGAACACGGCCACTCCCAGGACGAAGATCCGCCGGTAGCCGTGCGTCTGTCCGAGCCGCGCACCGGTAATCAGCAGGACCGCGAACGCGATCAGGTAGCCGCCGATGACCAGCTCCAGCACGGCGCCCGAGGCGCCCAGGTCCCGGTGGATGGACGGCGTGGCGACGTTGGCGATGGTGGCGTCGGCCTGCGCCATGAACGGCCCGACCAGCAGGACGCCCAGCAGCCAGCCTGCATGCGGTACGCGCGTGGTGCTCATCGGTTCCTTTCGGGTGTTCGACACCTTGTCGGTGGGTCCACCAGAGGAACGCCCCGGCGCGGCGCGTTCGTGAGATCGCCGGGCCTGAGCCGGACTCGTGAGATCACCGGCCTGCCCGGTTCGTGAGATCACCGGGCCTCGGCCGCCGAGGCGTGACGGAGCCGAGGGAGGCGGTCCGGCGCCGTACGGCCGACCTGGAAGGATGGGACGCCTCGTCGTCAAGGAGGTTCCCACGATGTCGGCTGCCAGCACCGAGTCCACGGCGTTCCGGAGCGCCCTGGACGTGATCCGGTCCGTCGAACCCCGCGTCGCCGACGCGATCGGAGCGGAGCTCGCCGACCAGCGCGGGTCCCTCAAGCTCATCGCGAGCGAGAACTACGCGTCCCCGGCGGTCCTGCTGGCGATGGGCAACTGGTTCAGCGACAAGTACGCCGAAGGCACCATCGGCCACCGCTTCTACGCCGGCTGCGCCAATGTCGACACCGTGGAGACGCTCGCCGCCGAGCACGCCCGCGAACTCTTCGGCGCCGCCCATGCCTACGTCCAGCCGCACTCGGGCATCGACGCCAACCTGGTCGCGTTCTGGTCCGTCCTCGCCCAGCGGGTGGAGGCGCCCGCGCTCGAGCGGGCCAAGGCCCGGATGGTCAACGACCTGAGCGAGGAGGACTGGTTCGCCCTGCGCCGCGAGCTCGGCAACCAGCGGATGCTCGGAATGTCCCTCGACGCCGGCGGGCACCTCACCCACGGGTTCCGACCGAACATCTCCGGCAAGATGTTCGACCAGCGCAGCTACGGCACCGATCCCCACACCGGCCTGATCGACTACGACGCGCTGCGGCGTACGGCCCAGGAGTTCCGTCCGCTCATCCTGGTGGCCGGCTACTCCGCCTATCCGCGCCTGATCAACTTCCGGATCATGCGTGAGATCGCCGACGAGGTGGACGCGACCCTGATGGTCGACATGGCCCACTTCGCCGGGCTCGTCGCGGGCAGGGTACTCACCGGCGACTACGACCCGGTACCGCACGCCCAGATCGTCACGACCACGACGCACAAGTCGTTGCGCGGCCCGCGCGGAGGCATGGTGCTCTGCCAGGAGGAGCTCGCGAGCCACGTCGACCGCGGATGCCCGATGGTGCTGGGCGGACCGCTCCCGCATGTCATGGCAGCGAAGGCGGTCGCGCTCGCCGAGGCACGCACACCCGCCTTCCAGGACTACGCCCAGCGGATCGTCGACAACGCCCGCGCGCTCGCGGAGGGACTGACCAAGCGCGGCGGGTCGCTCGTCACCGGCGGGACGGACAACCACCTCGTCCTGCTCGACGTGTCGGGCTACGGCCTCACCGGACGGCAGGCGGAGGCGGCCCTTCTCGATGCCGGGATCGTCACCAACCGCAACTCGGTGCCGCAGGACCCCAACGGCGCGTGGTACACCTCGGGCGTCCGGCTCGGCACTCCCGCCCTGACCACCCGTGGGCTCGGCACCTCCGAGATGGACGAGGTCGCCAGCCTGATCGACACCGTGCTTCGCGAGACCACGCCGCGCGCCACGTCCAGCGGCGGGGTGTCGAAGGCGCAGTACGCACTCGACGCCTCGGTCGCGCAGCGCGTCGCCCAGCAGGCCGGTGACCTGCTCGCCGACCACCCGCTTTACCCGTCGGTCGACCTCGGCTAGGACGGGTCGGCCGCCGGCGGCGCCGCCGGCGCAGGTCGGTCGGAGGGCGCCGGCCGGTCGGACGGAGCTGGGCGCGGGTCAGGCGAGCCGACCGGCGGCCGCGCTCAGGACGCGCTCGACCCGCTGGACCATCCCCGGCCCATCGACCGGCACTCGCCCGGCAACCTGCCGAGGCACCGTCCGTACCCACCGGGGACCGAACGCGAGCAGCGCCCGGATGTCGCCGCGCGGGTCGATCGAACGGCCCCCCTCGACCTCGTACGCCTGCAGGAAGTCCTCCGCTGCCTCGGCCGAGAACAGCGCTGCCAACGCGAGCCGGCACCGGCCGACGTCAATCTCCCGCGGGCCACTGCCGGTGTAGGTCCAGTCGACCACTCCCGACAGCCGCTGGTCCTGCCACAACACGTTGAACTGCTGGTAGTCGCCATGAACGAGAACCGGCGGTTCACCAGCCGCCCAGCCGACCGCGGCATCCGTCAGGGCGCGGGCGAGGGGTCGGTCGCGGATCCAGGAGTGGTGGGCGCGCTCGTCGATGCCGTGCGGGTCGGTCGGGTCGAGACCGATGGGTGCGATGTGATGGATGCCCACGAGCATCCGCGCCAGCTGGCGTACGTAGCTGCCGAGGTCGGACGGGTCGAGCAGCGGGCTTCCCGACATCGCCGTCATCAGGAGGGAGGGCGTGCCCGCGGAACCGCCCGTACGGTCCTCCGCCAGGAGACGGGGTACCGGCAGGTCCTCGGCTGCCAGCAGCGCCAGGCCCGCGGCCTCGCGGTCGACCAGACCGGCTGCCCACGTGTCGTCGGCAGCCCACCGCCGTAGCACCACGTCGAAACCCCGCGCGCGACTGGTACGGACAGTCAGTCGGTCCACGGCGGCAGTCAGACCGCCGACGAGCCTCGACACCGATGTGACCTGGGCGTGCCGGCCCAGCACGCCTTCGACCCACTGGAGGGCCTGGGCGGACGGCGGCTGGTAGCGCACGGGCACGGCAGGCGAGTCTTGTCGAGGGCGTCCTACGGGACAACCAGATTCCGCTGGACCTCGCCGTCGACGACCTGCGGACCCACCTGGCGAAGCTGGCGGAGCGCGGCGGGGCTCGCCGACACCCTCACGTAGGGTCCGCAGGATGGGCCGGCGATTCGCACTCCTCGGGCATCCCGCGTACGTGCGGCTCTGGATCGCCGACGCGGTCTCGATGGTCGGCTCGTCGGTAACCGGCCTGGCCCTCCAGGTGCTGGCCGTGGTCACGCTGCACGCGACCGGTACTGAGCTCGGCGTCCTCAACGCCGCCCGCTGGCTGCCGTACCTCGCGTTCGGGCTGCTCGCGGCGTGTGGGTGGACCGCTGCCGCCGCCGCCCGATCCTGATCGTGGCGGACTTCGCCCGCGCGGCCGTCCTCCGGGGTGATCCCGCTCTGCGCGGCGTTCGACGTGCTGACGCTGCCGGTTCTGGTGGTCGTCGTCCTGGTGTTCGGAACGCTGTCCCTCGGGTACGACGCGGCACACCAGGCGTTCGTACCCGTCCTCGTCCCGCTCGCCTGCTGACCTCGGCGTACGCCCCGGCTGGAACAGACCGGAGCCGTCGCGCAGACCGGCGGGCCGGTGCTCGCGGGGGCTCTTGTGCGGATCATCGGTGCGCCGCTCACCATCCTGGTCGACGCGGTGTCATACGTGATCTCGGGCATCCTGCTCGCGACCGTCGCTCGCCGGAACCGGCGCCGGACCCGTCGCGCCGGCGCAACCTGTGGGCCGAGCTCCGTGAGGGCTTGGCCTGGGTCTACCGGCACCCCATGCTCGGACCGCTCGCGACCGCCTCGCATCTGTGGTTCGCCTGCCAGGGGATGGTGACGACGGTCTACGTCCTGTTCGTACTCCAGACGCTCGGGATGAGTGCGTTCCTGCTCGGCGTCACCTACGCGTTCGGCGGGATCGGCGCGGTGCTCGGAGGTGCGCTGTCCGGACTGGCCGGACGTCGGTTAGGCGTCGGGCCGGCCATCATCGCGGGCCGCTGGCTCGCTCCGCTCGCCTACCTGCTGATCCCGCTCGCGGGTGGCGGTCCGTGGGGCCTGGTCCTGCTGTGTGGCTCGCAGTTCCTGTTCGGTGTGTCGATCAGGGTCGACAGCCCGATCGAGCTCGGCTACCGCCAGTCGATCACCCCGAGCGGCCTCCTGGGCCGGATGAACGCGACGATGCGGTCCGTGAACCGCGCAGCGATAGTGATCGGCGCCCCGCTCGGTGGACTGCTCGCCGACCAGCTGGGTCGGCGTCCAGCCCTCTAAATCGCGGTCGGTGGGCTGGTGGCGGCGGCGTTCCTGCTGCACCGTTCGAGGTTCCGGACCGCGCGCCTCCCGGATGCCGACCCGCGGCCCGAGGACTCCCGCCTAGGGAGCTAGGACCGGCTGGCGGCGTGGTCGGCGAGGACGTCGTCGATGATGCGACGGTTGCCGGCTGCCCGCTCCTCGTCGGTGTCGATGTCGACGGCCAGACCGATCAGGGCCTTCCACAACGCCCAACCCCGGGCCCGTGCCCAGGTGCCGTGATCTTGCCGCACGGTCCGGCGGAACGCTTCGCGGCTGTCGCCCGAGAACATCGTCCACGCGATCACGAGGTCACAGGCGGGATCGCCGACGCCTGACGTCCCGAAGTCGATCACCGCGGCCAGCTTTCCGTTCCTGACCAGCAGGTTGCCGCTCGCGATGTCACCGTGGAACCAGACCGGAAGGCCGTTCCACTCCGACCCGAGGGCGGCGTCCCAGACCTCGGTCGCCTGGTCGGTGTCGATGCGGCCCTTCAAGGTCGTGAGGGACTGGCGGGTCTCGTCGTCGTAGTGCGCCGGCGGGGCGCCGCGATAGAAGCTGTGCGCCCCTGCCCGCGGCCCGTCCGTTGTGTCGATCTCCTGCAGGGCAAGGACGAACTCAGCCACCGAGGTCGCGAACTCAGCCAGGTCGTCGATCCGCTCAGGCTTGGCGGTATCGCCGCCGAGCCAGCGGCGGATCGACCAGCGGAACGGGTAGCCCTCGCCGGGAGCTCCCTTGGCGAGTGGGACCGGAATCGGTACGGGCAACGACGGCGCCAGGACTGGGAGCCACCGATCTTCCTTGTCGATCGCCGGGGTGTAGCCCTCAGCGGTCGGAAGACGCGCCGTCATGTCGTCACCGAGGCGGTAGGTGCGGTTGTCCCACCCGTCGACCTTGACCGGCGTCACGGGAAGGTCGCTCCACTGCGGGAACTGCGCGGCGACGAGGCGCTTCACCAGGTTCGAGTCGATTCCGGCGCGGCCGTCGACAGGTCCATTCTCGATCACCCCGCGAGTGTGGCCAGAACTCCTCCATCCCGCAACTCGAATGGGTGTTCATCGCCCGGTATGTCCGGTCCGCCCGACAGTGGGCGGCGGGCCTACTCCCTTGCCTGCTTGCCGTTCGGGCCGCCCCCGGCGTTCTGGTCTCCGCGTGCCTTCGCCCAGGCGGAGATCACCGCGGAGTACACGATCGGCACCAGGATCAACCATCCGGTGATGTCCGTCATCACGATCACGGCGATGGTCGCGCACCAGACGAGCGCGGTCAGTTCAGCTGCGACGGAGTGGACCGTCTTGGCCGACCCCCGAGCAACCGACCGGCGGGACCGGCGCCTACGTCGCGAGGTGGCGCGCTGGTCACCGCTGACGGCGGCCGGCCGCAGATCGCCCAGACTCGGGTGCGGTTCGGGAAGGTCGGCGAACTCCTTCGTGATCTCACCGCGCGTCCGCGCCGAGACGATCCGGGACGAGCGCTCGCCGTGCTCCTCGATGTCGATTCGGCCGGCCGCGAGGTGGTCGCCGAGTTTGCGCAGGGCGTCGTCACGCTCGGCATCGCCGACACGAAGGTCGTCCATCGACATCACTGGAGTGTGACAGATGCCGGTGGGATCGCCCAGGAGACGGGGCGCGGTCCAGCAGCCGTCCACAGCGCCGTCCAGGGCGCCGTCCGTCCGAAGCCGTTGACAGGCGACCAAGGTCTCTGGCCGGCGTGGGGCACGCGTCAGGTCGCGCGGGCGACGTACGAGGCGAAGATCCCGTCGGGCGAGTACGTCCGCTCCTCGATCGTGAAGCCCGCGCGCAGGAGCATCGGTTCGAGCAGCCAGGTGAACGTCGAGTGCTCGTCACGTACGTGTTCCTCGAGTTCGGACCTGCTCCAACCGTCGGCGACCTCGCGGCCTGTCGCGCACCACGCCTCGATCCTCTCCTCGGCCTCGGCCGGGTCGAAGCTGTACACGACGTCCGAGAGCCGGAGAGTTCCTCCTGGCCGGAGGATGCCGTGCGCTCGTCGGAGGGCAACGGCCTTCCAGAAATCCGGCAGGTGGTGCAGCGCGTACCGCGAGTAGACGAGGTCCGCGGGCGGACCCTGGTGGTCGTACGTGAGGAAGCCAGCCGGTACGACCTCCATGTTGGCGGCGCACCCCGTTGCCAGCTTCGCGTTCAGCACGTCCCGCATCACCGACGAGACATCGACGGCGACCACCCGCGCACAGACCTGCGCGACCGCCAGCGCGAACTGCCCGGTGCCCGCGCCGAAGTCGACGACACAGGAGGAACCGTCCAGGCCGTACCGCTTCAGGAGGAGCACCTCGTCCGAAGCCCCGGCGTCCTCCTTCGTGTCATAGCGCCCCACGTGGTCAGCGTCGAGGTTCTCCCGGCCGGCGCTGCCGACCTCGTCCAGCAGCCATCCCGGACGGGTCTGGCCCGAGTCGTTCGGCCGGTGGGTGCGCGCCCGGCGCAGAATGGCCTCGATGATCGGCGCCTTCGCCGTGAAGTAGTCCGCTCGGTGTTCGGCGAGCAGCGGCGCGGCGTCGTACTTCACGGCGGCATACCGCGCCACCTCGGCCGGCTGGGCGCGAAGGTAGTCCCGAAAGTCAAGGTGGTCGCGACAGGGCTCGGAATCCTCCACCACGACATAGAGGTGGTGGTACTCCCCGTCGGAGGGGGGAACGAATGCCTCCCGCCCGGTGATCCCGCCGTCGCCTTCGTGCACGTAGCCGAGCGCACTCAGCCGCTCGATGGCCCGGAGCACCTGGTCGGCCGCCGGCACCACGACGTCGATGTCGACAATCGGCTTCGCGGCGAGGCCGGGTACGGAGGTGCTTCCCACATGCTCGACCCGTGCGCCGATGCCATCCAGGGCAGGGACGATCCGGCGGCGCAGGGACTCGAACAGCGCCGGCCAGGCGGGGTCGTACGGCACGACAGTGCTTCGGGGATCGAGCATGTGGGACCGTAACACGCACCCGCGACCAGCCCGGCTTCATGGCGGAGAGGTCCACAGCGCCGGCGGTAACTGGTTCTGGCCGGGG
Source organism: uncultured Actinomycetota bacterium (assembly GCA_963721745.1). Classification (GTDB taxonomy): domain Bacteria; phylum Actinomycetota; class Actinomycetes; order Propionibacteriales; family Actinopolymorphaceae; genus Thermasporomyces. Next base: position 224,271 of record CAVRKO010000013.1, on the reverse strand, counting down.
CCCGTGTGCCGGTGCCAGTCGGTCGCTAGTCGGCGGAACCGGCGGGTGAGCCGATCTCGGACGTCCTGGGCACAGAAGGCGGCGTGATGGGGCCAGCCGAACAACAGGATTCGCAGCTCGGCGGCGACCAGGCCGCGGCTCAACACCGTGGCGTCGACACCGCGGTGGGTGGCGTACTCGTGCACCATCGCGGCGTACGGCAGGTCGGCACCGTCGGCGTCGGCGCGGCTCCAGAGAAACGCCAGGTCTCCGGCCGAGTACCCGACCGCCGCCACCTGCCAGTCGGCCCACACGATGCGGTCCCCGTCACGGAGCAGGTTGTCGACGTGGCAGTCGCCGTGAGCGAAGCACTCGGGTGTGGCCTTGACGGCTCGCATGAGGACGTCCGGATCATCGAGCACCAGAGCGATGCAGTCCGCTGCGTCGGTGGCGGACCAGTAGTCTTTGGCGAGCCGGAGCGCGTGCTCGTCAGGCTCCGTCCCGGCAAACGGTGTCTGATGCCAGGCAGCCTGGTCAGGCAGCGAAACCGAGTGCAGCTGCGCCAGTTGCCGGGACACCTCCAGCCAGGCGGATCGGTCCCACTCCCGGGCCGGGAGCGCGGGCGTGTGCGCCGACAGCAACAGCGCGGTGAGGCACTCGTCGTCTGCGTATCGCAGCAGCCTCGGCGTCGCGACAGGAACCCGGTCGGCCAGGGTCTGGTAGAAGGTGAGCTCGCGCCGCGCGTTCGGCTGCCAGTCCCCTGCAGCGGTCACTTTGAGCACCGCGTCCTGCCCGTCGACCTGTACGAGATAGACCCCCGCTCCTGACGCCGACCCGGCCAGCGCGGTGCCTCCGATCTCGACGCCCCATCCCAGGGCTCGTACGGCCCGTGCCAACTCGTTCCCAGCCATCCAAAGCCCTCCCGGCGTGCCACCAACGCGGTGGCGTTCCGTACGTGATCTACCAGGGAGCACCGACATGCCGGCTCCGTACCGTCCATCCGTGGGCTGTCACGATCGCTGGGGATCCCCTGATGGAAGACTGTCCAGGCATGTACGAGCTCCCGGTGGAGAACAGCGACGGATCCGCCCTCCTGGCCTTTGATCGATGCGCCGAACACCAGCTTGGTCGGCTCGATCCCGCAGTCCCGCTGACGGCCTCGCTCGTGGTGCTCTGGTACGGCGACGCGTGCCTGATGGTCTTCAACCGCCGCCGGCTGGAGTGGGAGTTGCCGGGCGGCATGCTGGATCCCGGTGAGTCGCCTCGCGACGCCGCCGTACGAGAACTCGAGGAAGAGAGCGGCCAGGTAGCGGACACGCTCGTCTTCGGCGGCGTCGCACGGACCTGGTTCGCACCTGAGCACCGGGACGAGTTCCTGGCGATCTACCAGGGCCGAGTCTCCTCCCCGCGACCGTTCACGCCGAACGACGAGATGTCGGACAGCGTGTGGTGGAACCCTGCCGACAAGCTCGCCGGCCTCTCCCCCATCGACGCCGCCCTTGCCACCCGGTGCCCCCAGGTCTAGGCGAACCGGAACGCAGCCCCCTCGGAGGCACCACGGAGACGTCGCCGCGGCAATGGACCTATTTGCGGAATCATGCAACTATTGCAGGTCGGTCGACCTAGGTAACCGATGTCGGTGCGAACGCACGCCCGGCGCCCCTGCACATCCACCACGATGACGACGAGGCGTGGTACGTCCTCGAAGGACGCCTTCGCACTCGGGTCGGACAGGACGACCACGACATTCCGGCCGGCGCCGCGCTGATAGGGCCGCACGGCATCCCGCACACCTTCTGCAACCCCGACCCCGATCCAGCGAGGTACCTCGTCGTCATGTCCGACCGGACGAGTGCGCTGCTCGACATCCTGCACAGCGGCCATCGCCTCCAGCCCGAGGAGCTGCGCGATCTCTACGCCGCCTACGGCTGCGCGCTGCTGGGCTGAACCGCTGGTGCCCTGCCGGGCATCCCCTCGTGGGTCGAGGTCGAGGGCCGGAGGAGGCCCCGGCACCCCGGGGGCGAACGGCCCGGGTCACCACGGCCGGAGGGTGGGAGCGTGGGTGAGACCGGCTCGAAAGCCGCGATCCCCTGGAGGACCTCATGGGCACGATCAGTACCAAGGACGGCACCAAGATCTTCTACAAGGACTGGGGAACAGGTCAGCCGGTCGTCTTCAGTCACGGTTGGCCGTTGAACGCCGACGCGTGGGACGACCAGATGATGTTCGTTGCCTCTCACGGTTTTCGGGGCATCGCCCATGACCGGCGCGGCCACGGCCGCTCGGACCAACCATGGTCCGGCAACGACATGGACACCTATGCCGACGACCTCGCCGAACTCATCGAGTCGCTCGATCTGGCGAACGTCATCCTGATCGGCCATTCCACCGGAGGCGGCGAGGTGACCCGCTACATCGGTCGCCACGGCACCTCCCGGGTGGCCAAGGCCGCACTCATCAGTGCCGTTCCACCGCTGATGCTGAAGACGAAGGCGAACCCGGGCGGCCTTCCTATGGAGGTGTTCGACGAGATCCGGACGGGTATCGCCGCCGACCGTTCGCAGTACTACCGCGATCTGAGCGGGCCCTTCTTCGGCGCCAACCGGCAGGGCTCGAAGGTGTCGCAGGGTACCCGCGACGCGTTCTGGCTCTGGAGCATGCAGGTCGGTCTGAACGCCGCACTGGACTGTGTCAAGGCGTTCTCCGAGACCGACTTCACCGACGATCTGCGGCGTTTCGACGTACCCACGCTGATCGTGCACGGCGACGACGACCAGATCGTGCCCATCGGTGCCTCGGCCCGGCTGTCCTCGAACCTCGTCGAGGGCGCGACGCTGAAGGTCTATCCCGGTGCCCCGCACGGCCTCCCGATCACGCTCAAGGACAAGCTCAACGCAGACCTGCTGAGCTTCCTCGGAGCACCGACGCTTGTGGCTCCGCGTCGAGGCAGCTAGTCGCATGAGGTCGGCTGGTGGTCGGCCACCAGCTGTCCCCTGCCGACCTGGGCCGGTTCGCTGGGCGAGTGGGCCGTGTCGACGCGAGTCGTCCCAAGGTTCAGGACACAAGGTGTCCGGTACGCGTGCCACTGTGGGCCGGTGACTGTGGACGAGCGTGGATATCCGGAACCTCCCCTCGCGGGCGACGAGATCGCGACCCTCCTGGGGTCCTTGGAGCGCCAGCGGGCGACTTTCGCCTGGAAGTGCGGTGGACTGGATGCGGCCGGCCTGAGGGCAACCGTCGGCAATTCGACGTTGACCCTGGCCGGACTGCTCAAGCACCTGGCCCTCATGGAGGACACGAACTTCTCGTGGCCTGGTCGTGCCCGAACGGTCGCGCCATGGGATTCGGGTGACTGGAGCAGGGATCCCGGCTGGGAGTTCCACTCCGCCGCCGACGACACTCCAGATCAGCTCTACGCGCTGTGGCAGGACGCCGTGGCCCGCTCCCGCTCCGTGGTCGCCGAGGTGCTGGCCGATGGTGGTCTGGACCACCAGGCCCGGTTCACCTTGCCGAACGGTCGGTCACCCAGCCTGCGACGGCAGGTGATCGACCTGATCGAGGAGTACGCACGGCACGTGGGCCACGCCGACCTCATCCGGGAGTCGGTGGATGGCCGCACTGGTGAGGATCCGCCGGGACAGCCATATCCCTACCAGCACGAGGGTTCTTCCTAGCCGTCGACCGAAACCGAGACGTACGAGCCACCGCATACATCGAGGTCGCGCACCGGTCAGTCACCCGGACGGCAGCAACCGGGTGCTCAGGCGCTTGGCCAGATCGTCGCGATCGACAGCGCTGATCCACTCGTCCTCGCCACGTCCGAGCAGTCCGAAACAGCCCGGTCCACGGAACTCACGGTCGAGATCCACTGGTCGCGAAACGATGTGAAAGTGCAGGTGGTAGCCGGCCGCTTCACCGAACTCAGCGACGTAGGTCTTGGGCTGCTGCAACTCCTCCGCCAGCGCACGAGCCAGCCGGACCTGCCAGACGCCAAGACTCGCGGACTCTGCATCTGTCAACTCGGCTAGCTCCATCACATGGCGCCGAGGCACCAACACCAGCCACCCGCGTACTGAACTGTCGAACGCATGTACGACGCGCCACTGCCGGTCGTACGCGACCGCCTCCCTGGGCGGAAGACGATCGAACTCGGCTTCTTGGTCGCAGCTGAAACAACCAGTCGTTGTCATACGCCGGACCCTAGCCATCCATGCTTCGGGCCCGCTCCACTCCCCGGCTGTGCTTGTCGTCCGTCGACGGCACGGCACATGTAGCCGACGTCGGCATCGGTGGGTTGACCCGACCGCAGGTGTGTCCGGAAGTCCGGTATGGGTAACACGAGCCCTGGTGACCCTTCAACTGCTGTGGGAGAGTCTTCCAGTGCCGAGTCTGCCCGACCGTCGACGTCCCCCTGCGACTGCCGATGAACGCGCCATGCTCACGGGTTGGCTCGACTGGCAGCGGGCCACTGTACGTATGAAGTGCGACGGACTCTCCGAGGCCGATGCGCACCGCGTATTGCTTCCCTCGTCACCACTGATGACGATCGCTGGACTCGTCTCACACCTGCGCTGGACCGAGCACGGTTGGTTCGAAGTCAGTTTCCTGGGCACGCCTGACCAAAGACCGTCAACGACCGACGATCGACATGCGAAGTGGCGCGTCGACGGGCGTCCACTCGATCAACTCCTTGACGAGTACGACCGCCAGTGCGCGCGGTCACGGAGGATCGTGACGGCACACGATCTCGACCAGGTGGAGGCCTTCGCTCCAATCGGCCTGGAACTTGTCTCACTCCGGTGGATCCTCGGGCACATGGTCGAAGAGACCGCTCGGCACCTCGGCCACCTGGACGCTCTCCGGGAACTCGCCGATGGCGTCACTGGCTACTAACCGTGCGGTAGGCGGTCGGCGGGTCGGGGTCGACGGTCAGGGCCGGCGGTCCTGGTCGGGGTCGACCCTCGCGGTAATGGCGGTGCGTATGCGCGTACCGACCTGCTACGTTCATGCCACTTCGATTGACGTGATGGGTCGGCCGAGCTGACCACCGCTCCCGAACCGTCTGCCTCCGAGCCCACTCCGGGCTTTGCATAAGGCAGGACGGGTCAGAGTTGTGCGGTTGCCGCTGCCTGAGCAGCGCGCGCGATCCCCCGATCCGCCACACTCTGGCACCTGGGCCGGCGTTATCGCCTGGCGTCCACGTCCCGGGAGCATCCAGCGGCTCGGCCGACGGTTCATGGAACCCGGCCGGATCCTTCCCGTAGGGAGTAGTCGCTTGTCCGTCACGAACCTTGGATCACGATTCGCTCGCCTGCTCGCAGCAGGGTCGATCTCCAGCCTCGGCACCGGCGTCCACCTGCTGGCCATCCCTTTGCTGGCAGCCAGTCTGACCACCGATCCGCGGGTCATCGCCGCGCTCGCCGCCGCAGCGAGCGTGCCGTCGCTACTGCTCGCACTACCGGTCGGCGCGTGGGTCGACCGGTCTCATCGGGGCCGACTCATGGTGGGCGGCGACCTGGCCTGCGCCGCGGTGCTCGGCATCCTCGTCGCGCTCATGCTGTCCGGCCGACTCGAGCTCTGGCACCTCTTTACGCTGTCGGCCGGCCTCGGCGTCGCCGAGCTTGTCTTCGGCACCAGCTCGTTCGCGCTGCTACCGAGCATCGTGAGCAAGCGGAACCTGGTGGAGGCGAACGGCTACCTGTCCACGTCCTCATCGTTGGGCGCCGGGATCGTGGGTCCCAACATCGGCGGCGTCGCCTACGCTGCCTCGCCGATACTGCCGTTCCTGGCCAACGCCCTGTCGTACCTGCTGTCCTCCGTGCTGATCGGCTCGTTCGCCTGGCGTGGGCAGGCACCCGAGTCGACCCAACGGGAGGAGACGGCGACGCGCAGGCAACGCGCCAAGAGGTACCTGAGCGAGATCACCGGCGGCGTCGCCTTCATCAAGCAGGACAGGAGTACCCGGACCCTGCTCGTGCTCGGAGCCTCCTCGAGCATCTTCGGCTGGATGCCAGAGGCAACCCTCGTGCTCTACGCGAAGCAGGAGCTACACCTCACCGACCAGGGCTTCGGCATCCTCCTGTCCGTCACGACAGTGGGTGCCGTTCTCGGCGGCGCTGTCTCGGGTCGACTTGTTCGGCGCCTCGGAGTCAGCCAACTCCTGGTTCTCACCTACGCGATGTACGGACTCCTGCTCATCCCGCCCGCATTCCTGACGTCCGGACTAGCCGTCTGCGTCGTCTTCTTCGTCCAAGGCATCCCCCTCATCGCCTGCGGCTCCGCCACGACGTCCCTGCGTCAGACGATCGTCCCCGCCGACCTCCTCGGTCGGGTCTCCTCGGTGTTCCGCATCGTCGGCGCCGTCACCGGCCCACTCAGCACCGCCCTCGGCGGTCTCCTTGGACACTGGGTCGGACTACGACCGGTCTGGGCGATCGCCGGCACCGGATACGTCCTGGTGCTTCTCCTCCAGCTCAAAGGCGTTCGACAGATCCGGGACGACGCGGCCGCAGCCACAGCGCCCGAAGCGACCGCACCAGTCAGGACGAACCGCTCCTCCACCTCTGGATGATGCGCACCACGTGGTCGGGGCCCTTTCTGATCTGGCGCCTCAGGTCGGTGATCCGATAGGCGATGACGAACGCCTCCCGACATATCTCACGGCCGGTACGGGCTTCGTACGCGCGCACGACGTCGTCCGTGAGCGGATCCGGGTTTCGGAGCAGGGCTCGGAAGTCGAAAGATGCGGGTCCGACGCTCACGCCCGAGAAGTCCCAGACACCGGAGAGCAGTCCCATCTCGCCGTCCAACACGATGTTGTCGCTGGTGAAGTCGTTGTCCAGCAGCATCCGACCGTCAAGCTGGCCCGAGAGTTCACGTGCGCGCGCGAGCAGTCCGACGACATCAGGTCGTACGGACGCGGGTACGTCGTTCGGGTCGATCAGATCGGCTCGTGCTCCGAGCGTGAAGAAGTCAGGAATCCGGATCTCGGCTATCTCGGTCTCGCTCAGCGCGGCATGCAGTGCGTCGAGGTACTCGGCCATCGATGCCGCCAGCGCCCGCTGGCGTGACCGCGTCGCCGACAGGTAGCTGCCACGGTCGAAGGCCCAGCCGGTGATCTTGCGGTAGGCGCTGAAGCGACGGCGTTGACCGACCCATTCGACTCTGGGGATCTCGACGGGGAGCCGGCCGTCGAGGGCAGCGAGCACAGCGACCTCGCGATCGAGGTCGATCCAGTCACGGGGAAAGCGATAGATCCACTCTGCAGTCTCGAGCACATAGTTCTGGTCTCCGGCGCGGCGGACGGCACCAGCAAGGTCAACCGATCGGTCCTCCGCCTGCACGGACTCGACCAACTCGGCAAGGGACGGTCCTTCGGTGAGCGCCATGACATCTCCCGCAGTCACTCATGAGCGGCAAGTCCAGGCGGTGTGATCGAACTTCGCCCGGTTGATGCTCGCTCCCGGGTCACTTTCACTCGCCGTCTGAGGTCGGCTCGAAGATCCCGGCGTCGAACTCCTGGGTTCCCTCTGCAGGAGTCCATACCGCTGCGAGCGGCATGAGGTCCTTGATCCGAACACTTCGCGCGCCCTCGCCGGTGGGGAGGATCACGCGGATGTTCGGGTGGTAGTCGAAGAGCACCTGGCGATCTCGGCCACACGGTCCGACGGGCCCCCGGCCAAAGTTGCCCACCGCGACGATCGTCGACAACTCCCTGGCGCCGGACGCGCGAGCGTGACCTAGTGCGACGAGTTCGGCGCAGGGACCGCCGGTGAAGTGGTAGAGGTTGATGCCGCCGTACATCTTGCCGTCGGTGCCCCTGACGGCGGCACCCATGGTGTGTACTCCACCCTCTGCATCGGTGTTTGCGTCGACGATCTGCCGTGCAAGGTCGATGAGTTCGAGGTCATCCGTCGTCAGTTCGCGCGTCGGTACGTGCATGCGCGGCATGCTACTGGCGGGGTCGCCTCTTCTCGGCGTCAACCGCTGGCCGGTGGGAGTGCCTCGGGCCACCTGGTCGCGGTGGGGCTACCTCGCAACGTGGAACTCCACCCGGTAGAGCAACGTGTCGTCCTGGATCGGGCCGGCGTGTGCAGCGCGACGACGAAGTGTCTCGAGGTCGGGCTCTCCCGTCCGGGCGAGGTCCTCCTCCCTGATGGACGAGAACGGCAGCAGCTCGATCTCGTCGATCCCGATCATCACGGACCCGCTCCGATAAAGGCCACCGACCTTGACCTTTGGTCGCGACCAGAGCCGGTAGGAGACGGTGATGGTTCCGTCCGCTACCCGCTCGCGAAGATCGGCACTGAACTGCATGCCGCAATTGTGGCCGGACGCACGCGGCCATTCAATCGCGGACCTGTCAGGATCAACTCCGCCATGTACCTGATTCAAAGACACCGTGCTGGTTCAACGGGCCGGGCGGTGGTCGTAGAGGCGGCGGGCCCAGAGGTACGCGGCGAGGGCGATGCCGATGCTCCACGCGAGGGCGGCGGTCGTGTTCCCGCCGGCTGGGGTGCCGGCGAGCAGCCCGCGGACCGCCTCGGTGACGGGCGTGAAGGGCTGGTACTCCGCGAACTGCCGCAGCCCTGCCGGCATGGACTCGGTCGGAACGAACCCGCTGCCGAGGAAGGGCAGCAGAACGAGGAACATCGGTGTGTTGCTTGCGGTCTCGACGCTCTTGGCGGCCAGTCCGAGCGCCACGGACAACCAGATGAGCGCGAACGTGAACAGCACGAGCACCCCGACCGCCGCCAGCCACGCCAGCGGGCCCGCGGTGGGTCGGAAGCCGAGGCCGACCGCGATGCCCACCACGACGGCCAGGCCGACCAGCGTCTGGATCACACTGCCGAGGACGTGACCGGTGAGCACCGAGGAGCGGGCAATGGCCATGGTTCGGAAGCGGGTGATGATGCCGCTGGTCATGTCCATGGCGATGGAGATCGAGGTGCCTTGAACTGCGGCCGCCACAGTCATCAGCGCGATGCCCGGCACGACGTAGTTGAGGTAGGCGCCGCGACCTCCGTCCGCGCCGAGCCCCGCGCCGAGCTGACCGCCGAAGACGAAGACGAAGAGCAGCAGGAACACGACCGGCATGCCGACCAGCTGCAGCGTCACGGACGGGTAGCGCAGCTGGCGTCTGAGGCTGCGACGCAGCATGGTGCCCGAGTCCGTGAGGGTGTGGGTGCGTGCGCTCATCGCAGTGCGGCTTCCTGCTCGTCGGTGCTGGGGCGGCCGGTGACGGCGAAGAAGACGTCGTCAAGGTCGGGGGTGTGTACGGACAGGTGCTCGACCTCGATGCCCGCGTCGCCGAGCCGGTCGAGCAGGGCGCGCAGCGTGGCGACGGTGCCACCGCCGGGGACCTGCAGGGCGAGGTTGTCCTCCTCACGCGACGCGCTCGGCAGCATGCCGGCGGCCGCGTCCATAGCCGAGAGGGCGGCGAACTGCAGTCGAATGTGTCCGCCGGGGATGTGGCGCTTGAGCTGGTCGGGCGTGCCGTCGGCGACGATCTGGCCACGGTCGAGGACCGCGATCCGGTCAGCGAGTTGGTCGGCCTCGTCGAGGTACTGGGTGGTGAGGAAGATCGTGACGCCGTTGGCGACGAGGGCACGGATGCTCGCCCACATGGTGCGCCGGCTGCGCGGGTCGAGGCCGGTGGTGGGCTCGTCGAGGAAGATCAGCCGCGGCGTGCCGACCAGGGTCATCGCCAGGTCGAGACGGCGACGCATCCCGCCGGAGTAGGTCGACGCCGGCTTGTCCGCGGCCCCCGTGAGGTCGAACCGCTCGAGGAGCTCGGCCACCCGCTTCCGGCCGCCGCTCCGGCCCAGATGGTGCAGGTCGGCCATCAACCGCAGGTTCTCCTCACCGGTGAACAGGTCGTCCACTGCGGAGAACTGACCGGTGACCCCGATCGCGGCGCGCACCCCGTCGGGATCGGTGACCACGTCGTGCCCGGCGACGACCATCTGCCCGGCGTCGGCCGGGACCAACGTGGACAGGATCTGCACCATCGTGGTCTTGCCCGCGCCGTTGGGGCCGAGCAGGGAGAAGACCGTGCCCTCGGCGACGGTCAGGTCGACGCCGTTGAGCACGACCTGGTCACCGAAGGACTTGCGCACACCGGCAGCGGTGATTGCCGGGGTCGACGTCCTGGTCATGGCCAGTCCTCGCCTCGGTGGTGGGATTCCGTGGGAAGCTCGCCCGAGGTGCGCAGCTTCTCGAGGTGCGCCTCCCACTCCCGCTGCAGTTGCGGCAGCCGCGCGACCAGGAAGTCGGCGAACGCGAGCATTCCGGCCAGGTTCGCTCGACGCGCCGCTGGTGCGTCCTCGCCGACGACCTTCAGCCCTTCCCTGGCAAGTGCGCCCAGCTCTTGGTACTCGGTGACGTCGAAGCCGTGCGCCTGGGGTGACAGGTCCAGCCGGACCCGGTCCATTCGTTCTCCAGCAGTGCGCGTACGCCGGACGTACTTGATGTTCTCCAGGGTCTTGAGCGCGCCGCTGATCGCGCTGCGGCTGGCCAGCAGCGCCTCGGCCAGCTCACCAATGCTCTGGTCCCGCGGCTCGCAGATCGCGAGATACCCCAGCAGTCGGCCCACCATCGGCGGGAACCCGTACCGGCGCGCGTAGAAGCGGCCCATGTGGTCGGCGAACGTGATCTCGCCATCGGTCGACATGGCGCCATATTACACAGATGACTGAGATACCACTAATTTGTGTTATCTCAGTCAGCCAATGCCGTACGCCTCGGTTCTGGGCGGCCTCACACGCTCGCGATCCGGGTACGCACCCGCTCGCTGACCTCGACGTCGTGGGGCAGCCGGCGCAACTCCTGCGCATCGACGAGCACGCCCTGGTGCCGGAGGATGCCGGCGAGATTTGCCCAGTGGTCCGCTTCCATGTCCGCCTGAGAGCGGCCGTCGTACGGCTCGTCCGGCCCCACCACCAAGCGAGCCTCTCCCTCGATCTCCTCGGGCGACGTCCGGCTCCAGATGTCGGCAGGGCCGTGCACACTCCAACCTCGGTCGTCGAGCAGCGTCAACCGCCGGCCGTCATCGAGGACGGCCACGTGCAACGCCGACAACGAGACCTGGCGGGGGTCGTCGACGTACGGCCCGGTCCCGGTCGGGACCAGCCCAGGTTGAACACCAGCCGGAACCGGGCCATCGGCAACCGGGGCGTCGAAGCCCTCGGCAGGAACGGATCTGTCGTCGATGTCGACGAAGGTCACGAGGCGGGACACAGCGGCCATGCCCACATCCTCCCACCGCACCCGGTCCTCACCCGCCTCCTGAATGGCCGGCGAGATACAGACACCAGCACGAAGTTAGTAGTTACTATCTACTAACGTGGTTCCATGTCGCCGACACGTATGACCGGGCAGCAGCGCCGTGCGCAGGTGCTCGCCGTCGCTGAGCAGGAGTTCGCCGTCGCCGGGCTGCACGGGGCGTCGACGGAGACGATCGCCCACGATGCGGGCATCACCCAGGCCTACGTGTTTCGGCTGTTCGGCACCAAGAAGCAGCTGTTCCTTGCCTGTGTGGACGCCGCCTTCGAGCGGATGACATTGGCGATGCTCGCCGCTGCCGGCGACACCACCGGCATCGAGGCGCTGACCGCGATGGGTCGCGAGTACGACGCCATGCTCGCCGACCGGACCACCCTGCTGTTACAGCTGCAGGGCACCGCTGCCGCGGCCGCCGGAGACGCCGACGTGCGGGACGCGGTCCGGGCCAGCTTCGGCCGGCTCTGGCAGGCCGTCGCCGACACCGCCCGCCTCGATCCAGTCACCATCAAAGCGTTCCTGGCTTTCGGGATGTTGCTCAACACCAACGCCGCCCTCGACCTGGCGGACGTCGACGAGCGCTGGGCCCGGCAGGCACGGACTCGCATCCGACCCGGGCTGTTCGACCACATCACCCGCGAGAACAACCGTTGAGCACCGCCCGCCCGCCCGAGACCGGCCGCGCCACGCTCCCGACAACCGACCCAGTCGGCGCGCCGCGGTTCCTGGTCGCCGTCGTGGTCTTCCTCGGCCTGGTCGTCGCAGTGGTCGGCAGCCTTGGTGCCCCACTGATCACCGCGGTTGCCGAGCATTACCGTGTCTCGCTGGCCGCTGCCCAATGGACCCTGACGATCACCCTGCTGTCCGGCGCGATCGCCACCCCGCTGCTGGGCAGGCTCGGCTCCGGCCCTCGGCGGCGATCCGTGGTGCTGGCCACTCTGGTCATCGTCCTTGCCGGCAGCGTCCTGACCGTGATCCCGCTTCCGTTCGCAGTGCTGCTCATCGGCCGTGCCGCCCAAGGCGTCGGGCTCGGGCTGACCGCGCTGATGATGGCCACCGCTCGCGACCACCTCGACGAACGTCGATCTGGCTCCACGATTGCCCTGCTCTCGGTCGCTTCCACCGCCGGCATCGGAGTCGGTTACCCGCTGGCCGGGCTGCTCGCGGACCTTGCCGGCATCCGGGCCGCGTACGCCCTCGGCCTGGCGATTACCGCCGCCGCACTGCTCGCGGCCACCTTCGTGGTACCGGCGGCACCGGCACGTCCAACCAACCGCGTCGACGTACGCGGGACGGTACTGCTCGCCGTCGCGCTACTCTCGCTGCTCATCGTCATCAGCCAAACCGAACTCTGGCGCCACCACACCGCCCTCGCCGCAGCCACCCTCGTGGTCTCGCTGGTGCTGCTCGCCGCCTGGACCATTCTCGAAGCCCGTACCGACGAGCCTCTGGTCGACGTCCGGCTCCTTCGCCACCCCGCCGTCGCCGCAGCAAACCTGGTGATGCTGACGGGTGGTGTCGGCATGTACCTCCTGCTCAGCCTCATCACCCGATACGTCCAGACGCCTCCCGCTGCCGGCTACGGGTTTGGGCTGAACACCTTCCAAGCCGGACTCGTACTGGTGCCGTTCTCGCTGCTCGGCTTCGCAGGGGGCCGGCTCCTGCCTCGTCTACGGGACAAGCTCAGCGCCCGATCGCTGCTCGCCGCCAGCACCACTTTCGTGCTCGCCGCGTTCGTGCTGTTCGCTCTCGCACGTGGCCACCTCGCTGAACCGATGCTCGCGATGAGCGTCCTCGGCTTCGGCGTCGGCGCGTTCTCCGCCGCCATGCCCGCCGCCATCCTGGCTGCCACGCCGAAGGCCGAGACCGCCAGCGCGATGAGCGTCAACCAGGTCGTGCGCAGTGTCGGCTTCTCTGTCGGCAGCGCCCTCGCCGGACTCATCCTCGCTGCCCACACCAGCAAGGCATTCCCGCACGAGACCGGCTACACCACCGCCGCGTGGACCGGCGCCGCCACGACCACCGCCACCCTGCTCCTCATCGCCCTTCTGCAACGCTCGGACTCCCCCAGACGCTGACCATGCTCGCTCCGATCCGGGGCCTGGTGAGATGACCCAGCCAATGCAGGGTGTGTGGGGGCGCAAGGAGCCTCCCCCTTGCGCACCCCCGAGGGTTAGCGTCGCTCGCGATCGGGGAGCGGACGCAGGTTGTACGGATAGGGGAGCCTGGCCGGCTCGCTGGCGGCGTCGAGTCGGCTCATCTGTTCCGGCGTCAGCGACCATCCCACGGCACCGAGGACATCCTCGAGATGGGCATGGGTCCGCGCGCCGATGATGGGTGCGGTGACGCCGGGCCGTTGCAGCAGCCAGCGGACCGCCACGCGTGCCGGGGTGCTGTCGGCCTCGTCGGCCACTGCCGCCAGCTCGTCGAGCACGTGCCACGTGTGGTCGTTGGCGTACCTGTCCCAGGAGTGCGTCCCCGGGCGGCTGACCTTGCTGTCCACCGGTGGCGCGGTCATCCCGCGCCGGTAGGAGCCTGACAACCAACCGGAGCGCAGTGGGGACCAGGTGATCACCCCGACGCCTTCGTTCCGGCACACGGGGAGAAGCTCCCACTCGGCCTCTCGATCGAGCAGGTTGTAGAGCGGTTGCAGGCTGACGAGCGGCTCCCAGCCGTGCTGGCGGCACAGGTCGATCGCCTTCTGCAGTTGCCATCCGCTGAAGTTGCTGGCGCCGACGTAGCGGACCTTGCCACTGCGTACGAGAGTGTCCAGAGTCGACAACGTCTCGGTGAGTGGCGTGGCGCCATCCCAGACGTGGACCTGGTAGAGGTCGATGTAGTCGGTGCCCAGGCGGCGCAGGCTCGCCTCCACACCGTCGAGGATGTGCTTGCGGGACAGGCCGCGGTCGTTGCGTCCCGAGCCCGTCGGTCCCCACACCTTGGTCCCCACGATGTGGTCCTCGCGACGCCTGGTCTTGAGCCACCGACCGAGCACCTCCTCGGACCTGCCCTCGCCATAGATGTCGGCCGTGTCGATGAAGTTCCCGCCCGCTTCGGTGAACGTGTCGAGGATCTTCGTACTGGTCGCCTCGTCGGTTTCGTTGCCAAACATCATCGCGCCCAGGCAGAGCTCACTGACTTCAAGACCCGTCGCTCCGAGAAATCTGTAGTCCATGCCCGGGATGCTAGAACCTTGAGCGCGCTCCAGCTCAAGCCCAGGTTCTCCATCAGGGAGAGTGTGGCGTCGGATCATGTCGCGCTCGGTGCGAGGACGCGAAGCGCCTCGACAACGCTCATGCCGCGACCGCAGGAAGGAAAGACGCCACCCGTTGGCTTATTTGCCTGGCATAGTCGAACCATGCGTGCCGAACGACTCCTCCGGCTTCTGCTGCACCTGCAGACCCGCGGTCAGTCAACCGTGGAGCAGCTCGCCCGGCAGCTGGAGGTCTCGCCGCGAACAGTTCAGCGCGATCTCGACGCATTGAGCCTCGCCGGAGTGCCGGTCTACTCGGTGCGTGGCCGAGGTGGCGGCTGGGCCCTTCTCCCCGACTATCGGACCCGGCTCACCGGACTCACGCCGTCCGAGGTGATGTCGGTGTTCGTCGGCGCGACCGCGCACGTACTCGCCGACCTCGGCATCGATGCGTCGAGCGACCTGGCCATGACCAAGCTGATCGCCGCCCTGCCCGAGGGAACACGGCGCGATGCCGAGTTCGCTCGTCAACGACTGCTGGTCGATCACGCCGGCTGGGACGACCGCCGGGAGGCACCGCACTGGCTGGACCTTTGCCGGCAGGCGATCTGGGCGGAACGGCGGGTCAGGCTCACCTACCGAGATCGGGCCGAACCGTTCCGCGTAGCGCCGCTCGGGCTGGTCGGCAAGTCGCGAACGTGGTACCTGGTCGCGGCCCGGCCGAACAGGGCGGTGCGCACGTACCGGCTGGACAGGATGAGGTCGGCATCCGTGACCGACGAAGCGTTCACGAGGCCGAGCGACTTCGACCTGGCCCGGTACTGGGCCGAGGCGCAGCGGCGGTTCCGGGCGATGTTGCCTTCCTATCCGATCGTGTTGCGGGTGCGCGACCACGCGGTAGCGCGGTTCAGGGCAACAGCTCCGGTGCGGCCCGACGTCGACGGCTGGTCCATTGTCGAAGCGGATCTCGAAAATGCCGAGGAAGCGTGCGCCGCGGTGCTTGCCCAAGCCGGGGATGTCGTCGTCATCGCACCGACGGAGCTGTCGGCCATGGTGCGCCGCGCCGCGGGCAGGATCATCGAGTCACACTCCTGAGTGTCGGCTGTGGTCGGCGACGAGGCGAGGCCGGGTGTGAGTGGACAGCGGAATCGGCGCAGGGGTAGACAGCACGTCAGTGAGCGTCGGATTCGCGGGGATCATCGATTTGTGATCCCTGCTGACGCAGGACACGAGGAGCCCGTGAGTGCACGTCAGCATGGCGACCAGCGCCGGTGAGCCCGGCCAGCCGAACGAGGACTTCGTCGGTGCCGTTCCCGGCGCCGCTGTGCTGCTGGACGGCGCCGGCATCCCGGGGACCGAGTCGATCTGCTCCCACGGTGTCGCCTGGTACACGCACCGTCTCGGCGGCGCGCTGCTCGGCCGGCTGTCGCGTGACGACGGGCAGGACCTCGCAGCCATCCTCGCCACCACGATCGACGAGGTAGCTGCCGAGCACCGCGGCACCTGCGACCTCACGAACCCCAGCAGCCCGCAGGCGACCGTGCTGATGCTCCGCGCCCACCGGGGCCGCCTGGACTATCTCCTGCTCGCGGACTCCTTTCTTGTCCTCGACCAGGTCCGCGGTGGCCCTCAGGTCATCACCGACGAGCGTGAGGTTGCCGCCCGGCGCAGCTGCGTGGCGCCCCTGGATGGCGTTCCTAGGGGTACGCCGGAGTACGACCGGATCCGAGACTCCTGCATCGAGGCGCTGTGGGCTCGCCGGAACCACCCGGGCGGCTACTGGATCGCCAAGGATGATCCACACGCGGCGATGGAAGCGGTGACCGGCACCCGGCCCCTGCGCGACCTGGACAGCGTCGCGCTGCTCAGCAATGGAGCCAGCCGAATCGTCAGTCCGTACGGCCTGACCGACTGGCCCGGCGTGGTGGAACTCCTCGGCGCGCACGGCCCGGCTGATGTCATCCGCCGCGTCCGGCAGGCCGAAGCCCGCAGCTGCGAAGACCCCGATGCTCCGGTCGCTGACGACGCCACCGTTGCGCACTGCACCCAGCTGCGGCCCTCCGAGGTCGGCAAACCGGCCCAGCCGCGTCTGCAGGCATGACCCGCGAGGCTGACGTCGCGCCCGCGGTCCGTCGTGAGCAAGTCACCGGCAGAGGCGAACCCGGGCCGTTGCGGGCTCGTCCAGGACCCGCCAGGCAATGGTCAGCGCTCCCTGCTCTGCCCTGACCTGTTGACGAGATAGATGCCGGCGGCAACGGCCACGCCACCCATCAGCAGTGCGATGTGCGCCGTCTCGTCCAGGAACACCACGCCGAGTGCTGCAGCGAGTACGGGGACGGCGAAGATCCAGGTGCTCACCACCCCTGCCTTCCCCCGGCGCAACAACGCGAACTGCAGGCCCAGGCCGCCCACACTCGCCCCCGCCCCTGCCCACAGGCCTGCCACGGCAAGCGCGGGGCCCCAGTCGAGATGTCCAGGGGCAGCCAATGCCATCGCGGCGATCGGCACCAGGGCGTACCCATTCATCACGAGGAGCAAGTCGAAGAGGGCGATGTCGGTCGGGACCCGCTTGAACAGCACCGTGCCGATGGCCCACGACAGGGCGCTGAGCAACAGGAACACGACCGCATGGATCGGCGTCCCGCCGAGGCCGAGCTCGCCGGCGACCACGATCACCACGCCCAGCCAGCCTGCCGCCATGCCGGCCACCTGTACCGCGGTGAGCCGTTCGGACAGAAACAACCGGGCGCCGAGCGCGACCCAGAACGGCATCGTGTAGATCAGCACCGCGCCCACGCCGACCGGCGCGTCGGCCAACCCGAGGTTCTGGAACACCAGGAAGCCGACGACGTTCGCCGCTCCCAACGGCAGTCCCCACCGGTGCAGGCGGGGGTCACGCAACTGCCCCAACCTCCGCTGCGCGACGACCACCGCAAGCAGTGCGACAACCGCCGCGCCGACGCGGATCAGGGTGAACGTGGCCGGGTCGGAGTGCCGCAGTCCCACCTTGATCGCGACGAACGCCGTACTCCACACCCACCACAGCGCAACCACCAGCACGGGGGTCGACAGCAACAGGACACGTTGTCTGGCCAATGCGGTCTGCGTCATCCCCGCCAGCCTAGGCTCGGCCACCCTCCGCCCGGTGGCCCGCCTGGTCGATCCTGCGAAGAGGGTCAGCCCGCTTCTGCTCGAGCGGCCTGCCAGAGTTCTTCACGCCCGAACCTGACGGCGATGTCCACCTCGTTGCCTTCGGGGTCGGCGAGTGTCCACCACTCCGGAGCCTCGACGTCGTACACGATCCGTCCTCCGGCGGCCAGGGCCGCGTCGATGCGTGCCTGGGCCTGGTCGTCGGGCACGAAGACGTCGACGTGGATGCGATTGCGCTGCCTGCGTCGGGCCTCCTCCGAGGCGTCCATCTGTTGGAAGAAGATCGGCAGACCGAGCCGGCGGGGATCGAAGATGTCACCGACGTGGAAGGTCGGATCGTTGTCGTATCCGAGGACTGCTCGCCAGAAGTCCATGGCGGCAGGGATGTCGACGACATCGATCCCGATCTGGAAGAAGCGCAGGCGGGTCGGGTCTGCGGCCAGTCCCATGCCGCGCGCCGCCGCCTGGATCCGGCGAGCCAGCTCAGGAAACTGTTCCTCCTCCCACTGATCCTTGCCGGTGTCGATCGTGACACCGTCCGGGCGCAGGTCCACCAACAGCGGCAGGCCCGCCTCGTCGGCCAGATCCGCCACGGCGATGGCCAACTCGGCAGCCCGCGCGGGCGAGGCGATCGGGTAGAACGTCGCCGCGACGAACGGACCCCGCCAGTCAGCCGACTCCGGTCCATCGCCCAGCTCCTCGATCGGCGCAAGCGGGAAAACGCACGCCTCGTTTCCCTCGGCGTCGGCGAACGTGCCGTAGCCCTCACCGGCGTTCGTCTCACGGCCGCCGGCTGCCTCGACCTCTTCGCGGGCGTGCGGGCGACCGATGTCGACGTGGATCCGGTTACGCAGCGGGCGTGGCTGGTCCTGCTGCTGGAACCAGATCGCCGGGTCCCTCCGCATCGGATCCACCAGGTCGTCCTCGCCCACCAGGTCGTACCCCAACCCCGCCCGCCAGAACGCCATGACTGCAGGCTTGTCCCGCGCGTCGATCGCAAGCTGCACGGCCTGCACCGCCGACGGATCAGCAACCAGGCCGGCCTCCCGCGCCGCCGCCGAGATCGCCCGCGCCACCGCCACGTCAGCCAGCGTCAGGCGACGAGAGCCCGACATGCAGATCCGCACCTGCACCCCACTGGCACGCAGGTCCACATCCGGCAACCGACCTCCACTGCCGGCGGCCAGGTCGGCCAGCCGCCGAACCAGCGCCGCACCCGCCGCATGCGACGGCGCATCAAACCACGCACTCGCTCCGAACGCGAGCACCCGCCAATCCTCGACGCCACCCGCCTCCTGGAACTGCTTCGCCGTCAGCCGCTCACCCTCACTCATCCGGGCAGAATCCCACGACGCACCGACGACCAGGGGAAGAATAGGCTCACGCGGCGAAAGGGGTGGGTGCGGTGAGCGATGCCAAGGTCTCCGGTCCCACGGTGCGGTGGCGGAGCCTGTGCCTTGACTGTGCGGACGCGGACGAGCTGGCCGCGTTCTACAGCCGGCTGCTCGGGTGGGAGATTGGCAGTCGCGGGATGCCCGGCAGCGAGACGGGCGAAGCCGGCTGGGTGAACATGCGCAACCCGCCCGGGAGCATGGGGCTGCGATTCCAGGCCGAGAGCTGGTACGAACCCCCGGCTTGGCCGGAGGAGCCCGGCAAGCAGGCCAAGATGATGCACTTCGAGATCTGCGTCGACGACGTCCAGGCGGCCGTCGCCCTGGCCATCGAGGCGGGCGGTCGACTCGCGCCGTACCAGCCCGAAGACCACGCACCGGACGAGCTCCGTGTCGTGCTCGACCCTGCGGGCCATCCGTTCTGTCTCTTCGTCGAGGGCCAATGACTCCGCCACGACGACGGCATGACTGTCGACAATCGGTTGCCCTGGTGTGCTTGGCGGCAGGGATGGCTCGTCCATGCGGGGTTCTACCCGCAAGGACCCACCGCGCTGGGCGTGATCGGAGTACCCGCGGCAGATCCTAGGATCGCGGGATGAAGATCGTGGTGATCGGCGCGACGGGAACGATTGGTGCGGCCGTTGTAGCGGCGCTCGAAGCTACGCATGAGGTCGTCGGTGTCTCGCGACGAAGCGAACCACCAGTAGACGTTGGCGAGCCCTCGACGATTGCCCGCCTCCTTGCGACGGTCCGAGGCATCGACGCGATCATCTGCTGCGCGGCGAACGCTCCGCTGCGCTCTTTTCCAGAATCCTCTGAGGAGGAGTTCCAAGGCTCCATTCAGGCCAAGCTGTTCGGGCAGATCGACCTGATCCGCCAAGCGTCCCATCACCTGCGCGACGGTGGCTCGATCACGGTGACGAGTGGCGCCATCCCGGACGGGCTCGTTGGCAGTGCCGGAGGTGCCCTCGTCAACGCTGGCCTGGAAGCGTTCGTACGTGCCGTCGCACCGGAGCTACCACGGGGCATCCGGGTCAACGCGGTCAGCCCCGGGTGGGTCCAGGAAAGCCTTGATCTGCTCGGGATCGACAGCGTCGTGGGTACGCCTGTGGCGACGGTCGTGGGTGCCTACATCGAAGCGTTGGAAGGCACGACGCGAGGCGTCACCATCCGCCCTTGAGCCGGGCGTGAGGCATCCCGAGCTGGCGACGCCGACAAGTGACTACACACCCCCTCCCCATGCGCCACCGCGGACGCGGTTGGCCGGATGGTAGGGCGCTGGTAGCGGGCGGCGGGAGGGTTCTCGGGTCAGTTCGCCACATCTCGGAGGGAAAGTAATGACGAAGCTGCGCAAGGCCACCGCCCTGATGGCCACGACCTTGATCCCGGCGGGACTCCTCATCGGCGTGACGGTCAACCAGGCCGCGGCCGCCGTTGGTCCGGCGTCCGACTGCGTGGCCAACAACCCGGACGACTACAACGGCCGTTCGACCACGGCGTACCCGTACCGGACGGAGAAGGGCAAAGCGATCTTCCACGAGTACGACGAGTTGCTCACGGTCGTGGACTCAAGTCCCGACGACATGCGGATTCAGGTCAGGCTCGAATGGTGCTACAACGGCGACTGGCGGCTCTTTGACTACTACGACAGTGGACCCAACGAAGGCACCCTCGACGTGGAGACCTACGACCTCGACTTCCGCGAGGGCCGGAGGCTCCGGATGATCGTGTGCGAGAAGGACGGCTCCGACTGCGGCAGCACCACATACACCGTCGCCTAGGACATCACCTCTGTCAGCGCCCCCACCACGACCGGTAAGGTCCGGACCGGACCGTCTGTCCGGACAGAGTGGTGGGGGCGTTGCCGGTTCAATACCGACTGCTCGGGCCCGTCGACGTCCTGGTCGATGGGTGTTCTGTACATGTCGGCGGCGCGCGGGACACCAAGCTGCTCGCCCTTCTGCTGCTCGAGACGGGCAAGGTCATCACCTTCGACCGTGTTGTCGCGGTCCTGTGGGACGGGCGTACGCCGGCCACGGCACGTCAACAGGTCCATAACGTTGTGGCACGACTGAGACGGACCCTCGCCGCCGCGGGCGAACCCGACGCGGTACGCACCGAAGGCCCGGGCTACCGGCTGGCCGTCGACGCGGGCCAGGTCGACCTCGCCGAGTTCGAACGGCACATCGAGCGCGCTGCCACGGGCGGGCAGGCCGTCGAGGCGCTTACCGCCGCGATCGGCCTCTGGCGCGGGCCTGCCCTGGCAGGGCTGACCGGCACGGTCATCGAGGCGATGGCCGCGCGACTCGACGAACGCCGGATCGACGTCATCGAGAGGTTGGCCGAGGCCAGGCTCGCCGAAGGCGTACTCGATGGACTGGCCGACGAGCTACGCAGGTGGCTTGCCGAGTACCCCTTGCGCGAGCACCTGCGCGACCTGTTGATGCGAACGTTGTACGCGACCGGTTCGAAGGCGGCCGCTTTGCAGGTGTACGAAGACGGCCGGCGCCGCCTCGCCGAGGAGCTCGGACTGGACCCGGGCCCCGGCCTCGCCGACGTGCATGCGCGGATCCTTCGGGACGATCCGACCCTCGCGACCGCACGCGCCGCTCGGAGGTACGACGTACCTACCGAGCTCCCACCGGCCATCGCCACCTTCACCGGACGCGACGCCGAGCTCGCCCGCCTCGCCTCGATCCTCCTGGCGCCGACCCGCACAGCTCCGGTGATCGCCGCTGTCAACGGCCCGGGTGGCGTCGGCAAGTCCGCCCTCGCCGTACAAGCAGCGCATCAGGTGAAAGGGAGCTTCCCGGACGGGCAGCTGTACGTCGACCTCCATGGCGCGACGCCCGGGGCAATCCCGCTGGGCGCTGGCGATGTACTCGCGCGGTTCCTGCGCTCGCTCGGCGTGGACGCCACCCAGATCCCCGCCGAACCGGAGGAAGCCGCTGCCCGGTTCCGAACCCTTACCACCGGACGCCGGCTGCTCGTCGTCCTGGACGACGCCTCCGATCCGGCGCAACTGCCGCTGCTGCTTCCCGCGGACGCCGGCTCGGCGGTCCTCATCACCAGTAGGGTCGCGCCGGCCGTGCTCGACGGGGCACAGCCGATGCCGCTCGGCAAGCTTGCGCCGGCCGAGGCCGTTGCCTTGCTGGGCGAACTCGCCGGCCAAGGACGTGTCGATGCAGAACCAGATGCCGCCGCGGAGATCACCCGGTTGTGCGGGTGGTTGCCCCTCGCGCTCCGGATCGCCGGTGCGCGGCTGTCGGTCCGCCCCGACCGAGCGCTCTCCTGGTACGTCGAGCTGCTCGCCGACGAGCGTCGCCGCCTCGACGAGCTCGCCTACGCCGAACTGAGCGTCCGGGCGAGCTGCGCGGTGAGCCATCAGGCACTCAGTCCCAGGGCTGCGCGGTTGTGGGAGCTGATGGGGTTGCTCGACCTGACCGACGTGAGCGCGCAGGTCGCCGCGGCCCTTGCGGACCGCCCGTACGCCGAGGTGCTTCGCGACCTGGACGCGCTCGTCGATGCCCAGTTGTTGATCGCGACCGACGAGCGCTACCGACTGCACGACCTGCTGAGGTTGTACGCGCGGGAGCAGGCCGCCCGCCTTCCCTACAACCTCCGGACGGCCGCCGTGCGGCGAGTCGTCCACCACTACCTGGCGACCACCCGGGTGGCACTCCGCCGGCTGGTTCGTAGCCCGGCGCGCCGCCTCGAGATCGGGACAGCGGACACCGCCCTGCGGGCTCGGGGTACCCCCCTGCCGGACGAGGACTCGGCGGTCGACTGGCTGCGCGCCGAGGCGGCCAGTCTGCCGTCCGTCGCGCGGCACGCCGCCCGGCTGCCAAACGATGGTCCGGGTCTGCTCGCCGGCCTGGCCGCGGCACTGGGCCGGACCCTCACCAGTCAGGGCTTCTGGTCTGAGATGGTCGAGGTGAATCAGGTCGCGGTCGACGCCGCTGGACCAGCTACCCCGCCGGAGTGGCTGGCCCGAGCGCACAATGACCTCGGCAGCGCTTACACCGACCTCGAGCGGTACGACCACGCCCAACCACACCTGGACGCTGCGCTGGTGATCTACCGGCAGGTCGGCGACGTGCGCGGCGAGGCGGTCGCGGTGAACAACCTCGGCATCTCGTACCAGCAGCGCGGCCTGTTGGACGAGAGTCTAGCGTGGTACGACGAGGTGCTCGCCATCTACCGTTCCCTGGACCATCAGGAGGGCGAAGCAGTCGTCCTCAACAACATCGGCAACGTCCACCGCAGTGCGGACCGCTTGGACGAGGCGATCGAGGCGTTCCAGTGCAGCCTGGATGCCACCCCAGCCCACGACGCCAACAAAGACCGTGGCGTCTCCATGGTCAACATCGGCGAGGCACACCTCGCGGCCGGCAGGATCGACGTCGCCGTCGGCTGGCTTGGCGAGGGCACCGCGTTGCTGCGGCGGGCTGGGCAGAGCTGGTTCGAAGCGCTCGGCAGCTGGCACCTCGGCGACGCCAGCTATGCGCTCGGACGCCACGAAGACGCCCGCGCCGCCTGGCGCCGCTCACTGGACCTGCTGGTGGAGACCGACACGATGACCGCAGCCGAAGCCGACTGCGTGCTCGGCGCACCGAAGCCGAAACGACCGTCGGCCCTGCGCGACCGGTAAGGGTTCGCTGACGAGGCGCTGGAGGTGCCTAGAACCAGACGTCGCTCGTGACAGCGCGGGTCAGCTGGGCAATGCTGAACGGCGGTTCGGCGGCCAGGGCCGGCCCCTCCTTGTGCGCCGAGTTGTACGAGGTGACCCAGATCTCGTAGACGTCGTTGGTGAACAGGACTGCGCTCTGGCTGATGCCGCCACCGTCACGGGCGGGAGCGGTGCTCCGCCCCGACACCAAGACGGTTCCGTCCGAACGGGTCTGGCAGACCACCGGCGGGCTGCGCGGCTGGCTGGCTTCGTGATGGGGTGGTCGTCGCTGTGCGGCCAGCGCGCCGTGCCCAGGTCGAGGCTGCCGACGCCCGCCTGGACCTGCTGGGTCGTCGCTCGCCCGACATCGACCCGGCCCGGTCCAACGACGCTGTGACCCAGTTGCGGCCGACGCCCTCCTGCTCGAGCATCATGTGCGCCGTGCCGCTGACGATGGAGGCGAATCCTTCGTCGGGACGCCCGTACAGCACGGCAAACCCGCAAAGTTGGCGCCAGAAGTCGAGGCTGTCACCGAGAGAGCGGACAAGGAGTTCTGGGACAAGAGTGGGGTCTTGTGCGGCGAGCGTGACTGCCATGTGCCGCAATGATGCCAGCGTCCCGACCGTCCCCGCCGCCCGCCGGCAACCGCTGTCCCCGCCCTGCACCCGGGCCGACGAGGTGGGAGCACCGGATCCGGCTGGCGCACGCTGCCGGTGATCCGCGTGGTAGTGATGGAGTCATGCGGTTCCGATCAGCCACGAAGGCGGACCTGTCTGACCTGATCTCCGTCCAAGAAGCGGGCGCGGTCGTTGCGCTCGCCCACGTGTTCCCACAGGAGACGCATCCGTTCCCGCGGGCCGAAGTCCTGCAGCGATGGACCGATGAACTACAGGACCCGAGCATCGCCGTCTACGTGTCGACTGATGAGCCGGGGCACGTGACCGGGTTCGCCGCCCGCCGGAACGACGAACTCCTCCACTTCGGAACGGCCATCGCGACGTGGGGAACAGGGGTCGCGAGTGCGTTGCACGATGCGCTGATCCAGACCTATCCCCCGGACCTCGACCGAATCTGGCTGCGGGTGTTCGAAGAGAACCTCCGGGCTCGGCGCTTCTGGGAAAAGCTGGGATGGCGGCCGACTGGTCGCACATCGCGATCGCTGTTCGCGCCGTACCCGGTGCTCGTGGAGTACGACCTGCGCCCGCAAGGCCGCGCGTAGTTCACCGCCGCCGACTCTGGCGAGCTTGCAGAAGGGATCGACCGCCGCGAGTACAAGACCCCTCGCGACGAGCCGCCGACCAGACCCGATGTCCGATCGCCCTCCTAGCAAGGTCTCACGTGGGCGCGAGCTGGTCGCGCCGGCGGGTGAGGTATGCGACCTCGGCGGTGTTGCCGGCCAGCTCGATGGCCTTGTCGTACGCGGCGCGGGCGTCCGCCGAGCGGCCGAGCCGGCGTAGCAGGTCGGCGCGGGTGGCGTGGTAGGCGTGGTAGCCGGCCAGGTCCAGCCTGTCGACCAGCGCCAGCGCCACCTCGGGCCCGTCGAGCTCGGCCAGGGCGACGGCCCGGTTGAGCGCGACGATGGGTGACGGGTCGATGCGCGACGAGCTGGTCGTAGAGGGCGACGATCTGCGACCAGTCGGTGTCGCGGACGTCTCTGGCGGAGGTGTGCACCGCGTTGATGGCAGCCAGGATCTGGTAGCGGCCGGGGCGTCCCTCGCCGGCGGCGACGGCGGCGATCCGCTCCCGGACAAGCGCGTGCCCCTCGGCGATCAGCGCGGCATCCCAGGCGCCGCGGTCCTGCTCGTCGAGCGTGACCAGCTCACCCGACGCCGAGACCCGCGCCGGTCCGGCGAGCCTCGGTGAGCAGCATCAGCGCCAGCAGGCCGGCCACCTCGCCGTCGGACGGCATCAGGGCATGCACCAGCCGGGTCAGCCGGATCGCCTCGAGCGTGAGGTCGCTGCGGACGGGCTCCTTCTCGGGGTCCGAGGTGAGGTAGCCCTCGTTGAAGACCAGGAAGAGGACCGCCAGGACGCCGGAGACGCGGGCGGGGAGGTCCTCGGAGGAGGGGACTCGGTAGGGGATCCTCGCCGCCTTGATCTTGCCCTTCGCGCGGGTGATCCGCTGACCCATGGTGGCCTCCTGCACCAGGAAGGCGCGGGCGATCTCGGGCGCGGTCAGCCCGCCGACCATGCGCAGCGTCAGCGCGATCCGGGCCTCCATCGCCAGGGCCGGGTGGCAGCAGGTGAAGATCAGCCGGAGCCGGTCGTCGTCGATGGCGCCGGACGGCTCAGGCGGGGTGTCGTCGTACAGCATCTGAGCCTCCTTCTGCTTGTCGTCACGACGGGACTCGCGGCGCAGCCGGTCGATGGCGCGCCGGTTGGCGGTGGTGGTGATCCAGGCGCCGGGATTGGGAGGTACGCCGTCGGTGGGCCAGCGCTCGACGGCGACCGCGAACGCCTCGGCGGCCATCTCCTCGGCGATGTCCAGGTCGCCGAAGCGCCTGGTCAGCGCGGCGACCACCCGGGCCCACTCCTCGCGGTGGACCCGGGTGATCGCCTCGGCGACGACCGTCACGCGCTCGCGAAGGGACGCACCTCGACCTTGCCCCGGCAGGCCTTCGACGCCTCGGCGGCCAGCCTCAGCGCCACGTCGAGGTCGGGAGCCTCGATGATCCAGAAGCCGGCGACGTACTCCTTCGCCTCCAGGTAGGGCCCGTCGGTGACCACCGGCTCGGCGCCCTGCCCGTCGACGACGGTCGCGGTCGTGGCCGGCTCCAGGCCGTCGGCGAAGACCCAGTAGCCCTCCTCCTGCAGGCGCTCGTTGAAGGCGCCCGTGTCCGCGATGCGCCTCGCTTCATCGCCTCCTCGGAGGGGTAGCTGCCGTACTCGTTGAGCTCGGCCGCCCCGTAGACCGACATCAGGTACCGCGTCATCGCTGTCTCCTCAGGTTTCGCGAGGCCCGTCCGGCCCGCCTCTCACCCCTGCTACGAACGCCTCCGGCGCGATCCGACACCCTCAGCGAGGCTTCTTCAAGGACTCTCGTACCCCGCGGACGTGACGGTGATCCGCGTCCGGCGCGAGCTCGTCCAGGGACCTCGGGTCCGGATCTTCTACCTGCTGCGGTCAGGACAACCGGTTCGTCAGAGTGCGGCCGCGCTGACCAGGTGGTCGTAGCGCGACGCGATCCATTCGATGGCCCGCAGATTTCGTTGGTAGCCAGCGGGATCGGGCACCCAGCCGTGCAGGCACCAGCCGGCACCGCCGACCAGGGCGGTGAGCAGCAGCGGTACGACGGCAGCCAGTTCGCGTCCGGTCAACGGATGGATCGAGTGGTAGCCGGCGACGTAGTGGCGCAGTACCGCGGCCATGGCATCGGGATCGCCGTCGTTGATCTGGTCCAGGAGGCGGCTGGCGAGGTAGAGGCTCAGGTCGCGGACTCGTGGGCCGAGCGGCAGGTGGTCGAGGTCGATGAATCCGGTGACCTCGCCGTTGTGGACGAGGACGTTGCCGACGTTGCAGTCGCCGTGGGTGAGCTGGGTGGGTAGGTCGGTGAGCGCGGCCCAGAGCTGGTCTCGCAGGGGATCGACCACGGCCCGCAGCTCCGCCGGCAGCTTGGCGTAGTCATCGCCGAGGATGTCCCGCGCGGGATCGTCGGTGAAGGACGTCACCTGCCATGGGCAGTCGGCGAGCATGCGGTCGAGCCGGCCGATGCCGCGGCCGATCGTGTGCGCCAGCTCCGGCGACTCGGGTAGCTCAGGGTCGTTGGGGAGCAGGGGAAGGAGCGTGTACGCGTGGGCGCCGGTCGGCTGCTTCTCGTTCGGGTCGGTGCCAAGGTTGTCGGCGTTGTGCGCGATCAGCCCGTCATCGGTGACGACGGGCGCTGCCACGGGTAGTCCGCCGGCCTGCAGGTAACACAGGACGCGGTACTCCTCGACCGGACCAACTCCCGGCGGCCATTCCGGTAGATGCTTGAGCACCCATTCCCGGCCATCCTCGCCCGTGACCTTCCAGATCGGGTTGTGGACCCTGTCCATCGGCTCGGCTCGGGCCGCGCCGACGACACTCTTCCAAGCATCCAGCGCCGCGTATTCATCCATGGCGGGCACGCTAGGCCCGTCCAGTCCGTGCTCGCACGACACCCTCTCCGGCCGGATCCGGCCATGTCGACGCCCTGCGCCGTGACCGGGTCACGGGAGGATCCGGTTGACGGGTCAGCGTGCCGCCGTCGCACCGTGCCGGCATTGGGAAGGGCGAGGCAGATGAACGCCATCGAGCCAGGAGCATCCGTTGCCGCCGGGCGACTTCGGGGAGACGAAGCGGGACCGTTGGTCCGGAACCTCAATGCGCGTACGGGGAGCCAGTTCACGTTCCTCGGCATGGCCGAACTCGGGGAGACCAATGCCGCTGCCTATGTGCAGTGGCCAGACGGTCGACAAGGCGTGCTCACCCGAACGCGCTATCCGATCCAGCACCTCGAGCGCACCGCCGAGATCTTGGAACTGGTCAGGGCAGCGGGAGTCCCCGCTCCGCGCTACGAACTGATCGTCCAGGTTCAGGACTGGACGGTGGTCGTCCAGGAGCGTCTTCCCGGCGCACCGCTTGCGGGCAGTCACATCGACCTGCCGATGATGGAAGCGATCCTGGCACTGACCAAGTCGTTCGTTGGACTGCTCATCCACCGGCCTGACGTGCCGACCATGGATACGAGACCGGCCACCGAGGTCACCGCTGCCGGCGTTCCGAGGTACGCCGCCCTGGAAGGCTACGACGGCCGCACCAGGGAACTGTTCGCCCGGATTCGCGAGATCCACGAGACCAGCGACGGACCGAACACCGGTCACGATCTGGTTCATGGCGACTTCAGCCCGCCGAACATCTTGTTCGACGAGGGCGGGAACCTCACCGGCATCGTGGACTGGCACGACCACACGCTCTACCGCGGGGATCGCCGCTTCAGTCTTGTGCCCCTACGGTTCGAGCTCGCCTGGGCCATCGTCCGCGGTTGGACCACCGTCGACCCTGCCGCGGTGAGGCGGCTCGACGAGGCACTCGACACGATCGAGCCCGCGACCCTCCAGCTCTACTGGACATACCCCAGCCTCAACCTCCTGGGCGCAATGATCCAAGAGGGCCGGCACACCGACGTCGATCACCTCCTCACGATCGCGCGGTCCCGCATCCTCTGACGGGGAACTCGACGACCGCGCCGATGCTCAAGCGGTGGCGTCGCCCGTTCGTGCTCCGCCGGCTACTCGCGTCCGTACCGGGTGAGGACATCGTGCGGGTACGGCAGCCGCTGGTCGCTCGCCTTGGTCAGGCGTTGCATCTGGTCGTCGGTGAGGGACCAGCCGATCGCGCCCAGGTTGTCCTCGACGTGCGCGAGCGTTCGGGGCCCGATGATCGGCGCCGTCACGCCGGGCCGCTGCAACAGCCAGCGGACGGATACCTGCGCTGGAGTCTTCCCGGACTCCTCGGCGATCTCGAAGACCGTGTCGAGCGTCTGCCAGGTCCGCTCATTGTCGTAGTTCGCCCACGCCTCACCGTTGTCCGGTGAGCTCTCCGTCATCGTCGCGATCCGACCGCCCTCGATCGGCCGGGTCATCCCACGCTTGTACCGGCCGGACAGCCAGCCGGCCCGCAGCGGGCTCCACGGGATGACGCCGAGGCCTTCGGCAAGGCACAGCGGGATGAGCTCCCACTCGGCCTCACGGTCCAGCAGGTTGTAGAGCGGCTGCAGACAGACGTACGGCTCCCAGCCGTGCTGCCGTGCC
This sequence comes from uncultured Actinomycetota bacterium, assembly GCA_963721745.1. Lineage (GTDB taxonomy): Bacteria > Actinomycetota > Actinomycetes > Propionibacteriales > Actinopolymorphaceae > Thermasporomyces. Next base: position 194,838 of record CAVRKO010000013.1, on the reverse strand, counting down.
ACGTCGATCGCCTTCTGCAGCGTCCACGCGGGGTGGTTGCTGCAGCCGACGAACCGTACCTTTCCGCTCGTGACGAGCCGGTCGAGCGTCGCCATCGTCTCCTCGACCGGAGTGCGGCGGTCGTACACGTGGACCTGGTACAGGTCGATGTAGTCGGTGCCCAGCCTCCGAAGGCTCGCGTCGACCGCGCTCATCAGGTGCTTGCGGCCAGCGCCGATGTCATTGGGCCCGGAACCGGTCCGGACATAGGCCTTGGTGGCGATCACGAGGTCGTCGCGCGTACGACCCCGTAGCCAACGTCCGAGGACCTCCTCGGACACGCCGCCGCCGTACGCGTCAGCGGTGTCGATGAACGTCCCGCCCGCGTCGACGAAACGGTCCAGGATCTGTTGGCTCTCCTTCTCGTCGGCCGAGGTGCCGAACAGCATTGCGCCGAGGCACAGCTCGCTCACCTTGAGTCCGGTACGTCCAAGAAAGCGGTATTCCATGCTGAGAAGGCTAGAGGTCCACGCGCGCGCACGGCCGATCCATTCCGCGGTCGGGATCGTGGGCCAATCCTGGGACTGCCACCGGATGCTGGCTGGCCATCATCGTCACCTCATCCCTCGTGGCGCAGCATTCCGGGGGGTTCGAGTCCAGCTACGGTGCGTCGGACTGGGGTACTGGAGTAGTGCAGTAACTCAGGCGGTCAGTCACGCGGTGCGGAGGTGCCATGGTCGAGGGGTGGCACGGCTGGGTCGGCACGTTCACTGGCGTGGCACTCATCACGGTGGCCGCACTCCCGTTGGCCGTGCTGGCGGTGTTGGCTCTGGCCCGCCGTCGGAGCGTCACCGGCGCGTCGACGGCATGGGCGTGGCGTACGTCCCTGGCCGAGGTCGGAATCGTCTACGGGACCGTGCCGTGGGTGTGGATGATCATGTTGCCGGGCGCCCGGGCCGGCGCCGTCTCCGATCGGGTGAACCTGATACCGCTTCGGGACCTGCTCACGGTCCTCGCGGGCGAACCGGCAACCGCGACGGGCCAGGTCGTCGGCAACCTGCTGGTGTTCGCGGCTCTGGGGTTCCTCGCCCCGCTGCGGTTCGCGGCGCTGACGTCGGTACCGCGGATCCTGGCGCTCGCGGCGGGCTGCTCGGTTGTGATCGAGGCGGCGCAGTACGTCCTGCGGCTGGACCGGGTGTCCTCTGTGGATGACGTCCTGCTCAACGCTGCCGGCGCCGGGCTGGCCGCGCTGGTGTCCCGCCGCTGGTGGCGCGACGCGGCCAGAGCGCCGTCGGACCGACCTCGATCGGCGCCGGTGCCGGGACGCTGAGCCGCCCGGTTCGCGGGGCTCCGCGTCGGCCCGGTCTTCCACACGGACGACGGCGCTCGCGATCAGAGCCGCCGTGAACTCACCGCCGATCGAGCGGCGCTACCTGCGAGACCCAGTGTCGGGATGGCGGGATCTGAACCCACGCCCGTGGCTAGTCCTTGCGACCTGTCACGGCCACCGAGAGGCCCAGGCCGACCATGCACAGGCCGCCGCAACCGCCGACCAGTTCGGTCCGGCGCGGCGACCGGGCGAACCAGGCGCGAGCCGCGCTCGCCCCGACCGCCCACACGCTGTCGCAGGCGATCGCGATGACGAACGACACGAGGCTCAACACGATCATCTGCACGGGTATGTGTCCCGCCGTGCGGTCGACGAACGGCGGCAGCAACGCCGCGAAGAGGATGAACGCCTTCGGGTTGGTGATCCCGACGACGAACCCCTCGCCGGCCACACGCAACTCGGAGTGGGGCGGTGCGGATCCGACCATCTCGTGCAGCACTGAGCGGCGCTTGCGGATGGCCTGGATCCCCAACCAGACGAGGTAGGCCGCACCGGCGTACTTCAGCACCATGAAGGCGAGCGCCGACCGTTCCAGGAGCACCCCGATCCCGAGGGCGACGCACACCGCGACCGCCCACACACCAACCGCGTTGCCGATCACCGACGCCAGCGCCGTCCGCCGGCCGTGGGCCAACGCGCGTCCGATCACGAACATCACGCTGGGCCCGGGGATCACGACGACCACGAAGGACACCAAGGCGAAGGCCGCCAGCTGATGAAAGGTCACCATGCCGGAACGCTACAGCCGGCGGCCACGACGCTTGGCGCTCGACGTCGAAACCTAGTGTCCTGAGGACACAAGCGTGCCCGCTGGCGGCATTCCGCTGTCAGCGGATGTGATGGACGTCGCCGGTGCCAACCCCGAGACTTGCAGCGCGTTGATACGCATCAATGAAACCGAACCTGAGCGGCAACCACCGGGGCGGATGTGCGGATCCCGAGGAGCGCGCGCACAGCTCCAGGTCCGGGCCCCACCGGCGTCTGCACGTGTCCACCGCCTTGTTCGGTCTCTCACCACACGGAAGGCCGTAGTCGTTGACGAGTGCTCCGGTATCCGCGCCGACTCCCCTACGCAAGAACCACGACTTCATGGTGCTGTGGACCGGACACGCGATCTCAGCCCTGGGCACCAGCATCGCCATGATCGCCTATCCCCTGCTGGCGCTGCTGGCGACTGGTTCAGCGCGCACGGCCGGCATCATCGCGTTCGTGGGAATGGCGGCTGCAGTGGTTCTGCGGCTGCCTGCCGGGGTGTTCGTGGACCGGCTCCCGCGAAGGGCGCTCCTGGTCACGTGCGACGCGGTCAGGGCGGTGGCCACGGCGTCGGTTGCCCTGGCTGTCGTGGCCGACCGTCTCAGCATGGCGCACCTCGTCGTCGTGGCCGTCGTAAGCGCCGCGTGTGACGCGTTCTTCGATCCTGCTCAGATGGTCGCTGTTCGGCAGGTCGTGCCTACGACACAACTGCCGAACGCCATTGCCCAGAACGAGGCGCGCGGTCACCTGGCCGCTCTCGGGGGTCCGCCTCTGGGCGGCCTCCTCTTCGGTGTCGCGGCCGCCCTGCCGATCGCGGTGCAAGCCGCGAGCTTCCTGACCAGCGGTCTCCTCATCGGCTCCATCAGGCGGAGACTGCACGGCGACGAAGGGCGACGGGCGAACTTCCGGCCGCTGCGCCAGGACCTCCTCACTGGCATCCGGCTGGTGTGGGCCAGCACTTTTCTGCGCGTCACGCTGCTGTGCGCGGCGGGATATCAGTTCATCTTCCCCGCCGTCATCCTTGTGGTGATCGCGTCGACCAGCGCACGGGGTACGCCAGCCGTGGAGATCGGCGCCGCCCTCTCCCTGGCCGGCATCGGCGGGATACTCGGGGCCTGGTTGTCCCCGCAGATGCAGCGACGACTCCCGCCGCCCGTACTGGTGTGTCTCTTCGGCGCAACCGTCACTCTCGCCCTGGGCGCCCTGATGTTCGCAACCAACCCGTTCGTTATCGGCGCCCTTCTGGCACTGACCTACTTCACCTCTGCCCCGGCCAACGGGATGCTGGCCGCGGTCCAGATCAGCATCACGCCACCAGAGCTGCAAGGGCGGATGCTGAGCGCGGTCATGCTCGTGGCCAGCCTCGCCGCGCCGTTGGGTCCCCTCGCCGGCGGATGGCTGCTGCAGGACTTCGGTGTGCGCGTGACCTTCGTCGTGCTCACCTTAATGTCCGTGGCCGTCACCGCCGTTGTCCTCATCAGTCCTGCCATCAGACACATGCGCTTGGCTGCGCCGGATGATCGGGAGAACGATGGCTGACATCCTGGCTCGCCCTGCGTACGACTGTGCCTTGCAGCGTGGACCGCTTCCCGTGCAGACAGAGATGACGACGGGTCGAACCGACGGCGCCAATCGCGACGGGTGTCGTTCCGTCCGAGCTGCTTGACATGCCACGGGCCAGGGCATCGACCTGGCGATCCGGCTCGGCGGGTGTGTCGTGCGAGCACGGACGAGCCCGCCGAGCGCCGTCGCTCATGCCAGGTAGCCAACGGCGGCGTACAGGAACGCCGCAGAACGACTGCAGGAGAGGAGGTTTGTCTTGCCGGACTCGGGGCGCACCGACTCGTCGTCGTCGACGTCACCCCACCCGTTCAGTCTGCCGAACATCTCGAACCGCCCACCAGGCGGCTCGGTCGGTCGGGCATCGAGGTCAGTGTCCTCGGACTCGACTGCTGGGCGATCGATGGTAGTTGCATCCATAACGTGGAGGCTAGGCGAGTTCGGCCTGGAATCCCGGTCCGCTGACGCACTGCACTTCCGGACCAATTTCGCACGTCTTGGACGACCGCGGGACCTTCGGGGTGAAGGGGCTCGCGCTGCTCGCGTCGGGTGAAACAGACGGCACGAGCCCGCGTCGGAACCGGAGGCGCACAACAGATCCGATCCCGTACATTCCACTCCCGTGGCGCACATCTACCCCCCGCTCGGCCTCGAGGTGCGCACGCCGCGCCTCACCCTCGCCGGCGCAACCGACGAACGTTTGGAACAACTGATACCCGTGGTTCGCGCCGGCGTGGTCGGCTCCGGCCCCCTGCCGTTCGACGACCCAATGTCCCTCTTCGAGGACAGCCCTCTCCGCGAATGGCGGTGGCTGCGAGCCATCTGGGCAGGGCGGGCCCGCATGGACGCCAACATGTGGCGCCTGTACTTCGTCGTGATCGTCGACGGCGAACCAGTCGGGATGCAGGACCTCATCGGCGTCGAGTTCGCCAAGCTCGGGACCGTCACCACGTTCTCCTGGCTCGGCCCGGGCGAGCGCGGCCGTGGCCTGGGCACAGAGATGCGCGCAGCCGTACTCCATCTCGCGTTCGCCAGCCTCGCCGCCCGGGAAGCTACCAGCGAGGCCTTCGTCGACAACCACGCGTCAAACCGCGTGTCCCAGGCCCTCGGCTACCAGCCCAACGGCACGAGCTGGGCCACCCGCCGCGGCGACGCCGCGATGCTGAAGGGCTGGAAGCTGACCCGAGACGACTGGAACAAGATCCAACGGACCCGACATCGAACTCGTCGGCGTCGACGAGTGTCTTCCGGTCCTCGGCCTCTGACTCGGCTTCTAGCAACCCGACCGCCCTGGAGAAGATCAACAAGTGGGGCCAAGGGTGGTGGTCAGAGGGTGGAGGACAAAGGCAGTCGCCAACGTCTCAGGCGGCTGTCATGCTCCGTGGCGTGGATGACATCGTTCCTGCTGCTGAAGTACGCCGATTGGCGCCGGAACCCCTCCCTGACATCTCGAGAATCGGGCAAGGCGCGGACAGCACGGCGTACCGACACCTCGTCATACGAGCTTCGCGTCGAAGCGAGGTGGCGGACCACATGCGATTCGAGATGAGGCTCCTCGAACGACTTCGCGGGCGGCTGCCGCTGCGAGTTCCAGCCCCGGTATGGCTCGAGTTTCAAGATGGCATCGCGCTCATGGCGCACCACTATGAGCCGGGAGCCTCTTTCGATCGGTCCACGTTCGAAGGCCTCTCCGGTCCGGCCCAAGACCTCGCGCTTCAAACAGTCCGCGACTTCTGCGACGCGCTGCACTCCTACACCGCCGAAGCGCAGGACCTGGGAGCAGAACGGGCAGTGCCCTTCGACAACGCCGAAGTCGTCGAGGCTCACGTGTTCCCACACCTGACCAGCCGCGAGCGACAGCTGTGCCTCGAAGCACTGGCGTTCGGCGACAGCGGCGACGTCGCGCTCGTGCACCACGACCTCGCCCCAGAGCACCTCCTGCACGCCGATGGCACCTTGGTTGCGCTCATTGATTTCGCGACGCATGCCTCAGTGACCCCATCGCGGAGATCGGCGGACGGTTGCTCAACGCCTATGGAGAGGACTTCGCCCTGCGGATCCTCAAGGGAAATAGGGACGCGCTGTCAGCGGCAGTCGCCTACGAGCTCTGGGATCGCCTCGGTGGTGCGGCCACCCGCCTCATGAAGACCGGTTCCGGTGGCGCGGAGCTCGAGTGGGTACGCCTCCGGCTTGCCTCGAGCTAGCTTCGTCGTGTCCTGGATCCGCCACCCACGTGATCAAACTGCCGGGTGTCAGAGGGGTTCCAGGAGGGCCTTCAGAATGCTCCGCACCTTCCACGACGACACGCGCGCGGCATGATTGGACGCGATCAGGCATCCCGCCACCTCATACTTCCCGCATGGAACCGTGCCAGCGTTGCGCCGACTACCTCGATGAGGACTGGTCGACATGGCGACGATCGGGCCCAGAGCTGCAGCTCGCGGAGTTGGAGGCGAGGAACAGAAGCGAGCCAGCTCGACTCATGACAGCATCCGATCTCCCGGGTGTCCGGCGGCGCAGCACCAGTCGTTCGACAGATGCGGACGCAGCGGACCGGCTCCTAGCCTCATGGCATGGGAAAGATCATCATCCACAATCAAACGTCCTCGGCGCCTTCGGGGCGCCCACAGGGGAATCGTTTGGAACGACGATCACGCACACGGTCGTACCGGTGACGGCCTAGCGCGTGTGGCATGACGCATCTTGTAGAAGGCATCAACGGAGCACTTGGAGGTTGAGCGATGGACACGTCCTCGTATCTGAACGCTGTTGTCGAACAGACGAGCACATTCGCCGATTGGGTACACGGCCAGGACGTGGCGGCCCCGGTGCCGACATGTCCGAAGTGGACGGTGGCCGATCTTGTCGACCATGTTGGCGCGACGCAGCGGATGGTGGCAATGCTGGTGGGTGAGCGGATGACCGAGCCGAGCAAGGCGTTCGCCGGCTACGTTCCGGGTCCGACCGATTCGGCCCAGTGGCGCGCCTGGCTCACCGATGGCGCGGCCGAGGCGAAGCAGGCGTTCGAATCGGTCGCCGATGACGCGCCGGTGTGGGATCCGTCCGGCGCCGCCGCAGGCGTGCCGTTCTGGTCACGTCGGCTGTTCGGCGAGGCGTGCGTGCACCGCGCGGACGCGGCTGTAGCGCTCGGTATGCCGTACGAGCTGGCGCCGGAGCCTGCCGTCGCGGCCATCGAGGACTGGCTGGAGACGATGACGTCCCGCGGCTACTGGGAGAACAGGTCGGGCTTCGCCGATGCGATGCGCGGCGACGGCCAGACCCTGCATTTCCACGCAACCGACGCACCCGGGGAGTGGCTGGTACGCCGGCAACCGGACATGGTCGCCCTGGAACGCACGCACACCAAGGCAGACGTCGCGGTGCGCGGCCCAGCCGCCGACCTACTGCTCGTGCTCAGCAGGCGTCGCCGGCTCGATGCGGCTCCTGCGCTGGAGCTCCATGGCGATCGGGCACTGCTCGATCACTGGCTCGAACACATGGACTGGGTCACCGGCGACTGACCCGCGCTTGGACGCGACCGTGTCGGCACCCGCCTGATCACCGGGACCCGATGCCGATGCCGTCGCCGGCCGTCCGGCGAGGGATTCAGGCCCTGCCGTGTTCGCGCAGGGTCTGGATAGCGCCGAGGGTCACAGCGCCGCGCCATTCCACGGACTGGCCGGGCGAGAAGTGCAGAAAGTGAAAGTCCCAGCCGCCGTCGTCGAGTTGCTCATGCTCGAGCCGATCCAGGTCAGCCGCGATCTGATCGCCGGTGAACAATGCTCGGCTCGGAGCACTGGGACGTGGAGACATGTCGAGCGGCTTGACGTGCTCACCCTCGACGCCGCCCGGAATCGCGACCGTACCGTCGTCGCGGATTGCAGGCCTGAGTCGTTCCACGGCTGCCGCGGCTCGGACGGGGTCAGGAACGGCGTCGAGAAACTGCAGAGCGAACACGACGGTGTAGCCGCCGGGGTCCTCGAGGCCGTCGATCTGCTTCCAGCACCACCCGGTGGCCCTCTCGAGCCACGGGTGCCGCACGCCGAGACGCCACAGCTTCGCCGCCAGCGCATACGTGAGGAAGCCGGCTTCGGGATTGGGCTGCATCCACGGCGCCCGCGGGTGACCCTCGGCCGACGGCAACACCGTCGGCACGCCGCCGCCGGAATGAGCGATCGAGGCGATCCAGTCGGCCACCTGCGGGACCATCGGGTCGCGGGCAGCGTCCACGTCCGCCAGGACGTCGAGCGCGAACAGCGCCGCCGACGGTTGGCTGGCGGGGCATCGCACGTCCGGCTCCAGAGCGTGGCCGAAGCCACCGTCGGCGTTCTGGTACGCGCGCAGTGCGGTCAGAACGGCTTCGGTCGGGCCCGCTTCGCACAGGACGGCGAATCGATGCCGCTCCAGGACGCGGGCGCTGGATTCGATGAACTGTCGGGCTGATTCCAGGTCAATGCTCATGCACTCAACGCTAGGCAGCGGTCAGCACGGCGTCTTCCAAGAATCGGACCGGCGTGAGGCCGGTCAGCCGGCGTACCTCGTCGTTCATGTGCGGCTGGCTGGCGTAGCCCGCCGCGAACGCGCGATCGGCCAGCGACCCGGCCTTCAGCGCGACCAACCTGCGCAGTCTCGCGACCCGAGCGAGAACCTTCGGTCCGTACCCCACCGCGGCTGTGACTCGCCGGTGCAGGTGCCGCTCGCTCACTCCGAGGTCGGAAGCCACCGTCCCGACCCGCGCTTCGGGCACCAGCAGGCGACCCAGGGCCGCGCCGACGAGCAGGTCCGGCTCGGCGTGCCGGTGCAGCACCGCCTTCGTCAGCAGTCGCAGCCGGGCCTCGGGATCGGCCGCATCCAGGGCCTCGGACAACCCCGCCGACCCCGGCCACACCGACGTCAGCGGGACCTGTTGATCACGAATCTCATTGGCCGGCACGCCGAGCACGGCGCACGCCGTGCCAGGACGTAGCCGAATTCCGCACGCCACGACGCCGACTGGCTCCCACACCACGGGTCCGGTGTCGGCGCCGACGACGACAAGCTGATCACCAAGCCAGACAAGATCGACGCACCCGTCGGGGACGACCCGCTGCGTGCCATCGATGAGTACGTCGCTTTCCCACACACACGCCACCACCGGCTCCAAGCCCGCCGGCGGCACGTACTCGCGATAGGCGCCCACAACGCCACCCTAAACCGCGTCGCCGACACCGGCAGCCGACGCCAGCTTCCATGTCGCGATCGCCCTTGCCAGCATCGTCCCCTCGCACAGCGTTACAGGCCGTGGGCGTCGGACTGGGGTCAGCGTCACGACCCATCTGCGTACAGTTGAGCAGTGCCCGAGCTAAAGCCCCTGCATGCAAGCCACGCCCCGGCAGTCCTGGCCTTCGAACTGGCGAACCGCGCCTACTTCACGGCCTCGATCTCTGACCGCGGCGACGAGTACTACGACCACTTCGCCAACAGCCACAGCGCATTGCTTGCTGATCAACAGGTCGGCATCAGCGCCTTCTACGTGCTTGTCGCCGAGGATGGCTCGGTACTGGGCCGATTCAACCTGTACGACTTCACGGACGGCACCGCCAACCTCGGCTATAGGGTCGCCCAACATGTCGCCGGCCGCGGCGTGGCGACCGCGACCGTCGTGGAGCTGTGCAGGCTAGCTGCGGCACGGCACGGCCTGCGCACGCTCAGAGCGGCGACCTCCCGCCAGAACATCGCGTCCCAGAAGGTGTTGACCAAGGCCGGGTTCGTCCCGGTTGGCCCGGCCGACCCAGCTGACCTCGGCGGAAAGCAAGGCACCTGGTATCGCCGTAACCTCGGCTAGCAGGCCTCGAACTGAGCGGTTCCCTCATGGCAGCGGCGCGTGTAGGCCAAGGGGACTGCGTGGGTCAGAGGAGGGCGGTGGCGAACTGGTCGTGATGGGCGGTCCACCAGCGGCGCCGACGGTCGAACTTCTCGATGCCTCCCCTCCGGCTCATCATCGCGACGGCGTTCGGGTCGCCCGAATCGATGCTGCGCCGCGCGGCTGCTTCGATGCGGGCGAGGGCATCGTCCACGGCCGTGAGCAGCTCTGCCCGGCCGCCCTGGTCCAGACCGTAGGCGTCGGCGACGAGTCGTAGGCGTGCCGGCCGGTCGGCGGGCAGCCAGCCGATCCTGTCCTGGTCGACGTCGTCCTCGATCGGCACACAGAGGCGGACGAGCTGAGCCACGTCGTAGATAGCGCGGCCAGGGGCGGCAAACTCGAAGTCGAGCAGCGCAACGGCGATGCCGTCACGGAAGACGACGTTCGAGAGCTCCACATCGTTATGGCACACCAGCGTCCCGCCCGCAGGGTCAGCCAGACTCTCGTTCCAGGTGAAACCCTCGGGGTCGAACCGGCGGGCGGCGTCGTGCAGCCCGCGCAGCAGCCTGGCGATGGACGCCAGCGCGGTGTCGGACTGGCTCCAATCCGGGTACGGCGCCACAGGGACCTCGCCATCAATGAACACGAGGCGCTCGCGTCCGTCCGCGTCGATGCCGACTGGCATCGGGGCACCCTCGAATCCGGCGTCCTTCACCGCCCGCAGGAAGGCGTGAATCGAACCCGAGTGCGGACTCGAGGGACGAAGCACATGCGGACCGACGCGGACGACCTGGCCCGCGTTCGCGATCCCGCCATCAAGCTGCTGCTCTGCCATACCGCCAACCTCTGTCAGTGCCGTGCGAACCGCGGCTTCGACATTCTCCAAGCTCCAGTCCAGGCGGGCCGAGCGACAACGGCGCGCTGGCTTCCTCAGACCCAGTCAGACTCTGGTGCCTGCGGGCGCCCTTGGTGGAAATCCTGTCCCAACAGGGATCCCAGAATGGGCGCGTTACCCGCACTGCTCCATGACCCACCACATGTCCGTACTGATGATCAGTGGTATGTCTCGTTGATCACGCAGAAGAGGTTGGACGAGGTGGACCGTGGGTGACGGTCTGGCCGCCGTCTCCCGCCAGCCCGACCAATAGGACACGCCGTCGACGAACTCGCGGCGCAGGCGGTCGCCGGCCAGTTCCACGCAGCCCGTCGAGCTCGGCGTGCATCAGGACGAACCACCCCCGCACATCGATGAATCGTATGTAACCTTGCGGATACGTACCCGACCCGTTACATTAGGGCTATGGATGCGGTGCTGCACGCATTGGCGGACGAGAGCCGCCGAACGGTTCTGGAGATCCTGCGCGATCATCCGGCGAGCGCGGGAGAGCTGGCCGAGGCGATCCCGATCGCCCGTCCGGGCGTGTCCCGACACCTGCGGGTGCTGCGGGAGGCCGGACTGATCGACGTACGCCGGGAGGCGCAGCGCCGGATCTACAGCCTCTGTCCGGAGGCGCTCATCGAGGTGGACGAGTGGCTCGCGGAGTACCGCGTGCTCTGGCAGGGCCGGCTCGACGCCCTTCATACAGAGGTCGCTCGAGGGAAGAAGGCGCGAACGTGAACATCATCGGGACGATGCGGGCGCTTGACGAGACCCGCGGCGCGGTGCGTGTCGAGGATCTCTACGACACGGACATCGACGACCTGTGGGAGGCATGTACGACACCGGAGCGGCTCGCGCGCTGGATCGCTGAAGTCTCCGGCGACCTGCGGGTGGGCGGCATGATCCATGCTGTCTTCACCAGCACCTGGACCGGGCCGGGGCGGGTCGAGGTGTGCGACGCACCGCATCATCTGCTCCTCACCATGGAGCCCGGCACGGACGACGAGTCTCAGATGGAGGCATGGCTGACCGAGGAGGGATCGCAGACCAGGCTGGTGGTCGAGGAGCGTGGACTGCCGGTGGACAAGTTGTACTTGCACGGGGCCGGGTGGCAGGCGCATCTGGAGGATCTGGGGCGGTCGCTGGCAGAGGACACCGGGGCCCACCCCGAGCGCTGGACGGAGCAGACTCCGGCACCGGCGTGGCGCCGGCGCTGGGATGAGTTGTCCCCTGCTTACGAAGCGATGGAGATCGAGTGATGTCCGACGACATCAGACTCAGCGTGACCACGGTGAACGCACCCGACGCGCTCGCCCTTGCGATCTTCTACGCCGAGCTCACCGGCGGCGTCACGAAGGGGAGCGAGCACTGGGCGACCGTCTCCGGGCCGAACGGCTTCATCGCATTCCAGCAGGTCGACGATTTCTGCCCACCGGTGTGGCCCGGTGCCGACGTACCCATGCAGATGCACCTCGACTTCTTCGTCGACGACCTCGAAGCAACCGGAGCCCGCGCAGTCGCTGCTGGCGCCACCCGGCTCGACTTCCAGCCGAACTCCGACCACTGCTTGGTGTACGCCGACCCGGTCGGCCATCCCTTCTGCCTGTCCACCTGGGACGGGCCGCACCTGGACGACGCGCCCGACGAGTAGGCCGAGACAGCACAAGGGCCCACCACACCAGACGGTGATCGGCATAGCGCGCACCGGACAGCGGCATGAGCGATCTATCGACCGGCACTGACCCGTGCCGGTGAGGATCCCCATCGGTGATCGGGCGGTCGGCTCGCCCTGCTCGAGGGACGACGGCGCCCGCCAGGGCGGCGGCCGGCGGTACGTCGCGTCAGTGGCGCCTTGATCCATAAGCCAGCTCAACTCTTGCAATGGTGGTGCCCGGCGATCACGCGTCAGGGTCGCCTGACCGGGCACCGATTGGGGTAGGTGCGCAGGTCGGCGTTCGTGCGGGTAATGGTTGACACCGCGGTGCGGTCTCTATCAGGATTTGCCGTGGCGTTGACCTGACGCCGAGCCTGCGAGGACCTGCCCCAGCCGGACCTCGGGATGGCGAAGGGGAATCTGCCCTCACGGTCGTTGCCAGTTCAGGCCTGTTCGAGTGTTGCGTTGCTGGGGAACGACGACACGTCGAGGAGGCTTGTCATGACCAAGCAGGGCAGTTTCAAGCGCGCGGCACGGGAGCGAGCCCGCGCAACCGGGCAGCGTTACACCCAGGCACGGGCCGATCTGGAATTGGCGAATCGCCAAGAGTTCATCCATTCCCGCCCGTTCGAAGAGGTGCCGCTGAAGGCCCATCTTGAACAGCAGTACGGGATCGAGATCAACTCGATCCTGCCGATCGATGACGATCCGGCCACGCGTCCAGACGGCTCCTGGCCCGGTCACTATGCCTCGACCCTGGTCGTCAAGCACGTCGACGGTCAACAGTGGATAGCGCGGATCTTCTCCTCGTCGGCCGACCGGGTCAGCCGCGTACAAGGTGACGCCGAAATCCTTCGGTTCCTTGCCTCTCATGACTTCCCGGCCGAACGGATCGCCCGCGATGATCCCGTAACCGTCCTTGACGGCAAGGGAATCATCGTCACCACGTTCATCGACGGCGGACGCCCGAGTGGATCACCTGCCGTGTGGCATGAACTTGGTGATCTCCTGGGTCGGCTGCACACGCTTCCCGCGGCTGGCGGCGCTGTCGCCAGAGATGGCGGTGCCGAGGAGACCGACGGCGGCTTCCATGTGGGGCGGCCGAAGGAGGACCTGGCTGCCGCGATGAGCTTCCTGATCAGCGTCGAGAACGAGGTGAACGCCGCGGCTCGCGAGAAGTTTGAGTGGCTGCGCGACCAGGTTGAGAACGCTGACGACGCCGAAGGCCTGCCTGAGGCGCTGACCCACGGCAACTATCACCTGTGGACCGCCGTCGGCACACCCGGCAACCTCTCGATCGTCGGCTGGGCAGGATCCGGGCGCGGTCCCCGCCTGCCCGCACTGGCCTGGCTTCTGCGCACCGCAGCCGAACACAACGCCACCGAGAATATTGCCGCGGTCATGCATGGCTACTCCAAGCACGTCCGACTCAGCGATGACGAACGCCACCGGCTCCCCGCGATCCTCAACATGCGGGCGCTCTGGCTGGAATGTCTCAGCTTCCGGATGACCGTCAACGACGGTCGCATCCCGGCCATGGACGAGGGATGGATGCAGCCGAAGAGCCACGAGCATGCCGAACGTGTGGCGGCACAGGCGATCGCCGCAGTGCGGAACTGAACCCCGTGGCCCGGCAACGCAGCCGACCAGCGGCCGGCAAGGCTGGCGTGGTGGACCGCCACGTCCTCGCAGACAGAGCAGTCCAGCGCTCCCGTGGAACGAAGCGGCGCCAGCCGGATCGGATTCTTCGGGTGCAGGGCGCCGCTGAGCACAACCTGCGCGAGGTCGACGTCAGCTTCGGGCCCGGGCTGACTGCCGTGGTGGGTGTGTCGGGGTCGGGTAAGTCATCGCTGGCGTTCGATGTGGTCTATTCGGAGGCGCACCGACGGTTTGTCGAGGCGTTGGCCCTGGGAGGGACCCGGACTCGGGTGCCGGCTGCTCAGGTCCGCAGGATCGATGGGCTGGGGCCGGCGGTCGCAGTTGCCCAGAACGTGCTCAACCGGAACCCGGCCTCGACGGTTGCCAGTTCGGTCGGGTTGCATCCGTTCCTGCGGATTCTGTACTCACGGTTCGCCGAGGTCGAATGTCCCCGGTGTCACGTGCCGGTGCGAGCACTCTCCAGCGAGGAACGGCTCACCACTGCACTGGATCTGCTGGCCGGCCAGGATGAGCTCGAGGTCGAGGTCGCGATCGTCCGCCACCTGTCAGGCAGTCACGACCGTCTACTCGCGGGTGTCCGCGGCCAGTTCGCCCAGGTGATGGTCGACGGCCGCCACTGGGCGGCAACGCCGAGGAGTCGTGTCCCTCGCCTCGACCCAGCATTACCGCATGACGTCGTTGTTCGCGTGGGTACCTTGCGGGCTGGCATGTCGGCGGCCGAGGTCCGGGCGGGGTTGGAGCGGGCCGACGGGCTGGGGAGAGCTGAGATCTTGCTCGGCGGCACGCCGGTGCTGCGGGCGCCGATCTGCCCGCAGTGCGGCGCGTGGGTCCGACCGCTGGCACCGGCGGCCTTCCGTGGCGAGACCGACACCTCCTCGCACCGGATCGCGGGCGTCACCCTCCAGCGGTTGCTGGGCCGATCGGTGACTGAGGTCCTCGACTTCGTGGAGCGGCTTCCGGTCGGGCCGCGTGCTCGCCGGATTCGGGAGGAGCTGTTACGTCGGCTGCGGCCCCTGCACCAGTTGGGTCTTGGCTACCTCACGCTCGACCGGTCGATGCCGACGCTTTCGCGCGGTGAGGCGCAACGTACCCGGCTCGCGGTCGTGCTGTCGGGACGCCTGGAGGACCTGCTGCATGTCCTGGACGAGCCGACGATCGGGTTGCATCACAGCGATCTGAGTCGGCTGTTGGATGCGATCGCGACGCTGCCCGGTCCGGTGCTGATGGTCGAGCACGACCCGGTGGCGGTGGCGATGGCCGACGATGTCGTGGAGATCGGACCGGGCGGCGGAGCGAACGGTGGGCGCGTGGTGTTCCAGGGCCCACCTGCAGACCTGTGGAAGGCCGACACGGCCTCGGGCATCAGCTTCTCGGCGACCAACGGACAGCATCGGCCGCGCCGGCCGGTATCGGGGGATCGGATCCGTATCACCGGGGCCGGGCTGCGCAATCTCTGCTCGGTCGATTGCGAGATCCCGCTCGGTTCGCTGACGGTGATCACCGGACCGTCCGGGGCCGGCAAGACCACCCTGGCTCATGAGGTGTTGCTGGCATCGCTGCGTGAGCACGGCCCGGTCGGCTGCGGGTCCTTCGAAGCCCCGGCGGTGCGGTCTCGGGCGGTCGATCAGTCGCCGCTGGGCAACAACCCCCGGTCGAACCCGGCGACCTACACCAAGGTCTTCGATCGGATCCGCGAGGTGTTCGCCGACCAGACCGGCCGGGCCGCATCGGACTTCACTTTCAACCGGGCCGAGGGTGCGTGCCCGGACTGCGAGGGCATGGGATCGGTGGCGGTCGGCATGGCCTATCTGGCACCGATCTGGCTGCCCTGCGAAACCTGCGCCGGCAGTCGGTACCGGCCGGAGGTCCTCGAGGCAACCTGGACCGGTCGATCGATCGCCGACGTGTTGGCACTGAGTGTCGACGACGCTACAGAGGTGTTCGCCGATCATCCGGCGGTGACCCGAGTCCTCGACTCCTTACAGGAGGTCGGTCTGGGCTACCTGACCTTGGGACAGCCGTCGCCGAGCCTTTCGGGTGGCGAGGCCCAACGCGTACGACTGACCCGCGAGCTGGCCAAGGCCCGGGCCGGTGACCTGGTCCTGCTCGACGAGCCGACCACCGGATTGCACCCTGGCGACCTCGATCGATTGCTCTCCGTAATGGACAGGTTGACCGACAAGGGCTGCACGGTGGTCGTCATCGAACACCAGGCAGAGGTGATCGCTGCTGCGGATTGGCGCATCGACCTGGGCCCCGGCGGTGGCCCGGATGGCGGTCGGCTGCAGCACTGCGGACCCCCCGTCGCCGAGACCCTGCCAACGGTGCGGCCACGCGCCGAGCCGAGCGAACGAAGACGAGCCAGCAACGCCATCCGGGTGCGGGGTGCCCGCGCCCACAATCTGCAGGGTGTCGACGTCGACTTCGCCAAGGGCGCGTTCACCGTGGTGACGGGCGTGTCCGGGTCGGGCAAGTCGTCACTGGTACGCGACGTGGTCGCGGCCGAGGCGACCCGCCGCTTGCTGGAGTGCCTGTCGGTCTATGAGCGTCAGTCGGTACGCGAAGGACCAGAAGCCCCGGTCGACTCGCTGACCGGGCTCGGCCCGACGATGGTCATCGACGCCGCCGCCATCCGGGCACCGTCATGGTCCTCGGACGGCAGGGGTGCGACGCGTGGCACGGTTGGGCAGGCCGGCGACCTCGATCGCCTGATCTCCATCGTCCTCGCACGCAGCGGCGTACGCACATGCGTGACCTGCGGCGGCACCAACGTGCGCAGGACCTCCCCAGTGGTCGACGCGGCGTGGACGTGCGAGGACTGTGACGCCGCCGCAGTGCCGATCGAGCCGCGTCACCTGATGGGATCGCCGGTTGCCATCTGCCCGCAGTGTCTGGGGATGGGCGTGACAAGGAAGTTCAACTTCGACCAGTGGATCGTGGACCCCGATGCGCCGATCTGTGACGGCTGCTTCCGCGGGAGTAGCGGAGGTCCGTCGGCGATGTCCTCGGCATCGATGGCACTGCTCGGTTACTTCTGCAAGGAAGGCACCGGCGGCAACGCCTCCCTGCGCGCGTTGATGGACCGCTACGGGTTCGACCTCGCGACCACGCCCTGGTCGAAGCTGACCGAAGAAGCCCGCCAGACGATCCTGTTCGGCGACCCATCGCCCACCAGCGAGTTCTCCGTGGAGTCCTGGATCGGGCTGAACCACTGGGCCCAGTACGACCTGGGCGGCGGACAGACCACGGCGTTCCCCTGCACGGAGTGCGGCGGCCGACTCCTGCGCGCTCCCTATCTGGCGATCCGGCTCCAAGGTCACGACCGCGACGACTTGTTCTCCGCGTCGTTCGCCGAACTGGCAGCGATACTGGCGTCGATGAACGAGCCCGAGGACCAGTCAGCGGCCGATGCCCGCACAGCGGCACGACAGCGGCTCGGCTTCCTAGGCTCCGTCGGGCTTGGCTACCTCACCATGAACCGGCTGAGTTGGACGTTGTCCGCCGGTGAAGCACAACGAATCAAACTGGCATCGGTACTCGGCGGCGGCCTGGTCGGCACCACCTTGCTCCTCGATGAACCGA
The DNA here is from genome assembly GCA_963721745.1 of uncultured Actinomycetota bacterium. Taxonomy (GTDB): domain Bacteria; phylum Actinomycetota; class Actinomycetes; order Propionibacteriales; family Actinopolymorphaceae; genus Thermasporomyces. The sequence goes on along the minus strand of CAVRKO010000013.1, from coordinate 177,539 downwards.
CCCGGGGCCTGCACCCCACCGAAGTCGACGCGCTCGCCCGCACCCTGGTCGACCTGCGAGACGTCGGCAACACCGTAATCACGGTCGACCACGACCCCGCACTCATCCGCGCCGCCGACGACGTCATCGAGATCGGCCCCGGCGCCGGCCAGGCCGGCGGCCGAATCGTCGAACTCGACGACCCCCAGTCTGTTACCCGGCCGGTACTCGACGGACAAGTCTCAGTCCCCCGCCGCAAGCACCGGACACCGAATGGCTGGATGCACGTCACCGGTGCACGAGAGAACAACCTGCACGACCTCAACCTGCGCATCCCGCTCGGCGTCCAGGTCGGTGTCTGCGGCGTATCCGGCTCGGGGAAATCCTCACTCGTCGTCGACACCATCGCTCTGGGGTTGGCGCGACCCAAAACCAACATCCCCGGCAGCGGCATGATCCGCGTCCAGCCCGGAGATCACGACGACATTTCCGGCGCACCCAGCCGGACCGTCGTCGCCGACCAGTCCCGTGCCGAGATCACCTCACCCGGCATGTTCCTCGGGCTCATCGGCGCGATCCGGAAGGAGTTCGCCGCCACCGAGACCGCCATCGAGCAACGCATCACGATCAAGGACCTCAGCTATCGCTGCGACGCCTGCAAAGGCAAGGGCATCTGGCAACAGGACATGGCGTTCCTGCCGACGGTGGCCCAGACCTGCGACGCCTGCCAAGGATCCGGGTACCGCCGTGAGGCCGCCACCCTGCTCCACCGCAACCGGACGCTCGTCGACATCGAAGCCCTCACCATCGCCGAACTCCTCGACGAATGGGGCGACCTCGACGCCGTACGCCGGGTGGGACGGGCCGCCGTCGACCTCGGCCTGGGCTACCTCGTCCTCCGCCAGCCCGGCTGGAGCCTCTCCGGTGGCGAAGCACAGCGACTCAAGCTGGCCAAGGAGCTCGCCCGACCCACCAAGGCAGCCGCCCTCTACATGTTGGACGAACCCACTGTCGGTCTCCAGGCCACCGACGTCGACGTCCTCGTCCATGCCCTCGACACACTCGTCGACGCCGGCAACAGCGTGCTTGTCGTCGAACACGATCCGGCATTCCTGACCGCCTGCGACTGGCTCATCGAGCTCGGGCCAGGCGCCGGACCCGATGGCGGCAAGATCATCTTCCAAGGCCCACCCGAGCAAATGACCAACGCCGACACCCCAACCGCGCCCTACCTGTCCGAGCCGCTGCCATGAGCATCAGCACCCTGCTACTCGGCGACCCGTCGCCATCGCTGCGCTGGCGAGCCGCCCGCGAACTCGAAGGTGCCAGCGACGAAGACGCCGACATCCGCTCCTGGCGCACCGAGATCGATCAGAGCGCAGAGATCGGCGCACTCCTCACCCAGCTCGCTACAGCCGAAACCCGGCCCTATCTCGCGGGCTACCTGCTCTGCCAACTCGCGTACCTCGGCTACCGCGGGCCAGCCACCGCAGCCGCGGTCGAAAAGATCTTCAGCCGCCAGCAACCCGACGGCTCCTGGTCAACACCGCCCGCCAGCCTCGGCCCGATCGAGGGCGCGCGCTTCATCACCATGCACACGGTCGTGCCACTCCGCGGGATCGCAGCCGCCGGCTTCGCGACCGATCCCCGTGCCGAACATGCCTATGAATGGCTCCTCAACGTACGTCTCCCCGATGGATCCTGGCCGGCAGGCCCCAAAGCCGACCTCGGCAAAGATGGACGTCCGACCCAACTGGAAGCGGAATACCGGCGTCTCACCCGAGGCCTCGGCTGCCGATCGGCTACCACCGGCGCTGTCGCCTGTCTGGCGATGCACCCGCAACGACGCCGGTCCGACGTCGCACGGGTCGGTGTCGACCACCTCCTTGCCCGCGAGACCCGAGACGCGGCGACCCTCGGTTGGGAAGTCTCACGACTGGTCGGATTCGAACCACCAATGGGACAGGTCACCTTCTACGCCACCTTCGACCTCGCCTTCCTCCTCGACCTCGCCTCCCGGTGCGGCCTCTCCCCACAAGATCGCCGAGTCCATGACCTGGTCGACTACCTGCAGACGCTGCGCGGCCCCTACGGACTGTGGGAACACCCCACCCACCCACAACTCTCCGGCTGGCTCAGCCTCGACCTCGAAACCAGCCTTCGCCGGTTGGACGACGGCGACTGGATCGGCAACCAAGAACCAGCCAACTTCACCCCCTACCGGCGCGGCCGGCGACGATACTGACAGGCCGCGAACTGACCGAGATGGCACGACACCACGTTGCCGGCCAGCTCGTGACCGAGGGAGGTTCGCCAGTCGAAACGGCCAGGACCGCCCGCCTGGGACCGCGACCGGGCATCCGTCCGGGCGGGCTCACCGGGCACGCCACTGAGCGCATGATCGCGTGACCGCAGAGGATCGATGACCGGCCACGTCTTCAATGGGTAAATGGGCACCGCGCGTGCCCGGCTGCGGCTGACCGAGCACTCCCGCCAGCGACAGTTAGCGAAGCGCGTTCAGCTCGTCGAGGGCGCGATGGCCGCGCTTGACCAACCCTGGAACGGCCTCGTGGCGCCCGTGACGGATGGGGACCTCGAGGCTCACGAGGATCTGTGTCGCTGCGAGCACCGCCGCCCCCTCCCAGCCGACGAGGTCGAGGATTCTCGTCCACAGTCGCCTTCGGACACCGTCCAGCGGATCCTCGAAGGTGTACCACTGGAGGGTGGTGAGATCAGTCGCCCGCGTGCCGCTACCTGCGTTCCCGATATCCACGACGGCCACCACGGCTCCGTCCCGGACCAGGACATTGTCGGGCTTGAGATCGGTATGGACCATGTCAGGTGCTTCTCGTGGTGGTGGGACGTCCGCACACGTGAGCCGCAGGCGCTCGACCAAGGCCGACACCACGGAGGAGTACCCCGAAAGCTCGGCGACAGCCCTCGACAAACTCGGAGCTAAGTCCTGACCGTGTTCCTGACCGGTGGCGAGCCGCCAGGCGTAAGACCAGTGGTCGTAGGGCTCGGAGGCTTGGCCAGCCTGGAGTTCGGTGATCTCCATCAGTTGCTCAACGAGGGACGGGGTCAGCTCTGGCGCGGGAGCCGCGTCAACGAAGTCCATCAGATGCCATACATGAGTGGCTGTGGCCCCTACTCCGAGGCAGGCCGGGGTGGGATAGCCGCGCCTACGCATGTGCTCGACGACTCTCTGGGCTCGCAACGCCTCGTCCAGCTGGTTGGGGCGTGCCCGGGGCCATGCTTTGAGCACTGCATGTGCCCTTCCGGCCAACTGGACGCGCATGGCACCCACATCGAAGCCTCCGGGTAGGCGACTGAGAAGAGTGACCTCTGCCCCGACCACCCTGGCCACGTCGTCCAGGACCTCGGCCGGCAGCTCTTCGGGATGGGTGCCCTGGTTCATCGGCTCGAAGGGCCGATCACCGTCTCGGATGGCTGGTCCAGCCGAGCAGTGCGGAGCCGGGCCCCAACCTGGTGACCTTCAGGGCACTCCGCTACTGAACGCCTTGTTCCACGGCCAGCTTGGATCACGAGCCGATGACGCAGAAGAGGTTGCCAGGATGCATTGGAGGACGCGGACGTGACTCCGGCAGGGGGTGTGCCCGGGGGCGTCACCGCAGAGTGCCCGGGCTCGTGGAGAGGTGGCGGACCGCCTCAGTCACCGCCGCGTCGGCCGCGCACACAAGATCCGGCTTGATGCCGTGCCCTTCCCAGTTGCCACCCGTGACCGTATCGGTGACGTAGGCCTCCGGAAGGATTCCCAGCACCGTCGGCGCCAGCCGGATCGGCGTGACATGATCGGCCGCACCCGGCGTCTGCTCCCCCACTACCGCCACCCGCCGGCGGGCCTGCAGATGGTAGGCGAGCGCCTCACCAGAGGAGTACGTCCGTGCGCTGGTCAGCACCGCCACCGGCACACTGGCCGGCACAGCCGTGCCCACCGGAAAGTCCGGCGTCCACCACTGCCGGCGGCGGTCCCGGTAGGTCACCTCGGACAGCAAGACGGACTCCTCACCCAGCAACAGACCAGCGATGAGCGCCACGGTCGCGGGCTCGCCACCACCGTTGGCGCGCAGATCGACGATGATGCCAGAAGCATGCCGCGCCAATCCGAAAGCCGCCATGACGTATGGCTGCGCCAGGTGGGCCGGCTCCAACCCGTCGATCTGAAGGACGCAGACGTCTCCCACGACCCGGCGCACCTGCCTGATGCCAGCCCCCCGTCGCAGCACCTCGTCCGGATCAGGGTCATCCCAACCCTTGCTCTCCTCGTCGGGCGGATCCGTCCCCGCCGGATCGAACACCAGCTCCAGATGCCGCGAGTACGCCCACGCCGCGCGTTCGATCTCCCGGCACGCCTCCTCGGTCACCGGATCCGTCCGGCTCCCAAAGTGAGCATCGAGGTCCCTGACCAACGCCGCCATCCGCTCCTGCTCCGGCGGGAGGCGCCGCAACCACCCGGCCAGCCGCTTGGTCAGGTCCTTCACAGTCGTCGCGTGGGCGGGCACCATCCCCACACGGTACGGCGACCGACCTTCGGACAGAACGGCGTCTCGTCACGCTCTCAGCGAACGTCCGGAACGGAATCAGCTGCGGCCCGCCGGTCCCGACCATTGCGGCGCGAGAGCGCTTGGCCTGGCGACCCTGCACAGGTTCCGGGTATGCCACTTGTGGTGGCCGTCCGACGGGAGAGGCACCCGGCGCCTCCCTCCCCGAAGAAGGACCGGGAGGTTCGGAGGGCAGAGCCCTCTAAGGTCGTCGGTGAGCGAGTAACCACCGCGTGCGCCCGGCGAGCCCGAGGACGGCGTCCCAGCGCCGCCCGCAAGGGCGGTAACCGAGCGGTGCGCCGCGTCAGCGGCGCCTTGATCCGTTACAGCGGCTAGTCCGGCAATCGCAGCGATACGGCGCCTGGTAGACCGCGAGCGAGTCTGACGACGGGCGGAAAGGCCTATCGAACTGGCCGCTGTGGACGTCATAGTCACTCATGAGGTGTGGATGATCCCAACAGATCAGGCAACACAGAGGCATGACCTGCGAAAAACGCTGGTCGGGCTGGCGGGATTTGAACCCACGACCCCTTGACCCCCAGGACGTGGGAGTAGGCATCATTGCAGGTCAGAGGCCACTTGACCCTCACGACGGCCGTTCGAGCGCAGTCGGGCCGTTCACCACCGCGCGCACCGTGTGGTCCCCACGTGGTCCCCAGAGCCCAGGCGGCATCGCTGACTCCGGACGATCCTCAACGCAAGCGGCTGAGCTGAAACACCGGGCTGACGCGGCCCGGCCGCCGCCCCTGCGGGCGGTGTTTGGTTACCCCAGCCGGGTCGCCGTGACAAGGAAGGTTTCGAAGTTCATCGCGAACGAGCCACCGAAGTCATCGATAGCCGCTCCGATGCCTTCGAACAGCCGCTCTTGGACGGCTGGGTCGAGCGCGGTGTGGTCGCTGCGTGAGAGAAGCTGCTCCAGCCAGTGGTCCCTCTGGTAGGTCTGGGTCCACGGGAACCACTTCTCCGTCGGGACATCGAAGTCGGGTACCGCGGCGATCGCGGCGGAGGTCAACCCGGTCCGTCGGTCCGTTGACCGGTTCGCTGCGTAACCCCTGAAGACGGTGTGCACGCGGCTCGGCAGCACGCTGGCGTAGACCTCGGCGAGAGCATCAGCCAGGTCGTCAGGGTGAGATCCAGCACTCCAGATCAGGCAGAGGCACCCGCCGGGCCGCAGCACCGAAGCGGCCTTGGCGGTTGCAACGGTGAGGTCGAGCCAATGCCACGCCTGCGCCGAGACAACCCGATCGAAAGTGCGACCAGCAGGCTCCCAATCCTCGAAGGGACCGACTTCTACGTCGATCCCGTGGCCGCGGGCGATCTGCGCCATCCTCGGAGCCATCTCCACGCCTAGGACCGTGGCGCCCCGCCCGGCCATCAGCCTCGAAGCGATCCCCGTGCCACAACCAACGTCGAGAACGTGCAGGCCTTCCGGATTCGAACCGAGCAGGTCATCGATCAGCGCGTCAGGATACGTCGGTCGGCACCGGTCGTAACGCTCTGCTTCCCGATCGAACAACCTCGAACGATCCAACGCCCAGCGGCGGCGTTCGTCCAGCGCCGACGCGACCAAGCCCGCATCGCTGTCTCCAACCACGAAGTCGTCCTCTCGATCGAAGCGAGTGCCGGACGACGTTGGCCGCGCGAGTACGCCACGCTACTCCGGTCTGCAACGGGCCGATCACCCTGCGACCGCCCGTCTGACACTCAGGACCATCCGTAGCGAGTCATCCAGCACCACCGGCACATAGCTACTTCGACCTGAAAAACGCCGGATCTTGGTGAGCGGCTGCTGGCGGTTTGGTGGCCTGTCGCGATTGGGTGGCGGCAGATTCCTCGATGGGTGCCTGTCATGCTGCCAGGGCGGTGATCTTGATCAGGTTGTGGGCCAGGACTCCGTGTCCGGTCCAGATCCGGGCTCCTTCGGTGCTGTCGATGCGGGTGCGGTCCCAGCCGTAGCCGCGTTTGAGGGTGCTGATCCGGCCTTCGAAGCCGGTTCGCCATTTGACGGTTCGTCGGAACGCTCGGTCGGTGTTCGTCGGCTTGTCGGGCCTTGCCGGGTCTGCCCTTGCGGGGGATCACGACGTTGCGGACACCGAGGTCGTGCAGGGTCGTCGTCGACGGCCTTGCTCGCCGTAGCCGCGGTCGGCGGTGACCGTGCGGGGTGGGCGTCCGGTGCGGTCGCTGATCCGTTCGACGGCGGGGGCGAGCTGGGGTGCGTCGGCGGGGTTGCCGGGCTCGACGTTGTGGTCGAGGACGACGCCGTCGTCGTTGTCGACGACCTGGGCCTTGTGGCCGAACTCGACCGGCTTGCCGAGCCGGCCCTTCGCGATCGGCCGGGCGTCGGGGTCGTGCAGGCTGACCCGCCGGGTCGCGCCGTCCGGGGTCGTCCCGGCCAGCCGCTGCCGGGTCTGCGCGGCGATCTGCCGGGTCGCGTCGAGCAGCTCGGCCAGGTCGTTGACGGCGCGGGCCAGCCGGCCCCGGCGCCGCCCCGCGGCCGCGTCGTGCTGACGGTTGCCCTGTTCGGGCCCTGGCCTTGGCCCGGGCCCGGCGCAGCGCTCGCTTCGCGTTGGCCAGCAGCCGTTCGGCCTCAGCGGCGGCGGTCTCGGCCAGATCGGCCAGCTCACCGGTCATCCGCCGCACCACCGCCATCGCCTCGTCCCGGCCGGCGGCGTTGCGGGTCCGCAGCTTACCCGATCGGCATGCGCCCGCCTCCCCGCCGCCCGGGACCGGTCCCGCAGACCTGGTGCGGGCCGCCCCACCGGCGGCCTGGATCCGCCGCTTCGGTCGCCGCGATCCGCCGACCGCCTTGGCCAGCAGACCCGAGTCGGTCGGGTAGGCCACGTTGGCCGGGCACCACGGTGGTGTCCACCCGGACCCGGCTGGTGCGCAGCAGCTTCGCCTCGGCCGCCTTGGCCAACAGCGCCTCGTTCAACCCGTCCACCGCCGCCGAGCCGCACCGGGTGGTCAGCTTCATCAACGTGGTCGGGTGCGGCACCGGCCCTCGATCCGGCCGATCCGGCAGAACCGCCGCCAGGTGATCGAGTCCGACACCTCCCGGCACAACGACTCGTACCCCAGCCGGTAGCGGAACTTCAAGAACATCAACCGCAGATAGGTCTCCATCGGCGTCGACGGCCGACCGATCCGCGGGTCGAAGAACGGCACGAACGGCGCGAAGAACACCGGATCATCCAACAGCGCATCAACCCGGGCCAGCTCGTCCGGGAGCCGCAGCAGCTCCTCCGGCAGCACCGACTCCCACAACGACGGCTGATCGCCTACGGTACGAAACACGATGGCCTCGATCCCTTCTAGCCCAAGGGGTTGAGGCCATCATTCCGCGTCAGAGCCGACAGTCACGCCACCGCCACGCCCCGACTTTTTCAGGTCGAAGTAGCTAGCGAAGTGTCTTCAGCTCGTCGAGGGTGCGATGGCCGCGCTCGATCACCCCTGGAATGACGTCGTGGCGCCCCTGACGGATCGGGAACTCAAGCTGCGTAAGGATCTTTGTCGCTGTGAGCACCGCCGCCTGCTCCCAGCCGATCAGGTCGAGGATCCTCGTCCACAGCCGACTTCGGGCACCGTCCAGCGGATCCTCGAAGGTGTACCACTGGAGGGTGGCGAGATCACTGGCCCGCGTGCCGCTACCGGCGTTCCCGATATCCACGACCGCCACCACCGCGCCGTCACGGACCAGGACATTGCGGGGGTTCAGGTCGGCATGGACCATATCAGGCGCCTCCTGTGGTGGTGGGACGTCGGCGCACATGAGCCGCAGGCGCTCGACTAGGGCCGACACCACGGAGGAATACCCCGGAAGCTCGGCGACAGCCCTTGACAGGCTCGGATCCAAGTCTTGACCGAATTCCTGACCGGTGGCGAGCCGGTAGGCGTACGACCAGTGGTCGTGGGGCTCGGAGGCTTGGCCGGCCTGGAGTTCGACGATCTCCATCAGTTGCTCAACGAGGGACGGGGTCAGCTCGGGCGCGGGAATCGCGTCAACGAAGTCCATCAGCTGCCATGTATGGGTCGCTGTGGCCCCCACTCCGAGACAGACCGGGGTGGGATAGCCGCGCCCACGCATGTGCTTGACGACTTTCTGGGCTAGCAACGACTCGTCCAGCTGGTTGGGGCGTTCCCAGGGCCATGCTTTGAGCACAGCATTTCCCCCGCTGGCCAACTCCACGCGCACGGCACCCACATCGAGGCCTCCAGGCAGGTGACTGACAACAGTGACCTCTGCCTCGACCACTCTGGCCACGTCGTCCAGGACCTCAGCCGGCAGCTCTTTGGGATGGGTGCCGTGGTTCGTCGACTTCATGACAGGTCACGTTGTCAGACCAAGCAACCGGTCATCAACCAATTAGCTCCTGGCCACGAGAGCAGTTACCTATGCCTCGGGATGTCTCCTGTCGGGCAGTCGTAGACCTACCGGGCCGGTCACACCAGGGTCAACCAACGCTTCACCGGTTGAGCCTGGTGTGACCGGGCTGGTTGCCTTCTGGTGCCCGTCAGGAGGGCATCCGGTGCCGTTCCCCGTCACCACCGTGGAGCTGGAGCGAGCCGCACAGGGCAACCCGCTACCCCGAGGACACCGCGTCCGCGTTCCACGAGTTCTATGACCTCTGCCGGGTACACCCGCAAGACGACGAGGAGTTCTCCGACTTCATCGAGGCCGGCTGCTGCTGGTCACCGCCACGCAGACGGTCCTTGCCAACGGGCTTGGCCTGCTCGGTGCTTCTGAGCCCGAGCGGATGTGAGACGCACCCAGCGGATACCAGGTCATGGTGAGGGCTCATCTCCCGTCGGTCGGACAGCTTGTCCGCACCCGGGATCTGCGCGGGGTCGCCGATGCAGCGAGGCAGCCAGGTGGCCCCGCGAGCGGAGTGATCCGACGTGAACTGCGGCTGAAACACCCGCGGCGAAGCTCCGTTGGTGTTTCAGCCACTCGGACATCCGAACGCGCCGGGGACACCGAGCGGCACCCTATGCCGGCTGACCGACTGCCGCGTCGGTGATGCGGTGCCGTTCGAGGACGCGGTAGACAGTGGCCCGGGAAACGGGGAACAGCTCGCCCAGCTCGGCGATGGAGTACTCGCCGGATCCTGAAATCTGACCCCCTGGCGTTCCGGGAATTTTGACCCCTCCCGACGCTGGGGAGGTGTTGAACGTGGAGGACTGGGCGGAGATCCGTCGGCTGCATCGGGCTGAGGGTGTGCCGATCAAGGAGATCGCCCGCCGGCTCGGGGTGGCCCGGAACACGGTGCGGGCGGCGTTGGCGCTCGGACCGGCCGCCGAAGTACGAGCGGGCGCCGCGGGGCTCGGTCGCCGATGCCGTTCGAGCCGCAGGTCCGGGCGCTGCTGGCGGAGTGGCCGCGGATGCCGGCGCCCGGTGATCGCGCAGCGGATCGGCTGGCCGCTACTCGATGGCCCGTTGAAGAAGCGGCTGGCCCGGATCCGGCCGGAGTACGTCGGGATCGACCCGGCCGACCGGGTCGTCTACGAGCCCGGGCAGATCGCCCAGTGCGACCTGTGGTTCCCCGAGACCCGGATCCCGGTCGCGGCCGGGCAGGCGCGGATCCTGCCGGTGCTGGTGATGACGTTGGCGTTCTCCCGGTTCCTGTCCGCGACGATGATCCCGTCCCGGCAGGCCGGGGACATCCTGTCCGGGATGTGGCCGCTGATCTCCGCAGCTCGGGCGGGTGACCAAGACGCTGGTCTGGGACCGGGAGTCCGCGATCGGCGGCACCGGGCGGGTCAGCGTCGCCGGCGGCGGCGTTCGCCGGGACCCTGGCCACGCAGGATCCGGCTGGCCCCGCCGCGGGACCCGGAGTTCAAGGGCATGGTCGAGCGCAACAACGGGTTCTTCGAGACCTCGTTCCTGCCCGGCCGCGCGTTCGCCTCCCCGGCGGACTTCAACGCCCAGCTCGCCGACTGGCTGCACCACGGGCCAACACCCGCACCGTCCGCGCGATCCAGGGCCGTCCGGTGGACCTGCTCGAGACCGACCGCCAGGCGATGACCGCCGCTGCCGCCGGTCGCCCCGCCGGTCGGGCTGACCCACCGGATCCGGCTGGCCCGGGACTACTACGTGCGCGTCGACGCCACGACTACTCCGTCGACCCGCGGGTGATCGGCCGGTTCGTCGACGTCACCGCCTCACCCACCGACGGTCGAGGTGTTCTGCGACGGCGCAGCTCGTCGCCCGCCACGACCGCTGCTGGGCCACGCCACGGCGTGATCACCGACCCCGCCCACGTCGCCACCGCCCACCAGATGCGCCTCGCGCTGGCCGAGCAACGCCGCGCCCAGCAGCAGGCCCAGCAGAGCGGGGCCCGCCGACACAGCGACGGGCACCCCGTCGCGATGCGCGCCCTGCCCGACTACGACGCCCTGTTCGGCGTCGACTTCAACCCCGCCACCCCGACCGACCCGACAGCCGCTGCGGCGGCGGAAGCGAGCAACCCATGACCACCACGACCACCACGACAGCCGACCGACGCGACAGCCCGGCCGGCCGACGGGCTGCCCTCGATGCTGGCCTACCTGACCCGGGTGCTGAAGACCCCGACGATCGGCGCGCTGCTGGGAAGAGCTCGCCGCCCAGGCCCGCGACGAGAACTGGTCGCACGAGGAGTACCTGGCCGCGGTCCTGCAGCGCCAGGTCGCCGACCGCGAGTCCGCCGGCACCACGATGCGGATCCGCACCGCGCACTTCCCGGCGGTCAAGACGCTCGAGGACTTCAACCTCGACCACCTGCCCTCGCTGCGCCGGGACGTGCTGGCGCACCTGGCCACCGGCACGTTCGTCGCGAAGGCCGAGAACGTGATCCTGCTCGGCCCGCCCGGGCTCGGGAAGACCCACCTCGCGATCGGGCTCGGGGTCAAAGCCGCCCACGCCGGCTACTCGGTGCTGTTCGACACCGCGAACAACTGGATCACCCGCCTCGCCGACGCCCACCAGGCCGGACGCCTCGAGGCCGAGCTGAAGAAGATCCGCCGCTACAAGCTGATCATCATCGACGAGGTCGGCTACATCCCCTTCGACCAGGACGCCGCGAACCTGTTCTTCCAGCTCATCGCCTCCCGCTACGAAGACGGCTCGGTCATGGTCACCTCGAACCTGCCCTTCGGCCGCTGGGGCGAGACCTTCTCCGACGACGTCGTCGCCGCAGCCATGATCGACCGCCTCGTCCACCACGCCGAGGTCCTCACCCTCACCGGCGACTCCTACCGCACCGGTGTCATGCATCCGTACGAGCTCGCGCTGCTGCCGGGTGGTGAGCTTGGGCTGCTTGCCGCGCAGCTTGCCCTTGGCGCGAGCGATGGCCATTCCTTCGCGGGTGCGTAGCCGCAGCAGGTCGACCTCGAACTCGGCGAAGGTGGCGAGGGTGTTGAAGAACATCTTGCCCATGGGGTCGGCGGGATCGTAGATCGTGCCGCCGAGGGAGAGCCGTACTCCGCGGGCAAGCAGGGAGTCGCCGATGTCGCGGGCGTCGGGTACCGACCGGGCGAGCCGGTCGAGTTTCGGCACGACGAGGGTGTCGCCGGCACGAACGGCGGCCAGCGCCTGTCCGAGGCCGGTCCGGCGGCGGTTCGTGCCAGTCAGCCCCTTGTCCAGGTAGATCCGGTCGGCGGCGACCCCGAGCCCGGCGAGGGCATGACGCTGCGCGGTGAGGTCTTGGGCGTCGGTGGAACAGCGCGCGTAGCCGATCAGCGTGGCGGCCATGCCCGGCAGCGTACGGATAGCCCCCGACAACTGCGACGAACGCCGTACGGGCTTACTGAGACGGTGTCCGTGCTGGTCTACGTCGGCCGCGATCCGGATCGCGGGTGGTCCGTTGAGGGTTCCCCAAAACGGACGCGCGGTCAGCTCGGTGAGACCTCCCGGCGTGACGGCAGTCGTGGGCATGGAGCCGATCTGTCAAAGGAACGATCGTTACCGGACACCTCCGAAGCGTGACACCGGGTGCTACGCGAGCTCTCCGAACACAGCGGCGAAGCTGTCGGGTCAAAAGCGGCATGGATCCAAGCCAGTGCACGGGAGACACGCCGGAAGAACGGGAGACACGCCGAATCGCACCTTGTCCAACGGGCACGCCCCGATCATGCTCACCGCGTTCGACATGGCACATGAGCAACACGAGGAGGTAGAGGCCCGATGAGTCGACGCCCTAGCGATGCTGTCCTCGCGTGGGCAGCTGGTGTGGTCGGTGAGCATGCGACCGTAGCCGAGGTGGAGAGCCTGCACCAGTCTCCGCATCGGGGTTCAGGCACGTTCCGGCTGAGCATCGAAGACAACTCGACGACAACCGAAGTGGTTCTGCGCGTTCCAGTGCCCGACTGGATCGGCGCGAACATGCTGGCGACCGGAGCACGAGCCCTGCAATTAGCAGACAAGCATGGCCTTGACGCACCTCGGCTAATCGCCAGTGATCTCGACGGCGAGCACAGCGGACAGGTGGCCACACTGGAGACGCTGCTGCCCGGTAGTAGTGCGCTTCCCCCGAAAGTGTCGGATGAACGCCTTGAAGCAGCTGGTGCCGCGATCGCCAAGGTTCACGCGATACCCCTCACCCCTGAGCACCATCTGCCGTATCGCCAGCGGCCGATCGCCGTGGACGACTTCGCTAGTGACCGGCGAGCCGGCCGGATGCCCACGACGGCGTTGCTGCAGCTGGCCGACGAGCGGATCAGAGCCATCGGCACGCCCTCGCAGGAGTCGGTGTTCGTCCACGGTGACGTGCATGGCGGCAACATGCTCTGGGACGCAGACATCTGCCTCGCGCTGATCGACTGGAAGACCGCCGGCGCCGGGGATCCGGGCGTGGACCTCGGCGAGCTACGCAAGCAGATGGCCCTCCAGTACGGCCCCGATGCCCCCGCCCACGTGCTGAACGGGTGGCAACGCCAAGCCGGCCGGACCGCCGCCAACGTTGCCTACTGGGACGCCGTAGCGGCGCTCAACACGCCCACCATGCTGGACGGCTGGCCCGGCTTCACCGAAGGCGGGAACCCGATCGACGCCTCCGCGGTCAGCGCGCGCCGTGACGCCTTTCTCCAAACCGCGCTCGACCACCTACCGACCTGACGGCCCTTCGTGCCACAGGCGCCCGGCCGATCGACAACAAGAACCGTTACCGGACACGTCTGGCGTGCTCGGCCAGGGCTGTCAATTCCCGAAGCCTGCAGGAGCGGGGACAGCTGATGGGGTCGCTTGGTGTCCGCAAGGGGATCCCTGTGTCGAACAGGCCGGGTAGTGGGTCAGTTCGACGGCTCAGACGTGACCGGCACTTCTTCGTTTAGTCGCTGGCTGCGACCACCATGTATCCCCCGCCATCGGGGTCGAACGTAGTGGTCTCAACCGTGAGCCCGACGCTCTGCAACTGCGCCACGAGTTCCTCGTACCGGTATGGCCAGAAGGACAACCGCTCCGAGGTGGTAAGGACCGAGCCATCCGGCTCGACTTGTGCGACAGCAATCTCGAAGTGGTGCTCCTGCTCCCAGAGTTGCTCGATCTGCGTGTAGTAGATGACGAGCGCATCGCGGCCGTTGCGGCGGATGAGTCGATCACGGATGTCAAACCGAGAGCCGCGAGCGCGCACGAGTTCCCAGTTGCGTGAGTTGAGCACGAGGCGTCCGCCGCGATTGAGTGGCCGTGACATCGAGGCCAGTGCGGCTAACCTGCCTGACTCGCCTTCAGCATGACCTAGCGAGTTGCCCACGCAGAACACTAAATCGAACGTCGAGGCATCGAGGTGGTCGGGCAACTCGTCCCAGCTGGCGTGAAGTGTCTGCAGCGAAACACCCACCTCGTCAGCGAGTTCTTGTGTCCGGCGGACCATCCCAAGGCTCGCGTCTGCGGCGACGACGTCCAGGCCGAGACCGGCGAGGCCAACCGCGAGCTGGCCGGTCCCACATGCGCAGTCGAGGACGCGCGTGTTGGGCGGAATGGACTTCACGAGGTCTCCGAATGCCGCGACTGCGCCGTCAGGCGTCACCTTCGCGTCCGGGATCAGCCACTCATACACGTCGGGGAGCGCCCCATAGCCAGCCACCGCGATCACCTCCGTCAACTCGACAACATGCGGGGTCGATGACCACGCCACGCCTTGCCATGCCCTGCCGCACCGTGCCTGACCGTGGCAGGGTGCAGGTAGAGCAGCAAACCACTCGCGGTCGCTCCGGCTCCACCAGTTTTCCCGCCTCGCGCGACCTCCTGCTGCAAATCCCCGAACCCCCGCGTCCGTTGAGGGATCCCCATACGGACACGGCCTCGGTCGGAACGCTGCTCCTCTGATGCGTCATCGCGGTGTTCGGGCACTGTTCCCCTTGCGGACTGGCTCGAGGCACCAGCGGACAGCGGGGAATGTCCCTGACTCTGGGAACTGTGACCGCGCGTCCGCCGTACCGGTCCGAAACTCGATTGACCGGCGAGGTCGACGCGATCAGGCTGGATGCCATGTTGACCGATGACCAACTCGCCGCGTTTCGAAGGGATGGGTTCGTCGCAGTCCGCCAGGCCGTGCCACAGCGGTCGTGGACCGTTGTGTCGACGTGATCTGGCAGCGCCTGGCCGAGCGCGGCGTCCGGCGGAACGAGCCGGCGACCTGGACCGAACCGCTCGTCCGGATCGACTGTCCCGAAGGCGACAACGACGGCGAGCCCTTCGCTGAAGCCGGCACTGCGCCAGCGCTGTGGCAGGCGTACGACCAACTGCTCCGCCCCGGCACCTGGTGGAAACGAAAAGGGGTCGGCGGGACCCTGCCGGTCCGGTTCCCCGGCGAAGCCGACCCAGGCGACACCGGCTGGCACATCGAGGGCAGCTACAGCTTGAACGGCACCGGACGGGCCAACCTGAAAAGCCGCGACCGCGGACTCCTGGCACTGTTCCTGTTCACCGACGTCGGTCCAGACGATGCACCCACACGGATCCGGGTCGGTTCCCACACCGACGCCATTCCCTTCCTCACCGACGCCGGAAACGACGGCATCGATCTCGACCTGACCGTGCCCGACATCGCACGCGCCAGTCACGACCGGCCCGTCGCCTACGCCACCGGGGCAGCCGGCGACGTCTACCTCTGCCACCCGTTCCTCGTCCACGCCGCGAACGGCCCACACCGCGGCACCACGCCACGCATCATCGCCCAACCAGGCGTACTGATCATGGAGCCGTTCCCACTCACCAACCGCATAGACGCCTACCCAGTCGAGGCCACGATCCTCGACGCCCTTTCAACACTCGGCCGCGACGCTCCGAGACAGAATGCCTAGTGTCCCGCGTCTGAATCTCGTTTGGGGATCCCCTACCGGACACCAGCAAACTCGGCCAATCTGACCATGAGTGCGCGGAGCGGGGTTAGACGTTCGCTGAGGACATCGGGACCTCGAGGCCGATATAGCGCAGGATTCGGGGACCGGTCGACGCGAGATCCGTCCGGGACGCGACGGTCTGGGTCAATCGACGTCGCCAATCCAGCGACCGACGCCTGTGCTGATGGCTCCGGCCGTCGTTGACCACTGGGTAGTTCCAGCCAAACGCAATTGGCGGATGTCGCGCGACCGGTTAGAGTCCTGCGGACGGAGGAGCTGACGTTTGCTGGGTCTGCTCCTTGACTGGTTCGATGGAGAGGCTGCACATGTCGGATGGCACCTGGGGTCGGGTGAATTACGACCCGCCCGGCCGTCGAGGCACGCGCTGACACGGTAGGTACGGACGTGTCGTCGCGTGCTGCGCAGGCATGCAGCAATGCGATGCTGCCGGGAGCTTCCTGATCGCAGAGAACGTTCCGGTGGCCCATTGGCGGGCATGGGCAGTTGATGAGAGCACTGCCAGCACCGCCGAGCATCCTTGATCCTGCCGTGTCGCAGAAGGTCATTTGCCACTCGACACCGGTCGCAGACAGCGGCCCCGGAAGGGGTGCTTCTTCGCATGCAGGTTCCAGACCGCAATCTCAACGAGTTGCGTGAGCAGGGCTTCACGATCGTTCCCGGATTCCTAACCCCCGACGAGCTGAACGCGGCGCAGGAGGCGCTGTGGCTGCACTACCCCCGACCCGAGGAGTACTTCGCCGATCCGTCAGCACATCAGGAGTACACGGACGGTCAGTTCGCCGGGGTTCGCACACCGCCGTGGCAGTCCTGGGATCTGAACCGGCTCGCGTTCCACCCAGACCTAGTGGACCTGGCAGAACGGTTCCTCGGATCGCCTGACATTCATCTTTACGCCGCATCGCTGTGGGCGAAGTATTCGGGCGCGGTCGACTACGAACAGCCGCACCATCGCGACTTCGTTAACCACTCACTCGTGGTCCCCAAAAGCAGCGATCCGGGACGCCAAATGGAGTCCTTCATCTTGCTGTCGGACGTCGACGAGCAAGACGGCCCTACCAAGGTCGTACCGCTCCAGGCGACGGCGACACGCCCGTACTGGCCTCAGGGACAATCTCCCGGCTTCGAGAGGTTCGCCGCGGGGACCAGCATCGAACCCGGCGTCTTCGCCGACATCGAGGTGAGTGTGACCGGACCGGCCGGCAGCCTGTTCACCTACCGCACCGACGTTCTCCACCGCGGTTCGCAAATGACGGGTGAACGACGAGCTCGCTTTGCGCTGCTCGTGGACTACGAGGTCTGGGGCCCACGGTGGACCGGTCGGACGGGTTGGGCCGACCAGTCGCTCAGTCCGCACTGGACGGAGCTGATCGAACGAGCCACGCCCCGTGAGCGCGAACTGTTCGGATTTCCGTCGGTCGGCGACCCCTACTGGGACGACCAGACGCTCGCAGACGTGCAATGCCGCTACCCGAGCATGGACATGGCGCCGTACGCGGACCAGGTGGTGTCCCGATGAACGTGGAACCCCGCAACTTCGATCGCGACGCGCTCGTGTCGACACTTCGCGCCTGGGAGCTTTCGGTCACGTCGCTCAGCTATCTGCCGGTCGGCGCTGGAGCGCATCACTACTTGGCTGTCGATTCGGGCGGGCAACGTTGGTTCGTCACGGTCGACGGGCTCTTCGGCAAGTTGTTCGCGATGTTGGGCCCGACCTTCTCGCCCTGGATCGATGTTGACCTCGAGGCGGCGTTCAAGGCGCTCGAGCGTGCGTTCCGCACGGCCGTTGCCCTGCGCGATGGCGGACTCGAGTTCGTCCACGCACCGATCACCACTCCGGACGGCGACGTGCTGAGACGTCTCGACGACGACTACGCGGTATCGGTTTTCCCATTCATCGACCGAATCTCGGACTTCCACGGTCCTGATGGCCGCCGGCGGCTGCTCGAAACGCTTGGCAGGCTCCACGCCGCAACTGACACAGTTCCGTCCGGGATCCCGCAACGCGACACGCTCACCGTGCCGCACAAACACCGCCTTCTCACCGCGCTCAACGACCTGCGGTCACCGTGGACATCCGGTCCTTACGGAGAACCGGCGCGAGTGGTATTCCGCGAGAAAGCGCCGATGATTCTGGACATGTTCAAGCGGTGCGACGAACTGGCGGACGCTGTTCGCGCCGCCGACAACCCATGGGTCGTCACCCATGGACAGATGCACCCAGGCAACATCGTCCACACCGAAGATGACAACCTGCTTCTCGTTGACTGGGACACGGTGGTCGTCGCTCCACGCGAACGAGACATGGTGTGGGGCGACGAGGTCCACCTGAAGACTAATGAGGACTGGATCGCATACACCTCAGCAGCATCGTCACCAGACATCGATCCGACCGCTGTCGACCTGTACCGACACATCGGCGCCCTTTGGGAACTCAGCAACTACAGCGAGATGTTCCGGTCTCCGCACATTGACGACGCCGACATTCGCCGCGAGTGGGCGAACTTCGAATCGAGATGGGCGACAACAGATACGTAGCAGCCTCGACTCCGATGCTGGGCTCTCGCCGCGCGGTCCGTAGCCGTTGCGGACCGCCACAAACAGGCGGACGAGCTCGTCGTCGAGCGCCGGTGGATTGTCGATGTGATCGAGATCGACATCGACAATCCACCGTCGCCGGCCAATAATCAGCCGTGGCTCCACGACCACCCGGCGATGAGTGCCATTCGGTCGGTCAGCCCGAGACGACGCCGCGCCGACGCGAGCAGCTTCTTCACTGCACCCATCGAGATGCAGAGTCGTGGAAACCTCCCACGTACGGATAGGGATCCGCATACGGACACGGGCCCGGTCGGAACGCCGCTCCTCTGATGTGTCATCGCGGCGTCCGGGCGCCGTTCCGCTACCGGACACCCGCCAAGTCGGCCGATTGCCGAATAGCCGTCTCAATACGGATCAAGGCGCCGCTGACGCTGCGACCGCCCTTGCAGGTAGCGCCGGGGCGCCGTCCTCGGGCTCGCCGGGCGGCTACTGGCGGACCGCTTAACCAGGGAGGTCCTTCACCATGAAGATTGCCGGGTCGTCTGCGACGTGCTTGATTCCGGCATCGTCGAGGTAGCTCCATGCGCCGCGGTACTGCATCCTCGCGACGTAGCCCAGCCGCTTGTACAGGCACGCAGCGCCAGCGTTGTCCACGTTGATGCTGATCGACATCCATCGGAGACGGCGCTGCCTGGCTCGGTCTTCGGCTGCTCCAATGAGTGCGGTGCCGATCCCGCGCCCTCGAAGTTCGGGCCGGACGCCCAACCCGTAGATCTCCGGGCAGTCAGGGAATGTCGCACAGACTTCCGCGTCCGTGCACCCCTGCCATTGCACTGCGCCGTGGCCGGCCAACACTTCGTCGTACCACGCGAGCAGGTAGGTCTCGGCACCGGCTGTCTGTCGCTCCAGCCTTCGCGCATGCTCGCGGTTCAGGCCGCTAGGCGACAACTGTTCCAAAGGCTCCACGTCATCGGCGGTGCACTCCCGGATCAGCATCTCAGCAACCTACATCCGGGACCGGCCACCGCGAGCCAAGAAGGGTGGGCGCCGACCTGACCGCCCCGTCCTCCTGGCATGCCAGTCTCCGGCATGCAGTTCACGCGTCCAGGGCGCCTTCGGCGTCTCACCACCGAGCGCCCCTTAACGACAAGCCCTAGAGCTAAGCGAGATAGGACGAAGAAGTGCGGGCCAGGGTTCCGGTACCGTACTGGACGTGAACGCGAGGAAGTCGAGCAGTGTCGCACTCCGTGGCGCCGCCCAGTTACGATCTTCCGACGTGGAAGGTTTTTTAAGGAGCCTCGCCAACGCCAGGTAGAGGTGGTACCAGAGCGCGTCGCGCTCGAGAGTGAGGTCACCGTCTCGGTCGTCTCGTGACGACGCGGCCCCGAGCGCTGATCGGTACGCGGACAGTAGGTCGGGTAGAGCCCGGATTGGGAGACCGACGAGATCGCGAGCCGGAGATCCCCATTCGGCACAACCCCAGTCCAGCAATGCGGTGACCATCCCGTCGTGGCCGACTATCACGTTCGAGGGGGCCACGTCGCGGTGAAGGAGGATCGGATCTGCCCGCGACGGGCCATCGGGCTGAAGGAGAGTGAATCGCTCGAGGAGCCAGGCGTGCTGGGCTGTGCCGACCTCGCCCGCCTCCACAAGCTCGCTGAGTAACTCTGTCGGCGAGAACGTGTAAGGCTCCGGGATCGAGCTGACGGGTCCGAGCTTGCTGAACCGGATCTGGTGGAGTGTCACCAGGATCTCGCCGAGGGATTCGAGTGTGCGCTGGCGTGCCGTCGGGTCGGGCGCCTGCTCCGCCAGGGTCGCGCCGCGCACTCGCTGCAGGACCATGTACGGCAAGCTCGCGACTCGCAGGGTCGAGTCGTAGCGTACGAGTTTCGGAGTCGGCACTCCGGCGTCCCGAACCAGTGCGATGACCTGGGCTTCCTTTGAGAGCTGCTCCGCTGCCCAGGTGGTGCGCGGGATGCGCAGGACCAGCTCACTGCCGAGGAATACCGTCAGGTTCACCTGGCCCTGAGTGGGGACCGGCACCACGTCCTTCTCCTTCACGCCATAGTGCCCAGCCACGGCGCGCACCGCATCGGCGAACGGGCTTACATCCATCACGCTCATCGTCATTGATCTCCTCGCGGTCACCAGGCTGCCCCATTGACGTGGCGTCCCGTCATCCTCGCGCGCCGGATACATGTTCGTCACGGGTAAGGGCGTACAGCGCACCTCATGTCGCACCTCAGGTGCACAGATCCTCGCGGATCACCTGGCACAACGCAGCCGATGTGTCCGGTAGGGGATCCCCTTGCGGACACGCTGCATTGTCGTCGTCGTAGTGGCCACGGGTTCGACGGTTGACGTTCCTCCACCTACGCACGTTGATCATGACCACGATGATCAGCTTGTCTGTGTCGCGAGACCCGAACAGCTCCCAGCGGGCGGACCCGGGCAGCACTCGGGGTCACGGACGCCGCAGCGTATCTTCGTCCTCGGCGCGGCCGACTCCCGGTGGTGCACACGGAATCGAGCAGGAGCATGCGGATGCGGATCGTCGTCACTGGCGGTAACGGCAAGGCGGGGCAGTGGGTGGTCCGCGAACTGGCGTCAGCGGGACACGAAGTAATCAACTTCGATCTTGCAGCCCGACCCGACCTCGAGTTGCCGGGCGCGTTCTGCCGCGTCGATCTGACCGATGCCGGCCAGACCTACGACGCCTTGGCACAGTTCCGGCCGGACGGCATCGCCCATCTTGCGGCGAACCCGAGTCCGAGTGGGCAGGCCCGGATCGACGTCTTCGACAACAACGTGATCGGCGCACACAACCTGATGCAGGCGGCCAGCGACCTCGGCGTTCGGAGAGTCGTCTACGCGTCCAGCGAAATGGCGACCGGTCTGCTCACCGATGGCGTGGTGCCAGCACAGATCCCGTTCGACGAGTCCGAACGCCGGCCGTCGCCGAACGCATACGCGCTCAGTAAGTTCATCAGCGAGGTGATCGCCGACACGTTGACCCTGGCTCATCCCGACACTGCCTGGGTCGGCTTGCGGATCAACAACGTGATCCCGCCGGACGGCTACGACCGCTTCCGCGCCGAGTGGGACGACCCAAGCCTGAGCCGGGCGAACTTCTGGAGCTACATCGACGCCCGCGACGTGGGTACCGCCTACCGGGCGGCCCTGGAAGGCAGCAGCTCCGGCCACGAGGTCTGCCTGATCGCTGCCGCGGACACTCGTGCGCGGAAGCCCTTGCGGGAGCTGATGGCGGAGTACTACGACGGCTACTCCACCTTCGCCGACGACTACCAGGATCCGCAATCGGCATTCAGCTGTACGAAGATGCGGACGCTGTTCGGCTGGACCCCGAGTTGGAGCTGGCGCGATCAGCTGTCCGAGTCGACGGGAACGCCCTGAGTGGTCTCGGATTGAAGGTGGCGCCTGCGCCAACACAGGCCTGATCAACTCCTGCGGCCGCCGGGCAAGGTCGATAGTGCTGACATACCTGCACAGCGGACCGGCTCGTCAGGATGGCGCTGACGACGACCCTCGAAACTTCGAACACGACATCCCCGGAGGTTCCCTCTTTCTCCTTGGGAGCACAGCCCAGACGGCTTGAGCACCCCTCCGCGGGCAACCTAGAGCCCGTCACGCCCGCAGGAGGTTTCTCCAGCGGACGCCCGGAAACCGCGGTCAGCAGCCGTCCTCACCCGTGCTCGCGGGGCCGCGGAGGACGCCGACGCGGCGCACCGTCCGGTCACCGCCCTTGCGGACGGCGCCGGGGCGCCGTCCTTGGGCTCGCCGGGCGGAAGCCGGTGGTGACTCGCCAACGAGAACCGCCGGGATCGGCAAGCTTGCGGACGCCTTGGCGGCGTATGACGACTTACACAAGTGGCGGCCAGCAACCCGAATCGTGGGAAGACCGTCTGGCGTGAACAGAGCTCACCTCCGATGCGGCGGCCTCGATGGTTGGTCTAGTGCACGACATCACTGACCGTTAGACGACCCATTCCCGGTCTGGCCGCCCAAGTGCTTCAGCGGGCCGGAGTAAGTGTTGAATCCCTACGCGATGCCGTCGCCGGCGTAGCCGCCGGTCGTCAAGGGGACCAGCCGGACACTTCCGCCTAGCTCCAACCACGTGTTTCAGCTGCAGGGACTAGCAACACAGGCGAGGACAGCGTGCGACAGGTGTCCCCCGCACTGTCCCCCATGATCTCCTACGTTTCCGCAGGTCAGAGACCTAGAGGGACAGCGGGGACAGCGGGGACAGATCCTAGGCAACCGCCATTCCGCAGCGCTGATGCAGCGTGCACTCGGACAGCCAGGCGCAATGCGTCCTTGACGGGTCGAGGCATCATGCGGGGGTGCACATCGTGGGCCCGATTGGGCCCATGCTCGCCAAGAGCATCGACCGGTTACCCCCACCGCGTGCGGGCGGCTACCGCTACGAGCCGAAGTGGGATGGCTACCGAAAATGATGCGAGGTCAGAGGTCTTGTGTTCTGAAGCTATCCGTGTGGCGGTACCAGTCGAGGAAGCGCTGGAACTCGGACGTGGCGGCTGTGGGTATGTCGGTCCACGGCGTGAGTGTCATGTCGTCGGTGGGGCGATGTTGCCAGGAGGCGACGACTTCGTTCCGGCTGACGAGGGATCCGTGCATCAGGCCGGCTGTGCTGGGGATCAGTCGTTTCCGCGCGGTCTCGAGCGGGCCGGTCTTGTGCGCGAGGTAGACGTTTGTCGTACTCCGGCAGGATTCCGGGCTGGCAATAGAAGGCTTCGATGCCGTAGTGGGAACGGACGGCGGTCCACCTGTCGGCCTCGACCCGCTGGCGGGAGAACCCGATCACGCTCGCGACGGCGGACTTGAGGTTGTCGTAGCGGATCTTCCCGGTCGGCACCCCGCCGAGCACGTTGAAGGCGTGGACGTGACCCTCGAAGAAGGCTTCCTGCCCAGCCGAGGCACTGACCCTGTGCACGGCCTTGCCCGAGTAGGAGAGCCGAAGGCTGAACAGCGCGCAGGTTACGAGCTCGCCGCGCAGGCGGATGGCGACGTCGCCGAAGTCAACCTCGGCCTCGCGGCCCGGGAGGTGCTCTTGCGGGATGAACGCGTTGGCAGGTTCCCGTCCGACCTCGACGCGAATCTCACGGCGTCGGGTGGCGACGTACTCGCGGACCATCCAGTACGACACCACCCCGGCCCCGTCATGTTCGTCAAGCAGTCGATCGAAGATCCGCTTCGCCGTGTGTCGCTGCTTCCGCGGCGCGTCGAGGTCCGAGCGCAGCCAGTCGTCGATCACCACTCGGTACGCGTCAAGCCGTGAGCCGCGTTTGGGCGGTTGCTTTCTCTCCTTCGGCCATGCAGATTCCAGCGCCGCTGTCACGGTTCGGAAGCCGACGCCGTGCTTGCGCTGCAGCGCGCGGTTGGACATCCCAGATCGGGCATCCCGTCGGATCGCCGCGTACAGGTCGACCCGGGAACGCGGCTGCGTCATCGGTGGCACTCCTGACGTGAGCACGCCGTGGGCCCGACTTTCGGCACCGGGCCACCGCCCGGGAACGGTGACCGCATGCGACCACAGCCCGGAATCACTGGCCCTACCGAGGTGCCTGGTCATGTGCTGCGCAGGGCTTCGGTGGGCGGTACTGAGTCGGCCCGGAGTGCGGGGTACGACCGACGACGGAGCCGATGAGCAGCGAGTAGGCCAGGTCGAGTCCCACTGAAGCCCAGGTCAGTACGACGGCCCGGCCTTGCGTGGTGACGAAGACGTTGGTGACGAGCACGCCCAGGATCAGGCCTGTGATGCCGCCGACGACATCAACCTCGACACCACCTGTCCGCCCTGTGTCCCTGGCGCGACGAAGTTCTGCTTGCGCGGTGCCTAATCGGTCTTCCCGCAACACCTCGCGGGCCCCTCAGTGTTCGCTGCTGAAGAACCGTAGCAACAGCGGGCCGACGGTCTGTGGGTCGACGACGTGATCCGCCCCCTCGAGGGTCTCCCGTTGAGCGTGGGGTAGTAGGTCTGCAAGCTCGTCGGCTGCGCGGTCGAAGAAGTCCGAGGGCAGGCCTGCCAGGTAGGGGGACGAGATCGGTCCTCCGGTGATGACCAGGACCGGTTGGGTGACCGTTGCCAGGCGATCGGCCGGCAACTGGTAGCGGTTGAGGAAGACGCTGTCGTGGACCAGCGTGGGCGCGAGGGCGACCGAATGCGCCCAATGCGGCGTCTGCTTGGCCGCGGTCGACTTCCTCGAACGCATCATCGCCCCTGTCGCGATGTCGTCGTCGGAGGCGCCGGTCACGCGCATGAACAGTTCGAGAACCTCCTCGTCTCGCCCGGCGTCGAACGCGCGTCGGGTGTCCGCGATGTACTTCTCGAATCGAGGGCGTATGTCGTCCCCGACCGCGTAGGGCACGTCCCACACGGCGATCGTGTCGATGGCTGACCCGGCCGCAGCGGCTTCCAGCGCCAGCGCACCACCAGAGGACGCCCCGAACAGGTGTGCCGAGCCGCCCGCCTCCGCGATCAACGCATCCAGGTCCTCGATCTCCCTTTCCACGGCGTAGGGCTCGGTGAAGCCGCTCGCGCCGCGTCCCCGACGGGCATAGTTGTAGACCGTGAAGTGCTCGGCGAGAGCCGGCGCCAAGGGCGCATTCTCCACCCCGTCGTCGAGTCCCCCGCCCACCAGAATGACGGCCGGACCGCTTCCTTCCCTGTCGTAGGCGATGGTGGTGCCATCGTTTGATGTCACGCGAAAGGCATCTCGTTCATCTCACATCTCCCTTCGAGACGTTTGTCCCAGTGCCTGAGCAGCGTGCCGACGACGGCCCTCGGTGCGCGACCAGCGCGTCCTTGCGATCACGGCCGCCACGACGAGGAATGCGAGCGGAGCCAAGGGCTCTGCTCGAGCACGAATTGATCGGTGATGGTGGCACCCGCCAGCAACGCGCCAACCCGAGACCTGGCCAGGCCCGCCAGTGCCGGGATCAGAAGTCCCACCCCGCCCGCGACCTCCAGCGCTCCGACCAGGTACCGAAGCCACTGGCCTGCCCCGATGTCCGCGAACATGTCCACCATGGCCGGGTCGCCTGCAAGCTTCGAGATTCCGCCGCCGGCGATTATCGCGCCAGCGCAACCTGCAGAACCCAGACCCCGATACTGCTCGCCCGCCCGGGCTGTGCTCACCGGTTACGCGAGTTCTTCATGAGGATCGGTGCTCATTTGCGCTCTCCTCGTGTCCGGGCCGGTACGTGATGGCCTGGCCGGGTTGTCGGATCTCGACCAAGTGCTCGCGGTAGCGGCATCTACTTCTTGTTGCGGTAGAGGACCATGGTGATGGGACCGAAGACCGCGACGAGAAGTACGGACGAGACGAGCACCCAGCCGATTTCCCCGGCGGGCACCGAGCCGTGCATCAGGCCGCGTACCACGGTCGCCAGGTGGGTGATCGGGTTGACCTCGATGACCGCCTGCATCCACCCGGGCATCGTCTTCGGGTCCACGAAGATGTTGCTCACGAACGTCAGCGGGAACATCACCATCATGCTGACCCCCGCCACCGAGTTCGGCGTGCGCAGGATCAGGCTGAGCATCGTCCACAGCCACGACAGGCAGAACGAGAACACCAGCAGCAGCACCACCGAGAGCACCACCCCGACGGCGCCACCCTCCGGCCGGAACCCTAGGACCAGGCCGAGCGTGATGACGATCGCCGACCCGATCGAGTAGCGCACCAGATCGCCGAGCAGGGCGCCGACCAGCGGCGATGGTCGCCACACCGGAAGTGACCTGAACCTGTCGAACACCCCCTTCTGGATGTCGGTGTTCAGCGTAATGCCGGTGTTCATGGTGATCATGACGTTCGCCTGCACCAGGATGCCGGGCAGCAGGAACTGCAGGTACGCCTGTGTCGACCCGGCGAGCGCGCCGCCGAACAGGTAGGTGAACATCAGCGTGAACATGATCGGGAACATGGTCACGTCGACGAGCTGCTCCGGGACGTGTTTGATCTTCAGCAGAGCGCGCCAGCCGAATGTCAACGAGGTGAGCACCGGGCCGGGGCGAGACGGCCGCTCACCGGCCAACAGCACACTGCGCAGCGCGTCCTCGGTGACCGGCGCCGACGCCTGCTCCGCGGTCGTGGCATTCATGCGGCATCCTCCTCGGGTGTCTCCTCGGCGGCGTGTCCGGTCAGGGTGAGGAACACCTCGTCCAGGCTCGGCTGACCGAGCGCGAACTCGGTGACGTCGATGCCGCTGCGGGACAGCTCGGCCAGGGAACGGGCGACCCGCTCGGGGTCGGAGATCCGCGCGGACAGCGCGGCCGGGTCAGCGGACGGCTCGGCCGGCACCTCGAGGACGCCGGCGAGGACCCGTTCTGCCTCGGCCCGCTGCTCGGGCGCACGTAGCCGTACGTGCAGCGAGCCGGCGCCGACCGATGCCTTGAGCTCGCCGCTCGAGCCCTCGGCGATCACCTTCCCGTGGTCGATCACCGCTATCCGGTCGGCCAGCTGGTCGGCCTCGTCGAGGTACTGCGTGGTCAGCAACACGGTGGCGCCCTCGGCGACCATGCCCCTGACGATCTCCCAGACCTGGTTCCTGCTGCGCGGGTCGAGCCCGGTCGTGGGCTCGTCGAGGAAGATCAGTTCGGGGGTGACGACCAGGCTCGCCGCGATGTCGATGCGCCGGCGCATCCCGCCGGAGTACTTCTTCACCTGCCGGTCGGCCGCCTCGGCAAGACCGAACGCGTCGAGCAGGTCGGTCGCCCGCTCCCTGCCTCGGCGGCGTGAGTAGCCGAGCAGCCTGGCGAGCAGCAACAGGTTCTCCACCCCGGTGAGGTCCTCGTCGACCGACGCGAACTGCCCGGTGAGGCCCACCCTGCTCCGCACCGCCTGGGCGTCACGCACGACGTCGTAGCCGAGCACTTGCGCCTCTCCGGCGTCGGGGCGCAGGAGCGTGGCCAGCATGCGGATCGTGGTGGTCTTGCCCGCCCCGTTCGGACCGAGCACGCCGTACACGCCCCCGGCGCTCACGGCCAGGTCCACACCGGCGACCGCGTGGGTCGTGCCGAAGCTCTTCTTCAACCCTCTCGTCTCGATCGCGAGCTTTCCCATGGGTTCGATTCCTTCTCTCGGTGTTGCGAACGGATTGGTTGAGCTAGTCAAGTTTGACTACTTGGCCAGAGTAGCACGAGGAGGAAACGTCTAGTCAAGGTTGATTAGAAGCGCATCTTGAGGGGATCGGGGACCGTTCGCCACGAACCCGGATCATCGGCCATGGTGTAGGCGCCCTCAGACAGTCGTTTGCTCAGGCTCTTCGCCCACTCCAGTTCGGTGCGTGCGTGTCCCGCCCACAGTTCGGCCTGATCGCGGACGTGCTCGGGGGTGTCCCGATTGGGGTGCTCCCGCCACTTGGCCTGCCCTACGAGCTCCGCTTCCAGGCGCGCGACCCGCTCGTTAACGTGCGCGATGGCATCTGTCCTGGTCAGCATGGGCAACATGGCGATGGACGCGTTGAGCATGTCCGGGTCGTGGGTGCGCCGCAGACCGTCGCGGACCAGTTCGACCATCTCGTCACGTCCCCGAGCTGTCGCGCGGTACAGAACGCGCTCCGGCCCGGAGTTGCCCGGCTCGGCGTGTTCGGTGAGGAGGCCATCAGCCGCCGCCTTCTTCAGCGCGTGATAAATCGAGCCGGGCTTGATCTTGGCCCAACTCTCCGCACCCCAGCTCTGCAGTTCGGACCGCACCTGGTAGCCATGCGCGCCGCCGGAGAGGTGCACGATACCGAGTACCAGGAGCTTCGTCGCCGACATGCGCCCACCTCCGCTCAACCCTCTCGTCTCGATCGCGAGCTTTCCCATGGGTTCGATTCCTTCTCTCGGTGTTGCGAACGGATTGGTTGAGACTAGTCCAGTTTGACTACTTGGCCAAAGTACACGAGGAGGAAACGTCTAGTCAAGGTTGATTAGAAGCGCATCTTGAGGGGATCGGGGACCGTTCGCCACGAACCCGGATCATCGGCCATGGTGTAGGCGCCCTCAGACAGTCGTTTGCTCAGGCTCTTCGCCCACTCCAGTTCGGTGCGTGCGTGTCCCGCCCACAGTTCGGCCTGATCGCGGACGTGCTCGGGGGCGTCCCGATTGGGGTGCTCCCGCCACTTGGCCTGCTCTACGAGCTCCGCTTCCAGGCGCGCGACCCGCTCGTTAACGTGCGCGATGGCATCTGTCCTGGTCAGCATGGGCAACATGGCGATGGACGCGTTGAGCATGGCCGGGTCGTGGGTGCGCCGCAGACCGTCGCGGACCAGTTCGACTATCTCGTCACGTCCCCGAGCTGTCGCGCGGTACAGAACGCGCTCCGGCCCGGAGTTGCCCGGCTCGGCGTGTTCGGTGAGGAGGCCATCAGCCGCCGCCTTCTTCAGCGCGTGATAAATCGAGCCGGGCTTGATCTTGGCCCAAATCTCCGCACGCCAGCTCTGCAGTTCGGACCGCACCTGGTAGCCATGCGCGCCGCCGGAGAGGTGCACGATACCGAGTACCAGGAGCTTCGTCGCCGACGTGCGCCCACCTCCGCTCAACCCTCTCGTCTCGATCGCGAGGTTTCCCATGGGTTCGATTCCTTCTCTCGGCGTTGCGAGCGGATTAGTCAAGTTTGACTACATCACCAAGGATGCATGGGGATGGCTAGTTAGTCAAGTTTGAGTAGCGTCGCGGTCAGAGTCCGGGCGGCGTGGAACGCCACGAGTCCGGGTCATCGGCCATGGTGTAGGCGCCCTCAGACAGTCGTTTGCTCAGGCTCTTCGCCCACTCCAGTTCGGTGCGTGCGTGTCCCGCCCACAGTTCGGCCTGATCGCGGACGTGCTCGGGGGTGTCCCGATTGGGGTGCTCCCGCCACTTGGCCTGCTCTACGAGCTCCGCTTCCAGGCGCGCGACCCGCTCGTTAACGTGCGCGATGGCATCTGTCCTGGTCAGCATGGGCAACATGGCGATGGACGCGTTGAGCATGGCCGGGTCGTGGGTGCGCCGCAGACCGTCGCGGACCAGTTCGACTATCTCGTCACGTCCCCGAGCTGTCGCGCGGTACAGAACGCGCTCCGGCCCGGAGTTGCCCGGCTCGGCGTGTTCGGTGAGGAGGCCATCAGCCGCCGCCTTCTTCAGCGCGTGATAAATCGAGCCGGGCTTGATCTTGGCCCAAATCTCCGCACGCCAGCTCTGCAGTTCGGACCGCACCTGGTAGCCATGCGCGCCGCCGGAGAGGTGCACGATACCGAGTACCAGGAGCTTCGTCGCCGACGTGCGCCCACCTCTGTCGCCGACTCCTGAAGACTGACCCCGTGGGGTTCTCCGAAAGTTGACCCCCTCCTGATTCTTGGAGGGTGTTGAAAGTGGAGGACTGGGCGGAGATTCGCCGGTTGCATCGGGGCGAGGGTGTGCCGATCAAGGAGATCGCTCGGCGGTTGGGGGTGGCGAGGAACACGGTGCGGGGCGCGTTGGCTTCGGATCGGCCGCCGAGGTATGAGCGGGCTGCTCGGGGGTCGGTGGCTGATGCCTACGAGCCGCAGATCCGGGCCCTGCTGGCGGAGTGGCCGCGGATGCCGGCGCCGGTTGTCGCGTCTCGGATCGGGTGGCCGTACTCGTTGTCGCCGTTGAAGAAGCGGCTGGCGGCGATCCGGCCGGAGTATGTGGGGATCGACCCGGTGGATCGGGTGAGCTATGAGCCGGGGCAGCTGACCCAGTGCGACCTGTGGTTCCCCGAGCCGAGGATCCCGGTCGCGGCCGGGCAGGAGCGGGTGTTGCCGGTGTTGGTGATGACGTTGGCGTTCTCCCGGTTCCTGACCGCGACGATGATCCCGTCTCGCCAGGCCGGCGACATTCTGGCGGGGATGTGGGCGCTGATCGCCGGGGTCGGCCGGGTGACCCGGGCGTTGTTGTGGGATCGGGAGTCCGCGATCGGCGGGACCGGGCGGGTCAGTGTGCCGGCGGCGGCGTTCGCGGGCACTCTGGCCACGCAGATCAGGCTGGCCCCGCCCCGGGATCCGGAGTTCAAGGGGATGGTCGAGCGGAACAACCAGTATCTGGAGACCTCGTTCCTGCCTGGGCGCAGGTTCGCCTCACCAGCCGACTTCGACACCCAGCTGGGCGAGTGGCTGCACCAGGCCAACGCCCGCACGGTCCGCTCGATCGCCGGCCGCCCGGTCGATCTGCTCGAAACCGACTACCGGTCGATGCTGGCGTTACCGCCGCTCGACCCGCCGACCGGGCTGTCCCAGAGGGTGCGCCTCGGCCGGGACTACTACGTGCGGGTGGACACCTGCGACTACTCCGTCGACCCCCGCGTGATCGGCAGGTTCGTCGACGTCACCGCCTCCCCGGAGCAGGTGACGGTGCGCTGTGAGGGGCAGGTGGTGGCGTGCCACGCCCGGTCGTGGGCCAAGCAGGGCGTGGTCACCGACCCCGCCCACGCCGCGACCGCCGCGCAGATGCGCCAAGCCCTCGCCCATGACCGGCAACAACGCCTGGCAGCGACCCGCCACCACACCGACGGCCACGCCGTCATGCTGCGCGGGCTGCCGGACTACGACGCCTTGTTCGGCGTCGATTTCACCAACCCAGCAACGAAAGTGAGCAACACGTGAGCACCGCAACCACCACTACGGCTCCACGCCTGTCTGCGGCACCGGCGGATGGGATGCCGTCGATGATCGCCTACCTGACCCGGGTGCTGAAGACCCCGACGATCGGCGCGTTCTGGGAAGAACTCGCCGCCCAGGCCCGCGATGAGAACTGGTCGCATGAGGAGTACCTGGCCGCCCTGCTGCAGCGCCAGGTCGCCGACCGGGAGTCCAAGGGCTCCTTCATGCGGATCCGCACCGCCCACTTCCCGGCCGTCAAGACCCTGGAGGACTTCAACCTCGACCACCTGCCCTCGCTGCGCCGTGACCTGCTCGCACACCTGGCCACCGGCACGTTCGTTGCCAAGGCTGAGAACGTGATCCTGCTCGGGCCACCCGGCATCGGCAAAACCCACCTGGCGATCGGGCTCGGCGTCAAGGCCGCCCACGCCGGCTACTCCGTCCTGTTCGACACCGCCAGCAACTGGATCACCCGCCTCGCAGCTGCCCACCACACCGGACGACTCGAGGCCGAGCTGAAGAAGATCCGCCGCTACAAGCTGATCATCATCGACGAAGTCGGCTACATCCCCTTCGACCAGGACGCGGCGAACCTGTTCTTCCAGCTCATCGCCTCACGCTACGAACAAGGCTCGGTCCTGGTCACCTCGAACCTGCCGTTCGGACGCTGGGGCGAGACCTTCTCCGACGACGTCGTCGCCGCAGCCATGATCGACCGGCTCGTCCACCACGCCGAAGTCCTCACCCTCACCGGCGACTCCTACCGCACCCGCCAACGACGCGAACTCCTCGCCAAAGAGAACCGCACCAACCGCCGCTGAACCAACCGCCAGGGGGTCAACTTTCCCGAACCCGCACGGGGTCAGTTTTCGCGAAGCGTTGACAACCTCCGCTCAATCTGCTCGGACTCGCTCCGCTTTGCGCGCCCGCCAGGGTGGTGTCAACTCCCAACAACACTAGGGTGCCCTCCTGGTCCGGGTGGTGTCAGCACTGACCTACAAACGGTGCTGGTGGAGACCTCCAAAGCCAAACGTCGTCCCGAGTTCCTCGCCATGGCGCAGGATTTCCTTATCAGCGAAGGTAGCTTCGCCCACCTGCGAGTGAGCAAGCGCCGTGTCCAGATGGGCCCTCAGCTGGCGCCTGACTTTCAGGTGTACAACAGTCCTCAAACCAGCCTCGTGTACCCGGGCGAATGCCTCGCGACGTTCATTCGCGAAGCGCCACCGATCCTCGCGAGCGTTACGACGGCGCTCGGTGAGCATGTTGGTCGACCAGGTCACGAGGACTCCAACAACGACGCCGACAGCGGGACCGAGCGATGCCAAATCCATCGTCCCCTCCTGCACGGTAGTCAGACTCGAACGAGGCGCGGTGACGCGCCGGATCGCTTCTCACACAAGTGGCGATCGTGGCGCCCTTGGTCCCCATCTGGTCCCCAGGTGGAAGCTGCGGAGGCTGCGCGCCGAAGCCGGGCCAGAGCGCGCATAGGCCAGTTGACCTGGTGATATGCACTCCCGAAGCGACCTTGTTGCACTGTCGGGCTGGCGGGATTTGAACCCACGACCCCTTGACCCCCAGTCAAGTGCGCTACCAAACTGCGCCACAGCCCGTTGCCCGACCGCGAGATCAGGGCGGGTGGAACCTTACCGCAGGTCGACCGGTGCCCCTCCACCGGCCGGCTCCCCCGCGCGAGCCTCTCGACGAGCCGTCGGTCAGCTCTTGCGTTGCCGCTTCTGCCTGATCCGCAACGTGATCATGATGGGCGATCCGGCGAACCCGAACTCCTCGCGGAGGCGGCGTTCGATGAAGCGGCGGTACGCGGCCTCGAGGAACCCGGTGGTGAACAGCAGGAACTTCGGCGGCGACGTCTGCGGCTGAGTGCCGAACAGGATCCGGGGCTGCTTGCCGCCCCGGATCGGGTGCGGGTTGGCGGCCACCAGCCGGCCGAGGAACGCGTTCAGCTGGGCCGTCGGGATCCGCGTCGACCAGCCGTCGAGGGAGGTCTCGATCGCACGGACGAGACGGTCGACGTGCCAGCCGGTACGCGCACTGACGTTGATCCGCGGCGCCCACCGGACCCGGACCTGCCGGTCGAGCTCCTTCTCGATCCGCAGCCGCCGGTCCTCGTCGACCAGGTCCCACTTGTTGAACGCCAGGACCAGGCCGCGCCCGGCCTCCACCACCGTGGAGATGATGCGTAGGTCCTGCTCCGACAGAGGTTGGGCGGCGTCGAGAAGCACCACTGCGACCTCGGCGCGTTCGATCGCCGCATTGGTGCGCAGGCTGGCGTAGAACTCGTGTCCCGAGGCGTCGCGGACTCGGCGTCGGATGCCGGCCGTGTCGATGAACCGCCACGTCTTGCCACCGAGCTCGACAAGTTCGTCGACCGGGTCGACGGTGGTGCCGGCCACCTCGTCGACGACTACCCGCTCCTCCTTGGCGAGCCGGTTGAGCAGGCTGGACTTGCCGACGTTCGGCTTGCCGACCAGGGCGATGCGGCGCGGGCCACCCGCGACCCGACCGCGGTCGGCCGGAGCTGCTGGCAACACCTCGAAGAGCGCGTCGAGCAGGTCGCCGCTCCCCCGGCCGTGCATCGCCGACACCGCCTGGGGTTCGCCGAGCCCGAGCGACCACAGTGCGGGGACCTCGGCCTCCCAGCGTTGGTCGTCGGCCTTGTTGGCCGCAAGGACCACCGGCTTGCCCGACCGCCGCAGGATGCGTACGACCGCCTCGTCGGCGTCGGTCGGCCCCACGGTCACGTCAACCACGAACATCACCACGTCGGCGGCCGCGACCGCGAGCTCGGCCTGGGCACGGACCCGGGCCATGAACCCTTTGGCGTCGGGGTCCCAGCCTCCGGTGTCGACCAGTGTGAACCGTCGGCCACGCCAGTCCGCGTCGTAGGCCACCCGGTCGCGCGTCACGCCGGGAACGTCCTCGACGACCGCCTCGCGGCGGCCGAGGATGCGGTTGACCAGGGTGGACTTGCCGACGTTCGGCCGGCCGACGACCGCCACCACCGGCACGTCGGCGACCGGTTCGCCCCCATCGACGCCGTCTTCGGTGGTATAGCCGTCGAGGTGCACACCCTCACCGAGCTCCACCGCGTCGTCGAACTCCAGCGAGTCGACGAACTCCACGGCCTCGCCGAACTCCAGTGCATCGCCGACGTCCGCCGCCTCGTCGTACCCGGCCGCGCCCTCGATCTCCTCGTTGCTCACGAAACTTCCTCTACGTCGGGTCCGGGCTCGGCGACGACCACCGGTCCGGGTTCGGACTCCGCCCTCGCAGCGGGACCCGGCAGCTGTCGGCCGGTCGTCTCGCAGGCGTGGCGGACGTGCGACACGAGCCACTTCTGAAGCCAGCGTGCCTGCTCGCGTACGGCCTCCTTACGGCGGGGCCACGGCGTCGCGGCCACCTGCAGCGGCGGACCGAACACGACGTCGACGCGGGACCGTAATGCCGGGACCGACCCGACCGAGCGCCCGGGCATGCGGGTGCCGAGGCAGGCCACCGGCACGATCGGCGCACCCGTGCACAGCGCGAGGTAGGCGACGCCTGACTTGATCACGGCGAAGTCGCCCGCACCACGGACGCCCTCGGGATAGATGGCGAGGACGTCACCCCGGTCGAGTACCGCCAACGACGCCTTGACGGCGGCGGGGTCGACGCGTTCGCGTTCGAGCGAGATCTGACCGAGCCCACGCAACGCCCCTCCCACCGCACCGCGGAACATCTCCCGCTTGACGAGCGCATGCACGGGCCGGGAGGTGACGGCGCACAGGAGCGGCCCGTCGAGGATCCCCACATGGTTGGACGCGAGGATCACCGGGCCGGCCGAGGGTAGGTGGTGGTCGTCGTGCACGCGCACCTTCCAGGCGCCCCGCACCAGGCCGGTGGCGAACGGCCGCACCAGGCGCAGGGCGCGCCGGGGCGGTCCCTCCACGCCGGCCCAGTACGGCGGGGGCGACCCGCCCGGAGTGCTCATCAGTGCCCGCACGCACCGACGCGCTCGCTGGCGAGCGCACAGATCCGGTCGATGACCTGCTGGAGGTCGAGCTGGGTGGTGTCGAGAACGATGGCATCGGACGCCTGGACGAGCGGTGAGGCGGCCCGGCCAGAGTCGAGCCGGTCGCGGCGCAGCAGCTCGGTCCGCGTGACGCCGACCTCCGCCTTCGCGCCGCCGTGGCCCTCGGCCGCCCGACGCCGGGCGCGCTCGTCCTCGTGCGCGGTCAGGAAGACCTTGACGTCGGCGTCGGGCGCGACGGTGGTGCCGATGTCACGTCCCTCCACGACGATGCCGCCCGCACCGATCAGCTTTCGCTGCATGCCGACCAGTCGATGGCGGACGGCGGGTACGGCCGAGACCGCGCTCACCGCGTTGGTCACCTCACGCGACCGGACCGGACGGGAGACGTCGATTCCGTCGATGGCGATCCTCGGTGCGGTGGGGTCAGCTCCGACCTCGAGCCTGGGCTCCTCGGCGCGGGCCGCCACCGCGGACGCGTCCTCGACGGATACGCCGGCGTGGAGCATCCACCAGGTGACGGCGCGGTACATCGCTCCGGTGTCGAGATAGCGCAGGCCGAGTCGCCGCGCGACGCCTCGGGCCGCGCTCGACTTCCCGGATCCGGACGGCCCGTCGATGGCCACCACGATGCGGGCCAGGTCCGACTCGTCGGCTCGCTCCACCTGTCGTCTCCTCCCAGGGTTCGCTCGGAGGCTACCCGTGGATGTCCCATCCGTGCCGCTCCAGGGTCTGCAGCAGCGCGGGCACGGCGTCCGGATGGACGGACAGCTCCACCAGACCGGCGGGGGTGCCGGGGCTGTGATCGATGCGGACGTCCTCGATGTTGACACCGGCAGCGCCGACATCGGCGAACAGCCGGGCCAGCTCGCCGGGCTGGTCGGGCAGCAGGACGGGTACGGACGTGAACGGCTCCAGCTGCCGTCCGTGCTTGCCCGGCAGTCGGCGTACGCCGGTCGCCCCGCGCTCGAGTGGACGCCGAAGGTCGTCGAGCCCGGACGCGGTTGGCTCGGACTTCTCCAGCGTCACCGCGATCTGATGGAGGTTCTCGGCCGCCTCGTGCAGCACCCGGGCCACTGGTGCAGCGTTCGCGGAGAGGATCTGGCTCCACAGCACAGGGTCGCCCGCGGCGATCCGCGTGACGTCCCGCAACCCTTGGCCGGCGAGGACGAGGTGCCCCTCGGCCGCGGTCGTCAGTAGCCCCGCCACCACGGTGGAGGCGACCTGGGGCAGGTGGGAGATCAGCGCCACCGCCTCGTCGTGCTCGACCGGCGACATGCGAACCGCGAAGGCACCGCAGACCTGGGCCAGCCCCTCGACGGACTCGACCGCCTCGGGCCGGCTGCCCGGATGCGGCGTCACCGCCCAGGCCCGTCCGTCGAACAGGTCGGCACGCGCGGCGAGCGGACCCGACTGCTCACTGCCGGCCATCGGATGACCGCCGATGTAGCGGTCGAGGAGTTCCCGCGCCCGCCCGGCGACGTCCTCGAGCACCGACGCCTTGACGCTGCCGAGGTCCGTGACGGTCGCGTCCGGGAAGGTCTGCAGCGCCTCGGCAATGACCGAGCCGAGGACGGCCGGTGGTACGCCGACGATCACCAGGTCCGGCTCCCCCGCCTGCCAGCTGTCGGGACCCACCGGGTCACCGGCACCCAGGGACACCGCGACGCGCAGATGACCGGGCTCTGGGTCCTGGAGGAACACCTGGACGCCCGCCCGGCGGAGAGCAAGTGCCACGGACGTGCCCATCAGTCCGGCACCGGTGACGAGGACGCGCCGTGGCGGCGAGGTCGTCACGGACCTGTCCCGGGGCTGTCCGGCGCGGCCTCGTCGGGCTCGTCAGGTGCGGCATAGACATGGGCGAGGTCGCGACGTAGGGCGGCCGCACCGTGGAGGTAGACGTGGGTGATCTCGTCGCGGGTGCGCTCGGTCTCGACGTGCGCCATCAGGCGTACGACACGCGGCATGGAGCCGCCGATCTCGAGCTCGCGGGCGCAGAGCAGCGGGACGTCGGTCATGCCCATCAACCGGGCGGCATAGGCCGGGAACTCGGAGTTGACGTCGGACGTCGCCGTGAAGACGATGCTGATCAGGTCGTCGTTGTCGAGGTCGTTGCTCTGCAAGACCGTCTTGACCAGCTCGGCGACCCGCTCGAGCAGGTGCTCCCGCTCGTCGACCTGGAGCTGCGTAGCACCGCGTACTGCCCGGACCGGCACCCTGCGAATCCCTTCGTACGTCGGGGAGGCTCCGGCACCGGACAACCGCCCGGAATGGCGAGCCTCTTGTCCGGGCTCACCCTATCCGCGCCGGTCCCGGCCCATCCGCGGCGGTCCGCCTGGTGATCTACCCGATGATCGGTTCGATGATCGGCTTGGTGATCGGCTCGGATCGCCACCCAGCCGGCTCAGATCGCCACCCAGCCGGCCCGGATCTGCCAGTGCCGTCCCGCCTCGAGGTGCTGGACGATCGCGCGTTCCAACGTCGTACGCCGAGGCAGCTGGTCGATCGACGGGTTGACCATCCGGAGGACGAACTGGAAGACGTCCCGGTCGCCCTCGTGCCCGCCCGGCATCAGCTGGAAGCGTCGCTGGAACCGGACGATGTTGGAGTCGGCCGGGAGGTACTCCGCCAGCTGGGGGTCGAGCAGCCAGGACGAGCACACGGCGTAGCGGTAGCGCTCCTCCGGGAAGTACCGGTCGTAGAAGTCACGGGCCCGCCGGAACGACTCCTCGCAGGCCTCGTGGGTCATCGGCCCCGCCTCGGGGATGTGGACGCCGAGGGCGGTGTCTCCCCGGTGGAACGGCGCGCCGGACGCGGCGATCGCGTCCTCGTCGAAGCTGATGCTGCCGCGGTTGAACTGCAGCCGGCCCATGTCGTAGATGAGTCCGCGGAAGTGCAGGGAGAACCAGAACTGCACGTCGAGTCCGCCGACGCCGTTGATCCGGCGGTAGATCGCGAGCTGGCGGCCCAGGTCGGCGAACGTGGCCCAGCTCACGTCCTGAGGAATGCCGCGCTTCTCGTGGTACCGCAGCACCGCCGGGATCGAGGCCAGGAGGGCGTGTACGTAGAAGAAGCGCCCCTTGGCACCGAGCTCGGCGGGTAGGTGCGGCCACCTCAGCCAGCCCCAGCCGAGGTCACCCATGCTGGCCGCGAGGGTCTGGTGGCAGCGTTGGAGGAGCCACCACAGCTCCGGGTCGGCGGCTGCCGAGATCCGGGTGGCGAGGATGTCGTCGGCGTCGTCAGGCTGGATGCCGATCCGTTGGAACAGGGCGCCGCTCTCGGCGGGCTCGGGAAGCTGCACCTCCTCACCGGGCGGGCCGATCGCGTCGAGCTCGCGTACCCAGTCGGTGTACTCCTCCGTCGACCCCAGCCACGCCGTCACCGCGGCGGCATCCGTCTGCGCTGTCATCCGTCGCCTTCCGTCACCTCGGGCCCGTCCCGCCGGTCGCCCCCCTCGGGGGCCGTGAGGTCGGGCCTCATGTCGTGCCGTCCATCTCGAGCTGGGCCATCAGGTGGTCGACGTCGGACGACACCCAGTACTCCGCGACCCTGCCCTCCGCCAACCGAACCAGGTCCATGCCCGCGAACGCCACCCGTGTCCCAGCCTTGGCGCCCGCGCCCGGCAGGCCTCCGCGATAGCTCCCGCCGAACATCCACCGAGCGGCCACCAGATCACCGTCCGCAACCGGACCCTGGTCGATCTTCACCTCGACGTCGTCGAAGAGCGCGGTGCTCTGCTCGATCAGGTCCATGATCGCGGCCGGTCCGCGCTCGGACTCGGCGTGGCCACCGCGTCGGATGGCGAAGTCGGGAGTGACCAGCTCGGCCGCGAGAGCCGTCCGACGCTCAGCGGGGGCGTGCCAGAGCTCGAGCAGGAAGCGGCGGTACAGCTCACGCGCGCTCACGGCGTCCACGCCCATCGCTCCTCCTCGCGGGTCGCGTCGGCGGCAGCGGTCTGGCCGAGCCTAACGTGCGGGACCGTGGGCGCCGGGCGCGCACCGGGATAACCGGTTGTCGGTGGCGCCGCACCTGCCCATGATGAGCGCCGTGGCCCAGACCTTCCGTCCCTCGCTCGAGCTCAACGGGACGTTCTACGAGAAGATCGTCGCCCCGATTCTCGGCTCGCACCCGCACGCGGCGGCCCTCCTCGGCTGGGGATCGGACATCCTCGGCTACGACACCGACCGGTCGACCGACCACGGCTGGGGTCCTCGGCTGCAGATCTTCGTCGACGAGACCGATCTCGCGGCCGTCCGCGCCCGGGTCGACGCCGACCTGCCGGACACGTTCGACGGCTGGCCGGTGCGGTACGGCTGGGACCAGGTGGAGTCCCAGCACCGGGTCGACGTCCTGACCCTCGGCGACTGGCTGACCGGTCAGCTCGGCTTCGACCCCCGGCAGGGAGTCGCGAGCCTGGACTGGCTCACGGTCAGCCAGCAGCAGCTGTTGGGCGTGGTCCGCGGCGCCGTGTACGCCGACCCTGAGCGCGAGCTGGCCGCCGTTCGGGCCCGCCTCGAGTACTTCCCCCGGGACGTGTGGCTGTGGCTGCTCGCCGCGCAGTGGCACCGCGTCAGCCAGGAGGAGGCGTTCGTGGGGCGTACGGCCGAGGTGGGTGACGAGTTGGGGTCCCGGCTCCTCGCCGGCCGCCA
Source organism: uncultured Actinomycetota bacterium (assembly GCA_963721745.1). Taxonomy (GTDB): domain Bacteria; phylum Actinomycetota; class Actinomycetes; order Propionibacteriales; family Actinopolymorphaceae; genus Thermasporomyces. Next base: position 137,826 of record CAVRKO010000013.1, on the reverse strand, counting down.
GGCCCGCGACCTGATGTGCCTGTCGTTCCTCCAGGAACGCACGTACTGGCCGTACACCAAGTGGTTCGGCACCGCGTTCGCCCGGCTGCCGGGCGCCGGCGAGCTGGAGCCGCTGCTGGGGCGGGCGGTGTCGGCGACGGACCACAGCACCCGGGAGGACGCCCTGGCCGGTGCCTACGAGCTGCTCGGCCGCCGACACAACGAGAGTGGGCTCACCGCGGCCGTCGACCCCACCGTGCGGCCCTTCCACACCCGGCCGTTCCGGGTGCTGATGGCCGACCGGTTCGCCGGCGCCTGCCGGGCCGCGATCGAGGATCCCTGGCTCCGGGAGCTGGCGCTCGTGGGTTCGGTCGACCAGTTCGCCGACTCCACCGACGTCCTCTCCTCCTCCGAGCGGACGCAGTACCTCCGCGGCTTCTTCGAACGTCTCTGACGGGGGCGGCGGGCGCAGCAGCCTCGGACCGCGACGTCGACAGCCGTCATTCCTCGCCGAGGACCCGCCGGGTCTCCGTCGCGATCTCGAGGTCCTCTCGGGCGGCGACCACCAGGCAGCGCACGGGCGACCCGGCCGCACCGATCTCGCAGTCGCCGTCCGCCGCGGCGTTGTGTCCGGGCTCGATCCCCACACCGAGGAAGGCCAGCCCGCGGACTGCTCGCGCGCGTACCTCCGGCGCGTGCTCGCCGACGCCGCCGGTGAACGTGAGGACGTCCAACCCACCGAGGCTCGCGGCCATCGCGGCGATTCCCGACCGCAACCGGTGGACGTAGACGTCGAGCGCCAGCCGTGCCGCCGGGTCACCGGTGCTGGCACGTTCGAGCACCTGCCGCATGTCGGACGTACCCGCGAGGCCCTTCAGGCCCGAGTCGTGCTGCAACGCGTCATCGAGGTCGTCCACGGTGAGGTCGGTGTTGCGCAGCAGCCACACCAGGAGTCCGGGGTCGACGCTGCCCGACCGGCTCGCCATCACCAGGCCCTCGATCGGCGTGAACCCCATGGTCGTGTCGACGCTCTCGCCGGCGCGTACCGCGGCCAGCGAGGCACCTGCGCCGAGATGGCAGACGACGGTGCGGAGGTCTCCGACCGGACGGCCGACGAGCTCGGCCGACCGGCGTGCGGCGTACGCGTGGGACAGCCCGTGGAAGCCGAACCGGCGTAGGCCGTACTCCTCGCGCCACTGCGTCGGAAGGGCGTAGCTTGCCGCCGCGGCCGGCAACGTGGCGTGGAACGCGGTGTCGAAGCAGGCGACCGCGGGAACGTCGGGAAGGAGCTTGGTCACGAGGTCGATGCCCGCGAGGGAGGCGGGCTGATGGAGGGGGGCGAGGGCGGTGAACTCCTCCAACCGGGCGCGCACCTGTCGGTCGATGCGGACCGCGTGGTCGAAGAGCCCGCCACCGTGCACGACGCGATGGCCAACCGCGTCCGGCCGTGCGTCCGCGTCGGCCAGCGCCTCCCGGAGTGCCCGCTCACCGGCGCCACTCTCGGAGAGGTCGACCTGGGTCGTGCTCCTGGCCTCGTCACCCTCCAGCAGAGCCAGCTTGAGGCTCGTCGAACCCGCGTTCACGGCGAGGACCCGCATGTCCAGAACCCCTACGTACGCGGGCCGGTGGGCCAGGTCCAGTCGCGGATGTCCGGTGCGTCCTCGCCGTACTCGCGGGTGTGCCGTCGCGCCGCCAGCCGCGCGTCGAGCATCTCCTGGCGGACCGCGGCCGCACGGACCGCGAGTCCGGGCACGCGGTCGATCACGTCGACGACGAGGTGGAACCGGTCGAGGTCGTTCAGCATCACCATGTCGAACGGCGTCGTGGTCGTGCCCTCCTCGCGGTAGCCGCGGACGTGGATGTTCGCGTGGTTCGTGCGCCGGTAGGTGAGCCGGTGGACCAGCGCCGGGTATCCGTGGAACGCGAAGATGACGGGCCTGTCGGGGGTGAAGATCGCGTCGAACTCGCGGTCGGACAACCCGTGCGGGTGCTCACTCTCGGGTTGTAGGCGCATCAGGTCGACGACGTTCACGACCCGTACGCGGAGGTCGGGCAGGTGCCGCCGGAGCAGGTCGGCCGCGGCCAGCGTCTCGAGGGTGGGTACGTCGCCCGCACACGCGAGGACGACGTCGGGCTCGCTGCCCTGGTCGGTGCTGGCCCAGTCCCACACCCCGAGGCCGCGCGTGCAGTGCCCGATGGCCTGTTCCATCGTCAGCCAGTTCGGTGCGGGGTTCTTTCCCGCGACGACCACGTTGATGTAGTGCCGGCTGCGCAGGCAGTGGTCCGCGGTCGACAGCAAGGTGTTGGCGTCCGGCGGCAGGTAGACCCGGATGATCTCTGCCTTCTTGTTGACCACGAGGTCGAGGAAGCCCGGGTCCTGGTGGGAGAAGCCGTTGTGGTCCTGGCGCCACACGTGGGAGGACAGCAGGTAGTTCAGCGACGCCAGGGGCCGGCGCCAGGGAATCTCGCGGGTGACCTTCAGCCACTTGGCGTGCTGGTTGACCATCGAGTCGACGATGTGGATGAACGCCTCGTAGCAGTTGAAGAGCCCGTGCCGTCCCGTCAGCAGATAACCCTCGAGCCAGCCCTGGCACAGGTGCTCCGACAACACCTCCATCACCCGGCCGCCGCGCGCCAAATGGTCGTCGTCGGGCCGGATTTCGGCGTTCCAGGCCCGGTCGGTCACCTCGAACACCGACGACAGCCGGTTCGACGCGGTCTCGTCGGGACCGAACAGCCGGAACGAGGTGGGGTTGTCGCGGATGACGTCGCGCAACCAGCGGCCGAGCACCTGCGTAGGCCCGTCCGCCGTCGCACCGGGAGCGGGGACGTCGACGGCGTACCCGCGGAAGTCGGGGAGGCGCAGGTCGTCGAGCACCTGGCCGCCGTTGGTGTGCGGGTTGGCGCTCATGCGGCGTTCACCGCGCGGCGGCAGGTCCGCGAGCTCGGTGCTGAGGCGGCCATCCTCGTCGAACAGCTCGTCCGGCCGGTAACTGCGCATCCACTCTTCGAGCTGGGCAAGGTGCGCGGGGTTGGTGCGTACCTCCGACAGCGGGACCTGGTGGGAGCGGAACGTACCCTCCACGCGCGTGCCGTCGACCTCGCGGGGACCGGTCCACCCCTTCGGCGTACGGAGCACGATCATCGGCCAGCGCGGCCGGTCGGGTTGGACGCCCGCGTCGGCGCCGCCGCGCGCCGCCCGCTGGATCGTGGCGATCTGGTCGTACGCCCGGTCGAGTGCCGAGGCGAGCTCCTGGTGCACCCGCGTCGGATCATCGCCCGCGACGACGTACGGCGTGTGGCCGTAGCCCTCGAGCAGCGCGACCAGTTCGGTTTCGGGGATGCGTGCCAGGACTGTCGGGTTGGCGATCTTGTAGCCGTTGAGGTGCAGGATCGGGAGGACGGCACCGTCGCGCGCCGGGTCGAGGAACTTGTTCGAGTGCCAGCTCGCGGCGAGCGGGCCGGTCTCGGCCTCGCCGTCGCCGATGACGCAGCACGCGAGCAGGTCCGGGTTGTCGAACACCGCACCGTACGCGTGCACCAGGGCGTACCCGAGCTCGCCGCCTTCGTGGATCGAACCTGGCGTCTCCGGCGCGACGTGGCTGGGTATCCCACCAGGGAAGGAGAACTGGCGGAACAGCTCCCGCAGTCCCGCCTCGTCGCGCGAGACATGCGGATAGACCTCGCTGTAGGTGCCCTCGAGGTAGGCGTTCGCTACCAGGCCCGGACCGCCGTGTCCCGGACCGGTGACATAGAGCGCGTCGAGCGCGTGCGTACGAATGAGCCGGTTCATGTGCACGTACACCAGGTTCAGCCCGGGTGTGGTACCCCAGTGCCCGAGCAACCTCGGCTTGATGTGCTCGGGTCGCAGCGGCTCTCGCAGGAGCGGGTTGTCGAGCAGGTAGATCTGGCCGACGGACAGGTAGTTGGCCGCCCGCCAGTACGCATCGAGGGCGGCGAGCTCGGCGGTGGGGAGCGTGGCTGCCCCGTCGACGGTACGTGTGCTCACGCGGGCCTCCCGGTCGTGGCGGCTCTGCGCAGCATGCCCTGGCGCCGTGCTCCCAAACGGCCAGGACGGACGGGCCGGTTGCTCCCAGCGCATCGCTCGTGTTCACTCAGGCGACCGAGGAGGTCCGTTCATGGGTCGCGCGTCCCGCTTCGTACCAGCTCTCGTCGTCGGCGTGTTCCTCACGCTCGCCGCCCTCCAACCGAGTACGGCGGTCGCCACGGTGCCGGGAGCGACCGTGCGCACCGCCGCCGGCCTCGACGCGACGGCGGCAGTCTCTGCCGGGCCCGGGCGCTCCGCCTGCCGCGACACTCGGCCGCCGGGACCCGGGTGGCGGCTGACGTTCCGCGACGAGTTCGCCGGTCGCACGCTGGACCGCTCCCGGTGGAACACCGTGATGGACTTCCCCGGCCGCGCCGGTGGTCACTACCACAACCCGTCCTACGGCAGCTATGCGCTGGACGAGAACATCGTGCTGGGGAAGGGCCTGCTCTCCCTCGTCGCCGACGACGAACCGGTCGAGGGCGACGACCCGCCGGGCACCTACCCGTACTCCGAGGGCTTCATCTCCTCGCACGACAAGTTCTTCCAGAGCTACGGCTACTGGGAGATCTGCGCCCGCTATCCCGCCGGCCGGGGCCTGTGGCCGGCGTTCTGGCTGGTGCCGCAGGACCGCACCTGGCCGCCGGAGTTCGACGTCGCGGAGTGGTTCGGCGGTGTCGACGGGATGTTCCAGGGGATCGCCTCCGGCGCGTGGCCGGACGTGCGGTGGGACGGCGAGTGGACCTACGGTCCGGAGGCGACCACCGGGTGGCACACGTACGCGCTGCGGTGGGAACCAGGACAGGCGACCTTCTACGTCGACGGCGAGCAGACCGGTGCGTTCGAGGGCTCGTACGTTCCCGACAAGGCGATGTACGTCGTCCTCAACAGCGGCGTGTGGATGAACGACGACCGCGGCGGACCACCGGACGCGAGCACGGTGTTCCCCAACTCCTTCGAGGTCGACCACGTACGCGTCTACGCACGTACGGCCCGCTAGGCCGGCGCGGCCTGCCGCCCATCCGGGCGTCCGCGCGGCGCACGGCCGTCACGCGGTCCGCGTCAGTGGGCCCGTGCCATCCGGGCCGCGTGCTCCGACAGCAGGGTCGCCGTCGCGCTCGGGTAGACGATCCGCAGGCCGTCGTAGTCGGGGTACAGCGTCCCGTCGTCCTGGAGCCCGGTCAGCAGCCAGAACTGGTCGCCCGCACCGCCCTCCGCCTCCACCGTCGACGTCCAGTCGGCGTAGACCTCGTCCCGGCGCGCCTGGTCCTGCACGCCGTACTCCTCGAGCACCACCGGCTTGCCGAGCCGGCGGCCGTCCCGGATGTGGTCGCGGATCCACGGGACGCCCCACTCCAGCGGCTCTCCCCAGCTGCCGGGGTACAGGTGCACCGTGCCGTAGTCGACCGCGGGTAGCGCGGTGAGCCGCTTCCAGGCGACACCCTCGTAGTCGGAGTACGGGTAGTCGGCATGACCCGCGATCCCGTAGAACCCCTCGTCTCCGACCGCCACCAGCTGCCGAGGTGCGAGGTGCTTGACGTACCGGCTCATCTCGTCGGCCCAGGCCACGAGCGTGTCGCCGGACTTGTCCGACTGGCAGCGCGGCTCGTTGCAGAGCTCCCACGTCATGACGGTCGGGTCGTCGACGTTGCGCAGCCCGGTGTAGCGGTTGCGGCGCCGGAGCACGTGCCGTACCCAGGCGCGGTAGCAGTCCTTGATGTCCGTACGCCGGTAGAAGTCGTCGTGCTCCGCGCCGAACCAGGTGGCGTACTGCGGGATCCCGCCGAAGTCGGGCCAGTTGTTCGTCAGGGTCACGACCAGCCGCAGACCGAGCCGGCCCGCTTTCCAGACGGCGTAGTCGATCGGCTCGAAGCTGTCCTCGTCGTAGACGTGCGGCTCGGGCTGGAGTGCGATACCGCCCTGGCCGGCTCCGTCCATGAACGTGTCTGCCCGGACCACCCGCAGGCCCATCGCGGCCGCGTCGCCGAGCGCATCATCGATCATCAGGTGCGACTGGTAGTGGAGGTAGTACGTGTTGGTCCCGCCGAAGCGCCACGGCCGCCCGCCGACGAAGAACCGGCCGGCGTGGGCCTGCACGAACTCGCGGGGCCGTGCCGCGTCGGCCGCCGCCGACGTTCCGGGGAGGACTGCCGCGCCGAGTGCCAGGCCGGACGTACGCATGAGCTGCCGTCGAGTCACCACGCACCGAGTATCGGGGTGGGCTCCCACGCGGTCATCGCCGCGAACACCGGGACCGTGACCGGACCCGGACAGCCGGCGCCGCACCTACAGTGACTTCGCGAGCTCGACCAGACGGCCGGCCAGCTCCGTCGCGATGTGGTCGAGCCAGTCCTTGCCCTTCTCGGCGGTGGCGTGGGCGGGCTGGTCGGTGAAGCCGTTCTGCTCGTGCCACGACGCCTGGCGCTGGATCTCCACGCCAGGGACCGCCGGGATCGTGGGTACGACCGGACGCTCGGAGCGTTCGTCGACCCAGCTCGGTGCGACCGCGAGGACGAGCGACGTCTCGAAGCCACCCGCATGTCCGGGCAGCGGCGTCCCGCCGAGGTCGGCCGTGGCCGCGGCGTCCCAGTAGTCGGTGTAGCCGACGGCGATCGGTGCACGCACCGACGCGGCGGCCGCGGCCGCGGAGCAGATCCCGCGGTTGCCGCCGTGCCCGTTGACGATGACCAGCCTGCGCCCGCCACAGTCGGCGACCGAACGGATGAGGTCGAGCAGGACCGCGAGCAGTGTCTCGGGCCGCAGCGACAGGGTTCCGCCGAACGGCAGGTGGTGGTCGGAGGCTCCCACCGGAATGGTCGGTGCCAGGACGAGCGGCCGTGGCGAGGACTCACCGGCCCGCTCGATCGCCCGTTCGGCCGCCGTCTCGGCGAGGAGCGCGTCCGTGCCCGTGGCGAGGTAGGGGCCGTGCTGCTCGGTCGCCCCGATGGGGAGGACGACCAGCGCCTCCGGAAGGATCGCGGTGAGGGTCTCCCGGGTCTGTTCACGCCAGCGCAGCACGCTCATGTGGTCTCTGCTCCTCGTCTCGAGAGGTCGCTAGTGTCGGCCCCGGCCATTGCCGTCGCCCTTGCCCTTGTTGTCGTTCCCGTCGCCGTCCTGGATGGTCCCGTCGTCCTGGGTGCCGTCGCCCTGGTCGCCGTCGCCGCCGAGGTCCAACAGGGCGCCGCCGTCGAGCAGCCCGCCCAGGAGTCCGTCCATGGGGAGTTCGTCGTCCTCGGCCGCCTTCTCCAGGTCGTCGCGGAGCTCCCGGAGGTTTCTCAGCCGCTTGGACGGCCGGTCAGCGTCCAACACGTCGGCGATCTTGTCCCGGAGATGGTCGGCCACGTCAGGGTCCATCGCGCCGGAGTCGGCGAGCCGCGCGAGCTCGGCGTCGAGCTGCTGCAGCCAGCGCTCGGAGCCGAACCGGGCCGGGGTCGGTGTCGGCGTCGGGGTAGGTGTCTGGCTCCGCGTCTTCGTCGGCCGGTCCGAGGCCGACGTCTGGTCGGTCGTCCGGTCGGTCGCCGCGCCGGCCGGAGTCCGCTGGTCCTGCACCCACCACGCCAGGAGGGCCACCGCCACCAGCCCCGCCGCGATCACGGCCGCCGCGACGAGCCACCCGCGGCCCGATCCCCTGCCGGGTCGTCCATCGGACGGCGGAACTCCCTGGGTGCGGGCTTCATCCGCCGCCGGCATGGCTCTGGTCGCCCCCCACGCCTCCTCGGGCGCGTCCGGCTCCGTCGGCCAGTCCGCTGCGGCGGGCACGATCTCCGTGAGCGCCGCCGCGTCGCCGAGGAGCGCGGCACGGACCACGGCGGCGTCCTGCGGACGGTCACGAGGATCCTTCGCGAGCAGGCCGTGGACCAGGGTCTCGAGGTCGTGCGGAACGTCGGAACGCAACGACGACAGCGGTGCAGGCTCGGTGTGGAGGTGTGCGTAGAGCACCTCGGTCGGCCCGCCCGTGAACGGCGCCCGACCCGAGAGCAGCTGGTAGAGCACGCAGCCGAGGGCGTAGAGATCCGTCCGCGCATCGGCACTCAGCCCCCGGGCCTGCTCGGGGGCGAGGTAGGCGGCGGTGCCCACCACCGTCCCGGTGCGGGTCAACCGGGTCGATGCCTCGTCGAGAACCCGCGCGATGCCGAAGTCGACGACCTTGAGGCGGCCGGTACTGGTGCGGACGAGGTTGCTGGGCTTGACGTCGCGGTGGACGACACCCGCCGTGTGGGCGGCCAGCAGCCCGGTCGCCGCCTGGGCGCCGAGGTCGCGGACGTCGTCGACCGGCAGCGGTCCACGCAGCTCGAGATCCTCGGCGAGCGTCCTGCCGTCGAGTAGCTCCATCACGAGGAACGGCCGGCCCGACCACTCCCCCACGTCGAAGATGGCGACGACGTGGGGGTTGTTCAGCTGGGCCGCGGAGCGAGCCTCCCGGACGAAGCGTTCGCGGTCGGCCGCGTCGCTCACTCCCGCGTGGAGGAGCTTCACGGCCACGGGACGCCCGAGCGTGGAGTCGTGGGCGCGCCACACCTCGCCCATGCCACCCCGGCTCAGCAGCTCGTCGAGGCGGTAACGACCGACTGATGTGCCCGTCCTCAGCGCGTCCACGTTCACGGCATTCCTCGGTTGCTCCGGTCGGCGGTCTGGGGGCCACCCGCTCCCCTCAGCACGTCCGATCTTGCTGGATCGTTCGACTCTCCAGCCCCCGCGGCACTTGGAGCAGAGTACGCACGCCTCCGGGCTGGCCGAAAACTGACACGGCTGGCGGGCTCCCCGGCGGCTCCTGGGCCACGAGGGTGGCGCCGGCGCCGGCCCATCGACAGGCTGTCGCCAGCGCGGCGGCAACCCGACCTCCGCCCCGGACGAGGAGAGGCGCAATGGCAGACCGGACCTCCGCACCAGACTCCGCACCGGAGACGCGGCGCCGCGACCGTACCCACCTGCTCTATCCGGCAGTGATCGCCGGGGTCCTCGCCGGCATCGTGGTGGGCCTGCTGTTCCCCGGCGTGGGCACCGCCCTCAAGCCGATCGGCGACGGGTTCGTCGATCTGATCAAGATGATGATCAGCCCGGTGATCTTCTGCACGATCGTGCTGGGCGTGGGATCGGTACGCCAGGCGGCCAAGGTCGGCAGGGTCGGTGGCCTGGCGCTCGGCTACTTCCTCGTGATGTCGACGGCCGCGCTCGCGATCGGCCTGGTGGTCGGCAACCTGCTCCACCCGGGAGCGGGCCTGCAGCTCAGCGACGAGCTCCGGGACGCCGGCCAGTCCGCGGCCGGCGACGAGGCGGGGAGCACCGTCGACTTCCTCACCGGGATCATCCCGACGACGATGGTGTCCGCCCTCACCGAGGGAGAGGTCCTGCAGACCCTCCTCGTCGCGCTCCTGGTCGGCTTCGCGGTGCAGCTGATGGGGCGGCACGGCGAGCCGGTCCTCGCGGCCGTCAGGGTGGCCCAGCGGCTGGTGTTCAAGGTCCTCGCGATGATCATGTGGCTGGCGCCCATCGGCGCGTTCGGCGCCATCGCGGCCGTCGTCGGCGAGACCGGTGTCGATGCTCTCGTGAGTCTCGCGCAGATCATGTTCGGCTTCTACGTGACCTGTCTGATCTTCGTGATCGTCCTGCTCGGAACGGTGCTGCGGCTGGTGACCGGCCTCTCGATCTTCTCCCTGCTGCGGTACCTCGCCCGCGAGTTCCTGCTCATCGTGTCCACGTCCTCGTCGGAGTCGGCCCTGCCACGCCTGATCGCGAAGATGGAGCACCTGGGCGTCGGACGTCCCGTCGTCGGCATCACCGTGCCGACCGGCTACTCGTTCAACCTCGACGGCACCGCGATCTACCTCACGATGGCCTCGCTCTTCGTCGCGGACGCCCTCGGCCGGCCGATGTCGATCGGCCAGCAGATCTCGCTGCTCGTGTTCATGATCATCGCCTCGAAGGGCGCCGCCGGCGTCACCGGTGCCGGGCTCGCCACGCTGGCCGGCGGCCTGCAGAGCCACCGACCGGACCTCGTGGACGGCGTGGGCCTGATCGTGGGAATCGACCGCTTCATGTCGGAGGCGCGGGCCCTCACGAACTTCGCGGGCAACGCGGTCGCCACCGTGCTCGTCGGCACCTGGACCGGCGACTTCGACAAGGAGTGGGCGCGCGGCGTCCTCGCCGGCCAGCACCCGTTCGACGAGTCGACCATGCTGAGCGAGCACGAGGACGACGACGACTCCGACCGGGCCGCCGAGGACGACGGGGCGCGGGCGAAGGACCCGAGCCTGTCGTCGACGTCGACCTCCTCCTGACCTGACCGGCGGGGGCCCGCGCCAGGCTCCCGCCCCGGGCCGTCTCGAGGGTCCTCAGCGCGTCCCAGCCCTCCCTGCCGACCACCACGTGGTGCTCGGCGGAGGGGCTGTAACCTGTCGTTCGACCGTATGACCAAATCAGTTCATCTGGTCATCACGTTCTCGACAGGACTGGGCGGAGGCAGGAGAGCGATGACTACGGACGGCACCGGCGAGGCCACCACCAGGGCCGGACCGCTCCCCGACCGGGACGGGCGCGCGCACCGGATCCTCGACGCCGCCACCGAGCTGGTCCTTCGATGGGGCTACGACAAGACGACGATCGACGACATCGCCCGCACGGCCGCCGTCGCGAAGGGCACGATCTACCTGCACTGGAAGACCCGGGAGGAGCTCTTCGCGGCCCTGCTCCGGCGTGAACGCCTGACCATGCTCGAGGACGCCCGCCGGCACTACGCCGCCACGCCCGACAACGCCCATCTCCGGGCCCTGATCGGCACGGTTGCGGCCGAGCTCTTGCGGCGACCGCTGATGAAGGCGGTGTTCGTCCAGGACTCCGAGGTGCTCGGCAAGCTCACCCGGACCAAGCGCACCGACGACAACGCCACGATGGTCAGGTCGGGTCTCCTGACCTATCTCGAGGCGCTCCGCCGGCACCGGGTCGTACGCACCGACCTCTCGCTCGAGGAGCAGGTCAACGTCATCGCGGCGACGCTGTACGGCTTCTTCCTGGTGACGCCGCTCCTGCCGAACGGCTACCGCCGCACCGACGACCAGCTCGCCGACCTGGTGGCGGAGACCGTACACCGCACCCTCGAGTCCGACGATCCCGTCGCGCCCGAGGTCGCGGCGGCCGTGTCGGCGACCACCCTCGACTATCTCGACACCGCGATCGACGTCGCGCGGAGCAGCCTGCGTGAGTCCCTGACGCTCCGTGCATCCGGAAGGGAACGTGAGTCATGACCGCGCCGGAGAGCTACGTGCTCCCCCTCGACGATCCAGCCGCCGACCTCGCACTCGCCGGCGGCAAGGGCGCATCCCTGTCGCGGCTGGCGATCGCCGGGCTTCCGGTCCCGGGCGGGTTCCACGTCACGACCCGGGCGTACCGCAGGTTCGTGGCGCAGGACGGCCGGCAGGAGCGGATCCTGGCCGCGCTGGCCGACACCGGTGCCGGCGAGGGTGACATCGAGGCGGCCGAGGCGGAGGCGGCGGCGAGGCGGATCGCTCCGCTCTTCGCCGAGCCGGACGTACCCGCCGACGTCGCCCGGGCGGTCCGCGAGGCGTACGCCCGGCTGGGCGACGGCGCCGTCGCGGTTGCCGTACGGTCGTCCGCCACCGCGGAGGACCTGCCGGACATGTCGTTCGCTGGTCAGCAGGAGACCTACCTCAACATCCGCGGCGAGACCGCGGTGGTCGCTGCCGTCACGCGCTGCTGGGGGTCCCTGTGGACGCCGCGGGCGATCGCCTACCGGGCCCGGAACGGCATCGCGTCCGACGAGCTGGCGCTCGCGGTCGTCGTCCAGGAGCTCGTGCCCGCGGACGCCGCGGGGGTGATGTTCACGGCCGACCCGCTGACCGGCGCCCAGGACAGGATCCTGATCAACGCGGCGTGGGGTCTCGGCGAGGCCGTCGTCAGTGGCGCGGTCACGCCGGACACCTACACCGTCGAACGCGCCACCGGACAGGTCCTCGACCAACAGGTGGGCGACAAGACCGTCATGACCGTGCGTACGGCGGAGGGTACGCACGACGAGCCGGTGCCCGGAAGTCGGCGGCAGGTCGCCGTCCTCAGCTCGGAACAGGTGGCCGAGCTCGCCGGCATCGGCGCCGACGTCGAGGATCTCTACGACCGGCCGATGGACATCGAGTGGGCGGTGCACGCGGAGCGGTTCCATGTCCTGCAGGCGCGACCCATCACGGGCCTATCGGGGCCGACGCCCACGCCCGCGTCCGCCTCCACGCTCGAGCGATGGAACGACAGCCTCGAGGGCGACTACCTCTGGACCTGCGCCAACCTCGGCGAGGCCATCCCCAGTGTGATGACCCCGTGTACGTGGTCGCTGGTCCAGATCTTCATGTCGGAGACGATGTCGCTGTCCTCGGTCGGCCGGCACCGAATCTCCGGCAACATCGGCGGTCGGTTCTATCTCAACCTCAGCCTGAGCATGTCCGTGGCGTCCGCCCTGGGCGCCAACCGGCTCGTCAGGCAGGCGAGCGAGCAGGCGTTCGGCCGGATACCGGACGACGTCGAGATCCCGCCGTTGCCCATGTCGCGATGGCAGGTGCTGCGAGGATCGGTGGCGCAGATCGTGCCGTTCCTCCGCCGGGTGCGCGCGTACCAGCGGCACCTGACCGTCCTGCTCGCTGCCGCTCCGGGCCGCTGCGCCTCTGCGCGCGAGGCGATCGGCGTCCACGACCGGGACCGCTGCGCTCGCCGACCTCTGGCGTACCGAGATCGACCCGCTGCTGCGCGATGCGAGTCGGCTGCTCGCCGCGGGTGCCGCGCCTGGACGGAGCCGGACTGGTCAGGATCCGGCCGAAGCTGACCGCGCTGGTGGGTGAGGCCGACGCCAACGCGCTGCTCACCGGCCTTCACACCAGCGCGGGCGAGCTGGCGAGCCTCGGTCCGTTGGTCGGCCTGGGTCAGCTGGCGCGCGGCGAGATCGACCGCGAGACCTACGTCGAACAGCTGGGGCCACCGGTGTCCCGACGAGTTCGAGGTGTCGCTCCCGCGCCCCGTCGAGGACCCCGCGTGGATCGGGCGGCAGCTCGCCTCGCTCCGCGACGCCAAGGAGGACACCTCCGCGTTGCTGGCCCGCCAGGAGGAGGCTCGCGATGCGGCCTGGCGACGACTCGAGGAACGCCGCCCCCGCCAGGTCGAGGCCATGCGCCGCCGAGTCGCCCGGGCGGGCATGGCAGCGCGGGCACGGGAGGCCGCCCGATCGGAGGTCATCCGGGCGTTCTGGGTGCTCCGTTCCTTCGTCCTCCGGGCTGGGGAGCTGACCGGTCACGGCGACGACCTGTTCCTGCTGTCGATCGACGAGATCCTCACCGTTCTCGGTGGGGACGACGCTCCACTGGCACTGGTGCCGAAGCGGCGGGCGACGTACGCGCACTACCGCGCGCTGCCGGCCTACCCGACCCTCATCCGCGGCGCGTTCGAACCCGAGCGTTGGGCCGCCGACCCCGACCGCCGCGGCGACGTGTTCGACGAGCACCGCGAGCCCGCCCCGGTGAGTGACGCGGTCACCGGGTTCCCAGGAGCGGCCGGCATCGTCGAGGGAACGGCGCGGGTCCTCGCGACCGCGGACGACGGCGACCGGCTCCGGCCCGGTGAGATCCTCGTGACCAGCGTGACGAACATCGGGTGGACGCCGATCTTCCCGCGGGCGGCGGCGGTCGTCACCGACATCGGCGCACCGCTCTCGCATGCGGCGATCGTCGCCCGGGAGCTCGGCATCCCCGCCGTGGTCGGCTGCGGCAACGCCACCGTCCGCATCCACACGGGTGACCGGGTACGCGTCGACGGCGAACACGGCACCGTGGACGTGCTGGAACCCGCCGTTCAGACCTGACCGACGCCGGGACTACAGGTCCACGGCGTCCAGCAGGGTGCCGAGCTCCTTCTGCGTGAGCGGCCGGATGGCGCCGGGCGGCAGGTCGCCCAGCCGCACCGGGCCGACGGCCGTACGGACCAGGCGGCGGACGGGATGACCGACCTCGGCGAGCAGCCGCCGCACGATGTGTTTGCGCCCCTCGTGGAGCACGACCTCGACCATCGCCTTGCCACCGGACTGCTGCAGGACTCGGAACGCATCCGCGCGGGCCGGCCCGTCGTCGAGCTCGACCCCGGCGCGCAGCTGCCTGCCCACCCGCGCCCCGACAGCGCCCGCGACCTCGGCCACATAGGTCTTCTCCACCCCGTGGGAGGGATGGCTCAGCCGGTGGGCGAACTCACCGTCGTTGACGAGCAGGATCAGCCCCTCGGTGTCGGTGTCGAGCCGTCCGACGTGGAAGAGCCGCTCGGGCCGGTCGCGCACGAGGTCGCCGAGGCAGCGCCGACCTTCGGGGTCGCTCATGGTGCTCACCACGCCGCGCGGCTTGTTGAGAGCGAGGTAGACCTTGCTGACGTCGACGGGTACGCGTTCGCCGTCGACGCGGAGGACGTCCTGGCTGGGGTCGACGCGGGTGCCGAGCGTGGTGACGACGGCGCCGTTGACCTCGACCCGGCCGGCGGTGATGAGATCCTCGGCCGCCCGCCGGCTCGCCACTCCCGCCTGGGAGAGGACCTTCTGCAGGCGGACACCTTCGGGTTCGGTCATCGTCGGCTGCTTCGTCACGACTGCTCGGTCGGTTCGTCACCGGTCGGTTCGTCACCGGTCGGTTCGTCACCGGTCGGTTCGTCACCGGTCGGTTCGTCACCGCCGACGTCACGTACGTCCTCGTCCTCCGGCGGCTCGACCATGGGAACGGCGTCACTGTCGGGTTCCACGTCGAGCGGAAGTTCGACCGGAGGCGACGGCGGCGTAGGCGGCTCCATGGTCTCGGCGTCCATCTCGTCGATCTCGGGAAGGTACGGCGCGAGGCTGGGTAGCTCCTCCAGCGTGCCGATGCCGAGCCGCTCGAGGAAGTAGGTCGTCGTGCGGTACAACGTCGCGCCGCTCTCGCCGTCGGCGCCCGCCTCCTCGACCAGGCCTCGGGTCAGCAGTGTGCGTACGACACCGTCGCAGTTGACGCCGCGGATCGCCGAGACGCGGGTACGGCTGACCGGCTGCCGGTAGGCGATCACGGCGAGGGTCTCGAGTGCCGCCTGGGTGAGTCGCGCCTGCTGGCCGTCGAGCACGAATCGTTCGACGACCTCGGCGTACTCCTCCCGCGTGTAGAGGCGCCAGCCACCCGCGATCTCGCGCAGGTCGAACCCGCGACCTTCCTTGGTGTACGACTCCGAGAGCGCGCGCAGCGCTTCCTCGATCTCGGGCCGCGGCCGGGCAAGGACCTGCGCCAGCGTGACCGGTGACAGGGGTTCGTCGACGACCAGCAGGATCGCCTCGATCGGCGCGAAGAGGTCGCCTGGCACGGAGACGTCCAGCGTCTCCTCTGCCGACCCGTCCTCTGCCGACGCCGCCGCGTCCTCGGTCAGCTCGTGATCCGTCGCGCCGGCCTCCACCTCGACCGACTCACCGTCCGTCGCGGGCTCGGCCGCACCGTCCTCAGGACGGGCGGGTTCAGCAGCGGCGGGTTCAGCAGCGGCGGGGACAGCAGCGGCGGGGACAGCAGCGGCAGGTTCCGGCGGCGCTTCGGACGTACCGTCGGACGCGTCGGAGCCCGGAGGGCGGGGGACCTCGGACAGCTCACCCTCCTGCTCGCTCGTCACTGCGTCTCTCCTGACTCCTGCTCAGCCTGCCGGCCGACCTCGTCCTGATCTGGCTCGTTGTCACCGGCGTCGTCGTCCAGACCGGCCTCGTTGTCCAGACCGGCCTCGTTGTCCAGACCGGCCTCGTTGTCCAGACCGGCCTCGTTGTCCAGACCGGCCTCCTGCGCACCGTCACCCGGACCGGTCGTCTCATCGTCGCCCACCGGCGCAAGTGGTCGCTGGTCGCCCTCGTCGAACTCGTCACCGACCGCCACGTCGCCCGCATCGCTCCCCGACCACCGCACGGTGAGCTCCGCCAACGCCTCGGCCTGCTCGAACGCGACCGCGCCCTCACGGAAGAGCTCCAGCAACGCGAGGAAGCGGGCCACGGTCGTCACGACGTTGGGCGAGTCGGACGTCAGGGCCCGGAACGTGGTCGAACGAACCCGCCGCAGCCGGTCGACCAGGACGACGGCCTGCTCGCGGACGCTCACCCGTGGCGCGTGGATGTGCGAGAGCGAGAGGACCGGCTCCGGCCTCGGGCGCAGGGCCTTCGCGGCGAGCCGCGCGAACTCCTCGACACCGAGGCCGAGGAGCACCTCGGGCAGGAGTCTGCCGTACCGCTCCTCGAGGCCGACCGCCCGGGGGAACCGCCGCGCCTCCTGCGCCATCCGGGTGGCGAGGATGCCGGCCACCTGCTTGTAGGCGCGGTACTGCAGGAGCCTGGCGAAGAGCAGGTCGCGCGCCTCCAGAAGAGCGAGGTCCTCCTCGTCCTCGACCTCGCCCTGGGGCAGCAGCCGGGCCGCCTTGAGGTCCAGCAGGGTGGCCGCGACCAGGAGGAACTCGGTCGTCTGGTCGAGGTCCCAGTCCTGGCCCTTCGAGCGGATGTGATCGATGAACTCGTCCGTGACGACGGAGAGCGCCACCTCCGTGACATCCAGCTTGTGCTTGGAGATCAGGCCGAGCAGCAGGTCGAACGGGCCCTCGAAGTTGTCGAGGCGCACGGTGAAACCCTCGGAGGCATCACGTCGCTCAGGCTGGGCCGACCTGCGGTCGGGACCGGTCACGTCAGTCGTCGCCGTCACAACCGGGTGAGGAGCTCGCGGGACAGCTGGCGGTAGGCCTCCGCGGCCATGCTGTTGGGCGCGTAGGTCGTGATCGGCTCACCGAGCTTGTTGGTCTCGGGGAACCGGACGGTGCGGGAGATGATCGTGTGGAACACCGTCTCGCCGAACCGTTCGACGACCTCCTCGAGGATCTCGCGCGCATGCAGCGTTCGCATGTCGAACATCGTCGCGAGGATTCCCTCGATCTTCAGGCGTGGGTTGATCCGCTGCTGCACGGTTCGGATGGTCTTGTCGACCAGGAACCCGAGGCCGCGCAGCGCGAAGTACTCACACTCCAGCGGGATGATCACGCCGTCGGACGCCGTCAGGGCGTTGACCGTGAGCAGGCCGAGCGACGGTTGGCAGTCGATCAGGATGAAGTCGTACTCCGGGCGCATCGGCTCGAGCTCGCGGGTGAGGGTGCTCTCGCGGGCGACCTCGGTGACCAGCTGGATCTCGGCGCCCGAGAGCGAGATGTCGGACGGCAGGAGGTCCATGCCGTCGACACTGGTCTTGATGCGGACGTCCTCGGCACTGATCTCGTGGTCGATCACCAGGTCGTACGTCGACACCTCCAACGCGAGCGGGTCGACGCCGAGGCCGATCGTGAGCGACGCCTGCGGGTCGAAGTCGACGAGCAGCACCCGCCGGCCCAGCTCTGCCAGGGAGGAGCCGAGGTTGATCGCGGTGGTGGTCTTGCCGACGCCGCCCTTCTGGTTCACGATCGCGATCACACGCGCGGGACCGTGGGTTTCCAGGGGTGGCGGCTTGGGGAACTTGATACGGGGACGGGGCGGAGTCTCCTCGGTGCCGCCGCTGGTCTGCTCCTCCCGGGACACCTGGGTGTCTGGGGAGACCTGCTCGTCTCGGGACAGCTGGGCAGACTCGGCTCCGGGACCGTTCATCGAGTCGTTCACGGCTCGCGTAACCTCCTGCCACAATCTGATGCGGCGACTCTGCGGTTCGGTGACTCTAGTCTCACGTGCGGTGCGGCGCGGTGGTGAGCCAGGCACCGAGCCGGTCGGACTCACCTGCGAGCCATGCGACACGTGCGCCGTGCTCGCTACGACGGTAGCCCCATGACGGGCTTCTACGCCTGCGCGCGGGGGTGTGTCGCGGCATAGACCTCACGGAGCTTGTCGACCGTCACGAGCGTATAGACCTGGGTCGTCGTCACGGACGCGTGCCCGAGGAGTTCCTGGACCACCCGCACATCCGCGCCGCCGTCGAGCAGATGGGTCGCGAACGAGTGGCGGAGCGTGTGTGGCGAGACCTCGGCCGTCACCTGTGCGCGCTCGGCCGCGTTGCGCAGAACGGTCCACGCGCTCTGCCGGGACAGCCGCCCGCCCCTGGCGTTGAGGAAAACGGCCGGCGTACCACGCCCCGCCCCGGCCAGTGCCGGCCGCGCGCGGACTTGATAGGCCGACACCGCCTGGCTGGCGTACGAACCGATGGGTACGACGCGCTCCTTGCCGCCTTTGCCGCGAAGCAGCACCGAGCCGGACTCCAGGTCGAGGTCGTCGACGTCGAGCCCGACCGCCTCGGAGATCCGGGCACCGGTGCTGTAGAGGAACTCGAGCAGGGCACGGTCGCGCAGCGCCAACGGCGTGCCGCCGAGCCCGGCCGCGTCGAGGATGCGTTCCACGTCGGACACCGCGAGCGCCTTCGGCAGCCTGCGAGGGGGCGCCGGAGGACGTACCTCGCGCGCCGGGTCAGCGGCGGTGAGCCCCTCGCGGTGGGCGAACTTGTGGAACCCCCGGACGGCGACGACGGTCCGCGCCGCGGAGCTGGCGCCGAGCGGTGGATGGTCGCGGTCGCCCTCGCGCAGCGAGACCAGGAAACCCGCCACGTCCGCCTCGGTGATCCGCTCGGTCCGGTCGAGACCACGACCGACGAGGAACCCGGCATAGCGGCGGAGGTCCCGGCGGTAGGACGAGAGCGTGTTGGTGGCGAGGCCGCGCTCGACGGCGAGGTGGTCGAGGTAGCCCTCGACGGCGCCGTCAAGGGCCGTGACCCGGTGCGTAGCGGCGGCGCCGGACGCGACAGCGCCGCCGGCGCCCGACTCGGGGGCGTCGGCGGCGGGCGCCCGGCGGTGGCTCAGCCCACCACCTCGGCAAGTTCGAGGTGCGGGAGCCGATGGGCCTCCGCGACGGCCGCGTTGACGAGGTGGCCCTCGTGGGTGTTCAGCCCGAGGCCCAGCGCGTGGTCGGTGCGGCAGGCGTCCTGCCAGCCGCGGTCGGCGAGCTCGAGGACGTACGGCAGGGTGACGTTGGTGAGCGCGTAGGTCGACGTGTGCGGCACCGCGCCGGGCATGTTGGCGACGCAGTAGAACACCGAGTCGTGCACGCGGTAGGTCGGCTCGTCGTGGGTGGTCGGCCGGGAGTCCTCGAAGCAGCCGCCCTGGTCGATCGAGATGTCGACGAGCACGCTTCCGGGCTTCATCCGCGAGACCTGCTCGTTGCTGACGAGGGTCGGCGCCTTGGCGCCGGGCACGAGGACCGCACCGATCACGAGGTCGGCGTCGAGGACCGCGCGCTCGACCTCGTACGCGTTCGACGCGACGGTCTGCAGCTGCCCGCGGTAGACCCGGTCGGCCTGACGGAGGCGTTCGATGTTCTTGTCGAGCAGGAGCACCTCGGCCTGCATGCCGACCGCGATCGCGGCGGCGTTGAGGCCCGAGACGCCGGCGCCGATGACAACGACCCGCGCGCCGTAGACCCCCGGGACACCACCCATCAGGATGCCGCGCCCGCCGCCCTGCCGCATCAGGTGGTACGCACCGACCTGGGGCGCGAGTCGGCCTGCGACCTCACTCATCGGCGCCAGCAGGGGCAGCGAGCCGTCGGCCAGCTGGACCGTCTCGTAGGCGATGCCGGTGATGCCGGAGTCGAGCAGCGCGTCCGTGCACGGCCGGGACGCCGCCAGGTGAAGGTAGGTGAACAGCACCTGGCCCTTGGCCATCAGGTCGTACTCCGACGCCATCGGCTCCTTCACCTTGAGCACGAGGTCGCCCTCGGCCCACACGGCCTCGGCACTGGGTCGGATCCTCGCGCCCGCGCGTTCGAACTCACGGTCGGGGATGGCGGACCCTTCGCCAGCTCCCCGCTCGACCACCACCTCGTGGCCGTGCCGAACCAGCTCGTGCGCGCCGGCGGGCGTGAGGGCGACGCGGTACTCGTGGGTCTTGACTTCCTTGGGGACACCGATCTTCACGGTCGTTCAGCGCCTTCCAGCTGTCTGGGTGGTCGGGTCCCGAGGTCGTCGGTCGCGACCACCACGCGCGGGCGGCCCCGTTGCCGTCCGTCACTTCTATCGTCGCTCCAGGACGGGTAGTCCGGTCGCGGCGGGCCGAGTGTAAACCGGACAGGGCGCCGCCACCATCGTCCTTGCGACATCGCGTGCGAAGGACGCCGTCTGCCTACCAACGGTGACGTTTCGCCGGGCTGATACACATCCGCGGGCTGCCGTGCCGCGCTTCGGAACCCGCCGGCGGCGTCTGGCAGGCTGTCGCGCGTGGAGATCACCGAGGCGCAGGACCTGTGGGACACCCGGCCCGGCTGGCTCAACACCGCGAGCTACGGGCTACCCCCACGCCCAGCGTGGAACGCCCTGCAGAATGCGCTCGACGAGTGGCGGCACGGCCGGACCAGCTGGGAGGGATGGGACGAGTCGACCACCCGCGCCCGGGCCGCCTTCGCCCAGCTGGTCGGTGCCGCCGCGGGCGACGTCGCCGTCGCCAGCACGGCGTCCGGCCTCCTCGGCCCGGTGGCCGCGGCACTGCCCGCGGGGGCCCGGGTCGTCGTCCCCGACGTCGAGTTCACCTCGAACCTCTTCCCGTGGCTGGTCCAGGCAGACCGGGGCGTCGAGGTCGTGACGGTTCCCACCGGGCAGCTGCTCGAGAGCATCGACCGGCGTACGACCGTGGTGGCGTTCAGTGCGGTGCAGTCGGCCACGGGCGAGGTCGCCGACGTGGATGCTCTCGTCGCCGCCGCCCGCGACTCGGGGGCGATGGTGGTGGTCGACGCCACCCAGGCGCTCGGCTGGTTGCCAGGTGCGTGGTCGCGCGCCGACGTGGTGGTCGCCGCGGCGTACAAGTGGTTGATGGCGCCCCGAGGCGCGGCGTTCGGCTACCTCTCCCCCGCGGTCCGCGACCGGTTCACCCCACTGCAGGCGGGTTGGTACGCCGGTGAGGACCCGCACGACTCCTACTACGGCCCGCCGCTGCGCCTTGCCGGTGACGCCAGGCGGTTCGACATCTCGCCTGCCTGGTTCAGCTTCGTCGGTGCGGCACCCGCGATGGAGCTCCTGCTCCAGCTCGGAATCGACCGGGTGCGCGACCACGACGTGGGCCTGGCGAACCGGTTCCGCAGCGGCCTGGGATTGCCGCCCGGTGGCAGCGCGATCGTCTCGACCGACGCGCCGGACGCCGAGCGGAGGCTTGCCGCGGCCGGCGTACGGGCGGCCGTCCGTGGTGGTCGGGTGCGGGTGTCCTTCCACGTCTACACGACCACGAACGACGTCGACCGCGCCCTGGACGCGCTGACCTCGTAGGGCCCGGCTCATGGGTGTCCGACACATCTAGGTACCCATGTACCGATCTCCGGTCTTCATGCCTACTGTGACGTTTCTTACCCGGATTCCATTCGCCGATCGGCTCCAGAGCCTCGGATCAACCGTGGTCATACCTCAGATATGAGATACGATCCCGGCCATGACGGAGGACTACCTACGCCGCATCGGCACGCTCATCCGCGACTCCCGCCAGCACCGCGGCTGGACCCAGGCCAGGCTCGCCGACGTGCTCGGCACCAGTCAGAGTGCTGTCAACCGCATCGAGCGGGGCCACCAGAACCTCAGCCTCGACATGCTCGCCCGGATCGGTGAGGCGCTCGACAGCGAGATCGTGTCGCTCGGCACGGCCGGACCCATGCACCTGCGGGTCGTCGGCGGGCGCCAGCTCTCCGGGAGCATCGACGTCAAGACCAGCAAGAACGCCGGCATCGCCCTGTTGTGTGCGTCCCTCCTCAACAGCGGGCGTACGACACTGCGCAAGGTCGCGCGTATCGAGGAGGTCAACCGGATCCTCGAGGTGCTGGGCAGTATCGGGGTGCGGACCCGGTGGCTCAACGCACAGAACGACCTCGAGATCGTCCCGCCGGCCAGGCTCGACCTCGACAGCATGGACGTCGACGCGGCCCGTCGGACGCGGACGATCCTCAACTTCCTGGGTCCGCTCATGCACCTGGAGGACCGTTTCAAGATCCCGCACGCCGGCGGCTGCGACCTCGGGACGCGCACGGTCGAGCCGCACATGGTCGCGCTGCGCCAGCTCGGCCTGGAGGTCAAGGCGACCGGCGGCTTCTACCACGCGGAGGTCGACCGCGCGGTGTCGCCGACCGCCCCGATCGTCCTGACCGAGCGCGGTGACATGGCCACCGAGAACGCGCTGATGGCGGCCGCCCGCCGTTCGGGCGTCACGGTCATCCGCAACGCGAGCCCCAACTACATGGTCCAGGACCTGTGCTTCTTCCTGCTCCAGCTGGGCGTACAGATCGACGGGATCGGCACCACCACGCTCACGGTGCACGGCGTACCCACGATCGACTGCGACGTCGACTACGCCCCCTCGGAGGACCCGATCGAGGCGATGAGCCTGATCGCGGCCGCCATCGTCACCTCGTCGGAGATCACGATCCGACGGGCGCCCATCGAGTTCCTCGAGATCGAGCTCGCACTGCTCGAGGAGATGGGACTCACCTGCACCCGCGGGCCGGAGTACCCCGCCGTCAACGGCCGCACCCGGCTGGTCGACCTCACCGTCTCGCCCTCCGACCTGCGCGCGCCGATCGACAAGATCCACCCGATGCCGTTCCCCGGACTCAACATCGACAACCTGCCGTTCTTCGCGGTGATCGCCGCGTCGGCACGCGGCACGACCCTCATCCACGACTGGGTCTACGAGAACCGCGCCATCCACCTGGTCGAGCTCAACAAGCTCGGCGCCAAGGTGCGGCTGGCCGACCCGCACCGTGTCTACGTCGACGGGCCGACCCACTGGTCCGGCGCCGAGGTGATATGCCCACCCGCACTGCGACCAGCGGTGTGCATCCTGCTCGCCATGCTGGCCGCCAAGGGCACATCGATGCTGCGCAACATCTACGTCATCAACCGGGGCTACGAGGACCTCGCCGAACGCCTCAACCAGCTGGGTGCCCAGATCGAGACGTTCCGCGACATCTAGGCAGGGCTCGTGCCGTCAGCCGGGCGGGCGCGCCACTCGTCCTCGAGGATGCTGTACGTCTCGGAGTCGCGCCAGCCGTCGCGCAGCAGCGTCGTGTGCCGAAGCCGGCCCTCGTGCGTCATGCCGATCTTGGCAAGGATCCGCGCGGACGCCCGGTTGCGCGGGTCGCAGGTGCCGACGATGCGGTGCAGGCCGAGGTCCTCGAAGCCGATCCGCAGGAGCTCGCGCCCGATCGTGGTGCCCAGACCACGGCCCCAGACCTCCGGGTGGGTGATGTAGGAGAGCTCACCCTGGCGGTGGACCGCGTTCTGGACCTTCAGCACACCGGAGCCGACCACGTCACCGTCGACGACCGCGACGTAGCCGTATCGCCACAGCGGCACCTCCGACCAGGCGTCGACCGCGGCCTCGACGAACGCCTTCGTCTCGGCCTCGGTATTGGGTCCCCATGCCTGGTACCGGCAGGCCTCCGGCAGCTGGGCCCAGGCGTGCACGGCCACCCAGTCCTCCACGGCGATCTTCCGCAGGGCCAGCTTGTCGGGGTTCACGCCTACCTCTTCCGTTCCAGGTCCGGGACGAGTGCCACCCTAGATCCCGGTCCGCCGGAGTCAGCGCCCGTCGACGGTGGACCGTTGGGCCGGCGTCGGAGCCGCGACACCATCCAGGATCCGGTCGTCCGCAAGCGCGGTTCCGCGCGTCTCCCGGGTGAACAGGACCACGACCACGGTGAGCAGCCCTGAACCCAGGAGGTACACCGAGACAGGGATGCTGGAGTCGAACCGCGCCAGCAGCGCGAGGGCGATGATCGGCGCCAGGGAGCCGGCGACCACCGATGCCAGCTGGTAGCCGATGGACGCGCCGCTGTACCGCACGCTGGTGCCGAACAGCTCGGAGAAGTACGCGGCCTGCGGGCCGTACATCAGCGCGTGCAGCACCAGGCCCACCGTGATCGCCAACGTGATCGCACCCTGCGACTTCGTGTCCAGGAGCGGGAAGAACGCGAAGCCCCACAGCCCGACGCCGGCGGCGCCGGCGAGGTAGAGCGGCCGCCGCCCGACCCGGTCCGACAGCGCGCCGAACACCGGGATGACGACGAAGTGCACCGCGGACGCGACGAGGACCGCGTTGAGCGCCACCTGGCGGTCGAGCCCGACGGTCTCGGTGACGTAGGCCAGGACGAACGCGGTGAAGATGTAGTAGCAGACGTTCTCGGCGAACCGGGCACCCATCGCGGAGAGGACCTCACGCGGGTAGGCGCGGAGGACGTCCAGGGCCGGCGCCCGGCGCTGCACCTTCCGTGCCTCGAACTCCGCCTGGGCCCGGGCGAACAATGGCGACTCCGTGAGACGCAGCCTGATCCACAGTCCGACCACGACGAGGACGGCGCTGAGCAGGAACGGCACCCGCCAGCCCCAGGTCGTGAACGCCGAGTCCGACGTGGTTGCCGCCAGGACGAAGAGGACCAGGACCGACAGCAGGTTGCCCGCGGGTACGCCGGCCTGCGGCCAGCTCGACCAGAAGCCACGGCGTTCCGCCGAGCCGTGCTCGGCGACCATGAGCACCGCGCCGCCCCACTCGCCGCCGACGGCGAACCCCTGCACCAGCCGGCAGAGCAGCAGCAGCACCGGGGCTCCGACGCCGATCGACGCGTAGGTCGGCAACAGCCCGATCGCGAACGTCGCACCGCCCATCAGCAGCAGGCTGAAGACCAGCATCTTCTTGCGGCCCACCTTGTCGCCGAAGTGTCCGAAGACGATGCCGCCGATCGGGCGCGCGACGAAGCCGAGGGCGTACGTCGCGAAGGCCAGCATGGTGCCGACGGTCGGGTCCTGCGTGGGGAAGAACAGCTTGTTGAACACGAGTGCGGCGGCCGAGCCGTAGAGGAAGAAGTCGTACCACTCGACGGTCGTACCGACGAGGCTCGCCGCGACGACCTTGGCGAAGCCGCTGCGTGGTGTGCTCACCGTGGATGCCATGGCGTTCCTTTCCGGTGCAGCCGGCGGGCGGAGGGACGTGGGAGAGGAGACCGGGTCACGAGGCGGTCCAGCCCCCGTCCAGGTGGAAGGCGGAACCCGTGACGGACTGGGCGTCGGGGCCGCAGAGGTACGCGACCATCGCGGCCACCTCGGCGGGCTCGACGAGCCGCTTGAGGGGGGTGCGCGCGAGCAGGATGTCGTCGACGACCTGGCTCTCGTCGACGCCGTGGGCCCGGGACTGGGCGGCCACCTGGTCCTCGACCAGGCGGGTGCGGACGAAGCCGGGGCAGACCGTGTTGGACGTGACGCCGCGACCCGCCGCCTCGAGCGCGATCACCTTGGACAGCCCTTCCAGGCCGTGCTTCGCGGCGACGTACGCGGACTTGAACGGCGACGCCCGGTGCCCGTGTACGGACGAGATGTGGACCAGCCGGCCCCAGCCGCGGGCGTACATGCCGGGGAGCAGCGCGCGGGCGAGCCGGAACGGCGCCTCGAGCAGGACCCGCAGGAGCAGGGCGAACGTCTCGGGAGGGAAGTCCTCCGTCCGGTCGACGTGCTGGAGCCCGGCATTGTTGACGAGGATGTCGGCCTCGAGGTTCAGGTCGTCCAGTCCGGCCGGTTCGGAGAGATCGACGACGATTGCGTCGCCGCCGAGCTCGTCGGCGACGGCCCTGGCACCGTCCGCGTCGCGGTCGAGGACGACGATCCTGGCGCCATCGGCGGCGAGGCGGACCGCGCACGCCCGGCCGATGCCGCTCGCACCACCCGTGACCAGTGCGGTACGCCCCGACAGATCCGCCATGACGCTCGACCGTAGGCCCCGCGGGCCGTGGTGACGATGTACCCGAGGCACACAGAACGGCGTTGGATGTGTGTCGGAGTCACAGCGGGACGGAGCGGAGCCGCCACAGCCGCAACGCCAGCTGCAGCTCGAGGGCGCGATCGGGCGCTCGCCACTCGGGCCCGAGCAGGGAGGCCACCCGGTCGAGGCGCTGCGCCACCGTGTTGGGGTGGACGTGCAGCCGTTCGGCCGCCCGGGCCGGGCTGCCCCCGGCTGCGAACCACGCCTCGACGGTCGGCGTGAGCTCGGTGCCGCGCCGGTCGTCGTACTCGACCAGCGGGCCGATCGTCGTGGCGAGGAACGGCTCGATCTCGTGCGCCCCGGTTCCGAGCAGCAGCCGCGCGAACCCGAGCCCCGCCGCATCGGAGGCCTCGCCGTGGCGGCCGAGCGCCAGCAGCGCGGCCAGGCAGCGGCGCGCATCCCGGTAGCCTGCGGCGATCCCCTCCGGGCCGGTGGCCGGACCTGCCGCACCCACCGTGACCGTCGCTCCCAGCAGCTCGGCCAGCCGGGTACGGACGGACCGGGCCGCGGCGGCCGGGTCGGTGCCCGGAAGCAGGAGGACCGGGTCCGCGTCGTACTGCCCGCCGAGCCCGCCACGGGCTGCCGCGAGCCGCGAGGCCGCGGCCACCGCACGGTGCCGCTCGACGCCGTCCACTCGGACCACGAGGATCAGCTGGTCCGCCTCGAGGTCGGCCCGGTGCCGCCTGGCCCGCTCGCGCAGGGTGGCCGGGTCGCGGTGCGGGTCGGACAGCAGGTCGTCCAGCAGCTCACCGCGTACGCGGTCCTCCGCCGCGGCCACCGAGCGCTGGAACAGCAGGAGCAGCGCCGTCACGAGCGCCCCGCGCTCCAGGATCCGGCGGTCGGCCTCCACCAGGGGCTGGTGGCGTAGCAGGACCAGCGTGCCGAGATGGTCGTTCCCCGCGACGGCGGTCGCGAGCCAGGTCCCGGCGGCCGGTGCGTCGCCGCCGGCCGCTCGCGCCAGCTCGACCGTCCGCCCGCTGCCGAGCGCCTCGCCCACCGCGCCAGCCAGGCCGGCAGGCGCTGTCTCGGCCTGGGGTCCCGAAGTCGCGAGCAGGTGTCCCACGGGATCGCGGACCGCCACGCAGCCGTCAAGAACGTCCGCGAGCACCGCCGCGACCGCGGCAACTCCCCCACCGTGCAGGACGACGTTGGTCAGCCGGTCGTGCGCGCTCGCCGCCAGCTCGACCGCCTCGGAGTGGGCCCGGACGGTGGCGTTCGCGGCGTCCAGGTCCGCGATCGCCGCCCTCGTGGCCTCGAACAGCCGGGCGTTCTCGAGCGCGATCGCCGCGTGGGCGGCCAGGGAGCCCAGCAGGACGACCTCACCCGGGGGAAACGGCCGGGCGCCCCGGTTGGCGGCGAGCAGGGCACCGAGCACCTTTCCGTCCCGCAGCAGCGGAACGCCGAGGATCGCCCGGATCCCCTCCTCGCCGACCGCATCGTCGATGTAGTCGCGGTGGACGAACCGCTGGTCGGCAAAGTAGTCGTCGGTGAAGTACGGGGCGCCCGTCTGTGCGACGAGGCCGAGCAGGCCGGTGCCGAGCGGGAGCCGCAGCCGGCGGAACGTCGCCGACACCGAGCCGTCCGTCACCCGGATGAACGAGTCGCCGCGCGCCGGGTCGTTGAGGCTGAGGTAGGTGAGGTCCGCGCCGAGCAGCTGACGGGCCCGGTGCACGATCGCGGTGAGCACGGCGTCGACGTCGCGGATCGCGGTGAGGTCGTTGGCGGTCTCGTACAACGCCGAGAGCTCGGCCTCGCGCTGACGGTGCCGGGCCAGCTGGGCCCGCACCCGGAGCGCGACCGCGAGCTCACGTCGGAGGCGTTGGAGCTCTTCCGTGGTCGCACCCGCGGCCTGCGCCTTTCGTACCTGCTCCTCGAACGCCTCGGGAGGCGCCTCCTCATAGAGCAGCTCGGCGAACGACCGCACGGCCATGGCCGGAGGCTAGCGGACCACGCCGGAAAAGGCCGCACACATGGGCGGCGATCGCTGGGAGACTCGAGGGGTGGGCCCTGCCCCGCGCGTACGGGCCCGCGCCGACCCCCACACCCGAGGGAGCGACCCGAGTGGAGACAGACACCACGGTCGGCCTTCCCGTGCCGCACAAGGCCGATCCGGAGACCCAGAAGCTGTTCCGCGCCTTCGTACGCGGCGGACGGATCACCAACCTGCCCGCGAAGTACGCACGCCGCCAACGGCTGCTCGATCACGTGGCGCAGCTCTTCGAGCCCGGTGTCCGGTATCCCGAGCGGGCCGTCAACGAGATCCTGCTCCAGGTGTACGACGACTGTGCCGCGCTCCGCCGCGCCCTCGTCGACGAGGACTTCCTCACCCGCGAGCAGGGCGTCTACTGGCGAACGGGCGGAACGGTGGACGTCTGAGCGGACGGCTGGCTCGGTTGCTGGCCTATAGGTCCTCGACCAGGCGGGCCCAGCGCTCCATCGCCGCCACCTGTGCCGCGAACGACCCGACCAGGGCGGGAGCCAGGCGCTGCCGCAACTCGTCGTCCTCACCCGGCTGCTCACGCAGGCAGCCCTCGACGTTGCGGAGCAGCCAGTCGACGTCCGAACACTCGATCGACAACGCGATCCCGTCCGGGGTGCCCGCGTCACCCCCGGCGTCGCGATAGGCCGCGACGAACTCCCGGAACAGGTCCTCGTCGACGTCGGGCGAGACCCCTGCGAACGACGAACCCGCGACCACGAGCTCGACCTCGGCGAGAACGGGTCCGGCGTGGTCCCAGTCGGTGAGGGCGACTCGGCCGTCGGCGCGTACGACCGCGTTCTTGGGGTCCATGTCCCGGTGGCTCGTCCGCATCGGCCGGCGTTCGCGGCGGAGCTGCTCCAGGCGTATCGCGAGCTCCTCGACCAGGGGGCCACATGCGGTCAGGTCCTCGGCCCAGGGCAGGTCTCTCCGCCTCGCGCCCGCAACCGCCCGTTGCCACCGGTCGAGGTCCACCGGCCTGATGCCCGAGCTGTCACCTCCCGGAAGGTGAAGCGCGTGGATCACTCCGAGGGACCGGCCGACGTCGCGCACGATCTCCACCGAGGGCGGCACGTGTGAGCAGGCCTCGCCGTCCACCCATTCGTGGGCGCGCACGAACCGTCTCGACCCGGCCGCCGAGGGTGCCAGCTCGATCACGGTGCTACCGGAGGACGGGTCGGCCACCGGTGCAGGCATCGGAACCTCGCCGGTCCGCAGCACGGTGCTCTCGACGTCGACCCCTCGGCGCAGCTCCGCTTCCTGCTGCTCGTCGAGGTCAGGACTGAAGATCTTGAGAGCGAATGTACCGCGCCCGGTCACGACCTTCAGTACGTCGTTGGACCAGGCTTCCGCGACGGGTTCCGGCTCGGTGACCGGTGTGCCCAGGTCGAGCCGCGTGAGGGCTTCCCGAACGTCCTGGAGCAGGGCGGGCTCGGTCACAGGAGGACGGTACGGCACGGCGGCCTCGTGTCGCAGCGCAAATACGTCGGGGGCCGGAATACCGGACTTCAGCTGTGCGGGCCCGGCCGGCCCGCATTCGGCTGGGCACCGGGCTAGCGCTCGGTCAGCGGCGCCTGCAGTGACGCCTCGCGGGCGGGCCACGGAGCGTCCGCGGCGCGCAGGGCGTCGTAACCAGCGCCGTGGCGGGCCGCCCACGCCGCGAGCGTTCCCATCACGAGGGTCGGATTGTGCAGGTCACCGGCCAGGACGCCGGTCACGATCTCGGCGAGTGGCGCCCACACCACAGGCATGTCCGCCTCCTCGTGGATTCCGTCGTGCCGGTCCGACTCGGGGACGTCCTCCAGGTCGCGGGCGAGATAGATCCGCAGTGACTCGGTGGTCATCCCGGGCGAGGTGAACGCGTCGACCAGGACCCGCCAGTCCCGCGCACGGACGTGGCCCTCCTCGTAGAGCTCGCGCTGGGCGGCCGCGAGGTAGTCCTCACCCTCGACGTCGAGGAGTCCTGCCGGAGGCTCGTAGAGCCGGTGTCCGACCGGGTGGCGGTACTGCCGGACGAGCAGGACCCGCTCGTCGTCGTCCAGCGCCACGATCCCGACCGCCCCCGGGTGGACCACGACGTCGCGGGTGAACCGTTCGCTGTCACCTACCTCGTCGCGGCGGATGTCGATCACACGATGGGTCCGCAGGGAGTACGTCGAGGACGCGACCGGCCAGCGCTCCGGCACGTCCCGGAGGCCGCCCGTCACCGACTTCGGGGTCCGAGGGTGCGGCGTCACGTGTTCTCGCGTCACCGTCGGATGCCGGCGGACACGCGTACGCCGTTGGCTGCGTTGGCCGGGCTCACCGGGGCGCCGTGGGCACCGTCGGGGCGGTCGGGACCGGCCGGCACGTCCGGACCGGCCGGCAGCTCCGGACCGGCCGGCAGGTCGGCCGCCCGCTCGTCGGGCGTCTCCCCCGCGTACGCCGGCTGCATCTCACCCACCGGCAGCTGCATCTCGCGCTGGCGTACCAGCGCCGCCTCGACGAGGCCCGCGAACAGCGGATGCGGGCGGATGGGACGCGACCGGAGCTCGGGGTGCGCCTGCGTCGCGACGAAGTACGGGTGCAGGTCGCGCCGCAGCTCCACGAACTCCACCAGGCGGCCGTCGGGTGACGTTCCCGAGATGACCATGCCGGCCTCCTCGAGCTGCGCGCGGTAGGAGTTGTTGACCTCGTAGCGGTGCCGATGCCGTTCCTCGACGTATGGCTCGGCGTAGGCGCGGCGGGCCAGGGTGTCGTCGGCGAGCTTCGCGGGATAGAGGCCGAGCCGCATCGTCCCGCCGAGGTCGCCCGACCCGGCGACGATCTCGCGCTGCTCCTCCATGGTGGCGACGACCGGATGGGCACAGCTCGCGTCGAACTCGGTGGAGTTGGCGTCCTCGAGGCCGGCGACGTTGCGCGCGAACTCCACGACCATGCACTGCAGGCCGAGGCACAGCCCCAAGGTGGGCAGCTGGTGCTCCCGGGCGTACGTGATCGCACCGATCTTGCCCTCGACCCCGCGGACGCCGAACCCGCCGGGGACACACACCGCGTCGACGTCGGAGAGATGCCTCGCCGCGCCCTCCCGGGTGGTGCACTCGTCGGAGGGGACCCAGCGGATCTCGACCCGCGTGTCGTGGTGGAACCCGCCAGCGCGAAGCGCCTCGCTGACCGAGAGGTAGGCGTCGGGCAGGTCGATGTACTTACCGACCAGGGCGACGGTCACCTCGTCGGCGGGATGGTGCACCCGGCGCAGGAGCTTGTCCCAGCTGGTCCAGTTGACGTCGCGGAACGGCAGGTTGAGCCGGCGTACGACGTAGGCGTCCAGCCCCTCGGCGTGCAGCACCTTGGGCAGGTCGTAGATGCTCGGTACGTCCTGGTTCTCGATCACCGCCTCCTCGTCGACGTCGCACATCAACGAGATCTTGCGCTTGACGCTCGACGGGAGCTCACGGTTGGAGCGGCAGACGATGGCATCCGGCTGGATACCGATGCTGCGCAACGCGGCGACCGAGTGCTGGGTCGGCTTGGTCTTGAGTTCGCCCGACGGCCCGAGGTACGGCACCAGGGACACGTGCAGGAAGAACACGTGGTCGCGTCCGACGTCGTGGCGTACCTGCCGGGCCGCCTCGAGGAACGGCAGCGACTCGATGTCGCCGACGGTGCCGCCGATCTCGGTGATCACCACGTCGATGTCGGGCCCGGCCATGGCGCGGATGCGGGCCTTGATCTCGTTGGTGATGTGCGGGATCACCTGGACGGTGTCGCCGAGGTAGTCGCCACGACGTTCCTTGGCGATCACGCTCGAGTAGACCTGGCCGGTGGTGACGTTGGCGCTGCGGCTGAGGTCGACGTCGAGGAACCGTTCGTAGTGACCGATGTCGAGGTCGGTCTCGGCGCCGTCGCCGGTGACGAACACCTCACCGTGCTGGAACGGGTTCATGGTGCCGGGATCGACATTGAGATAGGGGTCGAGCTTCTGCATGGTGACCCGCAGCCCGCGTGCCTTCAGCAGGTTGCCGAGGCTCGACGCGGTGAGTCCCTTGCCAAGAGAGGAGGCGACGCCTCCGGTGACGAACACATGCCTTGTCGGCGAAGAGGCGGCCAAAGCTAGCTCCCCGTGGTCTTGTCGGGGCTGGAGGTCCGGGCGGAGTCCAGCAGGTCCACGGGCTTTCAGCCTAGCAACCACCAGGTAACGCCGCCGACACCACGCCGGGCACTCGGGTACGGGTCGAGGTCAGATCGACCGAATCCCCGGTACGGAGCGCGCGCCGTGGCGTCCGGGTGCGCGGTCGCAGTCTCGCTACGGAGCCGCTCGACTGCGGAAAGTCAGCGATCGGTGAGGTCGAGCGAGGTCGCGCCGACCCGCGACGTCGCGGATGTCCCGGCAAGGCGGGCGCCCTTGTCGAGAAGCGCCCGAGCGTGGTCCAGATCGCCCTGCTTCACCGCGTCGAGGTCGCCGAACTCGTGGACCGCTTCGTAGTAGGCCCACGCCAGGCTGTCGCACGCCGGCTGGGCCCACCAGTCCTCGAGCGCACAGACGGCGGACAGATCGGCGTAGAACGCGTCGTCGATGCGGTCCTTGTTCTCGGGGAAGATGCCCTCGAGCTTGAAGTTGCGGTAACCGAAGTCGTGCCGCGCACACGACAGTTCGAACGGGAACCCGAACGGGTTGTCAGGACTGAACGAGCACAGGTCCGTCGACCAGTCGAAGCCGTACTCCGCCCAGGCACCCTGGTCGGCGTTGGCCGCGAGCCAACTGTCCCGGCTCTCCACGGTCGGCTGGCTCCAGTTGGCCAGGGTGCCGAGCCGGATCTCCTGGGGTACAGCGCCGGCAGGGGCGGCGAGGGTCACGACGAGGGTGAGTGCGGCGCCCACGCCGAAGCCGGCCCGCACAAGTGTCGACAGCGAACGGCGTACGTCCATGCGAGCCTCCCGGGGTGGACCCCTGAGCGATGCGGCGGACGGAAGCGAACGGTGTGCAAAGGGACGTCAGGTGACATTGTGGCGGGTGAACGGCAACGTACGAAAGATGTCGTTGCGACCTGTTCCGTACAGCTTCGTGACGAGTGGAGGTACGCCCGCGGGTCGCGGAAAGTCGCGGTGGCGGAGCCGCGGCCCCGTCCTGGACGGGGCCGGGGCGGGTGTCAGGCGTCGTCAGGCTCGGGCAGGGGCCCGTCGGTGGTGCCCACCGTGCCGTAGTGGCCGCTGCCGCCCAGCTTCTGCTCGGCGAGAGCCCACACGACCGCGATCTGTCCGCTCGGGAGGTCGGCGACGTCGACCGACGAGACCGTCCCCCTCGACTCGGAGTCCTCGCGCAGGCTCTCGAGCAGGCCACCACGGCGCGCCGCGGATTCGTCTCCCGCGACGACCACGCCGCTGCCCGCCTCGTCGAGGGAACGGGCCAACGCGACCCACGCCTCGTTCGCGGTGTCCTCCGACGTCGGCGTACCCCTGCCGGCGGTCGGAGCGACCAGGACCGCGAGGTCCGCCCGCGGGAGGTCGGTTTCGCCGTCCACAACCCCGCCCTCGCCGAACCCGCCCATGATCGTCGGTGTGGCCTGGGCCGCGTGGCCAACGGCCTTCGCATCCTTCGACACGAGGGCACTCGCGAGCACGGAACCCGCCAGGTCGTACGCCGAGCCCGAGTCCGCACCCTTGGAGTCGCCGGCCAGGAGCCGGTCGGCCAGGTCCTCGAGGAACTGCCGCTCGTTCGACTGGGCCCACTTGGACTTCATCTCGACGGTGCCGGTGATGGTCCCGCCCGCCGAGGTGAGCGTGTCCCGCAGGTCCTTCACAGTCGCCTGGTCGGCGTCGGGAAGCGCGACCAGGACGATCCGCCGGCTCTCCAGCTTGCCGTGTACGAGGTCGGGAGCGACCTCGCCGGCGAACGAGTCGCGGTAGGCGTCGACCTGTTGGAGGCGGTCGACCTCCTTGCGGAGACCGTCCTTCGCGTTGCCCGCCTCGCGAAGGTTGGCGCGCAACTGCTGGTCGGCGTCGCCTCTGAGCGGTCCCGCACCGAGGGCGACGCCGACCGCGAGGGCGAGGAAGACCGCCGTGAGTGACACGAGGAAGTACCGGAAGTCGATCACGCGAACTGCCCTCGGATCCAGGAGATGAGGTCGGTCAGGTGGGAGCCCGCGGCATCGATCCAGTCCTGCCCGAGCGGTGTCATGGCGAGCGCGACCAGCAGCGCCAGCAGGCTCGCCACGAGCAGGATGGTGATCTGCCGGTTCTGGATGCGCGGCCGGTGGAGGTTGCTCACGGTCTTGGCGTCGACCAGCTTGTCGCCGACCCGCAACCGGGTCAGAAACATGCTGGCCATCCCGGCACGACCCTTGTCGAGGAACTCGACCAGCGACGTGTGCGTACCCACGGCGACGATGAGTGCGGCGCCTCTGAACTCCGCCAACAACAGCGCGACGTCCTCGCTCGTTCCGGCCGCGGTGAAGATGTGTGCGTCGAGCCCGAGGTGTTCGAGGCGCTCAGCGCCGGAAGCCCTGCCGTCCGGCCCCGCGTGGACGACGAGCTCGGCTCCGCAGCGCAGCGCGACGTCGGAGGTGGCCTCCATGTCGCCGACGATGACGTCCGGCGTGTGCCCCGCCTCGAGCAGCGCGTCGGCACCACCGTCGACGCCGACGAGGACCGGGCGGTACTCGCGGATGTATGGACCCAGCAGTTCGAGATCGTCGCGGTAGTCGTACCCACGGACCACGACCACGACGGGGCGGCCGTCCAGTGGGGTGCCGAGGGCGGGTACACCGACGCCGTCGAGGAGGAGGTCGCGGTCGTGACGGAGGTACTCCACCGTGTTGGCGGTGAATGCCTCCAGCTGGGAGGCGAGGCCGGATCGTGCGCGGGCGACGGCAAGGGTGACGGACTCGATCGTCTGCTCGACGCCGGTCGCGACCTCGACTCCGTCGCGGAAGAGTACGCCGTCGTCGAGGCGTACGGTGTCGCCGTCGTCGACATGCGCGAAGACGTCGATACCGACGTCGTCCACCAACGGGATACCCGCCGTCATGAGGACGCCGGGACCGAGGTTGGGGTAGCGACCGCTGATCGACGGCGCCACATTGACGACCGCGGCGACTCCGGCGGCTACCAGCGCCTCCGCACTCGCCCGGTCGAGGTCGAGGTGGTTGAGGATGGCTATGTCACCGGGCCGCAGCCGCCTGGTGAGGTTCTTGGTACGGGTGTCGACTCTCGCGGTCCCGGTGACGCCTGGGAGCGATGAGGGACGAACACGGCGCAAAGTGGGGAGTTTCATCGCATCGCCGATCCTGCCACGCGAAGGTGACTTCTGCGGGGAATCCCCTCACAAGGTGTGGCGGGTCATGCACACAGCGCTACTTTGCGCTCCGCCGAGAGGTGGATCTGGATCGCTTTGCGCCGCCTGATCGCGGGTCGGACCGTCCTCCGGAGCCGGAGCCGGAGCCGGAGCCGGAGCCGGAGCCAGGGAGGGACCGTGCCGGGGCGGTCGGTGTCAGCCCCCTCCGCGCGGGCCGCGGCAGCCGTGGCGAGCAGCTCCTCGGCATGGGCGCGCGCGCTGGCGGAGTCGTCGAGGCCGGCGAGCATCCTGGCCAGTTCCTCGACGCGCTCGTCGCCGTCGAGGTCGGTGAGCCCGCTTCGGGTGACGGATCCGTCGCTCGCCTTGCGTACGACATAGTGCCGGTCGGCGAACGCCGCCACCTGCGGCAGGTGTGTGACGACCACGACCTGGGCGTTGCGGGCCAGCCGGGCGAGGCGCCGCCCGATCTCGACCGCCGCCCGGCCTCCGACACCGGCGTCCACCTCGTCGAAGACGAACGTCGGGACGCCGCCGACCCCGGCGAACACCACCTCGACCGCCAGCATCACCCGAGAGAGCTCTCCTCCTGAGGCACCGCGCTGGACCGGACGTGCGGGTGCTCCCGGATGAGGGCAGAGCCTGAGCTCCACCTCGTCGACACCGTACGGACCGAACGAGACCAGCCGCCCGGCCACGAGGAGTCCGGTCCGGCCGGCGTCAGGTGCGTCGCCGCCGGTCTGCTCGGAGGCCAACTCGGCCTGGGCGACATCGGCACTCACGACGGCGTGCGGCATCGCCAGCGCGTTCAGCTCCTTCGTGACCGCGGTGCCAAGTCGTTCGGCGGCAGCGGTCCGCGCGATGCTGACCTGGCCAGCCAGGTCGGCGAGCTCGTCGAGGAGGGTCCCGCGTTCGGCCTGCAGAGCCCCGATCCGATCGTCCGAACCGTCGAGCTCGGCCAGCCGCTCAGCGGACTTTCGTGCCCAGGCGAGTACGTCGTCCACGGTGTCGCCGTACTTGCGGGTGAGCGCCGCCAGCACCGAACGCCGCTCCCCCACCGCCTGCAGCCGGGCCGGGTCGGTGTCGACACTCATGGCGTACGACGCCAGATCGGCGCCGGCGTCGGCGATCACCGCGACGGCCTCGGCCAGCCGGTCGGAGACGCCCGCCAGGTCTGGGTCGTGCACACCGCCGGCGTCGAGCGCCTTGCGCGCGGCGGCCAACTGCGTGAGGGCGTCGACGGGCTCGGCGGCCGGGTCGTCGGTGCCGACCAGGGCCGCGTGGGCCAGCTCAGCCGAGCCGCGGAGCGCGTCGGCGTGGGCGAGCCGGGCGTCCTCCGCCGACAGGGCGTCGTCCTCGCCGGGCTGAGGATCGGCAGCCTCCACCTCGGCCAACCCGAACCGCAACAGGTCGGCCTCTTGCGCACGATCGCGCGCACGGGCGACCAGGTTGGCGAGCTCTGACTCCACCTGGGCGAGCCGCGCGTAGCGCTCGCGGTAGGTGGCGAGTGGCGTGTCGACCGCCGCACCGGCGTAGCGGTCGAGGATCTCCCGCTGCCTCGCCGGCCGCAGCAGGCGCAGCTGGTCGGACTGCCCGTGCAGTGCGACCAGGTCCTCCGCGACCTCCGCCAGGAGTCCGGCTGGGACGCCGGCCCCTCCGGCATACGCCCGCGACCGCCCGTCACGGCTGACCGTGCGCATGACGATGAGCGTGTCGTCGTCGAGCTCGGCGCCGGCCTCGGCGGCGCGCTGTGCCGTGCCGGATCCCGCGGGAAGTCTGATCCGGCCCTCGACCACCGCGCGTTTCGCCCCAGGACGGACCAGACCCGCGTCAGCGCGCCCGCCCAGCAGCAGGGACAGGCCGCTGACGACCATCGTCTTGCCCGCACCGGTCTCGCCGGTGACGACCGTGAAACCGGCGTCGAGTTCGAGCCCGGCGTCCTCGATCACGCCGAGCCCCTGGATCCGGATCTCCTCCAGCATCGCCGGCACTCTATTGGGTCGGACCGACATCGGGGAGATCGTCCTCACGGGCGTGGGCGCGTTCGGCCCTCGGATGGGCACTTCGGTGGCGCCGACCGCGCCACCCGTGCACGGGCAGGTCGAACTTCGCGACCAACCGGTCGGTGAACGGTGCCTGGTGCAGTCGGGCAAGGCGTACGACCTGCTCGCCCCGCCGGACCTCGATCCGCGCGCCGGGCGGTATCCGTTCGGTCCTGCGGCCGTCGCACCACAGGACGGCTGGCCCGGGGTTGCGTGGAAGTAGTTCGACGGCAATCACCGAACGCGGCGAGACCACGAGCGGTCGAGCGAACAACGCGTGCGCACTCAGCGGCACGAGCAGGATCGCCTCGACCTCTGGCCACACGATCGGGCCGCCGGCCGAGAACGCGTACGCCGTCGAACCCGTCGGTGTCGCCGCGACGACACCATCACCGCCCCAGCGGGAGAGCGGCCTGCCGTCCACCTCGACGACGACCTCGAGCATCCGTTCGCGGGCGGACTTCTCGACGCTCGCGTCGTTGAGCGCCCACTGCTGCGCGATGGCCTCGCCGTCGTGCGTCACGGTGACGTCGAGGGTCATGCGCTCCTCGACGGCGTACTTGCGGTGGACGACATGTTCGATCGTGACCTCGAGATCGTCCCGCTCGGACTCCGCCAGGAATCCGACATGACCGAGGTTGACTCCGAGGACCGGGGTGCCCGACTCGCGCGCCACCTCGGCTCCGCGCAGGATCGAGCCGTCGCCACCGAGCACCATCACGATTTCGCAGCCCGCTGCCGCATCGGCCGAGACGTCGATGACCTCGGCACTCTCGATCCCGAGGTCGGCGGCGTCGGAAGCGAGAACACGGACACCGATCCCCGCCCGTTCGAGTCTGTCGGCGGCCTCGCGGGCCAGGTGCGTCGCCTCCGGGCGTCCGGTGTGGACGACGAGGAGCACCTTGCGAGTGTCGTTCACGGTGCCCTCCTTCGAACGTCCCGCGTCCTCACGAGCGGCTCACGACGCGCCTTCGGACGGGTCGCCGCCTTCGCCGGCGGCGAGGAGCGTCTCGTGCAGGCGCCGGTGCACGTCTTCGTAGACGTCCGCATGGTCGTTGGTCGGTGCGCCGTCGAGGTCAGCTAGCCGGTCGAGGATGGTGTCGATGTCCGGTCGCCCCGTCGGCTCGTACGTGGGAGTGGGAAGGGATGCCGGCACCGAGTGCGCGTCGTCGGTGTCGACGTACTCAGCGACCTGCTCGCCGCGCTCGAGATCGAGCGACTCGAGATCCTGCTCGTGGCCATCTCGGTCCGCGTCGTCGAGCGGAAGACCTGGATCCTGTGGGTGATGTTCCACGTACCTGACTTCTCTCCTCTGGCGGGCAGTCCGACGATCACACGTTGAGACATGATCCACGGGCTGGGTTCGCTCACGTCCGGGGGCGCGGCATCCTCGACCACCGTCACGCGACACTAACTCATGGTGGCAGCGCCCTGCCGGAGGCGTTCGAGTGCCTCCGACGCGTCGATCTCGCCGGGATCGCTGGACGCCCATGCGGCGGCCAGGATCGCCCTCACTCCGTCGAGCGGCTCTCCCGCGCCGGACAGGGTGACCGTCGTACCGCCGGACTTCGCAGCCTGCAGTTCGACCTGCCAGCCACCGCACTCAGCGCCGGCCGACACCAGCGCGGGCGCCGGGTGCGGGACGAAGAGCCCACCAAGATCGCGAGCCAGGTAGGTGGGCCTCCGGTTCGGCGGCGCGGCGAGCAGGTCGGAGACCTGTGTGACGCCGGTGAGCACGAGCAGACTCGGCAACCCGGACGCGTGCGCCCCCTCGATGTCGGTATCGAGACGGTCGCCGATGACCAGTGGGCGTTGGCCGCCCGACCGGGCAACTGCCTCGACGAACAGCGGCGGTTCGGGCTTCCCGGCGACGACCGGGCTCTTGCCTGTCGCCAGTCGAACGACCTCGACGAGTGTTCCGTTGCCGGGTGCGAGACCACCATCGGTCGGGAGGGTCAGGTCAGTGTTGGACGCGACCCAGGGGAGGTCCGAGGCGAGTGCGTAGGCACCCTCGGCAAGCTGCCGCCAGCCGACGTCGGGATGAAATCCCTGGACCACCGCAGCGGGGTGCTCGGACGCCGCGAAGACCGGAACCATCCCGCGCTCGCGCAGGGCGACCTCGAGCCCTTCGCCGCCGATCACCAACACCCGCGAACCGGCCGGTACCCGCCGTGCCAGTAGTCCGGCCGCGGCCTGTGCGGACGTCGCGACCTCGTTCGAGCGATGCCTCGACCCCTACGCGCTCCAGGTGTGAGACCACCGCTTCAGGCGGCCGCGACGCGTTGTTGGTGACAAAACTGACCCGGAGCCCAGACTCGCGTGCCCGCCGGAGCTGCTCGGGCGCGCCCGGCACCGGATCGTCACCGACGTAGACAACGCCGTCGAGGTCGAACAGGCCGGTGTCGAAGATCTCGACCAGCGCCCTGGCTGCTGCGGAGAGGGGCGAAGGCCCGCCCGGCGCCCTGCCGTTGGCATCGGTCACTGCATGTCCTCTCGCGCACGAAGGGTGGCGCGGACCTGCCGAAGCGCCTTCGTGTAGTCCTCCGAGTTCGGACGCATCGCAGCCGCCATGGCGAGGTGGCGCGACGCGGCGGCATGGTCGCCCAGGCGGCTCAGTGCGAGACCCAGGCCGAAGTGGGCGTAGTCGTCGGATGGGCTCTCGTCCACGAGGCCCTCGAACGTCTGCGCCGATTCGGCGTACTGGCGGCTGTTGAACTGTGCACGTGCCAACGCCTCGCGGACCGACTTGGATCCGGGCTCGGCGTCGTGGGCATAGGACAGGACCTGCGCCGCCGCGGCGGCGTCACCGGCCCCGAGCAGGTCGAGTCCGCGGCGGTACCAGTCGTATACGTCGCCCGCCGGCCGCCCGGCATGGTCCCGTTCCGTCACGGTCTCTCCCCATTCATCGACGTCGCTGGTCGCAGGTCCGGGTGGGCCGTCGATCCACCCCGTCCGCGCGCCGGGTGCCCCCGCCTCAGCAAGGGCGCGCCTCCTACCATTCCCAGGGTGACCGATGCCGCGTCGAACACTCGACCACTCGTCCTGTCTCCATTTCGCGGTCTGCGGTATGTGCCTGACCGAGTTTCGGACCTCGCCGCGGTCACGGCACCGCCGTATGACCTGCTCGACCAGGACTCCGTTGCGGCGCTCGAAGCCGCCGAGCCGCACAACATCGTCCGGATCATCCTTCCACGCTCCGCGACCTGGCCCTCCGGCGACAGGACACCGCCCGAGACGACGCCGTTCTGCCGCGTCGTCTCCCGCCGCCGGCACGGCCGGCCAGGCCGGCGGGGCTCCCACCGCGGGCGCGGGGAGGACCCGTGCGACGGCCGACCGGGAGGATGAATACGGCGAGGCGGCGCGACTGTTCGGGCAATGGCGCACCGACGGTGTGCTGCTCGCTGATGCCGAAGCGTCTCTGTATGTCTACGAACGCCGCGCAGAGGGAAACGGCGCGGGTGCCCACGACGTGGGAACCCGGACACCGGATGGAACCCCCGCACCCTCCGCGACCTCCGG
This sequence comes from uncultured Actinomycetota bacterium, assembly GCA_963721745.1. Classification (GTDB taxonomy): domain Bacteria; phylum Actinomycetota; class Actinomycetes; order Propionibacteriales; family Actinopolymorphaceae; genus Thermasporomyces. The sequence continues at coordinate 97,174 of CAVRKO010000013.1, read as the reverse complement.
GGGCGACGGTGCCGTCCTCCTCCGTGGGCTCATCGGTGCGGTGGACCTCCGCGAGCCCGCCGAGCAGGTGATCCTTCCGCACGAGGACGTCCTTCCTGGACCGGTGGCGGACCGGCTCTCGCTGATGCGGGCCTGCGCGGCCAACCTCGAGCCCATCCTCCTCGCCTATGACGGAGGGGGGACGGCCAGCGAGATCGTGGAGGCCGCGACCAAGGAGCCTCCGCTGGTCGAGGCCAGGAGCTCGGACGGTGTGACCCATCGGATCTGGCGCATCTCGGACACCGACCGGCTGTCTGCCATCGCCGAAGATCTCGGCCCACGACAGGCCCTGATCGCCGACGGACATCACCGGTACGCCACCTATCTCGAGCTGCAGCAGGAGCTTCGCACCTCTGGTCGGGGATCGGGCCCCTGGGACAGCGGCCTGGCGCTTCTCGTAGACCAGCGCGCGCACCCACTCGCACTCAGTGCAATTCACCGCACCGTCGCGGGATGCGAGCTGGATTCCTTCGTCGGTGCAGCGTCGAACATCTTTCAGGTGGACGACTACGGCCGAGACGGTGAAGCAGCCCATCGCGCTCTCCGGGCCTGCCGAGGTGCAAGCCACGGATTTCTCCTGACGGATGGCGAGATCTGGATCCTGCTTCAGCTCTCTCTGACGAGCCCGCACGCACGCTCCTGCGGCAAAGCCGTGGGTGAGGCAGGTGTCCTCGACTCGGAGGTGCTCCACCGGCTTCTCCTCGACCGGCTGGAGAACGTCTCTGACGAACAAATTGGCTACGCCCATGACGAGGACTCGGCAACACGGGCGGCACGAGAGACGGGTCGTCTCGCGCTCATCCTCAACCCGGTGGACCTGAATACGGTGCAGGAAATTGCACGGGCCGGTGGCCGGATGCCGCGCAAGTCGACGTCATTCGGCCCGAAACCACGAACAGGATTCATCATGCGTGCCTTCTCCGACTCCTAGGACGTGCACGGCATCGAGCCTCACTGACTCTGCGTCGCACCGTTCGGGTCGACAGGATCAGAGCTGCTGTCGCTTCCCGACTCGGACTCGGCCTGGCGAAGGCACCGGGCGTGCTCGACCTCGACCTCGTAACGGCTGATGGGCGGTCCCCCGTCCGTACGCCGGAAGCGTCGACGAAGGGATCCACCTACCTCGACGACGTCGCCGAGTGCCCAGGACGCCAGGGCTTCGTGGCAACCGTCGGACCACGCCACACAGTCGATGGCGTCCACGCGGGCCGTCCTGCCTCGTAGGGTCTCGGGATTGCGTTCGACCACGACCCGGACGCCGACCACGACATCGCCACTCGGTAGCTCCCGTCGCGACGCTCGCGCTGAGACCCGCCCGACCAGAAGGACCTCGTTGCGGTGCGCCGGCGATGGCTCAGATTGCGGTTGAGGCATGGCCCCAGCTCCTTTGCGCAGAAGGTACGAACGAGAGGTGCATCTACCTTCGTGCAAGGACGCGGGAGCATCAGCTCACCGGAACCGACCTGTGGATCAACACGCCACATCGCGGCTTGTGGACAAGATCTGGCTACAGGAGCAGGAGCCGCCGTTCGTCGGCGTCGGTCTCGCCGTCGACATCGGCGGTGGCGGCGCGCCCGAACCACTCCGCGGCCTCCCCCGGGCGACCCAGCTCTTCCAGGGTGTCGGCGTAGGCGTACCTGATTCTTGCGACCGGGCTGCCGCCTGCGCGTCCACGAAGCTCTGGTACGTCGAGGACGGCCAGGGCGGCAGCGCCCTGACCGAGGTCACGACGAGCACCGGCCTCGACGATCAACAGCTCGATGCGCGTCGCCGGATCGAGCCGGGTCCGGTCGACACCGGCCGCGAGTTCGAGGGCGCGTTCGGGCCGCCCAAGACCGCGTTCACTGTCGGCCATCGCGGGAACGAACTCCAGCGAGCCTGTCATCCGGCGGGCTGCCCGGAACTCTGCCAGGGCCTGCTCGAACTTCCCGGCCGCGTAGGCAGCGAAACCGCACGCCTCGCGGACGACGCCAAGCCGAGAGGCATCACTTCGTGCAGCCAGGGCATGCTCGAGCGCAGCCTCCGGGTCGTCGTCGAGGAGTCGCCCCGCGGCTACGAGGTGCCGCGCGACGCGTTCGGCCGCGGTGCGGGACAAGGTGCCCAACTCACGGCGTACGGTGCTGTCGAGTTCGAGGCCGGTGATGTCGCTCGGGATCTCAGGCCCCGGCGCCACCTCTTCGGTGGTCTCGCTCCGCCGACCCCGACTCTCGTCGTCGCTCTTGGCCCGCCCTGTCCGAGGCCGCGGGCCACGTGGTGGCGCACCCTCGTCGAACCGCCGGCCAGAGGATCCGTCCGTGCGTCGAGCGCCCCTCTGGTCCTCGGTGCGCCGTTGCCCACGAGGCGACGAACCCGACGTTCGGGAAGCCCCACCGCCCCGGTATGCCGAATCACGACGGTCCGGGCTACGCCCTTCCGCACCGCGGTCCGGAGCACTCCGCCGGACACCTCCCCGCTGTTCCGAACCTCGCTCGTCGGAACGTGGACGCGCCGACGACGAGCCGGTCGAAAAGCGTGGCCTGGAGCCGCCTGCCGCAGAAGCCGAACGCCCCGAACCGCGTGGCTGCGACCGATCGAAACCCTCGCGCCGTTCGCGACCTCCGCGGTCGGTCGTACCACCCCCACCACGTGCGCCACGACCCTGATCGTCCCTGCCCTTGGCGCCGGGTGCTTCTCCCCGACCCCTCGTGCCCCGAACCTGATCGTCCCGACCGGTCGAGCCGCGTCTGGGAGCATCTCCCCGACCCTGGCCACTGGAACCTCGAGTGCCTCCGCCGCCGGCCCTCCCGCCACTCCGGCTGGAGGTCGAACCACGCCCCGAGCGCTCGCGGGGGGCTCCAGAGCGACCCGCACTCGACCCTCGCCCGGCGTCGCGTCCAGAACCCTTCTGACGCCTCTCGCGGTCGCCACCGCGGTCGCGTCCTGGGCTGTCGTTCATGGTCGCCTCCCGGGCCTCTGCCAACACAGAACCTAACCACGCCAGGGGCCTACGTCATCCGCCGCAGGTCTGTCGATGCGGACGCGACTGCATTCAGCTGCCAGGTCTCAACAGAGAAAAGGGCTCCGGACGCAGTTGAGGGCCACCCGTGGGTGGCCCTCAATCTGGTGTGTGTCCGGCGGTGTCCTACTCTCCCACAGGGCTCCCCCTGCAGTACCATCGGCGCTGGAGGGCTTAACTTCCGGGTTCGGAATGGGTCCGGGTGTTTCCCCTCCGCCATGGCCGCCGTAACGCTTTCGAGTTGTCGGGCCTGCCCACCACCCGCTGTTTGTGGGGTGGGGTTGGCCGTATCTCGGGAGCTGCATAGTGGACGCGGAGCATGAAGTCTTTGTTTCATGGTGGGGCTGGGTGACAAGTCCTCGGCCTATTAGTACCAGTCGGCTGCACGAGTCTTTAGTCCTCGCTTCCACCTCTGGCCTATCAACCCAGTGGTCTGCTGGGGGCCTTACCCGGTTAATCCGGTGGGAGACCTCATCTTGAAGCGTGCTTCCCGCTTAGATGCCTTCAGCGGTTATCACTTCCGAACGTAGCCAACCAGCAGTGCACCTGGCGGTACAACTGGCACACCAGAGGTCCGTCCGTCCCGATCCTCTCGTACTAGGGACAGCCCTTCTCAAGTCTCCTGCGCGCGCAGCGGATAGGGACCGAACTGTCTCACGACGTTCTAAACCCAGCTCGCGTACCGCTTTAATGGGCGAACAGCCCAACCCTTGGGACCTGCTCCGGCCCCAGGATGCGACGAGCCGACATCGAGGTGCCAAACCATGCCGTCGATATGGACTCTTGGGCAAGATCAGCCTGTTATCCCCGGGGTACCTTTTATCCGTTGAGTCACGGCGCTTCCACATGCCACCGTAAGATCACTAGTCCCGACTTTCGTCCCTGCTCGACCCGCCGGTCTCGCAGTCAAGCTCCCTTGTGTACTTGCACTCGACACCTGATTGCCAACCAGGCTGAGGGAACCTTTGGGCGCCTCCGTTACCTTTTGGGAGGCAACCGCCCCAGTTAAACTACCCACCAGGCACTGTCCCTGATCCGGATAACGGACCGAGGTTAGACAGCCAGTACGACCAGAGTGGTATTTCAACGTTGACTCCACCCCCACTGGCGTGAAGGTTTCACAGTCTCCCACCTATCCTACACAAACCGAACCGACCACCAATACCAAGCTGTAGTAAAGGTCCCGGGGTCTTTCCGTCCTGCTGCGCGTAACGAGCATCTTTACTCGTAGTGCAATTTCGCCGGGTCCGTGGTTGAGACAGCGCCCAAGTCGTTACGCCATTCGTGCAGGTCGGAACTTACCCGACAAGGAATTTCGCTACCTTAGGATGGTTATAGTTACCACCGCCGTTTACTGGCGCTTAAGTTCTCAGCTTCGACCCGAAGGTCTAACTGGTCCCCTTAACGTTCCAGCACCGGGCAGGCGTCAGTCCGTATACATCGTCTTACGACTTCGCACGGACCTGTGTTTTTAGTAAACAGTCGCTTGGGCCTGGTCTCTGCGACCTTCACCGCTACAAGAAGCAAGTTCTTGACACGGATCCGGTCCCCCTTCTCCCGAAGTTACGGGGGCATTTTGCCGAGTTCCTTAACCACGGTTCGCCCGATCGCCTTGGTATTCTCTACCTGACCACCTGTGTCGGTTTGGGGTACGGGCGGCTCTGCCACTCACTAGAGGTTTTTCTCGGCAGCACGGGATCACTCACTTCGCCTCAATCGGCTCGGCATCAGGTCTCAGGCACATGAGAACGCGGATTTACCAACGTCTCGCCCTACACCCTTGCCCGCGGATCAGCTTGCGCCTACCATCGCCGCGTAGAGCTACCCTCCTGCGTCACCCCATCGTTTGCCTACTACCGGTTCGGGTCACACGCTCACCCACACCCACCCCGAAAGGTAGGCACAGGCTCGGGTGCTTAGCATCACCGGATTCAGCATGGGCGCGACAAAGCCGGTACGGGAATATCAACCCGTTGTCCATCGACTACGCCTGTCGGCCTCGCCTTAGGTCCCGACTTACCCAGGGCGGATTAGCCTGGCCCTGGAACCCTTGGTCATTCGGCGGAGGGGTTTCTCGCCCCTCTTTCGCTACTCATGCCTGCATTCTCACTCGTGTAGCATCCACGACTAGGTCACCCTGCCGCTTCACACGCCACACGACGCTCCCCTACCCATCCACACACCTAGACCCACCCCACGAAGAGGCAAGCCAAGTACACGCGTGAATGCCACAGCTTCGGCGATTCGCTTGAGCCCCGCTACATTGTCGGCGCAGAATCACTTGACCAGTGAGCTATTACGCACTCTTTCAAGGGTGGCTGCTTCTAAGCCAACCTCCTGGTTGTCTCTGCGACTCCACATCCTTTTCCACTTAGCGAACGCTTAGGGGCCTTAGCTGGTGATCTGGGCTGTTTCCCTCTCGACTACGAAGCTTATCCCCCGCAGTCTCACTGCCGCGCTCTCACCTACCGGCATTCGGAGTTTGGCTGATTTCGGTAAGCTTGTCGGCCCCCTAGACCATCCAGTGCTCTACCTCCGGTAGGAAACACGCGACGCTGCACCTATATGCATTTCGGGGAGAACCAGCTATCACGGAGTTTGATTGGCCTTTCACCCCTACCCACAGGTCATCCCCCGGCTTTTCAACGCCGGTGGGTTCGGGCCTTCACGCGGTCTTACCCGCGCTTCACCCTGCCCATGGGTAGATCACTCCGCTTCGGGTCTAGAGCACGCGACTCACACGCCCAGTTAGGACTCGCTTTCGCTACGGCTCCCCCACACGGGTTAACCTCGCCACGCACCACTAACTCGCAGGCTCATTCTTCAAAAGGCACGCCATCACCCCACACACCACAAGGATGCACAAAGCTCTGACGGATTGTAGGCACACGGTTTCAGGGACTATTTCACTCCCCTCCCGGGGTACTTTTCACCTTTCCCTCACGGTACTGGTTCACTATCGGTCACCAGAGAGTATTTAGGCTTAGCGGGTGGTCCCGCCAGATTCACACGGGATTTCTCGAGTCCCGTGCTACTTGGGAACACATCAAAGAGCCGCCATCTTACGTCTACGGGGGTATCACCCACTACGCCAGGCCTTTCCAGACCCTTCGACTTCCATGACGGTTTATAACTCTCTGCCGGATCAGCAGCTCCGACCAGATGGTCCCACAACCCCACGCAGGCAACACCTGCCAGCTATCACACCTACGCGGTTTAGCCTCATCCGCTTTCGCTCGCCACTACTAACGGAATCACTATTGTTTTCTCTTCCTGCGGGTACTGAGATGTTTCACTTCCCCGCGTTCCCTCCGAACGCCCTATGTGTTCAGGCGCCGGTGACTGGGCATTACCCCAGCCGGGTTTCCCCATTCGGAAACCCCCGGATCAAAGCTCGGTTGCCAACTCCCCAGGGATTATCGCAGGCTCCTACGTCCTTCATCGGCTTCTGGTGCCAAGGCATCCACCGAGTGCCCTTAATAACTTGTCACACCAACACCTCGACAAAACAAAGATGCTCGCGTCCACTATGCAGTTCTCAAAATACGGACAGAAACCCACCCAACAAAAAGCAGGCAGGCCCACAAGAAACCACCACCACCAACAAACCAGGGGTGTGATCCCTCAGGACCCAACAGCGTGCCACGAACCCACCACCACACAAGCCTGCCAACGCCGTTCCACACCCAACCCCACACAGGGCCAGGCAGTACTAGACCAGACTCATCCAGCAATCAAGCTCTCATGCCGACGTCCACTAACGAGCACCAAGTGCTCCTTAGAAAGGAGGTGATCCAGCCGCACCTTCCGGTACGGCTACCTTGTTACGACTTAGTCCCAATCGCCAGCCCCACCTTCGACAGCTCCCTCCCCAAGGGGTTAGGTCACCGGCTTCGGGTGTTGCCGACTTTCGTGACTTGACGGGCGGTGTGTACAAGGCCCGGGAACGTATTCACCGCGGCGTTGCTGATCCGCGATTACTAGCGACTCCAACTTCACGGGGTCGAGTTGCAGACCCCGATCCGAACTGAGGCCGGCTTTTTGGGATTCGCTCCACCTCACGGTCTCGCAACCCTTTGTACCGACCATTGTAGCATGTTTGCAGCCCTGGATATAAGGGGCATGATGACTTGACCTCATCCCCACCTTCCTCCGAGTTGACCCCGGCAGTCTCCTATGAGTTCCCGGCATTACCCGCTGGCAACATAGGACGAGGGTTGCGCTCGTTGCGGGACTTAACCCAACATCTCACGACACGAGCTGACGACAGCCATGCACCACCTGTGCAGGACCCTTACGGACCCCGTATCTCTACGAGATTTCCCTGCATGTCAAACCCAGGTAAGGTTCTTCGCGTTGCCTCGAATTAAGCAACATGCTCCGCCGCTTGTGCGGGCCCCCGTCAATTCCTTTGAGTTTTAGCCTTGCGGCCGTACTCCCCAGGCGGGGCGCTTAATGCGTTAGCTGCGGCACGGAGGACGTGGAAGTCCCCCACACCTAGCGCCCAACGTTTACGGCGTGGACTACCAGGGTATCTAATCCTGTTCGCTCCCCACGCTTTCGCTCCTCAGCGTCAGGTAAGGCCCAGAGAGCCGCCTTCGCCACCGGTGTTCCATCCGATATCTGCGCATTCCACCGCTACACCGGATATTCCACTCTCCCCTGCCTACCTCTAGTCTGCCCGTATCGAAAGCAAGTCCGGAGTTAAGCTCCGGATTTTCACTCTCGACGCAACAAACCGCCTACGAGCCCTTTACGCCCAATAATTCCGGACAACGCTCGCGCCCTACGTGTTACCGCGGCTGCTGGCACGTAGTTGGCCGGCGCTTCTTCTGCGGGTACCGTCACTCACGCTTCGTCCCCGCTGAAAGAGGTTTACAACCCGAAGGCCGTCATCCCTCACGCGGCGTTGCTGCATCAGGCTTCCGCCCATTGTGCAATATTCCCCACTGCTGCCTCCCGTAGGAGTCTGGGCCGTGTCTCAGTCCCAGTGTGGCCGGTCGCCCTCTCAGGCCGGCTACCCGTAAAAGCCTTGGTAGGCCATCACCCCACCAACAAGCTGATAGGCCGCGAGCCCATCCCTGGCCGAAAAATCTTTCCACACCCACCCATGCGGGCAGACATGAATATCCGGTATTAGACCCAGTTTCCCAGGCTTATCCCAGAGCCAAAGGCAGGTTGCTCACGTGTTACTCACCCGTTCGCCGCTCGAGTACCCCGAAGGGCCTTTCCGCTCGACTTGCATGTGTTAAGCACGCCGCCAGCGTTCGTCCTGAGCCAGGATCAAACTCTCCGTTGAAAACCAGAAAACCTGAAACCCAGCAAGAAACAACAGAACCCCAAAGGGCCCTGCCAATCTCACCCAAAAAAATCCATCCACAACACACACCAAAAACGATGCACGCCACGGACAGGGGCAAAACAATCGCTCATCGACAATAAGCACGCTGTTGAGTTCTCAAGAATCACACCGCAGAACCAATCCGACCCAGCAAGACATCTCTGGGCAGAACTCGTTCTCAAACAACCATCCAACACTACCCGCCGACCTTCATCCCGTCAACCGCTAGGGTGACGATCTGCAATCGGCTCGGCTCTCACCGCAACGTGCGAGCACGTCCACGAAGAGCGTCTGGATGGTCCCAGCCGGATCGGCCGCCTCTCGGCGTCCCGCATCTCCAGCGAGGTGGTTGACGCTACGGCACCCTCTCAATCCGGTCAAATCGGATCGCTCTGGTGCCTTCCCACCGTCGGACCGTCCACAAGACAGGCACATAGTGCCTGCCAGAGGAGATCTTGATCGGGGGGCTCCTCGCTGGATCGGCCGCCTTCCGGCGTCCCGCACTCCCTGCGAGGCGTGTTGAACCATACGTACGCGCGGGACAGGAGTCAAGTCGGAGAGGCGTTGCCGGGGCACCACGGGTCTCTACGGTGGCACGAGGCAGCCACCACTCAGTTGCGCAACAACGAGAGGCGTCCCGCACGGACCTCGCAGTCCGCCCGGAACGCCCCTCGGCGTAGCCCTGGTGCTCAGGCGCGGGTCACCTCGACGCCCGCGATGTTGCGCCGGCCGCGCCGCAGGACGAGCCACCGGCCGTGGAGGAGCTCCGACGCGGGTGGCGATGCCTCCGCATCGACGATCCGCTCGTTGTTGACGTAGGCACCCCCTTCGTCGACCGTGCGGCGTGCCGCCGACTTGCTCGGCACCAGCCCGGCACGGGCGAGCAGGTCGGAGTAGGCAGGCAGGTCCGCAGCCGCCTCGACGCTCACGTGAGGTGCCTCACGGAGCGCCGCGTCCAGCGTCCGCTCGTCCACCTCACCCAGTGCGCCGCCTCGCCCGAACAGCGCCTGCGACGCCGCAATCACCCGAGTGCACTCGTCGGCGCCGTGTACGAGCGAGGTGAGCTCCTCGGCCAGCGCCCGCTGTCCCTCCCGGGCGGCGGGACGCTCGGCTGTCGCCTTCTCCAACGCCTCGATCTCCTCCCTCGAACGGAAGCTCAGGAACCGCAGATGGCTCCCGACGTCCGCATCGTCGAGGTTGATCCAGAACTGGTAGAAGGCGTACGGGGACATCATGGCCGGCGACAGCCAGACGGCATTGCCCTCGGTCTTGCCGTACTTCGTGCCGTCGGCCCTGGTGAGCAGGGGTGTCGCCAGCGCATGCACGCTCGCCGCTTCGGACCGGCGGATCAGGTCGACGCCCGCGGTGATGTTGCCCCACTGGTCACTGCCGCCGTACTGCAGCGTGCAGCCGTACCGAAGGAACAGTTCGCGGTAGTCCAGCGCCTGCAGGATCTGGTAGCTGAACTCGGCGTAGCCGATGCCGATGTCGCGCTCCATCCGGGCGCTGACTGCCTCCTTGGCGAGCATCCGGTTGACCCGGAAGTGCCGGCCGATGTCGCGCAGGAACTCGATCGCCGTCATCGGGGCGGTCCAGTCGAGGTTGTTGACCATCCGGGCGGCATGCGGGCCATCGAAGGCCAGGATCGGCTCGATCTGCCGCTTGATCTCCTCGACCCACCCGGCAACCACCTCGGGCGGCTGCAGGGTGCGTTCGGCGTCGGGTTTCGGGTCGCCGATCAGGCCCGTCGACCCACCCACCAGGGCGAGCGGGTGATGGCCCGCCAGTTGCAGTCGGCGCATCGTGATCAGCTGGACGAGGTGCCCGTGGTGCAGGCTCGGCGCCGTGGGATCGAAGCCGCAGTAATAGGTGACCGGTCCTGCCGCGAGTGCTGAGCGGAGCGCGGCCTCGTCGGTCGACTCAGCGACCAGGCCACGCCAGTGCAACTCGTCCAGGATGTCGGTCACGTCATGCCTTTCTCGTGGGTCCGGCCGGTCAGCCGGACGGGATGTCTCCAAGCCTGCCCGAGGCGCCAGCCGCATGCGAACTGGGTTTCCTCCGGCCGGTCCCGGTCGGCGGCGCGGATGCGGAAACCGATTCGCCTGTAGGCCGGCGTTTGGGCGCATGCGGACGGTACACCGAGACCGAGGGCTCGCCGTCCACGTGGAACCGCCACGGGCGGTCCGCCGCGCCGGCGAGGCCCACCCGCGGGCCGCGACGTATCCGCGACCGCGGGATCCGCGGTGCTCGCCGGATCCGCAGCGGGGATCCGGGGTCGCAGGCGTCCAGGTCGTTGCAGCCCTTGTCGACGGCCAGAGCCTGCGCCAGCCGAGCCGGTCCGCGGGCGAGATCGCGCGCCGTTCGCGCGGCAACGCGTCTGCTCCGGGCGAGCTCCTCGCCCTCGACCACCTCGCCGGCGCGGAGGAGGACGGCGGACGCCGTGCCGTCGGGCCCGCACACGAGGTTCATGCACCAGTGCATGCCGTACGTGAAGTACACATAGACATGGCCAGGTGGCCCGAACATCACCGCGTTGCGGGGCGTCTGGCCGCGGTAGGCGTGCGAGCCCGGGTCGTTCGGTCCGTCGTACGCCTCGACCTCCGTCAGGCGTACGGCGACCACACCCTCGTCAGTCTCGTGCTCGATGATCTGCCCGAGGAGCATCGGAGCCGCCTGGAGTACCGGGCGGTCGAACAGCGCACGCAGGTCGTCCGCCACGCCTACCCGGCCCAGGACCGGCTTGCGTCCACCTGGGCCCGCAGCTCGGCCAGTTGCTCGCGGACCCGGGCGGGTGCCGTCCCGCCGACCGCCGACCGCGCGTCAAGGGAACCCTGCACCGAGAGGACCGTACGGACCTCGGGGGTGAGGTGCGAGGAGATCCGTGCCAGGTCGTCGTCGGTGAGGTCGGGGAGATCGACACCGCGCTTCTCGCACTCCTGGACGCAGGCGCCGGCGACGTCGTGCGCCTCGCGGAACGGTACGCCCTGACGGACGAGCCACTCGGCGATGTCGGTCGCGAGGGCGAAGCCCAGCGGTGCTGCCGCGGCGATCCGGTCGGCGTCGAAGGCGCTGGTCGCCACCATGCCGGTCACCGCAGGGAGGACGAGGAGCAGCTGGTCCACCGCATCGAAGACCGGCTCCTTGTCCTCCTGCAGGTCGCGGTTGTAGGCGAACGGCATGCCCTTGAGGGTCGCGAGGAGCCCCGTGAGGTGGCCGATCAGCCGGCCGGACTTGCCCCGCACGAGCTCTGCGACGTCGGGGTTCTTCTTCTGCGGCATGATCGACGAGCCGGTGGCGAACGCGTCGTCCAGGCGTACCCACCCGAACTCCGTCGAGGCCCAGAGGCAGTACTCCTCCCCCAGGCGCGACAGATGGACGCCGAGCATCGCCGTACAGAAGAGGAACTCCGCCACGAAGTCGCGGTCGGAGACGGCGTCGATGGAGTTGCGCGCCGCGTGGGTGAAGCCGAGCTCTGCCGCGACGGCCTCGGGGTCGAGCGGCAGGGACGAGCCCGCGAGCGCACCCGCGCCGAGGGGCGAGACCGCGGCCCGCGTGTCCCAGTCCTGGAGCCGGTCGATGTCACGGGCCAGTGCCTGCACGTGCTTGGCCAGCTCGTGCCCGAACGACACGGGCTGCGCGTGCTGCAGGTGGGTGAACCCGGGCGCGGCAGTGCCGACGTGGCGTCCGGCCTGATCCAGCAGGGCACCCTGCAGGTCCGCGACAGCCGCGGCCAGGCTGCGGGTCTGGTCGCGGAGGAAGAGCCGGAAGTCGGTGGCCACCTGGTCGTTGCGACTCCGGCCGGCCCGGAGCTTGCCGCCGAGCGAGCCGAGCCGTGCGATCAGCTCGCGTTCGACGGCGGTGTGGACGTCCTCGTCGTCGGGTGCGGGGCGTACGGTGCCGGTCGCCACGCCCGCCGCGAGGTCGTCGAGCGCCTCGACCACGCGGGTCAGCTCGTCGGCGGTGAGGAGCCCCGCCCGGTGCAGGACCCTCGCGTGCGCGGCGGTCTGGCGGATGTCGTAGGGCGCCAGACGCCAGTCGAAGTGAACCGACCTGGACAGGGCGGCGAGAGCCTCCGCCGGCCCACCGGCGAACCTGCCGCCCCACAGCCGGGTGGCCTCGTCGCCCGGCGGGACTTGGTCGCCGGGCGGCTGTGCGTTCGTCACGCTGGTCCTTCCACCTTCCCGTGATCGTGCGGCCGTACGGCGCTGTGGACGCCGCGGGCCGCCACGATCACGCTGCTGGTCACGGGTTGCGGACAGGCCGACCCCGTGCGGGTCACGGCCTGCCCTGGTCCCGCTTGGCGGCGATCTTGCTCGGCAGGCCCCACAGCTCGACGAACCCGCGGGCGAGGGACTGGTCGAACGCGTCGCCCTCGTCGTACGTCGCGAGGTTGAAGTCGTACAGCGAGGAGTCCGAACGCCGACCCGTCACCACGGCCCGGCCGCCGTGCAGCACCATCCGGATGTCGCCGGACACGTGCGTCTGGGACTCCGTCACGAACGCGTCGAGCGCCTGCTTGAGCGGAGAGAACCAGAGACCGTCGTAGACGAGCTCGGTCCAGCGCTGCTCGACCTGGCGCTTGAACCGGGCCAGGTCGCGTTCGACCGTGACGTTCTCGAGCTCCTGGTGCGCGGTGATCAACGCGATCGCGCCCGGTGCCTCGTAGACCTCGCGGCTCTTGATCCCGACCAGCCGGTCCTCAACCATGTCGAGCCGGCCGACGCCCTGGGCACCGGCACGCAGGTTGAGCTTCTGGATCGCCTGCAGCGGCGTCACCGGCGACCCGTCGAGCGCGACGGGACGACCCTGCTCGAACGTCACGACGACCTCGTCGGGCTCCCGCGCCTCCGACGGGTCCTGCGTGTAGTCGTAGACCGCCTCGGTCGGAGCGTTCCAGAGGTCCTCGAGGAAGCCGGTCTCGACCGCGCGTCCCCAGACGTTCTGGTCGATGGAGAACGGCGACTTCTTGCTCACGTCGATGGGCAGGCCATGCTTCTCGGCGTAGGTGATGGCCTGCTCGCGGGTCCACGCGAAGTCGCGGACCGGGGCCAGCACCTTCAGGTCGGGTGCCAATGCGCCGACACCCACCTCGAACCGCACCTGGTCGTTGCCCTTGCCGGTGCAGCCGTGGGCGACGACCGTGGCGCCGTGCTCCTTGGCCGCGGCGACGAGGTGCTTCACTATCAGCGGGCGCGAGAGCGCCGAGACGAGCGGGTAGCGGTCCATGTAGAGCGAGTTCGTGGCGAGCGCCGGCAGGCAGAACTCCTCGGCGAACTCGTCCTTCGCATCGACGACGACCGCCTCCACGGCGCCGCACTCCAGCGCCCGCTTGCGGATCGAGTCCAGGTCCTCGCCGCCCTGGCCGACGTCGATCGCGCATGCGACGACCTCCGCGCCGGTCTGGTCGGCGATCCAGCCAATCGCCACGGAGGTGTCCAGGCCTCCGGAATAGGCGAGCACTACGCGCTCGGTCATGGTCGTCACTCCTTCGAGGGGTGTCAGGGCTTGAGGTTTCGGGACGTGTCAGGTGTCGGGTTCGGCTGTCGGGGCGTCAGGTGTCCGGGGTGCCGGTTGGTCGACCGCCCGGTCGGTGCTGGCGGGCGAGGGTGAGCAGCTGGTCGGCGACGGATGCGCCGCCGTCGGGGTCCTTGGCGACGACCAGCACCGTGTCGTCGCCTGCGATCGTCCCGAGGATGTCGCCCAGCTCGGCGTGGTCGAGGGCGGACGCGAAGAACTGTGCCGCACCTGGGGGCGTACGCAGGACGACGAGGTTGGCCGACGCGACCGCCGAGACCAGGAGCTCCCCGCAGACCCGTGCGAGGCGGCCCTCCGACGCGGCCGGCGCGTCGGGTGCCGCTCTCGGCGTACGGTCACCCCCTTCGCCAGGCAGCGCGTAGACCAGGTGCCCCGCCGGGTTGCGGACCCGGACCGCGCCGAGCTCGTCGAGGTCGCGGGACAGGGTCGCCTGCGTCACGGCGATGCCCGCCTCGGCCAGCCGGTCGACCAGCTCGGACTGCGAGCGGACGGCCGACCGCGAGAGCACCTCGATGATGTACTGCTGGCGCGCGGTCTTGGTCGCGGGCCACTTCGGCGTCAGTTGCTGCTCGCCCTTCATCGTCGTCCCCCTCCCCCGCCGTCCGGTCCTTCTCCGTCCGGTCCGTACGACTGGGCGAGGAGCCACGTGAGCAATGCCTTCTGCGCATGCAGGCGGTTCTCGGCCTCGTCCCACACCACGCTCTGGGGCCCGTCGATCACGCGGGCGTCGATCTCCTTGCCGCGGTAGGCCGGCAGGCAGTGCAGCACGATCGCGTCCGGCGCGGCCTGGGTCATCGCCTGTTCGGTGACGGAGAACGGCACGAACGGTGCCTCCCGCTCGGGCGCCTCGCTCTCCTGCCCCATCGAGACCCACGTGTCCGTGGCGATGACATCCGCCCCTTCGAGTGCGTCGGCGGGTCGGCCGAAGACCGCCACCGAGCCGCCCGTCTCGTGGGCGATCGTCGCCGCGCGGTCGAGAATGCCGGGATCGGGCTGGTAGCCGTCCGGTGTGCCGATGCGTACGTGCATACCTGCCACCGCACCGCCGAGGAGGTACGAGTGCGCCATGTTGTTGGCGCCGTCACCGAGATAGGTCAGTCGCAGTCCGGCGAGCCGGCCCTTGTGCTCGCGGACGGTCTGCAGGTCGGCGAGCACCTGGCAGGGGTGGAACTGGTCGGTGAGAGCGTTGACCACGGGGACACCGGCGTACGCCGCCATCTCCTCGATCCGATCCTGGCCGTAGGTCCGCCACACGATCGCCGCGACCTGGCGGCCGAGCACCCGCGCGGTGTCGGCGACGGACTCCCGGACTCCGACCCGCGCGAGCCGGGCGTCGACGACCATCGGATGTCCCCGAGCTCGGCGACGCCCACGGTGAACGACGTCTGCGTGCGAAGCGTCGGCTTGTCGAACAGGATCGCGACCGACTGCGGCCCCGCCAGTGGCCGGGCGGAGAACCTGTCCTTCTTGAGGGCGTCGGCACGGTCGAGGACCTGCGCCTGTTCGACCGGTGCCAGGTCGTCGTCCCGCAGGAAGTGGCGGACACGTGCGCGCACCATCAGGACTCCTTCGCAGCACTCGCGTCGAGGATTGCCGGCAGTGCGTCAAGGAGGGCTTGCACCTCGTCGGACGTGACGACGAGCGGCGGCGCGAACCGTACCGCGTCCGGCTGGACGGCGTTGACGAGGAAGCCCGCGTCCTGCGCAGCAGCCTGCACCTGCGCGGCCTTTGGCTGGGTGAGTACGGCCGCGAGCCACAGTCCCCGACCGCGTACCCCCGCCAGCAGGGGATGGTCGAGGTCCGCGATCCCCTGGGCCAGCTCTCCACCCACGGTCGCGGCGTTTCCGAGCAGGTCGTCCTGCTCGATCGTCTCGAGGACGGCGAGCGCGGCCGCGCAGGCGACCGGGTTCCCACCGAACGTCGAGCCGTGCTCGCCCTTGACGAACGTCTGCCCGAACTCACCGACGCCGATGCACGCACCGATCGGCAGGCCGCCGCCGAGGCCCTTGGCCAGC
The DNA here is from genome assembly GCA_963721745.1 of uncultured Actinomycetota bacterium. Lineage (GTDB taxonomy): Bacteria > Actinomycetota > Actinomycetes > Propionibacteriales > Actinopolymorphaceae > Thermasporomyces. The sequence goes on along the minus strand of CAVRKO010000013.1, from coordinate 81,249 downwards.
GTAAGAACGTCGGGTCGCACGCCCTCCCGAGCGTGGGCGAACCACCAGCCGGTCCGCCCGATGCCGCTCTGGATCTCGTCGAGGACGAACACCGCTCCCGTCGCGTCGCAGATCTCGCGCGCGGCGGCGAGGTAGCCGTCGGGCGGTGCCACCACGCCGCCCTCCCCCAGTGCGGGTTCGAGGAAGAGCCCCGCGCACCCGTCGGTGACCGTCTCCTTCAACGCCGCCGCGTCGCCGTACGGGACGAACCGGACGTCGACGCCGAACGGCGCGAACGGCTCACGGATCGCCGCCTTGCCGGTGAGCGCCAGCGCACCCATCGTGCGGCCGTGGAAGCCGTTCTCGGCAGCCACGACGAAGTTCCGACCGGTGCCGCGCGCGTGGCTGCGGACCAGCTTGAACGCGGCCTCGTTGGCCTCGGTCCCGCTGTTGGTGAGGAAGACGCGCCCGCTGTGCCCCAGCAGGCCGAGGAGCTTCTCGGCGAGCAGCACCTCGGGCTCGTGCAGGAACAGGTTCGACGTGTGCGCAACCGTCGCCACCTGTCGCGACACCGCCTCGACCAGCGCCGGATGGGCGTGTCCGAGCGACGACACCGCGATGCCGGCGATGAAGTCGAGGTATCGGTTGCCGTCGACGTCCCACACCGCGCACCCCTCGCCGCGCGCCAGCGCCACCGGGGGTCGACCGTAGGTCGGCATCAGTGCCGCCTCGAACCGGTCCGCCCATGCGTCGTACTGAGGCGCGAGACTCACGTCTCCTCCTTCGTCGTCGGCACGACCATCGTGCCGATTCCTTCGTTGGTGAACACTTCCAGCAGCAGGGAGTGCGCGATCCGGCCGTCGATCACGTGGGCCTGGGGTACGCCGCCCTGGACTGCGCGCAGGCACGCCTCCATCTTCGGCACCATGCCGGACGCGAGCCCCGGTAGCAGGCCCTCGAGCTCGGCGGCGTCCAGCTCGCTGATCACGGCACCGCCGTCAGCCTCGCCGGTCCACTCGCGATAGAGCCCTTCGACATCGGTGAGGACCACCAGCTTCCGCGCCTTCAGCGCCACGGCCAGCGCGGCCGCGGCCGTGTCGGCGTTGACGTTGTGGACCAGGCCGTCGACGTCGGGTGCCACGCTCGACACCACGGGGATGCGGCCGGCGTCGATGAGGTCCTGCACCGCCTCGGGGCGTACGGACACGACGTCGCCCACGAGGCCGATGTCCACCGCCGCACCGTCCACCGTCGCCATCCGTCGCTCCGCCGTGAACAGACCGGCGTCCTCACCGGAGAGCCCGACGGCGAACGGCCCGTGAGAGTTGACCAGACCGACCAGCTCTCGGCTCACCTGACCCACCAGCACCATCCGGACGACCTCCATCGCCTCCGGCGTGGTGACGCGCAGGCCGCCGCGGAACTCCGACGGGATGTCGAGCCGGGCCAGCATCGAGCTGATCTGTGGGCCGCCGCCGTGGACGACGACCGGACGGAGCCCGGCGTACCGCAGGAAGACGATGTCCTCCGCGAACGCCCGCTTGAGTGCGTCGTCCGTCATCGCGTTGCCGCCGTACTTGATGACGACGATCGAGCCGTGGAACTCCTCGAACCACGGCAGGGCCTCGATGAGGGTCCCGGCCTTCTTCTGTGCTTCGGCCTGGTCGCGCTTCTTCAGAGTGCTCATGGTCACGTCGAGTACGCCGAGTTCTCGTGGACGTAGGCATGGGTCAGATCGTTGGTCCAGATGGTCGCGGACTCCGCACCGGCCTTGAGGTCGACAGTGACGTCGACCTTCCGGTCGGACAGGTCCACCAGGTCGCGCGGTTCGCCGATCCCGCCGTTCCGGCAGATCCACACACCGTTGAACGCGACGTCGAGGTTTGCCGGGTCGAACGCCGCGCTGGTGGTGCCGACGGCAGCGAGGATGCGGCCCCAGTTGGGATCCTTGCCGAAGACGGCGCACTTGAAGAGGTTGTTCCGCGCGATCGCGCGGCCGACCTCGACGGCGTCCGCCTCCGTCGCCGCGTGCACGACGTCGATCGCGATGTCGTGCTCGGCACCCTCGGCATCACCCATCAGCTGCTGGGCCAGGTCGTGACAGACCACCCGGACGGCCTCGTCGAACTCGTCCCGGTCGGGTGTGACACCGGACGCACCGCTCGCCATCAGGAGCACGGTGTCGTTGGTGGACATGCAGCCGTCGGAATCCAACCGGTCGAAGGTCGTCGCCGTCGCCGCGCGCAAGGCGTCGTTGACAGCGGCTCCGTCGACGACGGCGTCGGTGGTGAGGACCACGAGCATCGTGGCGAGGGACGGCGCCAGCATGCCGGCGCCCTTCGCCATCCCGCCGACGGACCAGCCCTCCCCCGCGTACACCGACTGCTTCGATCTCGTGTCGGTCGTCATGATCGCGGTCGCGGCAGCGTCACCACCGTCAACCGCGAGTTGCGCCACAGCGTCGCCGATGCCCGCGAGCAGCTTGTCGCGTTCGAGCTGGATGCCGATCAGGCCGGTGGAGCACACGGCGACGTCGATCGGCCCGACACCCAGCTTGGTCGCCACGGACTCGGCGGAGGCGTGGGTGTGCTGGAACCCTTCGGGGCCGGTGTAGCAGTTGGCTCCGCCGGAGTTGAGGACGACGGCCCGGAGCTGACCGTCCCGGCAGGCCTGTTCACTCCAGAGGACCGGGTTGGCCTTACAGCGGTTGGCGGTGAAGACGGCGGCGGCCGCGGCGTTCGGGCCGTCGTTGACGACGAGGGCGACATCGGGCTTGCCGCTGGGCTTGAGCCCGGCAGTGACGCCGGAGGCACGGAAACCCTTGGGTGTGGTGACGCTCACGCACTCTTCCTTCGACGATTTTCGGAGCGTGGAAAGGACGGTCAGGTGGGAACGGGGCCGGGGACCCCGCGGCATCGTCGTCGTCTGGCGGTACGCACGGCGCTCATGGTGCGACCCCCACCGTGGTCAGGCCCGTCGTCTCGGGCAGGCCGAGCGCGAGGTTCATGCACTGGACCGCACCGCCGGCGGTTCCCTTGGTGAGGTTGTCGATCGCCGCGACGGCGACCAGCCGTCCCGCCCGTTCGTCGACCGCGACCTGAACGTGCACCGAGTTGGCGCCGAGGGTGGCGGCCGTCGAGGGCCAGGAGCCCTCCGGAAGCAGGTGGAGGAAAGGTTCGTCGGCCCAGGCGGCGGCGTAGGCCGCGCGGGCCGCGGCGGTGTCGACACCGGGATTCGCCCGTGCCGAGCAGGTCGCGAGAATGCCGCGCGGCATGGGGACGAGCGTCGGTGTGAACGAGACGGAGACCGGCCCGGCGGCGACCAGCCGAAGGTTCTGCTCGATCTCGGGCGTGTGCCGGTGTCCGCCTCCGACGGCGTAGGCCGTGGCCGACCCCATCACCTCGCTGCCCAGCAGGTGTGGTTTCGGCGACCGGCCCGCACCGGAGGTGCCGGACGCCGCGACCACGACTAGGTCGTGCGGCTCGACCAGGCCGGCAGCGAGCGCGGGCAGCAGGGCCAGGCTCGAGACCGTGGGATAGCAACCGGGTACGGCGATCCGCCGCGCGTCGCGGAGCCTGCTCCGCTGCCCTGGCAGCTCGGGCAGGCCGTAGGGCCAGGTGCCGGCGTGGGCACCGCCGTACCACCGGGCCCAGTCAGCAGCGTCCTCGAGCCGGAAGTCGGCACCGCAGTCGATCACCAGCGTCTCGGCGGGAAGGCTCTCGGCGACTGCCGCGGACTGACCGTGCGGCAGGGCGAGGAACACCACGTCGTGGCCACTGAGCTCGTCGGTGGTCGTCGGTCCGAGCTGGCGGTCGGCCAGGGGAACGAGGTGCGGGTGGTGGCTGCCGAGCGGCGTGCCCGCGCTCCCGCCCGCGGTCAGCGCCCCGACCTCGATCTCGGGGTGCCCGAGCAGGAGGCGCAGGACCTCACCTCCGGCGTAGCCACTCGCTCCGGCTACGGCCGCCCTGAATCCCATCCGCGCTCGACTCCTCGACTCGCTCCCTGCACCGTCTGCATGAGTATGTCTTAGTGCGCAATCTCATGCAAGTGGGCTGGGCGTCGTGGCGCGCGGTCCGTCAGCGAGCCTCCTTGCCGGAGAGATCCCCGGCGATCCCGCTCAAGGAGATGGACTCGGTGTAGTGGCACGCGGCCACGTGGTCGGGTCCAGTCTCGCGCAGGTCCGGAACCTCGGTCGCACAGCGGTCCGGGCGTACGTGCGGACACCTCGTGTGGAACAGGCAGCCGGGAGGCGGGTTCGAGGGGTCCGGGAGATCGTCCGGCAGGGCGTGCTCGTGCCGGCTGCGCCGCTGCTGGGGATCGGGCATCGGCACCGAGTTGAGCAGGGCCTCGGTGTAGGGGTGGTGCGGCGTGGCGTACAGCGTGGACGTCTCGGTCGTCTCGACGATCTTGCCGAGGTACATCACCGTCACCCGGTCGCAGAGGTGCTCGATGACCGACAGGTCGTGCGAGATGAAGAGATAGGTCAGGTTGAACTCGTCCTGCAGGTCCGAGAGCAGGTTGAGGATCTGCGCGCGTACGGACACGTCGAGCGCCGAGACGGCCTCGTCGGCGATCACCAGCCGCGGCTCGGTGATCAGGGCGCGCGCGATGTTGATCCGCTGCCGCTCACCGCCCGAGAACGCGTGCGGGTAGCGGTGCATGTACTCCGGCCGCAGCCCGACCCGGCGCAGCATCTCCGCCACGCGGTCCTGGATCGCCGACCCGGCCGCGAGTTCGTTGGTCTTCAACGGCTCGCCGACGAGCTGCAGCAGGGTCATCCGCGGGTTGAGCGACGAGAACGGGTCCTGGAACACGACCCGGATCTCCCGCCGGTACGGCTTGAGCTCGCGGTTGCTCATCCGCGCGAGGTCGACCGACTTGCCGTCCTTCGTGCGGTAGTTGATGTGGCCCGCGGTGGGGCTGAGGACCCGGGCAAGGCACCGGCCCACGGTGGTCTTGCCGCAGCCGGACTCCCCCACGAGACCGAGGGTCTCGCCGGGCTGGATCGTGAGGTCCACGCCGTCGACCGCGCGGACCGCACCGGTCGGGCGACCGAAGCCCCGCTTGATCGGGTAGTGCATCGCGAGGTCGCGGACCTCGACCAGCGCCGTCGTGTCGGCGTGCGCGGCTGGACGCCGCGTCCTGGTGGTCGTCGACGACCGCTCGACCGGCGTCGAGGCGGGAGCGGCCTCGGAGCCGGAGGAGCTGCGGACACCCGAGACGAGCCGTCCCTCCTGGTCGTACAGGTGGCACTGCGCCAGATGGTCGCCGCCGAACCTGATCAGCGGCGGGTCGACCTTGTCGCAGGTGCCGCTGATCGCGTGGTCGCAGCGGGTGTGGAACGGGCACCCGGTCGGACGGTTCTGGGGGTGCGGGACCATCCCGCGGATGACGGCGAGCCGCTGGCGGTCGGCCGTCCCCCGCATCGTCGGGATCGAACGCAGCAACGCCTGGGTGTACGGGTGCTTCGGCTGTTCGAAGATCTCCTCGACGCTGCCGTGCTCGGCGACCTTGCCGAGGTACATCACCGTCACCTCGTCCGCGATCTCGGCCACCACGCCGAGGTCGTGGGTGATGAAGACCATCGCCATGCCGGTCTGGTCCTGCAGGTCCTTCAACAGGTCGAGGATCCGCGCCTGTGTGGTCACGTCGAGCGCCGTCGTCGGCTCGTCGGCGATCAGGAGCGCCGGGTTGCACGCGAGGGCCACCGCGATCATGACCCGCTGGCACATACCGCCGGAAAGCTGGAACGGGTAGGCGTCGATGCGCTGCTCGGGTTGAGGGATCCCCACCCGGCGCAGCTGGCTGATGGCGCGGTCGCGGGCATCCACCTTCGAGATCTGCTCGTGCAGCTGGATCGCCTCGATCAGCTGCGCACCCACCGTGTACATCGGTGACAGGGACGCCATCGGCTCCTGGAAGACCATGCCGATCTCGGCGCCGCGGACCCGGCGCATCTGGCTTCCGCGCGAGTCCAGTGCGGCCAGGTCGACCCACTCGGCGCCCTCGTCGGGCCGCCAGTGGATGTTCCCCCCGACGATCCGGCCTGGACGTTCCACCAACTGCAGGATCGACCGTGCGGTCACGGACTTGCCGCAGCCGGACTCACCGACGACACACACCGTCTTGCCCTTCGGCACCGTGAGGTCCATGCCGTCGACGGCCTTCACGACACCCTCGTGACTGGAGAACTGCGTCCTCAGGTCGCTGATGTGCAGCAGCGTGTCGGCGCCCAGGCCGGCCACGTTCGCCGGAGCGGTGGCGGCCGTACGACGCGACGCGGACCTGCCGTGCGGTCGACCGCCGTCCTCGACGATCTCCCGGGTCTGCGGGCTCTGGTTCATCGGGTCTCCTCGCAAGCGGCCCAGCTCACCGGCCGGCTCAGCATGGGCGTCGGGCTAGTGCTTGTACGGGTCGGCCGCATCGCGAAGTCCGTCACCGAGGAAGTTCAGGGCGAGAACGGCTACCACGACCAGGCCACCGGGCAGCAGCAGCCACGGTGCGGTCGCGACGACACGGATCTGTTGCGCCTCCTGCAGCAGCACGCCCCAGCTCACGACCGGCGCCTGCAGGCCGAGCCCGAGGAACGACAGCGACGTCTCCGCGAGGATCATGCCCGGGATCGACAGCGTCAGAGAGGCGATGAGGTAGCTCGAGAAGGACGGCAACATGTGCCGGAAGATGATCCGTGGCTGGCTCGCACCGTCGACCTGGGCCGCCGTCACGAAGTCCTCCTCCCGCAGCGAGAGGAACCGTCCACGGACCACCCGGGCGAGGTGCGTCCACGCGATCATGGACAGGATCACGGTGACCGCGAAGTAGCGTTTCAGCGGACCCCAGCCAGGCGGCACCGCCGCCGCAAGACCGAGCCACAGCGGCAGGGTCGGAATCGACATGAAGAACTCGACGCCCCGCTGGATCGCGGTGTCGACGATGCCGCCGAAGAAGCCCGAGACGCCGCCGAGCGCGACACCGAGTACGAACGCGAACGCCACACCGACCAGGCCGATCGACATCGAGACGCGGGAGCCGTGGATGATCCGCGACAGCAGGTCGTGCCCGTTGCGGTCGGCACCCAGCAGGTACATCGGCGGGGCCTTGACGCCGGCCGACGGTCCGATCAGGTGGAGGTCGGACGAGATCAGGCCGAGGAACTTGTACTCCTCCCCGTGGGCGAACAACCTGACCGGGACCTTCTTGGTCTCGTCGATCGTCCAGGTGAGGTCGAGCGTCACCGGGTCCTGCTTCGACTTGTAGCCGTACGTGTGGAGGCCCGAGTCGCCGTTGTCCATGACGTGCAGCCGCTGCGGCGGCGCGTACGCGTAGTCCGGGTCGTAGTGACCGCTGGAGTACGGCGCGAGGAACTCCGCGAAGATCGCCATCAGGTAGATCAGGATCGTCACGGCCAGGCCCATCATCGCGAGCTTGTGCCGGCTGGAACCCCCACCACACGAGCTTCCACTGGCGGCGCTACCGCGAGCGCCGGCTCGCCGGGGCCGGCGGGTTCCGCGGCGGACGGAGCCGCGGTGTCGGGCTCCTGCCCGGTGGACATCATCTGTGTCATCGTCTGCTCCCACCTACGGTAGCGGAGACGGACCCGCGGATCGAGCCAGGCCAGCAGGATGTCGGAGATCAGCGTGCCGATCACCGTCAGGACGCTGACGATGAGGATGACCGAGCCGGCGAGGTACATGTCCTGGCTGTTCAGCGAGTCGCAGCAGCATCGGCCCGGTCGTGGGCAGGATCAGCACCTGCGCCACGATCACCTCGCCCGAGACCAGCCCGGGCAGCACCCAGCCCACGGTGGAGACGAACGGGTTCAGCGCCACCCGGACCGGATACTTCATGATCAACCGGCGTCTCGGCATGCCCCGTGGCCCGGGCCGCCACGACGTAGGCTTGTGCAGCTCGTCGAGGAGGTTGGCGCGAAGGATCCGGATCAGCCCCGCGGTGCCGGCCATCCCGAGCACGACGATCGGCATCCACAGATGGCCTAACAGGTCGAGCATCTTGCCGAGGTTCCAGCCGGCGTCTCGGAACTCCGGCGAGTACAGCCCGCCGACGCTCTGGCCGAAGTACTTCAGGCCGACGACATCAGCACGAGCGCGACAGGAACTCGGGATCGCGAGGCCGAGGAACCCGACGTACGTGACGACGTAGTCGCCGACGGAATACTGCCGCATCGCCGGAGTAGACGCCGATCGGGAACGCGACCGACCCAGGTGAACAGCAGCGCGGAGATCGACGAGGACGACCGTCAACGGCAGCCGGTCGGCGATCAGCGCCGACACCGGCTGTTCCACGCGAACGACTCCCGAAGTCACCGTGGAGCACGATGCCGCCGATCCACTTGAGGTACTGCACATAGATCGGCTGGTCGAGCCCGTACGCTCGCGGCCAGGTCCGCCAGCTGCTGCTGGTCCATGGTCGCCCTGCGACTGCAGCTGCGCCACGATCGTCGTCAGGTAGTCACCCGGGGGTAACTGGATGATGACGAACGCCATGACCGAGATCACGAAGATCGTCGGAAACATCAGGAGGACCCGACGCCCCACGTAGGTCAGCACAGTTCCTGCTCCTTCCGGCGATGCCAGTGATCCGGTGCGGAACTCCTACGAGAAGTACCACTGCTCCGGGTTGGAGAGTGCCGGTGTGGACATGATCGACGCCTCCGGCATGTTGTCGGGGACGTTGTGCAGGTTGTCCTTCACGATGCCGTAGGTGTTGGGGATCCGGACCGTGCCGATGCAGTAGAACTGTTCCTTCGCGATCTGCAGGATCTGCTTGTAGATCGCCTTCTGCTCGGTCTCGTCGACCGTGCCGATCAGCTGGCGGTAGAGCTGCATCTGCTTCAGTGGCGCGGCCGGGGGCTTCTCGCCCTCCTTGCCGAACGAGTTGAACCACGCCTGCCAGTTCTGGGCGTAGATGGACTCGGTGCTGAACGGGAAGTACCACCGGGGCTCGAGGACCTCGATCTTGAGGCCACCGTCACCCATCCAGACGCCGGCGTCGTGTTCGTTCGCCGGGTAGTCCTTGCGCTCGTAGAACAGCGTGCGGTCCTCGTTCTTGGTCTTCGCGTCGACGCCGACCTTCCGCCAGAACTCCGTCACCATCTGGGTGCCGTCGACCCACGACGGGGTGAGCGCCGGGCTCGCGACCTCGACCTGGAAGATGAGCCGCTTGCCGTCCGGACGCAACCGGAAGCCCTCGCCGTCCTTCTTGGACAGGCCCGCCTTGTCGAGGAAGGAGTTGGCGAGGTCCACGTCGTACTCGGTGTACTGCTTGGAGAACTCCTCGTCGTAGAACTCCGACCGGTCGTCCGGCGAGGGCTGCCACGGCTCACCCTGGCGCTGGAAGACGGATTTGATCATCTCCTCGCGGTTGATCGCGTGCGAGAGACCGATCCGGAAGTCCTTGTTCTGGAAGATCTTCCGGAGCACGGGGTTCTTGTGGTTGAGGTTGAGCGAGATCACCAGGTCGTTCATCACGGTGTTCTCGAGCGTGATGAAGTGGTACTGGCCCTTCTCGCGGCCCTTCGCGAGGATCGGCTTATTGGGCAGCGTGTTGATGTGCCGGCTGCTCATGTCGATCTCACCGTTGGTGGCTTTGAGCAGGATCACCTGTGCGTCGGAGATGACGTCGAAGTTCACGGCGTCGATGTACGGCAGCTGGCTGCCGTCAGGGTCGGTCTTCCAGTAGTACGGGTTGCGCTCGACAACCACCCGGTTGCCCTTGCCGAGTGGGTTCTTGACCACCCAACCGCGCAGCGTCGGCAGGTCGGCGTTGGCCCAGCCGTCGGCCTTCCCACCCCAGAGGTCGACCCAGCCGGCGAGCTTCTCCTTCTTCGCCAGCGCCTCGACATCGGAGTTGTACTTCTTGTGGAACTCCTCCATGTAGTGGCGCGGGAAGGCGGTGAGCGCGCCGCCCGTGTAGGCGAGCTTCGTGTAGAAGAGACCGTTCGTCTTCGGGAACGTGACCTTGACCGTCACGTCGTCAACCTTGGTCGCCGTCGCGGGCTTGCCGTCGCTGGTGATCCAGTCCGGCGTGACCGGGTTGATCTCCTTGTTGAGCAGGACGTCGTTCATCGCGAACACGATGTCGTCGGCGGTGAATGGCTTCCCGTCCGACCACTTCATGCCCTCGCGGAGCTTGATGGTGAACTCGCGCCCGTCGCTGGAGGCGTTGACCGCCTCGGCGATGTTGGGGACCACCTTCGTGCCGGTCGGGTCGAACCGCAGCAGAGCCTCGTAGCCCACAGTCCGGCCGAGCCACGGCGTGTCGGCCGCGTTGAGCATGACGCTCTTGAAGGTGCCGCCGTAGACGCCCACGTCCTTGGTCGGTCGCACCACGAGCGGGTTCTTGGGCAATCGCTCCGACACCTTCGGCAGCTTCCCGTCCTTGACGAGTTTCGCCAGGCTGGGCGCTTCTTTGCCTTTGGCAGCCCCCGCGGCGGCCCCTTCTTTCTTTCCGGTCGGATCTGTGGAGAGGAAGGAGCACGCTTGGAGCGACGTGGCCGCGAGGGCACCGCCACCCCAGAGAAGAATGTCTCGTCGCGTCGGACGCACGCGGTCGTCGTGCGATGTGGTCATCGTGCGACCCTTTCCGTCGGGAAGCTCTCTCGAGGCGTCCATTTCTGTGGGTAAGCGCTCTCCCGGTGCTTGGACCTTGGGGCATCACCAGATCACGCTCGGGGCTGACCGCAGTTCGGAGCCTCGCCGGCCTCTCGACCGGCAGGGTTCGTCACGCGATTGCCGCGACGATAAGGCGCCACAGGTTGGCTGGACAACAGCCGCGCCATCCCTGGCCGACACAGGGCCGTAACCGGACATTCATGATTGCGCCCAGAGAACGACTGATCCACCTCCGTTGCGTCGCTGGTGCGCTCACCGCAACGGGGTGCGTCTGGCGCACCGACGGGATGTCACCGGCGCATGCCGCGGCGATCCCGCCTGCTGGACCCTGCTGGACCCTGCTGGACCCCGCCTGCTGGACCCCTGGTGGACCTCCGATGGACACCGCCTGGTGGACACCCAAGCCGGTCCGACCTAGCCTGGGCCGCGGAATGGGTCGGGGCACTGCGACGATCGCGAGACATCCGGTTGTCCTGACAGCAGGGATGTCTCGCGATCTCGTACCCGAAGCACGACGTCTGTGGCCAGCCTGCGGCATACGCGCTGCTGAGAGCTGGCGCGCGGCTGACGGGAAGGACCCATGGGAGCAGCCGATGCGATCATGGTCCACCGCGGCCTCGACTACGGCGCGGGTGAAGGCCTCGACATCTACCAACCGTCCGATGTCGCCGCCTCGGGCGGCGGACATCCAGTCGTGCTCCTCTGGCACGGCGTAGGCGTCGCGGAGCGAACCGTCCTTCGTCGACTCGCCGAAGCGGTCGCCGCCGCAGGTGCGGTCGTGGTCGTGCCCGACTGGCGGTCCACCGCGTCGGATCGTGGGCGGCACCACCTGCTGACCTCACTCGCGTTCACCCGTACGCGGATCGCAGCGTACGAAGGGGACCCGACCCGGGTGGTCCTGGCCGGCTGGTCACGCGGCGCACGTGCCGGCATGGGCTTGCTGCTGCATCCCGAGATCGTCGACGGCTGGCAGCCCCAGGCGTTCGTCGGCGTGGCCGGAGGGTACGGACCGCGACCCGACGGCCAGAACCCCGCGGCTCCCACGACGGGCACCGTGCCCCTCGAGGACGCGCGGACCTCCGAAGCCGCACCTCTGCCGGTCTGGCTCGTCCACGGGACCGCGGACCACGCCGTCGACATCGCTCACTCGCGCGCGCTCGCCCAGGTGCTGGCGACGCGCGACTGGACCGTCCACCTCGAGGAGGTCGACGGCGCCGACCACGTGTCCGTCGTGTGGGCCGACCACGGCGGCGATCCACCGGTGAGTACGCCCGGGGAGAGCGAACGCGCGCGACGGCACGGCGGCACCACGGCGAAGATCATGGCCGAGGCCGTGGCCGGTCTGACGGCCCGCTGACGTCGAGAGGTCCTCTCCAGCGCCGCCCGTACGTCCGCCGCAGTCACGTCACCCCGGTCCTGGAAGGACGCTCAGTCCTCCGGCACCTCGTGCGTCCCCTCCTGGGCGGCGACGCCGGCATTCGCTTCGACCCGGCGCGCCTTGATCGGGCGGTCGCTCGCGGTGACGCAGCGTCCGGTCGACAGGTCGAACTCGTAGCCGTGCATGGAGCACTGCAACCGGTCGCCGTGCACCTCTCCGAAGTAGCTCAGGTCCGCGCCGCGGTGCGGGCACTTGCGTTGCACCATCCAGTCGCCGAGCTGGATCTCCTCCACGGTGTCCTCGCGCTGGGCGTACCAGCTCTCGGCGTAGGTCATCCGTTCCGGCGACAGGCACTTGAAGAAGGTGTAGACGAACTCGTTGTACGGCCCCACGCGCGAGGCACCGAACCGCAGGCTCAGGAAGAGGCTGTTGACCCAGTCGCCCTCGTTGTCGGCGATCAGCCGTTCGATCATCGCTCGCTCGAACCGGAACCGGTAGCGGCACTTCTCGCCGGCCCAGGGGCGTACCTCCCGGTCGATGAAGTCGACCACGATCCGGTCGTCACCGATCTCCATCAGGAGCTGCGCGCCCACACCGGTACTGATCTGGTCGGCGATCTTCAGCAGCGGCTCGAACCTCGCCTTGATCTCGCCCGGGATGTCGATCGACGCCGCTGGCCAGGCCGCCTTCTCCTTCTCGATCCGGTCACGCATGCGGTCGGCGTACGCCTGCAGGTAGAGGCGCTTGTCCTCGTACGGGCGCAGGGGGTGCGCATCGGGGTGCCGCACGTGCGCCTTGCCGTTGGAGACGTCGACCACGCTTCCAGGCACCATGAGCAGCCCGTTGTACCTACCGTGCTCGCGGAGGTGGTCCAGAAACACCGTGTGGTCGGGGAACGGGTTCGACGGCGAGTTGTCGAAGTCGTTGAACCGCATCAGTTCGTCATCCAGAAATGCCGCTGGCCCGGCCGAGGGAACCACGAACTTCGCGTCGATTTCCTCGACATATCGGTACGCCCGGGCCAAGCCGTTGGACCGCTTACTCTTGCCGAATGCCGCTTTTGCCGTCTCGGGCAGGTCATAGACAAGTGGCCACCAGTTGGCACCGGAAAACTGCAGAAGATGCAGGTCGAATTCACCGAACGAACGCAGGTTGTCCAGGTCGAGGGGCTTCGCGTCATTTTGGTTGAGGATCTTCGCATGCCCGTCGTCGACCGCGAGCGCGGAGTCACCGATCGGCCCGTCACTCGGGGAGACGAGCGCAACGATCATGACGCGCAGGCCGGTCTCGAGGATGATCGGGTTCGAGTTCGGCACCCGGACGAAGTTGGTGAATCCCACGTCGCGCAAGGCGTTCTCGAGATCTTCCGTCTGGTAGTCGGGCAACAGGACGGCCGTCGCGGGCGAGACGTTCTTGCGCAGGTGCTCGGGGTCGAAGTGGTCCCGGTGGAGATGGGAGATGTAGAGGTAGTCGGGCTCCCGGTAGAGGTCCCAGTTCAGCTCACTGTTGTCCGGGAACGGGAACCACGACGCAAAGTAGGCCGGATTGACCCAGGGGTCACACAGAATTGTTCCGGCCGAGGTCTCGATATAAAATCCTGCGTGACCGATCGAGGTTATCTGCATGTGAGATCGCAACCCGTCCTGGATTCCTGAAGCTAATTTGGTAAGACATCTGCGGTGCTTCAGGAGCGCCGCTCAGGTTCATATTGAACCCGCGATCCAAGGGCGAGAACGGCAATTCCAACAAGTACGGAAGCCCTTCCGTCAAAGCGCGGAAAGGCGACCGACAAATGTGCGACAGCCGGCGCGGTCAGCCCAGCGGGTCGTCGTCGGCGTACGGGCGCAGGCGCAGGGTGCGGGCGTCGGCGCGGGCGAGTTCGTCCGCGCGCCGCAGCAGCGCGTCAACGTCGTCCGTTCCCGCGCGGAGATAGCGTCCCGTGAGTGGGTCCAGCCGCCCGTCGGCGACCGCGGTGACGATGTCGGTCGTCGCCTCGACAGGAGTCCATCGGGACCGGCCGGCATGCATCTGCATCAACGTCGTCATGCCGGTCTCCACGTGGCCTGGCGCCACGTCGAACGCCCGAATCCCGTGCTCGTCGCCGGCGGCGACGAGGGAGCCGGTCAGGCGAAGGAGCCCGGCCTTGGCGGCACCGTAGGCGCTGTAGATCGCGCTGTCCCGGATGGCGGCTCCGCTCGTGAGGTTCACGATCCGACCCCGGCCCTGCCGCACCATCTCGGGAACTACCGCACGACAGAAGAGGTAGGGCCCGCGGAGATCGGCCTCGACGATGGCCCACCACTCGTCGGGATCGGACTCCCAGAGGGGAACCTCCGCCGACTCGATCCGGCCAGCGTTGTTGACGAGCAGGTCGACCGCTCCGCAGGCGGCCTGGACGGCCCCGACCGCGGACCGTACCTCCTCGGGCCTCGTGACGTCCGCCGTCACCGCCACGGTCGTCGCTCCGGCGTCCGCACATTCGGTGCGTACGGCCTCGAGCGTGTCGGCGTCACGTGCCACGAGGCCGAGCCGCATGCCCGGCCGCGCCGCCAGGCGGAGCGCTATCGACCGGCCGATTCCCCGGCTCGCGCCTGTGACCAGCGCCGTGGTGCTCGGTGTACCCGACATCCGCCGGTCTCTCGGTCAGGCGCCGCGCTGGACGGCGCCGGTGCGGCGCCCGGCCTCGTCGACGGCGGCCTGCTTGGCGGCGTTGACCTCGGCGTCGGTGAGCGTACGGTCGGGCGCCCGGAAACGCAGCGCGAAGGCGAGCGACGTGGTGCCCGACGGGACCTGCGGACCGGTGTAGATGTCGAACAGGCGGACGGACTCGAGCAGGTCACCCGCACCGTCGCGTAACGCCGCCTCGACCTCCGCCACAGGGACGCTCGCGTCGACGAGCAGGGCGACGTCCTCCTTGGCGAGGGGGTACGACGAGATCCCCGGCGCACGCACCGGATCGGTCACCGCACCCAGCTCGTCGAGGTCGAGCTCCATCGCGCACGCACGGGCAGGCAGGGCGTAGGCCTCGACCACCCTCGGGTGCAGCTCACCCGCGTGTCCGACGAGGCGGTCGCCCGCGAACAACGCCGCGCACCGCCCCGGGTGCCAGGGCGCGTGGTCATCCGTACGGACCGTGAGCGGGACCCGGGCGGCGTCGGCGACGGTGTGAGCGGCCTGAACCGCATCGGACCAGGTGGCCGCCCGGCCCTCGCCCCACCAGCCAGCCGGCAGGCGGTCGCCGCAGAGAACGACCGCCACCCGCCGCGGCTGTCGCGGGAGGGCGGCGTCGAGGGCAGCGATCTCGGCATTGCTCGGACGTCGGTCGACGGGAAGCCGCGGAGCCGGTGGCGGGTCGGCGTCGGGCCGGAAGACCAGGCCGGTCTCGAACAACGACAGGTCGGTCATCCCCCTGCCCACGTTGCGCCGGGCGGTCGCCAGCAGGCCGGGAAGGAGGGTCGTCCGGAGGTAGGGCTCCTCCTCCGAGAGCGGGTTCGCCAGCCGGAGGGCCCGGCGCCGGGGGTCGTCGGCAGGGAGCCTCATCCGGTCGAAGTCGGTCGTACCGACGAATGGGTACGCGAGTACCTCGACGTATCCGGCGCCGGCGAGCACCCGACCGATCGTCCGGCGCAGCTGCTGCTCGTGGGTGAGTCCGTGGCCGGGCGGCGCCACCGGCAGCACGCTCGGAACCGTGTCGTAGCCCTCGAGCCGGATGACCTCCTCCGCGAAGTCGTTGGGGTCGGTGAGATCCGGCCGCCACGTGGGCGGTGAGACCGTGAGCTCGCCGGTCCCGGTGCCGGCCGCCTCGACCGAGCAGCCGACGTCCTCGAGACGGCGTACGACCACGTCGGTGGGAATGGCGTAACCGGCCACGCGACCGGCGTGCTCGGCGGGGGTCACCACGGAAGGACGCTCCGGCGGCCTTCCGACCAACGTCGCCGCCTCGACGCGCCCGCCGCCGAGCTGCACCATCAGCTCGGCCACGCGGGACGCGGCGTACGCCTGGACAGCCGGGTCAACCCCGCGCTCGAACCGCTTGGACGCCTCACTCGACAGCTTGTGCCGGCGCGAGGTGCGGGCGATGACCACCGGATCCCAGTACGCGGCCTCGACCACGATCTCGGTCGACTTGTCGGACAGCTCGGTCGAGGCGCCGCCCATGACGCCGCCCAGGCCGACCGGGCCGGAGTCGTCGGTAACCACGAGGTCCTCCGGGTCGAGCTCCCGGGTGACCCCGTTGAGGGTCTGGAGCTTCTCGCCCGGCTCCGACCGGCGTACGACGATAGGCCCGCGCAGCAACGCACGGTCCCACCCGTGGATCGGCTGGCCCACCTCGAGCATGACGTAGTTGGTGATGTCGACACCCAGCGAGATCGGGCGCATGCCCGCGAGCTGGACCCGACGGGTGAGCCATCGCGGGCTGGGCCGGCTCGGATCGAACCCGACGACCGTCGTCGCGGCGAAGACCGGGCAGCCGACCGGATCGTCGACGCGGACGGGGTAGGCCGCCTCGGACGGTGCTGTCAACGCGTCCTTGACAGGATCCGTGAACGGTACGCCGAACGCGGTGGCCGCCTCCCGGGCCACGCCGCGGATCGACATCGTGTAGCCGCGGTCGGGGGTGACGGCGATGTCGAGTACGTCGTCCCTCAGGTGGAGCACGGGTGCGGCATCGTCGCCGGGCGAACCTTCGCCGGGGTCGAGCACGATGATGCCCGCGTGGTCGTCGCCGATGCCCAGCTCCTGGGCGGAGCAGATCATGCCGTCGGAGACGTGCCCGTAGGTCCTGCGGGCGGTGATCGTGAAGTCGCCGGCGAGCGTGGCACCAGGAAGGGCGACCGCTACCAGGTCCCCCTCGGCGAAGTTACGGGCACCGCAGACGATGCCGCGCGGATCGGTCTCGCCGACGTCGACGCTGCACCAGCGGATCGTCTTGCCGTTCTTGTGCGTCTCCTCGGAGTACGCGAGAACCCGCCCCACCACCAGCGGACCGGTGACGTCGGCGCCAGCCTCCTCGACGGCCTCGACCTCCAGCCCGGCACTGATCAGCCGGTCGGCGACCTCGCGGGCGGACACGTCACCAGGCAGGTCGACGTGCTCGCGGAGCCAGGACATCGGGACCCGCATCAGCTCTCCCATCCGAACGACGTGGTGAAGCGCACGTCACCTTCCACCATGTCGCGCATGTCCTCGATGCCGTGCCGGAACATCAGCGTGCGTTCGAGACCCATCCCGAACGCGAAACCGGAGTAGCGGTCGGTGTCGATGCCGCACGCGGTGAGGACCCGCGGGTTCACGACGCCGCAGCCGCCCCACTCGATCCAGCCCTCGCTGCCGCAGGTGCGGCATGGCCGCTCGGGATTGCCCACCGAGGCGCCGCGGCACACGAAGCACTGCAGGTCGAGCTCGGCACTCGGCTCGGTGAACGGGAAGTAGTAGGGCCGCAACCGCGTCGTGAGGCCCGCACCGAACATCTCCTGCGCGAAGTGGTCCAGCGTGCCCTTGAGGTGGGCCAGGGTGATGCCCTCGTCGACGACCAGACCCTCGACCTGGTGGAAGACGGGCGTGTGCGTCGCGTCCAGCTCGTCGGTGCGGTAGACGCGGCCCGGGCAGACGACGTAGATCGGCGGCTTGCGGGCGAGCATCGTTCGCGCCTGGGCGGGCGAGGTGTGGGTGCGCAGGACGACGCCGTTCTCCGGTGGCGCGACGAAGAACGTGTCCATCGTCGTACGGGCCGGATGGTCCGGAGGGATGTTGAGCGCGTCGAAGTTCAACCACTCGGCCTCGGCCTCGGGGCCCTCGGCGACCTCCCAGCCCATCGCGACGAACACGTCGGCGACCCGCTCTGAAACGGTGGTCAGCGGGTGCCGGGCACCGCGGGGTTCGATGTCCCAAGGCCGGGTGACGTCGACGGCCTCCTCGACCAGGATGTGGGCCTCCCGCTCGGCCTCGAGAACGGCCTGCCTGGAGGTGAGCGCCTGGGTGACCGCTCCACGTGCGCTTCCCAGCCGCTTCCCGGCGTCCTTGCGGGCCTGGGGCGGCAGCGCGCCGATCTCGCGGTTGGCGAGTGCCAAGGGGCTTCGGTCACCCGCGTGGGCGAGCCGGGCCGCACGCAGCGCGTCGAGGTCGGCGGCGGCGGCGATGGCGGCGAGCGCCTCGTCACGCATCCGTGCCACCTCGTCGGCGTGCAGCGGTGTCACCTCGACGGGGTCGTAGTTGGTGTTCGGGCCCGACATCTGTCGCTCGCGTTCCCCTCGTCCAGTCGTACGCCGGGAAGTCTAGGGAGTCGTCGTCGTCACGGCGCGGCAGCCGCCCGGCGCCCGCTGCGCGTTGGCCGAGGCATAGAGGCAGACCGCGGCGGCGGTGGCGAGGTTGAGGCTCTCAGCTCGGCCGAAGACGGGCACCCGGACGACCGCGTCGGCGAGGTCCCGCGTCGGCTGCGGCAGCCCCCAGGCCTCGTTGCCGAAGATCCACGCCGTACGCCCGGAGAGCAGGCCACGCTCGGCCGCCGCCGGGAGGTCGAGGTCGCCCGCACCGTCGGCGGCCAGGACCGTGACCCCGCGGCTCCGCAGCGCCGCGACTCCCTCGTCGACGGAGACGCCCACCGACACCGGGAGGTGGAACAGGCTGCCCGCGGAGGCACGGACGCACTTGGGGTTGTAGACGTCGACCGAGGCGTCGGTGAACACGACCGCATCGGCGCCCGCGGCGTCGGCACACCGCAGGACCGTGCCGGCGTTGCCCGGATCGCGTACCTGCGCGAGCAGGGCGAGGAGCTGGGGCTCCGCCGCGACGATCTCGGGGTACGGCACGTCGACGAAGCGGCAGACCGCGAGCACACCCTGTGGCGTCACGGTCTGGGCCAGGCCGTCGAACACCTCGCCCGACACGTGGCGGACGGGTATGTCCGCGTCCGCGGCCGCGCCGACCAGGTCCTCGTGGCGTTCGGCCGCCGGTCCCGTGGCGAACAGTTCCTGGACGACACCTGGCAGGGCGAGCGCCTCGGCGACCGACTGCGGGCCTTCGGCCAGGAACTGCCGGCCACGGCTACGGAACGCGCGTTTGACCAGGCGGCGAGCCGCGACGACGCGGCTGGCGCGTGGATCTGTGAGCTGCGGTCCGGCCATCTGTGCGTACGTGGCGGCGGTGAGGTGTCGTCGCCTCGCCGCCGTCAGGCGGCCTCGGACTCGGCGGGCAGGGCCTTCTTGGCGACCTCGACGAGGGACGCGAAGGCGGCGGCGTCGGTGACCGCGAGATCGGCGAGGATCTTGCGATCGACCTCCACGCCCGCGGCCTTCAGGCCCTGGACGAAGCGGTTGTAGGTCATGCCGTTCTGGCGCGCAGCCGCGTTGATCCGGGTGATCCAGAGGCGACGGAAGTCGCCCTTGCGGGCCCGGCGGTCGCGGTAGGCGTAGACCAGCGAGTGGGTGACCTGCTCCTTCGCCTTGCGGTAGAGGCGCGAGCGCTGGCCGCGGTAGCCCTTGGCCTTGTCGAGGATTTCGCGACGCTTCTTGTGGGCGTTGACCGCCCGCTTCACGCGTGCCACTGGCGTACTCCTTGCTCAGACGTGCCCGGCTCCGCCACGGGAGCGCGGGGTGGTTCATCGGGATGGTGGGCGACGGTCCCCGGCGGCGTCACGGGGGCTGGTTGGTTCTCCGGTCGACCGCGCGTTCAGCGCGCGAGCAGCCGCTTGAACTTCTTGCGGTCGAACGGGGTCACGTCGGAGGCCGGCTTCAGTCGCCGGATCACCTTCGACGCCTTCTTCTCCATCTTCGCGCGGCGTCCACCGCTCTTGTGCTTGAGCTTTCCGGTGGCCGTCACCCGGATCCGCTTCTTGGACCCGCTGTGGGTCTTCATCTTCGGCATGGTTGTCCCTTGCGTCGACGTCGAGGGCACACAGCACTCCCGACGTGGTGCTCGAATACTGCTGGCAGGTCAGCCTGGGTACTACTCGGCGTCCGCGGTCTGCGGTGCGCGGTCCTCCCGCACCGGCTGGGGCGAGCGCTCGGCCCGCTCCGCGGCCCGGTCCGCTTCCCGCTCCGCGGCCCGCCTGGCCTTGTCGGCCTCGACGTCGGCACGCGCCTCGGACTTCCGCTTGTGCGGAGTCACCACCATGATCATGTTGCGGCCGTCCTGGCGGGGCTGGCTCTCGACAAAGCCGAGGTCGGCGATGTCTTCGGCGAGGCGCTGCAGCAGCCGGAAGCCCAGCTCGGGCCTGGACTGCTCGCGTCCGCGGAACATGATCGTGATCTTGACCTTGTCGCCCTGGCGGAGGAACCGCACGACGTGACCCTTCTTGGTGTCGTAGTCATGCGGGTCGATCTTGGGCCGGAGCTTCATCTCCTTGATCACGGTCTGGGCCTGGTTGCGCCGAGCTTCCCGGGCCTTCTGAGCGGTTTCGTACTTGAACTTCCCGAAATCCATCAGCTTGCAGACCGGCGGTCTGGCTGTGGGGGCAACCTCGACCAGGTCGAGGTCTGCCTCCTGCGCGAGACGCAGGGCGTCTTCGATGCGCACGATGCCGACCTGCTCGCCGTTTGGTCCGACGAGCCGGACCTCGGGGACCCGGATCCGCTCGTTGACGCGAAGCTCTGTGGCGATGAGGACCCTCCTATGGTGGTACGCCATTGTCTGTGCCCGGTGGCGGGCACGTCGGGTGCTGCGAGAACACGAAAAAGGCTTCCGTGCTCTCTCCACGGAAGCCCATCACCCGGTGGTGCGGCGCACCGGACCCGAAGGTTCGCGCGCCACGCTGGCCGCCTGCTGAGCACCGGGGTGCTCTGGCGACCGGCCGGACCCGACGATCGTGAGATCGCTGCGGGTGGGAGATGGATCTCCGCTTGGGAGCCCGGACTGCCGTATGGGACGACCGGCCGGGCTGGCCGAAGGCCAAGCCTACCAGCCCGCGGCGGCGGCACCCGGACGGCTACCGCGGGGCCCGGTCCAGCGCCACGTGGTACTCCCCCGCCTGGTCGAGCGCGAACCGGCGGACGAACGAGAGAACGGCGGCTGTCGCGTCGACCCGGCAGGGCCCGGCCGTCGGCCACACGTGACCGCAGGGGTAGGAGCGGACCTCGGCGACCGAGCCCGGCGCCTGGGACCGGATCCGGTCGGGCAGCGAGCGCACCGGAGCGAACGACAGGCCGAGCCACGGGACCTTGCCACCTGCGTACGGCACCACGTCGTCAACGGTGCCGTGGATCTCGAGGTAGTGGACCGGCGAGCCGCCCGCGCACCTGCCGACCAGCGCACCGGCCACGCCGACGCCTGCCGCGAAGACGTCGGGACGTTCGCACACGGCTCGCAGGGTCATCATCGCGCCGTTGGAGAACCCGGTGAGGTAGATCCGGCGGCCGTCGATGTCGGGTACCCGGCGCTGGACGTCGGACACGAGGTCGACGAGGTACTTCAGGTCGTTCTCCTCGTGCGACTGCGCCCAGCCGCAGCAACTGCCGGCGTTCCACGACCGGTCGCGTCCGATGCCGTACGCGACGGCCAGTCCCTGTCCCTTGGCCCGCGGCAGGAACCGCGCCGCCCGCTCGAGCCGGGTCCACGTGCCGCCGAACGAGTGGAGCACCACGAGCAGCGGACGCGTCGCCCGCGGGTCGACGTCCGGCTGGTTCGGCAGCACGTAGATGCGGCCGCTGGCGAGGCGTACGACGTTGGGGGGCAATGCACCGGGTGCGGGTCGGGTGGTCGACGAAGGGGTGGGTGCCGGGCGGGTGGGCCGACCGCCGCTGTCCTCGTCGACGGAGGGGGCCACCGGCGCCGCACACCCCGCCAGCACGGCCCAGGCCGAGAGAGCCGCCGCGAGAGCGACCAGGACGGACAGACGCTGTCGAAACGGCATGCCGTGACGATAACGGGACGGGTCCGCGCCGGCTGCGGGCGACCGGGCTCGCGCCGCGGCAGGTCGGCACCGCGTGGCAGCGGGACACGGCGCCCGCTGCGGACGGACTAGCGTGCGGGCGTGACCTCCCTCGACGGCGCGCCCGACAGCTCGGCGCGTACGCGCGGCGTACGCCCGGTGGCGGACCTCGCCGCCCGCGTCCTCGCGGCACCACCGCGGCTCGGTGCGACGCGGCTCGTATGCATCGACGGGCCCACGTGCTCGGGGAAGTCCTCGTTGGCCGGGCGACTGGCCGAGGCGCTCGATGACGTCCCGGTCGTCCGCATGGACGACCTGTACGACGGATGGTCCGGACTACCGACGGTCTGGCCGCGGCTCGTCTCGTGGGTGCTCGCACCCATCGGGTCCGGGCGGCCCGGGAGGTACCAGCGGTACGACTGGGTCCGTGGCCGCTATGCGGAGTGGCACGACGTCCCACTCGCACCCGCACTCGTCGTCGAGGGCGTGGGTTCGGCGGACCGTCCGGTCGACGCCGTGGCGAGCCTCCGGATCTGGGTGGACGCACCGGTGGGAACGCGACGCGTGAGGGCGACCGAGCGCGACAACGGCGGCTTCGAACCGTACTGGGACGCGTGGGCCCGGGCCGAGCGGCTCCACTTCGCGACGGAGCGGACCAGGGAACGCGCGGACGTCGAGGTCGACGGCGCGCCCAAGGTCGCGTACGACCGCGCCCGCGAGGTCGTCGTCACCACGTGGAACGGCTAGGCACCGGATCCGCGGTGGGATGCCGGGTCAGGCCGGGCCGTCGATCCCGTCAACCCCGTCGAGCTCGTCGAGCCAGGCGAGGACGTCCTTGGTGTGCTGGCCGAGCGTGGGTGGCGCGAGGTTGGCCTCGCGCGCACCGGCATAGGCGTTGTCGTCGAGGCGGATCGCCGGCCCGGGTAGCTCGATCCGCCCGAGGGACGCGTGGTCGACGTCGACGAGGAGTCCCTGCGACCTGGTCTGCTCCCAGCCGTACACCTGGTCGATGGTCTTGACCTCTCCGGCCGGTACGCCGACCTCGGCGAGCCGCGGCAGCAGGCCCGCCATCGGCCAGTCCGCGAACGCCCGCTCGACCGCTGCGATGACGTCCGTGCGGTTGCCGACCCTCGCGGCGTTGGACGAGAAGCCCTCGCCGTCGACGGGGAGCCCGAACGCCGCGGCGAACCGCCGCCACAGGCCCTCGCTGCCGACCGAGATCTGCACCATGCCGTCGGCACAGTGGAACAGGCCGTACGGGCAGATCGACGGGTGGTGGTTGCCCTGCGCGTGCGGCACCTCGCCGGCGACGGTGTAGCGCGTGCCCTGGTAGGCGTGGACACCCACGATCGCGGCGAGGAGCGAGGTGCGCACGATCCTCCCCCGGCCGGTCCTGGCGCGCTCGTGCAGGGCGGAGGCGACGCCGTACGCGCCGTACATCCCGGCGAGCAGGTCCGCGATGGGTACGCCGACCCGCATCGGCTGGTCCGGCGCGGGCCCGGTGATGGACATCAGGCCGCCCTCGCCCTGGGCGATCTGGTCGTATCCGGCCCGCTCCCCCTCGGGACCGTCGTGTCCGAAGCCGGTGATCGAGAGAACCACGAGGCGCGGGTTGAGCTCAGCCAGCCGCTCCTCGGAGAACCCGAGCCGGCTCAGCACACCGGGCCGGAAGTTCTCGACCAGGACGTCGGCGTGCCGCAGCAGGCGTTGGAGGTCGTTGCGTCCCTCGTCGCTCTTGAGGTCGAGGACGACCGATTCCTTGTTGCGGTTGCACGACAGGAAGTAGGTCGCCTCCGGGCTCGAGTCCGGACCGACGAACGGCGGACCCCAACCGCGGGAGTCGTCACCGCCCTCGGGGTGCTCGACCTTGATCACGCGCGCGCCCATGTCGCCGAGCATCATGGCCGCGTGCGGCCCGGCGAGCGCGCGGGACAGGTCGACGACGACGACATCCGACAGCGGTCCAGGCACGACATGCTCCCTTCGGCGTACGACGGCCAGGTCGGCGAACCCGCGCCATTGTCTCGTGCGGGTCGGGGCTCGCGCCCACGCAGGTCGGTCCGTGCAGGTCGGTCCGTGCAGGTCGGTCCGTCACGTCCCACCGGTGGTGCGGATCCATGCGACACACCGCGCACGCTGACCGCATCAGGACGTGTGGTGCGGTCGCGCAGCTCCCCTGGCTAGTCTCGAAAGATCAACATCCGCCCGCGAGACGCGCACCAGAAACGCGTCTCCCCGACGTCGACGCACGGCTACGCCGCGCATCGTAAATACCCATTCTCGGCTGTCGAACGATTCCGCCGGCGCAGGATTCGGCCGGCGGACGCTGTCGTTCTCCGAAAGGAGCGAGGCCGGTGGACCGAGGCAATTCGCCCTCCAGCGCGGCGTTCGCGGTCGGCATCCTGAGCCACTTCTTTCCACCCGACCACGGCGGTATTCCGAGAATCCACAGCTACACCGTCGATCACTATCCCGAGCTCGGGATATGGCCGGTGGTCCTCACCCGGGCGTCCGGCCACCGTCTCGGGCCGGCACCGGGAGCCGGCTATCCCACGGTCCGACTCCCCGAGTACGGAAAGCTCTTCGAGGCGGCGCGAGCCGCCCGCCAGGGCCGGTTCGGAGCCTCGGACCCGTTCGAACAGTCGGGCTTCCGCCGGGTGGCGTCCGCCGTGACCGAGCGGGCGGTGGAGCTGTTCCGGAAGCAGGACGTCTCCCTCGTCAACTCGCACATCTTCGCCGACCTGTCGATCGGGATCGAGATCGCGCAGGAGCTCGACATCCCACACGTCCACGTCGGGCATGCGGCGTACCGCCGTGACGCGTACGTGCGGAGGGAGGCGGAGCGACTCGGCACGGACGCGCCGATCACCAGCCAGGAACACATCAAGAAGGCGCTGCGCTCGTGCCGGATCCACACCCATGTCGTGCACACGGAGTACGTACGCCGCAAGTACATCGAGCTCGGCGTCAGCCAGGACAAGATCGAGGTGGTTCCGCCGGGCGTCGACCTGTCGGCGTTCCGCGAGGACGGACCGGCCGCACGCCGCATCCGTGAACAGCT
This sequence comes from uncultured Actinomycetota bacterium, assembly GCA_963721745.1. GTDB lineage: Bacteria > Actinomycetota > Actinomycetes > Propionibacteriales > Actinopolymorphaceae > Thermasporomyces. The sequence continues at coordinate 56,335 of CAVRKO010000013.1, read as the reverse complement.
GGCCGTCAGCGACGAGGTCCTGCTGACCTGCCCCAGCCTTCGCAAGCAGGGCTTCGACTACCTCCTGCACGCGGTGGCCGACCTGCAGGCCAGGCTGGGGCGCCGGGTGCGCCTCGTGTGCACCGACGTCGAGACGCTGCCGTCGTACTACGCCGAGCTCGCGCGCGAACTCGGCATCTCCCACCAGGTCACCTGCCGCTCGTTCCCCGACCACCAGATGCCGGCGCTGTACTCGGCGAGCGACGCGGTCGTCATCTGCTCCACGGAGGAGGGCATCGGGCTGCCCGTCCTCGAGGCGCGCGCATGCGGCACGCCGGTCGTTGCCCACCGGTTCGGCCCGTTCGTCGAGCTCGTCAACGACCGAACGGACGGCTACCTCGTCGAACCCGGCGACACCGACGAACTCGCGGCGACGCTCGCGGAGGCGGTGACCGACTCCGAACGCCGGCGCCGGCTGGTCCGGCGCGGCCTGCAGATGGTGCGGGCCTATTCCCACCACCACATGGCGCCGAGGTACGCGCGCATCTTCAGGGCGGTCGCCGCGCTGTGAATACCCGAACCGGTGCCCGCGTCGGAACGGCATCTCGCGTGGACCTGCGAAACAATTCCCCGAACACTGCAGATCTGCGCACCCGCCGACAACTTTCCCTGGTGAATTCAGGTATCTCATCACGCGCGCCAACCCGGTCTTTTCGCACCAGGAGCGCCGTCGCACTCAGTGATTACATCGCTCTTTGTGACCAGGTTGCACACGGTGACCGCATAGCGCTCCGTGATGTTATTGCTGCAAGTAACCGGCGCAGCTTTCGCCGCCGCCGCCGCAATTCTCGATAGTCTTCGAAGCGACATTTCGTACGGACGCACATGGGGGCTTTTCCGTGGACCGCCTTCGGCGTGCACGAGCGCTATTCGTCCTGCTCTGGAGAGCGGACCGATGGCTCCTTGTCGCGACCGCGGCACTCGCACTCGTGCTCGGACTGCTGCCCAACGCCGTCGTGCTCGTCACCGGCATGTTGGTGGGCGCGGTCCCCGACGCCCTCGAGGGCGGTCTCGCCTCGCCCGCTGGCAAGCGGGCTCTCCTCGCCCTCGCGCTGGTGAGTCTCGGCTTCGCGCTCAGCGGTGCCGGCATCGCGCTCGCGAGGTACGCGACGGAGGTCCTCAACACGCGCTACGTACTCGCGATCGCCGAGACCACCGGGCGCGCCTGCCTGTCACCACGCGGAGTCGGCCCACTCGAGTCGCCGGAGGTGGCGACCGACCTCGCCGCGATAGCGGACTTCGAACGCAGCGGCCTGCACCTGCAGACCGTCCCGGCGTTGCGCATCAACGTCTCCCGGCGGATCGCGGGCATCGGTGCGGGCGCCATCCTCGTCGCGTTCGCGTGGTGGGCGCCGCTGGTGCTCATGGCCGGCTGGCTCACCGCCAACGTCGTGTCCAGCCGATGGCTGGAGCGCGGCTTCGCGATCGCCCGGGCCGAAGGCGGCGGGCGGCTCCGCCGGGCCGAGTACGTCAGGAGCCTCGCGGTCCAGGGCTCCACGGCGAAGGAGCTGCGGGTGTTCGGACTTGCCGGCTGGGTGGGTGAGCGGTACACCTCCACCTGGCTCGCCGCGATGGGCTCGGTCTGGCGATCCCGCCGGGCAACGGCGCGCGAGCTGGTGGTCGGCATCGCGGTCGTCCTGGTAGCCCACGCCGCGGTCTTCGGCGCGCTCGGCTGGCAGGCGATCCAGGGACGGTTGGGCATCGGCGCGCTCACGGTCTACGGCCTTGCCGCGCTGGCGACGGAGGACCTCGGGTTCCTCGGCGACCCGCAGTGGCGGATCGGGCGGGCGTCCTCGATCGCCCAGCAGGTCCTCGGGCTCGAGTCCCGGCTGGCCGCGTCCGCGCCGCCCCTTCCGCGCCGGCTCCCAGCGCCGGCCCCGACCGCGGCGCGCACCCGTCACCGCGCGCCGGCCGAGGTGCTCCTGCAGGGCGTCAGGTTCGCCTACCGGCCGGGCGGCAGGCCGGTCCTCGCCGACCTCGACCTGCACGTTCCCGCCGGCCAGTCCCTTGCGGTGGTGGGAGAGAACGGCGCCGGCAAGTCCACGCTCATCAAGCTCGTCTGTGGCCTGTACGACGCCGAAGCCGGGCGCATCAGCCTCGACGGCACCGACCTGCGCGACACCGGCCGAGCCGCCCTCGAGGGACGCATCGGCGTGATCTTCCAGGACTTCGTACGCTACGAACTCCCGCTCCGCGACAACGTCGGCTTCGGTAGTCTGTCCGTCCTCGACAGCCGGCCCGACTGCGAGGCCTCGCTGCGCGACGCCGGAGCCGGCGACCTCCCGGCGGCGGTCCCGAACGGATGGGACACCGTCCTCGCCCGCGGCTACGCAGGTGGCGTCGACCTGTCCGGCGGCCAGTGGCAGAAGGTCGCGCTCGCCCGGGCGCTCGCCGCCGTTCGCGGCGGTGCGGGCCTGCTCATCCTCGACGAACCCACCGCGAACCTCGACGTACGCGCGGAGACCGAGCTCTTCGACCGGTTCCTCGAGGTGACCCGCGACGTCACGACGATCCTCGTGTCACACCGGCTCTCGAGCGTCCGGCATGCCGACCGGATCGTCGTCCTGGCCGACGGCCGGATCGTCGAGGACGGCACCCACGACGCGCTGATGGCCGACGGTGGACGGTACGCCCGGATGTTCCGGCTGCAGGCCGAGCGGTTCGGCGTCGCCACGGCCGCCGCCGCGAGTCCCTCGGCCGGCACGGCATCGGGGAGCTGCCGTGCGTGAGCGACTGCGCGAACTCGGTCTCCTCGTCGGCACCGCCTGGCGGACGGACCCCTGGCGTTCCCTCGGCACCCTGCTCGAGCCACTGGGCGGACTGATGTATCCGCTCCTCGGCGTGTGTCTCGGCGTTCTCACCGACGGCATCCTCGATCGCGACGGCACCCGTATCGTCGTCGGCTGCGCGGGCCTGGTGCTCGCGATCACGCTCCGGTTCGTCGCCGCCCATGTGGGGACGGGTATCCGCGTCGGGCTCGCCGAACGCGTCGGCTTCGCGTTCGACCAGGAGATCGCCCGGCTGACCGGCGGGCTGCCGGGGCTCGAGCACCACGAACGCGCCGACTACCAGGACCGGCTGGAGCTGCTCCGCCAGAGCCAGGGCATCCTCGGGCAGTCCCTCAACTCCCTGATCACGACGGCCAACGCGCTGGTGAACGCGATCGGCACCGGCGTCGTGCTCGCCCTGCTGCACCCGTTCGTCCTTCTCCTGGTGCTGTTCGCGCTGCCGGCACTTCCGATCGTGGCACTGCAACAACGCTGGCAGGCGATGGCGGAGGCCGAGTCGGCACCGCCGAGCCGGCTCTCGCGCCACCTGCGTGGGCTCACCGTCGACCGCAACGCCGGGATGGAGCTCCGGGTGTTCGGCCTGCAGGACGAGGTGCTCCACCGGATGCGCGGCTCCTGGCTGGGAGCCCGCCGGCCGGTCCAGGCCGCCGAGTTCAAGGGTGCGCTCGCGGGCACGCTCCGGACGTTCCTGTTCGCGCTCGGCTTCGCTCTCGCGGTGGGGTTCGTGCTCTGGCGGGCGAGCCGGGGCGCCGCCTCGGCGGGCGAGGTCGTGACGGCGATCGTCGTCTGCCGGCAGGTACAGCACCAGGTGGTGGGCCCGGCGTACAACGTGGCGGGCCTGGGCCGCGTCCTCCGGGCGGCCGGCCGGCTCCTGTGGCTGCAGGACTACGCGGCCGCCGTCGCCCGCGCCGGCACCGGCGACCAGCCCGCACCGGTGCGCCTCACGCAGGGGGTCACGTTCGACCGCGTGTCGTTCCGCTATCCCGGCACCGACCGCTGGGTCCTCCGCGACGTCTCCGTCCACCTGCCCGCGGGAAGCGTCGTCGCCCTCGTCGGAGAGAACGGCGCGGGCAAGACCACGCTCGTGAAGCTGCTCTGCCGGCTGTACGAGCCGACCGAGGGCCGGATCCTCGTCGACGGAGTCGACCTGGCCGCGCTGGACATCGAGCAGTGGCGGGCCAGCCTGTCGGCGGCGTTCCAGGACTTCGCCCGGCTCGAACTGCCCGCCCGGCAGGCGGTGGGAGTCGGAGACCTGCCGTACCTCGACGACGAGCGCGCGGTCGCGGCCGCCATGGAGCGCGCCCAGGCGCCCGAGGTGTTCCCGCGACTGCCGCACGGCGGTGACACCCAGCTCGGCTCAACCTGGGACGACGGTGTGGACCTCTCGGTGGGCCAGTGGCAGAAGCTCGCACTCGGCCGGGCGCTGATGCGGCAGACGCCGCTCGTGCAGTTCTTCGACGAACCGACTGCCAGCCTCGACGCCCCCACCGAGCACGCGCTGTTCGAGGGCGTCGCGTCCGCCAGCCACCTGGGAGCGGCGGCCGGAGCGATCACGGTCCTCGTCTCGCACCGGTTCTCGACCGTGCGCTCGGCCGACCTGATCCTCGTCGTCGTCGACGGCAGCGTGGGCGAGTGGGGCAGCCACGACACGCTGATGGACCAGGCCGGGCTGTACGCCGAGTTGTACTCCCTCCAGGCCCGCTCCTACTCCTGACCGGTCCTCCTGACCCGCTCTGCTTCTGACCTGTCGGTGTTCCTAGCGCACGCTGCCCGAGAGCCGCCTGATCTCCAGCTGGTGTGCGGGGTCCCGCAGGACCACGGAGTAGTTCATCGCCTCCGTCGGTCGACGGCCGACCTCCAGGCGCAGCGCGTACGTCTGGTCGAAGCCGTCGGGAGCCACCAGGCCGGACGGAGGCAGCGCGACGACAGGCATCTGCGGTTGGGCCGGTAGGTGCAGCGGATGCCACGGTCCGGCACCGACCCGATAGCTGTAGCGGTCGACGAACCGCCGCCCGTAGACCAGGACCTCCAGGACGAGGCCGTAGTCGACTCCGCTGTGGTTGGACACCGACACCACGAACTCCGCGGTCTCACCCGCCTTCGGTGGGCGCGCCGGCACCAGCGCCGAGACGTCCGGCACCCGAAGCGGCACGGGCCGGGCCTCCCATGCCAACGGCCTCCTGTCCGGCGGCACCGCCACCCGACGCAGCTGGGCACCCACCTCGAGCGGGTCCCCGCCAGGATACGGACCAAGCCGCACGCGAAAGCGGAACGTACGCGACGCACCCGGCGGCAGCGAGAACGACGGGGTGGCCGGGAACCGGGCATCCAGCGGACGCCAGCCACCGGCGCGGAACATCTCGAACAACGCCGTCGCGGCGACGACCTGCCGTGCGGCCGCGGACGACGTGACGAGATCGAGGCGAACCCGGTCGTTGGCTCCGAGGTCGCCCTGGTTGTGGACCTCGACCGTGAACGCGGCCGGCGCCCCTCGCGGCGTTACCGACGGCGGTGCCGTGACCGAGAGCTGCTGGGGGGTACGGGACTCGACCTGGATCGTGGAGCTCCACTCGTACGCGTGCTCACCGGCCGCGTCCAGGCGGGCCCCCATCCCGGCGAAGGCGCTCGGTGTCGCCAGGGCCTTGGGGAGGGTCAACCGGAAGTCGTACGCCTTCCGCTCGCCCGACCGGAAGTCGACGAGCAGGGGTTCGCTCGCGATCTCCTCGGGCTCCTCGGGATCGACCCAGCCCAGGCGGAGCCGCTTCCACCCCGACGGCGAGGCGTACTCCAGGCTGACGACGGACGGATCGCGGCTCACCCTGCCGAGGAAGAAGCTCAGCTGGGTGTCGTTCCAGCTCGCGCAGGTGGGGTTGGCGAGCTCCAACCGGAACCGTCCGGTCCGCTGGTGCCAGACGATGTCACTGGCGCCGCGGAGCCGTGGATAGTCCTTCGCCTCCGAACGAGTGTCCTCCATGCCCTCGTTCGGCAACATCTGCGGTGTCGTGGGACCGGAGCACCCGGACGGGCCAGGCGGTGTCGTCGGTGGTGGCACCCGCGTCCCGGGCACCCGCGTGCCCGACGGCGTGGGTGTGTCCGTCGTGTCCTCCGGATGCGCCGCGGCGCAGCTGGTGGTCAGGAGCAGGCCGGCGATGCCGGCGATCAGGATCCGGGTGATGACCCGTGCGAACCTCCCGCCACGAGCGATCTGCGCCATTGCCGGACCTCCTCGGCGTACCGGGCCAGCGACCCACCCGCCGCGGCTCCCCGTCGGCACGCCACCGTCCATTGAAGGCGGAGTCATCGGCCGCTTCAAGAAGCGGGGCGGACGAGCCGGCCTGTAAGCCGGATTCTGTGATCGGCGGCCATCCCTCTCGGGTCGCCGTTGCCGACGACCTCCAGCGACCTACCCGCAGGCTCGGGCGGGCAGCCCTCGAACGCCTGCGCGGGCTGGTACCAGAAGGCACCAGGCCCTTCTTGGCCTTGCTCCGGATGGGGTTTACCGAGCCACCTGGGTCACCCCAGGTGCTGGTGGTCTCTTACACCACCGTTTCACCCTTACCCGCACCCCTGGACCTTTCGGACCAGGGGCCGCGGGCGGTCTGTTCTCTGTGGCACTGTCCCGCGGGTCGCCCCGGGTGGGCGTTACCCACCATCCTGCCCTTCGGAGTCCGGACTTTCCTCGGCGAGACACGGGCAAGGCCCGCGGCTCGACGCGGCCGCCCGGCCGGCTCGTCCGTCGACCAGGGTACCGGCCGCCTACCCGTACGACCGCGACGCGGCGCCGATCAGGCGAGCTCGAAGTGCACCCGCCGCCGGACGACGTTGGCCTCGACAAGGCGGAGCTCGACGTGGTTGCCCAGCGGGAGGTCCTTGCCGGCGACGCTCGCCTCGATGGCGGGATCCTGGAGCTGCACGGTTCCCTTGGAGCTGCGCTCGTCGACCTCGGTGACGACGCCGGTGAAGTGCGCACCGACATGTCCCTGCAGGAGAGCCGCGGCGACGAGGTCGACGACCGCGCGTTCGTAGGCGTGCGCCCGCCTCTCGGCCTCCGCCATCTCCTTGGGTACGACCTCGAGGGCCATGCGTACCCACTCGGGCACCGGCTGGTCGGCGCAGAGCGCGACACACACCTCGGCGGCGTACCGGTCGACGAGCCGCCGCAGCGGCGCGGTCACGTGCGCGTATTCCGAGGCGAGCGCGGCATGCACCGGGTGTTCGGGCACGCCGCCCTCGAACGCGGTGTAGCCCGCTCCACGCAGGAGCACGGTCGACGACGCCAGCAGCGCGGCGTGCGCAGGACGGTTGGGGTCGAGCGCGCGGATGAACGCGGCGTACGACATCTCGGCGGGCCAGCGGAGGCCGAGCGCCGCGGCCGAGCGACGGACCCGGGCCAGGTCGCGCGGGTCGGCCGCCGGGAGGGTGCGGAGGATGCCGATCTCGCCGTAGAGCATCAGGTGCGCGGCGGCCATGCCGCACATCAGGGACATCTCGGCGTTCCAGGACTCGATCGGCAGCGGGGCGCGATACTCGAGTGTCCAGCCGGTGCCCTCCTGGACGACCTCTTGTTCGGGGGTCGGGAGGTTGACGCCGTCCCGGTCGCGCTCGCGCTCCTCGCGGAGCCGGCCGACCTCGCGGAGCAGCTGCAGCCCCTCGTCGGCCGTACCGTCGTCGAGGGCCCGCTGGACGCCGGCGTAGTCGAGTTTCGCGCGGCTGCGGACGAGCGCCCTGCTCACCTCGATGCCCACTCCGTCGCCGGCGGCGTCGAGTTCCATCGTCCAGAGCAGAGCCGGCCGGTCCACGCCAGGCAGCAGGCTCGCGGCACCCTCACAGAGAACATCGGGATGCAGGGGCGTGCGGCGGTCCGGCGCGTACAGCGTGACTCCCCGCCGGTGCGTCTCCTGGTCGAGCACTCCCCCGGGCTCGACGAAGGCCGCTGCGTCCGCGATGGCGTAGTGGACGCGGTAGCCGCCTCGTCGGCGTTGGATGTGGACGGCCTGGTCGAGGTCGCGGGAGTCAGCCGGATCGACCGTGACGAGCGGCAGGTCGGTCCGGTCCACGGCCGGCAGCCGGACCGCCGCGGCCGCGCGTTCGGCGGCCTCGGTCACCGGGGCCGGGAACCCGTCCGGAATGTCGAGCTCGGCCCTGATCCGTGCGAAACCGGCGCGAACGTGCTCACCGTCGGCGGCGGCGATACGAATCTGAGGACGGAGCACGCGGACAGCCTTGAGGATCTGGCGGTGGTCCGCAAGCCGAATGGCCTCGCTCAGCCGCTTCCGGGTTGGAGTCCGAACTCCCGCAGCGACGCTCTGCCGTCGGCGTACCAGGCGAGCTCGCCCAGTGAGCCCGGTGCGAGCTCCATCCGGTAGATCGTCGGGACCGGCACGCCGAGAGCCCGACAGACGAGCAGCTTGATCGGCGTCACGTGGGTCACCAGGACCACCGAGCGACCGGCGTCCGACGTGAGGAGGCCGTCGAGAGCGGCCCGGACCCGTGCGTCCACCTCGTCGAACGACTCCCCGCCCGGCGGCGCCTCCGACGTCGAGCCGAGCCAGCGCTCGAGCGCGTCCGGCCAGCGTCGGCGGACCTCCGCGAACGTGTGGCCGTCCCACTCGCCGAACGCCGTCTCACGGAGCCGCGGCTCGACGCGTACCGGCAGGTCCAGCGCCTTCGCCACGATGTCGGCAGTCTCACGGGTACGCCGCAGCGGCGAGGTCACCACGGCCGTCACGTCGCCACGGCGCGCGAGTGCGGTTGCGGCCCGCTCGGCCTGGACGCGACCGCGTTCGGTCAGGGGAAGGTCGTCGCCGCCGGTCCCGCTGAAGCGCTTCGCCACCGAGTGGGCCGTCTCTCCGTGCCGCAGGAGGTGGAGGGTCGTCGGCGGACCGATGTCGGCCTCCCAGCCACGGCCGACCGGTGGACCGGACGGTTCGGCGGCGGGAACGACCTCGTCGGCGGATGGGACGGCTGCGGCGCCGACCGACACAGACCGGACGGGTTCGGCACCGTCGAGAACGCGGTTCAGGAGCGCGTCGGCCGCCTTGTTGCGCTCGCGCGGCACCCATGTCCAGGCGGTGCCGGGCGGAACGAGCCGCTGCGCCTCGAGGGCGAGCCGCCGCATGTCGGCGTGCTTGATCTTCCAGCGCCCGGCCATCTGCTCGATGACCAGCTTGCTGTCCATCCGGACCTCGACGGTCGCGTCGGCGTCGACCTCGCGGACCAGTCGCAGCCCGGCGATCAGCCCGCGGTACTCGGCGACGTTGTTGGTGGCCGAGCCGATCGCTTCGGCGACCTCGGCCAGGACCGCACCGGACTCCGCGTCACGGACGACCGCGCCGAACGCCGCGGGGCCGGGGTTCCCCCGTGCACCACCGTCGGCCTCGACCACGAGCCTGCGCGACAAGGACGATCACACGCCGGCCTCGAGCGTACGGACGAGGATGCGTCCGCACTCCTCACAGCGCTGGACCTCGTCGGGCGGTGCCGCTGCGATCCGTGCGAGGTAGCTGGCGTCGAGCTCCATCCGGCAGCCCTCGCACCGGCGCCGGCGTAGGGCGGCGGCGCCGATCCCGCCGTGTTGCGCCCGCCGCTTCTCGTACAGCGTGAGCAGCTCGTCGCTGATGCCTCCGGCCGCGTCGGCGCGCTCGCGGCGTGCCTGCTCGGCGTCGCCGTCGATCGTGGCGTACGCCGCGTCGCGGGCCTGCTCGGTCTCGGCCAGCTTGGCGTCGAGCTCGCTCCGCCGGGACCCGAGCTCGTCCTGGCGGGTGGTCACCGCCTCGAGGCGTTCCATGATCTCCAGCTCGATGTCCTCGAGGTCGGACTGGCGCTTCGTGAGCGACTCGATCTCGTGCTGGAGGCCCTCGAGCTCCTTGGGCGAGCCGACCTGGCCCGCCTGGAGGCGCTTCTCGTCCCGCTCGCGACGGGAGCGCACCTGCTCGACGTCGGCGTCGGCCTTGCGCTGCTCGCGACCCAGGTCGCTCGCCTCGGTCTCGGCGGCGACGACGGCGGACTCGAGCTCCTTGCGCTCGCCAAGGAGCCGGTCCGCCTCCGCCGCCTCGGGCACGGTGCGGCGGCGGTGCGCCAGCTGGTCGAGGCGGACGTCGAGTGCCTGGACGTCGAGCAACCGGAGCTGCATGAACGGGTCGGCGTTCAGTGGACCTTCCCTCCGTGGCTGTCGTCCGGACGGACGTCATCCGCACGGACCACCCAGGGATCCGTACATGTCGTCGAGACGCGGGTCTCCACCGTAGTGCCCAGGCCGCGGAGGCCATCCGCCAGCCGCCGCGCCGCGTCGGCCAGCCACGGCCACTCGCTGGCCCAGTGGGAGACGTCGACCAGGGCCGGGGCGTCGGCGTGCTGCCCGGCCTCCGAGGCAGGGTGGTGTCGCAGGTCGGCGGTGACGTAGGCGTCGACGCCCAGACGGCGTACGGCGTCGAGGTAGGAGTCGCCGGCACCGCCGCACACCGCGATGGTCGAGACCTCGCGCGCGAGGTCGCCCGCGACACGGACGCCATGGGCGGTCGCCGGCAGCGCGGCCGCCACCCGCCGGCCGAAGGCGTCGAGCCGCTCGGGCCGCGGCAGGGCGCCGACCCTGCCGACGCCGACGCCGGGTGGCTCGGGCCGCGGGTCGAGCGGACGGAGACCGGTCAGGCCGAGCGCCGCCGCGAGGGCGTCGGACACGCCCGGATCGGCCGCGTCGGCGTTGGTGTGGCACACGTGCAGGGCGACCCCCGCGGTGAGGAGCCGGTGCACGACCTGGCCCTTGGGGGTCGTCGCCGCGACGCCGTGGACGCCTCGCAGGAAGAGCGGGTGGTGGGCGACGATCAGGTCGGCATTCCAGGCCAGGGCCTCGTCGACGACCTCGAGCACGGGGTCGACCGCGAACAGCACCCGCGAGACCTCGGCGTCGGGATCACCACACACCAGTCCGACGGCGTCCCAGTCGGCCGCCCAGCCGGGGTCGTAGAGCCGGTCGAGAACCTCGACCACCTGTCGGAGTGTGGGGGCGGACGTCGCGGGCACCGGGACAGGCTAGCGCGGGCCGAGGTGGCGGTCCGCGGCGTCGGCGAACCGCTCCCAGTCGTACGTGGTCATCGCGTGCCCGCCCGGCCGGACGTGGTAGCCGACCCGGCTCGACACCGGCGCCGACACCGGCGGCATCGTCTCGGCCGCGAGGCCCTCGACGCCGAGCAGGCGGTAGACCGGAGAGGCGTACCGGGCACCGAGGAACTCGCCGTACGGGTCCGCCCAGGTGTCGTCCTCCGCACTCGCGACGTAGACCGGACGGGGTGCGACCAGCGCGATCAGCAGGTGCTGGTCGAACGGCAGGTCCTCCTCGTGACCGGCGTACGCCGCGAAGTCCGGCGCGAACCAGTGCGGGAACCGCTCGGTGATCGCCTCGACCGTCTCGCCGACCAGCCGCCGGGACAGCGCCGCTCCCCCGCAGCCGGAGTTGTTGGAGACCGCCAGCGCGAACCGCGGGTCCTGGGCCGCCGCCCAGAGCGCGGCCTTGCCGAGCCGGGAATGACCCACCACGGCCACCCGGCCGGCGTCGATGCGCGGGTCGGACTCGAGGTGGTCCATGGCCCGGCTGAGTCCCCACGCCCAGGCGCCGAGCGCACCCCACCCGTCGCCGGCCGGACGGGTCTGGCCGGGCGCGTAGAAGAGTGGGTGGACGCCGTTGCCGAAGTCGTCGACGTCGGGGTCGATGTCCTCGTAGCAGGCGGTGGCCACGGCGTAGCCCCGGCCGACCAGAAGGTCCAGCGGCCAGCGCTGGTGGGGCGCACCGGGTTCCTCCGTGGTCGCCTCGATCCGGTGGTTGCCGCGGAAGTTCAGCCCGAGGAACGCGGGAACCGGTGCGGTCGCGTCGTTGGGAACGTACGCGAGGAGCGTCATCGCGGGCCCACCCGGCGGCCCGAACGACAGCCGGACCTCGACCCGGGTCGCCCGGCCGGACAGGGCGGCGGTGTCGGTGGACACCACGTCCGTACGGACGTCGAGCGACTGCTGCGGTGTACGGCCGAACATGTGCCGCGCGAACAGGTCCAGCAGCTCCGGACGGCGCCGTTCCACCCAGTCCGCGGCGGACGCGACCGGCGTGCCGTCGACGCACACCAGCGGATCGGGCAGTCCGCCAGGCACCGAGAGCTCCGCCTCCGGAACCTCGAGCCGGCCGGGCACGACCGCGGTCACCGCGCGCCGCCGGTGGCCCGCAGCCGGAACAGGATCTCGCCCGCGTTCGGCACCACCAGGGTCTCCGGATCACGCGCCCACGCGTCCGGATCCACCTGGGCCGGATCGAGGTAGTTGAGGCCGAGCGACCGGGTCCGCGCCTCGTCGAGGCCGGTCGCCAGCGTGACCGTGACCCGGCACCGCTCGCCGAAGAACGCGTCGTAGCTGCCGTCGCCGCGCAGGTGGGTCGAGTGGGCGAGGACCGAACGCGAGACGTCGGAGAACTTCTCCCACTGGCCGGTGAAGTAGTCGCGGCAGTGGTAGCCGATCTTCTCGATCAGGGCGCCGTGGGTACGACTGACCTCGTGCACGTGCGGCGCGAAGAGCACCACCTCGCCGCCGTCGGCGACGACCGGCTCGACCTTGTACATCCCCTTCGACGCGGTCCACAGCTCGTCGTACCTGTCGGAGACGAGCGACAGGACGCGGCGTACGGGCCGGTCGAGGTAGCGCACGTGGGTCTGCGCGGAGATCTCCGACGACGCCGCCCACGCCTCCTCGGGGGTCCCGAACGCCAACGAGTGCAGCCCCTTGCCAGCGGATCCGGTCGAGCCGGACCCGACGACGATCGCCAGGCACAGCCGCTCGGTGGGGATCAGGGACGCTGCCCGGTCGATCACCGCCCGGACCGGTGTGATCCCCGGCGTACCGATGATCTCGGCGTTGCTGATCAGGGCGCCGAGCCAGTGCGAGAGATCGATGATCTCGCGGCCGGCGACACCCGGGAAGAAGTACTTGTTTCCGCCGGAGAACCCCACCACCTCGTGTGGGAACACCGGTCCGACCACCAGCGCGACGTCGTGCTCCACGACGTGCCGGTTGAGGGTGACGACGACGGGCTCGTCGAACCGGTCCTCGGTGAGGGCGGCCACCTCGGCGGCCGGCACCTCGCCCACCGAGACCAGCGCGTCGGGTACCCACCACTCGTGGTTGACGACCTTCGTGTCCGGATAGGTCTCCGCCAGCCGGCCTTCGGTGTAGCCGAGATGGGCCGCGAGCTGCGCGTCGTCCATCGGCGGATGGGTGCCGAGCGCGACAAGGACAGTGAGCCGGCTGACCCGGCCGTGCACCGCCTCGTGGACGGCACCCAGCAGCAGAGGCAGCGGGCAGGAACGGGTGGAGTCGGGTACGACGACGCAGAGGCTCCGCCCGTCGAGCGGCGTCGACCGCAGGGACCCGTCGACAAAGCGTCGGGCCTCGTCCGGTGACACGACGAGGCCCGCCCCTCCGACCAGTGCAGCACTCACGTCGCCCCTGCCTTCCTGGTCTGCGCCGGCTGCAGGAACCCTGTCAGCCGGCGATCTCCTTGAGGTACGCCAGATTGTCCCGCACCTTCTCCTCCAGCGGCACCTCGGTCGAGAAGTCCTCGACCGACACCCAGCCGTCGTAGCCGATCTGGCGGAGGTTCTCGAAGAGCCGCGGCAGGTTGCCGACACCGTGCCGCATCGGCGCCCAGCCCCACTTCCAGTCCGTACGGTCGCCGCCGTCGACCTTGGTCGCGACCGGCGCGGCGTTCTTCACGTGCACGTGGGCGAGGTGCTCGCCGAGGATCTCGAGGCTCCAGGGGTCGTACTCGTAGCCCTCCTGCAGCATGTTGCCGATGTCGTGGATGACGCCGACGTGCGCGGGGTCGAGGCCCTCCACGAACCGCTTCGCCGCCGATGCGCTGGAGGTCAGCGACTGGTGGTGCAGCTCGATGAGGGCCTTGACGCCGTACTGCGCCGAGAGCTCGGCGACCTGCTCGTACTCCTTGCGGCGTTGGGAGAACGCGGCGTTGTAGCCCTCCGGGCCGGGCTTGCCGACCGTCACCCGCATCTGCTTGACGCCGAGAGCCGAGACGCCGCGCATGAGGCGTTCGACGTCGTCCACCTCATCGGAGCGGGCGTACGCACCGACCGAGGGCATGCCGAGACCGGCCTTCTCGGTGATCTCCTTGATCCGCGGGACGTCCTGCTCGAACGACGACAGTGGCCAGGTGCACTTGTTGCCCTGCCAGGGGTTGCTCGCACCCGACGACGGCTTCTGGTCGACGACCCGCCACTCGACGCCGTCCCAGCCCTGCTCGGCGAGCTTGCCGACGGCCTCCTCGGGCGTCCATTCGGGCAGGCTCGCGGTGAACACGGCGAACTTCATGAGGCGAGCTCCTTGATCCTGACCGGTGCCTGGGTGCGTGCGGACTCGTAGATGCCTCGGATGAGGGCGAGGGTCTGCGTCGCCTGCTCGACCGTCACCATGGGCGGACGGCCCTTCTCCACGGCGTCGAGGAAGTCCTCGAACTGCGTGGTGTGCGACGTGGCGGTGAGGCCCGCCACCGTCGGCTCGTCGTCCTTCTTCTTCTCGGTGACGCCGTGCGCCTCGAGGATCGCCTCCGCCTGGTTGGCCGAACCGCCGGCGCCATAGGCGAAGTCCTCGTCGCTGTTGTCGGCCGAGTGGTAATAGGTCAGCTTGTTGTGGTCGATCACGGCCGAGCCCCGGTCACCGTGCACGTGCACGCGCGTCGTCAGGCCGGGGTACGCCGCCGTCGTCCCGTGCACGACGCCGAGCGCACCGCTCGCGAACCGGACGGTCGCGACCGCGGTGTCCTCGACCTCGATGCGTTCGTGCGCGAGGAGATCGGCCCAGGCGTACACCTCGACCGGCTCACCCATGAACCACGTGAACAGGTCGATGGTGTGGATGCCCTGGTTCATCAGCGCGCCGCCGCCGTCGAGTGCCCACGTGCCGCGCCAGTCGCCGGAGTCGTAGTAGCCCTGGCTACGCCACCACGACATGATCGCGTTGCCGGACGTCAGCTTGCCGAACTTCCCCGACTGCACCGCCTCGTGTACGAGCAGGCTCGCCGGGTCGTGGCGGTGCTGGCTCACGACCATCACGGTCCGGTCCGAACGCTTCTCGGCCTCGCGGATCCGCCGCGCAGCGTCGAGCCGGATCTCGATCGGCTTCTCGACGATGACGTGCTTGCCGGCCTCGATCGCGGCGACGGCGACGTCTGCGTGCAGGCCGCTCGGCGTCGCGACCGTCACAGCGTCGATGTCGTTGCGCGCGAGGACCTCGTCGAGCGACGTCGCCGACGCAACGCCGTGGTTGTCCGCGAGTTCCTTGGACCGTTCGGGAACGACGTCGGCCACGACGGCGAGCTCGGCCCGCGGTTGCAGCGCCTGGATCGTGTGGGCGTGGGTGCGACCGATCACCCCGGCGCCGATCACTCCGAATCGCATGGGTGCCCTCTCTTGTCGTCAGTCGTACGTCGTCAGTGGTACGCGACGCCCTCGGCGTCGAGCAGGTCGGTGAACGCTCTCGTCGCCTTGGTGAAGAGCTCAGGCCCTGAGAAGCCGCCGGACTCTCCCATGTAGGCAAGGTGCGGCTCCATCGAGAAGTAGCTGTCGAAGCCGTCGTCGCGAAGTGCCCGGATCGTCTCCGGGATCTGGCCGTCACCCTCGCCCGCCGGGACGACCCGGCCGTCCGCGCGCACGGCGTCCTTGATCTGGAGGTAGTCGATGTAGGGCCGCAGGTCCGCGAACCCGTCGGTGAACGGCGCGACGTCGCACAGCACGAAGTTGGCCGGATCCCAGACCAGGCGCAGCTTGGGTGAGCCGACGGACTCCACGAGGTCGAGACAGCGGGACGGGACGTCGCCGTAGATCTTGCGTTCGTTCTCGTGGGCGAGGATCACGTCCTGGTCGCCGACCCGCGCGGCGAGTGCGGACATCCGGCGCAGCACCTCGTCGCGGTGCTTGGCCGGGTCGTCGCCGTCGGGCATCCAGAACGAGAAGATCCGGATGTAGGGCGCCTCGAGCTCACGGGCGACCCAGAGCGCGCGGTCGAACCGGGCGAGGTGCTCGTCGAAGTCGTCGTGGATGCCGACCTTGCCGATGGGCGAACCCACGGCCGACAGGCCGACGCCGTGCTTGCCGAGGAGCTTCTTGATCTCGGCCACCTGGCCGTCGTCGAGGTCGAGGACGTTGGTCCCCCACGCACTGCGGAACTCGACGTACCGGATGCCGAGCTCGTTGAGGGTCTGGAACTGCTGGACCGGGTCATTGTCGATCTCGTCGGCGAATCCGGAGAGGGTCCACATCGTTCGTTCGGCTCCTCGGTGGTCTTCCGCTGGCCGTCGTCGGGTTCCGGCGCCGGACGGATGCCGGCACCGGACGTGCCACGTCCTGGAAGGCACACGACCGGTTGTGGCAACTATGGCAACCGGTTGCCAAAGCTTGTCAAGGGGGCGAGACTGAGCCGTCCGGCACCGGCTGCCGAAGTCCCACCAGGCGGCGCCCAGGTCAGCCACGACGGCTTCGAGACCGCGAAGGGAGGACACCCGCGTGACGACCCGCGAGCCATCCGCCGGCCGCGAGCCATCCTCCGGCCGCGCGCCCACGATCCGCGACGTGGCCGCCAGGTGCGGCGTCGCCACCTCCACCGTGTCGCGGGCGTTCTCGCATCCGGGACGGGTCAACCCGGCCACCCGGAAGCGGATCCTCGACGCGGCCGCGGAGATGGGCTACCGACCGAACCCGATCGCCCGGGCGCTCCCGTCCGGGCGGACCAAGACACTCGGGCTTCTCGTCCCCGACATCACGAACCCGTTCTTCCTCGACCTCATCCGCGGCGCGGAGCGGGCCGCCGCCGCAGCGGGCTACACCCTCGTGCTCGCCGACACCGAGGAGTCCACCGAGACCGAGGCGACGGTCGTCGACCGGCTGACCCGCGCGGTGGACGGGTTCGTGCTGGCGTCGTCCCGGCTGTCCGACGCGCGGCTGCGGGCGGCGTACGCCTCGGTCCCGCTCGTCGTCGTCAACCGGCGGGTGCCGCCGGTGCCGGGCGTCGTCATCGACAGCGCGCACGGCACCCGCCAGGCGGCGGAGCACCTGGCATCGCTCGGCCACACCCGGATCGCCTATCTCGCAGGTCCACGAGCCTCGTGGTCGGATGCGCGCCGCTGGCGGGCCCTCCAGTCCGTCGCCCGGAGGCGAGGGCTCCACGTGGTGCGGATCGGGCCGCTGGCGCCGACCGTCGACGCGGGAGTCGCGGCCGCCGACGGGCTGTTGCTGGAGCAGGTGAGCGCGGTCGTCACGTTCAACGACCTGCTCGCGATCGGCGTTCTCCGCCGGTTGCGGGCCCGCGGCGTCGACGTACCCGGCCAGATCAGCGTGGTCGGGTGCGACGACATCTTCGGCGCGGACTTCTGCCACCCGCCCCTCACGACGCTCACGGCACCGATCGAGACGGCCGGCCGGTCCGCGGTCGACCTGCTGCTCGGCGTGCTCGACGGCAGCCCGTCGTCGGGACGCGACGTCGTCCTGCCGACCCGGTTGACGATCAGGGACTCCACCGACACCGCACCCGCCCCGACATACGACGACGGGACCGAACGGCGGGCCGGTGCACGACAACGACCACTCACCATCGGCCGGTGACCACCCGGTCGCCGGCCACGACCCCCACAGCGGAGGCGGATGTGAAACTCAGCTTCAGCACACTCGGCTGTCCCCAGTACACCCTCGACCAGGTGCTCTCGACCGCCACCGACAACGGCTACGACGGCGTCGAGATCCGCTTCCTGCGCGGGGAGGTCGCGCTGGAGAAGCTCGACGAGTTCTCGGCGACCGGACTCCCGCAGACCAAGGCGGCCCTTGACCGGAACGGCGTCGAGGTCGCCTGCCTGGACACCAGCGTGCGGTTCACCTCACCCGATCCGGCCGAGCGGGCCAAACAGCTCGAGGCCGCCCGCACCTACGCGGGCTACGCCGCGGCCCTCGGTGCGCCGTACATCCGGGTCTTCGGCGGCACCGTCCCGGAGACCTCGCCCGAACGCGAGGACACGACCCGGCGGATCGCAGAAGGGCTCGCCGAGGCGGCGGCGGCGGTCCGGTCGGAGGGCGTGACCGCGGTCCTCGAGACCCACGACAGCTTCTGCACGTCGGCCCAGGTCGCCGAGCTGCTGGCGTACGCACCCAACGACGACCTCGGCATCCTCTGGGACGTCCTGCACTCCTACCGCAACGGCGAGGCACTCGAGGACACCTGGGCGGCGCTCGGCGACCGGATCAGGCACGTCCACCTGAAGGACTCGGCGAACTACTCCCCCACGTCGTTCGACTTCCGGCTGACCGGCGAGGGCACGATGCCGATCCAGGAGTTCGTCGCCCTGCTGCAGCGGGCCGGCTACGACGGCTACCTCAGCTTCGAGTGGGAGAAGGCCTGGCACCCCGAGATCGACGAGCCAGAGGTCGCGATCCCGCAGTTCGCGGGGTACATGCGGAAGCTGGTCCCGGCGTAGCCGGGGGCCTGGCCATGACACGGGTCAACGTCGGGATCATCGGCAGCGGCTTCTCGGCCGCCCTGCACGTGGACGCGCTGCGCCACGTGCACGGGCTGGACGTCGCCGTCGCGGCGGTCGCCGGGGCGCACGACTCCCAGGTCAAGGAGTTCGCTGCCCGGTACGGCATCGGCACGGCCTACGCCCACCACGAGGACCTGCTCGCCGACGACGCGATCGACGTCGTAAGCCTGTGCATCCCGAACGCCGTCCACGCGCCGGTCGCCATCGACGCGTTGCGGTCCGGCAAGCACGTCATCTGCGAGAAGCCGCTCACCGGTTCGTTCCGGCCGTACGAGCCCGGAGTCGACAGTGCCGAGGCTGCCCTCGAGGAGGCGTTGGCACAGGCCGATGCGATGCTCGCCGCCGCGGAGGCGAGCGGTCGGCGGTTCATGTACGCCGAGAACTGGGTCTATGCGCCGGGCATCACCAAGGCGAAGCGCCTGCTGGCGGCGTCCGGCGGCACCATCCTCGACATCCGCGCGGAGGAGAGCCACAGCGGGTCCCACGCCGAGGCGTCCAAACGGCGGGCGACCGCCGGCGGTGGCGCGTTGTTCGTCCTCGGATCGCATCCGATCGGCGCGGCCCTGCACCTCAAGGCCGACGAGGGGCGGCGCAGGGGCGGCGAGCCGGTCCGCGTGCGGTCGGTCACCGCGGACACGGCGCCGTTGTGGCGTTCCCCCGCCTTCGCCGGGGACGGGCAACGCTGGTTCGTCTCTGACTGGGTGGACGTCGAGACGTGGGGCACCGCGATCCTGACGTTCACCGACGGCACCAAGGCGGTGGTCAGCGCGTCGTTCGCGGTGCTCGGCGGCGTGCGCAACACCCTCGAGCTGTACGCCACCAACGCCGTCGTCAAGGCGAACATGACACCCAACGACGCCGTTCTCGCGTACGCGCCGCACGAGGACGTGTTCGGCGCGGAGTACCTCACCGAGAAGGCGGAGACCAAGGGCGGGTGGAGTACTCCGTCGCCCGACGAGGACTGGGTGCGCGGGTACCCGCACGAGATGCAGGACTTCATGGAGTGTGTGGCGTTCGACCGCGCACCCCTGTCGGACGGCGCGCTCGCCCGCGACGTCGTGGAGGTCGTCTACGCCGCGTACCTGTCGGCCGAGAGCGGGCGCCGGGTCGACCTGCCCTTCACCCGGCACCAGGGAGGGACACCCTGATGGTCTACGAGCTCAACCACGTGGGCGTCCGGATCCGTGACCTGGACGCGAGCCTCTCCTTCTACACCGGCGCGCTCGGCGCCAAGGTCGTCGACGAGGCGTACATCCCCGGCTCGCGGACCGACTGCGTCCACATCCAGATCGCGGGCGGGCTGGTCGAGCTGCTGCGGCCCGCCGACCCGCCGCCCGGCACGACCTTCGGGCTCGACCACCTCGGCTTCATGACCGACGACCTCGACGGCGAGTACGCCCGGCTCGTCCGTGCGGGCTTCCCGTTCGATGTGCCGCCCAAGGTGGCGGGCAGCGGACGTGGCCGGCTGGCGTTCCTTCCCGACCCCAGTGGGGTCCGGGTCGAGTTGCTGCAGCGCGAGGAGGAGTTCCGCGTCGCGCCATCCGCTGGCGGGGTGGTCCGTGGACTGGACCACCTGTCCGTCACGGCGGACGACCTGCCTGCCGCCGTCGCGTTCTACGGCGGGCGGCTCGGCATGCGGCCGCTCGCGACCCTGACGGACGGCGCTGACGGGGCCACCCGCGCGTACTTCCACTTCGGCGAGGACGCCGTGGAGCTGCGCCATGCGGCGATCCCCGAACCCGGCGCGCCCCGGATCAGGCATCTCGGTCTCCGGGTCGACGACGTGTCCGCGGCGGCGGACCACCTTCGTGCGCAGGGGGTTCCGGTGGAGACGCCTACGCCGTCGGCCACCGGGCATGGCCGGGCCGTGACCGTCCACGACCCGGACGGCGTGCCGGTCGTACTCCTTGACCGGGAGGACCTCCGCGCCCTGCGTCCTCACGCCCCGGGCACCGGCTGAGCGCCGCGACACCGTACGCACCCCACGCTTCGCACCCGCGAGACCCAGCACCAGGCACGACGACACACGAGAGGGACCGGATGAGTGAGATCGAGCTGCACCCCGACCGGCTGCTGCCGACCGAGCCGACGCTGCGATCGATCGCCCGCAGGCTGTACGACCAGGTGGCCGGGCTCCCGATCATCTCTCCCCATGGCCACGTCGACCCCGCGATCCTGGCGGACGACGAACCGTTCGGCGACCCGGCCAACCTGCTCGTGGTCCCCGACCACTACGTCACCCGGCTGCTGCACGCGCACGGCGTGCCGTTCGACCGGCTGGGTGTGCCACCCGGCAAGCCCGTGGGCTCGACCGAACCACGGGAGATCTGGCGGACGTTCTGCGAGCACTTCTGGGCGTTCCGCGGCACGCCGTCGCGGTACTGGTTGGAGGCCGAGCTCGTCGAGGTCTTCGGCATCACCACCCGCCCGTCCGCCGAGACCGCCGACGCGGTGTACGACCAGCTGACCGAGCGGCTCGCGGCACCCGACTGCCGGCCGCGCGCGCTCTACGAGCGGTTCGGCATCGAGGTGCTCGCCACGACCGACGACCCCGCGTCCGACCTCGGTGAGCACCGCCGGCTCGCCGACGACGCGAGCTGGAAGGGGCGGGTCGTTCCCACCTTCCGGCCGGATGCGTACCTCGACCCGTCCCGGTCCGACTGGGCGGAGGCGGTGGCGAGGCTCGGAGCGGCGAGCGGCGGCGACACCAGCACGTACGCCGGATACGTGACCGCGCTCGAGGAGCGGCGCGCGTACTTCAAGCGGCACGGTGCCACGGCCACCGACCACGGGCACGCCGATGCGGGCAGCGCACCGCTCGACGAGGCCGACGCCAGCCGGATCTTCGCCGCCGCCCTGGCCGGCCGGTCGACCGCCGACGAGCAGACCGCGTTCCGCCGGCACATGCTCAGCGAGATGGCGCGGATGGCCTGCGACGACGGCCTCGTGATGCAGCTGCACCCGTCGGTCCTGCGCGACCACCACACGGCGACGTTCGAACGCTTCGGGCGGGACGTCGGCGGCGACCTGCCGGTGGCCGCGGAGTACACCCGGTCGCTCCGCCCGCTCCTGGAGGCGTACGGCACCCATCCGAACTTTCGGATGGTGCTGTTCACCACCGACGAGGACGTCTTCTCCCGCGAGATCGCGCCGCTGGCCGGGTTCTACCCGTCGGTGTTCGTCGGCGCGCCGTGGTGGTTCATCGACACACCGGACGCGATCCTGCGGTTCCGGCAGGCGGTCACCGACACGGTGGGGTTCCACAAGACGGCCGGCTTCGTCGACGACACCCGGGCGTACTGCTCGATCCCCGTACGCCACGACATGGCCCGCCGGCTCGACGCGGGGTACCTCGCCCGCCTGGTCGCCGAGCACCGGCTGCCCGAGGACGAGGCGGCCGAGACCGCCCATGACCTTGCGTACGCCCTGCCCGCCTCGACCTTCCGGGTCTCCTGATGCGGCTCTCCCGGGCGACGGCGTCCGAGGCCGGAGCCGCACCGCCTGTTCGCGTCGTCCACCTCGGCCTCGGTGCGTTCTTCCGGGCGCACCAGGCGTGGTACACCCACGCGGCGAACACGGCCGGCGACGACGCGTCCGGCATCGCGGCGTTCACGGGGCGCAGGCCCGACGCGGCCCTGCCGCTCGCCGAGCAGGACGGGCTCTACCACCTCCTCGTCCGCGATGCGGGGGGTGACCGGACGGAGCTGGTCGCGAGCATCGCCGGCGCCCACGACGGTGCCGACGCCACGACCTGGAAGCGGTACCTCGCCTCGCCCGAGGTGGGATGCGTGACCCTGACCGTGACCGAGGCGGGCTACCGCCGCGGTCGCGATGGCGGGCCGGACCTCGACGACCCGGATCTGCGCGCCGATGTGGACCTGCTCGCGCGGGGCGGCTCCGAAGCCGCGCGCACCGCACCCGGCCGGCTCCTCCAGGGACTGGACGCGCGCCGCGTGGCCGGCGGCGGACCGCTCGCGGTCGTGCCGTGCGACAACCTCGTCGACAACGGCGCCACGGTCGAGGCGGTCCTCACCCGGCTCGCGGCGGAAGTCGGTCCGGAGCTCGCAAGCTGGATCACCGGGCAGGTGTCGTACGTCTCCACGACCATCGACCGGATCACCCCCGCCACCACCGACGAGGACCGGGAGGTGGTCGCGAAGCTGAGTGGCTACGCGGACGCCGCTCCTGTCGTGACGGAGCCCTTCACCGAGTGGGTGCTCGCCGGGGAGTTCCCGGCGGGACGGCCCGCCTGGGAGCGGGGCGGCGCGCGGTTCGTCGACGACGTACGACCGTTCGAGCAGCGCAAGCTGTGGCTGCTCAACGGTGCGCACTCGCTCCTCGCGTACGCCGGACCGACCCGCGGGCACGCGACCGTCGCCGAGGCGGTCGCGGATCCGGTGTGCCGGGCCTGGGTCGACACCTGGTGGGACGAGGCTGCCCGGCACCTGCCGCTTCCCGCCGAGGACGTGGCGCGCTACCGGGCCGATCTGCTGGAGCGATTCGCCAACCCGCGGATCCGGCACGCGCTCGCCCAGATCGCGATGGACGGCTCCCAGAAGCTGCCCATCCGGGTACTCCCCGTGCTCCTGCGGGAGCGGGCCAACGGCGTCGTTCCCGACGGGGGCGTCCGGGCGCTCGCCGGCTGGCTCGTCCACCTGCGCGACGGATCGGCGGTCCGCGACCCGCGCGCGAAGGAGCTCACCGGCATGGTCACGGGCGACCTGGCGTCGGCCACGGGACGGCTGCTGGGTCTCCTCGACCCGGACCTGCGGGACGACAAGGAGCTGGTGCAGGCGGTGGCCGACCGGGCAGCCGAGCTGACCGACTGACCAGCTGACCGGTGTGAGGCTCGGACCTTCCTCGGATTTCGCCAGACGGCGCCCAAATGAGCAGGGCATAATCCGCTTCGACTGGACGTAGCAGTCCAGCGACAGCGAGTTGATCTTCGCCCTGGTCTCCCGGCGATGCTGCAAGGTCCGCGACAAGGGGGGTACCCGATGCCGACCACCACGCCTGTCCCGACGCCCGCCGGGAGCACGTCCGACCCGATCGAGGCGCCCGCGCCTGCGACCACCGATCTCGCCGAAATCGTCTGGCCACCCGCCGAACCCCGCATCCGGGGCCGGCATCGGTTGCCTCAGTCCGCGGTCCGGCCGCCGGCTGCTGCACTGCTGTCCGGCCTGGTCTCTCTCGCCACCGGGCGACGCGCCCAGATCCCGGGAGCGCGACGTTCGCCCGACCGCACCACCGTCGTCCCAGCGCACGCCGCCGAGCTACCCACCGACGTCGGGTAGCCCGGCTGACGCCAGCCTCGAGAGGGACCCGCGGTCAGAACGTCGTGGTCAGGTCGAGTGCCTGGCCCGTACGGGAGGACTCGGCGACCTTCAGCATGATCTCCAGCCCGTGCCGCGCGTGCTCCGCGCTGAGGACCGGGCGCTCGCCCGACCAGACGCAGTTGACCAGGTGGTCGACCAGGATCGCCCGGTGCAGCTTGTCGTGCCAGGCCTGGCTGGCCCGCAGCTGGTGCCAGCCGCGCGGCTCGACCCACCCGTCGACGCCCGGCAGGGCGTCCGTGCGGTAGACCTCGAGCGGTCCGTCGCCGCCGGCGTTGCCGTCACGGATGTTGAGCGCGCCCTTGCGGCCGAAGATCTCGATCTTGGGACTCTTCGCCGCGTGCACGTTGAACGTGCCGTCGACCACGGCAAAGGTCGCGCCGCCGAAGTCGAGCATGAACAACGCGTTGTCGTCGGCCGTCACGTCGATGACCTTGCCGGCGAACGGACCGCCCCGCACCACCCGCGTCGGCTCCGTGATGCCGGTGAACCCGACGACCCGCTCCGCAGGCCCGAGCAGCGCGGTGATCTCGTGGATGCCGTAGACCCCCATGTCGAGGAGCGGACCGGACCCCTGCTGGTAGAACCAGGTCGGGTCGAGCGGCCAGCCGTGCAGGCTGCCCGCCGGACCGGCGTGGCTGCTGCGGACCCGTGCGAACGCCACCTTGCCGATCGCGTCCTCACGCAGCAGCCGAGCCGCCTCCTGGTAGGTCGGGAAGAGCGCGTCCGGAGGCGAGCACACGACCGTCAGTCCCTGGGCCGCAGCGGTCTCGATGATGGCGTCCGCGTCGTCCATCGTGGAGCCGAGCGGCTTCTCGGTGGCGAGGTGCTTGCCCGCCTGGACGATCTTCAGCGAGGTCTCGCCGTGGTACGTGATCGGCGTCAGGTTGATCACCGCGTCCAGCTCGGACTGGTCGAGCATCGCGTCCAGGCTGTCGTAGACCTCGGGGACGTCGAAGTCCTTCGCCGCCACCTTGGCCCGCTCCACCACGGGATCCGCGACGGCGACCACGGTCGCCTTCTCGGCGATCCACGAGAGGTTCGGCAGGACGCCGTACGACGTCGTGGCGATCATGCCCGTGCCCAGGATGCCGATCCTGAGCGGCTCTCTACCCCGTGCGGGTCCTTGCTCTGTGTCCTGCGCCGTCATCGGCCAACCTCCGCGTACGTCCTGCCTGCCAGGTCGCTCCACCTTGGCACGCCCCGGACCTGTTGTTAGCGTCCGTGCCTAATGCGGCCGGCCCCCCGTCGCGGAAGCGGTCGATCGCGGCACTCCGTGTAGGAGGGACCTACGACCATGGCGTCCACCCCCGTACGCATCGCGATGATCGGACTCGACCACTGGTACACCGCTCTTCCCCTCGCCAAGGCCTTCGCCGCGCACCCCGACGTCGAGCTGGTCGGGATCGCCGACCCTGACCAGAACCGGGCACGCGAGGTGGCTGCCAGCGCCGGCCTCGGCGGCGAGGTCAGCTCCGAGCAGGAGCTCCTCGAGGACCCACGCGTCGATGCGGTCGCGGCGTTCGCGAGTACGGACCGCAACCCGGCCATCTGCCGTACGGCGGCGGCGAACGGCAAGCACATCCTCTCGGTCAAGCCGCTCGCGAACACCCTCGAGGAGGCCACCGAGCTCCGTGCGGCCGTCCACAGTGCCGGCGTCGCCTTCCTGCCCGCCGAGTCCCGGAGCCGCACCGGGGCGTTCGCGCGGCAGGTTCGCCAGTGGAACGACGAGGGCCGGTTCGGGCGGCTCCTGACCGCGAACTTCCAGCTGTTCTCCGGCCTGCCGCGTGGGTGGCCGGGCGCGAGTGACCCGGGGTGGTGGGCCGACCCCGACCGCGCGCCGGGCGGAGGCTGGATCGACCACAGCATCTACGACATCGACCTCCTCCGGTGGCTGACCGGCGCCCGGGTGACGAAGGTGACGGGCGTCGTGGCCAACCTCGCCCACACCGACCTCGCGGTCGAGGACTACGGCCACGCGACGCTGGAGTTCGACAACGGCCTGATCGCCACCGACGAGGTGACCTGGACGGCACCCCCCGGCGGCTCCCGGCAGGCAAAGAGTCTCGTGGGGACCGACGGGGCGCTCAGTTACGACAGCCTGACCGTGAGGCTGTCGGTGACGGACAAGGGCTTCGGCGGGTGGGTCCAGGTGGCCTCGCCGGCGAGCTATCCGAGCGGGGTCGACGACATCATCACGACCTTCCGCGGCGACTCCGCGCCGATCGCGACCGTCGACGACGCGTGGGAGAACCTCGCGGCCTGCGAGGCGTTCTACCGCTCGGGCGCGACCGGACTTCCCGTCCACCCTGAAACGCTGCCGGCGCTCGGAGCCTGACCGGCGATCACGACCCGGCGGCACAACCCATGAAGGGACCCTTGATCCAGTAGGTCCGCATCACGGGGCCATTCATCCGATGAACGGTGGGGCCGGACGGGTTCGAACCGCCGACACTCGCGGTGTAAACGCGATGCTCTTCCACTGAGCTACGGCCCCCAGTCCATGACGCGAGCCATGGACACAGCCACCGACACCGAGCCCGGCGCTGGACAGACGTACGGGCGGTGTCGCGGCGACAGGTTATCTGGTGCCTCGGTCAGGCCGGCAGCTGCTCCACCGCCTGCAGGTAGTCGGCGACGTCGCGGGCGTCCGGGATGGCGTTGACCACGCTCCAGGCGACGACGCCCGCGCGGTCGACGACGAACGTTCCACGCAGGGCGCAGCCGCGCTCCTCGTCGAAGACGTCGTAGGCGCGCGCCACCGCGCCGTGCGGCCAGAAGTCGGACAGGAGCGGGAAGTCGAGCCGCTCCTGCTCGGCGAACACCCGGAGCGCGAACATCGGGTCGCAGGAGATCGCGAGCACGGTGGTGTCGGCGGCCTCGAACCTCGCCAGCTCGTCCCGCAGCACGCGGAGCTCGCCGGTGCACACGCCGGTGAAGGCGTACGGGTAGAACATCACGACGAGGTTCCTGTCGCCGGCGAAGCCACTCAGCTTCACGTCGGCTCCGTGCTGGTCCCGGAGTACGAAGTCCGGGGCGTGGTCACCGATGCCGACAGGCATGTGCCTCCCCCTTGCCGCTCAGCGCTGGCGGGCCCGCGGTGTCACGAGTTTGGTCCCCACCCAGTCAGCTGCCACGGACAGCCCGGTCGTCGTCGCCAGTCCTGCCGTCGGCGCCGACTCCGCGATGTCGCTCGCGTCGACGTAGCCGTCCCGGCCGACCTTCGGCGTCAGCAACCAGATCATCCCCCCGTCGGTCAGGTCTGTCTTGGTGTCGACCAGCGCGTCCACCAGGTCGCCGTCGTCCTCCCGCCACCAGAGAACCACCGCGTCGACCACGTTGCCGTACTCGTCGTCGACAAGATCGTTTCCGGTGTGCACCTCGATCGACCGGCGCAGGTCCTCGTCACAGTCGTCGTCCCAGCCGAGCTCCTGCACCACCATGCCCGGCTTCAGACCCAGCCGCTCTGCCGGCCCAGACTGGCCCTCGGCCTCGCCTGCGGTCGCACTCACGACGTCGTCCTCCTATTCCTTCTCACGTACTCATGCTCGCATCTTCTGCTGGCCGGTAGTCCAGCGCTCCGGCGCGTCGTGCGCAAGTGCCGACGGAGTGTCGTGCACACGCGTCCGCCAGCCGGTCCGGTCACGGTGGCCCCCCATGGTCAGCCCTCCAGGAAGGAAAGCCGGACCTTCCGTTCCGGATTGTCGTGGTTGGTGTCGACCAGACAGACCCGCTGCCAGGTCCCGAGCTCGAGCCGGCCGCCGAGCACAGGGAGGGTAACCGACGGCGCGACGAGGGCGGGAACCACGTGATCCCGGCCGTGCCCCGCGGAGCCGTGCCGGTGCCGCCAGCCGAAGTCGTGAGGCACCAGGCTGTCGAGCAACGCGAGCAGGTCGGTGTCGCTGCCAGAGCCGGTCTCGATCAGGGCGAGACCCGCCGTTGCGTGCGGCACGAAGACATGGAGCAGGCCGTCGGCGCCGGCAGCGGCCTCGGCGAGGAACCGCTCGCACCGGTCTGTCAGGTCCTGGACCGTCTCGTCGCGGCCGGTCTCGACTCCGATGAGCTCGCTCCGCATGGTCACCTCTCCGTCGTCACCTCGCTCCTAGCCCCGTTCCCCTGCCGTTCCATGACCGCCCGGGCCGCGGCAGCCACCCGGCCCGGCCCCACGAATGCCCGCAGGGCCACGACCGCATCCGGCCCAGGGAGGACCGACGACCCGTGGCCGCCGCCGGAGCGGACGACGTAGGGTTGGCTCCCGTCTTCGCCGCCCCGGCCCTCGACGATCTGTCCCACCTTCTCGGGGTTCCCGACCTGCCGTCCGAAGACATGCAGTCGGTCACCAGCCTGAGCGTGCACGACGGACCTCCGCAGCCGTGGTTTGCAACGTCACAGAGACTGCCCGGTTGCCGGTCGGATGAAAACCTCGCCCCCCTGGTGAGCGTCCGAACCAACGCGGCGCCGGGGCGGGGAACGTGCACGCGCGGGCGCGAGAGAATATGAAGGTCCAAGACGTCAGGCAGTATCTCGTGGGGAGCGAACCCCCACACCCCGAGAAAGGGACCGCCGTGGCTTCCGGAGCAGAGCGTAGGCCCATCATCACAGATGGTCTTCCCACCCAGCTCCCAGACATCGATCCAGACGAGACCCGTGAATGGATCGAGTCGCTCGACGCCGTGCTCGACCAGCGAGGTCAGGAGCGTGGCCGCTACCTGATGTTGCGGTTGCTCGAACGTGCCCGCGAACGCCAGGTCGGCGTTCCAGGCGTCCGCAGCACCGACTACATCAACAGCATCCCGCCCGACATGGAGCCCTGGTTCCCCGGTGACGAACACGTCGAACGCCGGATCAGGGCCTATATCCGCTGGAACGCGGCGATCATGGTCTCCCGGGCAAACCGCAAGGGACTCGAGGTCGGCGGACACATCGCGACCTACCAGTCCGCCGCGAGCCTGTACGAAGTCGGCTTCAACCACTTCTTCCGTGGCAAGGACCACCCCGGCGGCGGGGACCAGGTCTTCATCCAGGGCCACGCCTCCCCCGGCATCTACGCCCGCGCGTTCCTCGAGGGACGACTGACCGAAAGCCACCTCGACGCGTTCCGGCAGGAGGTGTCGAAGGGCTTCGGCAACGGCCTGTCGAGCTACCCGCACCCCCGGCTGATGCCGAAGTTCTGGGAGTTCCCCACGGTCTCGATGGGGCTCACCGCCGTCAACGCGATCTACCAGGCGCGGTTCAACCGCTACCTCGCCAACCGCGGCATCAGGGACACCTCCCAGCAGCACGTCTGGGCGTTCCTCGGCGACGGTGAGATGAGCGAGCCGGAGTCGCTCGGCGCCATCGGCGTCGCCTCCCGCGAGGAGCTCGACAACCTCACCTTCGTGATCAACTGCAACCTGCAGCAGCTCGACGGTCCAGTACGCGGCAACGGCAAGGTGATCCAGGAGCTCGAGTCGTACTTCCGCGGCGCGGGCTGGAACGTCCTCAAGGTGATCTGGGGCCGCGACTGGGACCCGCTGCTCGCCCAGGATGTCGACGGCGTGCTCGTCAACAAGATGAACACCACGCCCGACGGCCAGTTCCAGACCTACTCCGTCGAGACCGGCGACTACATCCGCGAGAACTTCTTCGGCAGCGACCCGCGGCTTCGCAAGATGGTCGAGGACATGTCCGACGACAGACCTGCGCAGGCTGTCGCGCGGCGGCCACGACTACCGCAAGGTCTACGCCGCGTTCAAGTCCGCGACGGAGCACGTCGGCCAGCCGACGGTGATCCTCGCCCACACGATCAAGGGCTGGACGATCGAGGCGCTGCGAGGGCCGCAACGCGACCCACCAGATGAAGAAGCTCACCAAGGACGAGCTCAAGAAGTTCCGTGACCGGCTCTACCTCCCGATCTCCGACAAGGCGCATCGACGAGAGCCGACCTGCCGCCGTACTTCCACCCCGGCAAGGACGACGAGGAGATCGCCGTACATGCTCGAACGCCGGCGCCAGCTGGGTGGGCCGGTACCCGAGCGTCGGGTCAAGGCGACGACGCTCAAGCTGCCCGGCGACGCCGGTCTACGCCGACATCCGCAAGGGCTCGGGCAAGCAGAAGGTCGCCACCACGATGGCGTTCGTCCGGCTCCTGCGCGACCTCATGAAGGACAAGGAGATCGGCGCGCGGTTCGTACCCATCGCGCCGGACGAGTTCCGCACGTTCGGCATGGACTCGATGTTCCCGACGGCGAAGATCTACGACCCGCACGGCCAGACGTACGAGGCGGTCGACCGGGAGCTCCTGCTGTCGTACAAGGAGTCCGAGCAGGGCCAGCTGCTGCACGAGGGCATCAGCGAGGCAGGCGCGATGGGCTCGGTCACCGCGGCCGGCACGTCCTACGCCACGCATGGCGAGCCGATGATCCCGGTCTACATCTTCTACTCGATGTTCGGGTTCCAGCGCACCGGCGACTTCATGTGGGCGTTCGGCGACCAGATGGGCCGGGCTTCCTCATCGGCGCCACCGCCGGCCGCACCACGCTCACCGGCGAGGGTCTGCAGCACGCCGACGGCCACTCGCAGCTGCTCGCGTCGACCAACCCGGCGTGCGTGGCCTACGACCCGGCGTTCGCGTTCGAGATCGCGCTACATCGTCAAGGACGGCCTTGCGGCGGATGTACGGCTCGACGGAGCAGCACCCGCCGGCGAGAACGTCTTCTACTACCTCACCGTCTACAACGAGCCGCACGTGCAGCCCGCCGAGCCGGAGAACCTCGACGTCGAGGGCGTGCTGAAGGGCATCTACCGCTCGCGCCGTACGCCCGGCCGACGGACCGGCGGACGCGCACGCGCCCAGCTGCTCGCGTCCGGCGTCGGCGTGCCGTGGGCGCTCGAGGCGCAGTGGATGCTCGCGGAGGAGTGGGGCGTCGCGCGCCGACGTCTGGTCAGTGACGTCGTGGAACGAGCTGCGTCGCGAGGCGGTGGAGTGCGAGCGGCGGAACCTCCTCAACCCCGACAGCCCGCAGCGCGCTGCCGTACGTCTCCACGCAGCTCGAGAACGCACCGGGCCCGTTCGTCGCGGTGAGCGACTGGATGCGAGCCGTGCCTGACCAGATCTCCCGCTGGGTCCCGGGCGACTACACCTCGCTCGGCACCGACGGCTTCGGCCTGGCCGACACGCGACGCCGCCGCACGCCGCTACTTCAACGTCGACGCACGCGTCGCTGGTCGTGGCCACGCTCGCCGCCCTCGCCCGCCGCGGCGAGGTCAAGCCGTCGACGGTCCGCGAGGCCGCCGACCGCTACTCCATCAACGACCCGACCGCCGTCAGCGACGTGCCGCAGGAAGGCGGCGACGCCTGACCCGACCTGCACATCCCCACGACAGCGAGCGCCCGGCACGAGACGTGCCGGGCGCTCGGTGCTGCGCGCACCGGCTGGCGCTGACCCAGCCGGTGGTGACTCATGAAGCCCGTGGCTCAGGACGCGGCGACTCAGGACGCGGTGGAGGTGTCGTCGAGCGGCACCACCGTGGCAGTGCCCGCGCCGGTGCTCCCGTTGGCGCCGTTCGTGCCGGCGGAGCCGTTGGTGCCCTGGTGGCCGTTCTCCTGGAGGGCGTTGAGCAGGTTGCGCGCGACCCCGAGACCTGTGCCACCCATCGTGAGCGCCTTGGCGAGCATGTCGGACACTCCGTCGGCGCCGTTGAGCACGACCATGTGGTCGACGTTGCCGAACGCCTGCGCGCCAGCACCGACGATCTCCGGCCACCGCTCTGCCAGCTGCTGCGCCACGACCGCTTCCTGGTTCTCCGCCAGCGCGGCGGCGCGAGCCTTGATCGCGTCGGCCTGCGCCAGGCCCTGCGCACGCGCCGCCTCCGCCTGGGCGAGGCCGCGCGCCTGGGCGGCAGTGGCCTCCGCCTCGCCGGTGGCGCGGGTCGCGTGACCCTGCGCCTCACCGCGCATCCGAGTCGCCTCGGCCTCAGCGGTCGCGGCCGTGGTGACCCGGGTCGCCTCGGCCTGTGCGCGCAGCTCGGTCTCGCGGGCCTCGGCCTGTGCGGACGAGATCCGCGCGTCGCGGTCGGCGTCGGCGATGGTGCGGGTCTCGTAGGCCCGCGCGTCCGCCGGCTTGCGTACGTCGGACTGCAGCTTCTGCTCGGCGAGCTGTGCGGCCAGCTCGGCGGCCTCGGTCTCGGCGCGGATGACCTCCTGCCGGGCCGACGCCTCGGCGAGCGGACCCGACTGCCGGGCCTTCGCGGCCGCCTGGTCGACCTCCGCTTGGTACTGCGCCTGCTTGATCTGGCTCTCGCGAACCGCACCGGCCTTGCCCGCGGCCGCGTCCTGCTCGGCCCTGGTCGCCTCCTGGTCGCGCTGTGCCTCGGCGATCCGCGCCTGGGCGGCGACCGCGGCGGCGTGCGGCTTGCCGAGGTTGGTGATGTAGCCCGTGGCGTCGTCGATCTCCTGGATCTGGAACGAGTCGACCACGAGGCCGAGCTTGCTCATCTCGTCGGCTGAGGAACCGCGGATCTCCGACGCGAGACGTTCGCGGTTGAGGATGAGGTCCTCGACGGTGAGGTTGCCGATGATCGAACGCAGGTGACCCGCGAACAGCTCGTGGATCTTGTCGTCCATGGTCGCCTGCTGGTCGAGGAAGCGCCTTGCGGCGTTGGCGATGGACGCGAAGTCGTCGCCGACCTTGTAGATGACGACGCCCCGCACGTGGACCGGGATCCCCTGCTTGGTCACGCAGCCCACCTGCAGGGTCGCCGAGCGGGAGTCGAGCAGCAGTCGGCGCGAGGTCTGGAAGCCCGGGATCACGAGCTTGCCCTTGCCGGTCACGATCTTGAAGCCGAGGCTCTCGGCGGTGTCGGTGTTCTCGCCACGCGCGCCGAGCCCGGAGATGATCAGCGCCTCGTTGGGCTCCGCGACCTTCCAGATGGCCCGGAACGCCAGCACGACGACCACGGCGGCGGCAACCGCGATGGCCAGGTAGATGTACCACGGCATGAACAGGTCAGAGCTCCCCTCGCGAACCACATGGACGCCTCCGCGGTGAGGCACCGTACGGCCCACGACGAAAGGCACCCGGTGAGGCCCGGAGTGACGCACCGTGGAGGGCTGTGAAGTGGCGGAGGCGCGCCAAGCCTAGAGCCGGACGATCATCCGGCGCGGCCATCGCGAACCCGCCTGTGGACAACCAGCGGAAGGTCGTACGGGTCAGCCGACCGCGCTCGCGACATACACGGTCCGCGGTGGGTGGTACTCGACGACGACGACCTGGGTGCCGAGGCCGAACGCCTCGTCCGGAAGGCTCGCGTAGGCGTAGAACGCCTCGACACCGCCACGGATCGGGACCATGACCTCGCCCACCAGGCCCGGGCCGATCGTTCCGGTGACCCTGCCCTGCTTGCCGACCATCGCTCCCCTTTCCGAGGATGCCGAGCGTCTATGATCCCAAGACATGGACCCGCTCACGTTCGAGGTCGTTCTCGAACGCCCAGAAGACTCCGGCTCCGCGACCTTCATCAGGGTCCCGTTCGACGTCCCCGCCGTGTTCGGACAGGCCCGACCGCCGGTGCGCGTGACCATCGGCGCCCACACCTACCCCTCGACGGTGGCGGTCTACGGCGGTGAGTACTTCCTTCCGGTCAACCGGGCCCACCGAGAGGCGGCAGGCGTCGACGCGGGCGACACCGTGTCGGTGACGCTCGCGTACGACGAGGGCCCGCGGGTCGTCGAGCTCGCTCCCGATGTCGCCGAGGCGTTCGAGGCGGCCGGTGTCCTTCCCCAATGGAGCCAGCTGGCCTACTCCCACCAACGCGAGTACGCCACCTGGATCGAGGACGCCAAGCGCCCCGACACCCGGGCACGGCGGATCCTCCAGGCCACCGAACGCGTCGGCGAGGCCCGTCCGCGCCGCTGAGCCACGGGTGCGCCAGGAGCGCCTCCCGAGACGAAGCCCCGGGTGGGTCACGACCGGGCGCGGTCGCGGGCCAGGAGGTCCTTCGCCGGCATCGTGTTGATCACGCGGTCGGCGGTGACGCCGCACTCCTCGGCGCGCGCACAGCCGTACGGCTGCCAGTCCAGCTGGCCCGGTGCGTGCGCGTCGGTGTCGATGGAGAACACACAGCCCCGCTCCACCGCCAGGCGCAACAACCGCCGCGGCGGGTCCAGTCGTTCGGGCCGGGAGTTGATCTCGACCGCGACGCCGAACCTGCGGCAGGCCTCGAACACGATGTCGGCGTCGAACGTCGACTCCGGACGGGTCCCGCGCCCACCCGTCACCAGCCGTCCGGTGCAGTGACCCAGCACGTCGACGGCGGGATGGGCGATCGCCGAGACCATGCGCGGCGTCATCTCGGCCGACGGCATCCGCAGCTTGGAGTGGACGCTCGCGACCACGATGTCGAGCTCGGCGAGCAGTCCTGCGTCCTGGTCGAGGGACCCGTCCTGGCGGATGTCGACCTCGATGCCGGTGAGGATCCGGAACGGCGCCAGCTCGTCGTTGAGCCGGCGTACGACGTCGAGCTGCTCCCGGAGCCGCTCGGCGGTCAGACCGCGGGCGACGGTGAGGCGAGGAGAGTGGTCGGTGAGAGCGACGTACTCGTGGCCGAGCTCGATCGCCGCCTCGGCCATCTCGCGGATCGGACTGCCGCCGTCGGACCAGTCGGAGTGGGTGTGCAGGTCGCCCCGCAACGCCTGCCGCAACGCCGATCCGTCGTCGACGAGGGGGCCGGTCTCGCCCTCGAGCTTGGCCAGATAGCCCGCCGTGTCGCCGGCGAGCGCCTCCATGACGACCTTGGCGGAGACCGGTCCGACACCTGGCAGCTCGGTGAGTGTGCCGGCCTCGGAGCGCTGCTCGAGCTCGCCGGCGGGGAGCTCCTCGAGGGTCCATGCGGCCTGGCGGAACGCGCGTACCCGGTGCGTCTGGGCGCGCTCCCGCTCGAGCAGGAACGCGATGCGCTTGAGCTGGTCGACAGGTCCCACGGTCTCGCCATCTCGAGGTGTCGGGCAGGTGGTCCGATTGCCGCGTCGACTCTAGGACCGCACGACCGGCGACGGGGTCTCTTGCCCGATCCGGCCGGTTCGTGCCGCCGCGAGCGGCCGCCACAATTCGACAGATATGGGGCAGTAGGTGACAGAGCGTACGTCATCCCTCGGTATCGCTCACGTGCTGTCATGGAACCCGTGCCCCCACGTGGGAGACTTCCCACGTGGCGAGCATGAACCGCGCAACGACCGCAGCCCACCTCGAGCGGGCGAGTGGCGTACTTGCCTCTGCCACGATCGAACGCATGCGGGAGGAGCTCTCCTGGTTCCAGGCGATGAACCCGCAGGACCGGTCCTGGATCGGTCTGGTCGCGCAGACCTTCTTCGCCGCGTTCGTCGCGTGGTTCCGCGACCCGGGCGTCGGGCCGGTCTTCACGGCCGACGTCCTCGGCACGGCGCCCCGCGAGCTCACCCGCAAGGTGACCCTCCGCCAGACCGTCGAAATGATCCGGATCGGCATCGAGGTCGTCGAGGACCGGGTCGACCAGATCGTCCCGGCCGACGACGTGCCGAGTGTCCGCGAGGCGGTGCTCCTCTACTCCCGCGAGATCGCGTTCGGCGCGGCCGAGGTCTATGCCCGGGCCGCCGAGCTCCGCGGTGCCTGGGACGCCCGGCTCGAGGCCCTCATCGTCGACGCCGTGCTGAGGAGCGAGACCGACGAGGCGGTGCGGTCACGGGTGGCCGCGCTGGGCTGGTCGGAGGCGACCGCGATCCTGGTCGTCGTCGGCCGCACACCCGCCGGCGACACCGAGGCCCGGGTCGAGCTCGTACGCCGGGATGCGCGGCACGCCGGGCTCGACGTCCTCACCGGCGTCCAGGGCGACCGCCTGATCGTCATCCTCGGCGGCGTCGGGGACCCGCAGAAGGCGGCGACCACCTTCGCCGCCCACTTCGGGCCGGGTCCGGTGGTCTACAGCCCGGTCGTGCCGGACTTGCTCGCGGCAACCGGGGCGGCGCGGGCGGCCATCGCGGGCTACCGCGCGGCGCCGGCCTGGCTCGACGCACCTCGCCCGGTCGCGGCCGAGGAACTGCTGCCCGAACGCGCGCTGGCGGGTGACGGACACGCCCGGCGCCAGCTCGTCACCGACGTGTTCCTGCCGCTCTCCCAGACCGGGCCCGTGCTGCTCGAGACCCTGGCCGCCTTCTTCGAGAACGGCGCGAGTGTGGAGGCGACGGCGCGGATGCTCTTCGTCCACGCCAACACGGTGCGGTACAGATTGCGCCGAATCACCGATCTGTCCGGATACTCGCCATCCAATCCCCGACACGCGTACACACTCCGAATTGCCCTGACTCTGGGGCGTCTCCGCGCTCCTGGGCCCCAGGACGCAGAGTGACTTTGTAGGGTTCCTACAGCGAACGGTCGGCAAGTTTCGTTCCAGCGGGCCGCCCCTTCTGGCGCTTTCCCCGTCATCGTGGATTTCGTGCTCGTCATCGTCGCGCCCGGGCAAGGGGCGCAAACGCCTGGATTCTTGACGCCGTGGCTCGAGGATCCGACCTTCGCCGAACGGCTCCGCTGGCTGTCCGCCGTCTGCGACGTCGACCTGGTCCACTACGGCACCAAGGCCGACGCCCAGACGATCCGCGACACCGCCATCGCGCAGCCGCTCCTCGTCGCCTCGGGACTGGTCGCGGCGCTCGCACTCTTCCCCCACCCGGCCGACGCGTTCCGTCGCATCGACCTGGCAGCGGGACACAGCGTCGGCGAGATCACCGCCGCGGCCGGCGTGGGCGTCATCAGCGCCGAGCAGGCGATGGTGTTCGTCCGCGAGCGTGGCAAGGCGATGGCCCAGGCCGCGGCGAAGTCGCCGACCGGCATGATGGCCGTCCTCGGTGGTGAGCCCCAGTCGGTGCTCGCCGCGATCGCGGACAACCGCCTCATCGCCGCCAACAACAACGGCCCCGGCCAGGTCGTCGCCGCCGGAACCCTCGACGACCTCGAGCGCTTCAGCGCCGACCCGCCGGCCAAGACCCGCCTCGTGCCGCTGCAGGTCGCCGGAGCGTTCCACACCCACTACGTCGCCCACGCGGTCGACCTGCTCGGCGGGTACGCCCGAGCGATCAGCACGCACGACCCGCGGACACGCCTGCTCTCCAACCGCGACGGGCACATCGTCCACCACGGCCGCGAGGTGCTCGACCGGATCGTGACCCAGGTCAGCTCCCCGGTCCGCTGGGACCTGTGCATGCAGACCATGCAGGACCTCGGCGTGACCGGCATGCTCGAGATGCCTCCTGCCGGGACGCTGACCGGCATCGCCCGTCGGGCCATGCCCGGTGTCGAGACGTTCGCGCTCAAGACACCCGACCAACTCGACGACGCCCGCGCGTTCGTCGAGAAGCACGGTGAGGGCGGCCCGCTCGAGGGCAACCCCACCTGGCGCCTGCTGGTGGCTCCCATGAAGGGGACCTTCAGCCTCGCGCCCGACCAGCCTGCCGGCGCCTCCCTCACCCCGGGATCGGTGGTCGGCAACGTCAAGAACCTCCGGGACGACCTTCCGGTGGCAGCGCCGCACGGCGGCACGATCGTCGAGTGGCTGGTCGAGGACGGCGATCCCGTCTCGCCCGGCCAACCGATCGTCAGGCTCCACCCGGCGGTGAGCGCCTCGTGACCAGCGCGATCCGGACCTCCCGCGGGGCCAGCCACGCCCGCATCCTCGGCGTCGGCGGCTACCGGCCGTCCCGGATCGTGACGAACGACGAGATCTGCGAGCACATCGACTCCTCGGACGAGTGGATCCGCACCCGGTCGGGCATCGTGACCCGTCGCTGGGCGACCGACGAGGAGACGATCGCCTCGATGTCGGTCGCCGCCGGCGGCAAGGCGCTTGCGGACGCCGGTGTGCAGGCCGACCAGGTGGACTGCGTACTCGTCTCGACGGTCTCGCACCTCTCCCAGACGCCGGCGATCTCCACGAGCATCGCGTCGGAGCTCGGCGCGGGCGGCGTGGCCGCGTTCGACATCTCGGCCGCGTGCGCCGGCTTCTGCTACGGCATCGAGCTCGCCCAGTCCATGGTGCGCTCCGGCTCGGCCACGTACGTCCTGGTCATCGGCGTCGAGCG
Organism: uncultured Actinomycetota bacterium; assembly: GCA_963721745.1. Taxonomy (GTDB): domain Bacteria; phylum Actinomycetota; class Actinomycetes; order Propionibacteriales; family Actinopolymorphaceae; genus Thermasporomyces. The sequence continues at coordinate 18,516 of CAVRKO010000013.1, read as the reverse complement.
GCTGTCGGACCTCACCGACCCCACCGACCGCGCGACGGCGTTCCTGTTCGGTGACGGCGCGGGCGCCGCGCTGGTCGGCCCGTCCGACGAGCCCGGCATCGGACCCGTGGTCTGGGGGTCCGACGGCTCGCAGGCCGACGTGATCCGCCAGGAGGAGAAGTGGGACGACGCCCTGGACTCCGGTGAGTTCCCACACCTCACGATGCAGGGCGGACAGGTGTTCCGGTGGGCGTCGTACGCCATGGCCAAGGTCGCGCAGCAGGCGCTCGACGCGGCCGGTGTCAGTTCCGCCGACCTGGATGCGTTCATCCCGCACCAGGCCAACATGCGCATCACCGATGCGATGGCGAAGGCCCTGAAGCTGCCGAGTCACGTGGCGATCGCCCGCGACATCGCCGACCAGGGCAACACCTCCGCCGCGTCCATCCCGCTCGCGATGGAGCGCATGATCGCCGCCGGCGAGGTCAAGTCCGGGGACACCGCGCTCATCATCGGATTCGGGGCCGGCCTGGTCTACGCGGCCCAGGTCGTCCGCATCCCGTAATCGTTCAGCCCGACCTCGCCCCCGATCCCTGGGCGTGGCGCCCATCGGAATACAAGAAGGAGCATCAAGGAATGGCCACCACCGAGGAGATCCGCTCCGGACTCGCGGAGATCGTCAACGAGGTCGCGGGTATCCCGGCCGAGGACATCCAGATGGACAAGTCGTTTACCGACGACCTCGACGTCGACTCGCTCTCCATGGTCGAGGTAGTCGTCGCGGCCGAAGAGAAGTTCAGCGTCAAGATCCCCGACGACGAGGTCAAGAACCTCAAGACCGTCGGGGACGCCGTCGCCTACATCGAGCGTTCGCAGGGCTGAGTCGGCGCGGGCGCCGGGTGGGCGGTCCGCGCGACTCTCACCCGGCATCCGACCCTCGCCCTCGCGGCGGCACGAAGTACCAAGAATGAGGAGAACCCGATGAGCACCAAGGTTGTCGTCACGGGACTAGGTGCGACCACCCCGTTGGGCGGCGACGTCGCGTCGACGTGGGAGGGTCTGCTGGCCGGGCGTTCCAACGCCCAGGTCCTGACCGACGAACGGTTCGCAGAACTGCCGGCCCGGATCGCCGCGCCCGTGGCGGTGGAGCCGTCCGAGGTGCTGTCCCGGGTCGAGGCCCGCAAGCTCGACCGCTACGAGCAGTTCGCGGTCGTCGCCGCACGGGAGGCATGGAAGGACTCCGGCCTCGCCGATGCGAACGTTCCGGGCGAACGCATCGGAGTCTCCGTCGCCTCCGGTATCGGAGGCCTCATCAGCCTCGTCAACACCTACGACGTCCTGCAGACCAAGGGCCCGCGGCACGTCACGCCGTACACCATCCCGATGATCATGCCGAACGGCGGCGCCGCCTGGGTCGGCCTCGACATCGGCGCGAAGGCCAGCGTCCAGACGCCGGTCGCCGCCTGCGCGTCGGGCAACGAGGCGATCCGGCACGGCATCGACCTGATCCGCTCCGGCAAGGCCGACGTCGCCGTCGTCGGAGGCGCCGAGGCCGCGATCCATCCGCTGCCGATGTCCGCGTTCGGAGCGATGAAGGCGCTCTCGCGCCGCAACGACGAGCCGCAGCGGGCGTCCCGTCCGTTCGACAAGGCACGGGATGGCTTCCTGCTCGGCGAGGGCGGCGCGGTCATGGTGCTCGAGTCGGAGGAGCACGCGCTGGCCCGTGGTGCACGGATCTACGCCGAGACGGCGGGGTCCGGCGCGTCGGCCGACAGCCACCACATCGTGCAGCCCGACCCGACGGGCAGGGGCAACGCCGCGGCGATGCGCGAAGCACTCGCCAATGCGGGCATCGCACCGGACGAGCTCACCCACATCAACGCCCACGCCACCTCCACGCCAGCCGGCGACGTGGCCGAGGCGCTCGGGATCCGGACCGTCTTCGGCGAGGCGGCCGCAGGAATCGTCGTCACGGCACCCAAGGGCTCGCTCGGGCACATGCTCGGTGCGGCCGGTGTGGCGGAGTCGATCGCCACGGTCCTCTCTCTGTACAACAGGGTGGTCCCGCCGACCACCAACCTGGAAGACCTCGACGACGAGGTGGGACTGGACATCGCACGGGAGCAGCGCAAGCTCCCCGACGGGCCGCTGAGCGCGCTCAACAACTCGTTTGGGTTCGGTGGCCACAACCTGGTCATCGCGTTCCGGACCGCCTGAGCCGCTGGCCCGGCGAGACTGCACCGAAATGAAAGGGCTGTGACCGTCTCCGAGAACCAAACCGGTGCCCAGGCTGCGGGAGACACCGCTGCCCGCCCGGCCAAGCCGCCACGCGAGCAGGACCCGCGTCACCCGCGCCGCCGGCTCGCCAACCTGCTCGACCCGGGCAGTCTCCAGCTCCTCACGCTCGAGGACGAGAGCGGCATGCTCGCCGTGACCGGTGCCGTCGACGGCAGCCCGGTCGTGGCGTTCTGCTCCGACGCCACCCTCAAGGGCGGTGCGATGGGGCAGGCCGGTTGCGACGTCGTCGTACGGGCCTACGAGCACGCCCTCGCCGAGGGGACGCCCGTCATCGGCGTCTGGCATTCCGCCGGCGCCCAGCTCGCCGAGGGCGTGCTGTCCCTGCACGGGGTGGGCCGGATCTTCCACGCCATGACCCGCGCCTCCGGGCGCATCCCGCAGATCTCGGTCGTGCTCGGCCCCGCCGCCGGCGGCGCGGCGTACGGTCCGGCGCTCACGGACGTCGTGATCCTGGGGCCGGAGGGGCGGATCTTCGTCACCGGCCCCGACGTCGTGCGGTCGGTGACGGGCGAGAACGTCGACATGCTGCGGCTCGGCGGTCCGGAGCCCCACGGGCGCCGTTCGGGTGTGGTCCACGTGGTCACCGAGTCCGAGGCCGGTGCGCTCGGCGAGGCGCGACGACTGGCCTCGTTCTTCGCCGCGCAGGGCTCCCTTGACCTCGACTCGGTCCTCGACAGCGACCTGTCCGACGTACTCCCCGAGTCGGCGAGGCGGGCCTACGACGTACATCCGCTGGTCGACCGGATCCTCGACGACGGCAGCGGCCTGGAGCTCCACCCGCGATGGGCGCCCAACATCGTCACGACCCTGGGCCGGTTGGGTGGGCGCACCGTTGGCGTCGTCGCCAACAACCCGCTGCGGCTCGGCGGATGCCTCGACTCGGTCTCGGCCGAGAAGGCCGCCCGCTTCGTGCGGATGTGCGACGCGTTCGGCATACCGCTGGTCGTCCTGGTCGACGTGCCTGGGTACCTTCCGGGCGTCGGTCAGGAGTGGGACGGCGTCGTACGCCGCGGCGCGAAGCTGCTGCACGCGTTCGCCGAGACGGTCGTCCCGCGCGTCACGCTCGTGACCCGCAAGGCCTATGGCGGTGCCTACATCGCCATGAACTCCCGCGCGCTCGGCGCGACCAAGGTGTTCGCCTGGCCCACCGCCGAGATCGCTGTCATGGGCGCCGTGGCGGCAGTCCGGATCCTGCACCGGCGCAAGCTGGCCGAAGTGGACCCGGACCTCCGCGGGCAGGTCGAGAACGAGCTCGCGGCCGAGCACGAGAAGCTCGCCGGCGGAGTCGACAAGGCGAGCGAGATCGGTGTCGTCGACGAGATCGTCTCTCCGAAGCAGACCCGCAGCCGCCTCGCCGAGGCGATCGCCGGCGCCGAGGCCGCCCGCGGCAGGCACGGCAACATCCCGCTCTGACCTGGCCGAGCACTCCGAACCGGCCCCGAGACGAACGCCCGGCGCCTGGGCTCTCCGCACGGAGCCGTACGGGCTGCCGATGACCGGTGCCGGTCGGCGCGCGTCCGTTCCGCGCCAGCCGCGTTGACCGCTCCCCCGCGTCGGCCAAGTATTCCGGGGCAGTGTCGCCGGCGTCGATGACGCCGGCGATTCGCTCGCGAGTAATCGGTTTCCGAGTGAACCAGCCACGTGATGCGAGGAGCTCTGGCATGAGGGTACGTGGGGTCGCGCGCCGGATGGCGCTCCTTCTCGTCGCGGTGCTGCCCTGGGCCGGCCTGGCCGGTGCAGGTGACACCGCCCCGGCAGAGGCGGCGGCAAGTGCCGGCGGTGCGGCCCCGGCCGCGACCCGTCCCGGTGTCACCGACCACGTACGCCTGGGCGACACAGCCAGCGAGCGTGCGCACGACGTCGACGCCGCCGGGCGGTCGGCGACGTCCCGCGGCACGGTGGAGGCGGGCCAGCTCACCGAGGCCTACACCGCCCGCTCGGTGCGGTCCGGCGGACGCTTCTCGGCCCGGCTCGCGGTGGACCGTAGCCGTCCGCTGACCCTTCAGTTCAAGGAGATCCGGCCGGATGACGCATGGGGCCGGGCGTTCGGGTTCCGGGTGTATCTCGACGGAACGCTCTTCTACGTCAGGGATCCCGGGAGCGAGGACCCCGGCGGCGGCCCGTACTCGTCGTTCTTCCTCGACACCGCCGACCCGGCGGTCAGCCGCGACGGCACGGTCGTCGTGACCGTCGAGGGTACGAGCGGCGAACCGGCGTACGTCGGCGAGATCTGGGCGTACGCGGACCTGCCGGGCATGGTCCGGGACCAGGACATGCGGGTGCCCGACCGGATGGTGTTCGTCCTCGGCCAGGACCACCGCGGGGAGGCGTACTTCCGGAGCCGGCTCGACTACGTGCGGGCCGCGATCCACGAGAGTGACGCCGTGGGGCGCGGCATGGCGGTGCTCGACTACTTCGCGAACCGTACGCCCGGCCAGCTCAACGCCAACTACCAGCTGTGGCTGCGGCTCAGCCGCGAGTACGGGCTGCCGTTCGCGATCGAGTCGACCAGCGACTGGGAGGGCACACCGGGCAGCGTCCCCGACGGCAAGGGCGGCACGTTCGGCGACGTGAAGTACCAGCAGGTGCTGTGGAGCCCACAGGACCAGACGGGTCCCGACAAGGACGTCTTCAAGGGCAAGCGGCTGGACGATCTGATGGGTGGACGGTACGAGCCGCACTACGGCCTGTCGGTACCGAACATCTGGGGCAGCACGCCGTGGCTCACCTGGCGGAACCCCGACCTGAACGCGTACTACGACCAAAAGGCAGGCGAGTCGCTCGCCCTGGTCCGCCCGCTCGTGTGGGACCTGCAGCGCACCGGCGAGGCCGGTCGGGTCCTCGACTTCTCCACGACGCTGGAGAGCACGTACTGGTCGAAGCGCGGCGGCAAGGGCGTCGCCGACCAGGCGTACACCGACTACAACAACGGCGTCGAGCGGCGCGACCTCTACGCCGACTACAACCCGAGCACGGTCGCGGCCGCGAAGGCCGACGGCGTGGACCTCGACCCGACCGACGGGTTGTCCGAGGCGGAGAAGCGCTGGATGTACCGGAACCAGTCGTACCCGCAGCAACTCTTCGCCGACGCGTTCTACGCCGGCCTGCCACGACCCCGGGTCGAGGTCGGCGCGGACGGGCGGTGTTCCCGACCGACGGGCTCCGGCACAACGTGCACGCCGAGGTGTACTCGCGGATGCAGGAGCCGTACTGGGACGACGTGCACCCGAGCACCGCGCAGGGCATCGTCCGGCACGCACGTCCGGGCTCTGAGTACATCGAGCTCGACGACTACACCAAGGGCGGCTTCTCCCACCTGCAGAAGAGCAGGGAGTTCGGCCGGATCGCGAACCCCAATCTCGAGAACTCCGTCTCGGGGTACGCGCCCGACAAGACGATGCTGCTGCGGCAGACGTACGTGAACGGCTCCCGCTACACCTCGATCTACAACTGGCAGGGCACTGACTCCCCCGACGCCGCCGCGAACTGGGTGAACGCGTTCGTCGACGACCTGCACCCGTGGGACGTCGTACGCGACGCGGCCTCGGACGGGGACGTGACCGGCCGGACGTCGGTGTCGTCGACGTTCACCGCCGGCGACCTGCGGCTCATGGACACGGTTGACGTCCGGGTCGAGCGGACCGGTTCGCCCGCTCCGCTCCGGCTCACTGTTACCGGCGACGACGGACGGTGGTCGGGATGCGGCACCTGTCGGCGGCTGAGGTGCCGGCCGCGGGGTGGGCGTCGTTCGCGCTGCCGGTCGTGCCCCTGGAGAAGGGGCGTACGTACTCGGTGGACGTCGAGCAGGTCGGCGGCGGCACACCGGCGTACGCATTTCCGACCACCAGCGGCGCGCTCGGCCTGCGGGTGGGACTCGACATGCCCGCCCAGCGCGACCGCAGCCTGGTGATCCAGTGGCGCCGGGACGCCGCGGACGCGACCGAGCACGTCGACGCCGACCTGCGGAAAGCGGACACAGGGGCGCGGGCGCTGCTCGTGGCCGCGAGGGCGGCACTGGCGCACGGACGGTACGTCGAGGCGTACCGGCTCGCGATCAGGGCCGACACACTGCGCTTCCCCGTGCTGTACCAGGCGAAGGCCGCCGGCGGGGCGGGCCCGCTCACGCCCTTCCCGGTGCGCGTCGATCCAGCCGTGGACGTCGACCTCGACGTGACGTCGTACGCGGCGGGAAGCGCGATGTCCCTTGTGGCGAAGGGCTACGCGCCGGGCAACGTGGCGCTGTCGGTGACCGGGTTCGGCACCCACCCGCGGGTGACGGTCGACGAGTTGCCGTCCCGACCACACCCGAAGGAGGAGGCGCCCGGGTCACGGTCGCCCTGCCCGACACCTCTGCCCACGAGATGGAGATCGTGCGTCAGTAGCGTTCCGAGGCATGCGCACGGTCGAGGTCCACGTCGAGAACCACGTGGAGATGGCGTTCGAGCGCGGAAGTGCGGCGTGGACCTACGACGTGGACCTGTGGGGCCGGTGCGGCCAGGGGCCGGACGAGGCCCGTGCGCTCGACGACCTGCGGGCCCAGCTCTCGGGCCGGCTCGACCTCGTGGTCGCCGAACGCCTCACCGGTGACGAGCGGGCGTTCGTACGCGACCACCGTCCGTGCACCGACGAGGAGCGGCAAGCCACGCTCGCCATCCTCGCCGAGTGCCGCCGGCGTACGCGCGACCTCGTCCAAGCGTCCCCCGACGAGCTCCTCGACTGGGACGACCCCGACCGGGCCCTTCCGCGGTACGCCACCTGGCGGTCACTCCGCGAGTTGGCCTGGCACGTCGTCGACACCGAGAGCCGCTACTACCTCCCGATGGCCGGTCTCGGCTACCACGAACGGGCCGGCGACCTGCGGACCGAGCTCGACCGGTCTGCGGCCCGCGTACGAGCAGTGGTCGAGATGATGCCACCCGACCTCGTACGGACGACGGACGACGGACGACGGAACGGTCTGGACCTCCACCAAGGTGCTGCGCCGGCTGGCCTGGCACGAACGCGGCGAGCTCGCGGTGATGGAGTCGCTGGCGGCACGCGCCCGACGGGCCCTGGCACTGCCGTCGTAGGGGCCAAGTCAGGCCAGCCGCGGGACGACCGTGGTGGGGGCGTCGCCGAGTAGGTTGGCGGGCATGAAGGCTCCCCAGTCCCAGGACCGCTCATGAACGACCTCGCCCGGCACCGGATCGCGCGGATCGAGGTCGGCCGGCTGCGCGACCACTATCCCCGCACGATCGGACGCAACGCCCGGCTCGGCTCCCATGGCGCGGGCAGCGACTTCGACATCGTGGTCGTCCACACCAACCTCGGCGCGACCGGATGGGGCCTCCTCGCTGGCGACCTGCGGAACGCCCACACGCTCCATCGTCGCCGGCTGGACCAGGTCTTCCATCCCGGCATCGGCGTGATGGACATCCCCGCCAACCCTCTGGACTTCGCTCTGCACGACCTCGTGGGCAACATCCTCGAGGAGCCCGTCTGGCGAATGATCCAGACCGGCAGCGACGACCGCACCGACCAGCCGCTGGACGGCCTGGCGCCGCGGCCGCGCGAACGCTCGCGCGTACCCGGCGTCCCCTGCTACAGCGGTGCGATCTATCTCGACGACCTCGACCCCGAGGACGCCCCACGCGGCATCGACGCCGTGCTCGCCAACTGCGACGCCGACTTCGAGGCCGGCTACCGCGCGTTCAAGCTCAAGATCGGTCGCGGCCACCGATGGATGTCGCCGACGGACGGCCTGAAGCGCGACATCGAGGTCACCCGCGCCGTCCGGGAGGCGTTTCCCGACGTCCGGATCCTGGTCGACGCCAACGACGGCTACGACGTCGACGGCTTCCGTGGCTACCTCGAGGCGGTCGCCGACTGCGGGCTGTTCTGGATCGAGGAGCCGTTCCCCGAGTCCGCCGACGACCTTCGCGCGCTGCGCGCCGACCTGAAGCGGCTGGGATCCGAGGCCCTCGTCGCCGACGGCGAGTCCAAGCCGCACATCGCGACGCTGCTCAAGCTCGCCGGCGAGGGGCTGCTCGACGTGCTCCTCATGGACATCCAGTCGTACACCCTCAGTGGTTGGCGGCTGATGATCAAGACCTTCCTGAAGGACCCCCGCGTCCACGCGTCCCCGCACGCGTGGGGGCGGCCCCTCAAGACCCTCTACGCCGCCCAGTTCGCCGCCGGCACCGGCCGGGTCGTGACCGTCGAGGGCGTACCCGGCCACACCGAAGGCGTCGACGCGACGGGCTACCGGCTTCTCGACGGCACGCTGTATGTTCCCGACCGACCTGGGTTCGGCATGCCTCTCCCGTCCTACGAACGGATCTCGCCATGAGCCCCACCGCGCTGGAAAGGTTCTCCCTCACCGGCAAGGTCGCTCTCGTCACGGGCGGCAGCCGCGGGCTCGGCCGCGCCATGGCACAGGCCCTCGGCGAGGCGGGCGCGACGGTGGCACTCACCGCCCGCGGCATCGAGGCCGCCCGGCAGGCCGCCGCCGAGCTCACCGAGCAGGGAATCCGCGCGGCCGCGTTCCAGGCCGACGTCAGCGACGCCGGCCAGGCCGACCAGTTGGTGGCCGAGGCGGTACGCGAGTTCGGCCGGCTCGACGTGCTCGTCAACAACGCCGGCATCAGCGCGCCGGGTCCCGCCCTGGAGACGTCCGACGCCGACTGGGACGACGTGTTCGCCACCAACGTCGACGGCCTGTGGTTCTGCTCCCGGGCGGCCGCCCGGCACATGAAGGAACGCGGCTCCGGCACGATCGTCAACATCGGGTCGATGTCGGCGATGATCGTCAACCAGCCCCGCTGGCAGCCGTCCTACCTCGCCTCCAAGGCCGCGGTGCACCAGCTCACCAAAGCGCTGGCCGCCGAGTGGGCGCCGCACGGCATCCGCGTCAACGCGCTCGCGCCCGGCTACTTCCTCACCGAGATGTCACCGGTCGACCAGCCGGAATACCACCAGTGGTGCGTGGAACCCGGGTTCCACGCACCACTGGTGGTATTCCGGCTGGTCGACCGGTGACATCTCGGTGAGGAAGTCCGGGCGCGAGCGCGTTGACGCGGATGCCGTGTGGCGCCCACTCGGCGGCCAGCGCTTTGGTGAGCTGGTGCACCGCGGCCTTGGAGGCGAGGTAGGACGGCTGCCAGCGGGGCTGGTTGACGATCATCGCCGACATCGACCCGATGTTGACGATCGTGCCGGAGCCGCGTTCCTTCATGTGCCGGGCGGCCGCCCGGGAGCAGAACCACAGGCCGTCGACGTTGGTGGCGAACACGTCGTCCCAGTCGGCGTCGGACGTCTCCAGGGCGGGACCCGGCGCGCTGATGCCGGCGTTGTTGACGAGCACGTCGAGCCGGCCGAACTCGCGTACCGCCTCGGCCACCAACTGGTCGGCCTGGCCGGCGTCGCTGACGTCGGCCTGGAACGCGGCCGCGCGGATTCCCTGCTCGGTGAGCTCGGCGGCGGCCTGCCGGGCGGCCTCGATGCCGCGGGCGGTGAGTGCCACCGTCGCGCCCGCCTCGCCGAGGGCCTGTGCCATGGCGCGGCCGAGCCCGCGGCTGCCGCCCGTGACGAGAGCGACCTTGCCGGTGAGGGAGAACTTTTCCAGCGCGGTGGGGCTCATGGCGAGATCCGTTCGTAGGACGGGAGAGGCATGCCGAACCCAGGTCGGTTGGGAACATACAGCGTGCCGTCGAGAAGCCGTAGCCCGTCGCGTCGACGCCTTCGGTGTGGCCGGGTACGCCCTCGACGGTCACGACCCGGCCGGTGCCGGCGGCGAACTGGGCGGCGTAGAGGGTCTTGAGGGGCCGCCCCCACGCGTGCGGGGACGCGTGGACGCGGGGGTCCTTCAGGAAGGTCTTGATCATCAGCCGCCAACCACTGAGGGTGTACGGACTGGATGTCCATGAGGAGCACGTCGAGCAGCCCCTCGCCGGCGAGCTTGAGCAGCGTCGCGATGTGCGGCTTGGACTCGCCGTCGGCGACGAGGGCCTCGGACCCCAGCCGCTTCAGGTCGGCGCGCAGCGCGCGAAGGTCGTCGGCGGACTCGGGGAACGGCTCCTCGATCCAGAACAGCCCGCAGTCGGCGACCGCCTCGAGGTAGCCACGGAAGCCGTCGACGTCGTAGCCGTCGTTGGCGTCGACCAGGATCCGGACGTCGGGAAACGCCTCCCGGACGGCGCGGGTGACCTCGATGTCGCGCTTCAGGCCGTCCGTCGGCGACATCCATCGGTGGCCGCGACCGATCTTGAGCTTGAACGCGCGGTAGCCGGCCTCGAAGTCGGCGTCGCAGTTGGCGAGCACGGCGTCGATGCCGCGTGGGGCGTCCTCGGGGTCGAGGTCGTCGAGATAGATCGCACCGCTGTAGCAGGGGACGCCGGGTACGCGCGAGCGTTCGCGCGGCCGCGGCGCCAGGCCGTCCAGCGGCTGGTCGGTGCGGTCGTCGGTGCCGGTCTGGATCATTCGCCAGACGGGCTCCTCGAGGATGTTGCCCACGAGGTCGTGCAGAGCGAAGTCCAGAGGGTTGGCGGGGATGTCCATCACGCCGATGCCGGGATGGAAAACCTGTTCCAGCCGGCGACGATGGAGCGTGTGGGCGTTCCGCAGGTCGCCAGCGAGGAGGCCCCATCCGGTCGCGCCGAGGTTGGTGTGGACGACCACGATGTCGAAGTCGCTGCCCGCGCCATGGGAGCCGAGCCGGGCGTTGCGTCCGATCGTGCGGGGATAGTGGTCGCGCAGCCGGCCGACCTCGATCCGCGCGATCCGGTGCCGGGCGAGGTCGTTCATGAGCGGTCCTGGGACTGGGAGCCTTCATGCCCGCCAACCTACTCGGCGACGCCCCCACCACGGTCGTCCCGCGGCTGGCCTGACTTGGCCCCTACGACGGCAGTGCCAGGGCCCGTCGGGCGCGTGCCGCCAGCGACTCCATCACCGCGAGCTCGCCGCGTTCGTGCCAGGCCAGCCGGCGCAGCACCTTGGTGGAGGTCCAGACCGTTCCGTCGTCCGTCGTCCGTACGAGGTCGGGTGGCATCGTCTCGACCACTGCTCGTACGCGGGCCGCAGACCGGTCGAGCTCGGTCCGCAGGTCGCCGGCCCGTTCGTGGTAGCCGAGACCGGCCATCGGGAGGTAGTAGCGGCTCTCGGTGTCGACGACGTGCCAGGCCAACTCGCGGAGTGACCGCCAGGTGGCGTACCGCGGAAGGGCCCGGTCGGGGTCGTCCCAGTCGAGGAGCTCGTCGGGGGACGCCTGGACGAGGTCGCGCGTACGCCGGCGGCACTCGGCGAGGATGGCGAGCGTGGCTTGCCGCTCCTCGTCGGTGCACGGACGGTGGTCGCGTACGAACGCCCGCTCGTCACCGGTGAGGTGCTCGGCGACCACGAGGTCGAGCCGGCCCGAGAGCTGGGCCCGCAGGTCGTCGAGCGCACGGGCCTCGTCCCGCCCCTGGCCGCACCGGCCCCACAGGTCCACGTCGTAGGTCCACGCCGCACTTCCGCGCTCGAACGCCATCTCCACGTGGTTCTCGACGTGGACCTCGACCGTGCGCATGCCTCGGAACGCTACTGACGCACGATCTCCATCTCGTGGGCAGAGGTGTCGGGCAGGGCGACCGTGACCCGGGCGCCTCCTTCTTCGGGTGTGGTCGGGACGGCGACTCCGTCGACCGTCACCCGCGGGTGGGTGCCGAACCCGGTCACCGACAGCGCCACGTTGCCCGGCGCGTAGCCCTTCGCCACAAGGGACATCGCGCTTCCCGCCGCGTACGACGTCACGTCGAGGTCGACGTCCACGGCTGGATCGACGCGCACCGGGAAGGGCGTGAGCGGGCCCGCCCCGCCGGCGGCCTTCGCCTGGTACAGCACGGGCAAGCGCAGTGTGTCGGCCCTGATCGCGAGCCGGTACGCCTCGACGTACCGTTCGTGCGCCAGTGCCGCCCTCGCGGCCACGAGCAGCGCCCGCGCCCCTGTGTCCGCTTTCCGCAGGTCGGCGTCGACGTGCTCGGTCGCGTCCGCGGCGTCCCGGCGCCACTGGATCACCAGGCTGCGGTCGCGCTGGGCGGGCATGTCGAGTCCCACCCGCAGGCCGAGCGCGCCACTGGTGGTCGGAAATGCGTACGCCGGTGTGCCGCCGCCGACCTGCTCGACGTCCACCGAGTACGTACGCCCCTTCTCCAGGGGCACGACCGGCAGCGCGAACGACGCCCACCCCGCGGCCGGCACCTCAGCCGCCGACAGGTGCCGCATCCCGACCACCGTGCCGTCGTCGCCGGTGACAGTGAGCCGGAGCGGAGCGGGCGAACCGGTCCGCTCGACCCGGACGTCGACCGTGTCCATGAGCCGCAGGTCGCCGGCGGTGAACGTCGACGACACCGACGTCCGGCCGGTCACGTCCCCGTCCGAGGCCGCGTCGCGTACGACGTCCCACGGGTGCAGGTCGTCGACGAACGCGTTCACCCAGTTCGCGGCGGCGTCGGGGGAGTCAGTGCCCTGCCAGTTGTAGATCGAGGTGTAGCGGGAGCCGTTCACGTACGTCTGCCGCAGCAGCATCGTCTTGTCGGGCGCGTACCCCGAGACGGAGTTCTCGAGATTGGGGTTCGCGATCCGGCCGAACTCCCTGCTCTTCTGCAGGTGGGAGAAGCCGCCCTTGGTGTAGTCGTCGAGCTCGATGTACTCAGAGCCCGGACGTGCGTGCCGGACGATGCCCTGCGCGGTGCTCGGGTGCACGTCGTCCCAGTACGGCTCCTGCATCCGCGAGTACACCTCGGCGTGCACGTTGTGCCGGAGCCCGTCGGTCGGGAACACCGCCCCGTCCGCGCCGACCTCGACCCGGGGTCGTGGCAGGCCGGCGTAGAACGCGTCGGCGAAGAGTTGCTGCGGGTACGACTGGTTCCGGTACATCCAGCGCTTCTCCGCCTCGGACAACCCGTCGGTCGGGTCGAGGTCCACGCCGTCGGCCTTCGCGGCCGCGACCGTGCTCGGGTTGTAGTCGGCGTAGAGGTCGCGCCGCTCGACGCCGTTGTTGTAGTCGGTGTACGCCTGGTCGGCGACGCCCTTGCCGCCGCGCTTCGACCAGTACGTGCTCTCCAGCGTCGTGGAGAAGTCGAGGACCCGACCGGCCTCGCCGGTGCGCTGCAGGTCCCACACGAGCGGGCGGACCAGGGCGAGCGACTCGCCTGCCTTCTGGTCGTAGTACGCGTTCAGGTCGGGGTTCCGCCAGGTGAGCCACGGCGTGCTGCCCCAGATGTTCGGTACCGACAGGCCGTAGTGCGGCTCGTACCGTCCACCCATCAGATCGTCCAGCCGCTTGCCCTTGAAGACGTCCTTGTCGGGACCCGTCTGGTCCTGTGGGCTCCACAGCACCTGCTGGTACTTCACGTCGCCGAACGTGCCGCCCTTGCCGTCGGGGACGCTGCCCGGTGTGCCCTCCCAGTCGCTGGTCGACTCGATCGCGAACGGCAGCCCGTACTCGCGGCTGAGCCGCAGCCACAGCTGGTAGTTGGCGTTGAGCTGGCCGGGCGTACGGTTCGCGAAGTAGTCGAGCACCGCCATGCCGCGCCCCACGGCGTCACTCTCGTGGATCGCGGCCCGCACGTAGTCGAGCCGGCTCCGGAAGTACGCCTCCCCGCGGTGGTCCTGGCCGAGCACGAACACCATCCGGTCGGGCACCCGCATGTCCTGGTCCCGGACCATGCCCGGCAGGTCCGCGTACGCCCAGATCTCGCCGACGTACGCCGGTTCGCCGCTCGTACCCTCGACGGTCACGACGACCGTGCCGTCGCGGCTGACCGCCGGGTCGGCGGTGTCGAGGAAGAACGACGAGTACGGGCCGCCGCCGGGGTCCTCGCTCCCGGGATCCCTGACGTAGAAGAGCGTTCCGTCGAGATACACCCGGAACCCGAACGCCCGGCCCCATGCGTCATCCGGCCGGATCTCCTTGAACTGAAGGGTCAGCGGACGGCTACGGTCCACCGCGAGCCGGACCGAGAAGCGTCCGCCGGACCGCACCGAGCGGGCGGTGTAGGCCTCGGTGAGCTGGCCCGCCTCCACCGTGCCGCGGGACGTCGCCGACCGCCCGGCGGCGTCGACGTCGTGCGCACGCTCGCTGGCTGTGTCGCCCAGGCGTACGTGGTCGGTGACACCGGGACGGGTCGCGGCCGGGGCCGCACCGCCGGCACTTGCCGCCGCCTCTGCCGGGGCGGTGTCACCTGCACCGGCCAGGCCGGCCCAGGGCAGCACCGCGACGAGAAGGAGCGCCATCCGGCGCGCGACCCCACGTACCCTCATGCCAGAGCTCCTCGCATCCCGTGGCTGGTTCGCTCGGAAACCGATTACTCGCGAGCGAATCGCCGGCGTCATCGACGCCGGCGACACTGCCCGGGAATACTTGGCCGACGCGGGGGAGCGGTCAACGCGGCTGGCGCGGAACGGACGCGCGCCGACCGGCACCGGTCATCGGCAGCCCGTACGGCTCCGTGCGGAGAGCCCAGGCGCCGGGCGTTCGTCTCGGGGCCGGTTCGGAGTGCTCGGCCAGGTCAGAGCGGGATGTTGCCGTGCCTGCCGCGGGCGGCCTCGGCGCCGGCGATCGCCTCGGCGAGGCGGCTGCGGGTCTGCTTCGGAGAGACGATCTCGTCGACGACACCGATCTCGCTCGCCTTGTCGACTCCGCCGGCGAGCTTCTCGTGCTCGGCCGCGAGCTCGTTCTCGACCTGCCCGCGGAGGTCCGGGTCCACTTCGGCCAGCTTGCGCCGGTGCAGGATCCGGACTGCCGCCACGGCGCCCATGACAGCGATCTCGGCGGTGGGCCAGGCGAACACCTTGGTCGCGCCGAGCGCGCGGGAGTTCATGGCGATGTAGGCACCGCCATAGGCCTTGCGGGTCACGAGCGTGACGCGCGGGACGACCGTCTCGGCGAACGCGTGCAGCAGCTTCGCGCCGCGGCGTACGACGCCGTCCCACTCCTGACCGACGCCCGGAAGGTACCCAGGCACGTCGACCAGGACGACCAGCGGTATGCCGAACGCGTCGCACATCCGCACGAAGCGGGCGGCCTTCTCGGCCGAGACCGAGTCGAGGCATCCGCCGAGCCGCAGCGGGTTGTTGGCGACGACGCCAACGGTGCGCCCACCCAAGCGGCCCAGGGTCGTGACGATGTTGGGCGCCCATCGCGGGTGGAGCTCCAGGCCGCTGCCGTCGTCGAGGATCCGGTCGACCAGCGGATGTACGTCGTAGGCCCGCCTCGCCGACTCGGGGAGTACGTCGGACAGGTCGCTGTCGAGGACCGAGTCGAGGTCAAGGGAGCCCTGCGCGGCGAAGAACGAGGCCAGTCGTCGCGCCTCGCCGAGCGCACCGGCCTCGGACTCGGTGACCACGTGGACCACACCCGAACGGCGCCCGTGGGGCTCCGGACCGCCGAGCCGCAGCATGTCGACGTTCTCGCCCGTCACCGATCGCACGACGTCGGGGCCGGTGACAAAGATCCGCCCCTCCGGCCCCAGGATCACGACGTCCGTGAGCGCCGGACCGTACGCCGCGCCGCCGGCGGCGGGGCCGAGCACGACCGAGATCTGCGGGATGCGCCCGGAGGCGCGGGTCATGGCGTGGAAGATCCGGCCCACCCCGTGCAGGGACAGCACGCCCTCGGCGAGCTGGGCGCCGGCGGATGCCAGACGCCGATGACGGGCGTCCCCTCGGCGAGGGCGTGCTCGTAGGCCCGTACGACGACGTCGCAACCGGCCTGCCCCATCGCACCGCCCTTGAGGGTGGCGTCGGAGCAGAACGCCACGACCGGGCTGCCGTCGACGGCACCGGTCACGGCGAGCATGCCGCTCTCGTCCTCGAGCGTGAGGAGCTGGAGACTGCCCGGGTCGAGCAGGTTGGCGAGCCGGCGGCGCGGGGTGACGCGGGTCCTGCTCGCGTGGCGGCTTAACCGGGCGGGCAGCGGTGTCTCCCGCAGCCTGGGCACCGGTTTGGTTCTCGGAGACGGTCACAGCCCTTTCATTTCGGTGCAGTCTCGCCGGGCCAGCGGCTCAGGCGGTCCGGAACGCGATGACCAGGTTGTGGCCACCGAACCCGAACGAGTTGTTGAGCGCGCTCAGCGGCCCGTCGGGGAGCTTGCGCTGCTCCCGTGCGATGTCCAGTCCCACCTCGTCGTCGAGGTCTTCCAGGTTGGTGGTCGGCGGGACCACCCTGTTGTACAGAGAGAGGACCGTGGCGATCGACTCCGCCACACCGGCCGCACCGAGCATGTGCCCGAGCGAGCCCTTGGGTGCCGTGACGACGATTCCTGCGGCCGCCTCGCCGAAGACGGTCCGGATCCCGAGCGCCTCGGCCACGTCGCCGGCTGGCGTGGAGGTGGCGTGGGCGTTGATGTGGGTGAGCTCGTCCGGTGCGATGCCCGCATTGGCGAGTGCTTCGCGCATCGCCGCGGCGTTGCCCCTGCCCGTCGGGTCGGGCTGCACGATGTGGTGGCTGTCGGCCGACGCGCCGGACCCCGCCGTCTCGGCGTAGATCCGTGCACCACGGGCCAGCGCGTGCTCCTCCGACTCGAGCACCATGACCGCGCCGCCCTCGCCGAGCAGGAAGCCATCCCGTGCCTTGTCGAACGGACGGGACGCCCGCTGCGGCTCGTCGTTGCGGCGCGAGAGCGCCTTCATCGCTCCGAACGCGGACATCGGCAGCGGATGGATCGCGGCCTCGGCGCCTCCGACGACGGCGACGTCGGCCTTGCCGGAGCGGATCAGGTCGATGCCGTGCCGGATCGCCTCGTTGCCCGACGCGCAGGCGGCGACCGGCGTCTGGACGCTGGCCTTCGCGCCGATGTCGAGGCCGACCCAGGCGGCGCCGCCGTTCGGCATGATCATCGGGATGGTGTACGGCGTGACGTGCCGCGGGCCCTTGGTCTGCAGGACGTCGTAGGTGTTGACGAGGCTGATGAGGCCTCCGATACCGGAGGCGACGGAGACTCCGATGCGTTCGCCCGGAACGTTCGCATCGGCGAGGCCGGAGTCCTTCCATGCCTCCCGTGCGGCGACGACCGCGAACTGCTCGTAGCGGTCGAGCTTGCGGGCCTCGACCCGGGACAGCACCTCGGACGGCTCCACCGCCACGGGCGCGGCGATCCGGGCCGGCAGTTCTGCGAACCGTTCGTCGGTCAGGACCTGGGCGTTGGAACGCCCGGCCAGCAGACCCTCCCACGTCGACGCGACGTCGCCGCCCAACGGGGTGGTCGCACCTAGTCCCGTGACGACAACCTTGGTGCTCATCGGGTTCTCCTCATTCTTGGTACTCGTGCCGCCGCGAGGGCGAGGGTCGGATGCCGGGTGAGAGTCGCGCGGACCGCCCACCCGGCGCCCGCGCCGACTCAGCCCTGCGAACGCTCGATGTAGGCGACGGCGTCCCCGACGGTCTTGAGGTTCTTGACCTCGTTGTCGGGGATCTTGACGCTGAACTTCTCTTCGGCCGCGACGACTACCTCGACCATGGAGAGCGAGTCGACGTCGAGGTCGTCGGTAAACGACTTGTCCATCTGGATGTCCTCGGCCGGGATACCCGCGACCTCGTTGACGATCTCCGCGAGTCCGGAGCGGATCTCCTCGGTGGTGGCCATTCCTTGATGCTCCTTCTTGTATTCCGATGGGCGCCACGCCCAGGGATCGGGGGCGAGGTCGGGCTAAACGATTACGGGATGCGGACGACCTGGGCCGCGTAGACCAGGCCGGCCCCGAATCCGATGATGAGCGCGGTGTCCCCGGACTTGACCTCGCCGGCGGCGATCATGCGCTCATCGCGAGCGGGATGTACGCGGCGGAGGTGTTGCCCTGGTCGGCGATGTCGCGGGCGATCGCCACGTGACTCGGCAGCTTCAGGGCCTTCGCCATCGCGTCGGTGATGGTGCGGGATGAACGCGTCGAGGGTTCACGGACCTGACACCGGCCGCGTCGAGCACATGCTGCGCGACCTTGGCCATGGCGTACGACGCCCACCGGAACACCTGTCCGCCCTGCATCGTGAGGTGTGGGATGATTCCAGGGCGTCGTCCCACTTCTCCTCCTGGCGGAGCATCCCCGGCCTGCGAGCATCAGGACCCCCAGACCACGGGTCCGATGCCAGGGCTGGTCGGACGGGCCGACCAGCGCGGCGCCCGCGCCGTCACCGAACAGGGAACGCCGTCGGGATAGGTGAGGTCGGACGAGCCGCTCGACGCCGAGGGCCAGGACGTACGTGGCCGAGCCGAGACCAAGCAATGTT
>CAVRKO010000012.1:0-432055 GCA_963721745.1 uncultured Actinomycetota bacterium | reverse complement strand
TTTGTTTCTCTCTCTCTCTCTCTCTCTCTCTCTCTCTCTCTCTCTCTCTCTCTCTCTCTCTCTCTCTCTCTCTCTCTCTCTCTCTCTCTCTCTCTCTCTCTCTCTCGCTCTCTCTCTCTCTCTCTCTCTCTCTCTCTCTCTCTCTCTCTCTCTCTCTCTCTCTCTCTCTCTCTCTCTCTCTCTCTCTCTCTCTCTCTCTCTCTCTCTCTCTCTCTCTCTCTCTCTCTCTTTTCTTTCTTTCTTTCTTTTTTTTTTTTTTTTTTTTTTTTCTCCCGAGGCCGGATCCTGGATCATGCGTGAAGGCGAGGCCCGGCCGTCGGATAGAGCACGGTCGATTCGATGCCGGCCTTGTCGAGCGCGTCGATCCAGACCTTGGCGGCTGATCTCGTAGGATTGATAGAGGCCGAGCCGCGCCAGCAAGCGCGCCGCGATTGTAGCCGTCGAGCGTCGGGAAGAAGGGATAGCCGAGCAGCGTCTCCTTCTTGGCATAGGGCGGCTCGAGATATTCGAACAGCTCGATATCGCGCTCGATGATATGGCCGTCGGCGTCCAGCATGCCGGTTCGGTCTCATGGCGATGTTCCTCTCCTGTCGATGCTTTAACGGGATATGTACGTCGGCTGCGGCCGCTCACTTGAGCGCGCGCGGCAGCCAAGTCGCGATGTCGGGAATGGCGATGATGACCGCCAGCACCAGCGTCGACATGATCATGTAAGGGATGCTCGCTTTCCACACGTCGCCTCATGCTCGCGTCGGGCACCACGCCCTTCAGCACGAACAAGCGCGAGCCCATAGGGCGGCGAGATGGTGGCGATCTCGAGCGTCAGCAGCATCAGCAGCCCGAACCAGACCGGATCGAAATTCAGCGCCGTGGCCACCGGCATGTAGATCGGGATCGAGATCATCAGCAGCGCCAGCTCGTCGAGAAACGAGCCCAGCAGGATCATGGTCAGCATCATGCCGATCAGCACGAGGGTCGGCGAGAAGCCGGATTGCGACGCGAAGCTGACGATCTTCGCCGTCGTCTGCGTCAAGGCGAGGATCTGGGTGAACGCCGAGGCGCTGACGATGATGAAGAAGATCATGCCGCTGATCTTGACCGTGTCGTAGCAGCGATTTCTTGATCGCCTGCCAGGTGAGGCGGCGGTAGATGGCCATCACGATGAGGGCGCCGCCACGCCGACGGCCGCCGCCTCGGAGGGCGTCGTGACGCCGAACAGCAGCCCGCCCCAGATCAGCAGCGTCACGATCAGGACCGGGCTCATGGTCGCGAGGGCGCGAAATTTCTCGCCCCAGCCGATAGCGCTGCTCGTCGATCTCGGGCGCCAGCTACGGCTTCAGACCGCACGCGCAGGATGATGTAGATGGCGTAGACTGCCGCCAGCAGCAGCCCGGGAATGATCGCCCGAAATCAGGAGATCGCCGACCGGAATTTGCGCCAGCGACCCGAGCAGCACCGCGAGCACGCTCGGCGGGATGATCATCGCCAGGCAGCCGCTGCCGAGGATGGGCCCGAGCGACATCTCCTTGCTGTAGCCGCGCTTGCGCATCTCCGGCGCCAGGGTCGAGCCCAGCACCGCCACGCCCGAAACGGCCGAGCCGCTCATGGTGCCGAACAGCGTGCCCGCCGTCGACCGCCACCAGCGCCAGGCTGCCGCGCAGGCCCACCAGCCATTTCCCCACGCAGTCGAGCACGATCGCCACCACGCCCGATTGGAACAGCAATTCGCCCATCAGGATGAACAGCGGCACGGCGATCAACGGCGAACGACTACCGAGGCGAGAACGCCGACACCGCCAGCAGCGAGAAGCTGTCGCTGCCGCCCATCCAGAAATAGACCGCGATGAAATTGAACAGCGTGAACGAGAACGCGATCGGCAGGCCGGACAGGAACAGGAGCGTCAGAGGCCGAGGATGACGGCGAGGTAGGCCCACCATTCCATGCGCATCCCCGCTCCCGTTCAGGCGCCGGCGAGGCCGGCCGCCGGCGGCGGGCGAAAGGCGCGGCGGCGAATTGGATCGCGAGCAGCGCGAGCCCCGGCGGCATCACCGCCATCACCGCCCATTTCTCGATGGGAACGATTTGAACAGCATCTCGCCGCTGTCGCGCACGCCGAGCACGTAGTCGCGCTCACCCAGCAAAACACCGCGCAGACGCCGGCGCCGAGCCACGAGGTCACGAAGTGCGCGCGCCGCTGCCAGCGCGGCGACAGCGTCTCGGTCAGCATCTCCACGCGCACATGGCCCTCCGCGCGGAGGATCCACGCGCCGGCGAGGAAAGCGAGCCACAGCAGGGAATACTCGCTGAACTCGATGACCCAGCGCGTGGGCGCTCCGAAGAAGTAGCGCATCACCACTTCGAGGCCGACGCAGATCGCCAGCGCCGCGACGATGATCACGGCCAGCACGCCGACGCCGTGATCACGCTCGACGACGGCCCGGCGGCTTTGCCGGCGATCCGCAGCGCGTTCGGCACTCGCCGCTTCGCCGCGTCTTACTTCGGCGCGAAACGCTCGCAGGATTTCTTGAGCTCCGGACCGTGTTTCGGCGAGGGCTTCATCAGGAACGCCTCGACGCCGCCTTCCCAGTGGAGCTTCTGGATCTTCTTCATGTCGGCGGCGCTCATGGCGATGTTCTGGATGCCCATCTTGGCCATCGCCTCGTCCTCGGCTTTCTCCTTGGCCGTAGTAGGCCGGCACTTCCTCGTTCGGTGGATAGGCGGCCCGCGATGACCGTAAGTTCCTGAAACCGGTGCAGCCGAGGATCGTGGTCCTCCATGGCGCATCCTTCTGAAGCTCAGTGGGTGGATATTGAGCCTGGCCTGGCAAGGAAAAGGTGGGTGACGTCGGGCACGCTCGTCGGCCGTCAGCCTGGCGGCGTCAACAAGCGGTTCGACGCGCATGGTCCTGATCCAGGCACCCGTGAAGACGTGTTCCCGGCACAGTCAGCGCTGCTGCGGCAGTGCCGGGGGTAGGGGAGCGATTGACGGCGCCGGGCAGGTCACAGCGCAACGTTCAAACGCGATGCAGGTTGACGCTCATCGGCGGTCATCGCCTCAGGCAGGGGGTGATCACTGATTAGTGTGCGCGCAATCTCTGTGGTCCGCAGCCGAATGCGCCCGACCGACCCAAGATGTTTTCGCTTGGTCTGTGCCCACCGAAGGGCCGGGTCGTACGGGTGGGGGGTGCTGTGCCAGGGCCGAGGATCCCGACGCTTTTCGGTGACCCGGCTGGTCGTTGGTATATGAGAATTATCGGCGTACAGTTCGAGCTATCCGGAATCGACGACATCCCCGTCTGAGGCTGCCTGCCGCGCCGGCCCAAAAAGGAGATGTCATGGACATCTTGCACCGGACAACGTCGAATCCTCCTGATTCGAAGGCCGCAAAGGTCTCTATTGGGCCACTTCCTCCGAATTACGGCTCGAGCCCGACCGATATGCCGCCGGCAGTTCGTACCTGGGCGAGCCCAGGCTGGGCGATCGGCGTCGGCACCGCAGTTCTGGTGTTCGTTGCGTTGGGGTTCTTCATCTTCCAGAACACCGGCACCGCGGAGTTCTCGTTCCTGTGGCTACAGGGCACGCTGCCGCAGGCGGTCGCGCTGTTGATAGCCGCCGCGGGCGCGGTGTTGCTCATCCAGCTCAGCAGGCTCATCCGGCACCGCAACTGCTGACGTCGCCGTCCCGGACGCGGCCATGGCCATGGCCGCGTCCGCCCCACACCTGCGCAGCCGGACTACAGCTCGAGGCGGGCGCCGCGTACGGCACCGTGCCGCCGAGGACGAACGCGACCGCGAATGTGAGCAGGCGGTGCAACGCCCTCGTCAAGGAGTGGGATGCATGGCCGGCTCCCTCGCAACTCTGCCGATCCCGGGGCCTTTGACCCCTTGAGTCCGGCGGGATGCGACATCGAGGTGAGACAGGCGTAGCGTGGGGATTGCCGTTGGTTTTCCGTGCACCGCCATTCAGGGCCTTGTCGCTCTCGGTTCTCCATCAATATCTGGACCGAAGCGTGGCTTGGTTCGGGGGTGGTGTCATGGGTACCAACGACAATCATCGTCGCCGTTACTACGACGAATTCCCCGCCTTGCTCGCGTCGCTGCAGTCGATTCTGGTGACCGCACCCAGCCTCGAGACATACCTCAACAAGGTCGCGTGGTTGGGCGCCAATATCCTGCACGTGACGGTCGCCGCCAGCGACGACCGAGCCACTCGTGCCGACCAGGGGCAGTACACCGAAGACCAAGGGCCATGTCTGGAAGCCCTTCGGCACGGTGCTGTCGTCGAGGTCGACGATCAACAAACGGACAGTCGGTGGGACGGCTACCGGCCGCACGCGTTGGAACTCGGAGTCCGGAGCTCGCTGAGTATTCCGATGACAAACCTGGTCGGCGAAGCGGTCGGAGCGCTGAACCTCTACTGCTTCCACGCTGACCAGGAATTCGGAGGCTACGAACGCGTACGAGCAGAGGGCTTCGCACGCGAGGCATCCGGCGCCCTGGTCCAGACGGTGCGGCGCGGTCACCTGGACAAGGTGACGGAACAGTTCGAGGAGGCTCTTGCCTCGAGGGCGCTCATCGAGCAGGCACTCGGCATCGTGATGGCGCAGGAACGCTGCGACGCCGACCACGCCTTCGACATCCTGCGCGCACGTTCGCAGAACGACATCCGACGGGTCCGCGAGGTTGCGAGCGAGACGATCACCCTGGCCACCGGCCGGGCTCCGGTCAGAGTCCAGCCGTTGAAGCCCCGTGGCACGCCGAGCTGACGTGCCGTCGGACTAGGTCAGCGGGAGAACGTCCTGCACCTTGGTCAACGAGTCGACGTACTCCTCGTGGTCGTTGTTGTCGAGGCACCAGGTAATGCCGCACACGTTGCGGGCGATCCGGAACAGGCGGACCCGGTCCGCCAGCGACGGGTCCGGCCCCACCAGCCGCTGGTAACCCTCTACCAGCCCCGCGCCCAGGGCATGGTCGATGTCCCAGACCGGTGCAAGGTCGACCGCCGGATCGGCAACTGCGGCAGCCTCCCAGTCGAGCATCCCCACCACCTTCGTTCCCCGAGCAAGGATGTTGTCGTGCCAGAAGTCGCCATGGACGACGACCGCGCCGCGAGGTGGCAGGTCGTCGACGTGACCGACGAACTGCTCGCGCCATCGCCGCAGTCGCTGGTGCTCAGCAGTCGGGAGCTCATCCCGGAGGTGGTCAACGGCCGTGCCCGCGCTGGAGATCACCGCGTGCTTCCACTCGGTGAAGGCCACGACGCCCGAGGTCACCTGCTCCACACCGAGGCGGTGCACCTGCGCAAGAAGGCCGGCGAGCTGGGCCACGACGCGGCGGGGATGGTGGGTGTCCCGCCCCAGGGTGGTTCCCTCGATCCGGTGGTATGCCATCGCCCCGAACCGCGAGGCTGGACCTGCCGGCAGCCGCCACACCGGAAGCGGCACGGCCACCGGCAGTAGCCGGGCCAGCCTGGGCAGCAGCTCGCACTCCCGACGATGGCCGTCGGCGGCCTCGGGAGTACGCGCCACCCGCACCACATAGCCCGACCCGGTTGTCAGGACGTAGCTCGAGAAGCCCATGTCTGCCAGGCGTACCGGAGCCACGGCGATGTCCGGCCGCTCGCGTTCGAGAGCCGCGAGAGCAGGTCCCACCAGGTGGGCGGCGTCGGCCTGAGCTCCCTCCGGAAGTCCCGCCACGTCCTCAGGTTGGCCGGTTGCCGGGCGTACGCGCAAACTGTTTCGACGCCGCGCCGGCCACCATGGCCAAGTGGTCCAAGCCGGCCCGGGCCACCTGGGTGGATCTCAGTCGGGCTTGAGGTGCGGGCGCAGCCGAGCGGCGATGTCCTCGGTGTCGTCGATCGAGAGTCTCGGGACATCTCCCCAGTCCGTTCCGCCTCCGGGCAGTGTCCCGGCCACGTGCACGTGCAGGTGGGGGACGGACTGGTGCGCCGGCACGCCGTTGTTCTGCCACACGGCCACGCCCTCGACATCGAAGGTTCGTACGATCGCGGCCGCCGCGCGCTGCGTGAGTTCCAGCAGCGGGGCCAATTCGTCGGGCTGGAGATCGAGCAGCGTCGGTCGATGGGCCGTGGGAATCGCGAGCAGGTGCCCGATACCCCGTTGCTCGCGGGTGACGAGCAGGGCAACCTTGGCCAGCCGCTCCACGACGGTGTAGGGCCGATGCCCGCACAGGAAGGAACAGAACACGCAGTCGGCCTGGGTGGGAAGGATGAGGGCCACCGCAGGAGTGTGCCCGGCGCGGCCGATGGTGTCCACCAACATGACCTGGGGCCCGGTGCCGACACCCCCGGAGTGTCAGCGAGGACGCCGCCAGAAGTCGTACGTGTCCCGGCCGGGCCGGAAGCCATTGGCCTCGACCATGGCGGCGGCGTTGGCAAAGCCGCGAGCGAGCGCCGTCGGGTCGTGCGCGTCGCTCCCGAAGGTGATCGCCTCCCCGCCTTCCTCATGCCACCACCGGACCACCTGCGGATGCAGGGGTATCCGGGTGTTGACCTCCAACGCCCGACCAGTACTCGCCAGGGGCCGGAGCGCGGCACGGAAGTCGTCCTCGAACGCCAGCGGGTCGAAGGGCTCGGCCTGGGCCGGCCAGTAGCGGATCGGGTAGTCGATGTGGGCGAGTACGGCGAACACGTCGGAGCCCGCGATCAGGTCGGGTAGCTCGGCGAGGTACTCCCGGACGACCTCGGCGGCTGGCCGGTGCCGGTACAGGCCCGACACCTCCAGGACGTCCTGGCCCACCGGCAGGGAGTGCAGGGAGCCGAGCACTCGATCGAAGCCGCCCGTGTCGAGCAACTTGGCCGCGGCGCGGTCGTGCCGGTGTGGCTCGCCCAGCTCGACGCCCGAGATGATCCGAAGGCTGGGGAACTGGTCGCGGCAGCGCTCAAGGCACTCGAGGTATCCGCTGACGTCCAGCTCCGGTGGTGTGAACGAGCCGTCCGGGCTGACGAGCTGTCGAAGGTGATCATCCAGGTCGGCGTCGGCCATCGCCCACGTCGAGAAGTCCGCGTGCTCGGTGAACGCAACCGCGGGAAGGCCGAGCTGCACCGCCCGGGCGCAGGTCTGCACCATCGAGCCGTCGGGAGCGTCCCAGGACCACTCACTGTGCACGTGACTGTCCGGCGGGTACAGCATCCCGCGATCCTGCCAGCCCGCCTGACGGCGTCACAAGCCCGCCCTGGACGGGCCGACCTCGCCCGTCGACCCAGCGGCCGGGAAGTCACGCCTGCCTTGGCCAGAGGCATCCGCGGCCGTTCGCGGAAGGCCGCTGGCGCGCACGTCACGCCTGGGGGAGGGTGGCGGAGGAGGCGTCGATCCTCGTACGCCCCACGGGCAAGAAATGGAGCGTGCGACAGATGTTGAATCCCGAGGTCGCGCCGGGGCCGTTCACCGATCTTGATCGGTTCGTGTTCGAGTCGTGGGGTTACCTCGTGATCCCCGACGTGCTGTCGGCCGCCGAGGCCGAGGAGTGTTACGACGCCTCGGAGCGGCTGCACGCCGCGCGGGAGCGGGAGTTCGGGCAGATCGGTCGCGGGTATCAGAGCGAGCCGAGTCTTGAGCGGTTGATCGACCATCCGGCCGTGCTGCCCAAGGTCCGTGGGCTCTTCGGCGAACGGTTCATCCTGCAGGCGAGCTGGAACACCATGCAGCCTGCGAACGCCGGGGTCGGCGGCTGGCACCAGGACGGGTCGAGCGCGTACAACTTCAACCAGGTCGGCTATCCGGTTCCGCTGATCCAGCTGCGGGCGTCGTTCCTGCTGACCGACCAGACCAAGCCGGGTATGGGCAACATGGAGTTGATCCCGGGCAGCCATCGCAGCCAGGTACCGCTACCCGCCGACATCCGCTCGGAGCGCGGTGACGTCCCGATCGGGCATGTGATCTGCGCACCGATCGGATCAGTGCTGCTGTTCCACAACGGAGTCTGGCATCGCACCTACCGCCACGAGGGGGACCGGGATCGCTACACGGCGCACTACGTCTACAGCCCGCCGTGGGTACGTCCCGCGGACAGGTTCACCAACGCCGACGACTTCCTGGAACGCACGACCCCGATGCGCCGGGCGCTGATGGGTGACTTCGAGCGGCCGGATGCCCCATACGGCGCCAACTACGAGCCGCTCCCGTTCGGATAAGGCAGGGAAAGGGACGCGACTGCTCGGGTCTGGGCAACCCCGTGGGTCAGACGTGGATCGCCTTTCTCGCCTTGCGCACCCGTTTGCGAGCGTCCTTGCGTAGCTTCTTGATCCGTTTCGTCGGTTTTCGGGTCTTGTGACGCCACACCCGATGGACTCCCCGCTTCACTTCCTTGGGGCGTGGCGTCAGCAGGCGCACACCCCTTGCGTACAGGCGGATCGCAAGGAGCCCGAGCAGAATCCCCAACGGAAGCAAAAGGATCGTCACGCACAGGACGACTGCCACGACGAGCAGGACGGACGCGAGTAGGAAGACCGGAATGGCGGCAACCCCACGTACGAATCTCATGACACCCACCTGCCTCGAACTCTACGCCCGGCAAGGGGTCTCCGCCGCCGACGAATGAGCGCGGCAGCGGGGTCGGACGGGATTCCGCCGAGGGGATCAGCCGAAGACGCTCGTGGCGATCTCGTGTTCCTGCTCCAGGCACGCCCATTCGTCGGTGTCGGCGCCGTCGTAGACGAGGGCCAGCGGCCCGGAGTAGTCGGCCCGGCGCAGAACCTGTAGCGAGTCCCGGAAGTCGTCGTGGTGCGGACCACCGTCCACGAAGTGGCACTTGGCATGGCAGGTCTCAGCGCGCGGGGCCACCGCGGCGAGGTGGTCGTACTTGTCGGGACCCTTCCAGTTGCCGAGATCGATGAGCAGACCGACCTGGCCGTCGGCGGCGTCGAGGATCGCGTCGACCTCGGCAGGACCGGCCGTGAGGTCGAACCAGTTCTCGGTGACGACGCGTACGTCGGAATGATCGGCCGCCAGCGTGGCGAGCCGGCGACCACTGTCGCGCAGTCGGTCCGGACTCGGCTGCTGCTTGCCGGCGATGACGCGCGCCCGGTGAGCGCCCAGCGCGGTGGCGACGTCGAGCCAGCCGTCGATCCAACGCTGATGCGAGTCGGCGTCGGTCGGGTGGGTGAGATCGCCGTCGTCGACGAGTACGGCGTCGAGCCTCACGTCGTGCTCCTCGAGCGCCGACCGGAGTTCGCCCAGGTAGCTCTCGTCGCGACTGGGCAGGTGGAAGTGGCAGAGCTGGACAGTGTCATAGCCGCGCCGCCGGAGCTCGGCGGGCAGATCCACCAGGGCCATCCCCGACTCCTGCTTCGCCGGACTGCCGGCGGCGCCGCCAGCCACGTCGCCGGAGACATAGGAACCGAGCGTGCGGTGAAGTGACCAGCTCGAGACGGCCTTCATGGAAACGGTGCTCCTCAGGTTGCGGGCGGTGTCGGCTCGACGTTGTTTGCGTCGCGCGTTCGAGCCGAAGGACGGCGACGGCATCCGGCTAGACCACGGCGCCGCGCGGCGTCACCTCGAAGGCGGCCACGCCTCGTCCGTACAGGACGACGAGCCGGTTGCCGTGCCTGGTGCGCAGTGCGCCCGAGTCTTGGGCGAGCTGGGCAATGACGTGTTCGATCACCTGTTCCACGTCGACGATGTTGGGTTCGTCGTAGGTGAGATCCATGTGGTCGCCGCCGGTGAGTCGAACGCGCAGAATTACCTGAGCCATGGCTACGACTGTAGACCTCTCGGCATAGGGTCGGTCGGATGAAGGTGACTGCGATCGTCCCCAACCTCCAGGTCGGGAGCACCGACGAGGCGCGAGCGTTCTACGAGGAGTTCCTCGGGCTTCAACAGGGCTTCGACTATCGAGGTGTCCTCAACCTCAGATCGCCGGTGAACCCGCTGGCACAGGTACAGCTGGTGCAGGGCCTGCCGGATACTCCCGCGATCTCCGTCCACGTCCCCGATGCGACCGAGGCCTACGCCGAAGCCACCAGCCGAGGGTACGAAATCAGCTATCCGCTCACCCACGAACCCGATGGTCGAGTGAGGTTCATCGTCAGGGCTCCTGACGGAACGATGACCAACCTCATCGAGCACGACGACTCGGAGTATCTGTAAGGCGGTCGGTTCGCCCGCTGCGGTGCCGTGGAGACCGCCTCGGGCGTGCGGCGAGCGAGGCGGAGGTCCCACGTGCAGCGAGGCGGAGGACCCGTGGAGGGAGGCCTCCGCCTCACCGGTGCTACCCGACCTGATGGCGGGCGTGGGAGATCAGACGCGAGCCGGCTCGGCGTCGACGGGCGGGGGAGCGCCCTTGGTGCCCGGGATCTCCGTCCCGTTGATCGGGCATCTGGTGGTCTCGACCACCCGAAGCAGGGCCAGAGCACCAATCACACAAGCGCCCATCATGTAGAACGCGGGCGTCAGCGGCTGGCCCGTCTTCGCTGTCAACCAGTCGTTGATCGCCGGCGCCGTACCACCGAACAACGACGTGGACACGTTGTACGCGATGGCGAATCCGGCGTACCTCACCTGGGTGGGGAACATCGCCGGGAACGTGGCCGAGATGGTTGCCAGCTGCGGAACGTAGAGCAGGCCGAGCACCGCGAAACCGATCACCGCACCGACGGTGCTCGTGGCCATCAGCAGGAACATCGGAACTCCCGCGACGAACAGCCCCGCCAGCGAGAACCACCACAGGCGCTTGCGCCCGACCCGGTCGGACAGTGCCCCTGCGAACGGCAGGAACACCATCATCGCCAGCATGCCGATGATCGGCACGACGAGCGACCAGTTCGCGCTGAGCCCGAGTTCGTCCTCGAGGTAGGTCGGCATGTACGTCAGCAACGTGTAGTTCACGACGTTCAGCGCGACTACGAGCCCGCCGAGCTTGAGGATGGCGGGCCAGTAGTCGGCTATCAGCCGCTTGAACTGGCGTCCGGTCCTGTCCTCGGTGTTGCCGGCCTCCTCGCACTCGCGGAAGACCGGTGTGTCCTCCAGCCGGGAACGGAGGTAGAGGCCGATCAGGCCGAGCGGCGCGGCAACGAGGAACGGCAGCCGCCAGCCCCAGTCGTGCATGACGTCGTCACCCAGCAGCAGTGAGGCTCCGAGCATCAGCAACGCGCCGAACGCGAAGCCGGACAGCGTTCCGAACTCCAGGAAGCTGCCGAGGAAGCCGCGCCGTCGGGTGGGTGCGTACTCCGCCATGAAGGTCGCGGCGCCGCCGTACTCGCCACCGGTGGAGAATCCCTGGACCATCCGGAGCAGCACCAGCAGGGCGGGTGCCCACAACCCGATCGAGTCGTACGTGGGCAACAGCCCGACGCACAACGTCGCACCCGACATCAACAAGATGGTGACCGCGAGGACGTGCTTGCGCCCGAGCCGGTCGCCGAGCGGACCCCAGACCAGTCCACCGAGCGGGCGGACCAGGAAGGAGACCGCGAACGTCATCAGGGCGAACAGCGTGGCGTTCTGTGTGTCACCTGGGAAGAACGCGGCGGAGATGTAGGTGACGCCGTAGGCGTAGATCCCATAGTCGAACCACTCGGTGGCATTCCCGATGGCCGAAGCGGTGATCGCCTTCTTCAGCACTCCGGGCGGCTGTTCCCCCTCGGCTGTCGATCTTCCGGATCGGGCAGAATCCATTGCTCCTCCTCGGTAGGTCCGCATGTCCTTACCCGTTCGATCGAGCAACGAACGGAAGGACGGCCTGACATCGGCGACCGGACACACTACGCATGAGTTCTGCGTAGTGGCACCGGCACAGCGGGTGTCGGTCTGCTGGCGTACGAGCCTGCAGGGCGGGCGTTACCGTGCGCAGCAACGAGTTTCGGACGCACGGAGGAACGGATGACCATCGCAGTCACCCGCCATCGACCCCCAGGTGGACGAGGTCCCACGGCGGTAGATGCTTCCTGAGAAGGGATGCTGGCTCAGCCATCGCCGTGCTGAGCCAGCCACGCCATACGCCGTCGGCGCGCTGGATGTCGGGAGGTCCTTGCGGGACGTGACTTCAGACCTCGACCTGCTCCCGAGGACGTTCCGGCGACGTTTCGTCCGCCGGGTCGGACGTCAACTGGGCAATCGTTTCCGCCGACCACGGCTACAGCGACCAGGCGCATCTCGTCGACGACTTCAGGGACCTCGCCGGCGTCACCCCGAGCCACTACCTACGGAAACGGGTGGACGGACCCAGCCATCTGCGGATGCCCACCGCCTGACGCCCGCGGCGGCTCGCGTGCTTCGTCGTTCGGGCGAGGGGTCGTCGGGCGAGTGGTCGTCGGGCGGGCACTGTCAACGCGCCCTTGCGTCGCGGCTGGTCGCCTGGCGGTGCCTCGCCAGTAGTTCAGGCGGACGCGGGGTTCTTCCGGGCGGTCACGAGCGCAAACGACAGGAACTCCCCGCGGTCGGCCTCGAGCATCCGGATGACGCTCTTGATTCCCTCGTCGCCAGCCGCGACCTGGTGGAGACAAACGCGCGCCCACAGCAGCCAGTCGATCCAGCCGGCCGGCTGCAGACGCGCCGAGGTGACGGTGACGAGCTCGGTGATCTCCCACTGGAAACGCCACCACTCGGCGGTGTGCCAGGCGATGGCCTCCCAACCGACGCAGGCCTTGATGTGCGGCGGAATGCTCCCGAGGTCGCGGATCTCACGGGTCATGCCCGGAGTGGCGACTCCCAGCTGCCCGCCTGGCTTGAGGAAACCGGTGAGGTACGCAAGGTAGGTGTCGGACGTGCCGAAGTACTCGTACGCGTCGATGCTCACGATCGCGTCGAACGACTCGCGCTCGAACGGCAGCGTGTGCGCCTCGGCCTGGACCGCCCGCACCCGGTCACCGACGCCGGCCTCGGCGAAGACGGCGGTCGCCTCCTCGGGCGAGATCCACAGGTCGGCGGCAACGACCTCGACGCCGAACTCGCGGGCGAGGAACACCGACGTCGCGCCCTTGCCCGAACCGAGGTCGAGTACGCGCATGCCTGGCTGGAGGTCGAGGTCGCGGGCGAGGTCCTCGAGGAGCCACAGCGGGTTGGGTCCCATGTCGAGGCCGACCAGCCAGGCCGGGTCGTACCGCGCGGACCGCGGATAGGCGTCCGGGCGTACGAGAGTGTGCAGGTCTGCTGTCATCGCCGGCAATCAAACCGGATCGACGTTGCCCGCACCATCGGATTTCGACCAGGGTCGGGGACACTGACAACCGTCGGAGGTGGCCCGGCTGGTGAGACTGGCGTTCCGGTCCCAGCGAACTGACTAAGGGGTCCAGCCGTGCTCAGAAACCGTTCCGTTCCGACCGACGTGCTCCTTCCGCACCTCACCTACGACGACCTCGCCGCCGCGATCGACTGGCTGAGCACGACGTTCGGGTTCGTCGAGCACTACCGCTACGGCGACCCGGCCGCCCCCGACGGCGCCCAGCTCGCTCTCGGCGGCGCGTGGATCATGCTCAGGCGGGCGCGGTCAGGCGAGGCGACGCCCGCGCGGCTGGGCCGGCACACGCAGTCGCTGACGGTGTTCGTCGAGGACCTCGACGCGCAGTACGACCGGGTGCGCTCGGCCGGTGCGGAGATCACCGAGAAGCTCAACGAGACGATGTACGGCGAGCGGCAGTTCGGCGTACGCGACCTCGGCGGCCACCCCTGGCTGTTCTCCACCCACGCCCGCGACGTCAGCCCGGCGGAGTGGGGAGCCTCCGTCGCCCATGACCTCGCCGCCGGTGAGGCGAGTACGTAGGTCACGGCTCGGGCCGCCTGCCCGACCGGCTCCGCTCAGTCGTCCCCGACCGGCGGCCGACCCACTGGTCGGGCCTGCCCACCAGGGCGGGCAGACGCAAGTATGCTCGGGCGAACCTGCCCGATGAGGCCCGAGAGGCCGAGGAGTCTGCCCGCGTGATCGCCTCCACCAGTCCAGCGAATCCAGCGGCCGTCATCATCCTCGCCGCTGGCAAGAGCACCCGCATGAGGTCCCGTACGCCGAAGTTCATGCACGAGATCGGCGGCGCGAGCCTCCTCGGCCACGTGGTCACCACCGCCCGGGAGCTCCAGCCCGAGCACCTGGCCGTCGTCGTCGGGCACGGCCGGGACCAGGTGGTTCCCCACCTCGCCGGCATCGACGCAGCCGCCCAGCCCGTCGTGCAGGAGGAGCAACGCGGCACCGGTCACGCCGTACGCACGGCTCTCGCGGCGTTACCCGCGCTCGAGGGCACGGTCGTGGTGACCTATGCCGACGTGCCGCTCCTGCCGGCGGCGACGCTGCGTGACCTGCTCGAGGGACACGCCAAGAGCCAGGCGGCCGCGACGGTGCTCTCGGCACTGGTGCCCGACCCGGCCGGCTACGGCAGGATCGTCCGCGACGCCAGCGGCGGCGTGACCGGCATCGTCGAGCACCGCGACGCCTCGCCCGACCAGCGCGGGATCGCCGAGATCAACTCCGGCATCTACGCGTTCGACGCGGGCCTGCTCGCCGACGCGCTGGGGCGGGTCAAGACCGACAACAGCCAGGCCGAGGAGTACCTCACCGCGGTCCTCGGCATCCTGCACGACGACGGCCATCCGGTCACCGCGGTGGTCGCGCAGGACTACCGCGACATCCTCGGCGTCAACGACCACGTTCAGCTCGCCGAGCTCCGCAGGATCCTCAACGACCGGATCCTCGATCGCTGGATGCGCGCGGGCGTCGCCGTCGTCGACCCCGCGACGACCTGGGTCGACGCGACCGTGACGCTCGAGCCCGATGTCACCCTGCAGCCGCACACGCAGCTTCGCGGCACGACCACCGTCGCGGAGGGCGCCGAGATCGGTCCCGAGACCACTCTCAGGGACACGGCCGTCGGGGCGGGGGCACACGTCGTACGCACCCACGGCGAGGGGGCGGAGGTCGGGGCGGGTGCCGACGTCGGGCCGTTCGCCTACCTCCGGCCGGGCACGAAGCTGGGCCCCAAGGGCAAGATCGGGACCTTCGTCGAGACCAAGAACGCCGACATCGGCCCGGGCGCCAAGGTGCCGCACCTCACCTACTGCGGAGACGCCACGATCGGCGAGGGGACCAACATCGGGGCCGGGACGATCTTCGCCAACTACGACGGTGTGCACAAATACCACACCGACGTCGGCAGCCACTCGTTCGTGGGCAGCGACTCCGTGCTGGTCGCGCCGCGGCGGATCGCTGACGGCGCCTACGTCGCCGCGGGTTCGACGGTCGTCAAGGACGTCGAGCCTGGTGAGCTCGCGGTCGCCCGTGGACAGCAACGCAACGTCGCCGGCTGGGTCGGTCGCAAGCGGGCCGGAACCAAGACCGACGAGGCGGCGCGCCGCGCCCTGGCCGGCACCGACGGCGAACCTGCCGACCACCCGGCCACGGGTTCGAGAGAGACTGAAACGGTCGAGGATGCCTCGGGGAGGAGCGGTCAGTGACCGGGCTCAAGCGCACCACCCAGAAGAACCTCATGCTCTTCTCGGGCCGAGCCCATCCTGAGCTCGCCCGGGAGATCGCCGAACTGCTCGAGGTCGACATCGTCCCCACCACGGCGTACAACTTCGCGAACGGCGAGATCTATGTGCGCTTCGAGGAGTCCGTCCGAGGTTGCGACGCCTTCGTGGTCCAGAGCCACCCGGCTCCGATCAACGAGTGGATCATGGAGCAGCTGCTCATGGTCGACGCGCTGAAGCGGGCCTCGGCGAAGCGGATCACGGTGGTCACGCCGTTCTACGGCTACGCCCGGCAGGACAAGAAGCACCGGGGCCGCGAACCGATCTCCGCCCGGCTGATGGCCAACCTGGTCCGCACGGCCGGTGCCGACCGGCTGATGGCCGTCGACCTCCACACCGCCCAGGTGCAGGGCTTCTTCGACGGCCCGGTCGACCACCTGTTCGCCCTGCCGGTCCTCGCCGCACACATCGAGTCCCGGGTCGACACGTCGCGCGTCACCGTGGTCGCGCCCGACTCGGGTCGCGTACGCGTCGCCGAGCAGTGGGCGGACCGACTCGGCGGCTCCCCGCTGGCGTTCATCCACAAGACCCGCGACATCAACGTTCCCAACCAGGTGGTCGCCAACCGGGTCGTCGGCGAGGTCGAGGGCCGCACCTGCATCGTGGTCGACGACATGATCGACACGGGCGGCACAGTGGTCAAGGCGGCCGACGCGCTGATCGCCGCCGGCGCCGCCGACGTCGTGGTGGCCGCGACCCACGGGATCCTCTCCGACCCCGCCGTCGACCGGCTCAAGAACGCCCGCATCCGCGAGGTCGTGGTCACCAACACCCTGCCGATTCCCGACGAGCGCAGGTTCGACACGTTGACGGTCCTTTCCATCGCCCCGCTCATCGCCCGGGCCATCCGCGAGGTGTTCGAGGACGGGTCGGTCACGAGCCTCTTCGGCGGAGCCAGCTGACCCTCCGGCGTCGCTGCGCGGCGGAAATGATCAATGGCCATGATCATTCCCCTTCGGTACGGTGAGTCCGGCGCGTTGCGCGCAGGCGGATCCAGTGTCCAGCGTGGGCAGTTCGTGCGCATGCGGCATCGGTTCCGGTGCTCGCGCCGCCCAGTGCCCTGGTGATCCCCGACCGGAACGTGGAAGGTATTCTGTCCCGGTTGCCTCGGCGAGGGACCCGGTCCACGGCTCCGTGATCGACGCGGTGCCGGCACAGGTGCGCCGCCGAGCAGCGAGCAGCCGCCACGCTGACACCGCCCATCGCCATCAGTCGACATCGTTCGAGGAGTTACTTCCGTGCCCGAGGTCAAGATCAAGGCCGAGTCCCGCACCGAGTTCGGTAAAGGTGCGGCACGACGCATCCGACGCGCGGGACTCGTACCCGCGGTGTTGTACGGCCACGGCAGTGATCCTGTGCACATCACGCTGCCCGGCCACGAACTCATGCTCGCGCTCAAGACGGCCAACGCGCTGTTCGACGTCGATCTCGGTTCCACGAGTGAGCTGGCCATTCCCAAGCAGGTCCAGCGTGATCCGATCCGAGGATTCCTCGAGCACGTCGACCTGCTCATCGTCCGACGTGGCGAGAAGGTCGTCGTCGAGGTGCCGGTTGTGACGGTCGGCGAGGCGGCGCCGGGCTCGCTGGTCTCCGTCGAGCACACCACGCTCTCGGTCGAGGCCGAGGCCACACACATCCCGAGCAGCATCGAGGTGTCGATCGAGGGTGCCGAGGTCGGTACGCAGGTCCACGCCGGAGACATCGCCCTGCCCCGCGGCGTCACGCTGCAGCTCGACCCCGAGGCACTCATCGTCAACGTCTCAGCGCCCAGCGCTCCGGCCGAGGAAGAGGCCGAGGCGGCCGAGGGTGCCGAGGGCGAGGCGGCCGAGGCCGGCGAAGGCGCCGAAGAGGCTGGCGGCGAGGGTTCTGCTGCCGAGTCCTCCGACGACTAGGCGGCTGGGCGTCGTCCGACGACACCCGCCGATCGAGACTTATGTCCGACAGTGCGTGGCTGGTGGTGGGCCTCGGTAACCCTGGGCCCACCTACGCAGCCCACCGGCACAACATCGGCGCGGTCGTCCTCGACCTGCTGGCCGACCGGATGGGCGGGCGGTTCCGCGCCCATCCGCGGGGCCGTGCGGACGTGGTGGAGGGCAGGCTCGCGGGGATCCCCGGCGTCCGCGCCGTCCTCGCGCGGCCGCGGTCGTACATGAACGAGTCCGGCGGTCCGGTGTCGGGTCTGGCGACGTTCTACAAGGTGCCACCCGACCGGATCGTGGTCGTACACGACGAGCTCGACATTCCGTTCGGGTCTCTCCGGCTGAAGCTCGGGGGTGGCGACGGCGGGCACAACGGCCTGCGGTCGATCCGACGGTCCCTGGGCACGGGCGACTACTACCGGATCCGCTGCGGAATCGGGCGTCCGCCCGGCCGCCAGGACCCCGCCGACTTCGTGCTCTCGCCGTTCTCGAGCGCCGAGCGCAGGGAGCTTCCGTTCCTGGTCGATCGGGCGGCGGACTCGGTGGAGTCGCTGGTCGTCGACGGCCTCGACGTCGCGCAGAACGTCTACCACGTGCAGGACGCGCCGTAGCTTCTTCCCTCGAACGCGAGCCGAGGCAGGGCACACCGCCCGATGCTGCCGCACTACCTGGCGGTCACGTTTTGATCTCGCTCGCAACCATCGCGCCCGCGAACGGGTATCTGAATCAAAGGCGCTGGCTTCGCACCTGGGGGGTGTGCGGAGTCGGCGCCTTTCTCAATTTGGTTATTGCATGCTTTTGCCTGTCCATTTCTCAGTTCATTGCGGCCCATTCCGACCGATCGAGACTGGCGTTCGCATGTGGGGGAGTTCGCTCCCCGCTTATGGTGAGGGAACTTGCCTAAGGGGGGATGGGCGGTGCGCTGGAGGCTTGTCGCAGCAATTGTCGTTGCATTTGTCCTCGCATTCACGGCCTGCCAGGGACCGTCCGCACCCGGGGGTAGCGGAACAGGAGCGGCAACGCGCCTTCCGCAGGTAGTGAAAAGCACCTGCGGAATCGGGCAGAAACTGGTTCCGAACTGTGGTGCATGGTGGGGTGTCGCGTCCAACCCGTTAGGCACGGAGACCTGGGACCAGGCGCTCGTGAACTACGAGGCGAAAATTGGTCGTACAGTCAACATCTCGCACTACTACCATCGGGCTGGCGAACTCTTTCCGACCAAGACCGAAATCGCACGGGCCAACCAACCCGGCAAGAACCGGTTGCTGTTCATCAACTACAAACCGGAGGCCGGCCACACCTGGCGCGAGGTCGGGCGCGGGGCGACGAACGCCGAGCTCGACCGCCTCGCGGCCTACATCAAGGCGAACTTCACGCAGCAGTTCTTCCTGACGGTTCACCACGAACCCGAGGAGGAGGTGCGGCCCACTCCGGGGTCCGGCTACACCGCCGCCGACTACGTGCTGATGTACCGCCATGTGATGCTGCGGCTGCATCAACGCGGGCTGCGAAACATCATCAGGGTCAT
Organism: uncultured Actinomycetota bacterium; assembly: GCA_963721745.1. GTDB lineage: Bacteria > Actinomycetota > Actinomycetes > Propionibacteriales > Actinopolymorphaceae > Thermasporomyces. Next base: position 413,139 of record CAVRKO010000012.1, on the reverse strand, counting down.
GAACTACATCGGGCTTCCGCAGTGGGGCAGCCAGCCGTGGTTCGAGCAGTTGTATCCCGGAAATGACGTGGTGGACTGGATCGCCTTTGACCCGTACGTATTCGGGACGGGCGAGTACTGGGGTCCGCCGGCCTCGATGTTCGACCGGCGGTTCGCGCGGTATCCGAGCTGGCCGGGCTTTTATTCGTGGGCCACGAGATTCGCGCCCGGAAAGCCGCTCATGCTTGGCGAGTGGGGTGTCGCGGAACGCGTGGGAAGTCCGGGCGCGAAGGCGAACTTCTTCAAGCTGTTGAGTGAACAGGTCACCCAGTGGCCGCGCGTGAAGGCTTTTGTCTACTGGAACGCCGCGTCCGACCGTACCGTCGGTGCCACCCGGGTGGACTCGAGCACGCCGTCGCTCAACGAGTACGCACGGGTCGGGCGGCTGCCGTACTTCAACCCGTAGCGGACGCCGCGGACGTGGCGGACGGTGTGGCCCGCGGCCGCGGCCGCGGCTCGACCGAGCGAGGACCCGGTTCGCGCTCAGCGGCTGCGCGTGCGGACGCACGCGAAGAGGTGGCGGCCGTAGTTGCCGGCGTAGGGCGGTACGTCGTCCTGGTCGGCCCCGAGGTCGAGCACCAGGTCGAACGTGGAGTGTTCCCGGAGGAAGTCGCCGACCCGAGCGGTGTCCCAACCGGCGAGCGTGTGCGCGAACCACGCCTCGTGCTCCTGTCCGGTGTCGAGGAACAGGACGCGTGCGGTCGCGGCGTCCAGGAGGCGTACGAGGTCCTCGGCCGAGGTGCTCGCCCGACCGAGCACGAAGTGGTGCAGCAGGCTGAAGCAGGACACGACGTCCCAGCGCTCTGACCGGCGTTCGGCATCCCGGAGGAACTCCACCGCGTCTCCGACGCTGATCTGACCCGGATCGAGGCCGTAGACCGCGGCGCCCAGCCGTGGGGCGAGCGGGTCGCGTTCGATGCCGCGTGCTGCGAAGCCGCGCCGGGACATCTCCCGGACGAACCAGCCGTAGCAGCTCGCGACGTCGAGGTAGCTGCGGCCGGTGGCGTCGACGTCGTGCTCGACGAGGCAGCGGCTCATCAGCTCGAGCCGGTCGGTGCAGCGGCGTACGGTCGTCCAGCTGCGGGCGAGCTCGGGTGCGGAGACCGGTTGGTAGAGCTCCTTGCGGCCGCCGATCCAGCTCATCTGGGTGAGCAGGTCCTGGAGCGGCGTGGTCACGGGTAGCCGCTTGACCTTGACCCGGGCGGTGGTCGCCCCGTGGTGGGCGAGCAGGGCCAGCCGGTGGTGACCGTCGAGGACCTGGTAGCAGTCGGAGTCGCGCACAGGTGCCACGAGTACCGGGTCGCGCGGGCCGCTCTGGCCCGGCTGTGGGGTACCGGCGAACCTGCCGGCAGGGCCGCCGCCCCCCGTCGCATCGCCGCTGCTTGGCGCGGATTCGCCCACGATCGCGTCCACTCCGCCCGCTCCGCCCGCTTCGGCAGCACCCTCCAGGTGACTCGACCGGGCGACTCGGGCGGCACCGACCCGGTGGGCCACGCGTTCCTCTGCCGCGGCTGCCGGATCGCCCGGCGAGCGGCGCGCGCCACCGGAGTCACGGGTGCGGCCGGAGCGGGCGAGGAAGTCCTTCGCCACCTCGACGATGCCGTGGTCGTCGCTCGCCCAGAAGTAGCGGCCGGTGAGCCGCAGGCAGCGTCGTGCGTGCCGGCCGTAGGCCGACTCGAGGATGGCGGCGTCGGAGGGCCCGACGGGCTCGGCGCCCGCGGCGAGCTGAAGCAGCGCAGCGTGCGGACCACGGGTGATCGGGGTGGACGCCCACATCAGGTCGTCGAACCTCTCGGCGTACTCCGTCATCGGTACGCCGTCCTGAACGCCCATCAGCAGCCGGTCCAGCGGCACCTCCGTCAACCCCGGCCTGCGCAGGAGCAGGGTGGAGAGGCCGACGCGGACGGCTCTGGGCAGGGGTACGCCGTGCAGCCGCCGCAGCAGCCCCGCCAGGCCGGCCGACGCGGCCGCCCGCGCCCGCGCCATCCGCCGGCGCAGGCCGAGCGCGGGAAGCGCGGCCCGGAACGCGTCGAGCTGCAGGACCCCGCGTCCGCGCCAGAGCAGGCCGGCGTAGGCCAGGCAGCTCACCGGCAGCCAGATCACGACCGTGGTCAGCGTGAGGGGTACGGCGAGGCCGAGCAGGAGGGGTGCCACGCCGAAGCAGAGCCCGGCACTGCCGGCGACCCACGCCACGCCGGGCCCGAACGACCGGACGCCGTAGGCCAGGCGTACCTGCAGCATCGGCAGGACGTTGCGGACCGCCAGCGCGACCGCCCACGCGAGCGCGGCACCGGTGATGCCGAGGCGCGGGACCAGCACCACCACCAGGACGACATCGATCACGAGTGCCAGTGCGTTGTTGACGAGGCTCTGCCGGCTGCGTCCCGCCATGAGGAGTACGACGTCGACCGAACCCGTCGCCGTGGTCGCGAGCATGGTCAGGGACAGGATGACGACGGTGGCGTGGCCCGCCGCATAACCGTCGCCGAAGACCCGCAGCAGCACCGGTGCGGCGACCGCACTCGTCAGGTAGATCGGCCAGGCCATCGACATCAGCCAGGCGGTCGACGTCGAGAACACGTCACGTACGCCCGCGATGTCGCCGCGCGCGAAGAGTCCGGACAGCTGTGGTGCAAGGACCTGCTGGATGGCCGCGATGCCGAGCTGACCGAACGCCAGGAACCGGGTCGCCGCGGTGTAGACCGCGGCGTGGCCCGGGAGAGAGCAGCAGTGCGACGAGGACGATGTCGGTGCGTTGCAGGGCGACCTGGCAGATCCGGCCGACCGCGCGGGGCGCGGTGAAGCCCCAGAACTCCCGGGCGATCTCGGCGTTCGGTCGCCGGTCCACCCCCCGCGTCGCGTTCGCCGCGCCGGTGTCGCGCACGACGATCCCGCGGTACCACCAGCCGACGGCGACCAGGCCGAAGACGTACGGCACCGCCCACGCGATCGCGAGCCCGGTGGGTCCGGTGTCGAGCAGCAGCGCACCGAGGACGCACAGGATCTGCCCCGGCATCCGGCCGAGCTTCTCGATGACGACGTTCGGCCGCGTGGTGCCGTAGGCGAGGGTCGCGGCGAGCAGCGTGTCGAACGCGGTGGCCACCGGCAGGGCGAGTGCGAGCACGCGCAGCATCGTGGTCATGGCGGCCGGGTCGGCGTCGTGGCCGAGCATCCCCGCGAGCCACGGCGCCGCGAACCACACGACCGCGGCCATCGCGACGCTCACCGCCGCGACCGCCCGCAGGGCGATGCCGACGGTGGCGAGGGCGTCCGAGGTACGGCCGGCGAAGAGGTGCCGCTGGATCTGGTGGGCGAGGCCGGCGTCGGTGCCGAGTCCGGCTACCGCCGCGACGATGAGGAAGAACGACGTCGCCGCGAAGAGCATCCCCGCGACGTCCTGGCGAACGCCGTTGGTGACCAGCACCACGAGGGCGATCCCGGCACCACCACCGATGACGGTGCCGGCGACGTTGAGGCTTCCGCTGCGCGCGAGTCGTTGGATGGTGGCGGTACTGCTCACCGATCCTCCGTGTGGAAGGACCTGCCGGTGGCCGGGGCGTGCCCGTTGTCAGCGGCCGCGGTCGAGGGGAGCTGGATGGTCTTGTCGACGGCCCGCGGCTCGGCTGCGGGCTCCGGGGAGTTCGACGGGTGGTCCGTGCCGGTGGGACGCCAGGTCGCGACGCCGGTTCGCCGGCCGCACGCGGCGCCGCCGGGTCTGCCGCCGCACGAGGTCCCGCGAGGTCACTGCCCGAACGCGCTACCGCGGGATCTCCGGCCGAACGTACCGCTGCCGGGTCACTGGCCGAACGCCCCACCGGCGGTTCGCCCGCGCGCGGTCGCGGCAGTCCTCGCGCGGAGCGCAGCGCCGCTGCCCGCCGGCTGAGGCCGGGTCTCGGGCCCGGTCGACGGCCGCTGGGGCGATCCTGGCGACGGCTTCCCCTCGACGACGACGATGCCCACCGGGATCGACCGCACCCGGGCCAGTGCGGTCGCGCTGGCCTCGAGTTCGGCCCGGGTGGACTGCCGGCGCGCGGCGACGAGCAGGATCGCGTCGGAGAGGGACGCGAGCGCCTGGCCGTCGGCACTGGTCACGGGCTGGCCGGTGATGAGCACATAGTCGTACCACTCGCGCAGAGAGCGGACGGTTGCCCGCATCTGCGGTGACAGCAGCTGGTCCATCGTGTCCCGCTGCGGTTTGCCGGACGGCAGCAGGACCAGGTGGTCCTCGGGCTGGACGAGCACGTGTCTCAGGTCCGTGGTGCCGGCGAGCAGGCCGGACAGGCCCGGCAACGCGGAGTTGCCCGCGAGTAGCTGGGTGGTCTCGCCCGTCGTGTCGACGACCACGACGCTGAACCCCGCGCGGGCCAGGCCGGTGGCGAGCCCGGCCGCGTCCGGTGCGGCCGAGACGCTCGGGGAGACGCTCGCGATCGTCAGCGCGACCGGGGGCGTGTCGATGGAGTTGATGATCGCGGTACGCAGCTCGCGATAGGGCTCGGGAAGCGTACGCAGCCTGGCCCGGGTGTCACCACGCGGGCTGAACCGGTCCTTCGGCTCGATGACGCCGAGCAGGCGGAGGTCGAAGTCCTCGACCTCGTGCGGGTCGTGCAGGCGGTCGTCGGCACGGGTCCGCAGGAGCGCGAGCAGGACGGCCACCACGAAGCCGCCGAAGACGCCCGCTCCCGCCGAAGAGGACGGCGTTGGTGCCTCCTGCCGTCAGCGGCAGCGTGGACGGACTGATGACCTGGCCCGGTTCGAGGTCGGCCGCGGTGAGGGTGCTGACCTCGGTCTCGAGGCTCGCCACCTGGGAGGCGAGTGCGCTGGTGCGTTCCTCGAGGTAGGCCCGGCGGCTCGAGCCCTCGGACGTGTCGGCCAGCTCGGCCGTGACGTCGGCGAGCTTCGACTGGATCGTCGTCTGCTGCTTGCGTACGCGGGCCAGCCGGTCGTCGGTGATCGACTTCGCCCGGGCGGCGCGGTAGTTGAGGTAGGCCTGTGCGAACGCCTGCGCGCCGCGCAAGGCCTCCGACCGGGACCCGCCGGTGAACGAGATCCGGAGTACCTGCGTGTTGGTGGGGTTCTCGACCTTGACCTGTTCGTGCAGCTGCTCGATGTCGAGGTCGGTCTTGAGCGTACGTGCAGCGAGCGCCGCGACACCCTCGGTGCCGACCAGCTGCGCCTCTGTCTCGAGGTTGACGAGCTGCTCACCGCGCCCGTCGGGCGCGAACGGGTTGCCCTGGAGCGGGTTGACCAGGATCGACGCGCTCGCGGTGTATTCGATGCCCTGCTTCACGGCGGCGCCGACGCCCGCGGCCGCACCCAGAACGGTGAGGAGCACGATCAGCAGAACGTGCCGACGGAGAGCGTTCGACACGAACGTCACGGGCGCGGCCGGAGACCCGACATCGCGCATGGTGCACCCCCACCCCCTTCCACTCAGCTCGACAGACGGTAGACCAGGCTATGTCCGAGCGGTGAGGGTTCCGACGGATTGCGACCAGACTGGCGTGCAGTGTGCTCAAAGTCTGGTCGGTCAGGGTTCGCCCCTGCAACAATTTCGCATATGTCCTGTAGGTCAGCCTCTGTGATCGCTAGGTTACACATAGTGCATGGCGCTATGTCAGACGGTTCGGGGGGCTGGGATGAAGGGTCGAGGCGGTGGCATGCCTGAAGTGGCGCAGCCACAGCGACTGTTACTTGTCGGGTCGAGCGGAGGCCACCTGGCCCAGATGCTCGCGCTCAGGCCGTGGTGGGAGTCCCGCGCCCGCACCTGGGTGACGTTCGAGACTCAGGACGCGAAGTCCCGGCTCCGCGAGGAGGACGTCATCTGGGCGTACTTCCCGACCACCAGGAACGTCCGCAACTTCCTCCGCAACCTCGTGCTCGCGATCGGTGTCCTGCGCCGCACCCGGCCTGATCTGGTGGTGTCCACCGGCGCTGGCGTCGCCGTGCCGTTCTTCCTCATCGCGCGACTGATGCGGATCCGTACGGTCTACGTCGAGGTCTACGACCGCGTCGACTCGCGGACCCTCACGGGTAGACTCTGCCGGCCGCTGTCGTCGCTCTTCTGCGTGCAGTGGGAAGAACAGGCGGGCCTCTACAAGGGGTCCCATGTCGTCGGAACTCTCCTCTGAGCTGGCGTTAGGAGTGACCACAGTGCGCCTGCTCGCCATGGTGGGTACCGACTACCACCCCTTCCAGCGCCTCGTTCGCTGGGTCGACACCTGGAGCATCGAGCAGCCGGGAGTGGAGTGCCTGATCCAGTACGGCACGGCCATGCCACCCCGCCACGCCGGAGGCACCGCCTACGCCGAGCACGGCGAGCTCGGCCAGTGGATGGACAACGCCGGCATCCTCGTCTGCCACGCCGGGCCCTCGACCATCCTCGAGGCGCGCCGGCGCGGTCACCGGCCGATCGTCGTACCCCGTCGTGCCCACTGGGGCGAACACGTCGACGACCACCAGGACCGGTTCGCGAACCGGCTCTCCGAGATGGGACTCGTCCTGACCGCCGGGTCGGAGCGGGAGTTCTGCGCGCTCCTCGACAAGGCGGTCGCCGACCCCACGTTGGTGCAGCTACCGGACGTGGAGCCGGACGTCGCACCCGACGAGGCCGTACGCAGGTTCTCCGACCTGGTGTCCGCGCTCTTCCAGAAGTAGTCCGCGCGGCCGCTGGGGCCCGACCGGTTGGCCGGGTCTCTCAGATGCCGCGGCCGGTCGCGTTGGCCATGGCCAGGACCCGGTCGGCCGAGACGAAGCGCAGGGCGACGAGCATCGCGACGTAGGCCCGTCGCTCCCGCCAGTTCAGGCCCACGGCCGTTCGCGCACAGGCGAACGCCGACCTCGACTCGCCGAGCGCGGCGTAGGCGAACGCCTTCTGGCCCTGCAGCCGGGCGAGCCCCACGGGGTCCTCGCGCAGGACGCGGTGCTTGGCGAGCTTGTAGTCGATCGCGTCGATGATGGTCCGCCACCGCCGGTTGAAGAACGACTGCCGGCCCCACAGGACCCGCACCAGCGGTTGCTCCACGACGGCGATGGGGCCCACCTGCGCCGCCCGCAGGATCCAGTCGTAGTCCTCGCCGTAGCTGCCGGGGATCTCCTCGTCGACGAGGCCGATGCGGTCGCGGAGCGCCGCCGCCCGGACGAGCACCGTCGACGGGTGGGCCTCCATGACCCGGCGCCTCGCGAGCACCGGGACCGTGAGGTCGGCCGCGGTGGGGACGCGGCGTACGACCTTGCTGCCGTAGTGCACCTCGATTCCCGACACGGCGACGTCGGCGCCGGTGGTCTGGAGACGTTCGGCCTGGAGGCGCAGCTTGTCCGGCAGCCACTCGTCGTCGTCGTCGCAGAACCCGACGAGCTCACCGCGCGCGGCGTCGATGCCGGAGTTGCGGGCGCCGGCCAGGCCAGGCGTACGGACGTTGGCGACCGCGACGACCTCACGTCCCGGAGCGCTGCTGCGGACCGACTCGTCGACCGGGGTCTGGTCGAAGACGACGACGACACTGATCGGCCCGGCGTACGTCTGCTCGACGACGGCCCGGATGGCGCGGCGGAGGAGTTCGGGCCGGTCCTTGGTCGCGATCACCACAGTCACGGTCGGGGAGTCGGCTGCTGGCGGGTGGACGGGGCGTGCCGTCATGGTTCTGTGTCCCCTCGTGGAGCGGGTGAAGCGGGTGGTGTGGCGGTGGCCGGCGGTGTGGCAGTGGCGGATGCGGTGAGGAGTCGAGCAGGGTCGGGCGTCTCGGCGGCGGCGTGCGGGCGGGTGCTGGTGGTCGCAGGGGCGGTGCCGCTGGTCACGGGAGCGCCGTCGACGGTGGCGGTGAGAACGACGGGGTGGTACCGGCCCGAGGAGTCGCGGGCGCCGAGGAGCCGGGACGTCCGCGCGAGGTCGCTGCGGGTGCTCTGGCCGAGCGCGGCGACCAGGACCACCACGTCGGCCGTACGCGCTCGCAGCAGGGTCGCGGCGGATCCGACCCGACCGGTCGTGAGGACCAGGCCGGAGTCCGCCGGCTCGGCGACGGGGTCGGGGCCGGCAACATCGTCTGCGGCCGCCGCGTCGGCGTCGTCAGCGGCGTCAGCGGCGTCGGCGGTGTCGTCCCGAGGGGTGGGCTCGTACCCGCCCGCGCCGAGCGCGTGCCGCAGGTGCTCGGCGACGGACGCCACCACCGGGTCGGTGGCGGTCCCCGTGACGAGAACGCACTGTTCCCGCGGCGACGTCGGGGCATCACTCGGTCGCGGTAGGGGACGTCTGGCCGCGGGCCGGCGGGCAGCCGCCAGCTCGGCCCGGACCTGACGGGCGAGCTCCCGGAGCTCCACGTCGGCCTCGCCGTACGCCGCGAGCTGCCGCGCGTCGAGCCGCGCCACGACGGGCAGTCCGGTCGCGCCGGCCACCTGGTCGGCGTCACCGACCCTCCTCCAGCGGCGGTCACGGTACGTGCCGAGGCCGAGGCCCGCGAGCAGGCCGGCCATCAGACCGGAGATCGGCGGCACCTCGGCGTTGGCGCGCAACGGTTCGCGGGGGAGTTCGGGCGCCTTGACGATCTCGGCGGCGTTGGCGCGGGTCCCGGCCGCGTTGAGCAGGGCCTCGTCGAGGCGGGAGATCTGGGCCCGCAGTGCGCCCCGCAGCGCTCGGTCGACCGGGATGACGGAGGCGGGCACCGGGTCGTCCGCCGTGATGTCCACCTCGCTCGGCGCGTCGGTGAGCATGGCCTGCAGGCTCGCCCGCCTGGACCGGAGTGCGGTGCTGACGCGTTCGGCCCGCTCCGAGAGCAGGGTTCTGCGCTGGGAGACGAACTCGTCCGCGACGGCCCGCGCGCCGTCCCGCGCCTGCGCCGGCGTGCCCGCGGTGAACCCGATGACGAACACCCGCGTGCTCGTCGGCACGCTGAGGTCGATCCGCGTGGCGAGGTCGGCGGGAGCCCAGCGGCCGTGCAGGCGCCGGGCCACCCGGCGGAGAACGGTCTGCGACCGCAGCAGCTCCGCCTCGGTGTCCTGCGTCCACTCCTTCGGCTCGTACGGAGGAGCCACCGGGAACGGTTCGGCGTCCAGGGCGAGATACGTGGGCGTCGCGGGGACGAACACTCCGGCCGTGGCCTGGTACGTGTCGTCCGCGAGCGTCGTGAGCAACAGGCCCGCCACCAGTCCGACCGCGCCGAGCAGGCAGGAGATGCGCAGATGCCGGCGTACGGTCCGCGCGTAGCCGCCCAGCTCGACCGTCGTCGCCGTCCGGTGCGTGGTCGCGCTCACCGCTGGACGACCAGGGTGTCGAGGAGGTCGAGCAGCCAGCGGGTGCGCGCACGGAGGGGTTGTCCCACCGCCGGCTCCGACGCGATGAGGTAGCGCCGGCCGAGCTCGACGAGATAGCCGACGGTCACCGCGTCGGGATCGTTGCCGGCCAGGACGTCGGCACCGCCGGAGGTGTCGGCCCCCGGGACCAGCCCCTGCCGCACCATCCGTGCGGCGGCGTCCTCGCCGTGCTCGCGCAGCGCCGTCTGCAGGTGGTAGTGCGCGAGATCGAACCCGAGGGGTACGCCGCCCGCGAAGCGCTCGAAGTCCCAGAGGAGGACCTGGCGGTCGTCCCAGACCATGTTCCACGGCGTCCAGTCACCGTGCCACGCCCCGACGGCCACCTGGCTGTCGCCGTACCGGGACTCGGCCGCCGCGACGATCCGCCCGAACGCCGAGGCCTGCTTGTCGTCGCGCAGGGTGCCCGGGGCGGTGCGGGCGTGCTGCCACACCGGCGTCTCGCGGAACGCGCTCCGCGAGACGCCGAGATGGGCGCCCAGCTCCCGCATGGCGACGGTGGGGACGGCGCGCCGGTGCCAGCGCGCGGAGGTGGGGCGTACCGGGGCGAGGACGAGCAGCTCGAGCCCGCGCCAGCGCCCGTGGTGCAGCACCTCGGGCACCCGCAGCAGCCCGCTCGGCGGTCCGGCCGCCCAGAAGCTGGCCAGCGCGGACGCCTCGCCCCGGACGAGCCCCGCCGTGGCGTCGGACGTACCGACCTTGACGTAGGCAAGGGTGCGGCCGTCCGGCGCCAGTGCGTGCAGGACCGGCTTGCGGTTGGCCCGCGGAGCGCCGAGGTTGACACCGACAACCACGTCGCTGCCGAGGATGTCGGCGAGGTGGTCCTCGAGCGAGTCGTACGGCTGGCCGGCGGGAACGCTCACCGAGAGCCGGTGTCCCGTCATCCGTGTCAAGCCGCGGTTGACACCGGGGAGGCGTACGAGGGTGGACAGGGTGGCGCGCGCGGCCCGCTCGCCGAGCGTGAGGCCCTGGCTGTACTTGCGGAGGACGGCCGCCACCACAGGTGCCGCGTGCACCGGCAACGCCAGCCGCGGCTGTTGCCGACTCGGCAGCAGGAGGAACTCGCGGACCACGACGCGGCCGGAGGGTACGGACCCCTCGACCGAACTCTGCGCGGGCTCCGGCCACAACAGGCGCGTCGTCTCGAGCAGGACGTCGAGCGTGCTCTGGTAGGGCGTTTCGGCGTTCACGGGGTGTCCTCCACCTGGGCGGACCCGTCGGCCTGGGCGGACCCGCCGGCGGCAGCCGGAACTCCTCGTGCCAGCAGCCCGATCGCGATCATCACCGTGACCATGGGCGCGTCGAACGTGTCGTAGACGAAGAGCTCGATGGCGAAGAACACCAGGGCGGCGCAGCCGGCGATCGCGAGCGGAGCGGGGTCCTTCCAGTGCTCGAGGAACCGTCGCGCGAAGAACCCGAGGAAGAGCACGAGACCCACGACGCCCTGCGAGAAGACGACGAGCCAGAGCTGGCCCTGCGTACCCAAAGGAGGCACCCCGCAGGCAGGACAGTCGGCGGTCGCTCCGCCGGCGATCGAGAAGAAGCTGCCCTTGACGTCGCGGGTGGAGCCGAACCCGAGGACGGGCGAGGCCTGGAGGACGTCCGTCACGGTCTCGGTGGCGAGCTGCGCCCGGCGTTCGTTGGAGTGTGGCGCGTCGAGCCGCTGCTGGACCATCGTGCCGAGTGGACTGGCCAGGAAGGCGAGGCCGCCGACGACCACCCCGGCCGCGATCACCTTGATGGCCCAGTACCGACCGAGCATCGCGAGCCGGACCGCGAGGTAGCAGGCGCCCACGCCGAGGGCGAACCAGAGGCCGCGGTTGAGCGAGTACACCGCCGGCACGAGTCCCGCGAGGAGTACGAACGGGGCGACCAGGCGCCGCCAGCCCGCGTCCCGGCCGAGCCAGGACAGCAGGAAGAACGGGAGGTAGAGCGAGAAGTTGGCGCCCCAGGAGTTGGCGAACGGGAACGGCGCGATCGGCCGCGCCTCCGCGTAGCCGAGGATGAACTGGATCTCGGCCGCGGCCGGGTGGATCATCTGCTGCACGAACTTGTTGGTCGCGACACCCTCGGGCAGCAGGATCTCCAGCGCCGAGCTGAACTCGAAGCCGGGCGCGAGCACGCCGAGCAGCCCGCCGCAGGTCGTGAGGACGAACATGAAGCCGAGGAGTCGCAGGACCCGGCGGGTCGGCAGCTCGCGCTCGCGCAGGTTGACGACGTACAGCAGGACGACCGTGGCCGCGAGGTACATCCCACCGCGGTAGCCGTAGACCAGGAGCCGCCCGAACCCGGCACCGCCCGGCTCGGCGCTGGGCGAGTCGCTCCACAGCATGGTGGCGCTCGCCAGCATCCAGACGAGGAACACGAGCCACAGCCCGAAACCCCTGGGCGCGCGGAGGTCCTTGCGGGACAGGAGCTCGATCCCCATGGGGATGGCGGCCAGTACGAACACGACGGTCGCGAGGCCGAGCGCCCACCAGAGCGGGAAGCCGAGGAAGAGGGCGGTGAGGGGCCAGCCGGCCGGCAGCAACCGACCCGCTCGGGAGGCGAGCGGACGTCGGTCGGGCGCCGCGGCTCCGCCCGGCGGACCGGCGGCCGGCCGGCTCGCGGTGGGCGCGCCCTGCACCGGGTTGTCCTCTCCCTCGGGATCACGAAGACCGAGCGGTGCACCGCGGGAACGGCGCGGCGGAGCTTGGTCGGGGGACGTCGTGGTCAGACCTCACGGTGCCTGCACGCAGACGGCGCCCGGAAGAGAATATGAGAGTTCGTGACTGGTCGTGGGATATTACCCAAAATCTGGTCATTCCACTTGCGAGCACCCTGTGCTGCCGGCAGGATGCTCGTACCGCACTGGCATCTCATTCTGCCGGCCGCTCCTCACCCCCCGAAGTTCTGGAGCGCGGCTCCACGTAACGCTCCTAAGGGGAACACTTGTCTCTGCGCCGCTTGGGCGTGGCAGTCACTGCGATCTGTGCTGCCCTCTCCACTGCCTTCGTTCCACACCAGGCCTCCGCCGTCCAGACCCCGCAGCCGCGGGTGGTGAGTGCCGACCCGGCCGGCTACACACCGCACGTGCTCGACGGCCAGGTGAAGTCCATCGTCCAGGTCGGCAGCACGATCCTGCTGGGCGGCGCCTTCACCCAGGTGAGTTCGGCCGACGGCAACACGGTCTACAACCGGGCCAACATCGTGGCGTTCAACGCGACGACCGGCGCGGTCAGCACCACCTTCAACCCCCAGATCGACGGCGAGGTGACCACGCTTCTCGTCGCGCCGGACGGCGCCTCGGTCTACGCGGGCGGCTTCTTCAACACGGTCAACGGCACGCCGTCCAAGAGCCTCGCCAAGATCAGCCTCGCCACCGGCCAGCTGACGTGCCGGCTTCACGGCGCCCGCGATGGACGGCCGGGTCAAGGACCTCCGGCTGACCGGCGGACGGCTCTGGGTGGCCGGCCACTTCGGCTACGTCGCCGGGCACCAGCAGCCGGCGCTCGCCACGCTCAACCCCGCCACCGGCGCCTACGACCCGTACCAGCAGCGTCGCGTTCGCCAGCCCGCGCAACGGCGGCGTGACTGCAGGTCATGAAGATCGACGTCACACCCGACGGCTCGCGGCTGGTCGCGATCGGCAACTTCGACAGCGCGGGCGGGCCAGGCGCGGCACCAGATCGCGATGCTCGACCTCACGGGGTCCTCGGCGCCGGCTCGCGAGCTGGCAGACCAGCTTCTACAACGCCGAGTGCAACGCCGGTCTTCGACACCTACATGCGTGACCTCGACATCTCGCCCGACGGCTCGTACGTCGTGGTCACGACGACGGGCGGCTACTGGGACGGCCCGCCGACCGCCTGCGACACCTCCGCGCGCTTCGAGACCGGCGCGACCGGCGTGGTCCAGCCGACCTGGGTCGACTACACCGGTGGCGACACCACCTACGCCGTCGCTGTCACCGGCGAGGCCGTCTACGTCGGCGGGCACTTCCGCTGGCAGAACAACCCCTACACGACCGCCGACCACGCCGGCCCGGGAGCGGTCAGCCGCGAGGGCATCGCCGCGCTCGATCCCGCCAACGGCCTGCCGCTGCGCTGGAACCCCGGCCGGACCAAGGGCGTCGGCGTCTTCGACATGCTCGCCACGCCGCAGGGCCTGTGGGTCGGCAGCGACACCGACCGCATCGGCAACTGCGAGTACCACGGCCGGATCGCGTTCTTCGCGGTGGCCGGCGGCACCGCGGTGCCCCACCCCAACGCGGGCAGTCTTCCGAGCGACATCTACTTCATACCTTCCGGCACCACCAACCCGACACCGGTCAAGCGGCACTACGACGGCACGACCGTCGGCGCCAACACGGCCGCGCCGGGCGGCGGGATCGCCTGGCAGAACGTCCGCGGCGGATTCATGCTCGGAGACCAGCTCTACAGCGGCTGGTCCAACGGCACCTTCACGAGACGGACGTTCGACGGGACGACCTACGGCAGCCCCACGACCATCGCCACGGCCGACCAGCTGGTGAGCGACTCCGCCTGGCACGCCGACGTCACGGCCGCCACCGGCATGTTCTACGCCGACGGCAAGGTCTACTACACCCGCAGCGGTCAGAACGCGCTCTACTCCCGCTTCCTCGCGGTCGAGAGCGACGTCGTCGGCGCGGAACGGCACAGCGCCGGCGCCGGTGTCGGAGGGATCGACTTCGCCACGACGTCCGGGATGTTCCTCGTCGGCGGCCGCCTCTATGTCGGGTCCTCGGCCGACGGCAACCTCCGCCGGATCGCGTTCACCAACGGCAGGCCGTCCGGCACGGCGACCGTCGTGAGCGGCCCGACGGTCGACGGCAAGGACTGGCGTTCCCGGGCGACCTTCCTCTTCACCCGGGAGGGCGCGCCACCCAACGCCGCTCCGGTCGCCGTCGCGGCCGGCAGCTGTGAGGCGCTGGCCTGCGACTTCAGCTCGGTCGGCAGCCGCGACTCCGACGGCACCATCGCGTCGTACGCCTGGAACTTCGGTGACGGCAAGACCGGCACGGGCGCGACACCGGCGCACACCTACACCGCCGCGGGCACCTACACGGTCCGCCTCACGGTCACCGACGACGACGGCGCGACCGCGAGCACCACGACGACCGTGACCGCCCAGGCGCCCAACCAGGCACCCACCGCGTCCTATACCGTCTCGTGCGACGGTCTCGCGTGCAGCTTCGACGGCCGAGGTTCGCGCGACCCTGACGGCACGATCGCGTCGTACGCCTGGAACTTCGGTGACAGCAAGACCGGCACCGGGTCGACGGCCTCGCACGCCTTCGCCGCGGGCGGCGCCTACACGGTCCGCCTCACGGTCACCGACAACGCGGGCGCGACCAAGTTGGTCGAGCAGCGGGTGACCGTGGCGGCACCGAGCACGTCCGTGCGCAACATCGCACAGGCGGGCGCGAACGCCAACACGACCACCCATCGGGTGACCCTTCCGACCAGCGTGGCGGCGGGCGACCGGATCCTGCTCCTGCTGACCATCAACACGGTCACGCCGACGGTCTCGGCGCCGAGCGGCGTCACCGGCTGGGCGGGCATCGGTGCGAAGTCGACGTCGGGGACCCTCACCCGCGCCTGGCAGAAGGCGGCAGCGCCGACCGACGCCGGCAAGACCGTCACGGTGACGCTGTCCGCCGCCGCCAAGGGTGACCTCACGGCCGTCGTCTACCGCGGGCCCAAGACGACCGTCGTACGGTCGTTCGCCAGTGCGGCCGAGACCGTGTCGCGGACGACGCACCGGACGCCGACCATCGCCGGCGTCTCCGGCGCCTGGCTGGTGAGCTACTGGGCGGACGAGTCCGCGGCCACGACGACCTGGACCAGTCCTGCCGGCCAGACGCTGCGACGCACCTCGACCGGCACCGGACCCGGGCACGTGTCGATGCTCCTCACCGACACCCCCGCGCCGGCGGGCACCGGCACCAAGGGCGGGCTCACCGCTACCGCCAACTCCGCCAGCTCGCAGGCCACGATGTGGTCGTTCCTGATCGGACCAAGCGCATGAGGGCCCGCGGCACGTTCCTCGAACGAGCAATCCTGGCAGGGGTTCTCGCCCTCGGCTGTGTCGGCTGCGGAACGCTCGGCGCCGACGACGCGGGCGGAAGGAGTGGCGTGAGCTCGGGTGCGGCGGCCGCCGACAAGCCGGCGAAGCCGCCGGCGTCCAAGCCTCCCTCGTCGCCCGAGGCAGACGGCGATTCCGGCGACTCGCTCGGACCCGCCAAGGTGATGGGGGCGTCGAAGACGTTCGCCGTGGTGCCCCGCGGCAACGAGAGCGACGCCAAGGCTCGACTGGTGGGACTCGACGCCACGACGGGCTCGGGCATCGAGACGGTGACGTTTACCTTCGCCGACACCAAGGTCCTGCCCAAGTACCGCGTGAAGTACGTCGACGCGCTCCGCGCCAACCCCGAGGACGAGCCGGTCCCGCTGTCGGGCAACGCCTTCCTCGAGGTCGGGTTCGTGTTGACCAACCCCAACACCAACGGCCGGCTGGCCGTGCCGCCCGACCTTGCGCCCGACCAGCCCCAGGTCAAGGAGCTTCTGCTGGTCCGCAACCTCGGCGGCAGCCTGGCGTTCGGAGTTGGTCTCGAACGCCGTGCCGCGTTTCGCGTAAGGGAGTTCGACAACCCGACCAGGCTCGTGGTGGAGGTGCGCACGCAGTGAGCGGGACGAATCCGCGGGGGGCAGGGAGCGCGGGTTTGAGTCTGCGGTCGACGGCACCGCCGTGGATGAAGCGGTCCGGACGCGCGATGAGCCGCGCGTTCGGCCGCTACACCTCCGGCGGACGGATGGTGCCCAGCTTCCTGGTCGTGGGCGGCCAGCGCTGTGGCACCACGTCCCTGCACCGAGCTCTCATCGCGCATCCGGTGGTGGCCGGACCGGTGCTCCACAAGGGCGTCAACTACTTCGACCTCAACTACGACCAGGGCCCGGCGTGGTACCGCGGGCACTTCCCGCTCCTGTCGAGCGCCCGACGCCGGGCCGGCAACTGGTCGGTGGGCTCGGGCGAGCCGCAGGCGATGGAGTCCAGCGGCTACTACCTCTACCACCCGTTGGCCCTGCCGCGGATCGCGCGTGACCTGCCGGGCGTGCGCCTCATCGTCATGGTGCGCGACCCGGTGGAGCGGACCTACTCCGCCTACAAGCACGGTGCCGCCCGCGGCTTCGAGACGGAGTTGTTCGAGCAGGCGCTGGCGCTCGAGGACGAACGGCTGGCCGGAGAGCACGAGCGGTTGGTGCTCGACGCCAGCTACCAGAGCCATGCCCATCGGCACCACGCCTACGTGACGCGGGGACGCTACGCCGAGCACCTCGGTCCGGCGTTCGACCTGTTCGGTCGGGAGTCCGTCCACGTCGTCGAGAGCGAGGACTTCTTCGCCCGGCCCGAGGCGGTCTACGACGAGGTGCTCGACTTCCTCGGCCTCCCGGCCTGGCTGCCGCCGTCGTTCGACCGGCACAACGCGCGGCCGGGTGAGGAGATGCCGGAGGCCGTACGCAAGGAGCTCGACGACTACTTCCGGCCGTACGACAAGAAGCTGGCCAAGCTCCTCGGTCACACGCCGGCCTGGCGCCGCTGACGTCCGGCCGACTTCCTCAGACGAGTTCAAGGGTGCCGTTGCGGCGGGCGAGCACCTCGACCCGGCGGAAGGCAGCCACGCCCAGGAGCGGGAGCGCGACGGCGAACCCGGCGAGCGGCAGGAGCAGGGGCAGGACGTCGCCGACCGACGCGCCCTTGGTGAGCGCGTCGACCATCGCCTGGATGCCGTAGCCGAACGGCAGCATCCGGGCGGGGATGCGCAGCCAGTCCGGCATCAGCGCGATCGGGTACATCGTCCCGGCGACGAGGACGATCGGTGTGAACAGCAGGTTCGAGATCTGGTTGGCATCGCGGATGGCGACACCGATCGCGCCGGCCACCATGCTGAATCCCCACATGCACGCGACGAACAAGGCCATCGTCAGGAGCAGGGTGAGCGGCGCGACGTCCAGGGAGATGCCGAACAGCATCGCGCCCGTGAGCAGGGTCAGGGCCGCCGTGGCCAGCGCCTCGGCGATGGCGAAGACCTGGAACCCGCCGAGCCACGCGTACCGCGAGCACGGAGCGAGCAGCAGGTTGCCGAGCGTGCCGCGTTCGCGTTCGCCGTCGAGGAGCTCGCCGGCACTGAACAGCATGCCGAACAGCAGGGCGAGGGCGGCACCGCCGACGATCGCGTAGTCGCGGAGCGCCGGGCGCTCGCGGTAGACCAGGCCGACGATCAGCAGGTTGAAGACCGGGAACATCACCCAGATCAGTGCGTAGAAGAGTGGACCCGAGGTCTTGACCTTGGTCCTCCCGACGGCGCTGGCGGATGCCGCCATGATCCGGAGGGTGGCGGCGAGGCCGGAGGCGTCGGGCCGGCTGGCCAGGGCGGCCGGGTGTGTCATCGGAGCTCCTTCGCGACGTGGGTTCGGTTCTCAGAGCAGGTCGAGGGTGCCGCGCCGGCGGACGGCGCTGTCCATCCGGCGCATGGACCACACGCCGGCGAGGACGAAGGCCGTACTGGTGAGCGTTGTGGCGAGTAGCGCGCCGCCCACGGCGGTCAGCGACGCACCGGAGAGTGTCGAAGCGCGCAGGGCGTCGACGGCGTGGGACAGGGGGATCGCGTCGGCGACCGGCTGCAGCCAGCTCGGGAGCACCGACCGGGGGACGAAGAAGCCCGCGAGCAACCAGATCGGTGCCTGCAGGAAGTTGGACAGCGCGTTCGACTGCCGCGACAGGATGAACAGGCCGCCGAAGCCGAGCCCGATGCACAGCGAGCTGGCGTACACCGCGACCAGCGACACCGCCACGGCCACCGGATCGGCGACGTCGAACTGCGCACCGAACGCCGCACCGACCGCGAGGCACGAGGCCAGTCCGGGCAGGTCCCAGAGGATGTTGCCGATGCCGTAGCCGAGGATGACCGGTGTCGTACGCGTGGGTGCCACGATCACCGCGGCGATCGTCCCGGCGTAGATCTCCGACTGGAGCGCGTGTCCGCTGCCCCAGATCGTGGTGTTCCACGCCAGGATCGCGATCACGCCGATGACGAGGAACCCCACGACATCCTCGCGCGGCACCGCCGTCTGACCGGAGAGCTGGTACGCGAGAACGAAGCAGACCAGGAGCATGATCGGGATGAGGGGCGAACGGATCAGCATGATCGGCTTGGACGCCCACCGCAGCAGGAAGGACCGGACGGTCGCCCAGACGAGTCGCCAGTCGGCGAGGAGACGCTCGCTACGGGTGTCGAGCAGGTCCCCGACCTGGGAGCGGGCGTCAAGGAGGTCCTCCGCATGGGCGCGGGTGGCGGCGGTCACGAGGCCTCCTCGAACTCACGGCCGGTCGCCCGCAGGAACGCGTCCTCGAGCGAGGGTTCCCGTACGTCGATCGTGCGTACCTCCGCGCCCACCTCGCGTAGCACCGCGAGCGCCTGGTCGAGGGCGGCGGTCGTGTCCGTACACCGCAGGGTCACGGTGCCGGCGGGGTCCTGGCCGACACTGGTGACCGCCGAAAGGCCGGACAGCCGTTCGCCGACGTCGCCGCCCGGGTCGCCACCACCCATGTGGCCGGCCGCGTCGCCCGGGCGTTCGGCCAGGGTGAGGACCACCCGGCGGTCGACCTCCGCCCGCGCCTTCAGCTCGGCAGGTGAGCCGCGGGCCACGATGACGCCGTGGTCGACGATGGCAAGCTCCCGGCACAGAACGTCGGCCTCGTACATGTCGTGCGTCGTGAGGAGCACGGTGTGGTCGGGTACGAGGTCGGCGATCAGTGCGCGGACCTCGATCGCGGCCGCGGGGTCCAGGCCGATCGTCGGCTCGTCGAGGATCACGACGGCCGGGTCGTGCAGGAGGGTCTTGGCGATGTGGAGCCGCTGCTTCATGCCGCGGGAGTAGCTCTCGACGCGTTCGTCGGCCCGGTCGGTGAGCTGGACCCGCTCGAGGAGTTCCGCGCTGCGCGCCTTGATCGCCCGGTCGCCCATGCCGTAGAGCCGGCCCGCGTACCGGAGGTTCTCCCGCCCGGACAGCTGCGCGTAGAGCCCCCGGTCGCCGCCGAACAGGACGCCGAGCCGGCGGCGGACGGCGGTCTCGGCGCTCACGACGTCGTTGCCCTCGATGGCGGCCGTACCCGAGGTCGGGACGAGCAGCGTCGACAGCATCTTGATGGTCGTCGTCTTGCCGGCTCCGTTGGGGCCGAGGATGCCGAAGATCGTGCCACGGGGTACGCCGAAGCTGATGCCGCGGACGGCCTCCACGACCTCGAACGAGCGGAACCAGCCCTTGCGCTTGCGAAACGTACGGCGGAGGTCGCGGGCGACGATGCTGAGGTCGGACGTGGACCTGGCGGCGGGCTCCGGGCGGCTCTCGGCCTGCTCCGGCGCGACGGTGGAAGTCATGGGTGGGTACTCCCGGTCGATGGTCGGCGGGTGGGACGGACGGAGCGTTGTGAAGGGGCGGCGGCCGGCCGCGGCGGTCAGGCCTGGTAGCCGTAGCCGAGCCGGCGGGAGCCGGCTGCGCCGATGAGCGCCGGGGCGCCGGAGGTACCGGCCCGGACGACCACATCCGAGACCTGGAAGGCGAGGTTGCGCCACCAGGTCACCGGAAGCGGGCTCGCGGACGGTGTCGCGGACGGTGTCGCGGACGGTGTTGCGGCCGGCGGTGCGGCACAGCCGGTCCCGGTCGCGGTGCCGGACTGGGCGCCGAGGGGATCGGCCAGGATCTCGCGCCTGATGGTCTCGGCGACGGCGTCGGTGAGCTGGATGCCGTGTGCCCAGGAGGTGAGCAGGTGGTCGAGCGCATCCGGTTCGTTCATCAGAGGTCCCCCTCGTCGTTCGGGCGGGTCGCGGATCCAGCGGCCTCGGTACGCGCGGCGGCCTCGGTACGCGCGGCGGCGGGCTCGAGGCGCAGCGACTCGGTGAGGCGGCGTCGAGCCCGGGCCAGCTTGTAGCGGACGGTGCCAGCCGGCAGGCCGAGCACCTCGCCGATCCGCGCGCTGGTCAGTTCGCCGACCGCGTGCATCGCGACGATCACCCGCAGGTCGTCCGGCAGCGCGCGGACAGCGGCGGCCACGTCGGTCATGAGTTCCTGCCTCTCCACGCGTGCTTCGGGCTGGTCGGCCGGACGGGCGGCGGGTTCCACCAGGTTGGCCAGGGCCCTCGCCGTGCTCTCCCGGGTGGCGCGCTCGCGGTAGGTGTCGGTCACGAGGTTGCGGGCGACGGTGAAGATCCACTGCTGACGCCGCGTCGCAGGAAGGACGCGTACGTCGTCGAGTCGACGCCAGACCCGCAGGAACGTCTCCTGGAGCAGGTCGCGGGCCGCCTCCGGTTCGCCGACCCGGCCGACCAGGTAGGCGTGCACGGTCCGGTGATGCGCCTCGAAGATCTCGGTGAAGACCGTCTCGGGATCCGCCGGAGGCGCCGCGTCAGGAAGAGCTGTCACCTGCGGCCACCGAGAGCTCGCCGTAGTTCTGGACCGTCAGCACCTGCAGCACCGGGATGAGCTCCCTCGGTGCACTGAGGTGACCGACCAACGTGATCTCGGAGACCTTGCGGCGCAACAGGTCCGCGTCCACATCGCCGGCGATCCGGACCACACCGCTCAGGACGAGCGCGGTCGGGCCGTCGAGCAGTTCGAAGAACCCGCGGCCGAACGTCTCGCTGCCACCGAAGAAGCGGGGGTTGGTGCCGCCGTACCACACCACCTGACCGCTGCCGCTGAGCGCGGGGATCAGCACGTCCTCGCTCACCCGTGGGAGGTACAGCTGACCGCCGTAGTAGATCCGCTGGTAGCCGACCTCCTTCACGGGGCTCGTGATCGTCAGCTGGCCGGCGACGACGAGGACGTCGTCCGGGGTGCCTCGCGCGTTCGCCAGGCTCGCGCCACTCATGCTCGACTGGCCGGCCACCTGCGTGAACTCCTGGCCCTCGACATACCTGTAGTAGCCCACCGACCCGGTGACGCGGGTCAGGCCCGCACCCAGCACCGACTCGCTGCCACGCGGCCCGAGAACGAGCCCGGTGACGATCACCTCGCGGTAGGCAACCCGCGAGACGGGGCTCGTGACGATGAGGCCGCCCGTGACGACGAGGACGTCCTTGTCGCAGCACTCCTCGGCCAGCCCGTCACCACCGATCATCACGACGCCGGTGTGGACACGGGTGTGCGCGCCGGCCGGGACCGGGATGACGGCGCCGACGTTCTCCATGGTGACCGAGCTGAGGAGGTGGGCCAGGTGGTCCGGCACCAGCACGGCGCCGACGTTCGTGATCCGCTCGATGCTGGTCAGTTCCTCGGCCCAGGTCGTGTGCATGAGGTCGAGGACCGGGACGTTCTCGACCGCTCCGCTCGGATGCTCTGCCATCGGGGACCTTTCGTCGGCGCCGTCGCCATGCCGGCGGGTGGAGGTGCGTCTTCGTGTGTATAGACGGACGTTGCGCCCAGGTGTTGGGCATTCTCGACCCCCGCCTGGTGTCGGCGGGACGCGCTAGCCTTTGTCAGGTCACCCCGGTCCGCTCCGCGAATCGGGGCGTTCGTGCTGCATTGCGCCCGTTCTGGATCACCTGAGCCCACCGATGCACACCACGACAATCCACGCGTACCCGCCCACCACCTCACCTGTCTCGAGCCGAAGGGACTCATGAGCCTCACCGGACTCATCGAGCTCGTCGTCGCAGACCCCGCGATCTCCGCCGCGGTGGCCAGTGCGAAGGCGAGCGCCGCCGCACCACTGGACCTCACCGCGCCCAAGGCGGTGCAGCCGTTCGCGATCGCTGCGCTCGCCGCCCCCGACGACCTCGGCGGTGCCGGCCGCACGGTCCTCGCCGTCACGGCCACCGGGCGGGAGGCAGAAGATCTCACCGCCACCCTCCAGAGCCTGCTCGGCGACAACGACGCGGTGGCCTACTACCCCGCGTGGGAGACCCTTCCGCACGAGCGCCTCTCGCCGCGGTCCGACACCGTGGGTCGCCGGCTCGCCGTACTCCGCCGGCTCGTACACCCCGACACCGAGACCCCGCGCCCGAAGGTCGTCGTCGCGCCGGTCCGCAGCGTTCTCCAGCCCCAGGTCAAGGGGCTCGCCGACCTCGAGCCGGTCTGGCTGCACGAGGGCGACGAGGTGGATCTCGAGGACGTCGTACGCCGGCTCGCTGCCGCCGCCTACCACCGGGTCGACCTCGTGGAACGGCGCGGCGAGTTCGCCGTCCGCGGCGGGATCGTCGACGTGTTCCCTCCGACCGAGGAGCACCCGCTGCGGGTGGAGTTCTTCGGTGACGAGGTGGAGGAGATCCGGCCCTTCAAGGTGGCCGACCAGCGGTCTCTCCGCGTCGGCGAGGACGGTGCGGCCGGCAGCACGCTGTACGCCCCGCCCTGCCGGGAGCTGCTCCTCACCGAACAGGTCCGCGAACGCGCCGCCAAGCTGGCCGTCGCGCACCCGGAGCTCGCCGAGCTGTTCGAGAAGCTCTCGCACGGGCACGCGGTCGAGGGGATGGAGTCGCTCGCGCCCGCGCTGGTCGACGACATGGAGCTGCTGCTCGACCTGATGCCTCCCGGCACCCACACCGTCGTCTGCGACCCCGAGCGGGTCCGCAGCCGGTCCCACGACCTGGTCGCGACCAGCCAGGAGTTCCTGGAGGCCAGCTGGGCGGCCGCCGCGGGTGGCGGCGACGCGCCGATCGACCTGGGCGCGGCGGCCTACCGCACCCTCGCCGATGTCCGCCGGCACGCGCTCGCCCACGGCCTCGCGTGGTGGAGCCTGTCACCGTTCGCGGCCGAGCCGGACGCGCCGGCGCCGACCGGGCCCGTACGCACCGAGGCCGGCGAGCTGGTCAGCGTCGACGTCGACGTCGACCTCGGTGCCGTCGAGTCCCGTACGGTCGCGGCCCATGCCGCCGACGCTTACCACGGCGACACCGATGCCGTCATCGGCGACGTACGCCGCTGGGTCGCCGACGGCTGGCGGATCGTCTTCGTCACCGAGGGGCACGGCCCGGCGCAGCGGCTGGTCGAGGTCCTCCGCGGCCAGGACCTTCCCGCCCGGCTCGACGAACAGCTCGACCACGAGCCCGAGCCCTCGCTCGTCCACGTCACCTGCGGCCGGGTCGACAACGGCTTCGTCGCACCCGACGCCCGGCTCGCGATCCTGTCCGAGGCCGACCTGCTGGGCCGCGCGGGTGCCTCCACCAAGGACATGCGCCGGATGCCGACCCGGCGGCGGCGCACCATCGACCCGCTCGAGCTGCGGCCGGGCGACTACGTCGTCCACGACCAGCACGGTGTCGGCCGCTACGTCGAGATGATGGAGCGCACCGTCGGCACCGGCCAGCAGCGCACCACCCGCGAGTACCTCGTCATCGAGTACGCACCATCCAAGCGCGGCCATCCCGGTGACCGGCTGTTCGTCCCCACCGACCAGCTCGACCTCGTGACCCGCTACGTCGGTGGCGAGCAGCCCAGCCTCGACAAGATGGGTGGCTCGGACTGGGCCAAGCGCAAGGGCCGCGCCCGCAAGGCGGTCAAGGAGATCGCGGCCGAGCTGATCAAGCTGTACGCCGCCAGGCAGGCGACGCAGGGTCATGCGTTCGGCCCCGACTCGCCGTGGCAGCGCGAGCTCGAGGATGCGTTCCAGTACGTCGAGACCCCTGACCAGCTGGGCACCATCGAGGACGTCAAGCAGGACATGGAGAAGCCGATCCCGATGGACCGGCTGATCTGCGGTGACGTCGGTTACGGCAAGACCGAGATCGCGGTCCGCGCGGCGTTCAAGGCAGTGCAGGACGGCAAGCAGGTGGCGATCCTCGTGCCGACGACGCTGCTCGTCCAGCAGCACTACTCGACGTTCGCGGAGCGGTTCGCGCCGTTCCCGGTCACGGTGCGGGCGCTGTCGCGGTTCCAGACCGACTCCGAGGCGAAGGAGACGCTGCGCGGGCTCACGACGGGCGCGGTCGACGTCGTGATCGGCACCCACCGGCTGCTCGGCAACGAGGTGTCGTTCAAGGACGTCGGCCTGATCGTCGTCGACGAGGAGCAGCGGTTCGGTGTCGAGCACAAGGAGAAGCTGAAGGCGCTGCGCGCCAGTGTCGACGTCCTCACCATGTCGGCGACGCCGATCCCGCGCACGCTCGAGATGGCGATCACCGGCATCCGCGAGATGTCGACGATCATGACGCCGCCGGAGGAGCGCCACCCGGTGCTGACGTTCGTGGGTGGTTACGACGAGCGCCAGGTGGTCGCGGCGATCCGGCGCGAGCTGCTCCGCGAGGGACAGGTCTTCTTCGTCCACAACCGGGTCAACACGATCGAGAAGGCGGCGGCGCGGATCCGCCAGCTGGTGCCCGAGGCGCGGGTGGTCGTCGGGCACGGCCAGATGAACGAGCACCAGCTCGAACAGGTGATGGTCGACTTCTGGGAGAAGCGGGCCGACGTCCTCGTCTGTACGACGATCGTCGAGGCGGGCCTGGACATCTCCAACGCCAACACGCTGATCATGGAGCGTTCCGACCTGTTCGGGCTGTCGCAGCTGCACCAGATGCGCGGGCGGGTCGGTCGCGGCCGCGAGCGGGCCTACGCGTACTTCCTCTATCCGCCCGAGAAGCCGCTGACCGAGACCGCGCACGAGCGGCTCGCGACCCTGGCGCAGAACACCGAGCTCGGTGCCGGGATGGCAGTGGCGATGAAGGACCTCGAGATCCGCGGTGCCGGCAACCTGCTCGGCGGTGAGCAGTCCGGCCACATCGCCGACGTCGGCTTCGACCTCTACGTCCGGCTGGTCGGCGAGGCCGTGGCGGAGTACCGCGGCGAGGGCGCCGAGGAGGAGACCGAGGTCAAGGTCGAGCTTCCGATCGACGCCCACCTGCCGCACGAGTACGTCGACAGCCAGCGGCTCCGGCTGGAGATGTACCAGCGGCTCGCGGCCGTCCGTGACGCCGAGGAGATCGAGCAGGTCGCCGAGGAGCTCACCGACCGGTACGGCGCCCTGCCGCAACCGGTCGAGAACCTCCTCGAGGTCGCGCGGTTCCGGCTGTACGCCAAGAAGGCCGGGCTCACCGACGTGACCCTGCAGGGCAACCAGGTGCGGTTCGCCCCGGTGGAGCTTCGCGAGAGCCAGGAGCTGCGCCTGTCCCGGCTCTATCCGCGGACGCTCGTGAAGCGCGCGATCCGGACGATCCTCGTACCCCGGCCCGCGACCGCGCCGATCGGTGGCCAGCCACTGCGCGACATCGAGCTGCTGCGCTGGGCGCGCGACCTGGTGGAGGCCGTGTTCGTCGAGGCTCCTGCCGCCGCGTCGCGCTAGCGGCCCGCCCGGCCGGCGCATGCCGCCGGGCGATGCCACGGACTGAAGCCCGATTAGCGCGATCCCTCCCCGATGCGTACTCTCGACCGTTCCGAACGCTCCTGCCCGCATCGCGACAGACTGTGAACGGATGGCACTGATGTGCAATCCGCTATGGTTACGTCGTCTTTGGGCCCGTGAGCGGGGGGAGTTACTGAGGTCGTTCGCGAGCACCTGGGAGTGTGCAATGCCGTCCGACAGTCCACGTCACTCGTGGCCGCCGCATCGCGGGCCACGGCACGAACAGCGCGCTGATGCTGACCGGTCCGCGGATGTTGACCAGTCCGCTGATCTTGACCAGGCGCCGCGCTATGGCCGGCACCGTGGCGAACACCGCCCGTCCCGGGTGTTCCCGGTAGCCGCTGCCGCGGTGAGCGTGCTCGGCATCAGCGCGGCCGCGGCCGGCGCGGGATGGTTCCTCTTCCTCCCCGACGGATCGGGTTCGGTGGCAAGCGACGCACACGCCGACTCGACCCTCTCGCGCAGCGTCCCGCGGGCCGAGCCCACGCCCCGTACGACCGGCAAGACGCCGCTGTCGTCGGCGGTGGTGATGCCGACCCCGACCGGTGTGCTCGGACCGGCGGGCGCGACCCACCGATCGGCTTCGACGACCGGCCCGGCGCAGATGGGGCCCAAGCACCGGGCCTCGGACGGAGCCGCGGGCCAGGACCCGCAGGGGAGTGTGCTTGCCCGGCCGTCCCCGACCGCCACCCGTACGGCTCCGCCCGCGACCGCGTCGCCTTCACCCGACCCGACCACGGCCACGCCGGATCCCGCGCCGACCACCGAGTCGCCGTCTCCGGAACCCACGTCGGACTCCCCGTCGCCCACGCCGGAGCCCACCTCCGACTCACCGACCCCGACGCCGACGACCCCCACCCCGGAACCCACCGAGGACCTGCCGCTTCCCGTGCCGCTGCCGGACCTGCCGCTTCCAGACATCGAGGTGAAGCTTCCCTAGGCTTCGCCCGCAGTAGGGATCATCCATGCCTCACGACCCGACCGACATGAACGGCCGCTCCGAGGACGACTGGCGGCGGAACCCGTCGGACGACGACACCCAGCAGTTCGCTCCCTTCGGAGACGACCCGCAGCAACCGCGGGGGCGGCACGCGGCGCACGGCCCCTCGGGCGAGGAGCAGCAGCCTCGGGATCGCAGGCCGTGGGAGGAACCGGACCCGTGGGCACGCGACGAGCCCCAGCCGGACCCATGGGCGAGGGATCCCCGGAACGACTTCGGACCGGCGCCGAACGAAGCGTGGCAACGTAACGAACCCCAGCCGGACCCGTGGGCGCGCGAAGAACCCCAGCCGGACCCATGGGCGCGCGAGGAACCCCAGCCGGACCCGTGGGCCCGGAACGAACCGCGACCCGATCCATGGGCGCGGGACCCGCGGAACGACTTCGCCGCGGACGACACCTGGGCGCGCGAGCCCGTCGGCAGCTGGGACCCAGACGGCGACGACTCCGACGGGTCCGAGCCCCCGCGACAGCACACCGGCCGCCGGTCGGGCCGCGGCGTCATGGTCGCATCCCTGGCGCTGGCCGTGATCGGGATCCTCTCGGCGGCCACCGGCGCGGGCTGGTTCTACTTCGTCCAGCACGACGACCGCCCGACCGCCGCCGACCTCGCCCAGCAGACCACCAGTCGGGCCCGCGGCACCGACGTTCCCCGCGACGGCGAGAAGGCCAGCCGGCACTCCCGGCCCACGCCCGCCACGCCGTCGCCGACCCGGACCTCCGCCTCACCCAAGGCCACGCCGACCCGTACCTCCGCGGCGCCCTCGCCCACCAGAGCCGAGCGCAGGCCCGCACCCGCCGAGACGACCACCAAGCCCAAGCCCCGGCGTACCGTCCCGCCGCCGCCCGC
Organism: uncultured Actinomycetota bacterium; assembly: GCA_963721745.1. Lineage (GTDB taxonomy): Bacteria > Actinomycetota > Actinomycetes > Propionibacteriales > Actinopolymorphaceae > Thermasporomyces. Next base: position 385,559 of record CAVRKO010000012.1, on the reverse strand, counting down.
CCCGGAGCCGGAGCCCACTCAGGAGTCGCAGGCGACGGAGTACGAGAACGAGGTCGTACGGCTCACGAACGCCGAGCGCGCGGACGCGGGGTGCGGCGCACTGCGCAACGACGAGCGGCTCAGGACCGCCGCTCGCGGGCACTCGACCGACATGGCCGAGCGCAACTACTTCGACCACAACTCACCCGACGGCACGACGCCGTGGGACCGGATGCGCCGGGCCGGCTACAACTCGCCCGCCGCGGAGAACATCGCCCGCGGCTACCCGACCCCGCAGGCCGTCGTCGAGGGGTGGATGAACAGTAAGGGTCACCGCGCGAACATCGTGAACTGCTCGCTCAAGGCGATCGGTGTCGGTGTCCACATCGCCGACGGCGGACCCTGGTGGACTCAGGACTTCGGGTCCAGCTGAGGGCCGCCGGCCAGGACCTCGAGCGGCTTACCGAAGCAGCGGCTCAGTGGCAGATGCCGGTGGATCCCGAATCCCGGGATCGGCTGGTAGCCGGACGACGCGTAGAGCCCGATCGCCTCAGGCTGCTGCGTACCCGTCTCCAGCACGAGCCGACGGATCCCGGCGGCGTGTGCCGTGCGTTCGAGCTCGGCCAGCAGGGCCCTCGAGAGTCCTCGACCGCGGGCGGTGGGTACGACGTACATCCGCTTGATCTCGGCGTCACCGGGGAGCAGACCCGGATCGGACCCGTCATGGGTGCGCCACCCTCCGCAGCCGACCGGTCGTCCTTCGTCGTACCCGACCAGGAAGTGGCCGCGGGGAGGTGCGAACGCGGCGGGGTCGACCGGCGTCTTGTCCGTGTCCCCGTAACGGACGACGTACTCCTGCTGGAGCGCGCTCACCAGCAGGCCGACATCGGGATGGGCATAGGGCAGGACCCGGATCTCCACGGTGGCAACCTAGCGGCAGGCGCCGACCTTCCCGTCCGCATCTCGGCCGTCCGCCGCCGGGGACGGCAGGTACCGACCGTATGGTCTGATGTCTGAGAAGCCCCGCATGCGCAGCGCACCGAAGTGGGCACCGAATCGACGTGGAGGTTCAGGCGTACATGAGCAACGTCCCCAACATCACCTTGAACAACGGCGTGGAGATCCCTCAGCTCGGCTTCGGTGTCTGGCAGGTCCCCGACGACGACGCGACGGCGGCCGTCCGGACGGCGATCGAGGTGGGGTACCGCAGCATCGACACCGCCGCCATCTACGGCAACGAGGAGGGGACCGGGCGCGGGATCGCCGAGTCCGGCGTACCGCGCGGGGAGCTCTTCGTCACGACCAAGCTCTGGAACAGCGAGCAGGGCTACGACACCACCCTCGCGGCGTTCGACGAAAGCCTGGGCAAGCTCGGTCTCGACTACGTTGACCTCTACCTCATCCACTGGGCCGCGCCCAGCCGGGACCGGTACGTCGACACCTGGCGGGCGTTCGAGAAACTTCACGCCGACGGTCGGATCCGCGCGATCGGTGTCTCGAACTTCCACGCGCCACACCTGGAGCGGCTCCTCGCCGAGACCGACACGGTGCCCGCGCTCAACCAGATCGAGGTCCACCCGTACCTCGTGCAGGAGGAGCTCCGGGCGTTCAACGCCGGGCAGGGCATCGTCACGGAGGCGTGGAGCCCGCTCGCCCAGGGCGGCGACGTGCTGACCGACTCGACGATCGCCGGCCTCGCGGAGAAGTACGGCAGGACGCCCGCCCAGGTCATCCTGCGCTGGCACCTGCAGCTCGGGAACGTCGTGATACCGAAGTCGGTGACGCCTTCGCGGATCAGGGAGAACTTCGAGGTGTTCGACTTCGAGCTGTCCGGCGACGACGTGGCCGTGATCTCGGGGCTGGACCGCCATCATCGGACGGGTCCCGACCCGGACGTGTTCGGCGGCTGAGCCTGGGCGGTTTCCTCCTGCCGGCGCGGACCGCACGGCATCGGGGCGCCAGCCCGCAGCGATGCGGCTGGCGCCCCGGTTCTGTTTACCCCGGTTCTGTTTACCCCGGTTCTGTTTACCCCGGTTCCGTGGTCCGGTTCCGTGGTCCGGTTCCGTGGACCAGTCCTGCACCATCAGACGCCGACGGACTCCGCGGCAGCCTCCTCGCCACCGACCGACCCGCCACCGACCGACCCGGCGGCGACCGACTCGGCTTCGACCACCGGATCCTCCACCGCCTCCGGCCGCAGCACCGTCACGGCCACCACCGCGGCGGCGACGAGGAGTCCCGCGCCGATGCCGAACGCGAGGTGGTACCCGCCGGTCAGCGCCGACGCCGTGTTCTCGCCACCGGCCGCGAGCCGCGCGGTATGGGCCGTGGCCAGCGTGGCAAGCACCGACAGCCCCAGCGTGGCTCCCACCTGCATGGTGGTGTTGACCAGCCCGGACGCGAGCCCTGAGTCGCTGGACGTCGCGTCGGACATGGCGAGCGTCGTCAACGCGGGGAACGACAGCCCGCCACCGACACCGAGCAGCACCATCGAGGGCAGCACATCCGCGACGTACGACGCGTCGACCGGGGCGCGGGTGAGCAGGGCGAGACCGATGGCGAGCAGCGTGAGCCCGGCGAGCAGGACGGCCCTGGCGCCGAAGCGGATGCTCAGCCGGGCCGAGAAGTTGAGCGACAGGACGCCGATCCCGAGCGACACCGGCAGGAACGCGAGACCGGTCGTCACCGCGTCGTAGCCGAGCACCCGCTGCATGAACAGCACTCCGCTGAAGAACATCCCGAACATGCCCGCCACCATGAGGACCTGGACGAGGTTCGCTCCGGAGAGTCGGCGCGACCGGAACATCCGCAGTGGCAGCAGCGGGTTGGTTGCCGTTGCCTGGCGTACGACGAAGGCACCCAGCAGCGCGACCGAGACGGCGCCCAGGCCGAGGGTGTGCAGCGACGCCCAGCCGTAGTCGGCCGCCTCCACGATCGTGTAGACGCTGAGCATCAGTGCTCCGGTGACGAGAGCCGCCCCCACGGTGTCGGCTCCTGCGCCCAGGCCGATGCCGCGATCGGCCGGGAGCAGCCGGGTCGCGAACACCGCGGCCGCGACGCCGACCGGCACGTTGATGAAGAAGATCCAGTGCCAGTTGACGGCCTGGGTGAGGACGCCACCGGCGAGGAGCCCGATCGAGGCGCCCGCGGAGGCGACGAAGCTGTAGACGCCGATGGCCTTCGCCTGTTCGCGGGGCTCGGGGAACATCGTCACGATCATGCCGAGGATCACGGCCGACGCCATGGCGCCGCCGAGTCCCTGCAGGAACCGCGCGGCCACGAGCAGCTCGGCGTTGACGGCCACGCCGCAGAGCACGGACGCGACGGTGAACGTCACGAGTCCGGTCATGAAGATGCGCTTCCGCCCGATCAGGTCGCCGAGCCGGCCGGCCAGGAGGAGCACCCCGCCGAACGGGATCATGTACGCGTTGACCACCCACGCGAGGTCGGACTGGGTGAAGCCGAGGTCGGTCTGGATCGACGGGAGGGCGACGTTCACGACGCTCCCGTCGAGGATGATCATCAGCATCCCGGCGCAGAGCACAACGAGGGCCAGCCGCCGTGGGTCGGCGGCATGAGCGGACGGGGTTCTGGGTCTGGTGCGTTCGCGAGTCACAGGTGCGACCGTACCAGATAGTTTTGTTCGGGACGATCTATTACGGGATGAAATCGAGCGACAGGCTCTAGCTCCGCGGTGCCCTCCGACGGACGGTTCGCGAGCACTGGACGGGCGTGGACAGCCGGCCGTGGGCAAGGAGTTCGAGCCCGTCGACGAAGGCCTCACGCTGGCGCTCGGGCAGGGCGGACAGGACGTCCTCGTAGACCTCCTCGATCACCTTCTGCGCCTTGGCGACGATCTCGACGCCCGCCTCTGTCACGGCGATGATCCGCGCGCGGCGGTCGGCCTCGGAAGCCCGGCGCTCGGCGTATCCCGCGTTCTCGAGCTCGTCGATCGTCACGACCATGGTGGTCTTGTCCAGGCCGGACAGCTCGGCCAGTCGGATCTGGGTCAGCTCGCCACCCATGGCCCGGCTGAGGACGCACTGGGCGCGAGGGGAGATCCCGAGGTCGGCGAGGCGGGCCGTCAGCTCGGTCGCCAGGACATGGCTCGCCTGGGACAGCAGGAACGACAGGTCCGGGGCGACCCTCGGCGGGGTGGTCGTAGCCATGGGGCAAGCGTAGCTCGATACGTCTGCAACGAGATAATCTCCGCGCGGGACGAGTCCGGGGTCCGGGCTGTCGCGACCGGTCAGGTGAGCTGCGGGATCGCGTCGAGGAGCAGCCAAGCGCCGAAGATCGCGAACGACCCGCCCGCGGCGTACCGGATGGTCCTCTCGGGGACTCGCTTGCCGAGCTGGTGCCCGACGACGATGGCCAGCGCGTCGGCCACGACCATGCCGACGGTCGAACCCGCCCAGGTCCCGAACCACCCGTGCTGTGTGGCGAGCGTGATGGTCGCGAGCATCGTCTTGTCGCCGAGCTCGGCCAGGAGGAACGCCAGGGCCACCGCCACGACCGCCGAGCGCCGGGTCCGTCGTGCCAGTGCGCGTTCGTCCTCGCTCAGGCTGTCCCCGCGGAACGTCCACGCCGCGAACCCGACGAACGCGACACCCGCGCACAAGCCGAGCCAGGTCGTCGGCAGGGCCATCCCGAGTCCGTACCCCAGCCCGACCGAGGCGGCGTGCACCACGGCCGTCGCGACCGAGATCCCGGCGAGGACGGGAAGTGCCCGGTGCCTGGCCGCGAACGTCAGCGCCATCAGCTGGGACTTGTCGCCCAACTCGGCGACGAAGATGACTCCGAAGCCGACGAGGAAGCTCGTCGCCAGGGCGTCCATGAAGGGGATCCACTCCTCGGTCCACGGAGGAACCGGGCGATCTCACCGGATCGAGGGCTCAGCTGACCTCGACCCGGCAGCTCGCTCGGGTCGAAGGTCTCGCCCGCCTTGACTTCAGGCCGCCGGGCCGGGCGCTCCGTGGGGAGCGCCAGTGTGTCGACCGCGGCGTTGGGGGCTACTCCCCTTCGCGCCTCCAAGCCTGGCCGACGGTCCCACAATTGTCAATCAGTTGCGCAAGTGTGAGAGCGTTGTCAGGGCTTGGTCCCGGGTCGACGACACCAGGACGGGGTGCGGCTCGCCGCAGTGGCGGGCCAGCCGTACGCATCGGCCGGCGTACGGAAGAATTGCCCTCGTCATGACCGACTCTGGGCAACGGCGCACCCAGCCCGACGAGGCCGCCCAGGACCCGACGGGTCCACAGCTGAAGGCCGCGGCCGACACGTTCGACCTGCTCTCGGCACCGACCCGGCTGCACCTGGTGTGGCTGCTCGCGCGGCACGAGTACGACGTGGGCACTCTCGCCGAGCGCACCGGAGCCAGCGTCGCCGCGGTCAGCCAGCACCTCGCCAAGCTCCGGCTCGCCGGTCTGGTCACGGCCCGGCGGGACGGGCGGCGGCACATCTACGCCGTCGAGGACCCACACGTCCTCACGCTCGTCGACCAGATCTTCGACCACATCGCACCGGACGGCTCGCTCGCGCCCGACCCGCCCACGCCGCTCCATCCCAGCCGCCGGGCCTGAGCGCCGGGACCCGCTGGGCCACCCCTCGACCCGTCCGGTTCGACTGCTGCGTACGATCGGGTCCGACTTCTGCCCTTGCCGGAGGCCGTGCGCGCGCCCGCGACCGGCGTACTCCGCTGAGCTGTTCGCCGATACGAAGGGGGTCCCGTGGCCGGTCGGAGGCACCTGGGTCGACTCGCCGTCACCACTCTCGCCGCCGGGCTCGCTGCCGGCGTCGGCCTGACCGGCTGTGGCTCCCCGGCCAACCCCGGCGCGGCCGCGCAGGTCGGCGACGACACGATTTCGGTGTCGTATCTCCAGAAGCAGCTCGACGAGGCTATCGAGCAGGCCAGCAGCACGGGCCAGGGTCAGCAGCCGCGACCGGGTGCGGCCGAGCTGGGCGAGAGCCAGCGAGCCGTGCTGCAGCAGCTGATCTACGACGCCGTGATCGTGGCCACCGGTGACCGCCTCGGCGTCACCGCGAGTCAGGCGAGCATCGACAAGGTCAAGGGCGAGATGAGGGCCCAGCAGGCGATGGTCCCGTCCGACATGGTCGAGGGCTTCGCCCGGTGGGTCGCCCTGCGCCGCGAGCTCAACGCCCGACTCCTCGGCCGGACACCCACCAGCCAGGCCGAGCAGGCCAAGGCCGACGAGCTGCTCGGCAACGAGCTGGCCAAGACCGCCCGCGAGATCGGCGTGACGGTGAACCCGAGGTACGGCAGGTGGAACGGTTCTCAGCTGGTCCCTGACGGCCAGCTCGTGACGCCGGCGCCGACGAAGGCCGCGCCACAGCTGCCGCAGGCGCCGTCCGTGCCGTGACGCCGTGACACCTGGTCGGATCTGCCTGCTCCTCACGAGCCCCCGGGTCGCTCCCGGACTCCTCGCCTGGCCGGCGTGGCAGCTGCTCCGCCGTGCCGACCGGGTGCTGACCGACGAGCCTGACCATGCACAGCGCGGCCCGCTCGAGGCCGCGGACATCACACTGGAGCAGGTCGGAGCGGCCGACGCCGATCCGCTCGCGGTCGCGCGCCTGCTGGTGGACGAGGCCAGCTCGGGTGCCGAGGTGGTCTGGCTCGCCGGCGACGACGGCGCCGCCCAGGTCGGCCGGGCCCTCGGGAACGTACTCGCGACGCGGGCGGAGTCGGGTGTCTCCGGGCTTCCCGAGCTCGAGGTCGTGGCGGCGTCCTACGACCTCCCTGGTGCCCGGCTCCTCGACCTGGTCTCCGTGATGGACCAGCTCCGGGCGCGCTGCCCCTGGGTGCAGCAGCAGACACACCGGTCGCTCGTGCGGTACCTCGTCGAGGAGGCGTACGAGACCGTCGAGGCGATCGAGAGCGGCGACCGGTCCCACCTGCGGGAGGAGCTGGGCGACCTGCTCTTCCAGGTGGTGTTCCATGCCCGCCTGGCAGAGGAGGAGCCCGGCCCAGGGGACTCCCAGCAGGACGAGCTGGAGGAGCAGGACGAGCTGGAGGAGCAGGACGAGCTGGAGGAGCAGGACGAGGACGAGGACGAGGACGAGCGGGGCGGCGCGACCACCTGGACCATCGACGACGTGGCCGGGTCCCTGGTCGAGAAGCTGATCCGCCGCAACCCGCACGTGTTCGGCAGCGCGAGGACCGGCGACGTGGCCGAGATCGAGAACGTCTGGGACTCCCTCAAGGCCGAGGAGAAGCGGCGTACTTCCGCGGTCGAGGGCGTACCCCTCGCCCTGCCCGCGCTGACGCTCGCCGAGAAGCTCCTCGGGCGGACGGCGAGGAGCGACCTCGGTCTCCCGACACCGGTGTTGGACCCGCTGCCCACCCATCCGGACGCCGACCAGGTGGGCGATGCGCTCTTCGCCCTGGTCGCCCGGGCCCGCGAGGCGGGGCTCGACCCCGAGCAGGCGCTCCGTGACGCGTGCCGACGTTACGTCGAGACGGTCCAGGTCGCGGAGGCAGCTCGCCCACCTGCCGAGTAGCCCGAGGCGGCTGCCGCGGGTCGGTTCGTCGTGGGTTCACGCCACGCCGTTAGGCTCGTGGGCGTCAACGACGTGAAGGTGTATTGGGAGGAAGCCACGTGGCCACGATCGATGCCGTTACCGCTCGCGAGATCCTCGACTCGCGCGGCAACCCCACCGTCGAGGTCGAGGTCGGCCTCGACGACGGCACCATCGGCCGGGCGGCGGTTCCGTCGGGCGCGTCGACCGGAGCGTTCGAGGCGGTCGAGCTGCGCGACGGCGACAGCAAGCGCTATGCCGGCAAGGGAGTCGACACCGCCGTCACCGGGGTGATCGACGTGATCGGACCCGAGCTGGTCGGCTACGAAGCGAGCGAGCAGCGCCTGATCGACGCGCGCCTGGCCGACCTGGACGGTACGCCCAACAAGGCCAAGCTCGGCGCCAACGCCCTGCTGGGTGTCTCGCTGGCGGTGGCCCGTTCGGCCGCCGAGTCCGCGGACCTGCCGTTGTTCCGCTACATCGGCGGCCCCAACGCGCATCTGCTGCCGGTGCCGATGCTCAACATCGTCAACGGCGGTGCCCACGCCGACAACGACGTCGACTTCCAGGAGTTCATGATCGCGCCGATCGGGGCGGCGACGTTCGCGGAGGCGCTGCGCTGGGGCGCCGAGACCTACCACGTGCTCAAGTCGGTCCTCCGGGCCCAGGGCCTGTCGACAGGGCTCGGCGACGAGGGCGGGTTCGCGCCCAACCTGCCGTCCAACCGGGCCGCGCTGGACCTGATCTCCCAGGCGATCGAGCAGGCCGGCTTCCGGCTGGGCACTGACATCGCGGTCGCGATCGACGCGGCGGCGACGGAGTTCTACGACGCGAAGTCCGAGCAGTACGTCTTCGAGGGTGGCCGGAAGTCCGCCCAGGAGATGGCCGCCTACTACGGTGAGCTGCTCGCGTCGTACCCCCTCGTCTCGCTCGAGGACCCGCTGGCCGAGGACGACTGGAGGGGTTGGTCCGAGCTGACCGCCACGGTCGGGTCGAAGGTGCAGCTGGTGGGCGACGACCTCTTCGTCACCAACCCCGAACGCATCCAGCGCGGGATCGCCGAGGCGTCGGCCAACTCCGTTCTCATCAAGGTCAACCAGATCGGCACGCTCACCGAGACCCTCGACGCGGTGGAGATGGCGCACCGGGCGGCGTTCAGCACGATGATCAGCCACCGCTCCGGCGAGACCGAGGACACCACGATCGCCGACCTCGCGGTGGCGACGAACGCCGGCCAGATCAAGGCTGGTGCACCTGCCCGCAGCGAGCGGGTGGCGAAGTACAACCAGCTGCTCCGCATCGAGGAGGAGCTCGACGACGCGGCCCGCTACGCCGGCGCGCTGGCGTTCCCGAGGTATCTCGCGGCGCAGAGCTGAGGCAGCGGGATTCCGTGGCCGAGACCGTGGGGGAGGCCGGGTGAGTGGCCCGAGTGGTGGTCGCGGTGGCAGGTCGGCAGGCGGGCGACCGTCGGGCGGGCGGCCGTCGTCCGGAGGACGGCCGCGCCGGGACCGCGGGCGGACCACGCCCGCCTCGCCCGGCCGCGCCGCGCGTGGAGGTCCGGGGCCCACGCGGGCCCCACGTCGTCCGCCCGTCGCGGCCAGCCGTCCCACGGCGGGTGCCGACGACCGTTCATCAGCCAAGGCCGGAGTCGGGAGTCAGCAGGCACGGGCCCGGCGGAACGGCCTCACCGGCCGGGCCGCGATCCTCGCCCTGGTACTCGCCGCCCTGGTCGTGTCGTACGCCTCCAGCCTGCGGGCCTGGTCGGAGCAGCAGTCCCGGCTCGCGGAGCTGCGGGCCGAGGAGAGCGAACGCTCTGCCCGGGTGGCCGAGCTCACGAAGGAGCTCGAACGCTGGCACGACCCCGCTTATGTCGAGGCCCAGGCGAGGCAACGGTTCGGCTGGGTGATGCCGGGCGAGGTCGGTTACGTCGTCGTGGGCGCGGACGAGTCGGGTCGTTCCGCCGCGATCGGCAAGGGTGCCGGGCCTGGCAAGGCCCACCAGCAGGCGTGGTGGAGTGGGCTGTGGGGGAGCGTCGAGCGAGCCGGCAAGCCGCAGATGACGACGTTGAAGCCGGCGAAGCCCAGGCCGGCGACCACGATCAATCCCGACGCGACTCCGACTCCGACACCGACCACGCCACCACCTGAGCGATGACCCAGGCTGACGGCGGTACGGATCCGCGTGACCTCGCCGCCGTGGGGGCCCAGCTGGGTCGGCCGGCGCGCGGCGTCCGGCGGATCGCGCACCGGTGTGCCTGCGGGCTGCCGGACGTCGTGGAGACCGAACCGCGGCTGCCCGACGGCACGCCGTTCCCGACCACGTTCTACCTGACCTGCCCGCGACTGGCGTCGGCGATCGGTCGGCTGGAGGCGAGCGGCCTGATGCGGGAGTGGACACAGCGGTTGCGGACGGACCCCGACCTGGCCACTGCCTACCGCCGCGCACACGAGCACTACCTCGCGCAGCGGCAGGTGATGGGCGACGTACCCGAGATCGACGGTGTCTCCGCCGGCGGCATGCCCGACCGCGTCAAGTGCCTGCACGTCCTCGTCGCTCATGCGCTGGCGGCCGGGCCCGGGGTCAACCCGCTTGGTGACGAGGCGCTCGCGCTGCTACCGGACTGGGCGGCGGAGGGTCCGTGCGTGAGCCAGGTGGACCTGTCCGGTCCGCCGTCCCGGATGGAAGGCGGGCGCGGGTGAGGGTCGCGGCGATCGACTGCGGTACGAACTCGATCCGGCTCCTGGTCGCCGACGTCGAGCCGTTGCCGACCGGGGCGTCCGCCTCGTCGACCTCGACCGCCGGCTCGAGATCGTCCGGCTCGGCGAGGGCGTCGACCGGTCCGGCCGGCTGTCAGCGCGGGCATTGACGCGCACCTTCGCGGCCTGCCGTACGTACGCCGACCGGATCGCGGCCCTGGGGGCCACTCATGTTCGCTTCGTCGCGACGTCGGCGACCCGGGACGCCGACAACCGGGACGAGTTCGTGACGGGCGTGCGCGACCTGCTCGGCGTCGAGCCCGAGGTCATCTCCGGCGATGAGGAGGCTCGGCTGTCCTTCGCGGGTTCGACGCGGGAGCTCGCCTCGCGGGGCCTGGCCACGCCGTACCTCGTCGTCGACATCGGCGGCGGCTCCACTGAGTTCGTCCTCGGCGTCGGTGAGCCGGATGCCGCGGTGTCGGTCGACATCGGGTGCGTACGCCTGACCGAACGCTACCTGTCCGGCGATCCGCCGACGCCGACCGAGATCGCCGCCGCCCGTGCCGAGGTCGACCGGCAGCTTGACAAGGCCGCCTTGACAGTCCCGCTCGACCGCGCCAGGACCCTGGTGGGGCTGGCGGGTTCGGTCACGACGGTCGCGGCGATGGCGCTCGACCTCCCGGCGTACGACCCCGACCGCATCCACCTCGCCCGCGTCCCGGCCGCGACGGTGCACGCCGCCAGCGAACGGCTGCTCGCGATGGACCACGAGCAGCGCCGCGCCCTGCCGTTCATGCATCCTGGCCGGGTGGACGTGATCGGCGGCGGTGCGCTGGTCCTCGACCGGATCGTCGCGCGGGTCGGCGACCACATCGACCCGGCGGGGATCATCGTCAGCGAGCACGACATCCTCGACGGGATCGCGCTCTCGTGCGTGGACGGGCCTGGCGCCCAGAGCTCCCGGAGGTGACCCGTGCGCGTCCTCGTCTCGGTCGACATGGAAGGAATCGCGGGAGTCGTCGACCCCGCCGACGTACGGCCGGGTGAGAGCGAGTACGAACGCAACCGGGTCCTGATGACGGCGGAGGCGAACGCCGCGATCCGGGGAGTACTCGCCTACGCGTCCGACGCCGAGGTCCTCGTCAGCGACGCACACGCGGGGTTCCGCAACCTGCTGCCGGAGCGGCTCGACCGCCGGTCCCGGCTGCTGCGGGGCAAGCCCAAACCCCTGGGGATGCTCGCCGGCATCGACACCGGCGTGGACGCGTGCATCTTCGTCGGCTACCACGGCCGGGCCGGCACGCCGCGTTCGGTGCTCGCCCACACGGTGAGCAGCGCCGTCGTCGCCGACGTCCGGTGCGACGGGCGGTCGCTCGGTGAGCTGGGTCTGAACGCCGCACTGGCCGCCTGGCACGGAGCCGTCCCGGTCATGGTCGCCGGTGACGACACCGTGGTCGCCGAGGCGGCGGACGTCGTACCCGGCATGCGTGCCGTGGAGGTCAAGCGCGCGCTCGGTGCGCACGCCGCGGACTCCCTGCATCCCGAGGTCGCGTGCGAGCGGATCGAGGAGGCGTGCCGCGACCTGTGGCAGGACGTCGAGTACGTACGCCCACCGCGGTACGAAGGCGAGGTCGTCCTCGAGGTCGACGTCCTCACGCCGGCGATGGCAGAGCTCGCCCTTCTCGTACCCGGTATGGAACGGCCGGCCGGCACCACCCTGCGCTACCGCGCGCCCGACTTCCCGTCGGCCCATCGCCTGGTGTCGCTGATCGCGGTGCTCGGACGGTCGGCGTGAGTGGAGAGCGCGCCGAGCCGGGCCCGGGCTCGGCTCCTGGCCCGGGCGCGCGGCCGCATCCCTTGACGGACACGCTCTTCACCAGTCCCGTACCCCCGGGCACCGGCTGGCCCGACGACCCGGCCTCTCCCGCGACTCCCGTCGCCCACGGACCGGCCGACGTTGCCCGCCTCGCGACCTCCGCGTCCGACCTGCACGCGCTCACGGCCCGTCAGTCGGTGTGCCGGGCCTGCCCCCGGCTGGTCGAGTGGCGGGAGCAGGTCGCGGTCGAGCGGCGCCGGGCGTTCGCCGGCGAACCGTACTGGGGGAGACCCATCTCCGGCTGGGGCGACGACGCACCCCGGATCCTGGTCGTCGGCCTCGCTCCTGCCGCGCATGGCGGCAACCGGACCGGGCGCATCTTCACCGGCGACCGGTCGGGTGACTGGCTGTTCGCCGCCCTGCACCGCGCCGGTCTCGCGACGCAGGAGACGAGCACGTACGCCGGTGACGGACAACGGCTGGTCGGCGTACGGGTCGTCGCCGCGGTGCGCTGCGCGCCGCCTGTCAACCGTCCCTTGCCGGTCGAGCGGGATGCGTGTTTCCCCTGGCTGGTCAGGGAAGTGGAGCTGTGCGCGGCGTCGGTCCGGAGCGTGGTCGCGCTGGGCTCGTACGCCTGGGACTCCGCGCTGCGCGCGTTCGCGGCGGCGGGGTACGCGGTGCCCCGACCGAAGGTGAAGTTCGGGCACGGCGCCGAGGCTCGGCTGTCACCACCGACTCCCGTGCCGGCATCGGTCCTGCTCGTGGGTTCCTACCACCCGAGCCAGCAGAACACCTTCACGGGCAAGCTGACCGCGTCGATGCTGGACGCCGTACTCCTTCGGGCCGCGTCCCATGCCGAGGTTCGGTGATCAGGAAAGCTCCGCGGAGCTCGTAGCCCACCGCGGTCTTCATGATCGCGGGGAAGGCTGTGGGTCAGTGCCCGAGCAGGCCGGCGATCCGGAGTACCGAGTCGAGCGCCGGAAGGACCCGCGCGGGTTCCATCCGGCCCTGCCAGTAGACCAGCAGGTCGGTGCCGTGCAGGCTCCAGTTGGGCGCCATACCCGCAAGGTGCGCACGTACCAACGCCGGCCCGATGACGTGCCGGACCATCTCGGGATGGGTGCTACGGACGCGGTAGTCCTTGTCGAACTCCACGATCCCGATCTCGGTGTCGTCGGGACCTGTGAGCCAGCGCCACATCCGGGACCCGGACCCGCGGCCGGCGACCTCGATGCCGGGATAGGTGTAGGGGAGATGGACGACGCACACGACGAAGTTGTGCGTGTCGGTCGTGACCTGGGACTGCCCGTTGAGCTGCGTCGTACTTGTCACCTGGTAGGAGTATTCGGCGACGGTGACCGGCAGGTCGCGGTATATCCCGGTGAACAGCGCGCGCACGCCACGCGGGTTCGCACCGGGCAGTCGCACCGTCCACGGCACCTCGACGCTTCCGGCGTAGGTCGTCCAGCCGAGTGAGTTCGCCCACGCCGCAAGGGATTCCAGCCTCCGCTGCTCCCGACGTTGGGCGAGCATGACGAGAGGCACCGTCAACGTGATCAGGATGGCGATGAGGGCGATGACAATGACAGCGATGATCGCACCCACGATGTGCCTCCCCCCTCCTTCTTTCGAGCTTAGAGGCTCCGCCAGCGGATCCGCCGGCTTCAGGGCGATGGCGCGGCGGTCGCTTCTGCGGGCGTGCCCGCGGGGCAGGCAGTGACCGGACAACGGCCCACCCGCGGGGCCCGTGGTACCCGGACGAAGGGCCCGCCACGGGACGGCCGGCCGACCCGACGAGTGCCCGTCGCGCCGTCCGGCTACCGGCCGCCGGACCTTCGCCCGCCCTGGTGTGACGTCTCCGACATCTGGGCATTCGGTGCCCTGAACGTTTGTGAATGCATTCACGAAGGGTTAGCGTGGGAGTCGAACGAAGAAGACTGAGGAGGTGACAGGACGTGCGCCCCAAGGCCGTCCTCATCGCTGGTGGAGGCTACGTCGGGCTCTACGCCGCCCTCCGCATCCAGAAGGGTCTCCATCGGGAGATCAGACAGGGCAAGGTCACGGTCACCGTCGTAGACCCGCGCTCCTACATGACCTACCAGCCGTTCCTGCCCGAGGCGGCGGCCGGCAACCTCGAGCCGCGGCACGTGGTCGTGGCCCTACGGCGGCTGCTGCCGGACGTCGAGGTCATCACCGGGCGCGTGGGCGCCATCGACCACGCCTCACGCACCGCCAGGATCGAGCCGCGCGCGGGAGAGGCGTACGACCTCGGCTACGACGAGCTCGTGGTCGCGCTGGGGTCGGTGCCGCGCACGCTTCCCATCCCCGGACTGGCCCAGCACGCCATCGGCTTCAAGCAGATCGAGGACGCGATCCAGCTCCGCAACCACGTACTCGACTGCCTCGACGTCGCCGAGTCGACGCCGCACGAGGCGACCCGCCAGCGGGCCCTGTCGTTCGTGTTCGTCGGTGGCGGGTACGCGGGTGTCGAGGCCCTCGGCGAGCTCGAGGACATGGCACGAGACGCCTGCCGCTACTACGAACACGTCACGCCTGCGGACATGCGCTGGGTCCTCGTCGAGGCTGCCGATCGCATCCTTCCCGAAGTCGGGCCCGAGATGGGCCGCTACACCGTCGACCAGCTTCGCCAACGCGGGATCGACGTCAAGCTGCTCACCCGGCTGGACTCCTGCGTCGACGGCGTGGTCGAGCTCTCCGACGGGACGCGCTTCGAGGCCGACACGATCGTGTGGACGGCGGGCGTGAAGGCCAACCCGGTGCTCGCGGACTCCGACCTGCCGCTCGATGCCAAGGGTCGTGTGATCGGTGACGCCGACCTGCAGGTCGCCGGCGTCGCGAACGCGTGGGCCGCCGGCGACGCCTCCGCCGTGCCCGACCTCACCGGCCCTCCCGGCGCCACCTGCAGCCCGTCCGCCCAGCACGCCGTGCGCCAGGCGAAGCTGCTCGGCGACAATGTGGTGCGCGCTCTGCGCGGCAAACCGTTGCAGGTCTACCGACACCGTCACGTCGGCTCGGTCGCGAGCCTCGGTCTGCACAAGGGGGTCGCGCAGGTCTACGGCATCAAGCTCCGGGGCTGGCCGGCCTGGTTCATGCACCGGACCTACCACGTGAGCCGGATGCCGACGCTCAATCGCAAGATCCGGATCGTCCTCGACTGGACGCTCGCGCTGTTCTTCCGGCGCGAGGTCGTTTCGCTGGGGAGTCTGCAGCGGCCGCGCGAGGACTTCGTACAGTCGATCGAACGCCAGCTGCGCGTGGCGGAGGTGCCGGAGGTGCCGGAGGTCGCGGACGTGCCGGCGAGCGACGGCCAAGCCGGCGAGGCGCCGGAACAGCCGGCGGGTCGCGGCGAGGGCCGGACGCAGATCACCAGCCGGGGTTAGCCTCAGGCAGTGGCGACCGGCCCGCCCGCCAGGTGGGTGGTCGTACGAAATTGGGGGGTGGATGTGGTCGGTCCCGTCGTGGCCGAGCGCCTGCACGATGTCCTGTTCCGACTGTTCGGCAGGGAGGCGCCGGTCCGGATCCATGCATGGGACGGTTCGGTCGCGGGTCCCGCCGACGCGCCGGTGGTACGGGTGCACTCTCGCCGCGCACTACGACGGCTGCTCTGGCGGCCCGACGAGCTCGGTCTGGTCCGCGCGTACGTCGCAGGGGAGATCGACGTCGAGGGCGACCTGCTCGCTGCCCTCGAACGGCTCGCGCCGTTCGGGCGGTCCATCGGCCGGCGTCCCGAGCTCACACCCGCCGACCGCAGCGAACTGCTGCGCACGGCCGTCCTGCTCGGTGCCGTCGGTCCGCAGCCCAAGCCGCCGCCGGAGGAGATCAGCGGGGGCGAACGCCGGCACTCCCTCGTTCGCGAAAAGACGCTGAGCGGTGCGCACGACGGCTCGCTCGGCACGCCGCTGCTCGCGCGCGTCTACGGCGACACGTTCGTGCACGGCAGTGCGTACTGGAGCGATCCCGCCGCCACCCTCGACGACGCGCAACGGGCCGGCCTCGACCTTGCCTGCCGCAAGCTCGGGTTGACAGGTGGCATGCGGGTGCTCGACGTCGGCTGCGGGTGGGGCTCGTTCCTGCTGCACGCCGCCGAACGGTACGGCGTGACGGGCACCGGCATCACGCTGTCGGCCGACCAGGTGGAGGTCGCGACGAAGCGCGCCGTCGACGCCGGGCTGGCCGACCGGGTGGAGTTCCGCCTCGCCGACTGGCGCGAGGTCGACGACGGTCCCTACGACGCGATCGCCGGCAGTGGGCTGACGGAGTACGTCGGAGCGACCCGGCTGGCGGAGTACGCCAGGACCCTCCACGACCTGCTACGTCCGGGCGGCCGGGCGCTGCTCCACCAGGTGAGCGTGCGTGGGGACGACTCCGTGGTTCCCGAACGTTCCTTCATCGACGCGTACGTCTTCCCCGGTGCGGAGCTCCTGCCGCTCGGCACCATCGTCGGAACATTCGAGGGCGCCGGCCTGGAGGTGCGGGACCTCGAGTCGTTCCGGGAGCACTACGCCCGCACCCTGCGCACGTGGGTCGCGAACCTCGTGGACACCTGGGACGCCTGCGTCCGGCAGATGTCACCCGGCCGGGCCCGCGTGTGGCATCTCTACCTCGCGGTGTCGGCGCTCGCGTTCGAGCTGGCGCGGATCAGCGTGCACCAGCTGCTTGCCGTACGCCCCCACACCGACGGCCGGGCCGACCTGCCCGCCACCCGGCTGGAGTGGACGCCGTAGCTGCTCGTTCGTCACCGGCAGAGCGCGTTCTCGGCACCGCGTTGAGGAGTGCGGTGATCGCGCCACGGGAGGGTCACCTCCCGGCCGCGGGACCGCGGCAGGGTGCGGCCGGCGGCTGCGGCATCGGATCTGATCGAGTGAATCTCACTCAGTGGTAGAGACTTTTACTGTGTGATGCGGCGCACCCTGTCGCGACGTACGACGAGGCCAACAGACCGGCAACGGCCGCCCGCCGCCGTCAAGGCCCGACCCTTCGCCGGCTACGCGAGCCCGAGCAACGACAGGCTCGGCCGGACGAGGAGCGCCTCCACCTGGTCCGGGTCGAGGCCCGGCAGCCCGGCGTGCGGGCGGACCTCGGCAAGTCGCCGCAGCCCCGCCACCGACGCGGACACGGTCGTGAACGGGTAGTCGGTGCCGAACAGCACCTTGTCCCACACGCCGTACTCCTGCACCAGCATCAGCGAGTGGTAGAGCTGGAACGGCCGGTAGTGCAGCGCGCTCACGTCGGCGTAGACGTTTGGGTGCTTGCGGATCACCGCGATGCACTCGCCCTCGTACGGATGGCCGAGGTGGGCGAGGACGAGCTTCACCTCGGGGAAGCGGGTCGCCACCGGGTCGAAGTGCCGCGGCAGGGTGTACTCCAGCGGTGCCGCCGCCACGAACGTCGTCCCCGTGTGCAGCAGGACCGGAAGGCCGTTCCGCTCGGCGTACTTCCAGAGCGGGTCGACGCCGGATCGTCCGGGCGGAAGCCGGCGTACATCGGCAGCAGCTTGATGCCCCGCAGGCCGAGCTCCTCGTGGCCGTCCCGCATCTCGTCCTGCCAGCCCGGCTGGGTCGGGTCGAGGGAGAGGAAGCCGATGAGGCGGTCCGGGTCGGTCCGGACGTACGCGGCGACGTAGGCGTCGTCGACCCACAGCCCGCTGAGCCGCGCCTTGCCGCCGAAGACGACCGTGACCGTGTCGTCGGGGGCGCCGGCGCGGTAGTCCTCGTAGCGCACCGTCAGGTCGACCGGACCGCCGTGGGCGCGGGCGATGCCGTCGCGGAAGCCGGCGCCGGGAAAGCTCTCCGGGTCGCGGAACACGTGGCTGTGCACGTCGACGATCACGCCCGCCTCCGCTTCTCCCAGCCCTCGGCGAACAGGTCCCAGAACCCGTACGTCGGTGGGTGTTCGTCGAACACCTCGTCGACCAGCTCGACGCCGAGACCGATCCCCGTCGGCAGCTCCAGGTGCCCGTCGACGACCGGCAGCACACCGCGCAGCGCGTCGAACACGTGCGGCTCGAGCATGCCGTCGAAGGTCTCGAGGACCTTGAGGTTCGGCAGCCCGAACGCCAGCTGCGCGGTCGCGGTCGTGCACAGTGGCGAGTTCGAGTTGTGCGGCGCGACGAGCATGGATGCCACCTCGGCCATGGCGGCGATCTTGCGGACCTCGGTGAAGCCGCCCGCCATGCACAGATCGGGTTGGACGATGCCGACCGCCTGGGTCGCGAACAGCGGCGCGTACTCGTACCTGTTGTGGAAGTGCTCGCCACCCGCGAGCGGCACCCGGGTGCGCCGGCGTAGCTCCTGGTAGAGCCCGATGTGCGTCCACGGGAGCGGTTCCTCGAACCAGCCGACGTCGTACGCCTCCAGCTCCGCGGCGACGCGGACCGCCTCGTCGAGAACGAGCCGGGCGTGCCCCTCCACGAAGATCTCGACCTCCGGGCCGACCGCCTCGCGGACGGCTGCGACGAGGGCGATCGAACGCAGCCGCTCCGCCCGGCCGAGCTCGCCGTCGCCGGCACCGAACGGGTCGAGCTTGAGCGCGGCATAGCCCGCCGCCACGACGCCGCGGGCGCGCTCGGCGAACCCCTCGGGCGTGCGGTCGCCGGTGTACCAGCCGTTGGCGTACACGGGAACGCGGTCCCGGTAGGCGCCGCCGACGAGTCGGTACGCGGGCACGCCGAGGCAGCGGGCCTGGATGTCGGTGAGTGCCTGGTCGAGCCCGCTCAACGCGATGCCGCCGAGGTCGCCGCCGCGTAGGAAGTCGCCCTGGTAGAGCGCGCGCCAGTTGGCCTCGGTGTCGAACGGGTCGGCGCCGAGGAGGTGGCGTCCGGCGAGAGCCTCGGTCAGGAGGCAGACCTCCCTCGTACGGAAGGGATGGGTGATCTCCCCGACGCCGACCAGGCCCTGGTCGGTGTGGACGCGGACGTAGCTGAAGTCGCGCCAGCCGGTCCCGAGCGAGAGGGTCTCCACCCGGCTGACCCGGCCGGCTCCGGTGACCGGCCGGGCGGACCGCGCCACCACCTCGTCCTCCGTACGGGTGCCTCGGTCGGCCATTGCGCGTCCCCTCCGGTCGTCGTACCTTTGCGTCGGACCGAAAGTACACTCCGCCTAGTGGAAGCCACCAGTCCCGTCGACAGGGGAGAAGCCGTGCCCGATGCCCGTGACGCGCGAGGCGGCGAGCGCAGCCTGCAGGGCGTCGACCGGCTCGTACGCCTCTTCGAGGTGGTTGCCGCGGAGCCCGCCTCACTGTCCAGGATCGCGGCCGAGGCGGGGTTGAGCGACGCCACCGCCCTGCGGTATCTCACCAGCCTCGTCTCGCACGGCCTGCTCGAACGCGACCCGCAGACCCGCTACTTCCGGATCGGCATGCGGATGTTCATGCTGGGCCGCAGCGCCATCGGCGGGCGCGACTTCATGTCCGTGGCGACGGCGGCGATGGCGCGGCTCGTGCAGGAGGTCGACGAGACGGTCAACCTCGGTGCCCGCGCCGGCGACGATCTGGTGATCGTCCATGCGATCGAGAGCTCGCAGCAGATCCGCAAGGGTGCTGCCGTGGGCGACAAGGACACCTGGCACTCCTCGGGGCTCGGCAAGGCGATCATGAGCACCCTTCCGGTCGCCGAGGTCGAGAAGTTGCTGGCCGGCCACGACCTCGTCGAGTTCACGCCGCGGACGCTCACGACCGTCGAGGACCTCCAGCGCGACCTCGAGCGGGTGCGGGCCCGCGGGTTCGGTGTCGACGACGAGGAGTCGGTCGAGGGGCTGCGCTGCATCGCGGTCCCGATCCGGGACGCCACGGGGACCGCGCGCTACGCGATGAGCGTGAGCGCCCCGAGCTACCGGCTGCCGCACGCCCGCCTCGCCGAGGTCGGCAACGCGGTCCGCGCACAGACCCAGGTGCTCGAGGCACTGCTCGACTACGACCCCCACCGAGGAGCGTGAGCATGGTGCCAGCGTCGTCCGTGCCGCCGTCGTCCGTGCCAGCCTCGTCCGTGCAGACCACGTCAGGGGCGGGCCGGCCGTTGCGGGTCGGTATCGCCGGGACCGCGCGCGGCGCCGGCTTCGTCACCGGCCTGCGCGCCACCGGAGACCGGGCCCGCCTGCATGCGGTCTACGACCCCGATCCGGAGGCCCGCAAGCGGTTCGCCGCCGACCACGGCGCGGAGGTGGAGTGCGGGTCGTACGCCGAGCTCCTCGAGCACTGCGATCTGGTCGTCCTGTCGTCGCCGCAGCACCACCACGCCCCGCAGGCGGTGGCCGCGCTCGACGCCGGTGTCCACGTGCTGTCGGAGGTTCCCGCCGTGGTGTCGTTCGAGCAGGGCCACGACCTGCTGGCGGCCGTACGCCGGAGCTCGGCGCGCTACATGCTGGCCGAGAACTACTGCTACATCCGGTCCAACCTCGTGGTCGCCGCGATGGCCCGCGCCGGGGCGTTCGGTGAGCTCTACTACGGCGAGGGCGAGTACCTCCACGAGATGAAGGCGTACCACCGCGACACCTCCGGTCGTCCCACCTGGCGGTACTTCTGGCAGGTTGGGCGGGCCGGGCACACCTACCCCACGCACAGCCTCGGCCCGCTGCTGGGGTGGTTCGGCGACCGGGTGACTGCCGTGAGCTGCGTCGGTACGGGCCGGCACACCGATCCTGAGCACGAGATCGACGACACGGTCCTGCTCCTGTGCCGGACGGCGAGAGGCGCGTTGCTGCGGGTGCGGTTCGACCTGCTGTCCAACCGCCCGCACCTGATGGACTACTACTCCCTGCAGGGCACCGCCGGCGGCTACGAGGCGGCCCGGTCGGCCGACCAGTCGCCGCGCGTGCACGTCGTCGGGCGCAGTCCGGACAACGGCTGGGAACCGCTCGACGCCTACGCTGAGGAGTTCCTGCCGGCGAGGTACCGCGAGGTTCCCGACGGCGCGGGCCACTGGGGCGCCGACGCCTGGCCGATCCTCGAGTTCGTCGAGGCGGTCGTCGAGGAGCGGCCGGTCCCGCTCGACATCTACGCCGCACTCGACATGTCGCTGCCCGGCATCGTGTCCGAACGCTCGACGGCCGAGGGCGGTGCCTGGCTGCACGTACCCGACCCGCGTACATGGACCGCGGGCATCGGCGTGGAGCCCGGGCGCGAAGCCCCGCTCGCGTGAGTCGACGGCGTACGGGCGGGATCGAACGCGGCGGCTGGCACGTGGTCACGTTCGAGCCCGGCGGTTCGGGCGGTCCGAGCGGCGCGACAGGTACGGTCGTCGCCACCGGATTTGCCCAGGACAACCCGGTTCCGGAGCTGTACCCCGACGCTCACGAAGTGGGCTGGATCGCCGCCGATCCCGACCACGGCGGCAAGGGACTCGGTCGGGCCGTCACGGCCGCCGCCACGGCCCGGCTGCTCGACCTCGGCGCCGGCCAGGTCTACCTCCGCACCGACGACCACCGGCTCCCAGCGGTCAGGACCTACCTCGCCCTCGGCTTCGTTCCTCAGTTCTGGACCGATGGCATGGCCGCGCGCTGGCAGGAGGTCTGCGACCGGCTCGGCTGGCCCTTCGACCCGGTGGCGTGGGCCCGGTTGGCGCCGCGCTCCGGACGCTAGTGTCGGTGGGGCTGCCGAGGCTCTAGCCTGACGGGGAACGTGTCAGGCTGCTGCCTGTGCGTGTGCGGCATGGCCTTCGGACCATGCGCCGGATACCTGCCCCCGTAGCCCAATTGGTCGAGGCGGCCCACTTAAAATGGGCGTCAGTTTTGTGGGTTCGAATCCCACCGGGGGCACTTTCTCCCGTTCGCCGGCACGCTGGCCCGGGTGCCGGCACCCGGCCGCTCAGGAACGTCCAGTCCCGCCCGGAACCTGCTCCGGGTCCGTCAGCTCAGGCGGTTGCCCGGTGCGGCGTACGTACTGTCGCTTCTTCTCCTCGCGGACGGCGATCCCGAGCTGGTTGAGCTCCCGGCGGAGGTCGTCGACGTCGTCCTTGTCGCCCTTGTCGAGTGCGCGACGGCGGGCCCGCAGCAGCGCGTCGGCACCGGGCGGCAGGTCGGGAAGGCCCTCGACCCAACGACGGTAGACGGCCGCGTGCGGATCACCGTCATGCCACGGGTAACCGTGGGAACGGAACGCATCCTCGAGACCGGCCACCTTGAGGTCGCAGGACTGCCGGGTGAGTTCCTCGGTGGACCGGCCGAGGAGCACGAGGTGTCCACGGTCGAGGAAGACGGCGCCGACGGCTTCGGGTTCGAACTCCGTCGGTACGCCCCCGCGCGTCAGCGTCACCCGGTCGGCAGCGACCGAGACGACCAGCCGATCCTTTGCGGCGAGGTGGGCAAGGACGAGTCCCGCGACACCTCCGACCGCGACCGCGCCGAGGGTGGCGTACGGCTCTGGGATCGACGCGACCAG
Source organism: uncultured Actinomycetota bacterium (assembly GCA_963721745.1). Lineage (GTDB taxonomy): Bacteria > Actinomycetota > Actinomycetes > Propionibacteriales > Actinopolymorphaceae > Thermasporomyces. The sequence goes on along the minus strand of CAVRKO010000012.1, from coordinate 363,143 downwards.
CTTCACCGGCCCCGGGAGCGGAACCCACTCCAGCCCGGCGAGCCAGCCGACGGCGAACAGGAGGAGCCGTCCGACCCCGATCCCGAGCAGCGGGAACGCGACCCAGAGGAGGGTGTAGATCCAGCCGGGTTCGGCCACGACCGTGCGGTCGTCAGCCGAAGCGGCTGCTTCCATCGGCTGCACCCCCGACTCCCACACCGAGACTCCCGCCATCGCGAAGAGACCCCGGAGACTCCCGCCGCGCGCGATCGCCGGCACGCTACCACCGCCGGGAAGGCGTGCGCCCACCCGGAGCGACGGCACGGGAGCGTGCGGTGGCCAGCCGGGGCGATTCCGGCTCGCCGGAGGGATTTTGTCCGGCCGGGGCACTTTGTGGACCCTGTCGAACGTCTGCCAGATGACGACATCGGCTTTACTGATTCATTACCATTGCCGGCACGCCAGCGGATCCGCCGTCGGCGGAGGAGGACACACGATGCAGAGCAGAAACCCGGTCTTCTCGCGCGGGAGGTCGTTCCAGACCGCCGGGTACGCCGCGGATGCGACCACCATGTCCAGCGAGCAGCTCCGCGAGATGTACGCCGCTCCCTCCAGGGAGGGCCCCGGCAGCCGCCGCGACCGGATGACCATCGACGACGTGGTCGCCCGGACGGCGATGACGCTCGGCACCCTGATCATCGTGGCCGGCGCCACCTGGCAGCTGGTCGGCGACTCCCTGCGGCCGTCGCACCTCGGCCTCCTGGTCGGTGCCGCTCTCGTCGGCATGGGCCTCGGGTTCGTCATCGGGCTGAAGCACGTCACGAACCCGGTGGTGATCCTCGCGTACGCCGCCGTCGAAGGCGTGTTCGTCGGCCTGGCGAGCAAGGTTCTCTCGGCGTACGTCGGTGACGCCGCGATCGTCGGCCAGGCCGTGCTCGGCACGCTGTGCGCGTCGGCGGGGATGCTCGCGGTCTACAAGTTCCGCATCATCCGGGTGACGCCGAAGTTCCAGCGCTTCGTCATCGGCGCGACGATGGGCTTCTTCCTGATCGTCGCCGTCAACCTGGTGCTGGGGATGTTCGGCATTCATCTCGGCGTCAGTGGCTTGGGTGGGATCGGGCTGATCTTCGCGGTCATCGGGGTGGCGCTCGCCTGCTTCAACCTGCTCCTCGACTTCGACTACGTGGAGAAGGGCATCGCGCAGGGCGCACCGAGCAAGGACTCGTGGTTCGCCGCGTTCGGACTCACCGTGACCCTGGTCTGGCTCTACATCGAGATCCTGCGGATCCTCGCGATCCTCCGCGGCTCGGACTGAGGCGTCGTCAGACCACAGAAGGGCCCGCCCGATCGACCAGATCGGGCGGGCCCTTCTGCACAGCCGGCCGGGTCAGCCCGAGACGTTCGGGCCCACCCGGTCGAGACTGATCCGGACGAGACACCGCCGCTCGCGCTGCATGGCGGTGCGGTAGTCGTCCCAGTCGGGATGCTCGCCGGCCACCCGGCGGTAGTAGTCGACCAGGAGGTCCATCGCCGCCGGCAACGACACGATGCTCGCCTTGCCCTCGACCTGGACCCACTGGCCATAGAACTGGTCAGGGAACACGCACAGAGAGGCCCGCGGGTCACGGCGCAGGTTGCGCACCTTGTAGGCGGGCTCGCGGGTGCTGATGACGGCGAGACCCTCGGCGTCGAGCCCGACGGTGACGGGGGACAACTGCGGCATCCCGTCGGAGCGGAACGTGCTCAGGACTCCGTGATGGTGGTCACGCAGGAACGCCCGTGCTTCGTCGAGCTCCATCGTGCGTCAGGCGAAGTTGCGCTGCGCCCGCTGGAGGTCGTGCTCATGCACGATCGCGGTCGCGTGACCGTGGGCGATGCCGTATTCGTTGCGGAGCCAGCTGACGCGGTCGTCGAAGCGGAGGAACGACGGGCCGTCTTCTAGAGCTCTGAGCCACTCGGGGAGTTCGCGTCCGGTCGCGTGTGGCAGCCGGGCGACGAGGTTCTGATGGGTCTCTTCGGAGTGGTGCAGAGCCATGGCGGCCTCCCGGGAGATCGGGGTTCAGTGCTGGTCCATGCCCACGAGACTGCCTGACGAACGGGCCGGAAACAACCCCCTTCAGCCAACCGGGCGGACACGACTACCGAGACACGCCGATACCCTCTGGAAACGCAGTGGCTACGAACCGGACGACTCGACGACACGGGCCGGAAAACCGCCCTTGGCGATGGGTCCCCATCGTTCGATCTCGACCTCGATGAGGCACTTGCCCTGACGTTGCATGGCCGCGCGGTAGTCGTCCCAGTCGGGGTGCTCGCCGCTGATGCAACGGAAGTACTCCACCAGGGGCTCGACGGCATCCGGCAGGTCGATGACGCGGGCCGTGCCGTCGACCTGGATGTAGGGGTCGCTCCAGCCCTCGGACATCACACAGACGCTGACCAGGGGGTTCAGCCGGGCGTTCCTGGCCTTGGCGCGTTCGGGATAGGTCGAGACGACGATCCGGTCGTCCCGGTTGAGGCCGCATGTGACGGGCGACAGCTGGGGGCGGCCGTCCCGGCGGGTGGTGGCGAGGACGGCCTGGTGCCGGCTGCGCAGGAACTCGAGGAGCTCGGCGCGGGACGGTGTGGTGGCAGTGGCGATCGATGCGCTCATGCCGGGTCAGCTTAGGGGCCGCTCCGGCCGGGCTCCGCACCCGGAGTTGTCAGGACAGCCGCTCGAGGATGATCGCCATGCCCTGCCCCCCGCCGACGCACATCGTCTCCAGGCCAACGTGCTTGTCCCGCCAGGACAGGCCGTTGACCAGCGTCGTCATGATGCGGGCACCGGTCATGCCGAACGGGTGGCCGAGAGCGATCGCCCCGCCGTGCACGTTGAGCTTGTCCCAGGGGATATCGAGGTCCTCGGCCGACGGCACGACCTGGGCGGCGAACGCCTCGTTGATCTCCACGAGGTCGACGTCGGCGATGGACATGCCCGCGCGCTGGAGGGCGCGCCGGCTCGCCTCGACCGGACCGAGGCCCATGATCTCCGGCGAGAGCGCGGACGCGGCGGTCGCGACGATCCGGGCGAGCGGCGTGATGCCGAGCCGGTGCGCGGCGTCGGCGCTCATGATGACCACCGCGGCGGCGCCGTCGTTGAGCGGGCAGCAGTTGCCGGCGGTGACGGTGCCGCCTGGGCGGAAGACCGGGCCGAGGCCGGCGACCTTCTCGAGGGTGGTGCCGAACCTCGGGCCGTCGTCGGCGGCGACGACCGTGCCGTCGGGGAGGGGGTACGGCGCGATCTCGCGGGCGAAGAAGCCCGCCTTGACCGCCTCCTCGGCGAGGTTCTGCGACCGTACGCCGAACTCGTCCTGGACCGCCCGGCTCACCCCGCGGGCGGTCGCGACGTTCTCGGCGGTCTGGCCCATCGCGATGTAGATGTCGGGCAGCGTCCCGTCATCGCGGGGGTCGTGCCACGTGTCGTTGGACTCGGCGTACTTCGCGGTGCGCGCCTGCGCGTCCGCGAACAGCGGGTTCTGGGTCTCCGACGGGTCGACACCGGCGCGCGCCGAACCCGCGGTAGCGCGACACGCACTCGACGCCGGCCGACACGAAGACCTCGCCCTCGCCGGCCCTGATCGCGTGGAACGCCATCCGCGCGGTCTGCACGCTCGAGGCGCAGAACCGGTTGACCGTGACGGCCGGCAGCGTGTCGAGGCCCAGCTGGACCGCGACGCGGCGGGCCATGTTGCCCCCGTGCTCGTCACGAGGCTCGGCGCACCCGAGATAGAGGTCGTCGATCTCGGTGCGGTCGAGCTGCGGGCACCTTGGCCAGGGCGGCCTCGATGGCGAACGCGGCCATGTCGTCGGGCCGTACGCCGGTGAGGGATCCCTTGAACGCGCGACCGACCGGCGTGCGGGCGGTGGCGACGATGACGGCCTCGGACATGACACCCTCCTGGTTACCGGTTGGTAATGTCGAGGCTAGTACGCCCGCGCGTCCGATGGGTAGCAGATGTCGAACCGGACGAACCGGACGGCGCCTCCGCGAGGTAGCGCGCGTGCAACTGGCCGCAGGCGGCGTCGAGGTCGCCGCCGAACTGCTGCCGTTTCGTCACGTGGATCCCGTGTCGACGCAACCCGCGGAGAAACGCCTGGACCCGGGCGTCGGACGGCCGTCGGTAGTCGGCGGCCACCCCGGCCGCCTCGTTGTAGGGGATCAGGCTGACGTGGAACAGTTCGGGCCGGCTGCACCTCCCGACCAACCCGGCCAGGGCGTTCGCGTGCGCGTCGCTGTCGTTCAGGCCGTCGATGAGGAGGTACGCGAGGTACGCCTTGCGGCGCGTGGCGGCCACGTGCCGGTCGAGGATGTCGACGCAGCCCGCAAGGGGGAACCGCTGCTGCAGTGGGATCAGCTTCGCCCGCTCGTCGTCGTAGGGCGAGTGCACCGAGAGCGTGACGTTGACCTGCGGATGCTCCTCGACCAGCCGTTGCAGTCCGGGCGCGAAGCCCACGGTTGACACCGTGACCCGCCGCGGGCTCATGGCGTGATAGTCCTTGCCGGTCAGGAGTTCCAGGGCCGCGAACGTGTGCGGGTTGGCGAGCGCCTCACCCATGCCCATGAACGCCACACTGTCAACCTGTCCTTGCCCTTCGCTCGCGGTCCCCTGTCGGGCACGGAAGTGCAGCACCTGGTCGCAGATCTCATCCGCGGTCAGGTTGCGTACCAGCCCGACCGCGCCGGTGGCACAGAACGTGCAGCCGAGCCCACAGCCGACCTGGGTCGAGACGCAGAGGGACGTCCAGCCCGGCCGGTACCTCGCGTGCACCGTCTCGATCCGCGCTCCGCTGGCGCTCTCGAACAACACCTTCTCGACCTGGTTGCCGGTCTGGCTGGCGACCGCACGCAGGTCGAGCAGGGACGGACCGAACGAGCCGGCCAGCCGCTGCCGCAGCTGCCGTGGCAGTTCGCTCATGTCGGCGAACTCGGTGAGCCCGCGGGTGTGGACCGCCCGCAGGAGTTGTCTCAGGCGGTACGAGGGCTCTCCGGCCTCGGCAAGGAAGCCTTGCAGGGCGGCGTACCGAGACCCGCTTGGGGGGTTCGGCAGCATGTGTACGCACGCATGAGGAAGGGCCTCCGTGGTGGGGAAGACGTTCGGACGATGGGCAGGAAAACGGCCGGTCAGCTGGCGATGGAGGTCGGCACACCGGCAACGTGGGAAGGCCCTGGAACGAACGGGATCGACGCGCACCGGCGGCGGCACGAGGGCGGCACGACGGGCACAGAGGGACCGGTCGACGAGGGCCGGTCAGCGCGTCACATGCGAGCCATTCTGGAGTGCGGACGGAGAGTGGGTCAAACCCAATTGCCGCGGAGGTCTCCGCGTGCGTGGTCCGGCGCGGCGTTCCCGCCACGCCGGACTGACGTCCTGCGGGTCAGCTGCTCGGTTCGAGGACGACGACCGGGATCTGACGGTCGGTCTTCGTCTGGTAGACGTCGTAGTCGGGCCAGATCTTCGCCATCGCGGCCCACAGGCGCGGCCGCTCGTCCAGGTTCGCGTCCCGGGCCCGGGCCTTGAAGACCCTGTCGGCCACCTGCAGCTCCACCTCGGGGTTCGCGGCGAGGTTGAGGTACCACAGCGGCTGGTCGTCGGCGCCACCCTTGGACGCCACGATCACGTAGTTGTCGCCGTCGCGGCCGTAGATGAGAGGCGTGCGCCGGGGCGTGCCGCTGCGGCGACCGGTCGTCGTGATCAACAGCGTGGGCGCGTCGTTTCGCCAGATGTGGCCCTTCTGGCCGCCGGACTCGAGGTACTCCCTGGTGTGTTCCGAGACCCACGGGGTGGGGCTGTCGGTCGGTGCTCCGGACTGGGGGTCGTTCGGCGCCATGGCCTCTCCTCGTACGTCGGACGGCTGCGAGACGCTCCTGCGTGGGGACGCGTCGTCCGATGGCAACACCGCGGAGCCCGTTCTTCATCCCGTCCGGCCGGCGTGGTGTGGCCCCGCGACGGAAGTGGCGGCTCGGCTCAGGCGCTCTCGCGCTCGGAGGGGAGGACGCCGTCCACGGACGGGAGGTCGCGCTCGCGGCGGTGCCGCAGAAGTGCCCACCGCCCGCGTGGGCCGTCCTGGTCGCCCGCGACGTCGGCGGCGGCGACCTCGGTCCCGGGATCCTTCGCTGCCCGCACGGCCGCGAACGAGATCGGCAGGATCTGCCCGTCTCCGAGTGAGACGCCGGCGTCCTCGTCCTCGGGCCAGCAGCCGATCGCGGCCGCGAGCGAGGGGAGGAGCGCGACCGCAGCACTGGCGTAGCCGGTCGCGGACGGGTGGAAGCGGTCGGGACCGAAGAGCTCCCTCGGCGCGGCGGCGAACTCCGGGCCGAGCAGCGAGCCGAGGGACACCGTACGCGCGCCGGCCTCGACGCCCGCGATCGTCTGGGCGGCGGCCAGCCGCTGGCTCCACCGGCGGGCCACCTGGCGGAGGGGGAACGCGAGCGGCTCGACGGTGCCGAGGTCGGGACAGGTGCCCGCAACGACCTCGCAGCCGGTGTCACGGAGCCGGCGTACGCCGCGCGCGAACAGGCGGACCGACTCCGACGGGAGGGTGCGGTGCGTGACGTCGTTGGCACCGATGATGACGAGAGCGACGTCGGGGCCGACCGCGAGAGCCTTGTCGATCTGGGCGTCGAGCTCGTGGGTCTCGGCGCCGGAGATGGCGACCACGGTGAGCTTGACCGGACGGCCCGCCAGCGCGGCCAGGCCGCTCGCGAGAAGCGCGCCCGGCGTCTCCTCCGGCGTCGACACGCCGAAGCCGCAGGCGGTGGAGTCGCCGAGGACCACGAACGAGATGGGCTTTCCGGGGCCTTCGCCATAGATGCCGTCGGCGTGCGGCGAATGCCCGACGGGTTCTCCGATGGTGCGCTTGGCCAGGATCGCCTCGGCGATGAGGATCGCGACGAGCGTGCCACCCAGCAGCCCGGCACCCCCACCGCCGAACGCAGCGGCGGCGGCCAGCCGGCGCGCTGCACGAGCCTTGCCCACGTGAACTCCTCCGTGTCTCACAAGCGGTCTTACAACCAGGACGTCAAACGACACTTTCGGTTACCGAAGGGCCTTAGGACCTACCCTCCGATGCCTCAACGAACCACAGGCCGTCGTCGATTCCGAGGTGACGCAGCACGCACGGGTGGCAGCTGTGGGAGAGGGAGGGATTACGTCTACGTGATCCTTCCCCGCGACGCAAGGCGGATTCGCCCTGGGCGTCGCGGGAGGTTCCCAGCGGAGTGGGTCAATTCCTGCTCAGGTGATCTCCGAGCCGGCGGATTTCGTGGTGCACATCCGTTTAGAGTGCATGGGTGCAGTATCACGACTCGTTGCTGTCCCTCGTCGGCAACACCCCGCTCCTCCGCCTGTCCCGGTGCGCCGAGGGGGTCGAGGGTCTCCTGCTGGCCAAGGTGGAGTACTTCAACCCGGGCGGCAGCGTCAAGGACCGGATCGCGCTCCGCATGGTCGAGGCCGCCGAGAAGGAGGGAGCACTCCGGCCAGGCGGCACCATCGTGGAGCCGACCAGTGGCAACACCGGCGTCGGGCTCGCGATCGTCGCCCAGTCCAAGGGCTACCACTGCGTCTTCGTGTGCCCCGACAAGGTGAGCGAGGACAAGCGCAACGTGCTCAAGGCCTACGGCGCCGAGGTCATGGTCTGCCCGACCGCCGTACCCCCGGACCATCCCGACTCCTACTACTCGGTCTCCGACCGGCTGGTGAAGGAGATCCAGGGAGCCTGGAAGCCAGACCAGTACTCCAACGTCAACAACCCCTTGTCGCACTACGAGCAGACCGGCCCGGAGATCTGGGAACAGACCGAGGGGCGGATCACGCACTTCGTCGCGGGCATCGGCACCGGCGGCACCATCAGCGGGGTGGGCCGCTACCTCAAGGAACGGTCCGGCGGGCGGGTCCAGATCGTCGGCGCCGATCCCGAGGGGTCGGTCTACTCCGGCGGCACGGGGCGTCCCTATCTCGTCGAGGGCGTGGGCGAGGACTTCTGGCCGACGACCTACGACACCGGCATCTGCGACCGGATCATCGCGGTGTCCGACCACGACTCGTTCGCGCTGACACGGCGGCTGGCCCGCGAGGAGGCGCTGCTGGTGGGTGGCTCGTCGGGCATGGCGGCGGCCGCGGCCGTGCAGGTCGCCCAGGAGGCGGGCCCCGACGGCGTGGTCGTGGTGCTGCTGCCCGACGGCGGGCGGGGCTACCTCTCCAAAGTGTTCGACGACGCCTGGCTCACCCACTACGGCTTCCGCCTGGGCCACGAGACCACCGAGACGGTCGGCGAGATCCTCCGTCGCAAGAGCGGCCAGATCCCCTCGCTGGTGCACACGCACCCCAACGAGACGATCGCCGAGGCGATCGACATCCTGCAGGAGTACGCCGTCTCGCAGATGCCGGTCGTACGCGCCGAACCGCCGGTGATGGCGGCCGAGGTCGCGGGAGCGGTCCACGAGCGGCACCTGCTGGAGGCGTTGTTCTCGGGACAGGCGCGGCTCGCCGACCGGGTTGAGGAGCACATGTCGCCGCCGCTGCCGTCCCTCGGTGCGGGCGAGCCGGTGTCGGCCGCCGTTCGGCTGTTGGAGAACGAGGACGCGCTCCTGGTCCTCGACGACGGCAAGCCGGTCGGCGTCCTCACCCGGCAGGACCTCCTGAGCTACCTCGCCGCGGGCGTGTAGCGGGCTCCTGACGGAGCTCCCGACGGGGGGCCTGGCCCGGCGTGCGCCGTCAGGCGTCGAGGACGGCGCTCAGCGCCTTCCAGCGGGCGATCTCGCAGCCGTTCCGTTTGTCGTACGCCGCGGAGACCGGGGTGCCGCGCCAGACGCCCTCGACGGTGGCCCGGGCTGGTCCGCCGTAGATCTGCGTACACATCGCGTCCGGTGGTACGGGCTCGAACGGCCGCGGCGCCTGCGCGATGGCGGCCAGGGCCTCCTCGGGAGCGGGGTGCGTCCCGCCCGGCGGGTCACCGGTGAGTTCCCACGTCCGCGGCGCAGAGTCCGGGTCGGCCCAGACGGTCACGGTGAGCTGGGTGCGGCCGGGACCGGTGGGTGGGTCGTGTGCGGTTGTCATGCGGACCATTCAAGCCCGCCCGTCGCGGTGCCGTTGTGTCGCGGTGCCGTTGTGTCGCGGTGCCGTTGTGTCGCGGTGCCGTTGTGTCGGTGCCGCTGTGCCGACCGCGCGAGAGGCGCTGCCTCCGTCGACCCTGCTGCGCTGAGGTCCGCACCGCTGCGGTGAAGTCCTCACCGCCCGTCGTTCCCGCTGTGCGGCCGTTTTTACGACGGTTCTGATGCGACCGTCACGGGCCCGAAACACCCGGTTCCTAGCGTGGCTGGCGCCGGGGACCGCGATGTCCCGGCGCAACGCCCGCCGTACCGGCCCACCGTGGGAGGACACCGTGACCAGCCTCGACACCATCGACGCGCCACCGGAGACCGGGCCGTCCCGGTCGCGGTGGATCGACCACTGGGAACCCGAGGACGAGACCTTCTGGAAGACGACCGGCCGCAGGGTCGCCGCCCGGAACCTGCTCTTCTCGATCTTCGCCGAGCACCTGGGCTTCTCGATCTGGCTCCTGTGGAGCGTGGTCGTCGTCAGCCTGCCGGCGGCGGGGTTCGCGTTCTCGGTGGACCAGTTGTTCTGGCTGGTGGCCCTGCCCAACCTGGTGGGGTCCGCGCTCCGGCTGCCGTACACCTTCGCCGTACCGAGGTTCGGCGGCCGCACCTGGACGGTCGTGAGCGCGCTGCTGCTCGCGATACCGACCGGGCTGCTCGTCCTTGCCGTCAGCAACGAGAACACGCCGTTCTGGATGTTCCTCGTCGTCGCGGCGACGGCTGGAGTCGGGGGCGGCAACTTCGCGTCGTCGATGACGAACATCTCCTTCTTCTTCCCCGAACGCCGCAAGGGGATCGGGCTCGGGCTGAACGCGGCGGGCGGCAACCTCGGCACCAGCACGGTGCAGTTCGGGGTGCCCATGGTGGTCGCGCTCGCCGGTGGCAGCCTGGCGTTCGCCGGCCTGATGTGGCTGCCGCTGATCGTGGTCGCGGCGGCGGTCGCCTGGCTGTTCATGGACAACCTCACCGTGTCGAAGGCGCCGGTCCAGGGCCAGCTCGGTGCGTGCCGGCGGCCGCACACCTGGGTGATGTCGTTCCTCTATATCGGGACGTTCGGTTCCTTCATCGGCTACTCGGCGGCGTACCCGCTGCTCGCCAAGACGGTGTTCCCGGAGTCGGGTGCCCTGAAGTACGCCTTCCTCGGCGCGATGCTCGGTTCCCTCATCCGGCCGGTCGGCGGGCTGATGGCGGACCGGTGGGGCGGCGCGCGGGTCACGTTCTGGGTCTTCGCCGTGATGGTCGGCGGCATGGCGCTGCTGCTGGCGGCGGTGAACGCGCACTCGATCGGGCTGTTCATAGCGGCGTTCGCGGTCCTGTTCGGGACCAGCGGCGTCGGCAACGGCTCGACGTACCGGATGATCCCGGCGATCTTCCGCACCCAGGGTGAGCGGGACGAGACCGCGGGCGTACCGAATGCGCGCAAGGTGGCGTTGACGGAGGCCGGCGCCGCGATCGGCATCATCTCCGCGGTCGGTGCGTTCGGCGGCTTCCTGATCCCACGGGCGTACGGCACGGCGCTGTCGATGACCGGCTCGGTGGCGGCCGCGGTGATCGGGTACGCCGTCTTCTACGCGCTGTGCCTGGCCGTGACCTGGTGGTTCTACCTGCGCCGGCAGCTGCTCGTGGCGAAGGTGCCGAGCCTGGCGACCGCGTCGATCTGAGCTACCGCGGGCAACGAAAGTGAGCGGTCGTTAGCAGTCCGGTAACAGAGGGGACGCGGGAGTGAAACCGGCTGAGCGCAGGCTCGACGATATGTCCGGGGTCGCGAACGCACTGTCCATACTGCGCACTGCAGTGCGGCATGACGCTGCAGGCCCGAGACGGACAGGTCGAGGTGAGCCCACGGGCGAGCGGGAGCAATCGTGGCGGCCTGTGCCAGAAGGGCTGGACCTCCGCGGACCTGCTCACCTCACCGGAACGACTGACCACGCCGATGATCCGGTGGCACCGCGGCGGTGCGCTCGAGCCCGCGTCCTGGGACGAGGCGCTCTCGTTCGTCGCCACCTCGGTCCGCCGGATCCAGGCCGAGTCGGGCACCGACGCGGCCGCGGTGCTCGGCGGTGGCGGGCTGACCAACGAGAAGGCGTACGCGCTGGGCAAGTTCGCCCGGGTCGTGCTACGGACGAGGAACATCGACTACAACGGCCGGTTCTGCATGTCGTCGGCGGCCGCGGCCGGAGCGAAGGCGTTCGGGATCGACCGCGGCCTGCCGTTCCCGGTGGGTGACGTCGCCGAGGCGGGCGCCGTGCTGCTCGTCGGTGCGAACGTCGCGGAGACGATGCCGCCGTTCCTTTCGTACCTCCGCGCCCAGCGGGACAACGGCGGCGACCTGATCGTCGTCGACCCGCGGGTGACGCCGACCGCGCGGGAGGCGACGCTGCACCTGCAGATCACGCCCGGCACGGACCTCGCGCTGGCTCTCGGCCTGCTGCACCTCGCGATCACCGAGGGCCACGTCGACCGCGAGTACGTCGCCCGTCGCACGGTCGGCTTCGAGGCCGTCCGTCCGCTCGCGATGGCGTACTGGCCCGAACGGGTCGAACGCCTGACCGGCGTGCCCGTCGCGCAGCAACGGGAGGCCGTCCGGTTACTCGCCCGAGCCGAGCGGGCGCTCGTCCTCACCGCACGCGGAGCCGAACAGCACGCGAAGGGCGTCGACACGGTGAGCGCCGTCGTCAACCTCGCCTTGGCACTCGGGCTGCCGGGTACGCCAGGCTCGGGGTACGGCTGTCTGACCGGGCAGGGCAACGGCCAGGGCGGCCGCGAACACGGGCAGAAGGCGGACCAGCTGCCGGGCTACCGCCGGATCGACGACAGCGCCGCCCGCGCCCACGTGGCCGACGTCTGGGGCGTCGATCCGGCAACGATCCCAGGTCCCGGACCGAGCGCGTTCGAACTGCTGGACTCCCTCGGCGGGCAGGGCGGTGCACGTGCCCTGATGGTGTTCGGCACCAACCCCGTCGTGTCCGCGCCGGCAGCCGGCAGGATCGAACGCCGGCTGCGCGACCTCGAGCTGCTGGTCGTCGCCGACCTCGTCCGGTCCGAGACCGCCGACCTTGCCGACGTGGTGCTGCCCAGCGCCCAGTGGGCCGAGGAGGACGGCACGATGACCAACCTGGAAGGACGGGTGATCCGGCGGCGCCGGCTTCGGCTGCCTCCGCCGGGCGTACGGACCGACCTCGAGATCCTTGCCGGGCTGGCCGAACGGCTCGGCGCGGGTACCGCGATCAACGCCGACCCGGAGAAGACGTTCGACGAGCTGGGCCGGGCCAGCGCGGGCGGTATCGCCGACTACGCGGGCATCAGCTACGCGCGGATCGACGCCGAAGACGGTGTGTTCTGGCCGTGCCCGAGCGCCGACGACGAAGGGACACCGCGGCTGTTCCTGGACGGCTTCGCCACGCCGGACCGCCGGGCCCGGTTCGTCGCGGTCGACCACCGGCCGGCGGTGGAGGACGTCGACGCGGCGTACCCCGTCTATCTCACGACCGGCCGGGTGCTGGCGCAGTACCAGAGCGGTGCGCAGACCCGACGGGTGCCGGCACTGCGAAAGGCCGCACCACGGGCGTTCGTCGAACTGCACCCCGATCTGGCCGACCTGCACGGCATCACCGACGGCGAGGACGTACGCGTGGTGAGCCGGCGTGGGGCCGCGACCGCACCCGCGCGGGTGACGGACACGATCCGCCGCGACACGGTGTTCATGCCGTTCCACTGGGCGGGTGCGGGCCGAGCGAACACGATCACCAACCCCGCTTTGGATCCGACGTCGCGGATGCCGGAGTTCAAGGTGTGTGCCGTACGACTGGAGCGGGTGTCCGCATGAGCGTGGTGGTCGTCGGGAACGGCATGGCAGGAGCGCGGTTCGCGGCGGAGCTGCGGGCCCGCGAACCGCGGCGTCCCCTGGTGGTGTTCGGCGCCGAACCGGGGCGGGCGTACAACCGGATCCTGCTCTCGGACCTGCTGGCGGGGAAGGTGCACGAGGACGACCTGGCCCTGCCGGAACCTCCTGGCGCGCTGGACCTGCGTACCGGCGTGAACGTCGTGGCGGTCGATCCGGTCGCGCGGACGGTGCTCGCCGACGACGGTAGCCGGACGCGGTACGACGCGCTGGTGCTCGCCGTGGGCAGCCGGGCGGTCGTTCCCCCGATCGACGGGCTGTGGCGGGACGAGGAGACCCTGCTGGACGGTGCCGCGACGTTCCGTACGCTCGCTGACTGCCGGCAGATCCTCGCCGGTGCGGGCACGGCGCGGGACGTGGTCGTCCTCGGCGGCGGCCTGCTGGGCATCGAGGCCGCGCGCGGTCTCGCCCGACGAGGGTTGTCGGTGCAGGTGGTCCACGCGCGCGGACACCTGATGGAGCGCCAGCTCGACGCCGACGCCAGCCGGATCCTGGTCCAGACGATGGCCGGGCTCGGTGTGTCGGTACGGCTCGACGCGGTGACCGAGGAGGTCGTCGGCGAGGACCGGGTGCGTGGGGTACGCCTCGAGGACGGCACCGAGCTCCCGGCCGACCTGCTCGTGATCGCGTGCGGCGTACGCCCGGTCCCCGACCTTGCTGTCAAGGCAGGGTTGCAGGTCAACCGCGGCATCGTCGTCGACGACCAGATGCGCACGTCCGACCCGGCGATCTACGCGATCGGTGACTGCGCCGAGCACCGCGGGCGCGTGTACGGCCTCGTCGCACCCGCATGGGAACAGGCGAGCGTGGCGGCCGAGGCGATCGTCGGCGGCAGTGCGCGGTATGCGGGGTCGCGGCTCGTGACCCGGCTCAAGGCGTCCGGCGTCGACCTTGCCGCCATGGGCGATCCGCATGCCGCGGACGAGTCGGCGGAGGTCGTCGTCTTCACCGACCCCGCCCGGCGCACGTACCAGAAGGTCGTCATCCGCAACCGCCGGCTCGTCGCCGCGATCCTGCTCGGCGACAACCCGACCGTCGGCACGCTCACGCAGGCGTTCGACCGCGAGACACCGGTGCCGGCCGACCCGCGCTCGTTGCTGTTCGGTCGTTCGGGTGGCGGGCCCGGCGGTGCGGGCGGTCCGACGGGATCGTCGGCGGACAGCAGCCTGTGCCGGTGCAACGGCGTGACGGCCGGCGCCATCGTCCGGGCCTGGGTCGGGGAGCACGGACGCCCGCCGAGGTGGCCGCGAGGACGCGGGCCGGTACCGGGTGCGGCGGGTGCCGGGACACCATCGCGGGGTTCGTCGGCGCGCTCGCGGCCGAGCCGGACCCTGGAACGGGAACGAAGCCGAGCACCACACCGGAAGAGGTGGTCGCGTGACGCACAGGAAGCTCGTCGTCGTGGGCAACGGCATGGTCGGCCAACGGTTCGTCGAGGCGCTCCGGGCGCGCGACGAGTCGGCCGAGTGGCAGGTGACCGTGCTCGCGGAGGAGACCCGTCCGGCGTACGACCGGGTGGGGCTGTCGGCGTACTTCTCGGGAACGTCACCGGACGACCTGTCCCTGGTGCCAGAAGGGTTCTACGACGACGATCCGGCGGTCACGCTGCACCTCGGTGCGCCGGTTCTTGCGGTCGACCGTGACCGTCGGGTGGTGACGACGGCTGCCGGCGAGCACCCGTACGACGCCCTCGTGCTGGCTACCGGCTCGTACCCGTTCGTCCCACCGGTGCCTGGCCACGACCTTGCCGGCAGCTTCGTCTACCGCACGATCGACGACCTCGTGGCGCTGGAGGCGTACGCGGCCGGCCGGGAGGTCGGCGCGGTCGTCGGCGGTGGGCTGCTCGGCCTGGAGGCGGCGAATGCCCTGCGCCTGTTGGGACTGCGGACCCACGTGGTGGAGTTCGCTCCCCGGCTGATGCCGATGCAGCTCGACGAGGCGGGCGGCGCGATCCTGCGCCGGCACGTGGAGTCGCTCGGACTCACCGTCCACACCGCGACCAGGACCGAACGGGTGGAGCCGCGGGCGGACGGCTCGGTCGGCCGGATGGTCTTCGGTGCCGACGGTGCTGAGCCCGCTGGTGAGCCCGACGGTGAGCCGGGCGCGGGGATCGACGTCGACGTCGTGGTGTTCGCGGCCGGCGTCCGGCCACGCGACGAGCTGGGCCGGGCGTGCGGTCTCACGGTCGGCGAGCGCGGCGGCATCGTCGTCGACGAGCGGTGCCGCACCTCCGACGACGCGATCTACGCGATCGGTGAGGTCGCGTGTGTGGGCGGGCGGGTCTACGGGCTGGTCGCGCCCGGCTACGCCATGGCCGAGGTGGTCGCGCAAGGTCTCCTTGACAGCACGGGTGGCATGCGCGCACCGACCTTCGAACGTGCCGACACCTCCACCAAGCTGAAGCTGCTCGGTGTCGACGTCGCGAGCTTCGGCGATCCCGCCGGTGAGCTCGACGTCGTGTACTCGGACCCGGCTCACGGCATCTACGCCAAGCTCGCGTTGACCGACGACGCGCAGACGCTGCTCGGTGGGATGCTGGTGGGCGACGCCTCGGCGTACGCCACGCTGCGGGCCAGTGTCAACGGCCCCTTGCCGGGCAAGCTCGCAGACTTCCTGGGTTCGGGCGAGGTCAACGGCACGCTGCCCGGAACGGCCCAGGTCTGTTCGTGTCACGCGGTCAGCAAGGACGACATCCTCACGGCGGTCGGCGACGGATGCGCGGACGTGCCCGCGCTCAAGACGTGTACGAAGGCGGGCACCGGGTGCGGCTCCTGCGTACCCCTGCTGAAGTCCCTGCTCGCCGAGGCGGGCGTCGAGCAGTCCACGGCGATGTGCGAGCACTTCGCGTACTCCCGGCAGGAGCTGTTCGACCTGATCCGGGTCCGCGACATCAGGACGTTCTCGCAGACCGTCACGGAGTTCGGCACCGGGCGTGGCTGCGACATCTGCAAGCCGGCGGTCGCGTCGATCCTCGCCAGCCTCGGCACCGGACACATCCTTGACGGTGAGCAGGCCGCCCTGCAGGACACCAACGACCACTTCCTCGCCAATCTGCAGCGCAACGGCACGTACTCGGTCGTTCCCCGCATCCCCGGCGGCGAGATCACACCGGAGAAGCTCATCGTCATCGGCGAGGTCGCCCGCGACTTCGGCCTCTACACGAAGATCACCGGGGGCCAGCGGATCGACCTGTTCGGCGCCCGGGTCGAGCAGCTTCCCTTGATCTGGAAGCGTCTGGTGGAGGCGGGCTTCGAGTCCGGTCATGCGTATGGCAAGGCCCTACGGACCGTGAAGTCGTGCGTCGGCACGACCTGGTGCCGCTACGGCGTGCAGGACTCGGTGGGGTTCGCGATCGCGCTCGAGCTGCGCTACCGCGGCCTCCGTTCACCGCACAAGATCAAGGCGGCCGTGTCGGGCTGCGCCCGCGAGTGCGCCGAGGCGCGCAGCAAGGACGTCGGCGTCATCGCCACCGAGAACGGCTGGAACCTCTTCGTGGGCGGCAACGGCGGCTTCAAGCCCCGGCACGCGGACCTGTTCCTCGCCGACGTCGACACCGACACGCTGCTGCGGACCATCGACCGGTTCCTCATGTTCTACGTCCGTACGGCGGACCGACTGCAACGGACCGCGACCTGGATCGAGAACATGGACGGCGGCCTGGACCACCTGCGGGACGTCATCGTCGACGACACGCTCGGCATCTGTGCCGAGCTGGACGCCGCGATGGAACGGCACGTGGCGACCTACGCCGACGAGTGGCGTACGACGATCGAGGATCCCGAGAAGCTGCGCCGGTTCGTCTCGTTCGTCAACGCACCGGGCACGCCCGACCCGTCGATCCGATTCGTCACCGAGCGCGGCCAGCACGTGCCTGCCGGCGGGCCCGCCCTCATCTCCGGACCAACCCTGCCTCGCCGGACCAGCGTGGGCGACCGCACGCAACTGGAGGTTGACAGATGACCGCACTACTCGGCCCGAGCGACACTCTCCTCAGCCAGGACTGGGTTCCCGTCTGCGCCTACGACGACCTCGTACCCGAGCGCGGGGTCGCGGCTCTCGTCGATGACCTCCAGGTAGCGGTGTTCCGCACCTACGACGGACAGGTGTACGCGGTCGCCAACACCGACCCCTTCTCCGGCGCGCAGGTGCTGTCCCGCGGCATCGTCGGAAGTGCCGGCCCGACACCGACGGTGGCGTCCCCGATGTTCAAGCAGGTCTTCGACCTGCGCACCGGTGAGTGCCTCACCGACCGGTCCGTCTCGGTCCCGACATACCCCGTCTCGTGGCAGGACGGCGTTGTACGACTCGGGGTGCCCACCCACGCGGTGGACGGCGGCCGTCCGTGAGTGTGCCTCCCGGCCCGGTCGCCGCCGTGGCGGAGAGCACGGGACCACGGGGTCCGACTGCCGAGCTGCGCCCGCTCACCGGGTTCACGGTCGGCGTGACGGCGGCCCGTCGTCGGGAGGAGCTCGTCGCACTGCTCGAACGCCGGGGCGCCAGGGTGGTCGAGGCGCCGGCCATCCGGATCGTCCCGTTGACTGACGACCGTGCACTGCAACAGGCGACGCGTACCTGCCTGACCGGTGGCATCGACGTCGCGGTCGCCACCACAGGCATCGGCTTCCGCGGTTGGCTCGAGGCGGCCGAGAGCGCCGGTCTGGCCGACCGGTTGGTGTCCACACTGGCCGGGTGCCGGCTGATCGCGCGCGGACCCAAGGCGCAGGGCGCGATCCGGGCCGCCGGCCTGACCGAGGCGTGGTCGCCGGACTCGGAGTGCCTCACCGAAGTGCTCGAACGTCTGCTGGCGGGCGGCGTACGCGGCCTCCGGATCGCCGTCCAGCTGCACGGTGAGCCCCTGCCGGAGTTCGTCGCGGCCCTCCGCGGTGCGGGCGCCTCGGTGATCGAGGTACCCGTCTACCGATGGGTCCTCCCCGAGGACACCAGCCCGCTGGCCCGGCTGGTCGAGCTGGTCAAGCTGAGGTACGTGGACGCGGTGACGTTCACCAGCGCACCGGCCGCGGCCGCTCTGCTCGAGGTGGCGGGCGCCGAACGCGAGGCGGTGCTGACGGCGTTCCGCGGCGACATCATGGCGGCCTGCGTCGGACCGGTCGCAGCCGGCCCGCTGGACAGGTACGGCGTACCCACCGTGCAACCGGCGAGGGCGCGGCTCGGTGGTCTCGTCCGGGCCCTGGTCGACCGGCTGCCCGCCCACCGGACCCGCGCCGTCGAGGTCGCCGGCCACGCCCTGGAGATCCGCGGCCACGCGGTCGTGGTGGACGGCGACCTGCGCACGCTCGCACCCGGGCCGATGACCCTGCTGCGCGCGCTGGCAGAACGCCCTGGCCGGGTCATCGCCCGCGCCGAACTCCTCCGCGCGCTTCCTCGCAGTGCCGACGGGCATGCGGTCGAGATGGCAATCGCTCGGCTGCGGGCCGGGCTCGGCGACTCGCGGATCATCCGTACGGTCACCAAGCGCGGCTACCGGCTCGCGGTCGAGGTGCCGGACCCCGAGGCCGCTCGACTCTGAGCGCTCGCTCGGCGTACGACCCGCCGAGCCCTGCCTCGCACGCACGCCGCCAGCGGGATGCCGGAGTCGAGCAGACGCCGCGCCGGTCCCGCCTCCAGGCCGGCCGAGAGTCGCTCGACGGTGACGCCGTGATCGGGGCGCGACTCGACCGCGACGGCATCGCCGGCGGCGAGGACGCCCGACGTCACCACCCGGAGGTACGCGCCTACCCGTCCGGTGCCGTGGAAGCGGACGTGGAATCCTTCGATGCCCATGCGCAGGCTGAGGTTCTCGCACGGCGTCCGCGGCATCCGTACCTCCACCACGACCTCGCCGATCCGCCACCGCTCGCCGATCACGGCATGGGTGATGTCGAGGCCGCGGGTACGCAGGTTCTCGCCGAACGTTCCGGGCGGGATCGCGCGGCCGAGTTCCGCCGCCCACCAGTCGGCGTCCTCGGCGGCGTAGGCATAGACGGCCTTGTCCGGACCGCCGTGGCCGCGGGTGAGCTGGCGGTCGCCGTCAAGCCCGGTGCGGTCGACGTACACCGACCGGCGTACGGGACGCTTGTCGATCGCGGTGTCGCCGAACGCGCCGGGAAGGACCTGGTGGACGACGTTGACGGCGACGACCCGGGCGGTGGCCATGCCGTCATGCTGCACCCCAGACCGGCCGTCCGACTTGACAGTCCTTGCTGACCTTCCGGTGCCCGCCTGGCGAGTTGTCAGAGGTTTCTCGGCCTAGAGAGCGACATTCCTCTGACAGGTCGTGCTGCCGGTCGCGGCACCGTGCCCGTCTCTGGATTCCGCGCTTGTCGCGGCTTCCTCGTCCAGCGCGACCGAGCCGGACACCACCAGGTCGGCGCGGACCTTCGTCGCCTCGATGAGGATGGCGTTGCGCTCGTCACTCCCGAGCGCCCAGGCCCTCGCGTCCTCCGGACTCTTGCCGTACGCCTCGTGCCGGCTGATCAACCGGGCCTGGCGCAGCGACCGGGGCGGGTCGAGGTACCACGCATCGTCGAGCAGGACGCGTACCTCGGCCCAGGGTCCGGTGTCGACGAGCAGATAGTTTCCTTCGGTGACGACGAGCGGCACCTCACGCGGGACCGGGATCGCGCCCGCGACCGGATCCTCGATCTCGCGCCGGAACTGCGGTGTGTACACGGCCTCGTCCTCCCGATCGCGCAGCCGCCGGAGTAGGGCGACGTAGCCAGCGACGTCGAAGGTGTCAACCGCGCCTTTACGCTCCCGTCGGCCGAGCCGGACGAGCTCGGCGTCGGCCAGGTGGAACCCGTCCATGGGCACGTAGCGCGCGGCGTCGGCACCAAGCCGCGCCACGATCTCCTCCGCCAGCAGCGACTTGCCCGCACCGGGTGCGCCGACGATGCCGAGCACGTGGCGGCGACCGGTTGTCGCGAGCGCCCGTGCGCGGCTGATCAGCTGGGCGAGGTGCATGCCCGATATCTTGGCCCGGCGCGGATTGCAGTCTCCCATGGGGGTTCCGGTTTCATCGGGCCCCGAGGCGTCGGCGTCCGAACGGAGAGGACCAGGAATGAGAAGCCACTGGGCGCACCGGCTGCTGCGCGTCCGCTGGGTGGTACGGGCACCGATCGGGCTCTACCACGCCAGGCTGGGACGGATGTTCGGGTCGCGCCTGCTGCTGCTCGAGCACGTGGGGCGGACGACCGGTCGCCGTCGGCGGGCGGTTCTCGAGGTCGTCGACCGGCCCGACTCGCATACGTTCGCCGTCGTCTCCGGATTCGGCCCGCAGACCCAGTGGCTCCGGAACGTGATGGCCCGGCCGGACGTCCGGGTGTCCGTCGGCCGGCTCCACCGCGCACGAGCGACGGCCCAGCTGGTCCCGCCCGCGGCCGCTGCCCGGCGCCTGGAGGCCTACGCCCGGCGACACGCGTTCGGATGGCGGCGGCTGGAACCGATGCTGCGGGAGTGGGTGGGGCCGCTCGCTCCCGGTGAGCGCCTCACCGACCGGCTGCCGATGGTCGAGTTCCGGCTGGCGAACGGCGACGGCCCGGAGTCGTCGACGCACTAGCGGGCCCAGGCGGAGGTGCGTGCCCGCCGCCCCGCGCGCGCCCGCCCGCCGCCCCGCGTGCCGGCCCCCCGCGCGCCGGCCGGACCGTGCGCCGACCCGCCGCGCCGCCGAGGGCGGTGGAACCTGTCGACCCGTCGGATTGGTTCGGGTTTGACGAGGATGGTTAAACTCCATAACTGTGCCTGACCCGGAACCATCTCCCACGTCCGAGCCTTCGCTCGAGCGCGCCGTCCGCACGCTTGTCCGGCTCGCGCGGCTCCTCGAACGCGTGGACGCGGGTCTGAGCCTCGCGCAGTTCCGGATCCTGGAACTCGTCTCGCGGGGCACCGAGCGTTCGACCCACATCGCCAGCCGCCTCGCCACGAGCAAGCCGGCGGTGACCGTGGTCGTCGACGGACTGGTCGGCGCGGGGCTGCTCACCAGGAGCAGCCTCCCCGGCGACCGCCGCGTGATCCGGCTGGCACTCACCCCCGACGGTCGGAAGGCGCTTGCTGGCGCCGAGCACGCCTACCGCGAGCGGCTCGCCCCCGTCTTCGGCGAGGTCTCCGACCCCGACGCGCTGCTCGTCCTCCTCGCCGAGGTCGACGACGTACTCGACGCCCGGTGGGCCGCCCGAGCCGACCGGTCCGGCGCCGCCAGGTCCGGCGCTGCCAGGTCCGGCGCTGCCAGGTCCGGCGCTGCCAGGTCCGGCGCTGCCAGGTCCGGCGCCGCCAGGTCCGGATCCGGCAGGTCCCGCCGTGACGGCACCACCACGTCCCCAACCCACCCCGGAGGTGGCTGACCCCACATGACCGCAGCGACCGCGACCGAGGCACCCGCAGCCCAGCCCGACCAGCCCGACGATCCCGACGCCACCCGCAACCTCTCCCACGAGCGCTGGATCCGCCGGCTCGCGGCGTACTGCCTGCGTTCGAGGTGGCTCGTCGTCACCGCGTTCGGTGGTGGAATCGTCGGCATGACGGCGGCCGCGTTCGTGCCGCTCGTCCAGCGGCAGATCGTCGACGACGTCATCATCGCCGACCGGGCGCCGATGCTGCCGTGGGTCGGGGTCCTGCTCGGGCTCGGTGCCGTGATGTTCGGTGCCGGGTTTGTCCGCCGCTACCTCGGTGGCCGGCTGGCGCTCGACGTGCAGCACGCCGTACGCGAGGACCTGTTCCGTTCGCTGCTTCGTCTCGACGGCGCCCGCCAGGACGAGCTGCACACCGGCCAGGTCGTGAGCCGGTCGATCAGCGACATCATGATGGTCCAGGGACTGCTCCAGATGTTGCCGAACATCCTCGGCAACATCCTGCTCTTCATCATCTCCCTCATCGTGATGAGCTGGCTCTCGCCGCTGCTCACCCTCGTCGCCCTCGCGGTCGCGCCGGCACTGGTCCTGATCGGCTACCACAGCCGCAGCCGACTCTTCCCGGCCACCTGGGAGTCGCAGCAGCAGGCCGCCGAGGTCGCGGGCATCGTCGACGCCGCCGTCAGTGGCGTACGCGTCGTCAAGGGCTTCGGCCAGGAGCACCGTGAGCTCAGTCGGCTCGAGCAGCAGGCCCGGCGGCTGTTCGGGTCACGGCTGCGCGCCGTACGCCTCACCAGCCGCTACAGCCCGACCCTGCAGGCCGTTCCGCTGCTCGGGCAGGTGGGCATCCTCGCGCTCGGCGGGTGGCTGGCGCTGCGTGGGAACATCACGCTGGGTACGTTCCTTGCGTTCTCGAGCTATCTCGGCCAGCTGGTCGCGCCGACCCGGATGCTGTCGAACTTCCTGGTGATGAGCCAGCAGGCGCGGGCCAGTGTCGTCCGGGTGTTCGAGGTGATCGACTCCCAGCCGATGGTGACCGAGAAGCCTGACGCCGTGGACCTGCCGCCAGGATCGGGCGCGGTCGAGCTGCGCGACGTGACCTTCGGTTATCTCGAGTCCGACCCGGTGCTGCGCCGGATGTCCCTGCGGGTGGAGGCCGGCGAGACGCTCGCCCTGGTTGGTACGGCGGGGTCGGGGAAGTCGACCATCTCCCAGCTGCTGCCGCGCTTCTACGACGCCCAGCACGGCACCGTGCTCGTCGACGGCCACGACGTCCGCGACCTCACACTCACGTCGCTGCGATCGCGGATCGGGCTCGTGTTCGAGGACAGTTTCCTGTTCTCCGACAGCGTTCGCGCCAACATCGCGTACGGCCGTCCGGACGCCACCGACGAGCAGGTGCGCGCGGCCGCCGCGGCCGCCGAGGCCACCGGGTTCATCGAGGAGCTTCCCGACGGACTCGACACCGTGGTGGGAGAACGCGGGCTCACTCTCTCGGGTGGCCAGCGCCAGCGGATCGCTCTGGCGCGGGCACTTCTCAGCGACCCGATGCTCCTGGTACTCGACGACGCGACGTCGGCGGTCGACCCGCAGACCGAGGCGGAGATCCACGACACGTTGCGGCACGTCATGCGCGGGCGTACAACCGTCATCATCGCCCACCGCGAGTCGACGTTGCAGCTCGCGAACCGGATCGCCGTGCTCGACAACGGGCGCGTCCTCGATGTCGGTACGCACGCCGAGCTGTCCGACCGGTGTCCGTTGTACCGGCTCCTGCTGTCCGGGCCGGGCGATGACGCGGAGGGTGTCGACGCGGGGGAGCTGGACGCGTTCTTCGCGCAGGACGAGGTTGACGGTGGTCAAGGCTCCGTTGACGGTACGAACGGTTCCGGCTCCAGGTCGCCGTGGGTGCGCACCGAGGCCGACCAGCCCAGTCACCTCACCCGCGTACAGGCGCAGACCAGCCTTGGTGGCGGGATGGGTGGCATGGGCGGTGGCCGCGGCGGAGGCGGCGGCATGCTGTCGAGCCTGCCGCCCACGCCGGCCCTGCTGGCCCAGGTGGCGAAGCTGAAGCCGGCCACCGACGTGCCCGACGTGAGGTTCGAGGAGGCGGAACGCCCGGATCCGGAGTTCAGCCTGCCCCGGACGCTACGACCATTCGCCCGGCCTCTGCTGCTCGCCCTGCTCTTCGTCGCACTCGACGCCCTGGGGTCGCTCTGCCTGCCCCTGCTCATCCGGCACGGTGTCGACGCGGGCGTGACGCGCCAGGCGTTCTCGGTCGTCCTCGTGGCCGCCGCGCTGGCGCTGGGCGTCGTGATCGCCAACTGGGTGGTCAACATCGGGCAGACCCGGGTGGCCGGGCGCACCGGCGAACGCGTGCTCTACTCGCTGCGTGTGAAGCTCTTCTCCCATCTCCAGCGGCTCGGTCTCGACTACTACGAGCGTGAGATGGGCGGGCGGATCATGACCCGCATGACGACCGACATCGACGCGCTGTCGTCGTTCCTGCAGACCTCGCTGCTCACAGCAGTGGTGGCAGTCCTGCAGTTCGTCGGCGTCCTCGTCGCACTGGTGTGGATCAACTGGGAGCTCGCCGTCTCGGTGCTGGCCGTCATGCCGGTGCTCGTCATTGCCACGTTGATCTTCCGGGCGAAGTCGTCGGCCGCCTACCAGGAGGCCCGCGAGCGGATCAGCGTCGTCAACGCCGACCTGCAGGAGAACGTCGCGGGGATGCGGGTCGCGCAGGCGTTCCAGCGCGAGGAGCACAACGCGGCGCGGTTCGGCGAGAAGAGCGACGACTACCGCGTCAGCAGGCTCCGCGCCCAGCGGTACATCGCGACGTACTTCCCATTCGTCCAGTTCCTCAACCTGGTCGCGGCCGCCGTCGTGCTCGGGGTCGGTGCGGGTCTCGTGCAGAGCGGAGCTCTCACCGCGGGTGCGCTCATCGCCTACCTGCTGTACCTCGACCTGTTCTTCTCGCCCGTCCAGCAGCTGTCGCAGGTGTTCGACGGCTACCAGCAGGCGCGGGTCGGCCTTCGCCGGATCGGGGACCTGCTCCGTACGCCGACCACGACGCCGCAGGTCGACACGCCGATGCCGGTCCCAGCGCTGTCGGGCGGGGTCGACTTCGACGACGTGTCCTTCCACTACCAGAACGCCACCGGCGACGCCCTGGACGGGATCGACCTGCACGTACGCGCCGGAGAAACCGTTGCCCTGGTGGGCGAGACTGGCGCGGGTAAGACCACGCTGGTCAAGCTGGTGGCCCGTTTCTACGACCCCACCGGCGGTGCGGTCCGGGTCGACGGCCACGACCTGCGGGACCTCGACCTCGCGTCGTACCGGCACCGGCTCGGCTACGTGCCGCAGGAGCCGTTCCTGTTCCCCGGCACGGTTCGCGACGCGATCGCGTACGGCCGTCCCGACGCCTCCGACGAGGAGGTGGAGGCGGCCGCCCGGGCGGTCGGGGCACACCAGGTCGTTGCCCGGATGCGGGACGGCTACTTCCACGGCGTCGGAGAGCGTGGCCGCAACCTCTCGGCCGGGCAGCGGCAGCTCATCGCCCTTGCCCGCGCGTATCTCG
This sequence comes from uncultured Actinomycetota bacterium, assembly GCA_963721745.1. GTDB lineage: Bacteria > Actinomycetota > Actinomycetes > Propionibacteriales > Actinopolymorphaceae > Thermasporomyces. The sequence goes on along the minus strand of CAVRKO010000012.1, from coordinate 338,202 downwards.
TCGATCCCGACATCCTGTTGCTCGACGAGGCGACCGCGGCGCTCGATCCTGCGACCGAAGCACTGGTCATCAGGGCGACCGAGACGCTCACCAGGTCGCGTACGACGTTGCTGATCGCCCACCGGCTCACCACGGCCGAGCGGGCCGACCGGATCGTCGTGCTCGACCACGGACGAGTCGTCGAGGACGGCACGCATGCCGACCTGCTTGCCGCGCGCGGTAGGTACGCCCAACTCTGGGCGGCATACGTCCGGAATGAGCCCGCAGTGGCCTGAGAGCGGGCTCATCGTTCGGCGCGTGCCGCGCGGATCGTCCCGGGTTCACGGTGGGAGAGGTGGGTACGGGAATAGCAGCGGCAACCGCGAGAGCAGCCTCGAGCAGGTGATCACACCCGCGGCCTGCTCGTGATCATCTGCTCGAGGTCCCGCCGAGTCCGCCGATTCCAACAGGTCCCCCACGCATTCATCACATCGGGTACGTTCGTCGGTCGCGGGACGTTATCGGTTGTACGAGCCGACAGATCTCACCTGTACGCGTACGATCTGGTGCTGTGGTGAACGCCCGTGACGTTCGGCGTTACGCCGCCGAAGTCCTGCCAGTGCTGGGCGTTGCCGCGATCTACTTCGCCGGCGCCAGGATCGGCCTCCTGCAGGAACTCGTCGGCGGTCAGGTCACGCCGCTGTGGCCGCCCACCGGAATCGCTCTCGTCGCGCTGCTGCGCATGGGTGTGCGGATCTGGCCCGGCATCGCCCTTGGTGCGTTCGTGGTCAACGCCACGATCGGATCCTCGATCCTTGTGGCGGCGGGAATCGCGGCGGGCAACACGCTCGCGCCGGTGTGCGCGTACCTTCTCCTGCGCCGCGTCGGGTTCCGCATCGAGCTGGACCGCCGCCGCGACGCACTGGCGCTCGTCTTCCTGGGAGCCCTTGCTGGTATGGCGATCAGCGCAACCCTGGGCAGCAGCCTGCTGTACCTTTCGGGGTCGGTCGACGCCGGCGACTTCCTGTCCACGTGGTCGGTCTGGTGGACCGGTGACGCGATGGGTGTGCTCGTGGTCGCGCCGTTCCTGCTGGTCCTGCGGCGGGCCCGGATGCCGCGTGGTGTGCCCCTGCTCCGCTTGGTGGAAGCTGTCGCACTCGGTGCCGGTACCTTCCTCGTCACGCTGCTCGCGACGACGAGCTCGGTCAACCTGCTCTTCCTGGTCCTTCCGTTCCTGGTGTGGGCGGCACTGCGGTTCCAGCTGGCGGGTGCCGCGCCCTGCGCTCTCCTCGTCTCCACCGTCGCGATCGTGGCCGCCGGGCAGGGGTCTGGACCGTTCTCGGCCCCCGATCTCCTCACCACCATGGTCACCCTGCAGGCATTCAACGGCTCGATGGCTCTGACCGCGCTGGTGTTGTCGGGGATCATCGCCGAACGCAACACCGCGCACCAGGAGATCGAAGCCGCCTGTCTCCAGCTCGAGACCGTTGTCACCCAGCTCGGACGCGGCAGGGCTACGGAGCAAGGGCGGATCCTGATCCCCGAGCGCGCGGCCGACCCCGAGCCGATCGACTAGAACGCCGGCATGTTCCGGCATCCGTTCGATTCGCGGGTTATCGGCCGAACGTCGTGCTCACGAGGTTGTCAGGTGCCATGCGTAGCATGAATGAGTGGAAGCGCTGCCCCAGCGTGTCCGGACCTACGCCGCCAGAATCCTGACGGTGGTCGCGGTCGCGGCTGTCTACATCGCGGTGGGCAGGGTAGGCCTTCTCGACGACCTGCTCGCGAGGGAACTCGCGCCGCTCTATCCGGCCACCGGGGTCGCCCTCGTCAGCATCCTTGTCTTCGGGCCCTGGATCTGGCCGGGCATCACGATCGGCGCATTCCTGCTCAACCTGATGGTGGGTTCGTCCGTTGGCGCCTCCGCCGGGATCGCCGTCGGTGAGACGCTCGCGCCGCTCGTCGCCTACCTGTTATTGCGCCGGGTGGGGTTCCGGATGGAGATGGACCGGTTGCGTGACGCGCTGGCGCTCGCCTTCCTCGCTGCCGGGGTAGGCATGGTCGTCAGTGCGGTGATCGGTGCCGGCGTCCTGGTGCTCGCCGGCGTGGTGAGAGCGCAGGAGTTCTGGCTGTCGTGGTTCGTCTGGTGGACCGGTGACGCGCTGGGTGTCCTGGTGATCACGCCGCTCCTGCTCGTGATCCGCAAGGCCTGGTTGACAGGCCGGCTGCTCGCGATCCAGCCGTACCGATGGCTCGAGATGGCCGCACTCTTCGCGGGAACGATAGCCGTGGTGGCGGTGGCGATGACGAGCCCGTTCAACCTGATCTTCCTGGTCTACCCGTTCCTCATCTGGGCCGCCGTACGCTTCCAGCTGGCCGGCGCCACGCCCTGCGTCCTCATCGCCGCGACCCTTGCGATCTATGCGGCGGTCCGGGAGTCGGGTCCGTTCGCCGGTCACGACACCTTCACCAACATGGTGACCCTGCAGGCGTTCAACTGTTCGGCTGCCCTGGCCGCGCTGGTGCTGGCCGCGCTCATCGCCGAACGCAATCGCGCCTACCACGAGGTCGAGGGTGCCGTCACACAACTGTCCCGCGCGGTGGGGCGGCTCAGGGAGAGCGAGGGGCTCGACGACTACGTGGCCAGATGGCGCGGTACGCCGAGAAGGGACCCGGGCAGAGGGGCCGGCGAGCCGCCGGCTTCGCGCGAGTCGGCGTGATCACCGGCGTGCACGTACGCGGGCTGGCTCGGCTCGTCGTCGGCCACGCGGGCCCTCGGCGCGCGTGGGATGAGGCGCCTACCCTGGATGACCTCGACCCAGATGCGAACGAAGTGGCTGTCGTCCTCGGGAGCCCAGGCCGGTAGCTCGAGCGCCTCGAGCCGCTGGAGTTCGGCCGCGTCTGTCACCGACTCGGCGTGGCCCACCAGGGTCACACTCCACCCTCGCCCGCCCGCGGCGTCGATGTCGTCGACCTCGAAGGCCACGATGTCCTTACGTTCGGCCGCGGCGAACTTGGTCCCGTTGGTCGTACGGAAGAGCACGCTGTCGCCGTCGAAGACGAACCGCACCGGATGCACCGCCGGGAGCGCCTTCGCGATGAAGACGATCCGCCCGATGGACACGCCACGGAGCAACCGGAGGCATTCGGAGGGGTCGAGCACCTCCAGCTCCTTGCTGTCGAACATGAGACTCCTTCAAGACAGCGGAGCCTTCTGTCCCCGCTTATTCAACGTTGCCTTGGACGGCGGCCCGTTGAAGGGGTACAAGGTCCCGTCCGATGAGAGAAAAGTCCGACCTGTGGCCCCGGGGGCCGGCTGGCCGGGCTCAGGTGGCGAACCTGGTGTCCCGGACCACGAGCACCGTGGCGTCGTCCGCCTGCGCGCTGTGGTCCCGGTGGAGGACCGCGGCGACGACGGCCGGGTCGTGGTCGAAGAGCCCCGGGTAGTCCGCCACCTTCCAGTACGCACTGACCCCGTTGGAGGCCATGACCAGCGTGCCGCCGGGACCCCACGGGCCCGTCACCCGGTTGGTCCGTGGCGGGCGGAGCTCCGTGCCGAGGACCCCATCGCGGCCGAACAACCGGTGACTCTCGCCGGCAACGAGCACCCGGCTGGCGATGTTGCCGACACCGAGGTAGGTCAGGTCGTCATCGTCCTGGTCGATCACGCAGAGGCCGACGACACCGCCTCTGGTCGTCCGCATCGCCTCGTGCGCCACCCGCATGAAGTCCTCGGGTTGCTCCCATCCACCCTGCTGGAACACCGAGATCGCCGCCTCCGCCGCGGGTGCTGCGCCGGGACCGTGGCCGAGACCGTCGACGACCAGAGCTGCCAGCCGGCCGTCGGCGTCCACCGCCCAGCCGTCGCCGGAGACGGCCGCGTCGCCGAGCGGCACGCTCACCCCGCCCCACCGCCACCGCCCGGTCGCGCCCGGGGGAGGAGTGCCGAGCCTGGCGAGGATGACGGTCCCCTTACTGGTCGTGTGGCAGTCGAACTGGGACGAGTAGCGTTCGACGGTGGCGAGGCCGATGTGCAGGCCCTCTTCCCGCGTCGCTACGGGCGGATCGGTCGTCTCTCCTGGCGTCTCGTCCGTCCCGTCCAGGCCTCGCACCGGCATCGCGGCCGGCTCGTCCTCTCCCGTCCGGGGCGTACGCGGTGGCAGGTCGCCGGGGCCGATCCCGGGGCCGTGGTCCACCGAGAGCAGCTCGATTCCGTCGCGGAGGGTGCGGTAGAGCACGTACCCGCCGACCCGGGTGTGCCGCACGAGGTTCGTCGCGAGTTCGGTCGCCACGAGATCGGCTTCGCCGCGCCGCAGCGAGGCCACGTCCTCCGCGAGAGCCGAAACGGCCCGCCGCAGCGCCCCGACGTCCTCGGGGACCCGGACCCGGTGCAGGCGGTGCACCGGCTCGGTCAGCGCCGCCACTTGACGATCACCACTGTCGTCCCCGCGCCTGGCGCGGAGGTGATCGTCATCTGGTCGACGAGGCGCCGGGATCCCGGCAGCCCGATCCCCTGACCGCCGCTGGTACTGAAGCCGTCGGTCAGGGCGGCGTCGAGGTCGGCGATGCCGGGACCGTCGTCGAAGAAGGTGGCCCGGACACCAGGCCGGCCGTCCGTCTCCACGCTCGCGACGCGCAGGCCTCCGCGCCCGGCGGTGGTGTGGGTGAGGATGTTCCGGGCGAGCTCACTGCCCGCGGTGATCATCTTCGTCTCGTCGACGAGGCCGAGCCCTGCCTGCTGACACCTCGCGCGGAGGACCTGACGCACCCGTATCAGGTCGACCTCGGCGGAGATCGTCAGGACGATCTCGTCCATGTCAACCAGCTCGAGGGCCATCACGACGGAGCCGCCGCAGTAATGCGACGCCCTGCTCGGGGTTGAGGGCCGTGTCGAGCTGCCCCATGGGCACGCCCAGCTCGACGAGCGTGATGGCTACCGCGGGCTGGATGCCGACCACGGCCGCCTGCGCTCCCAACAGCCTGGTCATCCCGACGAACCTGGCGATGACCCGTGCGCTGAAGGAGTCGATCACCGTCAGTCCGCTGACGTCGATCAGGATGCCGGTGGCGCGGGTCCGTACGACCTCCTTGGTCAGTTGGTCCTCGATCGCGATCACGGTGGTGTCGTCAAGGTCGCCTTGCAGGCTGACGAGAAGGGTGTCCTCGATCCGGATGATGGGCGCGGTCTCACTCACGTCAGACCCTCCCCCGGGAGAGAAGGACTGGCGATGCTCGGCCGGTCACGCAGCAGCTGGAGCGCGAGCTGCAGGGCGTCGCGGAGGGTGTTGCGGGAACGCAGCTGACCGAGGTCGACGCCCAGGTTCACCATCGACTGGGCCACCTCGGCCCGTACGCCGCTGAGGATGCTCACGGTGCCCATCAGCGCCGCGGCCTGCACGGTCTTGAGCAGGTGCTGACCCACCTGGGTGTCGATCGTCGGCACGCCGCTGACCTCGAGAATGATGATCTCGCCCTGAGACTCGGCGATCTTTTCCAGCAGGCTTTCGGTCAGGCGGGCGGCTCGTTGTGAGTCAAGAGTGCCGATGATCGGGAGGACGAGCACCTTGTCCCAGACCTGGATCACGGGTGTCGACAGCTCGAGGATTTCGTCCCGTTGTCGTTGCAGGCGAACTTCCTGCTCACGTTGTTCGGACTCGTCGCGCGTCACCTTGACAAATCCGGTCACTTCTCCGGTGTCGTCGCGAATGGGCGCGAGAATCACACTCGCCCAGTACCGATCTCCACCCTTGCGTACGCGCCAGCCCTCGAACTCGGCCCGTCCGGTGTCCCGTGCCGTCTGCAGTTCGCGCTGCGGTAGGCCGGCGTCCTGATCGTCTTCGGTAAAGAACATCGACACCGGTTGCCCGAGCACCTCGTCGGCGGCGTATCCCTGGATCGCTTCCGCGCCTGGGTTCCAGCTGGCGATCCTGCCATTCACATCAAGCTTGATGATCTGGTACTCGGTGATCGCATTCAGCATCGCCTCTAGTTCGCGGAGGCGCTCGTCAGGATTCTGGTCACCGACCGGCAACGTAGGCATGAACACACCTCCCCATTCCGTTCATACCCCGGTTCGGAAAGATCCTCCAGTTCGCCCCGTCCGAAGATGTGGGCGGACATTTCCTGGTGCATAAGGCAAGGCAAACGAGCCCGGCCGGAATTTGGAGTCGGTCGAACGGAAGGCATTTGTGCGCGGCATTTCCGGTCGTGTGATCCAGGTCAGTTCCGCAGAACGGCGACATGGTTGGGATGCCAGTCCGCGCGCGGTGCCGGGATGGCGTGCTCCGGCCCACCGCGTTCGGCCAGGATCTCGTTGAGAAGACCGGCGCGGAGCGGCTGGTCGAGGTCGAAACCGTACGGCCGGGTGTCGTCGAACGCCACCAGATGCCACCCTTCGACGTCGATGTCGATACCGACCAGCATCAGCAGGTGGTCGTCGTGGGCGGCCGTGTAACCCGCCCAGCCGTGTGCGAACCGCCAGATCCGGGCGTCCGCCGTCTCGCCGTCGACGTACCAGAGCGCCACCGGCCAGGTGGCGTGCCGGTCGGCCTGCTCGTGGATGTGGTCCGTGAGCTTGCGACTCCAGCCCGGCGGCCTGGGGACGGCGAAGTGTGGCAGGGAGAGATTGAGCAACCAGTACGCGGCCGACCAGGCCGCCTCCCGCTCCTGCCGGTCTGGGTGCGCGTCCGCGTTCCGCGCGAATCGGGACCGCGGTCCGGTTCCCACGAGCAGGTAGCCCGGCTGGTCCACCTCGCGGTGGCCGAACCAGACCGACGGCGACGGTACGCCCGCCGGTCCGTCGAACATCTCCAGCCGCCGCGAGCCCGGCCAGGTCTCGTCGAGCCCGTACGGCGAGAAGCCCAGCGGCGGCCACTCGGTCAGCGCGCCACCGCGCTGTCGAGCCTCGTCTGCGGGGACTCCCATGAGCTTCAGACCCTTCCCCCTCGACGCTCACCCCAGTCTGGACGACCCTGCTCGGGTGATCCGGAGTTCCGGCTTGGCGGGATTCCGGCCAGCGGAAGCAGTCGCCGTCGGCACCGGACGGGCGGCGCGACCGGGTCGGGAACGCCGGTGGGAGACCAATCCGGGTGGGTGGGATGGGATATTGTGCGCAGACGGCCGAGGCGGGGACGAAGGGGGCCGTTCGACGGCGCGACCGGTCCGTTGTCACGGTCGGTTGCGGTCGCCGCACCCAGGTCGGAGAGTGCGGCGTTAGTGTGGCGCGATTCCGTCTGCGGAGGCCCGTGTTGGTAGAAGACCTGTTGCTCCCCGAGCGTGCCGTGCTGTTGCACATCGGTCCGCACAAGACCGGCACCACGGCCATTCAGAGCGCACTTCGCGAGGCACGACCGGCGATGGTCGAGCACGGCGCGATCTATGCCGGCCGCGAACGCCAGCACTGGTTGGCCGCCTTGGCGGTGACCGGTGGCAAGGGCCTGTCCGGCGAGCCCCCGGCGCAGCTGCGGCACTGGGAGCGGCTGGTGCAGCAGGTGGCCGCCGCCAGTGCGCAGCGGGTCGTCGTGAGCAGTGAGTTCTTCGACGACGCCGACGACGAGACCGCCCGCAAGATCGTCGAGGAGCTGGGCGGCCAACGCGTGCACGTCCTGGTGACGCTCCGCCCGCTGGCACGGATCCTGCCGTCGGCCTGGCAGCAGTACGTCCGCAACCGGCTCAGGGCGTCTTATCCGGACTGGCTGGACACGATGTTCAACAAGCCGCCCTACAGCCCGCCGACGGTGACGTTCTGGAAGCGCCACCAGCACGACGTGCTGATCGAACGCTGGGCGTCGATCGTCGGTCCCGAGAACGTCACGGTCATCGTCCCCGATCCGTCGGACCGGCAGATCAACCTGCGAACGATCGAGAAGCTCGTCGGGCTTCCCGACGGCCTGCTCGTGCCGGAGGAGGACTGGGCCAACCGATCGCTCACGCTCGGCGAGACCGAGCTCGTCCGCCACCTCAACTGCGAGTTCAAGCGGCAGGGCTGGCCGGCCGAGCTCTATCGCGACGTCGTGCGAGAAGGCCTCGTCATGCGTCTGCAGACCGGGCGCAAGCCGGGCCCGGACGAGCCCCGGATCACGACGCCGCAGTGGGCGCTGGAGCGGGCGGCCGAGGTCGGCGCCGCCGCCGCCGAGAAGATCGCCACGTTGGGCGTTCGCATCGTCGGGGACATCTCCACGCTGGGTACTCCGCCGGCACCGGGCACCGAGGATGGCGCCGACGCCGACCTCGCTGCCCCTGTCCTTCCGTCCGACGCGGCGATGGAGGCGGTCGTCGCGACCATCTTCGCGATGACACCGCCCGAGGCGCCAACGACCGTTCACCCCGCACCGACCGTGAACTCCCTCACGTCCAAGCAGCTCACGTCCATCGTGGTGCGTCGCGTCAAGCGACGCTTGCGCAAGAAGCTTCGGCGCGGATAGCTCGGGCGCGGTCAGCTGCTGGGTTGACCCGCCTCAGGATGAACCAGCGCACCACCGACGCCCTCGACGAACAGCAGCCGGCGACGAATCGCCGTGTCACGAAGGGCGAGCGCCTCGGCGTAGTCATCCGAGGCGTACCACCGGCGTAGTTGGTCCATCGTGTCGAACTCGACCATCACGACGACCTGCTTCGAGGGCCACTCGCCCTCCGGCACGTCCGGCGAGGCGCCGCGGACGATGTAGCGCCCACCATGGCGTTGGATGGACGCGGAAGCGAGTTCGCGATAGCGCTGGGCCTGCGCCTCGTCCCGCACTTCGACCTCTGAGATCACGTAGGCAGACATCCGACCATGATCCCAGGATGCGGCTCGGCGCGACCGGCAGCTCAGGCGCGGACGGCGACGAAGATCAGTTCGGGGCTCTCGGGCCCGGCGGGGTTGCGGTTCCAGTCACCGTAGACCTGGCGTACGGAGAAGCCGGCCGTGGTCAGCGACCGCGTGAGCGCTTCCTGGGTGGGAAACCGCAGCTCGCCGGTAGACCTGAGCTCCTCGCCCGTGGCCTCGAAGCGATAGTGGCTCTCGACCAGCGCCACGTCGTCTCGGACGTCGATGAGCTGGTGCCACACCTCGACGTCTCCCAGGGCCGGGTCCGCGACCGTCCGGCGAGATGCGTACGGCGTCCATGCGGTCCACGGTTGGGGGATCGGGTTCCGGCTCTCGAACGCCAGGTGCCCACCCGGCTTCAACGCCTGGTGCACATCGGAGAGGGTCGTCGACCAGGCATCGTCCGGGATGACCTGCGCCACGTGGCCGGTCATGAGGGCGAGATCTGCCTGTGCCCCGACCGCGGCACTCGCGTCCCCCTCGATCCAGCGCACGTTCTCGCCGCCCGGGCGAAGGCGGGCGACGTCGAGCATGGCCGCGGAGGGGTCCACGCCGGTCATGACGTGGCCCCGGTGCGCCAGCTCGCAGGCCAGTAGCCCTGTCCCGCAACCGATGTCCACGATCGAGCCGGCGGACAGCTCCGCAGCGAGGCCGAGGTAGAACGCGGAGTCGTCGGCGAAGGGGTTCAGCGAGTCGTACAACGCGACCAGGCGCGGGTCGGTGTACGCGCTGGAGGGGGCCACGGACCCGACGATAGGTGCTGGCTCGCCGCACGTCGTGCCAATAACCTTCCCGCCGCTGCGCTCCGAGGACCGCCGCACGGGGAACGGCCGCACGAGGTCAGCGTCAGTCGTCCAGCGCCTCCAGACCGAGCTGGTCCAGCCTCTCGCTCCCGACGAGAACGTCGATCTCGACGATCTTGCCGTTCCGCACCGTGAACGCCATGACGGCGAACGGCCGGCCGTTCGGCGCGGTCATCAGGCCCGGTGTGCCGTTCACGAGGACCGGACGGGCGAACTGCGCGAATCTCGAGTACGACGTCGCCCGCTCGAGGACGGCCCGCGCACCACGGACCCGCGTCGGCCCGGTGGGGGCGGCGCCATAGTCGGCGCGGAGCACGACGTCCGGATCCAGGAGCGCGAGGAGCGCCTCGAAGTCGCCGTCGCGCGAGGCGGCGAGGAAGGCGTCGACGATCTCGCGCTGGCGAACGAGGTCGGCGTCGGGAACCGCCGCCGAACCCTGGACCCGGCGGCGTGCCCGGCTCGCGAGCTGCCGGGCCGCCATCTCCGAGCGGCCCACGATGGGGGCGATCTCGTCGAACGGTACGGCGAACATGTCGTGCAGGACGAAGGCGAGCCGCTCGGCGGGTGTCAGCGCGTCGAGCACCACGAGCATGGCCAGGCCGACCGAGTCGGCAAGGAGCACCTCGTGCTCGGGGTCGAGATCGTCCGCGCGGCTCACGATCGGATCGGGGAGGTGCGCGTCCAGCGGGTCTTCGCGCCGGGACCGGCGCGAACGCAACATGTTCAGGCACACCCGCGCCACGACCGTCGTCAGCCATCCGCCGAGGTTCTCTACCTCGTCCGTGTCGGAGCGGCTGAGCCGGAGCCAGGCCTCCTGTACGGCGTCGTCGGCCTCACTCAAGGAGCCGAGCATCCGGTAGGCGACCGCCCGGAGATGGGAACGGTGCTCCTGGAACTGCTCCGCCAGCCAGTCCTGATCGTCCATCGGTCACATTCTCCCGTTCGCGGGCCGGTCACGGCGTGAGGGTCAGAGGCGTGAGGGTCACAGCGTGCCGTTCACAGACGTGACCCGCGAGCCGCGGCGGATGTGACAACAGGTCCGGATCGGATGCCCGCGCCGGCCGCCGGAACCACACGGATCGCGAGGATCGCAGGGGAGCCCTCGACAATCGCGGGGAGCCCTCGACGAGGCTCACTGCCGGAAACACCCGCTGGTCAGCAGGGTGGTCGGTGACGTGCGTTCCTCGGTCACGATGTCGGTGCCACGGTTGCAGGGGACCCACGTGCCGCCGAGGCGTTCGAGGAGCACCGGGTGGAACGGAAGGGCGGACGGTACGTCGATCGTGAACACGCCCTCGCGTTCCAGATCCGGGTGCTCGCTCCGGTAGCCGGCCAGGTCCCGCTCGTCGATGACCCGGCCGTACCCGTCCTCGATCCGGACGCGCAGCCTCCACCACTGGTTGGCAGGCGACGGTTCGAACGTGATCGCCAGCGGCAGCGTCTCGGCCGGCCAGGCTGGAAGGGTCGCCTGGCCGGACTCGACGACGCGGTACCGCAGGTCGAGCCGTACGGTCCCGCGCTCGTCGAGCGGGACGGTCAGGTCGTAGGTCCCGGTCGTCACCGGGCCGGAGCCGGTCGCCGGATACAACAGCACCCGCAGCGCGAACGCCCGACCGGCCGGAATCTGCGTGACCGCCTCGAGGGCACTGCACGGATCTGCGTGCAGCCTGTGTCCGGTCGCCGACCAACCTCGCCCGCACATCCCCGTCGCGCCGAGGTCGGCGCCACCGTCGGAGCGACGCGCCTTCCCCGCGAACCGGACCAGGCCGGCCATGGACCTGCGCCGGTCGGACTGCAGCAGGATCATCGAGACGGTGGGGCTGCCCTCGCGCAGCGTCCCTGCCGGAAGGGCGCGCACGGTGAGGCCGTCACCGCCACGAACCACGGCCTCGTCGAGCAGGACGTCGAGCTCTGTCTGCGTCGAGAGGGCGGTCGGCGCGGCGACCGACGGCTGCGGACCGCACCCGACGGCGACGGCGACGACCACCGCCGCGGCACAACCCGACCAGATCCTTGGCATGGCAGCCCCGCTTTCTCGCACCGTGGGTGCGGGCCGAGCGCTGGTGCCAGTATGACCCGCGCGGGTCGGGATCGGTTGTCTGCCAGGGATCGCGGCCGCGAACGGTTACGCCTGGTCGACGAAGAACTGCTCGGGCCGGGTCGGGCCGGGATCGGGGTAGAGCCAGGCCTCGGGCACCGACTTCGGGACGTTGTGCAGGTGGTCCTGGACGACGTTGTAGCCGGCCGCCGGCAGCACCAGGCCGATGGCATAGAACTGTTCCTGCGCGATCCGGAGGATTCTCCGGTAGAGCTCCCGCTGCTGCGTGTGGTCGATCGTCGTCTTGACCCGGTCGTACAGCCTCATCTGCTCGCGCGCGTACGCCGGCGGCTCCGCTCCGTCGCTGCCGCCCGTGGCGTACCAGTTGGCCCACTCGACCGCGAAGTAGGACCCACCGCTGTACGGGAAGTACCACGTCGGGTCGAGCAGGGCGTCGCGCAGTCCGGCGTTCCCGTCGTACATCACGGCGTCGTGCTGGTTGGCCTCGACCCGTTCGGTGAAGAGCGAGTCCGTCTCGCTCTTGATCCGCAGCTCGATTCCGACGGTCTTCCAGTACCCCTTGAGCAGGTCCGCCGCATCGGTCCACGCTGGCTTGAACCCGGTGGGAATCTCCACGTCGAACGCGATCCGAGCACCGTCGGGACGCAGCCGGAAGCCCTGCGGGTCACGCTGGTCCAGCCCGGCCCGGTCGAGGTGCGCGTCGGCCTTGGCCACGTCGTACGCGGTGAACTGGGTGGCGAGCTTCTCGTCGTAGAACTCCGACTCCGGCCGTGGCCCCACCTGCCATGGCTTTCCCTGTCGTTGGTAGACGGCCTGGATGACCTCGGGTCGGTTGATGGCGTACGACAGCCCGATCCGGAAGTCCCTGTTCTGGAAGACCTTCCGCAGGACCGGGTCGCGGTGGGTGAGGTTGAGCGAGACGATCGCGTCGTTCATCGACGAGGTGACCCACTCGACGAAGTGGTACTTCCCCTCCGTACGCGCCGCCGCCATCACCGGCTTGTCCTGCAGCGTCATGAGATCGCTGGGAGGGAGGCTGTAACGGCCCTCCGTCGTCTGCAGGGCGGCCGTCTTCGGGTCGGTGACCACGTCGATGACCACTTCGTCGAGGTACGGCAGCTGGCGCCCGTCGGGGTCGGTCTTCCAGTAGTACGGATTGCGTTCTCCGACGAAGTGGCCCGAGCCGGTCATCGGCTTGCCGACCTTCCACGCCAGCAGCGTGGGCAGGTCGACCGTCTGCCATGGCCCGATGTCGAGCGGTCCGGCGCCGCCCCGTGCGAAGAACAGATCGGTCCAGTTGGGCAGGTCCTCGTCCTTCGCGCGCTGCTTGGCGTCCGGACTGTACTTCGGGTGGAACTGCCGGAAGTACGCCTTCGGCAGCGCCGTCAGGATGCTTCCGTCGGGCGTCGCGAGCCGCTCCAGGAGGAGCGCATGGGGTTCGACGAAGCGGAACCTGACGGCGTGCTCGTCCACCTGCTCCAACGTTCCGGGCTGCCCGCGCACGGTCAGCCACTCGGGGAACTGCGGGGTGAGCTCCTTGTTCTGCAGCACGTCCTGGTAGGCGAACGCGATGTCCGCGGCGGTGAACGGGCTGCCGTCGGACCACTTCATTCCCGTACGCAGCTGGAAGGTGTAGGTCCTGCCGCCGTCGCCGATCTGCCAGGACTTCGCGATGTTGGGGATGACCTTCGACCATCCCGGGTCCCACCGCACCAGGCCGTCGTACCCGATCATCTCGTAGGCGTCGCCCGGCACCGACTGCGTGCAGGTGTGCCAGCGTCCGCCGTAGGTCCCCGTTCGCTCGGTCGGCTGGAGCACCAGCGGACTGCTGGGCAGCCGCTTCGAAAGCGGCGGCAGCTGGCCGGACTTCACCTGGCTGGCAAGCGCTGGCGCCTCCTTGCTCGCGGCCGCCGCCGGTCCGCCGCCGGCATTGTCGGCCTGGTCGGACGCCGGGTCGGTCGACAACAGCTCGCAGCCCGACCCGAACGTCGCGACCAGCCCGACGCCACCGACGCGCAGGCAGTCCCGCCTGGTCAGTTGTCGGCGCTCCAGCTTCACGTGCCTCACGCTCCTACCCGGCTTCGCCGTGGTCCGGCCGGATCCGGACCGGCTCGAATCGCTCGAAAAGCGACAAAAACATCATGTCGACCCGCGGGTGATTCCGTCGAGGACGGTTCCGCGGCTGGTCAGGTCAGGCCGGCGCGGCCGAGGGTGTGGGCTCGCGCATCGCCTGTGCGGGGAGGCGCCGTTCGAGCCACACCGTGCCGGCCAGGCCCACCAGGTTGATGCCGGCGAGGACGAGAAACGGCAGCGCGTACGCGATCTCGAAGAGCGAGGTGAAGAAGACCGGCGCACCGATCTCGGCGGCTACGAAGGAGTACTGGAACACCGCGAGGTATCGTCCGCGCGCCTGCATCGGTGCCGTCGCCGCCGCGATCGCCATCGAGGCCGGAGCGTGCATCACCTCGGCAAGGGTGAACAGGAACGTCGCGCCGGCCAGTGCCACCAGGGCGCCGTGGCCATGGCCTCCCGCGACGGCCGCACAGACGAGGCACCAGGCGGTCCAGAGACCTGCTGCCACACACAGGACCCGGGTGCGCCGCCATGGAGCGAGCTGCCTGGTGAGTGGACTACCCAGGAGTGCGATGAGAACCGCGTTGCCCACCAGGATTGTCGAGGTCAGCCAGGCAGGGCCGTGGAGTGCGGTCCGTACGAACGTCGGCAGTGCGAGCCCGAGCATGACGGTGGAGAGCGCGTAGCAGCTGTTGAGTGCGGTGAAGCCGAGGAACGCGTGGTCACCGAACAACGTGCGGTACCCGAGCGCTGGCCCGCCGGGGGCACGATGTCGGCGCGGCACCCGCAGGAACGCCGTGAGAGCGGCGGTCGCGACCGCGTAACACGCGCACGAGGCGTGGGCGACGGCGCGGTACGCAGCATCCCGGCCGTCGGCGATCACGAGGCCGGTGAGGAGTCCGCCGACACCGAGCCCCACGGTGCGCACGATGTTGGCCCACGCGAACCAGACCTCCTTGCGCGACACCGTGGCGTGGTCGGCGTAGTCGGCGATGAGCGTGAAGATCGACGACCAGAAGAACCTGCCGCCGACCGCACCCACCGCCGAGGCGAGGAAGATCCCGAGCGGTTCGGTCACCGAGCCGTACGCGAGATACGCGACGGCCGTGAGGAGCTGGGATCCGATCACCAGCGGTCGTGGGCCGATCCGGTCGGCCAGCGCGCCCGCCCACAGGGGAATGGGGATCGTGACCGCGGCGGACGCGCTGAGCAGGGTGCCGAGCAGAGCCAGCGGCACATCGGTGAGCGCGGTGAAGTAGACGATCGAGAGCGGCAGGAAGAGCCCGCCGCCGACGGAGCCGAGCAGGATCGAGCCGATCAGGACGGCTCCACCACGGCTGGGCTGGCCAGGCTGGCCGGCGTACCTGTGGTGATCCGAGGGGTTGGACGTGGACATGCGTGGTCTCGCCTCCGGCGCTGGGGCGGGTCCGGTCGGCGCGGCGAGCTCGCCACGGTGCACCACCATCGGCACGGGAAGAGGGAATCGCCGACTGGAACGCCCGACGCGAGGCACGCAACCTGGGACCGAGGGAACAGGGATGCCTGAATGCCGAGTGGCAGCGGCCGGGACCCTCACGCGGGAAGGCGTACGGAGGCGGGGGCGGGGCGGCTGCGGCTCGGGCGACGAGACTGCGGCGCTAGACGTCCATGAGCGGCATGGCGCGGACTCTAGCGAGGAGCTTCGGTGATCTGCACAGGGTTTCCGCCGCCGCGCGGGCCTCGGCTCGGGCCGGGACCTGCCGCGAGCCGGTGCGCGACGGACCTGCCCCAACCGGCGGGATCCTCGCCAGGCGGAAGGAACGACAGCGTGCGCCACAAGATCAGAGGGCGGAGCCAGGCGTCCTCGTCCGGAGTCAGGGGGCGGATCGCCTGGTAGCCGGCCAGGAAGATCTCCTGGGCCTCCGGTGGGGGCGGCCCCCAGTTCCTGAACCGCGTTCCGAGCAGGACGGCCGCGTGGGCGACGTCCATCACGGCGTAGTCGAGGGTGGCGTTCTCGAAGTCGAGGACAGCGGCGACTCCGGTGCCCGACCACACCACGTTGGCCGACCGGAAGTCGTTGTGGACCAGCTGTGCGGGGAGGTCGTGGTCAGATCGCAGGGGGGCCAGCCAGTCGTCGAGGGTTTCCACCGCGGCCGTGGGCCGGTCCCGGCCCACGGCCTCGACCCAACCGGTGATCCGATCCTCGAGCGGCTCGGGTCGGTCGTGGCCGCTCCGTCCGGTGAGGCGGTCGACCTCGGGATACCGCGCCAGGGCCAGGTGCAGGGCGGCCAGGGCGGCACCGGCCGCGTGCACCTGCGCCGGGTCGGAGACGTCGAGGAGGGTGCCGTCGACCACCCGCTGGACGCCCATGGACCGGCCGTCGACCTCGACCTGGCGCGGTCCCTCCATGGAGCGCACTGGCGCGGACACCGGCAGGCCGTCGCGCTCCAACCAGGCGGTGAGCCTGGCCAACTCGGCCAGCCGCGGATGGAGATCCCGGCTCCGCGGACCATTTCGCCACGAGCCGGCCGGTGTCTGCCGTCAGCCACGCCAGCGCGTTGCCGGCACTGAGCACGAGGTGTTGGAGGGAGACCACGTCGATGCCCCACGTACGTGCCAGCACGGAGGTGAGCCACTGCGCGACCTGCGCGACGTCGGCGAACCCGAACCGCCCGGACAGCGCGGCGTGCGGATCGCCGGACTCCCACAGCATCACCGGAGCAGGGGGCTTGATCGCGGACATGGCCCACAGTCCACCACAGCCGGCCGACCGTGCGCAGGCGCCGGAACGCCGGCCCAGCCGCCAGCCAGCCGCCGGCAAATCGATTGCCGTCCGTACGCGCGCTCTGATTGACTCGCGGCGACCGTCGATCGACCAGGGAGAGGGAACATGCGGCGAGCGTTCATGTCCACCACCAAGGGATTTGTCTTCTACCCAAAGGACATGACGCTTAGTGAGCACGTTGAACCTCGGGATTCTGGCGCACGTCGACGCTGGTAAGACCACTCTGACCGAGCGGTTGTTGTTTGCCGCTGGTGTGATCGACGAGATCGGTAGTGTCGATGCGGGCAGTACCCAGACTGATTCGTTGGCGTTGGAGCGGCAGCGCGGGATCACGATCAAGTCGGCGGTGGTGTCGTTCGTGTTGGACGGTGTCACGGTCAATCTGATCGATACGCCGGGGCACCCGGATTTCATTGCTGAGGTCGAGCGGGTGTTGAGTGTGCTCGATGGTGCGGTGTTGGTGGTGTCTGCGGTGGAGGGTGTGCAGGCGCAGACGCGGGTGTTGATGCGGACGTTGCAGCGGTTGGGCATTCCGACGTTGATCTTTGTGAACAAGATCGATCGTGGTGGTGCTTCGGCGGAGCGGGTGCTGGAGGAGATCTCCGAACGGTTGACTCCCGCGATCGTCCCCATGGGCACGACCAGTGGGCTGGGCACGCGTACGGCGGACTTCGTTCCGTACGGACCAGGTGAGGTGAGGTTCGCCAGCGCGCTGGCGGAGTCGCTTGCCGAACAGGACGACGCGTTGCTGGCCGAGTACGTCGAGGACGAGGGCGCGGTGTCGTACTCCCGGCTGCGTGCCGAGCTGGCGGCCCAGACCCGCCGGGCCCTTGTGCATCCGGTGTTCCTCGGCTCGGCGATCACCGGCAGCGGCGTGGACGCGCTGATCGCCGGACTGACCGAGCTGCTGCCGGTGGCCGACGCCGTCTGAGCGCGGCGACGCGGACGAGGCCATCTCGGGCACGGTCTTCAAGGTCGAGCGCGGCGTTGCCGGTGAGAAGGTCGCCTTCGTCCGGATGTTCTCGGGAACGCTCCGCACCCGTGACCGGGTGCGGTTCGGTAAGGACCACCAGGCAAAGGTCACCGCGATCGCGGTGTTCGACCGCGGGTCCGCGCACCCGTGCGCCTCGGTGACGAACGGGCAGATCGCCAAGGTGTGGGGCCTCGGCGACGTCCGGATCGGCGACTCGATCGGTGACGCCCGCACCACGGCGCCGCAGCGATTCTTCGCACCTCCCACCCTGGAGACGGTCGTCGTCCCCAGCCGCCCGTCCGACAAGGGCGCGCTGCATGTGGCGCTCACCCAGGTGGCCGAACAGGACCCGCTGATCAACCTGCGCCAGGACGACATCCGCCAGGAGATCTATGTCTCGCTCTACGGCGAGGTGCAGAAGGAGGTCATCCAGGCGACGCTGGCGGTGGACTACCAGCTCGACGTCACGTTCCGCGAGACGACGACGATCTGTGTGGAACGCCCGGCGGGTACGGGCGAGGCGATCGAGCTGCTCGGCAAGGAACCGAACCCGTTCCTCGCCACCGTCGGGCTCCGGGTCGAGCCCGCTCCGCCCGACTCGGGTGTGACGTTCGAGCTGGACGTCAAGATCGAGACCGTTCCCATCCACGTCTACAAGACCGTCGAGGACTTCCGCGGTGCGCTCGAGGACGCCGTACGCGAGACGCTGCAGCACGGGATCCACGGGTGGCAGGTCACCGACTGCGTGGTCACGATGTACGAGTCCGGGTTCACCTCTCCGGGCACCGGGCCCGGAGACTTCCGCAAGCTGGTGCCGCTGGTCCTGATGAGCGCCCTGCAGGAGGCCGGCACCGCCGTGTGCGAGCCGATCCACCGCTTCCAGCTCGAGATCCCGGCCGACACGCTCGGCGGCGATGCTGCCGGTCCTCGCCCGGTTGCGAGCCGTCCCGGACACCCCGGCCGTCCATGGCACGGCGGTCACGCTGGAGGGCACGATCCCGGCGGCTCGCGTACACGAGTTGCAGCAACAGCTGCCGGGGCTGACCCGTGGCGAGGGCGTCCTCGAGTCCGCGTTCGACCACCACCGTCCGGTCGGCGCCGGCACACCGCCGTCCCGGCCGCGGACGGACCACAACCCGCTCAACCGCAGGGAGTACCTTCGACACGTCCTGCGAGGCGTCTAGTCCTGCGAGGGTCTGGTCCTGCGAGGGTCTGGTCCTGCGAGGGTCTGGCGGACCCGCACAGCTGCAGGGATCCGCGCTCCATGCCGGGTGGAAGCGCTGTCGGAAGGGGAGTGGCGGTGTGAACGACCCCACCGCGGTCACGGTCAGGGCGGCGACCGTCGAGGACGTGCCGGCGATGAGCCGGACGTTCGTCGACACGTTTCGCAGCGCGCACCGTGGCCAGGTCCCCGAGAAGCTTCTCCTGGAACGCACATACGAGACGTCCGCGCAGGGGTGGGAGCGGACGTTGGGCGAGCTGGCCGAGGCGGAGGACCCGGAGGAGTACGTCTGTGTCGCCGAGGATGCGGCCGGTGCGATTGTCGGGCTTGCCATGGGCGGCTCGCCGAGACCCTGGCCCTTCGACGACGCCAATCGGGCCGCGCACCCGACTGGCGAGTGTTACCTGTTGTACGTGGACACGAACCGTCAGGGCAGCGGGATCGGCCGGGCCCTGCTCGCGGACCTCGTGGCGTTCCTGGTCTCGCGGGGACGGCGGCGGCTGCTGATCGGCGTTCTCGCTGCCAACCACCCCGCCCGCGCGTTCTACGAACGGATCGGCGGCACCCTGCTCGGTGAGCGGCCCTTCGACGACTCGGGTGTGCTCCTCGACGCGGTCGTCTATGGCTGGGACGACGCGACGGCCCTGGCCGCCGACCTCGGAGGTGGCCCGACTCAGTCGACCAGGCCGGCGCGGTAGGCGGCGATGGCCACCTGGACGCGGTTCGTGACGCCGAGCTTGTCGAACAGGTGGGACACGTGGCTCTTCACGGTCGCCTCGCTCATGTGCAGGCTGGCGGCGATCTCGGCGTTGGAGCGACCGAGACCGACCTCGGTGAGCACCTCGCGTTCGCGGGTCGTGAGGACGCCCAGGCGGGCGACCGTCTCGTGCCGGCGCCTGGCGGCGTGGTCGGCCGTGACCCGGTGGATCAGTCGACGGGTCACCCGCGGCGACAGCATGGAGTCACCGTCGTACGCCAGCCGGATCGCTCGGAGCAGGTCGTGCGGCGACGTGTCCTTGAGCAGGAACCCGCAGGCACCTGCCTCCAGTGCCCTGAAGACGTACTCGTCGCTGTCGAACGTCGTCAGCACGATGACCGCCGGTGGGTCCGCGATCTGACGCACTGCCTCGGTGGCGGCGAGTCCGTCGGTACGCGGCATCCGGATGTCCATCAGGACGACGTCGGGTCGGGTGCGGCGGACCGCGGCGACCACCTTCTCGCCGTCGTCGATCTCGTCGACGACCTCGAGGTCGGGCGCGGACTCGATGATGAACCGCAGTCCGGCGCGGACCAGGGACTCATCGTCGACGAGCAGTGTCCTGATCACGGGGTTCCCTCACGGTGGGTCCGGCGGATTCGGGGGAGCTCGGCAGGCTGCCTTCGAGGCACCAGCCTCCCGCCTCGTCGGGTCCGCTGCGGACCGTACCGCCGACCAGCCGGAAACGTTCTGCCAAGCCGACCAGGCCCACACCGGCACCAGGAAACGGCGGCGCCTGCTGACGTGGTGGCTCGTTGGTGACCGTGACCGTGACGTCGTTCCCGCCGGTCCCGTCGGACCGAGCGACGCGGACGGTGACGGCCGCGCCCGGCGCATGCTTGTGTGCGTTGGTCAGTCCCTCCTGGACCAGGCGGTACGCGGCCCGCGCCGAGCCTGCCGGCAACGTACCGGTCTCGCCCGTGAGGGTGACGGTCGTGCCCGCCTGTGCCCAGGACTCCACCAGCCGGTGCAGGTCGGGGGAGTCCTTCAGGGCAACGGACGCATCGCCGTCGTCGTCGCGGTGGCCCGCCCGCAAGACGCCGAGGATGTTCCGCAGCTCCTCGACGGCCTCCTGCGCCGTGGCCCGGATCAGGGTGGCGCCCTGCTGGATCCGGGCGGGCTCCGCGTGCGGGTTCACCTCCAGACCACCCGCGTGCAGGGAGATGAGGGTGACCCGGTGCGCGAGTACGTCGTGCATCTCCCGTGCGATCCGTACGCGCTCGGCGGTCCGGGCCTGCTCTTCCCGCAGGTGTTGCTCGGCCTCTGCGCGTTCGGCCCGGTCTCGCAGGGAGTTCGTCAGCTCGCGTCGAGCCGCCGCGTAGCCTCCCGTCGCCAGCACCACGACCGTCGCGGCAAGGGCGGACAGCAGCGCGTTCGCGTCGACCCGACCCCGACTGACCCAGTCCGGGCCGAGGAACCCCGCCAGGCCGATGAATGCCAGGACCACGAGCCGCCAGCCAGAGCCCGCCCGGGCGGCGGAGAACAGGCTGATCAGCAACGGACCCGGGTTGCCCGACAAGGCGTTCGCTCCCGCGGCGACGAGAGCCACCAGCGTCGGCCAGCGGCCGCGGAACCACAGGGCGGCGCTGGCGACCAGCCCGGAGGCGGCGATCACCAGGGGCGGAAGCGGTGACCACGGCGTCTTGACGGCAAGGAGCGTGAGGGCCAGGCACAGGACCACGGCCGCCGCGCTGACCGCCTGAGGGCCAAGCGTGGCCGCTCGCCGCAGGGCCGTCCGGTACCAGACCACCGGCCCAGCGTACGCACGCGGGCCGCCAGGACTCCTCCTACCAGGGTCGATCGATGCCGCCGGAGTCTCCGACTTTCGTCGAGGTCCTGGTCTCGCCCTGGCGGTGATGTGGACGCGGGTCCTGGCGCCGCACTGTGGGGTCCAGTCGCGACACCAACAGTTCAGGAGGACGCTGTGGGGCGATTCATCCGGATTGCGATCCGCCTTCCGTCATGGGGGCGTTGCCCGCGTGGGCATCGGCAGTTCCTCGCGGGGTGCGCCGGGCTCGCCCTGCTGGCAGCAGGACCGAGCGCGGCCGCGTCGGCGAGTCCAGCCGCCAGGGACCCACGACTCGACGCGACGGCGGCCGCGCCGAAGGTGTCGACAGGAGTCCCGAGCACCGCCGAGTTGGCGAGCTTCTTCGACGCGGCAGTGCCCCGCCGGCTCGCGTCGCACCACGTGCCCGGAGCGGTGATCTCGGTCGTCGGCGCCGGGAAGTCCCTCTACAGCAAGGGATACGGACTCGCCGATCGCGAACACCGGACCGCGTTCGACCCGGAGACCTCGATGGTACGGATCGCCTCGATCACCAAGCTGTTCACCTGGACGGCGGTGATGCAGCTTGTGCAGCAGGGAAAGCTGGACCTGCACGAGGACGTGAACCGTTACCTCACCACGTTCCAGATCCCCGCGACGTACCAGAAACCGATCACCCTCGAGGATCTGATGAACCACACCGCCGGGTTCGAGGACAGCCTGATCGGCATCGGAGCGCGCCGCAGCGCCAACGTCGTCCCGCTGGGCACCTACCTCGCCCGCCACGTACCCACCCGGGTGCGACCACCCGGTGAAGTCTCGGCGTACTCCAACTA
This sequence comes from uncultured Actinomycetota bacterium, assembly GCA_963721745.1. Classification (GTDB taxonomy): domain Bacteria; phylum Actinomycetota; class Actinomycetes; order Propionibacteriales; family Actinopolymorphaceae; genus Thermasporomyces. The sequence goes on along the minus strand of CAVRKO010000012.1, from coordinate 316,165 downwards.
CGGCGCCGCGCTCGCGGGCTACATCGTCTCCACGGTGACCGGACAGCCGTACGACCAGTACGTACGTGACCACATCCTCACGCCCCTGCGGATGCGGCACACCACTGCCTCCGAACCGGTCCCGCCCCGACTGGCCGCGGACCAGGCGCGCAGCTACGACTTCGAGGACAGCGCCTACCAGCGCAAGCCGTTCGTCTTCGACAACATGGCGCCGGACGGCTCGATCAGCGCCAGCGCGAACGACATGGCGACGTTCATGCTCGCCCACCTGCAGGACGGCCGCGTCGGCGATGGCCGCATCCTCGCGCGGTCGACGGCCGCCCTCATGCACCGACGATCCTTCGCCGCCGACCCGCGGATCGACGGGTACGCGCACGGGTTCAAGGAGCAGACGCTCAACGGGCATCGGGTGATCATGCACGACGGCAACTGGGAGGGGTTCGCGAGCGCGTTGCTGCTGGTGCCGGACACCGGTCTCGGCCTGTTCCTCTCCGCGAACGCCCCCGGCGGAATCGACGCACTCACCGAGGTCATCCCCGAGTTCTTCGACCGCTTCCTACCGGGAACCCGGGCCGAACCGGCGGCGCGAACCGGCACCGGCAGGGCCCCCTCGGCGGACGAGGTGCAAGGGTTCTACCGACCCGCGCGCAACTCCGAGTCGACCGTCGAGAAGCTGCTCATCCTCACGACGTCGTCCCGGCTGCGTGCCACCGGCGGCGGGAAGCTCGCCTTCAGGGGTGGTACGTGGACCCCGCTCGCTCCCGGGCTCTACCAGCAGGATGGCGCATCCCAGCGGCTCACCTTCGTCAGCGGGAAGGGCACGTACGCGGTCACGGACGGGTCGGCCTTCGAACGCGTACCTCCGCCGGACAGCATCACCGTCAACCTCGGCGTCCTGCTGGTGTTCGGGCTCACGGCGGTGACGGCGATCCTCGGCGTACCGCTGGTCGCGGCGGCCCGCCGGATCCGCAGCCGCCCGTCGCGTGCCTCGCGAAGCTGGCGGACCGGCCGGGTGCTTGCCACTCTGGGCGCCGCGGTCGGTCTGGCGTTCGTCATCCTGCTCGCCGGCGCCCTGATCGGCGGGACCAGCGTCCTGTACGGCCCGCCGACGAGCCTCCGGCTGCTGCTCCTGCTGCCGCTGCCATTCCTCGGCCTCGCCCTCGCGGCGACCGTGGTCACGGCGACCGCCTGGAAGGGACCGAACATCGGTGCCGTGGCCCGTGCCCACCAGGTGATCCTGCTGGCCGGCATGGTCGGACTGGCGTGGTTCTGCCAGCACTGGAACCTGATCGGCTGGCAGTTCGGCTGACCGTTTCGCCGTGACGGTTCGGTTGACGAGTCGGCGTCCAGGGGCTAGAGCGCGCGGAGGAAGTCGAGCACCCGCTCGGTCAGGAGCGCGGTGGCTTCCGCGTCGTACGCCGCGAGCGAGCTGTCGGCGAAGAGGTGCTGGTCACCGGGGTAGAGGAACAGGTCGGCGTCATCGGTCTCGGCAACGAGCGCGCGGGCCGCGTCGAGGTCGCCGCCCTCTTCGGCGAAGAACGGGTCGCGATCCATCCCGTGCACCTGGACGGGGACGCCCTCGGGCCAGCCGGAACCGAACTCCGAGGTGGGAAGGCAGGCGTCGAACAGGAGCGCGCCGCGGGCTCCGGCGCGGCTCTGCGCGAGGTTCTGCGCCGGCATCACCCCGAGCGAGAAGCCTGCATAGACCAGGCCAGCCGGGAGTCTGTCGGCGGTGGCGATGCCGCGTTCCATGAGGGTTCCGAAGCCGATGCCCCTGGCGTGCGCGATGCCCTCGTCGAGGGAGCCGAACGTCTGACCGGCGTAGAGGTCCGGCGCATGCACGGTGTGCCCGGCGTCGCGCAGCTGATCGGCGAAGGCGAGGAACCCCTTCGTCTGTCCCTGAGCGTGGTGAAACAACAAGACCTCAGCCATGATCGGTTCCGTCCTCAGTTGGGGGTGGTGACCCCTCCGGCTGCCAACGAACCAATACTTTAGAATGATCGAACTATGTCGCGCAATACTGAACTTCCGGACTACGACCTGGCGGACCAGCTGGTCGTGTCCGAGCCCGCGCAGCTCCGGGCGCTGTCCAACCCCCTACGGATCACCCTGCTCGATCTGGTGCTCGAGCGGGCCGGGACGGTGAGCGAGTTCGCCGAGGCGGTGGGCCGGCCCAAGAGCACCACCGCCCATCACGTCGGCGTGCTGGTGGACGCGGGCCTGCTCCGCGTCGTGCGGACCAAGCGCGTACGTGCCATCGACGAGCGCTACTACGGGCGCACCGCCCGGAGCTTCAACATCGGGGTCGTCAACCAGCCGGGGGATCCGGAGACAGTCGTGTGTATCAACCGGCTCTCCATGGCCGCGGCCGAGTCCGTCCCTGCCCACCAGGACGACACCCTGCGCTCGACCCTTTTCCACGCCCGGATCCCGCGGGAGCGGGCGGCGGAGTTCTGGGAGCGGGTCGAGGCCGTCGTCCAGGAGTTCGCGCAGCTACCGCGCTCCGGCAGCACCGTCTACGGGTTTGCGGCGGGTCTCTACCCGACCGAGCACCCCACCCTGCCCGAGGTGGACTGAGCCGTCCTGACGGTCTTCGCGTTGGCCGCCAGCAAGGCACGGCGTACGGGCGCGCCGCAGTGGGCTCTCAGCCGGCGTCTGCAAGGTCTCGTACGTAGCGAATCCCGGGGCGGCCGCTCAACACGGTATCGCCGAGGGGAACGAACCCGGTCCGGGCGAGGACCGCACGCGAGGCCGCATTGTCGAGGGTCGTCGCCGCCCGCAGGGTGGTCAGGCCGTAGTCCGCGGCGGCCAGAACGATGACCTCGCCTACGGCGGCGGTGGCCAGCCCTTTGCCGGCGGCCTTCTCGGCGATCCGGTACCCGAGCTCGGCCGAGCCATCGGCCACGTCGACGAGGTTGACCCGCCCGACCACCTGACCGCCGCCGTCCACGAGCACGTGGAAGTGGAGCAACCCGGCGGCCTGGTCGTCGACGAGACTCTGGAGCCGGGCGTCGAACTCGGCGAAGTAGTCGTCGCCACGGTCGGGAATCGAGGCCGCGAAGTAGGCGCGGTTCTCCTGTTCGAACGCGAGTAGGGCTGGTGCGTGGTCGAGGCGGAGGCGCTGGAGTTCGGGCACGGCGAAAGCCTATGCGTCCGGCACCATGCGTCCGGCGTCCGGCGAACGGACGACGCAGGGCACTAGGTCAGAGGCCGGTCGGCAGGTGCGGGCCGTAGTGCTCTTCCAGGGTGCGGGTTTCGTCGTCGGACAGGTGGACGTCGAGCGCGGCCGCGGCGTCCGGGAGGTGGTGCGGCTTGGTGGCTCCGACGATGGGGGCGGTCACACCCGGGTGCTTGAGCACCCAGGCCAACGCGACCTGTGCCATCGGGATGCCGCGCGCCTCCGCGACCTGCTGGACCGCCTCGACGATCGGCCGGTCGCTGTCGATGTCGAACCGGCGACCGACGGGATCGTGGTCGAATCGGTGGGTGTGCTCGCCCCAGGGCCGGGCCAGTCGGCCCTTTGCCAGCGGGCTGTACGGAATGCTGCCGACTCCCTGGTCGGCGAGCAGTCCGAACATCTCCCGCTCTTCCTCGCGCTGCATCAGGTTGTACTGGTTCTGCATGGAGACGAAGCGCGTCCAGCCATGCAGGTCGGCGGCATGCTGCAGCTTGGCGAACTGCCAGGCCCACATCGACGACGCCCCGAGGTAGCGCGCCTTGCCTGCCTTGACGACGTCGTGCAGGGCCTCCATCGTCTCTTCGACCGGCGTCTCGGGATCGAAGCGGTGGATCTGGTACAGGTCCACATGGTCGGTGCCGAGTCGGGTCAGCGAGGCGTCGATCTGCTCCATGATTGCCTTGCGGGACAGGCCCGAGCCGCCCGGTCCGTCGTGCATCTTAAAGCGCACCTTGGTCGCCAGGACGATGTCCTCGCGGCGGGCGTACTTCTTCAGCGCTCGCCCGGTGATCTCCTCCGAGCTGCCGATGCCGTAGATGTTTGCCGTGTCCCAGAACGTGATGCCGAGGTCGACGGCCTGCTCGAAGTACGGCTGGGCCTCCTCGTCGCCGAGGGCCCACTCGTTGAAGCCGCGGGAGGTGTCCCCGAAGCTCATACAGCCGAGCGAGATCCGGCTCACCTTGAGACCCGAGTTGCCCAGACGGGTGTGCTCCATGACTGTTCGCTTCCTTCGTACGGTGGTGGAGGGGGCGTGGTGGTACGTCAGGGCCGCAGGAGCACCTTGATCGCTGTGCGCTGGTCCATCGCGCGGTAGGCGTCGGCGACCTGGGCGAGGGGGAGCTCGAGGTCGAACACCTTCCCTGGTTCGATCCGCCGTTCCCAGACTCGCGCCAACAGGTCGGGCAGGTACTGCCGCACCGGTGCCGGTCCGCCCCGCAGGCCGACGTTGCTGAAGAACATCTCCCGGGCGGGAAGCTCCACCCCGTGGGGTACGCCGACGCAACCGACGATCCCGCCGGGCCGGACCGAGCGCAGCGCCTGCAGCATGGACTCCCCGGTCCCCACGCACTCCAGGACCGCGTCGGCACCGACTCCGTTGGTGAGCTCCTTGACCCGGGCGACGCCGTCGTCTCTCCGTTCGGTCACGAGGTCGGTGGCGCCGAACTCCACGGCCAGCTGCTGGCGTGGCTGGTGGCGGCTCATGGCGATCACCCGTTCGGCGCCCAGCTGCGCCGCGGACAGCATGCCGCACAGTCCGACGGCGCCGTCACCGACCACGGCAACGGTCATGCCCTGCTCGACACCGGCCGAGACGGCAGCATGCCAACCGGTGCTCATCACGTCGGACAAGGACAACAGGCTCGGGATGAGGTCCTTCGCCGGCTGTTCGGAAGTCGCCACCAGAGTGCCGTCGGCCATGGGCACGCGGATCAGCTCGGACTGGCAGCCGTCGTAACCGGTGACCTGCTGGCAGGCGGACTGGAAGCCGGCGCGGCAGTGCGCGCAGGTGTTGTCGGACGCGAGGAAGCCGCCGATGACGAACTGCCCTGGGGTCAGAGTGGTGACCTGAGAGCCGACCTGCTCGACGATGCCGCAGTACTCGTGACCGATCGGCCGCGGTTTCCTGACCTCGTCCAGGCCGCGGTAGGGCCACAGGTCCGAGCCGCAGACACAGGTGGCGGTCGTACGGACGATCGCGTCGGTGGGCTCGATGAGGGCCGGGTCGGTGCGCTCCTCGAAGCGCACGTCGCCGGGAGCGTGGAGGATGGTTCCGCGCACAGGGGTCCTTTCGGATCTGGTGGGACCCGACACCGATGGTCGAGTCGGGCCACGCGCCTCAGGGCGCAGTGCAAGGGGGAACGGGCATCACGCCCGCGTGGTCGTCGACAGCGGGACGGCCGATCGCCTTACCCGCGGCGGTATTCCTCGTCGGAGAGGTGCTCGCCCCACTCGGTCTCCGGACCTTGCTGGCCCTCGGCGAGGCCTTCCGACATGGCGAGATGGGACATGAAGTGGTCGGGTGCGGCGCCGTGCCAGTGCCACTCTCCGGGCGGGGTGTAGATGGTGTCGCCGGGACGGATCTCGATCACCTCGCCGCCGCGGGACTGTACGAACCCTCGCCCTTCGGTGACGTGCAGGGTCTGTCCGTTGGCGTGGCGGTGCCAGGCGGTGTGGGCGCCGGGCGTGAAGCGGACGAGGAAGACCCGAATCCGGGACGGCAGGTCGCCCATGGCGATCACGTCGTACCAGACGTCGCCGGTGAATGTCTCGGCCGGACCCTTGGTGCTGGGCAGCTTGGGCTGAACCTGCAAGGTCACTCCTTCGGTGTAGCGCGTACGGTTGCCGATCAGGCTCGGTCGGCGGCGCGGGCCGACTCGCTCGGGTCGGCCTGGTCGAGCGTCGCTGCCCAACTGGCCAAGAACGTGAGCCCGTCCTCAGAGGCCGATCCGGGCTCGGCGCTGTAGACGATCAGGGACAGGCCAGGGTCGGCCGGGAGATCCATCGCCTCGAAGGTCAGATGGAGGTCACCTACGACCGGGTGGTGGAGGTCCTTGGACCCGGTGCGGTGGAAACGTACGTGGTGGGCCGCCCAGCGAGTGCGGAACTCCTCGCTGCGGGTGGCGAGTTCGCCTACGAGGTCGGACAGCTCCCGGTCGTACGGGTTGCGCCCGGCCTCGGTACGAAGGTTTGCGACGCTGTCGCTTGCCGCTCGCTCCCAGTCGAGAAAGAACGTGCGAGCCCGAGGACTGAGGAACATGAACCGGGCGATGTTCGCCGGTCGGATCGGATCGACGTACATCTCGGAGTAGAGCGCGTAGCCGAGCCGGTTCGCGGCCAGGACGTCCCGGCGTCCGTTCCGCACGTGCGCCGGCACTCCCGAGATCGCGTCCAGCGTCTGCTGCACGCTGGGGCGTACCCGCTGCCGGGCGGGTCGGCGTCTGGCGCGCGGAGTCGCACTCGCCGTGCGAGCCAGGTCGAACAGGTGACCCCGCTCGGCCTCGTCCAGCTGCAACGCGCCGACGAGCGCCTCGAGTACACCCTCGGAGACGCCGTTGAGGTTTCCTCGCTCGAGCCGGGTGTAGTAGTCGACGCTCACCCCGGCCAGCAGCGCGACCTCCTCGCGGCGGAGCCCGGGTACGCGCCGGTTGCCGCCGTAGGCGGGCAAACCGGCACGGTCTGGCGTGATCCTGGCCCGCCTGGAGACCAGGAACTCGCGTACCTCATCCCGGTTCTGCATGACCTCGACATTACGGCTGGCGCCCACAGCGCTGGGAGACCCTGTCAGTACCTGGGTCGGCGGGCACTTCCGCCCTGCACCCGACCCGAGACCCGAGACCCGAGCGGCCAGAGGTTTCTCGGCTTCTACACCGAGAAACCCCTGACAACTCCGGGGATCACCGCGGCGCGGAAGGTCCTACTCGTCGCTCCCGAGCGCGTTCAGGGTTGCGAGTTGGTCATGAGAGAGCTGGATCGATCCGGCAGCAACGTTCTCGACCAGGTGGTCGGGATTGCCGGTGCCAGGGATGGCCAGGACGTGGGGGCCGCGGCTCAACGTCCATGCCGTTCGGATCTGGGCAGGGGTGGCTCCGTGCTGGTCGGCGATGGACTGGACGACATCGGACCCGGCAACGCCACCGGCCTCGCGGCCCGCTGCGGTGACCGCGAAGAAGGGGACGAACGCGATGCCCTGTTCGCCACACACGCGGAGCATCTCGTCGTTGACGCGGCCGAAGTCGACGCTGTACCTGTTCTGCACTGCCACGACCGGAGCGATCTCCTGGGCCTGCGCGAGATGGTGCACGCGGACGTTGGAGAGGCCGAGATGCCGGATCATGCCCTTGCTCTGGAGCTCGGTCAGTACTCCGAAGTGCTCCGCGACGGAATCGAGGCCGTGCTGGCGTAGGTAGACGACGCCAAGGGTGTCGAGCTCGAGTTGCCGTAGGTCGTGCTCGACGAGCGCGCGCAGCTGATCTGGCCTCGCCAAGCCATCCTCGGTCGGACCGACCTTGGTGGCGATGACCAGGTTGTCGGGGTAGGGCGCCAGAGCCCGCTTGATGGCCTCGTTCGCCCAGGTGAGTCCGCTGAAGTCGCGAGTCCGCCCCGAGCGCAAGGAGGTCGGGTAGAAGCCGGCGGTGTCGATGTGGTCGACCCCCAGCTCGATGGCTCGGCGGAGCAGACTGAGTACGCGGTCTTCGCCCGGACCGCCGTCGTTGGCCCCGGCCAGGCGTTTCGTGCCGAAGCCGATCCGGTTGACGGTCAGGTCACCAAGCGTCCATCGTCCCGCCTGCGCTGCGAGCTTGCGCACTTCGTCTCCCCGTGGTACGTTTATCGTGAGCTGTCTGCTCTTTTCCGGAATGGGCATCCCGGAAGCTTACGATCCGGTCTTGTTCGTTGTCCAGATCTCGGATCGACGTCTTGCAGTCCGCCGACGAGGCGATGCCCTGGATCCCGATCAGCCGGCACCCTCGTTGGCAGAACCCCGCAATCCGACCTGTCGCCCTCAAGGGCTGGACGGTGGGCGCAGGCCATCGGTCGCGATCGCGATGAGTCGGTCCCGTGCCCTGGCGTCGAGACCCATCGACGTGGCGGCGGCAATCACGCCTACGAGGACCGCCTTGACGTCCGGCGCCTTCACGTCGCGCCGTACCGCACCGGCTTTTTGGGCTGCGGGGACCAGGGACTCGATGGCACCCATGAACCGTTTGCCCGCGGCTTCGCCGGCCGGCCCGAGGTCGACGCCGGCACGGCTGAGTGCGTCCGCCAAGCCACGGTTCGCCATGCCGCGGTCGACCGTCTCGGCAAAGAAGGTGAAGAACGCATCGCCGGGTTCGCGGGCGGCGCTGAGGTGGTGCGCCCGACTCGACATCTCCTCGTGGTTCGCGAGCAGCGCCGCCTCGTAGAGCGCCTCCTTGGTGGGGAAGTGGCGATGGACGGTTCCGGGGCCGACGCCTGCGCGTCGCGCGATCTCGTCGAGGGGAGCGTCGACGCCGAGTTCGGCGAAGGTCTCGCGTGCCGCCTCGAGGACTCGCTGGCGGTTGCGTACGGCGTCGGCGCGGAGCGGCCGGTTCGCCTCCTCGCCGGAGCGTCTGGGCGTGGTCTGTCGTCGAGGGGCCACGGTGACTTCCTGAAGTCATGGTGGTAAGCGGGGCGAGCGCCCCGTATAGTCAAGCGGGGCGCACACCCCGGATTGTACCGACACGGTGTGGACCGCTCCCTGCGAAGGAGACCACCATGGCTGCGGATGTTCGAAGCGTCGTCGCACGAGCGCGCGAGGCCCTTGGGCCGGTAGGCGCCGGCGTCGCCACGGGGACCGCGGTGTCCGCGGCGACCTGGCGCGCACAGCTCGCTCGAATCCAGGCGCTCGGCTATCGGGGAGCATGGCCCAACGAGGGCATCGGGGGCGGACGTAACGCCTTCGCCCAACTCGGCGTGATGCTCGCAGCGACCGACACCCTCGTCGTCGGAACCGGCATCGCCAACATCTGGGCCCGGCATCCGGCAACGATGCAAGCGGGTGCAAGCACCATCGCCGATGCCTACCCGGGACGGTTGGTACTCGGCGTCGGCGTCAGCCACGCACCCTTGGTCGAACCCGTGACCGGCCAGCCGTTCGGACGTCCGATCGCAAAGATGCGCACCTACCTCGAACAGATGGACGCCGAAGCTGGCGACCAGCCAGCCACGTTCCCGCGGCTGGTCGCCGCCCTCGGGCCCCGCATGCTCGAGGTGGCCCGCGACCACGCCGACGGCGCGGTGCCGGCTGCTATGCCGGTGGCACACACGGCCCGGGCCCGCCAGGTGCTCGGCAAGGACAAGCTGCTCGTGGTCGGCGTCGGCGCCTATCTCGATGCCGACGACGACATCGACCGAGCCCGATCGGTCGCCCGCTCCTCGACCCTCTTCAAGTTGCCGGGGTCTCCCTACCTCGCCAACTACCTCCGGCTCGGCTACACCGACGCGGACCTGACCGACGGCCCGAGCGATCGCATCGTCGACGCAGTCTTCGCTCTAGGGGGTCCCAAGGAGATTGCGGCTCGGGTACGCGAGCACCTCGATGCCGGCGCCGACCACGTCATGGTGCAGATCATGGCCGGTGACGTCGAGGCCACGGTCGACGGCCTCGAGCGCCTCGCCCCCGAGTGTTTCCACTAACCAGTGCGGCAACAGCCCTGTGGACCGACCTGTCAGAGGTCTCTCGGCTTCCAGGCCGAGAAACCTCCTGGCGGGAGGGGAAGATGCGGGAACGCAGACGCTGCCTGGAATCATGCACGCGACTCCCATGGGGTGGACGCGGCAGCAGCTGTTGGGCACCGTGTGGCGGTATTGCAGGCTCGCACGTTCCCAACCGACGAGGAAGTGATCCGATGCAGCCATCTGAGCAGGTCGACGCCGCTTCTGCCCTCGCGGGCCCCGCCCGCAGGCCCGTCGGCGGGGCATTCGCCACGGTCTGTGGCTGGCACCTGGCGGCCGTCGTCGGGTTCGTCGGATGGGTGCTGACGCGACCGGCACGGGTGAGTACCGGTGGCGAACTCAGCTTCACCACCAGTCGGTGGGCCATCGCCCTGCTGCTCGGAACGCTCCTCGTCGCCCCCGGGCTGAGTATCAGTTTCGCGCTCGCCTGCGGCCTGATGGTCGTAATGCGCCGGTGGGGCGGCGAGGCGGCGTGGTGATCGGTACGGTCGCAGCCCTGACCAGCCTGGTCGCAGTCGGCGCTGCGGTGGCGATCTACTCGATCAGCCGACGCTGACTGCCGCCACGATGAGCACCGGGGTCCGCTGGGACGTTGTCGAGGACCCGGCTACCCATGTCCGCAACGTGCTCGACCGCGAAGCGCCAGACATCCCGAACGCACTCGTGATCGCGTACGACTGGTGTCAATGCGAGGTTGCGCTCGCTGAGCTTCGACCAGACCGCGCGATGCTCGAGCGCCACGACGAGGACGACGCACACGTGCGCCGGCGCGATGACTTCGTTGAACTCATCCGGGCGGGTGCGCCGATCCTTCCGCTGATCGCGCTTGGACCCGGGTTGAGACTCGTGGACGGCCACGCGCGGTACCGGGCGCTGCGAGTACTCGGCGTCGATCAGGCCCAGGTCCTCCGCCAACGCACGGCGCCGCCGAGAGCCGTACCAGCTGTCTGACCAATCGAGGAGGAACCGGCCGCTTCTTTGTCAGCCACGGCACAACAACTCCATGAGACCGCCACCACACCTGCATGAACCAACCCGGACGCGAGCATAGGAGCGGTGACAGAAGCGTTCTGGGGAACTTGATCGAATTGCTCGAGTCTCCCTGTTTTCTAGGGAAAATGCCGTGCGTATTCACAGCGACCGGGTCAGCGGTGCGATGGTCCACAAGGCTGTCCCGCTCGCGCTTGCCGTCGTCCTTGCTGCCGGATGCGACGTGCCGGGCGATGTGGACGGGAACGCTGGGTCCGCTCGGTCGCCGGGGGCTGCGGTAGCCGCCCCGGATCGGCCTGATCTGCGACGGTCCATGGCCGAGCGCACGGTCAGGGCGCAGCGGACCCGACCGGACCCGGCGGCACAGTTGGCTTGGGGGCCGACCCGAGCCGAGTGGGAGAAGGCCAGACGGATCGTCGCCCGGATGAGTCCGCAGGAGAAGGCCGGCCAGGTCATCGTGGCCGGCTACGCCGGCACCGACGCACCCCTCGCGCTGGTGCGGCGCTACCACGTGGGCGGCGTGATCGTCATGGGCTACAACGTCCACTCGGTCAACCAGGTTCGGTCCGTCAACCTCGCCCTCCAGGCAGAGGCCCACCGGCAAGGGCGGAGCTCGCCCCTGGTCATCGGCGTGGACCAGGAGGGTGGGTCGGTTGCGCGGATCAGGGACGGGATCACGCAGTTTCCGGCGTACATGACCCTGGGCGCGGCCCGCGATGGCGCGCTGGCCGAGAAGGTGGCCCGGGCCAACGGCGAGGAGCTACGCGCGCTCGGCTTCACGATGGTGTTCGCCCCGGTCGCCGATGTCACCGAAGGGCCGGGCGATCCCACCATCGGGAGGCGATCCGCCGGTGACGATCCGGCCCTCGTCTCGGAGATTGTCAAGGGCTCCTTGCGCGGGTACGCCGAGGCCGGGATCGTCGCCGTACCCAAGCACTTCCCTGGTCACGGGAGCGTCCCGGCCGACAGCCACACCAGCCTTCCGGTACAGCGGGCGCCGCTCGCGGCACTGTCCACCCGCGACCTCGTACCCTTCCGGGACGTGACCGCTGCCGGGGCCGAGGCGGTGATGGTGGCGCACATCGACCTGCGCGACGTCGATCCGGGAACGCCAGCCTCCGTGTCGGGCAAGGTCATCGGAGGGCTCTTGCGGGAACAGCTGGGATTCCAGGGCGCCGTTGTGACCGACTCCCTGCAGATGGCCGGGGTCGCGGAGAAGTACGGCAGCGCGGACGCAGGTGTTCGCTCGCTCGTCGCGGGCGCCGACATCCTGTTGCTGCCTTCTGACGTGGGTGCCCTCCATGCGGCGATCCTGCGCGCTCTGGACAACGGCCGGCTACCGCGGAAGCGGCTCGACGAGGCCGCCGCGCGTTCGGTCGCGCTGATGCTGCACCACAGTGCGAGCGCCGGCCCCGCTCCATCGCCGACGGCACTGGGCAGGTCGTCGAGGCTGTCGTACGAAGCCTCGTTGCGTGGCCTGACCGTGGTGTCGGGCCCGTGCAGCGGCCGGCTGGTGGGGCCGAAGGTGCGCGTATCCGGCGGCACGCAGTCCGATCGGGAGCAGTTCGCGTCGGCGGCCAGCGACGCCGGGCTCGAGGTCGCTGACACCGGCGAGCTGGTCCTGCTGCTTGGTCAAGGGAGCTCCGGCGGTACGGGCGACGTCGTGGTAGCGCTCAGGACGCCGTACGGCCTGGCCGCAAGCCGCGGCAGGACGGCCCGGATCGCGCTCTACGGCAGGACGCCCGAAGCCTTCCGCGCGCTCGCCGACGTGCTGACCGGCCGGGCCCGCGGCACCGGCCGGCTACCGGTCACGGTCGAGGGCGTACGACCAGGCGCCGGCTGCGCGCCAACGCCCGACCGAAATTGCTCCCGACCGAGAAACCACGGTGACTCCCGCGACGAGGGGATCGCCGCGTCGGCGCCGTCATGTGATCGGGAAGTGGAGATCGGTGCGGTCCTGGTCGGGAGGGGCGCCGTCGTCGCTCCCGGCGTAGATCTCGAAGCTTGCTGCCGCTCGTAATGTGTGGTGGCCCTGGGTCAGGTGCTCGCCGAGTTTCGTCCACGCCTCGGGGATCTGATCATGTGGACCGATGAACGCTCCGCGGAGAAACCGTCCACCAGGCAGTCGTACCTCATGCAGGTCGCCAGTGGGAGTGCCCTCAGTGATCGTCACGGCGGCGAACGAGCGCAGTTCCTCGGTGGGAGTCACATCAGGGTCGTCGTAATAGACGGCTACCAACGTGGAATCGGGCAGCTGGTCCAGCCCGAGCGCCTCCAGCCGGGGGAACAGGGTGGCGAACGTGGTGCGGATCCGTTCGTACGGACCGCGATGCCAGAGCCCAGCAAGGTGCCTGGCCGGCAGGTCCACGACCTCGACTTTCATCATGCTCCCAAGGCTCATGGTTCGACCCGCCACGACCGTCCAGGGCATGCACGAGCGTGCACATCGCGCAGGGGAGGGGTCAAGCCCTCGAGGACGTGCTCGCTGACGGTCGCGTCGTCGCTGGGGTCTGGTCCAGCGGCAGACTGGCCCCATGTCCATGTCGAGTCCGAAGGCTGACCTTCACCTCTCTCTCGGTGCGATCCACGTCGGGGCAGTTGCCCACCAGGTCAGGTGAGCCGGCTCTCGCCGAGGTGGAGGTACTCCTGGACGGCCTGTTCGGTTCCCCAGCGGATGCTGGAGTAGAGCATGTTGAGGGTCTGGTGTGCCCAGTAACGGTGCAGAGTCGCCGGGTCGAGTGTGGTGGCGACGACCTTGGCCACGTGTTCGACCGCCTGCTGGGTGGGTCGTTGGTCACTGTCGGCCGCGATGGCGGCGTGGCTGAGGTTGTGGAGCAGTTTGACCAGACCGTGGTGGCGATCGCCGCGAGCGACCCCGTAGTTCCAGTCGACCAGTCCGGAGATGCCCCCGTCGGCGTCGAACAGGACGTTGGGGACGGTGAGGTCAACGTGGACGAGGTCGTCCCCTTCGATGTCCGGCCCACCAGTCGCGGTGTCGCGGATGTGGTGGAGCAGGCGGCGGGCGCGGGCGCTGTGTCGTTCGATCGGCTCGGTGGGGATCGCGTCCGTGGGTCTGCCAAGGCTGAGGCGTGGTGTCGGAATGTCTGGTCGCGTGGCGAGCAACCCGGCGAAGCGCTCGTTCAGCGCGATGATCGCGTCGACGTGGGCGGTGTCCGGAGCGGTGACCGTGGAACCCGGAAGCCGCTCCTGGACAACGGCGATCGTCCCGTCGTCGAGCGGAAGCAGAACCTCGTGCTCGGGTACGGGAAGGCCGTTCGCCTTCACGGCGGCGAGCACCTCGGAGGTCTGGTGCATGTGCTCCAACGACGTGAGTGCCGTGGTGACGACGGAGTTGCGACCATCGGGCCAGCGTACGTAGGCGGCACCGGACTGGCCCCGTTCGACCAGCCCGACGAGCGCGAGGTTGCAGCCGGCCCGCTCGTTGAGGGCGCGGACGGCATCACGACTCATGTCGACCTCACCTCGCCGTATCCCTGCGCATGGCCCGACCTTGGGGCCTTGGGGCCGTGGGCCCAGCCACGAGCCGACGAGGCTAGCAGGAGATCGGGAGAGCACCGGACCTGTTGGATGAAGGGTCCCTTGATGCCAACCTATTGGATCAAGGGACCCTTGAGGGGATCGGCGCGCGCTCGCTCGCGGCCGCTCACCTGCGCAGTTGCGCGTTGAGCCGTGCGGCCTGCCGCGTGAGGTGGGCGCATTCGGGGAGGCTGGGCGCCGATCGGGCGGCTTCGGCGTAGAGCCGTGCGGCGCTCACGAGGTCACCGTCCCGCTCGTGCAGGTACGCCGCGACCGCGGCGTGGCGGGGCAGGGCGGGGTCAAGCTCGGCCAGCGCGGCCAGGCCGGCCCGCGCGCCGTCGGCCTCGCCGACCGCGACGGCCCGGTTGAGGCGGGCGACCGGGCTGTCGGTGAGGCGCACCAGTTCGTCGTACCACTCGACGATCTGCACCCAGTCGGTCTCCTCGACCGTCTGGGCGTCGGCATGGAGCGCGGCGATGGCGGCTTGGGCCTGGAACTCACCCAGGCGATCGCGGGCGAGGGCGGCCTGGAGCACGTCGACGCCCTCGGCAATCAGGCGGGTGTTCCACAGGCTGCGGTCCTGCTCGGCAAGGGGCACGAGTCTGCCGTCGGGGGCGGTTCGTGCCGGGCGCCGTGCGTGATGGAGCAGCATCAGCGCCAGCAGGCCGGCGACCTCCTCGTGCTTGGTCGTGACCGCCACCTGGCGAGTCAGCCGGATCGCCTCGGCGGCAAGGTCGACGTCGCCGGAGTAGCCCTCGTTGAAGACCAGGTAGAGCACCCGCAGCACCGTGGCGACGTCACCGGGCTGGTTGAACCGGACGCTCGAGACGGTCCGCTTGGCCCTGCTGATCCGCTGGGCCATGGTCGCCTCCGGCACGAGGTAGGCCTGCGCGATCTGACGCGTGGTCAGGCCGCCGACCGCGCGCAGCGTGAGCGCGACGGCCGACGCGGGTGTCAGGGACGGGTGCGTACACAGGAAATACAGCTGGAGCGTGTCGTCTACCGCCGGGCCCGGGCCGGGCATGGGCTCGTCCTCGACGCGTTCCTCGCGGCGCCGTCGGGAGGTGTCGGCGCGGGTGGCGTCGAGGAACTTGCGCCAGGCAACGGTGACCAGCCAGCCCTTGGGGTCCCGCGGCGGTTCGTCCGACCACCCGCGCACGGCCTCGACCAGGGCGTCCTGCACGGCGTCCTCGGCCGCCGCGAAGTCGGCTCCGCGCCGGACGAGGACACCGATCACCGCGGGTACGAGGTCCCGCAGCAGCGGCTCGTTCACTCGGTGACCGTGGGCGAGTCACCCCAGAACGGCCGAACCTCCAGCCATTCGTTGATCGGCTTGCCGCCGGGCCCGGGAGCCGCCGACAGCTCTCCCGCCAGCTGCACGGCGCGGTCCCACGACTCCACGTCGATGATGTACCACCCGGCGATCAGGTCCTTGGTCTCGACGAACGGCCCGTCGGTCACCGGTGGCCGCCCCTCGCCGTCGTACCGCACGAACGCGCCGTCGGGCGCCAGCGCCTGGGTGTCGACGAACTCGCCCGTCTCCTCCAGCCGGGCCGCGAAGTCGCGCATGAACCGCACGTGCGCGTCGACCTCGTCCGGCGTCCACTGGTCCATCGGCGCGAAGTCCACGGCGGGGGGCGGTCCACCTCGGTAGTGCTTGAGCAGCAGGTACTTGGCCATCATGTTCTCCTTACGTACGGCTCATTGTGGTCGTGTTCGCTCCGGGGACGGAGCCGCGCCCGGGTTCTCGACATCCCACCGCGACATTTCCGGGCGGACTTCGCAGACGCCGCGTACCGCAGGGGATTGAGGCGTGGGTGATCCACCTGATGCGAGCGATCGCGCGGTGCTCAGGCGCGCTGACGTTCCTCCCGTTGCCGGACCAGTTCCTCGACCGCGCTCGGCAGAGTCGTCTCGAAGTCGATCAGCTTCGCCCACGTCGGGGTCACGACGATTCGGACCATGCCGTCGTGGTAGAGCGAACGCACCTCCGCCTCCCACTCGACGCGTTGCTCGGGCGTCATCTCATAGGTGCTGTTCGCCTCGAGATACTCGTCCGGGATGCCATCGACGAAGTCCAACTCGGCCCGACCCCGGATGAGCAAGATCTTGGGCGGGTGCACCTCGGTGTCGATCGTCAGGGCGACCGTCGGGTTGCTGCGCAGGGACGGGAGCTTCGGGGCGTTCTTCGTGGTGCACATGACGATCTGCGAGCCGTTCCAGGTGAACCCGATCGGAACATTGCGCGGTGTGCCGTTCTTGGCGACGTAGGCCAGGCGGGTCAGGTCGCGGGCCAACAGTTCCTGACTGATCGGTCGGTTGAGAACCTCGGCGATCTCGTTCGGTTGCACGGTTGTTCCTCCCGTTGTCTTTCTTGGTCCATCCAAGCGGATGGTTCTGGTTGGTCGGCCGACGGGCCGTCAGCTGAGCTGCTCGGCCAGGCCGACGATGATCCCCTCGGGGCCTCGGACGTAGCAGACCCGTGTGCTGTCGTCATACCGGGCCAACGCACCGACGAGTTCGGCGCCGTGAGTGCGCAGGCGGGCAACGACGTCGTTGATATCGTCGACGGTGAACATGACGCGATGCATGCCCACCGTGTTGTGCGGCGGGTTCTGGGGGCTGGCGGCAAACATCGTGGGGCTGAGGTATTTCGCCAGCTCGAGCCGGCTGTGGCCGTCCGGAGTTCGCATCATCACGATGTCGCAGCGGACGCCGTTGACTCCGGTGCACTGGTCCGCCCAGGGGCCCTCGACCTGCGCCTTGCCCTCCACCTCCATGCCAAGGTCGGTGAAGAAGGCGACGGCCGCATCCAGGTCCTCGAAGACGATGCCGACGTTGTCCATCCGCTGGATCGTCACGGTGGTTCTCCTTGATCGTCGCGCGGCCTGTCGTGGCCACTGGTGCACCGAGGACGGAGCCAGCGCCAGGTTCTCGACATCGGAGGCGGGCCGAGTTTCTCCAAGCCCTGCCCCTGGCCGTCACCGCCCCTGAGCGCCCCGCCCTGCCGCGCTCGCGATCAAGTTGCCTGCCTTGAGGGATCGGGAGGTCCCCCACCGACTCTCCTACCGCGGGCCGTTGCCTCTCAGGCCGTCGACGGCTTCGCGTACGGCACCGCGGCAAGGGCATCGCGCGGGCCGGCGCTCGAAGGGGCGCTGGACGAGATCGCGCGTGCAGGCGGAGGCCTCGTCGAGGCCATCTCTGAGGTGACGACCGGGCGCACGGCGCAGAGCCGCTTCCTCGGCTGCGCGACGGTAGAGCTGTTCGAGCAGTACGGATTCGAGCGCGTACGCCAGGTCGGCAAGCACGCATGGATCGTCAGCCGCGTCCTCGAACCCGCATGACTCCACTCCCGACTCGGACGCATCGAGCAGCTCAGGAGGAAGTCAGCACACGAAAGATCGTTATCGTGCCTTGCGTAGCTGGAGAACGTAGGTCGCGGTCAGCGCAACGGCACGGTCGTCGTCATGAGACAGCTCTGCGAGGACACGTGACGCCGTGGTTCCCGGGATGTCTGCGAGCGCCTGGGCCAGCCGTTGACGTGCAGACGATTCAACGGCGCCGTGGGCGAGGCGGTCGACGAGCCCGGCGGCGATCTGATCCGCCAACGCGGGACTAGCCGCCAGCGCGCTCAGCGCATCGGCTGCATCGACGTCATTCGTCTCCTCGGCGACCATGTCGATGAGTGTCGGGACCGCGTCGGCGACTCCACGCGGCCCAAGCGCCAGCGCTGCATACCTGCGGACCACGAGGTCGGGGTTCGCGAGGGCGTCCTGCAGCAGCGCGGTCGCCTCTCCGCTCGGAATCTCGGCAATGGACTCGACGGCACGTTTCCGCACCTCGCCTTCTGATGAGCCGAGGCCCTCCGCCAGCTGCGCCAATCCGCCGTCGCCCAGTTGCGCCAAGGCCCATCGAAGGGCGCCGGCGACATTGGGGTCCGCCTCGCTCAGCGCTGCCTCGACCAACGCTTCCACTGGAACCGGAACCTCCCTCACCGAGGACAGGGCCGCGCGCTGGCGCGCCCCAGCGCTCTTCGACCCCAGCGCCTGGAGGAGTGCAACGATCTGGAGGACGTCCTCCCAACCGGCGGGTTCCGCGGCACCGATCCGACGGAGTCGTGTGAGCAGCTCCGTCTCATCTGCAATGCGTTCTCGCGTCTGGCGGATGAGCTTGTCGACGAGCTCTGAGGGCGTGAAGCCGGGATCATCGAGCGCACGCCCGACTTCACCCAGTGACAGCCCGAGCGATCGCAGGATCTCGATGTGGAAGATCCGCCGGATGTCCTCGCTGGAGTACTCGCGATAGCCAGCGTCGGTACGACCCGTTGGCCGCACCAGGCCGAGTGAGTCGTAGTGCCTGAGCATGCGGGCGCTGACCCCGGACCGTCGTGCCACGTCACCGATCAACACTGCCGCTCACGCCTCCTGGCTGGTCCTGCCGAGGGCTACGACGCGCTTCGCTTCCTCGATCGCGAACTCGAATTCGGCATCCGGGTCGCGCAACAGCCGTTCCGTGGCGATCGCGTGCGCACGCACGCGAGGGTCGAGATCCGTCATCGCAGCGCGCAGAGTCGGCACGATCACCTCACCGAGCGCGATCAGCGCCCGGCTGAGGCTCAGCTGCATCTCACGTTCGCCACGCCCGAGCTGTGTCGACAACACTGCGGCCAACGCGGGCTCCTCACCTTCGGGCACGAGCACGACCGCTGCCCGCCAGGCGCTCCGCGCCACCTCGTCGTCGGCGTCGGACAGAAGCGTCGGTGTGATCGCCGGCCACGCTTGCCGATCCCCGATCTTGGACAGCGTGTGCAACGCCTGGCTCCGTGCCTGCGCACGCTCCGAGCGGAGCTTCGTCGAGAAGCTCTGGGACCGTCATCGATGCTGGGTGGCGGGTGAGTGCCCACGTCAGCATGTCGCGCACGTAGAACTCGGGTTCGATCGCGCATCGTTCGATGAGCTTGTCGATGAACCGCGGGTCAGGGGTCGTGCCGACCGCCAGCGCTGCCCGTAGCCGCACCGAGGAGTTGCTGTCCTCCAACGCCTGAAGAGCTCGCATCGTGTTCGGGTCCACTGTCGCCATGGTCATCGGGACCGCCTCCTTGGCTACAGTGAAAACCTTGTCACTGTGTCAAGGTCAAGCCGACATCCCGGAAGGGCAAGATCAGCCAATGGACGAGAACACCGAGGGTCAGCTGGGTGTTATCCGCAGGGTCATCGCGGTCACGCAGGCAGCCGATATCCCAGCGTGGCTGTTCGGAGGCTGGGGCCTCGATGCGAGAATCGGCCGGATCACGCGCGAGCACGGCGACGTCGAGTTCTGGGTCGAGCACATTCACGCCGAGCAATCGAAGGCTCTACTCGTAGGAGCTGGCGCCACGGCTCTGACAACTCAGCCGCCGGAGGAGTCCTGCGAGTTCACGTGGGACGACGTTCCGTTCAGCACCGCCTACTTTGATCGGCAAGCAGACGGATCGTTCAGTCAGCCCCGAGGGCGATTTTCCGACTGGCTGTTCCCGCCAGGATCATTCGGCGACGAGCCCGGGACGCTCCGTGGAACGCCGGTCCTGGCTATGAGCATCTCCGGCATGCTCGCCATGAAGGAGCAGTTCCCGCACCTGCGCAACGGCCGACCATGGCGGCAGAAGGACATCGACGATATGGAGATACTCCGAGGGCTGGCCGAGGGTCACACCAGAGCGACCTGAGCGGCTCTGGCTGCCAGGTGGACGGACCGGTATCAGGAAGGATCCTCGGTCCGCGGCACCAGCCGACCGACGTGCCGCGCCGCGACGACCGCGCCGGCCTCGCGGACGAACTCCCCCTGCAGGCCCGTGAACGGACCGTCGACGACCAGGAATCGTTCGCCGGCGAGCAGGCTGACCGGGAACTCCAGCGTCTCGCCGGGAGCGTCGTCGTCGGACACCGTGCCGTGGATGACCAGTCCGCTGCCGGCGACGACGACGCGCAACTCGATGCCCTCGGTGCGGTACGTCCCCGCGTACGGAGCCAACTCGTCAGGACTGAGCAGGAGCGGCTCGGGCGACCGCTCGACCAGCCCGAGCCGCGTCTCCAGGGACATGCGCACGATCCGTTCCGCGAGCTCCCGACCGGTCGGGCTGGAGTTCGTCAGGACGACGATCGCGCAGTCGCGCTCGGGGACCACGGTGAGCGTCGAGTGCTGACCAGAGACGTCGCCGTGGTGCTCGACCAGTCGCACGCCGTCGATCTCGCGGAGCAGCCACCCGATCCCGATCCGGACCCCTGGCAGCAACTCGTGGCTGGTCGTCGGCGCGTGCATCGCCCGCAGCCGATGCTCGGAGAGCAGCCGGGTGCCGTCGGGTGACCGCCCGTCGCCCAGCTGAAACCGCGCCCAGCTCAGCTGGTCGCTGAGACTGGAGACGAGCCGAGCCCCGGCCGGCAGATAGCCGCGCGGGTCGCTCCACGGTCGGCACACCGACATCGTCCGGTCGGCCGAGCCGGGCGTCCGGTGACCGACCGCGAAGGAGTGCGTCATGATCTCGTTCAGCGACGTCATCGTCTGGCGCAGTCCGAGCGGGTTGAGGACCAGCCGGGCCAGCGCCCGCTCGTAGGTCTCGCCGGTCACCTTCTCCACCACGCGGCCGGCGACCACGAAGGCTGCGTTGTTGTATGACGCGCCCGTCCCCGCGGCGAACTGCTGCGGCAGGTCGGCGAGCAGCGCGACGGAGCGTTCCAGCGCGTCGTCGCCCTCGCCGGTGTCGGTCCAGGCATCGCCACCGTCCCAGCCCGCCGTGTGGTTGAGCAGCTGACCGACGGTCAGGGTCTCGGCCGTGCTGTCGTCCCGTAACCGCAGCTCGGGTAGGTAGCGACGGACCGGCCCGTCGAGCTCGATGCGTCCCTGCTCGACCAGGACCATGATTGCCGTGGCGGTGAAGGTCTTGGCCGTCGAGCC
The DNA here is from genome assembly GCA_963721745.1 of uncultured Actinomycetota bacterium. GTDB lineage: Bacteria > Actinomycetota > Actinomycetes > Propionibacteriales > Actinopolymorphaceae > Thermasporomyces. The sequence goes on along the minus strand of CAVRKO010000012.1, from coordinate 295,059 downwards.
GATCTGAAACAACGTCGTCTCGTCGACCGGCCGGCCATGATCGAGACTGGTGACGCCGTACGTGACGATCTCGCGTTCACCGCCATGGTCGACGCCGACCGCGACGCCGGGAACGCCCAGCTCGCGGGCCGCCTGCGCCACCTCGGCATCGAGGACGTCCGGCTGCTCTCGCATACGCAGGACTCTAGGCCCTGGCGGCGGGTGCACGACTCACCTGGCAGGCCAACCGCTCGGGACACAGATCCCGCGCCGCCCGGCACGGCCACGGCAGCAGGACGCTGCCTCGGCTGTCCGATCACGGGAGGTAGCACGGTTCCTGCTGCTTTGCGGCGGCCGGATTTCACCTCTCCAGGGTGAGGTCGGCACGAAAGGCCGGTCGCAGGGTTGTGTTGGACCTTCGCCCACCGCGGGGGTGTGCGAACCACTGGGGGTTTGGGCCATGACAGACAGCGAACGCCGCGAAACCGGCGCACGGGCACAGGAGAAGCGGGCTGAGGTACCCGACCAGGCGAAGCGGGACGAACCGTCGTCGACGCGAGTAACGGATGCGCAAAGGCGTACCGCAGCAGAGGAGATCCGACCGGTCGGCGCCGGCTGGATCATGTTCGCCGGCTCCGTACTGATGGTGGTCGGCGTCTTCGACGTGATCTGGGGTCTGGCCGGGGTTTTCAAGAGGACCGTCTTCGTCGCACAGTCGAGTGATCTCGTCGTCGCCTTCAACTTCACGGCGTGGGGTTGGATCCACATCGCTCTCGGCGCGCTGCTCGTGCTGACCGGCATCTCCGTTCTCGCGGGCCAGCCATGGGCGCGCTACGTCGGTATCTGCCTGGCGGCCTTGGGCCTGATCGCGAACTTCCTCACGCTCGCGGCATTCCCGTTCTGGTCGCTGGTCATGATCGCGATCGACATCCTCGTCATCTACGGCCTTACCGTCCACGGGCGAGAGATGGCGAAGATCCGTACCTGACCGAGCGGCAGGCACAGGCGTGCCCCACGGAGGGCGCAACGACGCAGGCGTGTAGGCCGATGTCGAAGGCTGCGTCGGGACGCGAGCTCGGCCATGTCGAGCCACAGGAGACGACGGCGCTTCGAACGCGTCGGTTGTGTTCTGGTCGGCGCGGCGAGCCGGTCGAGGAGGAACTCGGCGGTCGCATGTATAACGTCGTCGAAGCGTCCAGCGGGGCGGGGTAACGGAATGCGTGTCCGGCAAGCTTGCGCCCGTCCCGCGGCAATGCCGGCGTCCTGTTCAAAGACTTGCTGTTGCTCTGGCGAGTAGGCGAGCACATCGACCACAGGGTTGAGGGCAACCACGGCCGCGACGCCCGGCTGGAAAGCCGTTAGCGGCCCGTCACGACTGATCTCGGTGAACCAGGCCGCCTGGAAGACGCTGCGGCCGCCGACATGGAGCTCGTTCAACGTGCCCGAGCCACGGATCTGGCTTCCGGGCTCGACCATGGGATAGCCCTCGACGGCACGGGCGCCGCGTTGTCGAGCGAAGTCACCCCGGCGTCCGGCTAACGGTCGGTCGCCCAGGCCGGTTTCTGTGCCGCCCGACGAGGCGCTTAATGTGTCCCCTTATGCGTGGTTTCTCCATCCGCGAGCCATACGTCACCGTTAACAGATCCGCTTACGGCGCGGCAGACTGGGCTCATTTGCGTGTGAGTGACCAGACCCGGGAGCAGATCTTGCGAATCAGCCGCGAGGACTTCGGCGGCGTCTCGGCGGACGAGACCGTTCGCCGATTGATCGAAGAACACTGGCAGGCGAAGGCGATCGCGGCGGTTCAGCGGTTCCGAGAGGACGACGCACAAGGGTGGGCCGAGTACCTCACCGAGGCAGAGCAGCTCGCGGACGCCGACGCCGAGATCACCGACGAGTGGCTTCCAGGGGCTGACGGGGCCACACGGTGAGCGAATCAGGACAGCAGCGGCGACGCCGGCCGACCGCGCGAGGGCAGGCCCGCCGCGTAGGTGCAAGCCCGGCCGCGCTCATCGACCCGGGCCAGGTGTGGTTCGTCGACCTCGAGCCCGTGCGCGGTCACGATCAGGGCAAGGATCGTCCGGCGCTTGTGGTGTCGTCACGTTTCCACCTGAGCCTGACCGGCGGCGACCTTGTCACCGTGTTGCCTCTCACCTCACGTGAACGACCCGGGTGGTTGCACCGCGTCGAGGTCAGCGCCGGCAAAGGCTGGATCGTCACCGAGCAGATCCGCACGGTCTCCACGTCACGATTCCGCCGGTACGCTCCGGAAATCGTGCTCACCGACGACGAGCGGGCCGAGGGTTGCTTCTCGAACTCCGCGAAGCGCGGCACAACCGCACAGGCACCTTCAACGCATACACGAGCACCTCGAGCACGTCGAACGAATGCTGCCCGAGATCCAGCGCCCGGCCGCGACGGACGCTGCCCTCCTAGCCGCCGATAGTGCACGCGACACCCGTCGAGTGGACAGGGCAGTAGCCGTTCGGCACCTTGTGCAGGTACTGCTGGTGGTAGTCCTACCGCTCGAGACATAGATCCTGCGCTGTCGATCCGACCGCCGTGGCATGCGTTCGGCCTGCTTGCCGAATCTGCCTCTGCAAAGGTTCTCAAGGCGCCGCTGACGCGGCGCACCGCCCGGCTACCGCCCTTGCGGGCGGCGCTCGTTGGTGGACCCTATGGAGGCGGGCCGTAGGCCTGCGCCTTCTGGTTCTGGCGTGGTACGGCCCGCGGCGCGTGCCGCTTGACGGCCTGCCTCAGTAACGCCGGCCGCGTCGGACCGAGGGCGGGTTGACTGGCGTTAGGGACTTGCCCCGGCGTGTCTGTCGAGGGCCTTCAACGAGCTGCCGGCCTCGTCCTCGATACCGGTGGGCTTCCTCGCAGCGATGTTGGAGGTGGGACCGAAGATGCAGGCTGGTTGGGACTGGGCGCGATCGACGCACAGTGTGGCGGTTACAGACGAGCGGGGACGGATAGTGGCCAGCTGGCGGCTGGCACACGGTGAGGAGGAACTCGCCGCGTCACTGCAGCGGTTGGCGGGGCTGTGCCCGCCGGCCGACCTTCCGGTGGGGATCGAGGCCCGCACGGGTCTGATTGTGGACCGGCTTCTTGCCTCGGGTCACCCGGTGGTGGCCGTGCACCCGAACGCTTTCCACGCGGCCAGGCCACGGTGGGGCGCCTCCGGAGCCAAGAGCGATGCAGGCGATGCGATCAAACTGGCCGAGTTCGTCCGCACCGAGCTCGACGCCGAACACGCGACCGTCCGGAGGTTGGTGCCGACAACGCCGGCGACGGTCCAGGTGCGCACCTTGTGCCGGACCAGGGGCGATCTCCATGCTGCCCGGCTGACCGCGGCCAGCCAGCTGGACGCGCTGCTGACCGCGCATTGGCCGGGCCCGTGCGGGTTGTTCGATCGCCTGGACAGCCCGATCGGGTTGGCGTTCTTGGACCGCTATCCCACTCCGAACTCAGCCTCGAGACTCACCACCGCCCGACTCGGTGCATTCCTGCGGCGGAACTCCTACTCGGGTAAGAAGCCACCGGGAGAGCTGCTGGCGCGGCTCCAGCAGGCGCCGACGCCGGCAGGCTGTCTGGACGAGCCGACCCTGGCCGGACTCGTCGGCGTTCATGTGAGCCAGCTGCGGTCGGTCCTGGCCATCTTGAAGGACCTGAACCACACCATCGCCAGCGCCGTTGCAGCCCACCCCTACGCAGGCTTGTTCGCGACGCTGCCACGGATCGGCACTCTCAACCTCGCCCAGGTCGTCGGCGAGGTCGGCCCGATCCTGGAACGTGCCGAGTCCGCCGCCCAGGTCGCCGCCGAATCCGGCGTCGCCCCCGTCACCCATGAGTCCGGCACCCGGCGCAACGTCGTGTTCCGGATGGCCGTCAACCACCATGCCCGACAAGCCCTCACCGTGTTCGCCGACAACAGTCGCCATGCCGATGCTTGGGCGGCCAGCCTCTACGCCGCCGCGCGTGCCCGCGGCAAGCGACACCCGCACGCGATCCGGATTCTGGCCCGCGCCTGGATCCGGGTGATGTGGCAATGCTGGAAGACCAAGACCGCCTATGACCCGAACCGACTCCGGGAACAACGCGCAGCCTAAGGGGCCACGAAGTCGGCCCGACCAATCCTCGTCGGAAAGTCATCACGGACGCACCACCAGGGCGCCCGACGCCCGGACGCACCCTGCGGGCGGCCCAGGGGCCGTCCTCGGACTCACCGGGCGTCCGGTCGCCTCATCCCAGCGTGTGCACGCAGCGAGACAGCAGGAGCGGACAGATTGCAGATCGGACCGCCGCACCGAGCGCTTCGTCCTGGAGCGCAGACGTTGTGTCGGCGTGTGGTCTAGTCGGATCGGATGAGAGCGCCGTTTGGGTTCCTGACATACCTGCGGCGCAGGTTCGAGCTCATCTTGGCGCGGATCTCTTCCTCGAGGTTCACGCCGAGCATCTCGGCGAGCCCGAGGACGTAGATCGCTACGTCAGCAAGCTCCTTGCCCACGTCTTCACCGCCGCGCCGCCATTCCTCGAACAGCTCCGAAACCTCAGCCGACAGCAAGCACAGCTCTAGCGGCACGTCAGTCGTGTTGAAGTCCTGGCGGACCTTGTTCGCCATTACCTCACGCTGAGCCTTCAAAAGATCCACTGTGGCACCCTGTTCTGGAGAGCGGTCGATCGTCCTCGCCACACCAGTCTCCGGCTTCGTGCCGCTACGTCAAGGCACGCACGGTCGTTGCGAGTACGTGGACAGCCCCGCTCCAGGCACCACGGCGTGCGGCTCCTTGCGCGAAGGTCCAGGGCGCTTTCGGCGCTGCACGCCTGCCTCGCGGGCCGCCTGGACGTGCCCGCTGCGACGCGCTGGATGGCTGTCTGCCCACGTCCGCACCTGCTCCGCGGCATCGGGTCGGGGAGCGCGGGGTTGACTCAGGGAACTGGGGCGCCGTCCTCGGGCTCGCCGGGCGGAAGCCGGGGTGACTCACTCAACGAGAACCGCAGGGCTCCGCCCCGCACCCCGGTCCTCCCTCCGGGAGTGGAGGAGGATGGCCGGGCTCCACTCCCATCGGACGGCCACCGCAAGCGGCGTACCCGGAACCTGCACAGGGCCGCAAGGCCAAGCCTGACGGTCGACGCGTCGAGCCTTGCGGCCCTGTGCAGAACCCGGGTTCGGGCAAGCTGTCCGACCGACGGGAGTGGAGCCCTCAGCAGCTCGGCATGGGTCTGCGACCTCAGAACCTGGCCCACGTCCTGGACCTGGCTCGCGGCACCATACGAGGATGCTCTTCATGCCCTCCAACGCGGACCAACCCGAGCCAGATATGCGGGGTCGCGTGGTCGTGCTCAACGGTATCCCGTGCTCGGGTAAGTCGACTCTGGCTCAGGCGTTCCAAGCCGATCTAGACGAACCGTGGCTCGGTATCGATCTGGACAGCTTCACGCCCCGGCTGCCTCCCCGGCGCACGTGGTCGGATCCGAGAGTACTGAGGCGGATCGTGGCTGGAGGTAATGCCGCTGTGGCGGCCGTGGCGGAAGCCGGGAACAACATCGTGATCGAGCTGGTCGCGAGAAGGGACCCGGGCGCGAGCATGGTCCTCGTTGATCTGTTCGAGCGCCTCGCAGCCTTTGACGTTCTCGTCGTCTGTCTACGCTGCTCAATCGAGTCGGCAGAGAGTCGTGAGACCTTGCGTCCAGACGACACGAAGGGCTTGGTAGAGCGCGACTACGGGAACGTCGACGAGGAATCCTTCGACGCGGTGGTCGACACCGACACCCTCAGCATTCCCGAGCAGGTCGCGGTCCTGCGGCGTGCCTTGGTCGTCGGGCCGACTGGTGGCCTTGACCGCCTCCGGGCTCGGGTCCGGCACCACGCACGGGCCATGGATTGGAGGGAATTCGAGTCCGGCTGAACCCGATCGGCGGGCCATCTGCGTGCTATTCGCCTCGGCTTCGAGGGTCAGCCACGGGCACCCACGGACCACCATCCTGAGCGTCAGGCGGTCGATGGGGTGTGACCCGCATCAGATTCCCAAGCTCGTCGCCGCGCTGCATGCTGTCTGGGCATCGGTGGCATGGGGACGACCGGCGTCCTTCATGCCTGGTGCGTCACACTCTGAGCATGACCGGAGAGTCGTATGTCCTGATCAACGGAGTCCGGCACTGGGTACGAAGGGCTGGGGATGGGAACGGCGGCGTTCCCCTTGTTGTGGTCCATGGCGGCCCTGGAGGAACGATCTATGACTTCGAACGCCTGACTGGACCGGCGCTCGAAGCATTCGTCTCAGTCGTCTACTACGAGCAACGAGGCTCTGGCCGCACCGACCAGCCGGCTGACTGCGCCTACTCGATGCAGCTACTCGTCGAGGACGTCGAGCAGCTGCGCCAACACCTGGGCGTGCCAAGGATCTGTCTGCTCGGGATCTCCTTCGGCGGAGATCTCGCCGCCGAGTACACCGTTGCCCACCCCGAGCACGTGCAGAAGTTGATCCTTCATGGCACCGGCCTGTCCGGACCGCTCGCCCAGTCTCCCCAGCCCGCCGGCTTCGACGCGGTGGCCCCGGACGATCAGATCCGTACCGCAATCCGGACGGCCTATCAACGGGGAGGACCAGATGCAGTCTGGGATGTAGTTGACCGCGAGACAGTTGATCGGTTCCTCTTCCACCAGCCAGGCTCAGCGCGGCGTGTCCGGCACCTCTGGGAGGAGGGCGGGATCGTCAACACCGGCAAGATGGCCGCGGCACTGGCAAAGCTCCCTGCGCGTGAAGTCCCGCTGATCGATCAAGTTGCCGCTCTGGACGTACCGACCCTCATCCTCATCGGGCTGTGGGACCGAAACGCCGGGCTCGACGCATGTCGTGATCTTGCCAGCCGGCTACCACGCGCCAGACTGCGCATCTTTGACAACAGCGCCCACTTCCCCAACGTCGACGAGCCGGACCGCTACGTCGAGGAGATCAAGAGCTTCTTGGCTGACGACGTGACCCCAGCGTGACCCCAACGGCGTGCAACGCCGGGCGAAGATGAGCACCAGGCCGACGACCTCCGGAGCGCGAACGAGCAGGTGGCATCTCGGTTGCCTGCCTCTACGGATCTGATGGTCGCCGTGCCACGCCCGCGCCAGGTGGTACCGAGTCGAGGATCGTCGTGGAGCCCGGCACCTGAGGAAGACGATATGACCCTGCACGCTCGGCGCCGCGAGGAGACCGCTGGACCTTCTGGCGAGTAGCTGGGCTAGCGTCCTTGTTGAGCGCCGCAGCAAGGGCGGTGATGGCGGTGGCAAGCGCGGCCATGCCGTAGGCCATGGACTGAGATTCCAGTCCTTGGTCGGCGAGGCGTACGGTCTCACTTGCGAGTTCTCGGGCCTTCAGGGAAGCGTCGGAACGGTCCTCGTCCATGTGGGCTCCTTGTCCTATGGCTCCGATCTCCCACGTCAGGCGATCGGCTGAGTTGTCATGAGCCGAGCGTACGTCCGACCTACGCATTAGTCCTTCCGGTGGATGCGACCCACGCAAGACCACCAGCCGGCGTCGAACCCGGCATACTCGCGATTGCGCGCGGCGCTCGTCAGCATCCCTGACTGCGTGCCATTCGCGTGCCATTACGGCAGGCGAAGCAGGGGTCGGACCAGGCCACTCCAGGCCGCCCGCTCGCGCAGCATTTGGCCGCTGAGCCAGCGCGATTCGTACGATTCACAAGCTGACAGTCGGCGCGCCGGGCGATCCCGCTGGCGAGCACCGCCGTGAACCGGAGCGTGCACGCTCCGACCGATGGGGTTCGACAAGCCCCCGCTTCAACTTCGGTAGGAAGTGCGCTAGCCACTTGTTGCCGACATGTAGGCGACGGCTGATCGTATGCGGCCGCGCCCTTGCTCCACGAGTGGACGGAGCCGTGCTGTCAGCGTGTTCCGCTCGTCGGGCTCAAGCGCTTCCTCGATCGCTTCACCAAGGCTCGGCACCTTCGGGTTCGCGACGGTGCGCAGGAACGACTCCCATGGGACCGGCGCCTGTCGTGCGATCATCGATGGTGAGCTGTAGCCGGATCTTCGTGAATCCGGCCTGCTCCGCCAGCCGAACCAGGTCACGCTCGTCGAAGTCGAGCATCGGGTCGGTGTCGAGGGGTTGAGTGCGTTCGAACACCGAGCGGACCCGAGCGACGAGCGGCTCGAGCCCGGTCAGCTCGTACCCGGACAGCCAGCTAGGCGGAACTGGCGTGCCGTAGCGGTTGATCGGCTCGAACAGGGAGACCCGTCCATGGGGGCGCAGGACACGGTGGAATTCCTCGAAGGCCCGCTCCTTGTCCTTCACGTAGATCAAGACCGAACGTGTCGTGACGACATCGATCGAGCTGGTCTCGATGGCTATTAGGTCGTCGGCTGACGCGACGGCGAAGCTGCACCGGCTAGTGAGATCCAGATCAGATGCAGCGGTCTCGCAGGTCTCCAACAGATCTCGGGAGATGTCGGAGAACACCACCTGCCCAGCGCCGCGATCTAGGGCGCCAAAGCCAATCAACCCGTCGCCGCATCCAACGTCCAACAGCACCTCGCCGGCGGCGAGTCGAGCGTTGTCGAGCACCTGGTCGCGGACTCCGCCGAGGTACTCAAGCGCTGGGCGCCGATCTTCGTCAGCGAACCGACGTTCCAGCAGCCAATCCGCCCACCGATCACGAACAGCCACGTGTCCCACCTCCGAATCAGGGGCGCAGCCTAGACGGAACCAGACGCTCCTCTTGGGGAGGCGCGCCGGCACAGCTCGTCCCATCACCAGAGCGCGCGGTTGCCAAGCTAGTCATATGCGGGGGAGCGGCACGGGGAGAGGACGGACCAGATACGGACCAACGCGCTCGCCCGGCATGCGTTCGGAGCGTGGTGCTGCACGCGATGTTCACCGATGCACGCCGCCTGAGCAGGGTCTTCCTCTGTCCCCGCAACCTGGGGGTCAAGGGGTCGAGGCTCGTCCGTGTGCGGTGGCGGCGCACAGCAGCGAAGTCAGCAACGACAACGACCGCCGTCGAGTCGTCCCGGCCCGAGATGGCGTCTCGCACGCCTGAGTGATTGCCATCGACCAGCGTGCCGATAGACAGTTCGCATCGAGGTGGTCACTCGTGCCATCCACGTGCCATTACGGCAGGCGAAGCAGGGTCGGCCAGGCCGCCCGCTCGCGCAGCATGGTCCGCTGGAGGCGATACGGCTCCCAAGCTGACAGTCCGAGCCCTCTGCCCGATTCGCCGTCGACCCGATCCGACATGGCGCATCATGCTCGGATGGACATCATGCGGAGCGATCAGGGCGAGTCGAGCAGCTCCGCGGGGGAGACGACGCAGCGCCCCTTGCGAACTCGCCTGGCCGACGACCTCGAGCTCGAAGGTCACGCCTCCCGGGCGGACTGGCAGCAGCTCTCGCTACAGTCGGCGCTGCCGCAGGAGGCGTCGTCAGGCTCGTACGCGACAGGTCGGTCGTGACACGTACCTAGTCACCTACACGCTCTGGCTAGGCAATCCAGATAACGTCGGGACCCCGCGCAGCAGGCAAGCCGCGGTCCGCAGCTTCAACTTCCTCCCGGAGGTTCGCGACGATTACTGACGCGATAGCCTTCGGATCATTGCCTATTGCATCATCATTCTCGTCGTGAGGAAACTTCATGCCGTAAGTCGCTCCAGGTCGGTCGTCGTGATGAAAGATCACGACGACCGAAAATGGCTCGGTCTCATTCCCTGTGATGTAGGATTCGAGGATTCTAAGTCCTGGGGCTCTTTGAGGCAATTCGTCGAACTGTTTTCTGACAGCCTGAAGCACTGCCTGCTCGAAGTCGCTACGAGCAGGCCGTCTCTTCACTCCTTGCTCGCCATGAGACGGCACACGGCCTCCTGTCATCGACCAAGGGGGTATGAGGTGATTATTCCCTGTTGAATTCCATCGCTCAGGGCTTTGGTTTCTACAACGACGACGAATCCGCTATACACGTACCGGTATGATGTCCCTCCGGATGGATTTCTGGTTCCATAGAGCAAAGTGTTAACGGTGGCGTTGAAGATAAAGTCGTCGTACCCGTCAGCTCGCGATTGATCGATATGCCGGTATCCCCACGTGCTGGTGCCGCAGCGGAGTCTTACAGATCGGTCGTCCTTATCTGTGAACCAATAGACGATTGCCGATGCGGGTGCACCACTGCAGGCTGAGTCGAAGATTCCGAGGGGAGTGATGTCGGACGCGGCCATAGCGCCAGTGGGAGCAAATAGCGATGTTAGAAGGGCGAGGATTGCAGCTGCAAACGCACGCCGTAGAAGCGACCTGGAGTACATGATCTTTCCCCGTTTTCAGATTGCACTCTAACTTTTTGGTTGGCTGAAGGTACTGGAGGAAATTGACAGTGTCAATAGGCATGCTGCAAACAGCTCACTTCGCCGAGCCGCGGAGGATCGGTCGCCGTCACTAACAAGGGACCGCGCGGCCCATGAACCGTTTGCCTGGTCGACAGAGACGGGGACAAGGTGTGTGCGCGACACGCGTGACCGGCGTCCTGGTCGAAGCCGAGACCCTGCGCGCCGCGGTGAACCCAGCATCACGAACGAGCCGTCTGACGACGCTCACCCCGGCGAGGCGGAGCGGAGACAGGGCCAAGAGGGCCGATGACTGGGCAATGGGACTCGAAACCTGCAGTTGGCTCTAGCCGTCTATTCGCGCCAGACAGGCTCAAGTAGGTGGGGGTCGAAGGGGCTGCGGCCCTTGCGTACAACGGGCCGCACGATGACCGCGTGGAGTGCTTCGCGGATGAAGGCGCGCTTTTGGGAGAGGTCGATCTCACCTCGGTGCCAGCGCCCACGTACGTCGGCGAAGCCTGACGCGGCTCGGGCCGCTGTGGCTACGTGACGGGCCTGCTCGTTGCGTAGGTCGCGGAGACGGTCTTCGATCTGACGCGCGGTGCTGAAGAACAGCCCGTCTGAGATCTGGTCGAGGGTCCATTGCTGTCGGAGGGCGCTGAGCTTCACCTCCAGGCGCTGGAGCTCCGGCTCGCCGCTCCACGAGTCCTCACGCGTAGGGAGCGCCGCTCGTTCCTCGAGCTTCGCCAGGACAGCCTCGGTGATGTACCCATCCACCTTGTCGCCGCGACGGCCGACGCCGGCGCAGCCGCCGTGGGTCTTGGGTGGGCACGCGTAGATGTGCTGGACGCAGTTCTGGTTCTGTACGACGCGGAGCCTGGCCCCGCAGACGGAGCCGTCGGCTCGGGTTCGTCCGCAGCGGAGGATGCCGGTGAGCAGGTACTTGTGGTCTCGAAAATCCTGGGGCAGGGGGTGGCTGGCGACTCCGTGCTTGTCGGTGGCCATGCCGCGCCTGGCCTCGATGATTGCGTGGACTGCGAGCCAGCGTTCGGGGGAGACGATCGGTGTCCATGTGCCGACAACGGGGTTGCCATCGGCGTCGCGCACCAGGTCGTCTCCGAGGCGTCGCCAGCCGCACAGCCGGGGGTTGTTGAGCGCGAGCTTGAGTGTCCGCGCACTCCATAGGTTGCCAAGGCTGGTGCGGAGGTCGAGTGTTCGCCATTCCTTTACGATCGAATTGAGGGATCGGCCGGCGATGACCTCGTCGACGGCGCGGGCGAGGTGGGCGGCTTCGGTCGGTTCGATCCGCGACCGGTCGTCTACGCGCCAGCCGAAGGGTCGAGTCCCGCCGGCAGGCTTGCCGTCCACAGCCCTGGCCTGATGCCAGCGTCGTATCCGCCGGCGCACCTTGCGGGATTCGATCTTGGAGAACGCGACGCCGACGAGGCCGAGACCTTCCACGTCTTCGGAGTACAGGTCCTTCGCGCCCCGCTCATCGGCGTAGACCCGGCCTTCCTTGCTTGTGAGTGCCTCGACGAACCTCTCGTAGTCGCCCGCGCGGCGGGCGAGCCGATCATCGGCTACTACGACGACTCCGCGGATCGGGGAACCGTCTAGCAGGTGGCCAGCCCGGAGTGCGCGAATCATCGTCTCGAACGACTCCCGCGTGACATCGGCCTTGCTTGCGGAGCGGTCGTTGTCTGTGAAGTGATGGACGACCGTCCAGCCGAGACGCTTCGCAGTGGCGGCGTTGACGCGACGCTGGTCCCGTACGCCGTGTGCGTCGTTCTCTCCGTCGTCGCTGATCCGTTCGTACGACACCACCTGGATCTCCTGACCAGGAGGCTGCTTAGTCGTCATGCGGCTTCTCCTTCAGCTGGATCGTCTTGCCGGATGAACCTCGCTCCGAGCAGGACCGCCACGCGATTCCACTTGTCGTCCGACCAGGGGGGTGATTGCGATGCTTGGAGCCGGCCCCAATCTGCGGCGCTCAGCTCCGCGCCTGAATCCCTGCGGTGGCTTCGCCTCCGCTGGTCATCGAGACTGGACACCGTTTCATCGCGGCCACACTCTGGAGAGGTCACGAGGCGGTCACCTTTCACTTCGGGGGACAGCAGGGACATCGGTGTCCCCTGGCTGTCCCCGCTCGCCGTCCGCGTTGTCGCAGGTGGGGAGGGGTTGGGGGACAGCGGGGACAGAGGGGACAGTTTCGGGTGTGCCGGCTGTCTCTGGGGTGGGGAGGCGGTAGTGGCCGGGGGTGTTGGTGTGACTTGGTTGTCGTTGGCCATGCGTTGGCAGGTGCGTTTGATGTTGTCGTGGTTGATGCCGACGGCTTCGGCGATGGTCTTGGGTGTGCTGTCGGGGTGGGTTCGTAGGTAGCGGGCGATGGTGGCGCGGGTGTCGGAGAGGGTGTGTTCTTGGGGTGGTCCATCGAGGAGGTGCCAGGCGCCGAGGCGGGTTGGAAAGCGAGGGCGTACTCGGCTTCGTCGATGTCGCGGCCGGTGACGTGGAGTACGCCATCGGCGGTGCCTCGGGTGCGTTTGAGGACGAGGGTGGCGTCGGCGGCGCCGGCGAGTCCGTTGGTGCCGGAGACTTCGGCGAGGAAGTCGTCGGCCGCTGCTTTGCGGACGTGGTGGACGACGAGGATGGCGACGCCGTAGTGGTCGGCGAGTTGTTTGACGCGGTTGACGACGGCGTAGTCGGCTTCGTAGGCGGACATGCCGTTCTCGGCGCGGCCGCGGATTTGGCCAGGACGTCGATGACGACCAGGCGAGCGTCGGGGTGGTGGTCGAGCCAGCCGGCGATGCGGGCGTCGCCGCCGTTGGGTAGGGGCGGGCAACTGGTGGTGAGGGTGAGTCCGGCGTGGCGCCCTGTGTCCGCCGAGGAGTTTGCCGCAGCCGGTTCTGAAGGCGGCGGCCGGTGTCTTCGAGGGCGAGGTAGAGAACGTCGCCTCCGGTGACGGGGAGGCTGTCGAAGGCCTTGCCTCCGGTGGCGACGGCCAGGCCGACGTCCGAGGGAGAGCCAGGACTTGCCGACCTTGGGCGGGCCGGCGAGCAGGCTGACGCCTTCGGCGATGAGCCCGGGGACGGCCCAGCGTGGTTCGGGAAACTCCGCGGCCATCAGTTCGTCGGCGGTCCACGACGTGCGGCGCCGCTCGTCGACCAGCCGCCCTCGGTACTCGGAGGGCCCGGGTGGACGATGCGCAGCTGGGGGTTGAGTTCGCTCATGCCGCCACCGTGCGCGGCCGTCGGGCGCCGTCGTGGAGGCCGGAGGCGACGGTGCGGGCGACTTCGCGGGGGCGTAGGCCGGCGTCGAGGCCGGCGCGGGTGAGCAGCTGGGTGATGTGGTCGTGGTCGAGTTCGCCGCCGGCGGCGAGTTGTCCGAGGGCGACGGCGGATCGGTAAAGGGCGGTGTTCCGCCCACCGGTGCCGCCGGCGTCACCGGTGGGTGCGTTGGTGATGTAGTCGAGTTGGCGGTTGATGGCGGCGGTGAGGTACCGGCCGCGGCGGCCGGGCGCCGATGTCGACATGGACGGGCTGTTGTGGAGGCAGCGGGGCTGGGTGCGAGGAGGTGGGCGATCCAGTCGGGTAGTGGGGCGGGTTCGGTGTCGTGGACGATCCGGTGCTAGCGCGGCGGGCAGGGTGGTGCCGGCGGCGACGACGTACCCGCCGTGGGCGCGGGTGTCGATGAGCCAGCCGAGGGAGCCGGTGGTGCCGCCGGCGGTGTTCCGCAGCTGCGGGCCGGGCTGGGGGTGGCGGTAGTACAGGTGGGTGCCGCCGCTGGGGGTGGCGACGGTGTAGGTGTCGAGCGGGAGCGGCTGTCCGGCGCGTTCGCAGAGGGTGGCCAGGACGTCGTGCGCCGTCGACGAGGCCGGGGCTCGCCATTCGTCGGGTGCGGTGTCGTCGGGTTTGGGGGTGTCGAGGTCGATGACGACCAGGCCGGCAGGGCCGGTAGCGATGCCGACGCCGTAGGGACGGTGTTTCCAGGCGCGGTTGATGCGGTCGGGGTCGGTGGTGGCGCGGGGTCTCCCAGCCGGCGTGGTCCGTCCCGGCAGCGTGGGTCGGTGTGGTGGCAGTGGTGTTCGTCGTGGTCGGGGAACGCGGGTCGTTTGCTGCGGGGGCGTAGCGGGATGACGTGCCAGCCGCGGCTGGCGGCGGCGAGGGCTGCGTCTGCTCGGGCGGTCACGGCGGAGAACTCCTCGAGGAAACAGTCGGAGTGCAGATGCATGCGGCAGGCGGTGCGGGCCCGGGCCGGGGCGGGCCAGGAGAGGTGACCCGGGCCCGGGCGCGCGTGGTGTCAGAACGGCGGGTCAGCAGCCCCCGCGGCGGTGGCCTGGCGTGGCCGGGGTGGCGTGTTGTTGGTGGCCCAGGGGTCGTCGGTGGGCTGGGTGGTGCTGTTGTCGGTGCGGGCGATGCGGGTGACTTTGGCGGTGGCCCAGCGCAGGGAGGGGCCGATCTCGTCGATGTCGAGTTGGATTTGGGTGCGGGTTTCGCCGGTGTCGGTGGTCCAGCTGGATTGGCGGAGCCGGCCGGCGGCGATGACGCGTTGGCCCTTGTGGAGGGATTCGGTGACGTGTTCGGCGAGGTCGCGCCAGGCGGTGCAGCGCAGGAACAGGGTGTCGCCGTCGACCCATCCGCTGGTGTTGTTGTCGTAGCGGCGTGGGGTGGCGGCGATGGAGAACCGTGCCCAGGCGGATCCGTTCGGGGTGAAGCCGAGTTCGGGGTCGCCGGTGAGGTTCCCGACGATGGTGATGGTGGTGTCGTTGCTCATGGCAGTCGTCTCCCTTCATGGGTTGGTGTTGCAGGGGTTGTCTGGTCGGCCGGGTGGCGGCCGGGGTGTTAGGCGGCCTTGGCGGGTCCGGCGTGGGTGCGGGCAGGGCGGCCAGCCACGGGGTGAGGCTTCGGTTGGTGGGTGTCGGTGAGGCGGACTGGCATGGCGGCGCCGAGGAACCAGTTGCCGCAGGTGATGACGACGGCTCTGCGGGGGCCGCGGTGGTGCAGCATCAGCGGTTCGGGTCCGGCCTTGGGTGGCGGTCTGGAACCGGGCCAGGTGCCGGGTGTGGAGGCCGACCGTTCGCCGGGGTCGATGGGGCTGCGCATCGCGACGGCCAGGCAGTCCTCGCCAGGCGGGGAAGGCGTGGTCGGTGCCGGCGAGGCGGTGGCTGATCCGCTGGTCGTCGACCTCGACGCCGGTCGGGTCGAGGGTGAGGGTGACCGTGTCGGTGACGCGGATGGTGCGCAGGACGCCGGCGAGGTCGGCGGCCGGCACGGCGACGGCGAAGTCGCTTGCGGGTGGGGTGGTTTCGATGTCGGCGCGGGCGACGCCGATCGTGAACCGGTCGGTCGCTATGGCGTGTAGGGTCGGTGCCGGTCACTTCGAACCGGATCTGCTCCAGGCCGGGGATGTCGACCGGTGTCGCGTGCGGCGGCGTGGACCAGGACGGAGCGCAGCAGCCGTTGCAGGTCGCGGCCCTTGCAGATCAGGCGGCCGGGCGGCGGCGTGGCGTCGCGGTGCGGTGGTCATGGGCGTGTTCTCCTTCGCTGGTCGAGGTTTGGTGTGGCGCGGGGGTTAGTGGGTGCCGCGGTCGTGTTCGCCGCGGAGGTGGGTCCAGAGCGCGGCGGCCGATGCGGACGCGGCGGCCGGTGGCTTTGCAGCGGGGGCAGAGTCGGAAGGCTTGCCCGGTGGGTGAGCGGAGTTTCCCGCTGCCTTTGCAGCGTCGGCAGTTGCCGAACGGGAAGATCGCGCAGGCGATGCAGGTAATACGCTGCGTAACCGATGGCGGCGAGGGTTGACTAGCACCTGTGGGGTGGTCCACGGATGGCCTCCTGAGCCTGTTTTTGGGTGTGTTCGGCCGAGGGCGCTAGTTGCTAGCGTCCTGGTGGGGGTGGGTTTGGGCTGCTAGCGGCGGTGCTAGCGCTAGCGGCTGTGGCTGCTAGCGCTAGCAGCGCTGTGGCGGCTATCCGGCCTCCCGGTTTCGGTTACGGGCGGTGATCGCTTCGGTGATGTGGGCGCGGTCGATGCCGCGGCGGTTGATGGTCTTGCCGTCGATGCGGCGGCCGATCTGGGTGGTCTCGATGCCGTGCGGCTTGAGCGCGGCGGCGAGCTGTTCGGGGCCCCAGCCGGTGTAGATGTCGGGGCGCAGCTCGGCGAGGCGTTCGACGACGACCTCGGACCAGACGCGGCGTTCGTCGGTGGGCATGACGGCGGCGATGTCGTCGAGCAGGGAGTGCACGGCGGGGGTGGGGTCGGCCTCGTCCTGGCCGAGGGCGTGGCCGGACAGGGTGCCGGCCTTGTCCCGTAGGGCGCGGGCGCGGACGACGACGCGTTCGGCGGCGGGGCCGTCGATGTAGAAGGCGCGGACGATCTGGGGGTCGTCGCCCTCGCCGGCGAGGTAGCCGATGCCCAGGTCGCGGCGGGAGAACATGGTGGCCCGGATGCCGGACTTGTACTTCGACGTGCCGAGCACCATGTCGTTCTCGACCTGGCCCATCACCTTCAGGCAGAACCGCAGCACCGCGTTGGCGCTGATGGCGGTGGGCAGGGAGCCGGCGTCGGGGCGTTGGGTGGCGAAGATCGGGATGATCGCCGCCGCCGGGCCGCGCCGGGTGAGGTCCTCACACAGCGCCTTCAACTCCGCGCCGTACTTGGGGTGCTCGAACCACTTCTGACACTCGTCGTGCCCGACCAGGATCGGGTGCAGCCCGAACGAGCGCTTGCTGGCCAACTCCGGGGTGATCTTGCTTTCGGGGCAGATGTCGCGGGGCAGGGACCGCACCAGCTTGGTGCGGCGGTTCAGCTCGGTGCCGAGTTCGCGCATGTCGGCCAGGGCGTAGGCGACGTCGTCGTCGTCGGCGCCGGCCCGGTACCGGTGCGCGACCGGCTCCAGCGGGGACAGGTCGCCCATGCCCTTGAGGTCGTACAGGTGCAGCTCGCGCGCGCGGGTCCAGCGACGGCGGCGAGCAGGATCAGCCGCAGCGCGAACGTCTTGCCCATCCTCGGGATGGCGCCGATCACCATCGAGGCGAACATGAGCGTCACCGCGACGCCGCGGCCGCGCTGGTCGGTGCCGAACGGGAACGGCTCGAACAGGTCCACCCGGCCCGTCCGCAGCAGCGGCCAGGCGGCCTGCCGGGTCTTGGACATGTCCTGGTCGCCGACCCACAGCACGAGGCGTCCGGGGTGGACGTCGGAGTTGCCTTCGGGCCAGACACAGCCCAGCGGTCGGGACAGGCCGGCGGCGAGCTTGTCGCGGCGTTCGACCACCTCGGTCGCGGTCACGCCCGGGGGGAGGTCGACCTCGGCGCGCCAGCCCGGTCCGTCCCGGCTGATCGGGGCGGTGAACACGATCGCGTTCTGGTTCTTGCCCAGCGCCTGGGTGATGCCGCCGATGCCGAGGACGGACAACGCCCGGACCACCACGTCCGACGTCAGTTTCGCGGCCTTGGGGACGACCACGGCGCGGTCCAGCAGCGGCTTGTCCGGCACCCTGCCCGCGAGGCCGAACACCACCACGGCGAGCAGTCCACTGACGATCTGGATCCAGTCCGGGGCCAGGAACACCAGCGCACCGCCGCCGCCGGCGGTCGTGACGGCGCCGGCGGTGCCGACCATGCCGCGCCACCGGACCCGGCGGTCGCGCTGCTTGGACAGCGCCAGATACTCGGTCGCGTCTCTCGCGGCGCACGCGACGCTTGGCGGACCTGCTCGGCCTCCAGGTCGAACACCCACCGCACCGACCCCCGCCCGGCACGGAACGCGCCCACGCGGTGCGCGGATGAGGAGCTTGCCGGCGTACTTCGGGGTCCGGGTGACGTGGTAGCCGGTGGCGTGCACCGCATGCCCGACCGCCCACCGCGCCGTGTCCCGAAACTCCGCCGCTGACCGCAGATACGCCGGGACGATCGGACGCCGCTCCGCCCTCCGCAACCCATCCACGGACAGCCGCGGCGTCCGCTGCGCGGCCGGACTGTCCACCAGGACAGGACCGGCCTTCGGTCGTCCTCGTCCGCCACGTCCGCACCGGTCCGCACCCATGTCCGGACCGCTGTCCGGACGAGTGTCCGGACCGGTGTCGTCCCGTCCGTCCGGACGGCCCGGACGGTCGGACGTGTCGGCGCCGGTCGGTCCGCGGCGGACACGGGCCCCGTGCAGGTCGAACACCTCCGCCTCGTCCCGACCGCCCGCCTCCTGTTCGTGGTGCGCCTGCCCGTGCTCGTCGTGTCCGTCGTGCTCTGGCTGTTGTTGCTGGTCATCGTGTGGTCCTCCCTTCCTAAGAGGCCTGCGGTCCGGCATTCGCCGAAGCGGCAGCCGACGCCGGGTCGGTGGTCTGGGTGGCGAGGTGGCGGCGGACCGTCCGGTCCGTGACGCCGAGACGTTCCGCGATCGCCGCCGCGGACATGTCCGGGTGCTGGCTCCGCATCCGCGCCACCTGCGCGGCGGTGTCCGTCCCGTGCCGTCCCGCCCGCGTCCGTGGCGACGTCCGGGCACGTGTGCTTCGCGTGTGTCCGTGTCGCCGGGCCTGGCGTTCGTTGCGGTAACGGCCGGCGTGAGCGGCGTCCTTTGGCGGTTCGTTGATGGGGGGCGTAGCGTCGACAGCGCCGGGTGGGGTGAGTTCCCCAGTCGGTAGAGGGCCCGGTCCCGGCGGGGCGCTTTCCAACGCCACCCGATGTGCCCGTACGCATCCTGCAGGCCAGTCAAGGCGAGCAGCCGGGACCGCTCTCTCGTGAGGGCGTCGGGGTAGGAGCGGGTCTCCCACAGCACCATCCGCCGCCACAGCCCCGCGGTCGCGAACGGGGCGAGGAGCCACCGCGAGGCGCGGATCCGGTCCATCCGCCGCACCGATGCCAGCCCTGCCCGGGTGCGGACGGCGTGGGTGCCGACCTCGACCGCGACCACCCACATCGCCGGCAGCGCGGCGTGCGCGATCCGACCGAACCAGGTGGTCTCGTCCGCGACGTTGAGATAGATGGTCACGCCGACCAGCGACCACGGCACCAGCCGCAGCCACGCCACCCGCATGTCCAGCCGCGCCAGCACCAGGTCCAGCGCGGAGAACACCAAGATGCCGACGTCGACCGCGAGCGGAACCGTCCACGCCGCCGCACCGAACGAGCCCTCGGCGGCATCCGCGACCGCGGTGAAGGAGTTGAACAGCCCGATCACGCCGAGCACCAGCGTCGCCAGGGCCACCGCGACCACCGCGGCCAGCTCGGGATCGGTCAACGCCCGGGCGCGCGGGTCGCCGACGTCGCGCTCTGCGGGTCGGCGGGCGGTGAGCAGCCAGCCAGGCAGCGTCGTCACCGTCGCCCGCGTCGAGTTCTTCTCTGGGTGGGTCATCACGCCGCTCCCTCCGCGTCGGTTGTGCTGCGGTCGTCGTGGTGGGTCGGTCTGGTGGCGGAGTTGTTCGGCGAGTTCGTCGCACTCCACGTGCTGTTCGCCGAGGCAGTCCCGCAGCAGCGCGAGCGTGCGACGGGCCCGGGTGTTGATGCGGCGCGCGTCCGCCAGCCGCCCACGGCGGACCGGTGGGGCGATGTCGGCGGCGGCGAGCTCGAGCGCGGTGTCCTGCCACACCAGGACGGTGCGCAGCTGCTCGGTCATCGCGGCCAGCTCGTCTGCCAGCCGGGACGCCCGCTCGGCGGTGACGGCCGGGTCGTCGGGTCCGGTCGGCAGCCCGTCCGGACCGATCCAGTGCGTCTGTGCGGTCATGCGGACAACCTCCAGAACGTGTCGTGTTCGGTGCGGATGTGTGCGTCGGCGTCTGCGAGTGCGAGTCGCCACGAGCGGGCGGTGCCGGTGAACAGGTGCGGGCCGGAGCAGATCGAGCAGCGCCACAGCCAGCCGAAACCGTCTGTGCGCCAGACCCGGCACGGCCGATCGACATGCAGCCTCATCGCCGCACCTCCGCCCGCTCGCCGGCGAACACGACGCGGGCGGCCACGAACCCGACCACCGCGACCGCAAGGCCGATCGGCCAACGCAGCCACCGGAGAGCCCGGTCACAGCGCCGATCCCGAACGCCGCCGGCCACACCCACAGCGAGCAGCGCCAACGTCGGAGCCAGCCGGTCGCCCGCCAGCAGCGTCAACACGGCCAACACCCCGACAGCGGCGACCAGCACGACCACCAGCACCGACACAAGTGCGCTGCGACCGGTCGCGGCATCGGCCAGGCCGTACGTGGCGAGTTCCTCGACGGCGCTCATCAAGCCACCCGCCTCACCGGCAGATCGCCGCCCTCGGCACGCAGCCGAACCGTCACGAACACCCGCACCAGGCCCGGCCGGCGGCGGCTCGGAAACGGCGCGGAGACGTCCAGCACCTCGAACACCAACCGCAGCGCTGCCGTCGCGGCCGCACACTCCGAAGCCGTTCCGAGCAGCCGCAACCTCACGACACCGCCCGCTGCCGGCGACGATCCCGGATCAACCTCCTTGCGCTCCGCCGCGGTCATCCCGCCCCGCACACCCCACTGATCCGCGACCGGCAGCGCCAACTCCTGCTCCAGACACCACCCGCGGACCGGGCAAGAAGCACACAACTGCTTCGCCCGCCGCTCCCGCCACACCCTCTGATCGCCCGGCTCGTCGTACGAGCCCGGCCCATCCTCCGGCGGGCCGAACCACAACTCGATCAACGTCCCCCGACACGGCCGGTCCCCCCAGCCGCGCGGCGGCGATGCCATCCTGGACATGGACCATGGCTCCTCCCTAGGAATGTGGTCTGAAACCGGGCCCTGCAGGTGTGCCAGCACCTGTGGGGCCCATCCGAATCAATGCCTTGTAGTGCCTCATGGTGCCTCGTGGTAATCATCGCGTCAAGCCATTGCCTTGAGGTGCCGCAAGGTGTGCGTCGGTACGCTGAGCAAATGGCGATCAAACGGGACGAGGCGCGGCCCCTCCACGTCCAGCTGGCCGACGACCTTCGACGCCGGATCAGGCGAGGGGGAGTTCGGGCCGGGGGACCGGCTGCCATCCCTTCGTGCGCTCGTCGAGGAGTACGGCACCTCCGAGCAGACGGTGCATACAGCCGTTCGTGAGCTTCAGCGCGAAGGCGTCCTGGAGTCGACGACCGGCCGTGGCACCTTCGTGCGGGCCGTTCCCGAGATCCCGGTGGCCGAGCTGGACGAGCTTCGCGCCGAGGTTCATGCCTTGGCGGAACGAGTGAGGATTCTTGAAGAGCGACATGACGTGAAGTCAACGGGAGGTCGAGCCGGCGAAACCATGAACTGACTCCGCACCTGCACTGAACTTGTCCTGCCCTCGGAACCACACGGGAGGCTAGAGCGGTGGACATCGAGGTGGATGCCTGGACACCCGCGCACGTTTTGCGCTGCGGGATGCGTACCGGGAAGTTCTTCCCGAGGTATCCGACGAGAAGTTTGCGCAGGACCACCTACAGGTCACGCCTCGGAGCCTGTACAAGTGGCAAAGCAAGCCGGAGACGAGGCTGATAGCAAGCACCCAGCAAGTCCTCAAGGACTTCCTGCGCCACCAGGCGCCGCAGTGGGCGGAGATTCGCCGTCTGCATCGGGGCGAGGGCGTGCCCATCAAGGAGATCGCTCGGCGGTTGGGGGTGGCTCGGAACACGGTGCGGGCCGCGTTGTCCTCGGATCGGCCGCCGAAGTATGAGCGGCCGCCGCGAGGGTCGGTGGTGGATGCCGTACGAGCCGCAGATCCGGGCCCTGTTGGCGAGTGGCCGCGGATGCCGGCGCCGGTGATCGCGGAGCGGATCGGGTGGCCGTACTCGTTGTCGCCGTTGAAGAAGCGGCTGGCGCTGATCCGGCCGGAGTATGTGGGGATCGACCCGGTCGATCGGGTGCGCTATGAGCCGGGTCAGCTCACGCAGTGCGACTTGTGGTTCCCCGAGCCGCGGATCCCGGTCGCGGCCGGGCAGGAGCGGGTGTTGCCGGTGCTGGTGATGACGCTGGCGTTCTCCCGGTTCCTGACCGCGACGATGATCCCGTCCCGCCAGGCCGGCGACATCCTGTCAGGGATGTGGGCGCTGATCGCGGGGATCGGCCGGGTGAGCAGGACGTTGGTGTGGGACCGGGAGTCCGCGATCGGTGGGACCGGCCGGGTCAGTACGCCGGCGGCGGCGTTCGCGGGCACCCTGGCCACGCAGATCAGGCTGGCCCCGCCCCGGGATCCGGAGTTCAAGGGCATGGTCGAGCGGAACAACCAGTACCTGGAGACCTCGTTCCTGCCCGGGCGCACCTTCGCTTCGCCGGGTGACTTCAACACCCAGCTGGGCGAGTGGCTGCAGCGGGCGAACGCCCGCACCGTCCGCTCGATCGCCGGCCGCCCGATAGACCTGCTCGAAACCGACTTCCGGTCCATGCTGGCGCTGCCGCCACTCGACCCGCCGATCGGGCTGAACCAGCGGGTGCGGCTCGGCCGGGACTACTACGTGCGCGTGGACACCTGCGACTACTCCGTCGATCCGCGGGTGATCGGCCGGTTCGTCGACGTCGCCGCCTCCCCGCAGGAGGTGACGGTGTTCTGCGAAGGCCAGGCCGTTGCCCGCCACGCCAGGTCCTGGGCCAAGCATGGCGTGGTCACCGACCCGGCCCACGCCGCCACCGCCAAGCAGATGCGTCAGGCGCTGGCACACGACCGGCAGCAACGTCAGGCAGCCACCCGCCACCACACCGACGGTCATGCCGTCATGCTGCGTGCGCTGCCGGACTACGACGCCCTCTTCGGCGTCGACTTCACCAACCCAGCAACGAAAGTGAGTAACGAGTGAGCACAGCCACCAAGCCAAGACGGACCGGCCGCGGCGCCCAAGGACGGGATGCCGTCGATGATCGCCTACCTGACCCGGGTGCTGAAGACCCCGACCATCGGCGCTTTCTGGGAGGAGCTCGCCAACCAAGCCCGGGACGAGAACTGGTCACACGAGGAGTACCTCGCTGCCCTGCTGCAACGTCAGGTCGCCGACCGGGAGTCCAAGGGCTCCATCATGCGGATCCGCACCGCCCACTTCCCGACAGTCAAGACCCTGGAGGACTTCAACCTCGACCACCTACCCTCACTGCGTCGCGACCTGCTCGCGCACCTTGCCACCGGCGCCTTCGTCGCCAAGGCCGAGAACGTGATTCTGCTTGGGCCACCCGGACTCGGCAAGACACATCTGGCGATCGGGCTCGGCGTCAAAGCCGCGCACGCTGGCTACTCAGTGCTGTTCGACACCGCCAGCAACTGGATCACCAGACTGGCCACCGCACACCACGCCGGCCGACTCGAGGCCGAGCTGAAGAAGATCCGCCGCTACAAGCTGATCATCATCGACGAGGTTGGCTACATCCCGTTCGACCAGGACGCGGCGAACCTGTTCTTCCAGCTCATCGCCTCACGCTACGAGCAAGGCTCGGTCGCTGGTGACCTCCAACCTGCCTTTCGGGCGCTGGGGCGAGACGTTCTCCGACGACGTCGTCGCGGCAGCGATGATCGACCGGCTCGTCCACCACGCCGAGGTCCTCACCCTCACCGGCGACCAGCGGGTGAAGGCCCGCTTCCGTGAGATTCTGGCTACCCGGGGCCTTCCATCAGCTACCGCGGCGCACGAATCGAGTGCGATGACCGCAAGCCCCGCCGCTCAGGCGGATCTTGGGGAGGTGTTCGCAACTGTGGCGAACGAGGTAGCACTCGACGCGGCCATCCGCTCCATTTCGGTTCACGACGCTTCGTCTCCGTTGCATGACCTCGTCATCTCTGTGGCCGGCAACTACGCGAACCACTCACGGCAGGCCGAGTTTCAGGATGCACGCCGCCTGCGGGCGGCTGCTCGCGATATGACCTCGAAGACCTACCGTCCGGGGGAGTTGGCCGACCTCTACGTCGTCAGCGGTCAGGCCACCGCACTGATGGCCTCGCTCGCGTTCGACCTTGGGCACTGGGAGCCAGCGAAGAAGCTGGTGGTTGGAGCAACAGAGGATGCGCTGATGGCAGGGCACGCCTCGCTTGTTGCCTGGACCCTTGGTCTTCACGCGACTCTGCTGTTCTGGGACGGACGACCACGGGATGCATTGCAGTGCGTCGGGAGAGCCCTTCAGGATGCCCCTGCGGGACTACCGCAGTTCAGGCTGCACAACATCGCCGCACGCGCCCATGCCGTCGCTGGCGATCCTGCCGGCGTTCTGAATGCGCTCCAAGCCGCCAGCGACGCGCGCGAGGTCGCCGAGGGCAAGTTCGATCCCATGCACGACGGGGTTGGCGGTGAGTTCGGCTTCGATGACGTTCGGGCGGCAGCGTGTGCCGCCGCTGCATGGCTGGCTCTCGAGGACGGTAGCCGGGCCGAGGGGTGTGCCATCGAAGCCTTGGAGCGCTACGCCTCACTGCCCGGCGCGAAGCCGATGTCGACTATCTACGGGACGCAGATCGACGTCGCCTCGGCTCGACTCCTGCAGCGGGACATCGACGGCGCCGACCGAGCAGCTCGCTCCCGCACTGGCACTGACACCGGATCGTCGGACTGTCTCTCTGTCCGGACGGGTAGCCCGGACGCGGAACATCCTTGGAGCCGCAACTTGGCAGGGCGACAAGTCGGCGAAGGAACTCTCGGACACGCTCACTGACTGGCTCTCGGACATCCACCGCGGCGGCGAACCTCTCACCTGACCGCGGCGAGGATCTCCTGCTCCCTCGACGGCGCCAGGCCGATCTCAGTCGCTCGTTGGTGATCAGGGACGGATGGAGTCGTGCCGAGCCACTGCCAGGTGTCACGCACTGTCTCCGGCAGCGGCCGGGAGGCGAGGCCGGCGGAACGTGCGCGCGAGGAGTCGACTCTCCAGACGCCCGGGAAGGTTCGCCACAGTGGGATCTCGGACCACTGGCGTACTCCCATGCGCAGGAGCAGTTCATCCGGGACCCAGACGAACTCCGGTGAGGCGCCTGTGGCGGCGGCGCAGGCCTGAAGGAGCCCGCCGAACGTCTCACCGCCGATTGGCGCCGTGACGTTGAACGTTGAGCCGATCCGGTGCTCTGCGCAGCTGAGTGCGAAGGCCGCCAGGTCTCGAACGTCGACGGGCTGTATGGCCCGTTCGGGTAGCCCGGGCGCGACGACCTGCCCACCCTCGCTTGTACGGCGGAGCCACCACGGCAGACGTCCCACGTACTCACGCGGGCCAAGCACAACGCCCGGACGCAGAACGGTGCAGTCATCCTCGAAAACAAGGCGAACCGCGGCCTCGCAACCTGACTTCTGGTACCCGTACTGGGTCGGTCCGTCCTCTGTATTGTCGCCGAAGTCCGGCCCGGCATCTGGCGGAGCGGACAGCACCTCGGACGACTCCGACAGCGGCTCATGAGGCCAGTCGGCGTAGACGCTCACGGTCGAGATGAACACGATGTGCCCGACGACTCGGCCGAAGCGCATTGGCGACGTCCAACACGTTGGACGGCACGAATCCGGACGTGTCGATCGCCGCGTCCCAGGGTCCGGCATCGACCAGGCGGGCGACGTCCGCCGGGTTGGTCCGGTCACCTCGGATGGCGTTCACGCCGGGCAGATCATCGCCGGACTGTCCGCGGTTGAACGTCGTCACCTGCCAGCCCGCACGGAGAGCAGCCACGACGACCTCGCGGCCGGCGAACAGCGTCCCGCCCAGTACCAGAAGCTTCATGTGGCCGATGATCCCATCAGCCCAGCGTCCCGACGCGACAGATCTGGGGCTGACTCCACCTCGGGGTCCTGTGGATATCGCCTGCGAACGCGAGGAGTCCTCGGGCATCCTCGTATGCACGCCCGGGGCGGGCCACCCCCCCCGCCGGCCGCGCCCACGTGGAAGTGGGGCGGAGGAGTCGGAAAGCACCCCGGGCGCACACTGGGCTTGAAGAGCTACCGCCGCATTGGACTAGCGCCGGCCGCGCTGGCTCGTCACCTTCGCGTAGGTGGTGGGCCGTAGTCGGCTCTGCGGCACCCACTCGGGTTGGCGGTTGTCGCCCCAGCGGATGAGCCCGTACCAGCCACCTTCGCGCTTCTCCCACATGCGAAGGAGTCCGTAGACCCAGCGGCCGTCGTCTTCGACTTCGTACGGCGGCGACGGGGAGGGAAGCCTCCACCCCTCTCCCTCGTATCCGCGCTCATGATCGGTCTCGTACGGCACCGAAGTTGGAACGGGTGGACCGCGCCATTCACACATGGCGCCATATTAGAACACCTGTTCTAGGACGCGCTAGGCCTCGAGGTCCAGGTCGAGTGGCACCTCGTCGGGGGCGATGTCCCGGATTCGGAGCATCCGGACGGAGTGCCTCCATCGCCGACCTTGGTCGGTGGCGACGTCGGCGCGGATCTCCACGACGACGAGCGGCTCAACCTGGCTGTAACGGGTCGGCTTGGACCGCCAGTTCACGGTCAACTGCTCCGGCCACGGATGCTCCACTGCGGGGGGTGTGAGGAGCGGCGCGACGACCGCGGCCTGGGCGTCGGTGAGGTGGGTGGTCCGGCCGGCGTAGTGCAGCCGTCCGGTGTCGGAGGCGTAGCGGCCCAGCAGGAGCGCCTCGGGTCGTCGCAGTGTTCCGGTGACGCCGCCGACCAGGGCGTCGGTGGTCTGTCGGGTCTTGTACTTCATCCACGACCGGGTGCCGGGCAGGTAGAGCGCCGGTCGCTGGCTTGATCACGAGGCCTTCCACGCCGACGGCGGTCATCTGGTCGTACCAGGCTTGGGCCAGGTCCGGGTCGGCTGTCTGCATCGACAGCGCCAGCGGGCACTTGCCCGGGACGCGGCGCATCAGGGCGGTCAGGATCCGTCGCCGTTCGACCAGCTGGGTGCGGCGTAGGTCGCCGTGTCGTGCGGTTTCGAGGACGTCGAACAGGACGAGGTGGGCGGGTTCGGCTGCGGCGAGGTCGGCGGCCTGGCGGCGGTTGGCGTAGCGGCGTTGGAGGGCGGCGAAGTCGAGCCGGCCACGGTTCCAGCGGACGATCTCGCCGTCGAGCGACGGTGCCGGCCGGAAAGTAGGCGTAGAGCGCGCCGACGATCTCGGGGAACGCTTCGTTGAGCGATGTGCCACGCCTGGAATGGAGGTGTACGGCGTGGTTTTCCGCGATGTGGACGAGCGCGCGGTAGCCGTCGAGCTTCGGTTCGTAGCGGTAGCCGCCTGCACGTGGGGGAGGTAATCGGTTGATGCTCTTGGCGAGCATGGGCTCAATCGGGCCCATGATGTGCACGCCTGCATGATGCCTCGTGTCGCCAAGGCGCGTGCGATGGCTGCCTGGTCGCACGCGCAGCCGGGCAGCGGCAATTGGTGTCCCTGCTGTCCCCGCTGTCCCCGTACGTCTCTGACCTGCGGAAACGTACGGGATCTTGGGGGACAGTGCCGGGGACACCTGTCGGAGGTGGTCCTCGACGTGCTCGGTAGTCCGTGGACTTAAAAGCGCGGAGAGGAATCGCTCTTCCGCCAACCTGGCTGCTCATCTACTCGCCCGCAAAGCCGCCCCCGCAGTACCAGCTACTTTGATGCAGTGCGGCGTAGGTTGCAGCTTGCCAGCTATTTTGACGATAACGATATCTGCTGTCGGCGGCATCCTTCAGATGCATTCTTGACGGCACTGGGCCCGTCTCCCTCCTTCCCTCCTTCGCGTACGAAGAGTTGAGTTAGCTCGTACCGAATGCCATTGATTTCACCGGCCGCTTGCGTGGCATAGAGACGAGCGAGCCTAAACCGCTTGAAGTGGAGTCGTGTTCGTCGTCTAAGGTTAGAACGCCAATGACCTGGGGGATCTGCGAAAAACTTGAGCGATGCGGGCGAAGTTTTCAGGACTCTTGCAAAGAGCCATTGATCGCAGTCAAGATCGTCGAAGTATGGATGTAACGCCTCCTCTTCGCTTGTCCTCCAAACGGTACTTCGCTTAGCATGGTTGCACTCGGTGCATGCAGGAACAAGATTTAGAGGAGTCACCGCTAGCGCTGGAAAGGCGGACTTTGGTAGATGGTGGTCGAGCGTCGAAACATCCCGATGGCCACAGAGGGGGCACCGTCCAAGCTCTGGGGCAGCAAGTAGTGAGTCATATATTGGTCGGCCTGGAGATGCTCTTCGGCTCATACCGTTCGTATAGAGCCAGATCATTTCAGCCCGTGATACTCCATCCACCTCGAAGTCTTCCTCCCGAAGCGCATAGAGCGACGCTGTAGAAGCCGACTGGGTGTAGACATCCTCCGCCGCTGCAACTTGGTCTACCGCCTCCCTTAGGCGTCTTCTAAGACTAAGATTCTTCACCCTGCTAATGCATGAGGTGTAACTCGCACGTGAGCCATGCTCGGGCCGATCAAGACTCCACATAATTAGTACCCCCCGGAAGCGTTGCGTTCCGCAATCAGCGCACGAACTATCGCCCGCGCCTCACCGCCAAGCTCTCCACCGAACTGTTCAATCACCTGATCGAACGTTGTGCGCTCGGCGATAGCACCCTCGAGTAGGCTATGGAATCCAGAGCGCGTGATCTCTAGGCCGAAGATCTCACGTGTCAGTACACCGACGTTCTCTCCAAAGGTCTCCACCTGTGGCCTATCTAGGCCGAGCTCCCTACCGACCCTCCGTAGCTTCCACACGCAGCCCCTAGGTACCTCCTGCACCACTACCGGTGAGTGAGTTGCGATGATCGCCACTCCGTTACGATCCATTAGAAGCTCGGACAGCGCGCGAATGAACGCGGCCAACAACGGCGGGTGAAGATGAGCCTCCGGCTCATCGATGAGGACAAGGGACCTTTCCTCTACGGTTTCCACGAGTCTAGTCATCGTGAGGAGTACGATCTTATGCCCCGAGCTCAAGTTCTTATAGAGTCGACTGGCATCATCTCTCAAGGAAGCGTCATCCAGTTCCTCGGTTGGCGCTAGATCGGCGAGCCCGATATCGCTGAAGAGCGGGTCGGTCTCCAGTACCTCTAATGCGCGCTGCCACCGCTCTTGACGTGCACCTTGCAAGCAATTTTTGACGCTCCGGCTGAATTCACCTGCCATGGCTCGCGGACTCTTCGGGGCCGACGTCTTTGATGAGACCTGTTTCAAGCCAATGTACGAGTACCTAACTCCGTGTTCCATCTTGTTCCGATGGGTGACAATCGGCTCGAACTCATCAAATGCGCTGAAGCTAACGGAAACTACGTTGGCGAAGGGCTCCATATCAGCGTCGGATTCGGTAGTGAATATTCCATAGTCGGTATCGTGTTCGTCTCCTATGAGAGCATGTGCCATGTTGTTTAGATGGTGTGTCTTGCCGACGCCGTTCCGGCCTATCAGTACGTGAATATTTGTCGGTGGTTGCGATCCAGGGTGAACCTCGAAGTCGAGTCTTATTGATCCGCGCATGGAGCCTTCGTTGGCGGTCTGGTATGAGAACCGGTAGCCCGAGAGGCGCGCTCCGCCACTTGCTAGGCGCCGAAATTGACCACGGACGGTCGCGGGTGTTACGAATCGGAGTAGGGAGGTGCCTGTAACGGATTCCGAAAGAGTCCGTTCGAATAGCTCCGCGTCCAGTGCGACATCTCGGAGTCCTCGAAGAATCGCACGTCGGATCCGCTCGCCGAGTTGGTTTAGATTCTCGTAATAGCTGTCATCCTGGCCAAGGGAGAAGCAGTCGCTTCCCAGCCGTGAAAATGAATCAGGTATCGAAGGACGACCGGCATCGTCGCCCATGTTGAATCGGCCGATCTTCACCTGGCCAATATCGAGTCGTTCCCCTTCCTTGCTGTAGTAGAGGAGGCGATAGGTAGTTTTATAGGAATAGTCATCCCAGCTGTCTTCGATTAGATAGGCCAGGTCCCTCGGGCGGCCGGGCGGCCGAGTCCTGCTTGGAAGCACTGAGAATCTCATTCTTGCTAGCCGTTCCCCTCAGGAGGCGTCCCGTCCATGATCAACTTCCGGCAGTATTGCTCATCCTGCGACGCCGAACGGGGGTTTTGGGCAACTGGCCGTACGGGGACACCCTTGTGACATCTGGCCCATGAGCCCTCTATACCGCCGAGTTGGTCGGCGGTCCGGCGGGACGGAGCTAGCCGCCAGGGCGCATGCCAAGAATAAGGCGCCGCCAAGGCATCAGCTGGGCCCTCGAAGCGATGGAAGGTCCTCGGTACACGATCGTGATGCTGCACAAGGCGCGTGACCAGGGGACGAGGGCGTGCAGAAGCGCTGACGGCCCGAGATGTGCTGGGACTAGGACTTCCGGATCACGGGTTGGGGTGACAGGTCGGCGTCTCTGAGACGTTTGTTGGTTGTCAGGGTGCAGTCTGTCTGGTCCGGCGTCGCAGGTGTTTCTTGACTTGTAGTGGTGTGCGGCCGGCCATGTAGTCGGAGTGGTTCGGGCGGTGATGGTTGTAGTCGCTCAGCCAGGCCTGCAGGGATCGGTCCAGCAGGGCGATGTCGTCGACTCGGCCGCGGTGGAAGTGGGGCCGGTAGAACTCGCGCAGCACGGTGCCGTGGAACCGTTCGCAGACCGCGTTGTGGTTCGGTGATCTGGGCGGGATCCGATGGTGGAACAGCCCCAGCTGGGCTGCGTGGGCGGTGAAGTGCTTCCCGACGAACTCCGGACCGTTGTCGCTGAGCACCCCGGACAAGGTAATGCCGTGCTTGCGCAACGCCTTGACCAGGTGGTCCAGGAACCGGGCGGCCACGGCGGCCGTCTTGTCCCCGACGATCAACTGCACCACCGCGGTCCGGGTGGCCACGTCGACCGCGGTGAGCTGCCAGACCGCCCCGATCCCTTTGAGCCGCCCGACGTAGAACGTGTCCAGGGCCACGACCTGCCCGGGCGCGGTGGCGTACAGGCAGAAACCCGAACGGACCCTGCAGCGCCTGCCTGGTCAGCTGCCCAGTCTCGGCCGCAGTCAGACTCGCCAACGCGGCGACACGCTGCCGGGCGAGTCCGAGCTGGTGCCGACCCAGCACCTTGGCCACCCCCGAGGCGGACCGATCCACCCCACGGACCCGCAGGTGCCGCAACAGCGACTTCGGGCCCAGGGTCGGCCGGGCGATCGCCTCGGACAAGATCACCGCGACCTCTTCGCTGCTCATCGCATTCGGCTGATGCGGCCTGCGCCGACCCCGCGGCAGCAACGCCGACAGGCCGTACTGCTCGGCGCGGTTCAGCCACTCGTAGTAGGTCTTACGAGACACGCCGAACACCCGGCACGCCTCAGCGACATTACCGATCCTGGCGGCGTACTCGATGATCCGGACACGACGGTCATAGACAATGGTCTCGTGGGCCACGGGACGGCTCCCTCTCTAGATCTCAGCAATCCAGAGACTGCCTCCCGTGGCCCACACCCGCACGCAGGCTGGCCGGGCCAGGTGTCACCCCAACCCGTGATCCGGAAGGACTAGGAGCGCTACTTGTGTGGGTCCTACGAGGGCTCCACGCAAGCGGCCGTAGGTGGGGGCATGGAGGCAGGCTGAAACACCGGCGGGCGACCACCATGCCAGCGCCCGCGCTGCATTGGAGTGTTTCAGCCGTAGAGGCAAGGCCCGAGCGGGCGGCGAAGACGTAACCAGGTTGGTAACCGGGGATTGGACAGGTCCGGTCGGGATCGTGGGTGACACGTGAGACGGCCCCGCGGGGGTCGAAGCGGTTTGTGAGCGTCGTGGTGGGATAGGCGGGACTGGGAAGGGTCTACTCATGCCCGGAGGTCGCGGGTTCACTCGCCGCGCTAACACTCAAGGCGCTCGCAGGCATCCGGGTGGAGTACCGGAAGGGCAAGCTTCCCTGCCGGGTACGGCGTCGTGATCGTTGGCGACTTCCGCGCCGCAGACCGAGATGGCCGCGGGTATGCGGTCGGCTTCAGAGCCGCCTGGCCCGAAGAGCCGGTCGGGCCAGGCGGCGCGTCGGTGATCCTTGGTCCGCGAGTTGCAGTGCGGTGCGGACCTTGGTTACGTTCCCGGCTCCAACTGAAGCCGGTTCGGGACGGGTATCGAGGCGCCGATCCCCTCGATGTCCCCGATCATGCGTGCGATGTGGGCTTCGGCTTTGTCGATCTCTGCCGCTCGCTTGGACCACAGCCGCTCGTGGGCTGCACGCTCGCTATCGAGCTGGTTGCGCAGGAGAGTCATCGTCTCGACGGCGCCCTTGACGTGTTCGGTGAAGCGGGAGCTGGTGATGTAGTCATACACCTCCCCCTGAAGATCAGCCTTGCTGGCGATCCTTGCCTGCTGTTGGGCCAGTGCGATGAGACTCTCTCGGAGCACGAGGGCCAGTTGAGCAGCGCTTGCGAGGTCGGTGATCCAGACGTCGTTCCGTCTGTCGATCCGTTCAGCCCCAGCGGGCAGGCAGGCGCTGACGATGACGGAGGTGTGCGCACCGCAACGGCGTTGATCGTCCTTTACCTTGGGTATCCACGCGTCGTTCCAGTCCTTGGCCCGCTTGGACTCCCAGAGGATCGCGCCGCGGGACATGCCACGCAGCCGTACGGTCTGCAGGACGTCCGCTCCCCGCTGGCCTCGAGGGGTCTGCTTCAGTTCATCTTCGGGGAAGTGGTCCGCCAGTGTCTGCTCGAGCGCGTCCTGCTGGACGGTTCCCTGGAGTTCCTGCGAACCCTGCGTGGCCTGCCGCTGAGTCTTCTCGAGGCTGGTCCTGACTCGTTGTAGCTCCTTGTCTTTCTCGGCCAGGCGTAGGGAGAAGCGTTCCTCCGCGCGTTCGTCAGCCTTCAGCTGCAGCTGGTCGCGTGCCGGCCCAAGGCGGCGTTCGACCTCGATGTCTACTTCCGCGGCCCGGTCGGCGAGGGCTCGTTCCCTCCTCCGGAGCTCGAGCTCCTGAGCGCGGAACACCTTCACCTGCTGGTCCCGCTCCCGCACCTGCTCGTGGAGATCGTCGATCTCGACGGTGATGTCGTGGCGGATGGCGGCCTCGATGGCATCCCGGTCCTTCCGCCGTACCTCGTCATACTCGTCGGTGAGCTCGGCACGCACATCGGCCTTGAGCGCGTCGGTCAAGGCGAAGGTTCGCCCACAGTCCGGGCATGTGGCCCTCAGGTCCGCCGCAGCAGACCTCTCGGCCGTCGTTTTCTGGGTGGTTGTCGGTACGGTCACGGACTCCTCCTTGGTTGTCGGAGCCAGGTCCGCCGTAAGCTCAGACGTGGAGGGACCGCGCTCACGTGCGGAACCTGGCATGTGAGGGGGCCCGGTGCTACGGGCCCCCTCCGTGTGTTAAGCGTCGGAGGTTTGGTCCTCCGGACGCTCGCTGTTGATCACTGCCGTGCGCTCGGGCTTGTTCGATTCGGTGAACGAGTACAAGCTCAGCCCAGATTCGTGGCCGTCAACCGACTCAAAGACGGCCCGGAGTCCATCGCCGAAGCCGCGGATGCGAGCCCTGGGTGGGCTGAAGTGGAATTCGCCGGGGGCTTGGCTCGGCGAAGCCAGGGTTCCGAGAGTCCCCTTCATGAGTTCGATCTCCCAGTCGTCCAGGTGCCGTTCGCGGAGTTCTCCCTCGATGAGCTGGGGCTCAGTAGCAAGGCGTTTGGCCCACTGCCGCACGTCGAACTTGAAGTTCGCGAACCTCTCGATCTCGTACCACGGCATCTGCTCGGCGGCGTCGAGCGCGGCTCGATAGCCCCGCTCGTACTCCTCCTTAGCTTCGGCGGCGAATCGTTCGCGAAGCGCCTTGATCCGGGCGATCGCATCATCCGGAACAGACTCTCCCCCATGGGGAGGGCCGTCAGCCGGGCGGCGAGCGAGCAGACAGTTCAGTCCCCGCTGGATGAGCTGGGACGGGTTCGCTGTGGGGTCGACCTGCACGGCTCGTGCCCAGAGGTCGTCGGAGACGTACGCGGATAGCTTCGGCATGACGGGGAACGTAGCAGGTAGGTGGTAGGAGTAGCAATGTAGGACAATGATCGCCTACCTAGGCCACGAGGTGATGGTGTCCTACCTGGAGTCCGATCCGAACGTGGGGAGACTCTGGCTCGCGGGCAATGCCCACCGGTGTGAACTGGACCGATCGCGCGCAGACTTCCGGAGATCAGGGCTGGACCGCGGGCAAGGTCGCTCAGGCGAGCTCGCGCGTCGCAAGGCCAGTCAGCGCCGCACCTCGGTCCGCCTCAGTCGCTGCCGGGAATGGAGCAGGCGACTCCCGTCGAGTGCACCGGGCAATAGCCCCCAGGGTTTTTGTGTTCCGAGAGGTACTGCTGGTGGTAATCCTCGGCGTAGTAGTAGTCGCCGAGCGGGGCGATCTCGGTGGTGACGCCGGCATAGCCCGCCCGGGTCAGCTGCTCCGCGTACGCCTTCTTCGACGACTCTGCGGCGGCCCGCTGCTCGTCGGTCGTGTAGTAGATCGCCGAGCGGTACTGCGTACCGACGTCGTTGCCCTGCCGGTAGCCCTGCGTCGGGTCGTGCGCCTCCCAGAAGATCTTCAGAAGCGCGGCGTACGAGGTCACGGCCGGGTCGAAGACCACGCGGACGACTTCGGTGTGTCCGGTCCGACCGCTGCAGACCTCCTCGTACGTCGGGTTCGGGGTGTAGCCACCGGCATATCCCGCCGAGGTCGACCAGACGCCCGGCGCCTGCCAGAAGAGCTGCTCGGCTCCCCAGAAGCAGCCGAGCCCGAAGACCGCGACCTGGTATCCCTCGGGCACGGGTCCCTCGAGCGGCGTGCCCAGCGTCGCGTGCGAGGAGGGTACGGAGAAGGGTCGCTCCGCGCGCCCCGGCAGAGCGTCCTGCGGAGCAGGCATCTCACGCTGTCGACCGAACAGGGCCATGGCCAAAGCCTCACTTTCCACCCGCTGACACCGGGGTCATTGTCTCCCACGGACGCTGTCTTCCACGGACACTGTCTCCAACGGACTCGACGCCCGGTGGATTCCGCCGTGCTTTGATCATGCAGCAGCAGGCGACCAGCTCAGGTGTAGCGCGTGGTCGACGAGTGCCGCAGGATCATGAACTGCGGAAGTCCGACCGGCACCACAGGCCGGCACACCACAGGCCGGCCCCGGTCATGATCGTTGGCGGTTGCCGCCCCCGCCTCGCCTCGCCATGAACCGGGCGTACGGAAGGCTCAGCCCCTGCGCGCGAACCGGGTCGGGTCGGCCGGTGGTCTTCTCCTGGTCGGACCGCCAGGCCTCGAGCTCCGCGAGCAGGCGGGCCACGTCGCCGGGACGTTCCGACGCGAGGTCGTGGCGTTCGGTGGGGTCGGCCACGATGTCGTAGAGCTGCGGGCTGGGACTGCGCGGCCGATCGTAGAGGTCCGGAAGCGGGTTCCCGGCGGCATCCTCGACGATGGGAAGGATCAGTTTCTCGCGTTCGTTCCGCAGCGCGAGGGATGCCTGGCGGGTGGACTCGACCGACACCACGCTGGATCGCACCGACGTCGCCGACCCGTCGACCAGGGGGAGCAGGCTCCTGCCGGTCAGGGGGTACGCGGGCAGGGACAGGCCGGCCGCCTCGCACAGCGTGGGCAGCAGGTCCTCGTGCGACACCAGCGCGTCAACCCGCCCTTGCGGGCCGGACGGAAGCTTGAGCATCAGCGTGAGCCGGGTCACCGCGTCGTAGAGCCCGTGATGGTCGAAGTAGAGCCCGCCCTCGCCGAAGCATTCTCCGTGGTCGGAGAGCAGGACGAAGATCGTGTTGTCCCAGGCGTCGTGCGTGCGCAGGCCGGCGACCAGCCGGTCGATCTGTGCATCGACCTGCGAGATCTCGCCGTCGTACTGCGCGAGTACGTACGCGTAGTCGTCGGGATGCGCGAGGTTCATGTCGGCCATGAACGCGTCGTAGTACTCGGGGTGGATCGCCCGCACCTCGGCCATGTCGACGCCGGAGACTCCGGCGACGCCGGAGAGGCCGGATGGGTCGTAGTGCATCGTGTCGTACGGCGGCCTCGGACCGTACGGCGTGTGCGGATCCCAGTAGTGCATGAAGAGGAACAACGGTTTCTCGCCGCGCGACTGGACGAACGCGAGCGCCCGGTCGGTCAGCTGCTCGCTCTGGTTGCCGAACGGCGTGTAGAGGAAGCCTGAGTAGTGGTCGTAGCCCCGCGCGAACCAGGTGCCGCGGCCGCCGCCCTGCACGACGAGGTTGTCGCATGCGGCCGTGAGGTAGCCGGCGTCCTTGGCCAGTTGGGGAAGGAGCAGGACGTCCTCGTCCAGCTGTGCCTTCGCCGGATGGGTGACGATCCCGTGCTGGTACGGATGCAGGCCGGACAGCAGCGTCGTGAACGACGGCGTGGTGGGGATTCCGGCCGCGATCGCCTGCTCGAACACGACGGACTCGCGGGCCACCTCGTCGATCGCCGGTGAGGTGGCCCGCGGGTAGCCGTAACAGCCGAGATGGTCCGGCCGCAGGGTGTCGACCGCGACGACGACGATGTTCGGCCGGTCGGCGCGATGGGGGGTTTCGGTCACGGAGAGGAGTTCAGCTCGTTGGGGTCGGGGATCGCGGCGGCCGACGCCTGGCCGACCCGCTTGGCGAGTGGTGTGGCGCCCGCTCCGACGCGCTCGTTCGGGATCGGCTTGCCGATGCTCGTGGCGCACGCGCCCTGGTCGGCCACGGGGTCGGTCTCGCGTCCGGTCTCGGCGAGCCGCTTGGCGAGCCAGGTGTCGAGCCGCTGTTCGAGGTCGCGGACGACCTCCGGCATGGAGTCGGCGAGGTTCTTCTGCTCCAGGGGGTCGGCCTCGAGGTCGAAGAGCTCCTTCATCGGCCGGCCGTGCGGGTCGGGTTCGATCGCGCGGATCAGCTTCCAGCGCTGGGTTCGTACGGCCCGCTTGACCTGCCAGGTGGCCTCGGAGAAGTAGACCTCCTCGTAGTTGCCGTCACGGACGCCGTAGACCGTGGGCAGCAGGCTGACGCCTTCCATGCCCTCGGTCTGGGGGATGCCCACGAGGTCGAGCAGGGTCTGCGCCACGTCGGTGTTCTGGACGAGGCCGGGAACCCGGCGCCCGGCGGGCAGCTTGCCCGGCCACGACATGATCAACGGGATGTGGATGTTTGGCTCGTACAGCCCGTGGTGGTCGAAGTAGCCCAGCTGCTCGTTGAGGATCTCACCGTGGTCGGCGGTGATCACCACCACCGTGTCGTCGCGGACGGGCGCCAGGGCCTGGAACACCTGCTGGAGGTAGCCGTCCATGTAACGGATCTCGCCGTCGTAGAGGTCGATGACGTGCTGGGCGTCCGTGACACCTGGCATCCAGTCGTGGAAGTACCACTTGAACGGTTCCCAGCTCCACGCCTCGTCCATGCTGTGATTCTCGGCGTCGTACGGGTCGGATCCGCTGTCGGTGTAGAGGTCCTCGTAGCCGGGAGGCGGGAGGTACGGCGTGTGCGGGTCCCAGTAGTGCAGGAACATGAAGAACGGCCGGGAGTCCTGCAGCCGCTTCTCGATCGCCGGCAGCGCGAGGTTGGTGACCGTCTCGGCCTTGCGGAGCACGGTGGGATCCGACCGGTCCCACTTGTACTCGTGGTACTCCTCGTAACCCCGGCTGAAGTGCCGGCCCATGTTGTCGACGGCGACGGTCGCGAAACCGTTGTCGGCAAGGATCTCCGGCAGCAGCCGGATGCCGTCCTTGACGGGTACGCCACCGCCGATGTTGACGATGTCGTGGGTGACGGCCTCCTTGCCCGAGAAAAGCGTGGTGAAGCTCGGGTGGGTGGGGATGTTCGGCGCGTAGCAGCGTTCGAACAGCACGCCCGTCTTGGCGAAGGCGTCGAGGTGGGGGCTCGTGTCCCGGGAGTAGCCGTAACAGCCGAGGTGGTCGGCCCGTTGGGTGTCGAGCGCGATCACGACGATGTTGGTCATCCCGCCACCTCCTCGACCGAACCGCCTTCCCACGAACGGATCGCGGCCTCGATGACCTCCTGCGCGGCCAGCCCGTCGTCTCCTGAGCCGTCGAGGGGACCGCCCGCCGAGACCTGCTCGACGAACGCGTCGATCCGGTTCTTGAAGGTCTCGCCGAAGCCCTCCATCCCGCCCATGATCGGGTTGTCGACGACGAGCTTGTCGGCAGAGTTGCGGGGGAAGAACTCGAGGCGCTCGAAGACGTTCTCGATCACGAACCGGCCGTTGCTGCCGGCGACCTCGCAGCGCTCGATCGGGTGGAACCGGCTGGCGTCGTAGCTACCGGTCAGGTGGCCGACGGCACCGCTCGCGAACTGGACGTTGACCGAGGCGTTGGACCAGATCTTGCGGCCGGGTCCCTTGTGGACGAACGCCTGCACCCTGGAGATCGGCCCACCGAAGTAGCGCATCACGTCGATCGAGTGCGGGTGCAGCGCCCGGAGGTGGAACCACGGGGAGCTCTCGTTCGGGTTGTTGATCCACAACGCCATGTTGACGAAGAGCACGTCGCCGAGCGCGCCCTCCTCCTGCAGCTGCTTGGCCCGCGCGGCGGCGGGAGTGAAGCGGTGGTTGAGGTTGACTCCGAGGAGGACGCCGGCCTGCTTCGCGGCGGCGACCATCTCGCGGGCGTCGTCGAGGTTGTTGGAGATCGGCTTCTCGACGAGGACGTGCTTGCCCGCCTCGATGAGCTGCATGGTCGGTGCGTGGTGGTGGCCGCCGTTCTCGGGTCCGGCGGTCGCGACGCTCACCGCGTCGAGCTGCTCCGACGCGAGGAGCTTCGACAGGTCGTGGTAGGCCGGAACGCCGTACTGCTCGGCCACCGGATCGACCCGCTCGGGAACGATGTCGCACACCGCGACGAGCTCGGCGGCTTGGTTCTGGGAGTACCAACGGGCGTGGCTCTTGCCGATCCCGCCCATGCCTACAACGGCGACCCGGAGCATTGGACTTCCTTTCCTTGCGGACTGGAGCTCGCCGGCCCCGGCTCGGACTGCCCGAGGGCCGGACATCCTCGTCGGCACGGTGCCGGCGTCACGCTCGAGTGGTCAGCGGGAGATCTCTTCCAGGCAGCGGCGGAGGTAGCCGCGCGTCTCGGCCGCGATGCTGCTCGCCTGTGCCGGGGTGTACGACGCGGCGCCGATCACCTCGAGGTTCAGCGGACCGGTGTAGCCGACCTCCACGAGTGCGGCCAGCGTGGCCGGGATGTCGACGGCGCCGCGCCCGGGGATCTGGGTGGGCGGCGGGCCGACCTTCTGCTCGCGGCTCGCGCAGTCGCGGAAGTGGGACGTGACGATGCGACTGCCCCAGGAGCGGGCGATGTCCTGCGGGTCCTCGTCGGCGCGGAACAGGTGGCTCGGGTCGAAGTTCAGCCCGAGCGCCGGGTGCGTGACCTCACTCGTGAGGCGCAGGGCCGTGGCGCCGTTGTAGATCGCCTGGCCGACGTGCGGCTTGACCGCGAGGGTCAGGGAGTACTGGCCGGCCAGCTCGGCAAGGTCCGCGACGTGTGCGATCGCCTGCTTGGTCGAGTCCTCGTCTCCCGTGACGCCTCCGGACCCGACGTTGACGATCGGGACCTCGAGCCGGGTCGCGAGGTCGAAGATACGCTCCAGACGGTCCCGGTCGGTGGTGGCGGCCTCGATCGCCGTGGCGGTCAGGCCGTGCTCTGCCAACCCGGCGTTGACACGCTTGAGCGTCTCGGTGTCGTCGTCTGGCGAGACGTGCTCGCACATACCCTTGATCACTGCGAGCTCGACGTATTCGTAGCCTGCGAAGGCGATCTGGGCGAGCGCCGTGTCGAGATCGACCGAGGCGAACAGGACGGTGTTGCATCCCAGCTTCATGGGACAACATCTCCTCGACGAGGTGATTTGGCTTCATCGGATGGCGTGACGCGCAGCGACGTTGCCCGCGAAGGATCAGAACCCGTTGCCGGCCCGGCCAGGACCGAGCTGAGGGGCCTGGATGGACCGACACTTTCGACCCTGCCGGACCCGCGCCACAGGGTCAACGTATCGGCCGGCCGCGACCGGTGTCGGTCGCCGCGCGACCGCGGGGAGTCAGCAGATCTTGTCCCGCTGCCAGCGGATCGACTCGTCCCAGTCGGCGTACGTGAGCGGCAGGCCGCGCCAGTGCCACTGGATCCCGCCGGCCGGCCAGTCGGCGTACACCTCGTCCCACGAGAGGACGCCGCAGTGCACGTCGAGCGCGCGCCGCTCGATTGCCTCGTGCACCGGCTGGTAGCGGAAGTCGCAGGAGAGGCGAACCTTGTCGGGCTGGCCGTTCGGAAGGGCCTTGTGGACCGTACGGCTGGAGAAGGTGAGCACGTCGCCGGCCTCGAAGTCGCCCTCGGCCCAGGTCAGGTCCAGGTTGCAGAGGTACGCCTCGAGGCCGCCGGCACCGTCCGCCGCCTTGTACGACAGGAGGCCGTCCTTGTGTGAGCCGGATAGGACGGTGAGCCCGCCGAGGCTGCGCGGGCAGTCGCCGAGGGGGAGCCACGCGGTCCAGGCGTTCGGCGTGCCCTGGACGTGGATGAAGTCCTGGTGCGGCGGCGTCGGAGCGGCGTCCCCGTGCGGGATCATCAGCCGGGCGATGTTACGCGGGTGCGGGAGCACCGGAGTGCCGAAGAACGTCGTGTAGAACGCCAGCAGGCGCGGGTGGTGGGACAGTTCGTGGAACGCGCGTACCCGCTGCACCGCGGCGTAGGTCTCGGCGGGAAGGCCCACGCCGCAGTACGCCCGGGCCTCGGGGTCCACGCGTTCGAAGGCGGCGACGTCGGCGACCCCGTCCGCGACCGGGTGCCCGGGCGCCAGCCAGCCGTGGCGGTCGATGATGTCGAGGAACTGCTGGCGTACGTCGAGCACGGCATCACGCGGCAGCAGCCCCCGCAGGAAG
This sequence comes from uncultured Actinomycetota bacterium, assembly GCA_963721745.1. Taxonomy (GTDB): domain Bacteria; phylum Actinomycetota; class Actinomycetes; order Propionibacteriales; family Actinopolymorphaceae; genus Thermasporomyces. The sequence continues at coordinate 254,120 of CAVRKO010000012.1, read as the reverse complement.
ACGTAGCCGTCCTCCTCGGCCCTGGCGCGCAGCGCTTCGGGGTCGTCGAGGAGGTCCGAGGAGTCGAGGAAGGTCGTGGTTCGCGTCGGACCGGAGCCGGTGGGTCCGGTGCCGGTAGGCCCGGTCGCTGTCGGCGCGCTCATGATCGCTCCGTGGTTGGGCGGATGGTGATCCCCTCCAGCGTGACGCCGGCGTGCCGCGCGTACATCCGTCTGACCGGTCTTGGCACCATGCGGTGGCTCACTGTGCCCATGGGTAACCGTGCCTCAGGTCACCACGGGGGTGGCGTCCGTGGCCGGTCGCGACGCCGGGACGCCCGGCCGGCCAGCCCGCCGGCGGGCGCCGCGCGACGGCGAGGTGAGTGCGGCGTGGATGCCGGCCAGTCGTTCGATCGCCTCGACCAGATCGGGCTCGGGCAGCGCGAACGGCACCCGCAGGAACCGTTCGAAGGCGCCGTCGGTGCCGAACTTCGGCCCACCGGCGAGGCGTACGCCCTGCTGGCCCGCCATCACGGCGAGGGTGCTCGACACCGGCGCGTCCAGCTCGCACCAAAGGCTCAGGCCACCGGCCGGCAGCTCGAACCGCCACTGCGGAAGGTGCTCCTTCAACGCGGCGACGAGCGCGGCCCGCCGTGCGCGCAGCAGGTCGCGGCGTTCGGCGAGGATCGGCTCGTGTCGGACCAGCAGCTCGGCGGCCGTGAGCTGGCCGAGGACCGAGGTGCCGAGGTCCGTCGCCGCCCGGACGCCGAGCAGCGTGGGCACCAACTTCTCGGGCGCGCGCAGCCAGCCGACGCCGAGTCCGCCCCAGTACGACTTGCTCGTACTCCCGAGCAGCAGGACGTGATCGCGCTTGTCGTACGCGGCCAGGGGCGGCGGCATCGCGTCGACCTCGACGTCGAGGGACAGGTCGACGAGGGTCTCGTCGACGACCGTGAGCGTGCGGGTGCGGGCCACGGCGGCGGCGACGCTCTCGCGGGTGGGCGCGTCCATGAGGAGGCCGGTGGGGTTGTGGAAGTCGGCCACGAGATAGGCGAGCCGGGGAGACGCCTGGTGCAGCGTCGCCTCGAGCATGGGCACGTCCCAACCGTGCGGCTGCAGCGGCACCGGAACCGCCCGCGCCGACGCCTGACGGATCGCCTCCAGCGCGTTGGGGTACGTCGGATGGTCGACGAGGACGCGATCGCCCGGACTCACGAACGCCTGCAGCACGAGTGCGAGCGTCTGCAGGGCACCGCCCATGACGAAGATCTGGCCCGGCGAGGTCGGCAGGCCGCGTTCGGTGTAGCGGCGGGCCAGCAGCTCGCGCAGACCGGGGACGCCGAGCGTGGTGTAGCCGTGGCCGCCGAGGTAGGCGGGCAGGGCCTGTGCGGCCGCGGCGACCGCCTCGGCCATGCCCGGTGGGGCGGGGAGGGCGGCGGCCCCGAGGTCGAGCACGTCGTCCGCGTCGTCCGGTGCGGGCGCGATAGCGGCGGACTCCGACACGGTGGTGCCGGCACAGGGCGGGACCCGCGTGCGGCTGGCAGAACCGCGCCGGCTCATGAGGAAGCCCCGCTCACGCAGCTGCGCGTAGGCGGCGGCGACTGTGGTGCGGCTCGCGTCGAGGGCCCGGGCCAGCTCCCGCTCGCTCGGCAGCCGGGTGCCCGGCGGGAGCCGTCCGTCGAGAACGAGGATCCGGATCCGCTCGGCCAGGGCGCGGTAGGACGGCCCGCCCTGGTGCCAGGCGGGGCCGAGGAGGTCGAGAAGCTGACCAGCTGTAGCAGAACGGTCCAACACGAGGCCACTCTCACACGACTGGCTCTGGATTACCAGGCCAGTTGGGATGAGGATCGTCGGCATGTCTGTGGGTTTCCGAGATGTCGTACGCAGGAAAGTGCGAGCGCGAGCACGAGGGAAGGTCGGGCAGGACGGCGGTGGCGGTGCCGGTGCCGGAGCCGGAGGGGAAACCGCTCTGGTGAGCTCCCCGTTCGCGGCGTTCCGGGAGGGCCGCCTTCCTCGTCGGTTGGTGCAGCTCTATCTGGGCCTGGTGTTGTTCGGCGCCTCGATGGCGTTGATGATCCGCTCCGACCTCGGCCTCGACCCGTGGGACGTGTTCCACCAGGGGCTGATGGTGCACACGCCCCTGTCGTTCGGGACGATCGTGATCGTCATCAGTGTCGTCGTCCTGCTCGCCTGGATCCCGCTCCGGCAGTGGCCCGGACTCGGCACGCTGAGCAACGCCGTCGTGGTCGGGCTGGTCGTCGACGCGGTGCTCGCGGTCCTGACGGTGCCGACGTCCCTCGGTATGCGGGTGGTGTTCATGGTCGCCGGCGTCGCACTCAACGCGGTGGCGACGGCCGCGTACATCGGCGCGCGGTTCGGACCCGGGCCGCGCGACGGCCTGATGACCGGTCTCGTCCGGCGGACCGGCCGTTCGGTCCGCCTGGTTCGTACGTCCATCGAGGTCGCCGTCCTCGCCGTCGGCTGGCTCCTCGGCGGCACCGTCGGCATCGGCACGGTCGTCTACGCACTCGGCATCGGGCCGCTGGTGCACATCTTCCTCCCGCGACTCACGGTGCCGGCCACACCAACCGCGCCGACCCCGCCCGAAGACCACGAGTTGTCAGAGGTATCTCGGTCTAGAAGCCGACAAACCTCTGACAACCCGCTCTGAACCTCGGCACCCGGTGGGAGCCACCGGCGGATGGAGCGTGTCCGGCCGGCGGCATCCCTGCTCGGGATAGCCTCGGCGCATGAGTGAGCAGCACCCGGGGTTCGAGACCCTCGCCATCCACGCCGGTCAGCCGGCCGACCCCGCGACGGGCGCGGTGATCACCCCGATCTTCGCCACCAGCACCTACCTCCAGGACGGCGTGGGCCGGCCGCGGCAGGGCTATGAGTACTCGCGTACGCAGAACCCCACCCGGGCCGCCCTCGAGGAGTGCATCGCGGCCCTCGAGCACGGCACCCGCGGGCTCGCGTTCGCGAGCGGCATGGCCGCCGAGGACACCCTCCTGCGGACGATCTGCCGGCCCGGCGACCACGTGGTGATCCCCGACGACGCCTACGGCGGCACCTACCGCCTCTTCGCCAAGGTCGCCGAGCCGTGGGGGCTCGCCCACACGCCCGTCCACGTGGCCGACGTCGACGCGGTCCGTGCCGCGGTGCGCAGCCGACCCACCTCGGTGCTCTGGGTCGAGACGCCGACCAACCCGCTGCTTGCGATCGGCGACATCGCGGTGCTCGCCGAGGTCGCCCACGAGGCGGGTGCGCTGCTCGTCGTCGACAACACCTTCGCCACGCCCTACCTCCAGCAGCCGCTCGCGCTCGGCGCCGACGTGGTGGTGCACTCCACGACGAAGTACGCCGGTGGGCACTCCGACGTCGTGGGCGGTGCGCTCGTCACGGCCGATGCCGAGATCGGCGACCGGCTGGCGTTCCACCAGAACGCGATCGGTGCGGTGAGCGGGCCGTTCGACGCCTGGTTGGTCCTGCGCGGGCTCAAGACCCTGGCCGTTCGGATGGAGCGGCACTGTGACAACGCCGAACGCGTGGCGACGTTCCTCGCCGGTCACCCGAAGGTGCGCTCGGTGCTCTACCCGGGCCTTCCGGACCACCCGGGGCACGAGGTGGCGGCCAAGCAGATGCGGCGGTACGGCGGGATCGTGTCGTTCCGGCTCCGCGACGGTGCGGCGGCGGCAGTCGAGGTGTGCGAACGCGCGAAGCTCTTCGCGCTCGCGGAGTCCCTCGGTGGCATCGAGTCGCTGATCGAGCACCCAGGCCAGATGACCCACGCGAGCGCGGCGGGTTCGCCGCTCGAGGTGCCCGACGACCTGGTGCGCCTGTCGGTCGGCATCGAGACGATCGACGACCTGCTCGACGACCTCGCGCAGGCGCTGGGCTGACCGTCCGTACCGTCCGTACCGTCCGCGCCGCAACGGCCGCGCCGGAGGGTAGGTCCCGACCTAGGCTGGCGCGGGTGACGATCGAGGAGCTCACCACCCAGGCCATGCACATCCACGGGCTGTACGACCAGCTCAACCACCGCGTACGCGGCCGCACCTGGACCCGCGAGGAGTTCGTCCTCGGGTTCGTCGGGTTCTCGCGACGTGGGCGACCTGGCCAAGCTGACGATGGCGGCCGAGGGTGCCCGCGAGCTGCCGTCCGAGCCGGGCGCGCTCGGCCACGAGCTCGCGGACTGCCTGTGGTCGGTGCTCGTGCTCGCCCGCCTGTACGACGTCGATCTGGATGCGGAGTTCACTCGCCTCGTCCGCGAGCTCGACGCCCGGATCGAGCGGCAGCTCGCGGCCGCCGACGAGGCCGAGGGGTGAGCGGACGCCGAGGCGACCGGGCCGGCACGGACGAGGCGGGCGGTCGGCAGGTGCTCTGCGTGGACTTCGGTTCGACGTTCACCAAGGCGGCCCTGGTCGACGTGAGCGTGGGCGCGTTGCTCGCGACCGCGAGCCACCCCACCACGACCGGTACCGATCTCATGGAGGCCCTCGACGCGCTCGAACGCCGCCTCGTCGCGTCCGTGGGCGGCACGCCGGACTGGGAGGTCAGGGCGTGCTCGAGCGCGGGTGGTGGCCTGCGGGTCGCGGTGGTGGGCAACGAGCAGCTCGTCACCAGCGAGGCGGGCCGGCAGGTGGCGACCTCCTCGGGCGGCTGGGTCGTCCACGTCGCGTCGGGCGTCCTCGACGACGGCGCGCTCGACCGGCTCCGAGCCGCCCGACCCGACCTCGTACTGCTGGTCGGAGGTACCGACGGCGGCAACACGAAAGTGCTGCGTGCCAACGCGGCGGCCATCGCGGGCTCCGACCTGGGGCTGCCGGTCGTCCTCGCCGGCAACATGGCCTGTCAAGACGACCTTGCGGAGCTGTTCGCGGCGGCGGGTACCGCCCATGTCGTCGCCGCCAACGTGCTGCCGGAGATCGGTGTCGTCCGTGCCGAGCCAGCCCGGGCCGCGATCCGGGAGGCGTTCGTACGCCACGTCATCGGAGGCAAGCACCTGTCGCGGCGGGAGGAGTTCACGAGGATCGTACGGGGTGCGACACCGGACCTCGTACTCCGTGGCGTCGAGGTACTCGCGCAGGAGTACGCACCGGACGGCGTGGTCGTCGTGGATGTCGGCGGTGCGACGACGGACGTCCACTCCGTGCTCGAGCCCGACCCGGAGGAAGCCGGCCTCCGGCGGGACGTCGTTGCCAGCCTGCCTGTCAGCCGTACCGTGGAAGGCGATCTGGGCCTGCGCTGGAATGCGCCCGGCATCGTCAGAGCCGCTGTCAAGGACGGCTTGCTCGACGCCGACACCGCCACGGACCTGCGCGCGGAGGCCGACCGCCGCGCGGCCACGCCGGGTCTCGTTGCGAGCACGGACGAGGACCTGCACGTCGACGAACGACTGGCCGCTCTCGCCGTCACGCTCGCCCTGCGCCGCCATGCCGGCCGTTCCAGGGTCGTGACGTCGCCCACTGGTCGGGCGGTCGAACAGTCCGGGAAGGACCTCCGGACCGCCGCGCTCCTCGTCGGCTCTGGCGGGCTGCTGCGGCATGGGGGACCGGGGGTCGCGACCCGGGTCCTGTCCGCGGGTCTCGCCGGAGGCGAGGGCGGTGGTTGGATGCTGCCCGAACGACCGCGCCTTGTCGTGGACCGGGCGTACGTCCTGGCGGCCGTCGGCCTGCTCGCCGACGACCACCCCCGCGCGGCTGCGGTCTTGGCGGCCGGACTCGATGCGGCCGGACTCGATGCAGGTGGACTCGATGCCGCCGACCTCGATGCGGCCCGGACCGACTCCGGCGCGCCCGCCGGGAACTGAGCGTGTGAGCGCGAACCCGCACCGCCACCGGCCCGCCGTGGCGGGCGGCCCGCTGTCCAAAGTCGCGGGCGGGGCGTCGCGCCGGGCGTACGACTCGGGGTATGACTGCCTGCATGACGTCTCAGAACCCGTTGCGGATCGGCATCAAGCTCGCACCCCAGCACACGACCGTCGAGGAGCTGCGCGGTGTGTGGCAGCTCGCGGACGCGGCCGGCTTCGACAGCGTCTGGAACTTCGACCACTTCGCGTCCATCGGCAGTGACGACCCGAGCGGCGACGTCTTCGAGGGCTGGACGCTGCTCGCGGCGATGGCCGAAGGCACCAGTCGGGTGCGGATCGGCTGCATGGTGACCGGCAACACCTACCGGCATCCGGCCGTCCTCGCCAAGATGGCCGTCACCGTCGACCACCTGTCCGGCGGCCGGCTGGAGTTCGGGCTCGGCGCGGCGTGGGCCGAGGTCGAGCACACCATGCTCGGCTTGGAGCTCGGCAGTATCCGCGGGCGGCTCGACCGCTTCGAGGAAGCTTGCCAGGTGATCCGGTCCTTGTGGACCCAGCCGACCACGACGTTCAAGGGCGACTACTACCAGCTCACCGACGCGCTCGCGAACCCCAAGCCGGTGCAACGACCCGGCCCGCCGTTCTGGATCGGTGGGAGTGGGCGCAAGCGGACCTTGCGGATCACCGCGAAGTACGCCGACGCATGGAACGCCGCGGGTGGATCCGTCGAGGAGCTCGCCGACCTGTCGGGAGTGCTCGACCGGCACTGTGCCGACGTCGGGCGCGACCCGGCCGAGATCCGGCGTACGGTCCAGGTGCGGTTTGGCGAGGACCTGGCGAAGCCCGAGGAACTGCTGCCGGTGGTCGAGGACTACGCCAGGATCGGCATCGGTGAGGTGATCATCGTGCTGCGTGGTGGTGCCGCGGTGGCCCGGGCGGAGCAGGTGGCGACGGTGCTGCCGCAGCTGCGGTCGATCGGCTGAGCGCTCCGGACGCCCGCCACGCGCGGACCGCGATCCACCACGACGCCAGCACGATCGCCGCGGCGAGGACGCGGGCCGCACCCGCGAACCGGTCGGGGTAGACGACGCCCGTCACATAGTGGTCGACGAAGCCGTGCGGCAGGACCGACCAGCCCGCGGCGCGGCGCAACGCGTTCTCGAGCGTGGTCAGCGGACACACGACCGGTGCGAGCGTCCCCGCCAGGCCCCATCCGACCGCGAGGACATGGGGCACCAAGGCGGCGGGTCGGCGGACGGCGAGAAACCCGCCGAAGACGACGTACGCCACGAAAGCCGCGTGCAGTGCGGCGACGGCGATCACGAGTACCGGAAAGCCCATGGCGGTTGACCTCGTACGAGGGGGAGAGCGGCGACGCCCTCACCGTCCACTATCGCACCGTGGGCGGGCGATCCCACGAGCGCGCCGCGGTCACGTGGCCCGCAGGGCGAACGTGTCGACCGCGAGCGACCGCACCTGTTCCTCGTCGACCGTGTAGCCGAGGCCCGGCCGGTCGAGCGGCACCGGCACCTCGCCGTCGTGCGCCCGGATCGGCGGGTCGACGATGTTGCGCGCGTAGTACTTGTCGGAGCCGGAGACGTCACCGGGCAGGGTGAACCCGGGGAGGCTCGAGAGCGCGATGTTGGCGGCGCGGCCGATGCCGAACTCGTGCATGCCGCCGCACCACACCTGCCAACCCGCCTCGAGCGCGCGGTCATGCGCGAGCCGGGCCGGTGTGAGGCCGCCCATCCGTGAGACCTTGACGTTGAGGATCTTGGCCGAGCGAAGCACGACAGCGGTGTCGAGCTGGTCGAGGTCGTCGATCGACTCGTCCAGGCAGAGCGCGGTGTCGAGCCTGGCCTGCAGGCGGGCGTGCGCGGCGAGCGCCCCGGGAGCGAAGGGTTGTTCGATCAGGACGAGCTCGTAGTCGTCCAGTGCCTGCAGCGCGTGCAGGTGGGCGGGTTCCTCGGTGTAGGCGCCGTTGGCGTCGACCTGCAGGGCCAGGTCGGGATATTCGGTACGCACCGCGCGAACCGGCTCGGTATCCCATCCGGGTGCGATCTTGAGCTTGACCCGCTGGTAGCCCTCGTCGAGATGGTGCCGCACCTGGGCGAGGAGGTCCTCGACCGTCGGCTCGATGCCGAGGCTCACTCCGGCGGGTGTGCTGCTGCGCGTACCTCCCAGCGCGGCGGCCAGCGCCACGCCCTCGCGCCGGCAGGTCAGGTCCCAGATGGCGATGTCGAAACCGGCCTTCGCAAACTGGTGGCCCCTGATCCGCACCCATGCGAGGTCGGCGTGCCCCGGGTCGGACCAGCGGTGTGCGAGGACGGCGGGCGCGAGGTAGTGCGCCAGCATGAACCAGCAGGTGTCGACGGTCTCCGGCGAGTAGAACGGGTCGCTCGGCGACGCGATCTCGCCCCAGCCGGTCGCGCCGTCGGTGTCCTCGATGCGGACCAGGATGTGCTCGAGCGAGGACTTGCGGTGCGAGCTGGTCTCGAACTCGTGCACGAGTGGCAGGCGCACCCGGAAGGCCTCCACGAAGGCGAGGGGCGCGCCGGGTGCGCTGTCGCTCGGGCTCTCCTCGCCCGTCAGCGTGGGTTGCGCCGCGGGCTGGCCGCGCCGGCGGTCGGGACCGTCGTCAGTCACTGGCGTTCGTCCTCCTCGGGTGGGCGGGTACGTCGCGCGACCCCCTCGACGTACCCGCCGGGTGCGCTGGCCATGCGGCACCGGTCACGGCCTGCTCGGTCATGGCAGCCGCCGTCGTCGGAGGTGGTACCACGCGGACCGCGCAGCCGTTGCCGCACTCGTTGCAGGGCTCGCTGTCGCGCTCGCCGGCGCGCCGCCGGGCGGCGTGCTGCGGCACGAGACGGCGACGTACCCCTCGTTCATCGCGCGTTCGAACGCCGCGCTCACCGCGGCGCGGACGGCGGCCGCCTGCTCCTGGTCGACGCCGACCGGCGGCCAGTCACGGGGAATCCCGACCACCAGGTCGTCGCCGTCGTCGCGTACCTCGCCCCAGCCAGGGATGCCACTCGGGGCAGTCGCCGATCCCGTCGAGGGCTGCTCCGGCGCGGGCGGGTGCGGCGGTCCGGTCAGATCCCACTCGACGATCAGCCGGTCACTGGGCTGCCCGAGGTCGCGCCCCATGTCGTCGACGCCGTACAGGCTGCGTACGAACCATCGGGCCCGCGCACCGAGCACGTCGAGGTTGAAGTGCGCGTTGCTGGCACGGACCGGATCGAACGACCACCGCATGCGGGTGATCCCGGTGTCGAGGACGTACGCCCGCTGGCCGTTCTTGAGCGACCGGCCGACGCCGCGGCCCTGCCAGTCGTCGGCGACCACCGCGGTCTGGGAGTAGTGGTAGATCTCGCCGGTGGCGGCGTCCCTGCCGAGGAAGCCGTAGGCGAAGCCCACCAACTGCTCGCCCGCGAACGCACCGATCACCGAGCCGCCGTTGCGGCGAAGTGCGAACAGCAGCCTCGGGCTGACCGCCGGATCGGTGGCGTCTAGTCGGAGTACGCGCCGATAGAGGTCGACGCTGGCGTGCATCTCCTCAGGCTGGTCGAGCGGACGCACGGTGAGCGACGTGGTGGAGCGGTCGGGTTCCATGTCGCTGGCGAACTCCCGTGATGACCAGAGAGGGGCGGTTGCCGGGTCGAGCTCCCGGACACCTGCGTTGTATCACGGCGCCGTTTGTATCATCGGCGCGTGCCCGCACCCGCGTACGACGAGGTGGACTACTCCGCGCTCGCGGCCGCGGCGGCAGAGCAGTTCTCCTTCGCCCGCGACCGGCTCCGCACCTACGCCCTGGCCGAGTCGCCGACCGGCGCCGTGGACGCGCTCGCGGCGTGCGCCAATCTGGTCGTGTCCGGGCACCGCGAGACCGGCGGCCGCACCGAACGGGTCAGCGGTCCCGCGGGCGACCACCTCGTCACGGTCTGGGAGCCGGCCAGCCCAGGGGTCCCGCCCGACGACGCCCACCTGGTCCTGTTGGGCCACTACGACACGGTTCTGGCCGGTCGGTCGGCTGGCGGACATGCCGTACGTCGAGGACGGCGACCACATCGCCGGACCCGGTACGTACGACATGAAGGGCGGGCTCGTCGTCATCGAGGCGGCCCTCAGAGCCCTTGCGAGTCTGGAGATCCCGCTGGCCCGCGAGGTGCGTGCCGTCGTCGTCGCCGACGAGGAGATCGGCAGCCCCGACGGCCGTCGCGTCGTGGAGGACCAACTCCAGGGGGCCGTCGCCGTCCTGGGGTTCGAACCTCCTCATCCAGGTGGCGCCCTCAAGACGGGGCGGATGGGGAGTACCCGCGTCCGCATCGGGGTCACCGGGCGCGAGGCGCACGCGGCCCTCGACCCGGACAAGGGGGTCTCGGCCGTCGACGAGCTCCTCGACCAGCTGCAGGCGGTCCGTTCCGCGGTTCCGCAGGACGGTACGGCGATGCTCAACCTCGGGCGCATCGCGGGCGGTACGCGGACGAACGTGGTGGCCGGGCACGCCGAGGCGGAGATCGGCCTTCGCTTCACCAACCTCGACACCGAACACGCTGTCCTGCGGCGGCTGCGGGACCTCACACCGCGGCGTTCCGGTGCGGAGCTCGCGGTCGACGTACTCTCCAACCGGCCGGCCTGGGCGGCGCCCGCGACCAGTCCGTTGCTGGACCGGGTGGTGGCGCTCGGCGCCCGCCTCGGCCAGCGGATCGAGGGCCGGCCGGCGACCGGGGCGGGTGACACGAACATCACCGGGTCGGCCGGCGTCCCGACGTTGGACGGCCTCGGACCGGTCGGTCGTGGCGCGCATGCCGCGGACGAGTCCATCGTCGCGTCGTCCCTCGTCGAACGGACCGCGCTTCTCGCCGCACTCCTTGCCAGCAAGGGCTGACGCGGTTCGCGGCCGCGGTCTCCGGGGTCCATGGAGGCGTTCCCAGCCAGGTCTCTCGCAGCTCACCGCGACGATGTCCTTGCGGACAGTTTCGAGGTGGTTTCCGGTCGAATGTGCGCCGCTGTCTTTATCGTCGGACTTCGCTAGGCTTCGCGACGTTCTGTCCCGTTCGCGGCCCGGTCCCCTGCCGTGGCCGCCGAGGGGGCGCGACGTCCGCTCGCACGGAGGACGACTGTGGCCATAGCTGAGGTCCGTGGTGAGTCCCGGTTGCGCGGGTCGCTCGAGCTGCTGTTCACCGACGGGCCCGTGCTGGACCTCTACGGCTCCGGCCTGTGGTCGGTGCCCGCCGCGCTGGTCGACGAGATCTCCGTCCGGATCGACGCCCTGGTCGCCGACCGGCGTTCCGCCCGGCTGACCGTCGGCCGGCACCCCGGGATCCGCACGCCGGCGCCGGCAGTGGTGGCCGACGTCCTCGGCATCGTCGCGTTCCTGTGTGGTGACGCGGCGCTCCGGGCGGGTTCGCGGCTCCGGCTCGAACACGACCTGGTTGAGCGCTTCCGGGCCGGCGCCACCGACGCACCCGACCCCACCGTTCGCTGGGTGGCGACCGCATCGCCCTGGCGACCGCCGGGTGGCCGGCTCTTCCGCGCCGCCGGCGGCGACCGCGAGCTGCGGCAGGTCGCGTGGGACCTCACCGTCGAGACGCTCCGCGCGCTCGAAGGGCTCGCACCCCTCGAGGCCCGCCGGCAGGCGGTGATGTCGCTGTACGACATGGCCGCCGACGACGACGAGCTCATCGAGGACTCGCTCACCACGCCGTACGCCCGCCCCGCGTGGACCCGGCTCGAAGACCGCTGGGCCGACCTCGCGACCGACGACCTCGTACGCGTCCTGCCCGAGCTCACCGGACCCGTCGGCTATCTCAGCTGGGTCGTCGACGGATGGATCGCCGCCCACGAGCGCCTCGTGACCCTCGTACCGGGCGGAGGTGAGACCACCGACGCGTTCCTCGCGTTGCTCGCGCAGGCCGGCATCACCGCCGCACCCGCGGAGCTGGCGGTCGGGGTCCGCGGCGAGATCTACACGCACGTACGCGAGCAGCTGCCGGTGATGGAACGCTCCTGGGATGCCGAGGCGTGGCGGCGCCAGGTCCGGGACTGGCTGGCCCGCGCCCTGGTCGCCGGTCAGCTCGAGCTCTGCCGGGCCTGGCTCGACCTCGCCGTACGCCTGACCGGCGCCGTCCAGGGTCTTCCCGGCACACCCGTCTCGCCGCGTCCCTGCCTCGTACCCGTCGCGTGGTTCCAGGAGGACGTCCGGCGGCTGTTCCGGGTCCGTCGGGTGCGGCACCCGCTCACCGGGACGAGCGCGATGCCGGGCTGGGTCGGCGCGGAGGACGCGTTCCCGTTCGGGCCGCAACCGCTTGGTCCGTGGGCACAGGCCGCTGTCGACGACGGCCGTGCCGTCGACGAGCGCGGTGCCCCCGACGAGGGCTCTGGCGACGAACGCACCGCCGATGAACGCACCGCCGATGAACGCACCGCCGATGAACGCACCGGCGACGAACCGACGCCGCAGCTCCCGGCGCAGGGCGACGCCGGCGCCGGCGAGAACGCCGTTCCGGCCGAAGCAGCCGCTCGCGGGCGAGACGGTGCCGGTGCCCGGCCGGGTACGTCGACGCCGCCACGCCCGGGTGAGGAGGTCCCTGGCCCACTCGCTGGTGGCCCCGGAGCCGGGGGTCCGCTCGCACTTCCCGACCTCCGGGTCGGGCCAGCGCCATCGAAGCCGGGGCCGGGTTATCCGCAGGGTCCTGGCAAGGTTCCCGCCGGGTTCCGTGTCCCGCCCGAATCCTCGACACCTCCAGTCAGCGGCAACGCCCAGCCACCGCCGGGGGCACGCGGGCCGCAGCCCGGGCAATGGTCGCAGCAGGGGCAGGCGTCGCAGCCCGGGCAGGGGTCGCAGCCCGGGCAGGGGATGTCACCCGCACCCGGATCGCCGGCCCAGCCACCCGGGTCGCGTCGCGGTGAGTCGACGCCCGCCGGCAGCCCGTGGGCGTCGGCGCAGGAGGAGCAGCGTGGCGGTGTCGTGAGCGCGGGCAACGGCCCAGGCCCGCAGGGTCCCCGGCCCGGGCCGTCGCACCCACCCGATCGGAACGGCAGCTGGTACGCCGTGGACCGACCGGCCGACCAGCCCGTCGGCCGAGCTGGGACGCCGGCTGGGCCCGGCGGACCGGGCACCACACCGTCCGCCGGATCCGCCGCCCGCGGCGCGACCAGTCCTTCCTCGACCGGTGCATCCTCGACCGGTGCATCCCCGACCGGTGCCTCCCCGACCGGCGCGGCTGGGATACCCAACCCAGGCTCACCGCCGACCGGACCGGCCGAGCCCGGCCCATGGAACCGCCACGAGCCACCGCCTCGTCTCGAACCGCCGACCCCGCGCGCCCAGGCCCTCGCGATGATCGACAGCATCGTCGGCCAGCCCGCGCTCGTGACCGCGCTTCGTGAGGTCATGACGGCGCCCGAGCAGGGCCTCCACCTTCTGGTCGCCGGACCGCACGGCACCGGTCGGAGCCTGACCGTCGAGGTCCTGACCCGCATCCTCGCTTCGCGCGGGTTCGACCCGACACCGGTGCAGCTGGCCCCCGAGCAGGTCGTACGCCTCGACGAGGCAGCCGCGGTGACCCATGTCCGCGACCGGGTCGAGGGCTGCGTCGGCGAGCGGCTGCTGGTCGTCGATGCGCTCGACGAGCTGGTCAGCGACGACTACGTGGGCCCGGCAGTCGCCGACGAGCTGCACCGCCTGATCAGCATCTACACCACCGAGCTGCAGATCATCGCCTTCGCGGCCCCCGACGGCTACCGCAAGCTGGTCGACGTGAGCCCGGCGCTTGCTGCCTGGTGGCGGGTCGTCCGTACCCGCGACCTCGATGCCGCGGACTACGCCACCATCTTCGGCCGCGTGGTCGAGCAGCGTGGTGCCACCACCAGCGAGACCGCCGCTCGCCGGGCTGGAGACATGCTCGCCGCGACCCCGGCCGAGGGACGGCTCCGCAACGCCCGGCTCGCGACCTACCTCGCCGAGATGGCGGTCGAGGCGGCGCGCAGGCGCACCGACGGTTCTGGTCTGCCGATGGTCGACGTGCCCGACCTGCCCCAGCTCGAGACCGATCCCGACCAGACCGAGGCCTCGGGCGCACTACCGCCGGGGTCGTTCTCCCGGCTCGACCGCACCCGCTGAGCCCTCCGGCCCGGTCGCCAGGTCGGCGGGGGATGGTTCACGGCTGGCTGTCGCCGAACGACTCCGAGGTACAGACGCCGAGGAGGTTCTGCCAGCTGTCCGCGAGCCTCAGGCGCAACGCCTGCGGTGTGGACGAGCCCACGCTGTCGAACCTGAGCGTCACCTCGGCGGGACCCTGCTCGGGGGCGTGGCAGTCGGCGGCTTCGAAGTGCAGCAGGATCACCCGCCGGTCACCGACCGGGATCTGGCGTTGGGAAAGGGGCGTCGCGCTGTAGTTGTTGAGATGTGTCCAACCAGCGGGAAGGTCGCCGGTACGGAAGACGAGGCCGCGGCCGCCGACGTTCTGCACGGTGACCTTGACGAACACCGAGTCCCACTGGGGGTTGACCTCCTGGCCGGACACGCGGGGGATGCCGAGGTCGCTGCGGGTGCGGCAGACGTCGGGGATGAAGTCGCCCCACCGGCCCGCGGAGACGTGCAGGACCTCTTTCGGTCCGATCGACGGACCGATCCGCAGGTCGAGCCGGGCGTCGTCGTCGCGTCCGGCGCGTGCCTGGACGCAGTCCTCGACCCGCCAGTCGAGTGCGAACGACGTACGACCACGCGGAGCCAGCGCGAACGGGTCGCGGGTGTCCGTCGGCTCGGCCTCCCCCATCGTCCGCGTACCCGTGAACACCATGCCGTCGGTCCGCGGCGCTGTCGGGACGATCTCGAGCGGGTCGTCGCCGGCGTTGGTGACCGTGACCACGAGCTCGACGCCGTAGTTGTCGTCGAACCGCGGCGGCTCAGTGCGTACTGTCACACCCGGGTCCGTGACGCGCAGGAACCCGAGCCAACCCGCGCCCGCGACCACGACGGCGATCGCGGACGTACGCAGCCATCGCGGCATCGGCCGCCGGGGAGACTCGCTTTCCTCGGCGACGTCGAGCGCCGGCTCCTGCGTCCCCTTGTCCCAGTACATGAACTCAAGTGTCGTCCTCCTGGGCGAGGTTCGGGCGGCACCAGGCAAGATGCTCGCCATGACCGACCACGAAGACACGTCTCCGTCAGGTTCGCTGGGTGCTCCGGTGCTCGCCATCGATATCGGTGGTACGAAAATCGCGGCGGGTGTCGTGGCGCCCGACGGCCGGGTTCTGGCGAGCGACAGGGCGCCGACCA
Organism: uncultured Actinomycetota bacterium; assembly: GCA_963721745.1. Lineage (GTDB taxonomy): Bacteria > Actinomycetota > Actinomycetes > Propionibacteriales > Actinopolymorphaceae > Thermasporomyces. The sequence goes on along the minus strand of CAVRKO010000012.1, from coordinate 239,047 downwards.
CGACCGGCCCACAGGACGATGCCGAGGCGATCTGGGATCGATTGCACACCTTGTGCGAAAGGGTTCTGGCCGCTGCCGGACGTCCGTCGGTCCAGGGGATCGGCGTCGGTTGCGGCGGTCCGATGCGGTGGCCGGAGGGCGTCGTCTCGCCGGTCAACCTGCTTGCCTGGCGGGACTTCCCGCTGCGTGACCGGCTGGCTGGCGCCTACCCGGGCGTGCCCGTTCGCGTTCACAACGATGCGGTTGCGGTCGTGGTCGCCGAACACTGGAAGGGCGCGGGCAAAGGTGTCGAGAACATGCTCGGCATGGTGGTGTCGACCGGCGTGGGCGGCGGACTCGTCCTCGGCGGGCGGCTGATCGACGGTCGAAGCGGAAACGCCGGCCATGTCGGGCACATCGTCGCGGACCCCGAGGGCCCCATCTGCGGATGCGGCGGGCAGGGCTGCGTCGAGGCGATCGCTCGCGGCCCTGCACTCGTCAGCTGGGCACGTGAGCAGGGTTGGCGCCACGACGACGACACGGCCACGGCGAAGCACCTGGCTGACGACGCGCTGGCCGGACACAAGACCGCGCAGAAGGCGTTCGAGCGGGCCGGTCGTGCGCTCGGCGTAGGGATCGCGTCGGCCGTCGCACTCTGCGACGTCGAACGTGTGGTGGTGGGCGGAGGCGTCTCGCAGGTGGGACCCCTGCTGTTCGACCCACTGGAGCGCAACCTCAGGAAGTACGCGCGGATCGAGTTCGCCCAGCAGGTACGCGTCGGAACGGCGGCCCTGGACCAGAACGCCGGAATCGTCGGCGCGGCGGCGTTCATCCTGGCCGGCGACAGGTACTGGTCGCCCGCCTGACCCGTCCGGCTACTTGTCTGAGCGTAGGGGTCCGACCCGTCGGGCAGTTGGTCGGACAGTTCGGGGCCCGGCACCTCGGGTCACGCAGTGTCGGCCCGACGCCTCGGGCCTGGCACCTCGCGCGTCCCGACAGACCAAGGGCACCCGGCCCGACAGCATGGGCCGACCGTCCGCCATGGCCGACATCGGTTCAGGGTAAGAGCCGGCTGTGATCAGGTTGCGGCGCGACCGACGGCGACCGGCCCGTCGCCCAGGCCTGCTCCGCAAGCGGTCGAGCTCGCGGGCTCGGGAGGGCACGGTCGAGGCCCAGCAGGCCGCGCCCGGACGCGTCTTCATCCCCGCACCCCGATACCGCCCGACCGCGCGCGGGATTGCCGCACCCACCCGGCGCGGGCGGAACCGGCGGGTGGACATCCCACACGGCGTCCTCGTCGCAAGCGAGTGGTCCTGGCGGCTGCTGCTGATCGTCGTCGCCGCCGGGGTGGCCGCGTTCCTCGTACTCCAGCTCGGCGTGGTCGTGATCCCGGTGATGATCGCCACGCTGGTGTCGGCGCTGATCGTGCCCGTGACCGGCTGGTTCACTCGGGTCGGCGTCCCGCGCGGTCTGGCCGCCGGCTTCACCCTGATCGGCCTGGTGCTCGTCGTGCTCAGCCTGCTCGCGCTCGTGGGTCAGCAGGTCGCGGTGGGCTACTCCGGCCTGTACCGGCAGGTCGGTCGCGGCCTCGACCAGGTGCGGAGCTGGCTCGTGACCGGACCGCTGGACCTGTCGGAGTCCGAGATCGACCACGCCTTTGCGTCGCTCGGTCGGCTCGTCACCACGAACCAGCTGACCGAGGGCGCACTGCGCGTGGGCACGACGGTCGGACACGTCGTCGCGGGGATGTTCGTCGCCCTGTTCGCGACCTACTTCATGTTGTACGAGGGTGAGCGGATCTGGCTGTTTCTCGTACGCCTCTTTCCGCGTTCGGCGCGGGAGCAGGTCGACTCCTCGGGCCGGCGGGGGTGGGCCACCCTGACGTCCTTCGTTCGCGCGACTGTGCTGGTGGCGTTCGTGGACGCGGTGGGCATCACGTTGGTGGCGCTGGTGCTCGGCCTGCCGTTCGCCGTCCCCATCGGCGTGCTGGTGTTCCTCGCGTCGTTCGTCCCGATCGTGGGTGCCCTGGTGTCGGGTGCGGTCGCGGTCCTTGTCGCTCTGGTGGCCAAGGGCCCGCTGGTCGCGGTCCTGATGCTCGGCGGTGTGCTGCTCGTGCAGCAACTCGAGGCGCACATCCTGCAGCCGTTCCTGATGGGCCGCTTCGTCCGGTTGCACCCGCTCGCGATCCTGCTGGCGATCGGCGCGGGTGGGTACCTCGCCGGCATCGTGGGTGCGCTGTTCGCGGTGCCGATCGTCGCGGTCGTCAACAGTGTCGTACGCCATCTCGGTGGCAACGGGTCCGACGGACCGAACGGGAACGGTGGGAACGGTCGGAAGGGCAAGGGCGGCAAGGTGCCCCCGCCCCGGCGACGCGGGCTGCCCATCCGCACGCCCGCGCGGTGATCAGAGCTCGGCCCGCGCGGTGATCAATGCTCGGCCCAGCGCGGTGATCAATGCTCGGCCCAGCGCGGTGAAGAGTCAGCCCGCGGTGATCATGAAAACTGCGAGGGGTGATGGCCCCTCGCAGTCTTCATGATCACGGGCCGGCCGCCCGCCAGGTCTGTCCGGCGCGAATTCCTCAGTGCGGGTTCGACGGAGCGAACTCGCGGGGTGTCCCGTCGCCCGGCCCCCGGCCGTCGCCGGGAGCGGCGGCGTCCACCGGGGTCTCGCGTCGTGCGAGCGGAAGTTCCTTGAGGAAGAGCACGACGACGAGTGCGGCCAGCGCGAACGGTACGGCCGCGAGGAACACGTCGTGCAACGAGCGGACGTACGCCTCGATCACCGGCGTCTTGACCTCGGTGGGGAGGTGCTGGATCGCCGTGACGTTCTGGACCGCTCCGGCCGGGATCCGGGCCGCCACCTCCGGTGAGACGACCTCGCCCAGGTGGGTGGTGAGCCGGCTGGTGAGGATCGCACCGAACAGGGCCGTGCCGATCGCGCCACCCATGGAACGGAAGAAGGTCACGGCGCTGGTGGCCGTACCCATGTCCCGCATCTGGACCGAGTTCTGCACCGCCGTCATGATCGTCGCCATCGTGAAGCCGAGCCCGAAGCCGACGACGTACGCGAAGAGCCCGACCGTCCACAGGGAGGAGTTCGCGTGCAGGTGCGACACCAACCAGACGCCGAACCCGATCACGGCGGCGCCGATGATGGGGTAGATCTTGTAGCGCCCGGTGCGCGTGATCAGCTGGCCCGACCCGATCGACGAGGTGAAGATGCCGGCGACCATCGGCAGCATCGTGAGCCCTGACGCCGTGGGCGACATGCCCTTCACGACCTGCAGGTAGAACGGCAGGTAGATGATCGCCCCGAACATCACGAAGCCGGCGAACAGCCCGAAGACGTTGCTGACACTGAAGACCGGGTTGCGGAACAGTCGCAGCGGGATGATCGGCTCGGACGCCCGACTCTCGACGAACACGAACAGCGCGGTGAGCACCACGCTGCCGCCGAGCAGCACCAGTGCCCAGCCCTCGGTCCAGCCGAAGGACTCGCCGCGCCAGGAGAGGTACAGCAGCAGGCAGGACACCGCGGCGACGATGGTCGCGGCACCGGTGTAGTCGATCGCGTGGTTGCGGCGGATCGTCGGTATCCGGAGCGCGTACGACGTCACGACGAGCGCCGCCGCACCGATCGGCAGGTTGATCCAGAAGATCCACCGCCAGCCCGGGCCGTCCGTGAAGAAGCCTCCGAGCAGTGGCCCGGCCACGCTGGAGACGCCGAAGACCACGCCGAAGTAGCCCTGGTACCTACCGCGCTCGCGCGGCGGGATGATGTCGCCGATCACCGCGAACGCGAGGGCCATCAGGCCACCGCCACCGAGGCCCTGGACCGCCCGGAACGCGACCAGTTCGACCATGTTCTGGGCGAGGGCGGACAGGACGGAGCCGACGAGGAAGGTGCCGATCGCCGCCTGGAACATCGGCCGGCGCCCGTACAGGTCGGAGATCTTGCCCCACAGCGGTGTCGACGCCGTGGAGGTCAGGAGGTACGCCGTCACGACCCAGGACAGCTTGTCGAGGCCGCCGAGGTCGCTGACGATGCGGGGGAGTGCCGTGCCGACGATGCTCTGGTCGAGAGCCGCGAGCAGCATGCCGGCCATCAGGCCGCCGAGCACGATGAGGATCTGCCGGTGGGAGAGGTAGGTGGGTCCGTCGCCGGTCGCAGCGGGACCAGGTGGTGGTGCCGCGGCTGACGGTGGGCGTTCGGTCATCAGGTGCACTCCTGCGAGTTCGTGGTGCCGGTACTTCGTGGTGCCGGTTTGTCGCGTGCTTCGTGGTGCCGGTGGGTCGTGGTGCGGGCATTGCGACGTGCGGGTAGGTCGTGGCGGTTGGCTGCCTCACGGTGCGCGAGGCGTGGATCGCTCAGGCGGGCGTACGGCCCGACCGCTCGTCCACCGGGATGGACGACGCCGGGTGGTGGTCCGGTTCGGCCGGGGCCGTTGGACCGGCTGCCGGACCCGTTGGACCGGCTGCCGGACCCGTCTGGACCGGCTGGGTCCGTTGGACCGGCGGGAGGTTCCGCATGGGGTGGAGCGCCGTGCGCTACCGGCGGGGCCTGACGGGTCTCGAGGTCGGCGGCCAGCCGGGCGACGAGGCGCTGGAGGGCGCGCAGGTCCTCCTCCGACCAGTCGGTGAGGACCGCGTCGAGGCTGGCGCGTCGGGCCGCGAACGTGTCGTCGAGGACCTTGCGCCCGGCGGTCGTGAGGGAGAGGAAGACGGCCCTGCGGTCACCTGGGTCGACGGCGCGTTCGAGGTAGCCGGCGAGTTCCAGGGCTCGCGCGTGCCGGCTGACGGTCGACACGTCGAGTTGGACCTGTGCCGCGAGGTCGGAGAGCCGGATCCGCCCCGAGCAGTCGACCGTGTAGAGCACGTACTGCAGGGCGGGTTCGATCGCCGTCGGCGCCCGCTTGACCAGGCGGAGGGTGCGCATCAGCGCGACCAGAAGCGCCTCGGAGGTGTCGCGCGCCGATCCAGGAGAGCCGCCATGAGGCGGACGACTTGCTTGCACCTCGCAAGTATAGGCAGGTACTTGTGCCGCGCAACTATTACTGAAAGCACGGGCCCGCGTGCACTCCGTCCCGCGTCGATCTGGCCCGCGCGGAGGGTTCAGTGTCGTGCCCGAAGGATCGGTGTCGGGCCCGAAGGATCGGTGTCGGGCCCGAAGGATCGGTGTCGGGGCCCGAAGGATCGGTGTCAGGTCGGGCCCGAAGGATCAGTGTCGGGCCCGAAGGACCATCCGCATGCCGTACCGCGGGCGCAGCGTCACCGCCGACTGCGCCGCCACCTCCTGCCCCGGTGCGAGCTCGGCGTCCCATCGCCCGGCCAGGGTGGCCAGCACCAGGACGGCCTCCGTCCACGCGAACGCCAGGCCGACACAGATCCGGGCGCCCAGGCCGAACGGGAGGTACGCACCGCGGGGCTGCCCGGGCGCAGCCTCGTCGTACGCGCCGTCAGGGGTGAGCCAGCGGCTCGGCCGGAACTCCGCCGGGTCGGACCAGAACCGCGGGTCGCGGTGGAGCGCCCACTGGCTGGCCACACACAGCGAGCCGGCCGGCACCGTCCAGCCGTCGAGCTCCAGGTCGGTCAGCGTTCGCCGGCCGAGGATCCAGGACGGCGGGTAGAGCCGCATCGACTCGGCGAGCACCGCGCGCGTTCGCGGCAGGCGGTCGAGAGCGGCGTAGGACCACCCTGCGGTCCCCTCGGCGTCGGTGCCGGCGTCGAGTTCCTCGTGCAGCCACCCGGCGATCTCGGGGTGGCTGGAGAGCAGCCACCAGGTCCAGGTCAACGCCGTCGCGGTCGTCTCGTGCCCGGCGAGCAGCAGGGTCATGACCTCGTCGCGTACCTGCGTGTCGTCGTCCATCGCCGCGAGGAGCTCCGACAGCAGGTCTGCTCCCGGCGGCTCGGCGCGGCGGCGCTCGATCACCTGGCGGACCGCCCGGTCGAGCCGGTCGACCGCGGCGAACATCCGGTTCCGTCCCGGTGTCGGCAGCCGCAGCAGCAGGTCGTAGCCGGGGAGCAGGTGCCGGCGGAAGCCGCGCAGCAGGGTGCCGAGGTCGTCGGCGACCGGCCCGGTCAGCTCCCGCAGGTCGGACCCGAACAGCGCCCGCCCCACCACGGTGAGCGTCAGGCCGGACATCTCCCGGGCGACGTCCAGCTGCAGGTCGGGGCCGCCAGTCGCGGTCCGCGTGGCGCGGTTCCGCCAGTGGTCGTCGTACTCCCGGGCGGTCGCCACCATGACCTCGGCGTACGCCGAGACCTGCCGCCCGTGCAGGGCGGGCTGGATCAGCCGCCGCTGGCGGTGGTGCAGCTCTCCCTCACTCGTCAGCAGGCCGTCGCCGAGCAGCATCCGGATCCGCTCCAGCGCACGCCCCTTGCGGGTGTCGCGGCCGCGGACGACGAACAGCTCGTGGACGAGTGACGGGTGGGTGAGCACGTAGACGTGCTCGCGGCCGAGTCGGACGTGGGCCAGGCGCGGGTACGTACGCGCGACCTGCTCGAGGTACGAGGTCGGGTCGCGGCGGGCGGCCATGCCGGCATAGAGGAGCGCACCCGACGGACCGGGTGGCCGGCGGAGCCGACGGCGCGGTCCGTCCAGCCGGTCGGCCGAGCCGCCGGCTCGGGCTGCCGGTCGGGCTGCCGGTGGCGGCGCTCTCGTCCATGGCTCGTTTGTACGCCGAACAGGTGGTCCCCGCACGGCGACCTGCGGCGAGCCGCGCCGGATCGGATGCCAGACTGCGGTTCATGGTCCCCGCCGAGGCAGCGTCGCCAGGGGTGTCGGGTGGCCGGTCGTCCGAACCGGCGCCGACCCTGTCCTCTCCCGAGCGTCCACGGGGTGCCGACCCGACCGGACCTCCCGAGCTCGCTGCCGTACTCGCCGACATCACCGACGCGGCCGGACTGCTCCGCGGGATCGCGCGCGTGACGCCGATGGAGGGCTCCGCCTGGCTGGCGTCCCGGGTCGGTGGGCCGGTCTTCCTCAAGTGCGAGAACCTCCAGCGCGCGGGCTCGTTCAAGATCCGGGGCGGCTACGTCCGCATCGCGCGGCTCGATCCGGAGGAACGGGCGCGGGGCGTCGTCGCCGCGAGCGCCGGCAACCACGCGCAGGGGGTGGCGCTGGCCGCGAGCCTGCTGGACACCAGGGCCACCGTCTTCATGCCGCACGGCGCGCCGATCCCCAAGGAGGAGGCAACCCGGTCCTACGGCGCCGACGTGCGGTTCGCCGGCCAGACGATCGACGAGGCACTGCGGGCCGCCAAGGAGTACGCCGACGAGACGGGTGCGGTGTTCATCCACCCGTTCGACCACCCCAACATCGTCGCGGGACAGGGCACGCTCGGCCTCGAGATCCTCGAGCAGTGCCCGGACGTCGCCACGATCCTCGTCTCGGTCGGCGGCGGTGGGCTGGCGGCTGGGATCGCGGCCGCCGTCGCGGGAAGCGGCTCGAAGGCCCGCGTGGTCGGAGTCCAGGCGGCCGGCGCCGCGGCGTACCCACCCTCCCTCTCCGCCGGCGAACCCGTCGCCCTGCCGCGGATGTCGACGATGGCCGACGGCATCGCCGTCGGCTGCCCGGGCCTGACGCCGTTCGCGCTGGTGCAGCGGTACGTGTCGGACATCGTCACGGTGTCGGAGGACTCGCTGTCGCGGTCGCTGCTCCTGCTCCTCGAACGCGGCAAGCTGCTCGTCGAGCCCGCGGGTGCCGCCGCGGTCGCCGCGCTGCTCGACGCGCCGGAGAGGTGGGAGCCACCGGTGGTCGCGGTGCTGTCCGGGGGAAACATCGACCCGCTCCTGCTGATGCGGGTGGTGCGGCACGGTATGGCCTCCGCCGGGCGGTACCTGTCGTTCCGTACGCGGGTGCCGGACCAGCCCGGTGGCCTCGCCGGACTCCTCAGCGAGCTGGCCGCCGCCGACGCGAACGTGTTGGACGTCGTACACGAGCGGACGTCCGCGGAGCTCCATCTGGGCGAGGTCGCGGTAGCCCTCCAGGTCGAGACGCGCGGGAAGCAGCACCGCGAGCAGATCCTCGCCCGACTCCGTGAGGCGGCGTACCCAATCATCTTTTCGTAACTGATCTTGATGATTTGTAAAAGTATCCTTGACACTCATCGGTGCAAGGGGTGGAATCGAGGCATGCCTGAGAACACCACACCCCACTCGAACGCAAGCTCCCAATCCGGTCAGTCCGGTTCGTCGGACCCGTGGGCCGAGGCGACCAACCCGGTCGAGCCGCACGCGGGCACGACCGACGGAGATCGGGCCGAGACGGACCAGGCCCGGGCCGCGCGGGACCGGGCGCGTGCGGAGGCGCGCGCGGAGCGCGACGAGGCCCGTGCCGCCAGGGACCAGGCCCGCGCCGAGCGCGACCGTGCCCGCTCGGAGGGGCGCGACCGGTCCGATGACGAACGGATCGCGCAGGAGAGCGCCCGGGCCGACACCGCTGGCGCGTCCGCGCAGGGCGACGACGACCGGATCCGCGAGATCCTCGCCGACGTCGCGGCCGGGCGGATCGCACCTGACGACGCGGCCGGCCTGATCGACAAGGCGCGCGCCTCCGGCGGCGGCGCGACGTCACGGCCCGCGGGCAGCGCGGGTGAGGCCACGACCGCGACGGCCGCAGCGGACGAGGCGCTGAGGGCTCGATCCCGGCCACCGCCACCACCACGAGACTCCGGGTGCGCGCCGTCGGCCGCCGGGTCCGGATCATCGGCGAGCCCTTCGTGTCCACCGTCGCGGTCGATGGCCCGCACGTCGTGCGTCAGGAGGGCGACACCCTGGTCGTCACGAGCGAAGGCGAGTTCGGCGCGTCCATCGACGGGTTCACGCTGATGCGGAGCCGTTCCCTGCGCGACGTGCAGGAGCGGGTCTTCGACATCGGCCGCGAGCTCTCCGTACGCGTCAACCCGAGTCTCGCGGTCGACGTCGAGGTCACGGCCGGCAGCGTCAACGCCGAACGCCTGCCCCGGCTCGAACAGGTCCGCGTCACCGCCGGGTCGGCCCGGATCCGCGACGCCGAGGGCCCGATCGACCTGCTCGTCCAGGCCGGTTCCGCCCAGGTCGAGGGCAAGATCACGAAGGGCCACTCGCGGCTCCGTGCCGAGTCGGGGTCGCTGCAGCTGCGGCTGCTCCCGGGATCGAGCGTGCGGATCCGTCCCGACGTCCAGCTCGGCCGGGTCCAGTGGGAGCCGCCGGGCAAGGACCGCGAGGAGCACGTCGTCGGTTCCGGGGACGGTGTCCTCGACCTCGAGGTCGTGATGGGTACGGCAACCGTCAAAGAGGCCCAGTGACCCCGTCGGACCCGTTCGGCACCGCGATGCCCGGTGCTCCGTCGTACCGTCCGCCGCGGGACTGCCCGGTCTGTGGCACCGGTCTGCAGGTCACCCGCCTGGGCTGCGGATCCTGCGGGAGCGAGCTGTCCGGAGTCTTCGAGGCGTGCGGGTTCTGTGGTCTCTCCGACGCCGACCGCGAACTGCTCCGGGTCTTCCTGGTCTCCCGCGGCAACATGCGGGAGGTCGAGCGGCATCTGGGCGTGAGCTACCCGACCGCGCGCCAGCGGTACGCCGACCTGCTCGCGAAGCTCGGGCTCGAGTCCGCCGTGCCGGCACCGGACGCCCCACCGCCGCCGAGGCGCGAGGACGTACTGGCCCGGCTCGCGCGAGGGGAGATCGACGTCGACGCGGCGGCGGAGCAGCTCCGCACCGCGAGCTAGCGCAGGTGTCGGGGACTCGGGAGCTGGTGTCGCGGACTCAGGAGCAGGCGCTGGGGACGCGAAGGCAGGCGCTGGGGACGCGGAAGCTGGTGGAGGGGGCTCGGGCCACGAGGGTGTGGGTGGCGCGGCGTCCCGCGCCACCCGGCTGGCTCAGCCGCTGAACGGCACGGTGTCGACGATCTCGACGCTGACCTTGCGGCCGTTGGGTGCGGAGTAGGTCGCCTTGTCGCCCTTGCGCTTGCCGCCGATCGCGACACCCAGCGGCGACTGGGGGGAATAGACCTCGATGTCGACGGACGCGTCGAGGGCGAGCAGTTCGCGCGAGCCCAGGACGAACGTCTCGGTGTCGTCGTCGCCCTCGAACCGGATCGTCACCTTCATGCCGGGCTCGACGATGCCGTCGTCGGGCGGCGTGTCGCCCACGCGGGCGCGGCGCAGCATGTCCTGAAGTTTCCGGATCTGCGCCTCGGTCCTGCCCTGTTCCTCCTTGGCGGCGTGGTATCCGCCGTTCTCGCGGAGGTCGCCCTCCTCGCGGGCCTCGCCGATCCGCCGCGAGAGGTCAGCACGCACCGGGCCCGTGAGGTGGTCGAGCTCCGCCTTGAGGCGGTCGTAGGCCTCCTGGGTGAGCCAGATGACGTTCGTCTCGTCGGTCGACTGCGTCACGGTGGGTTCGCTCCTCAATCGTGCGGGCAGTTCGTGAGTGCGGAATGCCGCGCTCCCGCGGTGGTGTTCTCGGTGCGTGTCCGGAACTGTACGGACAGCCCTACGAGGCTAACAACGCCGCAGCCGATCCGGCCATTCTGGGCGCTTCGGGCCCGCACCAGGGACTCCTGGTGAGGTCGGTGTGGGAGGCGTCGGCGGTCTCGGCCACCATGGGGGGGCGGCGTCCCGTGTGTCTGCGGGTCCACGCCCCAGACTACGAAGGAGACGAGCCCGGTGCCAGCGACCGCCCCGCAGCTTCGACTCATGCACGTACACGCCCACCCCGATGACGAGTCGAGCAAGGGCGCCGCGAGCACCGCACGTTACGTCGCGGAGGGTGTCGAGGTTCTCGTCGTCACGTGCACGGGCGGCGAACGCGGCTCGATCCTGAACCCCAACATGGACCGCCCGGACGTGCTGGCCAACCTCGCCGAGATCCGCCGGCAGGAGATGGACCGCGCCCGCGAGATCCTCGGGATCAGCCAGGTCTGGCTCGGCTTCGAGGACTCCGGGTTCCCCGACCGCGAGTCACCCGCGCCGCTCCCGGAGGGTTGCTTCGCCGACCTTCCGGTCGAGGAGGCGGCGGCGCCGCTGGTCAGGGCGATGCGTGAGTTCCGCCCCCATGTGGTGACGACCTACGACGAGAACGGCGGATACCCGCACCCCGACCACATCATGTGCCACAAGGTGACGATCGCGGCGTGGGAGGCGGCGGGCGATCCCGACGCCTATCCCGACGCCGGGGCTCCGTGGCACCCGCTGAAGCTCTACTACCACCACTCGTTCCACCGCGAGCGCACACAGGCGCTGCACGAGGAGCTCGTCCGGCGCGGGATCGAGTCGCCCTACGCGAAGCGCCTGGAGGAGTGGAAGCCCGATCCCGCGCACGCCGCCCGGGTCACGACGCGGGTGCCGTGCGGCGACTACTTCGCCACCCGTGACAAGGCGCTGCTCGCCCATGCCACCCAGATCGATCCGGACGGCCCGTGGTTCGCCGTACCCCTGGAGGCGCACGTGGCGGCCTGGCCGACCGAGGACTTCGAGCTGGCCCGCAGTCTGGTCGAGTCGCCGACCCGGGAGGACGACCTGTTCGCGGGCGTACGGGACCGTGCCGGCGAGGCGGAGGGTTCCGTCGAGGTCGAGACGACCGGATCGGCCGGGGGCCACTGCTCCTGACGGAGGGCGCCCCGTCGTACGCATGGTCACGGGGTGAGGATTTCTGACGGGCTTTGTCGAACGGGAGAAGGTGCTGTCGTGCAGCCGTGGGTCCTGTGGGTGTCCGCACCCCGCGACCAGAGCGAGTGGGTGGGTCCGGGCCTGCTCGGGTTCGTCGTCATCGCCGCGCTCGGCGTGGCGACGTTCCTGCTCTGGCGGAACATGAACAAGCAGCTTCGCAAGGTGCGCTTCGACGCGAAGGACGGCGACCGGCCGGGCGCAGGCGCACCTGGAGGCGGCACGGGGTCCGCGCCACCCACCGAAGGGGACCGTGCGCCGGGCGGTGACGCCGGCGAGGACGCGGGCGGAGCTCGGCATCCGGACGACCGGCCGCCCGCCACGTCGGAGGGTCCCGAGAGCGGTACGCCACCGCGCTGACGGTGCGCCGACGTCGCGTCGGCGTTGACATGGCGTCTTTATGACGCCACTATGCCGTCATGGCGACTTTACGGAAGTCAGAGTCCTGGCGCGCGTCCTTCGAGCCGTTCCGGCAGCGCAACTTCTTCCTCGTCTGGTGCGCCGGCCTGATCTCGGTGGCCGGCGACTGGATGCTGAAGATCGCGCTGCCGATCCTCGTCTTCGAGCTCACCGGCTCGGTCGCCGCCACCAGTGGCGTCGTGGTGGCGTCGCTGGTTCCCACCCTGCTGTTCGGCTCGGCCGCGGGTGTGTTCGTCGACCGCTGGGACCGGCGTCGGGTCATGCTCGTGGCGAGTCTCGCGCAGGCGCTGGCCGTCCTGCCGCTCGTCGCGGTCGACGGTCCCGGGACGATCTGGATCGTCTACGCCGTCGGGTTCGCGGGAGCTGGCCTGGCGCAGCTGTTCCGGCCCGCCGAGGCGGCGCTCCTCCCGTTGCTGGTTCCCACGGAGCAGCTGTTCGCGGCCAACTCGCTGAACGCCGTCAACAACAACCTGGCCCGGTTGGTCGGTCCCGCTCTGGGCGGCGTCGTCGCGGCGTGGGCCGGACTCGCCGCGGTCGCCTTCGTCGATGCCGGCACGTTCGTCCTCGCGGCCGTACTCCTCTGCCTCGTCCGGGGCCGCTTCGTGGCCACCGAGCCGGTCGCGGCGGGGACCGTCGTGGCGTCGGACCCGGCCCCCGTTGGTATGAGGACAGCGGTCGGTGCGGTGTGGCGGGAGTTCGTCGACGGGCTCGCGTTCGTACGCGGCTCGCGGGTGCTGTCCGTCCTCATCGCCACGTTCACGCTGACCTCGATCGGCGAGGGCCTCATGGGCGCGCTGTTCGCCGTCTACGTCAAGCAGGGGTTGCACGGCGGGGTCAGGGAGGTCGGCTGGCTGATGTCCGCCCAGGCCGTCGGTGGTGTCGTCGGCGGCCTGGTGGGCGGCTGGTTCGGCACCCGGTTCTCACCGGTACGCCTGATCAGCGTGGGTGCGGTGATCTTCGGGTTCCTCGACGTCGTGCTGTTCGCGTACCCTCTCCTCGCACCGGTCCTCTGGCCGGCCCTCGTGCTCTTCGTCCTGGTGGGCGTGCCCGGCATGGTGATGAACGCGGCGGTGATGGCCGAGGTCCAGATCGCGGCGCCGAACCGGCTGCGCGGCCGGGTCTTCGCGTTCTCCGGTACGACGATGGGGCTGGCGTCGATGCTGGGTGCGGGCATCGCGGCCGGGTTCGGCGCCAGCATCGGTCCGATGCTGCTGCTCATCCTGCAGGGAGCGGGCTACATCGTTGCCGGCGTGGTCGTCGCTCGGCTGCTCGCCGCGAGTCGGATGCCGGCGGTGGTCGAGAGCCCGGCCGCGGAGAAGCCGACGGTGGAGGCGCAAACCGCGGCGCGGGGCTGAGCCGCCGGCGCGAGGTTGACCGCGGCGCGGGGCTCAGCCGCCTGGGGCCTATGGCGTGAGTCGGGAGGCGAGCAGTCGGCGCACCACCGTGGCGTCGCCGCTAACGGTGACCTCCACGCCCGGCGGAAGTGGCCGCTTCCACAGCATCAGGAGGAGGCCGGCGGCGGGCCCTTGGAGCGTGGCGGCCGCGCTGGAGGCGTCGGAGTCGGTGACGGCCGGCCCGTCGGCGACGGGCACCCCGCCGGCAACGGACTGCGAGTCCGGGCGCAGCAACCAGCGGGCGGGACGATCCGTGCAGGTGAGGAGCACGGGTGCGGCGAGGTCGGGTGGCCCGGACCGCTGGGACACTCGCGGGACCATCACGTCGAGCAGCTCGCCCACACCGTCGACCGCCAGATCCGGGTCGTACGCACTCGCGCCGCCGACAGCGAGCTCGGCGTCCATCCGGTGGACGGCGACCTCGTGCGCCTGTCGCCGCGACCAGAACGCCGCCACCTTCTGCTGCGGATGGAACGTCCAGCAGGGCGCCTCGGGATCGGCGGTCGCGAGCGTCTCCGCCAGCCGGTCGACCTGGGTGGCGTACCACCCGACCGGGTCCGCATCGGCCGGGAGCTCGGCCGCCCGATGGTCGGGCCCGCTGCCGCGGACGATGGCAGTCGCCCACTGGTGGATCCGTCCGAGATGGTCGACCAGCGAGCGAACATTCCAGCCGGGGCAGGCGGCGACCGCGGCCTCCGGCGGGCCGGTGGCGACCGCCGCGCGGAAGGCATCGGCCTCGCGACGAAGGTGGGCCTGGTAGCCGGAGGGCGTAAGCGTGCCGAAGGGGGAGTCGGTCACCGACGACACGCTACCCGGCCTGGCCGACCCGCCCGGCGGCCGCGGACCACGACCGTCGAAAGGCAGTGGCACTACGATGGCGGGCCAGCTTCGTCCGGCGACGTCACCGGCCTGCCGGACGACCACACGGGAGGTACGCGTGGACGACCCGGCCCAGGCAACCGCACAGCCGACGGCAACGCAGGAGCGGTCGCGGGACGAGCCCGCAGGCCAGGACGCCTCCGGCCGGCGTCCCCTGTCGGAGGTCGTCGAGTCGGGGTGGGCCGAGGCACTCCAGCCCGTGGCGGGGCAGATCGCGCGGATGGGTGACTTCCTGCGTGCCGAGCTCGGCGCCGGACGGGCGTACCTCCCCGCCGGAGGCAACGTCCTGCGCGCGTTCCAGCAGCCGTTCGCCGACGTCCGCGTCCTCATCGTCGGGCAGGATCCCTATCCGACGCCGGGCCATCCGATCGGACTCAGCTTCTCGGTGGCACCTGACGTCCGGCCGCTGCCGCGCAGCCTGCAGAACATCTACCGCGAGTACGCCGCGGACCTCGGCCACCCCCTCCCCTCCAACGGCGACCTCTCGCCCTGGTCGCGGCGCGGCATCCTGCTGCTCAACCGCGCGCTGACGGTCGAACCAGGTCGTCCCGCGTCGCACCGTGGCAAAGGCTGGGAGGACGTGACCGACCAGGCGATCCGGGCGCTGGTGGCACGGGGGACTCCGCTCGTGGCGATCCTGTGGGGCCGTGATGCCCAGAGCCTGCGTCCGTTGCTCGGCTCGGTGCCCCGGATCGAGTCGGCACACCCGAGCCCGATGTCGGCCGACCGCGGCTTCTTCGGCTCGCGTCCGTTCAGCCGGGCCAACGACCTCCTGGTCGAGCAGGGCGGCGAACCGGTCAGCTGGCAGCTGGACTGAGGCGTCGCGCTAGTTAGGTCAAGGGCACCTTCATCCAATAGGGCCGCGAGGGGCCCTTCATCCAACGAGCCAGCCGAGTGGGTTGGGTCAAGGTGCCCTTCATCCAACGCGGGCAGTCGGGCAGCCGCCGCGACGGTCGATCTCCGAGCCGGGGGACCCATATCGGTGCGACGGCCGCGCGGCGCGTGTGTTGTACTCCTGTCCGGACTGATCGAGGTCCGAGGGGGAGAACAACCATGCACGCCCGAGTCCTACGCCGCTGCGCCGCCGCAGGCGCCGCCCTCCTTGTCGTACTCGCCGGATGCGGTGGCGAGGAAGGCCCGCCGAAGGAGGCCGGCAACGCCGTCACCGCATTCGCGTCCGCGTGGTCGGCGGGCCGGGCAGGAGTGAGTGTCGCGGCGCCGACGCGGGAGGCCGCGGCCGCGGCACTGACCGCCGGCGCCGACCAGCTCGGCATCCGGGCGACGCGGGTACGCCCCGCAGGCTCCCTCACCTGCCTCCCGGAGGAGCAGGCCCGCCCGCTCAACGCCGACCGCGGGGTGTGCCGCCAGCGGATCGCGGTCTCGCACCAGCTGGCCGGCCTCGGATCCTGGGCGTACCGCACGACCGCCGAGGTCCGCGAAGACGCCGAGGGCCGGTGGAAGGTGTGGTGGACGCCCGCGACGTTCCACCCGAAGCTGACGGGTACGACGAAGTTCGAGCGGCATCGCGAGCTTCCGCCCCGGGCGTCGATCCTCGACCACGAGGGCCAGCCCCTGACCGAGGACCGGCCGGTCGTACGGATCGGAGTCGAGCCGCGCAAGGTCGATCCTGACGTGACGTACGCCAAGCTCGGGCAGTACCTCGGCGTCGACACCGGGCAGCTCCGGAAGCGAGCCGAGGCGGCGCCGCCGACCCAGTTCGTCGACGTCATCATCATGCGCGAGGCGTCCTACAACGAGGTGGCGAACGCCCTCGACGCGGTCCCGGGTGTCGTCACGCAGAAGGACACGATGTCGCTCGCGCCGTCGGCGTCGTACGCCCGAGGTGTGCTCGGCGTGGTGGCGGCAGCGACCGCGGAGACCCTGGAGGACGCGGGTCCCCTCGCCATGGCCGGCGACGAGGTCGGCGCGAGCGGCCTGCAACGCGCGTACCAGAAGCAGCTTGCCGGGCAGCCGGGCGGCAGCATCGACCTCGTGGACATGAAGAGCGGCCGCCAGGTCGCCGAGGTGTTCAACCAGCCCGCCCGGCCGGGCAAGCCACTGCGCACCACCCTCGACCAGGTGGCGCAGGAGGCGGCCGAACACGTCGTCGTCGACCAGCAGAAGCCGACGGCGATCGTGGCGGTCCGGGCGAGCACCGGCGAGATCCTCGCCGCCGCCAACGGCCCCGGTGTCACGTCGTACAACCGCGCGTTCGTCGCGCACTACCCGCCGGGCTCGACGTTCAAGGTGGTGTCGGTCGCGGCACTCCTCGAGGGCGGGCTCACGCTGGACGAGCGGGTGACCTGCCCGTCGGAGACCAGCGTCGGAGGCAAGCGGTTCAAGAACGCCAACTCGTTCAGCATCCCCGACGGGCCGATGCTGCAGGCGTTCGCGCACTCGTGCAACACGACGGTCGTCGACCGCGCCGACACGCTCCAGCCAGGTGCGCTCGTCACCAGCGCGAAGCGGTTCGGTGTCGGCGAACCGTGGAAGCTGGGGCTGCCGGCGTACTCCGGATCGGTGCCGGAGCCGAACGACCTCGTGGACACGGCGGCGAGCATGATCGGGCAGGGCCGGGTCCTGATGAGCCCGCTCGGCATGGCGCTCGTCGCCGCGGCGGTCGACTCCGGCCAGCCACGTACTCCCGTGCTGCTGCCGGAGGTCCTGCCGGGCCGGGCGGTGGGGAACAAGCTGCCGGACTCGCTGCACAACGACCTTCGCTCGATGATGCGGGCCGTGGTGGAGACGGGTTCGGCGAAGGACCTGGACCTTCTCGGCGAACCCGTCCACGCCAAGACGGGGACGGCGGAGTACGGCAACGAGGTGCCCCCACGTACGCACGCCTGGATGATCGGGTTCCGCGGCGATGTCGCGTTCGCGGTGCTCATCGAGGACGGTGGCGGTGGCGGCCGCGACGCGGGTCCGGTCGCGAAGCAGTTCCTCCAGGAGGCCCGTTTCGTGCGGTGAGAGGCGACTCGGGCGGACCTGTCCGGTCGGGCGGGGGCCGTGGCGCGACCTAAGCTGCAGGCATGGCGGTGACGGTGGCACTGGCCGGCGACACGATGCTCGGCCGCCAGGTCGCGGAACGCCTTCAGGACAAGGGCCCGCGCTCGGTGTTCACCTCCGGGGTCCGCGACGTCGTGGCGGAGGCGGACCTGTGCGTGCTCAACCTCGAGTGCTGCGTCTCCGACCGCGGCACGCCCTGGCCGGCACCCGGCAAGCCGTTCTTCTTCCGGGCGCCGCCGGTTGCCGCCGAAACGCTGTCCTGGTTGGGAGTCAGCTGCGTGACGCTGGCCAACAACCACGCACTCGACTTCGGCACGCAAGCCCTCCTTGACACCCGCGATCGCCTCGCGGCAGTCGGCATCGCCTGCACGGGAGCGGGTACCGACATCGACCAGGCCCGCGCGCCGGTGCTGCTGTGCGCCGGTGGTCTCGTCGTGGCCGTGGTCGGCGTGACGGACCATCCCGACGACTACGCCGCGGCGGTGGGACAACCGGGAGTCGCGTACGCGGACCTTCGTGCCGGCACCCCGGCGTGGCTGACCACGCTCGTCGCCCGCCTGCATGATCGCGCGGACGCGGTGCTGGTGACGCCGCACTGGGGTCCGAACATGCGGGCGGAGCCGCTGGCGTATGTCCAGACGGCCGGCGCCTCCCTGCGTGCGGCCGGAGCGACGGTGGTCGCCGGGCACTCGGCCCACGTGTTCCACGGGATGTCCGACCAGGTGGCGTACGACCTCGGCGACTTCGTCGACGACTACCGGATCAGCGCCGACCTCCGTAACGACCTCGGCATCGTGGCGCTGTTGACCCTCGACGTGTGGGGGCCGGTGCGGCTGCGGATCGTCCCGCTCGTCCTCGACTACTGCGTGACGCGGCTTGCCGAAGGCGAGGAGTACGCGTGGGTCGCGAGGCGGTTCGTCGCGGCGTGTGCCGCGCTGGACTCCGACCTGGACGTACGCGACGAGGGCGACCATCTCGCGGTCACGTGGAGGGCCGGCTGAGGCTGGCTGAGGGCGGCTGAAGGCTGGCTGAGGCTGGATGAGGCCGGCTGAGGTGATCATGCGGCACGAATCGACCACCCAGGACGACCCCTCGAGCCCATGAGCGTGCCGGTGTCGATATGTGCCGCATGGACAGGAATCGCACCAGAATCGGACCGAATCGGACCGCCTCCACACCCGCCGGCAGCCTCAGTCGGCCAGGCTCAGTTCCCCATCCGCTGGCGGGGCGGGCCGGGCTCTGTCACCATGCGACCGTGCATTCGGGGATGGTCCAAGACTTCGACTTCCACCCGCACGAGCCCGACGTCCGTGTCTTCACCGTGCCCGGGGCCGGCGTGCTGAGGCGTGATGACGAGGTCTTCGTGACGCACGCGCTGTACGACCAGGTGGTGCGGCGGCGCTACGCCTTCCGCGGGCACTGGTTCAAGATCAGCCTCACTACCGACCTCGACGGCAACCTGGTCGAGACGGCACCGGCCGACGGCCAGCCCGCATTCGCGTTCACCATCGACATCGCGACGCCGATGTTCACCGACGCCGGCGGGATCTTCGCCGTCGATCTCGACCTCGACGTCCTGGTGCGGGCCGACGCGCAGACGTTCGCCGTCGAGGACGAGGACGCGTTCACCGCGTCGCTCGTGCTGGGCCGGTTCTCGGCGTACGAAGCGGCGGGCGCCCGACAGGGGCTCGCCGATCTCGTACGCCTGATCGAGGGCGGCGACCTGCTGCCGCTCCTGCAGGACGCGTCACCGCTCGGACGAGGTGACGTACCTCTCGCCCTTCCGATGCTGCGGGTCCCACTTGCTGAGATTCCCCAGCTGCAACCCGGCAAGCGGGTGACGTGGAGGGAAGGATCGGGCGCATGACTAGCGAGGTGCTCGCGGCATTTCGGGACGAGGCGGTCGCGCTGGACGGCGTGGTCGACGGACTCGACGGCGACGACTTCGACCGTCCGACCAACTGCCCACCATGGACGGTCAAGGAGTTGATCGTCCACGTCGCGGTGGTCCTGCCGCCCCGCGGTGCACCTCCGGACGCGCCGGCCGGAGCCGTTCCACTCGATGGTGCGGCGGACGTCTACTACCGCCGACCCGAACGCCGTACGCCGGCCTACCACGACCACATCGCCCAGGACGCCGTGACGCGGGCCGCCGATCTCCCCGACGGACCGTCAGCGGGCAGGTGGCTCACCAAGCGCTGGCGCTCCGCCCTCGAGTGGTGGTCCTCCGCGGACCTCGACCGGCTGGTCTCCGTACCCGTCGGCGTGATGCGACTCGGCGACTACGTCGTGACGAGGCTCATCTCCCATGCGGCGCACGGACTCGACCTCGCACCCAGCCTGGGCCGGCGGGCCTGGACGGCCTCGAACGCCGTTGCCGCGATGCGACCGACGTTCGTCGCGCTCCTCGGTGGGGAGCCACCGCGCGCACTCGGCTGGAGCGACCAGGCCTTCTTCGAACGCGCCACCGGACGCCGCCCGCTCGCCGACGTCGACCGGACCACGCTCGACGGGCGTGCCGACCTCTTTCCGCTGGTCTCATGACCGTCGAGATCCGTGTGCCCGGCCTCGAGCGGCCGGTGGAGCTGGTCGTGGACGAGTGGGGGATCCCGCACCTGTTCGCCGAGTCCGCTGACGACGTGTTCCTCGCGCAGGGGTTCAACGCGGCCCGCGACCGGCTGTTCCAGATCGACCTCTGGCGACGCCGGGGGTTGGGGCTGCTCTCGGAGGTGTTCGGCCCGCTGTACGTCGAGCACGACCGGGCGGCCCGGCTGTTCCTCTACCGCGGCGACATGGAGCGCGAGTGGGCGGCGTACGCACCGGACGCCGAGGCCGTCGCCACCCGGTTCACCGCGGGCATCAACGCCTACGTCGACTGGCTGGCCGAGCATCCCGACGCGATGCCTCCGGAGTTCGCGATGCTCGACTACTCGCCGGCCCACTGGGCGCCGGAGGACGTCGTACGCATCCGCAGCCACGGGATCACGCACAACCTCCTGCACGAAGTGGCCCGGGCGCGGACCTCCGCCGCGGCCGGGTGGGAGGCCGACCTCGTCCGACAGCGGCTGCACCCCGAACGTCGACCCCACCACGCCGACGGCCTCGACCTACGCCTGCCACCAGACCTGCTTCGGCTCTACGACCTCGCCACCCAGCCGCTGGTCTTCAGCGGCGACCCGCGGGAGCCGCTCGGTGTCGCGCCCACCGGCACGACCGACTCACGTCCGCCAGGAGGCGGCAACGGGTCGGCACCCGCGGCCGGCGAGGGCACCGCCAACGAGGGCAGCAACAACTGGGTGGTCGCCGGGTCGCGCACGACGACGGGCCGGCCGATCCTCGCGAGCGACCCGCACCGCGCCTACGCCACACCGTCACTCCGCTACATCGCGCACCTGTCGGCGCCGGGACTCGACGTCATCGGTGCCGGCGAACCCGCCCTGCCCGGCGTGACGGTCGGGCACAACGGCAGGGTGGCGTTCGGCTTCACGATCTTCATGATCGACACGCAGGATCTCTACGTCTACGACCTCGACCCGGCGGACCCGACGCGGTACCGCTACGACGGTGGCTGGGAAGCCATCCGGATCGTCCGCGAAACCGTGTCCGTCCGCGGTGAGGAGTCGCGTCAACTCGACCTTGCGTTCACCCGACACGGACCCCTCATCCACGTCGACGCCGCCCGTCGCCGCGCCTTCGCCGTGCGGTCCACGTGGTTCGAGCCGGGAACGGCCGTCTACGCAGGCAGTCTCGGCTATCTCCGGGCGCGTACGGGTGCGGAGTTCGTCGCCGCACTCGACGGGTGGGGGAGCCCCGGTGAGAACCACGTCTACGCGGACGTCGACGGCAGCATCGGTTGGAAGGCGGCCGGCCTGGTGCCGAGACGGCCCGGCTGGGACGGCCTGCTGCCCGTACCCGGCGACGGCCGCTACGAGTGGGACGGGTTCTACCGGGCCGACGAGTTCCCGCAGGTCGTCAACCCCGCAAGGGGTTTCGTCGCGACCGCGAACGAGTTCAACCTGCCGGACGGATTCCCCGCAGATCGCCAGCTGTCGTACGAGTGGCCCGACCCGGCTCGGCACCGGCGCATCGTCGAGGTGCTCACCAGCACCGAACACCACTCGCTGCAGGACTCCATGCGGCTGCAGAACGACCGGCTGTCGGTCGCGGCCCGCGACCTGACCGCCCTGGTGGACAAGGTGCGGTCCGACGATCCCACGACCAGTGCGGCGCTCGCCCTGCTGCGGGACTGGGACGCGGTGGAGGCGGTGGACTCCGCACCGGCCGCGCTGTACGAGGTCTGGGTGGCGCGGCACCTGATGCCGGCGTTCGCGGCGGCCGTCCTTCCGGCGCACGTACGGGACGTCGTCGCCGACGTCGACCCGTGGGGACTCCGCGACGCCCTGCGCAGTCCCGACCGCTGGTTCGGTCCTGACGGCGCCGAGCGGCGCGACCTCCTGCTCCTCACCACCCTGCGCGAGGCGTATGTCGAGGTGGAACGCCTGCTGGGCAAGGACTCCGACTCCTGGCAGTGGGGTCAGTTGCACGTCAACCGGCAGCGCCACCCGCTCGGTTTCCTCGATCCTGACCTCGACGTCGGTCCGCTGCCGACCGGAGGTTCGGGCACGACGGTCAACGCGGCACCGTACTTCTCCGCGGATCTCGTGCAGACGCTCGGTGCGTCGTTCAGAGTCGTGGTCGACGTCGGCGGTTGGGACAACTCGGTCGTCGTCAACACGCCGGGACAGTCCGGCGATCCGCGCAGCCGGCACTACCGCGACCTCGCCGAGCCGTGGCGGCGCGGCGACTACGTGCCGCTCCTCTACACCCGTGCGGCCGTGGAACGCCATGCCAGCCAGCGGATCCGGCTCATCCCGGGTTGATCCGGTCAAACGCCGGCGGCTGCGGCGGGCACCGTCGAGGCCGACAAACCTCGCGGGTGCGGCGGGTCCACGCGGGACGTTGGTCCGTTGGACCGATCGGCGTCCCGACGTAGCGTCGGACAGATGACGACCGACAGCCGTACCAGACCCGCCGAGGCGAGCGGCACGTTCACCCTCGGCGGCGATCTCACCGTACGCAGGCTCGGGTTCGGTGCGATGCGCCTCACCGGCCCGGGCATCTGGGGCCCGCCCGAAGATCCCGACGAGGCCGTACGCGTCCTCAGGAGAGTGGTCGAACTCGGCATCACGTTCGTGGACACGGCCGACTCCTACGGTCCGGACGTGAGCGAGGCCCTGATCCGCAGCGCCCTCCATCCGTACCCCGACGACCTGGTGATCGGTACGAAGGCCGGACAGGTACGACCAGGCCCGGGGAAGTGGGTGCCCCTCGGACCACCGGAGTACCTCATCCAGCAGGTCGAGCTGAGCCTGCGCCGGCTCGGGCTCGAACGCATCGACCTCTTCCAGCTGCACCGGCTCGACGCGAGGGTCCCGCTCGCCGACCAGATCGGTACGCTCGCCGACCTGCGCCGCCAGGGCAAGATCCGGCACATCGGTCTGTCCGAGGTGACGATCGAGGAGCTGGCGGCGGCCCGGGAGATCACCGAGATCGTCTCGGTGCAGAACCGCTACAACCTCACCGACCGGCACTCCGAGAGCGTTCTGGAGTACGCCGAACGCGAGGGTCTGGCGTTCATCCCGTGGTCTCCCATCGCCACCGGCAAGCTCGCCCGACCGGGTGGCCCGCTCGACGCGCTGGCGAAGGAGCACGACGTGACGCCCGGGCAACTCGCGCTCGCCTGGCTGCTGCGCCGTTCGCCGGTCATGCTGCCGATTCCCGGCACCTCGAGGGTGAGCCACCTGGAGGTCAACACCGCCGCGGCCCTGATCGACCTGACGGACGAGGAGTTCGAGGCGCTCACCCGGGCGGTGTGATCTCGCGGCCCCGGGACTGGTCCGTGACGGTGTAGCCGAGGCTGGTGTAGAGGCCGATCGCCACGGAGTTGTAGCCGAAGACGTTGAGCGCGAGGACGTGATCGCCGGCTTCGAGACAGATCCGCTCGCCGAGCCGCATGATCGTCCGGCCGTAGCCCTTGCCGCGCTGGGAGGGGTCGACCTCGACGCCGTAGACGAACGACCAGCCGAGACTCACGTGGTGTTGGATCCACAGCGTCGCGACCGACTCGTCGCCGGACTCCAGCACCCACAGGCTGTGGTCGTCGGTGCCCAGCCCCTGCGGCAGCAGCTCCCCGAACTGGCGTACCGACCGGGCGTGCGCCTCCTCGGGCGTGAGCACGCCGCTGGCGGCGATCGCCTCGGCGTACCCCTCGATCTGCTCACGCTGCCAGTCCTCGAACTCCGCCTCGATCATCGGCCGGGCCCGGACTCCGTCGGGAAGCTCCGGAGCGTCCGTCAGGGTGAGGGCCATCCGTTGTGAGGTGACGGCGTACGACCGGAACAGCCCGTCCTGCGCCGGGTCCGTCGGCGAGATGGTGACGTCGAGGCGCCGGACCTGGCGTTCCCGGCAGTGCTGTTCGAGGGCGGAGCGGATCGTCGCACCGTGCCCACACCGGCGCTGCTTCGGCGCGACCCAGATGTCGTCGACGACCGCGGTGGGCTGACCCTCACCGTGGAGGGAGACGCTGCCGAACCCCACGGCCTCGCCGCCGCTCACCGCCACCGAGACCATGGACTCCGTTGCCTGGGCACGCCAGTCCGCCAGCCGGCGGAGGCTCTCGGCGACATCGGCGTCGGCGAGGCCACGGGCGGCGTACATGAAGTGCTGGCGGTCCAGCCACCGCGTCCGCCACTCGGCTTCCTGTTCGGGTGTTGCCGTCACCAGTTCGATCAACGTTCCCCCTCGGTCGCCGCCGTGCCTACTGCAGGTTGACGAACATACCGCCGTCGACGAGCACGTCCGACCCGTTCATGTACGCCGACTCCGGCTGGCTGAGGAGCCAGATCACGCCGGCCACGTCCGCGGGCTCGCCCATCCGGCCCACGGGGATCCGCGACCGGAGGTAGTCCATCTTCGCGCTGTCGGTCCAGTCGTCCCGGTTGATGTCCGTCGCGATCGCGCCCGGAAGGACGGCGTTGCAGGTGATGCCGTGCGGGCCCAGCACGATCGCGAGGCTCTTCATCAGGGAGCTGATCCCGGCCTTCGTCGCGCAGTAGTGCACCTGCTGGGAACCTCCCACCCACGCCGAGATCGACGAAACAGAGATCACCCGGCCGCCGTTACCGGCATCGACCATCCGGCGGGTGAACGCCTGCGTCACGAGAAACACGCCGCGGAGGTTGACGTGCTGGACCCGGTCCCAGAGCGCGAGGTCGATGTCGAAGAAGTCGGCGAACGGGCAGATGCCGGCGTTGTTGACGAGTACGTCCAGCGGGCCCCACTCGGCGTGCACCGTGTCGGCCATCGACGTGACCGCATCCGGGTCAGCGACGTCGGCCTCCACCAGCAGTGCGGTGCCGCCAGTCGCCTCGACGAGCCCGCCGGTCTCCTCGGCGAACGTGTGCTCGCCGGGAGGGTAGTTGACGACCACCCGCGCACCCTCGCGGCCGAAGCGGGCCGCCGTGGCGCGACCGATGCCGCGGGCGGACCCGGTGACGAGGACGGTACGCGGGTCGGCACCGCCGGTCGGCCCGCTCACGCGACCCTCCCGCCGGGGAAGCGGTCCAGGTTGCCCGCGTCGTACAACGGCAGCACGATGTCGGCGCGCTCGCGCACCCGGGCGTAGCTGGACAGCGCTTCGTACATGTTCTCGTTGATGCCGATCGGGATGTTCTTCTCCACGTTGTCGAGCACGAAGAAGCTGTCGGAGATCGCCGCCACGCCGCGTTCGGTGTCCACCTCCACGACCACGGATGCCCGGTGGTGGACGCCGCTCCACCAGGTACGCAGGCCGGGCGCGAGCTCGTCCTCGTCGGCGAGCAGGCGGACGCGCGGCCAGGCGTCGGTCACGAGGTGGACCAGGATCTCGTCGGGCAGCGACGTGCCGCGGTTGTCGTGCGGATGCTCGTGCGTGGTGTGGAAGTGCACCCAGCCGCGTTCGGCGAGACAGATCTGTGCGCGGGTGAAGAGTTGGACGTTGCTCACCGTGTAGAGCTGCAGCGGCGTGAGGATGACGTGGGTGACGTCGCCCGGTGTGACGCCGTGCCGGGCGAGCTGGTCGACGATGAACTCGTCCGGCTCCCGGCGCATCCTTGCGCGCTCACCCAGCACCATGGCCCAGTGGGCGTTCATGGGTTCGAGGTCGCGGGCGGGCCCGGTGTTGACCAGTGCGGTGACGCCGTTGCCGCGGATCAGAACGGACTGGAAGAGCAGGGTATGCCAGTCGTTCCAGCCGCTCATCCAGAACAGCTCCGGGCCGGGAACGTCGCCACGCCCCATCGGCAGCAGGTCGACGGTGTAGGTGGGCATCAGCCGTTTACTCCTCACGCTCGGGTCCGGACGTCCCTGTGCTCCCTGTGCTCCCTGTGCTCAGTGGGATCCCTGCGCTCCCTTGCCCTCCGCGGCCCGACCCGAGCCGTAGCCGAGGGCGTCGGACATCCGGTGCGCCGCGTCGGCGAGAAGCAGGTGGGCGCGCTCGCGGTGTGCCGGCGTGAACCGGATCGCCGGCACCGACACACTCATCGCCGCCACCGGGCGCCGGCTGACGTCGAAGATCGGCACCGCGACACACCGGATCCCGAGCGTGTACTCCTCGTTGTCGATGCTGAAGCCGCGCCGCCGCACGTGGTGCAGGTGTTCGTGGAGTCGGACCCGGTCGGTGATGGTGTGCGCGGTGACGGCGACCAGCTCGACGCCGCTCAACCGGGCGTCGAGCCCCTCCTGGCCGAGTCCGGCCAGCAGGACCTTGCCGACACCGGTGGCGTACGCGGGGAGCCGGCGGCCGACCTCCGACGCGAGCGTGAGGGTCTGCCGCCCGTCGACCTTCGCGACGTACACCGCGTGGACGCCGTCGAGGACGGCCAGCTGCACGGTCTCGTCGATGCTGTCGCGGATGCGTTCCATCAGGGGCAGCGCGCGCTCGACGAGTCCCAGGGCACGGGTGTAGGCGTTCCCGGCCGACAGGGTGCGGATGCCGAGCGCGTACGACCGGGTCGCGGGGTCGAACTCCGCCCAGCCGCGCTCCACCAGGGTCCGGAGCAGGCCGTGCAGGCTCGAGCGCGGATAACCCAGCGCCTGTGCGATCTCGGTGAAGGTCATGGGTTCTTCGTGCCTGGTCAGGAGTTCGAGGATGGCGAGGGTCCGCTCGGCGGACTTCACCGCGCCCTTCGCCATGTCCTTCACGTCGTTCATGTCGATGCTCCCTGTGGGTGACGTACCTGGATGGTTCGGGTACGTGAACACCTGTTCACCGAGCTGAAACAGCGCATAACCTAGCCCGCCAGGGGCGCGAGGGCCAGTGCTTGCAGGAGGAGGCCGTATGCCGCACCGATCCGGCCACCCGGAGCTCTTCGCCGGGTTCACCACCGCGCAGGCCGCGTTCTCGCCGGCGCCGATCTGGTGGTGGAGCGGTGAGAAGGTCGAGCTGGACCGGCTTTGCTGGCAGCTCGACCGGTTGGTCGAGCAGGGCGTCCACAACCTCGTCGTCCTCAACCTCGCTCCGACGGGTCCCACGTACGGCTCCCTCGCCGACGAGCCACGGCTGTTCAGCGAGGAGTGGTGGGCGCTGTGGCAGGGGCTGTGCGAGCACGCCGCGACCCGGGACGCCCGGTTGTGGTTCTACGACCAGATCGGCTTCTCCGGCGCCAACCTGCAGGGCCAGCTCGTCACCGCCGAGCCGGCGTTCGCAGGCGCGTCGCTGGAGCGGGTCGTAGGCGACCTCGAGGCCGGTGAGAGCTGTGAGCTGGTGTGCCCGGCGGCGGGCGAGACCATCGCCGCCTGTGCACTGCCGCTCGATGCCGATGCCGATGCCGATGCCGGTGCCGGTGCCGGTGTCGAGGGCCGGGTGTCGGGCGCACCGATTGCGCTCGAGGTGGTCGACGGACGGGTCAGGTTCGAGGCCACCGGCGGGCGCGCCGGGCGGCACCGGGTGATGCTGGCGTACAGCCTCCGCCAGGGATTCGACTACACCTCCGCAGCGGCGTGCGCGGCCCTGCTCGACGTCGTGCACGGGGAGTTCGAGCGCCGGTTGGGCGGGTTCCTCGGCAGCGTCGTCGTCGGGTCGTTCCAGGACGAGCTGCCCAACCTGCCGACGTGGAGCCCGGCGTACGCCGACGAGTTCGCGCGCCGCTGCGGCTACCGCATCGAGGGCGTCCTCGCCGCGCTGTGGGAGGACGTCCCCGTGGTGTCCGATCCGCCCTCTCCGGACGATGGCGGGCCGGCGCGGGTCGATGTCGGCGTCGGACCGGCACGGGTCAGGGCCGACTACCAGCGGGTGCGCGCGGCGATGGCGGAGGAGGCGTTCTTCCAGCCCCTGAACGCCTGGCACGAGCGGCACGGTCTCACGGTCGGCGTCGACCAGCAGAGCCCCTCGCGGGCCGGCGAGCCGCAGGGCTGCACCCGGCAGTACGCCGACTACGCGCGAACGCACCGGTGGTTCAGCGCACCGGGAAGTGACCACCACGGCGAGGCCAGGATCCACAGCTCGCTCGCCCACCACTACGGCCGACCGCGGACGTGGATCGAGTCGTTCCACTCCAGCGGATGGGGCGGCACGCTCGAGGAGACCTTCGACTGGCTCGTGCCATGGCTGCTCGCGGGTGCGACGCTCTACAACCCGCACGCGGTCTACTACTCGACCCGCGGTGGCTGGTGGGAGTGGGCACCGCCGAGCACCTGCTGGCGGCAGCCGTACTGGTCCCACTACCGGCACTTCGCCGACACCGTGAGCCGGCTGTGCTGGCTTCTGACCCGAGGCGAGCACGCGTGCGACGTCGGCGTGCTCTTCCCGTCCGCCACCATCCAGGCGGGCACCCTGCTCGGCGGTGTCCTGCCGGCAGCGGAGCGGGCCAACCAGGCCTACCTCGACGTCGTGGGCCGGATGGTGTGGTTCGACGCCCATCCCGGTGTACTCGACCGGGCCCACCGCGACTTCGACGTCCTCGACGACGACACGGTGGCCGGCGCCGCCGTACGTCACGGCGCCCTGCACACGCGCGGCGAGTCCTACGGGGCCGTGGTGCTGCCGTCCTGTGCCGTGCTCGAGGGCCCCACGGCGCGAAGGCTCGTCGAGTTCTGTCGTGGAGGTGGCCTGCTAGTCGTGGTGGGTGAGCGTCCCGCGCACGCGATCGAGGAGGGCGGTGAGGACGCCGTTCGTGCCCTGCAAGGGCTGGTTGACGACGGCACGGCCGTCGCGGTCACCGATGCCGAGGACCTGCCAGCCGTGCTCGATCGCCTCGGCCGGCCGGTCGACGCGTCCGGACCGGCGCTGCGGCGCCGCGTCGACGCGGTCAACGTGCTGCTCGTACCCGCGGCACCGGCGGGCTCCGCGACGGCCCAACCCATGCTGGCCAAGGGCGCGCACTGGTTCGCGGGACCACGTGCGGAGGGCTACGACTTCGACCCGAGCCGGTTCCGGTCCGAGACCAGGGTGCGGCTGCCCGCGACCGCGACGGACCTGGAGGTGTGGGACCCGCTGTCCGGTACGACCAGTCCGGCCCGGGTGGCACGGGACGACGGCTGGGCCGACGTCACGGTGTCGTTCGACCAGGTACCGGTGGCCGTCCTCGTCTGGAAGGACGCCACGACGGTGCCCGGGACGGGCAACGTGGCCAGTTCGGGCAGCTTGGAGGAGCCGGAGCCTCTGAGCTCGGCCGCGGCCGACGTGGTGCGGTCCGAACGCGCGTGGTCCGAACACACCCTGGACGACGCCTGGACCGCGACGGTCGTACCCACCCTCGACAACCGCCACGGCGACCTCGCGCTGCCGGCGGGCGACACGCCGCTTCCCGTTCAACAGTGGCGGCTGCGGCACGCCGTCGAGGACTCTCCCCACGGCCACGGCCACGGCCACGGCCACGGCGACGGCGACGGCAAGTCCTGGGCGCAACCCGGCCTTGACGACGCGGACTGGACCGAGGTCCTCGTCGGGCAGGGGACCTTCGCCTGGCGGACGGCTCCGCTGCCACCGGCGCAGGTCCCGCCGCCGTTGCCGCCGTCCCACGCCGGGCCACTGGACGGCCCGGGCTGGTTGCCGGTCGCGTACTCGCTGTCCCGCGGGATCGAGAAGGATCCCTTCCAGGCAAGGATGTTGGGGCCCAAGGGCCGGGTGCCCGACGACTTCTGGCACGTGGACGGGGTCCGCCGCGGACAGGTCGTCGTGCTGCGGACGTCGCTACCGGTGGACCGCGCACGCGACCTCACCCTCGCGGTCGCCGCGGGCGGCGCCACCGAGGTGTGGTGGAACGGCGAACCGCTCGGACCCGACCCGGGTGGCTACCTCCGCCTCGACGCCGTGCATGCCCGCCAGGGCGCCAACCTCCTCGAGGTGCGCGTCACCGCGGAGGCCAGGGGAGCGCTGCGCGGCTACTGGGCGCTGACGACCGACGCGGCCGCGTTCGCCCGACCGGCGTGGCTGGTGCCGTCCGACGGCTCCGAACGCGGGACCGACCTCGTCGCCCGCGGCCGGGTCAGCCTTGCGGACCGGCCGGTCCGGGCCGTGTTGCAGCTCGGCACCGACGGGCCGGCCCGGCTGGCGCTCAACGGCCGGGAGATCGCCACCCAGGGTGCGTTCGAGCCCTACGGCGGCCAGAACCGTGTGCTGCCGTACGACGTCACGGCTCTGCTCGGGCTGGGCGAGAACACGGTCGAGGTGCGCTTCACCGACATCGGCCGGCCACTCGCGGTGTTCGTCGACGCGGTGGTGGAGGAAGCGGACGGTGCGACCACCACGTTCGTGACCGACGGATCGTGGACGTTCGCCCGGGACGGTATCCCGGTGCCGACCGCCCTGCGGCGTACGCATCCCTACGACCCGCGGTGGGCCTTGCTGCGTCCTCGCCCGCACCCGCTGCCCCGCGCCAGCTGGCTGGAGCCTGCGACCGCCGACGGCACGGTCCTCGACGTCGTACCCGACGCCCGGCCCGGGACTCCCAGGCCTGCCGAGTGGTTCCGGCTCGTCGTCCCTCCTGGCGCGACCGCCGCGACCGTACCGGTGGCAGGTGGTCGCCTGCGCGCCTACGTCGACGGCGAGGAAACCAGGGTCGAGGCCGGGCGCATGGCCCTGCCAGGGCAGCAGGTCGAGGGACGGACGCTGGCGGTACGGGTCGAGCCGGTCGACGGGAGGTCGGGCGGTGCGCTGTGGGACGGGCCGGTCGCGTTCAAGTGCGGCGAGGGCCCGCTCCGGCCGGGACCCTGGTCGGACGGCGGCCTCGGTTCGTACGCCGGCGCTGTGCGCTACCGCCGCCAGGTCGAGGTCGAGCTCGACGCCACCGCCGGGCCGGTGGTGCTCGACCTGGGTACGGTACGCGGCACCGCGGAGGTCACCGTCAACGGAACCTCCGCCGGGGTGCGGATCTGGTCGCCGTACCGGTTCGACCTGACCGGCATGGTGCGCGAGGGTACGAACGACATCGAGGTGCGCGTCCACAACACGCTGGCGCCGTACCTCGACGACTGCTCGCCCACCCTCGCTGTGTTCAAGGGACAGCGGATCTCGGGCCTGCTCGGTCCGGTCCGGCTACGGACAGGGAGCTGAGGTAACGATGGGACTTCCGACCATCCGCGAGGTGCGGGCGTACGTCGTCCGCGGCGGCGGTGCCGACTACCACGACCAGGGCGCGAAGCACTGGATCGACGACCACGTGGCGACCCCGATGGCGCGCTACCCCGACTACCGCGAGAGCCGGCAGAAGTTCGGCCTCAACGTCCTCGGCACGCTGGTCGTCGAGGTCGAGGCCGACGACGGCACGGTCGGGTTCGCGACGACGACCGCGGGCGAGCCGGGCGCGTACATCGTCGAGAAGCACCTGGCGAGGTTCGTCGAAGGTGCGCCGGTGACGTCGGTCGAGAAGATCTGGGACCAGATGTACTCCTCGTCGCTCTTCTACGGGCGCAAGGGGATCGTCGTCAACTGCATCAGTGCCGTCGACCTGGCGTTGTACGACCTGCTCGGCAAGCTACGCGGCGAGCCCGTCTACGCACTCCTTGGCGGCCCGGTCCGCGACGAGCTGGTCTTCTACGCCACCGGAGCCCGGCCCGACCTGGCCGAGAAGATGGGCTTCATCGGCGGCAAGATGCCGTTGCAGCACGGCCCTGCCGAGGGTCCGGCCGGCATGCAAGCCAACCTTGACAGGTTGCGTTCGATGCGCGAGAAGGTGAGTGACGACTTCTTCCTCGCCTGGGACTGTTGGATGTCCCTCGACCTCGACTACGCCACCAGGTTGGCACACAAGTGCGCAGACCTCGGCCTGAAGTGGATCGAGGAGGCTCTTCCTCCGGACGACTACTGGGGCTACGCCGAACTCCGCCGACGGGTGCCGACCGGCATGTGGGTGACCACGGGGGAGCACGAGTGGACGAGGTACGGGTTCCGGCTGCTGCTGGAGATGGGCTGCGCCGACGTCATCCAGCCGGACGTCAACTGGTGCGGCGGCATCACCGAGCTGATCAAGATCGCCGCCCTCGCGGACGCCCGCGGCGTACCGGTGATCCCGCACGGGTCGAGCGTGTACTCGTACCACTTCGTGATCACGCGGCACAACAGCCCGTTCTCGGAGTTCCTGATGATGCATCCCGAAGCGGCGGAGGTGGTGCCGATGTTCCACCCGCTGCTGCTCGACGAACCGGTGCCGGAGGGCGGTCGGTTGCGGCTGCCCGAGACCCCGGGCTTCGGCGTACGCCTGAACCCCGAGTGCGACCTGCACCGGCCCTACACACACTGAGAGGTACGGCACACTAGACCGGCGGGCGGAGCAGGCGGAGCATCACGAACCCGGGGCGTTCGGCAAGCTTCGCGTACGTGTCGGGGAACCTCTCGGCCAGCTCGTCGGAGGGGAACGGCTCGAGCAGCCGCTCGATCATGAAGCCGGCGTCCGTGGCCTCGGTGCAGGTGGCGGTGAGCGGCTGCCGCCAGAACCGCACCTCCCAGTCCCCGTGCCAGGCCTCCTCGACTACCTCGGTGGCGAAGTAGCTGCCGCCGAGGCGTAGGTAGTCCTCCATCGGGTGGACCGTCGAGAGGACGAGGCGACCACCTGGGCGCAGCACCCGGAAGAGCTCGCGCAGCAGGGCGGGACGGTCGTCGACGTGATGGATCACGAGCGCCATGAGTGCGGCGTCGAAGGTCCCGTCGGCGGCCCAGGTCAGGGGCTGGTCGAGGTCGTGGACGCGGAACTCGGCCCGGTCGCCGAGCCGGGCCCGCGCCCGGTCGACCATGCCGGCGCTCTGGTCGACGCCCACGACGGACGCACCCATGGCGAGCAGTTCCTCGGCGTAGAGGCCTGGTCCACAGCCCGCGTCCAGCATCCGGAGGTCGCGGACGTCGCCGAGCAGGTCGAGCATCGCGGGCCGGTCGTACAACGCGTTGTAGGCGCTGGCCCGGGCATGGTGTTCGTACTCGTCCGGACGAGTTTCGTAGAACATGCTCATCTGTTGCTCCCATGGCTCCGGCCGGTGTGCGGCAGATCAGGACACTGGAGGCGGGCGGAGTCCGCAACCGAATTCGAAGCCGGGCCTGACTATCCGGCCGACGTCCCTGTCCGGCTCGGCGGGGCCGTCGACGAGATCCCGGACTGATCCAGGTCCCGGGCGAGGTGAGAGCGCCGCAGGCCGCCCGACCAGAGCCGGCGCAGGTCGTTCCGTGTGTCGTGCATGAGCTGGATGTGGAAGTAGTTCAGGTGTTCCAGCCCGGCGAACAGCGCGAACCCCACGCCGAGCAGCGTCGCCCGTCCCGGCGCCGTCACCACCGCCCACCCGGTCAGCGCGATCCCGGCCGCGAGCAACGGCAGGGTCGGGAAGGCGGGACCATCGGGACAGTATCCTGCACCTTCCTTCACGCTCGTCCGCCATGTGTCGCGGCTCGTCCACGTTCGGTTCCGCGACCCACCGGGAGAGGAGTACGCCGATGCCGTCCGATCCCGGTCGGTCAGACCCGCTGCGCGACACGCTGGGACACCTCGTCGACGAGGGCACCCTGTCGACCGGTCAGGCGGGGCGGGTCGAGGAGGCGCTGCGAGGTGCCGGCCTCGGCGGAACCCCAGGCGGCACTGCCGTTGGCGGCGACAGTGTGGGCGGAGAGCCCGACCGTCGTGAGCGCGTGGTCGAGGTGCTGGCCTACCTCGGCGGCGCGCTCGTGCTCGGTGCACTCGTCCTGATCGTCAGCCTGGCCTGGGACGACCTCGACAAGCTGGGCAAGCTGGCGATCTGCGGCGGGGCCACGATCCTCCTGCTCGGAGCGGCCGTCGCCGTCGCGCGTACCGGCGCGGGCGAGCGGCGGCGCCGTACGCTCGCACCCACGCTCGCCGCGCTCGGCTCGGCCGGTGCGGCGCTGACCGCCGGCGTCGCACTCGGCGTCGACAGGTTCGGGGATCTGGTCGTCCCAGGGCTGGTGATGCTCGTCGTGGCCGCCGCGGGCTTTGTCGTCTGGCGGGGCGCTCCGCTTGCCTGTGCGCTCTTCGGTGGCGGCCTGGTAGTCGTCGTCGGCGTCCTCGGCTCCCTGCCCCCGTTGTGGCAGCTGTCGGTGGTGATCGGCGCGACCCTCGCTGTCTACGGCGGAACGTGGGTCGGCCTCGGGCGGACGCGGGCCCTCGCGGAGCCACAGGTCCTGGGCGTCCTCGGCGGCGCGACCAGCGCGGTCGGCGCCGAGATCGCGAGCGTCACCGACGACTACGCCGTCGTCGGGCTGCTCCTCGGCCTGCTGGTGATCGCAGGGATGTTCGCGCTGTTCTGGACAGAACGGCGATGGTGGTACGCCGTGCTGGGCGCGGCGACCGCGTTGGTCGTACCCCCCACCGCACTGGGCGTCATCTGGGACAACGCACTGGTCGTCGGAGTCGTCCTGCTCGTCGTGGGCGTCGCGTTGATCCTCGGCGCGGTCCTGGCCGTGCGCCGGCGCGGCAAATGATCACGTTCAGCATGCGTTCTGCCGCCTGCACATGCATGCAGGCATGGGCAGGCGTCCACAAGCATGCTGAACGTGATCATTTTCCGTCACGAGAACGAGCCGGGCCGAGGTCGCGCGCCGAGCCTTGAACCCGACCCGGGCACTCGACCCCGACGCGGGCCGATCCGGCTGGGTCTACCGCGGCGGGAACAGTTCGCCGAGCGTGCGTACGGCGCGAACTGCCTCCGCCGCCTGGTCGGCGGACCGGTCGCGGACACTGCGTTGCAGGTCCCGCTCCAGCTGCGCCGAGACGGCGTCCGGATCCTTCTGGTCGCTGTGCAGGCGCAGGAAGCGGTACCAGTCGAGGATCCTGATCCCCAGCACCTCCAGCTCGTGCGAGGACCTGATGAAGTCGCTCATGAGTCCGCGCACCCGTGCGACCCGGCCGAAGTTCTTGCCGCCGTCGTACGAAGGCTGGTCGGCGATCTGCGCGTCCTTGCCCGGATAGGGTCGCGCGTCCGGAGGTGCATGGATCGTGCGGTCGGTGCCCTTGGCGGCGTCGCGGGAGTAGCGCCAGTAGTAGTTGCGGTACTCCGCGGCCCACCGGGCCGACACGACGTAGGGCTCGGCGGCGACCGGCGAGCCCGACAGCACGTTGTCGAGGTACCACGGCACCACCACGAGCAGGTCGTGATCGGCGCAGGCGGCTGGCGTCGTGGCGAAGCGGAAGCTCGGCTCGCCTTCCTTCGCGAGCAGGAACCACCCCTTGAGCTCGATGCCGAGCGCGATCTCGGGCCCCGTCGTCGAACCCTTGCGGACCAGGCGTACATCGGGGAACCGCTGCGACTGCCGCTCGAACGTGAACCCGAGCCAGTCGTCGTCGGGATCCCACAGCGCGCGCTGCTGGTTCAGTGCCTTGACCACCTGGCCCTCGATCGACGTGCCCAACAGGGTGTTGAGGCTGTGCAGGTCGGTCGCGTTGACCCCGGCGATGTGGTTGCCGAACTCGAAGTACGCCGGCAGGCCGAGCAGGACGGTACGCAGCCGGCGCTGCAACGACGTACGCGGATCGGCGGGATCGAGGACGGGCTCGCAGGGTGGAGGCGGTCCCAGCGGCGCGGCCGGCGTGGCGTCGAAGAGTCCATCGGCGCTCGCGGTCACGCGCCGGCCTCCGAGGCGGACTGCGCCGACCGCGCGGACGTCGCTGACGGTGCAGGCATCGCGGGGCCGGAGCTCTTGGCGGAGGTGGTGGACGTGGCCGACGCGCACGCGTCGCCCGTCTCGCCAGCCACCCCGCTCACCGTCCCGTCGGCCACCACCGGATGGGGCCGGTCGGCCGGAACGGCCGCCTCCTCCGCCACCGGGTTGGCGGCCGCCCTGGCCGCGCGCAACCGCTCCCGGGCGAGCTTCGCGAACGACGCGTCGAGCTCGGCGACGTAGGCCCGCCGCCCCAGCGCGACCGCCGCGACCGAGCCGGACGCCAGTCCACCGAACGGTTCCCACACGACGTCGCCGGGCTCGGTCACCGCTTTGACCAGGCGTTCCATGAACTCCAGCGGCTTCTGGTTGAGATGCGCCGAACTTCCCGCGGTCGGCTTGTAGACCCGCGGTGCCGCCCGGCGCAACGTGCCCTTGAGCCGCTCGTCGTCGTGCAGGGGGCCGCGATGCCAGACGTTGGTGATGCCGTGCTGATGGTTCCAGCGGTAGCGCAGGGCGTCCCACTCCTTCGCGGTGACGACCCCGCGCCCGTCGAGACTGAAGTAGGGCCAACCGGTGTCCTCGCCATGCTGGTTGGCGTAGGTCGCGAGCCGCTCGAACATCTCGCCTGGGGGCCAGTACCACAACCAGTCCTGCGTGAGGTACTTCCGCGTCGCCGCGTTGCGGACCCCGCACGCCTCGTTGGCGCGGTAGAGCGGGAGCCCGCTGCGCCGCCACTCGTGCCGCAGCCACTGCTGCACGTGAAGCGCACCGCCGGGCGTGTCGACGGCGAACCGGCGCTGGTAGAGGACGCACACCTCCGACACCACGGGAAAGCGGCGGATGGTCTTGCCGTTGACGTTGCCCGCGACGTGCGCGATGCCCTTGTCCCAGGTGATCGTCTGGACGTAGTCCCAGCCGTGCTGCACGAGGAGGGGGTGGACGGTGGCCCAGCCGACCTCGGTGTTCCAGAACCACAGCGTGGTGGCGGGGTGTGCCGCGGCCGACCAGGCCTCGACGTGCGGGAGATACCACTCCACGAGCCCGTCGGTGCCGGTGGTGTCACCGTGGAAGCCACGAACGCCGTAAGCACCGTCGCTGATGATCGTCACCGGCGTGGGCCACCGAGGGTAGGCCTTCGCCACATCGCCGGCGTGCAGGTCGTATGCCGGCCCGCCGGACCGAACCTGTCTCCTGCCGCGCGCTGTCCCCTCACCACCCACGCACGAGAGGCTAGTCCGGACCGCCGACACCTCCCCACCGGCTCGCCGCGAGGCTCCGTCGGTGCGCGTGAGAGCGGAGGACATTCCCCTCACCGCGGAACGGTTCGCGGCAACGTGCTCGCAGCAGCGAGCTCCAGGGTGGCGAGCGCCGCGGCGGAGAGGTCTACGGTGGAGACGATGAACCGTCTCGCAACCGCGACCTCTCCTTACCTCCGGCAGCACGCCGACAACCCCGTGGACTGGTTCACCTGGGGCGACGAGGCGTTCGCCGAGGCACGTACGCGCGACGTCCCGATCCTGCTCTCGGTGGGCTACGCCGCCTGCCACTGGTGCCACGTGATGGCGCACGAGTCGTTCGAGGACGAACCCACCGCGGCGTACATGAACGAGCACTTCGTCAACGTCAAGGTCGACCGCGAGGAACGTCCCGACGTCGACGCGGTCTACATGGAGGCCACCCAGGCGATGACCGGCCAGGGCGGCTGGCCGATGACCTGCTTCCTCACGCCGGAGGGGGAGCCGTTCTACTGCGGCACCTACTTCCCGCCGGTGCCGCACCACGGGCTGCCGTCGTTCAGGCAGCTGCTCGAGGCGGTGGCGCGCACCTGGCGCGAGCGGCGCGACGAGGTGCAGAAGGCCGCGGGCGACGTCGTGGCGCAGCTCGAGGGGCCGCGCTTCCCGTCCGGCGACCCGCCGACGCCGGCCGCGCTCGACCGTGCCGTCGAGGTGCTGGGCAGTCAGTTCGACGCGGCGGACGCGGGGTTCGGGGGCGCGCCGAAGTTCCCGCCGTCGATGGTGCTGGAGTTCCTGCTGCGCACCGCCGTACGCACGGGCTCTGACCGCGCCCGCGCCATGGTGGACCAGACCTGCGACCGGATGGCGCGCGGCGGCATGTACGACCAGCTCGGCGGCGGTTTCGCCCGCTACAGCGTCGACCACGCATGGGTCGTACCGCACTTCGAGAAGATGCTGTACGACAACGCCCTGCTGCTCCGGGTCTACCTGCACTGGTGGCGGCAGACCGGCACGCCACTCGCCGAGCGGGTGGTCCGCGAGACCGCGGCGTTCCTGCTGCGCGACCTGCGGACACCCGAGGGCGGGTTCGCCTCCGCCCTCGACGCGGACAGCGAGGGCGTCGAGGGGAAGTTCTACGCGTGGACCCCCGTGCAGCTGCGCGAGGTCCTGGGTGACGACGACGGCGCCTTCGCGGCCGAGGCCTTCGGCATCACGGACTCCGGGACGTTCGAGCACGGCACGTCGACGCTGCAGCTGCGGGCCGACCCCGCGGACACCAGCCGCTTCGCACGCGTCCGCGACCGGCTGTTCGCGGCCCGCGCCGATCGCGTGCCGCCCGGCCGCGACGACAAGGTGGTCGCCGCCTGGAACGGCCTCGTCATCGCCGCGCTGGCGGAGGCGGGTGCCCTGCTCGACGAGCCGGCGTACGTCGACGCGGCGGTAGCGGCCGCGGACCTGCTCGTACGCCTGCACACCGACGAAGCGAGCCGGCTCGTGCGCACCTCACGCGACGGCGCCGCGGGCACCAGCCCCGGCGTGCTCGAGGACTACGGCGACGTCGCCGAGGGCTACCTCGCCCTCCTGTCGGTGACGGGTGACCCGGTCTGGCTGGAGCGGGCCGGCGTCCTGCTCGACGTCGTACTCGACCGGTTCGGCGACGGCGAGGGCGGCTTCTACGACACCGCCGACGATGCCGAACAGCTGGTCCGCCGCCCGCGCGACCCCACCGACGGCGCGACCCCCTCGGGGCGGTCCGCGGCAGCGGGAGCGTTGCTGACGTACGCCGCGCTGACGGGATCCTCGCGGCACCGTTCCGCGGCCGAGCAGGCGCTGGGTGTCGCCGGACGGCTGGCCGAGCCGGCGCCGCGCGCCGCCGGCTGGGGCCTCGCCGTCGCGGAGGCCCTCGTCGCCGGGCCGGTGGAGGTGGCCGTGGTCGGGCAGGTGGGCGATCCCGGTTTCGACGCGCTGCGCCGGATCGCCCTGCGTTCGCCGTCGCCGGGCGCGGTGGTGGTCGCGGGCGCACCCGAGGACTCGACCAGCGGGGCTGCCTCCGCCGCCGTCGGCACGGGCAGCACGGGCGACGCCAGTCTCGACGTGTCGGACCCCCTCACTCCGGGCAGAGCAGTGGCAGGAAGCGAAGTGTCGGACAGTACGACCGGTGGGCGGGTGCCACTCCTCGCCCGGCGTGGGCTGGTCGAGGGGCGGGCGGCGGCGTACGTCTGCCGCAACTTCGTCTGCGACCGCCCGGTCGTCGATCCGGCCGAGCTTGCTGTGAAGATCGGCGTACGTGACGTGTAGTGACGTGGAACGAACGGAGTGACGCAGGATGGCGCGAAACCGTAGGAAGCGGGTCAGCAAGCTCGATGCGCTCGTCATAGGTGCCGTCGGTGCGCTCGTGGCGACGTCGGTGCTCAGGGAGCTCCGCCGGCCGGCACCGGAGCGCACCTGGCAGGGCAAGGTCGCGGGCGTGCCCTACGACTACCGCCCGCCGACCGTGGACCGGCTGCGTTCGACCTGGTGGGCGCCCGAGGACGAGCGGCTCCTCCAGCCCACGTCGTACGGCCTGGGCTGGGACCTGAACGTCGGCCGGGTGGTCCGGATGGCGTCGGCGGCCGTGGGCCAGGAGTCCGGTCCGAACGGTTCGTCGCCGGAGGTCCAGCGCAACGCCTGACATCCGCTCCTGACCGGAGCCCAGGCCGCCGGCCACCGGTGGAGGAAGAAGCCTTGCGCCTCCTCCGTAACGGTGTAATCATCGTTACATGACACGGCAAGAGCGTGAGGAACGGATCCGCGGCTGGCTCGTCGGACGGCTCCCGGAGGAGTGGTTCACCGCTCCCGTCGAGCTCACGACCGACCGCGAGGAGATCACCGTGGTCGGCCGGCTCGCGTCGCCCAAGGTGGGTGACGAGGCCTCTCCGGTCGAACGATCCGCGGCGGAGTCCGGCCGGATCAAGGAGTTCCGCGAGCGCACCCGCGAGCACCGGATCCGGATCGCCCGCGAGCTCGAGCACGCCACCGGTCAGAAGGTGGCGTGGGGCGCGGCCTGCGGAGAGAGTCGCGAGACCTTCACCACGCAGTCGGTGCCGGTGATGACCCGGCTCCGCCAGTCCGAGCGACAGGTCCTCGACACGCTGGTCGACTCCGGCGTCGCGCGGACCCGTTCGGAGGCCCTGGCCTGGTGCGTCAAGCTGGTCGGCAAGAACGCCGAGTCCTGGCTGGGCGACCTGCGCGAGGCGATGGCGCACGTCGAGCAGGTCCGGTCCCAGGGCCCGGGCGCCGGGGAGGACTCCGATCGGCTCGACGAGACCGGCACGGCCGGGTCCGGCGCCGGCGCCGAGCCGAAGGACGAGTCGAACGGCTGACCAGCCTCCGCGTGGTCCTGGAGCCGGCGCAGCCGTGACGCCGCGCAGCCTCCATGGCCGGCGTGGGGGTTCAGGGTTTGCGGGCCACCAGGATGTCGCGCAGGATCGCCTGGTCGACGCGGTGCCGGAACCCGTCGTACGCCGGCGAGTCGCACACGGCAAGCCCCGCGTCAGCCAGCACCTGGGCCGCGTCCTCCCGCTTGGCCACGTGGGTGTTCCAGGCGATGCCGACGGCGCCACCCGGACGCAGCAGCTCGACCCAGCCGGGCAGGCCCGCCGCCAGCAGCTCGAGCGGGCGCCGCGACAGCTTCGCCCCCGGTGAGCGGCTCCCGTGCTGCACACCGTACGGCGCGTCCGCGACCACGACGTCGAAGGTCTCCGGCCGGAAGAAGTCCCGGGCCCGCTCGGTCTCGGCGTTCACCACCGACAGCGTGAGCGTGTCCCCGGCCTTGTACGCCTCCTTGCTCGCCCCCAACGTGACGTGCAGCCGACGACCGATCACCTTGCGGTCGCGCCGGACAGGTGTGAGGTCGGCCTGGTGCTTGAGGCGCTTGCGCTTGAGCCACGTACGGATGAATCCGGAATAGGCCTCGACGTCCTTGCCGTCGATCTCGATCCCACTCGCGTCGTAGCCGTACATCAGCGCCTGGTTGAGGGTCGTGCCACGCCCACACAACGGGTCCAGGACGTGCAGCCGGCGGTCGAGCATCTCGCCGGCGAACGCGGACGAGAGGACGGTGACGTTGAGGAGCAGCTTCGTGAGGTACTCGTTGGTCTTGCCGGAGTACTTCTGGATCGTGAGCAGGTCGTCGTCGAACACCGCGAGCGGCGACAACGCCACCGGGCGCAGCCGGAGGTCGGCCTCGCCCTCACCGTCCACCGAGAAGAGCGCGTACATCGACGACAGTTGGGACAGGTACGCCGTCTCGCGGGCCTGCAGCGCCGGCGCGTCGAAGGTGATGTACGGGACGCCGCCGAGCGTCGTCTCCCGCACGTCGTCGACGTGGCCCTCGAGCACGGTCGCGGCGAAGACGCCGAGCTCGGCCCTCGTGAGGCCGACCGACGCCTCGGCGTAGACGCGGTTGGTCGCGGGGAGGACCAGCAGGGCGTAACGGGGCATGGGACAACGATCCCAGGTGGGCCCGAGGAGCGGACGCCGACCTGGCCGGCGCGCGACTCAGACGTCGACGGACTCGCCGGGCGCCAACCGGCGGTAGTCCGACCCGGCCTTCTCGGCCATCGAGGTGAGGAGCCCGTCGACGACGCGGAGGCCGATCTCGTTGAGCATCCCGTCATGGACCGACAGGGCGAGCTCCGGCCGGACCGCGCGTACGTAGTCGATCGAGTCGGCTCCCCGCAGCCACGGCGCGCTGGTCGGCACCATCAACGTACGCACCGGGACGTCCGGAACGGTGAACGCGTCGCCGGGGTGCAGGAACGAGCCGTCGACCAGGAAGCCGATGTTGGGTACGCGGGGAAGATCCGGATGGATGACCTCGTGGAGCTCACCGAGGACGCCGACCTCGAACCCCGCCGCCGTGAACGCGTCGCCGTGGGCGACGACGTGCACCCGCGCGGGGTCCACGCCGGTCAGGAGCGCGGCGGTCGAGGCATTGGTCCAGATCTCGGCGTCCGTGCGGCGTTCGAGCTTGCCGGCGTCGAGGTGGTCGACGTGCTCGTGGGTGACGAGGACTGCCGTGGCGCCGTCGAGCGGCTCCTCCTCGCTGAACGACCCGGGATCGATCACCAGTGCCTGGTCGCCCTTCTCCAGCCGGACG
This sequence comes from uncultured Actinomycetota bacterium, assembly GCA_963721745.1. Classification (GTDB taxonomy): domain Bacteria; phylum Actinomycetota; class Actinomycetes; order Propionibacteriales; family Actinopolymorphaceae; genus Thermasporomyces. The sequence continues at coordinate 197,218 of CAVRKO010000012.1, read as the reverse complement.
CAGGCGTGGGTGTACTTGACGATGCGCAAGCGATTCCTCCTGGTTCCCCGGTCTGGTTCGCCGGTGCCGTTCGCCGGTGCCCTCGCGGCACGGCGGCGGTGGGCCGCCACGCCCGCGAGTCTAGGAGCGCTGTCCGGCTTGCCCACTCCGGGCGCGCCGCCGGCCGCGTCGGCGGTAGCCTCGACCCACGGCGTCGAGGAGGTGAGGATCTTGGGCCTGCCCGGTCTGCTCTACCGCATCTACCAGCGGCGGCTCAGGGCGTCCATCCCTCCCGACCGGGTGCCGCGGCACGTCGCGGTCATGATCGACGGCAACCGCAGGTGGGCCCGGGCCGCCGGCGCCCACGACGTCCGCTACGGCTATGACGCGGGGGCCGACAAGGTGCCGCCGTTCCTCGAGTGGTGCGAGGAGGTCGGCGTCGGCGTCGTCACGATCTACATGCTGTCGGCCGACAACCTCATGCGACCGCCCGAGGACGTCGACCCGCTCCTGGAGGTCATCGAACGCATCGTCGGCGAGCTGGCCGGTGCCGGGCGCTGGCGGATCCATCCGGTCGGTGCCCGTGACCTGCTTCCCGAGCGGACCGCCCACGTCCTGAAGGACGCGGAGGAGCGTACGAGCGAGATCGACGGCCTGCTGGTCAACGTCGCGGTCGGTTACGGCGGCCGGCGCGAGGTTGCCAACGCCGTCCGGGCGCTCCTGCACGAGCACGCCGACAAGGGCACCAGCATCGAGGACCTCGCGGAAGTCATCGATGTCGAACACATCGCCGGACACCTCTACACCAAGGGCCAGCCCGATCCGGACCTCGTGATCCGTACGTCCGGCGAGCTCAGGTTGTCCGACTTCCTGCTCTGGCAGAGCGCCTACAGCGAGTTCTTTTTCTGTGAAGCGTTGTGGCCCGATTTCCGCAAGGTCGACTTTCTGCGGGCGATTCGGGCTTACGCAGCGCGAAACCGCCGCTACGGACTCTGAACGCTGCACGCCTTCGCCGAAACTCGCCGTTTACCTGACTGAACCCGGGGTTTACCTAACGGTTTGCGCGTCCCTCTGTTCGGGCGGCCGATCCCCACGTATTTTCGAAGCTGACGGCCGGAGACCCCGACCGTTCGGGAGGCCCATCGATGCGTGCGAAGCCGTCCTCCTCCCGCCGAAGGGCGGAGCGAGGTGCGCACGAGGAGCGCGGCCCAGGGTCAGCAGACCCCGGACGCGAAGGGCCGGCACCCGGCCCTTTGGCCTGGTCCCGGTCCACCACCTCTGACGTGAAGGGCCGGGCGCCGGGTGCGCGTTGCCGGCCCGAAGGGGACGGAACGTGGCTGCATCGAAGCCCAAGGCGACCTCAGGTGCGACCCGCAGCGGCGCCGGCACTGGTGCCGGCAGTACGTCGGACACAACCGCCGCGGCGCGCGACACCCGACCAGAATCCCTTCCGTCCCACGCACGGATGTACGTGCTCGACACGAGCGTGCTGCTCGCGGATCCCCATGCCATCAAGCGTTTCGACGAACACGAGGTGGTCGTCCCCGTCGTCGTCATCGGCGAGCTCGAGGCCAAGCGCCATCACCCTGAGCTCGGCTACTTCGCGCGGACGGCCCTGCGCCTCCTGGACGAGCTGCGCGTCCAGCACGGCCGGCTCGACGAGCCGGTGCCGATCGGGGCCGCCGGCGGCACGCTGAGGGTGGAGCTCAACCACACCGATCCCGAGCTCCTGCCGCCCGACATGCGCGGCCACGGCCCGTCCAACGGCCGGTTCGCCCATGTGGGTGACAACGACACGCGGATCCTCGCGGTGGCACGCAACCTCGCTGCCGAGGGCAACGAGGTGGTGCTCGTCTCCAAGGACCTTCCGCTGCGGGTCAAGGCGTCCGCGGTCGGCCTGCAGGCGGAGGAGTACCGCGCCGAGATCCCGGTGGTCACCGGGTGGACCGGCATGGTCGAGGTCGACCTCACGTCCGCGGAGCTCGACACGTTGTACTCCGAGGGCACGATCGACCTCGAAGCCGCCCGCGAGCTGCCGTGTCACACCGGCCTCGTGCTGCTGTCCGACCGCGGCAGCGGGCTCGGCCGGGTGACTCCCGACAAGCGCGTACGCCTCGTCCGCGGTGATCGGGAGGCGTTCGGCATCCACGGCCGGTCGGCGGAGCAGCGAGTGGCGCTCGACCTGTTGCTGGACTCCGACATCGGCATCGTCAGCCTCGGCGGCAGGGCCGGAACCGGAAAGTCCGCGCTCGCACTCTGCGCGGGTCTCGAGGCGGTGATGGAACGCCGCCAGCACCGCAAGGTCGTCGTCTTCAGGCCGTTGTACGCCGTCGGCGGCCAGGATCTCGGCTACCTGCCCGGAAGCGAGGCGGAGAAGATGCAGCCGTGGGCGCAGGCGGTCTTCGACACCCTCGGCGCGGTGGCCAGTACGGACGTCGTCGAGGAGGTCATGTCCCGCGGCATGTTGGAGGTGCTCCCGCTCACGCACATCCGTGGTCGCTCGCTGCACGACGCGTTCGTCGTAGTCGATGAGGCGCAGTCACTGGAACGCAACGTACTGCTCACGGTATTGTCTCGGATCGGCTCCGGCTCGAGGGTTGTGCTCACTCACGACGTGGGTCAGCGCGACAACCTCCGGGTCGGTCGCCATGACGGTGTTGTTGCTGTTGTCGAGAAGCTCAAGGGGCACCCGTTGTTCGCGCACGTGACGTTGAACCGTTCCGAGCGATCGCCCATTGCCGCGCTCGTCACCGAGATGCTCGAAGACATCTCGTTGTGAGCGCGGCCGGAAACTCCGGCAGCGCGTTCAAGGCATCACCGCAAAGTAGCAGAGAGTCAAATCTCTGCTGCTTTGTGTGTCTGGATAGGTCTCATGTCGCTGGGTCGTACAGTCTGCGAGAGGGGTCTGGAGGCATGCGTGGCCAGCTACGCGGCTAGGCACAAGGCGCCGCCCAAACACAAGGCGCGCGGTCGGTCGACGGTCGTCGAGTCGCCGACACCGTCGGGCGTGTCGTCCACTCGGCGCCAGCCGCCGGTACGCCCGGTTCAGGGTTCTCCGCCTCGCTCGCTCGCGGCACCGTCGGGCAGCGGCGAGTTGTTCGCGGCGCGGCCGGACGAGGCCTGGCGGGTGTCTGCTCCCACCCCGAAACGCCGCTCCACCGAACCACGCACCGACGGACCACCTCCCGCATCTCTGCGGTCGGCCGTGCGGAGGTCGACCGGGGGCGATCGGACGGGCGACCTCGTGCCCACGTTGCCGAAGACCAGCGCAACGCCGCGGCTGCGCGGCGGGGCTCTGTTCGCGGCGGCGCCGTCCGCAGGTGGGCCGGCGGCGAGTACGCCGTCACCGGGTGTGCCATCAGCGGGCGCGCCGACCGAGGAGATCCCGGCGGTCGTCACAGGCGGCGCCGACAGCCCGGTCGGCACCAACCTCATCGGCGCCGACAGCGACGGGCGCACCAACGGCAGCGACGGGCGCACCAGCGGCTCCGACGGCACCAACAGCTCCGACGGCACCAACAGCTCCGACGGCATCGCCAAGAAGGCGTCGAGGCGCACGCCCGCCCTCGCGGCGGTGACGGCGGCGAGCATCGGCGTCACAGGTGCGGTCGGAGGTGCCGCCCTCCTCACCGGCGACGAGCTCGGCTCGACGAACACACTGGTCCTCTCCGATCTCAAGGTGTCCGGCGCACTCGTCAAGAAGAGCCAGCCCCGCCGCCCGGCCAGGGCATCGGCCACACCCCGCTACACGACCAGGACCGTCACGCCGACCCCCACCCCCACGGTCAGCGATCCAGCCGAGCCGGCCACCGGTGAGGCGATCCTCGACCGCAGGGCCGTCGAGCGTCGCCGGGCCGAGGAGCGCGCCTCCCGCGAGCGCGAGCGGCTGGCGCTGGGCTCTCCGAAGGAGATCGCCGCCATCCTCGTCGAGCAGCGCGGATGGAGCTCCGACCAGTTCTCCTGCCTCGAGGCGATCTGGGAGCACGAGAGCGGATGGAACGTCAGCGCCACCAACCCCAGCTCCGGCGCCTACGGCATCCCCCAGGCCCTGCCGGGCAACAAGATGGCGGCCTACGGCTCCGACTGGCAGACCAACCCGAGGACCCAGATCGAGTGGGGCCTTGCCTACATCGCCTCGCGCTACTCCACGCCCTGCGGCGCATGGTCGCACTGGCAGCGCAACAACTGGTACTAACCGGAGGTCGCGTCGCGTACGCCTGCTGTGGCAGGGGAATGGTCGTGGTCTGACGCGGGGGTTTGGCGTCAGACGGCTCGCCCAAATGATCACGTTCAGCATGCGTGTGGACGCCTGCCCAGGTGTGCACGCATGGATCGGATGAGGTAACCCTGCTGCGGCAGGCAAGCGACCGCGACGCAGACAGGCAAGCGTCTGCACGCGAGCAGGCAAGCGTCTGCACGCGAGCAGGCAGGTCTGCGATGCAGGCAGGCAAGCTCCACAGGCCAGCCAGTCGACAGCGCCGCCAGATTTGTCGCGATGGTGTGCCTGGCGTGGTTTACTTGCGGTTTCCCGAAACCTCGGCAGGATGAGCTGAGGTGACGACGTGTCCGCCGGGGCGCGTACAGTGCCCCGCAGACCTGCATCCAAGGCCCGCACGACAAGGCAACGGGGAGGCGTAGTGGCTGACGCAGCCGACCGTGGAAGCCGACGATCCGCGGCTGGACCTACCCAGGCCCGCCGTGGCCGGTCCAGTCCCAGATCGTCCCGGCGCGTGCGTCGCCACGGTGCTCTGCTCGCCGTTGCCGGGCTCGTCCTCGGCGCCGCGCTGTCGGCGTGCGGCGGCGAGACCGGCCCGCCGGTGCTCACGTGGTACATCAACCCCGACAACGGCACGCAGCAGAAGCTGGCCAAGGAGTGCACGGACGCGGCCGGAGGTCGCTACCAGATCAAGACCGCGCTGCTGCCGCGCGACTCGACCGCCCAGCGCGAACAGCTCGTACGCCGGCTGGCGGCCAAGGACTCCGGCATCGACCTGATGAGCCTCGACATTCCTTACGTCGCGGAGTTCGCCAACGCCGGGTTCGTCCGCACGTTCGAGGGCAGCGAGCGGCAGCGCCTGACGCAGGGCATGCTCGAGGGTCCGGTCGACGCCGCCCTGTGGAAGGGCAAGCTCGCCGCGGTGCCGTTCAACACCAACACCCAGCTGTTGTGGTACCACAAGTCCGTTGCCAACAAGGCCGGCCTGTCGATCGGTCCCCGCACGCAGGTCACCTGGGACCAGGTGATCGAGGCGGCGGAGAAGACCGACACGACGGTGCAGGTGCAGGCCAAGCGATACGAGGGCTACTCGGTCCTGATCAACTCCCTCGTCGTCTCGGCCGGTGGCGAGATCCTCGAGAATCCCGAAGCAGGCAAGGAAGTCCGGCCCGGGATCGACTCGAAGGCCGGGCGCGAGGCGGCCGCGGTCCTCCGCAAACTGGGGAGATCCGACGCGGCGCCGGCCGACATCAGCAACGCCGACGAGGGCGTGACGCAGGCGGGCTTTCTCGCCGACAACGGCGGCTTCATGACCAACTGGCCGTTCGTCTACACCGCCGCTGACGCCAAGGCGAAGGCCGACTTCGGTTGGGCCCGCTGGCCGTCCGTCGTCGACGGCAAGCCGAGCGCCCCGCCGCTCGGCGGCATCGACCTCGCGGTCGGCGCGTTCAGCAAGCACCCGGGCGATGCGGTCGACGCGGTCGGATGTCTCACGTCGGCGAAGAGCCAGAAGGAATACACCCTCGCCGAGGGGCTCCTGCCCACCATCGAGTCCGTCTACTCCGATGCCGAGGTCAAGAAGGCGTTCCCCATGGCGGATCTGCTCCGTACCTCTGTCGACGAGGCCGCGCCGCGTCCGGTCACGCCCTACTACCCCGACATCACCGCGGCGATCCAGCGCGCCTGGCATCCGCCGGCGGCGGTCTCGCCCCAGACACCACGACGTACGGCCGATCTCATCGTCTCCGTGCTCCATGACGACGAGCTGAGCTGAGCCGGAAGGGAGGAACCATGACAACGGTCTCTGAACCGAAGACGACCGCCCCGACCGTCCGGCCCAAGGTGAGCGAACGTGCGAGGCACGAGCAGAGGCTCGGCTGGTATCTGTGTGCGCCGGCGTTCATCGTCATGCTGGCGGTCACGGCCTATCCGATGCTGCAGGCGGTCTGGCTGTCCCTGCAGAGCTACCGCATCACCGACCCGCAGTCGCGACGGTTCGTGTGGTTCGACAACTACGCCGTAATCCTGAGCGACGGCCTGTGGTGGCGCGATGTCGGCGTCACGCTGCTGATCACGGTGATCACGGTGGCGGTCGAGCTGGTGATCGGCTTCGCCCTCGCGATGGTGATGCACCGGATCCTGTTCGGGCGCGGCATCGTCCGCACCGCGATCCTCGTGCCCTACGGCATCATCACCGTGGTGTCGGCGTTCGCGTGGAAGTTCGCGTTCGCGCCCGACTCGGGCTTCATCAACGGCTGGTTCGGGCTCGAGGGCTACGACTTCTTCGCGCAGTTCTGGTCGTCGATCACGGCCATCTCGATGTCGGAGATCTGGAAGACGACGCCGTTCATGTCGCTGCTGCTGCTCGCCGGTCTCGCGCAGGTGCCGGAGGAGCTCCAGGAGGCCGCCAAGGTCGACGGCGCCACGTGGTGGCAGCGACTGTGGCGGGTCACGATCCCGAACATGAAGGCGGCCATCATGGTCGCCCTGCTGTTCAGGACCCTCGACGCCTACCGCATCTTCGACAACGTGTTCGTGATGACCAACGGTGCCTCGGGGACCGAAACTGTGTCCTTCCTGGCCTACCGGCAGATGATCACCCGAACGGCGGTCGGCCTCGGCTCGGCCGTGTCCGTGCTGCTGTTCCTGTCCGTGGTCCTGATCGCGTTCGTGTTCATCAAGTTCTTCCGTACGGACCTGTCCCAGGTGAGGGGTGACCGTTGATGAAGCGTGGCAACGGCTGGTGGGCCGCAGCGGGCGCGCTGATCATCGTCTACGCGCTGTTCCCCCTCGTGTGGATCATTTCGCTGTCGTTCAAGACCGACACCCAGGACAAGCAATTTCTGCCGTCCAGCTGGACGTTCGACAACTACCGCACCGTTTTCGATTCCGGGCTCTTCACGAGTGCGTTGCGCAACTCGATCGGCATCTCGCTGATCTCCACCGTCCTGTCGGTCACCCTCGCGACCCTCGCGGCCTACGCCATCGCCCGGTTGGAGTTCAGCGGCAAGAAGCTAGTCCTGTCGATGGCCCTGGCGATCGCGATGTTCCCGACGATCTCGCTCGTGCCTCCGCTGTTCGACATGTGGCGCAGCATCGGCCTCTACGACACCTGGATCGGGCTGATCATCCCCTACATGTCGTTCACCCTGCCCCTGTCGATCTGGACGCTGTCGGCGTTCTTCCGTGAGATCCCGTGGGAGATGGAGCAGGCGGCGCAGGTGGACGGAGCGACGCCGTGGCAGGCGTTCCGCAAGGTGATCGTGCCGCTCGCGGCTCCCGGCGTGTTCACCGCCGCGATCCTCACCTTCTTCTTCGCCTGGAACGACTTCGTCTTCGGTATCTCGCTCACGGCGTCCGACGCGGCCCGGCCGGTGCCTGCCGCGCTGGCGTTCTTCACCGGCGAGTCGTTCTTCGAACAGTCCACCGCCGCGATCGCTGCGGCGTCCGTCGTCGTCACGATCCCCGTGATCGTTCTCGTCCTCCTCTTCCAGCGCAAGATCGTCGCCGGCCTCACCTCCGGCGCGGTGAAGGGTTGATGCGCCATGGCAGCCATTGAGCTGAAGAACATCGTCAAGCGGTACGGCGACGGCTTCCCGGCCGTCAACGACGTCAGCCTCGACATCGCCGACGGCGAGTTCATGATCCTCGTCGGGCCGTCCGGGTGCGGCAAGTCGACCTTGCTACGGATGATCGTCGGGCTCGAGGACATCACGTCCGGCGACCTGACCATCGGCGGGGAGCGGGTCAACGAGAAGGCTCCGCGCGACCGCAACCTCGCGATGGTGTTCCAGAACTACGCGCTCTACCCCCACCTCACGGTCTACGAGAACATCGCGTTCCCGCTCCGGCTCGCCAAGCTGCCCGACAGCGACGTACGCGAGAAGGTCGAGCGGGCCGCCGACCTGCTCGAGCTGAAGGAACACCTGCAGCGCAAGCCGAGCCAGCTCTCCGGCGGGCAGCGGCAGCGGGTCGCGATGGGACGCGCGATCGTCCGCGAGGCCCAGGCGTTCCTGTTCGACGAGCCGCTGTCGAACCTCGACGCCAAGCTGCGCGGCCAGATGCGCACCGAGATCTCCCGGCTCCAGCGCCGGCTCGGCACGACCACGGTCTACGTCACCCACGACCAGACCGAGGCGATGACCCTCGGAGACCGGGTTGCCGTGCTCCGCAAGGGACTCCTGCAGCAGTGCGCGACGCCGAGGGAGCTGTACGAGAACCCGGTCAACCTCTTCGTGGCCGGTTTCATCGGCGCACCGCCGATGAACTTCCTACCCGCCACGGTCGAGGACGGCATGGTCACGCTGCCCTTCTGCAAGGTGCCCGTACCCCAGGACGTCAACGCCTCCGACGTCGAGGGCAAGCTGCTCGTCGCCGGCGTACGCCCGGAGCACTTCGAGCACGCGGAGTACGTCGACGCCAGCAAGCGCGACCGTGGACAGACGTTCGAGGCGACGGTCGACGTGACCGAGTGGCTCGGCAACGAGCAGTACGCCTACGTGCCTTACGACTCGCCGGCCGAGATCCGTTCCCAGATCGACTCGCTCGCCGAGGAACTCGACATGGAGGCGCTGCGACCGCAGCTCATCATCTCCCTCGACCCGGCGAGCCAGGTCCGCGAGAACGAGTCGGCCGAGTTCTGGGTCGACGTCTCGCGGATGCAGCTGTTCGACCCCCAGAGCGGGAGCAACCTCGCCTTGACAGCGGCGGAGGCCGCGCAGGCCTGACGCTCACCACGAGCCGGCCAGGTCCACGACCCCTTGGGGCGGCGCAGGTCAGAGCGCGGCGAGGTTGTCGACGAGAGTATTCGCGTGCTGGCTGAGCCAGGTCTCCAGCTCGACGCCCTCCGCAAGGCGGTCCTGCACCTCGTCAAGGCTCGCTTGCCCCCGGCGCCAGCGTCCTGCCCGCCACACCGCCGAGCCGAGCGCCCGGCGACGCAGCAGGGTGGGGAACGCCTCCCACGTGTCGGGAGCGAGCTGGACCCGGTGGGCGTATCCGCGGCAGAACGTCTCGGACAGCTCGGCGCCGCCCGGTGTCCACCAGCCTGACGTGGCCTGGAAGACCCCAGCCACCAGGTCGTTGACCGTCAGGTCGAGGCCGGCGATCTCGAAGTCGAGCATCGCGGTGGGCCGACCCTCGTCGTCGACAAGCAGGTTGGAGAGGCCGAAGTCGGCATGGATGATCTGCGCGGGCAGGAGCGAGAACAGCCGCGCGTACGCCTCGTCCACTGGTCGCGCACCGCGGAGCCAGTCCACCCCGGCGCTGGCCAGGCGGGCGCCTGCCGGCAGGGCGGCAGCCAGCTCGTCGGCGAGGTCGTCGACGTCGGGCACCGCCGGATGCACCTGGTCGAGCCCGCGTCGCCAGTCGATGGGAGCGAGCTCGGCTGGCAGCGTGGCCAGTGCGAGGTCGAGCTCGCCGAGTGCCTGACCGGCACGCTCGACCTCGATCGGCCGGTGCCGGTCCGCCGGGCGGCCGGGAAGGTACGGAAAGACCGACGCCACACCGTCGGACGTGTGCAGGCTCGTCTGCCCGTCGGGCGTCGGAAGCGGCGTGGGCACGGCGAGCGGGAAGTCGGTGCGGGCGAGAGCCGCCAGCAGCAGGTGCTCGGCGGCGATCCGTTCGGGGGAGAGGTTCTGGTAGCCGCGCAGGACGTAGGTCGCCGTCGCCGTCTCGACGATCCGGACGAGGTTGTTGGTGCCGTTGGAGGGCGGCCGGACCGCGACGGGTGCCCCGAGGCCCCACGTCCGGCAGATCTCGCCGACGGTCGCCTCCCTCACGACTGCTGCCCGTGGCCGAACGTCGCGTCCGCATCCGCGTCCGGCGGGAGGCTACCCACGCTCCAGGCGGAGTCTGGACGCCAACTCTCCCAACCGTCGCAGAACGGCGACCCCCAGCGGGCGACGAGCGCCTCGACCTCGCGGGCGTGTGACCGGAACTCCTCGGCCTGGCCCGCCGTGAAGCGCCCGGCGTCGACCGCCGCCGCCAACTCGTCGTCGTCCTTCCACGTGACGCTGCGGTCGGGGCGTACCACGACGTCGAGCACATGGTCGCGGGTGTAGACGTTCTGGTCGTCCCGCATGTGCACGCGCTCGAGGTTGACGTACCAGTTCCGGAACGCGCCCGTGGCGTCCCAGAACAGCCAGACCGACCAGGGCACGCCCGTGGGCGCGACCTTGAGGATCCCGGGACCTCGCCACACGTCCCGCCTGACCGCCCGGGATGCGGTGAAGCGGGCCCGACCGATGGGGAGCGACCGCAGGTCTCGCCCGTCGGCGAGGACGGTCCGGAGCAACGGTGCTCGCGGCGCCAGCCAGCCGACCAGACCGTCGGCGTCGTCGCGGACGACCCGCATCGGGCGGATGGCTCGTGGCCAGTAGCGCCACCAGATCTGGGCGCCGGGCAACCAGTACGGCGCCGCGCCGGACGGCCTCGCGCCCGCGGGCAGCTCCGGAACGCCGAAAGGGGAGGTCGGTGCGCTCATCGCGGGCACCCTACCGGGAGAGCACACCCCGACGGGCAGACGGATCGCCCACCGGCCCGGCGCCGCCGGACCGGTGCCGCTGGACGGGTGCCGGTGGACCAGACCGCCCGGTGGCTCACGTCTTGGTGCGAAGGATCCTGGCGACATCGGGAGGGGAGTACGCCGGTCCCTTGAGCACCTTGCCGTCGTCCCGCCGAACCGGCTGCCCGTCGGCGCCCAGCTTGCTCATGTTGGACCGGTGCACCTCGTTGAGCACGTCGTCGAGCGGGATGCCGTACTCGCACGCCGTTCCGTAGATCACGTAGGTCATGTCCGCCAGCGCGTCGGCGACCCCCTCGAGGTCACCCGCCTCCGCGGCCGCGACGTACTCCTCGAACTCCTCGCGCAGCAGGGCGACCCGCAGCTGCCAGGTGTCGGGGCGCGGGTCGGGTGACGTCGCGACCCCGAGCCCGAACGCCTCGTGGAAGGCGCGCACCTGTGCCGCGACAGGTCGCGGCTCCGGCTCCTCCGACGCGACGTCACTTCGGTGAGTGCCACCCAGGTGAGGGCCGCCGAGGTGAGGGCCGCTCATGCGAGGCCGGTCACGGGTGGGTCATCGAGAGAACGTCGAGGGCCCGGTCGAGCTGCTCCTCGGTGAGATCGCCGCGCGCGACGTAGCCGTGCTCGAGGACGACCTGCCTGATGGTCTTGCGTTCTGCCAATGCCGCCTTGACGACCGTGGCGGCGTTCTCGTAGCCGATGTAGCGGTTGAGCGGTGTGACCACCGACGGGGACGACTCGGCGTACTCCTTACAGCGTTCGACGTTGGGCACGATGCCGGCGACGAGCCGGTCGGCGAACAGCACGCTCACGTTGGCGAGCAGCCGGATCGACTCGAGCAGGTTGCGGGCGATGACCGGCAGCATGACGTTGAGCTCGAAGTCGCCCTGCGACCCACCGAACGCGACCGCCGCGTCGTTGCCGACCACCTGCGCGACGACCTGGCGGACGGCCTCGCAGATCACCGGGTTGACCTTGCCCGGCATGATGCTCGACCCGGGCTGGAGGTCGGGGAGGGCGATCTCGGCCAGTCCGGCGCGGGGCCCCGACCCCATCCAGCGGATGTCGTTGGCGGACTTGTACAGCCCGATCGCGATGGTGCGGAGCTGGCCCGAGAGCTCGACGAGCGCGTCCTGGGCACCCTGCGCCTCGAAGTGGTTGCGTGCCTCGGTGACCGGGAGGCCGGTGGCGGTGGCGAGCTCGGCGATCACCTTGGCGGCGAAGCCAGGCGGGGTGTTGATGCCGGTGCCGACCGCGGTGCCGCCGAGCGCGAGCTCGGCGACGCGGGGCACTGTGGCCTCCACCCGCTCGATGCCGTAGCGGACCTGCGCGGCGTACCCCCCGAACTCCTGGCCGAGGGTGACCGGCGTCGCGTCCATCAGGTGCGTACGCCCGGACTTCACCACGTCGGCGAACTCGGCCGCCTTGGACTCGAACACCTCCGCGAGATGGTCGAGCGCCGGGACCAGGGTGTTGAGGGTGGCGTCGGTCGCGGCGATGTGGATCGACGACGGGAACACGTCGTTGCTGGACTGCGACGCGTTGACGTGGTTGTTGGGGTGGACCGGTCGGCCGAGTGCCTCGGTCGCGAGCGACGCGATCACCTCGTTGGTGTTCATGTTGCTCGACGTGCCCGAACCCGTCTGGAAGACGTCGATCGGGAAGTGGTCGTCGTGCGCGCCGGCGGCGACGAGAGCCGCGGCGTCGACGATCGCCTTGGCAAGGTCGTCGTCGAGGACCCCGAGCTCGGCGTTGACCTTCGCGGCGGCGCCCTTGATGAGTGCCAGCGCGCGGATGTGCTGGCTCTCGAGGGTGGCGCCGGAGATGGGGAAGTTCTCGACGGCACGCTGGGTCTGCGCGCGCCACCGGGCGTGGGCGGGTACGCGGACCTCGCCCATGGTGTCGCGCTCGATTCGGTAGGCGGCGTCCTGGTCAGGGCCCTGGTCGGGCTTGCGCGCGGACCCGGGACGCGGCGGCTGCTCCTCGGCCATGTGCCCGACTCTATGACCCACCCGCTCCGGCGGATGTGATGAGGTTGGCGATGTGACGAAAGCCGCGCGGTGGATGACGACCCGGCAGGCCGCGGACCTGCTCGGCGTCAAACCCGAGACGGTGTACGCATATGTCAGCCGTGGAGTGCTGACCCGGCACCGCGGGGAGGACCGCCGTTCGTCGAGGTTCGCGAGGACCGAGATCGAACGGCTGGCCCGACGCAACCGTCGGGGCGGGCGAGCCGGCGCCTTCGAGGTCGTGATCGACACTGACCTGACCCTGCTGGACCCGCAGGGAGCGCTCTACTACCGCGGCCACGACGCGGTGGAGCTGGCACGGACCCGGTCCTTCGAGGATGTCGCGGAGCTGCTGTGGGCGGCACGCGAGACCGATGAGGACGGCCCGTCCGACGTCCGCCCATGGGAGGGCCGGTCCGACGTCCGGCCGTGGGAGGCTTCGTGGTCGGGTGTACGGGTCGGCCGGCGGGCCCAGGACGCCCTGCCCGCCTCGGCGCGGACGGTCGACCGGATGCGCGTGGTCGTCGCGGCACTCGCGGGCTGCGACCCGATGCGGGACGACCGCCGACCCGGCGCCGTCGCGGCCTCGGCGCGCGCCCTGATCGCCGGGACGGTGGACTGCCTGCCCGAGCGCACACCTGCGACCGGAGACTCGATCGCCGAACGGCTGTGGTCGCGGCTCGCCGACCGTCCTGCGCGGCGGGGCGAGATCCGCGCCGTCGACGCCGCCCTGGTCCTCCTCGCCGACCACGAGCTGGCCGCGTCCACCCTGGCGGCGCGGGTCGCCGCATCGGTATGGGCGGACCCGTACCTCGTCGTCCTCACCGGGCTCTGTGCCGGCGGCGGTGTGCTGCACGCCGCGCACTCGGCCGCGGTCGAGTCGTTCCTTCGCGAGGCGGTGGACGCGGGCGGCGGTCCCGACGGGGTACGCGAACTGGTCGGTGCCCGGCTGCGTCGCGGAGAGGCCCTGCCGGGGTTCGGCCACGCGGTCTACACCGACCGGGACCCGCGCGCGGACGCCCTGCTGGACCTGGTGCGGCGGGCGGGTGGGAAGGGCGCCCTCGACCGTACGGTGGACGTGCTGCTATCGGTTGCGGGCCAGCACGGCGGCCCCGCCCCGAGCGTGGACTTCGCGTTGGGTGCCCTGGTTGTCAAGGCAGGGTTGGCAGCTGGTTCGGGTGAGGTGATCTTCCTCCTCGGGCGGATGGCGGGGCTCGTCGCGCACGCGCTGGAGGAGTACCCGCACCGGTTGAGGTTCCGGCCGCGTGCCCTCTACACCGGCCCGCCGCCGTCCTAGGCCTCCGGAAGCGGCTGCGGCGGCGGTGGTCCGACGTACCTCGCACCCGGCCGGATGATCTTGCGTTCGCGCGCCTGCTCGAGGACGTGTGCGCACCATCCGATCACCCGGCTGCACGCGAACGTCGGGGTGAACATCGCGCGGGGCAGTCCGCAGAGCTCCATCACCACGCCGGCGTAGAACTCGACGTTCGTGTGCAGGTCGCGACCCGGCTTCAGCTCGGCGAGCAGCGCCTCGACCCTGGCCTCGACCTGGATCGCGAACTCCACCAGGTCACCGCCGAGTTCCTGCGCCGTGTCGCGCAGCATGCCGGACCGGGGGTCGTACGTGCGGTACACCGCGTGCCCGAACCCCATGATCCGTTCGCCGTTCTCGATCCGGGCCCGGATGTACGGGTCGATCCGTTCCGGCGTTCCGATCGCGTCCAGCAGGTCCAGCGCGCGGCTCGGGGCGCCACCGTGCAACGGACCTGACAGCGCGCCGATCGCCCCGACCACGCAGGCAGCGACGTCCGCACCCGTCGACGCGATGACCCGCGCCGTGAAGGTGGACGGGTTGAAGCCGTGGTCGATCGTGGAGACCTGGTAGCGCTCGATGGCGCGGGCGTGGCGCGGGTCGGGCTCCTCGCCGGTCAGCATGTAGAGGTAGTTCGCGGTGTACGGCAGGTCGTCGCGCGGCTCGATCGGCTGCTCGCCACGGGCCAGCCGGTGCAGTGCCGTGAGCAGCGTGGGCACCTGCGCGCAGACCCGCAGGGCGTCGGCCCGCCGCGCGGGCTCGTCGAGATCCCAGATCGGCTGCAGGCGGGCCGACGCGCCAGCGAGGGACACGGCCGTCCGCAGTCCGTCCAGCGGGGTGGGCCGGGCCTTCGCGATCGCCGGCAGGGCGTCCGCGACCTCGGCGGGAAGCCGGCGAAGCGGGGCGATCTGGGCCTCGAAATCGTCCCGCCGGGCGCGGTCGGGCAGCTCGCCGTCGAACAGCAGGTGCCACGCATCCTCGACACCGCGTTCGCGGGCCAGGTCGACCGCGGAGTACTGGCGGTAGTGGTAGAAGCCCTCGCGACCGCGGACGTCTCCCAGCGCGGTGTCGGTGACCGCGACTCCCGCGAGCCCGGGTGGCACGGCGATGGGGCCTTCGGACGGTCGCTGCGGGACGACTGTGGACGGCATGTCGACCTCCCTCGTTACGAGGACTGTCCGGCCGTCCACAACACATTGTCAACGTTGATCGCATCAAGGTATTCGGTTCGCCAGCGGGCCGACGGACAGCGACGTGACGAGCTTCACGCGGTCCCGGGTCCACGTGGTCCCGGTCCACATGGGTCCCGGGTCCACGTCGTCCCGGCTCCATGCGGTCCTGGCTCCACGAGGTCCCGGTCCGCGTGCGGATCATCTGTCGGACAGCACGCGGTGGGCGAGATCCTGGAGACCGGCACGGATCCGCCGGGCCGCGATCCGGCGCTCGTGCCGCTGGTGGTCGTAGACCTCGGGAGCGAGCGGAGCGAGGAGTACGTCGACCAGGGGATCGGGATCGGGTACGCCGGCGTCCTTCAGCAGGGACCGGACGTGGACCCGCCAGAAGCCGTACGCGCCGGTCGTGAACCTCGCGTGCCCGATCTCGGCGCCGAGGACGAGGTGGATGTGGCGTTCGAGCAGGTCGACCATGGCGGAGTAGAACGCGGCCAGCCGGTCCGCGGGCGGGGCCCCGGGGCCCAGTGGGGGATCGCCGCGGATCAGCTCGTCCTGCAGCGCCCGCTCGTGCTCGTCGAGCAGGGCGGTCGCGATGGCGGCGATGTCGGGGTACCTGCGGTACAGCGTGCCGCGTCCTACGCCCGCGGCCGTTGCGACGTCGCCCATGGTGACGTTGCGCGCGCCGCGTTCGGTGAACAGGCCCTGTGCGGCATCGAGCACCCGCTGGCGGTTGCGGGCCGCGTCGGCGCGTTCGGGACGGGGCATGAGGTCACCCTAGCGCGACCGGACACGGCGTCCACTTGACGGATCGGCATAAGTGGACGCAACGTCCACTTATGCTACCGTCCCGAGCTGAGTAGTTCCCAGTCTCACTGCCATCCCACGAACGGAAGGGCTTCCGCATGGCCGCGTCGCACACCGATCCAGCACCCTCCGCCACCGAGTCCGCCACTGAGTCCGCGACCGAGTCCGCCACCTCACCATCCGCGCCGTCCCTCGCCGGCCGGGCGGGCACCATCCGCGTCGGCGGCGACCCGCTTCCGCGCTTCGGGTTCGGCACGATGCAGCTGCCCGGACCCGGTGCGCTCGGCCCGGCGCCCGACCGTCAAGGCGCCATTGACGTGCTGCGGCGGGCGTACGACCTCGGCATCCGGTTCTTCGACACGTCCGGCTACTACGGTCCCGACGTCGCGAACGACCTGCTCGCTGCGGCGCTGCGCCCCTACGCCGACGACGTGGTGATCGCGTCGAAGGTCGGTGCCCGCCGCGAGGGTCACGGCTTCGCTCCCGCCGGGACCCCGCAGGAGGTACGGACGGCCGTCGAGCACGACCTCGGCGTGCTCGGGGTCGAGGCGATCGACGTCGTACACGTCCGCCGGATGCCGGACGATCCGACGCCGTTCGGGGAAACGGTGGCGGCGGTCCACGCGCTTCGGGAGCGCGGGCTCCTACGCCACGTCGGGGTGTCCAACGTCAGCGTCGAGGAGCTTCGCGTCGCACAGGAGATCGGCGAGGTGGTCTCGGTGGAGAACGAGTACAACCTGCGGCTGCGGGCGAGCGACTCGGTGCTCGAGATCGCGGCGAGCGAGGGCATCGCGTTCCTACCGTTCCATCCCCTCGACCTCGGGCGCCTCGCGCAGGGTCCGGGACCGGTGGCGGAGGTCGCGGACGAGCTCGGCGCCAGCCCGGCCCAGGTCGCGCTGGCCTGGCTGCTCCGCCGGTCGACCGCGATCCTCCCGATCCCGGGGACGAGCACCCTGGCCCACCTCGACCAGAACGTCGCGGCGGCCGACCTGGAGCTGACCCCCGACCAGCTGGAACGCCTCGAGACCGCGGCCGGCTGACCTCACTCGGCGCGCAGGCCCTCCGGGCTGACGGCCCGGGTCAGGGCCGGGAGCGTTCCTGCCGTCGCGAGCAGGACCGCGACGAGTCCGGCCGTGCTCAGCAGGGCCACCCCGCCCCAGTCGTAGCCGAAGGGCTTGTGGCTGATCATCAGCAGGAGAGTGCCCAGACCGAAGCCCGTCACCGCAGCGACCGCGAGCGCGAGCGCGATCGGCACGACCGCCTGCCACAGGAGCGACCAGGCGAGGACCGACCTGTGCACGCCCGCTGCCGCGAGCACTGCCAGGGACCGGCGGCGCTCGCGGACCTGTTCCAGGCTCACGACCAGCAGGCTGAGTGCGGCGAGGATGAGGACGACGACCGAGCCGAGGGTCAGTCCCGCCCGGATGGTCGCGTACACCTTGTCCGAGCGGGTCTCCGCGGGTTGCTGTGCCTGCGCGTCCCAGCCGAGCGTGGTGACCACGTTCCGGACCCGCTCCACGGTGTCTGGCCGGGCGGGATCCGGGGTCAGTACGCCCCAGAGCGTGAGATCCGGATCCTCGACATCGGACAGGGCGTTCGGCGTCGCGAGGATCGACGCCGGATAGAAGTCGTCGACGGTCGGATCGGCCCGCGTCTCGACCTTCGCGGTGGCGGTCGGGACTGTCCACCGCACGCCCTTGGTGCGGTCAGGCGAGCGGTTGCTCAAGAACCGCACGGTCGCGCCCGGCGCCGGGCGAGCCGCGGCGTCGCTCTGGGCCGTCGGCGGGCTGGCGTCGAACACATCACCATCCGCGCACCGCGGGATCCGTGCCAGGCGCCGCAGCGCCTGGCACGAGCCAACGAACACGCGGGTGTAGCGGTCCTGCGCATCCACGACGTCGGTGATCGCATACGTGAACGCGGTCCGTACGCCGTCCGTCCTCGCCAGATCGCCCGCCACCCGGACCAGGTTGTCCACGTCGTGGACCGACCCCTCGAGCCGGATCTCCTGCGCGTACGACGGGTTCCGCTGGACGAACTCGTCCTCGGCCGGGATGAACAGCGTCTGCAAGGTGATGCCGCCCGCGATCGCGACCGCGACGCCGCCCACGATCCGCGCCGGAGTCGCGCTGTCGAGCTGGAGCCGTCGGACGGCGAGCTGCCACGACGGCGATCCACCGCGCAGGCCGCCGACCACGCGGTCGATCACCCACGGCAGGAACGCGGGAATCCCGAACAGGAGGAGGACCACGCCGGCGGTGGCGGAGTGCTGGATGCCCGTGCCGAGCACGATGTCGCCGACCAGGAGGGCGACGCCGGCGACGAACGGCAGCAGCCGCCACCACAGCCGTCGGCGTACGACGCGGGCCCGGCGCACCACGCCGAGCGGCTCGATGACGAGCCGCCGAAGCGAGAACACCGCGATGCCCACCGCGAGGACAGGCACCCCCACCAGGGTCGGGACGGCGAGCTGCCGCGCCGGCCAGATGTCGGAGGCGAACAAGCCTGGCCCGACCATGGGGAGGGTGAGGTACGCCGCCAGCTGCCGGCCCGCGAGGAACACCGCAACGCCGACGACCAGTCCGGCCAAGGCACCGACGAACGCCTCGCCAGCAGCGATCCGGCGTACCTGTGCGGCCCCCGCGCCGACCAGCCGGAGCGCGGCCAGCCGGCGTTCGCGCGCCTCGTCCGCGAGCCGTGCGCTGGCGGCGAGGAACACCACGACGGGAATCAGCAGGGTCGCGGTTCCGACGGTGAGCAGGAGCAGCAGGGTCGCGCCGAGAGCCTCGCCGCGAATCGGCGGCCGGCCGAACGAGCTGACCACGACGGCGTTCTGCTGCGCGGCGAGGTGGCTGGCGCCGGCGTAGAAGAACAGCTCGCGCGGGCCGACGAGGCCGTCGTCGCCGATGGTGCCGACGATGCGGAAGGGAAGTCGTTGCCGCAGCAAGCTGCCCTGGTCCGAGGTGAGCAGCGCGCGGAGTTCCGGCGACACGACCATCTCGCCCGGGCGGGGCAGCCGAGTCACCCCGGGCGCGCGCGGCGGCTTGCCACCGCCGGTCTCCAGGACATATCCGTCGACCGCGCTGCCGTGGAACATGTCGTAGCGCGGGACGACGAGCAGCTCGCCAGGACCTGGGCGGGCGGGCGCGGGTGCGGTGTCGGCGCCTTGCTGGGGGGTGGCGCGCGCGTCCCCGTGGTCGCCCCGTGCCTGGAGCAGCCCACCGACCGAGGCGGCGAGGAGTAGCACCGCGACGCCGAGCCCGACACCGACCGCGGTCATCGCCAGCCGCCCCAGGGAGGTGCGGCCCGCGCTGAGCGCGAGCTGGCACCCGAGCTGCAGGTCGCTCGCCCAGGTGGCGACGGAACGCCCGCTCACCCTCGGACCCCCGCGTCGCGTGACCTGCCGTCGCGGACCACGACCTCCCGGTCGGAGTACGCCGCCACCCGCGGCTCGTGCGTGACGAGGACGACCGCGGCGGCCGACTCCTTCGCGGCACCGATGAGCAGCTTCATCACGTGTTCGCCGTTCAGGGAGTCGAGGGCGCCGGTCGGCTCGTCGGCGAAGATCACCGTGGGCTGCGTCACGAGTGCGCGGGCCACGGCGACCCGTTGGCCCTGGCCGCCCGACGTCTCGCCCGGACGCTTGTCGGCGACGTCCGCGACCTCGAGCCGGTCGAGCCAGTCGCGCGCCCGGCGCTCCGCATCACCACGGCGTACGCCGGAAAGGCGCATCGGCAGGCTGACATTCTCGAGGCAGGTGAGCTCAGGGACGAGCTGCCCGAACTGGAAGACGAAGCCGAAGTCCGTACGACGCAGGGCACTGCGCTCGCGGTCGGGCAGGGCCGTGAGCCGGACGCCCTGGTAGAGCACCTCGCCGGCGTCCGGTCGGACGATGCCCGCGAGACAGTGCAGCAGGGTGGACTTGCCGGAGCCCGAGGGGCCCATCACGGCGACAACCTCGCCCGCGAACACGCGGAGGCCGGCACCGTCGAGCGCGGGAGTCTGGCCGAAGGACTTGCGCAGGTCGATGCCCTCGAGCACGGCCGGCTGGCCGTTGCCGCTCCCCGCGGCGGCATCGTGGGTGGCACTCACGCGGTGATCTCCTTGCTCAGCTGGTCGAGGCGGGCGGTAGTGAGTTCGAGCCACTGCAGGTCGGCCTCGAGATGGAACAGCGCGTGGTCGCAGATGAGCTGGTCGGCCAGGTCGCCGGCCGCCTTCCGACGGGTCAGCTCGCGCATCGCGTCCAGGTGGGCGGCGCGCTGGGTCTCCAGGACCTCCTCGGGTGGCCGGCCCGAGAGCATCGCCAGCACGACCTTGGTGTAGAGGGTGTTCTGCAGGTACAGCTCCGGCTTCTCCGGCGTGGCGAGCCAGTGCGCGACGTCGCTGACGCCCGCCGACGTGATCGCGTACCGCTTGCGGTCCGGGCCCGCGCCGGCCTCCACACCTTCGACCTCGACGAGGCCGCCGCGCAGGAGCCGCGACAGCGTTGAGTAGACCTGGCCGTAGTGCAGGGGCCGGTCGTGGGCGAACCGTTCGTCGTAGGCCCGCTTGAGGTCGTAGCCGTGCCGCGGCCCGCCCTCGAGCAGTCCCAACAGGGTGTGTCCGATCGACATGAGCCGGACTCTACACACGGTGTATACACAGTGTATATACACACTTTGTATAGGCAGGCGGCTGAAGTGACTGCGGTCCGACGGGCGGAGCTTGTGATCAGGACGGCGCGAGGTAGAGAAAGTAGTCGACGTCACGCTGCTCGCGTACGACCGAGCGGCGGAGCTCGTCGCACGACCCGAACGCATCCCGCAGCCGGCGCCGCAGGTCTGGCGAAGGCGCCGCCGACCAGACCGCGAGGACCCCGCCGGGACGGAGGACCCGCCTGGCCGCGGTCAGGAACGGTGCGTCGTACACCTCGGCGTTCGACAGGTGGACCAGGAAGTCCGGTCCGTTGTCGACGTCGAGCAGCAGGACGTCCACGCTGTGCGCCGCCCGACCCGGCAGCCAGTGCCGGATGTCGCCGACATACGTCCGCACCCGGGCATCGGCGAGGACGCCGGCAGTCGGGGGCACCAGGCCGCGCCGGACCCAGTTGAGGATCGGCGGCTCGATCTCCACGACCTCGACCGCTGCCACCCTGGTGTCGTCGAGCAGCTCCCGCACGGTGTACCCGAGACCCAGGCCCCCGCACGCGACGGTCAGGGCAGGGGGACCGTCGACGCGGGACGCCGCCACGTCGACAGCTGCGCGGGCGAGCAGCCGTTCGGTCGACGTCTCCACAGTGTCCATGACGAAGGTGCCGTTGGCGATCAGCTCATAGACCTCGCCGTGTACGTCGTCGCGACGACGCCGGAGCGCGACCGACCCGCGGTCCGACTCCTCGCGGGCCAGGGTGACCGGGCGGCCGTGGTCCTCGCCCGAGGCACCGTGCCGGTCCGCACCCGGGTGCCTTCGGCGGCTGTCCGCGGTCGCGTCGTCCACCACGTCGTCCACCCTACGGACGCAGCTCTCCGGAGGCCGGCCTGTGAGCGGCCGTCGTACGGAGGCGGCGGAGCACCCTCACCAGCGGGCCGCAGCGGATAGCCTCGTAAGCCTGCGGACGGGCGGCGAGGAGCGGGGTCCAGATGAGCGAGGCGCGGTGGTCGGCGAGCGGGCTGGGCGACCTTCGGGCGTCCGATGCCGACAGGGACAAGACGGCCGAGGTGCTCCGTGCGGCCGCTGCCGAAGGCCGGATCGACCTCGCCGAACTGGAGGAACGCCTCGAGCGGACGTTCGCCGCCAGGACCTACGCCGAGCTGAGCCCGATCACGGCGGACCTGCCGGGTGCCGACGAGGGCGGCCGCCTGGCCAGGACTGGAACGGACCGCTCCAGATCCGCATCCGCTCCCGGCGACCACGGGGCACTCACCCAGCCGGGGCCACGTGAGATCAACGCGGTGCTGGGCGAACAGTCGTTGTCGGGACCCTGGCTGGCGCCGCGGCGGATGACGGCCCGCGCCTTCCTCGGAGAGGTGAAGCTCGATCTCACCGAAGCGGTCGTACCCCACGAGATCCTGCTCGAGGTCCAGGTGGGCCTGGGCCAGGTCACGCTCATCGTGCCCGACGACATCGCGGTGGTGTTCGAGGGCGGCGGGCTCATCCTGGGGTCGCGGACGAACAAGTCCCGTGGCACGCCCGGCCCGGGAACCCCGGTGGTGCGGGTCAGGGGAACCATCCTGCTCGGCGAGGTCGTGGCCCGGCCGCCGAAACGCCGGTGGTTCCGGCGCGGGACTCCCTCCGCCTGAGGGCAGCGGTGCGACGCGCCGGACACGGCCACGAGCCGGCCGCGCCACTGCTGGCGCTGGTCGGCTCGTGCGCCGGAACCGTCGGCTAGTTGGGGCCCTCGAAGTCGATCGTGGCGTACGCCCGGAGCTTCGCGAGCGAGTGTTCGGAGATGATCGACCGGATCGTGCCGCTGCGCGAGCGCATCACCAGTGAGTGCGTCGCGGCACCGTCGCCGCGGTAGCGGACGCCCCGCAGGAGTTCGCCGTCGGTGATGCCGGTCGCGACGAAGAACACATCGTCGCCCTGGACCAGGTCGTCGGTGGTGAGTACCCGGCCGATGTCGTGTCCGGCGTCGATCGCCTTCTGGCGTTCGTCGTCGTCGCGCGGCCAGAGCCGGCCCTGGATCATGCCGCCGACACACTTCATGGCGCACGCGGCGATGATGCCTTCGGGCGTCCCGCCGATGCCCACCAGCAGGTCGACGCCGGTGTCGGGCCTGGCGGCAGTGATCGCACCGGCCACGTCGCCGTCGGTGATGAACTTGATCCGCGCGCCGGTCTCGCGGATCTCGCGGACCAGTTCCTCGTGCCGCGGCCGGTCGAGGATCACGACCGTCACGTCGGCCGGCGACCCGCGCTTGGCCCGGGCGACCCGGCGGATGTTCTCGCCGACCGGCACCGTGATGTCGATGACGTCCGCGGCCTCGGGACCGGTGACGAGCTTCTCCATGTAGAAGACCGCCGACGGGTCGTACATCGCGCCCCTCGGTGCGACCGCGAGGACGGACACCGCGTTGCTCATGCCCTTGGCGGTGAGGGTCGTGCCGTCGATCGGGTCGACCGCGACGTCGCAGTCGGGTCCCTCGCCCGAGCCGACCTCCTCGCCGTTGTAGAGCATCGGGGCGTTGTCCTTCTCGCCCTCGCCGATGACCACGATGCCGCGCATGCTCACGGACGCGATGAGCGTGCGCATCGCGTTGACGGCCGCCGCGTCGGCGCCGTTCTTCTCGCCCCTGCCGACCCATCGGCCGGCGGCCATCGCGGCCGCCTCGGTGACGCGGACGAGCTCCAGCGCGAGGTTGCGGTCGGGCGCGTCGGCGTCGGTACGCAGCGGGGGAGGCACGACGATGGTTTCGGCGTTCACATCGGACATGGACAGCCCCCTCGCTACTCGCCTCTGTTGCGGTCTTCCACCTCGTCGGATGGTACGGCGACCCGGGCCGCCTCGAGCCGGGCCCGTGCGCCGTCCAGCCAACCCTGACAGATCTTCGCCAGCTCCTCGCCGCGCTCCCACAGGCGAAGGGACTCCTCGAGGGTGGTGCCGCCGTTCTCGAGCAGGCGTACGACGTCGACGAGTTCGTCGCGGGCCTGTTCGTAGGACAACGGGGTCCCAGGCTCGGCGGTCTCGGGCTCACTCACAGTCGAAACCCTATCGTCGCACCTCGTCGGTCAGCCTTCGGCGAGATCCCTGACTTCCACGCCGAACCGGCCGGCCGCGACCCGGGCATCAAGGTGTTCTCCGGGCGTCACGTCCGCGGGGTCTCGGACCACGGCGCCATTTTCCTTCTGGAGTACGGCATATCCGCGTTCGAGCGTCGCTTTGGGCGAAAGGGCGCGGACCCGTGCGAGCTGGTGGCCGAGGTTGTCCTCGGCCCGGTCGAGCACCTGTCCGGCACAGCGGCGGGCCCGCGCGCGAAGCCCCTGGATCTCGTCGCGCCGGCGGCCGAGATCACGCTCGGGGTCGCCCAGCGCGGTACGCGCCCGCACCATGTGGAGGGCGGCGACCTCGCGGTCGAGCCAGCTGGTGAGTACGTGTCGGGCGCGGCGCGCGCAGCTCGCGCACCTTGGCCACCTCCTCACCGACGTCGGGCACGATCCGCCGGGCCGCATCGGTGGGCGTCGACGCACGGACATCCGCCACGAGGTCGAGCAGCGGGGTGTCCTGCTCGTGTCCGATCGCGCTGACCACCGGAGTGTGGCATTCGGCGACGGCACGGATCAGCCCTTCGTCGGAGAACGGCAGCAGGTCCTCGACCCCACCGCCGCCGCGAGCCAGCACGATCACGTCGACCTCGGTGTCGGAGTCGAGCCGGCGGAGGGCCTCGATGACCTGACCCGCGGCGAGCGACCCCTGGACCGCGACGTTCTCGACCCGGAACCGCGCGGCCGGCCAGCGGCGCCGGGTGTTCTCGAGCACGTCGTGCTCGGCCGCCGAGTCCCGACCGCAGACCAGGCCGATCTTGCCCGGGAGGAACGGCAGGCCGCGCTTGCGTTCGCGAGCGAACAGTCCCTCGGCGGCGAGCAGGCGCTTCAGGCGTTCGAGTCGGGCGAGGAGCTCGCCGAGGCCCACGGGACGGATGTCGGACGCGGCGAGCGACAGGGTGCCGCGCGGGATGTAGTAGGTCGGACGGGCGTTGACGACGACCCGCGCGCCTTCGGTGACGGGTGGGTCCACGACGTCGAAGACCCGCCGCGGGCAGGTCACCTGGATCGAGATGTCGGCGGCCGGGTCGCGCAACGTCAGGAACACCGTCGATGTGCCAGGCCGGCGGGTGAGCTGAGCGACCTGACCCTCGACCCACACCGTGCCCAGCCGCCCGATCCACTGGCCGAGCAGGTTGGCGATCTGGCGTACGGGCGCAGGATTCTCGACGGAAGTCCGCAGCGGCATTCCGGCAGCCTAGGGCCAACGGACAGACCGGGCGGCAGCCATGGTCCCGGTGATCATGAAGATTCCGGTGGGTCATAGCCCTTCGGGCTCTTCATGATCACCAGACCTCGCCCCATCCACACCAGACCTGACGGCGCGACAGACTCGACAGACCAGCCGTGACGAGAGCCACAGTGGGCCCCGTACGCCGGTGGGCGGGTTCGTCCATGGCTGGTGGCACCTACGATGAGGGGCATGACGTCGACGGAGCGCCGTGTCCTGCTCGCCGCCCCCCGTGGCTACTGCGCCGGGGTCGACCGGGCCGTGATCACGGTCGAGAAGGCCCTCGAGCTCTACGGGCCGCCGGTCTACGTACGCAAGCAGATCGTGCACAACAAGCACGTCGTCGACACGCTCAACGAGCGCGGGGCGATCTTCGTCGAGGAGCTCGACGAGGTGCCCGAGGGAGCGACCGTGGTCTTCTCGGCGCACGGCGTGTCGCCGGCCGTCCACACGCAGGCGCGCGACCGCTCGCTCAGGAGCATCGACGCGACCTGCCCGCTCGTGACGAAGGTGCACCAGGAGGCGAAGCGGTTCGCCAGCGACGATCGCGACATCCTGCTGATCGGCCATGCCGGGCACGAGGAGGTCGAGGGGACCTCGGGCGAGGCGCCGGAGCACATCCAGCTCGTCCAGGGGCCCGACGACGTGGACAAGGTCCAGGTCCGCGACCCGGCACGGGTTTCCTGGCTGTCGCAGACCACGCTCTCGGTCGACGAGACGATGCAGACGGTCGAGCGGCTCCGTGAGAAGTTTCCCCAGCTGCTCGACCCACCGAGCGACGACATCTGTTACGCGACCCAGAACCGCCAGTTGGCGGTCAAGGAGATCGCACACGCCGCCGACCTCATGATCGTGGTCGGGTCGGCCAACTCCTCCAACTCCGTACGCCTGGTCGAGGTCGCGCTCGAGGCCGGTGCGCGGGCCGCGTACCGCGTGGACAACGCGGGCGAGATCGACGGTCAGTGGCTCGACGGCGTCGCGGTGGTGGGCGTGACGAGCGGCGCCTCGGTGCCGGACACACTCGTGCAGGGAGTGCTGGACTACCTGCACGAGAAGGGGTTCCCGGCGGCGGAAGAGGTCAGAACCGCGGATGAGAGCTTGATCTTCGCGCTCCCGCCCGAGCTGCGCCGCGATCTGCGGGGGCCTCGTTCGCCTCGTCCTGACTGACGTCGCTGTCCGCCGGGGATCCCCCGACGACGATCCTGAACGCGATGGTGCCGAGCGCCACCGCGCACGCGACGACGATCGTCCACGACTGGGCGGACAGGCCGGCGAGGATGGCGATGACGGGCGAGGACGAGCCACTCAGGCGATCCGGAAACAGGATCCCGAACCCACCGATCACGCCGAGGGCGGACAGGGGTGGCAGGACGCCGGCGGTGAAGACATCCGACCGGCGGATCACGCCGGCAACAGCGACGGACGTGAGGACGAAGACGAGGCTGAACAACGCGCCCAGTCGACCGGTGACGAGTACGTCCACGCCCGCGCCGGCGAGCGCGCCGCCGACCCCGACAGCGACGGCAACCGGTGCTGGCAGGCCGGCCGGTCGGGTGCCCTGGCGGCGCCGAGCGCGTGGGGTACGGCCGGCGCGGGCTGAGTGCCCGGCGCGGCCGGACCGGGTGGCGTGCTCGGATCGGGTGGCGTGCTCGGGTCGCGTCGCATGGTCGGACCAGGTGGCGTCGTCGGATCGATCCGGGTAGTCGCGCCGGCCGGGGGAGTCGTAGTCGGGCCCGCCAGGGTAGTCGCGCCGGCCGGGCGAGTCGGGCCGGCCGGTGGCCTCGCGTCGGGCGGGATAGTCGGACTGGCCGGGACGCGGAGCACGGCTGGCCTGGCGCTGACGGGCAGAGGGGTAGGTGGGCTCCCGATGCCGCGTGTCGGCGATGTCGGCAAGGCTCCCGCCCGGGTGCCCTCCGTGGTCCAACCGGGCGTGGGGGCCGGCCCCTGGATCCGGGCGCAGCGTCCGCAGTCGGCTGTCGGCATCCCGGCCGGACTGCCTGGCGCGGCTTCGACGGGGCCGCAGGTAGGCGGGGTAGTCGGCCTCGGCGTCCGGAACGGCGAGGTGCGCGTCGTTTCCGGTGGGATCCGCAGTGAGCCGCACCGGTGGTAGGAGGGTCATCCCCTCCTCGGCCTCGGCAAGGTGCCCAGCGAGGTACGGGCCCGGCTCGTCGAGCGGAATCCCCTCGTCGAACTCGACGATGAAGCCGGTCGTCGTGTCGGAGTGTGCCGGGTAGCCCGGATCATCGGGAATCGGGCCGGTCAGTGGGTCACCTAGCGGTGCCGGGAGGTCGTCGAGGCGTTCGGCGTGCCCGGAGGGCGCGGGACCTCGCCGAGCGGGTCAGCCGCGGGATCGAGATGGCGGGGGCTCGAGGAGCCTGCGGTGAACGGGTCGACCGCCGGCGTGCCGATCCCATGGGCGTGGGCGTGGTAGCTGCCGCTGCCGTCGTCGTCGTAGTAGGAGCCGGCGCCTTGTCCGTGCCGTTCGCGGGTGCCGGCTTCGCGGGTGCCGGCTTCGCGGGTGCCGGCTTCGCGGGTGCCGGCTTCGCGGGTCTCCGGCCCGCCCATGTGGTGCCCACCGGTGTCGTACGCGGCATGGGGGTCGGCGGGGTACCAGTCGTCGGCCGGCAGCGGCGGATCCGTGTAGGGGAACGCGGACGGGTCGGCGTAGGACGCCTGTCGCGGGTCCTCCGCGGGATCGGGCTGCACCCTGCGTCGGCGACCCGGGGACCGATGCTCCCGGTGGGAGCCGTCCGGCGGACCGGGGACCGGCGGCGCGAGGTCCGGCGGGTCATCGCGCCGTGACGGCGGCCGCGGCGCATCGAACGCGCGCGGCTGCCGTTCCCATGGTTGGCCCGAGTCGCTCAACCGGGGCAGGAACACGTCGCTGTCGTCCAACGGGTCCTTGTCGTCGCCCAGCGGATGACCTGACGATGCCCGACCAGCGCCGCTGGGTGGGGTGCTGGGCTCCGTCGGCGGGACAGCGCGCGCCCGCCGTCCGCGTACCTGGCTGACGTCAGGAGCCGCCGCCTCGGGGTTTCCCGGCGGCGACAACGTCCACGGGGGTTCGGCACCCGCGGGGTAGGTAGGTGGCTCTCCGAATGCCTGTCCGGTCGGGTCTGGCTCGGGTGGGCGCGCCCTCCGGCGTCCGCGTCGGGGAGACGTCGAGGGCGGCTGGTTGGCCGGACCACTCGCCGGTCCGTTCGCCGGACCCGAGCTGGCGACGCGGCGGCCGGGTTGTGCGTGCTGACCTGTTGGCGGGAGAGGGTGCCCGGGCTCCGACGTTCGGGTGTAGGGATCGATCGTCCAGTTCTGCGGGTCGAACTGTTCGGGACCACCGGCACTGTCCGTGCCCGGTGAGCGGTCAGCCCGGTGACTGGATGTAGCCGAATCGGGACTGGCTGACCACGGAGGTGAGGGAGCACGCGGAGATTGAGGCCCGTACTCCCAGTCCGATTCCCGCACCCGTGCACGATATTCCCAGAGCGGGGGTTACGTCACCGTTCCGTGACAAGGAGATTCTGCCGAATCGGGCACATTGTGTAGGCATCGCCCGGTTCGACGGTTACGCACTGTCGCCAACGCGCCGCACTGCGCGAGCCTCAGCGGCGGAGGCCACCAACTCGGCGGCCGCGAGGGGGCGTACGGCCTGCTCGACCGGCGCGGGTCCGGCGAGCTCCTCCGACGTGACCTTGAGGTCGTGCAGGCGACGCGCGCTGACGAGTACGCGGGTCTCGAGAGAGCCGACGGCTTCGTTGTAGGACCCGACCGCTCCCGCCAGCGACCGCCCGAGCCGGTCGAGATGGCGCCCGAGCCGGCCGAGTCGCTGGTAGAGCTCACGGCCGAGCTCGAACACCTCGCGCGCGTTGGTGGTGAGCGCCTGCTCGGTCCAGGCGTACGCCACGGTCCGCAGCAGTGCGATCAGCGTGCTCGGGGTCGCGAGGATCACGCGGCGCTCCGCGGCGTACTCCAGCAGCGTCGGCTCGGCCTCCAACGCGTGGGAGAGGAACGCCTCGCCGGGCATGAACAGCACGACGAACTCCGGCGTCGCGGGAAGGCGGCGCCAGTAGGCCTTGCCGGCGAGCGCGTCGACGTGCGTACGGACCTGGCGGGCGTGGGCGCCGAGACGTTCGGTGCGGGTGGCGTCGTCGTCGGCCCCGGCGGCGTCGAGGAACGCCTCGAGTGGGACCTTGGCGTCGACGATCACATGCTTGCCGCCCGCGAGGTGGACCACCAGGTCGGGACGGTGGATTCCGTCGACGTCGCCGTCGGTGTTGACGGCCGAATGCTGGAAGCTGACGTCGCAGTGGTCGACGAGCCCCGCGAGCTCAGCCGCGCGGGCCAGGTGCAGCTCGCCCCACCGGCCGCGGACCTGCGGCTTGCGGAGCGCCGTCGCGAGCGCACCCGTCTCCTTGCGCAGGGCCTCGCCGGTCAGGCGTACGGCATCGACCTGCTCGCGAAGGGCGGTCTGCAGCGCGACCCGCGACTGCTCCAGCTCCCGCAGGCGGGTGTCGAACCGGTCGAGGCTCTCCTTCACCGGGCTCACCACGGACTCGGCCGATCGCATCCGCGCATCGGTGAGGTCGAGCAGCTGCCGGCTCGACTGGGCCACCGCCTCGGCGGAGGCCGCCTTGAACTGCTCCGTGAGCGTCCGTCGGTCAGCGGTCAGCTCGGCCAGCCGCCCCTCGGCCGCGTCGCGTTCGGCGCACGCGCGCGCCAGCGACTCGGCGATCCGGGCCCGGATCAGCAGGGCGCCCAGCAGTACGCCAACGGCAAGGCCGACGGCGAACGTGAGAAGGGTCGAGCCGTTCATGCGTTCCACTCTGACGGGCGGCACCGACAATCGCGTGATCGCCGCGCCGTGGCGACGAGATCGCGGGGCGGCCGCGGCGAAAGATCGGCGGGGCCGGTTAGCTGTCCGAAGGATCGCGCCCGTTTCGGCACCAGAAGTTCGGACAACTCCCGTCGTCAGCCCGCGGCCGGGTCGCCGGGCCGCCCTGCGTAGGCTAGCTCGACGTGGCTCTGTCGATCGGAATCGTCGGACTCCCCAACGCGGGGAAGTCGACCCTCTTCAACGCACTGACCGCCAACGACGTCCTCGCCGCCAACTACCCGTTCGCGACGCTGGAACCCAACGTGGGCGTCGTCGGCGTACCCGATCCACGGCTCGAGGTCCTCGCCGGCATCCACAGCTCGGCCAAGATCGTGCCGGCGACCGTACAGTTCGTCGACATCGCCGGGCTCGTCCGCGGGGCGTCGGAGGGTGAGGGACTCGGCAACCAGTTCCTGGCGCACATCCGCGAGACCGACGCGATCTGCCAGGTGACGCGGGCGTTCCGCGACCCCAACGTCGTCCACGTCGACGGGGAGGTCTCGCCGTCGGGCGACATCGGCACGATCACCACCGAACTCATCCTCGCCGACCTGCAGACCATCGAGAAGGCTCTGCCCAGGCTGGAGAAGGAAGCCCGCGTCAAGAAGGATCTCGCCGAGAAGATCGACGTCGTACGCCGGGCCCAGGTGGCGCTGGAGAAGGGCACGACGGTCTATGCGGCGGGCCTTGACCTGCAGGTGCTGCGGGACCTCAACCTCCTCACGGCCAAGCCGTTCCTCTACGTCTTCAACTGCGACGAGGACGAGCTCACCAACGACGATCTCCGCGCCGAGCTCTCCCAACTCGTCGCACCCGCGCAGGCGATCTTCCTCGATGCCAAGATCGAGACCGAGCTGCTGGAGCTGCCGCCGGACGAGGCGCTGGAGCTGCTCCAGTCGACCGGGCAGGACGAGTCCGGACTGACGATGCTGGCGCGGGTCGGGTTCGACACGCTGGGGCTGCAGACGTTCCTGACCGCCGGGCCCAAGGAGGCGCGCGCGTGGACGATCCCGCGCGGTGCCACCGCACCCGAGGCGGCAGGTGTCATCCACACCGACTTTCAACGTGGGTTCATCAAGGCCGAGATCGTGTCGTACGACGACCTCGTGGACGCCGGCGCGATGGCCGAGGCGAAGTCACGCGGCAAGGTGCGACTCGAGGGCAAGGACTACGTCATGGCGGACGGCGACGTGGTCGACTTCAAGTTCAACGTGTAGGAGCCAGGTCGGAGGCAGTCTCCCGGCTCCGATCGCCCACGGGACGCACCCAGACGCCGAGCGGTGGTTACATCTGTTGCTCACTCATGAGTGTCCCCTTGCTGGGTTGGGTTTCCGGTGGGCTCGGGCAGAACGTCCTGGCCGCTCAGCTCCGTTGGTCTGCACCGGTGCCGTTACCGATGCTGTCGTCGACCGGCGTCATGGAGGTGAAGGTTGCTGTCGCGCGTCCATGGCGTTCGCGATGCTTTCGGCGAGGTCCCGGCGTAGGGCGGCGAGTGTCCTCGCCTCCACCCGCGGGCTGATCGTGACCTGCAGTTCCCCGCCGTTGCCGCAAACCTGGAGGTAGCTCGCCGACGGCAGCATCTGGTCGTCGAGGTCGACCGTGACCCTCTCGAACATCCACGCCCTTCATGCCCCGCTCGACAGGCCCGGCGGTCCGGACCCGTGACCCGGCACAACACAGCGGCCGCTCGGCGGTGACGGCAGGACGCGACTTACGGGGATCGGCGCTCGACCTCACTGTCAGAGGCAGCAGGGGAGTCGTCGGTGAAGTTCGCCGCTCGGACTCGCTCGACGCCCGCGTGGGACTCGAGCTCGTTCCGCAGGTGCGGATGGGCGAGGTAGAAGCGGAGAGCGTGGTACGCGAGCGCCGGGTTGACCGCGAGCGCGCCGGCGGCGCAAACCGTAGCTGAACGGACCGGGCCGACGACAGGTCCCTGTGGACAACCGGCAGCGCGGCGGCCGTCGGTCTGACGGGCCGCCAGCTGCGACACCCTGGCTACGACGCCTGCGTCGGCGACGGGCGCTGCCAGTAGAAGTCGCGCGGCTCGTCCCGGCGCCGGGACGGACGCCCGAACCCCATGATGTAGGCGCGCCGCGGCTCGTCGGACAGGTTCGGTCCCGTGTAGTGCAATGTCCGCGACCCATGGATCGTCGCCCCACCCGGAGGGAGCGGGCACGCCGTGACCGGCAGGTCCGCCACGTCTCCGTCGTACTCCAACGCCTCCACGGCCGGGTCGTCGCTGATGTGCCGATGGGGCAGGACGTCCTGGTGGTGGCTGCCGGGTACGAACTGCATGCAGCCGTTCCCGAGCGTGGCGTCCTGCAGGGGCATCCAGATGCTGACGGCGTCGTACTCGAGCGCGGGGTCCCAGTAGGCCTCGTCCTGGTGCCAGGGTGTCGGTGCGCCGTGACCGGGAGGCTTGCGGATCGCGTGGTCGCCCATCGAACGCGTCTCGGGCCCGAGGAGCTGACGGGCGATGTCGAACGCACGCACGCGGGCACGCATCTCCAGGAGCTCCGGCGCGTACTTCTCCGGGCTGAGGATCTGCGGGAGCAGCTCGCGTCCGGCGTCGTCGGCACCCGCGAGCTCGAGCCGGTCGCCGGCTGCGAAGTCGTTGCCTGGTTGGAAGAGCCGGTCGTAGATGTCCCGGAGCTGCGCCACCTCGTCGGCCGTGGTGAGGCTGTCGACGACCAGGAAGCCGTCACGTCGGAATGCGTCGATGTCGTCGGGCGACAGTGGCGTGGGGGTGGTGTCGGTCATGGGCGCTCCTCGGGTGGTCGTCGCCAGTGGTTACTCGGCGCCCGCGGTCAGGGTGGCGCGGAAGCGGTAGCGGTCAGCGCGGTAGGTGATCCGTCCCCATTCCACGGCGCGCTGGCGCTGGTCGTACGTCGTCTGCGTGGTGACGAGCACCGGCGCACCGGTGTCGACGGCGAGCAGCCGCGCGGCGCGCTGGTCGGCGGCCCGGGCCTCGATGGCGTACGCCGCACGGGTGGGTACGACCCCGCGCTCCTCGAGGGAGGAGTACAGCGATGCGGTAGCGAAGTCGACCTCGGCGACATCGACGGGTACCCGGTCGAGGGGTACGACGCTCTCCTGGATCGCGACCGGTGCCTCGTCGAAGAGCCGCAGCCGCTCGAGGACGAGCACCGGGTCGCCGTCGGCGAGGTCGAGGTGGCCGGCCTCCTCAGCGGTGCATCCCCGCACCTCGCGGGAGAGCACGCGCGCGTGGGGCGTGACGCCCTGCTCCGCGGCGAGGGCGGTGAAGCTCATCAGCGCGCCCGGCGGTTCGCTCAGCTGTCCAGGTGTCGCGTACCAGCCACGTCCGGCGGACGGGGTGAGCAGGCCCTGCTCGACGAGGCTGCGGAGGCCGCGTCGGAGCGTCACCCGGCTGACGCCGAGCCGCTCGCACAGCACCCGTTCGGGAACGAGCCGGCTGCCGGCCCTGATCCGGCCCGCCGTGATCTCTGCCGCGAGCAGCCTGCGGACCTTCTCGTACGCAGGCTCGGGACCGTCTCGGCTGATCGGCTCGGACATGCTGAGCGGCTCGGACATGGGGTCGGCCATCACGGCCGCACGGTATCACGTGGTACGCACAGTTATGCAATGGACTTGCGTGGTACGTACTGGTATAGGATCGCGGCCAGTCCGAGCGTCCTGGGAGGTCCTGCGGTGAGTCGTCCTGTCAACATCGGGTTCATCGGCTGCGGCAGCGTGATGTCGGGCCCCTACATGGGGCTCGCGCGTCAGCTCCGCGAACGTGGCCTGATCAATACCGTCGCGGCCTGCGACGTGGTGGAGAGCAAGCGTGAGTTCGTGCAGGAGCAGC
Source organism: uncultured Actinomycetota bacterium (assembly GCA_963721745.1). Classification (GTDB taxonomy): domain Bacteria; phylum Actinomycetota; class Actinomycetes; order Propionibacteriales; family Actinopolymorphaceae; genus Thermasporomyces. Next base: position 163,540 of record CAVRKO010000012.1, on the reverse strand, counting down.
TGGGCATCCCGCGCTTCACCACCGACTACGAAGAGATCGTCGGCGCCGATGACATCGACGCCGTCCTCGTGCTCACGTCCATGCCCGAGCATGGTCCGATCACCCAGGCCGCGCTGGAGGCGGGCAAGCACGTCCTGGTCGAGAAGCCGATGGCGGTAACGCTGCCCGAGGCGGCGAAGCTGGTCGAGCTCGCGAAGGACAGCCCCGGGCACCTGGTCTGTGCGCCGCACGTCGTCCTGAGCCCGACGTACCAGGAGATGGCGCGGCACCTCGAGGCCGGCGACATCGGGAAGGTACGCCTGGCACGGGCGAGGTACGGCTGGGCCGGGCCCTGGTGGGGCCAGTGGTTCTACCGTTCCGGCGGCGGCCCGCTCTTCGACCTCGGCGTCTACAACGTCACGAGCCTCACCGGATGGTTCGGCCCGGCCAAGCGGGTGACCGCGATGGCGGGTACGGCGATCCCGGAGCGCGTCGTCGACGGCGAGAAGATGAAGGTCGAGGTCGAGGACAACTTCCAGATCACCCTCGACTTCGGCGACGCGTTCTTCGCCACGATCACCACCGGGTTCACGATGCAGAGCTACCGCAGCCCGGCGATCGAGCTCTACGGCGACACCGGCACGATCCAGATGATGGGCGACGACTGGGCGCCACAGGGCTACGAGCTGTTCCGCAACGACGTGGGCGCATGGCAGATCCACGGCGACCGCGACCCGCGCTGGCCGTGGACGGCCGGCCTGCAGCACCTCGTCGAGTGCATCCGCGACGGGTCGACGCCGATCGTCACGCCCGAGCACGCCTACCACGCGCTCGAGGTCATGGTGAAGGCGATCGAGTCCGCGCGCGACGGGCAGGCAAGGACGCTCGAGAGCACGTTCGTACCCCCGACGTTCGGATCGGGCGAGGAGGGCGAGGCCGCGCACCTGCGGCACGACACCCGCAGCTAGCGACGACCCTCGCCGGCTGGCCTAGACCGGAACCTGTCAGAGGTTTCTCGCGGTGGCAGGCGAGAAACCTCTGACAGGATCTTCCCAGCGCCGAAGAGTTCGCGCGCGAAGGGAGGACACCGTGCCCACCGTCGCCCTCGTCGGGACTCTCGACACCAAGGGAACCGAGTACGCGTTCGTACGAGACCGCCTCCACGCCGCCGGCGTCGACACCCTCGTGGTCGATGTCGGAGTCCTTGGAGAGCCGGGCTTCGCCGCCGACGTGACGCGCGCCGATGTGGCCGCGGCCGCGGGCGCCGAACTCTCCACGCTTGCCGAGGCCCGTGACCGCGGGCAGGCAGTGACCGCGATGGCCGACGGTGCCGCCCGGGTTCTCGCGAAGCTGTACGCCGAGGGACGGGTCGACGGTGCGCTCGCGCTCGGCGGCACCGGTGGCACCTCGATCGCCGCGCGTGCGTTCCGCGAGCTGCCGCTCGGCGTACCCAAGGTGATCGTCTCCACGGCGGCGTCCGGCGACACCCGGGCGTACGTCGCCGAGACCGACCTCGTACTGGTCCCGAGCGTCACCGACGTCGCCGGCGTCAACCGGCTGTCGGCGCGCATCCTCGCCAACGCCGCCGCCGCGGTCGCCGGAATGGTCAGCGCACCGTCCGTCCAGCAGGACGACGCCCGGCCGCTGCTCGCCGCGAGCATGTTCGGCGTCACGACGCCGTGCGTGACCGCCGCGCGCGAGGAGCTCGAACGCCATGGGTACGAGGTCCTCGTCTTCCACATGACCGGCACCGGCGGGCGCACGCTCGAGCAACTCGCCGCCGACGGTTGGCTCGCCGGCGTCCTCGACGTCACCACCACGGAGCTGGCCGACGAGCTGGTGGGTGGGGTCTTCTCCGCCGGGGCCGGGCGGCTCACCGCCGCCGGGAAGGCCGGCATCCCGCAGGTCGTCTCCGTCGGCGCCCTGGACATGGTCAACTTCGGGCCGAAGGAGACGGTGCCCGCGCAGTTCGCCGACCGCAACCTCTATGTGCACAACCCGACGGTGACGCTGATGCGGACGACCCCGGAGGAGTGCGCCGAGCTCGGCACCCGGCTCGCCGCCAGACTCTCGGCCACCACCGGTCCGGCCACGCTCTTCCTTCCCCTGAAGGGGATCTCGGCCATCGCCACCGAGGGCGGGCCGTTCCACGACCCGGCGGCCGACAAGGCGTTGTTCGACGCCATCCGTTCCGGTCTCGACCAGTCGCGGGTCGACCTGGTCGAGCTCGACCTCGACGTCAACGACCCGGCCTTCGCGGCCGCGATGGTCGACACCCTCCACTCCTACGTCACCGCGGGGGCGCCTCGATGAGCAGGATCGCACGAGCAGACATCCTGGGCCGGTTGCGCGCCAAGGTCGATGCCGGCCAGCCGATCGTCGGCGGGGGCGCCGGCACCGGCCTGTCCGCCAAGTGCGAGGAGGCGGGCGGGATCGACCTCATCGTGCTCTACAACTCCGGGCGCTACCGGATGGCTGGGAGAGGTTCGCTCGCCGGGCTCCTCGCCTACGGCAACGCCAACGACGTCGTCGTCGAGATGGCGCAGGAGATCCTTCCGGTCGTCAGCCGCACGCCGGTGCTCGCGGGCGTCAACGGCACCGACCCGTTCTACGACCCCGACACCTTCCTCGCCAAGCTCGCCCACCTGGGCTTCTCCGGCGTCCAGAACTTCCCGACCGTCGGCCTCATCGACGGCGTGTTCCGCGCCAACCTCGAAGAGACCGGCATGGGCTACGCCCTCGAGGTGGAGATGATCCGGCGCGCCCGGGCGCTCGACCTGCTCACCACGCCGTACGTCTTCTCGACCGACGACGCCGCGGCGATGGCCGACGCGGGCGCGGACGTCATCGTGTGCCACTTCGGTCTCACGACGGGCGGCTCGATCGGTGCCGGTACGGCCCGGACGCTGGACGAGTGCGTCGACCTCGCGGAGGAGTGGGCGAAGGCCGCGCGCGGCGTACGGAGCGACGTGCTGGTGCTGTGCCACGGCGGACCGGTTGCCGAACCTGCCGACGCGGCGTACGTGCTCGGCCGCGCCCGCGGCGTGAACGGTTTCTACGGCGCGTCCTCGATGGAACGGCTTCCGGTGGAGCGGGCGCTGACGGCCCAGGTGCGGGCTTTCGTCGACCTTCGGCCGCTGCCACCAGGCGACACGGACGGTGAGCGGTAGGGTGCGTCCGGCGGCCCCGCCGGGCACTCGTAGGGCGGTCGGTCGCGGGCCTGGCGGAGGGATGCGGGCCAAGATCGTTGATCTCCTCGGCGTGTCGCGGCCGACATGCCGCAAATCCCGACCTTTCCGCATTGTGGACCCCGATGGGCACTGATCACGCTTTGTAGCGCAGAATGGCCCGGTCGGCCACGGGGGCCGTACCCGGCACCACAGCACAGCACGGCTCCCGAAGCTCCACGCGTGATGAGTTGCCTGCCGCATAACCGATCCGGTCGAGCAGGCCGACCGGTCGGAACGATCAACGCCCCTGACCGGGGGTAGGTGTGGCCGAAGCATCCATCGGCGGGCCGTGCGAGAAACACGCACACCCGATCGAAGGAGATCTCGTGAGGCCGCCCTCACAACCGCGACACCCCACAGCACAGATGCCCAGGCACCGAGCCCCCCGCCGTACCCTCGCCGCCCGGCTGCGCAGGCCCCTCCGCGTCGGTACCGCGATCTTCGCCACCCTGACGTTCGTCACGGGCAGCGCCACCCTGTATCTCGCCGTCTGGAAGCCCGCGACGCTCGAGCAGATCACCACCGCCGCGTCGGGGGGCCAGGTGACGCAGGCGCAGGAGGCCGCCCGGGACCGCGCCGTCAACCGCGCCAACCGGTCCGTCGCACTCGGCGGCCGGCAGTCCCTCGGCGGCGCCGTCACCGGCGACAGCCCGTGGTCCGACCTCAAGGGCAAGAACCGGCGGACGCCCACGGCCAAGCCCACCACCGCCACGCCCACCCCCAAGGCCACGCAGAAGCCGTCGCCCAAGCCGAAGCCGAAGCCGGTCGCCAAGGCCGCGCCGAAGCCGGCGCCGAAGCCGGCCGCGCCGACGCGGCTGGCCGATGGCCGGCCGGTCTTCGCGCTCCCGTTCAAGTGCGGCCAGCGCTGGCGATTCACGACGTATGCCGGGCACAACCCCGAGGACGCGAAGATCGACTTCTTCTACGACGACGGCGAGACCCGCGGTCAGCCGGTCCTCGCGTCGGCCGCCGGAACGGTGTCCAAGCTGCTGCCGGAGATCGGCGCGGTCAAGATCGAGCACGGCCAGGGTTGGACCACGATGTACAACCACATGGACCCGATCATGGTCGAGGTGGGCCAGAAGCTCGCGCAGGGCGACCAGATCGGCCGGGCGGGTTCGGTCGACACAGGTGTGGCGCACGTCCACTACGAGCAGATCTTCGACAGCAACGGCGACAACTACGGCAGCAGCCCGGCGGAGATCGTCCAGCCGATCATCCAGGGTGTGAAGTACTCCCTCCACGAGGGTGACGACCAGCCCGTCGTCGCGAGCAAGAACAGCTGCTGACGCCCGGCAGGTGGAGCGTCGCCCGGCCATGACGAAGGTGGTCGGGGAGTCGTGACCGAGGTGGTCGCGGCGGCTGGGACCGGAGGAGGCGGTGTGCCGCCGCGGTGAACGCGGCGTGGCGCCGCCTCCTTCCCGTCTGTGTCGGCGGAGTCGGGCACGATGGCCCTGATGGAACGATCGCCTGAGCTCATCGAGGCCGCGGACGAGATGTACGCCGTACCGCCGGCCGAGTTCGTCGCCGCTCGCGACGAACAGGTGCGGCGCGCCCGCGAAGACGGCAAGCCCGAGCTCGCCAAGGCGCTCGGGAAGCTCCGCCGACCGACGCAGAGTGCCTACCTCGTCAACCTCCTGACCCGCGACGAGCGGGACCACGTCGAGGACCTGCTCGCACTCGGCGAGGAGTTCCGAGCCGCCTACGCCGACGGTGACGGCGACCGCCTCCGCGAGCTGTCGGGGCGACGGCAACAGCTCCTGACGACCCTCCTCCGGGCGACGCACCGGCTCGGCGACCGGGTGGGCGTCCGCGTCAGCACCGAGGCCGGCCGCGACGTCGAAGCGACCCTCGGCGCGGCACTCGTCGACCCGGACGTCGCCGAGGAGGTACGCATCGGTCAGCTCGCGGCTCCGGTCGACTACGCCGGCTTCGGTCCCGCGTGGCCGACAGCACCCGCCAAGAAGGCAGCCGGCTCGGGTGGCGCTGCCGAAAAGACCAAGGCGAAGGCGGCATCGTCGGGCCGGAAGGAGCGCGGGGAGCCGGCGGGCGACAAGGAGGACCCCCGCCGGGCACAGGCCGAGAAGCGGCTCGCGGCCGCCCAGGAGCGGCTCGCGAGTGCGGAGAACGACCTCGCCGAGCGCGAGACGTCGCTCGAGTCCGCCACCCGCCAGCGCGACAAGGTGGGCGACGAGCTGGACCGCCTGCGGACCAGGATCAACGACCTCGAAGACCGGTTGACCGCCCTCGACCGGGGCGTGCGCGTGGCCTCCAAGCGGGTGCAACGGGCGACCGACGCGGTGGCGTCCGCCCGTCGAGGGGTGGACGACGCCGGCCGCCGGCTCTCCTGAGGAGCCGGCGGCTGCGTCAAATGCGGCGTCGTCTAGGCGGCGGAGTCGGCGGCCGGCCCGGGTCGGCCGGCGTGCTGCCGTCGGCCGACCACCACGACCCGCTCGGGAGGGTGGTCGTCGGCCTCCTGGTCACCAGGCCGCGCCTGCGGCAGTCGCAGCCGGGACCGTACCCGGTTCAGCCGGTTGGACGTCGATGCGGTGTCCGGCCGCTGGTCGACCGTGCGAGGCCGTGGATAGTCGCGCGCGGCATGTCCGAGGTAGGCGACCGCGGCCGGCTCCGCGTCCCGGTGGTGGAGGTCGCCACGGAAGACCTGCACGCGGACGGTGGCGACGATCTGGTCGGCGTCGGGCCGACCGACGCCGGAATAGACGAAGACGCGACCGCCCGGAAGACGGCCCTGGTGGTCGATGATCCACTGCTCGAGCAGGCTCCGTGCGATCGACTCAGGGTCTCGGCTGAACGTGTCGTCGCTGACGACGGCCGACTTCCAGCGGCCGTCAGAGGTGCTCGTCGCGATCTCGTACGAATAGCGCTCCCTCATGAGAACCCCCTTTGATGGGGTCGCGGTTGCGGCCGCGGCGCGCGCCTTCGGGAGCCGGTACCGTCCGAATGCTCGGCCTATCAGAATGCCGGGAATGTGATCAACGAGTCAACGCTTTGACGCCACAGAAACATGACCGGATCCGCGATTGGGGCAAGTATTTCCGGCGAGAAGGCGCTGACACCGGAAATTCATCGCCCGAGCGGGGCTCTGACGGCTGGTCCTGCTCGGGCGCTCAGGAGTCGAAGCGTTGCTCGACGGCCGCGTTGATCCGCCGAGCGAGCTCGACGTCGTTGTCGGTGACGCCGCCAAGGGCATGCGTCGACAGCGAGAACGACACCCGCGTCCAGCGGATGTCGATGTCGGGATGATGGTCGAGCTGCTCCGCCACCTGGGCGACGTCCGACACCAGCTCGATGCCCGCGAGGAACGACGGAGCCTTCACGGCGCGGAACAACGCGCCGGGGCGGCCCTCCCATCCGGGCAGCCCGCGCAACGCCTCGGTGATCTGGTCGTCGGTGAGGAGGTCCGTCATCGGGTACCGCCCTCGGAGACCTCCTCGCGCTGGTCGCGCCGGAAGATCTTCGATCCGAGCCAGACGAGCGGGTCGTACTTGCGGTCGACCACGCGTTCCTTCATCGGGATGATCGCGTTGTCGGTGATCTTGATGTGCTCGGGGCACACCTCGGTGCAGCACTTGGTGATGTTGCACATGCCGATGCCGGCGGCGCCCTGGGCGAGCTCACGCCGGTCGTGGGTGTCCAGCGGGTGCATGTCGAGCTCGGCGTACCGCAGGAAGAACCGCGGCCCGGCGAACGCCGGCTTGTTCTCGTCGTGGTCGCGTACGACGTGGCAGGTGTCCTGGCACAGGAAGCACTCGATGCACTTGCGGAACTCCTGGCCGCGCTCGACGTCGGCCTGCATCATCCGGCGCTTGCCGTCGGCGTCGGGCGGCTGCGGCGCGAACGCCGGCACCTGCTTGGCCTTCTCGTAGTTGTACGAGACGTTGGTCACGAGGTCCTTCACCACCGGGAACGCCCGCATCGGCGTCACGGTGATGGTCTCGGACGGCTCGAAGACCGACAGCCGGGTCATACACAGGAGCCGCGGCTTGCCGTTGATCTCGGCACTGCACGACCCGCACTTGCCGGCCTTGCAGTTCCACCGCACGGCGAGGTCCTGCGCCTGGGTCGCCTGCAGCCGGTGGATCGCGTCGAGGACGACCTCGCCCTCCTCGACCGGAACGGTGAAGTCCTGGAGCGCGCCGCCGTCGAGGTCGCCGCGCCACACCCTCATCGAGAGGTCGTATCCCATCACTTCTCCTCGGAAGCCCTTGTCAGGACTAGCTCTGCGTCTCGAACAGCTGCTTGAGCTCGGCGGGCATCTCCGGCAGTGGCTGCACGTCGAGGTCGATCGCGCCGCCGAGCTCGCGGAGGACGATGTTCTTGGTGCCCCAGTCGTGATCGGTCATCGGGTAGTCGTCGCGGGTGTGGCCGCCACGGCTCTCGGTGCGAGCCAGGGCCGCGCGGGCGATGCACTCGGAGACCCACAACATGTTCTGGAGGTCGATCGCGAGGTGCCAGCCGGGGTTGTACTGCCGGTTTCCCTCGACGGTCAGGTGGTCGGCCCGGTCGGCGAGCTTCTCGATCTCGAGCAGCGCGTTCTCGAGCTCGTCGGCCTTGCGGATGATCCCGACCAGCGTGTGCATGACCTCCTGCAGGTCCTGCTGGACGGAGTAGGGGTTCTCGCCGCCCTCCTCGTCGAACGGCTCCAGCGCGGCGTTGGCCGCGGCCGCCACCGCGGTGTCGTCGATCCGGCGTGGTGTCGTGCGCGTCCGGATCGAGTGGTACGCGGCGTTGAGGCCGGCCCGGCGCCCGAACACGAGGAGGTCGGACAGCGAGTTGCCGCCGAGCCGGTTGGAGCCGTGCATCCCGCCCGCGACCTCGCCGGCGGCGTACAGGCCCTTGACGGAGGACTCACCGGTGTCGGCGTCGACCTCCACGCCACCCATCACGTAGTGGCAGGTGGGGCCGATCTCCATCGGCTCCTTCGTGATGTCGACGTCGGCCAGCTCCTTGAACTGGTGGTACATCGACGGCAGCCGGCGCCGGATGAACTCCGGGTCGCGCCGCGAGGCGATGTCGAGGAAGACCCCGCCGTGGGGTGTGCCGCGACCCGCCTTGACCTCGGCGTTGATCGCGCGGGCGACCTCGTCACGGGGAAGCAGCTCGGGCGGCCGCCGGTTGTTCTTCTTGTCGGTGTACCAACCGTCGGCCTCCTCGATCGTGTCGGCCGTCTCGGCTTTGAAGAACTCCGGGATGTAGTCGAACATGAACCGTCGGCCCTCGGAGTTCTTGAGGATGCCGCCGTCGCCGCGTACGGACTCGGTGACCAGCAGGCCCCGGACGGACATCGGCCACACCATGCCGGTCGGGTGGAACTGCACGAACTCCATGTTGATGAGGCTGGCGCCGGCCCGCAGGGCGAGGGCGTGACCGTCACCGGTGTACTCCCAGGAGTTCGACGTCACCTTGAACGACTTGCCGATCCCACCGGTGGCCAGCACGACGGACGGCGCCTCGAACGTGATGAAGCGCCCGCTCTCGCGCCAGTAGCCGAACGCGCCGGCCACGTTGTCGCCGTCCTTGAGGATCTCGGTGATCGTGCATTCCATGAAGACGTCGATGCCGAGGGAGACGGCCCGCTGTTGCAGCGTGCGGATCATCTCGAGGCCCGTACGGTCGCCGACGTGGGCGAGGCGGGCGTAGCGGTGGCCGCCGAAGTCGCGCTGGGAGATCAGGCCGTCGCCCGTACGGTCGAAGAGGGCGCCCCACTCCTCGAGCTCGAGCACCCGGTCGGGTGCCTCCTGGGCGTGCAACTGGGCCATCCGCCAGTTGTTCAGCATCTTGCCACCGCGCATGGTGTCGCGGAAGTGGACCTGCCAGTTGTCCTCGGGCCAGAGGTTGCCCATGGCGGCGGCGATCCCGCCCTCGGCCATCACCGTGTGCGCCTTGCCCAGAAGGGACTTGCAGACGATCGCGGTGCGCGCTCCGGCATCGTGGGCCGCGATGGCGGCACGGAGTCCGGCGCCACCCGCGCCGATGATGACGACGTCGTAGGAATGACGTTCGCCGGTGAATCCTGGGTCGACTGCGTTCATGCGAACAACACCTCGGTCTTGTCAGAAGGCTGTGTCATCGACAGGTGCCTTCTCATCAGAAGAATCGGAGGTCGGAGATGACGTGGGTGGCCAGCAGGTAGATGTAGAAGTCCGCGAGGGCGACCGAGACCAGCGACGCCCACGCGAACATCGCGTGCCTGCCGTTGAGGCGGGAGACGAAGGTCCAGATCCGGTATCTCACCGGGTGCTTGGAAAAGTGCCGCAGCCGGCCGCCGGTGATGTGCCGGCAGGAGTGGCACGACAGGGTGTAGAGCCAGATCAGGACGACGTTGACGAGCAGGATCAGCGTGCCGAGACCGGCGTGGCCCCACTCGTGGTTCTCGTCGCGGAACGCGATCACGACGTCGTAGGTGAGGACCAGGGCGACGAGGAACGACGCGTAGAAGAACCACCGGTGGACGTTCTGGAGGATGAGCGGGAACCTGGTCTCGCCGGAGTACTTCTGGTGCGGCTCGGCGACGGCGCACGCGGGCGGGGAGAGCCAGAACGAGCGGTAGTAGGCCTTGCGGTAGTAGTAGCACGTGAGCCGGAAGCCCAGGGGGAAGACGAGGATCAGGAGCGCCGGCGAGAACCACGCCGGCAGGAAGCTGATCGGCTGTCCGAAGTCGCTGGCCTGGTCGACGCAGGCGGTGCTGAGACACGGCGAGTAGAACGGCGAGAGGTACGGCGAGGCGTAGTAGTCGCTTCCCGCGAAGGCCCGCCACGTGGAGTAGACGACGAACGCCGTGAAGACGAGGAACGTCACCAAGGGGGAGACCCACCACCGGTCCTGGCGCAGGGTCTTCCTGTCGATGCGTGCGCGCTCGGGGCTCAGCACTCCCGTTGCCATCTCGCTCCTTCTCTCTCTGGCGGATGGTGTCTCCCGGCACCACCGCCCGGTTGCGCCCGTCCGGTCGGCGCCGGTCCGGATACCTGCTGCCCGTTAGGACGTCACGCCGTTCGGCCGCGCCGGCCCTCCACCTGTGACGGTCCGCTACCGAGTGTGCTCCTCGGCGTTCCGACCTCGGAGTTCGGGTCCGGAGTCTGCCGTACGCGCGGCTGCTGCCGGCGGCCGGGTGACGTGATCGCCGCATGGCGGCGGGTCGACGAAGGCTTCGCTGGCATCGTGCACCCTGGCGAGCCGCAACGGCGGGTACTGCTGCCCGCATCACATGTGGCATCGGACACACTGGCCCGGATGCAGCAGCCTGGACGTGACGAACCGACCGGATCGCCGGAGACTTCGTCGCCGCGCGTCGTGGTCGCCGCCGCGCTGGTCAGCTCCGGCCGGGTCCTTGCCGCCCGTCGACGGACGCCCGCCGATCTCGCCGGCGGCTGGGAGCTCCCGGGAGGCAAGGTCGAGCCCGGCGAGACCGAGGTCGACGCGTTGGTACGCGAATGCCGGGAGGAACTCGGTGCGGAGGTCGAGGTCGCGACCCGGGTGGGCGGCGACGTCGGGTTGCCGGCCGGCTGGGTACTTCGGGCGTACGAGGCGCGACTCGCACCGACGTCGCCGGCCCCGACGGCCAGGGTCGACCACGACGCGCTCCGTTGGCTGCTGCCGGAGGAACTCGACGACGTGGGCTGGCTCGAGGCTGACCGTCCGCTCGTCGACGAGGTGCGCGAGCGGCTGCTCGACGGCGTAGCCCTGCCTGGCGGCCGGGTCGGCGGCGCGGTGCGGATCGGCGCGACCGTACGCCGGCCGGCGGGGCCGTGGACCCCGACGGTGTTCGCCCTACTCGCACACGTCCGAGCCGCCGGAGTGCCGGGTGTGCCGCGCCCGTTGGGTACGGACGCGCGTGGGCGGGAGGTCGTCTCGTACATCGACGGCGAGACGGTCGGCGACCGCGACGTGCCGGCATGGGCCCATGCGGACGGGATGCTCGCCGCGGTCGGCGGATGGCTGCGCCGCTACCACGAGGCCGTGCGGTCGTTCCGGCCGGCGGAGGCGACGTGGCGACTGCACCGAGGTGGCCTCGCACCCGGTGAGGTCGTGTGCCACAACGACGTCGCGCCGTACAACGTGGTGGTCCGGCACGACGAGTCGCCGGCCGGTGTCGAACTGGCCGGTGTCGAACTGGCCGGTGTCGAACTGGCCGGTGTCGAACTGGCCGGTGTCGAACTGGCCGGTGTCGAACTGGCCGGTGTCGAACTGGCCGGGGTTCTCGACTGGGACCTTGCGGGCCCGGGCCGTCCGATGGACGACGTTGCGTTCGCCGCATGGGGATTCGTGCCGCTGTCCAGTGGGCTGGCCGCACCCGAGGCGGTCCGGCGCCTTCACGTACTCGCCGGCGCGTACGGCGTCGACGCCCGCGACGTGCTCGCCGCGGTGCCGGCACGGATGGCGGCCTCGGTCGAACGCATCCGGACGGGTGCCGACCGCGGCGATGCGGGCATGTGCCGGCTCCGCGCTGCCGGGGTCGCGGACCTCGTCCAACACCGACGCGAGGACCTGCTGCGTCGCATGCCCGAACTCGAGCGGGTACTGGCCGGCGGCGCCTGAGGCCCACCGCGTCCGTCGCTCCGCACCGCGCCGTGTGCGCATGCTGTGCTGGCTGTGCTTGCTGTGCTGGCGGGAAGCGGACACGGGTGCTTGCCGGGGAGATACCTGCACAGTACGTTCCCGGCCAGGCTGGACACGTTCCCACATCTGCACCGATGTGAGGAGCCGCGCACCGGATCGCTCGAGGAGGACCGGTCGTCAGCCCGCGCCACCGAAGCTCCTGCGCCATCCACCGAAAGCACCTGCGCAGCCCCACCGCACCTGTGTCGCCGAACCGCCCCGTCGCAGACCACCCCGTCGCAGACACCCGTCGCTAGCCACCCCGTCGCTAGCCACCCCGTCGCTAGCCACCCCGTCGCTGACCACGCCCTGGGTCCCTGTACCTACGAGGGTCCCTGACCTGACCGAGGAGAGTTCTGACGATGACGACGGTCCCCCGCATCACGCGCCGCGGATTGCTCGCCGCCGCACCGAGCCTCGCCCTTGCCGCGCACGTCCTCGCACCCACGTCCGCCAGGGCCGCGACCGCGACCGGCCTCTCCTGGCCGCCGAGCCAGGAGCTGCCGACCTTCGCCCGGCCCGAGCGGCTGGACGCGCTCTTCATGGCCGGCGACACCCCGGTCGACGTCCAGCTCCTGGTCACCACCCTGCAGGGACTCGTCAACCGCAGAAGGCCCGAGATCTACATCGTCAAAGGCGAAGCCGGCGAGGGAAAGAAGACCTGGCTGGACGACTCGGGCGTGCCGTACAAGTTGTTCACCGACCCGTGGAAGGTGATCGACCGCCACCTCGACCGCGCCAAGGGAGTCGTCATCTACGACCCCGAGGTCGTGGAGTCCATCAACGTCGCCACCACCCTTGCGGGCCTCGAGGACGGCGTCGTCGTGAGCCCGGAGCTCGCGGCCAAGCTCGCGAAGCGCCCGTACGGCAAGAGGGTGCTCGACGACTTCCGCGGCCGGTTCGCGAGCAACATCGAGGCCACCGCGTGGCAGTTCGAGCACCTGTGGCCGCGGACCACGCACCGTGCCCTGCTGGGCGTCAACCCGGGCCAGTCCCCGCCGATCCCGTCGGACAACTGGAAGGACTTCGGCGAGGTCATGAAGGAGGACCGGCCGATCCGCGACGCCTCGAACCGGGACGTGTACGAGGTCGACCTCTCGAGCTTCACCGGTGGCTCGAAACTGTACCTGCGGATGCAGGACTCCCAGCCCTCGGACGGTTGGGGTGGCGCGCTGCACCAGCTGACGGTGAAGGCCGACGGCCAGGAGGTCGTGACGCTCGTCGTCGGCGAGGAGGCCGAGCGCCTGTCGCTCTTCGACACCGGCGGTGCGGGGTTCAAGCCACAGGACGGTGACAACGACTCGCACCGGTTCGCCGACGGGACGAGCTACTTCATCTACGAGCTCGACGTGCCCGAAGATGCGCAACAGCTCACGGCCTCGCTCGACATGTTCAACCAGTTCCTCGTGTCGGCGTCGAAGACGGCGCCCGCCGTCTCCTCGGACGACCGGGTGCCCGCCTCGCTGCAGCTGCGCGACTACGCGGTGGCCCTCGGAGCGATGCCCTTCTGGCTGGGCTCGAACGACAGCCCGGAGGAGAAGGACCTGATGGACCGCATCTTCGCGTCCGTCGAGAAGGGAACGCCGTACCTCGGCTGGTTCAGCGGCGAGTTCGCCGGTGTGCGGCTCGCGTCGACGCGCGGCGTCTACGTCCTCGCGGCCGACTTCCTCGAGAACGGCTCCGTGCACGGCGGTTTCCGGGCGCCCGTCAAGCCCCAGAAGGCGGTCGAGGCACCCGCACTCGCGAACAAGATCTACCTCACCTTCACGTTCGCCGAGGGCGACAACATCCAGTACTGCCAGCATCGGATGCGGGTGATCTGGGACGACGCGGGACGGGGGAGCGTACCGATCAACTGGTCGGTGAGCCCCCTGCTCGCCGACGCGGCGCCGCTCATCGTCAGCCACTACCTCACGACGGCGACACCGAACGATCTCCTCGTCGCAGGTCCGTCGGGAGCCGGCTACTTCTACCCGTCGTTCTGGCCGCAGGACCACCTGCCGACGTTCCTCGCCCAGAACAAGGCGTACTTCGACAAGCTCGGCCTGGACATGATCTACGCGCTGGACGACATCCCGGCGCTGGAGGAGGCGACGGCGAAGGCGTACGCCGACCAGCTGCACCTCGGCGGGGTCGTCTTCAGCATGTGGCAGACGCACAGCGACACGACGATCATGGCCGACGGCAGGCTGCCCGTGTCGACGCAGATCGCCCACAACGACCGCAACGAGGTGCTGGCCCGGATCCGTTCGAACGCCGAGGACTTCGACGGCACCAAGCCGCTGTTCGTCGCGGTGGGTGTGGCGGCCTGGGAGCTGGCGCCCAGTGACGTCGCGTGGATCATGGACCAGCTCGACGACACGTTCGTGGCCGTCCGAGGGGACCAGTACTTCTCCCTTCTCCGCAAGGCGAACGACCTGCCCGAGGGCTGAGGCGAGGCGCTGCCGCGGCACCGCTGACCCGGCCCGCGGCAGCGCCTCCGACCCGTTCCATCCACTCGTCCAGCGCCGCTCCGACCCCTGGCCGTCGTCACGCTCGGTGTGATGTCTGTCGCGTCGGGCCCCATGAGCTGGTCACACGTCTTCCGCCGGGTGCAGGATGGACCTGACGCTTGTGAATACATTCACTTAGGCGGTGGGACCCGTGGACCTGACCTCTCTGCACCCGTTCGCGTCGCTGCTCGCGGAGGCCGCCTCCGAGGCCGACTTCCGGGCCGCCCGGGTCCAGATGGCGCTGTCCCTCGGCTGGCACATCGTCGTCGCGTGCTTCGGCGTCGGCCTGCCCGCACTCGTCCTGATCGTGGAGTGGCGGGGCCAGCGCACCGGCGACCCGGCCTACCGGCTGCTCGCCCGACGGTGGGCGCGGGCGATGGGCGTCCTGTTCGCGGTCGGTGCCGTGTCCGGCACGATCCTGAGCTTCGAGATGGGGCTCCTGTGGCCCGGCCTGATGGGTACGTACGGCGAGGTCATCGGCCTGCCGTTCGCCCTGGAGGGGATCGCGTTCTTCATCGAGGCGATCTTCCTCGGGATCTGGCTGTACGCCTGGGACCGGCTGCCGGGCACCGCCCGCCTGCTCGCCGGAGTGCCCGTCCTGCTGGCCGGTGTCGCCAGCGCGTTCTTCGTGGTGACCGCGAACGCGTGGATGAACCAGCCCGAAGGCTTCACGATGGCCGGCGGCCGGCTGGTCGACGTACGCCCGTGGGCGGCGATGTTCAACGCGGCGACGCCACCGCAGACCGTGCACATGATCCTCGCGGCCTTCATGGTCGCGGGCTTCGGGACGGCCAGCGTGTACGCCGTCGCGTGGCTCCGCGGCAAGCGTGACCGCTACCACCGGCTCGGGTTCGTGGTCCCGTTCGTCGTCGCGGCGGCGCTGACGCCCGTCCAGGTGGTCGTCGGTGACTGGGCGGCGCAGTTCCTCGCCGACTACCAGCCGGTCAAGCTGGCCGCGATCGAGGGGCTGCGGGAGACGACCCGCGGCGCGGACCTGTCCGTCGGCGGTTACTACGACGGGGAACGGATCCGGTACGCGGTCGTGATCCCCGACGGGCTGTCGATCCTCGCGTACCACGACCCGGGTGCGGTCGTACGCGGCCTGAACGAGGTCCCCGCGGCCGACCGGCCACCGGTCAACGTCGTGCACTGGTCGTTCCAGGTCATGGTCGGTCTCGGCTCGGCGCTGCTGGCCCTGGCGCTGTGGTTCGCGCTCTGCTGGTGGCGCCGACGTGGCCCGCCGTCCTCGCCGTGGTTCTACCGGGCCGCCGCCGGTGCCGGCGTCGCCGCCGGGCTCGCGCTCGAAGCGGGATGGGTGACCACCGAGGTGGGCCGCCAGCCCTGGGTCGTCTACGGGATCCTGCGGACGGCGGACGCGGTCAACCCCGCACCCGGCCTCACGATCGGCCTGTGGGTGGTCACCGCGGTGTACGCACTGCTGACTGTCACCACCGTCGTGGTGCTGCGCCGGATGGCCCGCCACGCCCCGGTGCCCGAGGCACCGCAGGAGTCCGACGTCGAGGGGTACGAGGTCACGTGAACGCACCCACGCCCGCGGAGCTGCTGCTGTTCGTGATGATGGCGGGGCTCGCGTTGTACGCGTTGTTCGGCGGTGCCGACTTCGGTGCCGGGATCTGGCACCTCGTGGGTGGACGAGGCACGCCCGGCGAGGACCGGCGCAGGCTGGTCGAGCACTCGATCGGCCCGGTGTGGGAGGCCAACCACGTGTGGCTGATCTTCGTCATCGTGCTGTTCTGGACGGGGTTCCCGTCGGTGTTCGCCGCGGTGATGTCGACGCTCTACATCCCGTTGACACTGGTCGCCCTCGGGATCATCGCGCGCGGCTCGGCGTTCGCGTTCCGCAAGGCAACGACGACCGCCCGGCAGCGGACGGTGTACGGCGTGACGTTCGCTCTCGCGAGCCTCGTGACGCCGTTCTTCCTCGGTGCCACCGGAGGGGCGGTGGCCTCCGGCCGGATCCCGCCGGGCGTGGCGGAGGGCGACCTGATCGGAAGCTGGTGGAACCCCACGTCGGTGTTCTGCGGGCTGCTCGCGGTCGTCGTCACCGCCTACCTGGCTGCGGTGTACCTCACGGCGGACGCGCGGCGGGGCGGCCGGGCCGATCTCGCGGAGTACTTCCGCCGCCGCGCCCTCGCCACCGGCATCCTGGCCGGCCTGGTGGCGGCGGTAGGGCTGCTCGTCGTACGCGCCGACTCCCCGGACCTGTGGCCCGGGCTCACCTCGGCCGGCCTGCCGTGGATCGTGCTGTCGATCGGCGCCGGCGTCGTCTCGCTCGGGCTGCTCGTACGCCGTGCGTACGTCGCCGTCCGGCTGACCGCCAGTGCCGCCGTCGTCGCCCTGCTCGCCGGCTGGGGGGTCGCGCAGTGGCCCTGGCTGCTCCCCGGAGTCAGCGTCGCGGAGGCGGCGGCGACGGAGGCCGTCCTCGTCACCGTGTTGTGGGCCCTCGCGGTCGGTGCCGTCCTGCTCGTCCCGTCGCTGGTCGCGTTGTACGTCGTCTTCCAGCGACCGGCGCCGGCCGCGCACCGGGAGGCAGGCGGCTCGTCCGGCTGAGCACACGCGGGGCTTGAGGGCGTAGAGGCGGAGGTTCCGGCAGCTGCCCTCGCGCCGGGTCAACCAGCAGCGCCGCCACCCAACGCTTCGCGGAGGAATCCGAGCTCGAGCAGCAGGAGGTTCTCGGCGACCACCTCCTGCGGCGTCATGTGAGTGACACCGGTGAGCGGGAGCACGGTGTGGGGACATCCTGCGGCGAGCAGCGCCGACGACAGCCGCAGTGTGTGCGCCGCCACCACGTTGTCGTCGGCGAGTCCGTGAATGAGCAGCAGGGGACGTTCGAGCTGGTGCGCGGACGCGAGGAGTCCGTTCCGTTCGTAGACCTCCGGCTGCTGGTCCGGATGGCCGAGATAGCGCTCGGTGTAGAACGTGTCGTACAGCCGCCAGTCGGTCACGGGAGCGCCCGCGACGGCGGCGTGGAAGACGTCGGGTCGACGGAGGACGGCCAGGGCCGCGAGGTAGCCGCCGTAGGACCAGCCGCGGATGGCCACCCGGCCCGGATCGACGTCGTCGGGGTAGTGCTTCGCCACCTCCTCGACGACCTCCACCTGGTCGTCGAGCGTGCTCACGAAGTCGTTCAGCACCTCGCGTTCCCAGGCCGGTCCGCGGTTGGGCGTGCCCCGTCCGTCGGCGACGACGACGCAGAAGCCCTGGTCGGCGAGCCACTGGCTGGCGAGGTAGCCCGCGCGCGTCGAGCGGACCCGTTGCGCGTGCGGTCCGCCGTACGGGTCGAGCAGCAGCGGCAGTCGCGTGGACCCGGGCAGGTGGTCGCGGGGGAAGAGGACCGCCGCGCAGAGGTCCCGCGACCCGAGCCGCAGGAGCGTGACGACCGGCGTGAACGGCGGGGTCTCCTGCCGCGACTCGATCTGGCCCACCTCGGTGCCCGACCGCAGGACCCGGACCAGGACGCCGTGGTGGTCCAGCCCGAGGGACGCGACGAGCCGGACGTCGCCCGCCGCCCGGCCGGTGTGGACGCCGGGGTCCCGGGTCACCGGTGTGACCGTTCCGTCGAGGCCGACCAGGACGACGTGCTGCTCGGTCGGCTCGCTGGTCGCCGAGACCAGGACGCCACCCGCGCCGACATCGAGCACCGCACCGACCTGGAGCCGGGCCGGCGTCACCGGCGTGTCCCCGAACGCGAGCCGGCGGGTCTCGCCGTCGTCGACGGTCGTCACCAGCCGGCCGTCGGGCAGCCACGCGGGAGTGCCTGGGATCAGGTCGACCCACGCCGGATCGGTCGTCTCCCGCACGAGCGTGGTCGTACCGGACGGCAGGTCGACCGCGAGCACCCGGGCGGTGCGCTGGTCACGGGTCATGACCTGCAGGAGCGGCGGGCCGTGGGAGGTCCAGCCGACGTCCGTGAGGTACGGGTAGGCCGCGTGGTCCCACTCGATCTCGCGCCGCGTCCCGTCGAGCCCGACCAGCCAGAGGCTGACGTCGGCGTTCGTCGTACCCGCGGCGGGATAGCGGACCGGGTGCGGTGGCTGGTCGGGGTGCGCGGGGTTCGCGATGTGCCAGACGGGCACCGGCGCCTCGTCGTACCTCTCGACGAGGAGAGCCGAGCCGTCGGGGGCCCACCAGAACCCGCGGGACCGGTTCATCTCCTCGGCCGCCACGAACTCCGCGACACCCCAGGAGACGGTGCCGGTCTCGATGCCGCCACCGGTCGGGTCGTCGGGCTCCACGAGTGCGCGGTCCTGGTCCTCGTCACCGGCGGTGTCGACGAGCCGCAGCGCGCCGTTGGAGGCGTACGCGACACACCGGCCGGTCGGGTCTGGCCGGGGGTCGACGACCGGACCGACGGCGGGGAGCTCGCGGACGCCGCCACCGTCGAGGTCGGCGAGCCACAGCCGGGACGAGAGCGCGAACGCGGCCTGCCTCATGCCCGCGTCGCAGGCGTACGCGACGATGCCGCCGGCCGCCTCCCGGGACCGTTCCCGCCGGGCCCGTTCCTCGGGCGACAGCGACTCGTCGCCGTCGGACAGGAGGACGACCGGGTCGGCGACCCGGTATTCGGCACCCGCCGCGACGTCGTAGACCCAGAGCTCCGTGCCGCGCTCGGTGCCGGAGGGTGCGCGGAGGAACGCGATCCGGCCGCCGTCGGGGGCGAGCGTGAAGGTCCTGGGTGCGCCGAGGGTGAACCGCAGCGTCCGGGCGGACAGGCGAGGGTACGACGGTGCGGGCTGGTCGGCGGGTGCGTGCGCCGGTGCGGCGGGGTCCTGAGTGGTCACGGAGATCGATCCTGGCATGCCGCCGGCCACGGTGGGTGCTCCGTGCCCCGGGTCGCTGCGCCCGAGGCACCCGGCGGACCGAGTTCGGTCCGTACCGCTGTCGATCCGAGTCCGTAGGGTTGGGCCATGCCAGCAGATCGTTCGATCCTCCTTGTTCACGCCCATCCCGACGACGAGACGATCGGCACGGGCGCGACCATGGCGAAGTACGCCGCGGCGGGAGCCCGCGTCACCCTCGTCACCTGCACCCGTGGCGAGGAGGGCGAGATCCTCGTACCCGATCTCGTGCACCTCGCCGCCGACCAGCAGGACGGCCTCGGCGAGCACCGCGAGAAGGAGATGGCCGACGCCATGTCGGAGCTCGGCGTCACCGACCACCGGTGGCTCGGCGCCGCGGGCCTTTACCGCGACTCCGGCATGATCGGCACGCCCGCCAACGAACGCCCCGAGTGCTTCTGGCGGGCCGACCTGCGGGAGGCGGCCGACCACCTGGTCCCGGTCATCCGCGAACAGCGTCCCCAGGTGCTCGTCACCTACGACGACTTCGGCGGCTACGGCCACCCCGACCACATCCAGGCGCACCGGGTCGCGACCTACGCGCAGCTGCTCGCGGGCGCGCCGTCCTACCGGCCCGACCTCGGCGAGCCGTGGGACATCCCGAAGTCCTACTGGACGGCGATGCCCGAGGGACTGTTCCGCGAAGGGCTGCGCCGGCTCCGCGCCGCGGGGGACGCCACGATGTTCGAGGGGCTCGACCCCGAGGGGGAGCTGCCGCCCACGTTCGTGCCGGACAAGTTCATCACGGCGCGGATCGACGGCGCCGCGCACGTCGAGAAGAAGATGGCCGCGATGCGGGCGCACGCCACCCAGATCGCCGTCGACGGTCCGTTCTTCGCGCTCTCCAACAACCTCGGCAACCAGATCTGGGGGCTCGAGTGCTACCGGCTGGTCCGCGGAGTGGCCGGCCCCCGCGACCCCGAGACCGGCGCCGAGACCGACCTCTTCGCCGGGATCGCTTGACCGGCCCGAGCCGTGGCCGGCCCGCGGCGGGCCGTACTCCCTCGGCTTCGGCGTAGGCTCCCACGACGTGTCGGCCTTCGTCCGGGTCCTGGGGCTCGTCGCGGTCGGGCTCCTCGGCGCCGTGACCGGGATCGCCGGTCTCTTCGTGTCGCGCATGGACGTCCGCGTGTCCGGCGTTCTGGTGCCCTACGGCCTGGTGCTGGCGATCCTCGTGGCGACGCTGGTGTTCCGGCTGGGTCGTTCCACCCTCGGCCCGGGCGGAGCGGTGGCCGGCGTCGTCGGCTGGCTGATCCCGGTGGTGGCCGCGCTCTGGCCGAGGCCCGAGGGCGACATCGTGGTGGGTGGAGACGGGTTCGGTGCCGGATTCGTCCTGCTCGGAGTGATGAGCGCGGCATGGAACCTCGCACGGGGCCTCCGCGCCCCGGACGCTCCCCGTTCGACCCCCTCGTCCGTCGGCGACCGTCCCCCCAGGCCGTAGCCGGTCATCCGACGGCCGGCCCCGTCGCCGGAACCGTTCCGTCCGGCTCGTGCGGGTATGGTCGATGAACGTGCTCGACAAGGCCGTTCCGGACCACGCCGATCCCGATCTCGAGGAGGCGCCTGTGAGGGCGCCGAAGGTACTCGCCATCAGAGGGGACCCGATGCACGTCCCGTCAGCGGACACCGCGACGCGGCCAGCCGTCGACCCGGCCGCCTACCGTTCGGCCATGGCGTGCTTCGCGAGTGGGGTCACGGTGACCACCACCGTTCTCGACGGGACCGACCACGCCATGACCGCGACCGCCGTCTCGTCGGTGTCGTTGCGCCCGCCGCTGGTCCTCGTCTGCATCGAACGCATCGCGCGGTTCCACGACGCCGTGCTCGCGAGCGGCACCTGGGCGGTGTCGGTCCTGGCGGCCGACGGCGCTCGGGATGCCACCTGGTTCGCGACCCGCGGCCGGCCGCTGGACGCCCAGCTGGAGGGTGTCGACGTACGCCGGGGGCTCACCGGCGCGCCACTGCTGGCGGGTGCGATCGGCTGGCTCGAGTGTCGTACGTGGGCGGTCTACGACGGTGGCGACCACTCGATCGTGGTCGGGGAGGTGGTCGCGGCGGACGTCGCCCAGCAGGGTGACGAGCCGCTGGTGTACTTCGCCGGTGACTACCGCACCGTGTCGAACATGCGGGCGGCGCCGCGCGCGAGGTGACGTCCGACGTCCCACGTCCGCCAAGGTCGGACAAATGACGGAACTGGCTGACATACCCATGCCGGCATCGCGGGTCCTGTCCACAGCGCAGGGGTCCGGCCGGACTTCTGTCTTGCCAAAGCCTCTACTCTTTGGCGAGATTGTCGACGGGCGCACCTAGGCTGGCGCGCTCGCATTCGTTCGCAGACCACACACCGGAGGTGCCGTGTACGACTCGGGGGGCACAGGACAGACGTTCACGCTGTCGCTCCCGCCGCCCGACCGACGTCGGGGGCGGATCATCGCCCTTGCCGTCGTCGGTGTCGTGATCGTCGTGCTCGGCGTCTACACGATGCTGGTCTTCACGCTCGGCGACCGCGTGCCGCGGGGCACGACCGTCGGCGGCGTTCCCATCGGCGGGCTGAGCCGCGCGGCGGCGGAGCAGCAACTTCGGGAGCATCTCCTCCCGAGAGCATCAAAACCGATCAGGCTGCGCGCCGACGACGAGACCTACTCCGTCGCTCCCGCCGACGCGGGGCTCGCACTCGACGTCCCCGCGACCGTCGACCGGGCCTACCAGCCGACGACGTTCAACCCGGTCCGTGTGGTCACGGCGCTCGTGGGCGGCGACGAGATCGCGCCCGCCCTCGACGTCGACGGCGGCCGGCTCGACAAGACGCTCGACAAGCTCGCGGCGAAGATCGACAACAAGGCCGTCGAGGGCGCCATCACGTTCGAAGGTGGCACGCCCAAGGCCACCAAGCCCGCGTCGGGTCGCGAGCTCGACCGTTCCGTCGCGTCCGCACGGGTCCGTCGCGGCTTCCTCGTCACGAGTGGCACGCTCGAGCTCCCCACCGTCGAGCACACTCCGTCGGTCGACCAGGCCGAGATCGCTCGCGCGATGCGCGAGTTCGCCCGGCCCGCGATGGCCGGCCCCGTCGCACTCCAGGTCGGCGACGGCAGTCTCGACGTCTCACCGGCCGAGGTCGGCACCGCGTTGCGGATGACCGGCGACGACTCCGGTCAGCTGAAGCCGAGCCTCGACGGCAAGGTCCTCGCCAAGACGGTCGCGTCCAAGCTCGCCGCCGTCCAGGTCGCGCCCAAGGACGCCACCATCGCGATCGTCAACAACAAGCCCAGGATCGAGCCCAGCAAGCCCGGACACACGGTTCCCCCCGACAAGCTCTCCCGCGCCGTTCTGAGCGTGCTGACCAAGACCGGCGGCGCGAGGGTCGCCCGGGTCGAGACGGTGACCAAGGAGCCCGAGCTCACCACCAAGGCACTCCAGGACCTGGGCATCCGCCAGGTGGTCGGCGAGTACACCACGTACTTCCCGCACGCGGCCTACCGCAACACCAACATCGGTCGGGCGGCCGAGCTCATCGACGGGCACCTCTTCAAGCCCGAAGAGACGTTCAGCCTCAACGGCATCGTCGGTGAGCGGACGGCTGCCAACGGCTTCGCCAAGGGCTTCGTCATCAAGGGCGGCCGGCTCCGCGAGGAGCTCGGCGGCGGCGTCTCCCAGGTGGCCACGACCACCTACAACGCCGCGTTCTTCGCCGGCATGGACGATGTTGAGCACCGTCCGCACGGGTTCTACATCGACCGCTATCCGGTCGGCCGGGAGGCCACGGTCTACTGGGGCTCGCTCGACCTGAAGTGGCGCAACAACACCCCGCACGGTGTCTACGTCCAGGCCTGGCGCGAGCTCAGCAACCCCTCGCACAAGGGCAGCGTGACCGTACGCCTCTGGAGCACGAAGTACTGGACCGTGAAGTCCGACATCTCCGACCGTTACAACGTCCGGAAGCCCAAGACCATCCACGACCCGAAGCCGGGCTGCGTCGAGCAGGAGACGGGCGTTCCAGGATTCGACGTCGACGTACGCCGGTGGTTGTATCACGGCGGCCAGCAGGTGCGGGCGGAGCGCGACCACGTGCGCTACAACGCCGAGGACCAGGTGGTGTGCGGGCCGCCGCCGACCAATCCGCCGGCCACCAAGCCGCCGACAGAGCAGCCGCCGGCCGTCGACGAGTAGGCACAGCCGCGTTGGGCCGCCGCGCAGGTCAGCTGCCGGGGCCGTAGTAGCGGTACTGGTGGTCGGTGCGGAACCCGAGCTGGTCGTACATCGCGAGCGCGGCCGTCTCGTCCGATCCGACCTGCAGGTAGGCCCAGGTCGCGCCCTGTGTGACTCCCCAGCGGAGCAGCGCGGCCACGAGCGCGCGCCCGAGACCGCGGCGGCGGATCTCGGGAGCGACCTCGACCGCCGAGATGCCCAGCCACTGGTCGGTGACGACGCCGCGGCCGATTCCGGCCGGTCCGGCGGCCGATTCCTCGCTGTCGCCGGCGCGGACACCCGCGATCCCTGGGCGCACCTTCGCCCGCGCCAGGCCAAGCGGGCGAGGGCCCCCGAGCACGTGGCGGGCGACCGGCGACCCCGGGCCGCGCCCGTAGCGCCTCAGCCAGTCGTCGTCGAGCCGGTCGTCGATGTCGATGCCGAACTCCTGGTGCGGCAGGGCGCCGACAGCCTCGGAGACCCGTGGGTGCGACAGGCGTACGACCTGGACGTCGACCGTGGTGAGAGCGGCCTTGCCGCTCGCGTGGACCCTCCACCCGAGGGCGGCGAGGTCGTGTTCCAGCGGTGTACCGACGACCGCCTGGATCCGCGGGAGGAGCCCACGGTCGGCGTAGAACTCCGTCACGCGGTCCAGGGCGGCCGGAAGTGGCATCCCAGGCTCGCCCGCCGGCACCACGCTGTTGGCGCGCCCGGTGAACCCGTCAGCGGCCTGGAGGAGCCACCCCCCGAGATCGGCGGTCTCCAGAGCCGGCCAGCCTCGGGCCGCGACCCTCGCCAGCCAGGCGCCCGAGTCCGGCGGACCCGGCTCGGGCCTCCCGCGGGCGGGAGGGGGTGGGACCGGCTTGCCCGCCACCACGGTGTCCTCGGGTACGGTGACCCGCTCCCCGTCGCGGCGGATGATCACGAGGGTGCCGCCCGCCCAGGACTCCAGGAGGCCCAGCACGTCGCCGTAGACGGCCCGGCCCGCCTCCACGCCCAGTCGGCGGCGGACCACAACCCGGCGCCCGGTGTCTGCCGGAGTCAGGCGTACGAGAGGCTGGGACACGGGAATGGACCCTTCCTGGTCGGGCGTTGGACCGACCTGGCGATACTAGGAGGGTCAGCTCGACAGAGGAGGAACCGGTGACCTACGTCATCGCGCAGCCGTGCGTGGACCTGAAGGACAGGGCATGCGTCGACGAATGCCCCGTCGACTGCATCTACGAGGGCTCGCGGATGCTTTATATCCACCCCGACGAGTGTGTCGACTGCGGTGCGTGTGAGCCGGTGTGCCCGGTGGAGGCGATCTTCTACGAGGACGACGTTCCTGATCAGTGGAAGGACTACTACGCCGCCAACGTCGACTTCTTCGACGATCTCGGCTCGCCCGGTGGCGCTGCCAAGACCGGCGTGATCGAGAAGGACCACCCCCTGATCGCCGCGCTGCCACCGCAGAGCACCGAGGAGTGAGCGGGGCGGGGAGAGACATCGTGCGAGCCCCGTTGCCGGACTTCCCGTGGGACAGCCTGCTCCCCGACAAGGAGCGGGCGGCCGGCCACCCGGACGGCATCGTCGACCTGTCGGTGGGCACGCCGGTCGACCCGACGCCAGCCGTCGTACGGGAGGCCCTGTGCCGGGCCTCCGACGCGCCGGGCTACCCGACCACTCACGGCGTCGCGGAGGTGCGCGAGGCGGCGGCCGGCTACCTCGGCCGCCGGTTCGGGATTCCCGGCGTGGAACCCGACGCCGTCCTTCCGACGATCGGCTCGAAGGAGCTGGTCGCCTGGCTGCCCACCATGTTGGGACTCGGTCCCGGAGACGTCGTGGTCGTTCCGGAGACCGCCTACCCGACCTACGCCGTCGGGGGCCAGATCGCCGGCTGTACGGTCCTGCCGACGGACTCCACGCTGGCCCTCGGACCCGAGCCGGTGCAGCTGGTCTGGCTCAACTCACCGTCCAACCCGACTGGCCGGATCCTGCCGAAGGACCACCTCGCCAAGGTGGTCGCCTGGGCGCGGGAGCGCGGAGCACTGGTCGTGTCCGACGAGTGCTACCTGGAGTTCGCCTGGGACGGCGAGCCGGTCTCGGTCCTGCATCCGGACGTGTGCGGCGGGAGCCACGAGGGCATCCTCGCGGTCCACTCGCTGTCGAAGCGGTCCAACCTCGCCGGTTACCGCGCCGGGTTCGTCACCGGTGACCCGTCGCGGGTCGAGGAGCTCCTGGCCATCCGAAAGCACGCCGGGATGATGGTGCCGCAGCCGGTCCAGGCGGCCATGATCGCGGCGTTCGGCGACGACGCGCACGTCGACGAGCAGCGCGCCCGCTACGCGGCCCGGCGGGCTGTCCTGCGGCGTGCGTTCGAGGCGGCCGGCTTCCGCGTCGACCACTCCGATGGGGCGCTCTACCTCTGGGCTACCCGCGACGAGCCGTGTCGCGAGACGGTGCGTTGGTGTGCCGAGCAGGGGATCTTGGTGGCACCTGGTGACTTCTACGGTGCCGCGGGTGTCCGGCATGTCCGGGTAGCGTTCACCGCAACCGATGAACGGGTCGCCGCCGCGGCGGCCCGGTTGGAGAGCACGCGGAAACCCGCGTGACCTTCGACGCCCCGCGCCTCCGTAGACGGCCCCCACCGAGTCGACTGGAGGCGGCGACCACCGGAACCCCGGCAGTATTGAACCCAGGGTCCGCCCCTGGACACCCAACCCAGGGCCCCACCCCTTGAACCCCGAACCACGGGCCGGACGGAGGACACGAGCGTGACCGACGTACATTTCAAGCTCAAGCACGCCAACGGGGAGGTTGACCTGCCCGTCGTCACCGCGACCGAAGGCGCCTCGGGTGTGGACATTTCGGCACTTCTGCGGACCACGGGGCATGTCACGCTCGACCCGGGCTACGTCAACACCGGGGCATGCACGTCGGCCGTCACCTACATCGACGGTGACGCGGGCATCCTGCGCTACCGCGGCTACTCCATCGCCGAGCTCGCCGAGAAGAGCAACTTCCTCGAGGTGTCGTACCTCCTCATCTACGGCACGCTCCCGACGCAGACGGAATACGACGACTTCGCCGACCGGGTGCGCCGCCACACGCTGCTCGACGAGGACCTCAAGCGGTTCTTCGACGGGTTCCCTCGCGACGCGCACCCGATGCCGGTGCTGTCGTCCGCGGTCAACGCGCTGTCGACCTTCTACCAGGAAAGCCTTGCGCCGTTCGATCCTGAGCAGGTCGAGATCTCGACGGTGCGGTTGCTCGCGAAGCTGCCCACGATCGCGGCGTACGCGTTCAAGAAGACTGTCGGGCAGCCGTTCCTCTATCCCGACAACGCTCTCGGCTACATCGAGAACTTCCTGCGGATGACGTTCGGCATCCCGGCCGAGCCCTACGACGTCGACGAGGTGGTCAGCGAGGCGCTCGACCTGCTGTTCATCCTGCACGCCGACCACGAGCAGAACTGTTCGACCTCGACGGTCCGGCTGGTCGGGTCGAGCCAGGCCAACCTGTTCGCGTCGGTGTCCGCGGGTATCAACGCGCTCTCGGGTCCCTTGCACGGTGGGGCCAACGCGGCGGTCCTCGACATGCTGGACGGCATCGTCGCCGACGGTGGAGACGTCGGCCACTTCGTCAACCGGGTCAAGAACAAGGAGCGCGGCGTACGCCTGATGGGCTTCGGCCACCGGGTCTACAAGAACTACGACCCGCGCGCCGCGATCATCAAGAAGACCGCCGACGACGTGCTGGCCCGGCTGGGTAAGTCCGACCAGCACCTCGACATCGCCAAGCAGTTGGAGGAGGTCGCGCTCCACGACGAGTACTTCGTCGAGCGCAAGCTCTATCCCAACGTCGACTTCTACACCGGTCTCATCTACCGCGCCATGGGATTCCCGACCAAGATGTTCACGGTCCTGTTCGCGATCGGCCGGCTGCCTGGCTGGATCGCCCAGTGGCGCGAGATGGTGAGCGATCCGGCGACCAAGATCGGACGGCCCCGCCAGGTCTACATCGGTGAGCCCGAGCGGTCGTTCGTCCCTGTCGACCAGCGCTGAACTCTTCCGACCCGTCGTCCGAGGACCTCGGGTCAGCCGGCCGGGCGTTGCCCGCCGGCCGGTGCGGGCCGGTCGGCTTCGGCTCGCTGGTCGGCGTCGGCAAGCTGGTCGGCCCTGCGGTAGAGGATCCCCGACCACAACAGGCCGATGGCGGCGATGAGGACGTAGCCGACGAACGTCGCCAGCGTGAACACGTGCAGCTGGATCTCGGTCGGACGCGGGATGTATCCCAACCCGAGCAGGCGGACCTGCCAGGTCGTACCGGTCAGGAGCAGCGTGAACACCACGGCGACGTTGTGGCCGGCGTCCCAGATCGCCTGCAGCGCCGAGGTGCCGAGTACGGCGAACAGGACGCTGGACGTGAGCCGTACGCCGCCGTTCCGCGTGGCGGCGAAGAGGACCCCGCCGAGGATGGCGGTCCACAGGCCGTGGCCGATCGGAGCGATCGCGCCGCGCAGGAGCTCGGTCTCCACGAGGTCGCGTACGGACATGCCGGTGACGGTGAACACCGCGTTGAGGCCGTATCCCACGCACTGGAAGGCCGCGAAGCCGAAGCCCACTGTCGCGCCGAGCACCATGCCGCCGCGGATCGTCCGCTCGCCGAGCCCGCGCGCGACGTAGACGAGGACCACCAGCTTCGCGGACTCCTCGAGAAGTGCGACACCGGCGTACAGGAAGGGTGACGGCGTGAGGAAGTACGCCTCGAGCGCCGAAGCCGACAACACGCCCAACGCACCGCCGGCGACGAACGCCTTCAACAGCACCAGCAGGGTGAGCCCGCCCTTGTCGGCGCGGTGGTAGGCCCACACGAAGTACGTCGCCGGGAGGAGGAAGCTGCCGACGACGATGATGGTCGGCAGCAGGTTCGCGTCGTTCGTCACGAGGGTGAAGACCACGGCGACCAGCCAGACGGCAAGCCCCGCGAGGAACGTCCGGCCTGCCGGGTTCGCCCGCAGTGCCCTGACCCGTTCGAGGCCGGGCTCGACGGCGCCGAGTCTTGCCGTGAGCTCGTTCATGCTTAGACTTCTCTCCTTCGCGGCACCCACTTATGCGTCCGCGAAGGCGCGTGCCGGCCAGTCCGATGGCCTTGTCTTGTGCATATTTCGTATCCGCTGGGTACGAGGGCTACGAAAAGCACGACCCGCTGCGGGCGCATTTGCACCGGAACCCGGAACGAAGAAAGTTCGTCCGTGGCGACAACGCGTCGTCCGCCTCGTTCCGTACGAAATGCGGCGAAGCGGCGCAGGCGTGAGCGGTCGAGGAAGGAGCCGGCAACATGGGTGCATCGCGACACGACGAACGGGCGGCGTGGAGGGACGGCGAGCCGGCGGCGGGAGGTCCCTGGCCGGCTGACCCCGGCACGGATGTCCGCGGCCTCGGCGATCCCGACCCAGCGCTGGACGACCCGGACCTGGACGACCCCGACCTGGATGACCCCGACCTGGACGACCCGGACCTCGATCCGGACATCGACCCCGACCTCGACGAGCCCGGGTCGGCGGACCCGTTCGTCACGATCCGGACATGCACACCGCGGCTGGCGCGGCGTCGCCCGCGGCGGCTGCGTGGACCGGGCTACCGGCCGTCACGATGAGGCGAGGACCAGCCTGACCCGGCCGGGCGACGACTCGGTATCGCTGCGCCAGCCGTCCTTGGAACGCTCCGCGGACCAGGACCTGTCGCCGTAGGTCACCGACACGACGCCGTAGCGCTGGGCGTACGCGACCGCCCACTGGGCGACGGACCAGCCGAGCGCCGGCGACGCGGCGCTGACCGGCACGTCGAGCATGGCGTCGCCGTCGTCGGTGCGGACCAGGACCGCCGCACCGGGTACACGAGCTGCCGTGGCCGCGATGCCCACGGTCGACCCGCCCGGGGCGCCGAACGCCTTGGCCAGCTCGCTGCGCAGGGCTGCCGGGTCGGCGCCGGTCGGCGTCTCGCGAAGCTCGCAGCTGAACGCGCCCCGCGACTGGCCGGTCAGCGACGACGCGAGCCCGCGGGCGCTCGTCTCGTGCTGGGCGTACGCCGCCTCGTCGGCCGAACGCTGGACCAGCTGGGCGGCATGGGCGATGTCCATCTCGGTGTAGCCGTGGATCTTCGCGAGTGCGGCGTAGAACCGTTCGGTCGCGTAGTAGGGGTCGAGGATCTCCTGCGGAGTACCCCACCCCTGGCTCGGCCGCTGTTGGAACAGCCCCAGCGAGTCCAGGTGGCCGTAGTCGATGTTGCGCATGCCGGACTCCTGGAACGCGGTCGCCAACGCGATGGTCGCCGCGCGGGCGGGCATACCGCGGCGTACGGACGACGCCGAGATCAGCGCGGCGTTCTCGGCCTCTTCGACGGTGAGGCGGGTGGTCACACCACCGACGTTCGCCGAGCAGCCGTCAAGAAGGGGTTGACGGAACAGTCGTTCGCTGGCGACGACCGCACCCACCACGATCGCCGCACCGACCACCAGGAGCACGAGGCCCACCCGCGCCCCCCGACGAAGGGCCATTCAGGCGTCCTAGTCGTTCGCGTGGAGCGCCGCGTTGAGCTCGATGCCGCTGCCGCCGCCGCGCGGGAGTGCCTCGAGGGCGCCGGAGACGCTGTTGCGGCGGAAGAGCAGACCTGGGCTCCCGGAGAGTTCGACGGCCTTGACGATCTCGCCTCCCTGCAGGCGTACCTTCGAGCCCGCGGTGACGTAGCACCCGGCCTCGACCACGCAGTCGTCGCCGAGCGCGATGCCGATGCCGGCGTTGGCCCCGACGAGGCATCGCTTGCCGATCGAGATGACCTCCTGGCCACCACCGGACAACGTTCCCATGATCGACGCGCCGCCGCCGATGTCGGAACCGTCTTCGACGACGACGCCGGCCGAGATCCGGCCCTCGACCATCGAGGCGCCGAGCGTGCCGGCGTTGAAGTTCACGAAGCCCTCGTGCATGACCGTGGTGCCCTCGGCGAGATGGGCGCCGAGGCGTACGCGGTCGGCGTCGGCGATCCGCACGCCCGTGGGTACGACGTAGTCGACCATCCGCGGGAACTTGTCGATGCCGTAGACCGCGACCTCACGGCCGGCCGCGCGGAGCCGAAGCCGGGTCCGCTCGAAAGCGTCTGGATCGCAGGGTCCCTCACTGGTCCAGACCACGTTGGCGAGGGCGGCGAAGATGCCGTCCATGTTGGCGTCCCGCGGCCGGACGAGGCGGTGTGACAGCAGGTGCAGCCGCAGGTAAGCATCGGGTGCGTCGGCCGGACGGTCGTCGAGGGACGTGAGCACGGTGCGTACGACGGACCGGCGGACCCGGCGCAGGTCGTCCTCGCCCTCGAGGGCGGACAGGTCGGCGGGCGGCTGCTCGTCGGCGGGTCCCGGCCGCCCGAGCCTCGGCTCGGGATACCAGGTGTCGAGGATCTTGCCATCGAGCGTCGTGGTGGCTACTCCGAAGCCCCAGGCACCAGGTGTGTCGGTCATGCGGCCAGCCTGCCAGAGCCGGGAGCCCGCCCGTGAGCGGGTCGGCAAAGTCCGCCGGCCGCCTGAGCAACGCCGTCCGGGTGCCGTCCACGCCGTGAATCGCACCGCGCGGATCCTGGCCCGCTGGTGCGAGGATGCGAGCGGGTCGCCCCCTTCGTACCCCGAGGTCCGTGGTGCGGGAGGTAGCCCAGCAAGCGTTCTCGCACAACTCCAACAAAGGGAGCGAAGAGCCGCATGACGTCCCTCAAGGTCCTGTTCATCGGTGGTACGGGCATCATCAGCTCCGCCTGTGGAGAGCGGGCTCTCTCGACCGGCATCGACCTGACGATCCTCAACCGCGGTACGACCTCCACGCGTGCCGTGCCCGAGGGCGCCGAGCTGCTCACGGGTGACATCCGCGACCCGGGGTCGGTGCGGTCGGTCCTCGGCGACCGGGAGTTCGACGCCGTCGTCGACTTCATCGCGTTCACACCCGACCACGTACGCACCGACCTCGAACTGTTCGCCGGCCGGACGGGGCAGTACGTGTTCATCAGCTCGGCCTCGGCCTACCAGACCCCACCGGCCCGGCTGCCGATCGTCGAGTCGACGCCGTTGCGCAACCCGCACTGGGAGTACTCCCGTAACAAGATCGCCTGTGAGGACCTGCTCGTGTCCGCCTACCGCGACGACGGGTTCCCCGCGACCATCGTCCGTCCCTCCCACACGTACGACCGGACGGCGATCCCGCTGACCGGCGGCTGGACCGACATCCACCGGATGCGTCAGGGCCAGCAGGTCGTGGTGCACGGAGACGGCACGTCGCTCTGGGCCCTGACGCACCACGCCGACTTCGCCCACGCGTTCAACGGGCTACTCGGCAACCCGAAGGCGGTCGGAGACAGCTTCCACATCACCTCCGACGAGTCGCTCACCTGGAACCAGATCTACGAGGCCATGGCGGCTGCCGCCGGCGTCGAGCCACGCCTCGTGCACGTGTCCACCGACACGATCGTGGCGGCAGAGCCGGGGCTCGAGGGTGCGCTGCTGGGCGACAAGGCGCACTCGGTGATCTTCGACAACACCAAGGTGAAGGCGCTGGTGCCCGACTACGTGGCGACGATCCCGTTCGCGACCGGAGCGCGCGAGATCGTGGACTGGTACGACGCGCACCCCGAACGCCAGAGCGTCAACGACGACCTGAACGCGACGTTCGACAAGCTGGTGGCCGCCGCGACGGGTTGAGCCCGGAGCGCACCGGCCTACTGCGGCGGCTGCGGGTTGGCGGCCAGCTGGACGATCCTGAAGTGGTTGCCGAACGGGTCGCGGCCGCCGCAGTCGATGCCGTAGAAGTGCTCGGTCGGCTCCTGCGTGAACTCCACGCCACGGGCCTTCAGTATCTCGTAGGTTTTGCGGCAGTCGTCGGTCGTGAGTCCGAACGTGAACCCGGTCGCGCCCTTGGTGACGAGCTCGCGGACCTGTCCGGCGGTGGCGTCGTCCATCGACGGCGGACCGGGCTTCTCGAGCAGGATCTGCCGGCTCGGGTCTCCCGGCACCTGCACGGTGAGCCAGCGCATGGAACCGAGATCCATGTCGTCGCTCACCTCGAGTCCGAGCTTGTTGACGTAGTAGTCGAGGGCCTCGTCCTGGTCGAGGACGAAGACGTGGGAGATGTTGATCGAGGTGTACATGCGATCTCCTGGGTGGTCCTGGTCGTGCCGAAGAGTGGCTCGGTCACGACGTTAGTCAGCCTCCGCCGCGCCCTGCTTCTCCGAAACTGCTCGGTCGGGTCCACGACATCACGAAGCAGGACGGGGCGGCCGTACGGTCGACGCGCCTCCGGTACGCCGACGGTGACTCGCCCACGATGTCGCGGAACGTGCGGCTGAACGTGCCGAGGCTGGTGAACCCGACCTCCATACAGATGGCCGTCACGCTGGCCCCGGTCTCGCGCAGGAGGAACATCGAGCGTTCGACCCGGCGGCGTTGGAGGTACCGGTGCGGGGTCTCGCCGAACGTCGCCCGGAATGTCCGGATGAAGTGCGCCTCGGACACGTGCGCGATCCTCGCCAGGGCAGGGATGTCGAGCGGTCGCGCGTAGGCCAGGTCCATGGCGTCGCGGGCGCGCAACAGCCGACGGTTGGACTCCTCGACCGCCCGGCTCACCACGCCATCAGACCACGCCCGACCGACGGGAGCGCCCGCTGCCGAGCTGGCAGACTGGCCCGCATGCCCAGCACGGAGAGCCTCGACCTTCGTACCGACGTCGCCACCCTCACCGCCGCTCTTGTCGACGTCGAGTCCGTGAGCGGCAACGAGCGCGCCCTCGCCGATGGCGTCGAGGAGGCACTGAGTCCGCTGGCGCACCTGTCCACCCGGCGGTTCGGCAACACCGTCGTCGCGCGGACCGAGCTGGGTCGGGACGAACGCGTGGTCCTCGCCGGCCACCTCGACACGGTGCCCGCGGCCGACAACCTGCCGCACCGCAGGGTCGGCGAACGGATCTACGGGCTCGGGGCCTGCGACATGAAGGGCGGGGTCGCCGTGGCGCTTCGGCTGGCGGCCACGGTGGCAGGTCCGGTCCGCGACGTCACGTACGTCTTCTACGACTGTGAGGAGGTCGAGGCCGAGAAGAACGGCCTCGGCCAGCTGGCCCGCGAGCACCCCGAGCTGCTGGCCGCCGACTTCGCCGTCCTGATGGAGCCGTCCGGCGCCCAGGTCGAGGGTGGCTGCCAGGGCACCATGCGGGTCGAGATCGTGCTGCGCGGTAAGCGCGCGCACAGCGCCAGGTCATGGATGGGCGACAACGCGATCCACGCCGCGGGTGACGTACTCGCCCGACTGGCCGACTACCGTCCGCGCGAGATACCGGTCGACGGCCTGGTCTACCGCGAGGGCCTCAACGCGGTGGGTGTCAGCGGCGGGGTCGCGGGCAACGTGATCCCCGACGAGTGCCGGGTCACTGTCAACTACCGCTTCGCCCCCGACCGGTCGGAGGAGGCCGCGCTGGCGCACGTCCGCGCGGTGTTCGACGGCTACCCCGTCGAGCTGCGCGACAGCGCGCCCGCGGCGCAGCCGGGCCTGGCCCGGCCGGCGGCGGCCGCGTTCGTCGCCGCCGTCGGTGCCGAACCGAGGCCGAAGTTCGGCTGGACCGACGTGGCGCGGTTCGCCGAGCTCGGCGTCCCGGCCGTCAACTACGGCCCGGGCGAGTCCCAGCTCGCGCACACCAAGGACGAGTACGTCGAGGTCGCGGAGCTGCACCAGTGCGAGGACCGGCTCGCCGCCTGGCTCACTCCGTGAGCGGCACCGTCGAGGGGTACTTCAGGCCGGAACCGGTGTTGAGAACGACCACCTCGTCGTCCGCGCCGATCCAGCCGGAAGCGCGGAGCTGACGGACGGCCGCGAAACCGGCCGCGCCCTCGGGGCAGATCCACGCGCCCTCGAGCTCGGCGACCCGGCGCTGCTCGGCGAGGAGGTCGTCGTCGGTCACCGCGACCGCGCAGCCGTCTGTCTCGTCGATCGCCCGCAGGATCAGGAAGTCCCCGAGCGCCTTGGGCACGGTGATGCCGAACGCCACCGTCCGCGCGTCCGGCCACGGCTCGCTCTCGGCCGCGCCCTTCTCGTACGCCGCGACGATCGGCGCGCACCCGGCGGCCTGGACGGCGACGAGGCGCGGCATCGGTCCGGTGATCCAGCCGAGCTCGGCGAGCTCGCGCAGGGCCTTCCAGATGCCGATCAGTCCGACGCCGCCGCCGGTGGGGTAGAGGATCACGTCGGGTGTCCGCCAGCCGAGCTGCTCGGCGATCTCGAGCCCCATCGTCTTCTTGCCCTCGATGCGGTAGGGCTCGCGCAGCGTGGACACGTCGAGGTATCCGTCGCGTTCGGCCAGCGCGGCGCGCACGTACGCCGCGGCGTCGCCGATCAGCCCGTCGACGAGCGCCAGCTCCGCACCCACGACCCGCACCTCGCGTCGGCAGATCTCGGGTGCGTCGTACGGCATCGCGATGAGGCTCTGCATCCCGGCGCGGGCAGCGTAGGTGGCCCAGGCCGAGCCGGCGTTGCCGTTGGTGGGCATGGCGATCTTCTTCACGCCGAGCTCCCGTGCCCGGGACACGCCGACCGCCGCGCCGCGGGCCTTGAACGTCCCCGTCGGGATCAGGCCCTCGTCCTTCATCAGCAGCCGATCCACGCCGACCTCGCGACCGATCGTCGGCATGGGAACGAGGGGCGTCATGCCCTCGCCGAGCGTGACGATCTGGTCGGCCGAACGCACCGGGAGGAGCTCGTGATAGCGCCAGAGCGAGGGATCACGGCCGGCGATCTCGTCGCGGGTGAGCCCGGCCCGGATCTCGGCCAGGTCGTAGTCCACGAGCAGGGGCGCGCCACAGGAGCAGACGTTCGTCACCTGGTCGGCGTCGTGGCGGAGGTCGCAGCGGGGGCAGGTCAGGTGGGAGAGCGTGGAATGGCGCATGGCTCACAGTGTGCTGCGGACCAGCGCGTCGAGCACCTCGACCGCCACGGGCATGGACGCCTCGTCGATGTCGAAGTACGGGTTGTGGTGGGGTGCCTGGTTGCCCCCGCCGACGAGCATGTACGTCGCGAGGCCGCCCTGCCGCTGGACCTCTCGCGCGAACAGGCTCGCGTCGTCGCTCCCTCCCAGGCTGTGGGCCGGGAACGCCCGCTCCTTGCCGTACCTCGCGGCGGCGAGCGCGACGATCGCGTCGACGAGCTCGGCGTCACAGGCCATCGTGGTGGAGCCGCCGGTCCGTTCGATGTCGACCGCCAGGGCGTGCATGGCCGCTGCCCCGCGGAGGACCGCCTCGACCCGGCCGGTGAGCTCGTCGCAGACGTCCGCGTCGACGGAACGCGCCTCCAGGGTCATCTCCGCCCGTGCCGGCACGATGTTGACGTTGTCGCCGCCGTGCAGGGTGCCGACGTTGAGGCGGGTGTCGGCGGTGGAGTAGCGCGGCAGGGCCATCACGTTGAGGAGCGCGCTGGCGGCACCCACGAGGGCGTTCCGGCCCTGCTCGGGAGCCCCGGAGGCATGGGAGGCCTCGCCGGTGAAGACCGCGCGGAGCTTGTGCGTGGCGAGGAGTCCTTCGCAGCCGCCGAAGACGGTCCCGGTGGGCTGTCCCATGCCGAGGTGGACGGCGACGAACCGGTCGACACCCTCCGCGGCGCCGGCGGCGATCATCGCGGCGGCGCCGCGGCCGCCCTCCTCGGCGGGCTGGAAGAAGATCCGCACCCTGCCGGCGAAGTCGCGGTCGGCCAGCTGTTCGGCGAGGGCGAGCCCGATCGCGACGTGCCCGTCGTGGCCGCAGGCGTGCATGAACCCGTCCGCACAGGCGAAGCCACCCACCGCCGGTGGGTGCCGGTCGTCCACGGCCTCGGTCAGTGGCAGTGCGTCCATGTCGCAGCGGATGCCCCAGGTGGGCCCGGGCCGGCTGCCTTCGATCTCGGCGATGATCGCGGTGCCCTCGGCGGCGGCGCAGGCGGCGAGATCCGGGTCCGCACCGGTCCCCACCGCGCGGGCGCGCATCGCCTCGCGGGTGGCGTCGTCGGGGTACGCCGCCACGCCGGCCACGCGCATCGCGTCCCGGCCCTGGCGGAACGGGACCTCGAGGGCGCGGAGGCGGGCCGCCACGATGCTGGACGTCCGGATCTCGAGGAACGCGGGCTCGGCGTACCGGTGGACGTCCCGGCGTACGCGGGTCAGCTCGGCGAGCGTCATGCCGGACCGTCCTTCCAGGAAGGGAATCGTCGTACGACGCTAGCGCCGTACGAATCGGGCGGAAAGGACGGTTCGTACGCGCCCCGCGTCGACCGCGCGAAGGTTCCGTCATGCGCGGGTGAACGGTTGGGTACCGCTTTGCCGCGAAGCCGACCGTACGGCGGTACGGCGGTTACCCTTCGAAGGCATGTCCCAGCACGAGATCGACCCGTCCATCCACCCCGACCGGCCGGTCGAGCCGCCGGTTGCGGCGCCGACCGAGAAGTCGCGCGGGCGGATCGTCATGCGCCGCACTCAGGTCCAGTCGAGCACGACCGACCAGCGGCTGCTCGACTCCCGCGGCTCCGGCGACTGGGTGCACACCGATCCGTGGCGGGTGATGCGGATCCAGTCCGAGTTCGTCGAGGGGTTCGGCATGCTGGCCGAGCTCGGTCCGGCGATCAGCGTGTTCGGCAGCGCGCGGACACCGGTCGAAGACCCGGAGTACGCGACGGCCGAGCGGCTTGGCCGCGCGCTGTCCGCGGCAGGCTACGCCGTGATCACCGGAGGCGGCCCCGGCATCATGGAGGCGGCCAACAAGGGCGCGAGCCAGGCCGGCGGGGTCTCGGTCGGGCTGGGGATCGAGCTGCCGTACGAGCAGGGCATGAACCCCTGGGTCGACATCGGGATCCAGTTCAGGTACTTCTTTGCGCGCAAGACGATGTTCGTCAAGTACGCGCAGGGCTTCGTGGTGCTGCCGGGCGGGTTCGGCACCTTCGACGAGCTGTTCGAGGCGTTGACGCTGGTGCAGACCCGGAAGGTGACATCGTTCCCCGTCGTGCTGATGGGGACGGCGTACTGGTCCGGTCTGCTGGCCTGGCTGCGCGACACCGTGGTCGCCCGCGGGAAGGTCAGGCAGGCCGACCTCGACATGCTCGTACTGACGGACGACGTCGACGAGGCGGTACGCACCATCCAGGACGCCGAAAGCCGGCGGGGCACGCCGGCCGCCGGGAACGGACAGGCCCCGGGAAACGGGCACGGGCCTGGGTCGGGGAACGGGCAGGGGCCTGGGAACGGGCGGGTGGCGTCGCCCGACTAGGCCGAGCGCGACTTGTCAGAGGTTTCTCGGCGTAGAAGCCGACAACTCTCCAGGTGACCTGACAACTCCCGGTGACCTGACCAGTCCCGGTGACCTGACAAGTCCCGGTGACCTGACAAGTCCCGGCGAACGTCCGGCTCTCGTTCCGGCAAGCCCCGCCCGCCGTGTAAATGATCACGTTCAGCATGCTTGTAGCCGCCTGCCCATGCATGCACCCCCGGGTCGGCGACCGAAAGCATGCTGAACGTGATCATTTACGCCAGCGCCCAGCCGCAGCCCCAGACCCAGCCCCAGCGCCAGCCCGTGCAGCCCGACGCCGACGTGCACTGGCGGGTCAGGCGAGCCCGCGCCGCTCGACCGAGGGCGGTCGTACGCCCCGGATCGACGCCACCATCTCCAGCACCTGCCGAGTCTCCCGGACGTCGTGCGCCCGGAACACCCGCGCGCCCATCCACGCGGCGAGCGCGGTCGCGGCCAGCGTGCCGGCCAGGCGTTCTCCGACGGGAAGGTCGAGGGTCTCGCCGACGAAGTCCTTCCGGGACAGCGCCACGAGGACGGGCCACCCGGTCGCCACGAGCTCGTCGAGCCGCCGGCTGACCTCCAGCGAGTGCCGGGTGGCCTTGCCGAAGTCGTGGGTGGGATCGACGAGGATGCCGTCTCTACGTACGCCGGCCGCGACCGCCCGCTCGGCCAGGCCGCTCACCGTGGTCACGACATCCGCCATGACGTCGGCGTACGAGACCCCGCGGGGGTCGGTACGTGGCGGCAGGCCGCCCGTGTGCGAGCAGACGATCCCGACGCCACACTCTGCGGCCACCTCGATCAGCCCGGGATCCGCACCTGACCAGGTGTCGTTGATGAGGTCGGCGCCGGCCGCGCAAAGCTCCCTGGCCACCGGGGCCCGCCAGGTGTCGACACTCAGCACGAGGTCGGGGTACCGCGAGCGCACCTCCGCGACGAAGCCGGCCGTACGCCGGAGCTCCTCGGCGACACTGACCTCCTCGCCCTCGCCGGCCCTGACCCCGCCGATGTCGACGATGGCCGCGCCCTCGGCGACCACCTGGGCCACCCGGTCGAACGCGGCCGCGTCGGCGAACGTCGCTCCCGCGTCGTAGAACGAGTCCGGTGTCCGGTTCACGATCGCCATCACGGCGTACTCGTCCTCGCCGAACTCGGCCCTGCCCAGCCGCAGCCGCATCCCCGACCGTCCTCTCGTTCTCGCCCGTCGAGCCGAGCACAGCATGCCTGGCCGGGTGGTCGGAGGCAGGCCACGGTCCCCACCCGTCGCCGGACAGGGGCGGCATGGCACGATCTGCCCATGGCCTGGCTGTGGGTCGTCCTCGTGGTCGTCGTTCTCGGTGTGACCGCCAGCGTCGCGGTCGGACGCGGCGGCTCGATGGGGCGTGCGTACCCTGACCGCCGCGACGTCCGGCTGCCCGCCGACCGTCCGGTGACGGCGCACGATCTCAAGGATGTCCGGCTCTCCGTCGTACTCCGCGGCTACCGCATGGACGAGGTGGACGACCTGCTCGTCCGCCTCACGCAGGAGCTCGCCGCACGCGATGCCGAGTTGGCGCGCCTGGCCCCGGGCAGGCCGGCCGGTGACGAGCACGCGTCGGAGCTGTTCGACCAGATGGCGCCTCCTCCCGAGGACGCCCCGCCGGTCGCACGGCCCGCGTCGTCCACGTACGCCGCGCCGCCGCCGAGCGACGCCGCGCCTCCCACGCACACCTACGCCGACAGCCGCCCGTCCGAGCCTGACGACGGCTACGTGCGCCACCCCGGCGACACCCCCACCTCGCGCCCGCGCCCCGGGGCCGGCGACCTGTGACGGGGAACGCGTGACCGGCGCGCTGGTCGGTTCCGACGGCGTCGCGCGCTGCCCGTGGGCCACGGCGACTCCCGACTACGTGGCCTACCACGACGAGGAGTGGGGCCGGCCGATCCGCGATGACCAGGGGCTCTACGAGCGGCTGACCCTCGAGGCGTTCCAGTCGGGACTGTCCTGGCTGACGATCCTTCGCAAGCGTCCGGCGTTCCGGAAGGCCTTCGCCGACTTCGACATCCGCACGGTCGCCGGGTTCGACGGCGCCGACGAGGCCCGACTGCTCGCCGACGCGGGGATCGTCCGCAACCGGTCCAAGGTGGCGGCCGCCATCCGCAACGCCCGCGCCGCCGCCGAGCTCGACGGCGGGCTGGCCGCGTTCCTCTGGTCGTTCGCGCCCGACCCGGCCGGACGGAGCGCGCCGCGGACACTCGACGACGTACCCGCCCAGACGCCGGAGTCGAAGGCGATGGCGAAGGCGCTCAAACGCAACGGGTTCGGCTTCGTGGGGCCGACCACCTGCTATGCCCTGATGCAGGCCGCTGGCATGGTGAACGACCATCTTGTCGACTGCGCGGTCCGGGATCGGGTCGGCGCGGGTCCCAGAGCGAGGGAGTGAGCGCGTGGCGCGTCAGCGAGTCTCGTCGGGTTCGCCGTACGAGAAGGAGATCGGTTTCAGCCGGGTCGTCGCGGTCGGAGACCGGGTGCTGGTCGCGGGTACGGCACCGGTCCAGGACGACGGAGTGGTCGACCCGGACCCTGGCGTCCAGGCGTTCCGCTGCCTGGAGATCATCCTGACCGCGCTGGCGCAGGTCGGTGCCGCGCCCGAGCACGTGGTCCGTACCCGGATGTACGTCACGGACGCGTCGTACGCCGATGCCGTGGGGCGGGTGCACGGCAAGGTCTTCGGCGACATCCGGCCGGTGTCCACGATGGTTGTCGTCGCCGGGCTCCTCGACCCTGCCTGGAAGGTCGAGATCGAGGCCGAGGCGGTGCTCGAGCCCAAGCGCAAGACCTGGAAGGCACTCGGCAGCTGATCCCGCCCGGACAGATCCGATCCTCGCCTCCGGCTGGTCCTGGACAGCAGCCCGGTCGGGCCGGCCGTCTCCTGGTACGCTCCCGCCGCCATGGGAACCACCACCAGGCGCGCGGCACCGGGCATCTCGGCGGCCACCGAGCTTGACCGGGCGATCGAGGTGTTCGTCCGGGGCTTCGCGCTCACCAAGAGCTTCACCCACCCGTACGTGCCCGAGCGGCACGGCCGGGCCTGGCTGATGTGGGACGCCCCCCGGCGCAACCAGAAGCTCTACCGGCGCGAGGAGTGGACCGGGCACGGCATCGACGTGGCGGAGTTCGACAGGCTGGCCCGCCGCCACACCCGTGGCAAGTTCGCGATCTGCCCGATCCGGTCGGCTGACGAGCCCGACGGCCCGCTCCGCGCCGCGTTCAGGGAACGCGGCTACCGGCTGGCCACGACCGAACCCATGATGATCCACCGGCTGGGCCGGATCCCGCGCAGCTCCGTCGACGGCATCCGGATCGAACGCGTGCGCACGTTGGAGCGCGCAGCTGCGCTGGCCAAGGCCGCCGGGGGTCGACAGCTCCTCCCGGAGCACCTGGTCGACGATGCACCGTTGCGGCAGTACGTCGCGCTCGAGGCCGGCACGCCGGTCGGGTGGGTCCAGAGCATCGTCGTCCACCCGGACTCCGGGACGGACGGGACCGCCGGAGCCCGCGAGGCTGGAGCCGTCGGCACCGCAGACGCCGGCCACATGACCTGGGTTTCCAACATGTTCGTCCAGCCGGCGCACCGCCGCCGAGGCATCGGACGCGCTCTGCTCGCCCGGATGCTCCGCGACGACCGGCGCTACGGAGCCAGCGCGTCCGTGCTCCTGGCGAGCCACGTGGGTGCCCGGCTGTATCCCGTCGTGGGGTACGTCCAGATCGGCGAGCTGTTCGCCTACAGCCCGCCGAAGACCTGACCGGCCGCCGAAGACCTGACCGGCCGCCGAAGACCTGACCGGCCGCCGAAGACCTGACCGGCCGCCGAAGACCTGACCGGCCGCCGAAGACCTGACCGGCCGCCGAAGACCTGACCGGCCGCCGAAGACCTGACCGGCCGCCGAAGACCTGACCGGCCGCCGAAGACCTGACCGGCCGCCGAAGACCGCTGCTTCGGCGAAGGTCAGCGGCCCTGGAATGTCGGGCGCTGCTTGGCCTGGAACGCCGCGACCGCGTTGCGGTGGTCGTCGGTCACACCTGCGCGCTGCATGAGCTCCGCCTCGACCTGGAGGGACTCCTCCAGCGAGTGGCTCTCGGAGTAGGCGAGCGCCTGCCGGATCGCGGCGTACGCGACGGTCGGCCCGGCCGCGAGCTCGGCGGCCAGCGTGGCGGCTCCGGTGGCGAGCGTCGCCGCGGGGACGACGGACGTGGCCAGCCCGATCTCGACCGCCTCCGCCGCCTTGACCGTACGCGGTCGCATCAGCAGCTCGACGGCCTTCGCGTGCCCGATCAGGCGAGGCAGGGTCCAGGACGTTCCCGTGTCGCAGGAGAGCCCGATCCCGGTGAACGCGAGGTTGATGCCCGCGGTGTCCGCCATGATCCGGAAGTCGCACGCGAACGCCAGCGCCGCACCCGCACCTGCGGCGACGCCGTTGA
The DNA here is from genome assembly GCA_963721745.1 of uncultured Actinomycetota bacterium. GTDB lineage: Bacteria > Actinomycetota > Actinomycetes > Propionibacteriales > Actinopolymorphaceae > Thermasporomyces. The sequence goes on along the minus strand of CAVRKO010000012.1, from coordinate 121,411 downwards.
GGGCGGCCACGACCGGCTTGGGCATGGTCGCGAGCGTCGTCGCGATCGGGATGTAGTGCTCGGGAACCGTCTGCCAGATCTCCTCGAGCGGTCGCACGCCGAGGTCGGCCGCGTGTTCGCGAAGGTCCTGCCCCGCGCAGAAGGCCCGGTCGCCCGCGCCGGTGAGGACCACGCACCGCACCGAGTCCTCCCTCGCCGCCTTCCGCACCGAGGCAAGCAGTGCGTCCTTGGCGGCGCGGTCGAGTGCGTTGTGGCTCGCGACCCGGTTGAGGGTGATCGTGGCGACTGCTCCCTGGACGTCGTACAGCACCGGTGGAACCGCGCCGTCGGGCCGGTCCCCGGGCGGGGCGCCCGCGGTGTCGGGCGAGGTCTGGCTCATGCGTGGCCTCCGGAAAGGGTCAGGCAGGTGTCGACGAAGCGGGAAGCGACCGGGAGCAGGCGCGCCGCCTGTCCGTCGAAGTATGCCGCCGCCTCGTCGCCCGGCCAGTCGGACGGGAGAAGCGAGCGGGGGAGTCCGGGATCCTGGAACAGGAACTTGCGCCATTCGTGGACGAGCGTGCTGCGGACGGCATAGGTCTCCTCGTCGTCCCGTGGTGGGTCGGCGAGCAGGTCGCGGGCTTCGGCCAGCCAGGTGCGGTACGCCGCGCCCAGCGCCGCGAGGTCCCAGGCGCGGTGGGCGAGGGCGACGGGGTCGCCGAGGTCGCGGGCCTGGAAGCTGTCGGCCCGGACACCCTCGCTCTCGAGCAGGGTGTCGACCTCCGCCGACGGTCGAGGAGCGAGCCAGGTGACGCCGTTCAGCCGGGCGTACCCGAGGAACCCGAGCCCGGCGTGCAGGCGTTCGCGGGCGCTGCGCCGGTCGACGTGCTCGAGCACGAGCAGGTGCCAGGTCCCGTCCCACTCGGCCTCGCGGGTCCGGTAGATCCGCGCCGCGGCCTCGTCGAGCCGGCGAACGGCGCGGCTGGTGAGACCGTACCCGGGCCCGCTGGGCAGCTTGGCGGGTTCGAGCCAGCCCTGCCGGACCATCCGTGACACCGCCGTCCGGACGGCCGGCCCGGCGATTCCGAGGGGGGCGAGCAGCCGTACGAGGGCGGCCACCGGAGCCTTGCCACCCCTCGACCGGACGTAGTTGCCGTACAGGTCGAACAACGCCGATCTGGCCTGCATGATCCGAGTCTGCCCGACTGCGGGCCCGGACAGACGCCGGCCGGACCATGGTCGCGTGCCGGCCGTACGGGTCGGCGCGCAGAGAAAGCGCAGGTAGATCCCGGGGATCCGGGAGGGGCGCGCCGATCTTGACTACCAGGCCGGTGACGGCATGCGGGATAATGGCCGCTCGAATCGACACACGTCGGCGGCGCGTCACCGGATCCCGGTGTTGGTCGTCGGGCACGGACGGCAGGAAGGAGTGCGCGCATGGCGGCCATGAAGCCGCGGACGGGCGACGGACCGCTCGAGGTCACCAAGGAGGGGCGCGGCATCGTCATGCGGGTCCCGCTCGAGGGTGGCGGGCGGCTCGTCGTCGAGCTCTCGGCGGACGAAGCCGGCGAGCTCGGTGACGCGCTCAAGTCGGTCGTGGGCTAGCTAGCTACACCCAGACTTCTCGCGAGAGACGTGGGCCCCGGTCGGACAGGAGGTACCGACCGGGGCCTCAGCATGCCCAGCTTCTCTACGTTCGTGGGTATAACGGCTTTGTAACCTTTTCACCAGACTTCGGCCACTGACGCAACCTTCCTGCCCTTTCGTGGTGTCACGAGTTCTGTCATACTCTTTCCACGCATACCGAGTATGCATCGCAGGTCCGCGCGGGGGCGCCGAAGGTTCTGCAGCCAACGGGTGCCGTGGTCGCGCTCGCGCGGGCCGACCTATCGGGGAGGTACTGCATGAGTTCCGCGCATCGTCGCGTCCGTGCCGTGGGCGTCGGCGCGATCGCCGCCGGACTGGCGGTGATGGCCGGGCCGGTGGCAGCCGCCGGTCCTGCCAGCCAGGACCGGACGGCCGGGTTGGCCGGATCCGCCGCGTCCGCGACACCCCAAGTTTCATCCGCTCTCGCCCGACCAGCCGCGGTCGGGAGCCGGTCGGTGACCCTGATCACCGGCGACCGCGTGGTCGTGCCTGACGGCAGCCGTTCTCCGGGCCAGGTGATCCGGGGCGAGGGCAGATCCCATGTGCAGTTCCGCACCTTCCGCCACGAGGGCCACCTCTACGTCGTGCCGTCCGACGCCGTTCCGCTGGTGCAGTCCGGGGTGCTCGACCGCCGGCTCTTCGACGTCACCGGCCTGGTCCAGGCGCGCTACGACGACGCCCGGCGGCACTCGGTCCCGCTGATCGTCACCTACGCCGACGAGGCCGCGAGGTCGCGTGGCCAGTCCCGGCTTGCGCAGGCCGGTGCGGAGGACGGCCGCGCGCTGCCTGCCGTGGACGGCATGGCGGTCGAAGTCGACAAGAAGGAGACGGCCGACTTCTGGAAGTCCCTCGCACCCACCGGCAGCGCCCGCACGCTCGGCAGTGAGATCGAGAAGGTCTGGCTCGACGGCGTACGCAAGCCCGTCCTCGACGAGAGCGTGCCGCAGATCGGTGCGCCAGAGGCATGGGCGGCCGGATTCACCGGCGAGGGCGTGACGGTTGCGGTCCTGGACACCGGCATCGACGCCACGCACCCTGACCTGGAGGGTCAGGTCACCGAAGCGAAGGACTTCAGCGAAGAGGGTCCTGGCGACGGGTTCGGGCACGGCACGCACGTCGCGTCGATCATCGCGGGCACCGCGAAGGGGTCCGACGGGAAATACAAGGGCGTCGCTCCCGACGCCAAGCTGCTCGACGGCAAGGTCTGCGACAGCTACGGCTCGTGCGCGGAGTCGGCCATCCTCGCGGGCATGCAGTGGGCGGCGACCACCAAGCACGCGAGCGTGGTCAACCTCAGTCTCGGCGGTGGCGACAGCGCCGAGATCGATCCGCTCGAGGAGGCGGTCAACACCCTGACCGCCGAGACCGGGACGCTGTTCGTGATCGCGGCCGGCAACGCGGGACCGGGCGCGCGGACGGTGGGCTCGCCGGGCAGCGCGGACGCCGCGCTCACCGTCGGGGCCGTCGACAAGCAGGACCAGCTGGCGGAGTTCTCCAGCCGCGGCCCCCGGGTCGGCGACGGCGCGATCAAGCCCGACCTCACCGCACCTGGCGTGGACATCGTGGCCGCGAAGGCGAAGGGCACCGAGCTCGGCGAGCCGGTGGGGGAGCACTACGTCACCCTCAGCGGCACGTCGATGGCCACGCCGCACGTGGCGGGGTCCGCGGCGCTCCTCGTCCAGCAGCACCCGGACTGGAAGGCGCCACTGCTGAAGTCGACGCTGACCGGGTCGGCCAAGGTCCTTCCGGACCTGGGCGTGTTCGAGCAGGGCGCTGGCCGGGTCGACGTGGCGAAGGCGATCACCCAGACCGTGACGACCGACCCGGTGAGCCTGTCGTTCGGGCTGGCGCGGTGGCCGCACGACGACGACGAACCGGTGACCAAGGAAGTCACCTACCGCAACACCGGCACGGCAGACGTGACCCTTGCCCTGAAGGCCGAGCTGAACGGGCCCGACGGCGAGGCGGCGCCGGCGTCCGCGCTGAAGCTCAGCGCCAGCACTGTCACGATTCCGGCGGGCGGTACGGCCACCGTGTCGGCGACGTCCGACACCCGGCATGACGGGCCCGACGGCACCTACAGCGGCCGGGTCGTCGCCACCGCGGGCGACCTCTCCATGTCGACACCCCTCGGGGTCGAGCGGGAGGTCGAGAGCTACGACCTGACCGTGAAGACCCTCGACCGCGACGGGAAGCCAAGCTCCAACTACGGCGTCATGCTCTTCGGCCGCGATGCCGACGTCTGGGAGTTCCCCGAGGTGGTCGACGGCGTGGCGCGAGTACGGCTGCCGAAGGGGAGCTACGTCCTGCAGGCCGACATGTTCGGTGGCACCGAGGAGGCACCCGAGGCCACGATGCTCGTGCAGCCGCGTGTCACGCTCGACAAGGACCTCACGGTCGTCGCGGACGGGGCCAAGGCCAAGCCGGTCACGACGACGGTCGAGCGGGGATCGGTCAAGCCCGCTCTGGTCGATCTCGGATACGACTGGGGGACCGACGACAGGGGGCTGAGCTCGGGCCTGATCACGTGGGACTTCACCGGTCTCTCCTCCGCACAGCTAGGACCCACCGCGGCGGATCCGGAGCTCAACGGTCATGTCACGAGCCAGTGGGCCGAACCCGGCGCCGACCAGTCGTTTGCCGGCAGCCCGTACTTCTACGGCCTGGTCAACGTCGAGCAGGGGCACTTCCCCACCGGTATGCAACGCTCGGTGCGCGATCGCGACCTCGCGAAGGTGACGACGCGGTACGCCCGCCAGCTGCCGGGTCGGCAGGCCAGTCGGGTCGCGTTCGGCTCCACTGAGGGCATGGGCGGCAGCTGGTCAATCGGGCTCAACTACCGCCCGCCGTTCAAGGTGACGAGCTATCTCGATCCGGCTCCGGTGTCATGGAGCTCCGAGCTCGCCGAGTGGGTGCCGGACGAGGACGGGTTCCCGTCCGACCAGACCGCGCTCTCCTCGAGGGACCGCGCCTACCAGGCGGGAAGCTCGTCGGCCGAACAGTGGAACAAGGCCGTGCTCGGGCCGTCGCTCGCCGACGGGGGCTGGGGACCGAGCGTCGCCCGCCTGGACAACGAGATCTCCGTCGGTGTCGCACTCCATGCAGACGCCGCCGGGCACCTCGGCGGCTCACTCGCCGACCAGGCCAGCACCACGTTGTACCGCGACGGCAAGAAGGTCGCGGAGTCCCCGAACCCCGGATACTTCGACGATCTCGTCACGGTGCCGGGAGCGAAGGCGTCCTTCCGACTGGAGGTGAGTTCGACGCGTCCGACGTACTCGAACTTCACCACCAGGCTCGACACCGCTTGGACGTTCACGTCCAAGCACGTGGCGGGCGAGGATCCGCAGGCGCTGCCGCTGTGGGCGGTACGGTTCAGCCCGCAGGTCGACCAGCTCAACCGCAACCACGAGGGCACCGAGGCGATGGTGCCCGTGAGCGTGGAGCCGCAGTCGGGTGCGGCGGTCGGCAAGGCGCGGCACCTCACGGTGGACGTCTCCGTCGACGACGGCAAGACCTGGCAGTCGGCCCGGACGATCCCCGCCGGCGACGGTCGCTGGGTCGCGGTGGTCGAGACGCCGGCGTCCGGTGCGGAGTACGTCTCGCTGCGGGCCGAGGCGACGGACACGAAGGGCAACTCGGTCAAGGAGACGATCCTGCGGGCATACGCCATCGGATCATGACCACCTCTGGGGGTGCAGACTGACCGAACCCTCAGGGAGCTCGCGTAGGAGGGCCGGTGCGTTCCGTCGAACACGGCGGGATGCGCCGGCCCTCCGGCGTGTGAGGCGAGGCGCGCGGCCCTCCCGAGTGCCGGCTCACCACCCGAGTGCCGGCTCACCACCCGAGTGCCGGCTCACCACCCGAGTGCCGGCTCACCACCCGAGTGCCGGCTCACCACCCGAGTTCCGGCTCACCACCCGAGTTCCGGCAGGGAGTGCAGCCACACCCGAACGCGAACCCCACCCCTCGAACGGGACATAAGGAAAGGTGTCGTGAGAGGGACGGTGAACATACATGCGTTGTGCGCCACGCCTGGTAGCCGTGGTCGGTGCCGCTGGCCTGGCCATCGGCCTGCTGTCGGGATCGGTGCCCGCTGGGGCCGTGTCCAGCCGCACCGACGTTGCTGCAGCGAGGCCACCGCAGCCCCACTCGGTGACACTGCTGACCGGCGACCGGGTGCTGCTGGGGGCACCCGGTCGCTCGGCATCCGGCGAAGTGGTCCCGGGGCCGGGCCGGCGCGCGATGACCTTCCGCACCTACCGGGTCGGCGGCCGCCTGCACGTCGTTCCCGCTGACGCGCTGGCCCTGATCACCGCCGGCCGGCTGGACCCACGGCTCTTCGACGTCACCGGTCTGCTGGCCGCGGAGCAGGACGGCGGTGCGCGCCTCCCGCTCGCGGTCGCGTACTCCGGGAGCCGTGGTGCCGGTCCGCACACTCGCCGGACCCGGGAGCGGCCCGACAGCCGGTGGTGGTCCGAGGTCCGTCCGCGCGACCCGTCGGTTCCGGCGTTCCGCGGTGGGGTGTCGCAGGTTCGGCTCGACGACAGCGGTTCCGTGCGCACTCCGCACGAGCCGCAGCGAGCGTCCGGCTCCGGCGCACGCACCCGTTCAAAGCAGTCCGCCGACGGGACCCAGACGTACGAGCTGACCATCACCCACCTGGACCGGTCGGGCCGGCGCACCGACGGGTTCGGCGACCTGGTCTTTGGCCTCGACGCCGACGTGCTGGAGTTCCCGACGAGCGCCGGGGCCACGGGTACGACGCGCCTCCGGCTGCCCAAGGGCCGCTACCACCTCGAGTCCTCGGTGACCTCTGGCGACGAGGCGGACCCGGACTTCCACACCGTCGTACGCCCGCTCCTCACCCTCGACCGGGACACGACGCTGACCGTCGACGCCCGGGCCACCAAGCCCGTCTCGGTCGCCGCACCACGCCCGTCGGCACGGCTCGCACTGGTCGATCTCGCCTACCGCCGGCACGCATCGTCGGGCCGGACCCTCGAGTCGGGGATCCTGTCGCGACGCCTCGACGACACCTTCACCGCCCACCAGGGACCCGCCGTGGACCCGGACGAACTCGTGGACCGGGTCCACGTCCAGTGGGCCGAGCCCGACGGACGGGGCGGCTTCACCAACTCGCCGTACGTCTACGGATACTTCTGGCAGGTACGCGGCCACTACCTCACCGGCTTCCGCGGCACGGTGCCGGAACGCGACCTGGCCTCGGTCAGGTCGCGCCACGTGGCCCAACCGGGTGGGCACCGCGCGCTGCGGTTCTTCGCTCCGCGGTCGGCGGACGGGTTCGGCGGCTGGTCGGTCGGCATCCCGTACTCCATGCCGTCGCGGCTCACCGCCCACCTGATGGCAGGAGGGGTGCGCTGGAGCGGTGCCCTGATCCATGTCGATCAGAGCGGTGCCGAAGGTGACGAGGAGACCTGGCTGTCGTCGGGCTGGCGGGCCTACACCGCGGGGAGGGCGTACGACGAACGGTGGAACGCCGCGGTCCTGAGTCCCGCGCTCGCCGGGTCGACGGAGTACCCGCCGCTCGCCCGGTACGGCGACCGGATCGTGGTGCGACTCCCGATGTACGTCGACCAGGCGGGACACCTCGGCGGCTCGCAGACCGATGGCGGGCACACGACCCTCTACCGCGACGGCGCCGTCGTCGGGCAGTCCGGGGAGACCGGCAACGGCGAGTTCCGCGTGCCGCCGGGACGAGCGCGCTACCGCCTCGAGACGTCCGCCACCCGCACGGTCGCTGGCCTCTCGACCGACATCCGCACGGCCTGGACCTTCGACTCCCAACGCACCAGCCCAGTAGGGCGACGGTTGCCGGTGAGCGTCGCGCGGTTCGCGCTCCCAGTCGACGACCGCAACCGGGTCCCGGCCGGCGTCACCTCGCTACCGCTGACGGTCGAGAGCCAGGTGGACGGCGCGCGCGGTGCCGGCGTCCGCAAGCTCACGGTCAGCCTCTCGCGCGACGACGGACACACCTGGCGGCCGGTGCGGGTGGTTCGACAGGGCGGCAGCCGGTGGGTGGTGGTGGCGTGGATCCCACCGGGTCCGGGCTACCTGTCCCTGCGGACACGCGTCGTCGACCTGCGGGGCAACAGCTCCGAACAGACAGTCCTCCGCGCGTCGGCGGTCAGGTAGGACCGAGCCGAGCCGAGCCGAGCCGAGCCGAGCCGAGCCGGACCGGAGCCGGTCCGACCTGGGCCGTCAGCTGTCGAGGACCCGCTCGTACACCCCGGCCGTACGCCGGGCAATCGCGTCCCACCCGTAGGCCGTCACGGCCCGCTCGCGACCCGCGACACCCATCGCGCGGGCGCGGTCCGGGTCGGCCACGAGGGTGTTCACCGCCCGGGCGAGGTCGTGCTCGAAGCAGGCGGGATCGCTCTCGTCGTACGCCACGAGGAGCCCCGTCTCGCCCTGCACCACCACCTCGGGGATCCCGCCCACGGCGCTCGCGACCACCGCGGTCTCGCAGGCCATCGCCTCGAGGTTGACGATGCCCTGCGGCTCGTAGATCGACGGGCAGCAGAACACCGTCGCGTGCGAGAGGACCTGGATGACCTCCTCGCGGGGGAGCATCTCCTGCACCCACACGACGCCCTGGCGGGTGGCTTGGAGGTGGTCGACGGCGGCGCGGGACTCGGCCGCGAGCTCAGGCGTGTCGGGTGCACCGGCGAGCAGCACCACCTGGGCCGCGGGATCGAAGGCCGTCGCCGCCCTGAGCAGGTGCGGCACGCCCTTCTGCCGGGTGATCCGCCCGACGAAGACCACGTACGGCCGGTTTGGGTCGATGCCGAGCCGCTCCACGACGTCGGTCCGGTGGTCGGGTGCGTACTGCCGGGTGTCGATGCCGTTGGGGATCACCTCGATCCGCTCCGGCTCGAGCGTCGGGTAGCAGCGGAGGATGTCGTCCCGCATCGCCGCGCTCACCGCGATGATCGCGGCGGCGCCGGTGTACGCCGTGCGTTCCGCCCAGGACGACAGCCGGTAGCCGCCGCCGAGCTGCTCCTCCTTCCACGGCCGCAGGGGCTCGAGGGAGTGTGCGGTGATGACGTGGGGGATCCCATGGAGGAGCCCGCCGATCTGGCCTGCGAGGTTGGCGTACCACGTGTGGGAATGAACGACCTGTGCGCGTTCGACCGCGGCGGCCATCTCGAGGTTGGCCGCGAAGATCCGCAACGCCGGGTTGGCGCCGGCAAGGCGCGGGTCGTCCTCGGCGTGGGCGACCGCGCCGGCGCGTGGGGCGCCGAGGCAGTGGGTCTCGAGGTCGACCAGACCGGCCAGCTCCCGGCTGAGGTAGTCGACGTGCACGCCGGCACCGCCGTAGACGTCGGGCGGGTACTCCCGGGTGAGGAGGGCGACACGCATGGGCGCGACTCTATGCCGGTCACCCCGGGCGGCTTCAAGCCTGCGTCCGCGGTCCCGGTCCGGCGGCGGGCGGGGGTGGCGCGTGTCATCATCGCCGGATGACGCCTGCCGACCCACTGGTGCGCCTGCGTGAGCTCTGCCTCGCGCTGCCCGAGGTCACCGAACGGCTCAGCCACGGCGAGCCCACCTGGTTCGTCCGCGACAAGAAGGTGTTCGTCAACTACGCCGACCACCACCACGATGACCGGCTCGGCTTCTGGTGCGCGGCACCCGAGGGCGTCCAGGCAATGCTCGTGGCGGGCGAGCCGGATGCGTTCTTCCGGCCGCCTTACGTCGGACACCGCGGCTGGCTCGGCGTCTATCTCGACGTGGAGGTCGACTGGGACCGGGTGGCCGAGGTCGTCGAGGACGCCTACCGCGTGATCGCGCCGAAGCGCCTCGTCGCGGAGCTCGACGCGGCCCGCTGACGGCAGACCGGCCGCCGGAGGTCAGCCCTCGGCCGGCGCAGCCCCCGGCCGGCTCAGCCGGTCGGGACCCAGTACCTCAGCTTGCCCGTGCGCTCGTCCTCGAAGACGCCACCCGCCGACTCGATCACCCGGCGGGAGGCGGTGTTGTCGGTGTCGCAGGTGACGAGTACCGGATCGATGCCCAGCCCGTGCGTCACGGGTAGGGCCAGCCGCAGCATCGCGGTGGCGTGCCCGCGCCGACGTGCGGTCGGGCGTACGTCGTACCCGATGTGCCCGCCCTGGTCGCGCAGGAACGGAGTGAGCCGGTGCCGGATCGCGAGCCGGCCGAGGTAGGTCGACCCGTCGACGTACCACAGCGTCGTCGAGGGGACGAAGCCGTCGGGGCGCGGCGTGTCCTCGTGGGCGGCGGCGATGAGGTCGGCGACGTAGCGGGCGAACCCGTCGGCGGTGTTCCAGCTGGGGTAATAGTCTCGGATCTCGCGCCCGATCATCGTGTTGTCGCCCGCGGCGGCGCGGCCCTCGGCCTGGAACTCCGTCATGGCCTGGAGGAACGACGCGTGGACGTCGGTGGTGGGCGGAACCAGCTCTGGCATGAGGCCATTCTCCCGTGTCGGGCGGAGTCGGTCCCCTGCGGGTGATCACGGCCGGACCCGGCCGTGGCGGGAGACGGGTGCCCAGGTCCCACCGGGCGGGCTAGGGTGCCGGCATGGCCAAAGATCCGCGCGTTCTCGGGATCGTCCTGGCAGGCGGCGAGGGCAAGCGGCTGATGCCTCTGACGGCTGACCGGGCCAAACCGGCCGTGCCGTTCGGCGGCACCTACCGCCTGATCGACTTCGTGCTCTCCAACCTCGCCAACGCCGGCTACCGCCGGCATCGTGCGTGCTGACGCAGTACAAGTCGCACTCGCTCGACCGGCACATCTCACTGACCTGGCGGATGTCGACGCTGCTCGGCAACTACGTCACGCCGGTGCCCGCGCAGCAGCGGCTCGGCCCGCGCTGGTTCGCCGGGCAGCGCCGACGCGATCTTCCAGTCCCTCAACCTGATCTACGACGAGCGAGCCCGACTACGTCGTCGTCTTCGGCGCCGACCACGTCTACCGGATGGACGCCTCGCAGATGGTCGAGCCGCACATCGCCAGCCGGCGCGGGTGTCACGGTGGCCGGCATCCGGGTGCCGCGCAGCCGAGGCCTCGCAGTTCGGCGTGATCGACACCGCGCCGGACGGCCAGCGCGATCGACGCGTTCCTGGAGAAGCCGGCCGACCCGCCGGGCTCCCGGACGACCCGGACGAGACGTTCGCGTCGATGGGCAACTACGTGTTCACCACCGACGCGTTGCTCGAGGCGCTGCGCGACGGACGCCGACGACGAGACTCCGTCCACGACATGGGCGGCGACATCATCCCGATGCTTGTCGCAAGGGCGACGCCGAGGTCTACGACTTCGCCGACAACGACGTGCCCGGCGCGACCGACCGCGACCGCGGCTACTGGCGCGACGTCGGGACGATCGGACTCCTACTACGACGCGCACATGGACCTGGTGTCGATCCACCCGGTCTTCAACCTCTACAACCACGAGTGGCCGATCGCCACGGCACGCCGCAGCAGCCCGGCCGCGAAGTTCGTCCAGGGCGGCAGCTACGACCGAGTCGACCCTGTCCATCGGCTCGATCATCGTCGGACGGGCCGGTCGACAACTCCGTGCTGTCGCCGGGACGCATCCTGCGGGGCGCGTGAGGTCGGAACTCCGTGATCCTCGACAGCGTCACGATCGGCGAGGGCGCGATCGTGCGCCACGCGATCCTCGACAAGAACGTGGTCGTCGCAGACGGGCGCCAGATCGGCGTCGACCCGGCGCCGACCGGGAACGCGGGTTCACCGTGAGCGCCGAGGGCATCGTCGTGCTCGGCAAGGGCCAGCACGTCGCCCTGTGAGCCGGCGCGTCGGCGCTGTCAGCGCTCCAGCTTGACGGCGCAGAGCAGGCCGTCGCCGACCGGGAGCAGCACCGGGACCAGCCGGTCGTCCTCGAGGACGCCGCGGCCGAGCTCACGGATCGCGACCGTCTCGGGGTCGCGCTGGGCCGGGTCGGCGACCCGGTCGTGCCACAGCGCGTTGTCGAACGCGACCACGCCGCCGGGGCGCAGCAGGCGCAGCGCCTCGGAGGTACTCGGCGTACTCGCCCTTGTCCCCGTCGCAGAACACCAGGTCGTAGGCGCCGTCGGCCAGCCGGGGGAGCACCTCGAGGGCGCGGCCGTTGATGAGCCGGGTGCGCTGGGGCGGGATGCCGGCCTCGGCGAACGCCTCACGGGCCAGCCGCTGGTGCTCGGCCTCGACGTCGACGCTGGTCAGGACGCCGTCCGGGCGCATGCCGCGGAGCAGCCAGAGGCCGGAGACGCCGCACGCCGGTGCCGATCTCGACGACCGTCCTGGCGCGAGCAGCGGCGGCGAGGAACCGCAGCGCCGCGCCGCCGCCGGGCCCGATCGGGGCGACGCCCGACCTCCGCGGCGCGGCTGCGCGCGCTGCGCGAGTACGGCGTCCTCGGCGACGTAGCTCTCGGCGTACGCCCAGCTGGCGGGCTTGAGCCGGCTGGCGATGGCTCCCTCCTCGAACGTCGCGGCCGGGCAACCGCCGTGGGCGTTGCGTCCGGCACTGGCAGATAGTCCGTCGACCGAAGACTAGTGCCCTTTGGGCGCAGATCAGTGCATCGGAGCGGTGTGCGGGTAACCCGACCCTTGCGTTCCTGACGAAGAGCTGAGACCAGGGTTGGTCCGGAGAATTTCCGTGCCCCCTGCAGCAACAATAGCGAACACCTGCCGAGGTGACCTGGTCGGATGCACTCGTGCATCCTACCAGAGGCAGGACGCGGACAATCGTGGGTAGCCGCCCCGGCCCGTTGGCGGCCGGAGAGACGATGCGGCGAGGTGGGTCCAGTGGCGAGGACTCGTGGCGACTGCCCCGACGGTGCCGTGGGCAGCCGCCCAGCTGGGACGAGTCGTCCGCACGCACTCCGCCCGCGTCTACCGGCTGGCGTTCCGCCTGACCGGCAACCGCACGACGCCGAGGACCTCACCCAGGAGGTCTTCGTCCGGGTGTTCCGCTCGCTGTCGACCTACACACCCCGGCACCTTCGAGGGCTGGCTGCACCGCATCACGACCAACCTCTTCCTCGACCTGGCCCGCCGCCGGCAGCGGATCCGCTTCGACGCCCTGCCCGACGACGCCGCCGAGCGCGTGCCCGGCCGCGAGCCCAGCCCGGCGCAGGCCTACGACGACAACAACTTCGACGACGACGTCCAGGCGGCGCTCGACGCGCTGCCGCCGGATTTCCGCGCGGCGGTCGTGCTCTGCGACATCGAGGGACTCTCGTACGAGGAGATCGCCGCCACGCTCGGCGTCAAGCTCGGCACCGTACGCAGCCGGATCCACCGGGGCCGGGCCCAGCTGCGCGAGGCGCTGGCCCACCGGATGCCGACCCGGCCCGCGGCGCAGGCCGCGCACGCCGCTGCCACCCCCGCCGCCGGCGCCGAGGCGGTGAACGCCACAGCCGCCGGCAGCTCGGCTCCGCACGGACCCGTCCGGGTCGGCAAGCACGTCGCCCGCGACCCCGGCGTCCGCACAGACAGCACCTCCGGTCACCGGCCCGAGGACGACCTCGATCGCCAACGACCCGAGGCCCACCCGGCCGGCCACCCGGCCGGTGGAGGAGGATCGGTGTGGTGACGCACGTCCACGCCCGCCTTTCCGCACTGGTCGACGGGGAGCTTGACCACGAGAGCCGTGACCGTGTCCTCGCGCACCTGGCCCACTGCACCGACTGCCGGGCCGCCGCGGAGGCCGAGCGCCAGGTCAAGGCTCTGCTCGGTGGCATGACTCGGCCTGCGCCCTCGGACCGGCTGCGGTCCTCTCTGGTCCGCCTGGCGCGATCCGGGCGCCTCGACGGACCTCTCGACGTTCGGGCGGGCGCGGGCGGCCTGGCTCGCCGTCCGTACCTGCGTGGCCGTACCCGCGTCCTGACCGCACTGCGGCGGCCCGCCGTCAGCCTCCCCGTTCCACGGACGGTCAACTGGCAGTCGACACGACGTCCCGCTTCCGGACGCCCTGCCGGTCGTCGGCCCGACCTTGCCGGGGCTCGTTACGGCGGCCGGCTCCAACGCCGCGTCGCGACGGGTGTCGTGGGCGTGGCGGCGATGGCCGGGATGGCCGTCGTGGCCGCTTTCGCGGCGGGCGGTGGCTCGGCGGGCGACGTGCGGATCGTGCCCCCTGTCCAGCGGTTCTCCGTCGAGCACGCCGGAACTGTCTCCAACCTGCCGCTCTCGGACCCCGGAGCGGTGTACAGCCGTCCTCGACCGGGGACTTCTCGATCATCCCAACGGGCGGTGAGGCCCGCGTGCGCATGCGCCGCCCTGCCTCGCCGGTCCATGCCGTCCAACTGGTCGCTTTCGTCGTACTCGCCGGTCTGCTCCTGACCAGCGGCCTGCCGACCGGTGCCGCCGCCCGGTCGGCACCGGACCGGAGGGGCACCAATACCCCGGGACCCGGTCGCCCAACGGCGCGGGGACCACGACGGGGCCGCCGACGACCCGCGGGCAGTCGCCGTGATGCGACGGGCGGCGGCGGTCCAGTGGTCCGCGGCCTACACGGGTACGCAGTTCATGGCGGTCTGGGCACCGGCGGCCCGGTCGGCGATGGTCGAGGTGAGCAACATCCCCGGCCACGGCACGGTCGTCCGCGCGGCCGGTGCGGGCGAGACCTTCCTCGCCCGGACGGGGCACGGCACCCACCCGGTAGGACTCGGGACCGGCGCCGACGCCGACGCCGGACCAGGGGACGTCGACCGGATGACCCACTCGTTCACGCTCCGCCTCGCCGGCCACGCGAGCTCGGCGGGGCGGCCGGCGACCCTGGTGGAGGCGCGCCGGGCGGACCGCTCGCTCGCCGCCCGGTTCTGGCTCGACGAGGCCTCGGGCCTGCTCCTCCGCCGTGAGCTGTACGACCCCGCCGGCGCCCTGGTCCGGGCGAGCGGGTTCGCCCACCTGGAGACTGGTCCGCGCGCGGTGTCGGCCCTGCCACGGCCCCTGGCCACGGCCCGGGCCGAGGCCGTGGCGCCCGCGTCGTACCCGCTGGTGGCGACCGAGGGCTGGCACTGCTGCCCAGCTCACCTCGGTGCCGGTCTGGACCTCTACGCCGTACGCCGGATCGAGGCCGAATCCACGCTCCACCTGTCCTACACCGACGGCCTCACCACCGCCTCGGTCTTCGAGCAGCAGGGTCGGCTCGACGTGGCCGCCCTGGAGGGCTTCGCCGCTAAAGAGACCAGGTACGGCAAGATCTACGTCCGTTACGGGTTGTCGTCATACGCCGTGTGGGCGCGGAACGGCCTGGTTTACACGGCCGTATGCGATACGCCGCATGGGCTGAATGCGGTGGTTGGGGCGTTTTCCGACAGTCGTACCGGCCCGGAATCGGCGGGCATTGCACAACGGCTGGACCGCGGTATGGCTCGGATGGTCTCCTGGTTGAATCCCTTCGATTAATGGGGTGCAGGAAGACCTCACGATCGACGAGCGATCGCGCCTGCGGGCCGGTACCACTTCGGGGTGTGACAGGGAGAGGGTGGGCTGGATGACCGAGCGACGCGATGGACCCGAGCGCCGCCGCGACGGCGTGACGGTCCCGCCTGGCGCTGCGCCGCCGGCGTACCCGGACCACGAAACCGACAGACCACACGAACCGCGCGGGCGACACGAGTCGAACGGGCACCAGGACCCCAACGGGCACCAGGACTCCAACGGGCACCAGGACTCCAACGGGCACCAGGACTCCAACGGGCACCAGGACTCCAACGGGCACCAGGACTCCAACGGGCACCAGGACTCCAACGGGCACCAGGACTCCAACGGGCACGCTCCGGAGCCGGCGTCGGCACTGCCGCCGCAGGGCCCGCGCGCGACACCCCAACCCGGCGGGACGTCCCCACCGGGCGCCGCACCGAGGCCCCAGGGCCTGCCGGCGCAGCGGGTCGGCTGGGGGATCGGCTACCCGGCCGGGCGACCCGACTTCGAGCCGCCGCCTCCGTGGGCGCGTCCGGCCGCGGCTGGCCCTCCAGGGCCCACGCAGCGACCGTTCGGCCTCACCCGGCCCGGCCAGGGGCCGGACGCCACCCCTCACACCGGCCGGCATCCGCGCCGCGCCGTCCTCGTCGCCCTGGCCGTCGCGATCGCCCTCGTGGCGGCCGCGGTGGGAGCGAGCGCGGGCGTGTTCGCGACGCTGCGGTTCGGTCCCGCACTGCTCTCGACCGACGCGCCTGCACCCGATGACGAACTCGGATCGAAGGGGTCGGCGTTCCCCAAGCCGGAGAACGTCGCCACCGTCGCACAGGCACTCCTTCCCAGCGTCGTCCAGATCAAGGTCGCGGGCGGGGAGGGCAACGCCACCGGGTCGGGCTTCGTGATCCGTTCCGACGGCTACATCCTCACCAACAACCACGTCATCGCCCTCGCGGCCAAGGGTGGCGGGATCAAGGTCGCGTTCCAGAGCGGCGAGGAGGTGTCGGCCGGGATCGTGGGTCGCAGCCCGTCGTACGACCTCGCCGTGATCCGGGTCAAGGGCGTCAAGAACCTCAAGCCCGTCGCGTTGGGCAACTCCGACAAGGTGCGCGTCGGCGAACCCGTCGTGGCGGCAGGCTCGCCGCTCGGACTCGCCGGAACGATCACGACCGGCATCGTCAGCGCCCGGAACCGTCCGGTCACGGCTGGCGGCGACGAGAGCGAGATGTCGTTCATCAACGCTCTCCAGACCGACGCCGCGGTCAACCCGGGCAACTCCGGCGGTCCGCTCGTCAACCTCCGGGCCGAGGTCGTGGGGGTCAACTCCGCGATCGCGACGCTCGGCGACCAGGGGCCGTTCAGCGCGGACGAGCAGCAGGGCAGCATCGGACTCGGCTTCTCGATCCCGATCAACCAGGCCCGGCGTACGGCGGACCAGATCATCAAGACCGGCCATGCGGTGTACCCCGTGGTGGGCGCCGTCGTCGACGTACGCCACCAAGGGCCCGGCGCCCGCCTCGGCGAGGTGCAGCCCGGCAGCGCCGCGGCGTCGGCCGGCCTGGTCCGCGGCGACCTGGTCACCGTCATCAACGGCCACAAGATCACCGGCGCCGACGATCTCATCGTGCAGATCCGCAGCCACGTGCCGGGTCAGCGGGTGGAGCTCGTGTACGAACGTGGCGGCGAGGAGCGCAAGGTGATCGTCACCCTCGGCGAGGAGACCGGCTGACGGCTGGCTGACGGCTGGGAGACCATCGGCTGGCCAGTGCCAGACGACCGGCGCGCTGGGCGTGATGGGTGCCCGGCCGTCGGTCGGTTCGTACGAAGAGGTCCCGTGAAGGGCGCCGATGGGCGGTAGGGACCATTCCTCCCCAGCTCGACTGGAGTGGTGCCCTCCTCCGACAGCCTCGAACGAGCGGTGCGGAACCGCGGCGGCACCGCTCCAGATGGCCGGGGAAGGACCCAGGCGGACCTTCGTGACCGCCGTCCCTACCCCGGAGGGTTACCCTTGGCGCGTGTTTGACATCGGTGCCCTGGAGTTCCTCGTGCTGGCGCTCGCCGCGCTGTTCATCTTCGGGCCCGACCGGCTGCCCGACATCGCCCGGCAGGCCGCGCGCGGGCTCCGTCAGGTGCGCAACATGGCGGCCAACGCCCGTCGGGAGCTGAGTCGCGAGCTGGGTCCTGAGTTCGAGGACCTCGACATCCGCGACCTCAACCCGCGCAACTTCGTCCGCAAGCACGTGCTCGACGGCATCGACGAGGACGACCTGCGCTTCGACAAGGACCTCGACCTGGCCGACGACCTGCGGGTCGACGACGACACTCGGACGAAGTCGTCCAACGGCTCGGCCAAGGCCGATGGTGCCGATGGTGCCGATGACAGCGCGACGACCGACGACCTCGACACCGTCAACGGCCACCAGCCGGGCCGCACGCCCGACGACGACCCAGCCGGCGACCCGGCCGGCGACGCAGCCGACGACACGGCTGGCGACCAGACGGCGACCAGCGACGACGAGCGCACGACCCACGACGACACGGACGAGGGCTCGGGCGACAAGGAGCTCGCGCCGGTCGCCGCGGCAACCCCACCGTTCGACTCCGAGGCGACCTGACCTCGACGGGCGATCGGCGGTCAGCTCAGCGCGTGGGCGTGATCCCGAGCGAGCGGCCGGCCAGGCTCGGCCGGCGTTCGGCGAGTTCCTTCGCCAGCCGGGTGAGCACCTCGGACCCCGCGGAGTCGGGCCGGTCGAGCACGGCCGGCACACCGGAATCGCCGCCGGACCGCAGCTGCGGGTCGAGCGGAACCTCACCCAGCAACGGCACGTCGTAGCCGAACCGCTCGCTCAGCGTCGCGGCCACCCGGGCACCTCCGCCCGTGCCGAACACGTCGATCCGGTGGCTCGGGCCGCAGTGCGGGCATGGCAGCCACGACATGTTCTCGACGACGCCGATCACCCGCTGGTTGAGCATCGAGGCGATCGTGCCGGCGCGTTCGGCGACCTCCGCGGCGGCCTCCTGCGGGGTGGTGACGACGACCACCTCGGCGTTGGCGAGCTGCTGGCCGACCGAGATCGCCATGTCGCCGGTGCCCGGCGGGAGGTCGAGCAGCAGGACGTCGAGGTCGCCCCAGAAGACGTCGGCGAGCATCTGCTCCAGCGCCTTGTTGAGCATCGGCCCGCGCCACGCGACCACGTGCTGCCGGCCGGGCTTGAGCATGCCGATGCTCATGACCTTCACGTCGTACGCCGGGACCGGCATGATCATCTCTTCGACGCGGGTGGGACGCAGGTCGGCGATCCCGAGCATCGCGGGGACCGAGTGGCCATAGACGTCGGCGTCCAGGAGCCCGACCTTGAGGCCCTGGCTCGCCATCGCCGCGGCTAGGTTGACCGTCACGGACGACTTGCCGACGCCGCCCTTGCCGGACGCGACGGCGTAGATACGGGTGAGGGAGTCGGGCTTGGCGAACGGGTTCTCCTTGACCGGGGCCGAACCCCTCAGCCGGGTCTGGAGCTCCTGACGTTGGTCGTCGGACATGACGTCGAGGGTCACGTCGACCGTCCGTACTCCAGGGAGCTTCGAGACGGCCGCGGTGACGTCCTTGGTGAGGGTGTCCCGCATGGGACAGCCGGCGACGGTCAGCAGAACGGTCACCTTCGCCGCGCCGTCGGGGAGGACCTCGGCCGAACGCACCATGCCGAGCTCGGTGATCGGTCGGCGGATCTCCGGGTCGAGGACACCGCCGAGGGCGGCGTGGAGCTGGTCCTTCGTGGGCACGTTCTGCATACCCCGATGCTACGGCCCGCCACCTCGCCGGCCTGGGCCGGCGGTGCCCCCGCCCGTGCCCCCGCCCGTGCCCCGGCCTGCGGCGGGGTCCGCGCCACCCCCGGTCCCGCCTCTGGCACCCCCATCGGCGGCCCCTCTGGCGCCCCGGGAGGAGTCGTCGCCGTCCCTACGCCGATCGGCGCCCGCCGGGGGGTGCTCACGGCGGTCGTCCAGCTCGGCCAGGAGCGCCCGCAGCTCCGACCGGATGAAGTCCCGCGTCGCCACCTCGCCCATCCCCAACCGCAGCGAGGCGACCTCACGGGCGAGGAACTCCATGTCGGCGCGGGTCCGGATGTTCATGTCCCGGTCCTGGTCGTACTGCACCCGGTCGCGCGCCTCCTGCCGGTTCTGGGCCAGCAGGATCAGGGGAGCGGCGTACGACGCCTGGGTGGAGAAGAACAGGTTCAGCAGGATGAACGGGTACGGGTCCCACTGCAGGCCGAAGATCCCCACCAGGTTGATCGTGATCCAGACGACCACGAACCCCGTCATGTACGCGAGGAACCGCGGTGTCCCCATGAACTGCGCGAAAGCCTCCGCGAACCGGCCGAACAGTTCGGGGTCGTAGCGCGGGCGGAAGGACCGGCCGGACGCGCGCGGGATGTCCAGCCGGTCGCGTTCGGAGCGGACCACGTGCGGCTGTTCCCGCGGCCGGCGTTCGACGTCGCGGTCCTCCCGGCCCCCGGGCCGCCCGCGCGGTTCACGAGCCACGGGTCACCTCCGAGAACCGCTCCCGCCAGTTGTCGGGCAGTAGGTGGTCGAGGACGTCGTCGACGGTCACCGCTCCGAGGAGCCGGCCGGCCTCGTCGGTGATCGGTGCCGCCACAAGGTTGTACGTCGCGAGATAGCTGGTCACCTCCTCCAACGTGGCTTCGGGCCAGAGGGACTCGAGCTCGACATCGAGGACGCCCGAGACGAGCGCCGACGGTGGCTCGCGCAGCAACCGCTGGATGTGCCCGATCCCGAGCATCCGACCGGTCGGCGTCTCCAGCGGCGGGCGGCAGACATACACCATCGCGGCCAGCGCCGGCGTGAGCTCGGGGTTGCGGACGCGGGCGAGTGCGTCGGCGACCGTGGCGTCGGGCGGCAGGATGACCGGCTCGCTGGTCATGAGACCGCCCGCGGTGCGTTCCTCGTACGTCAGGAGTCGCCGGACGCCCTCGGCCTCCTTGGGCTCCATGAGGGTGAGGAGGTACTCCGCGGTGTCCTGTGGGAGCTCGGCCACCAGGTCGGCGGCATCGTCGGGCGACATCTCCTCGATGACGTCCGCGGCTCGCTCGACGTCGAGGGCGCTGAGAATCTGAACCTGGTCCTCTTCCGGCAGCTCCTCGAGGACGTCGGCCAGCCGCTCGTCCGCGAGGGCGGACGCCACCTCCGTACGCCGCTTCGGTGGCAGGTCGTGCAGAACGCTCGCGAGGTCGGCGGCCCGCATGCTCTCGAACGTCGCCAGCAGGTGGGTCGCGCTCTGCTCCTCCTCGACCAGGCTGAGCCCTGTTACGGCGTCGACGTCGACGACGGAGGTCTGGCCCCGCCGGCCGAACCGCTTGCCCCGCTTGCGGATCGCGACCTTGGTGACCAACCAGTCCCGGGCCCGGGACTGCTCCATGCCGAGGTCGTAGACCGTGACCTCCTCGGCGGTCTCGCGGAGCGTCACCGTACGGTCGAGGAGCTCGCCGAGCGCCAACGTCTCGGTGGGCCGCTGCTGGAACCGTCGCATGTTGACCAGCCCGGTCGTGACGACCTGGCCGGCGTCGATGCCGAGTACCCGGGTCATGGGGAGGAAGATCCCGCGCCGGCCGAGCACCTCGACGACGAGGCCGAGCACGCGGGGCGGTCGGCCCTGTGGCCGCAGGGTGACCACGACGTCGCGGACCTTGCCCACCTGGTCGCCGCGTGGGTCGAAGACGGCGGTCGACGCGAGTCTCGCGAGGAACACCCTGGTCGGGGTACCGCTCACCGTCCCAGCGCCCCCTTCCCGTCGGCCGTCGCCGGCATGGTCAGGCTAACTCCGGTGGCCCGGGCGGCGGGTGAACGCGAGCGAACGTGAACGAACCGGCGCCGACGAGGGAGGGGCCGAGGGGCGGTTCGGTCAGACAGATCGAGGGTCAGGACAGACGGCTCGTGGTCAGGACAGACGGGATCGTGGTCGGGACAGGCAGATCGGGTCAGGACAGCCGCGGCCGGCGTCGGGCGCGTTTGTGCAGGACCCAGGGGAGCCGGCCGATGGTGGTCGCCGAGCTCTCCGGCGGCGGGGCGGCCCCCTCGTCGCTGGGCATCCGGCCGGGCTCCTCGACGAGCTCGCCGGTCGGCGTGAGGCGGACGAGAACGGCGTCCGCGGCCCAGCGTTCGGCACGGGGGTCGGCCTGGGAGGCGTTGAGGCGCTGGCCGCACAGCGCGGCGGCGGCGTCGTCCCAGTCGGTGGTGCCGGGCTCGAGCCGTTCGACCGTCGCCCGCCAGCTGACGAGCCGCGCCCGGCTGTCCTTCGAACGGCAGGTCACCACGGCGCTGTCGGCCGCGGCGAGTCCGGGCAGGAGCTGCTCGAAGTCGTCGTCGGTGCGGGAGGCGACGACGTACGCCGCATCGCCGTGCCACACGTGCCAGGCCGGGCGGGCGCGGTCGGCGCCGGCGTAGCGGAGCCACACGAGGGACGACTTGCGGGTCGCCTCCCGGACGAGCGCCTGCGCAACGTCCGGTCGTGGGGGGTCCTGGTCGGCGGCCACCCTCCGAGACTGCCACACCGGTCTTGCCGCGGCTAACCTGCGGCCATGGACCCCAACCCGCGGGGCGGCGAGGTCGCCCGGTCGTCGCACGTCGCGGACGCCGCCGGCATCGTCCGCGTCGGTCAGCGGTACCTCGTGCTCTCGCCGCTGCTCGACGCCTCGGAACGCGCCCGGGTTCGTCGGGCCGCGCGGCGCTGGTGCGGTACCGAGGTGGAGATGGTGGACTCGCGCGCCGTCTTTCTCGGTGCGGTGGCGTCGGTGGGATGGCTCGGCATCGTCCTGATGTCGAGGGGCTGGGTGCTCGTTGTCCTGCTGCTCGTGGGAGTGCTGGCCGCCGCCAACATCGGCCGTCAGGTCTGGCGCCGCGCGGGTGAACGCCGGGAGTTTGCCGAGCTTCGTTCGCGGGTGGTCGTGCCGCACGAGGACCTGCATCCGGCCGACCAGCCGTTGCTGCGTACGGTCGCGGACGCGGTGGTCGAGGTCGCGTCCTCGCGAGCTGAACGCGAGGGCCACCTCGGCGACGGCGTTGCACTCCTCACAGCGGAGCAGTGGCGGATCGCGAACGCCATGGCCCGGCTGGCGGAGGCACGGCGGTTGCTCGGCCAGGGTGGCCTGCCCGAACACACGACGGCGGTCGCCGCGGCCGGGGAGGCGGTCCAGCGCCGGGTACGCCGGGTGCAGGGCTATGCCGAGGCGGTTCGACGGGTCGACCGCACCCTCGCCGCGGTCGATGCTGCCGTCCGGTCCGACTCGATCCACGACAAGGTGAGGGACGCCATCGCGGCGCTCGGTGACGACCAGCCGCTGGCATCTCTCGTGAGGGACGCCGGCGCCGCCGAGGTGAGCGTCGAGGCGGCACTCGATGCGTTGCGCGGCGAGACCGACGCCCTGCGGTCGCTCCCTGCTCGCGTCGACGACGGACCGGCCTGAGCTGACCTGCGCCACCCACCGGGACAGGCCGGCGGGCGGGCCCCCGGAGCCCTGTGGACTGGGCGCCCACCCGAGAACCCGACCGTCGACTGCGCCGATCGGTGGGATCCGCGTCGGACGGCCCTAGACGGAACGCTGGTACGACCGGAAAGCCCGGGTGGACAGCCAGGCGAGAAGTCCCGCCACCACCACGAGCCCGCCGAGGTGCGCCAGGATGCCGCCCCACTCGGGGTCGGCGGACAGCGCGTCGCGGCCGGCCGACACCGCCCAGTCCACCGGGTTGAACCGCGCGATCGAACGGATCCAGCCCGGTGCCACCTCCGACGCCATGATCGAGGACGACAAGAACGCCAGCGGGAGCACCAGGAACTGCGCGGCGGCGATGACCGACTCGCGTTGCCGCACCATCAGCGCGACCGCGTTGGAGAACGAGCCGAACCCCACGGCGAGCAGGACCGCCGCGACGATCGTGACCAGCACGCCGAGTGCGCCGCCTTCGTAACGCGCGCCCAGCGCGACGCCGACACCCACGACGATCAGCGCCTGGACGGCGAGGCTGACCGCGAGGTGCGCGAGCTTGCCGACGAGGATCGCACCACGCCGGGCGGGCGAGACGAGCAGCCGGTTCATGACGCCGCGCTCCATGTCGTCGATCAGCCCCATGCCCGACCACGCGCTCGTGAACAGTGCCGTCATGACCACGATCCCGGGTGTCATGAAGCCGATGTACGAACCACCGGCGAACCCCGGGATCTCCACCACCCGCTTGAACAGCTGGCCGAACAGCAGCAGCCACACCATCGGCTGGACCAAGGTGATCGCGATGTAGAACGGCTGCCGCAGCAGCGCGCGCACCTCGCGCCAGGTGAGGTTGCCGGCGTGGACGAGGGTCATGCTCATGAGGTGACCTCCACATCAGTGGTCGGGACGGCGGTGGTGTCGGAGGGAGCGTCGCCGGTCGTACGTGGACCGGAAGCAGGCCCGGCTGTCTCGGCGTCGAACGGTCGGCCCGCGTAGCGCAGGTAGACGTCGTCCAGGGAGGGGCGTGAGACGGTGACCGACGTGACGCCGACGCCGATCGACTCGAGCGCCGCGAGGACGCTGGGTACGGCGCGGGCGCCGTGGTCGACCCTGGCCCGGACGCCGGTGTCCTCGACGGTGATCTCACGGAGCCCACCCAGGCGTTCGAGCTCCCTTTGCACGTGGCCGTCAACCGCGGGTTGCGCGAGCTCGACCTGGATCGCGTCGCCGCGGAGTTCGCCCTTCAGCTGTTCGGGACTCCCGTACGCGACGATTCTGCCGCGGTCCACGATCGCGAGCCGGCTGCTCAGCCGGTCAGCCTCCTCGAGGTAGTGGGTCGTGAGCAGGATCGTGAGCCGTTCGTCGGTCGCGAGCCGGGAGATCTCGCGCCACATGTCCGCGCGGGCCTCCGGGTCGAGGCCGGTGGTCGGCTCGTCGAGGAACAGCACGGACGGCTGGTGGACGAGTCCGAGCGCGACGTCAAGCTTGCGTTGCATCCCGCCGGAGTACGTGCGGGCGAGCCGGTCGGCGGCGTCGCCGAGCCGGAACCGATCGAGCAACTCCTGGGTACGCAGCCTGAGCGCACGCCGCGGAACGCCGTACAGACGCCCTTGCAGGTAAAGGTTCTCGCGACCGGTCGCCTCGGGATCGAACTGCGGCTTCTGCGACACGCAGCCGATCGCCTGTCGCACCTGGTCGGGAGACGTCAGGACGTCGATGCCGGCGACCGTTGCGGATCCGGCATCGGGCCGGGAGAGCGTCGTGAGGATCTTGACGGTGGTGGACTTGCCGGCGCCGTTCGGCCCGAGAAGCGCGAAGATGCTTCCGGCCTCGACCGAGAACGTCACGCCGTCGAGGGCGCGGATCTTCTGGGCGTAGGTCTTGGCCAGGTCGCGTACCTCGATGGCGAGGGCGGGTGAGGAGGACGTGGTGCCGCGGGCGCGCGGTCGACGTCCGTTGTGGCTGGACATGCTCGGATGACCTCCGATGTGGGTTCGGACGCCGGTCCGGCCGAGCACGGCCTCGCGTTATGGTGAGAATGCGTTCTTCGGATCGCGAGGTCCGCTGGCGGGCCAGACCGGTCGGGAGATGTGGGCCCTGGCGCGGGTGTTGCCGCACCCTCGCCGGGGCCGTCTTGCTGTGGATGGGCTGGTCGTACGCCGGGCCTGGGCCCACCTCTCTGTCGTACGACGCTGGCCGGTCCTGTCGCTGCGCGTGGTCACTGCACCCGCTTCAGCCGTCCTTTCTTCCTTGTGGGGTTGGGCGTCTGAGTCGCGCTGGGCTCGGAGTCCGAGCCTGATTCGGGGTCCGAGCTGGTTCGGGGCCTGCGCCGGTTTCCGGTCCGGCGTGCGTGGTCCGGTCCTCGGCGTGGAACGACTGCCAGAGGTCGAGCCCCTCCAGCGAGCCGTTGCGAATCTCGTCGATCAGGTCGCGGGTCCAGCGCAGGTCGGTCTCGACATGGACCCGGACGTAGTCCCACTCGATCCAGAGCAGTTTGGGCAGCTTCGCCCCGCTGGTCCTGAGAATGGCGTCCGACGTGACGAGCATGTGCTCGAGCTGCGTGCAGCGCTGGTCGAGCAGGCGTGCCACCTCGTCCGGCGGTAGGCCGGCGAGGAGGGAGAGCCCGGCCTCGAACTGGGTGTACTCCTTCACGGGCGTGCCGAGCAGCTCGGCGAGCCAGTCCTCGAACTCCGTCCGGCCGGCGCCGGTCGCGCGGTAGATCGTCCGTTCGGGACGACGGCCTTCGCGTACGGTCTCCTGCGTCTCGATCAGGCCGTGGGCGAGGAGCTTGTCGACGACCGAGTAGAGCGAACCGTAGTTGAGCTTGATGCTGCCTTCCTTGTGGCGCTCGCGCAGGGTGCGGGACATCTCGTACGGGTGCATCGGGCGCTCGTTGAGCAGGCTGAGGACCGCGAGCGCGAGCGGGTTGGAGACCTTGCGTCGGGTCACGGTCGCACCTCCGTTGCCAGTCGGGGCTCATCATCGGTCTCAGTCGAATACTCTACGTCGAGTATTCGAATGAGGTCATTCGCTGTCAAGCAGTTTGACGGCTCTGCCGGCGGGCCTCGGCCGATTCCACCCTTGCCATCGAGGCTCGGTAAGTTGTAGCTTACCGTTAGTGGAAACTTACCGAGAACGGGCACTCGACGCATTGGGCGACCCGACCAGACGGTCGATCTTCGAACGGCTGGGGCGGCGACCGAGTGCGGTGGGCGAGCTCGCGAAGGAGTTGCCGGTGAGTCGGCCGGCCGTCTCGCAGCACCTCAAGGTGCTCAAGGCGGCTGGTCTGGTGGTGGACGAAGCCGTCGGCACGAGGCGGATCTACCGGCTGGACCCCGACGGGGTTGCCGGGTTGCAGGCGTACTTCCAGGGGTTCTGGACACAGGCCCTCGCCGCGTTCAAGGAGCGGGTCGAGGACGGTGCGAGTGGAGTGGTCGGTGGAGTGAGGGACGAGCGGAGCCGCCCGCGGAGCGAGTGAGGAGTCGACCGCGACCATCGGGTTGGAGCGGGTCGAGGAGGGTGCGAGTGGAGTGGTCGGTGGAGTGAGGGACGAGCGGAGCCGCCCGCGGAGCGAGTGAGGAGTGCAGATGCAGGCGAACGAGCAGACGGGTACGAGGCCGGCGAGAGGGAGCACGATGACGCAGCAGTCGAGTGAGAACGAGGTCCGCGTGGAGATCGCCGTGAACGCGTCGGTCGAGACCGCGTTCGACGTGTTCACCAAGGGAATCGACACCTGGTGGCCCCGTAGTCACCACCTCGGCGAGGGCAAGCTCGACCAAGAGGTGATCGAGCCCCACGTGGGTGGACGTTGTTACGGGCGTGAGGCGGACGGCACCGAGTGCGCGTGGGGGACCGTCCTGGTCTGGGACCGGCCGCACCATTTCGCGCTGGCGTGGCAGATCGACCTGTCGTGGAACCACGAGGCCGACCTCGACCGGGCCAGCCGGGTGGATGTCAGGTTCGCCGCGGACGGGCCGGAGCGTACGACGGTCACCCTCGTGCATTCGGGGTTCGAGCGGCACGGGACGGGCTGGGAGTCCATGCGGGACTCCGTGGGTGGACCGAGCGGCTGGCCCGACCTGGGACGGTCGTACGGCGCGGCGGCCGAGGCAGCCGCCGCGTAGGGCGTCAGCCGGAGCCGGCGAAGGGCCGGCGCACACCGAGCGGCGTCAAGGTCGACTTGTCAGAGGTTTCTTGGTCTAGAGAAGCCGAGAAACCTCTGACAACCCCGGGGCAGCGCTCCCGATCGATCAGACCGGCCGGTCAGAGCCAGCCGTTGCGCTTGAAGTAGCGGTGCAGGGTGAAACAGATCGCCACGATCGCCACCATCACCGCGGGATAGCCGAACTGAGCGTCGAGCCACGGCATGTGCGCGAAGTTCATGCCGTAGATCCCGGCGATCATCGTCGGGACGGCGAGGATCGCCACCCAGGCCGAGATCCGGCGCATGTCCTCGTTCTCGGCGACCGTGAGCTGCGCGAGGCTCGCCTGCAGGATCGAGGTGAGCAGCTCGTCGAACGCCGCCACCTGCTCGCGTACCCGCGTCAGGTGGTCCTCGACGTCGCGGAAGTACTCCCGGACCTCCGGGTGCGACCAGCCGGATCGGTCGTTCGGCCAGCTGGCGAAGCGGGAATCGCCAGCGGCGCGATCGCGCGCTTGAGCTCGAGCACCTCGCGCTTGAGGTGGTAGATCCGGCCGACGTTGCGCGCGCCGCGGGCGGAGAAGACCGAGATCTCGATCTCGTCGATGTCGTCCTGCAGCTTGTCGACGGCGGTGAGGTAGTCGTCGACGACCCGGTCGGCCACGGCGTGGAGCACCGCGCTCGGACCCTGCGCCAGATGGTCGGGGTCGTCCTCGAGCTGGCGGCGTAGCCTGCCCGAGCTCGCCGTGGTCGCCGTGGCGGACGGTCACGACGAACTGCGCGCCGAGGAAGACCATGACCTCACCGGTCGTCGACGATCTCGCTCGTGGCGGTGAGCTCCTCGTGCGGGCAGTACGCGACGGTCTTGAACACCACGAACAACGAGTCGTCGTAGTGCTCGAGCTTCGGGCGCTGGTGTGCCGTGACGGCGTCCTCGACCGCAAGCGGGTGCAGGTCGAACTCCTCGGCGATACCGGCGAGCTGGTGCTCGGTCGGCTCGTACAGCCCGATCCACACGAACCCGCCGCCGCGGCTGGCCCGGCTGACGGCGTCCGCGTACGACGGCACGTCGTCCTGTCGCTTGCCGTCGCGGTAGAACGCCCAGTCGACGACGGCCGACTCGGGCCCGCTGGGAGGCACCCTCGACTCGCGGCTGGTCGCCGCTCCGTTCTGGACCGAACGTCCACGGATCGCCCGCATCATCGCGCGGGCGCGGCGCCCGGCGAGGACGGAGTTTCGGGCCGGGCGGATGTGAGTGCTGGGCGCGGCCATGATCGACCACCTCCTCGTCAAAGAGTGTCGGCACGAAGACGTCCACGCGGTGACGTGGACTGCGGACGTCCTCCGAGGCCGTGAACCAACCGAACGAGCGGCGGTCACATCGAGCGAGGCGGTCAGGCGGCGTGAGCGAGCGGGCCCGTAGAGAGCGGACCGGATCGCCCTGTCATCACCGCGTGGAAGCCAACGGCCCTCGGAGGACGCGGGTACTGCAGGGATAGGCAGGTTCCACCCGTCCACCTCCTGGAGGCCGAGCCCTCGCAAGGGCGAAAGTCGCGAGAAAAGGCCGCCGCGTCACTGGACATCCCTCGAAGTGGGCTGGATCCGAAGGCCCCGGCTGACCGGGAACCGTCGACGTTGCGACCGAGCGTCAGTCTAACAGCGTCAAACGCAAGTACTGGGGGCATCCTCGAAGGAGGACACGGTGCCCTGTGGGGATGCCACGCGTCCGGACGATCATCAGTACGACGTTCGAAGGAGGGGTTTGTGATGTCCCTGCCACTTCCGGAACCGCCCAGCGGCCTGCCCGTGGGTTCCTATCCGACGTACGCCCAGGCGCAACGCGCCGTTGACTACCTGTCCGACAACAAGTTCGCGGTCGAGCACGTGACGATCGTCGGCAACGACCTGAGGCTGGTCGAACGCGTCACCGGCCGGATGACCCAGGGTCGCGCGATCGCGGTCGGCGCGGGTGCCGGCGCCTGGTGGGGCCTGTTCGTGGGCATCCTGCTGAGCCTGTTCGCGGGTTCGGGTACCAGTGCGATCGCCCTGGTCATCACCGGCATCGTGATCGGCGCCGTGTTCGGCGTGGTCTTCGGCTGGGTGGGCTACCGCGCGACCGGCGGCCACCGCGACTTCACCTCACGTACGCAGGTGGTCGCGAGCACCTATGACGTGCTGTGCGACCCGCAGTACGCCGAGGACGCGCGCAACCTGCTGGCGCGGCTCGCCCTGCAGTCGGGGTCCCTGTGAACCCTGTGTGTTCTGTGAGCGCTGTGTGTCCTGTGAGCGCTGTGAGCGTGGTGAGCTCGGCGTGACCCTGCACCGTCCCGAGGTCTGGCTGGCTCGGCACGGCGAGACCGAGTGGAGCCGGTCCGGGCGGCACACCAGCGTGACCGACCTGCCGCTGACGGCCGAGGGCGAACGTGCCGCCAAGGCGCTTCGCGACCGGCTGGCGGGTGCGACGTTCGACCTCGTACTGTCCAGCCCGCTGCGGCGCGCGCTGGACACGGCCCGACTCGCCGGTTTCGGTGACCGGCTCGAGGTCGAGCCGGACGCGCACGAGTGGAGGTACGGCGACTACGAGGGCCTGACCACCGCGCAGATTCAGGAGACGGTGCCGGGGTGGACCCTATGGACCCACCCGTCGCCAGGCGGTGAGACGGGCGCGGAGGTGGCGGCCCGCGTCGACCGGATGATCGAGCGGATCCGGCGGGACTGCCGCGGGCGGGCCCTGCTGTTCGCGCACGGGCACCTGCTGCGGGTGCTCGCCGCCCGCTGGATCGGGCTCGGTCCCGAGGCGGGTGCGAACCTTGTCCTCGGCGTCGCGACGTTGAGCGAGCTGGGGTGGGAGCGCGACGCCCCCGCCGTCGTGCGATGGAACGCCTGAACGCCGCACCCGGGTCGGGTCAGAGGTTCCACGCGAGGAACGCGAGCTGGTCCGGCACCATCCGGCGCCAGTAGCCCACCGTGTGGGCGCCGGGTTGGAAGCCGCCGGTCGGTTGCTTCTCCAGACCGTCGACGAACGCCTGCGTCGCCGCGGCGAACGGGTCGTCGTGGCCGCAGTCGATCCGCATCGGCAGCTCGCGGAGCGCGGACTGGTCGGCGAAGACGTCGTTGGCGCGGAAGTCCGTGCGGCTGTCGAACGCCCCCGGCCGTACCTCGTCCCAGGTCCGCCACAGGGCGGGACTCGTCACCACGGCCGCCGCGAGCAGATCGGTGTGACGCTCGGCGAGCAGCAGCGCGCCGTAGCCGCCCATGGACCAGCCGATGAGCCCGATCCCCGCCGTACGCAGTCCTCTGTCCGCGAGTCGCGGGAGGAGCTCGTTGCGGACCATGGCCATCGGATCGTCGCCGTCCTCGCGCCGGTGCCAGAAACTGTCGGGGCCACCGTCGACGGAGACGACGGCGAACGGCGACGGCCACTCGGCCATCCCCGCCGCCATGAACCGGTCGAGCCCCATGTCGTCGAACGCGAACATGTGGTCGCCGCCGCGCCCGTGCAGGGCGAGGACGACGGGCAGCCGGGCGTCGGTGGGTGACTGGGGAGGGTAGGCGACGGACCAGCGCACCACCTGGCCGCCGCGGGCCCGCGAGGTGAACTTCTGGTCCACCCGTCGGCCGGGACGTACGACCGGGATCGTGCCGTCCTTGCCGGTGAGCCCGAGCGCACTGTGCAGGTGTACGCGTCCCGGCACGACGCGACTCTCGACGAGTCCCACGGAGGCGGCGCCGGCCGCAAGGAAACCGGCACCTGCGGTCAGGAAGGAGCGACGGCTCGCAGACATGCGGGCCATCGTGGCATGACTCCCAGGCCGATGATCGGTCCCGTCCTGACCAACTCCCGCCATGGAACGGCGCGCCATGGAACGGCGCCCGATATGGAACATGCGGGCGTGCCAGGCCGGCCTACACCTGGCCGACTGCGTTCGACCGGATCGTGTGCGACCAGCGGCGCTCCGACTCGTCGCCCTGCGCGTGGTGGCGGTGGTGGCTGCCTGCCTGCTGCGGAAGGCAAGCAGACCCCGGACCAGGCGTGCAGGCATGTGTCGGGATCTATTGGCCTGCTGCGGCAGGCAATCGGATGCGGGACCAGGCGGGCAGGCATGGGTCGGGATCCATTTGCCTGCTGCGGCAGGCAATCGGATGCGGGACCAGGCGTGCAGGCATGGGTGGGATCCCCAGGGAGGCCGAACGAGCTTCAGGACAGCGCGCCCCACTCCTCGAGCGCGTCGAGCAGGCCGGTCGTGGTGGGCAGGTCACGCAGCTCGTCCGTCGACACCCACCGCACCTCGGCGGCGTCGTCGCCGGCCCGCAGGTCGCCGGACAGGACGGTGCACGTGTAGTCGCGGATGAGGAACACCTCGCCCGCCGCGCCGTCACGTTCGACCGTACCGAGGAGAGCGGCGACGGCCACGGAGAGGCCGGTCTCCTCGAACAGCTCCCGTGCCAGCGCGCGGTGGTCGGACTCGCCAGCTTCGACCCTTCCACCCGGCAACGACCAGAGCCCGACCCCCGGTGGCCGGCCGCGGCGTACGACGAGCAGCCGGTGGTCGGCGTCGCGGACCACGCCGCCGACACAGGGCACCACCGTTCGTCTCACGCGCAACGACACTAGCCCGCGCGTCGCTCCGGGCGGTGCGGATGTGGGACCCGGTTGGCCGCGGGTTCTTCTCCGGACAAGCGCCGCCAATGCCGTCGACATGCCGAAAGCCCCCTTGACCTGCGCGCGCTCGGGGAGGAACGTCGTACACATGAGGGGCAATCCGGTTTGCCCGAGATGCCATGGATCACTGCGCCCGCCCTCCCCCTGGGAAGCGAGCTGGACGTGCGCGGTGCATGGTCCGGTGCCTCCCTTACGCCCCTTCGGTCAGCCGACCGCCGAGTTCGTCCGCTGGCTGGTGGACCGCTCGCGACTCCCGCTCTGGCTGCCGTGGCCGCTGCCGCGTGGCTGGGTCATCACCGGAGTGGGCTACGCCGGCACCGACACCGACGGCGTGCGCGGCACGGTGGTCGCCTGCACGGGCCCCAACCCACTCGCCGGCGGCGCGGGCGAGCTGCTGCTCATCGCGGACGAGATGGGCGTCGGCCTGGGCGCCGGATTCGCGGGCGTCGACGGCTCGGACCCCGGCGACGCGTTCGGCCGCGGTGCGCCGCAGGCCAAGGTGCAGGTCGGTGGCCGTCCCACGTCGCTCTGGTGTGTCGACGCGCCTCCCGGCCGGGCTGTCTACGCCGGTGAGTCGGAGGGCGCCTGGCTGTGGCTCGCGTTCTTTCCCGACTCGGCCGGTGCCCTGCTCCTCGAGTCGATCGATCTCGCGGACATGGGCACGCTCGGCCACGAGGTCGACGTTCTCCCCTACGGCGCGCTGACGCCGCGCCTGAAGTCCTGACGCCGCGCCTGAAGTCCTGACGCCGCGCCTGAAGTCCTGACGCCGCGCCTGAAGTCCTGACGCCGCGCCTGAAGTCCTGACGCCACACCGGCAGGCCGCCTGCGCCACACCGGCGACGCTGCGTGTGCTCCCCAGGGGTACGGGTCCCGCTAGGGTCGGTGCACCCTGGCCGCGGCCCCGTGACGAGTCGTCCCACGCCCGCAGACCGCTGGAGATCCGGTGCGCATCGACCTACACACCCACTCGAGCTGCTCCGACGGGACCGACCCGCCGGCCGTTCTCGTGGCGAACGCAGCGGCGGCCGGGATCGACGTCCTCGGCCTCACCGATCACGACACCTTCGCCGGGTGGGACGACGCGCTGGCCGAGGCCGAACGCCGCCGCATCGGTCTGGTCGTCGGTGCCGAGATCTCGTGCCGACTGGGTGCCGCGAGCGTCCACATGCTCGCCTACCTTCCGGATCCTGCGGATCCCGTGCTCCTGTCGCTCCTGCAGCGCATCCGCGAGGGCCGCAACGCGCGCGTCCCGCTCATCGTCGAGCGGCTCCGTGCGCTCGGCGTCGACCTCACCACGGACGCGGTGGCCGCACAGTCGCGGGCGGCCACCTCGCTGGGACGCCCGCATGTCGCCGACGCCCTGGTCGCCGCCGGCTACGTCGCCGACCGTCGCGAGGCCTTCGACCGATGGCTGAGCGAGGGGAGGCCGGCGTACGTCACGAGGTACGCACCGGAACCGGACGAGGTCATCGCCTGCGTCGTCGCGGCCGGCGGCGCACCGGTGCTGGCCCATCCACGTGGCCGGGCCAGCCGGCACGTCCTGACCGACGAGCTCATCGGCCGGCTCGCCGACGCCGGACTCGTCGGTGTCGAGGTCGACCACCGCGACCACAGCGACGTCGTACGACAGGCACTCCGCGGCCTCGCCCGTGACCTCGACCTGGTGGTCACCGGGTCGAGCGACCACCACGGCGCCGGAAAGGACGGGCACGATCTCGGCTGCTGTACGACCGACGACGGCGAGTTCGCCCGACTGCTCGAGCGCGCCCGCGCGATCGCCGACCGCTCCGGGCACGCGACGCCGGACCCGTACCTGCCCTGACCGCACGAATCGGGTCGAACGACCACCCTGCCCGGCATGGCGGTCAGCCGCTGTGGGGGTGGTGGTTGGCAGGATGGTGGGCATGAGCGCACCGCAGCAGCTGGGGTTCGACGCCATGCCGCGCCGGCTGTTCCGGGCGACGCCGACGAGACTGGTCAACTGGCTGGACTGTCCGCGTCGCTACCGCTTCACCTATCTCGACCGCCCCACTCCACCCAAGGGACCGCCCTGGGCGCACAACAGCGTCGGCGCCGCCGTCCACAGCGCACTGGCCGGATGGTGGCGGTTGCCGGCGGACGCCCGCACTCCCGACGCGGCCGGCCAGCTCCTCGACCGCTGCTGGCTCGACGACGGGTTCAGGAGCGACGCGCAGAGCGAACTGTGGCGCGCACACGCGCGCCGGATGGTCGAGAGCTACGTCGAGACGCTCGACCCCCACGACGAACCGGTCGGGGTCGAACGCACAGTCGCCCTGACCACGCCGCGGCTCGCGCTCTCCGGACGCATCGACCGGATCGACGAACGCCTCCACGACCCCGATCCCGACCGCGACGACGCGGACGACGACCCGGCCGTCGACGCCGCCGCATCGCGGCCGGTCCGCGCGGTCGACGACGCGGTTGAGCTGGTCGTCGTCGACTACAAGACCGGCCGGCGCACGCTCACGACGGCCGACGCCCGCAGCTCGCTCGCGCTCGCGGTCTACGCGGTCGCCACGGCACGCACGCTCCGCCGGCCCTGCCGTCGCGTCGAGCTCCACCACCTGCCGAGCGGCGAGGTGGTCTGGTGGGAGCACACGAGGGAGTCCCTCGGACGGCACATCGAGCGAGCCAACGGCATCGGAGCCGAGGCGGCCGAGGCCGACGCGTCTTACGCACAAGGACTCTCCGACGCTGAACGCGACGAGGTGTTCCCGCCGCGACCGGGTCCGCAGTGCCAGTGGTGCGACTTCGCCGCGCACTGTCCCGAGGGTCGGTCAGCCGCTCCGACCAGGCGTCCGTGGGACGGCCTCGACACCGCTGTGGGCTGACCCGACCGGAACACTTCCGTACTCTGAGCCCATGGATCTTCTGCGCCTGCTGGGTGAGCCGCGCAAGCTCCTGGGCGGTCTCACGGTGGCGGCGTCGGTGCTCGCGCTGCTGTGGGTGTTCGGCCGCTACGACGGACGCCTACCGGCGAGCGCGGCGCTGCTCCTGCCCGTCGTGGTGCTCAGCGTGCTCGCCTGGAAGCACGACCGTGCGGTGCGCGGGTGGATCTACCTGCTTGTCGCCTGGGCGTTCGCTCTCGTCGCCTACGGCGCTCTTCTGCCCGCCAGCTGAGGGACCTCGCCCGCCACCGCGGCCCAGAACGCCGTGAGCGCCTGCGCCGTGGCCACCGGCTGCTCGACGGCGGGAGAGTGGCCAGCTCCCGGGATCGCGGCCTGCCTGGCCCGGAGACGCTCACCCATCGTGCGCTGGACGTCGACGCTCCAGCCGTCGTCGTCGACGCCGTACGCGACGAGGGCGGGCACTCGGCAGTGCGCGAGTTCGGTGACCAGGTTGGGTGCGTCGACGAGCTGACGCGTGATCTCCGTCAGCGACACGGGGTGGTTGGCGAGGAACCGCCGCCTCAGGAAGTCCTCGATCTCGGCCGGTGGCTCGGCCATGCCCCTGGCACGTTCGAGTGCGCGCTTCGCGTCGTAGACAGCGGCCAGGCCGTTCGCCGGAATCGCCTCCGTCATCAGCCGCAGCAGCTCAGCCTGTTCGCCGACCATCCCGGCCGGGCCGGAACACAGGAGCGTGACCGAGGCGAACGCGTCGGGCCGCTCGAGGACACCGGACCGGGCGACGAGCCCTCCGAACGAGTGGCCGACCAGGTGGACCGGCCCCGCGTTCAGGGCGCGGGCGAGGGCCACCGCGTCGAGTCCGAGCGACTCGAGCGAGTACGCGGACTTGTCGTCGGGCCCCGGTGTTTCGTACTGCCCGCGCTGGTCGACAGCGACCACCCGACGGCCGGCGGCGGACAGGTACGGGAGGACGGCGAGGAAGTCCTCCTTGCTGCCGGTCCAGCCCGGAAGGAGCAGGACGGCACCGCCCTGCCCGTGATCGTGCCCCCGACTCGACTCGAGGACCGCGAACGTCCCGCGAGAGGTCACGAGCCGTCTCGGCGTGACACTGTTGGGGGTCGCGAGGACCCGTGGCGTACTCATGAGTGATCACGCTAACGTTCCCCGCGGGCCTCGAGACAGGAGGCCCGGCCGAAGCGGGACAATCACCGCATAGCATGTCCTGGTCCGTCACTGAGGGAGAGAGTTTCGCGATGAGGCATGCCAGGCGTCGGTCGCGCCAGTCGCGTCGACCCCGTGGCCGTCGGGTGATCTCCGCCAGCCTCTCCGTCCTCACCGTCCTGGTCGCGATGCTCGGAGCGATCGGGTTCCTCCCGATCAACGTCAGCACCGTCGAGACCGCCGTCGACGAACGCCCGGGGCTCGACCGGTCACGAGTCGTGGCCGACCGCGCGCGACGCCACGACCCCACGCCCGATCCCAGCGATGGGGTGCCGACCCCGCAGGGATCCCTGTCACCCGCGCCGGCACCCACACCGTCGACGAGCCCGACGGCCCTTCCTCCGGGCAGCGGCACCGGCCGGAGGATCGTCTACGCCCTTGCCGGCAACCGCGTCTGGTTGGTCGCGGGAGGGGAGCGGGTCGTCCGCACCTACCCCGTGTCGGGGACGAGGTTCGGTCAGGTCAAGCCGGGCACCTACGACGTCATTCGAAAGCGCCGGTTCACCCAGAGCTACCACGGCACGGAGCGGATGGAGTTCATGGTGACGTTCACCTACGGCGAGAACGCCGCCATCGGCTTCCATGACATCCCGGTCGACATCAAGACCGGCAAGCCGCTCCAGACGCTGGACCAGTTGGGTCAGTCGCTGTCAGACGGTTGCGTACGCCAGTCGCACGCCGACGCGAAGGCCCTGTGGGAGTTCGCGCCACCCGGGACCCGGGTGGTCGTCGTCAGCTGACGCCCGGCCGCGAGGTCAGTGGGCGGGCGGCCCGTCGGTCGCGGCGGCGTCCGGGGCCGTATCGCCCTTGCTCCGCCGGCGAGTACGCGAGCGCCTGCGCCGAGGTGGGCGCGCCGCGCTGTCGTCCGTACCGTCGGTGTCGCCGCCCGTCGTACCGTCGTGGGCGTCCTCGGCCTCGAGCGGTCGCGCGGAGCTACCGTCCTGCGGCGCGGGCGCCCGGTCGGACTCGGTGGCGAGCGGTCC
Source organism: uncultured Actinomycetota bacterium (assembly GCA_963721745.1). GTDB lineage: Bacteria > Actinomycetota > Actinomycetes > Propionibacteriales > Actinopolymorphaceae > Thermasporomyces. The sequence continues at coordinate 85,014 of CAVRKO010000012.1, read as the reverse complement.
GTCGCCGGTCTCGTCGGGTGCCTGATCGGCGACCACCACACCCGCGCGCAGCCTGCGTCGCCGCCGGCCGCGTCCCGCCGGTCGATCGCCGCGGTCCTCGTGCGGGGTCTCGTCGCCGCCATGACGGCGCCGCTGGTCGGTGCGGGACTCCTCGCTCGCGCCGCCGCCGCGTCGGCGCCGGTCGCCGCGGCCGGAGGGCCGTCGGTCCCGGTCGCTCGCCGCCGGGCGCCGCTCCGGGCGGGGCTCACCGATCCGGCCGGTGGCGTCCCTGGGGATGCCGAGGTCGTGGTGGAGGTGCTCGGAGGTGGAGTAGGTCTCGACCGGCTCCTCGAACGGCAGCCCGAGGGTGGCGTTGATGACCTTCCAGCGGGCGATGTCCTGCCAGTCGACGAAGGTCACCGCGATCCCGGAGGCGCCGGCCCGGCCGGTACGGCCGATCCGGTGGACGTAGGTCTTGTCGTCGTCCGGGCAGGTGTGGTTGACGACGTGGGTCACGCCCTCGACGTCGAGGCCGCGGGCGGCGACGTCGGTGGCGACCAGGACGTCGACCTTGCCGCCGCGGAAGCGTTCGAGTGCGCGTTCGCGCGCGACCTGGCCCAGGTCGCCATGGATGGCGGCGGCCTCGAACCCGCGGTCGGCGAGGTCGTCGGCGACGCGCTGGGCGGCCCGCTTGGTCGTGCAGAAGATCATCACCCGGCCACGGCTCTCGGCCTGGAGCAGCCGGGCCAGGATCTCGGCCTTGTCGAGGTCGTGGCAGCGGTAGACGAACTGCGCGGTCGCCGGGACCACCATGCTCTCCTCGGCGGACTCGGCCCGGACGTTGACCGGATGCCGCATGTGCCGCCGGGCCAGCTGGACGACGTCTGCCCGGCATGGTCGCGGAGAACAGCATCGTCTGGCGCATGTCGTGGGTGAGCTTGATCAGGCGCTCGACGTCGGGCAGGAAGCCGAGGTCGAGCATCCGGTCTGCCTCGTCGAGCACGAGCACCTTGACGTGGGAGAGGTCGAGGGCGCGCCGGTCGGCGAGGTCGAGCAGCCGGCCGGGAGTCCCCACCACCACGTCGACGCCCGCCTTCAGGGTGTCGAGCTGGGGTTCGTACGCCACCCCGCCGTAGACCGTCAGAACCCGCGCCTCGCGGATCGAACCCGCAATGGTGAGGTCGGAGGTCACTTGCAGGGCGAGTTCGCGCGTAGGGGCGACGACCAGGGCCTGCGGCTTGCCGGGCGCGTCGAGGTCGTCGTAGTCACGGTCGCGCGGTCCGACGATCCGCTGCAGCAAGGGCACGCCGAACGCGAGCGTCTTGCCGGTGCCGGTTCGCGCCTGCGCGATCAGGTCCGCGCCGGTGAGGGCGATGGGAATCGCCATCTGCTGGATCGGGAACGGCTCGGAGATGCCGACGCGTTCGAGCGCGTCGACGATCTCGGGCAGCGCACCGAGTTCTTTGAAGGTCGTCAGAGCTTCTCGCCTCTTGTCAGTAACGCCGGGCCGGCGTCGTGGAGCGGGCGTCCTCGGAAAAGCCGGACCGGGCCCGCGGCGGGTTGTCCGGATGACGGACAGCTCCCGCTTCGGAGTCTAGCGGCCATCCGTACGGGCTCGCCGGGCAGGCAGCCCGGGCCAGGCTGTCCCACCGCTCGCCACGCCTGGCCGGGCCCGTCGATCATGATCGTGAGGAGTCCACCCCTAAGCTCGGGCGCATGAGCGCGAGCAACGAGGTCCAGGGTGAGGGAACGGCCAGCCAGGGCGGGACGTCCGGCGTGACCGGGCCCGCCGACCCGGTTTACCTTCCGGCGGTCATCGACCTCCTGGGCGTTCTCGCCTACGCCGAGCTGACGGCGTTCGAACGACTCGCCGACGACGCCACCCTCGCGCCGACGCTGGAGGACAAGGCGGCGCTCGCCGCGCTGGCCGTCGCGGAGTTCCACCACTTCGAGCGCCTTCGCGACAGGTTGCGCGAGCTCGGCGTCGACCCCGTCTCGGCGATGGAGCCCTTCCGCGCGGCGCTCGACACGTTCCACCAGCACACCGCTCCCGCCGGCTGGCTGGAGGGACTGGTCAAGGCGTACGTCGGCGACGGCATCGCGACCGACTTCTACCGTGAGGTCGCGGCCTACGTGGACGTCGAGACCCGGGTCCTGGTGCTCGAGGTGCTCGAGGACGCCGGCCATGTCGCCTTCGTGGTCGACCGGGTGCGCAAGGCCATCGCGGACGACCCCCGGATCGCCGGCCGGCTTGCCCTCTGGGGCCGCCGGCTCGTGGGCGAGGCCCTCTCGCAGGCGCAACGGGTCGCCGCCGAGCGCGACGTCCTCACCGCCCTGCTTGTCGGCGGGGTCGACCGTCCGGGGATGGACCTCGCCGCCATCGGCCGGATGTTCGCCCGGCTGACCGAGAAGCACGCGCAGCGCATGGCGACGCTCGGCCTCCAGGCCTGACGGCGCACCTACCCCGTTCCGCCCTACAGCCGCGTACCGGTGCGACCGTAGGACGGACCGGCCTTGCCCCGCGGGGCGGACGTACACCCCGTCAGTGCGAGACCTTGGTCGCACCCCTGCGCGCCATCAGCGCTGACGCGACCATGACGAACACGATCGCGACCACCAGGCTGATGATCCAGCGGACCCAGTCCACGCCCGACGTCGCCCCGACGCCGAGGGCGCTCGCGATCCAGTAGCCGACGAGTACGCCTGCGATGCCGCAGACGACCGTGAGCCACAAGGGGATGTTGTCGCGGTTCTTGGGCGCAATCCACTTGCCCAAGACCCCGATGATGATCCCCGCAATGATGATGACAATGAGGCTCCACAACATGGCGAGACCCCCTTTCGAGGCCAACGCTATGCCGGTGAAGAGCAGATCAGCACTGGCCAAGAGGCAGGTTCCGACTCGCCAAAAGGTGGCGGTGGAACCCACCCGAAAGGGGGTTCTGTGCGGTGGGGCGGGAGGCGCGTGGCGCCTCGCCGGTCACATCGCGCCGAAGCCGACCCGACGCTCGGACTGGGGGCCCAGCTCGACGTAGGCGAGCCGCCCGGCGGGGATCAGGACACGGCGGCCCTTCTCGTCGGCAAGGCTGAGGAGGCCGTCATTGCTCTTGAGGGCCTTGCTGACGGCGGCCTCGACGTCCTCGGGCCGCTCGTTGCTCTCGAACACGATCTCGCGCGGAGCGTGCTGGACGCCGATCTTGACCTCCACGGTCTCCCTCTCTTCGTACCTCTTGGGCGGAGCTGAGTGTTGTGTGCCGCTGTGGTGGTGAACCGGTCGACGCGACCGGCCGCCGGAACGGCCGGACCGGGCATCGCGACCGGAACGCCGCGGTGCGATCGAGGCTAGCCGAGGCGGGGCCGATCGCGTGCGCGGGCCTCGCACTTGCGTAGACGCGGGTGGGGTGGCAGGTCAGTCGGCCCGGGGGAACCCACGGATTCCGCGCCAGGCGAGGGTCGTCAGGAACCGCGCGGCCTCGTCGCGCCCGATCGTGCCACCGCTCGAGATCCACCACCGGGCGGTGACCTGGGCCAGGCCGGCGAGCCCGGCGGCGAGCAGCATGGCCTCCTCACGGGGGAGGCCGGTGTCCTCCTGGATGACCGCCGAGATCGCCTCGGCGCAGTCGCGGCTCACCTTGTCGACGCGTTCGCGGACGGCCGGCTCGCTGGTGAGATCGGACTCGAAGACCAAGCGGAACGTCCCGCCCTCGTCGCCCACGAAGTCGAGGTAGGCGTCCATGGTGGCGCCGACGCGCTCCTGGTTGTCGTGCGTCGAGGCGAGGGCTCCGCGTACGGCGTCGACGAGCGCGTCGCACGACGCGTCGAGCAGGGCGACGTAGAGGTCGAGCTTGCCCGGAAAGTGTTGGTACAGCACCGGCTTGCTGACGCCGGCACGTTCGGCGATGTCGTCCATCGCGGCGGCGTGGTAGCCCGCGGCGACGAACACCTGCCGGGCGGCGTCGAGCAGCTGGGCGCGGCGAGCGGGCCGCGGCAGCCGGCCACCCCGGGGGCGAGCGTCGGACATGGTCACTTCGGCTCCTCCTCGGGTGCCAGGGACAGGACCCGGCCGGGCGGACGTCCCGCGATCCTAGCGACGGACCGGGCGAGGACGTGGGCCCAAGCGGTCTCAGCGGTAGTCGTCGTCGTCGAGCTCGACCCGGTGGTGCTGGTCGGCGGTGTCCGCCTCGGGTGCCTCGAGGTCGAGCTCGGCTGCCTCGAGTTCGTCGTCGTTGTCGTCCACCAGCTCCCGGTCGGCCAGGGCATCCTCGAGCGGGACCTCGACGTCGGACATGGCGCTCGCCTCCTCTCCTCGGCCCGGCTGACGCCTGGCGATTCGGGCTGCTGTTTCGACCCGGCCTCAGGGACCGGCGGGCCGCACGTACGTCTCCCGACGACACTAGCCGCCGTTCGGCCAGGGTGGTACGCCGAACCGGGCATGTCCGGCGTGCCGGGCAGCTGCGGGGCGCCTCGGACATGGCGGGCGTTTTCGGAACGGACCACCCGCGCGCCGCGGTGCGGATGCCGCGCCGCGGATGCCATGCCGCGGCACGGCGTGGCATGGCTTGAAGTGGGGTCAGGGCAACCCATGCCGCGGCACGGCGTGGCATGGCTTGCAGTGGGGTCAGGGCAACCGCTGACGGGTGGACCCGAGCGACTCGAAGAGGTCGCCGAGGTCGTCGAGCCGGTCGAGGACGTCCGACGGCCCGAACACGAGGTCGGACGCCTTGCGGCAGCCCTCGACCTCCTCCCAGGTCAGGGGCGTCGAGACGGTCGGCGGGTCGAGACCCCGCAGGGAGTACGCCGCGATGGTCGTCTTCGCCGGGTTGTTCTGGCTCCAGTCGAGGAACACCTTGCCCGGGCGTACGGCCCTCGTCATGGTCGCCACCACGAGGTCCCGCCGGTCGGCGGCGAGCTGCTCGGCGAGTTCCTTGGCGTACGCGGACGTCTCCTCGCCGGAGGTCTCCCGCAGCGGGACATACAGCTGCATCCCCTTGGACCCGGAGGTCTTCGGCCAGGCCTCGAGTCCGTCGGCCTCGAAGAGGTCGCGGAGGAGGAGAGCCACCTCACAGCACTGCACGAGGTCGGCCGGCGCGCCGGGGTCGAGGTCGATGACGAGCAGGTCCGGCTTGCGGATCCCGCCGCGCGGGCCGACCCGCCACTGGGGGACGTGCAGTTCCAGGGCGGCGAGGTTGGCCAGCCAGACGAGGGTGGCGAGTCCCTCGACGACGACGTACTCGACCTCCTCGGTGCCGCGGGAGCTGCCGGGCGAGGGGATCTTGACGGTGCGTACCCAGGACGGGGTGCCGCGAGGGGCGTTCTTCTCGAAGAACGGCTGCTTGTGTACGCCGTCGGGCCAGCGCTTGCGGGTCAGTGGCCGGTCGGCGAGCCGGGGGAGCAGGACGGGCGCGATCCGGGAGTAGTAGTCGATGATCTCGCCCTTGGTGAAGCCGGCGTCCGGGTAGAGCACCTTGTCGAGGTTGGACAGCTGCAGCACGTGGCCGTCGACATCGACGCGGACGGTGCCCTTTCCGGATGCCATGGGTGCCATCCTTGCCGCTCGGCGGGTTCGCCGCCACGTCTGACTCGCCGGTCACCCGGCGGAGCGGTGTTGCCGCCCCGCCGGGTGACCCCGACGTGGTACTCGGTGGTGCTCGGTGGTGCCTCAGGTGGTCAGCCCGCCGGGCGGACCTGGACGGTCAGCTGCTGACCGTTCGCGGACTGCTCGGTGACGGCGATCCTCACGCCGTACCCCGCGACCTTGACGCTGTTGCTGGGCACCGCGGCGTTCCAGTAGGCGTTCGGCTTGGAGTCGTCGAACACCGAGATCGCCTTCTGTGCGGGCACGTCGGCCATGATCACCTGGACGTGCGACCCGCGCATGACCTCGCGGCTGAGGGTGACCGGGTCGGTCTTCTCACGCCCGAACGTCGCGTCGAAGGTGTGCGCCCGCAGGTTGGCGAGCGTGCCGTTGTCGTAGCGGATGGCACCCGGCCGGGCATCGACCGGAAGGATCAGCCCTTCGCCGGCGTGCCGCGAGGTGTTGTTGTCGTCCTGCTTCTCGTTCCAGTACGTGATCAGCAGGCCGTTCTGGTAGGGGTAGTGCTCCACCCAGTTGGGCTTGCTGATCGGGCGGTTGAAGTTGTACGGCCCCGTCTTCAGGGTCGCGTCGTAGCCCACGTAGGCACGGTTCTCGGCGAGGTAGTAGGTGCCCTTGTACTCGGTCGTCGTACCGCCGAACCTCGTCCAGTTCCCGGACCAGCCGTTGGCGCCGTTCTCAACGTTGTCGAAGAACAGCTGCGCGCCGTCGGCGGTGACGCCGATGTCGTCGAGCATCGGCCCGGCGAGGTGCACCCCGCCGTCCGTCGCGTAGCGGAACCGGACCACGATCTGCTCACCGGCGTACGGCGTCAGGTCGTAGCTCAGGTCGCTCCACTCGCCGGCACTGGTGCCCGTGACGGGTTCTCCGACCTCGGCCCAGTGGGAGCCGCCGTCGGTCGAGACCTCGAGGTGCAGGTAGTCGTAGCCCTCCTCGATGTCGTACCACGCCTTGGTCGTGAGCGACGCGGTCGTCTTGCCGGTGAGGTTGACGTTGCGGCGCAGCATCGTGTTGAGGTCGTCGGCGCTGCCGCCCCACCATTCGAACGACCCGGAGAACGGCGTGTTGTACTCGGTGACGACCTCCTCCTTCGGAAGAGGTACGACCAGCGCCTGCGGGTTGTCGGTGGACAGCGCCGACGGGCCGAGCACCGTGGTCGTGTTCCGGTCGGGCGACCTGACCTCGTAGTCGAGCCAACCCAGCTGCAGCTTCTCCCACGCGCCCATGTAGCCCGGCGTGGTGCCGATGTCGACCGTGCCGTGGTTGAGCCAGGAGCCGGACGACATCAGCGTCCAGAACCCGGTGCCGTTGTCGCCGCCCGCGGTGTCGTAGAGGTCGGGGAGACCGAGGTCGTGGCCGAACTCGTGCGAGAAGACGCCGAGGCCGCCGTTCTCGGGCTCGGTGGTGTAGTCGCCGATCCACAGGCCCGTGTCGCCGAGCGGTACGCCGCCGCGCCGGTTGAGGTCCGGTCCACCGGTGCCGTCGGGGAACGCGTACCAGCGGTGCGACCAGATCGCGTCGGCCCCCTCGGCGCCGCCGCCGGCCTCCTCACCTTCGCCCGCGTGGACGGCCTGGAAGTGGTCGATGTAGCCGTCGGCCTCGTCGAAGTTGCCGTCACCGTCGAAGTCGTAACGGTCCCAGGTGTCGAACTGCGCGAGGTAGTCCTTGACCCCGGCCGCGGTCTTGCCGGCCGCGATCTGGGCGTCGTACCACGCCTTCGCGGTGTCCTTGACGTAGTTCCAGTAGGCGTCGTCGTCGCCGATCTCGTTGCTGCCGTACCTCGCCTCGTTGAACGGCAGCTGCACCCAGTCGCTGACGTCGCCCGCCACGGTGTACCGGCCCTGCGACTGCGCGCGGTAGAACGTCGACATCGACTCGCCGTCCTGTCCGAAGAACAGGTCGAGGTAGTGGGCGCGGTCGAAGTTCTCCGCCCAGTGGGTGGTGTTGTCCTGCCGCCGGTCCGGTTCGGCGATCTGGTTCTGCACCGGGCCCGGCGCGCCCCCGGTGCGCGGGTCGGTGTCGTCGCCGAACGCGGTGAGGATGGTGAAGATCTTGTCGGTCTTCTCCATGCTCAGCTGCGCGTACTCGCCCTTGGCCACGCGTACGACGTCGGAGTGCCCGCGGCGTTCGACCTGGGCCTCACCGCGCAGCACCTTCTCGACGGCGGCCTTGCGGGTCTCGCGCAGCTTGTCGCCGAACGGGTTGGGGAGATCGTCCGGCGCATGGCGTGCGGGCGGGTTGCGCCTCGCGCGCCGGTGGTGCCGCCGATGCCGGGATCCCGGCCGCGGTCGCGGCCAGGGCGGCCAGGGCCGCGACCGCGACCTTGGTGCCGTTGTGAACTCTCACTGCTCTCCCTTCCGGGCACTCCGCGCCGGGGATGCCGGGCAGAGATACCGGTGACCGAAGCAGGAGCCCGCGCGCCGACGGCGCGACGACGCCGTGGTGCGCGTGGTCGCGGGGGCCCGGCCCGGGGCTCATACCAAAAATGTGATCCACAAGGTGGCACATGATGTCGAGGTTGTCGCGACTTTCGACAAAACTTCACAGTTCGGCCGGAGCGTCCGGAGGCCGTAGGCTCGGTGGCCATGCGCTATCGATCACTGGGAACGTCCGGACTGCAGGTTTCCGTCGTCGGCCTCGGCTGCAACAACTTCGGCCGCCGGCTCGATCTCGACGGCACGAGGATCGTCGTCGACGCCGCGCTCGACGCGGGGATCACCCTCTTCGACACGGCCGACGTCTACGGCGGGCACGGTGCCTCGGAGGAGCTGCTCGGCGAGGTGCTGACCGGGCGGCGTGACGAGGTGGTGCTGGCGACGAAGTTCGCGGGCGACATGGGCTACGGGCCCGCTGCCGGCGCGAAGGGCAGCAGGTCGTACATCCGCCGGGCCGTCGAGGAGTCGCTGCGCCGGCTGCGTACCGACTACATCGATCTCTACCAGATGCACATGCCCGATCCGAAGACGCCGATCGCCGAGACGCTCGCCGCGCTCGACGAGGTGGTCAAGGAGGGAAAGGTCCGCTACGTCGGCCACTCCAACTTCGCCGGCTGGCAGGTCGCCGACGCGGCGCACGTGGCCCGCGAGATCGGTGCGACGCCGTTCGTGTCCGCCCAGAACCACTGGTCCCTGCTGGAGCGCGGGGTCGAGGCCGAGCTGCTGCCGGCGGCGCGGCACCACGGGGTCGGTGTCCTGCCGTACTTCCCGCTGGCCAACGGGCTGCTGACCGGCAAGGTCCGCCGCGGCCAGCCGGTGCCCGGGAACTCCCGCCTGGCGGGGCGCGACGGCTACGTCACCGACCACAAGCTCGACCGGGTCGAGGCGCTCGCGGCGTGGGGCGACAAGCACGGTACGGACGCTGTTGGAGATCGCGATCGGTGGGCTGGCGGCGCAGCCGGGGTGCGGCTCGGTGATCGCGGGAGCGATGTCGTCGGACCAGGTCAAGGGCAACGCGGAGGCGGGTGCCTGGGAGCCCACCGCGGAGGAGCTGGCGCAGATCGACGCGCTGGTCCCGCCGCCCGGCAGGTAGCCGCCAGTTATACGCCCAGAGCACCCGGGCCCCAGGCCGGACCTCGCTCAGCCGGCGCCGGTTCGGGTGGCCCGGGTGGCCCGGGCGTGCGGCCGCCGGGCGGACGCGGGAACATGGGAGGCAGACCGCTGGTTGCTGCCCAAAGAGGATCCCGACCATCTGAGGAGTCAGTCGTGTCCGTGCCGCCGCTCGTCGAGCCAGCCCCCGACCTCAGTGTCGATGAGGTACGCCGCTACTCGCGGCACATCATCATCCCTGACGTCGGCATGGACGGCCAGAAGCGTCTGAAGAACGCCAAGGTGCTCGTCATCGGGGCCGGAGGCCTCGGCAGCCCCGCGCTCCTCTACCTCGCCGCGGCCGGCGTGGGCACCCTCGGCATCGTCGACTTCGACACCGTGGACGAGTCCAACCTCCAGCGCCAGGTGATCCACGGCCAGAGCGACGTGGGCAAGTCCAAGGCCCTGTCCGCCAAGGAGTCGATCGCCGAGATCAACCCGTTCGTCAAGGTCAACCTGCACGAGGAACGACTCGACTCCTCCAACGCGCTCGAGATCTTCGCCGACTACGACCTGATCCTGGACGGCACGGACAACTTCGCCACCCGCTACCTCGTCAACGACGCCGCCGTGATCCTCGGCAAGCCGTACGTCTGGGGTTCGATCTTCCGGTTCGAGGGCCAGGTCAGCGTCTTCTGGGCCGAGCACGGCCCGCACTACCGCGACCTCTACCCCGAGCCGCCGCCGCCCGGCATGGTCCCCTCGTGCGCCGAGGGAGGCGTGCTCGGCGTCCTCTGCGCGTCCATCGGTTCGGTCATGGTCAACGAGGCGATCAAGCTCATCACCGGCATCGGCGAGCCCCTCATCGGCCGGCTGCTGATCTTCGACGCCCTGGAGATGACCTGGCGCGAGCTGAAGATCAACCGCGACCCCGAAACCGCACCGGTCACCGAGCTGATCGACTACGAAGCGTTCTGTGGTGTGATCTCCGACGAGGCCGCGGAGGCAGCAGTGGACTCGACCATCGACGTACGCACACTCAAGCAGTGGCTGGACGCCCGCGACCGGGGTGAGCGCGACTTCGTGCTCGTCGACGTACGCGAGCGCAACGAGTACGAGATCGTGAGCATCGACGGAGCCGTGCTGATCCCCAAGGGTGAGTTCCTGTCGGGCGAGGCGTTCGAGAAGCTGCCCAAGGACAAGCAGGTCGTGCTGCACTGCAAGGTCGGCGGGCGTTCGGCGGAGGCGCTGGCCGCCGCCAAGGGCGCGGGTTTCGCCGACGCGGTGCACGTCGCCGGCGGCATCTCCGCATGGGTGAGCCAGATCGAACCGGACAAGCCGTCGTACTGAGCGAGCGGAATCCGGCCAGCTGGCGGACGGGAACGGCCCGGCGGTGCGGGTGGGAGGAGCGGCGTGCCGAACGACGAGTACGTCGAGCAGGTGCTCTCAGTCGTCGAACGCATCCCGCCGGGCAAGGTGATGGCCTACGGCGACGTCGCGGAGTTCCTGGCCGTGGGTGGCCCGCGCCAGGTGGGCTGGGTGATGTCGCACTACGGCGGAACCGTGCCCTGGTGGCGGGTCGTACGCGCGGACGGCCGCCCGGCCGACTGTCACGTCGGCGAGGCCGTACGCCGGTTGCGTGCGGAGGGGACGCCGTTCCGCGGGCCGAAAAGCGACCGGGTCGACCTCGCGCAGGCCCGCTGGGACGGCCGGCCGTCGCAGGGGAGGTAGGCCTGGTCTCCGGTCACCTGTGGTCGACGTCGAGGAGCCTGGCCAGCTGCCGGACCTCGGCGTCCATCCACCGCGTGTAGAACGCGAGTCCGCGCGGGTCGTGCCGGCAGAGCCGGAGCCGGTACCTCGCACGGTCCACCAGCCGCACCATGTCGGTGATCTCCGACGCCTCGCCGGTCATGTCCGGTGCTCGCTGGTCGTCGGCCCAGCCTGCGTCGAGGAGGCGGGCCAGCCGGCGTAGCTCGGTGTCCATGCACGGTCCGTGGACCGGGAACCTGCTCGCATCCTGCCGGCACGACTCGATGCGGACCCGTACGCGCTCCACCAGCTCCTGCTGGTCGGTGATCGTCCGTACGCTGGCGGTCGTCTTCGGCACTGGCGGCATCGTCGGCACTGCGGTCATCGTCGGCACGGGCGGCCCCTCTCTGGTCTCGTCCGAGACCGTAGGTGCGCCAGCGGGCGACCGGGCAGGGGCCTTTGGCCCTACAGAACGGGGCCACCCGTTCCCGGGCGCACCAGGGCGGCCCGCCCGGCTCCCGGCGTACGACGCCTCAGCGCTCCGGCCTGGTGGCCGCCCAGCGCTCCAGGAGCTTGGCCAGCTCGTCCCTGCTGAACGTGAAGAAGTCCCGCATGTCGCTGACGCGGCGCCCGGACGGTGTCTCGGGTCCGCCGAGAGCCTTCGCACCGTCGTCGGCGATGTCCGCGAGCCGGGTGAGCATGTCGGTCTTGGTAACGCTGCTCTGGTACCAAACGTCGTCCGGGAGCTGGTAGCGGTCGCGGCGCGAGCCCGGAACCGGCACCCGCGCGAGCAACCCGAGGTGCAGGAGGTGGCGCACCGCGCCGGAGATCGCGGCCGGGCTCACGGCGAGCCGCTCGGCGAGCTCCGCGGCCGTGATCGAGTCCTCGTCCGCCGCCATCATCGTCATGAGGACGCGGCCGGGCATCCGCGGGAAGCCCGCGTCGGCCATCTCCATGGCCATGTGCTCGACGAAGTGGCGGACCGCCTCGTCGTCGCGGACAGCCACCTGGTCGCCGGTCGTGGGCGACTGGGCAGATGCAGTCATAGTGGTGCCTCCCCAACATCTCAGGCATCCCGGACGGAAGGTCCGCGGGATCGCGGATCCGGACCGGGCCACCACCGTCCCGTCAGGTCGTGCGGGCGAGCAGTGGATCTTAACGAGTCCTTAATGCTTAACACGTGCTATTAGATTCACAAAGTTGTGAAGCAAGTGTAGCTTCGATCGCGTGGAACACATCATCTACGCGGCCGACCTGACCAAGACCTTCGGCCAAACCCGCGCCCTGGACGGGCTGAACCTGAACGTCCGCCCCGGTGAGGTACACGGCTTCCTCGGCCCGAACGGCGCCGGGAAGTCCACCACGATCCGCGTGCTGCTCGGCCTGCTCCGCGCTGACTCCGGTCACGTCGAGCTGCTCGGCGGCGACCCGTGGCGGGACGCGACCAGCCTCCACAAGAGGCTGGCGTACGTGCCCGGCGATGTCACCCTCTGGCCCAACCTCTCCGGTGGCGAGGTGATCGACCTCCTGGGCCGGCTCCGCGGCGGCCTCGACAAGAAGCGTCGGGCCGACCTGCTCGAGCGCTTCGAGCTGGACCCGCGCAAGAAGGGGCGGACGTACTCCAAGGGCAACAAGCAGAAGGTCGGCCTGGTCGCCGCCCTCGCCTCCGACGTGGAGCTGCTCCTGCTCGACGAGCCCACCTCCGGCCTCGACCCGCTGATGGAGGAGGTCTTCCAACAGTGCATCGAGGAGGAGAAGGAGCGCGGCCGCACCGTGCTGCTCTCGAGCCACATCCTGGCCGAGGTCGAGGCACTCTGCGACCGGGTGAGCATCATCCGCAAGGGACGTACGGTCGAGACCGGCACCCTCTCGGAGCTGCGCCACCTCACCCGCACGTCCATCACCGCGGAGCTCGCGGCCGCACCCAACGGCCTGGCCCAGCTGCCCGGCATCCACGACCTGAAGGTCGAGGGGACGAGGGTGCAGTTCGAGGTCGACACCGCACAGCTCGACCCCGTGCTCCGGCAGCTCACGGCGGTGGGCGTACGCAGTCTGACCAGCCAGCCGCCGACGCTGGAGGAGCTGTTCCTCCGTCACTACCAGGACGACCTGCACAGGGCACCCGAAGCGGAGGTGGCCCGATGAGCGGGCAGTTCGCAGGGACCGGTGCGCTGGTCAGGCTCGCGGTGCGCCGCGACCGGATCGTCCTGCCGGCCTGGATCGTGATCTTCGCCGGGTTGGCCGTCGGTTCGGGCGGTGCGTCGATCGAGCTCTTCCCGACCGAGCAGTCCCGGGCGACCGCGGCTCAGGCGGTCAACGCCGCACCCGCCCTCGTCGCCATGTACGGCCGGGTCTACGACGTGACCTCGCTCGGAGCGGTCTCGATGATCAAGATGATCAGCCTGTACGCCTTGTTCCTGGCCGTGCTGGCGATCTTCACCGTGACCCGGCACACCAGGTCCGAGGAGGAGACCGGACGGCTGGAGCTCATCGGCGCCGGAGTCGTCGGCCGGTACGCCGCACTCACCGCGGCACTGGTGGTCTCGTGCGGCGCCGTCGTCGTGTTGGGACTGGTCACCGCACTCGGACTGATCGCGGTGGGCCTGCCGGCGGTCGGGTCGATCGCCTTCGCCCTGGAGTGGATCGCACTGGCGTGCGTCTTCGCCGGGATCGCCGCTGTCGCGGCTCAGCTCACCGAGAACGCCCGGACCGCGAACGGGCTCGCCGCAGCCGCGGTCGGGGTCGCGTTCGTCCTGCGCGCAGTCGGCGACACGTCCGGCCCGGGCTGGCTCACCTGGTTGTCACCGTCCGGCTGGAGCACGCAGGTCCGCCCGTTCGCCGGCGACCGGTTCTGGGTGTTGCTGATCCCCGCGGTCTTCCTCGTCGGCGTCGTCGGACTCGCGTACGTGCTGGCCGGACGCCGCGACCTCGGCGCCGGTCTGATCCGGCCTCGTCCGGGGCCGGCGGTCGCCGCCGGATGGTTGGGCACGCCGTTCGGCCTGGCCTGGCGGTTGCAGCGCGGCGCGCTGCTGGCCTGGACGGTGGGCTTCGTGATCGGCGGCCTCATCATCGGCAACATCGCGGCCAGCGTCGGCGACATGATGGACGGCAACGACCAGTTCCGGGACCTGCTCGCCTCGATGGGCGGCGTCTCGGGAGTGACCGATGCGTTCTTCTCCGCCGTACTCGGTCTGCTGGCGGTGCTGGCCTCGGCCTACGGCGTCCAGGCTGCCTTGCGCCTGCGGGCCGAGGAGTCCGGGCTGCGGTCCGAACCCGTGCTCGTCGCCGGCCTCCGGCGTTCGACATGGGCGCTGAGCCACCTGCTGATCGCGCTGCTCGGCACCGCCTGGCTGGTCGTCGTCATGGGTGTGAGCGCGGGGCTCGCGCACGGCGCGCAGACCAACGACATGTCGGGTGCGTTCGGCCGGGTGGTCGAGGCCGCGCTGGTCCAGATCCCGGCGACCTGGGTACTGGTCGGGATCGTGGCGGCGTTGTTCGGCCTGGTGCCACGGTTCAGTCAGCTGGCATGGGTGCTGCTGGTGGGCTTCCTGCTGCTCGGCGAGTTCGGCTCGCTGTTCGAGCTGAACCAGACCGTGATGGACGTGTCGCCGTACGCCCACATACCGAACCTGCCCGGCGGCGCGATGAGCTGGTCGCCGCTGCTCTGGCTGGTCGGCATCACGGCAGTGCTCACGGCCGTCGGTCTCGCCGGCTTCCGGCGCCGGGACGTCCCGGTCACCTGAGCAGGGGCGGAGCTCCACTGCCGGGGGTGTCTCGCCGCTGTGGCGAGACACCCCCGACACCGCGAGGGGAAGGACGGCAGATGGCACTCCAGAAGGTCCAGCTCACCGGTGCGAGGGAGACCATGCTCGTCACGTTGTACGGGCGGGCGGTCGAGAGCCGGTCGGCAGACCCCATCCTCGAGGACAAGCTGGCCGAGGAGATCGTCGCCCGGTTGGACTACGACTTCGCCAGGTTCAAGGTGTCCCGGTCCGAGGCGATGAGCGTCGCGGTGCGGGTGAAGTACGTCGACCGCGCGGCCGCCGACGCGCTCGCGGACGTACCAGGCGCGACCGTCCTGCACCTGGCCTGCGGCCTCGACACGCGGACGTTCCGGATGGACCCCGACGCCCGGCTCGAGTGGTACGAGGTCGACTATCCGGAGGTCATCGACCTGCGCCGGCAGATCGTGCCGGACCGACCGACGCACCACCTGATCGGCTCGTCCGTGACCGACCTCGGTTGGCTCGAGCAGGTCCCGGCCGACCGGCCGGTCGTGGTCGTGGCCGAGGGACTCATGCAGTACCTCACGAAGGACGAGTTCTCCCTGCTGCTGCGGGACATCGTTCGACAGGTTCCCGAGCGGCCAGGTGGTGTTCGACTGCTGGAACTCCTTCGGCGCACGCTTCGGCAAGTACCAACGCGCGATCAGGGCGACCGGCGCGACGACCGGTGGCTGGGGGATCGACGACCCTCGCGCGCTGGAGACATGGGTGCCGGGCCTCATGCTCGTTGCGTCGCAGGGATACCTGGACCTTCCCGAAGTCGCCCGGGCATCCGCACCGGCCCGGGCGCTCGTCGCGCTGATGCGGCGGGTGCCGGTGCTCCGCGACGTGGGCCTCATCCTCCGCTACCGGTTCTGAGCGCGCGTCGCCCCGCTGGCCGGACGTGTGCTGTCGGCGCCGTCTGATGGAATGCCGACGTGTCCGGAACCCATGGCGCCACTACGAGGGGACGCGCCGACGGCGCACCTGTCTACCGCCTGGTCCGGCGTACGCACGCGAGTCCCGCCACCCACCTCACGGCACCCGTGCTCGACGACGCCCAACGGCGGGTCGTCGACCACCGCGGTGGCCCGCTGCTCGTGCTCGCCGGCCCGGGCACCGGCAAGACGACGACGCTCGTCGAGGCGGCCGTCGACCGGATCGAACGCGACGGCCTCGATCCCGCGGCGGTCCTCATCCTCACGTTCGGCCGGCGGGCGGCAGCCGAGCTGCGCGACCGGATCGCAGCGCGGCTCGACCGGACGATCCGGGAGCCGCTGGCCCGCACGTTCCACTCCTACGCCTTCGGCCTGCTGCGTGGCGAGGCGGTGCTTCGCGACCGTCCGATGCCGCGGCTGCTGGCGGGACCCGAACAGGACCTGCTGATCCGAGACCTGCTGCGTGGTGACGTCGAGGAGTTCGGCGCGCGCGACTGGCCGCAGCGGTTACGTCCGGCGCTCCTCACGCGGGGCTTCGCGCAGGAGCTGCGCGACCTGTTGCTGCGAGCCGCCGAACGCGGTCTCGATCCCGCCGCCCTCCGCGCGCTCGGGCGCCGGCAGAAGCGGGACGACTGGATGGCAGCCGCGAAGTTCGCCCGGCAGTACGCCGCCATCACCGCGCTTCGTCCGGAGGCGCCGGCGTACGACCCGGCGGAGCTGGTCCGCGCCGCCGTCGACCTGCTCCGCGCCGATCCCGAACTGCTCGCCCGCGAGCGCGCGTCCCGCGCCGTGGTGTTCGTCGACGAGTACCAAGACGCCGACCCGGCGCAGGAAGAGCTCCTTGGGCTGCTCGCCGGCGGTGGGCGCGACCTCGTGGTGGTGGGCGACCCCGACCAGTCCATCTACGCGTTCCGCGGTGCCGAGATCGAGGGCATCCGCCGGTTCGCCGAACGGTTCCGTCGCGCCGACGGTGACGAGGCCGGCACGGTCGCACTGACGAGGAGCCGGCGCGCGGGCAGGGTGCTGCTCGGCGCGTCCCGGCGGTTCGCCACCCGGCTCGGCGGTCCGGTGGCGCACCGGCGGCTGACCCCCGACCCCGACCTGCCTCCCGGTGAGGTCGAGGTGCACCTTCTGCGTACGCAGAACCAGGAGGCCGCCTTCGTCGCCCAACGGCTGCGCGAGGCGCACCTGGTCGGCGGGGTGCCGTGGTCGCGGATGGCGGTGCTCGTGCGGGCGGCGTCGTACGTGCCCCTGCTGCGGCGGGCTCTCGGTGCGGCAGGCGTCCCGGCGACCGTACGCCTCGAGGAGATGCCGCTCGTCGACCAACCGGCCGTCCGTCCGTTGCTGACGCTGCTCGAGCTCGCCACCGAGCGCCGCGAGCTCGACACGTCGCTGGCGCTCGACCTGCTCGGCAGCCCGTACGCCGGGGCCGACGCGCTCGCGTTGCGGCGGCTGCGCCAGGAGCTCCGCCGGCACGAGCTGGCGACCGGAGGAGGCCGCTCCTCGGCCGCGCTCGTGGTCGAGGCAGTCACCGATCCGGCCGTGCTCGTTCCTCTCGACGAGCGCGCGGTGGCGCCGGCACAGCGGGTCGCCGACCTGCTCGAGGCAGCGCGTGCCGCGGTGGCCGCGCCGGGTGCGACCGCCGAGACCGTGCTGTGGGCGATGTGGTCGGCCAGCCGGGTCGGTGGTCGGTGGTCCCGGCACGCGGGGGCGGGCGGTCCGGGCGCAGCAACGGCCGACCGAGACCTCGACGCGGTGACGGCGTTGTTCGACGCGGTCGCGCGCTTCGTCGACCGGCTGCCGGCAGCGGGTCCCGCCGTGTTCCTCGACCACCTCCTGGGCCAGGAGATCCCGGCCGACACGCTCGCGCCCCGCGCGCCCGAGGGCGAGACCGTGGCGGTGCTCACCGCGCACGCCTCCAAGGGTCTCGAGTGGGACGTCGTTGCGGTCGCGGGTGTCCAGGAGGGCGTGTGGCCGGACCTGCGCCTCCGGGGTTCGTTGCTCGGATCGGAGTCGCTGGTCGACCTCGTAGCGGGCCGTGACCCGTCGCCGGTCGTGACGGTGAGCCACCTGCTCGCCGAGGAACGCCGGCTGTTCTACGTCGCCGCCACCCGCGCGCGCTGCCACCTGCTCGTGACCGCGGTGTCCAGCGAGGAAGCGCACCCGTCCCGGTTTCTCGACGAGCTCGCGCCGTGGACCGGCCCCGGCGAGGAGCGGCCTCCGACCAGGGTGCCGCGAGGGCTGGACCTCGCCGCGGTGGTGGCCGAGTTGCGGTCCGTGGTGTGTGCCCCCGTACCCCCGCCGGCCTCGGGCGAGTCCGACGATCCGCGGGTGGCCGCCGACGAGTCCCGCCCGCAGGCGGCCGAGTCCCGCCGGCAGGCGGCCGCCCACCAGCTGGCCCGGCTGGCGGCGGCGGGTGTCCGCGGAGCCGATCCCGCCTCGTGGTACGCCCTCCCCGCGCTGTCCGACGACCAGCCCCTGCGCGCACCGGACGAACCCGTCCGTGTGTCACCGAGCAAGGTCGAGGCGTTCAGCCGCTGCGCGCTGCGCTGGCTGCTGGAGAGCTGTGGCGGCACCGCGGGCGACGCGCTCAGCCAGGGTGTCGGCATGCTGGTGCACGCGCTCGCCTACGACGTTGCCGCCGGCACCATCCACCCCGACGACCTGTCGGCGACGTTCGAGCAGCGGTGGGGTCTCCTCGACACCGGCACCGGGTGGTACTCCACGAAGGAGCACGACCGGGCCGCGTCCCTCGTCGAGCGACTGGGGGCCTGGCTGCGTTCCAACCCGCGCGAGCTCGTCGCCGCTGAGGAGTCGTTCGACGTCGAGGTCGGCCGGGCCCGTCTCGTCGGCCGGGTCGACCGGCTCGAACGCGACGACGGGCGCCTGGTCGTGGTCGACCTCAAGACCGGGCGCAGCAAGCCCGCGGCTGCCGAGCTTCCTCAGCACCCCCAGCTCGGCGCCTACCAGCTGGCCGTCGAACGCGACGGCTTCGGCGATCGGCCCGGCGACGGCGGTGACGGTGGAGACGGGGACGGTGGGGGCAGGGATGGTGGAGGCAGGGATGGTGGGGGCAGGGATGGTGGAGGCAGGGACGCCGACGGCGGGGCCGGCGAAGGCTCGCGTTCGGGCGGTGCCGTCCTGGTCCAGCTGGGCAGCGGCGGCAAGGTGTCCGAGCAGCGGCAGCCCGCGATCGGCGACAGCGACGACCCCAGCTGGGCCGAACGCCTGGTCGCCGAGACCGCCGACGGCATGGCCGGTGGCGACTTCCCCGCGGCGGAGAACCGCTGGTGCGGCATCTGCGTCGTACGCCGGTCGTGCCCTATCCACGCCCAGGGCGGGCAGGTGACACCGTGACCACCCAGCTGGGGCTGCCGTTGCAGCGCGAGGACGGGGTCCGCTACACCGCGACCGAGCTGGCCGGACTGCTCGGCCTGCACCCGCCGACCGAGGAACAGGCCGCGGTGGTCGAGGCGCCGCTCGCGCCGGGCGTGGTCGTGGCCGGCGCGGGCTCGGGCAAGACCGAGACGATGGCGACCCGGGTGGTGTGGCTCGTCGCCAACGGGCTCGTACGTCCCGAACAGGTGCTGGGTCTGACGTTCACGCGCAAGGCAGCTCGCGAGCTGTCCGCGCGCGTCCGGCACCGCCTCGCCCAACTGCGCGCGCGTGGACATGTCGAGCTCGACGGCGACGTCGACGGCTCGCCGGGTGACGTCGCGGTGGCGACCTACGACGCCTACGCACAGCGGGTCGTCGCCGAGCACGCCCTGCGGCTCGGTCGGGAGCCGGCCGCGCGGTTGGTCACACCGGCCATGGCCTGGCAGTATGCCACCCGGGTGACCGAGGCCTACGACGGCCCGATGGACGCGGTCGACCTGGCGTTCTCGACAGTGGTCACCGCCGTCCTGACCCTGCACGGCGAGATGAGTGGCCACCTGGTGCAGGCCGACGACGTGGCGGCGTTCACCGAACGTCTGCACAAGAGCGTGTGCGCCAAGCCGTCCGTCGCGCGCACCCGGAAGGCCCTCTACAGCAACGTCGACGAGGCACTCGCCCGCCAGCGAGCGCGGCTGCAGCTGCTCCCGCTGGTCGAGGCGTTCGCGGCCGAGAAGCGCCGGCGTGAGGCGGTCGACTTCGCCGACCAGGCCGCGCTGGCGGCGGAGCTGGCCGAACGCTTCCCGGAGGTGGGCGCCCGCGAACGGGACCGCTACGCCGTGGTGCTGCTGGACGAGTACCAAGACACGAGCCATGCCCAGCTGGCCATGCTGCGCGGTCTGTTCGGCAGCGGGTCCGGGCATGCCGTCACGGCGGTGGGCGACCCGTGCCAGTCCATCTACGGCTGGCGCGGAGCCAGCGCGGCGACCCTGACGGCGTTCGGCCGGCACTTCCGCGACGCCGACCGCAGGCCCGCCGCCACTCGGTCGCTCACCACGAGCTTCCGCAACGGCGCGACCATCCTCGAGGTGGCAAACGTCCTGGCCGATCCGCTGCGTCAAGGCGGCCTTGACGTACGCGCACTGACCGCGCACCCGGCCAACAAGCGCGGCACGGTGGTCGCGTCCCTGCACCACACGGTCGACGACGAGGCGCGTGACGTCGCCACCCGCGCCCGCAAGGTGTGGGAGGCCGACGCGAGCCTTCGGACGCGGGGCAAACCCGGGCGAACGGTCGCCGTCCTCATCCGCAAACGGAGCCAGATCGACCGGCTCGCCTATGCGCTACGGGCGGAGGGACTCCCGGTCGAGATCGTGGGCGTCGGCGGGCTGCTGACGACACCGGTCGTGTCCGACGTCGTGGCGACGCTGCGGGTGCTGGCCGACCCTGGCCGCGGCGACGCTCTGATGCGGCTGCTCACCGGGTCGCGCTGGCGGATCGGTCCCCGCGACCTCGACGCGCTGGGCCGCTGGGCACGGGTGCTCGCGCGGCCGCCAGCGGTCGAGGGAGGACCGACCGGGAGTGAGCCGGCATCCGGTGGTGGCGGTGAGCCGGCATCCGGCGGTGGCGCGGAGTCGGCGCCCGCCGAGCCCGCACCCGATGAGATCGACGACGCGAGCATCATCGACGCACTCGACGCGCTGCCCGCCGACGGCTGGTTCTCCGAGCCGGGTCGCCGCCGACTCACGGCGTTCGCGGAGGAGCTGCGCGGCCTGCGCCGCCGGGCCGCCCAGCCGCTCGTCGACCTGGTGGCCGACGTCGTACGCACGCTCGGGCTCGATGTCGAGATCGCCGCCCGGACCGGCGAGATCGCGGTCAGCCGCGCCGACATCGACGCGTTCCTCGACGTCGCGGTGGCGTTCGCCGAGAGCGGTGAGGGTGCGTCACTGACGGCGTTCCTTGCCTACCTCGACGCGGCCGACGCCGAGGAACGCGGACTCGAGCCCGGACAGGTCGAGGTCACCGAGGAACGCATCCAGATCCTCACGGTCCACGGCGCCAAGGGCCTGGAGTGGGACGTCGTCTTCGTGCCGGGCGCCGTCGAGGGCGTCTTCCCGGCGGCGAGCGCCAAGGACAAGGCCTGGCTCACCGACCTGGGTGCCCTGCCGTTTCCGTTGCGTGGTGACGCCGACGCACTGCCGGACCTCGACGTCGAGGCCGCCGCGGACCAGCGCGAGGTCAAGGAGGCCTTCGACCGCTTCGTCGAGGACTGTGGTGAGCGGGCCCGGCTGGAGGAACGCCGGCTCGCCTATGTCGCGGCCACCCGGGCGCGGCAGGTTCTCGTGTGGTCGGGCTACCGGTGGGACGAGACGCAGCGACCGCGTGAGCCGGGGGAGTATCTCCTCGAGGTCGCCGACGCCTGCCGCGGTGGGGCCGGTCGGGTGCCGGTCTGGCACGGGGAGGTCGACCTGGTCGCGGGCAACCCGGTCACCGCGACCCCGACCCGGCATGCCTGGCCCTATGACCCGCTGACGGACGAGCGGCGCCGCGACATCGAGGCTGGTGCGGCCATGGTCGCCGCCGCCCGGGTGGCACTCGAGCCCGACGAGCCGGCCGCGCCGCCGGACTCCGAGGCCGCGGCCTCCTGGGCGCGGGACGTCGACCTGCTGCTGGCCGAGCGGGCCCGGCGCCGAAGCCGCCACGAGATCGTCGTCGAGCTGCCCGAACGGCTCTCCGTGAGCCAGCTCGTCCAGCTCCGAAAGGACCCGGACGCGTTGGCGCGGTCGATCCGCCGCCCGGTGCCGAGGCCACCGAACCCGCTCGCCCGCCGCGGCACGGCCTTCCACGCCTGGCTCGAGGCACGGTACGGCCGGCCCCAGCTGCTCGACGTCGACGAGCTGCCCGGCGCCGCCGACGGCCAGGCCGCACCCGACGAGGAGTTGAGCGCCCTGCAGGACGCGTTCCTCGCGTCCGAGTGGGCCGACCGGCAGCCCTCCGAGGTCGAGGTGTCGTTCGAGCTCGTCCTCGCCGGTGTCGTCGTACGCGGGCGGGCGGATGCGGTCTTCCCGGCCGGCGACGGCCCCGGCATCGAGGTCGTCGACTGGAAGACCGGACGGCCACCGTCCGATCCGGCCGACAAGGCGGCCCGGGCGGTCCAGCTGGCGGCTTACCGGCTCGCCTGGGCCCAGCTCACCGGCCTGCCCCTGCACGAGGTGCGCGCCGCGTTCCACTACGTCCGCGACGGCCTGACGGTGCGTCCGGTCGATCTCCTCGACGCGGCCGGGGTGGAGGAGCTGATCAGGTCCGTCCCCGACGAACCCGACGACTGAGGCTCGACCGGTACGACACCCCCGGACGCGACGCATCCGGCCGCGCTTCGCGAGGAAGCACGACCGGATGCGTTCGTTGGGTGTGTCGGCACACCGGGTGGCGGATTGTTGCGGCGGCCTCAGCCGAAGCAGTTCTCGACCACGTCGGGCGCGCAGTTGGTGGGACGGTTCCTGGTAATCGTCGAGTCGGCGTCCACACTGCCGAGGTTGGTGTCGACGCCGCCGGGCGCCAGGGTCGAGAGGTTCTCGGCGACTCTGGAGTCGGTCAGGAAGAGCTGGCCGAGGTTGTTGTCGATCCCGCCCGCCCGTGAGTTTGCTCCGACGGCCTTGTTCGACGACACGTCACTGCGCCGTACGACGAAGCGGCCGAAGTTGTTGTGGATCCCGCCGCCGGCGCCCCCGGTGGTGTTCTCGGTGACCTCGCTCTCGTCCACGACCACGTCGTCGAAGTTGCCGAAGATGCCGCCACCGAAGCTGCCGGCGGAGTTGTGGTGGACCCGGGAGGAGCGCAGGTAGAAGGCGTTGCGGTCGTCGTAGATACCACCGCCGAAGACGTCGCTGGTGTTGTCGGCGACCTCGCTGTGCTCGAGGATCCCGGTTCCGTCACCGACGTAGACGGCACCGCCGTTGGTCGCCCGGTTGCGCCCGAGGAGGGTGTGGGACACGGCCGAGACGCCGCCGAGGTCGGTGGCGATCGCCCCACCGTGGTTGGCGACGCCGGAGGCGTTGTTGTACGTCAGCTGGGTGTTGTCCACGGTGAGGTATCTGCCGTTGAAGACTCCGCCGCCGCCAGCTTCCTGACCGCCGTAGGCGCTGTTGTTGTCCACGCTGCTGCGGTATTCCTCGGTGCCGCCGTCACGGCTGGACGCGTCCTTGCTGGCCCAGTCGTTGCTGGCCCAGTCGTTGCTGGCCCAGTCCTTCTCCTCAGACCAGTTCCCGGTCGGGGCGTCGGTGATCCTCGTGATGCCGTAGTTGGCGACGGCGCCGCCGACGCTGGCGGACAGGTTGCGGGTGAAGCGGCTGTGTACGACCTGGGCCTGGCCGCCGGAGTCGACCAGCAGCCCGCCACCGCCGGGGCCGGCCGGGGCGGTGACCTGGCCGCCCTTGACCGTCAGGTCCCGCAGGTTCAGGTCCCCACCGAGGCCGACGTGGAAGATCCGGAACGGCGCGGCGTTGGCGGTACGGACGATGGTGGCGCCGTTGCCGAGGACCGTCACCGGCTCGGTGATGAGGGGAAGGCCGTCCTCCCCGACGTTCGCGGTGAGCGTGTACGTGCAGTGGCCTGCGAGCTCCAGCGTGCCGCCGCCGTCGGCATTGGCGTGGACGAGAGCGGCGATCAGCGCGTCGGCGTCGCAGGGGACATCCGTGGTCAGGTGGTACGCCCCGGCATCCCGGCCGCTGTCGTACGTCGTGCCGTCCTTGCCCCTGTCGTACGCCGTTCTGTCCTTGCCGGAGCCGTACGTCGTGCCGTTCCTGCCGCTGCCGGATGTCGCGCCGTGGTCGCCCGAGCGGTCCGAGCTGCGGTCAGCGCTGGCGCGGGCCTTGGCGGCTCCGCCGCTCTCCGTACCGCTTCCGCTGGTACGGCCCTTGCCCGGGCGGCTTCTGTCGTCGACCGCGGGTCGCGCCGCGTTCTGCGGGGACGCGGCCGGCGAGTCTGGCTGGGAGTTCGTACTCACCACGCTGGCGATGACGGCGGCCAGGCCGGTGACCCCGGCCAGGCCGCCTATCGCGGCCGTGTACCAGATCCTTTTCCTGTGTCTTGGACCGAAGTCCATGATTTCCCCCTCGACTTCGAAGTACGCAGATATCGGAAATGCTATTCCTCGTCGTCGATGAAAGCTGGAATTGATACTTAATAAGAAAAAGGGATACACAAGTCTGCCGTCACGGGAATCTGGCACTTATTGCCGAACCTGACAAAACGTCCGGCCGCGCCCTGACTCGTGCGCGGCCGGACTCATGTGTCGTCCCATTTCCGACCTTCTGGATGACCTCTTCCGGGCTTGGACTCAGCCGAAGCAGTTCGGAACCGGGTTCACGCTGCCCTCGCAGTTGGTCGGCCGGTTCCTGATGATCGTCGACTCGTCGTCCACGTGGGCCGCGCCGGAGTCGTTCTCGACTCCGCCCGGCGCGCCGACCGAGAGGTTCCCGGTCAGCTCGGTCCCCACCAGGGTGACGTCGGCGTCGATGGTGAAGACTCCACCTGCGCGTGACATCGGCCCGATCGCCTTGTTGAGGTTGACCTCGGTGTGGCGCAGGACCGCCTCGATGGCCGCGTTGGCGACACCGCCGCCGCTGAGTGCGGAGGTGTTCTCGTTGATCCGGCTGTCATCGGCGACCAGTACGCCGTTGCTGGCGATGCCACCTCCGCTGAAGCTGGCCGAGTTGCGGCTGACCAGGGTGCGCAGCAGGTGAAGGGTCGACGGGACCTCTTCGTCGTCCTGGTCGACGTCGATGCCGCCTCCGGTGCCGTCGCTGGTGTTGTCGGTGACGTAGCTGTGGGCGAGTGTGGTCGTCGAACCGTCGATGGCGGCGATGGCGCCTCCCCGTGCCGAGCGGTTGTGGTCGACCCGGATGCTGGTCAGGGCGGTCACGCCGTGGTCGGCGGTTTCCAGTCCGCCGCCGGCCGCGTCGCCGACCGCGTTGTTGTAGCTGATCCGGGTGTTCTCCACGGTCAGGAACCTGGCGTTGAAGAGCCCGCCTCCTCCGATGTCGACGAGGCCGCCGGCATCGACACCCAGGGCGCTGTTGTTGTCGACACTGCTGTACCAGTTGGCGTCCTCGGACCACTGCTCCTCGGTCTGCTCGGCGTCGGTGTCGGGCCGGTACTGCCCGTAGCCCTCGTCCCCGGTGATCTTGGTGCTACCGAAGTTGGCGACCGCTCCGCCGACGCCGGTCGAGCGGTTGCGGGTGAAGCGGGAGTGCACGAGCGTTGCCTTTCCACCCGGCTGCACCAGCAGCCCGCCGCCCCCGCTCGGGACGCCGGTGCCCGTACCCACGCCGCCCTTGACGGTCACGTCGCGCACGGTCAGGTCGCCGCCGAGCCCGACGTTGAGGATCCGGAAGTCGTCGGCGTCGGCACTCCGGACGATGGTGGCGCCGTTGCCCTTGATCGCGACCGGCTGGGTGATGATCGGGAGGCCGTTGCCTGTCTGGTCGTGGGCCGTGAGGGAGTAGCGGCAGTGGGCGGTGAGGGCGAGCGTGCCACCGCCGTCGGCATTCGCGTGGACGAGGGCCGCGATCAGCTCGTCCGGATCGCACGGCACGTCGACGGCCATGGCATATGCCTTGCTGTCCGTGGGCCCGTCGTACGACCTGCCGTTGGTGCCGTCCGTGTCGTTGTCGCCGTCGCCGTCGCCATCGGCCGGGGTACGGGCCGGCTGCTCCGCAGCTGCCGCCGGGACATCGGCCTGGGACCGGGGGCTGGCCATGACCGCGGCCAGGCCGGTCACGCCAGCCAGCCCGGCCAGCCCGGCCACTGCAGCTGTGTACCAGATTCTCCTTCGGTGTCGTGGCCCAAAGTCCATAACCCCCCCTTGCCTGCAAAAACTGAGATGACCGAAATGCTATTCATCGACCAGAGGCAATAAAGCGACAATAAGGAGAGTCGTCAGATAGGACATAACTGCAGTGCAGATCCAGGAATGGTTCGAGCCCGTTCGACCCGGTAAATGAATCCGGTCGCGAGCCGGCCCGGGCGAGGTGCCCGGGCCGGTCGCGACCGGATGGTCCTGCTTGTTACATCAGTGGTGTTCCAGCACCTGCCCCCGTTCAGCCGAAGCAGTTCGGAACGCTGCCGAGGCAGTTGGTGGGCCGGTTCCTGATGATCTCCGACTCATCGTCCACATCGACATTGCTGTTGTTGGTACGGATCCCGCCCGGCTCGTTCACCGAGAGGTTCTCGGCCACGCTGGTGGCCAGGAGGCTGAGGGTGCCCGACACGTTGTCGATCCCGCCAGCCTGCGACGAGGTGCCGATTGCCTTGTTCAGATCGACCTCGGTGTGGCGGAGCACCGTCTGCGCCGAGGTGGACGTGTTGTAGAGGCCGCCGCCATCCTCGCTGGTGGTGTTCTCGTTGATCCTGCTGTTGTCGACCACGAGCTTGCCGCTGTTGTTGATCCCGCCGCCGCTGTCGCCGGAGGAGTTGTGCCGGACGATGGTGGACAGCAGGTGCATGGCCGGCGGCATTGCCGTCGTCGTCTGGTTGTTGATGCCGGCGCCAGCACCACCGCTGACGTTGTCCGACACGTAGCTACGCTCGAGCGTCGTCGTGGCACCGTCGATCGAGTAGACGCCGCCTCCGTCGTCGCCCGCCCGGTTGTGGTCGACGAGGATGCTCCGAAGGATGGTCACCCCACCGTCAGTGGTGGCGATCGCTCCACCGTCGGCGTTGCCGACCGCGGAGTTGTAGCTCAGCCGGGTGTTCTCCACCGTCAGGAACCTGTTGCTGAAGATCGCGCCACCTCCGACGACGGAGGGAGCCGACCCGATTCCCTGGGCGAAGTTGTTGTTCAGGTCGCTGCGCCAGACTCCGTCGGGCTCCTTGCCCCACTGGTCCTTGCCCCCCTGGCTCGCGCCGTCCTTGCCCCACTCGCTGGCGGCGTCCTTGCCCCACTGGCTCGCGCCGTCCTTGCCCTTGGGCTCGTAGAGGCCGCCGTCGCGCATGTCCCTGCCGCCGTCGCCGGTGACCTTGGTGATGCCGAAGTTGGCGATGGCACCGCCGACACTGGTGGACCAGTTGTAGGCGAAGGTGCTGTTCTCGACGTTGGCCATGCCGCCCGGCTGGACCAGGAGACCGCCACCGCCGATGCCGGGGCCGCTCGACGTGTTGGTCCCGATGCCGTACTTCACGGACAGGTCCTGCAGGCTCAGGTCGCCGCCGACGGCCACCTCGAAGATGCGGAACTGCGGAATGCTGGCTCCGGCGGACCGGACGATGCTGGCACCGTTGCCCTTGATCGTGACCCGTTGCGTGATCGGCGGTAGGCCGCCGCCGCCCTGGGTCCTCGTGAGGGTGTACGTGCAGTGCTCGGCCAGCTTGAGTGCGCCCCCGCCTTCGGCGTTGGCGGTGAGGATCGCCTGGATCAGCTCGTCCGGATCACACGGCACGTCGACATATCTGTCGTACGCCATCCCGTAGCTGTCGGACTTCCCGTCCTTGCTCTTCTTGGCGTCCTTGTCGTCTCCGCCCGCGGACTGGGCCGCCACTTGCCGGCCGGACGCGGACGGAAGATCGCTTCGGAGGCCTGGACTCGCCACGCTGGCCACGATGCTGACCGCGGCCAGGCCGGTCACACTGGCCAACCCGCCCACGGCGGCCGTGAACCAGATCCTTTTCCGGTGCTTTGGACCGAAGTCCATAATCCCCCCTTTGTTTAAGGGCTTGCAGATAGACCGGACGCTACCCAGGCATTAGCGGCGCAAAATACCGAGTCGGTTTATCAGGGATAAGGGCAGTGCGAATTAGAAATGTGACCAGATCGCACGACGGGCCAGATTGATCCCCCGAGGTACGACTGGCCTGTTGCATCCGGCCGATTCAATCGGACAAAAGTGGGACCAACCAGCCGCAGTGAGCTGTTTAGGAAGTGCACAAGTGGCTGGTCCGCGAAAGTGTCAGGCGTATTCCGGCTCGCCACCTCTGGGCACACGTGAATCCGGTCGCGCACCGGAGTCGAGGGGGACCTCGAGCCCGGGCGCGACCGGATGTGTGTGTCGTTGTGTTGTTCAGTTGTGGTCAGCGGCCTGTAGGCCTGTCACCGAAGGTCAGCCGAAGCAGTTCTCGACATCCCCGGAGCAGTTGGTGGGCCGGTTCTTGGTGATCGTCGAGTCGTCGTCCACGCTCACGTCAGGAGCGAGGAGGTTACGAATTCCTCCGGGCTCGTTGGTCGCGAGGTTCGCGACGACTCTGGTGTTGTACAGCGCAAGCTCGGCGCCGATGATGTTGTCGATCCCGCCAGCGCTCGAGTCGTTTCCGATTGCCTTGTTCAGATCAACCTCGGTGTGGCGGAGCACGGCGTCGGCGAAGAACGAGTTGCGCAGACCGCCGCCGTTGTCACGGGCGGTGTTGTCGTTGATCTCGCTGTTGTCGGACACCAGCTTGGCGCCCAGCGTGTTGTTGATGCCGCCGCCGTCGTCGTCAGCCGAGTTCTTCTCGACGGACGATCCCTGCAGGTAGAGCGCGGCAAGCGTGCTGTTCCTGATGCCGCCGGCGTCGTCGCCGCTCGTGTTGTTGGCGACCCTGCTGTAGTCGACCGTGGTGGTCGCGCCGAGGCTCGCGCCCAGGCCGCCACCGTCGTCGGTCGAGCGGTTGTGGTCCAGGCTGACCTTGGACAGCTCGGCCACGCCGCCAAGGGTGTTGACCACGGCCCCACCGTCGGCGGAGCGACCGACGGCACCGTTGTAGCTCAGCCGGGTGTTGTCCATCTTCAGCGACCTGGCGTTGAAGACCCCACCTCCACCGAGGATCGGGGCCTGCGCGTAGTTGTCACTGATGTCGCTGTAGGACGCGCCGTCCACCTTCATGTCCGAGTGGTTGTCGCCGTAGTCCTCGCTCGACTCGCGGTCGGAGCCGTCCTTGGAGTCGGACCTGCTCTTTCCGTCCTTGCTCCAGTCGTCGCCGTCCTTGCCGTCATGGCCAGCACCGACGATCTTGGTGATGCCGTAGTTGGCAATGGCCCCGCCGACGGTCTCGGACAGGTTGCGGTTGAACGTCGTGTCGACGAGCGTCGCGCGCCCGCCTGCACGGACGAGCAGGCCGCCGCCGCCCAGGATGCCGTCTGCGAAGCCGTACTTGACCGACACGTCCTTCAGCGTCAGGTCGCCACCGACCACCACCTGGAAGATGCGGAAGCGAGGAATGCTGCCGCCGGCGGATCGGGCGATGGTGGCGCCGTTGCCCTTGATGGTGATCGGTTGTTCGATCGGCGGCAGGCCGTTGCCGTCGCTCTCACTGGTCAGGGTGTAGGTGCAGTGCTCGGTGAGCTTGAGCGTGCCCCCACCGTTGCCGTTGGCGTGGATGATGGCCTGGATCAGGTCATCCGCGTCGCAGGGCACCTCCACCCCGTCGTTGTCGTAGCCGTAGTCGTCCTTGCCGTCCTTGCCGCCCTTGGGATCCTTGTCGGCGACCTGGCGTACCGCCTGCGCACCCGAGGCGGCTGGCACTTCAGACCGGAGGCTCGGACTCGCGGCGTTGGACACGACAGCAACAGCGGCCAGGCCACTCGCACCGGCCAGGCCGCCCACGACGGCCGTGTACCAGATCTTCTTCCGGTGTTTTGGACCGAAGTCCATAACGCCCCCTCATTAAATAAGAACTTGCAGATAAATCGACGCTACCCATCAATAAGGCTGCCAAATTGCTGATTCCCTGCATCAGGGATAATCGAATTACCAAACGGCAGAAGTAGTGCGTCGCGCATTATTTGAGGGCGCTCCGAGCAATTAGTGTCGTGGAATGTGGGGCAAGGCGCGACGAATAGGAAGCCGGGATCTACGCGTCTTTTCGGATATGCCGGGCCTGGGGTGGATTCGACACCTGCCACGCACAATGCAGCACGGGACACCCGCGTCCGTTCGAAGACGCGGGTGTCCCGTGCTGGCATTGGTACGACAACCGTGGTCGGGCGCTGGACCCGACCGGAGGCGGTGCCCGCCTCCTGGCGTCCCTTCCTCAGGTGCTGGTGGTCCGGAGCCACCGCGCGAGGTGGTCGACGACGTGGGCCGCGTCCGCGCCGACCCCCGCAAAGACCGACGACGGCTCGGAGTACAGCCACGGCAGGCCGACCGCGTACAACCCGGGCTGCGTCGTGACACCCCGGTCGTGCAGGGGATAGCTCCACTCGTCGAAGATCGGCAGGTCGACCCAGCTGAAGTCGAGTTGGTACCCCGTCGCCCACACGACGGTACGGATGCCGGCGGCGTCGAGGTCGAGGACGGTGCGCGTGGGCGGCTCGAAATCGTCGTACGGCGGGCGGTGGTCCGGGGGCGCGTCGATACCCGCGGCTGCGATGTAGGCGTCGAACAGCGGCTTGAACTCCTTGTCGAACCCCGAGTCGGCGAAGGCCAGGCGTTCGCCTAGGTCGTCGCTGAACCGCACGGTTGTGCCGGCAGCCGACTCCAGGCGCCCGTACAGGTGGATGCCCTGCCGGGCGAACTGGCGCAGGCTGATGTCGTGCCCGCCGTTGCGGCCGGAGACGTGCGGGATCCCCCCGAACCTCGCGGCGGGCGACGGAAGGTCGGCGACGGTCGGGAACGCGACACCTACCTCGGAGCCATGCAGGAACGTCTCCAGCAGCCAGTGGATGATGTCTCGACCCCGGTACCGGCGCGGCACGGCCGGACACATCGAGACGGCGAGGTGCACGTCGCGGCCCGCCTCGTGCAGCTCCTCCGCGATCTGGGTGCCGGACTGGCCGGTCCCGACGACGAGGACACCGCCGTCGGCGAGCTGGTCCGGTCGGCGGTACCCACTCGAGTGCAGCTGTCGTATGTGGTCGGGAAGATTGACAGCCACTGCCGGCGTCTTCGGCCGCTGGTACCCGCCGGTGGCGAGGACGACGGTCCGGGCCACGAAGGTGGTCTCGCCGGAGTACGCCTCGAAGCCGACGTCCTTCGCCACCAACCGGTCGACCGTCGTCGCCAGCCGGACGGGTGCCTCGATCGCGGCGGCGTACTCCTGGACGTACCCCACCACGCCGTCCCGCGGCATGAAGGCGTCCGGTTCGGGTCCGGCGTACGGCAGGCCGGGCAGCAGCAGGGTGAAGTTGGGCGCGACGAGGCAGAAGCTGTCCCACCGGTCCGGCCAGCTGCCGCCGAGCTGGTCCCGTCGGTCGACGAGGAGATGGCTGATGCCCGCCTGCCGCAGCCAGTAGCTGGTCGCGAGTCCGGCCTGGCCGGCGCCGATCACCAGCGTGTCGACGTGTTCGACGTTCGGCGTCCCCGTGGTCATGGTCTGGTCCCTTCGTGGTTGCGGTCGTCGAGCACCTGGCGAAGCACCTGGACGAACGCCTCAGGGGCCTCGACCGGCGGGTCGTCGGCGCAGTTCTCGATCACGTGCAGCGGCCAGCCGTACCGTGCGGACGCCTCGGCGGCGACGGCCACCGGGGTGGCGCGGTCGAGCCGGCCCCAGATCAGGTGCGTGGGTACGGCGATGCGGGACAGCTCGTCCGGTGGGATCTGTGGAACGCCCAGCTGGCCCATCAGGGTGACCAGCGCGGCCTGCACGCTCGGCGTGCTGATGCGGTCGACGTTGTACGTCTTGAACGGTTCCCAGTCCGCGCCCATCCGTTGGCGTAGGAGGTCGAGGTCGGACGCGCACTGCTGCCACAGCTCGTCGTGCGTGTGCGGTGTGGGTTCGGCGACGAACCTGTGCAGGGCAAGCCCGAACGCCGGCGCGGGCTCGAACGGTACGAGGCCCAGGGTGTCCACGAGGACCAGCGTCGCGAGCGGACCGGCCTGGGCGGCGGCATACCGGGCCGCAAGGGCGCCGCCGAGCGCGTAGCCGGCGAGGGTGGGAGCGGAGGCGGAGGCGGTGGAGGCGGTGGGGGTGGAGGCGGTAGCGGAAGCACCGCACGTGCGGTCGATCAGCTCACCGAGCCAGGTGAGGGCACGATCGGCGTCGATCTGCCCGTCGTACCGGTCCGATGCGCCGTGGCCGGGCAGGTCGGGCACGATCACGTGGTGGGTCGTCACCAGATCGGCTAGTACCCGGGACCAGTGGGTCGCGTTGCCGCCGGGACCGTGGAGCAGGACGAGCGGCCGGCCCTCGCCGCCCTCGACGACGGCGGTCGTGATTCCAGCCAGGTCGATCCGGCGCTCCGACACCCGGAGTCCGGCGAGCAGCTGCCTGCGGGCGTCCTCGCCCGCCGAGATCGGTGCGGTGGGGTGGGGAGTCGCGGCCATGGCGGCGCACCTTCCGTCGGTGGAGTCTTGCTCCAGACGGTAGGGAGCGGCGGGGGACCAGCGCGTCGGCAGAAGCACGCAGATCCACGCGCTCGGCCGGATGGGTAATTCTGCCCAGCCGGCCCCTGGTCCGCGTCACAGGGCTGGCCAGGTCGGCGTCACTGGCGGGCAGGGCCACGTCCCCGGCCCAGAACGCAGCGCAACAGCATCCGGCCGCGCTTCGGGCCGAACCTTCTGTTCGACCCGGGCGCGACCGGATGGGTACTGCTACCTGCTCGTGTTCAGTTGTCGTTGTTCAGTTGTCGACTCGTACGGTGTCGCGTGCCGGTCCGTCCGGCCTCGACCATCCCTCAGCCGAAGCAGTTCGGAACCGCCTGCGGGGATCCCTCGCAGTTGGTGGGCCGGTTCTTGGTGATCACCGACTCGTCGTCCACGCTGAACCCGTTGGCCAGCGAGTTGTTGTTCTCGATTCCGCCCGGCGCGTTGGTCGCAAGGTTCTCCGCGACTCGGGTGCCGGTCAAGGCCACGGAGCTGTCGTTTCCGGTGGAGTTGGAGATTCCGCCGGCGATCGACGAGGCGCCGATGGCCTTGTTCAGATCGATCTCGCTGTTGCGCAGAACGGCGTCGCCACCGATCGAGTTGCGCACGCCGCCGCCGTCACCGAAGGCGGTGTTCTCGTTGACCTTGCTGTTGTCGACCACGAGCTGCGAGCCCAAGGTGTTCAGGATTCCGCCGCCGTTGCCGCCCGACGAGTTGTGCCGGACCGTGGTGGACTGCACGTACACGGAGGCCGCCGTGCTGCTGTAGATTCCGCCGCCGACGTCGCCGGTCGCGTTGTTCGCCACGTAGCTGTGCTCGAACGTCAGGGTGCCTCCAAGGGTGGCGACTCCGCCGCCATCCTCACCTGCCCGGTTGTGATCGATGACGGCCTTGGTGAGTACCGCCACTCCGCCGGAGATGTTTGCGAGGCCGCCACCGCTACCGTCGGGTCCGACGGCGTTGTTGTAGCTCAGCCGGGTCTTGTCCACGGTGAGGAACCTCGCGTTGTAGATGCCCCCACCTGTGAGGCCACCACCCTGCGCGGTGTTGTTGTCGACGCTCGAGTACCACTCGCCGTTCATCGACGACTGGTCACCCCAGTCCGCACCGTCCTTGCCCCATGCGCTTGCGGGGTCGGACCCGTCCTTGCCGTCCTTCGACCACGACTTCTCGTCCTTGGACGACCCCTTGCCGTCCTTGCTGTCCTTGTTCCAGTCGCCGTACCCCTTCTCGCCGGTGACCTTGGTGATGCCGTAGTTGGCAATCCCGCCGCCGACCGTCGAGGAGATGTTGCGGGTGAACCTGGAGTCGACCGTGGTGGCCTGGCCACCTGCGTTGACGAGCATTCCGGCACCGCCGGAGGACTCGGTCGTCTGCCCACCCTTGACGGTGAGGTCGAACAGCTTCAGGTCTCCACCGAGGCTGACGTTGAGGATCCGGAACGGATCCGCACTCGCCGCGCGGACAACAGTGGCGCCGTTGCCCTTGATGGTGACCGGTTGCACGATCGGCGGAAGGCCATTGCTTCCGTCGCTCCTGGTGAGGGTGTAGGTGCAGTGCTCGGCAAGCTTGAGCACCCCACCGCCATCCGCGTTGGCGTGGATGAGCGCAGCAATCAGGTCATCGGGGTCACAGGGGACGTCGACAACACTGTCGTAGCGCTTGTCCGCGCGCTTCATGTCGGCCTTGTCGTCGGCCACCGGACGTACCAGCTGCGCGCTGGAGGCAGCTGGCGCACCGGACCGGAGGCCCGCGACGTTGGTCACGACGGCGACGGCGGCCAGGCTGGTCGCACCGGCGACACCCCCCACAACTGCCGTGTACCAGATCTTTTTCCGGCGTCTTGGACCGAAGTCCATTACCCCCCCTTAATTAAAACCTACAGGTAAATCGACGCTACCCAGCGATTAGGCCACCAAAATGCCGGATCCGCATATCGAGGACATGTGAAGTGCGAATTGATATGCCAGGGGAATATGCACGTCCATGTGGCAGCGAACGGTGCCCTTCCGTGCATGGGCGGTAAGTCCGTACGAAGCCTGACTGCCCGGGCCTCGCCTGGGGATTCCCCTTACCCGCCTGGAAGATAGCCACGACCGCGGCGTGCTGGTGGCAAAGTACGCAGGGGGTGCGCAGCCTGGCCGAGGCGTCTAAAACGGGCGGAACGCGGCGAGTGCGACCGGACTCACGCACAGGAAATCGGCCGGCAGAAATCCTGGTTGGCCGCACAATTCCGGCAGGTATATCCGGGCTGTCAAATGCCGACGTGTCGAGTTTTCTGGCACGCACTACCCAGCAATACCGGAACGCAATTCGCGCGCACAGTATCGGGCCGCGCGGAGATCGCGCAGCGGAGGTGTACAGGCCCACGCGTACGGCCGGGCGCCCGCGCGTCGGCGGTCAGCCCTCGACGAGGCCGTTCTGGTACGCGTAGGCAGTCGCGGCCGCCCGCGACGACAGGCCCAGCTTCGTGAAGATGTTGCTGACGTGCCGCGCGACGGTCTTCTCGCTCAGCACCAGGTCGGCCGCGATCGCCCGGTTGGTCTTGCCGGCGGCCACGAGGCCAAGCACCTGGACCTCGCGGACGGTCAGACCGTCCGGCGGCCGATGGGAGGCGGGCGACGTCCGCGCCAGGGACTCGACCCGCACGAGGTCCGGCGCGGCACCCAGCTGCTCGAACACGAGGCGCGCCGCGTCGAGCTCCATCTGCGCGGTGTCCTCGTCGCGGAGCTCCCGGCAGCAGAGCCCGACCAGCACGCGGACCCGCGCCGCCTCGTACGGTGCGTCGAGGTCCCGCCAGATCGTCCACGCCCGGCGGAGCGAGGCGAGGGCCGCACGCGTGTCGCCCTCGGCGAGCAGGACCGCACCCCGCCCGTGGGCGGTGACCGCGCTCAGGAACGGCGCGTCGAGAGCCGCGGCGATGTCGGCCAGCTCGTCGACGGCGGTGCGCGCCGCCTGGAGCTCGCGCGCCGCCAGCATGATCTCGACGTACGCGACCAGCAGCTTCGCCCGCGCCGGCAGGTCGTGAGCCTCGTCGACCGCCCGGCTGATGGCCCTCCGTGCGGCGTCGACCTGGCCCTGCGCCAGCCGCAGCTGGGCGAGGCCGGGTTGTGGCTGCTGACCCCACTGGCTGGCCTCGCGGTAGGCCTCCTCGGCGGGCCGGAACTCGCCGCGGAGCCGGTGCAGCTCGGCCTGCTGGTAGCGCGCGGCGCCGATGGCGGGCTGGCCGGGAGGGTGCGACAGCCAGGCGCAGGCCCGCTCCACCTCGTCGGCGGCGTCGGGCCAGGCGCCGTGGAGCCGCATGACCTCGGCACGGTGTACGAGACAGGACCCGCGGTAGGGGACGAGGTCGGGCTGGGACTCGCACCAGCGGCTCAGCGCCGCGGTCCACTCCCGGGCCCGGCGCAGGTCGAAGATCTCCTGACAGGCCTCGATCACCGCGCAGTAGGCGATTCCGACCACCATCGGTGCCACCTCGCCGGTCGTGACGGCGACCATCACCTCGTCGAGGAGTGCGACGCCCGCCTCTGGCTGGCCGCGCAGGAGGAGTACCTGTCCGCGGCCGAGTCTCGCGAGGATCGTGAGGTCCTGGTCGTCGAAGCGTTCTCCGATCTCCGACGCTTCCCGAAAGTGTGCGCCCGCCGCCCCCGGGTCGCCCTCGGCGATCTCCTGCAGCGCGAGGGGCACGAGTAGGTACCCCCGTTCCACACAGTCGGCTCCCCGCTCGTCGAGTAGTCTCCGGGCCCGGGCGAGCCAGCCGTTGCTCTGGGCCAGCTCGCCACGCAGCAGCAGGTGGAACGCGAGCCAGAAGCCGCACCGGACCGCGCGTGGCACGTCGCCTCCGGCCAGGAACGCCTGGTGGGTACGCGCCCAGAGCTCGGTGCTGTCCTCGTCCCGGCCGACGAGGTAGGCGGCGGTCGCGAGCAGCTCGAGATCCTCGGGCCCGAGCGCCGCGCCGCGGTCGGCGTCCGACAGGCTCGCGTAGGCACCGGCCCACTCCTGCCGTCCGAAGGTCTCGCGACCGTGCTCGAGCGCGCCGCTCATCCGTACTCCCACCCGCTGGGCCACCCCGCCGGCAGGCCGCCCGGCGGCGGGCACGAGGCACCCTACAGCGGGGACATTGCAGCCCGGCCGGGACTGGCCCACGGGGACAAGGCCGGTCGGTGATCGCCGTCAGGTGGGTCGGTGATCCCCACGTCCCTGTTGTCTCCGGGCGACCGGCCGGCAGAGGTGGATGATCGCCGTACTGGTCGCGGTGAGAGCACTCTGGTCAGTCCCGCCGTAGCGCTCGGTCACCTCGAAGCCGTTGTCGTGCACGAGCGTCTCCAGCTCCAGGGGGAACACCCCCGCACAAGCGGTTTTGGGCCGGACAACGGGCGGACAGCGGGCGATCAGACAACGATCTCCGACCAGGCCTCTGGACCGCCGCTCCAATGAACATTCACCACGGAGTTCACGCCTCCCGCGGCTCTCCGTGGCGGGCCACCGGTTGCCTCGATTCCCCTGGCCACGTTGGGCCAGGTTGGAACTCGGCCATGGATCGGCGCGGTGGGTCCGCGTATGTTCCGTCGGAAGTCGTTCCTGCTGAACGTTCAATGAACGGAAGGTAGTGCTGTAGTGGGCACACGCCGGCGCTCCACTCTGCGCGACGTCGCGCAGCGCGCCGGGGTATCCGTCGGCACCGCGTCCGGTGTCTTCACGAGCAACAACTCCGTGTCGGACGGTGCACGGGCGGCGGTTCTCGCCGCGGCCTCCGAGCTGGGCTACCACCCGCGCCGGCGGCGCGTGCAGGAGCTCAGCCCCGGCATCACCACGTTCGGACTCCTCGCGCGCGCCGAGCACTACGTCGGCCCGGCCAACCCGTTCTACGGCCCGGTCCTGTACGGCGCCCAGGGTGCCGTCGGCGACCTCGGGCTCTCGCTGGTGCTCGAAACCCTGCACGACGGCGAGCTCAGCGCCCACGAGATGCCGCGCATCGTCGAACGTCGGCAGGCCCACGGCCTGCTCCTCGCGGGGTTCGTCGACAGCGACTACATCAGTGCCCTCCTTGCCACGCGGACGCCCTGCGTCGTGATCGACCACAAGGCCGACGGGCTTCCGGTCGACTGCGTGTGTGCAGACGACCTCGAGGGCGGGGCACTCGCCACGCGCCACCTGCTCGACCTCGGGCACCGCGACCCGGCGCCCGCCATCATCACCGGGCCGTCCCGGTCGACGTCCACGCAAGCCCGGGTTGACGGCTACCGCCGGGCACTCGGCGAGGCCGGGCTCACCGTCCCGGACACGTACGTGCGCGAGGGCAAGCTCACCGCCGAGAGCGGGCGCGAGGAGCTCTCCGCCCTCCTCGACCTGCCGACACCGCCCACCTCCGTCTTCTGCTGCAACGACAACACCGCACTCGGCGCCATCGACCTGCTGCGTGAACGCGACATCAAGGTGCCCGAGGAGTTCTCCGTCATCGGCTACGACGACATCGCGATGGCGGCGCACAGCGTGCCGCGGCTCACGACGATCGCGGTCGACAAGGAACTGCTCGGCATGCAGGCCGTCTGGAACCTCGCGCAGCGGATCCGCTACCCCCAGATGGGAATCCGTGAGACCCGACTCCGTGTCCATCTCGTCGAACGCAGCTCCACCGCACCACCGACCTGACGCCTACGCACGACTCGAGGGTGACCACCGCACATGCAGCTGACGCAGACCCAGAAACGCGCGTTGTACGAGGACGGCCTCGTCCAGCTTCCTGGCATCGTTCCCGAGGAGACCGTCAACGCCGCCTTGCGGGCGGTCAACGCCTCGATCGGCGCGTCCGGCATCCACCCGCGGGACCTGGTGACGTTCAGGTCCCAGTCGTACTGTCCCGAGCTCCAGCGGTCGACGGCGATCACCGACCTGCTGCACGCCTCGCCACTCTGGCAGCTGGCGGAGTCGGCGATCGGCCAGGGGAAGATCTCAGCGGTCGACGCCGGACAGATCGCCCTACGCTTTCCCTCGTTCGAGCCGACGCCGCGCGAGCCCCACGCGCACATCGACGGGATGTACACGCCCCACAACGGCGTCAAGGAAGGGACGATCGCGAACTTCACCGCACTCGTCGGCGTCTTCCTGAGCGACGTGCCCAGTCCCTACGCAGGCAACTTCACGGTGTGGCCGGGCACGCATCGACGCTACGAGGCCTACTTCCGCGAGAAGGGACCCGACTCGCTGCTGCAGGGGATGCCGGAGGTCGACCTGCCCGCCCCGCGCCAGGTGACGGCGAAGGCCGGCGACGCGGTCCTGGCGCACTACCAACTCGGCCACGGGATCGCAGGGAACGCCTCACCTCATACCCGGTACGCGGTCTTCTTCCGGCTCTCCCACGTCGACCACGCCTCGGTGAAGTGGGAGTGCATGACCGACATCTGGCGCGAGTGGGACGGCATCCGCGACCTGGCCTCCGCCTCGGCGTCCACATCTGCGACCACGCCGGCGGCCACGTGAACACGCGAAGGGCAGGCAGGGCCGGACGCGCCCCGGCAACCGACCGAACGGAACGGAGGAAGGCATGAGCGGTCTCGAGGTCCGCGGTCTCGTCAAACGGCTCGGCAACCATCTCGCGGTCGACGACATGAGCTTCCGCGTGGACGAGGGGGACTTCCTTGTCCTGCTGGGTCCGTCCGGATGCGGCAAGACGACCACCCTGCGGATCGTCTGCGGCCTGGAGCAACCGGACGCCGGCGAGGTGCTCATCAACGACAAACCCGTGACGTCGTTGCCGTCGCGGGACCGCAACCTGGGCATGGTGTTCCAGGAGTACGGCCTCTATCCGAGCATGGACGTCTTCGGGAACATGGCGTACGGGCTGCAGGCCCGCGGCAAGGTCTCGCGCAAGGAGATCGAGACGCGGGTCCGGGCTGCCGCCGAGAAGCTCGACCTCACCGCCCTGCTGCCACAGCCGATCACGGATCTGTCGGGCGGTGAGCAGCAGCGGGTCGCGCTGGGCCGGGCGATGGTGAAGGACGCCGACGCGTACCTCTTCGACGAGCCGCTGTCGAACCTCGACCCGAAGCTCCGGCACCGGCTCCGCCGCGACATCATGAAGATCCACCGCGAGAAGGGCAAGCCGAGCGTCTACGTCACCCACGACCAGAGCGAGGCGTTCGCGATGGGTGACGTGGTGGCGGTGATCGCCAACGGGCGCGTGCAACAGATCGGTCCGCCGCAGGATCTCGTCGACAAGCCCGCCAACGTCTTCGTCGCGAGGTTCGTGGGCACTCCGCCGATGAACCTCCTGCCCGCCAGGTTGCAGGCGGACAACGGTTCGTACGTCGCGCTCGCCCAGGACGCGGCTCTCTCGCTGCCCGAGAACTGCCGGCCAGCGCTGGCGAGCTACGACAAGGAGAACGTCACGGTCGGCATCCGGCCGGACGCCTTCGTCCTGCGTGGCGACGACGCGCCTGGCACGCTGCGCGGGGAGGTGACCGACGTCGAGCCCCTCATCGGCGAGACCGTCGTACGCCTGCGGACGGCCGAGTCGACTCAGCTCGCCGCCGTCTTCCGGGCCGGTGAGGAAGGCACCCTCGGGCCTGGCGACGTCGTACGAGTCGGGATCGAGGGCGACGGCGTCCGGCTGTTCGACCCCGACAGCGAACAGGCCCTGGTCCCGTGAGAGCACCACAGACCTGGCGACGGGACGAGGCCGGGAGCGCCCTGCGTGAGCTGCGCTCCGGCTTCGACACGCTGGCCACGCTGCTGGCCGTCACCCTCGGACCGTCCCAGGGTGTGGTGCTCAGCGAGATCGGGCGCGGCTCGAGCGAGAGCCTGCTGGATTCGGGCACCATCGCCCGCCGGATCACCGCGCTGCCGAGCCGCCGGGCCAGCGCGGGTGCGGCGCTCGCGGGGGAGATGGTGCGCAGGGTCGCGGGACAGTACGGCGACGGCGGCGCCACCAGCGCGGTGCTCGCGCAGGCGATCCTGCGGCACGCGGCGAAGGTGGTCGCCGCTGGTGCCAACCCGGTCCTCGTACGCCACGGGATCCAGGCGGGGATCGCCGCTGCCGCCGACGCGCTGAAGGACCAGTCGGTCCCCGTGCCGGTCGACCCGGTGTCCGGTGACCTCGTTGCCGGCCTCGTCGGGCTCGCGACCGCGGCGACAGGTGACACCGCGCTCGGCGCCGTCGTGGGCGAGATGGCCGACGTCCTCGGCGTCGACGGTGCGGTGCAGATCGAGGAGCACGCCGCGACCAGCCTGACGTACGACTACCTCGACGGTGCCCGCTGGCGCGGCCGTCCGGCCGAACGCGACACCCTGCCGGGAGCGAGCACCGAACTCACGTTGGTCGAACCGGCCGTCATCGTCGCCGACCTCGACCTCACCGAGGTCGACCAGGTACGACCACTGCTCGAGGCGGCGCTCTCGCTGCCCGGCCGGCCGCCGGTGCTCGTCGTCGCCCGCGACATCTCCGGTGGTGCGGCGACGATGTTCGGCTTCAACGACCTCCGCGGGACGCTGGTGTGCGCCCCCGTGGTCATGACGACCTCGCGTACCCACCTGAGCGACGACCTCGGCGACCTCGCGCTGCTGACGGGAGCCGAGGTCGTGTCCACCGAGCTCGGCCTGCCGCCCGAGCGGTTCCGGGCGTCGTCCGTCGGGCGGGCGAGGCGCGCGGTCGTCGAACGCGGCTACCTGTCGGTCACCGGCGGGCATGGTGCCGCGGACGCGGTCGCCGAACGGGCGGGCAGGTTGCGTACCCGCGCGTGGGAGTTCGACCTCGCGCACCGGCCGGCCGACCGCAGCGTCGGCGAGCGGCTCTGGCTCCGCCAGGCCCGGCTGTCCGGACGGGTCGGCGTCCTGCGCATCGGGGCCGCCACCGAGCAGGAGGTCGAGGCCCGCAAGGACAACGCCCGCAAGGCCGTACGCCTGGTGCAGACAGCCCTGCGCGACGGCGTCGTGCCGGGCGGCGGCGTGGCGTACCTCGACTGCATACCGGCCGTCCGGGCGCGGCGGGCCAGCTGTGTGGACGCCGACGAGGCGCTCGGCTTCGACGCCGTGTGCGCGGGGCTCGAGGCGCCGTTCCTGCAGATCGTCCGGAACGCCGGGCGGCTCGAGCCGCGGGTCGCGCTGGAGAAGGTGCGCGAGCGCGGCGCCGGGCACGGAGTCGACGCCCGGTCAAGCAGTTTCGCCGCGATGGTGGCGGCCGGGATCTGCGACGTGGCCGGCGTCGCGGCCGGTGCGCTCGAGGCCGCCGGCGAGACCGCCGCGCTGCTCGTCTCCGCCGAGGTGGTGGCCGGCCGTGGCTGAAGCAACGTTCTGGCGCCAGTACCCCGACATCGGCTTGCGGACACCCGTACTCGCGGTGGCTCCCGCCGTTCCCGCCGTTGCCGCCGGTCCCGCAGCGTCCACTGCGACCGACGGTGCCGAAGGTGTCGACGGTGCCGACGGTCGGCTCTGGCTCGGCGGCATGGGCGGGATCGGCCAGGTCGTGACCGCCGGCACCGCGCTCGCTCCCGAGCCCGCCGTACCCGGGCTCACCACGGTCGCGGCCCTGTGCACCGTCGGGAGCTGGCTGATCGCCGGTGTCGCCGACGGGATCCTGCGGTGCCGCGACGGCGCGTACGAGCTGGCCGAGGTGCAGAGCGGCGGCGCGCCCGTCGCCGCGCTCCTCGCCGTGCCCTCCGGCGGCAGGCCGGCAGGGGACCCTGACGGCGACCACGATCCCAACGCGGTCCTGCTGCTGGCGGCGACCCTCGGCGATGGCGTCCTCCGCAGCGACGACCGCGGCCGTACCTGGGTGCCCGCCAACTTCGGCCTCGACGACACCGACGTGAGCGCCCTCGTCGCGGGACCCGGCGGGACCGTCCTCGCCGGCACCGCCAACGGCGTCTTCGCCGCCACGTCGGGCCTGCGCGCCTGGCGCCGCTGCCCCGGCACCGAAGGCACCGCAGTCGCGGCGCTCACGTACGCCGTGGGCAGTTCCCAGGTCTGTGCCGCCGGCGAGAAGGGCGAGACGCTGCGCTCAGTCGACGGCGGGCGTACGTGGTCGGCCGGTGGCCCGATCCCCGCCCAGCCGACCGCGATCGCCACGGCACCGGACGGTTCGCTCGTCGCGGGGACGGCCGGGTCGGGCGTCTGGCGTTCCGTCGACGGCGGCCTGACCTGGTCCCGCGCCGACGACGGCCGGCTCGTGGAGACGGTCTACTGCCTGGTGAGCGTCGGAACGGTGCTCCACGCGGGCACCGCCGAGGGCCTTGCGAGCAGCACCGACGGCGGCCTCTCGTGGGCTCCCGTGGCGGTCCCCTCGACGCACGACCTGGACCGGGTGCTGGTCCGGCGCGGCCGCCCGGTCGTCGCGGGTGGCGGTTCCGGTGTGGTCGAACTGGGTGCCACCGGCGGATGGGCGCCGCTGGACGGCGCGCCGTTCCCGCTCACAGCGACGGCGGTGGCCCCGGACGGTGCGCTGCTCGCGTCCGGACCGGCCGGCCTGTTCCGCCACGTGGACCAGGAGGAGTGGGAGCCGGTGGTGCCCGGCGAGTCCGGCCACGTCGGCGTCCTCACGTTCCGTGCGGACGGCCGCGGGTGGGCCGCACCGGCGCGCCACGGCGACGCGCTCCTCCACACCACGGACGGTGGCGCCACCTGGGAGTCGGTTCCGGCGCCGTTCGGCGCCCTGCCGCTCACCGCCCTGCAGGCGGTCGAAGGCGGCGGCGTACTGGCCGCGACGACCGACCGGCGGCAGGGCAGCGTGCAGCTGTGGGCCTCGGCCGACGACGGAACCACCTGGCTGCGCGAGGCTCGCGCCGAGACGCCGTGGCCGGTGGTCGACTCGCTCGGCGAACCCGGCCTGCTCAGCCTCGGCCGGGCGCTGTGCGTCCGCGACCGGAACGGTGAGTGGTCGCAGTGGGCCGAGCTCGACGACGGTGTCCGTGCCGTGGCCGGTGACCGGTCCGGCGTGGTCGTCCTCACCCCGGGCGGCATCTGGACGGTGACGGACGACGGGCGCCCCGACGCCCGGCTCGACGAAGGCGTCGCCGTCGACGAGGTGCTCGACATCGAGGTGGCGGACGGCATCCTCGTTGCCCTGTTGACCGAGGGACGGGTCTGG
The DNA here is from genome assembly GCA_963721745.1 of uncultured Actinomycetota bacterium. Taxonomy (GTDB): domain Bacteria; phylum Actinomycetota; class Actinomycetes; order Propionibacteriales; family Actinopolymorphaceae; genus Thermasporomyces. The sequence goes on along the minus strand of CAVRKO010000012.1, from coordinate 41,741 downwards.
TGGCGGCCAATCCGTCGCGACGCGTCCACACCTGAGCTGACCGAAGCACCACACCCAACCGGGTCTGGCGCCCTGTAAGGAGGCATCAATGACGAGATCCTCTTCCACGCGTGCGGCTGTTCGCGGCCTGTCCGCCGACGGTGCGACGTCACGGCGGTCCTTCCTCAAGGTCATGGCCGCGGGAACGGCATTCGCGGCAGGCGGCGGGTTCCTGACCGCCTGCCAGAAGGGCGGAGGTGGCGCAGGCGGCGGGCCTGTCAACGTCACCTTGACAACGCACGACGGCTGGCCGTACGGCGTCCTGCCCACCAAGAAGGAGCAGAAGGGCGATCCTGGCAAGGAGGCGTACGCCGATGTCCTCCAGGAGTGGATGGACAAGAACCCCGGGGTCAAGATCAAGAACGCTGCCCTCGACGTGTGGAACCAGGAGACGCTCACGACGGCGATCACCGGCGGCACCGCGCCGTCGGCGTTCCCTGGTGACGTGATCGGCGGCTGGAACCGCGCCAACGTGCGGTCGGCGATGTTGCAGGGGCTCACGGCGGAGGTCACCGAGCACCTGAAGACCTACGGCGTCGAGGACGAGCTCGAGGACTTCGTCAAGCCGATCTGGGAGAAGTGGGGGATCGACGGCAAGTTCTATGCCGCGCCGTGGATCTACAACGTCGGCACCGGCATCCACTACCGGCGCGACCTGCTCCAGGAACGCGGCCTGGAGGACCCGACACCGGAGTGGACCTGGGACGACGTACGCACGCTCGCCAAGGGCCTCACCGAGGGCAAGCGCAAGGGCTTCATGATGCAGGGCCAGGCCCTCAACGGCGGACTGAACGCCGACGGCATGGACTTCCACGCGAAGGTGCCGGCGCCCGGGACGAGCTGGAACTGGCGCTGGGACTTACTCCGACGGCGCCGACCAGTGGGCCCCGCTGATCGAGCGCCTGCGGGCGATGATCTACGAGGACAAGTCGGCACTCGCCGACGTCAGCATGCCCGACGGTGACGTCCTCAGTGCGTTCTTCCGCGGCGACGCCGCCATGCACAGCAACAGCGTCGTGTACTTCACCGTCACTCCCGGAAGCGACAACGCACCGGCCGACCTGGCCAAGAAGCTGGACAAGCCGATCGAGGACGTGGTCGGCTGGATGACCCAGCCCGTCGGGACGAACGGCCGGGGGACCGGCACGCAGGGCCAGGTCGACCTGGTGGGCCTCTCCCCAGACCTCGACGACGAGGCGCTCGACAAGGCCGTCAGCCTGCTCCTGCACACGCAGCGCCCGGGCTGGGTGCAGGCACGAAAAGCGGTCTTCGACGACACGAAGGACCCCAAGCGGGTGTACGACTGGGCCAACATCATGCCGCGTACAAGGGCCTTCGATCGACCAGGCGCCGAGTTCGCCGGAGGATGCGTGGGGCAAGAGGTTCATGGACGAGGTGCGGCGCGCCGCCCAGATCCCGATCGCGCCCAACGAGGCCTTCTACTTCCCGCCCGAGCCGAACGCCGCACCCACCGAGACCGCCCCGGAGGCATGACCTCCCGGTGGGCGAACGAACGCGGATCAGTCCGACGTGCGGGCCGACCTGGCAAAGCTCGACACCACCCGCAACAAGCAGGCCGAGAGCTTCACGTCCGGCACGTCGGACGAGGAGTTCGTCAAGGCCGCGACGGACTACTTCGCCGCACATGACCCAGTACTGGAAGGAAAACGCGCCCGACTACTACCAGAACGTCTTCAAGGGCTGGTACGAAAGCACCGTGCTTCCGGCATTGAGAGGGTGAGTGTGGGCCTATGAGCGGGCAACAGCCGGTGGTCGGCGCGCAGGAGCGCGCCGACCAGGCCGTCGAGGAGCGGGCGGGTGCACCGACCGCCGGGACCGATGCCGGACAGGGACAGGCGGGCGGCGCGCCGCGGTTGAGCGGTAGGCGCAGGCTCGAGGGCACGCTGTTCGTCGCCCCGGCATTCCTGTTCCAGCTGTCGTGGGGTTGGTATCCGCTGCTGATGGCCTTCGTGATCAGCTTGACGAACGCGAGGTTCCGAGGGCCCGTGGAGTTCACGGGCCTGGAGAGCTACGTGCGGATGTGGAACGACCCGCTGGTCGGGCAGGCGTTCAAGGTCACGGCGATCTACGCGGCGTTGAGCCTGGCGCTGACGTTCATGATCCCCATCGTCGTGGCGATCCTGCTGATGGAGATGCCGAAGCGGCACATCCGCTGGATGATGCTGCTGTGGTTCCTGCCGCTGTCAGGGATCGCCAGCACGCTGTTGTTCCGCTACATGTTCAACGCGCAGTACGGCCTGTTCCAGTACATCGTGACCGAGTGGCTGCACCTGCCGCCGCAGCCGTTCCTGAACTCCTCCGAGCAGGTGCTGTTCTGGCTGGTGTTCCCCGGGATCCTGTTCTTCGGTCCGGGTCTGATCTACATGGCCACCCTGCAAGGGATCCCGACGTCCTACTACGAGGCGGCCGAGATCGAAGGCGCGGGGTTCTGGCGGAAGATCTGGACGATCTCGTTGCCCCGCCTGCGCCCGGTGATCTCGATGCTGCTGATCTTCGCGGTGATCGGTTCGCTCACAGGCGTTCGAGTTGCCGCTGATCATGACCGGCGGCGGGCCGGGTGGTGCCAGCCGGACCGTGGTGATGTACCTCTACGACCTGCTGCGGAGCCTGCGCTACGCCGACGCGACCGCACTGGGCGTCTACCTCTTCGTGGCCACGATGGTGCTCGTCATCATCCAGCGGCGGTTCTTCCGCGAAGACCCCGACACCTAGACCGACACCTAGAGAAGAAGAGGACCCACGATGCTGTTCCCACGTGTGGGACGAAAGCAGCCGGCGATCCGGATCTCCTGGTGGCTGGTCGTCGCATTCCTGTGCCTCGGTATCACCCTCCACCTGTTCCCCTTCTACTTCATGGCGATCACGTCCCTGAAGACCGGGCAGGAGGTGCTGCAGTTCCCGCCCACCTGGTTCCCCCACGACGCCACCCTCGCTGGCTGGCGGCTGGTCATCAGCCTGGTGCAGGGCGGCAACAACGTGGCCACGACGTTGATGGACGGACCGTTCTGGCTGTTCTTCCTCAACTCCATCCAGATCACGTTCTGGGTCCTGGTGCTCGGCATCCCGATCACCTCGCTCGCGGCCTACGCAAACAGCAAGCTCCAGCGCGGCCCGCTGGCGCGCTGGTCCTTCCTGTTCTTCATCGGCACGCTGATGATGCCGGCCGCGCTGACGCTGATCCCCAACTACCTGCTCACGAGGAACTTCCCGTTCGCCCTGCCGGAGACGCCCGACGTGCCCGGCTCCGGCGGCGAGCTGGTGTTCCCCAGCATCCGGATCTGGGACACCCACTGGGCGGTGATCCTGCCGATCGTGTTCCAGGCGTTCAACTTCCTTCTCTTCAAGGGGTTCTTCGACACGATCCCCGACTCGGTGATCCAGGCGGCGCGAGTCGACGGCGGGTCGGAGTTCAACATCTTCCGCCGGATCGTCCTGCCGATGAGCGTGCCGGTCTATGCCGTCGCGATCTGGGGGGCGTTCAGCGGCGCGTGGGACCAGTTCCTCTGGCCGCTCATCGTGCTCCAGACACCGGAGAAGATGCCGGCATCGGTCGAGATCTACCTGTTGTTACAGAGATTCACCCAGGCGGGCGCGACGAATGCCGAACAGGCCACCGCGCAGGCGCAGCAGATGCAGGAGATCCTCTCTGCCGGCATGTCCTGGAACGGCCTCATGGTGCTGGGCATCCTCCAGTCGCTGCCGGTGTTCATCGCGTTCATCATCTGCCGTGAGTACCTCCTCAAGGGTATTCGCCTGCGTGGCCTGAAGTAGAGAAGGAGTTCCAGTGGCGCGGATCGAGGTAGACCAGGTCGTCAAGCAGTACGCCGCCGACCGCATCGTCGACACCAACGCGGCCCATACGCCACCCGCACTCCACTCCGTCAGCCTCGATGTCGCCGACGGCGAGACCGTCAGCGTGGTGGGATCGTCGGGCTGCGGCAAGAGCACTCTGCTCAAGGTCATCGCCGGCCTCGAGTACCCCGACGCGGGACGCGTGCTCTACAACGGCCACGACGTGTCGTACGTCCGGCCGCAGGAACGCGGTGTGGGGATGGTCTTCCAGGACTACGCGCTCTATCCCTCGATGAAGGGGCAAGGCAACCTTGCCTACTACTTCGAGGTCCAACACCGCACCGAGGAGGAGAAGGAGCAACGGGTCCGCGAGACCGCGGAACGGATGGGCGTCGGTTTCGAGTTCCTGCTCGGACGGGTGCCCGACACGCTGTCCGGTGGCGAGCAGCAACGGGTCGCGATCGGCCGCTGCATCGTCCGCGAGCCCCAGCTGTTCCTGATGGACGAACCGATCTCCAACCTCGATGCCAAGCTGCGCGAACAGACCCGCATCGAGATCCGCAAGCTGCTCAAGAAGTTCGCGATCACCACGCTGTACGTCACCCATGACCAGCAGGAGGCGATCTTCATGGGTGACCGGATCGCCGTCATGCGCGACGGCAACATCGAGCAGCTCGGCACCTTCGACGACCTCTACTACACGCCGGCCAGCCTGTTCGTCGCGACGTTCATCGGCTCGCCGCCCATGACTGTGCTGCCGGCGCACCTGTCCGGTGGCGAGCTCACGGTGGCGGGCACCGACGTGCGCTGGAGCCTGCCGTACGAGCTGGCGCAGAAGGTGACCTCTGGCGCGCTTCGCGTCGGAGTCCGGCCGGAGGGCTGGATCCTCGACGCCGCGGACGGCGCGCCGATGCGGCTGCGCCACCTGGAACGCATCCCCACGGAGCGGGCCACCTTCCTCTACGGCAGCATCGGCGCGGCGTCCGTCGCCGTGACGGCGGCGGTGGACTTCCCCGAACGCAACACGGTGGACATCACGCCCGACTGGGACCGGGCGTACTTCTTCGAGGCCGACAACGAACAGCCTGTCCACCTGCCCGGCGTCCTCGAGCTTTTCTGAAGCGGTAGCCCCCATCCGAGGAGTGAGTCAGTGAACGCGATCGCGGTCGACAACCTGGTGAAGCAGTTCGCCGAGAAGCGAGCTGTCAACCAGGTGAGCTTCGGGATTGACGAAGGCGAGCTGCTGGTCCTCGTCGGCCCTTCGGGCTGTGGCAAGACCACGACGCTCCGGCTGCTCGCGGGCCTCGAACCCGCGTCGTCGGGCGAGATCAGGTTCGGCGACCGGGTCGTCAACGAGATCCGTCCCAAGGACCGCAACGTCGCCATGGTGTTCCAGGACTACGCGATCTTCCCGCACCTCACGGTATTCGAGAACATCGCCTACGGCCTGCGCTCGCGGAACACCCCGCGCCGGTCCGTGCGTACCCGAGTGCCCCAGGCGGCGAGGACGTTCCGCATCGACCACCTGCTCGAACGCAAGCCCCGCCAGCTCTCCGGCGGCGAGCGCCAGCGGGTGGCGCTGTCGCGGGCGATGGTGCGCGACGCGTCGCTCTACCTCTACGACGAGCCGCTGTCGAACCTCGACGCCCAGCTGAGATACCAGGCGCGCGAGGACATCCTCACCCTCCACCGCGAGAAGCAGAAGCCGACGATCTACGTCACCCACGACCAGTCCGAGGCGATGGCCCTCGGCGACCGGATCGCGGTGATGAACGCCGGCCAGATCCAACAGATCGGATCCGGAGCCGAGCTGTACGACCAGCCCAAGAACCTGTTCGTGGCCTACTTCATCGGCACTCCCAGCATCAACCTCTTCGACCTGACGCTGAAGGCCGAGGGCGACGGCATGGTGGCGGCCGGCCCCGACCTCACCCTGCGGCTGCACCCGGAGATGGTGGAGCGGGCCCGCCCCTTCGTGGGTCGCGAGGTCAAGCTCGGCGTCCGCCCCGAGCACCTGCACGTGCCGAGGATGGCACCGTTCGAGGTGACCGACGACAACACCCTGCGCGGCATCGTCAACCTCGTCGAGCCGACCTCTGCCGGCAGCACGGTCTACCTCAGTACGTCGGAGGAGGGCGACGCCTCGTCGCAGGACTTCGTGGCGACCTTCAAGGTGCGCCTGCCCGCGAGCTACCTCGATCAGGAGGTCCCCCTCGGAGTCGACATGAGCAAGGTGCACCTGTTCGATGCCGAGAGTGGGGCATCCCTGCTCGAGAAGGGCTGAGCGGCCGTGCCCTTCCTCGACGACACCGGCCCCCGCGACGAACGCCGCGGGCCCGTGTGGGCGTCGTTCGCGACGGTCGCGTCCCAGGTCGAGCGGCTCGTCGCCGCCAACGTGGTGTGGGCGCTGCAGCTCGCGCCCGGAGGTCTGGCCCTGGCGTTCCCCGGTTTGCCGGCCTGGCTGCGGATCGTGCTCGGGCTCTACTCGGCGACCACCCTCCCACCGGCGACGGCCGTCCTGTTCGGGATGGCCGCCGAGGCGTGCCGTGGCCAGCACGTCGACGCCGGGCTGGCGATGGAGTTGTTCCGCGAACTCGCGGCACCGAGCCTGCGGACGCTGGCGCCGTTGTACGGCACCTTCGGCGTGCTGGTCTGGGCGGCGGTGCTGGCCTCCTCGCAGGGTCTGGCTCCGCTGGTCGCGGTCCTCACGCTGGCCGTCCTGCTGTGGTCGGTGTGTGCGACGTACTGGGGTCCCGTATTCGCGGCGCAGCCCGAGCTCGGCTTCACCGCCCTCGCGCGGACGTCCGCGCAGCTGGCCTGGCGGCGCCCGGACCAGACGCTCGGGACCTGGATCCTCGTCTTCGCGGCCCTTCTCATCGGTGTGGTCTCGATCGGGGGCGTGGTCCTGATCGTTCCCACGTTCGTCACGATCCTGCAGACCCACAGGTATCTCGCGGTCCGGCCCGTCGCGGCGCACGGCGAGCCCGCCACGTCCTGAGGTCCGGACACGCATTCCCGGCAGTCCCTCTTGCAGCCACTCCGGCAGCCACTCCGGCTGTCGGCCGGCACGGCTACGATTCGAGCATGCGTTCGAACGTCACGGTCCATCGCGGAGGGCCGGTGTCGGCCGGGACATCCCGACCGGCACCGCTGCTGAGACGGTGGCGGGCGCACGCCTGCGGGGTTGGCGAGCAACTGCAGCCCGACGGGGAGGAGCCAGGCCATGGGTTGTCTCGACCAGTCCCGCGAATACCTGCTGTGGTGGGAGTCCCACCGTGATCGGTGGGTCGCCGTCCCGGTGATCCGGGAGGGTGGCGTGATCGTCGAGTCCGAGTACGACGACCGGGTGATCGTCGACGTCAGCGCCTGACCTGGCGGGTCGCGGGGCTACGGCGTCCGGTGTGGACGGCGCGCTACTCAGGCGCCGCCCCCGCCGGTGACGGGAGAGCCGGGAGGAGTGGCGAGAAGGGCGCTCATCACGAGGTCGAGAGCCGCGTCCGGGGTCTGCGACGACTCCGGCCGCGGGGTGCGGGCATAGATGTCGGCGGCCGCCTGGTGGAAGCCGGGCGGCAGCCCGGCCGCCTCGAACGTCGCTGCGATCTCCTCCATCTCGCCGCGCCAGCGCCAGCCCTTGTCGTGTGCCGCCCGGGCGGCGGACGTGCTGCGCTGGACGAGCGAGGGCTGCGACTCCGCCCACTCGGCGAGCAGCGCGTCGTCGACCCCCTCGCGGGCGGCCACCGCACGGATGCCGAGGAGCAGTGCGCTGGTGCCCTTCGTCCACGCGGCGTAACACATCTTCAGGGCGGAGGCGATGCCCACCTGGTCGCCGACGGCGCGGACGTCGAGCGCCGTACCCGCGAAGAGGTCGGTCACCACGTCGGTCGCCGTTCCCGAGACATACAGCCTGGTGGTGCCGGGTCGCTCGGGCGGCCCGCCGATGATCCCGCCGTCGACCATCCGCCCGCCGCCCCCCTCGATGAGGGAGCCGATCTCGCGAACGGTCTCGGGGGCCACGGCGTTGGCGTCGACGTACGTGCCGCCGTAGCCCGCGAGGGCGGTGGCCACGTCCCTGGCGGCGTGCGGTGGGCAGATCGAGAGCACGATCTCGCTGTGCCGGGCGAGGGCGGCGGGGGTGGTCGCATCCGTCAGTCCCGCCCACTCGGCGCGCTCCTGGGTGCTGGCGCTGCGCCCGGACGAGGCGTACAGCACCTCGTGTCCCTGCTCGGTGAGCAGCCGCCCGACGGCGGAGCCCATGTCACCTGGGTGCAGAAGGCCGATCGTCCTCGTCGTCACCCGGGAAACCCTAGGGCATGTCCGCACGTACGAGGAGGCCTGCGGCTGCTCGCGCCTTGCAGGCCTCCTCGTACGTACACCTGCGGCCGGGGAGCGTGGCTCCCCGGCCGCACCGGACTATCCGGCCGTCCCGTAGACCGCGAGCTCCACCGAGTCGATGAAATCGCAGCCGGAGAAGGCACCCGGGCAGCTCCCGCCCGCCTCGGCGAGCTGCGTGCCCAGCATCGTGTAGCGGACGTACTGCACACCGGCGGTGCCGGCGGTCAGCTCGACCGCGTTCATCGTGTTGCGGTTGGCGACGCCGAAGTGTCCTTCGGCCGCGGTCGTCCAGGTCGTCCCGTCCGGCGAGGTCTCGACGCGGTAGTCACCGGTCGAGGCGCTGCCGCCGTCGCCGCACGTCGCCGTGGGGTCGATCGCCAGCTCGGTGACGTCGACCGCCTCCGGCAGCTTCACGATGACGAAGCGCGGGTCGACGCTGCTCTGCGGGCTTCCGGGAACGGCGTCGGTCGACCAGCCCGATCCCTGGGACTGGTCGAACATGCTCGCCGGTCCACAGCCGAAGTCGCTGAAGTCGTCGCCGTTGGCGTCGGTGACGGCGGCTCCGCCTGAGATCGCCGCCCAGTCACGGCGTACCTGCCAGTCGACGACGTTCTCGCGCGAGGCGATCGACACCGTTCTGGCTCGAACGGTCGAACCCAGGCCCCGACGCGAACACCTTCGGATACGAACCGGGGAAGATTCCCTCGATCGAGTACGTACCGTCGGCGCCGGTCACGGCGGCGAGGTCGCCGGCGAAGCCGGAGTTGTGCCCGCCGAAGGCCACGGTGGCCCCGGCGACCGGCGCACCCGAGTCGGACTCCGTCACGGTCCCGGTCAACGAACCCGTCGGCGTACCCGGCCTGGGCGGCGCCGAGAAGTCCTCGACCGGCGTGGTGTCGTCACCGTCGATCGCGCCCGCGAAGTAACCCATGCCGCGCCCGGCGAACACCTTCCAGATGGCGGCGTGGGCACGGCCACGGTTGACGACCATGTCAGCCTGCAGGATCGAGTTGCGCATGTCGAGGAACGACGGGTTCGCCGGCGACAGCTCCATCGCCCTGGTCACGAGCGACTCGGACAGCGACGAACCCAGCTTGCCCCGCAGGTCCCACAGCGTCGCGGCCCAGATCTCGCCGTCGGCGTGCACCTCCGGCCCGTCGCTCACGTGGCCGAAGTCGCCGTAGGTGTAGCCACCCGGGCCAGCGGTCTCGGTGCCGGGGCACTTCGCCGACGTGCTGCCGACCGGGCAGTCCAGCGGCTGGCTGCGGATCAGGTCGGTGCCGTGCCCGACGTAGTTGCCGACCCGGATCTCGCCGTCGGCCCTGGTGTCCTTGACCAGTCCGTCGTCGACCAGGAAGTCGTACGCGTACCAGTCGCTCCATGCCTCGCCCATCGACCCGGCCTGGATGTTGCCCAGTGTCGAGACGCCGTTGGCGTCGACGACGAGCCGGTTGGACAGGCCGTGACCGTACTCGTGGTAGACGATCCCGGAGTCGTCCGCACCGTTGGCGGCGAGGAACGGGTCGTCGGGTGCGCCCGGCTGCCGCCAGAGGAACATCTGCATCCGTGGCTGCATGCCGTCAGGAGGCGTGGCGAAGTTGGCGTTGTCGATGTGGTTGGGATCGGGCAGTCCGTCGGCGGTGTCGGCGCCGTCGAGGTTCTCGCCCTGGACCGCGTCCCCGTCGACGGCCTCGAAGTTGCCGGCCTGCCGCGTGAACCCGATCGGCTTGGCCGCGAGGTGGTCGTGGAACTTCCCGATGAAGTAGAACTGCTGCACCGCGCCCTGGGAGCGGTTGGCCTGCCAGGAGTTGGGCTCGTCGGGGTCCCACGAGCAGGGGAACGCCGCGGAGCAGTCGCCGCCGAGGTCGAACGGCTGCATCGGGTAGACGAACGAACGCCGACCGCTCGGCACGACCTCCTCGCTCGCCTCAGCCGCGTTGGAGTCGTTGACATCGGTGTAGACGTGCGCGACGTTGCCCGCGAGCCGGGGCGAGTTGGCGGGCAGCCAACGGGCCGGGAGGTTCACCGTGCGGGCCGTGCCGCCCCTGGGAGCGCCCGGGTAGTTGTCGACGACCAGCGCGTTGTCGCTCTGGACGAGGTTCCGCCGGAACAGCACCCGCTGGGAGGCGGCGTCGACGACGTGGAGGTACATCTCCCTGGCCGACGGCGAGGTGATCGTCTGCCAGGCCGTCCGCGCTCCGCCAGGGGTGGCGAAGACGACGAGTTGGGCACGGTCGCCCCCGGTGAAGACGGTGCTCCGCGTGGGTCCGCTCGCGGTCTTCGCGCTCGCGGCCTTCGCGGTGCCGAAGACGTCGGCGATCGCCGCGCGTCGGGCCTGCGAAGGGCTGACCTTCGGTGCGGCGAGAGCGGCCGGCAGGCCGGCGACCGGAGAGCCGTCGACGCCGATCAGCCTGCCGTCGCGGGCGACGTGTGCCTTGAGGCCGTTGCCGAAGACGGGTACGCCGTCGACGGACTGGGTGAACGACAGGTGGTGCGTTCCCGCGACGTCCACGTAGTCCTTGCGGAGCGTGAGCTGGTCGAGGTCTGCGGCCGCCAGGCGGAACACGCCGGCGTGGTCACCGACATACGACAGGGCGATGCTCTGCGGTGCGGCGCTGCTCGGACCGGTGAGGAAGCCGTTGGTCCGGGCCACGTTGCGCGGGGTGCCGGTCACCGGGTCGATGTCGACGATGCCCTCCGCGCCGAGAGACCGGCGCAGCGCCCGGACCCCTGGCTGGGCGTCCTGGCGGGCCGCCCGCTTCAGGAGGGCGGGCTTGGCGGCCGGGTCGGTCCGCGCGTCGTAGGCGTCTGCCTTGTCGCCGGGACCCGTTCGGGCGGCCTTCGGCGCGGACTTCTCGGCGGCGGCCGGCACGGCGGTTGGCTGTGCGGCTTGGCCCATGGCCATGGCGCTGGTGGGCACCAGACCGGCGGCGAGCAGGGCGGTGGTCAACGAGACCGCCCGTCGCCGGAAGCGGCTTCGGCCGGAACGTGGTGATGAGGCGGAACGCATAACCGGATTGCCTCCTTCGTGAGGCTCCGGCCCGGAGAGACCAACCGGTCGGGAAGGGGTCCGGGCGTGGAGAACCGTCTTCGCGGACGGAAGGTTAGTCCCCGATCGCGCACAAAGGTCAAGCTTTGTGGGAAAGCCTGTGCAAACGCGTGATCCGGCCCCTCTTCGACATGCGTCCGGGTTGCGGTGTCCGGTCCCGGTTTGGGTCGCGGCTACGACGCCGTCAGCGTGTCCAGGGCGAGCTCGACCATGGGGGAGAAGCTGCGTTCGCGCTCGTCCGCCGACGTGTGCTCGCCGGTCCGGATGTGGTCACTCACCGTCAGGATCGTCAACGCCCGTGCGGCGAACTTCGCGGCGAGCGTGTAGAGCATGTTCGTCTCCATGTCCACGGCGAGGACCGCGTGGTCGGCGAGGCGGTCCAGGAGCTCGGGTCGGTCGGAGTAGAACGAGTCGACCGAGGCGACCTGCCCGACCACGGGCGCGCCGCCGCGGGCGACCCCGAGGTCGTACGCCGTGCGCAGCAGCCCGAAGTCGGCGGCGGGAGCGTAGTCGAAGCCCTCGAACCTGACCCGGTTCATCGCCGAGTCCGTCGAGGCGGTGATGGCGAGGACGACCGACCGGAGCGCCAGAGCGTCGGACAGCGCGCCACAGCTGCCGACCCGGACCAGCGTGCGGACGCCGTACTCCGCCATCAGCTCGTGTGCGTAGATCGCGAGCGAGGGATGGCCCATGCCGGTGCCCTGGACGGAGATCCGGTGCCCCGCGTACGTGCCGGTGAACCCGAGCATGTTGCGCACAGTGGAGTAGCACTCCGCGTCCTGCAGGTGGGTCTCGGCGATCCATCGCGCGCGGAGTGGGTCGCCGGGCAGCAGGACGGTCTCGGCGATCTGTCCCGGAGCGGCGCCGATGTGGGTGCTCACGACGCGTCGTCTCCCGTGGCTCGGTCGCCCCTGACCCGGGCGGTTCCCTCGATCATGGCGTGATCCTGCCAGAGCTCGTACGGTCGCCTGCTTTGCCCGACCGCCGACCACGTCCGACGCCGGCCCGGGGCTGGACTCGCACCCGGGCCCCGACCGGCCCGACCGTTACAGTGCTCAGCGTGTCGCGTCTGACCCAGCTCGCACTTGCCCGCTCCACGCTCGACCGTGCCACCGAACGCCGCCGCAACTCGGCGTGGGTCGACGCCAGGTGGGCCGATCCGCGTTGCCGGGTGCTCGCCGTGAGCGACGGCAGGGCTCCCGTGACCGGTGACGGCACGTCGCTCGTGTTCACCTCGCCGGCCGAGCTCGACGATCTCCAGGACCTACCGGACGAGCGGTATCTCCTCGGGCTCGACACCGACGGCGTGCCCTACTTCGCGGTCACCCGGATGCCGCCGGAGCCGTCCGCCGCCGAGACCGAACGCGCAACCCCGGCACGCGTCTCGGCGTCGGACGCCGGCACCGACGGTGGTGGTGGCACCAGCCTGGCCGGCCTCCGCGAGGCCGGTGGCATGCTCTCCGACCGCGACGCCGGGTTGTTCGTCCACGCGGTGGCGCTCACCAACTGGCATGCCGCCCACCCGCGCTGCGCGCGCTGCGGCACTCCCACCCGCCCGACCGATGGTGGACACGTCCGCCGGTGCCCGTCCTGCCAGGCCGAACACTTCCCGCGTACCGACCCCGCGATCATCGTGCTGGTCACAGACGACGACGACCGCTGCCTGCTCGGTCGCCAACCCAGCTGGCCAGAGAAGCGTTTCTCCACCCTGGCCGGCTTCGTCGAGCCCGGAGAACCGCTCGAGAACGCCGTCGTGCGGGAGGTGCACGAGGAGACCGGCATCGAGGTGGTCGACCCGGTGTACGCCGGCAGCCAGCCGTGGCCGTTCCCGTCCAGCCTCATGCTCGGGTTCTTCGCGCGAGCCGTGACGACGCAGATCAAGGTCGACGAGGAGGAGATCGCGGAGGCCCGCTGGCTCTCCCGGGACGAGCTGCGCACCGCGGTCGAGACGGGCGACCTCCTGCTGCCGGGCAGGGTGTCGATCGCCCGGCGCCTCGTCGAGACGTGGTACGGCGAGGAGTTCCCGGGATCCTGGTGACGACCTGTCAAGGCGGCCTTGACGGTACGCCCGTCGGCGATGCGGCGGCCCGACCGACGTCGTGCGGGACTCCGCGGGTACCGTCGGCGCCTCGCGTCCACTCCCAGGTGGCCACAGCGGGTCGGACGCCGTTCGTCGGGCCGCAATCGGGTGTGACCGGCATCGATCGGGAAGAAGTCGGGCACCAGGGACTGTTACGTGAGAGGCGGACGGATGTCGCGGCCGCCGGTGACGCTCCGGACGGAGGACCGGACGGGGCAGAACCGGCAGGAGTGGCCGACCAGCCCGGCACCGCCGATATGACCAGATCGTGCGGATTATGGCGAAGGGAACTCGATGTCCCACTCGATCACGATGTACAGCACCCCATGGTGCGGCTACTGCCGCCGGCTCAAGGGCCAGATGGATCGCGCCGGCATCTCGTACCACGAGGTCGATATCGAGCAGCACCCCGACGCGGCGGAGATCGTCGCCAAGGTCAACGACGGCAACAAGACCGTCCCGACGGTGGTGTTCCCCGACGGGTCCGCGCTGACCAACCCCTCGCTCGCGCAGGTCTCGGAGCGGCTCGGGGTCGGCTGACGGGGCGCGCCATTCCGGCTCCCGGTTCGGCCACGGAAGGCCGGGCCGGGAACGCGCCGCCTCCTGCGGGTGTCCGACCGGCCTGGAATCATGGTGCAGCGTGACCGACGCGCGCGCAGCTGCCGACCCGCAGGACCTCCGGGAGCCCGCCGACGGGGAGGTTCGTTCGCCTCTCGTCCCGGTCGGCCCCGACGCGGTGCTCGACCCGCTCGACCCCGAGCAGCGCGAGGCGGCGACCACGCTCGACGGCCCGCTCTGCATCCTTGCCGGGGCGGGCACCGGCAAGACGCGGGCCATCACCCACCGGATCGCCTACGCCGTCCACTCGGGTCGGTGGCAGCCGCACCAGGTCCTCGCGGTGACGTTCACGACGCGGGCGGCCGGTGAGCTTCGGACCCGGCTGCGTGAGCTCGGCGTCGCCGGCGTCCAGGCCCGTACGTTCCACTCCGCGGCCCTGCGCCAGGCTCGCTACTTCTGGCCCCAGATCTACGGCACCGAGCTACCGCCGATCGTCGAGAGCAAGCTGCGGTACGTCGCCGAGGCGGCGGCCCGCTGCCGGGTGATGGCCGATCTCCCCGGCCGCCGGGACCTCGCCAGCGAGATCGAGTGGGCCAAGGTCAGCAACGTCCGGCCCGACGACTATCCGGTCCTCGCCGCCAAGGCCGGCCGGCAGCTCGCGGGCTACGACGCCGCGACCGTGTCCCGCGTCTTCGCGGCCTACGAGGAGGTCCGGCGCGACCGCGGCCACCTCGACCTCGAGGACGTCCTCCTCTGCGCGGTGGCACTACTCGCCGATGCGGGCAGGGTCGCCGACGCGGTGCGGGCGCAGTACCGCCACTTCGTCGTCGACGAGTATCAGGACGTGTCGCCCGTTCAGCAGACCCTGCTCGACCTGTGGCTCGGCGACCGGTCCGACGTCTGCGTGGTGGGCGACGCCAACCAGACGATCTACTCCTTCGCCGGGGCCACCCCGTCGTACCTCCTCGAGTTCACCCGCCGGCACCGTGGGGCCGCCGTCGTACGCCTCGAACGCGACTACCGCTCGACCCCGCAGGTGGTCAAGGTGGCCAACGGCGTGCTGGCCGACGCGCGCGGTGCCGCCAGCGCCCACCGGTTGACCCTGCGCGCCCAGCGTCCCGACGGCCCGGCGGCAGCCTTCGCCGAGTACCCCGACGAGATCGCCGAGGCCGAGGGCGTGGCACAGGCGGTCGAGGCACTGGTCCGGGAGGGCACGCCGGCCCGCGAGATCGCGGTGCTCTTCCGGGTCAACGCGCAGTCCGAGGCGTTCGAGCAGGCTCTCTCCGAACGCGGGATCCACTGTCTTCTTCGCGGTGCCGAGAGGTTCTTCGACCGGCCGGAGGTACGGGAGGCGCTTGTGCTGCTGCGCGGCGCCACCCGCGCGGCCGAGACCTCCGACGTGGGCCTGGTCGCCTCCGTCAACGCCGTCCTGGCCGCGCTCGGATGGTCCCGGGAGCAACCGAGCGGATCGGGTGCGGTCCGCGAGCGCTGGGAGTCCCTGGCCGCGCTGGCCTCGCTCGCCGCCGACCTGGCGGCCACCAGTCCCGACGCCGACCTCGCCGCCTTCGTCGGCGTCGTCGAAGAACGCGCCGCCGCGCAGCACGCCCCGGCCGCCGACGGTGTCACCCTCGCGACCCTGCACTCCGCCAAGGGACTCGAGTGGGACGCCGTGTTCCTCGTGGGGGTCCACGAGGGCACCATGCCGATCACCTACGCCGAGACGCCGGACCAGATCGAGGAGGAGCGTCGCCTCCTCTACGTCGGGATCACCCGGGCGCGGGCCCACCTGTCGATCTCGTGGTCGCTCTCCCGTACCCCGGGCGGCCGGGGACGCAGGTCACCGTCCCGGTTCCTCGAATCGGTCCGCCCGCGGGGGAGTGCCGTCGCCGACCGCCGGACCCGTGGCGAGGGGGAGCGGTCCGGCCGTCGGTCCTCGGCCAAGGGTGTGGCGCGCTGCCGCAGCTGTGATCGTCCGCTCCACGACGCCTCCGAACGCAAGGTCGGCCGGTGCGCCGACTGTCCCGCCACCTACGACGAGCAGATGTTCGAACGCCTTCGGGCCTGGCGACTCGAGCAGTCCCAGGAGCAACGCGTTCCGGCCTACTGCGTGTTCACCGACGCGACGCTCGTCGCGATCGCCGAGGCCCGGCCCTCGGCGTCCGCGGAGCTGGCGCGGATTCCTGGTGTGGGTGCCACCAAGCTCGCTCGCTACGCCGACGAAGTCCTCGCCATCTGCGCGGGCGAGACAGCCGCCCGAGCTGAGGGATGAGCGCGGCCGAGGCCCCCGACCGAGCGTTGCCGCAGCGTCGAACGGCCCTGGTTCTCGCGGGGACAGCTCGGCTGCTCCAGCACGAATCGGTAAAGGTTGGCATTGTCCCTTTAATTGCGTTGCCCTCCATGGGGCCGAGGCGTAGTCTCCACCTCGACCCCAAACCGCCGCAGTGTGGTTTGCCATGTCTCAGAGTCAGAAGGAGGTGCGTCCCGTGATCATGTTGACAACGAACTCGCGTGAGCTGGTCGAAGGCGCCCTCCTCCCCGCGATGCCGTCTGCATGGCGTCGGGTGTCACCCGTTCAGCTCGCCTCCCAGGGGACGAGTGTGTCCAGTGACGGGTTCGGCGCTCGCGAGCGTGGGCGGCAGATCGATGGCGGCAATGTCGCCCTCCGGATCAGCCCGTCCTACCGCTCGGCCGTTCCCGCGCCGACCACCAAGGGCGCACTGTCGGGTGTCCCAGCCTGGAGTCCACCGGTCTTATGACAAGACACGACCGGACGCCTCCAAGGCCGCGGAACCCGACTCGGGATCCGCGGCCTTTTCGTTTGCCCACCGAATCCAGCGTCCACGAGCCAGCTTCACCGCAGTTCACGCGACACCAGCAGGACAGGAAAGGCAGCCGGGACCTGGCCCACGAAGCCAGACCGGTACGAAAACCGACACAAGGAGGTGACCGGAAGTGAGTCTCAGCGTCCTCGACGTGGTGCCCGAGGTCGTAGCGGAGGCAGAACTTCCCTGCCGGACATTCGACCCGGAGCTCTTCTTCGCGGAGTCTCCGGCGGATGTCGAGTTCGCCAAATCAATTTGCCAGGACTGCCCCATCCAGCGGGAGTGCCTCGAAGGTGCTCTCGAGCGGCGCGAGCCGTGGGGCGTCTGGGGCGGCCAGTTGTTCATCGCCGGCGTCGTCGTACCGCGCAAGCGGCCACGCGGACGGCCCCGGAAGAACGAGGTTGCTGCATGACCACCATCCGACCGAGCGCGCGGGCCCGGGACTCCCGGACCTTCGGCTCCCTCATGACAGAGAACCCGATGACCAGAGACCTTTCGATCGACGACATCCCAGCCAGCTCGACCAACACCGGCTCTGCCGGCCACGACCTCTCGACGAGGAGCATCACGATGCAACTGCTTCACGAAGACCTGGCTCGCGCGCAGATACGCGAGCGACTGAGATCCACGGGTGAACGACGAGCGGCCCAGCTGGTGCGCGCCCGCCGGCTGAGCCGGAAGGGACGCGAATCCGCTCTTCGCGCCCGCCTTCTCAGGGCGCGTTTCAGCTGATCCACCGCTTCACGCCGTACGGCGCCTGACGGCACACCGACCGATTCCGTCCGTCGCCGATCGTTCGTAGCCAACCGACATGGCCGGGACACCCGCGAGGGTGTCCCGGCCATCAGCATGTGGGCAGATTCTTCATAACGAAAAGGTTGCAACAGGTGTCCGTGGCATGGTCGTAACGAAAGCGCGCGACGATGGTCCGGAAAGCTTTGTGAAGAAGGCGAACCGGCCACAGGTCCGGCCAGACGGCGAGAAGGTGACCGACAACCATGATCGTGTGCGATCTCTGCGGAGTCGAGGCGTCCAACGACGACGCCCGGATCAGCTGGGCGCTGTCGTTCGAACGCGGCGCGAGGGAGCACTACTGCGGCGCGTGTGCCCGCGACAACCTGCGCAGCATCGAGGGCAGGCTCCAACCCGTTCACTGGTAGGAGAACCGGCGACGGGGCCGTCCGTCGAACCTCGACCGACGTGCCGTGGTCTCAGGCTCCGGCGACGCTTCGCCTGTCGTCGAGGGGGTCGTCGTCGAGGCTGCCCTGATCGACGGCGAATCCCGGCAGCCAGCGCTCGAGTTCGGCCCGGAACGGCGCCTCGGCGCCGAGCTGGGCCAGCACTCCGACGCCGCCGCCCCAGACACGGTGGATCAGAAGGTACGACGGCGGCAGGTTCAGCCGGAGTGCGGTCCTGGCACTAGGCGCGCGGACGTCGCTCATCCGCTGGAACTGCGCCCGCATCCACTCCCGGGTGAACTTGAACGTCTCCGTACGTGCCGGCTCGGTGAACGGCTGTAGGTAGTCGTGGATCTCCTGCGGGTCGATCTCGACGTTCGGCCGGATGAACCCCTCGGCCCGGAGCCCTTCGGTGACCCTCTCGAAGTCGCCGCTGAGTCCGATGCGGAGCAGGCGGCCGATCTGGTCCGGGAAGCCGTCGGGGAGCCGCGCGACGAGGCCGTAGTCGACCACACCCAGCCGGCCGTCCGGGGTGAGGCGGTAGTTGCCCGGATGCGGGTCCGCGTGCAGGAGGCCGGCACGTGACGGGCCCGAGAAGAGGAACCTGACGAAGAGCAGGCCCGCCCGGTCGCGTTCGGCCTGCGACCCGTGGGCGATCACCTCGCTGAGCGGGGTGCCGTCGAGCCAGTCGGTGACCAGGATCCGCGACGTCTGGAACCGTACGTGGGGGATGGCGATCTCGGGGTCCCCGTCGTAGGCAGCGGCAAAGCCCTCCTGGGCCTCCGCTTCGAGCTCGTAGTCCAGCTCTTCGACGATCCGGGCCTTGAGCTCCTCGACCAGCGGCCGGATCTCGAGTCCCGGGAGCCAGGCGGCGAACAGGCGGCTCAGCCGGCCGATCTGGTTCAGGTCTGAGCGGAGGGCGTCGGCGGCGCCGGGGTACTGGATCTTCACCGCAACGTCCCGGCCGTCAGCCCACTGGGCCCGGTGCACCTGGCCGATCGACGCCGCGGCGGCCGGCGCGTCGTCGAAGTTGCGCAGCCTGCGACGCCAGTTTTCCCCCAGCTCCTGCTCGAGCACCCGGTGGACGGTCTTCGCCGGCATCGGCGGCGCCGCGTCCTGGAGCTTGGTGAGGGTGGCGCGGTAGGGCGCTGCGAGGTGTTCGGGCAGGGCGGCCTCGAAGATCGAGAGCGCCTGGCCGAACTTCATCGCGCCGCCCTTGAGCTCACCGAGCACCCGGAACAGCTGGTCGGCGGTACGCCGCTGGAGGTCGGACGTCACGGCTGCCGCGGGCTTGCCACCCAGCCGCTTGCCGAGGCCGAGCGCTGTGCGTCCCGCGATGCCGAGGGGGAGGCCGGCGAGCCGCGCGGTGCGGGCGACGCCATTGCGTGGAAGATCGTTCACCCGGCCATTGTCCGCCTCGGGCGCAACGACCTCATCGTACGAACGGCGTATTTCGCGGTCACGCGGCTACGTCGAGAGGCGGTGGTCCCGCTCGCAGGCGGCGCTCGGCGGCCTCGCGGATGAGCCCCGGGTCACTCGTGTTGGACCAGTCGGCGTCGAGCCACCAGGTTGCCCCTGCCTCGGCCCACGGGCGTACGGTCTCGGCGGCTGTCGTGGGATCGTCCGCCGGCGTTGAGCCCTCGGCCACGATGTCGTAACCGTCCATGCTCAGTCCGTCACGGGCGCGCTGCTCCCGGATCCAGGTCACGCCCTCGGCCAGGAGTTCGGAGGTGAGCGCACCAGCCTCGCCACCGGTCGGTGCGTAGTTGGGCAGCCATCCATCCCAGCGGGCGGCGCGGCGCATGGACTTGGGTCTCGGCCAGGCACCGACGATCCAGAGCGGGATCCGCGGCTTCTGCACGGGGGCCGGCGGAGCGGGCAACTCCGAGAGGTCGATCCTGCGCGAGCGGAAGTGGCGACCGGCGAAGTCGAACGGCTCCTCCTGCCACAGGTGCTGGAGCATCTCGAGGCCTTCGTCCAGCATCTCGGCCCGCGTCACCCTGCCGGGATCGTCCTCGAACATCCAGAACCTGTCGACTCCCGCGACGCCCAGACCGACCGAGAGGATGACCCGACCTCCGGACAGGTTGTCGAGCGTCGACGTCTGGCCGGCCAGCTCCCACGGCCGTCGCCGTGGCAACGGGGTCAGCATCGTGCCCAGCCGGATCCGCTGGGTGCGGACCGCCGCGGCGGCGAGGGAGACCCAGGGGTCGATGGCCCAGATGCCTTCCCACACGAAGAATCCATGCCATCCGTGGTCTTCGGCGATGACAGCGAGGTCGGCGGCGGTGCGCGCGTCGCCATAGGGGAGTACGAACCCGAACTTCATGGCGGCGACCCTAGAGCCACCCGCCGACAACACCCTGGCGCGGCGGGGCACGCACCTACGCCGCCGCGGCCGGAGGCGGAGCGGGCTCGGGATCCCATTGGCAGCCGCACGCGGGATGGACCGCCCACGTACGCCGACGCTGCGCGCCGACCGGTAGCTCGGTCTCGAGGGTGGCGTCGACGGACGGTGGATGCGTGCCCTTGAGGAACGCGAGGACATGGAGCGCCGCCTGTGCGGCGACGTTCGTGGCGAGGACGACATCACAGGCCGGCGCCGCGGCCGGCTCCGCGAGAATCTGGGCGAGCACTCGGGGCCACTGCGGGTCGCGCGCCGTTCGGTGGAGATCGTGGCAGCGAAGGCACGACGACTCGCCGGGGATCACGAACGGTCCGAGGATCGAACGTGCCTCCCGCATGCGTACGACGAGGTGAGGGACGCCGGCCCGGACGAGCATGTCGGCGATCTGCCGGTCGGGTTCGTCGTCAGGCGCCAGCACCGCGACGTGCGGCCGGGCGACGAGGTGGCGTTCGCCGACCACCTCTACCGCTGTGGACGGTGCTGCCGCGGTGGCCGCGCGACCGGCGCCGACGCCCCGTGGCACCCCGACGTCACCGCCCGCGAGCCCGGCGGGTGCGAGGTCGGCGGGCCGGGCGGGGGTGGCGTCGACGATGCCGACCCACCCCACACCCGCGGAGGCCACCAGCGTGGCGACAGACGCGCCGACCCTTCCGGCACCGTGGATCGCCACGCGGGCACCACGGCGTCCCGCGAGCGTGGCGGCTCCGCCGTCGAGGGAACCGTCGGCGACCGAGCAGGCGGCGAGGTCCGGTCGGAGCCGGTCGCGCTCGGCGGGTCCGAGGTCTCGCAGGGCCGATGCCGCGGACTCGGCGTCGTCGAGCGCACCCGCGTCGGCAAGCAGGCGGAGCAGTCGTCGAGTGGTCGGACCGCTCACGCCATGTGCCAACGCCTGGTTGACGACCGCCTCTTCGGTGCGGGTGCCGGTGAGATCTCCCATGATCTCGCCGAGGGGCGCTTCGAGGCCGGTGACGACGAGCGCGCGTTCGGGATCGAGCCCGATCTGCAGGGTCTCGCGATCGCGCCACACCCGGCGTAGGGCCGGCTTGAGCTGTGGTCGCATGCATCACCTCCCGGGTCGGCCGACGGCAGGTCTCAGGCGCCGGACGTGAAGCCTCCCACGTGTGCGTCGCCGGCCGCCGGCGTCATCCACAGGCGGTGTTAGGGTCGCCGAAAGCAGCCGGAGGGTGTTGGCTCAGCGGCGTGACGCAAGGGGTGACGGAGCCCCGCAAAGCCGGTGGCAACGGCCCGGCAACGATCTCGGAGGAGCCCGACGCAGGCCATGGAGGACCCGACGGCAGACCCGGGGCGGGACGGCGGCGCCGACGACGGCACGCCGTGGTCGCGCCGGCTGCTGACCCCCCGATGGGTGGCGTTCACCCTGCTGGTCGTGGTGGCCGTCTGCGCGTTCCTGTTCATGGCCTGGTGGCAGCTCCACCGCTTCGAGTCCTCCACCGGCAGCTGGCAGAACCTCGGCTACACGCTCCAGTGGCCGTTCTTCGCGGCGTTCGCGGTGTACCTGTGGTGGCGACTGCTACGGGACGCGGGCCGCCCGTCGTCCGGCGACGATGCCGGTCGAGTCGAGGGGTCACCCTCGACCTCCCTCGCCGTCGCGGATGAGCCAGCGGACTCGTTCCTCCCGCCGTTGGCACCGAAGTCGTCGGGCCCGACCGGGTCGACTCGCGATTCTCTGGCGGTCTCCGAGGCCGCGGCCGCTGGCCGGCAGGAGCGCGCTCATTCGGCGGCGGCGGAGCCTGACGATCCGGAGCTCGACGCCTACAACGCCTACCTCAACGCCCTGCACCGGCGGTCGGAGGAGTCTGCATGACGGACGCGCGCGACACCCGGCCGCTGCCGGCCGCCACCCCGGGTCCCGCCGTCGGCGCCCGGTTGACGAGGTTCCGCGTGATGGCGTACGTCGTCGGGACGTTCCTGCTCGTGCTGGTGCTGGTCGCGATGCCGCTGAAGTACTTCGCCGACCAGGCGGGCGTGGTCGCGGTGGTCGGCCCGGTGCACGGGTTCATCTACATGGTCTATCTCGTGGTCAGCGCCGACCTGGCCCTGCGGGCGCGGTGGTCGTTGCGCGGGACCCTGCTCGTGCTCGTGGCCGGCACGGTGCCGTTCCTGTCGTTCTACGTCGAGCGCGTCGTCGTACGCCGGGTCCGCCGGGGCGACCGGCTCTGAGCCGGACCCAGCCCGATGGCCACCGACGGACCGGCCGAACGCGCAAACCAAACGGGGCGGCCTTCGGTCGGCCGCCCCTTCGGTTGCGTACTGCTCAGGCCTTGCCCAGGATCCGGTTGAGGTTGGTGCCGCACTCGGGGCAGGTGGCCTTGGCCATCCTGGTGCCCTTGTCGTTCACCTTGATCTCGCCGGTCGCGTTGCGCTTGGCCTTGCATTTGACGCAGTAGAACTCGCCTGTGTAGGTATCCGCCATGACGGCCCTCCTCGGTGTGCTGGGTCGGGGCAGGGCGGGCCCGCCCGGGCCGCCCGATCTCGGGTCACCTTATGCCAGCGCCGCTCACTGCCGGTGCTCGACACCACATGGCCTCGTTCTGCCCATGGTGCCCACTTTTATTCCCGCGCGTACGAAACCCACGCGGCGGACGGCCAGCTTGGTTCGGCGCCGAGTCGACGCTACCCCTCCTCTGAGGGAGGTCAAACTCACCTTGGCCGCAAATCCGACATCGATGCCAAAACGAAGCCCTCGAGTCGGCGCCCGGCCCGTCCGCCTTCCCCGTGCGAGCGGACCGTCACCGTCCGAGGGCTCCATTCGAGCCGAACCTAGGTCGATGTACTCCTTGCGTCAATGGTCCCGTTACTCGCGGTTGTGGACACGGCTGGGGGAGACCTGTGCAAACCACCGGTAAGACCCGTGGATGACATGTGAACAACCTGTGGACATCTGACCGGTGATCGCCAGAAACCAGCCGCTGACCTCGGGCTTCGCAGATCTACCGGCTGTGGGCAAAAGCCGCTCTCGCAGAAGTTGGGCAGGCTGGTGTCCCCAGGTGGGGGTACGTTGCTCAGGTGGCCGAACCCGCGCCCAGGCAACGAACTCAGGCGCGCCCGCACAGACGCGCGACGCGGGCGCGCGAAGATTCGTTCCAGGTGGAGGTCCGTCGCAGTCAGCGGCGGCGACGCACAGTGAGCGCTTATCGGGACGGCGACCGGGTGGTCGTGCTCCTTCCGGCGCGCATGAGCCGGGCCGAGGAGCGGCAGTGGGTGGGCGTGATGCTCGACCGGCTGGCCGCGCAGGAGCGCCGCCGGAGGCCGAGTGACGCCGAGCTCATGAGCCGCGCCCGCACCCTCTGCCGGCGTTACCTCAGCGAGGCGTCCCCACCCGCCAGCGTCCGCTGGGTATCCAACCAGGGCATGCGGTGGGGGTCGTGCACGCCGACGGATGGGACCGTACGCCTTTCGTCCAGGTTGCAGGGCATGCCTCCCTGGGTCGTCAACTACGTCCTGGTCCACGAGCTGGCGCACCTGATCGAGCCCGGACACACGGCGCGGTTCTGGGCCCTCGTCCGCCGCTTCCCGCAGGCCGACCGGGCCCGCGGCTTCCTCGAGGGCGTCGCGGCAACCGCCAACCTCCCGCTCCCCGCGTGTGAGGACTAAGGTCCCCTCCGCCGTTTCATCCCCTGGGGGTGTGGTTGGCACCTCGCTGGTCTCCGAGGCTGACCAGTGGGAGGGCCGCGCGCAGGGGAGGTGTCGGCGTGATGCTGTGGGTGCTGGGTTGTGTCGCGATCGGGGTATGTCTGGGCGCCGCCATCTGGTGGCAGCGGCGCCGGGTCATGAGCACCTCGGGTGTGTTCAGGTGCAGGTTGCGTAGTTCGTCGTGGGGGCTCGACACGCTGACGCAGCGTTGGTCGCGCCAGGTGGCGTACGGGGTATGGGTGCACGATGTCCTGGTGGTCTACCGGGGCTTCGCACTGACCCGCGTCCTCCTCCTGGCGTGTCGGTTCGCGGAGGATCTCGAGGACGCTCCGCCCAGCCTTCGCCGGCTCGGGCCCGGACCGCTGCAGCTTCGGCTGCGGCTGGACGACGGGGCGATCGTCGAGGTCGCGGCACCGCGTCGTGCATGCGGCGACCTGGTGGGGCCGTACGTCGCGGCCCAGCTGCATCCGTCGGAACGCCGCTCCGGGCGCTGAGCCGCGCTCGGTAAGGCTGATCCGCCTTCGGCGGGCCGGCTGCTGTCATCGCACCTGCGTACGTACGTACGACCGGGTGGTTCCAACGCTGCGAGATGCCTGCGGGCACCGCGGCCTCGGGGCCACCCGGTCGTGTGTGCGCGTGCCGGTCCGCGTCGATTCGACCCTCCGACACGTTCTTCTGCCGCTTTCGGTGGGGCGCTCCACGAATCTGCGCACTCACGCGGCAGTCGGCTCGCTAATCATCCTGGGTGGATGAGGATCCCCCGGACGACGGCGTCGAGACTTCCCCCAAGGGTCTTATGAGCAACTGCGCTTGCGGGGGACGCGATGCTTATCGATGGCGTGTTTTCGCTGGCCCGTCGGGTGGCACCGCGTGCACCAGGCACTCGTCGAAGTGCATGGGGGACGCGGGTCAAGCTCGGTCCAGCGCTGGTGGGTACCGCGGTCCATCCACCGTCCATCAGTCGTGACGTCCTCTGCCTGCGACCGGACCGTCCGCTCGACACCTCCATCGCCTCCCTCCTGGTCGAGTCGGTCCTCATGGAGGTGACCGGCCGCAGTCCGGCACCCCTGGTCGTCGTCCTCACTCTCGAGGCCACCTCCGAGATCGACGACGACGGCTGCGACGCTCTGGCGGAGCTGCACTACCGGCTGCGCGCGGGTGGCGTCCGGCTTCACGTCGGCGGGCTCCACACGGACGTCCTCACCCGGCTGCGTGAGACAGGTGTGGTGAACCGGCTCGATCCCGACACCGTGTGGCCGAGCTTCCGCACGGCCTTGCTCTCGGCGTACGGGGAGCTCGCCGGTCCCGCCGTCGTCACGCGGGCCGTGGTCGCCGCGCTCGAGCAACGGCTGGTGCCGCTCGTGCTGTAGGTGGATGCATCAGGAACGTACGCGGCGCCGGAGCGAGTCGGACGACTCAGTCGACTCAGTCGACCGGCCACCCGGGACCGTAGTCGTCGGCCACCGCCTCGGCCTCACCGAACAGCTGTCGCCGGGTCCGCTTGGACAGCCGGTCGGCGAACACCGTGCCCTCCAGGTGGTCGGCCTCGTGTTGGAGGCAGCGGGCCAGCAGGCCGGTGCCGCTGACGACGACGGGCGCACCCAGCTGGTCGGTTCCCCGCACGACCGCGGCGTCCGGCCGCGCGCATGGTGCGTACGCCCCCGGAAGCGAAAGGCACCCCTCGTCACCCTCGACGAGCTTGCGTTCGGTGCCGACCGGAAGCTCGAGCCGCGGGTTGCAGATGACACCCTCGTGGATGACCTCGTCGTCGTCGGCGCAGCGGAATACGAACACCCGCAGGTCCACGCCTATCTGGTTGGCGGCCAGGCCGACACCGTCGGCGGCGTCCATGGTCGCCGTCATGTCGGCGACCAGCTCGGCGAGCTGCTGGTCGTACGTCTCGACCGGCCGGCAAGGATGGTGCATGACCGGCTCACCCCATCGCGTGATCGGGCGGACGGTCCCGCCACTCGGCAGACTGCCCACTCCCGCTCCTCCCACCAGGTCTTCCGCGGTCGACGACGGGCCGGGCCGCGACCGACGGCTCGCCACTCCAGCCGGCCGGGGGTTCCGGTTGCCTCACCCGAGGCGGACCAGCCGCCACGACGCCGCGGAGATCACCGTAGGGGGTGGTCCGGAGTGAGGTTGCTCGGGCCCGCCGTCACGGATGTCTCGGGTGCCGTCGCCGCGCGTAATGTGAGGTACGTCCGAGATGAAAGGATCATGACGGAATCCACCGACAAGCCAACGCCCGCCGGTAAGGTCTGGTCGCATGTCGGACGTGAACAAGGGCGACGAGGACCCCGGCGCCAGCACCGTGATGTTCCAGAGGTTCGTCGACGACGGGCAGGCAGCGCCGTCCGGAAGGGCTGCGCAGGGCCGGAGCCGGCGAGGGCTGGTGGTCGCGGTCGCGGGCGTGGTGCTCGTCGCGGCCGTGGTGGTCCTCTTCGTCCTCTTCGGACGCTGACCGCGCCTGGTTGACGACCTGGCGGTCAGCGCACGACCAGCCGGGTGACCGCGGCCCTGACGCTCTGGGCGACGCCGCTGGCGAGGTCACCTGGTAGTCCGTCGACCGGAAACCACCGCACGTCATGCGACTCTTCGCTCACGGTGGGTACGCAGTCGGCCGAGGCGGTCGCGAGGAATTGGACGTCGAGGTGGGTCTCCGCGGCGCCGCACGGCGCGGGGTGCCGCGAGAGCATGACGGGATCGGGTCGCACCTGAAGGCCCGGGAGCCCGGTCTCTTCTCGCGCCTCCCGGCCGGCGGCGTCGGCGAACGTCTGGTCACCGGGCTCGCAGTGACCTCCCGGCTGCACCCACAGCCCGATCCGGCCGTGGAGGACGAGTGCGGTCTGCGTCCCCGAAGGATCGAGCACGATCGCACCCGCCGTCAGATGCGCGGTGCGGCAGCTCCGCCACACGCCGTCGGGGTGCGCGTCGAGGTGGGCGAGGTAGTCCAGGCGAAGGGTCTCCTGTGGTGCGTCGGGGGCGGTCCAGGCGGTGAGCAGCCGAACGGCGTCGGCGTGCAGGTCAGTCACCGGGCGGGTCCCTCGGACTCGTCGCCGCCCGACTCTGGGCGCGGGTCGTCTCCTGGTTGGTCGCCTGCCGGTTGGTCGCCTGCCGGTTGGTCGCCTGCCGGTTGGTCGAAGCCGAGGTCGGCGATGTCCATCCGGTCCGGCGACCCCGCGCGCTCGGCGAACCCGCGCGGGTCGTCGAGGTCGTCGCCGGCCGGAAGCAGGTCGGGGTGGGCCCAGAGCGCCTCGCGCCCCGAGATGCCACGGGCCTCCCGAAGAGTCGCCCACAGGGTCGCCGCGTCACGCATCCGCCGTGGCCTCAGCTCCAGTCCGACGAGCGTGACGAACGTCTGCTCCGCCGGACCGCCCTCGGCGCGGCGCCGGCGGATGGCCTCGTGCAACGCGACCGCGGACGGCATCCGCGGCGCGGCCGCCTGTGTCACCACGTCGTCGACCCACCCCTCGACCAGCGCGAGGGCGGTCTCGAGGCGGACGAGGGCGGCCTTCTGGCGAGGGGTTTCCTCGGGTTCGAGCAGCCCGCTGCCGAGGGCCTCCTGGAGCGCCTCGGGGTTCGACATGTCGATCCGCCCGGCGGCGTCCTCGAGCTTGCTGACGTCGACATGCATGCCGCGGGCGTACTCCTCCACGGCCGAGAACAGGTGACCCGCGAGCCACGGCGCGTGGTGGAAGAGCCGCTGGTGGGCGCACTCACGCAGGGTGAGATAGAGACGGACGTCCTCCGCGGACAGGCCGAGCCCTTCGCCGAAGGCCGCGACGTTGGCCGGGACGAGGACCGGCTGACCGGAAGGGCCGAGGGGGAGGCCGATGTCGGTCGCACCGAACACCTCGGTCGCGAGCTGGCCGAGGCCCTGACCGACCTGGGCACCGAACATCATCCCGCCGACCTGGGTGAGGACGCCGGTGAGCTGCGCGCCCATCGGGCCCGGCTGCTCCGGCAGCGCCTTCTCCATCGCCCCGACGACGTGGGCCGCGAGCGGCTCGATGAGCTTCTTCCACGCGGGAAGCGTGCCGTCGAGCCACTCCGCGCGGTTCCAGGCGAGCGCCGCGCCGGCCGAGCCCGCGGGCAGGCTGGTGGCGTCGTCGAGCCAGTGTTCGGCGAGGCGTACGGTCTGATCGACGGTGGCGCGTTCGTCCGAGGTGAGAGAGGCGTCGCCAGCCTCGCGGATGGTCTGTCGCGCGGTCTCCAGCGCGAGGTTCCAGTTGATAGGGCCGCCCTGCCACGAGAACATGCTCTGCAGCTGTCCGAAGATTGCGCTGAGGTCGAACCCCGCAAACGGGTTGTCCGCACCGCCGGGTTGCCGCTTCTCGGGCTCCTCGCCCTCGTGCCCGGCACCGGGCTCGTCGTTGCTCACGGTTGGACCTCCGGCAGGATGAGGGTTGGCTGCGTGCGATTTGTGGCGTGCGGGGGGCTTGTCAGGGAGCGCGCCTCTGCCGTACGAAGCGAGCGGTTCATGTTGTCCAACCTAGCCCGGGAGTCTCCTTCTGAACGACGAGCCCACCCCCGTACGTGCCCGGCGTAGCCGGCGCACGTCGCGCCGTCCTGCCACCACGGCTCGACGGGGCGGCGGACTCGTGGTCGCCGTGACCGGAGCCGCCGGCGGCATCGGCCGCGCCCTCGCCTCACGGCTGGTCGACCTGCCCGAGGTCAAGCGGGTCATCGGTGTCGACGAGCGGCGTGGTGACGTCGAGCGCGTGGAGTGGCGGGTCCTCGACGTCCGCGATCCGGCGATCGCGCAGCGGATCGCGAAGTGCTCGGTCGTCGTCCATCTCGATCTGGACGTTTCGCCTGATACGGAGCCGAGGCTTCGCAGCGGGCGGAACGTGCGCGGCGCCCAGACCGTCCTGACCGCCGCGGCGGCGGCCGGCGTACCCCGGGTGATCCTCTGTACGAGCGCCATGGTCTACGGCGCGGCGGCCGACAACCCGGTGCCCCTCGAGGAGGACGGGCCGTTGCGAGCCCGCCCCGAGGGGATCGTGTCCGACCTGCTCGAGATCGAGTGGCTCGCCCGGCGGGCCCCGAAGGCTCACCCCGGTCTGTCGGTGACCGTCGTACGGCCGGCGATGCTGGTCGGCCCCGGGATCGACACGTTCCTGACCCGCCACTTCGAGGCGGCGCGACTGCTCGTGATCCGTGGCAGCCGCCCGAGCTGGCAGTTCTGCCATGTCGACGACCTCGTGTCCGGGCTGGAGTACGCCGTCCTCGGCAAGGTCGACGGCCCGGTGACGGTCGGCTGCGAGGGATTCCTGGAGCAGGACGAGGTGGAAATGCTGTTCGGGCTGCCGCGCCTGGAACTCCCCGAGGGCCTGGCACTGGGTGCCGCCGAACGCCTGCACCGGCTCGGACTCACCCCTGCGCCCGCGAGCGACCTCGCCTACGTCAGCCACCCGTGGGTAGTCTCGTCGGCGAAACTGTGCGCGGCAGGCTGGCGCCCGACGTTCGACAACGTGACGGCGTGCGAGGTCCTTGCCACCGAGGTGGCGGGGCGGCACGCGGCGCTGGGCCGTCGGATCGGCCGGCGTGAGACCGCGACCCTGGGCGCGGCCGGCGCCACCGTTGCGCTGCTCGGCACCGCGGCGGTCGTCCGCCGGGCGCGCCGCCGGAAGTCTCGAGGGGGAACATGACGCAGGCATCGGTCACTGAGGCGATCAGACTGCTCGAGGTTCGCCACACGAAGCTCTCGGTCGACGAGGTGCTGGAGGCTGTCGCCGACCCGCGCGCCGGGGGCCTGTGCGTGTTCGTGGGGACCGTACGCGACGAGGACGGCGGGCGGTCCGTGACCGAGTTGGGCTACGACGCCCATCCGGGCGCGTCGGCGGAGCTGCGCCGGGTCGCCGAGGCGGTGGTCGCTGCGTACCCCGTCTGCGGCCTCGCGGCGGTGCACCGGACCGGCGACCTCGCGGTCGGCGAGATCGCGGTGGTGGTCGGCGTGTCGACCCCGCACCGAGCCGAGGCGTTCGAGGCCTGCCGGCGGATGATCGACGACCTCAAGGCGCAGGTGCCGCTGTGGAAGCACCAGAGGTTCACCGACGGATCCGCGGAGTGGGTCGGCGCCGAGTGAGCCGGGTGGCCGGCCCTGAGTGAGCCGAGTGGCCGACGCCGAGGTGCCCTGAATCTAGGCGATCACGGCGGCGCACCGTTGGGTGAAGGGTCGCTTGATACGGCCCTCTTGGGTGAAGGTGCCCTCGATGCAGGCGCGGCGGCCGCTCGGGTTGGGTGAAGGTGCCCTTTGATGCAGGCGCGGCGGCCGCTCGCGTTGGGTGAGAGTGAGCGGGCGGCCGAGGGACCTGGCGACCGCTGCGTGAGCAACGCTCCACCACTCGCGCCCGACGCCGCCGGCTTCGTGTGGTTTCGTCCCGCTCGTGGATGGTCCTGTCTCCGCGTTCCCCGCGGAGGGCCCCCGCCCGCGAGCCCGCCCCGCCCGCCGCCGCGCCCCTCACCGGGGCGGCGGGACACGTCACCTACTCTTGGCCCATGTCCCGCCGTGTCGCGACGATGACGCTGACCGCAGTCCTGCTCGTCGCCCTCATCGCCGTCGCCTGGCTGGTCCCGGTCCCGTACGCCATCATGAGCCCCGGACCGACCGAGAACACCCTCGGCAACGTCGACGGCAAGCCGGTCGTCGAGATCCGCGGCCACCGGACTTACGACACGAACGGGCAGCTCGACCTCACTACGGTCGCCGTCAGCCCTCCCGACCAGAAGCTCGACCTGTTCAGCGTGCTGGGCGGGTGGATCGACCCCACGGTCGCCGTGGTGCCGCACGACTTCCTCTATCCGGGCGACCCGTCACCTCAGCAGGTCGAGCAGGAGAACGTCGAGGCGATGCAGACCTCGCAGCAGTCGGCCATCGCCGCCGCCCTCCGGGAGGCGAAGCAGACGGTGACCTCCGCGGTGCTCGTCCAAGCTGTCATCAAGGACACGCCGGCGGTCGACAAGCTCAAGGCCGCCGACGTCATCCTCACGGTCGACGGCACCACGGTTACGGACGAGCAGCAGGTCGTGTCCCTGGTCGGCAAGCACAAGCCGGGCGACCCGATCAGGTTCTCCGTACGCCGCGACGGCCGGCAGGTCGACGTCACCGTGGTCGCGGGCAAGAACCCCGACGATCCCAAGCGCGCCTTCGTCGGCATCAACCCGCACAACGGCTACGAGTTCCCGTTCGACGTCAGGATCAACCTGGGCCAGGACATCGGAGGGCCCAGCGCCGGCACGATGTTCGCGCTCGCGATCGTCGACAAGCTGACGCCTGACAAGCTCACCGACGGCAAGCACATCGCCGGCACCGGCACGATCGAGGGTGACGGCCGGGTGGGACCGATCGGCGGGATCCAGCAGAAGATCGCGGGGGCAAGGGACAAGGGTGCCACCACCTTCCTGGTGCCGTCGGACAACTGCGCGGCGGCGGCCGGCGCGCACGTCGACGGGATCCGGCTGGTCCGGATCAAGACGCTGACCAGCGCCGTCGACTCCCTCGAGGCGCTGCGGCGCGACCCGGGCGCGAAGGTGCCGAGCTGTGCGGGCTGAGTCGGTGCCCGCACACCGGGGCGACGAAGGGGAACTTCTGACGGTTTCGCTAAGTTGCCCACCTACGACGTCGACACCGGCCGACCAGGCGCGGACCCGCCATGGGGTGCCGGCCCTCCACGGAGCTCCAGGAGCGAGGACCACGTGAGCAGCTACTCCGCCCCCCGCGACCCGTTCCGCCGCGGGCCCAAGGGGCCCAACCTCCGGACCCGGGCGGTCGTCCCCACGATCGTGGTCCTCGTCGTGCTCGCCGGGCTGTTCGCCCTCTTTACGAGCTTTTGGACCGAACGGCTCTGGTTCGCCTCCGTCGACTACTCCTCGGTCTACACGACGACCCTTGTGACCCGGATCGGGATGTTCGTCGTGTTCGGGGTGCTCCTGGGCGCTGTGGTCTTCGTCAACATGGCGTTGGCGTACCGGTTGCGCCCGCGGTTCCCGGTGATGTCCAGCGAGCAGCAGACGCTCGACCGCTACCGCGACGTGATCGACCCACGCCGCAAGCTGGTCGCCGGCGCGATCGCGGGCCTGCTCGCCATCCTCGCGGGATCGAGCGCGTCGGGCCGCTGGGAGACGTTCCTCCAGTGGCGCAACGGATCCGACTTCGGTACGAAGGACGCGCAGTTCGGCCAGGACGTGTCGTTCTACGTCTTCGGCTATCCGTGGTACCGCTTCCTGCTCGGTTACGGCTTCGCCATCATCCTGCTGTCCCTGGTGGCGACCCTCGTGGCGCACTACCTCTACGGCGGCATCCGTCTGCAGACGCCTGGCCAGAAGGCTTCGGCGGCCGCGCAGGCGCACGTCTCCGTACTCGTGGGGCTGTTCGTCCTGCTCAAGGCCGTCGCGTACTGGTTCGACAGGTACGGCCTGGCAGTAGGCGCACACCAGATGTCCAAACAGAGCTTCACGGGCATCACCTACACCGACGCGCATGCGGTCGTGCCGGCCAAGACGATCCTGACGTTCATCGCGTTGATCTGTGCGGTGCTGTTCTTCGCCAACGTCGTACGCCGTACCTGGCTGCTCCCGGGCCTCGGGCTCGGGCTCCTGGTCCTTTCCGCGGCGCTGCTGGGGTGGGCGTGGCCGGCGATCGTCCAGCAGGTGCAGGTGCATCCCAACGAGCCCGTCCGTGAGGCCACCTACATCCAGCGCAACATCGACGCGACTCGGGAGGCCTATGGGGTCGCCGACGCCAAGGTGGACAACTACGTGGCGAAGACGTCGACCAGTGAGGGACAGCTCGCCAACGACGCCGAAACCCTTCCTGGCGTACGTCTCTTCGACCCGGCGATCGTCGGCGAGACGTTCGAACAGCTTCAGCAGGTGCGTGGTTTCTACACCTTCGAGAAGCCTCTCGACGTCGACCGCTACAAGATCGGCAAGCAGACCCGCGACGCCGTGGTGTCGGTGCGTGAGGTCAACCTCGACGGCGTGCCGGCCGACCAGCGCAACTGGAACAACGACCACACCGTCTACACCCACGGCTACGGCGTCGTTGCGGCCTACGGCAACCAGCGCACGAGTGACGGCGCCCCGAAGTGGCTGCAGCACAGCATCCCCACGCAGGGCGACCTCGGGAAGTACGAGCCGCGGATCTACTTCGGCGAGTCCTCACCGCCCTACTCGATCGTGGGTGCGCCCAGTGGCAGCGAGCCCGTGGAGCTCGACGTTCCGGGCGGGAGTGGCGACTCCAAGACCACGAACACCTACCAGGGCAAGGGCGGCGTGCCGCTCGGGTCCCTCAGCAACCGGCTGCTGTACGCCACGAAGTTCCAGGACTTCAACATCCTGCTGAACCAGTCCCGGATCAACGACGCGTCGAGAATCCTCTACGACCGTTCGCCTCGCGAACGCGTCCAGAAGGTCGCCCCGTGGCTCGACCTCGACTCGGATCCCTATCCCGCGGTGGTCAACGGCCGGGTCAAGTGGGTCATCGACGGCTACACGATGTCCGACAACTACCCCATGTCGCAGCGGCTGCTGCTCGACAACGCCACGTCGACCTCCCTGACACCGCAGCCCGCGATCGTCGGCCAGTCCAGCGAACGGCTCAACTACGTACGCAACTCGGTCAAGGCGACGGTCGACGCCTATGACGGCACGGTGTCGTTGTACGCGTGGGACGAGAAGGACCCGGTCCTGCGGACGTGGATGAAGGCGTTCCCCAACACGGTCCAGCCGAAGTCGAAGATGCCCGAAGCGTTGCTCGACCACGTGCGGTATCCCGAGGATCTGATGAAGATCCAGCGCGAGATCCTCGGTCAGTACCACGTGACGAAGGCCGGACCCTTCTACCAGGGCACGGAGCGGTGGCGGGTCCCGGGCGACCCGACGGTACGGAACCAGACCAAGCAGCCGGCGTACTACCTGTCGGTGCGGATGCCCGGCCAGGACAAGCCGGAGTTCTCGCTCACGTCCACGTACATCTACTTCAACCGCGAGAACCTCGCGGCGTTCGTGGCCGTCAACGCGGACGCGCGCTCCAAGGACTACGGCAAGATCCATCTCCTCCAGCTCGCCGACAAGACGCAGGTCGACGGCCCGAGCCAGATCGCCAACAAGCTCGAGACCGAACCACGGATCGCCGACGCGATGCTGCCGCTGACCCGTGGCGACAGCCGTGCGGTCAAGGGCAACCTGCTCACCCTGCCGGTGGGCGGTGGGCTGTTGTACGTGCAGCCGGTCTACGTCCAGCGCGGCTCCGGCGACGCGTCGTACCCCCTGATGCGGTTGGTGCTGGCGTCGTTCGGCGGCAACACCGGGTTCGGCGCGACCCTTCAGGACGCGCTCAACATGGTCTTCCAGGGCGATGCCGGCGCCGACACCGGCGAGACCGGCGGCACGGGCAACACGGGCGAGCAGCCCGCGCCAGGTGAGGAACCACCACCGACCTCTGACACGGTGGCGCGGGAGCTCGCGGTCGCCAACCGGGCGTTCGGCGAGGCCGAGGCAGCGCTGAAGGAGGGCGACCTCAAGGCGTACGCCGACGCGGTGGCCAGGGCCGAAGCCGCCGTCGCGCGCGCCGCGAGGGCACAGGAGCAGGAGCGCGCTCGCGACGAGAAGGCGGGTGCCCCGGGCGCGACGCCGAAGCCGACCGAGACGCCCAAAGCCCCGCAGCAGGGCGCCGGCTGAGCGTCGGGGATCTCGGTTCTGCCCCGATTTGCCGATCCGGGCGTCGACCCGTACTCTTTACCAGGCGACGCGGGGTGGAGCAGTTCGGTAGCTCGCCGGGCTCATAACCCGGAGGTCGCGGGTTCGAATCCCGCCCCCGCTACCAGGGAACAGCGAAGGCCCCTTCTGGCTCAGAAGGGGCCTTTTGCTGTGGGGTGGGTGGTAACCAGATCCGTGCCGCGAGCAGCAGACCAGAGGGTTCGGCGGTGGGACAGGCCGGGTGGACGGTAGTGCCTGGGACGTTGGGTGGGGCCTGGGACTGCGATCGCCGGGTCGAGGGTCCAGCTGCAGCACGGGTCGAGCGGACGGAGGGCAGGGCCTTCAGCCGCCTACGGGGGTCCGACCGGACGGTCGGAGGAGGCGGCACGCGCATCTCCGACCTGCTGACTGCGCCGACACCTGCCCGCCGCGCCTCCTTCCCAGCTTCGGCCAAGCCGGCCAAGCTCGCGTTCCTGCTGCCGGAGTCGCAGCGCGCCACCGGTTTCCTGTTGGGGCTGTCCACGACACCCCGTCGCGGCTTTGCGATGGGACGCTTGGGACGGCAGGGACGGATCCTTCTGGCGAGCATCCCGGCAGTCTGTCGGCCAGAGCATCTGGCGTCTGAAACGTTGTCGTCGTCCGCTTCAGGACAGGGCTTGTTGCATCGGATTTCGTCGGCCGAAGGGTCACCACTCAGTCCCATTCTTAGTCTCATCTGCATGCGCCCCTGACACCGTCCGAGCTTGTACGTTCGGAGCTATTTCCGTAGGGATTTCGGATCAGGAGCGGGGCGCGTCCTTCAGGGATGACCTGCCACCTGTGGGCAGAACCGTCCCGATCCTTCTCACAGTCTTGGTCATAGCCAAGTCCTTTCCTCTTGGATTCGTCACGCCTTGCGGTGGGTGCGCTGCCTGCCGGGTATGAACTTGGAAGCACGTGAGGCAAATCCAATATTCCGGCGCTCGCCTTGTGCCAGGAATACTCATCCGTGGCGACAAAGAACAATTCACTTCTTGACGAAAGTGGGGGAAGTCAGGTTGAGCAAGTCACCGTGGAATAGGCCGCCGTCCGCCGGCGGTCTGACCAATCACAGTAGGTTGGGTTCGTCCGCCCGCGCGTACGCGCTGGCCGCTGGGCTCCTAGCCCTTTCCGTCCCGGGGCAGGCCGCCGCTAGCGATACTGGCGCCACCGAGGCAGGGGTGAGCCATGTGCGCTGCGACCCGACCGGCGCGGCGTTGAAGGCCGCGATCAGTAACGCCCAATCTGGCGACACGTTGAAGCTGTCACGCCACTGCACCTATAGCATCGTCACGTCGGTCGACGGCTTGAACGCTCTGCCGCCCATCGGCAAGACCCTCACCATCGACGGGAACGGTGCGACGATCGAGCGAAGCTCGACGGCAACGACCAACTTCCGGATCTTCCAGGTCGACAAGAAGCTGACGTTGCGCAGCGTCCGAATTCGCAACGGACACAGCCCCTTCCATGGGGGCGGAATCGTCGTCAACACTGGGGCCACGCTGGTCACCAAGAATGCGATCATCACGCACAATCGATCGGATGTCCACGGCGGTGGGATCAAGACGTATGGCACCGTCCATGCCATAGCAACCATCATCAGCGGCAACTTCTCCACATTCGACAGCGGGGGTGTGGAGGCGGAAACCAGCGGCGCCCGCCTCGCCCTGATCGGCAGTGTCATTGCCGGCAACACAGCGGGCCGCAACGGTGGTGGCGTCGGCTCCTTCGAGAACCCTTCGGTCAGCGTGACCGGCACGCGAGTCGCGAAGAACACCGCGTCCGGGGTCGGTGGTGGCATCTACAACGATCTCGGGACCTGGACCGTCCTCTTCAGCCAGGTCATCAAGAACACCGCCAGCGGCAACTTCGCCGCGGGCGGCGGCATCGAAAACTTCGGCAACCTGACCATCAAGGCCAGCGACATCAGTCGGAACGTCGTCAACGGCACCAATGCCAGAGGCGGTGGCATCCGCAACGGTGGACTCGCGACACTGCAGAACAGCGTCGTGACGGGCAACCAGGCCCTCGGAACCGGCGCGCAAGGCGGTGGCATCTTCAACACCGCCACGACCACGCTCAGGCGCAGCCTGGTGTTGGGCAACAAGCCTGACCAGTGCGGCAACCCCAGCACCGTCCCGGGC
Source organism: uncultured Actinomycetota bacterium (assembly GCA_963721745.1). Taxonomy (GTDB): domain Bacteria; phylum Actinomycetota; class Actinomycetes; order Propionibacteriales; family Actinopolymorphaceae; genus Thermasporomyces. The sequence goes on along the minus strand of CAVRKO010000012.1, from coordinate 4,940 downwards.
TGCTACCCCCTGCCCGGCGCCGACGGCCTACCCACCACGTCGCGCGCGACGACACCACGACCATCGGAGACAGCGACGCCGCCCAACGACGCTCTGGACACGACGGCCGAACCGCACCCAACCGTTCAGCACCCTTGATTCGCAGCTGTCCGACCGAGCAGCCGCTGCGTAGATGACTGCAAGGACGGATGCGGCTCCGAGTGCGGTGGCCGGTAGGCAAGCCTGCCCGCCACCGCACTCGTGAGGGATGGACTACGTCAGGGCTCGCGTGCCTGCTCCCGTCTTCTGCGTACGCGGGCCGATCGGCGCACACGACGGCGCCCCCTCACCTCCGGGACGTCCTGCTCGTCCAGCGCGAGCGGGTGCTGCACGGCCGCCGCGGATTTCGCCCACGCAGCCCTCCAACTGGAATGGACGCTGGAGTGCGTTACCGGCGCTCGGTGTTCTCGCCGGGGACAAGGCGGCGGGTGGGTCAGGTCGCGCGGGCGAGGCGGATCACCGGCAGGGCGCGGTCGGTCTTCTGCTGGTACGCGGCGTAGCGGGGCTGCGCCGCGACGATCCGGTTCCAGGCCTGCTCTCTCGCGGCGCCGTCGAGCTGTTCCGCGGACACCCGCATCCGCTGGCCGCCGACCTCGGCCCAGATCCTGTCGGGGTGGGCGGCGATGTTGTGGTACCAGCCCGGGTGGCGCGCCGCCCCACCCGACGAGGCGACGACCAACCAGCCGTCGTCGCTGTCGACGAAGTAGCTGAGCGGGGCCTGCCGCTCCGCTCCCGACTTCGCGCCGGTCGTGGTGAGGTAGAGGATGTCCATGCCCTGGAACTTGTTCCCGCCGCGACGGTGCTGCTTGATCAGCATCCGGCTGAGGAACCGCGCGACTCCGCCTGGCATCGAGAAGCGGGAGCCGCGGGTTCCGCTCGGCGCCTTCTGAAAGCTCATGCGGGTGCCTCCCTGAACTGACCTCGCCCGGACTCCCCTCATCATGACAAACACACCGGTACCGAGCAGCCGTACGCGCGCAGCCGGGCCGGATCGGATCGCCGAGCGGTCGGGTCAGATCGCGTGCGAGCGTTGGAGAACCCGCTCCAGGTGTCGTTCCAGACGTGCGGTCGCGGCCGGTTCCAGGCGTGGTGACGCGGGTGCCCTGAGCGTCTCCTGCAGGGGCACACCGCGCCGCCGCAGGACGTACTTCGCGCAGCGGTTGGAGTGCGGCATCGACTGCATCTCGTAGACCAGCATCTCCGCGACCTGCGCGAACCGCTCGTGCGCCTCGTCGTCACGTTGCTCCACCCAACTCACGTGAATCGCCGCGAGTACGTCGGTGAGATCCGATGCCGGTATGGACCCGGTCGCGCCACCGTCGAGGACGTCGAGGAGGTGCAGGCCACCGTTGCCACTGAAGACCGCGAACTCGCGCGGAAGTGCAGTGCGCCAGCGTTGGATCTCCTCGGGGCCGTGCTCGAGCTTGACCCCGCAGATCGTCGGCGCACGGGCGGCCGCGGCCGCCACGATCTCCGGAGACAGGGCGCTGTCGAGGTATTCGGGCGCGTCCTGCACGACCACGGGTACGTCGACGGCAGCGGCGACCGAGGCGAAGAAGTCGCTCAGCTCGGCCGCGCCCAGGCGCATTCTGCTCGGCGGCATGAGGACGACCGCGCTCGCGCCTGCGGCCTCGAGCCTGCGGGCGAGGTACTCCGACCCGCTCTGGCTGTCGGCGGTGGCTCCAGCGAGGACGGGCACCGAACCCGCCGCTGCCTTCACCACCGTACGGACGATCTCCTCCTTCTCGGGCGTGGTCAGGGTCTCGACCTCGCCGGCGAGGCCGAGGCAGACCAGCCCGACAGCACCACTTCGGACCGCGAACTCCGTCACCGCCGCCAGCGCATCGTGGTCGATCAGGTCGTCCGTCGTGAACGGCGTGGGCAACGACGGAAGGATCCCGCGCCAGCTCGCTGGTCCTCCAGGTGCGTCGGCATCGGCCCGCCCACCGGGCGGACGCGTCACGAGTTGCTCTGCTTCTGGTTGGCCTCGACGAGCTTCTGTGCGCGGTCGAGCGCGTCGTCGACACTGGCCTTGCCGTAGGCGACCTGTTCCCAGGCCCGACCGAGCTGCTCGGAGAAGTACGGTGCCGATGCGTGCTTGGGGTAGATCCCCCGACCGAGCTGGGCGCCCTTGGTGACGAGCTTCATCGCGTCCTCCATCGGGTTGCCCTCGTACCCCTTGTCCTCACGGATCTGCGCCTGCGTCTCGATCAGCTTGGTGCCCCATGCCTCCGCCTGCCCCGGCCGCACGTATCCGTTGGTCGTGGGGCCGAGCAGGTCACCGTGCTCCCACACCGAAAACTTCACGAAGTCGAAGGCCAGCTGGGGGTTGCGGGCACCACGCGGGATCGCCATCACCCAGGCCACCGGCTGCAGGGCCGCCCACTCGCTTGTCTTGCCGTTCGGCGTCGGCGGGTCGCCGAGCTTCCACACGACGTCGTAGCAGGTGTCCATCTGCGCTCCGGACCAGTACGCGTCCAGACTGAACAGGACCTTCCCGGTCGGGATGTACGCCTTCGGCGAGCAGCTCCAGACCGTCTCGTCGCCGCTGATGAACTTCGTGTACTTCTGGATACCGCCGTAGAGGTCGACCAGCTGCTTGTTGAAGCGGAAGTACGCCTTCACGCACGGGTCGTCGGCATGGAACTTGTTGGTGCCCTGGTCGTAGGTGACCTGCTTGCCGCAGTAGAGGTTGACCGAGCCGAGGTTGGTGTCCACCGGCAGGCCGATCCGCTGCAGGTTGCCCTTGGCGTCGACCTTCGTGACCTTCTTGGTCGCGGCGAAGAGTTCCTTCCACGTCTTCGGCATGTGCGCGGGATCGATGCCCGCTTCTTCGACGAACTTCGGGATGTAGAGCAGGGTGCCCGTGGTCGGGTTGCTCGCTCCCGGCAGGCCGTACCAGTGCCCGTCGTAACGCACGTAGTCCGCGAGCGGCTTGAGGAAGTACTCCGGCTTGATGCCCGCCGCCTCGTAGTACTTGTCGAGGTTCTCGACCGCGCCGCGCTTCACGAGCTGGGGCAACTGGCCATGCACGCCGATCAGGTCGGGCGGGTTGCCGGCGTTCACGCCCAGCAGGGTCTTGGTGACCTCGGCGTTGTCGTCGGCGACCTTGACCTCGGAGATCTTCAGCTTCGGAAACTCCTTCGCCCACAGCTTGTTGTAGATGCGGTACCACGAGGAGATCGTGCTCTTCTCCTTCAGGGACGCCGGGGTGAGCCCGGAGAGGATCCCCGCGTTGGTCATCACCGTCAGGTTGTCGTTGCTCTTCGCGGTCTGCTGTGCGGGCGCACAGTTCGCCATCAGCAGCAACGTGGCCACGAGACCTGCGGTCAGGAGGAACAGGAGTCTGCGCATGGGGGCGACCTTCTTTCTCTCAGCCCCTGAGACCGGAGAGCTTGATTCCGGCGAGGAGCATGCGCTGGGCGAAGAAGAACAACAGGATCAGCGGCGTAGTGACCAGGGCGGTGAAGGCGACGATCGCCCCGATGTCGGGGGCGCCCCTCAGCTGGACGAACTGGAAGACAGCGAGCGAGAGCGTGTACCTGCCGGAGTCCGTGAGGTAGATCAGCGGGCCGAAGAAGTCGTTGTACGTGTTGATGAACACGAAGATCGCGCCGACGGTGAGGGCCGGCCGGAGCAGCGGCAGGATGATCCGCCAGTAGATCGTGAACTCGTTGGCGCCGTCGATCTTGGCGGCCTCGGAGAGTTCTCTCGGGATTCCGAGCATGAACTGCCGGAGCAGGAAGATCGTGAACGGGTCGCCGAAGAGGTACGGCCACGTCAACGGCCGGAACGTGCCGAGCCACCCGAGCCATTTGAACAGCACGTACTGCGGGATCAGGGTCGCCCAGGTGGGCAGGATCATCGTCGCGATCAGGACACCGAACAGGATGGTCCGGCCGGGGAACCGGATCCGCGCGAAGCCGTACGCCACGAGCGAGGACGAGACCAGTGTGGCGACCACGCTGAAACCGCTGATGTAGAGCGTGTTGAGGGTGAACCCGGCCAGGTCGACGTCGGCGTAGCCGGCGAGGGAACGGAAGTTGGAGAGGGTCCACTCGGGCGGCCACCAGACCGGCGGGGTCTCGAGCAGGGTGTTGCCGGGCTTGAAGATGCCGGTCGCGAGCCAGTAGATCGGGAACAGGAACGGCACGACTGCGACCACCAGCAGCGCGTAGGTCGCCGCCGACCGCAGTCCCGCGCCGCGTTCGCGTGGCAGGCGGCGCACCACCGGTGTGGTCGCCTCGGGAAGGAGCGCCAGCGTGTCGGCGCCGTCAGGCCTGGTGGTCATAGTAGAAGACCCACCGCCTTCCGGACTTGAAGAGCACGGCCGCGAGGACGATCACGACGAGCGTGAGCACCAGGCTCATCGCCGCTCCATAGCCGAGCCGGAAGTTCTGGAAGATCTGCGTGTAGAGGTAGAGCGAGTAGAAGAGCGTCGAGTCGGCGGGACCGCCGGGGGCGTGCGCGCCGCCGAGGCTCGAAGGCGCGGCCGAGACCACGAGAGCCTGGGTGAAGTAGCTGAAGGCCCAGATCGTCCCGAGCACCAGGTTGAAGAAGATCGCCGGTGTCAGCAACGGAAGCGTGACGTACCAGAACCGCTGAGTCGCCCGGGCACCGTCGATCGCGGCCGCTTCGTACAGCTCGGCCGGGATGTCCTGGAGGCCGGCGAGGAAGATGATCATCGTCGGACCGACCTGCCACAGGTGGAGCAGCAGGAGAGTGGCCTTCGCCCAGCCGGGGTCGGAGAACCATCCCGGACCGGTTACGCCGAGCCCGTCGAGCAGGCTGTTGACGGCGCCTCCGCCGGGGTTGAAGAGCCAGAGGAACAGCACCGATCCGCCGACGAACGGCACCATCGACGGCAGGTAGAACGCCGTGCGGAAGAAGCCGAGGCCCTT
>CAVRKO010000011.1:0-137875 GCA_963721745.1 uncultured Actinomycetota bacterium | reverse complement strand
CGTTGAACGCGACACCGGCGGTGCCGTTGGCGGCGAGGGCCGAGCCCGCGTTGAACCCGAACCAGCCGAACCACAGCAGACCCGCACCGAGCAGGACCAACGGCAGGTTGTGCGGACGCATGGCTCCTTGCGCACCCGACCCGCTTGCCAAGGACGAACGCCAGGGCGAGGCCGGCCGCGCCGGCGTTGATGTGGACCGCCGTACCACCGGCGAAGTCGAGCGCCTTGAGCCGGTCGGCGATCCAGCCGCCGTTGCCCTCGTCGAAGAAGAAGACCCAGTGGGCCACGGGGAAGTACACGATAGTCGCCCAGGCGACGATGAAGACCATCCAGGCGCTGAACTTCGTCCGGTCGGCGATCGCGCCGGAGATCAGCGCGACGTGATGATGGCGAACATCGTCTGGAACGCCACGAACACGGTGGTCGGCAGGGTGCCGACGAGGGACTTCTCGCCGAGCAGGTGCTGCAGCCCGAAGTCGCCGAGGCCGCCGAGGAGTCCACCGCCGACGTCGGTCGAGAACGCCAGCGAGTAGCCGTACAGCACCCACAGGATGCTGACGACGCCGATCGCGGCGAAGTTCATCATGAGCATGTTGAGCACGCCCTTGGCCCGGACCATGCCGCCGTAGAACAGTGCCAGGCCGGGCGTCATGAGCAAGACAAGGGCGGCACTCGCCAGCACCCAGGCGGTGTCGCCGGCACTGAGCTCGGGCATCGCTTCTCCTCCTGGAGATCGGTGGGAGGTCGGTCCGAAGGTGTGGTCGAGGAACGGTGTGGTCGAGGACGGTCGTCGAGGAACGCTCGTCAACGAGAATTGCGGGCAAGCCTCTCCGGACCGTGTTTCGCGGGCCGGCTCCCGATGTTGCGAACGGATGACGGAAACGCCCAGCTGCGTGAAATCCGTGTGAACTGGCCGGCTCGGGCGGACGCGGGTCGTCGTGGCCAACCGACCCGAATCGGCCGGCGACTTCGACCTGACTTGTCAGGTGGTGCGGGCGAGCGGGCCGTCCAGACCGCGAAGTGCCACTCCTGCCTTGAGGAGCATCTCGTCGTACTCCTCCACCGGGTCCGAATCGAGCACGATCGCACCACCCGCCCCGGCCGTGAGCCGTCCGGCGCGCACGACGGCGGTACGGATCACGACGCTCAGGTCGGCCGTACCTGCCAGTCCGAACCAGCCCAGGGCTCCCGAATAGACGCCACGCGCACGGGTCTCGAGGCCGTCGAGGATCTCCATCGCCCGCAGCTTCGGTGCACCCGTCATCGATCCGGGCGGGAAGCAGGCGCGGGCGGCACCGAACGCGTCGACGCCTGGTCGCAGCCGGCCCCGGACGGTCGAGACCAGCTGGTGCACGGTGGCGTAGGACTCCACGGCGAGGAACTGCGGGACGGTGATCGAGCCCGGCTCGCAGACCCGTCCGAGGTCGTTGCGGAGCAGGTCGACGATCATGAGGTTCTCCGCCTGCGCCTTGGCACTGGTCGCGAGCTCCTTGACCGCGAGGGTGTCCAGGCCGGGATCGTCATTTCGGGGCGCGGTTCCCTTGATCGGCCGCGACTCGGCGTACCTCTCCGCGTCGACGGCCAGGAAGCGCTCCGGCGAGGCCGACAGGACGTGCACGTCGCCGAGCCGGAGGTACGCGGCATACGGGGCGGGGTTGCGGTGGCGCAGCCGGAGGTACGCCTCGAACGGGTCCCCCGCGAACGGCAGGTCGACCGTGTTGGTGAGGCAGATCTCGTAGCTCTCGCCGGCCATGAGCCGGGCGAGGCAGGTCTCGACGTCGGCGAGGTAACGGTCGCGGGTGCGGACGAGCCAGGGTTCGGGATCGACGCGGGGCACCGGCGTGCCGGTCGGCTCCACCGGTCCGGGCGGTGGCGAGGCGGCGAGCGGGTGAAGACTCTCGACAGCCTGGTCGAGCCACCGCACGGGCTCCAGCTCCCCTGCCCTCGCGAGCGCGCAGACCCAGGTCCGGCCGGCCCGGTGGTCGATGACGACGTACCTCGCCGCGGTCATCCACAGCGCGTCTGGCAGGGGCGACCGGTGCGAGGTGCGCGCGCCGTCCTGGGCCGTCAGCTCGTAGCCGAGGTAGCCGACGTAGCCGCAGGCCAGCTCGGCCGGCAGCCCGTCGGGCAGGCGGACCGTCCGGGCCGCGAGGTGGTGGGCGAGCCGGTCGAACGCCGTACCGCCGGCGCCGTCCGTGGGATCGGTGACGCTGGCGCGCACCACCTCGCCGTGCGGGCCGTCGGCCGCACCCACGAAGGAGTACCGGGCCGGCCCCTCGACGAGGCTGCTGTCCAGCCAGAACGCCCAGGGGCTGGCGCCGAACAGCCTCGCGAACACCCGTCCGCCGTCGACCGCACCAGGCAGCTCACGGCAGTGCAGGATCCAGCGCGTCACGGCACCAGGCTAAGGAGGCGGCGCGGCCCCGCCGCCGCCGGCTCAGGCGACGGCAGGGCCCGCCCGGCTCAGCCGGCGAGAGCGTCGACCGCCCACGTCACTCCGGACGGGCCTCAATCCAGACTTACGTCACTCCAGGCCCAGCGCCGGGCCGAGCTCGGCCAGCAGCCGCGCCTTCGATCTCGCGCCGACGATCATCTGCGCCAGCTCGCCACCGCGGTAGACCTGCAGGGTCGGGGTCGCCATCACCCGGCACCCCGATGTGGTGGCGGGGTTCTCGTCGGTGTTGAGCTTCGCGACCACGATCCGGTCGGCGTGTTCGGCGGCGAACTCCTCGAGCACCGGCGCGATCATCCGGCACGGTGGGCACCAGGGTGCCCAGAAGTACATGAGGACCGGCTTGTCACTCGCGAGGACCCGCTCGGCGAAGTCGGCGTCGGTGACGGTGACCGTCGCGGTCCCGCCAGGTGCGGTGCCAGCTGGGGTGCGGGCAGTTGACTGGGATTGCTGGAGTGACATGTCTGGTCTCCTGTCGTACGACGAAGGGCTGCGGCCAGCTGCGCATCAACCTGGTCCCGCGCGGCCTGGAGCCGGGCGAGACACCCGTCGAGCTCGGCGAGCTTGCGCTGGTAGACGGCAACCGAGTTGGGGCACACGTCCCCCGCGGTGTTGCCGGCGCGCAGGCACTCCACGAACGGCCGGGTGTCCTCGAGCGAGAACCCGATCGCGAGCAGGGACCGAATCTCCGCGACGATCCGTTCGTCCTCGCTGCCGTAGTCGCGGTAGCCGTTGGCGGTCCGCCGGGCGGCGAGCAGCCCCTGGGCTTCGTAGTACCTCAGGGCGCGGGTCGTCGTCCCCGTGCGGTCGGCGAGCTCTCCGATGCGCATGCGACCTCCTCGACAACGACCGTAGACCTTGACGTCGGTGTCAAGGCCAGTCGCTGCGGGAGGTATTCCCGCATCCACGGACCGGGCGCGACGGCGCGCCCGCCGCCCTCAGAGGCCCAGGACCATGCCCTCCTGGCGGGGGTCGGACCCACCCGCGAGAACGCCGGAGTCGGGGTCGCGGGCGATGATCTGGACGCCGCTGATGGTGCCCCAGTCAGCATCGACGACCAGCTGGTGGCCGCGGTCGCGCATCACCTGCGCGAAGTCGTCGCCGAAGCGTCCCTCCACCGTGAGCTCGTACCCGTCCGGCGAGGCTGCGCCCGACGGTGACGAGCTGACCCACATCGGCTGCTCGATCGCCTGCTGGACGTCCCAGCCGGCATCGACCAGCCCGACGACGGCCTGGACGTTCCACTGCGGCTGCCGGTCGCCGCCCGGCGTACCGCCGACGACCACCAGCCGGTCCTCGGCGTCCGCGACGAGGTAGCAGTTCAGCGTGTGCATCGGCTTCTTGCCGGGTGCGTAGACGTTGGGGTGACGGTCGTCGAGGGAGAACGCCTGGGCCCGGTTGTTGAGCACGATCCCGGTGTCGCCCGCGACCACGCCGCTGCCGAAGTTGTTGGCGACGGACTGGATCAGGGACACCATCATCCCGTTGCCGTCGACGACGTTGAGGTACGTCGTGTGGCCGGCGTCGAACTCGCCGGCGGGCACGTCCGTCCGTGCCCGCTCGCCGATCGTCCCGGCCCGTTGACGCGCCCAGTCCTTGGAGAGCAGGCGTTCGACCGGCGTCGGCCCGGCGGCCGGTTCGCGGCAGTACGCGTGCCGGTCGGCGAACGCCATCCGGATCGCCTCGACGAGCACGTGCGTCGCGGCGGGACTGCCCACACCCAGCGACGCGAGGTCGAAATGCTCGGCGATGTTGAGCGCCTCGAGCATGATCAGGCCCTGGCTCGGCAGCGGCACCTGGTAGACCGTGTGGTCGCGGTAGCGCGTCGACAGCGGTGTCGCATGCTCGGTCCGGTGGTCCTTGAAGTCACCGGTGCGCAGGGCTCCTCCGACCCGCTCGAGGTACGCCGAGACCCGCTCCGCGATGTCGCCCTCGTAGAACACCTCCGGCCCGCCGCTCGCCAGCGTCTCCAGGGTGCGCGCGAGGTCGGGCTGGCGGAACACACTGCCGGGCGCCGGCGGGCGGCCGTCGGGAAGGAAGACCGCGGCGGACTCCGGCAGCGACGCCAACAGGTCGGCGAACTTCTCGATGTAGCGGATCAGCACCGGCGAGATGGGGTGCCCGCGGGCGTAGTCGACCGCCGGCTCCACGAGGCTGGCGAACGGTGTGGTGCCCCAGCGTTCGAGCAGGCTGAAGTACGCGTGGACCATGCCCGGCACCGTGATCGAGAGCGGACCGTTGGGCGGCATCCGGTTGCCGCCGTGGGCCTTGCGCATCGCCTCGATCGTCGCGCCCCGCGGCGCGATACCGCTGCCCTGCACCGAACCCACCGCACCCCGGCCGCCGTCCGCGGCCGGGTCGTGCACGAGTGCGAACAGGTCGCCGCCGAGCCCGCACATCTCCGGCATCACGACCGCCGCGACGAGGCCCGACGCGACCGCGGCATCGACCGCGTTGCCGCCGCTCGCGAGCGTGCGGAGTCCGGTGCTCGTCACGAGCGGATGCGAGGAGGCCACCATGCCCTGCTGGGAGAACGCCGGCGCGACCCGCCGCCGCGCCCACGGGAAGCTCTGTGCATCGGGGCGGGGAAAACCGATCACTTCGCTCCCTTCGCCGGCTTCAGCCGCCCGGCGTACATCAGCATGATCGTGAAGTTGTCGGCATACGGCGAGTTCTGCAGGATCGGGTCGCTGTCCGCCGGCCACTTGCCGGCCCGTACGCCTTCCAGACAAGGGTTGTTGCCGTACCTCTCGAACAGCGGCAGCATCGGCAGCAGCTCGTTGAACGCCACCGCGACCGCGGTCACGTTCTGCTTCTGCTCGGCGTCGTCGAGGCCCTCTCCCGCGGCGATGACGAGTCGTTCGAGGTCGACCGTGCCGAGCGCGTCCGTCTCCTGCACGAGTTCGAACCCCATGCCGCGACCGCCCTGGTTGGCGGCGACCGGGATGTTGTGGGTGAAGAGATCCTCGACGAACGCGAAGTGCGGGTGCGGGTGGGCCGACGTCCCCCAGCCCTGGATCGCGAGGTCGAAGTTGCCCTTGTCGACGTCGATCGGCTGCTGTGCCTCGGTGACGCCACGACCGGTCACCGCGATACCGAACGCCGACAGCTGCCGCGCGGCGTTCTCGCCGGAGGCGGACCAGTCGGCGTACTCCGCGGGGAAGATCAGCTCGTAGCGGGCCGGCTTTCCGTCGGGCTTCATCCAGTTCTTGCCGTCCTTGCTCCACCCGGCTTCGGTGAGGAGGTCGGCGGCCTTGTCCTGGTCGTATTCGTACCCGTCGAGCTTGTCGCGGTCGGCCTTGGACATCCAGGTGGGTACGAGGTTGTCGGAGAAGCCCGCCATGTACCGCACACCCTTGCCGGACGCGCCGAGCGAGACCTCGCCGTTCTGGCCGCGGTCGATCGCGTGGGCGAGCGCGCGGCGCACCCGCACGTCCGCGAGCTCCTTGTGCTTGTCGAGGTTGAGGAGCAGCGCGGGACCCGAGTAGACCGGCGGCCGGATGATGCGAAAGCCCGTCTTGACGAGCTGCTTCTCGGTCGCGACCGGGAAGCCGTGGGTGGCGTAGTCGAGGTTCTTGGCGAGCACGATCGGCGTGATGGTCGGTGTCTCGCCGTTGAACACGACGATCTTCTCGAACCCGATCCGGTCTGCGGCGTACCCCTTGGCGTTCTTGACCAGGCTGAGCTCGGAGTTCGTGATGCTGTCGTAGTCGTAGTCGAACGGCCCCGACACGATCGCCTTCTCGGGCCGGAACGCCTGGAACTCCTCGTTGAGCTTCTTGCCCTCGGGCGAGTCGAGGTCCTTGCCGCCGGAAAAGAGGTCCTGCGCCTGTTTGGCCCAGTCGCCGTAGGTCGCGTCCGCGTGGATCCGCTGCCGCAGCAGGTAACGCTCCACGACGGTCGAGGGCTTCTTCATCGTGAGGACGACGGTCTGGTCGTCGGCTGCCTCGACCTTCTCGATGTACTCCCACAGGGAGTTCCGCATGACCCGCAGGCACCAGTACGTCGTCAAGGCGTCCTTGCTCGTGACCGGGTCACCGTTGCTCCACGTGATGTCCTTGCGGAGCGTGAGAGTGAACGTCTTGGCCGCCTTGTCGGTCTTCCACTTCTCGGCCAGCATGGGCGCCCAGGTTTGTTCCTTCCACCGGTACATCGCACCGGGTGCAAGCACGAGGTCGATGTAGAAGTGGTCACCGAGAATCGAGTCGGTGACACCGTCCATCAGGTTGAAGTGCCCCTTGGGCGGGACCTGGAACGCGGTGCCGCCGTGGAACTCCGCCGGCTGCTGCGAGCCGCTCGGGCCGTCGCCGCCCTGGCGGCAGGCCGCGAGCAGCCAGGCGCTCGTTCCCGCACCGAGCAGGCCGAGCGCGTGCCGGCGCGACACGAGTGCGGACGGAGTGGACGGAGTGGAGAGCTGCGGCCGGCGTGTGGGGTCCGGCGGTCGAGCTGATGAGGTCATGTAGCCGGATTCTCGTGCCCATGCCGCCCGAACGAAAGGACCGGCCCACCTTCGTCCAACATCGGACAGCTGGGTTGCAACGCGTGTGCCCGCGCGGTTTCAGGCGTGGTACCGCCGTGCACTGGGCGTCACGAACGGCGTGCTATCCGACGGCGAGACGGTCCCGGCGGCCGCCCGCTTCCTGCGGTCAGGAGCGGATCTGGGTCACCTTCGCCTGGTCGACGGTGGCGAGCGCCGTGGACAGGATGCCCAGGCCCTCCTCGGCCTCGTCGTCGGTGAGCGTGAGCGGCGGGCCCAGCCGGATGACGTTGCCGTGCAGGCCACCCTTGCCCACCAGCAGGCCGCCCCGACGGCACTCCTCCATCACCAGAGCGGCGGCGCCCGGGCTCGGTGTCGTGGCACCCGGCTCCACAAGCTCGATGCCGATCATGAGTCCCTTGCCCCGGACGTCGCCCACCACGGACAGGGAGTCGGCGCAGGACCGGAGGCCGCTGATCAGCTTCGCGCCGACCTTCGCGGCGTTGGCCTGCAGGTCGTGCTCCAGCAGGTAGTCGAGGGTCGCGGTGGCGGCCGCCATCGTCAGCGGGTTGCCGCCGAACGTCGACAGCGAGTTCGCACGTACGGCGTCCATGATCTCCGCGCGGGCGACCACGCCTCCGATCGCGACACCGGCGGCCGCGCCCTTGGCGAAGGTCATGATGTCGGGCTCGACGCCGTGGGCCTGGTAGCCCCAGAAGTGCTCGCCGAGGCGGCCCCATCCGGTCTGCACCTCATCGGTGACGAAGAGGATGCCGTAGTCGTCGAGCACCTCCTTCATCGCGGCGTACATGCCGTCGGGCGGCACCGTGAACCCGCCGACGCCCTGGATCGGCTCGGCGATCATGCACGCCACGTCACCCGCCGTGGTGGTCTCGATGACGTCGCGCAGGTCGTCGACGCACGCCTGGATGTAGTCGGCGTCGGACAGGTCGCGGAACGGGCTGCGGTAGCGGTAGCCACCGTGCACCCAGCTCACGTGCACCGGAGAGAGCGACGACGTGCCCCAGCTGCGATTGCCGGTGATGGCGACGGTGGCGAACGCCCTGCCGTGGTAGGAGTTGCGCAGGGCCAGCACCTGGTTGCTGCGGCGGTAGGCGGTGGCGAGCAGGAGCGCCGCCTCGTTGGCCTCGGTGCCGGAGTTGACGAAGAAGACCTTGGCGTCGGGGATGCCGGACAGCTCCGCGATCCGCTCGGCGTACTCCACCTGGGCGCGGCCGAGGTAGGCGGTCGAGGTGTGCACGACACCGGTCGCGAGCTGACGTTCGACCGCGGCGGTGATCTCGGGTACGCCGTAGCCGAGGGAGTTGCTCAGGATGCCCGCGAAGAAGTCGAGGTAGATCCGGCCGTCGGCACCGGTGAGGCGGCGGCCCTCTCCCCCGACGATCTCCAGCGGCTGGTCGTAGTAGAGCGCCATCCAGTTCGGCATCACCGCGCGGTGCCGGCTCAGCAGGTCCCTCTCGGTTCCTCTTGCGTCGGGCCCCTGTGGGTCGGGCCCCTGTGCGTCGGTCCCCTGTGCCATCTGCGTATCCCTCGCTCGCCTCGTAAGTGTCTACTCGCCCAGCAGCGCGTCGACAAACGCCTCGGGCTCGAACGGCGCCAGATCGTCGGCACCCTCACCGAGTCCGACGAGCTTCACGGGCACGCCCAGCTCCCGCTGGACGGCAACGACGATCCCGCCCTTCGCGGTGCTGTCGAGCTTCGTCAGCACGATGCCGGTCACGTTGACGACCTCCGCGAAGATCCGGGCCTGGGTGAGTCCGTTCTGCCCCGTGGTCGCGTCGATGACGAGCAGCACCTCGTCGATACAGGTGTCTGCTTCTCGACGACCCGCTTGATCTTGCCGAGCTCGTCCATCAGGCCGGTCTTGGTGTGGAGCCGCCCGGCGGTGTCGACCAGAACCACGTCGACCTCCTGCTCGACCCCGGCCTTCACGGACTCGTACGCCACGCTCGCGGGGTCGCCGCCCTCGGGTCCGCGGACGGTCGGAACCCCGACCCGGTCGCCCCAGGTGGCGAGCTGGTCGGCGGCCGCGGCGCGGAACGTGTCGGCCGCACCCAGGATGACGTCCTTGTCCTCGGCGACCAGCACCCGCGCCATCTTGCCCGCGGTGGTCGTCTTGCCGGTGCCGTTGACGCCCACGACCAGGACGACGGCGGGCCTCGCCTCCACCCGCGCCACGTGCAGGGATCGATCGAGGTCGGCGTCCCACCAGGGTGATCAGCTCGTCGCGGAGGATCGTGCGGGCCTGCGCCGGGCTCGCGGCGCCCTCGACCCGGACGCGGGTCCGGAGGCGTTCGACGAGTTCCTGGGTCGGACCGACCCCGACGTCGGCCGAAAGAAGCGCATCCTCGATCTCCTCCCACGTCTCCTCGTCGATCCGGTCACGGGAGAGCAGGGCGAGCAGGCCCTTGCCGAGGGACGTCTGGGACCGGGCGAGCCGGGCGCGGAGCCGGACCAGCCGGCCCTCGACCGGCGCCGGCGTTCGACCGTCGGCGCGACGGGTTCCTCGATGTCGAGCTCGTCGGCGCCGACCTTGTTGGCGCGACCGAGCGACGGCTCGGGACGGGTGGTGGCGGGAGAACCTCCGCCGCTCTCGCGCTCGCCACCTCCGCCGTGACCACCGCCTGGCGCGGACGGACGGGAGGGCGGCTCCGGAGGCTGGCTGGGCCGGCGTCGACGGCGACCCAGTGCCACGAGCCCGTATGTGACGGCCGCGACGAGGACAACAGCTATGACGATGACGACAACGACGTACTCCACGGTCGTTCATACTCCCAGACCGCCCCTTCGGCCGCAGACACCCCGGCGAAGCAGAGGGCGCCGAAAGCTGCCGGAAACCGGCGACGACCCGATGCGGACCCGGGTACGACCCAGCCGAACGAGCCCGCCGAACGGTGAAGATCGAGCACCGCACGCGACCCCCGGCGCGGAACTTTGCCCCATGTCCACGCGGACGGCCATACCTGTGGGTTCCATAAGAGGCACGGCGACCGGTATGGGGGGAGGGCACGGCGTGTCCGATACCGATGTCGTCTCACTCGTCCACGCTGTGCGCGCGGGCGACAGTGAGGCGTTCGAGCCGCTGTACCGCGAGAACGTCCGGCGGTGCAGCTCGCCGTACGTGATCAGTTGCGCGACCCCGAACGGATCGCGGACGCGGTGCAGGAGACGTTCGCCCGCGCCCTCGCGTCCCTGGACAAACTGCGCGATCCCGAGCGATTCCGCCCCTGGTTGCTCTCGATCGCGCGGCACACGGCCGTCGACTTCCGCCGGAACCAGAACCGAGTCGTCCTCGACGAGCTCACCGACCTCGACGTCGCGACGCCCTCCGGGAGCGACCCGGCCGAGCTGGCGGCGCTCCGGGACGTGGCCGGACTGGTCCGGGGCCTCGTGCTCGGCCTCTCCCAGCGCGATGCGGTCGCCCTCAACCTGGTCACCCTCGGCTTCGAGGTGGCCGACGTCGCCGCCGCACTCGAGATCAAGCACGGCGCGGCCAAGGTGGTTGACACCGGGCCCGGCGGCGGCTGCGGGCGCGCTCGTGCTGCGCCTGCTCAGTGCCGGTACGTCGGCGCGGTGCCCGGAGCTCGTCGCCCTCGTGAACCGGGCGGGGACGTCCGCGGGCGGCCGGCACGCGGAGACCTGTCCGGTCTGTGAGCAAGCCGCCCGGCTGGCCGTCTACGGCTGACCCGGTGCCCGCGGACCGGCTGCGGGCTCGCTGGGTGGGTACGGCTGGCTGGGACTGACTGGGACTGGGTACGGCTGGCTGGGCTGACTGGGCTGACTGGGCTGGCTACGGCTGCGGAGCGCTGGGTGCGACGTCGCCGTCGAGCCCCACCACACGGACCGGGACGTCCGCAACGCCAGGGTCAGGGCTTCGGGCAGGGCGTGGGGGCCCCACCGGGTGGCGGGGGTCCCGGCGAGATCCTCCTCGTCGTACGCCTGGGCGAGCCCCGGCGCGAGCAGGACCGCCAGGAGGGCACGCTCCTCCTCGTCGAGTTGCGTCCGCGCGAACTCGCGGAGCTTCCGGACGAGGCGGCAGGCGGCCTCGGCGTCCAGGCGGGCATCCATACCAACACTGTCGCGCAATAAGCCCTGCGGTTACGCGGCCCACCAAGGCCGCCGCCGAGCCCGGCGTGGCGTGTAACTCCCACCCCCCGGTGACGACGTGCATGCTGGGTGGAACCGGTCCGGGACGGGGCCAGGGGGGTGGGCCCGCTTCCTGCGAGACCTCGGTGAACCACCCTGCAAGGGGGAGGCGGGCCCGCGGTAGTTGCTGGGCGTCCAGCATGCCGCGGGCCCGCCCATCCCCACGTTCCGGCTGGCCGGCAGCTCGCCCGCACTCTCTGACCGGCCTCCGGCCCGCCGAACGCCTCACCCCAGATCGATCATGTCCCTCAGTCGAGGGCCGGTGTCGAGGAGCACGACGGGCGCCTGGGTGACGTCCTCCACCTGGTCGATCAGCCTGCGCACCGGATCGGTGATCGCGCCCGCCTCCCGCGCGCCGCGCATCTGCGGGTCCGGCGTGGTCGCAGAAGGTCAGTGCGATCTTGGTGGGGCCGTTCAGCATCGTGGCGTACGCGAGGAGCTCCCAGTCCACCTGCGCCGCCTTACGGCGCGGACGGGTCGTCACGACGCCGTACTCCGCCACGCCGCGGCGGTGGATCTCCTCCATGTCCAGCTCGTACGGCAGGGGTCCCGCACCGACCCTCGTCGGCAGCGCCTTGACGACCATCACGACGTCCTCGACAAGGCGCCAGTTCAGACCGACGTCGTCCATCGCGGCCGTCGCCGTGCAGTTGTCCGACGTCGCGTACGGGTAGTCCTCGCTCAACGCGAGCGAGAGCAGCGTGCCCTGGGACCCCTCGACGAGGACGACACCAGAGCGCGCGGCGGTGTTCACCATCCGCGCGACGTCGGCGACATAGGGCGCCAGCGCGGGTTCGTCCCGCGCCTGGCGAGCCCGTCGGAGCACGAAGTCGGCGCGGGCCGCGCCGTTGCCCGTGCACGTCGATCCGACCGTGGCCGCGAGGTGCGGGTCGGCCTGCTCCGCGGCGATGTGCTCGGCGGTGATGAGTGCGCTGCGGCCGTCGACCACCGCGCGGTCGGCGATGCCGAAGCGTTCCACCTCCGCCGCGAAGATCGCCGGGTCGACCAGCACGCCCGAGCCGACGGCCACCGTGGTCGACGGGTTGATCCAGCCGGTGGGCAGCTGGCGCGCCCGCACCAGCGTGCCGTCGTCGAGGGTGACGCTCGCTCCCGCGTTCGTACCGACGCCTGCTCGTACCGCGAGCGGCACGTCGTCGCGGACGGCGAGGTGCGCGCACACCTTGCCCTTGCCGGAGTCGCCCCACAGTGCATCCACGATGATGACAGCACCCATGCGAATCTCCTTCAGCTCTGAGTGTTCTGATCGGTCGTCAAGAGCTCATTGACAGTTGCGGGGTCGGCGCCGAATCCCACCACGGACATCAGTTCGCTGGCCTGCTCAGGTGGCAGGAGCCTGGCGCGCAGCTCGACGAGGTGGCGGCCGAACGCGCCCTCGAGCTCGGGGCGAAGTCGGTCGTAGATCGCGGCGAGGTACGCCTCGTCGCGGATGAGCTTCTCGACCACGCGTAACAGGGCGGGGTGCTCGGTATAGACCGCGCCGGCCGGTTCGTCGAGCGAGGCGATGAGCGCGGTCCGCGAGTCGACCGCGAGGGTGAGAAGGTGCCCGCCGACGGCCAGCGCCTGCGGCTCGTGGCGATAGACCTCGCCGAAGTCGACCGGCGCGTCGCCGAAGACGTTCACGACGACCTGGCAGCCGCTTCGTGCGGCCGCTCGCAGCGCACCACCGAACCAGTCCAAGTCGTCGGCCCACAGGCAGACCGCGACCCGCTCGTGCGCGTCGGCGACGAGGGCTCCCGCTCGTTGGAGGACGCCCTCCCGGCCGCGAAGGGTCCAGAACGCCGCGGGTTCGGCAGGTGCGGCGAGGGCCGCGAGGTCGGTGATGAGGGCCTCGCAGCGGTCGGCGGTCTCGCGCTTGACCCGCCCCAGCACCTCGGCCGGCGGTTGCGCGACGAAGCGGGCGGGCGAGTCGCTCACCTGCTCGACGACGGCGCGATCGGTGAGACCGGACAGCACCTGGTAGACGTTCGCGCGTTGGAGACCGGCCACCTTGGCGATCTCGTATCCGGTGGCGGACGGCTGGCGCAGCAGGGCGACGTAGACGCGGGCCTCCTGAGAGGAGAACCCGACCTGCACGAGGCGTTCGATCACATGCAGGGACCCTACGGCAGGAGTAGTAGCATACGCAACTACTCCTGCCGGGGACTCAGCGTTGCGGCGCGAAGACCACCCACACCTGACCCGGCGCGAAGGTCATCGGCTTGCCGTCAGCCGTCGTGAACGTCGTGCCGTCGGTCGCCTTGGGTCGCGACCACCGGGAGTCGTACGCCTTGCCGTCCCGTAGGACGAGCGCCCGACCGGACCCGACGGTCTTCGTGTACGGCGACTTGCTGCCCCACTTGTCGCCGAACTTCGAGTCGCGGATGTCGACGTACTGCACGACGACCGTCGACGGCGCGGGTGGCGTGCCGCCGTCCGCAGCGCCCACCGGCGAACCGTCCATCGCCACCGACCAGCGGTGCGCGGACGCCTTCCAGGTGAACGCGGCCTTGAACGCGGAGTAGCCCACCGTCTCCGAGGTCTCGGAGTGACCGCCCTTGGGTGCGGGCCCGAACCGGAAACCGATGTCACGGGCTTTACTGGCCTGGTCGGCTTCGGCCAGCAGGCCGGTCGGCTTGGCGTAGAGGTTGTGCGGGGCGGGTCGGGAGTCGCCGCGGAAGTACGGCGAACCGGCGTGCGCCGGCGAGACGTCCTCGACGGGAGCCTTCGCGATCAGCGGAAGCACCCTGCTGTTGGCGCCCGAGTAGGCGAACGCCGGTGTGCCGAACTGCCGCAGGAGTTCGAGGTCGGACTCACGAGCGCTCCGGACCGGCCCGACCGTGCCGGGGAGGTGGGACGAGAACACCGCGAGGATCCGCGCCAGCCCGGCCTCGACCGGCTCGATGTAGACGAGGTTGGCCTTGGCGAGTCCCGTCGCCGGACGGGCCTGGCGTACGTTGTCGATCTTGACCGCGAGGACCGGCTTGCGTGACTTGCCCGGCTCGCCCGTGAACGGCTGGGTCGCCGGAGCGGCGGTGGGCTTGGGCGTCGGCGTCTTCGACGGCGTGGGCGACTTGCTGGCCGCCTTGGGCGGCCGGGGCGCCGTCTGGGCGTCCTCGTCCTGGTTGCCGCAAGCCGAGACGGCGGTCAGGAGCGACAGGGCCACACCGATGGCGGCAAATGCGACGACAGGGCTCTTCTTGGCGTGAGTCGACATGTAACTGACTCTCGATTGGGGGCTGGGCACGCTCGACGTTGGACGGTTCCAACAACGAAGGTGAACAGCGTAAGGGGTCGTCGAGAGTCAGCCGACGGCGCCGCCGCACCTCGGGCGTGGCGCGAGAGGGCGGCGTGCGGGTCGTGCCCGCACGCCGCACCGTCACGTCAGCTGAACCGCGGGATGACCTCGTCCCCGAACCGCTGCAGGGGTTCGTGGTCGTAGGCGACACCCGGGATGTACGCGATGAAGTAGTCTGCGCCGGCCTCGACAAGCTTCTCGACGTCGGCCGCGATCTCGTCGACCGTGCCGACGACGTTGTTCTTGTTGAAGTCCGCGAAGCTCTGCCGGCCACGAGCCTTGGCGGTCGCCTTCTCGGGGTCGGCACCCTTCTCGATCGGGAACACGTTGATGCTCGTCGACTTGATGATGTCGTCGTAGTTGCGGCCGAGCTTGTCGCAGTGTGCCTTGAGGACGGATGCCTTGTGCTTGAAGGCCTCCGGGTCTCCGCCACCGATGTTGGCCGCGTCGCCGTACTGCGCGACCAGCTTCAGCGTGACCTTCTCGCCACCACCGCCGATCCAGAACGACGGGTGCGGCTTGCGCACGCCCTTGGGCTCGTTGATCGGCTTGTCGATCGAGTAGTACTTGCCGTTGAAGACGGGCTCGTCCTCGGTCCACATCTTGTAGATGATCTCGGTCGCCTCGCGGAAGGCGCCCATGCGGTCGCGAAGCTCCGGCCACTCGTGGCCGTAGGCCTTCCACTCGTGCTCGTACCAGCCGGCACCGAAGCCCGCGTAGAGCCGGCCGTTGCTCGCGACGTCGACCGTGGAGGCGATCTTCGCGTAGAGCGAGGGGTGGCGGTAGCCGTTGCACCCCACCATCTGCCCGACGTTGATCCGCTGGGTGTCACGGACGAGTGTCGACGTGATCGTCCAACACTCGAACGTGGTGTTCTGGGTGGGCTCGGGGACCGTGTGGAAGTGGTCGAACACCCAGATCGAGTCCCACGGCCCCCGGTCTGCGGCCTTCCCGACCGCGGTCATTGCCTCGTACTGCTCGTAGGGGTCGGAGATCTCCGTGAGATCCATCCGCCAGCCCTGCGGTACGAACACACCAAAACGCGCAGTCATGCGTTTCATCGTCCCTTCGTCGCATCCGCTTACCGGATGCCTCGCCATCGGACCCTACCGACAGCCGGCAAACGGTAGCCGTGGTCGCAGCGGGCGGCAGCTGGCCTCCGACCGGTTTCGGACGGCCGGACGCCGTGGAACCGCCGATCGTCGGCAGCCGAACGAGCCGATCAGCCGGAGCTGGACCTGTCGGAGCCGCCGGGCCGGCTGGAGCTGCCGGGCCGGCTGGAGCTGCTGGGCCGGCTGGAGCTGCTGGGCCGGCTGGAGCTGCTGGGCCGGCTGGAGCTGCTGGAGCCGTCGGAGCTACTGCTGGAGTCGTCGGAGCTACCGGAGCCGCCGGAGCGGCCGCGGAACGCCCACGACATCTGGGGTTCCACCGCCCACCGGGTCGCGCGGCGTACCGGAGGCGTGGACAGGAGGAGCGCCAGGAGGACGCCGGCGAGGCCCACGGCCACACCGCCGAGAACGGTGTGCAGCCACGGATGGTCGTACCACCCGAGGTACTCGCCGAGCTTCACGGGCACGCCGTGCAGCAGGTAGACGTACAGCGTCGCGACGCCGAGCCCGCTGAACCACATCCGTCGGCGCGGCACCAGGGCGAGGAACGCCGTCGTCAGAACGCTCGCAGCGGCCAGCATCCCGATCCGCATCAGCGTCCCGGTGAGGTCATCGACGCCGAGATAGTCGTTGCTGCGGCGCCAGTACGCCCATTCGAGGCTCATGTGCGGCGCCGCCCACCATGCCACCGCGAGCCCGCCCGCCATCACGCCCGCGGCGAGGACGCGGACCCGGGGCTGGCGCAGGATCTCGAGATGCTCCGGCCGCAACGTCAACCCCAGAACGAAGAACGGCAGCAGGCTGAGCACCCGGCCGGTCTCGAGAACGCCGGGGAGGTCCTGCATCCCTGCCAGCACAGAGATTCCGACCGCGATCCCAAGCGGCCAGCGCAGTCGGTGCCACACGGGCGTGGACAACCGCCAGGCAAACAACGCCAGCAGGAACCACACCAGGAAGTAGGGGTCGAGCAGGGTGAGGTGCACATCACGTCCACCCACGGCCTTCGCCAGCACCATGTACAACACCTGGAACACCGCGAACGGTACGACCAGCTGGCTGATCAGCTTGCGCACCTTGTCGGACGAACCCGGGAACCCCTTGGAGAAATAGCCGGCTATGACGATGAAGACCGGCATGTGGAACATGTAGAGAAAGAGATAGCCCGCCTTCAACGCCGGAACGGTGTCGATGAGTTCCTCGACCGCGTGCCCGCCGACGACGAGCACGATCGCGATGAACTTCGCGTTGTCGAAGAACGGGTCACGAGCCTTCGAGGGTCGCTGCGCCCCGACGTCCTGCGGGGCAGGCGTCGCGACGGGACCACTGTCAGCCGGGTGCGTGGTGGCGACCGATCCGGAGGGTGCAGAAGGCAACACGAATCAAACCATACCAATTTGGTTGGATATTGACATCCGCCAGCAGGTAAGGGCGGAACCGACACCGACCGGACCATACCTGCTCGACCTGCGTTGCAGCCAAGAGGGTGCGGACGGCTGGACGAGCCTCGGATCGACGCGGGTCCACTACCGCGGGTCGAGGAAACTGCCCTGCTGACCAGGCGTGTCGTCGTCCTCGGGAGTCGGAGTCGAGATGTCGCCGTGCCGGTCGAAGACGGCGACCAGGGCCATGATCACGACCGCGAGAGTGACGATCATCACGAGGCCGCCAAGGACTGCAATCACACCAGGGAAATCCCCGGACCGGCCACCCTGGCAAACCTCGCGGCGTCAGGTCAGAGCTCGTACAACCTCGCGCACACACTTCTCGGTCGAGAGCGGCCCGCCCGAAAGCCGGGTGCTCGGGTCGAGCGAGTGCACACGACTGGAACGGACGAACTCCAGATCGTTCCACACCTCGTCATGGACGAAGGTGGCCGCAAACGGGTCGTCCTGCTTCCTTGCGACGTAAAGGAAATCGGCCATCGACACGGACCCCAGCTCGTCGACTCCCACAGTGGAGAAGCCGTACCGGTCGGCCTTGCCCTTCCAGGCGTTCTGCAGGCCGAGACGCTGCACGATCTCGCCGCCGAGCGAGATGCGGGTGAGCATGCGGATGGTGGGAACGCCCTGCACGGAGAAGCCCTGCGCAAGTGCGAACGGCATCTCGCCCTTCCCCGCCTCCGCCAGCGTGCGGTTGCCCGCCGCCACGCTGGCGTCGAGGTGCGCGAGCACCGCCGCCGCCTGGTCGGAGCGGTTGACCGCCTTGCCGAGTTGGGCGAAGGTCGTCCGCATCTCCTGCCATGCGGTCATGTCCGTACGGTATGGGTCGAAGATGAGCACCGGTGCGATGCCGCGAAGCTGGCTGATCCGGCCGGGTGGGCGGGTGTTGTCGGTGACGATGAGGTCGGGCTTCAGGGCGGTGATGGCCTTGATGTCGGGCTCCTGCCGGTTTCCAACATCCTTGACCTTCTTGGAGGGTCGCGGACCGGCGGTCACCGACCTCAGATAGCCCGCCTTGTCCGCGATGCCGAGCGGAGCGATGCCGAGTGCCAGCAGATCCTCGGCGTACGTCCACTCCAGTGCGACGATCCTGGTGGCCGGAGCCTTGAGCCGCACCGCCCCGGTCACGTCGTTCACAGTCACCGACCGGTGCGCCTTGGTCTGGTGTGGCTCGGACGAAACACCCTTACCAGTAACGCGTTCCTTGGGCGCGGGCGTATCGGTGCAGGACGCGAGCAGCGAGACCGCGAGGACCACGCTCACCAAAGCCGCGAACACCCGTCGTGGGGACACAGAGGACACCGCAGTCGCCTCTCGATGGAGCGGGCACGTCAAGGAATGCTTACCCGCCGGCGGGGTGCAGAACGCAGGGCAGCACTACGCCGACTCGGCCTCGCGGATCCGCTGGCTGATCACGGCCGAAACGCCGTCGCCCCGCATCGACACGCCGTACAGCGCGTCGGCGACCTCCATCGTCCGCTTCTGGTGGGTGACGACGAGCAGCTGGCTCGTCTCCCGCAGCTCTTCGTACAGCTCCAGCAGGCGGCCGAGGTTGACGTCGTCCAGCGCCGCCTCCACCTCGTCGAGCAGGTAGAACGGGCTCGGTCGTGCCTTGAACAGGGCGACCAGGAACGTCACCGCCACGAGCGAGCGTTCGCCACCGGACAGCAACGACAGCCGCTTGACCTTCTTGCCGGGCGGGCGGGCCTCGACTTCGACACCGGTCGCCAGCATGTTGTCGGGATCGGTGAGGACGAGCCGGCCCTCACCGCCCGGGAACAGCCGGCTGAAGACCTGCGCGAACTGCTTCTCGGTGTCGTGGTAGGCCGCGGTGAACACCTGCTCCACCCGGTCGTCCACCTCGCGGACGATCTCGAGCAGGTCCTTGCGGGTGGCCTTGAGGTCCTCCAGCTGCCGGGAGAGGAACGTGTGGCGCTCCTCCATGGCCGCGAACTCCTCCAGCGCCAGGGGGTTCACCTTGCCCAGCATGGTGAGCTGGCGCTCCGCGCTCCGCAGCCGCTTCTCCTGCTCGGCCCGGACGTACGGCCGGCTCTCCTGCTCCAGCTCGGACTGCTCCTCACCCGGAGCGGGTGGTGACGGAGGCACCAGGACCTCGGGGCCGTACTCGCGGACCAGCGTCTCGGGATCGATGCCCAGCTCCTCGATCGCCCGCTGCTCCAGCTGCTCGATCCGCATCCGCTGCTCGGCCCGGGCCATCTCGTCCTTGTGGACGGAGCTCGTGAGCGTGTCGAGCTCTCCGGCGAGCGCGCGCACCCGCTGGCGTACGACCTTGATCTCGGCCTCGCGTGCGGTGCGTGCCTGCTCGGCCTCCTGGCGTTCGCGGCCGGCCGCCGTCAGGGAGACGTCGAGCCGGGCGAGCACCTGTTCGACCGCTCCCAACACGCTGCTCGCGACCTGCGCCTCTCGCGCGCGGCGCTCGCGGCGGGCCCGGGCGCGTTCGCGGGCGGCCCGCTCCTCGCGCGCGGCGCGTTCGAGGGACTCGGCCCGGCCGGACAGGGCCCGACCGCGCTCCTCCGCGGTCCGCAGCGCCAGGCGCGCCTCCATCTCCCGCTGGCGGCACTCCTTGCAGACCTCGGCCAGCCGGTCCCGCTCGTCGGTCGAGGGTTCGTCGTCGGGGGCGCCCTCGGCGTTCGCCAGCCGCTGCTCCAGATCGCCGAGCCCGGACTGATCCCGGGACATGGCCGCGCGGGCCTCGTCGATCGCGGTACCCAGCCGCTCCGCCTCGGCGTGGGCCGAGCGGGCCGCCGAGCCGAGCTCGCCGAGACGCTCGGCCACCGCCGCCAGTTCGGCGTCGGACTCGTGCAGGCGGGCCAGAGTCGACTCCACGACCCGTTTGGTCTCCGCGCGCTCCTCCTCCGCCTGGGAACGTTCGGTACGCAGTCGCTCGGCCCGGTCGCGGGCCTGCCGGAGCCGCTCCGCGGCGTCATCGACGGCCGCCTGGACCTCCAGGAGGCTGGGCTGGGCCGCCGAGCCACCATGCCCGGAGTGGACGCCCAGCAGGTCGCCCTCGCGGGTGACGGCGACCACCTCGGGACGGTCCGCGATCAAGGCTCGCGCCGCCGCGAGATCGTCCACCACGGCGACCTTGGCGAGCAGGCGTACCAGCGCGGGAAGAAGTTCGGCCGGGGCGCTCACGACGTCGACGGCGTACCTCGCGCCGACTGGAAGCGCCGGCCACGACCGGGCGTCGTCCTCGGGCCCGGACGGCGAACCACCCAGGACGAGACCGGACCGGCCGAGGTCCTCCGAACGCAGGTGCAGCAGGGCGCCCACGGCAGCGTCGACGGACTCTACGGCCACCGCGTCGGCGGCCCGGCCCAGAGCACCCGCCACCGCGGCCTCGTAGCCCGGCTCGACCGTCAGCAGAGCGGCCACGGAACCCAGCAGCCCGGACACCTGCTCGGTGGCGGCGAGGAGCGCCGCGGCACCGTCCTTGCGGGACAACCCGAGCTCGAGCGCCTCCTTGCGGGCGGCCAGCGCGGACCGCTCCCGCTCGGCCTCCTGCTCGTCCTGCCGCAGACCTGCCAGGCGTTCCTCGATGGCATCGAACGTTGCCCGGGCCTGCTCGTGCTGCGCGTCGAGACCGCTCTCGCCGGCGTCGAGGCTGGCCACCTGGCTCTCCAGCGCCTCGAACTCGCTCCCGGCGGTGCCGGCCCGGGTCTCCGCCTCGGAGCGCGCGGTGGTCAGGCGGGCGATCTCGTTCTCGCGGGTCTCCAGCCGGCTGCGTACGGTGTCGACCTGGCCGGCAAGCCGAGCGAGCCCCTCCCGTCGATCGGCGGCAGCGCGCACGAGAGCCGCGATCCGCCGCTCCTCCTCCGAGTAGGCCAGCTCCTGCGCCTGGCGAAATCCGATCGCCTCGTCGAGCGCGGCCTGGTGGCCCTCGACCTCGGCGGCGATCGCGGCCTCGTCCTCCCGCGCCCGCGCGGCGTCGGCGTCGAGCTGGTCGGGGTCGCGGCCCGTTCGCTCCTCCTCGCGCGCCTCGGCCAGATGCCGGCTGCGTTCGGTGGCCAGGCTGGCGGTGCCGCGGAGCCGTTCCTTCAGGCTGGACAGCCGGTACCACGTCTCCTGCGCCCGGGCGACGCGCGGCGCGTCCTCGCGGAGCACCTCGTCGAGCTCCGCCTCTTCCTTCTGTACGACAGAAAGGTCCCGCTCGACGGTCGTGCGGCGTTCGCGGAGCGCGTTCTCGTCGGCGACCTCACGCTCGAGCGTCTCGGATAGCTGGATCAGGTCGTCGCCGAGGAGCCGGGCCCGGGCGTCCCGGGCATCGGCCTGGATCACGGCGGCCTTGCGCGCGGCCTCGGCCTGCCTGCCGAGGGGTCGCAGGGCCCGCCTGATCTCGCTCAGAAGGTCCTGGAGCCGGGTGAGGTTGCCCTCCGTGGCATCCAGCTTCCGCAGCGCCTTCTCCTTGCGCTTGCGGTGCTTGAGGACGCCCGCCGCCTCCTCGATGAAGCCCCGCCGGTCATCGGGGTTGGCCTGCAGGATCGTGTCGAGCTGGCCCTGTCCGACGATGACGTGCATCTCGCGACCGATGCCGGAGTCCGACAGGAGTTCCTGGATGTCCAGCAATCGGCAGGTCTGGCCGTTGATGGAGTACTCCGACCCGCCGTTGCGAAACATGATCCGACTGATCGTGACTTCGGCGTAGTCGATCGGCAGGGCGCCGTCGGCGTTGTCGATCGTCAGAACGACCTCGGCCCGGCCGAGCGGAGCCCGCCCGGAGGTGCCGGCGAAGATGACGTCCTCCATCTTGCCGCCGCGCAGGCTCTTTGCGCCCTGCTCGCCCATGACCCACGCGATCGCGTCGACCACGTTGCTCTTGCCGGAACCGTTGGGACCGACCACGCAGGTGATGCCCGGCTCGAAGTGCAAGGTCGTCGAGGAAGCGAACGACTTGAACCCGCGGAGCGTCAGGCTCTTGAGGTGCAACTCGGGGACTCTCCTTGGTCAGTGGTCAGGACCGGGGTCGGACCACCTGACGATACCGCCGGCGTCGGGCGACTCGACGCCGACGCGCGCCTCACTCGACGAGGGTGACTCCACGCGCCGGACGGATCGGACACAAAAAAACGGGACGCCTTGAAAAAGGCGTCCCGCTTGCTGGTTGTGTGTCGTTCGAGGCTGGTCTGCTGTGTTTCGGGAATCTCCCTCAGGTGAGCGCAGGCTCGTGCTGAGCTTCGATCGTCAGCAGGTGTCCGTCGTGGACTGCTGCACTCAGGGAGTCATTTTCTGCTTGGAGTCGCATCACGTGCGACTCGAGTTCCGAAACTCTTTGCTGCAGACGTCGCACCTCGGAGACCAGACGGGGGTCGGGGCCACCGACGTGGCCGAGGAGCGCTTTCGCCATATGGGGTCCTCCACGCTGAGAGACCAAAGGATTGGGTCAGGTCGTCACAGCACTCGAGTTGGGCAGAGAAGTGCCGGCGGTATCTCTAGAGTCTCATCAGTCGGCCATGCCGTCAAGGTGACGGGGCGCATACACTATGTAGCCGTGTCGTCGCGCTTCCCATTCGTCGCCCTTCGGGCAAAGGGATCCACGCTCACCAACGACCATGCCGGGGCCGGCGTTGGCAGCGCGGACACGTGAAGGACGAACGATTCATGAACGCGTCGCGCCGAATTGGTGTGGCACATCTCTCACATGGTCCGCCCTCGCGCCCGTAGACCGCGAGCGAACGCTCGAAATAGCCGCTTTCGCCGTTGACGTTGACGTAAAGCCGATCGAACGACGTTCCACCGGCGAGGAGCGCGAGCCCCATTACCTCACGGACCGCCTCGAGCACCCGCGCGGCCTCGGCCGGACGGAGCCGGTCGGTCGCCCGCGCATAGTGAAGCCGTGCCCGCCAGAGCGCCTCGTCGGCATAGATGTTGCCGACGCCGGAGACCAGCGTCTGGTCGAGCAAGGCGCGCTTGACACCCGTACGCCTGCGGCGCAGTGCCCGGACGAAGGCCTCGTCGTCGAACTCGGGGTCGATCGGGTCCCGCGCGATGTGGGAGATCTCGCCGGGCAGCCCCGCACCGCCGGTGCTGATCGACAGGCCGCCGAACATCCGCTGGTCGACGAACCGAAGCTCCGTCGCGGGGTCAGTTCCGGGCTCGACGAACGAGATCCGCACCCGGAGATGCGCCTCGTCGGGCGCGTCGGGTGGCTGGACGACGAGTTGGCCGCTCATGCCAAGGTGTGCGACCACCGCGTCCCCTGAGTCCAACGGCAGCCAGAGGTACTTTCCGCGCCGACAGGCGGCGAGGACGCGCTGGCCGCGCAGTCGGTCGGCGAAGTCCCGAGCTCCGGCCGCATGCCGCCGGACCGGACGGGGGTGGAGCACCTCCACCGCGCCGATCTGGCGGCCGACGACGAAACGCTCGAGGCCGCGCCGCACCACCTCGACCTCGGGGAGCTCGGGCATCTACCCGTACCGCGTCAGGGAGAGACGGGGCGTTGGGCCGATCCCGCACCCGGGGGCTTGCGCGAACGACCGCGATCGTCGTGGGAGGCGGTCGGGTCGGCACCCTCGCCGAGCATGGTGCGGATCGCCGTCCAGGCCACCTCGGCGGCCTGTTGCTCGGCTTCCTTCTTGCTCCGGCCGGTGCCGACGCCGTAGTCGTTGCCGCCGACCACGACATGGGCCGTGAACAGCTTCTCGTGGTCGGGACCCTCTTCGCCGACGAGGTACTCCGGGACGCCCAGCGAGGCCCGCGCGGTCAACTCCTGCAGGCTGGTCTTCCAGTCGAGACCCGCGCCCATGCCGGCCGAGGCCTCCAACAGCGGGTCGAAGAGCCTATGGACGAACTCGGACGCGAGGGGGAACCCGCCCGCGAGATAGACCGCACCGATCACGGCCTCGACGGCGTCGGCGAGGATCGACGACTTGTCGCGGCCGCCGGTCGTCTCCTCACCGCGACCGAGGCGAAGGTAGCGACCCAGCTCCAACCCGCGTGCAACCCCCGCGAGCGCACGCATGTTGACCACGGCCGCCCGCAACTTCGCCAGCTGGCCCTCGGACAGGTCGGGGTGGGTACGGAAAAGGGCGTCGGTGATGACGATGCTCAGCACCGCGTCGCCCAGGAACTCGAGGCGCTCGTTGGTGGGCAGTCCACCGTTCTCGTAGGCGTAGGAACGATGCGTCAGCGCGCGCTCCAGCAGAGCGCTGTCGAGCGACAGCCCGAACCGCGCGGTCAGCTCGTCGTACGCCATCGTCCTACCGGCACGGTCCACAGGCACCCTCAGACGTCGAGGACCTGGCGGCGGCCACCTCGCGGACCGTACTGGCCGCACGCGGGGCACGCACGGTGCGGCAGATGCCTGCTGCGGCAGGCAGCGTTGGCGCAGGTCACCAGCTGCGGCGCAGTGGCCTTCCACTGTGCCCGCCGGCTGCGGGTGTTGCTCCGCGAAACCCTCCGCTTTGGAACCGCCACTGCACTACTCCTTCATCTGGGAGCGCCGGTCGTTGCCGGCACTCTCGTCGTCGCTGTCCTTCGTGCTGTCGTCAGCGAGTACGGCGAGAGCCGCCCATCGCGGATCGATCTCAGCCTCGTGCCGGTGGTCAGGATCGTCGGCCAGTCGCCCGCCACAGCGCGGGCAGAGACCCGGACAGTCGTCCCTGCACACCGGTTGGAACGGCAGCGCGAGCACCACCGCGTCCCGGACCACCGGTTCGAGATCGAGTAGGTCTCCCTCGAGCCGGCTGGCCTCGTCGTCCTCGACCTCGCTCTCGGCATAGGCGTAGAGCTCCTGGAAGTCGACATCGAGCGCCCGCTCGAGCGGCTCCAGGCAGCGTACGCACTCGCCGGTGAGCGGCACCCGCGTCGTACCGGACGCGAGCACCCCCTCGATCACCGCCTCGAGCCGGACATCCAGCTCGAGAGTGGTTCCCTCGGGTACGCCGAGCACATCCGTGCCCAAGCCAGCAGGTGCTGTGACGGAAAGCCGGAGCTTGCGTTGGGCCCCCGGGCGGCGGCCGAGCTCGCGGACGTCGAGCACGAGCGGCGCCTGAGGGTCGAGGGTACTCAAGGCGTCCTTGCTTTCATCGTTGCGCATGACTGACTCGGGCCCAGATCGAGACCGGCTATCGAGCGTACCTGAGCCCGGCGGTTGTCCTCAACGGACCCCCTGCCCCATGTGCCCCGCTTGCCCGGGTCGATCAGTTGCCGGGCAGCGGCAGGCCGCTGCCGTCGTCGGTCGCGAAGGCGTCGAGCCCGCTCCGGTCCCGGAGCCGCTCCCGGCCCCGGGTCACGGCGTCGAGCGTCTTGTGGAGGGAGTGCTCGAACCGGGCCAGCTTGTGATCGACGTAGTCGTCGGTCTCCCGCGGCGAGAGCGGGACGTCGCTCTGCCCACGGCGTCCAGGTCCCGCTCCCCGGTCGCGGAGCCGGTCGCGGCCCTGGGCGACCGAGGCCAGGGTCTTGTGGAGGGCGATCTCGAAGCTCGCGAGCTTGTGGTCGACGTAGTCGTCGACCTCGCGGCGGAGCCCCTCCGCCTCGTCGCGGGCCTGCGCCACGATCTCGTCGGCGGAGCGCCTCGCCTCGCGGTAGACGTCGGTCTCGTGCAGGAGCGCCCACCGCTCCCGGCGGGCCTCTTCGACGAGACGGGCCGCCTCGGTTCTGCCCTCGTTGATCGCGGCCTCGCGGTGCTCGATCACCGAGCGTGCCTCGGCGAACTCGTCAGGCAACAGGCGCTTGACCTCGCCGAGATCCGCGAGCAGCTGCTTCCGGTTGACGACGCACGACGCCGACATCGGCATCGAGCGCGCGTCCGCGACCGTCCTCCGGATCGCGTCGAGCTTGTGCTGCACGTCCACCGCGTGTCCTTTCGAAGGGGCCTGCTGTCGCCCGGCCGGCTCGGCCGGCCCGACGTCTCGGTGTCGTTGGTCGCGCTGCCCCTGTCCACGAGACGTTCCCGGAACCGCCGCCTCCGGGCGGTGGCCGGGTCGGGCCTCGTCGTCTCGTAGGGGGCCGCGAGAGTGGTTCACGACGCCGAGTCTGCGCTCACTCGGCGGCGAGCCGCTCAGCGAGCCGGCGGAGTACGTGTGGCGGAATGAGTCCGGACACGTCGCCTCCGTAGGTCGCGACTTCCTTCACCAGGTTCGACGACAAGAAAGAGTACTCGGGACTCGTGGGTACGAAGACCGTCTCGATGCCAGCGAGGCGGAAGTTCATCTGCGCCATCTGCAGCTCGTAGTCGAAGTCGCCGACCGCGCGGAGCCCCTTCACGATGGCCTGGATCCCCCGCTCACGGCAGAAGTCGACCAGCAGGCCGTCGAACGTGGCGATCCTGATCTCGCCGAGGTCCTTGGTGACCTCGCGCAGCATCTCCACCCGCTCCTCGATGCTGAAGAGCCCGGTCTTGCGTGGGTTGGAGCCCAGCGCGACGGTCACCTCGTCGAAGAGCCGGGCGGCCCGGACGATGATGTCGAGGTGTCCGTTGGTGACCGGGTCGAACGACCCCGGACAGACAGCGCGGTGCACTGACGACTCCTGGATGTCTCGTGTGCGCGATGGAGAACGCACGAGGGCGGGTCTGGTGCGGCATCACTCCTTGCCCGTGGCGCGACCGTACCAAAGCACCGTGTCGCCGTAGCGTCGCGAACGGTCCGCGTCGAATCCGGGCGGCCAGTCGAACTCTCCGGTGCGGAAAGACCGTTCGACCACCACCGCCGCGTCGTCGGCCAGCCAGCCGCGCTCCCCCAGGGCGGTGAGGACCGCACTCACCTCCGCGCCGGACAGGGCGTACGGCGGGTCGAGGAACACGATGTCGAACGGCGCGGCCGTCGGAGGCGCCTCGCCCACCAGGCGCTCCACCTTGGCCATGAGGACCACGGCGCCGCGGAGGCCGGTCGTACGGACGTTCTGCCGGATCACCCCCGCCGCGCGGCGGTTGGCCTCGACCAGGACCACCGCGCTCGCTCCGCGCGACAGCGCCTCCAGGCCGATGGCGCCGCTGCCGGCGTAGACGTCGAGGAAGGTGAGGCCGGAGAGACCGCCGAGGTCGGACTCGAGGGAGGAGAACATGGCCTCGCGTACGCGGTCGGATGTCGGGCGCGTGTCGCGGCCCGCCGGGACGGCCAACCGCCGCCCGCGGGCCTCACCGGCGACGATGCGGCTCACGTCGACCATCCTCTCAGCCCGGATCGGTGCCCGGTGGACCCGCCGCAGCGGTGGGCGTATCCACTACCGTCGTCCCGTGGGCGAGCGCGCGGTGATCTTCGACTTCTTCGGCACGTTGACCGAGAGCGTCCCTGCCAGCGAACGGGATGCCGACCACGCCCGCGTGGCGGCGGCCCTCGGCGTCCCGGTCGGGGCGTACCAAGCGGCCCTGAAGGCGTCCTGGCGAGACCGGGCGACCGGCAGACTGGGCGACCTCGCCGCGACGATGCGCTGGCTGGCGGAGGCCTCCGGTGCCGTCGTGGACGACCGGACAGTGGCGGCCGCGTGCGAGATCCGGCATACGACCCAGCAGGGCTACCTCCGCCTGCGGCCGGAGGCCGAACCCACGCTTCGCGAGCTCAGGAACAACGGCTTCCGCATCGGCCTGGTGAGCGACTGCACGCACGAGCTCCCAGCCCACTGGCCGGACCTGCCGGTGGCGCCCCTCGTCGACGCGCCGGTGTTCTCGGTGGACGTGGGGCTGAAGAAGCCCGACCCCGCGATCTACGCGCTGGTCTGCGAGCGGCTGGACGTCGACCCGGAGGAGTGCGTGTACGTCGGTGACGGCGACAGCAACGAGCTCCACGGCGCCGAGGCCGCCGGGATGCGTCCGCTGCGGCTGCTCGCACCGGACCACGCAGGTGGGCACGTCATGGACGAGATCACCTGGACCGGGGCATCGATCACGAGTCTGGCTCAGGTCTTCTCGAGGTAGTCGGCGCGGTCGTCGGCGTACAACGCCTCGACCGCCTCGCGCAGCGCCGGCATCCGGCGGAGGTCGTGATCGGCGGCGACCACCTCGGCGGCGTCGGCGCGGGCGTCGGCGATGACGCCCTCGTCCCGGATGACGGCGAGCATCCGCAGGCTCGAACGACGTCCCGACTGGTCCGCTCCCAGCACGTCACCCTCGCGGCGTTGTTCGAGGTCGAGTCGGCTGAGCTCGAACCCGTCGGTCGTGGAGGCAACTGCGTCGAGGCGGGTACGGGACGGTGAGCCCTCCGCCGCTCCCGTGACCAGCAGACAGAGCCCGGGATGGCCGCCGCGCCCGACCCGGCCTCGCAGCTGGTGCAGCTGGGAGACGCCGAACCAGTCGGCATCCATCACGACCATCGTCGAGGCGTTGGGGACGTCGACGCCGACCTCGATCACCGTCGTCGCCACGAGTACGTCGATCTCGCCCTCGGCGAAGCGGCGCATCACGGCGTCCTTGGTGTCGGGAGCCAGCCGCCCGTGCAGGACCTCGACCGCCAGGCCCTCCAGCGGGCCGTCGGCGAGGACGGCGGCGACGTCGACCAGGGCGACCGCCTCGGGCCGGCTCGAGGGTGCCCGGACGGCGGCGCCACCCCGGCCGCCCTCGATCAGGGTGAGCACCGGTGGTGCGCTGCCGTCGGGCTCCTGCGGGCCTGTCCCGCCGGCACCGCCGGCGCCCTCGCTGCCGTCAGCGCCTTCGTCGCCGATCCGCGGGCAGACGACGTACGCCTGGCGCCCCGCGGCGACCTCCTCGCGTACCCGGTCCCAGACCCGGCCGAGCCAGGACGGCCGGTCGGCCACGGGGACGACGTTGGTCTGGATCGGAGCCCGGCCGCTCGGGAGCTCGGTCAGCGTCGAGACCTCGAGATCACCGAACACGGTCATGGCCACCGTGCGCGGAATCGGCGTGGCCGTCATGACCAGGACGTGTGGGGGCGAGCCGCCGGCCTTGCTGGTGAGAGCCGCCCGCTGCTCGACACCGAACCGGTGCTGCTCGTCGACCACGACCAGGCCCAGGTCGGCGAACATCACCTTGTCCTCGAGCAGCGCATGCGTGCCGACCACGAGGCCGGCCGCGCCCGAGGCGACCTCGAGCAACGTCCGGCGGCGTACGGCGGCGCTCTGGCCGCCGGTGAGCAGGGCCACCCGCGTGGCCTCGTCGGCGCCACCGATCAGGCCGCTCTCGGCGAGCGGTCCGAGCAGGCCGGTGATCGACCGGTAGTGCTGCTGGGCGAGCACCTCGGTCGGTGCGAGCAGGGCGGCCTGCCCGCCCGAGTCGACGACCGCCAGCATCGCGCGTACCGCGCACACGGTCTTGCCGCTGCCGACCTCACCCTGGAGCAGTCGCTGCATGGGGTGGTCGCGGGCGAGGTCGGCGGTGAGGGCGTCGCCCACCTCGCGCTGCCCCGCCGTGAGCGCGAACGGCAACCGCGCGTCGAACGCGGCGAGGATCCCGTCGGGCTTCGCGACCCGGGGCGTGGCGGGCAGGTCGCGGGCCGCCGAACGTCGGCGGGCGAGCTCCACCTGCAGGACGAACGCCTCCTCGAAGCGGAACCGCTCGCGCGCTGCCTGGACGTCGGACTGGGCGGCCGGGCGGTGCAGGGAGAAGAACGCGTCGCGCAGGTTCAGCAGTCCGTGCCGGTCGCGTACGTCCGGCGGGATCGGGTCGCCCACGTCGCCGAGGGTGTCCAGCACCCGGCGTACGCACCTGGCGATGGTCCACGTGGCCAGCTGCGAGGTCGCGGGATAGATCGGCATGAGCTGGCCCGCGAACGCCTCGGTGAGGTTGTCGTCGAGGTCCTCGTCGTCGGTGAAGAGGACGAAGTCGGGGTGGGTGAGCTGGCGCTTGCCGCGGAACGTGTCGACCTTTCCGGCGAAGAGGCCGCGCATGCCCACCTGCAGCTGGTTCGCCCGCCACTGCTGGTTGAAGAAGGTCAGGGACAGCTTGCCCCGACCGTCGGTGACGACGACCTCGAGCAGGTGTCCCCGGCGGCCCTTGTTCCGCATCTGGATCGGGCGCCCGTTGACGGCGGAGACCTCCGCCATCACGGTGGCGTCCTCGCCGACCCGCAGCTCGTCCAGGTTGGTGAGCTCGCCCCGCTGGACGTAGCGGCGGGGATAGTGCCGCAGCAGGTCGCCCACGGTCAGGATGTCGAGCTTGTCGGCGAGCACCTTGGCCGTGGGCTTGCTGACGACGCTCGGCAGCTGCGTGCCGAGAGCCGCCTTCGCCTTCAGCGGAACAACCTTCGCCATCACCGCACCGCCGTCATTCCACTCCGGGGAGGAGGGGGTACCAGGGTTGGGCGCCGGCGTGGACGTCGACCTCGGGAGGAGTCGCCCGGATCCCGCCGGCAACCGCGTCGCCGAGCCTACCGTCGGCGTCCCCGGCCGCAGCCGAGCCGCAGTCAGCGGGTCGTAAGGTGGGCTCCCGACTCGTCGCCCGAAGGCTATCGAGGACCTCCCCCTCGGCCCCGGTTGGCGTCCGGGCCCCCGCGTCGGATACTCTCGACCGGTTGCCCTTGAGCGCCATTCGGCGTCGGGCGATTGTCCTTATCCAGCAAACCTGCTCAGGAGTCTCCGGTGGCTGCCGTCTGCGACGTTTGTGGCAAGGGGCCCGTCTTCGGCAACAAGGTGTCACGCCTGGGCCGTAACGCGCTGAAGCGGAAGGTCAGGAGCCGCACCAAGCGGCGCTTCGACCCCAACATCCAGAGGGTTCGCGCGACGGTCGAGGGCAGCGCGAAGCGCCTCGACGTCTGCACATCCTGCCTGAAGGCTGGCAAGGTCACGCGCTGACCTGCACCGTCCCCGTCTGAGGCCGGCCACCCACGCGGTGGCCGGCCTTCTTGCTGTCCGCGTCCGGTGTGGCGCCCCAGGACCGCGTCGCGGCCGGGCGACCCTCCTCGATCGGAACGCAGGTCAGCGGAAGTGGTCGTGGCCCGCCGGGCCGGCGTACTCCGCGCCGTCGACCGTGACGGGTGGCGCACTTTGCTGCACCTCGTCCGGCAGCTCGGCGGACTCGCAGACCCGGCCGACGACCCGCCAGTGCGTCGGGAGCGCGACGTCGGGCCCGAACGTACCGGCCAGCGCGTGATCCTCTCCGCCGGTCAGCACGAACGACAGCGGGTCGATCCCGATCGCCGCCGCCACTGCCTGCAGGGGCTCCGCCACCTCGAGAGCCCCCGCGTGGAGGTCGATGCGGACCCGGCTCGCCCGCGCGACATGGCCGAGGTCGGCGATCAGTCCGTCGCTGACATCGATCAGGGAGCTCGCCCCGAGAGCGGCCGCCTCGGGCCCTGCGGCGTACGGCGGATCCGGGCGCCGGTGTGCCTCCACGACGGCGCGGGGCGACCGGAACCCGCGGCCGAGGACGGCGAGGCCCGCCGCGGACCAGCCGAGGCGCCCACACACCGCCACGACATCTCCAGGACGCGCGCCGGCCCGGGTGAGGGGTGGACGTCCTTCGAGCGTGCCGAGCGCGGTGATCGCGACGATCACCGACCCGGACGCGACAACGTCGCCTCCCGCGACGGAGGCGCCCGCCCCGGCGCACTCGTCGCGCAGGCCGTCGGCCAGGTCGAGTGCCCACCGCACCGGCAGGTCGGGCGGGGCACCGAAGCCCACCAGCAGGGCGGTGGGTACGGCGCCCATGGCAGCCACGTCGGCGAGGTTCTGCGCGGCAGCCTTCCGGCCGACGTCGTAGGCCTCGGCCCAGTCGCGGCGGAAGTGCCGGCCCTCGACCAGCATGTCGGTCGTCGCGACCACCCGGCCGTCGGGCGAGGAGATGACCGCCGCGTCGTCGCCGGGTCCGAGCAGGATGTGTTCGTGGCCCTCGAGCCGCTCCCGCAGCAGGTCGATGAGGCCGAACTCACCGAGATCGGCGAGCGTCTGACCGCTTCCACCCTGAACACTGCCCACGCGGCCGCTCCTCCGTCTGACTTCGTCTCGTCGTGCTCGTCGTGCTCGTCGTGCTCGTCCATCGTGTCGGCTCGCGGGGCCGGGTCGCAATTTCGACACGTGCTGTCCGGCTGCGGGTCCGGCCTCAGCCGCGCCGAGACGAGGCCGCGCCACCCGTTGCCCGAGGTCCCGCGATACCGTGACCACCCGACGTGATCCGACCTGGAGCTCCGCGACGCTTCCGCGTGGTGCGGGCCCCCCAAACCCGGGAGGACGAACAGTGGTGGTCCAGGCCTACATCCTCATCCAGACCGAGGTCGGCAAGGCGGCCGAGGTCGCCGAGCAGATCGCCGGCATCAAGGGCGTGACCCTCGCGGAAGACGTCACCGGCCCCTACGACGTGATCGTGCGGGCGGAGGCGAGCAACGTCGACGAGCTCGGCCGCCTGGTGGTCGCCCGCGTCCAGGGCGTGGCCGGGATCACCCGCACCCTCACCTGCCCGGTCGTACACATCTAGGCGCGGGAGACCAGAGCCGGATCCCCCAGCGCCAGGGTCGGCCGCCCGTGCCCACAGCTGGTAGCCGCACCGCAGGCATTGGTCGGGCCGCGGCCGCGCTGGTCGCGGTCGTTCTCGCGACCGCGGGCTGCGCCCCCTCGGCCGTCACCGTGACCCCACCGCACCCGACCGGGGCCGCGGCCACCGCCTGCCGGGCGGTCGTCAAGGACCTCCCCCGCACGGTGGTCGACGCCGAGGCGCGCCAGGTCTCGCCCGGGACCGCGCTCGCCGCGGCGTGGGGCGACCCTCCGGTCGTCCTGCGCTGCGGGGTCGGGAGACCGGCGAAGCTCCGGCATACCTCGCCCTGCGCGGAGGTCAACGGCGTCGGCTGGTTCGCCGAGCGGGCCAGGCGCGGCTACATCTTCACGACCGTCGGGCGCGCGACGTACGTCGAGGTCTCCGTGCCCGCGGAGTACGAGCCACCAGGAAGCGTGCTGGTCGACCTGGCGGCGGCCGTCCGAAAGCACGTACCGGAACGCCAGCCCTGCCAGTAGCGGTCGGGCGGCGCCGCCGTCAGCGCAGGCCGGTCGGCCGGCGGAGGGCGAGCTGGAGGAGCCGGTCGACCAGGGCGGGGTAGTCGAGGCCGGCGGCGTCCCACATCCGGGGAAACATGGAGTACGGCGTGAAGCCGGGCATCGTGTTGATCTCGTTGAGGAGCACGGTGCCGTCCGCGCGCAGGAAGAAGTCGACGCGGGCGAGACCTTCGGCCGAGATCGCCTTGAACGCCGTCACCGCGAGCTGGCGGACCTGGCGCTCGACGTCGGACGGCAGGTCGGCGGGGAGGCGGAGGTCGACGTGCGCCTCGTCGTCGAGGTACTTCGCCTCGAAGTCGTAGAACTCGAACTCCCTGTCGTAGCAGATCTCCGCGACCGGGCTGGCCTCCGGCGGCCCACCGTCCAGGCTCTCCAGCACGCCGCACTCGATCTCGCGCGCGGACTCGACCGCGGACTCCACGAGCACCTTGGGGTCGAACTGCCGTGCCTTCTCGACCGCGTTGGCGAGGTCGGACGGCCGGTTGACCCGGGTGATGCCGATGCTGGAACCGCCGCGGGTGGGCTTGACGAAGACGGGGTAGCCGAGCGACGCGACGGCCTCCTCGCACGCCGAGTGGTCGCGGTCCCACGCGCCCGGCTCGAGGACGGTGTAGGGCGCGACCGGGAAGCCGTTGGCCTGGAAGACGAGCTTGGCGTAGGCCTTGTCCATGGCGATGGCGCTCGAGAGGACGCCGGCGCCGACGTAACGGACGCCCGCCATCTCGAGCAGTCCCTGGAGCGTGCCGTCCTCGCCGAACGGCCCGTGCAGCAACGGGAACACGACGTCGACCTGGCCCAGGGTGGCGGGGCCCGTCGCCGCGTCGAGTGCGACCAGGCCGTTGTCGGTGTCGTTGGCGAGCACCACCGCGGTGCCCTTCTCGTCGACCTCCGGCAACCGGCCGCCCTCGATGGCGAGCCGTTCGGGCTCCTCGCGCTCGAGCACCCACCGGCCGTCGAGGGTGATGCCGATCGGCACCACGTCGTAGCGGTCGTGGTCGATGGCTCGCAGGACGCTGCCCGCCGTCAGGCACGAGACGGCGTGCTCCGAGCTCCGGCCGCCGAAGACGACGGCGACACGGGGCTTGGGGCCGTTGGGGGAGGACGCGCCGCCGGTCGACGGGGTCCGCTCGGGGTCGTTCATCGCCCCGACCCTACTCGGCCGAACCGTCCCGATGTCACGGGTTGCGGACGTACCAGGTCAGGAAGAATCGCCGCATGCCCGAATCCGGAGAAAAGCTCGCACAGTCGACACTCACCGTCACGGCCGGCCGCCCTGCGCACTCCCCCGACGCGCCGCTGAACCCTCCGCTCGTCCTGGCGTCGACCTACGTGGCGGGTGGCGCCATGGAGTACGGGCGGTACGACAACCCCACCTGGGGCGCATTCGAGGACGTCCTGGGCGCATTGGAGGGCGGGCGGGCACTGGCGTACGCGTCCGGGCTGGCGGCCGTCGCGACCGTTCTCGACCTGGTGCCGGTCGGCGGGGTGGTCGTCGCACCACGGCACGCCTACCTCGGCTCCCTGGGGCAGCTGGCCGACCTCGCGGCGTCCGGGCGGATCTCGTCGTACCGCCTCGTCGACATCGCCGACACCGAGGCGGTACGTACGGCCGCGCAGGGTGCGGACCTGGTCCTGGTCGAGTCGCCCACGAATCCGGCTCTCGAGGTCGCGGACCTGCCCGCGGTCTGCGCTGCCGCCCGGGACGCGGGCGCGACGGTCGTCGTCGACAACACGTTCGCCACCCCGCTCCTGCAACGTCCCCTTGATGCGGGCGCGGACGTCGTCCTGCACTCGGCGACGAAGTACCTCGCCGGGCACAGTGACGCCGTCCTCGGCGCCCTCGTCACCTCCGATACCTCGCGCGGCAACGCCCT
Source organism: uncultured Actinomycetota bacterium (assembly GCA_963721745.1). GTDB lineage: Bacteria > Actinomycetota > Actinomycetes > Propionibacteriales > Actinopolymorphaceae > Thermasporomyces. The sequence continues at coordinate 103,171 of CAVRKO010000011.1, read as the reverse complement.
GCACGCGGAACTGCTCGGCCGCCGCAAGAAGGTCGGTGCCATTCCGGGGCCGTTCGAGACCTGGCTCGCCCTGCGCGGACTCCGCACCCTCCACCTGCGGGTCGAGCGCGCCTGTGCCAACGCGGCCGAGCTGGCCCGGCGGCTCGTCTCGCACCCGGCGGCGGAGCGGGTGCGCTATCCCGGGCTGCCGTCGGATCCCGGGCACGAGCGGGCTTCGACGCAGATGGCGGCGTACGGCGCGATCGTGGCGATCGAGGTGCGCGGTGGTGCCACGGCTGCCGAGGAGCTCACCCGGTCGACCCGGCTCTGGGTGCACGCGACGAGCCTCGGCGGGGTGGAGTCCACGATGGAACGCCGACGTCGTTGGGAGGGCGAAGCCACCACCATCCCGGAGAACCTGGTCCGGATGAGTGTCGGGATCGAGGACGTCGACGACCTGTGGGCCGATCTGTCCGACACTCTCGAGCGCGTCCGTGGATCATGAGTGCCAGTTGGCGTCCGGCGCCGTTCGCCGTCAGCGCCTTCGGGTCCGTCGCTTGAACGGGTTGCCGATCGTCGGGATGTCGGTCTTGCTCGGGTCGAACGGCTCCGGCGGCGGTTGCTCGCCCCGGAGCCCGCCGACGAGCTGGGTGATCGCGCTCATGACGATGACCGTCGCCTTCTTCAGAAGGGACGGCGTGGCCTCGACGCCCTCGAACGCGGAGAGGTCGACCGGATCGCCGACGGCGATCCGCATGGTCTTTCGCGGCAGCAGCCTCGGCAGCTTGGCGTACGGCATCAGGACTTCCTGCGCGCCCCACTGCGCGACCGGGATGATCCGGCACCCGGTCCGCAACGCGATCCGTACCGCACCGGTCTTGCCGATCATCGGCCACAGCCGTTGGTCCCTCGTGATCGTGCCCTCGGGATAGACCACCACGCACTCGCCGCGATCGATAGCCAGGCAGGCCTCCTTGAGCGCGTCACCGGCCGTGCGCTTCTCGCGGTGTACGGGGATCTGTCCGGCGGAGCGAAGGAACGGTCCGACGAGAGGGATGTCGAACAGGCTCGACTTCGCGAGGAACCTGGGCGGCCTGCCGTTGGCATGGAGGAAATGCCCGAGAGCCAACGGGTCGAAGTAGGACAGGTGGTTGGTGACGACGATGAAGCCTCCGCGGTCCGGGAGGTTCTCGGTGCCGGTCCAGTCGCGCCTCGTGGCCACCCGCATCAGCGGCAGCAGGAGCCCGGCCGCGAGGTCGTAGCAGAAACCGGTGGGCGGTGTGGGCGTAGTCGTCGGCAGGGGCACACTGTCCTCCTCGGCCCTCGCAGCACACGCGACGCAGGGCTTGCAGCAGATTGGTCTGGCGTCGCAGGCGCATTGTCCGGGAACCCACGCGTTCGCCCGTCCCAGTCTGAACGACCCACCTGACCGCGTCGTACAGCGGGTCGCCAGCACGACAACGGGCCCTGAGAGGATCGGCGTCGATGTCTCTGCATGAACGCTTCGACGGACGCCGCAGTTCCATCGGCTGGTCGATCATCGTTCCGGTCAAACCGGCGGTGATCGGCAAGTCCAGGCTGGCGCCCTTCGCCGGCGACCACCGCACCGCTCTCGCCCGGGCCATGGCTCTCGACACGGTGGGCGCGGTACTCGCCTGCCCTCGCGTGGTGGAGGTCCTGGCCGTCACCCACGACGCCGAGTCCGGTGCCGCGCTGGCCGCACTCGGTGCGGTGGTCGTGCCCGACGAACCCGACGAAGGCCTCAACGCCGCCCTGCTGCACGGAGCCGCGGTCGCGTGGGAGCGAAGGCCCCACTCCCCCATCGGTGCGATGCTGGCCGACCTGCCGGCGCTGCGACCACAGGACCTTGCGCCGGTGCTCGACTCGGCCGGCCGACACCCGAACTCGTTCGTCCCCGACAGTGCGGGGATCGGGACGACCCTCTACTGCGCCGGCACCCGCGCGGACTTCACCCCCCGGTTCGGCGGACCCTCCCGCGCGGCACACCTCGCCACCGGCGCGGTGGAGCTGGACCTGCCGGCGGACTCGTCCGTACGCCGGGACGTCGACACGGAGACCGACCTGAGGGAAGCGATGCGCCTCGGCCTCGGCCCACGGACGCGTTCGGCGGTCGCCCTGCTGCTGTGACCGGTCGCCGGCTTGGGGGCATTAGGCTCGCGGCATGCAGGCGACGGTGCGTTCGTACGACCCAGACAGCCGCTCAGGAACGGTTCTCGCCGACAACGGTGTCGAGATCCCCTTCGGTGCGGCGGCTCTCGCTGGTTCGCGGCTGCGGCACCTGCGGATCGGACAACGCGTCCGGGTCGAGGTGGACGGCGATATCGACAAGGGTGAGGTCGAGGTGCGGTCCCTCACCATCTACACCCTGTCGAATTGATGGCTGCATCCGGCCGAATTGATCGCTGACGCCGGCCGAATTGATCGCTCACGCCTGCCGAATTGATCGCTCACGCCGCCGAATTGATCGCTCACGCCTGTCGGCTTGATGGCTACGGCCGGTGGGATCGATGGCTACGTCCTGCCCGATTGATGGCGCCTTGCCCTGACTCGGGGTGTCATCCGGGCTTGCCCAGGGCATGACAAAGGGCCGGTGCCTACCGAGGTAGGCGCCGGCCCTCTGACTGTCAGGGTGTCTCCACTCCCGCAAGGGCTCAGCGCTTGGCTGCGCGCTTGGCGGGTGCCCGCTTGGCGGTTGTCTTCTTGGCGGTTGTCTTCTTCGCCGTGGTCTTCTTGGCGGCGGTCTTCTTCGCCGTCACCTTGCTGGCGGACCGCTTGGCCGGCGACCGCTTTGCCGCCGCCTTCTTTGCCGGCGCCCTCTTGGCGGGAGCCTTCGTGGCCGTCGTCTTGCTGGCGGCCCGCGTCGCCGTGGTCTTCTTGGCGGTGGCGAGTCTCGGCAGCTTCTTGGCGCCGGACACGACTGCCTTCAGCTCTGCGCCGGCGCGGAACTTCGGCACCGACGTCTTCTTGGCCCGCTTCCGCTCGCCAGTGCGAGGGTTACGAACCATGCGGGCCGGGCGGTCGATCTTCTCGAACGCACCGAACCCTGTGATGGCTACCTTTTCACCGGACGTCACAGCGCGCGTGATCACGTCGATTACCGACTCGAGCGCGTGCTGCGCGTTCTTCCTGTTGCCCTCGAAACGCGATGACAGCGCTTCGACCAACTGAGACTTGTTCACTGCTTCCCTCCGTGAACGGGGTCGTACGAGCCTGCGCTCGGTTCATGCGCACGTTAGGGAATGTAGCGCCGTTCCTCAACAAGCAGCACCCCAACGACCTTGTTCTGCGCGGGTTCTCGGCGGGTCGAAAGGCCCGTGCGAGGCCCGTCGAGGTCGGTTCGCGGGAGGTACCGACGGGACCGCTCGAGAGCCCGATCGGGCCTGCTGGCGTAGCGATTACGGGTAATCCGACACACCCCGGAACCAGCCCGCTGACCCACGTCCGGCACCGTGCCGGTCGGTGTCGCGCCATACCCACCGCACCACCTCACGGGAGCGATGTCCCTTGTGGCGTTGGGATCTGGCGATGTGGCCCGCCGTCAGGCTCCGCTCCGGAGTGAATGTCGTGGAGGTCGTCGTCCCGGACCCGGGGCCGGCGCGGACCTCTGAGCGAAGGACCGCGAGCGAGCCCGTGGGAATGCTTCGCTGGCTGGCGAAACTCGGGCCCCCCGGCGAATCCGGGCACACTCGTCCGAGCCGCTGTCGGCCTCAAGAAAATAAAGTGGTGAACTCGGTCACAGCCGGGCGTGTCGCGGCCTCTTGGGCCGCCTTTTCGGCCCTTCTCAGTTGCCGCTCGACCGGATCGTGGTGGGTCGAAGGGGCGAACGCCGGGCTTCGTACGCGTCGATCTGGTCGACATGCGTGAGCGAGATGCCGATGTCGTCGAGCCCTTCGAGCAGGCGCCAACGCGTGTAGCCGTCGATGTCGAAGGACTCGCGGATCGAGTCCGGCCCGTCGCCGGCGAGCACCAGCTGCTGCTCCAGGTCGACGGTGACGGCAGCCGCGGGTTCGGCTTCGAGCAACTGCCACAGGCGTTCGACGACCTTGTGGTCGACCAGCGCGGTCAGCAGGCCGGCCTTCCCGGAGTTGCCCCGGAAGATGTCTCCGAACCTCGCGGCGATGACGACCTTGAAGCCACCGTCCTGCAGGGCCCAGACCGCATGCTCCCGCGACGAACCGGTGCCGAAGTCCGGTCCTGCCACGAGGATCGAGGCGCCCTCGGACTCCGGCCGGTTCAGCACGAAGTCGGGATCGCCACGCCAGGCGGCGAAGAGGCCGTCGCCGAAGCCCGTGCGCGTGACCCGCTTGAGGTAGACCGCCGGGATGATCTGGTCGGTGTCGACGTTGGACCGCCGCAGCGCAACGGCCCTGCCGGTGTGGACGGTGAACTTCTCCATGGCTTCGAGGCTCCTGGTTCGGGTTCAGAGCGCGGCTGCGCCCGACAGGTCGGCAGGCGAGGCGAGGTGGCCGGAGACCGCTGTGGCGGCGGCTACGAGCGGCGAGACCAGGTGGGTACGCCCGCCTTTGCCCTGCCGGCCTTCGAAGTTGCGGTTGGACGTCGAGGCGCTCCGCTCACCGGGAGCGAGCTGGTCGGGGTTCATGCCGAGACACATGGAGCAACCAGCACCACGCCACTCCGCCCCGGCGTCCTTGAAGAGGACGTCGAGCCCCTCCGCCTCGGCCTGCAGGCGGACACGTCCCGATCCCGGAACCACCAGCATGCGTACGCCGGACGCCACCTGCCGGCCCTTGAGGACGCCGGCGGCGGCCCGCAGGTCCTCGATCCGGCCGTTGGTGCAGGAGCCGAGGAACACCGTGTCGACGGCGATGTCGCGCATCGCCGTACCCGCCTCGAGTCCCATGTAGGTAAGGGCCCGCTCGGCCGAGACCTGGGCGCCGGGGTCGTCGTAGTCGGACGGGTGGGGCACTCTGCCGTCCAGGGGCACGCCCTGGCCGGGGTTGGTTCCCCAGGTGACGAACGGCGACATTGCGCCCGCATCCAGGCGTACCTCCCGGTCGAAGGTCGCGTCGTCGTCGGTCGTGAGACCACGCCAGTAGTCGAGGGCGGCCTCCCAGTCCTTGCCCGTGGGGGCATGTGGACGCCCCTCGAGATAGCCGAAGGTGGTGTCGTCGGGTGCCACCATGCCGGCCTTGGCGCCCCACTCGATGGACATGTTGCAGACCGTCATCCGGCCTTCCATCGACATCGCGCGGAACGCCTCTCCGCGGTACTCGACCACGTGTCCCTGTCCGCCGCCGGTGCCGACGTGGGCGATGAGGGCGAGTACGAGGTCCTTCGGCGTGACGCCGGGAGGCAGGGTGCCGTCGACCGTCACGGCCATCGTCTTGGGCCGGCTCTGCGGAAGGGTCTGCGTGGCAAGGACGTGCTCGACCTCGCTGGTGCCGATCCCGAACGCCAGTGCGCCGAAGGCGCCGTGGGTCGAGGTGTGGGAGTCGCCGCACACGATCGTCATCCCTGGCTGGGTGAGGCCGAGCTGCGGGCCGATGATGTGCACGATGCCCTGGTCGGCGTCGCCCAGCGGGTGGAGCCGGATGCCGTACTCCTCGCAGTTGCGCCGCAGGGTCTCGACCTGCGTACGCGAAACCGGGTCGGCGATCGGCTTGTCGACGTCCACCGTCGGGACATTGTGGTCCTCGGTCGCGATCGTGAGATCGCGACGGCGGACGGGGCGGCCGGCGAGGCGCAGCCCGTCGAAGGCCTGCGGGCTCGTCACCTCGTGAACGAGATGGAGGTCGATGTAGAGGAGATCAGGTTCACCCTCGCTGCGACGGACGACGTGTTCCTCCCACACCTTCTCCGCGAGGGTGCTCCGCATTTCTTCCTCCAGATGGGATCAATCGCAGTTTCCGGACCTGCGTAGTTTTGGGGTGTCCGGCTGCGTCCTTTTGCCCTTCCGGGCTTGCGTCTCGCAATTCGAGACGGCAATATCGAGTCATGGACAACTCTAGCGGAGTCGGCGTTCTTGACAAGGCAGCGCTCGTTCTTGGTGCCCTCGAAGCCGGCCCGGCCACCCTTGCCGGACTCGTACAGGTCACCGGTCTTGCCCGCCCGACAGCCCACCGGCTGGCGGTCGCGCTCGAACACCACCGCCTGGTTGCCCGGGACATGCAGGGGCGGTTCATCCTCGGCCCCAGGCTCGGCGAGCTGGCCGCCGCGGCCGGCGAGGACCGGCTCCTGGCGGCCGCAGGCCCCGTTCTCGCGCGGTTGCGGGACATCACCGGGGAGTCGGCGCAACTCTTCCGCCGGCAGGGCGACGGGCGCGTGTGCGTCGCCGCCGCCGAACGGCCGACCGGTCTCCGCGACACCATCCCGGTGGGCACGCAACTGACCATGCACGCCGGCTCCGCGGCGCAGATCCTGCTCGCCTGGGAGGAGCCCGAGCGGCTCCACCGCGGCCTCCAGGGCGCGAAGTTCTCCGCCGCCACCCTCGCCGCCGTACGCCGCCGTGGTTGGGCTCAGAGCGTCGGCGAGCGCGAGGCCGGCGTCGCCTCCGTCTCGTCGGGGATCCGCTCGCCGTCCGGCAAGGTCGTCGCGGCGGTCTCGGTGTCCGGCCCGCTCGAACGCCTCTCGCGCCAGCCCGGCCGGATGCACGCACCCGCCGTCATGGCCGCCGCCGAACGACTCTCGGACTCGCTACGCCGGGCGGCGGAGTGATCCGCCGTAGGGCAAACGAAAGCGGCCGGTGCGTCAGGCACCGGCCGCTTTGAATTCGTACGTAGCCCCGACCGGATTCGAACCGGCGCTACCGCCTTGAGAGGGCGGCGTGCTAGGCCGCTACACAACGGGGCCGCACAAGCGAGCTGAACTCTAGCAAGCACCCATCCAGCTCACTCGCTGGGGTACTAGGACTCGAACCTAGACTAACGGAACCAGAATCCGTCGGGCTGCCAATTACCCCATACCCCATGGGTGGACCCGAACGCCGCAACGCGGGCCGCGAAGCAGGATACCGGAGGCCCGCCGCCGATCCCAAAGCGGCTCGGTCACGCCGCGTCCCTGGGCGGCTCGGCACCCTCGATCTCCTTCGGCACATAGGTCGCCAGCGCGAAGTTCCGCTTGAGGAGCTCCTCCCCCACCCTGTCACCCGTACGCCGGTCGATGACCGAACGCCAGATCTCGTTGCGGCGAAAGTACCTGCCGCCGATCCGCAGGAACTGCTCGTCCTTGGCGTACACCGAGTAGGAGTACGGCAGCGCGCGGTCGGCTCGGAGCTCGCCCTCCAGGTAGCGCGACCCGACCCTGGTCCGCAGCTGGAATGTCGCGGCGGTGTCGTTGCGGACCTGCAGGTCGACGTAGTTGTAGAAGACCGCACAGCCGGTGCCCCAGGGGATCACCCGACCGTTGTCGGGGAACGGATCCCAGCCGTGTGCGGAGCGTTCGACGACCGTGAGTGGGCTGTGGAGGTACATCCAGTGCAGCAGGTTGGCGAGCTGGCAGATACCGCCGCCCATGCCTGCGCGTGCCTTGCCGTTGGAGAGGAGCATGCCCTCGACGTAGCCCCTGCGCCTACTGGCCTTTCCGACCAGCCGACAGAACGACGCCGTCTCGCCGGGATGGATCAGCAGTCCGTCGAGGCGGGGTGCCGCGATGCGAAGGTTCGCGACCTTGTTGTGCTGAAGCCACATCTCGCTCTCGCCGAGTTGCCGGAGCAGCAGGGAGTTGTGCCGCTTGACCCGAACCGGCAGGTCGTCCCCGCGCCGCCGGGTCGCCCACCGCGTACCCGACGTCAGCCACCGCACCCGGCGGCGCGCCCGATGCGCGGCGACCGCGAGCGGATACAGGGCGGGTACGGCCTGCGCCAGCCGCCGCCTGCTCCCCGTCAGCGCGGGCGGAAGCTCCCAACCCTCGGCGACAAGGGCCTCCAGCTGTGGTTCCGCCAGGCCGCGGTGATCGGGTACCTGCGTACGTTCCTGCGCCTGTGCATCGGACATGTGACCTCCCCGTAGCGGTCTCATCTACTCGGCAGGATGCCGCGAGCCCGTCTGCAGGTTGCCGCCGCGACACAGATGTGACCTTGTGGAGGGATCAGGCGTCTCCGAAGGCCGCGGCTGCCGCGTCGAGCGCGTCGAGCGCGTCGGGCTCAGACGCCGACGTGCCGCTCGAGGGCCCGGCGGATCCGGCGAAGGGTCCGCTCCCGACCGAGCAGTTCCAGTGACTCGAAGAGCGGCGGCGAGACCCGTCGACCACTGACCGCCACCCGCACCGGGCCGAACGCGTGCTTGGGCCGGCGCCCCAGCTCCTCGACGAGGCAGCGGCGAAGCACGCGTTCGATCGACGCGTGGTCCCACTCACCGAGGTTGGCGAGGGCCGCGTGCGCGCCTTCCAGCACAGGCCTCGCGTCCTCGGTGAGCACCCGCGCCGCGGCCTCGGGCTCGACCGCGAACACGTCCTCGCGTACGAACAGGAACGCCAGCAGGTCGATGGCGTCGGTGAGGCGGCCGACCCGCTCCTGGATCAGTGGCGCGGCCGCCTGCAGGAACCGCACCTGGTCGGCGTCGGGAACCTCGGCGACGACACCCGCCTCGGCGAGGAACGGCGTGATCCGGCGGACGAACTCCGGCGCCGGAAGAGCGCGGATCTTGTCTCCGTTGATGTCGTCGAGCTTCGCCGGGTCGAGCCGGCCGGCCGTCGCGCCCACCCGGTCGAGGTCGAAGGTCGTCACCAGTTCGTCGAGGCTGAGGTCCTCGCGGTCGCCGCCCGGCGACCAGCCGAGCAGGGCGAGATAGTTGACCATCGCCTCGGGGAGGTAGCCGTTGTCGCGGTACCACCCCAGGGCCGACGAGCCGTAGCGCTTCCCCAACGGCTTGCCGTCGGAACCGAGGACGTACGGGCAGTGCGTGAACACGGGCACGTCGGAGATCGGCATCCCCATCGCGCGGTAGATCGCTATCTGGCGTGGCGTCGAGGCCAGTAGGTCGTCGCCGCGGACCACGTGGGTGATCTGCATCAGCGCGTCGTCGACCGAGACCGCGAGGTTGTACAGCGGATAGCCGTTGGCCCGCATGATCACGAAGTCGGGGATGTTGGCGTGGTCGAAGACCACCTCGCCGCGAATGGTGTCGTGGACCGAGGTGGTGCCCGGAGGCATTCGGAACCGCACAACCGGGTCGCGCCGCTCGGCCCGAAAGGCCGCGGCCTGATCCTCGGAGAGGTCGCGACAGCGCCCGCTGTAGCCGGGCGGCAGGCCCTTGGACCGCTGGGCCTCGCGCTCGGCGTCCAGCTCCTCCTGTGTGCAGTAGCAGTGGTACGCAGCGCCGTCGGCGAGGAACCGCTCGACCCACTCGTGGTAGATCGGCAGCCGTTCGCTCTGCTGGTAAGGGCCGTGCTCGCCACCGACCTGCGGACCCTCGTCCCAGTCCAGGCCCAACCAGCGAAGGTCCTCGATCGCCGAGGCGACCGCCGCCTTGCTCACCCGGGACCGGTCGGTGTCCTCGATCCGGAAGACGAACCGGCCCCCGGTGTGCCGCGCCCACGCCCAGGCGTACAACGCGGTACGAACGTTGCCGATGTGCAGGTCGCCGCTCGGCGAGGGCGCGAACCGGGTGCGGACAGGTCTATGCGGGCCGTCAGGCATGGCGGATGACTCGGTTGGTCAGCGTCCCGATCCCTTCGACGGTGACCGACACCTCGTCGCCCACCTGCATCGGGCCCACCCCCGCGGGTGTGCCGGTGAGAATCAGGTCGCCCGGCAGCAGCGTCATGAACGAGCTGACGTAGCCGATCAGCTCGGCGATGTCGTGGATCATGGCGGACGTCCGCCCGGACTGGCGCAGCTCGCCCGCCACCTTGGTCGACAGTGCGAGGTCGGTGACGTCGAGGTCGGTCTCGATCCACGGGCCGATGGGGCAGAACGTGTCGTAGCCCTTGGCCCGCGCCCACTGACCATCGGACTTCTGCAGGTCGCGGGCGGTGACGTCGTTGGCGCAGGTGTAGCCGAACACGACCTCGGCGGCGCGTTCGCGCGGCACGTGCCGGCAGATGCGGCCGATGACCACGGCCAGCTCGCCTTCGTAGTGCAGGTCGGAGGTCGCCGCCGGATAGACGATCCCGTCGTGGGGGCCGATCACCGAGGTGTTGGGCTTGAGGAAGATCAACGGCTCGGCCGGCACCTCGTTGCCCAACTCGGCAGCGTGTGCGGCGTAGTTGCGGCCGACCCCGACGACCTTGCTGCGCGGGATGATCGGGGCGAGCAGCCGGACATCGGCCACCGGGATCCGTTCGCCGGTGAGCTGGACGGGGCGGTAGAGCGGGTCACCGTCGAGAACCGCGGCAACCTCGGCGCCGTCGTCGCCCTCGATCGCGGCGTACCTCGGGTCGTCACCGGCACTGAACCGTGCGATGCGCAAGGCCATCCTGCCTTCGTGTGTGCGGGCCGCCCCGGCGTCGGCGAGGCTGCCGTCGTGCTCTCCTGCGGAAAGGTCGCAGCTTACCGGGGCGGTCTGGGACCACCCCGCCTCGGTGGAGGCAGGGCACGGAACCGGCGTCGCGGAGCCGGCCTTGTTACCGTGGCCGGCGTGCCCGCCATCACCCTGCCCGAGCCGGTGTGGACGGCACGCCGTGAGGCTCACGAGGCACGGGTCGACGCGTGGATCCGCCCGCATCTCGAACGCCGGGAACGCGGCGAGAGCCACCCGGTCCAGGACTTCCTCTTCACCTACTACTCCCACCGGCCGAACCGGCTGCGGCGCTGGCATCCCGGCGCCGACGTCGCGCTCGCCGGTGCGGGTGCCCGTACGTTCCTGCGCTGGCCGGCGTACACCGAGTCCGGCGACGGCGTCGCCCTCGCCGCGTCCGCGGCGGCCGACCGCCACGAGTCGGTCCGCTGGATCCGGGACCTGGTGGGCGCCACCCGAGGCCGTCCGGCCTCGTTCGGCTGCTTCGGCCTGCACGAGTGGGCGATGGCGTACCGCGTCGGGCAGGACGAGGTCCGGCACGCGACCTGGCCGCTGCGGCTCGGTTCCGACGGCACCGACCGGGTGGTCGAAACACACCGGATCCGGTGCACGCACTTCGACGCCTTCCGGTTCTTCACCACGCCCGCGCGGGGCCTCAACACCGTGCAGCCGCGGCGGGAGACCCAGGTCGCGCTCGAGCAGCCCGGCTGTCTGCACGCCAACATGGACCTCTACAAGTGGGCGTACAAGCTCTCGCCTCTGGTGCCCTCGGAGCTCGTGGCCGACTGCTTCGAGCTCGCCCGCGACATCCGCGTCCTCGACATGCGGGCGTCGCCGTACGACCTGTCCGGGTTGGGATTCGCGCCCGTACGCATCGAGACCCCGGAGGGCAAGGCGGAGTACGCCGCGGGTCAGCGGGACTTCACCGAGCGCGCCGACGCCCTGCGCGGGCGCCTGCTCGACGCGTGCGAACGCCTGCTGGTGTGGGGAGAGTCCGGCCAGCGTCAGGAGTCCGGCCAGCGTCAGGAAGCGAGCGGGTCGGCCTTGGCGCGGACGAGCCCGTAGGTCACGCCGTCGACCAGCGCCTCGAACGACGCCTCGATGATGTTGTGGCCGACGCCGACCGTCTCCCAGGACTCCTCGCCGTCGGAGAGCTCGATCAGCACTCTGATCACGGCGTCCGTGCCATGCCCGGCGTCGAGGATGCGGACGCGGTAGTCGATCAGGTCGAGCTTCTCCACAAAGGGGTACGCCTGCCCGATCGCACCGCGCAGGGCGCCGTCGAGGGCGTTGACGGGACCGTTGCCCTCGCCCGTGACGATCATCCGGTCACCGCCCGCACGAAGCTTCACGGTGGCCTCCGACACGGCCTCCTCCCCCGGCCGCGAGTCGGTGATGACCCGCCAGGACTCCACCTCGAAGAAGCTCGGACGCGCGCCCTCGACCTCCTCGATCAACAGCAGCTCGAACGACGCGTCGGCCGCCTCGAACGTGTAGCCCTGCGACTCCATCTCCTTCACCCGGTCGGTGATCCGGGTGACGAGGTCCCGGTTGCCCGCCAGCTCGTAGCCGAGCTCGCGACCCTTGAGCTCGATGCTCGCCCGGCCGGCCATGTCGGAGACGAGCAGCCGCATGTCGTTGCCGACGTGCTCCGGATCGGTGTGCTGGTAGAGGTTCGGGTCGACCTTGATCGCGCTGGCGTGCAGGCCGGCCTTGTGGGTGAAGGCGGACGCCCCCACGTAGGGCTGCCGGGAGTAGGGCGGGATGTTGGTCACCTCGGACACGGCGTGTGCGATCCGCGTTGCCTCCTGCAGGGCGTTCTCGGGGACGAGCAGCCGGCCGCGCTTGAGCTGGAGATTGGCGACGACGGTGATGAGGTCGGCGTTGCCGGTGCGTTCGCCGTAGCCGTTGAGCGTCCCCTGCACGTGGGTCGCTCCCGCGTCGACCGCCGCGAGGGTGTTGGCGACCGCACAGCCCGCGTCGTTGTGGCAGTGGATGCCGACTCGTGCGTCGGTGCCCGCGAGCCCGGTGGCCGAGAGCACGTGGTCGACGACCTCACCCACGTGGTCGGGCAGCATCCCGCCGTTGGTGTCGCAGAGGGCGACGACCTCCACGCCCGCCTCGACGGCGGCACGGAGGACCTCCAGCGCGTACGCCGGGTTGTCGCGGTGGCCGTCGAAGAAGTGCTCGGCGTCGAGGAAGACCCGCTGCCCGCACGAGCGGAGGTGGGTCACCGTGTCGCGCACCATCGCGAGGTTCTCCTCGAGCGTGGTGCGGAGGGCGAGCTCCACATGCCGGTCGTGGCTCTTGGCGACGAGCGTGACGACGCTCGCGCCCGAGTCCCGCAGCGCGCCGACGAGCGGGTCGTCGGCCGCCTTGACGCCAGGTCGCCGGGTCGCGCCGAACGCCGCCAGCGTCGCGTGCCGGAGTCGGAGCTCGGACCGGGCGCGGGCGAAGAAGTCGGTGTCCTTGGGATTGGCACCCGGCCAGCCGCCCTCGATGTAGCCGACCCCCAGCTCGTCGAGGTGCCGCGCGATCGCGAGCTTGTTCTCCACCGAGAGGCTGAGGCCCTCTTGCTGCGCACCGTCGCGCAGGGTGGTGTCGTACACGTGGAAGTCGCTCATCGAGGCGCTCCTGGGATGGCCGCGGGGGCGTTGCGGGCCGATGGGGGCGGGTGGCGGGTAGTGGGTCGGACAGTCGGGGGACTTCGGAACAGCTCGGACAAACAAAAAACCTCCCGCGGGGTGCGAGAGGTCTGCGCGCTGGACGATGGAGCCGGTCCGGCGCGCCTAGGTAATGATCAGGGTGAAGAGGTTCAGCACGTCGGCAGTCTCGCACATCACCCGGGTGCCCGGTCAACCGCCCACTCCCGGAATCGGCTTGGGCACTCCGGTGACCCCCGGTAGTCTCGGCGGGTGGGCAACTGACTCGAACTCCGTACATCTGCCGCCGGGCCGTCGCTTCTCAAGGCGCGGTCCCTCGAGTTCAAGGACCTCATGACTGCACCCACGACATCCCGAACGTCCACGTCCAGCCCGTCCGCCTCATCCCGGACATCCCGCGCATTCCACCCCCATGTCGCGTCCGGCGGGTCGGGTTCGGCGTGGCTCAAGGCGTCCGGCCTCGCCAAGACCTACGCGGGTGAGCCGCTCTTCCACGACGTCAGCATGATCGTCAACGCAGGTGAGCGGATCGGCGTCGTCGGGGCCAACGGCGCCGGCAAGTCCACCCTGCTCCGCCTGCTCGCGGGGCGCGAGACTCCCGACGCCGGGGCCGTGGCGTACGCCCCCGGGTCCCGCGTCGGCTACCTCGACGCCGAGGTCGTCACCTCCGACGTCACCGTGCGTACGTTCCTCGACGAGGGACTCGGCGAGCTGGCTCCGATCGCCCGCCGGATGCGGGACCTCGAGCAGGCGCTGGCCGACGACACATCCGGCGAGACCTCCGGGGGCGAGACGTCCGGCGACGAGACGCTGGCGGAGTACGCCGACCTGCAGGACCGGTTCGCCCTGCTCGGCGGCTGGGAGGCCGAGGCGCGGGCCGACGAGGTACGCGAGCACCTGGGCGTCGCCGACATCGACCCGCGAACCCGACTCGTCGACGTGAGCGGCGGCCAGCAGGCGCGCGTCCTGCTGGCCCGCCTGCTGCTCGAGGAACCCAGCGTCCTGCTACTGGACGAGCCGACCAACCATCTCGACCTCGCGGGCGTGACCTGGCTGGGCGAGTTCCTGGCGGGCTACCGCGGAGTGGTGGTCGTCGTCACCCACGACCGCGCCTTCCTCGACGCGACCGTGCACCGGATCGTCGAGCTCGACCTGCTGACCGCCCGGGCCGAGTCGTACGAGGGCGGCTACACCGCGTACCGCGCCGAGAAGCAGCGCCGCCGCGCCCGGCTCCTGTCCGACTGGGAGGCCCAGGAGAAGCACCGTCGCCGGCTGGCCGAGGACATCGAACGCACCGCCGACCAGGCCCTGCGGACCGAGCTCGGTACCCGCAACGACCGGCTCAGGCGGTACGCCAAGAAGGTGGCGAAGAAGGCGAAGGCGCGCGAACGCCGGCTCCTGCGCGAGATGACCTCCGCCCGCTGGATCGAACGCCCGGAGGAGCGCCCGCCGCTGGTCCTGGACTTCGCGGCCGAGACTCCCGCCGGCGCGCCGGTGCTCGAGATCGACGCCCTGGTGGGCGACCGCGGGGCGGGCCCGCTCTGGGACCCGTTCTCGGCACTTGTCACCGGCGGCGAGCGCATCCTCGTGACGGGCGACAACGGTGCCGGCAAGTCGACCTTGCTCGCCATTCTCGGTGCGGAGCTCGAGGCGGCCGCGGGCGAGGTGCGCCGCGATGCTTCAGTCGGCACCCTTCCGCAGGTCCACGATCGGCTCCCGTTGCGGATGCCGGTGATCGACTACCTGCGCAGGCGGGTGCCGATCTACGAGGAGGACGCGGAGCAGCTCCTCGCGTCGTACCTCTTCGACCCCGACATGTTTCGGCGGCCGATGGGCACGCTGTCGGCCGGGGAGCTCCGGCGGTTGCTGCTGGCCTGCCTGGTCAACGGCGGCCAGGGTGTCCTGCTGCTGGACGAGCCGACGAACTTCCTCGACTTCGAGTCGCTGGACGTCCTCGAGGACGCGCTTGCGGGGTTCGGGGGGACGGTTCTCGTCGCCAGCCACGACCAGCGGTTCGCCGAGACGTTGCGACCCACCCAGCGGTGGCACATCGACCGGCGTAACGGCTCGGCGGGGCGATGGCAGCGGAGCCGTCTCAGGCGTACGACATGATCAACGGCCGGCGAATCGGACACTCCCTGGAGACCCTGTCCGGTTCGCTAGCCGTTGATCATCGAAAGGGGCCGCGGCGGCCCACCGCCGCGTTGTCTCAGGTGGCGCTCCGGCTCTCGGAGCCGTCTGCCGCCTGGGCGAGCTCGAGTTCCGCGGGATCGAACTCGCCGTCCTTCGCTCCAGAAAGGAACGCTTCCCATTCAGCAGGGGTGAACACCAGCACCGGACCATCCGGGTCCTGTGCGCTGCGCATGCCGATCAGGTCGTCGACGAAACCGACCTCGATGTCGCCCCCGCCAGCGGCGGCACGCCATTCGACTCGGGCCAGGTCGAAGGTTCCCTTGACGGGGTGTTCGGCCAGTGCCCTTGAATCTTCACTCATACTTCGGCTACTCCCTGGTCCTGATGCGACCGAACGAGGTCTGGGTCGCCGGCGGATGTCGCCGGTAAAGGCCGCATCGCTGCGCACCCGAAGCTACTCCTCCCACCATCGGTCCCGCGCCAACCTCGCCCGATGATGTTGGTTGAGATGCCGGGCCGCGTAGGGACCACGCGTCAGCAGACGCGGTGCAGCCAGCCGTGGGTGTCCTCGGCGCGGCCGTACTGGATGTCGAGCAGCTGCTGCCGGATCCGCGTGGTGACCGGTCCGCCGGCACCTCCGCCGATCTCGAGCGAGCCGTTGCGCCACCGCAGGGAGCCCACGGGAGTGACGACCGCCGCGGTGCCGCAGGCGAACACCTCCGCGATCCGGCCGCTGGACACGCCCGTACGCCACTCGTCGATGTCGATCCGGCGTTCCTCGACCTTGTGGCCGAGCTCCGCGGCGACCGCGATGATCGCCTCGCGGGTGATGCCCTCCAGGATCGTGCCGGTGAGCTCCGGCGTGACGATCAGCCCGTCGTCGTAAACGAAGTAGAGGTTCATGCCGCCGAGCTCCTCGACCCAGCGACGTTCGACCGCGTCGAGGAACACGACCTGGTCGCAGCCGTTCGCGATCGCCTCCTGCTGCGGAAGGAGGCTGGCGGCGTAGTTGCCGCCGCACTTCGCGGCGCCGGTGCCCCCGGGGGCCGCACGGGTGTAGTCCTCCGACAGCCAGATCGACACCGGCCGGACCCCGTCGGCGAAGTAGGACCCGGCGGGCGAGGCGATCACCGAGAACGTCACCTTCCGCGCGGGACGGACACCGAGGAAGACCTCGGACGCGAACATGAACGGGCGGAGGTAGAGGCTCTTCTCCCCGCCCGTCGGAACCCAGGCCTGGTCGGTCTCCACGAGCAGGTCGAGCGCCGCGACGAAGTCGTCGACCGGGAGCTCCGGCAGCGCCATCCGCCGCGCCGAACTCTGGAACCTCCGGCCGTTGGCCTCCGGGCGGAACAGCCAGATCGAACCGTCGTCGTGACGATATGCCTTGAGACCTTCGAAGATCTCCTGCGCATAGTGGAGGACGGCGGTGGCCGGATCGACCTGGAACGGGCCGTATGGCCGGAGCTCGCCGTCGTGCCAGCCCTCCTCGGGCGTCCAGGTGGCCACGAGCATGTGGTCGGAGAAATGCTGCCCGAACCCGGGCGCCGCGTGGATCTCCTCCCGGCGCTCCTCCGGCACCGGCCCAGTGGTCAGCTGGCGGCGGAACTCGAGGCTTGCGGTCATGGCTGCACCGTACCCAATCGTGAATGTCTGCACAGGAGAGAGGGATGTGAACGGATCCGAGGGCGGCTTCGGGAGCCGGGGAGAGAGCAACCGTCAGTAACCGGCATCAGCACACCTCGTGCAGCCAGCCGTGCCGGTCCGGTGAGCGGCCGTACTGAACGTCGAGCAGGGCCCTGCGCAGCCGTGAGGTGACCGGGCCGATCGTGCCGGTGCCGACCCGGAGCTCACCGGTCCGCCAGCGGAGCATGCCGATCGGGGCGACCACGGCGGCGGTGCCACAACCGAACACCTCGGTGATCTCTCCGCGGGCGATGCTGTCCCGCCACTCCTCGACGTCGATCTGCCGCTCCTCGGCGGTGAGCCCGAGGTCCCTTGCCAGCAAGAGGATCGAGTCACGCGTGATGCCCGGAAGGATGGTGCCGGCGAGCTCGGGGGTGACGATCCGCCCGTCGGCGTGGACGCTGAACACGTTCATGCTGCCGATCTCCTCGAGCCACCGGCGTTCGCGGGCATCGAGGAACAGCACCTGGTCGCAGCCGTTCGCGATCGCCTCCTGCTGCGCCTGCAGGCTGCTCGCGTAGTTGCCGCCGCACTTGGCCGCTCCCGTACCCCCGACGGCGGCCCGCGTGTGGTCACCTGCCAGCCAGATCGACACCGGTGTGGGCTCGGTGTCGTCGCCGAAGTAGGACGCGACCGGCGCGGCGATCACGACGAACGTCACCCGGCGGGACGGGCGTACGTGGAGGAACGGCTCGGAAGCGAACATGAACGGCCGAAGGTACAGACCGCGCCCCTCGCCGGACGGCACCCAGTCGCGGTCCGTGCGCACCAGCAGGTCGAGCGCCGCCACGAAGTCGTCCACCTCGAGTTCAGGGAGGGCCAGCCGATGTGCGGACCGCCGGAAGCGTTCGCCGTTGGCGTCCGGGCGGAAGAGGGCGATCGTCCCGTCGGCGTGCCGGAACCCCCGCAGTGCTTCGAAGATCTCCTGCCCGAAGTGGAGGACGCCGGCGGCCGGGTCGAGGCTGATCGGCTGGTACGGCTGGAGGGCGCCGTCGTGCCAGCCGCGCTCCACGGACCAGGTGGCGGTCACCATGTGATCGGTGAAGTGCCGCCCGAAGGTCGGCTGGGCCAGGATCTCCTCGCGCCGTTGCGCGGGCGTGCGCGCGAGTGCTCCCGGTGTGGCGTACTCGAGGCGTGCGGTCATGGCATGCACCCTTCGACACGTGCGTGGCTCGACCTGACAGGGCAACGAAAACGCCGCCCGCAGGTGCGGGCGGCGTCTGCCTCCGAAGAGTGAACTGGTCGCTCCGGAGGCTAGGTGGCTACTCGGGCGGCGATCGCGTCGCCGATCTCGACGGTCGTACGCGCGACCTGGTCGGCGCGGGCGGCGATGTCGGCGGTCACGGCGTCCTCGATCCGGGCGGCGGCCGCGGGCTCGCCCAGGTGCTCCAGCAGCAGCGCGGTCGACAGGATCGCGGCCGTGGGGTCCGCCTTGCCCTGTCCGGCGATGTCGGGCGCCGAGCCGTGCACGGGCTCGAACATCGACGGCGCCGTGCGGTCGGGGTTGACGTTCCCGCTCGCGGCCAGGCCGATGCCTCCGGTGACGGCGCCCGCGAGGTCGGTGAGGATGTCGCCGAACAGGTTGTCGGTGACGATCACGTCGAAGCGCTCGGGCTGGGTGACCAGGAAGATGGTCGCCGCATCGACGTGGAGGTAGTCGACACTCACGTCGGGGAACTCTGTGCCCACCTCCGCGACGATCCTCGACCAGACCGAGCCGGCGTGGACGAGGACGTTGGTCTTGTGGACCAGCGTGAGCTTCCCGCGCCGGGCCTGCGCCCTGCGGTAGGCGTCGCGGACCACCCGCTCGACGCCGAAGGCGGTGTTGACGCTCACCTCGGTGGCGAGCTCCTGCGGTGTGCCCTTGCGGACGACACCGCCGTTGCCGACGTACAGCCCCTCGGTGCCCTCGCGGACGACGACGAAGTCGATCGGCGCGGTGCTCGCGAGCGGTGTCGGCACACCGGGAAAGCTCCGGGACGGGCGGAGGTTGACGTAGTGGTCGAGCTCGAAGCGCAGCCGCAGCAGCAGACCGCGTTCGAGGATGCCGGCGGGGAGCTTCGGGTCACCCGGTCGGCCACCGACCGCACCGAGCAGGATCGCGTCGTGGCCGCGCAGCTCGGCGAGGACCTGGTCGGGCAGGACCTCACCCGTGGCGAGGTAGCGCTCGGCGCCGAGGTCGTAGTGGGTGGCGTCGACCTTGATGTCGTGAGCCGGAACGCAGGCCTCGAGGACCTTCAACGCCTCTGCGGTGACTTCGGGTCCGATGTAGTCGCCGGGGATGACGGCAAGCCGGATGCTCTGTGCCATGTGCGTCACGCTACTCCGTGGTGTCCATATTCCGACACGACAGTCTCGCTATGTGGGAGTCGGTCAGCGGCTGGAACGGCGGATGCGGGAGGGGTCGCGCCGGACCTGAGCGTCGTCGGCACCGGTGCGCGGCTCGACCGGCACCCGCGACCGGCCGCCGTTGTCGCGCCGGTCAAGTGCCTCCTGCAGCGCCTGGTAGGCCATCCGCTGGGCTTCTCGCTGGGGCTTGGTCACGGGGTTCTCCTTCGCAGGAACAGATTTCGAGATCGTCGGGAGCGTGACGTCGACGACTCGGGGCCGGGCCAGCAGCACGGACTCCGCGACGGGAGGCCGGCCCTGTCAGCGGATCCCGTCACGGCGGCGAAGGACTACTACCCACCACATGACTCGTGTGAGATTAGTTGGATGTCCTAGCAGTTGTCTCGGCAATCGGGGGATCGTCTCAGATCCCGAGACGGCTGGGCGGCCGCATCGGCCTGTACCCCAGTCTTGGCGGATGAGTGCCCCGCCCACGCTTCCCGGCGTCGTCGCCCGCGCGCACGAACTCTCCCGCCGACGCGGCTTCGTGTCCTCCTGCCGGAACGAGACCGGCTGGCTGCTCGCGTCCCTTGCCGCCTCCCGCGGCGGCACCCTCGCCGAGACCGGCACCGGCTGCGGCGTCGGCTCGGCCTGGCTGCGCAGCGGTATGCGCGAGGGCGCCCGCCTCGTCACGGCCGAGCACGACCCTGGCCTGGTCGAGGCCGTCCGCGAGATCTTCGCCGGCGACAGCGCGGTGAGCGTCTTCGAGGCCGACTGGATGGAGCTCGCACCCCAGGCGCCGTTCTCGCTGCTCTTCCTGGACGTCCGCGAGGCGAAGCGGGCCGGGCCCGACACCGCGGCCGGACTCGTCGAGCCCGGCGGCCTCGTCGTCCTCGACGACTTCACACCCTGCGCCACGTGGCCGCCGATGTACCAGGGCCGGGTCGACGCCGTACGCCAGCAGTGGCTGACCGACCCGCGGTTCGCGACGGTCGAGGTGATGGTCGCCAGCGACGCGAGCGTGCTCATCGCCACCCGCCGCTGAGCCCGGGCCAAAGCGCCAGCCGAACACCGAAGGTCCAGGCGAACGCCGATCGGCCGGCCCGAAGTCGCCGGGCCGGCCGTCCGCTGTCCGCCGTGTCACCAGGCCACGTTCTCCGGCGCTTCCGCGCGGTCGAGCCAGGTGACCTCACCGTCGTCGTACCGGCCGACCGCCTTGGCCGGGTCGTTGTCCGGGACATAGGGAACCCCCCCGAGTTGCCGTAGACGAGCAGGTGCTCCCTCGACGCGTCGGCTGCCAGGTGGGCGACCAGCTTGGCCGCGATCGTGTCGTCGACCACCGTGACCGCGCCGTCCTCGAGCGAGATCTTGACGAGGGCGCGGGCATGGTCCTCCTTCGAGTAGGTCGCGTCCTCCGTGTCCTGCTCCACCTTCACCGGCATACCGAAGACCGCCCAGGCGTGCGTTCCGTCCGCCGTCACGGTCAGGTCGAACAGGTGGCCGGTGCCGACCCCCGGGACCGTGACCACTTCGCCCCTCGTGACAGCGCGGCTGTCCTCGAGGCGACCAGGCCTGGTGACGTCGAGGACGCGAAGCTGGCCGGAGTACGGGGGCGGGGGCTCTGCCGACGACCTCCCCCAGAGGAACGCGATCGTCCGGCTGTCCGGCGCCCACGAGAGCGCATTGGACGTCCTCTCGTCACTGGACGCCCAGACCTGCTGGCGGCCTGTCTCCAGGTCCATGACCGCGACATCCGTCTCGACCGCGTACTCGCAACGCGTCCCGTCGGAGCTGGTCCGTGTCGAGACGAACGCCAGGCGGCTTCCGTCGGGGCTCACTGCGGGCTGGTCGTAAATGGCGTTGTCCAGTCTCGGCGAGCGCGTTGTCGAAGCTGTCGCCGCGGTGCCGATCGAGGGCGCCGCGCCGAGCTCGGCTAGTCGTTCTCCGTCGCGCACGCACGTGAATTGACTGCCTGCATCGGAGTGACACCGCAGCCCGGTCAGCTGGGTGCCGCGCGACCAGCAGGCCATCTCCAGGGCGTCGAGGACCATCTTCGGTACGCATGTGCGAGGTGACCCGCCAGCCGACAATCATCCGGGAGAACGCGTCGATGATGAGCGCACGTAGGCGATGCCTGGCGAACGTCGGCACGTAGGTCAGGTCCGTGACCCACAACTGGTTCGGCCCGGTCGCGGTGAAGTCCCGCTTGACCAGGTCCGGGTGCCGCGCGCGCCTTCGTCGTCGCGACGGTGGTGCCGCACCCGCCTGGTGCGCACCACTCCCTCGATGTCCTCAGCACGCATCAGCCGGGCAGTCTGGTCCCTGCCGATGTCGTGCCCGGCCCGCCTTGCGGCCTTCCACAGCTTCCGCGCTCCCATCGACCCGGTAGTTGTCAGCCCACAGCTGCCGCAGCACCGGCCGGAGCTCGGCATCGCTTCGTCACGTGCCACGACCTCGTGCTCGGCCACCGCACCGTTGTCGTCGAGTCTGACCCGGGTGATCTCCCCCGAGCACTGCGTCCGGCCAGTCACCCGGGTGAGGTAGAACGTCCGCTGGTCGGGAGCCGCCGCAACGAAACCGTAGTTCTCCCCAGGCAGCGTCCCCACCTGCCTGCCGGTACGCGCGTCACGGACGACGCCGCGGATCCGCCGTGGGTTCACGGACAACGAGGTCGCGGGTACCCCGGCCGAGGACTCGATGCTGAGGTAGTACGGCGGTGGATCCGCCGCCTCGATGCCGTTCTTCGGCTCGATCATGGTTCCCGTTCCTTCGTTGTCGCCGCTGTGGATGAGGAGGTACGGCACGCCCCCGAAGAGGATCGCCGCCGCGGCAGCGGCCAGCGCGACTACCGGCCAGCGCCTCGCCGGCACGGTGGGCCGCCGGCCGCGGACATCGAGCCCGGGCGGCGTCGCGTCCTCGAGGAAGGCGTCGGCCGCCGCGCCCACGGCATCGCGAAGTCGCTCCTCGGTGCGTTCGTTGTGGTGGATGGTCATCTCGTGCCCTCCAGGATCCGACCCAGGGCGGCGAGCCCCCGGGATGCCGCGGAACGGACGGTGCCCTGGCTGATCCCCAACGTCTCCGCGATCTCCGCGTCATCGAGGTCCAGGTAGAAGCGCAGCAGGAGGACCTGCCTCCTCCGCGTAGGCAGCTGGGTGAGGGCCTGCAGCACCTCGCGGCGGTCCTCGCTGAGGACGGCATGGTTCTCCACGGCCCACAAGGGCGCGGGGTGTTCCTGCCGGTGCCGGAGTGCCACCCGGCGCCGGCGGAGAACCGATCTGCTGCGGTTGAGCACCGTCGATCGCAGGTAGGTGACCGCCAGCGTGGGGTCCCGAAGGTGCTCCCAGCGGCCGTACAGCTCGGTGAACGCGTCCTGTACGACGTCCTCCGCGGAGGGACGGTCACCCAGCATCAGCGCGGCAAGGCCGACGAGGCCTCGCCAGTGCTGGTGGTAGAGGTCCGTCACCGCGGCATCGCGCACCGGTTCGGACCCGTCCACCGGCTCGAGGTCGGGGTCGGGATCGGGAGCGGCTCTCGCTCCAGGTCCGGGTTCGGTTCGGGCCCCGGTCCGGGCTCGACGCGGGAAGGGCTGCCACGCCGCAATGCAGTTTTCAACGCCACGCTCGCTCCCCCGCTCAGGCGTCGCTCCCGCCGGACCGCCGGATCGTACGCCGGCAGGATCCGGTGGGAAGCGAATACGCACAGAGACGCCGGAGCGGCTCATTTGTTGCCCCGTCCCAGGCCGATTGTGCGCGAGAGGGGCGCGCCCCGAGCGGAGCGTCGCTCCGGTCAGCTGCACGTGCGGGTGACGGCAAGACGTACGGGTGTGGGCAAGTCGTACGGGTGACGGCGAGAAGTGCGGGTGGGGCCGACGTCGTGAACGTCAGTCGACGAGGTTGATCGCCCGTGCGTCCTCGGCGTCGATCTCGCGGGCGATCTCCTCGAGAGCGGCCTGCGGCACCGCGGAGTCGGCCGTCATCGCCACCAGGGCCTTGCCGCCCCGGCGATCGCGGCTCACCTGCATGCCGGCGATGTTGACGTTGGCCTCGCCCAGGATCCGCCCCATCACGCCGACGACACCGGGCCGGTCGACGTACTTCAGGACGGCCATGTGCTCGGTCAGCTCGATCTCGATGTCGAAGCCCTCGACCTCGACCAGCCGCTCGACGTGCCGCGGGCCCACGAGCGTGCCGCCGCACCGAGACCTGACGCCCGTCGGCGAGCGTGCCACGGATCGTCACGAGGTTGCGGAAGTCCGGGCTCTCGGGGTCGGTCAGCAGGCGTACCTCGACGCCGCGCTCGGCCGCGAGCAGGGGGACGTTGACGTAGGACACCTGTTCCTCGACGACGGAGGCGAACGCGCCCTTGAGGGCGGCGAGCTCGAGCACCTTGACGTCGTAGTCGGTGATCTCTCCGCGTACCTCGACGTCCATCTGGACGGCGACCTCGCCGGCGAGAGCCGTGAAGATCCGGCCCAGCTTCTCGGCCAGCGGGATGCCCGGACGGACGTCCTCGGCGATCACGCCGCCCTGGACGTTCACCGCGTCGGGGACCAGCTCGCCCGCGAGCGCGAGGCGTACGGACCTGGCGACCGCGACGCCCGCCTTCTCCTGCGCCTCCTCCGTGCTGGCGCCGAGGTGGGGCGTCACGACGACGTTGTCCAGCTCGAGCAGCGGCGAGTCGGTGCAGGGCTCGGTCGAGAAGACGTCGATGCCCGCGCCGGCCACCCGGCCCTCCTTGAGCGCGACGTAGAGCGCGTGCTCGTCGATGATCCCGCCACGAGCGGCGTTGACGATGATCACGCCGGGCTTGACGGCGGCCAGCTCCGCCTCGCCGACCAGGCCGGCGGTCTCCGGTGTCTTGGGAAGGTGGACGGTGATCACGTCACTCGTCGCGAGGAGCTCCTCGAGCGGGACGAGCCGGACACCCATCTGGGCCGCGCGGCCGGGCTGTACGTAGGGGTCGTAGGCGACGACCTTCATGCCGAACGCCGCCAGCCGCTGCGCCACCAGGACGCCGATCCGGCCGAGGCCGAGGACGCCGAGCGTCTTGTCGTAGAGCTCGACGCCGGTGAACTTGCTCCGCTTCCACTCCCGGGACCGCAGCGACGCGTTGGCGGCCGGGATCCTGCGGGCGACCGAAAGCAGCAGGCCGATCGCGTGCTCGGCGGCGCTGACGATGTTGGACTGCGGCGCGTTGACCACCATGACACCGGCCTGGGTGGCCGCCTTGACGTCGACGTTGTCGAGCCCGACGCCGGCACGGGCGACGACCTTGAGCTGCGGTGCGGCCGCGAGGGCCTCGGCATCGACCCGGGTGGCGCTGCGGACCAGGATCGCGTCGACGTCGGCCAGGGCGGCGAGCAGCTCAGCGCGGTCGGCGCCGTTGCAGCGACGGACCTCGAAGTCGGGTCCGAGAGCGGCCAGCGTGGCGTCGGAGAGCTCTTCGGCGATGAGGACGACAGGCTTGCGCAGCACGCTGGCTGGGGGTGTCACCGTGGAATCCACGTGGCAGGGCCTTCCGTTTCGTCGCGAGGAGGAACGATTGTCCCCCGAGCACAACCCTGGGCCCGGCACTGGGGCCAGGATAACCGGGGCGTGCCGGTATCCGCAGGAAGGTGTCGGATTCGCGACCTCGCGACGGGCCGAACGAGGCGGGCGAGGCATCGAGGCGTCAACGCCTCGACGCAAGGCTGCCTCAGCAGGCGTTCGGCCGCCCGACCAGGCGTACCACCCTGGTCCGGCGGCCGAAGGCATGCCGAACGTGATCATTTACCGCGGAGCCAGCCAACGACCCGCGGGACCGTATGACGGCGGGACCGCACGACGCCCCGGGATCAGCGGAGGCGACCCGCGGGCGGAGGTCAGCCGCGCGAGGCGGTGCCCTCCACGTAGTCGTCGTCGTGGCTCTTGACCCACGCCATCAGGGCACGCAGGTCGCGGCCGACGCCCTCGATCGGGTGCTTCTCGGACTGCTCGCGGAACTTCGCGAACTCCGGGCCGCCCGCGTCCTGGTCGTCGATGAACCGCTGCGCGAAGGTGCCGTCCTTGATGTCGCCCAGGACGTCGCGCATCCGCTGCTTCACGGACTCGTCGATGATCCGGGGGCCCGACACGTAGTCGCCGTACTCAGCGGTGTCGGAGACCGACCAGCGCTGCTTGGCGATGCCGCCCTCGTACATCAGGTCGACGATCAGCTTCAGCTCGTGCAGGCACTCGAAGTAGGCGACCTCGGGCTGGTAGCCCGCCTCGGTGAGGGTCTCGAAGCCGGCCTGGATGAGTGCCGACACGCCACCGCAGAGCACGGTCTGCTCGCCGAACAGGTCGGTCTCGGTCTCCTCGGTGAAGGTCGTCTTGATACCGCCGGCCCGCAGCCCGCCGATCGCCTTCGCGTACGCCAGGGTGAGCGGCCAGGCTCCACCACTCGCGTCCTGCTCGACCGCGACGAGGACCGGGACACCGCGTCCCTCGTTGTACTCGCGGCGGACCAGGTGGCCGGGCCCCTTCGGAGCGACCATGGCCACGTCGACCCCCGGCGGGGGCTTGATGTAGCCGAAGCGGATGTTGAAGCCGTGCCCGAAGAAGAGCGCGTCGCCCTCGACGAGGTTGGGCTCGATCGCCTCGGCGTACAGCCGGCGCTGGGCGGGGTCGGGCGCGAGCACGACGATCAGGTCGGACTCCTCGCACGCCTCCGCGGGCGTCAGGACGCGCAACCCCTCGGCCTCGGCCCTCGCCCGGCTCTTGGAGCCCTCGGGAAGGCCGACGCGGACGTTGACGCCGGAGTCGCGTAGGGACAGCGCGTGGGCGTGACCCTGACTGCCGTATCCGAGGACGGCGACGGTACGACCCTGGATGACCGACAGGTCGGCATCGTCGTCGTAGAACAGCTCTGCCACAAGATCTCCTTCTTACCGTTTCGCTTTGACGTGAGGGGCCCTCAGGCCGTCCGCTCGTTCACCCGGTCGAGCGAGCGCAGGGTCCGGTCGGTGATCGAACGACTGCCTCTGCCGATCGCGACCATGCCGGACTGCACGAGCTCGCGGATCCCGAAGGGTTCGAGGACCCGAAGCATCGCGTCGAGCTTCTCGGGGTTACCGGTCGCCTCGATCGTCACCGTATCTGGCGCGACGTCGACCACCTTCGCCCGGAACAGCTGCACGGTCTCGAGCACCGTTCCCCGGGTCTGTGTGTCGGCCTTCACCTTGACGAGCAGGAGCTCGCGGTGCACCGCGCTGGTGGGCTCCAGCTCCACGATCTTGATGACGTTCACCAGCTTGTTGAGCTGCTTGGTCACCTGCTCGAGAGGCAGGTCCTCGACGTTGACGACGATGGTCATCCGCGAGATCTCGGGGTGCTCGGTGGGTCCCACCGCGAGCGAGTCGATGTTGAACCCGCGCCGGGAGAACAGGCCGGCGATCCGGGCCAGGACACTCGGGCTTGTTCTCCACCAGCACGGACAGCGTGTGTCGCGACACTGCTCAGGTTCCTTTCTTGGCTGTGAGGAGGGAGGAACTCACAGGTCGTCGTGCTCCCAGTCCGGTGCCAGGTCGCGCGCGATCTTGATGTCGTCGTTGCTGGTTCCCGCGGCCACCATGGGCCAGACCATCGCGTCGCGGTGGACCACGAAGTCGACGACCACCGGAACGTCGTTGACCTCCATGGCCTTCTGCAGCACCTCGTCGACGTCCTCGGGCCGCTCGCACCGCAGCCCCACGCAGCCGTACGCCTCCGCCAGCTTGGCGAAGTCGGGGATGCGGGTGGAGTGCAGGTCGGAGTTGGAGTAGCGCGCGTTGTAGAACAGCGTCTGCCACTGCCGGATCATGCCGAGGCTCGAGTTGTTGATCACCGCGACCTTGATCGGGATGTTCTCCAGCGCGCAGGTGGCGAGCTCCTGGTTGGTCATCTGGAAGCACCCGTCGCCGTCGATCGCCCACACCGTGGCGTCCGGTCGGCCCGTCTTGGCACCCATGGCCGCGGGAACGGAGAAGCCCATCGTGCCGGCGCCGCCGGAGTTGAGGAACGTGCCGGGGTTCTCGTACGAGATGAACTGCGCCGCCCACATCTGGTGCTGCCCGACGCCCGCGACGTAGAGCGCCTCGGGACCGCCGACCTGGCCGATCTTCTCGATCACCTGCTGCGGCGAGAGCGAGCCGTCGTCGGGCTTGTCGTAGCCGAGCGGATAGCGCGTCCGCCAGTCGTCGAGCAGCCGCCACCAGGCGGTGTAGTCACCCTTGCGACCGGCGCCGTGCTCGGCCTGGATCGCCACCACCAGGTCGGCGATGACCTCTCGGCAGTCGCCCACGATCGGCACGTCGGCGACGCGGTTCTTGGAGATCTCGGCCGGGTCGATGTCGGCGTGCACGACCTTCGCGTCCGGGGCGAACGACGACAGCTTGCCGGTCACCCGGTCGTCGAAGCGGGCACCCAGGCAGACCAGGAGGTCGGACTTCTGCAGCGCGCTCACGGCCGCGACCGTCCCGTGCATGCCGGGCATGCCGAGGTGCAGCTGGTGGCTGTCGGGGAACGCGCCCCGCGCCATCAGTGTCGTGACCACCGGAATGCCGGTGATCTCCGCGAGCACCCGGAGCTCCTTGGCGGCTCCGGCCTTGATCACGCCGCCTCCGACGTACAGGACCGGGCGGCGCGACTCGGTGATCAGGCGGGCCGCCTCGCGGACCTGCTTGGCGTGCGGCCGGGTCACCGGGCGGTAGCCGGGGAGGTCGAGCGTGGTCGGCCAGTCGAACGTCGTCATCGCCTGGAGGGCGTCCTTGGCGATGTCGACCAGCACCGGGCCGGGCCGGCCGGTCGAGGCGATGTGGAACGCCTCCGCGACGGTACGCGGGATCTCGGCCGGGTCGGTCACGAGGAAGTTGTGCTTGGTGATCGGGAGCGTGATGCCGCGGATGTCGGCTTCCTGGAACGCGTCCGTCCCGATTGCCGTACCCGGGACCTGGCCGGTGATCGCGACGATCGGCACCGAGTCCATGTAGGCGTCGGAGATCGGCGTCACGAGGTTGGTGGCGCCCGGGCCGGAGGTCGCCATGCAGACGCCGACCTTGCCGGTCGCGAGGGCGTAGCCCTCGGCGGCGTGGCCCGCACCCTGCTCGTGGCGGACGAGGACGTGCCGGATCTGCTTGGAGTCGAGGAGCGGGTCATAGGCCGGGAGTACGGCGCCGCCGGGGATGCCGAACACCGTGTCGACCCCAGCTGCCTCCAGTGCCCTGATCAAGCTCTGGGCCCCGGTCATCTGCTCGCTCATCCTTCGCCTTTCTTCAGCGGGCGGATCTGCGTTCTAGGAAGCAAAAACCCCTCGGCCCGGACGGGCAACGAGGGGTGCGCGCTGGCGGTTTGCCGTGGTGAACGGCTCAGCCGGCGCGCTGATGGAGTACGAGAATCTGCGTACGCACGCATGCACGTTCTCCGACCGGCGCCCCTCACGTCAAGCCGAACCCGCCGCTGTCTCGCGATCCGGACGCTTAGTCCACATGTCGTCATCGTCGGTGAAGGCCGGAAGGCCGTCGATGCTGTGCCGGTTCTTCAGCCGGCGGTAGTCGACCAGACCCTCGGCGCCCTTCCTGTCCATGTGAGCCGGAAGGAGATCACGCTCGCCCACGTAGTCCATCAGCGGGACGCCGTAACCGCAGGAGTCGGACACCCGGGCCACGTCGACCACGATGACCGCCCGCGCGCCGCGGCGCTCGCTGAACCGCTCGACCAGGGCGCCGAACTCCTCGTCGTACATCGAGACCACCCGGCCACGACCGTGCAGGCGGACGATGTTGGGCGGGCCATCGAACGCGCAGAACATCAGCGTGATGCGCCCGTTGTCGCGAAGGTGCGCAATCGTCTCGGCACCGCTCGCCGTGATGTCGAGGTAGGCCACCGTGTGGTCGTCGACCACGACGAACGTGCCGCCGATGCCCTTGGGTGAGACGTTGACGTTGCCGCCCGAGCCGCTCGGCGCGGTCGCCACGAAGAAGACGTGCTGTGCCTCGATGAAGGCGCGCAGCCGTCCGTCGATGCGTTCGTGGATCTTGCCCATCGGTGACCGGCTCCTCCGCTAGCCGCAGACGGCGCCGTGCGCCGCGGACTTCACGAGCTTGGCGTACTTGCCGAGGACCCCGCGGGTGTAGGTCGGCGGCAGTGGCTTCCAGTCCGCCCGCCGGCGCTCCAACTCGTCGTCGGCGACGTCCAGGTCGAGGGTGCGCGCGGTCATGTCGAGGCGTACGACGTCGCCGTCGCGGATCAGGCCGATCGGGCCGCCGTCGACCGCCTCGGGCGCGACGTGTCCCACGCAGAGCCCGGTGGTGCCTCCGGAGAACCGGCCGTCGGTGAGGAGCAGGACGTCCTTGCCGAGACCCGCTCCCTTGATCGCGCCGGTGATCGCGAGCATCTCGCGCATGCCGGGTCCGCCCTTGGGCCCTTCGTACCGGATGACCACGACGTCGCCCGCCTGGATCGTGCCGTCCTCGAGCGCGTCGAGTGCGCCGCGCTCCCGGTCGAAGACGCGCGCCGGTCCCTCGAAGACCGCGGCGTCGAGACCGGCGCTCTTGACGACCGCACCCTCGCGGGCCAGCGAACCGCGCAGGATGGTGAGGCCACCGGTGCGGTGGATGGGGTTCTTGATCGCCCGGATGATGGTGCCGTCGAGGTCCGGCGGGTCGATGTCGGTGAGGTTCTCGGCGAGCGTCCGGCCGGTGACCGTGAGCGCGTCGCCGTGCAGCAGACCCGCGTCGAGCAGTGCCTTCATCACGACGGGGATGCCGCCCACCCGGTCGACGTCGCTCATGACGTAACGCCCGAACGGCTTGAGGTCGCCGAGGTGCGGCACCTTGTCACCGATCCGGTTGAAGTCGTCGAGGGTCAGGTCGACCTCCGCCTCGCGGGCGATCGCGAGCAGGTGCAGTACGGCGTTGGTCGAGCCGCCGAGCGCCATCACGACCGCGATCGCGTTCTCGAACGCGTCCTTGGTGAGGATCCGGCGGGCGGTGATGCCCTGCCGGAGCATCTCGACGACGGCCTCGCCGGAGTGCCGGGCGATACCGTCGCGGCGACGGTCGACGGCCGGAGGCGACGACGACCCGGGCAGGGCGAGGCCGAGCGCCTCGGCCGCGCTGGCCATGGTGTTGGCGGTGTACATGCCACCGCAGGCGCCCTCACCCGGACAGATCGCGCGTTCGATCTCGTCCACCTCTTCGCGGGTGATCAGCCCGCGGGCGCACGCGCCCACCGCCTCGAACGCGTCGATGATGGTGACGTCGCGGTCACCGACCCGGCCGGGCAGGATCGAACCGGCATAGACGAACACCGACGCGAGGTCGAGGCGGGCGGCCGCCATCAGCATGCCGGGAAGGCTCTTGTCGCAGCCCGCGAGAAGCACCGTGCCGTCAAGGCGTTCGGCCTCGACCACGGTCTCGACCGAGTTGGCGATGATCTCGCGGGACACCAGCGAGAAGTGCATGCCGACGTGGCCCATCGAGATGCCGTCGGAAACCGAGATCGTGCCGAACTCGAGCGGGTAGCCACCGCCCGCGTGCACGCCGTCCTTCGCCGCCTTGGCCAACCGGTCGAGGGAGAGGTTGCAGGGCGTGATCTCGTTCCACGACGACGCCACACCGATCTGGGGCTTCTCCCAGTCGTCGTCGCCCATGCCTACCGCCCGGAGCATCCCGCGAGCGGCGGCGCGCTCGAGGCCGTCGGTGACTTCGCGGCTACGCGGCTTCAGATCTGCCATGTCCTGTCCCTGCTCACGTCGGCGGAGGGCTCACTCTATCGGTCGGCCACGAAGGGCCCGCCCCTATGCTGACGCGGTGCCGTCGTACCGCCCTGGCTCGAGGGCCCTCCCCCACCTGGTGGGCGTGGGCCTGCTCTGCGTGCTCTCGGCGACGGCGTACTTCGTGCTGGGCGCGGTCAAGCTGCGCACGTTCAGGGCCTCGACCTTCGACCTGGTGATCTTCGACCAGGCGGTACGCGGCTACGCCGGGTTCGGCCCGCCGACCACCCCGGCCCGTGGCGCCGACCTCGGTCAGGGGCTGGACTTCCTGCAGCTGGCGGACCACTTCTCCCCCATCCTCGCCACACTCGCTCCGCTCTACTGGGTCTACGACCATCCGATCACCCTGATCGCCGCCCAGTCGGTGCTGCTCGCGCTGGCCGCCGTACCGATCTGGCTCTACACCCGGCGCAAGCTCGGGTTGACAACGGCGTACCTCGTCGCCGTCACCTACGTGAGCTCGGCCGCGGTCGCGCAGGCTGCCGGCTTCGACTTCCACGAGGTGGCGTTCGTCCCCCTCCTCACCGCGGTCCTGATCGAACGGCTCGACGCCGGAAAGGTCCTGCCGGCCGCTCTCGCCGCCCTCGGGCTCCTGCTGGTGAAGGAGGACATGGGCCTGCTCGTGTTCGGCTTCGGTTGCTACCTGCTCGTGGTCCGGCGCTACGCACTCGGTGCGGCGTTCGCGGCCGCCGGCGTGGCCGGTGTCGCGCTGGCCCGCGGTCTTCTCATCCCGGCCGCCGGCGGAGACCCCGCGACGTTCTGGGCCTACGGCCACCTCGGCGCCGACGTACCCGGCCTCCTGCGTACGTTCGTGTTCGAGCCGGGCCGGGTTCTGGCGACGTTCGTGACGCCCGACGTCAAGGTGATGACGATGCTCGGGATGGTCGCTCCGCTGCTGTTCGCCTGCCTGCTGTCGCCGCTGATCCTGCCGGCCGTTCCACTCGTCCTCGAACGGATGCTGTCGGACCGGGCGTTCTGGTGGACCGACACCTTCCAGTACAACGCGTTCGTCGTGGTCGTCCTGATCCTTGCCGCTGTCGACGGCGTGGCCCGGGTGCAGCGGTGGGCCGACCGGCTCCGTTCCCTCCGGGAACCGCGAGTGGACGAGGACGCGCCCGATCACGCATCCGACCCGGCAGCCGACGCCCCGGCGGACGGGGACGCGCCCGACCCGGCGCTGGACCCGGCACCGGTCACCGGCCGGCACGCCGCTGCCCACCGGACATCCCAGGTGCGCCCGCTGGCACTCGCCTGGGCAGCCGCGGTCTGTGGGATCTCGCTCGCCCTGGTGCCGCAGCACTATCTCGGGCTGGTCTTCCAACCGTCCTTCTACGACGGCGGTCCGGACGCCGAGGCCGCGGCGGCCGCGGCCGACACGGTCCCGTCGGACGTGGTCGTGGAGACGGTCAACAACGTCGGGCCCGCGCTCACCGACCGTACGACGGTCCTGCTCTGGGAGCCGCGGATCCACGACGCACCATGGATCGTCGCCAACACCGAGCTGCAGGCCTACCCGTTCGCGTCGGTCGACGACCAACGCCAGCGGGTGGCGGACCTCGAGGCGGCGGGCTATGCCCGCGTCTTCGATCGCGGCGGGTACGTCGTGCTGCATCGCCCCGGCAGCGGGTAGCCGTCCCGCCCGCCGCTCAGCGGACTCGGTCAGTACGCGCCGGTGACGACGTTCACGAGCGGTTCTCCCGCGACGTACCTCCGCAGCTGCGCCGCGACCAAGGCCCGGCCGCGCGGCACGAACGCGGAGGTGTTGCCGCCGACGTGCGGGCTGAGCAGCAACCCTGGAGCGGACCACAGCGGACTGTCCGCCGGCAGCGGCTCCGGGTCGGTGACGTCGAGAGCGGCTCGAATCCGACCGGACTCGAGCTCTGCCACCAGCGCGTCGGTCTGCACGATCGGGCCGCGCGCGATGTTGACCAGCAGCGCGCCCGGCTCCAGCTGCGCCAGGAACTTCGCGTCGACCAGGCCGCGCGTCTCGTCCGTCATCGGCAGCAGCAGCACGACGACATCGGCCTCGGGCAGGAGCTCGGGCAGCCGGTCCATGGCCTGCACGCCGGCGCGTGCGGAGCGCGCCACGAGCGTGGTCTCGCACTCGAACGGTTCCAGACGCCGGGCCAGCGCCTGCCCGATCGATCCCGCGCCGAGGACGAGCACCCGCTTGTCGGCCAGCGCCTCGCGCCGGCCGTCCGCCCAGCGTCGTTCGTCCTGTGCGCGGACGAAGTTGGGAAAGCCACGCAGGGACGCGAGGATGAGCGCGACGCCCAACTCGGCGGTGCTCGCATCGTGGACGCCGCGCGCGTTGCACAGGAGGACGCCGGAACGGACGTACGGCCGAACGTTGTCCACTCCAGCGGTCAGCGTCTGCACGACCTCGAGAGCAGGCATCGACGCGATCAGCTCGACCGTGTGGAGGCCTGCCATGTAAGGGGGTACGTAGAACCGCACCTCGTCGATCGAGGCCGGCGGCTCGGAGTCCCCGTCGTAGATGTCGACGGCGAGGCCGCCCGGGAGGTCCGGATAGACCTCGGGCGGCTCCGGCAGCCACACACGCACGGGTTCGGTGCTCGGTCGGCGAGTTGCGTCGGCGTCTCCCACGAGCGACGAGACTAGCCGCACCGGGACGGAGCGTCGCCGAGGAGCCGGGAGCGCGACGCCGGCTTCGTACGTTCTGGCATGTGTCAGGCTGGAGGTTCGAGAGCCACCTTCCGGAGGAGCCCGCCCGTGCGCCGCGCCACCGTCACCGCCGTCGCCGTCGCCGTCGTGGTCCTGGGCCTGCTCGGCGGGTGCGGGGGCGGTCCGTCCCCGGAGGACTCGCCGTCGCCGTCCGACTCGTCCGACTCGTCCGAGTCCCCCTCGCCGTCGCCCTCCCCCACGGAGTCGACGACGAGCCCGTCGCCGAGCCCGTCGCCGAGCCCGGAGACGAAGGAGCCCCCGCCGCCGGCGACGCCCGCGGTTCCGAGGATCGACGGCACGGTCACCAGGAACCTGACCTCGCCGTGGGGGCTGGCGTTCCTACCGGACCGTAGTGCGCTGGTGGCCGAGCGCGACACCGGTGAGATCAAGCGGGTGGCTCCTGGCGGGTCGACTCGCACCGTCGGCACCGTGCGCGGCGTCGAGCCCGGCGGCGAGGGAGGGCTCCTCGGCGTCGCGGTGGCGCCGACCTTCAGGTCCGACCACCTCGTGTACGCCTACTACACCTCGGAGGACGGCAACCGGATCGTCCGCATGCGGTACGAGGGATCCGAGCTCGGCCCGCAGCGGGTGATCCTCGACGGCATCCCGTCGTCCGGCATCCACAACGGCGGCCGGATGGTGTTCGGGCCGGACGGGAACCTCTACGTCGGCACCGGCGAGGCGTCCAACGAACCCCTCGCCCAGCAGCGCGGGTCGCTCGGCGGCAAGATCCTCCGGATCACGCCGGCCGGGTCGCCCGCGCCCGGCAACCCGTTCCGTGGCTCGCCGGTCTGGAGCTACGGCCACCGCAACGTGCAGGGCCTCGCGTTCGACGCCGAGGGCCGGCTGTGGGCCAGCGAGTTCGGCCAGGACACCTGGGACGAGGTCAACCTCATCCGCAAGGGCGGCAACTACGGCTGGCCCGAGGTCGAGGGGATCGCCCACGAGCGCGGGTACGTCGACCCGGTGGCGCAGTGGTCCACCGACGAGGCGTCGCCCTCCGGGCTCGCGTACGCCGACGGTGCCCTGTGGATGGCCGGGCTCCGCGGCCAGCGGCTGTGGCGAATCCAGCTGGACGGCGCCGGTATCGAGGGCAGGCCACGCGCCTTCTTCACCGAGGACCTCGGCCGGCTGCGCACCGTCGCGGCGGCCCCGGGCGGCGGGCTGTGGCTGACCACGAGCAACACCGACGGGCGGGGTGCGCCCCGCGACGGGGACGACCGGATCCTGCGGCTGCGGCTGACCCGCTGACGCTGACCGCTGACCCGCTGACCGAGCGGCTCCGGCCGGAGTCCGGCTGCGCTCAGTCTCCGAGGCGTTCGAGGATCAGCTCGCGGACCCGGCCGGCGTCGGCCTGGCCGCGCATCTCCTTCATCACCGCGCCGATCAGCGCACCCGCGGCGGCCACCTTGCCGGCGCGGATCTTCTCCGCGACGTCGGGGTTGGCCTCGATGGCACGGTCGACGGCGCCGCCGAGCGCGGCGTCGTCGCTCACCACGGCGAGGCCACGTCCCTTGACCACCTCGTCGGGCGTGCCCTCCCCGGCGAGTACGCCGTCGATCACCTCGCGTGCCAGCTTGTCGTTGACCGTGCCGGCGTCGACGAGGCCCTGGACCGCGGCCACCTGTTCCGGCGTGATGGGCAGGGCTTCGAGCTCGACCTCGGTCTCCTTGGCGCGACGGGCCAGTTCGCCGAGCCACCACTTGCGGGCGGCTCCCGGCGTCGTGCCCGCGGCCACCGTCGCCTCGACGAGGTGGAGCGCGCCGGCGCCCAGCACGTCGCGGAACTCCATCTCGGTGAAGCCCCACGCCTCGAACAACCGCTTCTGCCGCTGGCTCGGCGGCTCCGGCAGCGTCGCGCGGAGCTCGTCCACCCACTCCCGCGCCGGCGCCACCGGCACCAGGTCGGGCTCGGGGAAGTACCGGTAGTCCTCGGCCTCCTCCTTGCTCCGGCCGGGCGTGGTGATGCCGGTGTCCTCGTGCCAGTGCCGCGTCTCCTGCGTGACCCGCCCGCCAGCCGCGAGCAACGCGCCTTGCCGACAGATCTCGTACGTCAGCGCACGCTCCACCGACCGCAACGAGTTGACGTTCTTGGTCTCGGTCCGCAGGCCGTACGGCGTCTGACCGCGCGGCCGCAGCGACACGTTGGCATCGCACCGCAGCGAACCCTGCTCCATGCGTACGTCGGACACGCCGAGCGCCCGCATCAGGTCGCGCAGCTGCGAGACGTACGCCCGGGCGACCTGAGGTGCCAGCGCGCCGGTGCCCTCGATCGGCTTGGTCACGATCTCGATCAGCGGGATGCCGGCCCGGTTGTAGTCGACGATGGAGTAGTCGGCGCCATGGATCCGCCCGCTCGTGCCCACGTGGGTGGACTTGCCGGTGTCCTCCTCCATGTGGGCGCGCTCGATGCCGATGCGGTACGTGCGGCCCTCGACCTCGACCTCCACCTCGCCGTTGACAGCGATCGGCTCGTCGTACTGGCTGGTCTGGAAGTTCTTCGGCATGTCCGGGTAGAAGTAGTTCTTGCGCGCGAAGCGGCACCACTCCACGATGTCGCAGCCCAGCGCGAGCCCGATGCGGATCGCGGACTCCACGGCCTTTCCGTTGACCACCGGCAGGGCACCCGGCAGACCGAGGCAGACCGGGCACACCTGGCTGTTGGGCGGTGCGCCGAACTCCGTCGGGCAGCCGCAGAACATCTTGCTGAGCGTGCTCAGCTCGACGTGGACCTCGAGGCCGAGCACCGGGTCGAAGCGTTCGAGCGCCTCGTCGTAGTCGAGGAGGTCGGGAAGACCAGACGTGGTAGCAGGGGTCGTCACAGTTCCGGTGCCTCCTCCAGAAGCGGGTGTCCCCACCGCTCGGCGAACCCCGCCTCGACCGCCGCGCCCACGCGGTAGAGCCGGTCGTCGGCGAGGACGGGTGCCATCACGTGCAGCCCGACCGGCAGGCCGTCGTCGGGCGAGAGCCCACAGGGGAACGACGCCGACGCGTTGCCGGCGAGGTTGGACGGGATCGTGCACAGGTCGGCCTTGTACATCGCCAGCGGGTCGTCGACCCGCTCGCCGATCCGGAACGCCGTCGTCGGCGTGGTCGGTGACACGAGGACGTCGACGGACTCGAAGGCCCGCTCGAAGTCGCGGGCGATCAGCGTGCGGACCTTCTGCGCCTGGCCGTAGTAGGCGTCGTAGTAGCCGCTGGACAGGGCGTACGTGCCGATCATGATCCGGCGCTTCACCTCCGCACCGAAGCCGGCCTCGCGGGTCGCCGCCATCACCTCCTCGGCACTGCGCGTCCCGTCGTCTCCCACGCGAAGGCCGTAGCGCATGGCGTCGAAACGGGCGAGGTTGCTGGAGCACTCGCTCGGCAGGATGAGGTAGTAGGCCGCCAGCCCGTAGACGAAGTTCGGGCAGGACACCTCCCGCACCTCCGCGCCAAGCTCCGTCAGCAGGTCGACCGCCTCGCGGAACCGTTGCTCGACACCCGGCTGGTACCCCTCGCCGCCGAGCTCGCGCACCACGCCGACCCGAAGTCCGCGAACGTCGGCGGCGCGGGCCGCCTCGACGACCGGCGGGACCGGCTGGTCGATCGACGTCGAGTCGCGTGGGTCGTGGCCCGCGATCACCTCGTGCAGCAACGCCGCGTCGAGGACGGTACGGGCGCAGGGCCCCGGCTGGTCGAGGCTCGACGCCAGCGCGACCAGGCCATACCTCGACGTGCCGCCGTACGTCGGCTTCACGCCCACCGTTCCGGTCACCGCGGCCGGCTGCCGGATCGAGCCGCCGGTGTCCGTGCCGATGGCGAGCGGTGCTTCGTACGCCGCCAACGACGCCGACGAGCCGCCGCCGGAACCACCGGGGATCCGGTCGGTGTCCCACGGGTTGCGGGTCGGGCCGTAGGCGGAGTTCTCCGTCGACGACCCCATCGCGAACTCGTCCATGTTCGTCTTGCCGAGGATCACCAGCCCCGCCTCGCGGAGCCGGCGCACGACGGTCGAGTCGTACGGCGGCCGCCAGCCCTCGAGGATCTTCGACCCGCACGTGGTCGGCACGCCCTTCATCGTGAGGACGTCCTTGACGGCGAGGGGTACGCCCGCGAGCGGACCGAGCTGCTCCCCCGCGGCCCGGCGTTCGTCGACCTGGCCCGCGGCGGCCAGGGCGCCGTCGACGTCGAGATGGAGGAAAGCGTGGATGCGGTCGTCGACCTTGGTGATCCGGTCGAGGTGGGCCTGCGTGACCTCGACGGCCGAGGCCTGGCCGGTGTGGACCAGGTCGGCCAGCGCGGTCGCCGGCAGCTTGGTGAGGTCGGTCATCACGCCTCCTCACCGAGGATGCGGGGCACGCGGAACCGGTCGTCCTCGACCGCCGGCTCGCCGTCCACCAGCGGCGCTCCGGCGAGCGCCTCCTCGGCGGACAGACCGGGGCGGATCTCGTCCGCCCGGAACACATTGGTGAGCGGCAGCGCATGGGAGGTGGGCGGAATGTCCTGCGCGGCGACGTCGCTCACCTGGGCGACCGACTGGAGGATGACGTCGAGCTGGGGTGCCAGATGGTCGAGCTCGGCATCGGTCAGGTCGATCCTGGCGAGGCGCGCGAGATGCGCGACCTCCTCGCGGGTGATCGCAGGCACGTTGAATGACCCTTCTCTCTCGCCGTGGCGTGCGCGGGCATCCGCCCGGGATCAGGTACGCCGCGGGGTGCCATGACCCCCGGGAGTTTCATGATCACGGGGAACGGTCCCGGTGCCGCAATCCTAGGCATCGTGGAACGTGACCCGGCGTCCGGCATCGCGGGGCCCGGCGGTCATCGTCCGCGGGCTCTTGCGCCGCGGCGGCGGACGAGTTCCCAAGACGTAACCTCGTATCGACCCAAGAGGATCACTTCGCTGCGAGAATCATGGGCGTGTACCTCGTCCGAGTCGTGCTCCCAGACGAGCCCGGAGCCCTCGGGACGGTCGCGTCGGCCCTAGGTGACGCGGGTGCCAACATCGTCGCCGTCGACGTCGTGGGTCGTGACAACGACGGCACCGCGGTCGACGACTTCGTGGTCGACCTTCCCCTCGGCGGCCGCGCCGACGCGCTCGTGTCCGCCTGCCAGTCGGTGCCCGGCGTTCGTGTGGTGTGGCTCTCGCGGTATGCGGCGGGGGGAAACCTGCGCCGCGACCTCGAGGCCGTGGAGGCGATGACCGAGCAGCCCGCCGACGCCGAGCGCCTCCTCGTCGAGCAGGCACCTCGGGTCTTCCGCGCCGACTGGGCGTTCCTCGCCTGCCGCGACCCGAGCCAGTCCACCGCGCAGGTGACGTACGCGACCGGGGCCGCGCCCGACCTGCCCGAGGGCGACGCGTTCTGGCTGCCGCTCGGCACGCCGAAGCGGCTCACGGTGCCTGGCGCCTGGGAGGACAAGGGATGGCGCTACGTCGCGGCGGCGGCGGTCCCCCTCGGCAGTCCGCATCAGGCCGTCGTACTCGGGAGGTACGGCGGACCAGAGATCCTCGACTCCGAGCTCGCCCGGCTCGCTCACCTGGCGGCGCTGGCCCAGACCGTGCGGCGTGCGCTGACTCTCGACGACCCCGACGTGTGAGGGCGGCGGCTGGCGCGCCGGACCCGCACTTGTCAGAGGTTTCTCGGTCTGGACGCCGACATTCCTCTGACAACTCACCTGCTCGACGCTTGAGGCCAATCCGGAGCACGTCAGTCATCCACAACGACACTCCGTGATGATTCGCCGCTCCCCTAGCATGGGCCGCCCTTGACCGACGAGAGGGACGGCTGTGAGCTGAAAGCACTCCGCGTCGGTGTCGGAGTGATCGGCTCACTGATCGGCGCGGAGGCTGGCAGCCGCGCTTACAACGTGGTCGATCCTGACGGCAGCTGGAATTCTGAGCCTGCATGGCAAAAGCTTCTCCGGGAGGCTCCCGACCTCGACCCCGGACCCAGCTCCACGAAAGGCGAATGAACGCTATGGAAGCAAGGGGCATCGTCGAGAATGGACTGGCCCTACGCCTAGTCTTGGGTGGCGATATCCGTGACCAAGCCAACGAGTGATTCAGCGCGAGTCCATACAGTCCGGTGGCCGTACGCATGGCACGCCCGAGCGACCAAGGTGAGATGGGTACTGGTCGGTGCATTGGCGTTCCTGCTGCCATGTCTGGTGGTGGGAGTGCTTGTTTCGCTCGAAGGTGATCCGGCCGGGCCGATGCTGGTGGTGTTCGGCGCGACGTTCATCACCGCCTTCCCGACTATCTACTTCATCAACGTCGCTGGTCGGCGCCGGCCCTCACATCATGTTGGCCGCCTGACAGTCGACAGTGAGCCGCTGGTCTACCTGCCGGTCTCAACCTCGGCCAAGTGCTCGTACCTCCTGCTCTCGGTCACGAGCCTTGTCGCGTTCGGGTCCTGGCCGGTCTTCGCATGGCTCGTCGAGCCGGATGGGTCATACGGTGAGGCACGCTTCCGGCTCCTCGCACCTGTGGCGCCGATCTTCGGGCTCTACTTTCTGGCAGTGCTGTGCATCAGCGCGGTCCGTAAACGAAAGGAACTCGGCCTCGGCCTGGCTCCCGAAGGCATCTACTCCTGGACGTGGTTCGGCTGCTGCTTCTTCGCCTGGGACTGGATCTCGGCCATCCACCTCTCCAGCCGCACCGGACCAGGCGCCAACCTGATCGTCCACGAACCACTGCCTCTCCCCAGGATCAGGGAGGAGAACTGGATCGCCCGCCTCAACAACTTCAGGCGCAAGAAAGAACGTCTCAACTTCGGGTTCCTGGCCATCAATCCCGCGATCGCGTACCACGCACTCCGCTTCTACCACCAGCACCCAGAACACCGCGCCGAACTCAGCACCGACACCGCCGTCGAACGAGTTCGCCAGGGCAACCTACCTACCTGACGCCTACGACTCCTGCTGCGCCGAGTAGGGCTCCCACGACCCTACGAGTCCGAGGCCGCGTCGATGGCGCGTTCGCGCGCCGCGTCAGGTCCCTCCTCGAGCAGGACTTCGAACCCTGCCTCGTCGAGGATCGGTACGCCGAGATCGCGCGCCTTGTCGTACTTCGAGCCGGGGTTGTCGCCGACGACGACGAAGCCGGTCTTCTTCGACACCGAGCCCGAGACCTTGCCGCCGCGACCGGTGACCGCCTCGCCCGCCTCGTCGCGGGAGTAACGGTCGAGGCTGCCGGTGACGACGACGGTGATGCCTTCGAGCGGACGTGGACCCTCGTCGACGATCTCCTCGCGCAGTTGGACTCCGGCGGCCCGCCACTTGTCGACGATCTCGCGGTGCCAGTCGACGGCGAACCACTCGAGCAGAGAGGCCGCGATGGTCGGACCGACGCCTTCGGCGTCGGCCAGCTCCTCCTCGCTCGCCGCCGCGATCCGGTCGAGGTCACCGAAGGTACGGGCCAGCGCCTGCGCGGCGGTCGGGCCCACGTGCCGGATCGAGAGCGCCACCATCACCCGCCACAACGGCCTGGTCTTGGCGGCGGCGAGATTGTCGAGGAGCCGCTTGGCGTTGGCGGACAGGGCGCCGTTCTTGGTGGTGAAGTACTCCGACCCTTCCAGCTGGTCGGGCGTCAACGCGAACAGGTCGCCCTCGTCGTGGATCAGCCCCTCGTCGAGGAGCGCCGTGCCGGACTGGTAGCCGAGCACCTCGATGTCGAACGCACCGCGTCCGGCCAGGTGGAAGAGCCGCTCGCGCAGCTGCGCCGGACACGACCGCGTGTTGGGGCAGCGCAGGTCAACGTCGTCCTCCTTCTCCGGACGCAGCTCGCTGCCGCAGGCCGGGCAGGCAGTCGGCATCTCGAACTCGCGCTCCGACCCATCGCGCAGGTCGACGACCGGGCCGACGATCTCGGGAATCACGTCGCCCGCCTTGCGCAGCACCACGGTGTCGCCGATGAGGACTCCCTTGCGGGTGACCTCCTGCGCGTTGTGCAGGGTCGCGAACTCCACCGTCGAGCCGGCGACCTTCGTCGGCTCCATGACGCCGTAGGGCGTGACGCGTCCGGTGCGGCCGACGTTGACCCGGATGTCGAGGAGCTTGGTGTTGACCTCCTCGGGCGGGAACTTGAACGCGATCGCCCAGCGCGGGGCTCGCGACGTCGAACCCAGCTGACGTTGCAGCACGATCTGGTCGACCTTGACCACCACGCCGTCGATCTCGTGGTCGAGGTCGTGCCGCCGCTCACCGGCCTCGCGGGCGTAGGCGTCGACCTCTTCGAGCGTCGTCCGGACGCCGACGTGCTCGCTCACCGGGATGCCCCAGTCGTGCAACGTGGCGTACGCCTCGGACAGGCGGGCCGGCTGCCAACCCTCGCGGCGCCCGATGCCGTGCGCGAGGAACTGCAGCGAACGTCGGGCCGTGACCCGCGGGTCCTTCTGACGCAGTGATCCCGCCGCCGAGTTGCGCGGGTTGGCGAACGGCGCCTTGCCCGCCTCGACCAGGCCGGCGTTGAGCTCCTCGAAGTCGCGGGTGCGGAAGAAGACCTCGCCCCGCACTTCGAGCACGTCCGGCGCGGAGGGTACGCCCTTCGCCTGACGAAGCCGGTCGGGCACGGAGTCGATGGTGCGGACGTTGAGGGTGACGTCCTCGCCCGTACGCCCGTCACCACGGGTGGCCGCCCGGACCAGCCGGCCGTTCTCGTAGACGAGGTCGACCGCGAGGCCGTCGATCTTCAGCTCGCAGAGGTATTCGGCCTCGGTGCCGATCTCGCGTTCGACCCGGGCGGCCCAGGCCCGGAGCTCCTCCAGGGTGAACGCGTTGTCGAGGGACATCAGGCGTTCGAGGTGCTCGACGGGTGCGAACTCGGTCGACCAGTTGCCGCCGACCTTCTGGGTGGGCGAGTCAGGTGTGCGCAGCTCCGGATGCGTGTCCTCGAGGGCGCGGAGCTCCCTCATCAGGGTGTCGTACTGCGCGTCGGAGATCGTCGGCCGGTCGAGCACGTGGTAGCGGTAGGTGTGCTCCTCGATCTCCTGCGCCAGGGTGCTGTGCCGGTCGAGGGCGTCCGTCGGGATCCCGGTGACCTTCTCCGTGCTGGCGCGCGGCCCGCTGCTGCTCATAGCCGAACGCTACCGCCGTCGGCCGACACCGGAGGCGAGGCTTGGGTCCCTCAGCTTGGCTGGTCGCCGAGGTGTCCCGCCGCCTCGCGGGCAAGGGCCATCGCCGTCCGCGCCCACGACGGGTCGGCTCCGGCCAGACCGCAGCTCGGCGTGATGACGGTCCGCCGTACGGCGGCATCGGCGCCGCCCGGGTCGAAGCCGAGGCGGTGCCAGAAGCCTTCCACCGTGCGCGCGACCTCGCTGCCGGACGGTTCGGTCGGGCGCCCACGCCCGGCGGGCGCGGGGGGCCGCGTCGACGGTACGGCTCCGACGAAGAGCGCCACCCCGCCGTCGGCGGCCGCGCCGAGCGGCTCGAGGTCGGCCTCGCCGACGAGCGAGAGGTCGAACGACAGGCCACGCGCGCCCGCGCGGACGAGGAGGTCGTACGGCATGCCCGCCGCACAGCAGTGGACGACCGGCAAGGCGTCGACCTCCGCGGTCCGCTCGAGGACCGTCCGCAGCAGCTCCAGACCCTCCGGCTCCTCGACGAAGCGGTAGCGGGAGAAGCCCGACGCGGTGGGCACCGCGCCGGCGAGGACCGAGGGGAGCGAGGGTTCGTCGACCTGGACCACGAGACTCGCGTCGGGCACCCGACGGTGCACCTCC
The DNA here is from genome assembly GCA_963721745.1 of uncultured Actinomycetota bacterium. Taxonomy (GTDB): domain Bacteria; phylum Actinomycetota; class Actinomycetes; order Propionibacteriales; family Actinopolymorphaceae; genus Thermasporomyces. The sequence continues at coordinate 59,793 of CAVRKO010000011.1, read as the reverse complement.
GTGAGATGGACGACCAGTCCTTCCGCCAGCGACTGCGCCACATCACGCCGCGCGCCGAGGTCGCCGACGACCCGGCCGCCGCGCGGGCGCTCGACGCTCGCGGCCAGCGTCCAGGGACCCGCCACCTGGACCTTCAACGGCCCGGCGTACCCCTGGGTGTGCTCCTCCAGCGCGTCGAGGTCGCGGGCGAGCAGCGACCGGCTCCGTCGCTGGTCCAGCCCCTCACCCGGCGTGAGCCGCCAACCGGCCGGCTGCAGGTCGACCCCGAGCTCCACCAGCAGGCCGCAGGAGCGACCGATCAGGTCGGAGCCGGGACCGCGGGAGGGCAGCTCGGGAAGGTACGGCAGGTCGGGAAGCTCGCCGAGCACGACCTTGACCGCCTCGACCGGATCGTCGTGCGGAAGAGAGCCGATTCCCGACGCTACGACGCCCTGCCACGGCACCTCGATGACGTTCGGCACGAGGCTCACCCTATGCGTGCGGACGGCGTCCCGGCCCACACCGGACGGGTGTCTCACTCTCGCGCGACCGGACCCGCCACTCCGGTGGACGCCACGGTGGACCCGACGGTGGAGGCGGCTGTTGATGTCGCGGCGGACGTGGATGTGGCGGTCGCCGCGATGGTGGCCGAGCCGATCACCCGGGTGCCGTCGTAGAGCACCACGGCCTGACCCGGCGCGACGCCGACGGCGGGGTCCGCGAGCGCGACCCGCAGAGTCTCGCCGTCGAGCCGGGCCCGGGCGGGCACCGTCTCGCCGTGCGCGCGGATCTGCGCGCGGCAGCTCACCTCACCGGACGGCGGCGGACCGCACCAGCGGGGCCGGTCGCCCTCGATCACGTCGACCGCGAGCCGCTCGCGCGGCCCGACCGTCACCGTGCGCGTCACGGGCTCGATCGACAGCACGTAGCGCGGCTTGCCGTCGTCGGCCGGGCGGCCGAGCCGCAGGCCGCGCCGCTGTCCGACCGTGAACGCGTACGCCGCATCGTGGCGGGCCAGCTCCGTACCGTCCTCGTCGACGACGGCACCCGGCTGGTCGCCGAGCTCGCGCGAGAGGAAGCCCGCCGTGTCGCCGTCGGCGACGAAGCAGATGTCGTGGCTGTCGGGCTTGTCGGCGACGGCCAGGCCGCGGGACGCGGCCTCGGCGCGGACGGCACCCTTGGTCGAACCGCCGAGCGGGAAGAGTGCGTGTGCGAGCTGGCGGGCCGTGAGCACACCGAGCACGTACGACTGGTCCTTCTCGGGGTCGACCGAGCGGTGCAGCTCGCGACCGGATGGCCCGTCGACCAGCTGGGCGTAGTGGCCGGTGCACACCGCGTCGAAGCCAAGGGCGAGCGCCCGGTCGAGCACCGCCGCGAACTTGATCTTCTCGTTGCAGCGCAGGCACGGGTTGGGTGTGCGGCCGGCGGCGTACTCGTCGACGAAGTCTTCGACCACGTCGGCGTGGAAGCGCTCGGCGAGGTCCCACACGTAGAACGGGATGCCGAGCACGTCGCCGGCGCGGCGGGCGTCGCGGGCGTCCTCGAGGGTGCAGCACCCGCGGGCGCCGGACCGGTAGGACTGCGGGTTGCGGGACAGTGCCAGGTGGACGCCGGTGACGTCGTGCCCGGCGTCGACGGCACGCGCGGCGGCGACAGCCGAGTCGACCCCGCCCGACATGGCCGCGAGGACGCGCATCAGGCCGGACCCTGGTCTGCGGCGGTGACGCTCGGGTCGGCCCGCGTCGCGCTGATCGGAACGGCGTTGACCAGACCAGCGGCCCGGGCCCGCTCGACGACCGGACCGATCGCCGCGCCGAGAGCGTCGACCTCCGCCCGCGTGGAGGTGTGGCCGAGGCTGAAACGCAGGGATCCCCGCGCTCGCTCCTCGTCGCGGCCCATCGCGAGCAGGACATGGCTGGGTTCGGCGACACCGGCCGAGCAGGCCGAGCCGGTCGAGCACTCGATGCCGCGGGCGTCGAGCAGCAGCAGCAGCGAGTCGCCCTCGCAGCCGGGGAACGAGAAGTGCGCGTTGCCGGGGAGCCGGCGGTCGGGGCCAGGACCCGGGTCGCCGTTGAGCTCCGCGTCGGGTACGGCCGCACGAACCTGCCGGATCAGCTCCTCCCGCAGCCCGATCAGCCGGTGGGCGAGCTCGTCGCGCCGCGCCGCCGCCGTCTCCACCGCGGCCGCGAAGCCCGCGATCGCCGGGACGTCGAGCGTGCCCGAGCGCACGTCGCGTTCCTGCCCGCCGCCGTGCAGGACGGGTACGAGGTCGGTCTCGCGACGCAGGACCAGCGCGCCGACCCCGATCGGACCGCCGACCTTGTGGCCGGTCACCGTCATGGCGTCCAGGCCGGTCGCCGCGAAATCGACGGGTAACTGCCCGATCGCCTGCACCGCGTCGGAATGGAAGGGTATGCCGTGCCGCCGGGCCACCGCCGCGATCTCGGCGACCGGCTGCACGGTGCCGACCTCGTTGTTGACCCACATCGACGTGACGAACGCCACCGAGTGGGGATCGTGCTCGATACGGGCGCTCAGGGCGCCGACGTCGACCCGGCCCACCTCGTCGACCGGCAGCCACTCGACCTCCGCGCCCGCGTGCGAGGCGAGCCAGGTGGCGGCGTCGAGGACGGCATGGTGCTCGACCGCGCTGGCGAGGATCCGTCGCCGCCGCGGGTCGGCGGCCTGGCGCGACCAGTAGAGGCCCTTCACGGCCAGGTTGTCGGCTTCGGTGCCCCCTCCGGTGAAGACCACCTCCGACGGGCGGGCGCCGAGCGCCTTCGCGATCGTCTCGCGGGACTCCTCCACGACCCGCCGGGCGGCCCGCCCCGAGGCGTGCAGGGACGAGGCGTTGCCCAGCCGCGGAAGCTGTGCGCTCATCGCCGCGACCGCCTCGGGCAGCATGGGCGTGGTCGCGGCGTGGTCGAGATAGACATGCGGGGAGCCGGTGTTCATCGCCCCTCCAGGGTAATGACCGCCGCCGACACCGGCGGACATCCCCTCACGACCCGCCCCACCACGCATGAAAATGCTGGACGGGCCCCTTGCCGTGGCCCACCCGCAGGTCGTCGGCGGCGGCGAGCGCCTGCGTGAGGTAGGCCTTGGCGTCGGAGATCGCGCTCGGCCAGTCCGGCCGCCGCGGCCGGAGACGCCGCGATCGCCGACGACAGCGTGCATCCGGTGCCGTGCGTGTGCGCGGTCTCGACCCGGCGCGCGTGGAACCACCGGGTCTGATCGGCGTCGACGTAGACGTCGGACGCGTCCGTCGAACCCTCGCGGTGGCCACCCTTCAGCAGCACCCGGCGGGCACCGAGGCGGCGGAGGTCGCGGGCCTGCAGTTCGGCGGCGTCCATCGCCATGCGGGCTCGCGGTCGAGAAGCGCGGCCGCTTCGGGGAGGTTCGGGGTCACCAGGTCGACGAGCGGCAGCAACTGCTCACGGAGAACGGCCACCGCGTCGGGCTCGAGCAGCCGGTCGCCGCTCGCCGCCACCATCACCGGGTCGAGGACCACGAACTGCGGTCGGTGGCGAATGAGCGCGGCCGCGACGGTTCGTACGACCTCCGCGTTGGCCAGCATCCCGATCTTGACCGCGTCGACCGCGATGTCGTCGAACAGGGTGTCGAGCTGTTCGGCGATGAACGCCGGCGGTACGACGTGGATCCCCGTGACGCCGCGCGTGTTCTGTGCGGTGAGCGCCACCAGGACGGCCGCGCCGTAGGCACCGAGGGCCGAGAACGTCTTCAGATCGGCCTGGATCCCGGCTCCGCCGGACGGGTCGCTGGTCGCGATCGTGAGGGCGACGGGTGGGGACGTGGTCATCGTGCCTCCTCGGACTGCCAGGCGTCCCGCAGCGCGCGGGCAGCGGCGCCGGGGTCGCCCTGCCCGCAGATCGCGCTGACGACGGCGATCCCGGCCGCACCGGTGGCGCGGACGGCAGCGGCGTTGGCGACGGTGACGCCGCCGATCGCCACACAGGGCAGGTCGGCCTTGGCGACGATCTCGGCGAGCACGTCGAGGCCGCCAGGCGGTGCCGCATCAGCCTTCGTACGTTGGGGAAACACCGGCCCCACCCCGAGGTAGTCGACCGTTCCCGCCAGCTCTTCAGACAGTCGCGCGAGGTGGTCTGGTACCTGGACCGACCAGCCCACCAGGGCGTCCGGGCCGAGGAGGGCACGAGCCGCGGTCACCGGCAGGTCGTGCTGGCCGAGATGTACGCCGTCGGCGCCGATCGCGGCGGCGACGTCTGCGCGGTCGTTGACGAGAAGGGGTACGCCGGTGCCGCGGAGCTCCTCGCGCAGCCGGGTGCCGAGCGCGACGAGGTCCCGCGGGTGCGCGTCGGGGTCACGCAGCTGGACGGCCGTGACGCCTCCCGCCACCGCCGCCACCACGGTGTCGACGACGCCCTGGCCGCCGCCACAGAGGGCGGTGTCGGTGAGGAGGTACAGCGCCAGGTCGATGCGTACCGGCTGGTCTGGTGCACCGTGTGCCATGGTGTCAACCCAACCTTGCCGCGGCGCGGACGTGCGCCGCGTCGATGGCGTCGAGCTCGTCGAGGAGCGCCACCGCGAACGAGCCTGGCCGGGTGGAACGCGCCGCAGCTGCTTCCGCCGCGAGCGTCAGCAGGGTGGTCGCCGCCACGGCCGCGACGAGCGCATCGTCGAGCACCGCCGTGAACCCCGCGACGAGGGCGCCCAGGACGCAACCCACGCCGGTCACCCGCGTCATCAGTGGGTGGCCGTTGTGGATCCGGACGGTGCGCTGGCCATCGGTGACGAGGTCGACGGGACCGCTGACCGCCACCGTCGTGGCGTACCTGAGTGTGAGCAGGCGAGCCGCATCGGCCGCCTCGTCCGGTCCCGCGTCGGCCTCGACTCCTTTGCCGCCGAGTCGTCCGGTGAGCGCGAGCACCTCCGAGGCGTTCCCGCGTACGACCGCGGGCGGCGACAGGTCGAGCAGCTCCTCCGCCAGGCCCGCCCGCCAGGGCAACGCTCCCGCGGCGACCGGGTCGAGAACCCACCGGCCACCCGCGTCGCCCACCGCCGCCACTGCCGCCCGCATGCCCACGAAGGACGCGGGCGTGACGGTGCCGAGATTGACCAGGACGCCCCCGGCGCCCCGCGCGAGGAGCCGCGCGTCCTCCACCGCGTCGGCCATCGCGGGCGACGCACCGGCGGCGAGAAGTGCGTTCGCGGTGAAGCTCGCGGCGACGACGTTGGTGAGGCAGTGCACCAGGGGCGCGCCCGCACGGAGCAGGTCGAGCGCCTCGGCCACCGTGTCGGGCGTCACCGCGCCGGACGGTGCAGGCTGTGCGGACGGTGCAGGCTGTGCAGCCATCGTGCGACGGTCCCTTCGCCAGCATGATCTGGATCAGGTTCGACGGGTGTGATCTCAGCGCCGGACATGTCGCCCGCGCACCCCGCGTCACTGCCTCAGACCGTACTCGCGCCGCCCGCCGACAGTCGACTCCCCCGCCGGCAGTCGACTCCCCCGCCGGCAGTCGACTCCCCCGCCGGCAGCCGGCCGGTGACCTTCCGCCGGCCGCCGACTCCCCGCGCGTTGCTGGACACCGCGCGGAGTCGCCGTTCAGCCCTTGCGGCGGACGATCTCCTCCGTCAGCCTGTCGGAACGACCGTGTGCAGGTCGCCGACGACGCCGAAGTCGGCCATCTCGAAGATCGGCGCCTCGGCGTCCTTGTTGATCGCGACGATCGTCTTGGACGTCTGCATGCCGGCGCGGTGCTGGATCGCGCCGGAGATGCCGGCCGCGACGTACAGCTGCGGCGAGACCGTCTTGCCGGTCTGGCCGACCTGGGAGGCGTGCGGGTACCAGCCGGAGTCGACGGCCGCGCGGGACGCGCCGACGGCGCCGCCGAGCGCGTCGGCCAGCTCCTCGATCGACGCGCGAAGTTCTCGGCCGCGCCGACGCCGCGTCCGCCGGACACGACGATCGCGGCCTCGGCCAGGTCGGGGCCGGCCGGTCTGCTGCCGCGGCGAACGGTCGACGACGCGCGCCGCTTCGCCCGCTCGGACGATCGTACGTCGACCTTCTCGCTCCACCGGCGTCGCCGGCGCCGCCTCGGGCGTCAGCGGCGTTGGGCTTGACGGTGATGATCGGCGTGCCCGTGCGTGACCCTCGCCTCGACGATGTACGCCGCCGGCGAAGACCGACTGCTGCGTGACCGGCGCCGCCGTCGCGCCGGCACCACGTCGACCGCGTCGGTGACCAGGCCGGAGCCCGAGCTTGATCGCCAGCCGGCCGGCGATCTCCTTGCCCTCGAGGCTCGGACGGTCACCAGGACCGCCGCCGGCTGCGTACGCCGGCGAGCGGGCCAGCGGCCTCCACCTTGGGCGTGACGAGGTAGTCGCTGAGGTCGGGCGCGTCGGCGACGTACACCTTCTCGCGCCGAACTGCGCGAGCGTCCTTGGCGCTGCTCGTAGCCGCTGCCGATGAAGACCGCGGACGGCTCGCCGAGCGCGCCGGGCGAGGGTGAGCATCTCGGTGGTGCGTCTTGCGGACGGCGCCGTCGAGGTGGTCGACGAGGACGAGGATCTCGGCCATGTCCAGTCGCTTCCCTTCGAAGAGCGGCTGCTCTGCCCTGGTGGGCCTGCCGAGCCGGCGGCCTCAGACGAACTTCTGCCCGGCGAGGAACTCCGCGAGCTGCGTCGGCCGCCGTTGCCGTCGTCGGTGACGACCGTGCCCTTCTGCCGAGGTGGGCGCTTGGTCGACGTCACGCGACCTCGGTCCACGCCGCCGCGAGCCCGACCTGCGTCGGCGTCGACGCCGAGGTCGGCGAGGCGTCCAGGTCTCGACCGGCTTCTTCTTCGCCGCCATGATCCCCTTGAACGACGGGTAGCGCGGCTCGTTGATCTGGTCGGTGACCGACACGATCGCGGGCAGGTCGGCCTCGATGTCCTCGGTCGCGCCGTCGCCGTCGCGGCGGATGCGGACGGTGCCGTCGCCGTCGACGGTACTCGGCGGCGAACGTCACCTGCGGGAGGCCCAGCCGCTCGGCCAGCATCGCCGGCACGACGCCCATGCTGCCGTCGGTCGACGCCATCCCGCACAGCACGAGGTCGGCGCGTGGACTCGCCGAGCTTCGCCATCGCCTTCGCGAGCACGAGCGAGGTGGCAACGGCGTCGGAGCCGTGGATCGCCTCGTCGGACACGTGGACGGCCCGGTCGGCACCCATCTGCAACGCCTTCTTGAGCGCGGTCTGGCCGCGTCCGCCGGGCCGATCGTGAGCACGGTGACCTCCGCGTCGCCGGCCTCGCGAGGGCTTGAGCGCCTCCTCGATGGCGTACTCGTCCAGCTCGGACAGCAGGCCCGGCACCCGACCCGGTCGACGGTCTTGTCGGCGGCATCGAAGCGTGCGATCCGCGGCCGCGTCGGGCACGTACTTCACACAAACGACGATCTTCATGCTCGCGTCGGGCTCCTCACTCGCTCCTCGCTGGTGTGCTGTCAAGCCTGCCAGGCCAGCCGACTCCGTAAACGCAGGTGCCGACCAACCCGCCGGACGAGACGTTACCCACGGGTAGCTTTCGCCGGCAAGTACGCCGGCACGTGGCCTCGCTCACGGCCGTTCCGCGGGGGTGAGCGTCCTCGCGCCCCGTGGCAAATGATCACGTTCAGCATGCTCGTGGACGCCGGCCCATGCCTGCATGCATGGGCAGGCGGGAGAACGCATGCTGAACGTGATCATTTACCGACGGCCACGTCGTCCCAGGTCATCCCAGGGCCACCTCGTGCGAGTACGACCGGCTGGTTGCCCATCGGACACCAGCGCCCGAAGCGTGCTCGCGCCAGGGTGCGCAGGGGCTCGAGCTCCCCGTGACTCGCTCGCTCTCCCCGGCCCGCAGCGCTAGAGGACCGCGTTCAACGACTCCGCGGTCCTCGCCACGACGTCACGGACCGGCAGCGCCTTCAGCTCGGCGTTGAACGGTTCGACCTTGATCGGACCGGCGTACCCGATCTCGCGGAGCGCCCCCACGAACCCGGCCAGGTCGATGACACCGGTGGCACCCGGCAGCATGCGGGACAGGTCCTGCTGCTGGTCGCGCTCGATTCCGGCCGGCGCGTCGTTGAGGTCGACCGCCACCACCTGGTCGGCGGACAGGCGGCGCAGGTCGTCAGCGGTCTCGCCCGAGGTGTACCAGTGGTACGTGTCGAGGATGATCCCGGCGTTGGCGCTGCCGACCGCGGCAAGGAGCTCGAGCAGCTCGGCCAGCGTGTGGACGAACGGATACCGCTCGGTCGACCAGAAGGTCTTGGGCCCGACGTACTCCAGCCCGAACCGCAGGCCCGCGGCGGCCAGGATCTCGTCGACCAGGCCGACCCGCTCGACGTAGCGGGCGAACATCCGGCGGTAGGTCACGGAGTCGCTCATCGGCCGGATCCACGTGCCCGCCCGGTCGACACCCGCCGTGGCCAGCGTCTCGGCGTGGGCGGCGAGTCCGGCCAGCTGGGTCGCGAACTTCGCCGCGTCGCCGGTCAGGTCGACGGGCACGCCGGCGGATCCCCAGCGCAGGCCCTGCTCCTTCAGCCGGCTCGCGGCGTCGGCGAGGTCGGCCTCGGACAGCGTGCGCAGGTAGCGCATGTCGGGCTCGACCGCTCCGAAGCCGAACTCCCGGGCCAGCTCGACGACCGTCTCGAACCCGGGATCGATGCCGAGCGCGCCCGGGCTGAGGTTGGTGAAGAATGCGTCAGTCGTGGAACCAGTGCCGGCCACTGGGTGCCCCTTTCGTCCGTCAGCTTGATCGTGACGGCGGTCTCGTCGGCGCCTCCGCTCTCGTCGGCGCTTCCGCTCTCGTCGGCGCTTCCGCTCTCGTCGGCGTTTCCCGATCGTACGAAAGCGAGTCTGGCGGAGCGCGCGGGCGCCGCCGCCGGCCGTCTCACGCCCACCATGGTCCGAAACAGGACCGCCACCACCCGGAGCGAACGAGGGGCGGGGCCTCCGGTCCACACGGAGCTCGGCCGGGATGCCCGCGTGCCGTGCGTAGAAACCGGTTTCCAGTCCTACGATGCTGTTCCCAACCTCCACGACAGGGCTGCGTCGAGATGCGGAATGCTTGTCTTTGGAGCGTCGGCCGGCGGCTCGCACCACGAGCACACCCGGCCCGACGAGCACATTGACCCGACAGAAGGAGGCGCCACGATGGCCACGACCGGCCGCCGGGCGACGATCGGTGACGTCGCCGCCGCCGCGGGAGTCAGCCGGGCGACCGTCTCCCGGGTCCTGAACGGTGCCGAATCGGTCGATCCGACGCTCGCGCGCCGGGTCCGCACCGCGGCCAACCGGCTCGGATACCGCCCCAACCTCACCGCCCTGGGGCTGGCTCGGGGGTTCACCGGGATGGTCGGCGTCATCGTCCCCGACCTCGCCAACCCCTTCTTTCCCGAACTCCTCAAGGCGATCGAAGCCGCCGCGGGCGCTGAGGACTGCCGGGTCCTCGTGGCCGACAGCAACGAGGACGAAGCTCAGGAAGAACGACTCGTCGAGGAGCTTTCGCGGCGTTGCGACGGGTTGGTCCTGTGCTCGTTGCGGATGAGCCGGCGTACGCTCCGCAGGCTCGCGTCCACCGACACCCCCCTCGTCCTCGCCAACCGGATCGAGGAGAGCCTCGACATCCCGGCCGCGGCGATCGACATCGAGGAGGTCGTCCACCGCGCGGTCGGCCATCTCGCCGACCTCGGACACAAGCGGGTCTGCTACCTCTCGGGCCCCGCCCACTCCTGGTCCAACGCCGAACGCCTGCAGGCGTTCAGGAACGCCGCCAAGCGGGTCAAGGTGCGCGAGACCGTCGTCGAGGCCGGGTCCACCACCGACGACGGCTACGCCGCTGCTAAGGCCGTCGTGGGCGGCAACGTCCACGCGGTCATCGGGTTCAACGACCTCGTGACGTTCGGTGCGCTGGCACGGTTCCAGGAGCACGGCATGCGCGCTCCGGAGGACGTCTCGCTGATCGGCTTCGACGACATTCCGTCGGCCCGGTTCGCCGCACCGCCGCTCACGACCGTCCGGTTCCCGAAGGCCGAACTCGGACGGACGGCATGGGAGCTCCTCCGCCGGCGGATCGACGGCAAGCCGGCCGAGGTGCGCCGGCTCGCGCCCGAGTTCGTCGTCCGCGGTTCCACCGCACCGCCGCCGACCCGCACCCGCCGGTCGTGACCCACGCCTGCCGGTCGTGAACCGCACCTTCCGTACGTGACCTTCCGTACGTGACCTTCCGGTCGTGACCTGCCGCGCTTGGCGACGGCCCGTACCCCCTCATCCCCACCTCCCGGCCTGTCCCGGACCAGGCCGGGCCGCAGCCTTGACCCGCCCGCTGTCACTGTGGTCGGCTGTCCGGAAACCGGTTTCTTACTGCCCTTACGGACCGGGAGCGCACCTGGTATGAAGATCGTCGCCGCCACCGTCATCGTCACCTGTCCCGGCCGCAACTTCGTCACGCTCAGGCTGGTCACCGACAACGGCGTCACCGGGGTCGGCGACGCCACGCTCAACGGTCGCGAGCTCGCCGTCGCGAGTTACCTGCGCGACCACGTGTGCCCGCTCCTCCTCGGCCGGGATGCGCAGCGGATCGAGGACACCTGGCAGTACCTCTACAAGGGTGCGTACTGGCGGCGCGGCCCGGTCACGATGGCCGCCATCGCCGCGGTCGACACCGCGCTGTGGGACATCAAGGGCAAGGTCGCGGGCCTCCCCGTCTACCAACTGCTCGGCGGCCGTAGCCGCGACGGAGTGACGGTGTACGGCCATGCCAACGGCGAGTCCGTCGCGGAGGCGGTCGACGACGTGGCCCGACTGGTCGAGCTCGGCTACCGCGCGGTTCGTGTGCAGTGTGGGATCCCCGGCATCGAACGGATGTACGGCGTCAGCGCGGGCGACCAGTCGTACGAGCCCGCCAAGGTAGGCGCCGCCCCCGACACGGCGGTCTGGTCCACACAGCGTTACCTCTCGCACGTCCCGCGGCTGTTCGAGGCCGTCCGCGACCGGTTCGGTCCCGACCTCCTGCTGCTCCACGACGTCCACCACCGACTGACGCCGATCGAGGCGGCCCGGCTCGGCAAGCGGGTCGAGGAGTGCGACCTGTTCTGGCTGGAGGATCCGGTACCCGCCGAGCTGCAGGAGGGGTTCCGCCTGATCCGGCAGCACACCACCACTCCCCTGGCCGTGGGCGAGGTGCTCAACTCGATCTGGGACTGCCACCAGCTCGTCACCGAGCAGCTGGTCGACTTCCTCCGTACGACCGTCGTCCACGCCGGCGGGCTCACGCACCTGCGCCGGATCTTCGACCTGGCTGGGCTCTACCACGTGCGTACGGGCTCGCACGGCGCCACAGACCTCTCGCCGGTCTGCATGGCGGCGGCGCTCCATCTCGACCTCGCGGTGCCGAACTTCGGGTTGCAGGAGTACATGCCGCATGCCGACCTGACCGACGAGGTGTTCCCGCACTCCTACTCCTACGACGGCGGCTACCTCCACCCCGGCGAGGAACCCGGCCTGGGCGTCGACATCGACGAGGCACTCGCCGCGCGCTACCCATACCAGCCGGCGTACCTGCCGGTGAATCGACTGACCGACGGATCCATGCACAGCTGGTGAGGATCGCGCTCTGACAGCACCCAGGTGACGCACCTCCCGCCCATCTGACGGAGGCACGGATGTCGTGGCGTAGGACTCTGCTCGTCGTCGTGGCCGGCGCGCTCGCCGTGGTCGGCGTCCTGCCGCCGGGGTCGGCCACTCGTACCGCTCGGGCCGAGCGACCCCCCGGCCCAGTCCGCCCTGGCCCAGCAGCCCGCCCTGATCATCCACGCACCGTCCACGCCGGCGGTCCACGGTCTCGTGGACCTCGCGGTCGAGGCGCCTCCCCTTCCGGTGAACGGCTTTCGCTGGTTCACGTTCCCGCTGGACGGTGGCGCGGACGGGCGCACGGTCGACCTCGGGTTCAACCCACCCGCCGGCGACCACTGGAAGTTCGCCGCGCCGGTGCTGGGTTGACGCGGATCGCGGCGGACCTGCCGTGGGTCGGCGGCAAGTCGCTACGCGTCGGCGGCGGGCGTGCAGCGCGGCTGGCCGCCGAGCAGGCGAAGTACGCTGCCACGATGAGGTCGACCACCGAACGCGTGACAGCGGGCCATGCAGCTCACCGGTGAACGCACCCTGCCCGGGATCCCGCACGAGAACTACTGGTTCCGGCGGCACGAGGTCGTCTACCACTGGGCCGCCGGTCAGCTCGTCGACCCGGCGGACGAGGGACGAGGCGTCCTGCGGTCGGCCTGGCCGGCCGGTCGCATCCTCGACGCGGGCTGCGGCGAGGGCTACGGCGCGGACTGGCTGCGGCGTACGACCGGAGCGGGCGTGTCGGCTCTCGACTACGACCACGACGCCGCCGCACATGTGCGCGAGACCTACGCCGGCCTGCCGGTCGTCCGCGGCAACCTGGTGCAGCTGCCGTACGCCGACAACTCCTTCGACGCCGTGGTCAGCCTGCAGACGGTCGAGCACCTGTGGGACCAGCAGGCGTTCGTCGCCGAGTGCGCCCGCGTGACCCGCCCGGGCGGTCGGATCGTGCTGTCGACGCCCAACCGGCTGACGTTCCCACCGGGCAACATCTGTCACGCCAAGGAGCTCACGGGTCCCGAGCTCGCCGCACTGCTCACGACGCCGCCGCTCGACGCCCCGTACCTCGTGGGACTTCGCCACGGCGGCCGGATCCGTGACTGGGAGGCGAACGGCGGCCCGGTCGTCACGGCGCAGCTCGCCGCCGCACCCGAGGAGTGGCCCGAACGCCTTGCCGGCTTCGTCGCCTCGCTTCGCGCCGAGGACTTCGAGATCGAGCCCGGTGGCCTCGACTCCTCGCAGGACCTGCTGGCGGTCTCGCGGGTCAGGGCCGAATGACGCGTTCGACGATCCGGCCCACGACGAGGTAGACGAGCGCGGCGATCCCCCAGTTGACGAGGACCTGCTTCACGGCGTCGTCGAAGGTGAAGATGTCGGCGAACGGCCCGTCGAACTGGCCCGCCAGCCCGAGGACGCCGGCCACGATCACGTTGTCCTCGTTGGCGCCGAGCGCCGTGAGCACCGCGCCGAGAGCGAGCACGAGCGCCACCAACGCGGCGAGCGTGAAGACCGCGGTCGCCAGCACGTCGCGGGCCTTCGACGTCGCGGCTCCCCACGACTGGTGCCCGGACGTACCCGACCTCCGGCGTTCACGCCGCCTGGGGGGCGGCGTCGGTTCGCCTCCACCCGTCGGCGACTCGTCCCGCTCGGGTGCTGGCCTGCTCTCGACGTCCGAGCCGGGCGTGCCCGACGTGTCCTTCACCTGCTCTGCCACGGCCGCTCCCTCCACGACAGGTCGAGGTTAGGCCACAGCGGGTTCCGTGTCAGCCCACGCAGACGCCTACTTCTCCGTGCACCGGCCGCAGCGGGCGCGAGACTCGGTCAGGGGCGGAGTCCCTTGTCGGACAGCCACTTCTCCGGGTCGATCGTGGACTCGAGGCCGCCACCGTGCGGACGCACCTCGAGATGCAGGTGCGGTCCGGTGACGTTGCCGGTCGCGCCGACGTACCCGATGACCGTGCCGGCCTTGACCGTGCCCGACGTACGCGCGTACCGGGACATGTGCCCGTACAGCGTCACCGTGCCGTCGGGGTGGCGGATCTCCAGGTGGTTGCCGTACGCGCCACCCCATCCAGACACGACGATCTGGCCGGGACCCACGGCGCGGATGGGTGTTCCGGTGGGTGCGGCGAAGTCCAGCCCGTGATGGGAGGAGGACCAGTTGCTGCCGCTCGAGCCGAACCGGCCGGTCAGCTCGTACCCGGTCATCGGGAGCACCCAACCGGGCGCCTGACGCTTCGCGCGCGCGCCCTTCGACGCCGCCCGCTGGCGCGCCCCCCTGTCAACGGTTCCGCGAGACACCTTCGCCCGACCCGCCTTCTCGGTGGCCGCCTTACGCGCCGTCGCCTGCGCGGCGCGCTGACGCGCGACGTCGCGCGCGGTCCGCGCACGGACGGCAGCTGCTTTCTCACCCGCCGCCGCGACGGAGGTTGCATTACCGGAAGGGGAGACTCCGCCGATCACCGCGACCGCGGCGAAACCCACCATGCACGCAACGGCGAGCGTCGCGGCCAGCATCGTCAAGGGAAGGTTGCGCCACCGATAACCCCACAGCGAACGCAAAGAACTCCTCATGGCACGCAGGTGCCGGGACCAGGTATCCAAATGAAAGCAACCTCGGAGATAGACGGCACCCACCCACACGTCCCCGAGGGACTGCCACCCGTGGCGTGTAGGCGCGGCCGTGCCCTTGCTGGGCTGGGAGGTCACCCGGCGACGGCGATCACATGACCGCGGCCCCAGTGGCGGGCGCCCCAACGGACTCAGTTTCCAACCGGTGGTCACGGTGTGCACCGTCGACCAGGAGCCGGTCCTTGTACTTCGACGTACTCCGATCCCGTAACAGGACCGGCGACAGTCCTAACAGATGCGATCCAGCCGTTCCAGCCAGCCGGCGTCGGCGCGCTACGATCCCGTGTCGTAGTCGGGTGGGCGGTGATGCGTTAAAGTCTGGGACCCGGCTCGCGACAGAATGCCAGGCAGTTGCCGCGCAGTGCGAAAACAACCAGCTTGACCTGAGGTCTTTCACGATCTCGGCCGAGTCACAGATGAGTGACCAATAACTCCATTTGGATTACTAAGTACGATTTTTGTCCGGCTGCGGGAATGTTCCTACGATGATCAGTAGGAACCAATCTCCGCGCCGTGACTGAGATCACAGAGCTCCTTCTTGCGGATGACCGGCCGTCACCGGCGGGGGCATCGCTGGCGCCGGTCCCGCGGCCGGTGTCAATGCACGCAAGGCCAGTTTCACCCAGATGGGGGAAAGGAACACCGATGCCGCGATTCGGTCAGCTCGAGGAGCAGGTGATGCTCCGAGTCTGGGCTGCCGACCATCCCCTGCAGGTACGTGAGGTTCGCGTCGCCCTGCTGCCCGAACGCGCGCTGGCCCACACGACGGTGATGACGGTCCTCGACAAGCTCTACCGCAAGGGCTGGCTGCGTCGCGAGAGCGCCGGCCGCGCCTACGCCTACACGCCCGTGATGTCGCGGGAGGCCTACACCGCAACCCTCCTGCACGAAGCCTGGTCCGCGGCCGAGAATCCCGCGGCCGCCCTGGTCCACTTCATCGAGGCGATGACGGCCGACCAGCTCGCCGCCCTCCACGATGCGCTCCGCGTCGTTCTTCCCGCGACGGCAGGACGCCCGCCGAGCTGACTCACCCCGGTGCGTCCACACCCACCTGTGCGTGCCGCCGCGCATCGGCCGCGGACTCGTCCGCCCCTCGCGCGAGCCCCTCGAGATACGCCCGCCGGTCGGCCGCCGCCAGGTGGGTGACCTCGCGGTTCCTGACCACCCTGGCGGGCACTCCAGCGACGACGGAGTAGTCGGGCACCTCACCGCGTACGACCGCGTGCGCGCCCACCACGACACCTGACCCGACCAGCGTGCCGCGCAGGATGGTGGCCCGGGTGCCGAGCCAGCAGTCCGGTCCCACGCGGACCGGCGACTTGACCAGACCCTGGTCCTTGATCGGACGGTGCAGGTCGTCGGTGACATGGTTGAAGTCGACGACGTAACACCAGTCCGCGACCAGGCTGGCGGCACCGAACTCGACGTCGAGGTAGCAGTTGACGGTCACGTCGCGGCCGAAGACGCACTTGTCGCCGATCCGCAGCGTGCCCTCGTGCGCATGCAGTCTCGTACCGTCGCCCAGGTGCACCCACCGTCCGAGCACGAGCCGGCCGTAACCGGACCGGGCCTGCAGGTCGACCCGCCGGCCGAGGAACACGAGGCCTTCGACAACGACGTCGGGTCGACGGATCCGCAACAGGAGAAGGCGCCAGTAGCGCAACAGGTAGTAGGGCGTCCAGGCGCGGTTGCGAACCACCCATCGCAGGCTGGCGAGAGTGAGGAACCTTGCCTGGCGCGGATCGCGTCCTCGACGTGGCACGACACCGACCCTAAGGCCTGCGGAAACGATGCCGAAGTTGGACAGCCAAAGGGGCCCGCGGGAAAGTCCCGCGGGCCCCTTTGGTGGAGCCGAAGCTCCCTCTGGCCGAGTGCTCAGACGGTGCGAACGTTCTCCGCCTGCGGGCCCTTCGGGCCCTGCACGACGTCGAACTCCACCCGCTGGTCCTCGTCCAGGCTGCGGTAGCCGTCGGCAACGATCGCGGAGAAGTGGACGAAAACGTCCTGACCGCCGTCGACGGAAATGAAGCCGAAGCCCTTGTCAGCGTTGAACCACTTGACGGTTCCCTGCGCCATGTTCCTTGTTTCCCCTCGCGGAGACGTTGGTGCAGTGCCCGAACCTCACGAGCACCGAGTCGCCACGGGGGGTGTCCCCGCGTGTCGAATCCCGCGGACAAAGAGTTTGCGCACATGCTCGCCAATGCGCGACGAACATGCTTACGCACACTCTTGAACGCACGTCTTGTCGAAACGACGAACGACCGCCGAGGACGGTACCACGCTCCAGCGCTCTGTGACCATGCTCCCTGTTTGACGTGATATGGCCATGGCCACGGAGTGACACGACCCACGGTGACGGAGCGCCATCATCTGCGGTGGACGACTACTGCACGTGCTGAATCGCGCGACGGACGCCGACACCAGCCGGACCCTCAGGGGCGTACGCCGGTGATCGACACGTTGTAGTAGAGCTCGTCGGGCACCAACGGCCTCAGCCACCGGTCGAGCACTGACAGCCGCTGCCAACTCCGGTAG
Organism: uncultured Actinomycetota bacterium; assembly: GCA_963721745.1. Taxonomy (GTDB): domain Bacteria; phylum Actinomycetota; class Actinomycetes; order Propionibacteriales; family Actinopolymorphaceae; genus Thermasporomyces. The sequence goes on along the minus strand of CAVRKO010000011.1, from coordinate 43,023 downwards.
GCGAAACTGGCCCACCCCCAGCCGAGCCGGTCGGGATTCACCGCGTGCTCGAGGGTACGGACGGGCCAGCCGAACCATGCCGCCGTGAGCTCCTCTGTGACGGTGTGTACGTGATCGGCTCCAGCACGTTGCGCCGTGCGTGCGAGGGTGTCGGGATCGAACGTGTGCAGGTCGACGACCGCCTCCAGGGCAGCGGCGCGCGACGACTCGTCCAACTCCTCCTGGGGACGTGCCCAGGTGTCCCGCAACCCCGGCAGGTGGGTAGCCCTCGTCGCGAGCCACCAGGTCGCCTGCGACAGCTTGCGGGCCACCAGGTCGCCGTACCTCGTCGGCTCGCCGCAGATCACGAACCGCCCGCCCGGCTTGAGGACCCGGACCATCTCCCGGAACGCCTCCTCGACATCGGGAATGTGGTGGATCACCGCATGGCCGACCACGAGGTCGAACGTTTCGTCGGGGTACGGCAGGCGTTCGGCGTCGGCCACCCTGCCCTGGACCTCGAAGCCGAGCCGGCGCGCGTTCTCCATCGTCGCCTCGACCATTCCCGGCGAGAGGTCGGTGACATGCGCATCGCCGAGAACCCCTGCCTGCTTGAGGTTCAGCGTGAAGAACCCGGTGCCGCATCCGACCTCGAGGGAGGTGGGGTACGGCCACCCGGCGGCACCCGCCACGGCGACGAACCGGTCACGTGCATAGGTGATGCACCGTTCGTCGAAGGAGATCGACCACTTGTCGTCGTAGGTCTGCGCCTCCCAGTCGTGGTAAAGCACGTTGGCGAGCTTCGGGTCCGACCACGCCTCCGCGACCTCGTCGGCACTCGCCGACGGGTTCGGCACCTCGGCCTGCGTCGTGTCCCTCGAACCTGGCATCAACAATCGGTCCCTTCAGCGGCCGGTGAACTCGGGCCTTGCCTTCTTGACGAACGCCGACATCCCGATCGCACGGTCGTCGGTGGCGAACAGTGCCGCGAAGCTCTGGCGTTCGATCTCCAAGCCGGTGGCGAGATCCACGTCCAGTCCGCGGTCGACGGAGGTCTTGGCGGCTCGTAGCGCCTGCGCGGGCCCTCCGACGAACTGGGCCGCCCACGCGCGCGCCGCGGCATAGACGGCGAGCCCGGGCTCGGACGACCCTGCGGCCTCGTCACCGGTCTCCACCACCTCGTCGACCAGGCCGAGCGCCAGCGCCTCGCCGGCGTCGACCATCCGGCCGGTGAAGATCAGGTCCTTGGCCTTGGCGGGGCCAACGAGCCGCGCCAGCCGCTGCGTCCCGCCGGCGCCGGGAATGATGCCCAGCTTGATCTCGGGCTGGCCGAGCCTCGCGGTGGCTGCCGCCACTCTCCAGTCGGCCGTGAGTGCGAGTTCGCAGCCCCCGCCGAGGGCGTATCCGTTGATCGCGGCGACGACGGGCTTGGGGATGCGGGCCACCGTGTCGAACGCCGAGGTCAGCCCGCGGGAGCGCACCTCCATGTCGGCGTACGACATGTCGATCATCTCCTTGATGTCGGCGCCCGCGGCGAACACCTGCTCTCCGCCGTAGAGCACGACCGCCGCGACATCGGTCCGCCCGGTCGCCTCGGTCGCCGCCGCCCGGATCTCTTCCTGCATCGCGATGTCGAGCGCGTTCATCGGCGGGCGGTCCAGCCGGATCGTGCCGACACCGTCCTCGACCTCGAGACGTACGAGCGCACCCATGCGGCGGATTCCCTTCCTCGGCCGGCCTGCGGCTGCGCCGGCTTCCCTTGCGTACGGGCCACGACGTGGACCGGGTTGATCGGCCTCGACCAGGATTGACCGGATCCGGCACCCGCGAGCCTAAACGGTCACAACGGACAGCGGCACGTGAGCGGGGTGCGGGCGTGGCGGACGGGTGCCGTCATCGTCGTCCGGCCCGGCGGCATGGGTGCCGACCATGGACAGGACGAGACAGTTGCATCAAGCAAGTATATTCTGGGGGTCGCCAGAACTGCCGTAGAAACAGGAGCACTGACTACCGGATGAGCGCGACCGGGTCACAACCCAGTACGGAATCCGCTTTCCTGCCTCCCTCGTTCAGCCACAAACAGATCATCGAGATCGTCTGGGCCCTGCTGCTCTGCCTCTTCGTCTCGTCGCTCTCGGCGACCGTCGTCGGCACCGCCCTCCCCACGATCGTGGGCGACCTCGGCGGCCAGGACCAGCTCGCCTGGGTCGCCAGCGCCACCCTCCTCACCACCACGGTGTCCACACCCCTGTGGGGCAAGGTCTCCGACCTCTACGGCCGCAAGCCGCTGATGCAGATCGCCGTGGCCTTCTTCGTGGTGACCTCTGCCCTCGCCGGCCTGTCACAGACGATGGGTCAGCTCATCGCGGCCCGCGCCGCGCAGGGCCTCGCCGTAGGCGGCGTCCTCGCCCTGTCGCAGGCGATCATGGCCGACATCGTGAGCCCCCGGGAACGCGGGCGCTACTCCGGCTACCTCGGTGCGTCGTTCGGCGTCGCCACGGTCGCGGGACCGCTGATCGGCGGCTTCCTCGTCGACGGTCCCGGCTGGCGCTGGTGCTTCTACGTCGGCATCCCCATCGCCGTGCTGGCCTCGGTCGTCCTGCAGCGCACCCTCCATCTGCCGGCCGAACGCCGCAGCACCCGCATCGACTGGCTCGGCGCGACGTTCATCACCGCGTCCGCGACCTCGCTGCTGCTGGTGCTGTCCCTTGCGGGCAAGGAGTTCGCGTGGATGTCGGGCTGGACGTTCGCGCTGTTCGCGGCAAGCCTCGGCAGCCTCGCCGTCGCGATCCTCGTCGAGCGCAGGGCGGCCGAGCCGATCCTGCCGCCGCGGCTGTTCCGCAGCCCGACGTTCTGCCTGACCGGCACCGCCGGCTTCTTCGTGGGCTTCGCGATGTTCGGCGCGATGATCTACCTGCCGCAGTACCTCCAGGTCGTCCGCGGCAAGAGCCCCACGATGTCCGGACTGCTCACGATCCCTCTGGTGGTGGGCATGCTCACCGTCTCGGTCGTCTGCGGCCGGGCGATCACCCGCTGGGGACGATGGAAGGTCTTCCCGCTCGTCGGGCTCCTGCTCGTCGCGGCCGGCTCGGCACTGCTGTCGACCCTTCGCTCCGACACCAGCATGGTCGCCGTGTGCGCGTTCATGGTGATCTTCGGTGCGGGGCTCGGGCTCACCATGCAGGTGCTGGTGCTCGCGGTGCAGAACACCTCCGAACGCCGCGACCTCGGCATCGCCACCTCGTCCTCGACGTTCTTCCGTTCGATGGGCGGAGCGGTCGGTGTGGCGGTGTTCGGCGCGATCCTCAGCTCGCGGATCACGTCCGCGATCCCCGAACTGCTTGCCGAGCACGGTGCGCGGGCGCCGGCGCGGGGATCGCTGTCGGCCCACCTGGGTACGCCCGCCGAGATCGCCGCACTGCCCGAGCCGCTGCGGTCCGCGATCCGTGAGGGTTTCACGCTCGGCCTCGACCGGATCTACCTGCTCGCCGTCCCACTCGTCCTGCTCGGATTCGTGGCCCTCCTCGGCGTCAAGGAGGTGCCCCTGCGCGGGAGGTACCGGGCTTCCCATCCCGAGCCGGACCCTGGAAGGATCGCCGACAAGCACTCGGGTGTCGCCCGAGGCCCGAGCTAGGAGGGTTGCGCACGTGCCCGAGGTCAAAGCCGTCATCTCGCGAGCCAAGAACGCACCGGTCACCCTGGAGACCATCCACGTACCCGACCCGGGGCCCGGAGAGGCGCTGGTGCGGGTACAGGCGTGCGGCGTCTGCCACACCGACCTGCACTACAAGCAGGGCGGGATCGGCGACGACTACCCGTACCTCCTCGGCCACGAGGCGGCCGGCACCGTCGAGGCGGTCGGCGAAGGCGTCTCCGACGTCGCGCCCGGCGACTTCGTGATCCTCAACTGGCGGGCCGTCTGCGGTGAGTGCCGCGCCTGCCGGCGCGGCCGGCCGTGGTACTGCTTCGCCACCCACAACGCCACCCAGAAGATGACGCTCTCCGACGGCACCGAACTCTCCCCCGCGCTCGGGATCGGCGCCTTCGCGGAGCAGACGCTCGTCGCCGCCGGCCAGTGCACCAAGGTCGACCCGCGGACGCCGGCCACCGTCGCCGGCCTGCTCGGCTGCGGTGTGATGGCGGGCCTCGGCGCCGCGCTCAACACCGGCGGCGTCCAGCGCGGCGACTCCGTGGCCGTCTTCGGCTGCGGCGGCGTCGGCGACGCGGCGATCGCCGGAGCGAGCCTCGGCGGCGCGACCAAGGTCATCGCGGTCGACCTCGACGACCGCAAGCTCGAGTGGGCGAAGAAGTTCGGCGCCACCCACACGATCAACTCCCGCACCGAGGACGCGGTCGAACGGATCCGCGACCTCACCGACGGCAACGGCGTCGACCTCGCGATCGAGGCGATCGGGCTGCCCAAGACCTACGAGCAGGCGTTCTACGCCCGGGACCTCGCCGGCACGGTCGTCCTGGTCGGCGTACCCACCCCGGACATGAAGATCGAGCTGCCGTTCCTCGACGTCTTCGGCCGGGGCGGTGCGCTCAAGTCGTCGTGGTACGGCGACTGCCTGCCCTCGCGGGACTTCCCGATGCTGGTCGACCTCTACCACCAGGGCCGGCTGCCGCTCGACGCCTTCGTCAGCGAGGAGATCGGCATCGAGGACGTCGAGGCGGCGTTCGCCAAGATGCACGCGGGTGACGTCCTGCGCTCGGTGGTGGTGCTCAAGTGAGCGCACGAATCGAACGGGTCGTGACGTCCGGGACGTTCAGCCTCGACGGCGGCACCTGGGACGTCGACAACAACGTCTGGCTCGTCGGCGACGACCGCGAGGTGCTCGTGATCGACGCCGCCCACGACGCGGGCGCCATCCTCGAGGCCGTCGGCAAGCGTGAGGTCGCGGCGATCGTGTGTACGCACGGCCACAACGACCACATCAGTGCGGTCGGCGACCTCTGGCACGCCACGAAGGCACCGATCTGGCTGCACCCCGCCGACCGGATGCTCTGGGACGCGGTCTACCCCGATGTCGGCCCGGACGCCGAACTCTCCGACGGCCACACGTTCACCGTCGCCGACGTGCGGGTGCAGGCGCTCCACACTCCCGGCCACTCGCCGGGGAGCACCTGCCTGCACGCGCCGGAGGTCAACGCGGTGTTCACGGGCGACACGCTGTTCGCGGGTGGACCGGGCGCGACCGGCCGGTCCTTCTCCGACTTCGACACGATCATCGGCTCGATCCGCGACCGGCTCTTCACGCTGCCGCTGGAGACGGTGGCATACACCGGGCACGGCGACACCACGACGATCGGCTCGGAGATCCCGCACCTGCAGGAGTGGGTCGCCCGGGGCCACTGACCGCTCAGCCTGCCGGCGCGGCAGTGCCGGTGGTGCGCAGGCTCTCGTCGTACAGCTGGCCCATCCGGTCGATCCGCCACAGCTGTGCCATGACGACGAGGGTGGCGCCGAAAACCGTCGGCCAGACGAGCAGCTGGACGAGTCCCCAGATCACGAGAACGAACCCCACCGAGCCCACGCCGACGAGGAGGCGGAGGATGCCCCGGTAGCTGGCGGGCACCTTCGCCTTCTCGTTCAGCCACAGCTGTTCGCCGTAGATGCCCTTGGCCGCCCAGCTCCTGGGCAGCGACACCGGCGCGAAGGCGTGCGGGTTGACCCACAGCCAGCCGGCCACGACCGCCACCGGCAGCAGCGCCCACCACCCGATCCAGGTCCGGCTCCAGATCGCGAGGAGCATCGCCGGGATGGCGGCGAACCTGGTGTAGACGCTCCACGGGTTCGCGTGCCGGCGCCAGGCCTCGTCGCTCATGCCGAACGTACGCGCGACCCGCTGAAAGCCCTTCATCTCCGCCTCCCACTGCCGCCCCTGGACGGCTTCCGTTGCGTGCACAGGCCTCTGGCGAGAGACCGGATCATGGTGTCGAGAACCTGGTCGTAGCTCTCGCCGAACTCGTCGCGATGGAGGATCACCAGCCCGACGGTGCGGATGACACCGAGGATCACCTCGGGTTCCTCGTCGGCTCTGATGTCGCCGGCGACCTGGCCCCGCCGCAGGAACTCGACGATGGGCGTCACGACGTGCGGCATCACGCGAGCGAGCTCCGCCGCGCCGACCCGGCGGCCGACGGCCTTCAGCTCGTCCGGATGGGTCACCAGCCGGCGGTAGAACGGGTCGGTCGCCCAGATCTCGACCGAGGCGCGCATCAGGTCCTCCAGCGCCTCCGGACCGGGGTCCGCGTCGAGGGCGCTCATCAGCTTCCGGCCGACGACCGGCGCCCGCGTGATCATCACCTCGAGGTACAGCGACTCCTTGGACTCGAAGAACGCGTAGAAGCTGCTCTTCGCGATCCCGACCGGCGCAACGAGCTCGTCGAGGGACGTCTTCCGCAGCCCCTGCCGTGCGAACAGGTCGGTGGCCGTCTGGAGGAGGCGCAACGTGATGTGCGCCCGCTCGGACGCGGCGAACGCGACCGCCATGCGTACCCCCATGTCGACAGGGCCCGGCCGGAACTCGAGCTATGAACGTTCTGGACATTCGTTCATAGCTCAGGTCACTCGAATCGCGGCCGAACGCGGCCTACGCCCCCGCCGACGATGGCGGCGCGCGCCCGATCGTTGACAGACTCGCTGCGAACGAGGGCGCAAGCCGAGGGAGAGCGCATGAGCCAGCTCAGCACCGACCTGCGGAGCACGATCGAGTCACAGGGGTACGTCGTGGTGCCCGGGGTCGTGCCGAAGGCCAAGGTCGACGCGGTGGTCGAGGACATCTGGCGGCACACGGGAGCCCGGCCCGACGACCCGACGTCGTGGTACGCACCCGGCGTCGTCGCGCCGACGGGCATGATCGAGATGTACCACTACCAGTCCATGTGGGAGACCCGCCAGGACGAGGGCCTCCACCGGGTGTTCGCCGAGATCTTCGGCACCGAACGGCTCTGGGTCAGCATGGATCGCGCCAACCTCAAGCCCCCGGTGCATCCGGACCACCCGGACTACGACCACAAGGGCTTCATCCACTGGGACGCCGAGATCGCGAAGTACCCCGACATTCCCTTCCACGTGCAGGGAGTGCTCGCCCTCGCCGACACCGACGAGACCATGGGCGGCTTCCAGTGCGTGCCGGAGATCTACCAGGATCTCGCCGCGTACCTCGAGCGCCACCCGCCGACGGACGGTTCGCGGGTCCCCGACCTGACGGGGTACGAGATCACGAAGGTCCCCATGCGGGCGGGCGACATGACGATCTGGACGAACCTGCTCCCGCACGGCAACGGGCACAACACCTCGTCGCGGCCGCGGCTGGCGCAGTACATCTCGATGAGCCCCGCGCCCGACGACCGTGAGGAGTACCGCCAGCGCCGGGTGACCTCGTGGCAGGGCAACGCCGCCCCGACACCCGGTGGCCGTCCCTTCCCCGGCGACCCGCGCCGGATCGAGGAGGAGCGTACGCAGCCCGCGGAGCTCACACCCCTCGGCAAGCGGCTGCTCGGCGCCGACCCCTGGTAGGTCGGTAGGTCACGCGGCGCCTGAGAACCGGAGCCGGCGGGTCGCCCACGCGTCGGGATCGACGCGTGGGCGACTGCGTCAGAGCCGCGGTGCGGCGGCGACCGGGAGCAGGACGGAGTAGAGCGAGGTCGTGCCGCAGATGAAGAGCCGGTTGCGCTTCGGGCCGCCGAACTCGACGTTCGCGACGGTCTCGGGCACCCGCACCTTGCCGATCAGCGTGCCGTCCGGGTCGTAGCAGTGCACGCCGTCCTCGGCGCTCGTCCAGATCCGGCCGGCGTCGTCGAGCCGGAACCCGTCGAACATGCCGGCCGTACAGGTGGCGAAGACACCGCCGCCCGACAGCGTGCCGTCGTCCGAGACCTCCAGAACCCGCAGGTGCTTCGGGCCACCGAGCGTGTGCGAGGCGCCGGTGTCGGAGACGTAGAGACGGCGCTCGTCGAGAGAGAACGCCAGGCCGTTGGGGCGTACGAAGTCGTCGGCGACGATCTGACACTCACCGGTCGACGGGTCCACGCGGTAGACGTGGCAGCCGCCGACCTCGCTCTCGCCCCGGTGGCCTTCGTAGTCGCTGTCGATGCCGTACGCCGGATCGGTGAACCACAGCGAGCCGTCCGACTTCTCAACCACGTCGTTGGGGCTGTTGAGCCGCTTGCCCTGGTAGTTGTCGGCGATCACCGTGACCGAGCCGTCGTGCTCGGTGCGGGTCACCCGGCGGTTGCCGTGCTCGCAGCTGACAAGGCGGCCTTGACGGTCGACGGTGTTGCCGTTGGAGTAGCCGGCCGGGTGCCGGAAGACGCCGACGGCGCCCGAGGTCTCGTCCCACCGCAGCTGGCGGTCGTTGGGGATGTCGCTCCATACGAGGTACCGCCCGGCGGCGAAGTAGGCAGGCCCCTCGGCCCACCGGCAGCCTTCGTACAGCTTCTCGACGCGGGCACTCGTCTTGACGCAGGTGGCGAATCGGTCGTCGAGAATCTCGAAGGTCTCCGGAACGTCGGACATGCCCGCCTCCACGAGGATCGTCTACGGCTGCGCCATTGTTTCCATCGGCTCCCCATGGACTTCCCATGGGCGTCCATCGGTCGTCACCGGCCCGAACCGCCCCCGCGGGACCGGACAATCATTCTCACGGGACCGGACAAAGCTGTCCATCGGGCGCGGTCCCTCGGGTCCGACCGGCCGCGGACGTCCCGCGGCCCGGCGCGTCGGGCCGGCCGCCGCCTATACTTTTCGTGCGCCGTGACCTGGTTCGCCGGGCACGGACGGTCCGCCACGTCGGCGGTCAGCATTGATCAACACCGTCAGTGACCGCAGCACTCACCAGAGCAAGACCCGAGCAAGAGCAAGAGCCACAGCCAGCCCTCGAGGGCCATACCGAAAGCCGTCTGGTATCTCCGATGCGAGAACTAGAACGGGACCGAGGCGCTCCGGCCGCACCTGGCGCGCCGCCCGAACCGCGCCGCCTTGCCGTGATCGGCAACGGCCGCGTCGGCGGTTCTGTCGCCGTTGCCGCCCGCTCCGCCGGGCTCGAGACGAGTGTCTCCGGGTCCGGTCTCGGCCACTCCGCCGCGCACCCCACTGAGCTGGACGACGCGATCGTCCTCCTCTGCGTACCCGACCGGGCGATCACGGACGCCACCGCACGCGTCATCGGATCCGGTGCCCGCCCGGCCTACCTCGGCCACGTGAGCGGCGCCCACGGTCTGGACGTCCTGGCCGCCGCCCGCGCCAGGGGCATCGAGACGTTCTCCCTCCACCCCCTGCAGACGATCCCGCATGCCGGCACCGATCTGGCGGCCGTGCCGTGCGCGGTCGCGGGCTCCACGCCGGAGGCGGGCACGGTCGCGACCACGCTGGCCCGCCGGCTCGGCATGCGGCCCTTCGACGTCCCGGAGGACCGGCGCGCCGCCTACCACGCCGCCGCGGTGTTCGCGTCCAACTTCCTGGTGGCCCTGGAGGAGACCGCCGTCCAGCTGCTGGCCGCGGCCGGTGTGGCCGACGCCCGCGACGTCCTCGCGCCCCTCGTGCTCCGTACGGCCGCCAACTGGTCCGACGCGGGCGGTTCGGCGCTGACCGGACCCATCGCGCGCGGCGACGAGGACACCGTGGCGCGGCACCTCGAGGCGCTGCGAGACCTGGCGCCTGAGCTCCTCCCCCTCTACGACGTCCTCGCCGAACGCACCCGGGCGGTGGCCAGAGCCGCCCGTACCGAATCCGAGGAGACACGCCCGTGACAACGGCCCAGGTGGTCCGCACCCGCGAGGAGCTTCGCGCGGTGCTCGCGCCCGCACGCCGCGCCGGCCGCACGATCGGCCTGCTGCCCACGATGGGCTACCTCCACGACGGGCACCTCTCGCTGCTCCGCGGCGCCCGGAAGCGCTGCGACGTGGTGGTCATGAGCCTGTTCGTCAACCCGACGCAGTTCGGTGCCGGCGAGGACCTCAGCGGCTATCCGCGCGACGAGGACCGCGACGTACGCCTCGCCGGTGACGCGGGTGCGGACATCGTCTACGCACCCGACGCGCCGCACGTCTACCCCGACGGTTACGCCACGACGGTGACCGTCGGCGGCGGACTCACCGAGGTGCTGTGCGGCCATCCGGACCGGCGGGGACCCGGTCACTTCGCGGGCGTCACGACAGTCGTCGCGAAGCTCCTCAACGCGGTCGGCCCCGACGTGGTGTTCTTCGGTGCGAAGGACGCCCAGCAGGTGATCGTCGTACGCCGGATGGTGCGGGACCTCGAGTTCCCGGTCGAGGTCGCCGTCCTGCCGACGATCCGCGAACCCGACGGGCTGGCCATGAGCTCCCGCAACGTCTACCTCACACCCGCCGAACGCCAGCAGGCCACAGCCCTGAGTCGGGCGCTCGCCACGGTGGCGGCCGCCGCAGGAGCCGGCGAGACGTCCACAGACAAGGCTCTGGCGGCCGCCTGGCAGGTGCTGGCCGACGCCGGAGTGGAGCCGGAGTACCTCGAGGCGCGGGACGCCGAGGACCTCTCCCCCGCCGAGACGTTCGGACCCCGGCCGGTCCTCGTCGCGGTGGCCGCCCGCGTCGGCAGGGCCCGGCTGATCGACAACACCACCATCGACCCGTCCACCACCCACCTCTCGTCGGGAGGCCAACCATGAGTACCCGTCCGCAACCCGCGCCCGAGTCCGGCACGGATGCACCCGCAGCTCGCAAGCGCACCCGGGTCACACCGCCGCGGCTCGCGGAGATGAAGGCGGCCGGAGAGCCCATCGCGATGGTCACGGCGTACGACTTCCCCTCGGCCCAGGTGGCCGAGGAGGCCGGCGTCGACGTCGTCCTCGTCGGGGACACGGCCGCGATGGTGGTGCTGGGACACGACTCCACGGTGCCCGTCGGCATGACCGAGATGCTCGTCCTCGCCGCGGCCGTACGCCGTGGCCTCAGGACTCCGCTGCTCATCGGCGACCTCCCGTTCGGTTCGTACGAACGCTCCGACGAGCAGGCGGTCGAGAACGCGCAGCGGTTCCTCAAGGAGGCCGGCTGCAACGCGGTCAAGCTCGAGCGCGGCGGCGTCTCCGTCGAACGCGTGAAGGCGATCGTCCGCGCCGGCATCCCGGTGATGGGCCACGTCGGCCTGACGCCGCAGACGGTCAGCCAACTCGGCGGCTTCAAGACCCAGGGCCGTACCGCTGCGAGCGCCGCGGCCATCGCGGCCGAGGCGCTCGCGCTGCAGGAGGCGGGCTGCTTCGCGATCGTGTTCGAGGCCGTGCCCGCGGCCGTGACCGAGATCCTGATGCCCCTGCTCGACGTCCCCGTCATCGGAATCGGCGCGGGCCCCGCCACCGACGGCCAGGTCCTCGTCTTCCACGACCTGCTCGGCATCTACTCCGGCCACACCCCGAAGTTCGTCAAGCGCTATGCCGACGTACGCGGCGAGATGCTGCGCGGCGTCGCGGCCTACGTGTCCGACGTCCGGGGACGTGCGTTCCCCGGACCCGAGCACGTCTACGCGATCGCGCCGGCCGAGCTCGCCGAGTTGCGGCGGATCCTCGACCGCAAGGCCGTCCTGCCGTGGGCCCGGCTGGCCGGCGAGACGCTCCGCCAGACGTACCCGTCCTGACGGGGGGTGACTCCTCGCCGTCGGTCAGGTCGGCTGCTCGGTGCGCTGCTCGGCCGGTGTCCTGGCGCGCGGCACTTCCGCACGCGCCGGGCCCAGCCGGTCGAACGCGACCGGAAGGTGGCGCGGACCCCGCAGCACGGGGTTCGGCCGGTACGGCGGCGGGTCGGCGAGCAGCCGCAGCCCCTCCAGCCGGCGGGTGAGTTCGGTCAGGGCGATCTGCGTCTCCAGCCTCGCGAGCGGTGCGCCGAAGCAGTAGTGGACACCTCCACCGAAGCCGAGATGCTCGTTGCCGCTTCGCTCCCGCTCGATGCCGCGCGGGCTGAAGCGGTCGGGATCGAAGCGGTCGGGATCGCGTACGTGGTCGGGGTCGCGGCTACCGGCGGCGAGCACCAGCGTGATCGGCGCACCGGCCGGGATCGTCGTGCCGGCGACCTCGATGTCGGCGAGGGCGACGCGTGACGGCAGCAGCTGCACCGGCGGCTCGTACCTCAGCAGTTCCTCGACCACGCCGATGACCAGGGTGGGTTCCCGCCGGAGCCGCTCCATCAGGTCAGGGTGTCGCAGCAGCGTGAGCATCCCGTTGGTGATCAGGTTGACCGTGGTCTCGTGGCCGGCGAACAGCAGCAGCGAGCAGTCGACGAGCATCTCCTCCCGCGGCAGCCGGCCCTCGGGGCCGTCCTCGCGCTCGTCCGCCACGAGCGCCGACAGCAGGTCGTTGCCCGGATTCCGGGCTCGCTGGTCGGCCAGCTCGCCGAAGAAACCCCTCAGACCGGCGAACGCTTCGATCCGCTTCCGGCGTTGCTCCGGCACCTCGAGCCCGGCCGGCCCGATCGACTCGACGAGCGCATCGGTCCAGACCCGGAACCTGGGTTCGTCCTCCGGAGGTACGCCGAGCAGCTGGCAGATCACCGTCACCGGGAACGGGTACGCGAAGTCGTCCACCAGGTCGACCGGCTTCCCGCTGTGCAGCCGATCGATGAGGCGACTGACCGTGTCGAGGAGTTCGGGCCGCATGCCGTCGATCCGGTGGGGCGTGTGCGGCGGGCCGAAGTGCCGCGTCATGAGCCGGCGTACGCGGTCGTGGTCGGGTGGGTCGAGGCCGATGAAGCTGCGCGGACCCTCGTCGCGGTCGGCTGTCCCCGCATCGCCCGTGCGGTTGCGCTCGTCGGAGCTCACCCGCGGATCGTGCAGCAGGGAGACGATCTCGCGGTACGTGCTCACGACGTACGTACCGTCCGGCTGGCGGGTCACCGGGGTCCGGCGCAGCTCGGCGTACAACGGGTACGGGTTGGCCCGGTTGGCCTGGTCGAGGATCTGGTCGAAGACGCTGGCCGCCATGGGGGTCTCCTCCCGCTGGGCTGGTTCGCCGGGCTCGCTTCCTGGCCCGCCGGTCTGGCTCACAGGTCGTCGTGGACGAGCGTGGCGCGGCGCTCGCTCGGCTGGTGGCCCGTGACGACGACGGTCGCTCCGTGACTCGCCTCGGCCCGGTCCGGGATCTCGGCGGGTACGGCCGTGGGCGGCGAGTCCTGGTCGACGGACCGGAAGGCCGGCGGGAACGGCGCGGCCCGTTCGATCAGCCCTCCGTAGAACTCGAGCCACTTCGCCTGGTTGAACGTGACCGCGGCGGTGACCCGGCCGGCCCTGCCGTACACCGCGACGAACCGCCGCTCGTCGACGCTGCCCTGTGTGATGACCACCTCGTCGGCGAACGTCGGGACGCCGACGGACTTGATCTCCAACCCGAACTGGGTCGACCAGAACACCGGCAGGGACAGGTGCGGCCACCGGTCGGTCTCCGCACTGACCATGTTGTGCGCGGCGATCTCGGCCTGGTTGACGGCGTTGCCCCAGTGTTCGAGGGCCAGCATCTGGTAGTCGTACGCCGGGTGCGGGAACCTCGCGACGTCCCCCGCGACGAACACGTCGTCGGTGACCAGCCCGTTGACGTCGAACGCGCGGCACCCCGCATCGCATCCCACACCCCAGGGTCCGGCGGCGAGCCCCGAGCCGCGCAGCCACTCCACGTTGCGAACGGCACCGAGCGCCACGACGGCCACGTCGACGTCGAGCGTCGTACCGTCCGAGAGCCGGGCCCGGCGCAGCCGCCGGTCGTCGTCGCCCTCCAGGGACGTGACCGTGACACCGCATCGCAGGTCCACGCCGTGGTCGCGCTGCACCTGGGCGGCAACGGCGCCGAGGACACCACCGAGCGCACCCACCAAGGGCGCCGGCCCGCGCTCGGCGACTGTCACCGGCAGGCCGAGGTCGCAACAGTCCGAGGCAACCTCCGAGCCGGTGAAGCCCGCTCCGATGACGAGCACCCGGTCGGGCCCGGCCGCGAGCCGTCGCCGCAACTCGGCCGCGTCGGCCCGCGTGCGCAGGGTGACCACTCCGTCGAGGTCCGCCTCCTCCTCGTGCGGCCACGGCCGCGCCCGCACCCCGGTCGTGAGGAGGACCCGGTCGAACCCGACCTCGGTGCCGTCGCGGAGGCGTACCTGCTTGTGGTCGAGGTCCAGCCCGGTGGCGGGCTGACCGAGCAGCCACTCGGCGTCCAGGTCGGGAGGTTGCGGCAGGGAGGTGCGCTGCGGCGGTATCCAGCCGGTCAGGACGTGCTTGGACAGGGGCGGGCGGTCGTACGCCTCGAGGGGCTCGTCGCCGATCAGCGTCAGCGAGCCGGCGAAGCCGTCCCTCCGCAGGACCGCGGCGGCTCGTAGGCCGGCGAGCGACGCGCCGACGATGACGATCCGGCCGACCTGCCGGGCGGAGTGCCCACTCCGTTCCCGCGTACGCGCTCCCGCACGGTGGGCAGCCGGCGGGACAGGCGGGTCCTGACCGTTCTCCCGTTGGTCGAGGACGATGGCCTGGACGGGGCAGGCCGCCGCGGCTCGCAGGATCTCCTCGCGCTGTGCGTCGTCGGGCTCCGGGTCGTAGACCAGCGCCTCGTCGCCGCGCATCGAGAAGACCCCCGGCGCGAGGAACGCACATTGTGCGTAGCCCTGGCAGCGGGTGAGGTCGACCACGAGTCTCATGGGGGCTCCCGTCCTCCGTCGACGACAGCGCCAACGACAGCGCCTGGCAACAGCGGGCCGGCCACCCCGTGACACCTGGACGAACGGGTGCATTCATGACCTGGCGCGGAACGGCAACGAGCCTTTCGGCACGGCCCTGCTAGTCCAGGTTTGATCACAGCCGCACCGGAATCATCACCTGCGTTGGGTGAACACCGGCGAAGTCTGCAGGTTAGAGGCCTCTGCACGGGTGCCGGCAGGAGCGTCCTCGGCCTACGATCGACGGGTGACAATGACCGGCGACGTGGGCGGCGGACGGCGTGACGGCCCGTCCGAGTCCTCTGATGCAGGTCCACCCGGTCAACCCGTCGAACGACCTGCCGCCGCAGAGGGTGCCCGCCGCCCGCAGGAACGCGTGCACTCGCTGGTCGATGCGATCCTCGCCGTGGGTACGGACCTCGAGATCAGACACGTCCTCAACCGCGTCGTCACTGCCGCGTGCGCTCTCGTCGACGCGACCTACGGCGTCATCCTTCTGGGCACACAGGACCGGCATCTCACCGATTTCGTTCTTCATGGCTTCTCCGCCGACGAACTCCGGAGAATCGGCGAGGTTCCCGACTTCGGCGAGGTGTTGGAGCCGCTCTTCCAGTCAGAGCTGCCGCGGCGCTTCAGCCGCGTGACCGGACGTCCACCTGGCTTTCCCGCGTACCACCCGGCGATCTCCACTCTGCTGGAGGTTCCGATCGCGATGCGGGACGAGACGTTCGGCCACATCTATCTCGCCAACAAGCGCGGCGAGGCGGAGTTCACCGAGGACGACGAGGACTCCATCCTGGCGCTGGTCACCGCCGCCGCGATCAGCATTCAGAACGCCCGCCTCTACGAGCAGGAGCGCCGCCGCCAGCAGTGGCTCGAGGCGGCGTCGGAGATGACCCACCTGTTGCTCGGAGAGGTCAACCGCGACGAGGCGCTCCGTACGGTCACGCGCCTCCTCCGCGACGTCTCCGGGCTCGACTACGCCGGCATGCTGCTGCTCGATCCCGCGGCCCCCGAGACCGTCGTGCTGGAAGCCGTCGTGGGCAAGGAACTCGAGCACACCGCCGGCACCAAGGCCCCGCTCCAGGGGCTCACCGCGCGGATCGTCGCGACCGGCCGCGGCATCGTCAGCCAGGATCTCCTCAAGGTCGAAGGAGCCGATCCTCCGCCGGGCTGGCAGCTGGCGATCTCCGAGATGGGCCTCGGCATGCTGCTGCCGCTTCGCACACCGGGCGAGAACATCGGCGTCCTCTTTGCGGGTTGGCGGCGCGGGTCGCCGCACGAGCGCCTCGCTGCCCGGGAGGCGCCGCTCGTCGAGATGTTCGCGAGCCAGGCCGCCCTTGCCCTGCAGCAGGTACAGGCCCAGGACAACCGTGCTCGCCTCCTCGTCCTCGAGGACCGCGACCGGATCGCGGGCGACCTGCACGATGCCGTCATCCAACGTCTGTTCGCGATCGGCACCCGGCTCCACAGTGCGGTCGGCCTCAGCACCCGTCCCGAGGTCCAGCGCCGGATCACCGAGGCCATCGACGACCTCGACAAGACCACCCGCGAGGTCCGTTCGGCGATCTTCCAGCTCCACGACCACGAGGCCGAGCTCCCGTCACTGCGCGACCGGCTCCTCGCCGAGGTCGACGCGTCCCGCGAGCTGTTCGGGCGTACCCCACGCCTCGTGCTGGCCGGCGCGGTCGACAGCACGCCGGTCCACCTGCAGCAGGAGCTCATCGACGCGATCCGCGAGGCCCTCGTGATCGCCGGCAAGCACGGCTCGCCGCGGCAGGTCGAGGTCGTCATCGAGGTCGACGACGACACGCTCTCACTCACCGTGACCGACGACGGCGCCGGCGCCGACCAGGCACAGGAACGGGTCCGCGAGGCCGGCATCGAGGCCCTGGCCACCCATGCCGAGCGCCTCGGCGGTTCCTGTGTCGTACGCCCTGACGTCGACGACCGGACCGCGCTCGTGTGGACGTCCCCACTCCGCGAACCTCGGCTTGCCCGGCAGGACCGCTGACCCCGAGGTCGCCGAAGGTGACCTACTCTCGAAGAAGCGAGTTGACTGGCGCACCCAGAAGCCTGTGCTCCCAGACCCCCGCTCTCGACACGCGCACCGAGATCGATAGGCGGTGACCGTGGGCACAGACCTCGAGCTGAGGCAGGTCCTCGAGCGCATCCTGGAGGGTGCCGTCCACCTCGTGGGTGCTCAGTTCGGTGTGCTTTCACTGGTCACGTCCGACCGTACGATCACCGAGTTCATCCCGTTCGGTCTCCCCCAGGACGGGATCAGCAGAATTGGTCGGCTTCCGACGTTCGGCGGGGTTCTCGGGCTGCTGTTCGAGTCGGAGCGACCGGTCCGGATCGGCGACGTCGCGAGCCGTCCCGACGCGGTCGGCTTCCCCACTCACCATCCGATGATCACGACCCTGATGGGCGTCGCGATCCGGCTGCGTGGCGAGACAAGCGGCCTGCTCTACCTCGGCAACAAGAAGGACGACGGCGAGTTCACCGCGAACGACGAGGAGGCCGTCGTCGCGTTCGCCCGGGCCGCGGGCATCGCCATCGAGAACTCCCGACTGCTCGCCGAGCAGGTCCGCCGCGAGCGGTGGCTCGAGGCGGGTGCCGAGGTGAGCCGGCTGCTGCTCAGCGACGTCGACCGCGACGAGGCGCTGCACCTGGTGATCCGGCGGCTGCGGGAGGTCTCCGGTGCCGACTCCGGCGTGATCGCGCTGATCGACCCGAGCGGCTCAGAGCGCTTCGTGTTCCGCGTGGTCGACGGGATCGACGTCGAGGAGGGCCCGGACCAGGTGAAGGTCTCCCGTCCGAGCTTCTTCGCCTCGGTCCTGGACTCCGGCAAGCCCATCGTCACGAACGATCTCCTGCACGATGGCCGGTTCAACCCCATCCCCGCGGTAGCAAAGGCGTCGGCCGGCTTCGGGCTGGCGATGTTCATGCCCCTGGTCGCCTCGGGCCGGGTCCTCGGCGTCCTCACGCTGGCCTGGCGACAGGGTTCTCCATCCGAACAGGTCGCCGCCCGCGAGGTCAGCATGATCGAGGCGTTCGCCGACCAGGCCGCCCTGACGCTGCGACAGCTCCAAGCCCAGGAGGAGGGTGAGCGGCGGGCTCGGTGGCTGGAGGCGGGCGCCCGGATGACCCGCATGCTCCTGCACGACGTCGACCGCGACGAGGCGATGCGCCTCGTGACACAGACCATGCGTGCGGTCTCGGGCGCCGATTACGCCGGCGTCCTCCTCTGCGATGTCGAACACCCCGGCAACACCGTCCTCGCCGTCATCGAGGGTCTCGGCCTCGACCACACCGCCGGCACGCTGATCGGCCGGCGCGGCCTGATCGACTGGGTCCTCGAGACCGGCCGGCCCTTCGTCAGCGACGACCTCACGCACGAGGAGGGGTACGACCCGCCCGACGAGTGGCGGGAACCCCTTTCGGTCGTGGGTCTCGGGATCCTGATGCCGCTCGTCGTCGGGTCCGACGTGCTCGGCGTCCTCTACACCGCGTGGCGCCGGGACTCTCCCCACACCCCGGCGGCCCGCCGCGAGGTCGGCCGGGTCGAGGCGTTCGCCAACCAGGCCGCCCTGGCCCTGCAGCGGGTCCAGTCGCAGGAGGACCAGGCTCGCCTGCGGGTGCTCGAAGACCGGGACCGGATCGCACAGGACCTGCACGATGTCGTCCTCCAGCGCCTGTTCGCGGTGGAGATGCGCCTGCAGAGCGCCACTGGGCTGAGCAAGGAACCAGAGGTCAAGCAGCGCGTCGACAAGGCCATCGACGAGCTCGACGACATCACCCGCGAGGTACGGACGTCGATCTTCCACCTGCACCAGGACGATTCCGGTGTGGAGTCGATGCGGCACCAGCTGCTGGACGAGATCGACACCGCCCGGGCCAGGCTCGGGTTCACGCCGCGCCTCGTCATCCGCGGACCGGTCGAGAACCGGGTACCCGCGGCGGTCCAGGGAGAGCTCGTACCCGCCGTACGGGACGCGCTTGCGAGCGCCGCCGCCCACGCCTCGGCGACATCGGTGGAGGTCAGCGTCCGGGTCACGGGAGACCAGCTGGTGCTGACCGTGCACGACGACGGGGCGGACCTCGGCGGCTCGGCCATGGCCGAGGCGGTCGCGGACCTCGAGAGCCGCGCCCAGAACCTCGGTGGGTCGTGTGACATCACGTCCGGGGCGAAAGGCACTGTCATCGAATGGCATGTACCGCTCGCGAGCTAGAGCCCTCGTGCCCGTTTCGACGCCGTTTCTCCTACGGCACAAGGAATCCGAGACAACGAGCAACGTGAAGGTCCTGCCTACTATCGAACAATGGACGAAGCGGCCGCGGCCGAACGCATGCGGACGCTCGTGGAGGCGATTCTCCGCATCGGAAGCGATCTGGAACTCGCTCACGTGCTCGAGCGCGCGACCAGATCCGCGTGTGTGCTGACCGATGCGCGCTTCGGCTTCATGCTGCTCCTCGGTCCGGACAACGAGGTCACCGACTGCTTCAGCGCCGGGCTCTCGGCGGAGGAAAAGGCGGAGATGGGCGACTCGCCGGACTTCCGCGGCATCGTCGAGATGGTGCGCCACTCCGACAGGGGGCTACGTCTCTCCGTCACCGACTCGATGTCCACGGTCTCGCTTCCGACGCACCACCCGGCGGTCACCAGCCTCGTCGGCGTACCCGTCGTCCAGCGGGACAGGAGTCTTGGCCAGCTGTACGTCTGCAACAAGGTCGGTGCGGCGACATTCACCAAGGCCGACGAGAACGCGGTCCTGGCCCTCGCGGCAGCGAGCGGCATCGCCATCGAGAACGCCCATCTCTACGAACGGGAGCGACGTCGCCAGCAGTGGCTCGAGGCAGCGGCGGAGGTGACGCACCTTCTGCTCGGCGACGTCAAGAAGGACCAGGCCCTCGGCACCGTCACCCGGCTGCTGCGCGAGGTCTCCGGAGCCGACTACGCCGGCATCCTCCTGCTCGACCCCACCTCTCCCGACACGGTGGACATGGAGGCGGTCGAGGGCCTCGGACTCGAGCCCACGTCCGGTACCCGTACGACCGTGGAGGGAATCCCGGCGCAGGTCGTCGGATCGGGCCGCGGTCTCGTCAGTGCCGACATCACGCGCGAGGAGGGGTACTCGCCGCCGGAGTCCTGGCGGGAGGCGCTGTCCGTGGTCGGGCTGGGCATGGTGATGCCGCTGAACGCGCCGGACGAGATCCTCGGCACGCTCTACGTCGGCTGGGTGCGCGGGTCGCCGCATGCTCGGCCGGCCGCTCGTGAGGCGCCGCTCGTCGAGATGTTCGCGAGCCAGGCCGCCCTTGCGCTGCAGCAGGTCCGCGCCCAGGACAACCGCGCCCGGCTGCTCGTCCTGGAGGACCGCGACCGGATCGCAAGCGACCTGCACGACGCCGTCATCCAACGCCTGTTCGCGATCGGCACCCGCCTGCACAGTGCGGTGGGCCTCAGCACCCGGCCGGAGGTCCGGCGCCGGATCACGGGAGCCATCGACGCTCTCGACGAGACGACCCAGGAGGTGCGTTCGGCCATCTTCCAGCTCCACCACCCCGAGGCCGAGAACCTGCCGTCGGTGCGTGAGAGTCTTCTCACCGAGGTCGACGCCGCGCGCGCGGTCTTCGGTTTCACACCGCGCCTCGTCCTGCATGGTGGAACGGAGGGGATCTCTCCCGAAGGGCAACGGGTGCTGCTCGAGATCGTCCGCGAGGCGTTCGCGCTCACAGCGCGGCGCGGACTGCCGCACCACGTCGAGGTGGAGCTCCGCAGCTCGGCCGACGACATCGCGCTGCGGGTGAGCGACGAGGGCGCCGGAACCGAGACCGTCGAGGAGCTCCGCGCCGAGCCGCGTTTCGCCGCGCTGGCGGCCCGCGCGGAGCACTTCGGCGGCACCTGCACCATCCGCATCGAGCCCGCCGGTCGCACGACGCTCGTGTGGCGGGTGCCGCGGCGCCGATGAGGCCGTCCAGCGGGCGGCCGCGCCACAGCTGGCTAACGACTGCGCGTCCGGGCCACGGTGCGCCATGCCGACACGGAAGGATGTAGTCCGTGACGACGACAGGAGAAGCCAGCTGGAGGCCGGACGGCTGCCCGCCGCGCGGAGCCACCTATGACGGCTCCGGGGTGACGTTCGCCCTCTGGGCGCCCATGGCCGAGCGGGTGGAGGTCTGCCTCTTCGCCGCCGACGGGACGGAGCGGCGGGTGCCGCTCACCGAGCAGCTGTTCGGGACCTGGCACGGCCGGATAGCCGACGTCGGACCCGGCCAGACCTACGGCTTCCGGGTGCACGGGCCGTGGGACCCGCAGACCGGCCACCGCTTCAACCCCGCCAAGCTGCTGGTCGACCCGTACGCCCGCGCGATCACCGGTGAGCTCGCCCGGCACAGTGCCGTCTTCGCCCATGCCGTACGCGCCGACGACACCGTGCGCGACGACCAGGACTCCGCGCCCCACGTGCCGAAGTCCGTCGTCGTCGACCCGAGCTTCGACTGGGGAACGGACCAGCGCCCGCAGGTGCCGTGGCAGGACACCATCCTCTACGAGATGCACGTCCGCGGTTTCACCATGCGGCATCCGAAGGTGCCCGCGGAGCTGCGCGGTACGTACGCCGGCCTGGCCCATCCAGCCGTTCTGGAGGACCTGGTCGACCTCGGAGTCACGACGGTCGAGCTGCTCCCGGTGCACCACTTCCTCAGCGAGCAGATGCTGCGCGGCCGCGGACTCGTCAACTACTGGGGCTACAACTCACTCGGCTTCTTCGCACCGCACGCGGCGTACTCCTCGTCCGGCACCACCGGCGAGCAGGTCGTGGAGTTCAAGCGGCTGGTGAAGGCGTTGCACGGGGCCGGCATCGAGGTCGTCCTCGACGTGGTCTACAACCACACCTGCGAGCAGGACGAACGCGGGCCCACCCTGTCGTTCCGCGGGATCCACAACGTGGCCTACTACCGGCTCGAGGGCAGCGGCCGGCACTACCGCGACCTGAGCGGGACGGGCAACACCGTCAACCTCCGCCACCCCGACGTCGTACGCCTGGTGCTGGACTCGTTGCGCTACTGGGTCGAGGAGATGCACGTCGACGGCTTCCGCTTCGACCTGGCGCCGGTCCTGACGCGGACCGACGCCGACGTCGACATGGCCGGGCCGTTCCTCGCGGCAGTGGGTCAGGACCCCGTGCTGCAGGGGGTCAAGCTGATCGCCGAACCGTGGGACCTCGGTTCCGGCGGTTACCAGGTGGGCGCCTTCCCGCCCCCGTGGTCGGAGTGGAACGACCGGTTCCGGGACGCCGTCCGGGAGTTCTGGTCCGGCTCGTCCGACGGCGTACGCGACCTCGCCTCGCGGCTGTCGGGATCGAGCGACCTCTACCGCCGCAGCGGGCGCCGTCCGTTCGCCTCGATCAACTACGTCACGTCCCACGACGGGTTCACCGCCCGCGACCTCGTGAGCTACGAACGCAAGCACAACGAGGCCAACGGCGAGAACAACCGCGACGGGCAGGACAACAACCGGTCCACGAACGCCGGGGTCGAGGGCGAGACCACTGATCCGGCCGTCGTGGGCCGCCGGATGCGGCAGGTGCGCAACATCCTCACCACCATGGTGCTGTCGGCCGGTGTCCCCATGCTGGTCGCGGGCGACGAACGCGGCCGCACCCAACGCGGCAACAACAACGCGTACTGCCAGGACAACGAGATCTCGTGGCTCGACTGGTCGGACGAGGGCCCGTGGCCGCAGCTGCGCGAGACTGTCAAGGCGCTCTTGCGGATCCGTAGGGAGCATCCGGTGTTCCGCCGGGCCCACTTCTTCTCGGGCCAACTCGACCCGGCCGGACGGCGCCGTGACGTCGGCTGGTTCGGGCCGTGGGGTGAGGAGATGGACGACGCCGCGTGGCACGACTCGTCGACGCAGACGCTTGGCATGTTCCTGGCCGGCGAGCGCACCCGGCTCGTCGCTCCTGACGGCGAGGCGGTCCGCGACGAGTCCTTCCTCCTCTGGCTGCACGCGGGTGCCGAGCCTGTCAAGGCGACCTTGCCCGGGCCCCCGTGGGCGATGGCGTACGCCGTCCTCCTGGACACGAGCGAGTCCATCGAAGCGAGCCACTACGCCGCGTGCGCCGAACTGGTGATCCCTCCGCGCACCGTGGTCCTGCTCCGCGCGGAGTAGGTTCGCCGGCGGTGCTCCACCCAGCACGGTTGGGTCGGGGACGGATGCACCACGACCGACGGCCGGCAGCGGCCCACAGTTCTGGGTGGCGCACGCCGTGGCCGGTCGGGGACAGCCGACGGCGCGGCGGGTGTCGAACCGCCCGGTGAGATATCGATTGCTGCCGCGCGAGACGTTATAGTCCTGGGCCGGGACGACGGGCGACTGGACCGGCCCAGGTCGAGCGGCCTGCACTCACGCGAGAGGCGATGCCATGCTGCGGTACACCCTCATCCACCCCGAGATCTTGGCCGCGCTGGCCTCGGCCGGTCACGGCTCGCGGGTCCTGATCGCCGACGGGCACTACCCCTTCGTCACCGCGTCCGGCCCCAACGCGACGCACGTCTTCCTCAACCTCAGCCGCGGCAAGCTCACCGCGACCGAGGTGCTGGCGGCCATCGTGGACGCGGCCCCGATCGAGGCCGGAACGGTCATGCAGCCGCCGCCGGAGCTACCCACGCCGGAGATCTTCGAGGAGTTCGAGCAGTTGCTGCCGGTAGGGACGCCGGTCGAGCGACTCGGCCGGTTCGCGTTCTACGAGGCGGCGAAGGGCGAGGACGTCGCGCTGGTCGTCGCGACCGGCGAGGAGCGGACGTACGCCAACATCCTGCTCACGCTCGGCGTGGCCAAGTGACCACGCCGACGGCCGCCTGACACCCAGGTCAGGCGGTCTTCTCGCGCCGCTCGTTGCCGCCGCGCTTGCGGCCGGTCTGCTCGCGCGGGACGAGCGTCGGGTTCACGTTGTCGAGGACGACCTCACGGGTCACGATGACCCGGGCCACGTCGTCGCGGCTCGGCACTTCGTACATGACGTTGAGCAGGACCTCTTCGATGATCGCCCGGGTGGCGCGGGCGCCGGTGCCGCGGAGCAGCGCCTGCTCGGCGATCGCGCCGATGGCGTCGTCGCTGAACTCCAGCTCGACACCGTTGAGCTCGAACAGCTTCTGGTACTGCTTCACGAGCGCGTTGCGTGGCTGGGTGAGGATCCGCATCAGCGCCGTGCGGTCGAGCGGCTGCACCGTAGCGACGACCGGGAGCCGGCCAACGAACTCCGGGATGAGCCCGAACTTGAGCAGGTCCTCCGGCATCACCTCGGCGAACGAATCGTCCTTCTCGCGGTCCTCCTTGGTGCGGACGGCGGCTCCGAAGCCGACGCCTTTCTTGCCGATCCGCTGCTCGATGATGCGTTCGAGGCCGGAGAAGGCACCGCCCACGATGAACAAGACGTTGGTCGTGTCGATCTGGATGAACTCCTGGTGCGGGTGCTTGCGGCCACCCTGGGGCGGGACGCTCGCCGTGGTGCCCTCGAGGATCTTCAGCAGCGCCTGCTGCACGCCCTCGCCAGAGACGTCGCGGGTGATCGAGGGGTTCTCGCTCTTGCGGGCGATCTTGTCTACCTCGTCGATGTAGATGATCCCCGTCTCGGCCTTCTTGACGTCGTAGTCGGCGGCCTGGATCAGCTTCAGCAGGATGTTCTCGACGTCCTCGCCGACATAGCCCGCCTCGGTCAGTGCCGTGGCGTCGGCGATCGCGAATGGGACGTTGAGCATCTTGGCCAACGTCTGGGCGAGGTAGGTCTTGCCGCAGCCGGTGGGGCCGATCAGGAGGATGTTGGACTTCGCCAACTCGACCGGCTCGTCACGGGCGTGCCGTCCAGCGGCCGACAGCCCCGACTGGACCCGCTTGTAATGGTTGTAGACCGCAACCGAGAGCGCCTTCTTGGCGGCGTCCTGGCCGACGACGTACTGGTCGAGGAACTCGTAGATCTCCCGCGGCTTCGGCAGCTCGTGCAGGCCGACCTCGGAGGACTCGGAGAGCTCCTCCTCGATGATCTCGTTGCACAGGTCGATGCACTCGTCGCAGATGTAGACACCAGGCCCCGCGATGAGCTTCTTGACCTGCTTCTGGCTCTTCCCGCAGAACGAACACTTCAGCAGGTCGCCGCCGTCACCGATGCGTGCCACTACGGAACGTCTCCTTCGGTTGCTACGCCTGAAACACGAGCGTGGGGTCGAACCTGCGTCGGACTACCCGGGCCGGTCGACCGCCATGTCGCCGCCTGGCCTCGTGAGCCCGCAGCCGCGCATCTCGAGAGTACAGAGACTGACGGTACTCCGTTCTGCGCACTTACGGTCGCGTTCGCCCGCGCGTCGGCGGGCGCTCCCGGCGAAATCGGGAACGCCGGCCGGCGCCGGACCGTCCTCGCGTACCGCACGCTGCACGACTCCTTTGTGGGATGTCCACAAGAGCCCTAGACGTCGACCAGGCTCTTCTTCCGGCTCACGAGCACCTCGTCGATGAGGCCGTACTCGACCGCCTGCTCCGCGCTGAGGTACTTGTCGCGCTCGATGTCGCGCGCGACCTCCTCGATCGGACGGCCGGTGTTCTCCGCGATCATCGTCTCGAGCATGCTGCGCATCCGCAGGATCTCGTTGGCCTGGATCTCGATGTCGGAGGCCTGGCCGTAGCCGCCCTCGGTGTAGGGCTGGTGGATAACGATTCGGCTGTGCGGGAGTGCCGAGCGCTTGCCCGGAGCACCGGCCGCGAGCAGCACCGCCGCCGCGGACGCCGCCTGGCCGAGGCACACCGTGTGCACGTCCGGCGTGATGTAGCGCATGGTGTCGTAGATCGCCGTCAGCGCCGTGATGGAGCCACCGGGGCTGTTGATGTAGATCTGCACCTCGCGCTCGGGCTCCATCGACTCGAGGCACAGGAGCTGCGCCATGACCGCATTGGCGATGTCGTCGGAGATCGGCGTGCCGAGGAAGATGATCCGGTCCTCGAACAGCTTGGCGTAGGGGTCGATCTGGCGGTAGCCGTAGGGAGTGCGTTCCTCCCAGCGCGGGATGAAGTAGTCGCCCCGCGGGAGCATGTCAGGCGAGGTCGCCATGCCAGGGCCCTGGACGTCGTGTCCGGGAGTCGCGAGTGCCGGTCGGGTGGTTGTCATCGTGCTTCGTCCTCCAGAGTGCTGCCGCGTCAGGAAACGGGTCCGACGGCGTTGACCTCGCCGGCGTACTTCACCACGTGGTCGGTGAAGCCGTACTCCCGGGACTGCTCGGCTGTGAACCAGCGGTCGCGGTCCGCGTCCGCCTCGATCTGCTCGACCGTCTGCCCGGTGTGCAGCGCCGTGAGCTCGAACAGCTGCTTCTTGAGGTGCAGGCTCTGCTGCGCCTGGATCTTGATGTCGGACGCCGTGCCGCCCAGACCACCGGAGAGCTGGTGCATCATGATCCGCGCGTGCGGGAGGGCGAACCGCTTGCCCTTGGTGCCCGCGGCCAGCAGGAACTGACCCATCGAGGCGGCCAGACCCATGGCGACCGTCGCGACGTCGTTGGAGATGTACTGCATCGTGTCGTAGATCGCGAGCCCCGCGTCGACCGAGCCGCCGGGGCTGTTGATGTAGAGCCAGATGTCCTTCTCGGGGTTCTCGGCATTGAGCACGAGAAGCTGCGCGCAGATCGCGTTGGCGTTCTGGTCGCGGACCTCCGAGCCGAGGAAGATGATCCGCTCCTTAAGGAGCCGCTGGTAGATGCTGTCGTCGAGGCTGTTTCCGTGGCCGTTCTGGCCCTGGGCCTCTTGCGCGTATTCGTTCACGTCCTCCGCCTACGTCCGAAGTGGCTCGTACTGGTGGCTCGTCGACTCGCTCTACCGAGATTGCCGTGCCGGTGGAACCTTGCCTCGACCCTAGCCAACGCCGGACCCACAGCCGACGCGGAGATGCCCCTGTTCGCTCACGGCGCAGAGTGGGCCGAGCACACCGCGACCGATTGCAAAGAGTTCTTTGCAAAGCTTTCTTTGCGGTTGTACGGTGTCGGGCATGCCCGAAGAGTCCCGACCGCCCAGGGATCTCCCACCCGGCTTCGATCCCAGCCACGAGGTCCTGCTCAACGCCCGCTCCCTGCGGGCCCTCGCCCATCCCCTCCGCGTTCGGATGCTCGGCCTCCTGCGGGAGGCCGGCCCGTCGACGGCGACCGCGCTGGCCCGTCAGCTCGGCGTCAACACCGGCGCGGCGAGCTACCACCTCCGTCAGCTCGCCGCGCACGGGTTCGTGGTCGAGGACGCCGAACGCGGCACCGCCCGCGAGCGCTGGTGGCGGGCCGCCCACCGGACCACGTGGTACGACCGGACGGCCGAGCGCGGTGACGACCGGGTGTTCGGCGACGCCTACCTGCGGGCGATCGGCGAGAGACACGCCGATCGACTGAGGGAGGCGCTCGACGAGCTGCCCGAACTGCCCGACCAATGGCGTTCGGCGGGGACGCTCAGCGACCACAACCTCCACCTCACACCCGATCAGCTCGACGGCCTCGTCAACCAGATCATCGAGCTCATCCGCTCCTACCGACCCGACGACGCGAGCGACCCGGCGCACGGCGGGTCGCCCGGTGCCACGCCTGTCGTCCTCCAGCTCCAGGCGTTCCCCCGACCGGGCGCCGTGTCCACCGACTCGAACGGAGACCGCACGTGACGGGCCCCCAGCGCTCCCGGCGCGGCCTCGTCGGCCTGCTCTCCGCCCAGGCGATCTCGCTCACCGGGACCCGCATCTCGGCCATCGCCCTGCCGTGGTTCGTCCTGAGCACCACCGGCAGCGCGGTGCAGACCGGGATCGTGGCGTTCTGGACGACTGCGCCGTACGTCGTGGTCAAGGCACTCAGCGGGCCCGTGATCGACCGGATCGGCCCGCGCACGATCACGATCGTCGCCAATCTGGTCAGCACCGTCCTCGTCGGTCTGGTGCCGCTGCTGTACGCGCTCGGAGCGCTCCGGTTCGGCGTCCTCCTCGTCCTCGTCGCCGTCACCGGCGCGGTGCGCGGCCCCGGCGACTCCGCGGTCGAGGTACTCCTCCCGGACGTCGTCGACGAGGCGCAGATCCGTCTGGAGCGTGCCACCGGCATGTCGGGCACGATCGAACGCCTCGCCTCGACGGTCGGACCCGCGGCCGCCGGCGCCCTGGTCGCCGTGCTCGGCCCGGTCACCGCGATCGTCCTGGACGCCGCTTCGTTCCTGGCGGCGGCGGTGATCCTCGCCGCGACGGCGCCGCGCCGGCACCGGCACGGCGACGAGCCCGACGAGGGCTATCTGCGGCAGCTCCTGGAAGGCGTCACGTTCCTGCGGAGGGAGCGGCTGCTCCGGGCGATGGTCGGGATGGTCAGCCTCACCAACCTGCTCGATGCCGCGATGAGTGGCGTACTCCTACCCGTCTGGGCCAGGGACTCCGGCAACGGGCCCGCGATGATCGGCATCCTCGGCAGCTCGTTCAGCGCACTGGCCGTCGCCGGGAGCCTCACCGCGACGGCCTACAGCCACCGTCTCCCCCGCCGCCTCGTGTTCCTGGTGGGCTTCCTGCTCGGAGGAGCTCCGCGCTTCGTGGTGCTCGCGCTCGACGCGCCGGTATGGGCCATCGTGACGGTGTACGTCGTGGGCGGCTTCGGCTGCGGCTTCCTCAACCCGATCATCGGGGCGATCTTCTACGAACGCACGCCCCGCGAGCTGCTCGGGCGGGCGAACGCGCTCGGCGACGCGGTGGCGTGGGCTGGCATCCCGTTCGGCGGACTGGTCGCCGGAGGACTGATCGCGTTCGTGGGCCTGGCACCCGCGTTGATGGCGTGCGGCGCCGTCTACTTCCTCGCCACGACCCTGCCCGGCCTGCAGCGGGAGTGGCGGGACATGGACCAACGCCGCGTACCCGCCGAAGTGGCGCCGCCGTCGGCGCAGGTGCCGAACGTGGCCGAGACGGCGCCGTGACCCGGGCTCAGACGGAGCGGCCCTCCTCGACCGCAGCGTCCCCAGCCTGGTCGCTGTCGCCGGTGGACTCGGACGCCTCGGGCGACTCGGAGCCCTCGGCGGACGATGCGTCGGCCGCGGCCTCCTCGGCTCCCGCCTCGCCCTCCGGAGCCAGCGTGCCGTCGGCCTGGAGCCGCGCCAGCTCGACCCGGCGACCGGACTCGTCGGTCACGACCGCGTTGTCGACCACGCTGGCCAGGGCCTTGCCGCGGCGTACCTCGCGGACGAGCGTGGGAACGTAGTTGGCCTCGACGACCTGGCGGGCGTACTCGTCCGGGCTCACGCCGGCCTGCTGTGCCCGCTGCACCAGCGCCTGGGTCAGCTCGGCCTCGCTCACGGACAGTTCCTCGCGGTCGGCCACGGTGTCGAGGACGAACTGGGCCTTCATCGCGTCGCGCGCCCGCTCGTCGAGGTCGGCCGCGAACTCCTCCTCGGACTGACCCTCGCTCTCGAGGTACTGCTCCTCGGACAGCCCGACCTGGGTGAGCTGCTGGCGGATCGCGTCGCGGCGAGCCTCGATCTCTCCGGCGACGGCGTTCTCGGGAAGGGGGATCTCGACGAGCTCGAGCAGCCTCTTGAGTACGGCGTCGCGGGCGGCCTGTGCCTGTTGGACCCGCTTGCCGCGCTCGAGCCGGTCACGCAGGTCGGTGCGCAGCTCGTCCAGCGTGTCGAACTCGCTCGCCAGCTGGGCGAAGTCGTCGTCGAGGTCGGGCAGCTGCTGTTCCTTCACCGTGTCGACCTTGACGGTGACGTCGACGTCCTGCCCGGCGTGGTCGCCCGACGCGAGCTGGCTGACGAAGGTCGCCGACTCGCCCGCCGGCTTGTCGCGTACGGCGTCGTCGAGGCCCTCGAGCATCGAGCCGCTGCCGACGCGGTAGCTGAGGCCGGTCGCCTGGGCCTCCTCGATCGGCTCGCCGTCCTTGCTGGCGGACAGGTCGATCGTCACGTAATCGCCCTCGGCAGCGGCCCGCTCCACGGTCGTGAGCGAGCCGAAGCGCTCGCGGAGGCCGCTGAGCTGCTCGTCGACGTCGTCGTCGGTCACCTCGGCGTCGTCGACGCTGACCTCGAGCCCGGTGTAGTCCTCGGGCAGGGTGACCTCGGGCCGGATGTCGACCTCCGCGGTGAACCTGAGGTCCGCGCCGTCTTCGAACTCGGTGACGTCGACCTCGGGCTGCCCGAGCGGTTCGACGGAGTTCTCCTGGAGGGCGTTGACGTAGAGGCGCGGGATCGCGTCGTTGACTGCCTGTTCGAGCACGAACCCGCGGCCGACCCGCTGGTCGATGATCTGCGGTGGGATCTTGCCCTTGCGGAACCCGGGGATCGTCACCTGCCGCGCGATCTCCTTGTAGGCGGCGTCGAGGCTCGTCTTGAGCTCCTCGAAGGGCACCTCGACGGTCAGCCGTACCCGCGTGGGGCTCAGGGTCTCGACGGCGCTCTTCACGATTGCGGATCTCCTCGGGATGGGCGTGGATCGCCCGGACACGTCACGCGACGCTCGCAGGCTCGAAAACCTCGGGACGGCACAGGCAGCGACCCGTCCCGACGCGCGACGAGTGTACGCCAGCCGCCCGCGACCCGGGCGGCGTGGGTGATCGCACCGTCGACCTCGACGGCCGCGGTGGTACTGGTCGGGGAGGGGGGATTTGAACCCCCGGCCTTCGGCACCCAAAGCCGACACGCTGCCAAGCTGCGCCACTCCCCGGGGCACGCGACAGGTCGCGACGACGTGCTCTGCCCTCGACCGGGGCGGGCACGACGCTGACCACGCGTTGCCGCCCGGAGTTTAGCGTTCCGAGCCGGGGTCGAGCGCGCCAAGGTCGCCGGCCGGGCCGGTCACTTCTGCAAATGATCACGTTCAGCATGCCTGTGGACGCCTCACCAGGCCTGCATGCATGGGTCGGGATCCACAAGCATGGTGCGGGCCCGAGCAACCTCGGAGACCGGCCGCGAGGTCCGGCGGCCTAGGAGCGGACCGGGTTCGCCGGGCACTAGGCTGACCCTGCGGTGCCGTACGTCAGACCTTGCTGTCCTCGCTGCCCGGCCCGTACGGCGGCATGGCAGCATGGTCCGAGCACCACGCGGGTGTAGCTCAATGGCAGAGCTCCAGCCTTCCAAGCTGGTCATGCGGGTTCGATTCCCGTCACCCGCTCCACCCGACAGGACCCCAGGTCAGAGGCCCGCTCCCCCGACCCAGGGTCCTTCTCATATCGTCGGCCAATCAAGGCGCGTGCCACATACGTGCCACACCGTCATCCTGCGTCACGTTCCTTGCGGCTCTCTCCGAGTGGGACCTGTCTGTCGACCACTGACCCGCCGACTACTCCGAACGAGGGCGCTGAGGCCATCCGCGATCGCCCGGTCGCGATCCTTCACTGCGTGGAGGTAGCCCAGCGCCGCTCGACTACTCGAGTGCCCGGCCCGCTCCATCAGCTCCCGCAGTGTCGCGCCGGTCATAGCGGCCAGAGTGTTCCCTGTGTGTCGAAGATCATGGAGGCGGAGGCCCTCCACCTCGGCAGCCTTCACCGCGTTCTGCCAGATCCGGTTGAAGTTCGCCCGACGCGGCGTTGCCCCCTTCGGGCCAACGAAGACTCGTCCACTCGGACCTGGCTCGGCGAACCACTCAAGGTGAGATCGGATGTCAGGAACGACCACCGACGGGATCGACACGATCCGCGCACCCGCGTATGACTTCGTACTCCCCAAGGAGAGTCGACCTCGGTCCTCCACCACAGCCTTTGACACCCCGACGGTCAGCTCATCCAGGTCTAGGTCAGACCTGCGCAAGGCGAGCAGCTCTCCCCACCGCAAGCTTGCAAAGGTCGCCAGGAGGACCAGCGCCCGATAGCGCGGCTGGATCTCCTCGGCGATGGCGTACACCTGATCGATCGATGCGACCGGACGCTCCGGGCTGCGCTCAACGCCCGCACCCTTGATCCGGCAGGGGTTCCGACGAACAAGCTCATCCTCAACAGCCGTGTTCATGATCGCCTGTAGGAGCCGGTACGCCTTCGCAAGCGTCACTTCCCCGACTCCGGCCGCAAGCCTCGCCGAGCGCCACTCCCTGACCTTCGCGTACGTGATGGTGGCAAGAGGAGATGAGCCAAACGTCGGGGCGAGGTGGAGGACCAGGAGCGAGCGATACAGGGTCACCGTCCGCGGACGCAGCTTCGGCCGTTCGGAGATCCAAACCTCCGCATACTCGAGGAACGGAACGTCACCCGCCGACGGATCGAACCAGAGGCCTCGATGCATGTCGGCCTCTGCGCGGGTGAGCCAGATCTCGGCGTCCCGTTTCCGAACAAAGGTGCCAGACGCCGCACGCAGCACCCCATCAGGGCCGCGGTACCGAGCCTGAATCGTCCCGAGGCAGTTGCCGAACTGTCCCGAACGTCGACGTTCCTTCTTCCCCGCCATCAGGCCACTCGCCTCCACTACCCACCGCCGAGTCCTCACTGGCTCGACCGTGCCCAGGTCGACGAACTCCTCGAAGGGCACTGACCGGGATGCGCACGTGGCGGCCGACCTTCACGAACCTGATCCGCCGCTCTGCGACCAGGCGGCGCGGGAAGCGCGACGTTGTGCCGAGGATCTCGGCGGCCTGGTCGATGCTCAAGAGCCGTTCCATGGACTGCTGTCCTCCCGTTGGTCATGCCGCGTTGCGTGATCCCCGAATCGCTGCCGTGCTTGGGTCCTGCGCGTTCCTTGGCTTGTTCGTACTGCTGCCGCCATCGGGTGCGTTCGGCGACGGCGGCGGCGATGACGTCGACGTAGGTGGGGAGGTCTTCGATGTCGAGGGTCTGCCAGACGTAGCGGGGTTTGCCGTCGTCGCGGAGCTCAGTTGCCGAACAGCGGTCGGCGTTGTCGGTGTCGATGCCGGCGGCGTCGAGGACGGCTGTGAACGACGGCGCGGCGGTCGGCGCGGTGGCCGGTGAGGGTCTTGCCGGTCCACTTGCGGGAGACCAGGACGCGGCGGCCGCCGCAGCCGAGGTGTTCCCGGTCGTGGGCCTTGAGCGGGCACTGGCCCGGTGCGGCACCATCGGCGGCGTCCTTGGGTTGGATGCCGTAGGCGAGCCAGTTCCAGCACTCCGGCGAACAGGGCAGCCACCGGACCTGTTCGTGCAGCCGGTCGATGTGCGCCTCCCGGGCGGCGGACGGCTCGTCGTCTTCGTCGTCGAGGGGTTCGGTGATGGACTTGGTGAGGTACTTGGTCAGGTAGCCGACCCGCCGGTCCGCCTGCGGGGTGCCGCCGACGATGCCTTGCATGTCGCGTCTGCCGGCCGAACCGGACCACGTGCGCGGGTTCGGCGTCCTCGCCCTGGTCGTCGAGCTCGTCGAGCGCTTCGTCCCAGGTCGGCAGCGGCATGCCGTTGTCGGGGTCGACGTAGCCGCCGACGGTGCTGTCCCACACCGGATCCGGTCGCCGCGCGTAGACGATCCGGTCGTGCGCGTGGCCACCAGACCGTGGCGTAGGTGGCGGCGATGACCTGACGCAGGATCTGGCGGGGGATGGCGCCGCGGATGGCGGCGTGGATGTGCGGAGCGAGACGGCGTTGGGGTTCGATGACGGCGAAGTACTGCACGTCGTAGCCGACGGCGCGGCGCAGGTTCTGCACGAACCGGTCCCACAGCTTCGGCAGGTGCATCGCATCCAGCGCGGCGCGGCGGTAGTCGTAGCTGGCCGGGTCGACCGGGGTGCCGTCGGGGCGGACCGGGCCGTAGGAGTCCATCGTGACGGTGACGAACGTCGACGGCCGCCACACCTTGCCGGTCTTGGGATCGGTGAACGTCCGGCCGACGGTGCGGTCCGAGACCGGAAGGCGAGGCAGGTCCGGCACATCATCCCGCCGGCGAGTCGACCGCTTACGACGCTCGGGTGTCTCGCTGAACCAGCGACCGCAGCGGTGACGACGGCGACCAGGACGACGACGCCGGCCAGCTCCGGTGCCGCAGCCACCACAGCGGGTCGGTTTGGCCGGCAGCTCGGGCTCGCGGTCCAGGTGCCAGCCTTCGCGGCACTGGTGCATCCGCAGCCGGCGGGCCTTGTCCGCACAGGGTTCGCACTGGGAGGCGCGGGTGGACTCGCACGGGATCGGCACCAGCGTGGAGTCGCCGGTCTCGGTGTCGACCATCCGGCGGACCATCGGGCGGACGCACACCCCGCTGAGCGATGGCGCCCGCCCGCACGGTGTCCGCTCGGTGATGAGGGGAATCACGCGGCCTCCCAGCCGAGCCCGTCGAGGTCCTCCTCACGGCCCAGGTAGCCCGCACCTGGTGTTCCGCCATGGCGAGGAGGTGTTCGGTGTGGGTGTCGGGGTTGCATGTCGGGCAGGGGCCGAGGCCGTCGAGGTGCCCGAAGTCCAGGCAGAGACCGCAGCCGTAGCCGGCGGCCAGGGCGTCGTACTCGTCGCGGATCAGCCCGTCTTTGGTCTGGGTGTGGAGGCTCATCGGGGCGTCTCCTCGGCGGTCGGGAGCGGAGGGGTGGCTGCAGGGCGCGGACGACGGCGTCGAGGCCGGTCAGGGCGAGTTCGGCGGCCCAGGCAGCGAGGTACGGCCCCTACGGGGGTCGCTGGCAGGCCGGGGGTGGCGACGGTTTCGGCGATGGTCATGCCGGTGATGGCCTGGTTGTGGTCCAGCAGCCGGTCAGGCAGCCAGGACACCCGCCAGTACTGGCCAGCGCGGACGGCGATGTGGGCGGTCTGGTCGCTGACCATCGCGGTGTTGGTGATGCAGATGCTCATCGGCCGGCCTCCCCGGTGTCGGTGCGGTGGGTGTGGTCGTGGCGGGGGTGTGGTTCATGGCCAGGAGGGCGAAGCCGGCGACGACCATCAGCCCGTCCACGGCCAGGGGTCCGATGGCGGCGTTGAGGGGGTCTTCGCCGTAACCGGCAAGGAGGGCGGTCATGTGGCGGTAGGACATGACGGCGGCCACGAGTGCGACCAGGCCGGTGCCGCCGTAGCGGGCGAGTCCCCACCACAGCCCGGCACGGTGCCAGGCCGGGCGGCTCATGCACTCGACCGCCAGCAGCAGCGCCAACGGGACGAACGCGGCGGCGATCCGGGGACCAACAGCGGCCCGGGCGTGAGCAACGTTCGCCGCGACCGAGGCCGCGATCCCCAGCCCGAACGCCGACCAGGCGACCAGCCGGGCACCCGCAGGCTGACGCACCGGCCCCGACCGCACTCCGGCTGACCGACGGGGACCGCCGCGTCGGCGACCGCGCGTGGCTCGGGCACCTCGCGTCCACCCCGGGCGTGCCACGTCCGGGGCTCCATCGACGGCGGGGATCCCGGTGTTGGCTGGTCGGAGGGTGCGGTGGAGGGTGGCGGTCATTGTGCGGGCACCTCCTCGGTCTTCTGCGCGGGGATGGCCGCCAGGGCGTCGGGGGTGTCGTGGGTGTTGGTGCCGGGGGTGTAGAGGCCGCACATGGTGTGGATCTCGTCGTCGGCTGATGTAGGCGAACCGGACCCGGAGCGGTTCGGGGTGGGTCTCGACGCTGACGTAGCCGGTGCCGGGCAGGTCGTCGGGATCTCTTCGCAGCGCGCGCCGCGTTCGCGTTTGCCGTTGCCGAGCACGAGGTCGACCTCTTCGGCCTCGTTCGAGGCGCAGTGCGATCCGGGTCGGGAACAGCCCGCGCATGGCGACGACTTCCTTGCGGGCGTCCTGACCGGCACCGATGACGACGACACCGACCGCTCGGCCCTGTGACAGCAGCAGGTTGAGCGCGGCCTCGATCCGCTTCTTGGCCTCTCGGTCGACGACGTACGCGGTCAGAGACGCGATCTCGTCGATCATCGAGGACGATCAGAGGGTCACCGGGCGCGGGCCTTGTGCGTGCGGAAGATCCCACGCAACCGGCGCTGCCTGGCCCGCAGCTCCGCACGGCGGCTTCGAGGAACTCCGCGTATGTCAGCTCGTAGGCGCCGCTTGCGGTCACGTCCTCGCCGTCGTCGTCTCCGGGTCGTCGTCGCCGTAGCAGTAGCGGGCGAACAGCGCTTGCCCGGCGGCGAACTCCATGCCGCCCTTGGGGTCGATCACCCACAGCTCGACCAGCCGGGTCCGGATCGCCGTGCCCCAGCGCACGGACGATCGTCCACAGCACCGAGCCCTTGCCTGCGCCGGTTGCGCCGATCGACCAGTACGTGGGTCGCGAGCAGTCGCAGCGTCCACACCAGCCCGTCCTCGCGCAGCGCCACCGCCAGCGCCCCGAGGTTCGGCCGGGCCGGCGACGTCGAGCATCGGGGCCACGCGCCGCGAGCGGGTCACGGGTGCAGGAACCACAGCTCGAGCACCCGCGACGGCGCGGCTCCGGAGGCTGGCACCTCGCGCCCCATCGGGAGGCCGACCCGGTAAACGAGGCGATCGCAGCGGCTGGCGGCGGTGGACGGAGCGGACGCGGCAGTCCAGCGCTTCGAAGGTGGTCGCGAACCGGTCGGCGTTCTTGGCGAAGTCCGCCAGCACCTGGCCGGGAAGCATCCGCAGCCGCACCTTGTCCACCGTCCCGGTGCAGCGGACCCGTTGCAGGTCCGGGACGAGCAGCTCGTCACCGGAGGACTTGGCGGCGAGTTTGAGGGTGGCCATCAGCGCCTCCCACTCCCGGGAGTACACGAACACCCGACGTCATCACGCCCGCACCGGCCACGACACCATCGGCGGCAACGAGGCAGGGTGACCCAGTCGCCACCCCACCAGACCGACACAAACGATGAGGCGGCCACGGCGAGCGCCCACGGCCCCGGAGCCGTCGTACAGCCGCCACACCCCATAACCGGAGACGGCGGCGACCCACAGCACCGGCTTGGACACCAGCCACCACACAACGCCGGCGAGCCGGGAGCCCAGCCACAGTGCGATCACCGTGGCCAGGCCGATCCGGACCGCCTCATTCCTGATCTGCGGCGCCTCAGCCACAACGACCACCCCCACGACCAGGCCGACCAGCACGACCAGAGGCCGACGGGCGGCCGGTGGTCTTGCGCGGCGTGGTCTTGCGCGGCGTGTCTTGCGGGTGCGGCGGTCTGCATCGTGGCCTTGACGGTCTTGGCGGTGGTGCGGCGGCGGACCGGCTTGCGGAACGGGATCGGTGCACACGTCTCGCACAGCCCGCCGGCCTCGTCGACCTCGAACGCGTTGCACAGCCCGCACGGGAAGGACCACTCGGGCAGGCCCGGGTCCGGGTCTCGTCTGGTCAGTTCGAACAGCCCCGCCTGCGCGGGGTCGCTACGGTGGGTCATGCCACTCCACTCCTCGCCAGAGGTTGTTCGGGGTTGGAATGGCGCGAGAGCGGCGGGTACACCCGCCAAGGTTCCTTCGCCGCTCCCGCGCCAGCTCACTCTCAGGCCGCCCGCCCGTTGCCGCTGCGCGCTGCCTGTTCCTTCGCCGCCCGGGACTCCGGGCCACGCGCCGCACTCGTCGGCTGCGGCGCAACTATCGCCTTGGCCCGGAACGACCACGCGATCCGCGACCGACACCGCGGGCCCGAGCCGTTGCACCGCTGAGAGTCCACGTACGGCGTCGCCGTAAGGCCCTCGAACGCCACCGGACGAAACGGCAACCCGGGCGGCGCATCCGGCAGCGTCGGCTTGTGCTCCGACATCAGCCGCACCGTGATCGCCGCGCTCTTGCCCTGCGCGTTCGGGTCCGCATCCAGCACATCGAACGTCCACACCGGCAGCCCGGTGTCCTTGTCGAGCATCTGCACGTCATTGCCTGGCGAGGACTTGTCAAAGTCCCGCGCCGGCCGCACCTCGGTCGACGACGAACGCGTACGTCCCATGCGGAAACGCGTCCTCGTTCCGGACGTCGAACCGGGTCTCCATCGCCATTTGCTTGTCTCCCTCAACTCGAATCTATGCACTAGTGCATCAGTGTAATGCACAAGTGCATAGATCGGTGCATGGCGAATCGCAGAAAGATCAGAAACGTGCTGGCTCAGTTCACGGCGCGGAGGGCCGGTGGCGCAGGCTCGTCAAGAAGAGCAGCGCGAACAGCGCGAGGAGCGCGCTGGCAACTATGAACGGGGCGGCGAGTCCCCAGGCGGATGACACGGCCCCGCCGACCATGGCGCCGGCAGCAGCTGCGCCGATGCCGAGGAGGCGGGTAACGGAGGTAATGCGGCC
Organism: uncultured Actinomycetota bacterium; assembly: GCA_963721745.1. Taxonomy (GTDB): domain Bacteria; phylum Actinomycetota; class Actinomycetes; order Propionibacteriales; family Actinopolymorphaceae; genus Thermasporomyces. The sequence continues at coordinate 5,268 of CAVRKO010000011.1, read as the reverse complement.
GAGCATGTCGTCGGGAGTCAGTTGCTGACGAGCAGCTCCGCCGACGACGCTCACCGTTGTTGACGCCAGGCCCACTGCTACCAGCGCAAGACCGCCGATCCAGACGTTGCCGCTCAGCACAACGGCCAGCCAGGCGAGTCCCTGGACAGCCAGAGCGCCGGCATACACAGCTCGGGCCGGTGTCCGTGCCGAGACTCGGGCGCCGATCCAGCCTCCACCGACGCCGCCGAGGGCCATCACGGCAAGCAGGAGACCGAAACCGAGGTCGCCGAGTCCGAGCTGGTCCTGGGCGAAGAGGACCAGGATCGCGAACGCGACGTTGTAACTGAGGTTGTAGGCAGCCATCCCGAAGGTGAGCAGCCTCAGCTCGGGATGGGTGAAGACGTACGCGAAGCCTCGGCGAACCGCCGTCAGGATCGGCTCATGTCGACCGCCGCTCGGGGCCGGAAGTGTGAGACGCGGTAGCCCGAGAAGGAGCACAGCCGAGGCCAGGAAGGCGCCCGACTGCAGGCCGAACGGGAACGCGGCAGCGAGTCCAAAGGCAGCGGCGCCGAGGGGCGGCCCGGCGAGGGAGCGACCGAAAGTGTCGAGCGCCCAGATCTTGCCGTTAGCCCGCGCGAGAGCAGTGGTGTCCCGGCCGACCAGCGCCGGGATGGTCGCCTGAGCCGCAGGGTCGAAGCAGCTTTCCAACGCCGACGAGGAACACGGCGACGATGAGCGCTGGAACAGTGGCATGGCCTGTTGTGACGAGCAGCGTCAGCCCTGCCAGCACGGCCACTCGGAGGAAGTCCGTGAGGACCATGACCGTACGTCTCGGCCACCTATCAACCAGCGCGCCGGCGGGGAGACCGACGATGAGCCACGCAGCGTAGGAGGCTGCCGTCACGGCGGATACCGCGAGCGGGTCCCGCGTCAGCGAAGCCGCGAGGAGCGGTGCCGCTGCGGTCACCATTCCCTGACCGGTGATGGCGACCCCGGTTGAGCCGAGCAGGAAGCCCAGCCCGCTCCGGGTTGTCGGGGCGGACTGGGCTTGCTGCGATGTTGTCATCGGGTGCCTGCTATCCAGCCAGGGTCTCGGTGTGGAACTCGCGACGCTCAACGCCGCTCACGAAGCAGTTCCACTCGTGTTCGGTGAAGCTCAGGACCGGACCCGCTCCCTTGTCCTTGGTGTCACGAACGCCGATGAACCCGTCGACGTCGCCACCTCGACACAACCACCCGTGTCACTAATCGTGCTCTTTCGCCAAACTGCCTTGCTCCAGTCTGGACTCATCGCCCTACCTTCCTTGTGTCGGACTTCCTTGTGTCGGACCTTCTCCGTACAGACCGGACCTGTGACTTCAGGTACTCCACGACTCGGCCGGATCGAGTGCCTCACCCCTCAACCGATCGAAGAGGCTGGTGTACGCCTCCACGTCGCGAGCTGCGGACATGTACATGTCCGCCGTCCGGGTCTCCAGCAATGCAACGGTCGGGCTCGTGCGTTCGCGGAACTCGTACAGCACGAACGACGCCACGGCGAACGCCGACGCGCCCTCACCGACGGCAACACGTGCAGCGTGACGGCCGGCAGCTCTGCGCGCTCCAGCAGATGCTCGACCTGGCCCACCATCACGCTCCGAGGACCGGGCCAACGAGTGAGCGCCCGTGCATCGAGAACCACCACGTACGCGGGCGCGTCCTCGACCTCGAGCAGCTCCTGGCGCCGCATCCGACGAGACGCGATCGAATCCGGATTCGGCCAGCCTCCCGCACGGGCCACGCCTTCGCGTAGTCGAACGACTGGAGCTGACCCGGAACCGCACTGGAGTGGTACTGCCGGATCCGGTCAACCCGCGTCTCCACCGCCGCCACCTCGCCCTGGCGACGAGGAGTACCGCCCGCTCGGACGATCCACGCGCCATCGAGCCCGGCGTCCTCCGCCGTGACGGCGAGTAGCTCCGCCCGGACTTCCTCCGGCACGCCGTAGTGATCCAGCAGCGTCGCCAGCTCCCAGACGTTCACGGCGAACCGCGCAGTCTCGATCCGAGACACCTTCGACTGAGACCAGCCCAGCGCCTCGCCTACCTGCGCCCCGGACAGACCAAGATCTTCACGGATCCGACGCAGCTCGGCCCCCACTCGCTGCCGATGCGCTGCCGACGCCACGTCCCACCTCCCGGTCAATGCACTAGTGCATACGGACCATACAGGCCGCCCGTCTGCGTGGCTAGACCGGCACACCTTCGGAAGGCCCGTCCATCAGCCTTCTCAGGGCTGCGACGGGCATAGGTGGCGGCGGAAGAAGTCGATGGTCTGCTCGCCGATGTCGTCCCAGGCCTCGCCTCCGTAAGGGAGGTCTGGGTCGTCGCGTAGGTTGTGGTCAGCCGCCGTCGACGGGTACGAATCTCGTCCTGGCGCCGCCCTGTTCGAGAGCGCGATGGAGTCGTTCGCCCTGGTCGAAGGGGACGGTCTCGTCCCGGGTGCCGTGAACGATGAGGAACGGCGGAGCGTCGCGACGAACGTGGCTGATCGGGCTGGCCTTCCGCATGAGGTCCTGACGCTCCCGGAGCGGACCGCCGAACAGCTGGGTAAGGCACGCATCCACACCGTGCAGGTCCCTGGCGAATCGGACCGGCGTCGGGGGCGCCGGGCTGTCGGATTTGATGTCGCCGAGGGTCAACAAGTCCGACGGCCCGCTGATGGTGACGACCGCTTGAACCTGGCTGGAGTGGCCAGGCGAGCCACTGTCGCCCTCGAGGTCGGGGTGGTCGCCGGTGAGGGCAGCTAACGCGGCGAGATGACCGCCGGCTGAGTCGCCCATGATGCCGATGCGCTCGGGGTCGATTGGGAAGTCGCCCGCACGGCTGCGTCGCCAGCGGATCGCAGCCTTCACGTCCTGGATCTGGGCGGGGAAGGGTGCTTGCCAGCTGAGCCGAACCGAGATGGCCGCGGCGAGGAACCCCGCCGCCGCGAGGAACCGGATGCCAACGCCGTGGTGGGGGCTGACTGTCGCCACGGCGCGGTTCTCCTCGACCCACCCCCCACCGGTCACGCGGATCACGGTAGGCAGCGGCTCGCCGGCAACGGATAGGGCGCGAACAGGTCGATGGCGAGCGTGGTCGGGTCTTCCCGCCCGTACGGGATCCCGGCGAGGCTCGTTAGCGCGAGTGTCGAGGATGGTTCTGGCATCGATCGATCCCTTCCTTGATGGCGGGGATGCCGATGCTCAGGTATCGACCGGCGGCGTGCCAGGGCGACCGTCCACGAACGGCCACCGTCGGAGGCAGCGCCAATCCTGCCACCGAGTCTTCGACGCCCACGGCCACGTCGGGCTCAGCGTCCGCCGAACCGACCGGTGCCGCCCATCCCCTGAGCACGCGAGTGTCGCCCATCACCTGGCACACGGACAGAGCGGCTGAACTCTGCGTTGCCGATACCCGCTCAGGGATCAAGGCGCCGCTGACGCGGCGCACCGCCCGGCTGCCGCCCTTGCGGGCGGCGCTGGGGCGCCGTCCTCGGGCTCGCCGGGCGGAAGCTGGTGGTGGCTCACTCATCGAGAACCGCAGGGCTCCGCCCCGCACCCCGGTCCTCCCTCAGGGGGAGAGGAGCGCCGGGCTGTTCTCCCATCGGACGGCCACCGCAAGCGGCGTCCGGAACCTGCACAGGGTCGCAAGGCCAAGCCTGACGGTCGACGCGTCGAGCCTTGCGACCCTGTGCAGAACCCGGGTGCGGACGAGCTGGTCCGACTGATGGGAGAGCAGCCCTCAGCCACCGCCGCACGTGGGTCCGAGCCGACGCGTCGCTCGGGCGGTGACTCGGGTGAGGCCGAGGGTCGGCCGGCGTCGGTGTGGAGCATCTGGGCTTCCTCCGGCCCGGGGTGCCGGCGTCTGGTCGCAGGCTTCGTTCCACTGCAGCCAGTCCCGCCAGCCGTCGGGGAGTTGGTCGGCGACGTCGACGGTGACCAGGCCGGTCTTCTCCCAGTGGCGACGCCACCAGGCCGGGCTGTGCCAGGCGCAGAAGTCCCATTTCCAGTACGGCGCGAGGTGCGGCGGGGGAAGCGTCTCGTACTCCGCGACGAGTCCTGGCTGGCGATACCGAGCTGACCGCCGGGTTTCACGAAGCGTGAGTAGTAGCCGAGGTAGAGGTCGTCGGTGCCGAAGTAGTGGTACGCGCCGATACTGACGAGCGCATCGAAGAAGTCCTCGGCGAACGGCAGGTCGTGGGCTTCGGCGTGGATCGGGTGAACCTGGTCTTCCAGCTGAGCCTCGGTCACGCGGCGCAGGTTCTCATCGGGCTTGATCCACAGGTCGGTGGCCCACACCTCAACGCCGTACTGATTGGCTAGAAAGATCGAGCTGAGCGCGGTGCCACACCCCATATCAAGCACCCGCATCCCGGGCTCGAGGGCCATGACCTCGCCCAACGCCTCCGCCTGCCACACAGGGTTGGGCCCCATCCCGCCCTCAACCATCCACCGCCCCGAGTACGCCGCAGCCCGCGGGTAACGCCCGTTCCTCAGCAGCACGTCCAACTCGGCATCATCCATGGGCCTGAAGTGTCGGGGAGTGCCGACACCGACCGGGCAACCGATTATCCGCGTGCGATCCCCAAGGAGCCGCGCCCCGGACGCCGGGCAACCCGACGGGCCATCCACGGGCCATTAGCAGAGGGCCGGACAGGTCACACCAGGACACTCCCGGCCGTCGCCGCTGGAGTGATCCAGGCATACAGGGCCGGATATGTACGATTCCCAAGCTGATGGTGGGCCGGGAGAATCTGAGCCCGTCCCTCGAGGCAGGAACTACTCGGCAGCGATCAACCGGAGGACCTGCTGCACGTTCGCCGCGACGTCCCGTTCCACGTCGAGGTCGTGGACTCCAGGGCACGTGGAGTAGATCGGTGCGTGCTCGGTTCCACCACGTCTCGATCAGCTCGGCATCTACGTCACGGTGACGTGATGCATGCCTATTGAGTGTCACCTCCAGAGGAGCGTGACAGTAGAAGTCCCAGTAGCCGCCCAGCAAGTCGGCTTTGGCGCGCAGAGACGCAGTGCGCCTTGGTCCTCGTCGGTAAGGATCAGTCCAGAGATCACGACGTCGTAGCCGTGGCGAAGGTATGACGCTGCCAGCAGTCCGAGACCGTCGTAGACCACGCGCTTGTTCGGTTCGCCCGGGACGATGGACCAGTTGAACAGGTCGGTGTCGATGGCGGCCGTCGGGTACCCGAGTGCATCGCGAAGCGCCTGCTGCCAGGGCTCGACTTGCCTACGCCGGCGGGCCCTCGTAG
>CAVRKO010000010.1:0-35148 GCA_963721745.1 uncultured Actinomycetota bacterium | reverse complement strand
GGTTGCGGTGCTTGTCGATCCATTCGGGTGGGATGAACTCGGGATGCCCGTCCTTCGCGGTCTCGGACGTGCCAGGTGCCTTGGTGGAGGTGTCGGTGGTGGTAGCCGCACAGCAGGACGCCGTTGGCCACCGTCGTCAGGCCGCCCTTGCTCCACGGGACGATGTGATGCGCCTGGCACCACGAGGGTGGCCGATTGCAGCCAGGGAACGCGCAGCCACGATCGCGGAGTTCGAGCATGCGGCCGGACCTTGCCGGTGTAGAGCCCTTCCCGTCGGCCGGCTCGCCCCACCAGTTCCGTTGCCTGGTTCGCTGCCAGCGCGGGCTGGGGTGTCGGTGCTGATGTGGGCGTCGCCGGCGAGCTCCTGCACGGTGCGTGCCGAGATCGAGGCGCCGGTGTGCAGAAGTTCGCCCCTGCCGGTGCCGTCGCGGAGTCAGTCGGGGTCGATGGTGAGGACGATCTGCGGCTTCTCCCCACCATGCGTCGGTGCGGCACCGGAAGCCCAGGAACCGGCGCAACAGTTCGTGGAAACCATCGCCCATCCGCTGCGCAGGGGTGCGCAGGTCCCGCGCCCGTTGCGCATCCGTGGGCCGCGGCTTGGCAAGGGTTCGAGGGCGACGCGGAACATCTCATTCGTGATCGGGTCGAGCTTGCCGCGCAGGAAGGTGGAGACCCAGTACGGGTAATCCTAGAGGACTATCTCGCGTTCCCGCTCCGCTCTGGCCTCTTCGGCGGCGAACTGCTTGGCCAGGATCCGGTCGGCACATTCGGGATCGACTCGCTTCAGGATCTCCCTGCCCAGCCCGGCCAGATCCTTCGGGTCGAACGTGCCCGCCTCCTTCACCAGCAACGGCTCGGCCTCGACCCGCTTCTCCAGCCCCGCCTCCGCGGGAAGCTTCGCACCGACCGCGCGATCACCTCGGCGTGATCGGCGGACAGCTCGCCGCAGCAAGAGCCTCCCGCGTCGACGGCAGGTGGGCGTCGAGGTCGCGGGCCAGCTTCACCGCACGACCCGCCTCCTCCGGCCGCAACCGCAACGTGCTGGACAGCCACGCCGCCGTGTTCGCAGCGCCGACCGACTTCGCCACATCCTGGCGATCCGCCTCTGCCAGCACAGCCAGAGACAACGCATCCAACTGCGCCTTCACCGTCTGCGCGGCGGCCAGCACATCACCCATCTCATCCGGACCCATCGACCACACCGGCGCCACCGACTCCTCACCAAGCCGCGCACCCATCCGCTCCAACAACACCACCCACCGGTGCCGAGGTGGAACCCCCGTAGTCGAATCCATGATCCAAACCTAGACCAGACCACCGACAGCCTTCGGGGGGCGAGCACCGCCAGAGCCCAACAAAACAAGGGATCCCTGCGCCGCGGGCACGCTCCCCGCGCGCGAACGAGCAGGGGCAAACCAAGACAAGGACGTCTCGCGACCGTCGTCACGACCCGCCCAACGTTTCCAGCAGGCAGCAGCCCGGCCAGGGCCGCACACACAGGCTCGATGTCGTACGCCTATCGCAGCTGTACGGGGATGCGCTGGTCGTCCCGGTCGAGAACGAAGTGTTCGGTCGTGACGGCTCGGTACAGCCGGAGCCGGGCCGGCGCCTGTACGTCTTCGACGGCCCAGGCACCTGCGCCGTGTGCTTCCGACCTCGCGGAGAACACCGCGAGTCCTGCCTCGACGTCGGTTTCCGCGACCTGCTTGGCGTTCGCCGACATGTAGACCGCCTGCCCGTGGTTGACCGGCACCCGGGAGTCGAAGATGACGATGCTCACCTGCGGCCTGCCCGCGAGGTTCAACGAGTGCCTGGCCCGCGGCGAGGAGAGCCAGAAGAACTCGGTGTAGCCAGCTGGCGCGTAGTAGACCGGTGACACCCAGGGCTGACCGGCCTCGTCGGCTGTGCCGAGGGTCATGTACAGGTTGGAGTCGATGAGCGCCCGCGCCAGTGCACTGCGGTCCTGGTCGCCCGGCCGCGGGGCCTCGTCATCCGGCTGTCGCCCCACCTCAGCCACGTCGCCCCACCTCAGCCACGTCGACCAGGCCGCCTCAGCCCACGTCGACCGCCTCAGCCACGTCGACCGCCTCAGCCATGACGACCCTCCCACGTCGACGTGCCCCCAGGGACAGCTGTCGTGCAGGAGCGGATAATGCGCGCCCGGGTATCCCTGTTGCACACTGTGCCGCACCTACGTGACAGGAGACGCTAGTGCACACTGCCCTTCCCCGGGAGATGTTTGACTTCTACGCCGTCAGCGCGGAGTCCACCCGGCTCCACGAAGGCGTCGGCGAGCTGGAACGCCTCAGGACGCAGGAGCTGGTCGCCCGGCACCTCCCGCCTCCGCCGGCCACCGTCCTCGACGTCGGTGGCGCCGCCGGTGTTCACGCCCTGTGGCTGGCGCGGCAGGGGCACACCGTCCACCTCGTCGACGTCGTACCCCTGCATGTCACGCAGGCCCAGGATGCCTCGGACGCCCAGCCGGATCACCCGCTCGCGAGCTGTACGGTCGGCGACGCGCGCGACCTGGCGGCCGACGACGCGAGTGTCGACGCCGTGCTGCTCCTGGGACCGCTCTATCACCTGACCGACCGGGCCGACCGCGTACGCGCGCTGACCGAGGCCCGGCGCGTCCTGCGGCCCGGCGGCGTGGTGATCGGCGCCGCGATCTCACGGTATGCGTCGTTCATGAACGTGCTCGCGGCCGACCTCCTCGACGACGAGGACTTCCTGTCCATCGTCCGACAGGACCTGCGGGACGGCCAGCATCGCAACCACACGGAGAAGGATTACTTCACCACGGCGTTCTTCCACCATCCTGACGAGTTGCAACGGGAACTGTCCGACTCCGGCTTCGACGGAGCGGAGCTCGCCGCGGTCGAGGGACCCGCAATGTGGGTCACCGGCTTCGAGGCCGCATGGTCGGATCCGGGCAAGCGGACGCTGCTGCTGGAGTTCCTGCGTTCGATCGAGCACGACCCCACGATTGTCGCGAGCGGCTCGCACTTTCTCGGCATCGCCCGCGCGTGAGCCGGCCAGCTCCAGCGGCCCGTTCGTACGAACGGCTCTGCGCCCACGACAGGTGACGTGGGCGCAGAGCGGCGATCGGGCCGCGGCGATCGGCCACCACATCGGGCCCACCCGGTCAGGCCGCGTCGGGTGCGACGAGTCGGGCGCCCAGGGTGCGCGCCGCGACCACCAGCCCGGCAGCAACCAGCACGATGTCCTTCAGTACGTACTGGCCCTCCAGCGTGGGCGCCCCCGGGAACAGGTCGCCGAAGAAGAGCACCAGCGGCGACATGATCCCGACCATCGACAGCGCGAGAACGACCAGCCCGGCGCGGACCAGTCTGCCCGTGACCAACGTGATCCCGATGAAGCACTCGGCCACCGCCGTCACGAAGAGCGCGACGCCGCCGGACAGGATGCCCATCGTCAGCGTGTCCAGTGTCCTGACCGCAAGCTCCTCGGCCGGGCTGGCGCCGGGTACGAACTTCAGCGCGCCGAAACCGAGGAACACGAGGCCAAGGCTGATCCTCAACAGCGGGATGCTGTAACGGCTCAGCCAACGGGTCGCCCGGATGTTGAGCTGCCGCGCGAGAAGGCCGATCCGGTTCGCCCTCCTTTCCTTTGTCGGGTACGCGTCCGGCGCGCCCGAGCCGGCCCGTGCGGCCGCGGCGGTGATGCCCGCGGCCGTGGCGCGCGCAGGGTCGGTGCGTTCGGTGGTGGTGCGTGCAGAGCTGCTGCGTGCAGTGCTGCTGCGTGCAGTGCTGCTGCGTGCAGTGGTGGTGCGTGCAGTGGTGGTGCGTGCGATCGACATGCCCGTCTCCTGTCGGCGATGCGTCCCTCGGTGGGACGGCTGCATCCAGCGTCGCCGTGAGTGGGGTTCGGCACGTCGGCCCGCGGGCGTCACCTCTCGTACGTGGACCCGCGCAGGGGCGCACCGCCGGGTCGTACCAGCGTCGTAGCCACCATGGCGAGGAGGACGCAGCCGGCAGGAGCCATCTGTTGACAGAAATGCGTTAGCGAGTGCTAACGTGTTCTTCGTGGTCGACGCCCTTTCGGTCGCGGCCGAGCCCACCAGGCGACGGCTGTTGCAGCTGCTGGCGGCTGGCCCACGCACGGTCAACGACCTCGCCGCGGAGTTCCCGGTCACCCGGTCGGCGATCTCCCAACACCTGGCCGTCCTCGCCGAGGTCGGCCTGGTGACGAACCGCAAGGAAGGTAGGCAGCGCTTCTACTCCGTCCGGCCCGAGGGCATGGCGGAGCTGCGCGCGGAGATCGAGCGGTTCTGGACCACCGAGCTCGACCGCCTGGTCGAGGACGCCACCACTCTCGCCACCCGGCGGGACCAGTCCATCCAGGAGCACCCATGACCGCCGAGAAGTCCGCGTTCCTCCCGATCTCCGCCGCCGAGGCGTTCGCCCTGCTCACCGAACCCGACCGGCTGCGGCGCTGGATGACCGTGTCCGCCCGGGTCGACCTCCGCGCGGGCGGCGCGTACCGCTGGACCGTCGTGCCCGGCCACATCGCCTCCGGCACCTTCCGCGAGATCGAGCCCGGGCGACGGCTGGTGTTCGGCTGGGGCTGGGAGGGCGACCCCGACCCGCACCCGATGGGTCCACGGTGACGATCACGTTCGAACCCGCCGACGGAGGCACCGTCGTACGCCTGGTCCACGACGGGCTCACCGACGAGCAGGCCGCCAACCACCTGCAGGGCTGGGTCCAGTTCCTGGGGCGGCTCGAACGCGTCGCCGCCGGCGACGAGCCCGGACTGACCGAGATGACCGCGTCGCCACCCGACCTCGACCCGCTCCTCTCCGCCGAGGCCTGCCTCGCGGTCTGCCAGCTGGTCCTGCGCGGCGTGAGCGGGTCCGACCTGGCGAGGCCCACCCCGTGTACGGAGTTCACCGTGGCCCAGCTGGTCGACCACCTCGTGGAGTCCCTGCAGCGTCTCGGCGGCATGGTCGGCGCCGAGGTCGCACCGAGCGGGTCGACGGACGTCGAGCCGCGGGTCGCCGACGCCGGGCAGCAGGCTCTGGAGGCCTGGCGGAGACACGGCCTCGACGGCAGCGTCCCGTTCGGTGACAGGCAGCTGCCCGCGTCGTTCGGCGCCAGCCTCCTGTCGTTGGAGCTTCTCGTCCACGCCTGGGACCTCGCCGTCGCGACCGACCAGAAGGTCCCGGTCTCGGACCAGATGGCGACCTACGTCCACAGCCTCGCGGAGCAGGTGATCTCGCCGGAGGGTCGCGCCCGCGGCGCGTTCGCCGATGCGGTCGACGTCGGCGCGGACGCGAGCCCCCTCGACCGGCTGGTCGCCTTCACGGGTCGTCCGCTCGCCTGAGCCGGAGGGATCGTGGGTCGTGCACACTGGGCCGGTGTCTTCCTCCGGCCGGCGTTCGCCGCAGCAGCGCGCCCTCGAGCACGTGACGTCGCTGTCCACGGGCGGGAGGCTCGACCCCACGCTGCGGGTGACCCTCAACTTCCATCCCGACCGGATCGGCCGCGACGGGCCGGTGCTGCGAGTGCTGGCGGAGCAGGGGACATACCGGTCGCAGTTCGAGACCGGCACCAGCAACGGCGGCCTCACGGCGTTTCCAGGTGGCGACCGGTGGCGTTGGGAGAGTCGGATCTTCGGTGGGGCGTACGACGACGCACCCGCCTCGGATCGCCCGAAGTACGGCGCTCTCAACTACCGCCGGAGTGAGGTGGGCGGGTCGCCGAGATTCGGCTCGGCCCACCTCCGGCTCACCGCCGAGGTGTCCGAACGCACGACGTACTGCTTTCCCGACAGCGTCTTCGAACCCGTGGACTTCGGCGTTGCCGGCGCGATGTCACTGATCGAGAAGGCCGAACGGGCCGACCACGACCGGCTCGACGACTACGTCGAGGCCCAGGTGCACGGCCCCGTCGTACTCGCCCGCGACGTGGAGGCGATCGTGCTCGACCCGTGTTTTCGCGGTACGCAGGTCGAGAAGCTGGCCCACGCACTGCCGTGTCCCGTGGAGTGGCACCGGGGCTTTCGGCTGGCGGTCGAGGTGTTGCGGGCGCATCCCGCGTACCGCGGACAGGAGTACGTCGACCTCGGCATCTCCCTGGCCCGCGACGGACACCTCGACGCCCGGCTCATCGGCGACGCCGCACGTGCGGGCCACCACGACGAGCAGGACCTCAAGCGGGTATGGCACTACCTCGCGAGATTCGGCCCGCCGACCGCCCCGGCCTGACACCCTCCAAAGGGCTACCTCTCGTCGACGAGAGTGGCGGTCTCCGACGTGAGGTCGCGCGTGAGCGCGAACGCCGCCGGCGCCTCCGGGATCGTCGACGCACCGTCGAGCGCGGCCTGCGTGTGCGCCTCCGATTCCCAACGCCACATGTCGATCCAGGTCTCGTCGTCGAGCCTGGCGAGACGGGCCTCGGTGAGGCCGGGGAACCTCGCGCGCACGCCGGCGACGAGTGCCGCCCTGGCGGCGAGCATCTCCTGCGTCCGCGCGGGGTCGATCGTGAAACGGGTGGTCCTGACGACTGCCATGTCCTTCGTACCTTTCGCTCTCGGTGCGGCGACCCCTTCCGTTGAGCGCCGCGGACCAACGAACTCTAGAGTGTCTCTCTAGAGCTTCACTCTAGAGATAGAGTACAGGCATGGCAGCGGTCAAGCGAGTCGGCAAGCAGGCACAGAAGTCCCAGGAGACGCGCCTTCGCATCATCGGTGCGGCCACCAGGCTGTTCGTGGAGCACGGCTACGGCGCGACGTCCCTGCAGGACGTCGCCAGCGAGGCCGGCGTCGCGGTGCAGACCATCTACTTCGTCTTCGGCAACAAGCGCACGCTCCTGAAGGAGCTCGTCGACGTCACGATCGCCGGAGACGGCGAGCCGGTGGCGACGATGGACCGGCCGTGGTTCCGCGAGGCGCTCGCCGCCGACACCGCCGAATCCCTGCTACGCCACGTCGTCAAGGGCACCCGCGGGATGCTCGAACGCGTCGCGCCCATCACGAGAGTCCTCGAGACCGCTACCGCGATGGATCCGGAGGTCGCGGAGCTCTGGCCGCAGGCCGAAGATCCCCGCTACACCGTCTGCGCCGCGGTCGCGAAAGCCCTTGTGGCCAAGCCCGACGCCCGGGATGCCGTGACCGCCGCGCATGCTGCCGACGTACTGTTCGGCATCCTCAGTCCCGAGCTCTACCTGCTCTTCGTACGCGAGCGTGGTTGGTCGTCGCGGCGTTGGGAGAAATGGGCACTCGAAGCGCTCCGCGCCCAGCTGACCAGGCCCGCCGCCTAGTCGTACCGGCCGCCGCCTAGTCGTACCGGCCGCCGCCTAGTCGTACCGGCCGCCGCCTAGTCGTACCGGCCGCCGCCTAGTCCTGCTGGCGGCCCCACTCGCACTCGACGTACGCGAGCCGCAGGCCGGCTCGTTGCTGGTTCGCGAAGCTGGTCGACCGGGACGACGCCGACCCGAGCACCAGGTCACAACCGTGCTCGTACGCGAGGTGGAGCCGGTGGTAGACCAGCCCGAGGTGGATGCCCCGCCGCCGGAACCGCGGTACGACGGCGCCACCGGAGAGGCGCGCCACACCGCCCTCGTCGACGGCGACCGAGCCGACGCCCGCGGGCTCTCCGTCGTGCCGGGCAAGGAAGCTGCACCTGGTGAGCGTGAATCCCGAAGCCGTCCCGGTGAGGCGAGACCCGGCAGTGACGAAGGCCTTCCTGGTGCCCTCCATGGCCGCGTCACGCCACTCGGACGGCCACTCGAAACCGTCCGCCATCGTGCGCACGTACACGTCCAGGTTGGCGTCCGTGACCGGCTCCACGGTGGTCCCCGGCGGGAGCGAAGGAGGGTCGGACACCGGCGACCCGTACAGGATTCCCTGGTCGTAGTCGCGCTGCCGGAAGCCGGCACTCGTCAGGGTCGCGGCCACCTCAGGTGTGAAACCCCACGGAGAAAGGAAGATCCGAGGCTCGGCAGCACCCTCGCGGTCCGCGCGGCCCTCCCCGTCGGCGCCGCCTGCTCCGTAGAACGCCAGAATCTCACCCAGGCGGTCGATGTCCTCCGGCCCGAGGTGGAAGATCTCGTGCCGCGGCCGCCCGCGCAGAGAGGTGACCGCGACCGTCCGGCCGAACCGGACTGCCCGGAGCTCGCCGGACTCCGGTCCACCGTTCGACTCGACGAAGTGGGCGCGGGCGATGTGGCCCTCGATGCGGGCCGCGAGCGCGAGGGTCAGCGGCGGAGCCTGGGTCAGGGGCGGAGCCTGGGCCATGGGCGCTCCTTCGTGGGACCGGTGCGAGGCCGGCACCGGACAGTTGCGGTGGGCCTTCGGAGCGGCCGGCACCCGGTGCCGGGTCCCATTCTCGCGTCCGGGCACCCCGATGGCAGGACTGGCGGCACGACTGGCGGCACGACTGGCGGCACGACTGGCGGCGTGGCCGCGCACCGCCAGGCCCGCTCGTCGGATGGACGGGTGGCTTGACCCGTCGCCGGAACGCCGCGTTCAATGACTCGATCACGTATCGGGTTCGATGACCGCCAGGCCTCTGACCCTCGCGGCCGGTCCGCGACGCACGTGGCAGACGAGGAGGTCGACGGACGTGAGTCCTGCATTCGCACGGTCCGCCGCCAGGGCGGCCATCGTCGCCGGAGCAGCCCTGCTTGTCTCGGCTGGCGCGGCACCGCTCGCCGGCACAGCCTCCGCGGACGTCACCGTGTCGCCGTCCTCCGCCGTCCAGGGCGACTACACGAAGCTCTCCTTCCTGGTCCCGAACGAGTCCCCCTCGGCCGCCACCGTCAAGCTCCGGGTGACCTTCCCCACCCGTCCCCCGCTGTCGGTGGTCCGGGTGGGCCGTCACCCCGGTTGGACCGCGGACATCATCAGGACGAAGGTGCGACAGCCGAGCGACGTCTGCGACTGCGCCGTCACTCCCACGGTCACCTCGATCACGTGGACGGCCGACAAGGGCGCCGGGATCGATCCGGATGAGTTCGGCGAGTTCGAGGTCTACGTCGGGCCGCTGCCCGCCAAGCCCCGGCTGGACTTTCCCGCCGTCCAGACGTACGACGACGGCGAGGTCGACCGGTGGACCACGAAGGGCCGCCCGGGCGATCGCGGAGCCCAGGCCGCGCCGAGCCTCACCCTGAAACCCGCGCCCGCCACCGCCGCGAACGACGCCGACGCCGCGGCCGCTCCGGCGAACCGGGCCCGCACCGAGCCGACCGCCGCAGAGTCCCCCGCCCCCACCACCCGGTGGCTGAGTGGGGCCGCGCTGGTCCTCGGCCTCGGCGGGATGGCGGCCGCCGGCCTCACCGCCGCTCGCCGCCGCGGGAGATCATCTCCCCAGGCCTGACCGCCTGCGGCGTGCCTGTCGTACGCCCGGGTTAGGGTCGGGCCGTGGTGAGCGGCGCGTCGGGCGGAGCAGGCAGGTTCTGAACTGATCGCCGTCGCGCTCCTCGCAGCTGTCCTGATCTTCGCCGCCGTTCGCCCGCGCGGCTGGCCGGAGGCGGCGGTCGCCGTGCCGGCCGCGGTCCTGGTGGTCGTGACCGGAGCCGTGGCTCCCGCGGTCGCCTGGAACGAGCTGAGCCGGCTCGCGCCCGCAGCGCTCTTCCTGATCGCCTTGCTCGTGCTGGCCGACGCGTGTGACGCGGAGGGGTTGTTCACCGGGTTCGGTGATCTTCTCGGCCGGTCCGGCAGCGGCTCGCCGCGAAGAATCCTGACCCAGGTCGTCGCCGTGGCGGCGGTGACCACGGCGACCCTGAGCCTCGACGCGACCGCCATCCTCCTGACGCCCGTCGTGCTGGCGACCTGCCTGCGGATCGGCGTCCGGCCACGACCACACCTGTACGCCTGTGCGCACCTGGCCAACAGCGCCTCGCTGCTCCTGCCCGTCTCCAACCTCACGAACCTGCTCGCCTTCTCGGCATCCGGCCTGTCGTTCCTGGGGTTCGCCGCGGTGATGGCCGCGCCCTGGCTGGTCGCGATCGGAGCTGAGTACGCCATCCTCCGGATCTCGTTCGCCGACGACCTGGCGCCGCCGTACGCCCACAGCCGGGCTGGACCGAGGCTGACCGCCGGCGGGCTGCGGGCACTCCCCCGGCTGCCGCTGGCGGTGGTGGCCCTCACGCTGGTCGGGTTCGCGGCTGCCGAGCCGGTCGGCGTCCCACCCGTCTGGTTCGCTCTCGCAGGTGCCGCGGTGCTCGCCGGTCACGGCCTCGCCCGCGGACGGCTCACGGTGCGCAGGGTCGCCGCCGCGACCAGTCCCGCGTTCGTCCTCTTCGTCCTCGGCCTGGGCGTGGTCGTGAGTGCGGTCGCGGCCGGCGGTCTCGGCGACGCGGTTGCAGCGGCGCTGCCGGCCGGCGGGTCGCTCCCGGTGCTGCTGGGGGTGGCTGCCGTCGCCGCGATTCTCGCCAACCTGATCAACAACCTGCCCGCGTTGTTGCTGCTCCTCCCCCTGCTCGCGGGTACGGGCAGCGACCATCCGGGCCCGTTGCTCGCGGCCCTGCTGGGGGTCAACATCGGGCCCAACCTGACCTACGTGGGCTCCCTCGCCACGCTGTTGTGGCGGCGTACGCTGCGGCAGCGCGGCATCGAACCGTCGTGGCGGGAGTTCCACCTCCTCGGTGCGTTGGCGGTGCCGCCCACACTGGTCGCCTCGGTGGTGGCGCTCTGGGCGTCGCTGCGCGTGCTCGGCTAGTGCCCTGAGTCGGCAGGACACTAGGGGAGAGTGGCCCACGCCTCGTAGCGGGCGGCGTGCCAGGGCGGAGTGTCGGCAAGAGGCTGCAGCTCGACCTCGACCGTCGACGCCGTTCCCGTCAGCGAGGCGGGAACGGCGAAGCTGTCGTCGCGGAACCGCTGGGTCGCGTTGCCCAGCGGCTGGCGCCAGACACCCCCGTCCCGGCCGTCGATGCGGACGCGTACGGCCTGGTAGGCGTCGCGCTGGTCGCTGGTCCGTCGCAGCACCACACCCTCGTGGTGGCGACCGATGGCGAGCCGGAACGCGACCCGGCCGCGCGTGGACCGGCCGTCCTCCGTGACCTGGACGTCGTCGTCGTCGCCCTCGAACACCGACGTCAGCACCGTCCGGTCGGCGCCGCCCGTGTCCCGGTAGCGGTGTGCGGCCTCCGAAGCCGGATCGCCGACGTCGAGCGTGTCCGTACGGACCCGGCCGGGCCGGTCCCGCCCGTACCAGTACGCGGTCGAACCGTAGGTCGCCGGCCACTCGTTGGCCGCGCCGTGCTCGATGCCGAACCGCAGCGACGACTCGAACACCACCGCATCGGCCAGCATCGCCCGGTAACGCTGTCACAGAGCACCTCGCACCCGAGTTCCTCCAGCTCGAAGGCGGGATTGCCGTTCTGAGGATTGCTGAACGTGTGGAAGGCGAAGTACCACCCGCCCTCGTAGAAGTCCTCGGTGCCGGTGCCGTGGAGGGCCGGTGTCCGCGCACCGTCGACGTACGCGCGCTCGTCACCCTCGAGATAGCCGCGTTGGGTGAGCGAGTCGAACCGCCTGCCCCGCATGGTCTGCGAGACTCCGACGACCTTGCCCCTCCCCTGCGTGTCGAGGAGGACCCAGTCGCGGCCGGACTGGACCTCGCCCCGCCGGCTGGTCGCGTGGAAGTACCCGAGGTCGCCGTGTTCAGCGAGCCCGGATGCGTTGCCCGGAACGGGTCTCCAGCGCAGCCGGGTGTCGACGGTGACCGGCCGGTCGGCCGAGTTGACCAGCTCCACAACGGCGGAACGCGCGTACGGCATCGGCCACCACGCGGAGTACCAGCCGTTCGCCTCCGGGTCCATGGCGAACATCAACGCGCGGACCGGGTACTCGCCGAGCCCGGAGCCGAAGAACTCCCCCACCGGGGCGTCCACCGTGGCCACGCCGTCGAAGCTGATCCGGAGCCGCAGGTCCTCGAGCACGCGGTCGGAGGCCGCGATCGCGTCGCGGTCTCCTTGCGGCGGGTAGCGCGTCCTCGTCGTGCCCTCCCACGTCTGGCCTTCGATCTGGTAGCCGTGCGCCGTCTCGTCCGCCGTCGAGTCGGGGCCGACGTCCACGGTGTCCGTGCGTACGAGCGAGCCGTCCACCCGCGAGTCGACCGTGTACGTGAAGTCCTGGAAGCCGGGGAGCGACGTAGGCGTAGGCACGGTACGGACAGAGATGCTCGACCGTCCCTCGGTGAGCGCGGCCGGGAGGTCCAGGCTGACGTCGACCCAACGCGGGCCCAGCGTGGTGGGCACCTGCGTCCATCGGCCGGCCTCGGCTCCGTCGACGAAGACCACAGCCTCCTGGGCGTTGGCCCAGTAGCTGTCGAGCCGCCGGGTCAGGCGAACGCCCTTGTTGCGTGGGTCGACGCGCACCGTGAACTCGCTCGCACCGCCCTTGAACCCACGGCCGTCGTCGATGAGCAAGGGTGGGTTGACAGGGCCCACGATCTCGTCGAGACGGAGCGCGAGTTCGGCGATCGTTCCAGGACCCGCGAGCGTGGCCACCGGGCGGGAGCCGCCCGGTGGCACCACCAGCGACCGCCGCTCCGTCCGGGCGTCGTGCGGATCCGGCTTGGGATCGCGTTCGCCGGCGGACCGCAGCCGGGCCAGCACGTCCCGCGCGTGATCGCTGGGATCGAAGGTGCGAACGCCGGACGGGTCCGCGAACCGGCGGTAGGCGACGTGGAAGAACTCCGTGGTGTGCTCGGTCGTGATCCGCATCGAGCGGCGGTAAGGCATCGGCACCTTGACGTAGCTGCCACCCGAACTCTGGGACCGGTTTGCCACCAACGGAAAGACGAACGGCGGCCCGAGCCGGCCGTCCACCACGTCCTGCAGGGGTGCGTCGACGACGACCCTGCCGTCGAGCTCGATCACGAGGTCGCCGAGCGCGGCCAGGTTGCCCGGGTCGGCGAGATCGGCCGTGAACCAGAACCGCGTCCACCTCTCCGGCCCCGTCCGCCTCCGCGATCACACAGCCGCGCGCAGTGTGGCGCAGGCAGGAGTAGGTGCCGAAGAAGCCGTCGTCGTTGCCACCGGTCCGGTCGAAGCTCGAGAACTGCAGGGACTGTACGCCGGACGGGAGCTCGGGCAACCGGTCGAGCCTGCGGTAGACGTCCCATCCCACCGGACCGGAAGGGTTCCCGGAGGCTCCCGCGATCCCGGTCGACGTCGGCGTCGGCGCCGGCGACGAGGACGCGGTGGTCGAGAACGCCGCGGTCGTGGCCGTGGCGGCGAGGAGAACCGCCGCCACCACGGCCAGCGTCCGGGGGAAGCCCTTCACCGCTGCGGCTTCTCGAACGTCACCTTCAGCACGGGGAAGTCGCTCTTCAGGAACCCCGTCGTGTGGGCGTAGGTCACGTACTGCACGAGACCGCCGCGTTCGGCGTACTCCGGGTGGGCGAAGTTGGCGTAGACGATCGACCCAAGCCCCTCGCCGTTGGCGGGCACGCCGTCAGCGAGCTTTGTCGGCTTGCTCCACGGGCCCTCGGGCCGGTAGGCGACGCTGTAGTCCATCTGATTGCTGATCACCACGCCGTAGATCGCCATGTACATCCGCAGTGCGGGGTTCCAGAAGACCGACGTACCCGCCGCCCCGCCGGTCATCGTGCCAGGTGTGCCGTCGGGGTTGGTGAAGTCCGAACGCAGGATCGACGCGCACGCGAGGTTCGCCGACCAGCGGCTCGGGCACTGCGACCGGTCCCGGTCCTCACCTGCGTAGAACCGCCAGGCCGCGCGGTCCCACACCGCTTGTGAGGGGCCCATCGGCACCCGGGCCAGCCGGCAGTCCGGCCGCAGCACCGGGCCGTCGTAACAGCCGTACGCGTAGAGGTAGCCGTCCCGCACCAGCATCCCCGTGTCGAAGCGGGGATCGCCGCGGGTGGCGGGGTCGCCGTCCTCCGGCCAGAGGGCGGTCGGCAATCGCGGATCGGTGGGATGCGCGACGATCTGACGCTCCCAGCCGTTGCCGTCGGCATGGTCCTCGGTCCATACCGCGACACCGGTGCCCACGCCGTCGAAGAGGAAGTTGCCCTGCTCGTCGTGGTAGCGGCGGATCAGGCTGTAGAACGCGAGGATCCTTCCGTGCCTGGGATCCGCCACGACGGCGCCGCCCCAGAGCGCGTACTCGTCGCCGCAGCTGTATGCCGGGATGCCCGGGCCCGCCTGGCATCCGTCGGTGTCAGGGTCGGTATCGGCATGTGCCTCGTTGTACGCCTCCTCCTCGGCGTTGAGCCAGACGAACTCGCGCGGGCCGTCCGGACCGCCGTCGTACTCCCACTGGCTGATGCTGTCGCCCATCCGCAGGTCGGACGTGCGGGCGCCGGTGTTGGCGATGAAGTTCTCACCGTCGCCGTTGCGCGGGTCGAGCGCGGTGTCGCCGAACGACCAGAACGAGAACCGCAGCCCTCTTCCGTTGTCGTACAACGCGCTCTGTCCGTTGTCGTGGCCCATGATGAACGCCGGCTCGTCGAGCGGGCTGTAGACAGTTCCGTCCTTGGCGGTCTCGTACCTCGGTCCGTTGGCGAGCGTGACGGCCGACTCGATCGCCGGAACGGGCGGAACCGCTGCGCTGGAAGGCCTGCCGCTGGCGGGTCCCGCCTGGTCCACGCTCGCTGTGCTTGCTGATCCCGCCGAGTTCGCCGCCCCGGCCGGCAGTTGCGCGGCGGCCGAGAGGGCGGCGGCGACTCCCGCGATCGCGAGGAGCCTGCCGCGGGTTCGTCGGTGCTGGCTACTCATGACTCCCCTTCTCCTGTGCGTACGTCATCTCCGGGCGATCAGGGCGTTCACGTCCGCGATCCAGGTGGCCACGGTCGTATCGACCGGCTTCTTGCCTGAGATCGCGGGGTTCCACAACGTGGTGGTGAGGTTGCCCGCCTTACCGCTCCACGGGTCGAGGAACGCCGTGCCGAGCTTGTTGGGGTTGGCCAGCTCCTGCTCGACGGTCGCCTTGACGGACCTGCCCGCAGGGCCCTGGCCGGCCAGGTTGTCGAGGTAGCCCTGCGACCCGGGAACGTAGGCGATCGGCGCGATCGGGTCCTCCTTGTAGGCCTCGTTGAAGGCGTTGGTCTCCATCCACGAGATGACCTTCCAGGCCGAGACCGGGTCCTTCAGCTGTTTCGGCGAGCAGAAGGCGTTGGACTCGGCGGGCGCCACCTGGCCGGCGGAACCCTTCGGCAGGGGGACGTAACCCCACTCGACCTTGGGCTTCGCCGCGAAGAAGCCGGACGAGATCCATTGACCCGCGAAGATCATCGGGACGTCACCGTTGATGAAGGCGCCCTCGGTGTTGGCGGCGTTGAACGTGGGCGGTGTGATGTAGCCCGATCCGATCGCGGCCGCGAACCTGCGGGCACCTTCCATGAACGTCGAGTCGGCCTCGAGCTTGTCGACACCGACCCAGAGCTTCTGCGGCGCGAGCGAGGCACCGCCGTTGCTCACCGAGTACATCGACAGACCGACCGGCGAGGTCAGCAGTCCCCACGCGGTGTGCATGCCGTAGCGGGTCGTCTTTCCGTCCCGCTTCTGCGTCAGCTTCTCGGCCGCGGTGAACATGTCGTCCCACGTCCAGTCCGCCGTCGGGACCGGGAGCCCGGCAGCGCGGAACAGGTCGGCGTTGTAGTAGACGCCGTACGTGTTGACCTCGTTGGGGATTCCGTAGAGCTTGCCGTCGGGAGTCCGGAAGAGGTCGAGCATCCCGGGCGCGAACCTGCTCATGTCGAGGCCGGTCTGCCTCGCGCCCTTCGCCGTGCCGTCCGCGTATGCCGACCAGTCGTACAGCACGCCCTGACGGGCAAGGTCCTGCTGCGAGCCGTTGATGTTGGTGCACCAGAAGACGTCGGGCAACGTGTGCGAGAGAATCTCGGCGTTGATCTTCTGGAAGTAGTTCGCGCTCGGCACCTGGACGAGGTTGACCCGCACACCGGTCTTCTCGGTGAAGGTCGCAAGCGACGCCTCGTACAGCTTGAGGTCCTTGTTGCTTGCCCAGGTCATCAGCGTGACGGACTTGTCGTCGTTGGTCGCCGCGCCCTGCCCGCCCGCGCACGACAGCAGCGCCGACGCGAGGATGGCCGCGCACGCCAGACCGGCAAGGCGACCGCGTGTGGAGTGCTTCATCGAGAACCCTTTCGGCCGACACCGCACGAGCGTCCGTCTCCTGCCGGCGCGTCACTTGTTGGTCATGCCGAGGGCGCCGAGGCCCAGCATGAAGTAGCGCTGTGCAAGGAAGAACAGGACGAGCGGAGGAAGCATGTAGAGAAGGTTGGAGGCCATGTAGTAGTTGAACTCCGGCGAGGCACCGGAGTTCAGGCCGCCCATGAAGCTCGCCATCCCGAGGGACAGCGTGTACTTCGACGGCGTGTTGAGATACACAAGCGGGTTGAGGTAGTCGTTCCAGGACGCCTGGAACGCCATGATCGCCATGGTGATCCAGAGTGGTCTGGTGAGCGGCACCATGAGCCGCGTGAAGATCCGCCAGTGGCCCGCGCCGTCGATCATCGCCGAGTCGTCGATGGAACGCGGCACGGACATGAAGTACTGCCGGGCCAGGAAGATGAACACCGGGTTGCCGAAGAACGCGGGGAGCCACAGCGGCACCCAGGTGTCGATGAGGTTCAGCGCGAAGAACAGTCGCTGGACGGGGATCAGGGTGACGATGCCGGGCACGAAGATCGAGAACGTGAACAGGTAGAACCACAGCTTCCGCCCGGCGAACCTGATCCGCGCGATCGCGTAGCCCGCGCACATCGAGCTCGCAACCGAGCCGAACGTCGACACCAGGGTGATCACCAGCGTGTTGGCGAGCAGCCGGACGAAGTCCACCTCACGCGGGCCGTCGACGAAGTTGGACCACTGGTAGGTGCTCGGCAGGAACTGTGGCGGGAGGCTCAGGATGTCGCCGCCCGGCTTGAGCGCGACCGACACCATCCAGAGCAGAGGCGTCAGCATGGTCACGCTGAGGAGGGCACACAGTGCGTACCAGCTGAGCCGCGACACGGTGAGCGGCACCCGCTGCGCCATCGGCATCCTGGACGGTCGCGGCCGGGTCGCGTGCGCCGCGTCGGCAGTCGACAACCCTCCTGTCGACATCCGCGTCGCCCCGCTCACCGGTTGTCCTCGAAGACCCACATCTGCGAGGTCCGCAGGGTGACCGCTGTGATGATCATGACGATCACGAAGAGGATCCACGCCTCCGCGGTCGCGAGCCCGAGCTGGGTGTAGTTGCCGAACGCATCCTGGTAGATCTTGAACATGAACAGGTAGGTCGACGTCTCCGGACCGCCGTTCGTCAACACCTGGATCTGGTTGAACGCCTGGAACGCGAGGTTGAGGCCGAGGATCAGCTGGAGCAGCAGGATCGGCGTCATCATCGGCAGCGTGATCGAGAAGAAGAGGCGGACCGGTCCCGCGCCGTCGACGCGCGCGGCCTCGTAGATCTCGGTGGGCACGTTCTGGAGCGCCGCCAGGAAGATGATCATCGACCCGCCGACTCCCCACAGCCCGACGATCACGATGGCGGGCATCGCCATCCGGGTGCTGAACAGCCACGCGCTCGTGGGCAGGTGCAGAGCGCGGAGCACCTCGTTGGCCAGGCCGTACAGCGGGTCGTAGATGTACTTCCACAACGTGAGGACGGCGATCGACGGCAGCACGACCGGCAGGTAGAAGATCGTGCGGAACAGCCGCACGCCGGCGAACGCGCGGTTCAACAGCACGGCGAGGCCGAGGCCGAGGACCATCCCGCTCGGGACGCTGAGGAGCACGAAGTACGCCGTCACCCGAAGGGACGGCCAGAACGTCGGGTCCTCGCCGAGCAGATACCTGAAGTTGGAGAGGCCCACCCACCGCGCCGCGCTGATGCCGCTCCACTCGGTGAACGCGTGATAGAGCGAGCTCGCCACCGGATAGACCACGAGTACGCCGAACCCGACGATGGTCGGGAGGATGAAGAGGTACGCCGCGACCGTGTTCCGGGTCTGGTACGACAGTGCGGCTCCGCCGGATCGGCCGGCGGTCGGCCAACGTCGCCCACGTCGCGGCCGGCCGGGAGGACCCGTCCGCGCCGTCAGTGTGCTTGCTGGACTCATCCCGCGACCCCCGTCCGCTGACCCGTTCGGCACGCTCGTCGCCGCTGGCGGGCTGTCATCCACGCCGCCTGTATACTAGTGTTCCGCACGCTAGCAGCTGCTGTTGATCACGGCAAGGGATGCTCTTGCCTGGCAAGGGAGGCGAGCCGTGCCGCTCTCGATCAAGATCGCCGACGCCCTGCCGGCCGAGCCCAGCCAGCTGTGGGAGCTGTGCCGTCAGCTCGGCGTGAACCACGCCGTCACGACAATCCCCGAAGGCCCCGGCCGACCGCCGCCGTGGGACTACGATCACCTGTTCCGGTTACGGCAGAGATTTGCCGACGCCGGGCTCACCTTGAGCGTCATCGAGTCCGCGCCGGCCTCGATCCAGGAGCCGATCAAGCTCGGCACGCCCGACCGCGACGTCCACATCGCGCACTTCTGCCAGCTCGTCGAGAACATGGGCCGGCTCGGCATCCCGGTCATCTGCCACAACTGGATGGCGGGTCTCACCTGGCAGCGCACGTCGATGGCGCGGCCCGGTCGAGGTGGCGCACTCGTGACGGCGTACGACCACGCCCTGCTCGCAAGTGCACCGCGGACGCCGTGGGGCGAGGTGTCCGAGGACCAGCTGTGGGACAACATGACCTACTTCCTCGAACGCGTCGTCCCCGTCGCCGAGCGCGCGGGGGTCAAGCTCGCCGTGCATCCCGACGACCCACCGATCTCGCCGATCCGCGGCATCGCCCGAATCCTCACGAGCCCCGAGGCGATGAAGCGGGTCATCGACCTGGTGCCGAGCCCGGCCAACGGCGTCACCCTGTGCCAGGGCACCGTTTCGTCCATGGGGGTGGACGTTCCGGCCGCGATCCGCCTGCTCGGACGCACCGGTCGGGTGTTCTTCGTCCACTTCCGCGACGTCGTGGGCGGTCCCGCCGACTTCGTGGAGACGTTCCAGGACGAGGGACAGACCGACATGGCAGCGGCGATGCGGGCCTATGCGGAGGTCGGGTTCGACGGCTACCTTCGGGTCGACCACGTACCCACGATGGCGGGCGAGGACAACCAGGCGCCAGGCTACGAGAGCCTCGGCCGGCTCTTCGCGATCGGCTACGTACGCGGCCTGATCCACGCCACCCAGCACGCCCACCGCCCGGATTGACAGGAGCAGCGATCGTGCCCACCGCCGACGAGCCGCGCCGGCTCGCACTCACCGATCTCGAACGGATCCAGCGTTATCGCCGCGCAGGTTATGGCGGCAACGTCTCCGACGCCCTCTGGAAGTGCGGCGTGACCGACACCGTGCTCTCCGCCGACTTCCGGCCGCTCCGCCAGGGAATGCAGCTCGCTGGCCGGGCGTTGCCGATCAAGCTGCATTCGCTGGCGGAGCAGGACCTCTCCCCCGACGAGATGGCTGCCCAGGAGGCGCGGTGGGAAGCGGACGGCGGCCATCCGCAGAAGCAGATGATGCGCACCGTCGCGGCCCGCGAGGACGGCACGGTGCTGTGCTTCGACACCGGTGGTGACCGGCAGCCGGCGCACTTCGGCGAGATGAGCTGCCAGCTGGCGTACGCCCACGGGTGCCGGGGAATGCTGCTCGCGGGGAACTGCCGCGACACGGAGTACGTGCTGCGGATGCCGGACTTCCCCGTCTACAGCTTCGGTACCCGGCCCAACGCCTTCGGCGGTTGGATCATCACCGACGTCAACCGGCCCATCTACCTCCCGGGACACCTCACCCACTACGTGCGGATCACGGCCGGCGACTTCGTCTTCGCCGACAACGACGGCGTGCAGGTCATTCCGGAGGCCTACGTCGACGAGGTGCTGCTCCAGGTGGAGGAGACGTTCGAGAAGGAGAACGCCGAACGCGAACAGATTGCCGCCGGCATGTCGGTCGACGAGGTCTACCGCACGTTCGGTGTGCTGTGAGGGACTTCGAGGGCGCCGTCGCCGTCGTCACGGGCGGGTCGACAGGCATCGGCCGCGCGGTCGTCCAGCGGCTCGCGGCCGGCGGTGCCGCGGTGGTCTACTGCACGCACGACCCGCGCACGCTCGAGCTGGCCAGGGACGGGACGCCCGCCGACCCAGGGGCGGTCACCGGTGTCGTCGCCGACGTACGGTCAGCCGGCGACATGCGCGACCTGATGCAGGTGGCGGTCGACCGTCACGGCGGGCTCGACATCCTCGTCTGCAGTGCGGGGATCCAGACCTACGGCACCGCCGAGGACACCACGGAGGACGACTGGCAGGCAGTCCTCGACGTCAACCTGTCCGGGATCTACCGTGCCGCCAAGTTCGCCGTTCCCCACCTGCGTTCCCGCCGGGGCGGCGCCATCGTCGCGGTCTCCTCGGTGCAGGGCCGGACACCGGCGCGGCGCGTACTCGGTTACTCGGTCAGCAAGGCGGGCGTCGACGCACTGACCCGTTCGATGGCCGTCGACCACGCCGCCGACGGGATCAGGGTCAACGCCGTGGCACCCGGCCCGGTCGACACACCGCTGCTGCTGGTCGCCGATCCAGCCCGGTCGGAAAGTACGGCCGACGGAGCCGAGGGCGCCGACGGAACGAACGGGAGCGACGGGACCGACGCCGCCGTCGCGGGCGCGGCTCCGGCAGCGGGCCGGATCGCCCGACCGGAGGAGATCGCCGAGGTCATCGCCTTCCTTGCGGGCAAGCGTTCGTCCTATGTCACCGGCACGACGTACGCGGTGGACGGTGGCATGGCCGCCACTCAGGGCGGAGTGTTGCTGACCTCGTAACGCAAGATGATCTTGACACGCTGCGAGCAGTGGCGGCGACTCATCCGGACGCGGACCGCAACGTGTCGGTGGTGCTCTACCATGCCAACACCGGCGGTCCTTCCACGCGGCCTCCGGGAAGGTGCACAGCGAAGGGCGACCCGACACCATGAGCGGACGAGCGATCGGCAGTCCACGACGGGCACAGCTCGACGCGCTCCGCGGCGCGAGCACCCGCTCGCAGATGTACGCGCGACTGCGGCGCGCCATCGTGTCGCTCGACCTGCTGCCCGGGCAGGCGTTGTCGGAGAACGAACTCGCCGCGCGCTACAGCGTGAGCCGTACGCCGGTCCGTGAGGCACTCATCCGGCTGGCCGACGAGGGACTCGTGGAGGTGGCCCCGCAGCTCGGCACGTTCGTGTCCCGCATCAGTGTCCGAGATGTCGTGGAGATCCAGTTCATCCGGGAGACTCTCGAACGCGCCTCGCTGCCGCACGCGATCAAGAACGTCAGTGCGACCGACGAGGCCTACCTGCGCGGCCTGCTCGACGACCAGGAGGAGGCCGGCCGCAAGGGCGACCTACGCCGGTGGTTCGCCACCGACGAGGACCTGCACCGCACCCTGCTCGAGATCGGCGGCCACCCGCGGGTGTGGCCGATCGTCTCCTCAGCCAAGGCGCACCTCGACCGCGTACGTATGCTGAGCCTGCCCGATCCCGAGATCCTCGACGAGCTGCACACGCAACACCGCGAGATCGTCGAGCACGTGACGTCGAAGCAACGGCGCAAGGCCGACGAGGTGCTCAGCCGACACCTTCGGATCGCGCTCGACGTCCTCGAGCCCCTCGAGGAACGCCATCCCGACTACTTCGTGGTCGACGAGGACGACGACGAGGGCCTCGTCGAGCCGGTGTCACCGCGGCCTCGACCCGCTCGGACGTCACGTCGTCGTTGACGGCGGCTGCCGCTTCGGGACCCTGATGAAATCGGGAAGTGGAGCGCCGGGTCGTCCATGAGGCCGGTCGGCCGCTCGGAGTTGTTGTTGTACGTAAGAACGAGCGACCCGTCCGCGCCGCGCTGCTCAGGATGGGCCTTGCCGCCGTAGACGAAGCCCTGTCGGCAAAGATCCAGATCACCCGGTCGGGACCGATCTGAAGGGAGGACGAACCGTCACCCCCGACCCAGTGCCGATCGGTGCGGCCTGCGGCGGTCTACGATGCTAGTATGTAAGCGGCCGTGCCGCGACCTCGAAAGGGGCGCCCACCGTGACTTTCGTCTTCTCCAAGGGACAGTCGATCGTCTTCGCTGGCGACAGCATCACCGACGCCGGCCGCACTCTCGACCTTGGCAGGGTGGGCAGACGCCTGCTCGGTGAAGGCTACGTGCGCGACACCGTTGGCCTCATCGAGGCGCGCTATCCGGGCCATGGCCTTCGCGTCCGCAACGAGGGCATCGGCGGCATCACGACGGCGCAACTGCTCGACCTCTGGGACGACCTCGTGCTCGCCGGCCGCCCCGACTGGGTCACCGTGATGATCGGGATCAACGACTGCAACCTCGCGGTGGGTGGTGACAAGCGCAGCGTCACGCCGGAGGCGTACGACCGCAACCTCCGCGACATCCTCACCCGGACGCGGGCGGCCGGAACCCGGGTCGTCCTTCTCGAACCCTTCTACATGTGGCCCGAGGACCAGCCGGGCGACCTGCCACAGACCACGCTCGCGCTGCTCGCCGAATACCACGAGGTCGTCCGCGCGCTCGTCAAGGAGTTCGACACCTTGCACGTACGCACCCACGAGGAGTTCCAGGAACAGCTGAGGTTCCGACCTCTGGAGGAGCTCGGCATCGAGCCCGTGCACCCCACCCCGTCGGGCCACCTCGTCATCGCCCACGCGCTGCTCGAGGCGCTCGGCTGGTGATGTCTCGGCACCGGTGGGTGGCCGCCGAGATCGCCGCCCGCCCACCGGTGTCTGAACGACCTACCGCGGATCGTCCAGCTCTGCCTGCGTCTCCGCGAGGAACTCCGCCACGTCGACCGCCTGCCCTCGTCGGCTGCTCTCGATCGCGGCGAACATCACGGCCGTGGAGTGGAGATTCTCGGCCACGGCAGTGGGTGCGGGCGGTCCGCCGTCCAGCCAGTCGAGGAAGTCCTCGATCAGGGTGAGGTGTCCCCAACGAGGCCGGTCGAGCAGGGGCACCGGATCAGCACGCGGGCCGTCGGTAGGCGACGCACCGGCCGCGCCTTCCGGGGTGTATCTCGAGACCCGACGGCGGTCCATGACGAGCGTGGCGTTCTCGCACTCCGCGCGTACGTACTCCTGGCCCCACCCGTTGAGCCCCACCGCGGTGCACTTGGCGCCCTCGTAGAACGCATGGACGCCGTTGTCGAACTCCATCAGCACCAGGCCCTCCGAGTCACCGCCGAACTCGCCCCACGACGGGTTCCACGTCTTGGCGGAGACCGACGTACAACGACCACCGGCGAGGTCCACCAGGATGTCGAGGTGGTGGATCGCGCCCTCGATCATCAGCGGATCGGCCATCTGGTGCCGGAAGACACCCCAGGAGTTGCGCTTGCGGTTCGCCGACGTGAAGCGTCCGACGAGGTAGTCGAGGGTGCCGGTGCGCTCGGCCCGGACCTCCTCCCGCAGGGTTGTCTTGTCCTGGTCGAAGCGGTGGCTCATCGTGACCGACATCTTGCGGCCGGCCCGCCCGACCTTCCGGGCCACCCGGGCACTACCGGCGAGCGTGTCCGCGATCGGCTTCTCCGAAAGGATGTCCAGGCCGTGGTCGAGCGCCGCGTCGACGACCTCCTCGTGGAAGGCAGGCGGCACGACGACCGTGCAGATGTCGGCCGGATGCTCGTCGAGGGCTTTGGCGAGGTCGGTGTAGCAGCGCTCGGGCGCGAGGCCGAGACCCGTCTGGGCGTTACGGAACACCTCCGGGTTGACATCGACCGCCGCCACGACCTCGATCCGGCCCTCGGCGACGAACGGCGGCAGGAGGCCTCCGCACCAGTACCCTGCCATGCCTCCGGTGCCGACCTGGATGACGCGATACACCATCGTTCTCACTCACCTTCGTCTGTCGCGGGGACGGCCGGCCCGTGCGTGTGCTCCCACAGGTGACCGCGACGCTTCTTCCCACGCATGGTGGTCTCGAAGAAGACGGCCAGCACGGGTTCGTCGACCAGGGGGAAGTCATGGTGGTGACCCATCCGGGTCGCTACGCAGTCGCCCGGGCCGACGGAGTACGACTGGTCCTCCGACGATGCCGTACCGCTGCCGGAGACGAGGATCCAGTACTCGTCACAGTCGTGGTAGTGCCGGTCGAATGCGGTGTGCTTCGGATAGCGGGCCGGATCACCCATGTCCCCGGGCGCATCGGCTCGCACCACGGCGAAGACACCGGCGCCGCCGCAGTCCTCGTCCCAGTGACCGCCGAGTGTCACGAGCGTGGCCGGCCCTTCGGTGTGGAACGCGTAGTCGCCGGCCGGAACGTCGACGGTGCCGCCTCGGGTGACGGCGCGCATCTGCGTTGTCAACGCGAGCTTGCCTTCGCCCTCGACGACGACGAGCTTGTTCGCGGCATGGCGGGCGTTCCACAGGAACCGACCGGAGGGCGGGAGCGAGACGGTCGCGAACCGCTCCAGCTCGCACCAGTTCGCACGGTTCGCCATGTCGCTTCGCAGGATCGGCATCGTCTCTCTCCTTCTGCTCGCGCGGACCGCAGGTACGCGTGCCACCCACAGGAGCTGCGTCGTCGTGGCTCGTCAGGCCAGGTCGACGTCGACGATCCGCAGTCCGTGTGGGCCGTCCCAGACACCGGCGCCGTGGTTGCGGAACCTGACCTCGGCCCGATCACCGAGCCAGGTGAGGTAGAGGGTGATCAGCGGAGCGGTCCAGGTGATCCGCTTGCCGACGTAGTACAGCGCGGACGTGTTGATGGCTACGAGCTTGTGGCCGCCGACGACCCTCGTGGTGACCAGCCCGGGCACTTCGATCGGAGAGTGGGTGTGCCCGGAGATCCAGGCCTTGGCGTTGTCGTGCGCCGCGAGGACCTCCAGGATCGCGCTGTTGTCATGGATCTGGAACCCCGGCATCCGGGAGGTGTAGTGCACCTCGTCGTCGCCCAGCACGGTCTCGGCCAGCGGGGCGTGGCAGGCGACGATGCAGTCGGTGCCGGAGGCGGACGCGAGTTCGTTGTCGAGCCAGCGCAGGGTGTCGTCGGACAGCCGAAGCAGCTTCCCCCACGACGGTTCGCCCGGCCCCACCGCGATGAGCTTGGCGAACCCGAGGTCGGCGGTGTAGTTCTGCGAGGGCCAGCCGTAGACCGCGGCCCACTCCGACGCGTCACGGTAGAAGTTGTCGTGGTTGCCGAGCACGTTGTACCACGGCGCGTCGAGCTGCTTCAGCCACTCCAGCGCGACCGCGTCCTCCTCCGGCGTACCGTGGTCGGTCATGTCACCGAGCTGGACGTGGGCGACGGTGGTCGGCACCATCTGCTTGTCAAGATCGTCAAGGACCGATTGACAGCGTAGGGGAGAGATCCCGCCGACGTGGACGTCCCCGATCAGGTGCAGCGTCGACTCCGGTGGTGGAAGGTATGCTCGGCTCGCCATCGCTTCGACTCCTCACATCGGTTCGTACCTCAGGACGACGAGGACGCCCGTCAGCCCCGGCGGCGCACCCTCGGCGCGCGTCTCGAGGGACACGACGGCACCGGTGGCGAGCCGCCGGGCCTCGCGGTCCCATGCGCAGACGTCGAAGTGCCAGTAGGTGTCGGCGCCGATCCCTTCACCGGTCTCGGCCCTTGTCGTCTTGGACACGATCGGACGTACCTCGCCGGCCCGTCGCCGCACCAGTGTCGTCTCGACGTACGACTCCTCCGACTCGGGGACGTCGCCCGTGGCCACCAGGCCGGCAGCGGCCAGCCGGCACGGGAAGGGCGCGACGAAGACGTGGGCGGCCGACGGTACGCCGAGGTCACCGAGATGGCAGGCGGCGACGAGGTGCTCGACACTCGGATGCTCCACTGCGGGGTTCCCCTCGTCCAAGATCCACTAGGTCGCGGGTCGGAGGTTGTGAATGATCCGGTGACTAGAGTTCCAGACCGACGGCGGGTGGATGTAGTTGTCGTCCTTGCTCGGCCAACCCACCCAGTACCTCGTGTTGAACGAGTAGAGCTTCTTGGCGTGTGCGGCCGGAAAGAACGGCAGGTCACGCAGCCAGAGCCGGGCCGCCTCGACGAAGTGCCGGTCGATCCGCGGGTCGCCGAGCGGTAGGCCCGCCATGGCGTCGACGTGCCGGCTGTAGTCCGCGTTCTTCCAGCGCACGCTGTTGCCGCCGGAGTCCTTGCCGATCGGCTCGACCCAGCGCTCGTGGAAGATGTTCATCGAGAACCACGGCTCGCTCACCGACCCGCACGCGAAGAAGTCCGCTGCCGCCTCGAACTTCCCCTTGGACAGGTTGTCGGCGAACGTGCCGAACGCGAGCTTGCGGACGGCGGCGTCGATCCCGACCTTCTGCAGCTGCTCGGTGATCACGGTGGCGTAGCGGGAGATCTCCGTACCCTCGCTCGGCGCGTCGATCTGCAGCCGGAGCGGCTTGCCCTCCCTACGGTAGATGCCGTCGCCGTCGAGCCGGTAGCCCTTCGCCTCGAACGTCTCGCGGGCGCGGTCGGGATCGTGGCGGAGGATGGGGTACTCCTCGAACACGCCCTCGGCGTCGAGGAGCTGGACGTAGTCCTCGAGTCCCTTGTACGGCGGGAAGAAGATCCGCGCCTTCGTCGTGGAACCTTCGTACGCGATCCGGACGATCTCGTCCTTGTCGACGGCGAAGTTGACCGCCCAGCGCATGTCCCGGTCGTTCCACGGCGGGAGCATGGTGTTGAACGACAACAGCCTCGTGCAGGGATCCGCCCACGAGTAGGGCTTCTCCGGGTTCCACGCCACGACGCTCTCGTTACGCTGATGGAGGCTCTCGTACGCCCCGGTCGTCACGTCGTCGAGCACGTCGATCTCGTTGTTGGCCGCCCGGGCGACCCGGACCTCCTCGGTCTCGGCGACGACGAACTCGATGCGTTCGGGTCGCGGCAGCGGCTTGAAGTCGGCCTTGGCGCCCCACCACTGCGGATCGCGTTCCCAGACGAACTTCGTCGGGCTCGTGCTGGCCAGCTTGTAGGGGCCGGTGAAGACCGGCCAGCCCTGCTGCGGATCGTAGTTCTTGAACGTCAATGGGTCCTTGCCCCGCCAGATGTGCTCGGGAAGGATCGGCACGCAGCGGAAGATCTTCACCGAGAAGTAGTCGAGCTGGAACCTCGGGTTCGGCTTGGTGAGCGTGAACACCACCGTGAGCTTGTCCCGCCGCGTCACGGACTTGACCCACTCCCGCATGGGCCCGGCGTTCGAGAGCTCGGCCGGCCCGTCCTTCAGGAGGCCGATCGTGAAGACAACGTCGTCGGCGTCGAAATCCTCGCCGTCGGACCAGGTCACGTCCGGGCGGATCTTCAGCGTCCAGACATCCAGGGTGTCGTTGGGGACGAGGGACTCACCCAGCCACGGCTCGATCTCACCCGTCTCGTAGTTGAGGATGAACAGCGGCTCCATGAGGGCGGACTCGAAGCCGTTGTCGTCGCGCATCCCAGGCACGATGGGGTTCCAGAGGTCGGGCGACTGCACCCGGCTCGCCATGTCCCACACCACGACCTTCGCGCGCGGGTCGTCCTTGCCGCCCGCACCCGGCCCGGGCTCGGGGCTCGCGCCCTCGCAGCCCGCGAGCAGCCCGGCCACGCCGCCGAGCGAGACGCCCGCCGCCCCGAGTCCCACGCCGGCCGCGGCCCCGCGGTGCAGGAAGCTACGCCGCGAGAGCGGTGCTGCTGATACCGATGCCGGTGCCGGTGCCGGTCTCGGGTCACCCGTGGAGTTCTCCCTCGGTGCGGTCATGCTTGCTCCTCGCGGATCGTCCCGGCAGAGGGGCCGGGGCCGGTGGGTGGACAGGAGGTCAGGGCGCGGGCGGTGCCGGCAGGTCGGCGAGTTCGGCGAGTCCGGGAATGCTCGAGGTGTCGGCGGGTTCGGGCCGGGCCCAGGAGCCGTTGGGGATCAGGGGAAACCAGGTCGGCCGGAGCGCGTCGCGGTCGTACGCGTAGCTGCCGAGAGTGCGGTACAGCCCGGCGTAGTGCTCCAACCGGTCTCTGTCCAGCTCGACGCCGAGGCCCGGGCCGGTCGGCACCGCGATCGCACCGTCCCGGTAGGTGAACTTGCCGCCCGTGATGATGTCGTCCACCAGGTGGTGGTAGTGCGCGTCGGCGGCGAAGGTGAGGTTCGGCAGTACCGCGCCGAGGTGGAGCATGGTGGCGAGCTGGATGCCGAGCTCACCCGAGGAGTGGACGGCGATGGGTTGCTGGAACGTCTCGCAGACGCCCGCGGCCTTGACGCAGGCGCGGATCCCGCCCCAGAACGTCGTGTCCAGCAGGATGGTGTCGACGGCCGGGTCGCGCAGGTTGGTGGCGAGCTGCTCGAAGTTGACCACGACCGCATTGGTGGCCAGCGGGATCGCGACGGCCGCCCGCACCTGACGCATCCCGGCCAGTCCCCAGGTCGGGTCCTCGTAGAAGTCGTTGTCGAGATCCTCGATCGCCCTACCGAACCGGATCGCCTCGTCGACGGACAGCACGCTGTTGGGGTCGTAGCGGAACCGGTCACCCGGCAACGCCTCGGCAAGGGCACGGAAGCAGGCTAGCTCGTGCGCCGGCGCGAACACCCCGCCCTTGAGCTTGTGCGTGGTGAAGCCGTGAGCCTCCTTGAGCTCCTTCGCGTGCGCCACCAGCCGATCGGGGTCGAAGATCTCACCGGCACCTGTCGCGGGGTGCGCGTAGCGGAAGAACAGGTAGCTCGCGAACGGAACGGTCTCTCGTACCCGCCCGCCGAGCAGGTCGTGGACGGGCACGTCGAGCGCCTTGCCGCAGATGTCGAGGCACGCGAACTCGATCGCGGCGAGCATCTGGACCCGGTTGTTGTAGAGCGACGCGGTGGGGTTGGCGATCTTGAACCGAAGCGCCTCCACCTCGAACGGGTTGTGGCCGAGGAGGTACGGCTTCAGCCCTTCGAACGCGAGCTCGGCACCATGGCCCCCACCGCCCATCTCGCCGAGTCCGACGATTCCCTCGTCGGTGTCGAGCTCGACGATCGTACGGACGAAGCGGCCCCAGTGGGCGCCGTTGGAGTGTCGCAGCGGCGCTTCCAAAGGCACCGTGACCGTCGTAGCGCGCAGGTCGGTGATCTTCAACGGTTGCTCACTCCCCCGGGTACCACGCCGGGCCAGCCGGACCCGGTCGGAGGTGGGGCGGTGGCCGTTCAGGCACTGCCATACTAGTGGACCTTCTAGTCCGGCCGTCAACCTCCGGCGCCACACCGATGACCACCCAGCGGAAGTCGCCCAGCGCTCACGGCCTCCGCGTGAGACCGCCCGTTGCGAAGTACGCCTTGCAGGCACCGTCCGCGGCGTAGTCGGTGGCGATCTCGAGCACGCGCTGCCCGTCGAGCGACGGGACCAGGGTCGAGCTGTAGTTGGGGCAGTAGTTGTTGTAGGCGCCCGGCACCGCCACCGGTGCGGGGAGCTCGCGCCACGGACCCCGGGCATCGTTCTCGCTCACCATGAGTGTCGCGCCGTTGCCGGCCGCCTGGGTGCCGTCGGCTTCCTCCAGCAGCTGCCCGACGAGGATCACCCGCGAGGGTGCCCCGACGCCCTTCCCCGGCACGACGGCGATCGTCGGCGTGTGGGTGAAGTACCGCCCCGACACGGCCGCGATCCGCTGGCCGGTGTCCGACGGGTCGCCCCAGTTGGCGCCGTCCGGTGAGGTTCGCACGTAGACGGCGCAGTCGTACTGCCCCGGCACGCCGCAGATCTCGTAGACCATCACGTACGTACCGTCCGGGAGGGGACGTACGACGGGCATGCCCGGACGGAACGCCCCCGCGCGGCTCTCGACGGTGACCTGCGCCGGCCCCCACGCGACTCCGTCGGTGGACACCTTCCTCGCGAGCCGCTGGCCGCCAGGTTCGGCAACGGTCTCGTCGGCGTAGTGGCAGACCAGCCGGCCCTGCGCGTCGACGGAGAGCTCCGGCTCCCACATGCCGCGTGCGTCGGGCGACTCCGCACAGGTGGAGAGGTAGGACCAGGTACGTCCGTGGTCGTCGCTTCGCCACACCCGTTGTGTCATCCGGCGCTCGGCACCCGCGTCCGCACCGACAGT
The DNA here is from genome assembly GCA_963721745.1 of uncultured Actinomycetota bacterium. Lineage (GTDB taxonomy): Bacteria > Actinomycetota > Actinomycetes > Propionibacteriales > Actinopolymorphaceae > Thermasporomyces. Next base: position 5,121 of record CAVRKO010000010.1, on the reverse strand, counting down.
GCCGGCCCACAGGAGCGTTCCCGCGGCCAGGCCGCCGACCTGACGCGGCAGCTCGAAGAGGCTTGCGCAGCACAGTCCGGGCGTACCCGCCTGTTGCGAGGCGGGAACCGCACCCACCGGCTGGAACGACTGCCCCTCGTCGACGCTCTCCAGGATGACGCCCTCTCCACCGCGCGTGGTGAACGTCACGGCGCTCGCGAGGATGCGACCGTTCGCGGATCCCGAGTGCGCGAGCCTGATCGCCCGCGGATAGAGCGAGACCTTCCCCGTGAGGAGCGTGCCGTTGGCCTGGGTGGCGACACCGGCCGCCGCGGGCGGCATCCGGTGCGAGGGAACCGCCGCGAGTGTCAGCGGAACGAGGATGCCGAGCACACACAGAGGAACGAGCCGTCGCATCATCGTCGCCACTCCCCGCGTTGGTGGTCCAGACCGGACCCTCAAGCTAGGAAGGCGAAACCCTCCTGTCAACGAGGACGGCCAGCCTGGTCAACGGACCATCCCGCGGTCAACGACGAAGCGTCCCACCCGACTGCGGCTCACGATCCGGCTGGGCGGGCAGGCGTACGCAGAAGCATGCGCCGCGAGGTTCATGCGGCTCGTACCACGCCTCACCGCCGTGCGCCCGCGCGAGGCCTCGGGTGATCCAGAGTCCCAGTCCGGTTCCCTCGCAGGAGTGGCGGATGTCGGACAGCCGGCGGAACCGGTGGAAGAGATGCGGCACGAACGACTCGGGAACACCGTGTCCGTTGTCGCACACCCGGAGGGTGACCCAGCCCTTCTCCCTCGTGACCCGGATCTCGAACGGCGGGAGTCCGTACAGCTCGGCATTGTCGAGGTAGTTGTCGAGCATCTGGCACAGCTCGGTGCGGTTGGTGGCGACCTCCACGTCCGGTGCACAGATGACCCGGACGTCGTGCATCCCGTGGCCCGGTTCCTTGATCCGATCGAGCACGAAGTCGAGGACTCCGATGGACTCCCTGATGGTGTTGGTCTGTTGGGCGTCGAGGCGGCTGACGATGCGCAGCTTCCGGACGAGATCCTGCATGCGCTGTGTGCAGTCGTCGATGCGGTTCATCAGGTCGGTACGTCGTCCCGCGTCGAGCCCCATGTCGCGTCGTAGGCGCTGGCAGGACAGCTTGACGGCGACCAGCGGGTCATCGAGTTCGTGGGCAATGACCGCGATGGCAGTGTTCTGGTGGTCCAGGTCGTCCCGAAGCTCGTCGGCGGTACGTGCCGGGCGGTCGAACTCGTGCAGGGCGGCGACGTACAACGGCCTGCCCTGCCAGGTCGTGCTGGAGACCCGTAGCTCGACCGGCCGGAGGTCTCCGTTGGGGAGCACCACGTCCATCTCGGAGATCGCGTCCACGATGCTCGGATAGCCCAGCGGAATGCCGATCAGCTCCCGAGCGGGCCGGGCGAGGATCTTCTCCGCCGCGGGGTTGCACGAACGGATGACGCCCTTGTCGTCGACGGCCACGATCCCCACCGCGGCCACGGACACGAGAAGCTGCCCGGGCAGCGAGGCGACATCGGGGGCCACCGTCCCGGCACCGTTCTCCACCAGGCTCGCGCTGGCCTGAACTGGTGGCTGCTGCACGTCATCCATCGGGACCACCATTCTCACCCGCCGTCGCCGGGACACCCGACTCCGGAAGCCCCAGGGCGGCGACGGCTCGGTCCTGATCGGAGAGATCGCCGTAGATCCTGCGTTGCGGCCACGGGATGACCCGGACGACGGTCGGAGCGATCACGATCGCATCCCCCACGGCAAGATCCGGCCGCTCGAGAGCGTCGATGACCTCGAGCTCGTAGTCACCTGCGACGCGGGACTCACACAGCATCCGCAGGTTCGTGATCGCGGCCTCGGTCCGTTCCGACTTCCCGGCCACGTAGACCCTGAACCAGTACGAGGCCACGCGAGCCCTCCCCCCAGTGGAAGTCCCAGCACGCATCAGAGGCGGGCCAGGATGCGTCGCCTCCAACGCACCAAGCATGTGCCGGCCGGAAGGCGGTGACCAGGGTCCTCGGGCAAGATCGGCCCAGACCTTCGACCTGCTCCGGCCGGGGCGGCAGGACCCCGGCCCGTCAGCACTCCGGCCCGCGGGAGGCGAGCGGCGCACGCTCGTGGCGAGGCTGCCGTGCCTGCCGATCCTGCTTGCGCTGGCGAACCGGGCTCGGCAGGTCCCGTCACCGCGGGCCGCAGGGCCTTCCCTGGGGGCACGTACGAAGGCCACGGTCGGCACGTGTGTTGACATGGAACGATCGACCAGGTTCCCTGCGACGCGTACGAGCGCAGAGCGTTCGCGATCGGGAGGTGCCATGCGGGGTCGGTCCAAACTGCTCGCACTCGGGTGCGCGGTTGCCGCGTTGGGATCGGTGTGTCTTGGAGGTCGTCCAGTGGCGAGCGCCAGCGTGACCGACCCGTCGGAGGCCGACGTCGTTGCCTACCACCCGGACACGCCGGAGGACTTCGGGAGGTTCCCGAGCGCCGTTCGCACCGCGAGCGGCCGGATTCTCGTGGTCTTCCGTGCGGCCGCCGAACACATCGTCGGCCAAGGACGGATCATGGCGGTCGAGAGCCGCGACAACGGGCGCTCCTGGTCGCGACCGCACACCGTCGTCGACACGACCAACGACGACCGGGATCCCATGATCATGCAGACCCGTTCGGGCGATCTGCTCCTGAGCTTCTTCCAGACGGACTGGTGGCGTGAACCCCGCCGCCCAAAGGTGATAGGCGTCTTCGTCGCCCGTTCGACCGACGGTGGACGTCACTGGTCCGAGCCCGTCAAGGTCGGAACCGCCCTGGACGGCCCGTCCGACCAGCCGTCGGGGATCTACGAGAGCGGTGGCGCCGCGACGCACGGGCAGATCGTCGAGCTTCCCGACGGCGATCTTCTCGCCCCCTTGTACGGCACCCGGCCCGACGAGCCCCGCAACTACTCCACTGTCGTCCGCAGCACGGACGGCGGCCGGACCTGGCCCGCCGCCAACGAGACGGTGATCGCGGACGCCGACACGCTCGTCAGCTTCGAACCGGTCCCGGCCGTGTTACCTCACGGCGACCTCGTGGCGTTGCTCCGGACGACCGGCGTGGCCTACCTCACGCGCTCCCACGACGGCGGGCATACGTGGACCGCACCCGAGGTCACGGACATGACGGCGCAGTCGGCGCACCTCCTGGTACGCAGGAACGGCACCGTGCTCGCCACGTACGGCGAGCGCTCCGGACGTTTCGGTCCACGGCGGCCCACCGTCGGCCGACTCGTGGCGACGCCGGAGGAAAGCTGGGACGGCTATCCCGAGGTGCTGCTGTACGACGCGCTCACGACGTCCGACCAGGCGAACCCGTCGAGCGTGGAGGTCGGGCCCGGGAGGTTCCTGACGTTCACCTTCAACGGTTCGACCGGCGAGATCGTCGGCGTCTACAGCCGGCTACCCGACTACCGGTAGGCGTGGTGGGCGTTGTCGGCGCCGACGCCCCGCCATCCCGGGGCGGCGGGCGCAGCAGGACCCCCCTCTGACGTCCTGCTGCGGCCCGCCTCGGGACGAGCAGGACGACTAGCGGGAGTCCCACTCGGGTTCACCGGCAGAGAGCGGGTCGGTGCCGAGCGCGAGATCGTTGTGACGGGCCCGGATGACACCGCGCCGCCGCGGGTGGGCCCGGCTGCTGATCCGTTGCATGGCGCCTCCTGGATTGCCGGACAGTCTTTGCGGCACGGCGTTCCATGTCAACGGATCGTTCGATCCGCCTACGTCCGGGAGGCCGACGCGAGGTCGGTCCGCGATCCGCGGCGTCGGTTGCGTCGGTGGCGTCGGTGCGGGAAACCCTGTTCAGGAAGGGATACCGAGCGCCGACCGAGGGTCGGTGTCGAGGAGGTGCGCGACGGTGTTGGGACGTACGTCCGGAAAGCCCGCCGGCCGCATCGCAGCCAGCGCTCGCAGCCCTTCGACCGCCTCACGCGGTGTCCAGATCGGGAAGTCGGACCCGAACAGCAGCTTGTCGACCACCCCCCATTCCTGCGCGCGGACAAGCGCGAAGTAGCCGTCCAGCGGCCGCGCCCAGGTGGCAGACACGTCGGCGAAGACCCTACGGTTCTTGCGGAGTACGACCATCGTCTCGCGCTGCCAGGGGTGGCCGAGATGCGCGATGATCTGGGTCAGCTCCGGGTGCCGTCGGGCCACGTCGTCGACCAGCAACGGTTGGCTCACCACGAGATCTCCGACCGGGCTGGGCGTTGCGCCCATGTGCCACAGCACCACCAGCCCATGGCGGCGTGCCGTGTCGTAGAACGTGTCGTGGGCCGGGTCACGCGGATCGAACCCGGCGAGCACCGGATAGAGCTTGATCCCCCGGAGGCCACGTTCGACGCCGTTGGCCAACTGGTCGAGAACGTCCGGGTCGGTCCGGTCGAGTGCCATGTACCCCACCGTCTCGGTTCGGTGCGGGCACAGAACTCCTCGACGAAGGCGTTCGGCGTCGCGACGCCAACCGCGGTGGCCCGCAGACCGAAGACGAACGCCGCCCGGACCCCCGTCATCGCGGCGTCGTAGTCCTCGGAACACATCGACCCACGGCTTGCCGTAGACGGGCCGCCAGTGGTCGTCGTACTCGCATCCCCAGTGCTCCTGGGTGAGGCAGTGGGATGTGGACGTCGATCACGGTCGCCTCCGTCGAGCGTCGTGGTGCAGTTGGGCTCTCATCGGGACGTCGGGCGCGACTCGACCGGCGCGAGCGAGCGATGCGTGATCTGCAGGACGGCCACGAGGTCCTGGTCTGCGGCCATCGCGTCGGCGGTCGCCTGGAGCTTCTGCACATAGTCGGAGTGCCGGTCGGCAGGGAACTCGGCCGCCGGCCCCGCAATGCTCAGCGCCGCGAGGTACCGGTCGTCGACCTCGACCGGTACGGCCAGGCAGCGTAGGCCGTTGCTCCATTCGTTATCGTCGCACGCATAGCCGCGACGCTGGACCTTCCTCAGCTCCTTGGCCAGCTGGTCCTGCGTGGTGATGGTCGCGTCGGTCCGGCGCGGGAAGGGCTCCTCGGGCAGGTGGGCCGCGAGTTCGGCGCTCGGCAGTCCCAACAGCAGCACCTTGCCCAGACCGGTGCAGTACGCGGAGTCG
>CAVRKO010000009.1:0-685153 GCA_963721745.1 uncultured Actinomycetota bacterium | reverse complement strand
CGTTTCCGCATGGGACGTATGCGTTCGTCTCGACCGAGGTGCGGCCGGCGCGGGACTTTGACAAGTCCTCGCCGGGCAATGACGTGCAGATGCTCGACAAGGACTCCGGTCTGCCGGTGTGGACGTTCGATGTGCTGGATGCGGACCCGAACGCGCAGGGCAAGAGCGCGGCGATCACGGTGCGGCTGATGTCGGAGCGCAAGCCGACGCTGCCGGAGGCGCCGCCTGGGTTGCCGTTTCGTCCGGTGGCGTTCGAGGGCCTTACGGCGACGCCGTACGTGGACTCCCAGCGGTGCAACGGCTCGGGTCCTCGGTGTCGGTCGCGGATCGCGTGGTCGTTTAGGGCGAAGGCGATTGTGGCGCCTCAGCCGACGAGTGCGGCGCGTGGCCCGGAGTCCCGGGCGGCCAAGGAACAGGCGGCCGCTGGCCAGTCGGGTAATGGGCGGGCGGCCTGAGAAGTGAGCTGGCGCGGGAGCGGCGAAGGAACCTTGGCGGGTGTACCCGCCGCTCTCGCGCCATTCCAACCCCGAACAACCTCTGGCGAGGAGTGGAGTGGCATGACGCCAGCGTAGCGACCCCGCGCAGGCGGGGCTGTTCGAACTGACCAAGCGAGACCCCGACCCGGGCCTGCCGGCCTGGACGTTCCCGTGCGGGCTGTGCAACGCGTTCGAGGTCGACGAGGCCGGCGGGCTGTGTGAGACGTGTGCGCCGATCCCGTTCCGCAAGCCGGTCCGCCGTGGCACCACCGCGCGGACCGTCAAGGCCACGATGCAGACCGCCGCACCGCGCAAGACGACCCGGCGCAAGACCCAGCCGCGCAAGACCACCGGAACGCCCGCGTCGGGCCTGCTGGTCGTCCTGGTCGCTGGTCCGGTCGTGGGGGTGGTCGTCGTGGCTGAGGCGCCGCAGATCAGGAATGAGGCGGTCCGGATCAGCCTGGCCACGGTGATCACGCTGTGGCTGGGCTCCCGGCTCGCCGGGGTGTTGTGGTGGCTGGTGTCCAAGCCGGTGCTGTGGGTCGCCGCGATCACCGGTTATGGGGTGTGGCGGCTGTACGACGGCACGGGGACCTGGGCTGTCGCGGCTGCTGGTGCGGTGCTGGTGACCGGGATGGTGGGGTGGCGACTGGGTCACCCTGCCTCGTTCCGGCCGATGGTGTCCTGGCCGGTGCGGGCGTGGTGGCGTCGGGTGTTCGTGTACTCCCGGGAGTGGGAGGCGCTGATGGCCACCCTCAAACTCGCCGCCAAGTCCTCCGGTGACGAGCTGCTCGTCCCGGACCTGCAACGGGTCCGGTGCACCGGGACGGTGGACAAGGTGCGGCTGCGGATGCTGCCCGGCCAGGTGCTGGCGGACTACGCCAAGGTCGCGGACCGGTTCGCCGCCACCTTCGAAGCACTCGACTGCCGCGTCCGCTCCGTCCACCGCCCCCAACCGCTGCGGATGGGCGTGTTCCGGATCAACCGTGCCCTGGGGCGGATGGTCCGCCCCCGGCGCCGCGTCCGTCGCGGGTGCTCGAGCTGTGGTTCCTGGTCGACGACCCGCTCACCGCCCTGACGCCGCTGTTCGACGTCCCGGCCCGGCCGAACCTCAAGCAGCTGCCGCTGGCGGTCGGTGAGGACGGGCTGGTCTGGGCGTTGCGGCTGCTGGCGAACCACGTGCTGGTGATCGGTGCGACCGGAGCCGGCAAAGGCTCCGTGCTGTGGTCGCTGGTCCGGTCGCTCGGGCACGGGGTGCGGACGCGGTTGGTGGAGTTGTGGGTGGTCGACCCCAAGGGCGGGATGGAGTTCGCCGCCGGGCAGGCGCTGTTCGCCCGCTACTGCTACGGCGACGACCCCCGGAGACGCCGGGCCGCGACGGGGACCGCAAGCGGGCCTACGAGCTCACCTACGCCGAGTTCCTCGAAGACGCCGTGGCGTGAGTGCGGGCCGGCAGCGCGGCTGCGGGGGATCCTCCGCATGCACCAGCCCGCGCCCGGTGACCCGCTGGTCGTCATCGTCATCGACGAGATCGCCTCCCTGACTGCCTACGTCGCCGACCGGGACGCCAAGAAGCGGATCGAGGCCGCCCTGACGCTGCTGCTGTCCCAAGGCCGTGCGGTCGGTGTGGTGGTCTGGTGCGCGGTCAGGACGCCCGCAAGGAAGTCGTCGCCATGCGCGGGCTGTTCCCCACCCGGATCGCGCTGCGGCTCAACGAACCCGAACAGGTCGACATGGCGCTCGGCGAGGGTGCCCGCGGCCGCGGCGCCGCTGCGAGGAGATCCCGACCACCTGCCCGGCATCGGCTACGTCCGTCGTCGAGACCCACCCCGAACCCATCCGAGTCCGCTTCGCCTACATCACCGACGACGAGATCCACACCATGTGCGGCCCCTACACCCCCGGCACCAACACCCCCCACACCCCGGACGCCCTGGCAGCCATCCCCGCGCAGAAGACCAAGGAGGTGCCCGCACAATGACCGCCACCCTCCACCGCACCCTCCGACCAGCCAGCACGCCTCGCGAGGTCGTCGACGTCACCGAGACCCCCAACGTCGGCGGCCTGGACGTCAACGGCCCGGACGTCGACGAGCTGAACGAGCACGCGCGGGCGGCCGAGCTGCCCGGCCACACCCACCCCCTTGCGGCAGTCCCGGTCAGTCAGCCTGCGGGTGCCCGGCTGGTGGCCTGGTCTGCGTTCGGGCTCGGTATCGCTGCCTCGGTCGCGGCGAACGTCGCCCACGCCCGCGCCGCTTTTGGTCCCCGGATCGCCGCCGCGTTCGTGCCGCTGGCGCTGCTGCTGGCGGTCGAATGCATGAGCCGCCCGGCCTGGCACCGGTCCGGGCTGTGGTGGGGACTCGCCCGCTACGGCGGCACCGGCCTGGTCGCACTCGTGGCCGCCGTCATGTCCTACCGCCACATGACCGCACTCCTCGCCGGCTACGGCGAAGACCCCCTCAACGCCGCCATCGGACCACTGGCCGTCGACGGGCTGATGGTCGTCGCCGGCTTCGCCCTCCTGGCCATGAACCACCACACCCCCGCCCGCACCGATCACACCGCCCGTATCGATCACAGCGAGCACACCGAGGAGGCCGGCCGATGAGCATCCTCATCACCGCCACCGCCATGGTCAGCGATCAGACCGCCCATGCCGCCGCCCGCTCCGGCACCTACTGGCGGCTGTCGTGGCTTCCCGACCGGCTGCTCGACCTCGACCAGGCCGTCACCGGCATGACCATCGCCGAAACCGTCGCCACCCCAGGCCGAACCAGCGACCCCCGGTGGAGGCCGCACCTGAACGCCTGGGCCGCCGAGCTCGACCTGACCGGCACCGCCGCCGCCTACCGCGCCCTACAACCACCCCTGCCTCTCCCGACCGCCGAGGAGATGCCCTGATGAGCCGCAACCGACCGCCGCTGGTCGTTGGCTGGGAGGCCGCGTGATTCCTCTATCACCGACACGCTGTGCGGGCGGGCGCCATCGCACAAGGGGTGTGCGTCCGCCCGATGGTCCGCCGGATGGTCGACACCGAGACCGGCGACTCCACGCTGGTGCCGATCCCGTGCAAGTCCACCTGCGCCTCCCAGTGCGAACCCTGCGCGGACAAGGCCCGCCGGCTGCGGATGCACCAGTGCCGCGAAGGCTGGCACCTCGACAAGCGAACCGGTCCTGCCGCCGCGATCCACCCGTCGGGTGGCTGCGGCCCCGAGCTGGCCGGCGTCGTCGCCCTGGTCGCCGTCGTCACCGCTGCGGCGCTGGTTCAGCAGAGACACCCGAGCGGCGGGAGCGGTCCACCCGTCGGCGCGACGATGTGCCGGACCTGCCCCGGCTGCCGGTCGCGGACCGCACCGTCGGCCGCACGTTCACCGATCCCAAGACCGGCAAGGTGTGGCGGCCGTCGACGTTCGGCACCGTCACGATGGACTCCTACGGCCCGGTCCGCCCCGACGGCACCCCGGTCGACCCGGCCAGCTACGACTACCGCCGCGCCGCGCTCGATGCGACTGCACCTGCCGAAGCTGTGGGACCGGTTCGTGCAGAACCTGCGCCGCGCCGTCGGCTACGACGTGCAGTACTTCGCCGTCATCGAACCCCAACGCCGGCTCGCCCCGCACATCCACGCCGCCATCCGCGGCGCCATCCCGCGCAAGATGCTGCGCCAGGTCATCGCCGCCACCTACGCCGCAGTCTGGTGGCCCGCGCACGACCGCATCGTCTACGCCGGCGACCGGATTCCGGTGTGGGACAGCAACCTCGGCGGCTACGTCGACCCCGACAACGCCATGCCGCTGCGGACCTGGGACGAAGCGCTCGACGAGCTCGACGACCAGGGCGAGGACGCCGAGCCGCGCACGTGGTCCGGTTCGGCCGGCAGAGCGACATCCAAGGCATCGTCGGCGGCACCGACAAGGCGGACCGGCGGGTCGGCTACCTGACCAAGTACCTCACCAAGTCCATCACCGACCCCCTCGACGACGAAGACGACGAGCCTCCGCCGCCCGGCACGAGCACATCGACCGGCTGCACGAACAGGTCCGCTGGCTGCCCTGCTCGCCCGAGTGCTGGAACTGGCTCGCCTACGGCATCCAACCCAAGGACGCCGCCGACGGCGCCGCCCCGGGACAGTGCCGGCCCAAGGCCCACGACCGCGAACACCTCGGCTGCGGCGGCCGCCGCGTCCTGGTCTCCCGCAAGTGGACCGGCAAAACCCTCACCGGCCACCGCGCCGACCGCCGCGCCGTCATCCCAGCCGTCCTCGACGCCGCCGGCATCGACACCGACGACGCCGACCGCTGTTCGCGCAACCGTCCTCCGCGACGACGGCCAACCCCGCTACCTCTGGCAAACCGTCGACATCGAAGACCTCCCCACCTACGTCGACGTCATCGCCGCCGCCGTCGCCGAACGCACCCGATGGCGCCAGCAGTACGAACAAGCCAAGGAACGCGCAGGACCCGACCCCGGCAGCAATTCAGCAACTCATCACGCGGCATGGGACCAAGGAGGTTCGACAGGTGTCAGAGCAACTGCTGACCATCGAGGACGTCGCAGAGCGGCTGCGTGTGTCTGTGCTGACGGTTCGATGGCTCCGCCAGCAGGGCAGGTTCGCTCCTGCGATCAAGGTCGGCCGGCGTCTTCTCTGGACGGAGGCAGACGTGGAGACCTGGCTTCTCGCACAAAGGGAAGGAGCGGCATCAGCGTTCTACCCGATGCCCTCGGCGCGGAATACGCGCGTCTTCGGGGATGAGTGGGAGACATGGCCAGACCTCCTCTTCCGGTGGGCACGGCGCGGAAGACGTCCTTGCCTCGCGATGCCCAATGGCACAGTTCGCGCGCGGGCACTCTTCCGGGACTATGACGGAGGCTGACCCGCCGGTGAGCCGCTACGGTCGATCTCGAGCGGCGGCCGAGCGCGCGTTGAAGGAGGCACTGCGCGATCGCTCGGACCAGCTGCTGGGCAGGTCACCTCTTTACCGCCGAGTCCGAGACGTGGCCAGGACCTGGATTTCCGAGATCGAGGTTTCCGATCTCGCCGAAGGCACCGTCGAGGTGTATCAGCGCACTCTCGACAGACATGTTGTGCCGGGTCTCGGAGGGTTGCAGCTACGCGAGGTTACGTGCCGTTGGTCGACCGCTTTCTGAAGTCCGTCCGTCAGCATCACGGTGCCGGTGCTGCGAGAACGACGAAGACGTCACGTCGCTCATGCTCGGCTACGCCGCTCGTCTGGGCGCGATCCCCGCGAACCCGGTGCGCGGACTCGGGAAAGATCAGCCGTGGGCGTCGAGAGCGGCCACGGGCACTCACCACGCGCTGAGGTCGAGCAGCTGGTCAAGGTCGCCAGGGACACATCGACCAGCCTAGGTGACCTGGTTGAGGTCATGCTCGGGTCGGGCATGCGGATCGGCGAGGCCCTGGCGATTCGCCACGAGGTCGTCGACGCGGCGGCCGGAGTGATCGAGGTGAACGCCACGAACGTCGGCTCAGGGGCAAGGGGACCGTCCTGCAATGCCGCACCAAGACAGACGCTGGCTGGCGGGTCATCGCGGTCCCGAATCACATCGTCGCTCTGCTGGATCGCCGGTTGGCCGCGCCGCGAGTTCGCAGTGAGCACCGCCTGGTGTTCCCGAACTACCTTGGTCAGCCGCAGAACCCGAGCAACGTCCAGCGAAGCCTCCGGGTTGTCCTCGACCAGCACGGCTTCGAGTGGGTGACTATCCACACCTTCCGCAAGACGGTCGCGACCCGACTCGACGAGGCCGGCCTGTCGGCACGCGCAATCGCCGACCATGGGTCATGCCAAGCCCAGCATGACCCAGGACGTCTACATGGGGCGCGGGGTCGCCTCGGCGGAGGCGGCGAGGGTGCTGCAGCGATGGGGCCGCACTCCGGCAGAGCGGCCGCGGCAGCACGTGGCAGGTACGCGACGGATCGTCATTGCTGTGGGATGCACCTACATAAGGTGGTCGTAAAGTGGTCGCGCCGATGCGAAAACCCCTGGCCAGATCGCTCTGGCCAGGGGTTTCGTCAGTGGTGGAGGTGGCGGGAATCGAACCCGCGTCCTTCGTCGATGTTTCAGGGCTTCTCCGGGCGCAGCCTGAATGACGTTCTACTCGGCCCCGGCGTTTGTACAGGCATCTCGCCGACAGGCCCAGCCGCAGTTGATGTCCCCGCACGGCCCCGCGGCCGTTCCGTGCGGGTGAGCCTCCTTGATGAGACCAGGATCCGGGGCGGAGGCGCACCCGGGCTGGTCCTTCGCTTTAGCTCGCCTTAAGCGGCGAGGGCGAAGTCACTGCGCTTGGAATCGGCAGTTATTGGTTTCCAGGGATCGTTTGCGAGCAGACCCTGGGTCCTCGGCCCGCTTCACCTGAAGCGATCGTCCGAAGTCGAAACCGATCACCCCCATGTGGAATTGTCAATCTGCCTCGGGCGGGTGACTGGCCATACCCATCCGACCCGACCCACTCTACTGCCCAACGCCCAGCCCGGTCACCCGCATTCCGGCGGGTGACCCGCACCGCGGACGTGGCGGCCAGGTTGGCCTGGCCGAGTCGGCCGGCGCGGCCGGGCAGTGTCGACCAGGGCGGCCGGGCCGTGTCCGCCAGCTGTCCCTCCGCGCGGGCTCAGCTGGCACCAACGGCGGGCTAGGCGCCTCCCACACTGCCTAGTTGGATGAAGGGACCCTCGACGCGAAACGGGCGAGCCGGACCCGTTGGATGAACGGCCCCTCGACGCGACCCTATTGGATCAAGGGTCCCTTCATGGGACTCGTACGCGTGGCCTCGTTGGATCAAGGGTCCCTCCTCCCACACAGACGTTCGGATTCCCTTTGGGGGTAACGGCGCACCAGCCACGCGACGCAACCGCCTCACCGTGCCACAGCTTCGACCGCAGCCGCGGGTTCGTGAGTCCCCGCTCGCGGAATTGCGAGTGCCCGCCAGGTGTCCGCGAGTCCCCGGCCCGCTGATTCGCGAGTCCCTCGGCCCGCGGGTTTGTGACCGCGCCCGCCTGCCTCAGTAGTTCGCCGGTGCGGCGACGAGAAAATGATCACGTTCAGCAGCCCTGCAGCCAGCTCGACATGGGTGCAAACCTGGGCAGGCGGCAGCAAGCATGCTGAACGTGATCATTTACGCGCGGGTGCGATCAGGCGCGGCCGCCCTCCCGGGCCCCACCTGGCCCGGCACCTCGAGCCTCGCCGGGCGCCCCTCGCCGGGCGCCCCGACCGCAGGAGGTCTCCCGCACGTAGCGATGCGGTGGGACGGCCTGCATCGTGACCGGACTGGGGGGCACCGCCGATCCGGCGGAGCGACACCGACCGCCGTGGCCTCTACCGGTCGCTCCCCTTGCGTGTGGGGTGCGATGTCGTTAACTTCCTGGAAACTTCCGCTGCAAACGTTTACTGCCGTGGCAACTTCTTGACGGGAACTCCATGGGCCGAGGGCCGACCTTGCACGAGATCGCGCGAGACGCTGGCGTCTCGATCGCGACCGTGTCCCGCGTGGCGCGGGGTGTCGGTCAGGTCTCGCCTGCGACCCGGCAGAAGGTACAGGAGGCCATTGACAGGCACAACTTCCGCCCGAGTCACTTCGGCCGTGCTCTGGTCAAGCGACGCCATGCCGCTCTCGGAATCGTCTTTCCGGGGCTGTCGGGGCCCTATTACTCCGACATCATCAACGGCTTCGAGGAAGAGGCCGTGAAGGCGCACGTGAGTGTCCTCATCATGGGCACGCACTTCCTGCGTCAGTCGGTCGACATGGTCCTGGACATGGCAGACCGGGTCGATGGCATGGCGGTGATGGGCGGCGTCATTCCCGAGGATGCGGTACGCCGGCTCACCGACCGGGGCGAGCGGGTGGTGTTGCTGGCTGGTGCACCGCTGGTGGGTGTTCCGACCGTTCGGGCGGAAAACTTTGCGGCGATGGCACGGCTCACCACACACCTGTTGGCCGACCATGGCTACGAGCGTCTGGTCTTCGTCGGCAATCCCGACGGCTCGCCCGACGCGACCTATCGCTGGCAGGGCTTTCTCCGCGCACATCGGCAACTCGGTGTCGAACCACCGGATCAGCCCGTCCGTGTCGGGCTCCTGCAGTCACACGGGTTCATCGCCGTGAGTCGGCTGCTCGACGAGAAGGAGGCGCCGCAGGCGATCGTCTGCGCCAATGACGAAACCGCGCTTGGTGCCGTGGTTGCGGTCATGGATCGCGGGCTGCGGGTGCCTGAGGACCTGGCGGTGACAGGATTCGATGACATCTCCATGGCAGGGCTCGCGGCGTCGGGGCTCACCACCGTTCATCAACCCATGCGCGAGCTCGGCGCGGAAACCGCGCGTCAGTTGTTGCGACACGTCGAGGGAGATCTCGATGTCTCGCTCGACCGCGTACTAGAAACGCAGGTCGTCATCCGAGGCAGTTGCGGCTGTGGTGCGGATGTTCCTGCCACGAAGTAAGAGAGGCAATACCGAAATCTGAATGGCAGGCAGCAGCTGCCGGTTCCTTGATTCACCGACCGGCATGCTTCCAGTCCGAGTTCCTGTGGGCGCTGGTCGCCCAGGCGGAGTCGGCTGCCGCGGGGCGCAGTTGACGGAGGGGCGACCGGCAATCCGGTCGCTGCCCGAACCAGACGGTTCGTCGACAACCTTGAGGAGCGGTGAACATGTTGTTGAGGAAGGTTCTAGTCACCGGAGCAGCCGCCTCGCTGTTGCTCCTGCCGGCATGTGCCGGGAAGACAGGCGGAAGCTCACCCGCCAAAGGCGGGGAGGGGATGATCCCACAGCTTTCCCTGACCTCCGAGGTCGATGCCTCGGTCGGGAGCCTCGTCAACTACAACCCCTACTCGGCCAAGCCGGCGACGCAAACCTGGCTGTACGAGCCGCTCATGATGCAGAACAGTCTCGACTGCAAGGTCGCCCCCTGGCTCGCTACCAGCTACGAGTGGGAGGGCGCCGACAAGCTCACCTTCACGATTCGCAAGGGCGTCAAGTTCGCGGACGGCTCCGCGTTCTCGGCCAAGGACGTCGCGTTCACGTTCAACACCGCCAAGAAGTACCCCGCGATGGACTTCGCGGGCGTGTGGAACGACACGTTCGGCGCGCATGCGGACTCCGTGACCGCCCAGGGCGACAAGGTCGTCTTCCAGTTCAGTGGGCCTGCGGCGCCCAAGTTCACTGGGATCATCGGCCAGAAGATCCTCCCCGAGAAGAAGTACGGCTCGGTGGGTGACCTCACCAAGTACGTCGACAAGACACCGAACGGCACCGGACCGTTCAAGGTCGGCAGCTTCAACGGCCGCCGGCTCGAGCTCGTGCGCCGGACGGACTACTGGCAGGCGTCCAAGGTCAAGGTTCAGAAGCTCGTCCTCGAGGGTCAGCCCGACGCCACGCAGGCGCTGCTCCAGCTGCGATCCGGAAAGCTGGACTTCTACAGCGGTGAGATCCCCAACCCGGAGAAGGCGTTCGTCGAACCCGACCCAGAGGTGAACCACGTCTGGTACGCCCCGAACGGCATCACCGCGCTGGCGCCCAACCTCAAGAAGGCACCGTTCAACGACGTCAAGTTCCGCGAGGCGCTGGCCTACGCGATCAACAAGCAGGACGCGACGCTCAAGGCGACGTACAACATGATGGACGTGGCCAGTCAGTCGGGGCTCGTCATGCCGCTGCGGGAGAACATGCTTCCCGAGCCTTACACGGCGAAGAACACAGAGCTTCCGTTCGACCTCGACAAGGCCGGGAAGATCCTTGACGAGGCGGGGTACAAGAAGGGCAGCAACGGCCTCCGGACCAACAAGGACGGCTCACCGCTGAGCATCAAGTTCGCTGTGCAGGCGGGCTGGATCGACTACGAGGCGATGGCCGACTCGATCACCACGACCCTCAAGAAGGTCGGCCTCAACATCAAGGAGGTCAAGTCGCCACCGGACTCGGTCGACCTGCAGAAGAAGACCGGACAGTTCGACATGATGGTCAACTTCGTCGGGTCAGGCTGTGACTACGCCAACGGCCTTGGCGCGACCCTCGAGACCGCCCAGTTCCCGACCAAGACCGAGGTCAAGGGCAACGTGGAGCGGTTCTCCGACCCCGCCGTGGACAAGGCCGTGACGGCACTCCAGGGCGCAACCGATCCCGCCGAGGTCAAGCAGCACGTTGGCGTTCTGGCGGAGGCCATGATGACCGAGTACCCGGTCATGCCCATCCTGTACGCCCCGGCCCGGGGCATCTTCCGGACCGACAAGGCGGTCGGCTGGCCGACGGAGGAGGACCCCTATGCCAACCCGCAGGACAACATCCTCCTGATCATGACGCATCTCAGGCCCGCCAAGTAGTGGCTGTACTCACGAGGCAGGTGAGGCGGAGATGAAGTACTTCCTACGGAAGATCGGCTTCTTCCTGCTGACACTCTGGGCCGTCATCACGCTCAACTTCCTGATCCCCCGGCTCCAGCCGGGGGATCCGGCAGAGCTCATGGTCCAGAAACTGGCGGGCAAGGACGCCCAGCTCAACCTGGCTCAGGTCAGGGCGATGCGGGCCATGCTGGGGACCCCTCAGGGTTCGCTGTGGAGCCAGTACTGGGAGTACATGAACCACCTGGCGCACGGAGACTTCGGCCTGTCCTACACGTACTTCCCGTACAAGGTCACCGATGTCATCGGCCAGGCGTTCTGGTGGACGCTCGTCCTCGTCGCGGTCACTCAGATCCTGTCGTTCGTCATCGGGGTGATCCTCGGCGCCTATGCGGCGTGGCGGCGCAACTCGAGGTTCGACTCGGTGGTCACGCTGGGCTCGACCTTCCTCGGGACGCTTCAACCGTTCTGGATCGCTCTGCTCCTGCTCTATGTGTTCGCCTACTCCCTGGGTTGGTTCCCCACGTCCGGCGGATACTCGAGCTCGATCCCCGGGTGGAACCTCGCCTTCTTCAATGAGGCGGTGTCGCACGCCATGCTCCCGGCCACCGCCTTGATGATCGTCACGCCGATCGGGTGGATCCTCGGGATGCGCAACACGATGATCATGAACCTTGGCGAGGACTACATCCGCCTCGCCAAGGCCAAGGGGCTGTCCGACCGGACCGTCGCCCTACGGTATGCCGCGCGCAACGCGTTGCTACCGAGCATCACCGGGTTCGCCCTCGCGCTCGGGGGCCTACTCGGTGGGGCGATCCTCGTGGAGACGGCGTTCGACTACCCCGGGCTCGGTCGGCTCATGGGCGAGGCAGTCGCGAACAAGGACTACCCGCTCCTGCAGACACTGATGCTCCTGACGACGACGGGGGTCCTCGTCGCCAACCTCATCGCAGACCTGCTCTACGGCGTACTCGATCCGCGGGCTAGGAGGGCCGGAACATGACGGGCAACACGGCCGACGGCGCTCCGGGCCAGTCGGCGGATGTCGAGATCGGCGCCGAGCAGGTGGAGCTCACCTCCGCAGACAAGCCCGAGGCGTGGTACTCGGTCATCTGGAGTAGCAAGAAGGCTCGCGTCGGCGTCATCACGGTCGGGGTCTACATCCTCATCGCGATCTTCGCCACCTGGATCGCGCCGCACGACCCCACCGACTCCTCGTTCGTCCCGCTGGCAGGTCCGAGCGGAACGAACTGGCTCGGCACCAACACCGCCGGGCAGGACATCGCCTCGCAGCTTGTCTACGGCACCCGGGTCTCGCTGATCGTCGGGCTCTTCGGCGGCCTTCTGGCCACGGCGATCGCACTGATCGTCGGCATGATCTCGGGATATGCCGAGGGAACGCTGCTCGACGACATTCTTTCGTTCGTCACCAATGTCGCTCTGGTCATCCCGGTCCTGCCGCTGATCATCACGCTCGTCGCGTACTCGTCGACGCGTGGGGTCGGCCTCATCATCTTCGTCATCGCGATCACCTCGTGGGCGGGCGCGGCCCGGGCCAAACGCGCCCAGATCATCACGCTGCGAAACCGCGATTTCGTCACGGCCGCGAAGTTCTCCGGTGAAGGAACCTTGCGCATCGTCTTCCGGGAAATCATGCCGAACATGACCTCCCTCGTCGCGGCGAGCTTCGTCGGCGCGGCAACCGGTGCCATCGGCGCCGAGGCCGGCCTTGCGGTTCTCGGTCTCGGAGACAACAACCAGGTGTCGTGGGGGACGATGCTCTATCAGAGCAACGCCCAGGGCGCGATCGCCCAAGGGCTGTTCATCTGGGTGTTCGCCCCCGGTCTGCTGCTGGCCGTCCTGATCACGGCCATGTGCTTCATCAACTTCGGCGTCGACCTACTCAGCAACCCCCACCTGAGGGAGGACTGACATGCCACTGCTCGACATGCAGCACCTGTCGGTCCGCTACGAGTCGAGACGGAACCGCGCGATCACGGCTGTCGAGGACGTGTCCTTCACGATCAACGATGGCGAGTTCGTCGGTCTCATCGGCGAGTCGGGGAGTGGCAAGACAACCTTGGGGATGGCCCTCCTGCGGTTGCTCGAGCGGCCAGGAAGGATCGTCGACGGAAAGATTCTCTTCGACGGTAGGGATATCACCGACCTGACGCAGGACGAACTCCGGTCAACACGATGGCGGGACATCTCCACGGTCTTCCAGTCGTCGATGAACTCGCTCAACCCAGTCGTGCGGATCGAGGCGCAGTTCCGGGACGTCATCGAATACCACACCAAGCTTCGTGGCGATGCGGTGACAAAGCGGGTCCGCGAGCTCTTCGACATGGTCATCATCGACCAGAAGTTCATCAACGCGTACCCACACGAGCTCTCCGGCGGGATGAAGCAGCGGGTCAATCTCGCCATGGCGCTCGCGATCGAGCCGAAGTTCGTCGTACTCGACGAGCCGACCACCGGCCTCGACGTCGTCGTCCAGCACGAGATCCTCGAGAATGTGCGGCGTCTCCAGCGCCAGCAGGGGTTCGCCGTTCTCTTCATCAGCCACGACATCGGCACCGTCCTCGACCTGTCGGACCGGATCCTCGTGATGTACGCCGGCCGGATCGTCGAGGAGCAGAGCGCCGACTCGATCCTCAGGGATCCGCTGCACCCGTACTCCAAGGGCCTGATGGGCTCGTACGGAGACCCGCGCGCGGAGACGGTGCGGATCACCTACGTGCCGGGGCGTCCACCGGACCTCAGCCATCGGCCCGCCGGGTGCAGCTTCGCTCCGCGCTGCCCCGAGCGGATTGACCGGTGCCTGACGGACGACCCGGCGCCCACCAGAATCGGTTCGGCTCGGGCCGCCTGCCACGTGGCGGTGCTGCAACGCCTCGGTGGGGTGGGTGCCGAGGAGGCCGGGCCCGTGACCCGTGCATTTGTCGGTCCGCAGTTCGTCAAGACCTCACAGGAGTCAAGGGCCGCCCTGCGCGGGGAGGTGCTCCTGAGCGTCGAGAACGTCTCGAAGGTCTTCGAGCGCCGCCGTGGCCTGACGGTTCACCGGGTGCAGGCGGTCCAGGACGTGTCGTTCGATCTGCGCCGCGGCGAGGTCGCCGCGCTTGTCGGCCAGAGCGGCAGTGGAAAGTCGACCCTCGCCGCGATGATCACCGGAGTCGCTTCCCCTACAGCCGGGAAGATTCTCTTCCACGGCGCCAACGGCGCCCAGGAGGTCGCGAAGTTCCGCGGCAGGCACCTGCGCGACTATCGCCGCCACGTGCAGATGGTCTT
Organism: uncultured Actinomycetota bacterium; assembly: GCA_963721745.1. GTDB lineage: Bacteria > Actinomycetota > Actinomycetes > Propionibacteriales > Actinopolymorphaceae > Thermasporomyces. Next base: position 671,045 of record CAVRKO010000009.1, on the reverse strand, counting down.
CCAGGACCCGTACTCCTCGCTCAACCCGGCCAAGACCTTGGGCTACATCCTCGGTCGGCCATTGGCCAACTACAAGGGAGTCAAGGGCAAGGCGGCCCGCGACCGGGTCCTCGAGCTACTCGAAACCGTGGCCCTCAACCCCCCGGAGCGGTTCATCAACCGTTTCGCGTACGAGCTCTCGGGAGGTCAGCGTCAGCGTGTCGTCATCGCTCGGGCACTCGCGGTGGAACCCGAGCTCATCGTGGCGGACGAGCCGATCTCGAGCCTCGACGTCTCGATCCGGGCCGAGATCCTCGAGCTCCTGAACAAGCTTGTCCACGACAGTCACGTCGGCATCCTCTACATCACCCATGACCTGCTGAGCGCCCGGATGCTCTCCGATGAGGTCATCGTCCTCAACCAGGGTCGGGTCGTCGAGATCGGGCCGTCGCTCGACGTCATCCGCAACCCCAGGGATGCCTACACCAGGCAGCTCCTCGACGCGATCCCCTCGCCCGACATCCAAGTCACCCCACCACTCGACCCTGCGGCCGACGCAGCGCTGCGCGTCGACGAGCGGCCCGGACGGTAGCCGCTCGGCCCCGCCGACCCGGGTCGCACCACTTCAACCTGCCCGCAAAGTGGCAGACGAGGAGCAGCTTCGTGATCGAGATCAGCCGGAAGCGGATCGTGGTCGACGGGTCCGCCCGGATCCTTCTCAGTGGCGAGATCCACTACTTCCGGGTCGCCCGCGAGGAGTGGGCCGACCGGCTGGACTCCCTGGTCAGGGCCGGTTGCGACACGGTTGCGTCGTACATCCCGTGGCTGTGTCACGAGCAGCTCGACGGCACGTTCGACCTCGACGGTCGGACCCGGCCAGAGCTCGACCTCGGCGCGTTCATCGACATGTGCGCCGACCGCGGGCTGTCCTTCCTCGCCCGCCCCGGCCCGTTCGTCATGGCCGAGCTGAAGAACGAGGGACTCCCCTTCCGGCTCTACGCCGAGCACCCCGAGATCCACCCGGTGACCTGGGACGGCGAGCAGGTGACCAGCCGGACGGTCGACTACCTCGCGCCGGCCTACCTCGCCGAGGTGCGCGGGTGGTACGCCGCCGTCATGCCGGTCCTCGTGCCGCGCCTCGCGTCCAACGGCGGCAACATCATCGCGGTCCAGCTGGACAACGAGGTCGGCATGATCTCGTGGGTCAACAACGCGCCCGACCTCACCGACCACCTGCTCGACGACCTCGCGACGTGGCTCAAGGGGCAGTACGACGCGCCGGCGCTGGCGGCACGGTACCCCTTCGACGTCGACGACGAGGCCGCGCGGGCCGACGGCGTCCGTTCACCGCGCGAGGATTACGCGCCCGACCTGGTAGCCGACCTCGGCCGCTACATGCGCAACCGCTTCGCCCGCTACGTCGCGGCGCTCCGGGCGTACGCCGAGGACGAGGGCGTGACCGGCGTGCCGTACATCGTCAACATCCACGGCTCCGGTGGCGGCCGCGGCTGGGACTTCCCGCTCGGGATCAGCCAGCTGATGGAGAGCTACGCGGGGATCCCCGGGATGATCTCCGGCTCCGACCACTACCTCGGCGACCTCACCACCAACAACGTCGCGGATCTCTATCTCCTGAACGCGTTCATGGACGCCGTGCACGATGCCGACCAGCCGCTCACCTCGGTGGAGTTCGAGGCGGGCGACGGCGACTACGGCCGTACCCTCGGCAACCTGTACGACCCGTCCGCGGCCGATCTCAAGACCCGGCTCAGCGTCGCGCAGGGCAACCGGCTGATCAACTACTACCTCTTCGCGGGCGGCATCAACTCCCGGCTCGATGCGCCCGTCGGCGACGGGAACGACCGGATCGCGTTCACCGGCGAGCGGCACGGCACCGGCGCGCCGGTCGGCGCCGAGGGCCAGCTGGGCCTGACGTATCCGCGGACAGCGGAGGTGATCCACGCGGTCCGCGCGATCGGACCGAAGCTCGCCGCCATGGACGAGGAGCACGACGACCTCGCGATGGCGTTCGTCCCCGACTACTTCATGACCGAGTTGGTCCCGCCGAAGAGCACGGTGGTGCGGGAGATCGTCGACAACCTCGGCCAGCACCGGTTCGGCGGACCAGGCCAGCTGATGGCGCGCGCGCTCCTGCTCGGCGGTTTCCGCTTCGGTGCGGTCGACCTGCAGGCGGGGACGCTCAGCCCCGACACCACGCCGGTCCTCGCCCTGGCCTCCGCGCGGTACCTGGACGCGAAGCTCCAGGAGACCCTCACGACGTACCTCCTGAGTGGCGGCCGGCTACTGCTGTGCGGCGAGGTCCCGGCGTACGACCTCCAGGCCCGTCCCTGCACCATGCTGCGCGACGCTCTCGGCCTCACGCCGCGCGGCTTCCGGACCGGCGACCATCGCTACTTCCTCTCCGTGGCCGCCGCCGGATGGGCGGCGCTGCGCCCAGAGGTGCGGGTGTCCTACACCCAACTGCTCGCGGCGGCGGCCGGCGAGACCGTGCTGTACGAGTACGACTCCAGAGACGGGTGCGGCTTCGAGGTCGCTGTCGGCAACGGCCGCGCCGTGGTGATCACGACGGACTACCCCGGCAACGACGTCGACTTCTACCGCACCGCTCTGGCACGCCTCGGCAGCGTTCCCGCACTCACGCACGACGCCGCTCACCCCAGCCTGGTCGTGACCTCGACCGCCAACGACGACGGCGAACGCCTCGTGCACGCGATGAACCTCACCGGCTACGACTCGGAGTTCGGCCTCACCGAGCACGGACAGCCGCTGTTCGGTGGGCACCGGTTCGCCCTCGGCGGACGGCGCGGCCTCATGCTGCCCCTCGACCTCCGCCTCAACGGTGTCCGACTCGCCTACGCGACCGCCGAGATCGCTGCCATGGAAGGGAACTCCGTCACGTTCGCGCCCCGTCAACCCACCCTTGCGGCCGCGTTCGACACCGACCGCAAGGTGAGCGTCGACGGGCCCGGCGAGGTGCGCACGGAAGGTGGCCGGCAGGTCGTACGCGTCACCGGTGCTGTCGGCGACGGCACCCGCGTCACCGTGCAATGGACCTAGGGCAGGTCTGAGGGATCAGCCCCGGAAGCCGGCAGGCTCACCGCCGGAGCCGACACGGCTCGCCGTTGAGGGTGCAGTCGCGGATCCGCGGCCGGTCCGTACCGACAGCGCGGAACCCGAACTGCACGCGCTCGCCCGGCTGGACCACGGCATTCCAGTCGTGCCCGCTGACCTGGACGATGCCGGAGTCGTCCTGGTTCAGTTGGGCCTGCCAGGAGTCGTCGATCTCGGCGTTCCGTAGGTCGAAGCTGAGCGCCCACCGCACCGGCTGCTTGGTCGTGTTGGCGACGGTGACGACGCCGACGAACCCGTTGCTCCAGCTGTCGGTGCGTACGACACTCACGACCGGGCGTTCGCGACGGGCGACCGCCTTCGTCGGGCTCGGGCTGGCCGGCGACGCCTTCACCGTCGGCGAGTGGGTCGCGGTGGGCTTGGTCGTTCCGCGCTTCGACAACCCAGTCGGCCTGGTGGACTCGCGGTCCTGCGGCGTCGCGCTGGCCGCGACGGGTAGCCCGTTGGCGCTCTCGTGCGCGGATCCGCCACTCACGAAGACGACCGCCATCAGGACGGTCGCGAGGATGGCGCCGGCGAAGACTCCGGCAATGACGAGCAGGCGGGCGCGTTCGGACAAGGTCGGCAGGTCGACGTGCCTCACGTGGGATCCCTCCCCGGATCCGTCCCCCGGACACCCCCGATCGCGGCTGATTGTGTCATGCCCTCGAACGCCGGAGCCTTCGGCGGACGCGGGCTAGCGTGGCGGCATGACGAGTGGCGCGCGCCGGCTGCTGGCGACCTGGCTGGTCGTTCTTGCACTGGCGCACGTCGCCGCGCTGACGCTCGTCTGGTGGGTCTTCGTCCGTACGACCCGTGGCCAGGTGGTCGACGCCACGGCCCTGGTCGGCTCGGGCATCGGGAGGACCCGCGTCCTGTCGGTGCTGAGCACCCTGCTCGAACGCGGTCTCCGTCGCGTCGCTCGTCGCCGCGACGATCGCCGTCGGCTTCGTCGCGCTCGTCCGCAGGAGATACCTCCTCGCCGTCGTCGCCACGATCCTCGTCGCGGGTGCCAACCTGACGACCCAGGTCCTGAAGCACGTCCTGATCCACCGGCCCGACGTGGGCATCGAGGGGACGAACATCGGTGCCCCCAACAGCATGCCCAGCGGCCACATGACCGTGGCCGCCTCCGTGGTCGTCGCGACCGTCCTCGTCCTACCGCCCCGCTTGCGCGGGACGGTGGCGCTGCTCGGTGCCGCGTACGCCGCCCTGACCGGGATCGCCACCCTGTCGGCCGGCTGGCACCGCCCGAGCGACGCGGTGGCGGCCGTCCTGGTCGTCGGCGCCTGGGGCGCCGCGGCGGGCTTCCTGCTCGTCCTCGCCGGGGCACCGGACGAGGCGGGCGACGCCAGGGACGCCCACCCGTACGCGGTGGCCGCCCTCGCGCTGATCGGCGTGGGCCTGCTGCTAGCCGGCGGCGCCGCCCTCGGCCTGACCGACCAGGGGCGGGCGACCGCGCCGGTCGACCTCGGCCGGGCGCGGCTGGCCACCGCGTACGCGGGGAGTGCGTCCGGCGTGGCGGGGGCGACCTGCCTCGTCGTTGCGCTCGTGCTGGCGACGGTGCACCGCGTCGTGCCGCGCCGGAGCCTCGGGACGCCCACGGAGGGCGCGCCGCGGCTGTCGACCGAACCCGAGGCGAGCTGACGCGGGTGGAGCCGCGCCCTTCCGCTCAGAGCCGCCAGATCCGTCCGGAGTACCGGTTGCCGAGCCAGCCGAACTGGCCGAACGACGCGACCGTCATACCGAATGCGTCGGGCGCGGGGCGGTCGTTGTCGACCCACCAGCGGTAGGCGCCCTCGACCGCGGCCCACAGCTTGCGGATGCCGTACTGCTCCCAGCGGGCGTCGCCACCATCCGCGGCCGCGGTCACACCGGCCCAGGCGTCATGGGCATAGACCCATCGGGCGATCCGGCCGGAGCCGTCGCGGGTCTCGGCCGCCGTGTAGGAGAGGTCGGGTAGCCGCATACCGAACGCGAACATCATGTCGCTGTCGGCCCAGAGCGTCGCCGGATCGAGCGTGCACGGCGCCGGCATGCCCGCTTCGAGGGTGCCGGCGTGGAGGTCGAAGACATTGGTGCTCCCGGGCCAGGGATCCCCCAGGCCGGAAAGGGTGGTGACGAATGTCCCGGCCGCCCGGTTGTCGTCGGCGGTCAGTCGGACCAGGGACGGTCCGGCGAAGGGGTTGACCCACGGCACGACCAGGACGCCACCGCAGCGGACGGCGTTGACCCAGTCGTACGACACCTCCACGACAGGAACGGTCACGAGTACGCGGTCGAACCCGCCGCACCGGCCCGGCATCTGGAGCCGGCCCACAGGCGCCGTGACGACGGACGCGTCGGCGAGACGGTCGTGCAGAACGGCGCACTCCCCCGCGTCTCCGGTGGTGATCGCAAGAACCCGCATCCCCGGCTCGACGTCGAGGTGGGCAAGCATCGTGGTCAGCGCATCGACCTGCTGGCCATGGCCAGGCTCCGCCGCCCCCGGCCGGTGGTCGGCCTGGTCGGGCAAATGGTCGGGTGCGTAGCTGCCGCCGACCGCCGGTCCCGTGCGGGCGGTGGCGAGTGGGTCGACGTCGAGCTCCCCCGACCGGTGTCGCCGTTCCTGCGATCTCATATCCGCTCACCTTCCCCGCAGTGCCAGACATGTCCGTTTCACACCCAGTATGCGATTTTGCAATACGGCCCTATGCGCAGAGTGTGACTAAGCATGGCGGTCTGTCAACGCCAACCCTCGAAACCTCCCGGCGTCGTCCCACCATCCGGAATGGCGAAACTGCCTTGCGTTCTCCTACTCGCGAGTAACACTGATGAGTAGCACCGCCACGGCGAAAGGGATGAGCCATGAGCCAGGGCAAACGCGTCACTGAAGTGGAAGCTCGCGCGGTTGCTGAGGCGGCCCGGGAGACCACCTGGGTCAAGCCGAGCTTCGCCAAGGATCTCTACCTCGGCAGATTCCGCCTCAACCTCGTCCACCCGCCGCCTCGTACGCCCGAGGACAAGGCAGCGAAGGGCCAGGCCTTCCTGGAGCGCCTGCGGGCCTACTGCGAGACGCTCGACGGCCAGGTCATCGAGCGCGAGGCACGGATACCGGACGAGTACGCCAAGGGGTTCGCGGCTCTCGGCACGTTCGGTATGAAGATCCCCGAGGAGTACGGCGGCCTCGGCCTGTCGATGCTCGACTACGGCCGGGGGCTCATGCTCGCCGGCTCGGTCCACCCGAGCATCGGCGCGCTGCTGTCCGCGCACCAGTCCATCGGGGTGCCCGAGCCGGTCAAGATGTTCGGGACCGAGGAGCAGAAGCGGGAGTTCCTCCCGCGATGCGCGCGCGGTGCGATCAGCGCGTTCCTGCTCACCGAGCCCGACGTCGGTTCCGACCCCGCCCGGCTGTCGATGCAGGCGGTGCCGAGCGAGGACGGTTCGTCGTACGTCCTCGACGGTGTGAAGCTCTGGACGACCAACGGCGTCGTCGCCGAACTGCTCGTCGTGATGGCCCGGGTGCCCGAGAGGGAGGGGCACCGGGGTGGCGTGACGGCGTTCGTCGTCGAGGCGAACTCGCCCGGCATCACGGTCGAGAACCGCAACTCGTTCATGGGCCTCAGGGGCATCGAGAACGGCGTGACCCGGTTCCACCAGGTGAAGGTCCCCGCGGCCAACCGCCTGGGCAAGGAGGGCCAGGGCCTCAAGATCGCCCTCACCACGCTCAACACCGGCCGGATCTCCATCCCGGCGATGTGTGCGGGCGCGGGCAAGTGGGCGCTGAAGGTGGCCCGCGAGTGGTCCGTCGAGCGGGAGCAGTGGGGACGCCCGATCGGCCGGCACGCGGCGGTCGCGCACAAGATCGCGTTCATCGCGGCCACGTCGTACGCGCTGGAGAGCGTTCTCGAACTCTCGGCGAACATGGCCGACAAGGGCGAGTTCGACATCCGGCTCGAGGCCGCGATCGCCAAGCTGTACGCGAGCGAGAAGGCCTGGACGATGATCGACGAGCTCGTCCAGATCCGTGGGGGCCGTGGCTACGAGAGCGCGGAGTCCCTGGCGGCACGTGGCGAACGCGCGATCCCGGTCGAGCAGATGCTCCGCGACATGCGGATCAACCGGATCTTCGAGGGTTCGACGGAGATCATGCACCTGTTCATCGCCCGGGAGGCTGTCGACGCCCACCTGCAGGCCGCGGGTGACCTCGCCAACACGCGGGCGTCCGTGTCGGCCAAGCTGCGGTCGGCGCTGGGTGCGACCGGGTTCTACGCACGGTGGCTGCCGCGGCTCGCGGTGGGCAGGGGCCAACTGCCCAAGGGCTACCGCGAGTTCGGTCCGCTGGCGAAGCACATGCGGTTCGTCGAACGGTCCTCGCGCAAGCTCGCGCGCAACACGTTCTACGGCATGGCGCGCTGGCAGGCGAAGCTGGAGTTCCGTCAAGGCTTCCTTGCCCGGGTGGTCGACATCGGTGCCGAGCTGTTCGCGATGACCGCGTCCTGCGTACGCGCCGAGATGCTGAGCAAGGAAGATCCGGAGGCAGGCGCGGCGGCATGCGACCTCGCGGCAGCGTTCTGCGAGCAGTCCAGGGTGCGGGTCGACGAGCTGTTCGCCCGCATGTGGAACAACTCCGACAGCACCGACGACGCCCTGACCAAGAGGATCCTCGAGGGTCGGCACACCTCGCTCGAGGAGGGCGTCCTCCACCTGTATCCCAACGCTCCCTGGATCGCCACCTCGGAGTCCGGCCCGGCGACCAAGGAGAACCTCGCCCGCCGAATGATCTGAGTCCCGAGCCCGACGACGTGCCCGGACCCCCTCGGAACGCCGGCTCCCGGAAGTCTCGGGAGCCGGCGTTCCATGTCCCGGGACCGTGGACGTGCGGCGGAGATCGGCCATCGCACCGAACCGGTACCGGCCTCCCGGAGAGCGGATCTCGCGCCTGCCATGGCTTACGCTGAGCCTTGCGATGACCACGATCTATGACGTCGCACGTCGAGCCCAGGTCTCGCCCTCGACCGTCTCCCGCGTCCTCAACGGAAAGCAGACCGTCGACGAGGCGTTGGCCGAGCGTGTCCGCAAGGCCGCCCAGGCGCTCGACTACCGCCCCAACGCGCTGGCCCGGAGCCTGCGGCGCAGCCAGACCAACCTGTGGGCGGTGCTCGTCTCCGACATCAACAACCCGTTCTTCACCACGCTCATCCGAGGGGTCGAGGACGTCGCGCGCACGTCGCAGTACTCCGTCGTGCTCTGCAACAGCGACGAGGATCCCGACAAGGAGGCCAGCTACATCGCCGCGATCCTCGCCGAGCAGATGGCGGGCGTCATCATCTCCCCCACCAGCCGGAGCGCCCACGTACGCGAACTGCTCGACGCGTCCGTCCCCATCGTGGCGATCGACCGCCAGGTTCCCGGCGCCACCGTCGACATCGTGGCGGTCGACAACGAGCAGGCGGCTCAGCTCGCCACCGCCCACCTGATCGACGAGGGGTTCGCCCGGATCGCGTGCATCACCGGGCCGAGGGACGTCAGCACGGCGCAGCAGCGGCTCGAGGGCTACCGCCGGGCACTCCGGGCAGCCGGCAGGAGCGTCGACACCCGGCTGATCCGCCACACCGACTTTCGTGAGGACGGCGGCTACCGCGCGATGGCCGACCTGCTCGACCACACGCCCCGACCTGACGCCGTGTTCACGACCAACAACCTGATGACGGTCGGCGCGCTCGAGTGCCTGGTGGGCCGCGGCGTCGGCGTACCGGAGGACGTCGGCGTCTTCGGCTTCGACGACGTACCCTGCGCCACGCTGATCCGGCCACCGATCTCCACGATCACCCAACCGACGTACGACATCGGGCGCACGGCGGCCGAGCTGCTCCTGCAGCGGATCGGCGACCCGTCACGGCCGCCCACGGTGACGGTCCTGCCCACCCAGCTGCACGTGCGGGCGAGCTCCCTCAAGCGGGCGGTCGATCCCGCGCACCTGTCCTAGCTCAGGAGCCGACCTCGCCGTCGATGCACTCACGGAGCAGGTCGGCGTGCCCGTTGTGCCGGGCGTACTCGTCGATCATGTGCTGGTAGAGCCAGCGCAAGGACATCTCGCCCCATCGTTCGACGACGAACGTCGCGTCGAGCGGGAAGCCGACCACCGCCTGCCGACACGCCTCCCACTCGGCCCGGAGGCATGCCACTTCGGCCTCCGCACGGTCGGCGTCGGTCTCGCGGAACGCCACACCGGGTTGATCCTTGCGGGAGAACAGCGGCTCTAGCTGCTCGCCTCGGAACCGAAGCCGGAACCAGTGCCGCTCGACCGATGCCAGGTGGCGTACGAGGCCCAGGAGCGACAGGTCCGACGGCGGCACCGGGCGCCGGGCGAGCTGCTCGCCGGTGAGGCCGCTGCACTTGTGCAGGAGCGTGCCGCGTTGCCACTCGAGGAAGCCCTCGAGCATGGTGCGCTCGTCGGCGACGAACGGTTCGTCTACCCGCGTGATCGCAGGGGCGGTCCACGTCATGGCCCCATCATGGCCACCGCGCCGGCCCGCGGGAAGCCGTCCGGCCGAGCCGCGAAAGGCCAGTGCGGCCGTCCGGCGAAGGGGCCGGTCGGGCCGAACCGCGGAGGGCCGGTCAGGCAGAGCCGTGGAGGGCCGGTCTGGCAGAGCCGCGGAACGTCCGCCGGTACGCGAGCGGGGACACGCCGACGGTCTCCCGCAGGTGCTGCCGCATCGACGCCGGCGTACCGAACCCCGCGTCGCGCGCCACCCGGTCGACCGGAAGATCGGTCTCCTCGAGCAGGTGCCGGGCCCGCTCGATCCGCTGGCGGACCAGCCAGGCGAGCGGGCTCATGCCGGTCTCCTCGCGGAACCTCCGGGTGAACGTACGGACGCTCATCCGCGCCTGGACCGCCATCGCGGCGAGGTCGAGCGGCTCGCCGAGCCGGCCCAGCATCCACGCCCGGGTGGGCTCGGTGGTCACGCCGTCGACCGACGGCATCGGGCGTTCGATGAACTGCGACTGCCCGCCGTCCCGCCAGGGTGGTACGACACATCGCCGGGCGACGCTGTTGGCCACCTCGGCACCGTGGTCTCGGCGTACGACGTGCAGGCACAGGTCGATCCCCGCACCCACGCCGGCGGAGGTCAGGATGTCCTCGTCGTCGACGAACAGCACCCCCGGGTCGAGCCGGACGCGGGGGTAGAGGGCGCGGAACTGGTCCGCGTGCCTCCAGTGGGTCGTCGCCGGCCGGTCGTCGAGGAGGCCGGCCGCGGCGAGGACGAACGCTCCGGTGCAGATGGACACCAGGCGCCCGCCGGCACGGGCGAAGCGATGCAGGGCGGTCAGGACGGCGGGGTCGAGGGTTCCGTCGGACATCGGCGGTCCGCCGTGGATGCCGGGCACGACCAGGGTGTCGGCGCCCTCGAGCACCTCGAGGCCGTGCTCGGGCACCACCTGGAAACCGGCCTCGGTCCGGATCGGCCGGCTGCCGACGGTGCACACGCGTACGTCGTAGAGCCGGTGGCCCTCGGCATCCCGCGCCGTACCCAGCACCTGCGTCGCGGTGCCGAGGTCGAACGGAACGAGATGGTCGAGCGCGAGCACGGCGACCACACTGCGGGCAGGAGAGGACTGCATGGCCCGATCCTTTCACATCATGGCTTCCGGGCCACTCGCTGCGACGTCGGAATCCGGACATGCTTGGTCAACGTGACGCCGTACGAGTCCAGCGATCCGGACATTCCTCGCGACCATCCGATCTCGACCTCCGCCTCCTCGATCCCCTCCGTCCCTCCCCCGGTCCGCCGGCGGCGCCTCCACCGCGCCTGGTTCGTCGCCGCGGTGTCCCTGCTGGCGCTCGTCGGCGTCGCCGGGTTCGGCGCATCGCCCGGTGTGATGGTGACGCCCCTGCACGACGAGTTCGGCTGGTCCCGCGGCACCATCTCGTTCGCGGTGTCGGTCAACCTCGTCCTCTACGGCGTGACGGCGCCGTTCGCGGCCGCCCTGATGAACCGGTACGGCATGCGCAGGGTGATGACCGGAGCCCTCGCGCTCATCGCGGTCGGCGCCGGCCTCACCGTGTTCATGACGCAGAGCTGGCAGCTGCTGCTGTGCTGGGGAATCCTCGTCGGTCTCGGGGCCGGTGCGATGGCGCTGGGGTTCGTCGCCACGGTCACCGGACGCTGGTTCGTCCGCCACCGCGGCCTCGTCACCGGCGTGCTCACGGCCGGCGGTGCCACCGGCCGGCTGATCTTCCTGCCCCTGCTCGCCGCGATGGTCGCGGGCCACGGCTGGCGGACAGCCTCGGTCGTGGTCGCCGCCGCCGCTGTCGCCGTCATCCCGCTCGTCGTGCTGGTCATCCGGGACCACCCGAAGGACGTCGGCCTGCGGGCCTACGGCGCGCCCGAGGACGAACCGGCCGCCGCGGCCGCGACGCCCACCCCACACCCAGCCGCCGGCACGGCGCTCGGCGTCCTGCGTTCGGCCGTACGCACCCGGGCGTTCTGGCTGCTCGCGGGCGGGTTCGGGATCTGCGGCATCTCGACCAACGGCCTGATCCAGATCCACTTCATCCCGGCCGCCCACGACCACGGGATGCCCGAGCCCATCGCGGCCTCGCTGCTCGCCGTGATCGGCATCCTTGACATCGTGGGGACCGTCCTGTCCGGCTGGCTCACCGACCGGCTGCCGGCACCTGTGCTGCTCGGTGCGTACTACGCGCTGCGCGGCGGCTCGCTGCTCGTCCTGCCGTTCCTCCTCGGCGCGTCCACCCACCCGAGCCTGTTCGTGTTCATCGTGTTCTACGGGCTGGACTGGGTGGCCACGGTGCCGCCGACCATCGCGCTGTGCCGGCAGTACTTCGGCAACGCGGGACCGGTCGTGTTCGGCTGGGTCTTCGCGTCCCACCAGATCGGCGCGGCAATCGCGGCCACCGTGGCCGGCGTCGTTCGTGACACGGCGGGCAGCTACACGCTCGCGTTCACCGGGGCCGGGCTGCTCTGCTTCGTGGCGGCGGCGCTCTCGCTGCGGCTCGCCAGTGGCGTGGCGCACCAGGAGCCTCGGGTCGTGACGCCGGCCGGGTGACACCACGGGACCGATGGCGGGCCCGTCCGATGGCGGGCCCGTCCGATGGCAGGCCGTCCGGTCGTACGCCCCTACGTCTGCCGGGCGCGTAGGTCGGCGGGCGTACGTCAGCGCTTCGGGAGCCTGCCGACGCCCAGGAATCCCGCGGCGCCCACCAGGCTGACGACCCCGCACACGAGCATGACCGGCGTGTAGCTGTGGGTCGCGGTCCGCAGCCAGGACGCACCCAGTGGAGCGAACGCCTTCGTCACCATCAGGAACGCGGCCTGCAGACCGGCCAGCGTGGCGTACCCCGCGACGCCGTACCGCTCGGCGATCAGCGCCGGCCGCGCGATCGTGCCGACACCGAAACCGAGGCCGATCGCGAGGACGCACCCGATCGCTCCGGCGAGGACGCCACCCACCCACGGCAGCAGGAACAGCCCGGCCGCCTGGAGCACGAACACGCAGACGAGGACCGACGTCAACGCGAACCGTCGTTGCGCGGCCGTCGTCGCCACCCGCCCGGTGACCGAGAGGACCCCGAGCAGCCCGGCGACGGTGGCCGCGACCGTCGCGGCGTGGCCGAGTTCGCCGAGGTAGGCGACGAGGTGGACGCTGATGACGAAGATGCCCACACCTTCGGCGACGAACGCGGCGGCGATCAGCCAGTAGCCGGGATCTGTGAACGCGGCCCGCACCGCACGGGCCCGCTCGGCGACGGGATCTGGCCAGGCCGCGCGCGTCCCGGAGCTGCCGTCGGCCGGGCTCTCGGCTGGGCTCTCGGCTGGGCTCTCGGCTGGGCTCTCGGCTGGGCTCTCGGCTGGGCTCTCGGCTGGCTGGTCCTGCGCCCTCGGCACCCCGACGTGCGCCGGCCGGCGGACGACCAGGTGCAGCGGGATGGTGAGACCGCCGTACAGGACGCTGAGCACGACGAGCGCCGTCCGCCAGCCGTACCACTCGACGAGCAGCCCGGTGAGCGGAAGGAAGATCGTCGACGCGAACCCCCCGACGATCGTGATCGCGAGCATCGCCGTCCCCCGCCGGTGGCCCTGGAACCAGGTGACCACGACCGCGAACGCGGCCTCGTAGAGCACGCCCGCCGCGGCCACACCGAGGCCGACCGAGACGGCGTACAGCTGGAGGAGGTTCTCGACCCGCGACCAGGCCAGCAGGCAGCCGGTGGCGAGGACGGAGCTCGCGACCATCAGCGCCCGGCCGCCGTGCCGGTCGAGCCAGCGGCCGGCCGGCACCGCCATCGCGGCGGACGTCAGCAGGCTCACGGCCGGCGCGAACGTGATGGCCGTACGACTGACGTCGAGACTCGCCTGCAGGGGTACGAGGAACACCGCGAACGCGTAGGCCAGGACGCCGTAGCCCGCGGTGGTCGTGACGGACAGCGCGGCGACCATCCACCAGCGGTACGGCACCCGCCGGCGCAGGGGCGACGATCGGCCGGTCTGGCGGGCGACTGAGCGGCCTGCCGACCGTGAGCCGGTCACGACTGCGAGAGCGGGACGGTGACGGGCACCCGCCCATCCTCGCCGACCTGGGGGTGCCCGGGCTACCCGAATCCCACGCATACCGCCCCCGGGTGCGGCAGCCCGGGCCGCAGGGGGCACCATCGAGTCCATGGCCCCGCCCGGTGACGACCACCTCAACGTCCTGCTCCTCGAGAACATCCACGCCGATGCCACCGAGCTGCTGTCGAACGCCGGCTGCAAGGTCGAGACGTGCGACGGTGCCCTTGGCGCGGCGGAGCTCGCGGACCGGATCGCGGGGGTCCACCTGCTGGGCATCCGCTCGACCACTCAGCTGACCGACGCCGTGCTCGACCGCGCGAGCGACCTCGTGGCGATCGGGGCGTTCTGCATCGGTACGAACCAGATCGACCTGCCGGCCGCCACCCGGCGAGGCATCGCCGTCTTCAACGCGCCGTTCTCCAACACCCGCAGTGTCGTGGAGCTGGCGATCGCCGAGATCATCGCGCTGACCCGACGACTCACGGACAAGAGCCGCGACATGCACGCCGGCGTCTGGGACAAGTCCGCGGTGGGAAGCCACGAGATCCGGGGTCGCCGGCTCGGCATCGTCGGGTACGGCAACATCGGCAGCCAGCTGTCGGTGCTCGCCGAGACCCTCGGCATGTCCGTGTCGTTCTTCGACATCGCCGACAAGCTCGCGCTCGGCAACGCCGTTCGCTGCAGTTCGATGGAGGAGCTGCTCGAGGCCTCCGACGTCGTCACGCTGCACGTCGACGGGCGCCCGGGCAACCGCGGGATCTTCGGCGACGAGGAGTTCGCCCGGATGCGGCCCGAGGCGATCTTCCTCAACCTGTCCCGCGGGTTCGTGGTCGACCACGCGGCGCTCCGGCGCCGGATCGAGTCCGGCCACCTCGCCGGAGCGGCCGTCGACGTGTTCCCGCGCGAGCCGAAGCGCCGCGGCGAGTCGTTCGAGTCCGAGCTGCGCGGGCTGCCCAATGTGATCCTCACCCCGCACGTCGCCGGGTCGACCGAGGAGGCCCAGCAGGACATCGGGCGGTTCGTCGCGTCGAAGCTGCGGCACTACGCCCACGACGGCAACACCTCGCTCAGCGTGAACCTCCCCGAGCTGGCCCTCCCCGAACGCGTCGGTGCGCACCGGCTGGCGCACGTCCACGTCAACACCCCCGGCGTGCTGGCGACGATCAACGGTGTCCTTGCCGAGCACGGGGTGAACATCGAGGGGCAGTTCCTGGGTACGCGCGGCGAGGTCGGCTACGTCATCACCGACACCGGTGCGCCCGCCGAGCCCGACGTGGTGCGGGTGCTGCGGGAGATGCCGGAGACGATCCGCCTCCGGCACCTGTCGTAGCGGCCTAGCGCTCGCCGCCCGACGGAGGACTCGGACACCAGCGCACGGCGTACGGGAGCTCGGCGGCCGGGCCGGTGTAGCGCACCACCGGAGTGCCGTCGCCGTCGCGCTCGATCGTGAACCGCTCCTCCACGGGCGCGGAGTACCCGTCGCCGCCGTCGGACACCAGCTGCCCACCGGGTCCGGGGTCGTCATCGGGACCGGGGAGGTACGCCTCGAGCACGACCTTGCCGCCCTGGTCGACCGGGACCACCGCACCCGCCCTGACGAGGACCGGAGTCTCGTCGAGGGGCGCCGCCACGCTCACGTGGCCCGGCCCGTCGTACGCCTCGCCCGTCCGGCGGTCGTACCAGCGCCCCCGCGGCAACCGGACCGCGCGCTCCCGCGCCCCCTCCTCGAGCACCGGCGCGACGAGCAGCGCCTCACCCAGCAGGAACTGGTCGTCCTCCCACCGCAGCGCCGCGTCGTAGGGATCGGCCCAGAGCAGCGGGCGGACGTACGGCGCTCCGGTGCGGTGTGCCTCGAACGCGAGCGTGTACCAGTACGGCAGGAGGGAGTACCGCTCGAGGAGCGCCGGCCGGACCTGCGCCAGGACCTCGGGTCCCAGCTCCCACGGCTCGCGCCGCGGCAGCGTCGCCGCGCAGTGCACCCGGAAGAACGGGAGGTAGGCGCCGAGCTGGAACCACCGCACGTACAGCTCGTTCGTGGGGTGACCGTCGAACCCGCCGATGTCGGGACCGGAGTACGGCACGCCGGTGCAGCCGAGCCCCAGGGTGAACGTCAGGCTGATCCGCAGCCCCTCCCAGGAGGTCCCGATGTCGCCCAACCAGGTCCCGGCATAGCGCTGGATGCCCGCGAACCCCGACCGTGAAAGGAGGAAGGGACGCCGGTCGGGCCGCAGTCGGCGGACGCCGTCGAAGCCGGCGTGGTTCAGCGTCAGCGCGTAGATGTTGTGCGCCTCGCGGTGGTCGCCGCCCTTGCCGTCGAGGTCGTGGCGGGTCGAGAGCGGCAGCGTCCCGTCGCCCCATGCGGCGAAGACGGACGGCTCGTTCATGTCGTGCCAGAACCCGTCGACGCCGAGCGCGAGGTAGGTGGCGTACTGCTCGCTCCACCACGCCCGCGTGCGCGGTGCGGTGAAGTCTGGGAACACGGTGCGGCCGGGCCAGACCACGCCCGGGATCACCCGGCCCCGCGCGTCCCGGCAGAACGCGTCGGCGGCCAGGCCACTGCGGTACAACGGGTCGCCGCGCTTCTTTGCGACGCCGGGGTCGGCGATGACGACGACGTGGACGTCGCGTTCGGCGAGCTCTGCGGTGAGTCCGCCCAGGTCGGCGTACCGGGTCGGGTCGACGGTGAACGGCCGGTGCTCCACGTGGTGGTCGATGTCGAGCCAGAGGGCGGACAGCGGCAGGTCACGCTCCGCGAACTCCGCGGCGACCTCGCGGACGACCTCCTCGCTGCCGTAGCCCCAGCGGCACTGGTGGTAGCCCAGCGCCCACCGGGGCGGCAGCGCCGGTCGGCCGGTGAGCGCGGTGTACCGCTCGAGGGCCTCGGCGGGTGTGCCGTCGAACACGTAGTAGCGCAGCGGCCCGCCGGTGAGCCGGGCGACCACGTCCTCGGCCACCTCGACGGTGCCGTCGAAGCTGTTGTCGTAGAACGCGAGGTGGGAGCCTGCGCTCGCGACCACGAGGTAGACCGGGATCGACAGGCAGAGCGGGTCGTCGCCGAGCGCGTACGTGCCACCCGGGTCGCTGTTCCACAGCCGGTACACGCGGCCGCGGCGGTCGAGCGGTGCGCTCCGGCCGCCGAGTCCGAGGACGGCGCCGTCACTGTCGACGATGCTCCGGTGCGTCCAGGCCGTACCCTCCCACTGCGGCGGCGGGTCGTAGCGCAGGGGTGCACTGCTGGCCTCGGGTTCCGCGTCACCGGTGGTACGACCGGCACCGGCGACCGTGTCACCTGTCGACCCACCACCCGGGGGGCGACCACCCGGCGAGCGGCCACTGGCCGAGCGAAAGGTCAGCCCGCCTTCGGAATCGACCGTGACCAGGAGCCCTCCGGACCTGACGGTCCAGCTGTCGTCCTCCTGGGTGAGCTGGGTACCCGAGGCGAGCTGAGGACCCTGGCCGGTGCCGTCGAAGACACCCACCGCGTACGACGGGGTGGGCGCGGCACCATCCCAGGCCACGAAGACCCCGCCGCCCGCGAGGAACCGCACGTCCACGGCCGCGTTGGTGAACGAGATCCGCGCACCGCCCGGGATCTCGTCAGCTGCCTCGAGGCGTCCGGGCGTCCGCACCGGGGACACCGGCAGCTCCTCCAGGTCGCGATCGAGACGGGCCCGGCGAACGGAGTACTCCACGGCTCGCACGCCGTTGCGCCAGCCGATCAGCTGGAACGAGCCCGCCAGCGCCTGGACCCGGTCGAACAGGCTCTCCCGCGCACGGAGCCGGAGATGCCGCAGCCACCCACCACCGGTGGACGGCGTCGCCTCGTCCGTCTCGCTCGATCGGAAGCCGGTCGGCTGCATTCCTTGCTCCGTTCTCGCACTCGAGGGGTCAGCCTAGGCGCCGTCGTCGACGCCGACCCGCACCGGACGTCACCGGGTCTCGATCACCGGGTCCCCGACCGAATCCACCACCGAATCCACGACTAGGTCCATTACTGGGTCCACTATCGGGTCCACTATCGGGTCCACTGCTCAAGCATGACCTCACGTGCCGGGCGGGTCTGTGCCTGGACCAGCAGGAACGCCGCCTCCCGGGCATGCCGCTGGGCCGGGTCCGTCGCCGTCATCGACCGTCCCCCACCCGCCACGACGAGCGCCGTGGTCGCGTCGATCATGAGCCGCTGTGCCTGTGCCCGCAACGCGAGCCGTTCGCCGTGGGCGTCGTCGGGGGGTACGGTCTCGAGCAGCCGTTCGGCCTCGGCCCGGCAGTGTGCCAGTCGCTCGCCCAGCCGCCGCGCCGCTTCGACGCCGGGCGTGAGGCTCGCCTCCGCGCTCCGCTTCGCCAGCAGGCGAAGGGCCGCCCCGGTCAGGCCGAACACCGCGGGCCCCGGATTGACCGTCTGGCGCTTGTCGTTGTGCAGCCACCCCTCGACCGGCTGCCGGAGAACGACGTGCGAGTCGGGGACGAACAGGTCGTCCACGGACAGGCGTACGGTCCGGGTCGCCGTCATCGCCGCGAGGCGTACGGGTTCCGACCCCGCGAGGCCGGGCTGGTCCCGGGCCTCGACCATGCCGAACACCACCTCACCATCGGCCGTGACCGCACCGAGGGAGAGAACGTCGTTGATGCCCCAGCCGGTGTACCAGGGCGCGGCCCCGGCGAACCGCCAGCCGCCCGGAGTGCGTTCCGCCGCCATCGGACGGTCGGGCCACCGGCGCAGGTGCGCGAACGCCGTTCCCGCGATCTTCTCGCCTCTGATCAGCGCGGGCAGCAGTTGCCGGCGCACCGGTGCGGCACTCGCGGCGAGCAGGCCGACCGGCCCGTGGTGCTGGGCACTGACGAACCAGGTCGCCGCGTCCGCACCCGCGAGTACCTCGTGGATCCGGCGCTGCAACGCCGCTGGTGCAGCCGCGCCACCGTCCTCCACGGGAGCCGCCAGGCCGAGCAGGCCAGCCTGGCCGAGCGCCGTCAGGTGCGTACGCGGAACCGTCGTGGCGTCCACCTCGGCCGCGTGCGGGACGAGCAGGTCCGCGGCAAGGACACGGGCCGCCTCCAGCAGCGGGGACGTCTCGTAGGGGTCGTCGGACGACGGAGGGGCAGTCACCCGCGCATCCTGCCAGTTCCCACGGACCGTCCGGGTCCGCGCCGCCGTGCGTACGTCATGTCCGTGCGGCAAGGCCCGCGTCGCGCTGGGCCAGCTCACCCGCGTCGACCGGCCGCAGCCGCCGGGCCAGTCGTGCCGCCTCGACCTCCTGCCCGTCACCGTGGTCGAACTCCAGCCTGACCACCTGGTCGTGGACGCGCGCGAGGAAGCGCAGCGACGACCGGCCCAACCGCCGGAACGGAGGCCCACCGGTCTGGACCGGAACGAGCGCATGGTGCTCCGGCTGCAGCAGGTCGATGGACAACGAGTTGTCCGCGCGCGGATTCTCATAGCCCACGCTGATCGAGCGCCGGTCCGGCGAGACGTAGACGTACTCGAGCTCCCATGCCGGATCGTCGACCACGAGCGGTCGGAGACCGGTCGAGATGATCTCCCGCCGCTTCACCGCAACGTCCAGTGCCGCGGCCCACACCCGCTCGACGAGGAGTACGGCACCGAGCACGGCGACACCGGCAGCCCGGGCCTGCCAGGGATGACCGGGACCGAGCACCCAGGCCCACCACCCCGCCGCAACCGACACGAGCACCGCCGCGGCGGGTGACAGCTGGACTCCGAAGCTCATCGCCGCGAGTACGAGCAGTCGGCCGGCACCGACCGCGAGGACTGCGAGGGTGGCGCCGGCCAGCAGCGGGACCAGCCATGGGAGGGGTCCACCCAGCCGCAGCCACCAGAACGCGAGGGAGACGAGCAGCCAGCACCCGGGTGCGGCCACCAGCACCCGCGCGAGATCGTCGTCGAGGCCGGGGATGACGGACCGGCCGCCGACCCGACGGCGCAGCACACGACACAGGTAGGTGCCGGTGGCGACGACGCCGCCACACACCACCGCCGCCAGGATCGCGTCGCGCATCGGTGTCCTCCGCCTTCCCTCGACGAGGGGCATCACCACTCGTGAAGGCTCCGTACGAGGACAAGCATGCGAGCCGGCGGGGGCCGTCCACATGAGTACGGGGACCCAACCGGGAGGTCAGGCGTACTCAGAACCAGCTCGCGGGTCGGCCACCGCGGACCTGGAAGGCCGGGGGTCGCGGCTCACCAGGACCCGCCGCCGCCTCCACCGCCACCACCGCCGGAGGACCCGCCGGAGAAGCCGGAACCACCGGATGAGGACGACGACCGCGAGGCGGACATCGTGCTGCTCGTGGAGTCGGCGAAGTTGGTCAGCGAGGCACCGAGGTGGCTCGCGTCGAACCCGCTGGGGCCGGAGTACCAGTAGAGGCCGCCAGCGGTGGACGCCGCCTGGGTCGCGGCCAGCGCGGCGAAGACCCGGGCCCAGCGCTCGGTGACGTCGAACACCATCGCGTACGGCAGGTAGCGCCCGAAGATGTCGGCGCCCTCCTCGAAACGAAGCTGCTCGGCCTCGGCGGTCTCGAGGTAGCGGCGGAAACCCTGGACGCGGGCCAGCATCGCGGTGCCCGCGGCGGTCCTGGCCGGCATGGCGCGGGCCGACCGGTGCAGCACGAGGCCCCCGACGACGAGGCCCACGCCGATCACGACGTTGTCGAACCTCGAGGCCGAGACCGAGAAGAACCCGAGGGCGACCCCGGCGAACGCGATGAGCGAGCCGGTGCGTTCCCAGGCCCGCCGCGCCTTGTCGGGCCGCTTGTGGAACCACCCCCGCTGGACGACCTCGTCGTAGAGGAGGTCCTTGACCGCCTGGAGCTTCGACGCGAAGCGGTACTTCAGCTCCGACATCAGCACCTGTGCGGCGCCCGCGGCGAACAGCGCGCCCAGCAGCGACTCTTCCGCCGGCGAGAGGCCGTCACCCGGTGGCGGCGCCAACCTGGTGAGCCGCCAGTCCCGGTTGTTCCAGAAGTGCGGCGGCGGGATCTCCTCGATGTGGAGGTGCCGCCGGACGGCGAGGTCGACGATGGTCGCGGAGACGTCCACGGTGTCCGCGCGCTCGTCGAGCAGCGTGCCTGCGACACCCGGCCGGATGCCCTCGGGCGGCTGGAACTCGGGGGCGACCGCAGCTTGTCCGCGGGCAACCGGCGCGGCGTCCTGCGACTGCCCACCCGCCGGCACCATGCCGAGGGGCACACCGAGGAACTGCTGGTCGCGGCCCCGGCGCCAGTAGCCGACACCGGCGACGCCCAACGAACCGAGCACGGCGAAACCCGCGACGGCGTACGACAACGGCCCGGGTGGGTGCGTGCTGTCCTCGGCCCGCTCGGCGGTCGTGTCGTCGAGGCCGTTGTCGACGAGCTCGGGCGCGGGCACGGTGACCGATCCCTTGTGCAGCCCGACCACGACCGTGAGCGCCTGGCGTGGCTGGAGCTTCTGCTGGGCGAACTCCGCGCTCCCCGACCCCACCCGCGTGGCCTGGTCACACGTCGCGGAGCCGCCGGACGGGTCGGAGAAGCAGGTGACCTTCTCGATGCCGCCGGGCGCCGTGACGGTCGCCGTGGCGCGGTCGACCGGGACGTCCCACCCCTCGCCCACGGCGTCCCAGTACAGCTCGTCGAGCTTGGGCTGGGCGTTGAGGGATCCCTCGAGGACGTACCTGATCTCGTAGGTCTGGCGGCCGGTCACGGTCTTGTCGGGGTCGCCGATCCGCAGGAACGTCGAACGGGTGTTGTCCTGGGCGTCGACGGCGGCGGGCGCCCCGCTGGGGCTCGTGACCTGGACGTCGCGCACGTGGTAGACGCGGTCGTGCTGGTCGTCGGCAGGCTCGCGGGTGGGGATGTCGCGCGTGATGCCGTGCCGGCTCGTCGCACCGAAGTCGTAGTCGATGCGTTCGGTGACCTGGACCGAACCGTCGGCCCGGATGTCGAGGTCGACGTCATAGGTGGCGATGCGTTCGCCGTCGGCGGCCTGGGCGACGGCCGGCAGAGCGGACCACGAGGCGAGGACGGCGCCTACGAGCGCGCACACGGCCAGAACGCCCGCGGTCCGCGAGCGGCGGGGCCTGGGTGGCGCTGGTGCGCCTGCGCGTGCCGTGGTCCTCACGACGCAGGAGGCTATCTGGTCCTAGGTGGTCCGGCGGGCTACCTGGTCAGGCTGTGGACAGCCGGTCAGTGCTCCCCGCGGTTGCGCCGGGCCATCGCCCGCGCCGCCTCGCGGTCGGCCTCACGCTTGGCGATCGTCTGCCGCTTGTCGTAGCTGCGCTTGCCGCGTCCGAGGCCGATCTCGATCTTGGCCCGGCCGTCCTTGAAGTAGAGCGCCAGCGGGACGATCGTGATGCCGCTCTCGCGGGTCGCCACACCGATCTGGTCGATCTCCTTGCGGTGCAGGAGGAGCTTGCGGGTGCGACGGGCGGCGTGGTTGGTCCAGGTGCCCTCGGTGTACTCGGGGATGTGGACACCCTGCAGCCACAGCTCGCCGTCCATCACCACGCCATAGCCGTCGACCAGGGACGCGCGCCCGGCACGGAGGGACTTCACCTCGGTGCCGGTGAGGACGAGGCCCGCCTCGAAGGTCTCGTCGATGTGGTAGTCGTGCCGCGCCTTGCGGTTCTGCGCAACCAGGCGGCGTCCGCGCTCCTTGGCCATCCCCCTATCTTCGCCGATGGCCGCAAACGCCTTTCGGGGAGGACCGCAAGCACTCTCCGGCAAGGGGCGCCGGCAGGCTCGGGATCGGCTGTGCCGGCGATGGGCGGAATGTCAGACGTACGCCGAGATGCCGCCGCTGCTGCTGTCGCCTACAGATAGCCCATCGGATCGACGGTGCCGCCGTTGCGGTAGACCATGAAGTGCAGGTGGCAACCCGTCGAGTAGCCGGTGGTGCCGACATAGCCGACGACCTCGCCGCGGCTCACCCGCTCGCCACTGCGGACGGCGTACGACGACAGGTGGTTGTACGCCGTCACGATCGAGGCGCCGCGCATCCATCCGTGCGAGACGAGCACCCGGTTTCCGTAGCCGGAGTTGTAGTAGCGGGAGATGACCTTGCCCGATGCCGCGGCCCGGATCGGGGTGCCGCAGCTCGCACCGAAGTCCGTACCGTCGTGCAGCTTCCAGCGGTGCAGGATCGGATGGAACCGCATGCCGTAGGGCGAGGTGATCGGCGCGTTCACCGGCCGCGACAGGGCACCGTTGCCGCCGCCCCCGCCACCGCCGCCGCGCTTGCGCCGCCGCGCCTGCTCGCGGGCGAGATCCCGGAGCAGCCGCTCGATCCGCTCCCGCTCGGCGACCAGGGAGCGGTAGCGGCGCAGGTCGTCGGTCCGTGCCTTGGCGGCCCGCTGCTGGGCGGTTCGACGCTGGCTGACGAGCCGGGCGACGCCGGCTTCGGCGGCGCTCGCCTGACGTTCGAGATCCCGCTTGCGGTCGAGATTGGTCGCGGCGTCCCGGCGCTGGTGCGCGACGACCCGCTCGGCGACCTGGTGCGCTTCCCGCCGGGCCGACACGTCGGCCTGGGCGGCGTTCAGGCGTTCGAGAGCAGAACGCTGGGACTCGGTGACGCTGGAGACGATCTGCGCGCGCCCCACGAGCTCTTCCGTCGACTCGCTGTCGAGGAGGGCGGCGAGCTCCTGGACTGCGGACCCCTGGTAGCTCGCGTTGGCGAAGGCCGCGATCCGCACCCGCTGCGCCGCCACGCCGTCCTCGGCCGCGGAGACCGCCTTCGCCGCGACCGTCACGTCCCGCTGCGCCTGCACGAGCGCGGCCGCCAGCGCGGCGTCCTCCGCCTTCGCGGCGGCGAGCTGGCCGCGCACGGACCCGAGCCGGGTCCGCGCCGCCGTCAGCTTCACCTCCGCTGCCCGCAGCTCCCTGGTCGCACCGACCAGCTGCTCCGAGGACTCGTCGAGATGCGCCTTCGCTCCACGGAGCTGGCGTTCGACCCGGCGCTTGTCGTCGTCGGGGCCGGCCTGCGCCACGGGTACGCCCGTACCCAGGGCGAGTGCCGTCGCGAGGACCACGGCGACGGCGACCAGCGGCCGCCGCGCCCCGCCAGCCGGCCGAGCCGGAGCGGTGCACTCGTCACGAGGCGTAGCTACACCGGAAGAATGTGGGATCACGGGTATTTCCCCCTTTGGTGCGCAGAATGCCCACCCAGGCTAGGAGGTACCCACTAGATCGAGAGATATTTCCGGAGTGTCACGGAAGAGGCGATTACAGCCAGTAACACACCGAGGCCCGCAAGGATGGGCATGGCGGACAGAGTCTGCTCCCAGCCGATCCACGGGACGACCTGTACGTCCTCCCGCAGCCGCGTCGTCACCCACGGGGTGAACGCCAGCGACCCACAGGCAAGCAGCGCCCCCACCAACGCGGCGACCACGCTCTCGATGATGAACGGCAGCTGGATGTAGAAGTTCGACGCACCGACGAGCCGCATGATGCCGATCTCACGTCGCCGGCTGAAGACCGTGAGCCGGATCGTGTTGCTGATCTGCAACACCCCCGCCACGAGCAGGCCGCCGGCCAGCCCGATCGAGATCCACTGCAGGCCGTTGAGGCCCTTGAAGAGCGGCTCGAGCACCTCGCGGGAGTCCTGGACGCTGAAGACGCCCGGCAACCCCTGGACCGCCGACTGCACCCCTTGGTACTCCTGCGGGTTCTTGAGGCTGACCCGGAACGACTCCTGCAGGTCGGACGGCTTCACGATGTCGGCCGTCGCGGCGTCCTCGTAGATCCGCTTGTAACGGACGTAGGCCTGGTCCTGGGACTCGTGGAAGACCCGGCGAACCTCGGGATTGGTCTTGAGCGCCTGCTCGATCTCGGTCTTCTGCCCCTGGCTGACCGCCCCGTCGGCGCACTGTGGCGACGACGAGACGTCGTTGCAGAGGAAGACCGCGATCTCCACCTTGTCGTACCAGAAGCCCTTGACGAGATCGACCTCGGAACGAACGAGCAGCCCGAGCCCGAACAGCACGAGCGAAATCCAGACCGTGACGACCACCGCGACGGTCATGGTGACGTTGCGGCGGAGTCCGGTACCTAGCTCGGAGAAGGCGTACCTGATCTGCATGGTGTCCTAGAGGGGTCGGGTGCGTGGATCGTCCTCGGTCGGCACCAGTCAGCTCTGGTAGCCGTAGACGCCGCGGGACTGGTCGCGGACGAGCTTCCCGCCCTCGAGCTCGATGACCCGCTTGCGCATCTGGTCGACGATGTTGGCGTCGTGCGTCGCCATGATGACGGTCGTCCCCGTGCGGTTGATCCGGTCGAGCAGCTTCATGATGCCGACCGACGTCGACGGGTCGAGGTTTCCGGTCGGCTCGTCGGCGATGAGGATCATCGGACGGTTGACGAACGCGCGCGCGATGGCGACCCGCTGCTGCTCGCCGCCGGACAGCTCGTCCGGCATCCGCCCCTCCTTGCCGTCGAGTCCGACGAGCGAGAGGACGTTGGGAACGACCCGGCGGATGTGGCTGCGCGGCTTGCCGATCACCTGGAGCGCGAACGCGACGTTCTCGAAGATGGTCTTGTTGGGCAGCAGCCGGAAGTCCTGGAAGACCGTGCCGATCTGGCGGCGCAGCCGCGGCACCTTCCAGCTGGAGAGCCGGTTGAGCTCCTTGCCGGCCACGAAGACCCTCCCGCGGGAGGGCTGCAGCTCGCGCAGGGCGAGCTTGAGGAACGTCGACTTGCCCGACCCGGACGTGCCGACGAGGAACACGAACTCTCCCTTGTCGACGTCGAGCGACACCGAGGAGAGTGCCGGCCGGGTCTGCCCGTCGTACACCTTGCTGACGTTCTCGAAGCGGATCACGGCGTGCTTCCTGGCCGGGTCGGGGGTGGATGGACCCGGGCTGCCCATGGCGCGCAAGCCCGAGTACAGATCGGCCAACGCCCGAGTGTACGACCCAAACCCGCGCCGAGTACCAGACTCTCCGCCCGGAGACGCTTTCCACACCAGACCGTCACGAAGCGTCGACGTCGATTTGCCCGACTCGTCCAGTTAGGTACCGCGCCGGGGCGTCCTGCGACGGGTGGTCGGGCCGCTCATCGGTCCGGATCCGCGCCGTCGGCCGGTTCAGGCCGTGGCGCCGGCCGTGCGCCGCCAGCGGATACCAGCCTCGACGAAGTCGTCGATCTCGCCGTCGAAGACCGCCTGCGGGTTGCCGGTCTCCTGCTCGGTACGCAGGTCCTTGACCATCTGGTAAGGGTGCAGGACGTAGGAGCGCATCTGGTCGCCCCACGAGCTGGTGACGTTGCCGCGCAGGTCGTCGATCTTGGCCCGTTCCTCCGCCTTGCGCAGGGCGAGCAGCTTCGCCTTGAGGATCGTCATCGCGGTGGCGCGATTCTGGATCTGGCTCTTCTCGTTCTGGACGGACACGACGACACCGGTCGGGAGGTGGGTGATCCGGACGGCGGAGTCGGTGGTGTTGACGCTCTGCCCGCCGGGCCCCGACGAGCGGTAGACGTCGATCCGGATCTCTTCCTCGGGGATGTCGATCTCGTCGGTCTGCTCGAGGACCGGCACCACCTCGACACCCGCGAACGACGTCTGCCGGCGGCCCTGGTTGTCGAACGGCGAGATGCGGACCAGGCGGTGGGTGCCCTGCTCGACGGACAGGGTGCCGTAGGCGTACGGCGCCTTCACCGCGAAGGTCGCGGACTTGATGCCGGCCTCCTCGGCGTACGACGTGTCGTAGACCTCGGAGGGGTACTTGTGCCGCTCGGCCCAGCGGAGGTACATCCGCATCAGCATCTCGGCGAAGTCGGCGGCGTCGACCCCACCTGCGCCGGACCGGATCGTGACGAGTGCCTCGCGGGAGTCGTACTCCCCCGACAGCAGCGTGCGTACCTCGAGCGCGTCGACCGCGCGCCGGAGGTCGGCGAGTTCCTTCTCGGCCTCGACGCGGGTGTCGGCGTCGTCCTCGTCGGCCGCCAGCTCCGCGAGGACGGCGAGATCGTCGAGCCGCTGCCGCAGCGCGGTCGGCCGGTCGAGGTCGCTCTGCCTGGCGGCCAGCCGGCTCGTCACCCGCTGGGCGTTGGCCTGGTCGTCCCAGAGGTTGGGTGCGGACGCCTGCTCGCTGAGCTCGGCGATCTCTTTGCGCAGTTTGTCGAGGTCGAGGACGGCCTCGATGCTGCGAAGGGTCGAGTCGAGGGCCTTGAGCTCTGCGTCGAAGTCGGGTCCAGCCACGATCCCCAAGCCTACGCGGACGCCGATCTCTGCCGTGTCGGCGCGTACCGTCCCGGTGGCTGGGGGTACTGGCCGCGCCCGCCTACGGGACGACCGCGAAGGTTTCGGCGGAGGCCGCCACCCTGATGTCGACCCGGCCCTGGTTGCCGGAGATCGCGTTCGTGATCGGCAGCACGACCGTCCCGTCGCACGTCACCGTCACCTGGGTCGCGCCGACCGTGGCGGCGCAGTTGACGCTCTGGTGGCCGCCGTCGGCGAGGTACGCGTTGACCTCCTCCTGGGCGAGCCGCTGGCTCAGCACCACGCGGTCCTCGACGCCGCCCTCGTAGATCGCCGCCTTGTCGACACCGTTGGTCGCCGCCAGTGCAGCGCCGTCGGCGATGGAGTTGAGCGCGCGCCGGTAGACGAACGCCTGCGCGGCGTCGAACACCACGGCGCACAGCAGCATGATGATGATCCCGAAGCCGATGATGAGCGGGAGCAGCTGGCCGCGCTCGTCAGGAGGTCCGGACCTTCGTCGCCCTCTCACCGCCGTCACCCCCTCGACTGTCGGTAGTCGCCGTAGGGCGTCCGCTGCGTGAACGACACCGGGATCGACGCCAACGGGCCGCCGATGGCGTCGGGCACGAACGGAAGGGGCACGGTGTAGCGGACCGTGACGACCACGGCGGATCCCGCCTGGAGGCAGCCGCCCACGCAGTGGTAGCTGAAGCCCGGACCGACGTCGAGGCCCTGGTCGCCCATCGCGAGGGTCGCCGCCTGACGGGCCCGCGCCTCGGCCTGCCCGACCGTCGGAGCAAGCACGAACGCCCGGCCGGCGTCACGGGCGGCGGCGGAGACGCCGTACATCGCCCGCTGCACGTCGAACACGGCGAGCATGATGTAGACCAGCGGGATCAGGAACAGGATCCCCATGTAGCAGAACTCCACGATGGCGTTGCCCTGCTCGCCGCCGAGCCGGCGCGGCAGGAGCCGCCGCCGCCACGGCCGGACCTGTCCACGGGCGCTCACGGCGTCGGCTCCTTGACCGCGTGGCCCGAGACGGTGAAGGGAAACGTCGGCCCCCATAGTCCGAGCGCGGGCATCTGGGCCCGCACCCGCATGATCACCAGCGGCTGGCCGTTGGCCGAGCCCGTACCCGGGTTGATCCCCCTCGCCATGCCGGCCGAGAGAGCGCCGCTGATGCACGCGCGGGTGGTCGAGCTGCCCTCGGCGAGCGTGCTGTTGTAGTTGGCCGCCTGCCGGGCGCCCTCGTGTGCGCACGCCGTGAGTGTGTTGCGCACGTGCAGGAACAACCCGAGCTGGAGGATGCCGAGGAACAGCGGAAGCAGGACCATCATGACGAGTACGAACTCCACCGCCGCCGAGCCGGCCTCATCGCTTCGTACCCGCTCGGCGGCCGGGTGTCTCGTCACGGCATGCTGCCCCGAGCGCGCGCGATCGCCTCCTGGAGCATCTGCTGCAGCTGGGGACCGAGGAACGCCCACAGCACGGCAACCAAGGCGGCGGTCATCACGGTGATCAGGATCCATCCCACCAGGTCGCCCCGCTCGCGTCCGCCCGTGGTGAGGCGGGCGTGGAACCAAGCCATGACACCGAGCATTGCCCTCGTTACGGCGTACATCGTCCAATCCTCTCTTCGTGCTCTCACAGGTCTCACGGCGAAACCATCTGCAGTCCGATGGCACCAGGGAAGAAGGCGAACAACACGGTCACGGGCAGCACGAGGAAGACGATCGGGACCATCATCCCGATCTCCTTGCGCCCACCCGCCTCGATCAGCTCCCGCTTGCCCGCCTCGCGGACGTCCGCGGCCTGAGCCCTGAGTACGTCGGCGAGCGGGGTGCCGCGCTCAACGGCGATCGCGATGCCGTCGACGAAGCGAGCCAGGATCGAGACGTTGGTACGGTCCCCGACGCTCTCCAACGCCTGGACCAGGGTCGCGCCGGTACGGGCCTGGGCAAGGGCCAGCTGGAACTCGCGGGCCAGCTCGCCCTTGCTGACCTTGGCGACCCGTTCGAGCGCCGCGACCGGTCCCTCTCCGGCCGTGACCGACAGGGCGAGCATGTCGGCGACGGTCGGGAACTCCGCCATCATCCGCGCCTCACGCTTCTTCACCTGGTCGACGAGGCGACGGTCGCGCAGGAGGACGCCGATGACGAACGCCGCGATGCAGAGGATCAGCAGCGGGATGGCGTTGGTGCCGCGGCTGATGAGCACCAGGACCGACAGCCCGAGCGCGCCCGCGAAACCGGCCGCACCCCAGATCAGCTGCTCGACCCGGAACTCCTCCACGCTCATGTCGAGTCCCGCCTGCTGCAGCCGCCGACGGATGACGCTGCCGCCGCCGAGGACGCGTTCGAGGGCGCCGGCACCGCTGCGGAAGTAGGGCCGGAACAGGCGTTCGAGAGTGGGGAACGGCGTGAACGTACGGTCGGACAGGTCGTAGCTGTCCGGCCCGGCGGCGTCGCGGAGGTAGGGGCCGAGTCGGCTGTCGAGGGATGGTCGGCGGAAGACCGGCAGCCGAAGGACCGCGAGCGCGACGCCGAACCCGGCGATCAGGCCGAGCAGTGCGCCGTACCAGCTGAAGCTCATCGGAGCACCCGCTGCTCTTCGGGCAGCCGGCCGATCCGGAGCATCAGGCGGTAGGCCAGGACGCACACCCCGGCCCCGACCACCAGCACGCCGAACCCGAGCGGGGAGTTGTAGCGGGAGATGATGTCGCGCTGGAAGGACATGAAGCCGAGCACCATCCATGGTGCCGCCACGCCCAGCCGGGCGCCGTTGACGGTCCAGGACTGCCGGGCCTCGAGCTCCCCCCGCGTGCGGACGTCCTCGCGGAGGAACGAGGAGAGGGTCCGCAGCAGCCGGCCGAGGTCGCTTCCGCCCACCTCTCGTGCGATCCGCAGCGACTCGACGATCCGGTCACCCACCG
Organism: uncultured Actinomycetota bacterium; assembly: GCA_963721745.1. GTDB lineage: Bacteria > Actinomycetota > Actinomycetes > Propionibacteriales > Actinopolymorphaceae > Thermasporomyces. The sequence continues at coordinate 641,263 of CAVRKO010000009.1, read as the reverse complement.
GGTCGGCGAGGTTGCGCTTGAGCCGGTCGAGGCAGTCGTTGAACCGCCCGGTCGCGCGGTAGTCCTCGGCGAACCGCTGGAACGGCCGGCGCAGCGGCTGAGGCCCGCGAATGCCGATCTGGGTGAGCGCCTCGGCGAGTGAGAGACCCGCCCGGACGCTGGATGCGAGGTTGTCGACCACATCGGGCCAGAGCTCGCGCAGCTCGTTCCGCCGGGAGCGCGCCCGGTAGCGCACCAGGGCGAACGGCCCGTAGGCCGCGATCGCGCCGAACGCCAGCCCGATCGGCACCGCACGGGAGACGACGAACATCACCAGGAAGACGAACGCGCCGACGCCCACGCAGGCACCGATGATCTGGCCGGGCGTCACGGACTCGATGCCCGCCTGCGCCAGCAGGTCCTCGAGGCGCTCGCGGGTCGAGGGACCCGACCGGGTGGTGGCCTTGGGCGTGGGCTTCAGGAACGCCCTGATGATCAGGACCAGTCCCAGGCCCAGCATCAGGCCGAGGAGGATTCCCATCAGGCGACCCCCTCGAAGCGGGGCGCGAGGAGGCGGGCCAGGTCGTAGCCGATGCGCTCGAACCGCTCGGGGTGCGGTGGGTAGCCCTCGCCGCGGACGAGCCGGTCACCCCGGAGCCCGAAGATGGACTCCAGCTCCACGATGTCGCCCTCGACCCGGCCGGGGACCGCGCAGATCTCGCGGACCCGGCGCCGTCCGCTCTCGATCAGCTGGGTGTGGACCACGATGTCGACGGCGCCCGCGACGGTGGGTACGACGAAGCGCGAGCCGATGTTCTCCCCCGCCAGCAGCGGGAGGGTGCACATCTTGGTGATCGCCTCGCGGGCGGAGTTGGCGTGGATCGTGCACATGCCCGGGAGACCGGAGTTGAGCGCGATCAACAGGTCGAGGCACTCCTCGGCGCGGACCTCGCCGACGATGATCCGGCTCGGCCGCATCCGGAGCGCTTCCTTGACGAGGTTGCGGAGCCTGATCTCGCCGGTGCCCTCGAGGTTGGACTGGCGGGTCTGCATCGGCACCCAGTCGGGAAGCGGGATCTTGAGCTCGAAGACCTCCTCACAGCTGATGATCCGCTCCCGCGGCGGCACGGCCGCACCGAGGCAGTTGAGCAGGGTGGTCTTGCCGGCCTGGGTGCCGCCGGCGACCAGGACGTTGAGCCCGGCGACCACACATGCCTCGAGGAACTGCGCCGCCTGCGCCGTGATCGTGCCGAGCGAGATGAGGTCCTCGAGATGCGTCGCCCGGACGACGAACTTCCGGATGTTGATCGCCCAGTGCGTGCGGGTGATGTCAGGGATCACGACGTGCAGCCGACTGCCGTCAGGAAGCATGGCGTCGACGAACGGGGTCGAGAAGTCGATCCGTCGCCCGGTGGTCTTGAGCATCCGCTCCACGAGGTCGCGGACCTCGTCACCGGTGAGGACCGTCGTCGTCAGCTCACTGCGCCCGTTGCGGGCGATGAACACCTTGGACGGCTCGTTGATCCAGATCTCCTCGATCGTGTGATCGTCGAGGTACTTCTGGAGCGGGCCGAACCCGGCGACGGCGTTGAACACCTCCCGCGCCACCTCGCGCGGGTCGCCGAGGGGTGGGAGGGTCGCGACGAGGGTGCGCTCGTCGTACTTCAGGACTGCCTGGTCGATGATCCGACGGATCGCGCCCGGCTCCTTGAGCGGGTCGAGGCCCTCTCGCCGGACCGCCTCTCGCACCTCGGCGTCGATGATGTCGACCGCTGTCATAACTTCGCAGCACCCCGCGAAACTGTCACGTCCCCAACCCCTGCCGATGGCTCTCGGTCCCGTGTCGCCCGTGGATTCTGTCATGGGTTGTCCCAGGTGGCGACCGGCTGTCCACAGGCCCCCGCCGAGGTCGAGCGAGGGCGAGCGAGGACGGGGTCGAGGCGCGGTGGGGACGGGGCGAGTGGGGCTGGCGCGCTCAGCTCGCCGTCGGCAGGAGCCGGCGGACGACCCGCAGGGCCACCGAGAGCCGGGCCAGGTCGGTGACCTCGCCCTCGACGATCTCACCGAGCGTGGCACGGGTACGCGAGACCAGCTTGGCGTCGCGTTCCTCCCAGGCGGCGACCCGCTCCTGCGCGTCGGCACCGGTCGGGCTGGCGGCCAGCACGTTGAGCGTGAGCTGCGCGTGCACGCTGTGCAGGTCGTCACGAAGCGTCGCCCGGGCGGTCGTCTGCCAGCGGTCCTGGCGAGGCAGGGCCAGGATCCGTTCGAGCAGCCGGCCGAGCTCCAGTCGCTCACCGAGCGTGAAGTGGACCCGGGCGACCTCGACGACGTCGGCGCCCGTGCGCGCCGCGGTCTCGGCGATCCCGAGCCCGGAGTACGCCGGCGGGAGCGCCGCCACGCGGCTCGCGAGCGCGGTGGGTACGCCCGCCGCGAGGAAGACGTCGCGCCGCCCTTCGTACAGCGTCCGCTCCCGACCGGAGAGGACGTCCGGCAGCGCCGCCACCAGGCGGTGCATCCCCTCGTCGAAGAACTCGATCGCTGCCGCGATGTCGATCGGCTGCCGGCGGTTCTGGACGACCCACCTGCTCGCGCGCTCGGCAATCGTGCGCGCCTCGAGCCGCATCTTGATCTGGACGCCCGCGTCGATCTGGTTGTCGAGCCGGCGGATCTCGTCCCACAGCTCGTCGACGCCGAAGATGGTGCGGGCCACCACGTGCGCCCGGGTCAGCTCCTCTGCCGGCGCCCCGGTCTCCAGCGACAGCCGGGGGTAGAAGGTCGTGCCCGCCGTGTTGACCATCCGGTTGACCACCCGGGTCGTGATGATCTCCCGCCGCAGGGGGTGGTCGTGGAGCTGCCCCGAGAACCGCTCGCGCATCAGCGAGGGGAAGTAGGCCTCGAGCTCGCCCTGGAGGTACGGGTCGTCCGGCAGCGAGGTATCGAGCAGGTCGGAGGCCAGCACGATCTTGGTGTACGCGAGGAGCACGGCGAGCTCGGGCGTCGTGAGGCCCGCGCCCTGTGCCTGCCGGTCACGGAACTGCTTGGTGCTCGGGAGGTACTCGAGGTCCCGGTCGAGCAGACGCAGCCCCTCGAGCCGGCGTACCCAGTCGGCATGGACGTGCAGAAGCGCTGGTGCGACCGCACTGGCGTTCTGCAGCGCGACGTTCTGGTGGTAGTTGTTGGCCAGGACCAGCGAGGCCAGCTCGTCGGTCATCGCGACCAGCAGTTCGTTGCGCTGCTTCCCCGTCAGGTCGCCGTCCTGGACGATCTGGTCGAGGATGATCTTGATGTTGACCTCGTAGTCGGAGGCGTCGACGCCGGCGGAGTTGTCGATGAAGTCGGTGTTGATCCGGCCGCCGCGGCTGGCGTACTCGAGCCGGCCGAGCTGGGTCGCGCCGAGGTTGCCGCCCTCACCCACACACGCGGCACGCAGGTCGGCGCCGTTGACCCGCAGGCCGTCGTTGGTCTTGTCGCCGACATCGGCGTGCGTCTCGCTGGACGCCTTGACGTACGTGCCGATCCCGCCGTTCCACACCAGGTCCACCGGTGCGGCGAGGATCGCCCGGATCAGTTCGTGCGGGGTCACCGCCACCACGCTGTCGGCGATGCCGAGCGCGGTGCGTACCTGCGGGCTCAGGTGGATCGACTTGGCGGTCCGGGGATAGATGCCCCCGCCCTCGGAGATCAGGTTGCGGTCGTAGTCGGCCCAGCTCGACCGCGGCAGCTCGAACATCCGCCGCCGTTCGGCGTACGACGTCTCGGCGTCGGGATCGGGGTCGAGGAAGATGTGCCGGTGGTCGAACGCCGCGACGAGGCGGGTGTGCTCCGACTGCAGCATGCCGTTGCCGAACACGTCGCCGGACATGTCGCCGATGCCCACGCAGGTGAACTCCTCGCGCTGGCAGTCGCGGCCCATCTCGCGGAAGTGCCGCTTGACCGACTCCCAGGCCCCGCGCGAGGTGATGCCCATCGCCTTGTGGTCGTAGCCGGCGGAGCCGCCGGACGCGAACGCGTCGCCGAGCCAGAAACCGTAGGACAGCGCGACCTTGTTGGCGATGTCGGAGAACGACGCGGTGCCCTTGTCGGCCGCCACCACGAGGTAGGCGTCGTCACCGTCGTGGCGTACGACGTCGGGCGGAGGGACGACGGTGCCCTTGCGGAGGTTGTCGGTGATGTCGAGCAGCCCGCTGATGAACGTGCGGTAGCAGGCGATCCCCTCGGCCAGCCACGCGTCGCGGTTGGCGGGATCGGGCAGCTGCTTGCAGAAGAAGCCGCCCTTGGCGCCGACCGGCACGATCACGGCGTTCTTGACCATCTGCGCCTTCGCGAGACCGAGCACCTCGGTGCGGAAGTCCTCGCGCCGGTCGGACCAGCGCAGCCCGCCGCGGGCCACCGGTCCGAAGCGCAGGTGGACACCCTCGACGCGGGGTGAGTACACCCAGACCTCGAACTGTGGCCTGGGCTGCGGCAGCTCCGGGTTGCTCCGCGGGTCGAGCTTGAACGAGAGGTACGACTTGGGGTCGCCGGCGTCGTCGGTCTGGAAGTAGTTGGTCCGCAGCGTGGTGCGCACCAGCGTCAGGAACGCCCGGATGATGCGGTCCTGGTCGAGGCTCGCCACCTCGTCGAGCGCGCTCTCGATCCGGGTGACCACCTCGCGGGCGCGCGTCTCGCGCGTCTGCGGGTCGAGGCCGGTCGCCGGGTCGAGCCGGGTCTCGAACAGCTCGACGAGCAGCCGGGCGAGCTGGACGTTGGCCGTCAGCGCGTCCTCGATGTAGTCCTGGCTGAAGGTGGAGCCGGTCTGCCGCATGTACTTCGCGTACGCCCGCAGGATGCTCGCCTGCCGCCAGGTGAGACCCGCGCGAAGGACCAGCGCGTTGAGGCCGTCGCTCTCGGCCCGGCCGGACCACACGGCGGCGAACGCGTCCTGGAACAGCTCCCGCACCGCGGCCGGCTGGGCACCCACCTTGCCGCTGTAGACCAGCCCGAAGTCGTAGATCCAGGCCCGGCTGGCGTCGGCACCCTCGATGGCGTACGGCCGCTCGTCGACCACCTCCACGCCCATCCACGACAGCCGCGGAAGGACGTCGGACAGCGAGAGCGCCGAGCCGGTCCGGTAGATCTTGAACCGGCGCTCGTGGGGACCCGCGTCGACCGGCTCATAGAGCGAGAGCGCCAGACCGCCCTCGGCGGGGAGCTCCTCGAGCCGGCGCAGGTCGGCGACGGCGGTGCGCGCCGGGAAGTCGTCGCGGTAGGCGGCCGGGAACGCGTCGGAGTACTTGCGGAACAGCCGCGCGGCGGCCTCCTCCCCCACCTGGTCGTCGAGCGCGTCCGCGAACTCCTCGGCCCAGCTCCGGGTGGCGCTGGTCAGCAGCTGCTCGAGCTCGGCCACGTCGACGTCGGGGATCGAGGCGTCCCGCGGGACGCGTACGACGAAATGCAGCCGGGCGAGCACCGACTCCGACAGGCGCAGCGCGAAGTCGATGGTCTCGCCGCCCCAGGCCTTGAGCAGGATCTCCTGGATCCGCAGCCGGATCTGGGTGGAGAAGCGGTCCCGCGGGAGGTAGACGAGGCAGGAGAGGTAACGGCCGTAGTCGTCCCGGCGTACGAACAGGCGCAGCTGGCGGCGTTCCTGGAGGTACAGCACACCCAGCAGGGTCGGCAGTAGCTCGTGCGTCGAGACCTGGAACAGCTCGTCGCGGGGATAGGTCTCCAGGATGTCGAGCAGGACCTTGCCGGAATGCGAGTCGGTCGAGAAGCCGGACCGCGCGATGACCTCCGTCGCCTTGCCACGTAGGACCGGGATCCGTTCGACGCTCTGTGTGTAGGCGGCCGAGGTGAAGAGCCCGAGGAACCGCCGCTCCCCCAGGACCTCGCCGTTGGCGTCGAAGGTCTTGACGCCGATGTAGTCGAGGTAGGCCGGACGGTGCACGGTGGACCGGGAGTTGGCCTTGGTGAGGATGAGCAGCTTCTTCTCCCGCGCCTTGGCTCTCACCTCGGTCGACATCTGGCTGAAGAACGTCGAGGTGCGGGGGTCGGACCGCAGGATGCCGAGGCCGGTGCCCGGCACGGCCCGGAGCACTGTGTCGTCGCCTTCGGTGTGCAGGGCGTACTCGCGGTAGCCGAGGAAGGTGAAGTGGTCGTCGGCGAGCCACGCGAGCAGCTCGCGGGTGTCGGCGATCTCCTGCTCCGGAAGGGGCGGTGGGTTGGTGGCGAGCTCGTCGACGACCTCGAGCGCCCTGCCCTGCAGCTTCGGCCAGTCCTCGACCGACTCGCGGACGTCGCTCAGCACCCGGCGGAGGTCGGACTCGACCTGCGCGAGGGCCGACACCTCGGTCTCGCGGTCGATCTCGACGTGGATCCACGACTCCAGCATCGCGTCGGTGCCGAGCCTGCGCTCGGGCTGCGTACTCGGCTGGCCGTCGTAGGTGCCCACGATCTCGAGCAGCCGGCCCGTCACGTCACGGCGCACCGTGAGCTGCGGGTGGACCACGAGGTGGATGCCGCGGTCCTGCCGGGACAGCTCCATCGTCACCGAGTCGACGAGGAACGGCATGTCGTCCGTCACGACCTCGACGACGGTGTGACTGCAGGACCAGCCGTGCTCCTCCACCGTGGGCGTGAACACGTTGACGGCGGCGGTGCCGGGCAGGCGTTCGGCGGCGAGGCGGTACTGGCTGCGGGCGGCGCCGTAGACGTCGACGGGGTCCCGGTGCCGGAGGTCCTCGACGGAGACGTGGCGGTAATAGGTCGCCAGCAGACCCTCGACCTGGGCCACCGACAGAGCCCCGGCCGACCGGCTGTGCTCGGCGACCTTGGCCGCGTCCGTGAGGATGGCGGCCTTCTCGTCATCCCACTTGCTGCCGGTGACGGTCATGAGCGCTCGCCCCTGCCATCGTCTGTCGGCGCTTCGTGGGCGCCGGGGACGTACATCGTCGTACGAACCTCTCCGACCCTAGTCCCTTCCGCGCGCGCAGTGAGGGGATGCCACCCACCTCGCCCGAGCCTTCCCGAGCCCCGCAGGCGGGCCGGGACCCGGACCCGACATGGACCCGACGCGTACTTTGCGCCCGCCCGTCCGCTGGTCCGGGTCGCACCGCGATTGGTGCCCTTCGTCCGTTCCGGAGCCGGGTCGTCGCGGACACCGGCCGTTTTCGCCGTCGCCGGCGCGCGTTCCCCCGTGCGTACGCCGGCCCTCATCGTGTTGGATCGCCCCATGGACCTTCACCGCGAAACCAGGTACGACGCGGAGCCGTCGGCCGTCTTCGCCATGCTGACCAACGAGAACTTCCTCAAGAAGCGGGCCGAGTCGGCACACGCCCTGCGCTACGACGTCTCGGTCGAGCCCGTCGGCACGGGTGTACGCACCCGGACCCGCGAGACGCTGCCGGCCGAGGTGCCCGAACTTCGTCCGCCGGTTCGTGTCCGACCACATCGAGCTCGACGAGGTGATCACCTGGGGCGCGGCCGCTCCGGACGGCTCGCGGAGCGGCGAGATCCGGGTCAGTGTCACCAGCGTCCCGGTCTCGATGAAGGGAACCATCCAGCTTGTACCCGGCGCGGGCGGCACCTCGACCCGGCAGATCGTGGACGCCGAGCTCAAGGCCTCCGTTCCGCTCGTCGGGCGCAAGATCGAGGAGGCCGCGGCACCCGCCGTCATCGCCGGCCTGGACGGCATGGAGGAGCTCGGCCACGCCTGGCTCAACGGCAGCCGCTGAGGCGCCGACCACGGCACCGTGGCCCGCCGACCACGGCGTGCCCGGCGTGTCGGCTCCGGATTCCGCGCGGATCCTGTCACGGTGTGCGGTGAGCATCGGGATCCGACCATGGGAGGTCCGGGTCGTGAACGAGACAACGTACGACTGCCCCACCTGCCGGCGCCGGCGACTGTTCGAGCAGCCGGAGTGTGTCGACGGGCACGGCGACGCCTGTCCCGAGTGGTTGTGCACCGCCTGTGGCACGGCGCTGTTCGCCGACCTCGCGCCCTGGCTCGACGTCGACGTCCGCACCGTCACGTACCGCGTCGCCTGACGCCACAGCTGGCGCCACTCCTGGCGCCAGGCGACTCCGCGGCGGCACTCAGCCCATGTGCGGGTAGCGGTAGTCGGTCGGCGGCACGAACGTCTCCTTTACCGTGCGCGGGCTCACCCAGCGGACGAGGTTCCACATCGAGCCGGCCTTGTCGTTGGTGCCACTCGCCCGCGAACCCCCGAACGGCTGCTGTCCCACGACCGCGCCGGTCGGCTTGTCGTTGACGTAGAAGTTGCCCGCGGCGTACCTCAGCTCCACACTGGCGCGGGCGACCGCCGCCCGGTCCTGGGCGATGACGGCACCCGTGAGCCCGTACGCCGCACCCGAGTCGACCTGGCGGAGCACCTGGTCATAGGCCGCGTCGTCGTACACGAACACGCTGAGGATCGGACCGAAGTACTCCGTCGTGAAGATCTCGTCGGTCGGGTCCTCGCTCGTGAGGATCGTCGGCCGGACGAAGTAGCCGGTGCCGTCGTCGCAGCTCCCGCCGGCGACGATGCGCACCGAGTCGGTCGACTTGGCCCGCTGCAGCGCCGCCGCGTGGCGGGCGAACGCCCGCTCGTCGATCACGGCGCCCATGAAGTTCGACAGGTCGGACACGTCGCCCATCGTGAGCGACTCGGTCTCGGCGACCAGATCGTCGGCGATCCGGTCCCAGACGCTGCGCGGAACGAACGCCCGTGAGGCGGCCGAACACTTCTGCCCCTGGTACTCGAACGCACCGCGGACCAACGCGGTCCTCAGCACGCCGGGGTCGGCCGAGGCGTGCGCGACGATGAAGTCCTTGCCACCGGTCTCCCCCACGATCCGGGGGTAGTTGCGGAACCCGTCGAGACCGTCGGCCACGCTGCGCCACAGGTGCCGGAACGTACCCGTCGAGCCGGTGAAGTGGATCCCCGCGAGCTCGGCGTGGCGCAGCGCGACGTTGGAGACCGCGATCCCGTCGCCCGGCAGCAGGTTGATCACGCCGGGCGGCAGGCCGGCCGCCTCGAGCATCCGCATCGTATGGTGGGCCGCGAGCGTCTGGGTCGGCGACGGCTTCCACAGCACCACGTTGCCCATCAGCGCCGGTGCCGTCGGCAGGTTGGCCGCGATGGCGGTGAAGTTGAACGGCGTGACCGCGTAGACGAACCCCTCCAGCGGGCGGTACTCGACGCGGTTCCACACGCCCGGCGAGGAGATCGGCTGTTCGGCGTGGATGTTCCGCGCGAAGTGGACGTTGAAGCGGAGGAAGTCGATCAGCTCGCAGGCGGCGTCGATCTCGGCCTGCTGGACCGTCTTGCTCTGGCCCAGCATGGTCGCGGCGTTGAGGGTGTCACGCCAGGGTCCCGAGGCGAGGTCCGCCGCCCTGAGGAAGATCGCGGCCCGCTCGTCGAACGACATCGCGCGCCAGTCGTACGCCGCGTCGTGCGCGGACTTGACGGCGTCCTCGGCATCCTGCTCGGTCGCGTGCTGGAAGGTGCCGAGCACGTGCTGGTGGTCGTGCGGCATCACGACGTGTACCGGGTCTCCCCCGCCGGACCGGTGCACGCCGCCGATCGTGGCCGTCAGGTCCACCTGCTCGGCGGCCAGTTCGGCGAGCCGGCGCTCGAGCCCTGCGCGTTCGGGGCTGCCTGGTGCGTAGGTCTGGACCTTCTCGTTGACAGGTGGGGGTACCTGCGTCACGGCATCCATGGTGTGGGCTCCCGCTGGTCGTGGCGTGGACCACGTGGTGGTGGTCGTCGTGGTGGTGGCCGTCCCGGTCGGGGACGCCACCTGCTCATCGTGCCACGCTGCGGCGCGGGTCGGATGCCGCATTCGTACGTATGTCGGGACCCGGTGCGAGGTCCGTTTTCACCGCTCGCGAGGAGTGTCCGAAGGTCCGTTCATACGAACCAATCGAGGCAAGGAGCCCTGCATAGGAAGAGAAAGCTGGACCCTCACCGCTCGGGTCCGCACTCCCCGGTGTCACGCCGACTTGCGGGCCGGTGCCTTCTGCGCCTTCTTGGTCGTACGCGAGGAGGCGGCCTTCTTCGTCGACTTCTTCGCCGTCGTCTTGGTGCTCTTCTTGGTCGCCTTCGCCGCGGTCCGCTTCGAGGCCGCCGACTTGCCGGAGGACCCAGACGCCTTCTGGGCGGCGGTTCCCCCGCCGCGCCGTCCGGCGCCACCCTCGCCCCTGCTCTTGCGCGCCTCGTCAACGCTGGCTTGCAGGGCCGCCATCAGGTCGACCACGTCGCCCGAGGCCGGTACCGCGGCCTCCGGCGTCTCGATCTCGAGGCCCTGGGTCTTGGCGTCGATCAACTGCTCCAGGGCGGCGCGGTACTCGTCGTGGTAGCGGTCTGGGTCGAAGGTGGTCTCGAGGGTCTGGATGTAGGACTCGGCCATCGCGACTTCCTGGGACCGCACCTCCACGTCCTCGGGCGGGGCCGCGAACGACGCGTCGCGTACCTCGTCGGGCCACAGCATCGTCTGCATGATGAGGATGTCGTCCTTCGGACGCAGCATCGCGAGAGCCTCGCGGTTGCGCAAGGCGACCTTGACAACGGCGGTCTGGCCGGTGCGGCGCAACGCGTCCCGCAACAGCACGTACGGCTTGGCCGCGGGCCCCTCGGCCTGCAGGTAGTAGCTCCTCGACACGTAGATCGGGTCGATCTCCTCGGCCGGGACGAACTCCAGGACGTCGACGACCTTCCGGCTCGGCAGCGGCAGCTCGGCCAGCTCCTCGGAGGACAGCACCACCATGGCGCCGTCGGGAAGCTCGTAGCCCTTCGCGATGTCGGAGTACGCCACCTCCTCGCCGTCGACCTCGCAGAACCTGCGGTAGCGGACCCGGCCACCGTCCGTCGCATGCACCTGACGGAACGCGATGTCCCGCTCCTGGGTGGCGGCGTAGACCTTGACCGGGATCGTCACGAGGCCGAAGGAGACCGAGCCCTTCCAAATCGCCTGCATTGGGGACCTCCGCCACATCTGTTGCATCTGGGGTGCGCCGGGTCTGGGACGAGATGCGCAACGCACCTCCACACTGAGCGGTCACCTACCCCTGGTGCAAGCCCACAACCGGACAGCCGTATGCAACGGAGCGTACCTACGGATCGTGGCGGTCCGGGCGGTCAGCGAAACTCGGCGAGAGCGGCGTGGACGTGCCCGTCGGACCGCTGCAGCGCCGCGCGCGCCCGCTCCGGCGGGACCTCGCCCAGGACCGCCACCAGTGCGGTCTTGAGCTCGCCTCCGGCCTCGGTCAGTGCCCGGGCACAGGTCTCGGCGGAGCGGCCGGTCGCCTCGCGGAGGATGTCGAGCATCCGTCCACGCAGCTTGGCGTTCGTGGCCACCAGATCGACCATCAGGTTGGAGTAGGTGCGGCCGAGCCGGACCATGATCGCGGTCGAGAACGCGTTGAGGACGAGCTTCTGCGCGGTGCCCGCCTTCATCCGCGTCGAGCCGGCGACGACCTCGGGCCCGGTGTCGACGGGTACGAACACGTCGACCTCCTGCCCGAGCGGCGCATCGGGGTTGGCCGTGACCAGCACGGTGGCGGCACCGAGTCGGCGCGACGCGCGCAGGGCACCCGCGACGTACGGCGTGCGGCCACTCGCGGCGAGACCCACCACCACGTCACCGGCCACCACGGACCCTTCGAGCTCGCGGGCTCCGGCGTCCTCGTCGTCCTCGGCGTCCTCGATCGCGCGGAGCAACGCGGCGGAACCGCCCGCCGCGTGGGTGACGAACCAGTCGGACGGTGCGGCGAACGTCGGCGGCAGCTCGGCCGCGTCCAGGACCCCCAGCCGGCCGGAGGTCCCGGCGCCGACGTAGTGGACCCGGCGGCCCTGGCGGAGTGCCTCGACCGCGAGGTCGACGGCGCCGGCGAGGCGGGGCAGTGCGGCGCGGACCGCCAGCGCGACCTGCTGGTCCTCGTCGTTGATGAGGTGGAGGACTTCGAGGGTCGGGACCCGGTCGATGTCTGTCGTGCGTGGGTTGCGCGCCTCGGTGGGAGAGGTGACGTGGACGACGGCGCCGCGCCGCCCGGCGGATCCGGCCGGGGCAGGGAACGAGGGCACCGACGGGGTCGACTCGGCCACGGGCAGGGCCCCGGCTCCGCCGGTGTGGTCCGCCGCGTGTTCGCCGGTCGGCTCGGGAGGGGTCGCTGGCATCATCGCCGTCCCCGCGAGGCGGGCACGCGCCGGCCGCTGATCGCGTCGTAGGTGGCTTCGAGCGCGCCGAGTGTCTCGCGGTAGTGCCGGCGTGCAACCCCGACGAACAGGCAGTCGACGACGGTCAGCTGCGCGATCCGGCTCGCTGTCGCACCGGAGCGGAAGGTGGTCTCGCGGGCGGCCGTGGTGAGTACGTGGTCGGCGACCGCGGCGATCGGCGAGCGCGGGAAGTTGGTGAGGGCCACCGTCGTCGCGCCCTTGTCGCGGGCCTGGCCGAGCACCTCGATGGTGTCGCCGGTGGCGCCGGTGTGGGAGATGCCGACCGCGACGTCACCCTTGCCGAGCAGGGCCGCGCTCGCGAGCGCGGCGTGGGTGTCGGACCAGGCGAACGACAGCCGCCCGATCCGGTGCAGCTTCTGCTGGAAGTCGAGGGCGACGAAGGCGCTCGCCCCCACGCCGAAGAGCTCGATCCGCCCCGCCTTGGCCAGCAGCTCGGTCACCTCGGTGAGGACGTCGATGTCGAGCTGGTGTGCGGTCTCCTCGACCGCGCGGGCGTCGGCGAACGCGACCTTCTCGACGATCTGCTCCATGGAGTCGTCGGGCCCGATGTCGCTGCCGACGGAGCGGCCGCGGTTGCCCTCGCGGGCGGACTCCCGCGCCGACTCGGCGGCGAGTCGGAGCCGCAGCTCGGGGTAGCCCGGGAGTCCCAGGACCTTGCAGAACCGGATGACCGTCGTCTCGGACGTACCCGCGGCCCGGGCCAGCTCGGTGATCGTACGGGCCGACGCCCGCGACGGGTCCTCGAGCACGAGCCCCGCCACCCGCTGCTCGGCGGGAGACAGCGACGGTGCGAGCGCACGGATCCGGATGACGACGCCTTCCGCCACCGGGTCTACCTCAGGAACCTTCGAACTCTTGGCCATAGTGGAAAGTAACTTACCCGTGCGAGAGGGTCGTGTATCCAGCCACGCACCCTGATCCAGCAGAAGGTTCGTCAGCGCTCCGCCTCTTTCCAGCCGATCGCGGTGAACCGGCTGGGATCGCGCTCGCCGTCGAACAGGAGCCCTTCGGCGTCGCCCAACCGGATCCCGTCGACATAGACCCCCCGGCCTTGGAGGAGCGGGTCCGTGACGTACCGCCAGCGAATCTGGACCTCGCCGGGCGGTCCGTCGACCTCAGCGTACGCCTGCTGCCAGTGGCGTCCGGCAAATCCGGAGATCGTGCCGTCATGGTGACTTATCCGCCCCCGGCTGGTCACGACGAACGGGATCGGCGACCAGATCCCGCCGCCGTCCGTGGAGATCTCGAGGGTCAGGAGGTCGCTCTCCTCGGAGTCGACGAACAGGTCGAAACCGAGCCGGGTCCGGTGGGAACGCAGGTCGATGGGCAGCGTCAGCGTCGCCGTCGTGGAGTCCTGCCGTCCGGCGAACCACGCGCTGCCGCCCTTGCGCGGCGTGACGTCGAGGGCGTGCGCGATCCGGCCGGTCACCGCGCGTCGGGCCGGGCTGACGTTGCTCCACTCGCGGCGCGGGTGGACGCGGTTGGTCAGGAGGATCACGAACGACCGGGACAGCGGGTCGATCACGATCGACGTCCCGGTGAAGCCGGTGTGGCCCGCTGTGGTCGGTGCGGACAGCGCTCCCATGTAGAACCGCTGGTCGAGCTCGAACCCGAGCCCGTGCGCGTGGCCGGGGAACCCTTCGTTGAAGTCGGTCAGCATCTGTTCGGCGGTGTGGCGGCGCAGGACGGTCCGTCCGTCGTACGTGCCGCCGTTGAGCATCGCCTGGGCGAGGATCGCCATGTCGGACGCGGTGGAGAAGACGCCCGCGTGCCCCGAGACGCCGCCGAGGGACCAGGCGTTCTCGTCGTGGACGCTGCCGCGCACCATGCCGCGGTCGGGATCGGTCTGGAACTCCGTCGCGGCGATCCGGTCGCGCTTGCTCGCGGGCGGGTTGTAGCCGGTGTCGACCATCCGCAGCGGCTCGGTGATCCCCTTGCGGACAAGGACGTCGAGCGGCTCGCCGCTCACCTTCTCGACGAGGACGCCGAGCGTGATGAGGTTGAGGTCGGAGTACTCGTACGCCGTCTGCGGCGGCGCCTTGGGCGCAACCCCCAGGACGGCCTGGATCCGCGCCTCCCGGTCGGGGTAGGGCTGCCAGAGTCGCATCCACGAGGGCAGGCCCGAGGTGTGGGTGAGCAGCTGGCGGACCGTGATGGTGCCCTTGCCGTTGGCGGCGAACGCGGGGAGGTACGACGCCACGGCTTCGTCGAGGTCGAGCCGGCCGCGTTCCACCTGCTGCATCACGACGATCGACGTGAACAGCTTGGAGATGCTCGCCAGGTCGAAGATCGTGTCGGGTGCCATCGGCACCTGCTGGGCGGGCGGGAGCTCGGTGCCGGCGGCGTCGGCGTACTTCACGGCGTGGCCGAGCGCCTCGTCGACGACGACCTTGCCGTCGCGCGCCGCCAGCACGACCGCACCGGGGTAGAGCGGGTGACCGCCCGGCGTCTGCGGCCGGAGGTATCCCTTCAGGTCGTCGACCATCGCGTCGATCTCGGCGGTGTTCAGGCCAGCCTCCTCGGGTGTCGCGGTGACGAGCCGGGTCCGTGCCGGAGCGAACCCGGAGTACGGCTCGTCGAAGCTTCGCGGGTCGCGGCGTTCTGCCTGTGCGGGCACGGTACCCGCGACGAGAACGGCGAGGATCGAGAGCGTCGTCAGGGCGACCCGGCCGACCGAGCGGGCCAGGGCGAGCGACAGCCCGAGGGCCGTCGCGATCGTCACGGCGTACACCGACACCGCCCTGACGGACGATGCTCTCGCGGCCGGCATCTCAGGCCCGCCGGCCCGGATAGAGGAGGTACTTGCGCCGGCGCGTCTCGAACGCCTCCACCTCCTCGCGCCAGGCGCCCACCACCTCGTCGGCGTCGGCACCCGCGTCGATCATCGTCCGCAGCCGGGGGGACCCCGACAGCTTGTCGATCCAGTACGGCCGCTCCGGGTCGAAGGTGTCGTAGCGCCAGGTGAAATCTTCGTACCGCTTGGCCTCCACGAGCATCGCGACGGCGGTGCGGATCGGCTGGTACGCCCGCGGGTCGGTGACGTGGACCTGCACGCCGGCACAGGTCTTGTCGACGTACTTGTTGAACGTGGGAACGAAGTACGCCTCGCGGAACTCCACACCCGGCAGCCGGTGCTCGTTCAGCCGGTCGCCCCAGTGGTAGTCGAGGAACGGTGCGCCGACGAGCTCGAACGGGCGGGTCGTGCCGCGGCCCTCGGACAGGTTCGTGCCCTCGAAGAACCCGGTGCCCGGATAGACCAGCGCCGTGTCGGGGGTAGGCATGTTCGGCGACGGAGGCGGCCAGGGCAGGTGGTGCTCCTGCGCCCGTGAGTCGGGCCGCCAGCCGCGTACCTTCACGACGTCGAGGTCCACCGGCCGGCCGGCGTCCTCGGGGAGGAACTCGCCGTTGTAGAACCTCGCCAGCTCCCCCACCGTCATGCCGTGCTGCTGGACGATCTCCTTCTTGCCGACGCCGGAGGTGTAGCCGGCGGTCATCAGTGCCCCGTCGGCCCTACCGCCGACCGGGTTGGGCCGGTCGAGGACGACGTACGACAGGCCCAGCCGGGCGGCCGCGACCATCGAGTCGTACAACGTCCAGATGTACGTGTAGAACCGGGCGCCCACATCCTGGATGTCGAAGACCACCGTCTCCGCGCCGGCCTTGGTGAACAGCTGCGCGAGCTTGTCCTGGTTGGCGCCATAGGCGTCGTAGACCGGCAGGCCGGTCCGCGGGTCCTTGGTGTCCCCCTCCGACCCGCCCGCCTGCGCGCTGCCGCGGAAGCCGTGCTCGGGCCCGAACACGCCGACGATCTCGAGGTCGTCGTGGAGCGCCAGGTCGTCGACGACGTGCCGGGTGTCGCGGAGGATCCCGGTCGGGTTGCTGAAGATGGCGAGCTTGGTGTCCCGGAGCATCGACCAGTCGGCGGCCGCGGCGACCTCCGCGCCGGTACGGACGCCGCCGTCCGGCGCACCGCCGTCGGGACGGCTGCCGGCCGCCTGTCCCGCGGCGTCCGTACTCGCGCAGGCGGCGGTGGTGCCGGCCGACAGGCCCGCGGTCACCGCCACCCCGGAGGTGACCGCCCGACCGAGCACGGACCTCCTGCTGGGCCGGCTGCTGGGTGTCGACGTCATGAGGTCTCCTCGCTCGCGAGGGGCGATGGCGTCACCACGAGAGGCCATGGCCGTACGGATAGAGCGGCACATCGGGATCGGAGGCACTCGGTATCGCGACCGGCAGTCTCCCCCGCGGCTTCACCTCGCCGAACAAGACCCGGGCCAACGACCTCAACGCCACCGCGCTGGGGGCGTAGGTCACTGCGTAAGTCTGCACGTCGGTGACGTACGCGAGGTCGTACGGGTCCTGGACGGCGACGACGATCACCGGGCGTCCGGTACCGAGCACGGTACGGACGAGGCGCTGTTGCCGCCGCTCCGGGTCGGTGACGTTCGCGTCCCAGGCCTTCTGGGTCAGGACGACCGTGAGGTCGGCTTCGCCCGCTTTGGCCGCAGCCGCGGCGATCGCGTCGTCGCTCGGGCGGGTTCCGGTCGGGAACGCCTCCGCGCTGGCACCCCGGGCCGCCAGCTCCTCGGCCAGCGTCCTCGTCGGGTCGCCACCGCTACCGGTGACGAGGACCCTTCGTTCGCCCGCAGCCAGCGGGAGCAGCCCCGCGTCGTTCCTGACGACGGTCGTCGTCGCCTCGGTGATCCGGTCGGCACGCGCCAGGTGCGCGGGCGTACCGACGACGTCACCCACCCTGTCGACGTCGACGAACGGGTCAGTAACGAGACCGGCAGCGAGCTTCAGCCGGAGGATCCGGGCGAGCGAGGCGTCGAGCCGGCGTTCGCTGATCTCCCCGGAACGGACGGCGGCGAGGACCGACGAGTACGCCAGCTCGAACTCCGGCGGCCGCAGCAGCATGTCCACGCCCGCCGCGAGGGCGAGCACGGGCACGCGGTCGTCGCCGTACTTGTCGCGGACGCCCTGCATCCCGAGCGCGTCCGTCGCGACGACGCCCTCGAAGCCGAGCTCCTCCCTGAGGATGCCGGTCATGATCGGGTACGACAACGTGGCCGGGTCGCCCGACGGGTCGAGCGCCGGAAACACCAGGTGGCCGGACATGATCGCGCCGATGCCGGCCTCGATCGCGGCTCGGAACGGTGGTGCGTCGACGCGTTCCCACTCCTCGCGGGTGTGGGTGATGACCGGGATGCCGGTGTGGCTGTCGATGCTCGTGTCGCCGTGTCCCGGGAAGTGCTTGGCGGTGGCGACCACCCGGCCGTCCCGCTGGTAGCCCTCGACCTGCGCGACGGTCAGCCCGCGGACCAGCGCGGGGTCGGCGCCGAAGGACCGTACGCCGATCACGGGGTTGCCGGGGTTGACGTTGACGTCGGCGACGGGCGCGTAGTCCTGGTGGATGCCGACGGCCGCGAGCTCCGCGCCGCCGATGGCAGCCGCCAGGCGGGCCGCCTGGGCGTCCCGGCCGGCTCCCAGCGCCATGTTGCCCGGGAACTGCGTCGCCGGCGGCCCGACCCGGACGACCGTCCCGTGCTCCTGGTCCGTGGAGACGAGGAGCGGCAGGTGCGCGCCGCTGTCGAGTGCCGCTCGCTGCAGACCGTTGGAGAGCCGGGCGATCTGGACGGGTTCGACCACGTTGCCGGACCAGGTGAAGTAGCAGACGCCACCGAGGTGGTACTTCGCCACCACCTCGGCGGGGGTGGCGACGCCGTAGAGCTCGGTGTTGCGGCTGTCGGCGGTGTCGGCCGTGGCGCCGTAGACGTGGTTGACGAAGACCTGGCCGACCTTCTCCTCGACCGACATGCGGTGGATGGTCCGCCTGATCCAGGTCTGTGCCTCCACGTCCGTCGGCTGCCCGGGCGGGTCAGCGGTGCCGCCGGTGGTGTCCCCGCCCGGCCCGTCCCTGGGCGGGTCCGAGGGCGGTGGGGCGTCCGCGTGGGCGGGTGCGGCCTCGCTCGCGGCGAGGCCGGCGACGGCACCCGCGGCGGCCAGGACGACGGTCCGGCGCCGCGGCGCGGTCGACGGGACGGGCGGTACGGGCGGGACGGGCAGCACGGGTCCTCCCGGGTACGGCACGCGCAGCGGGTGCGAAAACTTCCTACCGATCTATCCGTGTGATCGGAACCTACCTACGCGCCGTGGGGTGGTCAACGGCCGCGTCCGGTGGTCGCCTCCGCCTGGCCGCCGCGGGCCCGCCCCTCACGTCGTTCATTTGGATGACATCCAGTTGAACTATTCGCCGGACGCATTTGAGCGACGCAAAGTTCGTCCTGCCGTACGACGATTTCGGCACCTCCGGGTCCCTAGGTTCGTCAGTCACGACCCCCACTACCTGGAGGAGCTATTCGCAAGAGTCGCGTTGTGGTCGTCGGTGGCCATCCACAACTGCTCGACGCACTTGTAGATGTGCTCTCCGAAGAACCAGAGCTCGACGTCGTAGGGGTCGCTCGAAACGAAAACGAAGCAATTGAGCTGGCCCACTCGACCGAGCCGGACCTGTTCGTCATCGATATGGAGAGCCTGGGCGCCAACTGCGCGTCGGTCATCCGCGACCTCAACAAATATCAACCACGTATCCGACTAGTAGCACTGTCGACATTCGACGACGAGGACGCCGTACGCAGAACTCTCGACATCGGCTTCCATCGTCATGTCAGCAAGGTATTTGGCAGTGCTGAACTTCTCGAGATCCTGCTGGAGGAGCATGTTAAGCTGGCTTAAGTCAACGTACGCGAAGACTACAAAGCCCGTCCGAGCCGCATTCCTTGTGGTGCCCGTACTTCTCGTGTCGGTGTTTGCATTGCTGATTGGCGGTAACGTCACGCCAAGCCTGAGCAGCCAGCCCGAAGGGCCGCAGGCGCCATTGCGCGCCGCCAAAGGACGGATCGTCGACGCCGATGGCAAGACGGTGAACCTCACCGGT
Organism: uncultured Actinomycetota bacterium; assembly: GCA_963721745.1. GTDB lineage: Bacteria > Actinomycetota > Actinomycetes > Propionibacteriales > Actinopolymorphaceae > Thermasporomyces. The sequence continues at coordinate 622,132 of CAVRKO010000009.1, read as the reverse complement.
GTCAACTGGTTCGGGTTCGAGACCGAGACCTACGCACCCCACGGCCTGTGGAAGCGTAACTGGAAGAGCATGCTCGACCAGATGAAGTCGAGTGGCTTCAACACGATTCGGCTGCCCTACTCGAACGAGATGTTCGACCCCAAGAGCAAGGTCAGCGAGGTCAACTACCGGAAGAACCCTGACCTCAAGGGCCTGCACGGGCTCAAGCTGATGGACAAGATCGTCACCGGCGCGACCGACCGCGGCCTGATGGTGCTGCTCGACCGGCACCGTCCGGACTCCATGTCCCAGAGCGACCTCTGGTACACCGACAAGGTCAGCGAGCAGAAGTGGATCGACGACTGGACGATGCTGGCCCGGAACTTCCGGGACAACCCGCTCGTCATCGGCGCCGACCTGCACAACGAGCCCAAGGTCACCGCAACCTGGGGCAGTGGCGACAAGAAGACGGACTGGCGCCTCGCCGCCGAGCGCGCGGGGAACGCCATCCTCAAGGAGAACCCGAACTGGCTCATCGTCGTCGAGGGTGTCGAGTCCTACGCCAAGAAGGACTGGTACTGGTGGGGCGGCAACCTGATGGCCGCCAAGGACAACCCCGTCCGGCTGGACCAGAAGGACAAGCTCGTCTACTCCGCGCACGACTACGGTCCGGGCGTCTACAAGCAGAAGTGGTTCGAGGCCAAGGACTTCCCCAACAACATGCCGGCGATCTGGAAGAAGCACTGGGCCTACCTCGCCCAGGACGGCACTGCACCTGTGCTGGTCGGTGAGTTCGGCGGGCGGTCCGTCAGCCCGAAGACCAAGGAAGGTATCTGGCAGCGTGAGCTGGTGAAGTACCTGAAGAAGCAGGGCATCAGCTACACGTACTGGACCTGGAACCCCAACTCCGGTGACACCGGTGGAGTTCTGAAGGACGACTGGCAGACCGTGCACCAGGACAAGCTGGACCTGCTGAAGCAGTACCAGTCCCCGCTGGTGGACGCTCCGGTCGACCAGTCCGACAAGAGCTGACCTCTCGTCGGCGACACGCCCTCCGACGAGGCGGGTCGCTCGTCGAGAACCAGGTCGGCCGCGAGGCCCGGGCGGAAACGTCCGGGCCTCGCGGCTGTCCGGTCCCGGCGGCGCTCCGCGGCCGGTCGGTTGTGCGGTGCGGTCGCACTGGCGAGGATGGCGCCCATGTCCGACGACTCGCGCGGCGCCGCCCCTGCCGACGGGGAGTACGCCGCGGGCGACCACCGGGTGAGGTACGCCGACCTGTTCGATGCCGAGGTGCGCCCGCACGGCGAGCGGTTCCGCGCCGCCACCGACGTCCGGCCCACCGACCTGGTGCTCGACATCGGCTGCGGTACGGGCCAGTCCACCCGGGAAGCGGCCCGCGCCGCCGTCTCGGGAGCCGTCCTGGGTCTGGACCTCTCGGCACCCGCCCTCGAGGAGGCGCGTCGACGTGGTGCCGCCGAAGGCCTGCACAACGTCACGTACGAGCGCGCCGACGCCCAGGTCCACCCGTTCCCGGCAGGGAACTTCGACCTCTGCATCAGTCGGTTCGGGACGATGTTCTTCGCGGATCCGGTGGCCGCGTTCACCAACATCGCCCGCGCCCTGCGGCCCCGGGCGCGCCTGGTGCTCCTGGTCTGGCAGACCCGCGACCGTAACGAGTGGTCCACCGCGGTCCGCCGGGCACTCGACCCGGACGCGGTCACGACCGTGCCGGCGGCCAGCGACGCAGACGCTTTCTCCCTCGGCGACCCGGCCGTGGTCGAGGGCATCCTGCGTACGGCGGGATTCGACGGCATCGACTTCACCGACGTGAACGAGCCCGTCTACTACGGTCCGGACGTGGCCACTGCCCAGGGCTTCATCCTCGGCCTGCGCGATGCGAAGGCCCTCCTCGCCAGCCTGCACGCGCCAGCGGTCGAGTCCGCACTGGAACGGCTGCGCGACGTCCTCGTCTCACACGACACCGGCAGCGGGGTGTACTTCGACTCCCGCGCCTGGATCGTCACCGCCCGGGTCGTGGGACGATCCTCCGACACAGCTGGACGACCCGCGGACACAGCTGGACGACCCGCCGACACAGGTGGGTGAGCCGCCCGGTCAGGGCCAGAGACCGCTCGGTGCGCGCGCCCGGATCTCGGTCCCCCGGCCTGGTGCGCTGACGAGGTTGAGGACGCCGCCGATCTCGGTGATCCGTTCCCGCATCGAGCGCAGGCCGAGGTGTCCCGGGAACGACGCGTTCGGGTCGAACCCCGTCCCGTCGTCACTGATCTCGAGCGCGAGCGTGGTCGCGCTGCTCGTCAGTCGCATCGCGACCCTCTTGGCCTGCGCATGTCGGGCGATGTTCTGCAGGGCCTCCTGCGCGATCCGGTACAACGTCTGCTTCACCTTGAGGGCAGCCGCGGGTTCGGTCCCCAGCTCGGCGTGGGTCGCGACGCCGTGCCGCGCCTGCAGGGCGGCGAGCTGCTTGTGCAGGGCCGCGACGAGACCTTCCTCCGCGAGAGCCTGCGGACGGAGCTCGAAGATCAGGGCGCGCATGTCGGCAAGGCCCGCCTCGGCCAGCTGCAGGATGTACGTGATCGGCTGGTCGACCTCGGAGGGCGCCACTACCAGCGCCTCGCGCGCCGTGCGCGCGCCCAGCGCGATGCCGTACAACGCCTGCGAGACCGAGTCGTGCAGCTCGCGTGCGAGCCGCTGGCGTTCCTCGAGGGCCGCCTTCTCCTGGGCGGCCGCGACGAGCTTCGCGCTGTCGACCGCCGACGCCGACTTGGCGGCGACCACCGAGAGATACGCGAGCTCCAGCTTGCTCGGACGCGTCCCGGCCTGGCGGTGACAGCACAGGACACCCAGCACCACCCCCCGCGACAGCAACGGAACGCAGACGAGGGACGTCGCATGGACGCGCTGGCTCGGTACGAGACGTGGCTGGCGGCGAGGACCGGAACCGTCGCCCGCGAGCACGTTCTCGTGGACGACCGGGGACCTCGACGCGATGGCCGCCTGCGCCACGCTCGGTCCGGCCGCCCGCATGCCGGCGTCGATGATGCCGGCCGGGTCGTAGCACGCGGCCTGGCGCAGGGCGAGGTCGTCGTCGAGCAGGTACACCGCGCACGCGTTGGTTCCGGTCGCCGAGACGACGCTGTTGGTCAACGTGTCCAGGGTCTGCTGGAGTGGCTTCCCGTCGGGCGTCGTGGTGATCGCCAGCCGCTCGAGGTCCGCACTCGCACGGTCGTGCTCCACCTCCATGCCGACCGTGGCGGCGAACAGCCCGACGACGTGGACGTCCTCGACCGTGAACTCGCGGCCGGGCGCGTCGCCGACCTGGATCAGACCGCCCGGACGTTCGTATCCGGGTACGGGCACCACGAGGACCGACCGCAGGCCGAGAGGTGTCATCGAGGTGGTGTGGCCGCGGTACCCCGCGCCGTTGGCCGGGTCGGGGACTATCCGCGGCCGCTGGCTGCGTACGACCTCCCCCTCCACCGTCCCGTTCGCCGACACCCAGGTGCCCGGCAGGTGGCGTACGGGTTCGCCGTCGGCGGCTCGGACCAGCAGGTTCTCACCGGCCTCCAGCGTCGACACCGTGCACGCGGCGGCATCGACCGCCCGACGGACCCTCCGGGCGACTAGCCCGAGAACGGAGTCGCGGTCGAGCCCGTCGCGTACGGCGTCGTTGACGTCGGCGACGGCACGCAGCTGTTCGGCCCATCCGCGCGGCTGGCGCCTGCGGATCGTGGTCCGGCTGGCCGCTCTGCTCACTGCTGCGCCAGCTCGTACGTCGAGACGAGGCCGCTCTGGACGGCGTACAGCGCCGCCTGGGTACGGCTGGACACGTTCAGCTTCTTGAGAATGCTGCTGACGTAGGTCTTCACCGTCTGCTGCCCGATCGACAGCTCGCGCGCGACCTCCTTGTTGGACCGGCCGCGTGCCAACAGGATCAGCACCTCGACCTCGCGCCGCGTCAGCGGGTCCGGGCTGCTCGGCACCCGCATCTCGCGGACCAGGCGAGCGGCCGCCGCCGGCGACAGGTGCACCTGTCCGGCGGCTGCAGACCGCACCGCCCGCCGAAGCCCTTCGGCATCGGTGTCCTTCAGCAGGTATCCGATCGCGCCGGCTCGCAGCGCGTCGGTGACCAGATGGTCCTCGAGGAAGCTCGTCAGCGCGACGACCTCCACATCCGGCAGCTCACGCCGAATTGCCGCCGTTGCACTGATGCCGTCCATGACGGGCATCAGCAGATCCATGAGGACCACGTTCGGCTGCAGCTTATGAGCGAGATCGAGCGCCTCGCGCCCGTTCCGTGCCTCCCCTACGACCTCGACGGTTTCGTCGAGTTTGAGGAACATCATCAGACCTTGCCGGACCACAGCGTGGTCCTCGGCGATCAGAAGACGCACCGTCATCGGAAGCCCCCCTCCGCGCCTGTCCCCTGGAGGAGCGTGGCAGAACCCCGCTCCGTCAGGCGACACCCCGGCTTGCGCACGCCCTTAGGTACATGCCTCCTAGATCAGCAGCCTACTTCGGCAGGGTCGGGAGTTTCCCCTGTTCGCGGGGTCAGGGGCCACCCGTAGGGTCCTAGCCCATCCAGATGTGCGGATCGTCATGCCTGCAATGGTTTTCGGCCCGTGAGGAGTGGTTCGTCTCGTGCCGACCGGGGGGTGGCTCCTCCCCATCGGGTAGGGGGACCCCTCTCCCCCGAAGGCACACGCGGATCCGGGAGAGGTGAGGGAGTCTGCGCGGGCCCTGCTGCAAGGAGGATTGCGGTGCAGGGAGGATTCCGTCTGTGTGAGCGGGGGGGCGGCGCTTCATGTGCGCCAATGTGGCGAAGATGTCGGTGCCATACGGACGGATCGTCCGCTGGCCACTCGACCTGGTACGCGATCCGCGCGCCCTACGGTTCTGTCTGGTAGGCGTCGTAGGCATCGCGGTCAACAGTCTCGCGCTGTATCTGCTGCACGGTGTGGCGACCATGCCACTCGTGCCGGCCTCGGCGCTGGCCGTCGAGCTCTCCATTGCGAACAACTACCTGCTCAACGAGATCTGGACGTTCCGTTCGCGCCGGTTGGTCCTCTCGCGGTTCGCGAAGTTCAATCTCACCGCACTCGCGGCGCTCGTCGTCAACGTCTCGGTGGTCCGGGTTCTCGTCGGACTCGGCCTCTTCTACCTCGTGGCGAACCTCTTCGGTATCGCTGCGGCGATGGTCATCAACCTGGCCGTGAGTACGACATGGATATGGGGTGGCATGAAGGATGGAGTCGTTCATCTTCGCGGGCCTGGTGGTGATCTCGATCCTTCTGAGCGTCCAGGCGGCGCACATCCTCTACCTGATGATCTACACCTGGGACCAGCCGGACGCCGAACGGTTGGCGAAGGGCCCGGAGCAGCTCACCGAGCCACGCCTTTCCTTCACAGCGATCCTGCCCGCCCGGCACGAGGAAGAGGTCATCGCGACAACCATCGGTCGTCTCGTGCACAGCAACTATCCCGCCAGCCTGCTCCAGGTGCTCGTGGTGTGTTCCGCCGACGACACCGGAACGATCGACCAGGCGAACCGGAAGATCGATGAGCTGCGGGCCGAAGGTTTCACGAACGCGGAGGTCGTCATCTTCGACGACCTGCCGATCAACAAGCCACACGGGCTCAACTGCGCGCTGCGCCGGTCGCGGTGCGACGTGGTGACCATCTTCGACGCCGAGGACGAGATGCACCCCGACATCCTCGCCGTGGTCAACACCGTGATGTCGAGCGAGAAGGTCAACATCGTGCAGGCCGGGGTGCAGCTCATGAACTACAACTCGAACTGGTACTCCACCTTCAACGTGCTCGAGTACTTCTTCTGGTTCAAGAGCCGGCTGCACCACCACGCCAAGTACGGCTCGATCCCGCTCGGCGGCAACACCTGCTTCTTCAGCCGCGAGCTCCTCGAGCGGGTCGGCGGGTGGGACGAGTCGAACCTCACCGAGGACGCCGAGATCGGACTGCGGATGAGCGCGCTCGGCGAGAAGATCCGGGTCATCTACGACGACCGGTACGTCACCAAGGAGGAGACTCCTCCCACCCTCGGTAGCTTCATCCGTCAGCGCACCCGCTGGAACCAGGGGTTCATGCAGACGCTGCGCAAAGGCACCTGGAAGCAGATGCCGACGCGGCACCAGCGGTTCCTTGCGTTCTACACGCTGGCGTTCCCGTACGCCCAGTCGATCCTCGGGCTCTACACCCCGGCCGCGCTGCTCATGATGTTCGTGCTGCACGCACCCGTGCCGGTAGCTCTCGTGTCGTTCCTGCCCGTCCTGTTGCTGATCGCACACTTCCTCACCGCGGCCATCGGGTTGCGGGAGTTCACCGAGGCGCACGGGCTGGTCGCCACCCGCGTGACGGTCGTCAAGATGGCGTTGACGTGGCTGCCGTACCAGCTGGTGATGGCGTACGCGTCCGTCCGCGCCCTGCGTCGGCAGCTGACCGGCCAGGGGAACTGGGAGAAGACCGAGCACATCGGTGCGCACCGGCCGGCCGAGATCCCCCAGCAGTCGACGGGGCCGGGCATGGCAGCGAGCACCGCCGATGCCGATGCCGCTGCGGCCGAGAGGGCGATGCGTAGTGGCGCCTGAGACGGTGGCCAGCCCGAGCCCGGTCGAGACGGGCAAGGCGAGCCTGTCCGAACGCCTGAGACGGCCCGGCAACGCGCTGCTGGTCTTCTCGTTGGTGAGTGGTGCCCTCACGCACGGCTGGCACCTCTTCATGTACCCGCTGTACATCACCGACGAGGGCATCTACGTCCAGCAGGCGTGGGCGGTGCTGCGTGAGGGTGCCCTGTCGCCGTACACCTACTTCTACGACCACGCGCCCGCGGGCTGGCTGGCGATGGCGGCGTGGGCCAACATCCTGCCCGGGCAGTTCCAGGCGTTCGGCAACGAGATCAACACCATCCGGGTACTGATGCTGATCGCCCACGTGATCAGTACGGGCCTGTTGTTCGCGATCGTCCGGAAGTTCTCCGGGAGCGCGGTCGGTGCGTTCTTCGCCTGCTTCCTCTTCAACTTCTCCCCGCTCGCGGTGTACTACCAGCGGCAGGTCCTCCTCGACAACCTGATGGTCGTCTGGCTGCTGCTCGCCGTGTACCTCGTCGCCCGCGCGAACGACCGGGTGGTCACCGCGATGTCGGCGGGCTTCGCGTTCGGTCTGGCCCTGGTCACGAAGGAGAACGCGATCTTCTTCGCACCGGCGGTCGCCTACCTCGTGCACGGCTATGCGGCCGGGCGCCGCAACCGGCGCTTCGTCCTGAGTTTCTGGTGGTTCACCGCGATCGTGCCGGTCGGCATGTACGTCGTGTTCGCCCAGCTGAAGAAGGAGCTCTTCCCGAGCGGGCTGAGCTTCGACCTCGACACCCAGCCCGCCAACCACGTCTCGCTCCTCTACACCATCTGGTGGCAGCTCAACCGAAGCGGGCCGACGGGGCGGAACCTCTTCCACAGCCTGATGGAGAACACTTGGCTGCCGCGTGACCCGTACCTGCTCATCGTCGGCAGCATGACGGTGGTCGGCGTGCTCTGGTTGTGGTGGCGCGACCGCGAGGCCCGCCGGGGCTATCTCGTCGCGGCTCTGATGGCAGTCGGCTACGGGTTCTACATGACCCGCGGCAGCGTCCTGCTCGACTTCTACATCGTGCCGATGATCCCGGTGCTCGCCCTGAACGCCGGCCTGCTGTACGGCACGGCCATGAAGAACGTTCCCAAGACGTTCCGGACGACGGTGACGGCGGGCATCGTGATCGTCGCCCTGGTCCTTCCCGGCGGGTACTTCGTCGTACGCAACACCGAGGGAAACCTCAAGCCACACGACCTGTACGAACTGTCCGTGACACCCCTACAGGAGCAGCAGATCGCCTGGGTGCGGGCGAACATCCCCACCGGCTCGCGGATGATCATCGACGATGACATCTGGACGGCTCTGCACGACCGCAAGCCGTACTTCCCGCGTGCCCACTCGCACTTCAAGGCCGCCTCCGACCCTGACGTCCGGGACAAGCTGTTCCGGTCGAACTGGAGAAATATCGATTATGTGGTGATGTCGAACAAGATGCGAGAAGCGATGAACAGGAACAACGCCGGCGGTCAAGAGCAATGGATTCTCGACGCCATCGACCAACACGGTCAGAAGGTGTGGTCGCTGGACCGCGGTGACATCCACCTCGCGATCTATCGGATCGAGAAGTAGGAGCGCGTCGCCCGTAGAAGGCGGGCGCCGAGCTCGGCAGGGAGTGAATGAAGATGCCGACATTGAACAGGCCAAACGTTTCCTGGAAACGGCTCCTGGTCGTGCTGGTCGCCGTGTTGGTCGTCGTCTCGTTGGGACGATCGCTGCTCCCGGCCGGCTCGGTGGGCGCGCTCGACTTCTCGGGAAGCGGTACCGACGCGGGACCCAAGGCGAAGGTGCCCAAGATTCCCAAGGAAGAGCCGAAGCGCATAGTGGAGTTCAACGGAAAGAAGGTTCCGGTTGGTGAGGGACCGGTCGCGGTGCTCAATCCGGGCCTCGCGAGGCCGGGTGCGAGGGTCGGCGTCAACGCGTCGGGCTTCGACCGCGGCGCACGGGTCCAGGTCCTGCTCACCGTCGGAAAGAACAAGCCGACCGTGATGGCGTCGGCGAAAGCGAACAAGGACGGCGTGATCGACACGACCTTCACCTATCCGATCGGAGCGGCCAACAAGGGCGGCAAGCAGACCGTCACGGTCGTCCAGGAGGGCAGCACCAAGGTGGCTCGGGCCGAGCTGATAGCGCAGGCCGGTGTCGGTCTGGTCGAGCTCAGCGACAACGTGGGGCCGCCCGGCACCGCGTTGACCGTCGATGCAGAGGGCTTCATGGCGGACGAGAAGATCAAGGTCTACTGGGGCCGGATCACAGGCAAGCCGTCCACCGTGCTGCAGGCCGACGAGAACGGCAAGCTGCAGAAGGTCGAACTCAAGGTCGGTGTCGGCGCCGTCGGCGACAACACCGTCATCCTGGTCGGCGTCAAGAGCAAGACAACGGCTCTCGCACCGTTCCAGCTGCTCCGGCAGTACCCGTCGGTGGTGACCAAGCCGTTCTCCGCGCGTGCCACGGAGACGATCACGCTGGCAGGTAAGGGATTCGCGCCGAGCGAGCGGGTGCTCGTCTACTTCAACGAGGCGGGCGGCACACCGGTCATGACGCTCCAGGCAACCGAGAACGGCACGATCGGCGGCGTCGCGTTCAAGGTGCCGTTCGGCCTGAAGGGCCGGCAGTCGCTGATCTTCATCGGCGAGCAGAGCCGGGCCTCCGCCAAGGCAGGCTTCCTGGCCCAGCAGTACATGCCGATCGTGCGGACGAGCACGTGGGGCGGGCTGCCCGGCACGGTGATGAACTTCTACGCCAAGGGGTTCGCACCCAACGAGGCCGTGCACGTCTTCGTCGACGGCGAGCTCGTCTCGGCCTTCCGGGTCAACGAGAAGGGCGCGGCCTTCGCGGTCGGGAAGTTCCAGATTCCCAGCGACGCGCAGAAGTCGGTGACGTTCAAGCTGGTCGGCGCCCGGAGCGGCGGCACCGGCACGGCCACCGTCAAGGTCGACAAGTCCGAGGGACCGGTGGAGTTCCCGCCGGCACCGAAGTACAAGCTTCCGCCGGACCTGAAGAGGTGAGGCCGCCGTATCACGCGAAGGACCGGGACCGAGCTCGTGGAGGAGGGGCGTGGCGATGACCGACATCTTCGGGCCGAACACGCGTGGGGTACTCCACCTCATCTCCCACCTCGACGGGCTCGGTCCAGAACAGATCGACAGCGTGGTCGCCGACTGGAGGGCCCAGTCGCGCAAGGCACGAGCGCGCGCCTGGGCCGCCATCGGCTCGGCGACCACGCCCGACGAACGCCAGGCGGTGCTCGACGTCGCCTCGCTCGCCCGCCGGGAGGCAATGGCGGTGGCCAGCCGGAACAAGATGTCCGACTGGGCCTTCTGGGCGGCGGCCTGGGACGCCGCCGCCGCCGTCGCGGCGTGCGACCGGATCGACGAGCGTCACCATCGCGTCCTGATCGGCCCGATCGCGAGCGTGCTGCCCTGGCTGGCCTGGTGTCGACCTGACCGGGTCGACGTCTCGGGCCTCCAGGCGGCCATCACGCGCTTTGGAGTGCCAGATGAGTGAGTCCGATGACTGACCCGAAGATCCGGGTCATGATCGCTGACGACGACCGCGCGTTGCGGGACGCGCTGGCCGATCTGATCGCCGGTCAGCCGGACCTCGAACTCGTCGGCGAGGCCGTCAGCCACCCGGACGTGATCCGGCTGGCGATCCGTGACCGTCCGCGGGTCGTGGTCCTGGACGTACGCATGCCAGGAGGTAGTGCCCAGGCGACGATCCGCGCGATCCGGGACCGTACGCCCACGACCGCCATCCTCGTCCTGTCCGCGTACGAGGACCCGGCGAGCGCCGTGGAGGTCCTGTCGGCGGGCGCGGCGGCCTACCTCATCAAGGGAATCGCCGACGAGGAGATCCTCGAGGCCATCACCCGCGCGGCCCGCGGCCAGGTGAGCATCTCCCTCCCCCTCGTGAAGGAGTGCCTGCAGGTGCTGCGGCGCGACCTGGAGAACGAACGCCGGGAGAACGCCGTCACCCTGCAGAACGCCAACCTGCTGCGCCAGTTGCTCGACCGGGTGCGCGCCGCGGTCGTCCTGGTGGGCGCCAACGGCGTGATCGAGATGATCAACGCGCCGGTGCAGCAGTTGTTCCAGTACCGGCGGATGGAGCTCATCGGCGAGCCCATCACCAAGCTGGTGCCGATGTCGCGGCACGGTGAACCGGCGGACGAGCTGATCTACCGGCTGCTGAACCGCGAGCCCTCGGGCGAGCGGGGACCGGAGGCCCACTTCACGGCGCCGGGCCGCCGCAAGGACGGCAGCACGTTCCCGGTCGAGATCACGGCCAGCATGATGCCGCACGGTCAGCGCGGGGTGGCGGTGCTCCTGCGCGACATCAGCGAGCTCAGCCTGGCCGAGGGGTGGTACCAGCAGCTGTTCGAGGCCTCGCCCGACGCCACCGTCGTCGTCGACACGAACGGCACCGTCAAGCTCGTCAGCGCGGCCGCCGAGCAGCTGTTCGGCTACTCCCGCGAGGACCTGCTCGAGCGGTCGGTGGACGCCCTGCTTCCCGACCACCCGGTCACGATCTACCGCAAGGAGAGCGACGAGATCCCGCCCGGTGGGGGCACGTCGCTGACCCCATTGGGGATCGAGCTGGTCGGCCGCCGCCGCGACGGCACCGACTTCCCGGTCGACGTCAGCATCGGCCGGATCCGTACGGAGGAAGGCGTCCAGGTCATCCTGTCCCTGCGGGACATGACCGAGTTGGCGGGTTCCAGGGCGGTGCTCGAACACAGTGTGCAGATCCTGCGGGCGGCCGGCCAGGACCAGCGCAACCTGCTGGTCGACCTGGTAGGCGCGCAGGAGCGGGAGCGGATGCGGATCGCGGCCGGGATCCACGACGACAGCCTGCAGGTCATCACGGCCGCGGCGCTGCGCCTGCAGCAGCTGCGGCGGCGCCTCGACGACCCCGACGACCTCAGGGTCCTGACCAAGCTCGAGGACACCGTTCGGCTGGCGGCGGACCGGTTGCGGCGGATGATCTTCGACTTCCGCCCGCCGGCCCTGGAACACGACGGTCTCGTTCCTGCCCTGCGGGTCTACCTCGAACAACTCAGGGCAGAGACGAACGTCTCGTACGAACTGGACAGCCAGCTCGAGGACGAGCCCTCCACCGAGACCCGCGTCCTGATCTACCGGATCGCCCAGGACGCCCTGATGAACGTCCGGCTGCACGCCGAGGCCACGACGGTCCGGGTGCGGCTCGTGGACGTCGACGACGGCTGCCTCGTGGAGATCGTCGACGACGGGGTGGGGTACAACCCTCTGGAGGCCGAGACCGAGCCCGGACATCTCGGACTCACACTGATGCGGGACCGCGCCGAGATCGTCGGCGGCTGGTGCCGGATCGAGAGCGCGCCGGGAGCCGGGACTACCGTGGAGTTCTGGGTTCCGCGCGAAGCGGGCCTGACCGGAGGCGACCATTGAGCACGCAGCCCGAGCGCGCTGCGATCCAGGTCCTCATCGTCGAAGACCACGCGGTCGTGGCCGAAGGCCTGGTGGCGTTGCTCAGCGACCACCCGGACCTGGACGTCCTCGGCTGGGCACCGACCGTGGCGGAGGCCTCGAAGGCGGCCACCGAGGCGCCCGTCGACGTCGCGGTCGTCGACTTCTGGCTGCCGGACGGGACCGGGGCCGACGCCGCCTCGGGCATCCGCGCCCATCGTCCTGACGCCGTCATCGTCTTCGTCAGCGCCGACGACAGCGACCAGGCGATGCTCGCCGCGATCGAGGCCGGTGCCTCGGGCTACCTCGTCAAGACCGCCAGCGGAGACGAGATCGTCCATGCCGTACGCCGGGCCGCCGACGGCGAGATGCTGATCCCGGCCGCGAAGCTGGCGTCGCTGTTGACGCGGAGCCGGGAGGCCGCCGAACGTCAGGCCGACCGCGCCCAGCGGCTGGACAGCCTGACCGGCCGCGAACGCGAGATCCTCGAGCTGATGTCCCAGGGCCACACCAACCGCCAGATCGCCACCGAGCTGAGCGTCGCGTACCCGACGGTGCGCAGCCACGTCCGCAAGATCCTCCAGAAGCTGGACGCCCGCTCGATCCTGGAAGCGGTCGTGAAGGCCGCGACGGCCGAGGCCGACCAGCCACGGGCCGACCAGCCACGGGCCGACCCGGCCGGCGACCCGTCGCACTGAGCACTGAGCTCGGTCGGGACTAGTGTCCTGAGTCAGAAGTTCGTCGCCAGATCTGGCGTCCAGGTGGATGCTTGGCAAGGCGGAGGAGGAGGTCGATGCGGTGTCCATCGACGACGACGACAACGCAGCCAGGCGGCAGCTGGGCGGCAGAGAAGGTGACGAAGAACTTCTGACTCAGGACACTAGCGGTTGACCACCAGGCGCACGGTCGGCGTGTACTGGCACCGGCCGAACCACATCACCTTCGCAAGCGCCCAGGCGTGCCCCGGGTCCGCGTCGGCGGGCACCTTCACCGGGAACTCCACCACGGTGTGGGATCCGCCCGCGAGGTCGAAGCCGCGTACGGCCTCGGGAACCGACTCCCAGGTCCCCCACGGCGACACGAGGCGGAGCTCGCCGCGGATCTCGTCGCGAGTCCGGTTGGTCAGCGCCACACCGATGCTCGCCCGCGTACCCGGCCGGACCACGACCTCTGCCTTCACCACGTCGACGACCAGTCCCGTGTCGGGGCCGATCGTCGGTACCTCCTCGCCCTCGGCGTCGGTCGGTACCTGCGGCAGGGCGGGTACGGCGGACAGCTGTCCGGACTCGGCGACGACCACGGTCGCGACGTCCTCGACGACGAGACCGGCGTACTCGAGCCTCGCCGCGACGAAGTACCGGCCGTCGACGGCACCCGGTGCCGGGACCACACTCGCCCCGAACCGCACATGGCCACCCGGCGGCAGCACGTACGCCCGGACCGCCGGATCGGCCCGCCAGCCGTCCGGGACGCGCAGCGTGACCTGACCCTCGTGCCTGGCGTCCCGAAGCTGGCTCGCCACCACGATCTCGAGCTCGACCGAGCCCAGTCCGCCCGGGTGCAGCGTCCGCGGCGACACGGCGAGGGTGATCGGCTGGAAGCCCATCGGTGCCACGCCGCGGTTGTGCAGCCAGTAGCGGGCGTACGCGGGTTGGGCCGGCTCGGCGGCGGGTCCGAGGAACCCGCCCTCGGCGACCGCCCCACCGGCCGAGGTCGCCGGTGTCCCTGGTGTCGCCGGTGTCGCTGAGGTCGCTGGTGTCTCTGAGGTCGCCGGAGTCGATGAAGTCGCTGGCGTCGCCAGCACGGTCGCCACCTCGAACCCGGTGAGGTCCAGGGCGAAGCCCGATCCGTCGCCGGAGGGTTCGGGTTCCGTCCCGTCGTCCGCCGGCCGTTCGAGCAGGTCCGCGCGGCGGGGCCGGCCGAGGCGCAGGTCACCGCTCACCGTGGCGCGGCGGCCGAGCCCGGTGGTCTCGGCCAGCCGCACGCTCACCCCCCGCGCGGGGTCCGATGCCCGAGCGCTCCCACTCGCGACCGGGTTGCCGGTCGGCTTGAACGCGCTCAGCAGCACCTCGCCCGCGGGCTCGATGCGGAGGAACGACCTGCTGCTCGGCAGGTCACCGGGTCCGGGTGCCACCAGCCGCGACAGCAGGGGGGTGCCGTACGCCTGCCCACGGCCGGGCAGGCCGAGGGCCCGCCAGTCACCCTCGCCGGACACCAGCGCGTACCCGAACTCGTGCGTCCAGCGCTGCAGCTGGAAGGCCGAGCCGTCCGGCGTCGTACGCCGGGGCGGGTCGGTCCACACTCCGGAGGGCCACCCCGTGCACGAGCGCAGCAGCGACAGGTGCATCGCGCCGGACGGGTCCACCGCGAACCCCGGCAGGCCGGCGGTCAGGAGGGCCACCGTGGCATCGGTCAGGGGCTCCGCCGGCGCGACCAGCGCGACCGCTTCGACGGCGGCGTCGGCGAGGTCCTCGACGAGCCCGTCGACGGGACCGACCGCGAGGAGCGCCGACACGGCCCGCACCCCGCGCAGGTCGGCGTTCGGACGCCACGCCTCGTGCAGCGGCTTCTCCGCCGGGATCCAGAGCAGGACCCGCCCGGTCGCGGCGAGCTGGCGGTTGAACTCCGCCGTGTACTCCGCGTCGGAGTTCGCCAGCAGGTCGCGCGCGACGGCGTTCTCGTCCGGCCCGCCGAGCACGATCCTGAAGTCGGGCAGGTTCGAGTCGACCGACTGCCAGCCGTATCTCGACCAGTGCGCACCCGACGTGGTGGCCGTGACGCCCGCGCGCGCGAGGGCGACCACGAGCTCCCGGGCGCTCGCCGCCGCGGCCAGCTGACCCACCACGACCTCGGCGACGCCGAGCGCCCGGTCGCCGAGCCGTCTGCCGCGCGGGTCGACGAGCGACACCCGGGCGGTCGAACCGAGCCCGAACCAGGCCTGCGCGCTGCTGTCCAGCGTCCACGGAGCCTCCGCCGCGTCGACGTCGGGCAGGGCGAACCCGCGGCCGACGGCCGCCCCGGCGACACCCGACACCGGCCGCGCGCCCGGAAGGTCGACCGGGAACCTGACCCGCAGCAGCTTGTCCTCGCCGGCGAAGTCGGTGACCCGGGTACGGAAGTCGATCCGGTCGCTACCCGCCCACAGCGTCACCGACTGCTGGTAGCCCAGGCCGTCCACCGACCCGGTTGACACGAGCCGTTCGCCCAGGGGTCCGACCTCCCGGTGACTCGACGCCGGGGTGTGCGAGGAACCGACGGCCGGGCCGCGCGGAGCCAGGTTGCGCGGTCCCTCGCCGAAGTCGGGATGGGCGGGGTACTCGTCGTACAGCAGGAGCTCGTTGCCCAGGCCACGCAGCAGCTCCCGCCCCGTTGCGAGGTCGGTGATCGAGGTCAGCGCGCCGCCCCGGGCGGGGTCGGCGCTCACCTGGTACCGCTCGTTGGCGATGGTCCGCCGGCCGGTCACCGCCCGCCAGGCGGGCGCCGGCGCCGCACCGGGCAGCAGGTGGTAGGTGCGCCATCCCAGGGCCGGTACGCCGGCCGCCTGGAAGAGCAGGGTGCCCCTGTCATGGACCGCGGGAACGTCTTCGCCGTCGTCGTCGACCAGCCGTCCCGCCGGGCAGCCGGGCACGCGTACGACGTCGGTGCGGTCGTACGAGAGCGTGTTCACGACCAGGACCGCCCGACGATCCCGCGCCGCGCCCGCGCCCGCACCCGCAACGCGTGGCCCTCGCGTATCGATGCGGCCGGCGATGGCGTCGACGGCGGTGTCGCGCACCGCGGCCGCGAGGTCGTGGGCCTCCCGCCAGCCGGCCACCAGGTCGACGTACACCTGGTCCGACGCCGTGCCGGTGATCGCGTCGTGGTGCGAGCCGTACGCGAGGATCCGCCACACCTTGTCGAGGGCCGCGTCCGGATAGCGACCCAGGCCGAGGACCGCTGCCAGGGTCGCGAGCTTCTCGGCGTCCGTCGCCGCCACCTCGACGGCGTGCTGGGCCTGCTTGGTGTCGACGTACGACACGTCCTTGCCGGTGTAGACGGGGTTCATGTCGCGCGTCTGCGGGCTCGGGCGCCGGCCGGTGCGAGCGAGCTCGGCACGCACGCCGTCGAGGAACGTCTTCGGCGTACCGCACACGAACCGCGGCCAGACGTACCGCGCGTTCCACGACCTGTGCACCTCGCCCACCCAGGTGTTCGGCGGCGCGTCGGCCGCGCCGACGGGCAGGAGCAGGTGTCGGGTGGCGGCGACGGGGCGCAGGATCCGGTACATCGCGTAGACCGCGAGCTCGGCCTCCTCGAGGGTCGCGGCGGCGTCCATCCACCAGCCGGCGGCGTGGTGGTTCGGCATGTAGTGCGTGAGCACGCCACGGCCGCTCGGGGAGATCCACTCGAACTCGCTCGGGAACTGCATGGCCTGCGCGTCGGCGCGGGCCACACCGGCGTTCTTCTGCACGGGGCCCCACTGGTGGTAGGGCCCGCGGGCCCAGGCGCTGCCCGTCAGTCCGGCGCCCGCGAGGTACGCCGGCAGCTGCGGATCGTGCCCGAACGCGTCGAGCGGCCAGGCCGTCACGGGGTCAGCGCCGAGAACGTCCCGCTGGTAGCCCATGCCGTAAACGAGGTTCCGGATCGTCGTCTCGACACCGGTGAGGTTCGAGCTGGGGTCGGTGTACATGCCACCGACCAGTTCCAGCCGCCCCTCGGCGAGCAGTCGGCGCAGGTCGGCCCGCCGGTCCGGATGCGTGTCGAGGTAGGGCTTGAGGTAGTCGACCTGGGCCAGCACGAACGTGTAGTCGAGGTCGCGCAAAGCAAGGTTGACATGGGCGTCGACGAACCCGAACGCCCCGTCCGCGTCCTCGCCCGCCAGGTCGCCCGGCTCGTCCGCCGCCCAACCTCCGGGCCCTCCGCCCACTCGACCGGTCCCGCCCGTCCAGGCAGGTGGAGTCACCGCGCCGCCACCGTGCGACCAGAACGGGTCATAGGGCACGTACGGGACCATGTGCAGGGTGAAGCCCGGCCGCTCGACCGTGACAGTCGTGTCGAGCCGGGCATCTCCGGCGGCGACGGTCACCGGCAGGGTCGTACCAGCCGGGACGTCCGGAACGTCGAGACCCACCTCCACGACCACCACGCCGACGCCGGACGGCACCACGGCGGCCCCCGACACCCCGTCGCCGTGGACGGTGAGGCCGATGGGTTCCACGAGCGTACGGGCGAGCGTGGCCCGCAGCACCTGCCGCGGCGTGTCCTCCGTCCCGACGAACAGGTCCGTCGACTCGGCGGCGGCGAGCTGGAACGGCACGAGGTACTTCCCGGGAGCTACGAGGCCCTGACTCGGTTGGGTCAGCAACTCGAAGCTACTGCACAATCACCGAGCGTCTCGGGCGTTCGGGAGCAGCGGCCGGCGGCCGGCGCTCACGGCAACAGGTCGGGAATCTCCTGTCGGGCGTACCACAACAGCTCGAACCCGGACGCCTCGTCGACCATGAACGCCGCGTCCTCGTCACCCTCGTCGGCCTTCGCCACCGCGTCGGCGGCCCGGCGGACGACCTCCTCGGCCTCCGGATCGTCGACATGGACGGCGGCGACCTCGGTGACCGGGAGCGCGGCCTGCACCAGCACCGTCGACCGGCCGGCGCTCGCGTCGGCCACCACCGCGGAGTCGGGCGCCTCGGCCGCGACCACGACCCGCCGCGGCGGCGCGTCGGGGTCCACGGCCAGCTGGCGGAGCGAGTCGCGCCCGGCGTCGGCGGCCGCGGCGTACTCCAGCTCCTCCAGGTCGCCTTCGGCGTACCACTCGCGCAGGGTCGGCGTCACCGCGTGCGCCTGCAACGGTGGAGGGCCGAACCCGCCCTGAGCCACCACCGCGGCGAGCTGCGTGAGAGTCACACCGAGATACACCCGCATGCTGTCGACATCCCCTCCGAGGTCACGGCCCGCCGACACGCTACCGGGCGTCGCGCAGGCCGTCCCGGCCGCTTCCCGGCGCGTCCTGGCCGCCACCGGGCGGGTCCTGCCCACGGGCGTGACCGCTCCGCCGGCGCCCGGCCGCACCTCGGGTGGTGGTGGCGCCACGAGCCCGGCGTACGCCCGGACCGAGGTGTCGTCTGCGCATGCCCTTGACCGACGACCGACTGGTCCGCAACGACGTCTCCAGCACCTCGAGCCGGCGGTGCTCGTCCATGGGGTTCGTGCCGAGCGCCACGAGGTCCTCCGCCGACGGGGCGATGATCGTCACCTGCGTGCCCTCGGCCCGCAACAGCTCGACCTCGCGGTTGAGCTGCCGGGTGAGCACCCGGCGCCAGTGCTGCAGCATCCACAGCGAGGGACCCATCGACTCCGGGGACGCGATCCACGCGAGCGGGGCCAGGACGAACACCTCGTCCAGGTGCTGTCCCGCCACGAGGTCGGCGGAGGCGATCGACGACGTACCGCCGTCGACATAGACGCGCCCGTCGATCTCGACGGGCGCGAACCAGCCCGGGATCGCACACGAGGCGGTCACGGCCTCCGCCGGGCGGACCGAGTTGTGCCGAGGTCCCAGCGCCACCCGCAGCCCGGCGTCGTAGTCCATCGCCACGGTCTGCAGGTGGGGCGTCCTCGGCCAGGCCGGAAGGATCTGCTCGATCAGCTCGGCGAGCGCCAGCGCCGATCCGCGTCCGCGCGGCACCAGTCCGGCCAGGACGACAGGGGCGCTGAGGAGACGGCGGTCACGCACGATGGCGGCGAGCAGCCGAGCCGACCCCACCCCCGGCCACGGTGTCGGCGGGCGCCCGCCCATCGCGTAGTCGAACTCGATCCCGTCGAGCGGGCTGCCGTGCATCGCCTCACCGCGCTGGTGGGCGCGCTGCTCCATGGGCGAGACGCCGGCGGCGAGCAGGGCCGCGACCACCGAACCGGCGGAGGTACCCAGCAGCGCGTCGACCTTCGTGGCGTCGATGCCGGTTTCTTCCTCGAGTGCGCAGAGCGCGCCGATCATCCAGGAGGCACCGAGAACGCCGCCAGCACCCAGAACAAGACCACGCCGCGGGCTGCTCATGGCGTCCTCCTCACCACTGGCTCAGAGTCCTCCTGCTTCTCAGTGTGCCTTGCGCTTGCGACTGTCGGGCTCTATTGGCACCTGCTCCGCCGAGTCCACGAGCTCGGCCAGGGCATCGGGGATGCACTGCGCAAGAACGTCCAGATCAGACATTGCGTCCCGATCGGCGTTCAGTCCGAAACAGACCGCCCCGTTGTACGACGTAAGTCCGATCGCCAGTGCCTGTCCCTTCGCGAGCGGCACCACCGGATATGTCGTGAGCATCGGCGCACCGCCGACATACAGCGGCGTCTGGGGTCCCGGCACGTTCGTCACGACAAGGTTGAAGATGCGCCGGGACAGCGAGCTCGCGACCCGGGCACCGAGCGCGTGCAACGTCGGTGGTGCGAACCCGGCCATTCCGGCCAGCGCCCTGGCCCGAACCGTCCGGCCGGTGTCGTGGTGCGCCTTCATCGCGTACGCGACCTGGTGCAGTCGCATCACCGGGTTTCCCTCACCCACCGGGAGGTCCACGACATACTCCGCGACCCGGTTCGAACCCTCGCCGGTCAGGACACTCACCGGCACGAGCGCGCGCACCGACGTCGTGGACGAGACCCGAACGCCGCGGGTGAACAACCAGGTCCGCAGCGCTCCGGTAATCGTGGCCAGCACCACATCGTTGACGTCGCCGCCGTGCCGGGCCCGCACTTCGCGGTAGTCGTCGAGCCGGGTGTCGACGGTGGCGAACCGGCGCTGGGCGCCGATCGGGACGTTCAGCGGGCTGCCCGGCGCCGGACGGGCCGCCGTCCGCATCGCGGCCGCGACGCTGCCCGCGGCGCCGCCGAGGGCCCGCACCGCCCAACCACCGGCGAGTGGAAGCTCGGCCACCGCGCGCCGGGCCGACTCCACCAGGTCGCCAGGACGGCGTACGACGTCCACCACGGCTCCCGCGAACAGTTCCAGGGACGACGGCTCCAGGGCGGGCAGCCAGCTCTCCGAGGGCGCGTCGGGCGCCTCCGGCGACGCGTCGAGAACGACCTGTCCGATGTCGACGGCGGCCACTCCGTCGATGACTGCCTGGTGGGTCTTGGACAGGAGGGCGAACCGGCCGTCCTCCAGTCCCTCCACGAGGTACATCTCCCAGAGGGGGCGCGACCGGTCGAGCGGCCGGCTCATGATCCGGGCGACGAGCTCTCGCAGCTGCTCCGGCGTTCCCGGCCTCGGCACCGCGGAGCGGCGGATGTGGTAGCCGAGGTCGAAGTCCTCGTCGTCCACCCAGACCGGGTTGGCGAAACCACCAGGGACCCAGCGCAGCCGCTGACGGTAGCGGGGCACGTACGCCAGCCGCTCCCGGACCACGCCGAGCAGGTCGTCGAATCCGAACCCGTCCGCCGGCATGGCGAACAGGCCGACGCTGCCGACGTGCATCGGAGTGGTGGGCTCCTCCAGGTAGAGGAACGACATGTCCAACGCGCTCAGCCGGTCCGGCATCCCCGTACCTCCCGATTCGTCCGAGTCCCCCGGGCTCCATCGTGGCACGCGCGAAGATCGCGACACGGCGGGGCGCCATCCCCTTCCCACGCCGGACCCGTGACCGTGGCGCGAGATGATGGGGACGCCGTGCCGCCGTGGCCTCTGCCCGTGCGTACGGTGAGTCACCTCGAGAATCCACGTCCCGTTACCCGCGGAGGTCCGTTCCATGCTCGCCCGGTCCCGGGCAGTCGCCCTCGCCGCCAGCGCCCTTCTTGGTGTCGCCACCGTCCTTGCCGGCTGCTCGGGCGGCTCGCCGGACTCGTCAGAACCAGCCTCGACCGTCAAGGAGCTGCCGGTCGAGATCGCGCACGGCAAGGTCACACCCAACGCGAAGTCCGTCGAGGTCCCGGTCGGCACCAAGATCCGGCTCACCGTGACGAGTGACGCCGAGGACGAGATCCATGTCCACGGCTACGACAAGGAGCTCGCGGTGCGTCCCGGCAAGAAGGCCGAGTTGGAGTTCCCGGCCGACGAGACCGGGCGGTTCGAGATCGAGACGCACGAGACCGACGCCCTCGCGTACCAGCTCGTCGTCACGCCGTGACCGCAGGTCCGCCGGACGGCATGATCCTCGCGCACGGCATCGGTGGGCGCGGCGACCTTCCGGTGCCGTTCTCCGTGGCGCTCATCGGCGCGGTGGCCGCGCTCGTCGTGTCCTTCGTCGTCCTCGCCTGGTCGTGGCGGTCACCCCGGTTCGAGGATCCCGAGGCCGGCCGAGCGCTGCCGGAGGGTGTGACGCGCCTCGTCGACGCTCCCGCGTTCCATCTCACGTTGCGGCTCCTCGGCCTCTTCCTCGCGGCGTACGTCACGGTGGCGGCGGTGTTCGGGCCTGACCTGCTGGTGAACCCGACGTTCGGCGTGGTCTACGTCCTCTTCTGGGTCGGGCTCGTCCCGCTGTCGGTCGTGTTCGGGCCGGTGTGGCGGCTGCTCAACCCGCTCCGCACCCTGCACGGGCTGCTGGCGCGGCTGCTGCGCCTGCCGCCCGGCGAGGGGCTCGTACCCATGCCGCGGGTGGGGTACTGGCCGGCGGCCGTCGGTCTCTTCGCGTTCGTGTGGCTCGAGCTGGTGGCGCCGGCCGCGACGACGCTCGCGGTCGTACGGATGTGGTTCGCCGTCTACGCCGTCACCACCCTGCTGGCCGCGGTGGTCTACGGCGGACGGTGGTTCGACCGCGGCGATCCGTTCGAGGTCTACTCCGGGCTGTTCGGCCAGCTGTCGCCGTTCGCGCGGCGGTCGTCCGACGGGCGGCTGGTGCTGCGCAACCCGCTCGCACACCTCGCCGAGCTGCGGTCGGGGCCGGGCCTGGTCGCCGTCGTGGCGGTCCTGCTCGGCTCGACCGCGTTCGACGGCTTCTCCCAGAGCACCCGGTGGATCGGTTTCGTCCAGGGAGTCGGCATCCCGGCCGTCCTCGCCGGTACGGTCGCGCTCACGGGCTTCGTCCTGCTCGCCGGCGGCCTGTTCTGGCTGGCCACGGTCGGAGCCGGCGGGCTGGCCGGCATCAGCACCCTCCGTCACCTGCTCCCAGGCGAGTTCGCCCCCTCGGTCGTGCCGATCGCGCTCGGTTACCTCATCGCGCACTACTTCACGCTGCTCGTCCTCGAGGGGCAGCGCACCGTCATCCTGTTGTCCGACCCGCTGTCGAACGGCGCCAACCTCCTCGGCCTCACCGGGCACGAGGTCGACCCCGGCGCCGCGGGCTCACCTCAGGTGGTCGCGCTCGTCAAGGTCGGCGCGGTGGTGCTCGGACATGTCGCCGGCGTGGTCGCGGCACACGACCGGTCGGTCGCGCTGTTCCCGCGGCGGACCGCGCTGGTCGGACAGCTACCGCTGCTCCTCGTGATGGTGTTCTTCACGCTCGGTGGACTGAGCCTGCTCTTCGCGGCGTAGGCGGGGCGCGCGGCTGCCCGCGGTCAGCGCTTCTTCTGCCGCCGCTGCTTGGGCAGGGCAATTCCCATCAGCTCAGCGGCAAGTCCTCGCAGGGGAGGCCGGGCCGGCGACTTGGCCGCGACCTCCGCCAGCGTGCGTCCCTGGGCGAGCGCGGTGTCGAAGGACGTCCGGTCGTAGGGCACGCAGACCACGGTGTCGATCGCTGCGTACCTGCGGAGCGCGTCCCGGATCTGCCCCTCGGCGTCGCCGCCCACCGGGCCCTTGCGGACACCGTTGACGACCACCCGGATAGCTACTCCCGGTACCGCCTCCCGCAGTTCCTCGATGCCACGGATCAGCCGCTGGAGTCCGATCGGGTCGGCCGCACCGACCGCGATCACCGTGTTGGCGGCCTCGATGGTCGTCAGGGTCGCGCCGTTGCGCCGGGGAGCCGCGGTGTCGAAGGAGATCTCCTCGTCCTGCTCGAGGCAGAAGCCGCAGTCGACCACGATCGCCGCCGCGAGCTGCCGACCGAGGTCCCAGACCTGCTCCAGGGCGGCCGCCCGTAGCTCCGGCCACCGGTCAGCGCGCTGGATGCCGGTCAGGACCCTCAGCCGCGGGAGTACCTCGCGGGCATGCCGCGCGAGTGCCGGCAGGTCGAGCGTCCCGTTGTTGGCCGCCCGGCAGGCCGCGGCCAGGCCAGGTGCCTCGTCGAGGAGGCCCAACGCCTGCGAGATCACCCCGCCGTAGACGTCGGCGTCGGCGAGGAGGGTGGGAACACCGAACAGTGCGAGCTCCGTCGCCAGGGTCACCGCCACCGACGTCCTGCCCGGTGCGCCGGCCGGCCCCCACACGGCCATCAGCTGGCCGGTGCCGGTGCCGGTCTCGTAGGTCGGGAGCTCCTGCGCCGGCGGCAGCGTCGGCATCGCACCCCGTGGGTTGGACATCGCGAACTCCGCGACCGGCATCCCACCGGAGGCGTGCGCGACCTCCACGGCCTCGGCCACGGCACCCGCCAGCATGTCGGCCGGCGCATCGGCGGGAACCACCGTGGAGATGCCGAGCCGGTGCAGCCGGTCCTCACCCTCGACGTCGCCGGGAGAGACCACTCCCACCACCGCGACGCCACCCGACATCAGCCGGGCGACCGCGTCCCGGTCGAGCCGGCGCAGGTCGGCCGACAGCAGCACCGCCCGGGCCTGGCCCGACTGCGCGGTGGCCAGGAGGTCGGGCAGGTCGACACACCGGCGTACGACGTCGAGACCGAGCGAACTCCGCTCGAGTGCCGACACGATGTCGGACTCCCACCGGGCTCCGGTGACCGCTGTGAGGACAGGGAGGTCCACGATGCCACCTCTATTTCGGCGCGACGTGCTTGATGATGACGGCCTTGGCGTTGGAGCTGTTGGCCACGAGCTGCTCCACGGTCATGCCCTGGCTGAGCTCGTCGGGGGCGACCCGGATCGTCGCGCTCGACTCGCCGCTGCTGAACCCCTCGCCCGTCGGCATCTCGACCACGACGACATTGCTCGCGGCCAGGACACCGCGCTTCGGCGGGAACGTGTCGTCGTTGAGCGGCACGAAGTAGATGTCCACCCGGTCGCCCTGGTGCAGCGACTTCGGAATGAGGGCGGCCGTCACCGGAATCGGCGCGTCCTTGAGGTCGCGGTCGGCCTTGTTGGTCCAGGAGTCGCGAGGGAGGAACTCGCCCTCACCCACCGCCCGGATCATCCGCGCGCCCTCCGGGATCTTCTCCCGTGCCGAGACGTAGCGGTCGGCGTCGACCTGGTTGGTGAAGCGGACGCTCTTGGCGACGAGCATGGTCTGGTCGAGCGGCACCAACGGGGCGAGGTTGTTGCCTTCCTTGAGCGCCCACACGTCGACGGTCTGGTCGGCCGAGGCGATGACCCGCGCTCCCAGGGCCATCGAGGCCAGCACGAGCAGGATGCCGAGAAAGAGCTTGGGGTCGAGCCACCGAGGCCGCGACTGCCGAGTGGCCTTGGGCGAGGGCACATCGGACAAGGTCTGTCCTCCGGTTCGTGGTCACGTGGCGTCGGGACACAGTACGACACCCAGCGTGACTGGTGCGCGGTCCGGCTCCTCCCGATCCGTCCTGTGCATGCGGCAGACACCCCTTCGGCACCGTCCGTGACGGTCCGGGATCCCTTGTCCGCTTGGCGGTCGCACGTCCTCGGCCGACCGCCGGGACCGGACGAGACTCGCCGAGGGACCTGTGGACAACTGAACGCAACCGCAAGCAAACGCGTGGCAGACTTGCGAGGCACCGCGTCGGAAGGAGAGTCCGTTGCCCGCCAACCCAAGGTTCTTGCAGCTGGCCGATGTTGCGGAGGTCCTCAACATCTCGGCCGCGCAAGCGTATGCCTTGGTGCGCAGCGGGGAGCTTCCGGCGATCAAGATCGGCGGACGGGGCCAGTGGCGGGTGGAGTCCAAGGCGCTCGAGCAGTACATCGAGCGGATGTACACCGAGACCCGCGACTTCATCTCGGCCCACCCCTACGGCAAGGCCGAGGAGTTCTGAACCAACCGTCCCCGCGTCAGGCGGCGCCCCACTCCGCCCTATGACCTGCGTACGAACGCGATTCCCGCGAACGGCACCGTACGGATCCCCCTGATGTCCCTGGTCCGCCTGATCTCCGCGGGACCGTGCTCCGCCATCTCGAGGAAGTCCGCGCCCACCCGGTCGATGGTGCCCGTGACGCCCGTGCCGTCCCGCAACGCGACCAGGACCGGCGAGCGGTCTCGAGCGATGCCGCGCAGTGCGTAGCCAAGTGTGAGCTTGGCGGCGACCTTGCCTTCGCTGCCGGGTGAGGCGGTGAGGCCGCCCAGACCGGTGATGCCCGTGATCGCGTCGAGCGGCACGAGGGCCTCGACCCGGAAGTCCTCCGCGACGAGAAGCCAGTCGGATCCGACGCCGCCGACCCTGCCCGCGAGCTTGCCGCCGCCGAACGTGAAGACCGTGACCGGATGCCCGAATGCGGGCCGCAGCCGGTCGACGAGCCGGAACCGCGCGATCTCACGCCGGGTCCGGTCGGCCACCTCCGACGCGAGCTCGGCTGCCTCGAGCTCCTCCATCTGGGCATCGAGATCGGCGAACAGGCTCTCCCAGCGCACCGGCACACCGTACTGCCTCGTGGCCCGTCGAGATCGCCGGGCGTGACTGCCCATCGTTCGCAAGCAAACGAAGGCAAACGAACGCACATGCATCCTTCGGCGCGGTTTCGCGGTCTAGCACGCCCATCTGGTCGCCGATCGAGTGCGCCTGGAGGTGAACCATCCCGGTCTCTGCCCACGTACATCCGAGTGTGCGCCCTTTGCACGCCCGGTCGACTCACGGTGAATCGCCTGGTCAGAGGGCGTTTCGGACAGAACGGATGGAGGCGTAGGGTCGTCCGGCGCCGGAAGTCGGGTTGACAGTGCAGCGAACGACCGAGTATGAAAGCAAATGCAAGCAAACGAAGGGTTTGGAGGCCAAGCCATGAGGATGGTCCGCCGGGTGCTCTCCCCGATCGGGGTGCTCCTCGCGTTCGTCGCGGGTGGCTGGCTTCTGCGCTGGCTCACTGCCGGCAGCCTCACCGCTGTCCAGGGTGGCAACCCGACCCTGGATGCCCTTCTCGTGCTGGTGGTGTCGGTGCTCGCCTGGGCCTGCTTCGTCTGGCTCGCCCTCGGCACCCTCCTCATGGCACTGTCCGTGCTCCCAGGCGCGCTCGGGTCCGCCTGCGGCGCGTTGGGCGAGCGGCTCACGCCGGCTGTCTACCGCCGGGCAGCACGGGTCGCGCTCGGCCTCTCCGTGGCGGCTGGACCCGTGCTCGGGGCCCTACCCGCGGGCGCGGCGACCGTCGACCAGCCGACGCGGGCCGCTGCCGCCGCGCAACTCCTGCCCGGCCTCGAGCGACCGGGCAGCGTCGAGAGCCAGGTGCGCGGTGCCATGCAGCTCCCCGACCTCGACCGGCCCGCCGGCGGCGAGGTCGCCGAGCAGCTCCCGATGCCCGATCGACCGATCTCCGACCGTTCCGACTCCAGCCCTGACCGTGCTGGCCTCCCCAACCCCGAGCGCCCGCAGACCAGGGACCCCGTGACCCGCGCACCGCTGCGCAACGTCGACGCCCACCAGCAGATCGTCGTCAAGCGTGGCGACAACCTCTGGAACATCGCTCGCGACCACCTGCCGCCAGGTGCCAGCAGCGTCGAGATCAACCAGGCGTGGCACCGCTGGTACGACGCCAACCGACAGGTGATCGGCGACAACCCCGACCTGATCCTTCCCGGCCAGGTCCTGACGCCGCCCTCCTGACATTCCGAGCTCCGACCGCCACCCAATCCATCGAACCGGGGGACTTACCGATGACTGCAACCCAGGCCATGCGACGGTCCAGTACCGACTCGCACATCCAGCAGCTGCCGCGCCGGATCCCACGTCCGGCCACCGAACCGCCGTACGACGACGAACGCCGCACGGTTCCGCCGATGACCGACGGCTCGCTGGCCCTCGACCTCGCGGCACCCGCGGCCGCGCCGGAGATCGCGGTCCAAGACCTCGTGACCGAACGCCATCTCCGAGTGGTGGGCGGCCGTTCGAAGCGGAAGTCGGAGGACCCGTTCTTCGCGCCGCAACCGACGCCGCGGGTGGCGCTCCCGGACCCGCACTCGTGGTCCGGTCGGTTCGTCCAGGCGTTGGTCGAGGTGCTCTCCGGCGTTCGGCCAGCTACCCAGCTGCTCCGCTGGACCAACGAACGCGTATACGCCGACGTGATGCGCAGGGTGCGTGCCCTCGGCGTCACACCGGCACAGGTTCGTGGCCGAAGCCGTGCGCTCGTTCAGTCCGTGCACGTGTGTGAGCCCTGCGACGGAGTCGTCGAGGCGGCCATCCACGTGAAGCACGGCGGTCGATCCCGCGCGGTCGCTCTCCGGCTCGAAGGCCTTGACGGCCGCTGGCGCTGCACCGCACTGCAGCTGGGCTGAGCCAGCCAGGAACGACGATGGGGGCCGACTCCGAGGGGTGAGCCGGCCCCCATCGACGTTCCGTCAGTCGTTCATGCGGGCACGGGCCTTCGGATCACCGTGGCACCGCTTGTACTTGCGCCCCGAACCGCAGGGACACATCGCGTTGCGCGCGGTCCCGGAGAAGTCGGTGTCGGCGCCCGCTGATGCGCCGCCGTTACGCCGTGCCGCGGACTCGTTCCGCTGGACGACTCCGCCCTCGCCGTCGACCGTCGGTGCGCTGTAGGAAAGGCGGGCGGGCCGCTGAGGTGCGCTGAGGCCACGGGCCACCACCTGTGGGTGGTCCGCGGCGACCGGCGCCTCGGCCGGAGCGGCGACCGCGACAGGTGCCTCGCCGTCGGTCTCCGTGGGCGGCGCGACCTGGACCTCGAGATGGAAGAGGTAGCCGACCGACTCCTCCTTGATGGCATCCATCATCGCCATGAAGAGGTCGTAGCCCTCGCGTTGGTACTCCACCAACGGATCGCGCTGGGCCATCGCGCGCAGGCCGATCCCCTCGCGGAGGTAGTCCATCTCATAGAGGTGCTCGCGCCACTTGCGGTCCAGCACCGAGAGGATGACCCGGCGCTCCAGCTCGCGGAGCACCTCCGAGCCCAGCTCCGCCTCGCGGCGCGCATAGGCGCCACGTGCGTCGTCGCGGAGCCGCTCGAGCAGCAGTTCGCGGGTGATGCCGGACCGGCCGCCGGACTCCTCCTCGAGCTCGGCGGCGGTGAAGCCCACCGGATAGATCTGTCGGAGCTCGGTCCACAGCTGGTCGAGGTCCCAGTCCTCGGCGTAGCCCTCGGTCGAGCCCGCGACGTAGGCCTCGATCGTGTCGTCGATCATCGGGTTCACCTGGTTGTGGACGTCCTCGCCTTCGAGGACCCGGTGGCGTTCGTCGTAGATGACGTGCCGCTGCCGGTTGAGGACGTCGTCGTACTTGAGGACGTCCTTGCGGATCTCGAAGTTCATCGCCTCGACCTGCGCCTGCGCGGAGGCGATCGCGCCGGTGACGCGCTTGTTCTCGATCGGGACGTCGTCCGGGATCTTGAGGCTCGTGAGCACCCAGTCGACCCAGTCGGACTTGAACCGCCGCATCAGGTCGTCCTCGAGCGAGAGGTAGAACCTGCTCTCGCCCGGGTCGCCCTGCCGGCCGGAACGTCCTCGCAGCTGGTTGTCGATCCGCCGGGACTCGTGCCGTTCGGTGCCGAGGACGTAGAGACCGCCGAGGGCGGTCACCTCCTCGTGTTCGGCGGCGACGGCCTTCTTGTAGCGCTCGAGCGTCGCCGGCCACGCGCGTTCGTACTCCTGCGCGTGTTCCACTGGGTCGAGGCCCTGCTCGCGCAGGTCGGCGTCGGCGAGGAACTCGGAGTTGCCGCCGAGCATGATGTCGGTGCCACGACCCGCCATGTTGGTCGCGACGGTCACCGCACCCCGACGACCCGCCTGCGCGATGATCGCGGCCTCCCGCGCGTGGTGCTTGGCGTTGAGGACCTCGTGGGGTACGCCACGCCGACGGAGCAGGGTCGACAGCAGTTCGGACTGCTCGACGCTCGTGGTGCCGACGAGGACCGGCTGGCCCTTGGCGTGCCGCTCGGCAAGGTCGTCGACCACAGCAGCGAACTTCGCGTCCTTGGTGCGGTAGACGAGGTCGGCCTCGTCGGCCCGGATCATCGGCCGGTTGGTGGGGATCACGGTGACGCCGAGGTTGTAGATCTTGTTGAACTCCGACGCCTCGGTCAGCGCCGTGCCGGTCATGCCCGAGAGCTTGGAGTAGAGCCGGAAGAAGTTCTGCAGCGTGATGGTCGCGAGCGTTTGGTTCTCGTCCTTGATCGGCGTGCCCTCTTTGGCCTCGATCGCCTGGTGCAGGCCCTCGTTGTAGCGCCGGCCGTGCAGCATCCGTCCGGTGTGCTCGTCGACGATCAGCACCTCGCCGTCGATGACGACATAGTCCTTGTCGAGCTTGAACAGTTCCCGAGCCCGGATGGCGTTGTTGAGGAACTGCACGAGCGGGGTGTTGGCCGCTTCGTAGAGGTTGTCGATGCCGAGGTAGTCCTCGACCTTGTTGATCCCGGGCTCCAGCACACCGATCGTGCGCTTCTTGATGTCGACCTCGTAGTCCTCCTCGGGCCGCATCCGGGCCACGAGACGGGCGAACTCTTCGTACCACTTCGAGCTCTGCTCGGCCGGACCGGAGATGATCAGCGGCGTCCGCGCCTCGTCGATGAGGATCGAGTCCACCTCGTCGACGATCGCGAAGTGGTGCCCGCGCTGGACACATTCCTCGAGGGTCCAGGCCATGTTGTCGCGGAGGTAGTCGAACCCGAACTCGTTGTTGGTGCCGTAGGTGATGTCGCAGGCGTACGCCTCGCGGCGCTCCGCCGGGCTCATGTGGGAGAGGATCACGCCCACCGTGAGGCCGAGGAAGTGGTGGATTCGTCCCATCCACTCGCCTTGGTACTGCGCGAGGTAGTCGTTGGTCGTGATGATGTGGACGCCCTTGCCCTCGAGGGCGTTGAGATAGGCGGCGAGGGTGGAAACGAGTGTCTTGCCCTCACCCGTCTTCATCTCGGCGATATTGCCCCTATGGAGGGCTCCGCCCCCCATGATCTGGACGTCGAAATGCCGCTGCATGATCGTGCGCTTCGCCGCCTCGCGCACGGTGGCGAACGCCTCGGGCTCGAGGTCCTCGAGCGTCTCTCCGGCGGCCAGCCGGGCCCTGAACTCCTCGGTCATGTCCCGGAGCTTGGCGTCCGTCATCGCCACGAACTCGTCCTCGATGGCGTTGACCTGTTTTGCGATCGCCTGGAGCTTCTTGAGGGTCTTGCCCTCACCGGCGCGCAGGATCTTGTCGAGCAGGGCAGGCACGGACTCTTGGCTCCTCGTCGTAGAGGTCGCGACTACGTTGCGTCAAGGGGCGTGGCGCAGATGTGTATTCAACACCTGCTGCCCGCCTCCAGCCATCGTAGGCGACGTTCGACGCTCAGTCTTTTCCCGTGCCGCCGGGCGCCGCGCTCAGCCGCCGATCTACGCCCAGCCGCCGAGCCGCGCCGCGCCACCGCCCACGGAGCCGGCGACAGCGCTGCCAACGGCTCCCCGGCACGCCGCTGGCCGGTGGCTTTGCCAGGTACCCGCCCGGTCCCGCAAGATCGGTGCCATGGAACCTGGTGCCAAGGACCAGCCCGCCCGCATCCCGGCCGGCCCGGTCGAGCTGCGGCCACACCGCGCCGACGACATCGACGGCGTCTTCGACCAGTGCTCCGACCCGACCTTCCAGCGCTGGACGACCGTGCCCCTCCCCTACACCCGCGCCCACGCCGAGGAGTTCGTCCGGCACCGCGTGCCCCTGGGGTGGCAGCAGGGTGACTACCTCGCGTTCGCGATCGCGGACGCCGCGACTGGCGAGTACCTCGGTACGGTCGACCTCACCCTGACGGGCACCGGCGGTGCGGAGGTCGGCTACGGGCTGCGCCCGTCCGCCCGCGGCAAGGGCGCGATGACCGCCGCGGTACGCGCGGTCGTGGAGTGGGCGTTCGCCGCCCAGGGTCTCGCCCTCGGGATCCTGCACTGGCGCTCCCACGTCGGCAACTGGCCCTCGCGCCGGGTCGCCTGGCGGACCGGGTTCCGGCTCGAGGGCGCGATCCGTGGCATGTGCGTGTCGAGAGGACGTCGCTACGACGGGTGGATCGCGTCACTGCGCCCACAGGACCCGCGGGAACCCGCCGCGCCGTGGTACGACGTGCCGGTGCTGCGCTCCCCCACCTGCGTTCTCCGGCCGTTCCGGCTGGGCGACGCCGACGCGGTTGTCGAGGGGTGCACCGACCCGGTGACGCAGTACTGGCTCGGTGGACTGCCCACGCCGTACACGAAGACCGATGCACTCGGCTACATCCAGAGTCGGGACGAGGAGCAGGCCAGCGGGCGCGGCATCTACTGGGCCGTCGCCGACCCGGTGACCGACCAGTGCATCGGGTCGTTCGGGCTGATGGACATCGACCGGGCGACCGAGTTCGGGCGAGATCGGCTACTGGGTCCATCCCGACGCGCGGGGCCACGGTGTGGCCACGACGGCGACGCGGCTCATCGTGCGCTACGCCGCCGTACCGTCCGAGGACGGAGGGCTGGGCCTCCGCCGGCTGACGCTGCGCGCCGCGGTGAGCAACCACGCCTCGCAGCGGGTCGCGGAGAAGGTCGGGTTCGCAAGGACGGGAGTGCAGCGCGCCGCCGAACGAGTCGGCAACGGCACCTTCGAGGACCTCGCCGGTTATGACCTGCTGACCGCGGACGTACGGGACAACGGCTCAGCCGGCTGACTCGCGCGCCACGAAGGACTCCGGCACGAGAGAAGTGGGTGGGGGCGGCTGCCTCCCACGCCGGACAGCCGCCCCGCTTCCCGGTGACCTTCGCCGCGGCCGTAGAAGCGCAGGGGTGGGCGCGAGCGACGTGGGTCTCGCCGGGGGCGTGTCAGAGCATGCCACCTTTGATGGCGGCGTGGAAATGGGGTCCAGGATTTGATGGACGAATTTTCTCTCCTCGCCGTCGGGGATGATGACCCGCTCATGTAGGCCGTCGGCTCTGAACGACTTCTCACCCCGATTGAGGGCACAGCGCCTTGACAGCAAGGGAAAACGCGGCAAGCCGGCCAGGGGACCTCCCCTCGGGTATCGACCGATGGCGTGCTGCCGCTCTCATGCGAGGACAGCCTTGCGGAGGGCGAGGGCAAGGTCGCCGCGTTCGACGACGTTGACGCCGGCCAGGCCCAGCCAGGACGCCATGGCCGTGAGCTCGGCGGCGAGCTCGGTGGCGGTCCCGTCCGGCGCGTGGTCCTCGGCGTGCGCCGACTGCACCCGAAGCACGCCCGCGGCACGGTCGGCCTTGAGGTCGACCCGGGCGACGAGCCGATCGCCGAGCAGGAACGGCAGAACGTAGTAGCCGTGGACCCGCCGCGGCGCGGGGACGTAGATCTCGATCCGGTAGCGGAAACCGAACAGCTTCTCGGTGCGGGTGCGTTCGAACACCAGCGAGTCGAACGGCCCGACCAGCGCACGTGCCTGCACCCGCCGCGGGATCCGTGCCTCGCTGTGGAGGTAGGCCCCGCGGTTCCAGCCTTCGATGCGTACGGGCGTCAGCTCCCCCGCCTCGACGAGCTGGTCCACCGCGGTCGTCGTCTCGGCGGGCGAGAGGCGGAAGTAGTCGCGCAGGCACTGCAGGGTGGAGACGCCGTAGGCCCGCGCCGCGATCCGCACCAGCTCGCGGTGTGCCTCCTCGTCGGTCGGCGTCGGCGCGTCGACGACCGCGGCGGGCAGGACGCGCTCGGGGAGGTCGTAGACCCGCTCGAACGCGCCGTTGCGGCGGGCCGAGGTGACCTGGCCGGTGTAGAAGAGCCACTCGAGCGCGACCTTGACGGCGCTCCAGTTCCAGCCCCAGTGGTCGCGCCGGCGGGGGACGTCGTACTCGATCTCGCGGGCCGTCAGGGGGCCCTTGTCGCGGACCTCGGCGAGGACCCAGTTGACGAAGCCGGGCTGGTCGTCGGCGATCCGGCGCATCGAGCCCCATGCCTGCTCGCCGGCCCGCGCCATCCGGAACCGCAGCGCCGGCTGCGTGGACACTGGAACGAGCGACGCGACGTGGGCCCAGTACTCGAACAGCCGGCGTGGTGCCTTGCCGGAGGCGCGGTCGAGCAGGGTCGTGGGATAGGGCCCCAGCCGGCTCCACAGCGGGAGGTACTGCGCCCGGCTCACGACGTTGACCGAGTCGATCTGGAGGAGCCCGACGCGTTTCAGGACCCGCTCGAGCGCGCGGGCGTCAGGTCGCCCGCGCGGGCGAGGGTCGGCGAAACCCTGCGCCGCGAGGGCGATCCGCCGGGCCTGGGCGACCGTGAGAACGTCCACGCCGAGCATGCTGGCATGGACCACCGACATCGGGCGAGCCCTGGGAGAGCGGTTGCCCAGGCGTAGGTTAGGCGGCCGCGCTGGCGGCGACCTGCCGGATGGCACCGGCCACGTCGTCGATCGGGCTGTCCTTGCGGACGTAGCCGTCCGCGCACGCGGGGACCACGAGGTCGTGGGAGGCCTGGCCTCTCCCGCTCAGGAGGACGACGATCCGCGTCGTGGGGGCGAGGGCCTTGATCCGGCGCCGGGTGTCGACGCTGTCCCACGGCGGCATGCCGGGATCCAGGAGTACGACGTCGGGACGGCACTCGGCGACGAGGCGGACAGCCGCCATCCCGTCACCGGCCTCGCCCACCACGTCGATGTCGTGCTCCTGGTCGAGGAGAAGGCGTAGCCCCCTGCTCAGAAGCTCCTGGTCGTCGACGACGGCGACACGAAGCGGATCACAGTCCGCGTATTGCACGAAGAATGGCGAGGTCTTGACCACCCGGGCATAATTGCACGACCCAGCGCCTTCGTGAGCACTATTCCGCAGTCCGGGCAAGATTTCCGCACTCCGGGCACGAATCCGTCCAGACCCGGACCTTTCGGCACCGAAGCGGCACCGAAAGGTCCAGGGCAGGCAGGGTCTCAGCGCGCGCCTTCTCCTGACACCGCGGCCACCGGGGCGTCGGCCTGTTCGTCCAGCCGGATCACGCCGTAGTCGTAGCCGCGCCGGCGGTAGACCACGCTCGCGCGGTGGGTCTCGGCATCGATGAAGAGATAGAAGTCGTGTCCGACGAGCTCCATCTCGTACAACGCCTGGTCCAGGTGCATCGGGCGCGCGACGTGGGTCTTCTCCCGCACGACCAGCGGGCCGTCGCCCTTGACCTCCATGCCGGCCACCAGCTCGACGTCCCGCTCGCCCTCCTGGGCGTTCTCGGCTTCGTCGCTGTCGAGCGCGGTGGACTCGGACCGGCCGTTGAGCGTACGCACGGACGCGGCCGGCTCGGAGAGGCCAGCGGTCGCCTGCGCCACGGACATGGGTGTGCGCGCGCCGTGGTGGACACGTCGTCGGTCGGCGGCCTTTCGCAGCCGCGCGAGCAGCTTGTCGAGTGCGAGGTCGAGTGCGGCGAACCGGTCGTCGGACGTCGCCTCGGCTCTTACGAGTGGGCCCCTCGAATAGACGGTGAGCTCGACGCGTTCGGATCGGGAGGCCATGCGGGTGTGTTCCTTCGAGACCTCCACCTCGATACGGATGACCCGCGACGCGAAACGATCCAGGCGTCCGAGCTTGTCCTCGACCTGACGGCGAAAGCGGTCGGTCACTGCACAGTGACGACCTTGCACCACGACGTCCACGCGAACCTCCCCAACATCGACTCTGCGAGGTCTTGCCGCTCCGTGGCCCGAGCCGCGGAAGCGAAAGGCCTGTAAGCCTCCATACCCTCATCCAGCGCCACATATGACCAGGAACTGGAAATGGGGGCAGTGGAAACGGAACCGGCACCCGCCCGGCCGACCTGGTCTTCGTCCCCACATCCGCCTGCGGAGGGTCTCGCGGCTGCTTGTGCCACTACTCCCCTTCTCCCGGTACGAAGAGCATCTGGCTCTCCGGCGAGGCAGGACTTACTTCTAAGCCGCACCGTGATCGGTCGACGACAAGTCGCCTTACGTGGGCCGTTTCGCCTGCGGCTGGCATCGGCTTGCCGGACGTCACGGTGACCTTCGTCGGTGCGTCCGGCGCAACCACGGACCCGGGCGGGTGCCATGTCGAAACGCTAACGCCGTGGCGGTCGTCTCGAAACCCAGGACACGTGTCGAATTCAACGGCGGTTTGGCAGGAACTTCGTCCGGCGCGGGGACCTTGTGGCGAGATTCGGCGGGCTCAGGAGCGGTGTAGATGCCGGGATGTCGCGGCCACGACGGCCGCTGCGACAACGTCCACATCCGCGCGGCGCAGAGCCTCTGCCGACTCGGCGAGGGTGGCGCCCGTGGTCATGACGTCGTCGACGACGACCACGGGGCGACTCGTGAGGGAGGTACGGAACCGGCCCCGTACCTCGAAGGCTCCGGCGAGGTTGCGCCGACGGGCCGCCGCATCGAGCCCGGCCTGGTCGGCGACCGGCCGACCCAGCCTCAGGCCCGGGCACACGAAGACGCGCAGGCCTCGCGCCCGCAGCTGGGCGGCGGCACGTCGCGCGATCCGGGCCAGCGGATCGTGTCCCCGCGTTCGGACGGCGTTCCGGCTGGACGGGACGGGCACGACGAGCAGACCCGACGCGGCCCGGGAACTGGCGTCCTCGACCGCCGCGTCGAGGGCCCGCGACAGCGCCGTTCCGAGTGGACCGGCCAGGCTGGTCCGGCCGCGTTCCTTGTGGGCGAGGAGGGCGGCCCGCGCCGTCCCGTCGTACGACGACGCGGTCCACACCGGCGGCAGCCCGCTCGGTCTCGGATCTGGCGACGCCGGCCTGGCGCCGGCGTCGAGGTCGCGTACACACGCCACGCACAACGCGCGTCCCGGACGCGCGCAGCCGACGCACGCGCTACCGAGCAGCAGGTCGGTCAGGTCGTCACGGAGCAGGCCGCGAAGGAGCGCGCGCACGCCGGCGGTACGGGTCGTCATCCGGGATACGCCGGAGCCGTACCGACGCCCTGGTCACTCCACACGTACTTCTTGTCCTCGGAGTGCAGGCGGCCGTCCTCGCCGCCGAGGAGGACCGGTTCGCCGGGCGCGGCCGCGAGCGAGCGCGAGATCGGACCCGCACCGAGAGGATCGGCTCGCGACCCGTCGGCGGACACCAGCATCGGCCTCGGCGGCGACTCGCCGTCCGACCCGATCACGACGACCTTGTCGAGGTCCTGCCAGGCGACATCCGACATCGAGGACAGGGGCACCGGCAGCTCCCGCAGCCCACGAATCGCCGTCACGTCGCCGCGTTCGATCCGGCCGACGAGCAGGGCGGTCCGATCCCCGCGTTGCACGAGCGCCGCGACCCGCGCACCCTCGCGGGAGACCTTGAGCCCGCGGACGTCCTCGCCCGCGAGCCCGGGCGCGACGACGGAGACCCGCTGGTCCTGGTCGTCGACGGTCGCGATGCTCGCCTTCCCCCCGCGCCGGTCGACGAGCCACAGCTTGCCGGTGCGGTCCCAGGACGGTTCGAGGATGTCGCGGCCCTGGAAGACTGTGCCGTAGTGCCCGTCGGACCCGTAGACCCTGACGGCACGGCCGTCGGAGGTCACCACGGCGAGCCAGTCCGCCGCCGCGGGCTCCCCCGGGTCGAGTGCCTGGCCGCCGGTGCGTTCGCCGTAGACGCTCACCGCGATCGACCGGGCGGCGATCGGCAGGCGCCCGAGCCGGCCGCTCACCGGTACGAGCCGGTCGGATCCGACGACCACGACCTTGCCGCCGGACAGGGCGTACGCGCTCCGCGCCGCCCCCGCCACGACGGGGTCGTAGATCGACCAGGCCGCGGCGCTGGACCGCGAGCCGACATCCTCGACACCGAGCGACACCCGGTCGGCGTTGACGCGCACCCGTTGGATGGGGGCCAGCTGCCCGAGCGTCCACGAGAGCTGCGCCCTGAGGAAGCGGCGTTGCGAGTCGTACAGCCCGAGCGCCCGGCGGTCGAGGTTGACCGTCGCCGTCGAGCCTTCGATCGTGACCGACGGCGCCGCCAGCTTGGTGCCTTCGGGCACCGCGGAGGTCGCCGCCGGACCAAGCCACGGCGACGGCCCGCGCAGCAGCGCGTTGACGAGCATGGTCTCGGTGTGTCCACGGATCGGCAGGTAAACCTGGTCGGGAACGAGGATCTCGAACTCGGGGTCGAAGAAGTAGAGCTTGTACGGCTTGTACTCCCGCTCGAAGGACAGGACCGACATGACCAGCGCGTCAGGCGGGCGACCGACCCGCCACTCGCCGTCGACCCGTCTCATCCTCAGGTCGATCGAGATCTTCTCGCCCGGAGCGGCCGGGGTCCATGCGCCGGTCGCCCCCACCTCGGCCACCTTGGGCGCGTCCATCAGGACCTTGCCGGGCTCGGGCTCGGTCGTCGGTATGGCGGCGGAGTCGTAGACGAGCAGCGCGCGCGGTTGCCAGCGTTCGCGGACGGCCGGGTCGAGGTACTTCCGCGCGCTGGGCTGTCCCGCCTCGTAGCTCGCCATCGCGGCCATGAACCCCCGCGCCACCTGGAGCGGACTGTCGCCGGGATGGGGGCCGTCGACGACGACCCGCAGCGAACCGCGGTCGGGGTCCCCACTGCCCATCGACTCGAACTGCACCGGCCCGCCGGTGGGCACCCGTGCGCAGGCGGCGAAGAGCGACGTGACGGCGAGCACGAGAGCGACCACCACGACCCGCGCCCCACGCGCCTTCACCGCGCACCCCTCGGTGCACCAGGAAGGGGAATCCGGACGGGTACGAACGGCAGCTCGCGGGAGTCCTCGGGCACGAGCGGGATGGGCGAGTGGTCGACCGGCTGCATGGCGGTGCGCGAGATGGTGAGCCGGAAGTGCGCGCCCTTGCCGGGCTCACCCCACGCCTGCAGCCAGCCGCCGTGGAGCAGGACGTCCTCCATCGCGATCGCGAGACCGAGGCCGGTGCCGCCCGTGGTGCGGGCGCGCGCCGGGTCGGCCCGCCAGAACCGTTCGAAGACCATGGCCGACTCCCCCGGCTTGAGGCCGAGCCCGTGGTCGCGTACGGACACCGCGGCGGTCTCGTCGTCGCTCGCGACCTGGACGAGTACGTCGCGGCCTTCGCCGTACTCCACCGCGTTGATGACGAGGTTGCGCAGGACGCGTTCGATCCGGCGCGGGTCGACGCCCGCCACGGCGGGCTGCGGCGGCAGCACCAGCTCGATCCGGCTGCCCTTGCGGGTCGCGAGCGGCTGCGCCGCCTCGACTACCCGTTGGGTCAGGTCGCGCAGGTCGACGTCCTCGAGGTCGAGCGCGGCGGCCTTGGCGTCGAACCTGCTGATCTCGAGGAGGTCGGCGAGGAGCGCCTCGAACCGGTCGAGCTCGGCCTGCAGCAGTTCGGCCGACCGGGCGACTCCCGGCTGGAACTCCGTACGTGCCTCGTGCAGGACGTCGGCCGCCATCCGGACGGTCGTGATGGGGGTCCGAAGCTCGTGTGAGACGTCGGAGACGAACCTGCGCTGGACCCGCGAGAGCTCCTCGAGCTGGCGGATCTGGCGTTGGAGGCTGGTCGCCATCTGGTTGAACGACGTGGCCAGGCGGGCGAGGTCGTCCTGGCCGCGCACCTGCATGCGCTGGTCGAGAAGCCCGGCGGCGAGGCGCTCCGCGACCTGGCGCGCCAGCCGGACCGGCGTGACGACCTGCCGCGTCACGAACCACGCGACGCACCCGAGCAACGCGACGATGAGGACGCCGACGGCGACCAGGGAGCGGATCAGGAGGCTGATCGTCTCCTGCTGCTGCTCGAGGTCGAACAGGTAATAGAGGTTGAGGTTCGCGCCGCTCTGTGGCTCGTGCAGCTGGGACCCGACGGCGAGGCCCGGGGAGTTGTCGCCACCGTCGCGGCGGATCAGCGTGTAGCCGTAGGCGACCTTGCCCGACGTCACCTGCTCGCGCAGCTCGGTCGGGACGCTCGACCGGCGGACGATCGCCAGCGTCGAACCGGGGTAGGTCTGGGACCCGCCAGCCGCGGGAACGACGTCGAGGATCACGTCGTAGAGCCCGCCGGAGGCCCCGCGCTCGGCGACGCTCTGCGCCAGCTGGGTCGTGATCTCGCTCGGGTCACCCGTGGGTTCCGCCGTGTCGATGGTCTCCTGGGCCGCCCGGAACCCGGCCGACGCCTCGGCGACGGAGGCGTCGACCTTCGCGCGCAGCACGCCGTCGGTCACCTGGCGGAGCAGGATCCAGCCGGCGAACAGGGTCACGAGCGTGGACAGGACCAGCGTTCCCGTGACGACGCGCAGGTGCAGCGACCGGCGCCAGGTGGCGACCGACCGACGGGTCGCCTCTGCCACCGACGCCGACGCCGGTCTCACGATCTGCATGGAGCCTGCACATGTGCTCGAAGGATGTCGCCGCGTAGGAAGGCGCCCGTCCCCGGAGGGCTGGGCGCGTCGCTTCGACCTGAACTGCTGCCCAGACTCTACGAGGTCGCGTGCATCCAGAGCGAGACGGCGTGACCGCGCGTCGACCCGGCCGTCACCGCCCGGCGTGGGCCGATGACGGGCGGCACCGGGAGGCGGGGGCGAACGCCGGCAGACCACGACGAACCAGGCGTACGACGATGCCCGGCGGCGCTGCCCCCCGCGACGTCCGGACCTACGACGGGCCGGCCTTGTAGCCCACCCCGCGTACGGTCACGACGATCTCGGGGTGCTCGGGATCCTTCTCGATCTTGCTCCGCAGCCGCTGGACGTGGACGTTGACCAGCCGGGTGTCGGCCGCATGGCGGTAGCCCCACACCTGTTCGAGGAGCTCCTCGCGGCCGAACACCTGCCAGGGCTTGCGGGCCAGGCAGACGAGGAGGTCGAACTCGAGCGGCGTGAGAGCGAGCGGAGCACCGTTGCGCTTGACGGAGTGACCGGGTACGTCGATCACGAGGTCCCCGATGGTCAGGGTCTCGGGAACGGACTGGTCGCTCCGTCGCAGCCGGGCCCGGATCCGGGCGACCAGCTCCTTGGGCTTGAACGGCTTGACGATGTAGTCGTCGGCGCCCGACTCGAGCCCGAGGACCACGTCCACCGTGTCGGTCTTGGCCGTGAGCATCACGATGGGGACGTCAGACTCGCCACGGATCTCCCGGCACACCTCGATACCGTCCTTGCCGGGCAGCATGAGATCGAGAAGTACGACGTCGGGTCGGGACTCGCGCACCTTGCCCAGGGCTGCTTCGCCGGACTCACAGAACACCGTCTCCAGGCCCTCGTTGCGCAGGACGATCCCCAGCATCTCGGAGAGGGCGATGTCGTCGTCGACCACCAGTATGCGACCTTTCATAATCACATCGTCCCACCGTCCGTGGCACGATGGCTCGGCACGACCCGCAGGATGCCGTCCGGTTCAGGCTCTTGGGGGTTCGTGGCGGGCCGATCCCCACCCGACGTGAGGTGTGAGATGACCGACTCAGGAGCCCCGACCGGACCGCAGTCCTCCCCCGGCGGGTCACCCGCGCCCGGACCCGCGGGCGGCTGGGGCGCGCCGTCGCCACCCCCTGGCTGGGGTCCGCCGCCGCCGGCGTGGGGCGGCGCACCGTGGGGTGGACCACAGGCGCCCAAGCCCGGCGTGGTCCCCCTCAGGCCGCTGAACTTCGGCGAGGTCCTCGACGGCGCGTTCACCACGGTCCAGCGCTATCCCAAGATCCTCCTCGGCATGTCGACGGCGGTCATGGCCGTGCTCATGATCGCGAGCTTCCTGGCCTTCTTCGTGGGCTTCGGTGACCTCCTGTCCGCGTCGCCGGCGGAGGTCCGCACGATCAGCGACGCCACCTGGATCAGCTTCGGCGCCACGATGCTCGGCCTCCTGCTCGTGATGTGGATCGCCAGCTCGGTCCTCACCGGCATGATCGTCGTCACCGTCTCGCGCGGTGTGCTCGGCCGGCCGATCACCGTCGGCGAGGCATGGGCCGGCTGCCGGCCACACCTGCTCCGCCTGCTCGGGCTCTCCCTGCTGCTCGGTGCCGCCTACGTCGTCGGCTTCGTCGTCCTGACCGCGATCGTCGTCGCCGGCTTCTTCATCCACCCGGCCGTCGGGGTGCTGGCCCTGCTCGTCGCCCTCGCCGCGGGGATCTTCGCGGCCATCGTCATCGGCACCCGCACCTCCGTGGCGGCCGCTGCGCTCGTGCTCGAGACCCGGCCGATGCACCCGGGCCTGCCCGGTGGCGACCAGGAACGCCTCGGCGTCGTCGCCTCGCTGGGCC
The DNA here is from genome assembly GCA_963721745.1 of uncultured Actinomycetota bacterium. Taxonomy (GTDB): domain Bacteria; phylum Actinomycetota; class Actinomycetes; order Propionibacteriales; family Actinopolymorphaceae; genus Thermasporomyces. Next base: position 580,879 of record CAVRKO010000009.1, on the reverse strand, counting down.
GGTCGTGGCACCTCATCAAGGGCCGGACCGGCCGTACGTTCGGCATCCTGTTCGTGGCCAACGTGATCGCGACCGTGATCTCCTCGGTCATCCAGACGGCGTTCACGCTCCTGTCGGCCGGGCTCGGAGGCAGCACGTCCACGGAGGAGGCCTTCACGCTGACCTCGCTCCAGGTCGTCCCGCTCCTGCTGGTCGGCATCGGCTACCTCGCCGCGGCCGTACTCCAAGTGGCCTTCCTCTCCGGTGTCAACGCGTTGGTCTACGTGGACGCGCGGATGCGCACCGAGGGCCTCGACATCGAGCTGGCCCAGGCGTCGACCGCGGGTTTCGAGGCCAGCTCGCCGTGGGTCACGAGGTGAGCTGGAGCCTCGCCTCCGTCCTCGGCAGCCCCGGCCTGCCGCTCGACCCCGCTCCGCCGGTCGACATCGGCCGGGATGCCGCCGCCCGCGCGGCGCGCGAGGAGCTCACCAGGGGGATCTACCACCGGGACGACCCCGGCGTGGTCTCGCGGGTCCTGGCCTGGGCGCAGGACGTCCTCGTACGCCTCTTCGACGCGATCGCCGCGCACTCGCCCGGCGGTGTGTGGGGACTCCTCGCCCTCGCCCTCGTGGTCGCTCTCGCCGTCGTGGTCGTCCGCTGGCGGGTCGGGGCGCTTGCCCGGTCCGGGTCCGTCGCGGGTGCCCCCGTGTTCGCCGGCCAGGCGCTGAGCGCCTCCGAGCACCGGCGTGCCGCCGACGCCGCGGCCGCCGCGGGCGAGTACGAGACCGCGTGCCGCGAACGCTTCCGCGCCGTCGTACGCGAACTCGAGGAGCGCGCCGTCCTCGACGAGCGGCCCGGGCGTACCGCCGGTGAGGTCGTCGCCGAGACCACTGCCCTCGCACCAGCGGTAGCTGCGCCCCTGCGGGCCGCGGCGCGGGTGTTCGACGAGGTGAGCTATGGCGGCCGACCCGGCAGTGCAGCCGCCGACGCCCGGCTCCGTACCGCCGACGACGCGGTCCGAGACCTGCGCAGGTCGGCCGCCGCGCCGCTGGCGGTCCCCTCGTGAGAGCACCGTCGCGCTCGGTCGACCCGACCGGCACCGACGTCTGGCGGCGCCTGCGTGGGCCACTCGCCATCGTCGCCGGCGTCGTCGCCGCGGGCATCGTCGTCGCGCTCCTGCAGGGACGTGCGACCGGCGGACCGCTCGACCCTCGGTCGGGCCTGAAGTCCGGCGGACGGGCGCTCGCCGTCCTGTTGGAGGAACGCGGCGTCGAGGTGCACCGGACGCGCACCCTCGCCGACGCCCTCGACGCCGCTGCCGGCGAGGACGCCACCGGTACGACGCTGCTCGTGACCGAGCCCGACCTGCTCGTCCGCTCCCAGCTGCGCCGGCTGGCGCGTACCCCCGTCCCGCACGTCGTGCTGTTCGAGCCCGGCGACAAGGTGCTCGGCGCCTTCGCCCCGGACGCCGTGCCGGCCGGCGACGCGCTCCGGCTGACCCGCGCTCCCGACTGCGACCTGCGCGCGGCCACGAGGGCGGGCGCGGTCCGCGTCGACGGGCCGATGTACCGCACCCGCTCCGGCACCGGGCCCCTTGCCGCTCAGACCTGCTATGGCGACGGGACGAGGGGCGCGCTCGTCCGACTCAGCGGGGTGCCGCGGCCGGGCCCGTCCGCCGGCACCGCCACCGGTCCGGGTCGCACCGTCGACGTCGTGGGCACGTCCGTCTCGTTCAGCAACGCCCGGCTCGCCGACGAGGGCAACGCCGCCCTCGCGCTCAATCTCCTCGGCACCCACCAGCGGCTGGTGTGGTACGTACCCTCGCTCTCCGACGTCCCCGTGCCCGCAAGTCCCGACGGGAGCGGACCGGGCAGCCTGTTCGGACTGCTTCCGGCCGGGCTGAGGTTCGGCGTCGTCCAGGTGGTCGTCGGCGTCGCGCTGCTGATGCTGGTGTTCGCCCGGCGGCTCGGTCCGGTGGTGGCGGAGCCCCTTCCCGTGGTCGTCCGGGCGTCCGAGGCCGTGGAAGGCCGGGCCCGCCTCTACCATCGGGCCCGGGCCCGACAGCGCGCCGCCGGCGCGCTGCGGGAGGCCACCAGGTCCCGGCTCGCCCCGGTGCTGGGCCTGCCCTCCCGGGCCGGCTTCGACGTGGTGAGCGCCGCCGCGGCCGAACGGACCGGACGCCCGGTCTCGGACGTGGCCCGCGTCCTCGGCTCTCCCGCATCCGACCCGACCAGTGGCGGACCGCCCGACGACACCGCGCTGGTCCGCCTGGCCAACGACCTCGACACCCTCGAGCAGGAGGTACGCCGATCGTGACCGATCACGCGAGCGCCACCGGCCACCCCACCCACGCCGGCTCCGCGCTCCACGCCGGCCCCACGACCGGATCCACACCTGGCCGCCCGGACAGTCGTGGCCGTGGTGACGAGGCGAGGGAGGCCCTCATGGCACTGCGCGACGAGGTCGCCAAAGCGGTCGTCGGGCAGGACTCCACCGTCACCGGGCTCCTGATCGCGCTGCTCTGCCGGGGCCACGTACTCCTCGAGGGCGTACCCGGTGTCGCCAAGACCCTGATGGTCCGCGCGCTGGCGGCGGCGCTGCGGCTCGACACGAAGCGGGTCCAGTTCACGCCCGACCTCATGCCCGGCGACGTGATCGGCTCGCTTGTCTACGACACCCGGACGGCGGAGTTCGAGTTCCGCAAGGGCCCGGTGTTCACCAACCTGCTCCTCGCCGACGAGATCAACCGCACCCCACCCAAGACGCAGGCGGCGCTGCTCGAGGCGATGGAGGAACGCCAGGTCTCGGTGGAGGGCCTCGCCCGGGAGCTCCCCGACCCGTTCGTGGTCGCGGCGACGCAGAACCCGGTGGAGTACGAAGGCACCTACCCACTGCCCGAGGCCCAGCTCGACCGGTTCCTGCTCAAGCTGCAGCTCACCCTGCCGACCCGCGAGGAAGAGGTGGCGGTCCTCAGCCGGCACGCGGGCGGCTTCGACCCGCACGACCTCGCGGGCGCCGGCCTCCGCCCGGTCGCGGGACCGGAGCACCTCGCCGCCGCCCGGCAGGCGGTCGCCCGCGTGCAGCTGCGGCCGGACGTCCTCGGCTACGTCGTCGACCTGTGCCGGGCGAGCAGGGAGTCGCCGTCGCTGCGACTCGGCGTCTCACCCCGTGGCGCCACCGCGCTGATGCGCGCGGCTCGGGCCTGGGCCTGGCTGTCGGACCGCGACTACGTGACACCGGACGACGTGAAGGCGTTGGCCCTACCCGCCCTGCGACACCGCGTGGAACTGCGGCCCGAGGCCGAGCTCGAGGGCGTGTCGGCGGACGCGGTGCTGGGCGGGATCCTCGCCAGCGTTCCCGTCCCGCGGTAGGCCCGCCGATGGCTCTCACCACCCGTACGGCGCTACTCGCGTTCGCGGGCGCGCTCGTGGTGGCACTGGTCGTACCCTCCCCGTTCGGCATCGTGGCCGTCACGGCCGCCGTCCTGGTGCTCGTGCTGGTCGACTTGGCGCTCGCGGGCGCCGTCCGGCCGCTGTCGTTCGACCGCGAGGGAGCTACCGCGGTACGGATCGGCGAACGGGCCGAGGTGTCCCTCGTGGTCGCGAACCCCGGCCGCCGGCGGGTGCGCGGGGTGCTCCGGGACGCCTGGTCGCCGTCAGCGGGTGCGCTGGCACAGCGACACCCGCTCGACGTGGCTGCGGGCGGCCGGCGGCGGCTCACGACGGTGCTGCAGCCGACCCGCCGAGGCGACCGCACCGCCGTCCGCGTTACGGTCCGCGCGGTCGGACCGCTCGGCCTGGCCGCGCGCCAGGGTTCGCACGACGCACCGTGGAGCGTGCGCGTGCTCCCGGCGTTCGAGAGCCGGAAGCACCTGCCGTCCCGGCTCGCCCGGCTCCGCGAGCTCGACGGCCGGGCGAGCGTGCTGGTACGCGGGCAGGGCACGGAGTTCGACTCGTTGCGGGACTACGTGGTCGGTGACGACGTGCGCTCGATCGACTGGCGGGCGACCGCCCGGCGGCGCGGGGTCGTCGTCCGCACCTGGCGGCCCGAACGAGACCGGCACCTGCTCGTGGTGGTCGACTCCGGGCGCACGTCCGCGGGCCGGGTGGGAGACGCACCCCGGCTCGACCACGCGATGGACGCCGCGCTGCTGCTCGCGGCGCTCGCGACCCGGGCGGGCGACCGGGTCGACCTGCTGGCGTACGACCGGCAGGTGCGGGTCGACGTACGCAGGTCCGGCCCGCAGGAGGTGCTGCCCCGCTTCTCCGCCGCGCTCGCCACCGTCGACAGCCGGCTCGTCGAGACCGACCACCGCGGCATGGCGGCGGCGATCGCGCTCCGGGCGACGCAGCGTTCGCTGGTCGTGCTGCTGACCGGGATGGACGCCGCGGTCGTCGAGGACGGCCTGCTGCCGGTGCTCGGTCCACTGACCAGGCGCCATCTCGTCTGCGTCGCGGCCGTCGCCGACCCGCGGGTGGAGTCGATGCGCCGCGGTCGCGGTGACGCCGGCGCGGTCTATGCCGCCGCGGCCGCCGAGCAGGCCAGCGCCGAACGCCAGCACGTGCGGACGCTCCTGTCGGACCGCGGCGTCGTGGTCGTCGACGAGCCGCCCGGCCGGATCGCACCCGCGCTCGCCGACACCTACCTCGCGCTGAAGAAGGCCGGCCGGCTCTAGGTCGTGCCGGGAGGAGGCGGAACGCGGCGAGCCGGTCCCGATCCGCCAGGCACGACCTGTCCCCCGTCGCTCAGCGAGGTGGGCCTGCCTCCACCCGGCGGCGGAGGTCGCTCATCGACTCCTGCGGGCCGGACGGACCGTCGATCGCCCAGGTCGCGCCCGCCTGCGCGAGCTCGTCGGCCGGGGCGTGGGGAGCGATGGCGGCCACGATGTCGTAGCCGGGTGGCGCGTCGAGCTCGGCCACGAGCTCCGCGAGGAGCTTGGGAGGCACTGCCCCGTGCTCGATGTGGAGGGGGAAGATGCCGTCCCACCGCCGCGCCCGGCGTACGCCCGGACGCCGTGGCAGCGATGCGGCGACCCAGATCGGCGGCCGTGGCCGCTGCACGGCGGCCGGCACCAGCTGGGCGTGGATCTGGTAGTGCTCGCCGTCGTGGTCGAGCCGCTCACCCTGCAGCAGGACGTCGACGAGCGGGAGCGCCTCGTCGATCTTGGCGGCGTGGACCCGTAGGTCAGCCGACTCGCCGAACGCGGCGTACTCGTCCTCCGGCGGAACGCCGAGCCCCACACCCAACACGGCGCGGCCCCCGCTGAGGTGGTCGAGCGTGGTGACCTCCTTGGCGAGCTTCCAGGGCCGGCGCCGCGGCACCGGGGTCACCAGCGGGCCGAGCGTGAGCCGGCTGGTGCGGGCGGCGATGGCGCCGAGCAGGACCCACGGGTCGTGCAGTGTCGGGTGCGTCTCGACGTCGAGCTGGAGGTGGTCCCACAGGAAGAAGCCGTCCCATCCGGCCTCCTCCGCGAGGATCGCGAGGTCGACGAGCTCTCCCGGATCCCAGGAGGGTGGCACGTTCAGTCCAAAGCGCATGGAGGAGGTCTACCAGTGACCACCGACGTGGTGGTCACCGGTAGGCCCCTTTCGGCCGCTACTTCTTCAGGCCGTACGCCCGCTCGACGGTCTGGTCGACCACGCTGCCCGCCGCGTCCCGCGCCTGCACCCGCAGCGTGACGTAGCCGCTCGTCCGGTCGAGCCGCGGATGCGCGACCCGCGCCCGGAACCGACCGTCTCCGCGGTTGGCGACGTCGAGCTTCGTCCAGGTCCCGCCGTCGTCGAACGACGCCCAGGCCTTCAGCGCGGTGGCGGCGGGTCCGTCGCCACCGAACCCCTCCTGCTGGCGCACCGTGAGGTCGACCGCTGTCTCGGCATCGGCGACGGCCCGGTTGCGCAGGTCGGTGGCTACCTCGTAGTCGACCGACAGGATGGGCAGGAGCGGCTGCTCGCCCACGTCGGGGCGCGCGGACCGGAACGTCCACGACGTGTCGGTGCGCCGGGCGAAGTTCCACTCCGGCGTGTCCCTCACCACCGTCAGGTCGAGCCGGTACGTCGCCCGCTTGGCCACGGCGGGGAACGTCGCCCACGCCTCTGGCGCTTCGGTGACCAGCTGACCGTCACGGTAGAACCTGGCCCGGGTGACGTCGGAGATCTCACCCAGTCCCCCTTCGCCGAAGCCGTAGTGACCAGGCACACTGTCGGCCCACTGCGGCACCCGGATCGTCAGCCCGTCTCCGCTGCGGTACGACGTGATGCCGGGCAGGCCGACGGGTATCGCCGGCCGTCCCACCGGTGCGAACCAGTCCTCGCTCACCCGCTGGCCAGGCGTGTACCGCCGGACGGTCTGGACCAGCCCTCCGGCCAGTTCGTTGTCCGACTCCCGGCTGAAGTGGTACTTCACCCGGTGCTGCCAGTACGTGTCGCCGGAGCTGACGATCTCCTGACGTACCGCCGGCGTCCGGTGGAACCGCTGGCGGTGGTTGATGGACGTCTCCTGCCACGGTCGCCAGCCGAACCGCTGGTCCTTGGCCCAGCCGATCCCGCCGGACTCGCGGTAGCGGCTGGCCACGGTGGCGGAGTTCTGCTCGTCGACCCGGTGGACCACCTTGTCGGGCACCCGGCCCTTGCTGACCTGCATGACGTCGTACAGGTACGGGCTGGCGGGTGTGCCATCGAGCCGCAGCTTCACGCTGCCGCTCTGGAGCAGTTCGACCAGCCGCTCGCCGTCCTCGTGGGTGAGGAGCGCACCCATGGCAGGGAGCCGGTCGCCGACGGGCGTCCATGCGGTCCACGTCGGCGCTCCGGCGGGCTGTGCCGCCAGCACCATCGCGGCGCCGGCGTCGGCCGCCGTACGGACCCGGGCGTTGGCCACCCCGGTCTCCGCGTCGATCAGCACGATCTTCCCGCGCACGTCCCGGCCGCGGTAGTCGTCCGGGAGTCCCGCGCCGAGGTACGCCAGTGGCAGCGTGCGGGTGCCGTCGAGCGCGGGCGAGGAGTTCATGTACCACGGCTCGAGCGCGAGACCCGCGCCCACCACCTTCGCCGTGAGCGGCGGCGCGATCAGCTGCCACCTCGAGGAGAACTCGAACGCGCCGTCGGTCACCTGCCGGGTCGGCGTGACGTACAGCCGGGTCCCGTCGAACGTGCCGCCCGCGGTGGCGAGCCGCCGGCCGCCCAGCTCGCGGTACGCGTAGTAGCTCAGGTAGCCGTCCTGCACCGCGGGCTCGGGCGTCTTGATGACGACCTCGGTCGCCTTGCGCGCGTCCAGCGTGACGGTCAGGTCGTGGGTCACCTCGAGTACCGGGTCGACGGCCATGGTCATGGTCTTGTGCGGTGCCCTACCGCCGGCGATCAGGCTGTTGAGGTAGTACGTTCCCTCGGCGACCTCGATGCTCCTTCCCGCCTCGCCGAGGGAGGTGACCGTGTCGAAGCGCCGGTCGAGACCGAACATCACCAGGATGACGGCGAACGTCGGCGCACCTTCCCGGTCGAGAGCCCGGACGGTCACCTTGTGCCGCGGCAACTCCTTCATGAGCCCGAGCGAGGTGTGGACCACCACCCCGTCCGCCGTACCGGTCAGCCACCCGCTGACGCGGCCGCGACCCAGCCGGGCCGGGTCGACGATGACGGGAACGGTCGCGGTCGCGCCCGCCGCCAGCTCCACCTCGCTCGCGCCGAGCCGGACCGAGCCGTCGGCCGGGGCGTTCCCCTGCTGGTCCCGCAGCGAGAGCGCGAGCGCAAGGGTGACCGCGTGGTCGGATGCGTTGGTGAACGTCACCTCCTTGCGTACCTCCGCAGGGGCCGCGGCATCCTCGTAGACGCCGAGGTCGAGCGTCCCGGTCGCGTGGACACCCTGACCGACCGCGCGGGCGACGTCGACCCGCCCGCCGCCCTGCTCGAAGACCGTCAACCCGTCCTTGCGTTCGGCGGTACTCGCGAGTGCATCCTTCAGCTCACGTGCGCCCCAGCCTGGGTGCTGTTGGGCCAGGATCGCCGCGGCTCCGGCGACATGCGGCGCCGCCATCGACGTACCGGAAAGCGCCGTGTAGGAAGCGTCGACGGGAGTGCCGAACGTGGTGCCGGCCGCGCGGGCCGCGACGATGCCGACGCCCGGCGCGGTGATGTCGGGCTTGATCGCGAAGTCTCCCGTACGCGGCCCCCGGCTGGAGAACTCCGCGAGAGCGTCGTTCCGGTCGACCGCTCCGACTGTCAACGCCCGGTTGGCAGCACCCGGTGACCCGACGGTGAACTCGCCGTTCTCGCCGTCGTTGCCGGCGGACACCACGAACAGCGTGCCGGTCTGGTCGGTGAGCGCGTCGAGGCCCTGGCTCAGGATGTCCGTCCCGTCCGTCGGGCCGCCGCCGAGGCTCATGTTCACGACGTCCGCGCCGGAGCCGGCCGCCCACTCCATCCCGTCGAGGATCCACGAGACGAGGCCCGAGCCCGAGTCGTTCAGGACCTTGCCGGCCAGGATCCGCGCACCGGGTGCGACGCCCTTGCGCGTACCGCCCGCCGCCGCGCCGGTCCCCGCGATCGTCGCCGCCACGTGGGTGCCGTGGCCCACCTTGTCCTCGGTGGTCGGGCTCGGGGTGAAGTTCCTGGTCTCGGTGATCACACCGGCGAGATCGGGGTGGGTCGTGTCGACGCCGGTGTCGAGGACCGCGACGGTGACGCCGGTGCCGTCGAAGCCCGCTTCCCAGGCGGCCGGCGCGCCGATCTGCGGCACGCTGCGGTCGAGGTCCGCGGTGACCTTCGCGTCCAGCTGGATCCGGGCGATGTCGCCGGCGAGGGTGGGTACCCGCTGCGCGCCACTCCTGGAGCTCACCCGGTCGTCGTCGACCGACTCCCAGAACCGTTCCGCCTGCCGCTTGTCCGCGGCGACAGCCCGACCGTTGACGCTCTGCAGGACGGGTCCCGCCGTGGCCGCACGCAGGACGGACATCGCCTTCGACGCGCTGGCGTTGGCGTCGCGGGTGTAGGTCAGGATCAGCGGGATCGTCGTGCGGTGCGCGTCGTCGTACCCGTCGGCGACCAGCTTCGTGACGTTGAACAGGGCTTGGTCCACCCGCTTGGCCGCGACGTACGGCAGGACGTCGAGCGGGAAGACGTACAGCTCCCCGTCGATCTCGAACTGCTGGAAGTCGACGTGCTCGCGGCCGGGACCGGGGTCGATGGTCGCGGCCTGCCGGCCGCCCGGCAGTCGGTCGAGCTGGATCCGATCCCCCGTGACCAGGGTGAGCGTCGTGGTCGCCCGTCCGGCGGGGGTTCCGGGCTGGCCGGCGCTGGCGAGGGCGGCGCCGGTGCTGGGCATTGCGGCGCTGAGCTTGGCGGTGCCGGGCACGGCAGCACCCGGGGCGGCGGGCGCCACGATGGCGGCCCCCATGAGTGCGGCAGCCGCGCAGGTCAGCACGGCATGGCGGAGTCCTCTTCGCATCGGGCGGGGTCCCTTCGTCACGCGTCGGTGCAGTGCTCAGGGTGTGGTCGTGACTGCCTCCTGTCACCGGCTTGGTCCTGCCGCCGTTGTGACATGTCGCGTCTTTGACAGCTTCGCCGCCGAAAACGCTTGTTTCCGCACTGGATCGGTGTTCGTATGAACCGATGGAAAGTTCGGACCGGCAGGCGGCGATCCTTCGCGAGCTCCGCACCCGCGGCCGGGTCACGGTCCCCGAGATCGCCCGGCTCGCCCGCTGCTCCGAGATGACGGTCCGACGCGACCTGGACACCCTCGCCCGCGACGGCCTGGTCAGACGGGTACGCGGCGCGGCGGTCAGCGCCCTCATCGGCGAGGAGACCCCGTTCCCCGTCCGCCGGCGCGCGGCGGTCGACGCCAAGCGGCGGATCGGCCTAGCCGCGGCGGGACTGCTGGCCGACGGCCAGACGGTGGTCGTCGACGGAGGAACGACCGCCCTCGAGGCGGCGGCCGCTCTCACGGACCGCCAGCTCACGGTCCTCCCGCTCTCGCTCCACACCGCCAACGCCCTGGTCGGGAGCAACGGCATCCGCGTCGTGATGCCGGGCGGCGACCTGCGGCCGACCGAGCTGGCGTTCGTGGGCCCGCTCACGGAGTACGCCCTCGACGTCCTGCGGTTCGACGCGGTGGTCCTTGGCTGCTGCGGGCTCACCAGCTCCGACGGCCCCACCGGGCACGACGTCGCCGAGTCCGCGGTGAAGCGCGCCGCTATCAGGGCGGCGGCCCGGGTCATCGTGGTCGCGGATGCCAGCAAGTGGGGTGCGACCGCCTTCGCCCGGATCTGCACGCCCGACCAGATCGACGTCATCGTCACCGACGCGGACGCTCCGGCCGACCAGCTGGCCGAGTTCCGTGCCGCAGGGGTGGAGGTCCTCTGTGCCTGACACGTCACCGCCGGACGACCGCCGCGAGCGGGTCGCTGCCGCGACCGACCGTCCACCGGCCGGCGCCGGTCGGGGCGGCGCCGCCCCGAGGGTCAGCCGCGTCGCCGTCCGCGCCCGCTGGGCGACGGCGGCGGTCTTCGTCCTGCACGCCGTGGTGTTCGGGTCCTGGACGCCGCACATCCCTTTGGTGAAGGACCGGATCGGCCTCAACGACGGCACGCTCGGCCTCGCTCTTCTCGGCGGTCCGGTCGGCTCCGTGGTCGCGATGCTCGCCATCGGCACCGTCATCGCCAGGTGGGGCAGCCGGCGGGCGATGATCATGATGATGGTCGGCTACGGGCTGGCGGCACCCCTGATCGGACTCGCCGACTCGCTGCCCGCGCTGTTCCTCGCCCTCGCGCTCCTCGGTGGGTTCCAGGGGGCGCTGGACATCTCGATGAACGCGCAGGCGGTCGCGATCGAGGCGGAGTACGGGCGGCCGATCATGTCCAGCTTCCATGCGTACTGGAGCCTCGGCGCGTTCGGCGGCACCGGCATCGGCGTGCTCGCGGTCAGTCTCGGCATCGGCCTCGCCACCCAGCTCGCGGTGATCGGGGCGCTGGTGGCGGTCGCCGCGCCGCTCCTCGCGCGGCCGCTGCTCCGGAGCGACCGGTCACCCGGCGAGCACCGGGTCGTCCTGCCGTGGGGTAACCGCTGGCTGCTCCTGCTCGGCGGGATCATGTTCGCCGCCCTGCTCTGCGAGGGAGCCGCCGGTGACTGGGCGGCCGTCTATCTTCGCGACGCGCTCGACGCTCCGGCCAGCCTCGCGGGGTTGGGGTACGCCTCGTTCGCGTTGGCGATGCTGTTCGGCCGGGCGATGGGCGACCGCTGGGTGGCGAGGTACGGCGGGGGCCTGGTCGTCGGCGTTCTCGCGGCCGCGGGTGCGGTCGCGCTCGCCGTGGGGCTGCTGGTCGGGCACCCGGTCGTGGCGCTCGCCGCGTTCGCGGTGTACGGGCTCGGGCTCGCCGTCATCGTCCCCGTCTGCTTCAGCGCCGCGGCCGCCACCGCCGGCAGCCATGCCGGGCACTCGATCGCCGCGGTCGCCACCGCCGGCTGGGCAGGCTTCCTGATCGGGCCTCCGGCGATCGGCGCGCTCGCGCACGCCACCTCGCTGCCACTGGCACTCGGCCTGCTGCCCGTGCTGTGCCTCGCCATCATGGTCGCGGCGAGGTCGCTGCGGAATCCGCCGGCACCGGGCTGAGCTCCCGACCGCCTCCGGCGAGGCCGGCGAGGTCGCGGTGCGGCGTACTCGGCGAGGCCGCGGTGCTGGCGGGACTCCCCTTTGGATGAAGGGACCGTTCAACCAACGCCCACCAGGGCTCCCCTCGCATGAAGGGACCCTTCGTGCGAACCAATCGCATGAAGGGACCCTTCAACCAACACCCGGCCGCGAACCAATCGTACGTAGGGACCCTTCAACCAACCCCGGCCAGGACCCCTTCGCATGAAGGGACCCTTCATCCAACCCCCCGACCGGACTCGCCGCTGTCACGCGGCCGTCGGCAGGACGTCCCCCCGGTCGGCGGCGGCCAGGTCGCCCGTCTCACCGGCTCGCGCGGCCCGGCGCCCCAGGACCACGACGTACGCGACGAACGCCAACTCGGCCGCGACCCCGATTCCGACCCGGGCCCAGGTCGGGAGTCCCGACGGGGTCACGAACGCCTCGATCACACCGGACACGAGCAGCATCACCGCGATGCCGAGCGCCATCCCGACGGTGGCCCGGCCGGTCTCGGCGAGGGCCTGCAGCCGGGTCCGCGGACCGGGGCTCACGACGGTCCACCCGAGCCGGAGTCCCGCGCCGCCCGCGACGAGCACGGCGGTCATCTCGAGCAGGCCGTGCGGGGTGATCAGGCCGAAGAAGACATCGGCCCGGTCGTACGCCCACATCAGACCACCGGAGATCCCGACGTTGACGGCGTTCTGCCACAGGATGTTGACGACCGGGATCCCGAGGAAGACGCCCAGGGCCAGGCAGCCGGCGGCGATCCACGCGTTGTTGGTCCAGACACCGAACGCGAACTCCGCCGCCGGCGCCGCGCTGTAGTAGTCGGCGAAGTCGTGGTCGACGAGCTGCTGGACCGCCGCCGGCGGTGCGAGCGTCGACTGCACCTCGGGGTTCGCGGCCACCCACCAGCCGATCCCCCAGCTCACGGCAAGGAACACGAACGCGGTCGGCACCCACCAGGGCGCGCTGCGATAGACCGCCGCCGGGAACGACACCAGGAAGAACCGCGAGATGTCCTGCCACGCCGGGGAGTGTGCGCCGGTGACGGCGCTGCGGGCCCGGCCCACCAGGGTGGAGAGCCGTCCGACCAGGGCGGCGTCGGGAGCGGTGGACCTGATCACCGACAGGTGGGTCGCCACCCGTTGGTACAACGTCACGAGCTCGTCGGCCTCGGCACCCGTCAGCCGGCCCCGCCTCCGCACGAGGACCTCGAGCCGGTCCCACTGGGCCTGGTGCGCAGCGGTGTAGGCGTCCAGGTCCACGCTGGCACCCTAGTGGGAAACTGGTGATCTATGAGCGAGCTCGTCACAGGTGAGGCAGTCGTCCTGGAGCTGCGGCTGGCCCGGCCGGCGACGCGGGCGATCGCGCTGTTCGTCGACCTCGTCCTCGAACTCGTGGCGTTCGCCCTGCTGCTGCTGCCGGTCGCGGCCGTTACCGGCGACGGAGCCAGCGAGTCGCTCGTGGCCGGCCTGGTGATCGCCTGCCTCGTCCTCACGTTCGTCGGCTACACGACCGCCATGGAGACGCTGACCCGGGGCAAGACGGTCGGGAAGTACGCTCTCGGCCTCCGCGTCGTCCGCGACGACGGTGGCCCGGTGCGGTTCCGGCAGGCGTTCGTACGCGCGCTGTGCGGCGTCTTCGTCGACTTCTTCACCACGATGGGCTGCGTAGGCTTCCTGACCGCGATGCTCAACGCCCGCGGCAAGCGGATCGGCGACATCCTCGCCGGCACGGTGGTCCTTCGCGAGCGGGCGCCGCGTACCCACGACCCCCATCTCGAGGTTCCGGCGGGCCTCGCGGCATGGGCGGCGCAGGCGGAGCTGTCGCGGGTGCCCGACAACCTGGCCCTGTCGGCGCGGTCCTACCTCGGGCGCTACCACGACCTCGACCCGGCGGCGCGGGAGGCGCTGGGCAACCGCCTCGCGGGCGCGGTCGCGGGCTACGTCTCGCCGACCCCACCCCCGGGCGTACTCGCCTGGGCGTACCTCTCCGCCGTTCTCGCCGAACGCCGCCGCCGCGAGTTCGATCGACGCCAGGCCGCGGCACCCTCGGGGCAGCAGCCGGTGGGCGCGCAGGCGGCGTCGATCCCGGCGGGCTCCCTCGCCTGGCTGCCACGGCCCCAGCAGCGGCCCCCGGAGCCCCAGCCAGCCCAGTCGCCGGCCGCCCAGCCAGCCCAGTCGGAAGCGGCACCCGAGCCGCCGGCACCGCCGCAGGATCCGCCACCGACCACCGGCTTCGCTCCTCCGCGCTGACGCCGGAGCCGGTCCCTGGGCGTGGGCGCGAACGGCGGACTCCCCCGGCAAAACCCGGTCGAACCGGGACAGCGCGCGCAGACCCGGGACCTCCTGCCCGCAGGTCGGGTCCTCCGGGCGAGCCCACTGCCGTATCCGCAGGGATAGAAGGGACTCCTGACGTACAACTGTGTCCGGAGAGGAGCGACCCATGGGCATCCGCGAGAAGGCCCGGCTCAAGATGGACGAGCTTGCCGACAAGGCGCGGCACCGGTCCCGCAACAAGGTCCCCGACCAGCGAGACCGTAGGAAGGGACCCGAGCGCGAGCACGGCGGTACGGGCGGCTCCTCGCAGGGGAGGATCCACCAGGCCACCGACGCGCTGAAGTCCCGACTCCGCAAGCACTGACGGCGAGCGCGGCGCAGCTGGCCGTGGACGTCAGAAGCGGGCGGCATCCCGCGAGGGGACGCCGCCCGCTTGCGACGTGCTCCGGTGGAGAACCCGGCTGTTCTGGGCCGTCAATCGGCCCGACCGCTCAGTAGCGGTAGTGGTCGGACTTGTACGGGCCGGCGACGTCGACGCCGATGTAGGCCGCCTGCTCCTTGGTGAGCTCGGTGAGCTTCACGCCGAGCGCGTCGAGGTGCAGCCGGGCGACCTTCTCGTCGAGGTGCTTCGGGAGCACGTAGACGCCGATGGGGTACTCGTCGGTCTTGGTGAACAGCTCGATCTGCGCGATCACCTGGTTGGTGAAGCTGTTGGACATCACGAAGCTCGGGTGACCGGTCGCGTTTCCGAGGTTGAGCAGCCGGCCCTCGGACAGCACGAGGATCGAGTGCCCGTCCGTGAACGTCCACTCGTGCACCTGCGGCTTGATCTCGATCTTCTCGATGCCCGGGATCTTCGCGAGGCCGGCCATGTCGATCTCGTTGTCGAAGTGACCGATGTTGCCGACGATCGCCTGGTGCTTCATCCGGCTCATGTGGTCGGCCGTGATGATGTTGAAGTTGCCGGTCGTCGTGACGAAGATGTCGGCGGTCTCGACGACATCCTCGAGCGTGGTGACCTGGTAGCCGTCCATCGCCGCCTGCAGAGCGCAGATCGGGTCGATCTCGGTGACGACGACGCGGGCGCCCTGTCCACGCAGGGACTCTGCCGCACCCTTGCCGACGTCGCCGTAGCCGCAGATCACGGCGACCTTGCCGCCCATGAGCACGTCGGTGCCGCGGTTGATGCCGTCGATCAGCGAGTGCCGGATGCCGTACTTGTTGTCGAACTTGGACTTCGTCACCGAGTCGTTGACGTTGATCGCGGGGAACGCCAGCGTCCCGGCCTTCGCCATCTCGTACAGCCGGTGGACACCGGTCGTGGTCTCCTCGGTGACGCCCTTGATGCGGGCCGCGAGGGCGGTCCACTTCCCGGAGCTCTTGGCGATGGAGTCCTTCAGCAGCTGCAGGACGATCGCGAACTCCTCCGACTCCGCGGTCGACGGGTCGGGCACCGCGCCGTTCTCCTCGTACTCCGCGCCCTTGTGCACAAGGAGGGTCGCGTCACCGCCGTCGTCGAGGATCATGTTCGGGCCGTCGTCGCCCGGCCAGTCGAGCGCCTGCTCGGTGCACCACCAGTACTCCTCCAGCGTCTCGCCCTTCCAGGCGAAGACGGGTACGCCGGCGGGCGCGTCGACCGTGCCCGTGGGCCCGACGACGACCGCGGCCGCGGCGTGGTCCTGGGTGGAGAAGATGTTGCAGCTCACCCACCGCACGTCGGCGCCGAGCTCGACCAGGGTCTCGATGAGGACCGCGGTCTGGACCGTCATGTGCAACGAGCCCATGATCTTCGCACCGGCGAGCGGTCGGGACGGCCCGAACTCCTCGCGCAGTGCCATCAGGCCAGGCATCTCGTGCTCGGCCAGCCGGATCTCCTTGCGACCGAACTCGGCCAGCTCGAGGTCCTTCACCTTGAAGTCGAACGTCATGGGCTTCCTGCACCTCCATGTGGGACTTACCGAATCAGATCAGTTCAGCGTGGGAGCGACCCTCGGGTCTCGGGACGCCTCGCGTCCCGTGTCGGGGATTCGTCCCGTTCGAGCGAGCCTAGGGGCGCCCGGACGGCCCCGGCAGCTCAGACACGAGTTCTTGACACCAGAATGTCAAAATAGCGCTCATGCGTATCACGGAAGCCGCCGCGGCCCTCGACATGTCACCCCGGATGCTCCGCTACCGGGAACAGCTGGGGCTGGTCCCGCCCGGTCGTACGCCCGACCGGCGGGCCCGGCGCCGCACCCCGTCCGGCACCGCGCACCGCCGCTACAGCGCGGACGACCTCGCCACCATCGAGCTGGCCGTACGGCTCGAGGAGAGGTTCGACGTCAGCCCGGCAGCCCTGGCGTTCGCGCTCCGGGCACTGGGCGAGCTCGAGGTGGGCGGCGCCGTCCGAGAGCTCGGCCAGCGGCTCGGGCGGATACCCACACCGGCGGAGCGGGCGGTGGAGATCGACCGGGAACGGGCCCTGCGGTGGCTCGGCCGCAGCGGTGTCCTGCCGCCGCCGGGGCCTCCGCGCCGGTGAGCTACCGCTGACCCGTCGCCGGCGGTTCGGGCACCTGCGCACGGTCGAGGTCGGGCTCGAGGTAGATCACCGCGGTGAGAGGCACGACGGCGCGGATCCGCTGCTCGGCAGCGTCGATCGCCTGCGCGATCTCGGCGCCCGTGTCGGTGGCGGTGACCGCGACCTTCGCCGCTACCAGCAATTCCTCGGGACCGAGGTGCAGGGTCTTCATGTGGATGATCCGGTCGACGCCCGGCTCGGCGAGCAGCGCCTCCTCGATCCGACGGACCTGCTCGCGGGTCGCCGACTCACCGATCAGGAGGCTCTTCATCTCGACCGCCAGGACCACCGCGACGCAGACGAGCAGGAAGCCGATCGCGATGGAGCCCACGCCGTCCCAGACACCGTTGCCCGTGACCAGGGTCAGGCTGACGCCGATGAGCGCGAGGACGAGACCCAGGAGGGCGGCGAGGTCCTCGAGCAGGATGACGGGAAGCTCAGGGCTCCTGGCCCGCCGGATGAACCCGACCCAGGACGAACCATGGCGCACCCGGTTGGCCTCGATGATCGCCGTACGGAAGGACAGCCCCTCGAGGACGATCGCCACCACGAGGACGGTCACGGGAACCCACTGCCAGGAGTCGATGCCGTGCGGCTCGTGCACCTTGTGCCAGCCCTCGTACAGCGCGAACAACCCACCCACACTGAACAGCACGATCGCCACGATGAACGCGTAGATGTACCGCTCGCGCCCGTAACCGAACGGGTGCAGCTCGGACGCCGCGCGCTCCGACCGCTTCTTGCCGACCAGCAGCAGGACCTGGTTGGACGAGTCGGCCAGCGAGTGGATCGATTCGGCGAGCATCGACGACGACGCCGTGAGCAGGAACGCCAGGAACTTCGTGACGGCAATACCGAGGTTGGCGAACAGCGCCGCCACGACGGCCTTCGTGCCCCCTTCAGCGCTCATGAGCCCCTTCCGGTTCGGAGACCGGGCAAAGCGCTATCGGCGCCCGGTGTCGGCGGGTCGACGGCGAACGTCGAATGGACACCCATCCTGCCCTGCCGGGCGGCTCCGGCCGACACCGGTCCGGCCGCGCAACCAGGACCTCACGGGCCGGCCGACACCGCATTCCGAGGCCCGTGCGGCGGGCGTGCCATTACATTTCGCGTCGTCACCGTAACGGCGTGAAGTCACTAGCACGCAGCTCGACTGGTCATGGCGAAAACCAAGGAATTCACCTGAAGCATGACGGCCTGTCGGCAGGTGTTCAGGTCGCGCGTAATCGAGCTGGCCCGCAGGTCCTAGGAACTCTCGAAAAAGGGTCCAAAGTCCTGAACACCGTCCAGTTGACCCATGTATCCACCGAATCGCTCCGGGAATCTGCCGCCCGGAACGCCGGAATTGGAACTCTCCGTGCACTGCCGGTACGAGGTCCGTGATCAGCGCGGACAGGTGGCCTCCGCCGCCCAGAACGACTTCGCGAGTTCGCGGCCCGGTGGTATCCGCCATGCCATACCGTGCACGACATTAAGGGGAAATGAGCGCCTCAGGGGGCGGGCAGAGAGCGCGCTACGCAGCGCGAATGGAAATGCGCAACACGTAACAGTCGGCTGTAAAGCAAGAGCTGTGACGCAGGGGGAATAGCTGTGTTGATCGTGCATACGAGCGCGCCCAGAATTCGCGAACAGATGAACCGGGCCGCCGACTCCGAACCGACAAAGAACACCGAGACACCGAACACCGGCGCAAGCAACACCGAGACAAGCAACACCGAGAACAAGGCTTCGGTAGCAGGCCTCCCGAACTCCGCCCACCCCAACTCTGGCGACCTGGACTCTGGCGACCCGGACTCTGGCCACCCGGACTCTGGCCACCCGGACTCTGCCCACCGCGACCCGATCTTTCTCGACACGACCGGCCGGCGCGCCCGACTCGTACGCCGGACCGGCTACGTCGTCACGGGCATGTGCGCGACGTACACCGCCATGCTGGGGCTCAGCTTCGCGGGTGCGACCTCGATCGGACCCAGCACGCTGCTCCCGTTGCCCGGCGTTCCGTCGGAGCCGCTCACGGTCCTGACCAACGCGAGCGACGCCAAGGTCGACCACACAACCCCGGCACCGCACGCCTCCGCCGCAGCCGGCCGAGTCAGTCTTCGCCGCACGACGGTCGCTGCCGGGAGCAGAGGCACCGCGAGCCTGTCCGGCCCGCTGGCGGCCATGATCGCGCCGACCACCGTTCCGGCCGCCGCTCCCACCACACCGGTCCAGCCGAAGCGCCCCGCGCCGGCAGGTGGTGGGACGACGCCGACGCCCACCAGCGGCCCGACACCCGCGGGACCCACGGAGTCGGCGCCTCCGGAGGAACCGCCGGCGCAGGATCCGCCCGCGGAAGACCCACCGGCCGAGGACCCACCGGCCGAAGACCCACCCGCCGAGGACCCACCCGCCGAGGACCCACCGGCCGAGGACCCACCGGCCGAAGACCCACCCGCCGAGGACCCGCCGGCCGAAGACCCACCCGCTGAGGACCCGCCGGCCGAAGACCCACCCGCCGAAGACCCAGCCGCGGACGACGCGGGCGACGTCATCGGAGATGTCCTCTCCCCCATCGGTGACGTTCTCGGAGACGTACTCACGCCCTTCGGCGGCCTGATCTTCGTCGTGGCGACGTGAGCGCCACGAACACCGATCCCAGCACGCCGACCAGCACCTCACCAGCACCTCTCGGTGGCGCGTCCAGCGCCACCGAGAGGGCGGCCCGCCGGCGGACGGTGCCTCGGCTGCGGATCGCTCCTATCGTCCTGCTCGTCGCCTTCGTCTGCGTACTCATGCTCGAGGGCTACGTGCACAACGACTTCGGTGCCGACCACCGCGTGCACCCGACCGTCGCGTACGGCCGGGTGCCGCAGGAGGTGCTCGGTGGTGGTCCCGTCGTCGAGACGGCCGGCGGGCAGGTCCGTAGCCACCGGGTCCCCAACGGCGTCATCGCACTGACCTTCGACGACGGACCGGACCCGGAGTGGACGCCGAAGGTGCTCGAGGTCCTCGCGAAGCACGACGTCCATGCGACGTTCTTCGTGATCGGCCAGCTCGCCGCGCGGCACCCGGGCATCGTGCGGGACGTCGTGGACTCCGGCAACGAGGTCGGGCTGCACACGTTCTCCCACCCCGACCTCGTGTACCAGTCCACGGCCCGAATCGACCGGGAGTTCAGCCAGACCCAGGTGGCGCTCGCGGGCGCTGCCGGGATCCACGGCACGCTCGTCCGCCCGCCGTACTCGTCCTTTGCCGACGCGCTGGACAACCTCTCCTGGCCGGTCGTCAAGCACCTCGGGGCGCTCGGCTACCTCACCGCCCTCAACGACACCGACAGCGAGGACTGGCGCCGCCCGGGTGTCGACGCCATCGTCGCCAACGCGACGCCCAGGAAACCGGGCCAGGGCGCGGTCATCCTGATGCACGACGCGGGCGGCAACCGTACCCAGACCGTCGAGGCACTCGACCTTCTCATCCCGAAGCTCAAGGCGGAGGGCTACCGCTTCGCCTCCGTGAGCGAGGCGCTCGGTGCGGGCAGCGGCCACCAGTCCGTGTCCGGTGCCGAACGGCTCCGGGGAGCGGCGCTCGTCGCCGCGGTGCAACTCTCCGACGCGGTGGTGCCGGCCCTCGTGGTCCTGCTCGCGGGTGTGGGCGTCCTGGTGCTCGCTCGGTTTGCTCTCATGCTGGTGTTCGCCCGCCGGCACGCCCGGCGCCGTAACGCACCAGGCTTCAGCTGGGGGCCGCGGGTCACGGCGCCGGTGAGCGTGGTCGTGCCGGCGTACAACGAGCGCGAGTGCATCGCCAACACGGTGCGGTCCCTCGCCGCCAGCGAACATCCCATCGAGATCGTGGTCGTCGACGACGGCTCCACCGACGGCACCGCCGACGTCGTGGCGGACCTCGGACTCGAGGGTGTCACCGTCGTACGCCAGACCAACGCCGGCAAGCCCGCCGCCCTCAACGCCGGTGTCGCGCGCTCGTCCCACGACCTCATCGTGATGATGGACGGCAACACGGTCTTCGAACCCGCGACCGTGCGCGAACTGGTCCAGCCGTTCGCCGACCCGCGGGTCGGTGCGGTCGCCGGCAACGCCAAGGTGGGCAACCGGGATCGCCTGATCGGGCGGTGGCAGCACATCGAGTACGTCATGGGCTTCAACCTCGACCGGCGGATGTACGACCTGCTGCGCTGCATGCCGACCATCCCCGGAGCGGTCGGGGCGTTCCGCCGGAGCGCCCTGGTGGAGGCCGGGATGATGAGCGACGACACGCTCGCCGAGGACACCGACATCACGATGGCGCTGCACCGCGCCGGGTGGAACGTCGTCTACCAGGAGCACGCGCGGGCCTGGACCGAGGCGCCGTCGTCGATGGCGCAGCTGTGGCGGCAGCGCTACCGGTGGAGCTACGGCACCATGCAGGCGATGTGGAAGCACCGGCACTCGATCGTCGAGCGCGGCCACTCCGGTCGGTTCGGGCGAGTGGGCCTGCCGTTGGTGGCGGTGTTCCAGGTGCTCGCACCGATCTTCGCCCCACTGATCGACATCTTCGCGGTCTACGGCCTGCTGTTCCAGAACCCCGTGCGGACGCTGCTCGCGTGGTGCGGGCTGCTCGGCGTCCAGGCCCTGTGCGCGGCGTACGCCTTCCGGCTCGATCGCGAGAGCCTGCGCCCGCTGTGGGCTCTGGCACTGCAGCAGGTGTGGTACCGGCAGGTGATGTACCTCGTGCTGTTGCAGTCCGTCCTCATGGCCCTGACCGGGGGCCGGCTGTCGTGGCACAAGTTGACGCGGACCGGTGAGGTCGGCGTACCTGCCGGCTCAGCTGCGAGGACCTCATGACGACAGACGACATCGCGGTGGCCGCGACGCCGCCCCCTTCGGCGGCCACCGCTGCCCAGCCGATCGCGGGTGGCCCACCAGCCACGCCCGGGGCCGGGCAGGAGACTCGGACGCCGCGCACCAGGGACCGCTACCTCGACTTCCTGCGGGCGGTCGCCCTGGTCCGCGTGGTCACGTACCACACCTTCGGCTGGGCCTGGCTCAGCCTGCTCTTCCCGTCGATGGGCGTGATGTTCGCCCTCGCCGGACTGCTGATGGCACGGTCCCTGGACCGGCCGGCGCTGTCGGTGATCCGCGGCCGGATGCGACGCCTGTTGGTGCCGTTGTGGGCGTTCGGCGCCGTCGTCGTCACGGCCATGTTGCTGCACGGTTGGGGACCGGGCCGCGACGCCGACCCGGTCGCCTGGTGGGCCCGGCTCGCGTTCTGGTTCGTCCCGCTCGAGGACCCGCCGGCCACGCCGTGGGCGGCGCAGGTGGTCGACCCGCTGTGGTACGTGCGTACGTACCTCTGGCTGGTTCTGCTGTCGCCGCTGCTGTTGCGGCTGTTCCGGAAGCGGCCCTGGATCTGCATCGCCGGCTTCCTGGTGGCGACCGCGGTGCTGCAGGCCGGCGTGCTCGCCTGGCCGACGTCGCTCGAAGGGTTGGAGACCGCGGTCACCGACTTCGCGACGTTCGGTGCCTGCTGGCTGCTCGGCTTCGCCCACCGCGACGGCCTGGTCGACCGGATGCCCGCCGAGGCAGTGGCGGTGATCGCCATGGTGACGATGGCGGCGGGCGGCTGGTTCGCGTTCACCCACCCGACCGACGAAGGGTACGACCTGGGTGAGATCCCGCTCGGGCAGGCACTGTGGTCGTTCGGGTTCGTCCTCCTGCTGCTGCGGTTCCGGCCGCGGCCGGTGCGTGCCCTCTCCGGCACCGGCCCGCTCGCCCGGACGATCACCCTCCTCAACGCCCGGGCGGTGACGGTGTACCTCTGGCACGAGGTGGCGCTCGTCGTGAGCGTTCCGGTCATCGACCTGCTGTGGAACGTACCGGCGTTCGAGGAGTACCTCCCCCTCGACGCCGCGTGGTTCCAGTACCTCGTCACCTGGCCGCTGATCGGCGTCGCGGTGCTGGCCTTCGGCTGGATCGAGGACCTCGCGGCGCGGCGACGGCCGCGGCTCTGGCCCTAGTGTCCTGAGTCAGAAGTTCGTCGCCAGATCTGGCGACGAATCTGACTCGGGACACTAGAGTCCGGCCGTCGCCTGGAAGACCTGGCCCTGTCCGGCGAGGGTCACGGTGCCGTCGGCCGCACCGGCGTAGGCCGAACGGGCCGGTGTCAACACCGCCTTGCCCAGCTCGCTGCGCGCCTCCACGCGACCCTCGACACAGAGCAGGATCCGCGCACCGGTGGACTCGAGCGTGACCTCCTGCGCCTCTGACACGTCGATCCGGGTCAGCCGGAAGTCGCGTGCGGGCGTGGGATAGACACCGTGCTCGTCGGGTCGCAGGATCTGCGTGGGTCTCGGCGTGAAGTCGAGGATGCGCAGCAGCTCCGGCAGGTCGATGTGCTTGCCAGTCAGCCCGCCCCGCAGCACGTTGTCGGAGTTGGCGAGGATCTCGACGCCGACGCCTTCGACGTACGTGTGCAGGTTGCCGGCCGGGAGATAGACCGCCTCGCCCGGTGCAAGGTGGACGTGGTCGAGGAGCAGGGCCGCGACGATGCCCGGGTCGCCGGGGTACTTCTCGCCGAGCCGGGCCAGCAGGTGCGCCACCGGAAGGTCACTCGCGTGGGCCGCGGCCACGACCTCGTCCACCACCGCCCGCTGGTGGTCGGCGGGTGCCGTCATCACCATCGTGAACGCGGTGCGCAGGCCCTCGCCGTCTGGCCGCTCGCGAAGCTGGGCCAGCAGCGGATCGAGCGCGGCCACTCCCAGCTGCCCGGCCAGCTCGAGAGTCTGCGCGGGCGGGCGGAACCCCACGAGCGCCTCGAACGGTGTCAGCGCGCAGAGGAGCTCCGGCTTGGCGAACGGGTCCTTGTAGTTGCGGTGCGGTGCGTCGAGCGGGATGCCGTCAGCGTTCTCCCGGTCGTACCCCTCCCGCGCCTGCACGGGATCGGGATGTGCCTGCAGCGACAGCGACTCCGCCGCGGCCAGCAGCTTCAGCAGGAACGGGAGCCGCGGGCCGAACTCCGCGTGGGCCGCGGCCCCGAGCTCGCCCTCCGGGTCAGAGGTGATCACGTCGAGCAGCGACCGGCCGGCCCCCACCGTGTGGGACGGTGAGGCCGGGTGGGCGCCCATCCACAGCTCGGCCTGCGGCTCGCCGGTCGGTTCGACGCCGAGGAGGGCGGGAATCGCCGTGGGCGAACCCCACGGGTAGGGCCGGATCGGGTTGTCCAGAAGCTGCATGGTGTCCTTCGACGAGTGGTCGCAGTGGGCGCGCCGGTCGGGCACAGGTGGCGCGCCGGCAGGTCACGGAGGAGGAAGATACCGGCCGAGACCGATGGCGAGATAGACCGCGGCGTAGGTGCCGAGCGCCTGGAGCGCGGCGTACCTCGCCACCTCCGGTCCCTCGGTCCAGCTGAGCGTCCGGGTGTGGATCGCTCGCGCCTCCGCGGCGGCGAAGAGCCGGCCGCGCGCCTCGCGGATCGTCGGCTGCTCGGCACCGTCGTCGAGCACGAAGAGCGCGGGCCGCAGGGCCGGGACGTCGACGTCGGCGAACGGGTCGGCGAAGACGTCGCGGGGCGCGGAGCCCTCGAGCACGGGCATCAGGTGGTCGGCGTCCGCCGCCAGCGTGGGCCGGTTGGACGCCCGGCGCAGGGTCTCGGCGACGCGGCGGCCGGCGCGCGCGGCGAGCACCGAGCCACCCCAGATGAGCGCCAGGGAGTCGGCGAGGACGAGCGCGAGGTCCTTGGCCGGGTTGGCGGCCAGGTCGGCGTACGGCGTGCACCGCGACGCCACGTCGTCGAGCGCCAGCGCGACCGACTCCGCAGACACCTCCGGGCCGAGCTCGAGCACGTGCAGGAGTTGCAGGACGACGACGGCCAGGGCGAGTTGGTCACCGGTCTGGGCTGGGATCAGCGTCGTGTCGCGACCCTGGCCGGACTCCGCCAGCGGCGACTCCGCCGGGCACGCGAGCAGGACCGAGCTGCCCCGGCGTACGGCGTACTGGACGGCTGAGATCGTCTCGGCGTCGCCGCCGCTGGGTGCGAGGACGACCACGAGGTCGAGGGCTCCGACCCAGCCGGGGAGGCCGGCCCCGGGCCACGCGACGAACGGCACCGGGCACCACGGCTCGAGCACCGCCCGGAGCAGCCGCGCGTCGGCGCCCGCGGCCACGACGGCACGAGGCCGACCCTGGCCCACCAGGCGGCACTCGACGTCCTTGGCGGCCTCGGCCTCGCGCCTGACCCGGGCGCCCGCCTCGGCGAGGTGCCGCAACGTCTCGTCGGCATGTGCCAGCGCCTCCTCGTTGTCGAGGAGGGCGTCGTCGAACGAGTCGGAGGTCACGACGGCGAGCCGGAGGCGTCGTCGCCGCGGTTCTCACCCGGCCCGCCGGCCGCGTCCGGACCGGAGTCCTCGGAGTCGGCAGCCGACGCCTGGTCCCTGCCGTCGCCGTCGCCGGTGCCGTCGCTGTCGTCGGTGCCGGCAGCGTCGCCGTCGTTGCCTGCCGGCTTGCGGGCCTCGTCGACGAGCAGCACCGGAATGTCGTCGCGGACGGGGTAGGCGAGCGCGCAGTCGGCGTTGGTGCACACCAGCTCGCTGGCCGGATCGTCGACGGCGAGCGGCGACTTGCAGGCGGGGCACGCGAGGATCTCGAGCAGAGCGGAGTCGAGGTTCACCGGCGGACTCCTTTCGGGGTACGAACGCCTTGCAGGAAGCGTAGGCGTCAGCTGGACCGGACGAGGCCGAGAACGTCATCGCGCACGCGTTCCATCGTCGCGCGGTCGGATGCCTCGGCGTTGAGCCGGAGCACCGGCTCGGTGTTGGACGGCCGGATGTTGAACCACCAGTCGGCGTGGTCGACGGTGAGCCCGTCGAGCTCGTCGACGCTCACGCCGTCGCGGCCGGCGAAGGACTCCCTGACCCGGGCCATCGTGCCGGTCTGGTCCTCGACCCGGCTGTTGATCTCACCCGAGGCGACGTAGCGCTCGAATGCCTTGATCAACGCCGACAGGGGCTGGTCCTGCGAGCCGAGCGCGGCGAGCGTGTGCAGCGCCGCGAGCATGCCGGAGTCGGCCCGCCAGAAGTCCCGGAAGTAGAAGTGCGCCGAGTGCTCGCCACCGAAGATCGCCCCGGTCTTGGCCATCGTCGCCTTGATGAAGGAGTGGCCCACCCGATCGCGGACCGGAGTGCCGCCGTGCTCGCGCACGATCTCGGGCACGGCCCGCGACGTGATCAGGTTGTGGATGATCGTCCCGCCGGGCTCGCGGTCGAGCTCCCGCGTCGCGATCAGCGCGGTGATCGCCGACGGAGGAACCGACTCGGCGCGTTCGTCGATGACCCAGCAGCGGTCGGCGTCGCCGTCGAACGCGAGGCCGACGTCGGCGCCGACCTCCTTGACCTTCGCCTGCAGGTCGCGGATGTTGTCGGGCTCGATCGGGTTGGCGGGGTGGTTGGGGAACGTACCGTCCAGCTCGAAGAAGAGCGGGACCAGCTCGATGTCGAGGTCCGCGAAGACCGCTGGGACCGTGAGACCCGCCATGCCGTTGCCCGCGTCGACGACGACCTTGAGCCTCCGGCCGCCGGCCAGGTCGACGAGACCGAGCAGGTGCTGCGCGTAGGCCGACAGCAGGTCCTGCCTGCTGACCGAACCGGTACGGCCTTCCGCACCCTTCGAGTCCTCGCCACGCACCACCCGGTCACGGATCTCGCCCAGCCCGGTGTCCTGCCCGATCGGCGCGGCGCCGGCACGGCAGAGCTTGATGCCGCCGTACTCCGGCGGGTTGTGGCTCGCCGTGAACATCGCGCCGGGCACGTCGAGGTGGCCACTCGCGAAGTAGAGCTCGTCGGTCGACACCAGGCCGACGTCCACGACGTCGGTTCCCCGGCTGGTCACACCCTCGGCGAACGCGGCGGCCAGCTCCGGCGAGGAGGTCCGCATGTCGTAGCCGACGGCGACGGCCGCCGGGTGGTCGAGCACCTCGACGAACGCCGAACCGACGCCGCGGGCGACCTCGGCGTCGAGCTCGTCGGGGACCACGCCACGGATGTCATAGGCCTTGAAGATTGCTCCTGGATCAGCCACGGCATCACCCTATCGGCGGGGCTGGCGCTCGCTGGCGCAGCGGCACCGGCTCAGGCGTCAGGGTTGCGGAGGACGCGGAGATGGCCGCGCCGGCCCACCTCGTTCGCCGGCTCCGGCGCGCCCTCGCGCGGTCGGGCCGCCTCGCGGACGGCGTTGGCGAGTGCCTCGAGATCGTCGGCCGAGGGCCGCAGCGACTCGGGGTCGGGAGCGAGCCGGATGACCTCCCAGCCGCGGGGAACGGTGAGCCGCTCCGAGTGCTGGGAGCACAGGTCGTAGCAGTGCGGCTCGGCATAGGTCGCGAGCGGACCCAGCACCGCGGTGGAGTCGGCGTAGACGTAGGTCAGCGTGGTCACCGCGGGGCGCGAGCATGCCGTCCGAGAACACTTCCGCAGCGACCCCACGAGGACGGATCGTATCGGGCGTCGACGACACAGGCGCACCGAACACGCATCAAGGCCGATCACGGTCCGGCGCCGGAGCCGCGCCAGGCGGCGCGAAGGGCGGTTCGACCGACTTTCGACCGACTTCCGGGCCGGTTCCGACCACCCTGAGAGGGCCCACGCCGGCGCCCCGTTCGACCGGGCGGCTGGGTGCGGCGGGCCGGTCCCTGAACGACCACGATCCACCGGAGACCCCCTAAGCTCAGAGCGTGTACGGACCGCAGGACGGCGACGAGGTCGGTGGGCCCGGCCAGCCACCCACCGATACCCGCACGGACGCCTCAGACCGCTCCGCGCGACGGCGTGACCGGCACGGGCGCGGGATGCGGGGGCCACTTGCTGTCGAGGGGCCGCTCGCGCCCTCCGGGGTCCCGGTGGCCCGGAGCCGTGCGGAGCGGTTCGACGAGCTCGTCCTGGACGCCGTGGAGCAGCTCGAACGCCGGTTCGCCCGCGAGCTGGACGGGGTCGAGTTCGCCGTCGAGGAGGTGCCCGACGCCCGCCGCGCGGACGACGACGGCGAGCCGGTGCCACTCGGAGTCGTGCTCAACCCCGAGCACGGGGAACCCGCCCGGATCGTGATCTACCGCCGCCCGATCGAGCTCCGGGCAGCCGGAGCCTCCGAGCTGGCCGAACTGGTACACGAGGTCGTCGTCGAGCAGGTCGCCGACCTCCTGAGCCTCACGCCGGACGAGGTGGACCCGGGCTACGGCGAGGACTGATCAGTCGAAAACGGACCCACCGGACTGGTCCGGCCCCACACCTGCGCCAGGGTCCGACCTCGACACCGGGCGGACTGCTGTCGCCAGACCGGTGGCGAGCGGCCACGCCGACACCATTGGACCGTCCTCGGCCGTCTCGACCTGCAGCCGGGTGCCATAGATCGGCCCACCATCGTCTGACCGCACCACGAGGACGTACCTCGTGACCTTCTTGGGCGCCGTCAGCTTGACCTCGACCGTGCTGCCCGGGCGTACGACCACCTTCGTCGAGTCGTACGGCCTCCCGTCGGTGCCGATCATCTCGGCGCTCGCGCGCACGGCTCTCCGCGCCGGGGTGGACAGCAGCAGCGACGCCGAGCGCTTGGTGCCCGCCATGGTCACCGGAACGACCGCCGGGCCGGTCAACGCCCGGGTGGCGGAGCTGTAGGCGACGTCCCGGGTGCCGTCGGCAGGTCCGAGCTCGTTGCGGAGGCTCGCCGTCACGGGAACGTCGGAGGTGACGCGGATCGCGGCGGCCTGCTTCTGGGTCACCGACTCGAGCGGCACCTGCAGCACCGCACCGGGCTTCACCTCGAGGCGGCCCTGGCGGGCGGGCTGGAAGCTGCCGTGCGCCCCGAGGATGGACAGGTCGACCGCGGCGGTGGAGTCGCCAGGAGCGACGATGCTCAACACCCGGCGACCCGATCCGGGCGCGAGTCCCGGCACGAGCAGGTCCTTCGACGGCGGCACGGCGGACGGGATCCAGTCGACGCCGACCGGAGTCTCTCCCTGGAGCGCGTCGTCGCGGAGTGCCGAGACCACGCGGCCCCGCTTGCTGAGAACGGCGACGGCGAGCCGCTTGCTGGTCGGAGCGAGCTTGTCGAGCTCGACGACGACCTGCTCGTCGGGCGGGATGGTGAGGCCCCGGGCACCGTCGTTGTCGATCTGGCCCTTCTCGTCGTACAGCTGCAGGTCGACCCGGGCCGTGGTCTGGTCGATGTTGGTGAGGTAGACGCGACCGTGCCGGCCCAGCTCGCTGCCGGATCCGACGTACCAGAACTCCGAGCTCGGGCTGGTACACGGTGACTCGGCGAGGCCGCGCAACGTGCCGGAGTCGGACCGGGTGAACTGGCTCGCCACGACGCCCGGGGCGACCGCACCCCGCGCGGACACCACGACCGGGGGGAGCTTCGTCCGGCGTACGGCGTAACCGACGACGCGTTCGCGCTTGTCCCCTGTCGCGAGCGTCTGGTCGGTGCCGACCGTGCCGAGATCCAGGTGTGACGTCGAACCACCCGGTGCCGAGCCCAACCCGACCTCGGACGTGAGGTCCGACGGTGCCGCGACGGCGGCCACGTCGGTGGCGGTGGATCCCTTGACGTAGTTCGAGTCCGGACACACGAGGGTCGCCCGGTCGAGCGGGACGCGGGTCCGCCGAGCCGGCGTCTCCGCCGCCGGCTGACCGGGGGGGATGAGCGACGCGGCACCGACGAGGACGGCGACGACCGCGGCCACGAGACCGAGGCGCTGGATGCCGGCGTTCATCGGCGCACCTCCTCGTTGGGCGTCCGAGGCCCATCCTGGCTGGGCTGCGACCCGGGCGGCCCGTCAGCCGGGCGGGTTCCGGCGGCCGCGGTGGGCGAGGCCGAGCGCCGGCGTGGCCGGGCGTCCGGGCGTACCGGACCAGAGCCCTGCCGCCTGGCCCGCGCATCGGCCGTGCTCGCGGGGTCGCGACGGGCGCGGGTGGGCAGGGCGAAGACGAGGAAGACCACGATCACGAAGCCCTGCAGGGGCACGAGCTGACCGTGCAGGGACGTCTCGCGGGCGAGGACCAGTCGGCCGCCACCCGCCGGCAGCTCGAACGACTGCGCCCAACCGGCGTAGCGGCTCGGCCTCAGCTCCTGCCCGTCGACGGTGGCGCGCCAGCCGGAGTTGTACGACTCGGCGAGGACCAGCCGGCGACCGTCCGGACCATCCGGCACGGTGGTGGCGGAACCGTCGGCGTCGGTGGTGAGGATCTCGTCCTCCGGTGCGGCGCCGGCGTCCGTGGAGCCGTCGTCAGGTCCGGTGCCCGCGGGCTGGACGATGCGCAGGGCGCCGACCGGAGCGTCGACCTGCCAGGCGGCGGCACCGTCGGGCGCACTGGCCCGCGTGAGCCCGGGCGTCGTGTCGAGCCGTTCGACCGACCGCGGGTCCGCGGGCGCCGGCAGGTAGACGTACCCGATGGAGTAGTCGACGAGTCGGTCGGCCGTGACGTCGTGCTGGGCCTCACTGAGCAGGTCGCCGACGGCGGAGTCGAGGCCCGCGAGCGTGTCCCCGCTCGCTCCGACCTCGGCGTCGCCCAGCCGGGAGGCACTCCCCCGGAGCACGGCGTACCGCACCGTGCCCGCTTCGGCCCGGACCACCAGGGCCCGCGGGTGCGCTGCGGACGCCTGGGCGTTGCGGATGTACGGCGGGACGACGGCGCCGGCGTCGCGGGTGAGCGGGCCGTCGGCACCGCGGATGACGAACCAGCTGGCGCCGACCACAGGAGCGAGGCCGGCGATGACCGCAAGCAGACCTGCGACTGGCTGTCGCCAGGAGAAGCTGCGCTCGCCGAAGACCTGGGTCGCACCATCGGCGCCGACCGCGATCGCGAAGATCCAGCCGGTGGCGACCAGGCCCGCCGCGAGACCGGGCCAGGCCGGGACCGGAGTCGACGCCCAGTCCGTGTCGACGGTGAGGCGGCTCTGGACGAGCCCGAGGGCCAGGCCGGTGATGCTGACGGTCCACGCCGCGAGCACGCCCCGGCTCCGGTCACGGCGTAGGAGCACCGGAAGCGCGACGAGCAGGAGCGCGCCGAAGATCCAGACCGGCGCCGCGCCCGGACCGCCCGGGTTGGCGAGCATCATCGTGAGGGGCGAGAGCCTGGCGTCGGCCAGGTCGGGAGACACGATCCCCGCCTCGCCCAGGAGCGCACCGGGGTTGTGGACGAGGGTCGGGAGCCACGGCAGCAGCACGACCGGTGGGACGGCGAGAGCGAGGACCAGCCGCTGGCGGGAGTCGGGCCGGCGCAGCCACGGCGCGACACACGCCGCCACCCCGAGCACGAGAGCGGCGACGTAGCCGGCGGGCACGAACGCGGTGACGACCGCGAGCACGAGGCCGGTCGTCCAGGCCGCGCTCCACGACCCGGGCCGGTCATGACCGTTGTCGACCCCGAACATGTGCAGCACCGCGAGACCGAGCAGGGGCAGGAGAGCCAGTGCGACGCAGGTGCCGAGCCGGCCCGTGGCGACGGCGCCCGTCACCGCGGGGAGCAGGGAGTACGTCACCGCGGTCCAGAGCCGGACCAGCCGGGACTGCAGCATCTTTCGGGCGAGGAGGTAGCAGGTCAGCGCGGAGAGCGGGACGGAGCCCAGCATCAGGACGTCGACCGCGAGCCAGGCCTTGCCGGCCAGGAGGGTGCTGAGGGTCGCCACCACGGCGATGTACGGAGGGGCCGGCCGGGCGCTGCCGAGGTCCACCGGATGCCACTGCTCGACGTAGCGCTGCCACAGGTCGAGCATTCCGGCCGGAGCGGGCAGGAGCGCCCCACCCGCCAGCGAACCCCCGCCCAGCAGGTCGCGGCATGCCACCAGAGCGATGACCGCGACCGCGAGGACGGCGAGGACCGGCGGGCGGGTCACCAGCCATCGGGCGAGACCCGCGCTTCCAGTGGGGAGTTCCTCGGCCTCCTCCGCAACCGGGCCGGTCTCGACCGGCAGTCGGGACCGTCGACCAGAGCCCGCGTGGGTACCCGAGCGCGACGACACGACGGCGGCGAGTGCCTCGAAGGTGTGTTGGAGCCCGATCCACGGGGGTGGCAACAGCTCGCGTACGGCGCGACGCGAAACCCTGGCGGACTTCGCCCGGCGCCGCCGGCCCCGCAGGATGAGGTCGGGCCGGGACAACGCGCCGAGCATTGCCCGCAGCTCGTCGTAGGCGGCGTCGGGCCACTTGACGACCAGCAGCGCAAGCACCCGGAGCAGCGAGCCGAGGCAGAGACGGAGGGCTACCAGCGGCGCCATCCAGAAACTGGCGTTGACCACCAGCGTGTGGATCGCGTTGCGGCGGTCGATGCGGCGTGGACTGCCCTTGACCGCATGGAGGGCGCGGGCGCCGCGGAACCCGGCCTCGGCATGGAAGACGAGCGCGTCGGGACAGACCATGACGCGGTGACCGGCGCGGATGACCCGCCAGCCGAAGTCGACGTCGTCCCGGAACAGGGAGTATCGCTGGTCGAACCCACCCAGCACCTCGAAGACATCCCGGCGCACCAACATGCCGGCAGTGCTGACCGCGAGAACGTCGCGGACGGTGTCGTGCTGCCCCTGGTCGAACTCGCCGAACTCGAGCCCGGTCTCGCGGTTACCGCTGCCCGTGATCGTCACGCCGAGCTCGAGCAGACGACGGCCGTTGGGCCAGTCGCGGAGCTTGGGGCCGAGGACGCCGACCGACGGCACCACGTCGGCGAGCCGGAGCAGCGCCGCCAGCGCGTCGGGCGCGGGGGCGCAGTCGTCGTGCAGGAGCCACAACCACTCCCCTGGCTGCCTGGCCGGCAGGGCCATCGCGGCGTGCGAGACGGCCGCTCCGAAGCCGACCGTCGACGGCGCCTCGAGCACCACACCCGGACCGAACGCCGCGGCGAGCTGGGCCCCGGTGTCGTCGGTGCTGCCGGTGTCGACGACCACGACGCGGTCCGGCGCGCGGCGCTGGGCCCGCAGGCCCGCGATCAGCTCGGAGACCCAGGGTGCGCCGTTGTGCGCGACGATGACCGCCGTGACGATCGGACGCACGGGCGCCTGCGGACCGGTGTGCGCGCTCATGCGGGACGAATGACCTCACGGGTGTCGGTTCAGGGCAAGCCCACACACTACGCGACGGTCCCGGCGATTGCCGGCGAGCGGTGGCGGTTGCGCGGTTGGCCGTCCGCCCCGCACGAGCGCGCCGGTCAGGACTGCGTGCCCGTCCGGGTCATGGCCGCAACCTCCTTGCCCGCAAGGGCTGGTGGCGTGGCGGCCACGACCGGAGGGACGCGGGGTCGGCCGCGACCGGCCGTCAGACCGCCTGTTTCTTCATCCGGCGGCGCTCGCGCTCCGACAGCCCGCCCCAGATGCCGAAACGTTCATCGTGCTCCAACGCGTAGGCCAAGCAGTCGGCACGGACGTCACAGACCGTGCACACCTTCTTGGCTTCCCGGGTGGAACCACCCTTCTCCGGAAAGAACGCCTCTGGATCCGTCTGCGCGCACAAGGCGCGTTCCTGCCAGCTGAGCTCTTCCTCGGCGCTGCCGTGCAGCAGGTCTGGCTCTGCCACGGTCCTCGCCTCCTCGACCCACATACTCGTGGGATCAATCCCCGTTGACTTCTCGACTCCTGCTCGGTCTGCCACCCGGATCGACGTCGCCGTCCCCCACCGGGTGTCCGAACGCTGCTCATCTCCCACGACTCGGGTACTACCCCGATGCCATGCGAATGACACAGATGAAATTACATGCCCGAAATACCGTGACGTCAACTCGTTGTCTGCTATACGCGATCACCGCAATCAGGGCGGATCAGGACGAGCCGGTCCGCCGTTGCTGATCCGTTGTGATCCGTTGCGGGCAGTGGTCGGTCGTGGGCCGTCGATCGGGCGTCGTACAACCCGGCCGGACGGGGCGACAGAACGCGCTCGCAGGCCGATCGGCCGTGCGTTTCGCCCACCCTGCCGTCGTTCTCCAAGACGGTGCTGAGACACCCGTACCGGCCCACATCCATCCGAGGGGCCCTACCGACGCCGGTGGGTCACCCACCAGGTCGCGGGTCACTCACCGGGCCGAGAGGTCACCGCCCCGAACCGCCGGTCATCGCGGCGGCTGGGACCACCAGCCCTGCTGGTCGCCGTCGTTCTTTGAACGGTCGGAGGAATCGGCCGAGGACTCGTCGGTGCTGCTGGACGCGGCCTGGTCGTCGGCGTCGGCGGACTCCTCCTGGCCCGTCGCCGGACGGGAGTTCGGAGTCGGCTCCGGCGTCACGTCGCGCTCCCCCGCTTCGCCACCGACCGCGGCCGGGTCGGAATCGGGCCGCAGGAACTGCGTCTGCTCTGGATCGCGACGCGGCTCCTGGCCGGCCTGGAACTGCTGCCCGTAGGCGTTGTAGTCCTGCTGCCCGTAGGCGTTGTAGTCCTGCTGCTCGCTGTGCTGCTCGAACTGCTGACCCTGGGGTTGGTAGGCCTGGGCGCCGTAGCCGGAGTACTGGCCGTAGCCCTGCTGCGGCTGCTGGTCATACCCTGCTGACCCTGCTGGTCATACCCCTGCTGACCCTGCTGGTCATACCCCTGCTGACCCTGCTGGTCATACCCCTGCTGACCCTGCTGGTCATAACCCTGCTGCGCCTGCGGGTCATAGCCCTGTTGGTCATAGCCCTGCTGACCCTGCTCCTGCTGACCCTGCTGGTCCTGGCCGTAGCCCTGCTGACCCTGCTGGTCCTGGCCGTAGCCCTGCTGACCCTGCTGGTCCTGGCCGTAGCCCTGCTGACCCTGCTGGTCCTGGCCGTAGCCGCCGTAGGGCTGGTACGCCTGCTGGCCGTAGCCCGCGGCGCCCTGGCTGTAGTCGGGCTGGCCATAGTCATGGCCGCCGTGCTGGTACGGCTGCTGGTACTGCTGGCCGTAGTCCTGACTCGTCTGCGCCTGCTGGCCGTAGTCCTGACCCGACTGCGCCTGCTGGCCGTAGTCCTGGCCCGACTGCGCCTGCTGGCCGTAGTCCTGGCCGGAGTACTGCGGGTACTGACCCTGCTGATAACCCTGCTGGTACTGCGCCTGCTGGTAGTCCTGCCCGGCGTACTGGTCACCAGCGGCCTGGCCGTAGCCCTGGCCGGCGGAGACGTAGGCACCGCCCGTCTGGCCGTACCCCTGCCCGGCGGAGACGTAGGCGCCGGCGTCCTGGCCAGCCTCCTGGCCGTAGGACTGCTGGGCGTAGCCCTGGCCCTGCTGGGCGTAGTCAGCCTGCTGTGCGTAGGCGGCCTGCTGGGAGGCCTGGCCGAAGTCCTGGCGGCCTGAGTGCTGGCGCTGCTGGGCGTAGTCGTAGCCACCCTGCTGCTGGCCGAACTGACCGAACTGGCCCGACTGACCGGGCTGCTGGCCCGGGAAGACCGACGACGCGGCGGGAGCGGGCAGGGCCTTGAACGTCGTGAAGACGAAGAAGAGACCGGCGGCGAGGATCGCGAGATAGGCCACCTGCGCCGCGAGCGACGCCCACTTGCCGAGACCGGAGATGCCCGCTCCGCCACCGCTGGCAGGCACCTCGACACCGAGGGCGGCGAGCGCCGCGACGATGGCGAGGGCCGCCATCACCGCGAGGACGACGAGGGTGACGAGGGTGATGAGCCGAGCGTTGGGCGTCGGGTCACCCACATGCGCCACGGCGAGGACTCCCACCACGAGCAGTGCCACGAGGACGGGCGACGCGAAGCGGTCCTGGAACAGGAACGCCTTCTGGGCAAAGGTGAAACCATCGACGACCAGTCGCGAGACGGCTACCGCGGCCAGCACGATGCTGGCGCCGAGCAGCACCCACGCCAACAGCTCGCGATGGGGCTTGGTTGCCTCCGAGACCACTGTGCTTACCCCCTCATGGTGGTGATGTCCGACCGAAGCCTTCCACATCGACCGCGCGCACGCAGCCAGCCCCCGTCGGTGCCGCCCTACTATGACGCACTTTCGTACGACCCTGCCGGTGGGGCTGTGGACGGCCACGGCGGACTCGTGCGACCGCCCGCCGCCCCCTGCCGGCCGGTTGGCGGGAGGGGGCACACTGGTGTGCGTGCGGATCACCGTTCTCGCCGGAGGCATCGGCGCTGCCCGCTTCCTTCGCGGCCTGCTCGCCGCGGTGCCGGAGGCTGACGTCACGGTCGTCGGCAACACGGGCGACGACCTCACTCTCTACGGCCTCCGGGTCTCCCCCGACCTCGACACCGTGATGTACACCCTCGGTGGCGGCAACGACGAGGCCAGGGGGTGGGGGCGTGCCGGCGAGACCTGGAACGCCCTCGCCGAGATCCAGGCGTACGCCGCGGTGCCGTCGTGGTTCGGCCTCGGCGACCTCGACATCGGCACCCACCTGGTCCGCACCGCCCTCCTGTCCGAGGGACGCACGCTCAGCGAGGCGACCGCCACCCTCACCGCGCGGTGGAACCTCCCGGTCCGGCTCATACCGATGACCGACCACCGGGTCGAGACCCACGTGGTCGTGGAGGACCCGGACGCTCCTGAGGGCCGGCGGCGGCTGCACTTCCAGGAGTACTGGGTACGCCACCATGCCGAGCTTCCGGTGATCGACGTCCGCGTCGAGGGCATCGAGGAGGCCACCCCCGCTCCCGGTGTCCTCGACGCGATCCGCACCGCCGACCTGTTGTTGCTCCCGCCGTCCAACCCCGTGGTGAGCGTCGGGCCGATCCTCGACGTGCCCGGCCTTCGCGACGCGGTGCTCGAGGCGGCAGCGCCCATCGTCGGGCTGTCCCCGATCGTCGGCGGGGCTCCGGTCCGCGGCATGGCCGACAAGCTGCTCCCGGCGATCGGAGTCGACACCTCCGCGGCCGGCGTCGCCCTACACTTCGGCGGGCGTCGGCGGGGTGGTCTCCTCGACGGCTGGCTGGTCGACGAGCGCGACGCCGACGCCGTCGCCCGGGTCGAGGAGGCCGGCATCGCCTGTCGGGCGGTCCCCCTGCTGATGTCGGACGTCGCCGCCTCGGCCGCGATGGCCCGGGCCGCGCTCGAGCTCGCCGAAGCCGTCCGCCGATGACGGCGCCGTCGCTTCCGGGACCGGTGGTCATCCGGCCGGTTCCCGGCATGCCGGAAGTCCGGCCGGGAGACGACCTCGCCGACCTGATCGCGGAGTACGCGACCGACGGAGACACCGGCGGGTTGGCCGACGGGGACATCCTCGTGGTCTCCAGCAAGATCGTGAGCAAGGCCGAGGGCCGCATCGTCCCCGCCAACGGCCCTGGCTCCTCCCCGGAGGCACGCGCTGACGCGGTCCGGTCCGAGGCCGTCCGGGTCGTCGCCGAACGCGGCCCGACCCAGATCGTCCAGACCCGGCACGGCTTCGTCATGGCCGCCGCCGGAGTCGACAACTCCAACGTCGCGCCAGGAAGCCTGCTGCTCCTGCCCGTGGATCCCGACGCCTCCGCGCGGGGACTCCGGCACGGGCTGGCGCGACGTCTCGGCCTGAGCCTCGGCGTGATCGTCACCGACACGTTCGGCCGTCCCTGGCGGCTGGGTCAGACCGACCTCGCGATCGGCGCCGCCGGCGTCCGGGTCGCCGACGACCATCGCGGCCGCCGCGACATCCACGGCAACGAGCTCGCCGTCACGGCACCCGCCCACGCCGACGAGCTGGCCGCGGCCGGCGAGCTCGTCAAGGGCAAGGTCTCCCAGGTACCCGTGGCCGTCGTCCGCGGGCTCGCTGCCCTCGTCACCCCCGAGGACGGTCCGGGCGTACGTGCCCTGGTCCGCCCGGCCGAGGACGACATGTTCCGCCTCGGCAGCCGGGAGGCCGCCCGCGAGGCCTTGCGCCCGAAGCGGGTCGCGCCGGAGCTCGCCGACGTCCCGGTGGATCCCGATGCCGTACACCGAGCCCGCTCCGCCATCGCCGACGACCTCGCGGACGCCGACCGGTCCTGGGGAGTCGTCGAGGTCGAGGAGGCAGACGTCCGCAAGCCTCTGCTCGACGCCGTGGGCCTGCCGTCGTCACTGCCGTACGTCCTGGTCCTCCACATCCGCACCGGCGAACCGGCCGCGCGGATCTCAGCCCTGCTCCGCCTCGGCGGGATCCGCGACCGACTGGCGCTCTCCTGCACGGTCGAGGGTCTGGGATCCCGGTGGCTGCCGGCCGAGCACATCGGCCCGGCCGCGCTGCGCCCGCTGCTCCCCCAGGGGGCCGAGGCCGTCGGGCTCCTCGCCGTCGGTGCCCCGCTGGGCGACTGACCGCGTCGCCGCCTGCCCGGACCTTTCGAGCTACATCGCGCGATAGTTGCGCACCGGCATCCGCGGCCCGCGGCGCGGCGGCATGATGCCGGCCAGCTCGATCAGCCGGGTGACGCGGTAGCGGTGGCCGCGCCAGCGTTCGAGGGCGGCGACCATGGTCTCGTCGTCGTACGGGCGGCCGGCAAGCGCCCAGCCGACGGCCTTCGCGAGGTTGTAGTCGCCGACCGACACCGCGTCGGAGCAGCCGTGTGCCCGCTGGAGCACCTCCGCCGACGTCCATGCACCGACGCCGGCGACGGTGCGCAGCCGGCGCTCCACCTCGACCGGTGGCAGCGAGACCGTACGCTCCAGGGCCGCCGCCACCCGCGCGCACCGGACGATGGTCCGGGCCCGCTGGGGCCCGACGCCGGCGCGGTGCCACTCCCACTCCGGCAGGGCCGCGAACACGGCGGGGTCCGGGGGGACCCGGAGTCGCAGGGCCGTCGCGGCAGGACCGGGCGCCGGGTCGCCGAACCTCCAGACGAGCTCGCGCCAGGACCGCCAGGCTTCCTTCGAGGTCACCTTCTGTTCGAGGACGGCTGGCACCAGCGCCTCCATGACGAGGCCCGTACGGCAGATCCGCCAGCCCTCGAACCGTCGCGCGAGCCGGGTGAGAAGCGGGAGCCCGGGCTCGAAGCCGGCAGGGTCGTCCTCGGCGCCGACCATTGCGGGGAGCCGGTCGAGCACCCAGGCCGCGCCGGGACCCCACGCCCGTCCGTCGACGGCGCCCGTCGCGGCCGCGGCCGCGACCCGGACGGCCGCCGGCCCTTCTGGCGTACGGATTCCGCGCCACACGGCACCGTCGGGAGCCAGTCGGTAGGTCGGGTCGCCGGAGCCGCGCCGGAGACCGGAGAGGGTGAGGATCGGGTCCACCGGATGGTCCGTCGCGACCGACCTGCGGGCGTCGGACGTGGTGGCTACGGGCACCGCACCAGTCTCCACGGCCGGGCCACCGTTCGCCGACACCGGGGCCTCGGCCGGCGCGTCCCGGCTGGGCGGCCCCGCGCTGCCACCCCGTTTCCGTACACTCCTAGTCCGGTCGCGCGCGTAGCGCGTGAAGAGCCGGGCGCCCCACCGGGGCTGCTCGCCCCGCGAGCCCGAGCCGAAGGACGGAGCCCAGTGGCAAAACGGAAGGAAGCCGCCAACCGGCGCGAACGCATCGAGCAGATGCGCCGCGAGCAGCAGCGGGCCGACCGCCGGCGGACGACCACCATCATCCTGGCCTGTGTCGCCGTCGGGCTCGTCATCGTGGGCGCGGCCGCCTGGGTACCGGTCAAGAACTGGATCGACGACCCGGCCCGCAAGCCGATGTCGGCGTTCGGGGTGCCGGCATCGGAGGCGGGACTCGGCAAGGTGTTCAACGACAGCGGCACGGGCGTCGCCGACCACGTGCCCACGGGCCAGAAGGTGCCGTACAAGACCGCTCCGCCCTCGTCGGGCCCGCACTGGGAGCAGCCGGCGGCGTTCTCCCGCAAGTTCTACTCCGCCAAGGACCGCCCCGAGCTCGAGACGCTGGTCCACAACCTCGAGCACGGCTACACGATCGTGTGGTACGACGAGTCGATCGCCAAGGACGGCGAGCAGCTCGAAGCGCTCAGGACCATCGCCCGGAGGTACGAGTCGGCCGAGTTCGACAACTCCAAGAAGCTGATCGTCGCGCCGTGGGCCAAGACCGACGGGCGGGCGTTCCCGAGCGGCACGCACATCGCGTTCACCCACTGGTCGACCAAGGGCGGGCACCGGCAGTACTCCGCGAAGGTGAGCGGCGACGCGCTCCAGCGGTTCATGAAGAAGTTCCCGTCGACCGACTCGCCGGAGCCCAACGCGATGTGATCCACCGGGCGACCGGGCCGGGCGTCACGGGGGCGGAGCCGTGCGGAGCCGTGCGGAGGCAGCGAGGGGCTGGACCTGCGCGGGCAGCGAGGGGCGGAGCCGCGCGGGCGGCGTCGGGTCAGGCGTACCTGCTGCCGTGTGCGTCGTGCACCCGCGCCACGAGGTCCTTGACCCGCTCGGCCGAGCCCTTGGGGCACACCATCGTCACGTCCCGCGTGTGCACGATGATCGTGTCGCGCAACCCGACGGTCGCCACCAGGTGCTCGGGGTCGTCGCTCACGACGATGTTGCCCTCGGAGTCGACCAGGACGGTGACCGTGTTGGCGGCGTTCTGGGCGCTGTCGTTCTCGAACGTACGCGCCAGCGTGGGCCACGAACCCACGTCGAGCCAGTCGACCGCCATCGGGACGACGAGCACCTTCGCGCTGCCGTCGCCACGGGCGGCGGGCTCCATCACCGCGTAGTCGATGCTGATCTTGGGGAGGTCGGCGTAGACCTCCTTCAGGACGACGTTGCGGGCTGGCGTCTCCCACGCGTCGGCGATCCGGCGTACGCCCGCATAGGACTGCGGGAGGTACGCCGCGAGCTGGGCGAGCAGGGTGTCGGCGCGCCAGACGAACATCCCGGCGTTCCACAGGTGGCGCCCGCTCGCGAGGTAGGCGGTAGCGGTCGCGAGGTCGGGCTTCTCGGTGAACGCCGACACCCCGAACACCGGAGCCGCTCCGGTGGGCAGGACCTCGGCTGGCTCCGCGCGCTCGATGTAGCCGAGCCCGGTGTGCGGTGACGACGGCGGGATGCCGAACGTCACGAGGACCAGCGGATCTCGTTCGACGAGCTCGAAGCCGGTGCGGAGCGCGTCCTGGAACGCCGAGACCGGTTCGATCACGTGGTCGGCAGTGAGAAACGCCAACTCCGCCTGGGGATCACGGCTCGCGAGGACCGCCGAGGCGAACCCGATGGCGTTGGCGGTGTCGCGACCCAACGGCTCGCCGAGGAAGTTGTCGGCCGGCAGCTCCGGGAGGTGGTCGACGATCGCCTCCCGGTGAGC
Organism: uncultured Actinomycetota bacterium; assembly: GCA_963721745.1. GTDB lineage: Bacteria > Actinomycetota > Actinomycetes > Propionibacteriales > Actinopolymorphaceae > Thermasporomyces. The sequence goes on along the minus strand of CAVRKO010000009.1, from coordinate 540,357 downwards.
CGAGCCCGCGCAGATGAAGATCTGGTCGGGCGAGAGCAACCCGGCGAGTCGGTCGTACGCGAGACGGAGCAGGCTCTTGCCGCCGCCCACACTCAGCAACTGCTTGGGCCGGGCTCCGCGCGACAGCGGCCACAGCCGTGTGCCAGTGCCCCCCGCGATGATGACGGCGTACCGCATGGCAAGGGAGCCTACGGTCCCCAGACCCGCCGCGGGCGGCGGCCCGACGGTTGCGGGACCACTTCCCTTGGTGGCGGGAGCCGGTCGTCAATGGCGGCCCGGTCCGGGCGACTGGTCGTGGGGCCGCACCCAGGCAAGGGGGCTTGGCGGCCCGACCCAGGCAGGTCGCCATCGCGGGCAGGTGGACCTGGCGGCCCGACCCAGGCAGGTGGGCCGGGCGGTCGGACCCGGCGCAAAGGGGCCTGGCAGGCGGACCCTAGGCAGGTCGCCATCGCGGCCCGACCCAGGCAATTGGATGCCGACCCATGCGTGCATGCCTGGGTAGGCGTCCACAAGCATGCTGAACGTGATCATTTGCCAGGACCGCCGGCGGAGAGAGCGAGGCCAGGGCGAGGGCGGTTGTCATGGTGGCGGGCGCTCGTCACCTATGCTGCGGCGGCGTGACGACACCGCCACCCGACACCCCGGCCGGCCTTCTGGCCGCCGCTCGCGCGGGCGATCCCTCCAGGCCCTTCCTGACGTTCTACGACGACGGCACCGGCGAGCGCGTCGAGCTCTCGCTCGCGACGCTCGACAACTGGGTGGCCAAGACCGCGAACCTGCTCCAGGACGGTCTGGGTACGGCGGGCGGCGAGCGGGTCGCGATCCTGCTACCTCCGCACTGGCAGAGCGCGGTCTGGATGCTCGCGGCCTGGTCGGCCGGGCTCGTGGTCGACCTCCGGGACGCCAGCGACGCCATCGACGCAGGCGGCGGGTCAGACGATCCGAACGGCGCGGACGCTCCGGCGAGTACGGGAGCCGACGTCGTTGTCGCCGGCGCCGACCAGCTCGAGCGGGCGCTGGCAGCGGGTGGGCGGGACACGGTGGCGCTCGCCCTGCGTCCGCTGGGCGGCCCGTTCACCGAGCCGTTGCCGGCGGGCGTGCTCGACTACGGCGCGGAGGTCCTCGCCTATGGCGATGCCTTCGTGCCGTACACCCCGCCCGACGGGAACGCTCCCGCGCTCCTCACCACGGCCGACCCGACGGCGGCCGCCGGCCCGGCCTTGACGGGCGCGGCCCTGGTCCGTCGCGCGCAGGCGCTGGCCACCACGCTCGCGCTCGAGCCGGGAGCCCGGCTGCTGACGGACGCCAACCCCGCCGGGCCCGACGGCTGCTTCGAGGCGCTGCTGGCGCCACTGGCCGCGCAGTCGTCGATCGTCCTGGTCCGCCACCCCGACCGCTCCCTCGTCGAACGCCGCGTGGCGGAGGAGAAGGTCACGCGTACCCGGCTCCGCACGCCGGCGGAGCCAGGTGACACGCCTTGAACGCGAGTCCCACACCGTGAGCCGAAGTCCTAGGCCGTGAACGTGAACCACGCGGACCGCAGCCCCATTGCAGTCCGTACCGCGTCCTCCCCGGTGATCTCGTGGGTGCCGTTGCTTCCGACGAGCAGCAGGCCGCGGACCCGCCCTCCCCACGCGCCTCCGCCGCTGCGCGCGGTCACCCGGATCTCGGCGAGACGCCCGATCGTCGGGTAGCGATCCTCGAGCCGGGCCGCGGTCACCTGGTTCGACCAGGTGCCGCCCGGCGGGTTCGCGGCAACGTCCCACGCGTCGGGGGCCGCCCGCAGGTACGGCACATCGCCCGCCGCGGTCCAGCCGCCGTTCGACGAGCCGAACTCGGTCCATGCCGCCTGGCCCTCGTACTGCAGGATCACGCCCCTGGTGGCGCTCACCGCGGCAGTGGTGCGGGGGTGCTCGTAGGTACGGGTGACCTCCCAGCTGCTGCCGTACCGCACCGCGCCCGGATAGACCTGCGACGCGCTCGTGTCGTAGACGTCGAAGTAGCTGCCCGAGCGGCCCGAGGCGGACCGGACCGCGTACGTCCGCGCCGCGACCGCCTGCGCCTGGAGGCTCGCCTGGGGCCAGCCGGCCGGGGACTCCGACGGGACGACGGCCCGGAGGTACTCCTCGTACGGCACGACGTTGACCGGCCGCAGCCGACCCGAGCGAACGACGACCCGGACGAAGCCGCGGTAGGCACGTCGGCTCGCCACATCGCCCGCCAGCCGGCGCTCGACGGCGACCCGGGTGTCGGCGGGTACGAACGACGCACGCCCGGTTCCGAGCAGCTGGCTGGCCGGCACGAAGGTCCGCCAGCCCCCGCAGGAGTAGCCCTCGACCGCCATGTCGTCCCCGCCGACCGGTACGACCCGCCAGGTGCTCACCGCGCAGCCCGCGAGCCGGTCGGGAAGGAGTGAGGGAAGCGTCTGGCCATCCGGCCGGGTCCACCACAGGGTCAGGCCGGGCTCGGGACGGACCCGGAACTGCCCGCCGTCGTGGCTCACCAGGACCCGGATCTGGGCCGGCGTGCCGGCGGCGGCGAGCTGGGTGCCCGGGTAGTAGAAGTTCAGGATCTGGGCGTACGACCGGCCCTGCACTGCGGCGGCATACGCGCCGTACTGCGACATGCCCCGGCCATGTCCCCAGCCACGGCCGGCGACCCGGAAGACGCCGTCCGCGGGTCGAACCACCTCGGCCGAGGCCGCACGCACGGCGGTGGCCGGACGCGACCCCTCGGGCGTAGCCGCCGCCCATGCCGGGCCGGCGACATGGGCGCCGAGGCCGGCGACGGCCGCAGCAGTCGCGGCCGTCGCGGCAGTCGCCACCGCGAGGCGGCGGCCCGACGTGCGGGTGCGGCTCGATCGACACGACGCCGACCTGGTTGGACGACGGCGTCCTGTGACCACAGGCATGGCAGCCCGGTGTTGTTCCATCTGCGAACCCCCCGTTCACGCACGACCCCGGCGGACCACCGTTGCCGTCCGAGATCTGACGACACGCCGTGAATGGGGGACATCTCACGAACTGTCCCGGCAGGCTGGCGATCATGACCCGACTCGCCGCCCTCGGTCTGATGCACGAGGCCAACACGTTCGCGCCCACGCGGGTCGACCTCGCGGCGTTCGCCGCCGACGGGATCCTGCGGGGCGACGAGATCGTCGCGCGGCACGCCGGGGCGCGGACCACGATGGCTGGGTTCCTGGCGGCTCGCCGTCCCGGTGTCGAGGTCGTTCCGCTGCTCTTCACCACGGTCACCCCGGGCGGGCCGATCACCGCGGACGCGCTCGAGACGCTGGCGGACGAGCTCGTCGAGCTGCTGGACCGGCACGGCCCCTGGGATGGCGTCCTCGCCGCGCTGCACGGCGCCGCCGTCGCCGAACACCGTCTGGACGTGGACGGCCACCTGCTCCGGCAGATCCGGGTGGCCGTCGGGCCCGAGACCGTCATCGGGACGACCCTCGACCTGCACGCGAACCTCACGCCCGCGATGTGTGCGTACGCCGACGTGCTCAACACGTACCGCACCAACCCGCACGTCGACGCCCGGGACCGGGCCGAGGAGATGGCCGCTCTCGTCGTACGCGCCGCCCGCGGTGAGATCCGACCCGCGCAGTCGCTCGTGCAGGTGCCCGCCGTCATCGACATCCTCGCGCAGAACACCGCCGAACCGCCGATGCGCGACATCCTCGCCGACCTCGGCACCGTCCTTGCGGAGCCGTCGGTCCTCACCGCCTCGGTCACCGAGGGGTACCCGTACGCCGACGTGCCCGAGATGGGCATGGCCGCCCTCGTCGTCTCCGACGCCGACCCCGACGCCGCACGCACGTGGGCACAGTGGCTCGCCACCCAGGTGTGGGCCCGGCGTACGTCGTTCACGGGAACGGCGAACGACGTCGCGAGCGCGCTCGACCGGGTGGCCAGGAGCTCGAAGCGGCCGTTCCTCCTGCTCGATGTCGGGGACAACATCGGCGGCGGCGCGCCGGGAGACTCGGTGGTGATCGTCGCCGCGGCGCGCCAACTCGGCCTCACCGGCGTCCTCTCGATCGTCGCCGACGCGGACGCCGCCCTTCGGTGTCACAGCGCGGGCGTGGGCGGACGCGTGGACCTCCTGCTCGGTGGGCGGACCGACCCCGGCACCGGACCACCGCTCGCCGCGTCCGGCGTCGTCCGGAGGTTGCACCCGGGAAGGTACGAGGACGCCGGACCCACGCACGCCGGCCAGCGCTACTTCGATGCCGGGCCGACCGCCGTCGTCGACCTCGACGAGGGCCAGACCCTCGTGCTCACCTGCCGGGCCGTGATGCCGTCGAGCCTGGCACAGCTCACGTCGCTCGGGCTCGACCCGTCGGCCTACCGCGCGATCGTGGCGAAGGGCGTGCACTCACCGCTCGCGGCGTACGGACCGGTCGCGGCCGAGGTCATCCGCGTCGACACACCCGGCGTGACCAGCGCCGACCTGCGGAGGTTCCACTACTCGAGGCGCCGCTATCCGCTCTGGCCGTTCGAACGGAACACCGCTTTCCACGCCTGAGGCCTGCGCCGCCGCCCTCAGGCCGGCCGCGGAGCGCCGGGGCGTCGGGCCCGGGCGAACTCGACGAACGCCTGCAGGGACACGGGATCGGCCAGCGCGCCCGTGCTCGCCGCCTCGTCGACCGGTCGGCCCTCCAGGATCCGCTTGACGGGGACCTCGAGCTTCTTACCCGACAGCGTGCGGGGGACGGCAACGACGGAGACGATCTCGTCGGGTACGTGGCGCGGCGACAGGTTGCGGCGCAGCTCGCCGGCCAGCCTCTTGCGCAGGGCGTCGTCGAGTTCGACGCCCTCGGCCAGGACGACGAAGAGCAGCAGTTCCTCGGTGCCGCCTGCCGGGTCGTCGAGGTGCACCACCAGGCTGTCGGCGATCTCGGGCAGGCTCTCGACCACCGAGTAGAACTCCGCCGTACCCATCCGGACGCCGCCGCGCTTGAGCGTGGCGTCGGAGCGGCCGGTGATCACGCAGGAGCCGCGGGACGTGATCTCGACCCAGTTGCCGTGCCGCCACACGCCCGGGAAGTCCTCGAAGTACGCCGCGTGGTAGCGGGACCCGTCGGGGTCGCCCCAGAACCCCACCGGCATCGACGGCATCGGGCGTTCGAGGACGAGCTCGCCCAGCTGCCCGACCACGCTGTGCCCCGTCGGGTCGTACGCCGCCACCGCGGCGCCGAGGCACGGGCAGGACAGCTCGCCGGCGTAGACGGGCAGGAGCGGCGACCCGCCGACGAAGCCGGTGCACAGGTCGGTGCCACCGGAGAACGACTGCAGGAGCAAGGTGGGGTTGACGTTCTCGTAGACCCAGCTGAACCCCTCCGGCGGCAGCGGCGCGCCGGTCGAGCCGAGCCCGCGGATCCTCGACGTGTCGGCGATGTCCTCCGGGCGCAGGCCGGCCTTGCGGCACGCCATCAGGAACGGCGCGCTGGTACCGAAGAAGCTCACGCCGCACTCGTCGGCGAGCCGCCAGAGGTGACCGAGGTCGGGGTAGCCGGGGTCGCCGTCGACCAGCACGACTGTCGCGCCGACCAGGAGGCCGGAGACGAGGACGTTCCACATCATCCAGCCGGTCGTCGAGAACCAGAAGAACCGGTCGCCCGAGCCGAGGTCGAAGTGCAGCGCGAGCGTCTTGAGGTGCTCGAGCAGGATGCCGCCGTGCCCGTGGATGATCGGCTTCGGCAGGCCCGTCGTACCCGAGGAGTAGAGCACGTACAACGGGTGGTCGAACGGGACCGGCTCGAAGGCGAGCGGGGGCGGCGGTGCGGCCCGGTCGCCGAGCAGGTCGTCCCAGGTCATTGCCTCGGGGATGCGGACGGCGCCACGGTCGGAGAGGTACGGCACGACCACCACGTGCCGCAGCTTCGGCAGGGCGGCCCGGATGGCGGCCACCTCGTCGGTGCGGTCGACCTCCTTGGCGCCGTAGCGGTAGCCGTCGACGGCTACGAGCACCGACGGCTCGATCTGGCTCCAGCGGTCGACGACGCTGCGGGTGCCGAACTCCGGCGCGCACGAGGAGAACACCGCGCCGAGGCTGGCGGACGCCAGGAGGACCACCAGTGCCTCGGGGATGTTCGGGAGGTACGCAGCCACCCGGTCACCGCGCCCGACCCCCAGCCGTTGAAGGCCTGCTCGCGCCCGGGCCACCGCCTCGCGAAGCTCGCCAGCGGTGAGGTCCACCGCCGCGCGGGTCTGCGAACGGGCCACGACGACCGGACCGGTCTCGGGCAGGTCGGCGAGCATCTGCTCGGCGTAGTTGAGCGTCGTGCCGGGGAACCAGTCCGCCCCGGGCATCGTGTCGCGGCCGAGCACCGTACCGCCCGCGCGCTGGCCACGGACCTCGAAGTAGTCCCAGACACTGCCCCAGAACCCCTCGAGGTCGTCGACGGACCAGCGCCAGAGCGCGTGGTAGTCGTCGAAGCCGAGGCCACGGGTGCGCTCGAGCCACCGGAGGTAGTCGCCGATCCGCGTGCGCGCACGGACGTCCGCCGGCGGCGTCCACATGATCGTGCCCGGAACCGTCATCCCTCGGACCCCCTCGCCATCGCCGGACCGTGCCTCCCGTCGGGCCGCGTGCCGTCAGTCGCGGCGGGCCTCGGGGTGGTGGAAGAGCCAACCCTCCCACGCATCGGAGACGGTCGTACGGATGTCATGGCTGGCCGACCAGCCGAGGAGTGCCCGGATCCGCTCGGCGGAGGCGATGGAGACCGCGGGATCGCCGGGACGGCGGCCGAGCACCTCCGGCTCGACGTCGGTGTGGCCGGACACCTCGAGGATCGTCTCGACGATCTCACGGGTCGACGAGCCCTTGCCCGTACCGACGTTGAGGACGTGACCTGCGTCGTTGCCGTCGGACAGGTGGCGCGCCGCCGCCACGTGCGCGGACGCGATGTCCGCGACGTGGATGTAGTCGCGGATCGTGGTCCCGTCGGGCGTGGGGTAGTCGTCGCCGAAGATCTGGGGCGGCTTGCCGGCGGCCAGGCGTTCGAACACCATCGGGATGAGGTTGAACGCACCGGTGTCGGCGAGCAGCGGCCGGGCCGCGCCGGCAGCGTTGAAATAGCGCAGGTCGACGTGGCGGAGTCCGCTCGCCCGCGCGAGCGCCGCGATGAGCCACTCCCCTGCCAGCTTGGTCTCGCCGTAGGGGCTCTCGGGATGGCAGGGCGTGTCCTCGGTCAGGACGTCGACGTCCTGATTGCCGTACGTCGCCGCGCTCGAGGAGAAGACCAGGGCGTCGACTCCGACCTCGGTCATGGCCCGGAGGAGTGACTGCAGCCCGCCGAGGTTCTCGCGGTAGTAGAGCAGCGGGTTCTCGACCGACTCGCCCGGCTGCTTCTTGGCCGCCACGTGGACGACGCCCTCGACCTCGTAGTCGCGGAGCAGCCTGGCCACCAGACTGGTCGCCTGCACGGACCCGCGGACGACCTGGACTTCCTCGAGGCCTTTGAGGCGCTCAACGACTCCGGTGGACATGTCGTCGAGGACGACCACCTGCTCACCGGCGGCGGTCATGGCATGGACGATGTGAGCGCCGATGAAGCCGGCGCCGCCGGTGACGAGCCAGGTCATGACAGATCACCCTAGACGAGCGAGCGGTCCAGCCCGGGCGTCCGACTCCACGGGCTGAGGGCGTTTCTCCGTCGGTGACTTGCCGAGCGCCTACCGCGTATGCATACTCAGTAGGCATGTCCATTCGACACGGCCTTCTGGCCCTCCTCGACCACGGACCGAAGTACGGCTACCAGCTCCGCGTGGAGTTCGAGCGGGCGACCGGTGGCACCTGGCCACTCAACGTCGGGCAGGTCTACACCACGCTGTCCCGGCTCGAGCGCGACGGCTTCGCCTCCGGCATCGGCGCGGACGACGACGGCCGGATCAGCTACGAGATCACCGCGGCCGGGCGGTCCGAGCTCCGGCGGTGGTTCGCGACGCCGATCAGCCGCCAGTCACGCCCACGGGACGAGCTCGCGATCAAGCTCGCCGTCGCCCTCACGGTCCCTGATGCCGACGTCTCGCGCATCGTGCAGGCACAGCGCGGCGCGACGGTCCGGACGTTGCAGGAATACACCCGGCTGAAGCGGGACGCCGACGACAGCGACCTCTCGTGGCTGCTGGTCGTCGACTCGATGATCTTCCAGGCGGAGGCGGAGATCCGCTGGCTCGACCACTGCGAGGCACGGCTCGTCCGCACAGCCACCCGGCGACGAGCAGCGGGGGCGGCAGCCGCCTCCGGAGCCGCCGGTGACTCCACACCCGAGCCCGACAACGACCCGGCACCGAACATCCGCGGGGGATCGCGCCGATGACGAAGAGGCCCACGAGCGCTCGACCGACAACCCACCCGCCGGACAGCACCTCGCCCTCCGGCGTCCTCGAGATCGTCGACGCCGTCCGTGTGCACGGCTCCGGCGCCACCGCCGTCCACGCACTCCGTGGCATCAGCCTCACCGTCCAGCCGGGCGAGCTGGTCGCCGTGATGGGACCGTCCGGCTCGGGCAAGTCGACGCTCCTGCACCTGGCCGGAGGACTCGACACCCCGACCTCGGGCACCGTACGCGTCGAGGGCACCGACCTCGGCACCCTCTCCCGGGCCCAGGTCGCCACCTTGCGTCGCCGCTCGGTCGGGTACGTCTTCCAGGACTTCAACCTGATCCCCGCCCTCACTGCTGCCGAGAACGTCGCGCTCCCACGCGAGCTGGACGGCGTACCCGCCCGGCGGGCCCGCACGGAGGCGCTCCGGAGCCTCGCCGAGGTCGGCCTGACCGACCTCGCCGACCGGTTTCCCGACGACATGTCCGGAGGCCAGCAGCAGCGGGTCGCGATCGCACGGGCTCTCGTGGGTGACCGCCGACTGGTGCTCGCCGACGAGCCCACCGGGGCACTCGACTCCGAGACCGGCGAGCAGGTCCTCCAGCTGCTCCGTGCCCGCGTGGATGCGGGCGCCGCCGGCGTCCTCGTCACCCACGAGGCACGGCACGCCGGCTGGGCCGATCGGATCGTCTTCGTGCGGGACGGTCTGACAGTCGACGACACCGGGCACCTCTCGACCCCCGAGTCCCTCCTGGAGGGGTCGCCGTGAGCCGGCGGGGACGCTCCGCGGGGGAGAGCGCTCCCGCCGGTCCACGCGGCCGTACGCGTGGGACCAGGCGTGGCGCCTGGCGCGTGGCCCTCCGGATGGCGCGTCGGGACCTGTGGCGTGCGCGGAGCCGCGGCGTACTGGTCGTCGCCATGATCGGGATTCCGATCATGCTGATCGCGGGAGCGGGCCTGCTCGTCCGCACCACCACGCACTTCGACCCGGGTGCGCGGGCAGTCCGGGAGCTGGGTCCGACCGACGCGCTCGTCACTGCTCCGGGCGGCGAGGTCAGCCAGGACGTCATCGGCGAGCCTCGCAACGTCACGCTCACCGCTCCGGGCGATCCGACCCGCCACTTGACGGCCGCGCGGGTCGCCGACCTGACCGGCGGCAGGGTCCTCGAGGTGCGGTCGGCACGAGCCCTCGTCCGCACCGCCGTTGGCGCCCTCTCCGCACGAGTCCGTGAGTTCGACCTCCGCGACCCCCGCACTGCAGGCCTCGGCACGCTCGTCGGCGGCCGCGCCCCGCGCAGCACGGACGAGGTTGCCGTCTCGGCCGCGCTCATCGACGAGGGCTTCGCACCAGGCCGACGGGTTCGGATCGAGGTGGACGGTCACGAGACCCGGCCCCTCGTTGTGGGAGTCGTACGGAACGCCGAAGACCTCACCTCGCGGCAGCTGGTCGGACTCTCCGGCGCGGTCATCGCGCCTACCAGCGGCTCCTCCCTCTACCTCGTGGACACACCTGACGGCATCACGTGGCCGGAGGTCCGCAGGCTCAACAGCCACGGCCTGCTGGTGAAGTCGCGCTACGTGATCGAGCACCCTCCGCCGCGGGCCGACACGTCGCCACCCGGGTCCTCGAACGACGCGGCCACGGTCGCCGTCATCGCCCTTGCCGTCGTGTCCATCCTCCTCGAGGTGGTGTTGCTCGCCGGTCCCGCGTTCGCGGTGGGTGCGCGGCGACAGAGCCGCCAGCTGGCGCTGCTCGTCGCGACCGGCGGTACGCCCGAAGACATCCGCCGGATCGTGCTCGCCCAGGCCGGCCTTCTCGGGCTCGGCGCCGCGCTCGGGGGCATCGCGCTCGCCGTCGTCGGCACGGCTGCCACCCTTCCGCTGTGGAGCCAGCTGATAGGCAGGGACATCGCTCCCCTCCACGTCGTGCCGCTCGACCTCGTCGTCCTCGCCGCTGTCGGGACGCTCGCGGCACTGGTGGCGGCGTACGTCCCCGCCCGACAGGCCGCGCGTCAGGACACCGTCCTTGCCCTCGCCGGTCGGCGCGGCGAAACGCGTACCCGTCGAGGATGGCCCGTGGCCGGTGGCTGTCTCGTCGGCATCGGCCTCGCGACGGTGCTCCTGTTCGGCCGACTCCAGGACTTCGTCGTCCCGGCCGGGACCCTCGTCCTCGTCGCCGGAGCGATCATGCTGACCCCCGCCGTCGTGGGCGGCGTCGGCCGGTTCGGGACCCGGCTGCCCCTCTCGATCCGGTTGGCGGCCCGAGACAGCGCCCGGCACCGCTCCCGTACGGCGCCGGCCGTGGCCGCGATCATGGGTGCCGTCACAGGCGTGACCGCCCTCGCGATCGGGTCGGCGAGCGACTTCGCCGAATCCCGCCGCGACTACGTCCCCTCAGGAGCACCCGGCTCTCTGCGGGTGGGCCTCCCTTCCTCCGCGTCGACCGCGAGCGTCGAACGCCTCGAACGCCGGATCGCCGCGGAGCTCCCCGGCAGTCATCCGGTCGTGCTGCAGGCCGTTCCTGGCATGGAGCCGGGGTCTCCAGCCCGCACCGCGACACTGGTGAACCCCTCCTGCACCGATCCCGACCCGTCGGCGTGCTCGGGTCCGCCCGAGCAGCGGGGCGCAGAGTCGTACTCGATCGACGTCTATGGCATGGCAGTCGGTACCCCGGAGACCGTTGCGGCCGCCAGCGGCGGTCGGCCCCTGACCGCCAACCAGCGCCGAGTCCTTGCGGCCGGTGGCGTGCTGGTCCCCTCGAAATCCGCACTCCTCCCGGACGGGACGGTCGAGGTCGCCACCTTCCGGCTCGTATCGATCGACGACGGCCAGGCGTCGGAGGCCCGAGACGTCCGAAGGACGCGACTACCCGCAGCGGTTCTGCCCGGTCACCTGGACGGAAGCGTCTACACCTACTTCGCCGATGCCACCGCCACGCCGGCGACCGCGAGACGGCTCGGCCTCACGGTGATCCCCCACAGACTGGTGGTTCCGCCCGGAAGGACACCGGTGTCGGCGGCGCAGGAGGACCTCGTAGGCGAGATCGCGGCCGGAATGAACCTCGGCGGAGACGTCTACGTCGAGCGGGGATTCGTGGAGTCGTACACGCCGATCCTCCTGATCCTTGCCGGCCTCGGCGGACTCATCGTGCTCGTCGGTACGGCGACCGCGACCGCGCTCGCCCTCGACGACGCGCGTCCGGACACCGCCACCCTCGCCGCTATCGGCGCGGCCCCGCGCACGAGGCGCCGGCTGGCCATGGCACAGGCGGCCGTCATCGGGGTGCTGGGCGTGGGGTTCGGCATCGCGGTCGGGGTCATACCTGGAATCGCTGTCACCTGGCCGCTCACGGCGCCCTCGCCCGGAGGGCACATCATCGACGTCCCGTGGACGCTGATGGGGATACTCGCGATCGGCGTACCCGTCCTGGCAATGCTCGGCGCCGGGTTGTTCGCGCGGTCGAACGTGCCGATGATCCATCGCGCCGAGTAGGAGGGCTCGAGACAGGCGAAAGAGTGCCCACCGGTGTGGGCACTCCCGCCCCCTACGTTCGTCCCGCCGTCAGAGCACCGATCACGCTCGGGCGGTGCCAGCTGCTCCTGGTATCGGGCCTGGCCGGCCGCTCGCTCGTCCTAGCCGGCGCGGGCGAGGGGAGTCGCCTCCTGGTAGCCGCGCCGCCCCAGACCCCGACGGCTGATGACGCCGACCTTGGCGTACCCCGAGGCGCGGTGTCGACCTGGCCGGGCCTTGAGCGCCCGGTTCCATCCGCGGGACAGCGGCGAGAGCCAGGCACTGGCCCAGATCGCTTCCGGGCACGTCCACTCCCGCCCGCAGTACAGGCAGCGCGCGCCCTCGGAGGATCTCCTGGGCCGCACCAGACGGAACCTGGACCAGTTCTGATCGGGCCGGTGGAGGAGCAGCAGGTATCGCGCCTGAGCGTCCAGCAACTCCCGCGACCACTCGACCCAGCCGTAGCCAGGGACGAACACCGGCGTCTCGACCGTGGTCGAAGGCACCGTCACCGACGTCGTTTCAGACGTCGTCATCGACATCGACCTCCTTCACATGGCCCCTGCCGCCTGAGCTGGACCCGCCCGACCCGGGTCATTTTCATCCCTTAACGATCAGCACCCCGTACACGTGACGGTACACATGGTTATTTAATTTTGGAAATCCCAGATTGGTTACACACGTCGGCCAAGCTCCATCTTCTCCCCCATGGCTTGGACGATCAGGAGATGCGCCGCACCCGGCATCACCGCTACGGTCGGTGCGGGCCGACGCCGGAACACGGCGCAGCTCGGCGACCACTGTCCGCTACCCCTGGGGACGATCCCCCGACTGGGAGTGCTCCGGCGGGCCAGCAGGTCGGTCGAGGCGCCTAAGATGAGCCGCTTCCTCGCAGTGGTTCGCGAGCACGTTCGTCCAGACTCAGGTTCACCCGCGACACAGACAGGTTCGTCCCAGACAGGGGTGATGGCGCTGCCGACCGCGTACCTCGTCGGGCCCGTCGTATCCGCCGAGCCAGGCGACCTCCCGGTGACCCGACAGCTTCGGGTGCTCGGCTACGACGTGATGGACACCCGCACGGTCGACGACCTCGCATCCGTCGTCGCGACCGCGCCGCCTGGTCCCGTCGCCCTGGTCGACCGGCGCTACGTCGGCCACCTCCACGCGCTGCGCCGAGCGGTTCGCGACACGCGCAAGCCCGCGGTCGCCGGTCCCGGCACCCTGACCGTCACGCCGGCCGCGCGGGCCGACCTGCTCGCCCTCCTCGACACGCTGCCGTCGAACGCCCGCACCAACGCCACCGCCGGCGCCGCCTCCGGGCCCGACCGGCCGGGGGCGCGCACCGCGGACGTCGACAGTGGAGGGGAGCCGATGTCCGGTGCGAGCACCCGCCTCGACCTGGCCGAGCTCGCCGACTCCCTCGCCGACCGGGTCACGGTCGCCCGGCTCGACCCCGCTCCGCTGGTCGCGGGACTCGCCGACACCGAGGACGAGCGCGCCGCACTCGACGCCCGCCTCACCGCCGTCGACGAGGACAGGGTCCGCCTCACGACGTCGGTGAAGTCCGACGACACCGCCTTCACCACCTTCTTCGTACGCACCTACTCCGGCCACCTCGCCCGCCGCCTCGCGCGGCTCGGCTTCACGCCCAACCTCGTCACGGTCCTCTCTCTCGTGGTCGGCCTCGGCGCGGCCGTACTCTGCGCCACCGGCACCAGGATCGGCTATGTCGCGGGTGCTCTCCTGTTCCACGCGGCGTTCGTCCTCGACTGTGCCGACGGCGACCTCGCCCGCTACACCGTGTCGTTCAGCCGGCTGGGCGCGCGGCTCGACCTCAGCGCCGACCGGATAAAGGAGTACGCCCTCTTCGCGGGCTTGGCGATCGGGGCCTCCCAGACCGACCCGTCGATCTGGTGGCTCGCGGCCGCGGCGATGGCGTTCCAGACGGTCCGGCACCAGATGCACTTCGCCTACGAGGAGGTGACCGCCGGCCTCGAGTCCGCACCGGCCCTGACCGACCAGGTGCGGGCGAGACTGCACGGCGGTCGGTGGAAGAGGTGGCTCCGGCGGGCGATGGTGCTGCCGCAGGGTGAGCGATCCGCCCTGATCTGCGTGCTCGTCGCGTTCACCACGCCGCGCACCGTCTTCGGCGTCCTGCTGGTGGTCGGCGCGCTCGCCGCCGCCTACGCGTTCCTCGGCCGGCTGATGCGGAGCCTGCGCCGGCTGCACAGCCCGTGGTCCAAGTCCGCCGGCCAGGCCGTCGGCACGATGGTCGACGTCGGGCCGCTCGGCTGGACCGTCCACCACGCGCTGCCGGGACGCTCGCTGCCCGCGCCGTTGACGACGCTGATCGCGCTGGCTGCGCTGGCGTTCTCGCTGGCGGTGATCCCCATCGTCGGCGGATCGTGGGTGATCGTGGGCGTGCTGTGGTACGCCCTGCTCGTCGGCTTCGCCAGCACCCAGCCCCTCAACGGGTGGGCCGACTGGGTGCTCCCGCCGTCGTTCCGGGCGGCCGAGTACGCCCTGGCGATCACCCTCGCGGCGGTCCTCGAGCCAGCCGCGCTCCCGGCCGCGTTCGGCTACGTCGCGGCCTGCGCGTTCCACCACTACGACATCGTCTACCGGCTCCGCGAGTCCGGCACCGTGCCCCCGAGGTGGCTCGTCATCGTGACCGGGGGCCACGATGGACGGATGTTGGTCCTCGCACTCCTCGCGTTCGCCGGCGGCTCCGCGCTCCACATCGGGCTCACCGTCGCCGCCGTGGCGCTCGCCGTCGTCTTCGTGGCCGAGAGCATCGCCGCCACCGTGGCGGAGGTCCGGTCGGCGGAGACCGGTGTCGGGGTGGCCCTCGCCGGAGCGCGGCGGTGATCGGCGTCGTCCTCGCGGCCGGCACCGGCCGGCGGCTCCGGCCACACTCCGACGGACTCCCCAAGGCACTCGTGCCTCTGGGTACCCCTCCCGGCGGCACCGCCAGGCCTGGCCCCGACGAGCCGCTCACCCCGCTCGACGTGATCCTCGCCAACTTCGCGGCGGTGGACGTGACCGACATCGCCGTCGTCGTCGGATATGCCGCCGAGGCGGTCCACCGGCGGCGGGCGGACCTCGAGCGGAGACACGCCGTCACCCTCGACCTCGTGGCCAACGACCGGGCCGAGACCTGGAACAACTGCTACTCGCTCTGGTGCGCCCGCGAACGGTTCACCGGCACCGACGTACTCCTCTCCAACGGCGACACCGTGCACCCGGTCTCCGTCGAGCACGCGCTGCTCGGCGCGGAGGGCTCCCCGGTGCTCCTCGCCGTCGACACCACCAAGGACCTCGGCGACGAGGAGATGAAGGTCGAGTGCGCCGACGGGCGCAGCATCACCCGCATCACCAAGCTCATGGCACCCTCGCAGGCGTACGGCGAATACATCGGTGTGGCCAGGCTCGACGCCTGCGTCGGCGAGGCCCTCACGGACGCCCTCGAGGCGACCTGGCAGCGCGATCCCGGGCTCTACTACGAGGACGGCTTTCAGGAGCTCGTCGACCGAGGTGAGTTCACGGTCGACGTCCAGCCGATCGGTACGGTCCCCTGGGTCGAGATCGACGACACCGACGACCTCGCCCGCGCCAGCGGGGTGCTCGACGAGATCGCCAAGATCACGCCGGGCCCCGGCGAGCACCGGGAGCACGAGTGCCGCTCCTAGCCCGGATGATCACCACGCCGGTCGTGATCGACGTCCGGCGCGGCGCGATCGCCGACCTCGGCGTGCTGCTCGCGGACCAGCGGATCTCCACCGCCGGCCGGGTGGCGGTCGCCGTCGGGCCGCGCTCGGGCGCCGTGATCGCCGAGAGTCTCCGGCCCCACCTGCAGGAGGCGGACTTCTACACCGTCGACGGCGGCACTGTCGACGCGGCGCTCGCCCTCGCCGCCCAGGTGCGCGGCCAGTCCTATGACGCGATCGTCGGCATCGGCGGCGGACGGGTCCTCGACGTGACCAAGTACGCCGCGGCCCGGCTCGGGCTGCCGATGGTCGCGGTCGCCGCCAACCTCGCGCACGACGGCATCGGCTCGCCGGTCAGCATCCTCGACAACGACGCCGGACGCGGCTCCTACGGCGTGCCCGCGCCGATCGCGGTGGTGGTCGACCTCGACGTCGTACGCCGGGCGCCGGCGCGCTCGGTCCGGGCCGGCATCGGCGAGGTGGCGTCCAACCTCTCGGCGATCGCCGACTGGGAGCTCTCCCACGACCTGCACGGCGAACCTCTCGACGGGCTGGCCGTGACCCTCGCCCGTACCTCGGCCGAGGCGGTCGTCCACCACCCGGGCACGCTGGTCGACGACGACTTCCTCCGGGTGCTGGCCGAGGGCCTGGTGCTGTCGGGGCTCGCGATGGTCGTCGCGGGCTCGACGCGCCCGTGCAGCGGCGCCTGCCACGAGATCTCCCACGCGCTCGACCTGCTCTACCCCGACCGCTCGGGCTACCACGGCGAGCAGGTCGGCCTCGGTGCGGTGTTCGTGTCGGGGCTGTGGGACGATCGCGACGGCGAAGCTCGGGGGTCCCTTCTCGCCCGCTGTCTGGTCCGGCACGGGTTGCCGGTCACGCCGGCGGAGCTGGGATTCTCGGTCGAGGAGTTCGCGGCCGCTGTCGTCCGCGCTCCCGACACCCGACCGGGCCGGTTCACGGTCCTCGAGCACCGCGACCTCGACAAGGACGCGGTGCTGGCCGCCGTACGCAGCTACGTCCACACCGTCAGTACCCGGTGAGGCGTGCCGGACAGAGGACCAGCCGCACGAGGGCTTACGCCGTACGGAACCTTTCCGCCGCACTGAGACGTCGTACCGTGTCCCGGGGGAGCAAGGAGAGCAGACGCCACCCATGAGTACCTTGCCGTCGATCGCTGAGCTGCGCGCGAAGTCCCAGCCGCCGGGCCTGCTCGACCGGCGCAGTGGCGAGCACTGGGCGGGCAAGCTCTACATGCGGAAGCTCTCGCCGTACGCCACCCGCTTCTTCCTCACCACCGGCCTGTCCCCCAACCAGCTGACCGGCCTGATGATCGTCGCCGGTGTCGCGGCGGGGTTCGTCGTCGTGCTCCCGGGCCTGGGCGGAGCTCTCCTCGCGGCCGTCCTGGTCCAGCTCTACCTGCTGCTCGACTGCAGCGACGGCGAGCTCGCCCGCTGGACCGGACAGACCAGCCTCGCCGGGGTCTATCTCGACCGGGTGGGTCACTACGTCTGCGAGGCGGCGTTGCTCGTCGGGCTGGGTTTCCGGGCGTCCGAAGGGACTCCGACGGGGTACGCCGTCCTGGGCCTGGCAGCGGCGCTCGGTGCGGTCCTGATCAAGGCGGAGACCGACCTCGTCGACGTGGCCCGCGCCCGGTCCGGCCTGTCGGCGGTCACCGAGGAGGACGTCGAGCCGCGGGCGCCCGGACTCGCGCGGGCCCGCCGGGCCGCCATGGTCCTGCGCTTCTACCGGATCATCCTCGCCATCGAGCTGTCGTTCTTCATCGTCGGGGCGGCCGTGCTCGACCTGATCTTCGGTGACCTCGCCGCCACCCGGCTGCTGACCGTCGTCGTCGCGGTCGTCGCCGGGGTCCAGGTCGTGCTCCACCTCGTCAGCGTCCTCGTGTCGAGGCGGCTCGGGTGATCGCGCCCCACGACGCTCCGGCGCGGGTCGCCTGCGTCTTCCTCACGATGGGCGACCGACCCGAGGACCTCGAACGCGCGATCCGCAGCGTGCAGGACCAGGCCGGTGCGCCGGTCGAGGTCCTCGTCGTGGCCAACGGCGTGCCGGCCCCGAAGGTCCCCGATGGCGTACGCGTCCTCGAGCTCCCCGCCAACGTCGGCATCCCGGCCGGCCGCAACGCCGGGCTGGAGGCGGCGCACGCCGACATCGTGATGTTCCTGGACGACGACGGCTGGCTCCCGTCACCGGCGACGGCGGAGCGGCTGCGTGACCTGTTCGGTGAGGACCCGCGGCTGGGCATCGTGTCGTTCCGGATCACCGACCCCGAGACGGGCATCGTCGCCCGCCGGCACGTTCCCCGGGTCAGGGTGGGCGACCCGCGCACGTCGTCGGAGGTCACGACCTTCCTCGGCGGAGCGGCGGCGATCCGGCGCTTCGTGTTCGACGAGGTAGGCGTCTTCCCGGCGGCGTTCTTCTACGCCCACGAGGAGACCGACTTCGCCTGGCGCGCACTCGATGCCGGCTGGCGGATCAGGTACGACACCAGCTGCGTCCTTGCCCATCCCCTGACCTCGCCTACCCGACATCCCACGTATTTCCGCCTCAACGCCCGAAACCGGGTCTGGCTCGCGAAACGCAACCTGCCGCTTCCGGTCGCGATCGTCTACCTGGCGACCTGGATCGTCCTCACCGTGGCCCGCACGCGTACGCTCGCGGGGTTGAAAGCCTGGTACGCCGGGCTGCTCGAAGGCGTCCGTACGCCCTGCGGCCGGCGCAAGCCGATCGCCTGGCGCACGATGTGGCGGATGACCCGTCTAGGAAGGCCACCGCTCGTATGACCGATCCGATGCCCGGAAGGCATCGCCTGGGTCGCACCCGGGTATGTCGTACCCTCGTCGCCGTGAATCCGCCGAATCTCCGGGACACGGCCCGGTGAGTATGTCGACCCTGTCGCGCACCGCGACCACTCCGGCTGAGCTCGCGGCCCAGCACGGCCTGGCGCCGAGTGCCGCCCGGCTGCCCTTCGGCGCGTACATCCGGCTGGTCTGGCAGCGGCGGCACTTCATCACCGCCTTCGCCACCTCCCGGACGGCGACGTTGTACTCCGGCGCCCGGCTGGGCCAGCTGTGGCAGGTGCTGACCCCGCTGATGAACGCGGCGGTCTACTACTTCGTCTTCGGCGTGCTGTTCAACACCCAGCGCGGCGTCGAGAACTTCGAGGCGTTCCTCGTCACCGGCGTCTTCGTCTTCACGTTCACCCAGCGGTCGGTGACGGCGGGTGCGCGGACGATCTCGGGCAACCTCGGACTGATCCGGGCGCTGCACTTCCCGCGGGCGGCGCTGCCCCTGGCGTCGACCATCGTGGAGCTGCAGCAGCTCCTCGTCTCCATGGTGATCCTGTGCGGGATCGTGCTGCTCACCGGCGAGCCGATCACCTGGCACTGGCTGCTGGTGATCCCGGTCCTGGTGCTGCAAACCGTCTTCAACACCGGGCTCAGCCTGGCGATCGCCCGAGTCGGTGCGAAGGTTCCCGACATCAGCCAGCTGCTGCCGTTCGTCACCCGCACCTGGCTGTACCTCTCGGGCGTCCTCTACTCGATCCCCGACCGGCTGTCCCCCGGGCCGTTGCGGGACGTGATGATGGCCAATCCCGCGGCCGTCTACATCGAGCTCGTCCGCGACGGCCTGATGGACAGCCACGACGCCCCGCCGTACGCCTGGTTGCTCGCGGTGGCGTGGGCAGTGGTCCTGTTCTGTCTGGGATTCTGGTTCTTCTGGGGAGCCGAGGAGAAGTACGGGCGTGGCTGAGACCAGCACGCAGGCGCCGACCGTGATCGTCGACGACCTGCACATCATCTACCGCGTGCTCGGCGCCACTGCCGGCAAGGGCAACGCCCCCGCCGCCTTCAAGCGCATCCTCAAACGACAGAAGTCGCCCGCACTCCGCGAGGTGCACGCCGTCCGGGGTGTCACGTTCACCGCCCACCGCGGGGAGTCCATCGGCCTGATCGGCCGCAACGGCTCCGGCAAGTCCACCCTGCTCCGCGCCGTCGCCGGTCTGCTCCCCGCCACCCGAGGGGCCGTCTACACCGAGGGGCAGCCCACCCTCCTCGGGGTCAACGCCGCACTGATGAACGACCTCACCGGCGAACGCAACATCATGCTGGGCTGCCTCGCGATGGGGCTCACCCCCACCCAGGCGAAGGAACGCTACGACGACATCGTGGAGTTCTCCGGCCTCGGCGACTTCATCGACCTGCCGATGCGGACGTACTCCTCCGGCATGTCCCAGCGGCTCAAGTTCGCCATCGCGGCCGTGAAGTCCCACGACGTGCTCCTGATCGACGAGGCCCTGGCCACCGGCGACGCGGAGTTCCGCCGCCGCAGCGAGGACCGCATCCGCGAGCTGCGCGACGAGGCGGGCACGGTGTTCCTGGTCAGCCACAACCTCGACGTGGTGACCCAGACCTGCAACCGCGCCCTCTGGCTCGACCAGGGCGTCATCAAGATGGACGACGATCCCGAGACCGTGATCAAGGCCTACACCACCGCTACCAGCCGCTGAGCCGGTCGGTTCCCTCACGCTTCGACATACTTCGCGAAACGCCCGCCGATCTCCGCCGGACAGCGCGGGTCGCGGGGTTGCATGTCGTACTCTCGTCCGCATGAGTTCGGCGCGCCGTGGTGGCTGCCTGTGAGCACAGCCACCAGCACGGTTCCCTCCTCCGAGCTGGCCGCGCAGTACGGCTTGTCGCCGAGCTCGGCCCGCCCGTCGTTCGGCACCTATGTCAGGCAGCTCTGGCAGCGGCGGCACTTCATCACCGCGTTCGCCACGTCGCGGACGGCGACGTTGTACTCCGGCGCCCGGCTGGGCCAGCTGTGGCAGGTGCTGACCCCGCTGATGAACGCCGCGGTCTACTACTTCGTCTTCGGCGTGCTCTTCAAGACCCGCGGCGACATCCCTAACTTCGAGGCGTTCCTCGTCACCGGCGTCTTCGTCTTCACGTTCACCCAGCGTTCGGTGACGGCGGGTGCCCGGGCGATCTCGGGCAACCTGGCGCTGATCCGGGCCCTGCACTTCCCACGCGCTGCCCTCCCGCTCGCTTCGACGATCGTGGAGCTGCAGCAGATGCTGGTCTCCATGGTGGTGCTGTTCGCCATCGTGCTGCTGACCGGCGAGCCCCTCACCTGGTACTGGCTCCTCGTGATCCCCGTCCTGCTACTGCAGACCGTGTTCAACACCGGCCTGAGCCTGGCGCTCGCCCGGATCGGGGCGAAGGTCCCCGACATCAGCCAGCTACTGCCGTTCGTCACCCGCACCTGGCTGTACCTCTCCGGCGTCCTCTACTCCATCCCCGACCGACTCTCCCCCGGTCCATTGCGGGACCTGATGATGGCCAACCCCGCGGCGGTCTACATCGAGCTCGTCCGCGACGCCCTGATGGACAGCCACGACGCCCCGCCGTACGCCTGGCTGCTCGCGGTGGCGTGGGCGGTAGTCCTGTTCTGTCTGGGGTTCTGGTTCTTCTGGGGAGCCGAGGAGAAGTACGGACGTGGCTGACAGCACCGTGCAGGCCCCGACGGTGATCGTGGACGACCTGCACATCGTCTACCGCGTGCTCGGCACCAGCGCGGGCAAGGGCAACGCACCGGCCGCGTTCAATCGGATCCTCAGGCGACAGAAGTCGCCCGCCATGCGCGAGGTGCACGCCGTCCGTGGTGTCACGTTCACCGCCCACCGCGGGGAGTCCATCGGGCTGATCGGCCGCAACGGCTCCGGCAAGTCCACCCTGCTGCGGGCCGTGGCCGGGCTCCTGCCGCCCACGAACGGGGCGGTCTACACCGACGGCCAGCCCACCCTCCTCGGGGTCAACGCCGCCCTCATGAACGACCTCACCGGTGACCGCAACATCCAGCTCGGCTGCCTTGCAATGGGGCTGACACCGGGACAGACCAAACAGCGGTACGACGACATCGTGGAGTTCTCCGGCCTCGGCGACTTCATCGACCTGCCGATGCGGACGTACTCCTCCGGTATGTCCCAGCGGCTGCAGTTCGCGATCGCAGCGGTGAAGTCCCACGACGTGCTCCTGATCGACGAGGCCCTGGCCACCGGCGACGCGGAGTTCCGCCGCCGCAGCGAGGACCGCATCCGCGAGCTACGGGACGACGCCGGCACCGTCTTCCTGGTCAGCCACAACCTCGACGTGGTGACCCAGACCTGCAACCGCGCCCTCTGGCTCGACCAGGGCGTCATCAAGATGGACGACGACGCCGAGACCGTCGTCAAGGCGTACACCGCCGCCACCAGCCGCTGAGCGAGCGGCCCGGGTCGGCGCCGGTTCGGGCGCCGTGGTCAGTCCCGGCGGCCCAGGGAGGGCGGGCTCAGCACGAACCCCAGCCCCCACGTCATGTGCATCGTGACCAGTACGACCGGGAACCACAGCCGTGCCGGCCACGACATCCCCCGTCCCGTCACGGCCGCGCCGACCACGATCGCGAGGACGTACGCCGCCGGCACCGCGAACCCTGCCAGCAGGAGCGGGACTCCCACCACCAACCCGACCAGCCCGAGCAGCAGGCCGGCGAGGCATCCGACCACCGCCGCGGGCGCCGCGAGGTACCGGTAGTTGAACGTTCCCGGATGGCGGCGCCCGATCACCCGCCGCCACTTCCCGGTGAGGTAGAACTGCCCGGCCAGCGCTGCGAGGTTGGGCCGCGGCCGGTAGGTTACGCGCAGGTCGGGCGTGAACCACACCGTGCCGCCGGCCGAACGGATCCGGTAGTTGAGCTCCCAGTCCTGGGCGCGGACGAAGGTCTCGTCGAAGCCGCCGAGCCGGTCGAGGGTCTCGCGGCGGAAGACCCCGAGGTAGACGGAGTCGACCGCGCCCGCGGCACCCCCGACGTGGAACCGGCCGCCGCCGAGTCCGAGCGGGCTGACGTAGGCGCGCGCCGCCGCCTCCTCGAACGGCGTCTGCCCCTCGGCCGCCATCACGCCGCCCACGTTGTCCGCACCGGTCTCGGTGAGCACCTCGACCGCGCGGCGGATGTAGCCGGGAGACAGGATGCCGTGCCCGTCGACCCGCACCACGATGTCGTACGACGCCTCCTTGAGCGCAGCGTTGAGCCCGGTGGGAGCGATGCCCGCCGGATTGTCGATCAGGCGGATGCGGGAGTCCGTCGCGACGATCTCGCGCGCAAGGTCCTCCGTGCGATCGGCTGACGGTCCGACGGCGAGGATGAGCTCGAGCTGGCCAGGGTAGTCCTGGGCGAGTACCTGGGTGACCGCGTCGCGGAGGTGGCGTTCCTCGTTACGGACCGGCATCACGACCGAGACCGGGGGCCAGGCAGTCGGGTCGGGCTCTCGCGTCACGGCGGTGGTTCCCCTCGGAGCGATGGCATGTGCGAGCGCAGCATGACCCCCGGTTGGCGCGCAGGGACAAACGTATCGACCCGGCCGGGTCGTGGCCGCCAGGGGCGCGATCCTCGGGCACGGCGTGTCTTCCGCTCCCGGCAGGAGCGGACCGGTCCCGGCAGGGGGGACCGGTCCCGCCCTACGCCGGCGCGCAGACCTGCGCCAGCTCGTGTACGGCGTCGTCCTCGGGGTCAGGGGTCTGGCTCGGCGACGGGGAGGCCGGCCGCCCGGCTCCACTCGTGCCGCCCGTGGCCTTCGCGGACTTCGTGCTGCTCACGCGGACGGTGGCCGGGGCCTTGGACGCGTCGATTGCCTCGCGCACCTTCTCCTTGATCAGGGCGAAGTCGGGCCGGGCGGTCTTGATCAGCGGGGGCACGAACTGCACCGACGTGATCTTCTGGCGCTTCGCCTTGAGTGCGAGGTCGGCGAAGGTGTCGAGCTCGCTGAGCGGGATGTCGGTCGACACGACCTGCTGGCCCGCCTCGGCGATGCCGCGGAACTTGAGCAGGACGGTGGTCGGGTCCAATTGGTGGAGCATCGCGGACATCACGCACCGCTGCCGGGCCATCCGGTCGTAGTCGCTGGTGTCCGTACGCGACCGGGAGTACCAGAGCGCGTGGTAGCCGTCCAGCCGCTGCCGCCCGGCCTTGATGGTGCCGCGCAGGGTGCCGTCCCTGCCGGTGATCCGGAACGTCGTCGCGAACGTCGACCGTGACACCACCGACCGCGTCAATCAGTTCGGTGAAGCCGTTCATGTCGATGAGTGCGTAGTAGTTGACGTCGAGGCCGGTGAGGCCGCGGACGGCGTCCTTGGTCGCCAGGATCCCGGGGTCCTCCACGCCGGGGAAGAGGTCCTTGTGGTCCGTCGCCCAGGTGTAGACGGCGTTGAGCAGGCACTCGTCGCCGCAGTCGAAGCCGTGCGGGAACTGTTTGTGCATCACGGTGCCGGCCGGGAACCGTACCCCCTGCAGGTTGCGGGGGAAGCTGACCATCGCCGTCCGGCCGGTCTTCTCGTCGACGGAGACGAGGTTGATGCTGTCGGGTCGCAGGCCCACCCGCGCCTTGTCGGCGTCCGCGCCGAGCAACAGGATGTTGTAGCGGCCGGCGTACGGGTCGGTCACGGTCTTGCCCGCGAAGATGCCGGTGATCGACTTGCGGGCGACGGCGACGTAGTGCGACGAGGTCAGTACGAGCGTGACCGCGAGCGCCGAGAGGGTGACCGTGACCACGGTCGAGGTCAGCCGCTGCTTCTGCCCCAGGGCGAGCGGGGTCCCGAGCCGCCAGGCGTCCACGAACAACCCCAGCCACCCCAGCGCGAGCGCGATCAGCAGGAACTGCATGCCGCGCAGCATGGTCGCGTTCGCGAGCATCGAGACCAGCAGCCGGGACGACACCAGCCCGACCAGACCGAGCAACACGGCCAGTGCGACGGCGCCGGCCGCGACCCGCAGCGCGAACCGACCCACCCTGGCGTTGCCCGCGACGACCTGGGCCGAACCGGGCGCGACGAGCGTCATCAGCAGGAGAGTCAGGGCGCGCCGGAACCTCCGCCGTCCAGCCCGCGCGGCCGGTGGCTGGCGCCGCTCGTGTGTCATGCCGGCCATATCAACACATGAGACTGCCTGGGCCGGAATCGCCACGCCGCCCCCGTCCCCAGCGGTGACCCAGCGTGCCCCACGCACCGGCACCAGGTACCGTGCCTTCATGCCGAACCGCGGCTACCCCCGCGAACCGGACGACTCCGAGCAGCCCGGACGTCCTCCGGCATACGACTGGCTCTACGACGAGTCGGGGCCTCCCCGACCACCCGGACGCCGGTCGCGACACGGGCGCTCCGCCGCGTCGCAGAGCCCACGCGACGCCGAACCGCCGACCCAGGTGGTCCGGCAGCCCCAGGGCGGTCAGCGGCCGCGCGGATACCCACCGCAACACCAGGCGCCTGGCGGCCGCCCGCCAGGTGGATACCCGCCAGGCGGCTATCCCCCGCCGGACGCCGACCCGTACCAGCAGGACTCCTACGGCTCCGACCCGTACCGGCAGGAGCCCTACGGCCAGGACCCGCGCGGACGCGACCCGTACGGCCAGGACCCCTACGGCTCCGACCCGTACCGGCAGGACCCCTACGGCCAGGACTCCGGCGACTACGACCGGCCACCGCCCGGGCGCTCACCCCTGCAGCAGCCCGGTCCACCCGGAGGCCGTGGGCGGCCCCGCCTGCCGCGGCGCCGGCGGCGCATCCGCTGGCTGCGGATCCTGCTGTTCGTCCTGTTGGCGTACCTCATCGTGCTCATCGGTGTCCCCGTGCTCGCCTGGGGACGTGTCGACAAGGTGCCGTTCGCCCCGAGCGGCGCGCGGCCCGAGGGCAGCGCCGGCACCAACTACCTCCTCGTCGGGTCCGACAGCCGCGAGGGCCTCACGCCCGAGGAACGCGTCCGGCTCGGCACCGGCAACGCGGGCGGCCGGCGTACCGACACGATCATGCTGCTCCACGTGCCCAAGCTCGGCGGGCCTCCGACCCTGGTCTCCATCCCCCGCGACTCCTACGTCCCGATCCCCGGCCATGACCGGAACAAGATCAACGCCGCGTTCGCGTTCGGCGGGCCGAAGCTCCTGACGGCAACGGTCGAGAACGTCACCGGCCTCCGCGTCGACGGGTACGTCGAGATCGGTCTCGGCGGCTTCGTCGGCGTGGTCGAGGGCCTCGGCGGGATCGAGATGTGCCTGCCCAAGCCGGCGAAGGACGAGAAGGCGCACATCGACCTACCGGCCGGATGTCAGGAGCTCGATGGGCCGAACTCGCTCGGCTATGTGCGGGCCCGGCACCTCGACGCCACCGGTGACCTCGGCCGGGTCGAACGGCAGCGGAAGTTCCTGGCCGCCGTCATGAACGAGACACTCAGTCCGCCGACCCTGCTGAACCCGATCCGCTACACCCGGGTGGGCCTGGCCGGCGGCGACGCTCTCACGGTCGGCGACACCACGGGGATCTTCGACACCGCCCGGTTCGCCCTCGCGATGCGGTCGGTCTCGTCCAAGGACGGCGTGACCCTCACCGTGCCGATCGAGAACCCCGGCCTGAGCACGCCGGTCGGTAGCGCGGTGAAGTGGGACAGCGACGAGGCACTCGAACTGTTCCACGCGCTGCGGGACGGCAAGCCCATCCCTCCGAGCCTGTTGCCGAAGGAGAAGTGAGTGTCCGACGCCGCTGCTGAACCGGTTGTCGTCGAGGGCAGTGTCCTCGCCCACGAGCACGTGCTGGTCGACTTCGGCGGCGTCGTCTCACCGGGCACCTACTCCGCGGACGAGGTGTTCGCACTCGCGCTGCCGAGGCTCGCCGAGGCGTACGCGCTCGGCTGCCGACGGCTGGTCGAGTGCACGCCTCACCACCTCGGCCGGGATCCCGCGCTGCTCGCCCGGTTGGCGGACGCGAGCGGCATCGACATCTGGACCAACACCGGGGTCTACGGCGCCGCCGACCGGGTGGGCGTTCCGTCGTACGCGCGCGAGCTCACCGCCGAGCAGCTCGCCGCGAGGTTCGTGGCGGAGCACTCCGACGGGATCGCGGGGGTGCGGCCCCGGTTCGTCAAGACGGCCGTACGAGACGGACGGCTCGAGGACCTCGACCGGAAGCTGGTGACGGCCGCGGCTCTGGCCGCCCGCGAGACCGGACTCACCGTCGCTTCCCACACGACGACAGGCGTCGGAGCGGTGGAACAGCTCGAGATCCTCGCCGAGGTGGGCCTGCCCGCGCACCGGTTCGTCTGGGTGCACGCGCAGGCCGAACGAGACCCGGCCTACCACGCACAGGTGGCCCGCGCCGGAGCGTGGGTGGAGTTCGACGGCCTGCGCCCGGGCGACGTCGGCTGGCAGCGCGACTGCGTCGAACGGATGGCGAAGGACGGCCTGCTGTCGCGCACGCTCATCGCCAACGACAGCGGCTGGTACCACGTGGGTGAGCCGGGTGGCGGCGACTTCCTGCCCTACACGTTCGTCTACTCCGACCTGCTCCCGGTGCTCGACCCGGCCTGGCACCGGACCCTGATGGTCGACAACCCCACCGCCGCCTTCGGCGCCTAGGCATGCCGCTCTCTCCGCACATCGCCCGGCTGCGTGCCGCCGTCGGACACGAGCTGATCCTGCTGCCGTCGGCGTCAGTTCTGCCGGTGGACGAGCGGGGTCGCCTGCTGCTCGTCCGTCATGCTGACGGCGGCCAATGGGGCATCGTCGGCGGCGCCGTCGAGATCGGCGAGTCTCCCGCCGAGGCGGCCGTACGCGAGGCGCGCGAGGAGATCGGCGTCGAGGTTCACCTGGACCGGCTGCTCGGCGTGCACGGTGGCCCGGGCTACCAGGTCACCTACGGCAACGGCGACCAGGTGGCCTACGTGACCGCGACGTTCCAGGCCACGATCCCGTCCGGGAGCCCGGAGCCCGACGGTGAGGAGGTCGTCGCGGCCGAGTGGTTCGACCCGGCCGGCCTGCACGACCGGGACCTCAACGGCTTCGCCCAGGCACTTCTGACGGACACGGGTCACCTGTCACGCGGGTGAGGCGCCTGCCTCACGCGGGGTGGGGCGCGGGCCTACTTCAGCAGCTGGCGGGCCAGCACGACCCGCTGGATCTGGTTCGTTCCCTCGTAGATCTGGGTGATCTTGGCGTCGCGCATCATCCGCTCGACGGGATAGTCCTGGACGTAGCCGTAGCCACCCAGCAGCTGTACGGCGTCCGTCGTCACCTCCATCGCGACGTCGGAGGCGAAGCACTTCGCCGCGGCGCCGAAGAAGGTCAGGTCGGCGTCACCACGCTCACTCCTCGCGGCGGCGGTGTAGGTCAGCGCCCGGGCCGCCTCGAGCTTGGTCGCCATGTCGGCGAGCATGAACTGCACGCCCTGGAAGTCGGCGATCCGCTGGCCGAACTGCCGGCGTTCCTTGACGTAGCCGACCGCGTAGTCGAGGGCGCCCTGCGCGATGCCGACCGCCTGCGCGGCGATCGTCACGCGGGTGTGGTCGAGCGTCCGCAGCGCGAGCTTGAACCCCTCGCCCTCGACACCGACCAGGCGGTCGGCCGGCAGCCGTACGCCATCGAGATAGACCTCGCGGGTCGGCGAGCCCTTGATGCCGAGCTTCTTCTCGGGCGCGCCGAAGCTCACCCCGGCGTCGGTCTTCTCGACGACGAACGCCGAGATGCCGCGAGCGCCCTGGTCGGGATCGGTGGCCGCGAACACGGTGTAGAAGTCGGAGACGCCGGCGTTGGTGATCCACCGCTTGACGCCGTTGAGGACCCACCCGTCACCCTCGCGGACCGCGCGCGTCTTCATGGCGGCCGCGTCGCTGCCCGCGTCGGGTTCTGACAGGCAGTACGAGAACATCGCGTCACCGCGGGCCACGGGCGGCAGGTAGCGCTGCCTGATCTCCTCGGAGCCGGCGAGCAGCAGCGGCAGCGTGCCGAGCTTGTTGACGGCGGGAATGAGGGAGCTGGAGGCGCACGCCCGGGCGACCTCCTCGATCACGATCGCGGTGGCCAGCGCGTCCGCACCGGCGCCGTCGTACCGCTCGGGGATGTGTGGTGCGTGGAAGTCGGCCGCACGGAGCGCGTCGTAGGCCGCCTTGGGGAACATCGACTGCTGGTCGACCTCGGCGGCGTGGGGCTCCACCTTGTCGCGGCAGACGGCGCGGCAGGCGTCCCGGATCGCCTCGTGCTCGGCGGTGGGTGCGAACAGCGGGGTGTCGTTCACGGGTGCCTCCTTAGACGGGGCGTTCCCAGGCACTACCGGGTGGGGGTGGTGCGATGGCCGCCGGCTCAGGCCCGGCCCACGGCGATACTACTTCGGGGTAACTTCGGCCGCGACCGCGCGAGCCGCCACCATCATCGTCCCACCGGAATCCCACCATGGTGGCCGCCGGTACGCCACCAGATCGTTACCCGAGCGCCACCGACCGATCACACCAAGCTTCCCGACGACCCTCACGTGGGTACGGTAATCTGCGGCTCGCGGGGCCTTGTGCGGATCGAAGCCGCGGCGCCACGCACCATGTGACCCACCGCATCAACGACCCACAAAAGCCCGCGAGCATGCTGGAGGCTCGAGCCTCGTGACCTACCGCATCACCGTCGTCGGAACCGGCTATCTCGGTGCCACCCACGCCGCCTGCATGGCCGAGCTCGGCTATGAGGTGCTCGGCGTGGACAACGACCCGACCAAGGTCGCGGCGCTCACCGAGGGACGGGTGCCGTTCTTCGAGCCCGAGCTCGAGCCGCTCCTGCGCAAGCACGTCGAGTCCGGGCGGCTCCGCTTCACCACGTCCTACGACGAGGCCGCGGAGTTCGGCGACGTCCACCTGATCTGTGTCGGCACCCCGCAGCGCGACGGTGAGTACGCCGCGGACATGTCGTACATCGACTCTGCCATCGAGGACCTCGTGCCCCGGCTGCGGCGTCCGGCTCTGATCGTCGGCGAGTCGACCGTCCCGGTGGGCACGGCGGCCCGACTGGCCGACAAGATCGCCAAGCTGGCAACCGACCCCACCCAGATCGAGCTGGCGTGGAGCCCGGAGTTCACCCGGGAGGGCTTCGCGGTCGAGGAGTTCATGCGGCCCGACCGGCTCGTGTTCGGCGTCCGGAGCGAACACGCCGAGAAGGTCCTGCGCGAGGTCTTCGCCCCGGTGATCGCGACCGGCAGCCCCGTCGTCATCTGCGACTACGCCACGGCCGAGCTGGTCAAAGCCTCGGCCAACTCGTTCCTCGCCACCAAGATCTCCTACATCAACGCGATGGCCGAGCTCTGCGACGCCTCCGGAGCCGACGTCACGCTCCTCGCCGACGCGCTCGGCTACGACTCCCGGATCGGGCGTCGGTTCCTCAACGCCGGTCTGGGCTACGGCGGCGGCTGCCTGCCCAAGGACCTGCGCAGCTTCATGGCCCGCGCCGGCGAGCTCGGAGCCGAGGAGGCGCTGACGTTCCTCCGCGAGGTCGACGCGATCAACCTCCGCCGCCGGCAGAAGGTCGTCGACGTCGCCGCCGAGCTTCTCGGCAACCAGTGGATCGGCAAGCGGGTCGCGGTCCTCGGTGCGGCGTTCAAGGCCAACACCGACGACATCCGCGACTCCCCCGCGCTCAACGTCGCCGGGCGCATCCACCTGCACGGCGCGCACGTGAACGTCTACGACCCGAAGGCCAACGAGAACGCGCGCCGGTCGTTCCCCACGCTGCGCTACGCGGAGTCGGTCATGGAGGCCTGCCGGGACGCCCATCTCGTGCTGCACCTCACGGCGTGGCAGGAGTTCCGCGAGCTCGACCCGAACGTGCTCGGCCAGGTCGTGGCCGACAAGGTTGTCCTCGACGGGCAGAACTGCCTCGACCGTCCGACCTGGCGCGCCGCGGGTTGGACCTACCGCGGTCTCGGCCGCCGCTGAGTCGACCGCGCAGGTGGGCCGGCTGTCGGGAAGATCCCTGCCACGGTGCTGCCACCGGACCGGTCACACGGCATGATCGAGGACATGACCGATCCGTGGGCCGAACCGCGTGCCATCGCCGAGATCCTGACGCGGTGCCAGACCTGGGCCGTCGTCGGACTGTCCACCAACTCTCGACGCGCGGCGTTCGGCGTCGCGAGGTTCCTCCAGGAACGCGGCAAGCGAATCGTGCCGATCCACCCCAACGCTGAGAGTGTGCACGGCGAGCCGGGGTACGCAAGGCTCGCCGACGTGCCGTTCCCGATCGACTGTGTGGACGTGTTCGTCCGCTCCGAGCTGGCGGGCCCGGTCGCGGCGGACGCGGTCCGGATCGGCGCGAAGGCAGTCTGGTTCCAGCTCGGCGTCCTCGACAAGGACGCGTTCGCCGCCACGACCGCTGCCGGGCTGACCATGGTGATGGACCGTTGTCCGGCGATCGAGTGGTCGCGGTACGGCGATCCCACCGCGAGTTAGGACCTGCCGAGGAGTCACCGAGCACTGAGCGAGGAGTCCGCAATGGCCCAGATGTTGACCTATGAGATTGCCGTGAGCGACGGCGACGGCGGGTGGGTCGTCAGGCGTACGGAGGAAGTCCGCACCGTCATCGAACGCGGGGCCGAGGACACCGCGCGCGCCCTCCTCGAGGACTGGATCATCGACCATCCGGGCGACGTCGCGGGCGGCCAGCGGTTGGAGGTGTTCGGCGACGATCCCTACGACTACCCGCCCGACGAGCGCAGCGGGGTGCGGGTCTGGGTGTTCCTCGGACAGCCGGTCGACGGTGCGCGGGAGCCGGCGGCCGCGGCGTACCTCGTCGCCGAGCCAGACGACTCCGACCTCGGCATCGCCGGCTGACGCGGCGACTCAGCCGAAGCCGACGGTCCTTCGCCGCCGGGCCTGGAGCGCCTCGCCCTTGGCGCGGGCGGTTCCCTCGAGGTCGTGCTGGAACCTCTCCATGCGGGCGCGTACGCCGGAGTCGGCGACGCCGAGGATCCGCGCCGCGAGCAGGCCGGCGTTGCGGGCGTTGCCGACCGCCACCGTGGCGACCGGGACGCCCGCCGGCATCTGCACGA
Source organism: uncultured Actinomycetota bacterium (assembly GCA_963721745.1). GTDB lineage: Bacteria > Actinomycetota > Actinomycetes > Propionibacteriales > Actinopolymorphaceae > Thermasporomyces. The sequence goes on along the minus strand of CAVRKO010000009.1, from coordinate 508,908 downwards.
TCGACAGGAGGGAGTCGAGACCGTCGAGATGGCGCAGGGCGACGGGTACTCCGATCACCGGCAGCGGCGTGACGCTCGCCAGCATGCCGGGCAGGTGCGCCGCGCCACCTGCCCCGGCGATGATCACCCGGAGGCCTCGCGCGACCGCGGTCTCGCCGTACTCGAGCATCGCCCTGGCCATCCGGTGCGCCGAGACGACGCCGACCTCGTACGACACGTCGAACTCGTCCAACGCCTTGGCCGCGCCTTCCATGGTCGGCCAGTCCGAGTCGGAACCCATGACGATGCCGACGGAGGCCGAACCGGCCGGGCCGGCTGCCGGACCTGTGGGTGCGTCACTCATCGATCTCTCCCGTGAGGTAGGCGGCCGCGTGTCGGGCGCGTTCGCGAACGACGTCGAGGTCGGGCCCGTAGGCGGTCACGTGCCCGATCTTGCGTCCCGGCCGGACTTCCTTGCCGTACAGGTGGACGCGCAGCGCGGGGTCGCGGGCCAGGCAGTGCAGCAGGCCCTTGTGCATGTCTGGGTAGTCCCCGCCGAAGACGTTGACCATCACGGTCCAGGGCGCCCGGGGTCGGGGCGAGCCGAGCGGCAGGTCGAGCACCGCGCGGACGTGGTTCTCGAACTGGCTCGTCACCGCGCCGTCGATCGACCAGTGTCCGGTGTTGTGCGGGCGCATCGCGAGCTCGTTGACGAGGATCCGGCCGTCGCGGGTCTCGAACAGCTCGACCGCGAGGATGCCGACGACGCCGAGGTCGCCCGCGATCCGCAGTGCGATCCGCTGCGCCTCGACCGCGAGGTCCTCGGGGAGTCCCGGCGCCGGCGCGACCACCTCGTGGCAGACGCCGCCGCGTTGGACCGACTCGACGACGGGGTACGCGATCGCCTGCCCGGACGGTGACCTCGCGACCAGGGCGGACAGCTCGCGGGCGAAGTCGACGCGTTCCTCGGCGATCAGGCGTACGCCGGAGGCGAGGACGTCCGCCGCGGCGAACTCCCCTGGCCCGTCGACGACCCAGACGCCCTTGCCGTCGTAACCGCCGCGGGTCGCTCTTGAGGACGAGGGGCCAGCCACCGAGCTCGGCGGCGACGGTGTCGAGGTCCTCAGCAGCACGGAGCGGACGGTTGCGCGGGCAGGGCACGCCGAGGGCGGCGAGGCGTTCGCGCATCGCACCCTTGTCCTGGGCGTAGAGCAGCGCGTCGGCGCCCGGTCGGCACGCGACGCCCTCCTTCTCGAGGACGTGCAGGTGCTCGCTGGGTACGTGCTCGTGGTCGAACGTGACGACGTCGCAGCCGGTGGCGAACGCACGCAGCGTCGGAAGATCGCGGTAGTCGCCCACCGTCACGTCCCGGACCACCTGCGCCGCGGAGACGTCGGGGCCCTCGGCGAGCAGCCGGAACCGCACGCCCAGCGCGATCGCGGCCTGGTGTGTCATCCGCGCCAGCTGGCCGCCGCCGATCATGCCGACGGTGGGCACACCTACAAGGTTGGGCACGCCCGGAGGCTAACCCACCGCGACCCGGTTCGACGCGCAGGGTCAACGCCCCACGGGGCGTGGCCGCGCTCGCCGGCGCGGTCAGGTCGTTCCGAGCCGGTCGGCGTTCGGCACCCGGCTGGTGTCCGCGCCGTTCGGCAGGAACAACGCGAACACGGCGGGACTCCGGGAGATCAGCTCGAGGCGACCACCGCCGGCCTCGGCCAGGTCTCTCGCCAGCGCCAGCCCCAGTCCCGTACCGCTCCGCCCGCTGACCGCCCGCTCGAACACCCGCTGGCCGAGCTCGGCGGGTACGCCCGCCCCGTTGTCGGCCACCTCGACGACGACCGATCCACCGCTGGCGGAGCCGGTCGTACGCCGCCGGATCACGACCGTCCCGCCTCCGTGGTGCAGCGCGTTCTCGAGCAGGGTCGCGAGCACGTGACCCAGGGTTCCCGGTGTCGCCGCGACGGAGAGCCCGTCGTCGCCGATCACGTCGATGCGCCGCTCGGCCCGGTCGTACGCCGGACGCCACTCGGCCACCTGCTGGCGGATCACGTGGTCGACGTCGACCACCGTCTGCCGGGCGACGTGGGAGTCGCGGCTCTGGGACAACAGCCGGTCGACGACGTGGGAGAGACGTTCGACCTGTCCCAGCGCGATCGCCGCCTCCTCCCGTACGACGGCGGGGTTCCTCGTGGCGAGGATCTCCTCCAACCGCATCGAGAGCGCGGTGAGCGGTGACCGTAACTGGTGGGAGGCGTCCTGCGACAGTTGCCGTTCGGCCGCGAGCATCTCCGCGATCCGCCCCGCGCTCTTGTCGAGCGCCTCCACGGCCCGGTCGATCTCGGGCAGCCCGTAGCGGTGCCGGTGTGGACGCGGATCGCCCGATCCCAGCCGCTCGGCCGCGTCCGCGAGCTCGACGAGGGGCTGCGACAGCAGCCGCGCCTGCCACGCGCCGATCGCGACCGCGACGAGTACGGCGATGACGCCAAAACCCAACAGGGCAAGGCGTTCAGTCCATCCGCTGCCGACGTAGTGCCAGCTGAACACCACGATCGGCAGGGCGAAGAGGGTCGCGGTCACGAGCGCGATCACCACGGTGGTGACGACGAGCCGACGACGCATCAGGACGGCTCCGGCATCAACCGCGCTCGAACCGGAAACCGACTCCGCGGACCGTCGTGATGAAGTGCGGGTCGGACGCGTCGTCGCCGAGCTTGCGCCGCAGCCACGAGACGTGCATGTCGAGGGTCTTGGTCGACGACCACCAGGTGGTCTCCCAGACCTCGCGCATCAGCTGGTCGCGGGTGACGACCCGGCCGGACTCACGGACGAGTACGCGGAGCAGGTCGAACTCCTTGGCCGTCAGGTGCAGCTCCTCGCCGCACAGCCAGGCACGGCGGGACTCGACGTCGATGTGGACCTGCGGGTTCGCCGCACCGGACCCGTCGCGGGAGTCCGGCGTGCCCCGCCGCAACAGGGCGCGCACCCGGGCCAGGAGCTCCGCCACCCGGAACGGCTTCGTCACGTAGTCGTCGGCGCCCGCGTCGAGCCCCACCACCGTGTCTACCTCGTCCGCGCGGGCGGTGAGGACGAGGACCGGCAGCTGGTTGCCGTCCATCCGCAGCCGCCGGCAGATCTCCAGGCCGTCGACGTCCGGCAGGCCGAGGTCGAGGACGAGCAGGTCGAATCCGCCACCGTTGAGACATCCGAGGGCGGGTTCGCCCGAATCCGCCACTTCGACCGCGTAACCCTCGCGGCGGAGAGCCCGTGCGAGGGGCTCGGAGATCGCCGCGTCGTCCTCGGCCAGCAGGATGGCGTGCCCGGACATGCCGTGCGCGGGTCCGGCGACCTCGGCGGCCCGCGGCCGGTTCACCGGTCGTCGCCCACTCCGCTCGCCTGCCGCCGGGCCACTGCGTGTCATGCGCTGATCGTACGGCGGTAGGCACCCCCTCCGAAGGCAGGCCGCGAACCTAAGCCGCGATCCGCGCCATGCCGGCCACCACGACCAACGTGACCTCCGCGATCTCTCGGAACGAACCGTCACGACCTGTCCGGCGGTCCGGAAAGTCGGGCGTGGACAAGCGCCGCATAGGGGCCGCATCGCCTGGCAGCACTGGTTGAGTGCCGATGCCCCCGGGTACCTCCTGACCAGCACGGGACGGCATCGTCGAACGCCGGGCGGCGACCGCCGGCGACGGGGGAGGTCGGTGCGTCATGGGCGGGGTGTGTCCAACCAGATCAAGGGCCAGATCGAGGTCCACATCAAGAGTGCGGCTCGGAGCGGTCGGGCTGCTGGCGTTGGTGCTGGCGTCACCGCTCGCCGCGTGCACGTCACCTGACCCGGCGGACAAGGACCCGGCCACGAAGGCGGCCGAGGCCAGCCGGCACGCGCCCAACCCGGGCGTACGGGTCGTCGAGGTCGAGGGCCTGGGCAACGTACTCGCGAACGCTGCCGGGAAGCCGCTCTACAGCAACGACGCGGACACGACCCGGCGGATCCACTGTGTGGGAACGTGCGCCACCACCTGGGTACCGGTCGAGGTCAAGGCCGACATCGTGCCCGCGAAGATCGAGGGTGTGAACGGCACGTTCAGCATCGTCGACCGGGCCGGCGGCACCAAGCAGCTCGCGTTGACCGGCCATCCGCTGTACGTGTACAGCAGGGACAAGGCCGGTGAGCCGGTACGCGGCAACTGGACGAGCGAGACAGTCGGCGGCAAGAAGGTCACCTGGCACGTCGTGACCGCGACCGGCACCATGCCGACGGTCCGGGCCACGCCCACCACGACCGACGACCCGTCGTACTGAGCCTCACGTCGGGGCTGCCGTCGGCAAAGATCACGTCCTGACTGAACGCGAGCGGGACGGCGTACGTACACAGCAACATGAGGACGTCGTACGCGGCCGAGGACACCCTCGCGCGAGTGCTCCACCGGATGCACGCCCGACCCCTGCTCGCGTACGTCCGGCGACTGCTCGATCCGGCTGACACCGGCGGAGGGGTCGGCGGCGACAACGGCGGCGAGAGTGGTCACGGGAGTGGCGGCGGTCCGGCCCTCGCCGACGACATCGTCGCGGGCACACTGGTGCGCGCGGTCCGGGCGCCGCGAGGTCTCAGCACCGATGCCGCCCGGGCCCGGCTGTTCCGCGATGCCCGGGCTCTCGTCGTCGGCCGGTTCCGTGCACGGGATGACCGTGACCCACCCGACCCACCCGACCGGTTCGGCGACGCCGTGCTCGAACGCGTGCTGCTCGGCTGGCAGGTGGCCGAGGCCCTCGAGTCGCTGAGCGAGGCGCACCGGACCCTGCTGGTGGAGCTGGTCCTGGCGGGCCGCTCCGTACCCCGCCTGGCCACGCTGCTCCGCATCAGCGAGGACGCCGTACGGCACCGCACCTACTTCGCCCTGCACGCGTTCCGGCTCGCGCTCGAGGAGCGGGGGGTGGTTCCGCGATGACGCAGCCGCCGGCGCCGCCCGCTCCGGGTCGTCCTGGACCTCCGCCCCGGCAGGCCTGCCCGTACTCCGTCGGCCTCGGCGTCCACGCGCTCGGCCTGTCCCGCGAGCCCACCGGTGCGGGACCCACGGGTGAGGGACCCGCGGCCGAGCTCGAACGCCACGTCGCGTCGTGCCTGGCGTGCCAGGACGAGTACGACCGACTCGCGGTCCTGCCCGGCCTCCTCGCCACGGTGCGCGGCTCCGGTGTCGAGTTGGCGGGCCGGGCGGGTGGAGAGCCGCCTCCGGAGGGGCTCGAACGCGTGCTCTCGACCCTGCGTACCGAACGGCGTCGCCGCCGGCACCGGCTCGTCGTGGCCGCTTCCGCGGTGGTCCTTCTCGGCGCGTCCGGAGGTGTCGCGGTAGCGGTGTGGCCAACCCCGTCCGCTCCCCGTCAGCGGCACCGACCGGTGCCCGACCGACCACCTCGGCGACCGGCACACCACGGCCGGGGACGCCCTGGCCGACCGCCACGCCGAACCATGCGGAGACCTTCCCCGCCGGGGAGTCCCAGGACGGTGTGGACGCCGACACCGCGGTCGCCGCCTGGCCGTGGGGCAGCCGGGTCGCGATGACCCTGCGCGGCCTGACGCCCGGAACGTCCTGCCGGCTGGTGGTCCACGCCCGTGACGGGCGTACCGAGTCGGTCGGCTCGTGGCGGGTCAGCTACAAGGACGCCCTCCGGGTCGAGGGCATGACCGCGTTCGGGTTCGACGAGCTCGACGAGCTCGAGGTCGTCGACGGATCGAACCAGCGGCTGGTCGTGGTTCCCGTACGCACGAAGGAGCGGAGACCCCGCTGAGCCGCTACCGCGGGACCCCCGTGGCGCCGGTATCCGCCGGTTCCACCATGTCCACCGTGCGGCTGCGCGGCCCGGCGCGGAGCACCTGCGACGGCAGCTCGTGTCCGACCAGCTGCTCCGCGTGAGCCGCGACGTCGAGCAGGAGGTCGAGGTCGACGCCGGTGCCGACGCCCATGTCCTCGAGCATGTGGACGACTTCCTCGGTGGCGATGTTGCCGCTCGCGCCCGGCGCGTAGGGACACCCGCCCAGACCACCCACGCTGGCGTCGAAGTCGGTGACGCCGAGCTGCAACGCGGCCAGGACATTGGCGAGGCCGGTGCCCCGCGTGTTGTGGAAGTGCAGTGTCAACGGCACGTCGGGCAGCTGGTCGCGGGTCGCCTCGACGAGGCGCTCCACCCGGGTCGGTGTCGCCATGCCGGTCGTGTCGCCGTAGGCCAGTGCGTCGGCGCCCGCGTCGAGGGCGGCGCGCGCCACGTGCAGGACGCGCTCGACCGGGACGTCCCCCTCGTACGGGCAGCCCCACGAGGTGGCGACCACGATCTGACAGGTACCGCCCGCCGCGTGGACGAGGTCGACGATCGGGCCGAGCTCGGCGAGCGACTCGTCGGTGGAACGGTTGACGTTCGCGCGGTTGTGGCTGTCGGATGCGGACACGACCACCTCGATCGACCGCACGCCGCTGTCAAGGGCGAGTTGCGCACCCCTTCGGTTGGGGACCAGGGCGGAGTACTCGATCGCGGGGTCGCGGTCGATCCGCGACCAGACCTCCGTGGCGTCGCCCATCTGCGGGATCGCCTTCGGGTGCACGAAGCTCACGGCCTCGATCCGGCGCAGCCCGGTCTTGGAGAGCGCGTCGAGGAGGGCGATCTTGTCGTCGGTCGGGACCGGTGGCTCGTTCTGCAACCCGTCGCGCGGGCCCACCTCACGCAGGGAGACCTGCCGTGGTAGCTGCATGTCCTTCCCACCTCCCCTGCCAGTGTCGCGCGCCGTACGGGTCCGCGGAGGGACGGGCGGCAAATGTCGCGACCTGCCACACCTGCCGGAAAGCGCCGTTACGTCCCGGGCCAGACCGGCGGGCGCTTCTCGTTGAACGCCGCAATCCCCTCGCGCCGGTCGGCCGAGAACGCCGTGGCGCGCCAGGCGGCGTCCTCGACGTCGAGGCCGGCCGGCAGGTCGGCGCCCGACCCGAGCCGCAGCGCCCGCTTGGCGCTGCGGACGCCGGTCGGCGAGTTCCCCGCGACCTGTCGGGCGATCTCGACCGCGGCGTCGCGGGCCCGACCGGCCGGGACCAACCGGTCGACGAACCCGAGCCGGTCGGCCTCCCTCGCGTCCACGCGGCGGGCCGTGACGATCAGGTCGAGAGCGCGGGACCAGCCGATCCGTCGAGCGAGCAGCTGGGTGCCGCCACCGCCGGGCACGAGACCGACCGAGACCTCCGGCAGGCCGAAGACCGCGGTCTCGTCGGCGACGATCAGGTCGCACGACAGCGCCAGCTCGAACCCGCCGCCCAGGGCGTACTCGTGCACCGCCGCCACGACCGGCACCGGCAGGTCGAGTACGCCGCCGAAGGCCCGCCGTAACGACGGACGCTGCCGCAGGAAGTCGGCGTCGGTGAAGGTGTTGCGCTCCTTGAGGTCCGCGCCGACGCAGAACGCCTTCTCGCACGCGCTCGACAGGACGACCGCGCGGATAGCGGGATCCGCGGCGAGCCCGCCGGTCGCCGCCGCGATGGACTCGGCCTGGGTCGTGGACATCGCGTTCAACGCCTGCGGACGGTCGAGCACGAGCTCGCACACGTGGCCGGCGTCGTCGAGTCGCCGCACCTGCACACCGTCGTACGACATCGTGGACATGCCGAGCAGCCTACGGCGCGGAATCCCACGCCGGCCGGGTCAACGCACCGGTCGGCGGCGGTCGGCTCTCTCGTCGTCGTCGTCCTCGCGGGCGTAGACGAGCTCGGCGAGGGTGCGTTGCACGTCCTCGACGCGGGGGACGTCGTTGAGCACGACCTTGCCCTGCTCGCCCGCCGACCAGATCACGAGCGTGCCGCAGCGGAGGATCCGGTCGAGGACGCCGCGTTCGCTCGACACGTCGTTGATCCGGGTCAGCGGGATGTCGCGCCCGGTGCGGGTGATGACCCCGTGCCGGGTGATGAGCCGGCGGTCGGTCACGGCATAGGTGGACGCGAGCCAGTTGAGCAGCGGCCAGAGACCGAAGACGAGGACGGCGAGCAGGGCGGCGGCACCGATCGCGATCCGGATCCACTGCTGGTACTCACCGCCCGGGATCACGGCGACCAGCACCACCGCAGCCGCGACGAGGACCAGCATCAGGAGGACCGGACCCACCACGACCTTCCAGTGCGTCCGCATGCTCATGACGACGCGCTCGTCGTCGCCGAGCAGCTTGGGCGATATCGCCATGGCGCGCTCTCCCTCTGACCGTGGGCAGTTCCCGCAGCCAGATCATGCCCGAAACGGGGCGGTCAGCGCACGTGTCGTACGTCCCCGGCACCGACCGGGTGCTGGCCGTCGGCGGTGCGCAGCACCAGCCGCCCGTCGCCGTCGATGTCGTGGGCCAGGCCCTCCAGCCAGCGGTCGGGGCCGAGCTGGACGCGTACCTGCCGGCCGAGCGTGGCGCAGCGGGCGCGGTACGCGGGACGCAGGCCGCCGCCGGGACCCGCGTCCGGGTCACCTCCGGATCCGCGCCAGGCGAGGTACAGCGCCTCCAGGGAACGCATCAGCGCCACGAGCAGGGTCCCCCGGTCGGTCGTGTCGGCCGCCGCGAGGCGGAGGGACGTCGCGTCGGGACCTGGGAGCTCGGCCTCGGTGTTGGTGACGTTGAGCCCGATGCCGACCACGGCGACCGGGCCGCCCGGGGTCTCCACCCGTTCGACCAGGATGCCTCCGAGCTTGCGGTCGTCGGCGAGGACGTCGTTGGGCCACTTGAGGCTCGCGTCGACGGCGGCGACCGTACGGATCGCTTCCACGACGGCGCAGCCGGTGAGCAGGGGGAGCCAGGGCCAGCGGACGTCCGGGACCTCCGCGGCGGGCCGGAGAAGCACCGAGAAGGTCAGTCCAGCTCGGGGCGGCGACACCCAACCCCGGTCGAGTCGGCCGCGGCCGGTGCGCTGGTGTTCGGCGACGAGGACGCTGCCCTCGGGAGCCCCCGCGAGCGCCCGCACCCGCAGGTCGGCGTTCGTCGACCCCGCCTCGGCGACGATCTGGAGATCGGTGACGAACCGGCCGGGCCCGACCAGGGTCCGGCGCAGGCTCGAGGCCGCGAGGGGCGGCCGGTCGAGATCGACGTACGGCGAGCCCGGTGCCATACCGGCCAGCCTATGCCGCCGACCTCGGGCGATGGGCCGCCGACCGCGCGCGGCGTCGACCCGGCCGCGGGCCACTCCCCGCGGCCGGCGACGACCAGCGCCTCAGGACAGGAAGATCTCGACGACGGGGACGAGCTCGTTGGGCCGCTGCACCGGCAGCTCCAGGGTGACCGTCCCGTCCGGGATGCCCTTCAGGCCGACGTTGCTGTCGGTCTCGACCCCGGCGTACTCCCGCCACCGCACCTCCGACGCGTCGTGCAGGAACTGGGCGTACTTGACCCTGCCCGCGAGCCCCGGCAGGTGGACGTGGCGGAACGGCCACCCGAACAGGTGGAGGTAGAGCCGGTCGCCACGGCGGGTGTAGCGGCCGTCCGCCGGCGGCGTGAACTCGGCCGGTCCCGCGCCGTAGATCGACGGCCGTTGCGACGGGTCCAGCGACCGACTCCTCGAGCGTCGCGAGGGCGCGCTCGTCGAACTCGCCACGTCCGGTAGGCCCGACGTTGAGGAGCATGTTGCCGTCCTTGCTCACCGAGTCGACCAGCATCCGCACGAGCAGGTCAGGCGACTTCCAGTCGAGGTTGTCCCGGTCGTATCCCCAACTGCCGTTGAGGGTCTGGCACGCCTCCCACGGCACCTCCTTGCCCTCGATCGTGGGCGCGTTGCTGCGGCTGGACCTGCTCGGGCGTGGTGAAGTCGCCCGGGTAGTCGAGCCGGTTGTTGATGAGGATGTCGGGCTGCAGGCTCACGGACCAGCTTGACGAGACGTCTCGGAGTCCCAGTCGTCGCGGCCCTTGCCGGGTAGGCCGTAGCGTCGCGGCCGGGGTAGGAGAAGTCGAACCACATCACGTCGACCTTGCCGTAGCCTCGTGAGCAGCTCCTCGACCTGGCCGTGCAGGTAACGGCGGTAGGCCTTGATGTCGCGAACGCCCGCCTCGGCCTTGCGGAACTCCTCGTCGTCGATCCGCGGGTGCATCGAGTCGACCGGGAAGTGCGGGTGGTGCCAGTCGATCACCGAGTGGTAGAAACCGACGCCGAGGTCCTCGGCCCGGAACGCCTCGACGAACGGGCGCGAGCAGGTCCTCCCGGCGGGCGTGTTGGGCGCCTTGTAGTCGGTGAGGTCGGTGTCCCAGAGGCAGAACCCCTCGTGGTGCTTGGTGGTCAGCACGGTGTACTTCATGCCGGCGCCGCGCGCCGCCTGCGCCCACGCCCGCGGGTCGTAGAGGTCGGGGTCGAAGTGGTCGAAGTACGGCTGGTAGTCGCTCATCGGTCATCTGCTCGCGCTTCTTGACCCACTCGTGCCGCGCCGGCAGGGCGTACAGACCCCAGTGGACGAACAGCCCGAACCGCCGGGCGCGGAGCTTGTCGAGGGACGCTTGCGGTGCCGACATGGACCCAACCTTCCATCCGACGAGGGCTCAATACGTCAGATGTCTACCAAGGTCGGGCGAGGAGGACAAGGCGTACGAGTGACCAATGTCCGCGGCGTAGTGGAGCGATCTCCGCACCCAAAGGTCCGACGTCTCCCCCGCTCGGCCCGCGGCGTACGGCGGCTCAGCCGGTGTTCTGCAGGCCGGCCGCGACGCCGTTGACGGTCAGCAGCACGAGGCGCCGCAGGCGTTCGGTCTCGCCGTCGGAGAGGTGGCGTTCGGTCCGCAGAGCCCGGAACGCGCGCAGCTGGAGGTACGACAGCGCGTCGACGTACGGGTTGCGGAGCTCGACCGCCCGGCCCAGGACCCGGCGCCCTCCAGCAGCCGCTCGTGACCGGTCACGGCGAGCACCCACCGGGTGGTCAGGGCATGCTCCTCGAGCACCAGGTCCGCGAGGTCGGGCCGATCGCCGAGCGCGAGGTAGCGCCGCGCGATCCGGGCGTCGGTCTTCGCGAGCGACATCTCGACGTTGTCCAGCAGCGACCTGCGAACAGCGGCCACTGCGCGTACGCCTCCCGCAGCGCGTCGAGGTCGCCGACCGCCTCCAGGCCGGTGCCCAGGCCGTACCAGCCGGGCAGGTTGACCCGCGCCTGCGTCCAGGCGAACACCCACGGGATGGCGCGCAGGTCCTCGAGAGACGAGGCCGCCGAGGCCGCGCCGCGCGGGGCGGGACCCGATCGGCAGCTGGCCGATCTCCTCCATCGGCGTGACCTGCGCGAACCAGTCGGCGAACCCGGGCCTCCGGACCAGCCGGTGGTACGTCGAGCGCGCCGCGTCGTCCATCGTCGTGCCAGCGTCCGGAACTTCTCGGCGGCGCCGGCGGTGCGCTTCTCGATCGACGGCGTGGAGGCGAGCAGCGTCGCGGCCGGCGACCTGCTCGATGTGGCGGCGGGCGATCGCGGGGTCGCCGTACCGGGCGAAGATCACCTCGCCCTGCTCGGTCAGCTTGAACCGCCCGCTCGACCGAACCCGGAGCCTGCGCCAGCACGGCCCGGTTGGCCGGGCCGCCGCCGCGGCCGAGCGCGCCGCCCCGGCCGTGGAACAGCGTCAGCCGGATCGACGTGCCGGTCGGCCCACGCGGCGATCGCGGCCTGGGCGTCGTACAGCGCGAGCGTCGCGGACAGCGGCCCGGCGTCCTTGGCCGAGTCGGAGTAGCCGAGCATGACCTCGCAAGCGCCGGCCGGTCTCCTCGAGCCGCTGCTGCACGGGTTCCGACGCGACGGCCTCGTCGAGGATGCCGACGGCGCGGCGCGAGGTCGTCGCTCGGTCTCGAACAGCGGGACGACGTCCAGTGCGAGCGGCCGGCCGTCGAGGGCCCGGGCGGCGAGCTCGTGGACGGCGGCGAGGTCGTCGGCGGACTGTGTGAACGACACGACGTAGCGCCGGCAGGCGTCCGCGCCGAACCGCTGCTGGATCCGCGCCATCACCCGGAAGACCGCGAGGACCTCCTCGGTCTCGGCGCTCAGCTCGCCGCCCTCGGCCAGCCCTCGCAGCTCGGCGAGTGCCCGGGCGTGCACCTTGGAGTGCTGGCGGACCTCGAGCTCGGCCAGGTGGAACCCGAACGTCTCGACCTGCCAGATCAGGTGCTGCAGCTCGCCGTACGCCTGCCGGCGCGCGCCGGCGGTGGCCAGGGAGTCCTGCACCACGCGCAGGTCGGCGAGGAGTTCGTCGGCGCCGCCGTAGGCGAAGTCGGCGTCGCGCTGTCGCGTCGCCGCGAGCTTGCGGGCCGCGAGCAGCAGCGACCTGGCGGTGCGGCTCGCCGGGGGACCGCGTGGCGATGTCCTCGGCGAGGTCGGGGTAGGCGGCACGGGCGTCCGCCAGCAGCCGGCGTACGGCCGGTCCGGGCGGGGTCGTGGCGGCGTCGGCGGTGAGGGCCGCGCCCGACCCGCTCGCAGACGCGTTCGAGTGCGCGGAGCACGTGGTCGGCCTGGATCGCCATCGCCCGCGGGTGACCGCCGCGGTGACGAACGGGTTGCCGTCACGGTCGCCGCCGATCCACGTGCCCAGGCGTACGAACGCGGGGACCTGCGGCGGCCGGGTGCCTGCCGCGTCGCCGGCCAGCTGGTCGTCGAGCTGTCGGTAGACGTTCGGCAGCACCTGGAACAGCGTCTCGTCGAAGACCGCCATCGCGGTGCGGACCTCGTCGAGCGGGTCCGGCTTGGTGGTGCGGAGCTGGGAGGTACGCCAGAGCAGGTCGATCTCCTCGAGCAGCCGCCGGCGTTCTCGGCCAGCTCGACCGCGCCCAGGTGGCCCGGCGCGGTCGCGGTCGGCGAGCAGGCCGGAGATCCGCCGGATGGCCGACGACCACGGCGCGGCGCCGGGCCTCGGTCGGGTGCGCGGTGAGGACCGGCCGGAACTCGAGGCTCGACAGGAGCGTCAGCGCCTGCTCCTCGCCGTACTGCGCGCTCACCTCGGCCACGGCCGCGGCCAGCGACTCGCGGACGGGGGCATCGCCGGTGTCGCAGCGCGCGGAGCGTCCGGACCCGGTGGTGCTCCTCGGCGAGGTTGGTCAGGTGGAAGTAGCAGGTGAACGCGCGGGCGACGTTCTCGGCCCGGTCGAGGTCCCAGGCGGAGACGAGCTCCTCGCTCGCGCTGGCCGCCCGCTCCGCCCGTTCGTGATCGTCGTCGTGGGCGGCGATCGTCAGCTCGCGGAACTGCTCGACGTCGGCCAGCAGGCTCGGGCCGCCGTACTCCTCCAGCACCCTGCCCAGCAGCTCGCCGAGCAGACGGACGTCGGCTCGCAGCGGCGCGGGGATCTCGAACCGCGCGTCCACACGCGAGGAAGGGGTGGTGGGCATGTTCGCAAGCGTAGTCCGGCCGGGTGCGGCGGCCCTGCGCGCGTGGGGCGCTGGAGCTGGGGCCGGCGGGGCGACGGAGGGACGACGGAGAGAGGACGGCGGGGCGAGGGCGGGGCGAGGGCGGGGCAGGACGGGAGCATTTCGCCGCATTGGCCCGACCCATGGTGGGTTCGTACGGCGGCGCGTGCGCCGCAGGGTCCTGGCGGCGGAGTAGGCTCGCTGGCCGCAGCGAGAGTCGGGAGGACGCGCGATGGGAGCCGGACAGCCGGAGACCGCATCCGGGTCGGGCGCCGAGGATGGTGTCCAGCCAGGCATCGCCGGCGACGGTGCGAGCCCGGAGCCCAACGGCCCACAATCCGACGGTCCACAGTCCAACGGTCCAGAATCCAACGGCCCAGAGTCCGACAGTCCGCCGGCCGACATCCACACGACCGCCGGCAAGCTCGCCGACCTCTCCCACCGCCTCGACGAGGCCGTCCACGCCGGTTCCGCGCGCGCGATCGAACGCCAGCACGCCCGCGGCAAGCTCACCGCCCGTGAGCGGATCGCCCTGCTGCTCGACGAGGGGTCGTTCGTCGAGCTGGACGAGTTCGCCCGGCACCGATCGACGAGCTTCGGCCTCGAACACAACCGCCCTTACGGCGACGGTGTCGTCACGGGCTTCGGCACCGTCGCCGGTCGCCAGGTCTGCGTCTTCAGCCAGGACGTCACGGTCTTCGGCGGCAGCCTCGGCGAGGTCTACGGCGACAAGATCGTCAAGGTCATGGACCTCGCACTCAAGACGGGCTGCCCGATCGTCGGGATCAACGAGGGCAGCGGCGCCCGGATCCAGGAGGGCGTCGTCTCGCTGGGCCTCTACGGCGAGATCTTCCGGCGCAACATCGTCGCCTCGGGTGTGATCCCGCAGATCTCACTGATCATGGGCACCTGCGCCGGCGGACACGTCTACTCCCCCGCCCTCACCGATGTCACGGTGATGGTCGACCAGACGTCCCACATGTTCATCACTGGTCCCGGCGTGATCAAGACAGTGACCGGCGAGGACGTCTCGTTCGAGGATCTCGGCGGCGCTCTCGCGCACAACAGCAAGAGCGGTAATGCGCACTACATGGCGGCCGACGAACAGGACGCGATCGACTGGGTGAAATCCCTACTCTCCTATTTCCCGCAGAACAATCTCGAGGAGCCGCCCGGTTACGACGAGGAAGCTGTTCTCGAGATCAACGACGCGGACCGCGAACTCGACACCCTCGTACCCGATTCCGCCAACCAGCCGTACGACATCCACCGGGTGATCGAGCACGTGCTCGACGACGCGGAGTTCCTCGAACTGCATCCGCTCTTCGCACCCAACATCGTCTGCGGGTTCGGCCGCGTCGACGGTCGTTCGGTCGGTGTCGTCGGCAACCAGCCCTTGCAGTTCGCGGGCTGCCTCGACATCGACGCGGCCGAGAAGGCCGCCCGCTTCGTGCGTACCTGCGACGCGTTCAACATCCCGATCCTCACCTTCGTCGACGTGCCGGGTTTCCTGCCGGGCACCGACCAGGAGTGGAACGGCATCATCCGCCGCGGCGCCAAGCTGATCTACGCCTACGCTGAGGCCACCGTTCCGCTCGTCACCGTCATCACCCGCAAGGCGTACGGCGGGGCCTACGACGTCATGGGATCCAAGCACCTCGGTGCCGACGTCAACCTCGCCTGGCCCACCGCGCAGATCGCGGTGATGGGTGCGCAGGGCGCGGTGGAAGTGTTGTACAGAAGGGAGATCGCGGCCGCTGACGACGCCGCCGCGGTCCGTTCGCAGCGGGTGCAGGAGTATGAGGACGCGCTCGCGAACCCTTACATCGCTGCCGAACGTGGCTACGTCGACGCCGTCATCCAGCCGCACGAGACGCGGGTCGAGGTCATCAGAGCCCTACGGCTGTTGCGTAACAAGCGCGAGACGCTCCCGCCCCGCAAGCACGGCAACATCCCGCTCTGAGCGCGGGGGCCGCGCAGGGTTTTCGTTCGGGGCGGTTGGGTGTGGGCTGGCCGCGGCACAGGCAGGCCGCGTCGGCCGACCGCGGCGGTCGATTCCCACTGCATCGATGGCGACCCTCCGCGCGACGGCACGCCACCTTCAACGCTCCGCACCGACACCGCTACCTTGCGCCACCTCGCGTCCCGCCAGAATCTGTCCACAGCGAGGCCATCGGCGTAGTTATCCACAAGATCATCCGATGGTAACGGCTATTTCTTCACGGATCGGGACAATCCGGTTACCATCGCCGAACCATGAGATCGGCAGCCGCATCACCCCACCCGTACCGCCTCGCTGTGGCCCTCGGCGCAGCCGCCACCGCGCTCACCTTCACCGCGTGCGCAGGCAACCCTGAGCCCCGCGCGACGAAGACCACCGAGCAGGCAAGTACCAAGCCGACGCCGAGTGCGACGCCCAGCAAGACCCCGAGTCCCACACCGAGCGGCACGGTCGAGGAGCAACTCCAGGCAGCCGCACAGACCTTCTACGACACGCTCAACACGTCCTACAAGACCCTCGACACCGCTCCATTCAAAGCCATCAGCGCAACGAGCTGTCGATCGTGCAAGCGCTATGTTGCGTCGATCGAACTGACCAAATCAAAGGGCCGCAAACCTATAGACGTTGGCGAGTATGTGATTGATCGCTTTGTTGTGGTCAACGATTTCTCCAAAGACAAAGAGCAAGCCAGTGCGACGTACCAGCTGACCTACAGCGGCCTCAAGGAGGTCGACGAGACCGGAAAGGTCGTCAAGAACGTTGGACGTCAAACCTGGCCGAGGCAAGCTATCTTCCATAAGGACGGGGATAAATGGGCTATGGTCGAAGAATTGTCGTTGGATTGATCAGGTTCAGCGTGGGACTAGGGCTGGCAGGTCTTGGCCTGACGCTAGGACTCGCTGCCCTCCCACAGACTCAGGCTTCGGCCGACCCTCTACCTGACGACTGCTTTCCAAGCTGTCCAGACGAACCAGACCCGCCTGGCGATCCGAGAGGCGGGCAAGGACGGTTCACAGGAGCGGCACTCTTTTCCCGCAATGGCGACGTGGTTTCTGCTCCGGGAGGCGGCGGGTCAGACGAGAGCACCGAGTGGCGCTTGACCCGCGCCTGTGAACTCGGCGGTCAGTACATCTGCCACACTCCTGCTACCTGCATCGCCGGACAGGCTGGCAACCCAGACGGGTTGCTCTTCGAGACCTACTATCGCCGCAACGGTGGCGACTGGCTCCGCGCAAACGACATCTGTCTCGGTCCGGGTGAGATGGATCCGCTCACTGTCGAGGATGTCGGCAACGAGGTCCGCGACCGGTGGATTGCCTATGTTCCTGCGCAGGATCCGTCCATGCAGCCGCCTGACGGCACGGCACTGGTCAACCTGCCCGCGATCTTCCACTCCGGTCAGCCGGCCGAGATGCCGGAGACTTCCGTACCCGTCTTCAACTTCACCGTGAACGTCAAGGCCAGGGGCGAGTGGATCTGGACCTTCGCACCCGGCATCACCAGGCCGTTCGACGTCCCCGGTAGCACCTATCCCGACCAGCGGGTCTCCTACACCTACACTCACGCGGGCGACCAGACCGTTGTCCTCAACACCCGATGGTGGGGCAGCTTCACTGTCGGAAAACAAGGCCCATGGGACATCCAGACCCCTGCGACCCAAGGGCCCTACAACCTCCCGCTCTCCGTCGTCGAGGCTGACCCGGTACTCGCGAGGTGACCCACGCTCGTACGCAGGCCCCGCCGCCCACTGTTCGCGCGGTGCGGCTAGGACGACATGGGATACCGTCATCGCAGCGGTCCACCACGAGGAAGTAGGCGTGATGTCAGGCACCGAGGAGCGGAGCGACGGGACGAGTGACGCTCCCGAAGTGGCCCAACCTGTGCTGCGCGTGGTGAAGGGCGACCCTACGCCGGAGGAGTTCGCGGCGCTCGTTGCGGTCGTCTCCGCAAAGCTTGGCGCCGCCGAACGCCCGTCTCCACAGGGCCCTCGTCACGCCGCTCCTCGGTGGGCCGCCTACTGGCGGCGTACCCGCCAGCCGCTCCGACCTGGCCCCGGCGCCTGGCGCGCAAGCGCCCTCCCCAGGTAGATCAGTCGCGCGTCGCGACATCAGCCTGCTGACCCGCGCTGGACACCAGGACGGCGACAACACAGCCGGACAGGTGATGGGCTCTCAAGTGATTGCCCGATTAGTGGTGCCCGAATACAGCACCAGTCACTTCTGCGGCACCTCACCGACTCTCCGCCGCCGAACCTAGAGCATGCTCGGGGAGTCACGATCTTGTCTGGCCAACCTCGGATCGACGTGCACGAACATGCGCCGCAACCGTCATTGCGAACCTGCGCAAAAGAACTGGCAAGCCGGACGCCAGTCGACTGTCCGGCGTTTCCGGCCTGCTCAACTCCGACCGTGGTGACTGCGCTACCTGGCGATGAGAGCACATCTGGGCGGATGACCGCATGCCCTGAAGTTGTCCACAGCGAGCGTTTGTCCACAGGAGCGGCTTGCTTAGCACGACGGTTTCTTCACGAATCGGGACAATCCGGTTACCATCGCCGGATCATGAGATCGATAGCCGGGCCGGCCGCTCGTACTCGTTGCATGCGCGACAGGCAGCTCATGCGACACCAGAAGCCGTTACGACGTCGGCATACACCACACCGAGTACCAGCCCAGTTGGCGCGCCGCTCCTAGGTGCCGAACCGCGGAGGTCTGATCGCGATGACAACGAGGACGACCGACTACGCAGCGATGGCGAGAGTCCATGCCCTCCTGCATCAGGCCGCCGACGAAGTGGACGATGCGGCCATCTCAATGCCCGCATCGGTGCACGCCGGCCCTCTCGCCAACAAGGTCGCGGAGCTAATGTTGTCCATCAGCGAGGAAAGCGTTGAGGCGGTCATCAGGCTCCGGCTCGCCGCTACGACAGTACAGCTGGCGCTGGAGAACTACGCGTATATCGAGCATGAGGCCGAGCGGGAGTCGCGTAACGTCGGGCGACAGATGGGAGTCAACTGACGTGGAGACGACTGCAGAAGGTTCCGGCAGTGGGAAGGTCGCTTACCGCGGCGACGGTGATCCCGAAAGCATTCGCGAACTCGCGACGTGGCTACGAGACGTGCTCGCTGTCGCTGTCTCAGAGAGTTCCTGCCTCGTCGGTGGAGCATCGGTTGAGGTTCTCCATGGTTGGACAGACGAAGCCGGGCAGGCGTTTGACGAACGTCTGAGAAGCGGTGCACGACATATGGTCAGCTTTCATGACGACATCAGGCGCATCGCCCGTGAACTCGATGACTACGCCGACACGCTTGAGAGCGCTCAGCGCAAAATCGACGACGCCAGGTCGATCATTACCAGTGCAGAGCACATCGACGTGCTCAATGGGATCGCCTTCCCGCCGAACAACCTGCCTCCCCGCACTGGTAGCGACCAGTACGACCATCAGGTGCCGATCGATCGAGACACCTACCTACGCGAGATGGATAAATTCAGCAGAGTTTCCAGTCTCGTTCACAGCGCCCGGGATCAGGTCGTTGACCGGGATGACGCGCTGGAGCAGCTAGTTGAATATGCCGAGGACAACAAGCATTTCCTTGTTGGCAACTTCGTCACGGGCGAAGGTGAATATCTTGCAGATTTGGTAGAGAACCGCTTCGTGAGGAGCGCCGGTAGATACAGCGAATCCGCAGCGGCCAGATTTGCAGACGCTGCGCGGATCAAGGACCTCGAACACCTCGGGCCCCTTCGAACGATTATCGGCGGACCGGCCCGCCTCGCGGGGACTATCGACACGAAGGTCATGCAGGCGGCTCGAGCTGGCGCCACCGGAATGTCGTGGATCTCACGCGCGTGCAGGGTAGGCGGACCGGGCCTAACCATCTTCAGTGTGGCGGTGGACCTCCATAACGGAGAGCCGATGCAGCGGGTCTTCACGTCGACGGCCCTAGGATTGCTAGCTACCGGCGCCATTATAGTTCTGTTTCCCGGGCCAGGTTGGTTCGTGGCGGGTGCCGCGGTCCTCGCCGGCATGGCAGGTTCCGAAGGCGGTGAGAGGATCTATGACACATACCTTATGAAGAAGCCGTTAGTCATCGATGACGGTTGGGCATGGCAGCCAGGATAGCGTTGACCCCTCAGAGGATGGTGGACCGCGTGGAGCGCGACATACGTTCGACCAACCGAACGCCGTCATGGCCAAGCGACTGGGAGTCGGCGCGGAGTAGGCGACGGCCGTTCGCTGCGGTGGCTGCGCTTCTTTCGGCGCTCCTAATAGTTAGCGGAGCGGTTGACATCGCACAGCGTAATAACCTTCGGGGCACATTTACTCTCGCCTCAGCAGGCTTCCTGACTGTCGGGATTCTTGCGGGTTACCTTTCGCGTATCGCTCCTATAGGAAGGCGCAACCTCGCAATCGGAGTGCGGGACCTTCCGGACCGGGCTCTCTACGTTCCCCTATCGAGATTCTTCAGCCACACATACACACTCCTGTACCTTTTAGGTGTCTGCTATTTCTCTGCGTTGCCCGTGTTGGCGCACGCGGTTTCGCCGGATGCGCCTTCAAGGTTCTACTCAAGATTCCTGGCGCTCACTGAGATCGCTCCAGCCTTCGCGGCCTTATGTGCGGTGTTCCTCGTCGCTCGGATTGTGCGATGGCGACGACCGCTCGGGCTGGCTCTCAGCCCCGAGGGGGTCTACCACTGGTCTTGGTTCGGCTGCCGCTTCCGTCCCTGGGAGAAGATCCACGTGATCCGCAGCCGGGAGAGGCGGGGGCCCATCATCGAGTTGTTCCCGCATGAGGATGGGTCAGAACGTGATCCTGCCGATAGCTGGCTCTGCAGGTTCGGGCTCTTCCGCGACTACATGAGCCGCATCAATGCGGGCTATCTCGCCGTCAATCCGGCGCTCGCGTTCTACGCCTTGCGCTTCTATCACGTGCATCCCGAACTCAGGGACGAACTTTCCACGGATGCCGGTGTCCAGCGGCTCCGGCGGGCCGACTTTCCCAAGCTTCTCGACAAGGGCTGGGGCGTCGCGCGCGAACAGTCAACGTGACAATGCGACCAACCTGATCGCCTTCGCCTCCGATCCAGCCCGCTCAGCCAGCGCCCTCCCAGCTAACAAGGCTCACCATTCGGCGAGGGAGCCGTCGTCGCGGCGGAAGGTGGGTGTACGCCAACGGTGCCCGCTCTCCGCGGCCTTCTCGACCGCCTTCTCGTCGACCTCGATCCCGAGCCCGGGCAGCGTGGGCCGCGTGACGTAGCCGTCGGCGAAGCCGAACACCGACCGGTCGACCAAGTAGTCCAGCAGATCCGAGCCCTTGTTGTAGTGAATGCCGAGGCTCTGTTCCTGGATGATTGCGTTTGGCGTCGCGAAGTCCACCTGCAGCGACGCTGCCAGAGCGATCGGCCCCAGCGGGCAGTGTGGCGCCAGCGAGACGTCGTACGCCTCGGCCATCGCGGCGATCCGGCGTACCTCCGAGATCCCACCGGCATGCGACAGGTCGGGCTGCGCGATCGCGATACCAGCGCCGAGCACCTTCTTGAAGTCCCACCGCGAGAACAGCCGCTCGCCCGTCGCGATCGGGATCGACGTCGAGGCACAGATCGCCTCGATGTGGTCGCTCATCTCCGGAACCAGCGGCTCCTCGACGAACATCGGCAAGTACGGCTCGAGCAACGGCAGCGTGCGCCGGGCCATCGCCACGGTGAAACGCCCGTGGAAGTCGATCGCGATGTCGAACTCCGGCCCGCACGCCTCGCGGATGGCGGCCACACGATCCGCGAGGGCGAGGCTCTGCGCCGCGGCGTCGATGCGCCGCAACTCTCCCCCGCCATTCATCTTGATCGCGGTGAGGCCCTGCTCCTTCATGCGGACAGCGGCGGCGGCCACGTCGTCGGGCCGGTCACCACCGATCCAGCCGTACACACGCATGCGGTCACGGACGTGGCCACCGAGCAGCTGGTAGACCGGCACGCCGTACGCCTTGCCGGCGATGTCCCAGAGCGCCTGGTCGATTCCCGCGAGCGCACTCGAGAGCACCGGCCCACCGCGGTAGAAACCACCCTTCGCCAGCACCTGCCAGTGTTCCTCGATCCGGAGCGGATCCTGGCCCACGAGGTAGTCGGCCATCTCGTCGACGGCGGTCGCGACCGTGTGCGCGCGACCCTCCACGATCGGCTCACCCCAGCCCGTGATCCCCTCGTCGGTGTCGACCCGCAGGAAACACCATCGCGGCGCCACCAGGTACGTCGTCAGGCGGGTGATCTTCACGGAGGCTCCCATCCATGTCGCCGGTCCCACGTGACGCTACCGGCACGCTAAGGTCGGCATGCGGCTGGTTCGCCTGACCGACAGCGGCCAGGCGAGGCAAGAGGGAACCCGGTGCAAGTCCGGGACTGCCCCGCAGCGGTAAGTGGGAACGACCGCCGTACACACCCGCACTGGGCGGCATCATCAGCTGCCTGGGAAGCGACGGCCACTAGGAAAGCCCCGCCAGTTGATCAACTCCGGGCGGGCGCCGCGCTCACGAGTCCGAAGACCTGCCAGCCGCCCGTCCGCCGACCGGCGTACGGTCATTCACATTGGGTTCACGAGGGACGGACTCCATGGCAGACATTCAGACCACCATCCACGGCTACCCCCGGATAGGACCGCGGCGGGAGCTCAAGCGAGCCTCTGAGGCCTACTGGGCCGACCGGTCCGATGCCGGCGCGCTCGACCAGGCCGCGACCCAGCTGCGCCAGCAGACCTGGGAGACCCTGCGGGACGCGGGGCTCGACGGCATCCCGTCCAACACGTTCTCGCTCTACGACCACGTGCTCGACCAGGCCGTCCTGGTCGGCGCCGTTCCGGAGCGGTTCGCCGGCCTGCAGGGGCTCGACCGCTACTTCGCGATGGCCCGCGGCACCGAGGGCGTCGCTCCCCTCGAGATGACCAAGTGGTTCGACACCAACTACCACTACCTGGTCCCCGAGCTCGGGCCGGACACGACGTTCGGGCTCAACGAGTCGTACGTCAAACCGGTCGAGGAGTACCTCGAGGCACGCGGGCTGGGCATCGACACCCGGCCGGTCCTGCTCGGGCCTGTCAGCTTCCTCCTGCTCGCCAAGCCTGCGGCCGAGGCACCGAAGGGGTTCCGGCCGCTCGACCTGCTGGTCCCCCTCCTCGAGGTCTACGCCGACCTGCTGACACGGCTCGCAGCTGCCGGCGCGACCTGGGTGCAGCTCGACGAGCCGGTCCTCGCCGCGGACCGCACGGCGGAGGAGCTGGCCGCCCTCCGGACTGCCTACGACCACCTGGGCGCGCTCACCGACCGACCGCGGCTGCTCGCCTCCGCCTACTTCGGCACGATCGGCGACGCGCTCGACGTCCTCGCCCGTACGCCCGTGGAGGGCATCGGACTCGACCTCGTGGCAGGGGCCGAGGACGCCGGCAGGGTCGCGGGAGCCGGGCTGTCCCACAAGAGGCTCGTCGCGGGACTCGTCGACGGCCGTAACGTCTGGCGTACGAACCTGCCCGCAGCGCTGGCGACCGCCGCCTCCCTGCTCGGATCGGTCGGCGAACTGGTCGTGAGCACGTCGTGCTCGTTGCTGCACGTGCCGATCGACCTCGCGCAGGAGGAGTCGCTCGAGCCGACGCTGCGGGGCCGGCTGGCGTTCGCCCGTCAGAAGGTCGACGAGGTGGTGCTGATCGGCCGGGCTCTTCGCAACGGTCGCGACTCCATCGAGAACGAGTTGCGCGCCGCCGAGGTGTCCCGCACGGCGAAGGCTCCTGGCACCGTCGACGGCCGGGTGCGGGCACGGGTCGCCGCGCTCGGCGACGGGACCTCGCGCGGGGAGTACCGGGACCGGTTCGCGGTTCAGAAGGCGGCGGGCGGCGTGCCGCTCCTGCCCACGACGACGATCGGTTCCTTCCCTCAGACGAAGGAGATCCGAGCGGCACGTGCGGACCTTAGGACCGGCCGGATCGACGGGGACACCTACCGCGCGCGGATGCGCGCGGAGATCGACAAGGTGATCGCCCTGCAGGAGGACATCGGCCTCGACGTCCTCGTCCACGGCGAGCCCGAACGCAACGACATGGTGCAGTACTTCGCCGAACGCCTCGACGGCTACGCCAGCACCGAGCACGGCTGGGTCCAGTCGTACGGCAGTCGATACGTGCGCCCGCCGATCCTCGCCGGCGACGTGTCGCGGCCGGCGCCCATGACGGTCGAGTGGACGACGTACGCCCAGTCCCGTACCGCCAAGCCTGTCAAGGGGATGTTGACAGGCCCGGTGACGATGCTGGCATGGTCGTTCGTCCGCGACGACCAGCCGCTCGCCGACACCGCGCGCCAGGTGGCCCTGGCCCTCCGGGACGAGATCCGCGACCTCGAGGCGGCGGGCATCCGCTATGTCCAGGTGGACGAGCCGGCCCTGCGCGAGCTCCTGCCGCTGCAGGCCGCGGACCAGCCGGCGTACATCGACTGGGCGGTGGCGGCGTTCCGGCTGGCGACGTCCGGCGTCGCCGACAGCACGCAGATCCACTCGCACATGTGCTATTCGGAGTTCGGCGAGATCGTCGACACGATCGACGCACTCGACGCGGACGTGACCAGCGTGGAGGCGGCGCGGTCGCGGATGGAGCTCGTGGCCGACCTGGCGCGGGCGGGCTACCGTCGCGGTATCGGCCCGGGTGTCTACGACATCCACTCCCCACGGGTGCCCAGCACCGACGAGGTGGAGAAGGCGCTCCGGCTCGCCCTGGACGCCGTCGAGGTCGACCGGCTCTGGGTCAACCCCGACTGCGGCCTGAAGACCAGAGGGTACGCCGAGGTCGAGCCCGCACTGCGCCACATGGTGGAGGCGGCCCGCCGGGTCCGGGCAAGTCTGCCGGGCTGAGGCCGACCGGAACCCACGATGTCCTGCCAGCTGTCCGTACGAACGGGCCCGGAGGTCGCGCACTATCCACCAGGTGCGACCTTCGGGCCCCGGACACTGCCGGACTTCGAGTTCGTCTGGCTGCTCGGCGGCAGTGCCTCGTGGGCCTGGCAGCAGACCCGGCTGGACCTCCGGCCGGGCACGTTGCTGCTGGCCCGGCCGGGGATGCGGGACCAGTTCGCCTGGGACCCGGACCGTGCGACCGTGCACGCGTTCGTCCACTTCCGGCTCGTCGACCCGGGCGATCTCGGCCCGCCCGAGCACTGGCCCCTCACCCGGACCCTGTCCCCGGCCAACCCGATGGCGGCCCTGTGCAGGTACGCGCTCTGGCTCGGGCGGGGCCCCGCGTCCGAACGGGGCGGCGAACGGATCCCGGACGTGCTCGCGTTCCTGCTGGACCTGTTCGTCCGTGGGCCGGTGCCGCCCGACGACACCCACGACGGGATGCCCCCACACCTGGCCCGACTCGCCGACCACATCCGTACGACCTGGCAGACCGGAGGCACCAAGCCACTCACGCTGGCGGAGATGGCGGACGCGACCGGGGTCTCTCCGGGCCACCTCAGCCGGCTGTTCCGCGGGGAGTACGCGATCGGTCCGGTCGCGGCGATCGAGCTGGTACGGCTGGCGCGGGCCGCGACCCTGCTGCAGCGGAGCAACCTCACCGTGGCGGCCGTGGCGGCGACCTGCGGTTTCGCCAACCCGTTCCACTTCTCGCGCCGGTTCCGCGCGGTCTACGGGGTGCCGCCGCGTACCTACCGGACCGTCCAGGGCGGGGACGACCCACTCGCGCCGCTCAGTCCGGCCGGACTGCTCCCGCTCGCGCACCGGCTCCTCGTGGAGGACACGCCGTAGCGCGAGCGGGTCGCCAGCCCTTCAGGGTCGCCAGACCGTCAGGGGTCGTCAGACCGTCAGCGCCGTCAGGCCCAGGCCCGCGCCCGCCGCGAGGCGTACGTACGGGCGAGCGCGAACGTCCGGGTGGCCACGTCCCGGATGCTGCTGCGGTCGAAGCCGTAGAGGCCGCTGCGCAGCGTGTCCGCGAAGGGCGCCGTCCAGTGCCGCGAGATGCCGCCGCGGCCCACGAACGCGCCAGCCGCAGAACCCACCGTGGCACCGTTGGAGTCGGTGTCAAGGCCGGCTTGCACGGTGAGCCCGATGGCGCGGGAGTAGTCGTCGTCGGCGTACAGCAGCCCGAGCGCGCACGCGGCGGCGTTGTTGATCGTGTGCACCCAGTGGTAGTGCCGGAACCGGTCCAGCATCCGCACGACCGCGTCGTCCCACTCCACCTTGGAGGTGCGCAGGTCGAGCACCCAGCGCAGCGCCTCGGCCAGCCGGCTCCGCTGCGGGATGTGGTTGACCGACTCCTCGACGGCCTCGCGCAGCGACCCGGCCGTGAACGCCGCCGAGACCAGCGCCGCCGCCCACATCTCGCCGTAGATGCCGTTGCCGACGTGCGACAGGGCGGCGTCGTTGAACGCCATCAGGGCGGCATCGCGCGGGCGACCCGCACAGACGTAGCCGAACACGTCACCGCGGATCTGCGCGCCGATCCACTCGCGGTAGGGGTTGTCGACCACCGCGGTGCGGACGGGCTCGACGCCGTTGACGAGGTTGCGGTACGTCGCCCGTTCGGCGGTGTACGTGAGGTGGTACGGCAGCCGCAGCAGCCACTCCGAGGCGACCGCCGCGGAGGTGAAGTCGAAGCCGCGACTCTCGATCAGGTGCAGCCCGAGCAGGGTGTAGTCGAGGTCGTCGTCCCTCGGCGCCGCGCTGATCCGGCCCTTCGTCGACTCGGGCCAGGACGAGTGCAGCACGTAGTCCGACGGCATCGGGTCGAGTCGGCGGATGTAGTCCGTGATGGGGTAGTTGCCCGAGAGCTCCAGATAGGCGCGGAGCCGCTCGTGGGTCCACAGCTCGCCGTTCTCGACAGGCTTGCCGAGACAGTTGCCGGCGCACCGACCGAGCCAGGCCGCCTCGATCCGGTCGCGCAGTTCGGCGGCACCGATCGGACGTTCGGACGTACGCCAGGCTGGCGACAGCTCCGCCTCGACCTCTGGCCGGGTGGACGGTTCGACGTAGGGCCAGTCGGCGATGCGTGGCGCCAACTCCAGCTGGTCGAGAAGAGCACGCGCGTGCGCCGGTGTGAGAGCACCGCCGATGCTGTCAAGCTCGGCTTTCACGGCCGACACGTCATATCCAGACGCGAGCCGATGGGCGAGCTCGTGGCCAAGGATGGTCTCGACGTCTGACGACTCTTCGACCACAGGTCTCCTCACGGGTCCGAGGTGGTTGGACTGTTGCCCCAACCGACACCGCAGGCCATCGGGACACCATGGAACAAGGCCGTCGTGACATTACCGAGTAGTCCTCGTGAGGACACGCGTCAACGCCGGCACGTGGGCAGATACCTGGAATGACTCTCGTAATATGCGCTCGTGCGCGGTGCAGTGCAAGCCTCCAGGAAACGGTTCGTTCTGGCCTCGGGGTCTCCGGCGCGACTCGCGACCCTGCGTGCGGCCGGCATCGAACCCGAGGTGATCGTGTCGGGCGTCGACGAGGACGACGTCCGCGACCTGCCCGCCCACGAGCACGCACTGGTGCTCGCCCGGCGCAAGGCCCTTGCTGTCACAGGCGATCTGGGCACCGTGCCCGCACTCGTCCTCGGCTGCGACTCGGTGCTGGCCCTCGACGACGAGATCCTCGGCAAGCCCGGCACCGCCGACGTCGCGCGCGCACGGTGGCGCACGATGCGGGGGCGTACGGGCGTGCTGCACACCGGCCACTGCGTCGTCGACGCCGGTTCTGGACACCGTGCCGAGGCGGCGGCCTCCACCGCGGTGCGGTTCGCGGACGTGTCGGACGCCGAGATCGACGCGTACGTCGCGACCGGCGAACCGCTCGAGGTCGCGGGCGGGTTCACGATCGACGGGCTCGGTGGCGCGTTCGTCGAACGGATCGACGGCGATCCGCACAACGTCGTCGGGCTGTCCCTCCCGCTGCTCCGCAGGCTGCTCGCCGGCCTCGGTGTCTTCTGGCCCGACCTGTGGGACATCCGCGCCGGACAGGAGCACCGACCGGAGCCCGGCCAGGAGCAGGGGGCACCGGACGCCCGGCAGGCCTAGAGCACCATCTCGTCCGCGCGGACGAGATGGCGGCGACGCCGGCTACGTACGTGGTCGCAGGCGGAGGTTCTGCATGCCACCGTCGACGTAGACCTCGACACCGGTGCTCGCACCCGCCGACGGCGACGCGAGGTAGACGAGCGCCTCCGCGATCTCCTCGGGAGCGACCAGGCGACCCATGGGCTGCCTGGCCTCGAGCGCGGCGCGTTCGGCCTCGGGGTCGTCGGCCTTCGCGAGCAGCCGGCCGATCCACGGCGTGTCCGCCGTACCGGGATGGACGCAGTTGACCCGGATCCCCTCGTGGACGTGGTCCGCCGCCATCGCGAGGGTCAGCGCGCGGACGGCGCCCTTGGAGGCGGAGTACAGCACGCGTTGCGGGATACCGGCGGTGGCCGCCACCGAACAGGTGTTGACGATCGCCGCGGACGGCGACTTCCGCAGGTGCGGGAGCGCCGCCCGGCTGGCCCGGGCCATGCCGACGACGTTGACGTCGAGCACGCGGTGCCACTCGGAGTCGTCGTTGTCGGCGACGGTGCCCTGGGCTCCGACGCCGGCGTTGTTGACGAGGACGTCGAGCCGGCCGTACCGCTCGACCACCTCGGCGACGGCGGCGCGGACGGACGCGTCGTCGGTCACGTCGCAGTCGATGCCGCGCAGCGGGGGCTTCACGTCCCCCGCGTTCACGTCGAGACAGGCCACCTGCGCGCCGCGGGCCGCGAGCAGGGTCGCGGTGGCCAGGCCGATGCCGGAGGCACCGCCGGTCACCGCGGCCACGAGTCCGTCGAAGTCACCCATGGGACACCCCGTCCTCAGGCCTGGACCAGTCGCTGGCGCTGACGGCCGAGCCCGTCGATCTCGAGCTCCATCACGTCGCCGCCCTTGAGGAACGGGAACCGGCCCGAGAGGGCCACCCCCTGCGGAGTGCCCGTGTTGACCAGGTCGCCCGGGTCGAGCACGAGGTACTGCGACAGGTGCCAGACGAGGAAGGCCACGTCGAAGATCATGTCGGCGGTCGTGGAGTCCTGGCGCTCCTCGCCGTTGACGAACGAGCGGAGGCCGAGCTTCTGCGGGTGCACCTCGTCGGCCGGGACGAGCCATGGACCCAGCGGGTTGAACGTCTCGGCACACTTGCCCTTCGACCACTGGCCGCCGGACTGCTCCTGCTGGAACGCGCGTTCGGACACGTCGTTGGAGACGACGTAGCCGGCCACGTGCTCGAGCGCCTGGTCGGGCGACTCGAGGTAACGGGCCCGCCTGCCGATCACCACGCCCAGCTCGACCTCCCAGTCGGTCTTCAAGGCGTTCCGCGGGACCAGCACGTCGTCGTACGGGCCGACCACGGTGTTGGAGTGCTTGAAGAACAGGATCGGCGTCTCGGGCGCAGGCGAGCCGGACTCGGCCGCGTGCGCGGCGTAGTTCTGGCCGATGCACAGGACCGCGCCCGGGCGGGCGATCGGTGCGCCCACCCGGAGGCCGGACCCGTCGCCCGGGTCGTCGAGACGCGGGAGCTGGCCGGCAGCCACCGCCTCCCGTACCCGCCTGATGCCGTCGTCGGCCAGGAAGCGGCCGTCGATGTCGGCGGTGACCGCCGAGATCTCGAGGATCGCTCCGTCGTCGGTACGGACGCAGGGACGCTCATCGCCCGGGGCGCCCAGACGCAGCAGCTGCACCTGTCTACCTCCTAGAACTGGATTGAGTCAGGCTCTGTGGAACTGGATCGTGTCAGGCCGTCCAGGTCGAGTAGCCACGCTCCACAAGCCATTCGGCGCCGGCCTTGGCGACGTCGAACGGGTCGCCGGCGGCCTCGTCGAGCTCGATCACGTGGTAGCCGACGTTGGTTCCGGCGGCGATGGCACCGGCGTTGTCGACAGCGCCTTCACCGACCGGCGTCTGGAGCTGGCCGCGAACACCCGGGCCGTCCTTGACGTGCAACGTGTAAACCCGGTCGACGTACGACGCGATCACCTCGGCGGGGTTCTTGCCGGCGGTGTGCGCCCAGTAGATGTCGACCTCGAGGAACACCCGCGGGTCGAGGTTGCGGACCAGCACGTCGTAGGCGGGGGTGCCGTCCTCGACGGGCTGCCACTCGAAGTCGTGGTTGTGGTAGCCGACCCGCACGCCCCTCGCCTCGGCGCGGGCCGCGGCGGCGTTGAGCCCTTCGGCGAGCAGCTTCACGCCCTCGGTCGTCGCAAGGCTTTCGTTGCCCATGCCGCCGCCGATGCCAGCGACCGCGCCCGGGACCGCCGCGATCAGGCGGTTGGTGCCGAGCACCTCGAGCTCGTCGTAGACCGCGTCGGCATCGTCGCCCGCGGACACCGAACCGTGCACGGCGACGACCTTGAGGCCGTTGTCGTCAAGCTGGGAACGGAACTCACGCACGTCGGCCAGCCGCTGCGCGGCCTCGCTCTGGGGACCGCCGATGCCGAACGCCTCGACGGCCTGGAAGCCCTGTTCGGCGGCACGGGCCAGGGCGGCGGCACGGTCCTTGGCGAGGGCGTCGCGCACGGTGTAAAGCTGTAGGGCGAGGGGTGTCGCCATAGTTTTCACGCTCCGTTGTGATGAGCAGGCACATCTCGAGTCCCGCCCATCCTGCCTGAGGCCCTCCGGCGCCCGCACACCGTCCCAGTGCCTGAGACATCGCGTCCGCCAGAGGACGCCGGCGGAGCGGCCCCACGCTCGTGCCCGCCGGCGCCGTGTCTACGTACCACACCCCAGAGCGACGCACCGGACCACAGCGCCCCCATCCAGCGCTCACACCGGTGGGACG
Organism: uncultured Actinomycetota bacterium; assembly: GCA_963721745.1. Taxonomy (GTDB): domain Bacteria; phylum Actinomycetota; class Actinomycetes; order Propionibacteriales; family Actinopolymorphaceae; genus Thermasporomyces. Next base: position 478,753 of record CAVRKO010000009.1, on the reverse strand, counting down.
CCGCGCCGTTTCTCGGCCGTACGGCGGTCCTTGGTCTGCGCCGCCGCCAGCCGCGCGACGATCTCGCCCCGTAGGTCCGCCGGCTCCACGATCGCGTCGATCACGAGGTCGGCCGCGAGCCGGAGGATGTCGATGTCGTCCTCGTACTCCTGCCGCAGCCGTGCCACGTAGGCGGCGCGCTCGTCGGGGTCGGCGATCTGCCCGATCTTGTTGAAGTAGACCGCGTTGATCGCCGCCTCCGGACCCATCACGGCGATCTTCGCCGTGGGCAGGGCGATGCAGGCATCGGGAGCGAAGCCCGGCCCGCACATCGCGTAGAGCCCTGCTCCATAAGCCTTCCGTACGATCACCGACACCGTGGGCACGGTCGCGTCGGCCACCGCCGTGATCATCTTCGCACCGGCCCGGATGATGCCCTGTCGCTCGACCTCGCTGCCGATCATGAAGCCGGGTACGTCGGCGAGATAGACGAGCGGGACGTTGAACGCGTCGCAGAGCCAGATGAACCGCGCCGCCTTGTCGGCACTGTCGACGAACAGCACGCCACCCTTGACCGCGGGGTTGTTGGCGACGACGCCGACGACCTGCCCCTCGACGCACCCGAAGCCGACGACCAGCTCCGGCGCCCACAACGGCTTGACCTCGAAGAACGTCTCGGCGTCGAGGAGCGCGTCGAGCACCTCGTGGATGTCGTAGCCGGCGTTCTCCTGCTCGGGCACGAGGTCGGCGCTGAACTCCCGCACCGGCGGTCGGGCGTCGTAGCTCGGCGGCTGGTCGCGCCAGTTCGACGGCAGGTAGGAGAAGTACGCCTTGGCCAGCTCGATGGCGTCGGCGTCGTCCGCGGCGAGCAGGTCACCGCAGCCCGAGACCGACGCGTGCATCCGGGCGCCGCCCATCTCCTCGAGGGTGACCTTCTCGCCGACCACCATCTCCGCCATCCGGGGCGAGCCGAGGTACATCGACGCGTTGCCCTCGACCATGATCACGAGATCGCAGAACGACGGGATGTACGCACCGCCGGCGGCCGACGGGCCGAACAGGCAGCAGATCTGCGCTACCTTCCCGGACAGCGCCACCTGGTTGGCGAAGATCCGGCCCGCACCACGCCGGCCGGGAAACAACTCCACCTGGTCGGTGATCCGGGCGCCGGCCGAGTCGATGAACCAGAAGATCGGCAGCTCGTCCCGGAGCGCGATCTCCGTCGTCCGCACGATCTTCTCGACCGTACGCGCACCCCACGATCCCGCCTTCACCGTCGGGTCGTTCGCCACGACGAGCACCGGCCGGCCGTCGACGAGGGCGCGACCGGTGACCACACCGTCGGCGGGAAGCCCGGTGGCGCCAGCGTTGGCGAGCTGGCCGTCCTCGACGAACGTGTCGGGGTCGACGAGCAGCCCGATCCGGTCGCGGACGTACAGCTTGTGCTGGCTGGCGAGCTTCGCCGCGCCGGGCTCGGTGGGTCGCAGGGTGGCCTCGCGGGCGGCGGTCACCGCCTTGCGGGTCGCCTCGGTCCGCGCGGCCTCGCCATCCGGGGTGCCTGCCCGGACGGGTTCCGCCGCGTCGCCGGTCCTGCCGACCATGCCGACCTCTCTCTCGCTGGTGACTACTCGACGGGCAATCCGAGCCCGCGGGCGATCACGAGTCGCTGGATCTCGCTCGTACCCTCACCGATCTCCAGGATCTTCGCGTCCCGGTAGAACCGCGCGACGGGGTACTCCTCCATGAAGCCATACCCACCGAAGACCTGCGTGGCGGTCCTCGCCGCGGCGACCGCGGCCTCGGTGGCGAACAGCTTCGCGATCGCGGCGGCCTGCTTCACCTCCGCCGCGGGCCGGCCGGCGTCCCGGACGGCCGCGGCCTTGTACGTCAGCAACCGTCCCGCCTCGACCGCCACCTGGAGGTCGGCGACCTGGAACGCGACGCCCTGCCGGGACCCGATCGGCTGGCCGAACGACGTCCGCACCTTGGCGTACTCCAGCGCCTCGTCGAGGCAGCCTTGCGCGAGCCCGACCGCCAACGCGGCAAGGGCGATCCGGCCGTCGTCGAGCGTCGCGAGGAACTGTCGGAACCCCTCGCCCTGCCGGCCCAGCAGGTGCTCGGCAGGCACCCGGCAGTCCTCGAACGTCAACGGGTGTGTGTCGGACGCGTGCCAGCCCAGCTTGCGGTAGGGGGGCTCCACGACGAACCCCGCCGTCCCCGCGGGCACGATGATCGCGGAGATCTCCGGTTTCCCGTCAGCTGTCTCGCCGGTGCGGGCCGTGACGGTCACGAGCGAGGTGATCGGCGTGCCCGAGTTGGTGATGAACTGCTTGGACCCGTTGATCACCCAGCGGTCGTCGACGAGGATCGCCTGGGTCCTGGTGGCGCCGGCGTCCGAGCCCGACTCCGCCTCGGTCAGCCCGAAGCCCGCCAGCGCCTGGCCGGCCGCGAGGTCGGGAAGCCAGCGGTCCTTCTGCTCCGGTGTGCCCCACGCGAGTATCGGGCCGATGCCGAGCCCCACGGCGGCCTCCAGGGTCAGGCCGAGCGACTGGTCGACCCGGCCGATCTCCTCGATCGCGACGCAGAGGCTGGTGAAGTCGCCGCCGGAGCCGCCGTACTCCTCGGGCACGGGCAGCCCGAAGAGGCCGAGCTTGCCCATCTTCTGCACGACCTCGACCGGGAAGTAGTGGTGCTCGTCCCACTGGGCGGCGTGGGGTGCGATCTCCTCACGGGCGAACTCGCGCACAACCTGGCGGAACGCCTCGTGGTCTGGTGAAAGCTCGAACGTCATGATCTGGAGCTCCCCGCCGCTCGGTGGCCTAGTCTGGTGACCAGCCTGCTTACCTTTACGTAAACGTAAGCTCCTGCCTCGACGGCCGCAAGGGAATCGCGATGAACACCGACGCCACGCCGGCGAACGCCGCGCCGACCCAACCGGGGCGGACCTGGACGATCACCGAGCTCGCCGAGGACTATTCCGTGACACTCCGGACGATCCGGTTCTACGAGGACCGCGGGCTCATCTCCCCCGAGCGCCGCGGCACGCAGCGCGTCTTCCACCCGCGCGACCACGTACGCCTGGGCCTCGTCCTGCGCGGCAAGCGGCTCGGCTTCTCGTTGGAGGAGATCGCGAAGATCGTCGACATGTACGACGCGGAGCCCGGTGAGGCCGGGCAGCTGCGCTACCTGCTGCGCCAGATTCGCGGCCGGAGGGCGGAGCTGGAGCAGCGTCGGCGCGACATCGACGAGACGCTCGCCGAGCTCGACGACGTCGAACGGCGCTGCGAGGAGGACCTGAACCGGCTCGCCTGACCCGGTTTGTCCGGTGACGGCCTCCTCGCGCCCTTTCGGGGCGGTATGGCGCCAACCGTCCGACTCTGGCAGGCTCCACGACGTCGTGATCACCGCTCCCGCTCTGGAGATGCGATGTCGACCCGGCCGCCCAGACTCCCCGCGGCACTCGGCTCCCTGGCCGCCCTGGCCGTTCTGGCCGTCCTCGTGGGCCTCGTCGCGGCGACTCCGGTCGCCGCCGCCACTCCGGTCGCCGCCGCCACTCCGGTCGCCGCCGCCACTGTCCGAACCGACCCGCCGTCCCCCGACGCACAGCACAAGGTGCTCCTGCTGTTCGACTCGTCCGGCTCGATGAAGGACCCCGACGCCAACGGGTCGACCAAGATCGCCGCGGCCAGGGACGCGTTCGCCAAGCTGATCCCGCGGCTGCCCCCGACGGGACAGGTGGGGCTGCGGGTCTACGGCGCCACGATCTTCGACAAGCGCTCCCCCGGCGCGTGTACCGACAGCCAGCTCGCCGTCCCGATCGGTCCCGCCGACCGCGCGGCCCTGGGGCGAGCCGTCGCGGGTTTTCGGCCGTACGGCGAGACGCCGATCTCGTACAGCCTGCAGCAGGGCGCGAAGGACCTCGGCACGACCGGCAAGCGGACCATCCTGCTCGTCTCCGACGGCGAGGAGACCTGCGACCCCGACCCCTGCGCCACCGCGCGCGAGATCGCCGGGCTCGGCATCGACCTCAAGATCGACGTCGTGGGCTTCCGGATCGACGCGAAGGCGCGGGACCAGCTCCGGTGCATCGCCGACGCAGGCAGCGGCACGTTCTATGAGACCGACGACGCCGACACGCTGGCGGCCAGCCTGCACCGGTTGTCGGTCCGCGCGTTCCGGCCGTTCCGGGTCAGCGGCCGGGTGGTGAACGGCACGAGCGTCGCGGGCCTGGCACCGGTCGTGGGAGCGGGCCAGTACGTCGACACCGCACCGCCGCGCGGCGAGACGAGGTTCTACCGCGTCCGGCGTTCGATGAAGGGCTCGACCCTGCACATCGGAGCGAGCGCGCGACCTGCGCCCGGAACCAGCGTCTCTTCGCTCCAGGTCGAGACCAAGACCCTCGCCGGCGACAGCTGCGGCTACGGTCTCGGCACCGAGGTGACCTACGCGCGTACCAACCCCGTGGTCACGGCCTCGGCCTCGAGCTGGGACGAGTTCACCGCCTACCGCCGCACCTGCCAGGACGACCGCGACCTCCTCGTCGCTCTCGCGCAGTCCACGAGCTCCGGCGGCACCCTCGACGACGTACCCGTCGAGCTCGTGGTCATCGAGGAACCCCCCGTCGACGCCGAGGTGGACCTGCCGCCCCAGGCGGAGAGCCGACCGGCGTGGACCGACCCGCCCGGAGGGCGGGCCCGGCCGGTCACGGCGGGCGCGTCGTTCTCCGACGCGCCTCTCGTCCGCCCCGGCCGGTACCACTCGTCGCTCTTCCCCGGCGAGGTGCAGTTCTTCAAGGTGCGGCTCGGGTGGGGCCAGCGGCTGCAGGCGGAGGTGCGGACACCGAAGCCGACGCGGAAGCTCGCCGGGCTCACCGACAACCCGCAGGTCCTGGACCTCGAGCTCATCAGTGCCACCCGCGGCAAGGCCCAGGCGACGCTCAGCGCCGTCGCCGGGCAGGACCGGGCGTTCGTCGACGACACCGCCGCGGCGCGGGCGCGGACGACCACCGTCGAGACGAGGTACGCCAACCGGGAGGCGGGAAGCAGCTCGCAGCGCAGTGTCGCGCTGGCCGGTGACTACTACCTCGCCGTGGCTCTCGGCGAGGACGTCGACGGGCAGAGCTACCTCCTGCCGGTCGACATGGTGATCGGTGTGTACGGCGTGTCCGGGAAGGGCGCTCCCTCGTACGCCGACGGGCAGGCGGTGCTCGTGCCAGGACCCGACGGTCGCGCCACCGAGTTCCACCCGGTGAGCGGAGGCGACACCGACACCGGAGCAAGGCGCACGACCGGCGGTGAACCCGACGCGGACACAGGTGGAGCACGTCCGCTCGCCGAGTCGCCGTTCGGGCCGATCTCGCGGGACCGCGGCATCGCGGTCGTCGCCCTCGGCACCGTCGCCGTGGGTCTCGGCGCGGCCTCGGCGGTCCGCGGCTTCCGAGGTCGCCGGCGGCGGGAGCAGGGGAACTAGACTCCCGTGGAGCCGCCGCTGCCGGGTCGGGAGGAGCAGAACGGGTGACCACCCTCAGCAAGGTGCTGATCGCCAACCGCGGGGAGATCGCCGTACGGATCGCCCGCGCGTGCCGCGACGCCGGCATCGCCAGTGTCGCGGTCTACGCCGACCCCGACCGGGACGCCCTGCACGTCCGCATCGCCGACGAGGCCTACGCACTCGGTGGGGCCACGCCCGGCGAGACGTACCTCTCGATCGACAAGCTCCTCGACGTCGCCCGCCGCACCGGCGCCGACGCCGTGCACCCCGGCTACGGCTTCCTGGCCGAGAACGCCGACTTCGCCCGCGCCGTCAACAGTGCCGGGCTCACCTGGATCGGTCCGCCGCCGGAGGCGATCGACGCCCTCGGCGACAAGGTGCGGGCGCGGCACATCGCCCAGCAGGTGGGCGCGCCACTGGTGGCCGGCACACCCGACCCGGTCGCCGGCGCCGACGCGGTGGTCGCGTTCGCGCGCGAGCACGGCCTGCCGGTAGCCATCAAGGCGGCGTACGGCGGCGGAGGTCGTGGCCTGAAGGTGGCCCGCACCGTCGAGGAGATCCCGGAGCTGTTCGACTCGGCCGTCCGCGAGGCGGTCGCTGCGTTCGGACGCGGCGAGTGCTTCGTCGAGCGCTACCTCGACCGCCCGCGACACGTCGAGACCCAGTGCCTGGCCGACCAGGACGGCAACGTCGTCGTGGTGTCCACCCGCGACTGCTCGCTGCAACGCCGGCACCAGAAGTTGGTCGAGGAGGCACCCGCACCGTTCCTGTCCGAGGAGCAGGCACGCACGCTCTACGTGTCCAGCAAGGCGATCCTGGCCGAGGCGGGCTACGTGGGTGCGGGCACGTGTGAGTTCCTCGTCGCGCAGGACGGCACCATCAGCTTCCTCGAGGTCAACACCCGGCTCCAGGTGGAGCACCCGGTCTCCGAGGAGGTCGCCGGCATCGACCTCGTGCGCGAGCAGTTCCGGATCGCCGCCGGCGAGCCCCTCGGCTACACCGACCCGCCGCTGCGTGGACACTCGATCGAGTTCCGGATCAACGCCGAGGACGCCGGCCGCGGGTTCCTGCCCGCACCGGGCACGCTGACCCGCTGGCACCCACCGTCCGGGCCGGGCGTCCGTCTCGACGGCGGCTACGACCAGGGCGAGACGGTGCCCGGCGCGTTCGACTCACTGGTCGCGAAGCTGGTCGTGACCGGCCGCGACCGCGACCAGGCGTTGACACGGGCCCGCCGGGCGCTCGACGAGTTCGAGGTCGAGGGCATGCCCACCGTCATCCCGTTCCACCGGGCGGTGCTCGACACGCCGGCGTTCACCGCGCCCGACGGCACCTTCGGCGTACACACCCGCTGGATCGAGACCGAGTTCGACACGCCCATCCCGCCGTACGACGGACCCGCCGCCACCGCCGAGGCGCCCGAGCGCGAACGCGTCACCGTCGAGGTCGACGGCAAGCGACTGGAGGTCGTCCTGCCGGCCGGGCTCGGTGCGACCAACGGCGGTGCCGGTGCCGGCCGGCGACCGCCCAGGAGGTCGGGCGGGAGCAGGGCGGCCGCAACCGCCTCCGGCGACAGCCTGACGTCCCCGATGCAGGGCACGCTCGTGAAGGTCGCGGTCGACGAGGGCCAGACCGTGGCAGCCGGCGAGCTCGTCGTGGTGCTCGAGGCGATGAAGATGGAGCAGCCCGTCAACGCACACAAGGCCGGCAAGATCTCGGGACTGGCCGCGCAGGTGGGCTCCACGGTGACCGCGGGCGCCGTCCTCTGCGAGATCAAGGACTGACGGCGCGCAGGCCGGGGCGGTCGAGGGACGCGACCACCTCGTGCAGCAACCGGTCGAGGTCGGCCGTCAGAGGCGGCTGCCAGCGGTCCTTCCGGCGCACCGTTCCCACGTAGCGCCTGGGGGCCGGGCGGACCCGGACGAACCGGATGCCGTCGACGTGCGGCGCGAGGGCGAGGGACGGGATCAGTGCGACGCCCACGCCACCGGCCACGAGGGTCTGGACGAACGCATAGTCACCGCTCCGGCAGGCGGTGTCGGCCTGGACGCCGGCGACGAGCAGGTGGTGTTCCAGCTCCCGGCCGCAGTCCCCGGTGCCCATGATCCAGCGCTCGTCGGCGAGCGCGGTCAGGGGAATCTCGTCGTCGGAGGCCAGCGGGTGCCGGTCCGGCAGAACCGCGAACATCTCCTCGCGGAGCAGCCCGGTGTAGCTGAGGTCGCGGCGCCACTGCCGGGGTGGGGCCGCGGCGAAGAAGTGGTAGACGAGGGCGAGGTCGACGGTGCCTTCCCGTACCAGGGGCAAGGCGTTCTCGGTCTCGGCCTCCGTGACGGTCACCTCGACGTCGGGGCGCCCGGTCAGCGGTGCGAGGGCACGTGGGAGCAGGGACTGTCCGGCGCTCGGGAACGTCGCGACCGCCAGCCGACCGACGCTGCCGTCGACGTACGCGGAGAGCTGGCGCTCGGCCTGCGAAAGGTCGGCCACCAGCCCCGCCGTAGCGTCCGTGAGCAACCGGCCGGGATCGGTGACCTCCACGCCGCGGGAGCCGCGCGTCACGACGGCCAGCCCGAGGGTGCGCTCCAGCGCGGCGACCTGCTGGGACACCGCCGACGGCGTGATGCCGAGGACTCGGGCCGCCGCCGAGAAGCTGCCACACCGGGCGACCTCGTGCAGCACCCGGAGTCGGTTGAGATCGAGCATGAAGCCAGGCTAACAGCGGGCTCCTCAAGTTCGCACTTCCGCTACAGGCCCTGGCCCGGAAGAGTGGGAGCCATGTCGCGTCGTGCCTGGGCCGAGTTGCTCGCCCTGTCCGCCCTCTGGGGCTCGTCCTACCTCTTCATCAGCCTCGCTCTCGAGGACGTCGGACCGGTGTTCCTCGCGTTCGCGCGGGTCGCGGGAGCCGCCATCCTCCTGCTCCCGATCGCCTGGCGGCGACGTGCCAGCCTGTCCGGTCGGTGGCGGTACCTCCCGCTCGTCGCCGTACCCCAGGTCGTCGCTCCGTTCGCCCTGATCAGCGCCGGCGAACAGCACATCGACTCGGGTCTCGCCGGGACCCTCGTGGCGACGTCCCCGCTGTGGCTCGTCCTCCTCGGGCCGGCCTTCGCCCTCGGGCGGCCAGGCGTACGCGCGCTCGCCGGCACGCTCGTCGGACTCATCGGCGTGGCCGTCCTGCTCGGTGGCGTCGGCGCCGGGCGCGAGGTCCACCTGGGCGGTGCGGCAATGGTCGTCGTGGCGGCGATGCTCTACGCGGTGGCGATCGGGCTGGTCCGCCAGCTGATGCGGGGGGTCGATCCGATCGCGTTGACCGCTGCCGTGATGGCGACGTCGGCCGGCATCCTCGCCCCGCTCGCCGCCTTCGACCTCCCGACCGGCACGCCCGGACCGACCGCCCTGAGTGCCCTCGCGATGCTGGCCGTGGCGTGTACGGCAGGTGCGTTCGTGCTTTACAACCGCCTCATCGCCGACGTCGGCCCCCAGCGCGCCAGCCTCGTGGCCTACCTCGCCCCGATCTTCGCGGTGGGGTACGGCGCGCTGCTCCTCGACGAGCCGATCGGTGTGGGCGCATTCGTCGGCCTGGGCCTCATCCTGGCCGGCTCCTGGGCCTGCAGCCGGGCCCCACGGCGAAATGTCCGTCTTGCCGCCGCCACCACCGATCTTGACGGAAGGGAACGGAATGGGCAGGCCCAAGCGTCACCTAAGCTGAGGACAGGCTAAGGGAGGCGACCGTGGAGTTCCTACTTGTCGCAGTCGTGATCATCGCCGTGATCGCGTTCGTCGCCAACCGGCGGGCGCAGACGCAGCGGCGCGAGCTCGAGGCTGCCGAGCTGGCGAAGGTGAAGGCCTTCGCGGCCGAGGACGTCACGAAGTTCGGCGAGGAGCTGCAGCGCCTTGACACCGACGTCGTGGGGCACGACCTCGACGAGACGACCCGCCAGGACTACGAGCGCGCCCTCGACGAGTACGACACGGCCAAGGGGGCACTCGACAACGCCCAGCGGCCCGAGGACATCAAGCAGATCACGTCCATCCTCGAGGACGGCAAGTACGCCATCGCGTGCGTGCGCGCCCGGATCAAGGGCGAGCCACTCCCCCAGCGGCGTCCGCCCTGCTTCTTCAACCCCCAGCACGGCCCGTCGTTCGAGGACGTCGAGTGGGCACCGGCTGGCGGCGCCTACCGCACGGTGCCTGCGTGCGCCGCCGACGCCGAGCGGGTGCGCGCGGGCGCGGAGCCCGACATCCGCAAGGTGACGGGTCCCGACGGCGAGCGGGTGCCCTACTGGCAGGGCGGCCGCGCCTATGCGCCCTGGATGCAGGGCTACTTCGCGGGCTTCGCCACGTCCGGTCTGCTGCCGGCGTTCCTCATGGGCTCCATGATGGGCGGCATGTGGGGCGGCTACGGCGACGGCGGCTACGGTGACGGCGGCGATGGCGGTGGTGACGGCGGCGATGGCGGCGGAGACGGCGGCGATGGCGGCGGCGAGACGGCGGCGGTGGCGACGGTGGTGGCGACTTCGGCGGTGGCGACTTCGGTGGCGGCGACTTCGGTGGCGGCGACTTCGGGTTCTGAGCGTCTGCTCGACCAGCTCAACCCGCCACGCGACCCGGCCTGACCGCGGTTTCGACATCCCCGGCAATTCCGCGTAATTCGCGCGCGTCCAGATAAAGTTTTCGCACCGATTCTGAACGCGGGCGTTACGCGGGCATAAACCTTCCCCGGTTCGAGGCTGGAACCGTTATGAGGGGGTCGGATTCCCCTCGGCGTGATGGGAGGTAGTCGGGATGTCGACGGAAAGGCTCCCCATCGAGGAGCACCCGGACATCGCCAGTCTCCGCGGCAGGTACGAGTCTCTCGGGGAGACACGACGCGTCCAGACAGCAGCCGCCGGCGCAGTGGTAGCCGGGCTGTTCATCGCTTTGTCGCCATGGATCGCGGGGTTCAGCGGCCAGTCCGCGCTCGCGATCAACAACCTGGTGGTCGGCCTCGCCGCGACCCTGCTCGCCCTGGGATTCGCGGCCACGTACCGCACCATGCACGGCCTCAGCTGGGTCCTGCCTGTTCTCGGCGTCTGGGTGATCATCTCGCCCTGGGTCGTCTCGGGAACCGACGCGACGACAGCGGTCGTCCTGTGCAATGTCATCGGCGGCGGCGTCATGACCATTCTTGGTCTCGCCGTTCTGGGCATCGCGATGATGCGCAGAAAGACCTGATCTGATCTGGTCTGCTCGAATCTGGAAACTGCAAAACCAGAGAACTCGAGAAACGGAGAACTCGGGAACGCGCTCGGAAGAAAGGCCACAGGCCGGGCCAGCTCAACGTCTGGTCCGGCCTGTGTGAAGTGGCTCAGCCTGTGTGCGTACCCGCCGCGAACGTCATGACGAACAACGCCAGCGCGATCACGACCAGAGCGACGTAGCTTGCCCAGCGTCGCCGTGGCCCCGTGGAAACAGCCCCGCCCATGGCTCCCCCCATCCGCAGTGCCAATCTGTCTGACCCTTCTAGCCCTTGCCCGGCCCGGCCGTACGCCACACTCCTCTCTGTGACCGGACGTGGCCATGGCGTGTCCGACAAAAACGCGGGCAAGTCGGACACAAGTGCGCGGGCATCTCGGACATAGGTGCACCGAACGGGAAGGAACGCGCCAGGGAATCATCTGGAGGGTGCTACGAGCCGTCCCTCGTCTGATCGCGTAGGTGCAGCCGGCGCGCCACCTCGGCGATCGATCCGGTGAGGGAGGGATAGACGGCGAACGCGTTCGCCACCTGGTCGACCGTCATCCGGGCCGACAGGGCCAGCGACACGGGATAGATCAGCTCGCTCGCCCGGGGCGCCACCACCACCCCGCCCACCACGATCCCGGTGCCAGGGCGGCAGAACAGCTTCACGAACCCGTCGTGGATCCCCTGCATCTTGGCGCGGGCGTTGCGCGCCAGCGGGAGCTTGACGCTCACCGCCTGGACGCGCCCGGTGTCGACGTCCTCCTGCGACCACCCGACGGTCGCGATCTCGGGATCGGTGAAGACCGTCGCCGAGACCTGGTCGAGGTCGAGTGGCTGGACGGCGTTGCCGAGGGCGTGCCACATCGCGATCCGTCCCTGCATGGCGGCCACCGACGCCAGCATCAGCACACCGGTGCAGTCACCGGCGGCGTAGACGCCGCGGGCGTGCGTGCGCGACACCCGGTCGACCTCGACGAAACCGCGGTCGTCGAGGGTGACGCCGGTCTTCTCGAGTCCCATCCCCGCGGTGTTGGGTACGGATCCCACGGCGAGCAGGCAGTGCGATCCCTCGACCACCCGGCCGTCGGTGAGCGTGACGACCACACCGTCGCCGCGCCGGTCGACCCGCTCGGCTCGCGACCGCGACAGCACCTGCATACCGCGCCGGGTGAACACGTCCTCGATGACGGTGGCCGCGTCGGCATCCTCGGTGGGCAGCACCCGGTCGCGGCTCGACACGAGGACCACGTCGCAACCGAGCGCGTTGTAGGCGCCGGCGAACTCCGCGCCGGTGACACCCGAGCCGACGACGATCATGCGGTCGGGCAGCTGGTCGAGGTCGTAGACCTGCTCCCAGGTGAGGATGCGTTCGCCGTCGGGCAGGGCGTGCGGGAGCACCCGCGGATGCGCTCCGGTCGCGACCAGAACGACGTCGGCCGAGAGGAGCTCGGTCTGGCCGTCGTCGAGGGTCACGATCACCCGGTCGGGCCCGTCGAGCCGGCCCGTACCCGCGAGGACGCGGATGCCCTCGCGGTCCAGTTGGCGCGCAACGTCTCCGGACTGTGCCTGGACGAGTGCTTTGACCCGGTTGTTGACCTTCGCGACGTCGACGGTGACACCGCCGACGTCCGGTGCGGCACGCCCGATTCGCAGGCCGAGCTCACCCGACTCGCGGGCCTGGGTGATCACCTCGGCCGTGGCGACCAGCGTCTTGCTGGGAACACAGTCCGTGAGGACGGCGGAACCGCCGAGCCCGTCGCGGTCGACGACACAGACCTCCGCGCCCAGCTGCGCGGCGACGAGGGCCCCCTCATAGCCGCCGGGGCCGCCTCCGATGACGACAACACGAGTCACGATGACCCATTCTCCCTCGGTGGCGGAGTGAACGTCACACCGCGGTTCTCCCCCACCGGCGTGGCTCGGCCGTTACTCTCGGAGTTCGTGACCTTGTACGCCGCCTACGCGGCCAATCTCAGTCCGCAGCACATGGCCGAGCGCTGCCCGCACTCGCCGCTGCGCGGGACCGGCTGGCTCGTGGGCTGGCGGCTCACCTTCGGCGGCGAGGACGCCGGCTGGGAAGGTGCTCTCGCCACCGTGGTCGAGGACGAGAAGGCACAGGTCTTCGTCTCGCTCTACGACATCGCCCCTGCCGACGAGGACCCGCTCGCGCTCTGGGAGGGCGCCACCCTCGGCCTCTACCGCCAGGTGCGGGTCAGGGTGCAGACCCTCGACGGCGGGGTCGCGGCGACCACCTACATCCTGGACGCGTTCGAGGGCGGCCTGCCCTCCGCGCGGTATCTCGGTCTGCTCGCCGACGCCGCGGAGGCCGCCGGTGCGCCCGACGACTACACCGCCGAGCTGCGCCGCCGCCCCTGCGGCAACGTCGGCCCCTGAGGTCCGCGACGCCGCGCCGCTTCGGGCCTAGTCGGCCGCCACCAGCCAGGCGCCGTCGATCCGCTGCACCAGGGAGTTCCCAGCTCGGTCACGCACGGTGACTCGTACCGATCCGGTCGTCGCGCTGGCGGGAGCTGGCGGCAGCGTCGCACTCACGTCCTGCCCGCCGTGCCCGGTCTGCATCCGCACCGGCTGCCAGCTGCGGCCCTCGTCGTACGACACCTCGCCTTCCAGCCGGAACCCTCCCGGTCCATGCGCGCCCGGCTGGTACCCGGGTGTGAGCACCAGCCGGGTGTCGCCGTCGCGCGGCACCTGGTTCATCGCGTCCGTCCTGAGCGCGTAGCCGACCTGCAGCAGCGGGACCACCTGCCGCCCCGAGACGTGACGCGAACGGAACGCCCACACGGTGTTCGTGTGGTTCGACGTGGTTGACCAGCTGTCCGGTGCCCGGCGGACGTCCATCTCCAGCTCGTACGCCGCCTCGTCCTTCGGCACCAGGAACCGCGCGACCGGTGCGTCGGCGCGTCCGACCTCGGTGCCGTCGCGGCGCAACGCCAGGGCTACCTGGTCGTCCCGGTCGTCGGCCGACCCCTGGATCTCGCCGTCGCCGGAGACGAACGGCGCGATCTGCACCCGGATGGCGTCCTCGAACCTCGCCACGGGTGTGCCCTTCTCCTCCTCGCCGCCGGCGGACAGGACGGCCGGCCGGGTGAGCGCGGGCCACCATTCCTGGTCGATGCGTTCGCCGCGTGAGTACCGCTCCGGCACCGAGTACTCGTTCCCGCGCCAGGGCAGGTTCCACGAGTCGCCGACCGAGCTGTGCATCCACTCGACGCCGTCCGACGTCGTCAGGTAGTCGGTCCGCCTGGTGGGCGGGACGAGTTCCCGCGAGACGGGGAAGCCGGCGCTGATGCCGGGAACGAATGCCGTCCGCGCCGCGAGCCCGACGGCCAGCGAAGGAACGGCCCGCCGGTGGTAGTCGGTCGTGACCGCCGCCAGCGGCATCCGTGCGACGTCATACGTGAGCGGTCCGTTCACCTGGTCGTCGGTCAGCATCAGGTCGTAGGCGTACGAGCTGTCCCGCAGGCCGGTGACCTTCGCCCGCGCGGCACCGCCCGCGGGGATCAGCGCGCGCAGCCGCAGCCCCTCGGCCTGTTGGAGGGAGTACACGGGGACGGTCACGCCGCTCACCCAGGTCGACCAGAAACCGGGAGCATCGTTGTAGAAGAGCACCAGCCTCGCGCCCGCGTCGGCGGCGGCCTCGGACTGGCCCTTGACCGCGCTGGGTCCGGCCCAGCGGATCAGGACGGCGGCGCCGCGCGAGTTCACCGCGGCGAGCTGCTCCGGCGTCCCGTCGCCACCGTCGACCACCCGGAGGTCGTCCTCGCCCACGTAGGACGGCACGGTCCGGTCCCCGACCTTCTCGGGTGTGGGTAGCCGGAAGCCGCCCGGTCCGGCCACGTCGACGGTGAGGACGGGTTCGGCAAGCATCCAGCGCTGGGTGACCCGGAAGGTGCCGAAGCTGACCTCCGGCTGTCGCTGGACGTAGACGTCCGGCGTGGTCCGCGCCCACATCACCCAGCCGAACAGCGCCGAGCGGTCCGCGACCGTGCGGTGCCAGCCGATGATGTAGCGCTGCGGATCCGCTCGCTTCGGCGTCACGATCCGTACCTGCTCGGCCTGCCGGGCGTCGAACCTCAGCTCCATCGACGAGCGCACCGTCAGGTCCGGCCGGCCCATGAGAGTGGTGGAGCGGTAGTGGCCAGCTGCGTCGCGCGTCATGGCGAACACCATCAGCGCGTAGCGGCCGGACGGGACCTGGAACGTCCGACTCCCCTGCCCGTCGAACGCCATCACCGACACGGCGCCGGTGTCGACGTTCCACAGCTGGGCACCGCTGGACGGCGTTCGCCGGCCCGCCGTCCCGATCGACCGCGGAGACCTTCAGCTCGTGGGTGGGGCTACCGAGCGTGAAGCCCACGGCGGTCCTGAGCGTGCCGGCGCCGGTGACGCGGGCGACCAGGGTGCCGGCGTAGCTGCCCGCCTCGGTGCCGTCCGGGTCGAGCCGGAGGGTCGCCGTGGCGGTACGACCGGGCGCGATAGTGAGCCGCCGCGAGGAGAGCGTGACCTGCGGCCGCCGCGTACTCCCTGCCGCCAGCGGGCGGACGTCCAGGTCCAGGTCGAGGCGTACCGTCCGCGTGCCGGTGTTGGTGTACGTCACCTCGCGGTCGATCGAGGGCCGCGGCACCCCGGACCAGTCCAGCTTCCCGAACGACACGCTCGCCGGGTCGGGATGGACGCGCTGGTCCAGCGCGGCGGGGACGTCGACCCGTCCCGCACCCTGGGCTACCACCGACACGTCCCGTGTTGGCCGGGCACTGCTCGCGAGCGCGTTCTTGAGCTGCTGCCCCGACCAGTCGGGATGGCGCTGGGCGAGCAGGGCGGCCGCGCCGGCGACGTGCGGCGTCGCCATCGACGTACCGCTCATCGAGGTGTACGACTCGCCAAGGTCCTGGCCGATGCTGGTGCCGGCGGCTCGGGCGGCTGCGATGTCGACGCCGGGTGCCGTGACCTCCGGCTTGACGGCGCCGTCGCCCAGCCGCGGTCCGCGACTCGAGAAGGTCGCGAGCTCGTCAGCCTTGGTGACCGCGCCCACCGTCAGGGCCGAGGAAGCCGTGCCCGGCGTACCGACGCTGCCGTTCTCGGGTCCGGCGTTGCCTGCGGCCACCACGAAGAGCGCGCCCGACCGGGCACTGAGTGCGTCCACCGCGGCGCTCATCGGGTCGGTTCCGTTGGTGGCACGACCGCCCAGGCTCATGCTCACGACCTTCGCGCCGCTGTCCACGGCCCATTCCATCCCCGCGATGATCCACGACTCCTGGCCGTTGCCGTTGTTGCCGAGCACCTTGCCGACGAGCAGGTCGGCACCGGGTGCGACGCCGCGGCGGCGGGACTGCGAGGCGGCGCCCGAACCACCGACGGTCGACGCGACGTGGGTGCCGTGGCCCATGCCGTCCTGGACGGTCTCGCCGGGAACGAACGACGTCGACGCGGCCACCCGGCCGACCAGGTCGGGGTGTCCCGCGTCGTAGCCGGTGTCGAGTACGGCGACCTTCACGCCCTTGCCGGTGTAGCCCGCCCGCCACGCGGCGGGTGCCCCGATCTGCGGAACGCTCTCCTCGAGGGTGGTCCTGACCGGGCCGTCCAGCCAGACCTTGCCGATGCCACGCGACAGCCTCAGAGGACCGTCGGACGGGGTGTCGTCGTCGATCGACTCCCAGAACGTCCGTGCCTCGCGAGCGCGCGGTGTCACGGCAAGGGCACCGACGCTGCCGAGGCTGCGCTGGCGCTGGACCGACTCGGGTGCCCTGGGCATGGTGCGAGCGCCGGTCGTCGGCGCGGACAGGATCAGCGGGAGCGCGGTGTCCGCGCCGTCGTAACCCGCCGCCACGAGGTCGGTGAGGTTGAACAGCCGCTCGTCCAGCTGGCCGCTGCTCAGGTACGGCATCGCCTCGGTCGGGACCAACCGGACGTCGCCGCCGTAGTCGCCCACGAAATAAGGGGTTTCCGGCTGGCCCGGGCGGGGCGCGAGATCGGCCACCTGCCGTCCGTCCGGCAGCACGGTGAGGCGGGCGACGTCGCCGGTGACCAGCGTGAGGGTGTGCGTCCTCGCCCCGGGGACGCCCGCTCCGCCCACCTCCGCGGTGGGAGCCGTCGGTGGTCCACCCGCCCGCGCGGGCGTGACCCCCGCTCCGGTCGCCGCGGCCGCAAGGACGAGGGTCGCGACGGCAAGTCCGCCGGCGGCGCGGGTGGCTCGCACGGTTGGTCCCCTTCCCGACGCCGCTGGCGCGGCTGTCCGTCGAGAGCTTGGGACCGTCCTGGACCTGGGTCCAGACGGTGGCCATGGCGCACCTACGCCATGGCTCTCCTCCGCCAGGTGGCCACTAGGACACTAGGGTCGCCTGGTGACTGACGTACGAACTGATCCGCAGGCCGCCGCGACCCTTGCCGCCGCCCGGCTGGCCGAGCTGAGCGGCGTCCAGAGGCACGACGTCGCCGTGGTACTGGGTTCCGGCTGGCGCCCGGCCGGTGACCTGCTCGGCGACACCGTGGCCGACCTCGCGACAACCGACCTGCCGGGGTTCGCGCCGCCTGCCGTGGAAGGGCACGCGGGGCGGGTGCGCAGTGTGGCCGCCGACGGCCGGAAGGTGCTCGTCTTCCTCGGTCGTACGCACCTCTACGAAGGGCTCGGCACCGCCGCCGTCGTCCACGGCGTACGCACCGCGCTGGCGGCGGGCTGCCGGGTCGTCGTCCTCACCAACGGCTGCGGGGGTCTCCGACCGGAGTGGGCACCCGGCACTCCGGTCCTGATCAGCGACCACCTCAATCTGACCGGGCGGTCACCGATCGCCGGCGCGCGGTTCGTCGACCTCACCGACCTCTACTCGCCGCGGCTGCGGGCGCTCTGCCGCGACATCGAGCCCGCCCTCGACGAGGGCGTCTACGCGCAGCTGCCCGGCCCGCACTACGAGACACCGGCCGAGATCCGCTACCTGCGGACCATCGGCGCGGACCTGGTGGGGATGTCGACGGCGCTCGAGGCGATCGCGGTACGCGAGGGTGGCGGCGAGGTCCTGGGGCTGTCTCTCGTGACGAACCTCGCGGCCGGTCTCGGCGACGACCCGCTCGACCACGAGGAGGTCCTCGCGGCCGGGCGGTCCGCCGCGGGCCGGATGGGCGAGCTGCTCGCGGCCGTGCTCGCCCGGCTCTGACCGGAACCCCCGGCCCGCGCGCGTCAGAGCGTGCGGTTGCGCTGGTTGGCGCCCGCCTCGCCGTACGGGTAGTCGTCGACGATCGGTGCGCTCGCCTCGGTCAGCAGGGCGGTCTCCTCCGCGGACAGGTGCAGGTCCCCCGCCCCGAGGTTGTCATCCAGCTGCTCGACCGTCCGGGCGCCGAGGATCACCGACGTCACGGCCGGGCGGTCGGCCAGCCAGGCCAGGGCCACCTGTGCCATCGAGACACCGCGCCCGTCGGCGACCTTGCGTACGGCGTCGACGACCTGCCAGGTGCGCTCCTCCGCGTTGCGCTTGGCGTAGGCCTCCATTCCGCGGTCCGGGTTCTCGCCCAGCCGGGTGGCGCCGCTCGGTGCCGTGTCGCGGGCGTACTTGCCGGTGAGCCAGCCGCCCGCGAGCGGCGACCAGGGCAGGATGCCGATGTTCTCGTTCTCGCACACGGGTACGAGCTCGAACTCGATGTTGCGCTGGAGCAGGTTGTACTGCGGCTGCAGGGTGACGACGGGCGAGAGCCCGAGGTGCTGCGTGAGCAGTGCGGCCTTCTGCAGCTGCCAGCCGACGAAGTTGCTGACGCCGACATAGTGGATCTTGCCCGCGCGGACGGCCTCGTCGAAGAACCGCAGGGGCTCCTCGATCGGCGTCAGCGGGTCCCACGCGTGCGCCTGGTAGAGGTCGATCGTCTCCACACCGAGCCGCTTCAGGCTCGCGTCGAGTGCCTTGGTCAGATGCAGGCGGGACAGCCCGAGCTCGTTGCGGACACCCGTACGCGAGAACCGGCCCTTCGTGGCGAGCACCACCTGGTCGCGGACGCCCGGCCGGGCCGCCAGCCAGCGCCCGATGATCTCCTCGGAGACGCCGGCGGAGTAGACGTTCGCGGTGTCGACGAAGGTCCCACCCGCCTCGACGTACCGGTCGAGCTGCGCGTGCGAGACGCTCTCATCGCTCTCGGAACCGAAGGTCATGGTGCCGAGGCACAGGTTGGACACGATCGTTCCGGTGTTGCCCAGGGTGCGGTACTCCATCGAAGATCCCTTCGCGCTGTTGCCGTCCCCGTGGCCGTGCCCAGCCTGCCCCACGCCCGATTAAGCTGTCCAACAGAAGAAAACGATCCCTCCGATCAGGTCAGGTGATCAGCCGAGATGGAGCTCCGCCAGCTCGAGTACTTCGTCACCGTCGCCGAGGAGCGGCACTTCACCAGGGCCGCGCACCGGCTGCACGTCGCGCAGTCGGGCATCTCGGCGTCCATCCGTTCCCTCGAACGCGAGCTCGGCGCGGAGCTCTTCATCCGCAGCACCCGCAACGTCGAGCTCACCGACGCCGGCCGGGCCCTCCTCGTCGAGGCCCGACACACCCTCGTCGACGCGGCCGCCGCCCGCGAGGCCGTCGCCGCCGTCCGCGGGCTGTTCAAGGGCCGGCTCGTCGTCGGCACCCTGCAGTGCATGGGCGCGCTCAGCGTTCCCGACCTGCTCGCCCGTTTCCACCACGTGCACCCCGGCGTCGAGATCAGGCTCCGGCAGGGCAGTACGCCCGATCTGCTGGCCCAGGTTCGCTCCGGCGACATGGACGTCGCGGTCGTCACCGAGCCGCAGGACCCGCCGTCCGGACTCACGCTGACTCCGCTGGCGAGTGAACCGATGGTGCTGGCCTGCGGACCCGGCCACCGGTTCGCCGGGCAGGCGCGGGTCGAGCTGTCCGATCTCAGGGACGAGACGTTCGTCGACTTCCACACCGGCTGGATCACCCGCGACGTCACCGACGAGGCGCTCGCGGCCAGCCGGATCCCACGGCGGGTCGCGCTCGAGGTCAACGACATCCACCCGCTGCTCGACCTGGTGGCCGCGGGCCTGGGCGTCGCGCTCGTACCCCGGAGCTTCACCGGCAAGAAGACCAAGGCGTGCTTCGTACCCCTCGCTCCTCCGGTGCCGGAGTGGCGCATCGCGGTCGCGGTCGCGGCCGGGCGCCGGCCAAGTGCCGCCGCGGCGGCCCTGCTCGCCGACCCGGCCCTGTCACCGCGGCCGGACTCGCCCCGTGCCGACGCCGAGGAGGCCTCGTGATGCTGCTGCCGGCCGACCTCGCCGCGCGCGCCCGGTCCTGGCTCGAGGAGGACCCCGACCCCGAGACGCGAGCGGAGCTCGGCACGCTCCTCGCCGCCGCCGAGGACGCGGACGCCGCCGCCAGGGCGGATCTCGCGGACCGCTTCGACGGCACCCTGCAGTTCGGTACGGCCGGGCTGCGCGGTCCGATGGGCGCGGGGCCCAACCGGATGAACCGCGTCGTCGTCATCCGGGCGGCCGCCGGCCTCGCCGCCTACCTCACGGCGCGGGGCCACGCGGGCGGCACGGTCGTCGTGGGGTACGACGCCCGGCACCACTCCCGCGTCTTCGCCGACGACACCGCCGCCGTGCTCGCGGGCGCGGGGCTGCGGCCCGTGGTGATGCCGCGGCCGCTGCCCACTCCCGTCCTCGCGTTCGCGATCCGGCACCTCGCCGCTGTCGCGGGCGTGATGGTGACGGCGTCCCACAACCCGCCGCAGGACAACGGCTACAAGGTCTATCTCGGCGACGGCTCGCAGATCGTGCCGCCGGCCGACGCCGACATCGCGGCCGCCATCGCCGCGGTCGGCCCCGTCGCGTCGGTCCGCCGGGGCGAGGAGTGGGAGACGTGGGGCGACGAGGTGCTCGACGCCTACCTCGCCAGGGTGGCGGCGCTGCCGAGCCCCGGCCCGCGGGACGTCCGCATCGCCTACACCCCGCTGCACGGCGTGGGTGGTGACGTCGTGCGCGCCGCCCTGTCCGCCGCCGGATTTCCCGCGCCCGACGTCGTTACCGAGCAGGCGCAGCCCGACCCGGCGTTCCCGACCACCGCGTTCCCGAACCCGGAGGAGCCCGGCACGATGGACCTCGCGCTCGAGCTGGGCGCGAAGGTTGGCGCTGACGTCGTCCTCGCCAACGATCCCGACGCCGACCGGTGTGCGGTCGCGGTGCCCACGCCCGACGGATACCACCGGCTCTCCGGCGACCAGGTGGGCGCGCTGTTCGCGACCCACCTAGTGAGGTCAGGGGTGCGCGGGACGCTGGCGACGACGATCGTGTCGTCCTCCCTCCTGTCCTCGATCGCGGCGGGTCACGGCGTGCCGTACGTCGAGACGCTCACCGGCTTCAAGTGGCTGGGTCGGGTGCCCGGGCTGGCGTTCGGCTACGAGGAGGCGCTGGGCTACTGCGTCGACCCGGCGGCGGTCGGCGACAAGGATGGCATCAGCGCGATCATCCGGATGGCCGAGCTCGTGGCCCGGCTGAAGCACGAGGGCCGGACTCTCCTCGACCTGCTCGACGACCTCGCCCGTGAGTACGGCGTCCACCTGACCGAGCAGCACTCGGTCCGACTGGCCGCCCTCTCCGAGAGCGAGCCCACCCTGCGCCGGCTGCGGGCCGACCCGCCGGTACGCCTGGGCGGGCGGCGCGTCGAGCGGGTCGACGACCTCGCCGACCCCAGCCCCTCGGACGGCGCGCCGGCGCTCCTGCCGACGGAGGGAGTTCGGTTCACGCTCGCCGACAGGGCTCGCGTGGTGGTCCGTCCGAGTGGCACCGAGCCCAAGCTCAAGTGCTACGTCGAGGTGGTCGTGGAGGTGCCCGACGGCGACCTCGCCGCGGCGAAGGCCGCCGCCCAGGCGGCGGCAGACGCCATCGGCACCGACATGCGCGCCCTCCTCGACACCTGACGGAGGCGGCCCCGATCAGGTGCTCACACCGTCGCGATCGGGTTGGCCGGCGACCCGACCGCACCCGGCAGGCGCAACGGCGGCGCCGTCAGCAGGAACCGCGACCGCTCGTGCGTACGCAGCCACTCCGTGAGCTCCTCGAGGTACCACATCTCACCGAGGTTGAGGCCCAGCTTGAACAGGCAGTGCTGGTGCAGGGGCAGCGCCGGCTGCGGTTCAGGCCCGACATCCCGTGCGGGGAACGCCTCGACGCCGTAGTTGTCCGCGATCAGTGCCGCGATCCCGCTCTCTCTCACCCACCGCAGCAGCCGCTCGTCGCGGCCGTCGAGGACGGCACACATGGCAGGGACGCGCTCCGGATCCGGACGGCCGCCCATCGCGAGCAGTTCGGTGGCGTAACCCGTGTGCAGGACCAGCAGGTCGCCGGGCTCGACCACCACCCGGTCGGCGGCGAGGACCGTGGCCAGCTCGTCGTATCCGACGTACGTGTGGTCCCGGCCGAAGTGCTTCTCGAGGTCGACCAGCACACCACGGCCCTGGATCGGCTTCTCCGCGAGGTTCTGGACGCCGAGCCGGTGCGCGTAGGTCTCGTGGCCCACGCCGTCGCCGGCCGCGTCGCGGACCGGTCCCACGACGTCGGCGCCGGACCGGAACCCGTTGTAGAACACGGCTTGGGGGGCGCCGTCACCGTCGACGTCGAACATCCCGCCGACGTGGGCGAGCGAGTCCCACTGGGTGGAGTACTGCAGGGTCAGGGTGACGCGGTTGTCGCAGACCACGTTGGTGTGCCGCGGGTCGAGGGTGCCCGTCGCGAAGTTGAACCGCGGACCGTTCTCGTCACTCGTCGGGGTGAGCACCGGCGGGTGCCGCCGTGGGTTCACGACGTTGCCGCCGGGCAGGTCCAGCGGCAGGCTGAGGCAGAACGTACGACCCTCGACGACCTCGGCGACCCCCTGCCGCACCTTCTCCGGCGTCAGCAGGTTGAGCCGGCCGAGCTGGTCGTCCTCACCCCAGTCGCCCCACGTCGAACCGTCCGGACGTTGCTTCCACCGCGCCATTGCTCGCCTCCCTCGGATCCCCGTGGGTTCTCGCTCGGTCAGCTGAGCACGTTGGTCACGACGGCGACCAGGACCGCCACCGCGACGACCGCGAACTCGACCCAGCGCCACCGCTGCTCGACCTGTGCCTGGCCTCTGGACTCCTCGGCGTACCTCGCCGCCAGCGACTCGATCCGGTGGACGGCGTAGTCGGACGGAGCGGCGTCGGCCGGGTTCGCCGGCCGCGACGGCGCGGGCGCACCGGACCGGAGTGCCTCGGTGGCGGCCTTGCGCTGTCGCCGCTGCGCCCTGCGGTCGGCACCGGAGACCGTGACCGCGGACGACTTGTAGACCTGGCCGCCCGCCGCGACCGCGAGGACCGGCGCGACCGAGGCCGACTCGACCAGGTGCCACGGGATCCGGGTGTCGCGGATCATGTTGCGCAGGACGAGGGCGTCCTCGTAGGCGACCACGGACGGCCGGATCAGACCCAGCCAGACGAGGGTCCCGATCGCGACGACCACCGCGGCCGCGGAGAGCCCCTGCAGGGTGCGCCACTCGAGCGCGATGTCGACGAGGATGAGGACGCCGATCGCGAGCGTGACGATCCCGAGGACACGCCCGCCGGTCGGGGCGAAGCTCTCGATGACCTTGGTCGACGTACGGTCTGCTTCCGTTGGTCCCACTGGCAGCCTCCCGAGCTTGCCTGGCTGCCTCCCGGCGCCATGGGCCCCGATTCTGCCCTGCCAGGTGGTCGGAGCGCGATCGCGGGCAGCCACGAGGACCGTCCTACACTGGCCCGGTGACGACCACGGCTGCCCTGACACCTGAGCGGTTGTCGGAGATCGGCGCGTCCGACGCGAGCCTGCGCCGGTTCGTCGCGGGCCTCCCCGGCGTCGACCAGGTGGGCGCCGAGGCGCGGGCCGCGACCCTCGCCACCCGGTCGATCAAGACCAGCGCCAAGGAGTACGCCCTCGATCTCGCCGTGGCGATGATCGACCTCACCACGCTGGAGGGACAGGACACGCCGGGCAAGGTACGCGCGCTCTGTGCCAAGGCGCGGCGGCCGGACCCCGCGGACCCCACCTGCCCGTCCGTGGCGGCCATCTGCGTCTACCCCGACCTCGTACCCGTCGCCAGCGAGGCACTGGCGGGTAGCGACGTGAAGGTCGCGAGCGTCGCGACCGCGTTCCCGTCCGGGCGATCGAGCCTCGACATCAAGGTCCGCGACACGTCGGACGCCGTTGCCGCCGGCGCCGACGAGATCGACATGGTGATCGACCGCGGAGCGTTCCTGTCCGGCAGGTACGCCGCCGTCCACGAGGAGATCGTCGCCGTCCGGCAGGCGTGCGGCTCCGCGCACCTCAAGGTCATCCTCGAGACCGGCGAGCTGGCGACGTACGACAACGTCCGGCGGGCGAGCTGGCTGGCCATGCTGGCGGGCGCCGACTTCATCAAGACCTCCACGGGCAAGGTCTCCCCCGCGGCGACGCTGCCGGTGACCCTGGTCATGCTCGAGGCGGTCCGCGACTTCCAGGCAGCGACCGGCCGCCAGGTCGGTGTGAAGGCGGCAGGCGGCATCCGCACCGCCAAGGACGCGATCCGTTACCTCGTACTCGTCAACGAGACCGTGGGCGACCCGTGGCTCGATCCCGCGTGGTTCCGGCTCGGTGCGTCCAGCCTGCTCAACGACCTGCTCATGCAGCGGACCAAGATGCGCACCGGCAGGTACGCCGGACCCGACTACTTCACGCTCGACTAGGGGGGACGCAACCCATGCCGACCGAGCAGTCCGGGGAGCCACGCCGCGCACCGAGGTTCGCCTACGCGCCGGCTCCCGAGTCACGGGCCGTCGTCGACATCAGGTCGTCGTACGGCCTGTTCGTCGGCGGGGAGTTCGTCGACCCGATCGACGGCGGACCGTTCAAGACGGTGAGCCCTTCGACCGCGGAGGTCCTGGCCGAGGTCACGCAGGCGGGGCCGCAGGATGTCGACCGCGCCGTGGCGGCCGCCCGCGACGCCCACACCCGGGTCTGGTCGGCGATGTCGGGGCGCAACCGCGGCAAGTACCTCTTCCGCATCGCGCGCCTGATCCAGGAACGCGCCCGCGAGCTCGCGGTGCTGGAGTCGCTCGACAACGGCAAGCCGATCCGCGAGTCCCGCGACGTCGACCTCCCGCTCGTCGCCGCGCACTTCTTCTACTACGCCGGCTGGGCGGACAAGCTCGGGTACGCCGGGCTCGGCCCCGCGCCGCGGCCGGTCGGCGTCGCCGGCCAGGTGATCCCGTGGAACTTCCCCCTGCTGATGCTGGCCTGGAAGATCGCACCGGCGCTCGCCTGCGGCAACACCGTCGTCCTCAAGCCCGCCGAGACCACCCCCCTGACGGCGTTGGCGTTCGCCGAGATCTGCCAGCAGGCCGACCTGCCTCCCGGCGTCGTCAACATCGTCACGGGCGCCGGTGAGACCGGGCAGGCCCTGGTCGCACACGACGGCATCGACAAGGTCGCGTTCACCGGTTCGACCGAGGTGGGAAAGGCGATCGCCCGGTCGGTCGCCGGCACCCGCAAGCGGGTCACGCTGGAGCTCGGTGGCAAGGCCGCCAACATCGTCTTCGACGACGCGGCACTCGACCAGGCGGTCGAGGGCATCGTCAACGGCATCTTCTTCAACCAGGGCCACGTGTGTTGTGCGGGTTCGCGACTCCTCGTCCAGGAGAGCGTCTACCCCGAGGTGCTCGAGAAGCTCAAGCGCCGCATGGGCACCCTCCGCGTCGGTGACCCGCTCGACAAGAACACCGATGTCGGCGCCATCAACTCCGCGGAGCAGCTCGAACGCATCCGCACCCTGAGCGACGCCGGCGAGGTCGAGGGCGCCGAGCGCTGGTCGGCGCCGTGTGAGCTGCCCGACCGCGGCTACTGGTTCGCGCCGACGATCTTCACCGGCGTGACCCAGGCACACCGGATCGCCCGCGAGGAGATCTTCGGCCCGGTGCTGTCCGTCCTCACCTTCCGTACGCCCGACGAGGCGGTCGAGAAGGCCAACAACACGCCCTACGGCCTGTCCGCGGGCGTGTGGACCGAGAAGGGTTCGCGGATCCTGTGGATGGCCGACAAGCTGCGGGCCGGCGTGGTCTGGGCCAACACGTTCAACCGGTTCGACCCGACGTCGCCGTTCGGTGGCTACAAGGAGTCGGGCTACGGTCGCGAGGGTGGCCGGCACGGGCTGGCCGCCTACGTCGACGTCGAGGGCCCGGCCGGTGGGGAGCGCGACCATGAGCCCGTCTGAACGGATCGCCGTCCGCAAGACCTACAAGCTGTTCGTCGGCGGCGCCTTCCCGCGCAGCGAGTCAGGGCGGAGCTATCCCGTGCACGACGCCGGCGGCACCTTCCTCGCCAACGCTTCCCTCGCGTCCCGCAAGGACGCCCGCGACGCGGTGGTGGCCGCCCGCAAGGCGTTCCCGAGGTGGTCCGCCGCGACGGCGTACAACCGTGGCCAGGTGCTCTACCGCGTGGCCGAGATGCTCGAAGGCCGCCGGTCGCAGTTCGTCGACGAGGTGGCCGCCGGCGAGGGCGTGAGCCGTACGGATGCCGAACGTGTCGTCGACGAGAGCATCGACCGGTGGGTGTGGTACGCCGGCTGGTCCGACAAGGTGGCGCAGGTCGTGGGCGCGTCCAACCCCGTCGCCGGGCCCTACTTCGACTTCTCCGTACCCGAACCCACCGGCGTGGTCGCCGTCGTCGCGCCCCAGGACGCGAGCCTGCTCGGGCTGGTCAGCGTCGTCGCGCCGGCCCTCGTCACCGGCAACACCTGCGTGGTGCTGGCCGCCGAACAGCGCCCGCTGCCGGCGATCACGCTGGCCGAGGTCGTCGCCACGAGCGACCTGCCCGGCGGCGTCCTCAACCTGCTCACCGGACGGGTCGCCGAGGTGGCGCCGTGGCTCGCGAGCCATATGGACGTCAACGCCATCGACCTCTGCGGCGTCGACGACCATGCAGCCGCGGCCGACCTCGAACGTGCCGCGGCCGATAACCTCAAGCGCGTGGTCCGGCCGCCCACCCGGCAGCCGGACTGGTACGCCGAGCCAGGACTCGACCGTCTCACCGCGTTCCTCGAGACCAAGACCGTGTGGCACCCGATCGGGACCTAGCCGACACGTCATGGACACACAGCCGGCGCTCCATCTGGAACCAGACCCGGGATAGGGATTTCGTGACCACTGAATTCATCAACGACCCGATCGTCCCGCTTCAGCTGAAGATGGCGGGCGGCGACCGCTACACGCTCTACCAGCCGGGCTGGTATACCGCCGACGACGGATCGGCCGGCTTCCTCGGCTCGAGCGGCAAGCTCTACGGCTTCCGGGAGCTGGACGACCTGGTCTCGTTCGTCGACTCGGGCGCGTCCAACGACCTCACGGCGAGCGCCCACCTGCGTACCCTCCGGATCTGGACGGCCGAGGAGTACTCCAAGCGGCTCTGCTACTACGACCTCACCCGGCTGCCCGAGCTCGCCGACGGCCAGCTCGACGCCGACGAGCAGGCGTCGCTGGGCTCGACGCTCGCGCTGATGCTGGACCTGCTCGACTACATGGACGTCGACACCCCCGACTCCCAGGCCCTGCACGACGACGAGGACATCAGCAAGCTCGCGTCCGGCGACGAGGTGCTCGCGATCTTCCGCGCCGCCCACCACCGCAAGCACATCGTCGAGATCCTGGACGCGCACTGGTCGGGCTGCCTGTCCGAGGTGTCCGGCCGGGTGACCACGCCGGACATCCCGGGTGGTGCCGACGGCAAGGCGGCGCGTACGCCCACTGCCCCGGCGGGCTCGCGGGCGAGCGAGGCTGGCGCCGAGGGAGAGTCCGACGGCGACAGCGGCACCCCGCTCGAGGAGGTCGCCGACGCCGTCACCGTGTGGTGGGGACTCGCCGAGGAAGGCGTCTACACCGTCCGTGGCACCGACCTCGACGCCGGCCACCCGCGCTACGCGGGCACCGACGCCGGCGGCGCGACCCAACTCACGACCTGGACCGACCTCGACCAGATGCGCACCGACCTGGCGGGCGATCCTGCCACCGGCGTCGACGGGCTCGACCTGGCCGAGGTCCTGTCCGCGCACGAGGTCAGCCTGACTCCGCACGACGACTGCATCTTCGACCTCGTCACGCTCGCCGACTCCATCTCACCCGAGCTCGACCAGGAGTCCGCGGACAAGCTCGTGAGTGCCTGGTCGGAGCTGCTCCGGCTCGCGGCGTGGGGTGACTGGTCGGACCTGTCCGAGCTGCTGGGCCCGGAGTCACCGGCGGGCGGTTTCGTCGTGTCGTGTGCGCTCGACGTCGCCCAGGACAGGCCGGGTGCGCCGCGTGCCCTCGCCTCGGCCGACACCGAGGCCGCGGCCGCCGGGTGGCGGGCCGTGGTCGACGTCCTGACCACGCACCTCGACATCCGCTCCTGAGGCACGGTACGTCCGGGATGTCCCGGAGATCGGCCGTTTGTGACCCTGGCATCGGCGGCAGTGGGGAGCGCAGCGGGGCGGCCACTCGTCCTTCCGGTAAGACCGCCTGACACACGCGCAGCCGGCGGTCGACGACCCGACGACCGAAAGGAACCGACATGACCACCACCCTGGTCCGCCCACGCTCGCACAAGGTGATCGCCGGGGTCTGCGCGGGGCTCGCCCAGAGGTTCGACCTGCCGGTCTGGCTCGTACGCCTGGCCTTCGTCCTCTCGTGCATCCTGCCCGGGCCGCAGTTCATCGCGTACATCGTCCTGTGGATCCTGATTCCCAAAGAGGAACGCTGATCGACCGACCTCCCGGTCGCACCGGCCCCTACCAGCGGAGCCCGTTGCGCGCGAGTTCGACCTCGAGCTCGAGCCGCCGGATGCCCGACAGCGGGCTGCGGGCGGCACCGGTCTCCACGTCCAGCGCGGCGCAGGCGAGGAGCAGGGTGTCGTCGTACGCGAGCTCGGCCACGTGCAGGTGGAACGCCCGCGCGGACACGCGCTGGTCGCCCTGGAGCCGCACGCTCTCCCGGCCGAGTCGGCGCAGGTCGGCGGCGAGGCGTTCGATGGGCGGATGCGATGGGCGTTCGCCGGGCGGGATGCCGCCCCACGCGCGTTCGGGTGCGGCGGTTCGGCGGAACGCCTGACCGAGCCAGTCCAGCATCCCTCCGCTCGCCACGCCGCCACCTCCTTCGCGGCAGATCTCCCGCGACACGTCGAACGCGACAGGTCGAACGCGACAGGTCGTCGCCGGTCGAACCAAGCTGGCGCACCGCCCACCACCCCCGGGCCCGAACGCCTTTCCTCCAGGATGCGCGCTCAGGACAAACCAGGCTGCGGCGGTGCGGTGCTGACTACCCAGCCTGCTCGTACGGACCGGCGGCCGGCACCCGCGAAGGTCCCGGTGTCAGCGGTACCAACCGGAGGTATCGGATCCCGGCTCAGCGCACCGGACGCTGCATCTGCGCGAACGCCCTCTCGGCCGCCAGCGCGGCGTACCCCGGCTTGATCACGTCGTTGATCAGGGCGAGGCGCTGGTCGAACGGGAGAAACGAGCTCTTCATGGCGTTCACGGTGAACCACTGGAAGTCGGTCAGGTCGTAGCCGAACGCCTCGGCCAGCTCGGTGAACTCCTGCGTCATCGACGTCCCGCTCATCAACCGGTTGTCGGTGTTGACCGTCACCCTGAACCGCAGCCGGGCGAGGAGGCCGAACGGGTGCGCCGCAACCGACTCCGCCGCCCCGGTCTGCACGTTGGAGCTCGGGCAGAGCTCGAGCGGGATCCTCTTGTCACGTACGTACGCCGCGAGCCGGCCCAGGCGGGCGCCGCCGTCCGGACCGACGCTGATGTCGTCGACGATGCGCACGCCGTGGCCGAGCCGGTCGGCACCGCACCACTGGATCGCCTGCCAGATCGACGGCAGCCCGAAGCCCTCGCCGGCGTGGATGGTGAAGTGGGCGTTCTCGCGCTGGAGGTACTCGAACGCATCCAGGTGCCGGGTGGGCGGATAGCCCGCCTCCGCACCGGCGATGTCGAAGCCGACGACGCCGTTGTCGCGGTTGCGGACCACCAGCTCGGCGATCTCCATCGAACGCGCCGCGTGCCGCATCGCGGTCAGTATCTGGCGTACGACGATCTGCCGCCCCGCCGCGGCCGCCCGCTTCTCGCCCTCGACGAAGCCCTCCTGCACGGCACCGACCACCGCGTCGAGGGTCAGGCCGTCCCGCAGGTGCTGCTCGGGGGCGTACCTCACCTCGGCGTAGACCACGCCGTCGCGTGCGAGGTCCTCGGCGCACTCGGCCGCGACCCGGGTGAGCGCCTCGGCGGTCTGCAGCACGCCCACCGTGTGGTCGAACGTCTCGAGGTAGCGCTCGAGCGAACCGGAGTTGGCCGACTCCCGGAACCACTGCTCCAGCTCACCGGGACGGTCGACGGGCAGCTCGTGCCCGACGCGTTCGGCCAGTTCGGCGACGGTCTGGGGGCGTAGGCCGCCGTCGAGGTGGTCGTGCAGCAGGACCTTCGGAGCCCGGCCGAGCTCGTGTGCCGTGACGGTCATAGCGAGACGTTACGCCGGCCAGGGGCCGGCCGGTGCGGGCTTGTGCGCGCTCGTCGCGCCCTTCGGCGCATCCGGTCCCGCGTCCTCGCAGGAAAATGTCGGCCACACCCCTTGACAGGTAACTTCTGTTCGCTCACTTTCTAGGCACGTCGCGGCACGATCGACACCGCGACGGTCGGACACCGAGGGGGGCCCCGCGTGAACGAGCTCGACATCTCCACTCTGCTTGGCGACCTGGCGCCGCTGGTCCTGGGGGGACTGTTCACCTGGAACGGAGCGACGAAGCTCTTCCTGCGACCGGGGTCAGAGCCGGGCGCCCGCTCGGAGCTGGGCCGCCTGCTCGGAGACGAACGCCGCACCGGGACCGCCGTCCGCGGGCTCGGGTGGGTGGAGTTCGTCCTCGGCCTGTGCCTCCTGGTGATACCGACCGCGACCATGCCCGGGGTCGGCGTCGCCCTCCTCGGAGCCGGGATCGCGGGCAGTCTCGCGTACGCACGGCTGAAGGGACCACGCCCCTCGTGCCCGTGCCCCGCGCGCTCCCATCCGGCGGTCACCTGGTGGGCGCTCGTCCGCGCCGGCCTCGTCGCAGGCGGCGGCCTGGTCGCCACGGGGGCGACGAGTCCGTGGTGGATGGCGGGCGGACAACAGCCTGTGGCCGCGCTGGCGGTCGTGCTCGCGGCGGCGCTCCTGCTCGGTGTCCTCTCGGGAGCTCCGCGGGTGGCCGGCGCCGCCGCACACGGCGGGCTGACGGGTGTGGCCGCTTCGGACCGGTCAGCCGATCCGGTCGAGGACCAGCGGCCGGTCGGGTGGTCGTGAGCCCTTCGGCGCCACGACGACCGCACCCTCCAGTGCCTCGAGGGCCCGCCCGAACCGTCCCGCGTCGTGCGTGTGAAGGGTCAGCACCGGCTGTCCGGCCCGGACGTACGCGCCGGGCTTGACGTGCAGCTCGACGCCGGCCGCCTCGGAAACGGGGTCCTCCTTGCGGGCGCGACCCGCGCCGAGCCGCCAGGCGGCGACTCCGACCCGATAGGCGTCCAGCCCGACGAGGACCCCCTCGGCCGGCGCGACGAACTCGTGGGTCTCTCGGGCCTGCGCCAGCGGCGCGTCCGGGTCACCGCCCTGGGCGCGGATCATCCGGCGCCAGACGTCCATCGCCGTGCCGTCCCGGAGCACGCGGGCAGGGTCGACGTCCCCCACGGCACCCGCAGCCGCCAGCATCTCCCGTGCCAGCGTCACGGTGAGCTCAACCACGTCCGGAGGTCCGCCGCCGGCGAGTACCTCCACCGACTCGCGTACCTCCAACGCATTGCCGACCGTGAGACCGAGCGGGGTGTCCATGCCGGTGAGCAGGGCGACCGTGCGCAGGCCGGCCGCGGTGCCGAGCTCGACCATCGTCGAGGCGAGCACGCGGGCCTCGTCCGGGTCCTTGATGAACGCGCCCGATCCGACCTTCACGTCGAGGACGAGTGCCGACGTGCCCTCCGCGATCTTCTTGCTCATGATGGAGCTCGCGATCAGTGGGATCGACTCCACCGTGCCGGTGACGTCCCGCAGCGCGTACAGCTTGCGGTCCGCGGGCGCGAGGGTGTCGGTCGGCGCGCAGATCACCGCGCCGACGTCGGTGAGCTGGGCCACGATCTCGTCGTACGACAGGCCCGCGCGCCAGCCCGGGATCGACTCCAGCTTGTCGAGCGTCCCGCCGGTGTGTCCGAGTCCCCGGCCGGACAGCTGGGGCACCGCCACGCCGCACGCGGCGACGACGGGAGCGAGCGGCAGCGTGATCTTGTCACCGACCCCGCCGGTCGAGTGTTTGTCGGCGGTCGGGCGACCCGCCGCCTTGAAGTCCAGGCGTTCGCCGGACTCGATCATCGCCTGGGTCCAGCGCGCGATCTCGCGGGGGCGCATGCCACGGAGCAGGATCGCCATCAACAGCGCGGACATCTGCTCGTCGGCGACCACCCCGCGGGTGTAGGCGTCGACCACCCAGGCGATCTGGTCGTCGGTCAGCACCGCGCCGTCGCGCTTCGCCCGGATGACGTCTACGGCGTCGAAAGCCTCAGCCACGTGGATGTCCTGCCAGTTCGTCGGGCCCGAAGGCGTCGGGAAGCACCTCGCTCATCGGGCGTACGCCGCGGGTGGTGTCGACGAGGAGGTCGGCTCCCCCGTGCTCCCACAGGAGCTGGCGGCAGCGCCCGCACGGCATCAGCCGTTCCCCGGCCGCGTCGCAGCAGGTGAACGCCACCAGCCTCCCACCCCCACTTGCATGCAGTGCGGAGACGAGGCCACATTCGGCGCACAGCGTAAGGCCGTACGACGCGTTCTCGACGTTGCAGCCCACCACGGTCCGGCCGTCATCGGTGAGTGCCGCCGCGCCCACCGGAAACGCCGAGTAGGGCGCGTACGCCCGTGCCATCGCCTCCCGCGCCGCGGTCCGCAGCGCCCCCCAGTCAACGTCCACCCGAACTAACCCTTCACATATGGCTCGCCGTCTGCCTTCGGCGCACGGACCCGTCCGACCAAGCCTGCCACCGCGACCACCGTCGCGAGGTAGGGCGCCATGATCAGGAGCTCGCCCGGGATCGGGGTCTCGATGATCTGCAGCTGACTCTGGAGTTGCTGGGTGAAGCCGAAGAACAGTGCGGCGACCGTCGCACCGAGCGGATGCCAGCGACCCATGATGAGCGCCGCGAGGGCGATGAACCCCTGTCCCGCGGTGAGGTCCTTGTCGAAGCTGCCGGTGAACCCGATCGTGAAGAACGCGCCGCCCAGACCGGCCACGATCCCGCCGGCGAGCACGGCCTGGTACCGGATCCGGTAGACGTTGATGCCCACGGTGTCCGCCGCCCGCGGATGCTCGCCGACCGAACGGACCCGCAGGCCCCAGCGGGTCTTGAACAGGACGTACGTCACGACGGCGACGGCGGCGTACATCGCGTAGACCAACAGGGTCTGGCGGAAGAACGTGTCACCGATCACCGGGATCGCCGACAGCACCGGGATCGGAACCGCGGACATGACGCCCGGATCGTTGAACCGCGAGGCGTCCCGCTGGACGAACTGGTCGAACAGGAACCCCGTGATGCCCGAGGCGAACACCACGAGGACGACGCCCAGCACCACCTGGTTGACGCGGTAGCGGATCGCGAACACCGCCAGCATCGCGGCGATGAGCACGCCGGCCACGACCGCCGCGACGACGCCCGCGGCGAGGCTCCCGGTCACGGAGGCGAGGACGGCGGCCGCGAACGCACCGGCGAGGAACTGGCCCTCGATCGCGACGTTGATGACGCCCGCGCGCTCGCACAGCACCCCGGCCAGTGCGCCGAGGATGAGCGGCGTGGCGAGGTTGAGCGTGCCCTGCAGCTGGTTGGTGAGTGGGAACGTCTTGCCCGCGGCCGCCCAGCAGAGGAATGTCACCACCAGCGCCACACCGAACCCGGCCCAGATCAGGGCCGCCCAGCGGCCGCGCAGACCGCGCCGGAGCTGGACCAGTGCCACCACGACGGCGTACGCGGCGAGGGCGAGTCCGACCGGGAGTGCCGGCAGGGCCAGGTCGGGCAGCCCGGTCGCGCCGACCTGGCCCGACAGGGTGAAGGTCACCGTCCGCGGGTCGGTGAACGCCGCGAGCAGGACGCCGATGCCGGCGAGGACGAGCATCAGGATGCCGGTGCGCCGGCGACGCCGGCGTTCGTCGGGCGACTCGACCGTGACGGGGCGTGGCTCGGGACGCGTCAGTGTCGTGGTGGCCGGCTCGCTCATGCTGCCCATCCCCTCATGCGTTCCACCCCTTGGCGAGGACGGTGCCGGCGCCCTGGCCGCGGATCCGGAACACGGCGCGGACGAGCGCCGGCGCGGCGATGAACAGCACGATCGTGGCCTGCAGCACCGTCGTGAGCGTGAGCGGTGTCTGGGTCTGGAGCTGCATCTGCAGCCCTCCGGCGTCGAGCGCCCCGAACACGAGTCCCGCGACGACCGTGCCGAACGGGGAGGCACGGCCGAGCAGCGCCACCGTGATCGAGTCGAAGCCGACGGTGCCGGCGATCCCGTCGGTCAGCGGCGAGGCCGTGCCGAGCACCTGCTGGGTGCCCGCGAGTCCGGCCAGAGCGCCAGCGGCCACCATCGCGACGGTGTAGGCCCGCCCGACGCTCATGCCCGCCGTCCGGGCCGCGTCGGGGTTGGCGCCGACGGCGCGCAGCTCGAAGCCGGTCGTGGACCGCGCGAGCAGCCACCAGACGGCGGCCGCGGCGGCGAGCGCCACGACGAACCCGAGATGCAGTCGGGTACCGGCCCACTGGGGGTACTGCGCCGCCTGGTGGACGACCGGGCTGATCGGGTCGTCGCGACCCGGTCGTTGGAGTACGTCCGTCGTCAGCAGCCACTGCAGCAGGTAGAGCGCGACGTAGTTGAGCATGATCGTGAGGATCACCTCGTGCGCGCCGGTCCGGGCCTTCAGGATCCCGACGATGCCACCCCACACCGCCCCGCCGACGACGCCTGCCGCGACCGCACAGAGCAGGTGCAGGCCGAGTGGGAGGTCGAACGTGAACCCGACCCACCCGGCGCAGATCGCGCCCGCGATCAGCTGTCCCTGCGCGCCGATGTTGAAGAGGCCGGCTCGGAACGCCAGCGAGACGCCGAGCCCCGCGCAGATCAGCGGCGTGGCCTGGACGAGGGTCTCGGTGATCGGTTTCCAGCCGCCCAGGGCGCCGAGGAAAAGCGCGGTGTAGGCGTCGGAGACAGCGGTCCAGGAGGCGGCGAGCGCGTCCGGCGGATAGGCGAAGAAGTAGCCCCACGTCGCCGCGACCTCCGCGTCGCTCGCCACGATGAGGACCGCACCCACGACGAGCGCGAGTGCCACCGCGGCGAGGCTCACGACCAGCTCGCGGACCCACGCCGGCCGGTCCGTACGACGGCTCGGACGGCGGCTCACGACGCGTCTTCCAGACTGCCCAGCACGGTCGGGTGCTCCTCGGCCTCGTGGGCCGCCGCCTCGGCGGGAACGCCGGCCATCATCAGTCCCAGCTGGTCCCACGGGGTGTCGGGTCCGACGATCCCCACGAGCCGGCCGCGGTACATCACCGCGATCCGGTCGGAGAGCGCCACGATCTCCTCGAGCTCGGTCGACACGATGAGGACCGCGGTCCCCTCGTCGCGTTCGCGGACGATCCGGCGGTGGACGAACTCGATCGACCCGACGTCGAGGCCACGCGTCGGCTGGGCGGCGATCAGGAGCTCCAGCGGGCGGGAGAGCTCGCGGGCGAGGACGACCTTCTGCTGGTTGCCACCGGAGAGCGCACTCACGGGCGTCTCGACGGACTGGGTACGGACGTCGAACTCCTCGATCCGGGCTGTCGGCGTTGGAGCGGACGGCCTGGGGCGACAGCGTTCCCCTCGTGGCGAACGGCCGCCGCCGGTAGAGGTCGAGGACGAGGTTCTCGGCGACCGAGAACGACCCGACGAAACCGTCGTGCGAACGGTCCTCGGGGATGTAGCCGATGCCCGCTTCGAGGTGGTCGCGCGGGCTTGATCCGACCAGTTCGCGTCCGGCCAGCTGCACCGATCCGGCGGCCACGCCGGTGAGTCCGACCAGGGCTTCGACCAGCTCGCTCTGGCCGTTGCCCTGGACACCGGCGATGCCGAGGATCTCGCCGGCCCTGACGTCGAACGAGACGTCCTCGACCGCGGCGACGCCCTGCGGGTCGACGACGTGGAGGCCGCGGACGACGAGCTTCGGTTCGCTGGCCGTGGCGGGGGCCTTGTCAACCGTGAGTTGCACCGCCCGGCCGACCATGAGCTCGGCGAGCTCGCCCTCGGAGGCCTCGGGGCCGAGCGTGCCCACGACCCTGCCGCGGCGGATCACGGTGATCCGGTCGGCGATGGCCTTGACCTCCTTGAGCTTGTGGGTGATGAAGACGACGGACGTACCGCCGGCCTTCAGCGCCCGCATCACCTCGATCAGCTCGTCGATCTCGCGGGGTGTGAGCACCGCGGTCGGCTCGTCGAGGATGAGGGTCTGGGCATCGCCCGCAAGGGCCTTCAGGATCTCGACCCGCTGCTGGATGCCGACCGGGATGTCCTCGACGCGCGCGTCCGGATCGACGTCGAGGCCGTAGCGGCGGGAGAGGTCGCGCACGAGGTCGCACGCGGCGTTGCGGTCGAGGCGGCCGAGACCGCGGGTGGGCTCACGACCGAGCATGACGTTCTCGGCCACGGTGAAGACGGGTACGAGCATGAAGTGCTGGTGGACCATGCCGATGCCGGAGGCGATCGCCTGGCCGGGAGAGGTGCACGTGACAGGCTCGCCGTCGAGGACGATGGTGCCGTCGTCGGGCTGTAGCAGACCGTAGAGCATGTTGACCAACGTGCTCTTGCCGGCGCCGTTCTCACCAAGCAGGCAATGGATCTCGCCGGGTTCGACCGTGAGGTCGATGTGGTCGTTGGCGACGAAGGAACCGAACCGCTTCGTGAGCCCGCGGAGTTCGAGCCGCATGGCGCTACTCCTGCCCTCTCGTGCTGGACCGAGACCGGGCGAGCGTCCCGGAAGCCCTTGGTGGCAAGGGTTTCCGGGACGCCTGCCTCAGTTGGCCTGCGGCACCGCCTTGGACTTCACCGACACCTTGCCGTCGATGATGTCCTTCTGGAGCTGGTCGATCTCACTCTTGAGTTCCGCCGGGATCTTGCTGTCCCAGTCGTGGTAGGGCGAGAGGCCGGTGCCCTTGTTCTGCAGGGTTCCGACGTAAGGGCTGTTGTCGAACTTCTTCTCGAAGCTCGTCGTGACGACGTCCTGGACCGCGACGTCCATGCCCTTGTAGACGCTCGTGAGCAGGACTCCGCAGTATTCCTTCGCGCTCACGCAGCCGTCGGTGTCGACCCAGATCGCGTTGACCTTGCCGTTGGACGACTTCGCCGCCTCCAGGCCACCGAGCCCCGCCGGGCCGGCGACCGGGAAGATGATGTCGGCGCCCTGGCTGATCAGGTTCGTCGCGGTGTTCTTGCCCTGGGCCTTGTTCTCGAAGTCGTTGGTGAAGAGACCCTTCTGCGTCGTCTCGTTCCAGCCGAGGACCTTGACGTCCTTGCCCTTCACCTTGTTGTAGTGCTGCACGCCCTCCCAGAAGCCGTCCATGAAGATCGTGACGGTGGGAATCGGAAGCCCGCCGTAGGTGCCGACCTTGCCGCTCTGGCTCATGCCCGCCGCGAGATAGCCGGCGAGGAAGCTCGGCTGCGCGGTGTCGAACAGCAGCGACTTGACGTTGGACGGCGCCTTCTCGAGCTTGACCTCCTTGAGGTCGACGGCGTGGATGTCGAAGTCGACGATCCCGAACTCCACGTCTGGGTTGGCATCGGCCGCGATCGCGGTCTGGTTGCCGAGCTTGAAGCCGACGGTGACGATCACGTTGCACTTGGCGTCGACCATGCCGTTGACGTTGCGGTCGTAGTCGCTGTCGGACTTGGACTCGGCCTTGGACTCGGAGATGCCCAGCTCGGCCGTGGCGTCCTCGAGCCCCTTGTAGGAGGTCTGGTTGAAGGACTTGTCGTCGAAGCCACCGGAGTCGGAGACCATGCAGGCGCGGAAGTCCTTGGCTCCGGCTCGGGGCGCCTTGCCGCTTCCCGATCCCTCGTTCTGATTGCTCTCGGTTGGCTTGCTTCCACAGGCGGTGACGACGAGCGCCAGAACGCCTAGCACTGCAAGACCCCTCAGGTACCTCGTCAAGAGACGCTCCCCTAATGCCGTGACCGTTCGGGTGGATGCCGCACATGTCGCGCGGGCCGTATCGGCCGCCGGGCAATGCGCTTGGGTGACTATAGGCCGCTACGGGACAGCGGCAAGACCCCGTCGGTCCGATGTGCACACGTGAGACCGTCCCGTGACCTTGTGGGGTGGGCGAGCCCGTCGAATCGGGCACCGGAGCGGCTCGATGCCGGCACCTGGCAGCAGCCGAATCAGGCCTCGGATCGGGCCGTCTCAGGCCGTCAGATCGGGCCGTCAGATCAGGCTGGGCAGGTCGCTGGGCCGCGTCTCCCAGCTGCCGGCGAGGAGGGCAGCCGCGACGAGGACGCGTACGCCGACGACGATCGCGTGCTCGTCGACGTCGAACGTGCCCTGGTGCAGGTCGAAGTGCTCGCCGCTCCCGGGCGTGCGAACGCCGAGCCGTGCCATCGCGCCGCGGATCTTGGTGAGGTACCACGCGAAGTCCTCGCCACCCAGGCTCTGGTCGGTGGGTGCGACCGCGCCGCGGCCGAGCGTCGACTCCACGGCGTCCTGGAGAACACCGACTGCCAAGGGCTCGTTGACGACCGGCGGCACACCGCGGTGCACCTCGGCCTCGACGCTCACGCCGTAGGGCGCCACGATCTCACGGGCCAGTGCCGGCACGAGTTCGGCCGAGGACTCCCAGACCTTCGCGTCCAGGCAGCGCAGCGTGCCCTCGGCCTCGCCCTCCATGGGAATCGCGTTCGCCGCCGCACCGGCGTGGACGCGTCCCCACACGAGGGTGAGCCCCGACCGCGGGTCGACCCGCCGCGACAACGCCGACGGAAGCTGGCTCACCAGGGTGCCGAGCGCGTGCACGAGGTCGGCGGTGAGGTGAGGGCGGGCGGTGTGGCCACCCGGTCCGGTGAGGCGTACGTGCACGCGGTCGGCCGCGGAGGTGAGCGAGCCCGTGCGCAGGCCGATCGCGCCGGCGTCGAGACGCGGGTCGCAGTGCAGCGCGAAGATCTGGTGGACCCCGTCGAGCCCGCCGGCCGCGATGACGTCGAGCGCGCCGCCGGGGATGAGCTCCTCCGCCGGCTGGAAGATCAGGCGTACGCCATGGGTGAGCATCCCGGCCGTCTCGAGCTCCTTCAGCACCAGCCCGGCACCGAGGACGACCGCGGTGTGGACGTCGTGCCCGCAGGCGTGGCAAACACCTCGGCCGGGTCGAGCGGTAGGAAACGGCCTTCTCGTCGGCGACCCGG
The DNA here is from genome assembly GCA_963721745.1 of uncultured Actinomycetota bacterium. Taxonomy (GTDB): domain Bacteria; phylum Actinomycetota; class Actinomycetes; order Propionibacteriales; family Actinopolymorphaceae; genus Thermasporomyces. Next base: position 439,612 of record CAVRKO010000009.1, on the reverse strand, counting down.
AGCGCGTCGATGTCGGCGCGGAGGGCGACCCGTCCGAGGTCGGGTCCGGGTGTGCCGATGTCGCACAGGAGACCGGTGCCGACCGGGAGGCTCCTCGTCGAGAGACCCGCGCTGGCCAGCCGGTCCGCGACCGCCTTCGTCGTACGGAGCTCCTCGCGGCCCGGCTCGGGGTGCGCGTGGAGATCGCGCCGAAATCCCGTCAGCTCGTCCGCGTAGGTCTTGGCGAGCCGGTCGAGTTCGGCGGCGACTTCAGAGTCGAGGGGCACCTCTTGATTGTCCACCCCGCCCGATTTGTGACCCACGCCACCCCCGTTGGCACGACATGCCGTGATCCGTCCTGTCGAGTGTTCCCTGACGTGCACTTTTCACGCGTTCCGCCGGGCTCGGTGACGGGGGTTCGGGCCGGCTCAGAGCGCGTCGGACGGCGTGTAGACACCCCAGACCTCGCGCAGCGCGTCGCAGACCTCGCCCACGGTGGCCCGGGCGGCGAGCGCGGCCTTCATCGGATAGAGCACGTTGTCGGAGCCGGCGGCGGCCTTGCGCAGCTCTCCCAGCAGCCGGTCGACGTCGGCCGTCGAACGGTCGGCCCGCAGCTTCGCCAGCCGGGCGCGCTGACCCTCCTCGATCGCCGGGTCCACCCGCAGCGGCTGGTACGGCTCGTCCTCCGGCGTCACGAACCGGTTGACACCCGACCACTACCCGCTCGCCGTCGTCGATCTCGCACGCGATGCGGTAGGCGGCCCGTCTCGATCTCCGCCTTCTGGAAGCCCTTCTCGATCGCCGCGACCGCACCGCCGAGGTCGTGCACCGATCCCATCAGCGCGCGGGCCTCCTCCTCGACCGCGTCGGTGAGCGACTCCACGGCGTACGAACCGGCGAACGGGTCGACGGTCTTCGTCACGTCGGTCTCGTACGCGAGCACCTGCTGGGTCCGCAGTGCCAGCCGGGCCGCCTTCTCGGTGGGCAGCGCGATCGCCTCGTCGTAGGCGTTGGTGTGCAGCGACTGCGTACCGCCGAGCACGGCCGCGAGCCCCTGTACGGCGACGCGGACGAGGTTGACCTCCGGCTGCTGGGCAGTGAGCTGGACGCCCGCCGTCTGGGTGTGGAACCGGAGCATCATCGACTTGGGGTTCTGGGCACCGAACTCGCTCGCGCATCACCTGCGCCCAGATCCGCCGCGCCGCCCGGAACTTCGCGACCTCCTCGAGCAGCGTCGTACGGGCCACGAAGAAGAACGACAGCCGCGGCGCGAACTCGTCGACCGCGAGGCCCGCGGCGAGTGCGGCACGGACGTACTCGATGCCGTTCGCGAGCGTGAACGCGATCTCCTGCGCGGGCGTCGCACCGGCCTCGGCCATGTGGTAGCCCGAGATGGAGATCGTGTTGAACCGCGCAAGCTCGGATTGACAGTAGCCGAAGATGTCGGAGACCAGCCGCAGCGAAGGTTTCGGCGGGTAGATGTAGGTGCCCCGCGCGATGTACTCCTTCAGGACGTCGTTCTGGATGGTGCCGCTCAGCTGGCCCGGCGACACCCCGTGCTCCTCGCCCACGAGCTGGTACAGCAGCAGCAACAACGCCGCCGGCGCGTTGATCGTCATCGACGTCGACACCTCGTCCAGCGGGATGCCGTCGAACAGGAGCCGCATGTCGTCGATCGAGTCGATCGCGACGCCCACCTTGCCGACCTCCCCGTGCGCCACGGGCGCGTCGGAGTCGTAGCCCATCTGCGTCGGCAGGTCGAACGCCACCGAAAGACCGGCCGTGCCCGCCTCGATCAGCCGGTGGTAGCGGGCGTTGGACTCCGCGGCCGTGCCGAACCCGGCGTACTGGCGCATCGTCCAGGGCCGGCCGGTGTACATCGTGGCGTAGACGCCGCGGGTGTACGGGTAGCGGCCGGGCTCGCCGAGCCTCTCCGCCGGGTCCCAGCCCGCGAGGTCGTGCGGACCGTACGCAGGGCGGAACGCGAGGCCCGACTCCGTGAGGCGGCGCGCGGGCGTCCCGTCCGCAGCACCGGGACGGTCGTTCATCCTGAGGTCGCCTCCTGCCGCGTCGCGTCCGGCGCCCTGTGGTGGTGCAGACGCGGACGCCGCCAGCGTACGGCGCCGGCACGGGTCCGGTCCGGCAGGAACGTCTCATCCACCCGTCGTGGGCCGGCCACGCGAGTTGTCCCGCGTGTTCACCTGTGCCCGGGATCGTCGGAACTGTGCGCGTTGCCGTCATCGCCGAGTCGTTCCTGCCGCAGGTCAACGGCGTAGCCAACTCCTGTCGTCACCTCGTCGACCACCTCGTCTCTCGGGGGCACGAGGCGCTCGTCGTCGCGCCGGGACCGGGCGGTGGACGGTACGGCGGGACGCCGGTGGTGCGGGTGCGGAGCCTGCCGCTACCGATGTACCCGGAGTTCCCGCTCGGCCTCCCGGACACCGCGGTGCGCCAGGCGGTGACGGAGTTCGCGCCGGAGGTCGTACACCTGGCGTCCCCGCTCGTGCTCGGCATGTCCGGCCTCCGGACCGCCGAACGGTGCGGCATCCCGACAGTCGCGGTCTACCAGACCGACGTCGTGGGGTTCGCCCAGCAGTACGGCTTCGTCGGCGTGGAACGCGCCCTGTGGGCGTGGATGCGGCGGATGTACGTCCGGGCCGACCGCACCCTCGCTCCCTCCCGCGCCGCCCTCGCCCAGCTCGCACACCTCCGGGTGCCACGGCTGTTCTGCTGGCCGCGCGGCGTCGACCTGCGGCAGTTCCATCCCGCGCGCCGGGACGGCGACCTGCGCCGGAGGCTCGCGCCGTCCGGCGAGCTGCTGGTGGGGTACGTCGGCCGGGTGGCGACGGAGAAGCGCGTGCACCTGCTCCGCCATGTCGCGAACCTTCCCGGCGTACGGCTGGTCGTGGTCGGTGCCGGTCCCGCCCTCGAGGAGGTACGCCGCGTCGCACCCGGCGCCGCGTACCTCGGGATGCTGCGCGGCGACGCGCTCGCCCGGGCGGTCGCGTCCCTCGACGTCTTCGTCCACACCGGCGCCCACGAGACGTTCTGCCAGGCGGCGCAGGAGGCACTCGCGAGCGGCGTCCCGGTCGTCGCGCCGGCCGCGGGCGGGCTGCTGGACCTGGTGACGCCGGGGCGGACCGGGATCCTGTACCAGCCGGAGGAGACCGAGGACGCGGCTCAGGCGTTGCGGTCCGCGGTCCTCGACCTCGCCGGAGACCCGGCACTACGGCAGGACCTGGCGGCGGCAGCCCGGCTCTCGGTCCTGGGCCGGGGCTGGGAACGCATCCTCGACGAGCTCGTCGACGTGCACTACCGCGCGGTCCTGGAACGTCCGACGACGCTGGCGGCCTAGCGCCGGAACCTGGAGCGGAGGGGCGGCACGGGTGCGGATCGCACAGCTGGCCAACTTCTACGGCGCGACGTCGGGCGGGCTGCGGACCGCCGTCGACGCGCTCGGGCGGGGCTACGCCGCGGCGGGCCACGAACGGTTCCTGCTGGTACCCGGTGCGGAGGACTCCTGGACCGAGGACGAGAACGGCGTCGTGGTGAGGTTCCGTTCGCCGTTCCTGCGGGGTACGCCGTACCGCGTCGTCGTGCGGCCCTGGCGGGTGCGCGCGGCGCTCGACCGGCTGCGCCCGACCAGCGTCGAGGTGTCGGACAAGACCACGATGGTGGCCGCCGCCCGGTGGGCCCGAGAACGCGGAACCGGCAGTGTGCTGGTGTCCCACGAACGCCTCGACACCCACCTCGCCGGACGGGTTCCGTGGCGACGCGGGCTCGTCGCCGGAACGAACACCGTCAACCGGGCCTTGCGGAGGGCGTTCGACGAGGTGGTGGTCACGTCGCGGTTCGCTGCGGAGGAGTTCGCGCGGGCCGGTGGGCAAGGGCGGGCGGTGCGGCGGATCCCGCTGGGCGTGGACCTGACGACGTTCCGCCCGGGGTGGGCGACGGATCCTCCGGTTCCCCGGCTGGTCCACCTCGGCCGGCTCTCGCGGGAGAAGCGTCCGGACCTCGCCGTCGCGACGGCCGTGGCGCTGCACCGGCAGGGGGTTGCGTTCCGGCTCGACGTGTACGGCGACGGGCCCGACCGGGACGCGCTGGTACGCCTCGCGGGCGACGCGCCGGTGACGTTCCATCCGTACGTCCGCGAGCGCCGGGCGGCGGCCCGCGTCCTCGCCGCGGCGGACGTGGCGCTGTCCGTCTGCCCGGTGGAGACGTTCGGTCTCGCGATCCTCGAGGCGCTCGCGTGCGGGACGCCGGTGGTGACGGCCGACCAGGGTGGCGGACGGGAGCTGGTTACCCGGGAGTCGGGCGCGTGGGCGGCGCCGGAGCCGGGTGCGCTGGCCGCGGCGGTCCTTGCGGTCCTGAACCGACCGCCGCTGGAGCGTCGGGTGGCGGCTCGACGCCAGGCGGAGAGGTATCCGTGGAGCCGGACGGTCGAGGCCATGCTCGACGTCCACGCGGCGGCTGCCTCCCCCGTGGGGTCCTCGGCGGCCTCGGTGCCGGCAGCGAGCGCACGCGTCTCCAGCCGGCCGCGGGTCTGACCGCGCCGCTGCCCATACTGGAGTCGTGCGCATGTCGAGGAAGATCGCCGCGTTCCTGCTCGGCGTCGCGGCCTGGAACGTGGTCACCTATGCGACGTTCATCCGCAACCTGGCCGCGACCGAGGGCCGGCCGACCGGGTTCTACGTCGCCCACACGGTCCTGATCGTGGTCAACCTGGCCATCGCGGCCGTGCTGGCGGTCCTGGGCTGGCGGGCCTGGCGGGCGGACCGCCCCGCTCGCGACCACGAGGACTCCGCGGTGTCCTAGGCCTGCCCGTCCCGCGGTACGGCGGGTAGCTCCGCGGCGTTGCCTCCCGACACGACGACCACGACTGTCGCACCCGGGGCCGCAGGGTAGGCACCGCTGAGCAGTCCCGCGAACGCCGTCGCGCCACCCGGCTCGGCGAGGACCCGGAACCGGTCCCACAGGAACGCCCGCGCCGCAGTGATCGCGTCGTCCGCCACGAGGACTGGCCGCACTCCCTGCGCAGCTGCGACGGAGTGGGCGATGCGGCCCGCGTACGCGGCGCCCATGCTGTCGGCCGCCACGCCGCCGATCTCGGTGCGTACGGGTCCACCCGCCGCCACCGCCGCGGACAGGGTGGGGCAGCGCTCCGGCTCCACCGGGAGCACCTCGCACCGGCCCGCGAGCGCGAGCGCCACACCGGCGAACAGTCCGCCCCCGCCGCACGACACAAGGACCGTCGTGGCGTCCGGCACCTGCGCGGCGAGCTCCAGGCCCAGCGTGCCCTGGCCGGCGACCACCGCGGGTGTGTCGTACGCGTGAACCTCCTGCACGGGCTGGTCCGCCGGGAGCGCGGCGGCCCACTCCCGGCTGGCGGCGAGCGCCTCGGGGTAATAGCCGTCGACGACCACGACCTCGGCACCGTGGGACCGGACCCGTTCCGCCTTCAGCGGCGGGGAGGTCGCGGGGACGAAGATCCGCGCGGGTACGCCGGCCCGACGGGCCGCCCAGGCGAGGGCCGCACCGTGGTTGCCGCCCGATGCGCCGACCACGCCTCCGGCCGGGACCGGTCCGCAGAGCAGGGCGTTGAGAGCGCCCCGCGCCTTGAACGACCCGGTGTGTTGGAGGAGCTCGAGCTTGAGCACGACCCGGACCCGGGGGTCGAGTCCGAGTTCGTCCCCGCTGGCATCGAGGACAGGAGTTCGCCGGATATGCGAACCCACCCGTGTGGCGGCGGCCCGCAGGTCACTATGGGATGGTGACTCAACGAATTCGGTCGACTGCATGGTGCTCCAACGGTTATCCACTGCGCTGTGTCGGCGCGGAACGACAGTGATCTCGGCGTACTAGTCTGTCGCCACCATGCCTCCGGAACTCCCACTCAGACGCCGCTGGGCAGCGTCCGCCGCGGCCGCAGGCCTCACCTTCCTCCTGGCCACCGCCGCCACGCTACCTGCCACGGCCCACGCCGAGCCCGACGCGAAACCCGGCCAACCGTCACCGACGGCGAGCGTCAGTGCCAAGCCCGGTGACCCGACTGCCCCTGGCGACGTCGCCCGACCCGGCAGCCCGTTCGCCGAGCCCGTCGGTGGCCCGGCCCTCGCCGGCACCGGCACCGTCGTCGACAAGTCGGTCAAGACCCCGCTGCCCGAGGTCAAGATCGGCGCCTACCTCATCGCCGACCTCGACACCGGTGCGGTGCTCGCCGCCAGGAACGCCCACGCCCGGATGCGTCCCGCGAGCACCCTCAAGATCCTCACGTCCCTCACGCTGTTGCCGCGGCTGGACAAGCGCGCCCGCTACACCGCGGTCCAGGCCGACGCCGACGTCGAGGGCAGCAAGGTCGGTGTCGAGAGCCGTCACGTCTACACCATCGACCAGTTGTTCTACGGCCTGTTCCTTCCGTCGGGAAACGACGCGGCCAACGCACTCTCCAACGCCAGCGGCGGCGTGCCGGCGACCATCACCCGCATGAACGTGGAAGCCAAGCGGCTCGGCGGTTACGACACCCACGCGGTCAATCCCAGCGGGCTCGACGCGCCGGGCCAGGTGTCGTCGGCCTACGACCTCGCGCTGTTCGCCCGCGAAGGGCTCCGGAACGCCGACTTCCGCAGGTACACGACGACCCAGCGCTACGACTTCCCCGGTCGCAAGGGCAAGACCTACCAGATCCAGAACCAGAACGACCTCCTGCACGAGTACCCCGGCGCCATCGGCGTCAAGAACGGCTACACGAGCCTTGCCCACAACACCCTGGTCGGCGCCGCCCAGCGGGACGGTCACCGGATCGTGGTGACCATTCTCGACACGAAGTCCCCGATGTACGAGCAGGCCGAGGCCCTGCTCGACTGGGGCTTCACGGTGGTCGAGAAGGCCAAGCCGGTAGGCACCCTCGTCACGCCGGGGGACGTCGCGAAGGCCGAGGCCAGCCTGGTGGCCGCGCAGACTCCCGTCTCCGGTCCGGGCGCCGCGCCGCAACCCAAACCGACCACTCCTGCCGACGACGACAACGCCGGTGCGCCGGCTGTCGGAGCCGCGCCGACCATCGGGCCGCAGGCGTCGGTGATCCCCGCCGCGCTCCTGCGCCTTCCGCTCTGGATCTGGCTGGTGGCGGCCGCCTTCCTCGTGCTCGCCAGTGCCCGGGTCTACAGCTACGCCCGCTCCAACCGCGGTACGACGCCGCCGCGGGTCCCGTAGCGGACCGCGATCCTCCCGAGGGCATTGGGCGCCGCCGCGACCTACCTGTCCCGGCGGCCGCGCCACCGGGCCGCCAGCCAGGCCGCCGCGGCGGCGCCTCCCACGAGCGCCACTCCCCGCCAGGCCATCGAGGCGGACCCCCGTCGCGCCCCGTCGGCAGTGCTGGAGGCCGGGCCCCGCGGCACGGGTGCCGCCCCGGTGGATCGCCCGGTCTCCCTGGCCAGCTCCTCCCTGGCCAGCTCCTCCCCGGCCAGCTCCTCCCCGGCCAGCTCCTCGCCGAGAGGCTTCGCCGACGGAACCGTCGCCACGGCGGCCCACGCGGCACCGAGTACGGCCAGCCGGTCGAAGTAGTTGATCCAGACGAGGAGCGCGACCATGATCGCGAACGTGCCGTACAGCGGGTTGCTCGTGACCTGCCCGATCACCAGGCTGGCGGCCTGCTTGAGGACCTCGAAGCCGATCCCCGCGATGAGGGCGCCCTGCCACACCCACCGGGCCGCCACGTTGTGCTTGGGCAGGAGCCGGTAGAGCGCGAAGAAGACGAGGGTGTTGGCGCCGATCCCGACCAGGATCGACGCGCCCAGCACCAGCAGGAAGGCGCCGGGGATGTGGCCCACGCCGAGCAGGCGTACGACGGTGCCGGTGAAGCCGGTCACGGCCGTACCCAGACCGACCGAGATCATCAGCACCAGGCCGACGACGACCAGGACCAGGATGTCGAACGCCTTGCCGGCAATGAACTTGCGCTTCTCCTCCGACACGACGTCGAAGACCGCCTGCAGGGCGGTACGCAGTGCGGAGACCCAGCCCAGGCCGGAGTAGAGCAGGACGACCAGTCCGATGATCCCGACGTCGGTCTTGCGGCTCGCGATGGCCTGCACGTTGATCTTGCCGGGGCCGGATCCGAGCATCCCTGGGAGTACCTCCGCGAGGGCCTTGGTCGCCGCCTCCTCGGCCTCCGGCACGTACGCCACCACGTAGCCGAGGACCGCGAACGCGAGCGCAACGAGGGGAAAGAACGACAGGAACCCGAAGTACGTCGCGGCGGCCGCGAGCTGGCTTCCCAGCACGGCGGAGTAGTGCGCGAGCGCCCGCGCGAGATGGTCGACGAGCCGCGAGCGTGCACGGACCCGCGCGAAGGTCGCGGTGAACCGTGCCTTGGCGCCGCGGAGATCCACGTCCTACCGCTACCCCGGGAAGTGAGCGCCAAAGATCCGGCCGGCGGACGATCTCCCCCGCTGGGGGGACCTCGGTCACCGCCCGGCGGGACGTGTCAGGGTGCCGCCCCCCGGCAGGGTCGAGGCATGACTCACGTGACGGACCACCTCAGCAGCGCGGGCACCGGTGTCACCGCCAGCGCCACCACGCGGCCGGGCCGCCGCATGCGCGTCGCGAGATACCTCGTCGGCTATGTCGCGGTCGCGGCGATCCTCCCCTACCTCTCCCTCAAGCTTGCGTGGCTGTCCGGCAGCACCGTCGGCTGGGCCGACCCCGAACTCGCGCGAGGGTCCGGCCTCTACTCGCTCAATATCGCCACGGCCGGGATGGACGTCGTGGCCCTGGCCGCGGCACTCACGTTCACCCACCGCTGGGGTCGCCGCGTGCCCGGCTGGCTGGTGCTGTTTCCGCTGTGGGTGGGCACCGGGTTCCTGGCGCCGATCGTTCTCGTGCATCCGTTCAACGCGGTCCACGCCGCTCTCACCGGCGCACCGGTGACGCCGCCCGAGAGCCCGCTCGAGTCCTGGGTCCCGCCCCTGGTCTACACCGGCTTCACCGTGCAGGGGCTCGCCCTCCTGACGGCGTTCGTGCTGTACGCGATCTCCCGGTGGCCGTCGGTCTTCCGTACGACCGTCGCCGACGTACCCGCCGGATCCACCGCGGGACTCCAGCGGGTGGTCGGGCCGGCGGCCGCGCTCCTCGCCGGCGTCGTCGGCGCCGTCCACCTGTTCTGGGCCGTCGGCGGCACGTTCGGCATCCCGGCCAGCCTGCTCGCCGGCCGAGGCCTCCCGGGCCTGGTCGTGGACGGTGTCTTCGGTGCCTTCGCGGTCGGCAGCGGCCTCGGCCTCCTGGCGTTGGTCGTGCGGCGAGGGCCGACGGTGCCGTACTGGCTGCCGCTCACTCTGACCTGGACCGGTGCCGGCTCGCTGTTCGCCTGGGGCCTGTACGACGTGGTCAACACGCTGGGCGGGACCGCGCTCGGCGCCGCCGGCGAACCCGGCATGGCGATCTACAACCTCACGTCCCTCGCCGGACTCCTGGCCGGGACCCTGGTCGGTACGGTCGCGGCGTTCGTCCTCGCCGAGCGCGACACGATCCACGCCCACCCCGCCGGGGGCCGGGCCACGACGAGCGGCGCCACCCGAGGATGAACCCCTTCGACCGGCTCTGCCACGATCACCTCATGCCGAGGATCCGCCGGACCGCCGCGTCACTCGTCGGCCGGCGGGCCCGGCTGCGGTGGGTCTATCTCATCCTCGGCGGCGCGGTCCTGATGCCGTACTTCTTCCTCGCGCTGCTCCTCACCCAGTGGCTCGGCTCCCGGTCGTCCTTGTCCAACACCTCGCTCCTGCTGCAGTTCGCGGCGTTCGGCTGCGCCCTTCCGCTGGTCGCGGCCACGGCGTTCTTCCCCGCCGTACGCACCCTCGAGATCGCCGCCGCGCGGGTCCTGCTCGGCGGGCCGGTCGCCGACCTGACTCCCGGTCCGGCGACCTCGGCGAGCACGCGGTACCGCAGCGCGCTGTGGTACGTCCTGCACCTCGCGACCGGCGGGATCATCAGCGGGATGACGCTCGCCGTGCCCCCGTTCGCGGTCTACCTGGCGGTCCTGCCGTTCCTGTCCGGCCAGCCCGACGTCGCCGACGGCCTGTGGTTCACGGAGCCGTACGACGTGCTCGCCCCGTTCGCCGGCGTCGCGATGCTCGCCGCCCTGGTCGCGGTCGCCGCCGGATGCGGGGCACTGCTCGCGCGCCTGGCGCCGGTCCTGCTCGGACCGTCGCCGGCCGACCGGCTCGCGGCGCTGGAACGCCGGGCGGCGGGTCTCGCCGAACGCAACCGGCTGGCGCGCGAACTGCACGACTCGGTGGGTCACGCGTTGAGCGTGGTGACCCTGCAGGCGAGCGCCGCCGGCCGGGTCATGGACCGCGACCCGGAGTTCGTACGCCGCGCGCTGGCGGCGATCGAGGAGTCGACCCGCACCGCCCTGGACGACCTCGACCACGTCCTCGGGCTGCTTCGCGAGGACCGTGCCGACGCACCCTCGTCGACCGCGCCCCAGGCCACCCTCATCCACCTCGACCGGCTGCTCGACCGGGCCCGCGACACCGGCGTCGAGGTGCATGCCGCCGTGACCGGTGACCCGGTACGCCTCCCGCCCGTCGTGTCCCGCGAGGCCTACCGCATCGTGCAGGAAGGGCTCACCAACGCGTTGCGGCACGCGGGTGCGGTGCCCGTACAGCTGCGCATCGACGTACGCCCGGACCTGCTCGTGCTCGAACTGACCAACCCGGTCCGGCCCGACGGCCACGGCGACGAAGTCGACCAGGTCGGACCCGCCGACCCGCGGCGCAGCAGCGGCGGCCGCGGCCTTCCCGGCATCGCCGAACGCGTCGCCATCCTTGGCGGTCGCGCCCACACGGGCGTCGTCGACGGGCAGTGGCGCATCCTCGTGGAGGTACCCCTGTGACCGTCCGGATCCTGATCGCCGACGACGAGTACCTCGTGCGCACCGGCCTGCGCGCCATCCTCGACGCCGAGGACGACCTGAGCGTGGTGGCCGAAGCCGAGGACGGCGCCGAGGTCGTGCCGCTGGTCCGACAGCATCGCCCGGACCTCGTCCTCATGGACGTCCGGATGCCGCAGGTCGACGGGCTGCAGGCCACCCGGCGCCTGCTCGACACGCTCGCCGACTCCGCCGAAGATCCTCGTCGTGACGACGTTCGAGAACGACGAGTACGTCTATGAGGCGCTGCGCGCTGGTGCCAGCGGATTCCTGCTGAAGCGCTCGCGGCCGGACGAGATGCTGCACGCCGTACGCCTGGTCGCCGCCGGCGACTCGTTGCTGTTCCCGTCCGCGATCCGCACGCTCGCCGCCCGGCACGGTGCGCCACGCGCGGCCCTGCCCCTGACCGAACGCGAGGCGGACGTGCTGCGGCTGGTCGCCGCGGGCCTGTCGAACGCCGAGATCGCCGGCCGGTTGTACCTCGGTACCGAGACGGTCAAGACGCACGTCGGCAACATCCTGGCGAAGCTGGGTGCGCGGGACCGTACCCAGGCCGTCATCGCGGCGTACGAGTCGGGGTTCGTCTCGCCGTCGTAGCTCCCATGCAAGCGGAGCGCGGACGCGCGCGCCGCGCGCGACTACTCCGGTACCGGCCCCGGCAGTGGCCCGCCGAGTGCGAAGTCGCGCTGCGGACGCCACACCAGGTCGGCACCGTGCTCGAACAGGCTGAACGACTGTACGGAGAACTCGCAGTCGTAGCCGTCGAGCGCTTCGTAGGCCTTGCCGAGCATGTGTTCCGGCAGGTCGTGCGCCACCGTGACGTGCGGGTGGTAGGGAAACGCGAGCTCACGCGCGAGGGGACCGCTTCGCACACCGGTCGCGAGGCGTTCGCACCACGAGATGCCGTCGGCGACCGTGACGAACACGACGGGCGACACCGGCCGGAACGTACCCGTGCCGTGCAGCCGCATCTCGAAAGGCTCGCCGGACTCCGCCACCGCGAGCAGGTGCCGCTCGATGGCCGGCATCGCGTCGTCGTCGACCCGGCCCGGTGGCAACAGCGTCACGTGCGTCGGAATCGCGTCGGCCAGCGGGTCGCCGAGCGCCGAACGCCACCGCTGGAGCTCGCCGCCGTAGGGCTCCGGGATCGCGATCGCCACACCGATCGTGCGCACAGGCTGCCTATCGCTTCGCGGTGATGAAGCCGATGCGGTCGTTGACCTCGTGCAGGGTCTCGGCCGCGACGCTACGGGCCCGGTCGGCGCCGCGGGCGAGGATCCCGTCGAGGGTCTCGCGGTCCTCGAGCAGGGCGAGTGTCCGGTCCCTGAACGGCGTGACGAACGCGACCACGGCATCGGCGACGTCCCGCTTGAGGTCGCCGTATCCCTTGCCCGCATAGCTTTCCTCGAGGGTCGGGACGGGCTGGTCGGTCAGCGCGGACAGGATGCTCAGGAGGTTGGACACCCCCGGCTTCGCGTCCTCGTCGAACCGGATCTCGCGGCCGGAGTCGGTGACCGCACTGCGGATCCGCTTGGCCGACACCGACGGCTCGTCGAGGAGCTCGATGATGCCGCCCGGCGACGACGCCGACTTGCTCATCTTGGCGTGCGGCTCCTGCAGGTCGTAGATCTTCGCCGTCGCCTTGGGGATGAAGGCCTCGGGAACGACGAAGGTGTCGCCATAGCGCGCGTTGAACCGCTGAGCGAGGTCGCGGGTGAGCTCGAGGTGCTGCCGCTGGTCCTCGCCCACGGGTACGGCATCGGTGTGGTAGAGCAGGATGTCGGCCGCCATCAGGACGGGATAGGTGAAGAGCCCGACGGTCGCGCTGTCGCTGCCCGAGCGTGCCGTCTTGTCCTTGAACTGCGTCATCCGGCTGGCCTCGCCGAAGCCGGTGATGCAGCCGAGGATCCACGCGAGCTGGGAGTGCTCGGCGACGTGGCTCTGCACGAACAGCGTGCACCGCTCCGGGTCGAGGCCGGCCGCGAGCAGCTGCGCGACGGAGCGCAGGCAGCGCTCCCGGAGCAGGGCCGGGTCGTGGCCCGTCGTGATCGCGTGCAGGTCGACCACGCAGTAGAACGCGTCGTGGGTGTCCTGCATGGCGACCCACTGCCGGACGGCACCGAGGTAGTTGCCCAGGTGGAACGAGTCTGCAGTGGGCTGGATGCCCGAGAACACGCGCGGTCGCGACATGGTCTGAATTGTGCCAGCCACCCCTCAGGCTCCTGACCACGCGTCCACTGGTGTCACTTGTGGCGGGCGGCGGGCTCGGCGGGCGCCCCGCCACCCGCGGGCGGAGTGCCGGTCGCGGGCGGCGTGCTGGCCGCGGGCGGCGTGCTGGCCGAGGGCCCGGTGCCCGGTGCGGGCGGGCTGTCGGGCCCGGACGGCCGACCCGGCCCTGCTCCGCCCGGCCGCGACGACCCTGGCCCGGCGCCCGTCGCGGGGGTCTCGGTGCCGCCGGCCTCGGGAGCGGCTGACGCCGAATCGACCGGGGCCTCCTGCGGGCGGGGGGTGAACCGGACCCGGGCGACCCGGCGGCCGTCCAGCTCGGTCACCACGAACACGTGCCCCTCGAACTCCACCCGCTCGCCGACCGACGGCAGGTGACCCAGGCGGGCGATCACGAACCCCGCGACCGTCTCGTACGGCCCGTCGGGGACGGTCACGCCGGTCTCGTCGGCGAAGTCGTCGAGTCCCAGCCGGCCCTCGACCTCGACGTCGCCCGAGACCAGCCGGCGCGACGAGGCCTCGGCGGCGGTGTCGTACTCGTCCCTGATGTCGCCGATGAGCTCCTCGACGAGGTCCTCGAGGGTCACGATGCCCGCCGTGCCGCCGTACTCGTCCAGCACGATCGCGAGGTGCTGGCTCGCCGACCTCATCTCCGACAGGGCGGTGAGGACCCGCTTCGTGCCCGGGAGGAACAGCACCTCGCGGGCGAGGTCGCCGACCCGGACCGAGCGCCTCGCCACCTCGGGGTTGAGCAGGTCGCGGACGTGGACGAAGCCGACCACGTCGTCGGCCGAGCCGCGCATGACGGGATAGCGAGAGTGCGGCCGGTCGCTCACCAGCTTGACCGTCTTGAAGATCGGAGCGTCGGCGTCGAGGAAGTCGACGTCGGTACGCGGCAGCATCACCTCGCGGAGCTGCCGGCTCCCGGCGGCGAACACCTCGTCGACGATCGCGCGCTCCTCCTCGCCGAGGGTCTCGTGCGCCGAGACGAGCTCACGGAGCTCCTCATCGGACATCTGCTCGCGGCCGATGTTGGGGTCGCCGCCGAGCAGGCGTACGACGACGTTGGTGGACTGCGACAGGAACCAGATGATCGGCCGGCACATCCGCGCCACCCGGTCGATGAACGGCCCCAGGGCCAGGGAGAACGTCTCGGCCCGCTGGAGCGCGAGCCGCTTGGCAGCCAGCTCGCCCAGCACGATCGAGACGTACGACACGACGATCGTGATCAGGACGAGTGCCACGGGCTCGGCCGCCCGCGCGGGTACGCCGATCTCCTTGAGCACCGGCGCCAGGTCCGAGGACAGGTTCGCCCCCGCGAACGCCGAGGCCAGGAAGCCCGACAGCGTCACGCCGATCTGGACCGAGGAGAGGAACAGGTTGGGGTCGGAGGTGAGGCGCGCCGCCCGCTCGCCCCGCCGGCTCCGCTGGGCCAGCGCCTTGACCTGGCCTTCCCGCAGCGACACGAGTGCCATCTCCGCGGCCGCGAAGACTCCTCCGATCAGGATGAAGATCAGCGCAAGTCCGATATTGGCCACAACGTCGTTCATGTGCCGGTCACCACCCGCTCAGAGGAGGCAACCGGCGCCCGGTATGGCCACCCGGACCGCAGGTCTTCGCCATGCATCCACACTAACGACTCCGTTCGAACATCGAGGAAGAGCGCCGGCGTGGCGTGACGCTAGGGTTTCTCCGACGTGCGCGCAACGGAGCCGGTCTCCGGGGCTGATTCCTCCGGAGGGTGGTTCCTCAGGGCTCCCCGCACGACGACCTTCTGGAACGACGACATCGGGCAGGGATGAAGAAGACGACGACGCGGCTGGCCGACGGGCGCGAGCTGATCTACTTCGACGAGAACGACGACGCCGATCGTTCCGCGTTCGACGAACGTGTGCTCCCCGCGCGCTCGGGCGGCTCCGAGCTCCGCTACGACGCCGTGCTCGACGAGTGGGTCGCCGTGGCCTCCCACCGCCAGGACCGCACCTTCCTCCCGCCCGCCGACGAGTGCCCGCTCTGCCCGTCCGTTCCGGGCCGGCTGACCGAGATCCCGGCGAGCGCGTACGACGTGGTGGTGTTCGAGAACCGGTTCCCGTCGTTCTCGCTCGACGCCCCCGCCGGCGCCGCCGGGTCCGCCGTGGACGAGGTGGGTACCGCCGAGCCGGCGCTGTTCGCCCGACGACCGGGCGTCGGGCGGTGCGAGGTGGTGTGCTTCACCTCCCGGCACGGAGCCGCCTTCGCCACCCTGACCCCGAACCGGGTGCGTACCGTGATGGAGGCCTGGATCGACCGCACCGTGGAGCTGAGCGCGCGGCCCGAGGTGGAGCAGGTCTTCTGCTTCGAGAACCGCGGCGAGGAGATCGGGGTCACCCTCCACCACCCGCACGGGCAGATCTACGCCTACCCGTTCGTCACCCCGCGCACCCGGCAGTTGCTCACGTCCGCACGGGCGTACGCCGACCGCACCGGCCGGCACCTGTGCGACGACCTGCTGGCGGCGGAGCGGACCGCTGGGGTACGCGTCGTCGCCGAGACCGAGCACTGGACGGCGTTCGTACCCGCCGCCGCCCGCTGGCCGGTCGAGGTGCACGTCTACCCGCGCCGTCGGGTGCCCGACCTGCCCGCGCTGACCGATGCCGAACGCGACGACTTCGGTCCCCTCTACCTCCGGCTGCTGCGGGCCGCCGACGACTACTTCGGCGTGCCGCTCCCGTACATCTCCGCGTGGCACCAGGCGCCGACGCGGGAAGGCCGCGACCTCGCGACGCTGCACCTGCAGCTGTTCTCGATCCGGCGGGCGGCCGGCAAGCTCAAGTACCTCGCGGGTTCGGAGTCGGCCATGGGTGTGTGGATCAACGACGTGAGTCCCGAGGACGTCGCGGCCAGATTCAGCGAGCTGGTATGAAGCTGCTCGTCACCGGCGGAGCCGGCTACATCGGCAGCGTCGTCACCGCGCTCCTGCTCGACGGCGGCCACCAGGTGACCGTGCTCGACGACCTCTCGACCGGCCACCCCGACGCCGTGCCCGACGGGGCCCGCTTCGTGCAGGGTGGCATCGACGGTGCGGGCGACGTCCTCGACCAGTCGTACGACGGTGTCGTGCACTTCGCCGCGAAGTCCCTGGTGGGCGAGTCGGTCGCCAAGCCGCACCTGTACTGGCGCAACAACGTCTGCGGCACGCTCACGCTGCTCGATGCCATGCGTCGCCACGGCGTGGCCCGGATCGTCTTCTCCTCCACGGCGGCGACCTACGGCGCGCCCGCGACGATGCCGATCACCGAGGACACCCCGCCGGTGCCGACGAACCCCTACGGCGCGTCGAAGCTGGCGGTCGACGCGATGCTCGACGGCGAGGCGGGTGCCTACGACCTGGCCGCGGTGAGCCTGCGCTACTTCAACGTCGCGGGCGCCCACGGCCGGCTCGGCGAACGCCACGATCCCGAGACGCACCTGATCCCGAACCTCCTCGCGGTCGCGGCGGGTGAGCGCGACCATGCCGAGCTGTTCGGCTCCGACTACCCCACGCGGGACGGCACCGCCGTACGCGACTACCTGCACGTCCTCGACCTCGCCGACGCGCACCTGCGCGCCCTCGACGCGGCGACGACGGGGCAGCACCTGGTGTGCAACCTCGGCACCGGTACGGGATCCACCGTCACCGAGGTCCTCGAGTCCGTCCGCCGGGTGACGGGTCACCCCGTCCCCGTCGTCGAGAGTCCGAGACGGCCGGGCGACCCACCCACGCTCGTCGCTTCGAACGAGCGGGCGCGCGCGGAGCTCGGCTGGCTGCCCCGGCGCGACCTCGACGCGATGGTGTCCGACGCCTGGGCGTTCCGGCAGGCGACGAACGAGGCGAACCACGCGAAGGACGCGAACGACCAGGCCGACAAGCAGGGTGGTGGACGGTGACACTGCGCGAGACGTTCGAGGCGACGATGGGCGGCACCCCGGACGGCGCCTGGGTCGCGCCCGGCCGGGTCAACCTGATCGGCGAGCACACCGACTACAACGACGGCTTCGTCCTGCCGCTTGCGCTCCCGCAGGGCGCGGTGGCGACCGCGGCCGCGCGGACCGACCGGCTGCTCCGGATGGCGTCCCTGCAGGCCGAGGGCCTGGTCGAGATCTCGGTCGACGATCTGGAGCCGGGCAAGGTCGAGGGCTGGGCGGCGTACGTCGCCGGGGTGGTGTGGGCGGTGCGTACGGCCGGTCACGACGTCGGCGGGCTCGACATCCTGATCGACGGCGACGTGCCCCTCGGCGCCGGGCTCTCCTCGTCCGCGGCCCTCGAGTGCGCGACGGCACTCGCGGTCGCCGACCTCCACGGACTCGACATCGAGCGACCGGCTCTCGCCCGGCTGGCCCAGCAGGCCGAGAACGACTTCGTCGGGATGCCGTGCGGGATCATGGACCAGTCCGCGGCCCTGCTGTGCACCCGGGACCATGCGCTGTTCCTCGACACCCGGTCGCTCGGGACCGAACAGGTCCCGCTGGAGCTGGGCGCGGAGGGCCTCGCGTTGCTCGTGGTCGACACGAAGGCGCCACACCGCCTCGTCGACGGCGAGTACGCCGCGCGACGCCGGACCTGCGAGGAGGCCGCGGCCGCGCTCGGGCTCCCCGCGCTGCGCGACCTCGACGAGGCAGCCGGCCAGGACGCGCCGCGCTCGACGAGACGCTCGCCGACTTCCGGACGACGTGGCCCGGCGACGAGTCCGCCACGTCGTCACCGAGAACGCCCGGGTGCTCGAGACGGTGACCCGGCTGCGGGCGGGTTCGGCCCGCGACATCGGCGCCGCTGCTCTCGGCCTCGCACGAGTCGCTCCGGGTCGACTACGAGGTGACGGTGCCCGAGCTGGACACCGCCGTCCAGGCCGCGCTCGACGGCGGTGCCCTCGGCGCGCGGATGACCGGCGGCGGATTCGGCGGCTGCGTCATCGCCCTGGTCGAGGCCGACGCCGCCGACGCGGTCGCCGGCCGGGTGGCGGAGGCGTTCCGGACCGCCGGCTTCGCCGAGCCGGCCTGGTTCGTGGCGGAGGCCGCACCGGGCGCCCGCCGCCTGGTGTGACCGGGATACCGATGTCGAGCTGCTGCGCACCCACCGCCCACCGGGACGAACCCGACGGGCGGCCCGACGCTCGGCTCCTGGACCGGCCGGCGCTGCCGGACCTGCCGTTCGAGGTGCCGCCTCGCGACCCCCGCGACGTGCGTCGCGGCATGGTGGCGATACCGGCCGGCAGGTTCCTGATGGGCGGCGACGACCCCGACGCGTTCCCCGACGACGGCGAGGGTCCGGTGCGTGACCGTCGACTCTCGCCCTACCTCCTCGACGCGACCGCCGTCACCAACCGGCAGTTCGCGCGCGTTCGTCCGGGCGACCGGCTACGTCACGGAGGCCGAACGCTTCGGCTGGTCGTTCGTGTTCCACGCCTTCGTCGCGTCAGGAGCAGCGCCGACACGTCATGGACGCCTCGGTGCCCGGGGCGCCCTGGTGGCTCGCCGTCGAGGGCGCCAGCTGGCAGGCGCCCGAGGGCACCGGGTCCGACGTCGCGACCCGGCCGCAGCACCCGGCCGTGCACGTGTCCTGGACCGACGCGTACGCCTACGCGCGGTGGGCCGGCAAGCGGCTGCCGACCGAGGCCGAGTGGGAACGCGCCGCGCGCGGGGGCCTCGACCGGGCCACGTACCCCTGGGGCGACGAGCTCACCCCGCGCGGCCGGCACCGCTGCAACATCTGGCAGGGCAGCTTCCCGCGGGTCAGACACGGCCGACGACGGCTACGCGGGGACCGCGCCGGTGCGCTCCTTCGCCCCCAACGGGCTAGGGCTGTACGAGGTGGCGGGCAATGTCTGGGAGTGGTGCGCGGACTGGTGGAGCACCGACTGGCACGCCGAGGAGAGCCCGCGGACGCGGGTCGACCCGACCGGTCCGCCCACCGGAGACACCCGGGTGATGCGGGGCGGCTGCTACCTGTGCCACGCGTCGTACTGCAACCGCTACCGGGTCGCCGCCCGCACCAAGAACACGCCCGACAGCTCGACCGGTAACCTCGGCTTCCGGTGTGCCGCCGACCCGGCGTGAGCGACCCGACCGAAGGGTGCAGTCCATGACCGAGCCACGAGGTCCCCGAGCTTCCCGTCGCGTCGTCGTGTTCGGCGTCGACGGCGTACGGTTCGACACGCTCGGACAGGCCGCCACCCCGCACATCGACGCGATCGCGGCCGAGGGGTTCCTCGCGCCGGTCCTGGTCGACGCGGCCGTCCCCACCATCTCCGGACCGGTCTGGACGACGATGGCGACCGGCGTGCTCCCCGACACCCACCGGATCTTCGACAACGACCTGCGGGGCCACCGGATCGCCGACCATCCCGACTACCTGTCGAGGATCCGCACCGTCCGGCCGGGTGCGCGGACGTACGCCTGCGCGGGCTGGCCCCAGCTGGTCCACGAGACCGCGGGCGGCCCGATCTTCCTCGGCGGCGGCTTCCTCCCCGACGGTGCGGACGACACCCTCGGCAACGCCAACCGGCGCAGCGAGGTGCTCACCGCCGACGCCGTACGCGTGCTCGGCAGCGAGGACGTCGCCGCAGCCTTCGTCTACTTCGTCGAGCCCGACGAGGTGGCGCACAAGCTCGGCGTCTGCCCGGAGTACGTCGATGCGATCGAACGCTCCGACGCGAGGATCGGTCAGGTCCTGGACGCGATCCAGGCCCGCTCCACCTATGCCGACGAGGAGTGGACGATCCTCGTCGCCACCGACCACGGGCACCGCGACGAGGGCGGCCACGGCGGCGACTCGATAGTCGAACGCACCGCCTGGATCGCGGCGTCCGGACCGACCGTGCCGTCCGAGCCGCCGGCCGCGCTCGAGCAGGTGGACGTCCACGCACAGGTCCTCACCGCGCTCGACATCGCGATCGACCCGGCCTGGGGGCTGGTCTCGCAGCCGTTCGGCACCCGCCGCGGGGCGCCGCTCACTCCCAGCTGAACCCCGGACCCCGCGGGGCGAGGGCGCAACCGTCCTCGATCCGCGGGTAGGAGTCCGCGGACGCCCGGTGCCCGGTCTCGAGCCAGATGGCCGACGGTGCGCTGAGGAGCAGGCTGAGCGCCGCCGGCCCACCACCGTGGGAGGCGTACGGCACGTCGAACGCGGCGGCGAGCGCCCCGATCGCCCGGATCTCGGTCGGCCCACCGGCCCGGCGCAGGTCCGGCTGGACGATCGAGCAGCAGCGGTTCTCGAAGAACTCCCGGAACGCCCGCGCGCCGTAGAGGTTCTCCCCCGCCGCCACCGGGATGTCCAGCCGGCGGGTGAGCTCGGCGTACCCCGCGAAGTCGTCGGCACGCAGCGGCTCCTCGAACCACGTCACGCCGAGCTCGTCGTACACCCGCCCGCGGCGCAGCGCCTCGCTCACCGTCAGGACCTGGTTGGCGTCGACCATGATCGCGACGTCCGCGCCCACCTCGGCACGGACGGCCTCGATCCGGCGTACGTCGTCCTCGAGGGGTCCCGCACCCACCTTCAGCTTCACGCCGCGAAAGCCGCCACCGACGGCCCGGGCGGCCTCGGCGCGGAGCTCGTCGGGCGTGAAGTTGCTCCACCCGACCATCGCGTACGCCGGCACCCGGTCGCGGTAGGCGCCCCAGAGCTGGTACGTCGGCACCCCGTGCGCCTTGCCGAGCAGGTCCCAGAGGGCCACGTCGACCGCGCTGATGCCGAACGTCGCGAGGCCGGCCGTACCGTGGTACTCCGTCTCGGCCTTCAACGACTCCATGATCGCGCCGATCCGCTCGGCGTCCTGGCCGACGACCTTGGGTGCCAGCTCCTCCTCGACCAGGACGGCCAGCGTGCGGGGAGCCCCGTCACCACGACCGAACGAGCTCGTCGCCCGACCCACCAGACCGTCGTCGGCGACCACCTCCACGGACACGCTGCCGCCGCCGCTCAGTGTCTGCAGGGCGTCGCGGATCGGCCGCTCGGAGTGCGGCCGGCGTTCGTAGGTGACCAGTACGTCCTTGATCTGCATGGATTCCTCACCAGTTCGTCTCGCGGGATGACCGTCAAGGCGCGGTTGCGCCTGGACGGCCGGTCAGGCCGTCTCGGTCAACCGTCGCACCACGTCGTCGTCGAGTTCCACACCGAGTCCGGGCTTTGCGGGTGCGCTCATCCGGCCGTTCTCGACCAGAACCGGCTCCTGCCAGATCGGCCACTCGTCCCGGAGCGGGTGCGGCTCGATGTTGTACTCCTGCGGGTAGACGCAGTTGGGGGTGCTCATCCACAGGTGCAGGTGGGCGAGCGTCCCCACGGTCGGCTGGGTGTTGTGCACCGTGATGGGCTTGTTGAACGTCTGCGCGAGAGCGGCGATCTTCCGGAACTCCGTGATCCCTCCGCACTTGATGACGTCCGGCTGAAGGATGTCGAGCTTCGCGTGCAGGATGAGGTCCCGGAACTGCCAGCGGGTGTACTCCTGCTCGCCTGCGGCGATCGGGATGTCGACCGCCGCGGCGAGTGCGGCGTACCCGTCGTGGTCGTGCGCGGCCAACGGTTCCTCGAAGTGCCAGGTGCCGTACTCCTCGAGCCCGCGGGCGATCTTGATCGCGGTGTGCGGGTAGTAGGCGTTGTTGACGTCGACCAGGATGTCGAAGTCGTCGCCGACGGCCGCCCGCATCTCGCGTACGGTGTCGAGGGTCTGGTCGAAGCCGTCGTCGTACATCCACGGGGTCGCAGAGTGGATCTTGTACGCGCGGTATCCCTGCTCCTGGAAGCCGACGGCGCGTTCGGCCTCCTCCTTCGGCGTCATGCCGCGCTGCATCGAGCTGGCGTAGACCTCGGGCGCCGCGCGGAACTTCCCACCCAGCAGGTCGTAGACCGGCTTGCCCGCCACCTTTCCGGCGATGTCCCACAACGCGATGTCGATCCCGGCGATCGCCTCGAGCTGGGCGCCCATCGGGCCCAGCTTGTACGGCTTGTGGAACATCGTGTGCCAGAGCCGCTCGATGTCGGCCGGGTCCTCACCCACGACGAGTGGTGCGAGTGCCTTGTCCACCATCGTGTGCGTGACCGCGACGTTCATCGGGCTGACCTCGCCGACCCCGGTCACTCCTTCGTCGGTGTGCACTCGCACGAGCTGGTAGCGATCGAGCAGGACGATCGACTCGACCCTGGTGATCCGCATGGAATCCCTCTTCTCGTCTGATCTTCCGGCTGTACGTCTGGTCTTTCGCCTGTACGTCTGGTCGTGCGGTCCGGCGTCGCGGCCGGTCAGCCGCCGCTGGCGAGTGCCTGCTCGACCCGGTCCTTCACCGCACCCAGCGCCTCGGCCGCGGACTGCTGACCGTTGTAGATGAGGTCCAGCTGTGGGCGGTAGATCGCCCGCGCCCGCTGGATGTTCCGGCTGAAGTTCTCGTTGACACCGTTCTCCGTGGCCGCGACGGTGAGCTCCAGGTGCGCCGGCGCCTTTCCTGGCGTCGCCTTGAACACCTCGGCCGCCTCCTTGTTGGCCGGGATGAGGTCGCGCTGCTTCGCCAGCTCCGACGCGCCCTTGACCTGCGCGAAGTACTTGATGAGCTCCCACGCCTGGTCAGAGTTCTTGGCCTTCGCCGGTCGGCTCCGACTACGATACTCGGCGTTCGCATAGACGGAATCATTCGTATGTGTGAAGGCCGACAGATCGATGGTGCCCAGTTTCGACGCACTTCCACTCACGCTTCCGCTCGCTGGCCGGCTCCGCGAGGATGGGTCCACTTCCGCCGAGCCGAAAGGCGCGTGACCGTACAGATGAAGATCGCGAGCATCGAGACGTTCCTCGCCGACCAGATCGCGCTCGTCCGCGTACGCACCGACGACGGCGCCGAGGGCATCGGGCAGACCTCGCCGTTCCGCCCCGACCTCACCGTGCACGTGCTGCACGAGATGGTGGCGCCCTTCTTCCTCGGACGGGATCCGTGGGACCTCGAGGCACTCGTCGAGCGCTGCGTCCGCGAGACGTACAAGTTCCCGAGCAGCTTCGTCCTGCGTGGCCTGTGTGGCGTCGACACCGCCCTCTGGGACCTGCTCGGCAAGGTGACGGGGCAGCCGGTCTACAAGCTGCTCGGCGGCGAGGTCCGTTCGGCCGTACCCATGTACGCCTCCAGCATGAGCCGCTCGATCACCCCGGAGGACGAGGCCGAACGGCTGCAGAAGCTGCGCGCCGAGCAGGGGTTCGGCTGCGCGAAGATTCGCATCGGCGACGTGATGGCGCGTGACCGGGATGCCTCGCCTGGACGCACCGAGCGGATCATCCCCCACATCCGCGCGGCGATGGGCGACGACTTCCACATCCACGCCGACGCCAACAGCGGATTCACGGTGTCACGGGCGATCCGGGTCGGACGCATCCTCGAGGCCAACGGCTACTTCCACTTCGAGGAACCGTGCCCCTATCCCGAACTCGAGAACACCG
Source organism: uncultured Actinomycetota bacterium (assembly GCA_963721745.1). Classification (GTDB taxonomy): domain Bacteria; phylum Actinomycetota; class Actinomycetes; order Propionibacteriales; family Actinopolymorphaceae; genus Thermasporomyces. The sequence continues at coordinate 416,050 of CAVRKO010000009.1, read as the reverse complement.
CGCAGGTCGCCGCCGCGCTCGACATCCCCGTCGCCGGCGGCGAGCAGGACAACTCCCTCGTGCACTTCCGCCGGATGATCGCCATGCCGGCGGTCGACATCGTGCAGCCCGACATCGGCTACATCGGCGGCATCGCGCGAGCGCGCCGGGTCGCCCGGATGGCCGAGGACGCGGGCATCCCGTGCACACCGCACTGTGCCAACCGCTCGATGCTGCAGGTGTTCACGCTGCACCTGGCGGCGTCGATGCCGGCCTGCCACCAGTTCCACGAGTGGAGCATCGAGGACACCCCGTGGACGAAGGGGATCTACGAACCCGCGATGCAGGTGGTCGACGGTGCTGTCGCCGTACCGTCCACGCCCGGCTGGGGAGTCGAGGTCCAGCCGGACTTCCTGGCGCGTACGCAACGCCAGGTGTCCCACCACGCGTGAACTGGGACCACACGCAAGGGGGCCGCGGGCTTCGTCCGCGGCCCCTACCCGGTGCCAGGTGGGCTAGCTTGCGGCCTTGACCCGGGCGGCGAGGTTGTCGGCCAGGGCGGTCAGGAACTCGTCGGTGGAGAGCCAGGCCGTGTCGCCGCCCACCAGCAGCGCGAGGTCCTTGGTCATCTTCCCCGACTCGACCGTCTCGATGCAGACCTGCTCGAGGGTGCGCGCGAACTCCGTCACCTCGGGGGTGCCGTCGAGCTTGCCCCGGTGCGCGAGCCCGCGGGTCCACGCGAAGATCGACGCGATCGGGTTGGTCGAGGTCTTCTCGCCCTTCTGCCACTGCCGGAAGTGCCGCGTCACCGTGCCGTGTGCCGCCTCGGCCTCCACCGTCTGGCCGTCGGGCGTCATCAGCACGCTCGTCATCAGGCCGAGCGAGCCGAAGCCCTGTGCCACGGTGTCGGACTGCACGTCACCGTCGTAGTTCTTGGCCGCCCAGACGAAGCCGCCCTCCCACTTCATGGCCTGGGCGACCATGTCGTCGATGAGGCGGTGCTCGTAGGTGATGCCGGCCTGCTCGAACTTCCCCTTGAACTCGGTCTCGAACACCTCGGCGAAGAGGTCCTTGAAGCGGCCGTCGTACGCCTTGAGGATGGTGTTCTTCGTCGACAGGTAGACGGGGTAGCCGCGCTGGAGGCCGTAGTTGAACGAGGCCCGCGCGAAGTCGCGGATCGAGTCGTCGAAGTTGTACATCGCAAGCGCGACGCCGCCTCCGGGGAACTTCGCGACCTCGAACTCCATCGGCGCGCTGCCGTCGGTCGGCGTGTAGGTCACCGTGAGCTTGCCGGGGCCGGGCACCACGAAGTCCGTCGCTTTGTACTGGTCGCCGTGCGCGTGACGGCCGATGATGATCGGCTTGGTCCATCCCGGGACGAGCCGCGGGACGTTGGCGATGATGATCGGCTCACGGAAGACGACGCCACCGAGAATGTTGCGGATGGTGCCGTTGGGAGAGCGCCACATCTGCTTCAGGCCGAACTCCTCGACCCGCGCCTCATCCGGCGTGATCGTCGCGCACTTCACCCCGACCCCGTGCTGCTTGATCGCGTTGGCGGCGTCGACCGTCACCTGGTCGTCGGTGGCGTCGCGCTCCTCGATGCCGAGGTCGTAGTAGTCGAGCTCGACATCGAGGTAGGGCAGGACCAGCTGGTCCTTGATCGCCTTCCAGATGACCCGGGTCATCTCGTCGCCGTCGAGCTCGACGACGGGGTTCTTCACGCTGATCTTCGACAAGGGGGGCTCCTCCGGCCGGGGGTGGGCGCTACGAAGGTCTTACAGGTTCTGGACGTCGGCTTGCTTGGCGCGGACGGCTTCCGCCGCCGCCTGGAGCCCGGCCAACTCGGTCTCGGAGAGCTCGGTCTCGACGACCCTCCGGACACCTTCGCTGCCGAGCTCGGCCAGCACTCCCAGGTACACACCTCCGATGCCGTACTCGCCGTCGACCCATGCGCACACCGGCAGCACGGCTCCGGAGTCCTCGGCGACCGCGCGGGCCATCCGGGCGGCCGCGGCGGACGGCGCATAGTAGGCAGACCCAGTCTTCAGCAGGGCGACCACCTCGGCACCACCGCCCCTGGTGCGCTCGACGAGCGCGTCGACCTGCTCGGCCGCCAGGAGATCGGTCAGCGGCGTCGGCCGTCTCGACCGTGCACTGGCTCGGAACCGGCACCATCGTGTCACCGTGGGAACCCAGCGTGAGCGTACGGACGGCGCCGACCGGAACCTCGAGCTGTTCGGCGACAAAGTGGGTGAACCGTGCCGTGTCGAGCATCCCGGCCTGGCCCACGACGCGGTTCCTGGGGAAACCGGTCGCGAGCTGGGCGAGTGCGGTCATCTCGTCCAGCGGGTTGGAGACGACGATGACGACGGCGTTGGGCGCGTGCTTGGCGATGTTCTCGGCGACCTGGCGGACGATCTTGGCGTTGGTCTCGATCAGGTCCATCCGGCTCATGCCGGGCTTGCGGGGAAGTCCCGCCGTGACCACGACGATCGAGGAGCCGCCGATCGCTTCGTACCCCTCGCCCGCCGGCCGGTCGTCTGGCCCGTGACCCTGGTCTCGAAGCCCTCGATGGATCGGGACTGGTTCATGTCCAGCGCCAGGCCCTCGGGCTTGCCCTCGATGATGTCGGTGAGCACGACCTCGTCGAAGATGTCGTACTCAGCGAGCCGTTGGGCGGTGGTGGACCCGTAGAAGCCCGCACCGACGACGGCGACCTTGCCCTTGCGCGCCATGGTTGTGTTCGCCTCCTGGGTGTCCTGGACGGCCTACGGGACTCAGCGAATCCGGGGGTGTCTTGGTATCGAGATAGTTCCCTCCAGACTAGCCGAGAGTCCGGTTAGGCCGCCTTCGGGGTCATCTGGCGTACGACCGGCGGCAGGTCACCGGATGTCGGGAATCGCGAGCGCCAGCAGGAGCGCCACCACACCCATGATCGTGAGCGTCGCGACGTCGATGCCGCGGCTCCGCAGCACCAGCAGTCCCGCCCGGCGCGTGGTGAGCACCAGCCGGAACGCCGCCGCCAGCAGGACCGATATCGCGAAGAGCACGGTGCCGGGCCTGAAGTCGACGAAGAGCACGACCACGAGTGACACCAGCACGCCCGCGAGGACCACGAGGAGCGGCCACTGACGGCGTGGCCAGGGACGAATCGGTGGAAGCGGGCGCCCCTTGTTCCGGTATCCCCACCTCGAGAACGCGCGCCGCACACGGCCGGTTCCGCCGGCGCTGTCGGCCCCCCTGGCGCCCCTGGACCTGCCCGGGGGTACGTCCGGGACCGCCACGCCACGACCGGACTCCTCGACCACGGGAGGACCTCCTGCGGCTCGTCTCGTACTGCCTTCTCGCAGAACCGCAGGCTACCCGTCCGGCCCGCGGCGCCGGACCTCGGCAGGCGTCGGGGAGGCGGAGCAGTACGCCGGGTGGGCAGCGAAACGGGCCCGCCGCTGGGTGCGGCGGGCCCGTCTCCCCCGCTACGCGGGGATCCTGCGTTCGTGGCGCGGTGGTACCCGCGCGATCGGTCAGTAGTCGTAACCGCCGTCGTCGCTTCCGCCGTCGCCTCCGTCGTCGTTCCCGGCGGCGTTCGGGTCCTTCTCGCCGACCTTCTGTGCCCGCTGGCCGTCGCCGCCCGCGGCGAACCACACACCGCCGACTCCGTGGCCCTTGGCGTCACCCGGCGCCTGGTCCTGGAAGTAGTAGTAGACCGGCGAGCCGTTCACGGTGACCTGCTTGGTGCCGTCCTTGCGGGTGATCGTGCCCACGAGGTCGGGATCGACACAGTCCTCCACGACGTCGAGCCCGCCATCGGCGAGGACCGGGGGCCACTTCTGGTTGCAGTCGGCGTCGCCCTCGCAGGCGCTGGTGCCGTCGTTGGGGGTGTCCTGGGCGAAGAAGTACATCGTCCGGCCCTTGCCGCTCACGAGGACGGTCGAGGTGAAGCCGGCCAGCTTCGTGTCCGTCACCACCGTTCCCGCCGGCTTCTCCTTCTGGGCCTCGGCCTGCGTCAGCGCCTTCGAACCATCCGGCGCCATCGCGTACCAGTTGTTCTCCTTGCCCTGGGCACCCATCGCGCCGGGCTTGGTGTCGCCCTTGTAGGTGTAGGCCGGCCAGTCCTTGATGGTCAGCTGGGAAGTGCCGTCGGGCCTGTCGAGCGAGCCGATCATCGACTGGTCGATGCCCTCGACAACCGTCCCGCCGTCCGCCGGCACGGGTACGAACTTCTCGGCGCACTGGCCGACGCAGTTGCTGGTCGCCGGCTGGTTGCTGTCCTTGTTGGAGCGGTAGAGGGTCTTGCCCTCCGACGTCTGCATGTACGGCGTCCAACCGGCCTTCTGGGTCGCCCGGACCACCAGGGCCCTGCTCGCAGCGGGGGTGGACGTCGGCTTGGCGGCTGGCGTCTTCGTGGCGGTCGCCGCGGGCTTGTCCTCGGCTGCGGGTCTCGTTCCTCCGGCGTTCGTCGTGAAGTAGCCGCCGCATGCGGAGACCGTGAACACTCCCGCGACCAGGCCGGCGATCGGCGCGATCTGTCGAAGCTTCATCTCGGGTTCCCTCGTCTTCTCGTCGTCCGCGGGTGGTTGGCCCGTCACCTCTTCGTACGCGGGACGAACCGCGGAGGGTTCAGACGATCGGACGCCGAGGCGTCGCCTCAGTGGAAGAAGTGCCGGGTCCCGGTGAGGTAAAGGGGTACGCCCGCCGCCTCCGCGGCCGCGACCACCTCGTCGTCCCGGACCGAGCCGCCCGGCTGGACGACCGCGCGAACCCCGGCGTCGAGCAGGACCTGCAGTCCGTCGGCGAACGGGAAGAACGCGTCCGAGGCCGCCACCGACCCGGCCGCCCGCTCCCCCGCCCGGGTCACCGCGAGCCGCGCGGAGTCGACCCGGTTGACCTGCCCCATCCCGACGCCGACGGTCGCGCCGCCCGACGCGAGCAGGATCGCGTTGGACTTCACCGCGCGGACGGCCCGCCAGGCGAACGCCAGGTCCGCCAGTACGTCGTCACCGACCGCGCCGCCCGCGGCCAGCCGCCAGGTCGACGGGTCGTCGCCGGGAGCGTCCACCGCGTCTGCGGTCTGCATCAGCAGCCCGCCGGAGATCGGCCGCATCTCCACGCCGCCGCGCGCCGCGGGCGGGCACCGGAGCAACCGGATGTTCTTCTTGCGGGTGAGAATCTCCAGCGCCTCGGGGTCGAACTCGGGCGCCACGACCACCTCCGTGAACACCTCCGCCACCTGCCGCGCCAGGTCGGCCGAGACGGCGCGGTTGGTCGCGATCACCCCGCCGAACGCCGAGACCGGGTCGCACGCGTGCGCCTTCGCGTGCGCGTCGGCGATGTCGCCGCCCACCGCGATCCCGCACGGGTTCGCGTGCTTGATGATCGCCACGGCGGGCGCCTCGAAGTCGTACGCCGCCCGTCGGGCAGCGTCGGCGTCGACGTAGTTGTTGTACGACATCTCCTTGCCGTGCAGCTGTTCGGCCTGCGCGAGGCCGGGCGCGGGAACGAACCCCGAGCCGTACAACGCGGCCCGCTGGTGGGGGTTCTCGCCGTACCGGAGGATCGCCTGGCGGTTCCAGGTGGCACCCGCCCACGCCGGGAAGCCGCTGCCGTCGTCGGTCTGCGTCAGCACGTTGCCCATCCAGGACGCCACGTGCACGTCGTAGGTCGCTGTGTGGACGAACGCCTCGACCGCGAGCCGCTGGCGCTGTTCGAGCGTGAAGCCGCCCGCCGCCACGGCCGCCAGCACATCCGCGTAGCGCTCCGGCGACGTCACGACAGCCACCGACGTGTGGTTCTTGGCGGCGGCCCTCGTCATCGCGGGTCCGCCGATGTCGATCTGCTCGATCACGTCGTCGGGCCCGGCGCCCGAGGCAACCGTCGCGGCGAACGGATAGAGGTTGGACACGAGCAGGTCGAACGGCGCGATGTCGAGCTCGTCCAGCTGCCGCCCGTGGTCGGGGTTGGTCTGGTCGGCGAGGAGTCCCGCGTGCACCCGGGGGTGCAGGGTCTTGACCCGGCCGCCGAGGCACTCGGGGAAACCGGTGAGGTCCTCCACCCGCGTGACGTCGACGCCGGCGGACTCGATGGTCGCGGCGGTCGAGCCGGTGGACACGATCTGCACCCCGGCAGCGGCGAGGCCGCGGGCCAGCTCGGTCAGCCCCGCCTTGTCGTACACGCTGACGAGAGCGCGGCGGATCGGTCGCCGACCGTCGGGCAGCGCGCTCGCGCTGGTCGCTTCGTCGTTCACGGGATGGTGACCTTTCTGCCGTCGACGGTGAAGCCGTGCCGGACCATCGCCCCGATGACGTCCACGAGCTGCTGGCGTTCGGCGACCTTGATGCGTTCGGTCAGGGACTCCTCGGTGTCGTCGTCCTCGACGGGTACGGCGACCTGGGCGACGATCGGGCCGGCGTCCACGCCCTCGTCGACCACGAAGAGCGTCGCGCCGGTGACCTTGACGCCGTACTCCAGTGCGTCCCGAGGGCCGTGCATCCCCGGGAACGCGGGTAGGAGGGAGTTGTGGCTGTTGACGTAGCGCCCGCCGTAGGCCGCGAGGAACCGCTTGCCCACGAGCTTGAGGAAGCCGGCCGAGACCACGAGGTCGGGCTCGTGGGCCGCAACCTGCTCGGCAAGGGCGGCATCCCACTCCTCCCGGCTCGGGAAGTCCTTGACCCGCAGGACGAACGTGGGGACGCCGGCGCGTTCGGCGCGCGCGAGGCCCTCGACGTCCGGGCGATCGGCACCGACCGCGACCACGTTGGCGCCGTACGCCGGGTCACTCACGGCGTCGAGCAGTGCCTGCAGCAGGGTGCCGGATCCCGAGAGCAGGACGACGAGGCGGGCGGACAGGATGGGCTCCTCGCTGGTCGGACGGGCGTCCCGCGTCGGTGTGAGGATCGTCGGTGGGGCGCGCCGACCCGGGGCACGTTCACGTCGGGCGGGACGTTCCGTCACGATAGCGGTAGCCGCGACAGACGACAGGAGATGCCCCTGTGAGCAGCCCCGAAGAGCGTCCGGGCGATCCTCAGCCGGAGGAACGCGCCGACCGCCCCGCCACCGGACGGACGTCAGGCGACGCCGCCGGTGACCGGGAGGAGCTGCAGCTCGCTCCCATTCCGGCGGAGGGCACCTCTGCGCCCGCGGACGCGGACCGCGTTTTCGGACGACCCTCCCCCTCGTCGCCGTACGCCCGGATCGTCCCGCCCGCGGGGATGTCGCAGGACAACTCCGCCCATGACCGCCCGTCGAACGGGCCGGCGTCCGAGTCGGGGTCCGGATCGGCGGCTGGGTCGGAGTCGGCGCCCTCACCCGGATCGAGGTCGGGCGGCGGTACCGCCGGCGGCCGGTCCGACGGCCCTCACGAACCCGGACAGAACCACGGCTGGGGCCAGTCGAACGGGACGAGCCAGTCGCACGGGTCCGGGCATGGGCGGGGATCCAACGGCTCGCCACCCTCGGAGGAACAGGTGCGGCGGCTCCGCGGGCTCGGCCGCTGGGCGCTCGTCCTCGGCATCGCCGGGCTGCTCGCCAGCGTCGCCGCGTTCCCGCTGGGCCTCGCGCTGGGGATCGCCGCCATCGTGCTCGGTCTACGCGCCCGGCGAGCCGGCGCCAGCAACCGGATGGTCGTACCCGGCGCGACCCCTGGGCTGGTGCTCGGAGCCGTCGCGACCGTCTTTGCCGGGATCCTCACGGTGACGGCGGTCGTCTTCTGGGACGAGGTCGTCGAGTACCAGCAGTGCCTGTCCGGCGCCAACACCCAGACCGCGAGGGACGGCTGCCAGCGGCACCTCGAGAACCGCATCATGGACCGGGTGGGTACGCCCAACTGACCGCGGCCTTCGACCGGACCGGCTACTCCCCCGCCGCCCGCACAGGTCGGTTCCCGCGCGCCCACCGCCATGCGTAGGTCGCCAGTACACCCACGGCACCGGCGATGCCGAGCGTGCTGACGGCGACGACCCCGACCGGCAGGAGCGAGGGGCCGACGTCCGCGAGTCGCCCGGGACCGGCCGAGCCGCCTGCCAGGGCGGCGAGACCGGTGAAGACAACGCCGCCGGCAACGCCCGCGAGCCCACCGCGCAGGGCGGCGGCGTCCATGCCGTACGCGGGGAACCGGCGCACGGCCGCGAGCCCGGCCACCACACCCGCCGCGATCGGGAGGGCCAGCACCGCCATCGACCAGACGGGTGGCGTCGACCCGACCGGTACGGCAGCCAGGAGGGGGAACGCGGGAAGCGGACCGAGCACGACGCCGGTGGGCGCGACGACGGTGCCGGTACCGAGGGCGAACCCCGGACCCAGGGCGTACGTGGCGGCGAAGACCGCGGCGTTCGGAAGGTACGCGAGGCACGCGACCGCGAGCAGGACCAGCCCCACGACACCCGGGCCGAGTCCCGCCGCGAGATCGGTGAGCCGCGACGCGTGGGCCACGAGCGAGGCGGCAACCAGGAGCAGGCCGAGGGTGAGCATGCCCACGAGGGCCGCGAACCCGCCGTGGACCGCGGCCCGTACCTCCTCCGGCAGGGCTCGCCAGCCGCCCCGGCCGTGCCCACTCGTACGCAGGATCCCGGCGAGACCGGCCAGCAGCGCGAGGCCGCCCGCGTGGGCGAGCGCCCGGGTGAGGTCGGGCGAGGCGCCGGGAGTCCGCGCGAGGACGGCGACGAGCGCGGCGAAACCGGCGTACGCACCGGCGAGGACGACCGCTCCCGCGACGACGTGGCCGACCTTCGCGACCGCACAGGTACGGCCGACCCACGCGCCCGCCCGGCACAGCAGGATCACCGGCAGCAGCGACAGGCCGAGCGGGACCAGCGCCAGGCGGCCGGCGGCCAGGTCGATCGGTACCCCGTGCGCCAGGAGCCAGGCGTCCGCGCCGACGCGGAGGGCCCACGGCGCGGTCCCGCCGGTCGTGGCGAACCACCCGACCACGGCGGCCGCCGCGCACGGCAGCGCGCCCGCAAGAGCGGCCCAGCCGGCCGCGAGCAGCGCACCCACCACCGCCGGCCGGGACTGTCCTCCGGCCGGCTCCCCGGGTGCCCGCTCCGATGGGCGGGCCAGCACGTCGGTCATTGCGACCATGCTCGCAGCCGGGCCCGCCGGAGCCCGTCTGCAACACGCCGCACCGTCGCACGGAGCGCCCTGCTCCACGGGTCCGCCACGGGTCCGCCACGGGTAGGCCACCGGACCTGTCCGGCGGTCCGGACAGGATCACCTGGGGGTCGATCAGCAGAGGTGGTCCACTATGGATAGGTTCATCCCTGCCCATGTGGTGCGCGGTGACCGCCCTTCCGCCTCTCCCGGTGTTGGTGTGGGTCACGCTGCAACCGTGGGTCCTTGTGCGGTGTCATCTGGGGTGAGAGTCAGCTGAATGGCGGAGGACTCATGGCGAATGCCGACGAGTTCGATGCCTTTTATCACGCGACCCGACATCGGCTGCTCCACCAGATGTACGCAATGACCGGCAACCTGGCTGACGCCCAAGACTGCGTCCAAGAGGCATACGCGCGAGCCTGGCAACACTGGGACCGCGTGTCGGAGCACGTCAATCCCGAAGCGTGGCTCCGTACCGTCGCTTGGCGTATCGCCGCCAGCCGCTGGCGCAAGATCAAGAACGGCATCGCCGCAATGGCTCGGCACGGACCACCCATGCACGCGCCCGAGCCGAGTCCCGACAACGTCGCGCTGGTAGCGGCGCTGAAGGAGATTCCGGAGGCGCAGCGCCGGGCGATCGTGCTGCACCATCTGGCGGGGCTCTCCGTCGAGGAGGTCGCACAGGAGACCGGTGTCGCGAGTGGCACGGTCAAGGCCCGACTCTCGCGAGGCCGCCAGGCCCTCGCCGAACTGTTGCGTGACGACCAGCCCGAAGACGAAGGCGCCCAGGAGGAGACGCAGAATGCCCGCTGACTTCGAGTGCGAGCTGACTGATCAGCTGTCGCTCCTGCGCTCCGACGTCGACCGGGTGGCCTGGGCCGAGGACACGACTGTCCGCCACCGCGGCGCCGCCCGCCAGGTCCGCCGGGCGGCGAGCACCGGCCTCGCCGTCGTCGCAGGGGTCGGCGTGCTCGGCTACAGCGCCGTCGTCGGAGTGCCCGGCGATCCGGTGATGCTGGCCAACCCGTACCTCGCGCCGTCGCCGTCCGACCGCACGTCGTCGCCACAGCCGACGGCCCACGAGTCCCGGAGCGCTCCGGGCCGGATCCTGTCCCCCGGTCCGACGACGCCGTTCGCGACCGATTCGACGTCGCCCGACTCCGCGCCGCCCGCTCCCGGCGCCGTCGGGTCAGGTCCGCACAACGCGGCGCCGCCCGGCCCGACCAATGCCGCACCACCGCCTCCCACCACGCCGTCCCCCACGCCTCCGGGCGACGACACGCCCACGGCCAGCCCGACGCCACCAGAGCTCGGCCTCGGCGCCCTGCTGACCGGCTCCGAGATGCCCACGGTCAACGACTCGGAGCTGACGTGGAGCGGCGATCAGGGCGCGCCGGGCGAAGGCACCGCCACCGCTTCCGTCTGCCAGAGCGCAGACCTCGCGGGTCTCGGAGGGCAGGCCGCCGTCCACCGCACCTTCACCTGGGGCACCGACGCGACCGTCACCGGCGTCAACGTCGTGAGTGTCTTCGGCTCGGCGGCCGACGCCTCGGCCGCCTACGACACCTTCGCCGGCTGGCTCGGCGACTGCGCGTGGGGCACGTCCCACGGTCCGACCGAGGTCACCGTTCCGGCCGGCGCCGCCAGCTGGTGGTGGGTCGGCCACGACAACGGCGACGAGACCGGCGAGGTCGAGGTGGTCGGGCTCGCCCGCAACGGTGCCGCGCTCTCGGTCGTCGTCTGGCACCAGCAGGGGCAGGACCTCACCTACGACAGCGACCCGATGGCGCCGCCGCTGCAGGCGAGCGCCGACCGCCTCACGGCGTACGCGGGAGACTGAACGCCGGGCAGACCGCGGCACAGCGAAGCGGCCGCCCTCCACCTCGTCGGTGGACGGCGGCCGCCTCTGCGCGTGCGGTGGTTACTCGTCAGCGGTGCTCGGCCAGCTCGCGGACAAGACGCGCGGTCTCGCTCGGCGTCTTGCCGACCTTGACGCCACACGCCTCCAGCGCGTCCTGCTTGGCCTGTGCGGTGCCGGACGAGCCGGACACGATCGCGCCCGCGTGGCCCATCGTCTTGCCCTCGGGGGCGGTGAAGCCGGCGACGTATCCGACCACGGGCTTGGTGACATTGGCCTTGATGAACTCCGCCGCGCGTTCCTCCGCGTCGCCGCCGATCTCGCCGATCATGACGATGACCTCGGTCTCGGGGTCGTTCTCGAACGCGGCGAGGGCATCGATGTGGGTCGTCCCGATGATGGGGTCGCCACCGATGCCGACCGCGGTCGAGAAGCCGATGTCACGCAGCTCGTACATCATCTGGTAGGTCAGCGTGCCCGACTTGGACACCAGTCCGATCGGACCGGAACCGGTGATGTCGGCCGGGATGATGCCGGCGTAGGACTTGCCGGGCGAGGCCACGCCGGGGCAGTTGGGCCCGACGATCCTGGTGCGGCCGTCCTTCTGGGCCCGGGCGAACACGTCAGCCGTGTCGTGCACCGGCACGCCCTCGGTGATCACGACGGCGAGGGGCATGCCCGCATCGGTCGCCTCGTTGACGGCGTCCTTGGTGAACGCGGGCGGCACGAACAGGACGCTCACGTCGGCGCCCGTCTCCTTCATGGCCTCGCCCACGGTGCCGAACACCGGCAGCGAGGTGCCGTCGATCTCGACCTTCTGGCCCGCCTTGCGCGGGTTGACGCCGCCGACGACGTTGGTGCCCGCCCGCAGCATCTTCCGGGCGTGGATGGTGCCCTCGGAGCCGGTGATGCCCTGGACGATGACCCTGCTGGTCTCGGTGAGGAAGATCGCCATCTGCTCGCTCCTAGCCGGCCGTGGCCGCAAGCTCGGCCACGCGTCGCGCGGCGCCGTCCATGGTGTCGACCTGCTCGACGCCCGCGAGGGCGGCGTCGGCGAGGATCTGCCGGCCGAGGTCGGCGTTGTTGCCGTCCAGGCGTACGACGAGGGGCTTGGAGACCGACTCGCCGCGCTCCGCGAGGAGAGCGAACGCCGACACGATGCCGTTGGCCACCGAGTCGCAGGCGGTGATGCCACCGAAGACGTTGACGAAGACGGCGGTGACGTCGGGGTCGGAGAGCACGATCTCGAGTCCGTTGGCCATCACCTCGGCAGAGGCGCCGCCGCCGATGTCGAGGAAGTTGGCCGGCTTGACGCCACCGAACTCCTCACCGGCGTAGGCCACGACGTCGAGCGTGCTCATCACGAGGCCCGCGCCGTTGCCGATGATGCCGACCTGGCCCTGCAGCTTGACGTAGTTGAGGTCCTTCTCCTTGGCCCGCTGCTCGAGCGGGTCGGTAGCGGCCCGGTCCTCGAACTCCGCGTGCTCGGGGTGCCGGAAGGACGCGTTGTCGTCGAGGGTCACCTTGCCGTCGAGCGCCTCGACCCGACCGTTGGTGAGCTTCACGAGCGGGTTGACCTCGACCAGGGTGGCGTCCTCGGCGACGAAGACGTCCCACAGCTTGACGATCGTCGCCACCGCGTCGTCGGCGATCTCGGCGGGGAGCTTGGCCGCCGACACGATCCCGCGGGCGATGTCCTCGTCGACACCCGCGATCGGGTCGACCGCGACCATCGCCACGGCGTCGGGATTCGTGTGCGCGACCTCCTCGATCTCGATGCCGCCCTCGGCGCTCGCGATGCAGAGGTGGGTGCGGTTGGCCCGGTCGACGAGGAACGAGAAGTAGTACTCCTCGGCGATCTCCGCTGCCGGCGCGACCAGGACCCTGCGCACCGGCAGGCCCTTGATCTCGAGCGCGAGGATGTCGCGCGCATGGGCGGCGGCCTCGTCGGGACCGGAGGCTAGCTTCACTCCGCCCGCCTTCCCGCGGCCGCCGGCCTTGACCTGCGCCTTGACCACGACGGTGCCGCCGAACTCGGCGGCCGCCGCCCTGGCGTCGTCGGGTGTGTCGACGACCCGGCCGAGGGTGACCGGCACACCATGCCTGGCGAAGAGTTCCTTCGCCTGGTATTCCATCAGGTCCACGAGCGCTCTTCTCGTCAGTGCGTGTACGCCTGGCCGGGCCGGGTGACGGCACCGAAGCCCGGCCGCGAGCCTAGCCCCATGAACATCCCGCCGCGAACGGTGGGTGGAGCGCCTGACCCCGCTCGCCCTGCTGGCCGCTGGCCTCGCCGCCCCCGCCAGTGGCGGCCCTGCCACCGCGGCACCGGTCGACGCCCATCCCGCTGCCGCGGCACGGATCGCGTCCGTCGTCGCAGTCGGCAGCCACGAGTGTCGCGGCGCCCTCAGCTCGCGCTGTCCGAGCCCTCGGAGCCGGTCGTCGCGGCCGTGGTCGGGGCGTCGGCGTTGGTATCGGCGTCGGTGTCGGTGGCGGCCAGGTGCGTGCGTACCCAGCTCACGATGTCGTGGGTGGTTGCGCCCGGTGTGAAGACCATGGCCACGCCGATCTTCGCGAGCGCCTGGATGTCTGCCTCGGGAATGATGCCGCCGCCGAACACAACGATGTCGTCGGCACCGCGGTCGCGGAGGAGCTGCATGACCCGCTCGAACAGCGTCATGTGGGCACCCGACAGGACGGACAGGCCGATGCCGTCCGCGTCCTCCTGGATCGCTGTCTCCACGATCTGTTCGGGCGTCTGGTGGAGCCCGGTGTAGATGACCTCCATGCCGGCGTCGCGCAGCGCGCGGGCGACGACCTTGGCACCGCGGTCGTGTCCGTCGAGGCCGGGCTTCGCCACGATCACCCGGATCGGAGCGGTACGCGCCGCGGCGGAGCCGCCCTGCGGCTCCCGCGCCGACGCCTCGCCACCCGGTCCCGCCTGGGCCACTGCCATCACCGACTCCTCCGCACCCGTCGCCACCCGTCAGACCGCGAACGAGACCGCGGCCGCACCCGTCGACGCCCTGAACCTAAGCCATCCGGCGGCGCCCCGCGGGCGCGCCGGAACACTCCGATGACGATTCGACCCCATCTGACTACTCTTCGCACGCACCAGGGCTGTTATGTCTGTTTAGCGGCCTTTTGCAGTCCAAATTCGGCACATTCTGTGCGCGGTGATTTGGCGGGGCTTGATCTATCCGTTATCGTCCTCCGCGTCTCGCCTCGCTGGGTCGTCTAGGCGTCCCCGAGTAGCCAGCTGTCCTTCACGAGTCGTCCGTCGTCAAGGAAGGTTCACGCCCGTGGCCGAGCCCGCGAAGCACCGTCGTGCTGCGCCGGCGCCTCGCTTTCGGCCCTCCGGCTCGAAAGCGATCAAGACCCCTTCTGGCCGGCGTACGACCACTGGCTCCCGCGAGTTCGCTCCAGCCGCGTCCCGCATCGAGCGGCCGAGCGCACCCGCCGCACGGCGGATCGAGCCGGCACCTCCGCGCGCCGCCTGGGGACCCGCGCGCAGCGCGACCCGTTCCGGCATGCTCTCGCGATCAGTCATGCGAGCGAGGGCCAACGCCGAGGACCCGCAGGAGCGGTTCGGACCCGTCACCTCGCGCTGGTCGGAGCCGGCCGGCCGATCCGAGTCCCCGCGCCGTGCGGCTCCACGCCCGGCGCGTCCCGCTGCCGTCCCACGGGTCACAGACCCGGCTGGATACGCGGGCACCCCTCGCTCCGCCCGTCGCCCGACGCCGCGTCCTGCTGACGCCACGCGCGGAGTCGCCGCCCGCAGCCGCGACCGTGAGCTCCCGACCGAGCCCGCCGCCCATGCCCCCCGCACCGGTACGGTCACCGGCCGACCCCGCCGGCCCGGCGCTCGCCGGAAGGCACCCGCACGACGTGCGTTCCCGACCGTTCCCGCCCTCGCAGGCGTCGCCACTCTCGTCGCCGCCGCGTCCGGCACCCTCGTGCAGTCGGCCGCCGGCACCGCCCTCAACTCCGACCACAGCGCGGCTCCTGCCGGGATCGCACTGACCGTCGGTCAGCTCCAGGAGGCCCGCGCCGCTGCGGCCGGGCGGGCGGACCGCTCCCGCCGCGACGCGGCGGTCTCCGAACGCGCCGCACGTGCCGACGCGCGGTCGGCCGCGGAGCTCGCCAGGGCCACCGCCAAGGAACGCGCCGCCTGGGAGCTCGCCCGCAGCAAGGAGCTCGCGGCTCTCAAGCGTGGGGCCGCCGGCGCCAACGACCAGCACGTGATGGAACGCATCATCGAGTGGGTGCTCCCGCTGCGTTCGTACCGGCTCTCCTCCGGTTTCGGCCAGGCCGGCAACATGTGGGAGGCCGACCACACCGGCCAGGACTTCGCCGCACCGATGGGCAGCCCGATCCGGGCGGTTGGCGACGGCGAGATCGTCGAGGCAGGCTGGGACGGCCCCTACGGCAACCGCATCGTGCTCCGCCACGACGACGGCACCGAGACGTGGTACTGCCACATGTCCCGCTACGCCTACCGGAGCGGCTACGTGAAGGCAGGCACGACGATCGGCTACGTCGGAAGTACCGGCAACTCCACCGGCCCGCACCTGCACTTCGAGGTGCACCCCGGCGGTGGCGACGCGATCGACCCGATGCCCTGGCTCCGCCGGCTCGGCCTTCCGCTCTGACTCACTCCCCGGCCGCGCCCTCTCCCGTGAGGGGTCGTGGTGCGGCGCGGCCCCCAGCCCTCAGAGCTTCTCGAGGGGCGCGTACCTCATCAGGAAGCGCTTGACCCCGCCCGAGCCGAAGTCGACGGTCGCCTCGGCGTTGTCGCCCTGGCCGGCAGTCGCCACGACCGATCCCATGCCGAAGGTGTCGTGCACCACGCGGTCGCCAGGAGCCACGGAGATCACCGCCCGCTGACCCGGACGGCTGCGGGCCTGCCGGTCGGCCCTGCGGGCGGAGGCAGACTGCGACGACCACGAGGTGTGGTCTGCCTCGGTACGCCGCCACTGCACCAGCTCGCTCGGGATCTCGTCGAGGAACCGGGAGCCGGGGTTCTGCTGCGGCGCCCCCCAGGCGCTGCGGATGACGGCACGTGAGACGTAGAGGCGCTGGCGGGCCCGGGTGATGCCGACGTAGGCGAGCCGGCGTTCCTCCTCGAGCTCCTTCGCGTCGTTCTGCGAACGGGAGTGCGGGAACACGCCGTCCTCGAGACCGGTGAGGAACACCACCGGGAACTCCAGCCCCTTGGCGGTGTGCAGGGTCATCAGGGTCACGACGCCGCTGTCGTCGTCGCTGTCGGGGATCTGGTCGGCGTCCGCGACCAGGGACACCCGTTCGAGGAACTCGGCGAGTCCGGGCTCGCGCCCCTCCGACTCCGCCGCCTCGGAGAACTCCCGCGCGACCGCCACCAGCTCGGCGAGGTTCTCGACGCGGGTCTCGTCCTGGGGGTCGCCGGAGACCTCGAGCTCGTGCAGGTAACTGGTCTTGGCGAGGACCTGCTCCAGGATGTCCGCCGGTGGAACGTTGTCGTCGACCGCGGCGCGCAGCTCGTCGATCATCGCGACGAAGCCGCGGATGGCGTTGGCCGACCGGGTAGCGAGACCCGGAGCCTCGTCCGGCTGTCGCAGGGCCTGCCAGAACGTGATCCGCTCTCGCTGGGACAGTGCCTCGACACATGCCTCGGCCCGGTCGCCGATGCCGCGCTTGGGAACGTTGAGGATCCGGCGGAGCGACACCGTGTCCTCGGGGTTGGCGAGCAGTCGGAGGTAGGCCAGCGCGTCGCGGATCTCACGGCGTTCGTAGAACCGCACGCCGCCGACGACCTTGTAGGGAAGGCCGACCCGGATGAAGATCTCCTCGAACACCCGGCTCTGTGCGTTGGTGCGGTAGAAGACCGCGACGTCCTTGGGCTTGGCGGCCTTCTCGTCGCCCAGCCGGTCGATCTCCTCCGCGACGAACTGCGCCTCGTCGTGCTCGTCCTCGGCGACGTAGCCGACGACCGGCTCGCCGGCGCCGGCGTCGGACCAGAGGTTCTTGGGCTTGCGGCCCTCGTTGCGGCTGATGACGGCGTTGGCGGCGGACAGGATGGTCTGGGTCGAGCGGTAGTTCTGCTCGAGCAGGATCACCCGGGCGTCGGGGAAGTCCTCCTCGAACTGCAGGATGTTGCGGATCGTCGCGCCCCGGAAGCCGTAGATCGACTGGTCAGCATCGCCCACCACCATGAGCTCGCCGTGCGGCCCGTCACCCTCGGCGTTGGTGAGCTCGCGGACGAGGGCGTACTGCGCGTGGTTGGTGTCTTGGTACTCGTCGACGAGGACGTGGGCGAACCTGCCGCGGTAGTGGTCGCGCACCTCCGGGAACGCCTGCAGCAGGTGCACCGTCGTCATGATCAGGTCGTCGAAGTCGAGCGCGCTCGACTCGGCCAGCCGGCGTTGGTAGAGCTCGTAGCACTCGGCGAAGGTCTGTTCGAGGTGGTTCTGCGCGCCGCGAGCGGCCTCCTCGTGATCGATCAGCTCGTTCTTGAGGTTGGAGACCCAATTGAGGATCGCGCGGGGGTTGTAGCGCTTGGAGTCGAGGTCGAGGTCGCGGCACACGAGGGTCATGAGCCGCCGGGAGTCGGCGTCGTCGTAGATCGAGAACGAGGACGACATGCCGAACCGCTTGATCTCCCTGCGCAGGATGCGGACGCACGAGGAGTGGAACGTCGAGACCCACATGTATGTCGCCGCGCGTTCCCCGACCAGCGCGGCGACCCGTTCGCGCATCTCCCCCGCCGCCTTGTTGGTGAACGTGATCGCGAGGATGGCGCTCGGTCGGGCGTCGCGCTGCGCCAGCAGCCAGGCGATCCGACGGGTCAGCACCCGGGTCTTGCCCGAACCCGCACCCGCCACGACGAGCAGCGGATGGCCCTCGTGGACGACCGCTGCGCGCTGGGAGGGGTTGAGGCCCTCCAGGATCGACTCTGGGTCCCGACGCCGCGGCGGCGGCCGCTCGGTGTCGCCGTCGTCGGTGGGCACGGTCAGCTGGTCTTCCGAGGAGAGAGCACTCATCTTGACGACCAGCCTACGGTCGTGCGCCGACAGGCTCTCCCCGACAGGCCGGGCATCCGGTCCGTGCCCGCCGCAACCCGGCCGAACCCGGCGCAAGGCCACCGCTTCGCCGCGGGCGGACGTGCCGCCTCAGGGCTCGAGGATCTCGTCGCCGTGGTGGGCACCGAACTCCTCGACCCTGGCCTCCGCGGCCGCTTCGTACCTGGTCAGCCGGTCGTCCCAGGCGGCCTCCACGCCGAATGCGGCGGACGCGAAGCCGGCGGCGCTGATCGCCGCTGCCACGTCGTCCCGCTGGTCGGGCGTGAGCACGCGTACCGGGTCGCCCACCGCCATCGTGTGCGGCGGGACGAAGAACTCCCCGGGCACGACCGTCCGGGCGTGCACAAGTGCCCCGACCGCGATGCTGGCGCCCGGGCCGAGCCGGGCGCCGTGCAGGACGGTGACCTGGGCGGCGAGATAGCTGCAGCGGCCCACGTCGCAGCCGAGGACGGTCGCATGCGGCCCGACGAACACGTGGTCGCCCAGGCGTGCCGGACGCTCCTCGTCGCCGACGGCGCTGGCCCGCAGGACAGCGTGTTCGGCGACGACACAGGCCTCGCCCACTTCGACGCGGGAACCCTCGGCGTCGAGCACGGCGCCCGTCATGACCCGGGCCCGCGGCCCCACGACGACCTGGCCGACGAGGGTCGCGCCCGGCGCGACGAAGGCGGACGCGTGGACGGTGGGCGCGTGGCCCCGATGGCGGATCAGCATGCGGCCATCCTGACCTACACCGCCTGCCCACGAAAAAGGTGCCGGCCGGGGCGCTTCCGCCCCGGCCGGCACCGCCGCAGGAACGCCGTCAGGCGTGCTGGTCAGGCTTGTCCCAGAAGTACGCCTCGGGGTCGTAGACCGCGGGCGACGGCAGGATCCACGGGTTGACCCAGCCGCCGAGCGCGAGGTTCTCCTTCTTGGGCACGTTCTTCAGGCCGTCACGCACCAGCACGATGCGGGGGTAGTTGGCCACGACGCCGTAGAAGAACGGTCCCTCGTCGATGTGGATCTTCTGCACCTCCCACATCAGGGCGATGCGCTTCATCCGGTCGGGCTCGACCCTCGCCTTCGCGTACAGCTTCCACAGCCGGTCGATCGGGTCGCCCTTCTCCGGGAGGATCCACGGCGGGGTGCGCTTCCAGGGCGAGAGGTTCTTCTGCGCCTCGAGCTTCTTGGGATCACCCGTCTGCATGGTGAACGCCTGGCCGTGCAGGGGCGCCCAGTGCCCCGTCTCGACCGGGATCACCCAACCGGGATAGACGAGTGGGCTGTTGTCGCCGACCTCCCACGCCGTCGTGGTCATGAGCTCGCCACGACCCCACTTCTCGCCGAACGCCTCCGGCGCCACGGGGTTGAGCTTGGTCGTGACACCGATCGCCTCCCAGTCCCGCTTGAAGAGGTTGTTCTTCTGGATGTGCTCGTCGGTCGCGTCGGCGGGGTAGTCGAGGAAGAGCGTCAGCGGCTTGCCGTTGGGGAGTTCGCGCTTGCCGTCGCCGTCCTTGTCGACGACCTTCAGCTCGTCGAGCATCGACTTCGCCTTCTCGGCGTCGAACTTGTTGTACGCGTCCCGCCATTCGACGTACTTCTTCTTGGCCTCGTCGTTGATGGTGAACGTCTCGCCCTTCGGGCTCAGCGTTCCCGTCGTCTCCTCGCCGGTGTTGTAGTAGATGGACTTGCGGGCGTCGGGACGGTTGATCGCGTACGACATCGCCTGGCGGAACTTCGGGTTGCGGATCAGCTTCCGCAGTTCCGGCTCCGGGTAGTCGTAGTTGAAGAACACGATGGAGCCGGTTCCGGAACCGCTGTCCCAGAAATTGACCCGCACCTTCGTGCGGTCCTCGGCCTGCTTGAACCCCGAGATGTCGCCGAGGACGAGACCGTGGTGGCCACCGTGTACGTAGTCGACCTTGCCCTCGGTCATCTGCAGCTTCTGCACCTCGTCGTCGACGACGATGTTGAACTGCACCTCGTCGAGGTAGGGAAGCTGCTGGCCTTCCTTGTCGACGCACCAGTAGTAAGGGTTGCGCTCGAGGACGACGCTGCGCCCTTCCTTGTAAGCCTTCAGGCGCCACCCGGTCATCGTCGGGCAGTCGACGTTGCGGCCGAAGTCGCCCTTGTTGTCGTGCTCGAGGTACCAGTCCTTCTTGGTGATCTGCTTGTTGTACGTCGGGTGGAACTGCGACATGTAGTGCTTGGGCATCATCCACAACGGGCCGACGCTGCCCTCCTGGGCGGCGCTGTTGACCCACGCCGCAAGGCGTTCGGGCGTGATGGGTGCCGGGGCGTCGAAGGTGAGTGTCAGCGTGGTCTTGTCAGGCGCGGCAACCTTCGCCACGGTGTCCCGGCCGGAGCGCACGTCGTCGGGCGGGTCCATGCCGGTGTAGGCCTCGTTGTTCACCATGTCGTTCCACCAGTACATGATGTCGTCGGTGGACCACGGCTTGCCGTCCGACCACTTGAGATCCTTGCGGAAGTGGAAGACCCACTCGGTCGCGTCGTCGTTCGACTCCCAGCTCTCGACCAGGCCCGGGCCGATGTCGAGCCCGTCGTTGAGGTACCGCAGGAACGAGTTCCCGTACATGTACTCCTTGATCGCCGACGAGTAGCTCTCGGCCATGATCATCTGCAGCCGGCCGCCGTAGTTG
The DNA here is from genome assembly GCA_963721745.1 of uncultured Actinomycetota bacterium. Taxonomy (GTDB): domain Bacteria; phylum Actinomycetota; class Actinomycetes; order Propionibacteriales; family Actinopolymorphaceae; genus Thermasporomyces. The sequence goes on along the minus strand of CAVRKO010000009.1, from coordinate 395,432 downwards.
CCGGACTCGAGCCAGCGGTGCGGCAGGACGTACGGCGAGCCGGGCAGGCGGTCCTTCACCGGCGGAAGCTCTCCGGACTTCACGAGCTTGGCGAGGGAGGGCGCCTCCTTGAACTCCGACGGCGCCGCCAGGGGTTTCGTCTCGGACCCCTTGGCCGCGGTCTTGGCCGGGCCGCCGGACTTCCCCGAGGTGTTGGACTGTTTGGACCCACTGCCCGTGCATCCTGCCAACATGATCGAGCCGGCGGCGAGCGCCGAGCCGTGGAGGAATCCCCGCCGGTTGAAGCCGTCACTGTGCGCCATCGATTTGTCTCCTCGAGGGACGGAAGCCGTTCCGGAGCACCTCGACGAGCGTGAGGTGGACGCTCGACACGCCAGCGTCTCGGCTGCCTCGCACTCCGGAAAGCCGTTCTCTGCTTGCCCTGGAAGCTACGGCACGCACGTCCGCGGACCGTGCCGCCGGGCGGCTGGTGACCGGGAATGGTCGGCCGAATCCGGGTGGAAACGAGGAGGGTCAGACCAACGACACGGTCCGTGTCACCGGTCGAGGCGGACCAGCGCCCCAGCGAGGGAGTTCAGCACTCCAGCGCGGAGGTTCAGCACTGGAGCGCGGGGAAGCTGTAGCCGCGACGGGCCAGGACGGTCAGTAGGCGCTCGAGCGCGGCCACCGTCTCAGAGCGCTCGCCGCCCCCGTCGTGCATGAGGATGATCGATCCGTCCGTCACGTCGTTGAGCACCTTGTCCGAGATGGCGTCGATGCCGGGTTTCGCCCAGTCCCGGGTGTCGATGTCCCAGAGCACGACGGCGAGGTTCTTCGTAGCGGCGATCCCGCGAACGCTCTCGTTGATCTCGCCGTACGGCGGTCGCAGACAGCGCGAGGCGGGACCCGTCTCGATCTCGGTGCGCGCACCGTCGGAGGAGAGCCCGGGAAGGGACCTGTGGTCGTACGTGTGGTTGCCGATCGTGTGGCCGGCGGCGCGGACCTGACGGACCAGATCGGGGTACGCGGCGGCCTCGGACCCGAGCTGGAAGAAGGTCGCGTGTGCGTGGTGCCGGGCGAGGGTGGCCAGGATCAGCGGCGTCCACTTCGAACTCGGACCGTCGTCGAAGGTGAAGTACACCACCTTGGAGGTCGTGGTGGAGATCGGCTTCACCGAACGACGGGTGACATCGACGACCGTCGGAGTGGGTGTCGGGGTCACGGTCGGCGAGCTGGTCGGACCAGGCGACGCCGTTGCGACGGCCGGCGGAGTAGTCGCCGGCGGCAGGCCGCCTCTCGGCGAGACGGTGGCGCGGTTCGACCCCGGACCGACGGCGGTGTTGTGCGGACCGCTCTTCACGGGTTTCGGCGTGCGGTGCGGATCAGCTGGCTGCGGTGTTCCACAACCGCAGAGGAGCATTCCGACGAGCATTGCGCAGACCACAATGCGGGGTCTCTTGACGACGAGCGAAATTCGAGGCGCCAGCACAGCCATCACTCCCCCGGGTGTTACTGGCAGCCTTGTTGCTGTGCCGGCATCACCAGAAGGTGCGGTGGCCCCAGGTATTAGGGACAGGGGGAACGATTAGAAATCCCTTATCAGGAAAGCAGGTGGGCGGTGCGATTTCGTCGCACCGCCCACCGCATTCATTTCGTCCGGCACTACGTGCACACTGCCGGGCGGAACCTTCTTTCCGTTGCTCTCAACTTCCTTTCTTACCGCCCCGGTGCACGGTTACTGTCGGACGGTTTCGCGATTCCGTCGGGCGTCCTAGCCCGCCGCGTTCCCACGGTTCGACTCACAGGTCGGGACGGTGCACCACCCGCACGGCGTTCAGCACGGACGGCTGGTAGGCCCGCCGGTCGTGGAACGTCACCTGCAACGTCCCGCCCTCGGGCAGGTCGACCACGAACGAACGACGGTCCGCCCGGCGCCCGCCGACCGCGTTGGCGATGTCGTAACCCACCAGGACGTACTCGTCGTTGACGTCGACGTCGAACCTCCGCCAGTCGACCCGCGGCGAACGGGCCAGTTCGGCGAAGTCGAGCGTCACCTCGTACGACCCGGCTGGCAGCCGGTCGAACCGGTAGGCGTCCATGCCCTGCCGCTGGGTGCGGTAGAGCGGATCGTCCTCGGTGTCTGCGATGTCGACGTTGTCCGGTGCCGTCATTACGGTGGACGTGCCGACCCAGCCGTACGAGCCCGACCGGTACGCCTGGTCGGCGACCCACGGCAGGCCGGCCCCGTCGGTGTACGCCGTCCCACCCACGTCGACTCCCTTCCAGTAGCCAGAGACGACGACCTGGACGGGTACCTCCACGAACCGCTGCCGTCCGGCGTTGGTGTCGAGGAGGAGCGTCGCGCGGTAGACGCCGGGCGCCAGCCCGGTGGTGTCCACCGTCACCGTGACGTCGGTCGACGCGCCGACCGCGAGTACGCCGTGCGCCGGCCGCTCCGACAGCCACGGCACGTCGCTCGACTGCGGTACACCGGTCTCGAGCAGGTACGCCGTGTTGCTGAGCTGGGACGTGGCCCACAGGTTGCCCGACGCGTCGAGCTCGGCACCAGCGAGAGCACCCTCGTCGGACTCCGGGAAGCCCATCGACGAGATGACCTCACAGGTGTCGGGGTTGATCTGGTGGATGTTGTTCGTCACCGTGCTCGTCGTCACCCACAGGACTTGGGCCGTGGTGTTCCAGGCCAGGCCCGCGATGCTCATGCCCGGAGCCGCGCACTGTCCGAGGACCGCGCCCGGTTCGGCCGCCGAGGCACCGGCGACGTGGTAGACGATGTCCTCGTTCCATCCGCCGACGTAGAACGAGTCGTCGTCCGGACGGTAGGCGAGGCCACGCTGGGAGATGCCCGACCACGGCGACCCGGTGAGGTGGTATCCCACCGATCCCGTCGCCGGATCCCAGCAGTAGATGCCGTTGTCGCCTCCGACGTTGACCTGGCACATCTGGCCGCGGCCGGAGTCGTACGCCATGTCACCGTTCCACGTTCCGGCCCACGTGGCGTCCCAGACCCGTCCACTCGGCGTACCACTGGTGCTGAACTCGTGGTTGCGCTTGGTCTCTGGGTCGGAGATCCAGACCGAGCCGTTGTAGCCGACACCCCACGCGGGTGCCAGCCCGGTGGCCGGCCACGACGCGAGCACGTCGCCGACGGCGTACGGCCGCGCCTTCGCCCGCTCGGCCTTCGAGTAGCGGCCGAGCGCGTTCCTGGCGTCCGGATCCGCCTTGGCCGCAAGGGCTTTCGACGCCTTGGCGGCCCTGGCTCCCACGCTGCCGCCACCGGTCTCGACGGCCTCCCAGGTGAGCCGGGCCGAACCGGTGTTGGTCAGCGTGATCGTGGCCTGCTGCGTGCTGCCCTGCGGCAGAACCCAGCTGAGCGGCGGTGCCTCGACCTCGGCTCGTGCGGTCTTGAGCACGAAGTCCTTGGACACCGTCTGTCCGGCCGCGACGTCGACGTTGCCGGTGCCGGTGCTGTAGTTCGTTGCCGTCGCCGACAGGGAGTACGACCCCACCCACACCTGGGCGAAGTAGACGCCGTTGCTGCCGGTTCGGACCTCGCGGACGACCGTGTCGCCCTGCTGCACCGTGACAGTCGCGTTCGCGACCGGGTTTCCGTCGTTCTTGTCGGTCACCTTGCCGGTCACGAATCCGTTCGGTGGCAGCGTGAACCGTACGGCCGACCCGTCGGTCAGCACCGGTGCGTCGAAGGAGTACTGCAGTGCGTCGTCACCGGCCGCGTTCTCGATGCCGACCGTCGCCGACGCTCCCAGTTCCTCCGGCTGCTCCGGGTCGAGGTTGCGCCAGGCCAGCACGATGTCGCCGGTCTCGTGGAGAACGACCTCGGCGTCGACACGCAGCTGCGTGCCGTAGAGGAGTGCGTTCCGCCACTCGAGGACGAAGCCGCGTTGGGGTGCCGAACCCGTGACCTTGGTGTAGACCGCTGCGTCCGCGTCGATCACGAGGTCGTCCCAGAACGGGTAGACGGCCGCGTTGGGTTCGCCCGCCGTGGGAAGTTCGGTGTTCTCCAGCGAGGTCGACTCCGCCTTGAAGCTCAGGTGCCCGTTGGAGGAGACGAATGCCTGCTGGTACCTCTCGCCGTAGAACACGACCGGGAACGGCAGGTCCACCGCCGCCGACACGTCGTCGCCGGGGAGGGGCAGTTCCGTGTCACCCGCGACCCACTCCGTCGCCGCGACCGAACAGCGATAGCCGTACTCGTCGGTCTGGTCGGCGAGGCTGAAGTCGACGACCTCGGCACCGTCGACCACGACATCCTTGCTGAGCGAGGCGAGGCAGCCCGACCCCGTTGCCGTCAGCGTGTACGAGCCCTCCGGAACGGAGTCGAAGGAGTACGTCCCGTCCGCTCCCGTCGTCGCGGGCGGGATCGGCGTGCCCTCGACCTGCACCGCGACACCGGGCACCGGTTGGCCCCGTGCGTCGGTCACGGTGCCGGAGACCGCGTGTGCGGGCACTGCGTCGAGTGCGAAGTCCCGCGTGGTCGTCGCGTCCTTGGTGACCGTGGCGGATGCCGTTGCGTCGTCGTACCCGTAGGCGGCGGCGGTCACGGAGTAGTCGCCGACCGACAGGGTGAGGCTGTACGTGCCGTCCGGCCCGGTCGTCGTGCTGCGGTCCAGCGGACCGGTCACGTGCACCTGCGCGCCTCCGACCGGCGAGCCGCTGGCCGCGTCGGTCACCGTTCCGGCGACCACGCCGACGTCACCGCGCGGTGCACCGGCCACCGCGGCCAGGGCGTCCAGCTTGCCCTCGCCCCAGACGTTGTTGTCCCCGGCCGTGCCGCCACAGCTGAGGTCGCTCGTGTCGACAGCGGTCTCGTCGAGCAGGGCCCGGGTCCCGTCGATGTCACCGATGAGCGCGGGTGCCGCCGACCACAGGAGCGCGACGGTGCCCGAGAGGTGCGGCGCCGCCATCGAGGTGCCGTCGAAGTTGGCGTAGCCGTTGCCGGGCACGGACGACCGGACGTTGACGCCCGGCGCCGAGACGCTCGGGCGGATCAGGTCGTCGGCGCCCGGACCGCGGCTGGAGAAGTCCGCGATCGCGCCGGCCGAGTCGAACGCACCGACGCCGTACGCAAGGGGGGAGTCGGCGGGCGACCCCGTCGTGTCGCAGCTGGATCCGGCGTTGCCGTTGGAGAAGACGCCGAAGATGCCGGACGCGGTCCAGTCGGCGATGATCTCGTCGTACCACGAGTCCTCTTCGGAGCCGTTCGCCGAACCCCAGGAGTTGTTCACGACCTGCGGGCGCAGATCCGTCCGCGGGTTCTCCCCGGCCAGGTCGGTGGGCGCGAGCACCCACTGCCCGCTGGCCAGGAGGGACTCGTCGGAGCAGCTGTCGGACTCGCAGCCCTTGGCCGCGATCCACCGGGCACCGGGCGCGACGCCGACCTGGTTGCCCGCACCGTCGTCACCGACCATCGTGCCCATGGTGTGGCTGCCGTGACCGTTGTTGTCGCACGGCTCGGTCGACGGGCTGGCGCAGGCCTCCGCCGGATCGAACCAGTTGTAGTTGTGGTCGAACGTGCCGCCGCCCTGGTTGCCGCGGTACTTGCCGACCAGTGCCGAGTGGTCGAACTCCACGCCGGTGTCGATGTTCGCGACCGTCACGCCCTCGCCGTGGACGCCGAACTGGTTCCAGACGTCATCGGCGTTGATCGCCGCGAGGCCCCACTCCACGGAGTCGACCTGCTTCTCGGTCGTGCCCTTCTTGGGGGGCTCGAGCTTCCAGGTCTTCGTCGCGCTGACCTTCTCGACGCCGGGGAGCTCGGCGAGCTTCTGGGTGAGCCCCTCCGTCGCGGCCCGGACGAGGATCCGGTTGGACGCCCAGTACGGCGTGTACCTCGTCCGCTCCGACTTCAACAGCTTCCTAGCGGCGGCCTGGCTCTTGTCGGCCGTCTGCGTCAGCGCCGCGACGACGGCCTCGCCACGTGCGTCCCAGTCCTTGGTGGCGCTGGCCCTGGTGAGGTCGGCCCGGTCCTCGAACACGAGCCACAGGTCGGCGGTCTGCTTCTGGTCGAGTTGCTTCTGCACGGCCGGCGCCACCGGGGCCTTCGTGGCTTTCGTGGCCGCGGGTGCCCTCGAGGCCGCCAGTGGCTTCGCGGTCGAGGGTGCCGTTCCCCCGATGACCGCGGCCGCAGGTGTGAGCGAGCCCGCCACCATGGCGAGCGCCGCCGCGCCGATGATCCCCAGCCTCCGAGCGATCGTTCGCGGTGGCGCCACACCTGTGCGCCCGCGCGATCCCCGTTCCCTTCGATCGAACACGTACCCCTCCTCGAGAAGGCCCTGCGCAGCCCACCCCGGGTCATCGGCGGCGGGCGACAGGGTTCTGCGGGGAAGAAAACTCGCGAATCGACCCATGCGACAGGGCAAAGTACGGGCGCTGGACGGGCAGTTCGGGGGCGCCCGTTCGCGGATACCAAGATCGCATCGGCCCCTTACATCCGGCGCCGTCACCTGTCAGAATCTTTCAGTTACGGGGCGTCCTCGGAAACCTTCTCGTCACCGGGGCGGCGCCCGTAGGGGGGTGGATCGGTGCATGACTCTGTCCTGCACGACCCGGTCCGTCAGGGTGCGGTCGGTCACAACGGCCCGGCACCGGGACTGGTCCTGTGCATCGGCCTCAGCACCGAGGTCGTCACGACTGTCGTCAAGAGCGTCGGAGCCGGCGCTACCGTCCTGATCGCCGCTGACGCGGGAGCGGCGGCGCACGCGCTGTTCGGCCAGCAGGACGGGACGGCTACCGGTCTGACGCCCGGCCGGCCGCCCGCGCCGCGCAAGCCGGTGGAGTTCGGACCGCTCCGACTCGACACCGACGCCCGCGAGGCGACCTGGCGCGGTCGACCGGTCGGCCTGTCCGCGCGGCAGTTCGACCTGCTCGCCACCCTGGCCGGCGACAGTGCCCGCGTGTGGAGCTTCGCCGACCTCACCGAGACGGTCTGGCGGCGCCCGTACGTCGGCGACATGGACGCGCTCGCCTCGGCCATCAAACGGCTCCGCCGCCAGCTCGCCGACGTGACCGGCGAGCTCATCGTGACATCGGTACGCGGGGTGGGCTACCGGCTGGTGCTCGTACCCACTCCGCTCGCGACACCAGCCGTACGCCGGGTCAAACCGACCGCGCAGGCGGTGGGGTAAGTTCCGTGCGGTGATGCCAACCGTGCTTCCCGACGCCGAGATCTCCCGCGTCCTGGTCGTGGTCGCCCATCCCAACGATGTCGACTTCGGTGCCGCCGGGACCGTCGCGCGCTGGACCGAAGCCGGCCTCGATGTCGCCTACTGCGTCTGCACCGACGGCCAGGCCGGCGGTTTCGACGACGACCTGCCGCGCAGCGAGATCGGACCGGTCCGCCGGACCGAGCAGGAGAACGCCGCCGCCCAGGTGGGCGTCAGCGACGTGCGGTTCCTCGGCCTCGAGGACGGCGATCTCCATGCCGACACCGGGCTCGTCCGTTCGCTCACGGCGCTCGTCCGGGAGCTGCGTCCGGACCGGATGCTGATCCCCAGCCCCGAACGCGACTGGGCGATCCTTCCCCGGAGCCACCCCGACCACCTTGCCGCCGGCGAGGCCGCGATCCGCGCGGTCTATCCCGCCGCCCGCAACCCGTACGCCTTCCCCGAGCTGGCCGCGGCCGGGCTGCCACCGTGGACGGTGCGTGAGGTGTGGCTGTCGGGCCACCCGGAGTCCAACCACGTCGTGGATGTGACCGACACGTTCGACCGCAAGCTCGCCGCCCTGCTGTCGCACAAGAGCCAGCACCCGGAGCCCGACCAGCTCGAGACCCGGATGCGCGGCTGGCTGGGTGCCGCGGGCGAGCGCGCCGGCCTGCCGACGGGTCGGTTGGCCGAGGAGTTCTTCGTCGTCCACACCGGGTGACGCCCACGCGGCGCCGTACCGCTCACGGCCAGAAGACGGCGACACCGACGTTGACGACGGTCAGGACCAGGAGCGCGAAGAACAGTCCCGCCGGGATCGACGCCTTGCGCCGGTTGATCCACGCGAGCACCGTGATGACCAGGACGATGGCGAGCTTGACGCCGAGCTTGGCGTTGTGGACCGGGTGCGCCGGGTCGTCGAGCGACTCGAGCACTCCCACGAGGAGCACCCCCGACACCAGCTGGGTGAGCGCACCGTGCAGAACCGCGGGGAGGACCCGTCGGGTGGGGCCCTTGACCTGGACCAGCAGCCCACCCAACAGGCTTGCCAGCCCGACGAAGTGGATGAACAGCAGCAGCTGGCGCACGAACTCCATCGTGGGCACGCCTTCCTTTACCGGTCCCCTGCTCGGCCAGGGACCTGTCCGACGAAACGCAGCTCACCGTACGCCAGCCGGCGGCGGACCGGGTGGCCGCGACAGGCGCGTACGGGCGGTGAGTCTCAGACCAGGCGGCGGTCGGTCGCCCAGCGGGTCAGCTCGTACCGGTTGGACAGCTGCAGCTTGCGCAGCACCGACGACACGTGCGTCTCGACCGTCTTGACCGAGATGAAGAGCTCCTTCGCGACCTCCTTGTAGGCATAGCCGCGGGCGATCAGGCGGAGCACCTCCCGTTCGCGCTGGGTCAGCCGGTCGAGCTCCTCGTCGATGCTGCCCGGGTCGACCGCACCGGCGAACGCGTCGAGCACGAAGCCCGCGAGCCGGGGTGAGAAGACCGCGTCGCCGTCGGCGATCCGGCGTACGCCGTCGACGATCTCGGCGCCGGTGATGGTCTTGGTGACGTACCCGCGCGCACCCGCCCGGATCACGCCGATCACGTCCTCCGGCGCGTCGGAGACGCTCAGCGCCAGGAAGCGCACCTCGGGGTCGACGGCGAGGACCTTGCGACAGACCTCGGCACCGCCGCCGCCCGGGAGGTGGACGTCGAGCAGGACCACCTCGGGCCTGGTCTCGAGGATCACCTTGACTGCGGTGTCGACGTCGCCTGCCTCGCCGACGATGTCGACGGAGGCGCCGATCTCGGTGCGTACGCCCGTACGGAACATCGCGTGGTCGTCGACGAGCACGATCCGCCGCAGGTTCTCAGGGTTCATGGTCACTGGGTCATCCTCTCAGGTACCGCACGGGTTCAGCTCTCGTCGCCGTCGGGTGCATGGTCGGTTCGGGACCGTGCCGACCCCTGCAGGTCGGCGACGAGACGCACCTCGGTGCCCTCGCCCGGAGTACTCCGGATGTCGGCCTTGCCGCCGTGACGTTCCATCCGTTCGTAGATGCTGCGGCGTACGCCGAGCCGGTCGTCACCCACGTGGTCAGGGTCGAAGCCGACGCCGCGGTCGCGGACGAAGACCTCGGCGCGCCCGGGCTCGACCTCCGCGTAGACGTCGATCTTGGCGGCACCGGAGTGCTTGGCGGCGTTGACCATCGCCTCGCGGGCCGCCCTGACGACCGCGGTCAGGGCCGGGTCGATCGGTGCGTCGCCGACCATGACCACCTCGACGGGGACCTCATGGTGGTCCTCGACCTCGGCGGCGGCCCGGCGGAGCTCGCTGCGCAGGGTCGCGTCGGCGTCGTCCTGCTCGCCGTACAGCCACTGCCGCAGGTCGCGTTCCTGTGCGCGGGCGAGGCGTACGACCGACCGCTGGTCGTGCGCCTGCTTCTGGATGAGCGCGAGGGTCTGGAGGACGGAGTCGTGCAGGTGGGCCGCCATGTCGGCGCGTTCCTGCGAACGGATGCGGACCCGGCGCTCCTCCGAAAGGTCACCCGCCAGCCGCCACACCCACGGACCGACGATCAGACCGACGCCGATGCCCGCACCGAGGACCGCCAGCAGGGCGGCGTTGACCTCGTTCATCCCGCCGACCGACGCGAGGCCCCACGACAGGGCGGCGACCACCAGGGCGAGACCGACCACCGACCGCAGGACCATGACCCAGCCGCCGCTCACGAACGGCCAGAGCCACTTCAGCCGCGGTGGAGCGGAAGACGTCCACCGGGCGCGCTGGGACTCGTCGGCCTGCCGCCAGAGCAGCGCGAGACCGACACCGCCGAGCATCAGGGGCCAGAAGACCTGGGCGGGTACGCCGCCGAGGTGCGGATACAGCGCGATCACGCCGAGGGCGAGGACGCCGATGGAGATGAGCTGCCCGGTGTCCTGCCGCCGGCGCCGGCGCGGACGTTCGCTCCGGAGTCCGCTGCGGGTGGCCGCGGCCACGCCGGCCGGCTGTGCCATCGCCTGCACCGCGGTGTCCTGCGGCAGGACGACCCACAGCGCGGCGTACAGGAGGAGGCCGAAGCCGCCGCACACGGTCAGGCCGACGAAGCCCAGCCGGACGTGCAGCAGCTGGAGACCCAGATGGTCGGCGAGGCCGGCGGCGACGCCTCCGATGACCTTCCCGTCGGTACGCCGGACACAGCGCGGAGCGTCGCTCCGCGCTTCCTCGGCGACCGGCGGCGGACCGACCGTCCCGGCACTCGGGTCGGTGAAGATGGGCTCCTCCTGACGGTGCTGCGTGCCCGGCGCGCCATCACGGGTGCGATGGTGGGTTTTGCGCCGGTTGTGGCCCGGCCCGTGCTGGTCCGGGTTGTCCACTCCGATGGTCACATGAGAACGGTCGGACAGCCACCGGGACGCTCCCCCACAGTGACCGGAGGCCCGCCAGGGTGAACCCCAGGGACATCCCGGATGGCCGTACCTCCCGCCAGCGCGGAAGATCGGAGCATGCCCACCACCATGCCCGGCCCTGATCAGGAAGGGCAGCAGCGCTCCGACGGCCCCCTGGACGGCCTGCTCGGCGACCTGCGCGCACTGCGCCGGGCCCGCGAGGGCCGCGTGATCGCCGGTGTCTGCGCCGGAGTGGGCCGCCAGCTCGGCGTGGACCCGGTCGTACTCCGGGTGGGCCTCGCCGTCCTGGCCCTCTTCGGTGGGGTCGGCGTACTGCTCTATGCCGGCGGGTGGCTGCTGCTGCCCAGCGAAGACGAGGACCGGTCGATTCTCGAACAGCAGCTCGGCCGCCGCACCAACGGCAGCCCCGACAACGCCGTACTGATCGGCGGGGTCGTCGTCCTCGGGCTGATCGTCCTGAGCGTGCCGTGGTGGGGGCTTCCCTGGCACGTTCCCACCCTGCTCGTCCTGAGCGTCGTCGGCCTGGTCGCCCTGATGCGCCGCCAGGCGGACCAGGGCGGTGGCGAGTCAGCCGCTCCGGCGCCGGACGACCCGGCGGGCTCCCCTGGCGGCAGTGGCCCGGCGCCAGGCAGCACGCCCGGGACGACACCCGGGACGACACCGGGTACGGCACCGGAGGGCCCGGGCGGACCGACCGGCTCGGCGCCCCACAGTCCGAGCCCCGCCGCACCGGCCAACCCGGCCACCGCCGTACTCCCCACCGCCTCCGCAGCCGTCGCCCCGCCCGACGCGGTGACCGCGGCAGTGCCGGCTGCCGGTGACGTCGACGACATCGACACCGACGCCGACGACGCCGACACCGCGCCAGCGCGGCTGGGTTCGTGGCGGGACGCCCACCCCGCACCGTCCGCCTTCTGGAACCAGCCCGACCCACTCGGCCTGGAGATCCATACCCTCGCGATGGCGGAGCCACCGGAGGGCTGGGCCCCACCTGAGCCCACGACCCCACCCAGCCAGAGCGGACGATCGTGGCTGTTCGCGGGCACGATGTCGGTGGTCCTCGTCGTCCTCGGGATGATCGCGGTGTACGCCCAGGCCGGTCACGATGTTCCGGCGGCGGGATACGTCGCCACCGCCCTCGGAGTGGTCGGGCTCGGCCTGATCGCGGGAACCTGGTTCGGGCGTTCGCGCGGGTTGGTCGCGACCGGTGTCATCCTCTCGCTGGCCCTCGCACCCGTCAGCGCAATCGACCGCTGGCCGGGTGGGACGGTCGACGCGTCGTTCAAGCTGACGAACGTCGACCAGATCCAGCCGACCTACGACTACGGCACCGGAACGTTGCTCCTCGATCTGTCGGCAGTCGACTTCCCTGAGGACAAGCCCGTCGACGTCGGTGTCGACCTGGGCGTCGGCGACATCACGATCATCCTCCCGCCCGAGGTCGACGTCTCGTTCAACGGCGACGTCGGGCTCGGCGACCTGGCCGCGCTCAAGGGCTTCGGCCCACCGGTCCCACCCGAGCCTCCGGCGGCGCCACGGCCGGGGGACGAGGCCGTACCGGAGCGCGAGCGCCGCGGGCCGGCGGCGCAGCTGTACGACGGCGGATCCGAGAGCGGCGCCGGGCTCACCCGTCAGTTCACCGACGTGGACCTCGACGGCCCGGGCGGCGGCACGCTGAACCTCGACGTCGACCTCGGACTCGGCAGCCTGGAGGTGCGTCGTGCCTCCTAGGCAGGCCCCCGGCCGCCATTCCGCCAACGTCGCGTCGCTCGTCGCGGGCGTCGTGTGCTGCGGCATCGCGCTCGGCTGGATCCTGGTCGAGGCGGGGACCTTGGCGTTCAGCGACCTCGGCTGGCTGCTTCCCGCCGTGCTCATCGGCGCCGGAGGCGTCGGCGTGGCGACGTCGATCCATCGCGGCCGCAGGAGGTCCGCCCGCCGCCGCGGGTCCCGGTAAGGCCCCCGACAGCTGTCCCCGCAGCCTGTACCCGCCGGGTCCCTGGTGAGGGCAGTCGGCTGCACCCCGGGAGCGGTCGGGGTCGGCTCGGGGAGGCGTCAGGACCGTTCCGGATGGTTGTCAGACAGCGAACGAAGGAGGCTTGGAACATGAACGACACACCTGGTCCCAAGAAGCTCGTCCGCACCACCAACGAACGCATGATCGCCGGTGTCTGCGGCGGCATCGCGCGGTACGCCGGGATCGATCCGGTCCTCGTCCGCCTCGGGATGGTGGCACTCGTCCTCTTCGGTGGAGCGGGAGCCCTGCTCTACCTGGCGGGCTGGATCATCATCCCCGAAGAGGAGAAGCCGGAGGTCTTCTGACCTCCGCCCGGCTTCCGCCCACCATGTCCGCGCCACCCACAGGCTCCGCCCGTTCCATCCGACCTCGGCTCGACCCACGTCAGAAAGCCGGCCCGGTGACATCCGGGCCGGCTTTGTCGTGTGCGGCTAGCCGCGTCCGTGCGGCGTCGCCCACCCCGAGGTGTCGGGCCCCCTCGGCACGATCCTGCTCGGGTTGAGCTGGTCGTGGGTCGCGTAGTAGTGCCGCTTGATCTGGTCGAAGTCCACGGTCTCTCCGAACCCCGGGGTCTGGAAGAGGTCGCGCGCGTACGCCCACAGCACCGGCAGCTCCGTGAGCTTGTTGCGGTTGCACTTGAAGTGGTTGTGGTAAACGGCGTCGAAGCGTACGAGCGTCGTGAACAGCCTGACGTCGACCTCGGTGAGCTGGTCGCCGCAGAGGTAGCGGCGGTCTTGCAGCCGGTCCTCGAGCCAGTCGAGCCGGGCGAACAGCGCGTCGTACGCCCGCTCGTACGCAGGTTGCGAGGTCGCGAAGCCGCTCTTGTAGACGCCGTTGTTGACGTCGGTGAAGATGACGCGGGCGACCTCGTCGATCTCGTCCCGCAGGTGTTCGGGGTAGAGGTCGGGCGCCCCCGCGCGCTGGTAGTCCTTCCACTGCGTCGACAGGTCGAGCGTGATCTGCGGGTAGTCGTTGGTGACGACCCGGCCGGAGGGGACATCGACCAGGCACGGGACGGTGACCCGCCCCGCGTACGCCGGATCGGTCGCGTGGTAGGCCTCGGACAGGAACTCGATGCCGAGCACCGGGTCGCGCCCGTCGGGGTCGAGGGTGAACCGCCAGCCGCGTTCGTCGCGGATCGGGTCGACGGTGGCGAGCGAGAGGGCGTCCTCCAGACCGAGCAGGCCACGGACGATGACCGACCGGTGGGCCCACGGACAGGCGCGGGACCACACCAGGCGGTACCTCCCCGGCTCGACCGGCCAGCCTGACGACCCGTCCGCGGTGATCCGGTCGGTGTACCGGTTGGACTGCCGGACGAACTCGCCGCCTCGGCCGGCCTCCTTGCCGAACTGTGCCTTCGCCTGGGTGCCCATGCCGCCAGTCTTACCCGACGGTCGCCGTACGGCCAGTCACCGTACGGCCAGTCGCGGTACGGCCAGTCGCGGCCCGAGGCGAAGGACCGTGGGCTCAGCCCGGCACGGCCACGGTGACGCCCGGCGCCGGCGCGGGTGAGCGTGATCCCATCGCGGCCAGCGCATCGGGGACCTCGGCGAGCCCGATCCGCTTGCGTACGAGCAGGTCGGGACGCAGCCGGCCCGACTCGACCATCGCCAGCATGGCGGGGTACTCGTGGGCCTGGAGGCCGTGGCTGCCGCGGAGCTCCAGCTCGTAGGCGATCACCCGGTCCATCGGGACAGGTGCGGGTCCAGCCGGCATCAGGCCCACCTGCACGTGCCTGCCACGACGCCGCAGGCTGAGAACGGACGCCACGCACGTCTCGGGGAGGCCCAGGCAGTCGAGCGAGACGTGCGCTCCACCGGTGGCGTCCGCCACGGCGGCGGCGACGCCCTGCGCCCGCACGATGGGGTCCGCCACCTCGGCTGCGCTCCCCGTCGAGACCGTGGACGCATCGACCGTGACGGCCGCACCGAGCTCGCGGGCCAGTGCCAGTGCCTCGGGTGACACGTCGACCGCGACGACCCCTGCACCGGCCGCGACCGCCACCATCACCGCCGACAGGCCCGCACCACCGCAGCCGTGGACCGCGACCCACTCCCCGGCGGCAACCCGGCCTTGACGCAGCACCGCCCGGAAGGCCGTTCCGAAGCGGCAGCCGAGTGCGGCGGCCGTGGCGGCGTCGAGGGTGTCGGGGACCAGGACGAGGTTGACGTCGGCGTGGTTCACCCTGACGTACTCCGCGAAGGACCCCCAGTGGGTGAAGCCCGGCTGGGTCTGGCGGGCGCAGACCTGGTGGTCGCCCGCCGCGCACTGCGGGCACGACCCGCAGGCGCACACGAACGGCACCGTCACCCGCTGGCCCGGCCGCCAGCGCCGGACGGATGGCCCGACCGCCGCGACGACGCCGGCGAGCTCGTGGCCCCCGACGTGCGGCAGGCGTACGTCGGAGTCGTGGCCCTGCCAGGCGTGCCAGTCGCTGCGGCAGACGCCGGTCGCCTGCACCTCGATCACGGCACCGTGGTCGCCGGGTGCCGGCTCGGGAACGTCGCGGAACGTCGGGAGTACCCCGAACGCGTCATAGTGGACGGCCTTCACCGCCGCCACCACGGTCTAGCACCTACGAGACCCACCGGGCTCACTCCCACTCGATGGTGCCCGGCGGCTTGCTCGTCACGTCGAGGACGACGCGGTTGACCTCGCGGACCTCGTTGGTGATCCGGGTCGAGATGCGTTCGAGGAGGTCGGTGGGGAGCCGTGCCCAGTCGGCGGTCATCGCGTCCTCGGACGTGACCGGGCGGAGTACGACCGGATGGCCGTAGGTGCGGCCGTCGCCCTGGACGCCGACCGAGCGCACGTCGGCGAGCAGCACCACCGGGAACTGCCAGACGTCACGGTCGAGGCCGGCCGCCGTGAGCTCCGCGCGGGCGATCGCGTCGGCGCGGCGCAGGATCTCGAGTCGCTCGCGGGTGACCTCGCCGATGATGCGGATGCCCAGGCCGGGGCCGGGGAACGGCTGCCGGTGCACCATCGAGGCGGGCAGGCCGAGCTGCTCGCCGACCATCCGCACCTCGTCCTTGAACAGGGTCCGCAGCGGCTCCACCAGCGCGAACTGGACGTCGTCGGGCAGCCCGCCCACGTTGTGGTGCGACTTGATGTTGGAGGTGCCGGCGCCGCCGCCGGACTCGACCACGTTGGGGTAGAGCGTGCCCTGCACGAGGTACGCCGTCTCGCCGGCCTGTGCGGAGCCGCCGAACACCCTGACCTCGGCCGCCTCGAACGACCGGATGAACTCGCGGCCGATGATCTTCCGCTTCTCCTCCGGGTCGGTCACGCCCTCGAGCGCGCCGAGGAACTGGTCGGAGGCGTCTACGACGTCGAGGGAGGAGAACGCCGCCTCGAAGTCCCGCTTGACCTGGTCGGTCTCGCCCTCCCGCATCATCCCGTGGTCGACGTAGACGCAGGTGAGCCGGTCACCGATCGCGCGTTGCACGATCGCGGCCGCGACCGCGGAGTCGACACCGCCGGAGAGGGCGCAGATCGCCCGGCCCGCGCCGATCTGGTCGCGGATGGTGGCGACCTGCTCGTCGACGATGTTCACCATCGTCCAGGTCGGTTCGCAGCCGGCGATGTCGTAGAGGAAGTGCTCGAGCACCTGCTGTCCGTGCTCGGAGTGCAGCACCTCCGGGTGCCACTGCACGCCCGCCAACTGGCGGCCGGTGTCCTCGAACGCCGCGACGTGCGCACCGGCCGAGCTTGCCGTCAACGTGAAGCCCGGCGGCTCCTCGACCACCTCGTCGCCGTGCGACATCCACGCGTGGAACCGCGGGGGTACGCCGGCCAGGAGCACGGTGCGGCGATCGGCGTGGACGTCGACCACCGTGCGGCCGAACTCCGACCGTCCGGTGAGACGGACGTCGCCACCCAGGGCCTGCGCCATCGCCATGAAGCCGTAGCAGATGCCGAACGCCGGCACACCTGCCTCGAACAGAGCCGGGTCGACCTGCGGCGCGCCCTCGGCGTAGACCGACTGCGGCCCGCCGGACAGGATGATCGCCTTCGGCCGGCGCGCCAGCAGCTCCGCCACCGGCGTGGTGTGCGGGACGATCTCGGAGTAGACGCGGGCCTCACGCACCCGGCGGGCGATGAGCTGGGCGTACTGCGCGCCGTAGTCGACGACGAGTACGAGATCGTGGTCGGTCACGGTGCCCTTCCAACTGGCCGGTGGCCCACGGGATCGGGGCCGAACGCTTGACTACGGCGAGTCTAGTTGGAGCGGCGTAGGGTTCCGACGCGTGTACCGGGCCACCGTGGGTGCCCGTTCTGTCCCGTACGCCCTCACCACCGGGAGCGCCTTCCGTGACGAGTCTCACCCTTCTCCAGGCCCACGTGCGGGTTCTCTACCGGCTGCGGGACGACGGCGCGCTCGTCGAGTCCAACGAGGCGAGTCCGTCGGAGGCGCCGCGCGTTTTCGTGGGCCGGTCGCGGGGCGGCGTCGTCTGCCATCTGCGGACCGACGTGGCACCCACCCTCGCCGCCGATCTCCGGCGGATCGCGGGCCGGCTCCCGGCGTTCCCGGAGCCGGCCGAGGACGCGAAGGTCTACGCCGACCTCGAGGCCGCGGTCGGCGCGGAGTCCCCTGTGCGCCACCGCTGGTTCGGTCCCGCGTTCGAGTTCGCCGAGCCACCCCGGCCCGCCCACCCCGACGTGGTCGAGGTGACCACCGACCGGGGCGGGTTCGTGGGCCCGTTCGAGGACTTCCGGACCGACCTCGACCACCACCGGCCGTTCTTCGGGATCGTCCGTGCGGGTGCCGTCGTCGCCGGCGGGTTCACCGCTCGGGCCGTCGAGGACGCGGCGGAAGCCGGCGTCAACACCAACGTCGAGTACCGCGGCCAGGGCTTCGGCGCCGCCGTGGTCAACGCCTGGCGACTGGCGGTCGAGCGGTCGGGCCGGACGCCGCTCTACAGCACGTCGTACGACAACACGAGCTCGCGGGCGGTCGCCCGCCGGCTGGGACTCCGGCAGTACGCCGAGACGTTCGCGCTCACCTAGCAGGCGGTCACCGTGAGTCGCAGAGGTCACGCGGAACCTTAGGAAAGCCGATCATGTCGAACACCCGTCGAACCGCATCGATCGCCGAACGGTCGTAACCACCGGGCGGCCCGGTCGTTGGGGACAGGACGGCGCAAACGGCCGGTCTGTCCGGCCAGTCGCCGTCCGCGCGGGGGCCACCGCCTGCGGCCTCGCGGTGCCTCGCGTGAGCTGTCGGGGCCCGGCTCCTCGCCTGCTGGAGCCGGGTCCTGACCACGCCTGACGGGCTCGCGGCGGTGACAAACCGCTCTCGCCGTCCGCGTGCACGGAACCACATCCGCCACCAGAGCGTCGCAGGACCATGATGCTTTCCGTACTTAGACGCGGCGCCCGGATCGCCGCACTCACGGGGGTTCTCGTCCTCAGCCTGGCGGCGTGTGGCGCACAGAGGGCGACTACCACGGAGGCAGAACCCACGTCGACCACGAGCCAGGGCAAGGGGACAAACGGACAGGACATGTCCTCCATCACGTTGCGCCGCAGCGGCGGCATCGCTGGGTTCCGCGACGAGCTGACCGTCGGTTCCGACGGCACGACCACCCTGAAGAGCCGGGGCCACGAGCCCTTCACGTGCACGGTCAACCCGAAGATGCGCTCCAAGATCGAGACCGCCTCTGCATCGGCCGACAAGGCACCGGCGCCGAGGAGCAAGCAGGGCAAGAAGCGGCTCAAGACCGCCAACCCCGACACGCTGTACCTCACGCTGACGCTCGGCGACCAGGAGGTGCGGTTCGAGGACCTCGGCGAGAGCGACCAGGCCTACCGCGAGATCTTCCGCCTGATGAACGACGTCATGACCTCGGCGGCAGCGATCCGTGGTGGCAAGACGGTGGCGCCTGACAGTGCCTGCTCCAAGTGAGCGGCCCTGCTCAGTGACCTGACCGCGTACGCCGGATCGGGCCGGGCATCCGCAGCGCGGCGGGCGCCCGGCTCGGCACGGCCGGCCGGCGCGGCGCCACCGGCTCGACACGTCGATACTCCTCGCCAAGGGCCGGCCGCGGGTCCTCGTCGCCGTTGTTGGGCCACAGGGCCATCGCCCGCTCGGCCTGCGCGGTGATTGTCAAGGACGGATTGACACCCAGGTTGGCCGAGACCGCGGCACCGTCCACGACGTGCAGGCCCGGATGCCCGAACACCCGCTGGTAGCCGTCCACGACGCCGGCGTCGGGCGAGTCCGCGATGACGCACCCCCCGATGATGTGTGCCGTCAAAGGGATGTTGGCCACCTCCCCCACCGTGCCACCCGGCGCACCGCCGATGAGCGTCGCCAGCCGCCGGACCACCTGGTTGGCGACGGGTATCCACGTCGGGTTGGGCTGGCCGTGACCCTGCCGTGAGGTCAGCCGCGCACGCCGGAACCCCTTGCGACGCAGGGCGACCGTCAGCGAGTTGTCGTGTGACTGCATGACCAACGCGATGATCGTGCGCTCGGACCAGTGCCGCAGGTCGAGTGTCCGCAGCCACCCGGCCGGATGGCGGGCGACGGTCGCGACCCACGTGGCCCAGCGGGGTCGGCGCTGCCCGCCGTCGGTGAGGACGGTCTGCAGCAGACCCATCGCGTTGCTGCCCTTGCCGTACCGCACCGGCTCCACGTGGGTGTGCGGGTCCGGATGGAACGACGAGGTGATCGCCACGCCGCGCGAGTAGTCCGTGTCGCGGTTCCTGGCGACCGCGCCGAGGATCGACTCGGAGTTGGTCCGCGTCAGGACGCCGAGCCGGTCGGAAAGTCGCGGAAGCCAGCCGTCGGCCTTCATCCGGTGCAGCAACTCCTGCGTACCCAGGGCACCGGCGGCAAAGACCACCTCGCGGGCCTCGAACGTACGCCGGTCCTGTCCGTGCCGGGTGCCGGTGCGTTCGGTGTCGATGGCGTACCCGCCCCTCGCGAGCGGGCGGACGGTGGTGGCGGTCGTGAGCGGGTGTACGACGGCGCCCGCGGCCTCGGCGAGGTAGAGGTAGTTGCGGGTCAGGGTGTTCTTGGCGTTGTGCCGGCAGCCCGTCATGCACTCGCCGCACTCGAGGCAGCTGCGGCGGCGGGGTCCGGCGCCGCCGAAGTACGGGTCGTCGACCTCCGTGCCGGGTGGGCTGCCCGGGGACCCGAAGAACACGCCCACCGGCGTGGGCCGGAACGTCTCGCCGACGCCGAGTTCCTCGGCCACCTTGCGCATCGCGATGTCGGACGGCGTCGTGGTGGGGTTCAGCGTGACGCCGAGCATCCGCTTCGCCTGGTCGTAGAACGGCGCGAGCTCGCTCCGCCAGTCGGTGAGGTGGCGCCACTGCGGATCGTCGTAGAACTCCGCGAGCGGTTCGTAGAGCGTGTTGGCGTACACCAGTGACCCTCCGCCGACACCGGCGCCGGAGAGGACGAGAACGTCGCGTAGCAAGGTGATCCGCTGGATGCCGAGGCAGCCGAGCCGGGGCGCGAACAGGAACTTCCGCAGCTGCCACGACGTGGCCGGCAGCGCGGACGCCGCCGGCTCCTGCGGTGCGGCCGAGCCGTTCGCCGTGGGGCGTACGGCCGGCACGACCGGCGACGGCTCCTGGAACCGCGCGCCGGCCTCGAGCACACCGACGCGGTAGCCCTTCTCCGTCAGGCGAAGCGCCGCCACGCTCCCGCCGAATCCCGAGCCGATGACGAGGACGTCGTACTGGGGACCGGGCGCCGGCCTCCCCCGTCGCCCCCGCCGCACCCGGCTCGCCCGGGTCACCTGCGGCCCGCCCTCCGGAGCGCCCGCAGCCCGGCCACGGTCGCCCGGGCGAACGAGGCGTAGGACATGCCGCCGCGAGGAGCGAACGGCACCCGCTGGACGGCGACGGTCTGCGCCTCGGTGTACTTCAGCAGGCCCTCGAGGCCGTGCCGACGCCCCAGCCCGGAGTCGCCGACCCCACCCATCGGGGAGTCGATGCTGCCCCAGGCCGCGGCGTACGCCTCGTTGATGTTGACGGTTCCCGTCCGCAGCCGCGCGGCGACCGACCTGGCCCGCGCGATGTCCTCGCCGTAGACCGCGGCGTTCAGACCGTAGGGCGAGTCGTTGGCAGCCGCGACCGCCTCGTCGTCGTCGGCGACCCGGTAGACCGAGACGACGGGGCCGAACGTCTCCGAACCGTGGCAGGCCATCTCGGGCGTCACGCCGGCGAGAACCGTGGGCTCGTAGAAGTAGGGACCGAGGTCGGGACGCGGGCGGCCGCCCGCGAGCACCCGGGCGCCCTTGCCTGTCGCGTCCTCGACGTGTGAGGTCACGGTCGCGAGCTGTTGCGCCGAGATCAGCGAACCCATGTCGGGGCCGAAGTCGAACGCGGTGTCCACCACCATCGCCCGCACCCGGGCGACGAACCGCTCGACGAAGGCGTCGTAGACCGGTGCCGCGACGTAGAGGCGTTCGATCGAGATGCAGAGCTGTCCGGCGTTGGAGAAGCACCCGCGGACGGCACCCTCTGCGGCCTTGTCGACGTCGGCGTCGTCGAGGACCAGCAGGGGGTTCTTGCCGCCGAGCTCGAGGGTGCAGCCGATCAGGCGTTCGCCGCAGCGGCGGGCGACGGTGCGGCCGGTCTCGGTCGAGCCGGTGAAGCACACGAAGTCGGCCTGGTCGATGAGGGCCGCGCCCACCGAGCTGCCGGGACCGACCACCACCTGCCACACGTCGGTGGGGAGGCCGGCGTCGGCGAGCAGCTCGGCACCGAGCAGGGCACACAGCGTGGTCTGCGTTGCGGGCTTGGTGACTACCGCGTTGCCTGCGACGAGAGCGGGCAGGGCGTCGGAGATCGCCATCGTGAGGGGGTAGTTCCAGGGTGCGATGACGCCGACGACGCCCTTGGGGTGCCGGAGCTCGGTCGTACGGGTGAGCAGGGGAAACAGGCCCGCCCGCCGCGTCGGAAGCAGGTGCTGCTCGGCCGTCCGCGCGTAGTAGCGGGCGTTGATGGCGACGTCGCCCAGCTCCTCGAACGCATGCCTGCGGGCCTTGCCGGACTCCCACTGGACGATGTCGAGAATGTCGTCCTGACGCTCGAAGACGAGGTCGTGCAGGCGCAGGAGAAGCTCGGCGCGCTCGCGCACGGGTACCTGAGCCCATTCGGCCTGCGCCTTACGCGCCCGGACGAACGCCGCGGCCACGTCGTCGACGCTCGAGACGGGCACGTCGGCAAGGCGCGTACCGGTCACGGGACTGACGGACGCCACGGTCTCGCCCGAGGTGGCGAACACCCGTGCGGTCAGTGCGGCCGCCCGGGACGGTGTGAGTTCGGGGTAGCTCCGCCCGTCGGCGACATCGGTCGGCCTGGACGAGTTTGCGCCGTTCCCGCCGTTCGTCGCGCTTCCGCGGGTCGCGCCGTTGGTGCCGGTCGCGCGGGTCGGAACCGCCCGGTCCGTGCCGTGGCTCGGCTGGTCGTCTCGGGACGCCGTCATGAGTTCAGGGTAGTGCCGTTTGTCCGCCCGGACCTGGACCCGGCCGGCACGCTCAGGCTCAGACCCGGGCGGCGTCGGCGGCCTGCTCGGCGCAGGCCCGCGCCAACGCATCGAGACCGGTCGCGAGGCCGGCGAGCTCGTCGAGTTCGAGCCGCCCGAGCAGCTGGCGCTGGAAGTCCCGTTTGACCTCGTTCAGGTCGTGGACGAGCTGCCGGCCGTCATCGGTGAGGCCGATCCGCCGGACCCTTCGGTCCCGTTCGTCCGGCAGCCTGCACACGAGGGCGCGGGTCTCCAGCCGGTCGACGATCCCGGTGAGCGTGGTGGGTCCGACGCCGAGCGAGTCGGCCAGCTCGTGGGCGGACAGCGCGTCGGACATCGCGAGGATGAAGAGCACCCGCAGCTGCTGCATCGTGAGGTCGACCGAGAAGAGGTCCATCGCCCCCCGGCGTACCACCTGCTGGCGGAGCTCGAGATCGGCCTGCTCGATCCGTGCGATCAGGTCATCCTTGACGCCCACGTCGGGTGCTCCTTCTTCCTACCTACGGCGGACGAGCCCTGGCCATACCCTGAGAACTGACGCCCTGTGGCGATATTCCGTACGACGCAAACTATCCTCGCTGGGGTCCAGCGTCGGTGAAGCAGGTCCAAGGAGAATCCGCATGTCCAGACTGGCCAGGCTCAGCCTTGCCAACCGGAGCCTCGTCGCGCTCCTGTCGATCGCGATCCTTGGATTCGGGCTCATTTCCACCACGTCGCTGAAGCAGGAGCTCATCCCGAGCCTCGAGCTCCCCGGCACCTTCATCACCACGGCCTACCCCGGCGCCTCGCCCGAGATCGTCGAACGCGAGGTGACCAAGCCGATCGAGGAGGCCATCGCAGGCACCGACGGGCTGGACAGAACGACGTCGACCTCCACCAACGGCTTCTCGATGGTGCAGGCCGACTTCACGTACGGCACCGATATCGCCCGTGCTGTCCAGAATGTCCAGCAGTCGGTCAACCGGCTGCGTGAGCGGCTCCCCGCTGATGTCGACCCAGCCGTGCAGGCCGGCAGCTTCAACGACTTCCCCGTGGTCCTGCTCGCGGTCAGCGCCGACGTCTCCCAGCAGGAGCTCGCCAAGCGTCTCGACGAGCGGGTCGTACCCGAACTCGAGAAGATCGCGGACGTCCGCGACGTCGAGGTCACCGGCACCCGGGCCGACCAGGTGTCGGTGGTCCTCGACGACGCCAAGCTGGCCGGCAGGGGGCTGACCGTTCAGAGCGTGGCGACCGCCCTGCAGACCAACGGCGTCAGCGTCCCCGGTGGCGAGCTGTCCTCCGGTGACCGGACGCTGACGATCGACGTGGGTGCTCCGTTCACCTCCGTCCAGGCCGTCCGCGACCTGCCGGTCCTCCCGACCGGGGGCGGCGGAGCGGGCCAGGGCGGAGCGGGCCAGGGCGGAGCGGGCCAGGGCGGACGCCGGCGGCCAGGGTGGCACGACGGCGGTCAGGGCGGTCGAACGGCGGTCAGGGCGGTACGAACGGCGGTCAGGGCGGTACGAACGGCGGTCAGGGCGGTACGCACGGCGGTCAGGGCGGGGTGCCCGCGGACGCCAGCGCGGCGCGGTCGTCGGCCGCCGCGCCCGCGGCACCGCAGCCGGTCACCCTCGGGGACGTCGCGACCGTCAAGGAGGTCCCGGCGCCGGCGAGCTCGCTCACGCGGACGAACGGCAAGGCCACGCTCGGCATCTCGGTGACCAAGACCACCGACGGCAACACCGTCACGGTGTCCAACGCCGTCAAGGACAAGCTCGACGACCTGCGTTCGGACATCGGTGCCAACGCCGAGTTGACACCGGTCTTCGACCAGGCGCCGTTCATCGAGGACTCGGTCGAGGGACTCACCACCGAGGGCGCGGCGGGCCTGCTGTTCGCCGTCCTCGTGATCCTGCTGTTCCTGCTGTCACTGCGTTCCACGCTCGTGACCGCGCTGTCGATCCCGTTCTCGTTGCTGGTGGCGATGATCGGGTTGTACGCCGGCGGCTACTCGCTCAACATCCTCACCCTCGGCGCACTGACGGTGGCGGTCGGCCGAGTCGTCGACGACTCCATCGTCGTACTCGAGAACATCAAGCGGCACCTGGCCTACGGTGAGGACAAACACCGCGCGATCGTCAACGGCGTCAGGGAGGTCGCGGGCGCGGTCACCGCCTCGACGATCACGACGGTCGGCGTCTTCCTGCCGATCGCGTTCGTGGGTGGCCAGGTGGGCGAGCTGTTCCGGCCGTTCGCCATGACGGTCACGATCGCGCTGGTCGCATCCCTGCTGGTGTCGCTGACGGTCATCCCCGTGCTGGCCTACTGGTTCCTGCGCCGGCCCGAGGTCGCGCCCGGCGACGAGGAGCGGGTGCACGACGAGGCGGTCGCACGCGAACGCCGCAACCCGTTGCAACGCGTGTACGTGCCGATCATCAGGTGGACGACCCGGCACCGGGTCGTCACCATCATCGCGGGGATCCTCGTGTTCGTCGCGACAATGGCCGCCACGCCGCTGCTGAAGACGAACTTCCTGGAGGACAGCGGCAACAACACGATGGTCGTCAACCAGGTCCTGCCGGTCTCCTCGTCGCTCGCCCGCACCGACGCCGCGGCGAAGAAGGTCGAGGGCGTGCTGGCCGAGGTCGACGACCTCGAGTCGTACCAGACGACGATCGGTTCCACGGACTTCGGCGGCTTCTCCTCAGGCAGCGGCGACAACGAGGCGACCTACTACCTCACGACCCGCGAGGGCATTGACAAGCCCGTCTTGACGAAGGACCTCCGCGCCAGGTTCGACCGCCTCGACGGCGTGGGCACCGTCACCGTGCAGGAACAGCAGTCCGGCTTCCAGTCCAGCAACCTCGAGGTCATCGTCACGGCGTCCACGAGCGAGGGACTGAAGACCGCGGCGGCCAGGGTCGAGAACGCCGTCCGCGGGGTCGACGGCACCACCGACGTCACCAACAACCTCGCCTCCGACCTGCCCACGGTGCGGGTCGACGTCGACCGCGCCGCGGCCGCCCGGCTCGGACTCTCCGAGGCACAGATCGGGCAGTACGTCCGGCAGGCGTTCGAGGGCCAGCGGGCGGGCACGGTGATCGACGAGTCGGCCTCGCGCGACATCATGCTCTTCGCGGGCGACAAGCCGGCCACCATGGCCGAACTCCGTGCGCTCCAGGTAGCCACACCGCTCGGCACGACCGTCCGTCTCTCCGACGTGGCCAAGGTGCAGCAGGTGAACCGACCCGGCCAGCTCAGCCGGATCGACGGCGAACGTAGCGCCACGGTCAGCGCCACACCGACCGCATCCGACGTCGGCAAGGTCACCGCCGACCTCAAGGCAGCGCTCGACAAGGTGGACCTGCCGGGCGGCGCGTCGTACCGTCTCGGCGGCGTCAGCTCCGACCAGAGCGACGCGTTCGGCCAGCTCGGGCTGGCCATGATGGCGGCGATCGCGATCGTGTTCCTCGTGATGGTCGCGGCGTTCCGGAGCATCGTGCAGCCGCTGATCCTGCTGGTCTCGGTGCCGTTCGCCGCCACCGGCGCGTTGGGCATGCTGCTGCTGACGGACACGGCGCTCGGCGTTCCCGCGCTGATCGGCCTGCTCATGCTGATCGGCATCGTGGTGACGAACGCCATCGTGCTGATCGACCTGATCAACCAGTACCGCGACCAGGGCATGAGCGTGCGCGACGCCGTGATCGAGGGCGGTCGGCGGCGGCTGCGTCCCATCCTGATGACCGCCCTCGCGACCATCTGCGCGCTGGTGCCGATGTCGCTCGGGCTGACGGGCGGCGGGGTGTTCATCTCGCGGCCGCTCGCGCTCGTCGTGATCGGCGGCCTCGTCAGCTCGACGTTGCTCACGCTGGTCCTCGTACCGACGCTGTACACGATGGTGGAGAGCTTCAAGGACCGCCGCCGCCGTCGGCGCGAGCGTCGCCGGGGTGTGCGTGGCGACGCCGGTCGTACGCCGGTCAGCCGCGGGTCGAGCCCGGGTGCCGGCGGTGCCGAGGTCGGTCAGGTCGGAGGGCGACCCGACGGGGAGCCGGTCGGCGCCGGACTGGCGGGTGCTGGCAACGGGACTCACCGGCGCGGCAACGGGGCAGGCGGACCAGCGGGACCTGCTGGACCGGCGGGACCGGGGTACGTGCCAGCCGATTCAGTGGCGACGTCCGGGACGACGGCGCCGACGGACGCACGACCTGGGACGCCGACGGACGTACGACCGGGAACACCGACGGACGCGCGGCCGGGGACACAGGTGGAGCAGCACAGTCACCGCGCGCCCCGTACCCCCGTCGCGACCGCACAGGTGACGCTCGACGCGCCCGCAGGTGACGGGGACGCCGCGGCGTCGGACCGGCCCGGAGTCGAACGGGTGCAGGCGGGCGGCCCGCCAGCGGGCGATGCGGCGAGGACACGCGTCGGCGTCGTCCAGGTGGAGGTCTTCATCCGTACGGACCAGCCGCCCGCGGACCCGCCCACCGCGGGCTAGCTCCACCGAGGGCTAGCTCCACCGCGGGCGTCCGCCAGGAAGCCCGCGCGGTCGAGCGAGCGGAGCATCAGGCGTTCGACTTGTCAGACAAGTCCGCGACTCGGCGAGGTCATCCCTCCTGGACGATGACCTCGATGCGCTGGAACTCCTTGAGTTCGGTGTAGCCCGTCGTCGCCATCGCCCGGCGAAGGGCGCCGACGAGGTTCATCGTCCCGTCGGAGATGCGCGACGGCCCGAAGAGGATCTCGTTCAGGGTGCCGATCGTCCCGACCTCGACGCGCGCGCCGCGCGGCAGTTCGCCGTGGTGGGCCTCCATGCCCCAGTGGAACCCGCGACCGGGGGCCTCCTCGGCGCGGGCCAGCGGCGAGCCGAGCATCACGGCGTCGGCACCGCAGGCGATCGCCTTCGCGATGTCACCCGACCGTCCGACCGAGCCGTCGGCGATGACGTGGACGTACCGCCCACCGGACTCGTCGAGGTAGTCGCGCCGGGCCGCGGCGACATCCGCCACCGCCGACGCCATCGGTACGGCGACGCCGAGGACGCTGCGGGTCGTGTGGGCGGCACCGCCGCCGAACCCGACGAGTACGCCCGCCGCGCCGGTACGCATGAGGTGCAGGGCGGCCTGGTACGTCGCGCAGCCGCCGACGATCACGGGAACGTCCAGCTCGTAGATGAACTGCTTGAGGTTCAGCGGCTCGGTCTGGTGCGAGACGTGCTCGGCGGACACGGTGGTACCGCGGATCACGAACAGGTCGACGCCCGCGTCGACCACGGTCTTCCACAGCTGCTTGGTCCGCGAGGGCGACAGCGCGGCCGCCACCGTGACACCGGCCTCCCGAACCTCTGCGAGCCGCGCGGTGATCAGGTCGGGCTTGATCGGCTCCGCGTACAGCTCCTGCATCCGCGCGGTCGCCGACGCCTCACCCAGCCCGACGATCTCGGCGAGCAGCGGGTCGGGGTCGTCGTAACGGGTCCACAGTCCCTCGAGGTTGAGCACACCGAGGCCGCCCGCCTGCCCGAGCGCGATCACGGTCTGCGGCGACATCACGGAGTCCATGGGGGCGGCGACGACCGGCATGCCGAAGCGGTAGGCGTCGATCTGCCAGGTCGTGGACACCTCCTCCGGATCGCGGGTGCGCCGGCTCGGCACGATCGCGATGTCGTCGAATGAGTACGCCCGGCGACCGCGCTTGCCACGGCCGATCTCGATCTCGGTCACGCGCCCGATTCTCCCGTACGCCTCTCCACCAGCGACCGGCCCCCTCCCGACCCGGCCGGAACCAGGCTGCGGTTCCGCCGTTGCGCGGCGACCGGCGCCGTCTGTGTCGCGCTGGCCGCTCCCGTCGTACCCACTGGCTCGGGGACGGTCTACCCGCTTCCCGGCCCGGGCGCAGGCACCTGCCCGGAGCGGCGAACGTACGGACAGCACGCGAACGTACGGACAGACAGACAGGAGGGCCGGCTCGCTGCGGAGCCGGCCCACTCGTCGTCGAGTCCTGCGATGCGGTGCAGCTCAGCGGCCCCAGTAGTTGGGCGCCTCCACCATCATCTGGACGTCGTGCGGGTGGCTCTCCTTGAGGCCCGCGCTGGTGATCCGGACGAACTTGCCCTTTTCCTGTAGCTCCGGCACCGTCCGCGCTCCGACGTAGAACATCGAGTGCCGGAGGCCGCCGATCAGCTGGTGCGCCACCGCCGCGAGCGGTCCGCGGTAAGGCACCTGACCCTCGATGCCCTGCGGCACGAGCTTGTCGTCGGAGGCGACGTCGGCCTGGAAGTAGCGGTCCTTGGAGAACGACTGGTTCTTGCCACGCGAGCTCATGGCACCCAGCGAGCCCATCCCCCGATAGGACTTGTACTGCTTGCCGTTGATGAAGACCAGGTCGCCCGGGCTCTCCTCGCAGCCGGCCAGCAGTGAGCCCAGCATCACCGCGTCGGCACCGGCGACGAGGGCCTTGGCGATGTCACCGGAGTACTGCAGGCCGCCGTCGGCAATCACGGGTACGCCCGCCGGACGAGCCACGGAGGCGGCCTCGTGGACCGCAGTGACCTGCGGTGCGCCGACGCCTGCCACCACCCGCGTCGTACAGATCGAGCCGGGTCCGACTCCCACGCGTACGCCGTCGGCGCCCGCGTCGACGATGGCCTTGGCCCCGTCGCGGGTGGCGACGTTGCCGCCGATCACGTCGACGTGCCGGGCGGCAGGGTCGGCCTTCAGGGCGCGGACCATGTCGAGGACGCCGCTCGTGTGACCGTGCGCGGTGTCGACGACGAGGAGGTCGACGCCGGCCTCGACCAGGGCCATCGCGCGCTTCCAGCCGTCACCGAAGAAACCGACGGCGGCTCCGACGCGCAGGCGGCCCTCGTCGTCCTTGGTCGCGAGCGGGAACTGCTCGCGCTTCACGAAGTCCTTGACCGTGATGAGCCCCTGAAGGCGGCCGGCGTCGTCGACCAGCGGGAGCTTCTCGACCTTGTGCGCACGAAGCATCGCCATCGCGTCGGAGGCACTGATCCCGACGCGGCCGGTGACGAGCGGCATCGGTGTCATCACGTCGCGGACGATCCGGGACCGGTCGGTCTCGAAGCGCATGTCGCGGTTGGTGACGATGCCGAGGAGCTGCCGGTCGGGAGCGACGACTGGGACGCCCGAGATGCGGAACTGCCCGCACAGGGCGTCGGCCTCGCCGATCGTCGCCTCTGGCCCGATCGTGATGGGCTGGGCGACCATGCCCGCTTCGGACCGCTTCACGAGGTCGACCTGCTGGGCCTGCTCCTCGATGGAGAGGTTGCGGTGCAGGACACCGATGCCGCCCTGGCGGGCCATCGAGATGGCCATCCTCGCCTCGGTCACGGTGTCCATGGGACTGGAGAGCAGCGGGATCCGGACACTGATCCGCCGCGAGATCTGGGTCGTGGCGTCGATCTCGTCGGGTACGACGTCAGAGGCACCCGGGAGCAGGAGGACGTCGTTGTAGGTGAGGCCGATCATGGCGAAAGGGTCGGGGACGCCGGCGTGGGGCCGGGGGTTGGGATCCATGCTTCCTCCGGTCGCGAACGTCCCCTCATGCTAGCCCGCTGGCGGCGAACCTGACGGAGCGACCCGGCGCGGCGACGGCACGTGCTGGGGAATCCACCGGGCCAGCATCCACGCACCGACGATCCCGAGCCCTCCCATCAGGAGGACGGCGGGCGCGAGCGCCGCGCCCGTGGTGACCGCACTGATCACGAGTGGCCCGCCGCTGGCACCGAGATCGGAGCACAGCCGCCACGTACCGAGGAACGTCGTCCGCCCCACCGACGGCGACAGGTCCGCCCCGAGCGTCATGATGATCCCGCTGCCGATGCCGTTGCCGATCCCCATCACCAAGGCCACCGCGAAGAGCGTCGGAGCGCTGTGGGTGAGCGGGAGCAGCAGCATCGCGAGGCCGAGTACGAGCATCGACGGCACGGCGACGAACGCGCGGCCCACCCGGTCCATGACCTTGCCGGCCGGATAGAACAGCAGCATGTCGACGGCGCCGGCCGCCCCGAAGATCAGGCTCGTGGTCGCCGCGTCCAGGCCGATGTGCTCCGCCCAGAGTGGGATGACCGCCTGTCGGGAGGCACGGACCGCTCCGACGAGCACGACGCCCAGGCCGAGCGTCCGCAGCACGGGCAGGTGCGCACGGGCCATCCCCACGGTGCCGAGCTCCGACCTCGCCGGTGCCCCGCCGTTGCGCCCGGTCGGCTCGGGCAGGGTGAGCAGCGCCAGGGCGGCGACCCCGATGGCGACGACGTGCAGCCCGTACGGCCCGTCCGTACCCGTCAGGTGGACGGCGCCCGCGCCCAGGAACGGTCCGATGAACATGCCGATCCGGTTGACGCCGCCCAGCGTCGAGAGGGCTCGCGCCCGGAGGTGGAACGGTACGACCTCGGTGAGATACGCCTGGCGGGCGAGGCTCCACACGGCCCCGGCGAGTCCGGTGCAGGCGATCGCGAGGCCGAGCATCCACACCGACGTGGCGAAGATGCAGACACCCAGCGCGGCGACCAGGAGGGCCGAGGCCGCGAGCATGGCCCTGCGCTCGCCGACCTTGCCCGCGAGGGCGCCGGCCGGCAGGTCACCGAGCAGCTGGCCGAGGCCCGCGAGGCCCACGACGAGGCTCGCCACCCCGACCGAGGCTCCGAGATCCAGAGCCGACAGGGCGACGATCGGCGCGATCGCTCCCTGGCCGACGCCGTACAGCAGCGACGGGAGGTACACCCGCACGCCGATCGACCGGAGGGTGACCTGTTCTGACATCACTGCAATTTTGACGCATTCGGAGTCCGTACGGCGGTTCCGCCCATCATCCGGACCTCCGGGCACGGCCAAGGGCCTGGCTCCTCCGGAGAGGAACCAGGCCCTTGGACTGGTGCGCGGACCTTCGCCCGAAGGCGCCGGCGCGTGGTGCTACTACCCGGTGGCCGTGCTCAGTGGCCGTGACCGTGGCCGTGACCGGCACCGGCGGCTACCGGCTCCGGCTCCTCCGGCTTCTCGACCACGAGGGTCTCGGTCGTGAGCAACATCGCGGCGATCGACGCCGCGTTGGCGAGCGCGGAACGGGTCACCTTGACCGGGTCGATGACGCCCTCGGCGGCCAGGTCGCCGTACTTGCCCGTGGCGGCGTTGTAGCCCTTGCCCGGACCGTTCTCGCGGACCTTCTCGACGACGACGTAACCCTCGGCACCGGCGTTCTCGGCGATCCACCGCAGGGGCTCCGCGGCGGCCCGGCGTACGAGCTCGACACCGATCCGCTCGTCGCCCTGCGCGCCGAGGTCGCCCTTGAGGGCAGCTGCCGCGTGGACGAGTGCAGCGCCACCACCGGTGACGATGCCCTCCTCGATCGCGGCACGGGTCGCGGACACGGCGTCCTCGATCCGGTGCTTCTTCTCCTTGAGCTCCACCTCGGTGGCCGCGCCGACCTTGATGACGCAGACGCCGCCGGCCAGCTTCGCGAGCCGCTCCTGGAGCTTCTCGCGGTCCCAGTCGGAGTCGGTGTTCTCGATCTCGGCCTTGATCTGCGCGACGCGAGCCTCGACGTCGGCGGCGGAACCGCCACCGTCGATGATCGTGGTGTCGTCCTTGGTGACGACGACGCGGCGCGCGGTGCCGAGGACCTCGGTGCCCACCTGGTCGAGCTTGAGGCCGAGCTCCGGCGCCACGAGCTGACCGCCCGTGAGCGTCGCGATGTCCTCGAGCATGGCCTTGCGGCGGTCACCGAACCCGGGTGCCTTGACGGCGACCGAGTGGAAGATGCCGCGAATCTTGTTGACGACCAGGGTGGCGAGCGCCTCGCCCTCGACGTCCTCGGCGATGATCACCAGTGGCTTGCCGGCCTGGACGACCTTCTCCAGCAGGGGCAGCAGGTCGGCCATCGAGGCGATCTTGCCCTGGTGGATCAGGAGGTACGGATCGTCGATGACGGCTTCCTGGCGCTCGGCGTCGGTCACGAAGTTCGGCGAGATGAAGCCTTTGTCGAACTGCATGCCTTCGGTGAGCTCGAGCTCGGTGCCCAGGGTGTTGGACTCCTCGACGGTGATGACACCGTCCTTGCCCACCTTGTCGAACGACTCGGCGATGAGCTCGCCGATCTCGGCGTCCTGGGCCGAGATGGTGGCCACGTGGGCCATGTCGTCCTTGGTGTCGACCGGCTTGGCCTGCTCGAGAAGGGTGGCGTTGATGGCCTCGACGGCCTTCTCGATGCCCTTCTTGAGAGCCAGCGGGCTGGCACCGGCGGCGACCGCCCGGAGGCCGACGTGCACCATCGCCTGGGCGAGCACCGTCGCGGTCGTGGTGCCGTCACCGGCGATGTCGTTGGTCTTGGTGGCAACTTCCTTGACGAGCTGGGCGCCGAGGTTCTCGAACGGGTCCTCGAGCTCCACCTCGCGGGCGACCGTCACACCATCGTTGGTGATGGTCGGCGCGCCCCACTTCTTGTCGATCACGACGTTGCGGCCCTTGGGGCCCAGCGTCACCTTCACGGTGTTCGCGAGAGCGTCGACGCCGCGCTCGAGAGCGCGCCGCGCATGCTCGTCGAACTCCAGGATCTTGGGCATGGGTGTGCTAGTCCTTCCATGGCACCGCCCCGGCGCGCTCAGCGGTTGTGGCCGCCGGGGCGGATACCAGTCGTCAGGTCAACGGGGTGCTTGCGGTCGGGCCACGGCTGCTGCCGCGCCGACCGTCAGCGTTCCGGAGAGGTGGAGCCACCAGCGCTTGCGCGCCGGTGCCCCATGACTACTTCACGACGATGGCGAGGACATCGCGGGCGGAGAGGATGAGAAGGTCCTCGCCGCTGTACTTGACCTCGGTGCCGCCGTACTTGCTGAAGATCACCTTGTCGCCGACGCTCACGTCGAGCGGGACGCGCTTGCCGTTGTCGTCGATGCGACCCGGCCCGACCGCGAGGACCTCACCCTCCTGGGGCTTTTCCTTCGCGGTGTCGGGGATCACGAGCCCGGAAGCTGTCGTCTCTTCGGCGTCGAGCGCCTTGACGACGATCCGGTCCTCGAGTGGCTTGATGGAGACCGACACTTGCTGACCTCCCCCTTCACGGGATGTCACGGGTGGTTGCTTTTCACCTAGAGCGAGCGACTCGGACGTGCCGTCGTCGCGGGTGCCGGCCGCCTCGTCGCGGGCTAGTTGGTTGGCACCCTAAGGTCGAGAGTGCCAACGACGAATCTAGGCGGTTCCTTAGCACTCGGTCAACCCGAGTGCCAGACAGCTTCCGAAGTGTCGTACGAAAGGGTGCGGGCGTCCGTGGATCTCGAGGTGTTCCGAGCGCTGCTCGCGCCCGCCGGCCAGGCCCTGCTCGCCGAGGTGTGCGAGGCCTACGACGAGCGCCAGGCGGTCGCCCTGGCGGGGCGACTGCGGCGCCGGCACCCGGGCGACCTCGTGGCGGCCGCCATGACCCAGGCCGCCCTCAGAGAGCGGGCCCGGGCGAAGTGGGGCCCGGCCGCCGACCGGATGTACTTCACCCGGGACGGCCTGGAGCAGGCGACTACGGGCGCCGTGGCGGCCTACCGCGCCGAACGGGTCGTTCGGCCGGGTGCGTCGCCGGCGGACTCACCGGGTGGCAGGGTAGGTGGCACGCTGGCCGGGCTCGGAGGCGGCTCGGCGGTCGGGCCGGTGGTCGGGCCGGTGGTCGGGCCGGTGGCCGATCTCTGCTGCGGCGTCGGCGGCGACCTGCTCGCGCTCGCCGCGACCGGCTGCGACGTCGTGGGCGTCGACCATGATCCCCTGACCGTGGAGATCGCCCGCGCGAACCTCGCCGCGCTCGGCTGCTCGACGCAGGCCAGGGTCGAGCTCGCCGACGTCACGACGTTCGACTGCTCGGCAGCCGCGGCCGTGGTCGCCGACCCCGCCCGGCGGACGGCACGCGGCCGGGTCTTCGACCCCGCCGGCTACTCCCCACCGTGGTCGTTCGTGGAGGACCTGCTGACCGGAGACGCCTGCGTCAAGACGGCCCCGATCATCCCCCACCGCCTCGTGCCGGACGGCGTGGAGGCGGAGTGGATCAGTGCGGACGGCGAGGTCAAGGAGGCGGCGTTGTGGTCGGGTCGGCTCCGCGGCGGTACGGACGTCCGCCGGCGCGCCACCGTGCTGCCGTCCGGAGCGACGCTGACCGACGCCGACGACCCGGGTGAGGCTCCGGTGTCGGCGCCCCAGGCGTACCTCTACGAGCCCGACGGCGCCGTGATCCGGGCCGGCCTCGTGACCGCGGTGGCTCCGCTCGTCGGTGCCGCGCTCCTGAACCCGAAGATCGCCTACCTCACGTCGGACCTGCTGCGCGCGACCCCGTTCGCGCGCGCCTACCGCGTCGAGGCGGTCCTGCCGTACGACACGACGGAGATCCGGCGCGCACTCCGCGCCCGCGACGTGGGACCACTCACGATCAAGAAGCGGGGCGTCGAGGTGAGCCCGGAGACGCTCCGGAAGCGGCTCGGTGTGCGGGGCTCCAGACCGGCGACCCTCGTGGTGACCCGCGGCGAGGTCGGAGCGGTCGCCCTGCTGGTCGAGCCCGTCACGGCCTGAACGGCGAACCCAGTGCGCGAGCGTCCGGCACCAGGGTCCCTTCGTACGAACCGGACAGACCCAGGCGTTAGTGTCACTTCGGTCAGACCTGTGTCGCAGCGCGCCGGAAGGAGCAGCACATGCCGAGGGAAGAGATCAGGACCGGCAAGGCGCCGAACCCCGCGGGCGCATACTCGCAGGGCATCGTCGCGAACGGCTTCCTCTACACCGCCGGCTTCGGCCCCCAGGACCCGAGCACCGGCACGCTCGTGGAGGGCGGCGTCGCCGAGCAGACCGCCCAGGTGATGCGCAACGTCGCGGCGGTCCTCGCCGAGCGCGGCCTGACCTTCGCCGACGTCGTGAAGGCCACCGTGCACCTCGCCGACCTCGGCGACTTCGCGGACTTCAACAAGGCGTACGAGTCGTTCCTCGAGAAGCCGTATCCCGTGCGGACCACGGTGGGGTCGACGCTCAGCGGCATTCTCGTCGAGATCGACGTGGTGGCCGCGCTTCGCTCCTGACGCGTCAGCGGCAGCCGGCGCCGGGGCGTACGCCATCCACGCGTACGGGTAGGTGGCCGCCTCCGTGCGCCTTGCCCGCGAGGACGTCGGCGAGTGCCCGGAACGCGTCCGGAGTCCTTCCGTACAACGCGATCCTGGCCGCCAGGGCCTTACTGCCGCTCAGCGCGTACGGCGTGTCGAGAGCGACGACGACCTCGCCTCGCCCACCGCCACTCCCCTTGCTGAGCAGGCGAACGACGTCACCGCCCGCACCGACGTCGAGCCCGGCGCGCTCGGCGGCTGCCGCGAACCTCGTCCGGTCGGACTGCTCACCGCCGACCACCCGAACCCGGCGACCGACCAGGCGCCCCTTGCACGATCCCGACACCACGGTGAGTCCGCGCAGGGACGCGGCGTACGACGTGCGGCCGGCCTTGCCCAGCAGGGATGTCGACGGCTCGCCACCACCGGTCGACCGCTGCTGCAGCA
Organism: uncultured Actinomycetota bacterium; assembly: GCA_963721745.1. GTDB lineage: Bacteria > Actinomycetota > Actinomycetes > Propionibacteriales > Actinopolymorphaceae > Thermasporomyces. The sequence goes on along the minus strand of CAVRKO010000009.1, from coordinate 359,871 downwards.
TCAGCGCGACGGACCGCGTCGCGGCCTCGTCAAGGCGACCTTGCGGCAGCCTGCCGGAGCGCAGGGCTCGCAGGATCGCCGTGTGCAGGGCGGCGGCATCGGCCGGCAGCAGCAGGATGTCGGACCCGGCGAGCAGGGCGCGCACTCCGGCCTCGGCACTGCCGTACTTCTCGGCCACGCCGGCCATCTCGAGGGCGTCCGTGACCACCGCGCCCTCGAAGCCGAGCCGCTTCCGCAGGATGCCGTCGACCAGCTTCGGCGAGACCGACGACGGTGTGCCGGGATCGATCGCCCGGACGTCGATGTGCGCGACCATCACGGCGCCGGCACCGGCGTCGACCGCTGACCTGAACGGCACCAGGTCGCGTTCTGACAGCTGCTCGAGCGACTCGCGCTGGACCGGGAGGCTCACGTGGCTGTCGGCCGGGACACTGCCGTGGCCGGGGAAATGCTTGGGTACGGCGACGATGCCCGCGTCCGCGTACCCCTGCAGGGATCCCTTGACGATCCGGGAGACCAGCTTCGGATCGCTGCCGGCCGAGCGGCTGCCGATCGTCGGGTCGTCGGGACCACTCGTCACGTCCGCGTCGGGCGCGAACACCATCGTGAAGCCCAGTGCGCGCAGCTCTCGTCCGCTCGCGCGTGCCGCCGACTGCGCCAGCCGAGGATCGCCGGCGGCGCCGAACGTCATGTACGTCGGGAACTCCGTCAGCGGCTGCTCCACGCGCGCGATCAGGCCGCCTTCCTGGTCGACGCTCGTGACGAGCGGCCAGGTCCTGCCCTGCCGTTGTGCCTCGGCCCGCAAGGCACGGTTGACAGAGCGGACCTGAGCCGCCGAACTGACGTTGTAGCCCATGACGATGACACCACCGACGTGCAGGCGGCGTACGAGTGACAGCGGCGCCTCGGTGCCCTGGAAGCCGGCCACGATGACCTGCCCCGCCTTCTCCGTCGGGCTCATGGTGTGGACGATCCGGCTGGCCTGCCGCCACTCCGCGCGGGTCGGTCCCCACGACAGCGGTCGCGGCTGAACCGGCTTCGCCACGGACGGAGTCGGCCGAAGGGAACGCTTGGAGGGACGAGGCGAGGACTTCTCGGCCGGAGAGGTCGAGGCCTTGTTCGCGGGAGACTTGGCTGCGCCGCCCGCCGCCTCACCGGGACCGGTGGCCGCGCCACAGGCCGAGGACAGCACAAGGGCCAGCACGAGCGGGGCTGCCCGTGCCATCCGGATGCCCCGTTCGCTCCACAGCACGCACCCATGGTGCCAAACCCTGCACCGGCCGGACCGGCACCCCCAGCCGGCACCTGATCCCCTTGCGAGACGGGGCTTTCGTTCGGAATGGGCGGTTCCGGTGCAGATTCACCGGATGGTCGGGAGCGCAGTGGGAGGACTCAGGACACTAGGGTTGGTCGGCATGATCGGCCAGCCGTACGCCGAGGACGTCGACCTCGAGGTCGCCCGCGCCCACTGGGAAGCCGACGGCCTGATCATCGATGTGCGAACGCCGGGCGAGTACGCCGCGGGCCACGTCGCCGGCGCGGTCAACGTCCCCCTGGACACGCTCGCGTTCCGGCTCGACGACCTTCCCTCGGGACAGGTGCTCACGGTGTGCTCGATGGGTACGCGTTCGCGCCAGGGTGCCGAACGGCTGGCCCGGCTCGGGCGTACCGCCCTCTCGCTGCGCGGTGGGACCAAGGCATGGACGGCCGCGGGTCTCCCCGTCGTCCGCGGCCCTGAGCCGGATAGCCGCTCGCACCGGTCACGCCCCGGCCCGCTGCGGCTTCTCCTGCAGGGGCTGCGGCGCGGACGCCGCAGCCCTCAGGGATGAGCGGAGCTCAGCCGGCGGCCGCCGGCTCGGGCACGCGCTGGCCGGCCGGTTCGGACTCGACCACCAGGTCGCGACGGGGCGCGTTGTAGATCGCCTCGTCGAGGATGCCCTCGCGCTTCGCGACGATCGTGGGTACGAGCGCCTGGCCCGCGACGTTGGTCGCCGTCCGCATCATGTCGAGGATCGGATCGATGGCGATCAGCAGACCGACGCCCTCCAGGGGCAGGCCGAGCGTCGACAGCGTGAGGGTCAGCATCACGATCGCGCCGGTGAGGCCGGCCGTGGCCGCCGAACCGACGACGGAGACGAACGCGATCAGCAGGTAGTCTGTCAAGCTCAGGTTGACACCGAACACCTGAGCCACCGTGATCGCCGCGAGCGCGGGGTAGATCGCCGCGCAGCCGTCCATCTTGGTCGTCGCGCCGAACGGCACCGCGAAGGACGCGTACTCCTGCGGCACACCGAGGTTCTGCGTCACGACCCGCTGGGTCAGCGGCATGGTGCCGACCGACGACCGCGAGACGAACGCCAGTTCGATCGCCGGCCAGGCGCCGGAGAAGAACTTCAGCGGGTTCAGCCCGTGCACCCGGGCGAGCAGTGCGTAGACACCGAACAGCACCAGCGCGCAGCCGACGTACACGTCGATCGTGAACGTGGCGAGCGGACCGAGCAGCTCCCAGCCGTACGTCGCGACCGCCTTGCCGATCAGACCGAGCGTGCCGATCGGGGCGAGCCGGATGATCCACCAGAGCGCCTTCTGGATGATGGCGAGCACCGAGCGGTTGAACGCAAGGAACGGCTCGGCCTTCTCACCCACGGCCAGTGCCGCCGCTCCGACGGCCACCGCCACGACGAGGATCTGCAGCACGTTGAACGACAGGTCCGTCGTCACCGACACCACACCGTCAGCGGACTCGGCCGAGCTTTCCGCACCGAGGCCGAGAACGTTCAGCGGGACGATGCCCTGCAGGAAGTCCAGCCAGCCGCCCTGCGTGTCGGTGGCGGCTGCGGCGTCCCGCGACACCGACGAGTGCAGGCCGGGGTCGGTGATGACACCGATCAGCATGCCGATCACGACTGCGATGAGGGACGTGATCATGAACCACAGCAGGGTTCTGGACGCGAGCCGGGCCGCGTTCGTGACCTGGCGCAGGTTCGCGATGCTCACCACGACCGCGGTGAAGATCAACGGGGGTACGGCCACACGGAGCAGCTGGACGAACGTCCCACCGATCTGGGTGAGCGTCTCGGCGAGCCAGCCGACGTCGGCGGAGCGGGCCACGAAGCCGAGGACGATCCCGAGTACGAGGCCAGCGAGGATCTGGGCCCAGAACGGAAACGCGAGGCGACTTCGAGGCGGAGCGGTGGTGGCGGACACGAGGGCCTCCGGATGAGGAGTCGAAAGAAAACGAGGTCAGAAGCGGCGGACGGGCCGTCAGCGGCCCGGACGCAGACAGGCGGCACTCGCCTGCAGTCGCAGATCGACATACAGGCGGACCCAGAGAAGTGCACCGGTGCTCGTCATACCGTCCAGCGCCAACCGTCCGGCCGCGCCGGGTATTCCGGGGCCGACCCGACTTTTCTGGACCCGCCCGGATCCGGCCAGCGCGGCATCCGGCGCACGTGGGTGGCGCGACCTCGGCCGGCGACCTCAGCCGGCGATCTCAGGCACTGACCACACAGCGGAAGCCGACATGGCAGGTCGTCGCGCCGGCGGGGGCAGACTGGCGCGCAGCCGGGCGGTAGCGCAGGCAGTACGACTCCGAGCACAGGTATGACCCGCCCTTGATGACCTGGACCTGGTGCGGCTGCGCGGGCGCGTCCCCTTCCCGCTGCCGCGGCACCGCGGAGGGCTGTCGCGCGGGCGCGAGGTGCGGCAGGCAGGTAGCACTGGCCAGGCCGGCCGCACCGTTGGGTACGAACGCGTCGGCGGTCCACTCCCACACGTTCCCGGTCATGTCGAAGAGCCCGTACCCGTTGGACGGGAAGAGCCCGACCGGCGACGTCGCCTCGTGCCGGTCCAGCAGGGCGTTCCGCCACGGGAACTCCCCCTGCCAGGTGTTCGCCATCAACCGCCCGTTCGGGCTCGGCTCGTCGCCCCACGCGTAGACGGCACCGTGGAGTCCGCCCCGTGCGGCGAACTCCCACTCGGCCTCGGTCGGCAACCGGCGGTTGGCCCACCGGGCGTACGCCGCCGCGTCCTCGTACGCGAGGTGGGTGACCGGGTGCCGGTCGCGGCCGTGCAGGCTGCTGCCCGGACCCTCGGGATGCCGCCAGGACGCGCCCGGCAGGAACGACCACCACGCGCCGGGCGGGCAGGTCCACCGGTCCGCGGGTCTTGCGGAACACCAGCGAACCGGCCGGCAGGTCGCGTCGGCCGTCCAGCCACGACAGTCCCGCCGACTCCGGGTCACGCGGCCGCTCGGCGACCGTGACGTAGCCGGTGGAGCGGACGAACCTCCGGAACGCCGCGGCGGTCACCGGGTGCGCGTCCATCCAGAAGCCGTCGACACCCACCTGACGCGCTGGCCGTTCCTCGGGATAGAAGTCGTCGGAGCCCATCCGGAACATGCCGCCAGGCACCCACACCATGTTCTTGCCGGGCCGCGGACCAGGAATGGCCATCCGTGCGGTGACGGCATTGGTCGCCATGGTGATTCCCCCCGGACGGAACCTCGGCGCCGACCGCGAAGGGCCCGTCTGCCTGTCACATTTCCGTTTCGGCTCCAAGTCAACCGTCCGGCGCCGCCGTTCCTCGATCGCCACGCCCGGAATGTCAAGGTGGGCTTGCACGTCCGGGTCGGACACAACGCCCCGCGCGGTCCTGCGGGCGTCGGACGCCGTCAGACGGAGACGGTCGTGACCGGCAGAGAGGAGTCCGCCGGGAGGTCGAGCCCCGACGGCGTGCGACCGCGGGCCACCAGGCGCGTACCGAGGGCGGCGACCATCGCGCCGTTGTCCGTGCACAGGCCCGGACGCGGCACGCGCAGCCTGATGCCGGCAGCCGTCGCACGCTCCGCGGTCATCGCCCGCAACCGCGAGTTGGCGGCGACGCCACCGCCGATCAGCAGGTCGTCGACGCCCTGCGTGCGGCAGGCGTCGACCGCCTTGCGGCTGAGGACGTCGCACACCGCCTCCTGGAAGGACGCGGCGACGTCGGCGACCGGCACGGGCTCACCCTCGCGTTCGCGGGTCTCGACCCACCGCGCGACCGCGGTCTTGAGCCCGGAGAAGGAGAAGTCGAAGCGGTGACGTTCGAGGTCCCGCGGGCCGGTGAGTCCACGTGGGAACGTGACGTAGGCGGGATCGCCGGCACGCGCCTCCCGGTCGACGTACGGCCCACCCGGGAAGGGAAGTCCGAGTAGCCGGGCCACCTTGTCGAACGCCTCACCCGCCGCATCGTCGATCGTCGACCCTAGTGGCCGCACCACCTCGGTGACGTCCTCGACGAGCAGCAGCGACGAGTGGCCGCCGGACACGAGGAGCGCGAGGCAGGGTTCGGGCAGCGGACCGTGCTCCAGCGTGTCGACGGCGACGTGCGCCGCGAGGTGGTTGACACCGAACAGTGGACGCCCGAGCCCCAACGCCAGCGCCTTCGCCGACGCGACGCCGACGAGCAAGGCACCCATGAGGCCGGGCCCGCTTGTCACGGCCACCGCGTCGATGTCGGCGAGGCGGACGCCGGCCTCGCTTGCCGCGCGTTCGACGACCGGCACCATCGCCTCCAGGTGGGCCCGGCTGGCCACCTCGGGTACGACACCGCCGAACCTGGCGTGCTCCTCGAGACTGGACGCCACCGCGTCGGCAAGGAGCGTGCCGCCGCGCACGATGCCGACGCCCGTCTCGTCACAGGACGTCTCGATCCCGAGAACCAGCGGTTCCTCTGTCATGCGTTCGTGCCCGCTCCCGCCATGGCGTCGACGTCGTGAGTCCTCGCGGGTTGCCGTCGTACGAACCCCGCGCACCACGAAGTACAGCACGCCGCGCCAGACCGCCCGGACGTGGCCCGGACGGTCTCGGCGCGGCGTGCGTGGTGGGGGCGACCCACCGGCGGAACGACCCCGTTACACGTGCTCTGTGGGGTTCTCCCAGTACCACGTCTCCGGGTCGTACACCGCCGGGCTGGGGTGGATCCACGGTGCGGCAAACCCACCCAGCGCGAGGTTGTCCTTGGTCGGGACGTTCTTCATGTCGTCGTGGATGAGGTTGATGTACGGCGTGTTGGCGCACACGCCCAGCAGCCAGGGCCCGTCGGAGATGTGGATCTTGACCATCTCCCAGACGAGCTGGTGGCGCTTCATCTCGTCCGGCTCGACCTTGCTCTGGTCGTACAGCTTCCACAGCCGGTCGATCGGGCCGCCGGGCTCGGGCGCCATCCGGGGCGGCGTCCGCTTGTACGGGTCGACGTCCTGCTCCTGCTTCTCCGCGGGCGTACCCCTCACGTTGTAGAACTCGCCCTGGAGCGGCGCCCACCGGGACGACTCGATCGGCACCATCCACTGTGGGTAGACCAGACAGTTGGGGCCGTCACCGGTCTCCCAGTTGGTGTTGGTCATCAGCTTGCCGGCCTTCCACTGGACGTCCCAGCCGTCCGGCGCCACGGGGTTCAGGACCGTGTTGATGCCGATGGCGTCCCAGTCCCGCTTCAGCAGGCTGTTCTTCTCCGTGTGCTCGGGCCCGGTGTCGGCCTGGAAGTCGAGGCGTACGCGCAGCTTCGTGCCGTCGGGCATCTCGCGCTTGCCGTCGCCGTCCTTGTCGACGACACCGATCTCGTCGAGGATCTTCTTCGCGAGCTCGGGGTCGTACTTCAGGTAGCTGTCCCGCCAGGACTTGTAGACACCCTTGCCCTCGTCGTTGACGTGGAACTCGATGCCCTTCGGGCTCATCGTTCCGGTCGTCAGCTCGCCGGTGTTGAAGTACACCGCCTTCTGCACGTCCTTGCGGTTGTACGCGTGCGAGAGGGCCTGGCGGAACTTCGGGGTACGGATCAGCTTGCGCATCTTGGGGTCGGAGTAGTCCTGGTTGAAGAACACCAGAGACCCGCTGCCGTCGCCGGCGTCCCACAGGACCACCCGGAGCTTGGTCTTGTCCTCCGACTGCTTCAGGGCCGAGATGTCGCTGAGGAAGATCTGGGTGAAGCCGCCGTAGAGGAAGTCGATCTTGCCGGTGGTCGCCTGCAGCTTCTGCACCTCGGCGTTCTCGACGACGTTGAAGATGAGGTTGTCGAGGTACGGCAGCTGCGCGCCGTCGGGCCCGACGCACCAGTAGTACGGGTTGCGCTCGTAGACGACCTTGCGGCCCTCGGTGTAGGTCTTGCACTTCCAGCCGGTGAGGACCGGGCAGTCGGGGTTCTTACGCCAGAACCGCTTCTGGTCGAACTGCCCCTTGTCCGTGGCCCAGTCCTTCGGGACGCTCTTGTTGTACCGCGGGTGGAACTGCTTCATGTAGTGCTTGGGTTCCATCCAGCCCGGACCCACACCCCGCTTGACCCACATCGCCAGCCGGTCGGCGGTGAGAGGCGCGGGTGCGTCGAACTTCATCACGATGGTGTTGGCGTCGGGCGCCGTCATCTTCATCAGCGTGCCCTTGCCCGAACGCGCCTCGTCTGGGGGCACCTCGGAGTGTTCCTCGTTGAGGACCATGTCCTCCCACCAGAACATGATGTCCTCGGTGGAGAACGGCTGCCCGTCGGACCACTTCACGCCGGTCCGGAAGTGCAGGGTCCACTCCGACGCGTCCTCGTTGGACTCCCAGCTCTCGACGAGCCCGGGGCCGATGTTCTGGCCGTCGTTGAGCCACCGCAGCAGCGAGTGGCCGTACATGTACTCCTGGTGCGCGCCGTTGTCGCTCTCACCGGTCACGGTCGTGATCGCACCGCCGTACGTGCCGGGCTTCAACCAGTTGTGCGGGACGACGTACGGCTTGTCCGGCAGCCGCTCCGCGAGCGCCGGCAGCTCCCCCGCGTCCACGAGCTTCTTGAGCTCAGGCGACTCCTTGAGCTTGCTCGGCACCGGGAGGGGCTTGGCCTTCGAGCCCTTGAGGTTCGTGGCGGGGGCCGAACCGCTCTTCGGCCCGTTCGTACTCGTGCCGCCGCCCTGCGACGAACAGGCCGCCAAGACCGCGCTACCGGCCGCCACGGCGGAAAGGTGGAGCAGCGTACGCCGACTGAGCCCGTTTCGGTCTTCCATGGTTACCTTCCATTCGGACGCTGTCCGCTCCGGCCTGCGGGGTCCCCGAGGCCTCCGTCCCGGCTGTTTCCAGTGCGGTTCGGCGAGTGTCGGGTCGAGGTGTCACGAGGCAGAACAGCCTGGATCCCCCGGTCGCCAGCGCTGCCTCGGCAATCGATTTCTCGCTAGAAGTTAAGAGCGCGCGACACCCGTGTCAAGACCTGCCGAACCCTCGTCCGACATCGGCTATGTCGTGGGATCCCCGGCCCCGGCGAAGGCGTCAGCTGCTAGGCGTCACTGCTCCCCGGGGAGCGGCGCCAGCCGGAGGACCAGCGCGTCGGACCGTCCGCCGTAGTAGCCGCGACGGCGGGCGATCACGGCGAAGCCGGCCGCCTCGTACATCGCGAGGGCGCCGGCGTTGCCGTCCCGTACCTCGAGGAGGGCCTCCCCGCAGCCGCGGCCGGCCGCGTGTCTGAGCAGGGCCTCGAGCAGCCGCCGGCCGATGCCGGTGCGTTGCCAGTCGGGGCGTACGGCGATCCGTTGGACGTCGGCGGTGGTGTCGATCGCCAGCAGGGCGGCGTAGCCGACGATCTCGCCCGACTCCTCGGCGACCAGGACGTGGCGGGTCTCGGGGACACCGGCGAGCTCTCCCTCGAGCGCCTCGTCGCCCCAGGCGTCCCGGCCGAAGCACGCAGTCTCCAGAGCCCGCAGCGTGGCGAGGTCGTCGGACCGGGCCGGCCGGAACGAGATCGTCGTGTCCATGGCGGCTCCCCCGGTCGCCCGTCAGCGCCCGGTCAGGACGCTCTTGCGCGTTCCTGGCTCTGCGGTGTCGGGACGCCGGAGGTAGAGCGGTGTGGGTGCGAGCAGCGGGACAGCGCCGGTCACCACCAGCGTCGCGAGGACCGCGGCGGACGGGTCGTCGGGGCCGCTCGCGTGAGGGAACGCATCGGGATAGAGCCGCGCGCCCCGACCCACCACCGGGTCGTCCGTGGCGATGTCGGCGGGCCGGTCGACATGCGGCCCGTCGACCCGGGCGTGCGGACCGGCGTACCGGGCCCAGTAGACCTCCTTGCGCCGCGCGTCGGTGGCCACCAGGAACGACGGAGCACCCACGTCTGGCGCGGCGGCCGCGAGCACGTCGAGCGTGCACACCCCGTGGACCGGAATGTCGAGGATGTGGCCGAACGTCCTAGCCGTGACCAGTCCGACCCGTAGCCCGGTGAAGGGCCCGGGACCCACACCCACCGCGATCCCGGTCAGGTGACGTGGCTCGGCGCCCACGGACGCGAGCACCGCGGCGACACCTGGCGCGAGCAGCTCGCCGTGCCCCCGGCCGTCGTCGTCGGTCGACGTCGCGACCACCGACGTGCCGTCGTGGAGGGCCACCGTGACCGCCGGCGTGGCGGTGTCGAACGCGAGCAGCAGCACGCCGGTCAGGTTAGCTCGCGACCCGGCGTGCACCGCGGCGCGGGCCGCCGCGCCGATCCGAGCGGGCGCCGCGGACCGGGTTCGCGGTCGGCGTAACCAGGCGCGGGCCGAACGACCGGTTCGTCCCCTAACGTCGTGGCGGAGCAGGGAAGTTCTCGTCCAACCGGGGAGGCACGAGGTGCGGATCGTCGTCGTCGGCGGCACGTGGTTCATCGGGCGCGCGATCACCGCCCACCTGGCCCGGGAGGGTCACGAGGTGCTGGTCGTGCACCGTGGCGAGACGGAGCCGCCGGAGCTCACCGGACTCCCCCGCGTACGCCACCTCCACGTGGCCCGCGCCCAGCTGCCCTCCGCCCGCGCGGACATCGAGGCGTTCGACCCCGAGGGCGCCGTCGACGTGTCGGCCGGCAACGGCGACGACGCGGCGGCCGCACTGGCCGCTCTCCCCCAGGGCATCCGGCTGGTCGCGATCTCGAGCGGCGACGTCTATCGCGCGTACGCCGCCCTGCACTCGGACCGGCAGACCGACTCCCTTCCCCTGACCGAGGGCTCGCCACTGCGCGAGACCCGTCACGTCGACGGGCCGCAGTACGAGAACCTCGAGATCGAGGAGCTGTACGGCGAGCGCGGCGCGATCCTGCTGCGGCTCGGTGCGGTCTACGGCCCGCACGACTACCAACGACGGTTCGAGTTCGTCCTCCGCCGGCTGCGGGCCGGTCGGACGAAGATCCCGATCGGGTCGGGCGGGTTCCTGTTCAGCCGGGTGTACGTCGACGACGTGGCGACCGCGGTGGCGCTCGCGCTGACGTCCGAGTCCGTCGGTGGGGGCGACCGGGGCACCCCTCTCAACGTGGCCGAGGCCTCCACAGCACCGTTCCGGCTCTTCGCCGAGCAGGTCGTGGCGGCGGCCGGCCTGACCGGTGCCGGCGTGGAGCTCGTCGGCGTACCCGACCGGGCTCTCCCGTCGGACCTCGCGTTGACCGGCACGCTCAGCCAACACCTGCTGATGGACTCGACCCGGGTCCGGGCCGTCCTGGGGTGGCGGGAGACCGATCCTGCGGTGGCCCTCGCGGCGTCCGTCCAGTGGCACCTCGCGAACCCTCCGGCCGACTGGAGCCGTGACTTCGGACCCGACGACGAGGCTCTCAGCGCCGTGGAGTGAGGAGCCCCGTCGCCGCGAACGCCGACCGCATCGGTGCGTCGAACCACCGCCGGCCGACCGGCGTGATCCGGACCAGCCGGGAGTCCGTCCCGTCGGCCTCCTGCCCCGCGCCGGCCTCGGCGCCGACCCCGCGGGTGAGGATCACCTCCAGGCGGTCGTCGGCGAGACCTTCGGCGACACCCTCGCCCCACTCGACCACCGTGACGGCGTTGTCCAGCGAGGCGTCGAGGTCGAGGTCGTCGAGCTCGGCCACGCCGCCCAGACGGTAGGCGTCGGCATGCACCAAGGCGGGCCCGTCGCCGGCCGCCGGGTGTACGCGGGCGATGACGAACGTCGGCGAGGTCACGTCACCGCGTACGTGCAGTCCCGCGCCCACGCCCTGCGTCAACGTCGTCTTGCCGGCACCCAGCTCGCCCGCCAACAGCACGAGGTCCCCGGCCCGGAGGACGCCAGCCAACCGTTCGCCGAGCGTGCGCATGTCCTTCGGGGTCGGTACGACCAGTTCGAGCGGGAGCCGCTTGCCGAGGTCGACCTGCGGACCGCGGCGCCCGATCTCGGCGTAGCCGCGGTGCCGCCAGAACGCGAGCGTTGCGGGCAGCTCCGCGCGCGCGACCAGGCGTACGCCGTCGAGGCCGCGGGACTCCGCGACCTCCTCGGCACACCCGACCATCGCCGTCGCCACACCGCGGTGCTGGAACCGCGGATGGACCGAGACCCGGCGCAGGTCGAGCCAGGCGCCCCGGTCCTGCCCACCAGCCGGGGGTGACGCCTGCTCGTCGAACAGGATCGCGCCCGCCGGAATCCCGTCGACCCGGGCGAGGAGCCCACCGTGCGCGCGTACCGCCTCCTCGACGGTCGCCGCTGTCTCGGCCAGCGCGGTGCCCGGAGGATCCAGCGGTGGTCGGGCGCCGAACGCCGCGTGGATGACGTCGACGAGGGCGCTCGCGTCGGCTGGCTTGGCCTCGACGACATGCAGGTCGATCACGGGGTACCGCTCCAGTCGGGTACGGGTCCATGGCCGGTGGTCACAGCAGGCACGGTGGTGACGGCAGGCACGGTGGTCACAGCAGCCGCAGCAGGCACGGCGGCCGGCGCCACCGCACCGACGGCCGGTCGGCAGGTCACGACGTCATCGCCTCCGCCGCGTCACTGGCGCGGTCGAGCAGATCGAACAGCGCGAGGTTGACCACCTCGGGATGCTCGATCAGGAACATGTGGCCCGCGTCGGAGACCTCTACATAGTCGGCGGCGGGATGCTCGGCGGCGATCCGCCGGCTGTGCTGCACCGGGACGATGAGGTCGTCGCGGGCACCCATGATCAGCGTCTCGATGCCGTCGAGCGCCCGGAGGGCACCGAACTTGTCGTGCTCGGCGAAGCCGGGGTAGAAGTCGGCCACCACCTCGATCGGCGTGGACGCGAGCATCTCCGCGACGAACTCCACCCGGGCCGCCGGCACCCTCGACCCGAACGAGTAGTGCTTGGTGAGGAGATAGCCCACGTCGCTGCCGGCCTTCCGGCTGTGCTCCACCAGGTCGGGCGCACGGGCCAGGGCCGCCACGAGCGCGGGTGTCACGCGGTGGACCAGGCGTCCGACCGGGCCGGGTACGCCGAGTGTCACCCGGTCGAGGCCGCCGGCGCTCGAGGCGAGCAGCGCGACACCGACGACCCGCTCGGTGAAGATGTCGGGTTCCTGGTCGGCGAGGGCGAGGATCGTCATGCCGCCCATCGAGTGGCCGACGAGGATGATCGGGCCGTCGGGCGCGACGTCCTCGAGCACCTGCGCGAGGTCGAGGCCCAGCTGGTCGACGTTGCACAGCTCGCGTGGCGACCGGCCGGAGCGGCCGTGCGAGCGCTGGTCGTAGAACACCAGCCGGGCGCTGCCCGCGAGCGCCTGGCGCTGGAAGTGCCAGCAGTCGAGGTTCAGCGCGTACCCATGGCAGAAGACGATGGTGAGCGGTGCCTTGCCGGGGTGGGAGTAGGCCTCGTCGACCTCGGCGTACAGCTCGATTCCGTCGCGGGTCTTGACCACTCTCGGGTCGCCGCGCCGGGTGCCGAGCGGCTCCTCCAGGTCGCTGTCGCGTCCCCGCCGGCGGCCGACGACGTAGCGCTCGACGGCAAGGCCGGCGGCCGCGCCCGCCGCCAGGACGCCGGTGGCCGCACCGAACAGCCCGGTGCGGCCGAACCGGTTGCCTCCGCTGCTCATCGTGCGTCCTCACCGCCGTAGTGACGGGGTACTCGGGAACCTATCCGGGTGACGATCTCATAGGAGATCGTGCCAGTTGTCTCGGCCCACTCCTGCGCGGTCGGCTCGCCCGCGGTGCCAGGTCCGAAGAGCACCACCTCATCGCCGTCGGTGGTCGCATCGTCACCGAGATCGAGCATGAACTGGTCCATGCAGACGGTGCCCGCGATCCGGCGCCGGCGGCCGGCGGCCCAGACCGGCCCGAGGTTGCTGGCGGCCCGCGGCACGCCGTCGGCGTAGCCGAGGGGTACGAGCCCCAGTGTGGTCTCGCGCGAGGTGATGTAGCGATGGCCGTACGACACCCCGCTGCCTTCCGGCACCCGCTTCACCAGGGCGAACCTCGCCCGGAGCGTCATGGCGGGAACGAGTCCCAGCCGGTCGGACGGTGCGATCGCGGGCAGCGGCGAGAGGCCGTAGACCGCGAGGCCCGGGCGGACGAGGTTGTAGTGGGCGTCGGGGAGGGTGAGCGTGCCCGCGGAGTTGGTGAGGTGACGGACCTCGGGCCGGAGGCCGACCCGTTCGGCGAATGCCAACGCCTCGGCGAACGCGTCGAGCTGTCGGCTGATCGACGGATGCCCGGGCTCGTCGGCGCATGCCAGGTGCGACCACAGGCCCACGACCGAGACCGTGCCGTCGGCCTGCGCGGAGAGCGCGGCGTCGACGAGGGCCGGCCAGTCTCTGGGCTGGGCACCGCCGCGGCCCAGACCGGTGTCGGCCTTGAGGTGCACCCGCGCCGTCGTCCCTCGGCTGGCCGCGGCTTCGGCGATCTCCGCCAGCTGCCACGAGGAGTACGCGGCGACGTCGAGGTCGGCGCCGAGCGCGTCGGCCCAGCGCTCACCCGGCGCGGCCAGCCAGGACAGGATCCGCGGCTGGGTGAGCCCGGCCTCGCGGAGCGCCACGCCCTCCTCGACGTTCGCGACGCCCAGCCAGCTGGCGCCGCCCTCGACCGCCGCTCTGGCCACTGGGACCAGCCCGTGGCCGTAGCCGTCGGCCTTCACCACAGCGAGAAGCTCGGCCGTACGCGCGCGCTCCCGCAGGGCGGCGACGTTGGAGCGGATCGCCGCGAGGTCGACGTACGCCTCGGCGCGGACTGCAGTATCCATAGCTGCTCCAGTGTCCCAGGCCGGGGCGCGATCCCGTTCGCAGGCGGGAGCGGTTCCCTCGTTTTCGGCCCGGCTCCTCCCGTTTGAGCGGGGCATACGCCGGATTTGTGCGGACCCGTGGGGCGGGCCCCCTAGGCTCGTGTCGTGGGAGAGATCACCAACCGCTACGGCGCCCTGACGGACGTGCCCGGAATCCTCGTCGGGCAGGCCGAGCGGATCGGCGACGGCTGGCTGACCGGCGTCAGTGTCGTCGTACCTCCACGAGGCACCCTCGGTGCCGTCGACGTACGCGGTGGTGGGCCCGGCACCCACGAGACCGACGCGCTCGCCCCCGGGACGCTGGTCGACACCGTCGATGCGGTGACATTGACCGGCGGCAGCGCGTTCGGGCTGGCCGCCACGGCGGGGGTACAGCGCTGGTGCGAGGAGCAGGGACGCGGCGTACCCGTCTCGACCGACGCACTGGTCCCCATCGTCCCCGCCGCGGTGGTCTTCGACCTGGGCAAGGGCGGTGACCAGCGCCTCCGCCCCGACGCCGACCTCGGCTACCAGGCCGCCGCGGCCGCGTCCGACGGTCCGGTGCGGTCCGGGTGCGTCGGCGCGGGCACTGGTACGACGTTCAGCCTGCCCGCGCTCAAGGGCGGCGTGGGGACGGCCAGCGTCCGGCTCGACGGCGGCATCGTGGTCGCGGCGCTGGCCGTGGCCAACGCCTATGGTTCGCCGTACGTCGACCGCTCCGGCGTGTTGCTCGCGGCGCAGCTGGTCGACGACGACGGCCTGCGCCCGGGCGTTCCCGACGCGGACGAGGTTGCCGCCGCCCGCGAAGCGGTGGCCGCGGCACGCGCAGCCGCCCGTACGCCCGACCGCTCACCCGGCACCGCCCCCAACACCACGCTCGCGGTGGTCGCCACGAACGCCCAGCTGTCCCATCCGGAGACGGACCGGATGGCCTTGGGCGGGCACGACGGCCTGGCCCGGGCGATCCGGCCCGCACACACGCTCGTCGACGGCGACACGGTGTTCGCCCTGTCCACCGGCGACATCGACCCGGAGGCGGCCGTACCCGACTCGTGGCGCGGACCCGCCCGCGTCGGTGGCGTCGCGGCCGTGCAGGCGGCCGCGGCCGACGCGGTGGCGCTGGCCGTGCTCGACGCGGTGCTCTCCGCCACCGGCGTCAGGACCCCCGCCATCGACCTGCCGGCGTACCTCGAACGCTTCCCGTCCGCGCGTCCGCCCGGGTTCCCCGCCGGCGCGGCTCGCTGACGGCTGCCGGCCCGGCGTTCACTCCCGGTCGAGGACCAGGCGGACGGCGGCCGGCAGGAACCGCGCGATGTCCTCGGCGACGATCGGACCACCCCGCGACGCGAGGACGCCCGCGGTGCCGTGGAGGTACGCCGCCACGCTTCCGGCGTCGAGGGGGTCGAGGCCGGCCGCGAGTAGCGACCCACCCACCCCGGACAGGACGTCGCCGGACCCGGCGGTCGCCACCCATGGGGTCCCGGCGGTATTGACCCGGGTCCGTCCGTCGGGGCTCGCGATCACCGAGGTGGCGCCCTTGAGCAGGACGGTGGCGTCCCAGCGGCGGGCGGCCGCACGGGCGGACTCGAGCCGTCGGGCGGCGACCTCCTCCCGGGCGACACCGAGCATCCGGGCCAGCTCCCCCTCGTGCGGGGTCATCAACACCGGCGCCGCGCAGCGTTCTGGCAGCAGGCGCAGGCCGTCCGCGTCGACGAGGACGGGAAGGTCGCCCGCGAGTATCTGCGCCACCTGCGCGGCGTGGTCGGAGCGCTCGCCCAGTCCGGACCCGACCACCCAGGCCTGGACGCGCCCCTCCCCGAAGACCACCTCGGGCCACCGGGCGCGGACGAAGCCGGCCGGCTCGTCCCCGCCCACGTAGCGCACCATGCCGGTAGGCCCGCCGACCGCGCCACCGACCGCGAGGACGGCGGCGCCGGTGTACTGCGCCGAGCCCGCCAGCACACCGACCACGCCGCGGGTGTACTTGTGCGTTTCACGTCCGGGTGCGGGGATCAGGGCGGCGACGTCGCCCGCCTGCATCGCCTCGAGCGCGGGAGCCGGGAGGTAGGGACCGAGCCCGATGTCGACTAGGTGGACCACCCCCGCGGCCGCCGCACCCGGGTCGACCAGGAGCCCGATCTTGTGGGTGCCGAACGTCACGGTCACGCTGGCACGCACGTGCCGCGCGAGGGCCTCGCCGGTGTCGACGTCGATCCCGCTCGGGACGTCCACGGCGACGACCGGCACCGCGTGCTCCTCCACGAGGTCGACGACCTCCTCGGCGGCCGGTCGCAGGCCGGGCTTGCCGCCGATGCCCACGATCCCGTCGAGCACGAGGTGCGCGCCCGCCACCGTGGAGGCGTACGACGACCGGTCGACGACCCGGCCCCCCACTGCCCGCAGCGCGGCGAGTCCGTCCTCGTGCACCCTGGCCGGGTCGAGGACGATCGCGTCGACCCGGGCGCCGCGCCGGGCCAGTCGGGCACCGGCGTAGAGCGCGTCGCCGCCGTTGTCGCCGGATCCCGCGACCACCACGACGCGCGCGCCGTAGGCACCGCCGAGGTAGTCGGCGCAGGCGGTCGCGAGACCCGCAGCGGCCCGCTGCATGAGCGTGCCGGGCGGCAGCGTCGCCATCAACGCGGCTTCGGCGGCGCGTACCTCGTCGACCGTGTGGGCGGTGCGCATGGCGATCAGACCTTCTCGAGAACGACGACCGCGGACGCGATGCCCGCGTCGTGGGACATGGACAGGTGCATACCGGTGACGCCGAGCCGCCTGGTCTGCTCGGCGACCGTGCCGTGGACCTCGAGCCAGGGCCGCCCGCCGGCGTCGGTCACGACCTCCGCGTCCTGCCAGTGCAGTCCGACCGGTGCGCCGAGCGCCTTGGCCAGCGCCTCCTTGGCGGCGAACCGGGCCGCCAGCGAGGCGATCGGCCGGTCCCGCTCGGCGTCGGTGAACAGCCGCACCCGCAGGCCAGGCGTACGCTCCAGCGTGGCACCGAACCGCTCGACGTCCACCACATCGATACCCAACCCGACGATCACGGGGCCCATCCTCCCGCATCCGCCCGTCGCCCGGAGCGGCCCGACGCACCCAGGATCGCTAAGCCTTGCCTCGCTACCGGAAGGAACGGTCCAGGGCTAGCGTGCCCGCATGAGTGAGGTGAGCGCCGACGTACCCGAGGGCACCCATCCCGAGGAGCCCGAGCAGCACATGGGGAGCGTCACCGGACGCCTGAACTGGCTGCGCGCAGGTGTCCTCGGTGCAAATGACGGCATCGTGTCCATCGCCGGCATCGTGGTCGGCGTCGCCGCCGCCACGGACGACCGCAGCACGATCCTGATCGCGGGCATCGCCGGCCTGTTGGCGGGCGCGTTCTCGATGGCGGCCGGTGAGTACGTCTCGGTCAGCACGCAGCGCGACACCGAGCGGGCCCTGCTCGACAAGGAACGCTGGGAGCTCGCGCACACGCCCGAAGCCGAGCTCGACGAGCTCACGGGGATGTACG
Organism: uncultured Actinomycetota bacterium; assembly: GCA_963721745.1. Lineage (GTDB taxonomy): Bacteria > Actinomycetota > Actinomycetes > Propionibacteriales > Actinopolymorphaceae > Thermasporomyces. Next base: position 342,413 of record CAVRKO010000009.1, on the reverse strand, counting down.
AGCACAAGGGCATCTCGCCCGACCTCGCACGACGGGTGGCGGTCGAGCTCACCGACCACGACGCGCTGCGCGCCCACGCCGAGACCGAGCTCGGTATCGATCCGGACCACCTGACGAGTGCGTGGCAGGCGGCGATCGCGTCGTTCGTCGCGTTCACGGTCGGCGCACTGCTGCCGCTGCTCGCCATCACGCTGCCGCCGACGAGCGCGCGGGTGCCGATCTGCTTCGTGGCCGTGGTGATCGCCCTCGCGCTGACGGGGACCGTCAGTGCCCGCCTCGGCGACGCCAACGCGAAACGCGCCGCGATCCGGACGGTGGCCGGAGGGGCGCTGGCGATGGTCGTCACCTACGTCGTGGGCCACCTCATCGGCGGCGTCCACCTGTGACGCCGCTGCGCGCGGCCGCGACCGTGCGCGAACGGCCCACACGACCGTGCAGCGGCCTACTCGACCGTCACGCTCTTGGCGAGGTTGCGTGGCTGGTCGACGTCGTTGCCCCGCGCGATCGCGAGCTCGCACGCGAAGATCTGCAGCGGAACGGTGGCGACCAGCGGCTGCAGGAGCGTCGGCACCTTCGGCAGCCGGATGAGTACGTCGCTCCAGCGTTCCACGGTGTCGTCACCCTCCTCGACGAGGACGATGGTGCGGGCGCCGCGGGCGCGGATCTCCTGGATGTTGCTGACGATCTTGTCGTGTAGTGCGTCGCGGCCGCGCGGCGGCACCACGACCACCACCGGCAGGCCGGCCTCGATCAGTGCGATCGGCCCGTGCTTGAGCTCGCCGGCCGCGAACGCCTCGGCGTGCATGTACGCCAGCTCCTTGAGCTTCAGCGCACCCTCCAGGGCCACCGGATAGCCCACGTGCCGGCCGATGAACAGCACCGACTTGGCTTCGGCGAGCTCGCGGGCGAGGGTACGGATCGGCTCCATCGTGGCGAGGGCCTTCGCGACGGCCTCGGGCATCTGGTCGAGCTGGTCGACCTCGACGGCCACCTCGTCGCCGAACTTCGACTCGCGTACCTGCGCGAGGTAGAGGCCGATCAGGTAGCAGGCCACCACCTGGGTCAGGAAGGTCTTGGTCGCGGCCACGCCCACCTCGGGACCGGCGTGGGTGTAGAGCACGGCGTCGGACTCGCGCGGGATGGTCGACCCGTTGGTGTTGCAGATCGCGAGCACCCGGGCCCGCTGCTCACGGGCGTGCCGCAGCGCCATCAGGGTGTCCATCGTCTCGCCGGACTGCGAGATGGCGATGACGAGCGTCGACCGGCTGACGATCGGGTCGCGGTAGCGGAACTCGCTCGACAGCTCGACCTCGCACGGGATCCGGGTCCAGTGCTCGATGGCGTACTTCGCCGTCAGGCCGGCGTAGAACGCGGACCCGCAGGCGATGATGATGATCTTGTCGATCTCCCGGAGCTCGTCGGCCGACAGCCGGATCTCGTCCAGCTGCAGCCGGCCTTCGGCGGTGAAGCGGCCGAGCAGGGTGTCGGCCACCGCCTTCGGCTGCTCCGCGATCTCCTTGAGCATGAAGTAGTCGTAACCGCCCTTCTCGGCGGCGGAGATGTCCCAGTCGACGTGGAACTCGCGGGTCGCGGCCGGCTTGCCGTCGAAGTCGGTGACCGTGATGTCGGCCGCGGTGATCGTCACCACCTGGTCCTGCCCGAGCTCGATCGCCTCGCGGGTGTGGGCGATGAACGCGGCGACGTCGGACGCGAGGAAGTTCTCGCCGTCGCCCCGTCCGACCACGAGCGGGGAGTTGCGGCGCGCGCCGACCACTACACCGGGCGCGTCGGCATGCAGGGCGACGAGGGTGAACGCCCCCTCGAGCCGCCGGCATACCTGGCGCATCGCCTCGGCGAGGTCGCCTCCGGTCGCGGCGCAGGCGTCCTCCAGCAGGTGCGCGACGGTCTCGGTGTCGGTTTCGGAGGTCAGCTGGTGACCACCGGCCTCGAGCTCGGCGCGGAGCGTCGAGAAGTTCTCGATGATGCCGTTGTGGATCACCGCGAGCCGGCCGTGGCAGTCGATGTGCGGGTGCGCGTTGGGGTCGGTCGGCGCGCCGTGGGTGGCCCAGCGGGTGTGCCCCATCGCGGTGGTGCTGGCCGGCAGTGGCTCGTCGGCGAGTGCGCTCTGCAGGTTGGCGAGCTTGCCCGCGCGCTTGCGGACCCGCACCGGGGACCGTCGGCGACGGCGACGCCGGCCGAGTCGTACCCGCGGTACTCCAGGCGGCGAAGGCCTTCGACCACGACGTCGACGGCGCCGCCACCGGGGGCTCCAGCGGGCTTGGACGTACCTACGTAACCGACGATTCCGCACATGGACGCACAGCGTAGTCAGCTCTTGTGAACGACAGACGGGCATTCGGCAAGTCGGGCTGGCGGTGCCTCGAAGTGTGGTGGTCTGCGGTGGTACGCGGCCGGATCGGTGCCCGCGGGAGGCGGCGCTGACCTTGCCGTTGCCAACCAGGCCGAGGGGGGTGCCCCGGCCCGGCCATCCTGGGCGGCAGGGGAGAATCACCCCATGCAGCGCACCCGGGAGGACCGCGCGACCGCCGGCCCGACGACGCCGTACGTCGAGCTCGACCGGGCCGCCTGGGCCCATCTCGCGGCCCAGACTCCCCTCCCCCTCACCGCCGGGGACGTGGAGCGGCTCCGCGGCCTCGCCGACGAGATCGACCTCACCGAGGTGCGGGAGGTCTACCTCCCGCTGACCCGGCTCCTCAACCTCTACGTACGCGGCACCGGGGCCCTGCACCGGGCCACCCAGACGTTCCTCGGCGGCGAGAGCGGTGACGGTCCCGGGCGTGAGGCGGTGGCCGCCCGGACGCCGTTCGTCATCGGCATCGCGGGATCCGTCGCGGTCGGCAAGAGCACGGTCGCCCGGTTGCTGCGTGAGCTGCTGGCGCGCTGGCCGGAGCACCCACGGGTGTCGCTCGTGACGACGGACGGCTTCCTGCTGCCCAACGCCGAGCTCGAGCGCCAGGGGCTCCTGCACCGCAAGGGCTTCCCCGAGTCGTACGACCAGCGGGCCCTGCTGCGGTTCATCGTCGATGTGAAGTCCGGGTTGCCGCTCGTGACGGCACCGGTCTACTCGCACCTGAAGTACGACATCGTGCCCGACCGGCACCTCGAGGTGCGCTCGCCCGACATCCTGCTGGTCGAGGGGCTCAACGTCCTCACGCCCGCCCGGATGCGCGGCGACGGCCGACGGGGTCTTGCCGTGAGCGACTTCTTCGACTTCTCGATCTACATCGACGCGGCGCCGGACGACGTACGGCAGTGGTACGTCACCAGGTTCCTCGCGCTGCGGGAGACGGCGTTCCGCGACGAGGCGTCGTACTTCCGGCGCTATGCCCAGCTCAGCCAGGACGAGGCGGTGGCGCAGGCCTGCCGGCTGTGGGACACGATCAACGGCCCGAACCTCGAGCAGAACGTCGCGCCGACGCGGGGCCGGGCGACCCTCGTCCTCCACAAGGGCTCCGACCACGCCGTGACCCGGGTCCGGCTCCGCAAGATCTGAGCGGCCGGCGGCCTCACAGGTCGCGCTGGCGCTCCTGCAGGACCTCGACGATCTCGAACCCGAGCGCCTCGTTGACCGAGATCATCGGGCCGTTCTGCTCGGCGTTCCAGGTGTCGACCCGCTCGACCTGGGGCTGCGCGGCCGCCAACGCCCGCAGGTTCGCGACCTTCAGGGCCAGGCCGAGCCGGTGTCCCCGGTGGGCGCGTACGACGAGGGTGTCCCACTGCGACGCGCGGTGCGGCCGGTGCCGCGAGAACGCCAGCTGGGTGTGGCCGGCGAGCCGGCCGTCAGGCGCGAGCGCCGCGCTCGTGAAGAGGGTGCGCCCCTGGAGCCTGGCCCGCTCCTCCTCCTCGCGCAGCCGGGCGACGTCCCACCGCTCCGGTTCGTAGTCGAGGTCTCCGATCGGAGCCTCGGCCATCAGCAGCCCCTTGAGGTGGGCGTACTGCTCGGCGTACTCGTCGGGGCACGCGTCGGTCCAGGAGACGAGCCGGTAGCCGCGCCCCGCGTTCGGCCGCCTCGGCTTCGAGCGCGCCCAGCAGGTCGTCGGAGACGGGAGTACGGAGCTGGCGGCGGATCTCGGTGTTGCGCACCGTGAACCCGGCGCGGTCGGCGAAGCGGGCACTGGATGCGTCCGCCGGGTCGATCCCGTGCGGGACGCTCACCTCGGCCGACATGCTGGAACGGCCCGCCGCACGGGCCTGCCCGACGGCGTACGCGCAGAGGGCCGCACCCACGCCGCGCCCGCGCTCCGCCGGTGGCACCGCCAGGTCGACCTCGGCGAGCGTGAGGTTGTCGAGCTGCGGGAACCTGAGGATTCCACCACCGACCACGGTCTCGCCCTCGAGAGCGGCGAACGGGTGCAGCATGGTGGTCGGCGACGGGCGCCGGTGAACCACCACCACCTCGTCGTAGACGACGCGCAGCGGATCCGGGCTGTCCGCGACCAGACCGGCATCGAACGCGTCGAACCAGGAACGGAAGATCGCGTCGTCGAACGGGTCCACCCGGATGACTGTCAGCGTGGGATTCTGCACAGGCGCGAGCCTGGCATGGCGACGCACTGCCCGGCCACGGGGTTTCGCAGCCAGGACGTCAGAGCGCGAGGGCCTGCTCGACGGTCTTGGCGAGCGTGTCGGCGACCTGCTGGGCCTGATCGAAGGTCGGCGCCTCGACCATCACCCGCACGACCGGCTCGGTGCCCGAGGGGCGCAGGATGACGCGTCCCGTCTCGCCCAGCTCAGCCGTGGCGTCGTCGACCGCCGCGCGCACGGCCGGGTCGGTGTCGGCGCGCGCCTTGTCGACACCTCGAACGTTCACCTGCACCTGCGGCAGCCGGGACATCACCGCGGCGAGCTCGCCGAGCGGGCAGCCTGTCGACGCCATCCGGGACAGCAGGTGAACCGCGGCGAGCACGCCGTCGCCGGTCGTCGCGTGGTCGAGCAGGATGACGTGGCCGGACTGCTCGCCGCCGAGGGCGTAGCCGCCGGCCTTCATCCCCTCGAGGACGTACCGGTCGCCGACCTTCGTCTGCTCCACGACCAGGCCCTCACGCTGCATGGCGAGGACGAAGCCGAGGTTGCTCAGGACGGTCACGACGACCGTGTTGCCGCGGAGGGTGCCCGCGTCGCGCATGCCCACGGCCAGGATGGCGAGGATCTGGTCGCCGTCGACGACGTTCCCCTGTGCGTCGACCGCGAGGCACCGGTCTGCATCTCCGTCGTGCGCGATGCCCACGTGGGCGCCGTGCTCGAGCACCGCCGCGGTCAGGGCCTCGAGGTGGGTCGAGCCACAGCCGTCGTTGATGTTGAGACCATCGGGGTCGGCGTGGATCGGGATGACCGTGGCACCGAGCCGGCGCAGCGTCTCGGGCGCGGACTGGTAGGCGGCGCCGTTGGCACAGTCGACGACGACCCGCAGCCCGTCGAGGCGGTGCGGTGCGGAGTCGACGAGATGAGCGACATAGGTCTCGAAGCCCGCGCCGTCGTCGGTCACCCGGCCGACCCCGGCGCCGGTGGGACGCTGCCAGGGCTCACGAAGTCGCGCCTCGATGAGGTCCTCGATCGCGTCGTCGAGCTTGTGCCCGCCGCGGGAGAAGAACTTGACGCCGTTGTCGGGCATCGGGTTGTGCGACGCGGACAGCATCACGCCGACGTCGGCGCCCATGCTCGCGGTGAGATGGGCGACCGCGGGAGTCGGCAGGACCCCGAGACGTATGACGTCGACGCCGGCGCTCGCGAGGCCCGCGACGACCGCGGCCTCGAGGAACTCGCCGGACGCTCGCGGGTCACGCCCGACCACTGCGGTCGGGCGGTGTCCTTCGAAGGCCCCCGCCTCGCCGAGCACGTGCGCCGCGGCGACCGACAGGTCGAGCGCGAGCTCAGCGGTGAGCTCGCCGTTGGCGAGCCCGCGAACGCCGTCGGTGCCGAAGAGCCGGCCCACGACAGTCGGTGCTTACCGCTTGGAGTACTGCGGAGCCTTGCGGGCCTTCTTGAGGCCGGCCTTACGACGCTCCTTCGCCCGCGGGTCACGGGTCAGCATGCCGGCCCGCTTCAAAGGGGGGCGGTTGGTGTCGTGGTCGACCTCGTTGAGGGCACGCGCGATGCCGAGCCGCAGTGCGCCGGCCTGGCCGGTGACGCCGCCGCCGTCGATGCGGGCGATCACGTCGTACTGGCCGTCGAGCTCGAGCAGGACGAACGGCTCGTTGACGTGCTGCTGGTGGACCTTGTTGGGGAAGTACTCATCGAGCGTCTTGCCGTTGATCCGCCACTCGCCGGAGCCGGGCAGCAGGCGAACCCGGGCCACGGCCTCCTTGCGGCGTCCCGTGGCGGCCGCCGGCGCGATGGCGGCCGGGCGCGGCGCGCTCGACGGAGCCGGCGCACTCTCGGAGCTGTAGGCGACGGTGCTGTCACCCTCGCCGGGCTGGCCGGCAGGTGCGGCGCCCTCGACGGGTGCGGCGGTCTCGACGGGACTGGTGGTCTCGGCCACGGGATTCCTCACTTCGGCGCAGTGGTCACTGCGAGATCTGGGTGATGTCGTAGGTGTCCGGCTGCTGGGCCTTGTGCGGGTGCTCGGGGCCCGCGTAGACCTTGAGCTTCTTCAGCATCTTCCGGCCGAGGCGGTTCTTGGGGAGCATGCCCCAGACCGCCCGCTCGATCGCCTTGCGGGGGTTCTTGTCGAGCAGCTCGCCGTAAGGCGTGGCGGTGAGACCGCCTGGGTAACCGGAGTGCCGGTAGGCGAACTTGGTCTCGCGCTTGTTGCCCGAGAGCGCGACCTTCGCGGCGTTGACGATGATGACGAAGTCACCGGTGTCGACGTGCGGCGCGAAGGTCGGCTTGTGCTTGCCGCGCAACAGCGTCGCCGTCTGGCTGGCGAGTCGTCCGAGGACGACATCGGTCGCGTCGATGACATGCCACTCGCGTGGGACGTCGCCGGGCTTGGGGCTGTAGGTGCGCACAGTCGTCGGCCTTCGCTTGATCGTCGTGATGAACCATGTCTAGCTGACATGGCGGAACTTCCAGTTCGGGGGCTCCGCCAACAGCGGAGCGTGCGCCGCGTGCCAGCAGGATACGCCAGCTTGCGCAACGACCGCTCAGGATACCCGGGCCCTGGCAGACGGGTCAAAATGGGCCGGGTCGGCCCGGCATCCACGCGGACGACAGGGATCGTACCGCCTTGCTTGCCCGATTCTGCATGACCACTAATAGTCACTGTCGTACAACAGAACGCAACTAGCATGACCGCGTGGCTCGGCTGCGACCGGGAGGGTCGTCCTCGACGCGGGCAGGTCGCCGGCGCGGCGCACGCGTCTGGGCGATGCTGACCGTGCTGGCCGTCCTCGGGACCGCCGCGTGTACGGCATCGCCTCCCTCGCCCTCACCGACGGACATCTCCCCCAGCGGCATCCCGACGCCGACCAGCTTCCGGCACGGACCCGAGGGGATCTCGTCGGGCAACAGCCTGGTCTCTGCGCAGACCCTGGTGACCCGGCTCCAGATCCCCTGGGGCGTGGCCTTCCTGCCGGACGGGAGTGCCCTGGTCACCGAGCGGCACACCCGGCTGATCCTCAGGGTCGGGCCCCGCAAGAACGCCAAGGGCGAGCTCACCGTCACCCGGGTGACCCGGATCAGCGGCGTGTACGCCAACAACGAGGGCGGCCTGCTCGGCATCGCCGTCTCGCCGCGGTTCCGCCGCGACCGGACCGTCTTCGTCTACTACACGACCAAGCAGGACAACCGGGTCGCGAAGTTCCGCCTCACCGACCGGATCGGACCGTTGACCAAGGCGAAGCCGATCCTCACCGGCATCCCCGGAGCGGGCGTCCACAACGGCGGGCGGCTTGCGTTCGGACCCGACGGCTACCTCTACGCCACGACCGGCGACGCGTCCCGGGCGGGCGGCTCCCAGGTCGTGGGCGACCTCGGTGGCAAGATCCTCCGGATGACCACGAACGGCAAGCCACCGCCCGGCAACCCGTTCCGCGGCTCGGTGGTCTGGTCGTACGGCCACCGCAACCCGGAGGGCATCGCCTGGGACGCGAGCGGGCGGATGTTCTCGGCGGAGATCGGCGAGGCCGTGTGGGACGAGCTGAACCTCATCCGGCCGGGTCGGAACTACGGCTGGCCGAAGGTCCAGGGCATGGGCACGCTGCCCGGCATGACCAACCCGATCGCCGTCTGGCGTCCCGAGGTGGGCGTGACCAACGGGATCGCCATCGTCGGCCACACCGCCATCGTCACCTGCCTTCGGGGACAGCGGATCTATCTGGTGGGGCTGGGCGGTTCGATCAACATCGCGAGCGACCGGATCGTGAACTCCGGCTCCGGTGAGGCGAGCCTCCGGTGGCGACCCGGCGCCGGTGTGATCGGCCGGCCGGTCGACGCGCTGACCGGGAAGTACGGCCGGATCCGCGCCGCCATCAAGGCGCCGGACGGCAGCGTGTGGCTCACGACGTCCAACCGGGACGAGCGCAACGAACCGGTGCCCTCGGACGACCGGATCATCCGCGTGACCCTGCGACCCCCGAAGAAGGCGGGTGCGACGCCGGGTGCCGGGTCGAGCAAGACGCCCGGCGGGGGTCCGGGCGCGACGCCCGGCGGGAGTCCCAGCCCGAGCTGACCTCCCCGACTCAGGAGGTGCGCCTCCTCCTCCCGGTGATCATGAAAGTTCCGGGCGGCTATAGCACCCCGGACCTTTCATGATCACCGCTCACTCCCCCGCACCCCAGCGGCCGGTGCCGGTGCGGTCCCAAACGACAGCCACGTGCCCGCGAGGCCCTGCTGCCCCACTCCCGGCGCCGACCAGTCGCACACGCCGTCCGGGAAGATCGACCGCAGCCGGACCAGTTGCATACCGTCGAGCTTCCCGGCGTACTCCCCCGGCTCGACCGGACGCAACCGGCACTTCACGATGTCGTTCGCCATCGGACCGCCGGCCACCATGCGCGGCGAGGTCCACACGGGGTAGAGCGTGTTGCACGCGGTCGTGCCGACTCCCTCGACCTGCGGCTCGGCGATCTTCCGCGGTGTCGCGTCCCGGGTCCAGCAGGCGTCGGTGAGGTCGGCCGGCCTGGTGCGGACGACCCGGTCGATCGGCCGGCCCGGCCGGGTGTCGGCGGCAAGGGCGGAGAGCCACCGGTCCATCTGTGTGAGGGCCTCGGCGACGACGGGGCTCGCCGTGCTGAACAGCCCGTACCTGTCGTCCTCGACGAGCATCACCTGGTTGGCATGGGTGCCGTTCGCCTTCTCGAGACGCTCCCGGGTCGAGAACGACTGGAACCGCATGTGGATGTCGCCGCCCTCGACCTCGTCGGTGTAGGCGCGGTAGTCGATGATCGGCATCGTGGCGAGACCTGCGCCGGCGTTGAGCAGTCGGCCGGTCCGGTACGCCGCACGGGTGGCGGCGAGGTCGGCCACCGTGCGTCGGGGCACGGCGTTCGCGTCGGCGTCGAAGCCACCGATGCCGGCGTTCAGGTCGAGGAACTGCCCGGGCGTGATCGTCCCGTCGAGCAGCGCCTGCAGACCGTACTGGATGCCCACGTTGTCGAGTGGCCGTCGGGCGAACCCGGTCGCCGGGTCGCGGCCGTACGCGTTGACCGTGTGGTCGTAGACGTCGCAGCGGGCGCCGCCGGGGTTGCTCACCGGGTCGTAGCGCAACGCCGCCGGCAACTGCTCGGGACAGAAGAGCCGCGGGTCGATCCGGCCGCCACCACCACCGAGGTTGGCGATGCTCCCGTACACGCCGAAGCCGGCGACCGCACGCTGCTGCTCCTCGGTCAGCGCGCCCGGCGCGACCACCTTGGCGTAGTGGTCCAGGAGCCGCGCGTCGGTGATCGTGTGGATCGTCCCGAAGCCCACCTCGGGGAAGCTGCACGCCGCGATGATGCCGTCGAGCAGGCCGGGGTAGTTGTCGCCGATCTGGTGCACCTGGTACGACCCGCCCGAGCAACCCCAGCCGATCGTGAACGCGGGTGGACCGTACGCCTCGACGAAGCGTTCCTTGACGGTGCTCATCGTCTCGGCGGCGAGGAGGTCGTTGCAGTTCTGGCCGAAGACGTTCAGCGACGCCGACGCGACGGCGTATCCCTGGCGCAGCATCACGTCGTCGAGCACGCCACCGGTGCTGCGGCCCTGGACGTACCACCCGCCCGCGCAGCCGCCGCCGAACGTGTAGACGAGCCGGCCGTTCCAGCCCGCCGACCGCCGCCACGGATCCGGCTCGGGTGTGGTCGGGTCGTGCAGGACGGCCGTCTCGTAGATCGCCCGGTTGCGGGTGCCCGTCTCGACCCGGACGATGTACGGCACCCGGTGCCCGTTGCTCGTCGTCGTCCACGCGAGGTCGTCGGGGCGGGCGTCGCCGTCGGGCAGCGGCGCGAACCCACCGGCCGTCGTCCGGTAAACGTGGTCGACCCGCGTGCGCGCCGAACAGTCCTCGTCGACGGGCGGCCCGAGCTTCGCGCCCGTCACGAGCGTGAACTCCGCGGTGTCGCAGACGAACGGCTCCTCGTGGGGTCCCGCGAAGACCGGACCGGTCGCCGGGTGGTTCGTCACGACGAGCCGCGCGCCTCCGGTGTCGTGGCCCGGTACGTCCGCGGTGAGGGTGCTGCGACCGAGCGGCAGGTCGGCCACGAGCCCGTCCAAGGTGTGCGGCAGCGGACCGGCCCGGAACGCCGCGGTGACGTCGGTGCCGTCGCGGCGGACGCGTACACCGTCGAGCGGGACGTCCCCGGGCACGGTGACGCGGACCAGGGCGTCTCCCGCGCTGACGACCTCCGAACGGGACGACAGAACGGTGAGCGCCAGTCGGGCGCCGCCGGGCGTGGCGGCAGCGCGGGTGGGCGCCACGTCTGAGAGGGTGAGTCCGGCAAGGACGAGACCCACGAGTGCCAGGGCCGCAACGCTACGTCGCACCATGCGGGTCACCCTGGCCGATCATGACGACCACCGCCAGAGACGTGTCCGGTTCCAGCACCGCTCGGCGAGACGGGCGTTCGCGCCTGATTCTTCGGCTTATTTCCGGACTGTTTTCCTCAGCACTGGGCATCATGCGAGCGATGATCGACCTAGATTCCGTGCTCTGCCGCTGGGTGGGCACCGCACCCTGGGACTCCCCGCTGCCGGAATGGAACCGCTCCGGAGCCGAGTCGACCCTCGAGACCATGCGGCGGGCCCACGGCCTCACTCTGACGGCGTACGAGCCGCCGGACGAGGAGTGGATCTGCGCCCGCGGCGCGGAGGCGACGGCGGTGACCTCCGCGTTGTTCCCGCTGGCGTTCGTCACGCCCGGCCTCGACCGGGCCGTACGCACCCGGCTGCCGCAGGTCACCGTCGTACCCCTTGCCTCGACCGTCGCCGCCGACTACCGCGCGTCTCCGTCGGTGCTTCGCGCGACGCTCCTCCGGTACGGCTGGACGAACGACTTCACGCCGTCGGCCTTCTGCGTCTCGGACCTCCTCGTGGAGAGCCTGCAGCCGATCTGAGCGGCCCCAACGGGGCGGCGGACCGCCCCGCCTCAGCGCGCGCGGCGTACCCGCCCCTCGTCCCACACCGGCTCGTCGGACTCGTAGACCTCACCGTCGGCGCCGAACACGAGGTAGCGGTCGAAGCCGCGCGCGAACCACCGGTCGTGCGTGACCGCGAGCACGGTCCCCTCGTAGCCCCCGAGACCGTCCTCGAGCGCGTCCGCGGACGCGACGTCGAGGTTGTCCGTCGGCTCGTCGAGAAGCAGCAGAGTCGCGCCGGACAGCTCCAGCAGGAGGATCTGCAGCCGGGCCTGCTGGCCGCCTGACAACGACTCGAAGGCCTGCTCTCCGGCCTCGGCCAACTCGTAGCGGTCGAGGACCCGCGCGGCCTCCTCCCGGCCCATGCCCGCACGCCGCTCGTCGCCCCGGTGCAGGATCTCGAGCAGGGTACGGCCGATCAGCTCCGGGTGCTCGTGGGTCTGCGCGAACCAGCCGGGACGTACCCGCGCTCCCAGCTTGGCTCTCCCGGTGAAGCCGACCGGCGGTACGGCGACATCGCCCACCGGCAGGTGCTCGGGATCGGGCAGGGATCCCCCCGCCGCCAGCAGCCGCAGGAAGTGCGACTTGCCCGAGCCGTTGGACCCGAGGACCGCGACTCGTTCGCCGTACCAGATCTCGAGGTCGAACGGCTTCATCAGCGTCGCCGGGGTCCCGTTGCCGGAACCAGGTTGGCCCACCGCGATCTCGAGGGCCTCGCAGACGACCGCCCGCTTGCCGGTGCGCCCGCCCCGCAGCCGCATCCTGACGTTCTGCTCGCGTGGAACAGCCAGCGGCGGGCCGGCCTCCTCGAACTTCCGCAACCTGGTCTGGGCCGCCTTGTACGCCTGGGCCGCGCCGTCGTTGACCATCGCCCGTCGCTTCATGAGCGCGACAAACGCTTTCAGCTTGGCGTGCTGCTCGTCCCAGCGGCGGCGCAGCTCCTCCAGCCGGGCGAACCGGTCACGCCGCGCCTCGTGGTAGCTCGCGTAGCCCTGCGGGTGGGTCCAGGCGGTGTTGCCCGCGGCACCGAGCTCGACCGAGACGACCCGGGTCGCGGTGTTGGCGAGCAGCTGCCGGTCGTGGCTGACGTACAGCACCGTCTTGGCCGACTCGCGGAGGCGCTCCTCGAGCCACTGCTTCGCGGGGACGTCGAGGAAGTTGTCCGGCTCGTCGAGCAGCAGCACCTCGTCGGGCCCGCGGAGCAGCGCCTCCAGCACCAGGCGCTTCTGCTCGCCGCCGGAGAGGGTGCGCACCTCGCGCCAGCGGGCCCGCTCGAAGGGCAGGCCGATCGCCTCGGTGCAGCAGACGTCCCAGAGCACCTCGGCGTCGTAGCCGCCCGCGTCGGCCCAGTCGGAGAGGGTCTGGGCGTAACGCAGCTGGGTCCGCTCGTCGTCGCGCTCCATCATCGCGAGCTCGGCCTGCTCGACCGCCTCGGCCGCCGCGCGGACGCGGGGTGGCGCGACCGAGAGCAGGAGCCCGGCGACCGTGGTCGAGTCCCGGACGGAACCGACGAACTGTCGCATCACACCCAGACCGCCGCTTCGACTCACCGCCCCGGCGTGCGGGACGAGATCGTCGGCGACGATCCGCAGCAGGGTCGTCTTGCCCGACCCGTTGGCGCCCACGAGAGCGACCTTGGCGCCCTCGCCGACGCGGAACGACACGTCGTCGAGCAGCACCCGCCCGTCGGGCAGCTCGTACCGGATGTTGGCGACGTCCACATAGCCCACGACGGTCAAGTGTGACGGCGTGGTCGCCCCGCGGCGAGTCCTTTACGGTGAGGCCTGGGGCCGGGCACGAGGCCTGGGGCCGGACACTAGGTGGCGGCGTCGGCCCCACGACCCTCGCCCGGGCGTACGGCGAGGACGCGGTAGCCCTTGGCGCTCCCCTGCCGCTCGGTCCGCCAGCCCTCGGACTCCAGCCACCGCTGCAGGGAGTCCGCGCCGAGGTTGCGGGCCACGACGAGCCACGCCACGCCGTCCGGTGTGAGCCGCGGTAGCCAGCGCGCCAGCAGGTCGTGCAGGGCGGGCTTGCCGATCCGGATCGGCGGGTTCGACCAGATCTGGTCGAACCGCACGTCGGCAGGCACGTCGTCCGGTGTGGCCACGTGGACCCGCGCACCGACGCCCAGGGTGGACGCGTTGGTGCGGGCCAGGTCGAGGGCGCGGGTGTTGACGTCGACCGCCCACACCGTCGCGCCCGGGAGGCCCGTCGCGAGGACGCTCACGATCGGGCCGTATCCGCAGCCGAGGTCGAGGAAGGTGCCGGGTCGGCCGGGTAGCGGCGCCTCCCTGAACAGCACCGAGGTGCCCAGATCCAGTCGGTCGCCGGAGAAGACCCCGGTGGAGGACGCGAGTGAGTAGCTCTGGCCGTACGCCGAGAACGAGACGGTACGCGGTGCTGCCTTCGAGCCGGGCTGCTCGGAGAAGTAGTGCTCGCTCACGCCTCACCTGCCGGGGTCGTGGTTTCGGCGTCCGGCCGGGGAGTCCGCCGGCGCCGGGCGACGGTGGCACGCGCGGCCAACTCGTCCGCCGGCGGGTATCCGACCTCCTCGAGGGTCAGGCCGCGGGCGGGTACGACGTTGACCGCCGGGTCCCTGACCCGCCCGGCCAGGACGGCGGCGGGCCACTCGACCGGGCGCTGGCCCTCGCCGACGGGTAGCAGCGCACCGACAAGCGCCCGCACCATCGAGTGGCAGAACGCGTCGGCGACCACTCGGCCGACGGCGATGCCGGTGCGCCCACGTTCCCACTCCAGCTCGCGCAGGTGCCGGACGGTCGTCGCGCCCTCGCGCCTGCGGCAGAACGCCGCGAAGTCGTGCTCCCCGAGCAACCGGGCCGCCGCCGCGTTCATCGCCGTGAGGTCGAGCCGGCGCGAGTGGTCGAGCACCTCGTGCCGGCGCAGCGGGTCAGCCGCGGCCAGGTCGTCGCACACGCGGTAGGCGTACCGCCGCCAGATCGCGGAGAACCGCGCGTCGAAGCCGGGCGGCGCCTCCTCCGCCCCGCGGACGCGGACGTCGGACGGCAGGGTGCCGGCGAGGCGACGGACCAGGGCATCCCCAGGCGGCCGGCTCCCCCGTCCCGTCACGGCGGCGTAGGCCCCGCGGGGCACGTCGACGTGGCAGACCTGGCCGCGCGCGTGGACGCCGGCGTCCGTACGGCCCGCACAGGTGGTCGCGGGCGCGGAGTCGAGCCGGAGGACGGTGGCGAGGGCCCGCTCGACGACGCCCTGGACCGTCCGCTGCCCGGCCTGGTGGGCCCACCCCGCGAAGGCGGTCCCGTCGTAGGAGACGTCCAGCCGGAGCCGGACGGACGGTTCCTCCGGCGGGATGCGCGAGAGCCCGCCGTCCTCCCGGAGGGAGGGGTCGACGGGCTCTGTCGCGTGCGGGCGACCTGCGGTCAGGACGTACCGTCCTTGTCGCCGGCCTCCGCGTCGGTCTTGCTCTCGGCCGCGTCGGACTCGGTCGCCTCGGACTCCGCCGGCTGGCTCTCGGGGGCGTCGCCCTCGGCTGCCGGGCTCTCGTCCGCGTCCGCCTCGGTGGCCGCCTGGGGCCGCCGTGCGCGGCTGCCGCGCCACCGCGTTCGGACCGTCCGGTCGTGGTGCCCGCCGCCGACATCTCCTCGCCGACCAGCTCGATCACGGCCATCGGCGCGTTGTCGCCCTTGCGGGGACCGATCTTGGTGATCCGGGTGTAGCCACCGGGCCGGCTCTCGAAGTGCGGGCCGATCTCGGCGAACAGCGTGTGGACGACGTCCTTGTCGCGGATCACGGCGTGCACCTGGCGGCGCGCGTGGAGATCACCACGCCGGGCCTTGGTGATCAGCCGCTCCGCGAACGGGCGCAGTCGCCGCGCCTTGGTCTCGGTGGTCGTGATCCGGCTGTGCTGGAACAACGCCGTCGCGAGGTTGGCGAGCATCAGCCGCTCGTGCGCGGGGCTCCCGCCGAGACGGGCACCCTTCGTGGGCTTGGGCATGGTGCGTACTCCTTCCTGCACCGGCCGTACGAGGTACCGGTGTCAGTGCGGGCGGGGCGGAGGGGTATCTCCACCCACCTTCACCCGCGGGCGGCTGCGTCAGATGGTGCAAGGACGCGCCCGGCAGTGGTGTGGTGCTGCGTACCGCTGCCGGGCGGGTCCAGGTCGTGCTGTGCTGCGTCAGTACTGCTCGGTCTCGGCGAACCCCTCGTCCTCTTCGTCGAAGTTGTCCACAGCTGCGCTCGGGTCGAACCCGGGCGCGCTGTCCTTGAGGGACAGGCCCATGCCGGACAGCTTCTGCTTCACCTCGTCGATGGACTTGGCGCCGAAGTTGCGGATGTCGAGAAGGTCCTGCTCGCTCCGGGAGATGAGCTCCCCGACCGTGTGGATGCCTTCCCGCTTGAGGCAGTTGTACGACCGGACCGTGAGGTTGAGGTCCTCGACCGGCAGGGCCAGGTCGGCGGCGAGCTGCGCGTCGACCGGCGACGGGCCGATCTCGATGCCCTCGGCGTCGACGTTGAGCTCCCGCGCCAGGCCGAACAGCTCGACCAGGGTCTTGCCGGCGCTCGCCACCGCATCCCGCGGCCGCATCGACGGCTTGGTCTCGACGTCGACGATCAGCTTGTCGAAGTCGGTGCGCTGCTCGACCCGGGTCGCCTCGACCTTGTAGGTGACCTTGAGGACCGGCGAGTAGATCGAGTCGACCGGGATCCGGCCGATCTCGGCATCGGCCCGCTTGTTCTGGACTGCCGAGACGTAGCCACGGCCACGCTCGACGACCAGCTCCATCTCGAGCTTGCCCTTGCTGTTGAGCGTCGCGATCGAGAGGTTGGGGTTGTGTACCTCGACACCGGCCGGAGGCGCGATGTCGGCCGCGGTGACCTCACCCGGGCCCTGCTTGCGGAGGTACATCGTGACCGGCTCGTCGTGCTCGCTGGAGACGACGAGTTCCTTGAGGTTCAGCACGACCTCGGTGACGTCCTCCTTGACGCCCGGGATCGTGGAGAACTCATGGAGCACTCCGTCGATCTTGACGCTCGTGACCGAGGCGCCGGGGATCGAGGAGAGCAGGGTGCGACGGATCGAGTTGCCGAGGGTGTAGCCGAAACCCGGCTCCAGCGGCTCGAGCACGAAGCGCGAGCGAAACTCGTCGACGACCTCTTCGGTAAGGGTGGGACGTTGCGCAATGAGCATTTTTGTTCCTTTCCGCGGCGCCCGCCATATGACGCCAACGAATGGTTACCTGCTGGAGATCCTATCTCCGGCAGGGTTGATCAGACCTTCGAGTAGTACTCGACGATCAGCTGCTCCTGGACCGGGATGTCGATCTGCTGCCGGACCGGCACCTGGTGGACGAGCACCCGCAGGCTGCCCGGAAGGACTTCCAGCCAGCCGGGGACGGGACGCTCGCCGTGGGTCTCGCGGGCGATCAGGAACGGAGTCGTCTCGCGGGACTTCGGCTTGATGTCGATGACGTCGTGCGGGCTCACCTGGTAGCTCGGGATGTTGACCTTCTGCCCGTTGACCTGGAAGTGGCCGTGCACGACGAGCTGGCGCGCCTGGCGCCGGGTGCGGGCGATGCCCGCGCGGTAGATCACGTTGTCGAGCCGGCACTCGAGCAGGCGGAGCAGGTTGTCACCGGTCTTGCCGGGACGCTTGTGCGCCAGCTCGTAGTAGCGGGCGAACTGCTTCTCGAGGATGCCGTAGGACAGGCGGGCCTTCTGCTTCTCGCGCAGCTGAAGGAGATACTCGCTCTCCTTCGCACGCCCACGGCCGTGCTGGCCGGGGGGGTAGGGACGCCGTTCGAACGCCTTGTCGCCACCAACGAGGTCGGTGCCAAGCCGGCGCGACTTCTTGGTCATCGGTCCGGTGTAACGGGCCATGGCTAGTCGTACTCCTTCGTGGGGCTCAGACCCGGCGCCGCTTCGGCGGGCGGCAGCCGTTGTGGGGCACGGGGGTGACGTCCTGGATGGTTCCGACCTCGAGGCCCGTGGCCGTGAGGGAGCGGATCGCGGTCTCGCGGCCCGAACCCGGACCACGGACATAGACGTCGACCTTCTTCATGCCGTGCTCCATGGCGCGGCGGGCAGCCGCCTCCGCGCACATCTGCGCGGCGAACGGCGTGGACTTCCGCGAGCCCTTGAAGCCGACGGTGCCGGCGCTGGCCCAGGCGATCACCGCACCGGTGGGGTCGGTGATCGTCACGATCGTGTTGTTGAACGTGCTCTTCACGTGCGCGTGACCGAACGCGATGTTCTTCTTCTCTTTGCGGCGCACCTTCTTGGCGGCGCCGGCGGTCCTGCTCTTGGGAGGCATAGAGTGTGCGAGCTCCTGAATCTACGGGGAACGCGAGGGTTCCGCTCGGGCTACTTGCGGCCTGGCTTCTTCTTGCCGGCCACGGTCTTCTTCGGACCCTTGCGGGTGCGTGCGTTGGTCCGCGTGCGCTGACCGTGCACAGGAAGACCGCGGCGGTGCCGCACGCCCTCGTAGCAACCGATCTCGATCTTGCGCCGGATGTCGGCGGCTACCTCACGGCGGAGGTCACCCTCGACCCGGTAGTTGACGTCGATCCAGTCACGGAGCTTGACGATCTCCTCGTCACCCAGTTGGTGAACGCGAAGGTCCGGGTTGACCCCGGTGCCTTCGAGTGTCGCCAGGGCGCGGGTTCGGCCGATGCCGAAGATGTAGGTGAGCGCTACCTCGATGCGCTTGTCGCGCGGGAGGTCGACGCCGACGAGACGTGCCATCTGGGGCAGGTGTCCTTTCGGTTCGCGGAGGTCTGCGTGCGCGCCGCGTCCCTGTCTGCCCTGGATCATCTGGGTCCTGGTGGACCCGCTGACCCGACAGGGCCCCGGCCTCCGGTCCGGGGGCGACACCAGCAAGGTGCACTGGTGAGCGGTCGCGCTTCATTGGGGTTGGTGACCTGCGTCGTACGCCGGCCGCCACGCCCGGGCGGTTCAGCCCTGGCGCTGCTTGTGGCGAGGGTTCTCGCAGATCACCATGACCCGGCCGTGACGCCGGATCACCTTGCACTTGTCACAGATCTTCTTGACGCTCGGCTGGACCTTCATGAGTTCTCCAGGCTCTGGCTCTAGCGGTAGCGGTAGACGGCTCTAGCGGTAGCGGTAGACGATCCGCCCACGGCTCAAGTCGTACGGCGACAGCTCCACAACCACTCGGTCTTCAGGAAGGATCCGGATGTAGTTCTGACGCATCCTGCCGCTGATGTGCGCGAGGACCTTGTGTCCGTTCTGCAGCTCTACGCGAAACATCGCGTTGGGCAGCGCCTCGACCACCGTGCCCTCGATCTCGATGACACCTTCCTTTTTCGGCATGTCCTCCGCACTTCGCCTGGCTTGTGTGGTGTTCGCGGGACTCACAATCACCGACGTCCCGTCTTCGAGGCCCCGCCCCGCGCACAGGTGATGCGGACGCGAACAACCGCCCGGCAGAGCTAAGGCCGACGTCGAAGTCTACGTCACGGCGTGTCAGGATGCGAAATCGGGTCCGAACGGTCCGATCGGGACCGAAGCTCAGTCGCGCATCTGGCGACGCATCACCGTGATCGCCAGCAGGACGGCACCCCACGGGCCCGCCACCCAGGCGGGCCAGAAGTACTCCGCGTTGTGGTTACTGACCGACACGAGGACCCAGATCACCAGGTTGACGCTCACCGCGCAGGCCCAGATGGTCCACAGGACGCCCATGGCCTTCTGGCCGCCGGACCGCTTGCCAGGGAGGGGCGCCGCGGCCGCCGGCCGCTGGACGATCGCGGGGGTCTTGTGGGTGCGGGCGACCGGGATGTCGCGGACGAGAGGTTCGAGCTCGCCGTAGGTCTGGGCGGCGTACAGCGCGTCGAGCCGGTCCTGGAACTCGTTGATCGAGAGCCGGCCCTCGGCGTGGGCGTCACGCAGCCGGGCCGCGATCTTCTCGCGGTCGCTGTCAGAGGCGCGCATATCCGGTCCGTACGACGGCACGGTCATAGTCTGCACTGTCCGAACCCCGCGGCGCATCCGGGACGAACCCTGAGCCGCCAAGGGGACAACCCCGAGCTCGCGATCACTGCCCCGTGGGCGGGCCGCCCACCTGTACGCCGAGCTCGGCGAGCTTCGCGGCGCCGCCGTCGACGGCCGTCAACACCCACGGGCCACGCTCGGTGAGCGCCACCGTGTGCTCCACGTGCGCGGCGTAGGCGCCGTCACTGGTGACCACGGTCCAGTCGTCCTCGAGGACGTCCGTCTCGGGCGAGCCGAGCGTGATCATCGGCTCGACGGCGATCGTCAGCCCCGGGTGGAGCCGCATGCCCCTGCCGGGCTTGCCGACGTTGGGCACGTTCGGTGGCAGGTGCATCTGGGTGCCGATGCCGTGTCCGACGTACTCCTCGACGATGCCGTAGGGGCCCGCGGACCGGACCGCCGTCTCGACCGCGGCCGAGACGTCGCCGAGCCGGCCTCCCCCACGGACGGCGGCCAGCCCTCGCCAGAGTGCCTCCTCGCAGACCAGCGCCAGGCGCGAGAGCTCCTCATCGACCTCGCCGACGCCCACCGTGACAGCGGCGTCGCCGTGCCAGCCCTCGACGATCGCGCCACAGTCGATCGAGATCAGGTCGCCCTCGCGAAGGGTTCGGCGCCCCGGGATCGCATGCACGACCTCGTCGTTGACCGACGTGCAGATCGACGCCGGATAGCCCTGGTAGCCCTGGAACGACGGAACGGCGTGGTGCGAACGGATGAAGTCCTCCGCCAGCCG
Source organism: uncultured Actinomycetota bacterium (assembly GCA_963721745.1). Taxonomy (GTDB): domain Bacteria; phylum Actinomycetota; class Actinomycetes; order Propionibacteriales; family Actinopolymorphaceae; genus Thermasporomyces. The sequence continues at coordinate 322,181 of CAVRKO010000009.1, read as the reverse complement.
GTCCAGCTCCCCCGTCGTCACGCCCGGCCGCACCGCCTCGCGTACGGCCGCGAGCGTCCCGGCGACGACAAGACCAGCGGTCCGCATGAGAGCGATCTCATCCGGTGTCTTCAACTGCACCTTGCGGTCTGCGAACAAAAGAGGCCTCACCCTGCCGGCGCGTACCGGCACCGGCTCGTCGGGTCACTCACCGAGCGCGGCGACCACGCGGTCGGTGACATCACGGACATCGCCCATGCCGTTGACGATGACGAGGAGACCGCGTTGTGCGTATACCCCGAGCAGCGGCTCGGTCTGCTCGCGGTAGACCTCCAGCCGCCGACGGATCACGTCCTCGGTGTCGTCGGTGCGACCGTCGGACTCGGCCCGGCTGAGCAGCCTGCGGACCAGCTCGTCGTTGTCGACCTTCAGAACCAGGACGCGGTTGAGCTTTGCGCCCTCGTCGGCGAGGATGTTGTCGAGCGTCTCGACCTGGGCGACGGTGCGCGGGAACCCGTCGAGGAGGAACCCGTCGCGGGTGTCGGGTTCGTCGAGCCGGGCGCGCACCATGCCGTTGATGATCTCGTCGGGCACGAGCTCCCCGGCGTTGAGGTAGCGGTCGGCCTCCCGACCCAGCAACGTACGGTCCTCGACGTTGGCGCGAAGGATCTCCCCCGTCGAGATGGCGGGCACCTTCAGACGGTTCGCGATCTCCTTCGCCTGGGTCCCCTTGCCGGCACCCGGGGGACCCATGATGAGCAGTCGCATCAGCGCAGGAACCCTTCGTAATGCCGCTGCTGCAGCTGGCTCTCGATCTGCTTCACGGTGTCGAGTCCGACACCGACGACGATCAGGATCGAGGTACCGCCGAACGGGAAGTTCTGGTTGGCACCGATCAGCACGAACGCGATCAGAGGGATCAGCGAGACGACACCGAGGTACAGCGAACCCGGCGCCGTGATGCGGGACAGCACGTAGTGGAGGTAGTCCTCGGTCGGCTTACCCGCACGGATACCCGGGATGAAGCCGCCGTGCTTCTTCATGTTGTCGGCGACTTCCTTGGGGTTGAAGGTGATGCCGACGTAGAAGTACGTGAACGCGACGATCAGCAGGAAGAAGCCGATCATGTAGACGGGATGACTGCCACGGGCGATGTTGGCGTTGATCCACTGCGACCAGGGCGCGGTCGGGTTGAACTGCGACGCCAGCACCGGCAGGTACATGAGGCTGGACGCGAAGATCACTGGGATGACGCCGGCCTGGTTGACCTTGAGCGGGATGTACGTCGAGCTCCCGCCGTACGCCCGGCGGCCGAGCATCCGCTTGGCGTACTGCACCGGGATCCGCCGCTGCGCCTGCTCGACGAAGATGACCGCCGCCATGATGACGAGGCCGATCGCGAGCACGGCCACGAAGGTGCCCCAGCCCTTCTGCTGGCGGATCGCCCACAGCGAGGTGGGGAAGCCGGCGGCGATCGACACGAAGATCAGGACCGACATGCCGTTGCCGACGCCACGGTCGGTGATGAGCTCGCCGAACCACATGATGACGCCGGTGCCGGCGGTCATCGTCAGCACCATCGTCGCGAGCGTCAGGACGTTGTCGTTGGGGATGAGCGTCTCGTTACAGCTCGGGAACATCTGCCCCGACCGGGCGAGCGCCACGATCGTCGTCGACTGCAGGACGGCGAGGCCGATGGTGAGGTACCGGGTGTACTGCGTGATCTTCTGCGTCCCCGAATGGCCCTCCTTCTTCAGGGCCTCCAACCTCGGGATCACCACCGTGAGCAGCTGGATGATGATGCTCGCCGTGATGTACGGCATGATCGTCAGCGCGAAGACCGACAGCTGCAGCAGCGCGCCGCCGGAGAACAGGTTGAGCATCCCGTAGACGCTGTTACCCGCGCCGCCCTGCAGCGCGGGGTCGAGGCACTTGCGCACGGCCCCGGCGTCGACACCAGGCGTCGGCAGCACCGAGCCGATCCGGAACAGCGCGATGACGAAGAGCGTGAAGAGCAGCTTCTTTCGCAGGTCCGGCGTCTTGAACGCGTTGACGAACGCGGTGAGCACCCAGTCCTCCTGCGTACCGCCTCATGGCGGGTCGTCGTGATCAGTGGACCCCACAGGCTCCCGACGCGACGAGGTCGCTCGGAGCCCTGGCGGTTTCCTCGGACAATACAGCCCAGCGCGGGGTGTGCTGACGCTTGGGGCGCCCCTGCCGGGTCCTCGAACCCTATGGCACGGAGCGCCCCAATTGCGTCGCGTTCGGCGAGCTAGCGTACGTCGACCGAGCCACCCGCAGCGGTGATCTTGTCGGTCGCACTCTGCGAGAACGCGTCCGCGCTGACCTGCAGCGCGACCGTCGCCTCGCCGGTGCCGAGGATCTTGACCGGTCGGCCGGACCTCACGGCACCCTTGGCGACGAGGTCCTCCACCGTCACGTCTCCACCCTCGGGGTAAAGCGTCACGAGGCGGTCGAGATTGACCACCTGGTACTCCACCCGGAAGTGGTTCACGAAGCCCCGAAGCTTCGGGAGCCGCATGTTGAGGGGCAGCGAGCCACCCTCGAGGTTGTGCGGGATCGAGCCCCTCGCCTTGCTGCCCTTGGTGCCGCGGCCCGCGGTCTTGCCCTTGCTGCCCTCACCGCGACCGACCCGGGTGCGGGCGGTCTTGGCGCCCGGTGCCGGGCGCAGGTGATGGATGCGGAGCGGTGTGCCGCTGCCCTCGGCGGAGGCCTTCGCCGCCGTCTTTCTGGTTCTTGTCGCCATCGTCAGTCGACCTCCTCGACCGCGACCAGGTGCGACACGGTCGCGATCATGCCCCGGACCTCGGGACGGTCCTCCTTGACCACGACATCGTTCAGGCGCTTCAGCCCGAGCGAGCGCAGTGTGTCCCGTTGGTTTCGTTTACGTCCGATCTCCGACCGGACCTGACGGACCTTGAGCCGGCCGGCCATCAGGCGGACACCTCCGCCCGCGCCCGCAGCAGGGCCGCCGGCGCGACGTGCTCGACCGGCAGGCCTCGACGCAGAGCGACCTTCTCGGGCGACTCGAGCATCCGCAGCGCGCTGACGGTGGCGTGGACGATGTTGATCGGGTTGGACGATCCGAGCGACTTCGACAGGACGTCGTGGATGCCCGCGCACTCGAGTACGGCACGCACCGGGCCACCGGCGATCACACCGGTACCAGGAGATGCCGGACGGAGCAGCACGACACCAGCCGCCTTCTCGCCCTGGATCGGGTGCGGGATCGTGCCCTGGATGCGGGGGACCTTGAAGAAGTGCTTCTTGGCCTCCTCGACGCCCTTCGCGATCGCGGACGGGACTTCCTTCGCCTTGCCGTAGCCGATGCCGACAGTGCCGTCGCCGTCGCCCACCACCACGAGCGCGGTGAAGCTGAAGCGACGACCGCCCTTGACGACCTTCGCGACACGGTTGATCGATACGACCCGCTCGATGTAAGCAGTCTTCTCCGCTACGGAACCGCCCCGACGTTCGTCCCGGCGGTCCCGGCGGTCACCAGTGCCGCTACCGCGGCGCTGCTGGGGTCCAGCCATGGTTACCTCTTCTCTCCTGGTCGAACGTCAGAACTCAAGACCGGCCTCGCGGGCGGCGTCCGCCAGCGCGGCGATCCGGCCGTGGTACTTGTTGCCGGCACGGTCGAAGACGACGGCAGAGACGCCGGCGGCCTTCGCCCGCTCGGCAACCCGCTCGCCGACCTGCCGTGCGCGGGCGGTCTTGTCGCCGTCGAACGTCCGCAGGTCGCTCTCCAGCGTGGAGGCCGAGACCAGCGTGTGTCCGGCGACGTCGTCGACCACCTGTGCCACGACGTGCCGTGCGGAACGCGTGACCACGAGCCGTGGCCGGGCCGGCGTCCCGAAAATCTTCTTGCGCACCCGAAGCTGGCGGCGCATGCGCGACCGCGTCTTGGGGCTTGCAGTCCTGTGTGCACTGAGACTGGCGGCCATCGGTTACTTACCAGCCTTTCCGACCTTGCGGCGGATCTGCTCGCCTGCGTACCTGATCCCCTTGCCCTTGTAGGGCTCGGGCTTCTGCAGCTTGCGGATGTTGGCCGCGACCTCACCGACCTGCTGCTTGTCGATCCCGGAAACCGAGAGCCTGGTGGCCGACTCGACCGCGAACGTCACACCCTCGGGGGCGTCGACGACGATCGGGTGGCTGTAGCCCAGCTTGAACTCGAGCTGCTTCGGGCCCCTGGCCTGGACGCGGTATCCGACGCCGACGATCTCGAGCTTGCGCTCGTACCCCTGCGTCACTCCGGTGACCATGTTGTTGACAAGGCTCCGCGTCAGTCCGTGGAGCTCCCTGCTCTTGCGCTCGTCGTCCGGGCGCGAGACCTCCAGGCTGCCGTCGTCCTGGCTCACCTTGATCGGTGCGGACACGACATGCGCGAGGGTCCCCTTGGGGCCCGTGACGGTGACCTTCTGACCATCGATCGCGACCTCGACGCCGGAGGGCACCGGGATGGGAAGCTTGCCGATACGAGACATGTCAGTCGTTCCTCCTTCCCGTACCCGTCACCACACGTAGGCGACGACTTCGCCGCCCACGCGTCGCTGGTTGGCCTGGCGATCGGTCAGCAGACCCTGCGAAGTCGAGATGATCGCGATGCCGAGGCCGCCGAGGACCTTCGGCAGACCGGTCGACTTCGCGTAGACCCGCAGACCCGGCTTGGAGACCCGGCGGATGCCCGCGATGGAGCGCTCACGGTTGGGGCCGAAGCGCAGCTGGACGACGAGCTTCTGGCCGGTGGCGCCGGCCTCCGGCTCCTCGACGCGCCATCCACCGATGTAACCCTCCTGCTGGAGGATCTCGGCGATGCCGGCCTTGAGCTTGCTGTAGGGCATCGCAGCATCGTCGTGGTACGCCTGGTTGGCGTTACGCAGACGCGTCAACATGTCTGCGATCGGATCGGTCATGCTCATGGGTTTGGCCGCTTTCCTGCCGTGGTTTCCGACTGGTCGGACCTTCGGCGGTTAGAAGGGTTGGTGCGGGTGCTCACCAGCTGCTCTTGGTGACACCGGGTAGCTCGCCACGGTGCGCCATCTCGCGCAGGCAGATTCGACACAGCCCGAACTTGCGGAACACCGCCTTCGGACGCCCACACCGCTGGCAGCGGGTGTAGGCGCGGACGGCGAACTTGGGCTTGGCCTTCGCCTTGTTGATCAGGGCGGTCTTTGCCACGTCAGGACTCCTAGTGTCTACCGGCCCCTCAGCGGGGGCCCGTCTCCGCCGCGAACGGGAAGCCGAGGTGCCGGAGGAGCGCGCGCCCCTCCTCGTCGTTCGATGCGGTCGTCACGACGGTGATGTCCATGCCACGCGACCGGTCGATCCTGTCGGGATCGATCTCGTGGAACATCACCTGCTCCGTGAGACCGAACGTGTAGTTGCCACGCCCGTCGAACTGGCGGGGCGAGAGGCCGCGGAAGTCACGGATCCGCGGCAGTGCGAGCGACAGCAGCCGGTCGAGGAACTCCCACATCCGGGTTCCTCGCAGCGTCACGTGGGCGCCGATCGGCATGCCCTCGCGCAGCTTGAACTGTGCGATCGACTTGCGGGCCCGGGTGACCGCGGGCTTCTGGCCGGTGATGCCGGTCAGGTCGCGCACGGCGCCGTCGATGAGCTTCGAGTCACGAGCGGCCTCGCCGACACCCATGTTGACGACGATCTTGGTGACCGTCGGCACCTGCATCGGGTTGCTGAAGCCGAACTCCTCGCGCAACGCAGGCGAGATCTCGGCGCGGTAGCGCGTGCGGAGCCGGGGCTCCGTGCGCTCTGGTGTAGTCGTACTCATCAGATCTCCTCACCGGTCTTTCGCGCGATGCGGACGCTGCGCAGACCGGTGTACGTCGTACCGTCGGCGCGGGTCTTCTCGACTTCGCGCCGCTCGTAGCCCACCCGGGTCGGCACCTTCTTGCCGTCGACCTCGACGAGCAGGGTCACGTTGTCGACCGGGATCGACGCCTCCTGGGTGATGATGCCGCCGGTCGTGCCCTGGCGGCCGCCACCCTGGACGACCTTGGTGTGCCGCTTGATGCGGTTTGCACCCTCGACGATGACCCGCCGCCTGGCCGCGTCGACCTCGATGATCTTGCCCTCGACGCCGCGGTCCTTGCCGACCGTCACGCGGACGACGTCACCCTTCTTGACGTGCAACGCCTTGTTGCTCAGCTGCGCCATGTCAGAGCACCTCCGGTGCGAGCGAGATGATGCGCATGTACCGCTTCTCGCGAAGCTCGCGACCGACCGGTCCGAAGATGCGCGTACCGCGGGGCTCGCCGTCGGTCCTCAGCAGGACCGCGGCGTTCTCGTCGAAGCGGATGTAGGAACCGTCCGGACGACGGCGCGCCTTCGAGGTGCGCACGATGACCGCCTTGACGACCTCGCCCTTCTTGACGTTGCCACCGGGAATGGCGTCCTTGACGGTGGCGACGATGACGTCACCGATCCCGGCGTAGCGCCGACCGGAGCCGCCGAGCACCCGGATGCAGAGGATCTCCTTCGCACCGGTGTTGTCGGCGACGCGCAGTCGCGACTCCTGCTGGATCACGGCAGTTCTCCCATTCGAATGGCCGGCGCCCCGACTCGGGAGCGGTCGGCCGGACCTCGTTGTGTCACTTGGCCTTCTCGACGATCTCCACCACGCGCCACCGCTTGGTGGCGGACAGCGGCCGGGTCTCCATCAGGCGCACCCGGTCGCCGACGCCACACGCGTTGGCCTCGTCGTGAGCCTTGAGCCGACTGGTACGGCGGAGGACCTTGCCGTAGAGGGCGTGCTTCACGCGGTCCTCGACCACGACCACCACGGTCTTGTCCATCTTGTCGCTGACGACGAGACCCTCACGGGTCTTGCGGAAGCCGCGGGCCGGGCCCGTCGTCTCGACACCTTGCTCGGAAGTCACCGTTTCCACCTTCTCGCTCATGCGACCGTCTCCGTCGTGGGCTCGGCCCCGACGCCGATGATGCCCAGCTCACGCTCGCGCATCACGGTGTAGATCCGCGCGATGTCGCGCCGGACGGCACGCAGTCGCCCGTGGCTCTCGAGCTGTCCGGTCGCCGCCTGGAAGCGGAGGTTGAACAGCTCCTCCTTCGCCTCGCGCAGCTTGTCGGCGAGCTCTTCCTCGCCGAGGTTGCGCAGCTCGGTGGCCTTGGATTCGGTGGCCATCAGCCCTCGCCTCCCTCACGCTTCACGAAGCGGCACTTCATCGGAAGCTTGTGAATCGCACGCCGCAGCGCCTCACGCGCCACCGTCTCCGGGACGCCGGAGAGTTCGAACATCACCCGGCCTGCCTTGACGTTGGAGATCCACCACTCCGGCGAACCCTTACCGGAACCCATCCGGGTCTCGGCCGGCTTCTTGGTCAGCGGACGGTCGGGGAAGATGTTGATCCACACCTTTCCGCCACGCTTGATGTGCCGGGTCATCGCGATCCGGGCTGCCTCGATCTGCCGGTTGGTGACGAAGTGGCCCTCGATCGCCTGGATGCCGAACTCACCGAACGCGAGCGAGGTTCCGCCCTTGGCCATCCCACCGCGCTTGGGCGTGTGCTGCTTGCGGTGCTTGACCTTCCGCGGGATGAGCATCGTCAGCCCTCCTGTCCCGAACTCGTGCTGGCGGGAGCGCTGGCGGCCGCGTCGGCGGGCGCGCTGGCGCCTGCTGCCTCGGTAGCGGCGGGGGCCTGCTGCTGACGGCCACCGTCACGCCGGTCGCGGCGCTCTCCACGCTCTCCGCGCTCGCCGCCACGACGGCCACCACGCGGAGGCCGCTCGCCACCCGGACGTCGCTGCGCAGCCGCGCGGGCCGCGGCCTGCTGCGCCTCGCGCTCGGCTCGGTTGACCGGCACCTCGCCCTTGTAGATCCAGACCTTGACGCCGATCCGGCCGAACGGGGTACGGGCTTCGTAGAAGCCGTAGTCGATGTCGGCGCGGAGGGTGTGCAGGGGCACGCGGCCCTCGCGGTAGAACTCCGAACGCGACATCTCCGCGCCGCCGAGCCGGCCGGAGCACTGGACCTTGATGCCCAGGGCGCCCGCCTTCGCGGCACTCTGCAGGGCCTTGCGCATCGCGCGGCGGAACGCCACCCGGCTGGCCAGCTGCTCGGCCACGCCCTGCGCGACGAGCTGCCCGTCGACCTCGGGGTTCTTCACCTCGAGGACGTTCATCTGGACCTGCTTGCCGGTGAGCTTCTCGAGCTCGCCCCGGATCCGGTCGGCCTCGACGCCACGACGTCCGATCACGATGCCCGGACGCGCGGTGTAGATGTCGACGCGGACGCGTTCGCGCGTACGCTCGATCTCGACCTTGGAGATGCCGGCGCGGTCCATGCCCTTGGTGAGGAGACGCCGGATCGAGACGTCCTCGGACACGTAGTCCTTGTACAGCTTGTCGGCGTACCACCGGCTCTTGTGGTCGGTCGTGATGCCGAGGCGGTACCCGTGCGGGTTGACCTTCTGTCCCACTATCGGGCCCTCCCCTTCTTCTGGCTAGCGGACCTCTGCTGGCTGGGTGTCGACGGCTCGTCGGCAGGTGCGACGACGACCGTGATGTGGCAGCTGCGCTTCAGGAGCGGCCCGGGACGTCCCTGGGCGCGGGCGCGCCACCGCTTGCCGGTCGGACCGTCGTCGACGTACGCCCGCTCGACGCGCAGCGACGCGCGACCGAGCTGGAAGTTGTTCTCGGCGTTCGCCATCGCACTCTCGAGCACCTTGCGGACCGGCTCGCTGGCGGCCTGCGGTGCGAAGCGCAGTACCTCGACCGCATCCTGGGCCCGCATGCCCTTGATGAGTTCGACGACGCGGCGAGCCTTGTTGGGCGTGATGCGCACGAACCGGGCGACGGCTCGCGCCTGCACGGCCGTTTCCATCTCGTCACTCCTGACTGTCGCGGTCACCGGCGCCGGCTCCTTCGGTCGTCCTTCTCGTGACCGCGGAACGTACGGGTCGGCGAGAACTCACCGAGCTTGTGCCCGACCATCGCCTCGGTCACGAAGACGGGAACGTGCTTGCGTCCGTCGTGAACGGCGATCGTGTGGCCGAGCATGGCCGGCACGATCATCGAGCGGCGCGACCAGGTCTTGATGACCTGCTTGCTCCCCTTGTCGTTCTGGACGAGCACCTTCTTCATCAGGTGTTCGTCCACGAAGGGGCCCTTCTTGAGGCTACGTGGCATCGTTCAGGCTCCCTTTAGCGCTGCTTGCCGCTCTTGCGACGGCGGACGATGAGTCGGTCACTGGACTTGTTGCCGCGGGTCCGGCCCTCGGGCTTGCCCCACGGGGACACCGGGTGCCGGCCACCGGACGACTTGCCCTCGCCGCCACCGAGCGGGTGGTCGACCGGGTTCATCGCGACACCGCGGACCGAAGGACGCTTGCCCTTCCAGCGGTTGCGACCGGCCTTGCCGAGGGACAGGTTGCTCTGCTCGGCGTTGCCGACCTCGCCGACCGTGGCGCGGCAGCGGACGTCGACCATCCGGATCTCACCCGACGGCATCCGAAGCGACGCCATCGCGCCTTCCTTGGCGGCCAGCTGGACGCTCGCGCCAGCGGAGCGGCCGATCTTGGCGCCACCACCGGGACGCAGCTCGATCGCGTGGATCGTGGTGCCGACCGGGATGTTGCGCAGCGGCAGGTTGTTGCCGGGCTTGATGTCGGCGCTCGGACCGCTCTCGACGCGCTGGCCCTGGCTGAGCCGGGCCGGAGCGACGATGTAGCGCTTCTCGCCGTCGACGTAGTGCAGCAACGCGATCCGTGCGGTCCGGTTGGGGTCGTACTCGATGTGCGCGACCTTCGCCGGCACACCGTCCTTGTCGTACCGCCGGAAGTCGATCACGCGGTACGACCGCTTGTGACCGCCGCCCTGGTGCCGCGTGGTGATCCGCCCGGTGTTGTTGCGGCCGCCCTTCTTGGGGAGCGGGCGCAGCAACGACTTCTCCGGGGTCGTACGCGTGATCTCGGCGAAGTCCGAGACGCTGCCGCCTCGACGACCCGGTGTCGTCGGCTTGTACTTACGGATAGCCATTCGTCAGTCCTTGTCCTACGACAGCGCCCGTCAGGAGACGGGTCCACCGAAGATGTCGATCCGCTGCCCGTCGGCCACGGTCACGATCGCCCGCTTGGTGCTGGCGCGCTGGCCCCACCCGTAACGGGTGCGGCGGCGCTTGCCCTCGCGGTTGAGCGTGTTGACGTCGGTTACCTTGACGTTGAACACCTTCTCGACCGCGATCTTGATCTCGGTCTTGTTGGCGCCGGTCTGCACCAGGAAGGTGTACTTGTTCTGGTCGAGGAGGCCGTAGCTCTTCTCGCTGATCACCGGTGCGATGAGCACGTCGCGGTGGTCCTTGTGAAGGTCGCTCACGCGTCAGCCTCCCCTGCATTCGGTGCGGCCTCCGACGATTCGGAACCCTCGCCCGCCGCAGCCTTCTTCGCGGTGGTCTTCTTGGCGGCCGACTTCTTGGCGGCCGTCTTCTTCGTGCCAGCCTCCGCGGCTGCGGTCGGCTCCGAGTCGTCGCCGGTCGCGGCCTTCTTGGCCGAAGCCTTCTTGGCGGCCGACTTCTTGGCCGGCGCCTTCTTGGCGGTGGCCTTCTTGGCCGGCGCCTTCTTGGCCGCGGCCTCGTCGACGACCACCTCGGAGCCCGTGAACGAGGCGTAGGCCTCGGTCGTGAAAACCACGTCGTCGGAGGTCAGAACGTCGTAGGTGTTGAGCTGGTCGGGCACCAGGAGGTGTACGTCCGGCACGTTGCGCAGGCTGAGCCAGGTCAACGCGTCGTCACGGTCGACCACGACCAGGACGTGCGGCCGGCCGGTCAACGTGCGTAGCGCGGCGATGGCCTGCTTGGTGGAGGGCGCGTCACCCTCGATCACGGAGGTCACCACGTGCACACGGCCGTTGCGGGCCCGGTCGGTCAGCGCGCCGCGCAGGGCAGCGGCCTTCATCTTCTTGGGCGTCCGCTGCTCGTAAGACCGCGGCTGCGGGCCATGGACCACACCGCCGCCGGCGAACTGCGGCGCGCGCCGCGAGCCCTGGCGGGCACGGCCGGTGCCCTTCTGCCGATAGGGCTTGGCGCCGCCGCCCGAGACCTTGCCGCGGGACTTCGTGGCGTGGGTGCCCTGGCGCGCCGCGGCCAGCTGGCCGACGACCACCTGGTGGATCAGCGGGACGTTGACCTGGACGTCGAAGATGTCGCCCGGCAGGTCGAGGGTGCCGGTCTTGGCGCCTGCGTTGTCGAGCACCTCGATGCTGGTGGCCGTCACTTCGTCGCCCCCTTCACGGCGCTGCGGATGAGCACCACGCTGCCGCGAGGACCGGGTACGGCGCCCTTCAGGAGCACGAGTCCCTTGTCCGCGTCGATGGCGTGGACGCTGATGTTCTGGGTCGTGACACGTTCGCCACCCATCCGACCGGCCATCTTCACGCCCTTGAAGACGCGTCCCGGCGTCGCACAGGCACCGATCGAGCCCGGCGAGCGGTGCTTGCGCTCCACACCGTGGCTGGCTCGGAGTCCGTGGAAGCCGTGCCGCTTCATGACGCCCGCGAAGCCGTGGCCCCTGCTGGTGCCTGTCACGTCGACGGTCTCACCGGCGGCGAAGACATCCGCGCCGAGTTCCTGACCGGTCGTGTAGGACGAGGCATCCGCGGTACGGAGCTCGACCACGTGCCGGCGGGGCGTCACGCCCGCCTTGGCGAAGTGGCCCGACTCGGGCTTGTTGACCTTGCGCGGGTCGATTGCGCCGTAGGCCAGCTGGACGGCGGAGTAGCCGTCGCGGCTCGGCGTACGGACCTGGGTCACGACGCAGGGGCCGACCTTGACGACGGTGACCGGGACGAGTCGGTTCTGTTCGTCCCAGGCCTGCGTCATGCCGACCTTCTCGCCCAGGAGGCCGCGTACTTCACGCGCCGCGCCTTGGCTCACACTGTTCACGCTGCTCATAGGTACGTTCCTCAGAGCTTGATCTCGATATCGACGCCCGCTGGGAGGTCGAGTCGCATGAGCGAGTCGACCGTCTTGGGCGTGGGGTCGATGATGTCGATGAGCCGCTTGTGGGTCCGCATCTCGAAGTGCTCGCGGCTGTCCTTGTGCTTGTGCGGTGACCGGATCACGCAGAAGACGTTCTTCTCGGTGGGCAGCGGCACCGGCCCGGCGATCTTCGCGCCCGTCCGGGTCACCGTGTCGACGATCTTGCGCGCCGAACTGTCGATGACCTGGTGGTCGTAGGCCTTGAGCCTGATGCGGATCTTCTGTCCCGCCATGGCTTTTTGCGTCCTTCTCTCGTACGGCCAGAAGCCGGTGACCCCCGAGTGCGGCCACCGGACGAGTCCGGCCGACCACGGCCCAAAGGTGCACCACGAAGCTCCGGTTGGAGCTCCGCGGATCGCGCCCAAAACGACCTGTTCCTCCGCCCCCCGAGGTCGGGTGTGTCGCGCACCCCGGCCGCACGAATCCGCTGGATCGGAACCCGTGAGGGAGATTCGGAGGCCCAGACGAACTGGGCGCGAGCGTTGTCCCAAGGCTTGCCTCGAGGGTGTCCCTCTCAGCTACCCCGGGACCCTGCAGAACCAGGCAAGGTCTCCGGCTCGGCCAGGTCCGCGGATGAACTCCACGAAAACATGGCCCCGGCGGCCCGCCGTAGGCAACTGCGCCAGTATGCCAGAGCGCCCGGTTGTTGACCAATCGGGCCCTCTAACCAAGCGAGGTGGCCCGCTGGACGCGGCCCACCTCGCTTGACTGGTACTACTTGAGGATCTTGATGACCCGTCCGGCGCCGACGGTGCGGCCACCTTCACGGATCGCGAACTTCAAACCCTCTTCCATCGCGATCGGCTGGATCAGCTCGACCTTCATCTCGGTGTTGTCGCCCGGCATCACCATCTCGGTGCCTTCCGGCAGGTGGACGACACCGGTGACGTCCGTGGTCCGGAAGTAGAACTGCGGGCGGTAGTTGTTGAAGAAGGGCTTGTGCCGACCGCCCTCTTCCTTCGACAGGACGTAGACCTGCGCGTCGAAGTCCGTGTGCGGGGTGTTGGTCCCCGGCTTCACGATGACCATGCCGCGCTCGACGTCCTCGCGCTTGGTGCCACGAAGCAGCAGGCCGACGTTCTCACCAGCGCGTGCCTCGTCGAGGATCTTGCGGAACATCTCGACGGCCGTGACGGTGGTCTTCGGCGCGGGACCCGGACGGATACCGACCAGCTCGACCTCTTCGTTGACCTTGAGGACGCCGCGCTCGACGCGCCCGGTCACGACAGTGCCGCGACCGGTGATCGTGAAGACGTCCTCAACCGGCATCAGGAACGGCCGCTCGACCTCACGCTTGGGCTCAGGCACCGACTCGTCGACGGCGTTCATGAGCTCCATGATCTTGTCGGCCCACTCGGCGTCGCCCTCGAGCGCCTTGAGCGCCGAGACCTGGATGACCGGTGCGTCGTCGCCCGGGAACTCCTGCTCGTTGAGGAGCTCACGGACCTCCAGCTCGACGAGCTCGAGGATCTCCGGGTCGTCCACCATGTCCGCCTTGTTGAGGGCAACCACGATGTACGGGACACCGACCTGCCGGGCGAGCAGCACGTGCTCACGCGTCTGGGGCATCGGACCATCGGTCGCCGCGACCACCAGGATCGCGCCGTCCATCTGCGCAGCGCCGGTGATCATGTTCTTGATGTAGTCGGCGTGACCTGGGCAGTCGACGTGCGCGTAGTGGCGCTTCTCCGTCTGGTATTCGACGTGGGCAATCGTGATCGTGATGCCGCGCTGCTTCTCTTCCGGCGCCTTGTCGATCTGGTCGAAGGCATAGAAGGGATTGACATCCGGCATCTTCTCGTGCAGCACCTTGGTGATCGCCGCGGTGAGAGTCGTCTTGCCGTGGTCGATATGCCCAATGGTGCCGATGTTGACGTGCGGCTTAGTGCGCTCGAACTTCGCCTTCGCCACTTCGGGCTCCTCCTGGTTTCTTGCTAGCTACGCCGTTGCGAGACGCGGGGCAGCGAACTTTACGGGACTGACGGCAAAGGGTGCTTACTCGCCCCGTGCCTTTTTAACGATCTCTTCCGCCACGGTCCTCGGAACCTCGGCGTAGGAGTTGAACTCCATGTGCGGCACGGCACGACCCTGAGTCTTGCTGCGTAGGTCGCCAACGTACCCGAAGGTCTCCGACAGCGGCACCAACGCCGTGATCACACGGTTGCCACCCAGCTCGTCCATCTTCTGGACATGGCCGCGGCGGCTGTTGATGTCGCCGATCACGTCGCCCAGGTAGTCGTCGGGCGTCGTGACCTCGACCTTCATGATCGGCTCGAGCAAGGTGGGCTTGGCGCGCCGCGCCGCCTCCTTGAAGGCCATCGAACCAGCGATCTTGAAGGCCAGCTCTGAGGAGTCGACGTCGTGGTAGGCGCCGTCCTGCAGGGTGACCTTGATGTCGACCATCGGATACCCGGCCAACACGCCGAACTCCATGGCCTCCTGGATACCCTCGTCCACCGCCGGGATGTACTCCCTGGGGATCCGGCCGCCGCTGACGGCGTTGACGAACTCGTAACCGCCGTCGCCCTCGCCACCGGTGGGCTCCAGGTCGATGATGACCCGACCGAACTGACCCGAACCACCCGTCTGCTTCTTGTGGGTGTATTCGACCTTCTCGACCTTGTTGCGGATCGTCTCGCGGTAGGCCACCTGCGGCTTGCCGACGTTGGCCTCGACCCGGAACTCCCGCTTCATCCGGTCGACCAGGATGTCAAGGTGCAGCTCGCCCATGCCGGAGATGATCGTCTGACCGGTCTCCTGGTCGGTCCGCACCTGGAAGGTCGGGTCTTCCTCGGCGAGACGCTGGATGGCTCCGGAGAGCTTCTCCTGGTCGCTCTTGGTCTTCGGCTCGATCGCGACCGAGATGACCGGTGCCGGGAAGTTCATCGACTCGAGGATGATCGGCGCTTCGGGACCGCTCAGCGTCTCGCCAGTCGTGGTCTGCTTCAGACCCATGACGGCGACGATCTGACCGGCCGAGGCCTTCTCGATCTCCTCGCGCTTGTTGGCGTGCATGCGGTAGATCTTGCCGATCCGCTCCTTGCGGTCCTTGACGGTGTTGAGCACCTGGGAACCGGAGGTCAGCGTGCCGGAGTAAATCCGCAGATAGGTGAGCTTGCCGAGGTGCGGGTCGCTCATGATCTTGAACGCCAGGGCCGAGAGCGGAGCGTCCTCGTCGGGCTCGCGCTCCAGGATTTCCTCCTCGTTGCGCATCGAGTGGCCCTTGATGGCACCGATGTCGAGCGGCGACGGGAGGTAGGCGACCACGGCGTCGAGCAGCGGCTGGACACCCTTGTTCTTGAACGCCGTACCGCAGAGGACGGGCGTGATCGAGTCGGCGATGGTCGCCCGGCGGATCGCTGCCTGAAGCTGCTCGGTCGAAGGCTCCTGGCCCTCGAGATACATCTCCATGACCTCGTCGTCAGCCTCGGCGACCGTCTCGATCAGGCGGTCGCGCCACTGCTGCGCGGCCTCGAGATGCGAAGCCGGGATCTCCTCGACCGCGTAGTCCTCGCCCTTCTGGGTCTCGCCGCGCCAGGTGAGGGCGCGCATGCCCACGAGGTCCACGACGCCGATGAAGTCGGCCTCGGCCCCGAGCGGGAGCTGGACGACCGCGGGCGTGGCGTTGAGGCGGTTGACGATCATTTCGACGCAACGGTGGAACTCGGCACCCACACGGTCCATCTTGTTGACGAAGCAGATCCGCGCGACGCCGTAACGGTCGGCCTGACGCCAGACCGTCTCGGACTGTGGCTCCACACCCGCTACACCGTCGAACACCGCGACCGCACCGTCGAGCACCCGGAGGTTCCGCTCCACCTCGACGGTGAAGTCGACGTGACCCGGGGTGTCGATGATGTTGACCGTGTGGTCCTTCCAGTGCACGGTCGTCGCGGCGGAGGTGATCGTGATGCCGCGCTCCTGCTCCTGCTCCATCCAGTCCATGGTGGCGGCGCCCTCATGAACTTCACCGATCTTGTAGTTGATACCGGTGTAGAACAGGATGCGTTCGGTTGTCGTGGTCTTGCCCGCGTCGATGTGGGCCATGATTCCGATGTTGCGGACCTTGGCCAGGTCGACGGTGCGAAGGTCAGTCGCCATCAGGCTGGTGGTCTTTCGTGGGTTCTGGGCATTCGACAGGAAGAGCAGGTGCGCGGCCTGTGGGTCGGCTCGCCTGCCCGTGGCTGGCGGCGCGCGGTCTACCAGCGGTAGTGCGCGAACGCCTTGTTGGACTCCGCCATCTTGTGGGTGTCCTCACGTCGCTTGACGCTCGCACCCAAACCGTTGGACGCGTCGAGGATCTCGTTCATCAGGCGCTCGGACATGGCCTTCTCACGACGCGACTGGGAGTAGCTCACCAGCCAGCGCAGCGCGAGCGTCGTGGAGCGTCCAGGACGCACCTCGATCGGCACCTGGTAGGTCGCGCCACCCACACGCCGGCTCTTGACCTCGATGGACGGCTTGACGTTGTCGAGCGCACGCTTGAGCGTGATCACCGGGTCGGTGCCGGTCTTTTCGCGGCAACCCTCGAGCGCGGTGTAGACGATCCGCTGGGCAAGCTGCTTCTTGCCGCTCCGCAGCACCTTGCTGATCAGCTGGCTCACCAGCGGCGACGCGAAGACAGGGTCAACGATCGGCTGACGCTTGGGAGCCGGGCCCTTGCGCGGCATTAGCTCTTCTCCTTCTTCGCACCGTAAAGGCTACGCGCCTGCTTGCGGCCACGGACGCCCTGCGTGTCGAGTGACCCGCGGACGATCTTGTAACGGACACCGGGAAGGTCGTGGACCCGACCACCGCGGACGAGCACCATCGAGTGCTCCTGCAGGTTGTGTCCGACACCGGGGATGTAGGCCGTGACCTCGATCTGGCTCGTCAGGCGGACGCGGGCCACCTTGCGAAGCGCGGAGTTCGGCTTACGAGGAGTCGTGGTGTAGACGCGAGTACACACGCCGCGCCGCTGGGGCGAACCCTTGAGGGCTGGCGTCTTGCTCTTTGACACCTTGTCCTTGCGGCCCTTGCGGACCAACTGCTGGATCGTGGGCACCGCGTCGTTCCTCAATCTCTTCGGTGTGGACTTTCTTCGGGATGAGTGTGTCTGTGTGGTGATGACCGCCGTCGCGCCGGCGACAGATCTGCCGTGGCAGCCTCGCTGCGCGACCCCCGCGGTCGGGTGTGTCGCCGCAGGGCTTGAAATCCGGATCTTCGATTCGATCAACGAGACCTGAAGACCCTCACATGCATCCCGGGCAGGGCACACATGAATGCCCAGCTAACAGCCGGGCACGACGTCGAACCTTACCCGTCCGTCCGACGAAGGTCAAAACGAATCATTGTCGATACCGACACGCCGGCATGAAGCCTGACGACGTGGCCATATTCTACCCGTCCGTCCGTAAGCCACTCACGTCGGGCGTCACGACCGGCGCGGTCTCGGCGCCGGGCAGATCTGTCGGACACATACGAACTGTCGCGCGCCACTGCCGACACACGTCGGGTGGCCCACCCCGAGGGGTGAGCCACCCGGACGTGCATCGTCGCGTTGTGCGATGGAGGCGAGCGTCGCGCGTGCGCGGCGCTCGTGCCGGCTTGGACGGGCTATCTGGTGTAGCCGCCGAAGTCGAAGTCCTCCAGGCGGACAGCCTCGCCGGAACCGGCGCCGAACGAGTAGTCGGCGTCGTATCCCTCGTAGCCCACCATGGAGTACATCGCGGCCTTGGCCTCCTCGGTCGGCTCGACCCGGATGTTGCGGTACCGCTCCATGCCGGTACCCGCCGGGATGAGCTTCCCGATGATGACGTTTTCCTTCAGACCCCGCAGCGAGTCGCTCTTGGCGTTGATCGCGGCCTCCGTGAGGACCTTGGTGGTCTCCTGGAAGGACGCGGCCGACAGCCACGAATCCGTCGCGAGCGATGCCTTGGTGATACCCATGAGCACCGGACGACCCGAGGCGGGTGTGCCGCCCTCGGCGACGACGCGGCGGTTCTCCTCCTCGAACCTCATCCGGTCGACGAGCTCGCCCGGCAACAGCTCGGAGTCGCCCGACTCGATCACGGTGACCCGACGGAGCATCTGCCGCACGATCGTCTCGATGTGCTTGTCGTGGATCGCCACACCCTGCGAGCGGTAGACGTCCTGCACCTCGTCGACGAGGTGCTGCTGGACCGCCCGCATGCCGAGGACGCGGAGGACGTCCTGCGGGTCCGGCGTTCCGTGGGTGAGCTGCTGGCCGACGTCGACGTGCGTGCCTTCCTCGACCAACAGACGCGACCGCCTGGAGACGGGGTAGCCCTTCTCCTCGCTGCCGTCGTCGGGGATCACGACGATCTTCCGGGTCTTTTCGGAGTCCTCGATCCGGACCCGACCGGCCGTCTCCGCGATGGGCGCCTTCCCCTTGGGCTGGCGCGCCTCGAAGAGCTCGACCACACGCGGGAGACCGTGCGTGATGTCCTCACCCGCGACACCGCCGGTGTGGAACGTCCGCATCGTCAGCTGCGTACCCGGCTCACCGATGGACTGGGCGGCGATGATGCCGACCGCCTCACCAATGTCGACGAGCTTGCCGGTGGCGAGCGAACGTCCGTAGCACGCCGCACACGCACCGACCCGCGAGTCACAGGTGAGCACGCTGCGGACCCGGATCTCCTCCACGCCCGCGGCGACCAGTCCCTCGATCACCAGGTCACCGAGGTCGGTGCCCGCCGGAGCGGCGACCTCACCGTTGGAGCCCTTGACCTCTTCGGCAAGCACTCGCGCGTACGCCGCGGTTTCGGCATTGTCGGCCTTGCGCAGCGTGCCGTCGGGCTGCCTGGTCGCGATCCGCTTCATCAGGCCGCGCTCGCTGCCACAGTCGTCCTCGCGCACGATGACGTCCTGGCTGACGTCGACGAGTCGCCTGGTGAGGTAACCGGAGTCCGCGGTACGCAGGGCCGTGTCGGCCAGACCCTTCCGTGCGCCGTGTGTTGCGATGAAGAACTCGACGACGGAGAGGCCTTCGCGGTAGTTCGCCTTGATCGGGCGCGGGATGATCTCGCCCTTCGGGTTGGCCACCAGACCACGCATCGCGGCGATCTGCCGCACCTGCATCATGTTTCCGGTCGCGCCGGAGTTGACGATCATCGAGACCGGGTTGGTCTTGGTGAAACCGGCCTCCATCTCCTTGGCGACCTCGGCGCTCGCCTGCGTCCAGATCTCGATGAGCTCCTGGCGGCGCTCCTCGTCGGTGATCAGACCGCGGTCGAACTGCTTCTGGACCTTGGCTGCCTTGTCCTCGTAGCCGGCAAGGATCTCGGGCTTGCGCGGCGGCGACACGACGTCGCCGATCGAGATCGTCACGCCGGAACGCGTCGCCCACCGGAATCCGACGTCCTTGAGACCGTCGAGACAGGCGGCGACCTCGGCCTTGGTGTACTGCTCGGCGAGGTCGTTGACGATCACGCCGAGCTGCTTCTTGCCGACCTCGTAGTCGACGTACGCGTAGTCGGCAGGCAGGACCTCGTTGAACAGCGCGAGACCCAGGGTCGTGTCGAGGATGACCGGCTGCCCGGGCTCCCAACCCTCCGGAGCCGTCCAGCTGGCCGGCGGCTTGAAGTCCTTGAGCCGGATCTTGATCTTGGTCTGGATCTCGATCTCGCCACCCTCGAACGCCATCAACGCCTCGGCGACCGAGCCGAACGCGCGACCCTCACCTGGCAGCGTCTCCCGCGACATGGTGAGGAAGAAGATGCCGATGATCATGTCCTGCGTCGGCATCGTCACCGGTCGACCGTCGGCCGGCTTGAGGATGTTGTTGGTCGAGAGCATGAGGATCCGGGCCTCGGCCTGCGCCTCGGCCGACAGCGGCAGGTGCACCGCCATCTGGTCACCGTCGAAGTCGGCGTTGAACGCCGTACACACGAGCGGGTGGATCTGGATCGCCTTGCCCTCGATCAGCTGGGGCTCGAACGCCTGGATACCGAGACGGTGGAGCGTCGGTGCGCGGTTGAGCAGCACCGGGTGCTCGGCGATGACCTCTTCGAGCACGTCCCACACGACCGGACGCGCGCGTTCGACCATCCGCTTGGCGCTCTTGATGTTCTGTGCGTGGTTGAGGTCGACGAGCCGCTTCATGACGAACGGCTTGAAGAGCTCGATCGCCATGCCCTTCGGGAGCCCGCACTGGTGCAGCTTCAGCTGCGGGCCGACCACGATGACCGAACGGCCGGAGTAGTCGACACGCTTGCCGAGGAGGTTCTGGCGGAACCGGCCCTGCTTGCCCTTGAGCATGTCGGACAGCGACTTCAGCGGACGGTTGCCCGGTCCGGTGACCGGACGACCACGGCGGCCGTTGTCGAACAGGGCGTCGACGGCCTCCTGCAGCATCCGCTTCTCGTTGTTGACGATGATCTCGGGTGCACCGAGGTCGAGCAGCCTCTTGAGCCGGTTGTTGCGGTTGATGACCCGGCGGTAGAGGTCGTTCAGGTCACTCGTGGCGAATCGACCGCCGTCGAGCTGCACCATCGGGCGCAGGTCCGGCGGGATGACCGGCACGCAGTCGAGCACCATGCCGAGCGGGTTGTTGGTGGTGGTGAGGAACGCCGACACGACCTTCAGCCGCTTCAGGGCGCGGGTCTTCTTCTGGCCCTTGCCGTTGCGGATGATGTCGCGGAGCGACTCCGCCTCGGCCTCGAGGTCGAAGGTGCCGAGGCGCTGCTTGATCGCCGCGGCTCCCATGTCGCCGTCGAAGTACTTGCCGAACCGGGTCCGCATGTCGCGGTAGAGGATCTCGTCGCCCTCGAGGTCCTGGACCTTGAGGTTCTTGAACCGGGTCCAGACCTCCTCGAGACGGTCGAGCTCGCGCTGGGCCCGGTCGCGGACCTGGCGGATCTCGCGCTCGGCGCCTTCCTTGACCTTGCGGCGCGCGTCTGCCTTGGCGCCCTCGGCCTCGAGCTGTCCGAGGTCCTCCTCGAGCTTCTTCATCCGCTGCTCGACGTCGTTGTCACGACGCTGCTCGAGTTGCTTCCGCTCGACGTCGATCCGCGCCTCGAGCGACGGCAGGTCGCGGGTACGCGCCTCGTCGTCGACCCGGGTGATCATGTACGCGGCGAAGTAGATGACCTTCTCGAGGTCCTTGGGAGCCAGGTCGAGGAGGTACCCGAGCCGGCTGGGAACGCCCTTGAAGTACCAGATGTGCGTGACCGGCGCGGCCAGCTCGATGTGCCCCATCCGCTCGCGGCGGACCTTGGCACGGGTCACCTCGACGCCACAGCGCTCACAGATGATGCCCTTGAAGCGGACCCGCTTGTACTTGCCGCAGTAGCACTCCCAGTCCCGGGTCGGACCAAAGATCTTCTCGCAGAAGAGTCCGTCCTTCTCGGGCTTCAGGGTGCGGTAGTTGATGGTCTCGGGCTTCTTTACCTCACCGTGAGACCACTGGCGAATGTCGTCGACCGTCGCAAGGCCGATTCGAAGCTCGTCGAAGAAGTTGACGTCGAGCACGTGGTTCGAACCCCTTTAAGTTGACGCTGGCTGGATTCGCTCAAGTCGAGGGATTCCGGGTGAGCCGTCGAAGTTGGTATCCGGCGACCCACCCGGGCCCTTTGTCAGACCTCCTCGACGCTGCTCGGCTCGCGCCGAGTCAGGTCGATACCGAGCTCTTCCGCTGCGCGGAAGACGTCCTCCTCGCTGTCGCGCATCTCCACGGCCATGCCGTCACTGGAGAGCACCTCGACATTGAGACAGAGCGCCTGCATTTCCTTGACGAGAACCTTGAACGACTCGGGAATGCCGGGTTCAGGGATGTTCTCGCCCTTGACCACCGCTTCGTAGACCTTGACGCGGCCCATCACATCGTCGGACTTGATCGTGAGCAGTTCCTGCAGCGCGTAGGCCGCGCCGTAGGCCTCGAGTGCCCAGACCTCCATCTCGCCGAAGCGCTGACCACCGAACTGCGCCTTACCACCCAGCGGCTGCTGGGTGATCATCGAGTACGGACCGGTCGAACGGGCGTGGATCTTGTCGTCGACCAGGTGGTTCAGCTTCAGCATGTAGATGAAACCGACCGCGACGGGTGCCGGGAACGGTTCACCGCTCCGGCCGTCGAAGAGCGGCGCCTTGCCGTCACCACTGACCATCCGCACACCGTCGCGGTTGGGCATGGTCGACGACAACAGCCCCGTGATCTCCTCCTCGCGGGCACCGTCGAACACCGGCGTCGCGACATTGGTCCCGGCCTCGGCCTCGCTGGCACCGATCGCCGCGAGTCGGGTCTTCCACTCCTCGTCGTCGCCCTCGACCTTCCAGCCCGACTGGGCGACCCAGCCGAGGTGCGTCTCGAGTACCTGCCCGACGTTCATCCGGCGGGGCACACCGAGCGGGTTGAGGATGATGTCGACCGGCGTGCCGTCCTCCATGAACGGCATGTCCTCGACTGGCAGGATCTTGGCGATGACGCCCTTGTTGCCGTGCCGGCCGGCGAGCTTGTCGCCGTCCTGCACCTTGCGCTTCTGGGCGACGTCGACCTTGACCAGCTGGTTGACACCGGGCGGCAGCTCGTCGCCCTCCTCGCGGTCGAAGACGCGGACACCGATGACGGTGCCGCTCTCGCCGTGCGGGACCTTGAGGCTGGTGTCGCGGACCTCACGGGCCTTCTCGCCGAAGATCGCGCGAAGCAGCCGCTCCTCCGGCGTCAGCTCGGTCTCACCCTTGGGTGTCACCTTGCCGACCAGGATGTCGCCGTTCGTGACCTCGGCACCGATGCGGATGATCCCGCGCTCGTCGAGGTCGGCGAGGATCTCTTCGGAGACGTTGGGGATGTCCCGCGTGATCTCCTCCGGCCCCAGCTTGGTGTCGCGGGCGTCGACCTCGTGGTCCGTGATGTGGATCGAGGTGAGGACGTCCTCCTGGACGATCCGCTGGGACAGGATGATGGCGTCCTCGTAGTTGTGGCCCTGCCACGACATGAACGCCACCAGCAGGTTGCGTCCGAGCGCCATCTCGCCCTCGTCGGTGCACGGCCCGTCAGCAATGACGGTGCCGACCTCGACGCGGTCGCCCTCGGCCACCAGCGGCCGTTGGTTGATGCACGTGCCGCCGTTGGAGCGGCGGAACTTCGCCAGCCGGTAGGTCTGGTAGGTCCCGTCGTCGCACGCGACCTCCACGAAGTCGGCGGAGGCCTCACGGACCACGCCGGGCTTCTCGGCCGTCACGGTGTCACCGGTGTCGACCGCGGCGCGGTACTCCATGCCGGTGCCGACGAGCGGCGACTCCGAACGGATCAACGGCACCGCCTGACGCTGCATGTTGGAACCCATGAGCGCCCGGTTGGCGTCGTCGTGCTCGAGGAACGGGATCATCGCCGTCCCGACCGAGACCATCTGCCGCGGCGAGACGTCCATGTACTGCACCTCGGCGGCCGCGATCGCGTCGACCTCACCGTGCCGCTTGCGGACCAGGACCCGCTCCTCAGCGAAGGTGCGGTCGGGGTTGAGCACCGCGTTGGCCTGTGCGATGACGAAGCGGTCCTCCTCGTCGGCCGAGAGGTAGTCGACCTGGTTGCTGACCCGGCCGTCGATGACCTTGCGGTAAGGCGTCTCGACGAAGCCGAACGGGTTGACCCGGCCGTAGGTCGCGAGAGAGCCGATCAGACCGATGTTGGGGCCTTCGGGCGTCTCCACCGGGCACATCCGGCCGTAGTGGGAGTGGTGGACGTCGCGGACCTCCATGCCGGCCCGGTCACGGGACAGACCACCCGGGCCCAACGCCGAGAACCGGCGCTTGTGCGTCAGCCCGGCGAGGGGGTTGGTCTGGTCCATGAACTGGCTCGACTGCGACGTGCCGAAGAACTCCTTCAGCGCGGCCACGACCGGCCGGATGTTGATCAGCGTCTGCGGCGTGATCGCCTCGACGTCCTGCGTGGTCATCCGCTCGCGGACCACCCGCTCCATCCGGGCCAGGCCGGTGCGGAGCTGGTTCTGGATCAGCTCGCCCACCGTGCGGACCCGGCGGTTTCCGAAGTGGTCGATGTCGTCGTCCTCGACCACGATCGGGCCCTGCGGCGCCGGCAGCTCGGTGCGGCCCTCGTGGAGAGCCACGATGTAGCGGATGGTGGCCACGATGTCGTCGATCGTGAGGACCGACTGGTCGTGCGGCAGCTCCAACCCGAGCTTCTTGTTGATCTTGTAGCGGCCGACCTTGGCGAGGTCGTAGCGCTTCGGGTTGAAGTAGTAGTTCTCGAGCAGCGCCTGCGCGGCCTCCCGCGTGGGCGGCTCGCCCGGACGGAGCTTGCGGTAGATGTCGAGCAGCGCGTCGTCCTGGCCGGAGGTGTGGTCCTTCTCCAGGGTGAGCCGCATCGACTCGTAGTCGCCGAACTCCTCGAGGATCTGCGCGTCGGTCCAGCCGAGCGCCTTGAGGAGGACCGTGACGTTCTGTTTGCGCTTGCGGTCGAGGCGTACGCCGACCGTGTCGCGCTTGTCGACTTCGAACTCCAGCCAAGCACCCCGGGAGGGGATCATCTTGGCGGTGAAGACGTCCTTGTCGCTGGTCTTGTCGGGCACCCGCTCGAAGTAGACGCCGGGCGAACGGACGAGCTGGCTGACCACGACACGCTCGGTGCCGTTGATCACGAACGTCCCCTTGTTGGTCATGAGCGGGAAGTCGCCCATGAACACGGTCTGGGACTTGATCTCGCCGGTCTCGTTGTTCATGAACTCCGCGGTGACGAACAACGGCGCGGCGTAGGTGACGTCGCGCTCCTTGCACTCGTCGACAGAGTTCTTTGGCGGCTCGAACCGGTGGTCACGGAACGAAAGGGACATCGTGCCCGAGAAGTCCTCGATCGGAGAGATCTCCTCGAAGATCTCCTCGAGACCGGACTTGTTGGGTACGTCTGTGCGGCCCTCTTCGAGGGCTAGAGCCACCCGAGCCTGCCAGTTCTCGTTACCTACCAAGGTGTCGAAGCTGTCGACCTGCAGTGCAAGCAGGTCGGGAACCTCGGCAGGCTCCTGGATCTTGGCGAACGAGATACGGCGCGGCGGTTCGACGTGGGTGGCGGACTGACGGGCGGACGTGGTGGACGCATTGGTGCGCGAGGCGGCCAAAAGGGGTCCTTCCGAGGCTTGCGGACTCGTCTCTCACATGCCGGACCGACCTTAGGGGGCTCCCAGGCACGGTCGGAAGGCAGGGCAAAGCGACAGTGTAGCCCTACGGCACACTGCTGTCCAGTCCCGCCGGATTCTGTAGATCTCTTGCCGCCAACGCACCATCACCATCAGCGGGGACCAACTGGTCGGACCCCATACGACCTTTCAGGCGAGCATGGCCCGCCCTCGATGCCGAGTCAAGCATGCCCACGACGGTTGGCCTGCCTTTGGCCGGTTTGTCCTGCACGGTTTCACCAGTTGTCGCCGGATCGGCGACCCGGGCAACCGCCGGATCGGCGACCCGTCGAGCCTTCGAAAGACCGACCCAGGGACCCTTCGGAGCGCTGACCGGCGAGCACCTGCTCAGAGTGCGTCCACCTTGCTCACGAGCCACCGGTCACCGACGCGTTGCAGGGTCATGCGTACGCGGGTGAGGTCCGTCCTCGGCTCGCTCGCCCGGTTGCTGGTGGTCGTCTGGTTGACGAAGAGCAGAGCCACCACCCGGTCAGGAGTGGCCGAGACGACGGAGGCCGCCTGCACCTCGGCGCGTACGACAGCGTGTGTCTTGGCGGCCGTCGGGGTGACGATGCTCTTGGTCGTCGACGAGTACTCCTTGCGGAAGTCCCCGGTGAGCAGGGACCGGGCCCGGTCGAAGTCGCGGTCGAGGCGGCGGTAGTCGTACGCCATGAACACCCTGGCCGCCGACCGGGCGGACTCGAGCCCTTCGGAGCGGGCGGCGTCGAGCTGGCTCGCGGCGTTGGCGCGGTAGGCCAGAGCCGCGCACACCAGGACGGCGGCCACGGTCAGGACGGCGAGCAGCGGCAGCAACCAGGCGGCGATGCGGTTCCGCTCCGCACGCCCGTCGGCCTCCGGAGCCGAGACGCTGGCGGTCATGGTCTCCTCCCTCTCCCCCGTGGTACGAACCTCTCCCCCGTGATCCGGACTCGTGCTCTCGTTCGTTGCGGTCACTGCGTACGACCCGTCAGCCGACGAACTGCAGGTCGACGACCCGCCAGCCGGCGGCCTCACGGGTGAGGTCGAGCTGGAGACGGTACGTCCGCAGCTGGGGCTTCTTGGCCGCGGCGTTGGTGACGTCGGCGTCGGCGACCACCAGGACGCGGGCGGAGTCGGGGTCGAAGCTGACGACGCCCGCATCGAGGACCTTTCCGCGCGAGACCGTGCGGTTGGCCTCGACCAGCTTCTCGAGCTCGCGCGAGGCGTGGGAGTACTGCTGGCGGAAGTCGCCCGCGGACAGGGACAGCACACCGTTGGTGCTCTGGCTGAACCTGCGGTGGTCGACGGTGGTGAAGTTGACCACGAGCTGGCGGGCGGTACGGAGCGCCTCGCTGCGCTGCTGACTCTCGCCGCGGGCGGCCAGGACCTCGCGGCCGAGGAACACCGAGGCGACGGTGGCGGCGACGAGCACGGCCACCACGGCGGCGAGAAGATAGAGCCGGGCGCGGTCGGTCGCCGTGGCTGGCGGCCGGGCCGGTCGGCACGAGGGGTTCGGATGACGCCCCCGACGCGGGCCGCACCTCGGCGTCTTTCGTCGCCTCGCCTGCCCGGCTCGCCTCGCCTGCCCGGCTCGCCTCGTCAGCCCGGCTCGCCTCGTCAGCCCGGCTCGCCTCGTCAGCCCGGTCGCCTCGTCAGCCCGGGTCGCCCTCGGCGGCCTGCGGCTCGTCGACGACACCGGGTCGGGCGCCGTGTTCCGTCATCTGGTCAACGGACCGATCAGCAGCCACTTCCACGAATCCCTTCCGAAGGCGCGTTGCTCCCCGCCGAGCGAGCCGACCCGGGCCGACCCGCCGTCAGGAAGCCGGACCATACCGCTCGCGGGTTCGTACACCGCCGTGCCGGACCCTCCGGTCCCGGAAGCCGCCCCGATCCGGAGGCCGTCCCCGATCCGGAGACCGTCCCTGACCTCGAGCCCGAGCCGCCGTCCGCCGGGCCCTCACCTGCCGGTGCGGGTGCGTTCTGGGCTCCCCGCTTCGTCGTCCCAGCGTCGGAGCACCGGGCGTCGACGTTGGCGGGGGTCTGTGCGACATCCTCCGGCGGCCGCTTGCGTGTGCCGCCGTAGCCCTTGCGGCACGAGGCGGGCGACAACCCCGCCTGCAAGCCGAAGTGTGCGGAGTACTCCCCCGTCGCCGGGTCGGGCGCTATCACGGTGTAGCCCCCACGGACGACGTACGGGTAGATGATCAGGACCTGGCGTACGCCCGCGAGTCTCGCCCGGACGATCTGGCCGGTCGTGACGAGGTTGCCCAGCAGCACGGGGACGTCGCCCTCGTTCTCGTCGATGAGCCCGTCGAGCTGGTTCGCGGTCGCCACGCCCTGGTCGAGGACGGTACGCAGGTCGGGATCGGCCTTGACGAGCGTGTCGGACAGGTCCGCCAGGTCCGAGGCGAAGCTCCTGATCGCACTGCCCGAGGCACGCTGGGTGTCGAGGACCGTACGGCCGTCCTCGATCAGGTCCACCGTCTGCGCGAGGTTGGCGTCGGCGTCCTCGACCAGGGCGTTCCCGGCGTCGACCAGGCGGGACAGGTCGCCGCCCGTGCCCTGGAAGGCGGTGCCGAGTTCGTCGACGACCGTCACGAGGTCCTTGCGAGGGACCGAGTCGACCAGGCGGTCGAGGTCGACGAGGAGAGCGGTGGTGGGAAGCGGCGTCCGCGTGTCGCGGCGGGCGATGCGCGAGCCCTCCCGGAGGTACGGACCACCGGCGCGACGCGGCTGCAGGTCGAGGTACTGCTCGCCGATCGCCGAACGGTTGGCGACGACCGCGAGCGTGTCGGCGGGCACCCGCGCACCCTCGCGGAGGGCGAGGTGGATCTCGACGCCGGAGGTGGTCGGCGCCAGGCGGGCGACCCTGCCCACCCCGACACCGCGGTAGGTGACCTCGGCGCCCTCGAAGATCCCGCCGGCGTCGGCGAAGTCGGCGCGTACGTCGTAGTCGCCACCGAAGAGCGCCCTTCCCACGCCTGCGTACCGCACGCCGGCGAGCGAGACACCCACGAGCGTGAGCGCCAGGAACACCACCAGCTGGACGCGGACGAGCCTGGTGATCATCGCAGCCCACCCAGCAGCAGCCCGGCGAGCGCCGGGTCGTAAGCCGGGGCCGCCGCGTTCCGTTGGGCGGAGGCGCCGTCGGCACAGGTCAGCGGGGGTATGCACAGCGGCGGCGGCGAATCTCCCGGCAAGGGCGTACGGCCGGGAAGCGGAGCGGATCGGCAGCGTCGGAAGCGACGTCGGCAGCCGGGTGGGAACGGCGGTCGGCAACGGCAACCCGGTGGGAAGCGGGAGCGGCGGCGGTGTCTCGCCGGAGAGCAGGCCTTCCAGATCGAGGTTCAGCGTGAGCTGGAGGTTCGTGTAGTCGCCCTTCACGGCGTTCGCGGCAGAGTCGGCGAACGGGTAGGTGAAGAGCACCTCCAGCGACTTGGGCAGGCTGTCGCCGCTCCTGGCGAGCTCGGTGAGGATCGGTGCCAGCGCCTGGAGGTTGGCGAGCAGGTCCGCCTTGGAGGCCTCGATCACCCGGCTGCCGACGTCACCGAGCTTGGACAGCTCGACCAGCATCCGCGTGAGGTTCTTGCGCTGGTCGGCGAGCACCGTGACGGCGGCGGGCAGCTCGTCGACGGTCGTCGCGATGGTCTCGCGCTGGCGGGCGAGGGACGCCGACAGCCGGTCGAGGCTCTCGATGGCGCGGGTGATCTCGCGCTTGTGCGCGTCCAGCTCACCGATGAACGTGTCGAGCCGGCGAAGGAGCTGGCGGACGTCGGTCTCGCGCCCGTCGAGCGCCTTGTTGAGCTCGACGTCGATGGTCTTGAGCTGGGCCACGCCGCCGCCGTTCAGCAGCAGGGACAGGGCGGACAGGACCTCCTCGACCTCGACGTTGCGGCCGGTCCGCGCGAGCGGGATCACGTCACCCGCACCGAGCCGGCCGTAGCGACCCTGGCCCCCGCGCGGCGCCGACAACGAGACGAACTTCTCGCCGAGGAGGCTGGTCTGGCGGATCTGGGCCGTCGCGTTGTCAGGCAGGCGGACGTCGCGGTCGAGGCGGATCCGGACGCTCGCCGTGAAGCCGTCGAGCCAGATGTCGTCGACCTCGCCCACGGTCACGTCGTTGACCTTCACGGCCGAACGCGGGACCAGGTCGAGGACGTCGCGGAACTTCGCGGTGACGGTGTAGCTGTCCCCACTCGCGCCCGAGCCGCCCGGCAGGGGAAGGTCGTACGGCGAGAAGCCGCAGCCGGCCAGCACGGCGGCGGCGGTGAGCACGACGGCACACCGGACCAGGGCCAGGCGGACGACACCCACGCGAGCCCTCATCGGAGGATCCCACCCAACGAGAGGTCGCGCGCCGGCTTCGGCGCCGTGGCGGCTCCGCCGGCGTCCCGCGACCCCGCCGACGCACCGCCGGGCAGCGACCTGCTCGGCGCCCCCGCCGGACCTCCGGGAAGCTGGGGCAGCGGGAGATCGTCGAGCACGCTGCGCAGCTCGTCGCAGGTCGACTGCGGCTGGCCCGCCTGCAGAAGCAGGGAGCACAGGTAGAGCCCCGGGTCGTCGAGCTGGGCGAAGTTGTCGCGGGTGTCGAGCGTGCCGGTCTTGGGGTTGTACGTACGGTCCAGGTTGGTGAGCGCCACGGGCGCGGTGTCGAGGACCTCCCGGAGGGCCCGCTGCTGCTTGACGAGGGTCTTGGACAGCTCGGTGAGCCCGTCGACGTTGGTGCGCAGCTCGTCGCGGTTGTCCCGGACGAAGGACGCGACCTGCGTCAACGCGACTGCGAGGTTGTCGAGCGCCTGCTGCAGGTCGGCGCGCTCCCCCGCCAGCTGGTCGGCGACGCTCGCCAGGTCGGTGTTGAACTCGCGCACCTGGGAGTCGTTGCGCGCCAGGGTGGTCGTGAACGCCTGCAGCTGGCGGACCGTCGCGAACAGGTCCTTCCGCGACCCGGCAAGCGTCTCGGTGGCGTCCGCCGCGTCCGTGATCGTGCTGTGCAGCTTCCGGCCCTGTCCGTCCAGGTT
The DNA here is from genome assembly GCA_963721745.1 of uncultured Actinomycetota bacterium. Lineage (GTDB taxonomy): Bacteria > Actinomycetota > Actinomycetes > Propionibacteriales > Actinopolymorphaceae > Thermasporomyces. Next base: position 292,042 of record CAVRKO010000009.1, on the reverse strand, counting down.
GTCGGCGCCGACCTCGAGGAGCCGGCTCAGCGCGCCGTCGCTGTTGGCGCCCTTCGGTCCGAGCGCGACCGCCAGGTCGTCGAGGCTCTGGTAGATGCGGTCGAGCTCGACCGGGACCGCCGTCTGCTCCAGCGAGATCTCGGCACCGTCGGCGAGTGCCGGCCCCTCCTTGTAGACGGGGGTCACCTGGACGTACCGGTCGCTGACGATGGACGGCGAGATCACCGCCGCCTGGGCGTCGGCCGGCAGCTTGTACCGGGCGTCGTAGGACATCTCCACCCGGACCGAGGTGCCGCGCGGGGTCACCGTGTCGACCCGGCCGATGGGTACGCCGAGGACGCGTACGTCGGAGCCCTCGTAGAGACCCACCGCCCGCGGGAACGACGCGACCAGGTGCCGGCGCGGCGAGTCCGGCCACAGGGCGTAGGTCATCGTCGCCACGATGGCGACGGCTACCGCCACGGCCACGATGTGCGTGCCCCGCGTCAGCCGGCGGAGGTGCGAGGTGCGGAACGGCAGGTTCATCCGACACCTCCCGGCAGGCGTGGCTCGGCAGGGAGCGGGACGAGGTTCGGGATGTAGGTGTCGAACCACGGTCCGGTGCCGAGCGTGTTGGCGAAGACGCGTACGAACGGCGCCAGCAGGGCGATGCTCCGGTCGAGGTTGTCCTGGTTGTCGCGGAGCAGCTCGACCACGGACGCGAGCCGTCGCAGGGCGGGTTCGAGCTGGGCACGGTTGTCGCTGACCAGGCCGGTGACCTGGGTCGCCAGCTCCTGCGTCGAGACGAGGAGCTGGTGGATGAGCACACGCCGGGCGCGGATCTCCTTGAGCAGCAGGTCGCCGTCGCGGAGCAGCTTCACGAGCTCCTGGTCGCGGTCGGACAGCACCTTGGACACGGTGTTGGCGCGGGACAGCAGGGCCTTGAGCTGCTGGTCGCGCGACGCGATGGTCCGCGACAGCCGCGACAGGCCCGCGAGGGAGCCGCGCACCTCGGCCGGTGTGTTGGCGAACGTCGTGCTCAGCGTGTCGAGCGCCGTCGCCAGCTGGACGGTGTCGATCCGCTCGGTCGTCGTGGTGAGGTCGCTGAACGCCTCGACGACGTCGTACGGCGCGACGGTGCGCGAGCGCGGGATCTCGCGGTCGGGATCGAGCTCGCCGGGTCCGGCCGGGACCAGCGAGACGTACTTGCGGCCGAGCAGCGTCTTGATCCGGATCGCGGCACCGGTCTCGCGACCGAGCCGGGTGCCGTTCTCGACCCGGAACTCCACCCGGACGTGGTCGCCCGCCAGCTCGACCGACCGCACGGCACCCACCTTGACCCCGGCGACACGAACCTCGTCCTTGACCCGGAGGCCGCCGGCCTCGCTGAAGGCCGCGGCATAGGTCGTACCCCCGCCGATGAACGGCAGGTCGGCGGCGTTGAACGCGGCGTAGACGAGGCCCGCGATCGCGACCAGCCCGATCGCGCCGAGCGTCACCGGGTTGCGTTCCCTCGACCGGCTCATCGCTGACACCTCGCGGCCGACACGTGGAGGGCCGCGCGCGGCAGCTCCTCACCGGTCGGGAGGACGATCCGGCCGTTGAAGTCGCAGAGGTAGAAGTTGAACCACGAGCCGTAGGTCGCGGTCCGGATGAGCGAGTTGAGCTTGGGCGGCATGTTCTTCAACGTGCGGTCGACGGTCGACGCGTTGTCGTCGAGGGTGCCGGCGACCTTGCCCAGCTCCGCGATGTCGGTCTCGAGGTCGCCGCGCCCTTCGCGCAGCAGGCCGGCGGTCTGCTGGTTGAGGGCGACGATCGAGTCGAGGGAGCTCCCGATTGCCTTGCGGTCGGCGGAGAGGCCCGAGATGAACCGCTGCAGCTCGACCACCAGATGGGAGAGCTTCTGGTCGCGTTCGGCGACGGTCGCCAGCACGGTGTTGAGGTTGGTGATGAGGTCGCCGATGACCTTGTCCCGGTCAGCGAGGGTGTTGGTCAGGGAGGCGGTGTGCGCGAGCAGGCTCTCGACCGTGCCCGCCTCTCCCTGGAGCACCTGGATGATCTCGTACGCCAGCTTGTTGACGTCCTGGGGCGACAACGCCGCGAACAGCGGCTTGAAGCCGTTGAACAGCACCGTCAGGTCGAGGGCGGGCTGGGTGTGCGCGACGGGGATGGTGCCGCCCTCGGGCAACGGGTCGAGCCCGCCGGGACCTTCGGTGAGAGCGAGGTAGCGCTGTCCGACCAGGTTGCGGAACCGGACGGCCGCGCGGGTGCTCCGCCCCAGGGTCTGGTCCGCGTCGACGGAGAACGTCAGCTCGGCAAGGGCCTCGCCGGCCGCGCGGGAGACGACCTCGATCGCGCGGACCTCGCCGACCCGCACCCCTGCGATGCGTACGTCGTCACCCTTCTCGACACCGGTGACATCGGTGAAGACGGCTTTGTACTCGCGCGTGCGACCGAGCCCGACGTTGGCGATCGTGGCGGCCAGCATGGCAGTGGCGAGCGTCGTCACGACCACGAAGACGGCCAGCTTGACGGCCGCGGCAGCGGTCACCCGGTCGAGTGGGCGGATCCTCACCTCACACTCACCTCGGTTCCGCGCGCGAGCGGCCCGAAGAGCAGCGTGGCGATGTCGGGTACGTCCGAGGGCGAGGTGTGCATGACGGGACCGACCAGTGCGTCCACGACGTCCTGCTCCGCGGCCGTGCCGGCATAACCGCCCGCCACGTCGAAGGTGGGCACCCGCGAACCGGGACCCGGCCCCGATCCCACACCGTCGCTGACGCCGCTCGCCGGCGCGGGGTTCTTCTGGGAGTACGGCGGATGGGGCAGGGTGCGGCAACCCGGTCCCCGGTCGTCGAGCCAGGCCGGCCGGTCGTCGTCGGTGTAGCCGCTGTGCTGGTCGACGATCTCCAGCGTGATGTGCAGGGACGGCGCGCTGCCGTCGAAGTGCTCCCCGCCGCCGAACGCGTCCTCGAACCGCGGCACCCAGTCGGCCATCCCCTGGAGCAGGCAGGAGTACTCCGGTGAGTACGTCGCCAGCAGGTCGAGCGTCGGCCGACTCACCTCGCCGACCTGGATGAGTTCCTGCTCGTTGTCGGCGAGGAACTGCCGGGCGTTGACACTCGTACCCGCGAGGTCGGTGAGGAAGTCCTCGAGCACGCGTTGCTTCACGAGGACGGTGTTGCCCGTACGCGTGGAGTTCTCCAGCAGGTGCAGGAGATCGGGGCTGGCGTCGTCGTAGAGGTCGGCCACGTCGGCGAGTCCCGTGACGTCCTTCTTCAGGGCGGGCAGGTGCGGGTTGACCTTGCCCAGATAGCCGTTCAGGCGGGTGAGGTTGGCGCCAACGTCGTCGCCGCGGCCCTCGAGTGCGGTCGCGAGCGCCGCCAGGGTGGCGTTGAGCTTCGCGGGCTCGACCGTACGCAGGAGCGGGTAAACGTCGTCGAGGATGGCTTCCAGCTCGATGCCGACGGACGTGCGGTCGCGCTGGATGACGTCGCCCGCCGCGAGCGCCTGCGGGGCAGGGCGGGGCGGCGGAACCAGTTCGACGTACTTCTCGCCGAACAGCGTCTTGGGCAGGATCCGGGCGCTCACGTTGGCGGGAATCGCGTCGATCGCGTCCGGTCGCAGCGCGAGCCGCACCCGGGCCGACCGGCCGTCGGACTCCACCTCGCGTACCTCGCCCACGAGCAGGCCGCGCAGCTTGACGTCGGCCTGCCGGCTGAGCTGGAGGCCGACATGGCTGGTCTCCAACGTGACGTCGGCCGTTCGTGTGAAGGCCTTGGTGAAGAACGCGTACGTCAGGACGCAGCAGAACGCGAGCAGGGCAAGGAAACCGACGCCCAGCAGGCGGCGGAACGTCGCTCCCGCCGCACCCCTTGCCCCCCTGCGTTCCGCCACCGCCGTCACCCCGCCAGCCTGACGGTGGTCGTGGCGCCCCAGATCGCCATCGAGGCAAGGAGGTCGACGACGTTGATCGCCACGATCGAGGTGCGGACCGCGCGGCCGACCGCGACGCCGACGCCCGCCGGCCCGCCGGACGCGTGGTAGCCGTAGTAGCAGTGGATCAGGATGATCACGATCGCGAAGATCACGACCTTGCCGAACGACCACAGGACGTCGTACGGCGGTAGGAACAGGTGGAAGTAGTGGTCGTAGGTGCCGGCACTCTGGCCGTAGTAGCCGGTGACGATCAGCCTGGTGGCGAAGTACGAGGAGAACAGCCCGATGACGTACAACGGCACGATCGCCACCAGGCCGGCGATGATGCGAGTGGTGACGAGGAACGGCAACGACGGCACGGCCATCACCTCGAGGGCGTCGACCTCCTCGCTGATCCGCATCGCGCCCAGCTGGGCCGTGAAGCCGCACCCCACCGTCGCGGCGAGCGCGATGCCCGCGATGAGCGGGGCGATCTCCCTCGTGTTGAAGTAGGCGGACACGAAGCCGCTGAAGGCGGAGGTGCCGAGCTGGTCGAGGGCGGCGTGTCCCTGCAGCCCGACCTCGGTGCCGGTGAAGAACGCGAGGAACGCGATGACACCGACCGTGCCGCCGATCACGGCGAGCGCCCCGGTGCCGAACGCTACCTCGGCAAGGAGGCGGGCAACCTCGCGGCGGTAGCGCCGGAGCGTCCGCGGCGTCCACGCGATCGCCCTTGCATAGAAGGCGAGCTGCCCGCCGAGGGTGTCGAGGAGCTGGACCGGCCGACCGACCGCGTGTCGGAGGGCCGCCCGGCGAGCCGCCGACCGGCGTTCGGCACCGACCGTGCGGTCGTCGACCTGCGTCACGCCGGTCACGCCCCCTTCGGCGGGACGATCTGGAAGTACATCGCCTGCATGACGAAGTTGGCGAAGAACAGCAGCATGAACGTGATGACGACGGACTGGTTGACGGCGTTGCCGACCCCTTTCGGTCCGCCGCCGGCGTTCAGCCCCTTGTACGACGCCACCACCGCGGCGATCAGCCCGAACACGAGCGCCTTGACCTCGCCTGCCCACAGGTCCGGCAGCTGCGCCAACGCGGTGAAGGACGCGAGGTAGGCACCGGGTGTGCCGCCTTGCAGCACGACGTTGAAGACGTACCCCCCGATGACGCCGACGACCGACACCAGGCCGTTGAGGAAGAAGCCCACGAACATCGCGGCCAGCACCCGCGGCACCACGAGGCGCTGCAGCGGGTCGATGCCGAGCACCTGCATGGCGTCGATCTCCTCGCGGATCCGGCGAGAACCGAGATCCGCACAGATCGCGGACCCGCCGGCACCGGCGATCAGCAGGGCGGTCGCGATCGGCGACGCCTCGCGGACGACCGCGAGGACCATCGCCGCTCCGGAGAAGGACTGGGCGCCGAACTGCTTGATGAGCCCGCCGACCTGCAGCGCGATCACCGCACCGAACGGGATCGCGACGAGTGCGGTCGGCACGATCGTCACGCTGGCGAGAAACCACGCCTGACGGAGGAACTCGCGCAGCTGGAACGGTCCACGCGGAAGCACCCGGAGCACGTCCAGCGCGAATCCGAACAGGTTGCCGGTAGCCCGGAGCGGAGCGGTCGGGTGCCAGCTCACGCCCGGCTCCCGCCGTAGTCGCGTGGGCTGGTGATCGTGCTCGGCGCCATCGAAACGCCGTCGTGGAAGGAACCCGGGGGCGCCTTGACCCCGTGCGCGAGGCACCACTGCCCGGGCGGGCGCTGGGTGTAGCGGGGCTGGCCGTTGGAGGGTTCCAGCTGCAGCGGGATGGCCGGCAGGGGCGGGAGCTCCACGCCGGCCGCGGCCTCCGCCGCGAGCTCGTCGGCGTCCTTCTCCTCCGCCATGCCGATCGGCCCGATCCTCTGGGCGTTGAGGAACTGGCGTACGACGGGCTCCTGCGAGCACAGGCACATCTCCCGCGGTCCGAACATCGCGAGGTGCCGGTGATAGAGCAGGCCGATGTTGTCAGGGACCGTGCGCGCGGTGTTGACGTCGTGGGTGACGATCAGGAACGTCGCGCCGGTCTGCTGGTTGAGATCGACGATCAGCTGGTTGAGATAGGCCGTACGCACCGGGTCGAGACCGGAGTCGGGCTCGTCGAACAGCATGATCTGGGGCTCGAGCACGAGAGCGCGGGCAAGGCCGGCCCGTTTGCGCATGCCGCCGGAGATCTCGCCGGGAAGCTTGCGTTCGGCGCCCTGGAGCCCGACGAGCTCGATCTTTTCCATGACGATCGAACGGATCTCGCTCTCGGACCGCCGGTGTGTTCGCGGAGCGGGAACGCGATGTTGTCGTAGAGGTTCATGGAACCGAAGAGCGCGCCGTCCTGGAAGAGCACTCCGAAGAGCCGCCGGACGTCGTAGAGTTCGCGTTCACTGCATGTCGCGATATCGTGACTCTCGATAAAGATGTGTCCGCGCTCTGGCTTGAGCAGGCCCACCAGACACTTGAGGAAGACTGATTTCCCTGTGCCAGAAGGGCCCAGCATCACATTGATCTCACCTGAGGGAAGAGTGAGCGTCACATCGCGCCAGATCACCTGCCCACCAAAGGACTTGGTGAGCCCTTCCACGCGGATCTCCACCCCCAATTGAATCTCCTCACGGCCTCGAGTTCACGGAGGTCGCGACGACCGCCGGGGGTCTTCCCGCGGACAGCAGCCAACACGCCCTGACACCACCCAACGAGCAGCGCGGCACGAGGTTACGTGCGAGCTAATCGGCTTGGGAAGTCCTTGGCCCGTTCGACCGCCGTGCCAGGCGTACGCGGGACGGCGGACAGGCCAGCACCGGACATGCGAGAGGGCGGCCACCCCCATCACGGGGTGACCGCCCTCCGGACGAGGCCGCGGGCAGGCCGCGGTCTCGACGTGCCTCTCGAGGAGACGGTTACTTCAGGGAGACCTTGGCGCCAGCGCCCTCGAGGGCCTCCTTGGCCTTCTCGGCGGCCTCCTTGTTGACCTTCTCGAGGACCGGCTTGGGCGCGCCCTCGACGAGGTCCTTGGCCTCCTTGAGGCCGAGGCTCGTGAGGGCGCGAACCTCCTTGATGACCTGGATCTTCTTGTCGCCGGCGGCCTCGAGGATGACGTCGAACTCGTCCTTCTCCTCCTCGGCCTCGGCCTCGGCGCCGGCCGCCACCGGCCGGGGCAGCCGCCGCGACCGCGACCGGTGCGGCCGCGGTGACGCCGAAGGTGTCCTCGAACTGCTTGACGAACTCGCTGAGCTCGAGAAGGGTCATCTCCTTGAACGACTCGAGCAGCTCATCGGTGCTGAGCTTTGCCATGATGGCGTTCCTTCCGTGTGTGTGCGTGGTGACGGGTGGTCGGACGTCGTCAGGCCTCAGTCGAGTCGCTGCTCCTGCTCGCTCGGCCGCGGACTCGCCGGTGGTCGGCTCGGCTCGCTTCCGCGCGCTCGGCGTCCGCCTGCCCGGCGTCGGCGGCCCTCCGCCTCGACCTTCGCCGCAGTGCTTCGGCAAGCCGTGCGGCCTGCGACAGCGGGGCCTGGAACAGCGAGCCGCGTTGGCGAGCGATGCCTGCATCGCTCCTGCGAGCTTGGCGAGCAGGACCTCACGGGACTCGAGGTCGGCGAGCTTGGTGATCTCGTCGACGGCGAGGGTCTTGCCCTCGAGCACGCCGCCCTTGATGACGAGAATCGGGTTGGCCTTGGCGAAGTCACGCAGACCCTTGGCGACCTCTACCGGGTCGCCGTGCGATGAACGCGATGGCCGAGGGGCCGACGAGCAGGTCGTCGAAGTCCTCGACACCCGCCTCCTTCGCCGCGATCTTGGTCAGCGTGTTCTTCACCACGGCGTAGCTTGGCGTTGTCACCGAGGGAGCGCCGCAGTTCCTGGAGCTGCTTCACGGTGAGTCCGCGGTACTCGGTGAGGACCGCGCCGCCGACTCCGGAACTGCTCCGTGAGCTCGGCGACGGCGGTTGCCTTGTCCGGCCTCGCCATGGGTCTCCTTCCACTCGGTGTCGCCACTGACGGCGTCGCGGTCCGAGGACAGCCGGAGGTGCGAGGCACCCCGAGATACGAAATGAGCCCCGTGCAGACGCACGGGGCATCGCCACCGCCTGGACGATCACGCTGCACGCATGATCAGCTCGCCGTGGCTACCATGTCACGCCTGCGCGGGTCGCCCGCTTCGCGGGGCCTTCAGCCACCCCGGAGGGCGGCAACCAGCGGTCTTCGGCAGCGGCCAGGATACGGGACGACCGGCCCGGGGACCAAATCGGACGGACTGCCGCGGCTGGGCCGGACCGGCCCGGCCCATTGCCGCGGCGGAATCGGCCGCCTCCGTGCCGATCAGCGTTCGAGCACCGGCTGCGCCTCCACGACGTTGACCGTGGTGTCGGCGTCGATGTCGACCGGCTCGATCGGCTCCGGAGCGAGCGGAGGAACCGCGACGGTGCCGGTCCACTGGACGTTGAGGTGGACGTTCTTGCTACCCGCCCGCTCGAAAGTGTTCGAGACGTAGTAGCCACCGTCGCGGGTCGGGTCGACCGCTCGGGTGTACGGCTTGCCCCGGCCGTCCGCCGTTCCGCCTTCCTGGAAGTTCCAGGTGAACCTGGCGTCGGCGAGGATCTCGCCGTCCAGTCCGCCGCGCGGGCGGTCGATGTGGATGGGGATCCGGACGCGTACCGGGTCGAGCGACAGGATCTGCGCCGGGCCGGCCAGCCCTTCCGGGTAGGTCGTCGAGACGATCACGGGCAGGTTGACCAGACCCTTGGGGTTCGGGTTGAGATCGAGTCGCGGCTTGCCGAGCGGCTGGAAGATCTCGTAGTCGACCCGGTAGCTGATCTCCTCGATGGGAGTCCAGTCCTCGTCGCTGACCTCGACGCAGTCGCGTCTCCACCACCCACGGGGCCTGGGCGTCCGTCCGACGGTAGGTGACGTTGGCGTACCACGGACGGTTGTTGGGGCCGACACCGTTGCCGCAGGTGATCGACACGAACCCGTTGCACTGCCGGTCAGGGGCATCGACACACGTCACGGTGGGGATGTCGACGTCCGTCATGACGAGCGGCGGGCCGCCGGGAGGGCCTTCAGAACGTCCCACCGGCTCCCGGTAGTAGCCCTGACCCTCCTCGCTGTACTGCCAGCCGATCCCAGGGATCTCCGGACCGGCGTGTGCCGTACCCGTCGCCACTGCGGCAGAACCAACGCACCGGCGAGCGCCACCCCCGCCGTCAACAGTCTGATGAGTCGCATCCAGCCCTCAGCTCCACCCGGTGATGTGCCAACCCTTGGCGTCCTTGCTTGCGACGAAGCTCGACGTGTCAGCCCTGGCGGGCTCACTGTCGACGGTGTTTCCCGATGAACTGATGATCTTGTACGACACTGATCGTGCTCTTGACCTGAGGATCACGCGGTTGCCCGATGCGTCGACCGTGGTGAAGCGGGGTTCGACGAGGAGCCCCTCCTCGATCCTGGGAGCCGCCCTGGTAGACCTTCTGGAGGCCGCTGACGTAGTTCTTGCAGCCGTAGCACTCCGCGGTGTACATCGCGCCGACGGCGTCGAACTTGCCCGTCACCGCCGCCCTGTCGTAGGTCTTCATGAAGCGCTGGACGAAAGCCTGCGCCTCTGCCTCGAGCTTCGGGTCGGAGCCCTTCTTGGTCACCACGACCTTGCCCGGCTTCTTGCCGCTCGCCGGGGTGCTCGCCTTCGGCGTGGGCGTGGGCGTAGGCGTCGGCTTCGGGGTCGCGCTCGGCTTCTCGGACTGCGTTCTCGATCGCCTTCGGCTCGGGGGTGCCGCCACACGAGGCCACCATGACGCCGAGTCCGATGGCGGCAGCCGCCACCCGAAGAACTGCCAACCGCACCCGCACCGACCCCCAAGGTCGTCCCCTGCCGCTGCCCCCAGCGACAAACAGCGCTAACCGTAACAGGATGTGACCGAACCCCGATAGCGCCCGATCACCTACGGAATGACGCATCGGGTCCCGGGTCGGTTGCACTCGCCGTGCAGTCGGAGGGACAGCAGAACGCCCCGGTCCATCTGGACCGGGGCGTGCTGCGGAGTCGTGAGCCAGGCGGTCGCCTGGCGCCCAGGATCAGGCGCCGGGGTTCTCGGCCTCTCCGACCGTCTTGTTCGGGTCGATCGGGATGCCCGGACCCATCGTCGTCGACATGACGATCCGCCGCACGTAACGGCCCTTGGACGACGACGGCTTCAGCCGGAGGATCTCGTCCAGCGCGGCGCCGTAGTTCTCGGTCAGCTGCTCCTCGGAGAAGGAGGCCTTGCCGATGATGAAGTGCAGGTTGGCGTGCCGGTCGACGCGGAACTCGATCTTGCCGCCCTTGATGTCGGTGACCGCCTTCGTGACGTCAGCGGTGACCGTGCCCGTCTTGGGGTTGGGCATCAGGCCGCGCGGGCCGAGCACCCGACCCAGCCGACCGACCTTGCCCATCAGGTCCGGCGTGGCGACGACCGCGTCGAAGTCGAGCCAGCCCTCCTGGATCCGGGTGATGAGCTCGTCGGAGCCCACGTAGTCGGCGCCGGCAGCCTCCGCCTCCTCCGCCTTCGCGCCCACGGCGAAGACCAGCACCCGGGAGACCTTGCCGGTGCCGTGCGGGAGGTTGACCGTGCCACGGACCATCTGGTCGGCCTTGCGGGGGTCCACTCCCAGCCGCAGCGCGACGTCGACGGTCTCGTCGAACTTCTTCTTGGAGTTCTGCTTCGCCAGCTGCACGGCCTCGCGAGGACCGTGGAGAGCATCCTGGTCGACCTTCTCGACGGCTGCTCGGTAAGACTTGCTGCGCTTCATGGTTCTCCTCGTACGTGAAAGGGAGGTGTGGTGCGGGCCAGCGCGTGGCCCTCCCACGACCAGATCCGCACGGTGCGGATCCGAGGTATCGGGAACTAGTCGTTGACCGTGACGCCCATGGACCGCGCCGTGCCCTCGACGATCTTCATCGCGGCGTCGATGCTGGTGGCATTGAGGTCCGGCATCTTGGTCAGCGCGATCTCGCGCACCTGGTCGCGAGAGATCGAGCCGACCTTCTCGGTGTGCGGCGTCGGCGAACCCTTGTCGAGACTGATCGCCTTCTTGATCAGCTCCACCGCCGGCGGTGTCTTGGTGATGAAGCTGAACGAGCGGTCTTCGTAGATCGTGATCTCGGCGGGTACGACGTTGCCGCGCATCGCCTCGGTCGCGGCGTTGTAGGCCTTCGTGAACTCCATGATGTTGATGCCGGTCGGGCCGAGCACCGTACCGACGGGCGGAGCGGGTGTCGCCGCGCCCGCCTGGAGCTGGAGCTTGAGTACGGAGGTGATCTTCTTCTTGGCAGGCATGGCTGTCGGGTCCTCTTGGTGAACGTGTCGTCGGGGGTGGTGGTCAGACCTTCTGGATCTGGGTGAACGAGAGCTCCACCGGAGTCTCGCGGCCGAAGATCTCGACGAGGGCCTTGACCCTCTGCGCGTCAGGGTTCAGCTCGGTGATCGTGGCGTGCAGCGTCGCGAACGGCCCGTCGACCACCATGACCGAGTCGCCGGCCTGGAAGTCGAGGACTTCCGGCTTCTTCTTCTTGTCGGTGGCTTCCTTGGTCTCGACGACCACCGGCGCGAGCATCGACTCGACCTCGTCGAGGCCGAGTGGGACGGGCTGGTGCGCGTGGCCGACGAAGCCGGTCACCGAGGGGGTGTGGCGGACGGCCGCCCAGGACTCGTCGGTGAGGTCCATCCGGACGAGGACGTAGCCGGGGAGAACGGTACGTCGGACCATGCGACGCTGGCCGTTCTTGATCTCGGCGACCTCTTCCTGCGGGACCACCACCTCGAAGATGAAGTCCTCCATGTTGAGGGACTGGATGCGGTTCTCGAGGTTGCCCTTCACCCGGTTTTCCATGCCGGAGTACGTGTGGATGACGTACCAGTCACCCGGCTTGGACCGGAGCTCGGCCTGGAACTCCGCGAGGGCGGTCTCGCCGGCGGTGGGCTCGCGGGCCTCACCCTCGCCGGCCTCGGCTCCCTCACCGTCGGAAGCCTCGGCGTCAGCCGTGTCTGCGGCGCCGTTCGCTTCGGCCAGCCCCGGAGCGGCAGCGCTCTCGTCGTCCGAGGCGCTCTCACCACCCGTGCCGGCAGCATCGAGCAGGCCAGCTTCGTCGGCGGAGGCCTCGCCGGCAGGCTCGCTGGCCGGTTCACCGCCGGCTGCGTTGGCCTGCTCCGACTCCGGGCCCTGCGGGCCGCGGATCTCGTCGTCGAGGTCGGACACTCTTGGCACTCCGTCTTCTCTCTCGCGGTATTTCTCTGTCGTCGCACGCTGTCGATCGTCGACGTTCGTCCAGCTGTGCCCACCCGGCGGACCGTGCCGCCCGTCAGCCGAAGATCTTGAACATCAACCAGCCGATCCCCAGGTCGAGGACCGACACGATCGCCATCACGACGAGCACGAAGACCAGGACGACCGCCCAGTAGGTCGTGAGCTGCTCACGCGTCGGCCAGATGACCTTGCGCAGCTCACCGACGACCTGTCGGTAGAAGAGGCCGATGCGAGCGAAAGCTCCGCCGCCGCCGTCACCCTTCCTTGCCGGGTGGGCGCGCTCCGGGGTCGCGGTCGACCCGCGCGTCTCCGTCACTGTTCGTCCTCACCGGTCTTCGGACCCGGCCGGACACTCCGCCGGGCTGCGAGCCGCACTACCAGGGAAACGAACGAGCGTCCCCGTAAGTGCGTCTCACGCGCACCGCCCACCGGGGGCGACACGCACGACTCCGACCGCCTGGCCGAGGTCTGCAGGGCAGGAGGGACTCGAACCCCCAACCACCGGTTTTGGAGACCGGTGCTCTACCAATTGAGCCACTGCCCTCCGGAGGTACCTGTCTTCCCCAGTGTCGCCAGCCGCTAACGCCGGGCACACTTAGGAGAGGTCTTCGGACCATCCAGAACGACGAGTGTACGGGGTCAGCGCCTGAGCGGTCGAACCGACCCTGCGGCGGCACGGCGGGCGGAATGCCGGTGTCGTCCACAGACGCGACCTCCGGACGACACCGGGAGCTGACACCCGAGCCGGGCACCAGAACGCGCGCTCCTCGGCCGGACGAGCCGAACGGTCGAGGCCCACCGCGTACCACCACATCATGCGCAACACACGCGTCAAACGCGGGGGCAGGCGGGTACCGCGCGCGCCGAAGTGCCACGATGACGTTCATGACGAGCACCGAGAGCGGCCGGCCAGGACCGGCCGCACACGCCTCCCCCGGCACGCCGACGGCCGGGGCCGCCCGGATCTCCGCGCGGATCGCCGGCATCGCCGAGTCCGCCACCCTCGCGGTCGACGGCAAGTACAAGGCCATGAAGGCCGCGGGCCGTCCGGTGATCGGCTTCGGCGCCGGCGAGCCCGACTTCGCGACGCCCGACTACATCGTCGAGGCCGCGGTCGAGGCGTGCCGCGACCCCCGCAACCACCGCTACACGCCGGCCGGCGGACTGCCCGAGTTGCGCGAGGCGATCGCCGCCAAGACGTTGCGCGACTCCGGCTACGACGTGTCCGCGAGCCAGGTCCTCGTCACCAACGGCGGCAAGCAGGCGGTCTACGAGGCGTTCGCGATCCTGCTCGACCCGGGCGACGAAGTGCTCCTGCCCGCGCCGTACTGGACGACCTACCCCGAGTCGATCACCCTGGCCGGCGGCGTGCCGGTCAGCGTGATGACGGACGAGACGGACGGTTACCTCGTCAGCGTCGAGCAGCTGGAGGCGGCCCGCACCCCGCGCACGAAGGTGCTGCTGCTGTGCTCCCCGTCCAACCCCACCGGTGCGGTCTACCCCGCGGGGCTGCTCCGCGAGATCGGCCGCTGGGCCGCCGAGCACGGCCTGTGGATCATCACCGACGAGATCTACGAGCACCTCACCTACGACGGCGTACGGTCGTCGTCGATCCCCGTCGAGGTACCCGAGATCGCCGAGCGCTGCATCGTGGTCAACGGCGTCGCCAAGACGTACGCCATGACCGGCTGGCGGGTCGGCTGGATGATCGCGCCGGCGGACGTCACGAAGGCGGGCGTCAACCTCCAGTCGCACGCCACCGGCAACGTCAGCAACGTCGCCCAGCGCGCCGCGCTCGCGGCCGTGACGGGCGACCTGTCCGCCGTGGAGCTGATGCGCGAGGCGTTCGACCGGCGCCGCAGGAGCATCGTGGAGCTGCTCTCGGACGTGCCGGGCTTCACCTGTCCGGTGCCGAAGGGTGCGTTCTACGCGTACCCCTCGGTCAAGGGCGCGCTGGGCAAGCTGGTCCGTGGCTGCCGGCCGTCGACGTCCGCCGAGCTCGCCGAGCTGATCCTCGACGAGGTGGAGGTCGCCGCGGTGCCGGGCGAGGCGTTCGGCACGCCGGGGTACCTACGGTTCTCCTACGCCCTGGGCGACGACGACCTCGTCGAAGGCGTCTCTCGGATCCAGAAGCTGCTGTCCGAGGCACAGAGCTGACACCGCGGCCCACAACCGGCTCTCGGTAGGCCGGCAGATCGACGGGAGGACCGCGCGACCAGATGAGTGACCACGGGGGCCGCCGCCCACTCGACGTGCTGCCGAAGGCGCACCTGCACCTGCACTTCACCGGGTCGATGCGGCACGAGACGCTGGTCGAGCTCGCCGACCAGCACGGCGTACGCCTGCCGGACGCGCTCCGCGAGCACTGGCCGCCGCGCCTGCTCGCGACCGACGAGAAGGGCTGGTTCCGGTTCCAGCGGCTGTACGACGTGGCGCGTTCGGTGCTGCGCGGGGAGGGCGACGTACGCCGGCTGGTACGCGAGACGGCCGAGGACGAGGCGGCCGAGGGGTCGGGCTGGCTCGAGATCCAGGTCGACCCGTCCGGTTATGCCAGCCGGTTCGGCGGCCTCTCGGCGTTCACGGACCTTGTCCTCGATGCCGTCCGCGAGGCGTCCGAACGCACCGGTGTCGGCATCGGCGTCGTGATCGCCGCCAACCGCACGCGCCATCCGCTGGACGCCCGGACGCTCGCCCGGCTGGCCACGCAGTACGCCGGCCGCGGAGTGGTCGGGTTCGGCCTGTCCAACGACGAGCGCCGCGGTCGCGCCGAGGAGTTCGGCCGGGCGTTCTCGATCGCCACCAGGGCGGGACTCGCGAGCATGCCCCACGGCGGCGAGCTGTGCGGTCCGGACAGCGTGCGCGGGTGTCTCGACGCCCTGGCCGCCACGCGGGTGGGGCACGGCGTCCGCTCGGCCGAGGACCCGACGCTCGTCGAACGGATCGCCGCGACCGGTACGCCGCTCGAGGTGTGCCCGGCGTCCAACGTGGCGCTGGGGGTCTATCCCGAACCCGCCGCCGTACCCCTGCGGAAGCTGTTCGAGTCCGGCGTCCAGATCGCGCTGGGCGCCGACGACCCGCTGCTCTTCGGGGTACGCCTGACCGGGCAGTACCGCCTCGCCCGGGAGCTCGGCTTCAGCGACACCGAGCTCGCGGAGCTGGCCCGGATGTCCGTCCGCGCGTCCTGCGCACCCTCCGACGTACACGCCCGGCTCCTCGCCGGGGTCGACGCCTGGCTCGGTCGGCCGTGAGCGCGGCCGACCACTCTCCCACGGGTCCTGCCGCCGACTGGCCGGCGGCCCTCGGCCGGAACGGCATGGAGGTGACCGGCCGGCTGGGCGCCGGCATGGACGGCGCGGTGTACGCACTCGCCGACGGGTCGGTAGCGAAGGTCTGGCAGCGGCAGAGCAGCGCGACCCTGGAGCGGCTGGGCGCGTTCTACGGGGGTCTCGACGCCGCCGGCCTGCCGTTCGCGACCCCACTGATCCACGAGATCCGTGCGGTTGACGGCGTTCCCGTGACCGTCGAGCGCCGGCTCGGCGGCCGCCCGCTCCAGGCTGTGTTCGAGGCCACTCCCCCGCCGGAGCGCGCACTGCGTACGTTCGTCGACATCCTCGCCGCGCTGAGCGACATCGAGCCGCCAGCCGCCGCGTGGGACCTGTCGGTGATGGACGAGCCGCTGCCGTTCCACCAAGGCGGGAGCGGGTCGGGTCGATCCTGGCCAGAGGCGCTCGTCCGGCTCCTCGACCGGCGGGTCGCGGTCTTCGGATCACATCTTCGCTCGGTGCTGCCCGACTTCGACGACCTGCTCGGGTGCGTCGTCGCCGGTCTGCGGTGCCTTCCGCCGGCCGGGCCCGGGTCGTACGCGCCACGGGTGATCCACGGCGACCTGTGCCCGCCGAACCTGCTGGTCGACGACGACCTCCGGGTGATCAGCGTCCTCGACTGGGGGTACCTCACGACGGCCGGCGACCCGGCGTTCGACGCCAGCCTGGCCGCGGGGTTCTTCGACATGTACGGCCCGCACGCCCGCGCGGTCGACGACCGGCTGACCGGTTGGATGACCGGCGAGCTGGGCCACCAGCTCGAACGGCTGCACCTCTACCGCGCGGCCTACGCGATCGCCGCTGCCCACGCGTACGACCCCGCGGGCTCCGACGGGCACTTCGCCTGGTGTGTGGGGCAGCTCCGCCGCGCCGACGTCCGGAGCAGCCTCGACCTGGCGTGAGACCACCGCCCGCCCTGACCTGTCCTACAACGTGCAACCCACGAGCACGGGCTCGTTGACGAGGGTCACCCCGAAGGTCCGGCGTACGCCGTCGCGCACCTCGCGGGCGAGGGTCAGCAGCTCGGTCGTCGTCGCCTCGCCCCGGTTGGTCAGGGCAAGCGTGTGCTTCGACGACAGCCGTACCGGCCCCTGGCCGTACCCCTTGCCGAACCCCGCGTGCTCGATCAGCCAGGCCGCGCTCGACTTCACCTGGCCGTCGTCGGCGGGCCACCGTGGCGCGCCGGCGGGGAGTGCCGCGGCGACGTCGGCCGGTAGGACCGGGTTGGTGAAGAACGAGCCGGCACTCCACGTGTCGTGGTCGTCGGGATCCAGCACCATGCCCTTGCCGCGGCGGAGGTCGAGGACGGCGGCGCGTACGTCCGGCATGGGCGCGCGCTCGCCGACCTCGAGGCCGAGGGTCCGGGCCAGTTCGGCGTACCCCACCGGAGCTCCGAGATCACCGAGGCGCAGCTGGAGGACCACCTCGAGGACCACGAAGCGGGCCGGGTCGCGCTTGAACCGGCTGGTGCGGTAGCCGAAACCGCAGGCGGCCAGCGGCAGCGTACGCACCCGGGACTCGACCCGGTCCCACACCCGTACCTGGGCGATCGTCTGCGCGACCTCCTGGCCGTACGCACCGACGTTCTGGATCGGTGCCGCGCCCACGAGGCCCGGAATCCCGGAGAGCGCCTCGACGCCGACCCAGCCCTGGTCGATGGCGTGGACCACGAACGTGTCCCAGTTCTCCCCAGCGCTCACGCGCACGGTGGCGCCGCCGCACGAGTCCGCCGACTCGACGGCGACTCCTCTGGTGGCGACCTTGATCACCGTGCCGGCGAACCCCTCGTCGGCGACCACGACGTTGCTGCCACCCCCGAGGACCAGCACCTGTTCGCCGTCGGCGTCGGCGGAACGGAGCGCCTCGACCAGCGCGTCGGTGTCGTCGACCTCGACCAGCCGCTTGGCCGGGCCGCCGAGCCGCAGGGTCGTGAGGTCGGCGAGGGGGACGTCGAAGCGTTCGCGCACTGCTGCTCCGCCTGGTCGGTTCGGGGTGTCGGATCGGGTCGGTGTCGGATCGGGTCGGTGCCGGATCGGTGCCGGGTGCGGTGCCCGGGCACAGGCTCAGGGCACTGTGCTCAGGTGAGCCGGACGATCGCCCGGGCCGCTCCGAACACCTTGTCCTGCCCGCCGTCACCGCTGGCGACAACCGCGGTCAGATCGATCCGGACCAGGCCATCATCCAGCCTGTCGGCAAGCTTTCCCCCGAACGTCACCTCGACGCCTTCCTCGGTGTCGGGAACGACGACGGGCTTGGTGAAGCGTACGGAGTACTCCACGACCCGCGACGGATCGCCCACCCAGTCGGTCACCACCCGGACGCCGGCGCCCATCGTGAACATCCCGTGGGCGATCACGTCGGGCAGGCCGACCTCGTGCGCGACTCGGGCATTCCAGTGGATCGGGTTGAAGTCACCCGAAGCACCGGCATACCGCACCAGGTCGGCGCGCCGCACCCGGACCGTGAGGGTCGGGAGCTCCGTGCCCAGTTCGACCGCCTCGAACGTCGGAACGCTCATCCGGCCTCCCCTCGGTGGACGACCGTGGCGTGCGCGGTGCAGATCGGGGCGCCGCCCGGCTCGGTGATGTCGGTCCGCGTGAAGATCAGGTCGGTGCCGGCGGCGTTGCGGACGCGCTCGATGGTCAGCGTGGCCACGAGCCGGTCACCCGGCCGGATGGGGCGGGTGTAGGAGAACTTCTGGTCCGCGTGCATGACGCGATGCAGGGCGAGGCCGGTGTCGGGATCGGCGAAGAGGCGGTCGAGGAGCCCGAACGCCACCACGATCGGGAACGTGGGCGGCGCCACGACGTCGGGATGGCCGAGGGCCTGTGCGGCGGCCTGGTCACGATAGGCCGGGTTGGGGTCGCCGACCGCTTCGGCGAACTCCCGGATCTTCTCGCGCCCCACTTCGTACGGCGCGGCAGTGGAATAGGTGCGGCCAACGAGGGCGGCGTCGACGGGCATGACGGCGACGGTACCGGAGGCGTTCGGGGTCGCGGGTCGCGGCTCAGCGCCACGATGCCGGGGGACGAGCCGCCGGTGTGGCGAGGTGGAGCCTGGCCCGGCGGCGAACGGCCGGTCCGCGGCTACCTGGTCTCGCGGTGTGCCCGGTGGGTGCGGCAGCGCGGGCAGAACTTCTTGATCTCGAGCCGGTCGGGATCGTTGCGACGGTTCTTGCGCGTGATGTAGTTGCGCTCCCGGCACTCGGTGCACGCCAGCGTGATCTTGGGGCGAACTTCGGAGCTCTTGCTAGCCACGGGATGCCTCTTGTCAGTCCGTCGGGTGTCGTACCTGTCCATCATGCCTGGCCCGATGGCGTCCCATCGGGCCCGGCCGCTTCGGTAGCGGTGGCCGGACTCGAACCGGCGACACAGCGATTATGAGCCGCTTGCTCTACCGTCTGAGCTACACCGCCGCCGGACCGGGTGACCGCGGGACGCGGATCCGGCCGAGAGCCCCAATACGGAATCGAACCGTAGACCTTCTCCTTACCATGGAGACGCTCTACCGACTGAGCTATTGGGGCGAGCGAGAACCGAGGATACAAGAGCCTCCGACGGGATCGGTAACCGGATACCCGATGACATCACGGACGACCCCGCAGCAACCCTCTCAGACGGTCAGGTCGTTACCGGCCAGATCGACCAGACTGCCGTCGGGCCGGTGCAGGGACACGCTGTCGCCGCCCTTGCTGAAGACCGTCGTCTGCAGGCCGTTGTAGTAGCTGGTCGGGGTGTGGGTGCCGGGCCCGGCGTGGACGTCGAACGTCCCCCCGGCCTGGATCATTGCGCCGGAACCGATCTGGAGCCGGTAACCGGGATCGTCGCGAAGGAACCAGCCACCGATGTCCACGGGTCCGCTGGACAGGTTGCGGAGGACGACGCGTTCGCCGCCCTGCGCGGCTCCCCCGCCGCCGTCGCCGTCCGCCAGGCGTTCGACCACCACGCTCGCGGGACCGGGCACAGCTGCGCGCCCCTCCGCGACCGCCCGCGCGACCCCGGGATAGTTCTGGATGAGCGCGTCGGCGCCCTGGGCGAGAAGGGACGCGACCGCCACCGGGTCGTTGGGCGTCCAGAACCCCGTCCGCAGTCCCGCGGCGCGCATGCGCACGATGTCGCCCGGGCGCAACTTGCGGTAGTTCGGGATGTAGAACTCGAGCCAGCTCGCCAGCTCGCGGAGCGGCTGGTCGTCCGGCACGCGTTCGGCGATCCCACCGACGGGGACGGCGTGAGCGATCTCCTCGGCGAAGTTGGCGAGCAGCTGCACGTTGAACGACGTCGCCTTGAGCCACCTGGCGCGGTCGGGTGCGGTCAGCCAGCCACCGGGCGCCGTCCGCAGTACCTCCGCGACGGCGCGAACGAGCCGGCCGTCGGGATCGGGACTCTTGAGCTCGAGCCAGAGCCCGAGCTCGCACTCCCGGAAGACGCGGAGGGCCTCCCGGAGGGTGGGGATGCGCTCCCCGGCGAACCGGTCCTCGAACCACGCGCCGGCGTCCAGCATCCTCAGCTCGTCGAGAGTGAACTCGCCCACCCTCCACGTGGCCCGGTCGGGAAAGACCCGTGCGACATCTGTCGTGCGTTCGAGCGTGGCGTCGTGCGCCAGGACGGGAACGCCGTCCTTGCTGAGGACGACGTCCACCTCCGCGAACGCGGCGCCCTGGCGGGCGGCCTCGCGGATCGCCGTCAGGGTGTTCTCGGGCGCCGTACCGGACGCTCCGCGGTGGGCGACGATGACCACGTCGTCGTTGTGCATCGAGGGTCTTCCTCCTGGGCTGGTCCGCCGGATCGGCAATCGGGCCGTCGTGACAACGTACTCCGCTCACCTTTTCGGTCCGACCGGACCGGTCGCCGCGGCACCTCGTACCCGCGGGCACGGCAGGTCGGGGACCTCCGGGCAGCGCGCCGTCTGCTAGGAACGGACGCATGCGCACAGGAGTGGTGTTCCCTCAGACCGAGATCGGTGCCGACCGTGGTGCCGTCCGCGCCTACGCACAACGGGTCGAAGAACTCGGGTTCGACCACCTCCTTGCCTACGACCACGTGCTGGGCGCGGACCCGTCGGCCCATCCCGACTGGTCCGGGCCGTACACCCACCGGGACACCTTCCACGAGCCGTTCGTCCTGTTCGGGTTCCTGGCCGGCATCTGCTCACTCGAGCTCGTCACCGGAGTCATCGTGCTGCCGCAACGACAGACGGCGCTGGTCGCGAAGCAGGCGGCCGAGGTCGATCTCCTCACCGGAGGTCGGCTCCGTCTCGGCATCGGGATCGGATGGAACGCCGTCGAGTACGAAGCGCTCGGCGAGGACTTCCGCACGCGCGGCCGCCGGATCGAGGAACAGATCGAGGTGCTGCGTGCGCTGTGGACCGAGCCGGTCGTCAACATCCGCGGCGAAGCGCACCAGGTCACCGGCGCGGGCATTGCGCCGCTTCCCCTGCAACGCCCGATACCCATCTGGCTCGGCGCGCAGAGCGCCCCCGCGCGCTCCGACGGGCAGGTCGGTTGGGCGACGGCTGGATGCCACAGTTCCAGCCCGGTCCCAAGCTCGACGACGCGATCGCGCTCGTGCACGAGGGCGCGCGAGAGGCGGGACGCGATCCCGCATCCCTTGGCATGGAAGGGCGCATCGCTGTCAGGCGCGACAACGCCGACGAGGTGGGCGGGTACGCCGAACGCTGGCGTAGGTCCGGAGCGACCCACGTGTCGTTCAACACGATGAAGGCCGGACTGCGTACCGTCGACGACCACCTGGACGTCCTCGGTCGAGTCGCGGCAGCACTCGAGGGCACTGCCGCCACCGACCAGGCGTGACGGAACCGTCGGCCGACCGCGCGTCAGCCGACGGTGTTCGGCTCGGCCCTGACTTCCCTGTGCTGCTTCAGCCTTTGTGCAGGGCGGTTCAGGGCCGGGGTTGTCAGTGCCGGCCGCGGCGGAGCAGCGCGATGAGCGCGACCATGCCGCCGACGAGAGCCATCACGGCCCCGGTCGTCTTGAGCTTCCTGCGGGATCGACCCGAGGTCATCGACTGCTTCTTCGGCATCGAACGCCTGGTAAGAACGGGCATGCTGCACCTCTTTCGACCACCGGTCACAGAAACCGGGTTGATCGAGTGTCACTGGCAGCACAGGCGATGGCTTCGCCCAACGAGGATGAAAATCCGGCCCGTGCCGCTGGCCGGTGCGACGCGGATCCCGCCGCGAACTCCCTGCCCCACAACGCGGATCGCGGCTACGACGAGGACGCGGCGTCGTCGAACTCGCCGTTCTTGGCGCCGTCGAGGAAGCACTCCCACTCGTGGTGGTCGTACACAAGTACGCGCCGGGTCGGATCGCCGTCGAGGCGCATCAGGACGAAGTCGCCGACGAAGGCGACCTCGATCGCGCCGGGGCTCGTGCCCGAACGCAGCCACGTCACGGCGTCGACGTCGACGCCCAGCTCTTCGACGGTGGGTTTGCGCCTGGAAGTCACGAATTTCTCCTCTTCGCTCCGCGCGGCGGGCAGAACGCCTCGGCACGGCAAGGCACCAGGGTCTCACCCCGGCGGCTGTGGGCGTCGTCCAGGTGCGGCGTCAGGGTCGCCTCGCGACGCCGCAGTAGAGCGCGCGCGACGCATCGTCGTCAGCGGCCTCGGGATCCTCCGCTCCCCACATTCCTCCGTAGGTGACGGCCGGCTCGGCACCGTCGTAGGGCGGGACCAGCTCCAGCCCTTCGAAGAAGCGGGCGACCTCGTCCCTGCTGCGCGCATGGAGCTGCGCACTCGCGTTCTGGTAGACCGCCCGTCCCCGTGCGAGGACCTCGGGTGGCCACCGGTCCGCTGTGCCGTGCGACAGCGCGAGATAGCTTCCGGGCGCGAGGGCGTCGACGTAGGTCGCCACCAGGTCGTGCGGTTTCGACTCGTCGGACACGAAGTGCAGGATCGCCGTCAGGAACAGACCGACCGGCTGCCGGAAGTCGATGGCCGACCGGATGTCGGGATGGTTGAGCAGCGTGTCGGGGTCGCGCAGGTCGCCCGCGACGAACCTGACCCGACCGGAGCCGGCCAGCAGCACCTCCGCATGTACCGCGACGGACGGGTCGTTGTCGACGTAGAGGACCGTCGCGTCCGGGACGATGGCCTGCACGACCTCGTGGGTGTTCATCTGCGTCGGAAGGCCCGAACCGATGTCGAGGAACTGGCGGATGCCGCGTTCGCCCGCGAGCCATCTGGCCGCGCGCTGGTGGAACCCGCGGTTGGTCCACGCCCAGTTCTCGAGCTCGGGAAACGCGGCCCTGAGCTGGTCGGCGCCCGCGCGGTCGATCTCGAAGTTGTTGGTGCCCCCGAGGATGTAGTCGTAGACGCGCGCCGCACTCAAACGGGACGGATCGACACCTGTAGGGACTCGCTCGGCTTCACTCATGGCTGCTCCCGAACCGGTTCGTCGACACCGGCCGCACATGCCGCTCCGGTGCTGCGTACGCGTCGAGCTGAAGGATAGCGATCATCGTCGGCCCGGGCGGCGCGTGAGGACGTCCGATCGACGCCGCATCAGGTCCACCGCACGCCGTCGCGGTCGGAAGGAAATGAACCCGTCGGCTGCCGCAGGCCGGTATAGGTCACACCGGGCGCGCCACCGCGGCGGGGCGGCAGCAGCTCCATACCGTCGAAGAACCGTTCCGCCTCTGACCTGAGGTAACGCAGCGCCGCGATGGGCCGGTCGACCGCGAGGCGTTCGGTGACACCAAGGACATAGTCGTAGAGTCTGCCCGCGTCCGGCCGGGTCGAGTCCGCACCTGGGCCCGACCTCTGGGTCCCTCCCAGCTGGCCTCCGGAAGGATCGAGCATCCGCACCTCAGTACGCGTACGCCGGTCAGGGCGACTCCCCACGGGGCCGCTGGTCCGGCGGGCCCAAAGCACCCGTAACGAATGCATCACGCCAAGCCACCAGGTTTCCGAAAATGACCTCGACGAAGATCAATTTCGGGCACGCTAGCACGAACCTGCACCTCGCGATCTGCGACCTGGGCAGATCACACTTGTGATTCACAAATTAAGGGGGCAGTATGATGACCGCTATGTCCTGTCAAGAGGGACAGGCATACGCTGACGAAGGAGGCCCTAGGTGAGCAACGCCTACGGCGCCACCATCGCCAAGCGGCGGCTCGCCCGGCGGCTCACGGAGCTCCGGTTGGCCAGCGGCTACACCGCCAACCAGGTCTGCGACCGCCTCAACTGGGGCCGGGGAAAAGTCGGAAGGTTCGAGGCCAACTCGTGGGTGCGGCCGGAGATGAGCGACATCCGCGACCTGCTCCGCATCTACGGCGCGTCCGAGGACGTGGCCAAGGAGTTGGAGGACCTCGCCGCGCTGGCACGCACCCGAGCCTGGTGGCGTGACTTCAGCGACATCTTCGACAACGAGTTCCCCGGCTACGAGGACGACGCGGCCAGGATCAGCGCCTACACACCTCTTGTCCTGCCCGCCCACCTGCAGACGCCTGCCTACATGGAGGCCCAGATGCGCTTCACCACACGGTCGTCGTCCTGGCGCAACCGTGCGGTAGGAGCGCGCCTGCGGCGCCAGGAGGTGTTCGAACGCAGGGACGGCACCGCACCCGAGCTGGTCGCGGTGGTCACCGAGGCCTCGCTGATGTACCGCTGGGGTACCCAGGCGGAGCGCCGCGCGCAGGTCGACCACGTTGTCGAGATGAGCCGCCGGCCGGGCATCGAGGTGCGGCTCCTCCGCTTCGCCGACGGTCCCCATCCAGGCATGGGCGGACCCATCAACATCTTCGAGTTTCCTGGCGACGAGGGCGCCGTGGCCTACGTCGAGACCGACTTCGCGCTGCAGGAGGTGAACAAGGCCAAAGAGGTCGAGGCCTACATCGAGGTCTTCAACCAAGCGCGGGCAGCGGCGCTGGAAGCCCCAGCCACCGTCGCCCACCTCAAACAACTCGCAGAAACGCTGGAGTGAGCATGATCGACCTGTCTCAGGCTCAGTGGCGCAAGGCCAGTCGCAGCGGTGCCAACAACGGCGGATGCGTCGAGATCGCGGGCAACCTGCCCAAGGTTGCCGCGGTGCGCGACAGCGTTCATCCCGACCGGGGTGCGCACGTCGTCGACCGCGACTCGTTCGCGACGTTCCTCAACGATGTGAAGGCTGGTCGCTACGATATCTAGTCGTCCACAGCGACCCTCACAGGGCAGATCCCCCCGGAGCGCAGATCCGGGGGGATCTTTCTATCTACGCCCTGTCTCAGCGGGCAGGTGATCACCTTACAACGACCGACCACGGACAATGAAGGCCCGAGTACTCCCGGCGTCTGCCCCGCACCCGCCCGACACGCGCCCTGGGCCCGCCCGGCGCCTGCCCCGCGTGCGCCCACCGACACTCCGCGTCAGACCGGCGGCGGAGCGCTGGATGTGGGACCGCTCCCACTCCCACGTTCGAGGCCCGCGGAAGTCACGGGAACAAATCGGCCAGATCTTCCCAGCTTGTGATTGTCAAGACCCTGATTCGTGCCATACGCTTCGGTATGTGTGATTCACAGATTCCGAGACGGGAAAGGCGGACACGCATGTTGATACGGCACAGCGGCCGCCGCACCGAGTCGGGATCGCGTGGATGCGTCACGTCGATCGACGAGCAGGCGAAGCCGTACGGGAGCTTGGAAACCGCTTTCTCCGGCGGGCAACCGAGCAACTGCCACGGCCTCACCAGCGAGTCGAGACCTGACTGACGCGAGGCAGTGGCTGACCCGGATCCCCAGGCCTCGGAAACGGAGAACCAGATGAGCAGCTCGGTTGGCATCCAAGCCGCGCCGCCTACGCCCGCGCGGCGCACCGTCGCTCACGTCCCCCGGCTCGGCCAGGTGACCTGGACGAACGCCGAGCTCGACGCGCACGCCGAGCTTCTCCACCGCACGCATCGCCCGGACCTGCCGCCCGTGGCGGTCAAGGTCCGGTGGCTCCCGTTTCCGCTGCCGCGAACCGTTCGGCGGCTCGCCTGCTGCGTGTCCTGCGCCCTCGACTGGCCGTGTCCGGAGGTCCGGTGGGCCGGCGGCTGGCTCGCAGCCAAGCGGCGCTTCTTCCGCGTGCTGACCCACCACAACGGCACCTGATCCACGGTCGATGAACCCCGCGGCCCAGATCAGTGCCGCGGCACCCGCAGCCACGGAGGGAGACAGGTCGACTATGGCCGCCATTCACGAGCTCGCACGGGACGACGTGGGTGTGCAGCGTGCGGTGGACTTCGAGGATCTCGTCGCCGCCGCCCGTGTCCTCGTACGCCTCCACGAAACCGAGGGCCTCGGCATCGGCCTGCGCTGGAGATGGGGAGTCGTCCCCGTCCTCTATGGCAAGCGACGCACCTGCGTCGTCTGCCACGGCCAGTGGCCGTGCTGGCGGGCGCGATGGGCCGCTTCGACCCTTTCGACCCTCGACGGCGTGTGGCGTGAGCTCACCGGAGAGGACCTCGCGTCGGAGTACGGCTACGAGTCCAAGGCTGACCCGCTCGTCCTGCTGGAGTCGGTGGAGGACATCGGCGCCGGCGACCCCCGCCTCCGCCGACGGGCCGGCTGAAGCCCCCCACCTCGGAGACCGGCTCGGTCGCCCGGCGGCCCGGCAGGACGGATCTCTGCCGGACAGGACCCCTGCCGTTCGCGCCCCGCGGGTCACCGACTGTGCTTACGAACAGTTGCGGTGTGGCGGCGACCCTTTGCCCCGACGCCGGTTATCATGACGGCGGTTGCAGTTTCTGTGTACGTGTTGACCCTGTTCTTTCACGCCCGCGGAAAGTCGATGCGGGCCGTTGCCTTACCAGGATTGGTGGGCTCTCAGCCGCTCGAGAGTAACCAGTAGGCCCGTGCCCGCGGGTCTACTACCCGCCAACCTGTCAGGAGAGACAGAAAATGACCCAGGGCACCGTGAAGTGGTTCAACCCAGACAAGGGTTATGGCTTCATTACTCCGGACGACGGCGCCAAAGACGTCTTCGTTCACTTTTCCGAAATCATCGGCGAGTCCGCCGGCTTCCGCACGCTCGAAGAGAACCAGCGGGTGGAATTCGAGGTCACCCAGGGCGCCAAGGGCCCCCAGGCGAGCCAGGTCCGTCCACTCTGACCTGACCGACCGCCGACTCATCCACACCGCGGCCTGCACCAGTACAACTGGTGGGGGCCGCGGTCCATGTCCGGGCGCTCCAGGGACCGATCGGGCAGCGATGGCGCCGCCGATCTCGACGTCCGATTCCCGCCGGCACACAGGTCCTGGGTTCCGCACGATGGACGGCATGGGAACCGAATCGCGATACGACTACCGCGCCATCGCACCTGACGTACTCGACGAGCTCCGTAAGCACGACGACGCCGGCCGGCCACCGCGGCTGTTCGTCGACGACGACGGTGGGAACCCGCTCAGGTGCTGCTTCGAGCGCAGCCGACGCCGGCGAGGAGATCGCGCTCGTCGGCTACGCGCCCCTGCGTCGGTGGGCAACCGAGACCGGTGCCGATCCTGGGGCGTACGACGAGACCGGACCGGTGTTCATCCATCCTCATGCCTGCAAGGACCCCGACCCCGGGTATCCGGTCGCCATGGCCGGTGAACGCCGGGTGTTCCGTGCCTACACCGCCGACGGCCGGATCAGGGGCGGAGTAGTCCTCGACGAGTTCACCTCGCAACAGCAGGGATCGGCCGAGGCCGCGCTCGACCACCTGTTCGCCGACGGCGAGGCGGCCGTCGTGCACATGCGTGCGGTCGAGTTCGGCTGCTTCGACTTCGAGGTGCGCCGCCCGGCCGAGGTACCGCTTCCCTAGTGCCAAGGGAGTTCAGACCTCGGCCGGCGCGGTGGCCACCCGAGGTGGGTCAGGCGTGCTGGTCGGGGTTCTTCCAGAAGTAGGCCTCGGGGTCGTAGACCGCAGGTGTCGGGTGGATCCACGGCGCGGTGAAGCCGCCCAGCGCGAGGTTCTCCTTCTTCGGCACGTTGCCCAGGTCCTTGTGCGACACGGTTGGTGTGGGGATGTTGGCCACCGAGCCCTGGAAGAACGGCCCGTCGCTGATGTGGATCTTGGTCAGCTCCCACGCGATCTGGTGGCGCTTCATGTCGTCCGGCTCGACCTTGGACTGGTCGTAGAGCTTCCAGAGGCGCTCGATCGGTCCGCCGGGCTCGGGTTCGAGCCGCGGTGGAGTCCGCTTGTACGGGTCGACGTTCTTCTCCTGCTTTTCGGCAGGAGTGCCGCGTACGTTGTAGAACTGGCCCTCGAGCGGCGCCCACCGGGTCGGCTCCATGGGGACGACCCACTGCGGGTAGACGAAGTAGTTGGGCCCGTCGCCCACGCCCCAGTCGGCACGGGCCATCATCTCGCCGGACTGCCACCGCGGGTCGATCGACTCCGGCGGAATCGGGTCCATCTTGATCTCGAGCCCGAGGGCTTCCCAGTCCTCCTTGATGCGGTTGTTGGTCGCCTGGGTGACGTCGCCGCCGGGAGCGGCGTAGGTGAGAACGATGGTGAGCTTCTCGCCGTCGGGACGTTCGCGCTTTCCGTCACCGTTCTTGTCGACGACGTTGATCTCGTCGAGGAGGCTCTTGGCGGCGGCAGGATCGTACTTCGCATAGCTGTCCCGCCATTGTTTGTAGATTCCCTCGCCCTCGGCGTTGACGTGGTACTCGATCGCTTTCGGGCTCATCGTTCCGGTGGTGATCTCACCGGTGCCGAAATAGAGCGCCTTCTTGAGCTCTGCGCGGTTGAACGCGAGTGAGAGCGCCTGGCGGAACTTCGGCGTACGGATGAGGTCGCGCATCCCGGGGTCTTTGTAGTCGTAGTTGAAGAAGAACCCGTGCGGACCGGTGCCGTCACCCGCGTCCCAGAGGCTGACCACCATGCCGCTGCGGGCACTCGTCTCCTTGATCCCGGAGATGTCGGAGAGCGTGAGAGAGGCGAACCGGCCGTCTACGTAGTCGAGCTTTCCCTGCTGGATCTGGAGCTTCCCGACCTCCGGGTCCTGGATCGCGTTCATGACCAGCTTGTCCACGTACGGCAGCTGCCCACCGTCGCGGTCGACCACCCAGTAGTACGGGTTGCGCTCCCAGGTGAGGAACTGGCCCTCCTTGTAGGACGCGAGCCGCCACCCCGTCATGGTGGGACAGTCGGGGTTGCGCCCGAAGTCGGACTTGGTGTCGAAGACGCTGCCCTTGCTCGCCCAGTCCTTGCCGACCTCGGGGTTGTACTTGCGGTGGAACTGCTTGGCGTAGTGCTTCGGCAGCATCCAGATCGGGCCGTTGTCGCCCTTGCCGCTCTTGGTCCACATCGCCAGCCGGTCGGCGGTGAGAGGTGCGGGCGCGTCGAACGTCATGACGAGAGTGAAGTCGTCAGGGGCGGTGACCTTTGCCAGCGTGTTCTTGCCGGAACGCATCTCGTCGGGTGGCACGGCCGGGTGCTCTTCGTTGAGCACGAGGTCCTCCCACCAGAACATCACGTCCGCGGTCGTCCACGGCTGGCCGTCGGACCACCGCAGCCCTTCCCGGAAGTGCAGCGTCCACTCGGAGGCGTCGTCGTTGGACTCCCAGCTCTCCACGAGCCCGGGGCCCACGTCCTGGCCGTCGTTGAGGTAGCGCAGCGGCGAGTGGCCGTACATGTACTGGCGGACCTGGCCGTCGTCGGTCTTCGGCGTCATCATCCGCAGCCGGCCGCCGAACGTGCCGGGCTCGGCCCACTTGTGCGGAAGGACGTACGGCTTCTTGGGCAGCCGCTTGGCCACCGGCGGCAGCTCGCCGGCCTTGACCTTCTGGGCCAGCATCGGGGCCTCTTTGAACTTGTTCGGCACCGGAAGCGGCTTGGTCTCGGAGCCGACGGCGTCCTTGGCCGCTCCCCCGCCCGACCCGCCGCCCGTCCCTCCGGTCTTCGTACCGCCCTGGTCGCTGCACGCCGCGAGCATGCTCGAGGCCGCGATCATCGCCGAGCCGAAGAGGAACGCGCGCCGGCTGGGCACACCTGGTGTGGTCATCGTTCTACCGCCGTTCGGTCTGAAGGGGTGCGCGGGGTTCCTCGTCCACGGGTGCCGCGGCGAAGATCTTCTGAACGTGGGAGGGCCAGTCCCGCCAGGTCTGGGCGGGGACCCTGAGTGCGTGCGACCGCCATCCCAGCCAGCTGCGTTGGTAGACGACGGCCAGCATGGTGCGTACGCCGTCGGACTGGTTGGGCGTGCCGCGATGCCACAGCCGGAGGTCGCGCAGGGCGACCGAGCCGACGGCGATGTTGAATCTCGCCGAGGCAAGCGCCCTGGCGCGGTCGGTCAGCTCCACGCCCGGATCGTCCGGGTGGTCGACGATCAGGTGGGAGCCGGGCCAGACCTCGGTGCTGCCGTTGACCTCGGTGAAGTCGCACAGCGGGATGTTGAGGACGACGCCGGTCGTGGGAGTCGGCACACCGAGTCCGCTGCCGAAGACCGGACCTGCGTCGCGGTGCACGCGCTGGTGGGACGAGCCCGGAAACGCGGTGTTGGAGTTGTACAGGCTGCAGCGGAACTCCTCGCCCAGCACCGCGGTCACGATCTGGGCGACGACCGGATGGGCCACGACGTCGACGTCGGAGAACGGTGCTACGAGCGGCATCTGCATCTGAAGGTGGTTCTGGCCGTCGGTCGGCTGCACCGTGGGGCTGCCGTTGGGAGCAGCGCGCTCGCGCGCGAGCAGCGCGTCGTAGCTCGCCCTGAGGGTGTCGATCCGGGCGAGATCGTAGGCGTCCTCGACGATCACCATGCCCGAATCGCGAAAGGTACGCAGAGCAGCGGCAAGGCCGGAGTCGTCCAGGAGCCCGCTGTCCCCGGCCCGGACCCGCGGCGAACTGGCCTGCGGTGCGCTGACGTTCACGGCCTTCCTCCACATCGCCCGGCACCTCGGCCGGAAAAAAGTCCAGTGAAACCTAGGCTCCCTTTCGAAACCTGGTCAAGACGTCGAAGTCGCCCGGCCGGGTGCGGCCAAAACCGGCCGCACCGCTGGTGGAGAGGTCGTTCAGCGGGTCCTGTCGCCGTCGCGTCCGCGGGTCTTGGGCAGGGCCACGGCGCGCGGCGGGACGGGCGTCGAGACCACGATCGAACTCGTGGTCTGGCCGTGGAGGAGAAACTTGTCGAGGACCTCCTCGAGGCGCTCGATCGCGGGGACCTGGACCCTCATCAGGAAGCAGTCCTCACCGGTGATCCGGTGGCACTCCACGACCTCGGGCGTGGCCTCGGCGAGCTTCGCGATCTTCGGCAGCTGGGCGGGGCCGGGACGCAGGCGTACCCAGGCTGCGACGGGCAGGCCGACCGCGGCCGGGTCGACGTCCAGGCGGTAGCCGCGGATGACGCCGGCCTGCTCCAGCCGCGCCACCCGCTCGGTCACCGCCGGCGCCGACATGCCGACCCGGCGGGCCAGCGCCGACATGCTCTGCCGCGGATCCTCCTGCAGCGCACGCAGCAGACGGACGTTTACGTCGTCCAGCAGGTCCCTGGAGTTCTGGAACCACTTGTCGTCCTTGACCATCGACTGTGAAGCCATCTCACCAGCATCACCTTCAAAGCGGCATGGTGAAAGGCGCTACGTCCTTCAGATACTCGAACCATGCCCTCGACCACGCGGCGGACACTCGCGCCCGGTCGGATCCGGACCCTGGTCCGGATGCCGGCCGCGGAGGTGCCGCCTCTCACGTACTTCCTCGTCAGCTCCGTCTTCCACTACGTGGGTCCGGCGTTCGCGGTCCTGCTCTTCGTCGCCGTCGAGCCCCTGGGCGTCGCGTGGCTCCGGATCGTCTCCGCGGCGGTGGTGTTCGCGGTGTGGCGGCGGCCGTGGCGGATCCTTCCCGGCCTGTCGCTCGGCGCACCGCCTGCTCCTGCTCGCGCTCGGCCTCACGCTCGCGGGCATGAACGCGGTCTTCTACCTCGCGATCGACCGGCTGCCGCTCGCGACGGTAGGTGCGATCGAGTTCGTCGGGCCGCTGGCACTTGCCGCCTTCGGCCTGCGTGGGCGCCGCAACCTCCTCGCGCTCGCGGTCGCCGTCGGTGGGGTGGCGCTGCTCACCGACGTCCGGTGGGCGGGCGACCCGGCGGGGTTCGTCCTCGCGGGCGCGAACTGCGTGCTGTTCGTCGCGTACGTCGTGCTCGGCGCGCGGATCGCGGCCGACGGCGGCGCGGCGGCGGTCGACCGGCTGGGCCTGTCCATGCTCGTCGCCGCGGTCGCGATCGCCCCGCTCGGTGTCTCCGACGCCGCGGCGGTGTTCGGGCGGCCGGACCTGCTCGCCGCCGGAGTCGGCGTCGGGCTCTGCTCCTCGGTGATCCCGTACGTCTGCGACCAGCTCGCCCTGGCCCGCCTGCCGCGTTCGACGTTCGCGCTCCGGCTCGCGGTGCTGCCGGCGGTGGCGACCGTGATCGGGATCGTCGTACTCGCCCAGGTGCCGCGGCTCGCGGAGTTCGCCGGCATCGCTCTCGTCGTCGCCGGTATCGCCCTCCACCGGGTGCCGCGGAGCTGAGTCCGGTCCGGGGAACGGCGGCGCCGCATCCGGCGTACGACAGCGCCAAAAGCACGTGAGCGGCTCCGTCGCGACCCGTATCGTCAGGCGGCGACAGACCGGCGGAGCCGGTACGCCCACACCGAACGGCCACCATGGACGACGGACTCATCCACCGGATCGAACGCACCGCGGGCGTACCCGGCCTGGTCGGCATCCTCGCCGACCGGCTGGCGCCGACGGACCTGCAGTCGCTGCTGCTCGAGGTCCACCGCCGCAGGGTCGGGCGTACGTCACCCGCAACGGTGCTGGAGCAGTACGACCGGAACCGCTTCGTCACGCCGTCCGCGCTCAGTCCGGCGACGACGCTCGCCCTCGACCAGCTGGCGTTCGGCGTCCTCGGGACCCTGGGCTTCGAGCCGGTGGAGTTCCCGCCGGTTGCGCCGCTCGGCACGGTCGCGGCGCTCACGACGGTCGACCAGAACACCGTCCTTGCCACCAACCGCAACACCGAGGTCGTCGCGGACTCGACCAACACGCTGGCGTTGGAGAGTGCCCGTCGCCGCCGGGACCTGCTGCGCCGCCAGCCCCGCGACCGCACCAGGATCCGGCTGTGCACGTCCCAGCGGGTCGTCCGCGGGCAGCGGTTCGACGGGCCGGGGATGACGCAGCACTTCCGGCTCCTCGGTCTCACCACGGCCGGGAGGGACGAGGGCTCCTTCCGGTTCGAGTCCACGAGCCTGCGCGAGCAGCTCGCCGCCATGCTCCGGCTCCTGGACGAGGCGGGCCGGTCCGGCTACACCCTGTCCGGCGTACGCCTGAGTGTCACCGACCTCACGGACGGGCTGCGTACGCCGGTGCTGCGGGAGTCCGTCCTCGACCCGCTGGCCGAGCAGTTTCCGCACGTCGACGTCGGGTTCGACGATGCGCGCGAGAGCGGGCGCGGCTACTACACCGACGTGTGCTTCCACGTCCACGCCACGACGACCGGCGGGCAGACGTTCCAGCTCGGAGACGGTGGGTTCACCACCTGGACCGCCCAGTTGCTCGGCAACGCCAAGGAGCGGCTCCTCATCGGGGGCCTCGGAACCGAGCTGCTCTGCGGCAACTTCACCGACGACGCCGCCGCAACAGCGCAGTCGTGACGGCGGCCACCAGGACGAGTACCCCACCGTCGACGACGAAGAGCCAGGGCAGGTCGAACCACCGCGCGCCGAGCCCGAACGCGGCGAACACCGCCAACGCACTCGCCTCGGCGAGGACTCCCGCGACCGACGTGACGGTGGCCCGGGCCCGACCGACGACGGCGTGCTGGATCTTGGCCTCGAGCAGCAGCCGCCCCAGGTGACACGCGCCGAGTCCGAGACCGACGGCGGCGACTCCTGCCGCCGACCCGGCCAACGCGCCGGCGGCGACCAGCAGGCCACCGACCGCCAGGGACGCCTCCCACCGTCGCCACTCCCGCAGGCCGACGAGCAACGCCGCCACGATCATCGCGACGACCGGGACGACCAGGAGCAGCGGGATCCGGTGGGCCGGTACGCCGGTCGCACGGGCGAGGAGCGGTAGGAACTCGTCGAACGCGACGACCCCCGGCACCAGGCCGGCCAGCAGGACGACCCGGCGAACGACCGGCTGACGCACCGCCTCGGCCACTCCCTCGCGCAGGGTCGAGAGGTACGCCCGGAGCGAGCTCGGATGCCCGTCGACCGGGGCGTCGACCCGCGTCGCCTCCGGAAACGACAGCGCGACGGGGACCTGGCACAGGCAGACGAGGACGGAGACGGCCCCGACGAGCTCGTAGCCGCCGAGGGCGAGGAGCGGCCCCGCCGCCATGGTCGCCAGCACCGCGGCAGCACCTTGGAGCGCCGCGGCCCTTCCAACCAGCCGGGTGTACCGGTCGGGGGTGCCGACGGCAAGGAGGTCGTCGTACACCAGCGCCTGCAGGGTTCCTGACGTCAAGGCACCCTTGACAGCCCACAGGACGAAGCCGACGGCGAACGCGGGGAAGGACGGTATGGCGACCCAGAGGCCGAAGCATCCGGCCCGGAGCACGGCGCCGATTGCGAGCAGCCAGCGTCGTGACACCCGGTCGGCGAGCGCACCGGACGGCACCTCCAGGACGAAGGACGCACCGGCCCAGAGCGCAAGCAAGGAGGAGATCTCGCCGACACCGAGCCCCGAGTCGGCGAAGAGCAGCGCATAGACGGGGTAGAAGACGATCGCGTCGTCGAGGAACGAGAAGACGCCGAACCGCCGGCCGACGCGGGCGGCAGCACGAGGTGTGGAACGGGAGTGGAGTCACCATCGCCAGGACATGCCGGGGAGTCTACGGTCACACCGGCCCGGGCGGACAGCGGTGAACGCGACCTGACCCCGGCCACCCGGGCCGGGGTCAGGCTCGCGACGGCGGAGGCTAGGACCTGCCGCGCCCAGGGAGGGCGAAGAGGGAGCCTCCGGCTTCCCCCAGCGCCCGTAGGTCGGTCGCGCGCTCGCACCGGCCGCCCACGGAGCAGCGGACGAGGGCCTGTCGCCGCTCCTGGGTCACCTCGACCAGGAGGTCGCCGTTGTGCTCGACGACGGGACGGGTGACACCGGCTCCATCCTCGGCATAGATGCCGAACACCAGGGGGGTGCCGATCTCCATGACGACCCGCCCGGTCGCGGCGTCGAGGACGGCGGCTGGAGGGGCATCGCCGTTCCCCAGGCGCCCGAAGACGTACCGCCTGTCCGCCGAGAACGACTCAGACATGACGTCGCAGGCGCGCCACAGTTCGCGACTGCGCCGCGAACTGTCTACCGCGCCGACACAGGGTGCGGGGTTGTCGGCCGCCTTGTCCACGGTGACAAGGAGGCGACGGGCACCGTCGGTAGCCCGCGCCTGGCCGAGGTCCTCGACCCGGTTGACCCTGCCGGTCTCGGGGTTCCACAGACCGGTTACGCCGCCGTCGGGTTCGTCGTCCGTCCAGGCCACCAGACCACGGAGGAAGCCCACCGCCGTGGGGAAGTAGCCGCGGACCGTCGTGCGCGCGCGTTCGTCGCCCGTCGCGGCGTCGGCGGCAAGGAAGCTGGAGTCCGGCGAGTCGCCGCCCACAGGCTCGCTCCAGACCAGGGTGCGGCCGTCCCCGGAAGCGACCGGCATCGCGGCGCCCGGCGGCAGGACCCTCCTGACCTTCCCGTCCACACCGATCAGTCGGGTCGTCGACGGGAACCCAAAACCATCCCTCTCGCAGCACGAGACCTGGACGACGTAGCCGCCGGCGACGGGCAGGAAGGACACCATGGAGCCCTTCTCGACATTGCCGACCGGCGTCGTCCTAGCTCCGTCGTGGATCACGCCGCCGGCGTACCACGGCACTTCGGGCGCCCTGCCCGCGGGCAGCTTGCTGAGGTCGAGCGACACCTTGACGCGAGGTTTCGCCGCCACCGCGCTCGGCGTCGCCCGGGGACGTGGGGCCCGGTTGTCCGACGGTGCGATCTCGGTCCTGCCGCCACCGCGGAGGTCGACGACGTTGGTTCCGATGGGGACGGCGATGGCGAGAGCCACGAGACAGGCGACCGCGCCGCCGATCCGACGACGCAGCCGGAGCCGGTGGGCCCGGCCGTACGCCTTCCTCGCCAGGTCGGGTGTCGCGTTCACCCCCCCGGCCTGCTGGTGGAGCGACGCGGCGACGCGCTCCTCGATGTCGGTCTTCATCGGACTCATCGGACTCCCCCCTCGGCGGTCAGGCAGGTGGTCGTGGGCTGCCTCCCGCTGGTTCCGAGCCTCGTCCGGAGCGCCGCGAGCGCCCGACTGGTCTGGCTCTTCACGGCCCCGACCGAACATCCCAGGGCGGCGGCCGTCTCGGCCTCACTGAGGTCCTCGTAGTAGCGGAGCACCACCGCCGCCCGCTGACGCGGTGGCAGCGTGCTCACGAGCTCCCGAGACCTCGTCGCGCTCGCCCGGGTCGCTCTCGACCGGGCTGTAGGTGGCCGGACCCCGCGGTTCGGGCACGCTGTCCGTACTTCGTTCCCTCCGCCGCCACGCACGTCTCCACCACGCGGTGTGCTCGTTGACCATGACCCGGCGCACGTACGCATCGAGTGAGCCCTTGTCACGGATCCGATCCCAGGACAGGTACGTCCGCGCAAGTGCGGACTGCACCAGGTCCTCGGCGGCGTGGTGGTCTCCGGTGAGCAGGAACCCCGTACGCACCAGGTGCTGCTGGCGCGCGGCGACGTACGCGCTGAACTCCTCAGCCCGCTCAGCCACCTTCCACTCCCCTTCCGTTCCTCGCGAGTCGCCCCAGGGATGCGGTCGGCGCGGGAAAGGTTGCATCCGGGCGCAGGTCGCCTACCCCGCGGACGTCGGCTCCGTCGCTGGCGGCTCCGGCTCCTCCCTCGTCGGCCGCACCGTGGCGACGTACGTGGTGACGAACACGAGCAGGGCGAGGATCAGTCCGGTGCCGAGCACCGGCTGGCCGGTGAACGTGACCCCGAGGACCAGCACGGCGGCCACCGGGAACAACACCGCCCGTCCGGTGAGGCCGAGCAGAGGTCGCAGGTGGAGGACCCACACGACGAGGAGGAAGACCGCGACGGGAACGGTGACCGCGGCGCCCGCGACCACGTGGCCCACCTCGGTGGGGTGGATGGCCCGGTCGACCGACACCGCGAGACCGGCGCCCACCGCGGCGGCGGACGCGAACACGAGGTAGTGGCCGTAGCCCCAGACGAAGGCCACCCGGGTGGAGGTCAGGATGCGGTACGCCGGCTTGGCGAAGTACAGCCACCACAGCGAGAACACCGTCAACAGTCCGCCGACGACGATGGCGTACAGGGTCAGCCCGGCGTGGTGCTCGTCGAGCGCCGTCTGCACGGCCACCGTGGCGGCGAGCACCGACTCACCGAGCACGATGATCGTGAACAGGCCGTAGCGTTCGGCGATGTGGTACGGATGCCAGGTCGTCCGGGCAGCCCGCTCCGCCCAGATCGGTACGCAGAGCTCCGCTACTGCCATCACGCACCACGCCCAGAGCGGCCAGCTTCCCTCCAGGAGCAGGACCGTCCAGCCGACCATGCACGCGCCGAGACCCGTCGCGAACCGGATCGCGGCGGAGCGGCCCGCGGGGTCCGACCACGCCACTCGCAGCCACTGCGAGACGAGTGCCACCCGCATGATCGCGTAGCCGAGGACGATGATGCCGAAGTCACCCTCGTCGAACGCGCGCGGCACGCCCGCGGCGATCACCAGTGCGCCGGCGATCTCGACCAGGGTGGCGAGGCGGTAGGGCACGTCGTCGTTGTCGTAGGCGGACGCGAACCAGGTGAAGTTGACCCACGCCCACCAGATCGCGAAGAAGACGGCGAGGTAGCCGAGAACGCCGGCGCCGACATGGCCGGCGGAGACGGCGTGGTGGAGGTGCGAGGCCGCCTGGGCGATCGCCACCACGAAGCAGAGGTCGAAGAGCAGCTCCAGCGGGGTCGACGCGCGGTGCTGCTCGGCGGTGTCGCGGGGCAGCATCGGCTGGTGCCACCAGGACGCGCCGCCGTGGCGTCCGGACGTCCCGGTCATCGCGGTCTCCCCGTTCCCCGTCTGGTCCGCGGCCCGCTAGACGATCGGAGGCCGGCCGAGGGTCGTCATCCGCCACACCGTGCGCCAGCGCATCGGGCGGCGCGGGGCGTACGACGTCCGCCAGCCCTCGACGAACCCCGCGAGCCAGTCACGCAGGCCGGACACCGGCGGGCGTCGGCAGAGCGTGACCACCAGCCAGACCCCGAGGTAGACCGGCACCAGCGCGCCGGGCAGGTGCCTCCTCGCCAGCCACACCCGGTTGCGCGCGGTCAGGCGGTAGTAGACCGGGTGCCGGGCGGGAGAGGTACGAGGATGCTGCAGCACGATGTCGGCGCGGTAGCTGATCCGCCAGCCGGCATCGAGTGCGCGCCAGGCGACGTCGGTCTCCTCGTGTCCCCAGTAGAACGCCTCCGGCCAGGTGCCGGTCTGGTCGACGACCGCCATCCGGATCGCGTTGCCGCCGCCGAGGAACGTCGTCACCTCGGAGGCCCGCGACGGGTCGCCCACCCGGAGCCGGGGTACGTGCCGGCGCT
This sequence comes from uncultured Actinomycetota bacterium, assembly GCA_963721745.1. GTDB lineage: Bacteria > Actinomycetota > Actinomycetes > Propionibacteriales > Actinopolymorphaceae > Thermasporomyces. The sequence goes on along the minus strand of CAVRKO010000009.1, from coordinate 253,979 downwards.
GGGTCAGGCCGGTCTCGTCGGCGATCCGGAAGCTGATGATCCCGAGGCCGGGGTCGGCGGCGAACGCGGCGCGCACCTTGTCGGCGGTCGAGCTGTCCAGCAGCAGGCCGTCGTCGTCGAGGTACACCACCGCGTCGATGTCACCGTGGGCCCGCAACGCGGCGAGCCCGACGTTGCGTCCCGCGAGCAGGCCGAGGTTCTCCGGCAGCTCGACCCGCTCGACGCCATCGGGCAGCCCGTGCAGCGGGGTTCCGTTGCCGACGACGACGACCCGCATCGGCGGTCCGGCCTGCTGGAGTACGGAGTCGAGCAACGCGGACAGCTCGACCGGGCGGGTGCCCATGGTGACGATGACGACCCCGAGCTCCACAGGGGAGCTGGTGACCTGGCCTGCGGGCGCCTGGACCTGGGCGTACGTCACTGCGACGACCTCCTCGCGCGGCAACTGTCGGCGACATCCTGGTGAACGCAGCCTCGAGGGATCGTAACGAATGGTCACCGCGGGACGGCTCAGGAAGCGTTCGCCAGGTTCCGCGGCTCCCGGGTGCGGGCTCGCGGGCTGGGTGGCGCCGAACGGAAACTGCTGGGCTGCCGGGAACGCGGAGGGTACGGTGCCGCAGTGCGCGTTCCGAGCGTCCACCCGAGCGGGGAGGACTCCCAGCTTCGTACCCTGCTCGACCGGCGGCGGCACGAACGCGACGCGCTGCTCGACCGGTCCGCAGGTTGGTCGACGGTGACCCTCGGGTCGAGGCGGCGTGGCTGTTCGGCTCGGTGGGCCGCGGCGACGCGGACGAGCTCAGCGACCTCGACCTCACGCAGGCGGTTGCCGATGACCACCTGGATGCGGTGGCGGGCAACCCGGTCCGGCCCCACACGTACCACTCGGTGCTCGCGTCGGCGCGCGGGGCCTTCGTGGCCCAGCTCGCCCCGCCCGCGTGGATCTGCGAGGCCCCGCAGAACGCGCCGCCGCGTGCGGCCTTCCTGACCGCGTTCTACGACGGCACCGGCGGCCCGCACCAGGTCGACTGGATCTGGCAGGCGCGATCGGTGGCACGGCGGCCCGCACAGGAGACCGTTCTGCTGGTCGACCGGTGCGGCATCGGCCGCGACGACGGGCCGTTGACACTCGGTCCGCCGACGGGGCCCGTACCCGTGCGCACTCCGGTCGAGGCGGTCGTCCAGTCCGTGTGCTCGGGTTGGGCGATGCTGCTGTGGAACGCCAAGCGCGCCGCGCGGGTTCCAGGGGGCGAACAGGCACAGCTCCTGCGGTACGCCGTCGACTCGGTGCGAGCGGTGGAACGGTTCGTCGGCTCCCCCAGTGGGTTGGAGGACGTCCCGGCACATCCGGGTCCGGAGGAGAAGCTGCGCCTCCTGCGTGACCTCGCGGGCCGGCTGGAGGCGCTCGCGGCACGGCTCGGCCCGCGCGGAGTCGCCGTCCCGGACGGTGCGGCCGGACACGTGCACCGTTACCTCGACCTCGTCGAGCGGATCGTGGTGCTCCGCGCGCGGAGCAGGTAGCGGGGCCGGGGGCGTACCTCGGTCGGTGGGCTGCGTCAGGATGGCCTCCCGACCGAGGGAGAGCCATGCTCCGAAAGATCGACTGCGTGATGAACCGCGTCGACGACGTGCCGGCGGCGGCCGCCTACTACATCCGCGTCCTCGGACTCGTCGAGCTCTGGCGGGGCACGCAGGAGGACGCCGGCGCCGGCGCGGTGCGTACGTCCATCGGCCTGGGTCTTCCGGAGACCGACGCGGAGATCGTGCTGCACGACGACCCGGGCGTCCCGGGGCCCCTCAACGTCCACTACCTCGTCGACGACACCGTGACCGCGTGCGCCCAACTGGTCGAACAGGGGTGCACGCTCCGCGTCGCACCACTCGAGATCGCTATCGGCTGGTGTGCAGTCCTCGAGGATCCGTTCGGCGCCCCGCTCTGCATTCTCGACATGTCCAAGGGACCGCGGCCGGGCACGGTTCAGTAGGGCAGTTCGACGTCCGGCCTGCCCGCGCCACCCTCTCGTACCTACGTTGACGGGAATATAACCGCCAAGGTATGTTCGGTGCCATGTCGGCACCCTTCGACGTGCTCGCCGAGCCCTCCAGGCGGCGCATCCTCGACCTGCTCCTGGAGCGCCCCCGGTTGGTGGGCGAGCTCACGGACCAGCTCGGCCTGAGCCAGCCAGGCACGTCCAAGCACCTTCGGGTCCTGCGCGAGGCCGGACTGGTCCGCGTACGCCCGGAGGCGCAACGGCGGTGGTACGAGCTGCGGCCGGAGCCGCTGGAGGAGCTGGACGCCTGGCTCGCGCCGTACCGCCGGCTGTGGGCCGACCGCCTCGACGCACTCGAGCGGCACCTGGACACGATGCCCGACGACCCCGACGACGACTGACCGCCACCCAGAGGTGCAGAGGCTCCGAGGTCTCGACCGAGAAGGAACAGCTGTGAACGAATCCCTGCATACCGTCGACGGCCGACCGACCCTGCGGATCGAGCGCCGCTTGGCCCACCGACCCGAGAAGGTCTGGCGGGCGGTGACCGAGCCCGACCACCTCAGCCAGTGGTATCCCTTCCGCGTCGAGGAGCTCGACCTGCGCGTCGGCGGCAGGATCCGCTTCGACGACGGGGAGGGTACGAGCTACGGCGCGGTCATCACCGAGCTCGATCCGCCGCGGGTGTTCGCGTTCAGCGAGCACGCACCCGCGTCGATGACGCGCGAGAGCGACGACCTGCTCCGCATCGAGTTGCGGCCCGACGGCGACGGTTGCGTGCTCGTGTTCACGCACACCTTCGACGACCGGCCGGCGGCCGCGAGCTATGCGACCGGGTGGTACGGCTGCCTCGACGCGCTCGGAATGCTGCTCGAGGGGAAGCCGGTGGAGTGGCCCCCGATGTCGGTCGAGCGGTACGAGGCGTACGTCGCGGCGTTCGGACTGGCCGAAGGCACTGCCGTCCTCACGCCGGACGGGTGGCAGGTGCGGTACGAACGCCAGGTGATGATGCGGTCGCTCGACCAGGTCTGGGCACAGCTCGCCGGCGTGGCGGCAGCGTCCGGGCAGGACCCCGCGACCGCGACCGCGAGCGCGACCGCGACCACCGTCGGAGACCCACCGCCGGAAGGCTTCACGACGAGCGGGATCCGACCCGGCCCGGTCACGGCGGCGACCGCACCGACGCTGCTCGAGTACGCCTGGGAACGGGAGGGCCAGCAGGCCGGCCGGGTCCGGTGGGAGCTGTCGACCGGACCGGGTGGCGCGCGCATCCTCCTCACGCAGACCGGACCGTCCGACCTCGCCGACCTCCGCGGTGCCGCGCTCTCGGCGTGGCAGGCACGGATCGAGGCCGTCGTCCGGGACGGACTGGACGGGGAGGCCTGATGTCCTTTCCACGGCCGGCGCCCCTGGGGACGCTGCTCCCGACCGACGACGGGAGGTACGCGCTCCGCTTCGAACGGCGGTTCGCCCATCCCCCAGCGAAGGTGTGGCGGGCGATCACCGAGCCGGAACACCTGCGGGCGTGGGGCTTTCCCGCGGTCGTCACGTTCGATCTGACGCCCGGGGCGAAGCTGCGTTTCGACATGACGCCCGAGGCGAGGGAACGCTTCGACCTCCCCGAGGGCGCGGCGACGACCTCCGACGGCGAGATCACCCGGGTCGAGCCGCCGTACGTCCTGGAGTACACCTGGGGCGCGGAGCTGTTGCGCTGGGAACTGTCCGACGACGGCGCGGGAGGCTGTCGGCTGGTCTTCACCGACGTCATCGAACACGGTGGAGGTACGCCGGAGGGCACGGTGTCGGAGATGGCGGGCGCCTGGCACGCGGCGTTCGAGGTACTCGACGCCCATCTGGACGACCAGCAGGTTGGCTGGTCGGTGTGGGACCGGGCCGACGAGCTCAGGGACGCCTACGCCCGCGGACTCGGCTGACCGCTCAGCCCCGCGCGGCCATGGCTGGCCATCGTGGTGGAGATGGTGCCGACGTCACGGCACAATCGTGGCGACTTCTCCACCACGATCCGGTCGGCACCAGGCCACTCCCACGGCGAGGCCGCCCGGCTCGCAGAACCGCCGAAGCGCCCGGCGCCGCGGCAGCGAAGGGACCGCCATGAAGGCACGGCTCGCCGTCCTCACCCTGTTGCCCGGCCTCGTGCTCGCGTCCGGCCTCGCGCTGGCCGGCGCGCCGACCACTCGGGCGGCCACGGACAGCTCCGTCGGCCCCGGAGCCACGAGCCCGGCCGGCACGCACCGGTCGTACGAGCCGAGCGCCGCCGTCCTCGCCAACCCCGAACGCGGCTTCTACCACCACACCGAGACCCACTACCGCGCCGACGGCTCCGGTTACGAGGCCCTCGACCCGGCCGAGCTGCGCACCTGGCGGGAGCAGGAACACGTCACCCAGATCCTCCGGGTCTTCTACCTCGAGAAGTTCGCTGGCACCGACCGGCTCGATCCTGCCTACCTCAGGCTCGTGGCCAAGGACTTCGCCATCGCCAGGGACGCGGGTGTGAAGGCGATCGTGCGGTTCGCGTACGCCCAGCCGCGTGACGACTGGCCCTACCAGCCGCCGTACGGTGACGCCCCGAGGGACCGCGTACTCCGGCACATCGCCCAGCTCGCGCCGGTCCTTCGTGCCAACGCCGACGTCATCGCCACCGTGCAGGCGGGATTCATCGGGCTCTGGGGAGAGGGCTACTACACCGACCACTTCGTCGCCGACCCCACCGATCCCGGCACCGTCACCCCGCAGGACTGGGCCAACCGACGCGACGTCTTCCTCGCGCTCACCCGCGCCCTGCCCGCGAGCCGCACGATCCAGGTGCGCACGATGCAGATGAAGCAGAAGACGCTGAACCGGCCGACCGGCGTCGAGGGCGCGCTCTCCGACGACGAGGCGTTCAACGGCCGGCCGGTCGCCCGCATCGGGCACCACAACGACTGCTTCCTCGCGAGCCCGGACGACTTCGGCACGTTCCTGTCCGACCCGATCACGCTCGACCAGGAGTACCTCGCCCAGGAGACGAAGTACGTACCGATCGGGGGCGAGACCTGCACCGTCAACCCGCCGCGTTCGGAGTGGCCGTCGGCGTCCGCGGAGATGGCTCGCTACCACTACAGCTACCTCAACACCGACTACAACCGCGACGTACTCGGCAGCTGGGGCGACAACATCGTCGAGGCGCAACGCCGGTTGGGCTACCGGCTCCGGCTCACCGAGGCGACGCTGCCCGACCAGGTACGTCCTGGCGGCGCGTTCACGGTGAGCTTCGACGTCCGCAACGACGGCTGGGCGGCGCCCTACAACCCACGGGACGTCGAGCTGATCCTGCGCGGTCGGGACCGGTCGTACGCCGTTCCGGTGGCGGCGGACCCACGTCGGTGGGCGGCCGGGTCGACGAGCCAGGTCACGGTCCGAGCCTGCGCGGACGTGCCGCCCGGTGCGTACGACCTCCTGCTCGACCTGCCGGCTCCCGAGCAGCGGCTGCGTTCCCGCTCACACCTTCCCGGGCAGGACACGAGTTACCACGCGGCGTACGCCATCCAGCTTGCCAACAACGGCACCTGGGAGGCGGACACCGGCTACAACGACCTCGGACACACCCTGGAGGTCGGCCAGCACGCGGCGTCGGCGTCCAGCTGCCACGGTGCGGTCGGGCCGCGCCCACTCCCCCGGTGACGCGGACGTCAGTCGTCGACGCCCCGCTTGTAGACACAGGCGCTGTCGAGCGGTTCTGACATCGCTGCCGGCCGGAACGTCAGCGTGGACAGCCTGATCGCCCGCTGCACGTCCAGCTGGATCTGCCGGTAGTTGGGGTTGGACGGCTGGATCACCTCGTTCGTGAAGACCGTGCTGCGAACGCTCGTGTCCTTGATCTTCGTGGACAGGTCGACGAACGCCGGCAGCATGAAGCCGGGCACGTCCGTCTCGACAAGATCCCTCGAGGTGGCCGCGATCGACTCGTACCTCGTGAGGATCCGCACCGGGTCCGCCTGGTCGATGATCGCCTTGAGCGCACAGCGCTGACGCTCCATCCGCTGGTAGTCGTCGGCGCCGTACCGCCCCCGCGCGAACCACAGGGCGTGGTAGCCGTCCAGGTGTTGGCCGGGACCTGGCTGGATCCATCCGGAGGGCTTCTTGCCCTCGTCGGAGGCGCCGCCGATCGCGACCCGCTGGTTGATGTTGACGGTGATGCCACCGAGTGCGTCGACGAGTTCGCGGAACCCCTTCAGGTTGATCAGGATGTAGTAGTCGATCGTGAGACCGAGTGCGGCGCCGACCGCCAGCTTGGTGGCGTCAGCGCCCGGACTGTCGCTCTGCAGCAGGCCCGGGTGCTGTGCCGGGACGTTCTCGTAGATCGCGTTCAGCAGCCACTCCTCCTGGTCGCCTGGTCCGGCGAAGCCGTGGGGATAGGCCCTCGCGAGGGCCGACCCCGGCGGGAAGGGCACCTTCTTGAGGTTGCGCGGAAGGCTGAAGAGCGCCGTCGCACCCGTGTGGGTGTCGATGCTCGCGACGACGAGCGTGTCGGGACGTACGCCGACCCGGTTGGGACCGCCGTCGCCGCCGAGCAACAACAGGTTGACACGATCACGGCCACCCCACGGGTCCACGGCGCTGACCTGCGTCGGGCGGGTCGCACTCCGGCTGGCCGGGCTGGCGAACACGTGGTCCACCACGCTCCGCTGGAGTTGTGCGTACCGGCCGGCGATCGCGAGCGGCGCGAGGACGGTGGTGGCCAGGGCGACGACGAGTCCGTAACCCAGCAGGCGTTGCCAGAAGCGCGTGTCGCGCGGGAGGAGCGAACGATACGTCCCCACGATCACCGTCACCCACGCAAGGGCGAGGGCGGGAAGCGCGATGGCGATCACGAGCAGGGCATCTGACCGTACCGCCCAGTGCAGAAGGGTCTGCTGGTGGCTGACAACGAGATAGCCGGCCGCGCACACCACGGCCATGAAGGCCGCGACGACCGTCAAGCCCGTCTTGCGCCGCCCGGCCGCGACCAGGCCCGCACCGGGGATGACGGTGCCCACCACGGTCATGCCGAGCGCCCGCGGGAACGACCGCGGGATCCGGCGGTGCCTTCCCGGGACCGTGCCGTCGGGGCCGAGCGGGCCGATGGCGTCGGCGATGCCGCTCGGGCGAGCGGTGGTGCGCGGGCGAGCGGGTTGTTTCGACCGGGCGGACGGCGTGGCTGGGCGCGCGGCGGTCGAGGCAGAGGCCGCCGCGGTCCCGGAACGCGCGGCAGCGGTACGACGCTTTCGCCATCTGCGCTTGTCACCCATGCGTACCCACAGCAGCGTTCCGACGTTCGGTCGTGCCCTGCGCGATGTGAGTGACATTCCGTTCGCTCAACTCGACTCACTCCCGAACAATCGCTGCGGCACGGACCGAGGACCTCGTCATGAAGAATTCGACCCCGCATTGGTGCGGGCCAAACTCTTGTCGCCACCCTCACGACGTACGGCCGAATCCTCACGGCGGCGGGAGAAGTGCTCCGTACGGCAGGCAGGACAGGCACGCCGCCCAGGACGGCCCAGACAGGCCGGCGGACTGTCTCGGGCTACTGTCCGACGTTCGTCGCGTCGACTGGTTCGCGGTTGCCCTCCGGCGCGACGACCGCGGTCAGCGTCCCGGACACGACGACCCAGGCTCCGCAGACGCACCGCCAGTACTCCACGGTGCCCGCGGAAGTGGCGTGGCGGGACAGTCGGACCGCGCCGCGCGGCGACAGCGGCCACGCGCAGGCCGGGCAGCGTACGGCTGGGTCGTGACTCATGACCGCCAGCATGGTGTCATGGTCTAGTGCACTTCAACCCTTACGGCGGACCGGCGGCCGAACTCGCGGCGGCTCTGGTGAACCTGCCGCCCACCGCACCTGCGGCCGCGGTGGCACGCGCGATGGCCGAACACGACAATCTCCGTCGGCCCCCTACCGCCGCCCAGGCGCGCGAGCTGCTGCGGTGGGCCCGCCGCCTCGAAGCGGTGTTCGGCGAACCGGACCTTGGCCGGCAGGTCGAGGTGGCGAACGACCTGCTTCGAAGGTCGGTGTCCCGGCCGCACATCTCGTGCCACGACGGCCGGGCGCCGCACCTGCACTACGCGCCGGCCGACGGCGACACCGCGGTGGGCGTCCGCGCGTTCACGGCAGCCGGCGTCGCCCTCGTGGTCTGTGAGGACGGTGACCGGCTGGGCCGCTGCGGGCGGGACGGCTGCTCGGTGGTGTACGTGGACACCTCACGGAACGGCCGCCGCCGGTTCTGCTCGACCAGGTGCGCCAACCGGGTCTACGTCGCGGACCACCGCCGCCGCGCCGAGGGTCGTGGCCGTCCGGCCAGGACCGCCGGTCAGCGGTAGTTGACGAACTGGACCGCGAACTCGAGATCCTTGCCCTTGAGCAGGTTGATCACCTGCTGGAGATCGTCCTTCTTCTTGCTCGCGACCCGGACCTCGTCGCCCTGGACCTGGACCTTGACCCCCTTGGGGCCCTCGTCCCGGACGATCTTGGCGACCTTCTTGGCGTTCTCCTGCGAGATCCCCTGCTCGAAGGTGCCCTGGATGCGATAGTCCTTGCCGGACTGCTTCGGCTCGCCCGCATCGAGGTTCTTCAGCGAGACGCCGCGCTTGACCAGCTTCTCCTTGAACACGTCGAGGACGGCGCTGGCCCGCTCCTCGGAGTTCGCCGCGATCTCGACGCCGAGTTCGCCAGACCAGCGGATCTGGGCCCCTGTGTTCTTGAAGTCGTACCGCTGGGCGATCTCGCGAGCCGCCTGGTTGAGGGCGTTGTCGGCCTCCTGGCGATCTACCTTGCTCACGATGTCGAACGACGACTCGGCGGGCATGCGGGCTTCCTTCCACGAGTAGCTGGTGGCGCCCGACCGGGTACGACCCCCCGTGGCGCCTGCGCTATTCTCTCAAGTCGCCGTCGTACGACGGCACCCGGCAGGTTGCCCGAGTGGCCAAAGGGAGCGGTCTGTAAAACCGTCGGCTTCGCCTACACTGGTTCGAACCCAGTACCTGCCACACCAGCCAAAACGCCCCCTGACCTGCACGTTCAGGCCGGGGGCTTCTTGGTTTCCGACCCGGCCGACCCCCGACCGGATCCGACGACCAACGCTCGCCCGCCCCTCATACGTCCCACGGTTCTCGCGACGATCTGCCGTGCAAACGAGGAGTCGGCCCCGGGGCGCGCCGACGGTGCGCAGCTGAACGACGAGTGCACTTCTTGTCGCCGGGTCAGATCTTGAGCCGTACCACCAGGTAGTGCCACGGGTGTTGCGGGTCGCTGCTGCGAACCTCGTCGATTGCGGTGGGCTTGAAGCCGACCTTCTCGTACATCGACAGCGTGCCCGCGTGGTCCATGGTGCGGGTCGTGACGGGGCAGGCGTTCACCCGGCCGATGCCGGGGATCTCCTTGCTCGGCCAGTTCTCCCGGACGTAGTTGGCCACCTCCGTCGAACGCCAGCCGTACGCCTTGCGCAGCTTCGACAGCATCGGGTCGTGGTGTGGGAAGGCCATCGGTATCGCCTCGATCCAGCCACCGCCGCGCTTCTTGATCGCCGCGAGGGCCGCCGCCAAGGCGATGCTGGCCACGCCCTGGCGGCGGTGGTCGATCCGGGTGAGCATGCAGGTGATCCGCCACTGCGTGGACGGGTTCCGGGCAAACATCCTCCGCGGGATCGAGTCGTCACGGGGCACCGGCAGCTCCTCCGCTCGACCGAAATGGCACCAACCGACCGGCTCCCCGCCTGCGTACACGAGAATCCCGTGCGCCAGACCCTTGCGCACCAGCTCTTTCACCGCCGCCAACTCCGTCGCCCGCCATTCCCTCCCCGGAATGCGTTTGCCCTTCCCGGCCGAACTCGCGGCCGGGCTCAGGTGCCGGCCGAACAGATACAGCGCACAGCCACACCCATTGACCTGCCAGAAGAACCGCTCGAAGTCCGGAAGAGTGCGCATCGACAGCTCCCGGGTCGTGAACCGCTCGGTCCGGCTCGCCATCACGCCACCTCCACCTCCACCTCAAGAATCAGAACAGACAGAACGGATGCCCGTGTGGGTCGAGCATCACCCGCACGTGCTGCTGCGGCTGCTGCTCCGCCACCGTCGCGCCCGCCGCGACCGCCCACGCCACAGCGGCATCCAGGTCGTCCACACCGATGTCGAGATGCATCGTCGCGGTCTGCTCGCCCGCGCGGCTCGGCCACACCGGGCGCCGGTACTCCCGATCCTCCTCGATGTTGATCGTCGGCGCGGTCTCGCCCTCGGGTGGTCGCAGCTGAAACCACCCACCCTTCGGGCCCTCGCTGACGATCGGCCAGCCCAACAGCCGGTGATAGAAGTCAGCCAGAGCACGAGGACCGGTCGGATCGGCTCCGATCGTCACCGCTCCCACCTGCAGCTGCGGACGCCCCATCACACTCAGCTCCTTTCGGTACGGAAGCGCTCAGCATCCCGCCCGTAATGGACACCTTGTGTCCTATACCTCGATGTTCACCGGTCGCGGACACCTCACGATCGAACGCGGCAAAGCCCACGACCTGGCCCCCGCCTGACCCTGGCCGGCGGACACGAGGACGCTCACGGCAGGCGTGGCTCCGATGTCACGGCTGCGCCTGCTTCGGCAGGGTGAGGATCTCGGCTCCGTCGCTGGTGATGGCGATCGTGTGCTCGCTGTGCGCCGTCCGGCAACCGGTCGCACTTCGCAGGGTCCACCCGTCGGCATCGGTGACGAGCTCGGCGGTGTCGGCCATGACCCACGGCTCCAGTGCGAGCAGCAGCCCGGGGCGCAGCTTGTATCCCCGGCCGGGCCGTCCGGTGTTCGAAACGTGCGGGTCCTGGTGCATCGTCGATCCGATGCCATGACCTCCGAACTCGGTGTTGATCGGGTACCCCGCCGCGCTGAGGACCGAGCCGATGGCACTCGAGATATCACCGATGCGAGCCCCGGGTCTGGCAGCGGCTATGCCTGCGCTCAATGCGCGTTCGGTTGCGCTGATCATCGCGACACTCTCCGGAGGCCTTGATTCGCCCACGATGAAGCTGATGGCAGAGTCTGCCGCGACTCCGCCCTTGGAGACGGCGAGGTCGAGTGTCAGCAGATCGCCGTCGGCAAGCTTGTAGTCATGCGGCAGTCCGTGGAGCACGGCGTCGTTGACCGCCGTACAGATGTAGTGGCCGAACGGCCCGCGTCCGAAGGACGGCTCGTAGTCGACGTAGCAGGACTGCGCTCCAGCCTCGACGATCATGGTCTCGGCCCACCGATCGATGTCCAGCAGGCTCGTGCCGACCGTGCTACGGGTCCTCAGCGCCTGCAGGATCTCAGCGACCAGGGCGCCTGCCTCCTTTGCTCGGGCCAGCTCGGTGGGGTTCAGGATCTCGATCAAGCGGCGCCCTTCTCACGTAGCCAATAACTATACCGGCCATATTATCCCGGTATTAGAATCGCAACCATGGTCAGGTTGCCGCTCACAGCCGCGGAAGTCGAGCGCGGGCAGCGCCTCGGCGCCCTGTTGCGTCGTGCCAGAGGAGAGCGCTCGATGCTCGAGACGGCGCTCGATGCAGGTGTCTCACCGGAGACCCTCCGGAAGATCGAGACGGGCCGCGTAGCGACCCCGGCCTTCCCGACCATCGCAGCGATCGCCGATGTCCTCGGCCTCTCCCTCGATGTGGTGTGGGCCGAGATCAACCAGCCCGAACGGGGTTCTGAACCCACCCGCTCTCGTCGCAACGCACGTGAGCGGTTGGCCTCGTAGGTTCATCCCGCAGCTGCGCGTCGCTGTGGCGAGACGGAATGCCGCATCGGGGAACTCGATCGACCGTTGGCAGAGTGATGTGTCAAACTCCGTTCCCATGTCTGAGGTCACCAAGCTGCACGATGACGAGGTGGACATCGACGCGTCGTTGGTGGCGCGCCTGTTGGCCGAGCAGTTCCCCAAGTGGGCCGGCGCTCCGGTTCAGGTCGTCGCCTCGTCGGGCACGGACAACGTGACGTTTCGGGTGGGTGCTGAGTTAGCTGTCCGGCTGCCTCGCACCGAGCGAACGCAGGGTCAGGTGGAGAAGGACCTGACCTGGATGCCGCGCCTGTCCCCTCACCTTCCGCTCGCCGTACCCGAGCCGCTGGCTCTCGGGAGGCCTGGCGAGGACTATCCCTTCAGCTGGGGCGTGTACCGGTGGCTGGAGGGCCAGCCATTCGAGCAGGATCAGCTGGCCGACCCGATGGCCGCGGCGCGCGAGCTTGCCGAGTTCGTTCGCTGCCTGCAGACGGTCGACACCACCGGGGCGCCGGTTCCGCCAGCCGACCCGTTCAGTCGGGGTACGCCGCTGGCGCCGCGGGACGCACTCTTCCGCGAGGCGCTGGAGGAGTTGCGCGACGAGTTCGACAGCGGACCCGTGCTCGCCGCGTGGGAAGCGTCGCTGGCAGCGGACACCTACGACGGTCCGCCCAGGTGGATCCACGGCGACCTCATGTCGGGCAACGTCCTGGTGGCCGACGGCAAGCTTTCTGCGGTCATCGACTTCGGCACTGCGTGGGCCGCAGACCCGGCCGGTGATCTCCTGGCCGCGTGGTACCTGTTCGAGGGTGAGTCACGACAGGCCTTCCGTGACGCGATGGAGGTCGACCAGGACACCTGGGCCCGCGCCCGCGGCTGGGTCCTGTCCCTGGAGATGATCGCGATCCCCTACTACCGCACCCGCAATCCCGCCGCGGTGCGCGATGCCCAACCCTTCATCGCTGAGATCCTCGCCGACTTCGCAGCGGAGCAGTGACCTGAGGTAGCACTCGGTGCGTGGTGCCGGCAGGATCCCCGGCGAGCGCCGCCGAGGACCGTACAGTATGGCGTGAATTCAGTGGAACGTGTACCGTTCTGCTCATGTGGAAGGTTGCCCCTCACGCCGAGGTGCTCGCCCGGTTCGGGCATGCGCTGTCGGAGCCGACGCGGGCGCGGATCCTGCTGGCCCTGCGCGAAGGTCCCGGCTATCCCGCGGAGTTGGCCGAGACGCTCGGCGTCTCCCGTACGAACCTGTCCAACCATCTGGCCTGCCTGCGTGGATGTGGGCTCGTGGTCACGGTTCCGGAGGGCCGGCGAACGCGTTACGAGCTGGCCGAACCTCGGATCGCCCACGCGCTCGGAGATCTGCTCGGTCTGGTGCTGGCGGTGGATCCGGCGGCCTGTCCGTCCGCCGAGTCCGAAGGCTGTTGCTGATGTCGGAGGCGCAGGCACCCAACCACCGTTCGGGAGTGTCCACCGACGTCCCGCGCGTCGGGCCGGTGCACGCACGTCGCCGGCGGCTGGTGCGGCGAGTGCGGCTGCTGGTGACAGCAACGATCTCCTACAACCTGGTCGAGGCCGTTGTCGCGATCGCCGCCGGTACGGTCGCATCGTCGACCGCGCTGGTCGGATTCGGCCTGGACTCGCTGATCGAGGTGAGCTCGGCCGCGGCGGTCGCGTGGCAGTTCTCGGCCCGGGAGCACGCAGTCCGTGAGGCGCGGGAGAAGAAGGCGCTCCGCCTCATCGCGGTCTCGTTCTTCGCCCTCGCCGCCTACGTCACGGTCGAGTCGGTGCGATCACTCCTTGGCTCGGGCGAGGCGGAGCACTCCACCGTCGGGCTGGTCCTCGCCGCGGTGAGCCTCGCGATCATGCCCGGCCTGTCGTACGCACAGCGCAGGGCGGGCCGTGAGTTGGGATCGGCCAGCGCGGTGGCGGACTCCAAGCAGACCCTCCTGTGCACCTACCTGTCGGCGGTGCTTCTGGTCGGCCTCGGTGCCAACAGCCTCTTGGGCTGGTGGTGGGCCGACCCCGGTGCCGCCCTCGTGATCGCCGGCGTCGCAGTCAAGGAAGGCATCGAGGCCTGGCGCGGCGACGCCTGCTGCACCCCGCCACTCCCCGCCCTCGTCGACTCGAACCCGGACTCCCCCCGAGGGTGCGAACCCGGCTGCGGATGCTGCACCACGCAGTGAGCGAACCCGCACGAGCCTCGCCGGCACGTCCACGCGAATCCCCCACAGGAGAAGGACATGAGCCATGGCCACGGTCACGGCGCCACCGGACACGCGGGCGGCAGACACCGGTGGCGCCTGGCAGCAGCATTCGTCCTGATCGGCTCCTTCTTCGGAGTCGAACTCGGGTACGGACTGCTCTCAGGCTCGCTCACCCTGCTGTCCGACGCGGGCCACATGGCGGCCGACGTGGTGGCCCTTGGTGCGGCGCTGATAGCGACCAGGATCGCTGCCCGTCCCGACACCACCGGGCGGCGGACGTTCGGCTCGTACCGGGCGGAGGTCTTCGCCTCCGGACTCGCGGTTCTGTTGATGTGCGGCGTCGCGGCGTACATCGTCGTCGAGGCCGTGGGCCGTCTCGGACACCGGGTCGAGGTCGCCGCCGGCCCGATGCTGGCCGTCGGTGCGCTGGGCCTGGTGGTGAACGTGGTCGCGCTGATCCTGCTGCGCTCGGGAGCAAGCGAGAGTCTGAACGTGAAGGGCGCCTATCTGGAGGTCGTCGCGGACACCGCGGGCTCGGTGGGCGTCATCGTGGCCGGCTGGCTGGTCATGGCAACCGGAAGACCTGCATGGGACACGGTGATCGCCGTCGGGATCGGCGTGTTCGTGGTGGCCCGGGCGGTGCTGCTCGGTCGCCAGGTGGTCGCCGTCCTGGGCCAGCACGTGCCCCACGGCATGAACCTCGAACAGGTGGGCGGCGATCTGTCCGGTATCGAGGGTGTGCAAGACGTCCACGACCTCCACCTGTGGACACTCACCTCCGGGATGTACGTCGCGACCGCGCACCTGGTCACCAGCGACCAACGCCACACCCACGCCGTCCTCGACCGCGCCCGCGAGGTGCTGCGCGACCGCCACGGAGTCGCGCACGCAACCTTGCAGGTCGAGCCCGCCGACCACACCGGCTGCAACGAGTTGGGTTGGTGAGGGCGCCTCGACCAACCGCGGCGGCGAAGCAGAAGGCTAGTGTCCTGACACTAGATTCGCAGTCAGACGTGGAGCCGCTCCGCGAGCACGGCGACGTCGGCTCTGACGAGGAGTCGCCGGGCCAGCTCACGGAACCCGGTCCGGGCGTTGACCGCCCGCATCCCGGTGTTGGCGACGGCCGTGGTGACGGAGACCCGACGCAGGTCCGGTAACTCCGCCGTCAGCCGAAGTGCCATGGCCGCCTTCACCCAGGTCGCCAGCCCGCGTCGCCGGTGCTCGCGTAGGACCGCCGTGTCCTCCTGGCTCGCGTCGACAGCGGAGCGGCCGAGCTCCACCGCGGTGAACGCCGCCACCGTGGACGTACCGGCGACGATGGCGGCGCTGACCCACAGCTCGGCACCACGGTCGGCGCGTTCCCGTTCGCTCGCGCGCACGAGCGCGCGATCCCACGGCGGTACCCCCGGCGGATAGATGTTGGGTGCGTCGGCGATCACCCGCTTTGCCAGTGCGTACGAGTCGACCAGGAGGTCCGGAGAACCGCCACACCAGTGCACCAGGTCGTAACCGTCACGGCCGGCCGCGACCGTGCGTTCCAGGAGGGGCCGGTCGACGGTCTCGACGTCCAGCACGTCGATGACGAGTTCGTCGCCCACCTCGGAACCAAGGTCGAAGGCGTACCTCGCGCCGGGCGTATCCGCGAGGACCGTGGTGGCGAGGATGTCCACACCGGCGGCCCGCTGGTCGCGGACCACCTCGCAGAGAAGGGACCGACCGACGCCACGACCACGCCGGTCCTGGGTGACGTAGACGCGCGCGAACGCCGTGTGCGGCTCGCCGGCCGGACGGACCTCCGCGGCACCTGCCACCTCGCCTTCGAGCAGGCCCGCCCACCGGCTCGTCGTCGCGTCGCCGAGTCGGTCGCGGACAAGCTCGAGGGAGTCAGCCGGTGCGGGACCGTACTCACCGCGCTCGCTCGCACCGACCGTACGCATCACGTCGCTCCAGGCGGCAAGCGTGACGTCATCGACGTCACGCCGCAGCGGGCGGACCACCACGTCGGGCGTAGGCACCGTCGCAGGCTAACGGACGGGCCATCCGCCGAGTGAGCTCCTCAGGAAGTCCAGCTCGAGTTGGAGGAGCGTGTCGGCCACCCCTTCCTGACGGGGGACGTGGCCCACGCCCGACATCGGCAGGACGGTGTGCGGTCGGGCCGCGGCGAGAAGTGCCGCGGAAAGGCGCAAGGTGTGGGCCGGCAGGACGTTGGTGTCGGCCAGACTGTGGATGAGCATCAACGGGCGGGTCAGTTTGTGGGCGTGCGGGACAAGGGAACTTCGGTCGTAGTCTCCTGGCGCGACGTCGGGGTGGCCCAGGAAGCGCTCCGCACCGAACGGACCGTACAGCCGCCAGTCGGTCAGGGGCGCGCCGGCAACCGCGGCGTGAAACACCTCCGGGTGGTGCAGCACAGCACCTGCCGCGACGTAGCCGCCGTACGACCAACCCCGGATGCCGACCCGGTCCAGGTCGAGCGCGTCATGGCGTTCGGCCGCCGCGTGCAGCGCGTCGATCTGGTCCTCCAGGACCGGTGCGAGGCGGTCGCCCATGATTGCCTGCTCCCACCGCACACCGCGTCCGGGCGTACCGCGCCCATCGGTGAGCAGCACCGCGAAGCCCTGGTCGGCGTACCACTGGCTCACCGCGCTCCGCGGGCCGTTCATCATGGTCACGGTCTGCAGGCGCGGGCCCGCGTACGGCATGAGCAGCACCGGCAACGGACCCGACTCCTCGGTGTGCCAGGACGGCAGGTGCAGGCGGCTGCGCAACTCCCGCTGCCCCAGGACGAGGTGGACGGACCTCCAGCTGACCAGAGGTTCCTCGACCAGGACGGCGATCTCACCGGCGGGCTTCCCGCCCTGCAGGACCGTCACCGTGTGCCCGCCGAGCGTCGTGCTCTCCAGCACGAGCGTGTCGCCTCCGAACGTCGCCGTGTGCACGCCCGGCTCGTCTGTCAGTCTGACGAAGCCGCGTTCGGGGTGGTACGACCAGACGTGGATCTCGGTCGGATCCTGACTCGCCGTGAAGTAGATCTGCTCGTCGACGCTACCGAGCACCTCGCGGACCTCGAGCCCGTCGGGACTGGGCGTGTCTCCGATCAGGATCGCCCGCGTGTCCGCGATCTGCGCCGACCTCACGAGCACACCCGAGGTGGTGTGGAGCGGTGCGCCGGGTGAGAGCTCGACCCATCGCTCGTCGCTCTGTCGGGAGACTGGCGTGCAGTCGCCCGTGGTCGGGTCGACAACCAGATGCCACAGGGTGCGCTGGTCGCGCGTCTGGAGCGTGACCACGGGGCCGACGGGTCCCCATCCTGCGGTCGCGAGGTACTCGAAGTCTCGGGCGCTCCACGCCTCCTGCGGTGCGTCGTCGTCGGGCGCGGCATCGGGCAACCGGACGGTCGTGTGTGCGCCCTCGACGCCGAAGACGTGCAGCGAGAGGTCGGGGTTCGTCATGCCGGCGGCCGGATAGGGAATCGAGCGGGGCGTACGGTCGGGACGCGCGGGGTCGGCGACGTACCACCGGTCGACCTTCGACGCATCGACCCGGGTCACGAGCAGGGCATCGCTGTCGGGTGACCACCAGTACGCCGGCGAACTGCCGCGCGCGATCATCGGGACGGAAGCCCCGAGCCCGTTCGGCGGCCGCCCGTAGGTCACCTCGCAAGACTCGGGTTCGGCCAACGGCAGATCCTTGCTGCCGTCGGTACGGACGACGCGCAGGGCACCCCCGCTGACGTACGCGATGAGGGACCCGTCCGGGGAGGGCACCGGGTCCGCCACCGGCCCGGGTGTGGTGAGGCGGTGCGGTGTGCCGCCGTCGGTGCGTACGGTCCACAGCACTCCGCCGACGGTGAAGACGACGACGCGCGCCTCCCGGTCCGTTGCGTACGCGCCCAGTCCGGTCGCGTTCGCGCTGGACCGGCCTGGTCGAGTGGGCTGGTCGGCTTGCGTCTGCGCGTCCGATTCGAGTGCCGCCGGGTCGACCAGGACTCGCTCCTCGCCGTTCTCGAACACCCACAACAGGCCGCGCGGATCGATGCCGGATACGGAGCGGACGAACAGCACGCGGGCGCCGTCGGCGGAGACCGTGACCTGACGGGGTAATCCGAGAGAGAAGCGCTGGGTCTGAGCGAACTGCCGGGGGAATGCGTCCGTCTTTATGATCTTCTCCTCGATGCAGGCAACGGCACATGCTGCACTCTCGCGCACCACGTCGTCGAGCATTGCGACCACACCTGGACCGATCACGAAAGTTCGGAACTTCTTATTTCGTAGGAACGTTGTCCCAGCGAGACACAAAGCCGCATATCCGCTCTCGTCATCGCCGTGGCTGCTTTCGTCACAAGCGATCTGGACTGCGCGCTCGAGTGGCAGCTACTCGGCGAGCATCCGGGCCAGGGCCGGTTGGACGTTCCACTCCTTCGTGATGGCGGCGTACTCGCGGGCGATGTCGTCGCCGGGAACGGCGCCCGTGCGGGTCGCGCGGAGCATGATGTTGCGGGGTGTGTGTTCGCTTCCGACGAACTGGATCGTGTCCACGCGATACCCGCGTTGCCGCAGGATCGAGGCACGGAGTGCGTCGGTGAGCACGTCGGCGAAGCGTTCCCGCAGGATGCCGTGTCGGGTGATCATCGTGTACGGGTCAGGAGTGTCCGCGCGCGCCAGCTGGGCCTGGATGTCGTGGTGGCAGCAGGGCGCTGCCAGGATCACGGGCGTCTCCCAGCGGATGGCGCGGGCCAGCGCCTCGTCGGTGGCGGTGTCGCACGCGTGCAGCGACAGTACGAGGTCGGGAGCACGGTCGAGTTCGGCGGAGTCGATGCTCGATGCGAGGAAAGTGAGCTGCTGGTCGAAGCCCAGATCCTCGGCCAGCTTGGTGTTGCGTCGTCGGGCTTCGGGTCGTACGTCGATCCCGACCATGCGCAGGGGAAACCCGCGGACGTTCACGAGATAGCTGGCCGCGGCGAAGGTGAGATAGGCGTTGCCACACCCGAGGTCGACGACCTGCAGCGGCCGCTCGGTCGTCGGGCGGGACAGCAGACCGGTCTCCAGGGCCCTGTCGACGGCGGGTACGAGCACCCGCAGGAACTCGTCGACCTGGCGGTACTTCGCCTGCCGGGTGGGTTTGATCCGCCCGAGGTGGTCGGCGATCCCGACCGCTTTGAGCACCGGGTCGTCGATCGGCAGCAGCCGCGGTTTCTCCCGGTCATGCTCCAGGTTGGGGGCTTGCTCGACGACTCGCGGCTTCAGGTGCAGCTGGGCCGCGCCCTTCTTGGTGACGCGTAGCTGCAGCACCTCGTCGACGGTGTCGACATGCCAGTTGCCGAACGCAACCTCGAGCAGCTCGTCGACGGCCTTCTCGGCGTCAGGGCCGAGAGCGGCGTTCCGGGTGTGGGCCTGGCGTTCGTCGTAGGTCGTGACCTGGAGCACCCGGCCGGCCTTGACCTCCACGTACCTCAGCTCGGCCCGCCGCCACTCCACCTCATGCCCACGCCGGCGCCCTGCCGCCACGGCGCGAACGAGGCGCTCGGAGTCCAGGAGTTCTGCGCGTACGTGCGCCAACGCCTGTGGCAGCGGTTCAGGCATGGCTCCAGGGTGTCACGTGCCGCGCGGCTCTCGAACGAAGGATCCGGTTCAGGGGAGACCGGCGAACGTGACCTTTTCGTCACTGGCCCAGTATGAGATCGATCTCATTGGCCCTTCCGGTGGAACGGACGGCCTCCCTACGCTCCCTTGTGGCTGCAAATGGACCGACAACTGCCGTACGACAAGCGGGGGCGGCAGTTGTCGGTCCGCTGCCCACTCCCCGGACCAGCGACCGTCGGCCCGGGCGCGCGACCGTGATCCTCGCGCAGGTCCTCACCCCTCCTCTGCGGGTGACTCCGGGTACTCACCACCCGCCAGCACCGCATCGAGGAGCGCGCGCGACCGGCGCATCTCGTCGATCGCCTTGCTGAGCCGGTTGCGTTCGGCTCTGATCCGCGCCGTGGTCTGCGGGCAGGTGGGTGTCAGCGCCGACCCGTCGGCGCGCACACACGGCAGGACGTCCGCGATCGTCGCCGTGCTCAAGCCGGCGTCGAGGAGCTGACGGATCCGGCGGACGGCATCGACGTCGCTGTCGGCGTAGACGCGGTAGCCGCTCGGCATGCGCTCCGGAGCAATGAGTCCCTGTTCCTCGTAGTAGCGCAGCAGCCGTGGCGTCGTGCCGGTCACCGCCGACAGGTCACCGATGCGCATCCGATCTCCCTCTCTCGTTGACAGGCCGACTTGACTCTCACATTGATGTGAGAGTTTAACGTCGGGGTCATGCGCGCCATCCAGATCGATCGTCATGGCGACCCGTTCGAGGCGGGCGGAAGCCTCGGCAAGGTCGTCCTCGAGTTCTGAGCATCGGTCCACCAGATCGACCCACCTCCAAGGAGCCGTACCGTGCAGACGTCACCCGAGATCGCCGAGCTGCTGTCCCGACCCAACCACGCGGTCGTCGGCGTCAACCGAAAGAACGGAGCGCCGCAGCTGACGGTCGTCTGGTACAAGTGGGACGGCCGGACGTTCTCCTTCTCGACGACGACCGACCGGGCGAAGTACCTCAACCTCCGCCGCAACCCCGCCTTGTCGCTGCTCGTCAACGATCCGGAGGGCGCGTGGTACGTGGTGGCGTACGGCGTCGCCCAACTCGGCGGGCGCGACCACGCCGAACTGTCCCGTGACCTATACGCGAGATACCTTCCGGACCGCGATCCCTCGACCGTGGCCGACGACCCCACGCGCATCGTGGTGACCCTCGAACCGGAGCGGATGCTGGTCGGCCGGTGACCGTCGCGACGCGGCGATATCCCGTGGCGGCACCGATGCGGCACAACTACCGTGCCAGCCATGGACCGAACCGGCATCTACCTGGAGATGACCGATCCGCAGCAACTGCGGTCCGCACCCAAGGTTCCGGCGCTGGTTCTCGACGAGGTGTCCGCGTCGGCAGCCCCCACGATCTGCCGGCTGTACAAGGAGATCTGGGACAACGGCGGCCGGAGCCAGTGGTCGCCCGAACAATGGGCCGAGGAGCTGAGCCTTCCTCATATCCGAACCTGGGTTGCCACGATCGGCGAACAGCCTGTCGGTTTCGCCGAGATCGGCTGGCAGCGCAACGCCCACGTCGTCATGGTCGTGATCGGCGTGATCCCCTCCTTCCAACGCCGCGGCTTCGGCGGCGACCTGGTGTCCCGCTTGACGCGGCTGGCGTGGGAGACACCCGCCTCGGACGGGAAGCCGACCACCCGCGTGTGGCTGTGGACGATTCCCGATGAGCACCCGCACACCGTTCCGAACTACCTCAGTCGAGGCTTCCGCGAGACCGAGCGGGGCAACGAAGCGGACTGACGCCGGGTCCAGAATCCTGTCCCGGCAGGGCAGCACCGGCGATACGCGCGGATGCTCGACGTTGGGATAAGGTCCGGCCGGGAGGTACCGGGGATGAGTTTCCGGCTGGCGGCGTACGCCGTCTGCATCGAGGACGGGCGGGTGTTGCTCGCCCATCACAGGTCAGAGAACTGGACCCTTCCGGGCGGCAGGGTCGAGCACGCGGAGGATCCGTTCGATGCGGTGATCCGGGAGGTCGCCGAGGAGACCGGCTGCGACGCCGTGGTCGAACGCCTGCTGGGCGTGGACTCGCGGGTGATCCCCGCGGCCGAGCGCACGGTCCCCGGACCCGAGCACCAGAACGTCGGCATCTTCTACCAGGTCCGCATCACCGCCGGCCAGCTTCGGCCGGAGCCGAACGGCGAAACCGCCGAGTCGGTCTGGACTCCGATCCCCGACGTCGCGGTCCTGCGCCGGTCATCGCTGGTCGACATCGGCCTCGCCCTGGCGAAGACCGTTCCGGCCACCGGCCACGTCCCTCCCGTCCGGGTCGGCGGCCTGATCCAGCACTGAAGCCACACCTACGCCTAGAGCGCGCACCCGCACTCAGTCCGGATACAGCCCGCCGTCGAGGGCGATCACCTTGTTCGTCAGGTATCCGTTGCGCAGCATGGCCAGCGCGAGGTCCGCGACCTCCTCGACCGTGCCCAGCCGACCGACTGGAATCGGGAGTGGCGGGGCGTCGTCCGCGCGGACGGGCAGCATCCGGGTGCCCTGGATGAGCGCGGGCGCGATCGCGTTGACGGTCACGCCGGAGGCCGCGGTCCTCGACGCCAGGAAGTGGGTCAGCCCGTGCAGGGCCGCCTTGCTGGCGGCATAGTGCGGGCCGATGACGCCGCCGTTGAACGCCGCGATCGAGGAGAAGAACAGGATCCGGCCGAACTTCCGTTCGATCATGGCGGGAAGGGCGTTCCTGGCAAGGAAGAAAGGCGCCCGCGTGTTGACGGCCAGCGTGTCGTCCCAGAGTCGTACGTCCACGTCGTCCCACACTGCCTGGGTGGCGACGCCGGCGGCGGCGACCAGGACGTCGAGCCCGCCCAGCTGCTCATGGGCCAGCGCAACAAGCCGTTCCGGCGCCTCCGCCTCGCCGAGGTCGGCGTGGACGACCTCGGCGCGTCGACCGAGTGCACGGGCCCGATCCGCAAGCTGCTCCGCGTCGTCGGCATGTCCGGCGTACGTCAGAAGGAGATCCACGCCCGCCTCGGCCAGCCGCAGCCCGAGCTCGCCGCCGATACCACCGGAGGCACCCGTGACGAGGGCGACCCGTCCGCGCAGGACATCGTCCTGGCCGGCCATCCGAGATCTCCCTTGCGTCGTGGACCAATCGCCCCGGTCGGGCGATGGAACCTCAGGTGCGCCGTGCGACCAGTCGCCACAGCAGCAGGACGACGATGGAACCCACGATGGCGGTCAACCACGACGACAGGTCCCAGAACTCGTCCATCGGATCGGCACCGAACAGCGCCGAGGCCAGGAAGCCGCCGAGAAGTGCGCCCACCACACCGATGACGAGGGTGATCAGCAGGCCACCGGGATCCCTGCCGGGCAGGACGGCCTTGGCGATGACGGCGCAGATCAGCCCAAGGATGAGAAACGCGATGATGCCCATGTCTGCTCCTCCGGGTCCTAAGAGTCGGGCGGGACCTGGAACAGGCCCCGCGGCGCCCGTTTTCGCGGGCGATCGCAGCTACCCGTCCGGCTCCCAGGCAAACTCCTCGCACGTGACCAACCACCACCCGATGCGGGCGACTGGTGCGGGCGATCAGGCTCAGGACGCCTTCCTGACAGCACGTTCGAGCTCCGCGCGGCTCATCTGCGAACGCCCGTCGATGCCGAGCTCGCTGGCGAGCTGGTAGAGCTCGCGCTTGGTGAGCTTGCCCACGTCACTCGCATTCGCGGCGCTCTTGGAACGCGACGACGAACGGCTGGACGAGGCGCCTGACTTCGAGGTCGCCTTGGCGCTGGTGGCCTTGCGGGCCGTCGCGGCGCCGCCCTTGGCAGCGTCCACGCTGCGCTGCAACGCCTCCATGAGGTCGAGGACGTTGTCATCGGCCGGCGCCGCCTCCTCGACCTTGACCTCGCGGCCCTTCGCCTTGTCCTTCACGACACTGAGCAGCCGCTCACGGTAGGAGTCGTGGTACTGCTCGGGCTCCCACTCCGTGGTGAGCTGTTCGATCAGGTTGACGGCGGCCTTCATCTCACGGCTGTCGGCCTTGCGGGTCGCGGGCAGGTCGTCGATGACGTCCGCGGGGTTGCGTACCTCGTCGGCGAAGAGCAGCGTCTCGAGGACCAGCACCTTCTTCCACGGGCGGATCACCGCGAGGTACTCCTTGCCCCGCATCACGAATGTTCCGACGCCGGCAAGTCCGGTATGCATCATGGCGTCGCGCATCAGGGCGTACGCCTGGTGGGCGCTCTCGTCCTTCGGCGCGAGGTAGTAGCTCTTCTCGTAGTAGATGGGGTCGACGTCCGCGAGGTCTACGAAGTCGCTGATCTCGATCGCGCGGGACTTGCCGAGGCTCGCTGCCTCGACCTCGTCCTGGGTGAGCGTGACGAACGTGTCGTTGCCGAGCTCGTAGCCCTTGACGATGTTCTTGTACTCGACCTCGCGGTCGGACCCCTCGGCGACCCGCTTGTAGCGGATCCGGGCGTCCGTGCCCTTCTCGCGTTGGTGGAACGACACGTCCTTTTGTTCGGTGGCGCTCAGCAGCCCCACCGGGACGTTCACCAGACCGAAACTGAGCGAGCCGCTCCAGACCTGCCGCGCCATCCCCTACCGTCCTCACGTCACGTCGCTGCTGCCGAGTGCGGTGCGGTAGGAACCATCCGACGCGGGTGTCGCACAGGTCGCGGCACACCTCACGCGGGCAGGAACCACCGCCGGCAGTGCAACATCCTGCCTGATTCCGTCCCGGAGCAGGCACCAAACCCGGCGCGGACCAGCGCGCGGCGCGTCGCCGAGGCCCAGCCCGACGAGCAGGACCAGCCGACGAGCAGGCTCAGCCGACGAGCAGGTTCAGCCGGCGACCCGGCCCCGCCGGCGCTGGCGGGCCTTCGCCGGTGGCTTGGCCGGGGCGGGCGCCGGATGTCCCCAGAAGATGTGCGCGGTCGACTCGGCGTCGGCGACGCCGCGATCGTAGGCGGCCTGCGCCTCCTCCGACTCGTCCCACGTGTCGTGGCCTTCGAACTCCGTTGGTCCTCGTCCCAGACGTTCCGCGATCAAGCTGTCGTACAGCGGTGTGTCACTCACTGTCGAGCTCCTCCACGTGCGGGGCCGGCCCGGCCTGCCCCGCCGACGTTACGAGCGTGTCCGCCGACTGGCCCGCGAATATCGCCGACTGCGTCCGTTTCTGGACACGGGTCTCGGGTCGAACCCACTCGTTTCGCACCTTTCCGGGCTGAGTTTGCGAAGGCTGCCCAGGGTAGTCGTACGCGTTGTCCGGACGGGCGGACGGCGAGCGTCGTCCCTCTCCCCCGTCCTTCGGAGGTGAGAGCGACATGGCGCACCGCCAACGGAGCGACCCGTACGAGCCGCTCGTCCTGGCAGTACGCAGGCCGCGTCACAAGCGTTTGCACAGAGTGTCGACGGGTAAACCCAGGCCCCTGACGTTCCACACCCGGCGCTCCGCGTGGATGCGCCGCAGCAACGTGAGACGGCAACAGCCTCGGGGGAACGAAACGCAGGCAGACCCTCGACCCCTCCAGACGGCGCGTACGACGGCGTGACCGGTATCCGCCGCAACGGGCGACCGAGGACCTCGACACCGAAGCCGGGCGTACCGACGCCCCGCCACGTCATGTCCTCGCGGCCGCGCGCCCACACGAGGGGCATGGGCGAGGTGGAAGGAACCAACGAGATGGCCGCAGTGGTTCAGCGTCCCGACCGCGTACCAACGCCGAGCGGTGTCGTCCGGCGTGCGAGGGGGGACTCGTGAGCTACCTCCTGCACGGCGTCGTCTACGCGGGTCATCAGCTCCGGCCCGCCGACGGCGAACCTGAACCCGGAGGACGCGAACGGGCGCACACGTCCGGCACCGCGACCGCCGGGCCCGAGCTCATCCCGCACCGTGCCGACGACCCGCCAGATCTCGAGCTGGTCGAGGCGAACGGTCTCGCGGTGGTGGTCGAGCCATGGAGTGACGACCGCGTGCTCACCGAGGAGGACGCGGTACGGCACTTGGACGTCCTTGCGCGGCTCGTCCGGGGAGGTCCGGTGCTTCCCCTCCGGGCGGGCACGACCGCACCGGACACCGACGCGGTGACGACGGAGCTGCTCGGGCCGGAACAGGCGCAGGTCCTGCGTCGACGGCTCGACGCCATCGAGGACCTCGTCGAGCTCCGGCTCACGTTCGCCCTCGACGAGGACACCGTGCAGGTGCAGTTCAACGAGGACGCCGAGCTGCGTGAGCTCGCGGCGCGCAGCGGACCGGACGCGGACCCTTCGGAGCGCGTCGAGCTGACCCGGCGGGTGACCGAGCACCTCGCCGCCCGGCGGGCCGGGCTCATCGGCGGATGGATCGGAACGCTCGGCGAGCTCGTCGACGGCACCACCTCGCTCGCCTCCTCGGACGAGGGCTGGGAGCAGGTCGCCTTCCTCGTACGACGGAACCGGCTGCCCGAGCTCGACGCCGCGGTGGCGGAGCTCTCCGTCCAGGTCGGCGCCCGCGCCCGGATCGAGTACGTCGGGCCCCTGCCCATCTCCAGCTTCGACGACTCCGAGGCCGCCCTGCCGGTGCCTCCGCAGGACCAGTCGTGGGCCTGGTAGGGCGGCTCCGCCGCGAGCCGCGCGTACGCACCACACCCGGACGAGGCCCCGGTATTTCGTCCTGCTCCATGACGACGTTCCTGCCCGGAGCCAGGAAAGGCGACAACGTGACCGAGCCAACCGAACGCGGCGGAGCAGTCTCCGACCTCTCGACGGGCGAGTTGGTGAAGCAGGCAACCGAGCAGCTGTCGCTGCTGATCCGCAGCGAGATGCGGCTGGCGCTGGCGGAGCGGGACCAGCAGGGGAGGCAGGCCGTCCCCGGCGGTGGATATCTCGGCGGAGCAGGCGCCGTCGGGTTCGTCGCTCTCCAGGCGGCCGCCGCCACTGCGATCATCGCGCTGGCGCTCGTCCTCCCGCTGTGGCTCTCGGCCCTCCTTGTCACCGTGACGCTGCTGCTCGCCGCCGGCGTACTCGCCCTGTCCGGAAAGTGGCCGCGGACCCGCGCCAGCCCGGCCGCAGCACAGACCGTCGGCGGGGTGAGGGCGGACCCGGCGGAGACCAGCCAGGGAGCGCAGCGATGAGCGACGACCTTGGCGCGGCACCGGCCGACGCAGGTGCTGGGACGAGGCACACCCGCACAGGTGCAGCACACCGCCAACCCGAAGGAGAGAGTATGGAACTGTTCGCTGCCAGAGTCGGTCGGAAGGCGGCTCCGAAGGGCCGTGCCCAGAGGGCCCGCAGACCTCTCGCAGCCCGCCGGTGCGCGGGGTGGTGCCGATGAGGGGGCGCGTGGTGCAGCGGGCGTCCGGCCTGATCGCGGGCATGCTCGCCGGGTTCGTGGCCGGTGCGGCGTTCAAGCAGGTGTGGAAGCTGGTCGCCCGGGAGGACGACGCACCCGACGCGATGGACGAGGACCGCAGCTGGCGCGAGATCCTCGTCGCGGCCGCGTTGCAGGGCGCGATCTTCGGGGTGACCAGGGCGGCAGTCGACCGCGGCAGCGCCACGGCTACCCGCCGGATGACCGGCCGGTGGCCGGAATGAACGCCGTACCCCGGCGGACCCGGGACGCGACTGAACTCACGGAACGTCACGCCTGGCGGGCGGGTCGTGTTGGCTGAACCTGGACGGGATCAGGCTCGCCTACCCCGGTTCCCGGGTCCTACCCTGCTGCCATGTCCATCGACGCACAGTGGGCTGCCGGCGACGCGGATCCGATCGCGGCCGGCACGGACCCGGCCGCTGCCGACCCGGGCGTGATCGCGGCTGCCACGGACCCGGCCGCGGAGCCGGTCCCGGATGACGACCGGCTGCGCCGGATCGAGGCCGTGACGGACACCTCCCTCGCGCATCTCGACGTCAACGCACTCCTCGACGAGCTCCTCCACCGGGTCCAGGAGCTCCTGGACGCCGACACCGCCGCGGTCCTCCTGCACGACCCGTCGTCGCAGGAGCTGGTCGCCGCCGCCGCCCGCGGCATCGAGGGCAGGTACGACGAGCGGATCCGGATCCCGATGGGCAAGGGCTTCGCCGGCCGGATCGCGGCCGAGAAGAAACCGATCGTCCTGACCACTGTCGACGAGAGCACCGTCATCAACCCGATCCTGCGCCAGACCGGGGTCCGGGCCCTGCTCGGCGTACCGCTCCTCGCGGGCGGCACCGTCATCGGGATCCTCCACGTCGGCTCCCTCACCCCGCGTACGTTCAGCGACGACGACACCCAGCTCCTGCAGCTCGTGGCCGACCGGATCGCCCTCGCGACCCAGACCCGGCTCTCCGACACCGACCGGGCGGCGGCAGTCGCCCTGCAGCGCAGCCTGCTTCCGGCACGGCTGCCGACCATCCCCGGCATCGAGCTGGCCGCACGGTACGTAACGGGATCCGGCGGCGTGGGAGGCGACTGGTACGACGTCTTCGACCTCCCGACCGGCGGATGGGGCATCGTGATCGGCGATGTCGTGGGCCGCGGTCTGCGCGCGGCCGTCGTCATGGGCCGGCTGCGGAGTGCGCTCCGCGCGTACGCCATCGAGTCCGACGACCCCGCCAACGTCCTGACCAAGCTGGACCGCAAGGTGCAGCACTTCGAGCCGGACATGATGACGACGGTGCTCTACCTGACGATCGACCCGTCGCTCGACGTGCTCCGGATCTCCCTCGCGGGCCACGTGCCGCCCGTACTCGCCCTGCCCGGCGAGCGCGCGGAACTGCTCGAGGTGCCGGTCGACCTGCCACTCGGCGTCTCGCTCAAGCAGGTCCGACGTACGACCGAGGTCGCGTTCCCCCACGGCGCGCTGATGTGCCTCTACACCGACGGTCTCGTCGAGCGCCGGGGGCATCCGCTCGACGGCGCCATGGAGCTGCTCCGCAAGTCCGTCGTCACCCGCGCCCCCGTCGAGTCGCTCTGCACCGCGGTGATGGCGCAGTTCGCGGACGACGACCCGTCCGACGACGTGGCGCTGGTTGCGGTCCGGCGTACCTGCCCCGGCGACCTGTCCACGTAAGCCTGGTTCAGGAGTCCGTCCGCGACGACGGACGATGGTGGTCGACGAGGAGCCGGGCCATCGCCTTGGTGCGTCGCGCCGCCGAGGTGTCGCCTTCGCTGGCGGCCACGATGGAGCCGTTCATGAGGATGTGCCACGCGTGGGCGAACTCGCCCGGGTCACGGAGGCCGGCCTCCGCCGCGAGCCCGGCAACGAGGGACCGGATGTTCTCGAGATGGGAGATGCTCGCGCGACCCAGGGGGTGCGTCGATCCCATTTCCAGCAGGACGTTGACGAAGGAACACGCCTCGAAGTCGGACTGACCGAACCATTCGTCGAGGATGTCGAAAATGGCGAGCAACTGCTCCTCGGCCGTTACGCCACGTCGCCTCGCCTGGCTTTCCACCAGCTCGAAGGTCCAGAGTCGCTCGCGCCTGTGCAGGAAGGCGAGGACGAGATCGTTCTTGGACGGGAAATGCCGGTAGAGCGTCGCCTTCGCCACGCCAGAACGCGAGACCACCTCGTCGATTCCCACATCGCGTACGCCCCGGTGGGAGAAAAGGTCGTAAGCGGTCTCCAGAATTCGCTCACGCGCTGTCATAACCCCCGTCGTAGACATCTCGCCACCGTATGGGTAGACAGACCCGTCTTTCCACGGTTAGATGCGGAATTGAGACCAGTATGCGAGACGGGGTGGCAATGGTGCGTCCCCACACTCAAAGCGTGGCTGACTTCTCGTGCACATCCGAACGGTTGCCGAGCGGCTGGGCGGTCGTCGTCGTTTCCGGTGACGTCGACCTGCTGTCGGCTCCCACTCTCCGGGTCAACCTCCTGGCGGCGGTCAAGGAATACTCGACGAATCTCGTCGTCGACATGACCGGCGTGACCTTCATCGACTCGTCCGGCCTCGGCGCTCTGGTCGCGGCGTGGCGGCGGGCACGCGCCGAAGGCGGCTCCGTGCGACTCGCCGGCATGCGTGACCACGTACGCCGGGTGTTCGACCTGACGAGTCTCGACCGGATCTTCTCGATCTACAACACCGTCGACGCGGCGACCCGGGACACGACCGGCGAGCCGCGCCCGCGCACGGGCCTCCCGCTGCAGGCGCTCGACACCACGCGGCACGGCCGCGGTAGGTACGCCCGCGCGTAGGCGGGAGCAGGCTCCTGGGTTCGTGCCTGGACCCTGACCGGACCGGGTGGCCACCTCGCCGGTGCGGTGTGTCCTCGTTCCGCCCCTCCCGCAGCGGCGCCGGCGGCCTACTCGCCGGCGTCCAGCAGGCGGGCGAGCAACTCCGCGTTGGTCTGTGCGTAGTCGCGATAGCAGTTGTTCATGATCACGTGCACGGTGTCCGCCTGCTCCGCGAGGGTACGCAGCCTGGGCACCCAGTCGCGGAGCTCATCCTCGCCGTACAGATACCCGAACCGTTCGTAGATGTTGCGGCTCGTCCACTTGTCGCTGTGGCCGTGGAAGCGCACGAGGGCGAGGTCCGCGGTGGCCGCGATCACCGGCGGTACCGAGCTCCGGTAGCCCTGCGGCATGTCGACACACACGTACGGGATGGCGTACGACCGGAGGTAGTCCAGGGTCTCGCCGCGGTTGTCCTCGGACAGCCAGCTCTCGTTGCGGAACTCGACGCACATCCGGAACGCGCCGCAGCGTTCGCGGGCCTCCAGGAGGTAGTGCTTGTTCTGCCGGTTGATGCCGAACCAGGGCGGAAACTGGAAGAGCAACGCACCCAGCTTGGCCGCCTGGCGCAGCGGTTCGAGCGCATCGAGGAACCGTTCCCACACCTCGTCCACCACCTCCGGCGCGAGGTCCTTCAGGTAGAGGTTCTTCTTCTCGGTCTCGGGCCGCAGGTCCTTGTACAACGCCGACGGCGGGGTCGGATGCTGGGTCAGGAGTGAGAACGCCTTGATGTTGAAGGTGAAACCCGAGGGAGTCCGGGCATCCCAGAGGGCGCTGTTGCGCTCGCTCGGTGGGGCGTAGTAGGTCGAGTCCACCTCCACGACCGGGAACTTCGTGGCGTAGTGGCGGAGCCGTTGCTCAGGCGTCTCGACGCCGGCGGGATACCAGCCCGTCTCCAGCAGCGTCTTGTCGGTCCACGACGCGGTGCCCACGGCGATGGCCATGGTGGGGACACTAGCCCGCGGGCCCGCTCGCGAAACCGAAGTTCGGAGTCAACCCTGAGCCCACTCGCGCGTCTGTAGAGCATGAGGATCCTTACCGAACCCTCGGCCGGTACGGCGGCCGACATCGTGGGCGGGAACGACGACGCCACCGCGGACCCCGACGCCGTGCCGGCGGGCTTCGCCGAGCTGTTCCACGGAGAGGCCGGGCGTCTCGTCCGGCTCGCCGCGCTGCTCGGCGCGGACGATCCCGAGGACATCGTCCAGGAGGCGTTCTGCAAGCTGCTCGGCTCCTGGCGTCGAGTGCAGGGCACCCCCAGGCCGTACCTCCAGCGGATCGTGGTCAACGCGGTCAGGTCGCGTCACCGGCACCTGCGGGTCGTACGGCTCCGTACCCTCCCGCCACCGTCCCCGGTCGCCTCGGCCGAGGAGACGGTCGTCTGCAGAGACGACCACCGCGACGTCATCGTGGCGCTCCGCCGGCTCGGGCGGCGCCAGCGTGAGGCGATCGTCCTTCGCTACTGGCTCGACCTTCCCGACATCCAGATCGCCGAGGTCATGGGCGTCTCGGTCGGCACCGTCAAGTCGCAGGTCTCCCGTGGCCTGCGCGCCCTGGAGAAGACTGTGAGGACACGTTCATGAACATCATCGAAGACCGGGTGCGCGAGGCGCTCGACGAGTCCGCCCGCACCGTGCCGGTCGACACCACGCGCCTCTGGCACGAGACCACCCGCCGGATGGCCCGCCGCGGGACACGGCGGTCGCGCCGGTTCGGCGTCCTCACTCCCCTCGCGGCCGTGACCGCGGTCTCCCTGGCGGCTGTCGGGATCCCGGCCGGGGCGAGCGCGCTGCACCTCGCGCTGGACGGTCCGGCGGTGGCCAGCGATCCCGCACCGCCAGCGAGCAGGGCGGCCACACCGCATCCCACCGCCTCACCGGTGCGCACCGGGCCCGCGGACGAGGGCGAGTACGCCTGGACGCTGCCGCCGACGAAGGCGTGGTCGAAGGTCAGGTCGTCGAGCGGAACGGGCACGACCATCATCCCCGTGGACTTCGTCCGGGCGCCCGACGGCGACTTCGTGCTGTACGCGTCGTACCAGTCCGGCCCGATGGAGCCTCGTCCCGGCCACCGCGTCGGGATGTGCTGGGCGAGCATCCGCGTGGCGGACGGTGTCGGCGGAGGCGCCTGCGAGCGAGCGGGCGTTCCCGCCAAGGATCCGTACGCCACGAGCAACAGGTGGCTCACGGACGGAGGCCGCCTCGACTACCCGCACTACGGAGGGGACGGCCTCACCTCACCGATGCGGCTCCAGCTGTCCGCCGGTCAGGCCAGCACCAGGGCCGCCCGGGTCGACGGCATCGACACGCAGGGTCGCCACCACGAGGCCAAGCTGATCGGTGCCGACGAGGGCTGGCCCACCCTGCAGTACTTCATCGTCGTCCCGGACCGCGTGCGGCTGGAGAGGTACGTGGCGTACGACGCGGCGGGCCGGCCGCTCGGTGACCTCCGGGCCGGGGTGGACGCACACCCCGGGTCGTAGGCCCGGCACCCGGCCTACTCCCAGACGATCATGCCGTCCCACCACCGGGCGGCGCGGGTCAGCAATGCCTGGTCCGCGCCGCCGCTGGCGACGTAGCCGTTGAGGGCGATCCGCGAGTACACCGCCGACATCGCGCCACGCCCCGAACCGTCGTACCACCCGCCGCGGCGGAGGTCGTCGTCGCCAGTGCCGGGGAACGACGCGCGGGGCAGGTCGATCCACGGAAAGGTACCCGGCACGGGCAGCTGGGTGGCCTCGACGAACCGGTGGGTGAACGCCAGCTTGGCCGCCAGGCCCTCCCGGAACCGGCGTGGGTCGAGCACGGCCGCGCTCGGGCTTCCACCCCAGTACTCCCGGGCCCAGTCGCGCGAGCGCGGCACGGTGATCCGGTTCTCGAGGAGGGCCTTCAGCGCGGTGCCGAGATCGCCGACCGCGTTCGGGGACCAGCCGTACGTGAGGAGGTACGGCATCTCGCCGCCCTCCTCGGCGAACTCGAAGGTCGCACCGTCGAGAGGGAATCCTGGCGGGCTGCCGGCGTAGAGCAGGTCGGGGTCGATCTCGCGGGTCGAGAGTAGGGACCGGGCGGCGGCCGCCGCCGCCCGGCCGTAACCGGCCTGGTGGTAACGGCCGAAGCCCTCGGCGAGCGCCCGGACGGCGGCGTACTGCTCGATGGAGAGCATCGCGGGAGACCAGGTACGGACGTCCCACGAGCCCATGTTCCCGTCGGCAGCGTCGACGAGGTGCGGGAAGCCGCCGGTGAGCCGTGGGTTGTCGAACCGTTCGGTCGCGTCGGCAACCGTGAACTGCAGGTCGACCAGCCGGTCCAGCAGCGCCGTCGCCACCGCGTCGACCCGCCGCAGCTCCGCGTCCGCGCCGGGCGGGCCTGACGCGAGCCCGGCCGGTGGCTGGGAGCCTGGCTGGCCGTCGTCGAGAAACTCCGCGTAGGCGACCAGGAAGCTCGCGTTGCCGGTCAGGGTGCGGATGT
The DNA here is from genome assembly GCA_963721745.1 of uncultured Actinomycetota bacterium. Lineage (GTDB taxonomy): Bacteria > Actinomycetota > Actinomycetes > Propionibacteriales > Actinopolymorphaceae > Thermasporomyces. Next base: position 220,759 of record CAVRKO010000009.1, on the reverse strand, counting down.
CGCCCCGGTGCAGGAGCTGGCCCGGGTCGGCGGCGTACTTCTCGGTCAACATGCCGGCGTACGACCGCACGTTGGCCAGCAGCGCCGGGTGGGCCCGCAGGAACGGGTCGGCGAGCACCTGGACGCCGAGGTTCGTTCCCATGTAGCTCGGCCTCGCGGCGAGCAGATGGTCGAGCAACGCCTCGAAGACCTCACGCTGGTGGGGGTCGCCGGTGACCCTGTGCATGGCGGCGTACGCAACCAGCGCATGCTCGACACCCTCGAGCCCCAGACCCACCCGCTGACCGTCGACCGTCACCTGGGTGTAGGCGCCGGCGACCGCGGAGCTGGCGGCCGGATCCCGGCCGGTGTCCGCCGGGCGGGTGGGCGCCGCCATCGCCGCCGTGGCCACCGTGGCCGTCGAGCCCGCGATGATCATCAGCGTCAGCGCCCCGCCGCCCAGGGCGGCCAGTCGTGGTGGTCGGGTGCCTGGTCGTCGTTGCCACATCGGTGGTGTTCTCCGTCCGTCAGCCGCACGCCGCGCGTGCCGCTCCTCGCCAGAAACCGGTTTCTACCAACCGAGCAGCTGATCATCCAGTGGTCAAGGCCAAGACGGGCGGCCGATCCTGGTCGCCCGGTCGCCTCGTCCGGTTGCCGGGTCGGGGACGGATGGAAGAATCGGGACGCACCGTGACCCCGTGGACGGAGGAGACGTGAACGACGAGGATCGCTACCTGTTCGACCTGCAGGGCTACCTGACGATCCCGGACGCGATCCCGGCCGACCTGCTCGCGCGCCTCAACCAGGCGGTCGACGAAGCGGTCGCACAGGAGACCGAGCCTTCGATGCGTACGCACCGGTTCGGGCGGCTTCTCGAGCGTGATCCCGCGTTCCGGTCGCTCATCGACCTGCCGGCCGTGACCGATGTGCTTGTCGACGTGCTCGGACAGGACTTCCGCCTCGACCACACCTACGCGGACGTGATCCGGTCCGGCGACGGACCGATCGGAACCGTCCTTCACGGTGGCGCCGTGCCGTTCCGCGCGTCGGAGTACTACACCGTGACCGCCGGCCAGATCCGCAGTGGCCTGGTCGCCGTCGGGTTCAACCTCAAGGACGTCGGCCCCGACGACGGTGGGTTCGCCTGCGTGCCGGGCAGCCACAAGAGCTCGTTCCGGTTCCCCGACGGGTGGAAGCAGCTGGCGGAGCTGCACCCGTGCGTACGCCGGGTCACCGGACCGGCCGGCACCGCGGTCCTGTTCACCGAGGCCCTCGTCCACGGAACGCTGCCCTGGAAGGGCCGGGACGAACGTCGTACGGCGTTCTACAAGTACAGCCCGGCGGCCGTGTCGTGGTCGGCGGCCTACTACGACGCCGACGACTACCCCGACCTCACCGAACGCCAGCGGGCCATCCTCGAACCGCCGAACGCGAGGTACAAGAGCCGGTTCGCCGCGAAGCGTTAGGGACCCTCCCCCGAGCCCGACAGGTGAAGGGCCGTTCCCACGGACGCGGGAACGGCCCTCCGTACGGCAGCCTCAGCGAACCGCGAGCTCCTTCAGCGCGCTCTCGATCTCGGCCAGCTCGGCCGCGCCCAGGGGTCCGTGGGCGATCGCACCGGCGTTGTCCTGCGCCTGCGCGACAGTGCGGATGCCCGGGATCGGCACGAACGCCTCGCTCCGCGCCAGCAGCCATCCGAGCGCGCCCTGCGCCAGGGTCCGGCCACCCGAGGTGAGGACGTCGCGGATGCGTTCGAGAGCGTCGAGAGTGCGGCCCTCCTTGCCGGAGAAGTCGAACCGGCGGCGTACGTCGTCGTCGGCGAACGTCGTCTGCCGGGTGAACTTGCCGGTGAGCGCGCCCATCGCCAACGGTCCGCGGTTGACCCCGGCGAGGTTCTCCGCCTCGATCAGGTCGACCATCGCGGGGTTGTCGTCGATCACGTTGGCGTGCAGCTGGATCGCGGAGCAGTGCGGGCTCCGCGCGAACACCTTCGCCCGCTCGGGGTCGTCGGTGCTCCAACCGAACGACCGGATCTTGCCGGCGGTCACGAGCTCCTCGAGGGTGGCGACGACCTCGCCGGCCCGCTCGATGTCGTAGTCGCCGATGTGGAACTGGTAGAGGTCGATCACGTCGGTGCCCAGCCGCTCGAGGCTGCCGTCGCACTGCTCGCGGATCGAGGCCGGCGAGGCGTCCCGGCCGATCGCCTGGTTGGCCGCCTCGTCGATCAGGTTTCCGAACTTCGTCGCGACAACGACGTCCTTCCACTTGCCGGCCAGGGCCCGACCGACGACGCGCTCGCTGTGGCCCGCGCCGTAGACGTTCGCGGTGTCGAAGAAGGTCACGCCCGCGTCGAGGGCCGCCTCGATCGCCGCGACCGACTCGTCGTCGTCGACCTTCCCCCAGCCGATCGGGTTGCCGTTGCGGAACGCCGGACCGCCGATCGCCCAGCAGCCGAAGCCGATCGGGCTGACAGCGATGCCGCTGCGACCGAGGGTACGGGTGGGATTCGTCATGATTTCTCCATCGCCTGGGGCTCGGTTTCCCTCCCTGCCTACCAGATCCTGCTCAGATGAGCCGGATCACCGACCAATGGTGGTCAGCCGGCACAAATCGACCAGGCCGCGAAAGGACGTGCGCCCGGTACGCCGTACGGATAGCGTTCGCGTCCGCACCATCCCCGGAAGAGACGAGCCGTCGCCCGTGCCCGCAGTCGCGGTCTACCTGATCATCCGCGGGCTCGCGTCGTACGCCGCGGCCACGGCGTTCACCCTCGGGCTCGTCTACCAGATCCAGACCGTGGGCCTCGGGCCGCTGCAACTGGTGCTCGTCGGTACGGCCCTCGAGGTGAGCGCCTTCCTCGCCCAGGTGCCCACGGGAGTGATCGCCGACCTCTACAGCCGCCGCCTCTCGGTGATCGTCGGCTACCTGCTGATCGGGGCGGGCCTCCTGCTCGTCGGGCTCGTACCCGCGTTCGTGGCGGTCCTGGTCGGCAACGTCGTCTGGGGCGTCGGTGCCACCTGTGTCGACGGCGCGGAGGAGGCCTGGGTCGCCGACGAGGTGGGCGAGGAACGGGTGGGGAAGGTATTCACCCGCGGATCGCAGGTCGGCCAGGCGGCGACCGTTCTCGGCATCGGGTCCAGCGCCGCGCTCGCGAGCGTGGCCCTCAACCTGCCGATCGTCGTCGGTGCCTGCGCCTGGCTGGTGCTCGGCGTGGTGCTGGTCCTGATCATGCCGGAGCGCCACTTCCATCCCGTCCGTCCCGAGCGGCGCGAGACCGTCGCCTCGATGCGCCGCCAGGTGGTCGAGGGCACCCGCGCCGTACGGCACCGGCCGGTGGTGCTCTGCCTGGTCGGGGCGACGTTGTTCGTGGGACTCGGCAGCGAGGGCTGGGACCGGCTCGGCCAGGCGCACTTCCTCGCCGACTTCACGTTCCCGGCGTTCGGGACTCCGGTGCTGTGGTTCGCGGGGATGAGCGCGGCCGCGATGCTCTGCTCGATCGCGGTCACCGAGGTGGTGCGCCGCCGGCTGGACGTGCAGCGGCCCAGGCGGGTCGGCCGGTTGCTGGTCGGTTTCCAGTTCGCGATGGTGGTCGGAATCCTGCTGTTCGCGGCGGCCGGGGAGTTCTGGCTCGCGGTGGCAGCCTCACTCGCCGTCCAACTCTTCCGGGCGGTGTGCCATCCACTGTTCGCGACCTGGATGGCCGCCCAGACCGAGACGCGGACGCGGGCCACCGTGTTCTCCCTCAACGGCCAGGTGGACGCGGCGGGACAGATTCTCGGCGGTCCTCCGGTCGGCCTGATCGGCGAGCGTGCGTCGATCCGCGCGGCCTTGCTCGCCACGGGCGCCCTGATGCTCCCCGCGGTGGCCCTGCTCGCCGGGGCGCTGCGCAGGCACGGTCCGCCGCGCTCATAAGGCGGTCGGAAAATTCGCGTGATGCGAGACCAACACGACTTCGTCTCGCAAAGTCCTTCATCCGATTTCCAAGAATGCAATGGCCGAGCTTTGCGGCCTGAAAACGATTCCCTTCGACGCGACGTTCCCCGCGTATCCCCGTGCACCGCACGACAGCGCTCATAACGTGGCCCCGAAGTCCGTTGGACTATGGGACCTTCCACGGCTCGAAAGATTCGAGAGGGCTGCGTACGGTGGCGGTATACCGGAATCTGTTTTCTTAGCGCGCAACTGATGCATGCGCCGTCGGCTGGGATCGCGTTGAGACAACGCGGAAGAAGGCTCAGATGGGGGACGGACGAGCGCGCGCCACCGAAGCCGGTTCGGCTCGGGACAGGCGGCCCAGGCGTGACCGACGCGTTCGGGCCGCCGATGGTGACGCGATGCCTGTCCTGCGCAGGGCAGTACATCAGCTGTCGACGTTCACGAATCGCGAGATCGAGGGCGTATCGCGGCTCGAGCGCGGTGACGACGACGGCTGGGTGCTGCAGATCGAGCTGGTCGAACTGGACCGGATTCCCGACTCCACGAGCGTCCTCGCAAGCTACGAGGCCCGCACCGACGAGGACGGGAACGTGCTCTCGTATCGCCGCTGCCGCCGTTACACCCGCAACCAGGCAGGTGAGCTGTGACCGCGCGCCCCGAGTACCGGACGACGGGCACGCCGGCGGCGCGCTCGCAGATGGCACCGATGTACGGGTCGACCGACTCGCTCGCCGACATCCTCGAACGCGTCCTCGACAAGGGGATCGTGATCGCCGGCGACATCATGGTGAACGTCCTCGACATCGAGTTGCTCACGTTGAAGATCCGCCTCCTGGTCGCGTCCGTCGACACCGCGCGCGACATGGGGATCGACTGGTGGACCTCCGACCCCTTCCTGACTGGCCGCAGCGAGCTGGAGGAGGAGAACAACGAGCTCAGGCGGCGGGTGGAGCAGCTGGAGGAGCAGGTCCGTGCCGGCCTGCCGGCGGGTAGGTCCGGAAGCTACCGGTCGGACGAGGAAGAGGACGCCGACACCGACGCCGACGACGACGACCGTGCCGACGCCCGGACCAGCCGGCGGCCTCGGCCTCGGCCTCGGGACAGGGCACCGCGATGACCGGTCCGGACGACAACCTTCCTGCCGTGGGCGTGACGGCCGAGCAGGTGGACGTCCTCGTGGCCGAGGCCGACCGCAGGGCGAGGGAGCAGGTCTGCGCGGAGCTCGCGGCCGAGTTCGCCGACCATTACCGTGCCGCCGTGGCGAGAGAGCTCGGCTCTCGTTCCGGAGATCGCCACGTTCCGAGTGCCCGTGCGGCCGACGCCACCGTGCGGAGCCCGGCGGAAGCGCCGACCCCGAACGAGACGAGCCCGAACGAGACGAGCCCGGCCCAGCAGACCGGCGGGCCGAGGGAGCCCAGCGGGGCAACGGAGTCCACCGGGGTACGGGAGTCCAGCCAGACAAGGGAGTCGAGCCGCTACGGCGACACCGCGTGGTATGCGTACGCGGTCATTCCCCACGGACGTGCCGCCGGCGCCGGCGCCGCGCTGGACGACCTCCGCGACCTGGTCGGGGTCGAGGGCAGTCCAGTGGAGCTCGTCGCGGCCGACGGCGTTGCCATCGCCGGCTCGACCGTACCGCTCACGGGCTTCCGGTCGACCGGCGACGAGCCGGATCTCAGTGCCGGTAGCTGGTTGCAGGACGCGTTGCGTACGCACGAACGGGTCGTCGAGCGGCTCTGCGCACACGTGACCGCGCTGCCGTTCCGATTCGGTGTGCTGTACCCCAGTCGGGACCACGCGCACGCGATCCTCCACCTACACGCCGTGCAGCTCGGTGCCGAGCTCGACCGACTCGACGGGTTGGCGGAATGGGGCGTCCGGGTCAGAACGAACGTGCCGGCAGAGCCGGTGGAGAAGGCGGAAGCGGCGGAAACCGTGCCGATGGAGACGGTGGCCAACAGGTCGGGCTCGGAGGAAGCAGCACCCGCAGCACCGACCGGCACGACCTGGATGCGACAGCGCCGGGCCGAGGCCGCGGCCCGCGAGGAGTCGGGTCGGAGGCGGGCGGGCATCGGGCGTTCGGTCCACGAGGCGTTGGCGCCGTATGTCCGGGACGTCGTGGTCCGCTCCCCTACCCGCCCGGACCCGTCGGCCGAGGTCGTGTTCGACGCGGTCTACCTGGTGCCGAGATCCCGCGAGGGAGACCGCGCCTTCCACGAAGCCGTCGAGTCCGTCCGTACCCGTCACGCCGGAGAGGGTGCCCTCGACCTGACCGGACCGTGGCCGCCGTACCACTTCGTGCGGCTGCCAGCCGACCTCGCCGGCGCGACCGGCGCGACCGGCTCCGATGACACGCCCGCAACCACCGTGTCGGTTGCGCGGCCGCGCGGACAGGCACCCGAGAGTGCCCGGAACCGCGAGGGGGTGACGCGGTGAGCACGCGACGACTGGCCCTCGACGACGGCTCGCTCGTCGACGTCCTCGACCGGTTGCTGGACACCGGGGCGTACGTCGACGGAACGGTCCTACTCACGCTCGCCGACGTCGACCTCGTCCGGCTCGACCTACGCCTGCTGCTGGCCTCGATCGAGACCCTGCGCGCGGATCCCGCCGACCAAAGCCCGCGGGAGGACATCGACGAGCCGACACCGACCGCATCGACCGAACTCCCCCGCCCGGCCGAACCCCTTGCCAGCAAGGCGGTTCGGCTACCCGCGGCGCGCAATCACGAGTACCCGTCGAACGGCCACCGGCCGGCGACGCAAGCCGCGCCGGCGCCTGCACTGCCGGTCCACACCGCCGCCGCGCTGTCGGCGGACGAGGCGGACATGGAAGATCGGCACGCGGGCATCGCCGGTCTGGTCGTCGCGCTCGTCGACATCGTGCGGCAACTGCTGGAACGGCAGGCCGTACGGCGGATGGACGCGGGTGCCCTGACGGACACGCAGGTGGAACGGCTCGGCCGCGCGCTGATGGCCCTCGAACGCCAGACCGCCGAACTCGGCGACTACCTGGCTGGACACCGCGACACCAGGTCCGCGTTCGGACCCGGGCTGTGGGACGCACCTGCCAGGCAGTCCACACGATAGGAAGAAGTGCTGAGCAATGACTCTGATGCCGCAGCAGGGCTCGGGGGCAAGCCGGGCCCCACACTCGAGCAGCTTGTACGACGTGCTCGAGCTGATCCTTGACAAGGGCCTCGTCATCGACGCGTACATCCGCGTCTCGCTCGTGGGCATCGAACTGCTCACGATCGACATCAGGGTCGTCGTGGCGAGTGTCGACACCTATCTCCGCTTCGCGGAGGCCGTGAACCGCCTGGATCTCACCGAGAGCAAGGGGTCTCGAACGCTGCCGGAGTTCGTCGGCGAGCTGTCGGAGAAGGGCGCCAGCGGCAAGACGAAGGGTGCGCTGAGCGGAGCGGCCGAGTCCTTCAGCGATGCCTTCCGTCGCGGCAAGGACGGCGACGAGGACGAGGAGCCCGAGCGCGAAAGGGTTCCACACCCGCGTCGGAGGTCGCGCAGATACCCGGAGGACGACGATGACGGATGAGACACTTCAGCACGCCACCTACGTCTACGGCATTGTCCGCGCGAACCATCCCCTCGACGTAAGTGGGCTCGAAGGTGTCGGCGACCCACCCACTCGGCTGCGAAGGCTCGAAGCTGGTCAGGTCGCCGCGATCGTGGGTGACGCGCCACCGGGCCTTCGCGCCAAGCGGCGCGACGTCCTCGCGCACGAGCACGTGCTCGAGGAGTTGGCGCGCCAGGGCACCGTCCTGCCCATGCGGTTCGGCATCATCGCGCGCGACGAGGCGGACCTCGCGGAAGGCATCACGCAGGACAGCGCCGGGCACCTCGACCTCCTCACGGAGCTCGACGGCCGGGTCGAGTTCAACGTCAAGGCGTACTCCGACGAGGACACGATGATCCGCGAGGTGGCGGCATCCGACCTCCAGGTCCAACAGTTGCGCGCCCACCCGGCCACGTCCATGGAGGACCGCGTCCGGCTGGGCGAGGCGGTCGCCGCCGCGATCGAGGAACGCCAGGAGTCGCTGGGTGCACAGGTACTCGACACTCTCGAGCCCCTGGCGGTGCGCGGCGTCACCAACCCGCGGGTCAAGGGTGCCGCTGTCAATTCGAGCTTCCTCGTCGGCCGTGACCACACCGCCGACTTCGTTCGAGGCCGTGGACAAGCTCGGCGCCGACCTCGGTACGGACGTACGCCTCCAGCTCACCGGACCACTGCCGCCGTACAGCTTCGTGACCGCTCCAGGGGACTGACCAGCGATGGGACTCGTGACAGGACTTCTGACACTTCCGCTCGCACCCGTACGCGGCATCGGCTGGGTGGCGCAGCGGGTCGCTGACGTTGGCGAGCAGGAGCTGTACGACCCCGATCGGATCCACTCCGAGCTGCAGGAGCTCGTCGCATCGCTCGAGGACGGCGAGATCGACAACGAGGAGTTCGACGCCCGCGAAGACGAGCTCCTCGACCTGCTGGAGGAGGCCAAGCGCCGTTCGACCGTGATCGTGAACCAGTGAAGGCTTTTCGAGGGGGGACCGACCGATGAACAGTTCCACGAAGATCGCTCTGGCTGTGATGGGTGGCTATGTCCTGGGCCGGCGGCGGAAGGTCAAGCTGGCGATCCTGTTGGGATCCGTGCTCCTGGGCAAGCGGCTCGACGTGCGCTCGCTCGGCCGTGAGGCATGGGGACGGCTCGGCGACTCGCCGGAGTTCGGTCAGATCCGGGACAAGATCCGCGACGAGCTGGCCTCCTCGGGTCGGTCGGCCGCGACCGCCGCGATGAGCGCTCCGCTCAACAAGCTGGCGGACAGCCTGCACCAGCGGACCGAATCGTTGACGGGCCAGGGCTCCGACGCCAAGGACAAGGCGGGCGAGGACGGGAAGTCCCGTGGAGACCGCGACGAGGCACCTGCCGACGAGGACGACGAGAGCGCCCGTGAGAGCGACACCGGGGCTGAAGACGAGGAACGCCCACGGCGCAGGCGGACACCCGCACGATCGAGGAGTGAAGGGCAGTCCGGGCGCGTACCGCGGGCGAGGTCCGGCGAACGTCGCCGGCCGACCAGCAGCACGCGGCGCAGCACGCGCGGGCGCTGACCACCCGGACGGCGGCACCACAAGCGAGGTTTCAGCACGGACACAGATTTTTCGGCACAGACGGGGAGAGTCAGATGAGTGAGGCAAGAAGTCGGTTGCGCGGCGATCCGGTCAAGCTGTCGGAGCTGGGCAAGGGGGTCCGCGCCTTCGCGCAGAAGAATCCCGCGACCCAACGACTGCTCGACGAGGGCGAGGCGTTCGCCGGCGCGAAGATGCAGCAGTTGATGGGTTCGCTGGGGAACCGGATCGGCGAGACCACCCGCAAGCTCACCGACGTGGCCGACGGCAACTCCAACCCCGGCAGCATGTTGGGCAAGATCGTCAAGGAGTCCGCCGGCGGCGCGTCACCGGTGTCCGCCGTGGCGAAGGCGGGCGTGAAAGGTCTGGCGGACAAGGCGAAGAGCGCGTTCAAGGGCGGGGGAAAGTCCTCCGGTGGGAAGTCCATGAACATCATCGAGGACCTCGACGTCGGCGTGCCGATCCGAGTGGCTTACAACCACTGGACCCGATACGACCAGTTCTCCAAGTGGTCCAAGGGGACGCAGAGCGTCGACGTGGAGGACCCCACGAAGAGCAGTTGGAAGGCGAAGATCGCCTGGTCGAACCGGAGTTGGAAGGCGACCGTCACCGAGCAGGTGCCGGACCAGAAGATCGCCTGGAAGACCGAGGGCCAGACGGCCGTGAACGGCGTCATCACGTTCCATCCCCTGGAGGACGACCTCACCCGGCTCGTGGTCGTTCTCGAGTACATCCCGCACGGCTTCTTCGAGAAGACCGCCAACCTGTGGCGGGCACCGGGCCGCCGGGCCCGGCTCGACCTCAAGCTGTTCAGGCGGTACGTGATGCTGCACGCCGACCCGGACGAGGCCGATGAGGGCTGGCGCGGCGAGATCCGTGACGGCGAGATCGTCCGGGAGCACGACGAGGTGGTCGCCGAGGAGAAGGACGAGTCCGACGGCAAGCGGCGCGCCCCTGCCGAGGACGAGGACGACGAGGACTTCTACGACGACGAGGACTTTGCCGACGAGGAGCCCGAGGAGCCCGAGGAGGAGGAAGAGGAGCCCGAGAGAGTCCGGGCGGAGAAGGACCGCGACGAAGAGAACGCGACGAAGAAGACGAAGGGGACGAGGAAGACGACACGGCGCGTGCGAAGCGGACTCGGCGCCAGCCGCCTCGCCAACGCCGCCCGGCCGAGAACCGGCGCACCCAGCGCGCGCAACGCTCACGTCGGTGAGTCGGCGCCGTCGGCCGGCTGGATCACCCCTCGCGGGTGATGTCGCCGTCACCAGCCCCGTGACGATGAATAGTGCAGGACAGATCCGAAAAAGAGGCTCGCGTCTCGCGAACCTGCAGTCATGAAAAGCGCCCGAAGGGGGCGAAAACGATGCCGTCCGATTCGAACGAGCCACAGCGACCGTCGGGACAGAGCTCGGCCGCTCGTGAGTCCGAACGCGCGTCAGGGGTTCCACCGCAGTCCAAGCCACACGAAGGTATGGCGGAGCGGGACGAGACGAGGTCTCACGCGGAGTCAACGCGCGAGGGTACCGGTCGGGGAGCCGGCCGGACGTCCGCGGATCCCTGGATGTCGATGGGCCGCAACTGGACGACGGTCCTCGTCTTCGGCTGTATCAGCCTGGTCCTCGGTCTCGCCGCAGTGGCCTGGCCGACGGCGACACTCACGGTCATCGCCGTGCTTCTCGGCCTGCAGCTGTTCGTCTACGGGATCTACTCCCTCGCGCGGGCAGCGTCGGCGGAGGCAGACGGCAGCAGGCTCGCCGCCGCCCTGCTGGGCATCCTGGCACTGGTCATCGGTGTGCTGGTGATGCGGGACGGGACGCGAGCGCTCACGGTGCTCGCCCTCCTGCTGGGGCTCTTCTGGTTCGTCGGCGGGGCGCTCACGGTGCTCGCGGTCCTCATGGGAGGTCCGAGGCCAGGACGCCTGCTGTCACTGGCTGCCGGGGTACTCGGAGTCGTGGCCGGCATCATCGTCCTTGCCAACCCCCAGGTGTCGCTCCGCGTGCTCGCGGTCATCCTCGGCCTGTGGCTGGTGGTGTTCGGTGCACTGACGATCGCCACGGGGTTCCAGATGAGATCGGCTGAACGTCACGGCGGCCGTGGACACGGCCGCGAGACGGCCGACGCAGCGATGCCGGGCCACTGAGCCGAGCCGCGCCGGAGTCGCGTGGCAGGTCGGGTCGGGTAGGTCAGGTCGGAACAGGTCAGACGGTCTGCTCCGACCTGACCTACGGTCGGTCGCCGCGCTGACGTTCCAGCTCGCGTACCGCTGGCACTCATCCGGACAGTGGCGCCCGCATCACGTCGAACCTCCGCGTGGTGACGAAGCCGGTCTTCGTACGCGGCGAACATTCCCCGACCGACGAGCGTCCCGCCGGGCTCCCGGCCGACGAAGAAGAACGACAGCCAGCCGCGTTCGGGTTCGAGGTCGGCGCCGACCATGGCGACCTGCCGTCGGACCGCGTACGCCGCGCCCACGAGGTCGTCGCCGTCGAAGGCCAGCCGCAGTCCCTCGGGGTCGAAGTTGGCATCGAGGAGTACGAGGTTGCGGAACCTCTCGGCGCTGATCGGATCCGCTGGCGCACTACGTCGCCACAGGTCCACAATCTCCCCGGCCAAGCCGGGCTGGAATCCCGCGATCCGCACCATCCGTTCGGACCTCCTCGGGGGCTGGCCGCCGGTCAGCCGGCACGGTCAGGGCCGTCGTACAGCAGGGCGCCCTCGTCGACCCAGGAGGCCGGGCCGGGGAGCCCGCCGGAATCGCTCAGCAGGGGCACCGGGTCCTCGCCGGCATCGAGCATTGCGCGAAGCTCGGCGCTCCCCCACAACAGGTCGACGAAGTGTCGGTGGGAGGTAAGTGCAGCGCCCTCCGCCGCGGTTCGCCACCCGAAGTCGTCGGGATAGAGCGTGCGCATACAGTGCAGCATGGTCAGCGCCGTGCGGACCGGCGCGAACGCCACCCGGTCGGTGACGTGGACCTGTACGCCTCGCACCTGCTGACCGGCGTACTTGTGGAACGTCGGTGTGAACGCGACCGCGCGGAACCGTGCCCCTGGCAGGTCGCGTTCGTTGAGACTCACGGCCCAGCGCCGGTCGACGTACGGCGCTCCGACGAGCTCGAACGGCCGGGTGGTCCCACGCCCCTCCGACAGGTTCGTGCCCTCGAACAGGCCGGTGCCGGGATAGACGAGCGCACTGTCCAGCGTGGGGATGTTGACCGACGGCATCACCCACGGAAGCCCGGTCTGGTCGCCGAACGCCGAACGCCGCCAGCCCGTCATCGGTACGACCTCGAGGTCCGCCGGCCGCCCGGCCAGGGCAGGAACCGCGCTCGCGTTGAGGTGGCGGGCCAGTTCGCCGGTGGTCAGGCCATGTCGGATCGGGATGGACGCGCGGCCGACGAAGCTCGTGTAGGCGGACTGGAGGAACGGTCCTTCGGCTACCGCGCCCGATAGCGGGTTGGGGCGGTCGAGTACGACGAACCGGATGCCGAGCCGGGCGGCGCTCACGAGCAGGTCGTGCATCGTCCACACGTAGGTGTAGAAGCGGGTGCCGATGTCCTGCAGGTCGAACAACAGGGCGTCGACACCCGAGCCGGCGACCAGCTGGTCCAGCCCGTCCTCCCTGTGCTGGTAGGTGTCGTGGACCGGAAGCCCGGTGTCCTCGTCGCGTGCGTCGGCCTCACTCGCACCCGCCTGCGTCGTACCCCGGACCCCGTGCTCGGGTCCGAACAGCGCAACCACCGGGACACCTGCCGCCAGCAGGGCCTCGGCCGAGGAGGTGAGGTCCGGCAGTACTCCGGTGTGGTTGGTGACCAGCCCCAGCCGCCCGGATCCGACCAGCGAGGGGTCCGCACACAGCCGTTCGACGCCCGTGCGGGTGGGAGCGAGCGGTGGCGGGGATCCGAACGCCGTAACGGATCCCGCGGATGCACCGGGTGCCGCGGTCTGGTCCACGCTGGCCCCTCCCGGTCGCAAGCCTTGCCACCAACGACACGCTTGTCAGGTTGTACGGCGTTGGTAAGTTACCGGCGCATTTCAGCACACGTCAACGAGCCACGGGGTGTCGAAGGTGAGGACGACGACGCCTCGAGGGTCGACAGTTCGACTACGACGCGCCGGCAACCCCGTCAGCATCGTGGACGACCGGGTGGCGACCTGGAGCACCCTCAGCTACATGTGTCAGACCGTGGCGAACGCGTTCTACTACCCGGGCGCCGCGGACGACGCCCTCCTGGCCCAGGAGACGCTGAAGAGGGCGGTCACGCTGTCGGTTCCCCCACGCAGGGACTCGTCTCCAACCTCGCGATCAGTCGCAGCGCGGCACTCAGCCAGTACAACGACGACCGCCAGACCGGCATCATCACCTGACGCGAACCACTTGGCGCCCTACGGGCATGGTGTCAGGGCTGGCGCGAACGCGGCGGCGACCAGATCCGCGAGGAGTACCAGGAGGCACTCGCCCGCACGACATGAGAGCTGACGTGCTGGCGCCGGCGCTAGGACGTGGCCGGTTCTCTCGTTCGATGGATCTCCTTGCCCAGCATCTCCCGAGGACAGCCACCGGTGTTGGGTGACTTCGTGTGGAACGTGTGCAGGTGGGTGAGCACGACGTCGCCGGGCCGACCCGTCAGCTCCATGACGTCGACCGGCACACCGTCCACCTCGTGCGACTGGCCCACCAACGACCTGCCGCCGTCCGCCTGCTTCTCCCCCTCGAGTAGTCCGGCCAGCCAGGGATGGTGCTTCATGAACGGCCGCCAGTTCTTCATGCCGCCGCCGGTGCCCGGAGGAAGTCCCTGGCGGTAGCACTCGACCAGGCGATGGGTGCCGGGGAGCAGCATCGTGCCGCCTCCCTCGGGCGCGACGTCGCCGAAGAAGGAGAACAGCTTCACGCTCAGGACCGGCCAGGTCGGGTGTTCGAAACCGCCGTCCATGTGCCAGGCGGAGGGGAGCACCCACGGCCCTGGTTGCGGCAACGTGACCAGGATCTGTGCACCGGACCTCGGGGGTCGCCAGCCGCCGACACCGAAGATCGCGTCGAGCGCGCCGCGTACGGCCGCGTTGCCGGTCAGCGGATCGAAGACCGGGTTCCGGTTGATGCCCTTCCAGCTCGCCCCGTGTCCGTTCGCAGGCCAGGTGGACGGGTCGTCGGGGCGCAGGCCGCCCTTACGCTCGGCGTATCCCCACACCAGCGTCCGCATGGCGGCTGCCTGGTCCTGGCTGAAGGCTGCGTCCAACCGGACCACACCACGGGCCTCGAACTCCTGCCGGATCTCGTGCGCATCCATCCCCTCAGTGTTCCGCAGCGTCGCCCGCGGATCACCTGGTTTCTCCGCCCTGGAGCCTGAGCATCGTCGACTGGGCGATCCGACACGACTCGGCCAGCGAGATCGACCACCGGCTCGACTTCGCCGCCTCCCCGCCTCTGAGCGTTCAGAGGTCGGAGGCGTCAGCGTCCACCCATGCCGGTGAGCGTGACGCCTCTGACGAATGCCTTCTGGGCAATGAAGAACAGCACCAGGATGGGCAGGATGGTGATGATCGAGACCGCCATCATCTGGTTGTACTGCGTGATGTACTGGCCGTGGAAGAGCTTGAGTCCCAGCGCGAGCGTGTACTTGTCCTGGCTGCGCAGGTAGATCAGTGGTCCGAGCAGGTTGTTCCAGTTGCCGACGAACGCGAAGACCGCGACCGCGGCCAGCGCCGGCTTCGACAGCGGCAGGATCACCGACCACAGGATCCGTAGGTCTCCCGCACCGTCGATCCGGGCGGCCTCGTCGAGCTCGCGCGGGATCGTCATGAAGAACTGCCGCAGCAGGAAGATGAAGAACGCGTAGCCGAACCACGCGGGTAGGAACAACGGCCAGTACGTGTTCACCATGCCGAGCTTGCTGAACAGGATGAACTGCGGCACGAGCGTCACCTCGACCGGGATCATCATCGTGGCGAGCATCGCGACGAACATGATCGGCCGGCCACGTGCACGCAGCCGCGCGAACGCGTACGCCGGCAGGGTGCACGAGATCAGGTTGCCGACCACCGCGAGGGTCGTTATGAGCATCGTGTTGAGCCAGAAGTGGGTGAACGGCAGGGCCGTCCAGCCTTCGGGAAAGTTCTGCCACTCGAAGGTCGAGGGGATGAACTGCGGAGGAAACGACAGCACGCCCTTGGAGGTCTTGAGGGCCGTCGTGAGCATCCACAGGAACGGCAGGAGGAAGATCACCGAGCCGGCGACGAGCAGGACGTAGGCGAAGGTCCGCTGGACGCGCTCGGCCCTCTGCATGTCCGTGCCGCGCCCGCTGCGCCCGCCACGTCCGAACAACGTCGGACGCGAGTCGACTGTTCGGGTCGTAGTCGCCATGGTCGACCTCCTCACTTGGCCTCGTAGTAGACCCACCGCCGGGCCAGCCAGAACTGCAGTCCCGTGACGGCGATGATCACCAGGAAGAGCACCCACGACAGGGCGGCGGCATAGCCCATGTGGAAGTACTCGAACGCCTGCCGGTAGATGTAGAGCCCGAACAGCAGGGTCGCGTTGGCCGGCCCGCCGTTGGTCATCACGAGGACGAGCACGTACGCCTGCAGGCTCGCGATGAAGCCGGTGATCATGTTGAAGAAGATCACCGGGGACATCATCGGAACCGTCACGTGCCAGAACCGGCCCCACCAGGATGCGCCGTCGATCGTCGCGGCTTCGTACAGCGTCACCGGGATTCCCTGCAGCCCGGCGAGGTAGATCACGATCGTGTTGCCCGCGCCCCACACGCTCATGAGGATCAGCGCCGGGATCGCCCAACTCTCCGACGTCAACCAGCCTGGACCCTGGATCCCCACGAGTCCGAGCAGGTAGTTCAGCAGGCCGAAGTCGGGATGCAGGATGTTGACCCAAAGGAGCGCGGTCGCGATACCCGCCACCACCGAGGGAACGTAGAAGACGGTCCGGAAGAACGCGATGCCGCGGACCTTCTGGTTGAGCAGAATCGCCAACAGGAACGTCGTTCCCACGCCAAGGGTGACCGCTCCGAGCCCGAAGTACATCGTGTTGCGCAGCGCGACGTAGAACACGTCGTCGTGCAGCATCGTGCGGTAGTTGTCGAGACCGACCCATCGGGGCGCGTCCAGCAGCGACCAGTCGGTGAAGCTGAGCACGATGGACGCCAGCACCGGCCCGCCGCCGAACAGGACGAAACCGAGAATCCACGGCGACGCGAAGAGATAGAACCGCCTCGCCTCCGAACGCGCGAGCGGGCTTCGTGGGTGCCCACCCCGAGGTCCTGCCGTTCCCGCGTCGGCATCGACGTCGGATGGCTCGCCCGCCGTCGCCGCCCGGACCGTCTCCTGCGCCACGCCGCCGTCCCCTCAGCCTGCGTTCTTGGCCAGGATGGGGTTCACCTTCGCCGTGACCTCGCGGCACCCGTCCTCGACACTCAGCTTGCCGTCGATCACGCGGTCCCAGATGGGCTCGACCGTGTTGGCGACCTCCGGCGTCGACGGCTGCCGAAGCACACCCTCGCTGGTGCCGTAGCTGTTGAGCGCCTTCTGCACCAGGTCGGTTCCCTCGGGAGCGAACTCCGACTTGAGGTAGGCGTCCCATGCGGAGTTACGGGCGGGGCTGCCGCGTCCTGTGCTGGCCCACATGAAGATCTGGCCGGCAGTCGAGAGGTACTCGTTGAGATAGATCCAGGCGGCGTCCTGGTTCTCGCTCTGCTCGACGATCGCGTACGAACTCCCCACGGCAGCGGTGGAGTGGCCCTCGGGTCCCTTCGGCCAGTCCGCGATGGCCCACTCGAAGTCGGCCTGCTCCAGCAGAGCGGGTGTCGCCCACGAACCCTGCGACGACATCGCCGCGCGACCGAGCGTGAAGGCGTTGAGATCTTCGCCCATGGCCTGCTCGTCCGCCGGTGAGGGCATCGCCTTGTGCTGAAGGTAGAGGTCCATCCACCACGTGGCCGCCTCGACCGCGGCGGGCTGGTCGAGCAGGGACTTCGTCTCCTGCTCGTCCACGAACCGCGCGCCGAAGGGTGCCAGGAACACCGGCGTGAAGTCGCCACCCGGCATGGGAATCTGGTACTGGCCGAAGATCTTCTCCCGGCCCTTGCCGGACGTGAGCTTGATGGACGCCTCCTTGAGGTCGTCCATGGTCCAGCTCGCACTCGGGTAGTCGACCCCGCCCTTGTCGAAGATGTCCTTGTTGTAGAACAGCATGATCGGGCCGCAGTCGTACGCGACGCCGTAGAGCTTGCCGCCGGACTGGTAGTAAGGCAACGACGGCTTGGTGAAGTCGTCGAGCTCGAAGTCGGACTGTGCGGAGATGTACTCGTCGAGCGCGAGGAAGAGCCCACGCTGGATGAAGTTCTGCGCCCAGGCGAACTGGCAGTACATCACGTCGGGAGCGGTGCCACCGGCCACCTGTGTGAGGTACTTCTGCAGGTAGTCGTCGAACGGCGTGTTCTCCGCCTGGATCCTGATGTTGGGATGGCGCTCTGTGAAGAACTTGTCGAACTGCTTCTGCCGTGGCCAGAACGACGCATCCCAGGCGTGCGAGACGGTGAGTGTCACCTCTGACTTGGGTTCCGGTGCCGTCGTCTCCGGCCAGTCGAGACTCTTGTTGAGCTTGGTCGCGGCGTCCTCGGTGTAGATCTTGCCGAGCCCGCCGACCTTGGTGCCGCCTGCGGCCGCCTTGCCTTCTGAGGTTTGCGCCTTGCGCTCCCCGCCGCCGCAGGCCGCGAGCACGCTCGCGACCGTGCCGGCCGACATGCCGAGGGCCGCGGCGCGACCGACGAATGCCCGGCGGGACATCCCCCCGCGTAGGACCTGACGGATCGTTTCTTCCGTTCGGGGGTCAGGCACGAGCCGCTCCTCTCGGGACGCCGAACGCGGTCTCGACACGAGGCGATGAACGCCTGCCGCACCCGGCCGGACTTGCCTGCCAACGACCTGCGCTCACCGCAGCGGGCCCGCTCGCGACATCCGCAGAGCTCATTGGAGGGAGACCTCTGACTGGAAACACCTTATGGGATAAACATCCGACCAATCTCGTGCCATAGTGGAGCTCTGCGCGCAGATGTGTCAAGGCGGTGCCCGCGAGATCCGACGAAACATCGGAGGTATCAACGAGCATGGCGCCGGTAACCGGAGTGTCGAAATCCGTGCACAACGTGACGCGTACGGATCAGGCGATCGCCAAGATCCGCGGCCTCATCGTCGCCGGTGACCTGCGCCCTGGCACCAGACTTCCTCCGGAGAAGGAGCTCTGCGCCATGCTCGGCCTGTCGCGCGGTTCGATGCGCGAGGCGGTCAAGGCGCTCGCGGTGGCGAGAGTGCTCGACGTGCGCAGAGGCGACGGGACGTACGTCACCAGCCTGGCGCCCCAACTTCTGCTCGAGGGCATCGGCTTCGCGGTCCAACTGCTCCAGGACGGTGACCTCCTGGACGTCATGCGCGTACGCCGGGTGCTCGAGTCCGAGGCCACCGCCCTCGCCGCCGCTGCGGTCGACGACGCGTTCCTCGCCGACCTGCGGGGCCATCTTGACCGGATGCGCGAAGCCTCCGACCCGGAGCGGCTGGTCGTCCACGACACGGCGTTCCACGAACGCGTCATCGCGGCCTGCGGCAATGCCACGCTCACGACGTTGCTGGCCGGTCTGTCCAGTCGTACGGTGCGGGCGCGGATCTGGCGAGGTGTCCGGCAGCGCGGTGCCGCCGACCTCACCATCGCCCAGCACGAGAGCATCTACCAAGCCCTGGCCGACCGGGACGCCGACGCCGCACGCGCGGCGAGCACGGTGCATGTCGCGAGTTCCGAACGATGGCTCGGTCAGGTACTCCGGGGATCCATCGATGCGACCGAGATCGCCGACGCCGAGGTCGAGTCGGCCGCAGCCGAGGCCGCCGACGTCTGCGCCGGAACGTCTGGTCCTTCCAGCCACGGTCAGGCCTGCTGATCCGGTTGGCCAGGTGGTGACGTGGCGTCGCCGCTCGTTGCGTTGTCGCCGCTCGTTGCGTTGTCGCCGCTCGTTGCGTTGTCGCCGCTCGTTGCGTTGTCGCCGCTGGCCGCGTGGTCTGCTGCCGCACTCTCCTTTGCCGCCCGCGCCCGGAAGTGCCGTCTGATCCGCTTGTCGGCGGCAATCATCGGATCGGCTCGGATATCGCGGATCAGCGCGACACACAGACCCACCATGATCACCGCGAACGGCGCACCGGCAAGAATGGTGAGGCTTTCGAGCCCGGAAAGCGCCACCTCGCCACCGAGCAGGAGCATCACGATCGCCACCAGGCCGGTCAGCACACCCCAGAAGACCACCGCCCACGTCCGCGGGTTCGCGGTCCCACGCTGCGACAGGGTTCCGAGGACGATCGACGCCGCATCCGCACCCGACACGAAGAAGATGGCCACCAGGATGATGACCAGCACGCTCGTCGCTCCGGCGAGCGGGAACGCGTCGAGCAGTCCGAACAGCTGGGCCTCCTGGTCACCCGCACCGGCCAGGTCGGTGCCCGACTGCTGGAGGTTGATGGCGGCACCGCCGAAGATCGAGAACCACACCAGGCTGACCAGGCTCGGCACGAGGATCACACCCGTGACGAACTGCCGAATGGTCCGGCCCCGGCTGATCCTCGCGATGAACATGCCGACGAACGGCGCCCACGAGATCCACCAGGCCCAGTAGAAGATCGTCCAGCCGGTGAGCCACTCCGTCGTCGCCTTGCCGCCCGCCGGGGTACGCGACGACATCGCCGCGAACTCCCTGAAGTAGTTGCCGACGGCCTCAGGAACGACGTTGAGGATGAACGCCGTCGGACCCACGACGAAGACGAAGAACGCGAGCACGATGGCGAGCACCATGTTGATGTTGGAGAGCCACTGGATGCCACGGGCGACGCCCGACACCGCGGAGGCCACGAACGCGACCGTGAGAATCGCGATCAGCGACACGATCAGGATGGTGCCCGCGTTGCCCAGCCAGCCGCGTTCGGTCAGCCCGGCGCCGATCTGGAGGGCTCCCAGGCCCAGGGATGCCGCCGAGCCGAACAGCGTCGCGAAGATCGCCAGGATGTCGATCGTCCTGCCCGCCGCGCCCTTCGAACGGGTCTCTCCGAGGAGCGGGGTGAACGCGGCACTGATCAGCTGCGGCCGACCCTTGCGGTACGTGCCGTAGGCGAGGGCAAGGCCCAGGACGGCGTAGATCGCCCACGGGTGAAGCGTCCAGTGGAACAACGTGGTCCCCATGGCAGTCGCGACGTCCCGCGGCTGGCCCGGCGGTGGATGGACGAAGTGTGTCAATGGCTCGTTGACACCGAAGAACATCAGCCCGATGCCCATGCCGGCGCTGAACATCATCGCGATCCACGACACGGTTCTGAACTCGGGCTTCTCGCCGTCGTGCCCCAACGGGATCCGGCCGTAGCGGCTCACCGCCAACCAGATCGCGAACGCGACGAAGCCTGTGGTGGCAAGGACGAAGAACCAGCCCAGGTTGGTGACCAGCCAGGTCAACGTCGCGTCAGCCGAGGCCGAGAGCGACTTGGTACCCAGGACGCCCCACAGCACCACGGCGACCGACACCGCCGCCGCGACGCCGAAGACCACCCAGTCGGTCGTCGCCGGCGCACTACGGGAGCCGGTCTCCTGCCCGCCGGCGCTGGGCTCCCGGCCGTCGCCGACTCCCTGGCCCGCGGCGGTCGGCGAGGCGTCGTCGGACGCGCCGTCGGACGCGTCGTCGGACACGGGCTGGGATCCGGGTTCGGTCGGCATGGTCAGCGGCGCCGGGAGGCGCTCACTCCTTTCGGCAGGGAACCGCGTGAGCCTGCTCCACGACATCGTGGCCGCACACGGCGGGTCGCCCTGGGAGGCGTCTTCCACTGACTGCCCGCCGGAGGCGGGTTCATGCGGACACGGACCCGGAGATCTTTGCCATTCCCGGACAAACCGGGCGCCGGCAGGCCCGTCAGCCGGCGACGATGTGAGAGGTCCAGAACATCGAGGGCCGCTCGCGGAACCGCGCGGCGAAGCGGCTCAGCGGATCCAGCCGTTGCCGCCGTCCCGGGCAAGCTGGAGCGCCACCTCGGTGAGGAACGGGTTGCCCGGTGCCTCCTGGACACAGCGTGCGAACAGCCACGCGGTGAGACGGGCGGACTCGAGCCCCAACAGGTCCGCCATCCGGCGCGCGAGGCCGGCCGGGTCCGTGCCGAGCCGGTCGGGGCAGTTGAGCATGTGCTGCAGGGCGTCGTACGTCGGATCCCCGACGTACGGTTTCGGGTCGATCACCAACCAGGGTTCACGTTCGGCCGCCACGATGTTCTCGGCGTGCAGGTCGGTGCAGAGCAGCACGGCACGTTCGGCCGTCGTGGGGAGCGTGCGGAAGAGCTGGACCCCGTCCCGGACCACGCCCGGATCGAGGATGCCTGCGTGGTGGACGAACTTCGCCTCGGCCTGGTCCGCCCACTCCGCACACATCGTCCGGAGGCTGCGGAACTGGTGCCCTGGTGGGGGCGGGATCCACAGCCGGCGCAGGAGTCCGGCGACTACCACGTCCTGATCGGGCCCGGCCACAGCGTCACGCAGCGGCGTGCCCGGCACGCAACGTTCGAGCAGGAGGGCCACCGTGTCAGGACTCTCGTGCACCGCGTGGAGCCTGGCCGCACCCTCGCCGGCCCATACGCGCAGACCCTGCGCCTCGTCCCTGGACTCGGTGTGCGGCCAGCCCACCTTGAGGACGAGCGGCGTGCCGGACCGGTCGCGTACCGGTGCCACCCACGCGGTCTTGCCTCCCGGCTCGTAGGGCTCGCCGAGGACGAGTGACCACCGGTCCGCCAGGCCGGCAATGACCTGTGGCAATGCCGCGATCCACGCCGTGCGGTCGATCGTGTCGCGTCGCGCGGTGGTGACCAGCCGGTCGGGAAGAGTGATCGAGGACACGCCGCCCATTGTGCACACCCGGCCTCCGGCGCGCCTCGCACCGCCTGCCGACGTGCTCTCGACGCGCGGAAGGGGTGTTCCGGCACCGGGCCGGAACACCCCTGTCACAGCTGGCAGGTCGATCCCCACAAGGACCACCACCGTTGGACTACAGGCAGTTCTTCACGCGGTCGAGCGCGTCCTGCTCGCAATTGTCGGTACCGGTGTGGACGTACGGGCCACGCCCGTCGAGGTCGTCGTTGCCACGGACTCCGTCCACGCCGTTGATCGTGTCGTTGCCGAAGCTGCCGAACACGTCGTCCGCGCCCGTACCCGCGTTCAGGTGGTCGTTGCCGGTGTGTCCGTCGATGTAGTCGTCGCCGCTCAGTCCGTAGATGGTGTCAGGACCACCCGATCCGATCAGGAAGTCGTTGCCCGAACCACCGTTGATGTAGTCGGCATCGTCGAGGCTGCCGTAGATACTGTCGTTCTGTGCGCCGCCGAACAGGGTGTCCTGTCCGTCGCCGCCGAACGTGTCTCCACCGTGCAGGTTGTCCGCACCGGCAGCGCCCTCGACCAGGTTGTCGCCATCACCGCCGTTCAGACGATCGTTTCCGTAGCTGCCGTGGACCTTGTTGTCGCCGGCGTCTCCACGCAGGTAGTCGTCTCCGTACCCGCCGCAGATCAGGTCGTCGCCGCCGTGCCCGAAGATGGTGTCGTTGCCCGACGTACCGACGATGACGTCGTTGCCGGCCGTGCCGTTCACGGCTTTACCTCCTGGCGGTACGGGGATCGTGGCGGGTTTGCCATAACAGGTGGGTGCAACCGGGCTGGGACCTGGTTCGAACGCGGCGGCCGGCTGCACGAGCGCCGCCGTGAACACCAGAGCGGTGCCGCCGAGAAGAGCGGCGATCCAGGTGGGACGAGCCGTTGTAGCCATGTCGTGTCACTCCTTCGGGTCGCATGCGCTGGGTGCGCTTACGACCCCTGTACGGTGACCACGCTCCGGCGGTTCTCACGTTCTCGCTTCGACGGATTCGGTGCCGTCAGCCGGAGGTCGACGAAGGCCGCAACGGACCGATGACCCGCACCACGTGGCCTTCCGGGAGCACGAACGTGAACTCCCGCCGGTACCACGGCTGGTCCGTGGGAGGAGTACGCACCTCCATCCCCGCGGCGAGAGCGCGCGCGTGAACGGTGTCGGTCTCGACTCCGATGTCGACCGCGACCGGAGTCGGCGTGACGGCGCCGTCGGCGGCGCGGAGATCCAGGCCCGGGCTGCCCGACCACTCCCCCACACCCAGCCGGGCGAACGTCGGCGGATCCCCGTACAGGAAGGACGTGCGCAGTCCGAGGACGGTGGTCAGCAGCTCGGCGCTCGCGTGGATGTCACGCACGTGCAGGGTCGGCCGTACGGCCAGGACGTCCTGGTCCCGTGGGGCGGCGGCCCGGGCCATCACCACCTGCTGGGCAAGGTGATCCGCGTACACGCGCGGCAACCTGGCCCGCTCGTCCAGTCGAGCCCGGCGAGCGACGCCCAATGAACGGACGTTGCGGGTATCGATCCACGCCTCCACGCCGTCGATGTGCGGCTGCGCGAGCAGGTGATCGACAACGACCGGCGCGGCCTCGCCCATGAGCCCCTGGCCCCAGTGGTCGCGCCGGAGATACCAGCTGAGCCCGCGGATCGACGTCCCCTGGTCGTAGAACACCCCGATGGTGCCGATCGCCTGGTCGGACGGGCGGAGGCGGACGGCCCAGGTCCAGCCACCGTTGCCCTCCAGCGCATGGGCGAGCCGGGACCGCGTCTCGACCACGTTCCGACGTCGGCGTGCCGTCGCCGAACTCGTCGTAGCCGGGGTCGGCGTACATCGCATGGAGGCTCATGGCGTCACGGTCCGGATCGAGCGGCACGAGGTCCAGGCGCGCCGTGGTGAGGGTCTGCATGGGCGATTCTCCCGTCGGGATGGGGTCGTACGGATGAGCAGGTCGTGCGGAGGCGAAGGGTGGCGGCGCGGATCCGGGATGGCGACGTGTCAGAGGTTTCTCGGCCTAGAAGCCGAGATTCCTCTGACAACTCCGCTGGGTCCGCTGCTCCTCCGGCGGATCGGCCGGGTCATGTGCCCGCCTCGTCTGCGGTCACCGGTTCGAGCAGCGCGATCATCTCCTCCTTGCCGCCGTGCCGCGCCCAGCCGAGCGGCGTGCTGTCGAACCGGGCATCGCGCACCGTCGGGCTCGCACCTCGTGAGAGCAGCAGCCGGGCGAGCTCGAGGTTCCCCTGCGCCGCGGCCTCGTGCAGGGCGGTCTGCCAGGACTCTTCTCGTGGTATGTCGCCCCGACCGCGGGCGTCGACGTCGAAGCCGAGGTCCAGGAGGAGGGTCACGGTGTCGGCGCGCCGGGTGGCGGCCGCCCACACGATCAGACCCGGCCGAGTAGTACGCAGCTCGTCCAGCACCTTGGGGTGCTCCGCCAGCAGTCGGCGCACCTCCGCGTGGTCGGCCCGGAAGGTGGCGGCGACCACTGCGCCGGCCGGCTCGAGCTCCGGTGGAGCGGCACCCTGTGCCACGAGGTAGTCGACGATCTCGGTGTGGCCGTCGAGGTGGGCGAGCTCGGCCGGCGTGCGACCGTCGTCGTAGGCCGACACGACGTCGACGCCGTGGTCGGCCAGCAGGCGTACGCGATCGAGGAAGTCGTGGTTGACGGCCCACCGGAGCTGGTCCCGCAGCGCGTCCGTCGGGGTCCCCCACACGTCGCCCAACCTCGCCTTCCACGGACCCCCGTCGCCGGTGCCGAGGCCGTACTCGAAGAGCAGCTCGAGATGCTCGTTGTTACTTTGGAACATCCGGTTGTAGAGCGTCTGGGCGTCGTTGGGATCGGCGCCCGCATCCAGCAGGATCCGGGCCAACGCGAGCGCGTGCGGGTGCTGCGGCTGCGCTTCCGGACCGAGCTCGCCTTCCCCGAACACGCCCGTCAGAACCGTGAACAGGGCCGGATGGCCGTTCCACAGGTAGCCCTCGTTCGGGTCTGCCCCGTGGTCGAGCAGTAGCCGGGCGATACCAAGCGCGGAGTCGCGCGGGACATCTGGGTCGACGCGCGAGTACGCCAGATAGCCCAGTGGCCGCCACCGGTGCGGTCCTCCACGCTCGCGTGCCCGGGCGGGATCCTCCCGCACCAGCCGGCGCACGGCGTCGAGGTCGCCCGCCGCGGCAGCGGCCCAGATGTGGTCAGCGGTGAGATCGGGGTGCTCGCCCAGCAGTTGTCGGGCGCGCGTCCAGCGGCCGGGGTCGTCGTCGGAGTGGGTCAGGCAGGCCAGCCGGCAGAACTCGTCGGCAGCGCGTTCGGTCCGGAGCGCGGCGCTCCGTGGATCGTCACCGCCGTCCTTCGGACTGCCCGCCTCCGCATCCGTTTCGGAGACGGCCGCCGAGGCGTCCCAACCGTACTCGGTGGCCAGCTCGACGTACTGCTTCATGCGCGGCCAGCTGGAGAAGCCGTACTCGCGGGCGACCACGAGCTGGGCCGCTGCCAGCGTGAACGCGGCCGCGTCGTCGGGCACGCCGCCGGGATACTGGCGGGACACCCGCGTGCCCGCGTCGGAGTTGCCCGTGCGGACGGCATGCTGCAGGGCACGCGCCTGCTGACGCAGGTTGCGCAAGCTGGGATGGGGAGGGAGCGAGATGGTCGGCACAGCGACCCCCTTTCGTCCGCCTGATGTCCGCATCGTCAGGCCGAAAGGAGGGCGCAAGGCCACACCGGTCATCGCGATCAGGTGGGCTTGTGCCCTTTCCGCGGACCGGCGGCTCCCTGTGAACCGCCTCGATCGTAGCGCCGAGTCGGGCGTCCAGGAAGACATCGCGTGACGGAGCGGCCGGCTCGACGTCCACCTCGGGAGAGGCCCCGCGGAGCCCGTGGTGACCTCGCCGACAGCCCCGGGCGCTCCACGATGTCGGGACCGTTCCTCGACTTCGTTGTCGCGAACGCCCAGGTGCGGGCGGTCGGCGGGTCGCGCCAGGTGCGGGACGCCGGCTACACCCTGGCGCCGCGTACGGTGCCCGACTACAACTTCATCTTCGTCCGCCGCGGTCGGGTGGTCTGGACACTCGGGGACCGCGCGATCCCCTTGCGGGCCGGTGATCTCCTGGTCGTGCCACCCGGTGTGCCGCACTCGGCGACGTCCCAGACGAGACGGGTGGTGCTCGGGTCGCTGCACGTCGAGGCGAACCTCGCCGGTGGCCAGGACGTGTTCGACCTGCTCCGTCCGCCGGCGCTCCGCACGGTGCGGGCGGGCAGCCGGCTGGACGGCTACCTCCGAGCGGTGATCACCGAGTGGGACCGGTCCGCCGACGAGGTACGCCTCGTCCTGCCGGCATGGGCCCGCCTCGTCACCCTCGAGCTCCTGCTGCACGATGCCGGTCTCGGCCTGTTGCGGCCGCGTCCGGTCGACCCGGTGGTGGCCGACGTGCTGGACGAACTGAACACCAGAGTGGCCCGCCGCACCACCCTCGACGAGCTGGCGGAACGCTCCGGGTTCAGCGGACAGCACCTCAACCGGGTGTTCCGGACGGTGCTCGGCGTGACGCCGTTGCAGTACCTCGCCAGGCTCCGGATGGAACGCGCCGCGGCCATGCTGACCGACCACCAGCTGACGATCGGTGCGGTTGCCCGCGAGGTGGGGTACGACGACCCGTACTACTTCAGCCGGGTGTTCAAGCAGCACTTCGGCCGGAGCCCGCGTGACTACCGCCATCAGCTCGACCCGGGCAGCCAGCCGTACTGATGTCCCAGAACGGAACACCGTCTCCTCGAGAAGTCGGCCGCGAGGTTCAGATTCTCCATCGTGGCGTTCAGCGGCTCCATTCCGAAGGGCTCCCGGCCGGCCTACCGTGGACAAGGCGCTGCCCTGCGCTGTCGCCCGCCCGGCGTCGTACACCACCCGGAGGAACAGACCATGACTGGCCAGCTGTCCGCGGAACACTGGGACTTCTACGACGAGCACGGCTACGTCGTCCTCGACCAGGTGCTCGACGACGCCGACCTGCGCGCACTCCAGCAGCGCATCGACGACATCATGCTCGGCCGCGCCGGCGTCGACTACGACAAGATGCTGATGCAGCTCGACAGCAGCAGCGGCGCGTACGCCGACGCGGGCAAGCAGTCGAAGGGGCACAAGGGCGCGACCCTCGACTACCGCAAGATCCAGGACCTCGAGTTCGACCCGCTCTTCCTCGCGTACATGCAGCGTCCGCTCTTCGCCGAGATCTGCCGGCGGGCCTACGGCGACATCCCGATCGCGGCGTTCCGGGCGATGTTCATGAACAAGCCCGCCCGGCAGGGCACGTTCCTGCCGTGGCACCAGGACCGCTGGGCCTTCCTCGACCGCGACCCGCTCATCACGGTCTGGACCGCACTCGACCCCGCCACGGTCGCCAACGGCTGCGTCCAGATGATCCCGGGCAGCCACAAGTACGGCCTGATCAACCCCGAGCACGGTTCGGGCTTCCTCGACCGCGACCAGGCGACGAAGTACTGCCCTGCCGACAAGGTGACCCACCTCGAGCTCGAGGCAGGGCAGGCGGTCCTGCTGCACAACTGGCTGCTGCACTCCTCGGACGTCAACAACACCGAGACGTCGCGCCGGGCGTTCAGCGTGTGCTACATGGACGCCCGCACCCAGCACGCGAAGGGCCGCGAGGACTACTCGTTGATCTTCGGTCAGGGCGCCCTCCAGCCTGGCGACCTGCAGGTCGCCGACGCGCCACGCTAGGAAGCGGTGTGCGGCCTTCGGGCCGGCTCGACTCGTAGCCGCAGCAGCCCGACGGCACGCCGACACTCCGTCCGGACTTGCCACGCGGTGCCGCGGTGGGTGACCCTCTTGTCTCGTGTCCGACACTCACCCCGTCGCAGTCGTCACAGGTGGCAGCCGCGGGATCGGAGCCGCCTCGGCGGTCCTGCTCGCACGGAAGGGCTGGGCGGTCTGCCTCGGCTACCGGCACGCCGCCGACGCGGCGCGTTCGGTCGTCCAGGCGTGTGAGGACGCGGGTTCGTCCGCTGTTGCGGTCGAGTCCGACGTCACCGCTGCGACGGGACTCACCGACCTGTTCGCGGCGGCCGACGAGATGGGCCGGGTCACCGCCCTGGTCAACAACGCCGGCATCGTCGCGCCGAAGGCGCGGGTCGACGAGATCAGCAGAGATCGGCTCGAGCAGATGTTCGGGATCAATGTCGTGGCCGCGTTCCTGTGTGCAGGCGAGGCGGTCCGCCGGATGTCGACCCGGAACGCCGGACAGGGCGGCGCGATCGTCAACGTGTCGTCGGTGGCAGCCACGCTCGGCGGCCCGGGACGCTATGTCGACTACGCCGCGTCCAAGGGCGCGATCGACACGATGACAATCGGCCTCGCGCGGGAGGTGGCGGGCGAGGGCATCCGGGTCAACGCCGTCCGGCCGGGCATCATCGACACCGACATCCATGCAAGTGGCGGGGACCCCGAGCGGTTCGCGCGCCTCGGACCCGAGATCCCGATGGGACGCGGCGGTACGGCGGACGAGGTGGCCCAGGCGATCGTCTGGCTGTGCTCGGACGAGGCGTCCTATGTCACGGGCGCGCTCCTCGATGTCGGCGGGGGCCGCTGACCACCCGTCGCCGCGAGGCCGCGGGCCAGGGTCGTCGCCCAGGCAGCCGCGCCCGGCCGCGGCCCAGGGTCGTCGGCCAGGCCGGACGCCAGGCCGCCGCCCACGCCGATCAACCAGGTCTGCACGAGCGTGCCGCTCCTGGACAGACCCGGGCAAGCGCTCTCCCCGCCGTGCGAGACTGCCGGGGCTGACCGACGACCGAATGGCGAGCGGCAGGGGCGAGATGACCACGATCCATCCGACAGCGCTGACCGTGGACGACCAGGCCCGTCCCCTGGCAGCCCGTTCGACGCCGCGGTTCGGCTGGCTGCTCGGCAGCGACTGGTCGGACGACCAACCCGGCGGTGCGACCCCGGGCACCGGGCTGCGGCAGTCGGCATACCAACTCCGGGTGAGCGACGGCGCAGGCGGCATCGTCTGGGACTCCGGTCGGATCGAGTCGTCCCAGCAGGGCCACCTTGGCTACGCCGGTCCGGCCCTCGAAGCCGGCGGTGCGTACGCCTTCACCGTCCGCGTCTGGGAACTCGGCGGCGACGACCCCTCGGACTGGGCACCCCCCGAGCCGTTCGAGTGCGGGCTGCGCGACCAGGACTGGGAGGCGGACTGGATCCGGCGGCCGCCCGGTGGCTCCGGCCCCCTCGCGGACGTCGACGGCGCGATCGTCGCGGCGGGCGGTGGGGCGACCTACCTGCGGACGCCGCCGTTCGAGGGCGCGACCGTCGAGTTCGACGTCCGCGTGCAGATCCGGTCGGCCGGTTGGGTCCTGCGCGGACCCGACGGCAGCGGGTACGTCTGGCGGCTGCACACCCGGCAGGGACTCGTCGTGCACACCCTGCTCGGCGACCCGCCGCGCGCCGACGGGCTCGGACCCGCCGAGGTTGTTCCGTTCGAGGTGCACCGCGACCGTCAGCACCGGGTGGGCGTCACTGTCAACGGCGGCTTGCTCGCGACCTCCGTCGATGGGGTCGTGGTCGACCGCAGGAGGGTGGAGGGATCCGCGGCTGGCTGGCAGTTCGGCGTCTATCAGGCGACCGGCGAGCAGGCCGAGTTCTCCGGCCTCCGCGTACACGCAGACGGCTCGGACCTTGTTGGCAAGGATGGCGGCGCCGAGCTCGATGCCTGGGACAACACGACCACCTCCCGACAGCTCGACGAGTGGACGCTGGCCCGCCGGGAGTTCGACCTGCGCACGAGCACGGTCGTCCGCGCCCGCGCCTACCTCGCGTCCCACCACCACGCCGACCTGTGGATCAACGGCACGCGGGTGGGTGGCCGGGGGTCCTTCGCCTATCCGGGCGAGAGCTACTACCAGGCCGTCGACGTCACGGACGCCCTCGTCGACACCGGCCGCGCGGCGGTCGCGGTCCTCCTGCACTGGTACGGCAACGGCCAGGGCCGGCCGGCGGGCGAGCCCGGGCTGCTCGTCCGCCTGGTCCTGCACTACGCCGACGGCTCGCGCCAGGTGGTCGTCAGTGACAGTACGTGGAAGGTGTGCGAGGGCCCGTACCTGCAGGCGGGCTACCGCAACGACGAGGGCGACTTCGTCGAGCACCTCGATGCCCGCCGGGTGCCGGTCGGCTGGGACCAACCGGCGTACGACGACAGCGCGTGGCTCCCTGCCACGGTCGTCGGGCGGCATCCGGTCGCTCCGTTCACGACAGTGCTGCCGCAGGAGACCCGGCTGGCCGAGATACCCGTGACGGCCACCGAGTTGCTGACGGCGAAGGACGGCACGCCGGTCGCGGACTTCGGCCAGGTGGTTCCGGGCCGGCCTGTCGTACGTTTCGACGCTGGCGCGGCCGGGCACGTCGTCCGCCTCCGGGCCGGCTACACGCTCACCGACGACGGCCGGGTCGCGACGTCCACGCTGCTGACACAGGCGACGGACATGTCCTTCCCCTACACGCAGGTCGACGGCGACCAGACGTACGCCGCGTTCATCCACCTCGGTTTCCGTTACCTCGAGCTGCCGGATACAGGGCAGGTCCCCGACCTGCGGGACGTGGGTGCCGTCGTCGTCCACGCCGCTCCGCCCGACCGCCGACCCGCCTCGTTCACGTCCTCGGATCCCTTGCTGGACAGCGTGTTCGACCTGATGCGACGGTCCGCACTGTTCGGTGTGCAGGAACAGTTCGTGGACACGCCGACGCGGGAGAAGGGGCAGTTTCTCGCGGACGCGGTCAACATCTCGTTCGCCACGATGGCATTGTTCGGTGAGCGAACGTCCACCAGGCAGGCGATCCGGGAGTTCGTCGCGTCGGCCAGGAGGTACTGGCAGGCTGACGACGAGCGCGGACGTTACAACGCGGTCTATCCCAACGGCGACGGCAAGCGCGACATCCCCGACTTCTCGCTGATGATGCCGGAGTGGGTACGCCGTTACCACCAGGAGTCCGGCGACCTCGATCTGGTCGCGGAGGTGTACCCCGCGCTGGCCGACACGGCCGGCTACGTCCTGCGGCACGTCGCGGCCGACGGTCCCTGTGCGGGACTCGTCACCGACCTGGGTGGTGGCGGCGGCGCCTACCTGCACGGGATCGTGGACTGGCCGGCTCCGGGACGGTTCGGGTACGACATGGCGACCCGGGCCAGGACGACCGTCAATGCCCAGGCGGTCGGCGTCCTGCACGATGTCGCACACCTCGGGCACCTGCTGGATCGGCCCGACTCCGAGGTCTCGCGGTTCGTCGAGGAGGCCGGTCGTCTGAGGGTCGCCGTCAACGCCGCCTTGCTCGGTCCCGACGGGCGCTATGTCGACGGCCTGCTGGCCGACGGCCAGCGCAGCGCGCACGCCGGTCAGCACGCCACGTCGTTCGCGGTGGCGTTCGGCATCGCGCCACCCGAGGTGGGACGGCAGGCCGGCGATCACCTTGCCAAGTTGGGAATGCGGCAGGGACCGCTGACCGCACACCGGCTCGTGCAGGCGCTCGCGAAGCTCGGCCGACTGGACGCGGTCGTACGTCTCTTCACCAACGCCGACGACGTTGGGTGGGCGAGGATCCTCGCGGAGGGTGGGACGTTCACCTGGGAGGCGTGGACGCTCGACGAGGGCTCGAACCACAGCCAGTCGCACGCGTGGGGTGCGCAAGCCGTCGTTGACATTCTCGAACACCTGCTGGGGTTGCAGGTCGCCGCGCCGGGCGCGGCGAACCTCGACATCCGGCCGCCGAGGTGTGCGCTGACCCACGCGAGCGGAACCGTTCCCACCGAACGCGGCGACGCAGCGGTCAGCTGGCATCGCACCGGTGAGGAGTTCCGGGTCGAGGTCGGGATACCGGTCAATGTCGTCGCCACTGTGCACCTGCCCGTGCCAGGCGGAGGCCACGCCCGGTTCGAGGTCGGTTCGGGCCGGTGGGCCGTGTCCCGCGAGGGCGTGCGACCTGCCATCCCAGCCTGACAGTCCCTCCGGGCGCGGGGCTCGCCTACGATCGCGGGATGCGTGTCGGCATCCTGATGCTGCCCACCGATCCGTGGCACGAGACTGTCCAGCGGGCCAGACGTCTGGAGCAGTGGGGCTATCACCACCTCTGGACCTACGACCATCTGTCGTGGCGGCGCTACCGCGATCGCCCCTGGCACGCCGCGATGCCGTGGCTGACCGGCCTCGCCGGCGTGACGGAGACCATCCGGTTGGGAACCATGGTCACGTCCCCCAACTTCCGGCATCCGGTGACGCTGGCGAAGGAGGCGATGACGCTCGACCACATCGCGGGAGGGCGTTTCACGCTCGGGATCGGCGCGGGCGGCACCGGGTTCGACGCGACCGTGCTCGGCGGTGAGGTTCTTTCGCCTGGGCAGCGCCTCTCGCGCCTGACCGAGTTCGTCGAGGCCCTCGACCAACTCCTGCGTCAGCCGACCACGACCTACCACGGGACCTACTTCACCGCGGACGACGCCCGCATGCTTCCCGGCTGCCTCCAGGAGCCCAGGCTGCCGTTGGCCGTGGCGGCCGGCGGGCCCAGAGGACTCGCACTCGTCGCACGGTACGCCAACGCGTGGATCACCTACGGCGACCCGACCCACCGGGACGCATCGGCGGGCGGTACGGCGCGGATCGTCCGACGCCAGGCCGATCAGCTTGCCGAACTCTGTCTCGCGGTCGCGCGTGATCCCACCGACATCACGCGGATCTACCTGGCCGGCAACACCGACGAGCGCCCACTCGCGAGCGTGGCCGCCTTCACGGACTTCGTAGGCAGGTACGCCGAACTCGGCTTCACCGACATCGTGTTCCACCATCCGCGCCCGGGCGACCCGGTATGGGACGACGACCCGCGCATCGTCGAGAGGATCGCGACCGACGTCCTCCCCGCGCTGGGGTGAGCCTTCCTCGCGGGCGGCCGCCTACTGCACCGGGGGCTCCAGTTCCTCGTCCGGGTCGATGCCGTGCCGTCGGAGCAGGTCGCGGACGCGGGTGAGCTCGGTTGCCTTCCGTTCGTTGTCGAGGCGTAGCCGGTCGTTGTCGTCGAGCAGGGCGTTGATCTCGTGCAGGAGCAGACCGCGACGTCCGCCCGGCATCGTGCCGACCTGTGGTGCGCCCTCCGAGCCGGACATCGTCCGGATGACCTGCTCGCGCGTCCGACCGAGGTCGGCGCCCAGCTTCACGAGCACCTGGGCCGCGACACCCTCGCCCTCACGGACCAGACCGAGCAGGATGTGCTCGGTGCCGATGTAGTTGTGGCCGAACTGGAGCGCCTCGCGCAGCCCCAGGTCGAGGACCTTCTTGGCCCTCGGCGTGAACGGGATGTGCCCGCTCGGTGCCTGCTGACCGTGACCGATGATCTCCCTGACCTGGGAGCGAACGGCCTCCAGCGAGATATCGAGGCTCTCGAGCGCCTTGGCAGCGACGCCCTCACCCTCGTGGATCAGCCCGAGTAGAAGATGCTCGGTGCCGATGTAGTTGTGGCTGAGCAGCCTGGCCTCTTCTTGAGCCAGAACGACCACCCGCCTCGCGCGATCGGTGAACCTCTCGAACACGGCCTCCCCCTTCTTCTCTTCCACGCTTTCCCTGAGCTCGGCCCATCCGGTCCCTCCGGACTGCCCAGGCCATTCGGTCCACTCG
The DNA here is from genome assembly GCA_963721745.1 of uncultured Actinomycetota bacterium. Taxonomy (GTDB): domain Bacteria; phylum Actinomycetota; class Actinomycetes; order Propionibacteriales; family Actinopolymorphaceae; genus Thermasporomyces. The sequence goes on along the minus strand of CAVRKO010000009.1, from coordinate 187,114 downwards.
GACCCGAACGGCCCGCCCTCGGACTCCCACGCACCTCCCACCTCCGCTGTTTCCTGTCCCGCGGAGACCTCGGGAAGTCGGGGACGGAGCCGGTCCCGGATCTGGTCGGTGAGCTTCGAGGCCTTCCAACCGCGGGCCACCTTGTCGAGGATCCGGTCGATCTCCTCGACCGGCTCCAGGTAGAGGTCCCAGTCGTTCACGGCCAGCAGGTGCAGGGTCGCCGCCATGGCGATCCGCCGGTTGGGACCAGGGAACGGCCGCCGCCGCACCAACCCTCCGAGGAGTGCCGCGGCCGCCACGGCGACGCCGCCCGACTCCCCCGCCAGCCGCGCCTCGACCACGGTGTCCTCCACCGCATCGACATCCGCGATCTCCACGATCCGTTCGGACCCACACCCGACGATCCTCGCCGCGACGGCGAGGATGTCAGGCGCCTCGAGTGCGATCACCGGTCGTCGTCCTCACGCAGCAGGTCGAGGGTGCGACGGTGACGGGCGAGGCTCTCCTCGAGCAGCTTGGTGAAGCGCTTGTCGGTCCGCCGCTGCTGGACCAGCGCCGCGATCGCCTCCCGCGCCACGTCGGACACGGACCGGCCCTCGACCGCGGCAACGGTCTGGAGCCGCTCCGCCAGCTCCGGGTCGAGCCGCAGCAGGATGTTCTTCGTCTCCTCAGCCATAGATATCACGATATCACGCTAGCGGGCGGCGTGGGCAACGCTCTCCCGCGCCGGACATATGGACACATGTGCGTATGACACGTAGCCTCGGGCCTGCGCAGGAGGGCGCTCCCGGGTCCGCGGGCAGGACCGAGTTCACCTCCCGCATCACCTCGACGAACGCCGTTGGCCTCTTCCTCGGCCTGAGCGCGGACCGCAGGCCCTCGAGGGAGAAGGCATGTCCGTTCGTACGCTTCCAGTGCACCCCCACCTCGACCACCTGCGCCATCAGGCCAAGGACCTCCACCGCGCCGCGACCTCGGGCGATCCGGAGGCGCTCGTACGGCTTGGCGCCGCTTCCGCAGACGCCTCGGCAGACCTGTCGCTGAGCACCGCGCAACTGGCGCTGGCGCGGGAGTACGGATTCGCCAGCTGGCGGCGGCTCAAGGCCGAGGTCGAACGCCTGCGGACCATCTCCGCCGGCGATATCGTGGGACTGGCCGCGCTGGTCGCGGCGGATCCCGCCCTGGCCAGCGAGCCCGTACGCGCACCGGTCGGTGACGCGCCTCTGCCGCTCCTGGATTACGTCGGCATCGGCCTCCTCCACGGCTGGTGGGACCACCACCGGGCCGGCGACCTGACCCGGGTCCTGCTCGCGGCGGGCGCGTCCGACCCCGGCGACGAAGGCGCCGATCCAGCGCTCATCACCGCCGCCAGCCACGGCGAACCGGACATGGTACGTGCACTGCTCGACGCGGGTGCCGACCTCGAGGCCACCGGTCGCGCGGCACCGGGCAGCGGGACGGCACTGGCGCACGCGGTGCACTACGGCATCATCGACGCAGTGGACGTACTGGTCTCCGCGGGGGCCGTCGTCCACGACCTTGTTGAGGCGGCCGGTGTTGGCGACATCGCTGGGTATCTCGACGGCATCGGCACCACACCACCGGCTGACCTCGCACGCGCGCTGCGTGCCGCGGCCGTGTGCGAACGGCTCGACGTGATCGACCAGCTGCTCGACACCGGGCTCGATGTCAACATCGAATTGACGACTCTCACCGAGTCACACGGTGCCACGGTCCTGCACTGCGCGGCGTGGGACGGGAAGGCGCGTAGCGTCGCCCATCTCCTGTCCCGCGGTGCGGATCCGAACCGTCGGGTGGCAGGTCCCGACGGACACACACCGAACACCGCCCTCGACTGGTGCCGGGCACGCGCCGGCGTCGGGCACGGCGGCGAGCACGCGGCGGTCGAGAGGATGCTCGCGCCGCTCACGACGACATGACGCCGCCACCTGTGCTGACCGCGCTCGCGGAACCCTTGCAGACAAGGAGGATCGTCGTGCTCGCCGACGTCACCGGCCTGAACTCGGCGTCGCCGTAGCGAGCCGTCACGTCGAAGCCGGTGTGCTCGAGCAGCTCCAGCACTGCTTCCTCGTCGACGGACGGGGATGAGTCCGGCGTATGGCGGGCGAGGTCGAGGACAACTCGCCCGCCGCGCGCGAGCTGCCGGCGGATTCGGCCCAGCATCGCTCGGCGATCGGTGCTGTTGTGGAGGCGACGAAGAGCTCGCTCCGGCACGATGACCAGCCGGAAGAGCGTGTCGAGCCCGAACCTGCACGGGTCGGCGTCGATCCGCGAAACCCCCGCGGCGGTGGCGATGTCGCGGACGTGCGCCGCGGCGTTGGCAACATCATGGCCGGCGAGCGGGACCAGGCAGGTGACCTCGAAGCCGGCCTGGACGAGCGGAACCGTGACCGGGTTGGTCTCCTGGCCCAGGGCGAGCACCGGCCCACCCACCTTGCGGGCGAAGGCCAGATAAAACGGCACAGCCGCGGCGAAACGGGCGACATCGCCGGAACGCGGCGCCGCTGTGTACGACGACTCCGGGTCGTCGTCAGCCGTCACGTCGGATGCGATGCTCACCGTCGCTAGTCACCTCGTCTTGTGGCCAAGGGCGATCACCCACGGCGTCGATGTGCCCCAAGAAAACGATGCGCGAGCCCTTTGACGCAACAGGATTATTGTCAGGCGTCGGACGCCCACGGTTGTCGGACCGACCGGACGGTCTCGCCCGACCGGGTTGCCTGGTCGATCAGCATGCCGAGGTAGTGGTCCTGCGACGCCTCGGCGAGACCGTAGAACCCGGGTCCGCCGGCGACGTGCACGGCCATCTTGTCGAGGCAGGTCGCGATGGCGATCTCGTCGTCGTACAACCTCGCCGGCACAAACGGGTTGACATAGAGCCACCTCTCCCCTGCCACGATCCCCTGCAGGAAGTAGCCCTCCTGGTTCTCCCACGCGCCGCGGTCGACCCTCCTGAGCTCGTACTCGTGGGGCGTACAGCTCAGGTCCTGGTTCCTGACCCGGAGGTCGAAGATCTCGCCGCGTACGCCGCGGACGGACAGATGGTTGGAACGGATCCACGACCGGTGCTGGTTGGCGGTGAAGTCGTAGCAGCCCAGCCGGTCGCCGAAGTCGAGCCAGGCGAGGTCGCGTTGGGTGCGGACGAGCTTGTCCTCCCGGGGCGGCCCGCCGCGGGTGGGTCCCGCGACCCAGTCCGTCTCGAACCGCTTTCCGGTGATCTCGACGTTCTCGAAGCCGATTCCGAGCATCCGGCGTAACAGGCTGACCGCGTGGTAGAGGTGGGACACCGAGACCGTCGCCTCGGTGACGTCGCCCAGCGTGCCCTCCTCGATGAGCGTTGCTCTTGCCTGGTTGACGGGATGGAGATGGTACTGCTCGGCTACCTGGACCTTGGCACCGTGACCGGCCAGGCGCTCGTGAAGGACGAGCAGGCCGTCCAGGTCGGGCGCGGGCGGGGTCTCGGCGAGCGCGGGGATGCCCAGCTCGGCGAGGCGGACGAGGTAGTCGGCACATGCGGCGGAGCTCACCGAGACGACCACGAAGTCGGGGCGTTCCTTGTCCAGCAGCCGTTCGAGCGTCGGGTAGGTCGCGACGTCCCACCGGGTCGCCATGGCCTTCGCCTTTGCCTCGTCCCGTACGACCATGCCGGCGATCCGGAACCGGTCGGGCAGCGCCTGCGCGATCCTGGCGAAGTACTGCGCGCGAAACCCGGCGCCGCCGATGATGCTGAACGTCGTGGCCGATCCCATTCAGGTTCCCTCCGGTCCTGGTGACGGCCGCCCCGGATCACCCGGCAGCGGGCGGTGCTCGTCGAGCCGTGGTCCGGCGGCGGAGGCACCAAGCTCCTCGCCATCGATGCGGACCGGGCACCGGGTGGTGCGGAAGGTCCGCCCGTCGGTGGATCCGCACGTGACCACCAGGCCGAGCCCGTCGAGCGCGCCCGACGCCTCGAGCGACGGCCAGTCCCGCACCTCCGCGCACCAGTAGCCCGCGGGCTCGAGGACACCGAGCCAGTCGGCGGTAGAGCGCGTGCGCAGGACACCTGTCAACCTTCGCTTGACATCATCGCGATGCGCCATCGACGCCTGCGCGCCGTCCTCACGCTCAGCGGTCTTCCCGGGTGGTGCGAGGTCGGGCACGCCCAGCAGGTCGCCGAGCTGCGACAGCGAACCCATCGCCAGTGCGAGCCAGCCGTCAGTGGTCGGGTAGATCCCGTACGGCGCGTCGACGTACGGATGGGCGGCGGAGAGCGCGCTCCGGCGCGGCGTCCCGCCACCGTTGAGGTATGCGGTGAAGACCTCGAACTGCAGGTCCATCGCGGCTTCCAGCAGGCTCACCTCGACGAGTCCGCCCCGTCCGGTGACGCCACGCCGGACGAGACACGCGAGCACGCCCTGCACCAGGTGTGCTCCGGCCAACTGGTCGACCACCGACAGGCCCAGCGGCTCGGGCGGGTCGTCAGCCGTCCCGTTCAGCCAGGTCAGTCCAGTCCGCGCCTGGACCAGGAGATCCTGTCCAGGAAGGCGATGCCAGGGCCCGTCGTTGCCGTAGCCGCTGACGTGCGCGTAGACCAGGCCGGGGTTGAGTTGACTCGCGCCGGCGTAGTCGAGCCCGTGCCGGGCGAGTGCGCCCGGACGGAAGCTGTGGACGAGGACGTCCGCCGCGCGCACCAGGTCGTGCAGCCGAGCCCGGTCGTCGTCGGCGGCGAGGTCGATGGCGACGCTCTCCTTGCCACGGTTGATCGTGTGGAACAGCAGGCTGTCGCCAGCCGCCCCCGCCTGCCGCGTCGTCGACGACGAGTCCGGCCAGCCGCATCGCCCGGCTACCGTCTCCGGTGCCGGGCCGTTCGACCTTGACGACCCGCGCGCCGAGGTCCGCCAACCGTAAGGTCGCGGACGGCCCGGCGAGGTACTGCGCGAGGTCGAGGACGAGAAGTCCTTCCAGTGGAAGCATCCGGCTCAGCTCCCCACCTCGTCCACGCGGACCCGCCGGCCGTGTTCGGCCGAGAGGTACGCCGCCTCGACCACCCGCAGCGTCTGAAGGTTGTCGCGGCCGTTGGTGAGCGGCGCCCGACCCTCGGCGACCGCTGCCTGCAGGTCGGCCATCGGACCGACGAACGCATCGGGAATCCAGCGCTCCGCGAAGGTCCGTGTGAACCTGTGGTCCGGGTGGACGACCCGCGACCAGAACTCGAACGTGTCGGGACGCCCGACCGGATAGTCGTACAGCACGCCCAATGTCCCTTCGGACTGACCGTCGGTTCCCTGGCACCGCACCACCGCGCGTGGACGGTTGGACCAGTTGTTGTGGTTGGCGAGGACCGTCACGGACAGGTCCCCTGCGTACTCGTACGTCGTGGTGGTGCGGGTCTCGCCTGTCGCCGGCTGTCCCGGATAACGACCGGTGACGGCGACGACGCTCACCGGGTCGCCGAACAGGTGGCGGATCGCGTCGACGTAGTGGATCGAGTGGTAGAAGTACTCCAGGCGTGGCTTCTCGAGCATCCACGGCCAGAGACGCCAGTCGGTCATGACGTCCACGTCGAACAGTCCCGAGGTCAGTTGGCCGTACCATCCGCCGTCCACCAACGCCTTCGTACACGAGATCACCTGGTCCCAGCGCATCTGCTGGTTGACGGCGAGAACGCTGCCGGCGCGTTCGGCGGACTCCACCAGGTCGACCGCCGTCGCGAGGTCCTCCGAGAACGGCTTCTGGCACAGCACGTGCTTGCCGGCCGCGATCGCGGCCCGCACGACCTCGGCCTGTGCCTGAGGTGTGACCGCCACGTCGACGATCTCTACGTCGGGATCGGCCACGAGGTGGTCCGCGGAGCCATACGCCATGGGGATGTCGAACTCCGCCGCCACCCTGCGCGCCGTGTCCAGGTCGACGTCGGCGATCGCGACCACCCTCAGGCCGGCCTTGCGGTAGGCCGGGAGGTGACCGGCGCGCGCGATCGCACCGGCACCCACCAGGCCGATCGGGCGGCCGCCGCCGGCAGGCACCCGCGGCCGGTGATCGAACGCCAGCGCGTCCTGCAGGGTCGACGGATCCGGCGGTGCCTGACCTGCGGTCATCACCGTCCCTCCGTCCGCGACGTCGAGGTCGATGCCCGGGTCAGGATCGCGTCCGTGCGCTTCGCCGCGTCCGCAAGCGACTCTTCCACCGACTTCGCGCCGGTGTACACCGCGTCGATCTCCTCGTTCAGCACCTCGTTGATCTCCGGGTAGGCGGGGATCGCTGGTACGGTCTCGACGCCGCGATGGGTCTCCTCGATGAGCCGGTAGCTCGCGAAGTCCTCCTGGATCGAGGGATCACGCCACGTGGAGAGCCGGCACCCGATCGCGCCCTCCCTCGCAGTGACGAGATCCATCTCCGGCGAGGCGACATGGCGGAGAAACTCCCATGCGGGCTCGGGATTCCGGCACCCGCGCGGGATCGTCAACACCCAGTAGACCGACAGCGACACGTGCCGTCCCGCCGCACCGTCGCCGCGTGGGATGAGACCGAGCCGGTTCCGGCCGCGGATCGCGGAGTCCGGCAGGTCGGCAACCACCGCGAACCCGCACCAGTTCCACATCATCGCGCCGCGACCACTCGCGTAGTAGTCGCCGGAGCGAACGCTCTCGTAGTCGCGCGGATCCGGCTGGGTCACCCGGTGGACGCAGACCAGGTCCCGCAGGAACGTCAACGCCTGCACGCCTTCTGGACCGGCGAACGCGGCCCTTCCGTCGTCGAGGACCCGGCCGCCGCGACTCCAGAGCTGGATCAGGAAGTCGTACACACTGTTGTGGCCGTCCGGCATCGCGGCGAGCACGCAGCCGTAGAGATCGTCGTCCGGTCGGGTGAAGAACGTCGCGACGTCGCGGAACTGCGACCACGTTCTCCGGCGGGCGCAGCGGATAGCCGTACGTCGCGGCAAACCGTTCCTGCTCTCCGGCATCGTCGAACAGGTCACCGCGGTACATGAACATCTCGGGCCCGTCGTGGTAGGGAATCCCGTACGTCGAGCCGTCGGCGCCGGTCTGCAGGTCGCGCAGCGAAGCGCTCCAGCCCTCTGGCCAGTCCGACGGTCGGCGGTCCTGCAGGAACGGGTCGAGGGCGAGCAGGTCGCCACGCTCCATCAGCGGCGGCAGCCAGTCCGTGTTGCAGAGGAAGAGATCCCACTCACCGGACGCGCATCCGTCGCCCTCGACCATGCCGTGGTACAGGTCGGGGACGTCGTGCGCGACGAGCTCGATCTCGACGTCCGGACAGGCCGCCTGGAAGGCATCGATCTGCCGCCGGAAGGCATTCTCGAATCCGGCGAACTCCCGATAGGCGAGCCGAAGGCGCGTGGTCGACACGGTTCCTCCCGGTCAGCGTGGCTGGGTTCCAGTGGCGTGGTGGGCAATGCGGTCGCGGTACAGCTCGTCGAGCGCGTCGAGCACTCCTCCCGGCGACTGGTCCGACAGCACGGCCCGCCGGAGCAGATCCGCCGCGTCGGTCTGGAAGTCGGGGACCCCGGGGTTCCGTGGTCGGACGTACGCCGCGTCGATCGTCGCGCGGGTCGAGGAGAAGAAGTCGCCGGTGAGCTGGTTCGCCACCGGGTCGTCCCACGCGAGCGTCGCTGCCGGTTGGCCGCCGGCGCGCACGTACTCCGTCCGCTGGGTCTCCGGATCGGCCACCCATGCGGCGTACTCGACGGCGAGTTCGCAATGCGCCGACGCCGCCGACACCGCGAGACCGGCGCCTCCGAGGCACGATCCCGCCGGCCGGTCACCCCGGACTCGTGGGATGTCGAAGAACCTGAGCGGCCGTGGAGCGTAGCCGGCCCTGCTGTAGTTGGTGTATCCGAACGCGAGTGGACAGTAGACGATCTCGTCCGTCGTCGACATCCGGTTCAGGACGGCGATCGGGTTGGCCTCGTGGCAACGGTCGTCGACGAGCGCGCGGAGCTCGCGAAGGAGGGCCAGCGCCTCGAGCCCGGTGTCCCGCTGGACGCACTGGTCGCCGTCCTGTCCCATCGGCGCACCGAGGTGCGCGCACAGGGTGAGGAACGCACTGAGGACGTCGATCGCGTTCAGCGGAAGGGCCACCCGCCCGGTCGAGCGGGCGAGGTCCAGCACCTCGTCCCACCTGGTGGGGACGTCCGCCCCCAGCTCGGCCAGCAGGTCGGTGCGCGCAACCGCGACTTGACAGGCCGCGTCGGTCGCCAGGGCGTAGTCGTGGCCGTCGTCGTGGTACGTGTCCTGCGATGATCCGACGGTTCCATGCCGGAGCCGGTCGAGCAGGTCCGCGGGCACGTAGCCGTCGAGTGGCAGCAGCAGCGCCGACTGCGCCGCACGCCCGATCATCGGGTGGTCCAGCACGAGGAGGTCGTACGTCCGCACCAGATCGTCCAGCGACTGCTCGCCGAACGCCCACAGGGATCGGCGGTCCCACGCGATCTCGACTCCCGGGTTCCGGTCGGCGAAGACCTGCGCGGTCACGGCCATCGGCGCGTAGCCGCGGGTGTGGTTCCAGGTGATGCCCCGCAGCTGCGTCGGCTTCGTCATCTGTTCCTCCTTCGGCCCGTCGCGTACGCCTGCCTGTCCATCAGTCCACGCCGACCTGTCGGTCGCGGCCGGCCCAGAACCGTTGTCGCAGGGCCGATCGGTCGACCTTGCCGGTGCTCGTGTGCGGCAATGCGGTCACGAACTCCACGTGGACAGGCTTCTTGAAGTCGGCGAGGTGGGCCCGGCAGACGTCGACCACCTCGTCCGCGGTCAGTGTGGCGTCCGGTCGTACGACGACCAGCGCGGCCACGCCTTCACCCCAGCGCTCGTGGGGAATCCCGACGACGGCGACATCGGCCACCGGGTCGAGAGTCTCGATCACCCGCTCGACCTCCCGCGGGTAGACGGTGAACCCACCCGTCACGATCAGCTCCTTCGCCCGGTCGACGACGTACAGGTAGCCGTCCTCGTCGAGCACACCGAGGTCGCCGGTCGCGAACCAGCCCGGCCCGGGTGGCGGCGGACCGGGTGCGTCCACGGCGTCCCTTGGCTGTCCCGGAGTCCAGTAACCCGGCGACACCGTGGGACCGCGGACGACGATCTCACCGACCGTTCCGGTGCGCGCGTCCGTGCCGTCCGCGGTGACGAGGCGTACGTCGGACAACGGTGTCGGGCGTCCTGCCGACCCGAGCCGGCGGGGCAACGGCTCGTCCTCGGGTACGACATGGTCGCGTGCCGACAGCGCGGTCAGCGGCACCATCGCCTCCGAAGAGCCGTAGAACTGGTGGAGCACCTCGCCGAACACGTGACCGGCGCGGTGCAGCAGTTCGGGCGAGCTCGCCGAACCGCCGTACGCGATCGCCCGCAGGTGCGGCGCCACCGGCGTGGGCAGCGGTCGCCCCTCGCCGCCCTCGCCACCCCCAGCCGCCTCCACGCGTTCGACCAGAGCCCGCAGCATCGTCGGCACCAGCGGCAGCACCGTCACGTCCTGGGTGCGGAGGGCGTCGAGCACCCGCTGGGGTGCGAACCTCGGCATCGTCACGACCGCCGCACCCCGAAACGTGCACGCGTGTCCGACCGCGCCGCCGAAGTGACTCATCGGCGCCACGTGCAGGACGACGTTGCCCGGCCCGACCGGCGGCAACTCGGCCGCGAGTGCCGTCATCATCGCGACCCACGCGCGGTGGGTGGCGATCGCACCCTTGGGCCGGCCCGTGGAACCCGAGGTGTACATCAGCGCGGCCACGTCGTCCGGGCGGATCCCCACGGCGGTCGCGGAGACGGTGACCGGATCGTCGTGGCCCCGCGACCCGTCGGCCCCGCTGACATCCGGGACGGCGACGCCGAGCGCATCGGTGAGCGCGTACGGCCCGTCAGGCGGGAGCGAACGGACGACCGACGCCGCCGGCCACGCGGACCGGCCGTCCACGGCGTCGAGGTGCCGGCCTTCGCACAGGACCAGCCGCGCCTCGCAGTCGCCCGCGATCCAGGCCACCTCGGCGCCGTGCAGGCGGGCGCTCAACGCGACGCGTACGGCACCGAGCCGCCAGATCGCGTGGTCCAGGGCGACGAGCTCGGGACGGTTGTCGAGTGCGGCCACAACCCGGTCACCGCGCCGGACTCCGAGGTCGCGCAGTCCGTCGGTGAGCAGGGTCGTGACGCGGGCAAGCTCGGCGAAGGTCCACCAGCCGTCGTGATGCAGAACCGCCCGACTGCGTGCGTACCGCGTCGTCGCGTGCCGCACCAGGTCGACGAGCGTCACGCCGTCGCCGCTCGTGGGACCACCGGACACCGTGGGTTCACCGCCCCGCCGGAACCATGGCCGTCGACCCGCGCAGCACCAGCTCGGGCGCGGGCTCGGTGATCGTGACGTCGACGGGAGCGGTTCGCTGCCGGTCGAGCAGCACCTCGACGGCACGCTCGCCCATCTCCCGCAGCGGCAGGCGTACGACGGTGAGCGGCGGGGTGAGACGTTCGGCGAACCAGAGATCGTGGATCGCCACCACCGACAGGTCCTCGGGTACGCGGAGGCCGGCTTCGTACGCCGCGGTCACCGCGCCGGTCGCCACGAGCGCGTTGGTGACGAGGACAGCGGTGACCGGCGAGCGGGTACGCAGGAGCCTGGCCATCGCGGCGTGGCCGCTGGCGGCGTCCCATCCGCCCGCCACCTCCCAGGCCTGTCGGCGCCGGATGCCCGCGGCGGCGAGGCCGGCGCGGTAGGCCGACCGGCGGCGGGCCGACACATCCGACCCGCCCGCTCCCGCGACGAAACCGATCCGCTCGTGCCCCAGCTCGAGCAGGTGGCGTACGGCCAGACCGGCCGCGCCCTCGTCGTCCAGGCGAACCGCCGGCAGGTCACCCTCCGGACGTGAGTTCACCAGCACCACGGGTACGTGTCGGGCCGCGACGCGTACCTGGCTGTCGAGTTCGGCGTGGCCCGCCATCTGCCAGAGCAGGCCGTCGACCCGCCCGCCGCCGGCGATCTGCATCAGTGCCGCGCCGTCGGTGACCGCCTCGGCGTCGACGAGCAGCAGCACACTTCCGGCCCGGCTCACGGCTCGCTGCGCACCGCGGATGATCTCGCCGTAGATGGGATTGCTGACCTCGTGCACGACGAGGCCGAGCGCTCCGGCCTGTGAGGTGCGCAGGTTGCGGGCGAGCAAATGCGGCACGTAGCCGATCTCCTCCGCGGTCGCGAGAATCCTGCGCCGCGTGTCGTCCCGGACCCGCACGGAGTCGTCGCGACGGAGTACCCGCGAGACCAGCGATGTCGAGACACCCGCACGGGCAGCGACGTCGGCGAGTCCAGGTGGACGTGTGCGAGGCATTGTCAACCGGTGCCTGCCTCGGCGGAGGCCCGGGTCGCCCGCTCGACGAGATAGACATGGACGAGCGAGAGTACGGTGTCGCCGCGTTGGTTCGTGACGGTCACCTGTTCGTCAACGAAACCTTGCGCGGTGCGGCGTGGATGGTCGCGCTTGCCGGCGATGGTCGCGGTGACGGTGATCGTGTCGCCGATGTGTACCGGACCCACGAACCGGATCCGGTCGTACCCGTAGCTGAAGGCGAGCGGGTTGATGTCTCCGGCGGTCATGCCCACCGCGACCGAGAGGATCAACGTGCCGTGGGCGATCCGCTGACCGAAATCCTGCGTCGCACACCATTCGGCATCGACGTGATGGGGAAACCAGTCCCCTGTCTGGCCGGCATGCAACACGATGTCGGCCTCGGTGATCGTGCGACCGGTCGTACGCCGCTCCTCGCCGAGGTCGTAGTCCTCGAAGTGTCGGGGCACCGTCTGCACGGCGTCAGCCCTCCTTTGCCTGAGGGGAATGGCCGTCCGTCGCGCGGGTCCGGGCCGGGGCCGGCCACTGCTCGTACGTCACCGCTCCACCGCCACGACCGCGCTCACCTCGACGCGCGGGACCACGACCCGCCAGGCGTCACCATGGCGCTCCGGCGTGAGAGTGGCGCCGCTCGTCCCGGCACCGGCGACGTAGGCCCGACACACGGGTCCGGCGACACCGAGGTCGATCACCACGTCGGCAAGGGGTACGGGATCCTCGTAGTTCTCGATGTGGTGAGGCGCCCTGCGGTTGGCGGTGTAGTTGACGAGGTGGACGAGCCAGCGTTCGGGTCGTTCGGCGTCCGCCTCCTGGTGGGTCACCGTGACATCCGCACTGATCGGTGCCGTCGTCCGGACGAGGCGTTCGGGGAGTACCGCATCGACCAGGTGGCGCATGATCTCGCGGTAGACCCAGTAGCCGTGCCGGAAGTAGCTCGTACCAAGTGGGAACGCGACTGCGCCGACCCGGCCGCGGTGGACGAGCGCGGCGTAGTCCGTCACGTGGTCGACGGGAGTCTGGGCGTGACTCGTGTAGTGCGCTCCATCGCGCTGGAACGCCGGTTCGCCTACCCGGGCAAGGATCTCAGCCCGGCTGTCAGGGGCTACCGTCCAGCGGGACGTACCGTCGTAGAGCGCGAACTCGAACCGCGGCAGCTCGCCCAGCTGGTCGCCCTCGGGCACGAGATAAGCCGGGGCGAACGGCGACTCGCCCGCGTAGGCCAGACCGAGGTCGGCGAGCCAGCCGCCGGCTCGACCGTCGACCCGCAGGGCCTGGTGGCTCGCGAGCACGGCACCGCCGTTCGCGACGTACGTCTCGAGTCGTGCTGCCAAGTCGGGGTTGACAGTGAGGGCGTCCGGCAGGACGACGAGGCGGTAACGCTCGAGGTCCGCGTCTGGTTCGACGACGTTGAACTGGACCTGGAGCTCGGCGAGCAGCTTGGCGGTGCCGGCCACACTGTCGGGTAGCCGGTCGTCGACACTGCCGCTGCCGGCCGGAGCCGATCGGGCGGCCGGATCCGTCAGCGGGAGACCGTCGACGATGAGTGCCGCCTCGACCAGAGGCACGGCGCCCTCGAGATAGGGCTCGAGCTCCGCGATCTCGGCGTACGCCCGTCCGATGGTCGCGTAGACGGCCGGGTCGAGTCGACCAGAGGGCGGCGGCTGGTCACCGATGCAGCAGTGCGCTCCGTGCGCGACGATCGAGGCGAGCTCCACGCGAAGCTGGTTGGGGTGCTTGAGCCCGCCGAAGTCGGCCCAGCTGCGATGGAACCGCCCGGTCTGGCCGCACACGCGGGTGCCGAAGTTACGTGCGTAGCGAACGTCGACCGGATAGTAGAAGTAGCCCCAGCCACCGGTCGGGAGCGCCTCGATGTCGATGTTGTCGAGGTGCTCGGCGCGTTCGCGGAGTCCGAGCCGGGTCTGGTTGTTCTGGTCGACCTGGCAGCCGGGCCGAAGCCGGTGCGCCTGCTCGTGACTGCGGCGGAGGAAGTCGGTCAGGAGCCGTTGCTTGTGGGCTCGTTGGGTGGCCGTGTCGAAGGGGTCGCCGCCCTCGGACCGGATCGATGCGAGACATCGCCGGCAGAAGCACTCGCCGCCGATCGGCAGCGGCATGTCGTACCAGATCCCGTCCAGCTCGTAGCGGGTCAGGAGCTCCTCGGCATGGCTTGCCACAAGGTCGACGAAGTCCTCGTGGGACAGGCAGAGCGCGGTCCAGCTCGGTGGTTCGTCGAACGCCGGAAGGTAGGTCGTGCGGTCCCGTTTGAACACCAGCCACTCGGGGTGCCGCTCGGCGAGATAGTTGTCCCAGGTGACGCAGTAGTAGGCCGAGATCGCGATGCCCGCACTCCTGCAGGCTTCCACCTGCGCGCCGAGAAGATCACGATCGAGACCGGGATGCACGGGACCGTACCCGCTCGGGTAGTAGAAGTATCCGTGCATATCCTTGGCGAACACCACGATCGAGTCCACGTGCGCCCGCTTCAGCTGCTCGACGAACTCGTCAGGCTCGAAACCCTCACCCACGCTGGCGATGTGCTGGCTGTTGTGGAAGTCGAGGTGGATCTTGCGCCAGGGCCGGGTCGCCACGCGTCGCAGCCGTGGATCGGCCCAGGCTGGTCTCAGGTCGTTCGCCGTCACTGCACGTCCCCTCTCTGCTGGCGGCCAGGGGTCAGGGCCGGTGTCCGCGCCGGTGTCCGGCCCGAGGTTCTGTAGTCAAACGTTTGAGCAGGTTCGACCTGGAGGTGGATCTTACCGACTTGCGGCGCGCGACTGAAGAGGTGAGCAGGCTCGACTTCGGCGACGGGACCGTACGCGTGCGGAAGGGGAGGCGAAGGATCCCTTGTTTTGTTGGGCTTGGTCGGTCTCGACCCCCGTTGGTTGTCGGTGGTCTGGTCTAGGTTTGGATCATGACGTCGACCACGGGGATCCCGCCTCGGCATCGCAACGCGTTGCTGGTGCAGCGGATGCGTGCGGCGTTGGATGGCGTGTCCGGCGTGGGTTCGTGGTCGATGTCGACCGATGAGCTGGGCGACTACCTGGCTGATCTGCAGGGGTTGCTCGCGCAGGTCCAGGCGGAGTTCTTGTCTGCGGTGCGTGAGGCGGACCGGCGCGAGGTGGCGAAGACGGTCGGTGCGGCGAACACGGCGGCGTGGCTGTCGGCCCGGCTACGGACGCGGCCCGAGGAAGCCAGCCGATCGGTGAAACTGGCCCGCGATCTCGACACCGAGCTGTCCGCGACGCAGCAGGCGTTGCGGGCTGGTGAGATCTCTGCCGATCACGCGGAGGTGATCGCGCGTTCGGTGCGGAAGCTTCCCGCGGAGGCGGGGCTGGAGAAGCGGGTCGAGGCCGAGCAGTTGCTGGTCAAGGAGGCGGGCACCTTCGACCCGAAGGATCTGGCCGGGCTGGGGCGGGAGATCCTGAAGCGAGTCGATCCCGAGTGTGCCGATCGGATCCTGGCGAAGCAGTTCGCCGCCGAGGAGGCCAGGGCGGAGCGGGAACGCGAGATCGTCCTCTGGGATGACCCGTACTCGGTCTCCACGTTCCTGCGCGGGCAAGCTCGACCCGTTGACGAATGAGATGTTCCGCGTCGCCCTCGAACCCTTGTCCAAGCCGCGGCCGACGGATGCGGACGGGCCGGACCTGCGCACCCCTGCGCAGCGGATGGGTGATGGTTTCCACGAACTGCTGCGCCGATTCCTGGCTTCCGGTGCCGCTCCGACGCATGGTCGGGAGAAGCCGCAGATCGTCCTCACCATCGACCCCGACAAGCTCCGCGACGGCACCGGCACCGCCGACCTGCTCCATACCGGCGCGTCGATCTCGGCACGGACGGCGCAGGAGCTCGCCTGCGACGCCCAGATCAGCACCTACACACCGGGTAGCGAGCGTGGTGGGGCGAGCCTGTCCGACGGGGTACGGCTCTACACCGGCAAGGTCAGGAAGCTGCTCGAACTCCGCGACCGTGGCTGCGCCTTCCCCGGCTGCAATCGGCCACCCTCGTGGTGCCAGGCGCATCACATCGTCCCGTGGAGCAAGGGCGGCCTGACGACGCTGGCCAACGGCGTCCTGCTCTGCGGCTACCACCACCGCCACCTCCACCAAGACACGTGGCAGGTCCGCACCGCAAGAGACGGGCACCCCGAGTTCATCCCACCCGAGTGGATCGACAAACACCGCAACCCACTCCGCAACCACCGCATCCGAAACTGAGCTGAGCAAGGTGGATCGGGGCCGAGCAGACCCGATCGACCACGGAGTTTCCCGCCGCCCGGAACAAGGAGCGGCCGTCGGACCTCGGCCAGGGGGGTGGACACCTATCCGCAGCGTGCACGCATGCACCGACGCAAGCGGCATGTCCGTCGCCTGGGGCAACGAAGTGCGCACCCAGCCTTACGCAATGCCGCCTCAGTCACCTGTCTGACACCGACAGGCGTCCGACTCTGGGAAACCCCAATCTGCCGTGATCTCGGATCAACCACTGCCTCAGCTACCGGTGCCATCCATCGGCCGCCCGACGACCCGCCCCGCTATGGCCAGGTGGACCTCGCAGACCCCGATCGGCAGGTATCCCAATCGGCACGTGGCCTGCTCAGGCGGCGATCAGCCGTGGCACCCCGCTCAGCCGGAGATGTCGACGAGCTTCTCGAACAGGAACTCGTGCTTGTTGAACGACACGTCGTACTCGTGGCCGGGGTACGGCGGGATGAGCTGTGAGGCCTGGATCAGCCGCCAGCCGTCCAGGAGGGCTTCGACGCCGGTCTGGTAGGGCGGTTCGTCACTGTCGCCCGCGGTGGGCGTCGTCCGCCCCGTTCCGTCGTACGACGACCACCCGACGACGGACGCGTCGAGGCCCGAGTTGGACAGGTACAGCACGAGGACCTGCTGGCGCACGGTCCGCTCGGTGATGGTGCTCATGCACGCTCCAGACTGCTCGGTCAGGTATCCAACGTTTCGGTCATGACTCCGCGGGCTCGTGGGCTCCGGGGCGTGTGGACTCCGCTGGCGGATGGACCACACGCCCGCGCGCCGGGCCAGCGCCCGCGCCCCGCGCCGGTCAGCTCGCGCGTTCGCGGGCGGTGAGGACGCGCTGGGGCCGGTTGCTCACCCGGGTTGCCCAGTAGTCGATGTCGAAGGTGTCGTCGCCGGTCAGCGCCCGCCACATCTGGATCCGGTTGTAGATCTCCAGGCGGCCCGTGGCGGCTTCGTACCACGGGAAGCGGGTGCGCAGCTCGTCGCCCACCGCCGGGTCGTCGAGGTCGTCGGTGTTCCACAGCCGGAGCTGGCGGACCGTGGGGTTGAAGCGGATCTTGAACATGTAGCGCGTGATGTCGCTGTCGTTGCGCCGCCCACCGTGCCAGATGCCGTGGTGCAGGATCACCACGGTGCCGGCGGGGCACGTCAGCCGGGTCTGGCCACGAAGGTTGTGGTAGCGCCCGGTGTCGCTCTCGTTCGTACGCCGGAGGTGGCTCCCGGGCACACTCAGCGTGCCGCCCATGTCGAGCGTGACGTCCTGCGGGTAGTACATGAGCTGGACGTCGAACGCGTCGGTCCGTACGTCGATGATCGCGTCGCCGTGCAGCGGCTGCGACCGGCCCTCGTGCGGCTGACGGATGTGTACGGCGTGGTGGTCGATGGTCGGCCCGGGCCCGACGAGGCTGTACAACGCTCCGGCCACGTCCGGAAGCTCGACCAGCCTCCTTGCGAACGAGCCCTCGGGAAACGCCTCGTCGACCGGTGTGCCGTAGGGGACGCCGGGGATGCCGGCGCGGAAGACGTCGATCGCCTGGGCGTTCATCTCCTCGGGAACGACCGCGTCCATCCGGACCGAACCGTGCGAGACGAAGTGGGCCAGCTGCACGGACGTCAGGAGGTTCTTGCGGGCAGGTGTGGTGGTCATGTCCTCTCCCGTCGGACGGGTGGCGGGGGCGGCGCCCGTCGGTGTACTGGTCGCCAAGCATCAACGCTAGGTCGGCTACCCCATGTAACGCGTGGGTTTCATTCACCAATACTGGTAGTTTTTCACCTGTCCGAGTGAGGGCCCGCCTTTCCAAGCCGCCACCAACCCGGTCGGTGCGCCAGGGCCAACGCCCAGCCCGCGCCACAGCCACCCACCACAGCACACACCCACCCACCACCGGCACCCACCCGCCCGGCAGAGAGGGAGCGAGATGCGCAGGGACGTCGCCCGGCCGCGGCAGGTCCTGGCGCGGATCGACACGCCGCCGCAGGTGGTGAACGTCGGGGTCGGCATCCACGGGATCGCCCGCCGGCGCGACGTGTTCCGGCTGCCCGACATGTGGCAGCTGCATCTCTACCGCTACGACGCCGAACTCACCGTCGACGGAGTGGCGTACGCGATCCGCCCCGGCCACGTGAGCCTGATCCCGCCCGGCGCGCAGGTGCACTTCCTCTACCGCGGCCGGTCCGAGCACCTCTACGCCCACCTTCGGCTGGCCGCCTCCGGCGAGGCGCGTGGCATCCCCCTGATGCAGGACGGTGGCGCCGAGACACCGATGTTGTCCGCGCTGATGCTGCAGGCGATCGCCGCGTCGCCGAGCACTCCCGCCCGAGCGGCCGCCGAGGTGTGGGCCGTCCTGTGGCGGGTGTCGCAGCTCGCGACGCCCACGGAGGCGGGCCGCCCGCACCCCGCGGTCGCGACGGCGATCGCCCACGTCGAGTCCCACCTCGCAAGCCCGCTGACGGTGCCGGAGATCGCCCGCGTCGCCGGGGTCTCCCACAACCACCTGACCAGGCTGTTCCGTGACGAGACCGGCGACACCGTGGTGGCGCACATCCGCCGGCGCCGGATGGAACGGGCCCGGCACCTGCTCCGCGAGTCGACGCTGCCGATTCCCACGGTCGCGGCCTCGGTGGGAGTCGGTGACCTCCAGGCCTTCAACAAGGCCTGCCGGCGCGAGCTCGGCGCCTCCCCGCGGGCCGTACGCGCCGGCCGGCCTTCCCCGGAGGCGTGACCTCGCGGCAGACTCACCCGCAACCCCGCAACCCCGCAACCCCGCAACCCCGCAACCTCGCGCCGCCCCCACAAACCACCAGGAGTGCTACGTGGCCCGTCACCGCCTGGATCCTGACCACGGGACCGTGACCGACGTGTTCTCGCCGGAGCTCCCGCCGGTCCTGACCATCGACCCCGGCGACACGGTCATCGTCCGTTCGCTCGACGCGTCGGGCCACCTCGAACGCCAGCAGTCGCCCGGCGATGGCCCGCCCACCCTGATCGAGAACCGTCGGGGCCACTGCCTGACCGGCCCGATCGAGGTCCGGGGCGCCGAGCCCGGGATGACCCTCAGCATCCAGCTCGTCGACCTGCAGCCCGCGGACTGGGGCTTCACGGTCGCCGCCGCCCGGGCCACCCCACTCAACCGGCGGCTCGGACTCGCCGACGCAGCACCGTCGTGGCTGCTCTGGGACCTCGACGTCGAGAAGCTGACCGGCACCAACGACCGGGGCCACACCGTCGACCTCGCGCCGTTCCTCGGCGTGATCGGCGTACCGCCGGCCGAGCCCGGTGAGCACTCCACGGTGCCGCCGCGTCCGTCCAGCGGCGGCAACATCGACTGCCGGGAGCTCGTGGCGGGCTCGACGCTCCACCTACCGGTCACGGTGCCGGGTGCGCTGCTCTGTCTCGGCGACGGGCACGCCGCCCAGGGCGACGGCGAGGTCTCGGGTACTGCCATCGAGTGCGGCATGACCACCGAGGTGGTCGTGGACCTCGTTCCGGCGCCGGCAGTGCCCGGCGTGCACGCCGTGACACCCGCCGGCCGGATCACGTTCGGCTTCCACCCCGACCTCGACGAGGCGATGGTCGACGCCCTGGCCGCCATGGTGAGTTGGATGGAGCAGCTGTTCGATCTCGACCGCGGCACCGCGCTCGCGTTGGCCAGCACGGTGGTCGACCTGCGGATCACCCAGGTCGCCAACGAGACCTGGGGCGTCCACGCGGTGCTGCCGGACGGCGCCGTCCGCTGAGCGGGGGCGCCCTCTCCGACCGTTCGCTGCGTCCGACAGGCCGGCATACGCTGGCACTGACGACCAGAACCGGCCGACCCGCCGCGCGGTTTGTCCGGTTCGCCAGCATCCCGAACGCGGAGCCGGGACGGGGAGAATGCCATGGCCGCGACGAGATGGGTCTTCGAACCCGGACATACCGGTGCGGAGTTCAGGGCCCGGCACATGATGGTCACGTACGTACGCGGGCAGTTCAAGAACGTCCACGGCTTCGTCGAGGTCGACCCGGACCATCCCGAGAAGGCGCGGGTCGAGGCGACGATCGACGCGACCCAGGTCTATACCGGCGAACCCCAGCGCGACGCCCACCTGCGCAGCGCGGACTTCTTCGACGTGGAGCACTTCCCGACCTGGAGCTTCACCGGCACCCGGGTCACCCAGCTGGGCCCGACGGAGTTCGAGGTCGTGGGCGATCTCACGGTCCGGGGGGTCACCCGCCCGGTCACCCTCGGCGTGACCTATCTCGGACAGTGGGACACCCCCTGGTGGGAGGGCGGCGAGGATCGCGGCCCTCGCCGGCGCGCCGGTTTCGTCGCGCGTACCCGCCTCGACCGGCGGGACTTCGGCGTGAGCTGGAACGACGTCGTGGACCGGGGCGGAGTCGTCGTGGGCGACGAGGTGGAGGTCACGATCGACGTCGAGGCCGTCCACGAACCGATGCCCGTCGGCGTTCCCGACCGCTGATCCATCTCCACCGGACGCACGGGAGCCGACGGTCGGTGTCATCAGCGGGCTCTGAGCACCCTCTAGACTTCATCCGGTTGGAGGGGAGTACTCCCTCGTGGTGGTGTCGTCAGCACGGTGCGTGAGGTCAGGCGCATCCGGTACCACCGGCCCGGCGGACCCACGTCCGGGCGGAGAAGACCTCCGGCGGTCGACCATGTCCTTCGCCGGAGGTCTCTTGTGCATGTCCCGTTGTGGATCTGGGTGCTCACTGTTGTCGCCATCGGCGCGATCATCGTCGCCGACCTCATCTGGGCCGACCGCCGGCCGCACACGATCGGGACCCGCGAGGCCTCGCTCTGGGTGCTGTTCTACGTCGGCCTGGCGGCGGTGTTCTGCCTCGCGCTGACCCTGTCCGCCGGGACGCACGTCGGCGAGGAGTTCCTCGCGGGCTACATCACGGAGTACAGCCTGAGCGTCGACAACCTCTTCGTGTTCGTGATCCTGCTCTCGCGGTTCGCGGTCCCCGAGGTCAACCAGCACAAGATCCTGCTGCTCGGCATCGCCATCTCGCTCGTACTCCGCGGTGTCTTCATCGCGCTCGGCACCGCCGTCGTGCACGAGTTCGAGTGGATCTTCTACCTCTTCGGCGCACTGCTCATCTACACCGCGATCAAGCTGGCCGTGCAGAAGGACGGCGACGAGTCCGACTTCCACGACGGCCGGATCGTCCGGACGATGCGGCGACTCGTCCCCACCTCCGACGACTACGACGGGTCGCGGCTCACGACGACGGTCGACGGCCGCCGGATGCTGACTCCGATGGTGGTCGTGGTGCTCGCCATCGGTGCCGCCAACGTCGTGTTCGCGCTCGACTCGATCCCGGCGATCTTCGGGCTCACCCAGGTGGGCTTCGTGGTGTTCACCGCCAACGCGTTCGCGCTGATGGGTCTGCGGCAGCTCTACTTCCTGATCGGCAACCTGCTGAACCGGCTCATGTACCTCAGCTACGGTCTCGCCGTCATCCTCGGCTTCATCGGCGTCAAGCTGATCCTGGAGGCGATGGAGAGCGAGGGCCTGCACGCCATCGGCCCCCTGCCGCTCCCCCACATCGGCATCGTGGCGTCGCTGGTCTTCATCGCCGGGACGCTGATGGTCACCGGCGCCGCGAGCCTGGCGGTGTCGAACGCGCGAAGCCCCGCGCGGGACTGACCCCACGGGTCAGAGCGGGCAGCGGTCGCCGGCCAGCTCCTCGAGGCGCGCGACCCGCTTCCGGGTCGAGGGGTGGGTCGACAGCACGCGGGCGGGTCCCCGCACCCGGAACGGGCTGGCGATCATCAGGGCGGCCGTGCCCCTCAGCCCGGCCATGGCCGGCAGGGGCACCCGCGACGTGGCGATCTCGAGCCGGCGCAGGGCGCAGGCGAGCGCCATCGGGTCACCGGTGACCCGCGCCGCGGTCGCGTCGGCGTCGTACTCCCGCGTCCGCCTGACCGCGAGGTGGAGCAGGGAGGCGGTGAGGGGTACGAGCACGAGGAACAGGGCCACGCCGACCGGACGCGGCCGGACGCGGCCGGCGGACATGAGCACGGTCGCGAGCGCCGCCGCCAGGGACGACACGAGGATGTCGCGGTGGGCGACGTGGGCGAGCTCGTGGGCGAGAACCGTACGCAGCTCCTGTGGCGGGAGCAGTGCCAGCAGTCCCTCCGTGACGCAGAGGGTGGCCGACCGGCGGGTCCGGCCGACGACGAACGCGTTCGGTGCCACGGACGGCGCCACGTGGACCGCGGGGATAGGCAGGCGCATCGCCGTGGCGAGCTCCCTGACCAGGGAGAACAGCTCGGGGTGTTTCGCCTCGCTGACGGGGACCGCGCGGACGGACCCGAGCGCGATCCGGTCGCTGCAGAAGTAGGTGGCGGCGGCGAGCGCGACCGCCGGGCCCAACGCGAGGACCAGGCCGAGGGCGCCGCCCATGAGCCCTCCGCACGCGAGGACCAGCCCCGTCAGGACGAGGAGCAAGGTCGTCGCCCTGACGCGGTTGTGATGGCAGTGCGTGCGGTCGTACATACCTGCGGTGGACCTCCCACCGGGAAACGCGGCGTCGCCGGACAGCGTTCCCGGCCCTCGCGCCGTTACAGCATTACAGGTCCGGTCCCGGCGAGCCGCGCAGGAGATCCTCGAGGTAGGCAGTGGCGATCTCGCTGTTGGATCCGGAGACGAGCCCGATGTAGCCGTCCGGTCGTACGACGAAAAGGGTGTCGCCACGCCGGCCGAGCAGGTGGGATGCCTCGCCGTACCGATCGAGCAGGGTCACGCCCCGCACCGCGCTCCAGCCGCCGCCGACCACCTCACCGCGGACGGCCCGTGCGCCGTACTGGCGGAGGACCGCGCTGACCGCCTCCGCCGTGACCGTGCCGAGGCCGACCACGGTCCAGCGCGGCCCGCGGAGGAGGTCGAACATCCGCACCTCGGCCGCGCGGGCCGGGCTCCACAGGCGTACGTCGGGCATCCGGTCTCCGGCCCGCAGCAGGACCCGCCGTCCGCCGAGTCGCTGGGACAGGCGCGACTCGCGGTAGTGCAGGTCGAGTCCGCTGCTGCGGGCGAGCTGGCCCGCGAGGGCCCACCGGGCGTACGGGCGGACGCGGAGCAGGCCGGCCAGAGCCGCCCGAAGGGGTCCGCGCAGCGGTTGGCCGCGGCGTCCGAGGAGAGCCTGCGTGAGGTCCGGCGCCAGGTCGCGCATCCGGGCAGTCGAGGCCCGCTCGGCCGGGTAGGAGTCGAGCAGTTCGGCATCCGCGCCGCGCACGACCGCGGCGAGCTTCCAGCCGAGGTTGTACGCGTCCTGGATGCCGGCGTTCAGGCCCGGTGCGGCCATGACCGCTCCGGAGGTGGCTGCCGGGGCGTGCGCGGCGTCGCCCGCGAGGAAGACCCGGCCGGCGCCGAAGTACGCCTCGACCAGCTGGTCCTCGCCGCCGGCGCCCGCCGAGGCACCGCCGGGATGGGTCGCGAGCCAGTGCGCGTCCACGAAACGGACCCGGTCCCAGCCGGTACGACGCCGGAACAGGTCCTCGAGGAACCCACGGCTGGGCTCGCGCACCTGACCCGCACCTGCGTCGGCGCTGATCCGGACGGCCCACGTCGCGATGCCCGGGTTGGGGGACAGCACGCTCACTCCGCCGTCGGCGGAGTACCAGACCTGGGTGACGTCCTCCGCCGCGATCCCGTCGACGACGACGTCCGCCGCGTACACCTGCCGCACCGGCGCGGCCCGCGTGTCGACCGTCCCGCGCGCCGGCGCGGTGGGGCCGTCGGCGTCCGGTGGGACCACCAGACCGCGCACCGTGCTGCCCCGCCCGTCGGCACCGACGAGGTACGCGGAACGGATCTGGACGTCGAGCCCGCTCCGCCCGCGGAAGGTGGCCTCGACCCCGGCCCGCTCCTGCCGGATCCGGCGTAGCTCCAGACCCTGCTCGACGTCTATGCCCTGCTCGGCGAGCCGCTCGCGGAGGATCCGTTCGAGCTCGCCCTGCGGGACCAGCACCGGCGACGGGTACGGCACACCCGGCCGGCGCTCCCGCTCGGCGTACCACGACAGGTCGGCGAGCAGCCCGGACTCGTCGTGGACCCGCAGCCTCGTGGCCGGAACCGCGTGCGCGAGCACCCGTCCCGCGACGCCGAGGTCGTCGAGGACCTCGAGGGTCCGCGGGCTGATCTCCCGGCCGCGGGACCCGCGGTCGTACGCCGTGGACCGGTCGACGAGGCGGACGGCGACACCGTGCCGCGCCAGGTCGAGCGCCAGGGCGAGGCCGGTGGGTCCGGCGCCGACGACGAGCACGTCGCACTCGTCAGACCGCCCGGGACCGGCCCCGGCGTTCTCGTGCGGACCGGTCACAACGGCAGCGGGAGGTCGCGGAGTACGTCGAGCGCGAAGCCGGGTGCCACCGACAGCAGGACACCGAGCACGGCGGTCACGCCGATCGCGGCGCTCGCCAGCACGGGCCGCGAGCGCGCTGGCGCCGAGGACCCACGCGCACGCTCCCGCCCGCCCTCGGGCTCGGCGAACAGCAGGGCGGTCCAGTACAGGTAGTACGCCAGAGCGATCACGACGTTGACCGCCATCACGACGGCGAGCCAGCCCGCTCCCCCGTCGACGGCCGCCCGGAAGACGACCACCTTGGCGAACAGCCCGACCACACCGGGCGGCAGGCCGGCAAGTGCGAGCAGGAAGAACGCGAGGGCGCCCGCGCGGAGTGGTTCCGTCCAGAACAGCCCGCGGTAGTCGGCGAGCAGGCGGCCGCGGCCCGCCCCGTCACCGTCCCGCGGCGCGCGGGCACTCCGCTCCCCCACGACCAGCGCGACGACCGCGAACGCACCGAGGTTCACCACCGCGTAGACGAGGAGGTACGCCACCGTGGACGCCAGCAGGCCCTCGGCCGCGGGGTCGGCCACCGAGCCACCGGAGGACCGGCTCGCGCCCACCGCGCCGAGCGGCACCAGCAGGTAGCCCGCCTGCGCGACGCTCGACCACGCCAGCAGCCGCACCGCGTTCCGCTGCCGGAGCGCGACGAGGTTGCCCAGCGTCATGGTCAGCGCCGCGAGCACGGCGAGGATCGGCGACCAGACCCCTGCGTACGGTGCGAACGCGATGCTCACGATCAGGAGCAGGCCGACGAACCCGGCGGCCTTCGACACCACGGAGAGGTACGCCGCGACCGGCACCGGTGCACCGACGTAGGTGTCCGGCACCCAGAAGTGGAACGGCACCGCCGCCACCTTGAACGCCAGCCCGACCAGCGTGAGTACGACGCCGACGGCGGCCACCGCGGCGGGTCCGCGGGCCAGGTCGGTGTCCAGCGCGACGGCGATCTGGTCGAGGTACACGGTCCCGGTCACGCCGTAGACGAGCGACACCCCGAACAGCATCACGGCGACCGAGACGACCGAGACGAGGAAGAACTTCAGCGCCGCCTCCGCCGACCTCCGGTCGCCCCCTCGCAGCCCGACCAGGGCGAACGCCGGCAGCGACACGAGTTCCAACGCCACCACGAGGGTGATGAGGTCGCGCGCCGCGGCCAGGGTCATCGCGCCGCTCGCGGACGCGAGCAGCAGGAAGTGGTACTCGCCGGTCGGGAGACCGCCGCCGAGGGTCTCGCGCGTCGACAGCAGCACGACGACGGCCACGCCTCCGAGGGCGAGGAGCTGGAAGACGAGCGTCGTGGCGTCGACGACGTACGAACACGACGGTGGACCGACGAACTCGTTCGCCTGGCCACCGGTACAGAAGACCTCACGGACGCCCCCACGCAACGGCAGCAGCAGCACGAGGCCGACGGCGATGCCGGCGAGCGAGGTCCACGTCACCGCACCACGTCGCGCGCCCGCTGGCGCGAACACACCGACCAGTAGCACCGCGATCGCGGTCAGCGCGACCGCGAGCGGCGGTCCGACGGCGAGCCAGTCGACCGGCTGAACGAGACCCGGCTGAACGAGACCCGGCTGCACGAGGTCAGGCACTGTCGCTCATCTCCCCACCAGCAGGTGGACGGCCGGCTCGGTCAGGTCGAGGACCGCGCCCGGGTACAACCCGAGGACGAGGGTCAGCACCACGAGGGGCGCCCACGACCAGACCTCGATCGCCGTGATGTCGCGGACCGCCGTGAGCCGCGGGCCGATCGTGTCCTGGCCCTGGCACATCCGGCGGACGAGGACGAGGAAGTACGCCGCCGTCAGGACCGCGCCCAGCCCGGCCAGCACCATCAGCACGACGTACGTCGTCCGGGCGAGAGCGGCCGACGGCTGGTAGGCACCGAACAGCGCGAGCATCTCGCCCCAGAAACCCGCGAGGCCCGGCAGGCCGAGGCTCGCCACCGCACCGAACACGAAGAGCCCGCCGAGCCGCGGCATCCTGGCGTACAGTCCGCCGCCCAGGTCGGCCAGCACTCCCGTGCCGTGCCGGTCCTTGATGGCGCCGGCGAGGAAGAACAGCAACCCGGTGATGAGGCCGTGCGCGACGCCGGCGAACAGCGCGCCGTTGACGCCGACGGGTGTGAACGTGGCGATGCCGAGCAGGACGAAGCCCATGTGGCCGACGGAGGAGTACGCGATCAGCCGCTTCAGCTCGCCCTGCTGGAGACAGGCGAGCGCGCCGTAGAGGATGCCGACGGTCGCGAGCCCGGCGAGGTAGGGCGCCACCGCCCGGGCGCCGTCGGGCACCACCGGCAGCCAGACCCGGACGAAGCCGTACGTGCCCATCTTCAGCAGCACGCCCGCAAGCAGCACCGAGCCGATCGTCGGAGCCTTGGCGTGCGCGTCGGGCAGCCAGGTGTGCAGCGGCCACAGGGGGCTCTTGACCGCGAGGCCCGAGCCCGATCGCGACCGCGGCGAGCACCTGCGCGCCGGCCGCGATGCCGCGTCCGCCGCGGTCGGCGAGCGCGGTCAGGTCGAACGTTCCCGACTGGGCGTAGACCAGGAGGAAGCCGAGCAGCATGAGCGCACTGCCGAGCAGTGTGTAGAGGAGGAACGTCGTGGCGGCCCTCCGGCGTCCCGCGGCGTCGTGCGGGTCGCCCCAGAAGGCGATCACGAACCACATCGGGATGAGGACGACCTCGAAGAACAGGAAGAACACGATCAGGTCGAACGCCACGAACGTGCCCAGCATCCCGACCTCGAGCAGCAGCACGAGCGCCACCAGGGCCTGCGCCCGGCCGGCCTCCGGAGCGATCCGCGTCGTGTAGAGCAGGCAGAGGAACGCCAGCAGGGCGGTCAGCAGGACCATCGGCAGCGAGATGCCGTCGACACCTAGATGCCAGCGCACGTCGATCGCAGGGATCCAGCGGGCGTCGGTCTCGAACTGCACCCGGTGCGCCGCTCCGTAGTCGAAGAGCACCGCCAGCAGCACCGCCACCGCCAGCGTCACGGCGCCGACCGCGGCACCGAATCCGGCGGCCGCGCGCTCGGGCACCAGCCGTGGAACGCCCGCCAGGACGAGCGCACCGACGAACGGGACGGCGAGCAGCATCCACACCAGCCAGCTCACGAGCGCACCCCCGCGGCGACAGCGAGCAGGACGACGCCGGCGAGCAGCAGGCTGAGGTAGCCGGACACGTTGCCCGTCTGCAGGAGCCGCAGCAGGCCGCCGACCCATCGGGCGGCACGACCCGAGCCCTGGACGTAGAAGTCGACGACGTCCCGGTCACTCGCGACCACCGCACGGGCCAGCGCGTACACCGGTCGCACGACGTACGCCGCCACCAGCGCGTCGACACCGAACCCCTGCTCGAGCAGCGGCCGCGCACCACCGAGCACGATCGCCGGATCGCGCCGGCCGAGCCGCCGCCACAGGACCACGACCCCGGCGACCGCCGCCGCGCCGAGCAGGACGGACACGACGGCGATACCCGCATGGACGAGGCGTGGGGCGCTCGCCTCGGCCGGCCCACCCCCTCCGAGCCAGCTCGCCCACGCACCGGGCGCCAGGGCCAGGATCCCGAGCAACGCACTCGGGACGGCGAGGGCGACGAGCGGCCACCGCATGTACGACGGCGCCTCGGCGAGGCCGGCATGGGCCTCCGCGTGCGCGGGCGCCTCCGGCGCGGGTGGCACGGGCGCGCCCCGGGCACCGAAGAAGACCCGAAGCCACAGCCGCGTGCAGTACGCCGCGGTGAGGACGACGGTCGCGACCCCCGCGAGCAGGACCAGCCACCCCGCCCACACCGGGAGCGGTCCGCCGTGGATGATCGCCTCCCCGATCGCACCGAGGACCGCGTCCTTGGCGACGAAACCCGACAGCGGCGGCAGCGCGGCCAGTGCCGCGAGCCCGATCGTCATGGTCACGAACGTCACCGGCAGCGCCCGCCGCAGGGCACCCATCGACGACATCAGGTTGCTGCCGACCGCGTGGATCACGGCGCCGGCACACAGGAACAGCAGCGCCTTGAACGCACCGTGCGCGACGAGGAGCAGCACTCCGGCGGTGTAGCCGCCGGCCGCGAGACCGGCCAGCATGTAGGCCAGCTGGCTCACCGTCGACCAGGCGAGAACCCGCTTGATGTCCTCCTCGGCGAGGGCCGCGAGGGCCGAACCCACCATGGTGATCGCCGCGATCACCGCCAGCACCGCCAGCGTCGCCGGCGCGAGCTCGAACACCGCGAGCAGCCGGGCGACCAGGAACACGCCGGCCGCGACCATCGTCGCCGCATGGATGAGCGCGCTCACCGGCGTCGGGCCCGCCATCGCGTCGGGGAGCCACAGATGCAGGGGGAACTGCGCCGACTTGCCCACCACGCCGCAGAGCAGCAGCAGGGTGGCGAGCGTGGCCGTACCCGCTGTCAACCCGCCCTTGGCAGCCGCGTCCTGGATCTCGCTGATCCGGAACGTATCCGCGGCCGTGCCGAGCACGAAGATCCCGAACAGGAAGCCGATGTCGCCCAACCTCGTGACGAGGAACGCCTTCACCGCGCCGTCGCGGGCCGCCGCGAGCTCCCAGTGGTGGCCGATCAGGAAGTACGAGCAGATGCCCATGACCTCCCAGCCCACCAGCAGCACGAAGAGGTCGTCGGCCGCCACCACGAGCAGCATCGCCGCGGTGAACAACGACACGAAGGCGACGTACGACGGATAACGCGGGTCGCCACGCAGGTAGTCGACGGAGTAGAGCTGGACCGCCAGGGCGACGCTCGCCACCAGCAGGCTGACGAGCGCCGACAGCCCGTCGACGCGGAACGCGATGTCGAACGCCAACCCACCGGTGGGGACGTGCGCGACGACGAGCGTCTGCAGCCGCAGGTCGCCCACGACGTCCGCGGCGACGACCGCGAGCGACGTCAGGAATCCGACGCCCGCGCCAACCACGCCGATCGGCGCCACCGAACGCAGCCGCCGGCCCAGTGCCAGCGCGAGGACAGCGGCCAGGAACGACGTCGCGATGCCGAGCAGCAGGAGCGCCATCGGTGTCATCGGCGGCCTCCGGTCACCGCGCCGGCGACGTCGGTGGTCTCGCCGGCGTCGGCTGCGCTGGCGGGTGCCTGGCTTTCCTGCGTCGCGGCATCCGCGACCGGCGCGGGGCTCCCGGGCCTACCCGCGTCAGCTGCCTCGGCCGCCTGGACCTCCGCCTCGTCGGTCGCGTCGCGGTCGGCGAGGTCGCGTACGGCGTCGACGTCGATCTGCGCGCGGGTACGGAAGAGGAGCAGGACGATCGCGAGCCCCAGCCCGATCTCGGCGGCGGCGATGGTGATGACGAAGAGGGTCAGGATCTGGCCGCTGTGCAGGGCGTCGCGGTGCCAGGCGTCGAACGCGAGCAGGTTGAGGTTGACGGCGTTGAGCATCAGCTCCACGCCCATGAGGACGAGTACGGCGTTGCGCCGCGCCAGGACGCCATAGACACCGATAGCGAACAGCAGCGTCGAGACCAGCAGCGGGAACAGGAGCGGCATCACCGACCACCCCTGCCGCGTGCCGCCCGGGTCGACAGCACGATCGCGCCCACCAGGGCCGCGAGGAGCAGGACCGACAGCACCTCGAACGGCAGCACCCACCGCGAGAAGACCGCGCCGCCGGTGACCCGCGCGGACCCGATCTCGGCCCGGTCGAGGTCGATCACCTCTCCGGCGAACCCTGCGACCACGGCGGTGCCGACGACACCGGCCACCGCGACCGCGACGATCGCCGCGAACCACGCGTTCGCGGTCGTCAGTCCCTTGACCGGCCCCGTCGGAGCGCGGGTGAGCATCAACGCGAACAGCAGCAGGACGACCACGGCGCCGACGTAGATGAGGATCTGCACCCAGGCCACGAACTCCGCCGTCAGGAGGAGGTAGCACCCGGCCAGCGAGCCGAGGGTGACGACGAGCCACAGCGCCGCGTGGACGACCTGCCGGGTCGTGACGACGAGCAGACCGGACCCGACCGCGGTCGCGCCGAGCAGGCCGAACAGCACCTGAACCGCGGTCATGCGTCGCTCTCCGGCGCGGCCGCCGCGGTTGCGGCCTTCTCCGCCGCCTTCTCCGCGGCCGTGATCTCCTTGGCCGGCTCGGCACCAGGATCGACGGGCGGCGGAGCCGGAACGGTCCACATCCACTCGCGGAGGACGTCCTTCTCCTGGGTCAGCTCGCCGATGTCGGTGGCGGCGTACTCGAACTCGGGCGACCAGAACAGCGCGTCGAACGGGCACACGTCGATGCAGATGCCGCAGTACATGCAGAGCGAGTAGTCGATCGCGAACCGGTCCAGCACGTTGTGGCTGCGCTCGCGCGCGTCGGGCTCGCTCGGCGGCGCGGTCTCCTTGTGGGAGTCGATGTAGATGCACCAGCACGGGCACTCGCGGGCGCACAGCATGCAGACCGTGCAGTTCTCCTCGAAGAGGGCGATGACTCCGCGCGAACGTGGGGGCAGGTCCGGCTTGACGTCGGGGTACTGCTGGGTGACCGAACGCCTGGTGAGGTTGTCGAACGTCACCTTGAGGCCCTGGACGAGTCCCTTGCCGGGGAGCCCCCTGCCGGACTCGCCACCGCCGGGCCGGCTCTCACCGGCCGGTCCCTCACCGGACAGAGTCTCGCCGGACAGGGTCTCGTCGTACGGGCTCTCGTCGCCCACGCCGGATGGCTCCGTCATGACCACACCACCTTCCGTTCGCGTACGTCCGCGGGCCTCATGCGACCGCCACCGCGACGACGCCGGTGAGCGCGAGCTGCGCCAGCGCGAGCGGGACCAGCAGCTGCCAGCCGACGCGTTGCAACTGGTCGGCGCGCAGCCGGGGGTACGCCACCCGCACCCAGATGACGACGAACGCCACCGCGAACACCTTGACCAAGGTCCAGAGCCAGCCGAGCTGGTCCTCGAACGGGCCGCGCCAGCCACCGAGGAACAGCACCGTGGTCAGTGCGGCCAGCACCACGATCCCGGCGTACTCCGCGAGTAGAAACAGCGCGAACCGGAGTCCGGTGTACTCGGTGTAGGGCCCGAAGATGATCTCGGCGTCGGCGACGGGCATGTCGAACGGCGGCCGGTGCAGCTCGGCCAGCCCCGCGACGAAGAACACGAACAGGCCGGGCAGCTGCCAGAGCAGCCACCACGGCTGCCAGGCCTCGACGATCCCGCTCAGCGACAGGGTGCCCGCTGCCATCGCGACACTCGCCGCGGCCAGCACGAACGGCAGCTCGTAGGCCAGCAGCTGGCCCGCGGAGCGGAACGCACCGAGCAGGCTGTACTTGTTGGCGCTCGCCCAGCCACCCATCAGCGACCCGAGCACGCCGACGCCCATCACGGCGAGGACGAAGAACAGCCCGATGTCGAGGTCGACGCCCACCAGCCCGGGTGCGAGCGGGATGGCCACCAGAGCGACGAGGTACGGCACGAGGGCCAGCACCGGCGCGAGCTCGAAGACCCGGCGGTCGGCGCCGGCGGGGACGATGTCCTCCTTCTGCGCGAACTTCACGCCGTCGGCGACGAGCTGCGCCCAGCCGTGGAACCCACCGGCGTACATCGGGCCCAGCCGGCCCTGCATGTGCGCCATCACCTTGTGCTCGGTCTGGCCGACGAGTAGGGGCAGGACGAGGAACGCCACGAAGACGCAACCGACTCGGAGCAGGAGCTCGAGTGCGTCCGTCAGCCCGGACAGCTCAGTCACGGCCGCCCTCCTCGTCCACGCCGTCGGGTGGTTCCGGCGCTGGCCGGTCAGCCTGCGGCCCGTCAGCCTGCGGCCGGTCAACCCGCGGCCGGTCGGTCGACCGCTTCCGCGCCTCGGTGGCCCGGTCCTGCGCGCGCTCCGCGCTCTCCTGGGCGCGTTCGGCACCTTCCTGCGCACGGGCGGCCCGGCCGCGGGCGCCCGTGGACCGGTCCGCGGCGTTGGGACGGTCGGCACGCCGGGCCGGTCGCGCCGGCGGAGCGGTCACGGCCATCGGGTCTGGCGCGGGCGACCCGGGCGGTCGGGGTCCCCATGCCTCGGCCGCGGGTACGCCCGGGGGCGCGACCCGGCGGCGGCTGGGCGACCGGCCGGTGTCGTGGTCGGACTCGCCCGGCTCCTTGGCGCCTGGCCAGGCCTTCGCCACCCGGGACGCGAGGACGAACTCCTTGCGCAGGGGATGGCCCTCGAACTCGTCCGGGAGCAGCAGCGGCGCCAGGTCGGGGTGGCCCTCGAACCCGATGCCGAACATCTCGTGGGTCTCCCGCTCGTGCCAGCTCGCGCCCGCGTACACGGGTGTCGCGGTCGGGAGCCGGGCCGCCTCGCGGGGCACCCGGGTGCGGACCAGCAGGTGACGGACGGAACCCGGCTCCAGGCGGGCGAGGTGGCACACCACCGCGAAGCCCTGGTCGAGCTCGTCTACGGCCGACAGCCAGTCGAAGAAGCTGCAGCCGGCCGCGTCGCGGAGCGCGGTCAGGGCGTCGAGCCAGCGTTCGGCGGGCACGTCCAACGTCGGCGGTCCGAAGCCCTCGTCCAGGCCGACCTCGAGCTCGAGGTCGCTCGCCAGCCGCGCGCGGACGTCCTCGGCCCAGCTCACGAAGCCTCACCCGGCTTCCGCCCGCGTCCGGGCCCGGCGACCGGGCGCCGCAGCAGGGACGCCGGTCCGCGCCACCGCCGGACGGGGGTCGCCTCGTCGCGCCCGGGCGTCGCCGCACCACCTGCGTAGCGATCCGGGAGCGACTCGGCCGCGATCTTCTCCTGCAGCCGAACGATCCCCTGCAGCAGCGCCTCGGGCCGTGGCGGGCAACCCGGCACATAGACGTCGACGGGGACGATCTGGTCGACGCCCTTGGTGACGCAGTAGGAGTCCCAGTAGGGCCCGCCCGAGTTGGAGCACGAGCCGAACGAGATGACGTACTTCGGCTCCGGCATCTGTTCGTACAGCCGGCGGATCGCCGGCGCCATCTTGTCGGTCACCGTGCCGGAGACGACCATCAGGTCGGCCTGCCTCGGACCGGGTGCGAACGGGATCACGCCCAGCCGGATGAAGTCGTGCCGCGCCATCGACGACGCGATGAACTCGATCGCGCAGCAGGCGAGGCCGAAGTTGAACACCCACAGGGACCACCGGCGGCCCCAGTTGAGGACGAACTTCAGAGGTTCGGGCGCCAGCTTGGACAACGCCCCGAGCCGCGCGGTGCCGACCTGCGGCATCGGCAGGTCGACCTGCTGTGGCGCGCCGCCACCCTGGGGGGTCACGTCCATGTCAACACTCCCTTGCGCCAGGCGTAGAGCAGGCCCACGGCGATGAACCCGAGGAACACGAACATCTCCACCAGCGTGGCCCAGCCGTAGCCCGGCGCGGCGAACACCGTGGCCCAGGGGAAGAGGTAGATCGCGTCGACCGCGAAGACGACGTAGAGGTAGGCGAACACGTAGTAGCGCACATGGTTCTGCGCCCAGCCCACACCCACGGGGTCGACCCCAGACTCGTAGGTGAGGTACTTCTCCCGCGTCGCCCGCGTCGGCCGCAGCAGTCGGTTCGCCGTGAGGCCGGCGACGGCGAAGGCGACACCGACCAGCACAACGGTCAGAACGGTCGTATAGGTCGCGTAGTAACCCGCGTTGCCGGCTTGTGCCACGCCGTCCACGCCACGCCTCCTCATCAGCCCGTGCGCCGCAGTCTAGGACCTGCCGAGTGGATCATGATCGGGTCGCGGTGCGCGTCGCGGACCAACCGCCGACGAGACGCCCGAGCGCGGGGGGCCAACGCGCCGCGCGGACGCGCGAGTGCGATCGTGCGTACGTCCTCCGGCGTGGCCATGGCGGCCATCCTGCCGGGTGGCGGCACGCCTCGCGCGGACCCCACGAGACCGCGGACGGGTCGGTCAGCCGGTGGCGTAGATCTGCGTGTAGTCGGGCATCCCGCCCACCGAGTCGACGATGACGTTGGCCACCTTCGAGCCGTGCAGCAGGGTGGTGCCGCCCTCGCCGAGCGGGACCACGGGGAGGTACTTGTCCATGATCATCGCGTCGAGGCGTCCCCACTGGACCAGGGCCTTGTCGGCCGGGAGCTCGCTGATCCGTTCGATCTCGTCGTTGACCGCCTTGACGTTCAGGAACGACTGGATCGGCGCGCCAGGCAGGTTGGCCTTCTTGCCGTCGAGGATCGCGGGCAGTACGGAGTCGCCGTTGCCCCAGTCCATGCACCAGCTGCCGGTGCGGAGGTTGGCCGGCCGGATGCCGTCGTCGGACAGGTCCCGCGCCAGCGCCGACGGCGCCTCCAGCGCCTTGACGCTGAAACCGGCCTTCGTCAACGCCGTCTTGCGTACCTCGGCGAGCTCGGCCTCGGTGTCATCGTCGGAGGAGTAGTAGAAGGACAGCTCAAAGCCGAGCTGTCCGGCCTCCTCGAGCATCGCCCTCGCGGCCGTGGGGTCGCCGTTGCCCTTGCCCTGGTTGCCGATCGCGTCATGGTCGAGCCAGCCCGGCGTCGCCGACGGCATGATCGTGGTGGACGGCTGCCAGGTGAGGCCCCGGATCGCTCCGGACGCCTTGTTCTCCCCCGCGAGCGGCCAGGCCTTCGCGACCGCCCGACGGACCGGCAGGGGCACCTTGCGGGTGTCGATCCACATGTAGCTCGTGCAGGGGCTCGGTCCGACGACGAGGCGCTTCTCCGCTTCTGTGTCTTTGATCGACTGGTAGCTGCTCGCGAGGATGTCGTTGTAGCTCAGGGCCGTCTGGTCGGGGCCATGGTCGGCGATGATCCGCTTCTGCACCGCCGCGTCGTCGGTCTCGCCGAACTCGAACACGAACTTGTCGAGGTACTGATGCCGGCCGGCGTCGGTCTCGGGATCCCACTGGTCGTTCTTGACGAGGGTGAGGTCCTTGCCCTTCCAGTCGCCCTGGAACTGGTACGGACCGGTGGCCAGGGGGTGCCGCGAATAGGCCCCGGGCGTCTTGTCCTTGGACTGCGGAATCGGCGCGAACGTCGGAAGCGAGACGTAGTAGCGCATCGAGGGGAACGGCTTGCGCATCTTGACGACGATGGTCTTGTCGTCGGGAGTCTCGACCCCCTCGAAGTCGTCACCGTCCTTGAACGGGCCTTCGTAGCTGTCGCCGCCGAGGTAGTAGTCGAGGCCGTACGTCGGACCTCCGGACAGCTCCTCCTGCGCGAGCTGGCGCTTGATCGCGTAGGCGACGTCGGCCGATCGGACCGGCGCGCCGTCTTCGTACCGTAGGCCGTCCCGGAGGGTGAACTCCCACCGCGTGAAGTCGGAGTTGGCGCGGCCGAGATCGGTCGCCAGGTCGGGTACGAGCACCGGGTTGCCCTTCTCGTACCTGGTCTGTGTGAGGCCCCGCGTCACGAGGCGCATGATCGCCATCGTGTCGAGGTGGTAGACGCGCGTCGGGTCGAACGTGTGGGGGGTATTGGTCGACAAAACGGTGAGTGTCCCGCCGGACCTCGCGTTCCTGACGTCCGGTGCCGGCGGCTTCGCCGACGCGTCCTGCGCCTCGGTGTAGGCGGTCGAGGTGCGGCGCGGTTCGGGGGATTCGCCAGCTCCGCCGGACAGGCCGGGAATCTGGAGCGAGCTGCATGCTGTTGCACTCACCATGGCGATCGCAGCGGCAACCCAGACCCCGCCAGGGCGTCGCATGAACGGCTCCTTCCACTCGGTGGCCGGACCTTGCCGGTACTCCTGCCGACGGAAACACCGAGGGTTACAGTCGAGTCGCACGCGGCTATGACGTTCCACACTGCGGTCGCCTTCGCAGCACCAGACAACCCGGACGTAGCATAGAAGCACGACATGTGATTGCGCCGCCCCAGGGAAGGCGCTCAGCCCTTTGTGACATGACTAGAGCCCTGGAGCAGCGCTCAAGGAGGTCGTACAGCCGGTGACCAAAGAGGTCCTGCAGGTCGACCGTGTCATCATCCGTTTTGCCGGAGACTCCGGTGACGGTATGCAGCTGGCCGGTGACCGATTTACCCAAGAGACCGCATCTTTCGGAAACGACCTGTCGACACTGCCCAACTTCCCCGCCGAGATCCGCGCACCCGCGGGCACGTTGCCAGGTGTCTCGTCGTTCCAGATCCATTTCGCCGACCACGACATCCTGACTCCGGGCGATGCGCCTGACGTCCTGGTGGCGATGAACCCGGCCGCGCTCAAGGCCAACCTCCCCGAGCTTCCGCGCGGCGCGACGCTGATCGTCGACACCGACGAGTTCACCAAGCGCAACCTCACCCGGGTGGGCTACGACGCCAACCCCCTGGACGACGGTTCGCTCGACGCCTACCAGACGCACGGGTTCAAGCTCACGAGCATGACCACCGAGGCGATCAAGGCGGCCCTCGGTGACGACCAGGGCGGGCTCTCCCGCAAGGACGCGAGCCGCGCCAAGAACATGTACGCGCTCGGTCTCGTCTCGTGGCTCTACAACCGCCCCACCGACTCCACGGTCTCGTTCATCACGGCGAAGTTCGCCCGCAACCCCGCGGTGCGCGACGCAAACCTCGCGGCGTTCAGGGCGGGCTGGAACTTCGGTGAGACCGCGGAGGCGTTCGCGATCTCCTACGAGGTACGCCCCGCCCAGATGAAGGCCGGGCTCTACCGCAACATCTCCGGCAACCTCGCGCTCGCCTACGGCCTGATCACCGGTGCACACCGGGCGGGTCTCCCGATGTTCCTGGGCTCCTACCCGATCACGCCGGCGAGCGACGTCCTGCACGAGCTGAGCAAGCACAAGCGCTTCGACGTCACGACGTTCCAGGCAGAGGACGAGATCGCCGGCGTCGGTGCGGCGCTGGGGGCGGCCTTCGGCGGCGCGCTCGGCGTCACGACCACCTCCGGTCCAGGCGTCGCCCTGAAGTCGGAGACGATCGGCCTCGGCGTCACGCTCGAGCTCCCGCTGGTCATCTGCGACATCCAGCGGGCGGGCCCCTCGACCGGCATGCCGACCAAGACGGAGCAGGCCGACCTGCTCCAGGCAATGTTCGGCCGCAATGGCGAGGCACCGGTGCCGATCGTCGCGCCGAACTCGCCGTCGGACTGCTTCGACGCCGCGATCGAGGCCGTCCGGATCGCGGTCACCTACCGCACGCCGGTGATCCTGCTCTCCGACGGCTACCTCGCCAACGGCTCCGAACCGTGGAAGATCCCGGACGCCGCCGAGCTCCCCGAGATCCGGGTCGACTTCGCCACCGAGCCCAACCACGAGACCGAGGACGGCGAACGCGTCTTCTGGCCGTACAAACGCGATCCCGAGACCTTGGCCCGCCCCTGGGCGCTGCCCGGGACACCGGGGCTCGAGCACCGCATCGGCGGCCTCGAGAAGGCGGACGGGCACGGCAACATCTCCTACGACGCCACCAACCACGACCTGATGGTCCGCACCCGCCAGGCCAAGATCGACGGCATCGCGCGGAGCATCCCGCCGGTCGAGGTCGAGGACCCCACCTCCGACGCACGGGTGCTGGTGCTGGGATGGGGTTCGACGTACGGCCCGATCGGTGCGGCCTGCCGGGCGGTCCGCGAGCAGGGCATCGCGGTGGCGCAGGCGCACCTGCGGCACCTCAACCCGATGCCGCCGGACCTCGGCGAACTGCTGGCGCGCTACGACCGGGTCCTCGTCCCCGAGATGAACCTCGGCCAGCTCGCCCTGCTGCTGCGCGCCCGCTTCCTCGTCGACGTCGTGAGCTACAACCGGGTGCGCGGCCTGCCGTTCAGCGCGGCCGAGCTCACCGGCGCGATCACCGAGCTGGTGGGTTCGTTGGACGGTGACCCCACGGCGGGTCACGACGTCACGGCCGATGGCAACGGCAACGGGCACTCGGCAAACGGCACCACGAACACGAGTCGCGGCAAGGACGCCAACGGCAACGGCAACGGAACCAACGGACATCACGCCAACGGCGGCCCGCACTCCGATGGTCGAGGCGTGACGAGGAGTGGAACGCGACCATGAGCACCAGAGCGGCTCCGCGACGAGTGAGCGCAGTGGCCGGCGAGGTGACGAAGGAGCCGGGCCGTCCGCGGAGCAGAACGAGGAGTGGAACGCGACCATGAGCACAGTCGACCTGCCGCTTCCTGGGCTGCGGGGCGTACCCACCACCGACACCCCCCAGAACCGCAAGGACTTCACGTCCGACCAGGAGGTCCGCTGGTGCCCGGGGTGTGGCGACTACGCCATCCTCGCGGCGGTGCAGGGTTTCCTGCCCGAGCTCGGCGTCCAGCGCGAGAACATCGTGTTCGTCTCGGGTATCGGCTGCTCGAGCCGGTTCCCCTACTACCTCAACACCTACGGCATGCACGGCATCCACGGCCGGGCACCCGCGATCGCCACCGGGCTCGCGACGTCACGTCCCGACCTGTCCGTCTGGGTGGTGACAGGTGACGGCGACGGGTTGTCGATCGGCGGCAACCACCTGATCCACGCGCTGCGACGCAACGTCAACCTCAAGATCCTGCTGTTCAACAACCGGATCTACGGTCTCACCAAGGGGCAGTACTCCCCCACGTCCGAGCTGGGCAAGGTGACCAAGTCGACGCCGCACGGCTCGCTGGACGCGCCGTTCAACCCGGTGTCGCTCGCCCTGGGCGCGGAGGCAACGTTCGTGGCCCGCACCCTCGACACCGACCGCGCGCACCTGACCTCGGTCCTGCGGGAGGCGGTGACCCACCGGGGTGCGTCGCTGGTCGAGATCTACCAGAACTGCAACATCTACAACGACGGTGCGTTCGACGACCTCAAGGGCAGGGACAGCGCGGCCGACGCACTCATCCCGCTCACGCACGGCGAGCCGATCCGGTTCGGCAAGGACGGCGAGCTCGGTGTCGTCCGCGACCCGAAGACCGGCGGTCTGCGGGTTGCTCCCGTCGCCGAGGTCGGTCTCGATGCCGTACTCGTCCACGACGCGCACGCCGACGACCCGACGACGGCGTTCGGGCTGTCGCGCCTCGCCGACGCGCAGACCTTGCACCGCTCGCCGATGGGGATCTTCCGCCAGGTCCAGCGCCCGACCTACGACGACCTGGCCCGCGAGCAGCTGACCTCCGCGCGCGAAGCCCACGGCCCGGGTGACGTCGCGGAGCTGCTCCGCGGTGCCGACACCTGGACGGTCGGGTCGGGCGCCTGAGGTGCCCGGCCGCTCATCGCACGTCGTCCCGGCGCCGGTCAGGTCCGTAGGGTGCTGACCGCGGACGAGCATCGCAGAGGACTGATCTTCGGCGCGGGTGCCTACGTCTCGTGGGGCCTCTTTCCGCTGTACTGGCCGCTGCTGCAGCCTGCCGGCGCGATCGAGGTGCTCGCGCACCGGATCATCTGGTCGCTCGCGTTCGTCGCAGTTCTGCTCCGAATCCGGCCGCGGCCGGGCTGGTGGCGCCGGCTGCGGTCCAGGCCCCGCGCGGTGGGCTACCTCGCGGCCGCGGCGTTCATCATCAGCATCAACTGGGGCACCTACATCTGGGCGGTCAACCACGGCCACGTCGTCGAGACGGCGCTCGGCTACTACATCAACCCGCTGATGATCGTGCTCGTCGGCGTCCTCGTCCTGTCCGAACGCCTCAACCGCGCCCAGTGGACCGCCATGGTCGTCGCGGCGATCGCGGTCGTCGTACTGACGGTCGACTACGGCCGGCCACCGTGGGTGTCGTTGACGCTCGCGGTGACGTTCACGGCGTACGCGCTGTGCAAGAAGGCGGCCGCCGTCGGCGCGATCGAGGGCCTCGCGGTCGAGACGATGGTGATGGGCCCGGTGGCCCTCGGCTACCTCGGCTGGCTGCAGGTGAGCGGGGACCTGGCGTTCGGGCACACCGGCTGGGTGAAGTCGTTCCTGCTGGTCGGCGCGGGCGTCATCACCGCGATCCCACTGCTGCTGTTCGCCGCGGCGGCGAGGAGGGTCTCACTGACGGTACTGGGGATCCTGCAGTACCTCGCACCCACCCTGCAGTTCCTGCTGGGTGTGCTGGTGATGCACGAGCCGATGCCGCCCGTACGGCTCGCGGGGTTCGCGATCGTCTGGCTGGCGCTCGCGATCTTCACCTGGGACGGCCTGCGTCGTAGCCGGCGACGCTCTCCGCGGCAGCCGCCGACCGGGTCAGGATCCGTCGAGCCATCGCGAGGAACAGCTCCCGTCGCCGAGCCAGGCTGACCGGCGGCGCCCAGAGTCCGCGTTCGAGCGCCGCGACCGACGGGTCCAGGCCGAACCTCGCGACCCACTGGTGCAGCCATTTGGGGTGCGGGCAGTAGCGGCGTTCGGAGGCGAACCACGCGACCAGGGCGTGCCGCATCACACCGGTGAGGAGCTCGTGGAAGAGCCATCCGTCACCGCGGCGCGCGCAGGTCGCGAGGTCGCGGTCGTACGACGGGAGCTCGTCGGAGAGCACCTGGTGGGCCCGGGCGAGCAGGTCCGTCGGGAAGGTGGAGACCCGCGACCGGGCCTCGAAGCCGGTCCCGTCGGCATCGGCGAGGAGCGCGCCGTAGGCGAATCCGGCCACGGCGTACAACGGCATGGGGTAGGCCATGCCCTCCCACCCGCGTCCCGCCCGGACGTCGCGCAGCCAGCCGTCGAAGACCGTGCGCGTCTTGTGGGACACATCGACCTGGAGGCCGCTGTGGTAGAAGCGGTCGAGGACGAAGCCGGGCTGGTGGAACGTCACCGGAGTTCCGTCGCCCGCGTTGAGGCGTTCGGCGGGCCGGGCGGCCGGCTCCGGCGGTGCGTCGCGGTCCCAGACCACCACGATGTCGACATCGGAGTCGTCGGTGAACCCGGCGAAGACCGACCCCTGGCCGTAGGCGAAGGCGAAGCCGCCGAGCTCGCGGTAGGCGGGCAGGACGTGGCGGGCGATCCGGAGGGCGGCATCCACGCCCCATATCCTGGCGACCGGGGCGGGCGCGCGCATCACCGCGTCCACGGCAACGCTCGACTGGAGGCAGGACGAGGATGGCGACGGACGGGTTGGTCGCGGCAGTGAGCCGGAGTGGGACGCACACGTTCAGCAAGCCGGTGGCCGACCGGGTCGTACTGCTGGAGGGTCTCGGCGTCGAGGGCGACGCGCACCAGGGCACCACGGTGAAGCACCGTTCGCGGGTCGCCCGCGACCCGAGCCAGCCGAACCTGCGACAGGTGCACCTGATCCACTCCGAGCTGCACGACGAGCTGAAGGAGCGGGGCTTCGACGTGGGTCCCGGCCAGATGGGCGAGAACGTCACGACGCGCGGCGTCGCCCTCCTCGACCTGCCCACCGGGACCCTGCTGCGCCTCGGTGCGACCGCCGTGGTCGAGGTG
The DNA here is from genome assembly GCA_963721745.1 of uncultured Actinomycetota bacterium. Classification (GTDB taxonomy): domain Bacteria; phylum Actinomycetota; class Actinomycetes; order Propionibacteriales; family Actinopolymorphaceae; genus Thermasporomyces. The sequence continues at coordinate 145,904 of CAVRKO010000009.1, read as the reverse complement.
ACCGGTCTGCGCAACCCGTGCGTCCAGCTCGACGGGCTCGCGCCGGGGCTCCTCGCCGCCGTCCTCGACCGGGACGAGGACGGGAGGGTGATCCGCAAGGCCGGGATCATGGGGATCGTCCGTGCGGGCGGCGACGTCCACGCCGGCGACGCGATCGGGGTCGAGCTTCCGCCGGAGCCCCACAGCCCGCTCGCGCCGGTGTGAACCGGCGCTGATGCCGGGCATGAAGGGACCCCGTCCATGAAGGGACCCTTCATGCGATAGGTCCGCATCAAGGGACCCTTCAACCAACCCCGGCGTCCAACCCCGGCGTCCAACCCGGCGTCCGACCCCGTGTCCCCACCGTCTCCGTGTCCCCGTTACGGCGTCTCCAGCTCGAGGATCCGTTCGGCCATCGTGAGGAACGCCTCCCGCCGCCGCTCCAGGGTGACCGGCATCCAGAGTGAACGCTCGAGGCCGGCGATCCGGGTGTCCAACCCGAACCGCGCCACCCAGTGCTGCAGCCACTTCGGGTGCGGGCAGTAGCGGTGCTCCGCCGAGAACCACGCGACCAGGGCGTGCCGCAGGACCTTGCCCAGGAGTTCGTGGAACAGCAGGCCGTCACTACGGCGCACCGCGCCGGCCAGGTCGCGGTCGTACGACGGGAGCTCGGCCGACAGCACCGACCGCGACCGCTCGATCAACAGCGGTGGGAACGTCGTCAGGTCGGACCTCGCGGCGGCCGCCCGTCCGTCCTCGTCGGCGAAGACCCGGCCGTAGGCGAAGCCGGCCACGGCGTACAGCGGCATCGTGGTGTCGATGTCCTCCCAGCCCCAGCCGGACCGGATGTCGCGGATCCATCCGACGAACGTCTCGTGCGTCTTGTGGGAGACCTCGATCTGCTCGCCCTTGCACCAGAACCGGTCGAGGGCGAAGCCGGGATAGTCGTACTGCACCGGGTTGCCGGGACCGTCGTGCAGCTCCCGGAGCGCCTGCGAACGGTTCTTGGGGGCGTCGGCGCCGTCCCAGACGAGGACCAGGTCGAGGTCGGAGTCGTTCGTGAACCCCGCGACGACCGGACCCTGCCCGTACGCGAACGCCAGGTCGGGGAGCTTGCGGTAGGCGGCCGTGACGCTGGCAGCAAGATCGAGTGGGGAGTCCACGCCGTCATCCTCCTCGTCGAAGCGCTGGGCGGGCGGTGCCCGCGTACGTCGTAGCGTGCCAGCCCACCCGGCCCGCCGTCACCGCGCGGTCCGCCAGCGGGCCCGGGCCCGACCGCGCGATCCGCCAGCGGGCGGGCCGGACCGTGCCGCCCGACCGTGCCGCCAGACCGTGCCGGCTGGCGCCGAGGCGGTAGCCAGCCGGCTTCCCGGCCGTCACCCGCCGTTCAGGTTCGCGCCTCGTCGCGCTCGTCGGGCCCGCCTAGCGTCACCGTGGGGCCATGGCGAGCGCCCGGGCGGCGCTACGGCACCGACCCGACCTGACGCACACCACCTGGAGTGTCCTCACGATGAAGCGCCTCCTCCCCCTGCTCCCCCGGCACGGCTCGCGCAGCAGGATGACCTGTACCTTCCGCTGCGGCAACGCCTGCGACCATGTGGTGCCCAACCAGAGCGGCAACCCCTACTTCGGGGATGTCGTCGCCTCGGCCCTGTCCCGCCGCGCCCTGCTCAAGGGCGGGGCTGCCGGTGCGCTCGTGCTCGGCACCGCGCCGGCGCTGGCGGGGTCCGGCCAGGCGTACGCCGCGCCGACCCGCGACGACAGTGGCCGTGGGCACGGCGGAACGCCGGGTGGACCGCCTCGACTTCGCACCGGTGGCGCCCAACAAGGAGGACGCCCTCGTCGTACCCGCGGGCTTCCAGCAGGCGGTCGTCGTGGCCTGGGGCGACCCGGTGCAGCCCGGTGCGCCGGCGTTCGACTTCGAGCACCAGACGCCCGCGGCGCAGGAACAGCAGTTCGGCTACAACTGCGACTACACGACCATGCTCCCGCTCGGGCGCGGCCACCGCGGGCAGGACCGTGCGCTGCTCGTCGTCAACCACGAGTACACCGACGAGGTGCTGATGTTCCGCGGCTGGGAGGACGCCGCGACCGCCCCGCTGGAGCAGCTCGAGACCGCCATCGCCGCCCACGGCCTCGCCGTGGTGGAGATCGAACGGGTCGGACGCACCGGGCGTTGGACGCTCGTGACGTCGGGGCGCCGACCGTTCAACCGGAGGATCACCGGGTCCACGCCGTTCGTCCTCACCGGGCCCGCCGCGGGCGACGACCTGCTCAGGACCACGGCCGACCCGACCGGGCGGCGTGCCCTGGGCACCCTCAACAACTGCTCGGGCGGCACCACGCCCTGGGGGACGACGCTGCACGGCGAGGAGAACTTCAACCAGTACTTCGAGATCTCCGACACCCTCGACCCGGCGTACGTCACGGCATTCCGGAGGTACGGACTGCCGGTCGAGAAGACGGCCGGGAAGTCCTGGTCCCGCGTCGACGAGCGGTTCGACCTGACCCGGAACCCGAACGAGGCCAACCGGTTCGGCTGGGTGGTCGAGCTCGACCCGTACGACCCCGACGCGACACCGCGCAAGCGGACCATGCTCGGCCGGTTCAAGCACGAGGGCGCCACCGTTACGATCGCCTCCGACGGACGAGCCGTCGTGTACCTCGGCGACGACGAGCGCTTCGACTACCTGTACAAGTTCGTCTCCCACGACCGCTACCGCCGTGGCAGGTCGGCCGCCATCCACCGGCACAACATGAGCCTGCTCGACCGCGGCACGCTGTACGTCGCGAGGTTCGTGGGCGACGGCAGCTCCGACGGCGCGTACGACGGTCTCGGGGAGTGGATCCCGCTCACGACCGACCGGACGTCGTTCGTGCCCGGATTCTCGGTCGCGGAGGTCCTCGTCAACACCAGGTTGGCAGCGGACCTGATGGGCCCCACCAAGATGGACCGGCCCGAGGACGTCGAGCGCAACCCGGTCACCGGGTCGGTGTACATGGCCTGCACCAACAACACGAGCCGGACGCCGGAGCAGGTCGACGAGCCGAACCCGCGTCCGAACAACAAGCACGGGCACATCGTGGAGCTCGACGAGCACGGGGACGACGCCGGCGCGACGCAGTTCCGGTGGCGGCTGTTCCTGGTCTGTGGCGACCCCGAAGACCCGTCGACGTACTTCGGGGGGTACGACAAGTCGAAGGTGAGCCCGATCTCGTGCCCGGACAACGTGGCGTTCGACGGGGCGGGAAACCTGTGGATCTCGACGGACGGCAACGCCCTGGCGTCCAACGACGGCCTCTTCGCGACGGCGGTACGCGGGCCCGAGCGCGGGCACGTCAAGCAGTTCCTCACCGTCCCGGTCGGTGCCGAGACGTGCGGCCCACTGGTGAGCACGGACAACAGGACGGTGTTCGTCGCGGTCCAACACCCAGGTGAGCTCGACGGTGCGACACCGGATGCTCCGGCCTCGCACTGGCCGTACGGCGACCAGCCGCGGCCCTCGGTCGCCTGCGTCTGGAAGGACTGACCGCCGCGCCAGCAGAACGGCGAATCCCCGGCGCACATGCGCGCCGGGCCGGTGGTCCTGCGCGCCGGGCCGGTGACCTGCGCCGGCCGATGATCATGAAGACTCCGAGGGGCTATGGCAACCCGGAAGTTTCATGATCACCGGCGCAGCGTCGGGCGGGGACTGGGCGACCTGCCCGGCCGGCCCGACCCATCCCCCTAGGGTGGGCGTCATGCAGCCGACCACGAACGGCGAGCGTCCGGCCAGGACCGTCGCGGGTCTCCTGCTCGCTGCCGGCAGCGGCGTCCGGCTGGGCCGGCCGAAGGCCCTGGTCGACGTCAACGGCCGGCTCCTCGTGGAGCGCGGGATCGCGCTCCTCGCCGAAGGCGGTTGCCACCCCGTCCACGTCGTCCTCGGCGCGGCGTACGAGCAGGTCGTGGAGCGCGCCGACCTCACCGGCGCGACCGTCGTACACAACTCGGACTGGCGGTCCGGGATGGGCGGCTCGCTGCGTACCGGACTCGCGTCGCTGCCCGACGACGCCGCCGCCGTCGTCGTCGCGCTCGTCGACCAGCCGTCGGTCAGCCCGATCGCGGTGACCCGCCTCCGAGCGGCGTACGACGAGGGTGCCGTCGCCGCCGTCGCCACATACGCCGGCCGGCCCCGCAACCCCGTCCTGCTCGCCCGCGACATCTGGACCGACGTTGCCGAGCTCGCGACCGGCGACACCGGCGCGCGCGCCTACCTGCGCAGTCATCCCGACCTCGTGACGGCGGTCGCCTGCGACGATGTTGGATCCCCCGACGACGTGGACACACCGGCCGACCTCGACGACCTGCGCTCGCGCGATGTGGCCGGCGACTGAGCACATCCGACCAGAACGAGACGGCACAGCCCTCAACACAGGCGGCCGGGACACCTAGACTGGTCGGCCGTGAGACCGCAGGCAGGTGGCAGGCACTCCATCTTCGTAGACGAGTCAGGGCGCCGGCATCGGCGTCTCCGCCGACTGGGACAAGCGAGCGGCGTCGCGCTGGCAGCCGCATTGGCACTGCTCGGCGTGAGCGTGCTCGCCGGTTCCGACCCGCTTCCCCCGTGGAGCCTCGGCGACGACCGACCCTCCCCGAAACCCCCGACCAGCGCACCGTCGAACGAGCGAAGACCCGACACGTCCCGCTCGGGCGGCGAGGCTGAAGACGGTCCGTCGCCCACCGCTTCGAGGCGGGCGACGCCCGCACCGACGCCCAGCCGGTCAGAACGCACCTCGCGTGGCTCCGACCGCACCTCGACGCCCACGGCCACGCCCACGCCCACACCCACCCGGAAGCGCGGACCCACCACGAAGCCGCCCGCACCGGGACGCGTGTCGCATTCGCCGACGCCGGGCAAACGGTCGCTCGACTCCACGTCCGAGCTCCTTCCCTGACGTGCCCCGCCACGTCAGGCTTCGGGAGCCGCGCCACCACTGGCTGCTGATCTGCCTGGCACTCGGAGGGCTCGTCGGTGTGCTGGCCGTCCAGGGGTACGTCGAGCGCAGCTGGGACGACCTGTCGGGACCTCCGGCGCGGCACGGCCCCAAGCCGGCCGCACCGCTCCTGGATCCCGGCCGGCCGCTGGTGGATCTCCGGGGCGCTCGCCCGGTCAGCGCGACCATGCCGGACCGCACGGTCGCGCTCACCTTCGACGACGGCCCGGACCCGGAGTGGACGCCGCAACTCCTCGACGTCCTGCGCCGCCACGACGCGCGCGCGACGTTCTTCGTCCTCGGCTCGAAGGTGGCATCCCACCCCCGGCTCGCGCGACGGATCGTCGCGGAGGGGCACGAGCTCGGGTCGCACACGTACACCCATGTCGACCTGGCCGGCGTCGTTCCCGTTCAGCGGGATCTCGAGCTGACGCTCACCCGGAAGGTGGTCGCCGCCACCACCGGCGCCCGCACCAGGCTGCTCCGCCCGCCGTACTCCTCGATGCCGTCAGACATCCGCGAGCCCGACCTCGAGGCGGCCCGAGCGGCAGGGAGGGCCGGCTACCTCGTCGCCTTCAGCGACCTCGACCCGAAGGACTGGTCAGGGCGCACGTCCGCCGCCCAGATCGTCGAGGACGCGACTCCGCACGGTGGTCGGGGCGGAGTCGTCCTGCTGCACGACTCCGGCGGCGACCGGAGCCGTACCGTCGCCGCCGTCGACCAGCTGCTGACCCGGCTCGACCGGCAGGGATACCGCTTCACGACCGTGTCGGCCGGCATGGGCCTCCCTCGCCCGACGTCCCCCGTCACCTTCTCCGAACGAGTAGCGGGGCTGACCCTGGTCGGCGCGCAGCTGGCCGGCAAGGCCGTGGCGACCGGTCTCACCGTCGCCCTCGGAATCGCGGGCCTCCTCACGCTCGTCCGCATCCTCCTGCTCGCGGGATTCGCCCGGTTGCATGCCGGCCGGGCCCGGCGAGCCCGCCAAACCCGCCGCGACCGGCGGGAACGACGCGACCGCCAAGCCCGCCGCGACCAGCAGGAACGCCGCGACCGGCAGGAACGACGCGACCGGCGGGAACGCCCGGCCAACGGCGGCCGGGCACGCGGGCGCCGCTACGCACCACCCGTCTCTGTCGTCGTACCCGCCTACAACGAGGCCGCGGGGATCGCCGCCACGGTCCATTCCCTCATCCGTACGACGTATCCCGGCGAGGTCGAGGTGATCGTCGTCGACGACGGATCGACCGACGGTACGGCAGAGGTCGTCTCCGACCTGGCTCTCCCAGGCGTCCGCGTCCTGCGTCAGCCCAACGGCGGCAAGCCAGCGGCTCTCAACACGGGGATCTCGCGGGCCAGCCACGAACTCCTCGTCCTGGTCGACGGCGACACCGTGTTCGAGCCGACCACGATCGGGCGGTTGGTCCATCGGCTCGCCGATCCGTCAGTGGGCGCCGTCAGTGGGAACGCCAAGGTCGGGAACCGCCGGGGGCTCCTCGGCCGGTGGCAGCATCTCGAGTACGTCATCGGCTTCAACCTCGACCGCCGGCTGTTCGACGTATGGCGCTGCATGCCGACGGTGCCCGGCGCGATCGGCGCGTTCCGCCGCGAGGCACTCGCCAGCGCCGCCCGGCTCGCTGCCCGCGGCCGCCGAGGCGGCGCCGGACCGCACCAGGTCCACGGCGGTCCGAGATCGGCCCCGACCTGGGTGAGCGACGACACGCTCGCGGAGGACACCGACCTCACCATGGCGGTGTGCCGCGCCGGTTGGCGAGTGGTCTACGAGGAGAAGGCACGCGCCTGGACAGAGGCACCGAGCTCGCTGCGGCAACTGTGGCGGCAGCGCTACCGGTGGTGCTACGGCACGCTCCAGTCGATGTGGAAGCACCGCCACGCGCTGCTCGAACGCGGACCGGGCGGACAGCTGGGTCGCCGCGGCCTCACCTACCTCGCGGTGTTCCAGGTGGCTCTTCCCCTGCTCGCACCCGCCGTCGACGTCTTCACGCTGTACGGCATCGCGTTCGGGGAACCGGTCCGGGTCCTGGGCGTCTGGGCGACGTTCGCACTGGCACAGCTGCTGGCCGCCGCGTACGCCCTGCGACTCGACGGCGAACGCCTGACCGCGCTCTGGGTGCTGCCGCTCCAGCAGGTCGTCTACCGCCAGCTGATGTACCTCGTGGTGATCCATTCGGTCGTGACGGCCCTCGTCGGCGCGCCGCTGCGCTGGCACGCGATGCGCCGCGAGGGAACCTTCGCCGTGACCACGGTATGGGCACGCGACGTCGCCGACTGTTGATCGCCGCGGCGACATCACGGGGGCCGGTGTCGGGCCGATGAACGGTTCCTAAACTGAAGCGGCGTGAGCAGGCACTATCTACCCAAGCACGCAGTCTTCGTCGACGACTCTGGCCGTCGGCACCGGCGGTTGTCCCGCATGGGGCGCGTCCTCGGTGCCGTTGTCGTCGCGGCACTCGCGCTCCTGGGCGCGAGTCTCCTCGTCGGACCCGACCTCGGTGGGCCGATGGCGAGCCTTGGGGGTCTCGGCCCCGGGCCGCCGGACGACTCCAGCGTCGATGCGCGCGGCAAGCCGTCGACCGTACGCCAGGTGAGCAGCCGGCAGGCACCCGAGCGGGGTGACCGGGCGGACCGTGGCGAGCGCAGGAGGGGTCCCGCCCGCGGCGACCCACCCAGCACCGACCGAGCCAGCGCCCACCGGGCCAGGGCCGAGCGGCCCGATCCCCGTCCGCGCTCGTCGCCGACCCACGACGACGCCCCTACGCCCACCACGAGACCGGCGCCGACCGGCACGCCGACCAGGACTCCCGAACCCACGGCGACGCCGACCCCACCGGACCCGGCGCCGACAACCACGCCGACGCCGACGAGCGGTCCGACCGACCCGACGGCGACACCGACTCCAACCCGGTCACCCGGCAGGCCGTCACCCACGCCCACGCCGACCCCCCGGCGTCCCGATGACCGGGACGGGCTCCCGCTGCCCGATCTCGGCGACCTTCCCCTCGACCTGCTGTCGATCCGCTGAGGTGGGCCGGCATGTCCGGCTCCGCGAGCCACGTCACCACTGGACGCTCGTGTGCCTCCTCCTGCTCGCCCTCGGCTGCGCGCTGACCGTCCAGGGCTACGCCGAGCAGGGACCGAAGAACGCCGAGCGCACGGCGCCGGCTCCCACCGGCGAGACCTCGGGTAGCTATCCGGATCCGCGGTTGCAGGACTCCTCGCCAGTCCTCGACCTGCGGGGACGCGAGCCCGACGGGGCCGCGATGCCCCGGCGGACCCTCGCACTCACCTTCGAGGACGGTCCCGACCCCGAGTGGACGCCGGCGCTCCTCGCCGTTCTGCGCCGTCACCACGCCCACGCGACGTTCTTCGTCCTGGGCTCGAAGGTCGCCGCCTCGCCCGAGCTCACCCGCCGCATCCTGGCCGAGGGCCACGAGATCGGGTCCCACACCCACACCCACACCGACCTCGCCGGTCCCGCGTGGCGACGGGCCCTCGACCTGGGCCTCTTCCAGAACGCGCTGGCCGGCACCGCGGGGGTGCACACCCGGCTCCTTCGGCCGCCGTACTCGAGTGTCCCGTCCGCGCTCCCGGGCAGGGAGTACGCCGCGGCGCGACAGGCGGGCCGCGACGGCTATCTCGTCGTGCTCGCCGACCACGACGGACGGGACACCTCGGGCCGGACGACGAAGCAGATCCTGCAGGCGTCGACGCCGACCGACGGGCGTGGCGCGGTCGTGCGTCTGCACGACGCCGGCGGCGAACGTGCGGCCACGGTCGCGGCCGTCGACCAACTCCTCACCAAGCTCGCCCGCGAGGACTACCGCTTCACCACCGTCTCCGGCGGACTCCGGCTCGCCCATGCCGAGGTCCCCGCCACCCGCGCGCAGCGACTGGCGGGCGGCGTCCTCGTCTGGGCGCAGCGGGCGGGCCAGATCGCGGTCACGGCCCTCACCATCGCGCTGGCGGTCACCGGGATCATGACAGTCGGGAGGATCCTCCTGCTCGTCCTCCTCGCCGGCCTCCACGCGGCGCGCGCCCGCCGGGTCCAGGCCCGGACCAACCGCAGGGAGCGCCGTGCGATGCGGGCGCGGGCCGACGCACTGCGGGCCGAGGCGCGCGTTCTGCAGCTCCAGGCCGAGTCGCGGCGGGTCACCCGGGCCGGGGTCCGGACCCGGCGGGCGCAGGCCCTGGCCGAACGCGCCCACCTTCGCGCCCGGGACCTCCACGCGGCGGCGACGTACCACCCGGGCGTCTCGATCATCGTCCCGGCGTACAACGAGGACGCCGGCATCGAGGCCACCGTGCGTTCGCTCATGGCCACCGACTATCCCGGCCCGTTCGAGGTGATCGTCGTCGACGACGGATCGACCGACGACACCGCGCGGATCGCCGCCACCCTCGACGTTCCCGACGTCCTCACGGTGGTCCGGCAGCCCAACAGCGGCAAGGCCGCCGCGCTCAACACCGGCATCGCGTACGCCCGGCACGCCATCCTGGTCCTCGTCGACGGGGACACCGTCTTCCAGGCCGACACCATCGAACGCCTGGTCGCACCGCTCGCCGACCCCGACGTGGGTGCGGTGAGCGGCAACACCAAGGTGGGCAACACCCGCGGGATCCTCGGCCGTTGGCAGCACATCGAGTACGTCATCGGCTTCAACCTCGACCGCCGGATGTACGACGTCCTCGAGTGCATGCCCACGGTGCCCGGTGCGATCGGCGCGTTCCGCTGGGACGCGATCGCCGGTGTGGGCGGCATCAGTACCGACACGCTCGCCGAGGACACCGACCTGACGATGGCCATCTGCCGGCTGGGCTGGCGGGTCGTCTACGAGCAGACCGCGCTGGCGTGGACCGAGGCGCCGAGTTCGCTCAGCCAGCTGTGGCGGCAGCGGTACCGCTGGTGCTACGGCACCCTGCAGTCGATGTGGAAGCACCGCCACGCGTTCTTCCAGCGCGGGCCGGCCGGCCGGTTCGGGCGCCGGGGCCTCACCTATCTCGCGCTGTTCCATATCGTGCTGCCGCTGCTGGCGCCGGCGGTGGACGTGTTCGCGGTCTACGGCGTGGTGTTCGGCGACACCTCGAGGGTGCTCATGATCTGGCTGATGTTCGTGGCGATGCAGGGGGTGGTCGGTGCGTACGCCCTCCGGCTCGACCACGAACGCCTCGGCCCGCTGTGGTCCCTGCCGCTGCAGCAGCTGGTCTACCGCCAGCTGATGTACCTCGTCGTGATCCAGTCCGTGGTCACCGCCCTGCTGGGTGCTCCGCTGCGCTGGCATGCGATGCGGCGGGAGGGAACCTTCGCCGACGCGCCGCCTCCCGAGGTGCCCCAGGAGGTGCCGGCTCGGTCACTGCGGTAACGGACGGGGGGACTGACGGACGCGCGGTCGGGCGGAGGTTGGTGCCGCCGCTGGTGGGTGGCCCGGCTAGCCGGTCCGCGAGACCACGAGGTCGCAGAGGCCGGCGAGAGCGCGGCGGGCCGGGATGTCGGGCAGCCCCACGAGCGTGGCCCGGGCGTCGTCCGCCCACTGCTGGACGATGGCCCGCGCCTGTGTCATCGCCGGATGGGCCCGCAGCAGCTTCAGCGCCTCCGCGTGCAGATCGTCGTCGGCGAGGGGTGCGCTGAGCAGGTCGCGCAGCCGGTCGTCCTCCGGATCCTTCGAGCTCTGTGCCAACAGGACCGGCAACGTCGGGATGCCCTCGCGCAGGTCGGTGCCCGGCGTCTTGCCGGACTGGTCGGAGTCGCTCGCGATGTCGAGTACGTCGTCGGAGAGCTGGAACGCGACGCCGATCTTCTCGCCGAACTCCGTCACCACCACCTCGACCTCCGAAGGGGCGCCGGAGAGCTTTGCTCCGAGCCGGGCGGAGGTGGCGATGAGCGAGCCGGTCTTGTCGGACAGCACCGAGAGGTAGTGGTCCAGCGGGTCGTCGCCGTCACCAGGTCCGAGGGTCTCGCGGATCTGTCCTTCGACCAGCCGGGCGAACGTCTGGCTCTGGATCCGGACCGCCTCGAGACCGAGGTCGACCATCCGGTCGGACGCCTTGGCGAAGAGGTAGTCACCGGTCAGGATCGCGATCGTGTTGCTCCACCGAACATTGGCGCTCGGCGCGCCGCGCCGCAGGGACGCCTCGTCCATCACGTCGTCGTGGTGCAGCGTGGCGAGGTGGGTCAGCTCCAGCACCACTGCCACCGGCGCGACGCCGGGCGCGTACGGGTCACCGAACTCGGCGGCCAGCACCACGAGCAGCGGACGGAACCTCTTGCCGCCCGCGTCGATCAGGTGCCGGGCGGTCTCGGTGACGAAGCCGAAGTCGCTCGCCACGACCGTCGACAGCTGGCGCTCGACCTCGTCCAGGCTGCGACGCACCCGTTCGTCGAGACCGGCGTCGACGAAGGGAACCGCGAGTTCGCTCGTGCTCATCGCCAGCACCTATCCCCGGCTGCGCCCCCGGGTGGCGGAGCCGGTGTCCGGTGACGTGGACCCGGCGATGTCGGGCCCGGCACGAGACAGTTCACGAGACACCCCTTGGTCGCCTTTCAGCCCACCAGCTGGGCAGCCCGGGCCGCGAGCTGCAGGAGCGGCTCGGGCATCAGGCCGAGCACCACGGTAGCCGCGACGCCGACCGCGACCGCGACCGAGGTGAACACACTCGGCACGGCGACCGTCGGGCCCTCGGCGGCGGGCTCGGAGAAGAACATCACGACGATGACCCGGACGTAGAAGAACGCGGCAACCACGCTCGCCACCACGCCGACGACGACCAGCGGCCACGCGCCACCCTGCCAGGCCGCGCTGAAGACCGCCCACTTCCCCATGAAGCCGCTGGTCAGGGGGATGCCCGCGAACGCCAGCAGGAACAACGCCATCACGCCCGCGAGCAGCGGCGCCCGCCGGCCGAGTCCCGACCAGCGCGACAGGTGGGTGGCCTCCCCGCTCGCGTCGCGTACCAACGTCACGACCGCGAACGCACCGACCGTGGCGAAGCCGTAGGCCGCGAGGTAGAAGAGGATCGCCGAGGTGTTGACGCTCACCTGGTCACGGATCCCGACGAACCCCACGAGCAGGAAGCCCGCGTGGGCGATCGAGGAGTACGCCAGCATCCGCTTGATGTCGGTCTGCGTCAGCGCGAGCACGGCGCCGACTGCCATCGTCAGGATGGCGACCACCCAGATCATCGGCTGCCAGTCCCAGCGGGCGGCGCCGAGCGCGACGTAGAACAGCCGCATCAGCGCGCCGATCGCGGCGATCTTGGTGCACGCGGCCATGAAGCCCGTGATCGCGGTCGGCGCACCCTGGTAGACGTCGGGGGTCCACATGTGGAACGGCGCGGCACCGATCTTGAACAGCAGACCGACCGCGACCAGCGCGGTGCCGGCCAGGAGCAGCCCGTCGACGCCGATCTCGCCACCGATCGCCTGCGCGATGCCCGAGAAGCTCACCGTCCCGGCGAAGCCGTACAGCAGCGCCATGCCGTACAGGAAGAACGCCGACGCGAACGCACCCAGCAGGAAGTACTTCATCGCGGCCTCCTGCGACAGGAGCCGGCGGCGACGCGCCAGCCCACACAGCAGGTAGAGCGGCAGCGAGAGCACCTCGAGCGCGACGAACATCGTCAGCAGGTCGCTGGCGGCTGGGAACAGCAGCATGCCGCCGACCGCGAAGAGGAAGAGCGGGAAGACCTCGGTCTGCTCGAGCCGCCGGGCCTGCGCCTCGCGCTCGGCCTCCGTGCCGGGCAGTGCGGCCGCCTGGCCCGCGAACGCCGTCACGCCGCCGTCGACCGAACGTTCGGCGAGGAGGAGTACGGAGACGATCGACAGGACCAGGATGGTCCCCCACAGGAACAGCGTGAACCCGTCGACAGCGATCGCGCCCTCGGCGACCAGGGCCTTGCTGCCGGCGAGGCCGATCGTCGTGATGAGTGCGGCCGCGAGAGTGGCGAGGGCGAGCGTCACCTGCACGGGGTAGCGCAGCCGGCGCGGCAGGAACGCCTCGACGAGCACGCTGACGATGGCCACGCCGAAGACGATGAGCAGCGGCGCGATCTTGGCGTACTCGATCTTCGGAGCGGTGAACTCCAGGGCTTGGGTCAGCGCGGTCACTTCTCACCTTCCGCGGCATCCGTGACGGGTACGGCCGGCTTCGGGTCGGTCACGCCCACCCGGGTCATCGTCTGGTCGACCGCCGGCCCGATGACGTCGAGGGCCGGTTTGGGGAACAGCCCGAGCGCGAGGATCAGGACGACGAGCGGCGCGACCGCGAGCACCTCGCGGGGCCGCAGGTCCGGCATCTTCGCCACCGCGGGCGCGGTCGGGCCGGTCATGGTGCGTTGGTAGACGATCAGCATGTAGAGCGCGGCCAGGACGATCGACAGGGTGGCGATCACCGCGGCCACCTCGTACCTCGCGAACGTGCCCGCCAACGCGGTGAACTCGCTCACGAACGGCGCCAGGCCAGGCAGCGCCAGCCCGGACAGGCAGGCGAACAGGAACGTGCCCGACAGCACCGGTGCCACCTTGTCGACGCCCCCGAAGTCGCCCATCTGCGCCGAACCGCGGCGGGAGATGAAGTAGCCGGCGACGAGGAACAGTGCCGCGGTCGACAGCCCGTGGTTGAGCATGTACAGCGTCGCGCCGGTCTGGCCGAGGCTCGTCATGGCGAAGATGCCGAGCACGATGACGCCGAAGTGGGACACCGAGCTGTAGGCGATCAGGCGCTTGATGTCGCGCTGCCCGATCGCCAGCACGGCGCCGTAGATCACGCTGATCACCGCGAGCACGATCACGGCGGGCGTGGCCCACCGGGAGGCCTCCGGGAACAGCTGCAGGCAGAAGCGGATCATGCCGAACGTGCCGATCTTGTCGAGCACGGACACCAGCAGGACCGCCGTGCCGGGGGTCGCCTCGCGCGCCGCGTCGGGGAGCCAGGTGTGGACGGGCCACATCGGCGCCTTGATCGCGAAGGCCACGAAGAAGCCGGCGAACAGCCACTTCTGCGCGGCCGGGTCGATGTCGAGCTGGGTCAGCGCGCTCAGCAGGAACGACGGGTTGCCGTCGGTCTGCGCGGCCGAGATGGCGTACAGCCCGATGACGGCGGCGAGCATGAGCAGCCCGCCCAGGAGGCTGTAGATGAGGAACTTCACGGCGGCGTAGGAGCGGCGCGGCCCGCCGTAGCTGCCGATGAGGAAGTAGACCGGGATCAGGGTCGCCTCGAACAGCAGGTAGAAGAGGAACACGTCGGTCGCCGAGAAGACGCCGAGCGCCAGTGCCTCGAGCACGAGCATCAGGGCGAAGAACGTCCGGACGCTGCGTCGGGGCTCGGCACCGGGGGTTCCGGTGGCGGCGTCACTCGCCCGCTCGGCGTCGTTCCACGAGGCGAGGATCACCACCGGGGTGAGAAGGGCGGTGAGGGCCACGAGCACGAGCCCGATGCCGTCGACGCCGAGCGCGTAGTGGACGCCGAACGCCGGGATCCAGGCGTGCTCCTCCACGAACTGGAAGTGCTGGCCACCCGAGTCGGACGTGATCGGTGTCGGGTCGAACTGCACCGCCATCACGATCGTGAGCAGCAGCGTCACCACGGAGAAGCCCAGCGCGAGCTGCTTCGCGAACAGGTCACGCCCCCGCGGCAGGAGGGCGAGCGCCAGCGCACCGACCGCGGGCACTGCCGCGATGACGGTCAGCCAGGGGAAGTTGGTCACGACAGCCTCACCATCTGAAAGGACCACGCACCGTTCAGGACAGCCTCACGCATCTACGACAGCCTCACCGCGAGCATGGCCACGACGACGAGGGCGGCGCCCCCGAACATCACGAGCGCGTACGAACGGACGAACCCGGTCTGGACCCGGCGTACCGCGCCGGACAGGCCACCGACGAACGCGGCCAGACCGTTGACGATCCCGTCGACGCCCCGGTTGTCGAACGACACCATCGCGCGGGTGACGTCCTGGCCGGGCCGCATCAGGACAACCTCGTTGAAGGCGTCGCCGTACAGGTCCTTGCGGGCGGCGACGGTGACCGGCGAGACCTTGCTGGGCGCGGTGACCGGGACGTCGCGTCCGGCCACGAACGCCCACGCGGCAAGGACACCGAGCCCGACCACCACGAGGATGATGATCGTGAGCACCAGCGCCGAGACCGGCGGGTGCGCCTCCTGCTCCCCGACCACGGGTTCGAGCCAGCCGACGATGCCCTCGCCGAGGTAGAGCAGGCCGAAGCCGCCCACGAAGCTGAGGAACGCCAGCAGGATCAGCGGCACCGTCATGACCTTGGGCGACTCGTGCGGGTGCGCATCCTTGGCCCACCGCTTCTGACCGAGGAACGTGAGGAACATCAGCCGGGACATGTAGAACGCGGTGACACCCGCACCGATGAGCGCGCAGAACCCGGCCAGCAGGTTGGTCCCGAACGCCGCCTCGATGATCTTGTCCTTGCTGAAGAAGCCGGCGAACGGCGGGACACCGATGATCGCGAGGTAGCCGACCGCGAACGTGACGTAGGTGACCGGGAGGTACTTGCGCAGCGCGCCGTACCTGCGCATGTCCACCTCCTCGTTCATGCCGTGCATGACCGAGCCGGCGCCGAGGAACATGTCGGCCTTGAAGAAGCCGTGGGTGAGCAGGTGGAAGATCGCGAACGCGTAGCCCACCGGACCCAGGCCGGCCGCGAGCATCATGTAGCCGATCTGGCTCATCGTCGAACCCGCGAGCGCCTTCTTGATGTCGTCCTTGGCGCACCCGATGATCGCGCCCATGAGCAGCGTGATGGTGCCCACCGCGATGACGGCGGTCTGCGCGACCGGTGCCAGGTTGAAGATCGCGTTGGAACGGGTCACGAGGTAGACGCCGGCCGTCACCATCGTCGCCGCGTGGATCAGCGCCGACACCGGGGTCGGGCCCTCCATCGCGTCGAGCAGCCACGACTGCAGGGGGAACTGCGCGGACTTCCCGCACGCACCGAGCAGGAGCAGCAGACCGAGCGCGGTGGCGATCCCGGTGCCCGCCTCCTCGACACCGCCGAAGACGCCCGCGAACGACGACGTGCCGAACGTCGCGATCATCAGCATCACGGCGATCGACAGTCCGAGGTCACCGACGCGGTTGACGACGAACGCCTTCTTGGCCGCCGTGGCGGCGGAGTGCTTGTGCTGCCAGAACCCGATCAGGAGGTACGACGCGAGGCCGACACCCTCCCAGCCGATGAACACCACGAGGAAGTCGTCGGCGAGCACCAGGAGCAGCATCGCCGCGACGAAGAGGTTGAGGTAGCCGAAGAACCGCGTACGCCGCTCGTCGTGCTCCATGTAGCCGACGGAGTAGACGTGGATGATGCTGCCGACGCCGGTGATGAGGAGTACGAAGCACATCGACAGCTGGTCGAGCAGCAGGCTCGCCTCGACGTGGTAGCTCGGCAGCGGGAGGAACGTGTAGAGCTGCTGGCTGACCGCCCGCTCCTCGGCTCCTCGCCCCGCCATCGAGAAGAACATCAGCGCGCCGAGTACGAACGACGCGATCGGTGCGGCGCAGCCGAGCAGGTGGCCCCAGGACCTGGCGGCACGTCCGGACAGCAGGATCACCGCCGCCGAGACCGCGGGCAGGGCGACGATCAGCCACAGCAGGGAGAAGACACCCGTGGCCTGGCCCGCGGGCTCCTGCGCCAGGGCGGCGCCGGCCAACAGAGTGGTCGCAGACATGGTCACGTGGGTCTCGCCTCTCGCATGAGTACCGGTCGCATCAGGCCGTATCCCTCGGGTGCGTTCTCGTCATCGGATCGGGCTGCCTCGTCGGGTCGTGGCGGTCAGAACTTCAGCAGGCTCGCGTCGTCGACGGAGGCCGAGCGGCGGGTGCGGAAGATCGTCATGATGATCGCGAGCCCCACCACGACCTCGGCCGCCGCCACCACCATCACGAAGAACGCCACCACCTGACCGTCGAGGTTGCCCCACTGCCGGGCGAACGCGACGAAGGCCAGGTTGCCGGCGTTGAGCATGAGCTCGACGCACATGAACACGACGATGGCGTTGCGTCGCACGAGTACGCCGACGGCACCGATCGTGAAGAGCAGTGCCGACAGGACGATGTACGAGGTCGCGGTCATCCGTCACGTCCTTTTCGGGAGTCACGTCCGGCACTGCCGTTGCGCGTACCGTCCTCGCGGGCGTCCGTGCCGTCGTCGCCGCCGTCCGACCGGCCGTTGCGGTCCTCGCCGTCGGCCTCGGCCGACCCGGCGCGCGGCCGCGGCGTGCCGGTGAGGCTCTCGAGGCCAGGGACCTGGTGGGTGTAGCGGGACGGGTCGCGTACGGTGCCCCGCTCGATGAGCACCCGCGAGACCGAGGACTCGGCCGCCCGCCCGTCGGGCAGCAACGCAGGCGTGTCGACCGCGTTGTGCCGCGCGAACGTGCCGGGCGCCGGCAGCTGGCCGGGGTGCCGGCCCTTGTCGGCGTACTCCTTGAAGCGCTTGGCCGCGAGGTCCCGCTGGGTGACCTTGCCGCCGATGCGCTCGCGGTGGGCGAGGATCATCGCGCCCATCGCGGCGGTGATGAGCAGGGCGCTCGTCACCTCGAACGCGAAGACGTACTTGGAGAACAGCAGCGTCGCGATCGCCGGCACGTTGCCGTCGGGTGCGGCGGCGTCGAGGCCGACCGGCTGGCCGAGCGTCACCCCGCCCACCGCCGTGACCAGGAGCAGGCCGAAGACGACCGCACCGGCGATCGCCAGCCAACGCTGGCCCCGCAGCGTCTCGATGAGCGAGTCGGACGCGTCGACGCCGACGAGCATCAGGACGAAGAGGAACAGCATGAGGATCGCACCGGTGTAGACGATCACCTGGACGGCGAACAGGAACGGCGCGTCGAGGCTGGCGTAGAGCAGGGCCAGGCACATCATCACGGTCGCCAGCAGCAGGGCACTGTGCACCGCCTTGCGGACGAGCACCATGCCCAGGGCAGCCAGCACCGCGATCGGCGCAAGGACCCAGAACGTCACGGTCATCGGGCGGCAGCCTCGCTCTCGCCTTCCGTGGCGGACCAGCCGGGGAGCCCGGCGCCGAGGTAGTAGTCCCGGTCGCTGTCACCGAGCCGCATCTCGTGCGGAGGCTCCTCCATGCCGGGCAGGAGCGGGGCCAGCAGGTCCTTCTTCTCGTAGATCAGGCTCTCGCGGCTGTCGTCGGCGAGCTCGTACTCGTTGGTCATCGTGAGCGCCCGCGTCGGGCACGCCTCGATGCACAGCCCGCAGAAGATGCAGCGGAGGTAGTTGATCTGGTAGACGCGGCCGTAGCGCTCGCCCGGGGAGAACCGGTCGCCCTCGGTGTTGTCGGCGCCCTCGACATAGATCGCGTCGGCCGGGCAGGCCCACGCACAGAGCTCGCACCCGATGCACTTCTCCAGCCCGTCGGGGTGGCGGTTGAGCTGGTGCCGCCCGTGGAAGCGCGGTGCCGTCGGCCGCTTCTCGAACGGGTACTGGATCGTGACGGGCTTCCTGAACATCGTCCGGAACGTCACGCCGAAACCGGCGATCGGGTCCCAGAGCTGCTCCTTGAGACTAGCCACGGCCATCCTCCTCGCCTGCCTCGGCCGGACCGCCGTCACGGTCCCGGTCACGCCCGCCGCTCTTCCCCGCCCCGCCAGGCGGGCCCGAGGCTGCCGACACCGACACGGGTACGGGCTCCAGCCCTGGCACCTTCTGACCAGGCATCGGCGGGACAGGGTATCCACCCGCGAACGGGTCGAACGTCGCCTGGTCGGCTTCGTCGTCCTCGGGCTCCTCCTCCGGCTCGTTCCGCCCGACGACCCAGTTGTAGACGAACGACGCCAGGAGAACCGCGATGACGAGACCGCCGATCACGTAGAAGAACTGCCGCTGGTAGCCGGCGCTGAGCGTGGCGCGGGCGCCCGCCACGAACACCGTCCAGACCAGGGCGATCGGGATCAGGATCTTCCACCCGAGCCGCATGAACTGGTCGTACCGCATCCGCGGCAGGGTCCCGCGCAGCCAGATGAACAGGAACATGAAGCAGAGGATCTTGCCGAGCACCCAGAGGAGCGGCCACCACCCCTGGTTGGCGCCGTCCCAGAGGGAGATCGGCCACGGTGCCCGCCAGCCGCCGAGGAACATCGTCGTGGCGAGGGCGGAGACCGTCACCATGTTGACGTACTCCGCGAGGAAGAACAGGAGGTACTTCATCGAGGAGTACTCGGTCATGAATCCCGCGACCAGCTCGCCCTCGGCCTCGGGGAGGTCGAACGGCGCCCGGTTGGTCTCACCGACCATCGAGATGAGGTAGATGAGGAACGACGGGAGGAGGACGACGACGTACCAGCTCGGCAGGTGCACCGTGAGCCCGAAGATGTTCGCCGCGCTCCCACCCGCCTGCGCCTGCACGATCTCCGACGTCGACATCGAACCGGCGTAGAGGAACACCGCGACGAGCGCCAGGCCCATCGCCACCTCGTAGGAGATCATCTGCGCGGACGACCGCAGCCCGCCGAGCAGCGGGTAGGTCGACCCGGAAGCCCAGCCACCCAGCACGATGCCGTAGATGCCGAGCGATGCGACCGCGAGGACCAGCAGCACACCGACCGGGAGGTCGGTCAGCTGCAGAGGCGTCCGGTGGCCGAAGATGCTCACCTCGGGACCCAGTGGGATCACGGAGAACGCCGTGAACGCCATCGCTGCCGAGATGACCGGCGCGAGGACGTAGACCACCGTGTCGACGCCCTTGGGCTTGATGGTCTCCTTCAGCGACAGCTTGATGCCGTCGGCGAGGCTCTGCAGCGACCCGAACTTGCCGTGCACATTGGGGCCGACCCGGTGCTGCATCCGCGCGACGACCCGGCGCTCGAACCAGATGTTGAAGATCGTGAACAGCAGCAGGAAGACCGTGATCGCCGCTGCCTTGATGAGGATGATCCACCACGGGTCGTTGCCGAACGCCGAGAGACCCGGCGCGGCGAGTGGCGTCGTCGTGGCGACGGCGCTCATGCCCTGCCCCCTTCAGCCTTGTCGTGGGTGGCCGGGCCGGTTGTGGAGTGGCCCGCGCCGGCGAGGCGTACGACCGACCCCACGTCGGCGCCGAGCTGCTCGTGCACCCGGGACCCGGGCGAGTTCGTCGGCAGCCAGACCACCCGTTCGGGCAGGTCGGCGATCTCGAGCGGGAGCTCGATCGTGCCGCGCCCGTCGGAGACCGCGAGCTGGTCGCCCTCGGCGACCCCGATCGCCTCGGCCGTAGCCGCGGACAGCCGGGCCCGTGCCGGGCGGGCGGTGCCCGCGAGGTACGGCTCGCCGTCCTGGAGGCGACCGAGATCCAGCATCTGGTGCCAGCTGGCGAGGACCGCCTCGCCGGCCCGCGGCCGGGCGGGGTCGGATGCGTGCCGCCGCGGCGGCGCCGCGCGTACGTCGTCCCAGGCACCCAGCTCGACCAGCTCGAGCCGGGCCTCCTCGACCGTGGAGAACCCGAGCGGGCGGTCGAGCTCGTCGGCGATCCCCGCGAGGACCCAGAGGTCGGAGCGGGTGTCGGAGTCCACGAGCGCCTTCTCGAACGGACGCACCCGCCCCTCCCAGTCGACGAACGAGCCGGACTTCTCGGCCACCACGGCGACCGGGAACACCACGTCGGCGTGTTCGGTCACCTCGCTCGCCCGCTGTTCGAGACTGATGACGAACGACGCCTTGGCAAGGGCGACCCGCGCCGCCGCCGGATCAGGAAGGTCCGCGACCTCGACCCCGCCGACGACGAGGGCACCGAGCTCGCCACGGCCCGCGGCCGTGAGGATCGAGGAGGTGTCGCGACCGGGCTCGATCGGCAGGTCGCCCGCGCCCCACGCGGCCGACAGGTCGACCCGCGCGGCCGCGTCGGTGAGCGGCCGGCCGCCGGGCAGCAGGTGCGGGAGGCAGCCGACGTCGACGGCTCCGCGCTCCCCCGCACGCCGCGGGATCCAGGCCAGCCGGGCGCCCGTTGCGTCGGCCAGCCGCAGGGCGGCGGACAGGGCGCCCGGGACCGTGGCCAGGCGGGACCCGACGAGGACGACGGCACGTTCGCCGCGCAGCGCGTCGGCACACTGGAGGCCGAGGGCGTCCAGTCCGCTCTCGGCTCCTCCGGCGGCCAGGGCGTCGAGGACCTCGCCCTCGGTGCCCGGCGCCGACCGCAGCAGCTGGCCGTTCATCTTGGTCAGGCCGCGCGTCGTATAGGGCGCGACCGACCAGACGGCGGTGTGGTTCTTGAGGGCGGCCTTGCGGAGCCGGAGGAAGACGATCGGCGACTCCTCCTCGGCCTCGAGCCCGACCAACAGGACCGAGGTCGCGTTCTCGAGGTCGCGGTAGGTGACGCCGAGGCCGGTGCCCGCAACGGTCGACGCGAGGAAGTCGGCCTCCTCGTCCGAGTGCGGCCTGGAGCGGAAGTCGACGTCGTTGGTCCCGAGCGTCACGCGGGCGAACTTCGCGTACGCGTAGGCGTCCTCCATCGTGACCCGGCCGCCGGGGAGTACGCCGACCTGGCCCTGCGCCGCGGCCAGCCCGTCGGCCGCGACCCGCAGTGCCTCGGGCCAGGACGCCGGCTCGAGCTCGCCGCTCTCGGCGTCACGGACGAGGGGGTGGGTGAGGCGGTCCTTCTCCTGGGCGTACCGGAACGCGAAACGGCCCTTGTCGCACACCCACTCCTCGTTGACCTCCGGGTCGTCACCGGCGAGCCGGCGCATGACCTTGCCGCGCCGGTGGTCGGTACGGATGGCGCAGCCGCCCGCGCAGTGCTCGCAGGTGCCGGGGCTCGACACGAGGTCGAACGGCCGGGACCGGAAGCGGTACTGCGCGCTCGTCAGGGCTCCGACCGGGCAGATCTGGATCGTGTTGCCCGAGAAGTAGCTCGAGAACGGCTCCTTCTCGTAGATCCCGACCTGCTGCAGCGCACCCCGGTCGAGCATCTCGATGAACGGGTCGCCGGCGACCTGCTGCGAGAACCGTGTGCACCGGGCACACAGCACGCACCGCTCCCGGTCGAGCAGGACCTGGCTGGAGATGTTGATCGGCTTGGGGTAGGTGCGCTTGACCTCGGTGAACCGGGACTCGCCACCGCCGTTGCTCATCGCCTGGTTCTGCAGGGGGCACTCGCCGCCCTTGTCGCAGACCGGGCAGTCCAGCGGGTGGTTGATCAGCAGGAACTCCATGATCCCCTGCTGCGCCTTGTCGGCCACCTGCGACGTCAGCTGCGTCCTGACGACCATGCCGTCGGCGACCTGGATCGTGCAGGATGCCTGCGGCTTGGGGAACCCGCGGCCGTTGCCCGCGTCGGGGATGTCGACCAGGCACTGCCGGCAGGCACCGACGGGGTCGAGCAGCGGGTGGTCGCAGAACCGTGGGATCTGGATCCCGATCAGCTCCGCCGCCCGGATGAGGAGGGTGCCCTTGGGCACACTCACCGAGACGTCGTTGATGGTGAGCGTGACGAGGTTCTCGACCTCGGCCGACGCGTGATCAGGGGTCTGCAGCGTCATGCAAGAGCTCCCGTTGTCGCGTTGGTCGACCCGAACAGCGTCGCCGCCGCCGGATCGAACGGACACCCGCCGTGCTGGTAGTGCGCGACGTACTCGTCCCGGAAGTAGGAAAGGGACGACATGATCGGCGCGATCGCACCGTCGGCCAGGGCGCAGAACGACCGGCCGCCGATGTTGTCGCACAGGTCGAGCAGCGTGTCGAGGTCCTCGTCGCTGCCCTTGCCGGCCTCGAGCCGCTGCAGGATCTGGACCAGCCACCAGGTGCCCTCGCGGCACGGTGTGCACTTGCCGCACGACTCGTGCTTGTAGAACTCGGTCCAGCGCAGGACGGCGCGAACCACGCAGGTGGTGTCGTCGAACATCTGCAGCGCACGGGTGCCCAGCATGCTGCCGACGCCCATCATGCCCTCGTAGTCGAGCGGGATGTCGAGGTGCTCCTGGGTCAGCATCGGCGTGGACGAGCCACCCGGCGTCCAGAACTTCAGCTCGTGGCCGGGTCGGATGCCGCCGGCGAGCCGCAGCAACTCGCGCAACGTGAGACCCAGCGGGCCTTCGTACTGCCCGGGCCGCCGGACGTGGCCGGACAGCGAGTAGATCACGTGGCCCTTGCTCTTCTCGGTGCCCATGCCCGCGAACCACTCGGGACCGTTGGCCACGATGCCCGGCACGCTGGCGATCGACTCGACGTTGTTGATGACGGTCGGCGAGGCGTACAGGCCCGCCACCGCGGGGAACGGCGGCCGCAGCCTGGGCTGGCCGCGCATTCCCTCGAGCGAGTCCAGCAGCGCGGTCTCCTCGCCACAGATGTAGGCGCCCGCACCCGCGTGCACCACGATGTCGAGGTCGTAGCCGCTGCCGAGGATGTTGGTGCCGATGTAGCCCGCGTCGTAGGCCTCCCGCACCGCCTGCTGCAGCCGGCGCACGACGTGCAGGACCTCACCGCGTACGTAGATGAAGGCCCGCCGGGCCCGGATCGCGTACGACGAGATGATGACGCCCTCGACGAGCGTGTGCGGGCTCGCCATCATCAGCGGGATGTCCTTGCAGGTGCCGGGCTCTGACTCGTCGGCGTTGACCACGAGGTAGCGCGGCTTGTCGGCGAGCGGTGGTAGGAAGCCCCACTTCATGCCGGTGGGGAAGCCCGCGCCTCCGCGGCCGCGCAGGCCGGAGTCCTTGACCATCGTGACGACCTCGTCAGGGTCGAGGCCCACGGCGGTGTAGAGCGCGCGATAGCCGCCCTGGTCGACGTATGCCGGCAGGGTCCAGGCACCTTCCTGGGCCCAGTTGGCCGTCAGGACGGGCGTCAGCGGATCGGTCATGACTGTCCCTTCCCGCCCTTCGTCTTGCCCTCGCTGTTGGGTGAGTCGTGCCCGACGCCCGCCTCCGCGGCGTGGGACTCCGACGCGGCCCGGTGCGTCGAGGACTGCTCGGCGGCCTTCGTCGCCTCCCGGGGCGTGCTCGGCCGGGTGGTCATGTCGGGTGCGGTGCCGTTGGCGGACTCCGGCGCCGCCCAGCCCTCGCGGGCCGCGAGCCGCAGCCCCACCAGGGAGGCCTCGCCGGCCGACGGACCCTCGTCCGCCCGCCCGTCGGGGAACCCGGCCAGGACCCGCTCGGCCTGTCGCCACGTGCAGAGCCGGGCGCCGCGGTCGGCCTCGACCTCGGCTCCTGCCCGGAGGTCGTCGACGAGCTGGCGCGCCTTGTCGGGCGTCATGTTGTCGAAGAACTCCCAGTTGACCATCACGACCGGGGCGAAGTCGCAGGCGGCGTTGCACTCGACGTGCTCGAGGGTGATCTTGCCGTCGTCGGTGGTCTCGTCGTTGCCGATGCCCAGGTGCTCCTTGAGGCTGGCGAAGACCTGGTCTCCGCCCATCACCGCGCAGAGTGTGTTGGTGCAGACGCCGACGTGGTAGTCGCCGACCGGACGGCGCTTGTACATCGTGTAGAACGTCGCCACCGCGGCGACCTCGGCCGCGGTGAGATCGAGCAGCTCGGCGCAGATCTCGATGCCGGCGGGGCTGACGTAGCCCACCTCGCTCTGCACGAGGTGCAGCATCGGCAGCAGGGCCGAACGCTTCCGGGGATAGCGCGCGATGATCTCGAGCAGCTCCGCCCGGGTCTGCTCCGAGATGGCGGCAGCTGCCGCGCCCGCCCCGTTGCCCGCGTTCGCAGGAGTGTGGGCACTCACCGGTCGACACCACCCATCACGGGGTCGATGCTCGCGACCGCGACGATGACGTCGGCGACCATGCCGCCCTCGCACATCGCGGCGGTCGCCTGCAGGTTGACGAAGGACGGGTCCCGGAAGTGCGCCCGGAACGGCCGCGTGCCGCCGTCGGAGACCGCGTGGCAGCCGAGCTCGCCGCGCGGGCTCTCGACCGCGAAGTACGCCTGACCAGCCGGCACCCGGAACCCCTCGGTCACGAGCTTGAAGTGGTGGATGAGGGCCTCCATCGACTCGCCCATGATGTGCCTGATGTGGTCGAGGGAGTTGCCGAGGCCGTCCTTGCCGAGGGCCAGCTGGCTCGGCCAGGCGATCTTCTTGTCCGCCACCATCACCGGGCCGGGGTTGGCCTCCAGCCGGTCGGTGGCCTGCTCGATGATCTTCAGGCTCTCGTGCATCTCCTGCAGCCGGATCCGGAACCTGCCGTAGGAGTCGGCGGTGTCCCAGGTCGCGACGTCGAAGTCGTACGTCTCGTAGCCCCAGTACGGCTGGGTCTTGCGCAGGTCCCACGGGTAGCCCGTCGCGCGAAGCGGCGGACCGGTGATGCCGAGGGCCAGGCAGCCGGTGAGGTCGAGGTGACCGATGTCGACGAGGCGACCCTTGAAGATCGGGTTGGCGTTGCAGAGTTCGGCGTACTCCTTGAGGTGCTTCTTGAACCACGTGATCAGCTCGCGGAGCTTCGGGATCGCGTCGTCAGGCAGGTCCTGCGAGACGCCGCCGACCCGGATGTAGGCGTGGTTCATGCGCAGGCCGGTGATCAGCTCGAAGATGTCGAGCACCTTCTCGCGCTCGCGGAACCCGATCGTCATGACCGTGAGGGCGCCGATCTCCATGCCGCCGGTGGCGATCGCCACCAGGTGGGACGAGATCCGGTTGAGCTCCATCATGAGCACCCGGATGGTCTTGGCCCGCTCGGTGATGTCGTCCTCGATGCCGAGCAGCTTCTCGACCGCACCGACGTACGCCGCCTCGTTGTAGAACGGCGAGAGATAGTCCATGCGGGTGCAGAACGTGACTCCCTGGGTCCACGTCCGGTACTCCATGTTCTTCTCGATACCGGTGTGGAGGTAGCCGATCCCGGCCCTGGCGTCCTTCACCGTCTCGCCCTCGAGCTCGAGGATCAGCCGGAGCACGCCGTGCGTCGACGGGTGCTGCGGGCCCATGTTGACGACGACCCGCTCCTCGGAGGTCTCCGAGACGCCCTGCACCACGGAGTCCCAGTCCTGGCCGGTGACCGTGAAGACCTGGCCCTCGGTGGTGTCGCGGACCCCGGCGTACGGGTCCTGCACGTTCGTGTCGTCCTGGTAGGTGGTCATCAGCTGTATGCCCTCCGCTCGTCGGGCGGCGGAATGGTCGCGCCTTTGTACTCCACGGGGATTCCGCCCAGCGGGTAGTCCTTGCGCTGCGGGTGGCCCGGCCAGTCGTCGGGCATCTGGATCCGGGTCAGGCCCGGGTGGCCGTCGAACACGATGCCGAAGAAGTCGTACGCCTCGCGCTCGTGCCAGTCGGCGGTGGGGTAGACCTCAACCACGGAAGGGATGTGGGGGTCTGCGTCGGGGCACGCCACCTCGAGCCGGATCCGCCGGTTGTGGGTCATCGACAGCAGGTGGTAGACGGCGTGCAGCTCGCGGTCGAGGTCACCGGGGTAGTGCACACCGGAGACGCCGCTGCAGAACTCGTACCGCAGCGCGGCGTCGTCGCGGAGCTGGCGGACGACCGCGACCAGGTGCTGGCGCCTGATGTAGAAGGTGATCTCGCCCCGGTCGACGACGACCTTCTCGATCGCCTCGTCGAAGCTGGGGTCGCCGTCGGACTCCTCCAGCACGGTGGCCAGTCGGCCCGCTATCTCGTCGAACCAGCCGCCGTAGGGCTGTTCGGAGCCGCCGGGCATCGCGACGGTGCGTACGAGCCGGCCGTAGCCGGAGGTGTCGCCGCTGCCGTGGGCTCCGAACGCGCCGCGGCGCACCCCGACCACCTCGGGCGGTGCGGGCTCGCGCTTCTCCGGCAGCCGGTCCTGGGCCTCGTCGCCCTGCTCGGGTGTCTGGTCGTCACTCATCGGAGCAGCCCCTTCATCTCCGACGTCGACGGGCTCTCGAGGGCGAGCCGCTCCTGCTCCGCGAGCAGTGCGGCCTTGTGCGCCCCGAGCTTCTCCGTCTGGATCTTGTGGTGCAGCTTGAGGATCGCGTCGAGCAGCATCTCGGGACGCGGTGGGCAACCGGGCAGGTAGATGTCGACGGGTACGACGTGGTTGACGCCCTGCACGATCGCGTAGTTGTTGAACATTCCGCCGCTGGACGCGCAGACGCCCATCGACAGCACCCACTTGGGGTCGCCCATCTGGTCGTAGATCTGCCGCAGGACGGGCGCCATCTTCTGGCTCACCCGGCCGGCCACGATCATCAGGTCGGCCTGCCGCGGCGAGGCCCGGAAGACCTCCATGCCGAAGCGGGCGGTGTCGTAGACCGGCCCGCCGGTGGTCATCATCTCCATCGCGCAGCAGGCCAGGCCGAACGTCGCGGGCCACAGGGACGCCTTGCGGAAGTAGCCGACTATCCCCTCGACCGTGGTCAGGAGTACCCCGGAGGGCAGCTTCTCTTCGATCCCCATGGTTATCGCCAGCTCTCTTCCGTACGACCGGTCGAACCGCGGCGGGCGCTCGCGCGCCCCGTCCGAGCTCTCAGTCCCATTCGAGACCTCCACGCCGCCAGACATAGGCGTAGGCCACGAACACGGTGACGATGAACAGCACCATCTCGACCAGGCCGAACATCGCCATCTGGTCGAAGGCGACGGCCCACGGGAACAGGAAGATGATCTCGATGTCGAAGATGATGAACAGCATCGCCGTGATGTAGTACTTCACCGGGAAGCGGCCACCGCCCGCCGGCTGCGGTGTGGGCTCGATCCCACACTCGTACGACTCGACCTTCGCGCGGTTGTAGCGCTTCGGACCCATGACGGATCCCGCGACCGCGGAGACGACCGCGAAACCACCGCCGAGCACCAGCAGCACGAGGATCGGCAGATAGAGGCTGAGGTTCATCGCGCGTCCTCCTTCCGGGCACAGCGCGGGTTCCTCGCACGGCACGGCTCGGTCCGATCCGGCAAGCTCGTCATCTAGGACCCCTTCTCACGCCTTCACGCCGCCGGAGTGACCTTGCACATGCCGTTGATGACCCGGTCGTAGGCGTCGCCGCCGCGCGGGTCGGTCAGGTTGGCCAGCAGCTTGATCGTGAACCTCATCAGGGTCGGTCGCGGCAGGCCGTGCCGGGTCGCGAGCTTCATGACCTGCGGGTTGCCGATCGCCCTCACGAACAGCCGGCCGAGGGTGTAGTAGCCGCCGTACGTCGCCTTCAGCGCCCGCGGATAGCTTGCCAGCACACGTTCGCGGTGCGTACCAGCAGGTCGGGCGAGCGCCTGGGAGATGATGTCGGCAGCGAGTTCGCCGGACTCCATCGCGTAGGCGATCCCCTCGCCGTTGAAGGGATTGACCATGCCGCCGGCGTCGCCGACGAGCAGCAGACCCGGGAGTAGTGGGGCTGCCGGTTGAACCCCATGGGCAGTGCCGCACCGCGGACCGGCCCGACCTGCCGATCCTCGACGAAGCCCCACTCCTCCGGCATGCCCGACAGCCAGGCCCGCAGCAGCGCGCGGTAGTCGGCGCTCTGGAAACCCGTGCTGGTGTTGAGAAGACCGAGGCCGACGTTGCTGGTGCCGTCACCCATGCCGAACACCCAGCCGTAGCCGGGCAACAGGTTGCTGTGGCCGGGCTTGCCGTCCCAGAGCTCGAGCCACGACTCGAGCCAGTCGTCGTCGTGGCGGGGGCTCTCGAAGTACGTGCGGACCGCGACACCCATCGGGCGGTCGTCCCGCCGCTGGAGGCCCACCGCCACGCGAGCCGCGAGGAGTTGCCGTCGGCGGCGACCACGAGCGGGGCGCGGAAGGTCTCCGATCGGCGGCGCCGACCTTGCGGCCGTCGCTCGTCGCAGCGGGCTTGGCGGTCACGCCCACGATCCGTCCGGTGCGCTCGTCGAGGACCGGCCCGGTGACGGTGGTCCGCTCGTGGAGCCGGGCGCCGGCCTTCTGGGCCTGCCGGGCGAGGAGCTCGTCGAAGTCCAGTGCGCTTGCGGACCAGACCGTACGAGCGGTACTCGGCCAGATCCGGCCAGGGCAGCTCGAGTCGCATGCCCGCCGCCGTAGATGCGCAGGCCGTGGTTGGAGCCAGCCCGCGCTCGGTCGACGTGTCGATGCCCATCCGGACCAGCTGTTTGACCGCGCGCGGGGTGAGGCCGTCGCCGCACACCTTCTCCCGCGGGAACGCCGTCTTCTCGAAGACAAGCACGTCAAGACCGGTGCGAG
Source organism: uncultured Actinomycetota bacterium (assembly GCA_963721745.1). GTDB lineage: Bacteria > Actinomycetota > Actinomycetes > Propionibacteriales > Actinopolymorphaceae > Thermasporomyces. The sequence goes on along the minus strand of CAVRKO010000009.1, from coordinate 116,870 downwards.
CGAGGTGGTAGGCGGTTGTCGCGCCGGCCGGTCCTGCTCCGACGACGATGACGTCCGCGTCGTGGTCGGTACTCGTGCGGCTCATCAGTCCTCGCGCCTGGTGAAAGATGTCCGGACCCCGTGTGGTGAAGCTGAGAGCGAGAACTTGTGAATGCCTTCACGAGTCCGCGCTGGTCACAGTCTACGGGGTACGCGCATGTCCGCTTCGTCGCCCCCGGCCCCGCTGACCTGCGGATTTACGCGACATCGACGTTGCCAAAAAGAACGATCCGTGGCGGTGGTCGGCATCGCCCGAGGTCGTCCGGGTTGTCACTCCTTCACCGCGGCAGGCGATCGGCCGCCGACCCATGCGTACAACCCTGGTCCGGCGTCCGTACGCATGCTGAACGTGATCATTTACCGGGTGTGCCGATGCTCAGGGCCGGCGGGCGCGGTGGAGCGCGACGATGCCGCCGCGAGATTGCGCCACTCGACCCGTTTCCAGCCCGCCGCGATCAACTCGGCGAGCTCGGTCTGGTCCGGCCAGGCGAGGATCGACTCGGCGAGGTACTCGTACGCCGCCGGGATTCGACGACAGCAGCCGGGCGATCGGCGGGCACGGCCCCCATCAGATAGTTGTCGTAGACCTCGGAACGGCCGCCACCGTCGGCGTGGCGAACTCGCAGACCACCAGCCGGCCGCCCGGCCGGGTGACCCGTCGCAACTCTCGCGCAGCCCGCCGCCGGGTCCACGACGTTCCGCAGGCCGAACGAGATGGCGACCGCGTCGAAGCTCTCGTCCGCGAACGGCAACCGTACCGCGTCCCCCGCAACGAACGGCAGATCCGGCCGGCCCGCTTGCCCACCCGCGAGCATCCCCATCGAGAAGTCGCACGGTACCACGTCGCACCCGGCCGGGCGAACGGCTCGCTCGACGTACCCGTCCCCGCCGCCAGGTCGAGCACCCGCTCGCCCGGTCTCGGGTCCCCGCTCGCCAGCGACCGCGCGCCGCCAGCGCCGGTCCTGCCACAGCGACAGGACGTCGTTCGTGAGGTCGTAGCGTTCGGCCACCTCGTCGAACATCGCCGCCACTTCTCGGGGCGTTTTCGCCAGGGTTGCACGGGCCACGTGTCCAACCTCTCACGCCCGGACCCGCCGGTGCCCGACGCCCTTGCCCTCGGACCTCCTACGCTGTGGAGCCGTGACGGAATCGTCGGCAGTCCAGGAAGACCCCACCTCGTACCCCGTGCCGCGGCTGGTCGTGCGCACCACGGAGGTCCTCGGCGACGTCGACCTCCTGCGGTGCCTCGCCACCCACGACGCCACGGCCTGGATGCGGCGTGGCGAGGGGTTCGTCGGCCACGGCGAGGCGATCAGGCTCGACGCCAGCGGGCCCGACCGGTTCGCGACCGCGGTCCGGTGGTGGTCGGCGGTGACCGCCGGGGCGGCGGTCCGCGACGAGGTGGGCGAACCAGGCACCGGCCTCGTGGCGTTCGGGTCGTTCGCGTTCGCCGACGAGCCCGGGCACTCCGCGTTGGTGGTCCCCAAGGTGGTTGTCGGCCGGCGCGCCGGCCGCACCTGGCTCACGACGACCGAGGTCGAGCCGGCCCTCCCGCGGGTGCCTTCCCTCGAGTCGCTCCAGTCCCCCGGCGACCCGCCGGCCCGTCCGTGTGGGGTGACGTTCACGGACGGCGCGCTCACCGGCATGCAGTGGGCCGGCGCCGTCGCCGACGCCGTACGCCGGATCGAGGCCCGCGAGCTCGACAAGGTGGTCCTCGCCCGCGACCTGCTCGCGGTCGCCGACGAGCCGTTCGACCTGCGCTGGCCGCTGGGCCGGCTGGCCGAGCGGTACCCCGCCTGCTGGACCTACTCCGTCCGCGGCCTGATCGGTGCGACGCCCGAGATGCTCGTACGCCTCGACAACGGGCTGGTCACCTCGCGGGTGTTGGCCGGCACGATCCGGCGCAGCGACGACGACGCCCACGACCTCGCGCTCGCCGCGTCGCTCGCGCGGTCGAGCAAGGACCTCGAGGAGCACGAGTACGCCGTCCGGTCGGTCGCGGACGCGCTCGGCCCGCACTGCTCCAGCGTGAACGTCCCCGAGTCCCCGTTCGTGCTGCACCTGCCCAACGTCATGCACCTCGCGACCGACCTCGCCGGCGTCCTCGCCGACTCCTCGACCGCGCTGGAGCTCGCGGCCGCCCTGCACCCGTCGGCGGCCGTCTGCGGAACCCCCACACCGGTCGCCCTGCGACTCATCTCCGAGCTCGAACGGATGGACCGCGGCAGGTACGCCGGCCCGGTCGGCTGGATCGACGCGGCCGGCAACGGCGAGTGGGGCATCGCCCTGCGGTGCGCGGAGGTCGACGAGGCCGACCCGAGGCGGCTGCGGCTGTACGCGGGCTGCGGCATCGTGGCCGACTCCGTACCCGAGGCGGAGCTGGCCGAGGCCCAGGCCAAGCTGGTCCCCATCCGCGACGCGCTGGGTTCGTGACGCGTCCCGCGAGCGCGTGGGGCGAGCACCTCCCGCTGCCGCGTGGACGTCAGACCCGGGTGCTCGGGGTCTTCGCGCACCCTGACGACGAGGCGTTCTTCGGCGGCGCCACCCTTGCCGCCTACGTCGCCGCGGGCTGCGTGGTCCGGCTCGTCGCGCTCACGGCCGGCGAGGCCGGCATCGTCGGCGTACGCGCCGTCCTCGACGCGATGTCGAGCCCGGAAGACGGCCGCGCCGACACTGCCACCTGGGCAGGGGCGGAGCGCTATGCGCGGGCCTGCCACGCGCTCGGCGTGGACGCCTGCGAAGTCCTGCGGCCCGGCCGGTGGCGGGACCTGGGACCCGGCGCGCCGGCCGGATCGCTGGCAGCGGCGGAGCTTTCCACCGTGGCGGTCGCCGTCAAGGACGCCTTGACGGCATTCCGGCCGGACGTCCTGCTCACCACTGCCGAGGACGGAGTGACCTCGCATCCCGACCACGTGTGCGCCCATCGCGCTGTCCTGGCAGCCGTCGACGACCTGCCTGGCCCGTCCGCCGCGGCCGGTGGTGCTGTCAAGGTCCCATTGACGCTGGGTGGCTGCGTCCGCGCGTCCGACGTCGCAGCCGCCGAGGAACGCCTGCGCGGCATCACGCCCGGACGGCCGATCGGTGGCGGCGGCATTCGTGGCGTCCCGGACGACGCCGTCGACCTGACGCTCCGCCTGCCGCCGGCGGCCGTACGCGCGAAGCAAGCCGGCCTTGACGCGTACTCCGACGGCCTGGGTACGCGGCCGCTCGCGGACCTCGTGGCCGGCCGGCACCCGGTGGGCGACGGTGTCCTGCTGCGCGCGGTCGCCGAGGAGGCGGGCTGGGATCGCGAGGCGTTCCGCGTGCTCCACGACCCGCACACCGACGATCCGGCGTGATCACGGCGCGGCTCGCCCGGGCGCGACCATGCCGCGTACCAGGTCCTGCCGCTCGGATGCCGGACGGCGGAGCCACTGCTCGTAGAGATCGGCGACCACCTCGTCGATCGACTCGCGGTGGGTCTCGACGTCGAGGATCGACACGGTGTCGCCGGCCTGCGCGAGCAGCCCCGCGATGGGTACCCGCGCGGCATCGAACGCGTACTCGTGCCGGCCCTCGACGCTGCCCACCAGCGCGGCTCCGGCCAGCTCCGGCGCCGTCACGTCGGCCGCGGTCTGCAGCAGGAGCCGGCGCCGGTCCCCGAGCATCGCGCGCAGGTCGCGGAACGCCCCGTCGAACGCGATCGATCCCCTGTGCAGCATGACCACCCGCGACGCGAGCAGCTCGAGGTCGGGCATGTCGTGGCTCGTCACCAGCACGGTGAGGTCGCGGCTCGCGTTGATGTCGAGGATGCTCTGCAGCATCCGCCGCTTGGCGAGGACGTCGAGACCGAGCGTCGGCTCGTCCAGCAGGAGCAGCGCGGGCTCGTGCAGCAGCGCGAGACCGAGGTCGGCGCGCATCCGCTGGCCCAGGCTGAGCTCCCGCGCCAGCGTCTGGAAGAACGCGTCGAGACCGAGCAGCTCCTTGACGTAGCCGAGCATCCGGTCGTACCGCTCGCGCGGGATGTCCCAGACCACCCGCTTCCACTCGAACGTCGCGGCCACCGGGTGGTCCCACCACAGGTCCGTGCGCTGACCGAACACCACGCCGATCCGGCGTACGTACGCGACCCGCTGGCGCACCGGGTCCATGCCGAACACCCGCACCGAGCCCGCGTCGGGAGCCAGCAGACCCGAGAGCAGCTTGATGGTCGTGCTCTTGCCGGCACCGTTGGCGCCCGCGTACGCGACGATCTCGCCCCTCCCCACGCGGAGGTCGACGCCGTTGAGCGCGGTCACCAGCTCCGTCCGCGACCGGAACAGGTTGGTCAGCGCGTCTCTCAGCCGTTCGGAACGCTGCCGCTGCCGGTAGCGCTTCCAGACACCACTGAGCTCAACGACGGTGTCCGAAGGAGGAGTAGCGGGCAGATCCGACGCGGGCATGGTGACGCAGCCCCTTCCTGAAGACGAGTACGGCGGCCGCGACGAACACCGGCGCGGCGAGCGGAGCGATGGCGGCTCCCGGGACGAGCGGCGCCACACCGACGATCCCCCGGGACGGCAGCCAGGCGACGAAGCCGACTGGTACGGCGGTGAGTAGACCGGCGAGCAGCCCGCGCGGGACGCTGTTGAGCGGCAGGACTCCGAGCGTGCCCACCATCCGGTTGGTCGCGGAGTTGATCTCCTCGGCCGCACGGGGTGCCCAGAACGCGAGGGACCCCCACGCCAGCTGGAGCGCGAACACGACCGCCGCCGAGGCCAGGAGGTTGGCGAGGACGAGGACCACCCAGAGCGGCGTCACCGTCACCGGAAGATCGTGCGCGGCCCACACCAGGACGCCACCAGCGAGGACCAGGACCACCGACTGCGACACCGGCATGAACCCCTCGGTGACGAGCAGCCGCCACAGCGGCTGGGGCTGGAGCAGCATGTGGTCGAGCTGGCCACGCCCGATCCGGCGGCTGATCATGCGGATGTTGTAGCCGAAGAAGAGATCGAGCAGCGCGTTCACCACCATCGCGTACCCGAGCATGAACACGACCTGCGCCCGCGACCACGCGCCGATGCCACCGAAGCGCTCGGCCAGCAGCAGGGTCGTGGCAACGGTTGCCACGCTGACGAGGACGTCCGAACAGATCCAGAGCAGTGCGTCGCGGGCGCCGCGTGCGATCCACAACAGATCCATGCCGGCGTACAACCACCACAGCCGCCCGAGCTGGCGGACCGCCTTCCCGACACCGACCGGACCGTCCGAGCCGGTGGCCGATGCCGCGCGGTCCGCGCTCTCCCTAACCGCCATGGCCCACCAACCTCTCGCGGTGGGCCCGCCACAGGTACCCGGCGACGAGCCAGAGCACGACGGCCCAGCCGAGCTGTCCCGCCATCAACGCGACCGGCTCACCCGTACCCGTGTAGATACGCAGCGGCGCCGACGCCATGGAGGCGAACGGCAGCCAGTCGAAGACCCGACCCAGTCCCCACGGCAGGATCGCGAGCGGGAGGACCGCTCCGGACAGCAGGCCGAAGACGGCGGCCCGCAGCATCTGGACGAGCCAGGTGGTGAGGCCGTACGCCACCGTCATCGCGCCGAGGATCACGTCGGTGGCCAGCCCGATGGCGACCGCGAGCGCCAGGCTCGGTACGAACGTCAGGCCGGCGACGAGCGACGCGGGCGAGGGGTCGACACCCACCAGCGGAGCCAGGGCCAGGACCGGGAGCGAGACGGCGCAGAACCCGAAGACCCACGACCCGAGCAGCTGCGACACGAGCTGTCCGACGAGACTCATCGGATAGAGGAGCCGGCTGGCGATGGACCCGTCCCAGAGCCACCCGTCGAGCTCGGACTTGGCCGCCAGCTGGTCGGAGAAGATCTCCGCCACCAGGGTGTACGTGAGAAGCGCGGGGAGGGTGAACCCGCTGACCACCTCGTCCGGCCCGACGAGAGTCCGCCAGATCGACAGCAGCACGAGGACCCGCACGATGCGGAGGCCGGCGTCCGCGAGCATCAGCCGGCTGTCGCCGACGGCCGACGCCGCCCACATGCCGACCGTCCTGCCGAACCCGTGGACCGCAGCGACGTTCACCGCAGCAGGGTGTCCTACCCGCCGGCCGACCGGCGACCCATTTACCCGTCAGCGGTGAGCGGGCCTGCGTGAGCGGGCTGGCGGCGGGCCTGGTCAGGCGCCGACGGTGTACACCGTGAGCGAGATGCCGACGTAGTGGACGATGAACGCCGCGATCGTGCAGGCGTGGAAGACCTCGTGGAAGCCGAACCACCGCGGCGAAGGGTTCGGCTTCTTGGTGGCGTAGATGATGGCGCCCGCCGAGTACAGCAACCCGCCGCCGACGATCATCGCGACGATTGCGGCGTTGCCGCGGGCGAAGAAGTCGGGTAGCCAGAACGCCGCGGCCCAGCCCATCGCGACGTAGACGGGTACGTAGAGCCAGCGTGGCGCGCCGAGCCACAGGACGCGGAAGGCCACGCCGACCAGGGCGCCGATCCAGACCAGGGTGAGCAGCAGCCGCGCGCTTCCGGGGTCGAGCAGCAGCAGGGTGAACGGTGTGTAGGTACCGGCGATGATCAGGAAGATGTTCGCGTGGTCGAACCTGCGGAGCATCGCACTCGTCCGGGGTGACCAACGTCCCCGGTGGTAGAGCGCGCTCACGCCGAACAGCAGGGACGCGGTCGCCGCGAACACCGCCGAGGCCACCTTCGCCTCGGCGGACGGCGCGAGCAGGACGATCACGATGCCCGCCACGACCGCGAGGGGGAACGTGCCCGCGTGGAGCCAGCCGCGCATCTTGGGTTTGACGGTCTGCGCGACGTCGTGAACTGCTCCACTGATGTCGGGCATGTGCATGGGCAGCGCCTCTCCACGTCGGTCGGCCAGCTCGCGGTCAGGGCTCGCGGGCAGGGTCCTCGAAGTCAGACTCCCGGATCCAGCGCCGCCAGGACCAGGGCGCGTCCACGGCGGCGGCCCGCCCGGACGTTCGCTGCGCTACGGGGCCCAACGAACGCGCCGTCACGACCGTTCCAGCTCAACCTTCCCATCCCGGACACGAACCAAATGCGTGGGACTGAGCTTTTCGAGCAGCCGCCGGTCGTGGGTGGCGACCACGAGCGTCCCGTCGTACGCGGTCAGGGCCTGTTCGAGCTGCTCGACGGCCGGCAGGTCGAGGTGGTTGGTCGGTTCGTCGAGGACCAGGAGGTTGGCCTGCCGCGCGACGAGCAGGGCCAGGTCGGCGCGGGTCCGCTCGCCCGGCGACAGAGATCCGGTCGCGCGTACGACATCGTTGGCACCGAGCCCGAACTTGGCCAGCAGTGCCCGCGCCTCGGTCTCGTCCAGGCCGGTCTCCTGCCGGAACGCCGACAGCAGGTCGACGTCGGCCGTCACCCCCCGGCGTACCTGGTCGATCTCGCCCAGGACGACCCCGTGGCCGATCCGGCGCTCCCCCGTCGTCGGGGCGAGCGTCCCGAGCAGGACGGAGATCAGCGTCGACTTGCCGCCACCGTTGGGGCCCACGAGTGCCAGCCGGTCGCCGTACCGGATGTCGAGGTCGACCGGGCCGAGGCGGAAGTCTCCGCGGTCGACGACGACGCCGGCGAGCTCCGCCACCCGGTCGCCGCTGCGCGACCGCTGGTCGAGCGTGAGCCGCAGCTCCCACGGGGTGCGCGGTTCCTCGACGGCCTCCAGGCGTTCGGCTGCCCGCAGGGCCCGGGCCGCTCCGCTCGCGGACCGCTCGGTCCGGTTGACCTGGTAGTCGCGGGCGAACTTGTCGTTGTCCGGCGGCCGGCGCCGCTCGCGGGCGGCACCGGACCGGGCCCACTCCTGCTGCCGCCTGGCCTGCTGGACGAGAGCGTCCCGCTTGGCGGTGTACGCCTCGTACGCCTCCTGAGCCTGCGTTCGGGCTCGTTCGCGTTCGTCGAGGTACGCCGCGAACCCGCCGCCGTACACCCGACCCTGCCGGGTGAACTCGTCGATCTCGAGCACGTCGGTCGCGACGCGCTCGAGGAACGCGCGGTCGTGGGAGACGACGACGAGCGCACCCTGCCGGCCGGCGAGGAACTCCTCCAGCTGCGCGAGACCGTCGAGGTCGAGGTCGTTGGTCGGCTCGTCGAGGAGGAGGACGTCGAACCGGGCCAGCAGGACGGACGAGAGCGCCAACCGGGCGAGCTGCCCGCCGGAGAGTGCACCCACCTGGTCGTCCAGCCGGCCGGGATCGAGGCCGAGCCCGCTGAGGACGGCAGGGGCGCGGGTGTCGATGTCGGCGGCACCGAGCGCGAGGTAGCGCTCCAGGGCGAGTGCGTACCGGTCATCGGCACGCGCCACCCCTTCGGCGAGGTCGGTGGTCGCGGCGGTGAGCTCCGCTTCGGCAGCACCGGTGCCGGTACGCCGGGCAAGGTAGCCGCGCAGGGTCTCACCCGGCCGGGCGTCCCGCTCCTGCGGGAGCAGCCCGACCGTGGCGACAGCTGGCTGGCGTACGACCGAGCCCTGGTCCGGTGCGAGCTCACCGGCCATGATCCGGAACAGGGTGGTCTTGCCCACGCCGTTGGGCCCGACGACGGCGAGCCGGCCGGTGGGTGTGACGGTCGTGGCGATACCGCCGAGGACGAGCTGGGGACCGAGGTGGAGCTGGACGTCACGAACGACGAGAGAGGACATACTGGCGACTCCGGGGAGGCGACGCGGCCGGGATCGGACCCCTCGAGATCGAGGTCGATCGGACCCGGCCAAAGGCGAACAGGCCAGGCGTCGGCGGACTCCGTCAGAAGCGCGGTGGATGCGCGTGCCTGCGTATACAGGCGACAGTGCCCGCGGGGGTCAGCCAACTAACAAGGATCCAGCCTCTCTAGGTGATCAGCGCCGTCCACCCTACCCGACTCCCGTACGGCGCCCCGAAGCCGCCGCCGGCCGTGCCGCCGGGCCGCGTTGGATAGCCGGGCCGCGTTGGACAAGGGGACCCTTCATGCAGACCTATGGGAAGAAGGGTCCCTTCATGCAGGCCGCACCGCCTCATGCAAAGCGCACCCGCCGTCCACGGACGGGTCAGACGCTCGGGTCGCCCTCGAAGCGGTAGACCGTCACGTCGGAGACCGGACGGTAGCCGACCGCGGCGTAGATCTTGTTCGACGTGGAGTTGGCGACATCGGTGTAGAGCACGCAGGCATCCGCACCCGCGTCAAGGAGGCCTTGACTGACCGCGGCGACGAGCGCGCTGGCGTACCCGCGTCCCCGCCTCGCGGGTGGCGTGTAGACCGGCGCGACCCGGACGATGCCGGCGGCCGGAAGGGTGGCACCGACGTACGACACGGGCCCGCCGTCCTCCCACAGCCAGGCGCGCTGCTCGGCGACCCCCAGCTCGGCCCGGCGGCGAGCCCGATCGGGAACTCCGGTACCGCCTTCGACGTCGATGACGAACGCCAGCTCCCAGGCAGCCAGCAGGTCGAGGTCGGCGTCCTCCGCAAGCCGCGCCGCACCCGACACCGCGGCGGGCGGGCAGACTGCGTCGAGCCGGTGGAGCCGGGTGCGCATGCCCACGGTCGCCGAGCGTCCCGTACGCCGGCACCACTCGGCGGCGAACGCCTCCGCGACGGACGCCACCCCGGCGGCTCCGGCGGCGTCGGGGCAGCTGGCCAGCAGGGCGTCGACCGCGGGCGGGACTGCCTCCGGCGGCATCGGCGAGAGCGAGATGTTGAACGGCGGGGTGCGCATCGCGGTGCCGATCACGGCGCCGGCATCGTCGCGGACCGTCATGTACGTGGCGGGGGCGGGGTCGGACACCTTGCCGTCGCGCCGACCCAGCACGTTCGTGATGATCACGCTGTTGAGGGCCGGGTCGGAGTGGAGGTAGTCGGCGGCGGCATCCCAGAAGGCCCCGGGATCGGCCGTGGTCTCGCAGCGCATGGAGCCGAGCATGACCGCAGCCGGGTGCGCGATCAACCGCCTTTGCCCGTTCGGTACCCGTTCGATGGTGGTGCGGCGCGCGTTCGGCGTCCGTGCGGGTCGCGCGCCGTTCAGCGCACGCCGGCCACCGCGGAGGCGACGGTCTCGCCCAGCTGGGCATGGAGATCCCGGATCCGCGCCCGGTCGACCTGCACCTCGACGATCCGCAGTCCGCGCGAGCGCGACAGCGCCGACCGCAGCTCGCGCCGGGTCTTGACGAGCGCGTAGGGAGTGCGGGTCGCCGACGCGAGTGCGGCCAGGTCGACGCCGTGCGGCGTACCGAAGATCCGCTCGAACGACTCGGAGTAGGCGGGATCGCCCTGTTCGAGGGTCGAGAAGATGCCGCCGCCGTCGTCGTTGACAACCACGACCGTGAGGTCGGGCCGCGCTTCGTAGGGGCCGCGCACCAGGGCGTTGGAGTCGTGGAGGAACGCGAGGTCGCCGACCAGGGCGTACGCCGGACCGGTGCGGTGCACCAGCGCCGCACCGATCGCCGTGGACAGGGTGCCGTCGATGCCGGCCAGGCCGCGGTTGCCGAGCACCCGCCGGTGGTCGCGCGGGTCGATCCGGCCGCTGTCGTCGAGGAGTCGGTTGGTCCACGGTGCGCCCGCCACGTCGAGGTCTCGGATCGGGTTGGACGAACCCGCGATCAGGAGGCCTCCGCCCGGCACCGCCGCCGCGACGTCACGGGCCACGTGCAGGCCGGTGAACCCGGGCTCACGCGCGAGGACCTCCTCGACGGCGACCCGACCGCACTGGTCGGCGGACAGCCAGCAGCTCAGCCACTCGTCGGGTTCGCGCCGGCCCGCGCCGTCGACGGTGCCTTCGAGCGCCAAGGTCGCGCTGACGCGATAGGCCTGATGGCCGGGGTCGGGCCACGACGGCCGGCGGGACGCGACGACGACCTCGACGTCCGGGCGGCCGATCAGCTTCGTGACGGGCCGCGAGAGCTGCGGCCAGCCGTACACGATCACCCGCTCGATCCGGCGTACCAGCTCGGTGTCCGCCTCGAGCAGCAGGCGGTAGGGGCCGAGGGCGTTCGGGCCGGACCTGGCTCCACTCGTCGGCTCGGCGAGCAGCGGCCAGCCGGCCGTCTCCGCGAGCCAGCGGGCGTGCGCGTCGGCGCCGTCACCGGCGACGACGACGGTGCGCGGGCCCGCGTCGAGCCACGAGATGTGGTCGGCGGCGATGCGTTCGATCCGGGTCCAGCGGCTGCCGTTGGACCGCCCCTCCAGCGACTCGGGCCAGTCGGCCGGCGGAGCGTCGGATCCGTCCGAAGCGCCCACCGCGTCCGGCCGGTCGGGTACGAGCGGCTCGCGGAACGCGAAGTTCAGGTGCACGGGTCCGGCGTTCCGGTCCCGTGATCCGCGGGCGACGCCGATCGAACGCGCGACCAGCCCACGCCAGTACGCGTTCTGGCCGACCCGGCGTTCGGGCACTCCGACCTCGTGGAACATCCGCACCGCGTCGCCGTACAGCTTCACCTGGTCGGTCGTCTGGCTCGCGCCCACACCGCGCAGCTCCGGTGGCCGGTCGGCGGTGAGGACGAGCAGGGATACGCCGGCATGGTGCGCCTCGAGTACCGCCGGGTGCAGGTTGGCGGCTGCGGTTCCGGACGTACAGACGACGGGGACCGGACGGCGGCTGGCCTTCGACAGCCCGAGGGCGAGGAATCCCGCGGCGCGTTCGTCCATGCGGACGTGCAGCCGGATCCGTCCCTCCGCGTCGGCGGCGTGGAACGCGAACGCGAGCGGAGCACTCCGCGACCCCGGCGCGAGAACCGCCTCCCGAACACCGCTGCGCCACAGTTCGTCGACACAGACCTGCGCGAGTGCGGTGGAGGGGTTCACGCGAGCGCCTCCACCGCCGCGAGGCGCTCGGTCCAGCGGTCCGTCGTCGCCTGGTCGGCGGCGTGGGCGGCGAGCAGCCCGGGGTCGGGCTCCGGGCGTACGACCGGAAGCATGCCGTCGGCGGGCAGCAGCGGCCGGGTCACCAGGTCCGCGGTGAGCATCGACGCCGTAGCGAGCCCGCAGGCGTACGGCAGGTCGGGCAGGGCGGCGGCCAGCGCCACCCCGGCGGCGAGCCCGACCGAGGTCTCGAGGGCGCTCGACACGACGACGGGGAGCCCGATCTGTTCGGCGATCCGCAGGGCCGCGCGGACACCTCCGAGGGGCTGCGCCTTGAGCACGGCGATGTCGGCGGCCTCGAGCCGGGCCACGCGGTAGGGATCCTCGGCGCGGCGGATGGACTCGTCGGCGGCGATGGGTACGTCGACCCTGCGGCGAACCTGGGCGAGATCCTCGACGCTGGCGCACGGCTGCTCGGCGTACTCGAGCCCGCCCGCCTCCTTGTCGAGCCGGCCGATCATCGCGACCGCGGTGTCGAGATCCCACCCGCCGTTGGCGTCCACGCGGATCCGGCCACCAGGACCGAGAGCGTCGCGGACCGCCTCGACACGAGCGAGGTCGTCGTCGGCGGCCTGACCGGGCTCGGCGACCTTGACCTTGGCGGTCCGGCAGCCCGGGTTGGCCTCGACGACGGCCCGCGCCTGCTCCGGCCCGACGGCGGGGACGGTGCAGTTGACGGGGATCCGGTCGCGGACCGGCCGGGGCCAGACGTCGTAGGCCGCCTCGCGGGCGGCACGGAGCCAGGGCACGCAGGCCGCCGGCGCGTAGTCGAGGAACGGGCTGAACTCGGCCCAGCCCGAGGGCCCGCGGACCAGCATGCCCTCGCGGACCTCGATGCCGCGGAACCTGGTGCGCATGCCCAGCGCGAAGACGTGGACTCCCCCGCCTCCGCGGATGATCATGAAACGCACCCTCCGTGTCTGTCGCGCCGTCCCGGACACCGAAACCTGTCACACAGTGTCACGGCACCGGCCTCGTAGCCTAGTCCCGTGCTCTCGACCGCTCGCCGCCGGCTGGTCCTCGTCGACGCCTCGACAGCCGGTCGTCCGCCGGGTGCCGTGGTCGCCGACCTGCTGGCCGTGCTGGGGCCCGCGCTCGCCGGTGACGGTCCCGCGATCGCCCCGGTCGCGGCTGACGCGGGCTCGGAACAGATCCGTGCGATGCTCCGGGTCGACGTACCCCTCGAGCGGGACGACATCGCCGCCGTCCTCCCCACGTCGGGGTCGAGCGGTGAGCCGAAGGGTGTCCTGGTGCCGGGGAGCGCCCTCCTGCACTCGGCCCGGGCGACGCTGGACCGGTTGGGCGGCCCGGGCCGCTGGCTGCTCGCCCTGCCTCCGGCGCGGGTCGCGGGCCTGCAGGTGCTGGTGCGGTCGCTGGTCGCGGGGAACCTGCCGGTCCTGATGCCCGGGCGCTTCACGCCGGAGGCGTTCTGTACCGCGACCGCCGAGCTGACCGGTGCCGGTGCGGGTGCCGCTGCCGCGGGCGGGCGTTTCTACACCGCGCTCGTACCGACCCAGGTGCAGCGCCTGCTCGACGCGGGACCCGAGGCGATCGGTGCGCTGCGGTCGTACCACTCCGTCCTCGTCGGCGGCGGGCCGTGCTCGGACGGCCTGCTCGACCGCGCGGCCGCTGCCGGCGTCCGGCTGGTCACGACCTACGGCATGACCGAGACGTGCGGCGGCTGCGTCTACGACGGCAGGCCGCTCGACGGGGTGTCGGTGGACCTGGCGCCCGAGCCCGCGGAGGGAACCGCCGGCGGACGGATCCGGATCGCTGGGCCGGTGGTGTGCGCGGGCTACCGACTACGGCCCGACCTCGCTGCCGAGGCTCTGGTGGATGGCTGGCACCTCACCGGCGACCGGGGCCGATTCCTCCCGGACGGCCGGCTGGAGGTGCTGGGACGGCTGGACGACATCGTGGTCTCCGGCGGCGTCAACGTGCCGTTGCCCGCGGTCGAGCGGGCCGTCGCGTCGTACCCCGGAGTCGTCGAAGCCGCCGCGGTCGGCGTGCCCGACCCGCGCTGGGGTGCGCGGGTCGTCGCGTACGTCGTCGTGCGACCCGGTACGCCGCCGCTCTCCCTCGGGCAGCTCCGCGACCACGTGGCACGAGAGCATCCCCGGACCTACGCCCCCCAGGAGGTGTTCGTGATCGACGCGTTGCCGACACTGCCCTCCGGCAAGCTCGACCGGGCGGCCCTGCTCCGACCAGCCACCGCGGGCGGGCCGGTCCTCCCGACGTCGTGACTCCTCGGCGGTCAGGGCGGGCCGGCGGTCAGGCCCGGCTGTCAGGGCCGGCCGGCGCGGTCCCAGGCGTCGTGCGCCGTGCGGACCCGTCTCCAGAGCTGGTGTCGCGCTTCGGCCCCGACGTCTGGCAGGCGAAGGCCGAACTCGTCGGCGAGGACGGCGTACCACTCGCGCTCGTCCAGGACGTCCTTGCCGGCCCGGCCCAAGGCCGACGCCTGCGTCAGCACGCATCCACGTAACGTCAGCGCGTGGTCGTGCCGGCGCATCTGGACGACCAACCTCTGGACGAACGACGAGTCCGGCGAGGTCGACAGCCGCTCGTGCAGGGGTGCGAAGGACGACAGCTCGACCGGAGGGACATCCAGGTCGAAGCCGGCGATGGACGCCATCGGGTCGTGGTGGAACCGCCAGCGCGTGCCGTCCACGTGGTCGAGGCGGTACGTGAACGGTGCCTGGCGCAGGACGCCTACGACCAGGGGCACCGGGTCGCGGAACCCGTCGCCCAGGCCGACGTCGGCGAGCCATGGCCCGGCAGGGAAGCGCACCAGCACGACGAGATGGTTGCCCCATGCGCTGCCGTCGCCCGCCGACGGCGCTGCGGCCCGCACCGGCACCGCGTCGTAGCCGAGGCTCCCGAGCAGGGCGCCCAGCATGCCGTTGAGGTGGTAGCAGTAGCCGCCGCGCCCGGTGAGGATCCGGCGGACGGACTCCGCGGGGTCGATGGTCGTCGGCCGGCCGAGCTGGATCTCGAGGTTCTCGTACGGCACGCGATCGAGCAGGGCGTGGTGCAGCGTGGTGAGGCCCTCGGGCGAGGGCGGTCGCCCGTCGAGTCGTACGCCGATATGCGCGAGAAGGCGGTCGACGAGCGCGGCCTCGAGGGGTGGGAACCCGGACCGAGCCTGCGACCCGACCGAGGGCGCGGTCACGACGTGACGTCCGCGAGGTCGGCGAGCTCCCGGCGCGGGCCAGGTGGTTCCGCACCCGGAACGACGTGCGCCGCCGCGAGTTCGCGCCAGCGCAGACCGGCACGACGGTAGAGGCCGACGGCGGCGGTGTTGGCCGCATTGACCATCAGCGCCGCCCGCCCGTGCTCCGCGACCAGAGTGTCGACGACGAACGCGAAGACCGCACCGCCGTAACCGTTCCCGCGGAGGCCCAGCCGGGCGGCGACGCCCGCGACGTATCCGACGCTCGGGGCCGGCCACGCGTCCGCGGCCACCGCCGCGAGTGCGCCGTCGGGACCGGCGACGCCGGCCCACCGCCGGACGCCACGCAGGCCCGGCCGGGCGTACGAGCTCGGGTACGCCTCGGCCAGCAGTTCCGCGACGGGCGCCGACCAGGTGTCGTCCAACCACGGGGCTCCGACCTCGCGGCGACCCGGCCGGACCACGGGACGGTCGGTCTCCATCCAGCCGAACGTTCCGGCCACCGCGAGGTTCGCGAGGTCTCCGGCGACGGCGTGGACGAGGGCCGACGAACCGATCGGTCTATAGCGGGGGCCGGTCTCCGCGAGCACGTCGCGGACCAGCGCCGCGACCTGCCGGGCGGGACCGTGGATGGCCAGCCGGTCGCGGCACGACAGGTACGGCGTGGCGACCGCTACGGCGTCCCCGCGCCGCCAGGCCCGCACGCGCCGCCACCGCTCCACGTTCCCGGGCATGCCCTGCGCGGCCCACATGAGCAGCGCGTCGTCGCCACAGCAGCGCTGCAATTCGTCGAGCGTCGCGATCTCCTGCATCTGCATGAAGATACCGTATTCCGCAACTTCATTCACTGACGCTCCTGCGCGCCCCGCCACCCGCTGATCACCGCTGCCGCCGCGGTTGGCAGACTCGGCGCTCGTGGCGACACCTGCACAGTGGTTCGAAGGCGCCCGGCTGCGTACCTGGCCCGCATCCCTCTCACCGGTCCTCGTCGGTTCGGGCGCGGCGGCCGAGGCCGGCGCGTTCGTTGCCTGGAAGGCGCTCCTCGCCCTCCTCGTGGCACTCGCCCTGCAGGTCGGCTCCAACTACGCCAACGACTACGCCGACGGAGTACGCGGCACCGACGACCACCGGGTCGGCCCGCCACGCCTGGTGGGGTCGGGCGCGGCGGCACCCGGCGCGGTGAAGGCGGCCGCGTTCGCCTGCTTCGCCGTCGCGGCCGTGCTCGGACTCGTCCTCGCGCTCACGACCGCCTGGTGGCTTCTGCTCGTCGGCGTGGTCGCGATCGGAGCGGCATGGTTCTACACCGGAGGCCGTCGGCCGTACGGCTACCGCGCGCTCGGCGAGGTCAGCGTGTTCGTGTTCTTCGGACTCGTCGCGGTGATGGGAACGACGTACGTCCAGGCCCTCCGCGTCACCTGGCCGTCCGTCGCGGGCGCGGTCGCGGTCGGCGCGCTCACCTGCGCCATCCTCGTCGCCAACAACCTGCGGGACATCCCGACCGACGCCCAGGCCGGCAAGCGCACGCTCGCCGTGCTGCTCGGCGACCGCCGGACGCGGATGCTGTACGCCGGGCTGTTCGCACTCGCGTACGCCGCCGTCGTCCTCCTCGCCCTCACCACCAGCGTGTGGATCCTGCTCGCCCTGCTCTCGCTGTGGCCCGCCGCTCGGCCGCTCGGCCAGCTGCTGTCCGGAGCCAGTGGACCACCGCTGGTCGGCGTCCTCCGCGACACCGGTGTCGCCGAGCTCGTGTTCGCCGCGCTCCTGACGTTCGGACTCGTCCTGGCCTGAGCAGATCCTGGCGGCCGCCTCGGTCGGGCGGCCCTCACTCCCGTTCGGTCGGGTCGTGGGACGACGAGCTCGTACCCATCTCCTCGTCCTCGCTCTCCTCGTCGGGGTGCACCACGGGCCGGCGCTCCTGGAGGCGGCGGACGTACTCGGGGTTGACCTGTTCCCGATCGATCTCGCGCGGGTCCTCGCCCGGTGTGGCGCCTTCCTTGGTCCACCGGTTCGTACCCTCGGGGTCGGGAGTGGGTTCGTCGCTCATAAATCCAGGGCTACCCCGGGTCGACCTGCGATAACCCGGCCGCCCGGGTGTCGGGCCACTCTCCCGTGGCGGCGAACTTCTGCAACGTCTCGGCGTACGGTGCGAGGTCGAGGCCCTGCGCGGCCACCCACGCGTCGTCGTAGTAGGTGTGCGCGTACCTGTCGCCACCGTCGCAGATCAGCGTCACCACGCTGCCCTGCTCACCGGCCGCGCGCATCCGTGCCACCAGACAGAACGCCCCCCAGAGGTTCGTGCCCGTGGACCCACCGGTACGACGGCCCGTCACCGCGAACAGGTGTCTCATCGCGGCCAGGGAGGCGGCGTCCGGCACCCGCATCATCGCGTCGACGACACCCGGCACGAACGAAGGCTCGACGCGTGGCCGACCGATGCCCTCGATGCGGGAGCCGACGGCCTGGCGCTCAGGGTCGTCGTCACACCAGCCGCCGAAGAACGCCGAGCCGTCGGGATCCACGACGCAGACCTGCGTGTCATGGCGGCGGTACCGCACGTACCGGCCGATCGTCGCGCTCGTGCCGCCCGTACCCGCACCGACCACGATCCAGCGCGGGACCGGGTGCGGCTCGGCGCTCATCTGGTCGAAGATGCTCTCGGCGATGTTGTTGTTGCCGCGCCAGTCGGTGGCGCGCTCGGCGTAGGTGAACTGGTCCATGAAGTGGCCACCGGTCTCCGCGGCCAGCCGGGCGGACTCGGCATAGATCCCGCGTGGGTCGTCGATAAGGTGACACCGTCCGCCGTAGAACTCGATCAGCGCGATCTTCTCGGGACTGGTGCACGCGGGCATCACGGCGACGAACGGGAGCCCCAGCAGGCGCGAGAAGTACGCCTCGCTCACCGCCGTCGAACCGCTCGACGCCTCGATGACCGTCGTCCCCTCGCCGACCCAGCCGCTCGTGAGCGCGTACAGGAACAGCGACCGGGCCAGGCGGTGCTTCAGGCTGCCGGTCGGGTGGACCGACTCGTCCTTGAGGTAGAGCTCGATGCCCCACGTCTCGGGCAGCGGGAAGACGTGCAGGTGCGTGTCGGCACTGCGGTTGGCGTCGGCCTCGACCCGGCGGATCGCCTCGGCGACCCAGGCCCGGTCGGGCGCCGGCCGCTTCGAGATCCGTACGCCCGGCTCGGCGCGAGGTGGCGGGTGGCCCCTGCGGGCGGAGCGGGACATGGCTGCAGGCTAGTCCGTACGCCCCGACCGCTCAGCCGGCTGCCGGATCCCGTGGCGCCCGCGCGAACGTGCCGGCGTAACGGTTGGGCCTCCATTCCGCCGGTCTGCGGCGAAAGCTCCTAGTCTCGCTGCCAGGCGGGAGCATCCGCCGACGTCGCGGAACGGGGACACGCGTATGGACCAGCCACCCACGGACCAGCCACCCATGGACCAGGCACCCATGGACCAGGCAGAGCTCGCGCGGTTCGGTCGGGTGTTCCGGAGGTTCCTCGACGAGGTGGTCTACCACGACGGGAGCGACCGACCGTCCCTGGTCGGGCGGCTCCGACAGCATCTCGGTCGCGACCCGCTCGAGGTACCGGTCGTCACGGCCACCTATGCGCCGTACGACCACGCCAACGTCCACGTGGCTCTCGAGGCGTGGTTCACCACCGGCGGGCGGACCCGCGACCTCGTGGGTGTCAGCGGAGGGGGCCGCAGCAGCAACACCCTGTCGGAGCTCCTCGAGATGTCCGAGCGGCACGGGTCGTTCGGCGTCGGCGCGGTCGACTACGCCCACCTGCCGGTCTCCGTCGACGACGAGCTGGCGTGCGTGGCGTTCGGGTTCTTCCTCGGTACGGAGGACGACGAGCGGACGGCGGTGCTGCTGCGCGGTCCGGACCTGCACGGCATGCCGGAGGTGCGGGTCGAGGTCATGGCGCCGT
This sequence comes from uncultured Actinomycetota bacterium, assembly GCA_963721745.1. Classification (GTDB taxonomy): domain Bacteria; phylum Actinomycetota; class Actinomycetes; order Propionibacteriales; family Actinopolymorphaceae; genus Thermasporomyces. The sequence continues at coordinate 97,902 of CAVRKO010000009.1, read as the reverse complement.
CGCGCGAGTCCGCGAAGCGGCTCCTTGCCGGTGTCGACCGGTTGATGCGCGAGCACAACGTGTTCCGGGGCAAGGTGGTGTCGATCGAGCACAGCGGAGCCTTCCGCCATGGTGCCGGGCCCGTGGCGTTCCACCGGCGTCCCACCATGGACCGGCAGGCGATCGTGCTGCCGCCCGGCCTCCTCGAGCGGGTCGAACGCCAGGTCGTCGGCGTGGCCCGGCACGGCGCACGGCTGCGCGCGGCCCGGCAGCACCTGCGTCGAGGCGTACTCCTCTACGGTCCGCCGGGCACCGGCAAGACGCACACGTTGCGCTACCTGCTCTCGCGGCTGCCGGAGTTCACGGTCGTGCTGCTCACCGGCAGCGGGCTGGAGTTCGCCGGACCCGCGTGCGCGCTGGCCCGGATGCTGCAGCCGGCGCTCGTCGTCCTCGAGGACTGCGACCTCGTGGCGGAGGCGCGCGACCTCCATCACGGGATGGAGAACCCGCTGCTGTTCCAGGTCCTCAACGAGATGGACGGCATCGAGGACGACGTCGACGTGGCGTTCCTGCTCACCACGAACCGGGCCGACCTGCTCGAGCCGGCGCTCGCGCAACGACCCGGTCGCGTCGACCTCGCGGTCGAGATCCCGCTGCCGGACGCCGAGGGCCGGCGGCAGTTGATCGAGCTGTACGGCCCGGACCTGCACCTGTCCGCGGAGGTCATGACCGAACTGGTGGCGCGTACGGACGGGACGACGGCATCGTTCGCCAAGGAGCTCGTACGGCGAGCCATGCTCGTGGCGGCGGAGCGTGGAGCCGAAGCGGCTGCACCCGAGGACCTGCGGGCGGCAGCGGACGAGCTGCTCTCAGACCGCGACGAGCTCACCCGACGACTCCTGGGTGCAGTGGACGACACCAGTGCGCTGGGCCCACAGGGCTGAGCGCCGAGGCGGGTCAGTCGACGTCTTCCCTGCGCTTGGACGAGTCCAGCTTCGTCCGCGCGGTGTGCAGTCCCGCGGAGAGCGCCCGGCCGGCCTCGGCGCCCTGGCGGCGCAGGAGCAGCCAGGACAAGCCGGACGTCAGCAGGAGCGCGGGTAGCGCGATCAGCCAGCCGGACGTCTGCCGGCCGAACAGGAGATAGAGGACACCGAAGCACGCCACGAAGATGACGAGGCGGAGCAGGGTGTAGACGAGGAAGGTACGCACAACGCTCGCAGCGTACGTCAGGCGCCGACCAGTGCCGCCAGCAGGCTCGGCTCGATGTTCCCGCCCGAGACGATCGCGACGACCGGACCGGGCGGCAGGTCGTCGGCGTGGGCGAGGTAGGCCGCCGTCGCCACCGCTCCCCCGGGCTCGGCCACCAGCCGCGACCGGAGCGCCAGCACCTTCACCGCCTCTCGGATGGCGTCGTCGGACACCGTGAGCACGCCGTCGACCCGGGCGCGGATGTGCTCCCAGGCGAGCTCGCCGACACAGACGCGTACGGAGTCGGCGATCGTCCGGTACGTCTGTTCGATCGGCCACGTGCGGCGCTCGCCGTGCCGCATGCTGTCGGCCAGGTCGGCGGCGAGCTCGGGTTCGCAGGCGAGTACCCGCGCCTGTGGGCGAAGGGCCTTGACGGCGGTCGCGATCCCCGACACGAGGCCGCCGCCGCCGACCGGGACCAGCACGGTCGCCACCTCCGGCAGGTCGGCGAGGAGCTCGAGCCCGATCGTGCCCTGGCCCGCGATGACGGCCGGATGCTCGAACGGCGGCACGAACACGTGGCCGTACTCCTCGACGAGCGCGGCCGTCCGCGACTCCCGCTCGGCTGGCGGCACGACTATCACGTCGCCACCGAGTGCACGGGTCGCAGCTACCTTGACCGCGGGACTCGTGTCCGGCATGACCATGCGGGCCTTGACGGAGTACTCCCGCGCGGCGAAGGCCACAGCCTGCGCGTGGTTGCCGGACGAGTGGGTGACGACGCCGCGCGCCCTGGCCGCCTCGTCGAGGGCGCCGACGGCGTTGAGTGCACCGCGGATCTTGAAGGCTCCGATCAGCTGGAGGTTCTCGGGCTTCAGCCAGAGCGGGCGCTCGGGGTCGCTCCACGCGGTCGGCAGGAGCGGGGTACGGACGATCCGGTCGCCGATCCGCGTAGCGGCGGCGCGGATGTCGTCGACGGACACGAGGTCACGGGCGGCGGGCATGTCCCGACGCTACCCGGCACTGCCCAGCCTGGCGGCGTCCCACCGCCGGTGATCGTGACGTCCCCGGTGATCATGAAGACTCCCGGGGGGCTATGACACCTCGGTGTCTTCATGATCACCCGGGCGGGCGCCGCCCTCGCCGGGGCGTCTGCCGGGAACCTCGTCAGCCTTCGCACCGGCGGGCAGCCGGCCCTCCCACTTGGTGGAGAGTACGAGTGTGGTGCGCGTCCGGCTGATGCCCTCGACCCGCAGGAGCCGGCCGAGAAGGTCCTCGAGCGCGTCGACGCTGCGAACCCGGACCTTGATGACGTACGACTCGTCGCCGGCGATGTACCAGCAGTCCTCGATCTCACGGACCTGCGCCAGCCGTTCCACGACCGCACCCTGGTCGGCACCGTCGGACAGGAGCAGCCCGATGAGGGACGTGACGTCGAGGCCGAGAGCGCTCGGCGCGACGACGGCGCGGTAGCCCGTGAGGACGCCGCGCTCCTCGAGCCGCCGGACGCGTTCCTGGACGCTCGGGCCGGACAGTCCGACCAGCCGGCCGAGTTCGGCGTACGACGCCCGCGCGTTGTCCCGGAGCGCACCGACCAGCCGCCGGTCCACGTCGTCCATCGAAACTCCGTCCACCACTCTGGATCGCCTCCCAAATCATTAGGCATTTCCGGATCACTGACTTAGAATCACAGGCATCACACTAGAACGCTCATCGATTCAAGGGGCACCGACCGTCATGTTCAACGGATCGCTGGATTTCGCCACGCTCCGACAGCTTCCGCTCCTCGGCGGCACCTCGCTCGCCGCCACGCCTCGCATCCCCACACCGTCCCAGGGCTCCGCCACCGCGGACCTCGACGGCTCCCGCGCGCGCCGCGTCGTGCACCGCGGTGGGCTCTTCCGCCGCCGGCACGCCTGACCTACCGCCGTACGCCTGACCTACCGCCCGTACGCCTGACCCGCCCCCCGGCACACCCCGGACCACGGGGACCCGGAGGGCGGGTCGGCCCGGACCCTTGGTGCGGCAGCTACGCTCGGACCAGCACAGCCGTCGTACGCCGCTTAGGAGAGTCCGGGTGCCCCGAGCACTACCCGTCCTCATCGCGATCATTCTGGTCGTGTTCTGCCTGATCGACCTGGCACAGACCCCGGCCGAGCACGTCCGGGCGGTCTCTCGCCCAGTGTGGGCCGCGGTGATCCTCTTTGTTCCGTTCGTCGGACCAGCGTGCTGGCTCGCGGCCGGGCGGCCCAGCAGCGGCCGGAGCCGTCGCGTCCCGGGGTTCCCGCGCCGCTCCACCGCGCAGACCCGGCCGGTCGCACCCGACGATGATCCGGAGTTCCTCGCGCAGCTCACCCAGCACCGGCTCAAGGCCGAGGACGAGCGGCTGCGCAGATGGCAGGCCGAGCTCGAACGCCGCGAACGCGAGCTCGAGAGCGAGGGCGAGGGCGACGGCGACAGCACGAGCGGCAAGTCGGACGCGTGAGACTGCACTAATCTCGGCGGATGGCCGAGCGTTCCACCCGATCTGACCCAGCCGCCGAGCAGCCCGACAACCCCGAGCAGCCCGACGGCAAGCAGCTCGACGGCGAGCAGCCCGACAGCAGCGCAGCGAAACCGGGCCGGTCCGGATCCGAACCCCCCGCCCTCCCCGACGAGGTCGTGCAGCGCGCCGGCGTGCTCCTGGGCGACCGCTTCGCCGCACCGGTCTCCGTCGTCGCGTACGACATCCTCAACCACGAGGGCCACGCGATAGTCGCCCGTCTCCAACTCACTGGGGCGCCCGTCGCCAGCGCGGTCGTCAAGCTCGCGCACCGCGACGACAGCGGCGCGTTCGACGCGGACAACCCCGAGCCCTTCTCGCCCGCCGCCCGGCTGTGGAACGAGTGGGCCGGTCTCGAGTACCTCTCCTCGCTGCCGACGCCCTGCCCCACCGTGCCCGCCTTCTACGGCGGCGACGGCACGCACGGGTTGGTGGTGATGGAGGACCTGGGCGGCGGCGAGAGCCTCGCCCACCTGCTCCTCGGCAGGTCCGCGGAGCGGGCGTCCGCCGCGATGGAGGGGTACGTCGACGCGCTGGCGGACGTCCACCTCGCGACGTTCGGGCGTACGGACGGATACGACTCGCTGCGGGCGCGACTCGACGGCGGGACGACCAGGCCGGACACGTTCGGCAAGCCGGAACCCACCCGCGGGCTGCTCGAGGGGTTCGCCGCGCTCGACGCCGACCTGTCCACGGACGGCGCGGTCGGCACCGCGCTGGACTGGGTCGACTCCCTGGTCGGCGAACCCGGCCCCTGGCGCGCGTTCACGCCGAACGACTGCTGCCCGGACAACAACCGCGTCGACGCCGACGGGCGGGTCCGGCTGTTCGACCTGGAGTTCGCGACCTGCCGGCATGCCCTCCTCGACCTTGCGTACGTCCGCGCTACGATGCCGAGTTGCTGGTGCGTCCGAAGGTTCGAGCCGTCGCGCGGTGACGCGCTGGTGCGGAGGTACGCCGACCGGCTCGCAGCTGGCGGCCGCTCCGACCTCGCCAGCGGCATCCACGCTCCCCTGCACGCCTGCGAGGCCCACTCCGCGCTCTGGGCGGCGAGCTTCCATCTCCCCCCGGCGCTCGAGGACAAGGGGGGCGACCGGCCGTACTGGGAGCTGTACGACTTCGAGTTCGGGTCCCGCCGCCAGCTGTTCCTGCAGAAGCTCGGCGAACTCGGGGCCGCGGCCGATCGTCAACCCGAGCTTGCGCCACTGCGCGACGGCCTGGTCGAGCCGCTGCGCGCGGCCGCGGCCCGGGCATGGAGGGTCGTCGAGCCGCTGCCGCTGTACCCCGCGTTCACCACCCCCTGAGGCCGGCCCGTCCGGTGACCACGAACGGTCCGGTGATCACGAGGGACCCCGCCGCGCAGGCCCTCAGCGCTCCTACGGCCTCAGAGCCCAGGGACCGTCGAGGTCCTCAGAGCCCGGTGTAGGAGTGGAAGCCCGAGATCAGGAAGTTGACACCAACCAGGTTGAACAGCAGCGCGCCGTAGGCCACCAGCGCGACCCACGAGACCTTGCTCCGCCAGCCCGCCGTCGAGCGGGCGTGGAGGTAGGCCGCGTAACAGACCCAGGTGATGAACATCCAGGTCTCTTTGGGGTCCCAGCCCCAGTAACGGCCCCAGGCCGCCGCGGCCCAGATCGCACCGGCGATCAGCGCGAACGTCCAGACCGGGAACGCGAACGCGTGCAGCCGGTAGGCCGTGCGTTCGATCGCGTCCGCGGACGGGAGTTGCGACAGGTAGCCGCCGGCCCTGGTTCCCTCCACCGACCGTGACTCCTGGCGGGCCTTGAGGATCTGCAGCACGCTCGCGACGGCACCGAGTGTGAACACCCCGGTGGCGAGGATGGCGGCCGAGACGTGGATGACGAGCCAGTACGACTGGAGCGCGGGGATGAGTCCCGACACCGGGAGATAGAGCACCGTGGTCGCGATGCCGAGCACCACCAGGACGAACCCGGTGAGCGGGAGGCCGAGGAAGCCGAGGCGGAGCCGCCGGATCATCGTGAGGTAGGCCACGCAGATGACCACGCTGCCCGTGATCGCGAACTCGTACAGGTTGCTCCACGGCACCCGGCCCGCGGCCAGCCCGCGGGTGAGCACGCCGGCGGCGAGGAGTCCGGTCGCGACGATCGTGAGTGCGACCCCGATCCGGCCGAACATCGCTGCCCGGTCCGCCCGGTCCGCCGCGTCCGCCCCGTCCACAGGGTCCACCCCGCCGGACCTGGCGCTGTCGGTCGGCTCGTCGCCGCCATCGTCCGGTCGCGGGAGCACGGCCACACCGCCTCCGCCGGACGCAACCGCAGGTGCCGTCGGTCCCGGCCCACCGGACGTCGTCGCCCCCGCGGCCGTGGTCACCTCGGCAGCGGCCGTAGCGGCGACCCGTTCGGCCGCACGCGCGGCGGAACGACGTTCACGGGTGAACGCCCACTCGACCGCGTGGGCGAGCATCGCAAGCGCCATCACCGCCGTGGCGGCATGGACGAAGTTGTCCGAGAATCCCGCGAGCGTGCTGCTCACCGTTGCTCCTTCCCAGCTGGCTCCGGGTCGCCCCGTAGCGACGCGGCCACCAGGTCGATCTCTGTCGCGAGGTCACCGCCCGCGTCGTCGGATGCGGCGGCCGACCCGCCCAACCGTTCGCCCTTGTCGAGGCCCGCGACCGCGACCACCGTACGCCCGCCGTCCTGCCGGACCCGCACCCAGACCCGGCGGCGGCGTACGACGAGCGACAGCAACAGACCGCCCAGCGCCAGCCCGGCGCCCACCAGCGCCACCGGTTCGCCGGGGTTCCGGCTGACCTGGAGGTTCACCCACCGGGTCACGCCGTCGAACCTGATCGTGCCCGCGCCGCCAGGGAGCTTCGCGGTCTGCCCGGGCTCGAGCGCCGCCCGGAACGGGTCGCCGTTGCTGGCTTGGAACTGCGTCAGCCGCCCGGTCTCGAGCCGGTACACCGACTGCGGCACGCCGGTGTCGAGACCCAGGTCGCCGTGGTACGCCGTCAGGAAGACAGAGGGGCGCAGTGCGTCCGGGAACGCTGAGACCGGTCCCCGTTGCGGGTCTATCACCGCGGTCGGCAGGAAGAAGCCCTGGAACCCCAGCTGGCTCGGCCGCGCGTCCGGCGCCTTCACCACGCCGGTCGAGCTGAACCGACCGTCCTGTGGCAGGAACGGCACCGGCCCCGAGAAGGCCACGTCGCCCCTGCCATCGCGCACGGTGAACCGCGGCGCGTACCCGTGGCCGAGCAGGTGCACGAGCGCGCCGTCGACCCGCAGAGGGTGGTTGGACCGGAGGTGGTACGGCCTGGTGGGCGCGCCCGGCCGCGAGGTGTAGGCGAGGGTCGCGTCGAAGTCCCGCGGCGACCCACGCTGCTCGCCCTGGGTCTCCCACCTCACCTCGAAGTCCTTCACCGTCAGGGCGAACGGCGGCAGCTGGGTGTCCTCGAAGAGCTGGCCGGCCTGGTAGCTGTCGTACTGCGTCACGGTGTTGGCGAACCCGCTGCCGGCCACCACGAGCGCGGTGCCCCGGAAGCCGAACAGCGTGCCGATCGCAACTCCGACGAGCACCACGACGATCGCGACGTGGAAGAGCAGGTTGCCCACCTCACGGAGGTAGCCGCGCTCGGCCGACACCGACCCGCCGGGCGTACCGTCGGCGGGCGCGTCGACCACCACGCGGTAGCGCCTTGACCGGAGCTGGCGGGCCGCCGCCGCGACGGCGTCGTCCGGGTCGGTCTCCGCCGACCAGGTGCGGTGGGCGGTGAGCCGGTCGAGGTGCCTCGGCGCGACCGGCGGCCGCGAGCGCATCGTCCGCCAGTGCTGGAAGGTCCGTGGCAGGACGCAGCCGAGCAACGACACGAGCAGGAGCAGGTAGATCGCGGCGAACCAGGGCGACCCGAACACGTCGAAGAGCCCGAACCGCTCGTACCACCGGGCCAGCCCGGGGTTGGACGCCGCGAAGTCGGTCACGGCGACGGGGTTGACCTTGCGCTGCGGGATGACGGACCCCGGCACCGACGCCAACGCCAGCAGGAAGAGCAGCAGCAGCGCCGTCCGCATCGACGTGAGCTGGCGCCACCCCCACCGGGCCAGCGCGAGGGCGCCGACCGGCGGAGGAACCGACCTCGCGGTCTCCTCGCGCTCCTGCTCCCGGGTCTGCGTCACCGTCGTACCACCGTCTCGTTCACCACTCGGCTCACCACTCAGATCGCCGTCTCGAAGCCACTCACCCACTGCCGCAGCGGTCCGACCACCGCGTCCCAGGCACCGGTCACGAGCAGCAGCCCGACGACGATCAGCATGACGCCGCCCGCCCGGGTCACGAGGACGTGGTGCCGGCGTACCCAGCCGAGCGCGCCGAGGAGCCGGCGGAACCCCACGGCCACGAGGACGAACGGCACGCCGAGTCCCAGCGCGTACGCCAGCATGAGAACCGCTCCCCGCCCGGCCGTCGCCTCGTTGAACGCCAGGGTCGCGACCACGCCGAGGGTCGGGCCGATGCACGGGGTCCAGCCGAGGCCGAACAGCACGCCCAGGAAGGGCGCGACGCCGAGCCCGACCGCGGGCACCCGGTGGATCCGGACGTCACGCTGCAGCCACGGTACGAGACCGAGGAACGCCAGCCCGAGGACGACGGTCACCGCGCCGAGCACTCTGGTGAGGACCGGACCGTTCTCGGCGAGAAACGTCCCGAGTGTCCCGAACATCGCACCCGCCGACACGAACACCACCGCGAATCCCGCGACGAACAGCAGGGCTCCCGCCGCCATCCGGCCCCGCCGTCCGGACGCCGCGAGGTCGGCACCAGACAGGCCGGTGACGTACGACAGGTAGCCGGGAACGAGCGGCAGGACGCACGGCGAGAGGAACGACACCAGCCCCGCGACGAGTGCCACGGGGATCGCCAGGACGAGCGAGCCGGACAGGGCCGTCTCGGCGAAGGTGTCGGCCACGGAGGCCAGCGGGACGCTCACCCGGACTCCACGACGTCGGTGGTGAGGTCCTCGAGGGTGCGGGCGCTCAACGGGCCGAGCACCCGTGCCGCGACCCGACCGCGGCGGTCGATCACGAGCGTCGACGGGATCGCGCTCGGTGGCAGGGTTCCGCGGAACCCCAGCAGCTGCGCTCCGTGCGGGTCGTAGATGCTCGGGTAGGGCACCCGGAAGGTACGCACGAACGCGCGCGCCGGGCCGCGGTCGATGTCGCGGGTGTTGACGCCGAGGAACGCGACGTCCTTGGCCGCGAGCGCCTTCGACGCAGCCGCCAGGTCGGGTGCCTCCTTGCGGCAGGGCGCACACCACGAGCCCCACACGTTCACCACGACGACCCGGCCGCGGTACGCCGCCAGGCTGAGCTTCTCCCCGTCCAGCCCGGTGCCCCGCAGGGCGGGCGCGGTGCGGCGTTCGCCGGGCGCCATCGTCGTCACGGTGCCGCTGCCGGAGACGAAGCGGGTGTTGGCGTTGCCGGCCTGCGAGCCTCCGCCGCTCGCACTTCCGCCACCCGCGTCGGCGCCGGAGCCGCCGCCGGCACACCCCGCCGCGAGGAGGCTGAGGCCGAGGACGGCGACCACCAGTCCGCGCAGACGCCCTGCCACCGCGAGGTTCATGCTCCCGCGACGAACTTCCGTTGTGCCTGGCCCACCGGGAGCAGGTCGGCGGCGGGCTCGGAGTAGTCGACCGAGACGAGCCGGTCGGCGTCGTAGGTGAAGGTCGTGACACTGGCGAGGGTGCACTGCCGGCGGCGGGGGTCGTGCCACAGCCGGCGTCCCTCGACGTACGACCGGACCGTCCAGATGGGGAGCTGGTGCGAGACGAGCACGGCCTCGTGCCCCTCGCTCTCCCGCCGGGCGTCGGAGATGGCCGCGAGCATGCGGACGACGATCTGGGTGTACGGCTCGCCCCACGACGGGCGGAACGGGTTCCGCAGGTGCTTCCACGAGCCCGGACGGCGGAGGGACCCGTCGCCGACGCCGAAGGTCTTGCCCTCGAAGACGTTCGCGGCCTCGATCAGCCGTTCGTCGGACCCAGCCACCAGGCCGAACTTGTCGGCGAGCGGCTCGGCCGTCTCCTGTGCACGTTCGAGCGGCGAGGAGGTCAGCCGGACGATGTCGCGGCCGGCGAGCACCTCCGCCACCCGGAGCGCCATGGTGCGACCCAGCTCCGACAGGTGGTAGCCCGGAAGGCGGCCGTAGAGCACCTTGCTCGGGTTGTCGACCTCGCCGTGCCGGAGTACGTGGACGAGCGTGCGGGTGTCGCTCACGGGATCTCCCTCGTCGCCTGCTCGGTGCCGGTCGGTAGGGGGCCGGCGCGGTGGTGCGCGCTCACGCGCCGGTCCTGTCCGGCTCGGCGGTGGCCGCCGCCCGCGCGGCAACCGCCGCCGCCGACGCGATCCGGTCCAGTGCCGGTCCGTCGTGGGCGGCGCTCACGAACCACGCCTCGAACGAGCTCGGCGGCAGGTGCACACCGCCCTCGAGCATCGCGTGGAAGAACGCCCGGAACCGGTGCTGCGCCTGCCGGCGCGCGTCGTCGAAGTTGCGGACTGCGGGGACCTCGGTCGGGTCGACGAAGAAGACACTGAAGAGGTTCCCGGCGAACTGCGCGAGGTGGGGCACGCCCTCCTTGGTCAGGGCGGCGCCCACGATGTCGGCGACAGTCGCGGCAGTCCGGTCGAGCTGGGAGTACACCTCGTCCGTCGCCAGCCGCAGGGTGGTGAGCCCGGCCGTCGTTGCCACCGGGTTACCCGAGAGCGTGCCCGCCTGGTAGACGGGACCCGCTGGAGCGAGTTGGGCCATGTAGGCCGTCCGGCCGCCGAACGCCGCCGCGGGGAACCCGCCGCCCATCACCTTGCCGAACGTCACGAGGTCGGGGACGACGCCGTCGATGCCGTACCACCCCGAACGGCTGACCCGGAAGCCCGTCATCACCTCGTCGGAGACGTACAGCGCACCGTGCCGGCGACAGGTGTCGGCGAGGAACGCGTTGAACCCGCCCTCGGGCGGGACCGCCCCCATGTTGCCCGGCGCCGCCTCGGTGATGAGCGCCGCGATCTCGGCGCCGTGGCGTTCGAACGCGGCGGTCACCGCGGCGCGGTCGTTGTAGGGCACGACGATCGTGTCGGACGCCTGGGCCCCGGTGACGCCGGGAGAGTCGGGCAGGGCGAACGTCGCGACCCCGGAACCCGCCGACGCGAGCAGTGCGTCGACGTGGCCGTGGTAGCAGCCGGCGAACTTCACGATCTTGGTGCGGCTGGTGACACCGCGGGCGAGCCGGATCGCCGACATGGTGGCTTCGGTCCCCGATGAGACGAACCTCACCTGATCGATCGGAGTGCGCGCCACGATCTCCTCGGCGAGCTCGACCTCGGGAACGGTCGGCGTGCCGTAGGACGTGCCGGCCTGCACCGCGCGGGACACCGCGGCGGTCACCTCGGGGTGTGCGTGGCCGAGGATCATCGGACCCCACGAGCCGATCAGGTCGACGTACTCCCGACCGTCGGCGTCCACGAGATAGGGCCCGTACGCGCGGGTGATGAACCGCGGCGTGCCTCCCACCGCTCGGAACGCACGCACCGGCGAGTTGACACCACCCGGTGTGACGATCTGTGCACGCTCGAAGAGGGCCTGGGAACGGCGCTGCGAGAGCGGCGTCCCGCCGGTTGGATCGGGTGTCCGGGGGTCGGTCACCGCGTCATTGTCCCTCGCCCGGAACTTTCCGCTGCGACGGGTGGGTCCCTCACCTTTGCGATCGTCCTCCACCGACTTTGCGATCAGGGCGTAACCCGCGAGTAGCAACGTCGTTGAACCGGCGAAGGCTTCGGGCTTCAAAGACACGTGACGGCGACGTATGGTGAGTCGAGAGCACGGGGAGGTCTCAATTGACGCGGGGACCGCTGAGGATTCGCAGCGGTGCGGCTGGTGCCGGCGCAAGGTCGTCGTCGTTCCAGGTGTATGGCCGGATCTGCTGATGACCAAGCCAACCCGCTTCTTTTCTTCATCTCCACGCTCAACCGATCCGATAGACGTCTTTCGCAGTCCGTAAGGTCCACATCGACCGTGGCCCCACAGACTGGCTCGGCGCCCTCACCCCCCCGGGCGCGCCGGGCCTCCTCGGCCGCCGCGGCGCCTGGTTACCTCCCCCCCGACCGGGCGCCGTGGCGGCCCCTCCATTTCTGAGGATCGACCACATGCGGCTGCGTGCCCCGCCGGGCCAGGACGCGGCAGTGGGGAAAAGAAGAAGGCACCGCCAGGTGAGAGTTTCCTCACCCGCGGCGCCTCGTCCCTCTCGCGCGGCTCACCTCAGCAGCCGGGCGGCCTCCGTTGCCCAGTACGTCAGCACGATGTCGGCGCCCGCACGGCGGATCGATGTCAGTACCTCGAGAATCGCGGGCTCCCGCTCGATCCAGCCCTGCGCCGCGGCGGCCTCGACCATGGAGTACTCCCCCGAGACGTTGTACGCCGCGACGGGGACGTCGACGGCATCCCGCACCCGGCGTACGACGTCGAGGTAGCCGAGCGCTGGCTTCACGAGCACCATGTCGGCTCCCTCGGCGACGTCGAGGGATACTTCGCGCTCCGCCTCGCGGGAGTTCGAAGGATCCTGCTGATAGGTCTTGCGATCTCCCTGAAGACTCGACTCAACCGCGTCGCGGAACGGGCCGAAGAAGGCCGAGGCGTACTTCGCCGAATAGGCCAGCACGCCCACGTCGGTCCGCCTGGCCTGGTCGAGAGCCTTCCGGATCACTCCCACCTGGCCGTCCATCATGCCGCTCGGCGCCACGACGTGCACGCCCGCGGCCGCCTGGGCGAGGGCCATCTCGGCGTACCGCTCGAGGGTGGCGTCGTTGTCCACGCTGCCGTCCGGGGCGAGGACCCCGCAGTGCCCGTGGTCGGTGAACTCGTCCAGGCACAGGTCGGCCATCACGACGCTGGCGTCACCGACCTCGGCGACGAGCTCGCGGATCGCGACGTTGAGGATCCCGTTGGGGTCGGTCCCACCGGAACCCTCGGCGTCCTTCACGGTCGGTATGGCGAACAGCATGAGTCCGCCGACTCCCGCCTCCACCGCCTCGACGGCCGCCTTGCGCAGCGTCTCGAGGGTGTGCTGGACGACGCCCGGCATCGACGGCACCGGGATCGGCTCGGCCGCGCCCTCGCGGACGAAGAGCGGCAGGACGAGCGACCGCGGCTGGACGTCGGTCTCGGCGACCAGGCGACGCATCGCGGCGGACGTACGCAGCCGCCGTGGACGAACCTCGGGGAACCCCATCCGACTCACTCCCTCTCCCCTACGCCTTCGCGGACTGGTCCTACTTCGCGCGGCGGCGCGCGCCACCCTTGCGTTCGGACGGCTTGGTCACCGGGTCGCCCGCCTCGATCTGCGCCGCGCGCCGAGCCTCTCCGAACTCCGCCAGCGACTCCGCGAGCGCCTCGACAGAGGGCTCCGGCGGCTGGACGTCGACCCGGAGGCCGTGCTCCTCGGCGGTCTTGGCCGTCTGGGCGCCGATCGCGGCGATCACCGTCGTGGCGTGCGGCTTGCCGGCGATGCCGACCAGGTTGCGCACCGTCGAGCTGGAGGTGAACGCCACCGCGTCGAACTTGCCGGTCTTGATCGCCTCGCGGATCGGTGCCGGCGGCGGGGCGGCGCGCACCGTCCGGTACGCCGTCACGTCGTCGACCTCCCAACCCAGCTCGACCAGGCCCGCGACCAACGTCTCGGTCGCGATGTCGGCCCGCGGCAGGAACACCCGGTTGATCGGGTCGAGGACGCGGTCGTACGGCGGCCACTCCTCCAACAGGCCGGTTGCCGAGTGCTCACCGGCCGGAACCAGGTCGGGCTTGATGCCCCACGCCTGGATCGCCTCGGCGGTCTTGTCGCCGACCGCCGCGATCTTCAGGCCGGCGAACGCGCGGGCGTCCAGGCCGTACTCCTCGAACTTCTCCCGCACCGCACGGACCGCGTTGACCGAGGTGAACGCCACCCACTGGTAGCGACCGGTGACGAGTCCCGTGATCGCCCGGTCGAGCTGCTGCGGATTGCGGGGCGGCTCGACGGAGATGGTCGGGACCTCCTCGGGCACGGCGCCGTACTGCCGCAACAGCTTCGACAGCACGCCGGCCTGCTCCTTGGTACGCGGCACGAGGACCCGCCAGCCGAACAGCGGCTTGGTCTCGAACCACGACAGCTTGTCCCGGAGGGCGACGGCCGAGCCGACGACCAGGACGTACGGCCCGGCCAACCTGGCCGCCTTCACCTCCGAGGCGAGCGTCTCGAGGGTGCCCGCGACGGTCCGCTGCTCCGTCGTCGTACCGCTCGTCGTCACCGCGGCGGGTGTCGAGCCGTCGCGACCGGCCTTCACCAGCAGCCCGGCGATGTCCTTCAGGCCGTCGGTGACACCGGTGACGACGAGGGTGGCCGCGCCGTCGGCGAACACCTCCCACTCGGGCTCGCCCGCGCTGACGTCGACGATCCGCGCCTCGCGGACCTTCGCCGTCGTGAGCGGTGTGCCGGCGTACGTGGGCACGGCGGTGCCGACCGGCAGCCCGGGCGTCACCTCGAACGGCACGTGGTGCCGGACGAACGCCGCCACGTGCTCGGCGGCATGGCCGTCCAGGAACGGGTCGCCGAGGTACAGGCGTACGACGTGCTTGCCGTCCTTGGCGTGCTTGGCGAGCACCCGGCCGGCCTCCGCCGGCGTCACGGTGTCCTCGGTCAGCTCGATGCGTTCGGCCTCGGGGCTGACATGGGCGTGGAGCAGGGCTTCGAACGTCGCGAGCTCGCCGGCAACGACTGCGGCGCGGCCGAGCAGCTCCTTCGCCCGTCCGGTGACGAGCGCGGGGTCTCCCGGCCCGACCCCGACGAACGACATCGAGCCCTGGGGTTTCTTCGTGGTCTTGTTCTTCGCGGTCACGTGACGCGTTCCTCGATCAAACGGCTGGCGCCCTCGGCAAGGAGAGCTACCGCGACACCGCGGCCGAGCTCCTCCGCCTCGCCAAGAGGCCCCGATGCGGACAGACGGACGCTTGCTGAGCCGTCGACGGCCGCCACGACGGCATGGAGGGAAAGATCGTTTCCGTCCACACCGGCGATGGTGTCGGCGAATGCTCCCATGGGTGCGCTGCATCCGGCCGCGAGTCCGGCCAGTACGGCCCGCTCGGCGGTCACGGCAGCTCTGGTGCGTGGGTCGTCGAGACCGGCGAGAGCGCGCACCACACCCTCGTCGGAGGTCCTGCACTCGACGGCGAGGGCGCCCTGTCCAGGTGCGGGCACGAACTCCGTCGGGTCGAACGTCTCGGTGATCTCGTCCTGCCGGCCCAGGCGGGCGATGCCGGCACGGGCGAGGACGACGGCATCGAGCTCGCCGTCGGTGACCTTCGACATCCGGGTGTCGACGTTGCCCCGGATCTCGACCAGCTCGAGGTCGTCGTTCTTGGACAGGAGCCGGAGCTGGGCGAGGCGCCGCGGCGCTCCCGTACCGACCCGCGCGCCTGGCGGCAGGGTGGCCATGGTGAGGCCGTCGCGGGCGACGAGGGCGTCGCGGGGGTCCTCGCGGCGGGGTATGGCGGCGACGACGAGCTCGTCGACCTGCTGGGTCGGCAGGTCCTTGAGCGAGTGGACGGCGATGTCGATCTCACCGCCGACCATGGCCTCGCGCAGCGCGCCGACGAACACACCCTGCCCGCCGATCTGGCGGAGCGGGCTGCGCCGGTCGCGGTCGCCTTCGGTGGTCACCTCGACCAGGACGGTCGCGATGCCGAACCGTTCGAGCGCACCGGCGACGGTGCGCGCCTGCGCGAGGGCGAGCGCGCTGCGCCGGGTGCCGATCCGGAGTGCGGTCATGAGCCACCCTCCGCTCCGGGCTGCGCGGGCTGCTGCGGCATCGGCTGCACCGGACCCGACTGCACCGGCTCCGCGACGTCGGCGCTCGAGAAGGCCTCGACCGCCGAGGAGTCCAGCGCGAACAGCTCGCGCAACGCTTCGGTGTAGGACGTCTCCACCGGCTGTTCGGCGAGCTCCTTCACCCGGATGGTCGGTGCGTGCAGGAGCTTGTCGACGACCCGGCGTACGGTCCTCGCCACCTCTGCCTGGGCCGGCTGGTCGAGGTCGGGTACGCGGACGGCGAGCCGGCGCAGCTCGGCGTCGACCACCTCCGCCGCCATGCTGCGCAACGCAACGACCGTGGGCGCCACCGCGGACGCCCGCCGGGTGGAGGCGAACTCCGCCACCTCCTCGCGAACGATCTCGCGGACGGCGTCGAGGTCGATCGTGGTGCCGGTCGCCTCGAGGGTGTCGACGAGGCTGGCCAGGTCGATGAGGGTGAGCCCGGCGACGTCGCAGGCAGAGGCCTCGACGTCACGCGGCATCGCGAGGTCGCAGACGACCAGCGGCTGGTCGCCCCGTGCGGCGGTGGCGGCGCGCAGGAGTTCCGTCGTCAGGACGGTGCCGACCGCCCCGGTGCAGGAGACGACGAGCGAGGCGGCCGCCAGCTCGGTGGCCAGCTCCGCCAGCTCCACCGCCCGGCCCTCGACGTTGTCGGCGAGCCGACGGGCACGTTCGGGCGTCCGGTTGGCGACGACGACGGAGGCACTGTGCTCGCGGTACAACGTGGTCGCGGCGAGCGCCGACATCGAGCCCGCTCCCACCACGAGGGCGGTACGGCCGGCAAGGTCGCCGAGCACCTTCGCGGCCTCGCCCAGGGCGACGGACACGACGCTGCGACCGGCGCGGCCCAGGTCGGTCTCGGTGTGCGCCCGCTTGCCGACCCGCAACGCGTGCTGGAACACGCCGTTCAGGACCGAGCCGATGGTCTCGGCGTCCTGGGCTGCCCGAAGGGCCAACCGCACCTGGCTGAGGATCTGGGTCTCGCCCACGACCATCGAGTCCAGCCCGCACACGACCGAGAAGAGATGGCTGACGGCGCCGTCCTCGTACCGGACGTAGAGGTGCGGCGTGAGGTCCGGGGTGGGTACGCCCGAATGCCTCGCGAGCAGCTCCGCCACTTCCTCGACGCCGCCGTGGAAGCGGTCGACCTCGGCGTAGATCTCGACCCGGTTGCACGACGACAGCACGACCGCCGAGGCGATGTGCTGGCAGCTCACCGCGTCGGCGAGGAGCTTGTCGATCGTGTCGGGTGCAGGCACCACGCGCTCGAGCAGCTCGATCGGAGCGCAGCGGTGGGAGAGGCCGACGACAAGGATGCTCATGGGATGAGGCGTCTCCTCTCGGTGGGTACGCCGTTCTCGAGCCCCAGGCTGTCGACCGCGTCGAGGGTCTGGCCTGGTGTCGAGAGCGCCTTGCGCTGCTCGTGGTAGGCGAGGATCTGGAGCTCGGTGGACAGGTCGACCTTCCGCACGTCGACGCCGGGCGGAACCGTGAGGACCACCGGCGCGAAGTTGAGCACGCTCGTGATGCCGGACGCAACCATCCGGTCACACACCTCCTGGGCTGCGGTGGCTGGTGTGGCGATGACGCCGATGGCGACGCCGTACTCCTCGACGACCAGCTCGATCTCGTTGTAGGCGCGTACGACGTGGTCGCCGATCCGCTCACCGACCCGGGCCGGGTCGGCGTCGAGCAGGCCCACGATGCCGAAGCCGCGCGTCGCGAACCCGGAGTAGTTGGCCAGGGCGTGCCCGAGGTTGCCGATGCCGACGATGACGACGGGCCAGTCCTGGGTGAGCCCGATCTCCCTGGCGATCTGGTAGCGGAGGTACTCGACGTCGTAGCCGACGCCGCGGGTGCCGTAGGACCCGAGGTAGGAGAGGTCCTTGCGAAGCTTCGCGGAGTTGACGCCGGCCGCCCGGGCGAGTTCCTCGCTCGAGGCGGTGGGGATGCCGCGGTCGCCCAGAGCCGTCAGCGCCCGGAGGTACACCGGGAGGCGCGCGACGGTCGCCTCGGGGATACCACGGCTCGGGCGTGCGTCGTGCTCGTTGATGCGACGGGGACGCGGCGGACTCACTTCACTCCTGTCATGAGACGTCCCGGTTTCGGGTGGTGACGCCTCGGCCGACGGGGACCGTCCCGACCGGCGGAATCCCAGCCTAGGACTTTGTGAACGTGCGAACAAAATCGAGCGTGGCCGTGGCGGGCGCCCGGCAGCCCCCTTCGTCGCCGATCTGCCCACCCTGTCGGCAGATCCAGCCTGCATCGTGGGCAATGATCCCGCAAACGTGATCAACCGCACCGGAGCCCGAGGGCGGCGTACGGCCGCAGCCGGCGGCCAGGCTCAGGCCAGCGCGGCCCGCAGCCGGGACTCGTCCACCCGCCAGAAGTCGTGCTGACGCCCGTCGACCAGCGTCACCGGGATCTGCTCCCACCAGCGGCGGAAGAGGTCCTCGTCGGCCGTGATGTCGACCTCGACCCACTCCACGCCGAGATCGGCGCAAACGGTCGAGATGACCTGCCGCGCCTCGTCACACAGGTGACAGCCGGCCTTGGCGTAGAGGGTGACGCGGGGCGGCATCTACGCGCCCCTCGCGGCGTCGGGGCCCCCGCGCCGCAACCTCACCTTGACGACCGTGCCGCTCACGGACCTCGGGAGCTCGGAGACGATCTCGACCTCGGTCGGGCGCTTGAACCGCGCGAGGCGGGTGCGGCAGTGGTCGAGGACGGTCTCGGCGGTGAGCGAGTGGCCGGGCCGCGGCACGGCGAACGCCACGACAGCCTGGCCGGTGTCGGGATCGGGTACGCCGACGACCGCGACCTCGGCAACGGCGTCGAGCTCGGCGATCGCGTCCTCCACCTCACGCGGATAAACGTTGAAGCCGGAGACGACGATGAGCTCCTTGACCCGGTCGACCAGCACGAGGTCGCCGTCGGCGTCGAGGCAGCCGACGTCGCCGGTGGCCAGCCAGCCCTTCTCACCGGGCGCCTCGGCGCCGTCCGGCCAGTACCCCGAGAACAGGTTGTCGCCGCGGACGAGGATCTCCCCGGGCTCGCCCGGCTCCACGTCGGCGCCGGCCTCGTCGACGATGCGCAGCTCGATGCCGGGCAGCGGCGCGCCCACCGAACCGTGTTTGGCGTCCGAGGAGCCACTGCTGCCCGCCGAACTCAGGGTGCTGGTCACCGCCGGGCTCGCCTCGGTCAGGCCGTAGCCCTCCTGGACGACGAGACGGGTCTCGGACTCGATGTGGCGGCGGACCTCCGACGGCAGCGGCGCGGCGCCGGAGAGCAGGGTACGGACGGTGCCGAGCCGGCCGGCCAGGTCGCCGCACCGGGTCCAGCTGGACAGGACCGGCGGGACGACGGGGACGTTCGTCACCTTCTCGGCGGCCACGATGTCGAGGGTGCCCTCGGGGTCGAACCGGTCGACGATCACGAGCGTGGCCCCGGCGCGGGCCACCGTGCCGAGGACGCCGTTGAGCCCGTAGACGTGGCAGAACGGCAGCAGCCCGAGCACCACGTCGTCGGGGCGTACGACCGCGGGCTCGATCTCGCTCACCTGGTCGAGGTTGGCGAGCAGGGCCCGGTGCGTGAGCATTACCGCGCGCGGTGGACCGCTCGTGCCGGAGGTGAAGAGGAGAGCCGCGAGGGTCTCGGGATCGACGGGCGGAACGGCCGGCGCCTTCGACACGGACGCGACGAGCTCGTCGTAGCCGCGTTCGCCGTCCTCCGCCGCGACGCCCACCGGCACGACCAGTGGCGCCGCCTCGGGGTCGTGGTCGGGTTGGCGCCCGACCATGGCCGCCACGGCCTCGCGGACCGCCGCGACGCTGTGCTCGTCGGCGAGGACGACACGGGCGCGTACGGCGGACAGGGCGGCCACCAGCTCGTCGGCACTGCTGGCCGGACTGAGCGGGACCACCACGAGGCCCGCCCGCAGGGCGCCGAAGTACGCCGCGACGAACTCGACGGAGTTGGCGAGCGCGACAGCCACCCGCAGTCCCGCGACGAGGCCGGCGCCCGCGAGCCCGGCCGCCGTGCGGTCGACAGCGGCGTCGAGCTCGGACCAGCTGAGCCGTCGCTCGCCAGCGACGAGCGCCGTCCGGTCGGGGGCCGCCTTGGCTGACGACCGCACCAGGTCGGCGACGTTCACCGGAAAGTCTCCTTGGTCGGGTTCAGGCTGCGCACGACGGACGCGACTACCACGTCGGCGAGTGTGGCATACATCGAACGGCGATGCCGGAGCGGCGGCCCGGCCTCGGGATCTCGGGTTCGACGCCTTGCCCGGCCGGGTCCGGAGGTCCGCCGGTCCGCTTCTCGGCGCGGCGCACGCCAGCGCTCTAAGCTCGGTGCCCATGACGCCCGCGGAGGATGCGCGCAGGACTCCGTCCACCGGCCGGGAGATCCACCGGCCGGGGATCCCACCGGCCGGAGCCCGACACCGGGCTCTCACCAGCCGAACGGGTCCACCCAGCCGCCCGAGCCCGACGCACCCGACAAGGACTCCGCCTCTCCGGCTGAGAGGGACCCGGCGGTCGAGGCCGCCCTGAGCGATGCCGGCGCGCCCGACCCCCGCACGGCCGCCGCGTTCTTCGACGTCGACAACACCCTGATGCGCGGCGCCTCGCTCTTCTACCTCGCCCGCGGGCTGCACTCGCGGCGGTTCTTCTCCACCCGCGAGATCGTCACGGCCGGCTGGCAGCAGCTGAAGTTCCGAGTCGTGGGCTCGGAGGACCCCGAGCACGTGCAGAAGGCCCGCGACCAGGCCCTCGCCTTCATCGCCGGCTGGCCGGTCGACGAACTGCTCGAGCTCGCCTCCGAGATCTTCGACGAGACGCTCGCGACAAGGTCTGGCCCGGCACCGCCGCCCTGGCCCAGCGGCACCTCGACCACGGCGAACGGGTCTGGCTCGTGACCGCCGCACCGGTCGAGATCGCCCGGCTGATCGCCGACCGGCTCGGACTGACGGGCGCCCTGGGGACGGTCGCCGAGACGGTCGACGGCTACTACACCGGCCGGTTGGTCGGTGACCTGCTGCACGGCGCGGCGAAGGCCGACGCCGTACGCGTGCTCGCGGCCGAGGAGCAGCTCGACCTCAGCCGCTGCTCGGCGTACTCCGACTCCGCCAACGACGTACCCATGCTGTCGCTCGTCGGCACGCCGTACGCCATCAATCCCGACCGGCGCCTGCGCGCGCACGCCCGCAAGCGCGGCTGGCGGATCCGCGACTTCCGCCGGGCCCGCCGGGCCGCGCGGGCCGGGCTCGTCGCGGCCGCGCTGGCGGGCGCGGTCGGCGGTGCGGGTGCCGCCGCGGCCGCGGTGGCGACCGCCGTTCGCCGCAACGGAGTGCGACAACCTGGTCGCAGGAAAGGACGTGGGCGCTAGTTCTGCGTGACAGTATGTTTCGGTCTGGGTCGATCTTCCCTACGATGCCGTGCGTAGGCCGATTCATTCCCTGCTCGGGGGGCGGGAGCAGACACTGATGCCGCAGACCGAACGTGCGACTCGCGCCGCCCGGGCGGGAGTGGCCGAGCTCTGCATGCTCGTGCGCGAGGCAATGGTCGCGCTGGCGCTGCAGGACGGCGGTCCCCTGCCCGCGAGCGTGACCCCGGCGCAGGGTCCGGTCGGCGGTGCGGCACCCCCCAGCGGCCCCCTCGGTGTCCTCGAGGCCGGCTGGCTCGCGCAGGCTTCGCACGGCGAGACGGCCAAGGCCCGCGCCAGGCGTACCCCCCTGACGTTCCACCGCACCGGCACCCGCGACGCGACCGACGAGTCGTCCGACAGCACCCGGGTGTTCGCGCTCGTCGAGCTCGCCAAGCGGGGCGACGCGGAGGCGTTCGGCCAGCTCTACGACCACTACCTCTCGACCGTCTACCGCTACATCTACTACCGCGTCGGCACCCACGTGCTCGCCGAGGACCTCACCAGCGAGACGTTCCTGCGGGCCCTGCGCGCGCTCTCGTCGTTCCGGTGGCAGGGGCGCGACTTCGGCGCCTGGCTCGTCACCATCGCCCGCAATCTCGTCACCGACCACTTCAAGTCGGGACGGTTCCGGCTGGAGGTCGCGACCGGCGAGATCCTCGACTACGACTCCGCGGCCGACGGTCCGGAGGAGGACGTCCTCGCCAACCTCGCCAACGAGGCGCTCATCAAGGCCGTCAAGCAACTCGGCGCCGACCAGCAGGAGTGTCTGGTCCTGCGGTTCCTCAACGGGCTCTCCGTCGCCGAGACCGCACAGGTACTGGCCAAGAGCGAGGGAGCCGTGAAGCAGCTCCAGTTACGAGCGGTCCGCAACCTCGCCAAGCTGCTTCCCGAAGGGATCCGGTGAGCCGGTGGGTGCCCCCAGGATCACGTTGTGCACACATTGTGCACAGGGTCGTAACCCTGGGCAGCGCAACTCGTTGAGCGAGATGTCCGCATCACCCGAGGCGAAGCCGGCCGGCCCCACCCGCTCGCTTGCACCTCGATTTCGAGGAGAACTGTCATGACCTCACTCCTGGCCACGCGCCGGCGAGCTGAGGACTTCGCGCGCCTCGTCGAGGGGTCGAGGCGCTCGCATGACCCCAACGTCGCCCCACTTCTGGACCTGGTGGCGATGTTGCGACCCGCGGCGCTCGAGCCGTCCGACGCGTTCCGTACCTCGCTTCGCGAGCGGCTGCTCGCGGCCGCCGCCGACCGTCCACCGGTCGCGGTCGCGCCCGCTGCCGAGCGCCTCGTCGGAGGTCACGCCCGGAGCCGCTCGACCACCCGCATGCGAGTGGTGGCCGTCGCCCTGTCGGTCGCCCTGGCGAGTGGCATGGCCGGCACGGCCGCCGCCGCCCGGGGCGCCCTCCCGGGTGACCTGCTCTACACCGTCAAGCGGGGCCTGGAGCACACGCAGGCAGCGGTCACGACCAACGCGGAGTCGCAGGGCCGGCAGTATCTCGCCCAGGCCTCCACCCGGCTCGCCGAGATGTCGACGCTGCTCGGCGGTCAGGCCGTCGGCCCGACGGATACCCGCCGCATCGCGCTCAGCCAGTCCACCCTCGATGACTTCGCGGCCGACGTGCGCAAGGGCGGCAACCTCCTCTTCGAGGCCTACCAGGCCGAGGGCCGCACCGCCCCGATCACCATGCTGCGGGAGTACGTGGCCGATACCGAGCCCCGGCTGCGAGCGCTCGACCCGATGCTCCCCCGGCAGGTCGACGATCCCTACGCCGAGGCGTTGGCCACGCTCCAGCGGCTCGACCAGCGAGCCGTGGAGATCTGCCCCCGGTGCGGGCCTGCTCCCGACGACTCCGGCGACGGCGACACCACCACCACCCAGCCGGGACCTGAACCCGAACCCGGCACGGTCGAGCCGACCGCGGGTGACCCCGGCCCGGAGGCCACGACCACGCCAAAGCGGCCGTTCCCCGATCGCACCAACCCGGGTCCCACGGCCCCGCGGAGTCCCGAGCAGACCGTCGGGCCCCGGATCCCCCTCCCGCTTCCGCTCCCGTGGCCGAAGGGGCCGGAACCCGAGCCCACCGCGACGTCCCGGCTGCCGAAGCCGGATCCGACCGTAGAACCCAGTCCGCTGCCGATCCCGCTCCCCTTGCCGACGTCGTTGCCGTTGCCGCTCCCGTCGGGGCTGCCACTGCCGGCGTCGTTGCCGTTGTCACCGCAGGCGGATCGACCGACGCTGCTGTCCCTGCCGTGGCTGCTGCCTGCAGGGCTGCCCGTCTCGCCGGCTGACGACGCGTCACTTCCGTTGCCGGGTGACGGCGCCTCCTCCACCACCACGCCCGACGCGCCCACCGGGCCCCGGGACGGCTCGCCCAAGCCGGGACGGACGGGGACGTCGACTCCCTCGCCGCACAAGACGGTGCTGCCGGAGCCGCTGCCGACGATCCTTCCGGACGAGGACGGCAAGAAGGGCTCATCCGGCGGGACGATCTTCGACGATCTGTTCGGGCCGCTGTTCTGACCCGGCACTTCCGCGGCTAGAACGCCTCGGGCCGGTCCAGCAGCAACGCGTACAACGTGTGCTGGATGGTCTCGCGGACCTGGTCCGTCAGGTCGAAGACCAGCATCGGGTCCTCCGCCGCGTCGGCGTCGTACCCGTCGGTCGGCACCGGCTCGCCGAAGCTGATGATCCACTTCGACGGCAGAGGCACCAGGCCGAGCGCTCCCAACCATGGGAACGTCGGCGTGATCGGGACATAGGGGATGCCGAACAGCCGGGCGAGCGGCTCGATGTTGCCGAGCATCGGGTAGGCCTCTTCGGCGCCGACGATCGAGCACGGGACGATGGGAACGCCGGTACGAAGGGCCGCCGCGACGAAGCCACCCCGACCGAACCGCTGCAGCTTGTACCGCTCCGAGAACGGCTTGCCGAGCCCCTTGTAACCCTCGGGGAACACCGCGACCAGTTCGCCGGACGACAGTAGGCGCTCGGCATCCTCGGCGCAGGCGAGAGTCGTGCCGCCCTTGCGGGCGAGCTCGGAGATGAACGGCGTCCGGAACACCAGGTCCGCGCCCAGCATGCGGACGTGCCGACGGGCCGGGTGGGTGTCGTGGACGGCGACGTGGGTCATCAGGCCGTCGAGCGGGAGGGTCCCGGAGTGGTTGGCGACGATGAGAGCGCCGCCCACGGCGGGGATGTTCTCGATGCCTCGGACCTCGGTACGGAACCAGGTCTGGTGAAGGGGACGCAGCAGCGCCAGCAGGACGTTGTTGGTCAGGTCGGGGTCGAAGCCGAGATCGTCGACCTCGTAGTCACCGGTGAGCCGGCGCCTCGCGAACGCGAGACCGGCGGAGACCTTGTCCTGCCAACCCTCGCCGAGGGCCTTCGCGGCGAGGTCCTGGGCGAGCATGCTCACCCCGTCGCGGAGGACGTCCGAGATCGAGGCCGAGGGGTCGTCACCGTCGGATCCCTGGTGCTCGCCACCCTCGTGGGCGTGGTGCCCTCTGATCGGGATCACCTTCGCCTCGGACGAGTCAGCCATGGCGTTGTCGTACCCCTTCTGCGCCGGGCGTCACCTCGAGGAAGTCGGCAACCGCGTGCTCGGCGGTCCTGATCCTCTCGGCGCTCAGCACGCCCTGCGCGTGTGCGGCCGCGAAGGTGTCGAACGCGGCCGGTGTCGAGTAGGTGGGCTTGAACCCGAGCTCCTCGCGCATGCGGGTGGTGTCGACGCCGCGACCGTAGGTGAGATAGGAGAGCTGCTCCGGCGTGAAGTCGGCCAGCCGGGCGGTGCGGAACGCCTGGCCGAAGGTCGCGACCGCGAAGGCGGGCACAGGCGCGGCCGGACGACCCATCCGCCGGATGGCCTGGGACAGCATGAGTACGCGGTCGCCGGCGACGTTGAAGGTGCCTGGAGTGTCGGCCACCGTCGCCAGCCGCAGCGCCTCGAGCAGGTCGTCCTCGTGGGTGAACTGGAGGCGGGCGTCGAAGCCGAGCACGGTGGGGACGACGGGCAGCGTGAAGTACCGCGTGATCGGCGTGCGGACCCTGGGTCCCATCACGTTGGCGAAGCGGAGCGTCGTGACCACGACGTCCGGCCGCCGACGGGCGAACCCGCGGACGTAGCCCTCGACCTCCACGGCGTCCTTGGCGAACCCTGACCGGGGAAGGTTCCGCGGCTCCATCTCCTCGGTGAACATCGCCGGGTCGTCCGGACCCGCGCCGTAGACCGTGGTCGAGGACTTCACCACGACCTTGCGTACGGACGGCAGCCGCTGGCAGGCGGCCAGCAGCTGCATCGTCCCGATGACGTTGATCTCCTTCATCGTCGCGCGACCGCCGGCGTGCTGCGGTGCCGCGATGACGTTGAGGTGGGCGACCGTGTCGACCTCCTCCCGGGCGAGGACCCGGGAGACGACCGGACTGCGCAGGTCGACGCGGACGAACTCGGCCCCGCCGAGGTCGTGCCGTGGTGGCACGACGTCGACCCCCAACACCCGGTCGATGTCGGGGTCGCTGGCCAGCAGGCGTGCGAAACGGCTCCCGAGGTCGCGGGAGACTCCAGTGACAAGTACTACGCGCGCCATCTGCGCCTCACCCCGTGGGCACGAAGGGTCGCTACTTCCCCAGACGCCTGCGCTGGACGCGCGTCTTCTTGAGGAGCTTACGGTGCTTCTTCTTGGCCATTCGCTTGCGACGCTTCTTGATGACAGAACCCACGCGGAAACCTTTCGGACAGAACGTACCCCGACGAATGCGTACCTGAACTCGCGATTCTCCATGAAGGCGCACCGCACTGGTGCGGAGAGCGGTTCACAGCCCTCACAGGGTACAGGCCGGAGGTTTCGGGCCTCTGAGCCGCTCTCCGGCCGCCATCCCGTCCGGTCGCCGGCGGGTAGTCACGCGCTCCGGCGCGGCCAGGTGGGAGGTCCGTGCCTCCCCGTGGTGGCGGGGAGTAGCGGGTGGGGAGGGCGGTCCCGTCAGGGGTGCTCCGGGTCGAGGCCGTGGGTGGGGAACACGGCGGTACGGGTGGCCCGGATGGCGCGGTCGACGGGGTCCGCCGGGTCGTACCCGGTGGACCAGTCGGCATAGTCGGCGGGCGCGCCGTCGGTCATGAGGAGCGGCGCGTCGCGACGGCACTCGGCCGCGACGGCGTCCCGCCACGCCTTCGGGGTGGGCGTTTCGGGCGGCAGCGGGGTGCCCCCGGCGACCGCGAGCAGATGGCTCCAGGTGCGTGGCACGACGTCGACCAGTGCGTAGCCACCGCCGCCGGTCGCGAGCCACCGGCCCTCGCACACCTCGTGGGCGAGGTCGTGGACGGCGAGCGCCGCCGCCCGCTGCCCGTCGACCGTCAGGGCAAGGTGGGCGAGCGGATCGATCCGGTGGCTGTCGCAGCCGTGCTGGGTCACGAGCACAGCTGGTTCGAACGCCCGCACCAGAGGCGGCAGAACGGCGTGGAAAGCGCGCAGCCAGCCGGCGTCGCCGGTTCCCGCGGGCAAGGCGAGGTTGACAGAACTCCCCTCCGCACCCGGACCGCCCGTCTCCGTGGGGAGTCCGCTGACCCACGGAAAGAGCGAACGCGGCGTCTCGTGGATGCTGACGGTGAGCACCCGCGGCTCGTCGTAGAAGATCTCCTGTACGCCGTCGCCGTGGTGGACGTCGAGGTCGAGGTAGGCCACCCGGGGACAGCCCGCGTCGAGGAGCCAGCGGATCGCCACGGCCGGGTCGTTGTAGACGCAGAACCCGCTCGCCGCGCCGGGCATGGCGTGGTGCAGCCCGCCCGCGATGTTGACGGCGTGCAGCACCTCGCCCTCCCACACGGACCGCGCCGCCTCGACGCTGGCGCCGACGACATGGGCGGACGCCTCGTGCATGCCCGCGAACGTCGGGTTGTCCGAGCTGCCGAGGCCGACGTCGAGGTCGGTCAGGTCGGGGTTCGCGCCGGCCCGTTTCACGGCCTCGACGTACGCCGGGTCGTGCACGGTCGTCAGGAGGTCATCCGATGCGACCGGCGCGGGCACCACCTCGACGCTGCCTCCGGCGTCGCGGGACGTGCCGGCACCGAAGGAGAGGATGCCGAGCTCGGTCGCGAGGGCCACCGTGAGCCGCACCCGGATCGGCGCAAGCGGGTGGCCGGGCCCGAAGTCGTAGGCAGAGAGCGCCTTGTCGTACACGAGTCGCGCAGGTCCTGTCACGATCTCCACCTTGCCCTAGTGGCCCGACATCGTGCCCTGGTGCCCCGACGTCATGGCGCCGGTCAGGGTCGCTCGACCGAGCAGCGAGGCGCCGACGATGCCGGACTCGTCGCCGAGTTCGGCCGGCACGATCCGTGGCTGGCGGTGAAAGGCCAAGCCTTCCCGCACCGCCGCACCGAGCGGAACGAGAAGCTGGTCGCCGGCCAGCGCCAGGCCGCCGCCGACGACGACCAGCTTGGAGCCGAAGAGCGTCACCGCCTCGACGAGGGCCACCGCGAGCGCCGCCACCGCCTCGTCCCACACCTCCATCGCGACCGGGTCACCGGCCCGTGCCCGAGCCGCCACCTCGGGCGCCGAAACCTCGGGCTCAGGCGGGGACCCGGCCGAAGGCGATCCGGCCCCGCCCGCCGCAGGAGTGCCCGACCGCCTGGCGTACCTCGCCACGACCGCGTTCGCCGAAGCGACCGTCCCGAGGCATCCCCGCTGCCGGCACGCGCACGGCGTACCGCCGGGCTCGACGACGACATGCCCCAGCTGACCGGCGTACCCGGCGCCGACGAGCAGCCGCCCGTCACTCACCACGCCGGCACCGATTCCCGTTCCGAGCGTGACCAGCAGGACGTCGGAGCAACCGCGCGCCGCACCGACCTGCCACTCCGCGAGGCAGGCGGACCGCACGTCGTGACCAAGCGCGACGGGGAGACCGGTGCGGGCGCTCACGAGGTCGCGGACGGGGGTTTCCCGCCAGCCGACGTTGGCGGCGAGGACCGCCACCCCTCGGGACTCGTCGATGATGCCTGGGACGGCGATGCCGACGGCTGCGACGGCGCACCCGTCGGCGGCCGCGCCGGCGCGTAGCTCCGCTACGACGTCGAGCACGGCGTCGAGGACGACTGCGGGGTCACGGGCCTCGGGGGTGGGACGCCGGACGCGGAGCCCGATCCCGTCGGGACCGACGACCGCCGCCTTGAGAACGGTGCCGCCGACGTCCACCCCGATCACCGGCGGAGGCGGGACCGGATCCGGCCCGGCCACGTTGGCCGGGTTGTGGCCGGCAGGAGGGATGGGGGCGGTGGGGCGATTAGAGTCCGCGTGCATGAGCTCCTCGTCGAGGCTGGCCGAGCGGTATCCGTTCTTGTACGCCCCACAGAGCTGGTGGGGGGTGCTCGAGGGGCAGTTTTCCACGACCCCTCCGGTCGACCGCCTGGTCAACCACGTCCACGTGGTCGGGTTCGTGGCGAGTGACATCGTGCTCTGCCGCGACAACCGGGACGTGTGGTTCCTGCCGGGCGGGACCCGCGAGCCCGGCGAGACGATCGAGGAGTGCGCCGACCGCGAGATCGCGGAGGAGGCCGGCGCCCGCCGGGTCGGTCCCCTGCAGTGGCTCGGTGCACATCACTTCATGAGTCTCACACCCGAGCCCTACCGACCACACCTGGCCCATCCGGAGAACGCCTGGCTCTGGTGCGTGGCCGACGTCGTGCTCGACTCCGCGCCGACGAACCCGCCGGACGGCGAGCAGGTCGTGGAGGTCCGCGCGGCCGGGCTCGACGAGGCGCGGGACCTCATCCGTACGGACGGCGACTGGCTGCCCGACCTGCTCGACTTCGCGTGGGAGGTCCGCACCGGCAGTCTCGGTACCGGGACCTCGGGCTGATCACGCGAGCCCGCGGACCATCGCGGCGGATCTTTCCAGCCTGACAGCCGGCTGGGCACCGGATAGGGTGAGGCCGTGCGTACACGACCCTTCCTTGGTTGGTGGGCCGCCTAGGGCGGCCCCGTTCCCGTACGCGCGAATCCCCGAGCAACCCCGGCCGCCCCTTCGTGGGTGGCCGGACCTGTCGTGACCTTCGCGGCGCACCACCTGCACGGGGGCGGCTCCTGTCGACAAGGAGCCGCACATGACGACGCCGACCACCCTGACGACCACCGCCTCCCCCTCGGCCTCCCCCGCTGACCGCGCCGTCGCCACGGCCGGCGGGCCGCCCCGCACGATCTTCTCCGGCATCAAGCCGACCGGCCGGCTCACCCTCGGCAACTATGCCGGTGCCCTGCGCCGGTTCGTCGAGCTGCAGCACCATGCGCGTTGCGTCTTCTCGGTCGTGGACCTGCACGCGCTGACCGTCGAGCACGATCCGGGTCGGCTCAGGCAGCTGAGCCGCGAGGGGGCCACGCTGTTCCTGGCGGCCGGGATCGACCCCGAGGTCTCGGCGCTCACCCGGCAGAGTGCGGTGCCGGCCCATGCCGAGCTGGCGTACCTGCTCGAGTGCACGGCGTACGTCGGAGAGCTCACGCGGATGATCCAGTACCGCGAGAAGGGGCGGGGCCGGCCCAAGACCCGGGTGTCCCTCCTCACCTACCCGTCGCTGATGGCGGCCGACATCCTCGTGTACGGGAGTACGGAGGTGCCGGTCGGCGACGACCAGGCCCAGCACGTCGAGCTCGCGCGGGACCTCGCGATCCGGTTCAACCGGGCCTACGGCGAGGTGTTCGTCGTACCGGAGCTGAGCCGGCCGGCTGCCGGTGCGCGGGTGATGGACCTGCAGGATCCGACCAGCAAGATGAGCAAGGAGGCACCCGACGAGGCGGCGGGTGCGATCCGGCTGCTCGACCCACCGGACGTCGTACGCCGCAAGGTGCTGCGGGCCGTGACCGACACCGGGAACGAGGTGCGGTACGACATGACGGCCAAGCCCGGCGTCTCGAACCTGCTGGACATCCTCGCGGCCTGCCGCGGCGAGACCGACCTCGACCGGATCGCCCGCGACTATCCGTCGTACGGCGCCCTCAAGGCGGACGTCGTGGACGCGGTGGTGGCGGTGCTGGAACCACTGCAACGCAGGTACGCGGACCTCGCCGCCGACCCCGGCCACGTCGAGTCGGTCCTGCGGCGCGGCGCCGAACGGGCGCGGGACCTGGCCGCGCCGACGCTTGCGGCGGCCAAGGAGGCGATCGGGCTCTGAACGGACGCACGCAGAGCGGGGCGGTGCCGAGCGACGCGCACCGAACGGACCCGCACCGGGCGGAGCCGGTCCGCAGCGTCGGGCCGCTCCGCCCTGCGGGGGAAGGACTCCAGAGGGGCTCAGTCGACGGAGTCGGCGATCTCGCGAGCCCGGTCGCGTGCCGCCTCGATCGCGTCGAGGACCGCCGCGCGCACCCGGTGGCTCTCCAGCTCGCGGATCGCGCTGATCGTCGTACCCCCGGGCGACGTGACCGCCTCCCGCAGCGTCACCGGATGTTCGCCCGACTCGTCCAGCATCACGGCGGCGCCCAGCGCGGCCTGCACGATGAGATCGTGGGCGACCTGCCGGGGCAGCCCGAGCAGGATGCCGGCGTCGGTCATCGCCTCGACGAGGTAGTAGAAGTACGCCGGGCCCGAACCCGACAGTGCGGTCACGGCGTCCTGCTGCGACTCGGGGACCCGCAGCGTCTTGCCCAGGGGGCTCAGCATCTCCTCGGTGAGGGCGAGGTCGGCGGCGCTCGCGTGGGAGCCCGCCGAGATGGCGCTCATCGCCTTGTCGACGAGGGCCGGGGTGTTGGACATCACGCGTACGACCGGGGTCTCGTGCGGCAGCCGCTTCTCGAAGAAGGAGGTCGGCAGGCCCGCGCAGATCGAGACGACCAGCTTGCCCGCCGGCACCTTCGGTCCGAGCTCGGCGAGCAGAGTCGAGGCGTCCTGCGGCTTGACGGCGATGACCAGCACGTCGGCCACACGTACGGCCTCATCGTTGGGGAGGATCCGGATGCCGTAGCGGGCGGCGAGCTGCTCGGCGCGTTCGGCCCGGCGGGCCGTGGCCACGAGCGCGGTCGCCGGCCAGCCGGCGCGCAGCAACCCGGACAGGATCGTCTCGCCCATCTTGCCCGCGCCGATCACGGCGATGGTGTGCTGGCCCGCGCCCATCCGATGTCCCCTTCGCTGCGGTTTGCCCGAGGTCTGTCGGGCGGCCTGTCCGCGTCCATCGTCGCGCACGGCCGGCGCGCGCCCGCGGGGAGGTTCAGGAGCGCGTGAGCAGCGAACGCAGGAAGAACCCGAGGTTGGCGGGCCGTTCGGCCAACCGGCGCATGAGGTAGGCATACCACTGGTCGCCGTAGGGCACGTAGACCCGCACCGTGTCGCCGAGTCCCGCCAGCCGGCGCTGCTCCGTGGGCCGGATGCCGTAGAGCATCTGGAACTCGTAGCTGCCACGGGAACGGTCGTGCCGCATCGCGAGCGCGCTCCCGATCTCGATCAGCCGAGGGTCGTGCGTTGCGACCATCGGATAGCCGTGGCCGGCCATCAGGACCTTGAGGCAGCGGACGTACGAACGGTCGACGTCGGACACCTTCTGGAACGCGACCGACTCCGGAGCGTCGTAGGCGCCCTTGCACAGGCGGACCCGCGACCCTTCGTGGGCGAGGTCGCGGCAGTCCTGCTCGGTGCGGCGGAGGTAGGCCTGTACGACGGCCCCGGTGTCGGGGAAGTCCCGCCGCGCCTCGTGGAGCACCGACAGCGTTGAGTCGACCGTGGTGTGACCCTCCATGTCGAGCGTGACGGTGGTGCCGGCGTTCTGTGCCGCGTCCGCGATGGTCGCGAGGTTGTCGAGGGCGATCTTGTCGCCGTCGCGCCCGAGTGCCTGACCGATCGCGGAGAGCTTCAGCGAGACTTCGGTGCCACGGGTGAGGCCGGCGCGGGACAACCGGTCGAGGAGGGTGAGGTAGCACCTGGTCGTACGCTCGGCCTGCTCGCGGTCGCGGGTGTCCTCACCGAGGTGGTCGAGCGAGACCTGCAGCCCGTCACCCAGCAGTCGGCGGGCCGCCTCGACCGCTTCGTCCGGCGTCTCGCCCGCGACGAACCTGGCGACGATCGCCGACGACACCGGCAGGGTCGAGACCGCCTTCGCGAGCCGTTCGCTCCGCGCGGCACCCAGCAGCGCCTGGCGTAGCACCACGCTGACCCTCCCCTGTTGTCGTGCCCCATGTAGTCGTGGCCACAGGCTGTCGTGGCCGCAGGTTGTCGCGTCCGCCGGTGCCCGGGATCATGCACCCGCCGGCCCCCGTCGAGCGCACCGGTGCCGGCGCAAGGGTCTCATGATCACGTGATCGCGGCCGTACGTACAGAGCATGTCAGTCCTCGCGGTGCCGGGCAGGCACCAACCGAAGAAGTACGTCGTCGAGGGTGAGGACGCCGATCGTCGAGCCCGCGTCGTCGTGGATGCGCGCCAGGTGGCTCGCGCCGTCGCGCAGCGCGGCGAGCACGTCGACGAGCGGCGTTGCCGCCGGGAGCGCCGGCAGGGGTCGGATCCGTTCGGCCGGTACGGGTTCGGACGGGCGTTCCGCACCGTCGGTGAGGATGTCCTTCAGGTGGACGTAGCCGGAGAGGTCGCCCGCGGCGTCGCGGCGGGGGTACCTCGAGTGCCCCGACCGCGCGGCGAGCGCCTCGACCTGCTCGGGTGTGGCGTCCGGACCGATCTGGACCACGGAGTCCAGCGGGATCGCGACGTCGGCCGCACAGCGCTCGGCGAACGCCAGGGCCTGGGCTGTGAGCCGGTGCTCGTCCGGGTCGATCAGACCCTCGCGACGAGACTCCGCGAGCAGGTGCCCGACCTCCTCGTGCGTCACGGAGTCGGCCACCTCGTCCTGGGGTGTGACGCGGACGAGGCGGAGGAGGGCGTTCGCGGTCGCGTTGAGCGCGACGATGACCGGGCTGATCGCGCGCACCATCGTCCGCAGAATCGGGCCCAGGACCAGCGCGGCCTGGTCGGGTACGGCGAGGGTGAGGTTCTTCGGCACCATCTCGCCGATCACGACGTGCAGTGAGACCACGATCAGGAGGGCGAGCGCGAGTGCGACGGCGTGGACGGCGCCCGTGGGGAGCCCGACGGCCTCGAACACGGGCTCGAGCAGGTGCGCGACGGCGGGTTCGGCCACGGCGCCGAGGCCGACCGTGCAGAGGGTGATGCCGAGCTGCGCACCGGCCATCATCAGCGTCACCCGCTCGATCGCCCAGAGGGTCGCGCGGGCCCGCCTGGATCCCTCCTCGACGAGCGGCTCGATCTGGCTGCGGCGGACGGACACGAGCGCGAACTCCGCACCGACGAAGAACGCGTTGCCGGCGAGCAGCACCAGGGCGACAAGGAGGGCGACGCCGTCACTCATCGGTCCCACCGCCCGGGTGCTGGTCCAGATTGCCGGCGCTGACCTGGCCGGTCCGGAGCCGGTCGGCCCGGATCTTGCCGGTGCTGACCCGGAGCTGGTCGATCCTGATCTGGTCGATCCGGTGCCCGTCCATCTGGTCGACGGTCAGCACGAGCCGGTCGACGCGGACCGCGTTGCCCGGTCGGGGCACCCGGCCCAGCTCGTTCAGGACCAGCCCGGCGACGGTGTCGTACCTCGGGTGCTCCTCGGGCAGGCGTACGCCCGTCAGTGCCTTCAGCTCGTCGGGACGCAGCAGGCCCGACACCAGCCACCCGGTCTCGGTCTGCCGGTACACCGGGCTGGGCTCGTCGTGCTCGTCGGACACCTCGCCGACGATCTCCTCGACGACGTCCTCGAGGGTCACGATGCCTGCGGTGCCGCCGTACTCGTCGAGGACCACGGCGAGCTCCGTGCCGTTGTCGCGAAGCGCCCAGAGCACCTCGTCGAGCGGAGCCGTGTGGGGCAGCCGCAGCGGCGGCCGGGAGAGCGGGGCGACCTCCGTCGACGCGCGGTCGTCCCTCGGCACCGCCATCGCGTGCGACAGCTCGATCGCGCCCACGATGTCGTCGAGGTCGGCGCCCGCTACCGGGAACCGGGAGATGCCGTGCTCCCGGGCGAGGTCGATCACCCGCTGCACGGGGTCGGTGGCCGAGACCCACACGAGGCGGGTACGCGGGGTGAGGACGTCGCGGGCCTGCTTGTCGTCGAACTGGAGCATGCGTTCGACGAGCGCGGCCGTCGACGGTGGCAGCTTCCCCGCCTCCGCGGACGAGCGCACCACCGAGACCAGCTCCTCTGGTGTCCGCGCCGAGGCGAGCTCCTCCTGGGGCTCGACGCCGAGCAGCCGTACGATCCGGTTGGCGAGGGCGTTGAGAGCAACGGTGAGCGGCCTGGTGAGCGTCGTGAACGCCCGGAGCGGCAGCTGCACCACCCGGGCGACTCCCTCGGGGTGGGCGATCGCGAGGTTCTTGGGCACCAGCTCGCCGAGCAGCATCGTGGCCACGCTGACGAGTGCGAGCGCAAGCCCGAGTGACACGCCGGACACCGCGCCGCGGGAGAGTCCGACCGCCCGGAGCGGCCCGCTCACCAGCTCCGCGACCGACGGCTGCGCGAGCCAGCCGATGGCGAGGTTGGTGGCCGTGATGCCGATCTGCGCGCTGGAGAGCTGGGTCGAGAGCGTGTGCAAGGCTTCCTTGACACCGCTGGCGCCGGGGACGCCACTACCCTCGGCACGTTCGACGGATGGCCTGCTGACCGCCACGAGCGAGAACTCGGCGGCGACGAACATCCCGCACACCAGGATCAGCACGACGGCGACGGCGACCAGGAGGAGGCTCGTCGTCACGGCTGGTTCCGTGGGCGTGGTGAACCGTCGTCCATGGCCCCTTGTCTACCTGTTCCGGTGACCCGCCCGTCCAGCGGGGCGTCGGCCCGGCGGGCGCAAGTGGCGCCCACCGCGCCCGTCAGTCCTCGTCCGGTCCGGGCGCGTGCTGGTCGAGGAAGCCGTACACATCGGTCTCGTCGACCCCGGGAAAGGCACCGGGGGGAAGCACCGCGAGCACGTGGGAGTGGGCCCGGGCCGACGGCCAGGCCCGTCCCTCCCAGCGCGACGCGAGGTCGGCCGGCGGTCGCTCGCAGCAAGGTCCCGCCGGGCAGCGCGACGCCGCCCGGTTGGTGGTCTCCCTGCCCCGGAACCACCGCGACGCCTCGAACGGCACACCGAGCGTCACGGCGAAGTGGCGCTCGCGGCCGGAGTCGACGTGGGAGACGCACCAGTGGGTGCCGTCGGGGGTGTCGGTGTACTGGTAGTACGTCGGGAACCGCTGGTGCGAGCCGAAGACCTGCCGCCCGGCCCACTTCCGGCACATCCGCTGCCCCTCGATCGCGCCGGTGGAGTCCGCCGGAAACACCAGGCCGTCGTTCTCGTACGCCTTGTAGATGATGCCCTCCTCGTCGTTGCGGACGAAGTGGCAGCGCAGGTCGAGGTGCCGGGTGGCGAGGTTGGTGAACCGGTGCGCGGCCATCTCGTACGACACGGAGAACACGTCGCGGAGGTCCTCGACGGCGAGGTCGCGGTCGGCCTTGGCCTGTCGCAGGAAGGGAACGGCGACCTGCTCGGGGATGAGTACGGCGGCCGCGAAGTAGTTGGCCTCGACCCGCTGGCGGAGGAAGTCGGCGAAGTCGCGCGGCGGCGCGTGGTCGAGGACGAAGTGGCCGAGGGTCTGGAGAAGGACGCCGCGCGGGGTGTGCATGCCGAGGGACTCCCGGCGCAGGTAGATGCGGCGGTGGCGCAGGTCGGTGATCGACCGCACGGAGCGTGGCAGGTCCTCGGAGTAGCGGACCGTGAAGCCGCAGTGCAGCACGATCGCCGCGACGAGCGCGTCGGACAGGGTCCCGCCGCGGTAGCCGACGGCGTTCAACGTGCGGACCGCGGTCTCCTCGACCTCGGCGAAGTAGTTGCCCTGTTCGCGCATCCGGCGGCGCAGCTCGGCGTTGGCGATCCGTGCCTCCTCGGGCGTGGCGGTGGGCTTGGTGTCGCGGCGCTTGAGCTCGTCGTAGAGGCCCACGAGGTGTTCGAGCAGCTCGCTCGGCACCCGCGGCCCGATCTTGAGCGGCGGGAGGTCCAGCGCTTGGTAGAGGGGGTCCCGCTGGGCGTCGTCGAGGGCGATCTCGAGCTGGGCACGCCGGCTAGGCGGCGCGGTCGAGAGGAGCTCGTCGACGCCGACGTCGAGTGCGGCGGCGAGG
Source organism: uncultured Actinomycetota bacterium (assembly GCA_963721745.1). Lineage (GTDB taxonomy): Bacteria > Actinomycetota > Actinomycetes > Propionibacteriales > Actinopolymorphaceae > Thermasporomyces. The sequence continues at coordinate 61,789 of CAVRKO010000009.1, read as the reverse complement.
TGGGTGATGAGCGAGAGCTTCGGCTCGCGCCTGCCATTCTCGAGGAGGGACAACTGGGACGCCGCCCGGCCGACCCGCTCACCCAGCTCGGCGAGGGTCAGGTGGCGACTCCGGCGCATATGCCGCAGTCGTTGCCCGAAGGTCGCAAGATGGAGCTCTTCTGGCAATGTCCTGACTCCTTCATCGCGAATGTCTGACACAACTTGATGGTAGAAGAAGTTCCGCAGAATTTTCCCCGGCGAACGACTCTCTTCGCCCCGATCTGCTCCGCAGACTCAGGAACAGGAGCACACCCAAAGGAGGGGAAGCGCGATGACGCGTGCGGAGTCGACATCGAGCCAAACCACATCCAGAGCGCGCAAATCCGGGAACTCGTCGGCCGAGTCCAAGCGGGGCTCGCGCGGCCGGCAGGGTCAGCAGCAGGGCCAGCAGCAGCAGGGCCAGCAGCCGCCGAAGCAGGGAGTGCCGAGGCAGCGGACGTCGCCCAACGGCGCCAGCTCGCACTCCGAATCCGTCCGCCGGGCCGCCGACGAGCTCCGCCAGGCCTGGCAGAACGACCCCCGCTGGGAGGGCATCGAGCGCACGTACACGCCTGAGGACGTCGTACGCCTGCGCGGCTCCATCCAGGAGGAACAGACCCTGGCCCGGCTGGGTTCCGAGCGGCTCTGGCAGCTGCTCCACGACGAGGACTACGTGCAGGCCCTGGGCGCGCTCACCGGCAACCAGGCCGTCCAGCAGGTGAAGGCCGGGCTCCAGGCCATCTACCTGTCCGGCTGGCAGGTCGCCGCCGACGCCAACCTCGCGGGTCAGACATATCCCGACCAGAGCCTGTATCCGGCGAACTCGGTCCCACAGGTCGTACGGCGGATCAACAACGCCCTGCTGCGCGCCGACCAGGTGAGCTTCGCCGAGGGCGAGGAGGACGCGCCGCACTGGCTCGCACCCATCGTGGCCGATGCGGAGGCCGGCTTCGGTGGCGTGCTGAACGCGTACGAGCTGATGAAGTCGATGATCGCGGCCGGCGCTGCAGGGGTGCACTGGGAGGACCAGCTCGCCTCGGAGAAGAAGTGCGGCCACCTCGGCGGCAAGGTGCTGGTCCCGACCGGACAGCACATCCGGACGCTCAACGCGGCGAGGCTCGCGGCCGACGTGTCCGGCGTAGCGTCGCTGGTCATCGCGCGCACCGACGCCCAGGCCGCGACGCTCGTGACGAGCGACGTGGACGAACGCGACCAGGAGTTCGTGACCGGCGAACGCACCGCGGAGGGCTTCTACCACGTTCGCAACGGCCTGCCGGCCTGCATCGCGCGCGGGCTGGCGTACGCGCCGTACGCCGAACTGCTGTGGATGGAGACGTCGCGGCCCGACCTCGACGTGGCGCGGGAGTTCGCCGAGGCGATCAAGGCGGAGTACCCCGACCAGATGCTCGCGTACAACTGCTCGCCGTCGTTCAACTGGAAGCAGCACCTCGACGACGACACGATCGCGAAGTTCCAGCGCGAGCTCGGCTACATGGGCTACACGTTCCAGTTCATCACCCTGGCCGGGTTCCACGCCCTGAACCACTCGATGTTCGAGCTGGCACGGGGGTACGCGACGGAGGGCATGACGGCGTACGTCGCCCTGCAGGAGCGGGAGTTCGCGGCCGAGGCCGACGGCTACACCGCGACCCGGCACCAGCGCGAGGTCGGCACCGGCTACTTCGACCTCGTGAGCACGGCGATCGCGCCGGAGTCGTCGACGACCGCCCTGTCCGGTTCCACGGAGGAGGAACAGTTCACGCCCGCGTGAGCCGCCTGTTGGGTCGGTGCCGCCGGTAGCGGCACCGGGCCGGTCCGCGGCGGGCCCGATGGCTTGTTGGAGGGATGCCGACGTTCGCGCCGGCGTTCCTCCAACAGGTCGGGGTCCGGGCGTCAGCCGCGCAGGGCGGGCTCGACGAGCGCGGCGTACCCCGACTGCCCGGAGCGGTTGGGATGGTAGGACTCGCTGATCGGGTTCGAGAGCCCGTTGATCCACTCGACGTCGTCACAGACAGAGTGGCCGGTGAAGCGGGTCCGCGCGTCGACGAACGCGAAACCGTGCGCCGCCGCCCTGGTTCTGATCGTGGTCGCCAGCAGATCGGCGGTGGCGTTGAGCTCCTGCTGCTCACCGGGACTGATCCGCGCGGCCAGGTTGCACTCCTCGCCGTTGAACAGGCGGGGGTAGCCCACCACCACGACGCGCGCGTTCGGCGCACGTGACCGGATCGCCGCGTACAGCCCGTCGAGCCGGCCGGGCAGGGTGTTCCGGATGACCGCGTTGGCGTTGTCGATCGCACCCCAGCAGGTCGTCGGCCACGGCTGTGCGCACTGGAGCAGGACCGAGGAGAAGCCGGCGTCGTTGCCGCCGACCGAGACGGTGACGTAGCGGGTCGCCGTCCGCAGGCTCGAGAGCTGGCCGTTGCGGACGTCGGCGACCTTCGCGCCCGAGCACGCGACGAACGTCAGAGCGGCACCGAGACGGGCGGCGTCGAGCACCGGATAGGCGTACGGCGAGCGCTGGCAGGATCCGCTGTCCGCGTAGTAGGAGCGGGTGCCGACGCCGGAGGAGTACGAGTCGCCGAGCGCGGCGTAGGCCGGTGGCGCGGCACCGGCGGGTACGCCCGCAACGAGGAGGGATCCGCTCGCGAACCCCATCAGGACAAGGAACCTGACCGCCTGCCGGGTAATCCCGCGCATCGCGCCCACCCCTCTCGCCGGCCATGCCGGGCGGGGAGGTCTCGCGCAGGCGGCGGGCTCCTACGTGGGCAGTCCGCGTCTGAGGGTTCGAGGTCCGACCCGGGATGTCCCGCTCAGGATGAATGCTGGGCAGATGGGCGGCAAGGGGTGATTGCGGCCGGTTCCGGTGATCGGATGGTGCGGCCGGCCAAGCGGCGGCCGGCCAAGCGGCGGCCGATCAAGCGGCGGCCGGACGTCGGTCCGGCCGGAACGCAGGCGTCAGGAGCCGGGCGTCTTGCCCACGGCCTCGATCGTGCCGTCCGCGGTGACGGCGTACGACGGGACGACGGGTGCGGCGAAGTTCAGCCGGGCGAACGCGAGGGCTTCCACCAGGTCGGCCTCCCGCTCCGACCGGCCCGCGGCCCGGCGGGTGTTGACCTCGACCACGATGCTGCCGGTGAACCCGCGCCGGGCGAGCAGCTCGAGCACCTCGGCGCCGCGCTGGTTGCCACGTCCCGGCACCAGGTGCTCGTCCTTGCTGGAGCCCGTCCCGTCGGCCAGGTGGACGTGGGTCAGGCGTTCGCCGAGGTCGTACGCCATGTCGTAGGCGTCGACGCCCGCGGTCGCCGTGTGGGACAGGTCGAGCGTCACCTCGGCGTACTCGAAGTCCCGCGGGTCCCATCCCGGGAGGTAGGCCTGGAGTCCCTGGCCCGCGGCCTTCCACGGGAACATGTTCTCGACTGCGAAGCTGATCCCGGTGTCGTTCTGCCGTTGCGCCACCCCGGCCACGAAGTCCCGGGCGTAGTCGCGCTGCCAGCGAAAGGGTGGGTGGACGACGACGACCTTGGCGCCGAGCTCCTTCGCCGCCTCGGCGCTGCGGTCGAGCTTGCCCCAGGGGTCGGTGCCCCAGACGCGCTGGGTGATCAGCAGCGTGGGCGCGTGGATCGAGACGACGGGTAGGTGGTGGTACTCGCTCAGCCGGCGGAGGGCGTCGACGTCCTGGCTCAGCGGGTCGGCACCGACCATCACCTCGACACCGTCGTAGCCGAGGCGGGACGCGAGCTCGAACGCCGTGGCCGTCGACTCGGGATAGACCGATGCCGTCGACAGCGCCATACGGGCATCGGGAACCCGGACGACGACGTCCTTGCCGCGTATGTGGGTGTTTGCCTCAGCCGGCTGCACGGCGTCCAGCGTACGGCTCGCCCCGGCGCGCGGTCCGGCGACCGGCTACCTCTCGTCCGACTCGGTGGCGGGCAGCGGCTGGTGATCTCTGGTGTGGACGACGACGCCCTGCAGGTGCGGCACCTCACTCTCGGTGGCGAGGCGTACGGCACCACCCAGGGAGTCACCGCGCGGGTCGCACAACCTCGCCGCCGGGCACAGCTGCGCCAGCCCGGCGGCGAACGCCTCGAAGACGACCTCGGCCGTCAGCACCCCGCCCGCCCACGAGACCGGAACAGTGCCGTCACACGCCTGGGGGAAGCCCCTGCGGATCGCGGCCGTCACGCTCACCGCGAGCTCCTCCCCCGCGCTGAGACACAGGACTCGGGCCACCGGATCGGTGTCGGCCGCCTCGGTCACCTTGCGGGCGAAGGCGGCCACGTCGGCGATGAGGGTGGGCGAGTGGTACCACCGTTTGACCGCCACCCGGACCGGCCGGCCCACCCGTTCCTCCGCGAGCCCCGTGAGCGAGGTCGTCGCGCCGCGGCCCTCGTAGCCGGCGAGCCCGGCGCGCAGCCCGGCGAGCCCGAGGGAGAAGCCGCCGCCGGCATCGCCGAAGAGGTAGCCGAGTCCGTCGATGTTGATCAGCTCACCGGCTGAGGTGACGGCGAGGCAGGCGACGCCCGTACCCGCGGCCACGACCACGCCGGCCTCGCCGCCCAGGACACCCAGGTGCGTCGTCACGTCGTCCCCGGTCACCAGCACCCGGGCGGCGCCGAGCTGGTCGCCGACGAGCGGCGCCAACAGGCGGCGACTGGCCGGGTCGGGGGCGCCGCCGGCCAGGCCGAGCGCCACGACGTCGACCGGGCCCGGCCGGCCCAGAGCGGTCCACGCGGCCATGACCCGGCGGGCCTGCTGCTGCACCGGGTCCTCTCCCGCCGTCCACTGGAATCCGGGTACGGACACCTGGCGGTCCAGGCGAGGGGTGGGACCGGAGGTGTCGAGGACGGCCATCAGCAGCTTCGTCGCGCCGCCGTCGACAACCAGCCGGACCCCGTCGCCCGGCGTGGTGGTGTTCACGCGAAGTCCTCCGCCTCCATCGTGTCGAGGTGGCGGAGGATGACGCCCTCCCGCAGTGCCCACGGGCAGGCCTCGAGCTCCGCGACCTCGAACAGGTCCATCGCCGCGTCGGCGACGATAGCGCCCGCGAGGAGTTGCTCGGCCCGGCCGGCGGAGACACCGGGGAGGTCGGCACGTTCGGCCGAGGGCATCGCCGAGAGTTTGGGCAGCCACTGGTTGAGGACGGAACGCTGCATGGTCCGCTTGACGTACGGCCCCTCCGACGACGGCGCGGCACCGCACACGCGGACCAGCTGCCGGAAGGTCTTCGACGTACCCACCACGTGGTCCGGCGCACCGAACCGCACGATCTGCCCGGCATGGCGCGCGACCTCCGCGCGGACGTGCCGGCGGAGCGCCCGCACCTCGTCGGGCTTCGGCGGGTCGGCCTCGAACCAGGTCCGGGTCAGGCGACCGGCGCCCAGCGGCACCGACAACGCGGCGTCGGGGTCCTCGTCGAGACCGGTCGCGATCTCGAGCGAGCCGCCACCGATGTCGAACACCAGCAGGCGCCGCGACGACCAGCCGAACCACCGACGGACGGCGAGGAACGTGAGCCGCGCCTCCTGCTCACCCGACAACACGCCGAGGTCGACGCCGGTGGACTCCTTCACCTCGCGGAGAACGGAGTCGGCGTTGGTCGCGTCGCGGACGGCAGAGGTGGCGAACGCCAGCACCGACTGGCAGCCCTTGTCCTCGCCGATCTCGAGCGCTTCCGCGACCAGTCGACGCAGCGCGGACGAACCAGCGGCCGAGATCGCACCATCGTCGTCGAGATGCTCCGCGAGCCGGAGCTCGGTCTTGTGGGAGTACGCCGGGAGAGGACGGGCGCCGGGGCGCGCGTCGACGACAAGGAGATGGACGGTGTTCGAACCCACGTCGAGCACGCCGAGCCTCATGATCCGACGCTACCCGGTCACGCCGGACGAATGCCGGAGGCCGGCGGTTCGGCGGGTAATGCCAAACCAAGCTATTCGTACGGCGTAAGGTTCGGAGCGTGCCAGAGGTACCCCTCGACTTTCCCCGTGCATGGGTGGAGTTCACCGATCCCGAAGACGCCGACCAGGTGTTCCGTATCGACCTGACCTGGCTTACTTCGCGGTGGAACTGCATCTTCGGTGCGGGTTGCCCCGGTATTTTCGACGAGCAGCCGGCCGCCGGATGTTGCGTTCTCGGCGCGCACTTCGCCGACAAGCAGGACGAGAAACGCGTCCGCAGCTGGGTCAAGAAGCTCACGCCCGACGACTGGCAGCTCCAGGCCGAGGGCCTCAAGGCCGGCTGGATCGAGAAGGACGAGGACGGCGACCGCAAGACCCGCGTGGTCGACGGCGCCTGCATCTTCCACAACCGCCCGGGGTTCGCGGGCGGCACCGGCTGCGCCCTGCACAAGCACGCGCTCCGGGTAGGCGTCCATCCCGTCGAGACCAAGCCGGACGTCTGCTGGCAGCTGCCGATCCGTCGCCTCTACCGCGACGTCGAGCTCCCGGACGGCACGGAGTACACCGAGGTGACCATCACGGAGTACGACCGGCGCGGCTGGGGGCCCGGCGGCCACGACTTCGACTGGTACTGCACCGGAAACACCGAGGCCCACGGCGCCCGCGATCCGGTCTACGTCACGAACCAGCGGGAGCTGATCGAGCTGATGGGCAAGGGCGGCTACGAAGAGCTCGCCCGGCACTGCGAGGCGCACCTCGCCGCCCGCGAACGGCTCGCGCTCCACCCGGCCGACCCGCAGCAGGTCCGGCGGCCCAAGCGGCCCGGTGCCACCGGCAAGGGCGCCCGCAAGCTGTCCTGACCGTTGACGAGGCTGGCCGGCGACCAGGCTGGCCGGCGACCAGGCTGGCCGGCGACATGCCGACCAGGCTGGCCGGCGACCAGGCTGGCCGGGCGCCGGGACGAGGCTGGCCGGCCGGGTGGCTCGCCGGCGCTAGGCTCGCGGCCGTGCCACGCATCGCCATGGGCGCCCGTCCGAGTCCCAACATCTGGAACACCCCGGGCAGCTACGAGATCGAGAACAGTGCCGTCGACCCGGCGCGGGTCATCGAGACCGCCATGCGCGAACGCCGGCCGTGGGAGGGCGCGAACCTGCTCGACATCGGCTGCGGCACCGGGTTCCACCTCCCGCGCTTCGCGGCACACGCCACCAAGGTCGTCGGGGTCGAGCCGCACGGATCGCTGGTCGAGCACGCCCGACGGCGGTGTGCGTTCCTGCCGCAGGTCGACGTACGCCAGGGCACCGCGCAGGCTCTCCCCGTCCCGGACGCCTCCGTCGACGTCGTCCATGCCAGGTGGGCGTACTTCTTCGGTCCGGGCTGCGAGCCGGGGCTGGCCGAGGTCCGGCGGGTGGTCCGGCGCGGCGGAGCGGCGTTCGTGATCGACAACGACGCCACGAGGAGCACCTTCGGCAGGTGGTTCCGCGACGCCTTCCCGTCGTACGACCCCACCGCGGTGGAACGCTTCTGGGCCCGCCACGGCTGGTCCCGCCAGCCCCTCGACATCGAGTGGCGGTTCGACTCGCGGGCGGACTTCGAGACGGTGGTCCGGATCGAGTTCCGCGGCGACGTGGCGTCCAGGGTGATCGCGGAGCACACCGGCCTCGCGGTGGACTACGCGGTCAACCTGTGGTGGCGTGCGTTCTGACGTCGGTCCGCCAGCGGTGGGCCGGCCCGGCGTGACGTCGGTCCGCCAGAGGTGGGCCCGCCCGGCGTGGCATCGGTCAGTAGTAGGTGCGCATGAGCTCGCGGATCCAGGCCGGCTCACGGACCGGGCCGCGGGGACCGAACTCCTCGACGTACGGCTTGACGTCGAGCACCGGTGTGCCGTCAACCGCGTCGAGGCCGCGTACGGTCAGCTCGAGGCCGTCGACCGAGACGAGCTCGCAGCAGGACACACCGATGTGGTTGCGCCGGTGCGGACTGTGATCGGCCAGGACGCCGACCCGCGGCCAGTGCGGGTTGCTGCGCGGATGCGCCGCGCCCGCGCGCTCACGGGTCGAGCGGTGGAAGTAGAAGACCACCTCGAGGTGCGAGAAGGCCACCAGCCCGAGGGTTGCCTCGGGCTCCAGCTGCTTCTCGTCGAACACGATCCGGGCCGTCTCGTCGGCCCAGTCGTCCTCGCGGATCTCGTGCCGCCCGCCGACCACCATGCCGATGGGTACCACACTGATCGCGGTGCCGATCTCCGAACTGATCTGTGTGCTCACGTCTGCCCAGCCTAGAACGTTGTACGGCGGAAGGCCCACCGATATGTGAGCCCGGCGAGCCGAGTCCACCGAAAGTGCGCACCAGGGTGCGGATCCGGCGGCCGCGGCCCGGCTGTCCGGGCGGTCTCACCAGTACGTACGGATGCCGGGGTGGGACGGTTCGGTGCTGGCCCGTCGCGCCTTCGGCGGGTTGTCGGTGCGGGGACCTAGCCTTCCGGGCTATGGCCAGATCGACGGCGTCGCGCGCCCTCAAACCCGCCTACCGCTGCGGCGAGTGCGGATGGCAGGCGACCAAATGGGTCGGACGCTGCGGTGAGTGCCAGGCGTGGGGCACCGTCGAGGAGGTCGGCGCGCCCAAGGCGGCCCGCACGTCGGCCGGTCCGGTCAGCCAGGCGGCACTCCCGATCGACCAGGTGGACGTCGAGGCGGCGCGCGCCGAGTCGACCCGCATCTCCGAGCTCGACCGCGTGCTCGGTGGCGGACTCGTCCGCGGCGGCGTGGTGCTCCTCGCCGGCGAACCGGGCGTGGGCAAGTCCACCCTGCTCCTCGAGGTGGCCGCCGAGCGGGCGCGTTCGGGCGGGCGGAGCCTCTATGTGTCGGGCGAGGAGTCGACCGCCCAGATCCGGGTGCGCGCCGACCGGATCGGCGCGCTGGAGCCGGAGCTCTTCCTCGCCGCGGAGACCGACCTTGCCACCGTGCTCGGGCACATCGACGCCGTACGCCCCTCGCTTGTCGTCCTCGACTCCGTTCAGACCGTCGCTTCCGGCACGGTCGACGGCGCTGCCGGCGGGGTGACCCAGGTCCGCGAGGTCGCCGCCGCCCTGATCCGAGTCGCGAAGGAGCGTGGCATCGCCGTCGTGGTGGTCGGCCACGTGACCAAGGACGGTTCGATCGCGGGCCCCCGCGTGCTGGAGCACCTCGTCGACGTCGTACTCCACTTCGAGGGCGACCGGCAGTCCCGGCTGCGCATGGTGCGTGCGGTCAAGAACCGCTTCGGTCCCACGGAGGAGGTCGGCTGTTTCGAGTTCGCGGACGACGGGCTCGAGGGCCTGCCAGATCCGAGCGGGCTGTTCCTGACCCGGCGGCCGCAGCCGGTGTCCGGCAGCTGCGTCACCGTGACCGTCGAGGGCAAGCGTCCCCTGCTCGCCGAGGTAACGGCGCTGGTGGCGCAGTCGAGTCTCGCGAGCCCCCGGCGGGCGACGTCCGGCCTCGACTCGAGCCGGATGGCGATGGTGCTGGCCGTCCTCGAACGCCGGGGCGGCATCCGACTCGGCAACCAGGACGTCTACGCCTCGACCGTAGGAGGCGTACGCCTGCGGGAGCCCGCATCCGACCTCGCGGTCGCGCTGGCGATCGCGAGCGCCGCCGCCGACCAGCCGCTCCCCGCACGGATGATCGTCGTCGGGGAGGTCGGCCTGGCCGGCGACCTCCGCCGCGTGACCGGCGTCCAGCAACGCCTCGCCGAGGCGGTCCGTCTCGGCTTCACCGACGCCCTGGTGCCGCCCGAGAGCGGCGCCGGACCCGACGGCATGCGCGTGCGGGAGGTGGCCCACCTCGGCGACGCACTCCACGCGGCGGCGCGACTGGGCAGCGTGGTGAGCCTCCCCCGCCGCCCGCCCGCGTAGCCGGTCGTACCCGTCCGCGAGGGTGCGTTGGCGCCGTGTTGTGCGTTCAGCTCCGTGAAGTTGTGGAGAAATCGCCCACGGCCCGAGCGGATCGTGGGCGATTTCTCAGCACGAATGTGCGCGGAGTGCGAGCGGCGACCAGGCGGCCACCACTCGGGCGCCACGCCAGTTCCGTCTCTCAACGGAACGTGTGGACGCCCGCGGCACACTCCCGGAGGTCGTAGCCACCTCCGGCCTGTGGCACGTGCACCTCGCCCCTGACGCCGGGCGGCAGCTCGACCCGGAGCTCGTAGTCGTCGCCGTGACGCTGCCATTCCGTCGAGACCCGACCGCGTACGGTGTCGACGGCCACCTTCGCCCGGCCGAGGGCACGCGGCGGCGCGGGGCGTACGCGGACCGCCGCGAACCCCGGCTCGGCCGGCGACAGGCCGGCGAGGTCCTCGACGAACCACTGGTCGACGTGACCGAAGAAGTGATGGTTGCGCGAGCGGGAGTCGGCCTGCCAGTGCTCGTACAACGCCGTCGCGCCCTCCTCGATCCAGAAACCGTAACCGGGGTAGGTGCGTTGCATCGCCACCGTGTACGCCAGGTCCACCAGCCCGGCCCGGGTCAGCAGCGGCAGCAGGAACTTCGTGCCGATGACTCCGGTGTCAAGGTGGTCCTGACGGTCGTGGATGTCGGTGACCAGGTTGGCGAGAACGCGGTCGTACGCGCCCTCCGGAACGAGCCCGAACCACAGCGCCATGACGTTCGCCGCCTGGCGGTAGCCGGTGGGTTTCTCGCCGTGGTAGGTCGCGCTGGCCTCGTCGTAGAACGCCCGGTTGAAGCCGGACCCGATCCGCGCGAGCAGTGCGTCGTAACCGTCAAGATCACCTTGACGGCCGACGACCTTCGCCATCTCCGTGAGCAGCTGCACGAAGCGGTAGGTGAACGCGGTCTCGTAGACGCCCGGCCCTTCCGGCGGCCCGCCCTGCCCACCCGGAGGCAGCCAGTCGCCGAGGCCGGTCAGCACCACGTCGTTCTCGAGGAAGCCGTCGACCAGGTAGTCGATGTACCTCCGCGCACCGTCGTAGTGGCGGCGCAGCACGCGCTCGTCGCCGTAGTGGCGGTACATCACCCACGGGATCTCGACGTACGCGACGTCCCACGCGGGAATCGGCCCGACGATCGCCGCCTTCGGATCGTCGTGGTACCCCCACCCGCTGGTCGGGATGATCGGCGGGAACTCACCGCTCGGCAACTGGGCGTCAACCCAGTCCTGCAGCCACTTCGTGTAGAAGCGTGGCATGTGGAAGTTGTACGCGGCCACGTCGGCGGTGAGGTGGGCGTCGCCGGTCCAACCGTTCTTCTCGAACACCGGCGTGTCCGTGGGTACACCGTGCAGGTTGTTGAGGACGGCCCACCTGGTAGCGGTGTGCAGCCGGTTGACCAGCTCGTCGTCGCAGTCGAACGTGAGCTTCGACGCGACCGCGGTGTGGACGACGACGCCGGTCAGGTCCGCGAGGTCCGGCCGGCCCGGCAGGCCGTCGACCTGGACGTACTGGAACCCCTTGTAGGAAAAGCGTGGCTCGAACGTCTCGACGCCCTCCCCGTCGACGCCCTCCCCGCGCAGCACGTACGTGTCCGTCTGCATGTCGCGGTAGATGAGGAACTGCGCGTTGTCGACGGTCCCGTCGTCGTTCAGCCGCTCGCCGTACCTGAGCCGGACCTCGCTGCCGGCCGGCCCGGTCAGCCGGAGTCTCGCCCAGCCGGCCAGCTGCTGGCCGAGGTCGAAGACGAACGTCCCCGGCGTCGGTTCGGTGAGGCCGACCGGTGCGATCTCGCCGAGCGCCTCGATCGGTTCGGCCTGCTGGCTGCGCAGCGTCCCCCGGGGCGGCGTCACCGCCGAGGCGGCGGACCATCCGGTGTCGTCGAATCCGGCGGCCGTCCAGCCGGGGTGTTCGTGGCGTGCGTCGTACCGCTCCCCGGCGAACAGCGAGTCGTCCCGCGTCGGACCATCGACCGCCCGCCAGCCGGTGTCGCTGACGATCCGGTCGGTCGACCCGTCGGCGTAGGTCACGACCAGCTGGGCCAGCAGCTTCGGATGGTCCCACCAGGGCGCCTGCTCCCAGTACCACACGTTCGGCGTCGGCTCGCCGTACCGCCCGCGGCCCAGCGCCGCCGCGAGGACGTGCTCGGCGCCGGCATCGGCATCGGCGCTGGCACCGGTGCGAAGCTGGTCGGTCACGTCGTACGTGGAGTAGAGGACGGTCGCGTCGTAGTTCGTGGGCGCGGGATCGAGGACGGCCGGACCCACGCGGGTGCCGTCGAGGAAGTACTCGCCGAACCCGAGGCCGCTCACGTAGAGGCGCGCCCGCCGCATCTCGCCGGCGTCACCGCCCCGGCCGAGCCGGAAATTCGTACGCAGCAGCGGGGACGGCGGCGTCTCCCCCGACGCGCCGGCGGCGGCGTCGCCACCGTCCGCGGTGGTTCCTCGGTGACCGATCCAGATCGCCCCGCCCCAGTCCTCGGCCCGGAGCAGTCCCGTCTCGAACGTCGCGGCCGGGGACCAGTCCGAGACCTCGCCCGCGGCGTTCCAGGTGCGTACGGCCCAGACACAGCGGGTGGCCGAGGCCAGCGGCGGCCCGGCGTACTCCACCTGGATCGTCCGCGCCGAGGTCACCTTCCCCGAGTCCCAGATGTCGCCGGAACCCGCCGCCAGGGTGTCGGCGTCGGAGGCCACGATGACCTGGTACGCCGTCTGCGCCACGGGATCCGAGTCGGTGCCGCCCTGGGGGCCCCTGCCCACCGGCGAGACCTCGCCGGGATCCAGGAGCCAGGAGAAGCGCGGTGCGGGTTCGTCGAGCCCGATCGGGTCCTCGGCATACTCCGTACGGAGCGTGTGCGGCCCGGGAACGCTGGTCATCGGCGGGGTACTCCCATCAGCTGGAGGAACAGCACCGGCAAGCACACCAGAGTCCGGCTCGTACCGAGTAGCCGGACGCCGCCGATGTGCCCCGTCCGCCCCGTAGTGTCCAGTCTTGGTCACATGGGGCAACCTAAAGACACCGTTCCGGACTCCTGAACGTCAAAACCGTCGTACAACAGGTCATTCGGTTCCGCGCATGGCGCGGACCCCGGCAGGAAGCCGGCCCGTAGACTTGCGCGAGCAGGCCTGATCACCCCAGGAGACTTGTGGCAGCCAGTGACAAGGGCGCGGACGCCCGCCTCCGGGCGACGCTCGCCGCGGTCGCGCCGGGTACCGAACTTCGCGACGGGCTCGAGCGCGTCCTCCGCGGCCGGACCGGCGCGCTCATCGTGCTCGGCTATGACCGTACGGTCGACTCCCTCAGCACCGGCGGGTTCGCGCTCGACGTCGAGTTCAGCGCCACCGGACTCCGCGAGCTCGCCAAGATGGACGGCGCGATCATCGTCGACCGGGACTGCACCCGCATCCTCCGCGCGGCCGTCCACCTGATGCCCGACCCGTCGATCCCGACGGAAGAGACGGGCACCCGGCACCGCACCGCCGAGCGGATCGCCAAGCAGACCGGCTTCCCGGTGGTCTCGGTGTCGCAGTCGATGCGGATCATCGGGCTCTACGTCGACAGCATCCGGTACGTCCTCGAGGACACCGGTCAGATCCTGTCCCGCGCCAACCAGGCCCTCGCGACGCTCGAGCGTTACAAGCTGCGGCTCGACGAGGTGTCCGGCACCCTGTCGGCCCTGGAGATCGAGGACCTGGTCACGGTGCGGCGACGTCGCCGCGGTCGCCCAACGGCTCGAGATGGTGCGCCGGATCGCGAACGAGATCCAGGGGTATGTCGTCGAGCTCGGAGTCGACGGCCGGCTACTCTCCCTCCAGCTCGACGAGCTCGTGGCGGGTGTGGAGCCCGAGCGCGAACTCGTCGCCCGCGACTACCTCCCGACCGCCGGCAAGCGCCTGCGGGACGTCGACGACGCGCTCGCCGAGCTCGACGCTCTCTCCGCGACCGACCTGCTCGACATCGGATCGGTCGCCCGCGCGCTCGGCCACGGTGGTGACGCGCTCGACGGCGCGGTCAGCCCGCGTGGATACCGCCTGCTCGCCAAGGTCCCGCGGCTGCCGGGTGCGGTGATCGACCGGCTCGTCGACCACTTCGGCAGCCTGCAGAAGCTCCTCGCCGCCAGCATCGACGACCTCCAGGCCGTCGGCGGTGTGGGCGAGAACCGCGCGCGGTCCGTACGCGAGGGCCTGTCCCGGCTCGCCGAGTCGAGCATCCTCGAACGCTACGTCTGACCCGGGCGGGCCGCCGCGCCGCTGGTGGCACGGCGGCCTCGCCCGGTTGGTTCGTACGGTTGGCGTGCGGTCAGGCGTCGAAGTACGCCGTCACTTCGGGATCGGCCTCGGGCACCCGCACCGGGGTGCTCCCCGACCGCAGCGACTCGGCTCCCGCACACCCCGCCGCGACCGCGTACCTCGCGGCGACGGGCGAGGTATCCGTGGCTCCACCCTCCCGGACGTACCGCAGGAACTCCGCGACGATCCGGGGATCGGCGCCTCCGTGTCCACCCGTCTCGGGATCCAGCGCGACGACGTGGTCGCCTTCCGCGTCGTAGTCGTGCCGGCGATTCCACACCCGGATCGAGGTACCAGGCTCCCCGTTGCCGAAGTTCTCGATCCGGCCGTCGGTGCCGATGATCGTGTAGTTGCGCCAGTAGTCGGGCGTGAAGTGGCACTGCTGGTACGACGCGAGGATGCCGTTGTCGAGCCGCATCGTCACCATCGACACGTCCTCCACGTCCATGGCGGGATTGAGCCCGTACAGCGACCGCGGCGGCCAACGCTTGAGGTAGGTGTCCTCGTCCCTGGTCTGCCACCACGGCTTCGCCGCTCCGGCCTGGTCGGGCGAGTAGACCATCAGGTCGCCCATGCCGGTGACCTCGCGCGCATAGGCGCCGCACAGCCAGTGCAGGACGTCGATGTCGTGCGCACCCTTCTGGAGCAGCAGGCTGGTGCCGTACTTGCGCTCGGCGTGCCAGTCGGCGAAGTAGAAGTCGCCGCCGTTGCCGACGAAGTGCCGGCACCAGGCGACCTTGGGCTCACCGATGGCGCCGTCGTCGATCAGCCGCTTCATCTCGCGTACGAACGGTGAGTGCCGCATGTTGTGCCCGAGGTAGAGCCGGCCGCCGGTCCGCTGCGCCGCGCGCAGGAGCCGGTCGCAGCCCTCGGTCGTGATCGCCATCGGCTTCTCGAGGTAGACCGCGATGCCGGCGTCGAGGAGTGCGAGCGCGTGCTCCTCGTGGAGATAGTCGGGGCTCAGGACGAACGCCGCGTCGAGCCCGAGACCGAGGAACTTCTCCAGGTCGTCGCCGGTGTGGACGTCGTTGCCGTACCTCTCGCGGAAGCGCTCGTGGGCGTCGGCGTCCGGGTCGAAGAGCGCGACGACGCGAGAGCCCTCCCCCGGCTGGTGGGCGTGCCTGGAGAGCCCACCGCGCAGGCCGTATCCGATCACGCCGATCGCAAGATCCGTCATGGACTGCTCCGTTCCGCCACGCTGTTCGAGACCAGTTCTGATTCCGCTTCGGGACCACGACGGCGCCCCGCCGCGTTCCCGTCTCCGCACCGACACTGCTCGTTGATGCTCGAAACATGAGCGTGGCGGTCGGATTCACGCACGTACGCGAGGAACGCTAGTAGCCGTCCGGAGGCGTTGTCACGATGTCGCCGCGGCGCGTCTCACGACCTGGGCTCAGGTCAGCCGGAACCGGTCCCTCGCGGGCCCCTCTCCCTCCAGCATCCGGCACCCGCGGGCGATCTCCGCCGCGGCCGCCGCGTCGTGCGAGGATCGGACCTGCCATGCCGACCTCGCCCCTGCACGCGCCCGTCCTGGCGTGGTACGCCGCCCACTCCCGGGACCTCCCGTGGCGGCGCGCAGACGCCTCTCCGTGGGGGATCCTCGTGAGCGAGGTGATGCTCCAGCAGACGCCGGTCAGCCGGGTCCTTCCCGCGTACGACGCCTGGCTCGCCCGCTGGCCGACACCCGCCGCGCTCGCCGCCGACCCGCCCGGCGACGCTGTCCGGCAGTGGGGCCGGCTCGGCTACCCACGCCGGGCCCTGCGCCTGCACTCTGCCGCGACGGTGATCGCGACCCATCACGCGGGAGACGTGCCGGCTGGCTACGACGAGCTCCGCGCGCTCCCTGGCGTCGGCGACTACACCGCCGCGGCCGTCGCGTCGTTCGCGTTCCGCCAGCGGCACGTCGTTCTCGACACCAACATCCGGCGGGTCCTCGCCCGGGTGGTCGACGGCGTGGAGTACCCGCCGACGGCGACCACGGCGCGGGAGCGCCGCACCGCGGCCTCGCTCCTGCCGGACGAACCCGACGTGGCGGCCTCGTGGGCCGTCTCCGTGATGGAGGTCGGTGCGCTGGTGTGCACGGCGAGCGCCCCGAGGTGCGACGACTGCCCGCTCAGCCGCGCCTGTGCCTGGCGGTTGGCCGGCCGGCCCGCGTACGACGGACCCGCCCGCCGACGCCAGACGTACGAGGGAACCGACCGCCAGTGCCGGGGCCGGCTGCTTCGGGTGCTCCGCGAGGCCGACGGGCCCGTACGGCGTCCCGACCTCGAGGCCGCCTGGCCGGATCCCCTGCAACGGGAACGGGCCCTCGACTCACTCGTGGCTGACGGGCTGGTCGAGCCCCTCGCGCGGGACAGGTACCGCCTACCTGCCGGGCTCCCATCCACCACTGCGCGCTGACGAGACGGGCCAAGCGACAAAGCGGCCAGCCGACGAAGCGAGCCAGCCAACGAAAAGGGAGCGACCGCGATGATCGCGGTCGCCCCCTCGTCGGTTGCGGATGGAGCTGCTACTCCTGCGGTGTGGCCTCGATGGTCGGGAGGTCCGGCACCGCCGCCTTCTGGGTGCCCGTGAAGGTCAGCGTCGCCTGCTTGCCCTCGCCTTCCACGTCGACCAGGACGATCTGGCCCGGGGTCAGCTCGCCGAACAGCAGCTTCTCGGCCAGCGTGTCCTCGATCTCGCGCTGGACGGTCCGGCGCAGCGGCCTGGCACCCATCACCGGGTCCCAGCCTCGCTTGGCCAGCAGCTGCTTGGCCGCCTGGGTGAGCTCGATGCCCATGTCCTTGTTCTTCAGGCGGTTCTCCACCTCGGCGATCTGCAGGTCGACGATCTGCAGGACCTCTGCCTCGGTGAACGGCGGGAACACGATCGTCTCGTCGACCCGGTTGAGGAACTCCGGCCGGAAGTGCTGCTTGAGCTCCTCCTGGACCTTCGTCTTCATCCGTTCGTACGAGCCCAGGCTGTCGTTGGCCTGGGAGAACCCGAGGTTGACGCCCTTGGCGATGTCCTTGGTCCCGAGGTTGGTCGTCATGATGATGACCGTGTTCTTGAAGTCGACGACCCGACCCTGAGCGTCGGTGAGCCGGCCTTCCTCGAGGATCTGCAACAGGGAGTTGAAGATCTCGGGGTGGGCCTTCTCGATCTCGTCGAAGAGCACCACCGAGAACGGCTTGCGCCGCACCTTCTCGGTCAGCTGGCCACCTTCGTCGTAGCCGACGTAGCCCGGAGGCGAACCGAACAGCCGCGAGACGGTGTGCTTCTCGGAGTACTCGCTCATGTCGAGCGCGATCAGCGCGTTCTCGTCGCCGAAGAGGAACTCCGCGAGCGTCTTGGACAGGTAGGTCTTACCGACGCCGGACGGGCCGGCGAAGATGAACGACCCACTCGGCCGCTTCGGGTCCTTCAAGCCGGCGCGGGTACGCCGGATGGACTTCGCGAGCGCGTGGACCGCGTCCTCCTGGCCGATGTAGTGCTTGTGGAGCTCGTCCTCCATGCGGAGCAGCCGCTGGGACTCCTCCTCGGTGAGCCGGAAGACGGGGATGCCGGTCGCGGTGGCGAGCACCTCGGCGATCAGCTCCTCGTCGACCTCGGCGACGATGTCCATGTCGCCGGCCTTCCACTGCTTCTCCCGCTCGGCCTTCTGGGCGATGAGGCGCTTCTCCTCATCGCGCAGCGACGCGGCCTTCTCGAAGTCCTGCGCGTCGATGGCGGCTTCCTTGTCGCGGCGGACGTTGGCGATCCGCTCGTCGAACTCGCGCAGGTCCGGTGGCGCCGTCATCCGGCGGATCCGGAGCCTGGATCCGGCCTCGTCGATCAGGTCGATGGCCTTGTCGGGCAGGAACCGGTCGGAGATGTACCGCTCGGAGAGCTCGGCCGCCGCGACGATCGCCTGGTCGGTGATCGTCACCCGGTGGTGGGCTTCGTAGCGGTCCCGCTGGCCCTTGAGCATCTCGATCGTGAGCGCGATCGACGGCTCCTGCACGTGGATCGGCTGGAACCGGCGCTCGAGCGCGGCGTCCTTCTCGAGGTGCTTGCGGTATTCGTCCAGCGTCGTCGCGCCGATGGTCTGCAGCTCGCCGCGGGCCAGCATCGGCTTCAGGATGCTCGCCGCGTCGATGGCGCCCTCGGCGGCACCGGCCCCGACGAGCGTGTGCAGCTCGTCGATGAACAGGATGATGTCGCCGCGGGTGCGGATCTCCTTGAGGACCTTCTTGAGGCGTTCCTCGAAGTCACCGCGGTAGCGGGAGCCCGCGACCAGCGCACCGAGGTCGAGGCTGTAGATCTGCTTGTCCTTGAGCGTCTCGGGCACGTCGCCGCGCACGATCTGCTGGGCGAGTCCCTCGACGATCGCGGTCTTGCCGACGCCGGGCTCGCCGATGAGGACGGGGTTGTTCTTGGTACGCCGGGACAGCACCTGCATGACCCGCTCGATTTCCTTCTCCCGGCCGATGACCGGATCGAGCTTGCCCTCGCGTGCACCCTGCGTGTAGTTACGCCCGAACTGGTCGAGGACCAGCGAGCCCTGAGGCGAGCCCTCGCCACTTCCACTGGCACCGGCGCTGGCGGTCTCCTTGCCCTGGTAACCCGAGAGCAGCTGGATGACCTGCTGGCGCACTCGGCCGAGGTCGGCGCCCAACTTCACGAGCACCTGGGCCGCGACACCCTCGCCCTCGCGGATCAGGCCGAGCAGGATGTGCTCGGTGCCGATGTAGTTGTGGCCGAGCTGGAGCGCCTCGCGTAGGGACAGCTCGAGGACCTTCTTGGCCCGCGGAGTGAACGGGATGTGCCCGCTCGGCGCCTGCTGACCCTGGCCGATGATCTCCTCGACCTGGGCGCGGACGGCCTCCAGCGAGATACCGAGGCTCTCGAGCGCCTTGGCAGCCACGCCCTCACCCTCGTGGATCAACCCCAGGAGGATGTGCTCGGTGCCGATGTAGTTGTGGCTGAGCATCCTGGCCTCTTCTTGAGCCAGGACGACAACCCGCCTCGCGCGGTCGGTGAACCTCTCAAACATCATTGCTCCCCGGGCTGGAGACGGCGCGGGGGTCCGGACGTGCCCCGGCCCCTCATTTCATGCTAGACCCCGCTCACGGCCTACCCCGATCCCACCATGTTTCGAGTTGAGATCAACTGGGCGGCCCGCAAACAGTTCGCAACGCTGCAACTGTCGGGCCTTCCTACTCTGTTCCCTGGGTGCCCCACCTGACGAGCTGTTACGCCCGAAGCGAACACGTCACGTCCGCGGCTTGTGACGGTATGGGGGCAACCCTGCGTGCAAGGCCCATCCGTGCCAGGGGCCCTACGTGCCGGCCCCTGCGACGTGCGTGCGTACGACGGTACGACGAGGCCCCCAAGGACTCCTCCTCGGGGGCCTTCGCTGGCCGCAAGCCTCGTCACCATGAGTGGCAATGCGATAACTCTTTGTTAATGCAATCTGGGGATTCCCACGTGGTGGTAACTCGACTCGCTCGACAGGGGGCGGGAGAGCTGATGGTGCTGGTGCTGGGTGCGGAGCGGTGAGGCTTACCGACGGCCCTTCTGGTAGGCCTCGATGATCTCGGCGGGGATCCGGCCGCGGTCACTCACGTCATATCCCTGGTCTTTGGCCCAGGCGCGGATCTCGGCGGTCTCGGGCTTACGGGCGGAGCCGCGCGCTGGCTTGGCGGCACGTCCGCGAGTTGCGCGACCACCCACGCGGCGGGCCGAGCTGACGTAGGAGGCGAACTCCTTGCGCAGCTTCGCGGCATTCTTGGAGGACAGGTCGATTTCGTAGGAGACGCCATCGAGCCCAAACTTGACGCTCTCCTCTGCTTCCGACCCGTCCAGGTCGTCAACGAGAACGACGTTGGTCTTCGTCGCCACTGCGGGGTTCCCTTCTCGAATACACGGAATCTGTGCACAACAATAGAGCCACAGGCAGGTATCGGCAAATGTCCGCAGACCTCTGCCAACACAGAATATCTATATTTCTGCAAAGTCCGACGGCGGCCAACAGACTATCCCGTCGGAAGCTGCCGAAGTAGAACTCTCGGTGTCGGCGAGGCGCCCAATCTCGGTGCGTCAGGAATGGCGTTCTGCGGGTTCGCCGGCATCGCCCTCCGGTTTGTGGACGTCCGGTCTGCCTTCGGGCTTCACCAGCGGGAACAGGATGGTATCGCGAATGGAGCGTACGCCGGTGAGGAGCATCACCAGCCGGTCGATTCCAAGGCCCATGCCTCCGGTGGGAGGCATGCCGTATTCGAGAGCACGGAGGAAATCCTCATCGAGCTGCATGGCGTCAGGATCGCCGCCGGCCGCCCGCCGGGACTGCGCGACCAACCGGTCGCGTTGTTCGACCGGGTTGACGAGCTCCGAATAGGCGGGCGACAACTCGACGCCGGCCGCAACCAGGTCGAAGGCCTCCGCGAGCCTCGGGTCCTTGCGGTGCGGGCGGGCAAGCGGTCGCACCTCGGCGGGGTAGTCGCAGACAAACGTGGGTTCCACAAGAGTGTGCTCGACCAGCTTCTCGAAGAGTTCGAGCACGATTTCGCCGGGGCTCCACCCGGGCTGGAGAGCAACGTCGAACCTCTCGGCATGGCCGCGAAGGGTCTGTTCGTCGGTGTCGGGAGTCACCGCGGCGCCGACCTGGCGCGAAACCGCCTCGTGAATGGGTAGCCATTGCCATTCGGCCGCCAGGTCGATCTCGCCACCCCGGCCGTCGGGAACGACCGTCGAGCCGAGTGCACGGGCCGCGTCGAGGACGATCGCCCGGACGAGGTCGGCCATCGTGTGGTAGTCGCCAAAGGCTTCGTAGGCCTCGAGCATCGTGAACTCCGGAGAGTGCGTCGAGTCGACGCCTTCGTTCCGGAAATTCCGACCGATCTCGAACACCTTGTGGATGCCGCCGACGACCAGCCGCTTGAGGTAGAGCTCGATCGCGATGCGGAGGTAGTACTCGCGGTTGAACGCGTTGAAATGCGTGGCGAACGGGCGGGCGGCCGCGCCGCCGTGGATCGCCTGCAGGACGGGAGTTTCGACCTCGACATAGCCCCGTGAGGTGAGCGTGGAACGAATCGAGGCGGTCACGGCCGACCGAGCGAGCAGGAGCTCCCTCGCCTCCGGTCGCCCGATCAGGTCGAGATAACGCTGGCGCACCCGCGACTCGTCCGACAGTTCCTTGTGGGCAACCGGAAGGGGGCGCAGGGCTTTGGCCACCGTGAACCAACGATCGGCCGCGACGGACAGCTCTCCACGCCGACTGGTCACGACCTCGCCCTCGACACCAATGTGGTCACCGATATCGACAAAGGACTTCCAGTCCGCGAGCGACTCCTCGCCAACCCGGTCGAGAGCGACCATGGCCTGCACCTCGGCGCCGTCGCCGTCGCGAAGCCGGGCAAAGCACAACTTGCCGGTGTTACGGACGAAGATCACCCGTCCGACGACTGTCGCGATCTGGCCGGTCGCCTGGTCGGCGGGAAGGTCGCCGTAAGTGGCGCGAAGCTCCGCGAGTGTGTGCGTGCGTACGACCGACACCGGATAGGGATCGATGCCGCGCTCGATGAGGGCGGACCGCTTATCGCGCCTTATCCGCAGCTGCTCGGGAACATCGTCCTCCTGGGCAGGATGGGACGGAGGCGTCGCGGTCATGGCTGACCAGATTATTCGGTGTGAATCTGACAGTGTTTATTGGGGTGGCCACGAACCGCGCGGCAACCGGACCGCATCCAGACCGCAACCAGAGCAGGATCGGTGTGTCCGGTTGATGCGGTTCACCCCGATGCCGGAGGTCCCGGACCGCATGAGAGGCTCGCCACTGTTGTGGTGGAGCACATTGGCGACCACCACGTCGTCACCTCACGGACAGGGCGGGGGCTGTTGTGACGTTCACGCTTGTCGGACACCGCGGTGCGATGGGACTCGAGCCGGAGAACACCATCCGCTCGTTCCGCCGCGCAGTCGAGGAAGGCGCCGATGCGATCGAGCTCGACGTCCGCCTGACGAGCGACGGTCAGCTCGTGATCATGCACGATGCGGACGTCGACAGAACTACTGACGGAAATGGCGAGGTCGCGCATCTCACTTTTGCCGAGATCAGGGCACTCGACGCTGGTCAGGGCGAGGTGATCCCCACCTTCGACGAGGTATTGGACGCCGTTGACCTGCCGATGCAGGCCGAGATCAAGTCGACGGACGCGGCGCGTGCGGTGCTCGACACGATTCGCGATCGAAAGCTTCTCGACACGGTCACCGTGACGTCGTTCTCGGCCGACATCATGGCGACCGCCGTCAGCTACCTCCCGAACGCCCGGACGGGTCTCATCGCCTCCCGCGCTCCCGTCGAAACGCTGGAACGCGCCCGCAATATCGGTATTCCGGTGCTCTGTCTCGGACTTGCCGACCTCGACCACGAATTCGTCGAGCGGTGTCATCAGGACGGCCGCGAGGTGATCGGCTGGCCGGCAAATGACACCGAGCAGCTTCTCCATGCGCTGCGCATCGGCGTCGACGGCGTGACGTCGGACTTTCCGGGACTGCTCCGCGCGGCCCGAAAGGAGTCGCCCGAGGTCGGCGCGCTCCTGGACGAACGTGCGCAGCAGCCGTGACCCGGGCGGCCCGCCGGCCGGTACGCCTCACCAGAGCGTGTAGCCGCCGTCGACCACGAGGACCGATCCGGTCATGAACGACGACGCATCGCTCGCGAGATAGACGACGCTGGGCGCGATCTCCTCCGGGGTCGCGTACCGCTGCATCGGCGCGTCCTCGATCCAGTGCCGCCGGAACTCGGGCCGGTCGACCGGTGCCATCTCGGTCTTGACGTAGCCAGGTGCGAGCGCGTTGACCCGGATCCGGTGCGGTGCCCACTCGGCCGCGAGGGACTTCGTGAGGTGATGGACCGCGGCCTTCGAGGCGTTGTACGCGGGTTGCCACTGGGGTCGGTTGACGATCAGCGACGAGATCGACCCGATGTTGACCATCACGCCGCCACCCTGCGCGATCATGCGCGGCGCGGCGACCGTGCTGCACAACCAGACGCCATGCAGGTTGACGTCGATCACGCGGTGCCACTCCTCGTCAGGGACGTCGAGCGCCGGGCGGTGGATGCAGTCGCCCGCGTTGTTGACGAGGATGTCGATCCGGCCCAACCCGTCCACCATTTCGGAGACCATGCGTTCGACGTCCTCGCGTCGGGTGATGTCGGCCGTGACGGCCATGCTCTTGACGGAACGGTCGGCGAGTTCGGCCAGGACCGCCTCGGAGCGCTCCGTGTCCCGGGCCGCGATCGCCACGTCGGCGCCGGCCTCGGCCAGCGCGAGCGCGAACGCCCGGCCCAGCCCGCGGTTGCCACCGGTCACCAGGGCGGTCCGGCCCGCCAGGTCGAACGCCTTCAGAACCGCCACGGTCCACCTCCGTCGGGATCGGAACGAGTGCTGCTCAGTCTGCGGGACGGTTCCGTTCGTACACCAGCCGCAGCCCGTGCAGGGTGAGCCATGGCTCGTGCCGGTCGACGGTGCGGGACTCCTCGATCACCAAGGGAGCCAGCCCGCCCGTCGCCACCACGGTCACGGCCGACCGGTCGACGCCCAGCTCGGCGACCATCCGTTCGACGAGCCCGTCGACCTGCCCGGCGAAGCCGTAGACCGCGCCGGACTGTAGCGCCTCGACGGTGTTCTTGGCGATCACCGACCGCGGGCGCAGGAACTCCACCCGACGCAGCTGGGCACCGCGCCGCCCGAGGGCCTCGAGCGAGATCTCGATGCCGGGTGCGATGGCGCCCCCGAGATACTCGCCGCGTTCGCTCACGACGTCGAAGGTCGTGGCCGTGCCGAAGTCGACGACGATGCAGGCGCCGCCGTAGAGCTCCGACACCGCGAGCGCGTTGACGATCCGGTCGGCTCCGACCTCGCGCGGGTTGTCCATGAGGACCGGGACCCCGGTGCGTACGCCGGGCTCGACCACGACGCCGGGCACCGAGCCGTAGTAGCGCTCGATCATCTCGCGGAGCTCGTGCAGGACGGCGGGAACGGTCGAGCAGACGGAGATCCCCGTGATGGTGGCCGGACCGACCCTGTTGGTCAGCAGGCCCGCGACCAGGACGGCGAGCTCGTCGGCCGTACGACGGTCGTCGGTGGCCACCCGCCAGTGCTCGGCGAGGTCGGCACCGTCGAAGAGCCCGAGCGTGGTGTGGGTGTTGCCGACGTCGATCGCGAACAGCATGTGCCGGTCGCCTTTCGGTTGCGAGCTCTGCGGTGCGGCAGTACGCCAGCGGGCCTCGGCCCGTCACCCTACTGGCTGAACTCACCGGTCTGGTGGTGGACAGCCCCGCCGTGGGTGAAGATGGTGGCGACGACCCGACGGACGCACGCGGCAGGATGGTCACCAGCCGTGCATCCGCCGATGGGCAGGGAGGTGGGCGGGATGGCCGAATGGCACACGATGCGAGCCTCCGACGCCGACCGCGAGCGGGCAGCCGACGTCCTCAAGGCCGGCCTCGCCGAGGGCCGCATCGACCTCGCCGAACACGACCGGCGCGTCACCGCGCTCATGACCGCCAAGACCTATGGCGCGATCCACCGCCTCGTCGCCGACCTTCCCGCGGGGCCGACACCGTTCCCGACCCCGGCGGTTCCGGGGGTCGGCCCGCCGCAGTCAGCCCTCAACCCGTGGGCGGCGTACGCCCCGGTCCCGGTCCCGCCTCGCCGCACCGAGACCCTGGCCACGGCGTCGCTCGTCCTCGGTGCCCTGACACCTCTCACCGGTGGCATGACGAGCATCCCGGCCATCGTGACCGGGCACCTGGCGTTGGCCCGGCTCAGGAACTCCGACGACGACGGGCGAGGCCTCGCGATCGCCGGCCTCGTCCTCGGATACCTCACGGTCCTGCTGGGCCTGGTGATGGTGGTCGCAATTGTCGTCGGAGTCATGGGCTGACCGATGTGCCCCGGGCCGAGCAGGCCGGTGGCAACCGGGCCGGCGCGCCGGCTGAACCCGCGACGTACGGGTGGCAACCCACGCACGGTCCCTCGTAAGGGGGAGGCGACTCCCCCGTACGACTTGGCCCGGATGCCGGCATTGGTCCACGCCAGCAGGAAGTCCGGGACGGAAGCTGACCCGTCTGTGCGATCGGGCTGCACAATGGCAGGAGGGGAAGTGTTCCCGCGGGCCGTCCCGAGGCGGCGGCCGGGTCCGTTGTCGGGCTGGGGGTGACATGACCGACTGGCGCTCGATGCGTGCATCCGACGCTGACCGCGAACGCGCGGCCGACGTCCTCAAGGCCGCGGTTGCCGAAGGCCGGATCGACTGGCCGGAGCACGGCGAGCGGCTCGATGCCGTGATGCGGTCCCGCACCTACGGCGAGCTGCAGGCCGAGATCGCGGACCTGCCGGTCGGGCCGATCCCCTTTGCGTCCGGGCCGCCGCAGGTCGGGATGCCCACCCCGCGGACGCCCGCCCTTCCCCCAACACCGAGGCATCCCGCCCTGCCCGGCAACCGGCACGCCCCGCCGGCACCGCTTGCCAATCCCTGGGCGAGCTACGTCCCGGCGCCCGTACGCGTCACCGAGCCGCTCGCCAAGGTCTCCGTCGCCTGCGCCGTCCTCGGCCTCTGCACGTCGGGCATGAGCGCGGTGCCCGCCATCGTGACGGGGCACCTCGCGCTGGCCCGGATCCGGCGTACGAACGGCGACGGCACCGGCCTCGCCATCACCGGGCTCGTACTCGGGTATCTCGAGCTCGCGTTCGTCGCGTTGTGGTTCATCCTGGCCGTCCTGTTCGGGTTCGGTCGCTGACCATCCGGGGTCCTACTCCTCCGCCAGCGCCGCCGCCGGAGGAATCCGGGCCGCCCGGCGCGCCGGCAGGACCGACGCCGCCAGACCGGCCGTAAGTGCCACGGCGGCCACCAGCACCAGCCGGCCCACGGGTACGGCGTAGGAGATCTGGTCAGTGGCCGGAGCGAGCAGCACGGTCGTGCCCGCCCAGCCGTACCCGATACCGAGCGCGAGCCCGAGGACCACGGCCGTGGCCGCCACGAGCAGCGCCTCGGTCGCGAGCATCCCCCTCAGCTGGCCCCGTGTGAGGCCGAGGGCCCGGAGCAGGGCCTGCTCCCTGGTGCGTTCGATCACCGACAGGCTCAGGGTGTTGCCCACCCCGACCAGGGCGATCAGGACGGCGACGGCGAGCAGGGCGGTGGCGACGAGGAGAAGAATGTCCAGTACCTGCTCGAAGAGCGCCCGCTGGGATGCGCCGCCGGCGACGGTGAGGTCGCCTCCCGTCGTCGCCGCCTCTTCCACCCGCGCCAGGGCGGCCTGGGTGTTCGCGGAGTCCGCGAGCCGGGCCCAGACGAGGCCGGTCGACGCCCGCGGCGCCAGCCGGTCGAGGTCCGCGGCCGTGAGGAGCAGGCCGGTGGTCAGCGCGTCGGCGACGACGTGCACGCGGACGTCGAGCTGGTCGTCCGCCACGTGCAGGCGCAGCCGCCCGCCGTCGGCCGTACCGAGCCGGCGCGCCGTGCCCTCGGTGGCGATGGCAACACCGTCCCGGAGCCCGGCGACGGGCCGGGGTTGGCGGAGGACGGAGCGCGCACCGGCTGGATCGACCCCGGCGACCTCCACCGCCCGGGCGGGCTGGGCGTTGGACGTCCGGCTCGCAGCCGTTGCCGGGGCGGTCCGGAGGCTCACCACGGCGGCGACCCCGTTCGACCCGCCGGACCGCGGCGACGGTCCGGGCCGGGATCCCGCGCTGGGGTTCGGCCGTGACGGCGATGTCGAGCGGGGCCTGGCTGTCGAGATTGTCGTCGACCGTACGCCGGATCGACGCCGAGCCGACGTTCATCATCGAGATCAGCGTCACGCCCACGAGCAGCGCGGTCGCCGTCGCGGCCGTACGGCCGGGGTTCCGGACCGCGTTGGCCACCGCGAGCCGTCCCGTCGCCCCAGCCAGCAGGGAGGCGAGCACCCCGACCACGCGGAGTACGGCGGGAACGAACAGCGGGCTGGCGAGCAGCACGCCGAGGAACGACACGAAACCGCCGGCGACACCGAGCACCAGACCGGGGCCGAGGCTGCCGGAAACCCGCGTCCCCGCGACCACGGCCAACGTTCCCGCGACGAGGAGCACGATGCCGGTCCCCAGCCGTACGACACCCTGTCTGGTCCGCACGCCGACGGCCAGGTCCGGTCGCAGTGCGGAGAGGGGCGGAACGCGGGTCGCGTGGCGGGCGGGAACCAATGCGGCACCGACGGTCGTGACGATCCCCGCGGCGAGCGGGAGCACGAGCGCCACCGCGTCGAGTCGGAGGGCACCGGGCGGGAGTCCGAGCGACATCCCGCCGAGCACTCTGACCGCGACGCCGGCGAGGCCGACGCCAACAGCGAGGCCGAGCAACGAGCCCACCACCCCCAGCGCCACCGACTCCACGAGGACGGCACCGAACACCTGCCGTCGGTGGCCGCCGACACAGCGCAGCAGGGCGAGCTCCCGCGTACGTTGCGCGAGCACGATGGTGAAGGTGTTCGACACCACGAGGGTCGCCACGAAGACGGCGATGCCCGCGAACCCGACCAGGAGGCCGCCGAGCACGTCGACGTCACCGGTCAGGGACGACACCATGTCCGAGGCCCGTTCGTCCGCGGTCTGCACCTCGACCTGGCGGGCCCCGCGCTCGCGGGCGGCAGCCGCCAGCGCCGACCGGACCCGGGTGAGGTCGTCCGCCGGCGTCGTCTTGACGAGTACCTCGTCGAACGACGTCACGACCGGATCCCCGCCTGCGGGCTGGTCCGACCCGGAACCGGCGTTCCAGGCTGCGACGGACTCGTCTGAAGCGACGAGCGCCACCTGTACCAGCGACGAACCGGCCACGATGCCGACGACGCGCACGCGTTCGCGGGGCGCGCCGCCGTACTGCGACACCCGAAGGTGCGCGCCGAGCCGCAGGTGCCGGTCTCTGGCGGTCTCCTCGGCCACGGCGACCTCGCCTTGTCGCTCGGGCAGCCGCCCGGCACGCAGCTGGTACCACCGCAGGTCGGTGTCCGCAGGCACACTCGACACCCGCGCCCAGCTCCGTCCCGGCGACCCGGGATAGCCGACCTGGACGGCCGCTCCGGCAACACCGGCCGAGGCCGCCACGCCGTCCACCGCCCCCGCGGCGCGAACGACGTCCGCGGGCAACGATCCCCGCGCGGACGTGACCACGAGATCGGCTCGCGCGTACCTGGCCCCCACCGCCTGGTTCAACGCACTCTTGGTGGAGGTGAGGACGAGAAGAGCGGTCGCGACGAACGCGACACCGAGGACGACGGCGACGCCGCCGGCGGCATAGCGCCCGGCGTGCGCGCGGATCGAGGAGAGGATCAGCTGGCGCATCAGCTCAGGCCCCCAGGTCGCGGAGCGCGTCGAGGACGGTCTCGGGCGTGGGTTGGTGGATCTCGCCCACGGTCCTTCCGTCGGCCATGAGGATCACCCGGTCCGCGTACGCCGCCGCGACGGGGTTGTGGGTGACCATGACGATCGTCTGCCCGAGCTCGCGGACCGACCGGCGCAGGAACCCCAGCACCTCCGCGCCGGTCCGCGAGTCGAGGTTGCCGGTGGGTTCGTCGGCAAAGACGATGACCGGCCGGGTGGCGAGAGCCCGCGCCACCGCGACCCGCTGCTGCTGACCACCGGACAGCTCGGACGGCCGGTGCCGCCGCCGGTCCGACAGGCCCAGCACCTGGATGAGCGACTCGACCCATGCCTCGTCCGGCTTGGTACCCGCGAGGTCGAGCGGGAGCACGATGTTCTGCTCCACGGTCAGCGTCGGCATCAGGTTGTACGCCTGGAACACGAAACCGACCCGCTCCCGGCGCAGGACCGTGAGCTCGCGGTCGGAGAGCACCCCGAGGGCGGTACCCCCGAGCTCGACGGTTCCGGACGTGGCGACGTCGAGTCCCGCGAGGCAGTGCAGGAGGGTGGACTTGCCCGACCCCGACGGACCCATGATCGCGGTGAAGCGGCGGGCCTCGATCTCGACCGTGACGCCGTTGAGCGCGCGGACCGCCGACGGCCCGCTGCCGTAGACCTTCACGAGTACGGCGGCGCTCGCGGCCGGTGCCAGGTCGACCTCGGGTGGTGCCACGTCCATGCCTACTCCTTCGACGAAACTGTCGGACCAGCCGCCGGCTGGAGAGGTCCCGCCGGTGAGAGCCAACCTAGGTTTCGGCGCGGTCCGCACGGATCCACCGAGATGGTGGTGGGTGGGTAGGGCTGGCGAGGGAGGGCGTACGACCTGAGGCGTACGGGCGCCGCTCAGCGGCTGGAACGGACCAGCCCGTTGTCGTAGGCGAACACGACGAGCTGTACGCGGTCCCGCAGCCCGAGCTTGGCGAGGATCCGGCCGACGTGCGTCTTCACCGTCGCCTCGGCGAGGTAGAGCCGCCCGGCGATCTCGGCATTCGACAGGCCGCGGGCCACCTCGAGCAGGACCTCGCGCTCCCGGTCCGTGAGGGCGGCGATCGACTCGTCAGGGGCGGCGTGCTGGTCGGGAAGGTCGGGCGCGAACCGTTCGAGCAGGCGGCGGGTGGTGCTGGGCGCCACCACGGAGTCGCCGGAGTGGACCGACCGGATTGCGGACAGGAGGTCGGCCGGCGGCGAGTCCTTCAGCAGGAACCCGGCAGCACCGGCCTTGAGCGCTGCGAAGGCGTACTCGTCGAGGTCGAACGTCGTCAGCACCACGACCCGCGGCACGTCGGGCCCGCGCGCGCGGAGCAGTCGCGTGGCCTCCACACCGTCCATCCGCGGCATCCGGACGTCCATCAGGACGACGTTGACGCGGGTCGCCGCGAGACGTTCGAGTGCCTCCCGGCCGTCGGCCGCCTGGCCCACGACCTCCATGTCGGGCTGGGAGTCCACCACCATCGTGAACCCGGCCCGCACGAGGGCCTGGTCGTCGACGAGGAAGACGCGGATCGTCATGCTCGCTCACCCACCTTGTGCCGGGCGGTGTCCCCGGGCTTGCCGGCGTCGTCCAGCGCCAGCTCGGCGACGACCTCGAACCCGCCACCACGTCGCGGACCGGCCCGCAGCTGCCCGCCGTACAACGCGATCCGTTCGCGCATGCCGTTGATGCCCTGGCCCTTCCCGTCGCCCGGCGCCGCGGCGCCCCTGCCGTCGTCGCTGACCTGGATGTGCAGGGCGTCGGTGCCGTAGCGGACCCGGACCTGTGCCGACGCGGCCGGCCCGCCGTGGCGGAGCGTGTTGGTCAACGCCTCCTGGACGACGCGGTAGGCCGCGAGCTCCGTACCGCCCGCGAGCCGGCGCTCCTCGCCGTCGACGGTGACGTGGACATTCAGCCCGCTGGACCGGACCTGTGCCACCAGGTCCGGTAGCTGCGCGAGGCCCGGTTGTGGCGCCAGGTCCGCGGCCGACGCCGCACCAGGGTCCATGCCCGCGGCCAGCTGCTGGCCGTCTGTACGCAACACACCGAGCAACCGCCGCATCTCGTCGAGCGCCTGCCGCCCGGTCGTGCCGATCGTCGCGAGTGCCGACCGCGCGGCCTCGGCGTCCGTACGACCGGCGTACAGGCCGCCATCGGCCTGGGCCACCATGACCGACAGGGAGTGCGCCACGACGTCGTGCATCTCCCGGGCGATCCGCGCCCGTTCGGACGCCCGGCCCAGCCGCTGCTGCTGGTCCCGCTCGACCTCGAGCCGGCGGGCCCGGTCCTCGAGCTCGCCGACGTAGGCCCGCCGAGTGCGCATCAGGTCACCGAGCGTCCAGCTGAACGCCACGAGCGCGGCCTGGATGACGAAGGGAATGAGGAACGAGGTCCAGGTGAGCGACATGCCCGGCTGGCTCCAGTCCAAGGGCGACAGGACCGCACCGAGTCCCCCGACCACGAGGCCGGCCGTACGGGCCCAGCTACGCCGGGCGTAGGCGCTCACGGCGTAGAGCGCGAGCAGGAAGCAGACGTCCGCCGCCATCGGCCGGTCGAGCAGCAGGAGCTGGGCGAGGCAGGCCAGCGAGACCACCACGAAGCAGGCGACCGGCGCGCGCCGGCGCCAGGCGAGCGGCAGGCAGAGAGCGACCGACACCAGTCCGGCCGGGATGTCCCCGCCGAAGAGCCCGCTCCCGAAGACGACGACGATCAGCCCGAGCGGCAGGACCGACGCCGCATCGACGAGCCCCGGCCGCCGGCGCAACCACTCGTAGCCGCGGCGATGACGCACGGCGTCCGAGCGTACGTGGTGAACCCGGTCGCGCGCGTCCGTCGCAGGTATGACGGTGCCGCGGTCCCGGCGCGAAGGCGGCGCGGTCAGTCCCTCGGCTGCTCGATGCCGTGCTGGCGGAGCAGCAGTCGCAACCGGGCCACCTCGGCGCGCAGGGCGGCATTCTCGGCGGACAGCTGTCCCCTCTCGGCCCGCCGGAACAACGAACCTCCGCTCACGCCCGGACGGGACGTCTCGCCGGCGGCCTCGGCGACGTCCTCCGACCGCACCCGCAGCAGTGTGAGGACCTCCTGCCGCAACGCGTCCGGGTCGACGCCGATCTGCTGGATCGTCTGGACACCCACCCCGGCGCCCTCGTGGAGGAGACCGAGCAACAGGTGCTCGGTGCCGATGTAGCTGTGCTTGAGCCGCAGCGCCTCCCGGAGCGACAGCTCCATCACGTGCTTCGCGCGCGGCGTGAACGGGATGTGCCCGCTCGGCCGGCGCGCACCCTCGCCCGCGATCGCCGCGACCTCCGTACGGGCCCGGTCGAGCGTGACGCCCTTGTCCTCCAGGGCGCGCGCCGCCACGCCGTCGCCCTCGTGCACCAGGCCCAGCAGCAGATGCTCCGTGCCGATCGAGGTGTGGCCGAGCATCCTCGACTCCTCCTGGGCCAGCACCACCACCCGACGGGCCGCGTCGGTGAACCGTTCGAACATCGGGCCCCTCTCTCGCACCCACCAGCCTGGGCGTGCGGGGCGGGTTGGGCAAGAGAATCGCCGCATAGAGCCGCGGTGTCACGACCGCCACGCGGTGTCGAGCGACAGAACCTCGTCCAACGGACCGCCGGACGGCTGTCCGACCCACGGGGCCATGCGGGTGGCGAGCCACCCATAAGGTCAGCCGCATGGCGAGCCCCCCCTGGCGGACGTGGCGTACGGCGACCGAGGCGGCGCTGTACGGTCCGGCGGGCTTCTTCCGTACGCAGGCGCCGGCGGAGCACTTCCGGACCTCGGTCCACGTGTCCACCGCGTTCGCCGCGGCGCTCCTCCGGCTGGCGCGATCCGCCGCGCTCACGACGATCGTCGACGTCGGGTCTGGACGCGGCGAGCTGCTCACCGCGCTGCACGAGCTGCGTCCGGACCTCACGCTCGTGGGAGTCGAGCTCGCCGACCGCCCGGCCGCCCTTCCGCCCGCCGTGACGTGGACCGACGTCGTACCCGACGGAGTCGAGGCCCTGGTGGTCGGCAACGAGTGGCTCGACGACGTTCCGGTCGACGTGGCCCAGGTCGACCAGTCGGGGACGGTACGCCTGGTCGAGGTGGACGTCAGGTCCGGCGCCGAACGGCTGGGCGGCCACCTGAGCGCACGTGACGCCGACTGGCTCGCCCGGTGGTGGCCCCTGGACGGCGCGGCTCCCGGCACCCGCGCCGAGATCGGGTGGCCGCGGGACGACGCCTGGGCCCAGGTCGTACTCCGGCTGCGGCGAGGGCTCGCGCTCGCCGTCGACTACGGCCACCAGCGCGACGACCGACCAGGAGCGGGCACCCTGACCGGCTACCGCGGCGGGCGGACCGTCGCCGCGGTGCCGGACGGCAGGTGTGACCTGACCACTCACGTGGCGGTCGACGCGGTCGCCGCCGCCGGCGAGGCCGCGGGAGCGGGACCGACGTCCCTCACGCGGCAACGGGCGGCGCTGCGCACCCTCGGCGTGAGCGCCGCACGGCCGGCCCTCACCCTGGCGCATTCCGATCCCGCCGCGTACCTCACGGCCCTCTCCCGCACCGGCGAGGCGGCCGAGCTCCTGGCGCCGGACGGCCTCGGCGGGTTCTGGTGGCTGCTCCAGGCCAGGCACACCGACCTACCGCCAGGCTTCACGGCCGGAGGGAACCCCGGAGGTAGCTGAGGGCCGGCCCGGTCGGGTCAGTGCGCGTCTCGTACGCCGTCGGCGTCGTCGACCGTGAGCGGCGCGCCTTCGGCGCGGAGCTGCATCCAGCGTTCCGGACCAGCCAACCGCCGCGCCTGCCGCGAACGTTCGGCCTGGGCCTCCGTCAACTCGCGCGCCACCGCGCTGGACCGGTGGATCGCGGCCGCGTTCACCGGACCGATGGGGGTGTCGACCAGGACGGTCGCGAGACCGAGCCGGCGCTGGACGGGGCCCTGCGTGACCCGGACGCTCTGCATCTTGGCGTGTGGCACCACGGCGGTCCGTCGGGTCAGCCAGCCGGCGTCGGTCACGAAGAAGCGGTCGTCGGCGCCGTGCCGGAGGTAGCGCCAGCCGACCGGACGGAGCCAGTGGGCCTGCCGCGGCGCCACGACGCGTTCCACCGCCTCGACGTCCACACCGGGGAGCACCCGCTGCAACAGCGCGCGGGCCACCGGCCAGGGCGCCACCGGCAGCAGGGTCGACGAGGTCTGGCCTTCCTGCGCCTTCCCGCCGTAGCCCGCGACGTCGACCGACAGCTTCACCCAGCCCTTGGGCCGCCACAGGAGCTGCTGCTCGATCTCGACACCCTGCACCCGCCCGGGTGGCACGGTCTGGGACCAGGTGTCCAGCATCCCCTTCCGGATGCGCAGGCCGTCGGGCGACTCGCTCACGTTGAAGCTGAACTCGCTCACGAACTGCCGCCACACGACACCGAGCCCGCCGAGCGCCCAGGGAACGAGGAGAGCCAGCCCGACGAACTCCCGCAGCGCGGTGGTCGTCACCGCGACCACCACGAACCCGATCGCGGCGGTCAGGAACGGCGCACTGACCACGGTGGAGGCGAGGAGGATGCCCGGGGGTACGGCCACCAGCCGGCGCTCCGGCGCCTCCGGAGTGTCGGCGGCGAGGCCGGCCGCCCGGGCGAGCAGCTCGGCGCGCAGCTGCTGGGCGCCGGCCTCGGTGAGGTACGCGAGCGGTGCCTCGGTCTTGCCGCCGCCGGCGACCTCCAGCCGCAGCTCGGCCACCCCCAACAGCCGAGCGAGCACCGGACGGACGATGTCGACGGCCTGCAGCCGGTCGATCCGGATCCGCCGCGAGCGCCGGAACAGGAACCCGCTCTCGATGCGCAGGTCCTCCCCCTCGATGCGGTACTTCGTGAACCACCACGAGAACGACCCGAGCACCACGCCGAGGACCAGAGCCGCGGCCAGCTGCAGCCCGAACATCTTGAAGTCGAGGTCCCGGACGGCTTCCTGCCCGACGATCGCCACCACGACGGCGAAGTACTTCCAGCCGTTCAGGACCGGCGTGGCCGGGTGCAGCCGACGCAACGCGGTGACCTCGGCGGTCAGGTCGGGTTCCACGCCGGGGGCCAGATCCGGGTCGCCGAGCGGGTCGTCGAGGGCGTCGCCGTCGCCGACTGTGCTGTCGGGTGGGCCGTCGGCTGGGCCGGGGATCGGGCTGGCGGGTGGACCGCCGCGGTCCGGTCCGTCGCCCTCCGACGCTGGCGTCTGACTCACAGCCCCGCCGCCCGCGCTTCACCGAGCGCGGCGAGCCGGTCGCGGAGGCGCTCCGCCTCGTCGGGCGTCAGGCCCGGGATCTCGGCGTCGGTCGCCGGCGTGGCCGTGTGGAGCTGGACCTTGGCGATGCCGAAGCGGCGCTCCAGCGGGCCGGCGGTCACGTCCACGAACTGCATCCGGCCGTAGGGCACGACGACCAGCGTCTTGAACAGCACGCCATGGGTGACCAGCAGGTCGTCACCGCGCTCGGCGTACCCCCATGATCGCCAGTTGCGGCCGATCAGCCACCATCCCCAGGCGAGGATCCCGAGGGCGAGGATGATCACGGCGGCGCCCAGCCGCCAGTCGAGGGTGATGCCGGCAGCGATGCCGCCGCCCAGCCCGAGGATGATCAACCACGACACCAGCGACACCCGCCGAAGCGAGCGGAGCCGCGGAGACACCGATTGCCAGCACTCCCCCGGCGGCGCGAACAGCGTGTCCATGAGTGGTGAGGCTATCCGGATCGCGCTGTGCAAGCATGGGCGCCGTGACGACCGAGCGGATCGTGAGCCTCGGCGCGGGCGCCGCCGGCCTGGCGCAGCCGCCGGAGGCCTACGAGCGCGGAGGCGGCGACGAGCTCGCCACCCAGGACATGGTGCTCAACATCGGGCCCCAGCACCCGGCGACCCACGGCGTCCTCCGGCTCCGGCTGACCCTCGACGGCGAGCGCATCGTCTCCTGCGAGCCGATCATCGGCTACATGCACCGGGGCGCGGAGAAGCTGTTCGAGGTCCGCGACTACCGCCAGATCATCATGCTGGCCAACCGGCACGACTGGCTGTCGGCGTTCTCGAGCGAGCTGGGCGTGGTCCTCGCCGTCGAACGGATGCTCGGCATGGAGGTGCCGGTCCGCGCCGTCTGGGCCCGCATGCTGCTGGCGGAGCTCAACCGGGTGCTCAACCACCTGATGTTCCTCGGCAGCTATCCGCTCGAAGTTCGGTGCCATCACGCCGATCTTCTACGCGTTCCGCGAGCGCGAGACCCTCCAGCACGTGATGGAGGAGATCGCCGGCGGCCGGATGCACTACATGTTCAACCGGGTGGGTGGCCTCAAGGAGGACCTGCCGGCCGGCTGGCTCGACCGGGTGGCGGCCGCGGTTGCCGCGGTGCGGCGCCGGCTCCCTGAGCTCGAGAACCTCGTGTTCGGTAACGAGATCTTCGCCGCCCGGACCCGTGGTGTCGGTGTGGTGACGCCCGAACTCGTACACGCCTACGGCATCTCGGGCCCGATCGCGCGCGCGTCCGGCGTCGACCTCGACCTGCGGCGGGACGAGCCCTACCTCGCCTACGCCGAGCTCTTCCGCCCGGGAGGCCCGGGCGGACCGTCACCCGTACGGAGGGCGACTGCTATGCGCGGTTCTCCGTACTCCGGGAGCAGGTCCACGTCTCGCTCGACCTCGCCGAGGCCTGCGTCGACCGGCTGCGTTCCCTGCCTCCGGGCCCTGTCAACGTGAGGTTGCCCAAGATCCTCAAGGCACCCGAGGGTCACACGTACGCCTGGACCGAGAACCCACTCGGCCTCAACGGCTACTTCCTCGTCTCCCGCGGCGACAAGACGCCGTGGCGGATGAAGCTCCGGTCGGCGTCGTTCAACAACATCGCGGTATTGCCGGCGCTCGTGCCGGGCTGCGTGGTGGCAGACCTGGTGGCCATCCTGGGATCGATGTTCTTCGTGGTCGGCGACATCGACAAGTAGCCCGCATCAGCGGGACCCGGGCCCAGCGATTTCGGCGCCCTGTGCGGGCTGCCGCAAGTCAGCCGGGGCCAGCTTCGCGGTGATCATGAAACGTCCGGTGTGCTCTGGCACCCGGACGTTTCATGATCACCGGAAGTGACGGGCGCGGGCGCGGGCATGCGTGGTGGCGGATCGAGCCCGAGGTCGTACGCCAGCGAGGGAGGCTCAGGCGCCCTTGCGGGCCTGCTTCTTCGCGGAGCCGGCCGGCACGTCCGATCCCACCGGTGCCTCGTCGGCCGGGGCTACGTCGGACCTGGCCTTGCGCTCCCGCTCGTCCTCGGCGGCCACCCGGGCGCGGACCTCCCACGCCATCAGGTCGACGACCGTCGGCGCCTCACGGAAGCCGTCCCACTCCTCGCGGTCGTCGCTCGGCGCGGCGGCGGGAACGTCGGACCCTGTGGCGGGGGCCTTGGCGGCGCCTGCCGGGACCGCCACCGCCTTCGTCTCCAGCAGCGCCAGCTCGGTCGACGCGGGCCTCGCCGCGGCAGCCGGGCTGGGGGCACCGGCCTTCGCCGTCCTTGCTGTCTCCGGGTGCGCGGCGTTCGCGACCGCCGGCACCGGTGCGACCGGCTTGGCGTCGGTAGGCGTGGCGTCGGTAGGCGTGGCGTCGGAGGCGTGGCGTCTGCGGGCTTGGCGTCTGTGGGCGTGGCCGCTGCAGGCGTGAGTTCCGCGGGCTGGGCATCAGCTGCCTTGGCGGCCGCAGGCCTGGCGTCCGCCGGTTTCGCGATCGCAGGCTTCGCATCCGCTGGCGCTGCGGCGACCGCTGCGGACACCTGCGTGGCGTCGCCTGTCCCACTGGCCGTACCAATCCCACTGGCCGTACCAATCCCACTGGCCGTACCAATCCCACTGGCCGTGCCGGTCCTGGTGGACGTGACAGTCCGACTGGACGACACGGTCACGCTGGCCGCGATCGAGTCGGGTGCGGCCGCGGCACGGACCGCCGCCACCATCGGGGCGCGAGCGCGGTCGGCCGCCCCAGGCCTCGCGTCGCTGGCGGCCCCGACCTTCACGGCATCGGCCGGCACCGTACGGGAGTCTCGGCGGACCTGCGCGAGGGCGAAGCCCTCGGCCATCACCCGGACGTGCGCGGCGTACATGGAGGCGTAGGCCCGCGCCTGTGCCACCCGGTCGGCACCGTGGGCGCGGCGACTCCGGATCAGCTCGACGTCGAAGACCACGACCGCGACGATGCCGGCCACGAGCGCGCCGACGGCGGCGCCCAGGAGGAGTGTGACGTCGCGTTCGTACGCGGCGAAGGAGACAAGAGACGTGGCCAACACCAGGACTGGTGTGGCCACCCACCGAGCGAGGTGGCGGATTCGGTGATCGCCGCTACGTGCCATGCGCAGAGGCTACGTTGGGTGACCGCTATAACGCCAGACATCCCCATATTTCCGGAGAGTCGCATACGTCACGTATTGCCCTCGATACGGAGGGAAAGATCTTTTCCTGACTCTAGTGACGTCCCGCCGCTGACCCGAAGCGACGCGCCGCGCGCACACGCGAACTTCACGATCTCGATGGAAGCGGGGGTGCTGGCGCTGCGTGCACCCCCACCGGGACTGCACGCCGCCGGCCAGCCAGACCCCGCAACAGCCAGCCAGACCCCGCAACAAGCCAGCCAGATCCCGCTACAAGCCGGCCAGACCCCGCAACAGCTGGCGCAGAGGAGAGTTCAGCGTCCCTCGCCGGACGGCCGGGTGCTCTCCGCATCCTCGGTCTCGTTGGGGTCCTTCGGAACCTTGCACGCGCGTTCCAGCAGCAGCGCGCCGAGGACCACCACCAGCGCCGCGCCGGCAGTGATCGCCGCGCGGATCACCCGTTCGCGCTCGTCGGAACTCGTGCCGTAGTCGGGCAGGAACCGAACCGCGAAACCGACATAGAACCCCGCCACCAGCGCGCCGACGAGGGCGCTCGCCTTCGCCAGCGCGAGGAGGCGTACGGCGGTGAGCCCGTCGACGGGCCGGCTCTTGCGGTGCACGCGGTCGTACATGTACCACGCGCCGAGGAGCAGCAACGCGGCAAAGAACGCGAGCCCGCCGGCCGCCGACCACGGCGCACGGACGACGGTGAACCCGGTCGCTTCCAGCACCGCGACGCCGCTCCAGCCGAGCGCGCCCCCGAGTAGGACGAGGACGACGAGAAGCGCCGGCCGGGTGGTGCGTACCGGACTCATTCGATCTTGAGTTCGAGACCGTCGACGCGGGTGATCGTCGTCGTGTCGACGACCTGGGCGAGCTCGTCGACCCGGCCCTGCCCGGGGATCTCGCCCTCGACGTCCAGCGCCGCCCACGGCACCAGGACGAAGGCCCGCTCATGTGCGCGCGGGTGCGGCAGGACGAAGTCGTCCTCGTTGATCACCTTGTCGCCGACCACGAGCAGGTCGACGTCGAGGGTGCGCGGTGCGCCGGGCTCGGTGCGTACGCGCCCGAACGCGTCCTCGATCGCGAGCGCCCGCTCGAGCAGCGTCCGGGCATGGAGCGTGGAGTCGACGATGACCACGGCATTGAGGAAGTCGGGCGATCCCGACGGCGACTCGAGTGGCTGCGTCTCGTAGACCGGCGAGACGCCGACGATCTCGACGTCCGGCGTGTCCGCCAGTGCGTTGAGCGCACCCTGCAGGTTGGCCGCCCGGTCGCCCAGGTTGCTCCCGAGTGCGACGACGACGCGCCGGATCGGGCGAAGACCGCCGGTCAAGGTGTCGGCATCGATGATGTGGGGGTTGGGAGTCTCGGTCACGTACGGCTCCGGTGAATGGTCACGGCAACGTCGTCGAGCTGTACGCCGACAGGCGCCTCGGGCTTGTGAATGGTGACCTCGACGTCCGCGACCTGCGGGTGATCCAGGCACACGTCGGCGACACGCTGTGCCACCGTCTCGATGAGGTCCACGGGGTCCTTGCTCACCGCGTCGGCGACCTCGGTCGCAAGGCGGGAGTAGTCGACGGTGCTCGCGAGGTCGTCGGCACGCGCCGCAGGGCGGGTGTCCACCCCGAGAGCGACGTCGACGACGAACTGCTGCCCATGGGCGCGTTCCTCGGGGTGGACGCCGTGGCGCCCGAACACCCGAAGCCCCGAGAGTGTGATCCGATCAGCCATCAGCCCTCCTCCCTGCTGCCAAGAGCCCTCGCCTGACAGTACCGGCGGATATATGTAGGACGAAAACGAGAGGTACCCATTTCGTCCGATCCGGTCTGTTCCTTCCGTCTTCTCCCCCAATGTGGGGGCAGATCACCCGGGTCGGCCGACGGCGCCGTGCCGGTCGGCTCCACATCCTCCTGCCGTCGTCAACCCATCCGCGCGGCGACCTTCACCGCGTCCAGTGTGGGGCGTACGGCATGGGCCCGAACGCACCAGGCCCCGGAGCGTGCGACGAGAGCAGCGACCGCGGTGCTCGCATCGTCGCGCTCGAGGGTACGCCGATGGTGCCCGGTGAGGGGGTCCGCGAGCAATGCCCCGAGGAACCCCTTTCGCGAGGCGCCCACCAGAACGGGCTGTCCGAGCCGGACCAAACGGTCAAGAGCACCGAGAAGGGACCAGTTGTGGTCGCCCGACTTGGCGAAACCGACACCCGGGTCGAGAGCGATCCGGTCGGGCTGGATCCCCGCCGCCAGCGCCGCGTCGAGGCGGTCCGAGAGCGCGGCGATGACCTCCTCCACCACGTCGGTGTAGGTCGCCAGGCTCTGCATCCGGTCGGCGTGCCCGCGCCAGTGCGAGCAGACATACGCTACACCGGCCTCCGCGACGTACGGCAGCATCGCGTCGTCGGCGAGGCCCCCGGACACGTCGTTGACGAGGACCGCTCCCGCCTCGACGGCGGCGCGGGCGGCGCTGGCGCGCATCGTGTCGACGGAGACCAGGGCACCCGACGCCGCGAGCGAGCGGATCACCGGCAGGATCCGGCGCAGCTCCTCCTCCGCCGAGGTTCGTTCGGCGCCCGGCCGGGTGGACTCGCCTCCGACGTCGACCAGGTCGGCGCCCTCGGCGACCAGTTCGTCGCCGTGCGCGATCGCCTGCGCGGGCTCGAGCCACCTCCCGCCGTCGGAGAACGAGTCGGGCGTGACATTGAGCACGCCCATGACCAGCGCCCGACCCGGCTGCGGCAGCCCCGCGACGTAGTGCGTCGGACCAGCGTTCATGCGCTCCCTTCCGGAAGGTTGGCTCCGGCATCCCGGGGTTCGTACGGCGGAGGTGGCCGAGGCCGGCGATCTTCTTGACGCGGTACGTGGGCTCCGCGACCGTCAGGGCCGACACGGCAGCTGATCCGGAGGTCGCCCATGGCCAGGTCGCGCGCGGACGAGGTAGGCACCACAGGCTGGTCCGGAAGAAGCGGCACGGAGATCGTAGGACGCGCCCGCCAACGGGGCCGTGCCGCCGTCCTCCTGGTCACCCTGCTCTCGCTCACCGTCCTCCTGGCGAACGGCTCCGGCGCCGCTCTCGCGACGACCGAGGCCCGCGCGAGCTCGACCGGACCGTCCACCGATGGTGCCGGCCGGGCCGACCCGGGCGCCACCGATACCGCCGACGCCGCCGATGCCGCCGGCCGTGCCGTCGTGGTGGCCGAGGAGCAGGTCGCGCCGCGGCAGGTCGACCTGAGTATCTCCTCGCCCGCCCTGGACGCCGTCGAGAAGGTCCGGCTGCTGACACCCGACGGATGGGCCGAGCGCCGGGCCGGCCAGCGCTGGCCGGTCCTT
Source organism: uncultured Actinomycetota bacterium (assembly GCA_963721745.1). Classification (GTDB taxonomy): domain Bacteria; phylum Actinomycetota; class Actinomycetes; order Propionibacteriales; family Actinopolymorphaceae; genus Thermasporomyces. Next base: position 20,587 of record CAVRKO010000009.1, on the reverse strand, counting down.
TACCTCCTGCACGGCTGCTGCGGTGACTACACCAGCTGGACCGGCCTCACCGACGTGGCCTCGATCCCTGCCCTGCATGACGTCCTGGTCGTCATGCCCGAGGCCGGAGACACCGGCTTCTACAGCGACTGGTGGAACCACGGCGAGGGCGGGCCGCCGGCGTGGGAGACGTTCCACCTGCGCGAGGTACGGGGGATCCTCGAACACGGCTACGGCGCCGGAAGCCGGCGCGTGGTGGCCGGACTGTCGATGGGCGGGTTCGGTGCGCTGTCGTACGCCGCCAGACATCCCGGCATGTTCCGTGCGGCGGCGTCCTACAGCGGCGTCGTCGACACGCGGTACACCCCCGGCGCTTCGGACCTCGTTCTCGACATCGCCGGTGGTTACGTTCCAGACCCCCTGGCGCTCTGGGGCGATCCCGACGCACAGCGCCGGATCTGGCGTGCGCACAACCCGGTCGACCTGGCCCGGAGCCTGCGCGACATTCCCGTCTTTTTGTCGTGCGGAAACGGCGCCGCCGGACCATTCGACCCGCCGGATGGTGGCAGCGAGCTCGAGACACTGCTCGAATCGGAGAACGAACTCCTCGCCCGCCGGCTCAACAACGTCGGCGCCCGCCACCTGACGACACACTTCTACGGACCGGGAACGCACAGCTGGCCTTACTGGGAACGCGAACTGCACCGGTCGTTGCCGATGCTCCTGCGCGCCCTGGGGAACTAACGCGGACGTCCCACTGCCGTAAGACACGCCGGTGCCACCGCTTGAATCCGGCTTTTCTCCGGTGATTCATCTCGACGATGCCGTAATTCCCACAGAACACCCGTAGCCTGGTCGCGGGGTCGTACGTTGAGCCCTTTTGGGGATGGGCCACGAAGCTTCGCCATGGCCGCCGGCAACGCCTCCGGCCGCTGAAAGGAGCGTCATGAGCACCGCTGCCGCTGACATCGCCGCCTCCCCGACGGCAATTGTCGCGCCACCTGAGCCCGTCACGAGAGTAGAGATCCTCGACGTTCTCGACGACGCCTTCGCAGTCGGTCCCGCCTCCCGCGGGCAGCTGGTCGGCGCCGCCCGCGCTCAGGGTGCTCGAGCCGAGCTCGTCCGTCTGCTCGAGGAACTCCCGGACCGTCTGTACGTCCACCAGCGCCAGCTCTGGGTACACATGCCGAACGTTCCGGTCGGCCTCTGAGTCCCCGGTCACCGACCGGTACCAGCTCCTACCCACCCACCCGAGACCTCACGGCTCCCGGAGCGAGGGGCACCTTCCTCCTGCGAGTCCTACCCACCTGCCGGACGACGTCGGCTCTGCCGACCGCGCTCGGCATACCTGTGGCCGCCGGACCAGGGGCTGATGCCCGCTGGGCGGCCGCAGGACCGGGTCAGCTCGTTCCGTCGCGCCTGGCGGCCCGCCGTCTGGGTTCGGCTACGCGCCGATGATGAGGCTCATCGCCTCGGCGCGGGTCGCGGGGTCACGCAGCTGACCGCGGACCGCCGACGTCACCGTCTTGGCGCCGGGCTTGCGCACACCGCGCATCGTCATGCACAAGTGCTCGCATTCGATGACGACGATGACACCCCGCGGCTCGAGGATGCGGACCATCGCGTCCGCCACCTGTGTGGTCAGGCGTTCCTGCACCTGCGGGCGTTTCGCGAAGACGTCGACCAGCCGGGCGAGCTTCGACAGTCCCGTGATCTGGCCCTGCGGGTTGGGGACGTAGCCGATGTGCGCCACACCCGTGAACGGCACCAGGTGGTGTTCGCACACCGACCACACCTCGATGTCCTTGACCAGGATCATCTCGTCGTGGCCGATGTCGAACGTCGTCGCGAGGACGGCGTCGGGCGACATCCGTAGGCCGGCGAACATCTCGGCGTAGCTTCGCGCGACCCGGGCCGGCGTGTCCTTGAGCCCGTCGCGGTCGGGGTTCTCCCCGACGGCGAACAGGAGTTCGCGCACCGCCCGTTCGACGCGCTCGTGGTCGAACGGGGGCACCTTCTCCCGGTCTATGCCCGTGGCAGGCCGTCCGGGCTGGGTCCGCCTTCGGAGCGGCCTTCCTGCACGTCGGGTTCGCCTTCGGGGGCCGGTGCGATCACCAGACCGCCCTCGGGGTTCTGGCCGTTGGGCGAGAGCGCCGCCTTCGGCGTGTCGACCGGAGGGATCTCCGACGGCCGCCGCGTGGGCGATCCGGTCCACGCCGGACGCAGCTCGCGTCGGCGGAGGGGACCGAAGACCCGCTCGACCTGCTCCTTGTCGAGAGTCTCCCGCTCGAGAAGCTCGAGAACGAGGTTGTCGAGCACGTCGCGGTTTTCGACCAGGACGTCGAACGCCTCCTGGTGCGCCGCGTCGACCAGTCGCCGGACCTCCCCGTCGACGAGGGCGGCGACCTCCTCGGAGTAGTTGCGCTGGTGCCCGATCTCGCGGCCCAGGAACGGCTCGCCGTTGTTCTCGCCGAACCGGATCGCACCGAGGCGTTCGGTCATGCCGTACTGCGTGACCATGGCACGGGCGAGCGCCGTCGCCTTCTCGATGTCGTTGGCCGCGCCGGTCGTCGGGTCGTGGAAGACGAGCTCCTCCGCCGCCCGGCCGCCCATCATGTAGGCGAGCTTGTCGAGCATCTCCGACCGGGTGGTGGAGTACTTGTCCTCGTCGGGAAGCACCATGGTGTAGCCGAGCGCCCGCCCACGCGGGAGGATCGTGACCTTGTGCACCGGGTCGGTGCCCGGCAGCGCCGCGGCGACGAGAGCGTGGCCGCCCTCGTGGTAGGCGGTGATCTTCTTTTCCTTGTCGCTCATCAGACGCGTGCGCTTCTGCGGACCAGCGATCACCCGGTCGATCGCCTCGTCGAGCGCCTCGTCGTCGATCAGCTTCTTGTTCTGTCGGGCTGTGAGGAGCGCGGCCTCGTTGAGGACGTTGGCGAGGTCGGCGCCGCTGAAGCCGGGGGTACGCCTGGCGACGGCCAGCAGGTCGACGTCCTGGGCCATCGGCTTGCCACGCGCGTGGACCTGCAGGATCTTGTGGCGGCCGGCTAGGTCGGGCGCCTCGACGCTGATCTGCCGGTCGAAGCGACCCGGGCGCAGCAGCGCGGGGTCGAGGATGTCAGGCCGGTTGGTGGCCGCGATCAGGATCACACCGCCGCGGACGTCGAAGCCGTCCATCTCGACCAGCAGCTGGTTGAGGGTCTGCTCCCGCTCGTCGTGACCGCCGCCGAGCCCGGCCCCACGGTGGCGTCCGACCGCGTCGATCTCGTCGATGAAGACGATCGCGGGTGCGTTGGCCTTGGCCTGCTCGAAGAGGTCGCGGACCCGGGAGGCACCGACGCCGACGAACATCTCGACGAAGTCCGAGCCCGAGATCGAGTAGAACGGCACACCGGCCTCGCCCGCGACGGCACGCGCAAGCAGCGTCTTGCCGGTGCCCGGCGGGCCGTAGAGCAGGACGCCCTTGGGAATCTTGGCGCCGACCGCCTGGAACTTCGCGGGTTCCTGGAGGAACTCCTTGATCTCGCCGAGCTCCTCGATCGCCTCGTCACAGCCCGCCACGTCGGCGAACGTCGACTTCGGGGTGTCCTTGCTGATCAGCTTGGCCTTGGACTTGCCGAAGTTCATGACCCGGCTGCCGCCGCCCTGGAACTGGTTCATCAGGAACAGGAACAGCAGGGCGATGAGGACGAACGGCAGGAGCGTGGAGATCAGCGAACCCAGCAGGCTCGGGCGGGAGATCTCGACGTCGTAGCCGTCGGGAAGCTTCTTCTGGTCCGCCTTCTGCTGGAGCAGCTTCTGCAGCTCGAGGTCCTGACCGTTGACCCAGGCGGCCTTGAACTTCTGCCCGCTCTTGGTGGTGACCCGGATCTCCTGGTCGGTGCCGCCGACGATGACGGCGGACGCGACCTTGTCCGACCTGATCTGGTCGACGACCTTGAACGTGTCCGCCGGCTTGAATCCACCCGAACGGGTCACGATGTCGCCGATGAACAGGATCACGATGATGAGGACGGCGATCCAGAAGATCGGCCCACGGAAGAAGCGCTTAAGGTCCATGCTCCCGGGACTTTTCGGCCCCGTCCCTCCTGCTCATCACCCCGCACCGCGCTGAGACACCGCGATGCACCGACATGACAACGGTCACTCGAGCGATCGCCGCACCGCCCTCGCCCCACGGTGTGGGGAGAGTATGACCGTACACCGGGCCTACGGCCGGCGAAGCGGCGGCTTACTCGAGATTCATTCCCTTCTCACCACCGCAACGATGCTGCTCAGGTGGAGTGTTCCCCGGAACCCGGGGCAAGCCCCTGCGAGTCGCCCCACAAATGCCTGCGAGTCGCCCCACAACTGCGCTTTCGCACCCGCCTGTCACCGCGCGTGGCGAGGCTCGTCGGCGGACCCGCGTAGACGTGCGGCGCGAGCGTACCGATACAGCGTAGGTTGCGGTACTTCTCCGCGTGGTCGAGTCCGTAGCCGACGACGAACTCGTCCGGGATGTCGAAACCGACGTATTTCACGGAAACCGCCATCTTCACCGCCTCCGGCTTGCGCAGGAGCGTGCAGATCTCGACCGAGGCGGGTCCACGCGACCGGAGGTTGGCCACCAGCCACGAGAGCGTGAGACCGGTGTCGATGATGTCCTCGACGATGAGGACGTGCCGGCCGGTGATGTCGGTGTCGAGGTCCTTGAGGATGCGGACCACCCCGGACGACTGGGTGCCGGACCCGTAGGAGGAGTGGCCACCCAGTCCATCTCGACATGCCGCGTGAGCGCCCGGGCGAAGTCGGCCATCACCATGACGGCGCCCTTGAGGACGCCGACGAGGAGGAGGTCCTCACCGTCGTAGTCCTTCTCGACGGTTGCGGCGAGCTCGCGGACTTTGTCCTGGATCTGGTCCTCGGGCAGGAGGACGGCCTTCAGGTTGTGGTCCATCTGCTCGGGGTCCACGAGGGTCTCCACCTCTCGAACGGGCGCGTGGCCAACTCGCGTGGGACGGACGGCTGGCCGGGTGCAAGCGTGCCTATCGCGACACCTGCCTCAGCTGGCGGATCCGATATCTCCGGACGTGAGGTCGCAACCGTCCGAACCGCGGCCTGTCCGCCCGTCCGCCGCGTCCGACTGGTCCGAACCGCTGATAGGTCCGACCCGCGGCCGGCTCGGCACGAACGCGATCCCGCCGTCAGTCGCGGGCCCGAACGCTGCCGGGAAGGTTGACCAGGCCTGTCCACGCCACTGCGTCACGAGCGCCTCGACGGCGGCGACGTGCCCGGCCGACAGGTCGGTGCCGGGGCTGCCGGACCAGAGCGCGGCACTCACGGAGTACGCGCCGCCGAACCGCCGCCGGGAACGCGTCCAGCCGGTCGACGTACAACGTCACGGCGCTCCCGGACCGGCGCACCTCCGCTGCCGACATCTCACCGGTCCACCACGCACTCGGAGTACGCCCGGTCGGCCCAGGCGTCGAGCGCGTCGGCGTCGTCGCGGAGCAGCTCGGCCGCCCGCCAGGGCGGCCGCCATGCCGGGGCCGAGCTCGGCCTCCAGCACCGGGAGGACGCGGTGGCGGACGCGAACTCTGGTGTACGCCGGATCGGCGTTGTGCGGGTCGTCCCACGGGTGAGGCCCTCGGCCGCGCAGGCAGCGCTGGTCACGGGCCGTTCCAGGCCCAGCAGCGGGCGCCGGTAGAGCCCGTGCACCTTCGCCGGCATGCCCGCGAGCGAGCGCGTGCCGAACCGCGGGCCAGTCCCAGGAGCACGGGCTCGGCCTGGTCGTCGCGGTTCGCCGAGCAGCCCGCCCGGGCCTCGACCCCGCCGGCGGCCTCGGCGAGGCCGCCGGCCGGGTCGAGGCCCGGGCGGTGCTCCTCGGCCACACCCGCGACGACCAGGCCGAGACCGTGCTCCTGGGACTGGCCCGCGGTTCGGGCGCGCGCTCGCTCGCGGGCATGCCGGCGAAGGTGCACGGGCTCTACCGGCGCCCGCTGCTGGGCCTGGAACGGTCCGTGACCAGCGCTGCCTGCGCGGCCGAGGGCCTCGACCCGTGGGACGACCCGCACAACGCCGATCCGGCGTACACCAGAGTTCGCGTCCGCCACCGCGTCCTCCCGGTGCTGGAGGCCGAGCTCGGCCCCGGCGTCGCGGCCGCCCTGGCGCGGACGGCCGAGCTGCTCCGCGACGACGCCGACGCGCTCGACGCCTGGGCCGACCGGGCGTACTCCGAGTGCGTGGTGGACCGGTCGAGACTGTCGGCCGCGGAGGTGCGCCGGTCCGGGAGCGCCGTGACGTTGTACGTCGACCGGCTGGACGCGTTCCCGGCGGCGGTTCGGCGGCGCGTACTCCGTCGTGCCGCGCTCTGGTCCGGCAGCCCCGGCACCGACCTGTCGGCCGGGCACGTCGCCGCCGTCGAGGCGCTCGTGACGCAGTGGCGTGGACAGGCCTGGGTCGACCTGCCCGGCAGCGTTCGGGCCCGCCGGACTGACGGCCGGATCGCGTTCGTGCCGAGCCGGCCCGACGGGTCGGACCTATCAGGCGGTTCGGACCAGTCGGACGCGGCGGACGCGGCGGACACGGCCGACGGTTCGGACGGTTCGGACCTCACGTCCGGAGATACCGGATCCGCCCACTGAGGCAGGTGTCGCGATATGGCACGCTTGCACCCGGCCAGCCGTCCATCCCACGCGAGTTGACCACGCGCCCGTTCGAGAGGTGGAGACCCTCGGTGGACCCCGAGCAGATCGACCACGACCTGAAGGCCGTCCTCCTGCCCGAGGACCAGATCCAGGACAAAGTCCGCGAGCTCGCCGCAACCGTCGAGAAGGACTACGACGGTGAGGACCTCCTCCTCGTCGGCGTCCTCAAGGGCGCCGTCATGGTGATGGCCGACTTCGCCCGGGCGCTCACGCGGCATGTCGAGATGGACTGGGTGGCCTACTCCTCCTATGGGTCCGGCACCCAGTCGTCCGGGGTGGTCCGCATCCTCAAGGACCTCGACACCGACATCACCGGCCGGCACGTCCTCATCGTCGAGGACATCATCGACACCGGTCTCACGCTCTCGTGGCTGGTGGCCAACCTCCGGTCGCGTGGACCCGCCTCGGTCGAGATCTGCACGCTCCTGCGCAAGCCGGAGGCGGTGAAGATGGCGGTTTCCGTGAAATACGTCGGTTTCGACATCCCGGACGAGTTCGTCGTCGGCTACGGACTCGACCACGCGGAGAAGTACCGCAACCTACGCTGTATCGGTACGCTCGCGCCGCACGTCTACGCGGGTCCGCCTGACGAGCCTCGCCACGCGCGGTGACAGGCGGGTCGAAAGCGCAGTTGTGGGGCGACTCGCAGGCATTTGTGGGGCGACTCGCAGGGGCTTGCCCCGGGTTCCGGGGAACACTCCACCTGAGCAGCATCGTTGCGGTGGTGAGAAGGGAATGAATCTCGAGTAAGCCGCCGCTTCGCCGGCCGTAGGCCCGGTGTACGGTCATACTCTCCCCACACCGTGGGGCGAGGGCGGTGCGGCGATCGCTCGAGTGACCGTTGTCATGTCGGTGCATCGCGGTGTCTCAGCGCGGTGCGGGGTGATGAGCAGGAGGGACGGGGCCGAAAAGTCCCGGGAGCATGGACCTTAAGCGCTTCTTCCGTGGGCCGATCTTCTGGATCGCCGTCCTCATCATCGTGATCCTGTTCATCGGCGACATCGTGACCCGTTCGGGTGGATTCAAGCCGGCGGACACGTTCAAGGTCGTCGACCAGATCAGGTCGGACAAGGTCGCGTCCGCCGTCATCGTCGGCGGCACCGACCAGGAGATCCGGGTCACCACCAAGAGCGGGCAGAAGTTCAAGGCCGCCTGGGTCAACGGTCAGGACCTCGAGCTGCAGAAGCTGCTCCAGCAGAAGGCGGACCAGAAGAAGCTTCCCGACGGCTACGACGTCGAGATCTCCCGCCCGAGCCTGCTGGGTTCGCTGATCTCCACGCTCCTGCCGTTCGTCCTCATCGCCCTGCTGTTCCTGTTCCTGATGAACCAGTTCCAGGGCGGCGGCAGCCGGGTCATGAACTTCGGCAAGTCCAAGGCCAAGCTGATCAGCAAGGACACCCCGAAGTCGACGTTCGCCGACGTGGCGGGCTGTGACGAGGCGATCGAGGAGCTCGGCGAGATCAAGGAGTTCCTCCAGGAACCCGCGAAGTTCCAGGCGGTCGGCGCCAAGATTCCCAAGGGCGTCCTGCTCTACGGCCCGCCGGGCACCGGCAAGACGCTGCTTGCGCGTGCCGTCGCGGGCGAGGCCGGTGTGCCGTTCTACTCGATCTCGGGCTCGGACTTCGTCGAGATGTTCGTCGGCGTCGGTGCCTCCCGGGTCCGCGACCTCTTCGAGCAGGCCAAGGCCAACGCACCCGCGATCGTCTTCATCGACGAGATCGACGCGGTCGGACGCCACCGTGGGGCCGGGCTCGGCGGCGGTCACGACGAGCGGGAGCAGACCCTCAACCAGCTGCTGGTCGAGATGGACGGCTTCGACGTCCGCGGCGGTGTGATCCTGATCGCGGCCACCAACCGGCCTGACATCCTCGACCCCGCGCTGCTGCGCCCGGGTCGCTTCGACCGGCAGATCAGCGTCGAGGCGCCCGACCTGGCCGGCCGCCACAAGATCCTGCAGGTCCACGCGCGTGGCAAGCCGATGGCCCAGGACGTCGACCTGCTGGCCGTCGCCAGGCGTACCCCCGGCTTCAGCGGCGCCGACCTCGCCAACGTCCTCAACGAGGCCGCGCTCCTCACAGCCCGACAGAACAAGAAGCTGATCGACGACGAGGCGCTCGACGAGGCGATCGACCGGGTGATCGCTGGTCCGCAGAAGCGCACGCGTCTGATGAGCGACAAGGAAAAGAAGATCACCGCCTACCACGAGGGCGGCCACGCTCTCGTCGCCGCGGCGCTGCCGGGCACCGACCCGGTGCACAAGGTCACGATCCTCCCGCGTGGGCGGGCGCTCGGCTACACCATGGTGCTTCCCGACGAGGACAAGTACTCCACCACCCGGTCGGAGATGCTCGACAAGCTCGCCTACATGATGGGCGGCCGGGCGGCGGAGGAGCTCGTCTTCCACGACCCGACGACCGGCGCGGCCAACGACATCGAGAAGGCGACGGCGCTCGCCCGTGCCATGGTCACGCAGTACGGCATGACCGAACGCCTCGGTGCGATCCGGTTCGGCGAGAACAACGGCGAGCCGTTCCTGGGCCGCGAGATCGGGCACCAGCGCAACTACTCCGAGGAGGTCGCCGCCCTCGTCGACGGGGAGGTCCGGCGACTGGTCGACGCGGCGCACCAGGAGGCGTTCGACGTCCTGGTCGAAAACCGCGACGTGCTCGACAACCTCGTTCTCGAGCTTCTCGAGCGGGAGACTCTCGACAAGGAGCAGGTCGAGCGGGTCTTCGGTCCCCTCCGCCGACGCGAGCTGCGTCCGGCGTGGACCGGATCGCCCACGCGGCGGCCGTCGGAGATCCCTCCGGTCGACACGCCGAAGGCGGCGCTCTCGCCCAACGGCCAGAACCCCGAGGGCGGTCTGGTGATCGCACCGGCCCCCGAAGGCGAACCCGACGTGCAGGAAGGCCGCTCCGAAGGCGGACCCAGCCCGGACGGCCGGCCACGGGCATAGACCGGGAGAAGGTGCCCCTGTTCGACCACGAGCGCGTCGAACGGGCGGTGCGCGAACTCCTGTTCGCCGTCGGGGAGAACCCCGACCGCGACGGGCTCAAGGACACGCCGGCCCGGGTCGCGCGAAGCTACGCCGAGATGTTCGCCGGCCTACGGATGTCGCCCGACGCCGTCCTCGCGACGACGTTCGACATCGGCCACGACGAGATGATCCTGGTCAAGGACATCGAGGTGTGGTCGGTGTGCGAACACCACCTGGTGCCGTTCACGGTGTGGCGCACATCGGCTACGTCCCCAACCCGCAGGGCCAGATCACGGGACTGTCGAAGCTCGCCCGGCTGGTCGACGTCTTCGCGAAACGCCCGCAGGTGCAGGAACGCCTGACCACACAGGTGGCGGACGCGATGGTCCGCATCCTCGAGCCGCGGGGTGTCATCGTCGTCATCGAATGCGAGCACTTGTGCATGACGATGCGCGGTGTGCGCAAGCCCGGCGCCAAGACGGTGACGTCGGCGGTCCGCGGTCAGCTGCGTGACCCCGCGACCCGCGCCGAGGCGATGAGCCTCATCATCGGCGCGTAGCCGAACCCAGACGGCGGGCCGCCAGGCGCGACGGAACGAGCTGAACCCGGTCCTGCGGCCGCCCAGCGGGCATCAGCCCCTGGTCCGGCGGCCACAGGTATGCCGAGCGCGGTCGGCAGAGCCGACGTCGTCCGGCAGGTGGGTAGGACTCGCAGGAGGAAGGTGCCCCTCGCTCCGGGAGCCGTGAGGTCTCGGGTGGGTGGGTAGAAGCTGGTACCGGTCGGTGACCGGGGACTCAGAGGCCGACCGGAACGTTCGGCATGTGTACCCAGAGCTGGCGCTGGTGGACGTACAGACGGTCCGGGAGTTCCTCGAGCAGACGGACGAGCTCGGCTCGAGCACCCTGAGCGCGGGCGGCGCCGACCAGCTGCCCGCGGGAGGCGGGACCGACTGCGAAGGCGTCGTCGAGAACGTCGAGGATCTCTACTCTCGTGACGGGCTCAGGTGGCGCGACAATTGCCGTCGGGGAGGCGGCGATGTCAGCGGCAGCGGTGCTCATGACGCTCCTTTCAGCGGCCGGAGGCGTTGCCGGCGGCCATGGCGAAGCTTCGTGGCCCATCCCCAAAAGGGCTCAACGTACGACCCCGCGACCAGGCTACGGGTGTTCTGTGGGAATTACGGCATCGTCGAGATGAATCACCGGAGAAAAGCCGGATTCAAGCGGTGGCACCGGCGTGTCTTACGGCAGTGGGACGTCCGCGTTAGTTCCCCAGGGCGCGCAGGAGCATCGGCAACGACCGGTGCAGTTCGCGTTCCCAGTAAGGCCAGCTGTGCGTTCCCGGTCCGTAGAAGTGTGTCGTCAGGTGGCGGGCGCCGACGTTGTTGAGCCGGCGGGCGAGGAGTTCGTTCTCCGATTCGAGCAGTGTCTCGAGCTCGCTGCCACCATCCGGCGGGTCGAATGGTCCGGCGGCGCCGTTTCCGCACGACAAAAAGACGGGAATGTCGCGCAGGCTCCGGGCCAGGTCGACCGGGTTGTGCGCACGCCAGATCCGGCGCTGTGCGTCGGGATCGCCCCAGAGCGCCAGGGGGTCTGGAACGTAACCACCGGCGATGTCGAGAACGAGGTCCGAAGCGCCGGGGGTGTACCGCGTGTCGACGACGCCGCTGTAGGACGCCGCCGCACGGAACATGCCGGGATGTCTGGCGGCGTACGACAGCGCACCGACCCGCCCATCGACAGTCCGGCCACCACGCGCCGGCTTCCGGCGCCGTAGCCGTGTTCGAGGATCCCCCGTACCTCGCGCAGGTGGAACGTCTCCCACGCCGGCGGCCCGCCCTCGCCGTGGTTCCACCAGTCGCTGTAGAAGCCGGTGTCTCCGGCCTCGGGCATGACGACCAGGACGTCATGCAGGGCAGGGATCGAGGCCACGTCGGTGAGGCCGGTCCAGCTGGTGTAGTCACCGCAGCAGCCGTGCAGGAGGTAAAGGACCGGCCAGCGCTGGCCGGCCCGGCGCTCGGCCCATCCGTCGGGTGTCAGCAGCCGGACCTTCTCGACGGCGTCCAGGGCGGGCGAGGAGATACTCAGGTCGACCTGCCGCGGCGCGACCTGCTCCTCGGCCACCACGACGGCACGGCCGGCGGCATCGGCGGCGTCGGCGGTATCGGTGGCGCCCGGGTCGGCCCGGCCGGCACCATCGGTGGACGGTCCGGTCGAGCTCGCGCGGGCCTCGGTCGTCGCGAGAGCGGCGCCGGAGCCGTTCGCCAGGAGGACGGTGAGCGAGAGCAGGGTGACCAGGAGGACGGCGGCACGGCCCCGTTGGCGGGCGCGTCCTACGATCTCCGTGCCGCTTCTTCCGGACCAGCCTGTGGTGCCTACCTTGTCCGCGCGCGACCTGGCCATGGGCGACCTCCGGATCAGCTGCCGTGTCGGCCCTGACGGTCGCGGAGCCCACGTACCGCGTCAAGAAGATCGCCGGCCTCGGCCACCTCCGCCGTACGAACCCCGGGATGCCCCAGCCCAGCCACGTGCTTTTGGCGATGGGCTACGACGACGTCGCGGCCCGCGGATCGCTCCGGTTCAGCCTCGGACACACGTCAACCGAAGCCGATGTCGACGCCCTGATCGCCGCGCTCCCCGCGGTCCACGACCGCGCCCTCGCCGCGAGCCAGGTGCGGAGCACCTTCGACGGCACAGTGAGGAGTGCATCGTGAGAGTCATTGCCGCCATGTCGGGCGGCGTCGACTCAGCGGTCGCCGCGGCGCGAGCCGTCGACGAAGGGCCATGACGTCACGGGCGTCCACCTCGCCCTGAGCCGCAACCCGCGCTCGTACCGATCGGGAGCCCGCGGGTGCTGTCATCGAGGACGCCGGAGACGCTCGTCGTGCGGCCGATGTGCTGGGCATCCCGTTTTATGTCTGGGACATGAGTGACGAGTTCGCCGACTAGGTCGTCGACGACTTGTGGCCGAGTACAGCGCCGGCCCACCCCGAACCCGTGCCTGCGGTGCAACGAGAACATCGAGTGGCGGCCGTGCTCGACCGTGCGCTCGCCCTTGGTTCGACGGAGTTGTGACCGGCCACTACGCGCAGCTGCGGACGGCCGCTGACGGCACAGTCGAAATGCACCGGGCCTGTCGACATGGCAAGGACCAGTCGTACGTGCTCGGCGTGCTCACGCAGGATCAGCTGGCGCACTCGCTGTTCCCCCTCGGCGACACGACAAGACCGATGTCAGGCCGAGGCCGAGCGCCGCGGGTCCAGGTCGCGCACAAGCCCGACAGCCACGACATCTGCTTCATCTCCGACGGCGACAATGCCGGTGGCTGCGCGACAAGCTCGGCCCGAAGCCGGGCGATCGTCGACGAGGACGGCACGGTGTTGCGCGAGCACGACGGCGCGTACGCCTTCACGATCGGTCGCGGCGTGGGCTCCGCCTCGGCATCCCGGCCGACGACGGCCAGCCCCGCCTCGTGCTCGACATCGAGCCGACGAGCGGCACCGTCACGGTCGGCCCGCGCGAGCACCTCCGGGTCGATGCGCTGGCCGGAGTCAAGCCGCTGTGGGCCGGTCGGGCCCCCGACGGCATCCTCTCCATGGCACGTCGAGCTGCGCGGCGATGGCGACGAGCACGCGGCGTCGTCGAGGTCGGCGACAGCGACAGTTGGGTCGAGCCGCGTGACCCCGCCTACGGCATCGCTCCCGGCCAGGCCTGCGTCATCTACGACGGCACCCGCGTCGTCGGCTCAGCCACGATTGCCGAGACGCGTCGCGTGCAGGTGTGAGCTCAGGCACCGGTGTCGGGTCGATGCCCGGGGTTGATACGTTGCGGAGTCCCTGCGCATCATCCGCGGCGAGGTCGGCGACTTCGCGTTCGTCCCCGAGCTGCCGGCCCGAGGCCGCACGCCGGCATGATCGGCCGGGCCCTGGCCGTCCTGGACGGGCTCGAGGGCGACCTCCAGCCCGGTGGCTGGCGTCTCGGTGTGGGCTCCGGAAGCGACTTCCGGCGTGCTCGCTCGCTGCTCGCGCAGGACCTCGACGTCGCCGAGGAGATGCTCGCCGACCACGCCGGACCGCTCAAGGTGCAGGTCACAGGCCCCCTCACCCTGGCCGCAAACGTCGAGCGTGAGCGTGGCGACAAGCTGGTGGCCGACCACTCGTGCCCGGCGAGCTGGCCGAGTCGCTCGCTGCGGGACTCACGACGCACGTGGCCGACGTCCGCCGGCGGTTCGGCCGGGCCGAGCAGGTCGTCGTGCAGGTCGACGAGCCGAGCATCACTGCCGTGCTCGGCGGAGGGGTGCCCACAGCCAGCGGGTTCGGCCGGCACCGCACCGTCCAGCCGCCCGAGGCCGACTCCCTGCTCCGCCTGGTGGTGGACGCGATCATCGCTGCCGGCGCCTGTCCCGTCGTGCACTCCTGTGCTACCGACGTGCCGGTGTCGCTCCTCGCAGGCGCCGGATTCACGGCCATCTCCTTCGATCTCGGCCTCGCCGAGCCCGACGACGGGTGGTCTCAGCTCTTCGAGGCCGGCACCGACCTGTGGCCGGGCGTCGTCCCCTCGACGGATGCCGAGGTGACGGAGTCGGACCTGCGCAGGCGTGTGGAGAGGTTCTTCGACCGGCTTGGGTTCGACGAGGACGCCTCTGCGCACCGCACCGTGGTCATCGGAACGGACAGCGAGACGTCCTCGAGGACAGTGCGTTCGCCGAACCGCTTGGTCAGGTTCTCGATCTCGATCATGTGGACTCTCTCGGTCTTGGGTGCACTTCCCGACGCAGCGCCCATCCACGGACGAAGAAACACGGGGTGCCCGCCGGCGGATGCCTGCTCCGGATGCAGCCGTGGTGCGCACGGCGTGGTCAGGGCCCGACGGACGGACTGGCGGTAAAGCTACGCAGCTCCGCGGGGGCCGCACAGGGTACCGATCGGAGTGATCCGAAGTGACGGTCCCGACGGGCTCGCACCCGGTCGGGAGGAACGGGAGGTGAGAATGGGGGTCGAGGGGTTAGGCTGACCCAAGTTCCACGAGTCGTCTGGAGGCGTCATGGTCAACGTGAAGCGCGGGATTGTCGCCTTCGGGTGTGCGGCGGCGTTCGCCGCAGCGCCCTTGGTCATGGCCTCCCCGGCTGCCGCCAAGGACTGCCCGTGGGGAACCGTGCCGCGGTCGAACGGGGTGTGCACCCAGGGTCAGGCAGGCGGCTTCGGCGCGCCAGGCGTGGTCGTTCCCCCGCAGTCGGGGCCGTCCGGCGCCGTCGTGGTCAACAACCCCAACGGCTACGGCACCGTGAACGGCATCCCCTGCACCCAGGAGCACATGGGCACCTGCATCGGGATGATCCAGAGCCAGGGCTAGGTCCCGGGCAGGTCCCACCAGTCCAGCACCCGGGTCGCGAACAGCGTCAGCCACTTCGACGGCTCTCCTGCCGGCACGTCGACCTCGAACCACACCCGCCCGGGGTGCCGGCGCGCCCTGGAGCCAGGTGCCGTCGGGCTGGCGGGCGGCGCGGATCAGCTCGATGGCGTCGGCCATGCGGGGGTCCGGCGCCGTGCCGTCGAGCAGCGCCGCCCGTCGGAAGTAGTCGGCCGCGTTGAGCACGCTGTAGAACCAGCGGAACGGGTAGGCGAACCGGGTCGCCCACGGGGCCACCGGCTCGCCCGTCGACAGCCGCCGGAACAGGCCGCGCTGTCAGCAGGTACTCCTCGCCGGCGCGGCGCGCCTCGCGGGTCGCGGCGGTGCCGCCGGTGGCGGCGTCGTAGGCGAGCAGGCCCTTCAGCGAGTTGAGCGTCGAGTGGAACGACGACCGGGTCGAGCCCTCGACCCACTCGCAGTTCCACCCGCCGTCGGCCAGCCGGTGCTCGACGAACCAGTCGACGATGCCGGCGACGTCGGCGCCGAGCCAGACGCCGTTGGCGAGCGTCCAGGCGTTGATGCAGCAGTCGACCTCGCCGCCCCAGTACGGCAGGTCGTCGTACTCCCAGCGGCTGTTCGCGGCGAGCAGCTCGGCGGTCCGGCGCCCCGCAGCACGGCCGGGTCCAGCCCCCACTCCCGCAGACGCGTTCAACGACCAGGTGGTCGCCGTCCACGGCTGCCCGCACCCTCGGCCCCCTCGGGCCCTCGAAGTCGAAGTCCGCGGGAAAGAACGCGCCGCCCGCCCACTGGCCGTCCGGGTCCTGCAGCGCCAGCAGCCGCGCGCCGAAGCCCTCCGTGGCGACCCGGGCCCGCGTCGCCGCCAGACCTCCTGCGGCTCGCCGACGAGGTCGCGCTCGACCTGCCAGCGCAGCGCGGGATCGGAGTCGAGCAGCCATTCGGTCACGGCCGCGGCAGTCATCGAACCTCCCAGGTCACCCGTCGGCAAAGCCCAGTATCGCCGACCGGTCGGGACACCGCTCGCACGCCGCTTTCGAATCGCCATGACGGAAAGCCGTGACCGCGGGCCGCGCTGCGGCGAGGATTCAGCCAGTGACCCGATCGATCCGCTTCAACGCGTTCGACATGAACTGCGTCGCCCATCAGTCCCCCGGCCTGTGGAGGCACCCGGAGGACCAGTCGCTCGCGGTACAAGGACCTGGGCTACTGGACCGACCTCGCCAAACTCCTCGAACGCGGGCAGGTTCGACGGCCTGTTCATCGCCGACGTGCTCGGCACCTACGACGTCTACGGCGGCAGCGACGAGGCCGCCATCCGGCAGGCCGCGCAGGTCCCGGTCAACGATCCGCTGCTGCTGGTCTCGGCGATGGCACTGGTCACCGAGCACCTCGGCTTCGGCATCACCACCGGCACCGGATTCGAGCACCCGTATCCCGTTCGCGCGGCGGCTCTCCACGCTCGACCACCTCACCAAGGGCCGCGTCGGCTGGAACGTCGTGACCGGCTACCTGCCCTCGGCGGCCCGCAACATGGGCCAGACCGACCAGCCCGCCCACGACGCCCGCTACGACCACGCCGACGAGTACCTCGAGGTGCTCTACAAGCTGTGGGAGGGCTCCTGGGAGGACGACGCCGTGATCCGCGACCGCGAGCGCGGCGTCTTCACCGACCCGGCGAAGGTGCACCACATCGGCCACCGCGGGAACACATTTCACCGTGCCGGGCATCCACCTGTCCGAGCCGTCGCCGCAGCGCACGCCGGTGATCTTCCAGGCCGGCGCGTCCCCGCGCGGCGTCCGGTTCGCCGCCGAGAACGCCGAGGCGATCTTCACCGCGGCCCCGACGAAGGAGATCCTGCGCGAGACGGTCACCACGATCCGGCGCGAGCTCGAGTTGGCCGGCCGCGACCCGTACGCCGCGCAAGATCTTCAACCTGCACCACGGTCATCACCGGCGAGACCGACGAGGAGGCCCGCGCCAAGCACGCCGAGTACCTGTCCTACGGCGACCCCGAGGGCGCGCTGGTCTTCATGTCCGGCTGGATGGGCGTCGACCTGGCGCGCTACGGCCTCGACGAGCCGATCGGCAACGTCGACTCCAACGCCATCCTGTCGGCGGTCAAGGCGTTCCAGTCCGCCGACCCCGACGGCGGCGAGTGGGCGGTCCGCGACATCGCCGACTGGGGCAAGATCGGCGGCATCGGCCCGCTGTTCGTCGGCTCGGGTGCCCGCGTCGCCGACGTGCTGCAGGAGTGGGTCGACGAGACCGACGTCGACGGCTTCAACCTGGCCTACGCGATCACCCCGGGATCGTTCGCGGACTTCGTCGACCACGTGGTGCCCGTGCTGACCGCCCGCGGCGCCTACCAGGCGGAGTACGCGCCGGGAACGTTGCGCAACAAGCTGTTCGGCCGCGGCGACCGGCTGCCCGACGAGCACCGAGGATCGACGTACCGCGTGGGCGGACCGTCGTCGACGATCATCGAGCGCCCGTCCACCGTGCCCTCGTCGTCCGCTTCGGTAGCCTCGCAGCCGACGGCCAGCAGATAGGAGCAACTCCCTTGCCCGTGAAACTTCACTGGTTCCTGCCCACCTACGGCGACAGCCGGCACATCGTCGGCGGCGGCCACGGCACCCCGGCCGGCGCCGCGCACAGCGACCGCGACGCCTCGATCGACTACCTCGCCTCGATCGTCCGGGCCGCCGAGTCCTTCGGTTTCACCGGCGCGCTCATCCCGACCGGCGCGTGGTGCGAGGACGCCTTCGTCACCGCGGCGCTGCTCGCCCGCGAGACCACCTCGCTGGCGTTCCTGGTCGCGTTCCGCCCGGGCCTCGTCAGCCCCACCCTGTCGGCGCAGATGGCGGCGACCTTCGCCCGGCACGCGCCGGGTCGCATCCTGCTCAACGTCGTCGTCGGCGGCGAAGCGCACGAGCAGCGCGCCTTCGGCGACCACCTCGACAAGGACGCGCGCTACGAGCGCTGCGACGAGTTCCTCGACGTCGTCCGCCGGTTGTGGGCCGGCGAGACCGTCACGAAGGACGGCACGCACATCCAGGTCGAGGAGGCTTCGCTGGCCACGCTGCCGAACCCGTTGCCGCCGTTGTACTTCGGCGGCAGCTCGGCCGCGGCCGGACCAGTCGCGGCACGGCACGCCGACGTCTACCTGACCTGGGGCGAGCCCCCCGCGGCCGTCCGCGAGAAGGTCGAGTGGATCCGCAAGGAGGCCGCCGACCAGGGCCGCACCGTCCGCTTCGGCATCCGGCTGCACACCATCTCGCGCGACACCGCCGACGAGGCGTGGGCGCAGGCCGACAAGCTCGTCGGCGCGCTCGACGAGGAGACGGTCCGCGCGGCGCAGGCCGGGCTTGAGCCGCAGCCAGTCCGAGGGGCAGGCGCCGCATGCGGGCGCTGCACGAGAACAACCGCGCCGACGGTTCCTGGAACGACGCCCGCAGCCTCGAGATCGCGCCGAACCTGTGGGCGGGCGTCGGTCTGGTCCGCGGCGGGGCGGGCACCGCACTCGTGGGCAGTCACACCGACGTCGCCGACCGGATCGCCGAGTACGCCGAGGTCGGGATCGACGAGTTCATCTTCTCCGGCTATCCGCATCTCGAAGAGCTCTACTGGTTCGGCGAGGGCGTGGTGCCGATCCTGCGCGAACGCGGACTCTTCGACGCCGGCCGCGTCGACGTCGCGCCCGCCTCGATCCCGTTCGTCAGCGCCGCTCGGTGAGTGCCGCCGCCGCGGCGCCGTGCGCGTGCGGCACAACGGCTCTCGGAGCAGTTCGGTGCCGACGCCAGCGCCCGTGACGCCGACCGGGACCTGCCGCACGAGCAGATGCAAGGCGCTGAAGGAATCCGGGCTGCTGGCGCTGTCGGTGCCCGCCGAGTACGGCGGCGTCGACGCGCCCGCAGTCGTGGTGACCGAGGTGTTCCGGCCTGCTCGCCCACGCCGACCCCTCGATCGCACAGATTCCGCAGTCCCACTACACCTTCCTGGAAGCCTTGCGTCTGAACGGGACACCCGACCAGAAGGCGTTCTTCTACGAGCATCGTCCGCGCGGGAGCGCTGCTTCGCCAACGCCCAGTCCGAACGCGGCCCGCATCCCGATCGACGTCGACGCCACCACGCTCACCGAGGACGACTCCGGTGACTTACGTGCTCTCGCGGCCGCAAGTTCTACTCCACCGGCGCGCTGTTCGCCGACTGGTTGATCGTCCGGGCCTCGCTGGCGGACGGCTCGGGCGACGCGCCGACCGCGGCGACGCCCGAAGTCGCTGGCGTTCATGCCCCGCGACGCGCCGCGGTGTCCAGATCGTCGACGACTGGGACGGCATGGGCCAGCGGACCACCGCATCGGGCACCGTCACCCTGGACGACGTGCCGGTGCCGCCGAACACGTCGTGCCGTTCACCCCGATCTTCGCCGGGCCCAGCGTCTACGGCGCCCACGCCCAGCTGCTGCACGCCGCCATCGACGTCGGCATCGCCACCGGCGCGCTGGCCGAGGGCATTCGCCAGGCCGCCAAGGCCCGGCCCCACTTCGAGGCCGGGGTGGACACGGCAGCCGAGGATCCCACCGCTGATCCAGGTCGCCGGCGAACTCGTCGTGACGGTGCGCGGTGCGCGAGGCGCTGCTCGCCGAGGCGGCGCGGCGCGTCGACGCCGCCCGCGCGAACCCCACCGAGGACACGGCGGCCGACGGCGTCGGTGGCCGTGGCGGTCGCCAAGGTCGCCGCAGTACGCGCGTCGTTGGAGGCCGTCGAACGTGCTGTTCGAACTCGGCGGCACGCGCAGCGCATCGGCAGCGGGAACCTCTCCCGCTACTGGCGTGACGCCCGCACCCACACGCTGCACGATGCGACCCGGTGGAAGCTCCAGCACATCGGCAGGTACGCCCTGTCCGGCACCAGACCGCCCCGCCACGGCCAGATCTGAGACGTAACGGACCGCCCGGCGATAGCATGGCGCGCGCTGACACCGGTCCGCGAGTTGTCGGCGGATCTCTACCGGGTGATCGCCGTGATCGTCGTCGTGATCGGGCACTGGCTGGTCTCGGCGGTGACCTACCGCGACGGGCGGTTCGGCAACGACTATCCCCTGGACGTCCTGCCATGGACCCAGTGGCTGACACTCCTGTTCCAGGTGGTCCCGGTGTTCTTCCTGGTGGGTGGATACGCCAGCGCAACGTCGTGGACGCACTGGCGCGATGCCGGTGGCCGTCGGTCGTCGGACTGGGTCCGACACCGACTCGGCGCCCTTCTCGGCCCGACCACCGCGTACGTCACGGTGGCACTCCTCGTGGTCGCGGCGCTGGTCCTGGCCGGCGTCGAGACGCTCCCCGCTGTCGTTCGGCGGGTGGGCCGCCGCCATGCACCTGTGGTTCGTGCCGGTGTACCTCGTCGTCATGGCGTTGACGCCGGTGGCGATGGCGGCCGACCGGAGATGGGGGCTGCTGGTGCCGGCGGTGCTGGCACTGGCGGTCGCGGTGGTCGACGTGGCCGTGCGGATCACCGACGTGGCGGGGATCGGCGCCGCCAACTACGTGCTGTGCTGGGCTGCGGTGTACCAGATCGGCATCT
>CAVRKO010000008.1:0-73914 GCA_963721745.1 uncultured Actinomycetota bacterium | reverse complement strand
ATCTGAGGTCTTGCCCTTAGACGACACCCCAACAGCGCCCCACAGCCTACGCGGGAGCGCCCGGGTGCCTTCCACCGGTTTGTCCGTGACGGCGCGGCGTTCCTGGGAGGTTCCAACCCCGCGAACCCGACGTACCCATCCTGCCCGCACGCGTCCGATCCGGACGCCGGCGAAACCGCCGGACCAGCCGGAGGCCACAATCTCTGCCATGACCCCCGACGCCGCCGAACCGGACCGCAGCCGAGACGCCGACCGTGATCCCGACCTGGGCGGCCCCGGCGACCCGTTGGCCGGCGACCCGTTGGACGGCGGCCCCGGCGACCCGCTGGCCGGCGGCCCCGCGCCCGCAGGGCCCCCCGAACGCCGACCCCTGAACACGTCCGGCTGGGTCGCTCTCGCCCTCGGCGCCGCCGCCTTCGGCGCGAGTGTGCTCGTCGCCTGGCCGGGTGCCGTCCTGCTGGCCGCCCTCGCCCTCGCTCTGGCGCTCACGGGTGTGGTTCGTGTCTACCGTGGCCGGGCCACGAACAAGGGTGCCGCGCTGGGCGCGCTCGTGCTGGCGGTCGCCACGGTGATCCTGGGATTCGTCTGGGCCAACCAGGCGCAGCCGTGCGTACGCCTGTCGAACGACCAGGACAAGTTCAACGCGTGCTACGAGAGCCACACCGGTCTGTGGTGAGCCGGGTCTGTCACGGCAGCCAGCTCACGTGGTCCTTGAGCAGGGTGTAGCCGACGAACGCGACCACGTCCAACAGGGTGTGGGCGAGCACCAGCGGCCACAGCCGGTTGGTCCGCTGCCAGACCCGCCCGAAGATCGCGCCCATGATCACGTTTCCGACGAACCCGCCAACGCCCTGGTAGAGGTGGTACGACCCGCGGAGTACGGCCGACCCGAGCAGCGCGGCGTTCTCTCCCCAGCCGAGCTGCCGGAGCCGGGTCAGCAGATATCCGACGACCAGCACCTCCTCCGCCCACGCGTTGCCGGCGGCGGAGAGGATCAGCACCGGCGTCCGCCACCAGTGGTCGCCGAGGGTCGACGGCTGCACGGTGAGGTTCAGGTCGAGCGCCTGCGCGGCGAGGTAGAGACCGAGGCCGGGTACGCCGATCAGCGCCGCGAGGCCCACACCGAGTCCGACGTCCCGCCAGATCCGCGTCCGGTCGAGCCCGATCGTGCGCGGCCGGATGCCACCCCGCCACAGCAGGTAGACGGCGAGGCCGCCCCAGGCCGCCAGCTGCAGGACGCTGGTGAGCTGGAACGCCATGTCAAGGAGCTGTTGCGCCGCTCGGGACACGTTCAGCGCCACCGACTGCTTGCTCAGCGGCTCCGGCCTGAGCAGTGCGTCGAGCAGTGACAGGAGACTTCGCAGCCCCGAAAGACCCAGCGTCACGCTGAACACCAGCACGAGTTCGAGGATCAGCGCGCGCCGCTCTCCCCGGTCGGTGACCACGACCGGATCGTCAGGACGTCCGGGGGCGAGCCACCCGCGTATGCCGTTGCGCACGAGCGCACGCTACCCGCCCGACGGGTCCCCCGGCCGCCGCATAGTGTCGTGGGCATGAGCGAACACTTTGACGTCGTGGTGCTGGGCGCCGGCCCCGGCGGGTACGTCGCCGCGATCCGGGCCGCCCAGCTCGGGCTGCGGACGGCGGTCGTCGAGGAGCGCTACTGGGGCGGCGTCTGCCTCAACGTGGGCTGCATCCCGTCCAAGGCGCTGCTGCGCAACGCCGAGCTCGCGCACATCTTCACCAAGGAGGCGAAGACGTTCGGCATCCAGGTCGACGGCGAGATCCGGCTTCGACTACGGCGTGGCGTTCCAGCGCAGCCGCAAGGTCGCCGACGGCCGGGTCAAGGGCGTGCACTACCTGATGAAGAAGAACGGCATCACGGAGTACGACGGCCGCGGCACCTTCACCGACGCGCACACGCTGCGGGTCGACCGGTCCGACGGCGGGTCCGACCGGTCACGTTCGACCACTGCATCATCGCGGCCGGCGCCACGACCAGGCTGCTGCCCGGCACGTCGCTGTCCGAGCGGGTGGTGACCTACGAGGAGCAGATCCTCAGCGACCGGCTGCCGGAGAGCATCATCATCGCGGGCGCCGGCGCGATCGGCGTCGAGTTCGCGTACGTGCTGCACAACTACGGCGTCAAGGTCACGATCGTCGAGTTCCTCGACCGGATGGTCCCGCTGGAGGACGAGGAGGTCTCGGCGGAGCTGGCCAGGCGCTACCGCAAGCTCGGCATCGAGGTGCTGACCTCCACGCGGGTCGATGCCATCGACGACTCCGGCGAGAAGGTGCCCGTCACCGTCACCGCACGGGCGGCGAGCAGCGCACCCTGGAGGCCGACAAGGTGCTGCAGGCGATCGGCTTCCAGCCCAACGTCGAGGGGTACGGGCTGGAGCACGCGGGTGTCGCCCTCACCGACCGCGGCGCGATCGACGTCGACGGCCGCTGCCGCACCAGCGTGCCGCACATCTTCGCGATCGGCGACGTGACCGCCAAGCTGATGCTCGCGCACGCCGCCGAGGCGATGGGCATCGTCGCCGCGGAGACGATCGCGGACGCGGAGACGATGGAGCTCGACTACGTGATGATCCCGCGGGCGACCTACTGCCAGCCGCAGATCGCGAGCTTCGGCTGGACCGAGGCGCAGGCCCGCGAGCAGGGCTTCGACGTACGCGTCGCGAAGTTCCCGTTCACGCGCCAACGGCAAGGCGCACGGGCTCGGCGACCCGGTCGGGTTCGTCAAGATCCTCAGCGACGGCAGGTACGGCGAGCTGCTCGGCGCCCACCTGATCGGCCCCGACGTCACCGAGCTGCTGCCGGAGCTGACGCTGGCCCAGCAGTGGGACCTGACGGTGCACGAGGTGGCCCGCAACGTGCACGCGCACCCGACGCTGGGCGAGGCCGTCAAGGAGGCGATGCACGGCCTGGCGGGTCACATGATCAACATGTGAGCCCGACCTGCGCCGCCCGGAGCTACGCCTAGGACGGCTTGCGGTCGTGCAGGAGCTCGGCGATGTCGGCCGCGAACCGCTGCTCGGAGTCGTCCTGCGGCTGGTAGCCGATCACCCTGCGTGCGTTGGTGATGCTCCAGAACGTTCGCGCGTTGTCGGAGACGCCGTAGAAGATGTGGAACGGTACGCCGTGCTCGTCGGCGATGTCGCCCGCCTCGACCGACCGGTAGAACAGCTGCTGGAGATCGCGTTCGGAGATGTAGCCGGCCAGCTCCCGGACGTAGCGGTGCGCCGGTTGGTCCCGGAAGTTGGCGGGGTCGATCTCGCGGGGTACGACGATTCGCAGCTGGACGACCTCGAGCGCCCGCCCCGCGCCGCCACAGGCGTAGAGGAAGCCGAGCGACTCGTACGCCGCCTTGGCCCAGCCGTAGAAGTTGTCCGGGCGCGGGTAGTCGTCGGGGGTGACCCGGTCGCGGAGCCCTTGGAAGTAAGGCTGTTCGTACCACTTCGCGGCCTGGTTGGTGCTGGCGGCCACGACCCGGCGGACGCCGTGGTCCAGGGACAGCTGGTAGACCCGCTGCATGAGGTCGACGTTGCGTCGCTCGCCGTCGTACCTCGACTGCGGGTCGTCGCCGTCAGGCCGTTGGTACGCCGTGTGGACGACGACGTCCACCCCGTCGAAGAACCGGGCGAGGTCGTCGGTGGGATCGGTCAGCAGGTCGGCGACCTCGACCCCCTCGACTCCCTCCCCCGGTCGTACGTCGGTCAGGCGCAGGTCGTACCGCTCCCGGAACGCGGGCAGCAACTGGCCGGCGATGTAGCCGGTGGCTCCGGTCAGCAGGACGCGTGGTCTGGGCGTGGACTTCGTGTCGGGCATGGGCCCTAGCCTGTCCCATCGGGACCGAGGATCTCTACCCGGTTGCCGTGTCCGTCCGCGGTGTAGAACCTCCGGTGGCCGGGGTAGAGGTCGTCCCACTCCACGCCGTACCCCGCCGCCACCACCCGCGCGGCCACCGCATCGATGTCGTCGACGCCGAGGGCGGGGTGTGCCTTGCGGGCCGGTTGGAACCCGACCTCGACCCCGACGTGCAGTTCGACGCCGCCGTCGGCGGACCGGAACCACGCGCCGCCGCGCCCCGCGAGCACGGGAGGCTTGTCGACCTCGACGAGGCCGAGCGCGTCCGCGTAGAACCTCCGGGCCGCCGGCTCGCCTCCGGCCGGGCACGAGACCTGGACGTGGTGGATCCTCATGCCTGGCCAGCCCCGAGGTAGAGCTTCATGCCGACGTGGCTCGCGACGAAGCCGAGCCGCTCGTAGAACCGGTGGGCGTCGACCCGTACGGCGTTCGACGTGAGCTGGACCCGGACGGCCCCACGTCGACGCGCCTCGGCGACCACCCACTCCATCAGCGCGCTGCCGAGACCGCGCCCCCGCAGGTGGGACACGGTGCGGACGGACTCGACCTGCGCGATCAGGCCCCCGTGGTGCATCAGATGCCGGAGGAAGTTCAGCTGACAGGTCGCGACCACCTCGCCGTCGATCTCGCCGACGAGCAGGAGGGCGTTGGGGTCGGCCGCGATCTCCTCGTACGCCTGGACGTACGGTGCGGCCACCCCGCCGTCGGTGTCGACGTTCTCGGCCACCTCCCGGATGGCATCCGCCGCGACGAGGGCCAGGATCGCCGCCAGGTCAGACCGTCCGGCCGCGCGGATGACCAGGGTCTCCGTACCCGCGCTCATCCGGTCTGCTTCTGCGCCACGGCGAAGACCCTCCGGAACGGCAGCACCGTGCCGTAGGGGCGTCGCGGGTACGCCTCGCGCAGGCGCGCCCTGTACTCGGCCTCGAATGCCGGCCGTACCTCGTCGGGCAGGGCCTGCAGGAGCGGCCGGGCACCGGTGCCCTTCACCCACTCGAAGACGGGATCGTCGCCGTCCAGGACGTGCAGGTAGGTGGTCTCCCAGGCGTCCACGCGGCAGCCGGCTGCGCTGAGCACGTCGACGTACGTCTGGGGTCCCGGTGCGCTCGGCCGCTGACTCACGGACGCGGCGAGGTGTCCCTTCCACGGCTCCTCGGCGGCCAGCTCGAACAGGATCTGGTGGCTGGGGCTGCCGAAGTTGCCCGGTACCTGGAGGGCCAGCCAGCCTCCCGGCGACAGCTGGTCGACCAGCGTCGGCAGCAGGTCGAGGTGCCCGGGCACCCACTGGAGGGTGGCGTTGGTGATCAGGACGTCGACCGGTCGCGCCGGCTTCCAGTCGCGCGCGTCGCCGAGGGTGAACGTCAGCCGTCCGCCCGGCACCGGGTCCTCCGCGAGACGCGCGTTGGCGCGTTCGATCATCTCCGGCGAGGAGTCGACACCCTCGATGTCGGCATCGGGCCAGCGCAGCGCGAGGGTCTCGGTGAGTGGGCCGGGTCCGCAGCCGAGGTCGACCACGTAGGACGGGTCGGCCGCTCGCACCCGGGCCACGAGGTCGACGAACGGGCGCCCGCGTTCGTCGGCGTACAGCAGGTACTGGCGCGGGTCCCATCGGACGTCGCTGGTGGACCTGCTGGTGTCGCTGGTCATGTGGTGTCCTCCGCTGGGCGTATCTATCTTGATGTCGAGACAGTTTGGCCGGCCCGGTATCTCGATGTCAAGAGTCTTGACTTCCCGTCTTCCCGGCTAGGCTGGCGCGGTGGAGCCAGACATCCGCCCGGCCGACCCCGTTCGCGGGCCCCGCCGCGGCGAAGGCGAGGACGAGGTCGACCGACTGGTCGCCGCCTGGCGGCGCGAGCTTCCCGACCTCGACGTCTCGCCGTTCGAGGTGCTGTCCCGCATCAGCCGGCTGGCGCGCCACCTCGACCGCGCCCGGCGGCTGGTCTTCGCCGCACACGACCTCGAACCCTGGGAGTTCGACGTTCTCACGGCCCTGCGCCGCGCGGGATCACCGTACGAGCTGTCGCCCGGGCGGTTGCTCACCCAGACCCTCGTCACGAGCGGCACCATGACCAACCGGATCGACCGGCTCGCCGCCAAGGAGCTCGTCGAACGCCGCCCCGAGCCCACCGATCGGCGCGGGGTCCGGGTGCGACTCACCTCGCGCGGACAGCAGCGGGTCGACGCGGCGCTTGCCGGCCTGCTCGAACACGAGCGGGAACTCCTCGCCGCACTCCCTCCCGACGAACGCGCCCAGCTCGCCGGACTGCTCAAGACTCTCGTCGCGCCGTTCGACGCACGGACCTGACCCGGACGTGCCCACGGCGGCGGGGTGCGCGTGCGGACGGCCGGCGTACGCCATGATGTCCGCGTGCAGATCTCGGCGCGAGCAGACTATGCGGTCCGGGCCATGCTGGCGCTGGCCGCGACCGGCGACATGCTGACCGCACAGGCGCTGGCCGATGCCCAAGGCCTGCCCCACAAGTTCCTCGAGGCGATCCTCGGCGACCTGCGCCGGGCGGGGCTCGTCCGCAGTCACCGGGGCGCGGTCGGCGGTTACCGGCTCGCCGCGCCCGCCGCCGAGATCAGGCTCGGCGACATCATCAGGGCCGTCGACGGGCCGCTCGCGGGCGTCCGCGGCATGCGCCCCGAGGAGGCGGCGTACGACGGCGCGGCCGAGCACCTCCAGACGGTCTGGGTGGCGACCAGGGCCGCGGTCCGCGGCGTTCTCGACGAGACCACGCTCGCCACGGTCGTGAGCGGCGACCTCCCCGACCACGTACGCACCCTCGCCGCCTCGCCGGGCGCGTGGGAACCCCGCTGACGGACCCACTCGACCGATTCAGCTCACTCGACCGATTCAGCTCACTCGACCGATTCAGCGAGCTCCAGCCAGCGGGTCTCGACGTCTTCCTTCTCGGCGCGGACGCCACGCAGTTGCTCGTCGAGGCCGACCAGCCGGGTGTAGTCGCTGGCGTGCTCGGCCAGGGCCGCGTGGAGCTCGGCCTCGCGCGCACCCAGCCGGGACAACTGGCGTTCGAGCTTCGCCAGCTCCTTCTTGGCCGCCCGCAGCTCGGCCGCGTCGGACACCGGTGGACCGCCTGGGGCGTCGGCAGTCCCGGCGCTTCCGACGGCCGGTGAGGCGAAGCGTGCCGGGCCGGCGTCGGCGTCGCGGCGGCGGGAGAGGTACTCGTCCACTCCTCCGGGCAGCAGCCCGAGCGTCCCGTCGCCGAGCAATGCCCACACGCTGTCGCAGACGCGTTCGAGGAAGTACCGGTCGTGGGTCACGACGACGACCGAGCCAGGGAAACCGTCGAGGAAGTCCTCGACCACCTGAAGTGTGTCGATGTCGAGGTCGTTCGTGGGCTCGTCCAGCAGCAGGACGTTGGGTTCGTCGAGGAGCAGGCACAACATCTCGAGCCGCCGGCGCTCGCCACCGGACAGCTCGCCCACGCGGACGCGCAGCCTGTCGCCGCGGAACCCGAACTGCTCCAGCAACGAGATCGCCGTGACCTCGGGCCCTCTGGTGGGTACGGGACGGCGGCCGATCGCGCCGGGACGGACGTTCGTGGCCGCGAGCTTGGTCACCCGGCGGATGTCCTCGGCCGCGTCGACGACGATCGCGTCCGGGTCGACACCGCCCAACTCCTGCGCAAGGTGAGCGAGCTGGACGGTCTGGCCCCAGGTGATCCTGCCGTGGTCGGGCTCGGACTCCCCGGCCAACAGGCGGAGCAACGTGGTCTTGCCGGCACCGTTGACCCCGACGATGCCAACCCGGTCGCCGGGACCGAGCTGCCAGGTCATCCGCCGCAACAGGTCCCGCTCCCCGCGCCGGACGTCCACGTCCTTGAGGTCGATCACCTGCTTGCCCAACCGGGCCGACGCGAACTTCGCCAGCGCCAGCGGATCCCGCGGTGCGGGTTCGCCGTCGATCAGGGCCGACGCCGCGTCGAGCCGGAACTTCGGCTTCGTCGTCCGGGCGGGCGCGCCCCTGCGCAGCCAGGCCAGTTCCTTGCGCAGGAGGTTCCGGCGCTTGGTCTCGGAGGTGTCGGCGAGCCGCTCGCGTTCGGCCCGGGCGAGGACGTAGGCCGCGTAACCGCCGTCGTACGCCGCGATCTCGCCGTCGGCGAGCTCCCAGGTCGTGGTGCACACCGCGTCGAGGAACCACCGGTCGTGCGTCACGACGACCACCGCCTCGCTCCGTGCCACCAGGTGCCGCGCGAGCCAGTCGGTCACCTCGATGTCGAGGTGGTTCGTGGGCTCGTCGAGCAGGAGCAGGTCGTGGTCGTCGACGAGCAGCCGGGCCAGGGCGACCCGCCGCCGCTCGCCGCCGGAGAGGCCGCCGATGGTCCGGTCCCGCGCCACGTCGCCGAGCAGTCCGGCGAGGACGTCCCGCACCCTCCGATCGGCCATCGCGACGTGCTCGGGCCGGCCGCGGAGGACGACGTCCTCCGCGCGCGCCTCCGGGTCGAGGTCGTCGTGCTGGGCGAGCGTGCCCACGCGGAGTCCGCTGGTGTGCGTGACCCGGCCCGCGTCCGGCGGCTCCGTCCGCGCCAGCAGGCCGAGCAGGGTGGACTTGCCGGCACCGTTCTGGCCGACCACACCGATCCGCTCGCTCTCGGCGATTCCGAGACTCACGCCGTCGAGCAGGGCCTTGATGCCGTACGCCTTCTCGACCCGCTCGAGGTTGACGAGGTTCGTCGCCATCCTGCCTTTCCTGACCGTCTGTGCCGGACCGGCAGCGCTTGTCGCCGACCGCCCGGTGCGGCGGGCACCCGCCCACCATGACAACCGCTCGAGGCTATCCCGGGTCCGGTCCCGGGCACGATCGAGTAAGGGTCTCGGCCTGGCGCACCCACCTGCGCCAGGATGGACGGCATGGTTGCCACTCTCAAGATCACCGACGTGGAACGGATCGTCGTCGACGTACCGTTCACCGACCGCTGCGAGGAGTGGAACGCGCTCCTCGTCTGGAACTGGACCGTCGTCGAGGTCATCAAGGTGCGCACCGACGCCGGCCTCACGGGATACGGCGAGACGCTCCTGCACTACAGCTGGGGCCGGGTGCCCGAGGAGGCCGTCGCCCGGGTACGCGGCGGCAACCCGGCCGACTTCCTCGCCGACGACTCGCTCGGTCCCGGACTGCAGATGGCGATGTACGACGTGGTGGGCAAGGCGCTCGGGGTTCCCGTGTCGTCCCTACTCGGCCCCCGCGTCCGCGAATGGTGCCCGATCGCCTGGTGGAACACGAAGATGCCGCCGGAGGCGCTGGCCGAGGAGGCCCGGGAGGCCGTCGCAGCCGGGTACGCGTACCACAAGTTCAAGGCCCGACCGTGGTTCGACGTCTACGACCAGGTGGGCGCGATCGGCGCGGTGACCCCGGAGCACTACCGGCTCGACATCGACTGGAACGGCATGCTGCTCTCCGCCGGCGACGCGGTGCCGGTGCTGCGCGAGCTCGACCGGGACGAGCGGGTCGCGATCTACGAGTCCCCGATCCCGCACCCCGACCTCGAGGGATACCGCCAGATCCGCGCCAAGGTGGCCCGTCCCGTGGCCGTCCACCTGCACGCGCAGCCGTACCCGGTGATGATGCGGCAGGAGACCTGTGACGGGTTCGTGGTCGAACGCGGCATCGCCGCGATGCAGCGACAGGGAGTCCTGAACGCGGAGTTCGGCAAACCGTTCTGGCTCCAGATGGTCGGCACCGGGATCACGACCGCGTTGTGCGCGCACATCGGGTCGGTCCTGACCCACGCTCGCTGGCCGGCCGTGACGGCGATGAACAACTACGCCGACGACCTGATCGTCGAGCCGCTGACCATTCGCGACGGCTACGTCAAGGCGCCGACGGAGCCGGGTCTCGGTGTGGTGGTCGACGAAGATGCCCTCGAGCGGTACCGCATGACGTCGAAGCCGTACGACCGGCCCGAACGCCGGCACGTCCTGTCGGTCGGCTGGCCCGGTCGCAAGGTCGTGCACTACGCGCACATGTCGCAGCTGTGGACCGACTTCCTGGCCGGAAACCACCCCGTCCAGGAGCGCGGCGTGACGTTCGAGGCGCGCGTCGACGACGGCTCGAAGGACTGGGCCGACCTGTACACCCGGGCGGAGCGGGGGCCGGTCCACGACGCCCCGGCGCCAGCCTGAGAAGAACCTCATATCCAGATATATCGGACATTACTTACAAAAGAGCGACATGCGGAAACCCCCGGACAAGCCGGGGGTTTCCGAGCTTTCGTACTATGTGGCGATAATTTGCACCAGCACCGAGCACTTTCAGCGCAGGTTGAAATCTCCTCGCTTGGCCCCGCCCACGAAGGTCGACCACGAGCCGGCGCTGAAGATCAGCTTCGGACCCTGACGATCCTTTGAGTCGCGGACGGCGATGCGAGTGCCCAGATCCGCGACCTCGACACAGTTCGACATGCCGATGGACGCGCTGGCCTTACGCCACCGCACATGAGACAGGTCAACCTTCATGTTCGCCTCCTTGTGTTTTGGCCATCTCCGAGAGGATGGCCAAGATCTTCTTCGCCGACTGAGAGGGACTCAGGGCCACCGCCGCCATGTGGCCGAAGGCCAGGTTGGCGCGGTCGACATCGGCGGACTTTTCCAGGTAGGCAATGCCTGCCTGGCTGAACGTACTGACGACCGGTGAGTGCACGTTCTCCGCGAAGTCGAAGATCGTGAACGACCCGACCGTGCCGGGATAGGTGCCTACCTCGAACGGCACGATCTGGAAGATGCAGCGGTCGCTGAGTTCCAGCAGCCGCATGAGCTGGCCACGCATGACCTCGGGCTTGCGGCCGGCGGGACGGCGCAGAGCCGCCTCGTCGACGATCACCCACAGCCGGCTGGGGTCGCCGCGGTCCTTCCAGAACGCGTCCTGCCGACGCATCCGGATCTCGACCGCGCGCTCCCGCTCGGCCGGTGACTCGAACGTCGACATCGCGTCGAGGGCGTTGGCGTACTCCTCCGTCTGCAGCAGGCCGGGGATGACCATGGCCTCGAACGTCCGGATCCGCTGGGCGTCGGACTCGAGCGCCACGAAGGACGAGTACTGCTTGGGGATCGAACCCAGAGGAGCCCACCAGCCACGCTGCTTGCCGAGCTTCTGGAGTTCGTGGAGCAGGATCTTCATGTCTTCGTCGTCGACCTTGTAGAGGTCGAGCAACGCGTCGAGCTCAGCCTTGACCACGCCGACCTCGGCAGCCTCGATCTTGCGGATCTTCGACTCCGAGCAGTCCAGCCGATCAGAGGCGTCGGTGAATGAGCGGCCGGCCGCCTCGCGCAACTGCTTGAGCTCCTTGCCGAGGCGCCAGCGTGCGATCGTGGGTCCGGTCACTCTGGGCATGCGAACCTCCGCCGTGCGTAACTGCGCCCAAGTGTGACTCGTTGCCCCAGATGTCGCAAGTATTTTGGCAGTGATCGATCGGGAAATCGTCAACAGGATGGGCCAGACCAGATCATGAAAATTTACATTGGAAGAGTTACTTGACCATCCGTGGTGATCCTGTCACTCTGGGAGTCCCTGCGGGCCGTCGTAGACCCCGGCCCATTCCCTGCGCGGCGGCCCGTAGGACCCACATCGCTGGGGGCCGCCGTCACGTAGATGGAGGGTCCATGCCCGTCGTCACGACAGTTATGCCGTGTCGCTTTCAGCTTTATCGACACCGTGATGCAACCGGAGTCTCCGGAACCGGTGTCGTCGCCTGGGGCACCGTCTACCCCAACGGCAAGGTCAGCCTCGCCTGGTGCGGTTCGCGCCCCTCGGTCAACGTGTACGAGTCACTTGCCGACGTCACGGCGATCCACGGCCACGACGGGTTCACCCAGATCATCATGTGCGACGAGCTGCCCCGCCTCACCCCGCCCGAGCAGTCGACCAGCTTCGGCTGGTAGCCGGCCGCGGCGGCCTCAGCCGCCCATGTCCACCCGTGCGCCGTAGGACTCCGCGAGAGCGACCGCACCCACGAGATCGAGGTGGGTGCCGTCGAGCACCGCGGCGCTGAGGTCGACGGCGCGTAGGTTCGCACTGCGCAGGTCGGCTTCCTTGAGCAGCGCGTTGCGCAGCGTGGCGTACGACAGATCGCAGTCGCGGAGCGTCACCTTGGTGAGGTTGGCCTCGGAGAAGTCAGCGTCGCTGAGGCGCACGCCGGACAGGTCGAGGCCGGTCAGGTCGGCTCCTCGGAGCAGCACGCTGGACCACTGCCCGCCGGTCACCGTGATCGGCCGCAGGATACAGTCGACGAACCCGCTGCCGGTGAGCTTGCAGCCCTCGAGCGTCGCCGAGAAGAACGACGTACGACGGAACTCGCAGCCCACGAACGCGGACTCGTGGTGCTCCGAGGCGTTGAAGCGGCAGTTGCCGAACTCACAGCGGTCGAACACCGCACCACGACTACGTGCCTCGGTGAAGTCGACGTCGCGGAACGCGCAGCGGACGAACCGGTCGCCGTCGAACTCCCGGCCGTACCAGTCCTGGCCTTCGAAGGTCTCATCACTCCGCTCGTCGGCTGCCTTGTCGCGCACGTCCTCATCCTGACCCATCCGGACCATCCTGGCGGGCCCCACCGACAAGGTGGGGTGGTCAGGATGGCCCGGACGGTCAGGGGTCCGGTCGTCGCGGTCAGGTCACCGCACGCCCGCCTCCGTCAGCACCATGGCCACCACGTCCGCGGGGTCGGCCATGTCCGCGGGCAGGCCGTGCGCGACGAACCACTCGCTGACCCTGCGCGCATCGCGCTCGAGGAACTGCCTGCCCTGCGGGTTGGTCACGACGTCCACAAGCTGCGGGAGGTCGATGAGAACCAGCTCGTCCCCGTGCACGAGCAGGTTGTACGCGGAGAGGTCGCCGTGTGTGTACCCGAGCCCGCCCAGGATAGCGAGCGCGTTCAGCAACTGCCGCCACAGGTCGGCGAGCTGGTCAGGCTCGGGACGCAGCTGGGACAGCCGCGGCGCCGCCTGGCCGTCCTCGTCACCGAGGAACTCCATCAGCAACTCGGTGCCGAGGTGCTGCACGGGGTACGGAACGGGTGCGCCCGCCGCCCACAGCTCACCCAATGCCGCGAACTCGCTGACCGCCCACTGCTGGGCGATCAGGTTGCGGCCGAACTGAGTCCGGTTGCTGATCGCCCGCTGTTCGCGCGACTTCCGGGCCCGGCGCCCTTCGAGGTAGCCCGCGTCTCGGTGGAAGAGCCGGTGGTCGCCCGTGCGGTACCGCTTGGACGCCAGCAGGCACACCTGGTCGGTGTCGGGGACGCCGCGTTCGACGAGGAAGACGTCGGCCTCCTTGCCGGTCTTGAGGATCCCGAGCTCGGTGTCGACGGCCCCCAGGTCGGTGACGAGCCAGTCGGGGTACGGCTCCGGCCCACGTGGTGCACCCGGGTCGTCCCAGGTGGTCCACCGGTAGCCGGTGGGTGGCGTGTCGTCGGCCGCCGCGGCCTCGCGTTCCTTCGCGAACCGGGCGCGGGCCTCCTCGGTCATGCGGCCGCGCGCCCGCGGCGCCGGTTCGCCGTCGGACCGGCGGCGCTTCATCCGCGCGGCGGTGGGCGCGTCGACGTCCTCGTCGAACACGTCGTAGCGGGCGTACGGGTCGTCGTACGCGTGGTGTGTGGTGTCGAGCTCGGCTGCGCTGTCGAGCTCGGCTGCGCTGTCGAGCTCGGCCGTGCTGTCGAGCTCGGCCGTGCTGTCGAGCTCGGCCGTGCTGTCGAGCTCGGCCGTGCTGTCGAACGGATCGGTGCTGTCGAGAGAGGACCGGTCGACGGACTGCTCAGTGGTGTCGTCGGTCAGGTTGCGCCGTGGCACTAGAAGCTCCTTCGGAGGACGCATCCTCCGGAGCGGCGCGACGTGCGCGTCAGCGTACGGAGAGATGCACGAGAGGACGGGTGCGTAGCCCGTGCCAGATGACAGACTTGGCCATCTCGGACGCACCTCCTCTGGTCCTCCGGCGCACCGATACCGCGGTGGGGCCGGTCAACGGGAACGACGACCTCCTGGTCGCGCTCGGCACTACCCTGCCCGGCTCGTGCCGTCCGCACAACCGCTTTTCACCAGTTGCCCCCGCCGCGGCGGGACGCCCGCCGCGCAGAGCGTCACTCTGTGACGATCCGGGCACCGGCGACGGGCCCGGACGCCGTGCGTACGGAGCTGCAGACTCCGGCGCCGGCCAGGCGGACCGCGAGGTCGACGGCATGCGCGGCGTCCCGGGCGAGGAAGGCACAGGTGGGCCCGGATCCCGAGACCACCGCTCCCAGCGGTGAGTACTCCAGTCCGGTCGCGAGCACCCGTCCGAGCCCCGGCCTGCGCCGCAGCGCTGCCGGTTGCAGGTCGTTGGCGAGCGCGCCACCGACGCCTCGCGGGTCTCCGACGCGGAGCGCTGCCATGAGGGCGTCGGGCACCCGTGGCGGAAGGACGGCCAGATCTCCGCGCATCCGGTCGAGCTCGGCGTAGACGGCCGGGGTGGACATCCCCTCGGTGTCGAGAGCGAACACCCAGTGGTACGTACCGCGGACCAGGGCAGGCGTCACGACCTCGCCGTGGCCGGATCCCACCGCCGTACCACCAGCCACGCAGAACGGCACGTCGCTGCCCAGCTCGGCCGCGAGCGTGAGCAGTTCGGTCCGGTCCAGCTTCGTCCCCCACAGCGCATCGCAGGCGACGAGGGCCGCGGCGGCGTCACTGCTCCCCCCGGCCATGCCGCCGGCGACCGGGATGCCTTTGCGGATCGCGAGCGCCACGCCGGCGTCGATGCCGCAGTGGTCGGCGAGCAGCGTCGCCGCCCGGACGGCGAGGTTGTCTCCGTCCAGCGGCACCCCGGTCAGGTCGGTGGCGGTCAGACCGCCCGCGGGTTCCGACGCCGTCACGGTCACGCTGATCTCGCCCGGGGAGGCCGGCGACGCACTCACCTCGTCGTACAGGCCCACCGCCTGGTAGACCGACGCCAGCTCGTGGAACCCGTCCGGGCGGACCGGACCCACCATGAGGGCCAGGTTGATCTTGGCGGGCGTACGAACGACCACAGCACTCACCGGCCGGGGTTCCTTTCGGTCACAGGTGTCGCGCCCCCGCCGCGGCCAGCGCCTCGGCGATCCGGGCGAACGCGGCGATGTCGAGACGCTCGCCGCGGGCACCCGGGTCCACGCCCGCCTCGCGCAGCGCCTCCTCCGCGCGGACGGGTGAGCCCGCCACTCCCGCGAGGGCGGACCGCAGGGTCTTGCGGCGTTGCCCGAACGCGGCGTCCACGACCGCGAAGACCTGCTCCCGGCTGGCGGTCGTCGCCGGAGCGGGGCGCCGGGTGAAGGCGACGAGCCCCGAGTCGACGTGGGGCTGCGGCCAGAAGACGGTACGCCCGACCAGGCCGGCGGTGCGGACCTCGGCGTACCACGCCGCCTTCAGGCTCGGGATGCCGTAGACCTTGGACCCCGGCGTCGCCGCCAGCCGCTGTGCGACCTCGAGCTGCACCATCACGAGGCCGTGGTCGATGGAGGGGAAGCGGGCGAGCACCTCGAGCAGGACGGGTACGGCGACGTTGTACGGCAGGTTGGCCACCAGCGTCGACGGCACCGGGCCCGGAAGGGGCGGAGCCAGCCGCAGCGCATCGGCGTGGACGACGGTGAGCCGGTCGGCGCGGGTCGGCGCGAACCTCGCGACCGTGGGCGGCAGCGCGTCCGCCAGGGTCGCGTCGACCTCGACCGC
Organism: uncultured Actinomycetota bacterium; assembly: GCA_963721745.1. GTDB lineage: Bacteria > Actinomycetota > Actinomycetes > Propionibacteriales > Actinopolymorphaceae > Thermasporomyces. The sequence goes on along the minus strand of CAVRKO010000008.1, from coordinate 58,344 downwards.
GACGACGTGGGACGCCGCATCGAGCAGGGCCAGCGTGAGGGAGCCGAGGCCGGGTCCGATCTCGAGCACCACGTCGTCGGGGCCGACACCGGCGGCCCGGACGACCCGGCGGACGGTATTGGCGTCGGTGACGAAGTTCTGCCCGCGCTGCTTGGTCGGACGGAATTGGAGGTCACCCACCAGAACGCGGACGTCCGCCGGCCCGAGAAGTCTCGGACCGGCGGACGTCGCCTCAGGTTCCTCGCTCACGTGGGAACGCTACCCGCCCCCTCGTGAGCGCTCGTGACGTACTCGCTCTCAGCTGAACAACCGGTCGCCACAGGTCCACTGGCTCGCGCCGTCGCGCTTGTAGAGCAGCTTCGCGCGGTAGGTCTGCTCGGCGGACGAGTTGTCGATCGGGTTGCCGGAGCCGCCCACCGAGCGCCAGGTCGACAGCGAGAACTGGTAGAGGCCGTAGTAGCCCGAGGGATTGACCGCCCGCGGGTTGCCGCTGGACTCACAGTCGGCCAGCGCCGCCCAGTTCAGGTCGTCGACGCCTCCGCCGACGTTGCCGCCGCCGCCACCGCTGGACGGGCGTTCCTTGGTGCCGACGACGACGATCTTGTCGACCGGCTTGGACACGACCTTCTGCGAGAGGACCTTCGTCGACTTCTTCTTGCCGTCGACGTAGAGGATCCTCACAACCTGTGCCTTCGCACCACGTTCACCGGCCCGCTCGACCCGGCTCTGGTCGTCGTACATGGACGAGTCCGTCCTACGGATCGTCTTGTACGGGATCGAGACGGTGATCGAACGCGTCTTGTTGTCGATCCGGGTGATCGTGATCGTGGTGCCGTCCTCGACCAGGCCCGACAGCTCGGGCTGGATCCGGTCGTCGGCGTCGATCCCGACGTTCGCCTCGCCGAGGGCCTGCGACACGGTGAGGACCGGCGCCGAGACCGCCGTCTGCCGGCCGTCGTGCTTGATCACGAGGCGCTTGAGAGTCCGGACGTCGACGGCCAGACCCTTGCGTGCGATGCCCACCGACCGGCTCGCGGACAGCCGCGCACCGGAGTACCGGACACCGATCTCGTTGAACGCTTCCCCGACGCTCAACGCGGTCACCCAGTGGGACTTCTTCGTGCCGTCGACCTCGAGGGTCAACTTGCGTGCGTAGCGGACGGCGATGCGGCTGCCGTCGCGGATCTCGGTCGACCGAGCCGGTGCTACGAGGTCGCGGGACCCGACCGGGATCTTCCCGGACTCGAGTACGTCGGCTACCGAGGAGCCGAGCGTGTGGATGGTGCGCGTCTTGCCGTCGATCGAGACGGTGACGGCCTTGTCGAGGGATGCGTAGGCGGCTCCGCTGATACCGAGCGCGCCCACCATAGCGATGCCAACGGCACCGATCAGGGCCTTCTTATGCACGGTGCTCCGATGCTTGCAACTCCCGGGCACGGGCGAGTGGCGTCAGAAGGCGGCCCGTATCAGCGACCCTCCCTCCCCTCGAGGGCACACGGCAGATTGCTCGAACCTGCCGCGCGGGGTGCGCCTGTGAAACCCCCCTTGCACGCCGCCCGAGGCTTCCCGACCCCGGCCAACGTTTCGAGACGATAACGGAGGACCAGGCACAGATCAAACCCAGCGTGGAGAAAAGGCTTGAATTCGCTCACTCTGCGTGATCAACCGCGCGGTGAGCGGCGCCTCGAGGTCAGAGCGTCTGCTGGCCCGCGTCGTAGACCAGGAGCCCGTCCGCACCCATCCGGGCGACGTCGGTCGGACGGTGGTCCTGGAGCCGTCCGTCATGCATCAGGTGGCGCACCGTCACGCCGCGGACGAGGACCAGGTGGTCGGACAGCAGCCTGCGGTGGCACCGCCACCAGACCGTCTCGGCGCACATGACGCTCGTACGCCGCTCGGCCGCATCGGCCAGCAGGTCGTCGACGGCGGCGGCGAACTCCGGCGTCCGCATGTGGGCCGCGTAGCCCGCGAACGCGCGTTCGCGAAGGGCGGTGTCGGGAGAGTCCGGAGGCGCCTTCCGCCACCCTCCGAGGCGGGGTTCCCAGCGGTAGCCGACCTGCCGCTCGGGCAGCCAGGTCGCGAGCGAATCCCTTGCCATGTGGGGGTTCCGGCGACTTCCGGGCGCGGTGCGGACGTCGACCAACAGCGCGACGCCCGCCGACCGCAACAGCGACGCGATGGTGTCGGCGTCGGCGGTGCCGTGCCCGAACGTCAGGACCTCCACGTCCTCACCTACCAGCTGCCGAAGACCTCCGTGGTCGCGGCCGCGATCGCCGCGCACAGGGCCTCCTCGTCGACGCCCTTGACCTCCGCCATGCAGCGGATGGTGAGCGGGATGAGGTAGCTCGCGTTGGGGCGGCCGCGGTACGGCGACGGAGTGAGGTAGGGCGCGTCGGTCTCGACCAGGAGCTGTTCCAGCGGGACCGTCGCGAGCGCTTCGCGCAGTGGTCCGGCGTTCTTGAACGTCACGGTCCCCGCGAAGGACAGGTAGTAGCCACGCCGGACGCACTCGCGGGCCATGTCGGCGTCGCCGGAGAAGCAGTGCAGGACGACCTTCGGCGGCGCGGCCTCTTCGGCGAGTACGCGGAGGATGTCGTCGTGGGCGTCGCGATCGTGCACGACCAGTGCCTTGCCGTGCGTACGGGCCAGGGCGATGTGCGCCCGGAAGCCGTCCTCCTGGACCTTCCAGCCTGGTTCGGTGGTGCGGAAGTGGTCGAGTCCCGTCTCGCCGATCGCGCGTACCCGCGGACTCGAACCCGCCAGCCGGTCGATCTCGGCCAGAGCCTCGTCGAGTCCACCCGCGGCGTCGAGCACCGGTACCTCGTTGGGATGCAGGGCGACACCGGCGACGAGGGCGTCGTGCCGGTCGGCTGCCTCGACCGCCCACCGGGCACCCGGGAGGTCACAGCCGATCTGCACGATCCGGGGTACGCCGACGGCCGCCGCCCTGGCGACCGCCTCGTCGACGTCCAGCCACGTGCCGTCCGGCCCGTCGGCGATGTCGAGGTGACAGTGCGAGTCGGCGACGGGCGAGGCCAGCGGTGCGGGCGCCTCGGGCCGGGTGCGGTTCCTGCGGCCGTCGCCGTCCGCGCGGGCCCGGGTGGGTCCAGCCGCCGGCTCGGAGGTCACGGCGCGTCCGACTCCTCGACCCTCGGGAAGAGCGCCTCGCCCTTGGTGATGATCGAACCCGGAGGGAGAACACCCCAACGGCCGGCGTTGGTGTACCGCTGGTCGTCGAGCGGGCCCAACGCCACCTCGGCACCCAGCTCGGACCACAGCGCGGCGGATGCCTTCGGCATCACCGGGTTGTGCAGGACCGCGATGACCCGCAGCGACTCGGCCGCGGTGTAGAGGATCGTGGCCAGCCGGTCGCGCGCCTCCTGCGAGTCGTCCTTGGCGACCTTCCACGGCTCCTGCTCGGTGACGTAGCCGTTGACCGTGTCGACGAACGAGTCGACCGCCGCCAGCGCCTCGTGGAAGCGCAGCGCGACCGCGGCGTTGTCGGCCACGCGGACCGTCTCGACGAGCTTGTCGGCGACCAACTGTTCGGCCGGGCCCGGGTCGACAGGTGCGGGCAGGGTGCCGCCGAAGTACCGACCGACCATGGCGGCCACACGTGACGCCAGGTTGCCGAGCCCGTTGGCGAGCTCGGAGGTGTAGACCGCGTGGATGTGCTCCCACGAGAACGACCCGTCGGACCCGAACTGGATCGCCCGCAGGAAGTAGTAGCGGAACGCGTCGGAGCCGAACGCGTCGACGATCAGGCTCGGCGCGATGCCTGTCAACTTCGTCTTGCTCATCTTCTCGCCGCCGACGAGCAGCCAGCCGTGCGCGAAGACCGTGTGCGGCAACGGGAGTCCGGCGGCCATCAGCATCGCCGGCCAGATCACTGCGTGGAACCGCAGGATGTCCTTGCCGACGAGGTGGACGTCGGCAGGCCAGACCCGCTTGAAGAGAAGGGGATCCGTGCGGTAGCCGGCGGCCGTGACGTAGTTGAGCAGCGCGTCGATCCAGACGTACAGCACGTGGTCGTCGTCCCACGGCACCGGGATGCCCCAGTTGAACGTCGACCGGGTGATCGAGAGGTTCTGCAAGCCCTGCTTGACGAACGACACGATCTCGTTGCGGGCACTCGCCGGCTGGATGAACTCGGGATGCTTGGTGTAGTAGTCGAGCAGCTTGTCGGTGTAGTCGGACAGCCGGAAGAAGTAGTTGGTCTCCGACAGCATCTCGACCGGGCGGCCGTGCACCGGGCAGAGCTTCGCGCCGTCGTCACCGTCGAGGAGCTCCGCCGGGAGCTTGAACTCCTCGCAGCTCACGCAGTAGGGACCCTCATAGGTGCCGGGATAGACCTGGCCGGCGTCGTAGAGGTGCTGCCAGAACTCGCGTACCCGCTCGGTGTGCCGGTGTTCGGTCGTACGGATGAAGTCGTCGTTGCTCGCGTCGATCGTGGCGAGGACGGGCTTCCAGGCGGTCTCGACCAGCCGGTCGGCCCACTCCCGCGGCTTGACGCCGTTGGCCTCGGCGCTGCGCATGACCTTCTGGCCGTGCTCGTCGGTGCCGGTGAGGAACCACACCGACTCACCCCGCTGGCGGTGCCACCGGGCGAGGACGTCGGCCGCAACCGTGGTGTAGGCGTGCCCGATGTGCGGTGCGTCGTTGACGTAGTAGATCGGCGTCGTGACATAGAACGCCTTGCCATCCCCGGCTTCCGGGCGGTGCTGTGCGGCGGCATCGTCCATAACCGGAATCCTAGTGTCGGGGCGGTCCACGGCCGCCGGTGCGGGGGCCCACCCGGCGGCGCCTGACGATCACCGGCGGGCGACGGCCGCGGCGTACACCACCCGTCGTGGGATCCCGGCGTCCTCCGCCACCGCGGCGATCGCGTCCCTGCGGGTCGCGCCAGCCTCCACCCGGTCGGACACCCGCCGGGCGAGCTCGGCCCCGTCGACCTCTTCCGGCCCGGCTGGTGCCGCGCCGCCGACGACCAGCGTCACCTCGCCGCGGACGCCTTCCCTCGCCCACTCGGCGAGCTCCGCCAGGGGTCCCCGGCGTACCTCCTCGTAGGTCTTGGTCAGCTCCCGGCAGACCGCCGCGGGCCGGTCGGCGCCGAACGCGTCGGCCATCGCCCCCAGCGTGGCGCCGAGCCGGTGCGGCGCCTCGAAGAAGATCAGCGTGCGCTGCTCCGCGGCAACCTCGGCGAGCCGTCGGGCCCGCTCACCGGACTTTCGTGGGAGGAACCCCTCGAAACAGAACCGGTCGACCGGCAGGCCCGACACCGCGAGCGCGGAGAGTGCCGCCGACGGCCCGGGTACGACCGTGACCCGGACGCCGGCCTGGACCGCCGCCGACACGAGCCGGTAGCCCGGGTCGGAGACCGAGGGCATGCCGGCGTCGGTGACCAGCACCACCCGGTCGCCGGCGAGGAGCGCCTCGAGCAGTTCGGGGGTGCGGCGGGCCTCGTTGCCCTCGAAGTACGACACGACGCGGGCCCGGCTGGCCACACCCAGCCCGGCCAGGAGCCGGCTGAGCCGCCGGGTGTCCTCCGCGGCCACGACGTCGGCGCCGGCGAGCTCGGTCCGCAGCCGGGGCGGAGCGTCTGCGAGCGAGCCGATGGGGGTGGCCGCGAGGACGAGCACCCCTGCCTCCAGGGCCGAACCCGGGGCGGAGTCCGAGCCGGGACCAGGGGTGGAACGGTGGGTGGAAGGCTCGCCGGGAGTCACCGGCTCATCCTCCCATCGCGTCCCTCGTGGTGGTGCCGGACCGGCACCGGGAACAGTCCGTACGATGTGCCGGATGACGACCCCTGCCTTCGGCTCCGGGACCCACACGGCCGTGGACCGTACGCGCGACAGCACGTCGCCGCCGCCGGAGCACGGGCCTGCCGTCGTGGCCGGCCGGGACGCCGAGGGACGCCCGATCCCGCCGCTGCGGGAGCGGCTCTGCCCCCCGATGCCGGTCGACGGGGTCTGGGGCTGGCTCGGTCCGCTGCTGATCGCCGCCTTCGCGGGACTGCTGCGCCTGTGGGACCTCGGCCGGCCCGCGAAGTTCGTCTTCGACGAGACCTACTACCCCAAGGACGCCTTCAGCCTGCTCCGCTTCGGTGTCGAGCGCCAGTTCCTCGACAAGGCCAACGAACGCATCCTGGCGGGCGACCTCGACGTCTTCGGCGGCACGGCGTTCGTCGTCCATCCGCCGGCCGGCAAGTGGCTGATCGCGGTCGGCGAGTGGGCCGTCGGCATGGACCCGTTCGGCTGGCGGGTCGCGATCGCCCTCCTCGGCACGCTGTCGATCTTCGTCATGGCCCGGGTCGTACGCCGCCTCACCCGCTCGACGCTGCTCGGCTGCCTTGCGGCGTTCCTGCTCGCGCTCGACGGGCTGCACCTGGTCGAGAGCCGGATCGCGCTCCTCGACCTGCCGGCGATGGTGTGGCTGCTCCTCGCCTTCGCCGCACTGCTCGTCGACCGCGACTGGGCCCGCCGCCGGCTCGCCGACGCCGCCGAGCCGCTCGGCCGGGTGGCCGCCGGCACGTGGGGGCCGGCGCTGCTGTGGCGGCCGTGGCGACTCGTCGCGGGCGTCTGCTTCGGGCTCTCGGCCGCGACCAAGTGGAATGCCGCGTTCACCCTGGTTGCGTTCGGCCTCCTGACCTGGGTGTGGGACATCGGGGCGCGCCGGGCGATCGGCGCGACGTTCCGGAGCACGGCGGGCGCCGGGCGGATGGTCGTCGACGCGGCGGTCGCGTTCGCGACGGTCGCCGGCACCGCGGTCGTGGTCTACCTCGCCACCTGGACCGGGTGGCTGGCGTCCCCGGACGGCTACGACAGGACATGGGCGGCGACCCGCCCGGCGAGCGGACTCGCCGCGCTGGTGCCCGACGCACTGCGGTCGCTGTGGCACTACCACGCCGAGATCATGTACTTCCACACCCACCTGACCGAGAACCACCAGTACGCCTCGTCGCCGTGGGGCTGGCTGATCATCGCCCGACCGGTGTCGTTCGACTGGGTGGACAACATCGGACCCGACCAGGGCTGCCCGACCAGCCGGTGCGTCCAGGAGATCCTCGGCATCGGGACGCCCGCACTGTGGTGGGCCGGCGTCCTCGCCCTCGTGGCCTGCCTGGTGTGGTGGCTCGCTGGCCGCGACTGGCGCTTCGGCGTACCGCTCGTGGGGGTCGCGGCGACCTGGCTCCCGTGGTTCTCCTACACCGACCGGCCGATCTTCTACTTCTACGCGGTCATGATCCTGCCCTGGACCGTCATCGCGGTGACGCTGGTGGCCGGCAAGATTCTCGGGCCGGAGGACGCTCCGCCGGGTCGCCGGTCGTGGGGAGCTGCCGTCGTCGGCGCGTTCACGCTGCTGGTGCTGCTGAACTTCGCGTACCTCTACCCGATCCTCACCGACCAGGTCATTCCGTACGACGACTGGCTGCGCCGGATGTGGTTCCGTTCCTGGGTCTGACCGGCCAGAAGGACCGCCGGGCGTACGGGCCCGCGCAGGTGAGGACCTTCGACTCTACGGCGGGCCAGTGGTCGGTAAGACAGTAAAAAGTGCCTGCGAGGCAGCGAGGGAGCTCGTAAAAGAGCTGAGAGGTCATTGGCCGCAAGGTGGATGACGACCCCTGGACCTGATCCGGATAATACCGGCGAAGGAAGTCCGCCTCGCAGGTTCAGTGTTTCGGGAGCACCCGTCACGGCCGGACTCCTCGTGGATCTGGTCAACGTGCTCACCACATCCGTCCTGGAACTCCGGAAGGTGCAGCCATGCACGCATCCGTGGGCGATCGCATCGTCATCCAGACCGAGTGTCTCGGCCAGTCGCCGCGAGAGGGCACCGTCCAGGAGGTCCTGGGCGAGCGGACCGCCGAGCACTACCGCGTCACCTGGGACGACGGACACGAGTCCGTCTACTTCCCGGGCCCGGACTCCCGGGTGATCCCTGGGCAACGCGGTCCCGGTGACGCCGACGGCTACGCCGGCACCGGGGTCGCGCCAGCCGCGCCCGAAGCGGCGACAGAGGAGCGCGCCACCGGTCCCTACGACGCCGTCGAGCGGATCATGAGCGCACCGATGATCACGGTCGAGGCCGAGGAGACCCTGCGCAACACGGCAGGGTCGCTCGCGGAGGCCGACATCGGTGCGGTCGTCGTGTTCAGCTCGGGCACCCCGATCGGCATCATTTCCGAGCGCGACGTGATCCGTGCCGTCGCTGCCGGCGGCGATCCCGAGGAGATCTGGGCTGCCGACGTCATCGACCGCGAGATGGTGTGGGCCAGCCCGGCTGACTCGACCGCGCACGTGGCCGCCCTGATGCGCGACAACGGCGTACGCCACATCCCGCTGCGTGACCAGGAGACCGTCGTCGGCATGGTGTCCGTACGCGACGTGCTGAACGTCCTGCTCGGCCCCTCACCAGAGGCAGCCGAAGCGGGCGACGCCACCGCGGCGACCGGTGCCACCGCCTCACCAGAGGCGACCGGTGCCACCACCTCGCCAGAGGCGACCGAGGCCCGCTCACCCGAGAGCGGTCGCTGACGCGCGCACCGCCCCGATGACTGGTTGACGTCCCTCTCGTCCGGTGGGGGCGCCCGGCAGTCGTGCCCGAGCGCCCCCGTCCAGGACTCCCCCCACCCCCGGGCTCCCCTCCCGGGCAGTGGAGTGCCGGCACACGCTGAGGTGTGCGGCACGTACGTGCCAAGGGAAACCCTCCGGCGCCCGCGGCTCGGAATCAGCACCCCCCGTTGCCCCGAACCGCTCCGCCAGAGGATTTCCCTCGACAGGTACACCTCACCATCCGGGGCATTGCTCGGCGTACGGGCATTGGTCCCAGATCTGGCGGGACGTTGGCCCAGGACCTGCACCGGGACGGCGTGCCCGGGGGCGTCCGGGGCCGCCTCACCAGCTGGTGTCGAGCGGCATCCCTTCGGTGTAGCCGGCCGCGCTCTGGACGCCGACGACCGCGCGGGCGTGGAACTCCTCGAGGTTCGTCGCACCGGCGTAGGTGCTGGAGCTACGGACGCCAGCGACGATCGCGTCGAGCAGGTCCTCCACACTCGGGCGCTCGGGGTCGAGGTACATCCGGGCGGTCGAGATACCCTCCTCGAAGAGCCCCTTCCGCGCGCGCTCGAACGGCGAGTCGTCGCGGTGCGGTAGCGTACGGCCCGTGCCGACGCCATGCCGAAACTCTCCTTGTACAGCCGGCCCTCGTTGTCGCGGTGCGCGTCGCCCGGCGACTCGAACGTGCCCGCGAACCACGACCCGATCATGACGTTGGACGCCCCGGCCGCGAGCGCGAGCGCGACGTCGCGCGGGTGGCGTACGCCGCCGTCGGCCCAGACATGCTTCCCGAGCTCGCGGGCGCGCGCGGCGCACTCGAGGACCGCGGAGAACTGCGGCCGCCCGACGGCCGTCATCATCCGCGTCGTGCACATGGCGCCGGGTCCCACGCCGACCTTGACGATGTCGGCGCCGGCCTCGACGAGGTCGGTGACCCCTTCGGCGGTGGCGACGTTGCCGGCGACGACGGGGACCTGCGGCTGCAGGCCACGGACCAGCCGGAGGACCTCGAGCATGCGTTCCTGGTGTCCGTGCGCGGTGTCGATGACGAGTACGTCGATGCCGGCGGCGAGCAGCGCCTTCGCCTTCGTCTCGACGTCGCCGTTGATCCCGATCGGCGGCGGCCACCCGCAGCTGGCCGGCGGCGTCGAGCGCGGGGTGGTAGAGCGTGGCGCGCAGGGCGCGCTGTGCGGGTGAGGATGCCGACGATGCGCCGTTCGGTGTCCACGACGGGTGCGAACCGGTGCCGGCCGTCGTGGAGCTGGTTGAACGCGTCCTCGGCCGCGATGCCCGCCGGGAGCGTGACCAGGTCGGTCGACATGACGCTGCCGAGCTGGGTGAAACGGTCGACGCCGTCGCAGTCGGCCTCGGTCACCACGCCGACCGCCCGGCCGTCCTCGATGATGACGACCGCATCGTGCGCGCGCTTCGGCAGCAGGTTGAGCGCCTCACCGACGGTCTCGGTGCGGGTCATCGTGATCGGCGTGTCGTAGACCGTGTGCCGGTCCTTGATCCACGCCACGACCTCGCGACACGACGTCGACGGGGATGTCCTGCGGGATCACCGCGAGCCCGCCACGGCGGGCGATGGTCTCGGCCATCCGGCGCCCGGAGATGGCGGTCATGTTCGCGACGACGATGGGGATCGTCGTCCCGCTGCCGTCGGCCGTCGCGAGGTCGACGTCGAGGCGGGAGGTGACGGACGACCGGTTGGGAACGAGAAAGACGTCGCTGTAGGTGAGGTCCTGCTCAGGCACGCGGTCACGAAGGAAGCGCACGTCGACCCCCTCTGCGGGTGAGACGGAGAACGGCCTCCGGCGGGCGGGTGAACACCTGAAGGCTACGGGCCCACCGCCATCGTACGAACGTGCCCGCCGTCGGACGCCGGTCGACCGGGCCGGGCGGGTGGGGCCGAGCGGGTGGGCCGAGCGGGTCCGCAGCCGGGCGGGAAGTGACCAGTGGAGGACACCGCGGCGACGGCGTGAGCGGTACCGAACCCAGCCCTCCACCCGGGCGTAGCCGTTCCTTCACGTCGACGGTGGCCAGGTGTCATTCGGTCAGACATATTGTGACGCGTGACGCTTTCCTCGGACCTTTCCGATGCCGGAGCGCTGGTGCGCCGTCGCTTCCTGGGCGCCCTCGGCGGACTCACCGGACTCGCCGCACTGAGCCAGGTGCCGGTCAGCGAGACCGCACTCGCAGCGCCCCGCCCGCGCGGTGGCGACTACCCGTTCACCCTGGGCGTCGCCTCGGGCGACCCGCACGCCGGACGGCGTGGTGCTGTGGACCCGGCTGGTGCCCGAGCTCTTCAGCCCCGACGGCGGCATGCCGCGCACGGCCGCGTGCCCGTCGACTGGGAGGTCGCGCGCGACCCACGGCTGCGGCACGTCGTGCGGTCGCGGCACGGTCCAGGCGCTCCCCGAGCTCGCCCACTCGGTGCACGTCGAGGTCGACGGGCTGCAGCCGGGGCGCGAGTACTACTACCGCGTTCCGCTACCGCCGGCGACGTCTCCGAGTCGGCCGCACCGCACCGCGCCGCGCTCGCCGACCGGCCGGTCGCGCTGCGCTTCGCGTTCGCGTCGTGCCAGGACTGGTCGCACGGCTTCTACTCCGCGTACCGCCACATGGCCGAGGACGACCTCGACCTCGTCATCCACCTCGGCGACTACGTCTACGAGTACGGCACCGCCGGCCGACGGCGGCCTGCGAAGACGCCGGTGCCGGACGTGCTGCACGACGGCGCCGCAGGACCTCGACCGGCTGGCGGATGCAGTACGCGCTCTACAAGAGCGACCCGGACCTGCAGCGCGCGCACGCGCGCTTCCCGTGGCTCGTGACGTGGGACGACCACGAGGTGGAGAACGACTACGCCGGCGCGTACGACGGGCGACATCACCGCGCTGCGGGCCGCGGCCTACCAGGCGTGGTACGAGCACCAGCCCGTCCGGCGGCGTTCGCTGCCCCGCGGCGACGGGTCCCTGCGCCTCTACGGCCGCACACACTGGGGCCGGCTCGCGCAGTTCGACGTCCTCGACACCCGCCAGTACCGCACCCCTCCGCCGTGCGGCTGGGGCGAGGCACCGGCCTGCGACGCGGCGTACGACCCGGCGGCGACCATGCTCGGCACCGACGCAGGAACGTGGCTCACCGAGGGCCTGCACGCGTCGGACGCGCGGTGGAACGTCCTCGCCAGCAGCGTGATGATGGGCCGGCTCGACCACGACGGGCCGACCGGAGACATCCTCTGGCACGACGCGTGGGACGGCTTCCCGGCCGCGCGCAACCGGCTGTCACCGACACGTTCGTCGACGCCCGGGTCCGCAACCCGATGCTCGTCACCGGCGACTGGCACTCGACGTTCGTCAACGACATCAAGCGGGACTTCGACGATCCCGACTCACCCGTGGTCGCGACCGAGTTCGTCGGCACGTCCATCTCGACGCAACGGTGACGACGAGGTCTACGGGCCCTACTACGGCCCGATGATCAAGTGGAACCCGCACATCAAGTTCTTCGACGGCGACCGCCGCGGTTATGTCCGCTGCACCGTCGATGCGAACGAGTGGCGTACCGATCTGCAGATGGTGCCGACCGTCAGCCGCCCGGATGCCGCGGTTTCGACATTCGCGTCTTTTCTGGTGAGGGACGGGCAACCGGGAGCCCAACGGCTCTGATCACACGTGCCTGGGTGCGGATTCCGGGGATTATTGACTTCGCCTCTTTGCACGACACGGGGCAGTACCGTGTTGGAAACCCGTTGCAGGGAGGCGAAATGGCGGGCAGCCCACGGTTGTGGCGCACGTCGCGACGCTCCCTTCAATTACTTCGATTCCCGCGTAAACAGACGACTTGGACACCCGCGAATACTGTTCGGAATGGGACCCCCTTAGCCCATTTATCGTCAAGGTTCGTCAATCCTTCGAACGGCGCCGAGAACACGGCGGGGACATTCCGTTGTCACCGCCGGCGCGACAGGTCTGCACCGCACACCTGAGCGCGACCGCCGCACGGCCGGGCCGGGCCCTTCACGGGCACGGGAATGGGGGGAGTTCGACGTGTGTGGCATTGCCGGATACGTGGGTCTTGCCGAGACTGTCGGCACACCGCTGCTGGAGCTGATGGGACGGGCCCAACGCCATCGCGGTCCTGACGGGCACGGGGTGCACGTCGGCGAGCGGTACGGGTTCGCACACCAGCGGCTCGCGATCATCGACCGCCACGGCGGCCAGCAGCCGATGGTGTCACCGGACGGCCGTTACGTCCTGATCTACAACGGCGAGGTCTACAACTTCCGCGAGCTGCGGCTCGAGCTCGAACACCTCGGCCGGGACTTCCACACCGCCTCCGACACCGAGGTGGTACTCGCGGCGTACGAACGTTGGGGACAGGCTGCCTTCGACCGCTTCAACGGCATGTTCGCCCTGGCGATCGCCGACAACAAGAACGGCACGGTGGTGCTGGCGCGGGACCACTTCGGCATCAAGCCGCTGTACTTCGCGACCGGCCGCCAGGGCGAGACGCTGTTCGCGAGCGAGATCGGTGCCCTGCTCGTCACCGGGCGGGTGCCGCGGCGTCCGGACGACACGACGATCTACCGCTACCTGCGGTTCCGGGTCCACGACGACACCGAACGGACCTTCTTCAGGGACGTCACCCGGCTGCTTCCCGGACAGGTGGCCACGATCGCGGCCGACGGGTCGGTACGCGTCAACACGTACACCCGGCTCTACGAGGACATGCGCGACCTCGCCGGACGCGACGAGCCGTACGACGAGGCCGCCCGCGAACGCTTCGCGCGCATCCTGTCGGAGGCCATCCAGCGCCGCCTGGTGAGCGACGTGCCGGTGGGCACCGCCCTCTCGGGTGGGCTGGACTCGTCGACGGTCGTCTCCACCCTCGACCAGGCGATGGCGGGGGACGGTGCCGACGTCGAGTCGCTCGGGCCGCGACAGCAGACGTTCTCGGCGATCTTCCCGGGCCAGATCAACGACGAGGAACGCTACGTCGACGCCGTAGCGGCCTGGTGCTCCGACTCGCTCGCGGTGCACAAGGTGGAGCCGACGCCGGAGACGTTCGTCGAGGACCTCGCCGACTTCGTACGCACCCAGCAGGAGCCGGTCATCTCGACCGGTCCGTACGCGCAGTACTGCGTCATGCGGGAGGCGAGCCGGCACGTCACGGTCATGATCGACGGCCAGGGTGCGGACGAGCTGATGGCGGGGTACGCGCCGTACTACTTCGTCTACCTTCGCCAGCTCCGGCGGACCAAGGGACTCGCCCGCGCACTGGGCGGTCTCGCCAAGTCGGTCGACGTGTTGTGGCGACTCGGCCGGTTCCGCGTCGGCGACCGGCTCAACCTGCGGAGCAAGATCGCGGCGACCGACGTCCTCGCGCCCGGGTTCATCGCGGCGCACGCGGGCGAACGGTTCAACATCGTCCGCGACGACATCAAGCTCCGGCTCGAGGACGACGTGTTCCGGCACAGCCTGCAGTGCCTGCTGAGGTACGAGGACCGCAATACGATGCGATTCTCGCTGGAGGGGCGGGTGCCCTTCCTCGACACCGACCTGGTGCGCGAACTCTGGGCGCTCGAGCCCGCGGCGATCCTGTCCGGCGGCTGGAACAAGCGCGCGCTGCGGGACGCGACGGAGGGCATCCTTCCGCCGGTGATCCGGCACCGCCGCAACAAGATCGGGTTCACGACGCCCGAGCGGTCCTGGTTCCTTCGGATCCAGGACGATGTGCGGTCGATCCTTGCCTCGCCGTCGTTCGCCTCGCGGAAGTACTGGCGTCAGCCGGCCGTGCTCGACGCGTTCGACCGGCTCGTCGAGGGGCGGGCGGCGTCGGAGACGATGCTGTTCTGGCGGATGACGAACCTCGAGCTCTGGCTGCGGATGTTCGTCGACACCGACCCCACGGCCGAGCTGGTCGGCGACCGTGCCGACGTCCGGGCACCACGGACGGCATCGGCGGGTACGGCACCTTCGGAGCCGGTGCTACCGGCGCCGCGCCGCCCGTCCGACCACGTCCCGGACCATGTGTACGACGTCACGGACCTCCTCGATCCGCAGCCACCTGGCTAGCCCGAGGTACGCCACCGCCATGCCCGTGCCGCCGAGGAGCACCGCGGCCAACGCGGACAGCGGGCCCGACTCGAACGCCACGGTGACCGGCCAAGCCAGGCCGAGCCCCACCGCGGCGGCGAGCAGGGATGCGACGCCGACCCGGACGTGGGTGCGCAGCAGCCGCCGCCCGTCCACCGAACCGAGCCGGCGTCGCAGCACGGCGAGGTTGATGCCGAAACCGAACCAGCACCCGACCGAGTACGCGGTCGCGATGCCGACGGTCCGCCACTGCAGGGGCAGGACCGCGTCGGCGAGCACCGCGAGCAGGATGCTGGTCGCGACGACCGCGACCTGGTTGACGAGCGGGGTGCGGGTGTTCTCGAACGCGTAGAAGCCGCGCAGCGTGACGTACTGTCCGCAGAAGCCCACCAGCCCGAACGCGAAGCCCATCAGGACGTAGCCGATCACCCGGGCGCCTTCGGTGCTCATCGCCCCGAAGTGGTCGTACATCGCGACACACATCAGCGGGCCGAGGGTGAGGAACGCGAACGCCGCGGGCATCACGGTGGCCGCCGTGGTGCGCAGGCCTTGCGACAGGGCGTCGCGTACGTCCGCGACGGCACCCTCGCCGGCCGAACGGCTCATCCGCGGCAGCAGGGCGGCCACGATCGAGACGGCGATCACGCCGTGCGGAAGCTGGACGATCGCGTACGCCGTCAGGAACGGCGTGAGTCCGTAGCCGACGTCTGATCCGTACACCTGCTGCGCGTCGACACCGGCACCCGTCGTCAGCCGCGCGGCTACGAAGAACCAGACCTGGTTGACGATCACGAAGCCCACGGTCCAGAACGCGAGCCGGCCCGACTTCGCCAGCCCGGCGTGGCGGAAGTCGAACCTCGGCCGGAGGCGGAATCCCGACCGCACCATGACGGGGACGAGGACGCACATCTGCAGGGCGATACCCGCCGTCGAACCGAGCCCCAGCAGAGCCTCCTCGCCGCCGGTGATGGCGCCTGGCGTGTGCGCGCCGGAGATCACGATGTAGGTGCCGAAGACGGCAATACCGACGAGGTTGTTGAGAACCGGCGCCCACATCATCGGGCCGAACCGTCCGCGGGCGTTGAGGACCTGGCCGAACAGCACGAACAGTCCGTAGAACAGCACCTGCGGCAGGCAGTAGTGCGCGAAGGTCACCGAGAGGTCGAAGTAGGCGCGGTTCTCGGGCGTGAGCAACGCGGAGTTCGCGTAGACCTGGATGATCCACGGCGCCGCGGCCACGACGACGGCGGTCACGCCGACCAGAATCAGCGTCGTCAACGTCAACAGTCGCTGGCCGAATGCCTCGCCGCCGTCCGGGTCCCGGTTCATCGCGCGGACCAGCTGGGGTACGAACACGGCGTTCAGGGCGCCACCGGCGACGAGGATGTAGATGACGTTGGGCACCGCCGCCGCCAGGTTGAACGCGTCACCGAACAACGCGCTGCCGAGCGCCCAGATGAGGACCAGGCTCCGGAGGAACCCGGTGACCCGCGAGACGACGGTGCCTACGGCCATGCCCGCGCTGGCGCGCAACAGGCTCGGCTCGACCCGCCCGGCGGCGGGAGCACTCACCGGGTCCGCCCCGGTTCGCCCGGACCCCACACCCGCAGCTTCCTCAGACATCGATCCTCGAGCCACTGGTGACGAATTCCTGCCCTTCCAGGTACGACTACCGAGGCGGCAAGATCCCCAAACCCGCTGCCGCCCCTCGGATGGGTGGCCACGAGCTAGCCGGCCCGACTCCCGGGTCGCTCCCGCAGCAGGTGCAGCGCCAGCTGCAGGGCATCACGCAGGGTGGTGCGCGACTGGAGGCGGCCCAGGTCGACACCGAGATCCACCATGGACTTCGCGACTCCCGCCCGGACGCCGCTCAGGATGCTCACCGTTCCCATCAGGGCGGCCGCCTGGACGGTACGCAGCAGGTGGCCGCCGATCTCGAGGTCGATGGTGGGTACACCGCTGACGTCGATGATGATGACCGACGCCCGCGCCTCGGCGAGCTTGTGCAACACGTCCTCGGTGAGGCGCGCCGCCCGGGTGGAGTCGAGCGTGCCGATGATCGGGAGTACCAACACGTCGTCCCACACCGAGATGACCGGAGTCGAGAGCTCGAGGATCTCCTGCTGCTGCCCGCGTAGCCGCAGCTGCGCCTCCGCGTTGGAGACCGCGATCACGATCAGGTCGGTGAAGTCCCGGATGTGTGTCTCGGTGTCCGGAGGCAGCGGATCCTCGCGGGTCGAGACGGCCGCGAGCGCGCCCCAGAGCCGTCCGTCGACGATGATCGGGGCGGCCACGGCCGAACGAACTCCCCTCCGTTGCAGGGATTCGGCGACACTGCCGGACGAGCGGGTCAGATCGTCCGTACGCGCCGGGCGACCGGCGTCGTGCACGGCAGCAACGATGTTGGGGCCGGCAACGGACAGGGGCGTGCCGACCGGAACGTGTGCGTCCCTTACGCCCCACTCCGCCACCAGGGTCGCCGTCGCGTCGGTGTCGTACCGGTACAGGGTGGTGCCGTCCGCGTCGAGGAGGTGCCCAACCTCGTCGACGACCGCCGCGAACACCACCTCGGGACTCTCCGCCCGCGCGACGAGGGTGGCCAGTCGGCGCAGCGTCGACTGCTCCGTGACGAGCCCGCCGAGCTCGTCACGGTTGCGTTCGAGGGACCGTCCCATGGTGTTGAGGACCCGCTGGAGGCTGCCTATCTCGCCGGGACCCTTCTCGTCCGGGATGCGGGCAGCGAGGTCGCCACCCGCCACCTGGTCAGCCATCCCGGCGGCTTCGCGGAGAGGTCGGACGATCGACCGGATCAGGTACGCGGCGAAGAACGCGATGAGCAGCACGGAGATCGCGAGCCCGGCCGCCGCGGCGGTGGACGCCGTGCGCGCCGCCTCGGCCGCCTCGGCCTGACGCCGGTCGGCGAGGTCGGTCTCGGCGGTCGTCAGTCGGTCGAAGATCGCTCTCAGCGCGTCGACACGCCGCTTTCCCTCGGCCGTCGCGATGACCGTGCCCGCGGCGGCCCGGTCGGTCTCGGCCTGTTTGACGAGTGGCACGGAGTACTCGTCGAGATAGGCCCTGCTGCCCTGCCCGAGCAGGCGCGCCTCATCGACCCGCGGCGTGCCCGCCGTGAGCTGCTCGAGCCGTTCGCTCACCTTCGGAAGGTCCTTCCGCGCGGTCCGCCACGGTTCCAGGAAGCGGTCCTCGCCGGTCAGGACGTACCCGCGGACGGAGGTCTCCAGGTCGACGACGACACGTTCGAACTCGTTCGCCGTCGCGAGCACGAGCTGGGAGTGTCGAGCCAGCCGCGCGGTCTCGGTCTGCTGGGCGAGCGCCACCAGCAGGAGCGCGAACGCAGCAGCGACGACCAGCGCGAGCAGGCCACTCGCGACAAGGATCCGACCGGTCAGCCCCCGGAACACCCGGGCCACCGGCCTCGTACCGGACTGGTCCGCCCACACCCGCCGGTCATGGCTTTCGCCGGCATCCAGGTGTCTCCCCTCCCGTACCGCCAGCACGAGAACGGCTGGGGTGAGCCCCCGAGTGATCTACGAGGAGTCGGCGCAGATCGCAGTCCTGATGCAGTGAGCGTACGTCCATGCCGGTTACGCGCGGGAACCTTCGCACGAGTGCGGGCTTTCGTCGTACACCGATCTCAGGCTGGTCGCGATCGTCGCGCGTCGGAAGGCCTCAGCTCCGGAGCTCCTTGCGCATCGAGACGTTGGACCGCCGGAAGCCTTGTCGGGCGTACAACGCGGTTGCCGCCTCGTTTCGGTCGTGCACGTTGAGGAGAAGCGTCGCCGCACCGCGCGCGCGTGACCATCGCTCCATCTCCTCCATGAGGAGAGCGCCGATCCCGCGGCGCCGGAAGTCCCGCGTGACCACGAGGTCCGCGACGTAGGCCACCGCACCGTCGTAGCGGGTCAGTCCGCCCTCGGGCCGAGGACGCACCTGGCCGCTGACGAGACCGACCAGCCTGGGCTCAGGCCCGCGGATCTCCGCCACCAACAGACACCACGACTCGTCCCGCGCGGACTGGGTGAGCTGTTCCTCCAGGGACGTGCGACCGTTTGGGCCAGTGTCCGGGTCACGGTCGCTGCCCGCTTCGGGAGCCGCAAGCCGGAAGTCGTCCGGCCACTGCTCGGCATGCCAACGGGCCTCTTCGGCGTACAGACGGTCCAACTGGGCCAGGTCGGCTGGAATCCTCGCGGTCCGAATCGTCACCTCGTCCATGAGGCGGGCAGTCTAGTGGCCGGTTGGCGGCGTCAAGGTCACCTTGCGGTAGTCGGCCGCGCACCTCGTCCGCCATGCGGCGCGGTGTTGTCCGCAGCATCGCGCCGAATTCGGGCTCGTTTCGTCGGACAGCTCCGGTGCCGCGGCCTCTGCGCTCAGCCGGCCACCGGGACCGGCTCGGCCGGCGGGCCCTCGGCCAGCAGTCGAGCCAGCAGTTTCGGCAGTCCCGCCGGCCGCAGCAGGTCGGTGGTCGACGACAGTTCCTGCAGGGTCCACCACCGGTGGCCGGTCACGTTGGCCTTCTCGAACGCCTCGAACCCCGAGGTGTCGACCTCGAACCCGCGGACCCGGGCGACGAAGTAGCGCTGGCGCACTTCGTAGGTCACGCCGTTCCAGACCGCGAGCCAGGGCTGCCCCCGCCACACCTCCGGACCGAGGATGACGTCCGTCAGCCCCGTCTCCTCGCGTACCTCGCGAAGCGCTGCCTGCTCGTGGGTCTCGCCCGGCTCCACTCCGCCACCGACCGCGTACCAGCGACGTGAGCCGTCCTGCGGATTCTCGCTGGAGAACAGCAGGAGCCGGTCAACCTCGTCCAGGAGGAGCACCCGGGCACTCGGACGCGGAACGGGCGGGTGCGCGGCCTCCGGTGGCATGGCGCCACAGCCTAGCCACACGAGGCCGCAACACCGGCCAACGTCCCGACCACCTCCGCTGGATGATCGGGACCACCCGTCACCAGGTCGCTCAGGCTTCGCGCAGGACCGCCCGCAGCCGCCTGGCGAACCCGACGGGGTCCTCGGCGAAGGCGATGTGGCCGCCAGGGAACATCGTCGGTTCGATGCCCAGGACGGCGGTGAGCGCCCTCGAGGTGCGGTCGCAGAGCTGGCCGGCCGAGTCGTCTCCGATGCCGATCACGATGCGCGTCGACACCGAGCGTAGGAGGGCGATGTCGGGCTCCCAACGGGTGGTCGGACGCAGCATGTGCGCGTGCTGGAAGTGTTCGTCCGCCACCTGCTGCGGTTCGCGTTCACCGGCGAACATCAGCTGGAACACCTCTTCGGGCATGGTGATGTTCGCCGTAGCCAGGAACTTCCGCCGCGCTCCCACGTGGTCGCCCGCGAGGTGGGTGGCGATGATGTCCTCGGTCTTCGCCCGGAGGTCCTCACGGTCGTCGAGCAACTCGTCCAGCGGAGGCTCGTGGGCGATGACGGTGCGGACCTGTTCAGGGTGTGCCTGCACGAGGGCCAGCGCGCTGACGGCGCCGCCGCTCGAGCCGAGGACCACCGCCGGGCCGGCGTCGAGGTGGGCCACGAGCCGGGAGAGGTCGTCGGCCCGCAGCTCCGGCGTCGAGTCCTGGTCGGGGTCGTCGACCGGGCTGCGGTTGATGCCCCGTGGGTCGGTGGTGAGGACGGTGTGGTCGGTGGCGAGCAGGTCGGCCAGCGGCGCGAAGGACCCGGCGTCCATCGGGGCACCGACAAGCACCACGAGCGGGCCCTCGCCGCGTACCTCGTAGTGCAGGTGTGCACCGGGAACGCGGAGACTCTCGACGGTGACCGGGACGGTCGTTGAGTGGTTCATCAGATCCTCCTGGTACGGAAGTGGGTGATGCTGGTCTGAGAACGGGACTCCCGCGAGGGCGCGGCATCATCGCTCTCCGGCAGGATTTCGGCACGAAACTGGCCGCGCGAGAACGCAAAAGGGAGGAACCGCCCGTGACGCTGCTGATGCTCACCGGACCTGCTGGCTCCGGAAAGTCGACGGCAGCCGCAGCGTGGGCCTCCCGGGGAACCTCACCTCGCGCCATGATCGACACCGACGCGCTCCGATGGCTGATTCGTGCTGGTGCGGCTCATCCGGAACACGGCTGGACCGAGGAAACCGCGCGCCAGTGGAGCGTTGCGATGGACCTGTGGAAGGCCATGGTGCGCGTCTACGCGTCGTACGAGATCGACTGTGTGATCGACATCTACGCGCCACCTCCGCCGGATCCCGGGGAGGCGTTGATGACCGCCTTGCACATCCGGCAGGTGATCCTGCTCCCCAGCTTGGACGTGTGCCTGGCCAGGAACCGCGCACGCAACCGGCAGCCGTTCCTGGCGGACGAGGATCTGCGAGCGAACTACGAAGACTTCGCCTCGTGCGTCAGCACACCAGAGCTGGAGTACGTGATCGACAACGGCACGCTGACCGTGGACGAGACGGTGGACGCGATCGACGCACTGCTGCACGACGCGGAGACTCGCCGCTAGTCAGCTACCCAGACCGCCCGGTGTGGGTGCGCCGCATCGTGATCTTGATGTGGTTGTCACCGTGCCCCCGGGCTACTTCTCGCAGGCCGAGCCGCTGGTACAACGCATACGCACGGGGGTTGACCGCGAGCACCTCCAGCACCAGGTCCTGGCCTCGTTCGTCGGCGGCGTTCAGGAGTCGGGTGATGAGCTGCGTGCCGATGCCGCGTCCTTGATGGTCGGGATGGACCTCGATGCGGCCAAGGTAGATCTCGGTGGGGCGGTACTCGACGACGAGCATGCCGACATCGGTCCGGTCCGCGGTGATGATCTGCCAGCGGTCTGGGTCGAACGCGCGCGTGTGGAAGTCCCGTTGGGCGTCCTCGTCCCACCCCCAGATCGCGGTGATGTAGTCACCCATGGCCGCCTTGTGCAGGTGGAAGCAGAACTCGCTGTCAGCGGGAGTGGCGGGTCGCAGCGTGATGACAGTCATGCGACGTCGTGGCTAGCGGTCCGAAGGCGTTGGTGCGGGCGTGCTCTGGATGCCTGGCGGCTGTCGTTCGAACGTGTGCACCGACTGGTGGTCGAGGAATCGGGTGATGCCGCGGATGCGGCCGCCGGTGAGCGTGAGCACGATCAGCCCGGCAGGTTGTTCGACCGCACCGTCGAGGTAGCAGCCGAATGCCGGCTGCCCGTTGGCGCGAGTGGGACGCAACCGTAGCCGACGCCCCGCACGCCATGCGGCGCTCGCGTGCAGGAACGACGCGATCGCCGTGACGCCGTGGTACTCGTGCGGGGCGGGCGGCATGGCCAGCCAGGCATCGTCGGTGAGCAGAGCGACCACCGTGTCGATGTCGTCGGCGGAGAAGGCCTCGGCGAAGCGGTGGACCAGGTTGCGTTCCTGCGCCGACCCCGGTGCGGGCGGTTCGTCGTGGGCATCGCCGCGGTGTCGGCCGAGTGAGGTCCGCGCCCGCTGCAGGAGTCCCTTGACGGCGGTGGGTGTGGCGTCGAGCATCTGAGCCGCCTCACCCATCGGGTAGCCGAGCACGTCGCAGAGCACCAGCACCGCGGCTTGCCGAGGCGGGAGTCGCTGGAGCGCGGCGACGAAGGCCAGCTCGATCGCCTCCCGCCCCGTGTAGCGCGCCTCGGGGCCGGGCTCGGAGTCGGGCAGGTGCTCCAGCAGCGCGTCCGGGTACGCCTGCAGCCAGGGCACGTCGTTGTGGCGACTGGGTTCCGGCGGCTGGAACGGCGGGGTGGGTGCCGGCGGTATCCGCCGGCCGCGGTCGCGGAGTGCGTTGAGGCAGCGGTTGGTGGCGATGCGGTACAACCACGACCGCATCGACGCCCGGTGTTGGAAGCCGTCCAGGCCGCGCCAGGCCGCCAGGAGCGTCTCCTGCAGTAGGTCCTCCGCATCGGTCAGCGAGCCGAGCAGTCGGTAGCAGTGCAGCAGCAGTTCGTGCTGGTACGCCACAACCAGCTCGTCGAACGCATTATCCGCCACGAGCGTTCCGTTCGGCGGCTCGCCGGTGTCTGAAGAGGTAGTACCGGAAGGAGACATCATGACCAGCCCAGCATTGCAGATCGCGCTGGCTTACCACCGCGCCTGGACCGGCAAGGACCTCGACCTGGCGATGACGTACGTCGCTGACGAGATCGGATGCGACGCTCCGGCGGGACGGATCGACGGCATCCAGGCATACCGGGACTTTCTGGCGCCCTTCGCCGAGCGGTTCCTCATCAAGGTGGAGATGATCGCCGCGTTCGGGGACGATCACACCGCCGTGCTCATGTACGACGCCGAGACGATCCCGGCCAGGAGCGCGCCGGCCGCCGAGTGCGTCACGGTCCACGACGGGAAGATCGTCTACAACCGGTTCGTGTTCGACCGTACGCCGTTCGACGAGTTCCGCCGTCGGCAGGAGCGGGCCAATCCGTGACGAGCGGCCACCGGGGGCGATCGCGCCGTGGCCTACGACAAGGCAGGCGAGGTGATGTCCCAGCCAACACCCACCGGCACTCCCGTCGGCACGGTGCCGACGCGGCTGGTTCGCCGGTGGGATCGAGTTGCGCCGCTGTTAGGGTCGCGCGGTGTCCAGGTTTCGTAGTCCCGAAGTCATCCTGTTCAGTGCGGACGTACCACGGGCGGCGGCGTTCTACTCGAGCCTGGGGTTCACCGAGACCTTCCGAGTTCCCACCGAGGGCGATCCGATCCACGTCGATCTCGCTCTCGACGGTTACAAGATCGGTATCGCCTCGGTCGCGTCCACCCGCGATGACCACGGGCTCGACCCAGTGCCCGAAGGTCAGCGAGCGGCCGTCATCCTCTGGACGGACGATGTGGCGACGGCCTTCACCGAACTCACCGGGAACGGAGCGCCTTCCCTGGCGCCGCCGCATGAATGGCTAGGGCGCCTCCTCATCGCATGGACCGCAGACCCAGACGGCAACCCGATCCAGCTCGTCCAACACCGGAACGGACCGTAGCCGCGCACATCCCAGGAACCCCGCAAGCGAGGACCGACAGCGTTGGTGCCCGTGGGATAGCGGCGCTTGATGACCAGGTGAAACGAGCCGACGGGACCGATAGTGTCGACCCCTGGGTTGTACGGACCTCCTTGGACAGAAAGGTCACCGTGACCCAGCTCGCCGACTACTACCGCGATCGCGCTGCCGAGTACGACGCGGTCTATACCAAGCCGGAACGTCAAGACGACCTCGCCACCCTCCACACCCTGGTGCCGCAGCTGGTCGCCGGCCACCGAGTCCTGGAGATCGCTGCAGGCACCGGCTACTGGACGCGAACCCTGTCGAACTCCGCCACCGCTGTCACAGCAACCGATCTCCACACCGAGACGTTGGACGTGGCACGCGCGCGCCGGTACGGTCCTGCCGCCGTTGCGTTCCAGACCGCGGACGCCTATGCGCTCGACCAGGTGCCAGGACACTTCGACGCGGCGTTCATCGGGTTCTTCTGGTCGCACATCCTTCGCGCCGATCGTCCCCGCTTCCTCGACGGACTGCGGTCGCGCCTCGGCTCCGGCGCCAGGGTGATCATGCTCGACAACCGGTACGTCCCCGGCAGCAGCACTCCGATCTCCCGTACCACCGAAGAGGGCGACACCTACCAGCGACGAGTGCTCAACGACGGGCGCAGCTACGAGATCCTCAAGAACTTCCCGCGGCAGGAACAGTTCCTCGCCGACATCGCCGGCACCAGCACCGACCCGCAGTGGACAGAACTGTCCTACTACTGGCTGGCCACCTACCAGCTCAAGTAACGGCAAGACCCGCGCCGCGAGGAGCAGGCACGGGTGGCCTCGGGCACCGCCCTTCGACCACCGTGCCACCGGCGCGCTCCGCGCGAGTAGACAGATCACCGCCGCTCGCGTCTCGGAGGTGAGACCACCTGATCCGTCAGGTGACGTCGGGCGGCGCCCGCCAGATGCGGCTCTGCAGATCCGTTCCACGGATGGTTTGCACCCGCCACGGAGTCAGCCGCAGCACGTGCAGCTTCGGGTCACTTGGGCCGCCGTGCCAGAAGTTGCCGAGGGGTACCCGACACCTGCCGGGCTGGTCCGCTCGTAGAGCTGCCATACGCGTCGCTTCGTCTCGATGTCCTCGGCCCATTCGGTCACCGTGTCGATCGCCACGGTGTTCTGCCGGGGACTCCAGTACGAGAACGTGGCGTGCGGGTTGTTGGCCAGATGGGCTGCCTTGACAGGGGTCTTGTATGTCGCCAGCCAGCCGCGCGGCTTCCCGTCGACCTGTTCCCATACCGCGATCAGCACGCGGGCCCGCGGGCGTGCCCTGGCATCGACGGTGGTCATGGTGGCGTAGACGATCTCCCGCAGGTAGGCGTTGAACTGGCCCTCGATCATCGAGAACGTGGGGACTCTGGTGGCCATCACTGCTCCTTGTGGTCAGGCGGGCGTGTGGGCAGCTGCCGGCGTCGGCACCTGAGGCGTTGCTGCTCTGCGGCGCAGACCGAATGCGGTGATGAGCGCTGCGAGGACGGCCGAGACTGCCGGCAGCACCAGGCCGTTGCGGATCGCCGCCAGGCGAGCTGCTGAGGCCAGCGCGACACCCGCGCGCCAGGTGATGTGCGACACCGGCGTGCAGTGCGGCATCGGTGAGAGGTAGCGACTCGGCGGCCAGGTCTCGGGTCGGCTCTACGCCATGGTGTAGCGGCGTCAGCTCCGCGGCGACTTGTAAGCCGGGTGGGAGCTGCTGGAGGGGAAAGAACACGCCACCGAGGAAGAACAAGGGGGTGATGATGAGATTCAACAGGACCGGGATCCCGGCGTAGCCGTGTAGCCAGGCGCAGAGCGCGGCGACGGCGGGCCCGAACGCAAGGCCGCACATCAACGCGGCCAGGAGCGCGAGCTCCCCTGCAGAGCCCCGGAAGAGCGGCACGTCGCCTGCGTCAAGACCCGAGATGGCGTCTACTGTGCGGTGACGACAGCAACCGGCTGGGGGCAGAGTGAGCATCGACTCCGGTTCGACCCGAAAGCCGCGACGTGTCGGCGATGAAGAACGCCACGCGTGTGCGGAGCAGCTCGCGACCCATCACGCTCATGGCAGGCTAAGCCAGGATGACTTTGAGGAGCGATTGGGCCTTGCCCTCACCGCTC
Source organism: uncultured Actinomycetota bacterium (assembly GCA_963721745.1). Taxonomy (GTDB): domain Bacteria; phylum Actinomycetota; class Actinomycetes; order Propionibacteriales; family Actinopolymorphaceae; genus Thermasporomyces. The sequence continues at coordinate 32,596 of CAVRKO010000008.1, read as the reverse complement.
AGACGGGTGGCGAACTCGGCCGACTCCTCGTCGATCTGCCTCTGCCTGAGAGCGCACCCGCAAGCACGCCGGCCCGTGATCCTGCGCGCATCCACCGCACTGTGGTGGGTAGCGGTGTCCTACTCCTGGCCCTGAGCTGGGTGATGGTCGTGGTCTTGATCGCCAACGCTGAAGACAATGCCGCGCTCGCCGCTGCGGCCGCGAACGTGGCAAGTGTCGTAGCGACGCTCCTGCTGATGCGAGGGATACGGGCGAGGCGGCGGCCGGAGCAACGACCTGGCCCGGGGACGGGCAGGGTTGCGTAGGTCTCGCTGCACACCTTGCCGCACCGTGCCGCCTGGCCAGCTCGTGAGTCGGAGGTCCGGGCACGGGGCGGTGGCGGCTAGCCGCTGGTCCCGCGTTCGGCTGTGTGAATGGCCAGGGTGTCCAGCATGAAGGTGCACCAGCCGATCGCCGTCCACACCGCCAGCCGGCCGTGGCGGCGGTCCAGCCCAGTAGGGGAGGCGGCGGAGCCGTGGCCGTCACCTACCAGGTTCCGCAGCTCGGCTAGGTCCTGCAGCATGGCCTGGAGCCGGCCAAGGACTCGGCGTATCTGCTCGCGTTCACTGGCCGCATCCTTGGGATGGACGCGCAACGCCTCCTTGGCCGCGGCCGCAAGCTGTGGCATGTCCTTGTCGTTGTCGGCCTGGCCGCACACCCTGATCAGGATCGCCTTGGCCGTAGCCTCGACGAGGTTCTTTGCTCGGCCGATGGCTGCAGAGGGGTCATCGGGAAGCGCCTGTTCCAACCGTGCAAGGTCGGCCCTTATGCCGGATACGTCGGCCAGGACCGCCGACGCCGACGCCGCCATGTCGTTCAGCGCAGCAACAGGGTCGCCTGAGGAGGCGATCTCGTAGCCGTCGTACTCCAACGCATTCCTCAACCTGATGAGGTTGCATTCATCGCGGTTGGGTCGCGCACGGTAGAGCTCAGCCAGCTTGATAGTGGCCCGCAGCACGCGTCCGACGACCAGTGGGTCCCCCCGGTCGACTGATTTCAGTGTGGCATTCATGTGCGAGGTTGCATTCGGCAGGAAGACAGCGTTGCGCCTGGATGTGAATGGCTCCCGCTTGAACGGAAGGCCGACAGACACGCAGATCATCTCGATGTCTTTCTCAGCGCCGAGTGCGACGGCCGAGATGGCGGCGACGGTGTTGGTGCTCAGCGCGGGGCGGGGTCTGCCACCGTCATAACGCATTCCTTGGGCGTTCAGGCTTGCGTTCCCCGCCGGCCAGCCGTTCCTCGCCCCAGCCACCGAAGAAGTCGACCTGTGGCTCATCCACCGCCCGAACGGTCATGCACTCGGGCGGTGGTCAACCAAGGCCGCACAGCTCTCAGGGATGGGACCGAGCATCACAGGCACTTCTCCGCTCCCATTTCGCTCCCAGAATCGGACATCGAACAGCAAGAGGCGGTGGCCGCATTCGCGACTACCGCCTCTGACCTGCGCGTTTCGGGGTGGAGCTGAGGGGATTTGAACCCCTGACCCCCTCGATGCGAACGAGGTGCGCTACCGGACTGCGCTACAGCCCCCTGCGGTCGGCCAGGAACATGACAGCCCTGCACGTACGACAGTAACCGCCGGCCGGCTCGACCGACGATGACGATAGCACGCGGACCGGACGAGATCGTCGCCGAGCCGGACCGGCAGCGCGGTGCGTTCTGGGAGAGCTGCCCTAGTCCCCGACCGCGCGGCGGGAGTCGTCGCCGTCGGTGTCGTCGCGCCCCTCGTCGACCGGCTCGTCGACCGCGGGTTCGGCGGCGTCGAGGAGCATCTTGGGCGAGTCGTCCGGTCGGTACAGCAGGTCGGACTCCGGCAGCCGGCCGGACGTCCAGGTGCCGGGCTCACCGAGATCGACCGTCCGCACCGTACGCGTCGCCTTCGCCTTCGTGAGGTACGTCGGCAGCGGCACCTGCACGGGATCCCACTGGCCGGGGGCCGTGGGTGCCTCCTCCTCGGGCTCGGCCCGAGCGACGTGAGCCGCCGGGTCCGCGTGATGAGGGCCGCCCTGCTGGGGGGTGGTGGACATCCGGGTGGCCGGACCGGCCGCGGCCGGCGGCGGCACCGCACCGGCACCCGCACCTCGAGAGCCATCCGCGGCCGGCGGCGCCAGGGTCGTCCCGCGTCCACGGGCCGTGGCGCGCGCTGCGCCGGCAGGGACACCCGCCACTCGGTCGGCCGCTCGCGCGGCGGGGCGAGGCGCCGGCCTCGTGCCACGCCGCCGGGTCCGGTCCACGTGGCCCACGAGCACCGACAGGACGAGGAACGCCAGGACCGCACCGGTCGAGACCCCGGCGATCCACCAGGGCGTGACACCGGCGGCACCGAGCGCGGCAGCGGTGACGGTGAGCGTCACCAGGGCCAGGAGCGTACGCCTGCGGTAGACCGCGGGCCCTGGTCGCGACGGCACCCGTCCCCGCCGGGCCGAGGAAGCCGGCCCGGCCGACAACGCCACCGGGGAACGTGGGGACGGCAGGTCGACCGGCCCCCCCGAGGCCGATCGTCGTGACGCCTGCCGTCGTTCGAGCACGCGTGCCGGGGTCGGCGAAGACTCGACCGACGGTGCGCCGGCCGCCTCCTCGTCCTGCCGGCGGAGCCACAACGGGACGAGGTAGGCAGCCCAGGCAGCGACGATCGCGGCGTAGATCAGGCCCGTACCCACGCGTACGAAGTTACGCATGCGGCGCGGATTTGCCGCGCAGGCGACGCGGTGTGTCTCAGAACTGAGTCTCGCGCGAGGGCGGGGTGCCTCGGTGCCGAGCCTCCTCGCGGTTTCGCCGCCAGCGCGTGAGCATGCCTTCGGGCACCTCCTCGGCGTTCAACGCGAACGCGAGATGGTCGCGCCAGTCGCCGTCGATGTGGAGGTATCTCGGCCGCACGCCCTCCCGCCGGAAGCCCAGCTTCTCGACCACCCGGAGGCTGGCGGCGTTCTCGGGCCGGATGTTGATCTCGATCCGGTGCAGGCCGACGACGAAGAAGCAGTGGTCGACCGCGAGCGCCACGGCGGTCGGCATGATGCCGCGGCCGGCGTACGCCTGGTCGATCCAGTAACCGATCTGCCCCCAGCGTGCCGACCCGAACGTGATCCCGCTGACGGTCAACTGGCCGACGAGCCGCTCCGAACCGGTGGTGGCGTCAGGGTCGGTGTCGGCGTACGTCACCACGAACGGCAGGCAGAGGCCGGCGCGCGCCTGGGCACGCAGGGTCCGCACCATCGCGCCGAAGGTCCGTGGGCGCTGGTCGACGCCGGCTGGTGGAGTCGCCTCCCACGGACGCAGCCAGGCGAGGTTGCGTGACCGCACGTCCCGCCAGGCACGGGCGTCCCGGGCCCGGATGGGGCGCAGCGCCACCCGTCCCTCGCTCAGCCGTACCGGCCACGTCCTGCTCAGCCCACACCTCCCGGTTGGTCCTGGTCGGGCGTGTTGCCCTCGTTGCCCGCGTCGCCCTCGTTGCCGCTTTCGTGGTCGCCGCCGCGGATCTGCTCGACCGCGTGCCGGAGCACCGGCGCGAGCACGGCGATCCCGTCGCGCGCACCTCCCGTGGAGCCCGGGAGGTTGACGATGAGCGTCGACCCCGACATGCCCGCCAGGCCACGCGAGAGCGCCGCCGTCGGCACGCCGTGTGCGACACCGTACGCCCGGACGGCTTCGGCCAGGCCGGGTACCTCCACGTCCAGGACCTGCCGGGTCATCTCCGGTGTCCGGTCGGTGGGGCTCAGGCCGGTGCCGCCGGTCGTGAGGATCACGTCGTACTCCGCGGCGATCGCGGCGTTCAGCGCCTCCGTCACCGCCTCCCCGTCGGGGACCACGGACGGCCCGTCGACCTCGAAGCCGAGCCCCTTCAGCCCGTCGACCAGCAGCGGGCCGGCCCGGTCGGCGTAGACACCGGCGGACGCGCGGTTGGACACGGTCACGACGTAGGCCTTCATGTGGCGTTCCCGTCCCTCCTGGCTCGTACGGCCCTGGTCTCGCTCACCGCGGCCGCCGCCAGTCGCCGGAGACGCCGCCGGTCTTCTCCTCGACCCGGACGTCGGTGATCACCGCGCCCGGGTCGACCGCCTTCACCATGTCGACGACGGCGAGGGCCGCGGTCGTGACCGCCGTCAGCGCCTCCATCTCCACACCGGTGCGGTCCGCGGTTCGGACCCGCGCGGACACGACCACCGCGTCGTCGGTCACCTCGAGGTCCACCTCGACACCGGTGAGTCCGATCGGATGGCAGAGGGGTATGAGGTCGGGTGTCCGCTTGGCGCCCATGATCCCGGCGATCCGGGCCACGCCGAGGGCGTCACCCTTGGGAACGCCAGGACCACGCAGGAGCGCGACGACCTCGGCCGAGACGAGCACCCGGCCGCTGGCGCGGGCCGTCCGTGTACTCACCTGCTTGGCCGAGACGTCGACCATCCGCGCCGCGCCGGTCTCGTCGACATGGGTCAGTGTCTTCCGGGCCTCCCGGCCGGCGCCGGGTTCAGCCTCCTGGGGCATCGCCGCCTGCTCCCCTCGAATGCCGAGCTGTGGGTACGAGTGCGTACGAGACGCGAGGTTCCGGACAACCCACGGAGGGTCAGTCGGAAAGGACCATGACCTCGAGCGTCTCTCCTTCGCGGACCTCGCGCATCCCCTCGGGCACGACGGCCAGCGCGTTGGAGCCGGCCAGGCCTACGACGAGGTGGGAGCCGGGGCCACTCACGGGGGTCACCCGCGCCTGGCCGTTGTCCGCGACGGTGTAGTCCACCCGGGTGAACTGCCGGCGTCCCTCCGACGCGCGCCAACCTGTGGTGGCGGTGGCCCGCGTGGTCGGGGTGACGTGGGGCGTGATCCCGAGCATCTTGCGCAGAGCCGGGCGGACGAAGACCTGGAACGACACGTACGCGCTGACCGGGTTGCCCGGAAGCGTGAAGATCGGGGTGCGGTCCTCGCCGACCCAGCCGAACCCCTGCGGCATGCCCGGCTGCATGGCGACCTTGGTGAACTCGACCGTCCCGAGCCGGCTGAGCGCCTGCTTCACGATGTCGTACGCACCCACGCTGACCCCGCCGCTCGTCACGACGAGGTCGGCCCGGACGAGCTGGTCCTCGAGCACCCGCATGAACTCGCGCTCGTCGTCGGGTACGACGCCGACGCGGTAGGCGATCGCTCCGGCCTCGCGGGCGGCCGCGGCCAGCGCGAAGCTGTTGGCGTCGTAGATCGTGCCGACACCAAGCTGCTGGCCGGGATCGCGGAGCTCGGAGCCGGTGGACATCACCACCACCCGGGGCCGGGGGCGGACGCGGACCACGTCGCGGCCGATGGCGGCGAGCACCGCCAGCCGCCTCGCGTCGAGGCGGGTGCCGGACGCCATCAGAGGCTGCCCGGCGCGTACGTCCTCGCCGCGATGGCGGATGTAGCTGTTGTCGCCGGGAGGCTGGTTGATCCTGACCTTGGCGACGCCGCCGTCGGTCCACTCCACCGGCACCACGGCGTCCGCGCCGTGGGGTATGGGTGCCCCGGTCATGATCCGGAGGGTCGTGCCGGGTGCGAGCGCGCGCACGTCGGTCTCGCCGGCCGGCAGGTCGCCGACGACCGGCAGGATGACCGGACTCTCCTGGGTAGCTCCCGCCACGTCGGCCGCCCGTACCGCGTAGCCGTCCATCGATGAGTTGTCGAACGACGGCAGGTCGATGCCGGCCGTGATGTCCTCACAGAGCGCGCAGCCGTGGGCGTCCAGTAGTGGCTGTTCGAACGGCGGCAGCGGGGCCACCCCGTCGAGGACCGTGGCGAGCTGCTCCTCGACGCTTCTCACCGCGGCGCCTCCGCGGGCTTACGCACCGGTCCGCCGTTGCCGGCCGGGCCCTGGGACAGCCGTTCGGCCACGAAGTCCTGCAGCCATTCCAGGAACTCCGGCCCGAGGTCCTCGCGGTCGCACGCGAGCCGGACGATCGCGCGGAGGTAGTCGGCCTTGTCACCGGTGTCGTACCGACGACCGCGGAACAGGACGCCGTGCACCGGACCGCCCTCACCGGACGGCCGGTCGGCGAGGGTGCGGAGAGCGTCGGTCAGCTGGATCTCGCCGCCGCGGCCGGGCTGGGTCTCGGCGAGGACGTCGAACACCTCCGGCGCGAGGACGTACCGGCCGATGATCGCGAGGTTGCTCGGCGCGTCGGCGGGGTCGGGCTTCTCGACCAGATCGGTGATGCGGCACACGCCGTCCTGACCGGACGCCTCGACGGCGGCGCAGCCGTAGAGGTGGACCTGCTTGGGATCGACCTCGATGAGGGCGACGACGCTGCCGCCGTACTCCTTCTGGACCTCGATCATGGTGGGGAGCAGCGGGTCCCGCTCGTCGATGAGGTCGTCGCCCAGCAGGACCGCGAACGGTGCGTTGCCGACGTGCTGCGCGGCGCACAGGACGGCGTGGCCGAGGCCCTTCGGCTGGCCCTGGCGTACGTAGTGGACGTCGGCCAGCTCGCTGGACAGGTGGACCTCCGCCAGCTTCTCCTTGTCGCCCTTCTCGCGCAGCGCCTCCTCGAGCTCGTACGCCCGGTCGAAGTGGTCCTCGAGCGGCCGCTTGCCACGACCGGTGATCATCAGGATGTCGCGGAGCCCGGCCGCGACAGCCTCCTCGACGACGTACTGGATCGCCGGCTTGTCGACGACCGGCAGCATCTCCTTGGGTGTGGCCTTGGTGGCCGGCAGGAACCTGGTGCCGAGGCCGGCCGCGGGGATGACCGCCTTGCGGACGGCGGCGTGGGACGAGCGGTTGAGCGCCATGCGCCGACCCTAGTAGGTGGAGGGGCACCCGGCGGCTGACACGTGCGGACTGGTGCGTGACCCTCACCCGCTGTAGGCACACAACGGGACTTTCTGCTCACTATCCGTCGACCGACTCGGGAAATTTGCGCACGATGCGTGGATCTGGCCACCTCATTTGCGGGAAAAACCCATAGCCAGCGAAGGTTGAGGAAAGATAACGGACTATGCGGGGTGGGCGCTTCGTGCCATATGACGTGCGCGATGAGAAGGAGCGGTTGCGGAAGCGGGTACGACTCCAGCGCAACAAGCTGCGACCCGCGGACCTGCACGCCGCGGCCGTCGCGCTTCGTGACGTGCTGCTCAGCGTGCCCGAGGTGAGCCGGGCCGCCGTCGTCGCGGCGTACGTCGGTGTCGGCACCGAACCCGGGACCGGGCCCCTCCTCGACGCACTGCACCGGCGCGGGATCAGGGTGCTCCTGCCGGTACTGCAACGCGACTTCGACCTGGACTGGGCGGCCTACACCGGCACCTCCGGACTCCAGAGCGCACACCTCGGCCTGCTCGAGCCGACCGGTCCCACCCTCGGCAAGGACGCGGTTGCCGCCGCCGACGCCGTGCTCGTGCCCGGTCTCGCCGCGGACCGCAGCGGCATGCGACTCGGGCGGGGCGGCGGCAGCTACGACCTCGTGCTCCCCCGCATCGCCCCGGAGGCCTTCAGCTGCGTGCTGCTGCACGACAGCGAGGTGCTGGAGGGGGCGGTGCCGAGCGACCGGCGGGACTGGCGGGTCAGAGCCGCCGCGACGCCGTCCGGGCTGATCCGCTTCCCGCGCCCGTAGCGCTCCTCGGCCGAGGCTGTCCTCTCGCCGTCGCCGGCTACGGGACCAAGGTGAGGGTGTGCTCGGCGGCCTTCTTCGCGGCCGCCTCCGTGAACGCCCACGGCTCCGTCTCGCCGCGGGTCCACAGGTCGATCTGGTCGTTGTAGTAGTCCGACCACGGATGGCCCGAGACACCGGTCAGGTTGACCCACCGCGACCGGTCGAGATCCGCGAGGTCGACGACCATCCGCATGGACGGCACCGCGGTGACGGCGTAACCGTTGCCGTGCGCGTTCCACCCGGTGGCGAGCACCGAGTCGGAGCCGCCCGGCACCTCGTACGGTCCCCGGTTGAAGAGTCGCTCGAGCGGGGGGATGCCGCTCCGGCCGTACGACTGGTTGACGAGGTCGAGTTGGTGCAGCCGTCCCCACCGCCACCGCGTCGGATCCTTGGCGAGCAGCCGGGTGAGCTCCTTGCGGGCCTGGACCATCGCGCGGGCGAGGATCGCATCGCGATCCTCGCGCACGCCCTTGGTGCGTACGTCGTCCCACCACCGGTTGTGCGGGTTCTCGACCAGCCCCCGCACGACCTCCCACCACCGGTCACCGCCCGACGGCCGCGCACCGGGTGGCAGCTCGTCGTCGAACGTGTCGACGAGGAGGTTCCGCCAGACCGCGTTGAAGTACGCCGCGGGCGCGGAGTCGGCACCCTGCTTGAAGTCCCAACCCTCGAACAGCTGCTGGCCCTCGGCGGTGAAACCGTCGACGTCGACCTTCTGGAGGTAGGGCACGAGGAACGCGGCGTTGGCGTTGTAGGTGTCGTTCTGGATCCGCTGCATGTCGGCGGTGTCAAGCTTGCCTTGCTTCAGCTCCGCTCGGATCAGGTCGCCGATCCGGTCGCTGCGGTAGCCGTACGACCAGTGGTCGGCCAGGTGGTACGGATAGCTCGCGGGCACGACGGCCTGGTTGGCCGTGACGAGGTAGCCCTCCTTGGGGTCGAGCACCGAAGGCAACTTGTCGAACGGCACGTAGCCCTGCCACTCGTACCTGCTCGACCATCCAGGGACCGGCCACTGGCCGGTGCCCTCGCGACGGACCGGGATCCGGCCCGGCGCCTGGTAGCCGATGTGCCCGTCGACGTCGGCGTAGACGATGTTCTGCGCGGGCACGTCGAAGAGCGCCGCCGCCGAACGGAACTGCGACCAGTCGCGGGCGGCGTTCAACCGGAAGATGGCCTCGGCGGTGCTGCCGGCGTCGAGGGCGGTCCAGCGCAGGGCGACACCGGCCTTCCAGCCACCCTCGCGGGCCTGCTTGCCGACCGCCGAACCCGCGACCGCGTCGCGCATCTGTTCATCGACGTCGGACAGCAGCGGACCGTGCGGCGTGCCCCGAACGATGAACTCGACCGGGTCGCCGTCCTTCACACCGATGATCTCGCGCCGGGTCGTCAGCGGCTGGCGGCCGCCGTCGTACATGTAGGTGTCGCCGTCGATCCGTTCGACGTAGAGGTCCATGACGTCGGGGCCGAGGTTGGTGAACCCCCAGGCAATGCGGTCGTTGTGGCCGATCACGATGCCCGGCACGCCGGCGAAGCCGAACCCCGCGACGTCGAAGCGGCAACCCTCGGCGGGCTGTCGGCAGTGCAGGCCCATCTGGTACCAGATGGACGGCAGCTGCGGCGCGAGGTGCGGATCGTTGGCCAGCAAGGGCTTGCCCGTCGTGGTGTGCGCGCCGGAGACGACCCACGAGTTCGAGCCGAGTCCCTCGCCGGCGCCGGCAAGACCACCGCCGGCAAGGCCGCCGCCTGCTGCCGCGCGGGTCGTGTCGAGGAGTTGCCGCACCTTACGCAGGGCGTCGGCGGTGCCCGCGGGGAAGGTCGCGCGGCGCGGCGTACGTCCGGCGGTCGCAGTGGCTCCGGCCAGGTCGGTCACGATCGGCGCGTGCCGCTGGAACGGGTACGCGGGATACAGCTCCGCCACCCGCGACTCCGGAACCTTCGCCGACGCGAGCGCACGGTCGATCTCGTCGTCGAGGTTGCTGCGGAGGTCCCAGGCCATGGCCTTGAGCCAGGCGAGCGAGTCGACCGGCGTCCAGTTCTCAGGTCGCTCGGCCGGACCGAGGAGCCCCATCGTGTACTCGACGGACAGCCGCGAGCCCGCGTGCTCGTTGAGGTAGGCGTTGACACCCGCCGCGTACGCCGTCAGGTAGCCGCGCACCTGGGCGGAGAGCTTGGGGTACTCCTGTGCGGCGACGCGTCGCCAGCCGAGCGTACGGACGAGCATGTCGGTCTCTACGAGGTCCTTGCCGAACCACTCGGCGAGCCGACCACTCGTGAGATGCCGACGGAAGTCCATCTCGAAGAAGCGGTCCTGCGCGTGGACGTATCCCTGTACGCGGAAGAGGTCCTCCGCCGAGTCGGCATAGACCTGCGGGATGCCGTGGGAGTCGCGGTGGACGACGACGTCCGTGGTGGTGAGGCCGGGGAGGGCGACCTGACCGTCATAGGTCGGCAACGGACGACGGATGCTCACGACCACCGCGGCCGCCGTACCGAACAACACCAGTGCAAGGAAGATCGTCAGCACGAGTGCCAGGCGGGCCATGAGTCGTCGTCGCACGTTCCGCAGCCTAACGGCTACGTCGGGGTGCCGAATCCTCATCACCAAGGCCCGGGCGCGCCGCCCACGGGCGACCGGCGGCGGCCTGAGGACCGCGGGAGCTGCGGTGCTGGCGGCGCCTCGCACCTCTTTTGTTTATGGCGTCCTGCCCGGTTGCGCGACAGCATTGACGGCCGACTCTCCGACCGCGCAAATCGCGAGCGGGCGAGGCTATCTTGCTCTATTGCGATTCAATTGCGGTTGTCCAGATAGCGGAATCTTCTCGGCAGAACTGTGCTGCGAATTCAATCCGAATTCCGCGCGGCTCGACCTGGACTGCCGGGCCGTGGACGCCCGTCGGCATCGGCCTGGCCCGCTCGACCGGGGGCCCATCGTCCGGTGTCGGCCGAGGTCCGTGCCGCGCGACCGGAGCTTCACGGCGTCGTGCCGAGCCGGTCCCACCGCACGAGTTCGGTGCCCGTTCGGTAGCGGATGCACGGGTCGATCCCGGGCCATCCGGATCTGGCCATCTCGTCCGCCATCTGGCCTTGCCAAAGGCGCTTCGCCGTGCCAGGGGTTTCGCCGTACGTGCACCGAAAAGGCGTCAGCCGCACGGAGTGTGGCATCGATCCCAGACACGACAAATCCGCTCCATCGTGGACGGGACGGCCGCAAGCCACAAGTGGAAGCAGCGGGACAGTCCACCACACGTACCGTCACGGACGGCAATAAGACCCTAACTGCACGTAGTGCATGATGGATTCTCAGACACAACTTGATCCACCCTCTTGGAACGCCGGCCTGCACGGCATTAACATGCCCGAAATTGCGGGCCCCCGAGGTGGGGGTCCCGCATGACAGTGTCCGGAAGAGGTAACGAGACGGTCGCAATACGATGACGAATCGCGTGCACACCCCTAAAAGAAGCTTCCCGGGACGCGTTCTCCGGCAGAGCTTCTTCGTTTCTTGCCCACGTCAGGCCCAGCGGCGCTGCCACGCGTCCCCGGTCTCCGTGAGCTGGGCATGATCCACCCGTCGATGCCGGGCACGCCTCCCCCCTCCCCGGGCCACTGCACCGGTGTCGTGAGAGCCTCGACCGTCATCCGTGACCATCTCCGTTCCCGACTCCCCTGGAATCAGCCGAACCCAGATCAGCTACACCTCTCCACGCCAACGCGGTTGGGACACCTTTCTCGTCCCACGGTGGAGCCGCCTGGTACCCGTGAACTCCGAGCGTGCGGATGCGGCGGCGCCCTCCGACAGCGCATAGCGGCGCACGCTCCTGGCCCGTTGAAAGAAGGGCACAGATCCCATGAGTGAGAACGCGATGCTCAAGCGCCGCACGTTCCTGTATGCCTCCGCCGCCACCGCCGGTGCCGCCATGCTCGGCGCCTGTTCGGGCGGCGGGGCGACTCCAACGGGCACCGGCAGCGGCAGCAAGCCCGGCGCGTCCGGTTCGACGGCCAAGGGTTCTGCGGCCAAGCCGCTCAGCAAGCCGGCGAACCTCAAGGAAGCGCCGATGCTCAAGGCGCTCGTCGACTCCGGCGACCTCCCCGCGCTGGCCGACCGGCTTCCCGAGAACCCCTACGTGATCCCGCACAAGTGGGTGAAGCCGGGTAAGTACGGCGGCAACCTGCTGATGATCACCGAGAAGTCGATGGGTTCCGGCTCGGAGTCCAACCGCGAATACATGTACGGCCACACCCTGCTGCGGTGGCTCAACGACGGCCTCAACATCGGCCCCGGCCTGGTCGAGAGCTGGGAGTCCAACGACGACGCGTCGGAGTGGACCCTGCACTTCCGCAAGGGCCTCAAGTGGTCCGACGGGCAGCCCTGGTCCACCGACGACATCATGTTCTGGTGGACCGACCTCGTTCTCAACGAGGACCACTCCGAGGTGCCGCCCGATGAGTGCAAGTCCGGCAAGGGAACGGTCGCCAAGCTGTCCGCGACCGACGAGGTCACCCTGGTCATGACCTTCGACGCGCCCGCCCCGCTCACCGCGGACCGGCTCGCGATGTGGGTCAAGGGCACCAACGGCAACGGCCCCAAGTGGATGGTCCCGAGCCACTTCGCCAAGCAGTTCCACCCGAAGTACAACAAGAAGGCCGGCAAGGAGTGGGCGTCGGCGGGCGGCCTCTTCGAGAAGAACGTCGACTTCTCGGTCAACCCCGACTGCCCGACGATGACGGGCTGGAGGGTCAAGAGCCACCGCGAGGGCCGTTCCCTCGTCTGGGAGCGCAACCCGTTCTACTACTGCGTCACCCAGGACGGCTCCCAGCTGCCGTTCATCGACACGCTCACGATGTCGGTCGTGCAGGACCCCGAGGTCGGCAAGCTCCAGGCCCAGCAGGGCAAGGTCGACTACGTGATGGGGCAGTTCTCCCAGGTCACGCTCTCCGACATCTCGACCATGAAGCGCGCCGAGAAGACCTCGAAGCTCGAGACCATCCTCTGGGACGGCGGCTCGGGCACCGGCTCCGTCTTCTTCTTCAACTACGACCACCAGGACCCGAAGTTCCGCAAGCTCATCCGGGAGCCGAAGTTCCGCCAGGCGCTCTCCCTCGCGGTCAACCGCAAGGAGATCCAGAAGGCGATCTACTTCAACACGGGCGAGCCGACGAGCGGAACGCTCAGCCCGAAGGCGAAGGAGTACCTCGTCAACGACGAGGGCAAGGCGACCTACAAGGAGTGGCGCGACGCCTGGGTGCAGTTCGACCCCGAGCAGGCCAAGAAGCTGCTCGACGAGCTGGGCGTCAAGGACACCGACGGCGACGGGCTGCGGGAGTTCCCCGACGGTTCGAAGCTGTCGATCCGGCTCGACCACCCCGCTGACGCCGACGACGAGCACCTCCAGAAGAACGAGTACCTCGTCCGCGACTGGAAGGCGATCGGCATCGCCGCCAAGGCCAACCCCGTCTCCCCCGACGGCTGGGAGGACGCCTGGAACAGCGGGCGGCTCACGTCCCACACGGCGTGGGAGGTCGGCGACGGTCCCAACCACCTCGTCTACCCCCAGTGGCTCGTGCCCATCGAGCCGACGCGGTACTGCCCGCTGGAGGGCCAGTTCTACAACGTGATCGGCACGCCCGAGGCCAACCGCGAGAAGAACGTCGACCCGTTCAAGCGGACGCCGCCGCGGATGGAGCCCGAGAAGGACGGACCTGTCGACCAGTTGTGGAAGCTCTACAACCAGACCAAGGTCGAGCCCGACGAGACCAAGCGACACCAGCTGGTCTGGGAAATGATCAAGATCCACGTGAAGTACGGCCCGTTCTTCATGGGCACCGTGGCCAACTCGCCGCGGGTCGTGCTCGCTCATGCCGAGCTCGGCAACGTTCCCCGCAAGGAGAACCTCGCGCTGGGCGGCTTCGCCAACCCGTGGATCCACCCCACACCGGCCGTCTATGACCCCGAGACCTACTTCTGGGAGAACCCCGACCAGCACACGTAGGCGAAGGCACGTCCGCCTGCGCGTTGGGGGGCCAGCCTCCGGCCCCCCACGCGCAGGTCGGCCAGACGAGCACCTGCCAGACCCACGGGATCGACCGACCGGGAGACGAACGCCATGCTTGCCTTCATCATTCGGCGCAGCCTCTACATGATCCTCACGCTCTTCATCATCTCGATCGTCAGCTTCATCCTGATCGAGGCGCCACCCGGAAGCGCACTGAGCGCCGAGATCCAGCGACTGCGGGCACTGGGCAACAACGTCTCCCAGGACCAGATCGTCGCGCTCGAGAAGCGCTACGGCATCAACGACCCGGTCCTCGTCAAGTACGGCAAGTGGGCAGGCGGCTTCGTCAAGGGCGACATGGGTCAGTCGTTCACCAACCGTGCGCCCGTTGCCGACATCGTGTGGGGCCGGCTGGGCTTCTCCGTCATGCTCGCGGGAGGTGCGCTCGCGCTTGCCTGGCTGATCGCGATACCCATCGGGGTCTATTCGGCAACACATCGATATTCGTTACCCGACTACATCATCACCCTGCTGCAGTTCGTCGGGTTCGCCATCCCCGAGTTCCTGTTGGCCCTCATCGTGCTGGTCTTCGCCGCGCGCTATCTCGACGCCGACGTCGGAGGCCTCTTCTCGGTGCAGTACCAAGACGCACCCTGGGGCGTCGGCAAGTTCATCGACTTCCTGAAGCACCTCTGGATCCCGCTGGTCGTCATCTCGGCGAGCAGCACCGCCTGGCTGACCCGGGTGATGCGCGCCAACCTCCTCGACGTACTCAACCAGCAGTACGTCCAGACGGCGCGGGCCAAGGGCGTCCTCGAGCGCCGGGTGATCTGGAAGCACGCCGTCCGCAACGCCATCCACCCGCTGATCATGGCGCTGGGCACCACTCTCCCGGTCATCATCTCCGGTGAGGCGATCGTCGGCATCGTGCTGAACCTGCCGACAACCGGGCCGCTCTTCCTGAGGGCACTGCTCAACCAGGACATGTACCTCGCCGTGAGCATCCTGATGCTCCTGTCCTTCCTCCTGATCATCGGCAACCTGCTGGCCGACATCGCGCTGGCGTGGGTTGACCCCCGGGCCCGTTCCGCGGAATGAGAGGTAGCCACTGATGGCCATCGTTCAGGAACCGACCCACGACGTCACCGTGACCGCCGAGTCCGGCAGCGATGTCGGTGACGTCTCGCAGTGGCGACTGATGTGGCGGCGTTTCAAGCAGAGCAAGCTCGCCGTGGGCGGCGGCATCATCCTGCTGGTGATGTACGCGATCGCTCTGTTCGCGCCGTTCCTCTCTCCCAACGAACCCAACCAGGTCGACTCCGACGCGGCCAACATCCAGCCGTCGAAGCTGACCTGGAACGGCGGCCTCGCGATCTGCGGCCAGAGCCAGAAGCTCAACCAGGAGACGTTCACCTGGGAATACACCATCGACTGCAACAAGCCGACGGCCATCCAGTGGTTCGGCCACGGGCACGAGTACAAGATGTTCGGCCTGATCCCGACCGACCGGCACCTCGTGACCGCGCCGAAGCCCGCGAAGCTCTACCTCTGGGGCGGTGACGAGGAGGGTCGCGACGTCTTCAGCCGCGCGTTGACCGGCGCCCGCGTCTCCCTGACCATCGGCATGTTCGGCGTCGGGATCGCCACCATCATCGCGGCGGTGGTCGGCACGATCTCCGGCTACTTCGGCGGCCTCGTCGACAACGTGCTCCAACGCATCATCGAGGTCATCCTGTCGGTGCCCACGTTGCCGTTGTGGGCGACGATGGCGGCGGTCCTTCCGCGCGACATGTCCGTGACGAAACGGTATTTCCTCATCACCGTCATCCTGTCGCTGGTCGCCTGGGCGGGCCTCGCCCGGCAGGTACGCGGGAAGGTGATGGCCTACTCCGGCGCCGACTACGTGGCCGCCGCCCGAGCCGCGGGCAGCGGGCACAGCCGGATCATCCTCACGCACATGGTGCCCAACTCCGTCAGTCACCTCGTGGTCGTCACGATGCTGGCCATCCCGGGCACGATCATCGCCGAGACGTCCCTGTCGTTCCTCGGCATCGGGATGCTGCCGCCGGCGATCAGTTGGGGCGTACTCCTCCAGGACGCGCAGAAGGTCCAGGTCGTCACGCAGTACCCCTGGCTGCTGATCCCCGCGGTGATGGTGGTCCTCGCCGTCACCTGCTTCCAGCTACTCGGTGACGGCGTACGCGATGCGGTGGACCCCTATGGCTGATGCCCGGCGGCCGACCATTGTCCAGCCCGTGGCCACCCCCGTGACGGTGGCCGTGACGAGCAGCTACAGGCAGGGGTCTCGACATGACTGAGGCGACCATCACCACACCGAACGCCAAGATCTCGCCCGATGCCGTCGTGAGCGTCCAGGACCTCCACGTGGAGTTCCCGACGACCCTCGGTGTCGTCAACGCACTCAACGGCGTCACCTTCGAGGTACCCCGCGGCCGCGTCCTCGGGATCGTCGGTGAGAGCGGCTGCGGCAAGAGCGTGACGGCCCGCGCGATCCTCCAGATCATCGAACGACCTGGGCGGATCAAGAGCGGCGACATCTTCTTCCGTCCCGCCCGGCGGGCACGCAAGGGCGCGCAGTCGGGCCGGCGGGCGGCTCGCGCGGCCACCACGCCGACGGACGGCGCCGATGGCGACGGCCAGGCCGCAGCGCACGCATCGGAGTCTTCCGGCGAGCCCATCGAGTTGACCGCCCTGGACCCGCAGAGCCCGGCCATCCGCCGGATCCGCGGCCAGGAGATCTCGATGATCTTCCAGGAGCCGATGACCTCGCTCAACCCGGTCTACACCGTCGGGAACCAGATCGAGGAAGCGATCCTGCTGCACCAGACGTCCGACCGCGGCGAGGCCCAGAAGCGGGCGGTGGACATCCTCCGCCGGGTCGGCATGCCGAACCCGGACCGGATCGCCAAGAGCTATCCCCACCAGCTGAGTGGCGGGATGCGGCAACGCGCCATGATCGCGATGGCGCTCTCGTGCACGCCGACGCTGTTGATCGCGGACGAGCCCACGACGGCGCTCGACGTGACGACCGAAGCACAGATCCTCGAGCTGATGCGCCAACTCCAGGAGGAGTTCGGCATGTCGATCATGTTCATCACCCACAGCATGGGCGTGGTCGCACAACTCTGCGACGAGGTGGTCGTGATGTACCTCGGCCGGATCGTCGAGCGGGCGACCGTCGATGACCTCTTCCACGATCCCAAGCACCCTTACACCGTGTCGCTCCTGCGTTCCATTCCGAGGATCGGCGTCGGTCGCGGGTCGAAGCTCGAGGTGATCAAGGGATCGGTCCCCGACCCTTACTCCACCGTCTCGGGCTGCCCGTTCCATCCGCGGTGCCCGAGCGCCATGAAGGGGCTCTGCGACACTGTGCTCCCGCAAGAGACCGAAATCGAAGGCAAGCCTGACCACACCGTCCGATGCCACCTCTACCCCGGCAGCACTCCCGCCGAGGTGGCGTCCGCAAGCGCGGCCAAGTAGGAGGAATCGTGGCGGAGCCACTGCTCGAGGTCACCGGCCTCAAGAAGCACTTCCCGATCAAGCACGGCTTCCTCAAGCGCACCGTCGGGCATGTCAAGGCGGTCGACGGTGTGGACGTGTCGATCAACCGCGGCGAGACGTTCTCGGTCGTGGGCGAGAGCGGCTGCGGCAAGAGCACCACCGGCCGCACGATCCTGCGCCTCGAGGAGCCCACCGAGGGCGAGATCACCTACCACCATTCCGAGCTCGGGAAGATCGACGTCGCCAAGGCCGACTCCAAGCTCCTGAAGAGGATCCGGCCGGAGATGCAGATCATCTTCCAGGATCCGTTCTCCTCTCTCGACGCGCGCATGACGGTCGGCCGGATCATCGCCGAGCCGATGGTCATCAACAACACCCTGCGCGGCCGGGCGCTGCACGAGCGGATCGCCGAACTCCTGACGGTGGTGGGTCTGCGTCCCGAGCACGCCAGCAGGTACCCCCACGCGTTCTCGGGCGGCCAGCGCCAGCGCATCGGCATCGCCCGTGCGCTTGCCCTCAACCCGAAGCTGATCGTGTGTGACGAGCCGGTCTCGGCGCTCGACGTTTCGGTTCAGGCGCAGGTGCTGAACCTCCTCGAGGACCTCCAGGAACGATTCAACCTGACGTACCTCTTCATCTCCCACGACCTCAGCGTGGTCGAGCACATCTCCGACCGCGTGGCCGTGATGTACGTCGGCAAGGTGGTCGAGGTCGGGTCCACCGACGATCTCTTCTACAACCCCAAGATGCCCTACACCGAGGCGCTGCTGTCGTCCCTGCCGCAGCCCGACCCGCGCAATCGCACCCGCCCGACGCTGCTCGCCGGTGAGGTGCCGAGTCCCGCCAACCCGCCGAGCGGATGCTACTTTCACCCCCGGTGCCCCTACGCCCAGGAGATCTGCAAGACCGAGGCTCCTCCGCTGCGGGACACCGGCGGCAACCACCTGGCTGCCTGCCACTTCGCCGACGAGCTCCAGCTCAAGGGCACGAGCCGCCTGACGGAGATCACGGCGCCCCCGGTGGTGGCCCAGCACGCGACGCAGGAGGCAACAAACTGATGAGCACTGTCCGTGAGGGACGTCCGAGGTTCACGGGCGTCGCCACGTACCAAGATCCTCTCGGCCGGTTCTCCTTCCGCTATCCGTCGGACTGGGACGAGTTCGAGCTCGCCGACGACCGCGAGGGCGTGATGTACGCCCCCGAGGAGCCCGAGGACCCCAAGACCTACTTCGCGGCCTGGGTGAGCGAGCTCGAGGAGCAGGTCGTGGCCGAGGACTTCGAGACCCTCAAGGAGGGCATCGGAGCCGGACTGGCCCAGCTCCCCCACTGCGAGGTCGAGAGCGCCAAGGACGATCTGCTCAGCAATCTCGTCAAGCTCGAGCGCGTCTACTCCTTCGACGACGCCGGAACGACCCGGAAACGTCGGGTCTGGACGCTGTACGTCGACAAGTGGCGGATCGTGCTGGTCTTCCAGGGGGCGACCGTCGACGAGTACGCCTACTGGCTTCCGATGGGAAACTACGCGTTCGCGACGTTCGACCTTCCCGAGGCCCTCTGGTACGCGACCGACCGCGACATGCGGGCGTTCGACTGACCATCCCCGGGTGCCCGGAAGGCCTTGGAGCGGCCGTTGTCGGGCATACCGGACGCTTAGCAGTCTGTGGGCAGGAGTGCTAATCTTGCCTGCGTTGGCTGCCGCCCGACGGCGGCGATGTTGACCTGGAGGGGCAGTGCCGACCTATCAGTACGTCTGTGTCGACTGCGACGGACAGCTCGAGGCCGTGCAGCGTTTCACCGACGAACCGCTTCGCGAGTGCCCGACCTGCGGCGGCAAGCTCCGCAAGGTCTTCAGTCCGGTCGGCGTGGTCTTCAAGGGCTCGGGCTTCTACCGCACCGACAGCCGGTCGGGTCAGGGCTCCGGCCGCACGGTGAAGGCCGACGCGAAGTCCGGTGACGCCAAGTCCGGCGACAGCAAGTCCGGCTCCTCTTCGAGCGACTCCAAGTCCGGCGACTCCGGTAGTTCGAGCGACAGCTCCTCCGGCGCCAAGACGGGCGTCGGGTCCGGCTCGTCCAACGGGTCCGGCGGGTCCAGCAAGTCGAGCTCGGGCAAGTCCGAGTCCGCGGCCTGACGGCCTGACCTCCAAGCCCGGTTCTGTCCACAGACCGCCGATCGGCGGTGCCCTGTGGACGGATCGATCACGGAGTCGTGCAGTTCTCTAGCCTCTCCGCATGACAGATTCAGCAACCGTCCGGCCAGGCTCCGCCCGCGCGGAGATCGGGGTCATCGGCGGGTCCGGCTTCTATGCCTTCCTCGACGATGCCGTCGAGGTCCCCGTGAGCACGCCCTACGGCGAGCCGTCGGACCCGGTGGTCGTCGGTAGCGTCGACGGCCGCGGCGTCGCGTTCGTCCCTCGGCACGGGCGCGACCACCGCCATCCACCGCACCGGATCAACTACCGCGCCAACCTCTGGGCCCTTCGCTCGCTGGGCGTACGCCAGGTGCTCGCACCCTGCGCGGTGGGCTCCCTGCGGACCGACCTCGGGCCGGGGCAGGTGGTCGTGCCCTCCCAGCTCGTCGACCGGACGTCCGGGCGGGCGCAGACGTTCTACGACGTCGGCGCCGTGCATGTGGCCTTCGCCGATCCCTACTGTCCGGACGGGCGGCGCGTCGTCCTCGACGTGATGAGCGACGCCGGGTGGCCCGCCGTCGACGGCGGCATCATGGTCGTGGTCGAGGGGCCGAGGTTCTCCACCCGTGCGGAGTCGAAGTGGTACTCCGCGCAGGGTTGGTCGCTGGTCAACATGACCGGACATCCCGAGGCTGTGCTCGCCCGGGAGCTGGCCCTCTGCTACACCACGGTGGCTCTTGTCACCGATCTCGACGCGGGGCTGACCGAGGGCGAAGGTGTCCACCAGGCCGAGGTCTTCGAGCAGTTCGGTCGGCATGTCGAGAGCCTGCGCGGGCTCCTGCAGTCCGTCGTGCCGGCGCTGCCGCGGGAGCGGTCGTGCCCGTGCGGGTCCGCACTCGACGGGATGCAGCTCCCGTTCGCGCTGCCGGGCTGACCGCCATGGCATCCACACCTGGATTCGGTCTCCGCGAGCTCGTCCGGGCCGTCTCATGGCGGCGTCGCCTGCTGGCTGCCGCACTGGCCGCCGCGAGCGTCGCACTGGCTCTTCAGCTGCTCGAACCCCGTCCCGCGCCGACGACGACCGTGCTGGCCGCTGCGCGCGACCTGCCCGGCGGCCATGCCCTCGGGAAGTCCGACGTCCGCGAGCTGGCCCTGCCGACCGACGCGGTTCCGGCCGGTGCGCTGAGCCCCGGTGACGCACGTGCCACCAGGATGCTGGCGGGCCCGGTCAGGGCGGGCGAACCCCTCACGGACGTCCGCATGATGGGCCCGGCACTCCTCGCCTCGCTGGACGACCAGCTGGTCGCCGCTCCGGTACGCATGGCCGACGCGGGTGCGCTGTCGCTCGTACGTCCCGGCGACCGCATCGACGTGCTGGCCGCCGAGACCGACCTCGAGCAGGCGCAGCGGCCGGCGCGGGTGGTCGCGCGGGCCGCACCGGTTCTCGCTCTACCCGGACGCGGTCCAGCGGGACGGAGCGACGGCACCGAGTCGGGTCTGGACACTGCCGTCTCTGGGTTCGACCCGGCTGCCTCGGATCCCGCCGCGGTGGCTGGTGACGGCGGGCTGGTGGTCCTCGCCGTCCCACCGGACGTGGCCGCAGACCTCGCCCGAGCGGCAGTTACCGCGCGGCTGTCGCTCGTAGTCCGCCACTCGCCGTAGTTTTCGTGGTGGGCTTGGAGCCTCCGCTCGCCGTCGCGGCGGGCGGTTCAGATCTGGGGTCGTCCCGTGGGTGGTCCCGTGCCTGGCCGGAGGAGACAAAGTGATCCAGGGCTTCAAACAGTTCCTCATGCGCGGCAGCGTGGTCGATCTTGCGGTCGCCGTCGTGATCGGTGCTGCCTTCAGCAAGATCATCACTGCCCTGCTCGACGGCTTCATCAACCCGTTGATCGCGGCGATCTTCGGTCAGCCGGACGTGAGCGGCGTGGGCGAGTTCACGATCAACGGCGCGAAGTTCAGCCTCGGCGTGATCCTCGACGCTCTGCTGAACTTCCTGATCATCGCCGCCGCGATCTACTTCCTCGTCGTCGTTCCCATCAACCGGCTCACCGAGCTGCGCAGGCGTCGCCAGATCGACGAAGAGCCCATGGAAGAACTCGCGAGCGAAGACGTCGTGCTGCTCCGCGAGATCCGCGACCTGCTCGCCCGCCAGGGCCAGTCCGGGTGAGTGTCGAGCCGGTCAGGTCGTGGGTCTCCGCGTCCGGTCAGTCCCCGTGGTGAGGGGGTACGTCGTCGAGGTAGCGCGCGTCGGGATCGTCCCGACGGTCGCCCCACCGTTCGGGGTCGTCCTCGGTGGCGCGGTCGGCCAGCAGGGAGCCGATCCGGTCGACGGGGCGGTGGATGTTCCCCCGCCGCCGGTGGGCCAGGGTGAGACTGTCCGGGGCCGTGTCGCCGTCCGGGGCCGTGTCGCCGTCCGGGGTCGTGTCGCCGTCCGGGGCACGGTCGTCGTCGGGGGCCGTGTCGCCGTCCGGGGCACGGTCGCCGTCCGGGGCACGGTCGCCGTCCGGGGCACGGTCGCCGTCCGGGGCACGGTCGCCGTCCGGGGCACGGTCGCCGTCCGGGGCACGGTCGCCCTCCGGGGCACCGTCGCCCGCCGGCAGCTTGGCGTCGTCGTCAGACGCTGCGCGCTCGCTGTCGGGTTCGGCTGGCAGATCGGGCTCCACCCCTCGATGATGCACCGCGGAAGGCTCCGAGGGCCGGCCGCCCCGGTCCGCGTCTACGATCCGAGGATGTGCCGCCACCCCACCCGGTCCCTCCGACGCGCCTGGCCGTGTTCCGATACCGAGGCAGGCCGTAGGCACGCCGACAGCCTCGACCAGCCATGACGCCCAGGAGCTCCAGGAGTGCAGCGGTCCCGAAGGCCCTCGCCATCCCCGCCGCTGTCGGCCTCGCGTTCCTCGTCGTCCCGCTGGTGGGGCTGCTGGTCCGCGCACCGTGGGAGACGTTGGCCGCCAGCCTGGGCGAGCCCGCGGTCTGGCAGGCGCTCCGCCTCTCCCTCATCTGTGCGAGTCTCGCAACGGCGGTCTCGTTGGTCCTGGGCGTACCGCTCGCCTGGCTCCTCGCGCGCTCGCAGCTGCCGGGCCGCGCACTGCTCCGGGCCCTCGTCACCGTGCCGCTCGTCCTGCCTCCGGTCGTGGGCGGCGTCGCGCTCCTGCTCGTACTCGGGCGTCGCGGGCTGATCGGCCAATGGATCGACCAGTGGTTCGGAATCACCCTGCCGTTCACGACGCCCGCGGTGGTGCTCGCCGAAACGTTCGTCGCGATGCCGTTCCTGGTCCTGAGCGTCGAGGGAGCGCTGCGGGGCGCCGACCGACGGTACGAAGAAGCCGCGGCAACGCTGGGAGCGTCGGGCTGGCTGGCGTTCCGGCGCGTCACGCTGCCGCTCATCGCCCCAGGTGTCGCGGCCGGCGCCGTCCTTGCGTGGGCGCGAGCCCTGGGCGAGTTCGGCGCGACGATCACGTTCGCGGGCAACTTCCCGGGCACCACGCAGACCATGCCGCTCGCGGTCTACGTCGCGCTCGAGACCGATCCCGACGCGGCGATCGTCCTGAGCCTCGTCCTTCTCGTCGTCTCCGTCGCCGTCCTCGTCGCGCTCCGAGACCGCTGGATCCCGTCGGCATGAGCCTTCGCGCACAGATCCGGGTGGAGCGTCCGCGGTTCGTCCTGGACGTCAGGCTCGACGTCCCACCCGGCGAGGTGCTCGCCCTGCTCGGACCCAACGGCGCCGGCAAGTCCACCGTGCTGCGCGCGCTTGCCGGCCTCCAGCCGCTCACAGCCGGGTCCGTACGCCTCGACGACGAGCTGCTCGAGGACACCGACACGGGAGTCCGCATCCCCGCGGAGCGCCGCCAGGTCGGCGTGGTGTTCCAGGACTACCTGCTCTTTCCGCACCTGTCCGCCCAGGACAACATCGCCTTCGGCCCAAGGGCCCGCGGGACGCCCAGAGCCGAGGCCCGCAGGATCGCCGACGGACTCCTCCACCGGATGGGACTCGACGACCTCGGTCCGGCGAAGCCCCGTCAGCTGTCCGGCGGCCAGGCACAGCGGGTGGCCCTCGCCCGCGCGCTGGCCGTACGCCCCCGGCTGCTCCTCCTCGACGAACCCCTCGCCGCGTTGGACGCCTCGGCCCGCGTAGACGTGCGCGCCGACCTGGGGCGCCACCTGTCCGCCTATGACGGCGGCTGCGTGCTCGTCACCCACGAACCGCTCGACGCGATGGTGTTGGCCGACCGGCTGGTCGTACTCGAGGACGGCCGGATCACCCAGGAGGGCACCCCGGCGGAGGTTGCCCGGGCCCCTCGCACCGAGTACGTCGCCAGGCTGGTGGGTCTCAACCTCTACCGTGGCCGGGCCGACGGTCCGGTCGTACGCCTCGCGGGCGGTGGCGAGCTCACCGCTGGCCAGGGCGCCAGCGGTGACGTCTTCGTCGCGTTCCAGCCGTCGGCCGTCGCGCTCTTCCGCACGCAGCCACACGGCAGTCCGCGCAACTGCTGGCAGGTCACGGTCGCGACCGTCGAACGCCACGGCGACCTGGTGCGGGTCCGCCTCGACGGGTCACCGCCCGTGCGCGCCGACGTCACGGCCGGAGCGGTCGCGGACCTCGGACTCGCACCAGGGCAGGAGTTCTGGGCCGCCGTCAAGGCCGCCGAGACCCGCGTCTACCCCGCCTGACCGGGTCGCCTCACCGGTCAGCGGTCAGTCCGCGGCGTAGCGACGCGACCGTCGCCGCGTTCGGTTCCCCGCGGTGCTCACGCGAACCGCGCACCGAGCCCTCCGTCCACCGCCCACTCCGCCCCGGTGACGTACGACGCAGCACGCGAAGCCAGGAAGCAGACCACCTCCGCGACCTCCTCCGGCATACCGATTCGACCGAGCGGATGGACCTCGAGCACCTTCTCCTCCACGCTCGGGTCACCGAGGAGCTGGAAGTACTCGTCGACGAGGCGGGTACGCACATAGCCGGGGCTCACGGCGTTGACCCGGATGCCCTTTGGGGCCAGGTCGAGCGCCAGGCTCCGCGTCATGCCGACCAGCCCGGACTTGCAGGCGGCGTACGGGAACATGCCCTTCGTGGTCAGCGTCGCGTGGACGGAGGCGATGTTGACGATCGACCCGGCGCGGCGTTCGATCATGGCCGGGAGCACCGCGCGCGCCACGAGCCACGCACCCTTGAGGTCGACCGCAAAGACGTCGTCCCACTCCTGCACCGTCATCGCCACCGGGTCGGCGTACGAGTTGCGTCCGGCGTTGTTGACCAGCACGGTGGCGTCGCCGAGTTCGCCGGCGATCGCGGCCACGGCACGGCCGACCTGTCCCTCGTCGGTGACGTCGGCGGCCGCGAAGGTCGCCCGGCCACCGGAGGCGGTGAGCGCGGCGAGCGCGTCGCGACCACCGTCGGCGTCCATGTCCAGGAGGCCGACCGCCGCACCCTCGCGCGCCGCCACGGACGCGATCGCCCGGCCGATCCCCTGGCTCGCCCCGGTCACGATCACGACCTCGCCGGCCAGCCGTCCCTCGGTCATCGTCTACTCCGTCCCAGTCGAGTGCCACCTCGAGTGCCGCATCGAGTGCCGCGTCGAGTGCCGGGTCGACAGACTCGGCACGGGCCTCTTATACCGGTACGGACCGTGCGACGCCGCCCTCCGCCGACCGGATACGGCCAGTGACCATGGCGCCCCCGGCTGGCATCCCAGGGTGGTCTGGGGGTAGGACCGAAGCCATGACAAACATCGGTCTCAGCTCCGACCACGTGGCCACCCTCCATGACGGCGGCCGGATGCCCCTTCTCGGGTTCGGCACCTGGCAACTCCGCGACCGCGAGGCGCACGACGCCGTGGCCTGGGCCCTCGACGCCGGCTACCGCCACCTCGACACCGCCACGGGTTACCGCAACGAGTCCGAGGTGGGTGCCGCGCTGAGCGAGAGTGGCGTACCCCGGAGCGACGTCTTCGTCACCACCAAGATGCCGCCCGACCACGTGGGCCGCGAGCGGCAGACCCTCGAGGAGAGTCTCGAGAAGCTGGGTACGTCGTACGTCGACCTGTGGCTCATCCACTGGCCTCCCGGTGGCACCGCCGGTGTCGACTCATGGCGGGTCTTCGTCCAAGCCCACAAGGAAGGGCTCGCCCGGGCGATCGGCGTCAGCAACTACTCGCTCGACCAGATCGACGAGCTCATCGACGCGACCGGCGAAGCGCCTGCCGCCAACCAGATCAAGTGGAGCCCGTTCCTCTTCGACGGTGCGGTGCTCGAGGGTCTGCGCGGCCGCGGCGTCGCGCTCGAGGGCTACAGCCCGTTCCGCGCGGCGCGGCTCGACCACCCCGTCCTCACCGAGATCGCCGGTAAGTACGGCAAGACGACGGCACAGGTCATCATCCGGTGGCATCTGCAGCACCAGATCGTCGTGATCCCGAAGTCGGCCAACAAGGACCGCATCGAGGCCAACATCGACGTCCTCGACTTCGAGCTCACGGCCGAAGAGATGACCGCGCTCGACCGCGTGTCCGAGGTCTAGCCACGGCGGCAGGCCGATCTCGGACGAATCCGAAAAAGTGATCACAGGGCATAACTCTGTCCGGAATGACTCGTTCGTCCCGTACACAACGGAAATGCGCCAGGGCCAACCAGGGTGCCCTTCGGGGGGCACGCGAGTTTCCGCATAGTGGAGGGATGTGACAGCGTCGATGGTGATGCGTGGCCCGGGGTCGTCCCCGGAAAAGCTCACTCGAGCTGGAACATGGGTAGGACGCACCGCGGTTGTCGGAGTGGGAGTGGCCATCGTGACCGCGATGGCCGCGGCTCCGAGCTCAGCGAGCACGGGTAACACGGACGTCGCCGCGGGCGGCTGGGTCAGCAAGGCATCGGCCAACTCGTTCAACCTCGGTGCGGGTGCACAGATCGCAGGCAGTGGCGGCTACGTCGCCGTCAACGACGGGACGCTCGAGACCGTCACCGGCGTCAAGGCACCGGAGCTCCCCCTGATCGGTGACCAGCAGGTCGCCGTCGTGGGTGCCCTGGGTCAGGACGCCCTGGCGACGCCCGAGGGCGAGGCCGCGGCGTGTGCCGGGCTCGTCGGGCGCGACGGTGCCATCAAGCTGGGCTCCGACAACACCTGTCTGATCTCGGGTGACGGCGCGGTGTCGCTGTCGCTGGGCACGCTGGACCAGCTCGGACTCACCGCCCTCCTGGGTGGCGAGCTTCCGGGTCTGCCCGCGCTGCCGGAGGTGCCAGACACCGGCGACCTGCCGGTGGGTTCCCGACACGGGCAACCTTCCGGTGCCGGGTCTTCCCGACCTCGGCCTGCCCCAGCTCGACCTGCCGGACCTCTCGTCGCTCAGCCTTCCGGCTGGCGGGCTGTCCGACATCGAGCTGCGGCTCGTGGGCAAGTCGATCAGCTCCGAGTGCCTGGTGACCCCGACTGAGGTCTACGGCCAGGCCGACCCGGTGCAGGCAAGCATCGTGGCCGTGGTCGGAGGCAACCAGATCCCGATCGCCAACGTCCCGCCGGAGGGCATGACGCTCGGGCTCGATGACGTGCTCACCAAGGTCCGCGGCCAGCTTCCCGCCGAGGTGGGAGGCGCGCTCGACCAGATCACCGCCGCTCTGCCGACCGACGCTCTGGGCGCGGTCAACCTGCTCAACCTCCAGGTCGGCGAGAAGGTCGAGAAGCTCGGAGAGGTCAGCGTCACCGGTCTCGGTGTCGAGACGGCCTACCCCGGTCTTGTCGATCTCGAGATCGGCAAGGTGACCTGCAACTCCAACGGTGCGGCCGACCAGACGCCTTCGGCGCAGGCTGGTTCCGACCAGCCGAAGGTCGACGCGGGCGCTGACGTCCAGCAGAAGGCCGATGGTGCCTCCGTCAAGGCGGGCGCCAAGACGCCGGCCGGCGAGGGTGTCGTCGAGGCTGACGTCGAGCAGGCATCCAACAACGCTCCTCTTGCCCCGATCGGCTGGGGAGCGCTCGTTGCGATCATGCTGGCCGGACTGAGCCTCGGTGCCATCAAGGCACGCAAGGCGTTCCAGCGCAGCTAGCACGCGACAACGGCGACGCGTGGGCGCTAGCGCGGAGTCGTGACACCTCCGGGTCCCGTTGGCTCGTACGTCCATCCGAGGCGTACGAGCCAGCGGGACCTTTCACGTAAGGGATCCGGTCACGTAGGGCATCCGGTCACGTCGAGGATCAGACCCACGTAAAGAGATCAGGCCCACGCGGAGACGATCAGGCGGCGCCGATGGACCTGCGGAGCGCACCGGGTGCCGAACCTGTCGCCGCCTTCACCTGGCGGCTCAGGTGACTCACCGAGTCGTACCCCGTGAGATGAGCGATCACCTGCAGTGTCAAGGTCGAGTTGCGCAGGTAGCCGAGTGCGTGCCGGAGCCGTACGCCGTGCAGGTGGGCACGCAGGGTGCCGCCCCGGAACCGCGCGAAGTACCCCCGCAGCGTCGAGGGTGACACTCCCAGCTCACCGGCGATCTCGGCCATCCGAACCCTGCTCGCGAACCGTTCCTCGACGATCCGTTCGGCGGCGGCCACCAGGCGCTCGCCCGGCGGTACGTCGGCGTCGGACCGGGCCCGGCGGAGCAGGATGTCGAGTTCGGCGAGCAGGAGTGCGCCCATCCGGTCCGCGTCGGGCCCGACGCGGGCGGCCTCGCGTACGAGCGCGTCGAACACCCGTCCCACCGGCTGGTCGCCGTCGTCGAAGCACACCCGGGGCCACGGCCAGTCGACCGGTGCCCGGACCTGGACGTGTCGGTTGGCGTAGCCACCGTCGGTGAGCTCGGCGTGGGGCGTGTCCGGCGGGGTCACCAGCACGGTGCCGGGCGTCGCGTCGTACCACTGGCCACCGATCGGACACCGGGCCCGACCGCTGACGTAGTAGACGAGCTCCCACGAGCCGTGTGCGTGCAGGGGAAAGTCGCGCCGTGGCGCAGCCACGTGGACGCCGGCGCCGAGCAGGCGCGGTTCGTGGTGTGGCGTACGGCCGGCTTCGGCGTCCATGCACCCAGCCTGCCAGGGGCGCACTTCCCTGACGCCACAGCGATCCGGAAGCTGCCTGCATCGGCCATCCGATCGATACGACCAGGACTCGTTCCCGCACAGCGATCTCGAGCCGTGGCGTTTCGTGCATACGCACCGTCGGCCCCTGCATGGCAGTCGACCTTGACATCGGCGAGACTCTTCTTCGGTGGAGTACGCCGCGCCGGGGACGAGCGGGCGCTCCGAGCCGTGCCACGCAGGGCAACAGGAGGGATACGACAACCATGGACGTGCCGACCGCCCTTCGAGACCTGGGCGTCACCGCCGACCTGCTCTCGGCCGACGAGAAGGCCCAGCTGGACCGGGACGGGTTTCTGCCGCTGCCGGGGATCCTGGAGCCCGCGGAGGTCGACAAGTTCGCCGCCCGCCTCGAGGAACTGTCCCACGCCGAGGGCGACAACGCCGGCCTCGAGGTGCACCAGGAGGAAGGCACCGACCGGCTCGCCGACCTCGTCAACAAGGACCCGATGTACGAGGTCTGCTTCTCCCACCCACGACTGCTCGCGGCGATCCACCACGTGTTGGGCGACTTCAAGCTGTTCTCGCTCAACAGCCGGGCGGCCCATCCCGGACAGGGTCACCAGGCACTCCACACCGACTACGGCGAGCCCGTGCAGCCCGGCGAGTACCGCGTCTGCAACTCGATCTGGCTGCTCGACGACTTCACGACCGAGAACGGCGCCACCAGGGTCGTACCCGGCTCGCACCGCTGGGCCAAGCTGCCCGGCCAGGCGATGGCCGACCCCGCGGACGCGCATCCCGAGCAGGTGCAGCTCCTCGGCAAGGCCGGCACCGTGGTGGTCTTCAACAGTCACCTCTGGCATGGCGGGACGCACAACTCGACGGACCGGCCGCGGCGCGCCATGCACTCCGCGTTCTCGCGTCGTGACGTCACGCAGCAGTTGGTGCAGAAGGACTACATCCGGCGGTCGACGTTCGACCGGTTGAGCCCCGCTCAGCGGTTCCTCCTCGAAGTCCGTGAGGAGGATGTGAAGCGGCCCTAGATAATGGTGGGATGACTGGCCCCCGTACCCCCAGGATCTATGTCGGCCCCAAGCCGCTTCCCGAACTCATCGAAGCCGTCAAGGAAGCAGGCGGCGAGCTCACCGACGACAGCGCCGCCGCCGAGGCGATCGTGTGGTTCGGTGGCTCGCCCGCCGAGTTCCACCAGGCCGACCACGACGGCATCCGCTGGGTGCAGCTCCCGTCGGCCGGGGTGGAGTCGTGGTTCACCGCCGGGATCTTCCGCGACGGCCCGCTCTACACCTCCGCCGTCGGCAGCTACGCCGAGGCAGTGGCCGAGCACGCTCTGGCGCTCATGCTGGCCGGCGTACGCCAGCTGCACACCCTGGCCGGCGAGGACACCTGGACCCGGCCGACCTCCGGCAGCCTCTTCGACGCCACGGTGGGCATCGTGGGATGCGGCGGTATCGGACGCAGACTGATCGAGCTGCTGGCGCCGTTTCGGGCCCGTGTCCTGGCCGTCACCCGGTCGGGGACGCCGGTCGCCGGAGCCAGTCGTACGGTCACGCCGGCCGGGCTCCACGACGTACTCGCCGCGTCCGACGTCGTGGTCGTCGGCGCACCGCGACACGCCTGACACCAAGGCCCTGATCGGGGCGCGCGAACTCGACCTGATGCCCTCCCACGCCTGGATCGTCAACATCGCGCGCGGACCATTGATCGACACCGACGCGCTGGTCGCAGCCCTGGCGGCCGGCAGGATCGGCGGCGCCGGTCTCGACGTCACCGATCCCGAGCCGCTCCCCGACGGCCACCCGCTGTGGACCGAACCGAGGGCGCTGATCACTCCGCACTCGGCGAACCCGGCCCGGCTCCTCATCCCGCAGCTGGCGCGGCGGGTGGGCGAGAACGTACGCCGGTACGCCGCGGGCGAAGAACTCGTGGGGCTGATCGACGTGGCGCGAGGGTACTGACCGCAGGCGCTTCCGTCCACGGGGTGCCGACTGCACGCGTACCGACCTCGCGCGCCGCTCGACACGGTGGGCGACCACCGACGGATGGCGACGGTGATGTCGGTACGCTGGGCCGGCGGTACAGCCAGCCCTCGTAGCTCAGGGGATAGAGCAACGGTTTCCTAAACCGTGTGTCGGGTGTTCGAATCACCCCGGGGGCGCCACTTCTGACCTGGGCAAACGCCATCTTCGCTTCTAGCGACGCGCGGCGTGTGGGATCAAACGTGGTGCGAACTGGCCTACACTGCCCGCCATGGCGCGACCTTCAGTTCGTCGCAAGCGGCATCGCGGGAGCATCGAGCAGCTCCCTTCGGGGGCTCTACGCGTGAAGGTGTACGCCGGTATCGACCCCGTGACAAAGGGCCGGCGCTACCTCTCGGAAACCATCCCGGCAAGCAAGAAGGCCCGAGACCTGGCGGAGAAGGCGCTCACCCGCCTCCTCACCCAGGTGGACGAACGGCGCACGCCACGAACGTCCGCCACGCTCAACCAGCACCTACATGCGCAAGGACCTAGACCCGTGAGCGCCCAGATAGCACGCAGCCCGGGCAGCACGTGGCCCCCGGCCGCCCCAGGATGGCGTCTAGAGTGCGGTGACGGCGGCAAACTACATGGGGGGCAGAGGTGAGCATCGACTCCGGTTCGACCAGAAGGCCGCGACGCGTTGGCGATGAAGAACGCCACGCATGCGCGGAGCAGCTTGCCACCCATCACGCCCATGGCAGGCTGAGCCAGGAGGCGGCTGTCAGGGAGATGCGCGACATGGGCACGGAACCGCTCGGCGCCTTCCCCGGAGGCGACCAGCCGTGGTTGTGCCGCTTTGGACATTCATGACGGCCGAGAGTCGCGGTGCGGGCGAGCCCGGCCCGGCCATCGCTCGACCGTGAGAATGGACCTCGGACCCGACGTTGGTCAAGAACGGCACGTGTTCATGCGGACCGCTCCAGCCGAGGTCTCGCCTTGATCGAGGACGCGGTGTTCACCCTCGTGCTCGGCGGCGTGATGATCTGGCGGGCCTGGGCTGCCGTCCTTCGCGACCGTTCGGGACCCACTCCTGGACCTGATCGGCGATCACTGCGACGCGCTCGAAGTCGGGTGCGGAATCGTCCACCGAAACGCCCGTCGTCGCCATGTACAGACAACTCGTCACCGCCGGCGACAAGCCCGACCAGATCGGTGGTGCCATCGATCACTTGCAGGACGTGCGATTCAAGGGATCGAGACGTCAAGCTTACGAAGCTCCCCCACGCACTGCTCCGGTGAGACGAACTGCACGGCCTGCATGTTCACGCGCCGTGCTCCTGCCACGTTGGCGGCCCGGTCATCGACGAAGACACACGACTCGGCGGGTACGCCAGCGCGGGTGAGCACCTCGGCGTACATCTGCGGTCCTGGCTTCATGGCTCCGACCTCGTGAGACAGCACGAGGTCGGAGAAGAGACCCAGCACCTCAACCTTGTCCCGGACGTAACCGAAGTGAATCTCGTTGGTGTCAGACAGCAGATACAACGGATACCGGGTATGGAGGCGTCGCAGGATGTCGACGGTGCCGGCCTGCTCGGTGAAGATATCGCCGTACATCGGAAAGAATTCGGCGTACGTTACGTCCTCGTCGAGTCGCTTCATCACCCGGCGGTGATACTCCGGCCCCGTGAGCCGCCCCGATTCGAAGTCGACCTGTAGGTCGCCCCCGAATGCGGCCGTCATGACCTGCGCGGCTGTCCGGCCGGTACGTTGCGCCATCCGGACACAAAAGATCCCGTAGTCGAAGCTGCAGATCACGCCACCGAAGTCGAAGACTACGGCTCGAACAGTGTCGGACACGCGAGTGCTCCTCGGAAGTCGCCTGCTGGGTACGCCGGTTCGGGACCCTACAGTGCCCCGGCCATGACCATGTCTTACGAGTCGTTCTAGCGCCACCGCCGTGGCTCACATCATGATCACAGCTGCCTTGACGGCAGTGATGGGGCTGCCCACCCCGGTCGAGGATAAACGCGGACGAAGCCGCGCCGCTGGAACCATTGCGACCACTCGCGCTCGCGGCACGTACCCATGCCCCACCACGAACCATCCTGACTCCGCTGCCACTCGGTAACCGATCCACCACCGCCCGGCGAGAGACACCTGGCAAGGCCTGGGCGGATCGTGGGACACCCTTGGTGCCTGCGGGCCGACTCGCGACTCCTCCCGCCGATTGAGCGCGTGTTGAACCAAGCCGCCGCCTCTTCCGCCGTCGAGAGCCGCGCGCTGGAGATTGGTGCAGCGATGAAGGCTCCGAACCCGGCACCCGACG
>CAVRKO010000007.1:0-42658 GCA_963721745.1 uncultured Actinomycetota bacterium | reverse complement strand
CCCTTTGTTTTGTTGGGCTCTGGCGGTGCTCGTCCGCCCGAAGGTTGTCGGTGGTCTGGTCTAGGTTGGATCATGAATTCGACCACGGGGGTTCCACCGCGGCATCGGTGGGTGGTGTTGTTGGAGCGGATGGGTGCGCGGCTTGGTGAGATGTGGGCGGTGCGTCGTGGTCGATGGATCCGGATGAGTTGGGCGATTTGCTGGCCGCTGCGCAGACGGTGAAGGCGCAGTTGGATGCGTTGTCTCTGGCTGTGCGGTGCAGAGGCGGATCGCCAGGATGTGGCGAAGTCGGTCGGCGCTGCGAACACAGGTGCGTGGCTGTCCTGCACGTTGCGGTTGCGGCCGGAGGAGGCGGGTCGTGCGGTGAAGCTGGCCCGCGACCTCGACGCCCACCTGCCGTCGACGCGGGAGGCTCTTGCTGCCGGTGACCTCTCCGCCGATCACGCCGAGGTGATCGCCCGTTCGGTACGCAAGCTTCCCGCGGAGGCGGGGCTGGAGAAGCGGGTCGAGGCCGAGCCGTTGCTGGTGAAGGAGGCGGGCACCTTCGACCCGAAGGATCTGGCCGGGCTGGGCAGGGAGATCCTGAAACGAGTCGATCCCGAATGTGCCGACCGGATCCTGGCCAAGCAGTTCGCCGCCGAGGAGGCCAGGGCGGAGCGGGAACGCGAGATAGTCCTGTACGACGATCCGTACTCGGTCTCCACGTTCCTGCGGGGCAAGCTGGACCCGTTGACGAATGAGATGTTCCGGGGCGCGTTGGAGCCGCTGTCCAAGCCGCGGCCGACGGATGCGGACGGACCGGATCTGCGCACCTCTTCGCAGCGGATGGGTGATGGTTTCCGCGAGCTGTTGCGCCGGTTCCTGGCTTCCGGTGCCGCGCCGACGCATGGTGGGGAGAAGCCGCAGATCGTCCTCATCATCGACCCCGACAAGCTTCGCGACGGAACGGGCACGGGCGAACTTCTGCACACCGGCGCCTCGATCTCGGCACGCACCGTGCAGGAGCTCGCCGGCGACGCCCACATCAGCACCTACACCCCAGCCCGCGCTGGCAGCGAACCAGGCAACGGAACCGGTGGGGCGAGCCTGTCCGACGGGGTACGGCTCTACACCGGCAAGGTCCGCCGCATGCTCGAACTCCGCGATCGGGGCTGCGCCTTCCCCGGCTGCAATCGGCCACCCTCGTGGTGCCAGGCGCATCACATCGTCCCGTGGAGCAAGGGCGGCCTGACGACAGTGGCCAACGGCGTCCTGCTGTGCGGCTACCACCACCGACACATCCACCAAGGCACCTGGCACGTCCAGACAGCGAAGGACGGGCATCCCGAGTTCATCCCACCCGAATGGATCGACAAGCACCGCAACCCGATCCGCAACCACCGCATCCGTAACTAGCGGTGAGTGAGCTAACCGCCATCCACGGTCACACCCTCCGACAGCCTCGCGCCGACACTGACCTCGGTGCCGTGCGGTGCGGTGCGGTGCGGTGCCTTCGCCTGCGGACGTACGCGAAGGCACCCGCCGGAAACCCTTGGTCGTGGCACTCGCCGGCCCTTAGTGTGTTCTGCATGCGAGATAACGGCTAGCTGGCCCACCCTCACCAGGCTCGCGTGGGCGTCGCCCGCCGCGCGCCAGACCAGCGATGCCACTCGCACAGAAACCGAGAATTCCCCATGGACGCACGGCGATCCGATACTGCCACCACTCACTCCCACTCCTCCTCTCCTCAGCCCCCTCCCCACTCCTCCTCTCCCCAGGCCCCTCCGCCTCCGCCAGCCCGGCCTCAGTCCGCTCCCCGGCACCCGAATCAGTCCGAACGCTCGTCCGCTCCCTACGAGCAACTCGTCGCCGAGGCGGTCGCCGCCGCAGACGCCATGCAGGGCTGGGACTTCAGCTTCCTGCAGGGACGTACGCGCGGCGGTGATCTCTCCTGGTCCTATGCCGACCTGGCCCAAGCCGCGATCTCCGAAGCCACCCGCGCCCTCGACATCGACACCGGCGGGGGCGAACTGCTCGCCGCACTGCAGCCACTTCCGCCTCATACCGTCGCGACCGAGGCGTGGGAACCCAACCTGCGTACCGCCCGACACCGGTTGGAGCCACTCGGAGTCGACGTGCGCCAGGCAGCCGACGATGGCACGTTGTCGGTCGCTGACGCGGAGTTCAACCTCGTCCTCAACCGTCATGGCCGCCTCGACGTCGCCGAGATCGGACGGGCCCTCGCGCCGGGCGGCATCCTGCTCACCCAGCAACCTGGCAGCCGGAACGATCTCGAGCTCAACGCCGCGCTGGGCACGCCGCCGGCGATCGACCCCGACTCCCACACCGGTGCGTCCCTTGCCGAGGCCCTTCGAAACAAGGGATTTCGGATCCTCGACGCCTGGGAGGAGCTGCCCACGTACGTCTTCGACGACATCGGGGCGGTGGTCTACCAGCTGCTCGTCGTGTCGTGGCACGTCCCGGACCTCGACCTCCAGCGGTACGACCGGGAGCTCCGCGCGCTCGACGACCGGATCCGCGCCGAGGGCGGATTCCGCACCCGGAACCACCGGTTCCTGGTCAAGGCCCTGAAGGAAAGTGCCCCGCAGGACTAGATTTGCAGCCTCACACCGGAGGTGGGCAGTGGGTGCGTACGATGCGATTCTCAACGCCGCTCACGATGTCGTGTTGCACAACTGGCCGATCGAGGATGTCCCCGACACCCTGACGAGGGCGGGCTACTCGGTGACGGTCTATGGCGGGCCGGCACCCGACGACATCTTCATGAACGAGATCCGCGACGACGCGCTCGTCACCACCAAGACCGGTGTCCCGCCGGAGCGCGCGGACCTCGTGTACGTCCTGCCCTGGCCGGGCTTCGTCCTCCACGAGGATCTTCCCAAGGTGGCCGCGGACGCTCGGCGGATGGGCGCCACGACACTGTGGTTCCAGTCCGGGCAGGCGAGTGCCGGCGGCAACGATCCGAAGGGTTGCTGGCTGGCCGACGCCGAGGCCGCCGACGTGCGGCGGATCGTCGAAGCGGCCGGGCTCAGGTGCGTCGATGACCGGTACATCGCCGATGCCGTACGGGAGGCCGTCGCGGCCCGGGGCGCCTGAGCCCGCCGCACGGACCGCCCGGCCACGGTGCCCGGCGGTCAGTCGTCTGCCCGTACGGTGGGCCACGAACTCCACCCGCCGAGGGAAGGATGGCAGCGCCATGGCCAGGATCTGTGTCACCGGTGCCAGCGGCAAGGCTGGTCAGGCCACCACGAGGGAGCTTCGCGCCCACGGCCACGAGGTCGTCGCGACCGACCTCGTGGCAGGACCCGAGGACCTCGGTACGCAGGTGCTGCGGGCCGACCTGACCGACTTCGGGCAGGCCGTCGAGGTGTTGTACGGCACGGACGCGGTGGTCCACCTCGGCAACATCCCGGCGCCAGGCCGGCACACGCCGGCCACGACGTTCAACGCCAACTCCGCGATGAACGCCAACGTGTTCCTCGCGGCGGCCCAGCTGGGCCTGCGGCGGGTGGTCTGGGCCTCCAGCGAGACCACGCTCGGCCTGCCGTTCGGGGACGTGCCGCCGCGCTACGCGCCGGTCGACGAGGACCACTTCCCGTATCCCACGTCGACGTACGCGTTGTCGAAGGTCGCCGGCGAGACGATCGCCGCACACATCGCGGCGTGGTCGGGGATCCCGTTCGTCGGCCTGCGGCTGTCGAACATCTTCCGGCCCGGCGACGACTACGCGCGGGTGCCGTCGTTCTGGAAGGACCCGCACGCCGCGCAAGTGGAACCTCTGGGGGTACGTCGACGTGCGGGACGTCGCCGCTGCCTGCCGGCTCGCCCTCGACGCTCCGCTGACGGGGAGTACGAACCTCGTCATCGCCGCGGCCGACACGATCATGGACCGGCCGTCGGCGGACCTGCTGCGCGAGGTGTTCCCCGACGTCCGCCTCACCCGCGAGGTCGGTGCGTACGACACGCTGCTCGCCATCGACCGCGCTCGCGAACTGTTGGGGTACGCCCCGAGCCATTCCTGGCGCGACCAGGTGGGCGCGAGGGCATAGGCGGGGCCACCTGGCAGGTCGCCCCAGGCTCAGCCCCAGTCCTCCCGCCGGTTGAGCCACGGGAACTCGTCGTCCGGCACCGGCAGGTCGAGCGCCCGGCAGATCGGTGCCCAGCCGTCCGCCGCACGCCACTCCAGCAGCCGGTGGGCCGGGACGGTGGCGCGGACCTCGGCGACGTGCTCGTCGTACGCCTTCATGAGCAGCGCGCGGTCGTCCCACCGTGACGCACCGGTGAAGCGTTCCAGGAGGCGGGTCAGGTCGTGCCCGGCACTCCAGTCCGGCGCCAGCTCCCTTCGCGCCGCCGGCAGGACTGTCGCCTCCATGCTCTGCCACCATTCCTCGGCGGTCTGGCGTACGGACAGCAGGACCAGCGCGTCGGGGAACGCCGCGCTGATCTCGCGCCAGAACGCCGACGCCGGCCAGTCGACCGCGGCGACGAACCCGTCGAAGACCGCGGCCCAGTCCGGACTGCCACCTTCGAGCGCGAGGTCCCAGTGCACGCCGAGGTCCCAGGGATGGTTCGGGACCGCGCTCATGTGGTAGCACGCACCGCCGAGCAGAGACTCCAGGGAGTTCCGCAGCGACGAGGTTCCGGTGCGCGGAAGACCCGAACCGACGACACGAAGGGTCATGGCTGTCAGCTCCCGCCGAACCGGTTGGGATCCACGACGTCGAGGTCGACGAGCGGCTCCTCGCCACAGGTGATCCTGGCCAGCGTCTCACCGATGCCGGTCGCGTGCTTGAACGCATGGCCGCTGCACCCGCCGCCGACGACGAGCCGAGGGCCGTTGCGCGGTCGGCCGAGCTGGAACATCCCGTCCGGCGAGCGGGTGATCATGCAGGTGGTCGTACGGACGGGTACGGGGTCGAGGCCGGGCAGCGCCTCGGCGACGAGGCGGCCGACCAGGCTGTAGTCGTCGGCCGAGATGCCGCGGTCGCAGCGGTCCGGGTCGATCGGGGTGTGGAGCGCCGGGTCGTCCTCGGGTCCGACCTTGGACGGGTGACCGTCGACCGCGCCGTGGCCCCAGATCACGTTGCCGTCGGCGAGGGCGCGGATGAACACGGGGAACGCCGCCAGGTCGAAGTCCCGCGTGCCGGGGTCCCGCGTCGCGAACCACGTCATCGGCGTCCGGATCGGCTCGAGCGGCAGCTCGGGAACCAGCGTCCCCAGCCAGGGTCCGGCGGTGACGACGACCTGGCGAACCCTGAACGTGCGGGCCGCCGTACGCACCAGCACCCCGTCGCCGGTGGGCTCGACGCCGGTCACGCCGGTCCGGGTGAGGACGGTCGACCCGGCGGCCTTCGCGGCGGCGACGGCGGCGACCACGCCGGCCTCCGGGCGGACGACGCCGGCCATCGGGTCCAGGACGCCGACGTGGTGGGTCGGGACGTTCGCGTGCTGGGGGTACTCCGCGGCCAGGTCGGCGGCCGTCATCCTGCGGACGTCGATCCCGTGGGCGCTCGCCGCGGCGAGCGTGCCGGTCACCACCCGACTGTCCGGCGCGCCGATCATCAGGCCGCCGGACAGGTCGAGGAGCCGCCGCGCCGACGTCTCCTCCAGCTCCCGCCAGAGGGCGAGCGATGTCTGGGCCAGGGGGACCAGCGCCGGATGCTCCATGCAGGCCGTACGGAACAGCCTGGTCGCGCCGTGGCTCGACCCCTGGTCGTGCCCGGGGTCGAAGCGTTCGATGCCCATGACGTCCACGCCCCGGGCGGCGAGCCGCCACAAGGTCGCGGACCCCATGGCTCCCAACCCGACGACGGCCACCTCGGCGTCCATGTCCACGGCTGCCACCCTCGCGGGTCGGCCCGGTCGGGGCAAGGCCCCGCCCGCTGGGGGTGACGCCGGCGTCGGGACGCCGGGGGGTCGGGACACGGGGGCGGGACGCCGGGGGGTCGGGACACGGGGTCGGTACCCACGGGGTTGTCGGTGGTCGGTGGGAGGCTGGTGTCCGTGTCGAAAGGCAGAAGATGAACCACCTCCTGTACGAGATCGCCAAGCAACGCAACACCGAACTCCTCGAAGCACGCACCACCTACCGGCTCGTGTCGCGCCAGCGGCGCTCCGGCCCGCCCGCCGCCCGGCGCCGACTGGCCACCTGGCTGCGATGGCTGGCCGATCGGATCGAGCCGCATCGTCCGCTCTGCGTCCCCGCGCAGCGGCGCACAGCCTGATAAGCCGCCTCTCCCTCGTGACCACGGCGACTCCGTGGGTGCGCTGCGCCCGCCGTGTGTCTTCGTGGTCACGAGGGACTCCCACCCGTGGTGACCGGCGCGTGTCAGCCAGACACGTGCCAGCCAGACACGTGCCAGCCAGACATGCGCCGGTCACCGGATGGACCCTCGGGTGTGGAGCTGCGCTCACGAAGATCCCCTACACAGGGACGCATGTCCTCACTACGCCGCGCGCCCGCACGTCCTGCACGTCCTGACCCGGAGCCCACCACTTCTCTCCTGCCGCGGCGCACGCTGCTGCGTACCGGATTGGCGACCGCCGGCGTGGTCGCCGGAGTCGGAGCCACCGGAGCCGGGCTGGTTACCGCGGCGCCGCCCGCGGCCGCGCGCAGCAGCCGCGTCCCCGCCCTGACCCGTACCCGCCCGTCACTCACTCACGGCGTGGCGAGCGGTGATCCGGTCGCCGACGGAGCCGTCGTCTGGGCGCGCGCCGACCGTACGGCGCGGATGCTGGTCCAGGTCAGCCGCACTCCCGACCTCGCCAGGGCCAGGACCGTCCGTGGTCCCGTGGTCACCGCGGCCACGAACTTCACCGGCAAGCTCGACGTGCGCGGCCTGCCGTCCGGCGCCGAGGTGTTCTACCGCATCCTCCTCGAGGACCCCGACCGCTCCGGCGTCCGCGGCGAGCCGCTCGCCGGCCGGCTGGTCACCGTGCCCCGTCGCCGTTCGGACGTACGGTTCCTGTGGTCCGGCGACATGGTGGGGCAGGGATGGGGCATCAACCCCGACCTCGGCGGCATCGGATCTTCGAACGGATGCGCGCGCTGCGGCCCGACTTCTTCCTCCACTCCGGCGACTCGGTCTACTCCGACGGCCCGCTCGCGGAGTCGGTCGCCGCTACCCGATGGCCGGGTCTGGCGGAACGTCGTCACGCCGGAGAAGAGCAAGGTCGCCGAGACGCTCGCGGAGTACCGCGGCCAGTGGGCCTACAACCTGCTCGACGCGCACGTGCGGGCGTTCGCGGCCGACGTACCCCAGGTCAGCCAGTGGGACGACCACGAGGTCACCAACAACTGGTACCCCGGCGAGATCCTCGACGACCCGCGCTACACCGAGAAGCGGGTGGACGTGCTCGCGGCCCGGGCGCGGCAGGCGTTCTTCGAGTGGATGCCGGTACGCCCCACCCGAGGGACCCGAGGGCCGGGTCTACCGGAGGATCTCGTACGGCCCGCTGCTGGACGTGTTCGTCCTCGACATGCGGACGTTCAAGGACCCCAACTCGAACGGCCTGGAGACCGTACCCGACGGCGGGTTCTCGGCCGGAGGCAGCTCGCCTGGCTCACCGACGGGCTGCTGAGGTCGCGGGCGACCTGGAAAGTGGTCGCCAACGACCTGCCGCTCGGTCTGGTCGTCCCCGATGGGGACACCGCGATCGAGGGCGTGGCGCAGGGCGACCCCGGTGCACCGAAGGGGCGCGAGTTGGAGTTCGCGACGTGCTGTCGACCCTTCGCCGGCGCGACGTCCGCAACGTGGTCTGGCTGACGGCCGACGTCCACTACACCGCCGCGCACCACTACGCGCCCGAGCGAGCGACCTTCAGCGACTTCGATCCGTTCTGGGAGTTCGTGTCCGGGCCGGTGAACGCGGGCGCGTTCGGCCCGAACGTGCTCGACCCGACGTTCGGACCCGAGGCGGTCTTCGTCAAGGCTCCGCCGAGGGCGAACATGTCGCCGCTGGAGGGGTTCCAGCACTTCGGCGAGGTCGAGATCCTCGGCGAAACCGGCGAGCTGACCGTCCGGCTCCGCGACCAGGGCGCCGGCGTCCTCCTCTCGAAGACCCTGGCGCCCCAGCCACGGTAGGTCGGAATGTTGCGCGGCGGCCCCGGCGTCAGGTCCGTGAGCTCGAGCCGCTGCGCGCGCTGGTCTCGCTGCTGAGGCCAGCCGACGGCGTGAGGGTGCCCGAGGCTGCCGACCGCTCGAACACGCGGGTGATCTCCTCGACGGACAGGCCCTTGGTCTCGGGCAGGTATGCCGCGACGAACGCCAGGCCGCCGAGGCACAGCACCGCGAAGCACACCATCACCCACGACAGCCCGATCGCGGTCACCGACAGCGGGAACACCAGGATCAGCGCGAAGTTGGCGAGCCAGTCCGCGGTGGCGCCGATGGCTGCCGCGCGCCCGCGCACGGCGGTGGGGAAGACCTCGCCCTGGATCAGCCAGCCGGTCCCGCCGACGCCGACCGCGAACGAGGCGATGAACAGGTCGAGCGCGATCATGACGACGGCGACCTTGGCGGCGCCGGCGAGGAGGCCGTCACCGAACGCGCCGAGCAGCATGAACACACCCATCCCCGCGAACCCCCAGATCGCCAGTTTGCGTCGGCCGATCCGGTCGATGTGCTTGAACGCGAAGTAGGTCGCGATCACGTTGACCGCGCTCATCAGCGTGGTCACCTCGATCGCCGTGATGGCGGCGTCGAGCTCCGAACCGCCGGGGAAGTACGGTTCGAGGATCTTCGGACCGTAGTAGAACGGCACGTTGATCCCGGTGATCTGCTGGAAGACGAAGAACACCACGACAACGGCCAGCGCCCGTTTGACGCCCGCGGTCCAGCGCGCCTTCCGCTGCTCGGTGCGGGTCCGGCCGTCGGACTGGCCGGACGTGGTGCCGGACGTCGCGGCGCTGGTGGCGGAACCGTTCCCGGCCTTGCCGTTCGTCGCCGCGCTCTCCGACTCCGGGAGCTGGCTGGCGCTGGCGCGCAGCTGCTCGTCGGTCACCTCGAGGCCGAGCATGCCGATCGCCTTGCGGGCGTCGTCGTACCGGCCCTGGCGCAGCAGCCACCGCGGCGACTCGGGCATCCGGGTGCGGAGGACGAGTGCGGCCACGGCCGGGATCGCGCCGATGCCCAGGATCAGCCGCCAGTCCAGCCCGGACGCGAGCTTCGGCATGCTGAGCAGGACCACCAGCGCGACGAGGTACGAGACGAGGATGCCGACTGTGATCATCCACTGCTGGAGCATGCTCAGCGCGCCGCGCCGACCACGTGGTGCGTACTCGGCGATGTAGGCCGTGGCGATGGCCGAGTCGGCGCCGATGGCCAGACCGATGAGGGTGCGGGCGATGATCAGGACGCTGACGTCCCATGCGACCGCGGACAGGAGCGCGCCGACCGCGTAGATCCCGGCGTCGGCGATCAGCAGCGACTTGCGGCCGAACCGGTCGGTCAGCGGTCCGGCGAAGAACGCGCCGACGGCGGCACCGAGCGACGCGCCCGCGACGAGGTAGCCGGTCACGAGGTCGCTC
Organism: uncultured Actinomycetota bacterium; assembly: GCA_963721745.1. Lineage (GTDB taxonomy): Bacteria > Actinomycetota > Actinomycetes > Propionibacteriales > Actinopolymorphaceae > Thermasporomyces. The sequence goes on along the minus strand of CAVRKO010000007.1, from coordinate 33,130 downwards.
ATCTCGTACGGCACGAAGCTCAGGACCGACCCGATGTTCGCGGTGTCGTACCCGAACAGGAATCCCCCGATGGTCGCCAGCAGGGTCAGCTTCCAGTAGAACGACGTGGGAATGTGCTCGTCGAGGGTGGCGAGAACGTCATTCCGCGGTCTGGCTGCTTCGGTCACCACACACCTCCGCCTGCTGGGTGAGTCAGTTCGGCGCTCGTGCCGCCAACCCGGGTACCCGGGGAGGGCGCGTCAAACCTGAGGGGCGGATGTCCGGTAACGGCCACCACCGCTAGCGGGCGGCGGGCACGTCCTCACTCCAGAACTGGTTGTCCTCGCACGCGGACGTGATGTCACCGCGGTTGACGGGATAGGTCTCGGCGGGCTGGTGGACGACGGTGTGGATCGCCGTGATCCGGGACATGCAGTCGTCGGCCGCGCTCTGCGAGCTTCCCTCGCCACCGACCCACACGTCGAGCCAGGTGGTCGCGCCGTCGCCGGCCTCGTCGAGCTGGTAGCACGGGCCGTTCTCGGCGTCGTCGCCGCACTGGTCCTCGACGACGACGTACTTGTGCAGGAACGGCAGATAGAAGCGGCTGCCCGCCGGCCACTGCGGGCCCTCCTCGCGATGCCAGCCGACCGCGAGCGTGACCGGGTCGTCGTAGCTGCCCGTTCCGGCGGCGACGTCGTGGATCCCGGGGTACGCGATGCGGGCCGAACCGGGAGGGGTGTTGTCGTAGGAGGAGTAGCCCGTCAGGTAGGCAGTGGTGACGACCCGTTCGCCCGCGGGCCGACGGGGAGGCGCCTTCGGCTTCGGCGCTGGTGTGTCCTTGGGGTCGGTGGCCGGCGAGCGCCTGGGCGTGGGTGACTGTGTGGGTGTCGGCGCCGTGGGCTGGTCCACGCGCGGCTCGGCCGAGCCGCGGGTGGCCACCATCAGGGGATACGCCCGAGCAAGCTCGCCGGCCGGCGTCGGCCGCGGCGTCTGGCCGCCGTGCTGATGCGCGGTGGAGGGCGCGGCGACGGGGTGCGAGGTCGTGCGGGGAGCCGTGCGGTCGGTCGAGGCAGGTACGCACGCCAGAGCGGCGACGGCGAGGCCGACCGCCAGCCGGCGCGGTCCGGTCGCGACCGCGCGGTGTCGGGCAGGCATGCGTACTCCGTCGTCTCGGATCGGTTCCCCCGCCGTTTCAGTCAACCGACGCGGTTCACCCCTGGTCAAGCCGGCGTCGTGTCGCCGACCACGGTGGCGGATCGCATTGTTCGGGTCGTGGCGAGCCGGCGACGGATGTCCGGACCTGCACCTGGACGGGAGGCAAGCGCTCTCATTATTGTCTTGCAGCAGGTCCAGGACAGTCTTTCGATGGGCCCAAGGCACGTTCCTCGCACACCGATCGGTTGGGTCGACAGGTCGGAGGGAATGAACGACATGCCTCACCACGCCACCACGAGCCCGTACGAGATGTTCCGCGCACTCGCGGACGCCCACGTCCCCGCGCACCGCTACACCGCCGGCGCCGACGTGAAGGAATGGCGGGCAGCCGCCCTTCCCGAGGTGCTCGCCACGCTGGGAAAGCCGCCCGCCGTGGCAGCCGATCCACACCCCGAGCTCGTCGCCGAGTGGCAGCAGGGGAACGTTGTCACCCAGCGGTGGAAGCTCGCCGTCAGCGACCACCTCACCGCCTTCGCCTACGTCAACCGCCCGCTCGGCCTTGCCCCACAGGAGACCCGTCCCGGCATCCTCTGCTGGCACGGCCACACCGAGGGCGGCAAGGAGGCCGTGATGGGCAACCGGTCCTCGCCGGCCCTCCGCGACTCCGACGAGCGGACGAACACGTCGTACGGCCTCACGATGGCCGAGAACGGCTTCGTCACGTTCGGCATGGACTGGATGGGCTACGGCGACCAGGACGACAGCGGGAAGCCGCACCATCGCAACGTCGCGCACGGTCGGGACTGGTGCAACCTCTACTACCTGCAGGCCACGATGCTCGGGATGACACCGCTCGGCATCAACCTCGCGCACGGTCGGGCCCTGGTCGACTTCGTGGCCACGTTGCCGTTCGTCGCGGCGGACCAGCTGGGCGTGATGGGCCTGTCCGGCGGCGGGACGATGACGTTGTGGAGTGCGCTCACCGACGAGCGGCTCCGCGCGGTCGAGATCATCTGTTACAGCGATCTCTTTGCCGACTTCGCGTTCCGGGACCTGAACTACTGCGGCTCCCAGATCACGCCCGGGCTGTACGCACTGGTCGACGTGCCGGATCTCCAGGGCCTGTTGGTCCCGCGGCCTCTGCTCGTCGACATCGGCGCCTACGACGAGTGCTTCCGGCTCGAGTCCGCGATGGCCTGCTTCTCCCGGGTCGCCGAGATCTACCGGACGGCGGGTGCCGTCGACCTGCTCGAGCGCGACCTCTTTCCAGGAGGACACGGCTGGGGCGGCGACCGGTCCGTCGCGTTCTTCTCCCGACATCTCAGGAGCTGACCGATGACCGCATCCTCAACCAGAGAAGGCGTTTCGACGACGACAACAGATGCGGTCGCCGACGAGCCGACCGCGGGCAGGAGGACGCGGTACGCGCTCTGCGGGCTGTCCAACCGCGGGCTCTCGTTGTTCGTCCGGCCGTTGCTCGCGCACGACGGGGACCGGGGCGACCTCGAGCTGTCCCGGCACGGCGAGCTGGTGGCGATCGTCGACGTCGACGCCAACCGGGTCCACACGTTCCAGGAACGGGCGTCGACCAGCATCCCGTTCTACCCACCGGACGAGTTCGACCGGATGGTCGACGAGACGTCGCCCGACGCCGTCCTCGTCACCTCGCCCGACGCCACCCACGCCGACTACGCGGTCGCCGCGCTGTCTCGGGACCTCGACGTCATCACCGAGAAGCCGATGGCCGCGAGCTGTGCGCAGGTCCGGGCGATGCTGGCCGCGGAGGGACGCAGCCGCGGGTCCATCCGGGTCGCGCACAACCTTCGTTACACGCCACGCAACCGGCAGCTCAAGCGCCTGCTGCTGGACGGTGCGGTCGGGCGGGTGACCAGCGTGGAGCTCGTGTGGAGCGTCGACACGTACCACGGTTCCAGCTACTTCCACCGGTGGAACCGGCAACGGGCGAACTCCGGCGGGCTGTCGGTCCACAAGGCCTGCCACCACTTCGACATGGTGTCCTGGCTGATCGGCGACGCTCCCGAGCAGGTCTTCGCCTACGGCGCCCGCAACTTCTACGGCTCGGAGAGTCCGCACCACCCGTCACGCCGCGACGGTGTCGACCATCCGCCCGCCGAGGTCCTCCGCCGGTGTCCGTACTTCCTGCGCTGGCACAGCGATGCCGACCTGCCGGCGGACGACCACCTGACGTCAAGCACCGGCGCGGGCGCCCTGCCGTACGACGTGCAGTACCCACCGGACCGACCGGCCTGGATCTACGACGACGAGATCGACATCGAGGACACGTACTCCGCGGTGGTGCGCTACCGCGGCGGTGCCAGCCTCAGCTACGCGCTGACGTTCTCGGGCGCGTGGGAGGGCTACCGGCTCGCCATCAACGGCACGCACGGGCGGCTCGAGGCCACCAGCGTGGACTTCCGGGACGGCACAGGTGAGACACCGGAGTCCGCCGAGATCGTCTACTACCCGATGTTCGGCCCGCGACAACGCCACGACGTGGCCACCGTCAGCGGGAGTCACGGTGGCGCCGACCCGCTGATCCGGCGCGACCTCCTCGTCGGTCCGTCGGAGGAGTCGCGAGCCCTGCAGATCCCGGCGGACAGCCGTCAAGGCGCCCTTGCGGTGGCGATCGGTGAGGCGGTCTGGCGTTCGGTCGCGGACGGGCGTGCGTACGACATCGCCGAACTGCTGGGGGACTTCGCGTAGGTCGCCGACGACTCCGGGGTGCGGGGTCGTCGGCTCGCCCGACCTACGGCTGGGCGTCGTCGTGGCGGACGGGGCCGGTGGAGCCGCGCACCACGAGGTGGGACTCGAGCTCCACCAACGGAACGGGTCCCGCGTCGGGCTTGTCGAGCCGCCCGAGCAGCAGGTCGACGGCGACCGTGCCGGCCTCGGCGCCGGGCACGTGGATCGACGTGAGCGTGGGGTACGCGACGCCGGACATCGGGCTGTCGTCGATACCGATCACGCTGATGTCCCGTCCGACCCGCCACCGGCGTTCGGCCAGCCGGGCCATCACGCCCAGGGCGATCAGGTCGTCGTAGGCGATGACCGCGGTGCATCCGCTTGCCTGCAACAGGTCCGCGGCGCGGACGCCCGCCTGCATCTGCGGCTCGAACGGCCCGAACTCGCAGAGGTCGGCACCGAACTCCGCGCACGCGGCCTCGATCGACCTGCGTCGCTGCCGGTTCGACCACGAGCGCCTCGGCCCGGCGAGGTAGCAGATCCGCCGGTGGCCAAGGGCGGTGAGGTGCTGGACCGCCTGCTGGACGCCGTCGGCGTTGTCGATGATCACGCACGGAGCACCGTCGACCCGGCGGTTGACGAAGACGACGGGCGACAGCTGGACGAACTCGCCGAGCTTGTCCTCGGGCGTACGCGGCGACACCAGGATCAGACCGTCGACCTGCCGGCTGAGGACACGGGCGCGTTCCAGCTCGTCGCCCGCGTGCTCGTCGGTGTCGACGAGGAGCACGGCGACGTCCTTGCGCGCCGCCCGGGCCTGGACCGCCTTGATGATCGGCGGAAAGAACGGGTTGGCGATGTCGGGGACGATCACGCCGAGGGTGCCGGTGCGGCCGAGGGACAGCGAACGCGCGATCCGGTTCGGTGCGTAGCCCATCTCCTGTGCGACCCGGCGGATCTGTTCGCGTGTCCGCGGGTGCACCTTGTCGGAACCGGCCAGTGCCCGCGACACGGTGGACGGCGAGATGCCGCACGCCTGCGCGACATCGGCGAGTGTGACCGCCACGGTCGACCTCCGGCCCGGCTCGACAAATCCTCCAGATGTTAGTCGATGCCCGACGGTCCTCCGGGTGGCCGAGGTCCGAACGTCCGGAACGATCCACGGCTGGTCCCTATACGAAGACAAGCGCTTGCATTATTGTCGTGGATCAGTCCCGATTCGTACCGCTGGCGCCATTTGTCGCTGTCGAGCACCGACGAAGGGCACCGGTCGGCCGCACAGAGAAGGACCGGCATGGCCGAATTCGCTGCAGGTGCCGAGCTGACCGTGGGCGGACTCCGCGTCCGGGTCTTCGACACGGCGGAGTCGATGGGCATGGCCGCCGCCCGCAACACCGCCGCGGTCGTACGGAAGGCCGTGGCAAGCCAGGGCCAGGCCCGCATCGTCATCGCCACCGGCAACTCCCAACTGCCGTTCGTCCGCGCTCTCGCCGAGGAGGACGACGTCCCGTGGCAGGAGGTGACGGTGTTCCACCTCGACGAGTACGTCGGGATCGAGCCCGACCACCCGGCGAGCTTCCAGCGGTGGATCGCCGGCAACATCACCCGCCCGCTCCGTCCGGCGGCCGTGCACTACCTCCAGGCCGATGCGCCCGACCCGGTGGCCGAGGCCCGACGCTACGAGGACCTGCTGCGCGAGGCCCCGCTCGACCTCGTCTGCCTCGGCATCGGCGAGAACGGCCACATCGCCTTCAACGAGCCGCACGTGACCGACTTCGACGACCCGCGGTGGGTCCGGGTCATCACCCTCGACGACCGCTCCCGCCGGCAACAGGTCGGCGAGGGCCACTTCCCCGACGTCGAGGCCGTACCCGCGCAGGCGATGACCCTCACGGTGCCGGCACTGCTCGCGCCGCGGCACATCCAGGTGGTCGTACCCGAGGCGCGCAAGGCCGAGGCCGTACACGCCACCCTCACGGCACCGGTCTCGCCGGCCTGTCCCGCGACCATCCTGCGGGAGCAGAGCGATGTCGAGCTCTTCCTGGACCGGGAGTCCGCCGCACTCGTTCCGTCCTCCGACGCCGGGCACACCTGAGGCGGCGTCCCCCGATCGTGGTCCCCGACGTGGAGACCGTGATCCCCTCGATGTGGAGGTGAGCTTCGTTGCTACGACCACTGGAGCGTCGAAGGCTGCTGGCCATGGCGGCGATGTCGGCCGCCGGCGTGGCACTGACCGGGTGCGCGGGCTCCGGACGCAAGGGTGGTGGAGGGAGCGGCGGCGCCGGCCAGCAGGTCGTGCCCAAGGGACCGTTCCGGGCCGCGGCCGCCCCCGACGCGCCGCCACCTCCCAAGGACCCCATCGCGGAGAGCACCGGCGGCATCGTGCCGGGTCCTCCGGGGTACTCCCTGCCCCTCACGGACGGGCAGGTCAGCTTCACCTTCGCCGCACCCGATAACGGCTATGCGCCGCGCAGCTTCACCCAGGGACTCGCGGTCTGGGAGGAAGTGGAGAAGCGGACCGGCGTCCACATCAAGTGGGACGTCGCGCCGTCGGCGCAGTACAGCGAGGCGATGGCGCCGCGCCTCGGCAGTGGGCGGAACCTTCCCGACCTCGTGTCGCTGCCGGAGGGCTGGGACCCCGTCAAGGCCGGGACGGAGAAGCTAGTCGTCCCGCTGAACAAGTACATCAACGAGCAGAACACGCCCAACATCGTGAAGCTGCTCGCCGACTTCCCCGACATCAAGAAGCTGATCACCGCGCCGGGCGGTGAGATCTACGCCCTGCCGTCCGTCGTCACCGACGCGGCGTACTCCGACCCGTTCGGGCTGATGATCCGCGAGGACTGGCTGACGAAGCTCGGCCTCGAGGAACCCACGACGCTCGACGAGTGGCACCGGGTGCTCACGGCGTTCAAGACCAAGGACCCGAACGGTAACGGCAAGCAGGACGAGGTGCCGTTCGTCGTCGGGACCGGGCCGGACGCGGTGTACCTCTTCGGCAACGCCCTCGGCCTGCACCTGTTCTATGGCGGCGGGTGGTACGTCACCGACGACAACAAGGTCTACTACGAGTGGACCGACGCCCGCGTGAAGGAACTCCTGACCTGGCTCAACCGCCTCTACAAGGAGAAGCTCCTCGACCCGCAGTTCTACCAGACCGAACGCGAGGCGGCGCTGCGCAAGGTGACCCGCGACCTCGCCGGCGCGGGCGTCGACTTCAGCAACCACACGCTCGAGTACAACAAGGCCCAGGCCGCGGCCGGGCACAAGGACGCGCACTGGGTGATGGCCAAGCCGCCGACGTCGGACCGGGTGGAGAGGCCTTACTACGAAGGCTATGGACCGCTCAGCGGCTGGTTCTGCGTCACGCGGGACTGCAAGGATCCCGAGCTCGCCGCCCGCTGGCTCGACTACGTGTGGGCCAGCGACGAGGGCAACACCCTCGTGACCTACGGCGTGGAGGGCCTGACCTACACCGTCGGCGACGACAAGCGGCTGGAGTTCACGCCGTGGGTCACCGACAACCCGCAGGACCTCGACCCGCAGGCGGCACTGCGCTACCACGGGTCGATGCCGTACGGGTCGCCGTGGATCCGGGCACCGAAGGGACCGCTGTCGGAGTTCCAGTGGGACGTCACCCGTACGGACGACAACTGGCTGGAGTCGGCGGAGAAGATCGCGCCCCTGATGGTGCTCGCGTACCCCACGATCCTCGCGACCGCCGAAGAGACGAAGGAACTCTCCGGCATCCTGCCGGACCTGACGACGTATCGGGACGAGGCGATCCTGAAGTTCATCCTCGGGCAGCAGCCGATCAACGACGACACGTGGGGCGAGTACGTCTCCACGATCGAGGGGATGGGACTCGAGCGGGTGGTCGCGATCCAACAGACGCAGTACGACCGGTTCACCGGGAGGAAGTAGCGCGGGGCACCGGACGGGCGGATCGATGAGTACGCAGACGAACGCGACCAGCACGGCTCGGACGGGACGCGACCGGCCGGGCAGGTTCCGCGCGCCGCGTTCGCCGCGGGGCGCCGGCGGTGGGTCCTGGGCGGTGGTGCGCAGGAGGATCTGGCGCGACCGGTACCTCCTGCTGCTGATCTCGCCGGTCATCCTTTACTACGCCGTCTTCCACTACGGTCCGATGCTCGGCGCGCTCATCGCGTTCAAGGACTACTCGCCCAACCTCGGCGTCTTCGGCAGTCCGTGGGTGGGGCTGGACAACTTCGTGGAGTTCTTCCACTCGTTCTACTTCGACCGGCTGATCCGCAACACCCTCCTGCTCAGTCTGTACTCCCTGCTCTGGGGCTTCCCGGTCCCGATCGTCTTCGCCCTGCTCCTGAACGAGCTCCGTGGCAGGCTCCTGAAGCGGGCCGCCCAGACCATCAGCTACCTGCCGCACTTCATCTCCGTCGTGGTGATCGCCGGCATGCTCGTGACGTTCCTGTCGCCGGCCGACGGAATCGTCAACAACCTGCGGGCCCTCGTGGGGTTCGAACGCATCGACTTCATGAGCAACCCCGACTACTTCCGGACCGTCTACATCGTGTCGGGCATCTGGCAGGAGTTCGGCTGGGGCGCGATCATCTACCTCGCGGCGCTGGCGGGCATCGACCCGCACCTCTACGACGCGGCCGACGTCGACGGTGCGCGACGGTGGCAGAAGGTCCTCTACATCACCCTGCCCAGCCTGGTCCCGGTGATGGTGATCCTGCTGATCCTCAACGCCGGCAACCTGATGGTGGTGGGGTTCGAGAAGGTGCTGCTGTTGTACAACCCGGCGGTGTACGAGACCGCGGACGTGATCCAGACCTACGTCTACCGCAGGGGGATCGTCAGCTCCGACTACAGCTTCGCCGCCGCGATCGGGCTCTTCAACTCCGTCATCAACCTGACCCTGCTGCTGGTCGTCAACCGGATCGCGCGCCGCGTCTCCGAAACGTCGCTGTGGTGAGGATGTCGCTGTGGTGAGGGACGTCGCCGTGCTGAGGACCGGCGTGAGGAAGGAGGACAGATGTCCACGACCGTGACCGGCTTCCGCAGATCCCGCGGGGAGCGGGCGGCCGACGTCGTCCTCGCCCTCGTGATGCTCGCCGTGATCTGCGCGACGCTGTTCCCGTTCGTCTTCGTGGTCAGCATGTCGATCAGCGATCCGGTGGCCGTGCTCCAGCAACGGGTGTGGCTGTGGCCGGTGGGCTTCTCCGCCGATGCCTACAAGCTGGTCTTCGAGACCGAGGGCGCCCTGCGCGCCTACTACAACACGCTGTGGTACACGGGTGTCGGCACCTTCGTCAATGTCACCTTGACAGTGCTCGCGGCGTACCCGCTGTCCCGGCGTACGTTCGTCGGTCGCAAGTTCTTCATGATCTTCATCGTGGTGACGATGTTCTTCAGCGGCGGCCTGATCCCGACCTACACGCTCGTCCAGACGCTGGGCCTCTACAACACCCGTTGGGCGATGATCATCCCGGCGGCGGTGAGCGCATTCCTCATCATCGTGACCCGAACCTTCTTCCAGACCACGATTCCGGAGAGCCTGGTGGAGGCGGCGCGTACGGACGGTGCGAACGACCTGCAGATCCTGTGGAAGATCGTGCTCCCGTTGTCGAAGCCCATTCTCGCCGTGCTGTCGCTGTTCTATGCCGTGGGGCACTGGAACGACTACTTCACGCCCCTCATCTACCTGCCGGACTCCGACCTGCAGCCGCTGTCGCTGTTCCTGTCCAAGATCCTCCTGCAGAACGACCAGTCGATGCTCGGCGCGGGCGCACCCGTCGACACGGCCACCCAGTCGGCGCTGGCCATCCAGATGAAGTACTCGCTGATCGTCGTGGTCATCGCTCCGATCGTGTGCGTGTACCCGTTCCTGCAGAAGCACTTCGTCAAGGGCATCCTGGTCGGCGGCATCAAGGAGTGACGGCCCGTGCGACGATCCGTGCGACGACCCGGACGCAGCCCAGGGAAGGTGTGAGATGCCCGTCAACCATCGAGTCGAGGAAGCCCGCGAAACCGCACAGCGCAACGGCTACTTCCTCGTCGAGGACGTCGTCAGCGAGGCCGACTGCGCGCGTTTCGGCAGCCGCCTCGACGAGTACGCCAGCGGCTCCCGCCCACCCGCCGCCGGCATCCAACTCCAGCGCGAACCTGCCCTGGAACGGTCGGGGGAGGTGCGGCCCGGAGGCGGTGACATCCGCAAGGTCGACGGACTGTTCCACGACGACCTGCTGCGGAAGCTGATCACCAGCGAGCCTGTCCTCGGCCGGATTCACGAGCTGGTCGGCACGCCCGCCCGGCTGTTCCGGGCGACCGCCCTGATGAAGCCGGCGGCTGTCGGGTCCGAGAAGGGGCAGCACCAGGACTCGCCGTACTGGCCGATCGAGCCGATGTCGCTGTGGTCGTGCTGGGTGCCGTTCGACGACGCGACGCTCGAGAACGGCTGCCTCACGGTCATACCCGGAAGCCACCTCGGCGGCGCGCGGCCCCACGTCCGTACGCAGGACGACTTCGTGGTCCCCACCGACCACTACGACCCGGCGGCACTCGTCCCGGTCGAGATGCGCCGCGGCACGGGGCTGTTCTTCCACAGCCTGCTGTTGCACGGCAGCGCGGCCAACACGTCGGGTACGCCGCGGCGCGCGGTGACGATGAGCTACATGGGGCCGGGCCACCAGCACACCGGTGAACCGCCCGCGCCGGACTATCCCGTCGTGGGCTGACCGCGCCGGCCACCGGCCGGCTACCGCACCCGGCGGGAAATCGCCTCGCCGGTCGCGACCGGACAGCCGTACGCTGCGCCGGTGGACGGCCCGGACGACCCCGACCTCACCGCCCTCGCCGGCGTGCCGTGGCCCGAGCTCAACCACCGTGACGTCCGGGCCCGGCTCGAGGCGCTCGGCTGGGTGAAGTGCGGCGAGGGCGACTGGGCGATCGCGCTGCGGTCACCGGGTGGGGCGCTGGCGGCGCGGGTGAGTGCGTTCGAGCCGTCGTACGACTGGTTCGTCGAACTCTGCCGGCGCGGCACCGGCAACCCGTACTTCCCACGGATCGACCTTGTTGCGGGGCTCGAGGGTGGCGGCCACCTGACCGTGCTCGAGTACCTCACGCACGCCGGTGAGGACGCCGAGGCGGCATTCCTCCGGCGCTGGCAGGACGACGCCGATCCCGAACCCGACCTGCGCCACGCCCGCGCCCTCGCGGAGGACCTCGACCGGCACTGCCGGGCCCACGTGCCGTTCTGGATGGGAGTCGACCTCGAGGACCACGTGATGCGCGCGGCCGACGGCCACCTCAGGCTGATCGACGTGCTCGGCGTCGGCGGGGGCGGCATGACCGACCTGATCCACACCGACATGGACGCGTTCCTCGCGATCCTCCCGCGGGAGCGGTGGAGGTACTTCCTCGAGATCCCGCATTTCTCCCGCGACTACGCGGCCGCCCAACGCGACCAGCTGGTGGCCGACCTCGCGGTGTACGACCGGAGGTGTCACCGGTCGGCCTGATCGATGCGTACGGGCTCAGCAGGCGTGCTCGCTCAGGCGTACTCGGTCCGGAATCCCTTCTCCAGCCCTTCGAGCGTTCTGTCCTTCGTCTCCGGGACGAACCGCGTGCTGAACGTGATCGCGGCGATCCCCAGGACGACGAAGACCAGGAACGTCTTCGTCGGACCGATCCCCGCCGTGAGGATCGGGAACATCAGCGAGATCGTGAAGTTGACCAGCCAGAGGACGAAAACCGCCACGCCCATCGCGAAGCCGCGGATCCGCATCGGGAAGATCTCCGACAGCAGCAGCCACGTCACCGTGGAGATGAAGCACTGCTGGAAGAACGCGAAGACCACCATGAACAACAGGATCGTGTAGCTGCGTCCGGTCGACTCCGGCAGCAGGAAGCACAGCGCCAGGGCGCCGAGCGACGCGGTCGTACCGATCTGACCGGTCAACAGCAGCGGCCGGCGGCGTACGCGTCCCAGCAGGACCATGCCGATGACGGTGCCGATGACGCCGATCGCGCCGACCGAGATCGACGCCGCGACCGAGGACGCCGCGCCGAGTCCCGTGCTCTCCAGGATGGTCGGCGCGTAGTAGACGATCGTGTTGATGCCGGTGACCTGCTGGCAGATCGCGATGCCGATACCGATGATCAGGACGATCCGGATCCAGCGGGTACGCAGGTAGGCCCAGCCGCTGCGGCCCTCGTGGCCGTGCCGGTACTCCGCGGTCTCGCGGATGAGGGCGAACTCCTCGTCGACGTCCTCCGGCACGCGGACCGTCCGGAGCACCCGTTCGGCGTCGGCGTACCTCCCGCGGGCGGCGTACCACCGCGGCGTCTCGGGGATCACCAGCGTCCCGATCAGCAGCATGATCGCGGGAATGACCGCGACACCGAGCATCCACCGCCAGGCGCTGTACTCGTTCAGGACGTGGATGATGATCGTGTCGACGATGAACGCGATCAGCTGTCCGGTCACGATCATGAGCTCGTTCTGGTTGACCAGCCGGCCGCGTCGTCCGACGGGGGAGATCTCGCCGATGTAGAGCGGCACGGTCGCCGAGACGCAGCCGACCGCGAGCCCGAGGATGATCCGGGCGCCGATGAGGAACGGGGCCGCGGGTGCCAGCGCCGAGCCGAGGGTGCCGACGATGAACACCAGCGACGCGAGCCGGATGGTCCGCGTACGGCCGAGACGGTCCGACAGCCGGCCGCCGAACGTGGCACCGAACGCCGCGCCCATGAGGAGCGAGCTGACCACGATGCCCTGCGTCGCCGCGGTGAGGTTCAGGTCCTGCCGGATGAACGGCAGCGCCCCGGAGATGACGCCCGTGTCGTACCCGAACAGGAAGCCGCCCTGGGTGGCGATGATCGCGATCCTCGTCTGGCGGCGCCGGACGGCCTTGGCCCCGGGCGGCGGCGTTTCCCGGGACTCCTTCACACTCTCGGTCGGCATGGTCGTCTCACTTCGAGGTACGCGGTCTCACCTGGCGGGGGCGAGCTGCGCTCCAAGACCACCGACGGTTCCGTACCGACGCCTCACCTGGGTCCCCCGACACACCACTGCGGTTATGCCCGCGAGCAGGTGCCGGGGAACCGCCCTACCGTCAGACGCTGGCCTACTGCCGGGGCGGCCCACCGTCAGACCCTGGCCCCACCGTCACACCCTGGCCCCACCGTCAGGCACGGACGTACGTGAGGAGTGCGACGCCGCTGCCGAAGATCCGACTGGCGGCCAGCGTGTAGCGGTCGATCTGGAACCCGCCGTCGAAGAGCGGCGTGCCGGAGCCGACGACGACCGGGTTGAGCTTGAGGTGGAGCTCGTCGATCTCGTCCCGGAGGCTGGCCGCGAGGGAGCCGCCTCCGACCAGCCAGATGTCCTTGCCGTCCTCCTTCTTGAGCTCACGGACCTTCTCGACCGGGTCGCCCGTCACGAGCTCGACGTCGGGAGCGGCCACCTCGGTCAGGGTCCGCGAGAAGACCAGATGTCGCAGGTGCGGGTACGCGTTGGCGACGCCCAGATCGACGCCCTGGAGGTACGACACCCGGCCCTCGACCACGGTGTCGAAGTGCCGGTTCTCGGCGTTCTCGAGCCCGACCAGGTGTCGGAAGTCGGCGGGGACCATCTCGGGGTACTCCCGCATGAGCGGCTCGGCGTGGTTGCCCTCGAGGGCAAAGATCGTGCCGCTCGGGTCATTGCGTCCCGGGTCGGCGATGAAGCCGTCGATGGTCGAGGCGACGAGGTAGATGAGCTTTCGCATGGGTCTCCCTGTGAGGTGCGAGGCGTCGCCTCGGTCCGGTGGGGGCGCGGTGGCCAGGCGTCTCTGAGGAACCACAAACCACTGTGTTTGTAGTACTGTAGGTGTAGTGGTTGAACGTGTCCACCCCGCAGGCGGAGGAGAGACGGCGATGGTGCGGAACGTGGAGCGGCGGACGGCTCTGGTCGACGGCGCCATCGAGGTACTCGCCAGGGACGGTGCCCGCGGCCTGACCTTCCGGGCGGTCGACACCGAGGCCTCCGTGCCGGCAGGCACCGCGTCCAACTACTTCCACAACCGCGACGACCTCTTCCACCAGGTGGGCCAGCGGATCCACGTCCGGCTCGGACCCGGCCCCGACGAACAGGACACGGCCACGCAGGGGCACCCGTCCCACCCGCTCGCCGTCGAGCAGTTGCAGGCGCTGTTCCGCCGCATCGTCGCGGACCGCAGCGGCTACCTCGCGCTGATGGAGCTGCGGCTCGAGGCGGTCCGCCGTCCGGAGCTGCGCGACCTGCTGACCCACACCGTGCGTACCAACCACGAGCGGGACGTGCAGGGCCACCGCGACGCCGGCCTGCCTGGCGACCGTACGACCGTCCTGCTGCTCTACCTCGCGATGAGCGGCCTGATCGTCGAGCACCTCACGCTGCCGGACATGCTGGCGCCCCGCCTACCCGAGGACATCGTTGCCGACATCGCGGACGCGCTGATGTCCGAAGGGCCTGCCGGCGAGTGACCGCACGACGGACCGGCCGTTCCGGTGTCGGCATCGCGTCCTGCTGTCGTCCGGGCCCCCGCATGTCACCCTGGGGGACATGAAGGTTCGTGGCCTGGTGGCGGGAGTACTGGTCCTCGTGGGCTGCCTCGCAGCGCTGCCCGCTGTGCCCGCGCTGTGGGCGGAGCGGCAGGTGCGCTCGGAGGCGTACGTCGAGACCGTCGGTCCGCTGATCCGGGATCCCGCCCTCCAGGCCGACGTGGCCGAGCGCGTCACCGCCGAGATCACCCGGCAGCTCGATCCGGCCGAGGTGACCGACGTCAGCCTCGGGGCACTCAGCGAGCTGGGCGTCCCCGCGTCGGTGCTCCGCCAGGTCCGCCGCGCCCTCGACCCGGCCCAGGCGGCGGTGGCCGCGCTGGTCGAGAAGGAGGTGCGCGCCGCTCTCGCCGGTCCGGCCGCCGAACGGGTCTGGACGTCAGCCCTCCGCGACACCCGAGCGGCCGTGGTGAGGGGCGCCGCAGACCAGGTGGACCCCGTCACCGTCGACTTCGCACCCGTCGTGGAGGACGTCAAGCGCCGCCTCGTCGCCGACGGGCTCGGTGTCGCCGCGGAGATCCGGCCACGGAGCACGACGGTCGAGGTGGTCAGCGTCTCCATGATCGGCACCGCCCGTGGCTGGTACGACACGCTGGGCACGCTTGTCGTCGTCCTCCCCGTCACCGTCGCCGCGGCGTTCGTCCTCGCGCTCCTGATCGCCCCGCGCCGGCGGACACTCCTCGGCATCGCGTTCGGTACCGCGGCGGCCATGGCGGTCCTGGTGCTGGGCCTGACCCTGGCCCGCGGCCCCGCTCTCGATGCGCTCGGGCCCGGCGAACGCACCGTCGGGACGGCGGCGTACGACGCGTTGGCCGGCTCACTCCGCACCGACGCCTGGTGGGTGTTCGGCATCGCGGCCGGGCTCGGCCTCGTGGTGCTCCTGATCTCGGCCGCCCGGCCCCGCCGCCCCGCCTGAGCGGGGCGTTTGCCGCGGCCGCAAGGCCCTCGGTACGTTCGATGGCCGGAACGTCGAGGTCGACCGAGAGGTTTCTGATGGCACCGACGCACGCACCGGTGGCCCATGCGTCGAGCATCCCCGCCGCCCTGTCCCAGGCCACCGAGCAGGCCGGCATCCTGCAGGAATGGCTCCGCGAGAACGCGGGCGCGCTCATCGGAGTGCCCCTGCGGATCCTGCTCATTCTCGTGGTGGCGTTCCTCGTGCGGGCCTTCGCCAAGCGGGCGATCGTCAAGGTGGTCGAGCGCTTCATCGAGTCCCCCAACGAGGAGGACGAGCAGCGCTCCCGCGGTGCCGCGGTCCTGTGGCGGGACCGGGCGCGCGCCTCCGAGCGGCGGCACCAGCGCGCCAAGACCATCGGGTCGGTGCTGAGCAGCATCGCGGCGATCGTCATCGTGGTCATGGCCATGGCGATGGTGCTCGACCAACTCGGCATCGCCCTCGGCCCGCTGCTCGCCAGTGCGGGCGTGGTGGGCCTCGCGATCGGCTTCGGCGCCCAGAGCCTGGTCGCCGACTACCTGTCCGGCATGTTGATCATGGTCGAGGACCAGTACGGCGTGGGCGACGCGGTCGACCTCGGCGAAGCGGTCGGCGAGGTCGAGGACGTCGGCCTGCGCCTGACCCGGGTCCGCGACCTCAACGGCGGGCTGTGGCACGTCCGCAACGGCGAGATCATGCGGGTCAAGAACGAGAGCCAGGGCTGGGCGCGCGCCGTCCTCGACGTGTCGGTCGCGTACCACTCCAACCTCGACGAGGTACGCCGGATCCTCGAGGAGACCGGCCAGAAGATGCGCGAGGAGCCCGAGTGGCGCGACATCCTGATCGAGGACCTCGCCGTCTGGGGCGTCCAGTCCCTCGACGCCGACGGCATCCTCGTCCGGGCCGCGGTCAAGACGGTGCCGCTCAAGCAGTGGGCGGTCACCCGGGAGCTACGACACCGCGTCAAGGTCGCGCTCGACGACGCGGGCGTCGACATCCCGTTCCCGCAGCGAACCATCTGGATGCGGACGGAGAACGGCGCCGGCACGCAGGTGACCCAACCGGACGAGCCGGCCGGCACCCTCTGACGGCTCAGCGCAGCCCTGACGTCGGAGATTGCTCTGACGTCAGAGGTTGGGCAGGGGGAACGGGAAGTCCGTCTCGCTCGGTGTGGGCGTCGGTTTCGGCGTCTGGGTGGGCGTCGGTTTCGGCGCCTCCGCCACGATGATGCTGACCCTCGAACCCGCCATCCGGCGCGTGCCCGGATCGGGGACCTGGGAGACCACGGTGCCGGCGGGTACGTCGTCCCGGATGTCGCGGATCTTGCTGACCTTGAAGCCGGCCTCGACCAGCATCGCCCGCGCGACGGCCTCGCTCTTGCGGCGTACGTCCGGCACCTTGATCATGCCGGTCGAGTAGTAGACCGTGACCTGGGAGCCCTCGGTGACGACGGAGCCCTCAGGCGGGTCGATCCTCGTGACCTCACCCTCCGGCTTGGTCGACTTGAGGTCCTCCCGGTCGCTGACCCGGAAGCCCGCCGCTTCGAGGGTCGTTCGTGCCTCGGACACCTGTAGGCCGATGACCTCGGGAACGCGTTCCCGCGGCTCGCCCCGGGACACCGTGATGTCGACCGTTCCCCCGACGGCGAGCGGAACTCCGGGCCGGGGGCGCTGGGCGGCCAGCTGGCCCTCCGGGACGGTCCGGCTGTACGCCCGATTGGCCCGCCCGACCTTCAGCTGGCGGCTCTTGAGCAGGGCCTTGGCGTCTGCGGCGGACATGCCGAGCAGTCTCGGGGTGAGTACGCGCTCGGGCTGGCCACCGAACACCTGGAGCCCCACGAAGACCGCCGCCCCGGCAAGCGCGAGGAGCGCGACACCGACCAGGCCGTAGGTAACCCTCCGGCGACGGCGCGACTCGTCGTACCTCCCGTGCCGGCCGACGGTCGGCGGACCGTCGGCATCGGAGTCGACAGGGGGCACCGGCGGTCCGACGGCCTGGACGGTCCGCGGTGCCCTGTCCACGGGCGCGACCGGGGCGGTGACCCGCTGCCCGGACAGTCCGCGCTCGATGTCGGCCCGCATCTCCGCCGCGGACTGGTAGCGGTCGCGAACCTCCTTCTCCAGCGCCTTCAGCGTGATGCCGTCCGCCTCGGGCGGCACCTCGGACTCGAAGGTCGAGGGAGCCTGGGGCTGCTCGCGGACGTGCTGGTAGGCGACCTCGACCGGGGAGTCACCGACGAACGGCGGCCGGCCGGTGAGCAGCTCGTACAGCAGGCAGCCGGTGGAGTAGATGTCGCTGCGGGCGTCGACGGACTCGCCGCGCGCCTGCTCGGGCGAGAGGTACTGCGCGGTGCCCACCACCGCCGCGGTCTGGGTCATGGTCGCGGAGGAGTCGGCCACGGCCCGGGCGATGCCGAAGTCCATCACCTTGACGTCGCCGTCGGGCGTGAGCATGACGTTGGCGGGCTTGATGTCGCGGTGGATGATCCCCGCGCGGTGGCTGTACTCCAGCGCGTCGAGAACGTCGGCGGTGATCTCCATGGCGCGCTCGGGCATGATCCGCCCGCCCTCGCGGAGCACGTCGCGCAGGGTCCGGCCCTCGACGTACTCCATCACGATGTACGGAATGGACACGCCGTCGAGGACGTCCTCGCCGGTGTCGTAGACCGCGACCACCGAGGAGTGGTTGAGCGCGGCGGCGGACTGCGCCTCGCGACGGAACCGCGCCCGGAAGGTCGGGTCACTGGCCAGGTGGGCACGCAGCGCCTTCACGGCGACCGTGCGCCCCAGGCGCTGGTCGATGCCGATCCGGACGTCGGCCATCCCGCCGGACCCGAGCAGGTCACCGAGCTCGTACCGGCCACCGAGAAGTACCGACCGGGCGACGCTCTCGGTGGACGACGACCGGCCGTCACCAATACTCATGGAGATCACCTTGAGCGGTCGGGAGGCTGGACAACTGGCGTCCCCGTCGTGTGGGCGCGGAGCGTTGAACCGGTGCCGCTCGGTGCGCCGCCGGCCAGCCTAGGGTACGCGCCGACCGGGTCGCGACCCAGCAAGGGCGATCAAGCCGGGCGCTGGCCGGCGAGCGCAGAATGTGGCCATGGCCGACCGGGCGGACGAGCGAACCGACACCTTCGCTGCGTTCGTGGCGGCACTCTCCGTGACGCTCGACGACCACGGCACCAGCGCGGACGACCTTGCCCGCCGGGTGCACCTCTCGCGGTTCCACTTCGCGCGGGTCATCTCGGCCACGGCCGGAGAGCCACCGGCGAGGTTCCGGCGGCGGGTCCTGCTGGAGCGGGCGGCGTATCGGCTGGTGACGACACCGGCCACCGTCCTCGAGGTCGCGGTCGAGGCGGGCTACTCCTCGCACGAGGCGTTCACCCGGGCGTTCAACCGCGCGTACGGCCAGGCTCCCGCCCAGTGGCGGCGACAGCCGGGCCGGCTGCAGATCGAGACGCCGAACGGCGTCCACTTCCACCCACCGGCCAGCCTGCGGCTGCCCGCGCGAGAGAAGGTGAGTTCGATGGACCTGCTGGTGAGGATGGTCGAGCACCACGTCTGGCTGGTCGAGCAGATGCTGGAGCGGGCCGCGACGTTGGGCGAGGAGCAGCTCGACCGGCCGATCGAGCTCTCCGTCGAGGGCGTCGACGACGCGCCGACCATGCGCTCGCTCCTGTCCCGGCTGGTCGGCCAGCTGGAGATGTGGAACGCCTTCGTGGCGGGACGGGACTACGACTTCGCGGTGGAGCGGGGCGAGAGCGTCGGGCACATGCGGGAACGGTTGCGGGAGGTGGGTCCGGCGTACGTCGCGATGGTCGCCGACGTCTGCGCGCAGGGCCGCCTCGAGGAGGCGCTGCTGTGTCCGGGGGAGACGGTCGAGGTGTACACGATGGGAGGCATGATCGCGCACGTGCTGACGTTCGCGGCCCATCGGCGCACGCTGGTGGCCGGCGCGCTGTGCGACGCCGGGTTCGACGACCTCGACGGAGGTGACCCGATCCGTTGGATCGGCCAGCCTGCGTGACGCGGGACCGCGTCCGGCCGGTTGGATGAAGGGACCCTTCATCCAACGGGCCCGCACCAAGGGACCCTTCGTCCAAACCCCCGAGCTAGCCCCGCGACCGGCTGTCTGATCATGACACCGCACCGTAGTGCGTCGGGGTCCGTGGACGGGAGGGCCGGTTCCGGCTACCGATCACGCCGTTCCGATCGCGCGTACGCCGTGGAAGGGTGGAGGCCATGTCTGATCCCGCGAAGCCACTGAAGTTCGCCGTCCTCGGCCTCGACCACGCCCACGTATTCGGCCTGGTCCGCGGCCTGATCGAGGCCGGCGCCGAGTGCGCCGGCGTCTGGAGCGACACCGACACCCCGCTGGTCGCCACGCTGGCCGAGCAGGCTCCCGAGATCCCACACGTCGAGGAGGCCGAGGAGCTCCTCGGCGATCCGAGCATCGCGCTGGTCGTGACCGCGGCCGTCCCGGTCCGTCGCGCGGAGATCGCGGTCGCCGCGCTTCGCCATGGCAAGGACGTCGTGGCCGACAAGCCTGGGGCGATCACGCTCGACCAGCTCGCCGAGGTGCGGTCCGCCGTCGCCGAGACCGGTCGCTTCTGGTCGGTCGCGTTCTCCGAACGCACCGGGTCCAGGGCGACCATCCACGCGAAGCGGCTGATCGAGGAGGGTGCGATCGGCCGGGTGGTGCAGACGATCGGCCTCGGCCCGCACCAGCTGCGGCCGGAGACCCGTCCTGCCTGGACGTTCGACCCGGGCCTCGCGGGCGGCATCCTCGCCGACATCGCGTCCCACCAGGTCGACCAGTTCCTCTACCTCACCGACTCGGCGACGGCGGAGGTGGCGTCGTCCACGGTGGGCAACTTCGGCAACCCGGACCGCCCCGGATTCGAGGACTTCGGCGAGCTGGTCCTGCGCGGCGACCACGCCCAGGGCTACGCCCGGGTCGACTGGTACACCCCGGCCGGCCTCGGCGTCTGGGGCGACGTACGCCTCACGATCCTCGGCACCGAGGGCTACATCGAGATCCGCAAGAACGTCGACCTGCTCGGGCGGCCCGGAGGCGACCACCTCTTCCTCATCAATGGCGAGGACACGAGGTACCTCGAGAGCGGCGACATCGCGTTGCCGTACTACCCCGCGATCCTCGACGACGTGGTTGAGCGCGGCGAGACCGCGATCCCACAGGAACTCGTCTTCACCGCGACCGAGCTCGCCCTGACCGCACAGCGGGACGCCACCCGGGTCGGCCACCTCCGCTGACCCTGAGCGGGCGCGACGTCACTCTCATCCCGGCAGGTCGTCGAACGCCTTCACCGGGTTGGGACGGGGGATCTGCGCATCGACCTCGGCGAGCCAGCCGTCGAGCAGCCTGCGCAGGCGGGCCGTGACGTCGGGTTCGGTCGCGGCCCGGTCGAGGCGCTCCTCGAGGTCGCCGCCGAGGTCGTACAGCTCCTCGTGGTCGTCCTCGAAGAACCGGACGAGCTTCCAGTCGCCCTCGCGGACCGCGGCCGCCGGGGTGCCGCCCTGGTTGCCGTAGTGCGGGTAGTGCCAGAAGAGCGGGCCGCGCCGGAAGTCCTGTCCCCGCAACAGGGGAAGGAGATCCACGCCGTCGATCTCCTGCTCGGCTGGCACCTGCGCGGTGGCCGCGGCCAGCAGCGTGGGATAGAGGTCGGGACTCGTCACCGGTTCGGAGGTCCGCCGGCCGCCCTCGACCGCGCCGGGCCAGCGGACGATCAGGGGTACGCGGACGCCGCCCTCGTAGTTCCAGCCCTTGCCCTCCGCCAGCGGGCTGTTGCAGGTGGGCGAGCCCTCGGAGGTCGCGAGGCCGCCGTTGTCGGAGGTGAACACGACCACGGTGTTGTCCGCCTGGCCGGTCCGGTCGAGGGCGTCGAGCAGCCGACCGATGTTGTGGTCGAGGTTCTCCACCATCGCCGCGTACGCCGGATCGGACTGCACCCGCCGCCGGATCACCCGCTGGTGTCGCTTGTGCCAGACGGGGAACGGCTCGCCCTCCTCGAACGGGTCCTGCGCGTCCAGTCCGAGCCGGCCCGCCTTGGTGCGGTACTTCTCCACGAGTTCCGGCCGGCGCCTCGATCGGGGTGTGGACGGCGTAGTGCCACAGGTTCAGGAAGAACGGGCGATCAGCGTTCTCCACCAGGCGGATCGCCTCGTCGGTCAACCGGTCGGTGAGGTACTCCCCGGGCGGTCCGTCGTCGAGCGTGGGCAGCCGTACGGGCTGAGGTAGCTGGGCGGGTGTCCCCATCCGCAGCCGCCGAGGTTGACGTCGAACCCGTGCCGGTCCGGCCAGGTCGGCCGCGGACCCAGGTGCCACTTGCCGACGTGCCAGGTCGCGTAGCCGGCCGTCCTGAGTGCCCGCGCGAGCGAGATCTCCTGCAGGGGAAGGAATCCGAGCATCCGCACGTCCGCCAGCCGTCCGACCGCATGGCCGCCGAGGTACTGCGTGACCCCGACCCGCGCGGGGTACTTGCCGGTGAGGATGCTCGCCCGCGTGGGCGAACAGACCGGCGCGGCCGCATAGGCGTCGGTGAACAGCAGGCCGTCGGCGGCCAGCTGGTCGAGCACCGGCGTCTCGTGGAACGTGCTGCCGTAGCAGGTCAGGTCCCGCCAGCCGAGGTCGTCGATGAGGATGAGGACCACGTTCGGCGGTTGTTGACCAGACTCGTCCACGACGTTCCTCCCGTCGGTGCGATCCGGTCCAGGGTACGTGGGCGCACCTGTGGTCAGAGCGCGCTCCGGGCGAGCGGGAGCCGGTCTGCGCGACGCAAGCGCAGTGCCTCGGTCAGGCGGCTCGCAGCTTCACGTCCAGCTGGGCGAGTACGTGTGGCCAGGCCTCCTCGGTGCGGTCCCGCATCGACTCGTTCGAGAACCCCGCGTGGCTGAGCGTGAGCTGCGTACCGCCCGCGTGTGGCGCCAGCTCGACGGTCACGACGGTCTCCGCACCCTCGCTGCCACCCGCGCCGGTCACCCAGGTCAGCTCGACCAGCCGGTCGGGCTCGAGCCGGAGGAACCTGCCGTAGTGCGGATGCCGCTGCCCCTCGACGTGCACCTCGAAGAAGAACGGCGCGTTGACCTCGGCTGTCATCAGGGCCGAGCCGGGCGCGGCGAACCACCGGTCGAAACCCGTGGTCCAGGCGGCGTACAGCCTGGCCGGCGACGCGGCCATGTCCCGCGTGACCCGCAGTCCGTGCGGGCGGGTCGAGAGGTCGGGTACGCAGAGGGTGGCGGTCATCGGGACTCCTCCTCGTTCGGGTCGGCGGCGCCGAGCTTCTCGGCGTACGCGTCGTGCAGCTGGTCCCATCCGAACTGGCGTGCCTCCTCGCCCCGGATCGGTCCGACTGGGTCTCCGGCAAGGAGGAGGTCGGCGACGTCGAGGCAGAGGTGCCAGCCGGCCGCGACCTTCGGCGCCCAGTCCGGGTCGTCGAGGGTGTGCCGGAGCGTGAGCCGGGTGCCGGTGGCGATCGGGGCGAGCTCCCAGCGCAGCAGGTCCGAGCCCCAGGTGTACTCGAGCAGCGTCGGCGGTTCGGCCCGGCGTACGGACGCCTTCATGTCCTCGGCCACCTCGCCGTCGATCATCGTGAGCGTGACGTCGCCGGGGCTGCCGAGATCGCGGTCGACGGTGTACGGCGACCACTCGGCCAGCTGCGCCGGATCCGTCAACGCGGCCCAGACCTGGTCGGGCGGATGCCGCAGGTCGCGGACGAAGACGAGCGTCGAGCGATCCCCGCTGGTGTCGCGTTCGACGTCGGCGAGCGGCCCGGGGGTGAAGTCGGAACGGTCCATCACTTCTCCTGGTTGTCGAGGTGGCGTTCGAGGGCGTCGAGGTGGCGGTTCCAGAGCCGGCGGTACGGCTCGAGCCAGCTGTCGAGGTCCTCGAGGGGTGCCGTCTCGAGTTGGTAGACGCGGTGCTGCGCCGCCGTACGGCACGAGACGAACCCGGCCTCGCGCAACACCTTCAGGTGCTTGGACATCGTGGGTTGGGTGACGGCGAGCGCCTCGACGAGCTCGCCGACGGTGCGCTCGGACGTCCGCAGCTTCGCGAGGATCCGGCGCCGGGTCGGCTCGGCGAGAACGGTGAACGCGTCCAGGGGCACAGCGCCGAGTATGCCTCTAGACGTATATGCGCGTCAAGGACTATACCCGGCGGGTCGGCGGTGGCAGGGGCCTTCGGCGTTACCCGCGGAGGGCGCTCAGAGCAGGGGAGTCGCGATCGCCGCGGCGCAGAGGCGGTGGAGGTTCGCGTCGAGGTCAGGATGATCGAACATCGGGTTCCACTCGGCGTCCGCCAGCGAGTCGCTGATGCAGAACGCCGATGCCAGCCGTACCCCTCGGTGGGCGGCCACCGTGAAGAGCGCGGCGGCCTCCATCTCCACGCAGAGGACGCCCGCGGCCTGGTAGTGGCGGGCCTCGGCGGCGGTCTCGCGGTACGGGGTGTCGATCGTCCAGGACCTGCCCCGCCGCGACGCGAGGTCGGTGTCCTTCAGG
Source organism: uncultured Actinomycetota bacterium (assembly GCA_963721745.1). GTDB lineage: Bacteria > Actinomycetota > Actinomycetes > Propionibacteriales > Actinopolymorphaceae > Thermasporomyces. The sequence continues at coordinate 9,277 of CAVRKO010000007.1, read as the reverse complement.
CTGCGTTCCAACGCCCTGGTCAGTTCTTCGTCCGGCTCGGCGGGGCGGTCGGACGGCGCGTAGTGGTGTGACACTCCCTCATCGCGTACCGCGCCCGTACACACGACGACGGCGCCGGGCGCGAGGTCGGGCTGCAGGCCGCCAGCGGTGCCGATCGAGAGGAACTGGCGTACGCCCAACGCGATCAGGTCCTCGAGGATGACCGCGGCGACCGGCGCACCGATGCCGAAACCGCCGATCAGGCCGACCTGGCCGTCGGTCCGGTCCAGCGTCACGAGCTTGTCGTAGGGGCCGCGCCCGCCCACCGGCGTCGTCGGCTCGGACTCCCGCAGGCTGCGGTAGAGGTGGTTCTGGTACAGCAGGATCGCCGAGGACGGCATCCGCTCGGGCAGCACACCGCGGCGCCTGCGCCAGTCCCGCATCACCGTGGGGCTCAGGAACTCCTCGTGCTCGTGCTTGCCCGCGAAGCCTGGAAAGGACACGCGCGGAGTGTATCGGCGGGCGTCTGGCGGAATGGGCCGATGATCGATCCTCCGCCGTCCGTACTCGAACGCCTCGGCAGCGAGCCGAACGCGTGGATGTGCACCCTGCGGACGGACGGCTCGCCCCATCTCACGCCGGTGTGGTTCGTCTATCAGGGCCGTACCTGGTGGGTCTGCAGCGGCGAGCGCAACGTCAAGGTGCGCAACGTGGCCGCCGACCCCCGGGTCTCCCTCGCCCTCGAGGGCGGCGGAGCGCCGGTCGTGGCCGAGGGGCAGGGCAAGATCCTTCGGCAGGACTACCCCGCCGATGTCGTTGCCGCGTTCAAGTGCAAGTACGGCGGCTGGGACATCACGACGCCCTTCGAACGTGGCGGAAGCCGCGTCCTCCTCGAGGTGCCCGTGGACCGATGGCTGCTCGCCGGAACGTCGCAGTAGGTCGTCGCTGCGCCGACCCCGACAGCGCGGTCGAGCGCCGTCGCGCACCTCGTCCTAGTCGGTCGAGCCGCCGTGCTTGATCTGCTGGGCCAGGTAGTGCGCGATGCCCACCCGTTCGATGGCGTCGAGCTGGCTCTCGAACAGGTCGACGTGCTTCTCCTCGTCGCGGACCATGTCCTCGAACTCCGCGGCCGTGCCGTGGTCACCCAGTGCGTGGCACTCCTCGGCGCCGGCGTTGAACTGCGCGACCGCCGTCTTCTCGCTCTCGAACGCCAGCCGGAGGATCTCCTCGGCGGTCTCACCGACCTGGATGGCGTTGAGGCGCTGCACGTTGGGATGCCCGTCGAAGAACAGGATCCGCTTGATCAGGTCGTCCGCGTCCCGCATCTCCTCGATCGACAGGTCGTAGAAGACCTTGCCGAGGTGCCCGAAGCCCCAGTGGTCGAGCATGCGGGCATGCAGGAAGTAGGTGTTGGTGACGGTGAGTTCGAGAGTGAGGGCGTCGTTGAGCAATTCGACCACGCGTGGGCTAACTGGCTGCAACTTCCACCTCCGCCGAAGCACTGCTTGGCTCATGCTCGCACAGCAGTCGCTTCAGCGAGAACACACACGCGCCGCAGTCCCGCCCGGCTCCGGTGGATTTGCAGACGTTTGCCAGCGTTCTGGCTCCGCCCTTGATCGATTGGACGACTGCGCCGTCGTTCACGACGTGGCAGTGGCAGACGATCATGGCGGTGTCCCTCACCCTTCTCGGTCTGGTCCGAGAGACTGATGGCGGTCCGGCCGGCGTGAGCTCATCCTCACCACGTGCCGAGGTCGTGTCCCACGATTCCGCCATGGCGTCATTGCCACGGACTGGTCGCTCGGCACGCGAAGGAGGAGCCAACAGGTGAGGCTCCCCTTACCGCAAAGTATAAGGTTAGCCTAACCACGGCAAGGGGTGTCGACGTTCCCCCCGAAATAGGCCCTGGGGGAACCCCCTAGCCTGGACGGCCACACGAGGGAGCGGCTGGCGTCGGGGGTCGGCCGCCGGGAGGGCGGTGGACCTGATGAAGATCACCCGACTGGAGACCTTCCTCGTCCCGCCCCGCTGGCTGTTCCTCCGGGTCGAGACCGACGACGGTGTCGTCGGGTGGGGCGAGCCGGTGCTCGAGGGTCGCGCGGAGACCGTACGTACGGCTGTGCACGAGCTGGCCGAGCTGCTCGAAGGCGCCGACCCGCTGCGACTCGAGGACAACTGGCAACGCCTCACCAAAGGCGCGTTCTACCGCGGTGGTCCGATCCTGGCGAGCGCGGTCGCGGGCATCGACCAGGCGCTGTGGGACATCGCAGGGAAGGTACGCGGCGTCCCGGTCTACGAGCTGCTCGGCGGGCCGGTGCGCGACCGGGTCCGCATCTACGGCTGGATCGGCGGCGACACCCCCGACGCCATCGCCTCGCACGCCAGGGCGGCCGTCGAGGCCGGGTTCACCGCGGTGAAGTTCCTCGGCGCCCCGGGACCGCTCGGGTCGATCGCCACGTCCGGTGAGACCAGCCTGCTGGTGGACCGAGTGGCGGCCGTGCGTGAGGCGCTCGGACCCGACCGCGACCTGGCCGTCGACTTCCACGGCCGGTTCAGCCCCGCGATGGCGCGCCGCGCGCTCCCGCTGCTCGAGCCCTACCACCCGCTGTTCGTCGAGGAACCGGTGCTGCCGGAGTTGGGCCACCTCCTGCCCGCCCTCGTGGCGGGCACCAGCGTGCCGGTGGCGACCGGTGAGCGGCTGTTCTCGCGCGAGGAGTTCCTCCCGGCGCTCCAGGCAGGGATCGCGGTGGCGCAGCCCGACCTCTCGCATGCGGGTGGGATCTCCGAGGTACGCCGGATCGGCGTCCTGGCCGAGACGTTCGGCGCGGTGCTGGCACCGCACTGCCCGCTCGGGCCGCTCGCACTGGCCTCGTCGCTCCAGGTCGACCTCGCGACGCCGAACTTCCTGATCCAGGAACAGGCACTCGGCATCGAGCGGGATGGCGGCAGCGACCTGATGGGCGACCTTGTCGACACGTCGGTGTTCCGGATGGTCGACGGCCACCTGTCACCCCCGCAGCGGCCCGGCCTCGGAATCGAGGTGGACGAGCAGGCCGTACGCCGGGCCTCCGAGGTCGGGCACCGCTACCGGATCACCCCGTGGCGGCATGCCGACGGGTCGTTCGCCGAGCTCTGACGTTCTGGGCGGCCCACAAGCGCACGTGGTCGCCGCCCCCTCCGTTCCCCGCGTCCGGCGTGTTTGCGCCAGACGCAGGGAACGGAAGCCTGGCCGGCGTCAGCCCCCGGCCATCGCACCGATGACCAGGAACGGCTCGGTGCCCTCGGCGACCGCGTCGGGCAGCGGAGTGTCCGGATCCTCGTGCGAGAGGTCCTGCTGGCAGGCGAAGTAGCGCACGAACGCCCGGCGCTTCTGCGTGGTGGCGTCACGGATCGTCCCGCGCAGCACCGGGTGCCGTGCCTCGAGCGCGTCGAGGACGAGGCGCACGGTTGGCTTGCCCGCGACCTCGACTTCCACCTCCCGGTCGACGTGCGCGAGGTTCCGCAGGTGAGCAGGGAGCTGGACCCGGATCATGGCAGCGTCTGGACTTCCACCGAGAGGACGGCCGGGAGGTCCCGCACGATCGGCGCCCAGGTGTCACCGCCGTCCGGCGAGCCGTAGACCTGCCCACCCGTCGTACCGAAGTAGATCCCGCACTCGTCGAGCGAGTCGACCGCCATCGCGTCGCGCAGGATGTTGACGTAGCAGTTGGCCTGCGGCAGGCCCTTCGTCAACGGCTCCCACTCGTTGCCACCCGTACGGCTGCGGTAGACGCGCAGCTTGCCCTCCGGCGGGTAGTGCTCGGAGTCGCTCTTGATCGGTACGACGTAGATCGTCTCGGGCTCGTGCGCGTGGACGTCGATCGGGAAGCCGAAGTCGGTCGGCAGGTTTCCGCTGACCTCGTGCCAGTTGGCCCCGGCGTCGTCACTGCGCATGACGTCCCAGTGCTTCTGCATGAACAACGTGTCGGGACGGGACGGGTGCAGCGCGATCCGGTGGACGCAGTGGCCCACCTCGGCGTTGGGGTCGGGAATCCCTTCGGACTTGAGGCCCTGGTTGATCGGCAGCCAGGTCTTGCCCGCGTCGTCGGAACGGAACGCGCCGGCCGCGGAGATCGCGATGAAGATCCGGGCCGGGTCCTTCGGGTCGAGCAGGATCGTGTGCAGGCACATGCCGCCCGCACCCGGCTGCCAGTGGGGGCCGGAGCCGTGCTCCCGCAGGCCGGGAAGCTCGTTCCAGGTGGCGCCGCCGTCGGTGGTCTTGAAGAGCGCGGCATCCTCGACGCCCGCGTAGACCGTGTCGGGGTCGCTCAGCGAGGGCTCGAGGTGCCAGACGCGGGCGAACTCCCACGGGTGCGGGGTGCCGTCGTACCACTGGTGCGTGCCGGGGACCCCGTCGTACACGAAGTCCTTGCCCATCGGCTCCCACGTCTTGCCGCCGTCGTTGGACCGCTGGATCAGCTGGCCGAACCAGCCGCTGGTCTGCGACGCATAGATACGGTCGGGATCGGCGGGCGACCCCTTCACGTGGTAGATCTCCCAGCCGCCGAAGTGAGGCCCGCTGACGTCCCACTTCTCGCGCTTTCCGTCCGAAGTCAGGACAAACGCGCCCTTCCGTGTGCCAACCAACACTCGTACGCCGCTCATGCCATGCGTCCCTTCACTACACGTCTTTATGTGTGACAGCGGAACCCGCTCGGACGGTACAACAGGCCGTGTCCCGCGCGCGGGCTTTCTCCTGTCTGGAGCGGATCCGGACCTCGGTCGAGTGCCTGCGGACCGCACTCAACGGACTGGTCCATCGGTGTAGACCGGATTGGCGCCGGATTTTCATCGCACTTCGGCCAGGTTTTCTGTGGTGGGATACCTCGTTGGCTTCGCAGAGTAGGGGACGGCTCCGACAGTGGCCGTTCGGCTCAGCGGTCGGTCGCCTGCCGCGGACTCGCTGCCTGGTCTCAGTCGCCGATGAGGCTGTTGACGGTGATCAGGGCGAAGAACACCAAGACGATCTCGCTGACCACCCAGGCGTTCCGGGTCATCCAGTCCCGGATGCTCGGCAGGATCCTGTCCGCACGGTCGCCGAGTACGACGACGCCGATCGCCGGAAGGGCCAGCAGGAGCAACGTCAGCGCCACGAACGGGAGGCACTGCCACCAGGCGCCTCCGTGGCGTGCGACGTGCAGGCCGACGGTGACCGAGCCCATGAGGTCGGTGGGGAAGACGCCGAGCAACGCCAGGCCGAGCGTGAACGCGAAGCGCGCCCGAGCCTCCTGCAGCTTGCCCATCCACTTCGGGGGTTCGCTGGTGTGCCGGGTCAGGAAGACATGAGCCATCAGCAGCAGGACCAGCACGAGGATGATCCAGTCGATGACCCGTTCGGTCGTACTGGTTCCGGTGGATCCGGCAGTCCTGGTCGCACCCTTCGCGACGAGATAGGCCAGCGTCACCACGATGGTGATCGCGAGCGCGGCACCGGCCAGATAGGCGAGCGAAGTCTTGGCCCAGGACCTGCTGGTGGCCAGGAAGAAGGCGCTCACGATCTGCGGGCCGGCGATCATCACGAAGGCCAGCGGAAGGACCGCGTTGAGAATCATGACGTCAGGCTCGGGACCGTACTCGGGGGGTGAAGGACGACTCGATCAGCGGTGTCACATGCTCAGGATCCGAGTGAAATCGGCCTCGGCGCATCACCCGCGCTGCATGAGACCGGGCGACGGCTGCCGGCGGGCCACGCTGAAATCGCGTAGCCGACGGATGGGAGAATGGTTGGCGACGCCCCCGGCCCGTGCCTGGGGCGACTCTGCGGCAGATCACGGGCAGTCCCGGCTCGGATGTGGGTCTACTCGGGCGAACCCGCAGGTCAGGAGGGCTCGCATAGTGGCCTAGTGCGGCGGTCTTGAAAACCGCTAGGCGGGGTAACCCCCCGCCACGTGGGTTCGAATCCCACGCCCTCCGCTTGACCAGGCTCTTAGCCGCGCTGACCTGCGGAAACGCCGTTCTGGCGGCCCTTCTGAATGGTGCTCACTGGATCTCGCGCTGGCTAGCGGTGGACAGCCGGATCCCGGTGTCTGGGGGCCATACGGGGGCCAGTAGGGGGCCGTTCTGGAGCCTGTGTGGACCGGGGGTGACAAGGTGTCGATGGTGCGGTCACGGGTAGTCGATTGGGGCCTAGCCCGCTCGCGACCCTGGTCTGGGTCGACGGGGCACTTCGCCCCGGTAGCGAGCGGGCTGGTCTGCGGGGTCTGCTGTGCGAGTGGTGGCTGCTTCGAGATGGCTCAGTGGAGCCAGGTCACCTTGGTGAGATCGCGGGTGAGCGGGACGGTCTTCCACGCCGTGAGGTCGTCGCTGTAGTCGCTGGCCGTGTAGAAGGTCACCCAGGTGGAGCCGAATCGGCGCTTCACATGGTCCTTCGATGCGGGGCAGCGCGACGCTCCTGTGTCGGCGAGCTCGACGCATTGGACAGACCGCGGGAGGTCCGTCAGGTCGTACTCCACCGATCGGAATGTAGGTGACCTCGCGGGGGTCGGCATGGCCGGCATCCTCGTCCAGTACGGTCTGTACGCCAGCGTCGTTGTAGTTGTAGTAGCGCCCGGCGTCATAGCCTGGTGGCAGGTTCACGGAAGGACCATCGCCACGCCCTCGGCCTGGGCCAGTGCTTCTTCGACATAGGCACGACTCGTTCGATCGGTCTTGTCGTTGGCCGTCGCCCTGTCGCCGGCGATCCACAGGACGGCCCAGCCAGGTAGCGCCACAGTCACCGCGATGACGATCCAGGCCGAGTGGGGAGTGCGGCCACGGTCGCGATCCATGGCGTGATCATGGTAGTCCAGTGCATCTCCCGTAGGCCGATTCACCCGGTCAGATGCTCAGTACTCATCAGTGCCGGGAGGCGCTGGCTGGAAGTCGGCTCGCTGGAGCTCGATGAGGTAGCCCTGGAAGTCCTGCCAGTCGTCGCCTGTCGACTCCCAGCGCTCAGCACGGGTGATGTCGACCGCGACCGCGGTTCCAGGCACCGGCCAGAGGGCGCGTGGGTCGTCTGGATCGGTGAACGCCATTCGACAGCGCACCGACCGGATCGAGGCGACGGTGCCGTGGACGGTGCCCACCCAACCCTCGTGGTGCTCCTCCACGTAGGTGACCGGCGGGGCGTCCAGTTCGTCGAGGACAGACGAGCTCCCCCTCAGGTTCCCGCACCGTCCAGGTCACCTCGGAGTCGACCGCGAAAGGCTCACCGCAGCACTGCATCTGCCAGTTGGGCATCCATACGGTCAGGTCCACCGCTCGAGTATCGCCCGCGACCAGGCGGGAAGCCGGGGTAAGCGGCGCTGAAGAGTCGAACCCTAGGGCCGGAGCCTGAAGCCTCCGGCCCGGGCCAGCCACCCACCAGCTGGGTCCCGCGGAGCGGGACGTGATCGGGGTCGCCAGTCGGCGGCCCCTTCTTCGCGCCCAGCCGCATCGGCCGACCGGGCGCCGAAGGCGCAGAGGGAAGGACGGCGCCGTTGAGGCGGGCGCGGCGGCCCTTCGGGGCCGCCCTTGAAACCGTGCAGAGGCTCGCATCTGGTCTGGCACACGACATGACACACGACAAGAGGTTGACCCACGTGAGCTGGGCAGGCTGAAGCCGGTTGTGCTCCGACCGTGCGTTCCGGCAGATCGACAAGAGGTGACACCCGTTTCGGAGAGCTGACATCGGTATCGGAGCTGGCGCGGCCGTGGCGCTTGTGTCCGGCTGCGTGGAAAAGTCCGTCGCGTTCTGCGTCGCGATACGTCAGGCTGGCGGACTGTGCCCGATCTTGGTGTGCTTGAGGCGTGGTCGAACCTGGTCCGCCGGCCTCGGGTCGAGAAGGCCCCCCACGGTTCGGCCTGGATGGTTCACGGCGACGACGGTCTGAGTTTCGTACTCAAACAGGTGCCTGGATTCGACCTGGCAGATCCTCGTAAGCGACTGGCCGAACAGCATCGGATCCTGTCCTACCTCGCCGAACGCGGTTTGCCCGTCGCCTGCCCACTGGTGACCAACGATGGCCAGATCTACGCGGAGGGCGACGATGCGGTCTATGCGCTGACCCCGCTGCTGCCAGCCGAGAACATCGACATGACACACCGCCCCGAGCTCCACCGGGAAGTCGGACGGACGATCGCCCGGCTCCACATCGCCCTCAACGAGTGCCCATTCGGCATCGCTTCGTGGCACATTCGGCTCGCCGAGCAGACCTTCGAACGTGCCTGGGACGGAATACGCGAACTACTCCCCGCAGCGGACTTCGCTGAGGTCGCCCGACGCGTCGAGCCCCTACGAACCGAGATGACGGCAGCCTTCGCCGACCTCCCCGAACAGCGCATCCACGGCGACGCACACGGTGGCAACATCCTGCTCGCCGACGGTGCCGTATCCGGTCTCATCGACCTCGAACACCTACCGCTCGGCCCACGCGTCTACGACGTTGCCTACAACCTCTCACTTGGTCTCAACTGGATGATCCGCCGACCCGATCCCGAACCGAACCCCCTCGGAGTACTGAGATTCGCCGGTTCGCACATGCTCGACGGCTACCTGTCGGTCAACCAGCTGTCCGACCGTGAAATCGACTCCGTAGTGCCGATCATGCTGGCCGTCCAACTCAACCTCATGAATACGGTGATGCGGTGGAATCTGGCTGACGATCAGAAGTGGCTTACATCCACATTGTGGGTCGCCGACCACTACCACGACCTTCGTGAGGAGGTACGGCCATAGCGGATGGACCGAGGTTGCGACCACAGCGATCTCAACGCCCAGGCGTTGACAGTGGTTCGCGCCCAGCCGGTGCTGCGTCTTCGGCAACGACGGGTATTCACCCATGCTGAAACTCGTGAGGACTTTCCTGGGAGAGGTACTGCGTGGTGGATCCAGAGCCTGATGGGTACGGTGCCCGGGCGAAGCCTACCCCTGCGCTCCTTGCCGCGATCTGGACGGCGTATGGACTCGAGGGCAAGCCGCACGGCGACGCATCGTGCACCTCAGGAGATCGGCAGATTCATGATCTCGGCGGCGGCTTCACCTTGAATCTGCTCGCCGAACAGGCCGGGCGCGCCGTGTCGTCCGGGTCTACAGGCCGTGGGTCAGCGAGGCCAGGCTGACCGACCTGCAACGGATTCGAGACCTGTTGCGCGGCGCGAACATCCCTACACCTACGGTCATTGCCACACCTGACGGTAGGCCGTGGTGCAGGTTGGATGGTCGCCTGGTCGAGGTTGACGAGTACATCGCCAACGATGCCAACATGGATACCTGGCCGCGTCTGGACGCTGCGATGCCAAC
>CAVRKO010000006.1:0-226425 GCA_963721745.1 uncultured Actinomycetota bacterium | reverse complement strand
GATCTCCTGATCGTGGCCAGAGCACCGCGCGCCGGCCGGGCGCGGTGCCCGCCGCGAAGGTCAACTCCAGCGCACGCGACCGAAGCGCGAGGCGCGGTGGAAGTTGCCCTGCCCGAGGATGGGCGACCAGGCGACGCCGCCGTTGTCCTGCATGGCGTAGAAGTTCATGCGCCAGCTGTCGCCCGCTGCCGGCGGCGCGCGCTTCGCCTTGTCGAACGACGCCCAGGGGATGCGCGCCTCGACCGTGTAGCCGCGGTCGACGTCACCGTCGTCGTCGAGCGTGCCGTCGACGACGACCGCGCTCTCGAGCTTCGCGCTCCACTCCTCGTGGCCGAACGGCCCCTTGCCGCCGCCGTTCGGGCCGGTTGTACCCGTCGTAGCGGGTGTCGAAGACGAGGTTCTGCGGGTTGATCTGGATCTCGTAGTAGTCGGCGTTGTCCCCGTCGCCGTCGGGGTCGAGCATGATCTCGATGGTGTCCTTCTCCCAGAGGTGCGGGTCGACGGCGCCCGCCGGCAAGCCGCCGTGCACGGTGCGATCGCGCGCCTCGAAGCCGACGTAGAGGAAGGTCTCGTCCCAGGCCAGGCGCACCTTGCCGCCGAGATCGGCGCTCCTGTTCTCGCGCCCCGTGCCCACCTCGACCAGCTCGCCCGTTCCCGCCGCGCTCGCCCACATGGGCTCGTCGAGCTTGCCGTCAATCGTCGGCGACACGCCGGCCGACGAGCTTCGATACGTCGAGCTCGCGGACGGCGCGCGGGTCCCCGGCGGTCAGCGCCCGGCGCCGGCGGCGGCGGCGGAGTCCGAGCGGATCGCTCTTGCAGGAGAGGCGGCGAGCAGGGCGACCGCCAGCGCCGCTCCGGCGTGCGCGACTCGCTTGATCATCGTCGCTGCCCGGCGCCGCGCTACTTGCGGCCCTTCTTGCGGGCGTCGCGCTCGCGCTTGCGCTGCGCCTTCTTGGCGTTCTTCTCGCTGGCGCGAGCGCCTTCATCTTGGTCATGCTCGGCGAGTCGCCCTGCCGCCCATCCCCGGGAAGCCGGGGCCATGCCGAAGCCAGGCATGCCCGGGAAGCCGCCCATGCCGGGCATCGCCCGGGAAGCCGCCCATGCCCGGCATCCCCGGGAACCCGCCGGGCATCCCCGGGAAGCCACCGGGCATCCCCGGCATGCCGCCGCCCTGGGCCATCTTCTTCATGTTGCGGGCCATGGCGACCTGCTTCATGCCGGGGATCTTCCCCATCAGGCCCATGTTCTGGCCGAGGCCGGCCATCATCTGCTTCATGAACAGGAACCTCTGCACGAGCTCGCTCACGGCCTGCTCCGGGCGTGCCCGAGCCCTTGGCGATGCGCTCGACGCGCGCTCGGCTCGCGGATGAGCGCGTAGGGGTCGCTGCTTCTCGAAGCGCGTCATCGACTGGATCATCGCCTCGATCCGGACGAGCTCGCTTGTCGTCGAGGTTCACGTCCGTCGGGCATGCCGCCGGGGACATGCCGCCGAGGGCAGCTTCTCGACGATGTCCTTGAGCGAGCCCATCTTCTGGATCATCCGGATCTGCTCGAGGAAGTCCTCGAGCGTGAACTCGCCCTGGAGCATCCGCGTCGGCGTCTTCCTCGGCCTTCTTCTCGTCGACGACCTCCTCGAAGTCCTTCATCAGGCCGACGACGTCGCCCATGCCGAGGATGCGGCTCGCCATGCCCTCGGCGCGGAACTCCTCGAACTTGTCGGTGCGTCTCGCCGATGCCGACGAAGCGCGACCGGCGCGCCGGTGACCTCCTTGACGCTGAGAGCGCCGCGCCGCCGCGCGCGTCGCCGTCGAGCTTGGTGAGCACGACGCCGGTGATGCGCGAGGCGCTCGTGGAACGCCGCGCGCGGTCTTCACCGCGTCCTGGCCGATCATCGCGTCGACGACGAGGAAGATGTTCTCGGGCTCGGACCTGCGCCTTGATCTCGCGCGAGCTCCTGCATCAGCGGCTCGTCGATCGCGAGGCGGCCGGCGGTGTCGTAGATGATGACGTCGCGGCCGAGCTTCTTGCGCCTCGGCCTCGGCCGCGCGCGCAGATCTCGACCGGGCGTCGCGCCGGCGATGTTGAAGACCGGGACGTCGAGCTGCTCGCCGAGCACCTTGAGCTGCTCGACGGCGGCGGGGCGCTGCATGTCGGCGGCGACGAGCAGCGGCTTCTTGCCCTCCTTCTCGAGCCAGCGCGCGAGCTTGGCGGCGGTCGTCGTCTTACCGGAGCCCTGCAGGCCGACCATCATGATGCCGGTCGGGCCGCTCGTCGCGCGAACGTCGAGCGGCTCGCCGTCGTGCGTCCATCATGCTCGACCAGCTCGTCGTGGCAGATCTTGACGAACTGGTCGCCGGCGCGAGACCTGGATGCGTCTCGCCGCCGTGCCTTGACGCGGCGTCTGCACGCGTCTCGCCGAGCGCCTTCTCCTTCACGCGCGCGAGGAAGCGCCTTGACGACGCCGAGCTCGACGTCGGCCTCGAGCAGGCTGAGCCGCACCTCGCGCAGCGCGGTGTCGATGTTCTCCTCGGTCAGCTCGGTGAGCCCGGCGAGGCGGTTCCTGGCCTGGCGAAAGCCTCGGGTGATCGCGTCGAACATGGCGGGACGGGGTCTTAGCACAGCGCCAAACCGCCGACGCGCCCGGATTTCCCTCCATTTGCGCCGCCTTTCGTCAGCGGCCGGCGGGGCTTCCGCCGGGCGGACGCCGCCCGGCCGAACGGAGCGTCACCCGCCGCAGGCGGCCTCGCAGCCCTGCCCGCAGTTGGAGTCGTTGACGCAGCTCACGCACTCGCTGCTCGCGGCGTCGCAATCTGCTGGCAGCCATCGGGAGCGCCGCAGGCGGTCGCCTTCTCGCAGAACGTGGCGCAGTCCTTCTCCGGGTCCGGCTCGGGCTCGGGCTCGGGCTCCGCCGCGTTGCAGGTGCCCAGCTTGGACCCCTGGTCGATGTCCTGGCAGGCCGCGTCCGCGGTGCAGTTCACGTTGCTGAGGCAACCGTCGATGCAGACCCAGTTGTCGCAGTGCTGGCCGGGCTGACAGGTGAAGTCACCGCACTCGGTGAAACCGGCGTCGAGCGTACTGCTGCCGCCGTCATCGGTCTCATCGCCGGGACGGCTGCCGTCGGACCCGCAAGCGAACAGGAACGAACACGCCGCAAGCATGACGAGCTTCGAGAGATTCATGACCGGACTCCTTGCAACTGGTACGCGCGCGCCCTTGGCAAGGTCCGGGCCCGCGACCGGTCACCGCCATGACGCCGGCTCCGTGTCGTGGCTTCGCAGTGTTGCGTGCCGAGCCCGTGGACCAGGTGCCGCAGACGAGGCAGGCGCAACGCGGTCGCGCGTCTGCGACGACGCGCAACCTCCGGATGGCGCGTCGTCCTGCGCGCGCCATCATCCGGTTGCTCCGTCGAGCCGGAAGTTGCTCAGCGGTGCTTGTGCTTGAGGTCGTGCAGGCTGCAATCGCACTCGGGCATCTTGAGCTTGGCCTGCTCGAGCATGGCCTCTGCCTGGCCGAGCTCGGCCAGCGTCGCGAGAATCGACCTCGCCAGGCGAGCCGGCCAGCGACCCGCGCACCTTGGCCTCCAGCGTCTGGCCCTCCAGGAACGGCGTGTACGCGGCCACGCATGCGTCGCGCGCGGCGACGGCTGCCGGATCCTTGGCGGGCTCGGCGGCGAGCTTGGCCAGCAGAATCGCGCCGTGCGTCGACCGGATCGTTGGGCGCGTCGCGCACCAGGTCGACGGCGCGCGCGATGCGGTCCGCCTCCTGCGCCACCTCGGAACGCCCGCACGAGGGCAGGGCGAGACCGAGCAGCAGCGCCAGCACACGCGCGCCGCGCGCCACGGAGCGGAGCACCGCGCTCAGTCGGCCGGCTTCGGCGGCGGGCCCATCTGGATGCGCTCGCCGATGTACGACCCGATGAGCGTGAACATGACGCCGATGAGCGCCATGATCGCGTACATGAAGAACGGCATGGTGCGCACGGTCTGCCCGTTGGCCAGGTAGAGCACGGTGGGGATGGCCACCAGGAACGCGGCCACCACCGGCTCGATGAACGTCTTGCCCGGGGAGATCATCCCGAGCAGCATCCCGCCGACGAACCACACCGGCACGGCCACGATCATCCCGTTCGAGCCCTCGAAGTCGAGCGCCGGCACGACCATGGGCAGGCCGACGACGAGCGCCGCGGTGAGCACCGCCTGCACCACGAGCGCGATGAGACACCAGACGACGCTGAACCCCTCCTGCTGGTAGCGGCGCTGCCGCTCCATCTCCGCGGAGCGGCCGGGGCGCATGCTGTCCATCCCGGCGCCGCAGGAGCCGCACCTCCGGTTGGAGGCCACCGGGGAGTTCTCCACGCCACACGACGGGCACTTCATCGATTTCGCGTTCGAGGCGGCCGCCATTGCGGGCTAGGCTAGGCAAGGCAGGGTGGCGGGGCAAGCTGCACGCGCCCCGCCGGCAGCACCCGCAGCACGCGTCCCCGTACCGTTCTCCGGAATTCCGAGGGGAACGGCCGCGCGGGGGCCGCCCGGCCCCGGAACCGCCAGGCCCTGGTCGTTGTCCGACCTCCTCGCAACCACTCGAACGCCGCGCCAGCCCGTGTCCCGAACGTCGAACCCCACCCTCGAGCCCTACGACCTGCCCCACGGCGCCGGCCTGCCGGCCGCCCTCGGCGAGGACGACCGCACGGTGCTCGACGCCGCCCCGGCACCTCCCCGGCGCGAGCGGACGGCCACGGTGATCCTGATGGCGCTGACGGCCATCGCCGCGGGACTCGATGGCCTTCGCCCTGCGCGGCGAGGCGCGCTACGCGCTCAGCCCGGGCCAGCCGCTCGAGCTCGGTGAGCTGGCCACCCTGCAGCCGGGCACCGACCTCGGCAACCGCTACGTCCGCTCGGTGGGCCTGCTCGGCACCAGCGGCGCCGTCCGCTACGGGCGCGCCGCCGAGGGCGACTCCTTCCGCCTGGCGCCCATCGCCGGAAACCCCCGCGTCTGGGTCGAGATCCGCGTGCCCGAGGGCTTCGAGGGCCCACGCTTCGTTCCCCCGACCTCGTTCGCCGGCCGCCTCGTCCCCATGGGCGAGGCCGGGGTCCGCCACGTCGGCCTCGCCGACACGGTGCGTGACCACGGCGGGACCACCGTCCCGGCCGATGCCTGGCTGCTGGTCGATGGCAGCTCGCCCCGGGCCAGCCGCTGGGCGGTGGCGCTGGCGCTCCTGTGCGCCGGCTTCGCGGTCTGGAACCTGTTCGGGATGGTCCGGCTGCTGCGTCCGGTCCGCGCCGGCAACGGCGGCGAGGACAAGGGGCCGGAGGGGCCGGCCGAGCCGGCCCGCGCCTGAGCGGGACACGGGACGACCGCGAGGTCGCCTTGCGGCGGCACGGCGGCTCCTCTATCAACCCGCCCGTGCCCAGGGTCACCTTCGTCAACGAGCACCGCATCGTCGAGGTCGCGCAGGGTCGGCTCATCAGCGACGCCGCCGCCGAGCTCGGCATCAAGGTGTGCCGCGAGTCCTTCATCGGCACCGGCATCGGCGACTACACCGTCTGGGTGAAGGGCGAGGCCGGCGAGCCTCTCCGAGCCGAGCTTCATGGAGAAGCTCCTCGGCATCCGCGGCACCAAGCGCTACGCCAACCGCGCGCGCATCCTCGGCGACGTGCAGGTCTGGACGCAGCCCGGCATCGACGATCGCCTGCGCTCGCCGCGCCCGGTCGCGCCCGCGCCGCGGCCGACCGAGGACCCCGGCGATCGCGCTCGCCGATCGACGCCTCCGGCACCGCGGCCTTCCCGTACGGCAACCCGCAGGCGGTGGGCAAGGGCGAGCGCGCCGGCCATCGGCCGCACCACCGCCAAGCCGAAGAAGGCCGCCGGCGCCAAGGCGCAAGGCCGTCGAGGAAGAGGCCGGACGACGACGAGGCGACGGACGAGGAGAACGCCGACGAATAGTCGGCGGGCGCGCGTCCGCATCGCGATGCAGCGCCGGCCAGCGCGATGTCCGAGGTCCTGATCATCGGCGGCGGCGTGATCGGCTGCGCCAGCGCGCTGGCGCTCGCCAGGCGTCGGCGTCGACGTCGAGGTGCTGGAGCGCGAGCGTGCCCGGCGCGGAGGCCTCGCAGCGCGGCCGCGGGGATCCTCGGCGCGCAGGCGCGAGGCGCACGTCGACGGGCCGCTGGCGCGCCTCTGCCTCGCCGAGCCGCGCGCTGCTACGCCGGCGCTGGCCGAGGAGCTGCGGGAGCGCACCGGCATGGACGTCGGCTACCGGCGCTGCGGCGTGGTGCAGGCCGCGCTTCGACGAGGCAGAGCTCGACGCCGCGTCGGGCCGCGCTGCGCTGGCAGCGCGACGCCGGCCTGCCGCTCGAGCGCCTCGACGCCGCCGCCGCGCACGCGGCGCGAGCCGGCGCTGGCGCCCGACGGTGGCCGGCGCGCTGCGCTTCGCCGACGACGCGCGCGTCGACCCGCCCGCTCCTGCTGCGCGCGCTGCGCGTCGCCGCGGAGCGCGCCGGCGCTCGCTTCCGCACCGGCGTCGCTGGTGCGGCGGCATCGCCGTCGAGGGCGAGCGCGCGCGCGGGGTGGCGCTCGACGACGGGCACCCGCTCGCACGCCGACACGTGGTGCTCGCCGCGGGGAGCTGGTCCGGCCTGGTGGCCGGCGCGCCGCTGCGCCGCGGACACGGTGCAGCCGGCGCGCGGGCAGATGGTGGAGCTTCCAGCGCCCGCGCCGCTGCTCGCAGGCGTGGTCTACGGCCCGGCTGCTACCTCTCGCCGCGCGACGACGGCCGGGTGCTGGTCGGCTCGACGGTGGAGTTCGTCGGCTTCACGCCCGGCGTGACCGCCGGCCGCCGTCGCGCGACCTGCTCGCCGGCGCCATCGGGCTCGTCCCCGCGCTCGGCGAGGCGACGCTCGGCGCGCAGCCTGGTCGAGCTTCCGGCCCCACACCCGCGACGAGCTGCCGCTGCTCGGCCGGACGCGCCGTCGACGGGCTCCTGCTCGCCACCGGGCACTTCCGGAACGGCATCCTGCTCGGCCCCGATCACCGCGCGAGATCGTCGCCGCCCTGGTCGCCGGCGCCGACCCGCCCGTGGATCTGCGGCCGTTCCAGCCCGACCGTGACGACGCTCGGCCTGAAGGCGCGCGGTCCGCCGCGCCGACCGTATGCGACCTGACCGCCGCCATATGCGGCCCGGCGGCGGGGCGCCGGAAAGGACGCCCCTCCGGCCGTCGTATCGGGAGGAGAGGCGCGTGGCAGCTGCCGGCCGCGTGCTTGACTTAATCCCGAGGTCTCCCCGGAACCCGTGAGCGACACCCCGCCGCAGAGCTTCTTCGCCCCGCCCGCCGCTGGCGCCAGACCGAGCAACGACGCCGAGCCGCCAGCGCTGACCCTGGCCTCGGCGGCGCACGCCCGGGTCGCGGCGCGCACCGCATCGAGCGACCGCTGCGCCTGCGCTGGATCGAGCGGCGCCTCGCCGGCCGCCCCGACGCCGCCGACGCCATGCGCCAGGCGCTGGTCCTCGACGCGCGCATGCACGCGCTGGCCGTGCAGGCCGAGCCGCGGCGAGGTCGACGCGCCCGGAGCGCACCGAGCTGGTCGTGCACCTGGCGCGGCTCCGCCTGGAGCTCGACGCGTTGATCGCGGCGGAGGCGCCGGCAGGCGCGGCGCCGGGGGCGGCGACGCGGGCGCCGGCCGCGTCTCGATGCCCGAGCCGCCGCCGCTGAACATGACGCTGCGCGTGCGCCTGGCCGAGCTCCTCGGCGTCACGCCCACGCCGGAGTACGAGGCGCTCATCGCCCTCAAGGCCATCGAGCATCACGAGCAGGGTTGTGCCTTCGACCAGGCGGCCTCGCGACTTCGGCTTCGTCTCCCGGGCAATCGCCTCGGCGAGGACGAGAAGCGCGGCGCGCTGGTGCTGACCATGAACGGCTCGCTCCTGCAGGTCAGCGCGCCGGGCGCCGACGGCCGCGTGCGCGCGCGCCGCTTCGTCTACCAGAACATCTACGGCGGCCGCATGCCAGCCGAGGGCACAGCTGGAGCTCACCCGGGCGGTGGCCGTTCGGCCGGAAGCTGCGGACGAAGCACATGGAGACCGTCGCCGGTCCGCAAGCTGTCGCCTGGCGGTGCGACCGGAGGCGGTGTCCTGGGAGAACATGCGCCGCACCTTCGACTCCATGAGCCTGCGCATGTCGGTCGGTGGCCCGACCGAAGACCATGTGGGGCGCGAGCCCGGGCTGGCACCCGACGGTGGTGGCGCAGTCCGTGGCCCGCGAGCGCAGCGAGCTGTCCGATGGCCGCGAGGCACAGGCGGTGCTCGGCGCCCGCGAGGAGCTGCGCGAGCACCTGCTGCGCTTCGCCGACCCGCACGCCGCCGGCGGCGACCCGGTGCTCGAGGCCGACATCCTCGGCCTGTGCATGTACCTGCAGCGGCAGCGCGGCGAGCGCGGCGAGCCCTGCATTCCCCTCAGGCATCTGGCGGTGTTCGTCACCGATCGCGGCGAGCGCTGCTCGTTCGAGCACCAGCGCGGCCGGGTCGACGCCGTACTCGAGCGTCCCGCCCGCGAGCCTTGCGCATCCCCGACGCCGGGCTCATCGAGCAGGCGGTGGCGCGCGGCGCGCCGGTGGCGCTGGTCGACGCCGCCGGGTCGATCGCCGCCGTCCTCGGCGACGTGGTCTCGGATCCAGGCGCGCCAGTCGTCGTGAGGCGCTAGCCGCCGAGGCGCTGGCGGACGCGGCGCAGCACCGCCACGTCGGCGGGCGGGAAGTCCTCGTCGCGCAGCTCGTCGGCGCCCGCCCAGCGCACCGCAGCCACGTCCAGCGCGTGCGGCTCCGGCGAGCCGGCGAGGCGGCGGGCCTCGAAGAAGAGGAGCAGCACCGTCTTCTCCGGGTAGCGGTGCCAGGTGATCTCCACCGGGTCGCCGGCCTCGGCCACGATGCCCAGCTCCTCCGCCAGCTCGCGCGCCAGCGCGGCTCGCGGGTCCTCGTCGGGCCCGACCTTGCCGCCCGGGAACTCCCAGGCGCCGGCCAGGTGCTGCCCGGGCTTGCGCTGCGAGAGCAGCACCTTGCCTTCTCGACCAGCACCGCGGCCACGACCACGATCATGCCGCGCATCTACCACGGCGGACACGGACACGGACACGGACACGGACACGGACACGGACACGGACACGGACACGGACACGGACACGGACACGGACACGGACACGGACACGGACACGGACACGGACACGGGCACGGGCACGGACACGGACACGGGCACGGACACGGACACGGGCGCGGGCGCGGGGCGCTACGCGAATGTCACCAGGGCCTCGTACGCGGCGGGCCAGCGAGAAGCCGTTGGAGTGCAGGCCGCTCGAGGCGACGCCGATCACGCGTCGCCGGGCGGCGCGCGCGCTTGCCGTCGAGGATCGTGCGCGCTCGACCACGCCCACGGCGAAGCCGGCGAGGTCGTACTCGCCGTCCGCGTACATGCCGGGCAGCTCGGCGGTCTCGCCGCCGAGCAGCGCGCAGCCGGCCTGCAGGCAGCCGTCGGCGATGCCGCGCACCACCGCCTCGCCGACGTCGACGTCGAGCTTGCCGGTGGCGAAGTAGTCGAGGAAGAAGAGCGGGCCGCGCGCCGACGGTGACCACGTCGTTCACGCACATGGCCACGAGGTCGATGCCCACCGTGTCGTGGACGCCGGTGGCGAAGGCGACCTTGAGCTTGGTGCCCACGCCGGCGAGGTCCTCCCGTACGCGTGGCCCGGCGCGCGGCGCTCGCGATATGTCGTGGAACATATTTTGGAGCCGGCCTAGCTTCGCTTCTCGGGAGGACCCGATGCCGTACACCGTGGAGCACAAGGCGCGCACGCGCGCGCGGATCATCGAGAGCGCACGGGTGATGTTCAACCGACACGGCTACGAGCGCGTCTCGATCGACGGGATCATGCGCGAGGCGGGGCTCACGCGCGGCGGCTTCTACAACCACTTCGACAGCAAGGAGGGGCTCTACGCGGAGACAGTGCAGAGCTACGCGTCGTGCAACCCGTTCGCCGTCGAGGGTGCAGGAGGGCGGCGCAGGCGCCGCGCCAGGCGGCGCGGCGCCTGGTGGAGCTTTACCTATCCGACGCTGTGCTCGATGACGTCGACCAGCACTGCCCGCTCTACGCCGTGCCCTCCGACGTGGCGCGCGCTGGCCGCGACCCGCGCCGCGCCTACACGCAGCTAGCGCGCAACATGCTCGCCGTCTTTCGCGGTGCCTTCGCCGCGTCCGATCCGCGGCGGCGACGCCAAGGCACACGTCATCCTCGGCCTCTGCGTGGGCGGCATGCTCATCGCCCGCACCACCGACGACACGCGCCTGCGTCGCTCGATGCGTGCCGCCTCCCTGCGCCACGCGCTGGCGCTCCTGGAGGAGCGATGAGCATGGACCGAACCACCCGGTCCGCGGACGGCACGACCATCGCCTACCAGCGCCTCGGCAGCGGCCCGGCGGTGGTGCTCGTCGGCGGCGGCCTGGACGACGGCACCGAGAACACGCCGCTCGCCGACGCGTTGGCGCGCGACTGCACCGTCTACTACGCCCGGCGCGGTCGCGGCAGGAGCGGGGACACGCCGCCCTATGCCGTGGCGCGCGGAAATCGAGGACCTGGCCGCAGTCCTCTCCGTGGCCGGTGGCAGCGCGCACCTCTACGGCGTCTCCTCCGGAGGCGCCCTGGTATTGGAGGCGGCGCTCGCTGGCGTGTCCGCGCGGCGGCTCGCCGTCCACGAGGTGCCGTACGACGTCGGGCCGGCACCACGGCGCAGTTTCGCGCCTACACGGAGCACCTGCGCGCCCTGCTCGCCGCCGGCGACCGCGCCGGGGCGCTCGCTCTGTTCATGGAGGTCGCCGGTTCCTCGAAGGACGGCCATCGCCGGCGCGCGGGCATCGGCGATGTGGCCGGGCCTGTTGACGACCACGCATCGAGAAATGGAGAGAAGCAGTGAACGAGATGACACTTCGTGTGACGTCCGCCGACGGTACGAGGATCGCCTACGACCGGAAAGGCACTGGCCCGGCGGTGATCCTCGTCGGCGGCACCCTAGACGACGGCGCTGAGAACGCGCCGCTGGCCCGGCTCCTTGCCAACCATTTCACGGTCTACAATTACGCACGACGCGGCCGGGGCGCCAGCGGCAATACACCGCCGTACGCCGTGGCGCGGGAGGTGGAAGACCTCGACGCGCTGATTGCGACAGCCGGCGGCTCAGCTCACGTGTACGGCGCCTCATCTGGCGGCGCCCTCGCGCTGGAGGCAGCAGCGGCAGGTTCGGCGATCGACAAGATCGCGGTGTGGGATGTGCCGTACGTGATCGGGGACGACCTGTGGCCGAGGTTCAACCAGTACCTCGCGGACACCCACGAGGCATACAAAGCCGGCCGGGACGAGGAGCTCCTGGAACTGTTCATGAGGCTTACCGGCGGACCCGACGCGGACATCGCGGCTAACAAACAGCACCCGCTCTGGGCCTCGTCCGTCGCGCTCGCCCACACGCTCGTCAAGGACGCCGCGGTCCTCAATGGCTACAAGATCCCCACGAACCGACTTGCCCGCATCACTCAGTCGGTCCTGGTGACCACCGAGGGTCCGATCACCGAGCCCCAGATGGCAGGCCTCCCGACCGACTTCTTCGACCGCGCCGCGAAAGCGATAACCGCTGCCATCCCCCAGACCGAACGACACACGCTCGACGGGCAGGGACACGTCGTCGCCCCCGAACTCATGGCCCGTGTACTGAAGACGTTCTTCAACCAGTAACCCGTCGACTGATCAGGTCGCGACCGTGGGTCGCTTCGGAACGCAGGCCCATCGGCTCGGCGTCAGCAACGCACGCCCGAGCGGCACCTCGCCGGCACCTCGCCGAGCTCGGGCACGGCGCGGTCGAAGGTCGGCGTCTCGACAGGCCGCGGGCCAATCCGCGCACCATCGGCTGGCGGCGGCGAGCACGCCCGCGTCCTTCACGGCGTGGAAGCGCGGGGCGGCACGGCGGCGGCGAGGCGGCAGAGGAGCGAGACCGAGTACCCGGTGCGAAGCGCATCGACCGCGCGACCCGAAGCCAGATGCACGCCGGAAGCACGCGAGCTCCTCGCCCGCGCGCCGGGATGCCAGACCCAGCCCGGGATCCAGAGAGGCGCCAGGGAGCCGGTGGCGCGACGCCTCCACGCTCAGTGGGAACACGCGAACGGGTTGTCGGTGTCCTGAAGATTGAGGCCGTTGCACTCCTTCCCGGCATCCCCCGCCGCCCCGTAGTTGCCCGAGCCGCCGTCTCCACCAGGCCCGCCGGCGCCACCTGCGCCATACGTGACGGCCGATCCGTCTACGAAGGTCACCGAGCCGCCTGAGGACGCGACGCCGATCGAGTGGCCGCCGAGTCCGCCGCCACCAGCGCCTCCCCGACCGCCTGGGCCGCCCACGCCGCCGGAGCAACTGCCTGCACCACCTGGGCCGCCATCGCCGCCCGGCTGGCCATTGCTTCCGGCACCGCCGTCACCGCCCTTGCCAGTCACAATCGTGGAGCTTGCCAGCGTGGCGACGGTTGCGCCGAACACGATGATGCCGATGCTCGACCCGCCGGGACCGCCTCCCTTGCCCGGCAGCCCGCCGCAGCCACCGCTGCCCCCGCCGCCACCGCTGGGCCCTGCGTTCGGTGAGCACACGGTGAGACCGCGACCACCACCGCCGCCACCGCCCCCCAGCCCCGGCTTCCCCTTGGAGATCCCGTCCCCGCCCGCCGTGCCGAGGAAGCCATTCGTGTCGAGCGTGCCGAAGCCGGTTGCGCCCACCCCCGGATCGCCATCCTCGCCCGGGACACCTGGCATCCCCGGTTCGCACGCGATTCCGAACGACTGTCCGTTGCCGCCGTTCTGCGCAGAGGCCGGAGCAGGAACCCAGCCCCCATCCTGGCCGTCGCTCTCCGAGCCCCCCGCCGTGGTGCCAGGACCGCCCTGCCCACCCCAGGAGCTCTCGCCATTGCCGCAGTCGATCTGTCCGCCCGCACCTCCCGGGACGGCCAGAGTATCGAGGCATCCGGCGGCACCGTCGGCCCCGACAGCGCCGGGGGCACCCATCCCCGGGGGCGTATCTCCCGGCGTCCCGGGTGCACCATCGCCAGCCACGACCTCGCACCTGGAGAGCTCGACATCCTCGGCCTGGTCGACCACGATCGCGATCGCAGACCCGCCCGGCACCCTGGCCGCCTGGGCCTCGAAGCGGAGATCCTCGAGCCTCGCGCCATTGACGGACGGCCCGAACGTCGCCGCGATCGAGCCCGCCGGCGCGACGATGCTCGTCTTCGTCGTATCTCCGACGTAGACCCACCCCCGGTTGCAATCGAGACCGCCGTAAATCTCCGTCTGCGCCGAGACGAAGACGGCTTCGCCGAAGAGCTCCGCGCACGCGTAGACACGTCCGCCTCCGGCGTTCGCCTGGAGGATCGCCGCGGCAAGCGTCTTCAAGGGGCTATCCTTCGTACCATCGTTCGCGTCGTCACCAAGGCTCGAGGATACGAACACCCCACAGCCGTCCTGGACCGCATCCGTGGCTCCATTCGGTACGCACTCGGCCGGTGTTGCCCCGGACCCCGCCCCGCCGCCTGCGCCGCTAGCGCCCGCGCCACTGGCGCCCGCGCCACTCGACCCGTGGCAAGAGGCCCCGTGGCACGCGGGATCTCCGCCGCAACCGACGATGACAAACGCGGCGAGAGCGGCGATGGCGAAGAGCCACTGCGCTTGCCAGGCGCCGTGGATCCTTGATGTCGAGTGTCTCATTGGCTGCATTCGTGCCTTCTCGGTGAGCGGTGGTCGCGCGGCGTGCTCGGGTGCAGTGGATACTGCGCGACCGCGAGTCATCGTGGCCGCCGAAGGTAGTGATCCCGCTCAGCACCCGTTGCACCCAGGCGCCGGGAGCTCCAGGTCCTCCCAGTGGGCAGCTCATACTGGTCGGTCGCCACGAACGAAGTGTATCGCACTCTCCGAGCCGAACACATCCTGGCATCCCACGTTCGGGCGGTTGAGCTCGTCATCGAGCCTCGCCAGCCGCTGAGGCTTCGCCCACCCACCACTGAGGGCACCCGCACCCAGCGCGCGCCCCGCGCCCGCGCTCGAGGACCGCGCCGCGCCTCGGCACAGCGATTGCCAAGGCGCAGGCGCGATCACACGCGGGGTGTCGTTCGCCGCAACCGAGGTGCATCACATGACGATGACCAAGACGGCGCTGGTGAGCTGGATGATGTGCTGCGCCGCTATCGCCGGCTGCGGCGACGGCGACTGGGAAGCGCCGGAGACCGAGGCGCCGGCAACGGTCGAGCAGGCAGTGGCCTCGGACCCGTCGGCTTCGTCGGTCTACCTGCCGTGCACCGGCGACTACGTGCACGGCGGCACCACCGGGCGCATCTACTGGCCCAAGAACGGCACCTGTAACCAGAGCGTCTACAGCCCGCTGGTGCTCATCATCCACGCCCGCGGCAACTCGTACTCGTTCGACGACTACGACTACCTGCAGGAGCACCTGGCCCGCAACGGCTTCATCTCGGTGAGCGTCGAGGTCGGCCTCGACAACTACAGCGCCGCCGCCACCAAGGCCTGGGACTTCGTTCGAGGACTTCGTGTGGTCGACATGGCCGCAGCGCACCTACGTCAATCCCGGGTCCGTCTCGCTCATCGGACACAGCCGCGGGGGACCGGCGGTGCGCGCGGTGGCCCGGTCGCTGCGCGGCGACGCGTTATGGCACGTGCGCTCGGTGGTCACCTTCGCGCAGGCAAGCGAGGGCGTACACCTCGATGGCCTCGACACGCGCGGCTACCTGCAGATTTACAGCACCAACGACACCGAGGTCGCACCGAGCAGCACCTTCCCGCGCTACGACCTCGCTGGCAACAATGGCTCGCAGGACCCGGCCGCGTCGGTGGACGAGGTGCTCTACAAGTCGCTGAAGTTCGTCGAGGGCGTGCAGCACATGCGCTACTGCGACAGCTTCCCCGCCGAGAATGCCCTCATCAAGGGCTGGGTCCTCGCCTACCTCGCCGCCCACAACAAGGACGATGTGACCTGGTACGAGGACTACATCCGCAGCAACGACCATCACCCCGGCGGCTGGACGGACGACGCGTGGACGTCGTACAGCGACGGCTTCTACCGCCGCGTCATCGACAACTTCGACGACGGCGCCATCGCCGGCACCAACATCGGGGGCGTCCTCTCCACCTCGCAGGCGACGGCCCAGGTCATCAACGCCACCTGGCCGCACACCGGCAAGGTGCTGTGGATGTGGGGCTCGTCGACCGAAGGATTGGTGAGCTGGACCGTCCCCACCGCGCAGGGGAACGTCGCGCCCTTCGAGTGGCTGAGCATGCGCATCGCGCAGCCCACGGGCGCAGCCGCCAACGACCTGCGCATCCAGATCCGCAACAACGGCGTCTGGTCCAGCGAGGTCCGCCTCACCGACTGGGGCCTGATCCCGACCCCGGTGAACACCACGTACACGGGCGGTCCGTCCGCGCAGGCGCACATGTCGACCATCCGCGTCCCGCTCTCGGTCTTCGGCCTCCACAACGACGTCGAGCACGTACGTTTCCGTTTCCGCGGCGACTCGACCATCGACACCTTCATCGTCGACAACCTCGAGTTCTCGGAGTGGGACCTCAAACCCTGAGGTGGTGAGCGCGCCGGCCGCGCCGCGCCGCAGCGCGTGCTCAGGCCCGGCTCGGCAGCGAGAACGAGCCCACGAAGCGCTCGGCGATCGCGCGATCTCCCTCGAGCTCCAGCAGCCCCTGCTTCTCCAGCCTGGGCAGCGGCACCTCATCGTAGATCGCGCTCGCCAGCGCTTCGGTGTCCACCGTCAGCACCACCGCCGCGCCGCTCGGATCGCCCCGCGCCACGTCGATCGACTTCCCCCGCACCCGGACACGAAACGTCTCCGCGCCCAGACGCAGCCCGACCTCCGCCACCATCCCCGCAGCCCGCCCAGCGTCGAAGTTCGTCTTCAGCGACAGCATCAGGGAGGTGGTGCTGATGGGCAGCGTCGGATCGTGCGCCGGCGAGCACGCCGCCCAGCGCCCCATGGCCCTATCCACGGCTCCGCCTCGTACCCCCACAGCGTCAGCTCGTAGACCTGCGTCGCCATCGGCGCCGCCACAGACCCCTACCCTTGCAAGGAGCGAGCAATGACCTACATCGATGGTTTTGTGGCCGCGGTTCCGTCCGCGAACAGGACGCGTACCGCAAGCACGCCGCCGATGCGGCGTAACCGTCCGGGGATGGACCCCTGTACGGACGCCTGCTGAACAGCGACCCTCGCGTTCGTGAGCGTGCGTCGGGGTCGAGCGTTCTGGGAGTCGTTGTCGCTGGAGGTGGACCGCGGTGCTGCGACCGCGGCGGTCGCGCGTCGCCACGGCGTGAGGCCGGCGACGTTGACCTGGTGGCGCTGGAAGCTGCGGAGCGAGTCGCGACGTGGCCCCCGTCTGCTGCCCATCGTTGTCGATGGTGAGCTGCAGGCAGGGCCG
Source organism: uncultured Actinomycetota bacterium (assembly GCA_963721745.1). Lineage (GTDB taxonomy): Bacteria > Actinomycetota > Actinomycetes > Propionibacteriales > Actinopolymorphaceae > Thermasporomyces. The sequence continues at coordinate 209,918 of CAVRKO010000006.1, read as the reverse complement.
GCCGCCGGGCTTGGCGGACAGCTGTTCGAAGTCGTGCTGGGCAGCGTCTCGGTGCGGGTCGTCGGCGGCGCGGATGTGCAGTACGCCGCGGCGCTGGTCGCGGCGCTGCGCAACGCCGGATGCTGAGCGTCGCCGCCGGCGCGAAGGTCTACCTCGCCGCGGAGCCGGTCGACTTGCGCCGCGGGCACGATGGCCTGTGTGCGCTCGTGCGCGGCAACTTCTCGCTGGACCCGTTCGCGGGACATCTCTTCGTCTTCGTCGGCCGGCGCGGCGATCGAATCAAGGTGCTCTTCTGGGACCGCAGCGGCTTCGTCCTCTATTACAAGCGCCTTGCGCGCGGCAGATTCCACATGCCTCGCATCCCACAGGGTGCCGAACGCGTGGTGCTCGATAGCACCGAGCTGGCGATGCTCCTCGGTGGCTTCGACATGGTGCGCACGCGCCGCGACGAGGCTTGGCAGCCGTCGAGGCGCTCGGCGTGACGCCGCCGCGCAACGAAGAACAAAGGCAGATCGATCACTTGGCGCGCGGCTGCCGAAAGAGGATCGACAGCTCGCGTCAACCATGATCAAACCTGGTGGTTGGTCCCGCCCCCGGATGACGATCACGACTGCGGCTGGAAGGCCTACGCCAAGGCCCAGGACGCCAAGCTCGCGCAGGTGATGGCGCGCCTCGCCGATGTCGAGCGGCGATTCCTGGAGAAGCAGAGCGAGCGTCGCCGGGGCACCAAGCTGCCGCCCCCGACGAAGCCTGCGCGTCTGACCCGGCCAGAGCGTCGAAGAAGCGGCGCGAGCAGGCCGCCCTGCGCAACGCCGCGCTCCAGACGGAGATCACGCCCGTCCCGGTGCCCAAGGAGGCGTGCACATGCCCGCAGTGCGGCAACGGCGAGATGCGGCGCGTGGGCAACGGCAAGCCCTCGGTGGTCTTCGAGTACGTGCAGCCGCACTTCCGGAGCCGCATCTACCAGCGCGAGACGCTTGCGTGTCGATGCGGTCACCTGGTGACCGCGCCAGCCCCGAACCGAGTCGGCGAGAAGACACGCTACGCCCCGAGCTTCATCGCCCATCTGATCAACAGCAAGTGTGGCGACTCCATCCCGCAGTACCGCTTGGAGAAGGGCTATCGGCAGCTCGGCATCCCGATATCGCGCAGCACGATGTGCGACCTCTTCCATCGCGCAGCGGATGAGCTGCGCCCTCTGTACACCGCCGCGCTTGCGCTCGTGCCTGCGGCGCTCGACGTGCACGCCGACGAGACCAGCATCCGCCAGCTCGGCCTCGAGAAGCGCGCCTTCATCTGGGACTTCGTGACGCCGGAGCTGGTCGTCTACCGCTACGCCGCGAGCCGGAGTGGCGAGGTCGCCAAGCAGGTGCTCGGCGACTCGCAGGGGCGACTCGTCGTCGACCAGCACACGGGCTACAACGCGGTCACCAAGCCTGGCCAGCGCGTGCGCGCCGGCTGCCTCGCGCACGCGCGTCGGAAGATCTTCGAGCAGCGGCTTCACCCCGAGACGAAGGAAGCCCTCGACATCATCGGCCAGATCTACGGCGTCGAGGACCAGGCTACGCGCCGCCGGCATCCTGGGCACCGACGCCCACCTCGAGCTCCGCCGCACCAGCTCGCGGCCGCTCTTCGCCCGCCTCCTCTGCTGGGGCCATCGCCATCGAGGGACCTTCGAGCCCCGCTCCGCGATGGGCAGGGCGATCGGATACCTGCTCCGACATCATCGAGCGCTCGGCCAGTTTCTTCGCTACGCGACCATCCCACCCGACAACAACAAGGCCGAGGCTGGCTTGCGCCGCGTCGCGCTCGGCAGGAAGAACTACCTCTTCGTCGGGAGCGACGACGCGGGTCACGACCTCGCTGTCCATTACACGCTTGTCGCTTCCTGCGAGAAGAATGGCGTGAACCCGATCGAGTATCTGACCGACGTCCTCATGCGGGTGCAGTCGCACCCGGCCTCGCGCGTAGCCGAGCTCCTGCCGCACCGCTGGAAACCACCGGACGCGGCCCACTCCCGCTGAACGGCTGGACGAACGCGGCACTGCTGAGGCGCGGATCCGCGTCAACAGGCTGGACGCGGGTCCAGGTCCGGACGGTTACGTCTCGGCCACGTGGACCGCCCGCATTGGCGGCGCTGCACCGCGCACCCCTTGCTCCAGCGCATGAGCGTCTGCCGCGGCGCGCCGAGCAGCGCGCCGGCCTCGCGCCAGTCGACGCCGTCGGCGCGAAGGCTCGAGGCCACCGCGACGATGCGCTCCCTCAGCTCGGCCGAGCAGCGCCGCCCTGGCCCGGACGCGCGGCCCCGGAGCTCAGCCTGGATAGCCGCCAACCCTCGTCGTGGTCCCATGCCCCACGAGACCATGACCTCCGTGCCGATAGCTGACACTCACGCAAGCCGGCACACTCTCCGCTGTCAAGACCCTCTCTTCCGCGCCTCGAATTCGTCCCAGAACGCGTCCAGCACCATCTCCATGTTGATGAAGGACACCGCCTCGTAGGTCGGCGGCTGCTCACTCAGCCACCGGTTCAGCTCGTCGCGGTTTCGATCGAGCCGTTCCACGATGCTGTCGACATATTCCTGGGTCAACAGCGCCGCGATGGGATCGTGTAGCGCCTCGTCGCTTGCGCCGAGCGCATGCGCATCTTGCACCATATCTCGAAACGCGTGAGGTACCTTGGATTCATCCAGCGGTGGCGGCGGACGGCCTTCAAGCGGCTGCCGCACAAGCAACGCTTCCGCGAGCATCGCATCGCGACTCTTCGAGCTCATGACGACTATTCACCTATATTGGGCGCTGGTCGGGCGACCGGGGCGTTGGACTCCCTGTACTGCTGCTGAGCTTGATTGTAGGCATCAACCTGACGACGAATCTCGTGGTTCGCTTCAAAGATGCCAAGCTGCCGAAAGTACTCCTGACGAACCGCCGCTGGCGTCTGCGCCTTGTCGAACATTCGATTTGCCAGGTTTACCGTTCCCTGCCAACCAACCCGCTGCCAGTCCACCTTCTGCGTCGGGCGGCCCGTCACGGGATGTGGAAGCTTCGGGGTGGTCGGCTCGGCCCGCCAGGTGTTGAACTCGGCCCGCGTCGCGTCGTGCGCAGCCTTGAGCAACAATACTGCTGGTAGGTCGTCAGCACGAGATCCCGGGAAGAAGTGTGCCATGGCCTTAGTCGGGACCCCATGGTGTGACTCCACTTGGTCCGGGTGGGAGGATCTTTGGCGTGATCTGATCGCCATGTCGAGTAATGACATATCCGCCCGTCGGAGCGTTGTGCCCCTGGATCCTGACGACAGGCAACTGCGGAAGACTCCGGAGGACTGCCGAAGGAGATGCGCCGCGGGGCGGCACGACGTTCAGTCCGCTGTATCCCTGGATGTTCAGCCTGAATTTGGGGGGTTCGGGCTCGACCAGGATGCGTATCGTCTGCGGGCGCGGGACGCGCCGTGGCGGGCGCGGCTGAAGGCCATCGAGATCGGAAATCGGCGAACGCGCGGCCTTCGACGTACGCGTAGCCATTCAGGTCGAACGCACCTTCCGCACCGCGCTCTGCCGGCAGGCTCGTAAGGTGTGTCGTTAGCGGGTCGGCGCTTGCCCATCGACTCAACCCGGTGACGTAGTAGCGGTGTCCGAACTCGACGAGCCCGACCTCGGCATCCTCCTCCTTTCCCGTGAACCGATAGTCTTCGCGGAACTGGCCCCACCTGTCCGGTCGAAAGTCACTCTCCGCCCCGCCATACGCCTGGAAGGTGCTGCGCTGGACCAGTTCCCCCGTCGCCTTGTCCAGCGCCACGCTGGTCGACCCGAGGTGATCCCCAAGCTCGAACAGCACATGGAACTTGGCCGCCGGAGTGCCGTAGCCGGGCACGAGCTTCGCCGGGTTCTCGTATACGACCCGCGCAAGCCGCACCTCGTTCGCCAGCAGGTACGGAACCTCCGTGTCTTGGGTCCGCTCGTAATCCGCTGCCCCCGCATCCCACGCCGCCCGCCGCAGCTCGATTACGTGGGAACCCGTACACCGTGTGCACGCTCACGCCGGCGCCATCGGTGGCGGTCTTGAGAACCCGCTGGGCGTTCGCGTCGTACGCGTACGTCAGCTCCGCATCCGTCACCGCCGAGTCATCCGGCACCGGCCCCTGGTGGTCGAAATCCCACCGCCGGGCCTGCACGAGGCGACCGCACTCGTCCCACTCGTACACGAGCCGCTGCGAGCACTCCGCCCCGGCGGGCAGGCACGGCCCCTCGCGAACCACGACGAGCTCCGTCACGTTGCCAGCGTCGTCGTAGGTCGCTGCGAGATGCCCCTTGCGTGCGCCCGCACCCGGCACCGCCGCGTTAGACGCTGCGTGTAGCTGATACGGTTTTCCGACCGCCCCGCCGTTGGTGACCTGCCCGATGGACCGGTCGTAGAACCCGTGGGCGTCGTCGTCGCTCCGGGTGGTGTTGCCGAGCCAGTCGTACTCGAACGTCTGCTCGAGGATTCGCTTGTCGAAACCCACATGCGGGCTCGGCAGCGCGCGCCGCGGATCCAGCCCCGCCGGCGGCGTGGTGTTCTCCGCCTCGAACGGGGACACCCATCGTCGTCGCCCGCGGCGTACTGGTACTCCACCCCGACGACCCGGTAGAGCGAGTCGTAGGCGATCTGCTTGCTGACCGGCTTCGCCCCCGCCGGCCATTCGCCGGGGATGCGGTAGTCGCGTATCTCGGTCGGGTTGTCGACGACGTTGTAGTCGATCTCCTCGTCCTGCAGCAGCAGCTGGAACGTGGAGGGCGCGCCGCCGTACGCGGGGGGAGGGAGGTAGTCGCCAGGCGGCGGCATCGCAGTCCACGCGGACGGTGGACCGCGATACGTCTGCACCGATCCCAGCCGCCGTTGCAGATCGTAAGGTGAATCCCGTCGTCGTCCCCGCCAGGTCCCCGTACTCGATTCCGTCGACCAGCCCATCCGCGGCACGCTCGATCCGCGTCACCAGCGCCCCGTAACTTCCCCCGACGTGCTCGATCGTTCCGCGCGCCGAGTAGCCCGTCTCGATGGCGCTCTTCCGGGCATGCACGGGAAGCTCGCCGCCATCGGCGACTTCGGCACCGAGTAGCTCCGCGTGCTCGGCGCCCGTCGACTCCTGCACCGCCCTGTCGGCCGCATCGAAGCGCGCGTACCGCGTGTACCAGTGGCTCGCGTAGCGGTCGTCGATGTCGTCGCTGGGCGTCCCCGGCTTCGCGACCTGCCGCGCCACACCGGTCACGCGTCCCCGCCCATCGAACCGGTTCATGGTCCGCGAAGCACGATCCGACACCGACACCAGCCGCCCCAGCAACACCGCGCCGTCGTCGAAGCCCGCCGGCGCCGCCGGGTCCTCGACGTCGTAGCGGTACAGCACCTCGATCCCGGTCGACGCCTCGAAGTCGGGCGTCGAGTACGCGATGTGCGCATCGAGGCACGGCGAGTAGTCCTCGGCGAGGATGCGGCCACGCGGCGTCGTAGTGATAGTTCGACGCCGCATCCGCGCGCGTCGCTGGTGCCCACCAGCTCACCGGCGTCGTCGTAGGCGTAGCGCCACGCCTCCATCGAATCTGCGTCCGCCGCCGGATCCGGATCGAACCCCGCCGTGGTGTGCGGCTCGACGTTGAGGACGCGTCGCCCGAGCGAGTCGTACCGCATCCAGCGCACCACCTGATCGCTGCCCCGCTCCCGCGCCAGCGTCTCCACCTCGCCCGTGGGCAGTACGTCGTCCGGAGGTGCCGCTGCTCATGGTGCTGCGCATGACCATCGCCGGCGGCCGCATCGCGGCCATGGAGTCGATCGCGGATCCGGCGCGGCGTCGAGAAGATGGAGATCACCGTCCTGACCTGAGCGCCGCCGCGCATCGCCGCCGCCCCAGGTCGCGGCTTTGTATGGACGAGGTCGGTGGTGTCGGTATCCATAGATCCGGCTGCCGCGTGGTCGCCACCGAGCCTCCATGCCTACCGCCGCTCACCGCTGGTTGCCGGTTGCGCTGCTCGCCGTCGTTGCCTGCTCGTCCGACGTCGAGCCGAACGAGCGTCCGCGGCCAGCGCGTCGGGCACCGGTTCGGGCGGCGGCGGCGCAGGGGGTGGGGATGGGCGCACGGGAGGCTCCGGGGGACAACCATCGAGCCCGACTGGAACCGGTGGTGGCCTGCCAGCCGACTGCGGCGGTGCCGATTGCGCCCCTACGGTGGCGAGTTCTGCGACGCCCCCACGGGCACCTGCCCCGGCCCCAGCAATCCCGGCAGCTGCAAGCCGACGCCCGACTGCGGGGAGCCGGAGGGGGAAGGCGTCTGTGGATGCGACGGGCAGCTCTACATCGACGCCTGCAGGGCGAACCGCAACGGGGTCGATGTCGGCCCACAGCAGTGCGGCGTGCCCCTCGACCTGTTCCCCTGCCAGGACACCGTGCTGTGCCAGGAGGGCGCCACGTACTGCGAGTCGAACAACCTCTACAACAGCTGCAAGGCGTTGCCGCCGCGGTGTGCCGATGTGGCCGTCGACCAGCTCTGCACCTGCCTCGAGCCGTACTTTTGCTTCTCGGCGCCGGGCGATCCCGAATGCACCGTCGACGCCGATGGGAACGCCACCGTCAGCTGCGTCACCACCGAGTGACGCGCGTCAGCGCGCGCTCGCCAGGCGCCGCACGAAGGCGGACCAACGCCAGGGACGCGGCGAGCCAGAAGCATCGCATGGCACGACCGACAGCCGGGCGAGCCGGAGGTTCCCGGGCGCGAAACGCGCCGAGTGCGAGTGCGAGTGCGAGTGCGGGTGCAAGTGCGGGGGCGCGCTGCGCGCGGGAGGGAGAGAGCTGCGAGCGAGGTTGCGCCGTCGCGTCGTTGAGCCCGCCCGGGCGAGCCGGTGTTGCGCGGGAACCACACCGGTGAGATCGTGGAGCTACGCGGGATGAAGACCTGTGACCATTGCGGCAAAGGCGTACACGACATGCGCGACATCGCGTTCCCGATGCCCTACGACATCGCGGCTCTGTCGGAGGCGGACCGCAAGAAACGGGCGAAGATAAGCCCTGATCTGGGTTGCCTGGACGGAGAGCGATTCTTCATCCGTTGCGTCGCCACGATTCCGATCCGGGATTCGGCGGAGACGCTGCGCTGGGGAGTCTGGGCCGAATCTCGGCCTCGCTGTTCAGGCGCTACCTGGAGGTGTACCGCGACGACGCCACCAGCGAGCCAGCCGCCGCGGGGACGCTGGCCAATGATGCCCAGGGCTATCCGACGATGCGGGGCCATGCAGTCACCATCCAGTTCGGCTCGGCCTCCGAACGACCGCAGCTCGTCCTCGACGAATCCCCCAGTCTGCTGTCGGTGGAGCAGCACGCGGGCATCGACCACGCGCGTCTCCACGAGATCCTCGCGCTCAACGGGCTCGATGACGACGAAGGCGATGCGGCACCTGCCGAGCCCAGGCTGATGAAGTGCCCACAGCGACACCCCGAGGAGGGCTGGCCATTCGCCGAGCCGCCCACCATCGCCACGTTCACCACGCACGAGGTGATGAACGGCGCTACCATCCTGTTCGCGAGGCACGAGGAAAACGGCGAATGGACCATCCTCGACCGCGAGGACTTCACTCCGGACGACCTCGTTGCGGTTTGCCTCTCGCACGTCGTGGAGCTCGAGCCCAGGCTTGCCAAGCTCGCCGATCTACCCTGCGGCTGGTCGGCGCAGCGCTGGGCCCGAAGAAGAAGTGGGACCGCTGGCAGGATCGGCCGAATGAGCGCGCGATGATCCGGTGCACGATCCGGGTTGCCGCGAGATGCGCGTAGGATGGCGGCGTGCTTCGCGGGACCAGGACCTCCTGCGCGTGATCGGCCTGGCGGCCATGTCGGTCGCCCTTCTTCTGCCATCGCTGGGCTGCGCGAAGAAGAAGCCGCCCACGAGAACGGAGGAGCGCGACGAGGAGACGCCACGCCCGACGTCATCGTCCCGGTCGACCAGCGCACCGGCATCCAACCCTGTCTTTCCCGCGGATGACGTGGCGTCGATTTCCACCTTCGACGCTGGCCGTGCGGCGTTTCAGCACGGGCTTCTACAGCAACGCCTCGGCGAACTTCCGCGAGCCCCGGACGGAAGAAGCCGCGTGGTCTCGCCTCGCGAGCGACGTCTGTGGCGGCATCGACGTGTACCTCTTCGTGGTGAATGCCGGCCTCTGGAAGAACGCGGGCAAGTCGCTTGGCAGGCAGAGCCGGCGGACAAACCGAGGCCCACCTATCGCGCGTGGGCCGACCTGCTCCGCCGCACGTTTCAGGTGGACGTCCTCGAGTGCCCGACCTGCAAAGGTCGCATCAAGATCCTCGCTGTCGTCACCCACCTCGGCAGCGTTCGCCGCTACCTCGCCGCCGCCGGCGAGACCACCGATCTGCCCGGGCGCTCCCCAAGCCGAGGCCCACCCTACTGGAAAAGCACCGTCCTGCGCCGCAAAGCGCTCGAAGTCGCCTAGCGCCCCGAAACTCGGGGCGAACGCACCCGTGCGCTCGACCCGGCACCGCCTCTCGCGGACCCCGCCGCCACACCCCTCCTGCCTACCGCAAACCCCACACCCAGGGCCGCTCGCCCGAGCCCACCTCCCGAGCGAGCCCCCGCCGTATCCGCCGACCCCTGCTTCATTTACCTACGCGCTCCCGAGCGACCGTCGCCGACCAGCCCGGTATCATTGCATTGACCGGTGTGCAGTTCGTGCCTGGTGGACTAACCAAAGTAGTGGTCATCAGCGCCGAAGGTGTTGCAACGTACGGATCTGCTGCGACGAACTTCGTCAACGGAGCGCTCCAGGTCTCGAACTTCGTTCCTCACTAGTGCCTGGATATGGGACCGCAATCGCGCGATGGATGACAAATGAAAATTTCAGCCAGCATATCGCGCCGGATCCAGCACGAGATTGCTACACTGGCACCTGAACCGATCGGCCACATCAATTTCGAAGGGTTGCAGTACGGGGCGCTTCCACTGCTTGGAACGATTGGTGAAGTCTGGCTGCTTCGGGCGGATGGTTCGTTCTGGAGAGCAGATTCCGACGCCGGGCTCAAGCTCGAGCCGCTTCCGGAGTCACTTCACACAATCGCTGTTGTCGCGGGAGCAGAACGCTACCCATGGCTCGCAGACCTGCTCCCCCGCCGACCCGCGGGCGCGATCGACTGCAGCCATTGCGGGGGCGCGGGTACGGCACGCGCGATCATCGAGGAGCACCTCGGAGCGGTCACCCGCTGAGACCCGTCCCGCCAGGATTCGTGACCGGCAAGGCTTGTTGCCCGCTGAGACCGGTTACCCGCTCGGCCTCGGGCGTGCCGGTGGCGGCTAGTCGGTGAGCTCGGGAGTGCGGTAGAGCGTCCGCCCGGCGACAGAGATCTCGACGTCCACGAGGTAGTCCCGGACGGCGTTGAGATCCGGTGTGACCCCGAGGCCTGGGCCCGCCGGCAGGACGATCTCGCCGTCCGCCCCGGGTGTGATCCGTTCGCGGGTCAGGCTGGTCGCGAGCGGCGACGCCTCCACGGGGTACTCGCACAGGTCCGCGCCGCGGAGCCCCGCGAACGGCTGCAGGGCTGCCGCCAGCGCGAGGTGCGTGGTGAAGGTGTGGTTGACGAACTGCACGCCACGGCCGGCGGCGTACGTCGCCACCCGGTGCGCCGCACCGATGCCACCGATCCGGCCCGCGTCGACCTGGACGTACCCGATCCCCGCATGGTCGATCTGGTGGATCGCCTGGTGCGGGTCGTGCGCGCCCTCACCGGCCGCCAGGCGTACGGCGGGGTTCACCGCCGCGAGCCGACGGTAGGCATCGAAGGCGCCGGAGACGAACGGCTCCTCCAGCCAGGTGACGTCCGCATCGGCGAGAGCGGGGAGGCGGAGCGCCGCCGCGTCGACGTCCTCCCCCCACACCGTGCCGGCGTCGACCATCAGACGCCGATCGGGACCGAGGCCGGCGCGCGCTGCCGCCACCTGTTCGGCGTCGGCCGCCACCGTCCCCCGACCGTACGGCCCCCAGCCGAACTTCGCGGCCTGGTAGCCCTGTCCCGCCACCGACCGGGCCTTGTCGTACGTCTCCTGCGGGGTGTCGCCGAACAGCGCGGAGGCGTACGCGTGCTTGGGGTACGCCTCCGGCCAGCCGAGCAGCTCGTATACCGGCGCGCCCACCCGACGTCCGACCAGGTCCCACATCGCGATCTCGATGCCCGACAGCGTGTGGTCGGCCTGGAGCAGGTCGAGGCAGTCCTCCTTCACCCGCCGGACGACCCGCCCGATGTCGTCGACGTCGCGGAGGGGCTGGCCGAGGACCGCCGACCGGACCGGCTGGCAGGCGCTGTGCGACATCGGTGTCACCAGGCTCGCGATCGACGTGAGCGGGGACCCCTCGCACTCGCCCCACCCGGTCCCGTCGCTCGTCCGCAGCCGGACGAGCAGGACGTCCTGACTGCCGTCGCCGATCGCGCGGACCTCCGGCATCGCGAGGTAGAAGAGGTCGACGGACTCGATCCTCATGGGTGCCGGCTCCTGACGACGAGGATCTCCGAGCCCTCCTCGGGGAGGGCGACGTCGAGTCCGGCGTCCATCAGCACTGCGCCGGACACGACCTCTACCCGGTCCGCGTCGTGCCAGCGGACGTCGTAGTCCCGCGCCGGGTCGAGCGCGTGCAGGCGGATCCGGTCGCTGTCGGCCCCTCCGGGCAGCCGGAACACGAGGACGAGGTGCTCGCTGCCGTCCGGCCGGGCGTACTGCAACGCCGCCCACCGCGCGCCCTCCCCGAACCTGCGCGGAGCCTCGGTCAGCCGGTGCAGGTCGGCCGCGCGGACGAACGGGCGTACGACGTCCTTGTAGGTCCTGACCTGCGTCGCCAACCGCTCGCGCACCGGGTCCGGCAGGCCGGGCAGCCCGAGGGAGAAGCCGGTGGCGCCCACCATCGCGATCCGGCGGTAGTAGTCCAGCTGGTGCGGCGCGAGCGTGGGGTCGCGCGGGTCGAAGCTCTGGTGGCGGTGGTCGCCGAACCATTCGGAGTAGCCCCAGTGCAGCAGCTGGCTCGCCGGCAGCATCGTGGTGGCGCCCCACACCAGTTGGAGGCCGTGCTCGGGCCAGTCGGGGTCGCTCAGGAAGGTCAGGTGGGTGTGCCGGAGGATGCCGAGGTCGATCCGGAGCCCACCGGACGAGCAGTTCTCGAGGACGAGTGCGGGGTGCTCCGCGCGGATCCGGTCGAGCACCTGGTAGTAGCCGAGGTAGTGCTCGAACAGGCCGTCACCCTCGCCGTGGCCGTGGTCGGTGCGGTTGCAGCCGAGGCCGGGGTCGAGGTTGAAGTCGAGCTTGATCCAGTCGGCGCCGTCCTCACGGACGAGCCGGTCCAGGGTCGCGTACGCCCACTGCCGGGCGGCCGGGTTGGCCAGGCAGACGTAGCCGAGGAGCTTGCCGTCACGGACGGCCGGGAAGTCGGGATGCCGCTCCGCCAGGGTGGCCTTGGGGCCGAGCGCCTCGATCTCGCACCAGAGCCCGAACCGCATGCCGTGCCCGTGTACGTAGTCGGCGAGAGCCCTGATGCCGCTGGGGAAGCGGACCGAGTTCACGAGGTCCCAGTCGCCGCGGACCTCACCCCAGTGCGAGGACGCGTCCGCCGGCCCGAACCAGCCGGCGTCGAGGGTGCAGACGTCGACGCCGAGCCCGACCGCGACGTCGACGTTGGCCCGGAACGTCGCCTCGTCGATGGAGTGGTCCTCGTACGTCCACCAGTGGTTCCACTCGACCGGGAGCTCGTCGGTGAGCTCGTTGCGGGGGGCCCAGTACGCCCGGGCGGCGCGCGCCAGCGCGGTCGACGTGGTGTCCAGGTCGCCGGCATCGCCGAGGGCGAGCACCACGGGTGGCGCGGCCACGCTCGCCGCCGGCTCGAGCACCTTGGCGAACCCCTCGTCGCGCAGGCCGCCGGTCAGAACGTGTCCGCCGCCGGCCCCCTCCTCGAAGCGGAGCACCCAGTTGCCCGACCAGGCAACCGTGCCGTACATCACCGCGCCGTCGTCGCGGAAGAGCGCGAACGAGGGGTGCATCCCCTGGGACGATCGTCCGGCCAGCGTGCCGATCGTCCGCGAGCCCTGCAGCGGCTCGCGGGTCGCCTCGAACTCCAGCCCCCACCCGCTCGTGTAGGACAGCAGGTCGTAGCTCGCTGGTGGAAGGGTGAGCCCCACCGAGTCCAGCCGCTCCACCGTCACCGGGTGGTCCCCGTGGTTGGTCACGCTCACCCAGGTCTCCACGAGCGGCAGGTCGGGGTAGCGCACGACGTGCCAGTCGATACCGAGCGCCAGACCCTCGGTGGCGTACGTACAGTGCGTCGTCTCCACCGGCACGCCCGTGGGTCCCGGTCCGGTCGAGGCGCGATCGACCTCGAGCCCGTCGGACGTACCCGTGACGGTCACACCGTCCACCACCACGGTGAAGACCGGCCCGGATCCCTCGACCGACCAGTCCGGGCCGCCGCCGAGGGTAAGGCCACGGGTGCGCAGGCCGTGCTCACCACCGACCGCGTACTCCACCGGCCGGGTGGTCACCGAACATCTCGTCATGCCAACCTCCCTGTCCGGGCGAGCTTCGCACAATGGCATGGTGGCGGGCCCGGCGAGGCGGGGTGTGGTGGACCGTGGACCGCAGGAGGTGGAGCCGTATGGAGCCAGTGGACGGCGCGATCGTCAACACCCACCAGGCCGAGGCGTGGAACGGTGCCGAAGGACGGCACTGGGCCGGCCACCAGGCCCGCTGGGACTCCGTCAACGCCGGGTTCAACCGTCCGCTCCTGGACGCGGCCGCGATCGGCGAACAGGACCGCGTACTCGACATCGGCTGCGGCAACGGGCAGACCACCCGGCTGGCGGCGCGGAGGGCGGCGGGTGGCAGTGCCCTCGGCATCGATCTCTCCGGTCCGATGCTGGAACGCGCCCGGGCCAGCGCGGCGGAGGAAGGCGTCGCCAACGTGCGCTTCGAGCGCGGGGACGCCCAGATCTTTCCGTTCGCCAGCGGCGGTTTCGACGCGGCCATCAGCCGGTTCGGGGTGATGTTCTTCGCCGACCCGGTGGCGGCGTTCGCCAACATCGGGCGCGCGCTCCGGCCGGGAGGGAGACTGGCGTTCGTGTGCTTCGGACCGCTGCGCGACGGCGACCTCCACCGTACGTACGCCGCCGCGCTGGGTAGCGACCTCCCCGAGGACTTCGGCCGACCCGACCTACCCGGGCCCGCCTCACTCTCCGAGCCGGCGCGCACCACCGACCTGCTGACGCGGGCGGGCTTCGAGGCGCCGACGGTGACGCCGCTGGACGACGTACACCTGTGGTACGGAAGGGACGCGGGCGATGCGGCGGCGTTCCTCTTCGCGTCGGGGCCGGTCCGGCACTTCCTCCGGGACGCGAGCGACGCACGGAAGGCCGAGGTGCGCGACGCGATGGTCACCGCGCTGGCGGCGTACGAAGGTCCTGACGGTGTACGCCTGCGCGGCGCCGAGTGGTTGGTGCGGGCCGTCCGCCCCTGAGGTGTTGCCTCGCCCGGCGAGTGTCCGTGGGGCGAGTGTCCGTGGGGCGAGTGTCCGTCGGGCGAGTGCCCGTCAGCCGGGTGGCCGTCAGGCGGGTGGCCGTCAGGCGGGTGCCCGTCAGCCGGGTGGCCGTCAGGCGGGTGCCCGTCAGGTGGGTGGCCGTCAGGCGGGTGCCGGGCCGGATCCTTCGTCGAGCTGTGCCGCGGTCGAGTCGCGGGGTACGAGGACGTGGAGAGCGTTGGGTTCCACGCCGAACTCCTGTGGCGTCGTCGCCACCACCTCCCCGTCGACGTTCACGGGCTCGGCTGGCTCGGTGTGGAGGTGCAGCCGGCGGGTGGTGAGATGAAGGACGTTCTCGTGCTCGACGAACGATCCGTCGCGCAGCAACCTGGCGATGCTGACATGATCGCGCAGCCGACCCTTGCGGATCGCGTACACGTCGAGACTGTTGTCGTCGATGCCCGCGGTCGGTGACATCAGGTTGCCGCCGCCGTAGTGCCGGCCGTTGCCGATCGCCACCTGAAGCAGGTCGTCGAGCCGCACGCTCTGGTGGTCGCCGTCCGGGAAGGTGAGATGCGCTCGGAACGGTTGGTGGGCGCGGTAGGCGCGCAGGGCCGCTACCGGGTACGAGAGTGGGCCGAGGCGCCGTTTCAACCTCGGCGTGAGCGCGCGGGTGACGCCCACGGACAGGCCGACCGATGCCACGTTGACGAAGTAGTTGTCGCCGATCCGCCCGAGGTCGATGTCGACGATCTTGCCGTCCGCGATCGTGGCGCACGCGGCGGCCAGGTCGGCCGGGATCTGCAGCGTTCGAGCGAAGTCGTTCGCGGTGCCGAGGGGCAGCACGCCGAGGGCGACCTCCTTGCGCGCGAGGTGGTCGACGGCGGTGCTCAGCGTGCCGTCGCCACCGCCGACGACGACAAGATCATGATGGTCCGCGACCTCGTTGATGATCTCCGGTAGTCGGGCCGCGTCGGTCACCTGGTAGCACGCGCCGAGCGGAACCTGCCGCTCCCGCAGGGACTCGCGAGCAGCCTCGAACGCCGCAGCCCCTGTGCGGGAAGCAGCGTTGACGACGAGCGCGACGCGCTCGAACCGACTGGTACCGGCCATGCGTCCAGGCTAGGTAGGACCTGGAGTGTCCGGCTCCGAGGGGTGCGATCGGCGCCCGCGGCGGTGGGGCGTGCCGGGGGTGAGCGACGACAGCGGCTCGCCTCCGGATCGTGGCCGCGGCCGGCTGCGTTGCGCGTGGGTCTTCCCCGTCAGGCACCTTGGTCTGGCCCGCGACAGTTGGGCGCGCTCGGGTGACCGGCGCCCGCGGCTCACCTGGAGCATCGTGGCTGCGGACGGCAGTGGCGCACGCGTGTCTTCCGGCGGGCCGGCGGGTTCTCGCGTGTGCCCTTCCCGGTGTCTCCCAAGGCCGCTGAGCCGTCAGTTCCGAATGCAGTGGTTCCGGAGTGGCTTGCGGTGCTTGTCGATATTCGGGCGGGATGAACTCGGGATGGCCGTCCTTCGCCGTCTGGACGTGCCAGGTGCCTTGGTGAAGGTGTCGGTGGTGGTAGCCGCAGAGCAGGACGCCGTTGGCCAGCGTCGTCAATCCGCCCTTGCTCCAGGGAACGATGTGATGGGCCTGGCACCTCGACGGTGGGCGATTGCAGCCGGGGAACGCGCAGCCCCTATCGCGGAGCTCGAGCAGCTTCCTGACCTTGCCGGCATACAACCGCACGCCGTCCGACAGGCTCGCCCCACCACGCTCGCTACCGGTGTGTCGACGCGGACCTCCGCATCGCAGGCGAGCACCTGCACGGTCCGGGCCGAGACCATCGCGCCGGTGTGCAGGAGTTCACCCGTCCCGGTGCCACTACGGAGCTTGTCGGGGTCGATGGTGAGGACGATCTGTGGCTTCTCCCCACCATGGGACGGAGCGGCACCGGAGGCGAGGAACCGGCGCAGCAACTCATGGAAACCGTCACCCATCCGCTGGGCCGGCGTCCGCAGGTCCGGCCCGTTCGCATCCGTGGGCCGCGGCTTGGACAGCGGCTCCAACGCGACCCGGATCATCTCGTTCGTGACCGGGTTGAGCTTGCCGCGTAGGAAGGTGGAGACCGAGTACGGGTCGTCCCAGAGGACGATCTCCCGTTCCCGCTCCGCCCGTGCTTCTTCGGCTTGGAGTTGCTTGGCGAGTTCCCGGTCGGCCCGGTCTTCATCGATGGTGTAGAGGATCTTGCGGCCCAACCCGGCGAGGTCTTTCGGGTCGAAGGTGCGAGCCTTGTCGAGCAACACATGCTCGGCCTCGACCCGATCCTCGATACCCACCCAGGCGGGGAGTCTGCGCATCGATCTGGCGATCACGTCCGCATGGTCGGCCGAGATCTCGCCATCCAGCAACGCCTCACGGGTGGAGGGCAGCTCGGTATCGAGATCCCGGGCCAACTTCACCGCCCGGCCAGCCTCTTCCGGCCGCAACCTAAGTGAGCTGGACAACCACGCCGCGGTGTTCGCCGCACCGACCGACTTCGCCACGTCCTGACGATCCGCCTCTGCCAGCACAGCCAGAGACAACGCATCCAACTGCGCCTTCACCGTCTGCGCAGCAGCCAGCACCTCAGCCATCTCGTCCGGACCCATCGACCACACCGGCGCCGCCGGCTCCTCACCGAGCCGCGCACCCATCCCCTCCAACAACACCACCCACCGGTGCCGCGGCGGAACCCCCGTGGTCGAATCCATGATCCAAACCTAGACCAGACCACCGACAGCCACCGGACGGACGAGAAGCACTGAATCCCCACGAAACAAGGCGACTTTCAATCCTGCGGCGCCACCCATAGGCATCCCCGCAGTTGAGCGTGGTCGTGTCGCAACGCAAGGCGGCCCGTGGCCCCGCTGAGGGCTCGTGGCCTTGCTGAGGATGGGTGTGTCGAGGATCCAACCCAAGAAGGACCCGAACCGTGGACGGGCCCAGGTGCTCGCAACGTGACGCTGCGAGCGTTGTCTTCAACCTGCCCGGATTCGACGTCATCGAGGGCCCGTATCCTGCTACGCAGCCACCGGCAGACACGCCGGCGGCGGCGCACACTCGAATCAGCAGGCCACCACGGCCAACTGCGGATGAGTCGGAACGGAGGGGGCGCCTCATGAGTGAAGCGTTCTACTCGCACGCGAGGCTGTACGACCTCATGTACCCGGGCGGCGGGCCCGCAGTCGACTTCTACCGGGCCGAAGTCAATCGGCAAGGCGGGCGCGTACTGGAACTCGGGTGCGGCACCGGGGACAAGCTGATCCCCATCGCGTCCGACGGGCATCCGAGCGCCGGCTTGGACCTCTCGTCAGACATGCTGGCCGAGGCTCGGCGTAAGGCGAACGAGCGCGGTGTAGCGTTGGAATGGATGCAGGGCGACATGCGGGCCTTCGATCTGGGCCGCACATTCGACTTCGTGTTCATCACCGCCAATTCCCTCCTGCATCTCCATGAGGCTGAGGATCTGGTGAGCTCCTTCCGGTCGGTTCGAAGACACCTGGCACCTGGAGCACGGTTCGTCTTCGATGTATTCAACCCGAGCGTGCGCCTACTTGCCGAAGCCGACGGCGTGCGGCGCACCCGGGAATCGCTGTCGTTCGTGGATCCTGACCGTGGCAACGTCAGCGTCGATGTCGCTGACATCTACGATGCGCCCGCGCAAGTTACGCGCGGGACGTGGTACTTCTCGACTCACTCCGAGCCCGACTTCGTCGTCGCACCGCTCGAACTCAGGAACATCTTCCCGCAGGAGCTGCCGCTGCTCGTCTCGCTCGGCGGCCTTCGACTCGTCGAGCGCTTCGGCGACTGGTCCGGTCGACCATTTGCCGTGGATGCGCCGCTTCAACTCTGCATCTGCGAGTCCGCGTGATCGAAGGCGAAAGCACAGTCTCGGTCAACGCAAAGGCCCTCGGCCCGGCCCGTATCCTGCAGCACAGCCACCGGCAGACACCCCGGCGGCGCCCACGCTTGTAAATCAACAGGCCACCACGGCCACCTGCGGATAGCCACTCGTAGGACCTCCCCATGGCGCAGCTGTCCCGGTGTGACGGACGCGCCCGGCGCCGAACCACGAACTTCCTGACGAATCACTCATCAAGTTTCGGATGCTTTCGACTGCACCGGCCGGTCCTCGCCACTAGCTTCACATGAGTGTCCCGGCAGAAACGGTCGTCGCGGGTGAGATCCAGCCTCCTGGTCCTCCTGCTGGTGACAGGTGTCGCGTCGGGATCGTGCGCGGACACGCGGACAGTGCTGACCGAGCCGAGGCACGGTCGTGGCGGCGAGGCCGTCGCCACGACCACCTCGGGATCGTCGCCGCGCGGGACCGCTGGTCGCGGTCCAGCATCGACAGCGACCCCCACAACGCCCTCGCCGACGCCTCAACACCCACACCGGCACCCACGTCGACCCCGACCGAGGACAGGCGCCCCCTCACTCTTGCGTTCGCCGGTGACATCCAGTTCGAGGGGCACCTGCGCCCGCTGCTCGACGATCCGGCCACCGCGCTGGCACCGATTCGTCCGCAGCTCGCGGCCGCCGACCTCACGATCGCCAACCTCGAGACCGCCCTGACCACCCGCGGCCGGGCGGAGGACAAGGCCTACACGTTCCGGGCACCGGCCACCGCGCTCGACGCCCTAGCTGCCGCTGGAGTCGATGTCGTCAGTATGGCCAACAACCACGGGGTCGACTTCGGTCCCGAGGGACTCGCGGACACCCTCGCCGCCGTCGACGACGCGCCGCTCGCTGTCGTCGGCATCGGAGGTGACGCCGACGAGGCCTTCGCTCCTTACGTGGCGACGGTCAGGGGCACGTCGGTGGCGCTCATCGGCGCCACCGCGTTCAACGACCCGACCGCGCGCCACTACCCCGCGGGCAAGGACCGGGCGGGGATCGCCGTCGCCCTCGACCCCGAGCGGCTGCTGGACACCGTCCGTCGGGCCAGGCGTACGAACGACGTCGTGGTCGTCTACCTGCACTGGGGAATCGAACAACAGCAGTGCCCCACCGACGACCAGACGAAGCTTGCCCGGCAGCTCGCCGACGCGGGCGCCGACATCGTGATCGGCAGCCACGCCCATGTGCTGCTCGGTGCGGGACATCTCGGCGACGCGTACGTCGGATACGGCCTCGGCAACTTCGTGTGGCGCAACCGCCGATCCGTCGCCGAGACCACCACCGGCGTCCTCACCCTCACTCTGGAGGGCCGCCAGGTCAGCGGTGCCGCGTGGGCGCCCGCCACGGTCGGCTTGGACGGTCTACCGCACTTCGCCACCGGCGAGCACGCCACGCGGATGCGCCAAGACTTCGCGCGCCTCCGCTTCTGCACCGATCTGTCGTAGGAACCGGCCACTACCGGTCACGGCAGCGTCCGTGGAAGCTCGTGCGATAACGTCGCGACTCTCGCCCACGCCGATCGCGCGGATGGAGTCCCGACGATGGAACCCACCAGCCCAGGACTCAACCGAAGAAGGCTTCTCGAGACCGCCGGTGCCGGAATCCTCGTCGGCGTCACCAGCGCGGCCTGCGACATGTTCTCCACCGATCCCGCACCGCGGGGTCGCAAGGAAGCAGCCCGTCCGCAGGGCGGGAGTGCCGCCCCGGAAGCACCCGCCCTCGCCGAGCAGGTGAAGGTCGGCACGCTCCCGCCACGCAACCAGCGGATGCCGAAGAGTCCTCTGGTCGTCGAGCCCGTCGACGCGACCGGCACGTACGGCGGCACGTGGAACACCTGCATGGGCAACCCCGATCCGAGCTTCATCTATACGGCCATCGGCTATGACGGGCTGGTCCGCTGGGACCGCACATGGTCCGCGGTCGCTCCCAACCTCGCCGAGTCGTGGCAGCTCGCGAAGGATGGTCGGGAGTACACCTTCCACCTCAAGGAGGGCGTGCGCTGGTCGGACGGCAAGCCCTGCACCGCCGACGACATCGTGTTCGCCTACGACGACGTCCTGCGCAACACCGAACTGTTCCCGGCATTCCCTGAGTGGCTCATGGCCGGCGGCCGGCCGGCACGCATGGACAAGGTGGACTCCCACACGGTGCGCTTCACGTTCACCGAACCGAACGGCGTGTTCCTCCAGCAGCTTGCCTCCTCGGCGGGGAACATCCTCACGGCCCTTCCGCGGCACTACTTCCAGCAGTTCCACAAGAAGTACACGCCGGACGTCGAGGCGACCGCCAAGAAGGAGGGCCACGCGGGCTGGAACGAGCTGTTCCTCGCCAAGGGCGGCAACGGCATGACCGACATCGCCTGGTGGCAGAACCCCGACATCCCCACGATCGCTGGGTGGATGACGACGGAACCGCTGGGCGCAAACCTGCGCCTCGTCGCCGAGCGGAACCCGTACTACTGGAAGACGGATCCCAGTGGCAGCCAGCTGCCGTACCTCGACAAGGTGATCGTCAACATCGTCTCGGATCCCAACGTCGCGGTGCTGCAGGCGACCGAAGGCCGGTACAGCCTCGTACCCGACGAGTTCGCGGTGGTGCAGAACAAGCCGGTGCTGGCGGACGCTCGCGAGAAGGGCGGCTACCACTTCGTCGACGTCCCGCAGTCGAACATGAACGCCGCGACGTTCATTCTCAACCTCACCCACCGGGATCCCGCGGTCCGCAAGGTCTTCCAGAACAAGGACTTCCGAATCGCCCTGTCCTATGCTCTCGACCGACGGGAGATCATCAACACCGTCCTGCAACGCCAGGGCGAGCCGTGGCAGACCTCACCGATGCGCGAGTCAAGGTTCTTCGACAAGAAGCTCGCCAAGCAGTACACCGCGTACGACGTCCCCAAGGCGAACGCCCACCTCGACAAGGCGGGCTTCGTCAAGCGGGACGGCGAGGGGTTCCGGCTCCGTCCCGACGGCGAGCGGCTCGCGTTCACCCTCCAGGTCCGGCTCGGCTCGATCTCCAACTGGGTCGACATCGCGGAGCTCGCCAAGCGATACTGGAAGCGGGTCGGCATCGACGTCCGCGTGCAGACCGGCGCCAGCGAGCTGGTGATCGGACGGGTGGAGGCCAACCAGCACAACGCGGTCATGGACGACGGTTATCCCGGCCTGGACGACGTCCTGCTCGATCCGACGTGGTACTTCCCCTCTCACGGGAGCTGCCAATGGGCCATCACGTGGGGACGGTGGTACGCCTCACGCGGCAAGGAGGGTGAGAAGCCGCCGCCGCAGGTCCGCCGCCAGATGGCGCTCTACGACGAACTCAAGGCGACACCCGACGTCGACCGACAGGGCACGCTGTTCAAGGAGATCCTCGCCATCGCGCGTGAGGAGTTCGCGATCATCGGAACCGCGCTGCCCGTCGGCGGCTACAGCGTCGTCAGGAACGACCTCCACAACCTGCCCGAGTCGATCCCCTGGTCGACGACCTACCCGTCGCCGGGTTGGAGCAACCCGGAGCAGTGGTACGTCGGACCGGGCAAGGGTTGACGCGCCCATCCACCGGCTGACGGATTGACGGGATGACGGACTGACGGGCCCACAGCCGGCTACGCTGCGCAGGTTTCAGCTGTCCGGCAGCAGGTCCTGGTCGTTCATACCGGGACGAAGGATCAGCGCCAGGCCCATGTCCTGGTCGTTGGCGAGCGGATCGGCGAAGTATCCGGGCTGGTCGTCGACCGCGGAGGGGAAGACGAAGGCGCAGGACGCGTTGCCGTCCGCGGAGAAGTCGACCAGGTTGGCGCGCAGGACATCGAGCGCAATCGACTGCGCCCGCTCGCGCGGGAGACCCGGCAGCGCCAGATCCTCCGGCCAGTCCAGCAACGCCCGTCCGGACAACACGCTCCAGTAGTGCGGGAACGTGTCACCGTAGAGCCGCGCCCGCCCGAACCAGTAGCCGTCCCAGTGCCGAATGGGGACGTTGCGCAGCCTGACATGCGGCTGGCTGCCTGCGAACGCCAGCAGCCACGGCAGCACCGTCTCCATGGCGGTCCTGATCGTCGGCGACGGCTCGATCCGCCATGCTCCTTCGAGGATGGACAGCAGCGGAGCGGTCATCGACTGCTCGTACGCCACCTCGTGTGCCGGCAGGTCGGCACCGAGCGCGGCGACGGCGACCGCGTGGTCCACCAGGTGACCTCGGAGCCGCAAGGCGTCCTTGACACGGCCGGACTCCTCGCAGAGCTTGGCGGTCCGCAGCACCGCCTCGGCAATGCCGATGGCGAGGAACCTCTCGCCGCCATACTGGTAATAGCTGTCGATGATGCCGGTCGCGCAGGTGAGGTCGTTCGGGTCGCCGTACGCCGCATGCAGGTCGGCGAAGAGGTGCGCGAACCACGGATGGTTGTAGAGCCGCGCGGTGTTGGCGCTCTTGCTCCCGTCCCGGATCCGGTAGTCGGCGCCGACGAGGTGCTCCCCACAGAAGTCCTTGTACGCAAGGAGCGCCGCGTCGACCTCGGCCCCGTCATCACACCATCCGCGGAGGCGCGCTTCGTACAGCAGGTGCGCCATCCCCACCCGTTCCCGCGCGTCGGACCAGTCGGTCCAGCCGAGATCGTGCGAGATCCGCAACCCGCGTTCGGTGTCGTACGGCACGAACGCGGCGGCCCGGGTGCCCGTACGCTCGACCGCCCGGTGCCGATCGAGGATCACGCGGACGCGCCGACGTACGAGCTCGCGAAGCGGGGTGTGGTGCAGCACCGCAACCCGGGATAGACGACCGTCGACGTGTCGGACATCCACGTGCGACACCCGGTGCTCGTCGCTCGTCACCTTCGCTGCCGGCCCAGCAGGGGTGGTGATCGTGATCGGAGTGCCGACCGGTGCGGCGAGGGTGGGTGCCGAGATCGTCGCCCGGTGGCCGGCGAGCGCGGCGGGTATGTCGTCGTACCACCCAATCTCCCAGCCGAGCCCGAACTCCTGCCCCGGTGCCAGGCTGATCGGGTGCTGGCCGCCGAACGCGTGTGGCGCCCGCGCGTGGTCGGTCGCGTGCAGGCTGATCACCCCACGCACGTTGGACATCGTGAACTGATGGCGGCCCGCGATCGAGTAGGCCCAGAGCTCGCCGTCGGTCAGGTCGAGCGCCAGAGCCGGCGGTTTGCCGTCCATCCGCACACCCACCAGCCACGACTCTGCGCCGCCGGTCCAGACGTGGGCGTGGCAGTGCTCGCGGAGCACCTGCGCGGCGGGCCCGTAGAGGTCCCTGACCGGAGTCGTGATCGCGTACGAACCGACCACGACCGTCGCGTCCGACTGGTTGCGCAGGACGTAACGCTCGCGCCATATGTCACCGAATGTCCGAGACACTCGAAGTCGCAGGCCAGGCACTGGTGAGTAGTCGACCGTCACCCCCGCCTCGGTGAACTCGACGTCGAGAGGCTTCACGAAGCGACCCGATCCAGCGTCGGTGACGAGGAAGCCGCTGCCCCACCGCCACTCGGGACCGAACCACGGCACGCTCTCGTCGAGGACCGCGTTCAGACCGGGATGCGCGGGATGCCGCACACCGACCACGAGCCCGTCGTCGTCGACGTCGACCGTTCCTTCGCCAGCTGGATAGGTCCGCACGACGAGCGAGCCTAAGCCAGCTGGCCCGGCCTCGGCGACCGCGGTGCGCCGGGGCGGGGCGGGCGAGAGCACGACTCAGGACAACGAGGGGGACAGCGCCAGGCAGCTCCGGGCGAGGTCCATCCGCCAGGCCGCATCCTCGACCGGAGTGGGCGAGACGTCCAGGCCCGCGGTGACGAAGCAGTGGTTCGCGTGCCGGGCGGCCATGAGCAGGGGAAGGTGGGCCTCCCACTCGGGCGGGAGCGGCCGGACGCTGCGGTAGCCGTCGAGGAACGCCCGACGGAGCCGCGGATAGCCGGGGTTGTCGGCGATCGCGCCCGGGTAGCCGGCGAGGTTGCCGAGCAGCGGGCACAGGTCGTACAGGTAGTAGCCCCACCCACAGTCGTCGAAGTCGAACACGCTGACGTCCCAACCGTGGGTGCGCCGCCGAAGGAAGCAGTTGCCCAGGATGTAGTCCACGTGGGTCACGCCGAACGAGCCCGCGGTGGCACCGAGGGTGCCGAACACCTCCCGGGTGCGGTACGCGATCTCGCCGAAGAGCGCCCGGTCCCTGGCCGCGAGGATCTCGTCCAGACCGAGCCGCGGCCGGAACGGCGACGCCTCGGCGGTGAACATCCCGTCGGCGTCCCACCGCGGCAGTTCGAAGTCCGCCGGCGGTTCGAACGCCTCCGAGGCATCGTGCAGGTGTCCGAGCGCCTGCCCGAGCCGATGGACGGCGCGAGGGCCGAGCCCGTCTCCGGGTACGAGCACCCGACCTTCCACCCAGGTCAGCAGCTCACAGTGCCGCTCGGGGCCGGAGTCCGGGCCTGAGTCCGGGCCGGAGTCGGGTCCGTCCCCGCTGCCGAGCCGGACAACGAGGTTGCCGGCGCGGTCGGGAACTGGCTGGGGCGTTGTCACGCCGGCAGCTCTCAGGCGTCCGCCGACCGCCTGCAGAAACTGCAGCTCCGAGCGCGTGTGCGCCACCGTTCGATACCCGGGCCGGTGGATCTTCAGAACGAACCGCGCGTCGCGCGTGACGCCGAAGGGGCTGCCGCGTGCGGGTGCCGCACGCCCATTGGCGTCGGCCAGGACCTCGAAGGACGCGTTGTTGCCGAAGGAGAGTGGACGCAGGCGCGTGGTCGGCGGCAGGCAGTACGCCTCCAGCGCCGACCGCGCCAGCGCCTCCAGCGCAGTGGCGCGGTCGGTTTCCTCGGGTGTCGGCACGTGCCCAGAAGCCCCCTCGGGTCGTCAGCGGTGCGCGACGTTCGTTGCACCGTGGACCTGGCGGCGACTGTAGGTCTGCTCCGGCGACGGGGGCCCCCGATTTCTGGCTGTCAGCAGATCAGTCCGCGCTTGGCGCCGGGGCCGTGCGCGACCGGCGCCTCCCCGATCCAGCGTTCGTCGACCGGTTCGGAGGCGAGCTGGTAACGCGAGTCCGACGACAGCCTGATCCGGTCCGAGCGGTTGTCGAGGCTGGCGTGGACGAGGTAGATGCTGAACGTCAGCAGGTCTCCAGCCCGGAACTCCGCGGTCAGCCAACGGCCGCCGAACTGCTCGCGCAGGCGGACGGGATCGCGCGACAGCGTGCCGCTGAACCGAGCCCGTGGGTCGTCCGCGTCGACGTTCGTGCAGTAGGCGTCCACGTCACGGAGGGCATAGTCGTCGCGGATCTCCGCCCGCCGGTGTGAGCCTTCCAGGACCATCAGGCCGCCCTGGACGAAGTTGGCATCGCCGAGGGGGACCCAGGCGGTGCACACGTTGTGGGTCCCGCGGCCCATGAAAACGACGTCCCCGTGCGGCGCGGTCCCGCGACCTGGTGCCACCGCACGCATCCAGGTGTAGTCGTAGTGGCGTACGGGCCCGCCGAGCAGGCGTTGGTAGAAGCCGAGCAGCTGCTCGCCGTACAACAGCTGGTGCAGAACGGGATTGTCGTGCGCCAGATCGGGCTTGAAGGCGAGCGTCGAGTCCGTTGGTGCGACCGCGAGGTCGGCCGGGTGAGCCGGATCGGTCAGCCCTTCGGCCGCAAGGCGGTCGGTGATGCTCCGCCGTGCCCGGAGCACCTCGTCCGAGTCCAGGAAGCCGGGCAGGAAGAGGTAGCCGTCCTTCTCGATCCGTTCCCGCAGTGCCTGCAGATCGTCGACCACGTCGGCCGAGCTCCGCAGCTCACCCACCGACGACGGTGCGAGGTCGAGGTCATGGCCCTGCGCGGTGAGTCGGGGCCAGGTTCTGGTCGCGTTCACTGACAGCTCCTCGAGGAGGTTCGATGACGCACGGGCGGACGGCGGGTGGAGCTGAGCGAGGCCTGGACGGCGCGCTAGCCGTGGTCGGCCGCGTTGTTCCAGAACCACGTCTCCGGGTCGTAGATCGCGGGCACCGGGATGTCCCAGGTGTTGATCTGCCCACCAAGAAAGAGGTTCGACCGCTGCGGGACGTTCTGCAGGTCCTCGTGCACCAGGATCACCTGCGGATAGTCGGCCACCACGCCGAGGAAGAACGGACCCTCCTCGACATGGACCTGACACATCTGCCACAGCAGCTCGTTGAGGTTCGCCGGATCGGTCTCGGTCCGCGCCCGCCCGTACAGCCGCCACAGCCGGTCGATCGGGCTGCCCTCGTCGGGCAGCACCCAGGGCGGATGCCGCTTCCAGGGGTCGAGGTCGCGTTCCTCCACCAGCTTCTTGGGCTCGCCGCTGCGCATGATGTACGCCTGCCCGTGCAGCGGCGCCCAGGTGTCGGGGATCGTGGGTATCACCCAGGACGGCCAGCTCATGATCCCGCCACCGCCGATCTCCCACGCGGTGTTGCTCATCAACTCGCCCCGGCTCCACATGTCCGACCAGGCCGTGGGCGGGACCGGGTTCATCTCCGTCCTGATGCCGACCGCCTGCCAGTCCCGGCGGAGGAACTCGTTCTTGCGCACGTGTTCCTTCGCCGCGTCGGCGGGATAGTCCAGCCGAACGACGAGCTTGCTGCCGTCGGGCTTCTCGCGGAACCCGTCACCGTCGGCGTCGACCACGCCCAGGTCGTCGAGCATCGACGTCGCCTTCTCGGTGTCGTACGCGAGGAAGGCATCACGCCAGCTGCGGTAAGCCTCCTGGCCCTTCCGGCCGGCCTGGAAGCAGGGCGCCTTCGGGCTGAGCGTTCCGGTCGTCAGCTCGCCACTGTTGAAGTACAGAGCCTTGAGGACGTCCTTGCGGTTGTAGGCGTGCGACAACGCCTGCCGGAACTCGGGCGTACGGATCAGCTTCCGCATCGCGGCGTCGGGATAGTCGTAGTTGAAGAAGAACAGTGACCCACTGCCCGAACCGCTGCCCCAGAACCAGACCCGGAGACCGGTTCGCGACGACGCCTCCTTCAGCCCCTGGACGTCACCGAGACCGATGGCCGAGTGCTGCCCCTCCGCGAAGTCGACCTTGCCCTCGGTGAACTGGAGCTTCGTCACCTCCTCGTCCGTGACGGCGTTCCAGATCATCCTGTCCACGTAGGGCAGCTGGTTGCCGGCCCGGTCCACGCACCAGTAGTACGGGTTGCGCTCCCAGACGACGCTGCGCCCTTCCTTGTAGGTCGCGAGCTGCCAGCCCGTCATCACCGGACAGTCGGGGTTGACCAGGTGGTCGGCCTTGCTGTCGTGGGTGGTGTACCAGTCCTTGGCGGTGACCGAACGGTTGTACTTCGGGTGGAACTGTTTCAGGTAGTGGCGCGGCAGCATCCAGTCCGCGCCGACGCTGCGGTGGACGGTGTCCGCCAGCCTGTCGGGCGTGAGTGGCGTCGGCGAGTCGAACGAGATCACCAGCGTGTGCGCGTCCGGCGCCGAGAGCCGGGCGACGCCGCCCTTGCCGGACACCGCCTCGTCCGGAGGTACCTCCGGGTGACTCTCGTCGAGAACCGTGTCCTCCCACCAGTACAGGATGTCGGCGGTCGTCCACGGCGTTCCGTCCGACCACCGCAGTGCGGTTCGGAAGTGGAACGTCCACTCCGACAGGTCCGCGTTGGACTCCCAGCTCTCGGCCAGACCCGGACCGACGTGCATGCCGTCGTTGAGCCACCGCACGATCGAGTGGCCGTACATGTACTGCCCGATGGACGCGTCGTTCGTGCCGCCGGCGACGAGCCGGCAGACGCCACCGTACTTCCCGCCGTTCAGCCAGCGGTGCGGCACGACGTACGGGTGGTCGGGCAGCCGCTTCGCCAACGGCGGCAGGTCACCCGCCTTCACCCGGCTCGCCAGCGTCGGTGCCTCGTGCAGCGAGGCTGGGACCGGCACGGGCTTGGTCGGCGAACCCTTGCCACCGCCCGGCTTCGGGGTCGCCCGGCCGCGGTCGGCGTCCCCACCGTCAGGGGCACAGGACCCGAGCGTGACCGCGGCCGCCGTGGCGGCGGACGCTCTCAGAAGACTGCGCCTGCTCAGGGCCGGTCCGTCCGTCATCGTCGTCCCACCATCCGCCGAGGCCTTGGATTGGCATTTCCTACAATGCGCCCTGTCGAGTCTGCTCCGTACCCAGCATGGCGAGACATGGACAAACCGGTCTCGTTCTTGGACTTTCGCAACGCATCGGAGCGCCTCGCCGACACCGAGGAAGGGCCTCGCCGACGCCGAGGAAGGTGCACCAGATGGACGACTGGGCCCGCTACCTCACACCGACGGCGGCGCAGCGCAGGTTGGGGCTGGTCTGCCTCGGCGCCGGCCACAAGCGGGAGGCCGACCCCTGCCCGCCGCGGGTCCTGCAGTCCCATGCGGCGGTGTTCGTCGTGGAGGGCCGCGGCTGGCTGGAGTGGGGCGACGGCCCGCGGCGCGCCGAGCTCGCGGCGCCGTCGCTGTTCTGGCTCTTTCCTGGTGTCCCGCACACGTACGGACCGCACGGCAGCGGTTGGCAGGAGATCTGGCTGCTCTTCGAGGGTCCGGCCGCCGCCGCGTACGAGGACCTCGGCTACCTGTCGAGGTCAGAGCCGGTCGTCCGGCTCGCCGACCCGTTTCCCGCCCGGTCCGCACTGGACCGGCTGCTCGACGGCTGCCGAGGGGAACGACCCGGCGCGGAGGTCGAGGCAGCCCACGCCGTCCACGCGCTGATCCTCGGAGTCCGGGACAGCCGCACGAGCAGTGACACCGACGGCGACGCCGCGATCCTTGCCGCGCTACGGGACGGCGCCTGCAGTCCGCTGTCCGTGCACGAACACGCGCACCGCCTCGGGCTCTCGCTCGCCTCGCTCCGCCGCGCGGTGCGCCGGGGCGGTGGCTGCTCGCCCAAGGAGTACGTCCTGCGGATCCGGCTCAACCGTGCCAAGGAGCTCCTCGCCGAGTCCGACCTCACCATTGCCGAGATCGCACGGCGGGTCGGGCACGACGACCCGGCGTACTTCACCCGGATGTTCAGCCGCCGCACCGGACTGCCACCCGGCGCCTTTCGCCGCCAGCAGCGGCGTCCCCGCCAGCCGGCGCCGGGGTGAGAGCGGCGCGCGCCGACCGGCCGGTCGGCGCCAGGGCCGGTGGCTCGGGGCGGGTCGGCGCCTTCAGCGTTCGTCGGGCTGGGCGCGACCGAGGAACTCGTCCGTGCTGTTGAGCCGCGGGAACGGCTCGGCCGGCACGGGGACGCCGAGCGCCGCGCACAGGGGCGCCCAGCCGTCGGTGGCCTTCCACTCGAGCAGCCGATCCGCCGGGATCTCGGCCCGGACCGCGCGCAGGTGCCGGTCGTACCACTCCACCGCCGCCTGCTCGTCGTCCACGATGTCGTCGAGATCGTCCATCGACACGATGCGTTGGAACATCCGCCCGACCGCCGCCCGTCGGTGTGGCTCCAGGTCGGCGAACGGACCGCCCTCCGCACCCGGACCTTCCTCCGCACCCGGACCTTCCTGCACACCCGGACCTTCCTGCGCACCCGGACCTTCCTGCGCACCCGGACCTCCCTGCGCCGGTGGGCCGTCGCCGGCATTCATGAACGCCCGGGACTGCCGGATCCGCGCGAAGACCGTCTTGTCGACGCTCCGCCACCACTGCGCGCCCGACTCGCGTACGGACAACAGGACGAGGGCGTCGGGGTAGGCCGCGGCGAGCTCCGGCCAGAGCCTGGACGCCGGCCAGTCGACCGCCGCGACACAGTCGCCGAGGAGCGCGTCCCAGTCGGGCTGCTCACCGTGCAGCGCGTCGCCCCAGGCCACTGCATCGTCGGGGTGTTCGAACAACTCGACCATGTGGTAGCAGCGGCCACCGAGCAGGCGTTCGAGCGCATGCTTCAGTGAAAGGGTTCCGGTGCGCGGCAGCCCCGCGCCCACGACTCGAAGCACCATCTCCGACCTCCCCGTCGACGGGTCTCGCCCAGCCGGCGTCAGGCCAGCTGCCGGCCCAACGGATCATGCCAAACGGCGGGCACCGTGCCCGGAGGCACGTCCCGACATGGAGGCCGCGTTTCGTCGGCCAGCCGGCCTCGCGG
Organism: uncultured Actinomycetota bacterium; assembly: GCA_963721745.1. GTDB lineage: Bacteria > Actinomycetota > Actinomycetes > Propionibacteriales > Actinopolymorphaceae > Thermasporomyces. The sequence continues at coordinate 180,458 of CAVRKO010000006.1, read as the reverse complement.
ATGCCGATGCGGACGCGGATGCGGCGGCCGTTCGGCGTGGCCGCACTGGCTGGATCCCTTCCTGCGAAGCGGGGAAGGTCGCGGCGACCCTTGCGAACCCATGGCGGTCTGCGCCACCATCGCACCCAAGGTCGACAGCATCGGCCGACCAGGCAGTAGATCCGCGACTCGTGCCGGACGCCTCTGCTTGTCGTGACTCACACCGCCGGCGTGGCACCGGACGCTTCAGTAGGCGACGTGCGTTCTCGACGAGGAGGTGGACAGGCCCCATGACTTTCGGGTTCCTGCGCAGCGAACGGATCGTCGCCTCACCGGGCTGGAGCCGGTGGCTGATCCCGCCCGCGGCGTTGTCGATCCACCTGGCGATCGGCCAGGCGTACGCGTGGAGCGTGTTCAAGCTTCCGCTCGAGGACTCGCTGCACATCTCCGGCGTGGCCAGCGCGTTGCCGTTCACGGTCGGGATCGTGATGCTCGGTGTCTCCGCCGCGGTGTTCGGAACCGCGGTCGAACGCAACGGGCCGCGCTGGGCGATGTTCATCGCGACTGTCTGCTTCTCCAGCGGGTTCCTCATCTCCGCGCTCGGCGTGGCCGTCGGGCAGTACTGGCTGGTGGTCTTCGGGTACGGCTTCGTCGGCGGGATCGGCCTCGGCATCGGTTACATCTCGCCGGTCTCCACACTGATCAAGTGGTTCCCCGACCGGCCCGGAATGGCGACCGGCTTCGCGATCATGGGCTTCGGTGGTGGCGCATTGATCGCTTCGCCATGGTCCAACGGGATGCTGGAGACGTTCGGCGCCGACACCGGCGGGATCTCCCGTACGTTCCTGGTGCACGGCCTCGTCTATGCGGTGTTCATGTCCGCTGGCTGGCTGCTGGTCCGCCTGCCGCGGCCCGGCTGGCGCCCCGCTGGCTGGGATCCTGACCAGGCCAAGACCGCCAGCCTGGTCACGACCGCGAACGTGTCGGCCAACAACGCCATCCGCACCCCACAGTTCTGGCTGCTCTGGGTGGTCCTCTGCTTCAACGTCACCGCCGGCATCGGAATCCTGGAACGCGCCTCGCCGATCTATCAGGACTTCTTCCCCGACTCGACCAGCCCGGAGGCCCTCGCGGCCGCGGCGGCGGGGTTCGTGGCGATCCTCTCCCTGGCCAACGCGACCGGCCGGATCCTCTGGTCGTCCACGTCCGACTACCTGGGCCGCAAGAACATGTACCGGATCTATCTCGGTGTCGGCGCCCTGCTCTATGTGACCGTGACGCTCAGCACCAACAGCAACAAGGCGGTGTTCCTGGTCTGCTGCATGCTGATCCTGTCCTTCTACGGCGCGGGATTCTCGACCGTCCCTGCCTACCTGCGTGATCTCTTCGGCACCTACCAGGTCGGTGCGATCCATGGCCGGCTGCTCACCGCCTGGTCCACCGCAGGCGTCCTCGGTCCGGTCATCGTCAACGCGATCGCCGACTCCCGGATCGCCGCGGGCGTCGAGGGCCCGGGCCGCTACACCACCGCGTTCGCCATTGTCACCGGGCTGCTCGTGGTCGCGTTCGTCTGTAACGAGCTGATGCGGCCCGTGCACGTGCGCTTCCACGAACCACGCGAAGCCGGGCAGCCGACCACCACGACCAGGGCAGGAGCGAACCCATGAGCACGAAACCCGAAGCGGGCAAGGTTTCCGCCGACTCCGGGGCGGAGCGGGCCCCGGCTGTCCGCCCGCTCGCGGTCGCCGCGTGGGTGTGGGTGGGCGTGCCGTTCTGCTATGGCCTGTACCAGCTGGTCGCCAAGATCCCGGCATTGTTCGGGGGCTGACACCGCGGCTTACTGATCAGGTCCCCCGCGTGACGGCGCCGGCGGTGCGGCCGCTCCGGGCGTGCTCTCGGCGCGGCCGCGTTCCCGAAGGCCCATCCTGCGTTCGCGCTCGTCGAGGTCGTGTTCGCGGAGGTCGGCGAGGCGCTCCCGTTCGTCGGCGTCCCGGTCCCGCTGGTCGGCACGCCGCTCGCGCTCGTCCGCGTCCCGGTCCCGCTTGTCCGCGAGGCGTTGCCGCTCGTCGGCGTCGCGCTCACGGAAGACGGGAGCGCGTTGGGCCGAGAGGCGTTCGCGACGCTCCGAGTTGGAGGCGCGCACCCTTGCGGAAAGTATGCGGGTCTCCTCGGCGTCGGCACGCTCACCGGCGGCGATCTTGCGCTCCTCCGTGGCACGGTGCCGGAGATCGGCAGGTCCTTGGAGGTTGCGCGGAATCAGGTCGCCGACATCTCCCGGCCGTTCGTTGTCGCCGAGGTCCATAGGACCCAAGTGTAGGTCCCGCGCCCGTTCGTGGGCACGTCACGAGAGTGCCGAGGCAGGTCTGTCGGGTGGTCGATCTCGTTTCGTGGTGGGCGGTCCCGATTCGAGGAAGGCTGGTATTCGACCGTTCGCCAGCGTAGGGTCGCAGTATTCGGAAGCGACAACAATCCGTCAGAGGGCCGTAAATTCCGAGCGTCCCGCCTGAAGCTGAATGCTTCTGCCCGCTCGATGCAGCCGCCGGTCACGACAGATCTTCCCGTCACGACGAATCTTCGTCACGACTGGTCCCCCGACACAACTGATGGCGCGCACTCCGGTTGTGCTCAGCCCTCGAGTGATGAGCGTCCGATCCCGACAGTTCGCACCGCGACGTCGGGTCGCTACGTGCCCGCTCACCCTCCCCGCCGGAGGTTCCATCCGGGGTGGCGTCGACGTGTCGGCCGGCAGGGGCGCATCGGCAGCAGCGGCGCCGTTCGTACCACCTCAGGCCGCCGAGAGCGGACCGGAAGGAGCATTCGTGGCGTTCACCACTGGCGACAGGAGGGCATCGACCGGTGCGACCGCGCCGTCGGCCCCGCGCCTGCAATGGGGTCCGACCCTTGGGCGCCGGGCGGTGCTGCATGGCGCCTGGTGGCCGCGCTCCAACGATCCACTCCGTGAGCTGCCCGGACTGATCGTCGAGATCGATGATCGACGGGGCGGCCCGGTCACGTGCGTCATGCTCGGTCCCGGCGGCTGGGAGAGTCGGGCCCCGCGACTGCGGGTCGGCAGCCGGCTCGTGCGGGTGGGCTGGTTCACGACCCAGTCCGACAGTTTGCTCACCGCGAGTTTCGGCGACCAGCACAACGTCGAGTTGTTGATCATTCCCCACGACACCGGTGCCGCTCTCGCTGATGCGGCGATGGCCCAGGCCACGCGGCCCGACAACCGCGTACGCGCCACCGACATGCTGGCGACGGTGGCCCGCGAGGAACCCCAACCCGGCTGACCATCCGCCGCGGGACGATCACCACGCGGCTCGGCGAGTCCGCGACACGCTTGGTGAGACCACGCCCCGGCCGAGGGAGCGGTGCCTTGCCGGGGGTACGCGCCGTGTGTCATTCTGGCCGAGTTCTGGATAGAGCCGTCTCGCGTCATCCCGGCGCGATTCGATGGCAGTTGTTCGCAGCTGCCCACAGCCTGATCGAAGGGTTCGTGGGATGCTGCGCTCTTTTTCTCTGTCGGTGTATCGCCGATACGCCTTGCACGCCAGGTTGCTGTGGTGGTGTGCACCGCGCCTGACCTTGCTGTGTGGGCTTCTGGCCGCGGCCGTGGCCGGCTCGGGAACCGCGGCGTTGGTGACGACCGGCCGACTGGTGGGGTCGTTGCCGGCGGCTGTGGAGGCCGGGTTCGGCTCGCCCGCCGCGGACGTCGCGTGGCGGTGGTTGCTCGCCACGGCGGTGGCGTTCGTGGCCGCGCCGGTCTCGGCGGCCGCATTGGGTGCCGTGGCCCAGGCGGCGTCGGCGAGGTACCTCGTGGTCGTGCTCGACCTCACGATGGACGTCGCCACCCACCCCCATGGCGTGGCACATCTGGAGGACTCCCGGTCTGCCGGTGAACTGGCCGCGGTGGCGCGAGCGCCCGAAGACTGGTTGTTCGTTCTCGGGGTCCACTCCGGTTGGACCCTGCTGACGATCCGGCTCGGTGGTGTCGGCGCGTTCGCCGTACTGGCCAGCTGGTCCTGGTGGGCTCCGACCGTGCTGCTCGCCGGCTGGCTGGTCCTGAGCAAGGGCTTTGGCCAGTGGAGCCACACGATCTTCGACGACCTGCTCGATGTGACCGGCAACGATCGTCGCCGCGCTCACTACCTCCACTCGCTTCTGACCGGGCTGCCGTCGGCGAAGGAGGTGCGGATCTTCGGGCTGACCGGCTGGTTGGTCGATCGGTACGAAGCCGCCTGGCACAACGCCATGAGGCCGGTGTGGGCGAAGCGGACCCGCGGCCTGTCCGTCACGCTGCTGACGATGGCGGTCCCCGTGGCGGCCACCTCGCTGGTCGTCCTCGCCCTGGCCCGCGACGCGTGGACCGATGCCGTGAGCGCGGGGGCGGTCGTCACCCTCGCGCAGTCGGTGCTGGCGATGAGCGCGTTCGGGCCTCAGCAGGATGCGCAACTGTCGTTGGCGCGCACCACGGCCGCGGTGTCGGAACTGGCGCGGCTGCGGCACGGGCAAGGGTTGCCGATGTTCCCCCGCAGGGGCCTTCTGCCGGCCCGGTCGACACGTACGCCTACGTACGAAGGCAGTGGCGCGAGCGGGAGGCACGTTGGCACCGCGGCATCGATCCGGCTGCAGGACGTGAGCTTCACGTATCCGTCCGAGGATAGGCCCACGCTCAGCAAACTGAGCCTGGAGATGCCGGCCGGCCAGTCCGTGGCGCTCGTCGGAGTGAACGGGGTGGGAAAGTCGACCTTGATCAAACTCCTGTGCGGTCTCTATCGACCGGACGAGGGCACGGTGTGCATCGACGGTGTGGATCCAGGAGTCGACGAGGCGACGCGACAACGGGTAGCGGTGATCTTCCAGGACTTCGTTCGGTACCACCTCTCCCTTCGCGACAACGTGCGGATGCGAGTCGGTGCATGTGGAGCGGCCGATGACCGGCAGGTGGTGGGCGAGGCGTTGTCCGACGCCGGCGCCGACTCCGTGCTTGCCGGTCTCGTCCACGGATGGGACACGGTGTTGTCGGCCGGGTACGACGGCGGAACCGACCTGTCAGGTGGGCAGTGGCAGCGAGTCGCGCTGGCGCGAGCGTTCGCCGCTCTTCGTACGGGTGCAGGTGTCCTGGTGCTCGACGAGCCGACGTCCGCGTTGGATGTCCGCGCCGAGGCGGCGTTGTTCGACAGGTTCCTCGACGTGACTCGTGGTGTCACGACCCTGCTCGTCAGCCATCGGCTGTCCAGCGTGCGGCACGCGGAGAGGATCGTCGTACTCGGTGCGGGCGTCGACGGTGGGGCGACCGTCGTGGAGGACGGGAGCCACGAGGAACTGCTGGCCCGGAACGGGGTGTACGCCGACCTCTTCTCGTTGCAGGCGTCCCGATTCGCTCACGACGTGAAGGGACGGTGACCTGAGATGGTTCGGTCCCTGCGAGCGCTCTGGCTGGTGGTCGCCACCGCGGTACGGGTGAGTCCCTGGCACTCCCTTGCCTGTCTCGGCGAGTCGGCCGGCACGGTACTCCAGGTACTCCAACCGTTCTTCTTCGCCGCGATGGTCACGGGGGCGGTCCAGCGCGACGCGACGGGGATCACCGTTGCCGCCGCCGCTCTCCTCGCATCGATCGCCGTCGATCGGGCGTTGTGCCTCGTCGGCGCTCATGCCCGGATCGGTCAACTCGAGCGAGTCGGGTACGCGTTCAGCACCCGGATCGCGGAGGTCACCGCCCGCATCCCCACCCTGGACCATCTCGAGTCACCCCGGTATCTCGACCAGCTGCAGACCACCCGCGACCAGGAAGGTTCGCTAGGTGTCGCGCTGAACACACTCCTCAACGTCCTCGCGGAACCTGGTCCGCGTCGGCGGCACCCTCGCGTTGGCGGCGTCGGCGGACTGGCGGCTGGTGTTCGTGGCCGCTGCGGGAGTCCCTTCTCTCCTGGCGCTCCGCTGGCAGGTCCGCTGGGCGGCCGAGACGGAGCAGGCGTCGGCTTCGCCGGGCAGACTGACGCGGCACCTGCTCGGCCTCGGCCTCGACGCGGCCGCTGGCGCGGAGGTTCGCGTCTTCGGGCTGTCACACGAGCTCCGACGCCGACTACGCGATTCCGCTCGCCGATGGCGGGAACCGTCCGTCGTGGAGGCTCGTCGCCAGGCGGGACTCGAGCTGGCCAACAGCGTTCTCTTCTTCGGAGTGGCCGGCGGCGTGCTCGCCTGGCTGGTGCACGACGTGATCGGCGGGACCGTCGGGCTCGGCGCACTCGTACTCGCCCTGCTGCTCGTCAACCGGCTGAAGTCCGCCGCAGCCGACCTGCAGGAGTCAGGGAGCGGGGTGGGCGGAATAGTCCGGACCGCGAGCCGCTTCCTCTGGCTGCTCGACTACGAGCGAGACGTGCGTCGCGAGCACGCCGGGACCGTCACCGCTCCGGACGTCCTGTCACGTGGCATCACGCTGGAGAAGCTGAGTTTCTCCTATCCGGACAGCGAGAACCTGGCGCTGGACAGCGTCTCCCTCCGCCTCCAGCCGGGTCGTGTCGTGGCCCTGGTGGGAGAGAACGGTGCGGGGAAGTCCACCCTCGCGAAGCTTCTCACCGGCCTCTGTCGCCCTACCAGTGGAGCGATCACCGTCGACGGCGTTGACCTTGCCGACCTCGACCTGGCCAGCTGGCGGCGGCGAATCTCCGGAGCGTTCCAGGACCACGCGATGTTCGAGCTGACCGCGCGGGAGGCGGTCGGGCTCGGTGATCTCGACCAGCTACATGACGACGTACGCATCGACGCGGCGGTCCGAGCCGGCGCCGCCGAGCAGGTGATCGGGTCGCTCCCACAGGGGCTTGACACCCAGCTCGGTCCGACCTGGCCGCAAGGCGTCGGGCTCTCGGGAGGTCAGTGGCAGCGTCTCGCGCTCGCTCGGAGCATGATGCGGGCGCAACCTCTCATGCTGATCCTCGACGAGCCGACCGCCGCCCTCGACGCCACCACCGAACATGCGCTCTTCGAGCGGTACGCCGAGGCGATGCGAGCAACCAGGGAAGCGCGCACGATCACGCTGCTCATCACGCACCGATTCTCTACCGTCGCCGCCGCCGATCTGATCGTCGTGCTGGAGAGCGGGCGCATCATCGAACAGGGAACCCACTCCTCGCTGCTTGCCGCCGGCGGCCATTACGCCGAGCTCTACAAGCTCCAGGCACGGGGATATCGATGAGGCCGCTCGTTGCCGGACGCGGCGCGAAGCGTCAAGCGACGGTCGCCAGGAGAACTGACAGTGGTCGCCAGAACGGCAGTAGCACCCTGACCAGGCACACGGCGCCCGGCGATGCGAAACACCTTGTTTTGTTGGCTTCGGCTCATCCTTGGGCGCCGTCGGTTGTCGGTGCCCTGGTCTGGTGTCCTGAGTCAGGACACCAGGTTTGCATCATGACATCGCTCGCCGCGATCCTAATGGCCACCTCGCACCGACGGCGGGTGACGCTGGCAACGCCACGACCACGAACCGAGCCTTCGGTCCAGGCATGCTGGAGCACACGGCACCCGGCGATGCGAAACCCCTTGTTTTGTTGGGCTTCGGAACGCATCCGAGAGCCGTCGTCGGTTGTCGGTGGTCTGGTCTAGGTTTGGATCATGACGTCGACCACGGGGAGTCCGCCGTCGCACCGCAATGCGGTGCTGGTGCAGCGGATGCGGCGGCGTTGGACGGCATGTCCGGCGTTGGTTCGTTGTCGATGTCGACGGATGAGCTCGGTGACTACTGACTGATCTGCAGGGGCTCCTCGCCCAGGTCCAGGCGGAGTTGCTGTCGGCGGTGCGGGAAGCGGACCGGCGCGAGGTGGCGAAGTCGGTCGGCGCGGCGAACACGGCGGCGTGGTTGTCCAGCTCGTCTGCGGTTGCGGCCGGAAGAGGCGGGCCGGGCGGTGAAGCTGGCCCGCGACCTCGATACCGACCTGCCTTCCACCCGTGAGGCTTCGCTGGAGGTGAGATCTCTGCTGACCATGCGGACGTGATCGCCCGATCGATGCGCAGACTCCCCGCCTGGGTCGGTATCGAGGATCGCGTCGAGGCCGAGCAGCTGCTGCTCGCCAAGGCTCGCATCTTTGATCCGAAAGATCTCGCTGGCCTGGGCCGCAAGATCCTCTACACCATCGATGAAGATCGGGCCGACCGGGAGATAGGCAAGCAGCTCCCGGCCGAAGAGGCCAGGGCGGAGCGGGAACGCGAGATCGTCCTGTAGGACGACCCGTACTCCATTTCCACCTTCCTACGCGGCAAGCTCGACCCGTTGACCAATGAGATGTTCCGCGTCGCCCTCGAACCCTTGTCCAAGCCGCGGCCCACGGATGCGAACGGGCCGGACCTGCGCACCCCCGCCCAGCGGATGGGTGACGGTTTCCATGAGTTGCTGCGCCGGTTCCTCGCCTCCGGTGGCGCACCCTCCCATAGTGGGGAGAAGCCGCAGATCGTCCTCACCATCGACCCCGACAAGCTCCGTAGTGGCACCGGCACCGCCGAACTGCTCCACACCGGCGAGACTCAGTCTCTGCCCGCACCGCGCAGGAGCTCGCCTGCGACGCCCAGGTCAGCGTCTACACCCCAGGCCTCAGCGAGCGTGACCGCGGGGCGAGCCTGTCCGACGGCGTACGGCTCTATACCGGCAAAGTCCGGCGCCTGCTCGAACTCCGCGACCGCGGCTGCGCCTTCCCCGGCTGCAATCGGCCACCCTCGTGGTGCCAGGCGCATCACATCGTCCCCTGGAGCAAGGGCGGCCCGACCACCCTCGACAACGGCGTCCTGCTCTGCGGCCACCACCACCGACACCTCCACCAAGGCACCTGGCACGTCCGAACAGCGAAGGACGGGCATCCCGAGTTCATCCCACCCGGATGGATCGACAAGCACCGCAACCCCCTCCGCAACCACCGCATCAGAAACTAGGACCGGCGGCGACGATCACGTCCCGGCGCCGGGCGATGCATGAGGGCGAGCGCCGCCTCGTTCCCGCGCGCTCAACGCCCGCGACGGCCAGCTAGCAAGCCGCGCCAGCGAGCCGATACCGGTGGGCGCGTAGTCGGCAGGCACACGGTCAGCGGACAGCGACCTCCGCGAGCCCGGCGTCACCGGCATGCCACGCACCGATCCGCACCGACACGTACGAAGCGCTCACGCCACTCGTGAACGGCATCCACGTCACACCATCCGTGGAGACCTCGACACTCGCAGCAGGCTTCGCCCCACGCGTCCACTGCAAGGTCACCTCCTCGACGGGATGGTTCGCGCCGAGGTTGACCACGAGACGTCGCCCGGATCCGCCGGGGACCCACGCAGTCCGTGGGGCTCGGCTACTTCGGGATCTTCACGAGGATCGTCCTGCCGCTGATGAAACCGGTCATCGTGGCGGTGGGCGTGTTCAGCTTCGCGTTCTCGTGGGGCTGGTTCTTCGGCCCACTCATCTACCTCAACAGCGAGAGCAGGTATCCGCTCGCCCTCGGCGTGCAGTTCCTCTCGGGCACGTCGACCAACGCCCAGACGCCGCCGTACAACCTGGTCATGGTCGGCGCGCTGTTCCTCACCCTGCCGATGGTCGTCGTCTACTTCTTCAGCCAGCGGTACATCTACCAGGTCAACCTCGGCGCCGGCAGCGCCGGAATTCGCTGACGCAAGGAACCCCTGCCGGCGACCGCGGTACGGCCTGGCGACCTTGCGCCATGTCCCCCCAACGACACCAGGTCTCACTAGCATCCGCGGCTGTACCGCCGCCGCACGACGCATGACGCACCACGCACGGCGGCACGCGGCACGACCTACGGCCGGCTTCCCGCGCGGAGGGGTACCCATGTCGATGCGAACGAAGAGCTGGCGAGGGGTGGCAGCCCTGGTGGCGGTCGTCCTGCCGATGGCGCTCGGGGCGGGCCTGCTCCCGGTCGCCGCGCAGCCGGACCAGGCTCAGTCGCGAGCGGCACCGAGCCTTCCGAAGAGCCGGCCGGTGACGGTCATCGTCCAGCTGGACGGCCGGCCGGGCCTGGCGTTCGCTACCCCCGCGAGCGGCAGCCGGCAGCGGGTGCGGGACCGCGTGACCCAGCTGCGCCGGCAGCAGACGGACCTCGTACGCAGCGCCAGGAACAAGGGAGTCACGCTGCGGACGACCGCGACGTACGCCAGCCTCCTCAACGGCCTCGCGGTCACCACCGACGCCGCCGGGGTCGACGCGCTACGCGCCATGCCCGGGGTGGCGGGGGTGTATCCCGACCGGCAGTACCACGCAACGCTCGCCAACGCGGTCCCGCACGTGGGCGCGCCCGCGGTCTGGAACCTGCGCGATGCGGCCGGTCGGCCGGTCACCGGGACCGGTGAGACCGTCGCGGTGCTCGACACCGGGATCGACTACCACCATCCCGACCTCGGCGGCTGCCTCGGCCGTGGCTGCCGCGTCGTGGGCGGTTACGACTACGTCCATGGCGACGCCGACCCCGACGACGACAACTTCCACGGCACCCACGTGGCCGGCATCATCGGCGCCTCGGGTGCGGTCACCGGTATCGCGCCGGACGTCATCTTCCTTGCGTACAAGGTCCTGGACCGCAACGGCAGTGGGGCACTGTCCTGGATCCTCGCCGGGCTGGACGCGGCCACGGATCCGTTCAACCTCCGCCATCCCCGCGTCCTCAACCTGAGCCTGGGCGGCCCGAGGGCGAGCGGGCCCGACCTGCTCGAGCAGGCCGTACAGACGGCTTCCGAGGCCGGCTTCACAGTCGTCACCTCCGCCGGCAACGACGGGCCCGACGGCCAGACGATCGGCTCGCCGGCGTCCGCTCCCGGTGCGTTGACGGTCGGCGCCAGCACCACGGGTGTGCAGGTGCCCGAGGCACGCGTCGTCGTACCCCGGCCATACGACCTGAAGTCCAGCCGGCTGGGGTTCTCCGCCAACCCGCGACCCGGAACGACCCGGTTCGATGTCGTGGACGTCGGTGCCGGCACCGCGGCCGACTACGAACGCGTGGACGTCACCGACAGGGTGGTCCTCGTCGACTCCGGGGACAACCCGTCGGCGTGGTTCCAGTCCGGGTTGGTCGCCGAGCAGCACGGTGCCGCCGGCGCGCTCATCACGGTTCCCGATCCGGACGAGCCGTGGGGTCGCGCACCGTCCCGGAGTCGGTCCGGCCCAGTCCGCCGAGCCGGACACGAGTGGAACGTCGACTCCCTCGACTCCCGCGTCTCGCGCGACGACGGCGACTCCGGCGACTCCGGCGACTCCGGCGACTCCGGCGACGACGGGCGGCTCGACACCATGGTCGCCCTGCAGATCCCGGCCGCGTCCGCGGCCGACCTGCGCGGCTTCCTCGCCGCCGGCACCACGACGCTCGAGATCAGAGCGGTCTCGGCCACCGACACGATCCCCGCGTTCAGCTCCCGAGGTCCGTCCGGCCTCGTGCAGACCAAGCCCGATCTCGTGGCACCGGGCGTGGAGGTCCGTTCGACGGTGCCGGTCGGCATGTTCGGGGGTGCGTACGGCCGGGTGTCGGGCACGTCGATGGCCGCGCCGATGGTGGCGGGCGCCGCTGCCCTGCTCGGGCAACTGCACCCCCGTTGGACGTCCGACGAGGTGGAGGCCGCCCTCACGGGTACCGCCCGCCGGCTCGCCGACGCCGGACCGCTCACGCAGGGCGCGGGCCTGCTCGACATCCCGGCGGCCGCCGGTGCGGTGGTCACCGCGACACCGCGGACGGTCTCGTTCGGGCTGGCCGGCTCGGGCACCGCACCGGTCACCCGGACCACGACGGTGACGCTGACGAACTCCGACAACCGGCCGCACGAGTTGGCGCTCGAGGTGCGTGAGGCGACCGGTACGCAGGCTGACGTGACGGTGTCGCCGAGCCGGGTGCGGCTGGTCGGCGGCGAGCGGACGCAGCTGCGGCTGAACGTTGCGCTCGGCACCGTCGACCCCGACGAGCGCGACCTCGACGTGTCCGGCTGGGTGACCGCCCGCCTCGACGACAGCGACCGGGACGGGCTGACGGTGCCGTACGCGCTGTCCCTGCGGCCGCTGAGCCTGTTCGCCACCCCCGACCCGGCGGTGGACGGCTCCGAGGTGTTCCTCCGCGCACCCGTCGAGATCGCGTCGGCGCCGGTCGTCACCGTGCGGGGACCGCGGCAGTTCCGGCGTACCGTGACCGCGCGGCACGACCACGACACCTGGTGGCGGGCGCCGGTGCCGACCGGGCCCGTCGGCGGGTACGAGGTGGCGGCGACCGCCCCGGCAACCACGCAGTACGGCGGCGCCGAGCTGACCGGCACCACGACCTTCGAGGTGGTCGCGCCCGGGTCGCAGCCGGGCTGGCGCCCGGTCGGGCCGTACGGATCGGGTGGCGAGCTGGCCCCCGCCCCGGCCGGCGGCAACGACGTCCTCGTCACGTCCGACCGCACCGCCACGATGTTCCGGACCAGGAACGGCGGCGACAGCTGGGAGCAGCTCAGCAACCTGCCACTGGCCGGCGGCAGCGGCTTCGGTGCCCAACCGGTGCTGGCCGCCGACCCGACCCGCCGCAACCGCTACTACCTCGGCATCGACTCCGGGCAGGTCGACCCGACGTACGACGGCGCGTTGCTCGTGACCTACAACGCCGGCGACGACTGGCGCCGGCTGCCGTTCCCCGACGACCGGGTGTTCGAGCTCGCCGTCGGGTCGGACGGCCGCACCCTCGCGGTCGTGTCCGACGACGCGTTCTACCTCAGCGCCGACGCCGGCCAGACCTGGCGGACCCTGTGGGGCGACTGGGACTACGCCAGGACGTGGCGATCGACGGCGACCGGGTCTACCTCGCCACCGCCGACGGGTTGTACGCGTACGACGACGTACGCGGCGACCTCTCCGGTCCCACGTTCCTCTTCAACCCGAACGACTTCGGCGGCGTCGAGACCGTCACCGCGGTGGACGGCCACGTGTTCGTGTGGGGCTTCGGCACCCGCGAGCCGATCCACGAGTCCACCGACGCGGGCCGGACCTGGCGGCAGGCGTACGCACCGACCGACAGGTTCCTGGTCAGCCGGGACCTGCGGGTGGTCGACGGGGATGTGTGGGCCAGCTCGGACCAGGGCGTCTGGATCGGACGCGACCTGGGCGCGTCCTGGTCGGCGCGGCAGGGACCGGAAGCCGGGCAGGTGGTGGGCGACCTGGAGCGGGTCGCGGGTGACCTGTGGCTGTCGTCCGCCGCCGGCGTCTACGCCACCTCCGACGAGGGCGGCAGGTACGAACGGGTCGGCATCCAGGGCGTGGACGTGAACGCGCTGGCGCTCACCCGCGGACCCGGCCAGCGCAACCGGCTGGTCGCCGGAACGACCTGGGACACCTACGGCACGGACCTGAGCGGCAACGGCCTGCCGGCCTCGCCCGACTGGGGCACGTCGCCACGGCAGGGTGACCCCGAGGCCCAGACGTACTTCCTCGGCAGCGTGCCCGGACAGCCGCGGGTCCTGTTCAAGGTCAGCGACGGACCGCTGGGATCGTTCGCCGTCTACCGCAGCGACGACGGCGGCGAGACCTGGGTGCGGAAGCTGAAGGCCGAGCAGGTGCCCACCTCGTTGCTCGTGCATCCGGCGGACCCGGACAGCATCTATGTCGGCTTCCGCTACTTCAACGAGGGCCAGGGCCTGTTCATCAGCCACGACGGCGGCGACACCTGGCGGAGGGAGCCGATGGACCGCGCGCCGCTGGCGCTCGCGGGCGACCCGTCGGACCCGTCGAGGGTGTACGCCGGCGACCTGGACGGGTTCTACCTGTCCACCGACGCGGGCCGGCACTTCGCGCGACAACACGCGGTGGCCACGACCGCCATCGAGGTCGATCCCCGCAACCCGCGCCGGATCGCCTTCGGCGGTCACGCACTCCAGCTGAGTACGGACGGCGGCGAGACCAGGGTGCCGGCGACGTACCAGCCCCTGAAGCTGTGGGTCTCCGACCTCGCGTTCGGACCCCGCGGCGACGTCTACGCGGCGACCGGCTCGTTCTACGACGCCGGCCTCCTCGAGGGCGGCCGGGGGGTGCTGGTCAGCCGCGACCGGGGTCGGTCGTACGCCCGGGCGTCCGGTGGCCTCGGCACTCTCGACGCGCTGAGCCTGGCGGTGGGGGCGGACGGGAGGGTGTTCGTCGGGCTGCGCGGCGGTGGTGTCTACACCGCTGAGCTGGGGAGCCGGTAACCAGGTCCACCCGGCAAATGCGCTCGACCGGCATACGTTCGGTCGGCAGGATCCCGGTCATGACAACGAAGCGCACCGACGTACCGACCAGTTTCGACGAACGCACGACGCTGCTGACCCTGCTCGACTACACCCGCCGAACGGCGATCGCGAAGTGCGAGGGCATCTCGGAGGAGAACGCCCGCAAGGCACTGCTCCCGGATTCGCCGATGATGACGGTCTCGGGCGTGATCAGCCACCTGCGGTGGGTGGAGTACTCCTGGATCCAGGTCCGCCTGCTCGGCCACGACGACGAGGGTCCGTGGACCGACGAGGACCCTGACCGGGAGTTCCACTACCGCCTGCAGCTGCCTCTCGCGGAGGTCGTGGCCGACTACCAGGCCCTGGCCGCCGAGCACGACACGCTCATCGCGGGATGGGACCTCGAGATGCCCGCTGCGCTCCGGATGCGCGACGGCCGGGAGTTCAACCTGCGCTGGATCCTGCACCACCTGGTCGAGGAGAACGCCCGGCACAACGGGCACCTCGACATCCTCCGCGAACTCCTGGACGGCACGACCGGCGACTGACCGCGCGCCACCACGGCAACCGTCCTCGCCGCGGTCTACGGTGGGTCGGACGAACCGTTCGGCCCGTCCTCGACGCAGCGGCTGGGGGTGCGATTCCGATCGAGGTTGTGACGACCGGCTACGGCGTGGCGGCGTACGCCGCGCTGCGCCGGACAGTTGCCGAGATCAAGCGAGCCGACCCCCTGGCCCCGGTGACGCTGGTCGTCCCCACGAACGTCTGCGGCCTGGTCGCCCGGCGCATTCTCGCCCGCGGCGACGGCAGCGGCCGCGCCGGCATCGCCGGCCTCGCCGTGAGCACCCTTCCCCGGCTCGCCGAACTGCTCGCCGCGCCGACGCTGACCGCGGAGGGCCGGCGACCGGTGACCGGGCCGATCCTGGCCGCGGCCTGGCGACGCGCTTTAGCCGAGGACCCGGGCCCGTTCGGGCCGGTGGCGGCGCACCCGTCCACCGTCCGTGCCCTCGTCCAGGCCCACCGCACGCTCCGGGACCTGTCCGCATCCGCCCTGGTCGCGGTGGCGGGGACGTCAGCTCTCGCGACGCATCTGGTCCGGCTCCACCACGCCGTCTGTGACCAGCTCGCCGACCGGTGGTACGACCAGGCCGACCTGTCGCGTACGGCCGCCGAGGCGGCGACGGCCGGCACCGTCCCGTCAGTGGGGACGGTCGTGCTGTTCCTCCCGCAGGACCTCGACCAGGGCTCGGCCCGTCTCGTCCGCGCCCTGGCCGGCACCACCCCGGTGGTCGCACTCGCCGGGCTGACCGGGACCGTACGCGCCGACGCGGCCGTCCGGCGTTCCCTGCACCGGCTCGGGCTGGAGCAGCCCGACGCGGAGGCTGCCCTTGCCACACCCACCGCGACGCGGGTGCTGCACGCCTCCGACGCCGACGACGAGGTCCGCTGCGTGGTCCGCTGCGTGGTCGACACCCTTCGCGACACCGCTGCCCACCGGGTGGCCGTGCTCTACGGCTCGGCCGACCCCTACGCGCGGCTCCTGCACGAGCACCTCGCCGCGGCCGGCGTCGCCGTCAACGGTGTCGGCGTCCGGCCCACCCACGAGCACGCCCTCGCCCGGGGCCTGCTCGACCTGCTCGACCTGCCCACGCACGAGTTCCGCCGCGACGACCTGTTCCGGCTGCTCGCCGACGCACCGGTCCGGGACGGCGACGGTGACCGAGTGCCGGTCGCGCGGTGGGAACGCATCTCGCGCGTCGCCGGGGTCGTACGCGGCGCCGACTGGGACGCGAGGCTGGGCCTGTACGTCGACGAGGAGCGGGCCGCCGCCGACCGCGAAGGCGCGGCCGAGGACCCGTCCGCCGGTCTGGTCGCCCGGCACCAGCGCGACGCCGAGGCCGCCGAACGCCTGCGGACCTTCGTCCTGGACCTGCAGCGCCGGCTCGCCGCCGGTGCCACCGCCCGGACCTGGCGGGAGCTCGCACCGTGGGCCCTCGACCTGTTCCACGACCTGTTCGGCGACGAGGCCGCGCTGGCCCGGCTGCCCGAGCAGGAGTCACGCGCGGCGGGCCGGGTCGAGCTGACGCTCGCGGGCCTGCAGGGCCTCGACGACATCGAGCCCTCCGCCGACCTGCCGGCGCTGCGTCAGGTGGTCGAGCTCGAACTCGCCGACACGCTGCCGCGGCTCGGCCGGTTCGGCGAGGGCGTCCTCGTCGCACCGATCTCGTCCGCGGTCGGGCTCGACGCCGACGTGGTGTACGTCCTCGGGCTCGCCGAGGACCTCTACCCCGGCCGCCATCACGAGGACTCGTTGCTGCCCGACCGCGTACGCGCCGCCTCCGAAGGCGAGCTGCCGATGTCGCGGGACCGGCTGGACCGGGAGCACCGGCACCTGCTCGCCGCGTTCGCCGCCGCACCCGCCGTCGTCGCGTCGTTCCCGCGCGGGGACCTCCGCCGGCACAGCCACCGGCTCCCGAGCCGCTGGCTGCTCCCGACCCTGCGCCGGCTGTCCGGTGACCCGGTGCTCGCGGGCACCCGGTGGGACGCGGTGGAGCCGGACGGCTGGCTGGCCGGCTCGGCGTCGTACGCCGGCAGCCTGGTCCTCACCGACGCGCCGGCCACCGAGCAGGAGTGGCGGCTGCGCACCCTCACCGCCGGCGCGCACCTCGACGACCCGGTCCTCGCAGCCGCCGGCGCGATGGTGCGGCAGCGCGCGAGCGCGGCGTTCACGCGCTACGACGGCAACCTCGCCGGGCACGACCTGCCCGACATCGCCGACGGCCACCGCGTCGTCTCGCCCACCTCCCTGGAGGCGTGGGCGAGCTGTCCGCACGCCTACTTCGTCCAGCGACTGCTGCGGGTCGAGCCGGTCGAAGCGCCCGAAGAGCTCATGGAGATCAGCCCGCTCACGGTCGGGACCCTCGTGCACGAAGCGTTCGACGCGTTCGTCAAACAGGTGGGCGACGCGCGCCCCGCGCCGGGCGAGCGCTGGACCGCCGAGCAGCGCGCGCTGCTGCTGGACCTCGCCGAGGCGAAGGCTGCCGAACTCCACCGGCACGGACTCGTCGGGCACCCCCGGTTGTGGGAACAGGAGTGGACCCGGATCCAGGCCGACCTCGCCTGGCTGCTCGACGCCGACGACGCCTGGCGGCTGGAGCGGCGGGCCACCCTGCTGGGCAGCGAGATGACGTTCGGCATGAACGGCGCGGAGCCGGTGGAGGTGCCGATCGGGGACGGCCGGACGATCCGGTTCCGTGGCAGCGCGGACCGGGTGGACCAGGCGGACGACGGCACGCTGGTCGTGGTCGACCTCAAGACCGGAAGCACCCGCAGGTACCGCGGGCTCGACGCCGACCCGGTGCTCGGCGGCACCAAGCTGCAGCTGCCGGTCTACGCCTACGCCGCGCGGCAGCGGTGGGGTGACGACGGTACGCCGGTGGAGGCGGCGTACTGGTTCGTCCGCAAGGACCGCGGCACCCGCATCGACGTCCGCCTCACGCCCGAGGTCGAGCGGCGGTACGCCGACACCCTGGCCGTCATCGCCGACAGCATCGCGGCCGGGCTCTTCCCGCAGCGCCCGCCGGAGACACCGAGCTGGGGCTTCGTCGAGTGCCCCTACTGCGACCCGGACGGCGCCGGGCACAAGGAGGCCCGGAGCCGCTGGGAGCGCAAGCGGCACGACCCGGCGCTGTACGCGTACGTCGCGCTCGCCGAGCCCGACGCGCTGGCCGAGGCCACGACGGGGGACCCGCGATGACCGACCAGCTGCCGCTGCCACTGGAGTTCCCCGTATCCACCGACGCCACCGATTCCGCCGACGCCACCGACGCGTCGACCGGGCTGGGCGGGGCTCCACCGCTCGCGGACGACGAGGCGCGGACCCGGATCGTCGCCGCCCTCGACGAGACGCTCTTCGTCGAGGCGGGTGCGGGCTCGGGCAAGACCAAGTCCCTGGTCGACCGGGTGGTCCATACGGTGCTGGCCGGTGTAGCGATCGAGAACGTCGCGGCCGTCACGTTCACCGAGAAGGCCGGTGCCGAGCTGCGCGACCGGCTGCGGACCGAGTTCGAGACCGTGGCCCGGCCGGCACCGGATGCGACCGACGTCGGACCGGCTGAGGTCGAGCGCCGGGCCCGAGCCGAGGAGGCCCTCGACGGTCTCGACGCCGCCGCCATCGGGACGCTGCACTCGTTCGCGCAGCGCATCCTGACCTCCCACCCGGTCGAGGCAGGACTTCCGCCGCTCGTCGAGGTCCTCGACGAGGTGGGATCCAGCGTCGCGTTCGAGGAACGCTGGTCCGAGCAGCGTCGGGCGATCCTCGACGACGACGCGCTCTCCGGTCCGTTGCTGCTCGGGCTTGCCGCCGGGCTGAAGCTCGACCACCTGCGGTCGCTGGCGAAGGCGTTCACCGCCGACTGGGACCTCGTGGCCGACCGCGTACTCACCGGACCCGCGCCCGAAGCCACGACGCTGCCGGACCTCACGGCGCTCGTCGCCGAGGCCCGGCGGCTCGCCGAGCTGGCCTCCTGCTGTACGGACGACGCCGACCGGTTCCTCCCGCGACTCGAGCTGCTCCGGCAGTGGGCCGACCGGCTCGCCGTGGCCCCCGACGACGCCGCCCGGCTGACCAGCCTCTCCCAGGCGGCCGACCTCACCTGGGGGCTCGGCCGCAAGGCCAACTGGCGGTGCAGCCTCGACGACCTCAAGAACCAGTGCCGAGCGGTCGCGGCCGAGGCCAAGGGGTACGCCGACGCGGTGGTCGACGGCGTCCTGCGCACGATGGCGCGGCGGATCGGGGCGGACACCGTCGCCGCCGCCGAGGTGCGCCGCCACGAGGGCCGGCTCGAGTTCCACGACCTCCTCGTCCTCGCCCGCGACCTGCTCCGCGGGGACGCCGAGGTGCGCGCCGCGCTGAGCGAGCGGTTCCAGCGGCTGCTGCTCGACGAGTTCCAGGACACCGACCCCATCCAGATCGAGCTGGCCGTCCGCATCGCCGGCGGGGCCGCCGCCTCGGCCGACCGGTGGGAGGACGTCGACGTGCCGCCGGGCCGGCTGTTCGTCGTCGGCGACCCCAAGCAGTCCATCTACCGCTTCCGCCGCGCGGACATCGCGACCTACCTGCGGACGCAGGAGCACCTCGGAACGGGCGTTCGCCTCAGTACGAACTTCCGCACGGTGGGGCCTGTGCTCGACTGGGTCAACGCGGTCTTCGGCGAGCTCATCGACTACACCCCCGGCTCCCAGCCGCACTACCACCCGCTCGACCGGCACCGCGACGAGCCACCCGCCGGCGCCGCGGTCGTCCAGCTCGGCGCCAGGGCGCACGGGGAGAAGCTGACCGCCGACGAGCTGCGCACCCGGGAGGCCACGGACGTCGCCGCGGTGATCCGTACGGCGATCGCCGAACGCTGGCAGGTCTGCGACGAGGCGAGCGGCGACTGGCGTGACGTCGGGCTCGGTGACATCGCGATCCTGGTGCCGGCGCGTACGTCGCTTCCCCAGCTGGAGGATGCCCTCGACGCGGAAGGGGTGCCCTACCGGGCCGAGACCACGTCCCTCGTCTACCAGGCGCAGGAGGTCCGCGACCTGCTCGCCGCCGTCCGCGCGGTCAACGACCCGTCGGACGCGCTCGCGTTGGTGACCGCGCTCCGGTCGCCGCTGTTCGGCTGCGGCGACGACGACCTGTGGACGTGGAAGCGGGCACGGGGCTCGTTCAACCTGCTGGCGCCGGCTCCTTCGGAGGTCGACGAGGCCCATCCGGTGGCGGCTGCCCTGGCTTACCTGCGAGGCCTGCACCGGCGGGCGCGGTGGCTGACGCCGAGTGAGGTGCTGGGTGCGCTCGTGACCGACCGCCGGATGCTCGAGACGGCCGCCGGCGGGCCGCGGGCGCGGGACACCTGGCGGCGGCTCCGGTTCGTGGTCGACCAGGCGCGGGCGTGGTCGGAGGCCGAGCACGGCGGCCTGCGGG
Organism: uncultured Actinomycetota bacterium; assembly: GCA_963721745.1. GTDB lineage: Bacteria > Actinomycetota > Actinomycetes > Propionibacteriales > Actinopolymorphaceae > Thermasporomyces. The sequence continues at coordinate 160,315 of CAVRKO010000006.1, read as the reverse complement.
CGTACCTCGCGTGGGCCGGCCACCAGGGCGATGAGTCCGCGCGTGTCGCGGAGGCCGTCCTGCCCGAGACCGATGCCGACGCCGTACGCGTGATGACGATCCACGCCGCGAAGGGACTGGAGTTCCCCGTCGTCGTGCTCTCCGGCATGACGTCCCAGGCACGCGGCGCCAACGGCGTCCAGGTGCTGTGGCCTCCGACGGGCGGGTTCGCCGTCAAGCTAGGGCGTGGTATCCAGACCGGCGACTTCGAGGCCGCCCAGCCGGTGGACGAACAGATGGACCAGCACGAACGCCGGCGGCTGCTGTACGTCGGCTGCACCCGCGCCCGCGACCACCTGGTCGTCTCCACGCACCGGTCCGCCGCGTCCCGGGCCGACACGAACGCCACCCTTCTTGCCGGCGCGGCCGCCGCGGCCGCCGACGTGCCGGTCGAGGACTTCGCGGCGCCGGACCGCCTGCCGCCGTTCGCCGCGGTCGTGCCGACGTCGAGTCCGCCGCCGGGCTGGGACGCCTGGCAGGCGCGGATCGCCGGTGTGCGCGAGCGGGCGGCACGGTCCTCGTCGGTCAGCGCGTCAGGTCTGGAGGGCACCGATCCGCTGCTCCGCCCCGATCTGCCCGCTGCCGCCGACGCCGGCCTGGCGAAGGGACCCCGCGACCTGGAGCTCCCGCCGTGGTCCAAGGGCCGCTTCGGTACGGCGATCGGGCGGGCGGTCCACGGTGTGCTGCAGACGGTCGACCTCGCCACCGGAGCGGGCCTTCGGGACGCGGTCGCCGCGCAGGTCCTCGCCGAGGGCGTCGCTCGAGCACGCCACCCTGGTCGAGGACCTCGCCCGGTCCGCGCTCGGCACGCGATGTCGTACGCACCGCGGCCCGCCGTGAACACTGGAAGGAGACGTACGTCGGCACGGTCGTGACCGGCCCCGACGCCGCCGGGCTGGCAGCTGCGCTCGGTGTCACACCCGGCGACGAGGTGGTACTCGAGGGGTTCGTCGACCTGATCTACCGCGCGGAGACCGGCCTCGTCATCGTCGACTACAAGACCGACGCGGTGCCGGCGGGTGCGATCAGCACGCGGGTCGCGCTCTACCGGCCGCAGCTGGCGGCGTACGCGCGCTGTGTCGAGGCGGCCACGGGCGAGCCGGTCTCGCACGCGGTCCTGGTCTTCGTGGCCCCGGGCGGTGCCTACCAGCACACGCTGTCCCGGGACGTGCTCGTCGACGACCGGGCGTAAGGGCGCGCCGCGGGCCTACGGCCACCCGGCGCCGGGTACGGGTGCCGGCGCGGTCACCACCCGGCCGGTCCGCGGTCCACCGAACGGGTCCGCCGGGTTCCATTCCGCCGCCATGATGAACAGCGTCCTGCCGTCCGGCCCGCCGAGCATGCAGGCGAACGGTGCCCGGTCGAGCTCGACGCGGTCCAGCACCTCGCCGCCCTCGCGGATCCGGATGCAGCTCGTTGCGGCCGAACTGGGTCCACACGGCACCGTCCGCGTCGACGCAGATGCCGTCCGGACCGATCCCGTCCGCCCAGACCCGCCGGTTGGACAGGCTGCCGTCGACCGCGATGTCGAACGCCGTGAGCCTTCCGGCGAAGGACTCCGACACGATCAGTGTGGAGTTGTCGGGCGTGACGACCATGCCGTTCGGGAACTCGACACCGTCCGCCACCTGACGCACGGACCCGTCGGGGGTGACCAACGCGATGAACCCTGGCACGAAGTCCGGCCGCTCCCGCCAGGGGACGTGCTGTGCGGCCGGGTCGTCGTTCTTGACGTTCTCGAGGAACTCCAGGAAGTCGAAGCCGAGACCATTGACGTAGGTGTTGCCGCGGCCGTCCACGACGATCTCGTTGAGGCCGCTGGGAAGACCGCTCAGATCCGCGTGGGGGACGAGTGAGCCGTCGGATTCCCTGCGGAGCAGCCGGCGCCCGGGATCCGGCCGCTTCGGCGCGACCAACTGGCGGCCGTCGGGCAGCCATTCGATGGTGTGCGGACTGTTCTCGGGATCGCAGGTGACGATCTCGCTGGTGCCGTCGAGGTCCACCGCGACGATCTCGTGCGGGCCCCAGTGGCAGAACCACAGCCGGTCCTCGTGCCAGCGTGGGGACTCACCGACCACGAGTCCCGTCAGCAGGATGCGGGTGTCAGACATGGGTGTCCTTCCTCCGGTTCGCCGGATTCGCGCGTGCCGTGCGCTGTTGTGCCGGTGTGGTGCGCCGGTGCGTGCGCCGGTGTGGTGCGCCGGTGTGGTGCGCCGGTGTGGTGCGCCGGGTGGTGGCCGGCCTCACCCCCTACACGAACGGCGTCGGACCGGATCGACACGTTCGGCGCCTGGTCCTGCGACACAGATCGACCACCGTCGGCGGCTGCCGTGGTCGACGTTCACCACCGCGCTGAGTAGTTCGCCGGTTCGGATGAAGGGCCCCTGGTTGCGGAGCTGTCCGGCCGACGCTCCGTTCGCGGTTGCGCCCCTGCCGTAACGGGAAGGCCACTGCCTGAGGCGTTCCCCCTGACGCCCGTGCAACGAGCGGCGGATCCGCGTCAACGGACGGCGGTCCGCGTACACAGACAGCTACGGCAAGGGGTCTGCATGCCGAAGACGTCCACGGTCTCGGTCACGCTCCGCGTGAACGGGCACGCGCATGACCTTCCTGACCTGGACCCGCGTACGACCCTGCTCGACGCGCTGCGTGAACACCTGGGTCTGACCGGCACCAAGAAGGGGTGCGGCCTCGGCATGTGCGGCGCGTGTACGGTGCTCGCCGACGGTCGCCGGATCAAGTCCTGCCTGGCCCTCGCCGCGTTGTACGACGGTCGGGAGATCACGACGATCGAGGGCCTGGCACCCGGCGACAACGGGGCCCTCCACCCACTCCAGCAGGCGTTCATCGACCACGACGCGTTCCAGTGCGGGTACTGCACGCCGGGACAGATCATGTCGGCGGCCGGGTTCCTCGCCGAGGGCCGGGAGACCTCTGGTACCGCGGTCCGCGAGTTCATGAGCGGGAACCTCTGCCGGTGCGGTGCGTACGCCAACATCGTCACAGCGATCACCGAGGTGGCCGGCAAGGGCCGGGTGCCCACCCCTCGGGAGGCCACGGAGGGACCCGCCTGACATGTATCCCTTCACGCTCGAACGTCCCTCTTCCCTCGCCAGCGCGAGCGAACTGGGCGCCGTGCCCCAGAGCGAGTACATCGCCGGCGGCACCGACATGATGCAACTGCTCACCGACGAGATCCGTCGACCGGAACACCTGGTGGCGTTGGACGGCGACGTCCTCGACGCCCGCATCAGCGTCGGTGCCGACGGCGCACTCCGACTCGGCGCCGGCGTCAGGATGAGCGACGCGGCCGACCATCCCGCGGTCCGCGAGGGGTTCCCGTGCATCTCACAGGCGCTGCTGCTCTCGGCGTCGGCGCAGGTGCGGAACATGGCGACGGTCGGCGGCAACCTGTTGCAACGGACCCGCTGCGCCTACTTCCGCGACCCGGGCGTCCAGGCATGCAACAAACGCAGCCCCGGTTCGGGGTGCGCGGCGATGGACGGTGAGCACCGGATGCTCGCCGTGCTCGGCGTCTCCCGCCACTGCATCGCCACCCACGCCTCGGACTTCGCGGTCCCGCTGGTCGCCCTCGACGCGACCGTTCGGCTGAACGGCCCGCGCGGCGAACGCGATCTCCTGCTGCGGGAACTCCACCGGCTGCCGGGCGACAGCCCCGAGGTCGAGACCGTGCTGGGTCCGGGTGAGGTCATCACCGCGATCGCGGTCCCTGCGTCCGCCGCCGCCCGGACGTCGCACTATCTCAAGGTGCGCGACCGGACGTCGTTCGAGTTCGCGCTGGTGTCCGCGGCGGTCGGCCTGGAGGTACAGGACGGGCGCATCAACGAGGCGCGGATCGCGATGGGCGGCGTCGGTACGAAACCGTGGCGGATGCGCGCCGTCGAGGAGGCCCTGGTGGGTGCCCGCCTCGACGACACCTCGTTCCAGGAGGCCGCGGAGCGGGCCGCGGATGGTGCGACGCCTCGCGCCGGCAACGCGTTCAAGCTCGAACTGATGAAGCAGACCGTGCTCCGCGCCCTGCGGATCGTGGGAGGTGCGGATGACATCCACGTCGGGTGAGGACGCGAACACCTTCATCGGAAGGCCGGTGACCCGGGTCGACGGCCGGCTGAAGGTGACGGGTGGAGCCCGCTACGCGGCGGAGTTCGACCCGGGACCGGGACTCGTCCACGGCGTGCTGGTCACGTCCACCATCGCGCACGGGCGGGTGGCCGGGATCGACACCAGCACCGCCGAGGAGGCACCCGGCGTGGTGGCGGTGATGACCCACCTCAACACTCCGCGGCTGCCGTACCACCCCCACCACGGCGGCCTCGTCGACGCGCTCTCCGGCGACCGGATCCACGTCCTGCAGGACGACCGGGTGCGTTACCAGGGTCAGATCGTCGCCATCGTCGTCGCGGACACCTTCGAGCAGGCGACCCACGCGGCCGGCCTCGTCCGCGTGACGTACGCCGAGGAGCCGGCGGTCACCACCTTCGAGGACGCGGCCGCCTCGGCGGTCCCACCGGACCAGGTTCTGGGGGAGTCGGCGCTCGCCATCCGTGAGGAGGCGGGCCGGGGCGACGCCGACCGGGCGATGGAGACCGCGCCCGTACGCGTCGACGCGGAGTACGTCATCCCGCGCGAGAACCACAACCCGATCGAGCTGCCCGCCACGATCGCATCGTGGGACGGAGACTCGCTCACCCTGTGGGACAAGTCCCAGTGGGTCGACAACGTACGCGACGAGATGGCTGCCGTCTTCGGCCTCCCCACCGCGCGCATCCGGGTCATCTCGCGTTTCGTCGGCGGCGCCTTCGGCTCGGCCCTGCGGGTCTGGCCCCACGTCACGGCGACGGCCATCGCGGCCCGCCACGTCGGCCGGCCGGTGAAGCTGGCCCTGACCCGGCGGCAGATGTTCGGCCTGCTGGGCTACCGGCCGTACACCGTGCAGCACATCAGCCTCGGCGCCGAACCCGACGGCAGGCTGGTCGCGATCCGGAACGAGGCGGTGGCCGAGACCTCGACGTACGAGCAGTACTGCGAGTCCCTGGTCGCCCTCGACCGCTACCTCTACTCGTGTCCGAACGTCGTGACGCGCTACCGCGTCGCTCCCCGGAACGTCCAGACACCCAACGCGATGCGGGCACCCGGCGAGGTCAGCGGGATCTACGGGCTCGAGTCCGCGATGGACGAGCTCGCCGTGGCCCTCGACATGGACCCGGTGGAACTCCGGCTGCGCAACGACACCAGCCATGACGAGGACCTGGACCTGCCGTTCTCCAGTCGTTCGCTCGCCCAGTGCCTCCGGCTGGCCGCCGACCGGTTCGGATGGGACCGGCGGTCGCCGCACCCGGGGTCGATGCGGGACTCCCGCGGCCTCCTGGTCGGCTACGGCTGCGCGGCCGCGACCTATCCGACCCTCTACCTCGGCGCCAGCGCGCGGGCGGTGCTGCATCCCGACGGCTCTGCCGTGGTGTCCTCGGCGGCGAGCGACATGGGACCGGGGACGTACACCTCGATGACGCAGGTCGCCGCCGAGACCCTCGGACTTCCGATGGAACGCGTACGGTTCGAGCTCGGCGACACCGATCTCCCGACGGCCCCCGTGCACGGTGGCTCGCTGACGATGGCGAGCGTCGGATCCGCCGTCCAGGCCGCCTGCCTCGAGGTCGTCCGCAAGGTACGGGAGCGCGCGGGCGCCGGCCGTACGGATGCGGGCCGTACGGATGCCGACCTCGCGGAGGTCATGCGCCAGATCGGCGAACCCGTGGAGGCGACGGTCGACCACGAGCCGGCGGCCGGTCCCACGCGCTACTCGACGCACTCGTTCGGCGCCGTCTTCGCCGAGGTGACCGTGGACCCGGACCTCCGGCTGATCCGTGTACCGCGCATCGTCGGGGCGTACGCGATCGGGCGGGTCGTCAATCCCGTGACGGCGCACAGCCAGTGCATCGGCGGCATGGTGATGGGGATCGGCATGGCGCTGATGGAACAGACGGTCGTGGACCCCCGCAACGCCCGGCCGGTGAACTCGAGCCTCGCCGACTACCTCGTACCCGTGAACGCGGACGTCCACGAGTTGGACGTCAGCTTCGTCGACGAACACGACCCGCACGTCAACCCGCTCGGAGTGAAGGGCGCCGGCGAGCTCGCCACGATCGGCGTCGCTCCCGCGATCGCCAACGCGGTCTACCACGCCACCGGGTACCGCGTGCGCGACCTCCCGATCACGGCGGAGAAGCTGCTGGCGGCGCCCATGCCGTCCGTGGCCCGAGCCCACCGCTAGGACGCTCTTCCGTCGAGCCGACCTGGACGATGCCCAGCCCGTCTCTGTGGCGACCTGTCGACCATCGAGCTCGTCTGGGCTCGAGGGTTCGTTGCGTGCCGCGTGGTTCAGGTCACGGGGACGATCGACGCTTCCAGGAGCTGGCCGGCCTCGAGCCGAAGGATCCCGATCGTGCCGCGCGGCTGCCGACGCCGGTCGGTGGGCGAACCAGGATTGAAGATCCGCAGTCCCTGGCCGACCTCGGTCAGCGGGATGTGGGAGTGCCCGAAGACGACGAGATCCGCGGCCGGGAACTGGCGCCGCATCCGAGCCAGCCGCCCTGCTGACGGTCCGCTGTCGTGGATCATCGCGATGCGTACGCCCTCCAGAGTGAGCTCCAGCACCTCGGGCGCACCACCCGCACCCCAGGCGGCCACGTCCGGCCCGTCGTTGTTGCCGAGGACGACATGGACAGGTGCGTACGCGGCCAGCTCGTCCAGCACGCCGGCCGTACACACGTCTCCCGCGTGCAGGATCAGGTCGGCTGTCCGGAGCTGCTCGGCGACGCGTTCCGGGCACGACCGCCAGCGTCGCGGAGCGTGCGTGTCGGATACCACCACCACTCGCACCGGCCCATCATCGCGCAGGTGGGGTGGGTCGGCCGGGCCGCCCGAGTTGGATGAAGGGGCCCTTCACGCGGACAGGCAGGCCGCCCACACTGGATGAAGGGTCCCTTCACCGCGCGGGCAGGTCCGCCGGCCCACCTCCCCTGCGGCCGCACGCCCGGCACCGCGATTTGCGAGGATGCGGTGACGCGGGGACCACCGGCCGATCGAAAGGCGCCATGACCTTCGACTCCACCCGCCGGGCGTGCTACACGGGCTACGTCACGCAGGCGATCGTCAACAATCTCGCGCCGCTGCTCTTCATCGTCTTCCAGACCCGTTACGACGTACCGGTGGAGATGCTCGGTCGGCTGGTCCTGCTCAACTTCGCCACCCAGCTGGTCACCGACGTGATCGCGGTCAAGATCGTCGACCGGGTCGGCTACCGCCGGCCGCTCGTACTGGCGCACATCCTCGCCACGACCGGGCTCGTCCTGCTCTCGGTCGCGCCGAGCCTGCTGCCCTCGCCGTACCTCGGCCTCAGCGTCGCCGTGATCGTCTACGCCATCGGCGGCGGCCTCCTCGAGGTGCTGGTCAGCCCGGTCGTCGACGCACTGCCCACGCCGCAGGAGGCGAAGGCAGCGCAGATGAGTCTGCTGCACTCGTTCTACTGCTGGGGCCAGGTCGGTGTCGTCGCGATCACCACGGTGGTCCTCGCCGGAGTCGGCCAGGACTCCTGGCAGGTCCTCCCGCTGGTCTGGGCGGTCGTTCCGCTGGTCAACCTGGTCGCGTTCCTGCGGGTGCCGCTGCCCGCGACCGTCCCCGACGAGCACCGAATGCGGCTGCGCTCCCTGTTCCGCGCGCCGGCGTTCGGTGTCGCGATGGTCCTGATGCTGAGCGCCGGTGCGGCCGAGCTGACCATGTCCCAGTGGTCCTCGCTGTTCGCCGAGGAGGGCCTCGGCGTGTCCAAGGTCTGGGGTGACCTCGCCGGCCCGTGCCTGTTCGCGGTCCTGATGGGCATCGGCCGGATCGCGTACGGGCTGTGGGGCGAGAAGGTGCCCCTCCTGCCGGCGCTGGTCTGCTGCGGCACCCTGGCGACGGCGTGCTACCTGGTGGCCACGCTGGCGCGCGATCCGGTGCTCAGCCTCGTCGGGTGCGCGTTCTGCGGGCTCGCGGTGAGCCTGCTCTGGCCGGGCACGTTCAGCCTGGCCGCCGCCCGCTTCCCGCTCGGCGGCGCGGCGATGTTCGGTGTCCTGGCGGTCTTCGGCGACGCCGGCGGCGCGGGTGGGCCGTGGATCACGGGGGCGGTCGCCGACCTCGCCACCGGGACCGAAGGCGTGCTGCACGACCTCGCCCAGCTCCTTCCCGTCGACGACGGCTCCGGCCTACGTGCCGGACTTCTCGTCGGTACGGTCTTCCCGGTCACGATGGTCGTAGCGGCCCTGGTGTACGCCGCGGTCGACCGGCGGCGCGACGGCCACGCGGAGGCGGGAGCCGCCGAGCGCAGCCCGATCGCCGTCGAGGAGATCTAGCCAGCGCGTGCCGACCGTGCTCCCCGGTCTCCCCCGCCCGCGGAGACCGAGGAGCGCGGCGGCGTGCGCGGCCGGTCGCGGGGACCGCCGCGCGTCCGGTCATCCCGCGGTGTTCATCGTGAAGTCGTTGGACTCCGGTGCGACCCACTTGCCGGTGTTGCCGTTGTACCGGGTGGCCCGCCACGTCATCGTGTGTGAGGCCTCCTGGAGGTTCTTGTTGCACAGGGCCCAGGTGCCCGATCCGAGCCGGTTACGGCAGGTGCCCCAGCGCCCGTAGTCGGTGTGCCAGCGCATGACGGCCGAGAAGCCGTCCGCCTTGGTGTCCTTGACGAAGATGTCGTCACCGTCGGCGTCGAAGCATGCCGTCACGCCGGTCGTCCCGTTGCAGTAGTAGGTGTGGTAGTAGACCGGGCCGTCCGACGGGCCGCCGTCGTTCCACTCGTAGTGGTAGGCCGTCTCAGGGCCGCGCGGCGTGGTCATGGCCTGCGCCGGGCCGGACAGCAGCGGGGCTACGGCCGTCAGCAGGCCGAAGGTCACGGCCGCGGTTCCCCTGGCGATGGTGGCGATCAACGCGAGCTCCTCGTGGGTTCGGGACCGGCACCGCGCCAGCCCGCGAAGGACCACGATGGAGGCCGGACCTGGAGCCATCCTGGATGCGTCCTGAAGCCACCGCCGCCGGACGAACGGCCACGTTCGCCGGCCTTCCTGGCACGTGTGGGCGGGTAGTGTCATGGCGGTGGCGGGCGACTCGTTCCAGGAGCTGGTGAGCTACCTCGACGATGTACGGCGCACGCACCACGTGCCCGGCCTGGCCGTGGCCGTCGTCCAGGACGGGGAGCCGCGCTTCCTCCACCACACGGGTGTGGCCAGTGTCGAGCTCGACGTCCCGGTCGACGAGCGCTCGGTCTTCCATCTCGCGTCCGTCTCCAAGATCTTCACCGGCGTGGCCGTACTGAAGCTGGTCGCGTCCGGCCAGGTCCAGCTCGGTACGCCGCTCACCACGCTCGTCGACGGCCTTCCGCGCGCGTGGGACCGCGTCACCCTGCGGCACCTGCTCACCCACACCTCCGGACTGCCGAGGTGGGAGACCAGTCCGGGCTTCGGCGCCGTCCCGTTGGACGAGCGTGACGCGCTGTCCGCACGGGACCGGGTCGGTTTCGCCGCCGAACTCCCGCTGCAGTTCGAGCCCGGTGAGCGGTTCTCGTACGGCGTCACGGCGTTCGTGGCCGCCGGCCTCGTGATCGAACGCGTCACCGGCCGGGAGTTCACCGCGTTCGTCCACGACGAGATCTTCGCGCCGCTCGGTATGACGGCCACGTCTTACGGCTCGTCGTACGACGTGGTGAGGGATCGCAACCCGGTCCTCTACAACCGCGAGACCGGGACGCTGCGTACCTGGGTCTACTCGTACGCCGGAAGCTTCCCCGCCGCCGGTGCCAACTCGTCGGTCACTGATCTGGCGAGGTTCCTGACGGCTGTCGATACCGGTCGGGTGCTGGACCCGGCGCTGCTCGCGGAGCTCTGGTCGCCCGCGCTGCTCGACGACGGTACGCGGTCCGGCTACGGGCTCGGCTGGACGGTGTCCGAGCACCGTGGGCTGACGGTGGTCGGGCACGAGGGCGGCGGGCACGCGTGGGTCGCCCACTTCCCCGACCGGCACCTGTCCGTCGTGGTGCTGAGCAACCTGAACGCCATGCGGGACGACGAGATCCAGTACCGCGTCGCCGACCGGTTCCTCACCCCGAGTCCCTGAGCACCCCGAGTCCCTGAGCACCCGAGTCCCTGAGCACCCCGAGTGCCCTGAGCACGCCGAGTCCCGCGAGTCCCGAGTGTCCTCGGTGACGCGGTCGTGCTCAGAACCCCGGCGGATGCCGACGGTGCCAGTCGGTAGCCGACTGGAAGGCCGTTGCGGCGCGTACGAGGGTCGCCTCGTCGAAGTGGCGCGCCACCAGCTGCACTGCTGTCGGGATGCCGTCCGGTGGGAACCCCGACGGCAGGGTGATCGTGGGACTCCCGCTCATCGAGAACGGAACGGTGAAGCGGCGCAGCAGGGACCGGTCCGGCCCGGCCAGGTCCGCCAGCGACTCCACCGGTGGCGCCACGAACGCCAGCGCCGGCATCACCAACAGGTCGGCCCCGCCGAACACCGACGCCAACCGACCGCGGAACTCCTCCCGCGCGAGGACGATCCGTTGGTACTCCAGGCCGGTGAGCGCCCGGCCGCGGTCGAGCAGCTCCGCCAGCTTGGGTCCGTACCTCTCCCGCTGCGCCGGGAAGGTGTCCTCGTGCGCGACCGCCGCCTGCACGCCGCACAGGTCGAACCAGTCGGCGATCACCGCCGTGGCGTCGGGAAAGCCGACCTCGACGACCTCGGCCCCGAGCGACACCAGGACGGCGAGCGTGTGCTCGACGCCGGCCACGGTGGGCGCGTCGATGTCCTTGCAGATCCAGTCGCGGTCGACACCGATCCGGAGACCGCTGACCGGTTCGCCGACGACCCTCGCCAGATCCGGGACGGCCACGTCGGCAGCGGTGGGGTCGGCCGGGTCGCTGCCGGCGATCACCTGCAGCAGGGCGGCCGCGTCGGCGGCGCTGCGGCACATCGGCCCGAGGTGGTCCAGCGTCGCGGCGAGCTCGGCGACACCGTGCCGGCTGACCCGCCCGTACGTCGGCTTCAACCCGGTCACCCCGGTGGAGGCCGACGGCAACCGGATCGATCCTCCGGTGTCGGACCCGATCGCCCCGTAACACAGACCGGCGGCCACGGCGACGGCGTTCCCGCTCGACGACACACCGACGTACCGCCCGGCGTCCCACGGATTGCGGGGCGCCCGAAGCGTCGGGTGGTACTCCGTGAACGCCCCCTCGGTGAGGTTCAGCTTGCCGAGGACCACTGCCCCCGCCTCCAGCAACCGCCGCGCCACCGTCGAGTGGAACCGGCGGACCGCGTCGGCCCGGAGCGGCATACCGGCACGGGTGGGTACGCCCGCGAGGTCAACGAGGTCCTTGAGCGCGACCGGCACCCCGTGCAACGGGCCCCGCCAGCGACCCGAGGCGATCTCCGCCTGCGCGTGGGACGCCTGCTCCCGTGCGGACTCGGCGAGCACCACCGCGTAGCTGCCGAGGTCGCCGTCGAGCGCGGCGACCCGCGCCAGCTGGGCCTCCGTCGCCTCGACCGGTGAGATCTCCCCCGCCTGGATGAGGGCGGACAGCTCCGTCAGCTGCAAGTAGTGCAACTGGTCTGTACTACTCATCGGCAAACCCCTCCGACCGCCCGATCAGGACCGTTCGACGCCCCGCCCGCCCAGGCCCCGCTGTCGAACCGTCACGGTGCCACGAGAGCATCAGGAGGGGCAACGGGACCGGAGGACCAAATGGACGCGAAGGCCGGGACGTTCACACTGACCTGCCTGGAGATCGCCCACGTGGGGCGCGGTGAGGGGCTCGCGGTGGTGTTGCGGACTCCAGGCGGGAGGACGTACCTCTACGACACCGGAAGCGGCTATCCCGACGGGACCGGCTGGGTCCGCGACTTCAACGCCGGGCGCGACACGATCCTGCCCCACCTCCAGGCGATCGGCGTGGGCGCCCTGGACGGCGTGGTGATCAGCCACGCGCACTACGACCACTTCGGCGGCCTGCTCTGGCTGGCCGACCACCTGGACACGGGCACGCTGTACGACTCCGGCTACACGTTCCACGGAGCGCTGCCGCCCGCCTGGTCGCGCGAGCTCGACGACTACGCCGCGATCCGGGCCAGGTTCCTTCGCGAGGGTCGCTACCTGGCGGCCCACAGTGGCGACCGGCTCCCGCTGGACGACCATCTCGACGTCGAGGTGATCGCGCCGCCCGAGACGTACTTCGGCGATCCGCGTCCCCACGACCGTCCGGCGTCCGACCCGCCCGCGCACTACCTCCTCAACGCGAACTCGCTCGGCCTGCGGATCCGGCACGGGGACGTGGTGTTCCTGCTCCCTGGCGACATCCAGCACGAGGACCAGGTGCAGTCCCTGCTCCCCCACGTGCCCGCCGACAAGCTGCGGTGCGACGTCCTGGTGGCGCCGGGCCACGGCATCCACGCAGCTCCGGAGTTCGCCGCGGCCACGCGACCCGAGGTGACCGTCGCAAGCGTCGGGCTCGCGCGGTTCCAGCAGGGGATCCCCGCGCCGGGAGTCTTCGGCGCGGTGGGGTCCCGCGTCCTCGTGACGGGGGTCAACGGCAGCGTGACGGTCCACTCGTCCGGTACGGACGTCGCCGTGGAGGTCGAGCGGACCGAGCCCGCGCCCGTTCGCTAGCCGGTCCGGTCGAGGTCGTCGCGTTCGTCGCGCTCGTCGCGTTCGTCGCGCTCGTCGCGCTCGTCGCGCTCGTCGCGCTCGCCGGCGTCCGGCGCGCGCAGCAGTGCGGACGGCGGTCCGGCCACCCGGAGCAGCGTCACCACGAGGCCCAACCAGGCCAGCACGGTCACCAGGACGAACCCCCACCGCATCCCCGCCGTGAACGCCTCGCGGACGAGGACCTCCACCTGCGCGGCATCGGCCGCCGAGAGCTGACCGGCGACCTGCTGGGACGACTCGGTGCCGACGAGCACACCGTGCAGGGCGTCCTGCTCAGGGGAGGTCAGCTCCAACCCGTGGCCCTCCAGGGTGGTGGCCAGCATCCGGGCCGAGCCGAGCGTGAACACGGTCGTCATCAGGGCCAGGCCGACCGAACCGCCGCCGATCTGGCACATGTAGACGATGCCGCCCGCGAGACTGCCCCGCGACTCGCCAAGGACGGTGACGCCCGCGGTGGTCGCCGACGAGTAGAACAGCCCGAGCCCCAGGCCGAGAGCGAGCATCCCGGGCACGAGCGACGCCCACGACGACGCCGTGCCGATGGGCAGGATCAGCGTGGACCCGACCGCCAGGGCGAGCGCACCCGCCGTGATGACCCGCTTGCCGCCCAGCCGTTCGTAGAACCGGCCGGCGAAGAACGACGTGACGCCGAACGTCGCCATCATCGGCAGCAGCCCCGCGCCTGCGACCAGGGCCGACCAGCCGAGGATCTTCATCATGAACTGGGGGAGGTACATGATGGCCGCGAAGAAGACCACGGACATGCACAGCACGGCGACACAGATCGCCCGGAACTGCCGGTTCTTCGCGACGTCCGGCGGCACCAACGCGCGCCGACCCGCCCGCGACTCCACGACGACGAACGACACGAGCAGCACCACACAGCCGGCAACGAGCGCCAGGACCGTGGGGCTGAGCCACCCGAGATCGGTTCCCATGTCCAGCGCGACCAGAAGCGCGACGAGACCGAGCGAGAGGGTGAGGACCCCGGGGACGTCCACGGCCCGCTCCGCGTTGACGTCCCGCGACTCCGCGATGAACCGCCACGTCGCCAGCACCGCCAGCGCGGCCACCGGGACGTTCGCGAAGAGCACCCAGCGCCAGCCGAACGCGTCCGTCAGCGCGCCACCGATCAGCGGCCCGGCCGCGTTGCCCAGGCCAGCCGCACCGAGGACGATCCCGCCGGCAAGCCCGGCCCGGCTCTCGGGCAGGACGTCGTACGTCATGCCGAGGACCGACGGCAGGATCATCGCCCCGCCAAGTCCCATCAACGCCCGTGCCACGATCAGCCAGATCGGTCCGGGCGCGAGCCCTCCGAGCAGGGAGAACACCGCGAAGACGGCCGCTCCGATGAAGAACACCCGCCGCCGGCCGAACATGTCGGCGAACCGGCCGGCGGTCACGATGAACACGCCGAACACCAGAGCGTAGGCGTTGATCACCCACTGCACGGTGTCGACGTCGGAGTCGAGATTGTGTTCGATGTCCGGCAGGGCGACCGCGAGCGCGGTGACGTCGTTGGCGATGACAAAGACGGCAACGGCCATCGCGACCAGCGCGAGCACCACCTGCCGGTCGAGCCGAGCAGGGGTTTCCTGCACCATGTCGCCACCGTACGAGGAATCCGTCGAGCCGGGTGCCGGTCCGCCCAATGGGGCCTGCCGGCACCTGCCCGGTGTACGACAGAAAGGCCCAGATCTCAGGCGGGCTTGATGTTCTGGTTCAGGTGGAAGACGTTGTCCGGGTCGTACTCCGCCTTCAGCTGCGCCATCTGGGCATAGTTGTCCCGACCGAACCCCTCGACCACCCGGTCGTGCCCTTCGTCGCCGATGAAGTTGAGATAGACCGCGCCGGTCGAGAAGGGCTTCATGTCGCGGACCAGGGCCCGCGCCCAGCCGACACCGCGCTCGTCGTCGGCGGGGTCCGACCCAGACCCAACGGGTGCACGACCCACGTGGCGCGCCGGTACGGCAACGGCCAGCGGTCCTGCATCGCGGGCGACCGCTCCGCCCCATGGCAGCAGGAGATGCTGCGACGGCGAGGGCACCGGCATGTCGGCGGCCCGGGCGCAGAACACGCTCGAGCGCCTCGGCGGGCAAGGACTCGAGGTGCTCGGCCGACCAGTAGTTGCGGAAGCCCGGTGGATCATCGAGAGCGGACTGGATGTCCGCGTACGGCATCTCCGCGACCAGCATGCCCTCCGGTGCGAGGTCGAACAGCGGATGGAACGCCTCCCGCAGCTCGCCCTCCGGGCCGGCGTACACCGCTGCCGCCGCGACCACGAACCGGCCCTGCAGGTGGGCCGGAACGAAGTCCTCCGGCGGCCCGGTCAGGTAGATCACGCCGCCGCCCAGCTCCTCCGGTGCGCCGGCCTCGATCAGGTCCCGGAACACCCGGGTCACTTCGCGGCCCGCCTCGCCCGGCCAGAGCAGCAGGGCCAGGGTGGTGGTGGGCAGGGCGTGCAGCCGGAACGTCAGCGACGTCGCGACACCGAAGTTGCCACCACCGCCGTGCAACGCCCAGAACAGTTCGGGGTTCTCGGTCTCGCTCGCCGTCACGGTCCGGCCGTCGGCACACGCCAGGTCGACCGACAGCAGGCTGTCGCAGGCCAGACCGAACTTGCGCTCGAGCCAGCCGGACCCGCCGCCGAGCGTGAGGCCGGTGACCCCGGTGGTCGAGACCCGCCCGCCCGTCGTCGCCAGTCCGAACGGCTGGCACACCCGGTCCAGGTGGCCCCAGGTCGCACCACCGGCCACCCGCGCGGTCCTGGTGTCGGCGTCGACCTCGACCTCGTTCAGGTGCCGCATGTCGATGACGATCCCGCCCTCGGTGACGCCGGCGCCGGCCACGCCGTGCCCGCCACTTCGGACCGCGACCTCGAGGCCCGCATCGACGCCGTAGCGCACGGCCGCGACCACGTCGTCGACCGACTCGCACTGGGCGATCAGCGCCGGTCGCTTGTCGACCATCGAGTTGAACACCACCCGGGCCTCGTCGTAGGAAGGATCGCCCGGAGCGAGCACCAGACCGTCGAAGCCTGCCAGGACTCCGCGCCGCGGTGCGGGCACCGATGCCCGCGCTGGCCGTATGGTCTCGGACATGACCAAATCCCCTTAGTTGTCAGCCCCCGCTGGACTCACCTGTCCTCGCGCTTCGAGCCGATCCGAGGTCACGATTCAATTCACCGTAATGTCGATCGCACCCCGGACGCCGGATGATTATGTGGGGCATCCGTGCGGCCTTTGGTCCTGAATCCGTAGACAATTCCGATGGGGAACAAGTCGCTGTATCGACGTATTCTTTCGAGCCACTCGCGCACCGGACCTCGAGAATGTCCGGCCGCGACCCAGGGAGGCCCCAGATGGACCGCGAGGCACTTCGCCAACGGCAACGCCCACTCAAGGACAGCTACCGCGCCGACCCCGCCGCGGCGCTCGTCACGTTGCACGCCGAGGGCGAGCTGGATGGTGCCGGTGTCGCCTGTTCCGTCCAGACCGGGCGCGCCCTCGTCGAGGCGGGGTTGCACCCGGCGACCGGTGGCGACGGGACGTTGGCCTGCTCGGGCGACATGCTCCTGCAGGCACTCGTCGCGTGCGCGGGGGTGACCCTTCGGGCGGTCGCCACCAACCGCGGCATCGAGGTGACCGGCACCGTGCTGGCCGAGGGCGACCTCGACTTCCGCGGCACTCTCGGCATCGACGCCGCCGCACCCGTCGGCTTCCGGTCGATCCGGCTGCGCTTCGACCTCGACTCCGAGGCGTCCGACGAGGACCTCGAGGCACTGATCGCCACGACCGAGCGCTACTGCGTGGTGTTCCAGACCCTCGCTCGGACGCCGGAGCTGTCGGTGGCCCGGAGCTGAGCGGCGCTAGCCGGGGCCAGCCGAAGTCGGGCTAGCCGAAGTCGAGCACGACGTACTCGCCCTCGACCGTCACGGGCACCGTCTCGGCGACGTAGGGGCCCCTCACCCTCCGGTCGCCGTTGCTTTCCTCGAGGATCTCGTCGCCCCGCCTGACCTCCGGCCGGTAGGAACCCACCCGGAGCCGGTCCGGGTCACACCAGGACTGCCCGGTACGGATGTGGAACTCCCAGCCGTGGTGGATACAGCTGAGGATCTCCCCACCAGGGGTGTAGTCGAACTCGCCGGGGACCGACGAGGTGACCGTTCCCCAGAGCTTTCCGCGGCAGAGCTCGGCGCCCTGATGGGGACAACGGTTCCGCAACGCGAACAACTCGCCACCCAGGTTGAAGATGCCGACGGACCGGCCGGCGACCTCCACGATCTTCCGCTCGCCCGGAGGTATCTCCTCCAGCGTCGCCACCACGTGTTTCATGGCAGCCGGTACAGCGCGCGGGCGTTCTGCCGGAGAACCTTGTCGCGGACGTCCCGGTCGCGGATCAGGGGTACGGGCCGGCCGGGGGTGTCACCGTCCCAGTGCGGGTAGTCGCTGGAGAACAGCAGCCGGTCGGCGAACCCCGGATACTGGTCCAGCATCTGTTGGAAGTGCGCCCGCTTCTCCGGCTCCTCCACCGGCTGGGTGGCGAGGTAGACGTGGTCGTCGAAGTACTCCGACGGGCGCCGCCGCAGGTGCGGGACCTCGTTGCGGAGCAGCTCCCATGCGTTGTCCATCCGCCAACGCAGGGCCGAGGCCCACGCGAACCCGTTCTCGACCGAGACCAGCCGCAGGCTCGGATACCTCTCGAAGACCCCCTCCATGATCATGCTGATGATGTTCGCCTGGACCGAGTCGCCGGACCGACGTGGTCCTCGATGTAGTACGACGCCCAGCCCGTACCCGTGATCGGATGACCGCACGACCCGAAGGCGTGCGACATGACCGCGAGGCCGAGTTCCTCACACGCCTCGTAGATCGGCCAGTACCGCCTTCGGCCCATCGGCTCCTGCGGTCGACCGCCGAACTGCACCTGGACGAAGCGCGAGTCGGTGCCGATCCGGCGGATCTCGGCGGCGGCCGCCACCGGGTCCTCGGTCGCCACCGCGAGGGAGGCCCGCAGCCGCGGCTCCCGGTCGAGCCACTCGGCGACCTGCCAGTCGTTGATCGCAGTCGCGAGGGCGTTGGCGAGGTCGAGGTTCGGCATCCCCGTCACCGGGGTGAGCGGGATGAGGATGGCGTAGGCGATGTCGTACCGGTCGAGGTGGCCCGTGCCCATGAAGCCGACGTCGGCCCCGGCCCGACGGCCGGACGGGGGCTCGTTGTCCACGGCGTCACCCCAGAACCGCGGGTATCCGCCACCGGCGTAGTGCCGCGGCCCGAACTCGTCCAGGATCCCGTGCCACTGCGGTGCGAGGAAGGGCTTCAGCTCGGAGAGGTTGTCCCAGTAGTTGTGCGTGTCGCAGTCCACGAGGCCGACCTCGGTCTTCGGCCCGGTCCGGCGTGGCGCGTCGGTCACAGCGGTCATCGGTCTCCCTCCGTCCCCACGCCGACCTGGCGTCGGTCCAGGCCGGGGTACCAGTCCCGGGCGTTCGCGGCCATGATCTTCTCGGCCGCGGCCGGTGGGACCACGCCCAGCAGGTGTGCGAGGTTGCCGACCGGCTGGTGCGGGAAGCCGGTCGAGTAGAGCAACAGCGACTCCGAGCCCAGCTGGTCGAACAGGTCCAGTGCCAGTCGGTCGTCGGCCGGCAGGTCCCACGGCTGCGCCGTCAGGCGTACGTGGTCACGGATGTAGTGGGAGGGCGGTCGCTTCACCCAGGGAACCTGCAGGCGGAGGTTCCGCCATTCCTTGTCGAACTTCCACAGGTGCGCGGGCAGCCACGTCACCCCGCTCTCCAGCAGGGTGACACGGGCGGACGGGTAGAGGTCGAAGATCCCTTCGGAGACAAGGCTCGTCAGCTGGGCGGCGAACACGTGCGCCATCCCGACGTACTCCTCGATGAAGTACGACGGCCAGCCGACCGGCGTGGGCGGGTTGCCCGGGGCGCCGCCGAAGTAGATCCCCGCGGCCAGGGAGTGGCGGGTGATCGCGTCCCACAGGGGATGGAACAGTCGGCTTCCGTACGGGTGGTGGGCCCTGGCCGGAAGGGCCACCTGGACGAATCCGGGGTGGTCGGCGACGCGCTCGATCTCCGCGGCCGCGAGGCTGGGGATCTGTGCCGGCACCACGATGGATCCCCGCAGCCGGGTGTCCTTGTCGAGCCACTCGGCGATCTGCCAGTCGTTCGCGGCCCGTGCCAGGGCCACCGCCTGGTCGGGGTTGTGCAGACCGTCGACCGCGTACGTGCACAGGAGAACGGCCGCCTCGACGTCCGGGCCGAGCACCTGCGTCCGAACCATGTCCAGGTCTGGCGGTCCGCCGTCGACCCGGCTGCCGGGGCGGATGGCGACATCGGAGTTCGGCGGATAGCGGGCGTCGTGGCCGATCGGACCGCGGAAGACGGTGTGCCGGATCTGCTCCACCCAGTACGGCGGCAGGTATGGCAGCAGGGCATCGACATGGGGGACTTCGTTGTGGACGTTGGAATCGATGATCTTCAACGCTGATTCCCCTTGTGTCCCAAGGTTTGTACAGCTCTGCATCGCCGGCTCTTCCGTCAGGCTACTCCCGGTGATCACACCGCAGCCGCCGTCGGCCGGATGCGGCCGAAAGACCAGCGGGCGTACGGAATCACGGGCTACCCACGAGGACGTCTACGCTGCCAGCGAATCCCGGCCCGCACAGCAGTCCTCGGGCCGACACCCGAAGAGGCAGAAGAGGAACCGGCGATGGAGCTTCCCGACGACCTGCTCGCCCTCCTACGCCAGCCGTGCCTGTGCTTCCTGGCCACGACGATGCCGGACGGTTCGCCGCACCTGACGCAGACGTGGGCCGACACCGACGGCCGGCACGTCCTCGTCAACAGCGTTCGGGGCCACGTGAAGGTACGCAACATCGAGCGCGATCCGCGGGTCGCTGTGAACATCGTCGACCCCCACCGGCCGACTCGCTACTTCGCCGTCCGGGGGCGGGTCATGGACATCACGACCGACGGCGCGGCGGAGCACATCGACCAGCTCTCCCAGCGCTACACCGGGGCTCCCTACCAGTGGTACGGCGGGCGCGACCAAATCCGCCTGATGATCACCATCCGCGCCGCCAAGATCAGCTCGGTGGGCTGGGGCGGGCGCCCGTCAGGCGTGGCAGGGACGAATTGACACGCCCGGTGTGCACGCGAGCACAAACCCTGCTAAGGTCGGCCCCGGTTGCAGTTGTGGTTCCCTAAGACTTCGGGCTCCCGCCGGTTCTGTACCGACAGGAGCCTTGTTTTTTCCCGGCGTTCCTCCGGATGGGGCCTCTTATACGCACCCCGGGATCGCACAGTGCGCCCGGACCAAGCCCCCAAAGGAGTTTCGAGATGGCTACTGGCACCGTGAAGTGGTTCAACGCAGACAAGGGTTTCGGCTTCATCGAGCAGGATGGCGGCGGCCCCGACGTCTTCGCCCACTACTCCAACATCGCCGCTCAGGGCTTCCGTGAGCTTCAGGAAGGCCAGAAGGTGAACTTCGACATCACGCAGGGTCAGAAGGGCCCGCAGGCCGAGAACATCGTTCCTGCCTGACCTTTCCACACCCACGCTGTGACGGGGGCCCGCACTTCGGTGCGGGCCCCCGTCCGCGTGGTGGCGCCGGCGATGACCTGCCGGCCGGCGCTCACGTAGCGTTCCCCCTCATGACCCTCCGGCCCACGCCCGGCCAGCGCGCCTGGCAGCAACGCGAGCTCGGCTTCTTCTGCCACTTCGGCATCAACACCTTCCACGGTCAGGAGTGGAGTGACGGCACCCTGCCGGCGGCCTCGTTCCACCCGAGGGACCTGGACGCCGGACAGTGGGTACGCACCGCCAAGGCCGCTGGCGCGCGCTACTTCATCCTGACCGCCAAGCACCACGACGGGTTCTGCCTCTGGCCGACGGCGACGACCGACTACTCGGTGGCCTCCTCCCCCTGGCGCGACGGCCGGGGCGACGTGGTACGCGAGGTGGCCGACGCCTGTGCGGCGGAGGAGCTGCCGCTCGGGCTCTACCTGTCGCCGTGGGACCGCAACGCCGTGTGCTATCCCGACGCGACCGCGTACGACCGGTTCTATCTCGCCCAGCTGCGGGAGCTCTGCAGCAACTACGGCGACCTCGTCGAGCTGTGGTTCGACGGCGCGGGCTCGCAGGGCCGGACGTACGACTGGGACTCCATCAGCGCCCTGATCGACGAGCTGCAACCGCGGGCGATGATCTTCAACATGGGCAAGCCGACCATCCGCTGGGTCGGCAACGAGGACGGCCTGGCCGCCGACCCGGTGGAGTACGTCGTGGACCGCACCTCGTTCAGCCAGTACACCGTCGAGTCCGTGAGCCTCGACCAGGCGCTCTACCTTCCGCCGGAGTGCGACGTGTCGATCCGTCGCGGCTGGTTCTGGGCCGCGGACGACCGGCCGAAGGAGCTCGACCATCTGCTGGCCATCCACTACGCGTCGATCGGGATGGGCGCCAACCTCCTGCTCAACGTTCCACCCGACGACACCGGGCTGATCGCGAAGACGGACGTGGCACGGCTGGTGGAGTGGCGTACAGAGCTGGACCGGCGCTTCGCCGAGCCGCTGGAGGCGGTGCTCAGCCGGCAGGGCGAGGTCTGGTACGCCGACTTCGGCCGCGAGGTGCGCATCGACCACGTCGAGATCGCGGAGGACTACGCGGACGGCCAGCGGGTGACCTCGCACCGGGTGCTTACGGGCGGAGGCGATCGCTTGGTCGCCGCCGGCCAGACCGTCGGGCACAAGCGCGTGCACGCCTTCGCACCGGTGACCGCCGACCGGCTGCGGATCGAGCTCACCGGCGACGCACCGCGCCTGACGTACGTCCGTGGCTACGAGACGGGCGTGTCCAGTGTGCCGAGGATCGGCTACCTCGCCTCCACCCACGAACCCGACTGAGCCATCGCCAGCGGGCCGTCGCCGGTGGACTGCCGCAGCCGTAGCTCAGCTCCGACTGCCATCGGCTGCACGAGCTCCTGCCCGCCAAGCTGCGCGAGCAGCAGCTCGGTCGCGAGCTGGCCCATCCGGCGGTAGTCACACCCCACCGTCGTGAGCGTCGGCGTCACGTAGGAGGCCAGCCCGATGTCGTCGAACCCCGCCACCGCCACCTCGTCCGGCACCCGGACCTTGCGTTGGGCGAGCACGGACAGGCCCGCGATCGCCATCAGGTCGTTGGAGTAGAAGATCGCCGTGGGGCGAGGCGAGACGTCCAGCAGCGCGTGCGTGGCGCGGACACCTCCCGCCGCCGTGAAGTCGGCCTCCACCAACGGACCCGGCTCGATCCCGGCCTCGCGCAGGGACTGCTCCCACAGCTCGCGACGACGGCGCGAGTGCCGCAGCTCACCGGGACCCGTCACGTGGGCGATCCGTCGATGGCCCTGGGCAACCAGGTGTCGGAGCAGGTGGCGTACCTCCCCCGAACTTCCCGTACTGACATGCGGAAACGGACAGCCCCGGCTCGGCGAGCCCGCGACCACCGCGCGGGCGCCGAGCTTGGTCAGCCACCCGTAGCGGGGGTCGGGGTAGCGAAGATCGACGAGCAGGAACCCGTCCACGCGGCGCTCCTCCGCCAGCTGGCGGTACGCCTCCTGCTCGCGCCGGTTGTCCTCCGCGAACCGGGTCACGACGGAGTAGCCGATCGGCGCGAGCGCGGCCTGGACACCGGCGAGGAACGCGGAGAAGAACGGGTCGAGCTCCAGCAACGCCGGATCGCGTCGCAGCACCACTCCCACGGCGTGGGCCGCCGCTCCGCTGACGGCGCGCGCCGCGCTGTTCGGACTCCAGCCGAGCTCCGCGGCCACCGCACGGATCCGCGCCATCGTGTCGGCGTTCATGCCTCGACCGCCGTTGAACGTGTGCGACACCGCACCCTTGGAGACGCCCGCACGCCTCGCCACATCGGAGATGGTGGGGCGTCGCCGCGGAGTGCTGCCGGCCGTCACGCCCGCAGTCTATGCAGCGGTTGCGCGAGGTTCCGGAAGCGGTCGACCTCGCACCGAAGCGCCGTTCGCGATCGCGTTGACTTCCACGAATCGTCAACCCTAGGCTCGTTTATACCGGTTTACGAACATCGCGCCTGCTGGTGCCGGAACGCCGACCATCCGAACACGCTCACACCGTGGGGGACGACCAGCCGATGAAGCGACGACAGTTTGCCTTCCGACTCCTTCCCTCCGTCGTGGCGGCTTCGGCGGGCCTGACCGCCGCCGGCCGCGTCGCGGCGGCGGAGCCTGCCCACGCCCGCTCACGGACGATCCCGATGGCGCCGGACATGGTGACCAACGAGATCGCCCAGGGTGATGCGACGTTGCTGGTCGACGAGCGGGAGGTCGCGGGCGATCCCGCCGCCGGCAACGGCGGAGTGCCCCAGACCGCGTGGACTCCCGGGGACCGGGACTTCTTCTATCCGGCCGGCGCGGTCATCGACCTGGGTGCGGTCTACCAGCTGGACGCGATGTACCTGTACGGCGATGACGAGACCGGAGAGGTCGTCGTCTCGACCGGCACACCCGCGAACTGGACGGAACGCTTCACCGCTGCGATGGACAGTCCGCTGACGTGGAGTTCGTACCCGCTCGACGTCACGAGCCGCTACGTGCACGTCGTCCTGAAGAACGGCTCCGCACCTCGCGAGATCGTCATGTACGGAACGCGCCGAGGTCAGCTCGAACCACCGCCCGAGGCCGTACCGCACGCCAGGCCGCTGATGGACCACTTCGTCGGGGTGAACGGCTTCATCGACGACCCGATGGACAACCTCGCGGTCGCCGGGCACATCCGGGAGTACCACAACTGGGTGTGGGACGAGGACGAGGACTCGATCTACCCGCACAACACCAACGCCTGGAACCCGAGCGGCAGTGGGACCGGCTGGGACTTCGACGCCTACTACGCCGAACTGCGCCGGCGCGGCATCGACGTCTGCCCCGCCGTGCAGGGCTGCCTGCCCTGGCTCGCCGTCGATCCGGCCGACTTCGCCGACAAGCCGGTCCTCGCCGGAGACGACACCGAGGACCCGGCGTCCTACGTCGCGCACGCCGACCACATGTTCCAGTACGCCGCCCGGTACGGCAGCACCGCGGTGCCGGACTCGCTGCTCAAGCTCCGCGGCGACCAACCCCGCCTCACGGGCCTGGGAACCCTGGCGTACTTCGAGAACTGGAACGAACCCAACGGGACCTGGCGGGGCCGGGCACCGTGGTTCACGCCCGCCGAGTTCGCGGCGATGTGCAGTGCCGACTACGACGGCCACCGGGGCGCGCTGGGGAGGACCGTCGGCGTCAAGAACGCCGATCCGCACGCCAAGCTGGTGATGGGCGGCCTCTCCGGCGTCGGCCAGGAACGCTACGACCTCGAGTTCGTACGCGCCATGAAGCTGTGGGCCGACGTCCATCGCGACGGCGACTTCCCGGCCGACGTGCTCAACTTCCACGCCTACTCCACCGCGGACGACAACAGCACCGGCATCAGTCCGGAGGACTTCGGGCTCAGGGAGAAGGCCGCCGCCCTCGTCGACTACCGCAACCGCTACCTGCCCCGCCAGGAGGTCTGGATCTCCGAGTTCGGCTACGACACCAACCAGGGCTCGCCGCGCCGGGCTCCGGTCATCGGTGCGAACTCCGCGCAGGAGGTCCAGGGACAGTGGCTGGTCCGGTGTTATCTCGCGTTCGCGGCGGCCGGTGTCGACCGCGCCCAGATGTACATGATCCGGGACGTGAACGGCGACGACCCCACGCAGTACAGCTCGTCCGGCCTGGTGACGAGCCCGGACACCGGCGAGCAGCGCAAGACCTCGTGGTACTACGTCTACACGCTGCGCAGGCGGCTGACCGGCATGGCCTTCCTGGACGAACGACCGTCCGGCGACCCCCGGGTGCGGATCTACCGGTTCAGGAACCCGTCCGGAACGAACGGCGCCTACGTGGTCTGGTGTCGTACGAGCGACGGGACGGTCGTCGACGACCACCGGTTGGCACTGTCCCGCGACGAGGCATCCGGCCCGGTACGACTGGTCCGGATGACCCACGGCGAGACGGACGGCGTCGAGACGGCGCTACCCGTCCAGGACTCCGCCGTCCGGCTCAGCGTGAGCGAGCGGCCGGTGTTCGTGCTGGTGGACCGGATGCCCTGACCGCGCGGGTCAGGTCGTCGTCTGCCGGAGCACGTGGTACGGCTGGTTGGCGAGGGACTCCTCCAGGCCGGGCACGATCCAGGCGTCGCCGCCGGCGGCGTGGATCGTGAAGTAGTAGACGAGGGCGAAGTCGGAGTCGGTGTAGGAGCCGGGCACCGTCGCGCCGAAGCCGCCCGCGCCGTCTGCTTCGAGCTCGACCTTCTCGAAGTCCTCGCCCTGGTTGAGATGCCGGTAGTGGAGCACCACGGTGCCGTCGAAGTCTCCCTGTGGTGACAGGGACACCGCCACGTCGTCCCCGCGGGTGAAGGGGTTCGGCGGTGTGTGGGCGAAGCCAGTCCGGTCGCCCTGCGGCACCGCCGGGATGACCTGTCCGGTCGGGGCGCTCTCGGACCTGGCCGACTCGTACATTCGCTCCATGTCGGCGAGGTCTGCCTCGATCGCCGGCAGCCGGTCGGCCCAGTGCCCGTGCTCCGACGCCGCGTCGCCGAAGGTCAGGTCCGGCCGGTAGACCCCGGTCGTCAGGTCGGCGATCGCGGCCCACGCGTCCCGCGCGGGGCGGTACGCCGCGACGGCATCCTCGAGGTGCCGGGGGTCCTTCGTCCGTTCGTACAACGCGTACGACAGGCCGGCGCGGTACCTGCCGGCGAAGAAGCGGGCGAGTCCTGCCTGCACGGCGACGTCGACGGCCAGCCGGCGGAAGCTCGGCGTGTCGGCGTCGGCGACCTGGCTGGTGGCCTCGGCGAGCCCGGTCTCGGCATCGCCGGCGAGCCGCTCCAACCAGGCCGCCACGTCGAGCGTGGTGTACCGGCCGTCGCGGTGCCCGGCCAGCAGGTCGTCGGCGAACTCGTCGACCCGGTAGAACAGGCTCGGGTCGAACGCGCTGACCCCGCCGAACGTGGGAGGCTTCGCGGTGTCCCGCTGGTAGTGGGAGGCGTTGGGGCCACCCGCGATCGGCATGTTGAGGTAGATCTCCGGCCAGTAGCCGTTGTTGGACGCGCCGAGGCCGTGGACGACGGTCATGAGCGGCAGCACCCGGCTGGCCGAGCCGAGCGCCCGCTCGACCGCCCCGGCGGCGGCGCCGTACTCCGTGCGCAGGAAGCGCTGCCAGGAGTCCGGGTGGGCGTCGGGGTCGTAGAGCAGCCGGCCCCACAGCCGGTAGGTGTAGCGGTACTTCTTCCACTCCTGGCCGCCGAGACGCAGGGCCTCCTCGGCGTACGGGTCCCGCCCGCCGGGCTCTCCCGTGTCCTTGCGGCCCTTGAACGTCAACGGCTCCGACAGCTCGATCCCGGCGGCACCGCCCAGGGTGCCGAGCCGGCCGTAGCCCGCGGCGAGGACCGGGTCGCCCCACAGCAGCACCCGCTGGGTCCCCGGCCAGATGCGGAACAGCAGGCCGAGGTCGCTGCCCTCGCGCAGGAAGTCGCCGTAGCCGTACCGCGTGAAGCGACGCAGGTGGGCGGTGATCGCCATCAGCCCGGTGCCGGCTTCCTTGGTGGCACGTTCGCGTTCGCGGATCGTGGTCTGGTGGTACGGCAGGCCCTGGTGCTCGGCCCAGTACTTCGCCGACACCTTGGCCGGCATCCCCGTGCCGAGAGCGATCTGGACCAGGGCCTCGTCGACGCCCTTGGCGTGCATGTCGATCTCGATCGGCCGGCCCACCTCCGCCACGGCGGTCATGACGGTCTGCCAGAACACCTCGTGGTCGGGCTCGGGAATGCCGCCCTCGTAGTGGACGCGCATCGTCAGTCCGTCGATCGACGGGCATTCGCGCAGCAGCAGGTTCAGCGCGGCGGCGGAGTACTCCGCGTGGGTCTCCGGGGTCAGTCCGGTGACCGGGTAGTGCGGCGTCGAGCCGTCGCCCTGGTCGTACGCGTGGTTCCACAGGCCGAGCTGGAAGTGGATGCCGCGCCGCTTCGCCTCGTCGCTGATGAACCGCAGCGCCGCGAGGTTCTGGTCGCGTTCGTGGTCGGGCACGTTGCCGGCGCGGACGGAGTAGCCCGGAACGTCGAGCAGGAAGGGGTACGGGAAGCAGAGGTAGTTGTCGGTCGCCGGGTGGTGCCCGTAGTTGTACTGCATCCCGAGCGCGAGCTGCACGCGGTTGACGCGGTTGGTGGCCAGCTCGGTGAGGTACTCCGTCCAGAACCCTCGGTCGTAGAACCACGGCTTGTCCTCGACGTCGCTGACGAACGCCCGCAGGATGCTGCGCACCGGCGTCGCGGGCTGCTGCGTCGACGGCTCGGTACCGCGCAGTACGGCGAGGGCGTCGTCCGCGTGCTGGGCCCGGTCGGCGAGCTCGAGGAGGCCGTACACCAGACCGCGGGCGTCCGCGCCGGTGACGGCGACCGGCCCGTCGGCCCCGTCCGGTCGGCCGAGGGCGAAGGACTCCGCGGGCCCGCCGGACTCCCCGCCGCCCACGAGGATCGAGAGGGTGGCGTCCTGCTGACCGGCGCTGTCGTCGACGCCGATGCCCACGTCGGTCAGGACCTCCGTGAGGTGGCTGACCGCCCACTGCACGGGTGGCTCGCTCGCCCGCGGATCCGAGCTGTCGAGCAGGACGGCGATCGTCGGGGCGTCACCACGGCCGGTCGGGGCGCTCATGTGTGGTCCCTCATTCCTGACTGGTCGGTCATCATTCCGTATCGTAGAACCACAATTCCATTGCACAACCACTGCGTGGGTCCACTAGCGGTCAGGACTCCCGGAGAGCCGCGCCTGTGGCGAGTCGTGCGGTGGCGAGCCGGCCGGCCCGTCGCCCTCGGGCCCGCATCCGGCCATCGAAGGTGTGCCGTCCTCGTTGACGCCGCCGCAGGACGCTCGTACCGTCTGCCGTACCGCAGGCAATTCCACGATACGAAGTGCCAATTCCACGTTGCAACGGCACTGTTTCAGCCCCTGTCGACTCCGGTCGCACTGATCGTGTGACCGCGTCGAACCCTCTGCGACGCTCCTGCCGTCCGCGGAGGGATCGGACCCATGGCCGGGAACACCGCTGGGTCGAACCGTCGGTGTCGTCGCCACCGACGCGAACCTGTGCACGCCCCGCCGTCGACGGTCACACCGTGGACGGGCGCCGACGTGCGATCCGGCGCGAGGAGAGATGACGCACCATGAGAAGGACGATCTCCCGGAAAGACTTCCTGGCACTCGGCGCATCGGCCGTGGGCGCGAGCTTCCTGACCGCCTGTAGTTCCCTCTCGATGGACCCGAAGGGCAAGGAGGGCAACGACCCGGGCGGCACCGGGGGCTCGGCGACGAAGGGCAAGGAAGCCCCGATGCTGGCCAGCCGGGTCAAGGCAGGCGACCTTCCGCCGTTGGCGAAGCGGTTGCCGGCGACCCCGCGGGTGATCCAGCCGCTGGAGCAGGCCGGTGTCTACGGCGGCACCTGGCGGACGGTCGAGGCCAGCACCGATCCCAGCTGGATGTGGATGACGGTCTGCCACGACCACCTCATCTCGTGGGACCCGACCTGGACCAAGCTCATCCCGAACGTCGCCGAGTCGTTCGAGGTCAGGGGCAACGGCCTGGAGTACGCCTTCAGGCTCCGCAAGGGAATGCGCTGGTCCGACGGCGAGCCCTTCACCGCCGACGACCTGATGTTCTGGTACGAGAAGATCTTCAGCAACAAGGAGCTCACCCCGGTCCCGCCGTCCCAGCTGCAGATCAACGGCAAGCCGCTCAAGGTCGAGAAACAGGACGACTACGCGGTGACGTTCGTGTTCGAGGAACCCAACGCCCTGCTGCTGCAGAACCTCGCGATCCACGGACCGCCGTTCCGGCTTCTTCCGAAGCACTATCTCGAACAGTTCCACAAGGACCTGCACCCCGACCTCGGTGACGACTGGGCGCAGACGTTCCTGGAGAAGATCGACGAGCTGAACAACGTCGACCTCCCCGTCCTCAGCGGCTGGGTGCCCAAGAACCCCCACGGCGACGGCGACCGGCAGGTCTGGGAGCGGAACCCGTACTACTTCAAGGTCGACCCCGACGGCAGCCAGCTGCCGTACATCGACAAGGTTGAGTTCACGTTCTTCCAGGACCAGGGCCCGTTGATCCTGCGCGCCGCGAACGGCGACGTCGACCTGTACATGCGTGCCGAGGTCACCACGCCGAAGAACCGGCCCGTCCTCGCGCGCGGGCAGGAGACGGGGAAGTACAAGCTCGTCGACGTACGGGACCCCACCCACAACACGATCGGCGTCTGCCTCAACCTCACCCACGAGGACCCGGCCACCCGGAAGATGTACCAGAACAAGGACTTCCGCATCGGCCTGTCCCACGCCATCGACCGGCAGCAGATCATCGACCTCGTCTACCTCGAGCAGGGAAAGCCGTGGCAGACCGCGCCACGGCCCGAGGTGCCGTTCTACACCTCCGACGACATGGGGACGCAGTACACCGAGTTCGACCTGAACGTCGCGAAGAAGCAATTCGAGAAGGCGGGCTACGGCAAGCTCGACGCGCGCGGCAGGCGGCTCGGCTCGGACGGGAAGCCGATCATCATCACGGTCCTCGCGCAGAGCAGGTACCCGCTGATGATCGACGCTCTGGAGCTGATGAAGGGCACGTGGGCGAAGGCGGGCATCGAGCTACGCATCGACAACGTGAGCCCCGAGCTGGTCGGGACCCGACTGGAGGCGAACAAGTACGACTGCACCCTCGACGTCGGCGAGTTGGGCTACCTCGACTCGCTCGCGGACCCGCGCTGGTTCTTCGCCACCGGCGGATCGTCGTACGCACCGCTGTGGTCGCAGTGGTACGAGGGCGGCTCACCGAAGGAGGAACCGCCGGAGGCGATGAAGGAGCAGATCGCGATCTACCGCGCGCAGGTGGTCTCCCAGAGCGACACCAAGAAGCAGTACGCGGGAATGAAGCGGGTCATCGAGATCGCCAGGGACGAGTTCTGGACGATGGGGATCAGCCTGCCCACGTCGTCGTACGCGATCCTCAGCAGCCGCCTGCACAACGTACCCGGTGACAACAAGATGTGGCTGTCGTTCAAGTGCCCCTATCCCGCCGTGACGAACATCAGCCAGTACTACATCCAGGAGAGCTGAGGCACCGTGCCGGGAAGGAGGGCGTGACGCCATGCTCAGTTTCGTCATTCGGCGCGTGCTCTACATGATTCCCACGGTGTTCCTGATCTCCATCGTGGCGTTCCTCATCATCTCGTTGCCACCAGGCGACTACCTCACGACCCTGGTGGCGCAGATGAAGGCGCAGGGGATGGAGGTGGACAAGGGCCAGCTGGCCGCGCTCCAGCAGCGGTACGGACTGGGCGAGCCGGTCTACGTGCAGTACCTGAAATGGATCTCGGCCATCTTCATGCACCTGGACTTCGGCCAGTCGTTCCAGCACAACCAACCGGTCGCCGACCTGCTCGCCCAGCGGCTGCCGCTCACCGTCCTGATGGCGGTGACGACGCTCGTGTTCACCTGGATCGTCGCCTTCCCTGTCGGCCTCTACTCCGCGGTGCGGCAGTACTCCGTCAGCGACTACCTCTTCACCACGATCGGGTTCCTCGGGCTCGCCATCCCCAACTTCCTGATCGCGCTGGTGCTGATGTACGTCGGCTACCGGTTCTTCGGGCTCAGCGTCGGCGGACTCTTCTCGCCGTCGTTCGTCGACGCCGGCTGGAACCTCGGCAAGTTCGTCGACCTGCTGGCCCACCTGTGGGTGCCGATCGTCGTGCTGGGCACCGCGGGGACGGCCGGGCTGATCCGGATCCTGCGGAACAACCTGCTCGACGAGCTGCGCAAGCCGTACGTCGTGGCCGCCCGGGCGCGCGGCATCCCCGAACGGAAGGTGATCCTCAAGTATCCGCTGCGGATCGCGATGAACCCGTTCGTCTCGACCATCGGCTGGATCCTGCCGGCCCTGGTCTCCGGCGAGGTGATCGTCGCCCAGGTGCTGTCCCTGCCCACGACCGGTCCGCTGCTGTTGAGCGCGCTGCTCAGCCAGGACATGTATCTCGCCGGGTCGCTGATCCTCATCGTCAGTGTGCTGACCGTGATCGGAACGCTGTTGTCCGACATCGCGTTGGCGTGGCTCGACCCGCGCGTGCGGCTACGGAACTAGCGAGGGGCAAGGACCACGCAGATGGCAGAGTCGACTGGCACCGGCCAGGTCGGGATCATCCAGGTCCCGGCCCAGGCGCCGGCCGCCCGCGGTGGTGACGGGCCCGGCGAGCGCGACTCCTCGGCGAGCCAGTCCCGGCTCGTGTGGCGGGCGTTCAGGAAGCACCGGCTCGCGGTGGTCGGTGCGGTCGTCGTGATCCTGATGTACCTCGTCGCTGCGTTCGCGGAGTTCCTCGCGCCGTTCTCGGTCGGCACGTTCCACCAGAAGTACCCCTACGCGCCACCGCAGGCGCTGCACGTCGTGGACACCAGCGGCGGCGGCCTGGACCTCGGCCTGTACGTGTACGGATTCAAGACCTCGAGGGATCCCGACACCCTCGAGGTCGTCTACACCACGGACCGGTCGACGAAGATCCCGGTCCGGTTCTTCGACCGGACGGACGAGGAGTACCGCCTGTGGGGGTTGATCCCGAGCCGGCTGCACCTGCTCGGACCCGTCGACGACTCGCAGCCGATGTACCTCCTCGGCTCCGACCGCAGCGGACGGGACCTGCTGACCCGGCTGGTCCACGGCACCCGGGTGTCCATGACGATCGGGCTGATCGGCGTGACGATGGCCTTCATCCTCGGCGTGTTGCTCGGCGGCATCTCCGGCTACTTCGGCGGCAAGACCGACACGTTGATCCAACGGATGGTCGAGTTCTTCATGTCGGTGCCCACGCTGCCCTTGTGGCTTGGCCTCGCGGCCGCGGTGCCCAGTGGCTGGGGACCGCTGAAGCGCTACTTCGCGATCACCGTCATCCTCGCGACGTTCGCCTGGACGGACCTCGCCCGGGTCACCCGCGGCAGGTTCAGATCCCTGCGGGTGGAGGACTTCGTCATGTCCGCCCACCTGGACGGCAACCGCCCGCACCGGATGATCCTGCGGCACATGCTGCCGCTGTTCACGAGTCACCTCATCGCGTCGTTGACGCTCTCGATTCCCGGCATGATCCTCGCGGAGACGTCGCTGTCGTTCCTCGGGCTGGGGCTCCAGGCGCCGGTGGTCAGCTGGGGAGTCCTCCTGCAGGACGCCCAGAACGTACGCGTGGTGGCCGGCGCGCCCTGGTTGATGCTCCCCGGCGCGGCAGTGGTGCTCGCCGTGCTCTCGCTGAACTTCGTAGGCGACGGTCTGCGTGACGCCGCCGACCCGTACCGACAGTAGGAGAGGCCCGATGCCGGAGCCGGACGCGCTGCTCGCCGTCGAGGGACTGAAGACCCACTTCTTCCTCGACGAGGGCGTCGTACGAGCCGTCGACGGGGTCGACCTCCGGCTGCCACCCGGCCGGACGGTGTGCGTGGTCGGCGAGTCCGGCTGTGGCAAGAGCATCACCGCGCGTTCGATCCTCGGCCTGGTGGACTCGCCGGGGCGGATCGTGGCCGGGCACATCTGGTGGCGGGGCGGCCATGACGACCCCGGTGCAGACAACGGTGGCGAACGTGCCACCGCCGCGGCGCCCCTCGACCTGGCCAGTCTCGACAGCCACGGCGAACCGCTCCGCCGCGTTCGCGGCGGGGAGATCGCGATGGTCTTCCAGGAACCGATGGCGTCGCTGTCGCCGGCCTACACCGTGGCGAACCAGCTCACCGAAGCAATCCGCGCGCACCTGCGGGTGGGCAAGGACGAGGCGTGGCAGCGAGGCGTACGCCTCCTGGAGCGGGTCGGCATCCCGCGACCGTTGCAGACCATGGAGAGCTACCCGTTCCAGCTCTCCGGCGGGATGTGCCAGCGGGTGATGATCGCGATCGCGCTCTCCTGCGAGCCGAGCCTGCTGATCGCCGACGAACCCACGACCGCGCTCGACGTCACCACCCAGGCCCGCATCCTCGACCTGCTGGTCGACATCCAGCGCGACACCGGGATGGCGATGATGTTCATCACCCACGACCTCGGAGTGGTGGCCGAGATCGCGGACGAGGTGGTCGTGATGTATCTCGGGACGGTGGTCGAGCAAGGCGGCGTCGACGATATCTTCCACGACCCGAAACACCCGTACACCAAGGCACTTCTCGAGTCCATCCCCACGATGGGACGGGGAGTACGGCAGCCGCTGAACTCCATCCGCGGACAGGTGCCGCACCCCCTGCAGCGGCCGGCTGGCTGTCCGTTCCACCCCCGCTGCGACAGCGCGGTCGAAGGGCTCTGCGACACGGTCGACCCGCCGGTGGTCGAGCTCGACGGTGGCCGCCGGGCTCGTTGCGTGCTGTACGAGCCGGGCCTGGTGGACGCACACCAGTCGAGCCGGATCGGGACCGTCGGAGTGGAGCAGGCATGACGACACCGCACCAGGTCGGCGGGACCACCCGCGAGGACACCGACGCGCCGCTGCTGCGGGTCGAGGACCTCGCGATGCGCTTCCCCATCCGCGGCCGCGGGCTGTTCGCGCGGACGACCGGGCACGTGCATGCGGTCAACGACGTCAGCCTCAGCATCCGGCCCGGCGAGGTACTCGGCCTGGTGGGTGAGTCCGGCTGCGGCAAGACGACGTTGGGGCGGTGCATCGTCCGCAGCTGCCAGCCCACCAGCGGACACCTGCACTACCGCGACGACGACGGCGGCGTGGTCGACCTCGCCACGATGGGCACCCGGCAGTTGCGGCCGTACCAGCAGAAGATCCGGGTGATCTTCCAGGACCCGTTCTCCTCGCTCAACCCGCGGATGACGATCCTGCAGATCGTGGGCGATCCCCTCACGGCGAGCGGCGTCGCGTACGGCTCAGAGCTCGAGGACCGGGTCGCCGCCATCCTTCGCCGGGTGGGTCTGTCCCCCTCGCACATGCGGCGCTACCCGCACGCGTTCTCCGGCGGGGAACGCCAGCGGGTCAACATCGCGCGTGCGCTCATCGTCCAGCCGCGGCTCGTCATCGCCGACGAGGCGGTGTCGGCGCTCGACGTGTCCGTCCGCGCGCAGATCCTGAACCTGCTGCGGGACCTGCAGGACGAGTTCGACCTGACGTACCTGTTCATCTCCCACGACATGTCGGTCGTCGAGAGCATCTGCAACCGGGTGGCGGTGATGTACCTCGGGCGGATCGTCGAGTTGGCCGAGACCGAACGGCTCTACTCAGAGCCGCAGCATCCGTACACGGAGGCGTTGCTGTCCGCCGTGCCGCGGCCCGACCCGCGCCTACGCGGCAGCGGTCGACGGATCCGGCTGTCCGACAACTTCCCCGACCCGGCCAGGCCGCCGAGCGGATGCTTCTTCCACACCCGGTGCCGGTACGCCGACGAGGACAGGTGCACCTCGGAACGCCCGCACCTGCGGCCCGTCGTGGACGAGCACCTCTCGGCCTGTCACCACGCCGAGGCCCTGTCCCTCGGCGGGGCGACCCTCACCGCCTGATCCACCTGACGCCGCCTGAGCCGCCTGACGCCACCTGAGTGCGCCGACGTCCGCTGCTGACCTACCGTCCTGCCAACCGGTCGGCCTGGGCACTGGTGGAGCTTCCCGGTACGCCGCGTTCGCGCTCGCGCCACCGCTGCACCGTCATGCGCCAGAGCACCTGGTATCGGAGCGGGTTGCCGTCCTCGACCATCGGGTGGTCGAAGTCGTCCGCGGGGTCGCGGGTCATGCCGAGGCGTTCCATCACCGCCTGGGAGCGGAGGTTCCCCGTACTGGTGAACGACACGACCTCGGCGAGCCCGAGGTCGTCGAAGGCGAACCCGAGCGCGCCGGAGCGCCGCCTCGGTGGCATAGCCGCGACCCCAGCTGGACCGGGCCAGCCGCCAGCCGACCTCGACCGCCGGGCGTGAAGTGTGCCTCGAACCTCGGCACCGACAGCCCGGTGAACCCGATGAACTGGCCGCTCTCCTGGACCTCGACCGCCCAGAGCCCGAACCCGCGCTCGCCGAACCCCGCCTCGATCCGGTCGACGAACGCGTCGCTGTCCACCCGTGTGAGCGGGGCGGGGAAGTGCTCCATCACCTCGGGATCGGCGTTGAGGGCCGCGAACGGCGCGCGGTCGGCCTCCCGCCAACGCCGCAGGAGGAGTCGTTCGGTGCGCAGGGGCGCGGTCTCAGGCACCCCGAGATCCTACGTCGGCGGTGGTCCCGCAGCGCTCCGCTACGGTGAACGCCGAACGTCACCATCGATGGGGGAGCCGCAGCCATGTCGGAGGTCGTCGACCACTACGAGAACCTCCTGGCCGACCACTACACCTGGATGCTGGGCAGCGATTTCGACGCGCTGGTGGCCCGGCAGCTGACGGTTCTCGACTCTGCCGGAGTCCGGCCCGCGGACCAGGGCCGCACCGCTCTCGACCTCGGTTGCGGATCGGGCGTCCAGTCGATCGCCCTCGCCCGGCTCGGCCACGATCCGGTGATCGGCGTGGACGTCAGCCCGACGCTGCTCGCCGAACTCACGGCTCGGAGCGTGGCGTTCCCGATGGTGCGGGCGGTGCAGGCGGACCTGTGCGCCGGCCTCGACGCGCTGGTCGCTCCGGGCACCGTACAGACGGTGGTGTGCATGGGCGACACCCTCACCCACCTGCCGGACCACGCGTCCCTCCAACGCCTGTTCGTCGACACGTACGCCGCTCTCCGCGCCGGCGGCGTCTTCGTCCTGACCTTCCGGGACCTGACCGTCCCGCTGAAGGGACTGGACCGGTTCCTGCCCGTGCGTTCCGATGCCGACCGCATCCTGACCTGCTTCGTCGAGGACGACGGCCCCGACGCCGTACGCGTGCACGACCTCGTACATCAGCGGACCGCGGCCGGCGACTGGACACTCAGCACGAGCAGCTACCGCAAGCTGCGGCTCGATCCGGCCTGGATCGTCGACCGCCTCACTGCCAGTGGCTTCGACGTCGATCCTGTTTCGTCCCTGCCCAGCGGGATGACAGTTATCGCCGCCCGCGCCCGGTCGAGCGCATAAGGTCCCACCCATGAGTACGCACGCCCCCGCGGACCCGCAGCCATCGGACCCGACTCGCATCGAGGTGGTGGTAGCCGCCCCCGTCGACACCGTGTGGAAGGCCCTACGGGTCCGCGACACGCTCCGGAACTGGCACGGCTGGGACTGTGACGAACTCGATGCCGAGATCGACATGATCTACTTCACCGACGTCGTAGAGGACACCGCACGCCACACGCTGGTGATCCATGGTGGCGACGAGTTCACCGTCGACGAGATCGAGGCTGGCAGCCGCGTTCGCCTGACCCGGGTTCCCTACGGCAGCAATCCCGAGTGGGACCCCTACTACGAGGGCATCACCGAGGGCTGGATCACGTTCCTCAACCAGCTGACGTTCACGCTCGAACGGCAGCCGAGCATCCAGCGGCGGACGCTGTTCCTCAGTGGCCAGGACCCGACGACCTCGCCGGTCGACGCCGTCGGTCTCACCGACGTCGCTCGGCAGGAGGTCGGTACGCGGTATGCGGCCACGCTCGCCGGCGTGGGCGGCGAGGGCACGGTCTGGTTCCGCACCGACCACCAGCTCGGGCTGACGGTCGAGGGCTGGAGCGCGGGCGGCCAGGAGGGCCTGCTCGTCCTGACCCGCAACCCCAGCTCGGACGGAGCCTCCGCGGGTGGCGCGACGGCGATCCTCAGTACGTACGGCCTGACGTCGGGCGACTTCGATGCCCTCGCGGGCCCGTGGAACGGCTGGTGGGACGCCCGCTTCCCGTCGCCCGTGGACGAGCCCTCCGCCGCTTCGTAGTCCCACGTTCCGGCCCCCGGGTGGGGCGGCGCGGCCCCGCGAGCGGCGCGCCTGGAGAAGCACTGGCGCACGTCCCCATTCGGCACTATGTTCGAACGCACCCGTCCCGATGCACACGCAGGGGTTGTCGCCATGGGCGAGTTCGTCCGCGCCACGCGGCAGCGCCCCCTGCCGCCAGGTCGGGCCTACGAGTCAGCCGACGGTTCGCCCGACGACTGGCTCGACGAACCGCTCAACGGTGCGGCCAACCCGCACTGGACCCGGCTCGCCCGGTGGCTCCGCCCGGGAGCAGACACCAGCGTCGGCGGCCATCTCATCTCCGGCGGCATGATCTACCTCGGCCGCCGGCTGCTAGCCGCGTGCGGCGGCCGGCTCGAGCCCGCCCTCATCGATCCCGACCTCGACCTGGCCGGCTGGCACCCCGAGACCGACGCCGAGGACCTTGGCTACTGGCCGTCCTACGACCGGATCCCGCCGGCCAGCAGGGCCGCCTACCTCCGCTGGCTGGCCGACGGACGCCGGGCACCCGACGTCCCGATCGGCTTCGTGTTCCTCTTCTTCTACGGCCTCGAGCGGCGGCTCCTCCACGACATCACCGCCGATCCGTCCCTGCGCACCGAGATCCCCCTGCTGGCCGCGGAGGTACGGGGTCTGCTCGAGGTCTACGGCGCGCACGCGTCGTTCCGGCGGTACGCGAACGAGTTCCTCAACCTGCTCGAACTGGTCGACGCCCCGGGGGCGATGAGCTCGGACGCGTTCGCCGTCCCTGATCTGCGCGAGCGCAGGTGGCCACCACCCATGACGCTTCGGCGTGCGCTGGGCGCCTTCGCCTCCGAAGGGCGTCCACTGCCGCCCGCGTGGGCGCTGGCCTGGTCGTGGTACCACCCCGACATCGCGCTGCGCACTCCCGCACTCCGGTGTCCGAAGGAGTACGCCAGGTTGTTCGAGCGGCGCTACGTCGACGCGCACGGCGACGGTCTCGTCCTCCTGCCGGGCCAGCGAAGCCTCCGGGTGGAGTACCAGCCCGCGAGCGCGGGACTGCGACGTGCGGTGTACGGCCAGCCCGACATCCCCGACGTGTTCCTGGCCGAGACACCCGGCCGGCACCTCGCCGAGGTGGTCCGCCGCGTCACCGACGACCTCGGCTCCTACAGCCGCTGGCTGCGCCGGCACCCCGACCAGGGCGACTCGCTCGCGGCCGCAGGGCTGTTGCCGGCGGCCCTCGTTCTCGGGGCGGGAGGCCGCGCCCGGCACCGCGAGGTCGCGGCGTTCCAGGGGTGGGTCGAGCATCACCTGTGTGGGGCCGACACGGCCACCCTCGACGCGGACGCGCTGATCGCCTGGTGGCCGACCGCCACCGCGGGCGTGCTGACGAAGCGGGAAGCCGCCACCCTGTCCAGGCTGCTGGGCCATCTCGGTGTCGGACTCGAACCAGACGTCCGCCTGGGCGGACCGGCACCGGCCGCCGGGCAGTCGGCCGTGCTGTTTCGGATCGGTGCCGACGCTGCTCCGCTGGCCAGCGAGGCGTACTCGGCGGCGGTGACGTTCGCACAGCTCGCCACGGCGCTCGCGGCCGGTGAGGAGCGGGCCGATGAGCGAGCCGGCCGGTGAGGCGCGGATGGGCGAGGAGTACGCGCGGCGGCTGGTCGCCCAGGCGTCCGGTGCACTGCACCTCGGCGAGGCGGAGCGGCTCCGGCTTCGCGCCCACCTGCGCTGGTTGGCCACCTCCTCCCGGGCCAGTCTCACCGTCCTGACGCGCCGGCTCGACCGGCTCTCCGCGGGCCTTCGCGCGCAGGTCGGCGCACTGCTCGTCGCCACCGCCACCGCCGACGGCGTGGTGCTGCCGCACCAGGTGACTGGTCTGGTCGCGAGCTACCGACGGCTCGGGCTCGACCCCGCCACCGTGCCCAACCACCTGCACGCGTCGCTGACGGCCACGCCGGTCCGACCGTCGGCGCCGCTGCCCGTGAACGGTCCGGCTCCAGCGAGCAGTCCGGTGCCTGCAGTCGGTCCAGGTGCCTGCAGTCAGTCCGGTGCCCTGCAGTCGGTCCGGTGCCAACCGTCAGTCCGGTGCCAACCGTCAGTCCGGTGCCGGCAAAGGATCCGGTGACCGTACGCGCGGGTGCCGCGGCGACCACCGACTACGCCCTGCCGCCACGACCGCCGGACGAGACTCCCGCGCCGGCCAGCCCGGCGGACGCGCCTCTCTACGCCGCGCCGTTCGACGCCGCGGCGATCGAGGCCAAGCGCGCCGAGACCGCCGCCGTCTCCGCGCTGCTGCACGACATCTTCGCGGACGGCGCTGACGCCGCGGAGACCACGACCAGCGCCGACACAGCCGAGACGACGACGCGCGCCGACCACGCCGTCGACCCTGGTGGCCGCACCAACCCGACCGGACCGGCAGGCTCCCACCAGGCGGAGCCGGTCGCCGGCCTCGACCCGCCGCACTCGGCACTTCTCCGGGCGCTGGCCGAGCGCCCGGCCTGGCCGCAGGAGGAGTTCGAGGCGCTGGCGACCAGGCTCGGGCTGCTGCCGGCGGGCGCACTCGACGTCCTCAACGAAGCGGCCCTCGACGCCACCGACGACCCGGTCGTGACCGGCGAGGGCGACCTCGAGATCGACACCGACGTACTCCAGGAGCTCCTTTCATGAGCGCGAGCCCCCACCCGGCCGCGGACCCGACCTCGCCCACCGCGCCGACGCGCATCCGGCCCCGCGACCGCGACACGCTGGTCCAGGCACTGCGCGCCGGCGTCGTTCCGCGCGCCGGCCAGCAGCACATCCAGGTCGGTCGGGTCGCCGAGGTCACCTCGCTGGTCGTCCGACATCGCCCGGATCGGCGACGGTGGTTCGACGGCACGGTTCGTGATCGGTGAGTACGGCTCGGGCAAGACGTTCTTCCTGCACCTGGTCCGGTCCATCGCGCTGGAACGCCGGCTCGTGACCGTCCACGCCGACCTGTCGCCCGACCGTCGCCTGCACGCCACCGGCGGCCAGGCCCGCAGCCTCTACACCGAGCTGATGCGCAACATCGCCACCCGGGCCAGGCCGGACGGCGGCGCGATGGCGAGCGTGGTGGAGCGCTTCGTCACCTCGGCGCTCACACGAGGCGCGCGACGACGACGTGCCGCCGGACACCGTGATCCGGGGCCGTCTCGCCGAGCTCTCGGAGCTGACCGGCGGCTACGACTTCGCCGAGGTGATCGCGGCGTACTGGCGCGGCCACGACACCGGCGACGAGCAACTCCAGACCGACGCGGTGCGCTGGCTGCGCGGCGAGTTCTCCACCCGGACCGAGGCCCGCGACGCTCTCGGCGTCCGGACGATCGTCTACGACAGCAACGTCCACGACCAGCTCAAGCTGCTGGCCCGCTTCGTCCGGCTGGCCGGCTACGGCGGACTCCTCGTCTGCCTCGACGAGATGGTCAACCTCTACAAGCTGGCCAACACCCAGGCCCGCAACGCCAACTACGAACAGCTCCTGCGCATCGTCAACGACAGCTTGCAGGGCACCGCGGGCAGCCTCGGTTTCGTCTTCGGCGGCACGCCGGACTTCCTGCTCGACACCCGGCGCGGCCTCTACAGCTACCCCGCCCTGCAGTCCCGGCTGGCCGAGAACACCTTCGCCACCGACGGTCTGGTCGACTACTCCGGTCCGGTGCTGCGCCTTGCCAACCTCACGCCGGAGGACCTCTACGTCCTGCTGGCCAAGCTCCGCCACGTGTACGCCAGCGGCGACCCGGCGGCTACCTCGTGCCCGACGAAGCGCTCGACCGCGTACATGGGGCACTGCGCGGCGTCGCATCGGCGACGCCTACTTCCGCACTCCTCGCAACACCATCAAGGGCTTCCTCGACCTGCTCGCCGTGCTCGAACAGAACCCCGGGCAGGACTGGCGGCAGCTGGTCGGCACCGTGACGCTCGCGACCGAGACGGACCCGGAGCTCGCGCCGCTCGACGACCCCGCCCGATCCACCCCCGCGACTACGCCCAGCCCCTCCACCCCGTCCGCTCCCGCCCGCGCCGCCGATGACGACGACCTCACCAGCTTCCGGCTCTGACCGACGCGAGGGCGCGCCGTCCGCGCAGGCGGCGTCGTCGGCATTCGAGCGCTTCCATCCGCGCGTCCAGCAGTGGATCTAGGACCAGGGCTGGCTCTCGCTGCGAAGCGCCCAGGAGCATGCCGCGGCACCGATCATCGCCGGTGACCGTGACGTGATCATCGCCGCGGCCACCGCCAGCGGCAAGACGGAGGCCGCCTGGCTGCCGATCTGCTCGGTGCTCGCGACCGAGGCCGGGACGGACGCCGCGCAGGCCGGGGTCAAGGCGCTCTACCTCAGCCCGCTGAAGGCCCTGATCAACGACCAGTACTCCCGGCTCGACCAGCTCTGCGAACACCTCGACCTGCCGGTGCACCGTTGGCACGGCGATGTCGCGGGCTCGCAGAAGCGGCTCGTCACCCGCAGGCCGGACGGGCTGCTGCTCATCACCCCGGAGTCGCTGGAGTCCCTGTTCGTCAACCAGGGCGAGCAGATCGCCCGCCTGTTCGGCGGCCTGCGGTACGTCGTGATCGACGAGCTGCACTCGTTCATCGGCACCGAACGCGGCGCCCAGCTGCAATCGCTGCTGCACCGGATCGAGCTTGCGGTCAGGCACCGCGTTCCGCGCATCGCGCTGTCGGCAACGCTCGGCGACTTCGGCGCCGCGGCGGAGTTCCTGCGCCCGGGCGCCGGCGACGAGGTGACCGTCATCTCCTCCGTCGACGAGGAACGCACCGAGCTGCGCATGCAGCTGCGCGGCTACATCGCGGCCGACCCGGTCAAGGCCCGCGACGATCCCACCGGCGAGACCGGCGTCGAGTGGGACAAGGCCGCGATCGCCGACCATCTGTTCGACACCCTGCGTGGCAGCGACAACCTCGTCTTCACCAACGCCCGCGGCTCGGTCGAGGTCTACACCGACCTGCTCAGCCGGCGCAGCGCCGACGCCAACGTCCCCAACGAGTTCCTCCCCCACCACGGCAACCTGTCCAAGGATGTCCGCGAGCACGTCGAGGAACGACTCAAGGCGTCCGACACCCCGACGACGGCGATCTGCACGTCCACGCTGGAGATGGGCATCGACATCGGTTCGGCCGACTCCGTCGCCCAGATCGGCGCGCCGCTCGGGGTCTCCGTCCTGCGCCAGCGACTCGGACGGTCCGGCCGCCGCGGGCAGCCGGCCGTGCTCCGGATGTACGTCAGCGAACCCGAGCTCACCGACCACACGCCGCCCGCCGACGCCCTCCGCAGCCAGCTGATGCAGACGATCGCGATGGTCGACCTGCTGCTGGAGCGGTGGTACGAGCCACCGGACCTGCGCCGGCTGCACCTGTCGACCCTGATCCAGCAGATCCTGTCGGTCATCGCCCAACGCGGCGGTGCCGACGCCGCTCCGCTCTTCGACGCACTGTGTGCCAGTGGGCCGTTCCGTACGGTCGACCGGCCGACGTTCGTCGCACTCCTGCGCGCCATGGGCGAAGCCGAGCTGGTCAGCCAGGACTCCGACGGCCTGCTGCTGCACGGCCCGGCCGGGGAGAAGCTGGTCAACCACTACAGCTTCTACACCGCCTTCACGACCGACGACGAGTACCGCCTGGTGTCGTCCGGACGCACCCTTGGCTCGTTGCCGGTCGACTACCCGATCTCCGTCGGCAGCCTGCTGATCTTCAGCGGCCGGCGGTGGCGGGTCCTCGCGGTCGAGACCCAGCAGCGGGTCATCGACCTGGCACCGGCGCGAGGAGGGCGACCGCCGGCATTCCCGGGCCTCGGTGCGGAGGTCGCCGACGAGGTACGCCGGCGGATGCGCCGCTGGTACGAAGGCGACGCGGTTCCGGTCTACCTCGATCCCACCGCGCAGCGGCTCCTCGACGAAGGACGCGCCGCCTACCGCCGGCTCCAGTTGGACCTCCAGCCCTTCGTGTCGTGGGGGCGCGACACCGTGCTGCTCCCGTGGCGCGGCGACCTGATCATGAACACGCTCGCGGTCGTGCTCCGGGAGCAGCGGCTGGAGATCGGCCAGGACGGCGTGGCGCTGACCGTCCGGCGTACCACCACGACGGGGTTGTGGGAGCTGATCCGGGAGCTTGCCGCCGCGCCACCCCCCGACCCGTTGGCCCTCGCCGACACGGTGGCGAACAAGGCGGCGGACAAGCACGACCAGTACCTCGGCGACACGTTGCTCACCGCGTCGTACGCCGCCCGCAGTCTCGACGTGCCCGGCGCCTGGTCGACGTTGCGCCAGCTGGCGGAGGCCCCTCGCCCGGACTGAGCGCCGACTGGGCGCGAGTCTGAAGCGCCAGTCTGAAGCGCCGATCTGAAGCGCCGACCTGAAGGGCCGGCCGGACCGGCGCACATGATGTGGCGGGCTCGGCGCTCGAGCCGCGGGCTGGTCACGGTGCGTCCACTGCCGGACTCACCGCACGCTGGTGGTTGACGATGCATCGTGCATTATCCATGATGCGTGACCAGGGAGATGGTCGCATGAGGCGAAGGCTCGGCGGATCCGACGGCGGTTCAGCCGTCAGGGACCCCGCGGACACCGGCCCCGATGCGCTCGCCGGGATCTCGCGGCGTCAGCTCCCCAGCCTTGCCGAAGCCGCGTACGAAGCGATCGTGCAGGCGATCATCGACCGCGAGCTCACGCCCGGGACCCACCTGCGGATCGAGGCGCTCTCCCGCGCACTGCAGATGAGCAACACTCCGGTCCGCGAAGCGCTGAACAGGGTCGCGGCCCAGCGCCTGGTCATCCAGGACAACAATCGCGGCTTCACGGTCGCACCGCTCCTCGACCGCGCGGCCTACCACCAGCTCTTCGAGGTGCGGCACCTGCTCGAGACGCACGCGATCACGCACGCGAACCCGGACGAGGCAAAGGCCGAACGCCTCGTCGCCATGGCCGAACGCATGCCGGCGATGGAGCACGGCGCCATCTACAGCGACTTCCGGGAGTTCAACCAGACGGACCGGGAGTTCCACCGGACACTGATCGAGATGGCCGGCAACCCGTTCCTCCAGAGCGCCTGGGACGACCTGCACTTCCACCTCCACGTCGGACGCCTCTATGTCGGCGAGGGCGTCATCGACTTCCGCGACGCGCTGGAGGAACACCGGGCGATCGCCCAGGCGGTGCACGACGGTGATCTCGACGGCACCGCGCAGGCCGCCGCCCACCACATCGAACAGGCCGAACGACGGTTGCGACGGCTCATCCCCGGCGCGGACGAGGGCAGCGCTGATGAGGGCGCCGCGGGCGAGGGCGGCGCGGCTGAACATGCCCCGGATCGACGCGCACCACCACTTCTGGAGGGTCGCCCGCGGCGACTACCACTGGATGCCCACCAGCGGTCCCCTGCACCGCGACCACCTCCCCGCCGACCTCCAGCCGCACCTGCGCACGGCGCACATCGACGGGACGGTCCTCGTCCAGGCCGCACAGACCGTCGCCGAGACCGACTTCCTGCGGAAGCTCGCCGACGAGCCGGACAGCCCGGTGCTCGGCATCGTGGGATGGGCTCCCCTCGACAGCCCGGACGCTCCAAACACGCTCGATCGGCTCGCCACGGACGAGCGCGTCGTCGCCATCCGCCCGATGCTGCAGGACCTCGCCGATGCCGACTGGGTG
Organism: uncultured Actinomycetota bacterium; assembly: GCA_963721745.1. Classification (GTDB taxonomy): domain Bacteria; phylum Actinomycetota; class Actinomycetes; order Propionibacteriales; family Actinopolymorphaceae; genus Thermasporomyces. The sequence goes on along the minus strand of CAVRKO010000006.1, from coordinate 115,954 downwards.
ACAAGACCGACCGTGGTCGAGAACCTTCGCCGCCTACCCGCGCTGGGCCTGGCGTTCGAGGTCCTCTCCTACCCCCAGCACCTGCCGTACGCACTCGCGGCGATCGACCAGGTGCCGGACCTCGCCGTGGTCATCGACCACCTGTCCAAGCCGACCTACCGACCGCAGCCCACGGACGGGTGGCGGCACTGGATGGCGGAGTTCGCCCGCCGACCGCAGGTGCACTGCAAGCTCTCCGGGATGGTCACGGAGGTCACCGGGGACTGGTCGGCCGACGACTTCCGCGCCCACGCCGACCTCGTGCTGGACCTGTTCGGTGCCGAACGCGTGATGTTCGGGAGCGACTGGCCGGTGTGCCTGCAGGCCGCGTCGTACGGCGAGGTGGTCGGCCTCGCGGAGGACCTCCTCGCCGACCTGTCCGACCACGAACGCGCACACGTCTGGGGCGCCACCGCCGCCAGGTTCTACGGGCTGGCCGACGTCCCCACGCTCCACGCCACCTGATCCCCGACCTCGAGGAGGTCCAGATGGACCCCAGTCGGCGCGACGACCCTGCTGGACCACGCCCTCCCGGCGAAGGCCGGCTCAGCCGCCGGCGGCTCCTCGGCGGCGCGGCCGGACTCGCCGCGGGCGCGGCGCTGGCACCGGTGTCGGGATGCGCGAGCACGTCCACGTCGGTGGTCTCCCCCGACGAGCGGACGCTGGAGATCTGGGTCTGGGAGACCGCCGCGCAGTGGCAGCAGATCGAGCGCACGTCGGGCCTGAACGAGCGGTTCCCCGGTGTGACGTTCAAATGGACCGCACTGCCGTACGACCAGCTGCACCAGAAGGCGCTGGTCTCGATGGGTGCCGGCCTGTCCGCGGGGCTGCCCGCCATCGTCCGCACCGGCATGCCGTACTACCGGACGTTCGCGCACACCGGTGGGCTGTACGACGTCACCAGACCACGTTACGCCGTACCGCTCCGACATCCTCGAACCCGTCTGGCAAGGAGCCCTGATCGACAACCGGCTCTACCAGGTGCCCGACGACACCGGCGTCCTGCAGCTCGGCTACCGCGAGGACCTGCTCCGCCAGGCCGGGCTGCCGACCGACCCCGCCGAGTTCGCCGACCAGGTGCAGACGTACGACGACCTGCTGCGCGTCGGCCGCACGCTCCGCGAGCACGACATCGGGCTGTTCAACGAGCTGGCGGGAGACACGTTCAACCAGATCGTCCTGCAGGACTCCACCGGATACTTCGACCAGGACGGCAACGTGATCTTCGACTCCGACTACCACGTCGAGGTCGCGGAGATCTGCAAGCGGATCTGGACGTCCGGACTCACCGCCCACTACGAGCAGGGCCCCCAGATGTGGCAGGCGTACAAGAGCGGCAGCCTCGCCATGATGTTCTACCCGAACTGGCAGGACTTCGTGATCCGGGACAACGCGCCGGAGACCGCGAAGAAGTGGAAGGTGTCGCGGCTGCCCGCCATCACGCCCGGCGGGCGACGCGCGGCCGCCGCCGACGGGGTGTGCCAGGTCATCCCCGACAGCCATCCGCCCGAGGTGAAGAAGCTCGCGGCGCAGGTGTCGGTCTTCCTGCGGCTGAGCGAGCGGGCGACGGTCGCGCACATGAAGACCTTCTCGGGAGCGTTCGTCTCCTACGTACCCGGCCTCGACGCCCTCACCGACCTGCCGTCGCCGGTGCTCGACGGCCAACACACCTACCAGCTGTTCCTTGACGCAGCGCGCGACGAGGACATCCTTCCGTGGTACCGGACCAGCATCTTCTTCAACACCGCGCAGGAGAGCGCGACGAACGCGATGTACCAGATCCTGGAGCAGGACCGGCCGGTCCGTACGGCGCTTGCGGAGGCCGCCGACTTCATCCGCGGCCTGCAGGACGCCAAGGGTGCGTTGTAGCGCCCGTCTCTGTGTCCACCGCCGTTCATCCCGGCTGCGACGACGCACCTCTTTGGAGCTGCCATGACAGGACAAGCCGACACCGCCGGTCGGCACACGACCGGGCTGATCCCGCCCGCCGAGCCACCGCGGACGGCCGAGCGTCGCCGGGTCCGGATCACCGGTCCGCGCGTCGCGCCGTACGTCTTCGTGGCGCCGTTCTTCGTGCTGTTCGCGATCTTCTGGGTGTTCCCGGTGTGTGGTCGATGCTGCTGAGCCTGCAGAACTGGACGGCGAAGCACACCGACTGGGTGGGACTCTCCAACTACCGCTAGTCCTCGCGCCGCCTGCCGTGCGCGACGCGTTCGTCAACCTCGGCTGGTACGTCGTCGTCAACAATGTCGTGCAACTGACGCTCGCCCTCACGATCGCGGTGATGCTCGATGTACGCTTCCTGCGCCGGTGGAACGGCTTGCTCCGCGGCGCGTACTTTATGCCGAATATCGTTTCCGGCGTCACGACGGCGATCCTGTTCACGATCGTGCTGGGCACTGGTGGGTCCTCGGGCGCTTGCTCGCGCGGTCGGCATCGACATCTCCTGGCTGCAGGATCCAGCCTGGTCCAAGCCCGCGGTCGTCCTGTCCGGTGGTTGGCGCTGGATCGGCTACTGGGTGGTGATGTTCATGGCGGGGCTACAAAGCATACCCGACGAATTTTACGAGGCCGCCGACATGGACGGTGCCAATCTGGCAGCGCTTCTGGCACATCACGGTGCCGTGCTGCGGCCGGTGCTGCTCTTCGTCGTCGTCGTCAATACCATCGGGACGATACAGCTCTTTGAGGAGCCTCTCTGCTCTTCGGCGGTCAGGCCGGAGGGCCGCTCAACTCGGCGACGACGCCGGTGCTAGAAATGTACAAGCTCGGCTTCCAGAACTTCGATCTGGGCGCGGCCGCCGCCCTCGGGCTGGCTGCTCGCCGCAGTGATCATCTGGTCAGTATCGCCCAGTTCACGCTGGCACGGCGGAGGGAGTGGGTCGAATGAGCAATTATCGCTGCACGTTCCGCGCCGGACGCAACGTCAGGCGGGCCGTTCTGGTCGTCATCGCGTGGTGGTGCGCTCATTTTTGTCGTCCACTGTGGTGGACTATTGTCTGGGCATCCTGGGATACCGCGGAGATCTTCCGGTTTCCGCCGAGGTTCCTCCCCGGGCCACACCTCTGGGAGAACCTCACCCGGCTTCAAGAGCGCCTGGGCATCTGGCGCGCGTTCCTGAACTCGCTGATCGTGACGGCGATCAGCGTCGTGGGTGCTCTGTTTTTCTGCTCGCTCGCCGGCTTTGCGTTCGCGAAGTACCGCTTCCGCCTGCGCAAGGCGTTCTTCTCGTCCTCCTGGCCACCCTGGCAGTCCCGGGCCAGATGACCGCGATCCCACTGTTTGTCCTGATGGCGCGCCTCGGCTGGGTCGATACCTACCAGGGCGTCATCCTTCCTGGTCTGGTTCCAGCCTTCGGTGTCTTCCTGATGCGCCAGAGCGCGCAGCAGGCCATCCCGGACGAACTGTTGGAAGCCGCGCGCATCGACGGCGCCAACGAGACTGCGCGTGTATTTCCAGATCGGGCTCCCAAATCTGCTGCCGCATATCGCGGCGCTGGGGATTTTCGTGTTTGCCGGCAGTTGGGGCTCGCTGTTCTGGCCGATCATCGTCTTGCGCAGCACCGAAATGTTCACACTGCCGGTGGCCCTTCAGTCGATCATCGGCGCGTATGAACAGCCATACGATCTGTTGCTGGCAGGCTCATTGTTGGCGATCATCCCGCCGCTCGTGCTGTTCTTCTCCTGCAGCGCTTTTTTGTGAAGTCCCTGGTCGCGGGCGCGTTTCGCTGACGTCAACCGGACGCTTCCGACGTCATCTGTGCCCTGGCACCCGAGAGGACACATGAAGATCACCAAGGTCGAGAGTTTTATCGTCCGCGTACGCCATTCGGCGCGATATCGGCGACTCGACCCATCACTTTGAATACTGGAGCACGCCCGGTTGCTGGATCACCACCGATGACGGCATCGTCGGCACCGGCTATACCGGGCTGGAAGGGCACGGCGAGGAACTGATCCAGTCAGGTCATCGATCGCTATTACGCCCCACAGTTGATCGGCCGCGATCCGTTCGAGGTCAGCCGGATCTGGGAAGAGTTCCAATGGGGCAAGCTGCACTGGGTTGGGCGGTCCGGAATCACCCAGATGGCGCTGTCCGCCGTCGACATCGCGCTCTGGGACATCCTGGCCCAGACCGCCGGCGTGCCGCTCTGGAAGTTGCTCGGCGGCGACAAACCAACGGGTATCAAGACGTATAATACCGACGGCGGCTGGCTGAACTGGACCGACGACGAGTTGGTCGCCGACACCTGCCGGTTCGTCGAACAGGGCTGGCGCGGGGTCAAGATCAAGATCGGCGGAGCCGGACCCCGGGACGGATTACCGGCGCGTCGAGGCGCGTCCGCGCAGCCATCGGCGACGAAATCATGCTGATGGTCGACGTCAACATGGGCTGGGACGTGAATACGGCCGCACCTGGGGCAAGCGCCTCGACGAGCTGCAGATTTTCTGGCTCGAGGAGCCGCTCCATCCCGATGATGTCGCCGGCCACGCGCGCCTCGCCCGTGACTCGTGACGCCGATCGCGCTGGGCGAGAACCTGTATCATCGCTGGAGCTTTCGGGACTATATCGCAGCCGGCGCGGTCGACATACGTTCAGGCCGATGTTACCCGCGTCGGCGGGATCACCGAGTGGCTGCGCATCGCGCGATCTGGCGGCCAGCAATCAGACTCTGCCGGTCGTGCCGCATGCCGGCGACATGTGCCAGGTCCACCAGCATCTGGTGGCGGCGACGCCGAACGCGCCGATGATCGAGTATATCCCCTGGATCCGCGACCTGTTCGAGGATCCGGTCGAGGTCGAGGACGGCATGTTCGGGTGCCGGACGTCCTGGCGCATCCACCCATGCGCGCCGACAGCCTCGCCCGGTGGCGCGTTGCGTGAACCGAGGAGGGAACGTGAACGAGACCGCAGACACCGCCCCGGCACCGAGATGGCGTCAGGGCCAGGGCTGGGGATGGATCTGGGGCGAGGACGACGAGATCGGTGCGCTCAACGCGATGTCCGACCCGTCGGTTCTCGCGGCCGTCCGCCAGGTCGCGCAGGGCCGGGTGTTCGACCTCGGCGTCTGCGTGGACCGACGGTCGTTCCGCGCGCCCCCGCACGTGGGCACCGAGGTGGTGGCGTTCCGGACGCCGGACGGGCTCACCCGCGACGGCGAGATCGGCTTCGGCGCACCGGGCGTGAGCTTCAACACCTCGATGGTCGTGGTCTCGGACCACGCGGGCACACAGATCGACGGGTTGTGCCACGCGACGGTCGGCGAGGACCGGCACTGGTACAACGGCTACACCAGCGAAGACCACGGCCGGGACTTCGGACCGGTCCGCGCGGCCGCGCACACCTATCCACCGGTCGTCGCGCCCGGCGTGCTGATCGACGTCGCCGGCGCCCACGGTGTCGACGAGTTGCCTGCCCACCACCCGATCACTCCCGCCGAGTTGCAGGACGCGCTCACCAGGCAGGCAACGACGGTCCGGCCCGGCGACGTCGTCCTCGTCCGCACCGGCGCACTGCGGCACTGGGGCGACGCCGGCGCCGACCACGCCGACCTGGCCGGTCCGGACACCGCGGGGCTCACCCTCGAGAGCGCGCGGTGGCTGGTGGAGGAGCACGGCGCGATGCTCGTCGGCTCCGACACGTCGGCGGTCGAGGTCATGCCGCCGGTCGACGGCGACAACCAGGCACCGGTGCACCGGTATCTCCTCATCGACCAGGGCGTCCCGATGGGCGAACTGCACTACCTCGAAGACCTGGCGACATCCCGCACGTACCGCTTCTGCTACATCGCTCTCACGCCTAAACTCCGCGGAACGACCGCAGGATTCGCGCTGCGCCCGATCGCGCTGGTGTGACGGACGATGCCCCACCGAAACACCGCGGGTGCCCAGCCCGGACGAGTCGAACGGAGCAACTCCATGAGCAGTCTCACCGGCCCTTACCAGACAGCGGGTTCGACGCGGCGAACGTTCCTCCGCCGGACCGGTCTCGGGCTCACCGGCGCCGCGCTCGGGCCGACGACGTTGCTGACCGGCTGCGGCTCGAGCGGCGAGCTCGGCAGGTCCGGAGCCGGCCAGGGCGGCGGCGACACCGACCGGCTGTCGATGATAGGCGTCGCTCAACCCAACCCCGGCAGGGGATTCACGAAGCTGCTGGAGGACTACAAGAAGCGCGCCGGCGTCGAGACGAAGTACCAGTACTTCCCCTCCGAGCGGTTCGTCGCCCTCTTCACCGCCGCGCAGAAGGCGAACCAGCCGCTCGACGTGCTGTTGCTGAACGGCCAGGACATTCGCAGGTACGCCACCAACGGCACGCTCCTGCCGATCGAGATCGACTACGCGGACCGGTTCCGCCCGCTCGGGCCCAAGACGTACACGATCAACGGCAAGCTGTGGGGAGTGCCCACCGGCGGCCAGGGTGGCTTCATGATCCTCTACAACAACAAGCTCCTCGAGGACATCGGTGCCGACTACCCAGCGACCTACGCCGACCTCCGAGCGATCGGCAAGGAGCTCGGCAAGAAGGGGATCGCGGCCTTCACCCATCCCGGCAAGAACGTCTACCTCTGGCCGGTGTGGTTCTTCACGACGTACGCGCAGACCACCAAGAACCGCTCGGAGGAGAAGACGATCGCGCTGCTGAAGGGCGACGGTGCGTTCACCGATCCCGAGGTGGTCGAGGCGCTCGACCTGGTGTTCGCGTTCCGTCGCGACGGACTCTTCGGCAAGGACGTCATGAGCATCGACACCGACGGGTCGATGGCGAACATGCAGCGCAGCAAGGCCGCGTTCTGGCTCGGTGGCGACTACGGCGGCATCAGCCAGGACCATCCCAAGGGCGTCGACCCGAGGCTGCAGGTGCTGCCGCGGCTGGTGTCCGACTCGTCGGTGAAGTCGCAGTTCCCCGGCGGGCCCGGAAGTCCGCTCTGCCTCTACAAGGGCATCTCCAAGCAGAACGAAGCCGCCGCCCGCAAGCTCATCGACTACCTCAGTTCCGACGCGTCGGCGAGCTACCTCGTCCAGGACGGGCACGGGGCGTTCACCACCAACGCGAAGGCGCAGGGCTCGAACGACCCGGCGGCCAAGGCGGCGGCGAGGTACATCGACCAGATGACGGTCTACCTCGACTGGTACTGGCCGCCCGAGATCACCGCGGCGTTCCAGCAGGGGATCCAGGCCGGTGTCGCGGGCACCAAGACCGCCGAACAGGTCGCCGCAGACATCCAGCAGACCTGGGAGAAGGTCCAGCAGGGCGGCTGGACGTTCGCGTGAGCGGATCGGCACCGGACTCTCTCGCCCCGCCGCGGTCGCGGGTCGAACGGACGGCGACGGGTCGCCCGCGCCGGTTCGGTCTCTATCCGTACGTCTGGATAGCGCCGGCACTCGCGGTCTTCGCGGTCTTCACCCTGCTGCCGGTGGCGGTCGCGCTGGGGCTGAGCTTCACGTCGTGGGACGGCTCGGGCAACCCGGTCTTCAACGGCCTGGACAACTACGCCCAGGCGTTCCGTGACGGCGAGTACTGGACAGCGATCCTGCACAACATCCAGTACGCCTTCGGCACCGTCATCGGCAAGCTCGTCCTCAGCCTGGGCCTGGCGCTGGCGATGAACCAGGTGCTGCCCGCGCGGGCGGTCTTCCGCACCGCGTTGTTCCTTCCGGTGGTGCTGTCGTTCGTCGTCGTCGGGCTGCTCTGGTCCTGGATCTACAGCTATGACGCCGGCCTGCTCAACAGCCTGCTCGGCCACCTCGGACTGGAGAGCCTGCAGCAGGACTGGCTCGGCGACCGGCGGTTCGCGTTGTGGGCGCTGGTGGTCGTGGACATCTGGAAGTGGTTCGGCTTCCACATGATCATCTTCCTGGCTGGGCTGCAGAGCATCCCGGCGGAGCTGTACGAAGCGGGCCGCATCGACGGTGCGTCCTCGTGGCGGCTGCTGCGGCACATCACGCTTCCGTTGATCCTGCCGATCTCGCTCATCAACCTCGTGCTCGCGACCTCGGGTGCGTTCAACGTCTTCGACGTGGTCTATGTGATGACCGAGGGCGGACCGGTCAACGCCACGAACGTCGCGATGATGGACATCTACAAGCAGGCCTTCCAGTTCTACCACTTCGGCTACTCGTCGGCGCTGTCCGTCGTCCAGCTCGTCCTCGTCTCCGTCGTCTCGCTGACCCTGCTGCTGGTCATCGGCCGGCGGGGCCAACCACTGGGGCAGGAACATGGCTAGCTCAGACGGACTCGCCCAGGAACACCCGATCCTCTCCCGCGTGGTGCGGATCGGTTCGTTCACGATCCTCTCGGTGTTCACCCTCGCGGTGGTCTATCCCCTGATCGCGGTGCTCTTCAACTCGTTCAAGACCCAGTCCGACTTCTTCACCAACCCGTGGTGGCTTCCGAGCCAGCTGGTCTTCGACAACTACGTCTACGCCTGGCAGCAGGCGCGGATCCCGCGGTTCATGCTCAACAGCGTGGTGGTGGCGCTGCTCACGACCGGCCTGACGCTGGTCCTCGCTTCGCTGGCGGGATATGCGTTCGCGCGGTTCCAGTTCCGGTGGCGGAACTCCCTCTTCCTGCTGTTCGCCATCCTGCTCATCGTTCCCGCGCCGATCAGCATCATCCCGTTGTACGTCATCGTCGCCGTGCTCCACCTCATCGACACCTACTGGGCTTTGGTCCTGCCCTATGTCGCGGGGAGCATGCCGCTGTCGATCTACCTGCTGCGGGCGTTCTTCGCGACGATCCCACGCGAACTCACCGACGCCGCCCGGATCGACGGCTGCTCGGAGCTGTCGGCGTTCGTGCGGGTCGTGCTGCCGATCTCCCGACCGGGCATCGCGACCGTCGGAATCCTGGCGTTCGTCCATGCCTGGAACGAGTTCTTCCTCGCGCTGATCTTCATCCACAACCAGGACCTGATGACGCTGCCCCTTGGCCTGCAGACGTTTTTCTACCAGTACCACGTCGAATGGCCGTACTACTTCGCCGGTCTCTCCACGGCGATCATCCCGATCATCATCGTCTACGTGGCGCTGCAGCGGCAGTTCATCCGCGGTATGACAGCAGGCGCGGTCCGGTAGTGCACCGGTCCACCTCCTGAGACAGACGTCACCGACAGATCGGACCGAGATTCCGACGTTCGCGGTCAGGTGGCGTCTGCGCGTTCGACGAGGGAACGGGAGGTTACGAACCACCGGTGTGGATCACAGCCCGCCGGGCGCCGACCGCGGACGGGGACGCAGATGAAGCTCTTGCTGGCAGTGCTGGCCATGACGAGCGTCGTCGCGGCGGCTCCCGCCTCGAGCGAACGCGTCATCAGGACCGCGTACCTCACGGGCTACTCGTACTACGACAACACGCCTCCGGGTTCGGCGACCATCGCCTACCCGAACGCACAGCACAAGGTCGCCGGAGGCACCGGGAGCTACGCCAACCCCATCACCCTCGCCGTCGGGTGGCACCGCAGCAACGGGCCGCAGTGGGCTCCCGGAACGCGGTTCTACCTCCCCTTCCTGCGCAAGTACGTACGAGTCGAGGACCAGTGCGGCGACCGTGCACAGTACGGGCCCTGCTATCGACTCGACCAGGCCGACCGGGGCGCCACGACCTGGATCGACGTGTGGGTCGACGGTCGGGGTTACTCCCGCGCCGACTCCGAGCGCTGCATGCGCACCATCACGAGGATCCACACCGTGGTCTACCAGCCGCGGGCCACCTACCCGGTGCACAAGGGCTCCATCACCGGCGCCTGCCGGGCGGGCCGGTTCTTCTCCGAGGTGCCCGGGCGGTGACGTAGAACTGCCAAGGTCACGACTTGGCAAGGAATGATCAACACGTGTTGCGCATCCACCGTGCAGACCAGTACCACTGCTTGTCACGGGGTCACAACACGAGTTGACGGGGCGCATCGGTGGCGGTTCGACGGGCGGATGTGGCACGGCTGGCCGGAACATCGCCGGCCGTGGTCAGCTACGTCGTCAACGGCGGACCGCGCGGGGTGTCCCCGCAGACCCGCGCCCGCGTGCTGGCCGCGATCGAACAGTTGGGATACCGCCCCAACGGCGTCGCGCGCTCCCTCCGGATGAACCGGACGATGACGCTGGGCCTCGTTCTTCCCGACACCGCCAACCCGTTCTTCGCGATGCTCGCGCGGTCGATCGAGGCGGCCGCGTTCGCCGAGGACTACACCCTCCTGATCGGCAACGCGGCCGAGGACGACGAACGCCAGTCGACGTACGTCAGCACGTTCCTCGCCCGACAGGTCGACGGCCTGATCCTCGTGCCCGCACACGGCCAGCCCGGATGCCTGCCCGAGCTGCAGCGCACGCACCGGCCGTGGGTGACTCTCGACCGGCAGATCCTCGGCACCCGGTCGACCGCCGTCCTCGTCGACAACCGCGGCGGTGCCCGGGTCGCCACCGACCACCTGCTGGGCCACGGCCGGCAACGGGTCGCGTGCATCGGTGGTCCCGAAGACGTCCTGCCGGCGGCGGACCGCGTCGCCGGTTGGCGTGACGCCCTGGCCGAAGCGGGCGTTCGCCCGAGTGGCATGTCCGTCAGCCACGGACCGTTCGGTCGCCGGGCCGGCTACCTCGCGGCGCGGACCACGTTCGCCGACGGCAGGTTCGACGCGGCCTTCGTCGCCAGCGACGAGCAGGCGATCGGCGTGCTGCGCGCGCTCGGCGAACTGGGGCTGCGGTGCCCCGAGGACGTCGCTGTCGCCTCGTTCGACGGCATCGCCGCGACGGGGTACTCGACGCCCGCGCTCACGACCATGGTGCAGCCGTTCACCCAGCTGGGCCGGACCGCGCTGGACCGGCTGCTGGACCGGATCGAGGACCCCGACGCCGATGCGCGGACGTGCGTGCTGCCGGTGACGTTGCTGGCGCGGGGCTCCTGCGGCTGCGCGGACCCGCCAGGAGGAGAAGCCGACATCGGTGCACCCGACTCGCCCGCGGAGCCCGACAGCTGACGACACCTGACAGGCGCTGACAGGCACGGAACGACCGGCAGAACGACAGACCGACAGACCGGCAGAACGACAGACCGGCAGAACGACACGAACAGCAGCGGAGGTGACGTCGTGCGGAGCGGTGGGTTGTGGCATCCGCGCCTGGCGGAACTGGTCGTCACGCTCGGCCACACGGAGACCCTGGTCGTCGCCGATCCCGGGCTGCCGGTGCCCCGCGACGTCGAGACCGTCGACCTCGTGTGGGCGCGCGGCGAGCCGAGCCTGGTTCCGGTGCTCGGGGCGATCGTCGGCGAACTCGTGGTGGAGAGCGCCCTGATCGCGGACGATCTGGTCGACGACGCGACCGTCAAGGGCATCCACGACGTCCTCACCGGCGTGCCGCTGGACCGTACGCCGCACCGGCGGCTGAAGGGTCTCGCCCGCCGGGCCCGGGCCGTCGTCCGTACCGGCGAGGCGACTCCGTACGCCAATGTGGTCCTACGAGCAGGGGTGGCGTTCTAGTGCAGGGGTGGCGTTCCAGTGACTGACACGCAGACCACGACGACGACAACGACGAGCGGGTTCGGCGACTATGAGGAGCGCGTCTACGCGGGCGTGCTCGGCAAGCTGATCGGCGTCTACCTCGGCCGCCCGTTCGAGGGCTGGACCTACGAGCGGATCATGGCCGACCTCGGCGAGATCACCTACTACGTCCACGACCGGCACGACGTGCCGCTCAAGAACCACCTGCTCGTCGTCACCGACGACGACATCACCGGCACCTTCGTCTTCCTGCGCGCGCTGCCCGACTACGGCGCCCCGGCGCGTCCTGACCCCGGCGCGACGTCGGCGCAGACCTGGCTCAACTACATCGTCGAGGAGCAGTACGATCCTGTGGTGGGGCGGCCTGGGCAACTCCACCGAGCACACGGCGTTCCTGCGGCTTAAGGCCGGCATCGACCGCGCCGCGACAGCGGCTCCGATCGCGCTGAACGGCCAGGTGGTGGCCGAGCAGATCGGCGCCCAGATCTTCATCGATGGCTTGGCGATGGCTGCGCCGGGCGACCCGGGCTGGCGGCCGACCTCGCCGAGCGGCGCCGCCAGCGTCAGCCACGACGGCGAGGCGGTCCACGCCGCGCAGGTGCTCGCGGCGCATGGAGGCGCAGGCGTTCGTCGAGCCGCGACCTGGACGCGCTGCTCGACACCGGCGCTCGGCCTCATCCCGGCCGACTGCCTGATCGCCCGGGTCATCGGGGACGTCCGCGCCTGGCGCGCGACGGACGACGACTGGCGGCGGACGCGGGAGCGCATCGACGAGCGCTACGGCTACGACCGCTACGGCGGCAACTGCCACGTGGTGCCCAACCACGCCCTCTGATCCCCGCGCTCGCTCTACAGCGGCGGCGACTTCAGCCGGGCGATGATGATCGTCAACACCTGCCGGCTGGGACACCGACTCCAACGCGGGCAACGTCGGCTGCGTGCTGCGGCGTCCGGGGCGGGCTGGCCGGGCTCGAGGCCGGCCCCGACTGGCGCGGACCGGTGGCCGACCGGATGTACCTGCCGACGGCCGACGGCGGTGCGACCGTCACCGATGCCGCGCGGGAGGCGCTGGCCGTGGCCGCGCATGGGCCGGGCCCGGCGCGGTGAGCCGGCCGTGGTCGCCCAAGGACGGCGCGCGCTTCCACTTCGCGTTGCCCGGCTCGGTGCAGGGCTTCACCGTGCTCGACGGCGGACAACGCACGCAGGTCGGCAACGCAGAGGGTGCCGACGGCGTACGCGCCCTCGCGGTGGAGCATCCGGGCGACGGGCAACCGGTGATCGTGGCGACACCGACCTTCATCCCGCCAGAGGCGCAGAACATGACCATCTACGGGCTGGTGGCGAGCCCGAGCCTGTATCCCGGCCAGCGCCTGCGGGCCCGTGTCGCCGCGCCCGCGACGAACCCGGTCGCGGTCTCGTGCCAGCTCGTGGTGTACGCGTACGACGGACACGACGAGCCGCGCCCCGTCACCGGCCCGGAGGTGTCGCTACCACCCGGCACGGCACGGGACCTGGACTGGCGGGTGCCCGACCTCGGCGGGCAGCCGGCGTTCCACGTCGGGGTACGGCTGGTGTCGGCCGCACCGCGCGACCCTGCTGCTCGACCACCTCACCTGGGACGGTGCGCCGGACGTGACGCTCAGCCGGCCCGCGGACGGCGGCGACATGTGGCGGCGCGCCTGGGTCCAGGCCGTCGACCGGTACGACGCACGCTGGCCCGAGCCTTATCGCATCGTGCAGAACCCGTGGTACCGGCCTGCTGATCCAGGGCGCCCGCGAGTGGCGCGACTACGAGGTGACGGCGGACGTCACGCCGCATCTGGCGGAGGCCGTCGGTCTGGCCGCCAGGGTCCAGGGCCTGTTCCGCTACTACGCGCTGGAACTGGTCGGCCGGCACAGCGCCCGGTTGGTCCGCTGCCACCGCACCGTGGACGTGCTCGGCGAGGTGCCGATGACCTGGGACTTCGGCCAGACCTACCAGCTCACCCTCGGTGTCGTGGGAAACCACCTCCGCGCCAGCGTCGACGGGCAGGTGCTCTTCGAGGTCGAGGACACCGACGGCGACCTCGACTCCGGGGGCGTCGCGCTGATGGTCACCGACGGACGTACCGCCACCGAGACGGTGCGCGTCCGCCCGTGCGGCCCCGGCCTGGATCCCGTACGACCGCAGAACTCTGGACAGCCTGACGTGCACGAGGAGACAACGACATGACGACATCCCACGGGGCAGCCCGCCCGAACCGCCGGCGGTTCCTCACCGGCAGCGGCCTGGCCGCGCTCGGCCTCGCCGCACCGGCTGGCCTCCTGTCCGCCTGCGGTGGCGGTGGCTCCGCCGGTGACAGTGATGCCGGGAGCGCGACGGGCACGGTCAGCCTCTGGATGGACATCGCCGGCGACGCCAACCAGGCGTACTTCAACGACAAGGTGGTCGCGGCGTTCAAGAAGGCGCACCCCAAGATCAACCTCAAGACCGACGTTCTACAAGGGCGAGGACCTGCGGCGCCTCGTGCAGACCGCCCTGCAGGCCCGCTCCGGGCCCGACGTCGTACGCGGGCCGAGCGCCACCCAGACGCTGGCCTGGAGCAAGGCGCAGGTGCTCGCCGACCTGAGTGCGTACGCCAAGAAGTGGGGCTGGAAGGACAAGCTGTCCGCGTGGGCGCTCGAGGCGTTCACCACCGACGGCAAGCTGTACGCCCTGCCGATGCGGGTCGACACCATGCTGCTGTACTTCAACAAGACGCTGTTCGCGGACAAGGGCTGGCAGCAGCCGACCAACCGCGACGAACTCGAGGCGCTGGCGGCCGAGGCGAAGGGCCAGGGGATCACGCCGTTCGGCGCGTCCAACGTGGACTGGAAGGCCGCCTCCGAGTGGCTGATGACGGTGTTCTGGAACCACCACTCCGGTCCCGACGCCCTGCACCAGGCTCTCACCGGCTCCCTGCAGTTCACCGACCCGGTCTTCGTCGACGCGGTCGCGCTGATCAAGAGCTACTTCGACAAGGGCTGGTTCGCGGGCGGAGTCGACAGGTACTTCGCCGTTCCCGCCCAGGAGGTCGGTGCGAACTTCGGCCAGGGCAAGACCGCCATGCTTCCGCAGGGCGGCTGGTTCATGAGCCAGGTCGGGCACGTACTTCGGCGACCTGGCCAAGAACGAGAACGAGTGGGACTGGATGCCCTACCCGCCTTGCGGTCGGAGGTGGCGTACCCGCTCTACGAGATGGGGATCGGTGGTTCGCTCGCCATCAACGCAGGCCAGCAAGAAGAAGGACGCCGCCGCGGAGTACCTCAACTGGTACTACGGCGACCGTTCGGCCGCGTTGGCACGGATGGCCGACGTCCCGTCGACGTACAACATCCCGATCGACTTCACCGACGACGAGATCCCCGCGAAGATCGACCCGCGGGCGCGGCGGGTGCTCACCGCCGTCAACAAGGCGATCTCGACCGGCGACTACGGGTACGTGACCTGGACCTGGTGGCCGCCGAAGTCCGACGTGTTCGTCTACGAAGGCCTCGACCAGGTACTGACGGGCAAGCTGACTCCGGCGGAGTACTGCCAGCAGCTCGCCGAGACGTTCAACGCGGAGCGGGCGCAGGGAACGATCCCGGCGATGATGAAGCGCGGCGCGGCACGGTGAGCAGCACGACGGACGTCACGACCGCCGTCCTCGCGCCGGTGAAGGGGCGCGGACGGCGGCGTGGCGGCCTGACGGGGTGGATGTTCCTCGCACCGCTGCTGCTGCTCAACGTCCTGGTGGTGCTCGGCCCGTCGCTGGCGACGGTCTACTACTCGTTCACCAGCTGGTCCGGCCTCGGGCCGGCGACGTTCGTCGGCCTCGCCAACTACACGCGGGCGTTCGCCGATCGCGCGGGTGCACGAAGCCCTGCTGCACAACGGGATCTGGTTCTGCCTGTTCCTCAGTGTCCCCACCGCGCTCGGGCTGCTGGGTGCGCACCTGCTCTCGAAGGTACGCAGGTTCCAGCTGGTGTTCCGGGCGCTGTTCTTCATCCCGTACGTCGTGGCGAGCGTCGTCAACGCCGCGGTCTGGAAGATGCTGTTGTCCCCGACGAGCGGGCTCGGCCATCTGCTCGGCGAGTGGGGCGTGCCCTGGATCGGGAGCGTGTCGTTCCTCGGCGACCCGGGCACCTCCCTGCTCAGTGTGAACTTCGTGGTCAACTGGCACTGGTGGGGGTTCCTGGCGGTGCTGTTCCTGGCCGCCATGCAGGGCGTCGATCCCGAGCTGTACGACGCGGCCAAGGTGGACGGCGCCAACGGCTGGCAGCAGTTCAGATTCGTGACCATCCCCGGCATCCGGCCCACGCTCGTGTTCGTCGTCCTGATGACGGTGATCTGGACCCTCAAGGCGTTCGACTACATCTTCATCATGACCCAGGGTGGCCCGGCCGGCTCCAGCGAAGTGGTGTCCACCCTGATGTACAAGGCCGCGTTCAACGAGTACGAAGCGGGCTACGCCGCGTCTCTCGGGCTCACGATGACCGTCGTCACCGCCGCGGTCCTCGTGGTCTATCACCTCCTGCGGCGGCGGGGGTGGGAGGAGTGACGGCGACCCTGACCCGACCGGCACCGGCGGACGGACCGGCCCTGCGCCGTGGAGGTCACGGCCCGGCGCGGCGCGGACCTGGTCCGCTGGTCTACGTCATCCTGGTCGTGCTGGCGGTGTTCGCGATCGGCCCGCTGGTGGCGCTCCTGTTCAACGCCTTCAAGAACAACGCCGAGATCGGTGCGAGCCCGCTGTCGCCGCCGACGTCGCTCAGCCTGTCGAACTTCGTCGACGCCTGGTCGCGTGGCGACTTCGCCACCACCATGCGCAACAGCCTGATTCTCTGCGTGGCCTCGGCACTCGGCGCCACGGTGATCGCTGGCATGGCGGCGTACGCGCTCAGCCACCTGCGACGTGCCGGGCGGCGGCGCGGTGGTCACGTACCTCTTCCTCGGCAGCGCCCTGCCGGTCCAGCTGTTCGTCGTACCGCTGTTCTTCCTGTGGACCCAGCTACACCTGACCGACAACCTGTTCGGGCTGATCGTCATCTACTGGGCCACCGACGCACCGTTCGCCACCCTGCTGTTGCGGTCGTTCCTGTTGAAGATCCCCAGGGACTTCACCGAGGCCGCCCGGCTGGACGGTGCGTCGGACCTGCAGATCGCGTTCCGCGTGGTCCTGCCGCTGGCCTGGCCCGGACTCCTCACCGTGGCGCTGATCGTGGGGCTGTGGGCGTGGAACGAGTTCTTCTGGGCCATCACGTTCATCCACGAGCCGAGCGCTGCGCCCGGTGTCCACGAGCTTCCTCGCGTTCCAGGACCAGTTCTCGACCGACTGGGGACTCACCAGTGCCGCCGCGTTGTTCATGCTCGGCCCCGTGCTGGTGCTCTTCCTCACCCTCCAGCGCCGGTTCGTGACCGGCCTGACGTCCGGCGGCATCAAGTAGGAGAGAGGCGTTCATGACCCGCCCCAACATCATCCTCATCATTTCCGACCAGCTGCGCCGTCAGGCCCTCGGTGTCTACGGCGACCCGAACGTCAGCACCCCGCACATCGACGCCCTGGCCGCGCGCGGGACCCGGTTCACGCAGGCGTCCTCGACCTATCCGGTCTGTGTGCCGTACCGCTTCTCGCTGATGACCGGGGAGTACGCGCACACCCGGGTCGATCCCGTCGATCGAGTGGCGGATGTCCCCGGCCGAACGCACCCTGGCCGACGAGTTCAACGAGGCGGGCTACCACACCGCGTTGTTCGGGAAGTGGCACCTGTACGGCGGGCTTCGGCCACCTGCCGGGGCACACCGTCGTCAAGACGTCGCGTACTCCGGTGCCGCGGCCGTTCCAGGGCCGGTTCCAGCGCTTCGCCGGGTTCGACATCTGCAACGACCCGTACGACACGCTACTACGTCAACGAGGACGACCCGACCCTGCACAAGATCGACGGCTTCCAGACCGACGGTCTGTTCGACCTCGCGATCGAACACCTCCGATCGCCCGAGCGGGCCGACGCGCCGTTCGCCACCGTGCTGTCGGTCGAGCCGCCGCACCCGTTGTTCACCGCGCCGCCGGAGTACCTCGACCGCTGGCGTGACCGGGACGTTGTCCTGCGCGACAACGTCGAACTGGGCAAGGACTACAAGCAGCGTGGCCCGCACGGGCGGAGCCTCCTCGACGACCTGCGGGTCTACTACGCGATGATCGAGAACCTCGACGACAACGTGGGCCGGCTGGTGGAGACGCTGCGCGCGGAGGGCATGCTCGACAACACGATCATCGGGCTGACCGCCGACCACGGCGAGCTCCTCGGCTGCCACGGCCTCCTGGCCAAGCAACGCCCCTGGGAGGAGTCGATCGGCATCCCGCTCATCCTCTCCGGTCCCGGTACGGCCGCCCGGGCCGTCGACAACCCCGTCTGCACCGAGGACCTCTTCCCGACCCTGCTCGGCCTGGCCGGCATCACACCCCGAGATCCCAAGCCTGGCGAGGATCTCACGCCGCTCATCCGCGGCGACGCCGACGGGTTCGGACCGCGACGGCGTGCTGTTGGAGTTCGTCGCCGAGTTCCGCCCCAACATCGTCTTCCACGAGGAGACCTGGCGCGGCCTGCGCACCAGACGCTACAAGTACACCGTTCTCGGTGACGCGCACGGCGGCCGGCCCTGGCAGTTCTTCGACCTCGAGAACGACCCGTACGAGCTCACCAACCTCGTCGACGACCCGGAGTACGCCAAGGAGATCCGGCACCACCACGAACTGCTCCGCGCCCGCCTCGTCGAGACCTACGACCACTACGTGCTGGCGCCGGCGTACGACTGCGCGGGCCTCAACGAGTGGAGCCCGGACGCGGTCCACGCAGCTGAGATTCGGGTGAGCGGGCGATGAAGGAGGCTCCTGGCCGTTGCCGCGGCGATCGTGGCGGTCGCGGTGACGTTCCCGCAGCCTCAGACGCTGGCACCCGATCGCCACTACGTGGGCACGGAGTACGACCAGGGCGGCGTCACCCGGACCATCGACGGTGCCCTGCCCGCCGTGGACGACCTCGCCGACGACATCATCCACTCCACCGACCAGACCGTCCGCGACATCGCGCGGGAACGCGCCACACTTCCCTACGGCCAGATCTATCCCGACGCCCACCCGCGCACGCAGCTCACCACCTATCCCGCACCCGCCGGGAGCCCGGCGTCCAACCAGTACGCCGTGACGCTGCGGCAGGGCCATCGGGACAAGGATCCCTTTGTCTACCAGGTGGACGCCCGCAAGACCGACACCAACCTGGAGCAGGACACCTCGTGGACGTCGTTCTCGTTCGGGGGGCCGGTGCGGGTCGCGGTGCGCAGGCTGGCCGGCCCGGCCACGGACTGCCTGGTCCGACCCGTGGCGGCCCGGATCCGTACGACCATGGTCGGCGACACGTGCTTCTTCACGCTCACGCGACCCGCGAAGGTCTCGGTGGAGTTCGCCCCGGAGACGACGAACCCCGTCCCGCATCCCATGCTGGTGTTCGCCGATCCACCCGAGGTCGACGTTCCCCGGGCCGACGACCCGAACGTGCTGTACTTCGGGCCGGGTGTCCACCACGTCGGGCGCGACGTGGCACTGCGCTCCGACCAGACCGTCTACGTCGCCGGTGGCGCCTGGGTCGAGGGCGCGTTCAAGGGCAGTGGCCTGCATAACGTCGTGATCCGCGGCCGGGGCGTGGTCGACGGGACCTTCCTCGACACCGGCGACCAGGACGCCAACAAGAACCAGCCAGGACTGATCGACATCGCCGAGTCCCGCAACGTCGTCGTCGACGGGATCACCTTCGTCAACGGTCCGCGGTTCAACGTCCGTGTCCTGGGCTCACACGTCACGCTGCACAACCTCAAGGTCATGAGCTGGTGGTACAGCACCAACTGCGTCTGGGGCGGCAACGCGAGCCTCGTCGAGGACAACTTCTGCAAGGTGAACGACGACTCGCTCAAGCCCATGCACGGACCGAGCATCATCCGGCACAACGTCGTCTGGCAGCTGGAGAACGGTGCACCGTTCATGATCAGCTGGAACATCAAGCCCGACCAGGAGAACTTCCACGTCTACGACAACGATGTCATCCACGCCGAGCACTACTGGCTCTCCCCGCAGGCGATCTTCCGCTCCCGGCACGCGACCCCCGGACATCTGCGGCGCTACCTCTTCGAGGACATCCGCGTCGAGGACGCCAACTGGCGGCTCTTCTACCTCATCCTCGAGAACAACAAGTGGCACGATCCCGCGCTCGGGTACGGCCAGGTGTCGGACCTGGTGTTCCGGGACATCACCGCGACCACACCGTTCCGGATGCCGAGTGTGGTCCAGGGCATCGATCCCGAGCACCGGGTCTACGACGTGAACGTGATGGACGTGCACATGGACGGCACCTGCGTGGCGGGCGCGGCCGACGGCAACTTCGCGATCGATCCCGCGACGACCGACCAGGTGCGGATCGTACGCAGCGCGCACGGCGGGTGTCGGCGATGACCAGTCCCGCGGACCCCACCGGCCGCCGCGCACCAGCGGCCAGCAACGCTCCGGCGGCCAGCAACGCTCCGGCCGCCCGAACATCGTGGTCGTCCTCGCCGACGACCTGGGGTGGGGCGACCTGGGCTGCTACGGCTCGGCGATCCCCACGCCGCACCTCGACCGGCTCGCTCGCGAAGGCGTTCGGGCCACGGACTGCCACGCGGCGTCCGCGGTCTGTACGCCGAGCCGGTACGCGCTGATGACCGGCCGGTACTCCTGGCGTGGGCCGCTGAAGAACTTCGTCCTGATGGGCCACGGTCCCGCGCTGATCGAGCCGTCGCGGCCCACGCTCGCCTCGGTGCTCCGCGACGCGGGCTACGTCACCGGCGCCTTCGGCAAGTGGCACCTCGGCCTCGGCTGGCGCCACGACGACGGGTCCGTCCGCGACGCGTTCGCCCCGGGAGCGACCCTGCACGACGACGTCGAGACCGACGCCGGGCACGACATCGACTACTCCGCGCCGTTCACCGGTGGCCCCACCGCGCTGGGCTTCGACCGGTTCTTCGGGATCGCGGGCTCGCTCGACATGCCGCCGTACACGTTCCTCGACCAGGACCGCACGGTCGGCGTACCCGACCGGGCGAAGGAGCGCTACCTCACCGAACAACGACCGGGACTGCAGGTCGAGGGGTGGCGCGAGGAGGACGCGGACCCGACGTTCGTCGCCGAGGCCTGCGCCTGGCTGCGTGCGCAACCGGCCGATCGCCCGTTCCTGTGTTACCTCGCCACGTCCGCGCCGCACCGCCCGAACGTGCCGACCGGTGCGATCGCGGGCGCATCCGGTCTCGGCTCCCGCGCCGACGGGGTGTGTCTCGTGGACTGGGCCGTGGGCGAGCTGCGCGGCACCCTCGAGGAGCTCGGCGTCATGGACGACACGCTCTTCGTCTTCACCAGCGACAACGGCGCACCGACGTTCTTCACCGACGACGCCGACCCGAAGGCGCACGCACCGAACGGCGACTGGCGTGGGCAGAAGGGCGACCTGTGGGACGGCGGGCATCGCGAACCGTTCGTGGCCCGGTGGCCCGGCCAACTGCCCGCGGGACGTACGTTCGACGAGCCGATGTGTCTGACGGACCTGCTGCCGACGGTGGCTGGCGCGGCCGGCGTGCCGGTTCCGGCGGGTGCGGCGGAGGACGGCCGCTGCGTGCTGTCGGCGCTCGCCGGTCACGAACCCGGCGATCCGGACCGGCCCGTCGTCCACCACAGCCTCGGCGGGTTGTTCGCGCTGCGGCTGGGGCGGTGGAAGGCACTCTTCGCCGAGGGGCCGGGCGGCGGCTTCTCCGAGCCGTCGATCAGCTCGCTGTTCCGGTCCGGCTCGGGCACGGCGCCCGCCTCGCCACCGTTCGACGCCCGGCACCCGACCGGCCAGCTGTACGACGTCCGCACCGACCCGTACGAGACCGACAACCGGTGGGACGCCGAGCCCGAGGTGGTGGCCCGGATGTACGCCGCGCTCAAGGACATCTGCCGGGACTCCTCCAGCGGGCTTCCGTTCGACGTCCCGGTCGGGCCGTCCGACTGACGTCGCCGCGGGGCTCGTGAGCTGCCGGATCACGATCGGGCCGGCAGCTGAGACAAACGCCTGCGCGGCGTCACGGCCGAGCGCATGCTGGAGCGATCACGCGCGGAGCGGATCCCCCCAGCGCACCGCGCAGGGAGCGTCCTCATGCGTACCTCGTCTCGCGCCCTCGGGACCCTTGCGATGGGTCTCTGCACGGCGTTCGGATCCCTCACCACTCTCGCCGCGACCGCGACCGAAGCCGCGGCGCAGGTGTGTACCAGCGCCGTGCCCGACCAGGACATCAACGGCGACGGCCACGGTGACGTCGTGGCCGGCGCGCCCGGAGAGCACGCCGGGACCGGCACGGTGCACGTCCTCCTCGGCACCGACGACGGCCTCACGGCTGGCAACGCGGCGAACGTCCTCGAGGACCAGAACCTCAGCCAGGACAGCCCGGGCGTCGCCGGCGGCTCGGAGTCGGGAGACTCCTTCGGCCGGGCCGTCGTCACCGGCGACTTCAACGCTGACGGCTGCGCCGACATGGCGGTCGGGGTCCCGGGCGAGAACGGCCTCGCCGGCGCGGTCAACGTGCTCTACGGCTCGCCGCAGGGGCTGGTCACGACCGGCAACCAGCTCTTCCTCGAGGGGAACCCGAGCAGCATCCCCGGCCCGTCCAACCCGCAGGAACGCTTCGGTGCCGCCCTGGCGGTCGGCGACCTCGACGACGACGGCGTCACCGATCTCGCCGTCGGTGCTCCGCGCGACGTGGAGGGAACGGCCGCCGCGGGCGCCGTGTTCGTCCTCTACGGCGACGCGGCCGGGCTGAACGCCGGGCCCACCGCAGCGGTCCGCCTCACCCAGGCCTCTCCCGGCGTGCCCGGATCGCCCGAGGCGGGCGACGACCTCGGCGTCGGCCTGGCCATCGGCGACTTCGCCGGCAACGGCGTCGACGACCTCGCCATCGGCGTCTCGGGCGAGAACAGCCGGTCGGGCGCCGTCCTCGTCGTACCCGGGCTGTCCGGCGGCTCCCTCACCGGCACCGGCTCGGTCCTGCTGTCGCAGAACACCTCCGGCGTCACCGGATCCGCCGAAGCCGGCGACCGGTTCGGGGTCGCCCTTTCCGCCGGCGACGTCGGTACGGACGGCCGAGCGGATCTCGTGGTGGGAGTCCCCGGCGAGAACGGATCCGGCGCGATCGTGGTGCTGTTCGGGTCCGCGACCGGAGTCGGCGCCGCCGGCAACGAGTTCTGGACGCAGAACACGTCCGGCGTCACCGGGACCGGCGAGAACGGCGACGGCTTCGGCACGTCCGTCGCGGTCGGGCAACTCGACGGCGGAACCCCCGCCGATGTCGCGGTCGGGGTCCCCCGCGACCGGGTCGGCAGCACCGCGCAGGCCGGCTCGGTCCAGGTGTTCTACGGCCAGGTCGGCGGCCTCAGCGCAGGCTCGGAGGAACTGTGGAGCCAGGACACTCCCGGTGTCCAGGGAACGTCGGAGACCGCGGACCGGTTCGGGGCGTCGGTCGGCGTCGTGAACGTACGGGCCTCCTCGATCGGTGACCTGCTCGCCGGCGTTCCCGAGGAGACGCTCAACGGCGTCCCACGGGCGGGAGCCTTCCAGTACTTCCAGTCCTTCGAGTTCGGCGTCACAGACAACGACCAGTTCTGGTCCGCGGGTACGGCGGAGGTCAAGGGCGCCCTCGAACCGGACGGGCTCCTCGGCACGTCGGTCACCACGCATCCCGGAGACTGACCCTCACACCAGCAGGGCGACCTTGAGCCGGCCGGGCGCGGGCGTGGCGGCGAGGTCGTACGCCTTCTGCGCCTCCGCGACGGGCAGCGCGTGCGTCACGTAGACCGCCATCGGGTGTGCCAGGAGCAGGTCGGTCGCCTGGCCGAGGTAGGGCACCCAGTGCGCGGTCGGTGTCGTACCGGAGCTCAGCGTGAGGTTCTTCCGAAAGAACGTCCGGAACGGCACCTGGTAGTCGTCGCTGTCGACGACGCCGAACGCCAGCACGTGCCCTCCCGGCGCCGCCGCCCGCACGGCGTCCGTCAGTGTCGCGGTCTGGTGCCCGACCGCCTCGATGCACAGGTCGGCCGCATCGCCGTCGGCCAGGCCGGCGGTACCGTCGGCCAGGCCGGCAACCCAGTCGGATGCGGTCGATACCACAGTGGAGTCGAGACCGAAGTCCGCCGCCACCTCGCTCCGGTCGACCGGGTCGACCCCGACGACCGACCGGGCGCCTCGGGCCTTCAGCACCCAGGAGAACAGCAGGCCGATCGGCCCGAGCCCGAGCACCGCGACCGTACGGCCGGAGACATCGGGCACCCGGTCGATCGCGCTGAGCACCGTGGCGAGTGGCTGTGCCGCGATCGCCTGCAGGTCCGTCAGGCCGTCGGGTACGCCACGGACGAGGACGTCGGGCGTGACGAAGAACTCGCGGAGCCCCTGGGCGCCGCGCGCGACGCCGACCACACGATCGCCGACGCGGAACCCCGCGCTCGCGGTCTCGACCACCTCGGCGACGACCTCGTGCAGCGGAAACCCCGGTCCTGGACGGTCGTTGCCGTCGGGCGCGACCGCCCCGGTGAACTTGGGTACGTCACTGCCGCAGATGCCACCCACCCGGAGCCGCAGCAGCAGCTCGCCCGGACCAAGGTCCCCTCGGCTCGGCGGATCGCAGTCAACCCGGCCGATCCTGCCCGGCCCGTCCAGCTCGTACGCCCACATCACTCGACCGTAGCGTCCCTCGCCCAGCTGCTCGCGTCCTCGGCCGCGCTCCGGCCGACCCCGGACCGCTTTCAGGCGGCGGTCGACCCCTCCCACGGGCGCGCGGCCGACACGGAGTCGGGCGGTTCCTGGAACGTGCGCCGGCGGAGCGTCCGGGAAGCGCGGCAGAGGCGGAACCACGCCCGCGTACCGAACGCGGTCACCGCACTGCTGGACAGCATCTGGTCGCGGACCTTCAGCGCGGCCCGGACCGCGGCGTAACCGTGGTCCCGCAGGTGTTCCTCGTAGTCGGCGACGGCGGGCAGCAGGTCGCGTTCGCCGCGGGCGACCGCGGTCAGCCGTCGGGTGAGCAGCCGGGCGTCGCGCAGTGCGGTGTTCCCGCCAAGTCCGCCTGTGGCAGGCATGGTGTGGATCGCGTCGCCGAGAACCGTGACGTGCGAGCTGGGCCAGGCCGGGATCTCGGGCGAGGCGGTGAACAGCAGGCCGCTCCGGCTGGCCGGGTCGGACTCGGCGAGCAGCCGGCGCAGGTCGGGGTGCCAGCCCGCGACCAGGCCGTCGACAGCCGTCCGCACCGCCTGCTCGTCGAGGGTGGCGAGGTCCTGCGGGAGCAGGGCGGGATCGGTGTTGAACGCGCACAGGACGTACGGCCTGTCGATGCCGTCCGGCGACTCTCCGGTGACCCGTTCCAGGACGGTCCGCGCTCCGGGAGGCGGGTCGTACACCGAGGTGAAGAGCGAGACCGGTCGGTCGTCCAGGACGAGGTTCATGCCGTGCTGGAGCCGGGGTGGTACCCAGGCGCGGGTCTCGTCGGTGAGGAACAGCTTGTGCGCCACGCCGGCGACGCCCGCCGCTACGGGCTCGGCGTCGGGGAGGTACTGACGGCGGACGCGGGAGCCCGCCCCGTCGGCGCCCACGAGCACGTCACCGAACGCCCGGCTCCCGTCGGCGAAGACCGCTGCCACCCGCCCGTCGTCGGTCTCCTCGTACCGACGGAACTCCGCGCCGAACGTCACCGTGTCGCCCAGCCCGGCCAGGAGGATCCGGCGCAGGGTCCGGCGGTCGACCGCGTAGTGGCTGTCGACCGGGTTCCCGGCGCCGGCCGGATAGCGGATCGACTCCTCGACCACGACCAGCTCGCTCAGCTGGGTGGTGTGGTACGCGAAGTCACCGCCACGTCCGGCCGTGGCGAGGAACGCCTCCCACAGCTCGTCGGGCAGGCAGGCACGCAACGAACGCGCGCCGGCCGGATCCACGTGGATGCGGTAGCCCTCCCAACGGCTGCCCGGCTTCTCGTCGCGTTCGAAGACCTCGACCGCGACGCCGGCACAACGCAGTCCCTGGGCCAGGCACAGCCCACCGATGCCGGCTCCGATGACGATGACCTTGAGCGGGGAGTCCATGCGGGTTCCCTCCTGTCGGATCGGGGTCACGGTGCGACGAGCAGGCGTTCGAGCTGGTCGAACGCCGGACCAGCGGCGGCCGGAGCGAGCCGGGCGCCCTTCACCACCGCGACGACGAGCTCGACGGTGGCGTCGACGTCGACGGCCGGCGACCATGAGCCGGACGCGGCGCCCCGCGCCACCAGCTCACGAAGGGCCTCCCGCCAGCCCGCCTCGAACTCGTCCAGCAGCTCCCGGACTACCGGGTCGCGGCGGGCGCGGAGGTCGAGCTCGACCGTGACGGTGAACAGCTCCGGCCGCTCGGTGGTCATGTCCCGCAGCGCTGCGAGGTGACTACGCAGCTGCACGCCCGGGTCGTCGTCGGTGGGCATCGTCGACCAGAACTGGCGGGTGGCGTACTCCGCCACGGCACCGATCAGGTCCTGCTTGGTCCGGATGTGGTGGTGCAGGGTCGAGTGGTCGATCCCGACGGCGTCGGCAACCGGTCGCAGCCGCAGTCCCTCGAACCCCACGCGGGCCACGAGATGGAACGCCGCCTCGACCAGCTGGCTCCGGCGGCCTGCCGGACCCGACACGGCCGCTGCTCCCGCATCTCCACCAACCACTTGGTTGACGCTAGCGCGGTGTCCCCGAGCCCGCAAGGACGGCCGTCCGTACGCCTCGCGTCACGTCGTCAGACGTCGACCAGTTCCTGGCGCGGGCTCTTACGCGGGAGGCGGGCGGCATGCGCGGCACGCAGGCGCCGGGTCACCGGCCGGCCCAGGGCACCGCCGAGCCCGCCGATCGCCAACGCCGGCAGCAGGGCCCACCAACGCAGCCCGTCGGCGGCGGCCCCGGACCCTGGCGTTCCGCCCGGCGTACCGGTCGAGGTCGTCGCCCGCGTGGCAGCAGCCTCGCCGGCCGCCTCGCCGGCACCCGCCACGCCGGCACCCGCCACGCCGGCACCCGCCACGCCGGCACCCGCCACGCCGGCGCCGGCCGGCGCTTCTCCACCGGCGGCCGCTGGCCCGGCCGCGTCGGCACCCTCGCCGAGCATGCCCCAGCTCGTCAGCAGCCCGACGAGTTGCCTCGGGGTGCGGGCGCGGTGCCAGATGCCGTCCTGCTCGTAGGACACCTTCCCGCTGTCGTTGACGAACGTGTTGACCCACGGCACGCCGTCGGAGTCGAGTACAACGCGGTCCACCCGCCACACCCACACGTCGTGGGCGAGCCAGGTGACGTTGATCTGCGTACCGCCAGGGCCGAGGGTCTGCTCGGGAGCGCCCTCCTCGGCGACGGGGGTGTCGCCGAGCGCGGTGGCGAGGACGGCGTACTCGGCGTCGCTGGTGTACGCCAACGCAGTCACCTGCCGGGCCGGCGAGACGACCAGCACGCTCGTGGGCCCGCCCGCCGAGGCGGGTACCGCGGCAAGTCCCACGAGGGTGACCGCCACACCGGTGACCGCGAGGGCGAGGACGCCGGAACGGAGGACGCCAGGACGGGCGATGCCGGAACGCCTGACGTGGCGTACGAACCAGGAACTGTGGGAACCGCGCATGGGGGCCTCCTCGTGACGACCTGGTGCCGAGGACATCGACACCCCTGCTACACCGCAGCCGGCTAGCGGGTTCCCGAGCGGGCGATCTCGACCGCCCGGCGACGATCGGGTACGCCCTCGAGGCGCAACGTGACACCCTCCGACTCCCACACCAGCGTGGGCCCGGCCGCACGCGCCGACTCGGTGCGTTCCCGCCCGTGGTCGTCGAGGAGCACGACGTCGTGTGGCTGGCGGAACCACAGGGCGTACGCCCCACCCAGGTCGACGAACTCGGCAGCGCCGCGGCTGGCCGTCTTGGCGAACACCGGTGCCAGCCCGCCGTCGAATTCGTCCAGCCTGATCAGTCCCGTCGGCCCGTGCCAGGTCATCGACAGGAGGCGGCGGTCCGGTGAGACCTCCACCGCCTCCGGAGCACCCAGCGCCCGCGGGACGACCGGGCCGAAGTCCACCAGCGCGCTGGCCTCCTCGAGGCTGCGGTTGCCGGTCGCGGCCCGTGGCGGCGTTCCCTGCGACACCGACGGACCCGGCCGCACCAGCACGCCCTCGAAGCCGAACCAGTCCGCCACCGTCGCGCCGACCGGCGTCGCGAGAACCAGTCCGAGCAGCGCTCCGCCGAGAGCGACGAGGACGATCCGTCGTCGCCGCTGCAGGGCGAGGACGGGTCGCGACCAGCGGACCCGGGCGATCCTGGTACGCAGCGGCGATGCGGGCTCCTCCTCGAGCCGGGTGAGTACCGAGGCAGCGACGGCCCCCTCGTCGAGCGGCGGGACGTGGAGCGCCCGCCCGAGCGCGCCGAGGTCCGCGCGCAGGCGCGCCTCGTCGAGTGTGCGCGTGCCGTCCGGGGGCTCGTTCCGGTCCGGCAGCCGGTCATCAGCCATGGCCGACCTCCCTCGCCGTCGTCCGCGGATCGCCCAGCCGGGTCCGTAGCCGCCGCAGCGCGCGGTGCAGCCGCGACTTCACGGTTCCACGCGGCCAGCCCAGCACGGTCGCGGTCTCGGCCTCGTCGAGGTCCAGGAAGAACCGGCAGGTCACCACGAGCCGCTGTGCCTCCGGCAGCTCCCGCACGGCCGCCCACAGCTGCGCCCGCCGCTCACCCTCGAGCGCCGCACCCGCCGGGTCAGGAACGACGTCCGCGCCGAGCGCAGCGGAACGGACCACCGCGTCCCGGTGCCGCCTCGCCGCTCGTGCCGCGTTCCTCGTCTCGTTCGCCACGATCCGCAGGAGCCAGGGCCGGAACGCCGCACCGTCACGGAAGCCTCCGAGCGCGCGGTAGGCCTTGACGAAGGCGACCTGCACGACGTCCTCGGCCTCCGCGCCCGCGCCAAGGAGGACGGCCGTGCGATGGGCGAGGGCGGTGTGCCGGCGCACGAGTTCGGCGTACGCGTCCCGGTCTCCGGAGCGTACGCGGCCGATGACCACCTGTTCGGCGGTCTCCGTGGCATCAGTGATGCGGACCTCCAAGCCCACGCTGATCGCCTGTCCCCGCCTGTCCTACACCGTTCACGCGGCTGAGGTTTCGCTCGAACGGGCTCGCCTTCCTCGACTGGGCGCCGGAATCGCTTGGCCGGCCGGGTTCGGCCCGAGGTAGGCTCGCGGCTCGTACGTCGGACCAGCTCTCGAGAGGCACTCATGTCTCACGGCATCGTGGGTCGGGTCGGCCTGCCCGGCCTCCCGCGCACGCGTTGACACGGTAGAACCCCACGTGTCGTCGCGTGCTGCGCAAGCCCGTAGCACGGCGACGCCGCCGGCATGCTCCTGATCGTGGAGCCGTCCGCCCGGCGGTGACCGGTCCAGCCGACAGCATTCGAAGCTGTCCGCGCCCTCTAGACACCTGCGGATCTGCCGCGTCGTAGCAGCCCTCTCCTGCCACCTTCGGCGTGCGGTCGAGCCCGAGTCGGGCCCACCACCGCGCGGTCGAGGTGGCGTCGCCGCGATCCGACGAAGGTGTCCGATGCTCTTCCACGAAGTCCCCGACGCGTTGATCGACTCCCATCGCAAGTTCTTCGGCGCCGCCGGCCGGCCCTGGATCGCCGCGCTCCCCACGCTGGCCGGCGACTGCCTCGCTCGTTGGCGGCTACGACCGGACGGACCACCCAGGTGTGGCGCCGTCGCGCTCGTCCTGCCCGTCGTACGCGCCGACGGCAGCCCAGCGGCCCTCAAGCTCCAACCCGTAGACGAGGAGACCTTCGCCGAACCGATCGCCCTGCGTGCCTGGGACGGGAACGGCGCCGTCCGCCTGCTCGCGCACGATCCCGGCTCGGGCGCGATGCTGCTGGAACGCCTCGACGCCGAACGCTCACTCGCCTCCGTCGAGGACGATCTCGCCGCCCTGCAGGTGATCTCCGACCTCCTGGCCCGGCTCAGCGCCGTTCGCGCGCCGCGGGGCGTACGCCACCTGTCGGACGTGGTGACAGCGATGCTGAGGCGGGTTCCGCCTGCTCTCGCCCGCGCGAGCGATCCCGCGCAGCGCACGCTGATCGAGGACTGCGCGGCCGCGGTCCGCGAGCTGGTCCCCGAGACCGGCGACCAGCTCCTTCATCTGGACCTGCACTTCTTCAATGTCCTCGCCCCGCTTCGGGCCGGCCGGCGGGAGCCCTGGCTGGCCATCGATCCCAAGCCGCTCGCCGGCGATCCCGGGTTCGAACTCCTGCCCGCACTGCACAACCGCTGGGAGGACGTCCTCGCGAGGGGCGACGTGCGTCGCACCGTGTGGCGGCGCTTCGACCTGATGACCGGGACGTTGGGGCTGGATCGGGACCGGGCCACCGGCTGGACCCTCGGCCGCATCCTCCAGAACGCCCTGTGGGATGTCGAGAACGCTGACACGACAGTGCATTCGGTCGCAGACAGCGCGATCGCGGCGATCCTGTTGGACCGGCGCTGATGTCCATGGCCGGACACGGAGGCAGGTGACCTGGACTGGACCGTGTCGGTGGACTCGCGATCACGCGCGTGCCTAGGGTTGGGATCGCGGGCGACCGGGGTGCCCGCCGTACGCGGTGTCGAGGCGTGAGCGGTCGTCGGAAGGGAACCAGAGGCATGGGCGTCATCTCAGAAGCGGACCACCAGCACTGGCGTGACCACGGCTACGTCATCGTGCGCCTCCTGGACGACGACCAGGTGAAGGCCGCCGTCGAGAACATCCACGAGTACATGCCGCCGTGGGAGGAGTACGCCCGCCACCCCCGTTGGTACGCAGAGTCCGTCGCGAACCCGTCCGGTCGGCTGCGTACGCACGCCACCTTCCCGTTCGTCGGCGACGCGCTGAACGCCACGGTGCTGCATCCCGATCTGATCGCTTTCGCCGAGCGCGTCATCGGCACGGATCGGCTCATGCTCAGTCACGGCCAGCTCGGCGGGAAGTACGCCGGCACCCGGAACTTCGAGCAGCAGCTGCACCTCGACTACGGCAACAACACGCTGGTGTGTCCCAAGCCAGACACGGAGATCGTCGATCTCCCGGCGATCATCTACTACACCGACGTGACGGTCGACCTGAGCCCCACCTACGTGGTCTCGCAGGAATACACCCGTGGCAAGCCGAATGAGCCGCGCCATCGCAGCCGGGAGAAGTTCCCCGAGCTCTACGAGCACGAGTTCCCTGTCGTCGTCCCGGCCGGCTCGGTGTTGATCTACTCGATGAACACCTTCCACCGCGGGTCCGCGCTGAAGGCGTCCGAGGGCGTTCGCTTCGCGCAGAACGTCGGCTTCAAGCGGGTCGACACGCCCTGGTGCGGCCAGGTCACCTTCCAGCACGACGGCGGCACTCCCGAGATGGATCACTTCCTGGAGAACGCGACGCCGCGCGAACGCGAGTTCGTGGGATTCCCCCCTGTCGGCGATCCGTTCTGGGACGAGTACACCCTCACACAGGTCGGCGCCCGCTACCCGGGCATGGACATGCGCCCCTACGCAGGCGGCACGACCTGACACCCTCCGCCACTTGGCCTTACGGTGCGTGGAATCCGGCAGACTGGTCCGGTGGCCGCGCCAACATCGCCGTCCGTGGGCATCGTTCAGATCTCCCGGGCCGAACGAGTCACCTCGCCGGTCTTCATCGTCGGCGAGGGACGTAGCGGGACGACGATCCTCTACCGCGTCCTGCAGAAGCACCCTGCCTTCCAGCCCCGCTCGGTGAACCTGTGGGAGAGCAAGCTCATGAGCCACATCGACCGGGCGGCGACGTTCCGGTCGCGGGAGCCACGCACGCTCTACGGCTACATGGCCGACGACGACGCCTGCTACGACGCGTTCCTCGCCTCGATCGCACCCCTGCGCCCGTTGCTGCGGGTGGGTGAGGCCGTACGCCGGCTGGCGCCGTTCGAGGTGGGGATGTCGCAGGTGTGGGCGGCGACCGGTCATCCGTGGGTGGTCCGGTCCTACTTCCACCACGCCCGGAGGGCCCGCGGCGTCGGGCGGATCCTCGAGAAGACGCCCGACCATCTGCGCCACACCGACCGGCTGCTGCGGTGCTACCCACGAGCGCGCCTGATCTACATCCACCGGCATCCGGTCGACGTCTACACGTCGTACCTGCGGCGGGCGGAGGTCGACCCCGGATACCGCCAGTGGGCGGGGATGCCGACGGACGCCTTCGCCGCCCGTTGGGAGACACGTACCCTGCTGGCGCTCGACTCCGCCGCGCGGCTGCCTGCGTCCTTCCGGCTGCTGCGGTACGAGGACTTCACGCGCGACCCCGACCAGGCGACCCGCGCCGTCTGCGAGTTCGTCGGCGAACCGTTCGATCCCCAGCTGATCGTGGAGGACAATCCGGACCTCACCCGACGCAAGGCCGACCCGCACATCTTCGGCTCCATCACGGCCAGGACGAAGGAGTGGCGCGACCACGTCAGCCGCGAGGATGCGAACTCCCTCCAGGCCCGGCTGCGGCCGGTGATGTCACGCCTGTCGTACGACCCGTACGATTACGACGCCTGAGCGGCCTTCACGGGGAGAGGTCGCGGTCGATCGGCTGGCCGAGGCGCAGGATGGTTTCTTCGATCTCGGCGTTGCGGGCGTTGGCGTACGAGATCTCGGTGTCGATGATCGCGAACCCCGCCCTCCGCAGGACCCTGAGCGATGCATGTGCGGTGCGCCGGGCTCAGACGTCGGCGGCGTACTGCCAGATGCTGCGCATCAGTGCGGGCGCGGTGGGTCCGGCCAGCTCCACCTGGCTGAGCAGGAGGGTGACCGTGCCGGTGGAGGGCGTGACGTGTGCCGCGGTCCCACTGCCGCCGATCCAGCCGTACCGTCCCGGCACGTTCCAGGGATCGATGGGGGCGACGTCGACCGATCCGCCGAAGCCCCAGCCCTGGCCGTCGAGGAACAGCTGGCTGGCATCGCGCTGGGCCTCCGTCAGGTGGTCGGTCCTCATCTGCCGGACCGATCCGGGCGACAGCAGCTGGTGGCCGTCGACCGTCCCGTCGGCGAGCAACATCCGGGCGAACGCGTACAGGTCGTCGACGGTCGAGACCAGACCGCCGGCACCGGACGGGAACGCCGGCCGGCTGCTCCACTGTCCGTCGGGTGCGTCGATGAGTTCCAGGCCGCCGGCCGGATTGTTCCGGTAGTAGGAGGTGAAGCGGTCGAGCTTGTCGGGCGGCACCTCGAACCCGGTGTCGACCATGCCGAGCGGCTCGAACAGCCGCTCCGCCAGGAACTCCGGCAACGGGCGGCCCGAGACCCGGGCGATGAGGACGCCCTGGATGTCGGAACAGGTGTTGTAGAGCCACGCCTCGCCCGGCTCGTACAGCAGGGGGATGCGGGACAGCGCGGCCATCCACTCCTCGGGCGGCAGGACGAGCTGCGGCTGCGGCGGCCCCTGCAGCAGGGCCGCGAACAACGGCGCAACGGCCGGCAGCGAGAAGTCGGACGGGAAGCCGTACCCCGCACGGAAGGTGAGGAGATCGAGCACGGTGATCGGCCGGGAGGCCGGGACCACGTCCTCGATCGGACCGGCGGGCTTGCGGACGACCGAGGGGGACGCCAGCTCCGGCAGCCACTGCCCGACCGCGTTGTCCAGCGCGAGCCGCCCGTCCTCCACCAGCATCATGACGGCCGCCGCGACGACGGGCTTGG
The DNA here is from genome assembly GCA_963721745.1 of uncultured Actinomycetota bacterium. Classification (GTDB taxonomy): domain Bacteria; phylum Actinomycetota; class Actinomycetes; order Propionibacteriales; family Actinopolymorphaceae; genus Thermasporomyces. The sequence continues at coordinate 82,632 of CAVRKO010000006.1, read as the reverse complement.
TGAGCGAGGCGACCCGGAAGATCGAGTCCCTGGCCATCGCGGCGGTGCCCTCGACATCGACCGCGCCGACGGCCTCCACCTCGAGCTGGGCGCCTCGGGCCACCAGGGCCACCGCACCCGGCACGGAGCCGTCGCTGACAGGTCCGTCCAGGACGTCGTGCAGATTGGCCATCGTTCCGCCCTCTCGCCGTTGCCTCGGAACGAAGACTACGACTGGAACGAGGCACCACGGGCCACCGCCGGCCCGTGGTGCCTCAGCGATTGGTCCTCACCCCGACTCGACGGGTGCGTGGCACCCCACCGGGTTCCTCAGGCCGCGGACGATGCCCGTACGGGTCCCGCGGGTGCGAAGCAGCCCACGGCGAGCGCTCCTGCCCCGCGCCACCCTGGCCAGTCGGGCGGCCTCGGCGGTCTTCCGGTGGTGCCTGACCCGCTCGTTCGCGAGGTCCTGGACCATCAGGTGGTTCCACATCTGGGTCAACTCCTCCTGTCGTGACGCCGTTCTGGCGCGTCGCCATCCTTGGCGCACAGGCCGGCCAAGGAGAAAGGATGTAGCCATGCGCTACATCTCTCATCCTTGGCGAACAGGAGGTTGGGGTCGTCGGTCCAGGCGCTGACGTTGGCCTACGCAGATGCGAGTAGTCGGGGGCGCTTCCGTGGCCCCGCTGCGGTAGTCCGGACGTACGCGGATACGTCAGCGTCGGGGGTTGCGGCACACCGGGCACGAACAGCGCGCTACCGGCGGCGGTAGACGCTGACGTGCGCGGTGCTCTCCGCGGTGAAGGGTTGTTTCTGCCAGCCGCCCCATCGCTCGGCGAGTTGAAGCCCTGCGAGCCGCGCCATCAGGTCCAGCTCGCTCGGCCAGCTGAGGCGACACACGATCGGCCCGAACCTGATCCCTTCCGGCGAGAGCCGGACGTGGTTCTCCTCCAGTAGCTGGGTCACCGGGTCGTAGCGGCAGACGTCGAAGCCGACGTTGTCCGTACCCACCCATTCCGGCCGGACGTACTCGTACTCCTTGGTCCACGCGCTCGGGACGGCCGTCTCCACCACGAACGCCCCGTCGTCGCTCAGGTGGCGGGCGGCGTTCTCGAAGCACCGGACCTGATCGTCCTGTGTGAGCAGGTTGAAGATCGTGTTGAACACGAGATAGACCAACGAGAACGTGCCAGGCACGACCTCCGTCGACATGTCGCCGATCGTGACGTCGATGGCGGAGCCGCCGGGCTTGGAGCGCAGCTGGCGCACCATGTCCGGTGACAGTTCGATGCCGGTCACGCTGACGCCCTGCTCCGTGAGCGGGACCGCGATCCGTCCGGTGCCAATGGCGAACTCCAACGCCCGACCGGTCCCCGCCACCTCGGCAAGGAACCGGCAGGCCGCCGGTTCGTCCCCTCGGAGCTGGGCGTCGTAGCGGCTGGCCACGTCGGGCCCGAAACTCGTTGCTGGGTTGAATCCCTCCATACCTGCCAAGCATTGTCACCGCGCATCGCCGGCGCCACCGCGTTTCCCGCGTACGCTCCGAGCCGACAGCCCGACAGCCGGAACGTCAGCATGTAGCTATGCGCTACATCTCTTCTCGTGGGAGCCCTACCTGCGCCATCGTGCTCGCGGACATCCACGGAGCAGAAGGAGATGGCAATGGAAGGGTTCGACCCGGCCCGCAGCTTCGGCCCACAGGTCGCCCCCGGTTATGACGCCGGGTCGGTCCGCGGCGACGAGGACGACACCGTCGAGTTCCTGCACGCGCGGACCGGGGCTGGACCGGCCCTGGAGTTCGCGATCGGCACCGGACGGATCGGGCTCCCGCTCCTCCACCGCGGCACCACCGTCGACGGCATCGAACTGTCATCCGCGATGGTCGAGCAACTACGCGCGAAGCCTGGTGGCGACGTACCGCGGGTGGTCATCGGGGACATGTCCCGGATCCGCATGGACCGCACGTACGCCCTCGTGTACCTGGTCTTCAACACGATCGGCAACCTGCTCACCCAGGACGACCAGGTGCGCTGCTTCGAGAACGCCGCCGCCCACCTGGCTCCGGACGGCGTTTTCGTCCTCGAGTGCCGGGTGCCCACCGCGCCGTCGCGGCCCGACCGCCAGTTCGTCGACGTCGACCAGCTCGGCCTCGACGGGGTGTGCCTGGACGTGTGTCGCTACGACCCGGTGACCCAGCTCCTCGACGAGCAGCACGTCCGGATCACGCCGGACGGGATCACGATGTCGCCGATCAGCCTGCGCCTGGCAGACCCACCCGAGTTCGACCTGATGGCCCGGATCGCGGGGCTGCGTCTGGTCGAGCGCTACGGTGGCTGGAACCGAGAACCGTTCACCGCCGACAGCTGGAGACATGTGAGCGTGTACGCCCGATGACATCCGCCGACGATTCCATGACCACGAGTGCGCAGGCGGCCCCCACCTCACGGGTGGCCCTGGTCACCGGAGCCGGGCACGGCATCGGCGCCGAGGTCGCCCGCTGGTTCGCCGACCGCGGCCACCGACTCGTGCTCCTCGACCGCAACCTCGACGCCGTGACCGACATCCGCGACGGCATCGTCGAGGCCGGCGGGCAGGCGATCGCCCTCGAGACCGACGTCGGCGACCCGACCGCCGTGGACGCGGCACTCGAACGGGCCGGCAGCGAGCTGGGGCCCGTGGAGATCCTGGTCAACAACGCCGGTTTCGCGCGCGACCACCCACTGACCGAAATCAGCCTCGACGACTGGGACGCCGTTCACGACGTCCTGTTGCGGGCCGCCTTCGTCCTCACCAAGGCGGTGGCCCCGAGCATGCGGGAGCGGCGCTGGGGCCGCATCGTCAACATCTCCAGTGTCTCGGCCCTGAACGACGACGGGCGCGCCAACTACGTCGCCGCCAAGGCCGGACTCAACGGCCTCACCAAGGCGGCCGCCCTCGAGCTCGGGCCGTTCGGCATCACCGTCAACGCCGTCGCGCCGGGCGTCATCCTCACCGGGATGACCGAGACCGGAGCCCGTCGCCGCAACCGGACGCTGGCCGAACACACCGAGATGCTGACCAAGAACGTGCTCGTCGGCCGCATCGGGCATCCGCGCGACATCGCCCGCGCCGTGGCGTTCTTCGCTGACGAGGCAGCGGACTACGTGACCGGCCAGGTCCTGTACGTCTCCGGCTACCCGCACGGCTGACGCCTCACGCGAACCAGGGTGCGAGGAAGCGCCGGGACACCTCCAGGCCCTCACCGATCTCGGCGCGGCTCTCCTCGTCCACGCAGAGGGTTGCTCCATCGAGCGTGGCCAGTGCGGCCGGGACGCCGTCGAAGTCGACGGTTCCCTTGCCCAGCAGGCGAAACTCCCCGTCGGCGTAGTCCTTCAGGTGCACGTTGTCGATGACCGGCGCGAGGTCGCGGAGCAGCCCGGCGATGTCGAGGACCCCTGACTTCACCAGGTGTCCCGTGTCGACCGTCAACGCCACGGCCGAGTCCTCCACGGCGTCGAAGAAGACGTCGAAGTCGCGGCGGTGCATCACGGGTTGGTTCGCGTGATGGTGCAGCGACAGGCGGACACCCAGGTCCGAGGACTCCCGGCCGAGACCCGACAACAGGCGGGCGAAACCCACCAGATCGTCGTCGGTGAGGCCCGCCCGCGGCACGTCGTGACACAGCACGACCCGCTGCGCGCCGACCGCCTCGGCGAACCGGAACAACCCGCGCAACCGTTCGGTCCCCTCCTCGTCCAGAGGGCTCATCGTGATGAGTGACGACACGTGGGCCGGGTCGTCGCCCCACTCGTCCCGGAACCGTGCGGGGCTGTCGAGATAGGGCGCGTACTGGTTCCCCTTCAGCTGCAGGCCTTCATAGCCCGCCGCCTGGTACGTGTCGAAGAGCAGCCGTTGGTCGTCGACGCCACGCGTGGGCTTGGAGAAGGCGAGCGTCACGATGGCATCCCTTCGACCAGGTTGACCGGACGGCCGGAGGCGGCGGACCGGTACGCCGCGTCGAGCAGCGCCACCGTCCTCACGTTGTCGCGGCCGCTGTTGCTGGGCTGGGTTCCGTCCTCGATGGCCGTCAGGAGCCGGTCGAGGCTCTGGAACATCGACTCCGGCCGGCGCTCACCGGCGTACGGGTTCGGCGTCGTCGTCTCCCCGTCCGGTGTCACGACCACCGCCCTGGCGTAGTCGAGCCGGATCGTGCCGCGTTCGCCGAACACCAGCGTCTCGGTGTGGCTGACGCTCGAGGAGAAGCTCTGGACGTACGAGACCGGCGTGTCACCGAAGTGGATCTGCACGAACGCGTCGGTCTCGCCCGCAGCCTCGATCGCCGGCGAGGAGTACGTCCGGCACGACACCCAGGTGGCCTCGCGCCCGAGCAGCATCCGGAACCCATCGAACCAGTGCACGCCCATCACCGACATCACATGCCGCTCCTGGCCGAGTCGCCAGCCCTTGTCCTGGCGGAACGTGAGGTCCTGCTGGTCGATGCCGAGGACCGCACCGATCCGGTCGTCCTCGATCAGGCGGCGGGCGATTCCGAACGCGTACTGGTCGCGGAAGTTCTGGTTGACGGCGAGGACGACTCCGGCCTTCTCGCAGCTGTCGACGATGTTCTGGGCGTCGGCGACGTTGTCCGACAGGGGTTTCTCGACCAGGATGTGCTTGCCGGCCGCCGCCAGCTCCGCCAGCGCCTCCGTCCGCACGAAACTCGGCGTGCACACGACCGCGACGTCCCATCCGCCGGCAGCCACCATCGCCGCCGTCGAGTCGTACGTCCGCTCGATGCCGTACGTCCGCCGCGCCCACTCCCGCCGCTCCGGCAGGGGGTCGCAGGCGGCGACGACCTCGACCCGTTCGGGGTGCGCGGCGTACGCCGACAGGTGGACCCGCGAGATGCCGCCACAGCCGACGAGGGCGATCTTGTGCGCCCTCATCCGTACGCACCAGTGGGAAGGAAGCCCAGCAGCCGCTTCAGCCGCGGGTCGGCGTCGGCGTACACGTGCTCGGGCATCATGTAGTTCATGAACGGGAAGTAGCGATGGCCGATGATGCGGTGGGCGTACGACACCTGTGCCACATAACGCGTTCGCTCGCTGAGGTTGGGGTGGCCGCGGTGCCAGACCTGACAGCTGAAGACGATGGCCGTCCCTGCCCTGCCGTACGCCGTCACGACCTCGTCCTCTCTCCCGGATCCTTCCAGCGAGGGAGGGCAGTGCGCGCCGAACAGATGCGAGCCCGGGACGAACTGCGTCGGTCCGTGCGCGAGTTCGGTGACGTCGGTGAGGTAGTAGTTGCACGTGAACAGGAGTACGGGTAGCCGCACGTTGGTCGGCGGCTCCCCGTGCGTCACCAGGTAGTGCGGCGGTTCGTCCTGGTGCCAGGTCGAGATCCCCGCCCGTGCGGGCGTCCGGAACGCGTTGTTGTGAACGACGTGCACGTGGTCGGGACCGAGGCCCGGACGGTCCTGGCCGATGAGCCGTTCGGCGAACGTGACTATCGGTTCGTGGTCGAACAGGCGCAGGTTCGCGGTGCTCTGCTCGAACATCCGGACCTGGATCTCGACCTGCCCGCGGTCGTTGGGAGGCGCACCGAGCGCGCCGTCGAGGTCGTTCCTGAGCTCTTCGACGAGGCTGCCGGGGAGGGCGTCCTCGATGACGAGGAACCCGTCGCGGTGGAACCGCGCGATCCAGTCGTCGAACGGCGGGTCCGCGCTCGCGCGCAGAGGTGCGGCGGCAGGTGAGGCGGCGACAGTCACGGAACCATCCCTTTCTCGAGCGGGCCTGGGGCCTGGGCCTAGACCCCCAGCACGTGCAGGGCGGCGGGACTCAGCCGGTCCTTGGTCCGCACCCGGAGGTACTCCGCCTGGTCCAGCTGCTGCGGCACGTTCCGCCTGGCGAAGTACGAGTGCATCGCCCGGCGCGGCCGGTCGGTGTTGTTGCGCGTGCCGCCGTGCCACACGTGGCTGTTGAACACCACCACGGTGCCGGCGGGTGCGAGGAGTTGGACCTCGTCCGGGTGGGTTGCCTTAGGGTCGCCGCCGAGCTCGTCGGCGGGCGCCTTGCCGCGCTTACGGTGTGACCCGGGTACGACCCGGGTGGCGCCGTTGTCGGCGGTGAAGTCGTCGAGCAACCAGATCGAGTTGCAGACCTGGAAGTGCTCCTCCTCGCCCAGGACTCCCCAGTCGGCGTGCAGTCCCTGGTGCCCCTGGCCGGGGTGCGCCGCCCGGCTGTTGAGGGAGGAGAGCCGGAACTCACCCAGCACATGGCGGATCGCCGCCAGGACCACCGGGTGGGTGAAGCAGACCTGGAACATCGGGTCCTTGTTGACCAGGTCCGACAGCCGGTCGGTGCCGGCCTCCTGGTGGACCTCCGCCCCGGCCCTCGACCCCTCGATGCGCGAGAGCTCGGCCAGCCGGGCTCCGAAGGCGGCCACCTCGTCGGGCGAGAGAATGCCGTACAGCGGTGCGAAGCCGTCGGTGTCGAGCTGAGCTCGTGTCTTCGCGTCGATGAGATCGTCTCGTACGCCGAGGTCGGTCAGCGCGGCATCCATGTCCATGGTCAGTCATCCTCTGCACTCTGCGATCGGCACTCTGGGATCGGCCCTCAGCGCCGGGAGGTTCACCCAGGTTGCGACGTCCCTCACGAGCCTGCCCCAGCGGCCGGGCCTTCGGGCGATCTGGGCCGGTATCGGCAACCAGGACTACAGCTTCTGGCGAGATGCTGGCCAGCAGCTCGGCAGCACGGCGCCGAGTCGCCGACGCTCGCGGCCCTGTCGCCCAGCAGTTCAGGTGTGGTCGAAGAACGGCAGATGCGGGAGGAGTAGGGCGGCGGCGTCAACGATCGCCTGCGCTGTGGCCACGGCGTTCTTCGCCTCGTCGGCATCAGCGGTGTCATCGGGGTGCTCGGGATACTCGAGCTCGTTCCTCCGCCTGCGGAGCATCCCGTAGGGCCTGAAGGGGTCTCCGAACTGAGCGCGGACCGCGCGTTCGACCGCCACATGCCCTCCTGCCGTTGTCGGTCGCAGCCCCTGCTGGGCGAGAAGCCCGGTGCACGCGCTGCGGGCGGCGTCGTAGGCAAGAACGCAGGCATTCTCGGGATCGGCTTCGCCGACCGAGCCGGCGGTGTCCAGAGTCCGCTGGGCCCGGGTTATCCAGGCAGTGCCATCTGCCCGCCCGCCCCCGCGGAGCCTCTGCAGGTCACCTGCCGCCAGCAACTGCTCGACGTCTGCCTCACCCTGCCGCCAACGGCCCATCCGAGTCCCTTCCGTCATTTTCAGCTGGCAGGTGCGTCGACGACGACCGACGGGGATGCCTTGATCTGACGCACCAAGTCATCGCTACCCTCGCTCCATCGCCGTGCCGAACGAATCGTCGGGTTGACCGCGAACCCCAGCCGCTGCTCGGCCCGCTCGGCCGCCTCGTACACCACGCCCCGATCGACGCTTCCGACCACGAGCACATCGAGATCATGCGGCGCCGGACCCGGCTCGCCCTCGTAGCGACGCGCCCACGACCCGAAGATCAACACGTGTTCGGCACCGGGCAGGTCGGCGAACTCCTCCCCCACCACCACGTGCGGGCCGAACGTCACCAGCAGCAACTGCCGCAGCGAGGCGAACGCCCGATGAGCCTCGTTGGCCCGCAGCAGCCGCGAACGACCCACCGTGCGACTGACCAACAGATCAGCATCGACCAGCCGCTGGGCCTCCCGGTGCAGCGTCGTCAGTGGCACTCCAAGACGTGATGCCAGTTCGGTAACCGTGTAGTCCCGGTCCGGATGCAGCAACAGCACCGTCAGCAGGTCCGCCTGGTGGCGGGAACGGAAGATCGGCAACAACGCCGGCGCATCGCTACGCATAGATGGAATATATCATCCATCTAAAGGGAGCTTCCACGCTCAGGGCTGATCGCCGATCCCGTCCGTCAGCGGCCGGATGCCGAGTTGGGCAAGGCGATCCCACACCGGAGACAGGGCCTCGGTGGGGTGGCGGTAGTAGGTCGAGCCGCGGACCCGGCAGAACGTCCAGCCCAGGCGTTCGAGAACGCGCTGGCGACGGAGGTCGGTCTCCCACTGTTCGGGACCGTGGAACTGGTCGCCGTCGCACTCGATCGCGAGCCGATCGGTGTCGCCCTCGACCACGAGGTCGATCCGCAGCTGGCCGACCGGATGCTGCGGACTCACGTGGTAGCCCCGGGCGAGGAGCTCGCGCAGGACGTCACGCTCGAAGTCGCTGTCACACCGTGCCTCGGGCGCCTCGACGGGCCGCTCCGGCGCATCGACTCCGTGGCAGTAGTCGAGCAGGTGCCCGCGCACGTCGTCGTGGTGCAGGTCCGCCGCGTCGACGGTGTGGAAGATCCACATCTGGTGCCGGGCCCGACTGCTCGCGACGTTGAGCCGTTGCTGGTCGGCCCGCCGGGTCGCGGCGAACCGGTTGTCGTCGACCACGAGCGAGACGAAGACGACGTCGCGTTCGTCGCCCTGGAAGTGGTAGGGGTCGCCGACCCGCAGGCGCCGCCGTTCGTACTCCTCGACACCCAGCCGGTCCACGAGCAGCTGCTCGACCAGCCGGGGCTGCCCGGTGCCAAGAAGGGTGACGACACCGAACGTCATTCCGTCGTACGCCGGGTCCTCGCTGCACGCGACGACCTGCTCCACCAGGGCACGCGCCTCGGGCTCGTTCACGTCGCCGGCCTGGGCGGGCGTGCGCACCCCGTCGGCGACCTTCACGGCCCGAACGGCCGGGCCGATGCCGAGGTCCGGCACCTCGCGGAGCGGGAGGATCTTGCCGTCGTAGAACCGGTTGGAGAAGCCGATGATCGCGGGAACGCAGCGGAAGTGTTCGCGCAGGAGGACGACTCCGGGGAACGCCCGGGTGGCCGTGTCGTAGAGGCTCGCCTCCACGTCCAGCAACGCACGCTGGGGCAGGTCGGGCAGGTGGGTCTCGATGAGGGAGAAGATGCGGGCCCGGTCGACACCCACCGCGGCCGGGCTGATCTGCTTGTCGTCGCCGACGACGACCACCTTGCGGCCGAGGCCGAGCACGCCGAGGGACAGCACGTCGCACTGGCTGGACTCGTCGACCACGACGACGTCGAACAGGTCCGTACGCCGCGGATCGAAGCTCTGCAGCACGCGGTGGATCGGCATGATCCAGATGGGTACGGCGCCCATCGCCGCGGGCATCTCCTCGCGCGCCTCCGCCTCCCACTTCCCGGCGAACTTGCCGGTGCCCTTGCCGATCCGCCGCAGCGCCTGCAGCCAGCCGATCAGGGCGCGGCGCTGGTCGTCGCGCAGGTTCCGCTTCACGCCGAGCCGGGCGGCGCGGGCCGCCACCTCGAGGATCAGCCGATGGACCTCGGCGGCAGCATCGGCGTACTGGCGTTGGAGGCGGGCGACATCGCCGTGCCCGTGCAGGTCCTCCAGCCAGGTCTCGGCCTGGCGCCAGCGCCAGAGCTCGGCGAGCTCGTCGGGACGCCCGCAGGCCGCGGTCTCGCCGTCCTGGTCCAGGATCGCCGCGGTCCACAGCGGCGCGTCGGCACGCAGCCGGTCGGCGAGCTCGTCACGCCGGTCGAGGCGCGGACGAAGCGCGGCCAACCGCTCGGCCTCGGCAAGCCCGGCCGACCAGGCCGGGAAGTCCCGCCGCTTCAACGCATCACGCAGGCCGCCCCACAACGAGCTCGCGTCGGGGCCGCCCTGTCCGGTCTCCAGCTGGGCCCGAAGCTCGTCGAGCTGGCGGGTGAGGTCGCGCTCGGTGGTCCGCTTTGCGGCCGCGGTCATCAGCTCGACGGCGATGTCGAGCTGGTCGCTGTCGGGTCGGGGCGGGATCTCCGGGAGCAGGCCACGGAGCCGCCGGACCAGCGCGGGCGCCTCCGTCGTCTCCCACCCGATCGCGTCGTGCATCCGGGCCGCCGCTGCCTCCACGGCGGCGACGAAGGTCGGCGCCTCGACCTCGAGTGCCGGTGCGGCCAGCTGCTCCACGAGGTCGGCGTACCTGCCGGCGAGGGCGGCCCGGGCCAGGCGCTCCTGCAGGGCTGCCTTGATCAGCCCGACCTCGGCGGCCGTACGGAGCTCCAGACCGTCGACGCGCGCCACCTCGTGGACGGCGCGCAGGGCTCGGCCGCCGAGCCGCGGCACCCCTTTGCCCGCGGCGAATCGGCGGGCCAGCTCGTCGAGCTGGTGCAGGTGCAGCCGCGGGTCTCCCTCGGGGAGGACGATCTCACGGCCGAACGTCTGACCCGAGAGCTCCACGATCCGGGCGACGCCTTCGCTCAGCGCATCGGCCTGCTCGGACCAGAACGCCGCGAAGGACGGTGCCTGGGCGACCTGGTGCCGCAGCGTGAGCAGCCAGGGGTCCTCGAGGGCGGCGAGCCGGGTGGACGCTGCGGCGGTGTCGTCGATCAGGGCCCGGACCGCGTCCACGCCGTAGTCGTCGACGCCTTCGACCGTGACGCCCTGCTCCGCCAGCTCGGCGAGTTCGCGCCGGACCGCCTCGACGGTCTCGCAGGTCGCCATCAGCTCGGCGCCGTTCGGAAGCTCGCCGGGGACCGGCAGGTGCGCCCGGGCGGACGCGGCGTCCTCGGCCGAGACGTCAGCGGCCGCCGCGAAGAGCTCGGACAGCTCGGGGACGTCGAGCGGCGGGGCGGTCCGGGCGTCCACCCGGTCGGGGATCCGGTCCAGCTCGGCCTCGGTTCCGGCCAGCCAGGCGGCGACCTCGGCCGCACGCACCGGTCCGTCCGGCATCGAGAACTCCGCGGCCTCGTCGCGCAGCAGGTCGACCAACCGGAGCTCGAGCGTACGAGCCCGGCCGCGGCCCGCGTCGAGCTCCGCCGCGAGGTTGCCGACGGCGACCGTCTCGGTCTCGACGTCGATCTTCGCCACCGCGTCCATGATCGCCTCGACCGACGAGCGCAGCTCGCCGAGAGCGGCCTGACTGGATCCCAGCACCGCGAGGGACAGGTCGCGCAGCTCGGCGGGGATCTTGCCGCGCAGCACCGCCAGCGCCTGTTCGTTGTGGGCGGTGACCAGGACCCGCTTGCCATGGGCGACGAGGTGGCTCACGAGATTCGCGATCGTGTGGCTCTTGCCGGTGCCGGGCGGACCCTGCACCGTGACGCCTCGCGAACGTCCGAGCTGGACGGCGATCCGCTCCTGTTCGTCGTTGGTCGGCAGCGGCATCAGCAGCCGCTCGCCCAGGACGTCCCAGCCGTCGAGCCCTGGCTGTCCACCGGCGGCCTCGGCCACCGCCTGGTCGACGACCGCCTCGTCGGAGACGAGCGCGGCGATCGCCTCAGGGAGCACGTCGCGTTCGTCGAGGACCTGGCGTAGCTCCTCGTAGAACCTGCGGTGCAACGCCGGGCGCTGACGTACGAATCCCACCCAGGAGTCGACCACCACCGGCACCGACTCCGGCGCCGGCAGCTCCGGACCGGACACCACGCGGGCGTCGAGCCCGAGCGGACCCACCACCTGGGCGTAGACCTCGGAGAGACCGTCGGGCGGCCACGGATCCCGCGGACTGGCGTGCAGGCGTTCGCGCATGGCTACCAGCTCGTCGAGGACCTGCAGCCCCAGGCCGTGCAGCGGATCCGTCTCGATGCCGAGTGGCTCCTCCGGGACGACCGACAGCACACCCGTTTCGACGTCCATCTCGATCACGGCGCGGGCGACCAGCAGCGGATGCTCGATGGTGGTCGCGTCCATGGCCCAGCTGAGAATCCCGAACCCCCACACGAACTCGTGCGTGGTGCTGTCCCGCTGCAGGCGCAGCCGCAGGTCGTACAGCTTCTGGTAGAGCTGCCGGGCGGCGCGGGCCCGGCGTGCTTCGTCGCTCCACGGCGTCCAGACGGCGACCACCCACTCGTCGAGGAGGGTGCGCGGGTTCGTCGGAGCGCCGCCCGCCTCGACCGCCGTCGTCTCCACGTCGTCGGCAAGGGTGGGCGGAACGTCGAGGTCGACGCGTGCGTCCGCGACGTACGGCGTCAGAGTGGCGGGAAGCTCCGGGGCCTCGGGCAGGTCGACCTTGGCCACCTGGAGCCAGGCCTGGCGGCCCGCCGCGGACCCGAGGTGGACGTCGCGGTGCCTCGGCACGTCGCCGGGCACGAGCAGGGGCGGGTCGTAGTCGGCGAGCCGACGCTTGGGAACGGTGGACAGCTCGAGTGCGAGCGCGGCGAGGTAGTCGAGCAGCCGCAGTGACCGGCGCTTCACCTCGTCATAGCGCGACACGGAACCGTCCTCTCACCCGACCGGACGCCGGGTGCGTCAACCACGGTCGGTGCACCATCATTCCGGGCCGGCCCGACATGCGGGGAGAAACCACGAGGACCTACCGGCGGGCCACCCGATCGGCGACGGGTAAGCGACGGGTCAGCGACGGGACACGAACGTCTTCAGGAACGGCGCGAGGAGGGTCAGCAACTGCGTGAGCAGAGCCGGCGGCCGGGAGTTCAGCGTGTCCTTCCGCAGCAGGGCGGCGAAGTCGATCGGCTTCGTCGTGACGCCTGCCTTTGCAAGGATGTCGAGGACCTCCGTCGCGATGACGCCGTATCCGGCGGTCGTGGGGTGAACGCCGTCGAGCCCGAACAGTCCACCCTGCGTCCGTCCCTCCTTGTCGGAGAGGAAGAACCGCGCATCGAGGTGCGCGATCGGCCCGGGCAGCGGATACGGCTCCCAGTCGCTGTTGGCCGCTGCGGCCCGGTCGTTCGCGAAGCGCCGGTAGGCGAGTCCGTCGAGCAGTCCGCACAGGTCGAGGACCAGCCAGTCCCGGCCCTCGCGGCGGGCGTGACGTACGGCATCCACGACCGTGTCGTTGTACTGGTCGATGGCCGAGTCGATCGCCCGTGCCTGCTGGTGGGTGAGGTGCCGGTGCTTGCTCGGATCGAAGTCCTTCTCGTCGATCCACGGATCGGTGTAGTAGGGGAAGTACCGCGAACCCTTCATCCACTTCTGGCCCGGCTTGCGCGGGTTCACCCCCTTGGCGATGGGTGCGATCGTCACGTGCGGGACGGTGGCGAGTACGACCCGACGGGCCGCGATGGGCTTGACGGACCTGACCAGCTCGGCGTACTCGATCGCGAAGTGCGAGGGGCGCCACACGTTGTACTCGCCCTTGCGTTCCAGATCCGCGAAGTGCTCGCCGGACCAGACCACCTTCTTGTCGACCACCGAACGCAGGGCGTTGTTGGCGCCGAGCGCGACCACGAGGGTGTCGATGCCTCCGTCGCGGCCGAGCCAGGTCGCCGCGCGGATCTGCGTCGCGTCGACACCGAACGGCGCGAGCACACTGCCCGCGGCGATGTCGTTGTCGTGGTCGGGCCGCGCACCCAGGAAGTCGTCGTGCGGCTTGGGCGAGGCGCGCAGCGCGGCGCGGGCGGCCGTGAAGGACAGCGAGTCCCGGACGTCCCAGCCGTAGATGCCGAGGTTCTCGAACCGCCGGTCCGTACGCGCGGCCGTGCGGCCCTCTCCGCGTTCCCAGTAGTCCTCGTTCTTGTCGACGATCTCGCGCAGCACCAGTGGAAGCGCCAGGTCCTCGGCGAGGTTGAGGTGGTCGCCGAACCTCTTCTCGAGCTGCCGCAGCACCTCCTCGATGTTGAGCGGCAGGCCGTGCAGCGGTCCGCCGTACCTCGGGTAGGTGAACCCGTCCACGCCGAGCCCGGACGCGACCAGCGCGGGCCACGACAGCTCGGTGTGGAAGACGGCGGCGCTGGACATGCCGTGGGTCAACGAGTCCCCGACCGTCACGAGGCCGTGGGCCGGGGAGTCGGGAACGCTCGGGGCGTCCGGCGCCACCGGACCCAGCTGTTCGCCGAGCTGGGGATCGGTGAGGCGCGGCCGGGCCTTGTCGGTGACCACCACCTCGGCCGGCGTACTGGAGTCAAGGAACTCAGGCAGCGGACTCGACATGCGACACCTACCTCGTACGCACAGGCGTCTACGACAACGACGCATGTCGATAGTGGCAGAGTCGCCACACCCGCGACGGCTTTCGATCGATTACGTGCGGACTCCGCCGGAGGGAAGTCCGCACGTACTCACGCTCCGGCGGCATACGGTGCGAGCTGGTGGTCCAGCGGTGCGCGGGTCATGCGGTTCGCGAGCGTGGACATCGTGTACGTCCCGATCCCCAGAACCACCTCGAGGGCGTTCTGCGCCGTGTATCCACTGCCGAGGAACGCCTGGAGCGCCTCGTCGCCCACTGCTCCTGCCCGGTCGAGGACGTCGAGGGTGAAGACGCGGATCGCCTCGAGGGCCGGGTCGGCGAGGCTTCGCTGGTCCTGCAGCGCTGCGATGACGTCGGCGTCGGCGCCGAGCGCGGCCAGCTTCGCGGTGTGCATCGCCACGCAGACGTGGCAGCCGTGCCGGGTGGCGACGGTCATGACGAGAACCTCCCGCGCCATCGGTGCGAGGGTCGTCGTCTCGAACAGCTGGCTGGTCTTCAGGAAACCCTCGAGCAGCTGCGGTGAGGAGGCCAACCGGGCCACCGCGGCCGGCAGGTAGCCCAGCCGGGTGGCCGTCGCCTGCATCGCGCGACGCGATGCTGGCGGTGCGGTCTCCACGGTCTGGTCGACGAACGGGTTGTCACACATGCGGTTCCTTTCTCCATCCTGCGCCGAGGGCCGCGGACGAACGAGTCCGGACCTCGGTACGATCGACAACATGGTTGACGAAATAGTAAACCTGGTTGTCGACAATGGCAACGCGTAAGAGCTCGTCGACGGGCGACACCGCGGGATTCGAGCTCCCCCTGCTCCTGCTCGCGGGCTTCCAGTCACTCGTCGACCAGCTGCACGCCGAGCTGAGCCACCAGGGCCACCCCGACGCGCGTCCCGCGCACGGCTTCGCCCTGCAGGCGATCGGAGCCGACGGCGTCACCGCCACCGAGCTGGCTCGCCGGCTCGGCGTGTCCAAACAGGCGGCCGGCAAGACGGTGGTGCGCCTGGAGCAGCTCGGCTACGTCGAGCGGCTCGGCGACGAGGCCGACGGCAGACGCAAGCTGATCCGTCTCACGCCGCCCGGCGTCGACCTGCTCGAACGATCGGCGGCCATCTTCGACGACCTGCGCAGGCGCTGGTCGAAGTCCCTCGGCGCCCGGCGCCTCCACGAACTGGAGGCAGACCTGCGCACCATGGCTCCCGCCGCCGGGCTCAGGGTCGACCTCGCCGGCTGGCTGGGCGGCTGACGGCCCGGCCCGGCATTACCGGACATGGCCTAGGTGCGGACGGCTTCCGCCTCGGGAGAGCCGAACGCCACGAACAGGTCGTACGCCTCCCGCAGACAGGACTCGGCCCGCTCCGTCGCCTCGTCGCCGGCGGCTTCCTCCCGCAGGGCAAGGCCGAGCGCCCGGAGTGCGCGCGCCGTACCGAGGTGGTGACCGGTCCGCCGATGGACCGCAAGCGCCGCGTCCGCGCGCGCGACGGCTGCGGGGAGATTTCCCCACTGGCGTTCGATCGCGGAGAGGACGGTGAGGGCGTCGCCCGCCACGATCCGGGCGCCGCTCGGCCTTGCCATGCCCAGCGCTGAGCCCGCATGCTCTCGGGCCTCGGCGCCGAGACCGTACGCCGACTCCGTTCGCGCGAGGCGGACCAACGCACACATGGACAGGTGCTGGTCCTTGCTGCCGGTAGCGACCTGGACCGCCCGGACCTGGTTGTGGAGCGCCCGCTCCTCGTCGCCGAGTCGATGATGGAACGCACCGCGGGCGGCGTACGCCCGACTGATCAGCTCGTGGTCGTGCGTACCCTCCGCCGCCGCGACCAGGGTCGCCACCGCGACCTCCGCCTCGTCCAGCCGGCCGAGCTCCGTACAGATGGCGGACCGCTCGATCTGAGCCTCGACCGACCGGTAGCTCCCGGACTCCTGGGCGAGTGCGGTGGCGCGGTCGAGGAGAGCAAGGGCCTCGCCAGGTCCACCCAGGGCGTGGGTCACCTCGGCCTGGGTGATGCGTACGAACGCCTCCTTGCGCGCGGCACCGAGTTCGGAGTAGTCCTGCGCGGCCACGCGAAGGTGGTCCGCGGCGTCCCGAAGGTTGCCGCGGATGGCGGCGAGGATGCCGAGGTTGGTGAGCGTGGCCGCGTCCCGGGCGGTCGGTCTGGCCCGCCGCTTCTGGTCCAGCGCACCGTGGAGAACGGCATGCGCCGCGTCGTACTCTCCGAGGCTCACGTGGGCGCCGGCGAGGTCGTTGAGGATCGACGCCAGCCAGAGGGGGTCGTCGGCGCGTTCGGCCGGCCCGATCGCGTCGACGAGCACGTCCCGCGCCCGGGCCGGGTCACGTCGGGCCAGCGAGTCGGCGTACCCGAGGTGGGCCGAGGTCAGAGCGGCCGGGTCGCCGCAGTGCTCGGCGGCGGCGACCGCCGCGCGCGTGACGGTGAGGTGGTCGACCAGGTTGCCGGCGGCGCGCAGGTGGTGGCGTTCGAGCTCGGCGATCAACCACGCCCACCGATGTGGCCCGTGCTCGGCGCAGTGCGTGATGGCCGAGCGGAGATTGGCGCCCTCGTGGGTGAACCAGGCCAGGGCCGCGTCGGTGTCGGCCGGCGGCACGATCGCGGGAAGGTCGTCCGGCACGTCCGCCCGCGGCAGCCGGATCAGGGTGGGAGACAGGCACACGTCCGCGGCCCGGGTGCGGAGGTAGTACCACGCCAGCAGGCGGTCCAAGGCGGCGGCACGGTCGTGCGCCGGCTCGTCGGTCCCCGCGCGGTGCCGGGCGTACTCGCGCAGGAGGTCGTGCAGCGTGTACCGGCCCGGTGCGTGCTCGGTCACCAGGTGGGTGGCGCAGAGCCGAGCCAGCTGGCGTCCCACGTCCGCGGGTGTCGCGCCGGCGAGGGCGGCCGCGGCCTCGGCGGTCACGTCGATGCCGGGTACGAGTCCGAGGAGCCGAAAGAGCCGGCGTTCGGGAGTGGCGAGTCGCTGGTACGACAGGTCGAACGTGGCGTGGATGGCGGCGTCGTCGTCGCCGTCGACGCGGAGCGCCTCGAGCCGGTTGCCGGCGCGGAGCAGGTCGACGTACGCCTGGACCGTGTGGTGCGGGTTGTCGGTGAGGAATCCCGCGGCGATCCGCAGGGCCAGTGGCAACCGCGCGCACAGGTCGGCGAGGGCGGCGACCGCGTCGGCTTCGGCGGCGGCGCGCCCGGGGCCGAGGATGCTCTCGAGCAGCGCGATGGCCTCGTCGGTGGTCAGGGTGTCGAGAGCGAGCCGGTACGCGCCGTCCCGGGCGACCAGTCCGGCGAGCCGGTTGCGGCTGGTGACGAGGGTCAGGCAGCCGGGTCCGCCGGGCAGCAGCGGGCGCACCTGCGCCGCATCCGCCGCGTTGTCGAGCACCACCAGCACCGACCGGCCCGCGACCGCGGTGCGGTAGGCGGCGGTGGCGGTGTCGAGTTCGGTGGGAATCCTGGCGGGCTCGAACCCGAGACCGCGCAGGAGGTGGGCGAGCGCCTCGATCGGGCGTACGGCTGGTGCGGCGGCGTGCCCGCGGAGGTCGAGGTAGAGCTGGCCGCCGGGGAACTGACTGGCGACCTGATGGGACCAGCGCAGGGCGAGCGTGGTCTTGCCGAGGCCACCCATGCCGGACATCACGACGAGCCGGGAGGCGACCGGTTCCTCCCGTCCGGCGGAGGCGTACTGGTCCAACTCGCGGAGCTGGGCGTTGCGCCCGGTGAACCCCGACGCCGACGGCGGCAGCTGGGCCGGCGGGGGTGAAAGCGGGCGGTGAGAGCGGGAGTGAGACTGGCGGCGTGCCCGCCGACGGCGGCGCGGGTCCGGTGTCGCCGGCGTCCCGCCCGGCCCGACCCGGCTCGGTGACCTCCCACCCGGCGGACGTGGACGGCGCCGCCGCGAGCGACGGGTCGTCCCGCAGGATCGCGACCTCCAGCTCCCGGAGCTCGGTGCCGGGATCGATGCCGAGCGCGTCGGCGAGGAAGCCACGCGTGTCCCTGGCGACCTCCAGCGCGCGGGCGGTCTGGCCGCAGCGATGGAGGGCGAGCATCAGCTGGCCGACCAGGCGTTCCCGGGTCGGATGCGTACGGACGAGGTTGGTGACCTCGTCGAGGACGCTCGCGTGCCGGGCGAGCCTGAGCTCGGCGTCGAGGCAGTCCTCGACGGCGACGAGGCGGGCCTCGTCCAGTCCGTGGCAGAGCTGGTCGCGGACCTCGTCCGCTGCCGTACCCGCCAACGGCTCGCCCGCCCACAACGCGAGCGCGTCGCGGAACAACCCGACCGCCCGCTCGTCGGCGCCCTGCTCGACAGCGCCCTGCTCCACGGAACCCTGCTCCACGGCACTCCGGGCGGCGGCACTCCGGGCGGCGGCGACCAGCGCGCGGAACCGGTGGACGTCCACCGCCAACGGGTCGACCTGGATCCGGTAGCCCGCCCCCTCGCTGACCACCGGCGCCGAGGCGCCGAACACGCCGCGGAGCCGGGAGACGCGGACCTGGATCGACTGCCGGGCACTGCGCGGTGGCACGTCCGGCCACAGGAGCTCCACCAGGCGGGCCGCGGGTACGACGTGGTTGGCCTCGAGGAGTAGCACCGCCAGCACGAACCGCTGCTGGCGGGTGCCGAGGTCGAGCTTCCGGCCGTCGCCGTCCCGCGCCTCGACCGGCCCCAAGAGCCGAAACTCCACGCTCAGACACCCCCGTACGCCGTTCCGTCGTCCTCGTGAGCGGACAGTGAACGATCGGTGTGGTCCTCCCACATTCTCCGATCCGGCGAGGGGTGCTTCGAGCCGGGGTCGCGCCCTCGCGTTCCGCGGGAATGGATCACACGCGCGGGCGCGGCCGCAAGCGGCAGGAACGGCGCGATGGAGCGGCGGTAAGGAAACGGTACGGATCCGGTAAGCCGAGCCCGCCATCGTGAGTCGCTGACGGGGGCGAGCGACGGAGCGGCAACGCGTCGTTCGTGCACTCTCGAGGGCCGTGTCCAGCACGGTCACACCCACAGGAAGGTCTTCGCAACCCATGCGCATCAGAACGCTGGCCCTCGCGGCCGTGGCGGCGACCGTCGCGGTCGTCGGGATGGCCCTGCCCGCCGGCGCCACCAAGGACGGTCGCTGCGACTCCGGCGACGGATGCCTGTACTACAACAGCAACCGGGGCGGCTCCCTCATCGACTACCGCACCGCCATCTCGAACTTCGGCGGCGACAGGTTCATCTCCTCGGGCCCGGGCCGGGCCCTGCTGGTCAAGAACAACGCGGCTTCCGCGATGAACCGCTATGCCTACGCGCCGCTCTACATCTACTACAACGAGAACTACACCGGCCCCTTCGACAAGATCCCGGCCTCCAGCTGGGGCAACCTCGTCCACACCAGGAACGACAACGCGTCCATGAAGTGGTGCGCGACCGGCTGCCCGTAGAGGGCCCCGGTGTGCCGGGCCGACCTCGCCCGGTCGGCCCGGCCTGCACACGTGATCCCGACGTAGGAAGGTCAACGCACATGCGCATCAAGAGCCTGGCGGCGGTAGCTGCCGTCGCAAGCGTCGCCATGATCGGAACCGCTCTGCCGGCCAGCGCCGAGAAGGACGGCCGGTGCGATCCCGGCGACGGATGCCTGTACTACAACGGCAACCGCGGCGGCTCCCTCATCGACTACGTGTACAACGACACGAACCTCGCGGGCGACCGGTTCCTCTCCGCCGGCGCGGGCAGGGGCCAGTCCGTCAAGAACAACGCCGCGTCCGCGTGGAACAACTACACGCCCGCCCACCTGCGCGTCTACTACAACGAGAACTACCTCGGCCCGTACGACGACATCCCGGGCGGTGGCTGGGAGAACCTCGTCCACACCTGGAACGACAACGCCTCGCTTCGCTGGGTCTGGTAACCCATGACCGCCCGCGGGATCCGGTCTCTGCGTCGGGCGAGCTGGGCGGGCATCACCCTCCTCGTCGCCCTCGGCGGCATCACGGCGGGCTGTTCGGGAACGACGGCGGGGCGGGAGCCGAACGCGCTGCCCCAGGTGACCGCCACCCCCGTCGTCCTCGACAGCGCCCACCTGAAGCTGCCCCTGGAGGCGTACCTGCTGTCCGCACGGGAGATGGACGACCTGACCGCGGCACGGGACATCTTCCTCAACCGGTGCTCTCACAGGTTCGGCGTCACCATGCCCGCGCCGCCGAAGCAACGGCACCTTGCACCGATCACGTACACCGAACGCCGCTATGGCGTCGCCGACCCCGAACTGGCCGCCGAGGACGGCTACCACCTGGGCGTACGGGACCCGAGAAACGCCGGTGAGCTACCCCGGCCCAGGCTCTCGGCAGAGCAGGAGCTCGTCCTGACCGGCACGCCGCCGCCGACCGGCACACCGCACGCGAAGGCGCCGACCTCGCCTCAGTCCAAGGCGCCCCAGACCCACGTCCGCGGCCGGAAGGTTCCGACCGGCGGCTGCCTGGGCGAGGCCGACCGCCGGTTCGGCGGTTCGTGGGCCAACCCCGACCTCGTTGAGGAGATCGACGCGACCAGCGTCGTCAAGGCGACCGAGGACCGCCGGGTCCGCGCGACCTTCCGGGCCTGGTCCGCGTGCATGAAGGCGAAGGGGCTCCGCTACTCCACGCCGTGGGACCCGGCCAACGACCCACGCTTCACCGGCGCGCACTCCTCGCCCACGGAGATCACCGTCGCTACGGCCGACGTGGCGTGCAAGAAGAAGACCAACGTCATCGGCGTGTGGTACGCCGTGGACGCGGCGTACCAGAGGGCGCTGATCGAACGGAACCAGGCGGCCCTCGACCAGACGCAGCGGGACAAGGCCGCGCACCTGCGCATCGCCGCCGCCGCACTCCGGAAGCGCTGACGTCGACGGCGGGGCCCGACCTGGCTGGCACCAATGCCGCTCCGGCTCCGGCTCGGGCTCCGGCTGCGGCTGCGGCTCCGGCCAGGTCCGGCCACCGCCACGGGCGCCATTGACGACCTGCCGGCCGGTTCCTAGCCTCCGATCACCATCGGCAATCGATTTCTTGCCGCATCGCGCAAAGGAGCCGGGGCAATGCATCGCAGGACCCTCATCACCGCCGCCGCGCTGGCCGCGCCACTCGCCGCCGTCTCTGGTCGGCAGGCCCTGGCTGCTCCACCCACCCCGAGCGGACGCGGCAACCCCGAGGTTGCGAAGGAGGTGTCGGCGATGCTGGCGCCGGGACCATCGGTGCCCGGCCCGACCCTCGCCGAGCTGGTCGCCAAGCTGACCGGGTACGACTCCCTCAACGAGACCGACACGCGGTACCAGGTCATGGGTACCGACCTCGGCGCGATGTGGGACAACGGCTCCGGCCAGGTCCTGATGGCGTTCGGCGACACGTTCGGCGAAGGTCAGGTCGGCGGCGGCCAGTTCGGCAGCGACTGGCGATCCAACGTCCTCGCCCGCTCGTCCGACCACAACCTGGCCGACGGCATGAGCTTCGACGACATGGTGGTGGACGAGCCCGGACACGCCAAGGAGCTCCTCGCCTCCAAGAAGATCGACAACGACGAGATCACCGTCATCCCCAACTCCGGTGTCAGCGTGGGTGACCGGCAGTTCCTGCACTACTTCTCCCAGCACCACTGGGGCCCCTGGAACACCAACTACGGCGGCATCGCCTACTCCGACGACAACGGCGAGAACTGGACCAAGAGCGACGTCCGCTGGGAGAACTCCGCTCCCCTGTGGGACCGCTACTTCCAGCTGGGCTCGCTGGTACGGCACGAGGGGTACGTGTACCTGTTCGGCGCCGGGAGCGGCCGGTTCACCGACATCCGGCTCACGCGGGTGCCCGAGGCACGCGTGCTCGACCTGGGTGCCTGGCGGTACTGGAACGGCGAGAACTGGGTCCGCAACGAGTCCGCGGCGGTGCCCGTCGTGGCCGCTCCGTCCGGTGAGATGTCCGTGCTGTACAACGCCTATCTCGACCGGTGGCTGATGATGTACCTCGACGAGTACCGCGCGGCCATCATCATGCGCGAGGCTCCCTCGATCACCGGTCCGTGGAGCGGCCAGCGGGTGGTGGTCCGCGGCGGCGAAGGGGGCGAGTACCCCGCGCTGTACGCACCGTTCATCCACCCGTGGTCCGCGGAGTCCGGTGACCAGGACCTCTACTTCGCCATGTCCCAGTGGGGTCCGTACAACGTCTTCCTGATGCGTACCCGACTCGACCGCGCGGTCGACACGGCCAACCTGCTCAGCGACCCGGGGTTCGAGGAGCAGCCCGACCGGCAGGTCCGCGTACCGTGGTATGTCAGCGGACAGGGCGGAATCGACCGCGGCGATCTCGGCCACTCCGGCCAGAACAACGGCTTCGTGCGCGGCGCGCAGGGCTGGCACGCGTTGACGCAGGCGGTCGTCGTGCAGCCGGGCCGCAAGCACCGTCTCACCGCCTGGCTGCGGTCGTCGGAACGCGTTCCGCCGCTTGGCTCGCTCGGCGTACGAGGAAACGACCGGACGATCGCGCAGAAGTCGTTCGGGTACCTGCCCGACTACACCCGGGTGAGTGTCGACTTCAACCCCGGCAGCGCGACGAGCGTCGAGGTGTTCGCCGGCTTCTGGGGCAAGGGCACCGACTCCTGGGTCCAGGTCGACGACGTCTCGCTCACGGCCATCTGAACATTCCCTCGGCTGCAGGCGCGCCGGCGCGTCGGAGGCGTCGGCGCCCCTGCAGCGCACGTAGGGAGCCGCTCTAGTCCAGCGCACGCAACGAGGGCAGGATGGCCAGGAGCAGCCCGAGCCCGAACGCGACGACGGCCACGATCCGTGCCATCCGGGCGCCGCGGCTGCGCAGGACGTGTGACAGCGCAGCGGCGAGCAGGCCAGCGAACAGCAGCACCAGCAGAGTGCGGCTCATGTTGCTCCTCCAGCTCACGGGGTTTCGACTTGTCTGCAGGGGCTTTCCCACCGCCATGGGCGTTCGGCGGAGACTCGGTGCTACCCCCGCCCTTCCCCGACAAACCATCGAGCACGGTGGCGGCTGCGCCGGAACCGGCGAACCGGGCGCAGTGAGGCCTCGCGTCACGAGCGCGCGAGCAGCTCCTTCGCACGTACGACCGCGTGGTCGGTCACCTGCTCGAGCGTGCCGGCACCGAAGGCGGTCTGCCACACCTGGTAGATGTCGCGCGAGTAGGCCTCCTTCGGCGGCAGGTAGCCAAGACTGTGCCCGTTGGTGAGATTGAGGACGAAGACCCCGGCTTCGGGGACCTCCTGCCGCAACCGGCGTTGGAACACGGAGTACGCCTCACCTGGTTGCGCGACGACGAGCAGGTCGCCGAGTCGCCAGGTCCAGACGGGCTGCACCGTCGTCGTACGCGTGGGGAGGTTGGCGCGCTGGTGGCGGGCCCGGCGCAGCCGTTCGGCGCGGGCGCGCGGGTCGATGGCCGCCCAGCGTCGTTCCAGTTCCTCCAGTGAGGGAAGCGGCTTGGCGGGTACGGTGAGGTCGCTCCGGTCGGCGACGATCTCGGACGGCCAGGTCGCGGGTCGCGGTCGCCAGGCGGCAAGCGGCGCACCCGACTCGACGATCTCGTCGACGGCCAGTCCGTGCCCGGGCACCGGGAGCGTCTGCAGGGCAGCGAGCGCGGCGTGGCCGATCGCGAAACCGTGCCGGTCGGCAACACCGGTGTCGCCGGTGTACTGCTCGCGCGGTGCGAGATCGCCCGATGCTCCCTGCAGGAACAGGCATGGCGCACCGGAGGTGGCATTCTCGACGACGTCACGCAGGCCACCCACGAAGTCCGGTGAGACCTGGGTGTTCTCCCACGCCAGAGTCGTGGGATGGCAGGCGTAGTTGACGATCGTCGCCACGATCTGCCCGTCCGTCGCCGCGATCCGGGCGACGAGAACGGTGTCGTCGGCCTCGGCGTCCGGGTTGAACCCGACGACGTACCGCGATCCCCACGGAAGGTCCCGGCAGGCGGCGACGCCACAGCGACCGGTCGCCGCTGCCATGGTGGCAGGTGCACACGTCGCGAGCGCCTCGCCGGTCGCGGCGACGGCAGCGGCGCGCAGCCGGTCGAGGTAGTCGGGGATGCCCGCACCCCCGGGCTCGGTCACATCGGACGCGTGGATCGAAGGACTCGCGTGGGTGTGGACGAGGTGCAGCATCACCCTGCTGGGATGAAGGCCGTGGGCGTCCAGGACCGCGCCGCGTACGGACCACTCGTCCTCGGCGTTGCGCCATACCGACAGGTCGGCCGTGATGAGCACCAGCGGCTCGGCGGTCGGCCCCTCCCTCATCGCCAGCGCGGTCAGGGTGAGCGGACGGTGGACTCCGGTCGAGACGTCGGACCGTGCGGCGCCCCAGTTCTTGGCCCGGATCCCCACCGGCGGCGTGATGTCGCGTCGTCCGACGCCGGCCTCG
Source organism: uncultured Actinomycetota bacterium (assembly GCA_963721745.1). Lineage (GTDB taxonomy): Bacteria > Actinomycetota > Actinomycetes > Propionibacteriales > Actinopolymorphaceae > Thermasporomyces. The sequence goes on along the minus strand of CAVRKO010000006.1, from coordinate 58,355 downwards.
CCCTGCCAGCCCGGTGGTGCCCAGCTGAGCCCACCGGTCGGCCCTGCAGTCGGTGCGGTCGTCGGTGCGGTGGTCGGTGGTGTCATCCCTGATCCTCCTTGCCGGTGGCCGGATCGCCCGCCTTCGACGGGCGCGCGGGGAGGAACTGCGTGCGCGGAACCTGCTGGGCAAGCACGCCACCGTCGACGATGATGTGCTGGCCGGTGATGTACGACCCCGCGTCGGAGGCGAGCAGCAGCAGCGGGCCGACCAGTTCCTCCGGAGTCGCGTACCGTCCCTGCAACGGGATGTGGCGCTTGTAGTAGGTCTGGAACGCCTCCCGGTCGGCATGCAGGTGCGCCACGATGCCGGTCTCGACCATCCCGGGAGCAATGCTGTTGACGGTGATCCCGAACTCGCCGAGCTCCACCGCCATGGTCCTGGTGAGCATCGCGAGGGCGGCCTTCGCGGCGTCGTAGTGTGCCAGCCCCGCTTCGGCGACGAACGCGTTCTTGCTGGTGATGTTGACGATCCGGCCGGCTACACCGTCGGCGATCAGGTGCTCCGCGACTCGCTGGGACAACACGAACGGCGCGTCGAGGTTCACCGTCATCGTGTGGCGCCAGGTGTGCGGTGTGATGGCGTCGAACCGTTCGATGTACGCGACTCCGGCATTGTTGACGAGGATGTCGATGCGGCCGGCGGCCTCCCGGATGCGGTCCACCGTGGCGGGAAGGTCGTCGAGGGCCGTCAGGTCCTGCTGCCAGGGCCACGCCCGCCGGCCGAGCCCGCGGACCGCGCGCGCCACCTCGTCGAGGGACTCGTCGTGTTCCCGGTCGAGCACCACCAGGTCGGCACCTGCCCGCGCCAGCCCGAGGGCGAGTGCCCGCCCGATGCCTCGCCCCGCACCGGTGACCAGGCCGACCCGGCCGCTGAGGTCGAAGTCCTTCATCGGTCGGCGCTGGTGTAGTACTGCTCTGGGTTGGTCGGCGCGGGACACGGGTAGTACCAGTCGATCGGGAACTCCTTGGGCACGTTGTGGAAGTCGTTCCTGATGATCCCGAACGAGTTGGTCGCCCGACAGATCCCGATGCACTGGAACAGCTCCCTGGTGATGGCAAGGAGTTGGCGCATCGCGTCCATCCGGACCTTCTCGTCGACGGCGGGCCGGACCTGCTGCTGGTAGATCTCCATCTGGCGTACGACGTCCTTCGGCGGCCGCTCCCCGCTCTTTCCGCCCGAGGTGTACCACGCCGACCACAGGGGTGCGTAGTTGCGGGCCTCGCTCTCCGAGGCGAACCAGAAGTCGGTACGAAGGTGTGGGAGCATCCCGCCGCCGCCCTCGGCCGTGCGGGACACCGCGTCGTGCGCGTTGGCCTCGATGCGCTCGTAGATAAGGGACACCGACTCGCTCTTGGTCTGCACCTCGATGCCGACCTCGCGCAGGTGGGTCCTGACCAGCTCGACGCTGCCTACGTAGTCCTCGCGGTCGCTCGCGACGTCGATGGCGAAGGAGATCTTCCTGCCGTCGGGACCGAGCCGGACGCCCTTGTCGTCCCGCTTGGCGTAGCCGGCCCGGTCGAGGAAGGAGTTTGCGGCATCGACGTCGTACGTGACGTACTGCGTCGCCATCTCCTTGTCGTAGTAGGGAGAGTCGGGCAGCGGCGCCACCTGGTACGGCTCGCCCTGGCCCTGGAAGACGGTCTTGATGATCTCCTGGCGGTTGATCGCGTGGGAGAGCCCGATGCGGAAGTTCTTGTTCTGGAAGATCTGACGCTTGACCGGGTCCTTGTGGGTGAGGTTGAGATAGAGCCCGACCGACACCGCGTACATCGAGCGCAGGTCGACGAAGTTGTAGTTGCCCCTGTCCCGGTTGCGCGCCAGCACCGGCTTTTGGGAGTAGTCGCGGTAGAAGCGGCGGGCCTCGAAGTCCATCTCGCCGTTGCTGGCCCTGAGCAGGCTGAGCTGGTGGTTGTTGACGTGGTCGAACACCACCTTGTCGAGGTACGGGAGCTGGCTTCCGTCCGGGTCCACCTTCCAGTAGTACGGGTTCCGTTCGAAGGTCATCCGTTGCCCGTCGGACGCGGCGTTCGTGGGTACCCACGCGTGGACCCGCGGGAGTTCGGTGTTGGCCCATAGATCGGCCTTGGCGAAGAAGAGCTCCACCCAGTCGGAGAACTTCTCCTGCTTGGCGAGCTGGTCCACGTCCTTGTTGTACGCCTTGTGGAACTGGCGGAGGTAGTGGCTCGGTCGTTCGACCAGGTTCAGGGCCGACGGGGTGGCGAGGTACTGCAGGAACAACCCGTTCGCCACCGAGAACCTGAAGCGCACCGTGTGGTCGTCGACCTTCTCGAGTGCGGCCGGCTTGCCGCCACTCACGGCGTAGCTCGGCGGGACGGGCGAGAGCTCGGGGTGGAGTGCCACGTCGTTGTAGGCGAAGAGCAGATCGTCAGCGGTGAAGGGCTTCCCGTCGGACCACTTCATGCCCTTGCGGAGCGAGAACGTGAGGACGGTGCCGTCATCCTCGACCTCGTACCGCAGGGCGACGTTCGGGATCAGTTCGGTGAACTCCGGGTTCCAGCGGGTCAGGCCCTCGTACCCGACCGTCGTCGGAAGCTCCCCGAAGTCACCGGTAGGGCTGCCCTCCAGCACACTGCGCCACTCACCGCCGTATGCGCCGATCCTGTCGTTGGGCTCGACGACCAGCCGGTCCTGCGGCAGGCGCTTCTCCACCGGCGGAAGGCCCCCTGCCTTCACCCGCTCCTTCCACATCGGCGCTTCCGGGCCGTTGGCGGTCTTCGCGCGGCGCGGGCTCTTGCCGGTGTTGGGCTTGGTGTCGAGGAAGCTGCAGGCGGTCAGGGCGTAGGCGCCGGCCAGACCGGTCCCGCCCGCCAGGAGGGTGCGGCGGCTGAGGTGAGCGTTGGTCTGCTCGTGCATGGCTCACTTCCTTCGTGAGGTGGAGAAGTCGGGAAACAGGACCGGCGTACCGCGTCCTGCGATGGACTGCGCGGACAGCGGCGCGACGCAGCTCCACGTGACGGCATCGCGTACGTCGATCGCGGGCGGGCGGTCCTCGCGGATCGCGGTCACGAACTCGTCGACCACGAAGAAGTCCCCGCCGCCGTGGCCCGCGCCCTGCGCGTCCTGCGGTCGCTCACGCCACAAGGGGTGTTCGTACTCACCCGCGTACGTCCACAGCGGGTCCCAGCGCGCAGGCTCCTGCCCTGGCAGGCCTTCCGACGCGCCGGCGGATCGACCCTCGACCCACACGAGCGGGTCCTCTCCGTCGTGGCGCGCCGACAGGTAGGCACCGCGGGAGCCCTGCAGGCCGTAGTGGGTCATGTTGTGCGGCCTGGGTCCCGAGTCGAGCCGGATCGTGACGACGACACCTTCGGTCGTACGGATGAGCGCGATGCCGGAGTCGCCCTGGCCCCAGAAGTCGGGTTCGTGTGCGCCCGGATGGCCCGCGCCGAACAGCTGGGCGGCGTACGCACGCTTGGCCGGACTGTCCGAGGTGAACGCCGTCAGGACCTCGAACCGGTCGGCGACGCTGCCGGCGCGCAGCCACCTCGCCAGCGGGCCGAGGGAGTGGGTGGGATAGGAGATGCTGTCCGTCCCGCGGCGCAGTTCCCCACGCCACGTGAGGCTGCCGTCAGGGTGGTAGAGCAGGGCGCGGGTGTCGTGGAGGTAACCACCCTCGAGGTGTGTGAGCTGACCGAAGAGCCCGTCCGCGACCATGTTCTCGACCATCAGGTTCGGCCGCATGAAGCAGTAGTTCTCCGCGAGCATGTACGTCAGTCCGGTGTGGTCGACGGTCTCGACCAGCTCCCAGCACTCGTCGAGCGTGGTGGCCGCGACGACCTCACTCAGCACATGCTTGCCCGCACGGAGGGCGGCGACCGCCTGTCCGGCATGCAGCTGCAGCGGCGTGGCCAGCAAAACGGCGTCGACGTCGGCGTCCTCGAGCAGGTCGTCGTACCGCCCGTACGCACGCGCGTCAGGCTGGTGGGCGCGCCAGTCCTGCAGGACTCCGTCGTCGAGGTCGCACACGGCAACCACGATGGCCTTGTCTGCCAGCCGTGACAGCGACGTGTGGAAGCTCCGCCCTCGCCGGCCGCCGACCACGCCCAGGCGTACGGGCTTCGCGCCGGCCGTCGTTGCTGTCGCTGTTGTCGTTGCTGTCGTTGTTGTCGTCGCTGCCGCTGTCGCATCAGGCGAAACCGGGTCGGGCACGGAGACCGAACCTCCAGAAAGGCGATCAGGAAGGGGAACCCACGCCGCCCATCGTGGTCGCGGACGCGCTCACGGGCGTCCGCCTCGTGAGGGCCTTCGCGAGCGCGTACCGGGTGGCCTCGAGCAGCTGGTCCACGTGGCTGTCGGTGTGGGCGTAGGAGAGGTGACTTCGCTTGAGGTTCAACGGGAGTTCGAAGACCTGGTGGTCGCGCAGGAGCTGCCGGTAGCCGACGAACAGGTCGGTGTCGTTCGCGAGGAGGTCACCGTAGGTGCGCGGAGGCGTGGTCATGAAGTACGTCACGAAGACGGAGCCGTATCCGGTGACGACGGCCGGTACGCCGAGGTCGGTGCAGATCTGACGAAGGCCGTCGCGGACCCGGTCGCCGAGTGCGTGGACGTGCTCGAGCACGGGCTCGGTGCGCAGCTTGTCCAACGTGGCCTGGGCGGCCGCGACCATCGCCGGATGCCCGTTGTACGTACCCGCGAAGAACACCGGAGCTCCCGGACGTGAGCTGAGCTGGTCCATCAGGTCGGCGCGTCCGCCCAACGCGGCGACGGGGAGCCCGTTCCCGAGGGACTTGCCCAATGTCGTCAGGTCCGGTGTGATCCCGGCGATCGCCTGGTAGCCACCAAGATGATGCCGGAACCCGGTGATGACCTCGTCGAAGATCAGGACCGCGCCGTGCCGGCGGGTCAGGTCGCGGCATGCCTGCAGGAACGCGGGTTCGGGCAGGAGCGCCCCGACGTTGTGCGGGATGGGTTCGAGGATCAGGCCGGCGATGTCGTGGCCGAGCTCGTCGAACAGCCGGGTCAGCCCGGCGACGTCGTTGAACTCAGCCACCAGCGTGGCCTCCACCACCTCGGGCAGGATTCCCGCGGAGATCGGGTCCTTCCGGCCGAGGCCGTCCGGGGCGGAGATGACGTTCAGGCTCACCGCGTCGTGCCAGCCGTGGTAGCAACCCTGGAACTTCACGACGTAGCGCCGTCCGGTCGTCGCCCGGGCCAGCCGGAGGGCGTGGAACGTCGCCTCGCTCCGGTCGACGTCAGCAGCAGCTTCTCCACCGACGGGACCATGCCGGCGACCGTCTCGGCCAGCTCGACCTCCTGCGCGGTGACGCCGACGCCACACAGGTCCAACCGGCCCAGCGCGGCCCCCGACCGCGGCGGTGACGTCGGGATCGTTGTGGCCGAGCAACGGCGGGCCGAAGGCGGCATGGAAGTCGACGAACGTTCGCCCGGCTGTGTCGGTGAACGTGGCGCCGGACGTGGCGGCGACCACCAGGTCCTCGAGGCCGGGCACGCACCGCTGGCCGCTGTTGACGCCGCCGGGGATCACGGCCCGGGCGCGCTCGACAACGGACCCCGCGGCGGGCCCGGTGGACGGTCCACTCATGCGGCGCTCCCCCTGCGTTCGGTAGAACAGAACGGCGTTCGGAAAACGATAGAGTGGTCCTCGACGGGCCGTCAATGCCGCTGCCGGCGGCGCCCGGTCCCGCGCGACCGGGGTCGGCCAACCCGGCGTGGCCGGCCCGTATCGTCGTACCGGTCAGTGCCGCTCGAGAGGGGCGTCGAGGTGGGAAAACGGCCGCAGGATGCCCAGCGTGCTGCCGGTGAGGACGACCGGTACACGGTGCGGAGCATCGCGCGCGCGATCGGCGTCCTCGAGGTGCTGGCCGAACGCGGTACCAGCGACGGGCTGAGCGTCACCGAGGTCGCCCACGCATGCGGACTCTCGAAGAGCATCGTGTTCTCGGTTCTCTACACGCTCCGCGCGCACGGACTGGTCGCCGACCACGGCGAAGGACAGAGCCGGCGCTACCGACTCGGCATGACACTGTCCCGGCTCGGCGAACGAGCCCGCGAACAGCTGTCCCTGCTCGACCTGGCCCGCCCGGTCCTGCGCGAACTGGCCGCGGCCGTCGGCCTGTCCGCGCGCCTCGCGGTGCTCGAGAACGACTCCGGCGTCTCGGTCGACCGCGTCGGTGTGCCCGCCCACGTCCACATCGACCTGCGGATGGGTGCCCGGGAGTTGATGCACTGCACCGGCATCGGGAAGGCCATGCTCGCGTACCTCCCGGACGATGAGGTGCAGCGGATCCTCACCACCGCAGGGCTTCCGCGGCGAACCCGGCACACGATCACCGACCGCGAGTCGCTTCTTGCGGAGATCAAGGAGATCCGACGGGTCGGGTACGCCGTCGACAACGAGGAGGACGCCGAGGGAATCTTCTGTGTCGGCAGCGGCGTCCGCGACGACTCCGGCGCCTGCGTCGCGGCCATCAGCGTCACCGGCCTCACCGCCGGTGTCAGTGCCGAGCGGTACCAGGAGATCGGACTGGCCACCCTGGCGGCGGCCATGCGGGTCTCGCGGGAACTCGGCTACATCGAGCCCGACGACTCACGGGGATAGCCGCTGGTCCTCGGGAGCTGCCGCCCGCAGCCTGCGCAGCAGCGGCAACAACAGCGACGCTCCCACAACAGGTAACGGACCTTACGACTTATGAGAACACCAGCCGAACGCCGCGCCTCGTCGGCCTAGCCCGGCAACGGGGTAGCGCGCGGTTCGGCGGTCGAGGTGCGGACCACCAACTCGGGCTCGGCGACCAGGTGCCGCACGGGACCGGCGGAGCCGGTCGCGATCAGGTCCAGCAGCAGCGTGGCGGCAGCCTGACCGGTCCAGTCCTTCGGCGGCGACACCGCGGTCAGGGGCGGGTCGGCCATCTCGGCGATCGCGTTGTCGTAGGCGATGACGGACATGTCCTGCGGGATGCGCCACCCTCGTCGCCTGGCGTGCTGGACCATGGCCAACGCCGTCTGGTCGCTGTGCACGAGTGTCGCGGTCGCCTGGGCGGCGTGCAGCGTGTCCAGTACGGCGTCGATGGCGTCGTTCGTGGGCCAGCGCTCGCGGTTGGCCTGCGGACTGGTGGTCACGAGGGGCGACAGCCCGGGGTCGAGACCGGCCCTCTCCACCGCCTGCCGCCAGCCATCGACCACCCGAGCCTTGGTCTGCGACACGCCCTGGGTGACCAGGGCGACACCGCGATGGCCGAGGCGGCGGAGGTGATGCACCGCGTGGACGCAGCCGAGTTCGTGGTCGGTACGGACCGAGCACAACGCGGACTGATCCGTGGACGACCGAACGGTCCGCTCGAGGAGCACCACCGGGACCGGAAGGTCGAACAGCCAGCCGGTCCGCTCGGGAGCAGCCTCGTCCAAGGCGATGCTCGGAGCGAGCAGGAGACCGTTGCTCCCCGCGTCGAGCAACTGCCGGACGAGTGCGCGCTCCTGTGCCGGGTCATAACCGGAGATCGCGAGTGACCGCCGGACGGCCCGGGCGTCGAACACCCGCCGAACGCCGCCGACCACGAGGGGGAAGTAGTAGTGGCCGCTGGGGACCACGATCCCCACGTGGGCGCTGGTGTCGGGAGCGTCGGGCGACCACCGGTCCGTCTCCTGCCTGGGCGGCGGTCCATAGTCGGGGATTCCGTCGGGGATTCCGTCGACGCTCTCGTCGGCTGGTCTCTTCGGGAGGGTTCCACCGCCGTGAACCTTCTCGAGCACACCTCTGGCCGCGAGAACCGTGAGGTCACGGCGGATCGTCATCGGCGAGACAGCGAGCCGGGCCACGAGGTCGGCGACGCTGACGAACCCCTGGGCGCGCGTCAGGTCGAGGATCTGTGACCGGCGTTCCTCGGCTGACATGGCGGCTCTCTTCTGGACCTCGGGACGTTGTGGCGGCCGTCGTCGTGGCGCAGCGGCAGCGGCGTACCGCCATTGTGCGAGCGACTTTCGCTATCGCACATATGCGCTCGCATACCGAGACGATCGCGGCCTGACTTGCCCAGCGTTCTTGACAGTGTGCGGAACCGTCACAACGGTGTGATCACTCGACCATGCATGGTGCGGTTGGCACAGATTCCGAACTGCGAGTTCAGAGGAGCCACCGATGCAGCGCAGGAACTTTCTCCGCTCGGCCGCCTGCGTCACGGGCGCCGCGGCACTGACTCAACTGGGCACGAGAGCCACCGCCGTCGCGGCGCCCAGTGGTCCCAGCACCACGATCCGAGTCCACTCACTGGTGCAGCTCCAGGCCGCGATCGACGCCGCACGCCCGGGCGACCGGATCGAGCTCACCAACGGCCGGTACACCACCGAGACCGCGGTCCGGATCGTCGGGAAGGCGGGTGCACCGGGCGCGCCGATCACCGTTGCCGCCCAGGAGATCGGACGGGTCGAGGTCACCGGCCCGTACGGGTTCGACATCGACGCCTCGTCGTACGTCGTGCTGGAGGGGTTCAGGCTCACGCATGCGTCGACGCTGCGGGCGCCCTCGAACTCCCACCACCTCCGGTTCAGCCGTCACCACCTCGAGCTGGCCGCCGAAGCCGGCGACCACTGGCTGAACATCGACGGGAACGACTGCGAGGTCGACCACAACACGTTCACCAACCGCTTCAACCTCGGTGTGTGGGTGTCGATCTCCGGGCCCAGCGACGGGATCGCGCAGCGGACCTGGATCCACCACAACCACTTCCTCAACCACCAGTACGACGGCTCGAACGGCGGTGAGCCGATCCGGCTGGGCCTCAGCCACAAGCAGAGCTACTCGGCTCTCGCGGTCGTGGAGTACAACCTCTTCGAGAAGGCGGACGGCGATCCGGAAGCGGTGTCCGTGAAGTCCCGCGACAACGTGATCCAGTTCAACACGATCCTCGACAGCGCCGGGTCGATCGTGCTGCGGCACGGACACCGCAACCGCGTCGAGGGCAACCTCATGTTCGGTGGCCTGTCCGGCATCCGCTTCTACGGCAAGGACCACGTGATCGTCAACAACCTGGTCGCCAACAGCGCGGGCAGCGGTCTCGTCATCGGCAGCGGCAACATCGAGGAGGACACCGCCAGCACCGGCAACGAGCAGGTGGACCGGGCCCTCATGGCGTTCAACACCCTGGTGGGCAACGCGACCAGCATCACCGGGGAGGCGCAGCGACCGCTGGGTCCGCGGGACTGCGTGGTCGCCAACAACATCGTCGTGGGAGGCGGAACGCAGCTGGTCACGATGCCGCAGGGCGACGCGGGTTTCCGGTGGGAGGGCAACATCCTCCATGGCGCGCCGCCTGGCGACATCCCGGCGAACGGCTACCAGGCGGTCGACCCGCTCCTGGTCGAGGACCGGCACGGCATCGTCCGGATCGGGTCCAGCAGTCCCGCCGTGAACGCTGCCGTCGGTACGTACCCCTCGGTGACCCTCGACCTCGACCTGCGGGCCCGCAGCGGGGTCAAGGACGTCGGTGCCGACGAGTTCACCTCGACACCCGGGCCGCTGCGGCGGCCGTTGACCAGAACGGATGTCGGGCCGTACGCCGACCTGCGCCAGGGCGCCACGTCATGAGGTGGATCGGAGCGATGTCGGCCGGTGCCGTCCTGGCCGGCGCGCTGGCGGCCGCACCCGCGCCGGCGCCGTCCGCCCACGCGCAGGAGGCCACCTGGGTGGTCACCGCGCCAGGTGGCGCAGCCGCCACCGGGCCGCGGGCGGTCGTGCGCCACGACGACACGACCGGTGCGGTGACGCTGGCCGTGACCCGACGCGGGCAGGAGGTCCTCGCCCCGAGCCCGGTCGGGATCGTCACCGAGCAGGCCGACCTGTCGACCGGGCTGCGCTTCGTCCGGCGCACCAACCGGGTCGCTGTCGAGCGCTACACCACCACCGTCGGCAAGCGGCGCGACCGCAGGGCCGACATGACCGAGACCCGCCTCACGTTCGAGGGCGCCGCCCACGCGCGCGTCAACCTGGTCGTCCGCGTCGCACCGGACGGCGTCGCCTACCGGTACGCCCTGCACGGGAACTACGGGCCGGTGCTCGGCGAGACGTCGGCGTTCACGCTCGCGCCGGATGCCTCCGCCTGGCTCGCCAGGCACCGCCAGGACTACGAGAACCCGTTCGTCGATTACACCGCGGCCAGCGCACCCGCGGCGGACTTCCAGGTGCCGGCGCTGTTCGAGGTGGGCGGCACCTACCTGCTGCTCGCCGAGTCCGCGCTGGACGGCACCTACTCCGGTCCACGGCTGCTGCACGAGGAGGGCACCGCGACGTACCACGTCGACGTGTCGTTCTGGGATCCGAAGATCGCCGTGACCGGTCCGCTGACGACGCCGTGGCGGGTGATGGTCGTCGGGGATCTCGCCACCGTGGCCGGGTCGACTCTCGTCGACGACCTCGCACCCCGGTCGAAGGTCACGGACACGTCCTGGATCCGGCCCGGCCAGGCGATGTGGACCTGGCTCGCCGGTGGCCGGTCGGCCCAACAGAGCCTGGAACGCCAGCAGGGCTTCGTCGACTACGCGAGCGCGCGGGGCTGGCCGTACGTCGTGGTCGACGCCGGGTGGTACGACGACCCCGTGACCGGCGAACGTCCGTGGACCGATCGGGTGCCGGAGTGGAGTTGGATGCCCGACCTCGTGTCGTACGCGAAGGCGCGGGGCGTCGGCATCATGGTGTGGCTGCGGTTCTCCGACTTCGACACCGATGCCGAACGCGAGGAACGGTTCGCGATCCTGCACGGGTGGGGAGTGAAGGGCGTCAAGCTCGACTTCATGGACTCGGAGTCGCAGGAACGACTGCGGTGGTACGACGAGACGCTGCCCGATCTCGCGAAGTACCACCTGCTGGTCAACTTCCACGGCTCCACCATTCCCAAGGGCTGGCACCGCACCTGGCCACACCTGATGACGATGGAGGGCGTCCACGGCGCGGAGAAGTCCAGCAACCTCACAACCAGCCACCTCACCGCCCTGCCGTTCACGAGGAACGCCGTCGGCTCGATGGACTACACGCCGATGGCTTTCCAGCGCGACGGCCGTCCTACGTCCGACGCGCACGAGCTCGCCCTGTCGGTGCTGTTCGAGTCCGGTGTGCAGAACCTCGCCGGGTCACCGGAGGCGTACGACGCCCGGCCGGAGGCGCGGCGCTTCCTCGAGCAGGTCCCCACGGTGTGGGACGACACCCGCCTGCTGGCCGGCCGGCCAGGAAGCCACGTGGTGCTGGCGCGACGCAGCGGTTCCCGGTGGTTCGTCGGCGGCGGAGTGTCGGGACCCGCCCGGACGCTGCAGGTGCCGCTGGACCTGCCGCCCGGCCGATGGCTGGTCGACCTCGTCCGCGACGCCGACTCCGGACTGGTGCGGGAGCAGCGGTTCGTCGATGCCGGTGCGACGTTCCCTGTCGACGTGGTGGCCGACGGCGGCTTCGTCGCCGTCGTCTGCCGTACGACCGCGACCAGCTGCGGGTGAGGCCGGCGACGTTCGTCGGCCTTGCGACCGGCCGGCGCAGCCTGCCTGTCTCAGTGCGCGGGAGCGTAGTGTGACGCATCGCCCTTGCGTGCCGTGCTGCGTACTCCGTCGACGCTGACCGGGACGTCGCCGGCGATCGTGATGCGGTGCAGCAGCCGTGGGTGATCGTCGTAGTCGGCTACGGCGTAGTGCTGGGTGGCGCGGTTGTCCCAGATGGCGATGTCGCCAGGTTCCCAGGTCCAGCGCACGGTGTTCTCCAGGCGCGTGACGTGGCGTTGCAGCAGGTGGAACAGGTCCTGGGAGTCGTGGGTGTTCAGGCCGACGAACCGGCGGACGAAGTGGCCGAGGACCAACGCCTTCTCGCCGGTCTCGGGGTGGAGTCGGACGACCGGGTGCTCGGTCTCGAACTCCAGGTGTCCGAACTCCTCGCGGTACGACTGTTCCTTGACGTCGATCCCGCCGATGCGCTTCTCGTCGCGCTCGGCCGCGTAGTCGTAGCGGTTGGAGTGGACCGCCCACAACCGCTCGACCAGGGCCTGCAGCCCGGGGTGCAGGGTGTCGTAGGCACGGACGGTGTTGGCCCACACGGTGGTGCCGCCGTACGGAGGCAGCTGCACCGCCCGCAGGATGCTGATCGCAGGGATGCGGTCGACGAACGTCACGTCGGTGTGCCAGCTGTTCGCCTTGCTGTACTCGGAGTCGATCGGCAGCACGGCGTCACCGTCTCCCGACACGGTGGGATGCGGCTTGGTGAGCGTGCCGAGCAGGCCGGCGAACGCCTTCTGCTCCGCGTCGCCCACGAGCTGCTGCCCGCGTAGGAAGACGACCCGGTGGGCCAGCAGCGCCCGACGGATCTCGGTCACCGTCCGGGGGTCGAGGTCGCCACTGATCGTGGCGCCGCTGATCTCGGCACCGATGTTCCCGGCGACCCGACGGACCCGGATGGCCTCATAGTCGGAGGTCCCGGCGGCCATGGAGGTCTCGGCGGCGGTCTGCGGGCGGTCGGGTACGAGCTGTGTGGTCATGCGAACCACTTTCGCACATTGCCGACTAGTTCAGTAGGAATTGGCGTCGCCAGCCGTCCGCGGCGGCAGCGGTCAGCTCAGCTCGCGTGGCGCGCGACCGGAGTACGGCGCGTCCGCGGCGTACGGAGGTCCCACCTGAAGTGCCTCGGTGAGACTGGAGTAGAGGTCGAAGCCCTTGTCGAGGTACCTGACACCGAGCACCTTGGTGGGACCGTCGGCGGCCGGAGTGGTGAGTCTGAGCTCGACACCGAGCGAGCTGGCCCGGCACTGGATGGCAGCCAGGGCGGCCAGTCCACGGGAGTCGAGGAAGGTCACCTCGTCGAGCTGGATCACCATGCGTGGGGGCCGGTCCGCGAGCAGTCCCAGTGCGTGTTCACGCAGCCTGTCCGCGCTCTGGAGATCGACGTTCCCCGTGACGCCGAGGATCGAGATCCCCACCTGACTTGTCGTGGACGTGAGCCTGAGCCGTCCAGCATGAGGCGTTGGCGCCGTCGACCCGTCGTAGGTCTCCATGGATGCCGGTCCCACCGTTCCTCGCGTTGTCTGGGCGAAGCGGAACGGCACAGCACTGTAGGCCTTGGAGATCATGGCGGGCATCCGTCGCCTTGCGGTATGTGAAGGTTGACCACAAAATCGTTGCGGCCGAAACAGGACGGCCCTGCTGTCGGCGTCGACGCTGCGGGGTCGCGGGCGTGGAACGATCCCGGCCCTGTCCGTACCAGGACAGCGCTCGTTACCTGCAGGACTCTCGCGCGTTCAGCCACGGTCGAGTTCGCCGACAACACGCAGAGGGAGTTCCGATGGTGCGTCTGGTTCGGGGTCTCGTCGCCGCTTGGCTGTTGTTGTTGGCCGGTGCACACCTCGTCGCCCTCTGCCTGGTGTGGTGGATCTTCGTCCGTACGCCCCACGGGCAGGTACTCGACGGGGCCGTGCTCCGAGCCAGCACGCTCGGACGCACCCAGGTCGAGGGCCTGGCCACCACCGTGCTCGACGCCGTCTCGCTGGCCTCACTCGCCGCGGCCACGATCGCCATCGGCTTCGTCGCACTCGCCCGGCGACGCTATCGGCTCGCCATCGTCGCGACACTCCTCGTGGTCGGTGCGAACGCCACCAGCCAGCTCATGAAGCACGTCGTGATCGTCCGGCCGGATTTCGACATCGCCGGAACGAACATCGGTGCACCCAACAGCATGCCGAGCGGCCACGTCACCGTTGCTGCCGCGCTCGCCGTCGCCGCGGTCCTGGTGGTGCCGACGCGGATGAGCGGTCTGACGGCGATCCTGGGCGCGGCATACGGCGCGCTCACCTGTGTCGCCACCCTGTCGGTGGGCTGGCACCGACCCAGCGACGGGTTGGCGTCTCTGCTCATCGTCGGCGCCTGGGCGTCCGGCGGCGCCTACCTGCTGATGCTCGCCCAGAGCAAGGAGCCGGTTCGCGAACCGGCACGTCCGCAGTACCGCACTGTCGCCATCCTCGCGCTCGTGGGCGCCGCACTGCTCGTCGTCGCCATCCTCGCGATCGGGTTCACCCACGACGGTCAGCTCACGCCGCCGGTCGATCTCGGCAGGCGCGAACTCGTCGGCGCCTATGTCGGCGGTGTCACCACCGTGGCCGGCAGTACGTGTCTGCTGATGGCCGTCGTGTTGTCGACGGTGCACCGGGTCGTTCCCCGTCTCGACCAACCCAGTCTGGTCGAGTCCGTCGCCGAGACTCAGATGGCGACGAGAACCTGAGGCGTGGTCCGGCTGGAGGTCGACTCCTCGCGAGGGGCCGGGCTCGTCGGGCGCCTGCCGTCCGTTGCGAGGTGCGCCCAGACTCGCTTGCCACCTTCGTGATCCGTCTCGACACCCCAGCCGGTGGAGACCCGCTGGACCAGGAACAGTCCGCGGCCGAACTCGTCCTCCGACGAGGCGGTCCGAAGGGCCGGGCCCACGCCGGAGTGGTCGGACACCGAGATCTGGAGTACGCCTCCTGGCTCACACCGGAACTCCACCTCGAGTACGCCGGTGCCGGCGTGCTGCACGGCGTTGGTGACCAGCTCGGAAACGACGAGGCGCGCATCGTCGGCCAGGTCCTCCAGGCCGGACTCGTTCCAGCCGAGCAGCAGGTACTCGAGGTACCTGCGGGCTTTTCGGGGCGCGAGGTCCGATGCCCGGATGCTGACCCGGGCACACCTCGGGCTGTCATACATGTCTGGACTCCCCTCCGCGCGACTCTCCGCGCGTTGGTGCCCCCCAGGTACCCACGACATCGGCGCTCAAGCGTTAGACGGACAGGTCGATCGATCCGTCCTCACCGCACCCGCACGGCTGGTTCCGTTCAGTTGCGAGCGCGCGGGGAGCTGTCTCGACGGAGATCCCTGACCGACACAGGACGCAGCCGATCGAGGCACGCCGGCGTAACTCGGGTGGGGATGCCTCGTTGACCTCCGATGTCGGACCCGCCGGCTCTCCCGCGCGGTCCCCCCGTGCCGTTCGGTAGGCCGGCGGGTTCGGCCCACGCTGGTGGGTGGTGGACTGCGGTGCGCGAGGGGGGCTCGGTCGGCGCCGTGGACCCGGAAGTGTGCTCCGAACGGGCAACCGGGGTCGTAGGTCCAACTGGGAGGGAATTCTTCGATGGGAATCGGATCGGGCATCTTTCTGCTCGCGATCGGCGCCGTGCTCACCTGGGCGGTCGACTTCGACCTGCCGTACGTCGACGACGACGCTCTGGGAATGATCCTGCTCCTCGCGGGCATCGCGGTGACGGTGATCTCGGTGGTACTCAAGGTGGACCGTCCCGAGGCAGGAGTGGGCACGGGCATCGCCCTGATTGCCGCCGGCGCCATCCAGACCTGGGCGGTCGACTTCAACGTGCCGTTCCTCGCCGACGAGGCTCTCGGTGCGATCTTCATGATCGCGGGCGCCGTCGCCGTGGTCGCGACCGTGGTCGTGAGCATGCAGCACCGGGATCGACGGCCCGCCGCCGGACGCTACTGACCGACAGCCATGTCTCCCAGCCATCGGGCTGACACCGGGTCCCACCTGGTGACCAACCCGAATCACCCGAACTCGCTGCTGAACCACCGGTACGACCTCGGCACGGCGCTTGGCCACGGGGGAATGGCCGAGGTACGGATCGGCACCGACCACCGCCTCGGTCGTACGGTCGCGATCAAGACCCTGCGCGCGGACCTCGCCGCCGATCCCGTCTTCCAGACCAGGTTCCGCCGGGAGGCGCAGTCTGCCGCCGCGCTCAACCACCCGTCGATCGTCGCGGTCTACGACACCGGCGAGGACGTCCTCGACGGCGTGTCCGTTCCGTACATCGTGATGGAGTACGTCGAGGGCCGGACCCTGCGCGACGTACTCCGCGAGGGTCACCGGATCGTGCCCGAACGTGCCATGGAGATCACTGCCGACGTTCTCGACGCGCTGGAGTACAGCCACCGGTCCGGGATCATCCACCGCGACATCAAGCCGGCCAACGTCATGCTCACGCCCAACGGCGACGTCAAGGTGATGGACTTCGGCATCGCCCGCGCCATCTCGGACACCTCGGCCACCCTGACCCAGACCGCGGCGGTCGTGGGCACCGCGCAGTACCTCTCGCCCGAGCAGGCGCGCGGCGCACCGGTCGACGCGCGTAGCGACATCTACTCCGCCGGCTGCCTGCTGTACGAACTCCTCACCGGCCGGCCGCCCTTCGTCGGCGACTCGCCCGTCTCGGTCGCCTACCAGCACGTCAGTGAGGAACCGCAGCCGCCATCCACGCACGCGCCAGAGCTTCCGGCCGCCGCCGAGGCAGTCACGCTGCGGTCGATGCGGAAGAACCCGCTCGACCGCTACCAGTCAGCCGCCGAGATGCGTGCCGACCTCCACCACGCACTGACCGGGCAGCACGTCGCCCCTCCGGCCATGCCGCCCACGGCGACCATCCACGTCCCGCCGCCCCCTCACCCGCCCGACGTCCAGGCGCCTCCCGAGCGGACCTCGCACCGCGCCAGGGGAAGGTACGCCCAACGTCGGACCGTCTACGCCGTAGTGGCGCTCGCATCGCTGCTCGTCCTCGCCGCGGCGGTCATCGGCATCCGCGCACTGACCGCGGCGCCCAAGACGACGACCGCGCCGACCGTCACGGACCGCACGGTGCCGCAAGCGCGGACGATCCTGCGGCACGCCGGCCTCGCGGTCGGCGCGACGAAGCCGAGGTCGAGCGACACCGTGCCCAAGGGCACGATCATCTCCCAGTCACCAGGCGCCGGCGGCTCGGTCCCGATCGGCTCCCGGGTGAACGTCACGGTCTCGGCCGGAAAGGCTCTGGTCGTCGTCCCGAACGTCGTCGACCAGCATGTCGACGAGGCCAGGGCCCTCCTCGAGGCCCAGGGATTCAAGGTGGACGAGACGCAGGACTCCAGCTCGGACGAGAACGCGGGAACCGTGACCCGCGCCGATCCCGGCGAGGGAACGAAGGTCCCCTCCGGCTCGACGGTGCACCTGTTGGTCTCCAGCGGCCTCGTCGAGATGCCCAAGGTCCTACAGCAGGGCGAGCAGGAAGCCGAAGCCCGCCTGAAGGATGCTGGCTTCAAGGTGCGGAAGGTCCAACGCACGACCTCCACCGAGCCACCCGGCACCGTCCTCGACCAGACTCCGGCCGCGGGTGACAAGCGCCAACGCGGTTCCACCGTCACGATCGTGGTCGCCCGCGCACCCGAGCCCGAGCCCACCACCACCGAGCCGGAGCCGGATTCGCCCGACCTCCCGGACCTCTGAGGGCCTCGGTCGACCGGTGCCCCGAGCGGGGCTTCGGTCGACCGGTGCCCCGAGCGGCTGGGGCGCATCACCGGACATGCCCTAGGGTCGACTGCGTCTGCGGTCGAGTGCTGTGCGGAGGTTCGTGATGGAGTACATGCGGCTGGGTCACGCCGGCCTGAAGGTGTCCCGGATCTGTCTGGGCATGATGAGCTACGGCGACCCAAAGCTTCGGGAGTGGGCACTCGACGAGGAGGCCGCCGAGCCGTTCGTACGAAGTGCCGCCGAGGCCGGTGTCACGTTCTACGACACCGCCGACGTCTACTCCATCGGCCGCAGCGAGGAGATCACCGGCCAACTCCTCCGCCGGTTCTTCCCGCGCCGGGAGGACTACGTGCTCGCCACCAAGGTGCACGGCGCGATGGGTGAGGGTCCGAACGACCGCGGCCTGTCCCGCGGCCACATCATGGACGCGATCGACGCCTCCCTGCGCCGCCTCGGGACCGACCACGTCGACCTGTACCAGATCCACCGGTTCGACAAGGAGACTCCGATCGAGGAGACGATGGAGGCCCTGCACGACGTCGTACGCGCCGGCAAGGCCCGCTACATCGGTGCGTCCAGCATGTACGCCTGGCAGTTCAGCAAGGCGCAGCACGCCGCGTCGGCCCACGGATGGACCCGGTTCGTGTCCATGCAGAACCACTACAACCTGGTCTATCGCGAGGAGGAGCGGGAGATGCTGCCGCTCTGCCAGGACCAGGGTGTCGGCGTGATCCCGTGGAGCCCGCTCGCCCGTGGGCTGCTGACCGGCAGTCGCGGCCGAGGCGGAGAGAAGAAGACCCTCCGGGCGCAGACCGACTCGTTCGGCGACACCCTCTACAGCGACCACGACTTCGCCATCGTCGACCGCGTCGCCGAGGTCGCCGAGAAGCACGGCGTCCCACCGGCCCAGATCGCCCTCGCCTGGCTCCTGCACCAGCCCGCGGTGACCGCACCGATCGTGGGCGCCACCAAGCCCGGGCACGTCGACGACGCCGTTGCCGCTGTCGACGTCACGCTCTCGGACGACGATCTGGCGTCCCTCGAGGAGCTCTACCAGCCGAAGCCGGTCGCCGGTCACACCTGACAGCCGCCACGCTCCCGGCGTACCGGAGAAACCCCCGCCCCTTGACAGAGACAGGGCAATACTGGGCGGGAGGAGGCGACATGGGCCTGGATGCCAACTACCCCGCGGTCACGATGAACGACCCGAACGGGACGGTGCCGGTCTACAACCAGGACCACGTACCCATCGGTCACCTGGGTCCGACGCCCTTCCACTCCCCTTCGGTCAACGTCATCTGCCGGCTCAAGCACTGGGACGACGCGTACTGGTACCGCCTGCTCAATCCCGACGGCTGGTCGTTCCCTGCCATCAATGCCTATGTCTCTGCCGACGAGACCCATGAGCTCAACCCCGGGCAGCCCTATCCCATCCCGGAGTGCGCCAACGTCGGCTGCCTGCGGCGGGCGCGACGGGCAGCCGGGCTCGGGTTGCTGGCGACGGTCGCGGTGGTGGGTGCGGTGGTGGCTACGGTGTGGTGGCGGCGTCGCGGCTGAGCACGGCGTCGCGGCTGAGCACGGCATCGCCGTATATCGCGAGCCGACTCCGGTTACAGGTGGTCGACCTCGACGACGACGGCTTCGAGGGCTTCGGGGGCTTCGTGCGGCACGTTGTGGCCTACGCCGTCGAGACTCCGATGTGCCTACGCACCTGAGAACTTGCCGCGGCACGCCGCGGCGACGTTGGCGATCTCGACCGTCCAGCGGCCGGCCTGCGGCACGTCGACGGTGAGGGCGTCGCGGTCGCGCGCGTACGGCACGGCGATGCCCTCCACCCGTACGGCCCGCACATCCCAGGCCGCGGGTACGGCGACGGTGACCGGTGTCCGGTGGGTGGCGTCGACGTCGACGAGGACGCGGTCCGCGATCCACCGCACGTGCAGCGTGCGGGTGCGCGGGGCGGTGGCGAGGCAGCCTTGTTCGCTCGTGGCGCTGGCTCCGCCCCAGGTGGCCGCCGCCACCGGCAGTGCTTCGGTTCTGCGGACCCACGAGCCCGGGCGGAGCTCGTCGGTGACCGCGCCGACCCGGACGCGAACGGCGCCGGCGTGGGTGTCGACATGAAGGTCGGCAGGCGCACCGTCCTTGAAGGGGACGAGGACGGCGGCGACCTCATCCCCGGCCGGCCGGACGTGGAGCCCGTGGAGTGCCTGCCAGTGCGGCCCGTCGGGAGTCGGAACGGACGTCACGCCCTCCGACATCTCGTACCTCCCGTGTGCAGCGGCCGGAACGACCGCGACCAGACCGGGTGCATCCGTGGAGACGAAGGTGCCCGGCGAACGTTCCGCCCACGGGCTCAGCCCGTGCAGCAGCCACCGCCACGGCCGCCCGGCGCCGGCGAGCTCGTCGGCGAGCTCGTCGTGGACGAACCAGTACCCGTCGCCCTGCGGACCCGGACGTACGAAGACGAAGGTGCGCCGGTGCCGCGGTCCCCACCCGTCGTGGGACGCGACGACGACGTTGAGGTCGCCCAGCTGCGCGGCCGTCTCGACGGTGCCGTCGCGGTCCGCCGACAGCTCGGCCCCGTCAAGCAGCACGGTGTTGTGCGCCTGGGTGGCCTGGAACCACGAGTGGTACGCCGGCTCGTCGTAGGACTCCGGCCCGCCGGCCTCCCACGCCAGCGGCCCGCCGTGGCCCCACAGGACGAAGTCCAGGCAGGCACGGTGGCTGTGCGACTCGAGCTCGTGCGGGATCGCCGGACCACAGTTCAGCACGGCATAGAGCGAGCCCGGTGCCCAGCCCTCCCGCGACACGACGTACCTGCTGCCACCCAGCTGGCGGAACCGTACGTCGGGAGGTGCCGCGTGCGTGGCCTTCCAGGCGGCGTACGGCTCGCACCCGTCGCGGGGCGGCAGCGGCGCGAGCACGTACCGGATCTCCTCCTCGGTCATCGCCTGGCTGGCCACCGCGTGGTACGCCGGCTCGCCGAACAGGTAGTGCCCGCGGACGAGCAGCGGTCCCGCCGCGATGGTGCCGGAGTCCTGGAACGGCGGCAGCCAGCCCTCGGGAGTGGCGAGCTCGACCAGCCAGTCGTACATCAGCTTCAGTCGGGGATGGCGAGCGAGGTCCCAGCCGAGCTGGGCCTCGGCGTGCAGGGCGGCGTCGAAGAGGCACGACAGGCTGAGCCGGTGGTAGTCGGGTGCGCGTTCGTGGTGTCCGCCGTCGTCGTACACGTCGAGGGCGAGGTGTTCCTCGATCCGTTCCCGTCCGATGGCCGCCCAGGCGGGCGCCTCGGAGAACTCGGGAAACAACCCGCCCAGAGTCAGCAGGGTGCAGGCGCCGACGAGCTGCCAGTTGCCGTACCGGAAGGCGTCGTGCTCGTCGGCCAACCAGCGTGCGCCTCCCAGCACGGACCCCAGCAGCCGGAGTCGGGTCGCGTCCGCCAGCTCGTTGCCGGCCAGGTCGACCGCGTTGGCGAAGAGCCGGGTCCGGCTGGCGACGCCGAGCGTGTACCAAACCACGTCCAGGCCGGGCCAGTCGCCGCGCACCTCGTCGCGGGATGCGTACCAGCGGTCGAAGGTCTCACCCCACGACGCCAGCCAGTGCGGTTCTCCGGTGAGCGCGTAACTCTCCAGCAGCGGCCGGGTCCAGCCCAGATAGTGGTAGCCGTAGAGCTGGGAACGCCCGTGTCCGCGGTCGGTGAACGACGGCGGCTCCCGCCGCGCCGCCTCGGCCGCCGCAAGGATGCCTTGACGCTGCTCGCCGCCGAGGACTTCCACCTGCGCACGGATCGACGGGATGGGCCGGGGCCGGTGCGCGGAGGCGACGTGGGTCAGCAGCGCGGCCGCCGCGGCATCGTCGCCGTCGCGTTGGCGCGCTCGTGCGATGCCGGCGAGGTCGGGACGGCGCAGGTCGAGTGCGTCGAGGAGAGCGGGTACGCCGAGGTGCCGGATCCGGGTGGCGTCGGCATGAGGAGGCTTCTCGACAGGAGCATCGGTCACGGGCGCGGTCCTCGCCTTCGGGTGGGAACACGGGTTCCGGTCGGAGCACCCAGCCGGTGGAGTACTAGCCGGTGGGCCGGTCCGACTCGGGTGGGATGAGCCGGTAGAACTGTCGCGGCCGTCCCCGACCCACCGCAGGCGGCGGGGGCATCGGCCACGCGAACCCCTCGCGGACCAGGTTGCCGAGCAACCGGCGAGCCGTACGCGCGCTGGACCCCAGGACCGCGGCCGCCTGCTCGGCATCCACCACGACCGGCCCGGCGCCGCCGTCGGTCCCGTGGAGCGCCTCGGTGAGCTCGCAGACGATCGCGTGCTCCTTTGCCCGCGCGAGCGCCACCGTGCGCGGCTCGTCGTGACCGCGTGCCGGCAGGGCGAGGACGGTACCGTCCTGCTTGATCACGCAGCACCGGTCGCCACCGTCGCGAGCGGCTCGGGCGACCGCGCGTTCGGCACGTTCCTCCGCCTCGGCCGCGGTCGCGCCGAGGCCGAGACCGACGTCGACCTGCACACCCAAGGCGTCCTGGACGGCGGCGACGAACGGCGCGACCCGGAAGTCGTCGGTCGCCCGCTGCAGCGAACCGAGCGTGGTGGCGACGAAGTAGCTGCGCTCGTCCCGCGGCAGCACGGTCGCGCCACTGGCCCGGGCCTCCCGCGCAAGGATCTGGTGGACGCCGAGCCGGAGCTCGTGCTGCCAGCCGAGCGAGGTCGCGCCGGCCGGGGCAGGTGGCAGGACCACGAGTCCGACCGCGATCTGTGCGTCCTCGAGCCGGGTTCCACTGCCGAGCAGGGCCGCGGTGCGCAGCGCCACCCGGAACGACGAGACCGCCGGCAGGACACGGAACGCGGGAACGCCCGCCCGTTCCAGCTGCCGGGCCACCGACCGGACCGTGGTGAATGCCGCGACCGTCCGCCCGCGTTGGTGGAGGTCCTCGTGCCAGGCCGCGAACGTCGCCGCCGTGGACGGGCTCTCGTACGACTTCACCCGGACCCGGCGGACCGGCAGGCCGATCTCGGCGTACGCCTCGTGCACGTCGGTGCGGCTGAGCGAGTCGACGCTGATCCGGGTGAGGTCGACATTGCTCTCGAGCGAGGCCCGCAGCATGGTGCTGAACAACGAGGCGCCGCTCATCGGGACGAATGTGGCCGGCACGTCGAGCACGCCTGCCTCGGCGACGATGTTGTACGGCAACGGCCCGGTGAAGAGGAGCACGTCGACGTCGCCCTGCAGCTTGGCCGCCTTCGCCGGCGCCTCGGTCTCGGTGCGGTAGGACGCGCCGACCAGCCGCCACGACGGGCCGGGGGGCTGGCCGGGAGCGCGGCCGAGCAGGATGATCCGCTCGACCAGGTTGCGTGGCCCGACGACACCGATGGCGATGTCGGCGCCCCGTCGGTGGTGACCGTGGTGTGGCCGTTCCATCCGC
Organism: uncultured Actinomycetota bacterium; assembly: GCA_963721745.1. Classification (GTDB taxonomy): domain Bacteria; phylum Actinomycetota; class Actinomycetes; order Propionibacteriales; family Actinopolymorphaceae; genus Thermasporomyces. The sequence goes on along the minus strand of CAVRKO010000006.1, from coordinate 35,637 downwards.
ATCTGACCCTTGTCGTGGCAGCGTTTCTAGGCTTCGAACCGTATCCGGTTGCGGAGCGTACCGAGGGATCCGATGCTGACCTCCGCGGTGGCCCCGTCGGGCACCGGCCCGATCCCGTCGGGGGTTCCGGTGGCGATGACGTCGCCGGGCTCGAGGGTCATCACGGCGGAGATGTAGCACAGCAGGTCCGCCACGCCGAAGATCATCGCGCTGGTGCTGCCGAGCTGGCGGACGTCACCGTCGACGCGTACGCACACCTCCAGCGCCTGCGGATCCGGCACCTCGTCCGGGGTGAGCAGGAAGGGCCCCGTCGGCCCGTAGCCATCGAAGCTCTTGGTGAAGTCCCACGGGTGCTGCTGGGCGATGTCCTCCAGCTGCAGGTCCCGGGCGGTGAGGTCGTTCATCATCGTGTAGCCCGCCACCGCGTCGCGCCAGGTGTCGGCCGTGAGCGCGCGGCAGCGCCGGCCGACGACGACCGCGAGCTCACCCTCGTGGTCGATCCGCCGCGAGACCGGCGGGACGACGACCTCCTCGCCGTGCCCGCAAAGGCTGTTGGGGCCCTTGAGGAAGATCACCGGGCGTTCGGGCGGCGTGAAGCCGCCTTCCTGCGCGTGCGCCCGGTAGTTGAGGGCCAGGCAGACCACCTTGCCGATCCGGGTGAGAGGCACCGCGAGCGGGCCGTCGTCCACGTGCCGCAGTTCGCCGGCGGCGCGGAGCGCGTCGCGCAGGACGGGTCGTTCCAGCTCCTCCTGGGCCCGGCCGACGAGCTTGTCGCGGTCGGGCAGGTCGAGCAGTGCGAAGGTGTCGGTCGGTGCGTCGGGGACCACCCGGTCCAGGCGGACCAGCCGGTCGTCGGGAAGCCCGAGGGCGAGGCGCGGACCGTCGGCGGTCGGCATCACGGCGAGTCTCATGTCGTACGCCTATCTCGGTGGTCAGGCCCGGGTGCAGGGGCGGCGTCCAACGCGGCGGCGAACGCGGCGTCGGCGGGGCGGAACCGGCGGACCAGCCGGCTTGCCGAGTCGCCGAGCACCTGCGTGAGCTCGTCGTCGGCGAGGCCGGCGAACAACGTCCGGCCGAGGGAGTACCGCAGGTCGATGAACGGGAAGTCCGAGCCGAACAGCACCCGGTCGGGTCCGACGATCTCGACCAGTCGGCGGACCCAGTAGCCGGTCATGAACGAACCGCAGAGCTCCAGCACGAGCCCGGGGTGCCGGACCGCGAGCTCGGCGGCCGCCTCGAAGTGCGGGCGCTGGGCGCCGCTGTGGCCGAGGACGAGGGTGGCGGCAGGGTGGCGTTCGGCGAGCGTGCCGAAATGGCTGAGGTCGTTGAACGCCGAGCCAGCCATGCTGTGCACCAGCACCGGGAACCCGAGCCTTTCGGCGGCCTGCCACACCGCTGCGTACCGTCCACCCGTCACGGGGTACTCGTGCAGGTCGGGATGCAGCTTGACCCCGACGAAGCGCGGGTCGTCCAGCCACCGGGCGAGCGTCCCGTCGGGGTCGTCGTACGGGTTCACGACCACCAGGCCGCGGAACCGCCCCTCCGCCCGGTCGACCAGCTCCGCCGTCAGCGCGTTCCCGCGTACGACGTCTAGCTCCAGCGCCAGGTGGCTCGACACGAACGCGACGTCCACCCCGCAGCGGTCCATGACGCCGACCATCCCGGGGACGTCGTGGTCGGGAATGAAGAACCGGCTGTACGGGCCGGCATGGGCGTGGGCGTCCACCACCCGCACACCCGAAAGGGGCCGCCGCGCGAACAACGCCGCCCGGGCCTGGTCGCCGAGTGGCGCCGACGCGGATACGGCTGCTGCTACGGCTCTCTTGGTGCTCACGGACTCACCACTCCCTCCAGCAACCGGCGCAACGTCCCACCGCCGACGGCCGCCACCGCCCCGTCGTCGAGGCTCGACCACAACAGCCGCGTGACGGCGTTGGCGGGATCGCGCAACGGGAAGCCGGTGCCGAAGAGCACCCGCGTGGGCCCGAACCTCGCGACCAGCCACTCCAGCAGCTGGTGCGTACCGAGGTAGGACAGGTCGACGTGGACGTTCGGCCGTCGGTCGAGTACGCCGACCATCGGCCGGGCCACGCGGTACCCCGTCCCCGTCACGACCACGGGCAGGCCGGGATGCCGTTCGGCCAGGGCGTCCACCGCTGTCCAGGGCGCCTGGTCGAGGTCGAGGAACAGCGGGCTGGCGCGTTCCTCCAGGCCGGCGAGCAGTTTCGCCAGGTCGGGGCCGAGCAGGTCGTAGCCGTGGTCGGCGGGGCAGGCGCGGAACGCCCGGACGCCGGCGCCGGCGGCAGCGGAGAGGTAGTCGTTCGGTGGTGGCACCTCGCCGCAGGTGTCGGGGAGCACCATCCAGCACGGCTGCAGCCGGCCCGCACCTGTGGTCGTCGCCGCGGTCTCGGCGAGCAGCAGGTCGTTGCCTTGGGCGACGTGGTGCCGCCAGGCGTGGGTGTGGGTGAGGAGTGCCGAGGCGATGCCGAAACGGTCCAGCTGGGTCAGCACCGCGGCGGCGTCGCCGGCGTACGGTCCGGTGGCGATCCGGCCGACCATGGCGTTGGCGTCGAAGAGTCGCAGCTCGTCTGCCGGCCCGCCGCGGCCGGAGGGGGTAGGTGGTTCGGTCGGTTCGTTCCGTTGTTCTGCGGGCGTCACCCGGTTGCACCCCTGTGTATGCGTCGTACGGCTTCGAGCACGTCCGCCATCTCCTCGACCGGCGCGAGCAGCAACTGCTGCGGCAGCCACACCGTCTCGGCACAGGCCAGCTCGCAGACCGGCAGGCGTACGTCGGCGTAGCTGGTGAGTGGTCTGGTGGGATCCCAGCCCGTCGCCGCCCGGTCGAACGTCGCCTCGGTGAACAGCTCCTGCCGGTAGAGCGGCAGCGGGTACCCCGAGGACGCGGGAATGCCGTGGTGGACCAGCGCGGCCACGAAGTCGTCGCGCGACAGGCCGCCGAACTCCCCGCCGTCATAGCGGAAGAGGTAGAGATGGTGGGCGTGCACGCTGGCACGCGGGTCGCGTCCGAGTGGGCGGAGTCCGGGGATCTCGGCCAGCTCCCGGTCGAGGACGGCCGCACACTGCTCCCGGCGGGCAACCTGGTCCGGCAGTCGGTCGAGGCCGGCGAGCAGGATCGCGGCCTGCCACTCGGTAAGCCGGTGGTTGCCGCCGAGCCGGTGGTGGGCGTACCACGCCCCGTCGCGCCGGCGGCCGCAGTTGTGGAGCTCCCATGCCTGCTCGGCGAGGTCGTCGTGGTCGGTGGTGAGTGCGCCGCCCTCGCCGCAGGTGAGGTTCTTCGACGCCTGGAACGACCACGAGCCGAACGCGCCGAACCCACCGACCGGGCGGTCCTTCCACCGCGCGCCGTGTGCGTGTGCGGCGTCCTCGATGAGGGCCAGGTCGTGGCGTGCACACAGGGCGGTCAGGGCGTCGAGGTCGACCGGGTGCCCGCCGAGGTGGACGGCGATCACCGCCCTGGTGCGGTCGGTGACTGCCGCCTCGACCGCGGCAGGGTCGAGGTTGTAGGTCTCGGGATCGAGGTCGGCGAACACCGGCAGTGCGTTGACGCCGAGGACGGCCGTGGCAGTCGCGACGAACGTGTACGGCGGCACGATCACCTCGTCGCCGGCCCCGATGCCGAGCGCCCGGAGCGCGATCTCCAGGCTCACGGTGCCGTTGCTGACGCCGAGCCCGTGCCGGCTTGCGGTGGCGGCGGCCCACCGGTGTTCGAACTCCTGCTTGAGCGGTCCGTCGACCCCGGCCCAGACGCCTTCGGCCAGGGCCCTTTCGAGGCCCTTGCGTTCCTCGTCGCCGGGCGGCGGCGGCCAGGCCGGCCACGGCCGGGTGCGTACGGGTGGGGTTCCTGCCAGCACGGGTGAGCTCACGGCATGGCCTCCTCGCGTGGTGCGGCCGCCTGGGGGACCACGGGGTCCACCGGCTGGGGTGCCCCGGTGGCGGCGGATCGGTGCAGGGCGTCGAGGACGGCGGTCGTGACGGCGGCGCTCTGCACGCTGACCAGCGGTGGCGTACCCGTGCGGACGCAGTCGACGAAGTGCCACAGGCAGTCGCGGACCGCGCCGGCCGGTACGCCGTGTACGTGCCGCTGCAGCATCGTCCGCGGGTACTCGTACGTCTTCGTCGTCGCGAGCTCGAGCTGCTCGCACTTGCGGTCCAGGTGGATGACGCCCTCGGCCCCGACCACCTCGACGAACGAGTCGGTCATGGTGGGGAACGTGTCGGGATAGACCCAGCAGGCCTCGAACGTCGCGACCGCACCGCCCGCATAGCGCACCTGGGCCTGGATCGCGTCGGGTGTGTCGACGCCCAGGTCGCGCAGCTTGCCGTGGACGGCGGTGGCGAACACCTCGACCGGCCGGTCGTCGAAGAACCACGTGAGCAGGTCGATGTCGTGGCTGGACAGGAACCACGCCGGCGTGGTCTGGGCGGCCCAGCTGAGCATCTGGGTGGGCACGTGGATCCGGTCGTTCTTGCGGGCGTAGCCCACGACCGGGGCGCCGAGATCACCGGCCCGGATCCGTTCGTACGCCTCGGCGTACGCCGGAACCCAACGGTGGTTGAACAGCACGCTCGCGACCACGCCGGTCCTCGCCACCGCGTCGGCGATCCGGGCGGCGTCCGCGCTGGAGGTGGCGAGCGGCTTCTCGATCAGGACCGCCTTGCCCGCCTCGGCCGCGGCGACCGCGACGTCGGCGTGCAGGTGGTCCGGCGTGGCGACCAGGACCGCGTCGACCTCGGGATCGGCCACCAGGTCCGCCCAGGTCGGGGCGACGCGGGCGCCGACCCGGCCGGCCACCTCGCGGGCGGCCGACGGGTCGCGACTCGTGAGTGCGGTCACGGCCACGGCGGGGTGCGTCGCCAGGGTCTGCGCGTGCGCCGCCCCCATGACTCCGGCGCCGACGACGCCGAACCGTACGTGCTCAAGCACGGGCCCTCACTTCTTCGACAGCAGGGCGGTCCAGTCCTGCTCGACGGCGGCCAGCGCGTCGGCGGCGGGCTGGTCTCCGGCCATGTACGCGCGGATCCGCTTCAGGTACGCCTCGTCGAGTTCGAGGTCCACCTTGGTGCCCAGGTCCTTGGTCTTCACCTTCGGCAGTTCCTCCACCACGACCTGGCGGGCGGCGTCGGCCGGGCTCTTGACCTCGACGTCGGTGAAGAACGGGTCCTTCAGGGTGTCCTTGGTGGACGGGAAGATCGTGACCAGCTTGCAGAACTCCAGCTGGGCCTTGGCGCTGGTGACGTACTCGATGAACTCGGCGGCCTGTTCCTTCACGTCGCTCTTGGCGGGGATCGCGAAGGTCTGCATGCCGTCGATGAGGAAGTCGCCGGTCGTCCCGGTCACCGCGTGGCCGATCGCCAGGTCGCCGTAGGTCTTGGCGGCGTTCTTCTCGATGTCGAGGATCTGGAACGGCTGCCCGCTGACGGACGCGGCGGCCATGCCGTTGGCGACGGTCTGTGGGAGGTTCCGGATGTTCTCGCTCACGGCACCGCGGCAGATGGTGCCGTCCTGGTAGGCGGCGCGGAACCTCTCCAGTACCTGCACGTTCCCCGGCGTGTTGAGCGCCGGCTTGGTGCGGTCGGCGCCGAGCGGCTCCGCACCGTTGGACAACAGGACGTCGAGCGTCGGCAGCGCGTTGAACGCGCACGCGTCGGTCTTCTGCGCGACCTGGCGGCCGAGGTCGAGCGCCTCGTCCCAGGTCTGGGGCAGGTCCTTGGTGTCGGCACCGGCCTGCTCGAGGAGTGCGGTGTTGTACCACGCGACGGGCGCGCCGCCGTTGTACCACGGGATGGCCAGCAGCTTGCCGTCGCGGCGTACGGAGTCGACCAGGCCGCCGATGTAGGGCGCGAGCTCGCTCTCGTCGAAGTACGGCGTCAGGTCGGACAGGCTCGCGCCGAACTGGTCGACGCGCATGTCCTCGATATTGACCGCGTCGGGAACGTCGTCGGTGGCGAGGGCGGCGAGGAGCTTGCTCTCGACGTCGGTGCCGGGGACGTCGACCCAGCGGACGGTGACGTCCTTGTGGGTCTTCTCGAAGCCGTCGATGAGGCCCTGGATGTACTCGCCGAAGTTCTTCTTCAGGTTGATGGTCCAGAACTCGACGGTCGCCGGCTCGCCGCTCTTCTGCGCGGACTTCTGCGTGGTGTCGGTGTCGGTCCCGCTCGTACCCGGGACGCAGCCGACGCAGACCATGCCTGCGGCCAGACCGGCCGCCAACAGCTTGGCCACCCGTGCCATGGAAGACCTCCGCGCCAGGAGCCGTTGACGGGTCGCCCGACCGGCTCGTATTGTCTGGGATCGTATTGCGAATTACGGACGGCCATAAATCGACCGGTGTGAGCAGCATACGGCGCGTCGAGGTGATGTCAAGGCACGGTCACAGCCGATGGAGGGCCCACCTATGAGGACACCGCACCGCTGGTGGGTGCCCTACCTGTTTCTCCTGCCGGGACTCGGGTTCTTCGCCGTGTTCTTCGTCTGGCCCGCCCTGATCGCGGTCCAGATCGCGTTCCTGCACTACGACGTGGTGAGCCCGCCGAGGTTCGTCGGCCTGGCCAACTTCGCCGATCTCGCGACCAACCCGGAGTTCTGGCAGGCGTTCTGGAACTCGGTGAAGTTCCTCGTGCTCTTCCTGCCGCTCGTGATGGTGGTCCCGCTCCTCCTCGCGCTCGCCGTCAACACCAGGTTGCGGGGGATCAGGGTCTTCCGGCTCGTCTACTACCTTCCGGTGATCACCTCGATGGTGGCCATCGCGATCGCCTGGGCGTTCGTCTTCCACCCGCGCGGCATCCTCAACTGGGCGCTACTCGGGCTCGGGCTGATCGACCAGCCGATCCAGTTCCTGCTCGACCCGGCGTGGGCGCTGCCCTCGGTCGTCGTCGTCGAGGCATGGCAGGGTGCGGGCTACTTCATGATGATCTACCTCGCCGGCCTGCAGTCCATCCCGTACGAGCTGCACGAGGCGGCCCAGCTGGACGGCGCCGGTTGGTGGCGGCGGTTCGCCCACGTGACGGTCCCGCTGATCCGCCCGTACGCCGCGGTCTGTCTCGTGCTCGGCGGGATCATGGCCATGCAGTCGTTCGCGTCGATCTTCGTCATGACCCGCGGTGGCCCGCAGGGCGCGTCCACCACGCTCGGCTTCTACATCTGGTCCGAGGCGTTCGAGCACTTCAACTTCGGTTACGCCAGCGCGGTGGGACTCGTCCTCTGGGCGATCCTCGTCCTCTTCGCGGTCGGCAACTACCGCCTGACCCGAGGGGAGCCGGTCGGATGAGGTCGTCCCGTGGACGCAGGGTCCTGCACCTCGGCGTCCTGGTGCTGGTCGCCTGCGTCTTTGTGGTGCCGTTCCTCATGCTGGTCACCACCGCCCTGAAGTCGCCGGACCAGCCGGTCTACTCGTTCCCGCCGGAGCTGCTGCCGCTCCCGCCGGTCGCCGACTTCTTCGTCGACGCGTGGACCGCCGTTCCCTACGGCCGCTACGTCCTCAACTCGGTCGTCTACGTGGCCACCACGGTGCCGGCGTACCTCGCCGTCTCCGCCCTCACGGCGTACCCGTTGGCGCGGTACCGCTTCCGTGGCCGGCAGATCATCTTCTACGCGATCCTCTCGACGCTGTTCCTGTCGCCGGAGGTGATGCTGATCCCGCGGTTCCTCATCGTCTCCTCGTTGGGACTGGTCGACACGTTCGCCGGGGTGATCCTGCCTGGCATCCTGTCGGCGACCGGGATCTTCCTGCTGCGGCAGGCGTTCGCCGGCATTCCGCAGGAGCTTCCCGACAGCGCCCGGATCGACGGCGCGGGCGAGCTGCGGATCTTCTGGAACGTGATGCTGCCGCAGGTCCGCCCGACGCTCGCGGTGCTCGCGATCTTCGGTTTCGTCAGCGTGTGGAACAACTTCCTCTGGCCGCTCGTGGTGCTCAAGGACGCCGGGAAGTACCCCGTGGCGCTGGGGCTCGCCTACCTGGCGGGCACGTTCGGCGCCGACGCCCGCACCGCCGCCGCGGGCGCGGTGATCGCGATGGTTCCGGTCGTCGTCTTCTTCCTCGCGATGCAGAAGCACTTCGTCGAAGGCATGGCCGGCGCGGTCAAGGGCTGACCCGCACCAGCGAACGGTGGTCGTGGTCTCTCACGACCGAACGAAACCCTTGACACCCCCGCAACCGGAGCCTACTTTCGGTCCGGATCCTAAGTCGGTTTTTTGGTCAGCACAAAAACTGACCGGTATCAGGGGAGGACGTCCATGCGAGGTCGAGCCCGCAGCCGAGGCGCACTGTCGTTGCTCGCCCTGGCGCTGACAGCCCTGGTCGCCACCCTGGTCACGCCCGGACCGGCGGCCGCCGCCGAGGACCTCGTGCTCGCCGACTTCGAGAGCGCCGACGCCCTGGACGGTGCGACGTTGCCGGCGCCGGACCTCGACACCGCCCGCGTCACGGACACGTTCGCCAGCGAGGGGCACGGGTCGATGCAACTCGACATGGGCGCCTTCGACTCCAAGGCCGGCTTGGTCTTCCCCCGCATCTGGCTGAACGTCGGGTCGACGGTGCCGGAGGTGGACTGGACCCAGCGGCGCTACCTCCACGTCGGTATGGCGAACGCCTCGGCCGAGCGGGCCCGGCTGTACGTCGTGGTGTGGGATGACGACGGCCACTTCCTGCTCCGTTCGCAGTGGGCCGAGCCGTTCGAGCACCGCGTGTTCGAAGTCAAGACGGCCGACATCACCGCCGCGGGTGTCGACCTGAGCCGGCTCGACAAGATCCAGCTCAGCACCGAGCGCTCCCCGAGCCCCAAGCGCCTCTACGCCGACGACATCCGGCTGACCGACAACGCTACCGACGTACCTGCCGAGCAGTCGCGGGTCGCGCCGCCCTGATCGGCCTGATGGATCTGCGCGGAGCGCTCACGCGGGCATCGGACGCGGTCGCCAAGGTGCGGAAGCGGATCAAGCCCAGGCCGACCGGCCCGGACCGTGCCCTGATCGAGCAGGCGGGCGCGCTGCAGCAGCAACTCCACACGTACGCCGAGCGAGACCGGGTCGGTGGGCAACTCGGTCAGTGCGGCGCGCGCGATCTGGTCGGGGCTGACCGGCATCGGCTGGAAGGTCAAGCGCCTGTCCACGCTGGTCGATGCCCGGTGGGCGCGGCCGTAGGCCCGGTCGGGTTCGGGTTCGCGGACTCGATGTCGCGGGTCTATCCGCGCGACCTCCCCTGCGACTGCAGCTTCACGTCGCCGACGTTGGACATCGTCCGCGGCGAGCACGAGAGCATCCAGTTCGTCGCGATCCCGTACGCGTCACGCTGCCCCACGCCGGTGTCCAGGCCAGGATCGTGGGCGGCGGCACGCACGGCCTCCAGGTCGACGCGCACCCGGTCGTCTCGCTGAACATGACGCCCCCGGTCGATCAGCGGCCCGCCGCCCCGACCGCGTTCCGGCCGACCGTGTACGAAGGATGGACTCCGGACGCGATCCAGACCGCCCACGACAGCATGGACGTCGCGGCCGGCGACCTGCAGTCGTTCTGGGTCGCGATCGAAACCGCCCGCGACACCCGGCCCGGTGTGTACCCGGTCCTGCTCGAGCTGCGCGCGGCCGGGATGCCGACCCAGCTGGCCCGGATCGACGTGCGGGTGTGGGATGCCAGCATCGCCCGGCAACCCGGCCTGCGCACCGCGATCGGGCACGACCCGAAGGCGTACGCCGAACCCTACGGTGTGACCGACCCCGCGCGGTCGCGACGCTGGTCGACGAGGAGTACGAGTTCCTCGGCACGTACCTGCTGCAGGGCGACAACATCTACCGCAGCGTCTACGAAGCGAACCCGCCGTCGGTGGAGAGCCTGCGCAAGATCGAGGCCAGGCCGGAGGGCCTGCGCCAGTTCAACATCTGGTACTTCGACCCGCGACTGTTCGACCTCGGCGAACCCGAGACCTGGGCGCAGCAGGCGGACGCGCTGTTCGACCGGATCCAGCCGTACGTCGACCAGTACCGCGCGGCCGGACTGCTGGACAAGGGCGTACCTCTACTGCTGCGACGAGACCCGCGTGGAGCACAACGAGGTGATCAGCTTCGTGCTCAACCGGTTCAAGGAACGGTTCCCCGGCGTCAAGGTGCTGACGACCACGATCGACAACCAGATGGGCAAGCGTGTCCGGGCTCGACGAGGCTGATCGACTGGTGGGTGCGCGACGTGCCGTGGTTCGACCCGGGCATCATCGCCGAGCGGCATGCCGCCGGCCGTGAGGCCTGGTGGTACCTGCACGCGGGCAACGTGAACCCGACACCCGAACGTCTTCGTCAACTACGACCCGGGCCAGCTGCGGACGCTGCTCGGCCCGATGATCCACCAGGCCGGCCTGGACGGGTTCCTCTACTACCGGGTGGACCGCTGGTACGGCCACCCGGTGCATCGACGACGGTGCGACTCACCGCGTGGGACCCGCGGACCTGGAACGCACTGGCCGGTGACGGGGCGCTGCTCTACCCGGGACCGGACGGACCGGTCCCGTCGATCCGGCTGGAGAACATCCGTGACGGGCTCGAGGACTACAACCTGCTGGACACCCTGCGGCAGTGCCATCGACAAGGCGCCGGCCGGCACCGACCCGCGGCTCCTCGCCAAGGCGGAGCACCTGCTCGCCGGCACGGATGTTGTGACCGACAACTACGAGTACGAACAGAAGCCGGCCATCTACCGCGACTGGCGTTCGGAGGTGGCCACGACGGCCGCACGCCTCAGCTGAGGAGAGCGCCATGCCTGAACAGAACAACGCCGATGCACCAGCATCGTCCAGCCTCGTCATGGTTCCACGCGCAGGACCTTCCTGCGCCGTATCCGGAGCGGCCACGCTCGCGGCCGGTGCCGTTGCCGGCGGCGGCCTGGCGCGACCCGCGCCGCGTACGCCGCAACAGACAGCGTCTACCTCGACCGGCGGACCTGGGACGCCTGGCACGAGGAGTTCTACCGCAGCGGCGTCGACGAACAACCCGACCAGCCGAACGACGACACGACCAACGGGAAGTCCGGCGGGCTGGGCTGGGGCCAGTCGTACCTGCTGGCCGGTCTCCTGCGGATGTACGAGGCGTACCACGACACCCGCTACCTCGACCGCCTGATCGAGAACACCGACGACGTCCTGTCGTGCGGGACAGCGAACGTGGCGTAACCGACTACAAGGCCGACTCGCTGCCGGCCTGGCGGGCCAACCACCCTTACACCGTCGGCGCGGTCGAGCTCCGGGACGCCGTCCGGTCGCCCGACCCTGGAGGTCAGGGTCGGCCGGGTCTACAGCAGCTCGACCTCGGTGACCGTACGCGCCGGGAGTACGCCGGCCACCTTCGATCTGGACGTGCTCGCACAGCCAGAGCGGCAACCGCCGGATGTACGCGGGGCTCAGCATGGACCCGTCGAGCCCGAACTACGCGGTGCGGCGGCTCTACGACGCCTATCCAGCCACCGTGCTGGGCACGGCCCGCGATCTGCGCGAGACACCGGCCGCGGCTGGTGATCCCGTCCCCGGCATCTTCCAGATGACCTCGCTGCCGACGATCTTCGCCGTGCACACGGGGATGATCACCTACCCGATCGCATCGTTCGTCAAGCTGGTGCAGCGCTCGCCCTGGTTGTGGCTTCGCCCTCGCTACGTGTCCAAGGCGAAGGAGTACCTGCGGGCGGTTCGGGACGCTGTCGCCGTCCACGACCCGGAGTGGCGCGAGAACGAGGCCGGCGAGGGCACCCTCATCTGGCTCAAGGGCTCGGCACAGCAGTGGGACGGGTCCGAGCAGCCGATCAACCAGACGCTGGGTTGGGGCCAGACGGTGGCCGAACTCGCCGCCATCACGGGCGAGTACGAGTACCGGCACCGGACCAGGGCGATGGCCACGATGCTCCGCGGCCAGCTCGCCGCCAACGCCGCCGATGCGTACACCTGGCACTACTGGCCGACGTTCGGAAACATCTACAACGGCTACGCCAAGACCGGGTCGCCCGAGACCGACATCTCGCTCTACAACCCCAACCTCGCCACGCCCGCGAGGCAGATCGAGGACATCTCCCACGCCGCGATCAGCGTCGAGTTCGCGGTACGAGCGTTCCGGACCCATCTCGGGATGAGCGGGAACGACATGGGCCGGCTGGCCCGCACGTACACCCAGAACGTCGCGACCGGCACGACCGCCCACGTCCGCGTGGACGGCACTGGTGCCCCGAGCTCCAGCTATGCGCTCCAGGCGCCACGGTGGATGCCACTCGCCGCGTGGGACGAGCAGGTCTACCACCACTCGCTGGCGGTCTACGAGTACTACCAGCCGACCCCGGAGAACCTCGGCGGCGTCTTCGGGTGGCTACTCGGCAACCTGGCCTACCTTCACCAGTACGCCCGGCGGGGGCGCTGACCCCGCCTCAGAGGAGGACCGGTTTGGCGGCATCCTCGAGCCATGCCCACGGCATGCCTGCGTACCGCGCCAGGTCCGCCGGCCCGGCGTTCGCCAGGTTGCGCAGCCATGCGGCGGCGCGGTTGAGGGCGGCGGTCTGCAGGGCGTACCCGGCCAACTCCCGCAACTCCTCCAGGGGCGCGAGATCCGTCCAGCGCCGAAGATAGCTGTCGAACACCTCGCGGATCCGGTCGTCCCGCAGGTCGATCGCGTGCTCCGGCTGGGGAACCTGCCACCGGAACACGCACTCGGTCGCCAGCATCACCAACGACCCGAACGGATGACCCCAGGCGGCGTCAGCGAAGTCGAAGAACCGGTAGGTCTTGGCCTCGACGGGCCGGAAGACGTTCCCGGGCCACAGATCGCACTGGTCCAGCGCCGGCGGAACCGGCCCGGCGGCCAACGCCTTCGCCGCCTGCCGCAGCGCGGGCAACGCCGACAGCACGCGAGCGTACTGCTCGTCGCTGATGCGCCGCGGGTCGTCGGCGGGCAGGTTCCGTAGGTAGGACGCCTGGCCCCTTGCGACCTCGGGCGCCTCCTGCGAGGGAGCCGCGCGCACGCCGGCGGCCCTCAGCACCTCGCGGTGCGGTGCGGTCCGGCGCTGCAGACGCGCGTAGTCGGCCAGCATCGAAACCAGGGAGCCGATGTCCACCCCTCGCGTCGCCGCTGGCAGCTCCAACAGGGTGGGGCCGCCGTCCCGGGTCAGGATCCAGCCACGCGACGGATCCACGGCGATCGGCGCATCCACGTACGCAGGCGCCAGGCTGGCCACCGCGGCGTGGACGGCGCCCTCCCGTTCACGGCCTTCGTCGTTCGCCTTGAACCAGTACCGGGATCCGCCGCACTCCACAGTCCACACCGTCGACCAGGGTTGGACCGCGTGCTGCGTCAGCTGACCGACGGGCGCCGGGTCGACCCGGGTGAGCTCGCCGGTGATCCACTGCCGCACCTCGTCCAGCCAGTCCGGAGTGCCCCACGCCGCCGCGGCCACCACGTTCGTGCCCGTGCCGGCCTAACGCTCGGAGAGTGGGGACGGCGCCTCCTGCAGCACCCATCCGTTGCCGTCCGGGTCGGTGAAGAAGGCGAACGAGTTCCAGGTCTCGCCTGTTCCTTCCTCCCAGCCCGCCTGCCCGACATGCTGGACCGGGCTGATGTCGACACCGCGATCCGCCAGCTGCTTGTGCGCGGCGACGATGTCGGTCACGCAGATCTGCACGCCGCGCAGGGTGCCGGGCGCCATGGTGGACTGGAGCGGTGAGGCCGGCATGCCCTGGGCGAGTGCGATCGAGCACCGCGAGCCTGGCGGCGTGATCTGCACGATGCGGATCCCGGGAGCCACCTCGCTGTCGAGGTCGACGTGGAAGCCGCACTTGTCGGCGTAGAACTCCTTGGCCTTGTCGATATCGGCAACGGGGACGTTGAGGACCTCGATCGTGTAGTCCATGGTGGCACCTTCTTCACTTCCACTGCCGGCCGGTCTGAGTGCTCGGTCGTACGCGGCAGACTGTGCCACAACCCACCGACAGATGCCCGGAGAACTCCTCCTCCGCTCCGCTGACTCGACTACGAGTGCTCCGCGGGGTTGGACCAGAAGAAGGCCTCGGGGTCGTAGACCGCGGGGGTCGGGTGGGTCCATGCGTTGACCCATCCGCCGAGGGCGAGGTCCTCCTGGCATGGCACGTTCCGCAGGTCCCGGTGGATGACCATGACCTGCGGCGCGTTCGCCACACAGCCGATGAAGAACGGTCCGTCGTGGATGTGGACCTTGTAGATCTCCCACAACAGCCTGATCTGCTTCATTCGGTCCGGTTCGACGCGCGCCCGCGCATACAGCTTCCACAGTCGGTCGATCGGCGAGCCCGCTTCGGCCAGGAGCCAGGGCGGTTGGCGTTTCCACGGGTCCTCGTCGGCCTGGTCGACGAGCTTCTTCGGGTCGGCGGTCTTGAGGATGAATCCCTGTGCGTGCAGGGGTGCCCAGTGTGCGGGCGGGACGGGAACGACCGGCGCCGGGTAGATCAACGGGGTGTCGCTGACCTCCCACGTGGTGTAGGACATCAGCTTTCCGGCGTCCCACCGGTCACCGAACGTTGCCGGGGCGACGGGGTTCAGCTGAGTGGAAACGCCGACGGCGTCCCAGTCGCGCTTCAGCAGGTTGTTCTTCTGGATGCTCTCGGCGTCGGCGTCGGCGGAGTAGTCGAGGCTCACCCTGAGCTTCGAGCCGTCGGGCATCTCACGCATGCCGTCGCCGTCGCGGTCCTTGACATCAAGCTCGTCGAGCAACGCCTTGGCCTTGTCGGGGTCGTACCGCACGTACGAGTCGCGCCACTGTTGGTAGATCTTCCGGCCCTGGTCGTTGATGCGGTACTCCATCGCGCCGGGGTGGGTGGTCCCGGTCGTCGCCTCGCCGGTGTTGAAGTAGATGGACTTTCGGGCGTCGTCGCGGTTGAAGGCGTACGAGAGCGCCTGCCGAAACCTCGGCTCCCGGATCAGCCGGCGCATGTTCTCTTCGGGGTAGTCGTAGTTGAAGAAGAAGATGGAGCCGGTGCCCGACCCCGATCCCCACAGCCTCACCTCGGTCTTGGCGCGATCCTGTCCCTGCTTCAGTCCTGAGACGTCGGAGAGGCCGATGCCCACGAACGGCCCGTGCGTGTAGTCGACCCTGCCCTCCTGCACCTGCAGCGTGCGGACTTCCGCATCGGTGACGGCATTGAACGTGAGGGTGTCGAGGTAGGGAAGCTGGGCGCCGTCCTGGCTGACGCACCAGTAGTACGGGTTGCGCTCGAAGACGACGAAGCGCCCTTCGCGATAGGACTTGACCCGCCATCCGGTCATGGTGGGGCACTGGGGGTTGGTGGCCCAGTCAGACCTGTCGTCGTGCGTCTCGTACCACCGGTCGCTCGTGAGCTGCTTGTTGTACGTCGGGTGGAACTGTTTCAGGTAGTGCTTCGGCTGCATCCAGGTGGCGCCGTTGCCGCGGTTGACCCAGGCGGCGAGTCGTTCGGGCGTGACCGGAGCGGGCGCGTCGAAGGTGAGCACGAGCGTGTCGTCATCCGGGGCGGACAGCCTGGCCACCGTGTCCTTGCCGGACCGCACGTCGTCGGGCGGGACCTCCGGATGCTCCTCGTTGAGGACCAGGTCCTGCCACCAGTACATGATGTCGGCCGTCGTCCAGCGCACACCGTCGGACCACCTCAGCCCCTTGCGGAAGTGCAACGTCCATTCGGAGGCATCGGCGTTGGACTCCCATGACTCGACCAGTCCGGGTCCCACGTCCAGGCCGTCGTTGAGCCAGCGAAGAAGTGAGTGGCCGTACATGAACTCCTTGTGCGAGCCGTCCTCGGTCCCGCTCGTCACCATGAGCAGGGTGCCGCCGTAGGTGCCGGCGGTGAGCCAGTTGTGCGGGACCACGTAGGGATGGTCGGGCAGCCGCTTCTCGAGCGCAGGCAGGTCGCCCGACCGGACCTGCCGCGCGAGCGCCGGCGCCTCCTTCAGACGGGCCGGCAGCTTCGGCTGCTTGGTCATGGATCCCTTGCTGCGAGAGGTGGCCCGGCGGCGCCCGGCAGCCCCCCGTGTGCCCTCGTCGTCGCCGCTGCAGCCGGCGATCCCGAACCCGACCGCCGCGGCGGCGGAGACTCCGAGGACGGTCCGTCTGCTCAGCTCTCCACGTGGGTGCATGACTCTCCTCCGGGACGTCTCTTCGTCGTGGGACCGTCTCTGCACCGCGAGGGCTAGAGCGTGCGGACGAACTTCTGCGCGTCGAGAATGTCCATCCCGGTCTCGTCGCAGACCAGCCGGATGGCCATGGTCTCGCGTCCGTCGGCACGCAGGGCGCGCGCACGGTCGGCGAGTCCAGGCTCAGACACCTCCGGCCGGTGGCCGGGTTGCGTGGCGTCGACGTCTGCGCGCGTGCCGGCGTCGGCGGTGGCAGTGGCTCCGGCGGTCGCGGCGGTCGCGGTCGGGCGATGGCCGCGCTGGATCGCCTCGGTAAGTGCCTTCGCCTCCGCGAGCCCGAGGCCGGTCGCCTCCCTGAGCGCCTTGATCGCCTGGATCTTCCGGCCTCGCAACAACAGGCCGACCACGGCCTCCACCGTGTCCGGATCGACCGGCAGTGCCAGCACGTCACGTGCGGTCGTACGTTCCCGCGACCGCACCGCGGCGAACCCGACACCAACGATCACAAGCCCGACAACGAGAAAGATCACGACGCCGTCCATCCGGCGATGCTAACGGTCGTCCGCACGATGAAGGCGCGCGACCTTCGTCCACAGCGTGTGCTCACAGGGCCCGGCCGGCCGGCGGAACGCGGCGTACGGCACCTCGCGCAACGGATACAGCTCGAGGAAGCTGTCCCGGTCGGCAGTCGGGTCCCAGGTGTGGACGGCCATCCGGGTGTACTCCGCGCGCCCCCGCTTGTCCTGGCTGGTGACCTTCAGGACCAATGCGCCGCGTGGATGGGTACGGACGACCAGGCAGGGTCGGTCCTTCGCGCCGCCGCCTTCGTCGAACGGGATGGCCGCGAACCACACGTACCCCGGCTGCGCCTGCTTGCCACGGAACCTGCCCAGCGCAGCCGGCCGCCTCCGTGCCGGCACCCGCCTACGACCGGACAACCGCGCCCGCACGTACCCGACGAGCGCCGCCACGACGACACCCGCAAGCCCGGCAAGGACCCACGGCAGGTACTGGTGGACAACGGAGTCCGTCATGCGTTCCTCCACCGGCATCAGCAGAACCGCGTTGCGCACCATAGCGCTGTCGCCCTCCCCTGTCGCCGGTCGAGCAACTGGATCATGTCGTTTGCGGAGGAGTGGTGCCGGGAACCATCAGGCGCATGGAGACCTGGGATGCGATCCGTTCTCGGCGCAACGTACGTGCATACGCGGACCGCGCGATCCCCGACGCGGACCTGGACCGCCTGCTGGAAGCCGCACGCCGATCGCCGTCGGCCCGCAACTGGCAGCCGTGGGACTTCGTGGTCGTCACCGATCGGAGCCGGCTCGTGGAGTTGGCCAAGGTGCGGCAGAGCGCCAAGCACATCGCCCAGTCGGCGGCGACCGTGGCGCTCATCGCCGCGGTGCCGAAGGACAACCTGGAGGCGGCGCTGCTCCACTTCGACCTCGGTCAGTCGGTCATGAGCCTGATGATCGAGGGCACGGACCTGGGCATCGGCGCCGGTCATGCGTCGGTCTCCGACCAGGACCTCGCTCGCACCATCCTCGGCTTCCCGGAGGGACGGTTCTGCGCCTACCTCGTCGCGCTGGGGTATCCCGCCGACCGGCCCTTCACGCCGATCCGGCGGCCGAACCGGCGGCCGTTCGACGAGGTGGTCCACCGAGACCGGTGGTGACGCGCTCGCCCAGCTCACCTGCGCGCTGACCGACGTCGAGGTCGCTGGCGCCGGATGGCGACTCTTGTGGCGCGAGCGGACTCTGGTCTACCCTCCGAACAGTTTCATCTCATAGGACGCTGTGTCATGACATGAAACGTTCGAGTGGAGGGCGTTCGATGACGGATTCCACGACCCAGATCCCCGGGGTGTCACGTCGGTCGCTCCTCGCCCTGTCCGCATTGGGGTTGGCGGCCGCCTGCAGTCCGGTGGCCCAGCCGGGCGGGCCGAAGAAGGACGCCGGCAACGGCGGTGCGCCGGTGTCGCTGACGTTCTGGAAGCCGCCGGGGCAGACACCGCAGGGCGAGACGAAGTTCTACGCCGGCCTCGGCAAGTCCTTCAAGGCCGACCATGACGGCGCGACGATCAAGCACCTGATCCTGCCCTGGAACGACGCGTTCACTAAATACACCGCGGCCTTCAGTGGCGGCACCGCGCCCGACGTCTCGTACCTGATTCTCCTGTGGCTGAACCAGTTCGGGTCGTCCGGCGCCCTCACACCCCTCAACGAGATCGACAAGTCCCTCGACTCTCAGCTCACGGGCTACAACAAGAGCGCGGTCGCGTCGGCCCGCGGCCCCAAGGACGAGCTGTACGGCATGCCCTACTACTCCAGCCGCTGGGTGCTGGCCATGAACGAGGCCGTCTGGGAGAAGGCGGGGAAACCGGCTCTGCCCACGACGTACGCCGAGGTCGCGGCGTTCGTCGAGAAGCTCACGTTCGACAAGCGCGGCCGCGCCCTGGGAGAGAGCGGGTTCGACCGGAGCAACATCGCGACCTACGGACTGGCCTGGCCCGGCACGTACGAGATCCAGGTCAACTACCTCTGGAACTACCTGTGGGCCTACGGCGCCGACTATGTCTCCGAGGACGGCCGAAGCATCGGCTTCGACAACGCCGGCGGCCGGGAGGCACTCACCCTCATGCGCAAGGTCCAGGAGTCGGGCGCCGCCACTCCGATGTCGCTCTACGCCGACCCCGAGAAGTGGGGCGACCTGGTCATGACCGGACGCGCGGGCGTGCAGTGGATGGCACCACCGACAGTCGACACGTTCAAGGCCAACCCACGCACGCGGTTGAAGGTGCTCGACCTGCCGGCCGGGCCGAAGGGCCAGTACGTCGTCGGCGGCGTCGGCTACCTCTGCGTGTCGTCGAAGTGCAAGAACCCCGAGACCGCACTGGACTTCATCAAGCTCGCCACCAACGACGAGAACACCACGAAGTACCTCCAGGAGACGCTGCTGTTCCCCGTCCGCGACACGATCGGTGAGGACGTGTACGCCACGGTGTCGGACGAGCGGGTCCGCACCTTCCTCGCGGACAGCCTCCGGCAGGGAAAGTACATGCGGTTGACCCATCCGCTGCCCTACAACGCCGAGCAGTACCTCGCGGGCGAGATCAACAACTACGTGTCCGGCCAGAAGGACCTCGACGAGATGATCGGAGCCGCCAAGAAGCAGATCGAGACGATGGCCAAGAACGCAGGACTGTGACGACGACGGTTCCGGCAACGCGACGCCCTCCACGTCAGCACAGCGCGGGCGCGGCCGCGGCGTTCCTCGCCCCGAAGACGCTGCTCTTCCTGGCGTTCGTGCTGGTGCCGTTCGTCTACACCTTCGTTCTGGCGTTCTCGCGCGGGACGCTCCTTCGCGGTTTCAGCTTCGCGGGGCTGGACAACCTGCGGTCATTGGCCCACGACGACCTGTTCTGGCACACGTTGAAGAACACCGCGACGTACCTCGTGGTGGCGGTGCCCCTCAACATCGTCGCCCCGTTGCTGGTGGCACTTCTGATCAGCTCGAACCTGCCGGGCATGCGGGTGTACCGGTCTCTCATCTACATCCCGTCGCTGCTGTCGGTCGTTGCCACCGGACTGATCTGGAAGGTACTGATCGACCCCGACGTGGGCCCGCTCTTCGCGTTCTTCAACCGGACGCTCGGATGGGACCTGCCGTGGCTCGGCAACGGCCTGTTCGCCATCGTCTTCATCGCCGTCATCAGCGTGTGGGCCGGCATCGGGTTCCACTCGATCATCTTCATGGCCGGCATCAACGACATCCCGCAGGAGCTCTACGAGGCGGCGAGCATCGACGGCGCCGGCCCCGTGCGGGCGTTCTTCGCCATCACGCTCCCGCTGCTCAAGCCGGTCATCCAGATCGTGCTCGTGCTGGTGACCATCGCATCGATCCAGGTCTTCGACATGATCTATGTGATGACCCAGGGCGGTCCGGGAACGTCCACCTACACAGTGATGTGGTACATCTACCAGAACGTCTTCAGCGGTGGCTCCGTCGGCTACGCCGCCACGATGGGCGTGGTCATGCTGCTCGTCGGCCTGGTGATCTGCGGTGTCTACATGCGGCTGACCAGAACGGACGACTCGACCTATGAGTGACCTTCTCGCCGACACCCGCACCGGACACTCCACCACCCGGGTCGTCGCCGGCCCGGCCGGAGGTCGACGGGCCGCCAAGACCGCGGGCCTGCACCTGGTCGCGGTGCTGGTCTCGTTGCTGTGTGCCGGCCCGGTCCTGATCATCCTGCTCGCGTCGCTGAAGAACATCACGTCGTTCACCAGCCTGAGCCTCGGCGCCGGCGGCTGGACCCTCGACAACTACGTCCGGCTGCTGACGACAGGAGCGCAGCTCCCTCGCTGGGTCTTCAACAGCGTCCTGGTGGGCATCGCCATCACGGCGTTGACGGTCATCGTCGACCTGCTGGCGGGGTTCGCGTTCGCCAAGCTGAGATTCCGCGGCAGAAGCGTGCTGTTCATGCTGCTGATCAGCACGATGATCCTGCCGTTCTCGATCACGCTGGTGCCCACCTACCTGCTGGTGGCGCGGTACGGCATGGTCGACACCTACACCGGCCTGATCCTTCCGGCGCTCTCGGGCCCGCTCGGTGTCTACCTGATGCGGCAGTTCATCCGGGGCATTCCCGACGCCCTGCTCGAGGCGGCGCGCATCGACGGCGCCTCGACCTTTCGTACCTTCGTGCAGATCGTGATGCCCCTGTGCCTGCAGCCGATGGCGGTCCTGGCCGTGTTCACGTTCGTCGCCAGCTGGAACAGTTTCCTGTGGCCGCTGCTGATCGCCCAGAGCGACCAGATGAAGACCCTGACGGTCGGCATCGCGACCACCAACCTCCAGTTCCAACAGAACCTCGGCAGCATCACCGCCCAGGCAGTGCTCAGCCTGCTGCCGATGCTCGTGCTCTTCGTCGGTTTCCAGCGGTTCTTCATGAAGGGGATCACCGCCGGTGCCTTCAAAGGATGACCTCACGCCGTGGCGATGGCAGGCGTCGGGAGTCGCGCTGACCGTCGACCCACGCTCGCTCCGCGGGAGCGTCGAAGACCCGGCCGGGACCCACCGCTGGGACTTCGACGGTGTGGACGCCATCCCCCTCGAACCAGGTCCGGAGCGGGTGCGACTCGAGTCGTGCGAGCGCCGTGAGCGCGGGTGCGAGGCGATCGTACGGATCGGTGAGCTCGTCGTCTCGGTGGAGATCGGGCTGGCCGCCGAGCCGTCGACGGTGACGTTCGCCGTCACACCGATCAGGGACGCGGACCTGTCGACACCGTTGCGGTTTCCACCACCACTGCGGCCGGCCGGCGCACCCGTCGTGGAGCTGGCGCTTCCGATCAAGACGACCAACGGCATCACCTACTACCCCTCCGCGGCGGACCAGGTGGACTTCACCTTCGACGTCGCCGGCGGCAACACCACCGGCCTGTCGATGCCGTTCTTCTCGACCAGCACCGCCGACGGCGGGCTGCTCACCGTCCTGGCCGACCCCGACGACGCCGAGCTCACCCTCACCAGCCGGGCCTCGAGCGGAGTCGACGTCGGCGTCGGATGGTGCGGGTCGCTCGGCACCCTTCGGTACCCGCGCCGCGTCGATGTCACCCTGCTCGCCGAGCCCGGCTATGTGTCGGCCGCCGGCGCGTACCGGCGCAGGATGCTGGCCGAGGGCCGGTTCCGCTCCCTGGCCGACAAGATCGAGGAACGTCCCGTCGTACGCCAGCTTCTTGGCGCTCCCTACTTCAGCACCGGCTACCTGCCGTTCTCACGCCGCAAGCTGACACAGGTGCTGGCCGGTCTTCGCGACATCGGATACCACGCCGGACTTCTCGGGCCCATCGACTTCCTGCAGTGGGATGCCGAACCCTGGTTGAACGACTACCAGCCGTTCATCAGCGCACCAGAGTTCGCAACGCCGATCGCCGAGGCCGGCTTCACACCGTTCGCGTGGTTCTACCTCGAGGACATCCTCGACTTCGACCCGAGCTACGACCGGGGCATGCTGGCCGTCGACCGCAGCGGACAGGTGCCCCAGGGGTGGGTCAACCGCGACTACCGCTACGCGCGGGTGTGCAACTCCGTCCTCGCCGACCACGGCCGTCGACTGCGCAAGCGCGCCGACGCGTTCACCGCCCTGCACTTCGACACGACCACCTGCAAGGAGCTGATGGAGTGCTGGTCGCCGGACCACCCGATGAGCCGGTCCGACGATCGACGCGCTCGTCGTGACTGGTTGGCCGACGTCGGCGGCTGGGGCCACCTGATCGGATCGGAGGGCGGGTGCGACTGGGCGTTCGACGTCATGGACTTCTGCTCCAACAACCCGCGCCGCGACCTGCAGACGAACTTCCCCGCCCCGGCCCGGCACGTTCCCCTGCAGGGCCTCGTCTACCACGACTCGGTCGTGTCCTACTGCTGGGAGTACGACCCCTACAACAAGAGCTACTGGGGCGGTGACTGGTCCCGCGAGAAGATCCTCTACGACCTGATGTGCGGGAACCCGCCCACGGTTTCGCCCGTGTTCGGCTACTTTCCCGTGATCGGCGCCGGCGAGGGAGCCGTCCACTCCTCCTGGGTCACCTGGGAGAACCCCGACACCCAACGGCTGCTGCGGGAGGCTCTCCCCGTCGCCCAGGTGCACGAACGCACCGCCCTGCACGCGATGCTGGCGCATGCCTACCTCGACGACGAAGGCACCGTCAGCCGCACCTCCTTCGCGGACGGCACCGAGGTCGTGGTCAACACCGGCGGGCGGACGTTCGATGACGGCAACCTGCACCTGGACGGCTCGTCGTACCTCATCGACGGACGCCCCACGCAGGTGGGAGGTCGATGAGCGTGCAACTGGATGCGGGTGTCGACGCCAAGACCTCCACGGGAACTGTCTACGCGGTCGGCCCCCTCGACCGCGCGCTCGACGTCCTGGAGAAGCTGGCCGAGGCACCGGACATGCCGCTGGTCGACCTCGCCGCTGCGGTCGGGCTCAACAAGGCAACGGTGTTCCGGCACCTGAAGGTGCTGGCTCGGCGCGGATACGTCACGCAGGACCCGGACACCAAGCGGTACGCGCTCGGATACCGGCTGCTGGATCTCGGCTTCCACGCCCGTACCAACCTGCACCTGCCCCGCGTCGCGCGGAGCGGCATGGCGGCCCTGAGCGCGACCTTCAACGAGACTGTGCACCTGGGGGTGCTGATGGACAACGAGGTGGTGCACATCGCCGTCGTCCCGAGCACGCATCCGTTGAAGATGGCGTCCGAGGTCGGTGAACGCACCCTCGTCCACGTGTCCGCGCTCGGCAAGTGCCTGATGGCGTGGCAGGACCCCGACGCGCTCGACGCCCTACTGGCCGGCCCCGGACTGCCACCTGTGTCCGGGCGCGCGATCACCAGCCGACGGGCGTTCGAGCAGGAGCTCGACACCGTACGCACACAGGGCTTCGCCATCGACGACCAGGAGTCGTTGGAGGGTCTGCGGTGCGTGGGCGCCCCGGTCCGGGTCGCGGGCGGGGCCGTCGTCGGTGCCCTCAGCCTGTCCGGGCCGGTCGACCGGGTCAGTGCGGCCAGGCTCCCCGAGATGACCGACGCCCTCCGCGCGCATGCGGACCAGATCTCCATGCTCTGCGGCTGGAAGCGGTGAGGTCGGCTGACCTCCACGATGTCCGCCCACGACTGTCGAAGGAGTGCCCTGTGGTGATCCCGGACCTGTCGTCCCTCGACCCGCAGACGGTGCGCATCGACGCCCGCGACGAGCGGGGGCCCGCCGAACTGTGGCGACAGAGCCTGGGCATCGGCGGCATCAACACCTCGCCGCTGCCCACCGAGGTCGTCAGCGGGACGCGCGCGCTGCGACCGCGATTGATCCGGATCTTCATCCAGCAGTTCTTCGACATCTATCCCGAGCACGGCCGGTTCGACTGGAGCCGGCTGGATCCCTACCTGGACTCGCTCGCGGCCACCGGCGCACAGGTCGTGGCGGCGATCTGTCTCAAGCCCGGTCCGCTGTTCGACCAGGTGGACCACGCGGTGTGGAAGCCCAACGACGTGGCCGAGTGGCAGGACGTCATCACCGCCCTCGTGCGTAGGTACTCGGTCGAACGGGATCTCGTTACGCACTGGGAGATCGGCAACGAGACCGACATCGGCGAGGACGGCGGGTCGCCCTACCTCATCCCCGACCCCGCCGACTATGCGGAGTTCTACGCCATGACGGCGCCTGCCATCCGCGCCGCCGCTCCGCACGTCAAGGTGGGCGGTACCGCCGCCTGCTGGGTCACCAACGAGCCGCTGCCCGGCTTCGTCGAGCACTGCCGTACGCACCAGACGCCGCTCGACTTCATCTCCTGGCATCTCTACAGCGACGACTGGACGCGGCACGCCGAAGGGGTACGGGAGGGCAGGCGCCTGCTCGCCGACTTTCCGGGCACGCCTCCGGAGCTCATGGTCACCGAGTGGAGCAAGTCGTTCGAGGAGGTGTCGGTCGCCGACCAGGCGTACGAGCCACGCCGGGCCGCGCTGGTGGCGGCGGCGATCCTCGCCATGGACGCCGCCGGCCTGGACTGGTCGTTCTATTACCACCTCTGGGACCAGGTTTGTGATCTCGGTGAGTTCGAGCCCTTCTTCTCGCCGAAGGGTGTCGCGCACATGGGCCGGCACTGGAACGAGGTGCCGCACCGGTTCGGCCTCTTCGGCGAACGTGGCGAGGTCAGGCCGCAGTACTTCGTCTACCAGCTCCTGGGAATGCTCGGCCCGACCCAGATCGCCCATGAGGTGACGGGAGCCGGTCTCCATGCGTACGCCGCGCGCGAGGCGACCAGGGTGGCCGCTCTGGTCGTGAACACCACCGTCGAACGTACGGCCTGCGCCGACCGGATCCTCACCCTGCGGTACTCCGGCCTGACACCGGGCCCGCACCTGCTGACCGTCTACCGGATCGACGACGCCCGACGCTGGTGCACGCAGACCCTGCAGCAGCAGCCGTTGGAGGAACGCGTCGTCGTCACGGCCGACACGTTCGAGCACCAGGTCTGGCTGCCGGCGCACACGGTGGCGTTCGCGCGGTTGGCCGAGCGGGACGGGATCCGCTAGATGGTCCGCTCTCGCGAGGTGCTGCGGACGGCGGTCGATCGTGGCTAGCGCCGGGACAGGGGTCCCGACCGTGGCCGCCGTGACCGGCGCCGGAGGTGGGATCGGTGGTGCGTGCGCCCATGCCCTGGCCACCACGCATGACCAGGTGCTGTGCGTCGACCGTGACCTGGAACGCGCACGGGGCACCGTGCGCGCCATCGAAGCCGCGGGTGGTGCCGGGGTGGCGGTGGCGGCAGATGCCGCCGATCCGGCGTTCGGGGAGCAGGTGGCGGAGGCCGCGGTCTCGGTGGGCCGAGTCCGCTCTGCCGTCCACGCCGTTGCCCACGAGGAGCACGTACCCGCCCTCGACCTGAGCCTCGAGTCTGTGCAGCGCAGTTTCGCCGTCGGTCCGCTGGCCGCGTTCGCGCTGTTCCGCGCGCTCGTCCGCGACGGCACACCGCCGGCGGGATCGGCGTTCACCGTCATCGGTTCCCTGCACGAGACCCACGCGTTCGCCCGGTGCCTCGGCTACAACGCCGCCCACGGCGCGCTCGGTCAGGTGGTCCGGACGCTGGCACACGAGTGGTCCGGCCGACGGATCCGGGTGAACGCCGTCGTCCCGGGATGGATCGCGACTCCCGGCGAGACCGCCCTCTACGGCGACGAGCACCTCGCGCGCGCCGGACGAGCACTACCGTTCGGCGCGCTGGGCGACGTGGAGCAGGTCGCGGCGGCGGTGGCCTTCCTGTCGTCCGAGGCCGCGGGCTACGTGTCGGGCTCGTTCCTGACCGTGGACGGTGCCCTGTCCGTGTCCCTGGCACGACTGCCCGACGGGGAGGACTGATGAAGTACGCCTGCGTGTTCGCCCACCAGGACGACGAGATGCGCTGCCTCGGCACGCTCCTGCGGCTGCGCGAGCGCGGCCACGAGGTCGCGTTCGTCGCGGTCACGGGCGGCGACAAGGGCCTCCCGTTCGCCGACCCCGAGGACCAGCATCGGGCCGTGGCCGTCCGGGACGCCGAGATGCGGAACGTCGCGGCCGCGTTCGACGCGACCTATCTCTGCCTGGGAAGGGAGGACGGGTTCCTCTATGACGACGATGCCCTGCGTCGCGACCTGATCGCCGCGCTCCGCTCGGTCGACGCCGACGTCCTCTTCACCCACTGGACGGCGGACTACAACAACGACCACGTGGTGACGGCCAAGGCCGTTACGGACGCGGCGCTGTTCACGAACCTCGCGTCGTTCGAGCCACAGATCCCGGCGGTCGAGAACGTGCCCCGGATCTGGTACGTCGACACCGGCGCCGGCTACGGCTTCGAGGCCACGCACTTCGTCGAGCTGGCCGAGCGGCACATGACCCGCAAGAGTGAGCTCGTCCGCCTGCACGCGAGCCAGATGGACGTGATGCGTCAACTCCGCGGGCGCGACTACGCCGACGAGATGGCCGACGCCGACCGGGCCACCGGTGCCAGGCTGATGAGCGCGTACGCCGAGGCGTTCCGGCCCTGTCTGTCCGAACGCAGGATCCCGTGGCCCTCCGACCTTCCCGGCCGGTTGGACGAGCAGGAAGGGCTCCCACGATGAGGATCACCGACGTCACGCCATTCCTGTTGCGGGGTACGCAGGTCTACGGCTCGCACGAGGGCGACGCCGAGGCAACGGACCAGGGCGACTGGCTCCTCCTCGTACGCGTCCGTACCGACGAGGGTCTCGAGGGTTGGTCCGACGTCGAGACGATGGGTCCGGTTGCCGCGCGGGTGATCCAGGGCAGCGGCATGAGCCTGCTCGGCTTCCGCACCCTCCACGAGCAGCTGGTGGGCCGCGACGCGAGCGACGTCGAACGCATCTGGGACGAGCTGTTCGTCGCCACTGCCTACTACGGCCGTCGAGGCGTGGCGATGCACTGCATCTCCGCGGTCGACAACTGCCTGTGGTCGATTCGGGCCCAGGCGGGAGGCGTGAGTCTCGCCGACGCGCTGGGCGGACGCCGGCGGGACCGGTTGCCGGCGTACGCCTCGACGCTGTTCCGGCAGACGCCAGAAGCCAACGCCGAAGCGGCGCGGCGCTATCTCGACCTCGGCTTCACCGGGATGAAGTTCGGCTGGGGCGGCTTCGGCATCGACCCCGGACTCGACCGGGAGAACCTCCGCGCACTCCGCGAGGCCATCGGGCCGGACCGCTCGCTCATGATCGACCCGGGCTGGTACCTCGAGGTCGACGGACATCCACGGGTCCGTACGCCGGCCGAGACCAGGCGGATGCTGGAGACCCTGAGCGACGTGGATCCCTACTGGGTCGAGGACATCGTGCACCCGGAGCGGACGGAGGAGTACCTCGCCCTGCGGTCGGAGTTCCCGCACCTGAGGTTCGCCGCGGGCGAGCAGCAGGCGACCATCTGGGAGCTCGGACGGCTGGTCCGCGACCACGGGGTTGCCGTCGTCCAGCCGGACCTGTCGCGGTGCGGCGGGCTCACGGTCGCGACGCAGCTCGTGGCCGAGGCGACCGCCGCGGGAGTGGAGATCGTGACCCACTCCTGGCTCACCGACCTGCTGCACGCGTACAGCCTGCAGTTCCTGTCGACGTTGCCCGACGCCCGGTGGGTCGAGTTCAACGTCGCGCAGAGCGAGCTGAGCGCCGGGGTCGTGCGGGGCCGACTCCAGCTCGCGGCGGACGGCACCGTCGGCGTACCCGAAGGGATCGGGCTCGGCGTCGACATCGAGCCCGCCTTCGTCGAGGCCCGCGCGGTAGCACCGTGACCTTGCCCGGCAGCCGAGGTCGACCTTCGCGTTCGTCAGGCCAGCGATCGATCCACTTCTGCGCGACCGTTCAGAAGTGCGGCCTGAAGTGATGGTGCGCGGGGCGTCGTTCCGGTGGCGGGTCGCGGAGCAGGAAAAGGCAGACCAGGGCGCCCACAACGGACGCGCCGGCGAGGACGGCGAACGCGGTCGCGTAGGGCGAGGCCGTCGGGACGCCGGCTCGGGTGCTGCCGGAGTGGATGATCACTCCGAGCACCATCGTGCCGGCCGCGGCCCCGACCCAGCGCACGGTGAGGACCAGGGCATTCGCATCGCCCCGCTCCTCGGCCGCGACCGCGTTGCTGAGACCGGTGAGCAGGGACGTGAACATCGGCGAGAACGACGTACTGAGGACCAGTAGTCCGGGCAGCAGGAGCAGGTAGCTCTGGCCGTCCATGAACACCGCGATCCACCCGAGCGCGATTGCGGTCGCGACGTAACCGATGACCGCCGGCACGCGGGCGCCGATCCGATCGGTCGCGCGCCGGTGATGATGTTGAAGGCCGGGTCGGTGATCGTCGGTGGGGTGATCGCGATGGCCGTCACGTTCGCGATCGGATACGCCTTCGGCACGGTGACGAGCTGATGGGAGAGCGGATCAGCGAGACCGTCGAGGTCTACGCGGACATCGTGTGTCCCTTCACTCACGTGGGGCTCCGACGGCTGTTCGCCCTTCGCGACGAGATGGGACGACGTGACGTCGCAATCCGCGTTCGTGCGTGGCCGCTCGAGATCGTCAACGGAGAGCTCCTCGGGCGCGAGCTGCTCGAAGAGGAGATCGAAGAGCTCCGAGCGAGCGTGGCGCGGGATCTGTTCACCGGGTTCGATCCGGGGCTCTTCCCGATGTCGTCGTTGCCGGCGCTCGCGCTCGTCGAGCGGGCATACCGCCATGACCTCCGGACGGGAGAGGAGTTGAGCGCCGAGCTGCGCGATGTCCTCTTCGAGCACCGCGCCGACCTGGGCAGCCTCGAGGTGCTGGCGTCGATCGCCGATCGGTACGGGGTCGGCCTCCCCGACGAGACGGACCACGCGGCGATCCTCGCCGACCAGTTGGCGGGTCAGCGACCGCGGTGTCGTCGGATCACCCCACTTCTTCGTTCACGGTCGAGGGTTCTTCTGTCCGACCCTCGAGATCCAACGCGTCGACGGCCACCTGAACGTCTCGTTCGATGGACGCGGGCTTCACCGCCTTCATCCGAACAGCCTTCGCGGTCCCGCCGGCAAGCAGCTGATCTCCCGCGCCTGCTCAAGTTGTTCGGTCGCTGATCTGGCACGTAGCGCAGTCCTTGACCGCGTGACCGCGGAGCGGCTAGCCGGGGTCGGCCATGTTCTTCTCGAGGACGGCGAGTGGTCTCGTTGAGTTCCTTCGTCGGGCTGAACTCGATGACCTCGGTGCCGGCGTACAGGTAGGGCAGGTGCCCGGGGGCACGTAGTACGCCTCGCCGGCCCCGATGATCGTCTCGCCGTCGTCGCTGGTGAACTTGAGCTTGCCCTTGAGCACGACACCCCAGTGCGGGCACTGGCACCGGTCGTCGGGCAGTCCCTTGAACAGCTCGGCGAGGTCGGCGTCCGCGGTGTAGGTCTCGAACCCGACGGTGTAGTCGCCGAGCTCGCCGAAGTGGCCTTCGTACCCGTCGAGCTGCATGACTGTCCGGGTCGCGTCCTGCTTGCTGAGTTTGGGCATGGCGTGTCCTCTCGGTCGTGGTTGATGCAGGGTTCGGGCGTTGTCGGTCGCTCGCCGCGTCGCGGAGTCCGACGATCGGGGTCGAGTGCCGTCACCCGTCGTCGGGCACGCAGCACGACAGGTCCGGCCGGCACGCGGCCGGCG
The DNA here is from genome assembly GCA_963721745.1 of uncultured Actinomycetota bacterium. Lineage (GTDB taxonomy): Bacteria > Actinomycetota > Actinomycetes > Propionibacteriales > Actinopolymorphaceae > Thermasporomyces. The sequence continues at coordinate 5,818 of CAVRKO010000006.1, read as the reverse complement.
GCGGTGAGCTCCTCGAGGGCGCGACGCGACTTCGTCGAGTTGGTCGGCGAACCGCTCGAGCTCCTCGATGCGCTCGACGACCTCGGATCCGCTTCGCGTCGACGAGGCGAGTGATCTCGTCGTGGGTCGCGGCGCAGTTCACGCCGTCCCAGATGGGCAGCAGCTCGGTGATCTGTTCGAGGCGTCAGCCCGATGCGCTTGGCCCGGGTCACGAACAGCAGCCGGGCCGGCGGCGTCGTCGTCGTAGTCCCGGTAGCCGCGTCGTGTCCGATTCGGGCTCCGGGAGCAGCCCGATCCGCTCGTAGTAGCGAACCGTCGAGGTCGCCACACCGGCTTCCCGGGCCAGCTCCACGATCTGCATGCCGCGCAGCGTAAACCTTGAACCCCACTTCAAGGTCAAGCACTTCTTGGGGCCGGCCGCGATCGCCGGGCGGGGAGGCTGCATCGACGGGGTAGCGGCTGAGGAGGCCGCGGGCGATGACGAGGCGCTGGATCTCGTTGGTGCCCTCGCCGATGATCATCAGCGGCGCGTCGCGGTAGTAGCGCTCGATCGGCAGCTCGGTCGTGTAGCCGACGCCGCCGTGGATGCGCATGCGCCTCGGTGGCGATCTCGAACGCGGTCTCGCTCGCGAACAGCTTGGCCATCCCGGCCTCGACGTCGGCAGCGCTCGCCCGCCTGCTTCGCGCTCGGCCGCGTGCTCGCGTGAGCAGGCGCGCGGCCTCGAGCTTGCGTGGCCATGTCGGCGAGCTTGAACTGGATCGCCTGGTGCTCGCGCGATCGGCTTGCCGAACGTCTCGCGCTCCTGCGCGTACCGGATCGCCGCCTCGAACGCGGCCCGGGCCACGCCGACCGCCGCGGGCCGCGATGTTGATGCGCCCGACCTCGAGCGCGCCGAGGATGTAGTGCAGGCCGCGGCCGAGGCCCGTCGTCGCCGCCGAGCACGCAGTCGGCGCGGCACCCGGTGGCCGTCGTACGACATCTCGACGGTCTCGATGCCCTTGTAGCCGAGCTTGCCGATGTTGCTGCTGACGCGTGATGCCCTCGAACGTCGGGCCGGGCTCCTTCTCGACGATGAAGCAGGTGATGCCCTCGTCGGTGCGCGGCCGCGAGCGCGACGATCCCGGCCCGCTCGCCGTTCGTGACCCACATCTTCGTGCCGTTGATCGACGTACTCGTCGCCGTCGCGGCACGGCCTGGCACGCGAGTCGCGCGGTGTCGCTCCCGGCGTCGGGCTCCGAGAGCGAGAGGCAGCCGCGGAGCTCGCCGGTCGCGAGGCGCGGCAGCCAGCGCGCCTTCTGCTCGTCGGTGCCGTGCGCGCTTGATCAGGTTCGCCGCCATCGTGTGCGTGTTGAGGACGCCCGGACAGCGACATCCAGCCGTACGCCAGCTCCTCGATCACCGCCGGTGTAGGTGAGCAGGTCGAGCCCGAGGCCGCCGTGCTCCTCGGGGATCGTGACGCCGAACAGCCCCATTCGCCCATCTGCTCGACCATCGCCGCCGGGTACTCGTCGGCGTGCTCCAGGTCGCGACGCGACCGGGAGCACGTCGCGCTCGACGAAGCGGCGGACGGTCGCGACCAGCTCGGCGCGGATCTCGGGATCGGTCGGGCTCATACGGGCGTGCACTCCGTGTCGGCGGGAGAGATGCTCGCGCTGTCGGGTCGCGGCCAGCGCGAGGCGGCGGACGAGCTCGTCGCGGCAGGTCGTCGGGCTGCACGACCGCGTCGACGACGAGCTCCGCGGCGAGGTGGACGAGGTCGACGTCGGCCTCGTACTCGGCGCGCCGCTCGGCGACGAACGCGGCGCGCTCGTCGGGGTCCTCGATCGCCTGGATCCGGTTGTAGAAGACCGCGTTGACCGCCGGGCTCCGGGCCCATCACCGCGATCTGCGCGGTCGGCAGCGCGAGGCAGGCGTCGGGATCGAACGCGGGGCCGCACATCGCGTAGAGGCCGGCGCCGTACGCCTTGCGCACGATCACCGAGATCTTCGGCACCGTCGCCTCGGCGACCGCGGTGATCATCTTGGCGCCGTGGCGGATGATCCCCTCGCGCTCGACCTGCGATGCCGATCATGAAGCCGGGCACGTCGGCGAGGAACACCAGCGGCACGTTGAACGCGTCGCAGCACCAGATGAAGCGCGCCGCCTTGTCGGCCGAGTCGACGAACAGCACGCCGCCGAGGTGCTTCGGGTTGTTGGCGACGATGCCGATCGGCTCGCCGTCGAGCCGGGCGAAGCCGACGATCAGCTCCGCGCGCGAACAGCGGCTTGATCTCGAAGAACGAGTCCGTCGTCGACGAGCGCGTCGATCGACCTTGTGCATGTCGTAGGCGCGCCGCTCCTCGACGGGGACGATCGTCGCCGATCGGCTTCGCGTCGCGCGGCGGGCTCGCGCGCCGTCGACCGGCGGCGGCTGCCTCGGCCACGTTCGTCGGGAGGTACGAGAGGTAGCGGCGGGCCGCGTCGATCGCGTCGTCGTCGTCGGCGACGAGGTTGTCGCCGCAGCCGCTGACGGTGGCGTGCATCCGCGCGCCGCCCATCTCCTCGAGCGTGACGTTCTCGCCGATCACCGACCTCGGCCATGCGCGGGCGAGCCGAGGTACATCGACGCGTTGCCCTCGACCATGAACACGACGTCGCAGAACGCGGGGATGTACGCGCCGCCCGCGGCCGACGGCCCGAACAGGCAGCACACCTGCGGCACCCGGCCCGACAGCCGCACCTGGTTGGCGAAGATCCGGCCCGCGCCGCGCCGGCCCGGGAACAGCTCGACCTGGTCGGTGATGCGCGCGCCGGCGGAGTCGACGAGGTACACGACCGGCAGCTCGAGCCGCAGCGCGGTCTCGGTGAGCCGCACGATCTTCTCGACGGTGCGCGCGCCCCACGAGCCCGCCTTCACCGTCGGGTCGTTGGCCATCACGCACACCGGGCGGCCGTCGACCCGGCCGACGCCGGTGACCACGCCGTCGGCCGGGAGGTCGTCGGCGAGCGCGTTGGCGAGCAGGCCGTCCTCGACGAACGAGCCGTCGTCGAGCAGCAGCGTCGATCCGGTCGCGCACGAAGCAGCTTGCCCTGCGCGCGCGAGCTTCTCGGCCTCGTGGTGCGATCACGATTGCCCCGACGCGCCCGCTCCACCTGCTCGTGCACGGGCCGCTTCATCGTGAGGGGAGGGCGCTCAGGTGCGGTCGAGCTCCAGCATCCGGATCGCGTTGCCGCGCAGCACCTTGTACGCGGTCTCGTCGTCGAGCCCCGAGTCCGCGATCATCTTCTCGACGTACTCCTTGGAGTTCGGCCACGTCGTGTCGGTGTGCGGGTAGTCGGTCTCGAAGCAGATGTTGTCGACGCCCGACCGCGTCGAGGTTCGCGAGGCCCGACCCGGTCGGCGGTGAAGCAGCCGAAGATGCGGCCGTAGTAGTAGGTCGACGGCGGCTCGGGGATGAGCTCCTTCGAGTGCTGCCAGGCGTCGTGCTGGTCCCACACCGTGTCGGCCCGCTCGAGCGCGTACGGGATCCAGCCGATCTGGCCCTCGCGAGTACGCGAGCTTCAGCTTCGGGAACTGGATGAGCTTGCCGCGAGAACAGCCAGTCGGCGAGCGACGCCATCGAGTTGTTGAACGCGAGCGTGCCGCCGACGCCGCCGGGCGCGTCGGGCGACGCCGTCGGGTTCGTCGACGACGAGCCGATGTGCATGCACAGCGTGACGCCGGTGTCGTTGCACACCGCGAACACCGGGTCCCAGTAGCCGGTGTGGATGCTCGGCAGCTTCGAGGTGGGTCGGGAGCTCGCTGAAGCAGAACGGCCCGCACGCCGCGCGTCGGCGTTGCGCTGGATCTCCTCGACCGCGAGGTCGACGTCCCACAGCGGCATGAGGCAGAGCGGGATGTTCACGCCGCCGCGACGGCTCGCACCACTCCTCGACCATCCAGTCGTTGTACGCCTTGACGCACGCGAGCGCGAGCTCCTTGTCGTTCGCCTCGTAGAACGTCTGGCCGCAGAAGCGGGGGAACGTCGGGAACGGGAGCGAGCCGTCGACCCAGTTGAGCTCGAAGTCCTTGACGCGCGCGTCGCGGTCGTAGCAGCCGGGGCGCATGCTCGTCGTAGGTGACCGCGGTCATCGATCATCTTCGTGCGGTCGAACTTCGCGACGTCGCCGTCGGGCGTCGCGCTCGAGCGGGATCGCGACGAACCTCTTGTGCACGTAGATGAGGCGGTCCTCGTAGATCCAGGCGTCGCCCCACTCGCCGTCGGGGTCCTCGGTGTTCGTGTACTTCGCGCCCGGGTGCTGCTCGAACGGCGCCCACTGCTTGCGCTCGACCCGCGGGCCCTTGCTCCCGGTACTTCTCGGGCAGCCAGGTCTGCCAGACGTGGCGCCGGCTCGACCACGTGGTCGTCGACGCTGATGATCTTGGGCAGCTCGTTCATGGGCCACAGTATGACGCATCTGTTAGATAGGAGGGCCGATGAAGGCCGTCTGCGGACCGGGCGACGGGGTCGCCGTCGTCGACGTCGACGAGCCGCCGGGCTCGGCGAGCTGCTCCGAATGCAGGTCGACCAGCGTGTGCGGCTCCGACCTGATGTACATCGGGTTCGGCACCCGCAAGATCCTCGGCCACGAGCTCGCCGGGCGTCCGGGAGGACGGCACGCCGGTGGTGGTCGAGGCGATCTACGGCTGCATGGAGTGCGACCAGTGCCGGCGCGGCACGTACAACCTCTGCCCGACGCACGGCGCAGCGGGCGCTCGGCATCACGGCCGACGGCGGCATGGCCGAGCAGTTCCGGGCCCCGCCCGACCGGCTCATCCGCTGCCCGCCGGGCTCGACGTGCGCGACGCCTCGATCGTCGAGCCCGCCCGGTGTCGTGGCACGCGCTCGCGGCTGGCCGGCACCGGGCCCGGACAGCGGTCGCCATCGTCGGCGCCGGCGCGCTCGGCCTGCTCGCCGGTCGCCGGCGCCCGCCGCATGGGCGCCGAGGAGGTCGCGTCGAGGCCCGGCACCCGCACCAGCACGAGGCGGCCGAGCGGCTCGGCGCGCGCGTCGGCACCGACGGGCTCTACGACGTCGTCGTCGAGGCGGCGGGCACCGCCGAGAGCCTCGCCCGCGCCGTCGAGCTCGTCGCGCCGCGACGGCACGGTCGTCGTGCTCGGCGTCCACCTCGGCACGGTCGAGGTCAACTGGATGCCGCTGTTCCACCGCGAGGCCAGCTGCTCCCGTCGCTCGGCTACTGCGCGCACGACGGCAGCCGCGAGATGGAGGACGCCGCGACGATGCTCGCCGACGGACCCGGAGATCGCCCGCGACCCTGATCACCCACCGCTTCCCGATCGAGGATGCCCCCGAGGCGTTCCGGTCGCGGGCGACCGGGCGCTCGGGCGCGATCCGAGTGGTGATCGAGCCGTGAGGATCTACCCCCGGGTGTTGGAACGGCAATCCGTACGAGAACCCGACAAGTGTTCCAACTGATCGAGGGCGCGTGTCTCTTGGGTGCGTTGGAGCGTTCAGCGACACATGCTGTCGCTCACCGTTCCAACCGATCGAGAAGGGTCCGGCGCCTCCGCGTCCGGATCAGCCGACGGGCGTGTACTCGAGGTGGAGCTGCTGGAGCCCGCGGAGGATGAACGTCGGCGCGTACTCGTAGCGCCGGGCGTCCGCCGGGCCGTGCTCCGCTTCGGAGATCCGGATGTCGGCCATGCGGTCGAGCAGTCGCTCGATGCTCACGGGTCTCGGCCCGCCAGCGGGGAACCCGGGCACGCGTGGACGCCGAAGCCGAACGCGAGGTGCTGGCGCGCGTTCGCGAGTCGACCTGGAACTCGGTCGGGTCGT
>CAVRKO010000005.1:0-100780 GCA_963721745.1 uncultured Actinomycetota bacterium | reverse complement strand
GATGCGCGACGGGCCTGGGAGGCTAGCTGACCACCTGACGAGCGATCAACGCACGGATCTGCCGATGTGCGGACGTTCCGATCGGCCGATGTGCGTATCTACCCCGGCTAGAGGCTCAGATGTGATCAGCGCCTATTCCCTGCCTGCGGCCACCATGTATCCCTCGGCCTCGGGGTTGAACGTCCGGCGGACCAACCCGAGGCTCGCGTCAGTCCCGACAACGTCCCGGCCAAGATTGGGAAGACCAACCGCGAGCTGGCCGGTCCCACATGCGCAGTCCAGGACGCGGAAGTTGGGCGGACGGGACTTCACGAGGTCGCCGGATGCCGCGACTGAGTTGGCCGTAGTGGACAGCCTGCGTATCAAGTTTTTGCCTAACGCCGGGCCGACCGGTCCACGTGGCGACAGCGGTTGCGAATATGTCGTCCGTGGATGTTGTCTCCTGGACTGGGGCCAATCGGTCGGCGTAGTCACGCACTATCCGGCGCCGCCGGATCACCTCGGCACAGTCCAAGCTGAGATTTGTGTCAGTCGCCGACTCTCGGGGCCCCCCACATTGACAGGCAGAACGGATGCCCGGCCGGGTCGGCGTACACGAAGCAGTGGTCGGCGTTGGGCTGATGCTCGAATCGGGTAGCGCCGGCCGCCAGCACACGCGCTCCGGTCGCCTCCAGGTCGTCGACGAAGAACTCGAGGTGCATCTGCATTCCCACCTCGCCATCCGGCCAGGTGGGTGGCCGGTAGTCCTCGATCTGCTGGAACCCGATGTCACCGTTCGGCCCTTCTACGAGCGCCCAGTACTCGTCACCCTTCGCGACCCCGCCGGTGATCTCGGCGTAGAACCGCGCGAGCGCGATTGCGTCGGGCGCATTGACCGTCGTCAGGCTGAGCCTGATCAGGTCCGACATCAACCGATCTCCATCTGCTGGTACGTGGGCGTGAGCTCTTCCCAGCGTTCCTTCCAGCCGGGCGCCCCGGCATCGGAGCTCCAGCCCTCCGGATGGACCGGGCCGTCGACCTCCAGTGACCGACCGAGATCCTCGAGGTGGACCCGCCAACCAGAGGCGTGGAACGGGAGATGCCTCATCGGCAGCCCGCGCTCCTCAACCACCAGCCGGGTCTTGGAGCCCTCCTCGGTTAGCCACGCCTCAATCTGCCCCTCGTCGTCCGTACCCGGCTCCGTCGTCAGCAGCAGGTGGTGGGGCGCGTCGCACACCTCGACGCGCGCCGGACCGGTCCAGCTGCTCGTGAAGACGGCCTGGATCGTGCCGCCGACCCACATGTCGCCGTCGACCCGGGCGATCCAGCGGGCCAGCCGCCCAGGCGTCGTACACGCCTGCCAGAGGTCGCCGATGTCCGTGTCGTAAAGGTCCTCGACACGAACTGCTCCGCGGGTCTCGTCGAGCGTTCGCATCGTCGCGATCGTGGTCATCGTCGTGCCTTCTTTCCTCGTGCGATCTCGGTATGGAGGGCGTCGAGCCGGTTCTCCCAGAGCCGGCGGTACTCTCCCAGCCACTCGTCGACCTCGACGAGCGCCTCCGGGCGGAGCGTGTAGATCCGGCGCTGCGCGTCCTGGCGTACGTCGACCAGCCCGGCTTCCCGCAGCACGCGCAGATGCCGGGACACACCCGGGCGAGCGATCGGCAGAGCCTCGGCCAGCTCCCCCGCGCTCGCCGGGTGGTCGCGGAGGATCCCGAGAACCGTGCGCCGGCTCTCGTCCGCCAGCGCGTGCAACACAGCGTCCATGCTGCTAACGTACCCATGTTGCTACGTAACCACAAGGTTACATTCAATCGTGAAGCAAGCTCGTTTCAGGGAGGTTCAGAAATGACGGTCGCGGTCGACACCGAGATCACCGCGTTGATGCGATGTCTCCAGGGAGAGCGAGAGCACGTGCTGGGGGCCGTGGAAGGCCTCGGTGACGAGGCGCTGCGGCGCCCGGTGCTGCCCTCGGGGTGGACCTGCCTGGGGATGGTGCAGCACCTCACGCTGTCGGTGGAGCGTTTGTACTTCCGCGCTGTTGTGGCTGGGGATCCGGAGGTCATCGAACAGGTGCGCAGCCAGGCCAGCGCATGGCAGGTGGATCCCGGCCTGCCGGCCGCCGACGTCCTTGACCGCTACAGCCGCGAGGCGTCCTTGGCGGATGCCGTCATCGCCGCCTCATCCCCAGATGCCGACCTGGCCTGGTGGCCCTTTCCCGAGGGCGAGTGGCGCCTGCACAACCTCCGAGATGTCCTGCTCCATGTGATCACTGAGACCGCCTGTCACGCCGGACACCTCGACGCGGTTCGCGAACTCATCGACGGGCAACAGTGGTTGGTGAACACCTAACCAGTAGCCCTCCCTGGCTCCGTGCTTCGACTCCCGTGCTGCCGAACCCTGGTTGCGCCAATCGCCCATGTCAGACCTGGCAACCACTCTGACCGCCAACCGGATCTGCCGCGACGCGTGCATTCGGCTGTCGCAGATCACGTGGCGGACGACTCTCGCACGTCACCCGACGGAGCACACGCACGCCCAACTCTGGGTTGGTAAGGCCAGGCCTGGCGGGGGACGCGCCGAGCGTTGCGCCGCCCCTCAGAACCCCGGGTTTGGGCATCGCCTGCCCGCCGAGAGAGGAACCTCCACATAGGGCGATCTTGCTGGTGGCGGAAGCGCGATGCGCAGGCACATCCCACACCGCAAACGAGTTGCGAAGCGCGCCCTGAGACTAGAACCCTGCCGACGTGCAGACGAACATCGAACTCCGCGAGTGTGCCGACGAACATCTGCCGGAGGTTCTCAAGGCGCAGGTACTGTCGTTCCTGCGCATCATCTGGCCGGACGGATTCACCGGACCGAACCGGTTCCGTGACTGGACCTCTCATCCTGACATGAGGCCTCATCACCTGCTCTACACGGCTGGTTCCCAGCTCATTAGCCACCTGGAGATCATCACTACGACCGTCTCAGTTGGCGGAGAGCACTACGTCGTGCAGAGCCCGACAGCGGTGATGACATTCCCTGCCTTTCGAGGTGAGGGCTGGGCCGGACGGCTGGTTGCCGCTGCGGGTGCCCGCATCGACGCCGGCCAAGCAGATGTGGGGGTCCTGACTTGTGGCCCGCACCTTGTCGAGTTCTACAGTCGGGCCGGCTGGGAGCTTGCCCCCGGTGCGACGATCGTGGCCGGAGCGGATGGGAGCACCTGGGTCTCCGATGACCTCCTCCTGACACGATCGGTCGGTCCTCGCAGCGCCGCATTCAGAGCCTCCCTACGCGAGCATCCAATGCGCGTAGCCGACGAGTGGTAACCGAGCCATCAGCTGAAAGCCGAAGTCGACCGGTTCCGGCCTGTCGTGCAATTCGCGTGCAATTACGCCAGAAGGTCTGTCACGTGGTGGCGCTGTCGGTAGGGAGGACGGTGAGTGAGACTCCGCGGCGTCGTTACGTACAGGACCAAAGGTGTCCGGTATGCCCGCCACACTGGCTCTGCCAGCTCCGTCCCGCCGGACTGGCGGACGGACGGGCCGCAAGCGAAAGGAGTGACGCGGCGATGAGTCAGCGCAGCTCGCCCACAGTGGAGGTCATCGATCTCGAGCCTGGTCTTTGGATCTGGAGGCTCGAGCACCCCGAATGGAGCGAGGGCCATGACTGGCAGGAAGTGGTGACGAGCGTCTGCGTGGACGTGGGCGCCGAAAGGTGGGTGCTCGATCCTCTACTCCCGCCGGATGACGCGAGCCAGGTGTGGGATCGATTCGCCGGACGAGCGCCCACGGCGGTTGCGGTCCTGATTGGCGATCACATGCGCGAGACCTGGAGCGATCGCCAGACATGGAGCGTCGATGCGCTGGTCCGCCGCTATGGATGCCGCGCGTACGGCCCGAACGCCTTTGATCCCGACATGATCGACAAGGTGGGCCCGCCCGAGACCGAGGTGCAGAAGATCGTGCCCGGAGAGGAGCTGCCGGGGGGTCTGGTGCCTTTCCGGGATGTACGCGGATGGCATGAGACGCCGCTGTGGCTTCCAGAGCACCGAACCCTTGTCTTCGGAGATGGGCTGACCGAGCGAAAGGGCGCGCTACGGGTCTGGATGTCGCCTACGCACGAGGAACGCGCCCTTCGTGACCTGCGGGCGATGCTGGACCTTCCGTTCGAGCGGGTGATCATCTCCCATGGCGAACCGGTGCACACCCGCGAGGCTTTCGAGCGGGCCCTGGAACTTCCACCGTGGCCGGCTTCGTCGCTTCACATCGCGGCCTGGAAGGGCGACCTCGAACAGACGCGAAGGCTGGTCGAGGGAGGCGCTGACCTGGCGGCGCGGTCCGATGGCTCGGACGAGACCCCGCTGGACTGGGCCGTCAATGCCTCGCGCGCAGAGTGGGCCAGGAAGCCCACGCACGACGACGTCATCGCCTATCTCACAGCGGCGATGAAGGCGAAGGGCATGGTCTAGGTCCTGAATCGCGTGCAGCGGAGCCCGGTTCCAGGCTTGAAGTCGTGCAGACCCAGACGAGTCTTCGACCGGCAAGGCTGGTTGCGAGAACGACGAGGAGCAGACTGCCCGTGCCGAACGACCGGACCGGCGGATCGGCCACGAAATGCGGTCCGATCCGCCGGTCGCGTCCACTATTCGAAGTAGGCCGTAACTGTGGGATCAGCGGCTGGGATTTGTATTGGCACTCCACCTGACCGGATCGACTCCGCTCCTGCGTAGCCGGCGGCGACCGCGTGTCTGGCCGCCACGGGTGAGGTTTCGGTGGTGCCACCCTCGCGTACGTATCGGAAGAACTCGGCGACCATCAGCGGGTCCGCGCCGCCGTGCCACTCGCTCGTCGGATCGACTGTCACGCTCAGGTCGCCTTCGGGCTCGTAGTCGTGCCGGCGATTCCATACCCGGACGACGGTGCCCGGGCCGCCATTGCCGAAGTTCTCCAGGCGCCCTTCGGTACCGATGATGGTGTAGTTGCGCCAATAGTCTGGCGTGAAGTGACACTGTTGGTACGAAGCATGGACGCCATTGCCGAGGCGCAGCATCACCATGGAAACGTCCTCGACATCCATGGCGGGGTTGAGTCCAGTGAGTGAGCGTGGCGGCCAGCGGGTCAAGCCTGTCTTCGACCGCCACCACGGCGTTGTCTCACCCAGAGGAGCCGCTTCTGTGCTGTGGCTGGCCTCGCCCTGTTCCGGCGAGTACACCATGCGGTCACCGATTGCGCTTACCGAGGTGGAGTACGACTGACACAGCCAGTGGAGCACATCGATGTCGTGGGTGCCCTTCTGCAGCAGCAGGCTGGTGCCGTATCTGCGTTCGGCGTGCCAGTCTGCGAAGTAGAAGTCACCGCCGTTCCCGACGAAGTGGCGACACCAAGCCACCTTCGGTTCGCCGATGGCACCGGCATCGATGAGGCGCTTCATCTCCCGTACGAACGGCATGTGGCGCATGTTGTGCCCGACATAGAGTCGTCCGCCGGATCGCTGTGCTGCGGCGAGAACGCGGTCGGCTCCCGCCGTTGTAATTGCCATCGGCTTCTCCAGATACACGGCGATACCGGCATCGAGCAGCGCACAGGCGTGTTCCTCATGGAGATAGTCCGGACTCAGGACGAACGCTGCGTCCGGTTTCAACGACAGGAAGTCCTCGAGAGTGGCAACGGCTGAGACGTCGTGGCCATAGGTGCTGCGGAACCGGTCGCGTGCGGACGCATCCGGGTCACACAGTGCGACGACTCTTGAGCCTCCGCCGGGCTGATGGATGTGTGGTGCCAGGTCGCCTCGGAGCCCGTAGCCAACGAGTCCGACCGTAATGTCATGTGTCATGAGGCCCTCATTCCACGCTCAGGAAAGGTAAAAGGGGGCGGGCCCGCAAAGGGGACCCTCGGCCTCCACCCTGGGCGCCTTCTCGACCGAGGACTATGTCCTCACGGGTCGAGCTAGCTCATCCAAGGGCATCGACGACGAGAGTGTATAGGCAGCTCATGGGTTGGGGTCAAACAGATTCCCGGCCGGAAGGCCGGTCGCCAGCATCTGGGCGAAGGGTGCCCGCTGTTACGGGCCGGTCGGTTTCCCCTGTGCGAGAAGCCCGTCGACGAAGGCCCGTAGGCCCTGGAGATAGGTGTCGCGGGAGGTCAACCGTGGCCACCGGTTCGCGATCTCGGCGAGGTGGGGAAAGCGGGACTCGTCCAGGCTGTTGAAGACCGTGTCGCGGTATCGGGGTCGATCTTCCTCGGCGCGACGCTTGGCGTGCGCGCGGACGAGGATCTCGCCGAGGGTGTAGTACCAGATGCTGCGGTAGAGATCCACGGCCTGCTCAGTGGTGCATCCACATTCGAGGGCGCCGCCCACGATGGTGTCGACCATCCACAGTGCCGACTCCCCGAGCAGGTCGTCAGCCGTCAGGACCTCGGCGGCCTGCGGCCAGGCGGCGAGGGAATCGTGCATCACCGTGGCCGCAACGACGATGCGTTCTCGCGGGTCGCTGGGTAGCGGGGGCCGCTCGATCTGGTCCGCGTAGTAGTTGAGCAGCTGGACCTGCAGGTCCTCCTTGTCGCGCACGTGGTGGTACAGCGTCGTCGTGCCGACACCGACCTCAGCCGCCAGCCGGCGAAGGGTCAGCCGCTCCCAACCGTCCCGGTCCATGATCCGACGGGCCGCCGCCATGATCTGGTCGCGTGAGGTGATCGGCGGGCGGCCGGTGCGGCGGTGCGGCGCGGCGGGTCGTGGCATCTCCCCATCATGCTGCTCGTCGGAATCCGGTGCGAAGCCCGCACGGTCGCTTTCCCATTCGACACCTCCATGGCGCCGATGTACTTTTGGAACATGTTCGAAAACGACAGTGACACCATCGATCTGTTCGACACCCTGATCCACCTCCGGCAGGACGGCGTGGCCGAACCACGCACCCGACGGAACGCACGGGCCGGCCACGGCGACGGGGGTCTGTGGACCGTAGGGGCGTTTCGTGCCGACAGCGACCGGGCGGTGCACTCCGATGTCTGGGAGCGGCACCCCAGCGGGCACGAGGTGCTCTGCGTGCTTTCCGGCGCGCTGCAGGTCTATCTGCGCGACGACGGCGACGGGACGGTGCCGGCGGCCACCCTGACCGCTGGCCGGTCCTTCATCGTCCCCGTCGGCCGGTGGCACCGGCTGGCGGTCGTGGAGCCCGGCGACCTGCTGACCATCACGCCCCGTGTCGACACCCAGCACGAGAAGGCGAGCGACGCGCACGGGGGACGGGCATGAGCCTCAGATCCGAGTCGAGCGGCGGGCGGCCGATCCTGCTGGTGTGCCTGGCTGTGTTCGGCCTGATGGCGGGCCAGCAGATGCTGAACCCGATCCTTCCGCCACTCGCCCGCGAGTTCGGGTTCAGCGAGCTGGCGCTGGGAGCCGTGTGGGCAGTCGGCGGGGCGGGCGTCGTGCTCGCCAGCCCGTTCTGGGGTCGCCGCAGCGTGTCGTGGGGGCATCGGCCCGTACTGCTGATCTCGCTCGTGGGTGCGATGATCGGCCTGCTGGCGTTCGCGATTGTCGCCCACATCGGGCTGACCCGCGTGCTCGCCGTGCCGCTGCTGTTCACGTTGGTCCTGCTCAGCCGGGGCGTCGTGTTCGGCCTCGCCTGGGCCGCGACGCCGGTGACCGCACAGTCGTACGTGGCCGACATGACGTCCGGTACGGCCGAACGGGTGCGGGGCATGTCCATGATCGGCGCGGCGCAGGGACTCGCCCTGGCCGTCGGGCCTGCGCTCGGCGGAGTGCTGAGTCTTGCCGGCCTGTTGGCTCCGATCTACGTCGCACCGGTCATCCTGGCCGTGATCGCCGTCCTGGTCGGGATCGGCGTGGCCAAGCCGCAAGTTCACCGGACGCGCCCCCCGACGGCAAAGGTCAGCCCGTTCGACCGTCGTATGTGGCCCTTCCTGACCATCGGGTTCGGCCTCTACCTCGCTCTCGCGATCGTCCTCATGACCATCGGCTTCCTGCTGCAGGACCGACTGCACCTCAGTACGCAGGAGACCGGGCAGGCGACCAGCCTGGTCATGCTGGCCGGAGCGGGAATGATCATTCTCGTCCAGGCGGTGGCCGTCCCGCGCCTGGGCTGGACGCCGGTGCGTCTCATCAGGGTCGGGACGATCGTCATGACCGTCGGCATGATCCTCGTGACCGTGGCCTCCAACGGGCTCCTGCTCGGCGCGGGAATGGCCCTGCTCGGAGCTGGAATGGGATTCGGCATCCCCGGGTTCATGTCCGCGCCGACCCTCCTGGCCACCCGAGGTGAGCAGGGAGCAGTTGCCGGGCTGGTCGGTTCCAGCAGCGCTCTCGCGTTCATGAGCGGTCCGCTGATGGGTACCGGCCTGTACGAGATCGCCCCTGCCGCGCCGTACGTCCTCGGCACTGTCCTGTTGCTGGGTCTGACCGCCTTCGCGTTCGTCCATCCCGGGATCCACCAGACGCCGGCCGCGGAGGCGGTGACGTCACCTGAGGCCCAGCCGCTCGGCCAACCGTTCGCCGCACAACCGCAGACATGACCGCAGATATGACCGCAGTCATTGGCCGGCCCGGCTCCCTCGCGGATCCGGGCCGGTTGCTGTTGGTCGTACGGCCGGGATGTCGCGATACGCCGCCCCGGGTCGCCAAGCTCCACCCTGTTCGGGTGGTGCAGACCTCCCCAGGAACGGTGAAGCCTGAGGCATGCACTGGACAGGGGTCCCGTGTGGACTGCGGCAGCCGTCGCAGCGACTCCGGTGCGAAAGGGGCGAGAGCGATGCCGTCTGACCCGCTCTCCGACGATTCGGGCGGATCGAGGCGACCGCCCGAACCGTCCCGGCCGTCCTCCGACCAGCAAACCCAGAACCAACAGGCCAAGAACCAGCAGGCCAAGAACCAACAGGCCAAGAACCAGCAGGCCAAGAACCAACAGGCCAGGAACCGGCAAGCCCAGAACGCCAACGGCGGCAAGGATGTCCAGCAGGCGCAGGATGCCCGGCGTGACATCCCGGCCCAGGGGACGACCTCGGACTCCTCGACCTCCACGGGTGTTCCGGCCCAGGCCAGGCCGGAAGCCCACCGGAGGCCGGCCGCGGGCAGAGGGCCCGCTGCTCGGCGCACCGCGTCCGGCCGTCCGGCCGCGAGCCGCGGCATCGCCACCCTGCTGCTCGCGATCGGCGACAGTTGGTCCGCGGTTCTCTTCTTCGGTTGCGTCAGCCTGGTGCTCGGCGTGGCCGCACTGATCTGGCCGGGCCGCACGCTCGACGTGGTAGCGGTTCTGTTCGCCCTGCAGATCCTCGTCTACGGCGTGTTCTACGTCGCGCAGGCGATCGCCGCGGAGGACATCGACGGCGGGCGCCGGGTCCTGGTCGCGCTGATCGGCGTCGTCGCACTCGTGGTCGGGGTCCTGATGCTGCGGGATGTGACGCACACGATCGGAATCCTCGCCCTCCTGCTGGGCCTGTTCTGGATCGTCGACGGCGTCGTCACCATCGTGTCGGCGTTCGTGGGACGGGCGCGGCCCGGGCGCGGACTCGCACTGTTGGCCGGCTTCCTCGGGATCGTGGCCGGAATTGTCGTCCTCGCGTTCCCCGATCTCTCCCTGACCGTGCTCGTTCTCGTGCTGGGCATCTGGCTGCTGGTGTTCGGTGCGCTCACCATCGGGGTGGCGCTCCAGATCCGGGCCGCGGGTCGGGCCACCAGGTCGGGACGTACGGGCGGACGAGGTGCGGTAGCCGCCCGGTGAACCGACCTCGCCACCTGCCGAGGATCGGCGGAGGCGCACCGGCCACGCCGGCCGGAGGGTCCTGATGACCACCGCGCGGCGGAGGCCGCCGGATGACGGACGGGCGGACTACGTGGGCGCGGTCTACGGATCGCTGCTCGCCGCTTCTGTCGTGGCGAGCGCGGATGCGGACGGTACTCCGCTCGCCGCGCTGGACCTTGCCGCGACGTTGCTCGCGACGGGCCTCGTCTTCTGGATCGCCCACGTGTACGCGCGGGTCGTCGGCGGGCGCGCCACCCATCCGGTGGCGGAAGGGGGGCGGCTGCCGAAGGGACGGGTGAGCTCGGTGGCCCGTCGGGAGCTGCCCATCGCGCAGGCGGCGATCCCACCGACGGTGGTCGCCGTGCTGGGGTGGGCGCTGGGTGTCTCCGACGCAGCGGTGGCTTCAGTCGCCTTGGGCGTTGCCATCGCGGGGCAGGTGGGTTGGGCCGTTCTCGCGAGCGTACGAGCGGGCATGGGGCGCCGGGGAGTCGTGGTGTCGGGTTTCGCCAACCTGGCCATGGGCCTGGCGATCGTCCTGATCGAGAGTGCCCTGCACTGAACGACCGCGGCCGGGACGTAGCCTTTCGATGAACGCTTCGAGCACAGCGGTGGGCGAGGTAGCCCGAGGTGTCCTGGATCGGGTTGGATGAGGTCTCATGCGATCTTTCTGCACAGGCTTCTCGCGGATCCGCACCGGCGTCGCCGCGGCCATCGCCCTGACCTGCGTCGCCGCCGTGCCGGCCGCCGCGAGCGCCGGCCCCGAGGCCCCCGATGTCACGGCAGGTCAACAGCACGGCCAGGTACGCCTCCTCGGTGACCAGGTCATCCCCAAGGATCTCGTCGTGGACGGGATGGCGGTCGGCGAACTGTCCGGCATCGACTACGACCGGCGTACGGGCCGTTGGTTCCTGTTGTCCGACGACTCCGAGGAGGCGCCGGCGCGGTTCTTCACCGCGCGGCTCGACCTCACCTCGGCCGGCCTCCACGGCGTACGGCTGACCGGCGGTACGGCGATCCGGCGTACGGACGGATCCACGTTCCCGCCGCTCGCCACGAAGGACCCCGAGGTCGCCGATCCCGAGTCGGTCCGTTTCGACCCGAGGTCCGGCACGTTGTACTGGTCGAGCGAGGGCAAGCGGGAGGTTCCCACCGACGGTTCGGCGCCGGACCTGGTGGACCCCTGGGTACGCCAGCTGACGACCACCGGTCGGCATGTCCGCGAGCTCAGGCAGCCCGCGAACCTCAGGATGAGCGCGGCGGAGCACGGCCCCCGCCGCAACGCCGTCCTCGAAGGTCTCACCCTCACGGCGGACGGCCGCGGACTCGTGACCTCGATGGAGGGCCCGCTGTACCAGGACGGCCCGCTGCCCACGCCGACGTCCGGTGCCGTCAACCGCCTGACGTGGTACGACAAGCGGTCCGGCGCGCCGCTGCGTCAGCTGGCGTACCGTCTCGACGCCATCCCCGCCGTTCCCGAACCACCCACCGCCACCGCGGACAACGGCATCAGCGAGCTGCTCGCGGTCGACCGGCACCACTACCTCGTGCTCGAGCGCGCGTTCGTCCCCGGTGTGGGCAACAGCATCCGGCTGTACGAGATCGACGTACGCGGAGCGACGGACGTCCGGTCAGACCCCAGCCTCGCCGACGGTGGTTACTGCCCGGTGCACAAGCGGCTCGTGGTCGACTTCGCGGACCTCGGACTCGACCATGTCGACAATGTGGAGGGGATGGCGTGGGGTCCGCGCCTGCGCTCGGGCGAACGCACGCTGGTGTTCGTGTCCGACGACAACTTCAACCCCACCCAGGTGACCCAGGTCATCGCCGTCGCCGTCCGCTGACGGGCCCTCGCGTCAACCCGCGCTTGCGCCGGCCAGGGCGGCCGCCAGCGCCCGGAGTCGACCCGCGTCGAGCACTCCCGGCGCCACGGCTGCGAACTCCCGCAGCGACAGGTGTCCCAGCGTCGCCACGCGGGGGTTGTCGAGGAAGCCCGGCAGCTCGGCGGTGACCGCGGCGACGGCGTTGGGATCCGCGAGCAGCTTGGACAGCGGCGTGTGCAGGTCGAACCGCCCGGTGGGCAGCTCGTCGGGCTCGGGCAGGGGCGTGAGGGCGCGGGTCACCTGCTCGTGCTGGCGGCGCAGGAGGAGATGGTGCGGCTCGATCTCGCCGGTGGCGGGGAGGCCTAGCCGTTCGTACTGCTCCGGCGGCGTGTCGTTCGCCCGCATCAGGCGTACGAGCAGGTCAGCCATCCTCGTCTCGACGGCGTCGTCGACGAGTGGGTGGTCCTGGTGCGGGTCGGCGTCGAGGTCGAACAGCATCGATCCGTGGGCGTACGTGTTCGCCTGCGGCCGGCCCTTCGTGCGGAGCAGTTGGCAACCTTTGGTGAACGTGAACGGCCCGGCCAGTTCGGCACCGTGCAGTTCCTTGGGTGAGAACCGGCGGCGCATGTGTGTGGGCATCAAGGTGTGCTCGAAGAGCGGGCCGTTCGACGGGTCGGCACACGCCCGCATGTAGACGTAGCGCCCGTCGGTCACGTTGACGTGCCCACCGAAGCTGCCGAACAGGCCGGCCTCCCGGATGGGCGCGTCCGCCGTGAGTGTCTCCCGCAGCGGAACTCCCTGCATGTCGGGCGGCCGCTCGACGCCGAAGAACTCGAGCAGGGTCGGTGCGAGGTCGATCGTCTGGACCAGGCTCTGGCGGCGCTCGCCGGCATGCCCGACGCGCGGATCCCAGACGAACAAGGGGTTGTGGATGACCTCGTCGTACCACGGCTGGACGTTCTTGCCCCACCAGCCGTGCTCACCGAGGAGGAAGCCGTGGTCGGTGCACACGATGAGCATCGTGTCCTTCCACAGGTCCAGCTCGTCCATCGCGTCGAGCACCCGGCCGAGGGAGGCGTCGCACATGCTGAGCAGGGCGGCGTACTCGTAGCGCACGTGGTCGACGACCTCGGGACGTTCCGTCACGCGCTTGTAGTCGGGCCAGTCCTGGTGCGGGCCGGCGTACTCGTGCGGGTAGAGGTCCTTGAACTGCTTGTAGGTGAAGAACGGCTCGTGCGGGTCGAATGTCTCCAGGTGGAGGAACCAGTCGTCCTGCGCATGGTTGGTGCGTACGAAGTCGAGCCCCGCATCGAAGGTCCTGGTCTGCGGGTGCTCAGCCTCCTGCTGCAGGTAGCCACGGTTGACCCAGTCCTGCCGCCAGGTCTGCCCGCGGGCCAGCTTGACGGCGTCGGGGATGTCCGGGTCGGCGACGTGACCCTTCCAGGCATCGCCCTCCTGGCCGCGGAAGAACTCCCACGAGCTGTACCGCCCGTGGAAGGTCGCCCCGCCGTCCTCCCAGTAGTGCTGGTGGTCGCTGGCGAGGTGGGTGTAGATCCCCTTGCCGCGAAGGATTTCCGGCATCGAGTCGTCGAACGGCTCGAGCGGGCCCCAGCCGCGGTGTAGGAAGTTGTAGCGCCCGGTGTGGAGCTCACGGCGGGCCGGGACGCACGGCATGCTGCCGCCGTAGCAGTTGTCGAACGTCACCGCGCGCCGCGCCAGCCGGGAGAAGTTGGGGCCGTGCACCCAGTCGTTGCCGTACGGCGGGAGGAAGCGCCGGTTCAACGTGTCGAACATGACGAGGATCGCCTTCATGGGGTGTCCTTTCGTCGCGTGCGTCGCGGTCGCTGGGGCTGGTCCGGTGGCGTTGGCCGCCTGGTCGGTTCTGGTCGGTCCCGATGCTGGTCGCCGGCGATCCCGAGGATGGCCCGGGCGGTCAGCACGAGGCCGTCGCGGACCCGGCTGAGGGAGTACCTGTCGCGAAGGGCTCGGCGCTGGTCGGCGGCGAGTGGTGCGAGCAGGACGTGCGCGAGGTAGTCGGCGTCGAGGTCCTCGCGTGCCTGTCCCACGAGGACGGCGAGGTGCCGGTGCCAGAGGCGGTACGCGCCGATGCGGTACCTCGCGCCGGGGCTCGCCGTCTCCGACATGTGGATCAGGTCGAGGTGGGTGTCGAGGAACTCGACGTACGCATGGAGGAACGCGACGACGCGCTCACCGGGTTCGGCGCCGGGGCCGAGCGGGGGAGGACCCGACAGGATCGCCTCCTGCAGCTCGCGTTCGCGGGCATCGAGCAGGGCCACCGCCAGGCCGGCCCGGTCGCCGAACCGGCGGAACAGGGTGCCCTTGCCGACGCCGGCCGCTGCCGCCACCTGGTCCATGGTGACCGCTCCCACGCCGTACTCGGTGAAGAGGCGTTCCGCCGCGTCGAGGATCCGGGCGCGGTTGCGGGCGGCGTCCGCGCGTTCCTTCGGTGCGGAGTCGCCCGGCGCGGTCAGGTCCAAGGAATAAACGGACCACGGTCCGGAATTGTCGTTCATGTCAATTGGACTCTAGTCCGCTTACGTCCCGCGAGGGCCCGCCACGTCCTGTGTCGGCCCACGCCGCTCACCGAAGGATCACCATGACTGCTCTGATCAGCCGCGACGACCTGCGTAACGGCATCGAGGACGGCACCCTCACCGTCGTCGACGCGTTGCCCTCGGACTACTGGGCCCAGCAGCACCTCCCCGGCGCTCTCAACCTCGTGGAGAGCGACGTCGAGGCGCGCGCCGCCGACCTCCTGCCCGACCCGAACGCGCCGGTCGTGACCTACTGCACGAACCCGTCGTGCGGCAACAGCCAGGCCGTCGCCACCAGGCTCGAACGACTCGGATACACGAACGTCCGCAAGTACCGCGAAGGCATCGAGGACTGGGTGGCTGCCGGCTACCCGGTCGAGGGCGTCGTCGAGGAGGCCGTCGCGGAGTCGAGAGGAACCAGCAGGACCTGAGGGTGATGCCGCTCCTAGGGTGAGGGCATGAGGATCACCGTGCTCGGTGGCTGTGGCGCGTGGCCGGCCGCCGGGGAGGCCTGCAGCGGCTACCTGGTCGAGGAGTCCGGCTTCCGGTTGCTGGTAGATGTCGGCTACGCCACCGTGCCGCGGCTCCTCGACCACATCGAGGCCGACCAGGTGGACGCGGTGTTCGTCACGCACGGACATCCCGACCACTGCGCCGACCTGAACCCGTTGCTCCGGGCCCGTGCGTTACGGGAGGACCCCGCGCCGGCCCTGCCGGTCTACGCGCTGCCAGGCGCACTCGACGCCGTCCTCGCCCTCGACCGCAAGGGGATGCTGGACGACGCCCTTGTCCTGCGGGAGTTCGAGGCCGGCGACCACCTCGAAGTCGGGCCCTTCGAGGCCGACACGCGACTGCTGCCGCACTGGGTTCCCAACGCAGGGATCCGATTGACCGCCGGGGGAGTGACGCTCGCCTACACCGGCGACACCGGCCCGAGCCGTGGCGTGGTCGAGCTCGCCGAGGAGGTCGACCTCCTGGTGGCCGAGGCCACCTATCCGAACGAGGTCCCGGACGACTCCGTCGAGTACCTCACGAGCGCGCGGCAGGCTGCCGTACAGGCGAGTGACGCGCGGGTCCGGCGGCTCCTGCTGACGCACTTGTGGCCGGGCTCGGACGAGACGGCGGCCGTCCGCGCGGCGGGCGCGGCATACGACGGCGAGGTCGGTGTCGCGGTGGCCGGTGTCCAGGTGGACCTCGCGGCGTCGCACTGACGCCGACCCTGCGCTCGGAGTGCGACCGTCAGGTTCCCTGCGTGGCCGGCTGCTGGTCCGTCCGGTCGAGAGGGGACCAGCCGAGGACCTCCCGCGCCTTGGTGATCGGCACGAGCCGCTCGGCGCCGTCGCCGCTGATCCCGAACGCCTCGAACCCCGGGGCCTGGAAGTCCAACGCGGCAAGGAGAGCGCGTGCGGTGTCGCGGGCGGAGGTGCAGATCGTCTGCGTCTGCGGATCGTCCGTACGCGGGAAGTCGGCGTCCGCGGTCGGGTGGCACAGGCGCAGCGCGACCACGTCCATTCCCCACTCGAGAACGGCGTTGCGGCACACCTCCTCGCCGAGACGCTTCGCGAGGCCGTAGAAGTTCGTCGCGTCCGGTGGAACGGACTCGTCCGGATAGCGGTCGCGCGCGCCACCCGAAGCCCGCGGCCCGGTGAAGACGGACATGCTGCTCGTGTAGACGGCGCGCCCGATGCCGACGTCGTGCGCGGCTTCGAGTGCCGTGTGGAGCCCGGAGACCGCGACCTCGAGATGGAGCCGGGCGTTGTCGGGCGTGCCCCATCCCGCCAGCGGACCCATGGCCATGAAGAGGAGCCGCTCGGCGCCCTCCACGGCCCGGCGTACTGCGGCGACGTCCCGAAGGTCACCGGCGTGGTAGTCGGCGGAGACGCCCGCGACCGGCGGCTTGAGGTCGAAGACCGCGAGCTCGTGGTGCTCGGCAAGGTAGGGGAGTACCAGCGACCCGACGGTGCCCGAACCCCCGACGACGATCACCCGCACGCGTCCGCCTCCTCGCTCCACGTCCCGCGCCGGCCGCCCCTCTGACCGGCGCACGTGACGACCAGCGCAACGGTAGGGCATGTCGGGCAGGAGCGGCGGGCGCAGGCGGTGGTGGAGCGAGCCCGAGGGCAGGCCTGGTCCAAGTCCCGAGGCGGCTCAGGTGACGGTGTGCTCAGATGACGACGGCTCAGGTGACGATGTGCTCGTGACGACGGCTCAGGTGACGATGTGCTCAGGTGACGACGGCTCAGGTGACGATGTGCTCAGGTGACGACGGCTCAGGTGACGAAGAACAGCATCGGGTTCGTGGTACCGGGCCTGATCGGGTCGGTGAGCCCCAGACGGTCGCGGAGTCGTACGACCTGCTCGTACAGGTCCGGCGCCCTTCTCGGCGCCACCGTGAACCACGGCGTGCCGCGGGACGAGAGCCAGGTGAGCAGCACGCCTCCTTCGCTCCACGGCAGCGGCGTCCGGCGGTGGAAGACGTCGTGCACGCTCACCTGCGTTCCCGGCGGGACTGCCGGGAGGACGCGACTGAGGTACCACCGGGCGAACCGGCCGGTGTGGGCGGCGTCGACGAAGAGGTGGTCGACCTCGGCCGGAATGCGTCCGACCGTACGTCGGACGTCTCCTGGAACGAAGGTCCACCGGCCGGCGGACAGCTCGGGCGGAACCCGACGGACCGCCTCGTCGATCCGGTCGAAGGTGTGCAGGTGGCCGCATCCGTTGTCGGCGAGCGCGCGCAGGATCCAGCTCGTGGACCAGCCGTGCAGCGCACCGATCTCCACCACGGTCGAGGGCCGGCGCTCCCGCAGCAGCAGGTAGGTGATCTCGGCCTCGATGTCGTCGAGCTGCGCCCTCATCGGTGCCGCTGCGCCCGCCGCCCCACCACCCGTCGGTCCGGTCGCACTGCCTGGTCCGGTCGCCCGGCCGGTACCGCTCGCGTGCGTCGATCTGACCAGCTCGCGTTGGTCCTTGCGGGCAACCTGAAGCGCTTCGAGGTGCCTTTCGTACAACTCGGCGAGCACGGTCGACATGGGCTCTCGCACGGTTCCTCCCGATGGTCTCGTGACCGGTCCACCGGTCGTCTGCTCGGCCGGACGCTAGGGCGGAGGTGGCCGCCGGCTCGTCGTGCGACAGCGCCATGTCGTCGCTCACCCCAGCGCGGTGCCCGCGGCCGGGCGGTCACACCACGGAGCTACGCGCGGAGGCGGCGGCTCCCACTACGGACCGATGGGTACGCCCGGACGGCGGCCTAGGCTGGCGACGGTGAGGGGACGGAGACCGCAACGGCACGAGCCGCCGAACGCCGATGAGGGGGTTCGCGCACCGGCCTCGCTGTCACGCCGCGCGGTGGTCGCCGGAGCCGTCGCGCTGGCTCTCGTCCTGGGTGTCTCGGGCGCCCAGTTCACCCGCACCAACTACACCGTCGACGGCTTCGCCCCGGCCATTGCACTCCTGCTCGCGCTGGCGTTCTCGGCCTGGCAGACCCTGCCCGTCGTCCTCGCGGCCTTCCGCCCGGTCGTGGCGTGGCTGGTCTTCGCGAGCTCGTGCGTCGTACCCCTCGTCGTCGTCCCGATCGATCCGTCGGAGCCGTGGCCGCTGCTACCGACCGCTCTGCTGGCGTACCTGGTGGTGCAGTTCGCGCTCGCACGGACCCACCGGCTGGTGGTCGCCGTGCCGCTGTGGCTCCTGGCTGCGGTGAGCAACCTCCTTGTCGCGAGCACCGGGCCGCCCACCCGCGAACCCGAAGACGACGTCACGCTGTTCACCCTGCTCTCGGCGCTTGCCCTCGTGGTCGGTACGGCCGCACGGATCTGGGCGCAGTCCCGTACCCGGCTCGCCGCGGAGGAACTCCTCACGGCCGACGAGCGGTCGCGCCGGGTGCTCCTCGAGGAGCGGGCCCGCATCGCGCGCGAGATGCACGACATCGTGGCCCACCACATGTCGATGGTCGCGGTGCAGGCCTCGACGGCAGAGTTCCGGATCGAGGGGCTCACTCCTGCCGCGAAGGAGGAGTTCGAGGCGATTGGTCGTACCGCCCGGGAGTCCCTGACCGAGATGCGCCGCCTGCTCAGGGTGCTGCGAAACGAGGAGGACGCAGGAGCAACTGCGCCGCAGCCCGGGCTCGGCGACCTGGCCCCGCTCGTGGCGGCGACCCGTCGCGCGGGCACCCCGGTGACGCTGACGCTGGCGGACCTGCCGGCCGACCCGCCCGAACTCGTCGCGCTGACCGCCTACCGCATCGTCCAGGAGGCCTTGAGCAATGTCGTACGCCACAGCGCCGGCGCACGGACCGAGGTACGGGTCCAGCCGGCCGATCAGGCCCTGGTCGTGGTGATCGCCAACGACGCCGCGCCGGACGCCGTGCCGGTCCCGTCGGCTCGGCTGGAGCCGCCGCGTGTGGGCCACGGCCTGGCGGGAATGCGAGAACGTGTGGACCTCGTCGGCGGTCAGCTCGTCTCCGGTCCCCGCGACGGCGGAGGCTTCTGCGTGACCGCGACGCTTCCCGTCCTGCCCCAGGCACCGGCCAGCGCTCCCGCGCGCACGGACGGCGAGCGTCGGCCATGACGATCCGCGTCGTGGTCGTCGACGACCAGGCGATGGTGCGGGCCGGTTTCGCCGCGCTGCTCGCCGCCCAGGCGGACATCGAGGTGGTCGGCGACGCCGGTGACGGCAAGGCCGGGGTGGCGGTCTCGCAGCGCCAGCACCCCGACGTGGTCCTGATGGACGTCCGGATGCCGGAGCTGGACGGGCTCGCCGCCACCAGGCTCCTGCTGGACCCGCCGCGCGGCGTGGAGCACCGCCCTCGGGTGCTGATGCTCACGACGTTCGACGTCGACGACTATGTCTACGAGGCGCTTCGTGCGGGTGCGAGCGGGTTCCTCCTGAAGGACGCACCGCCGGCCGACCTGATCAACGCGGTCCGGGTCGTGGCGGCGGGCGACGCCCTGCTGGCGCCGTCGGTGACGCGCCGGCTGATCGAGGAGTTCGCGCGGACCCGTCCGGCCGTACGTCCGAGGTCACCGAGGCTCAGCACCCTGACCACGCGCGAGCGCGAGGTGCTCACCCTGATCGCCCGCGGCCTGTCGAACGCCGAGCTCGCCGACCATCTCGTCGTCGCCGAGCAGACGGTGAAGACGCACGTCGGACGGATCTTCACCAAGCTGGACCTGCGCGACCGGGCCCAGGCGGTCGTCTTCGCCTACGAGAGCGGCCTCGTCACCGCGGGCGACGAGCCCGCCGGCCGACCCTCTCGCGCCGGCCGACCCTCTCGCGCCGACCGACCCTCTCGCGCCGACGACCGGCCATGACCCGAGCCGGCCGTCCGTCTCGTGCCACGCAGGCGGCAGGTTGGGCGGTGTTGTCCGGAATTGCCCCCGGGGCCCGGGTGGTCAGCCTTCCGCGTGGTCACCTACTCTGGCGAGGCCAGGATCGATGGAGCAGTTCGGGGGGATGTCAAGGCAGCCACCTCGTACGCGCCTTTCCGGACCGACGCGGGCCGTACACATGGCGGCTCACGCGCGGGATCACGGAAGGGACCTAGAGAGCGGATGCCCCGAACGCGACGGATCGTGCTGGCCGCCCTCGCCACGGTGGTGCTCGCGACAGGCGCCGGTCCCAGTCTCCCGCCGACACACGCGTCGCTCGGATCTGTCGAGAGCATCCCCGGCTACCATGCCTGGCGGGCCGCTCGGCACGCCGGCCTTCAGCTCCCCAACCTCGTAAGCGCGACGCCGACCAAGGTCGCGCACTTCTTCACCGACCTGCCGAGCGTCGAGAGTCGCGCTCTCGTCCAGAGGTTCCCCGCCACGGTCGGGAACCTCGACGGCGCGCCGCCCGCCCTGCGGTACGCCGCCAACCAGGCCGAAGCCGCCCACGCCGGTCTCGACAAGGCGCTCGGCCTGAAGGGTCGCCAGATCCTCGCTCTCGACCCGCGGAACCGCGGGCTCGCCGTCGAGGTCGTCGGCGACCTCCGTACCGCCAACCGGGTCGCGGTCCTCGTACCCGGTGTCGGATCCGACCTCCGCCACCTCGACACCCACGGCGGGGTCGCGGCAGCGGCCCACGCGCTCCAGGCCGAGGCCGTACGCCAGGAGCCGGGAGCGCGCCTCGCCGTCATCGCGTGGGCGGGCTACGCGACGCCGGCCGAGCCCGACGCCTCCGCCATGCAGGGCACCCTGGCCCGCGACGGAGCCCAGCGACTGAGCAAGTTCCTCGGCGGGCTCACCGCGTACACCTCCGCGCCGATCCGGCTCTTCTGCCACAGCTACGGATCCGTCGTGTGCGGTATGACGCCACTCCCGCGCCAGGTCGGCGACATCGTGGTGTTCGGGAGCCCCGGCGTGCGGGCGCGGACCGCGAGGGAACTCTCGCCGACCGCCCGCGTGTGGGCCGCGCTCGCCGAGGGTGACCCGATGCGGTGGCTGCCGACGATGCGGGTCGGCGACTACGGACACGGACCGAACCCGGTCGATCCGGCGTTCGGCGCCCGGGTCCTCGCGACGGCCGGCGCCCATGGACACAGCGGCTACTTCGACCCGCACAGCGAGTCGCTCCGCAACTTCGCCCGCATCGCCCTCGGTCGCGACGACGAGGTGAGCCTGGTCGCGCCGCTCCAGGCCCGGAGCTAGTCGCGCCGCTCCAGGCCCGGAGCTAGTGGACGGAGCGCACCAGGTAGGTCTGCCACTTCTAGGACGCCGAGATGCGACCCGTTCATGTCGCGGCAGGTTGTCCACAGGATCGAAATCCGGTTGGGCAACTGCCCCGCGCCCGCTGGTAGGGTGACGCGCAGGCTTTCGTCGGCGCACCTTCGCGAGGGGACGGGGTGGAGACACGGAATGGCAACTTCCGCGCACATGAAAGCAATGAAGGAGATGGCCGACGAGTTGGCGCGAGACGCCAAGGATCTCAACGGCAAGGCCACCGACACTGTCCAAGGGGCCAAGATCTCCTGGATCGCCTACCCGCTCTATTCGATGTTAGTCGGATTCCCGTCCGGATACGGCGACGCGCGCGACATGTTCGAGAAGGCATTGGACGCCGTAAAGGAAGGCGTCAACGCTGCGAATTCCGCCATTGGAGCCGTGTCAAAGGCTTATCAGACCGACGAGGACAACGGCGTCGACATCGTCAAGACCGCCGGTAAGGATCTCAAGTGACGCGTGTCCGCCTCATCAGGGAGAGCGAGAGAAGTGGCTGACTCCGGAATCGCGCGTACGGCGGAGACCATGCTCATGACCAACGCGGTCCTGGTCGGGCTGCACTTCGCTGCGGCTCCGTTCGGAGCGGTCGTCATCACCCTGGCCGCGGACGCGTTGCTGGTCGTGCCCAATCTGGGCGAGCCGGCCACGTTCTTCGAGAGGGCCTCGGACTGGACCGACGTCAGGGGATCGGTCGGCTACACCCACGACGGCATCGAGGCCAAGCTCGGTGACTTCGACAAGTACTGGGGCGGTCCGGCCGCTGACGCCTTCAACAGCTACATGAAGGACACCTTCCTCCCAGCACTCGAACCCCTCAAGGAGCTCGCCACGACGATGGCGGAGGCGAGCGGCGAGATGGGCTGGACCTGTGTCATGTTCATGATCGCCGTCATCACCGCGACCATTACCGCGACGTTGGCCATGATCGCGGCGAATGCAGAGGCTGTGGCAACGTTGGGCATCGGCGCGCCGGCGTGCTATGTCGTGGCCGGCATCTTCCTCACGGCACTGATAACGATCGTGATGTTCATCGTCGACCACCTGCAGGGGCTCTACGGCCAGGTACAGGCACTGAAGCAGTCCATCCAGGACCAGGCCGGCAAGATCTTCACCAACGCCAGGGAACTCGAGGGCAACGCGCTCGCGCTGTCGGACGCCGTGACCAACAAGAAGGGCTCCTACGTGCCGGACAGTACTCCTGAGGACAAGTAGGGAGGAGCCAGGATGACAGACAACCCCCTGGACGCCATCCGGCGCCTGTCGGAATCCCGACCCGACCCGTCCAAGAACCCGGCGGCCGAGATGCAGGCACAGGTCGATCGCCTCATGGAGGTCTTCGCCGGATTCAACGGGCGTGAGTTCGAGGGCGCGTCCGACGAGGGCGAGGTGGAGGTGTCCGTGGACGGCGCTGGCTCTGTCCGTCGAGTCTACGTATCTCCCAAGGCCTTCAGGTCCTGCGACAACCTCGAAATAGCCCGGGCCGCGATGGATGCGGTGCGCGCGGCAAGAGAGGCAGCGGCCGAAGGCAGTAAGGAACTCTTTTCCGAGCGACTTGGTGTCGATCTGTCCGGTGGGCCGGCCATCGTCGACGAGAACGCCATCTCGGCCGCTCGTGCAGCATTCTCCGAGCGCGGAAGAAGCGAGCTGTGACGCGATTTGAATTCGGCGCCAACCCCGAGCGCCAATACCAAGAGTTCATTGCAGAGGCAAAGACACTTGTCGAGGATCTCGGCAAGGAGACCTTCACGTTTCCGGTGCTCGACGAGGATTCCGGAGACGAGCTCATCTCGGCCACGGTGACCGGGCACAAGGCGCTGGTCGACATCTCGGTCCACGTCCTCGCCAAGCGTCGGCTCGACAACCTCTCACTCGGCGAGGCAATTGGCCGCGCCATCAACGGCGCCGAGAAGATGGCGGAGAGTCGAAAGCTGGAGATCATGAGCGGAATACAGGTCTTCGGGCTCTCCGTCCAGGAAATGATGAACGACCCTAAAGCCGCCTTACAGCGTTTCACCGACAGCGACGTGCTCGAGGCCATGGGCCTTCGGACTGAGTGAGGGATGATGTCGAATCGTCAGCCGTCCCGTGCGGGACTCATCGGACTGCTCGGGTTCTGCGCGCTGGCGTTCGTCGGTGGCGGCGTGCTCACTCTCACGGTCGACGGAGCCCCGCCGGGATTCGGCGTGCTGTGCTTCGTCCTCGCAGTTGTCTGCGTGGCCACCCTCACCTGGCTCGCGATCGCTCCTCGACGCGGTTAGATCCCCGGTCCGGTGCCGGTCACCCGTACGCTCGCAGCGCTGGCGGCCTGCTCCGCGTTGTTGGCCATCGGCGCGGCTGGCTGGGCCGCCTTCCACGGGCTCTGGATGCCCGGTCTCTTCCACCTGCTGTCCGGGCTCGCGGTTTCCTGGCTGCTCCTCCGCCTGCGTCCGCTGGCGTACCGCGGCGTGGAACGCAAGGACCTTGTAGGTCACCGGGTAGGTCTTGCCATCTTCCCGCTTGCGCTCGGTGCCCTAGTCCTCAGCCCGGCCTTCGCCGCCGACACTGGGTCCGACAGGTCGCTGCCGCTCTTTCTGTTCGGGGTTGCGACCCTTGGGTTATGTGTGGTGCCGGGCGTTCTGCCCGCCACCTGCTACCCGAACCGGACGTCCGACGTCGGGCAGACGGCCCCGGACCAGCCGTCCTCCGGGCGGTCGTAGGGGAGGGGTCAGGGGTTTGCCCGATGGTCCGGCCGGCTGTCGCGGGCGACGATCGAGACATGACTGGACCTGGCGCACTCTCTCCGGGCCCGCCACCGAGCGGGGCCCTGCGAGTCTCCGATGCCGAACGGGAGCAGGCGGTCGACATGCTCCAGGGCGCGTATGCGGAGGGACGGATCGACCATCTCGAGCTCGACCGGCGCATCGAAGACGCACTCGCCGCGACCGACCGGGCGGACCTGTCGCGCGCGCTACGCGGGTTGCCCATGCCGGCGCGCACCGCGGCCGCGCGGCGTTCCACTCCGGCGCCCGAGGCAGACCGGCGTCCTACCGGGGAGGAGCGGGCCTGGGCCCTGCTCGCCCACTGGTCCGGACTGTTCACGCTCTTCGTCGTACCCGCGTTGATCGCGGTGTCCCGCGGTTCGACGTCGCACTACGTACGGACGCAGGCGTGGGAGGCGGTCAACTTCCAGCTCACCTTCCTCGGCGGGGGTTTCGCCCTGGCGATGGCGACCGGGATCACCGCGGGTCTCGCCGGACTCCTGTTCGTACCCCTGCTCTTCCTGTGGTTCGTGCTCATGGGCATCGGCGGGCTGTCGGCCGCGGCCGGCAACCCATGGCGCTACCCCTGGAACGTACGGATCCTCGGCCAGCAGGACTGACGCACGTGCCCACCCGACCCGTCGCGGCGGGTGGCCGACCCTGACCATCGCATCCACTCATAGGGTCACTGGGTGATGCCTACTCCCTCGCCGTCCCGTGAGCTCCGACGTGCTCGCCTCGCGGTGGCGGTCACCTTCCTCGTCCACGCGGCGACGTTCGCCACCTGGGCGCCCCGGATCCCGACGATCAAGCAGGGCCTCGGGCTCGATCACGAGGACCTCGGCATCGCGCTCGGCGGCCTGGCGGTCGGCCTGCTCGTCGGCACCCGGCTCACCGGCCGGATGGAGAAGCGCGGGCGCACCGGCCTCGCGATCCGGATCCTCGTACCGGTCCAGGCCGCCGCGCTGGTCGGTCCGGCGTTCGCCGTCAACCTCCTCACCCTCACCGCGGCGCTGGCCATCCTCGGCCTGCTGGGCGGCATGCTCGACGTCGCGATGAATGCGCACGCGGTGGCCGTCGAGCGGGAGTACGGGCGTCCGATCATGTCCGGCTTCCACGGCCTGTGGAGCCTCGGCTCGATGGGCGCGTCCGCGGTCGCCGCCCTGGTCGCGCGCGCCGGTGTCGACGTCCGCGTGGACTTCATCGTCGCGGCGGTCGTGCTCGCCGTCGCGAGCGCGCCGTTCCTTGCCGGCCTGCTCAAGCCGGACCGCGAGGCCGCGATCACCGGCCACCACGTCGAGACCCCGCACGGTGCGGCGCCGCCCGCGGGACTGCTCGTGGTGGGGATGCTCGCCCTGATGGGGTTCGGGTCGTTCCTCGGCGAGGGCGCGATCGGCGACTGGAGTGCCGTCTACCTCAACGAGAGCCTCGGCGCCTCGGTGGGCCTTGCCGCCCTCGGGTTCTCCGTCTTCTCCGGCGCCATGGCGGCGTCCCGACTGGTCGCGGACCGGATCGGTGCGCGGGTGGGTCCGGTCGTGGTGGCCCGGGCAGGTGCCGCGATCAGCGCGCTGGGGTACGCGGTCCTGCTCCTCGCGCCGTCGCCCCCGCTGGCTCTGCTGGGCTTTGGCCTCGCCGGCTTCGGGATCGGTCCGGTCGTCCCCATCGTGTTCAGCGCCGCCGGCAACACCCGGACCAGACGGCGCGCGTCGATCCTCGGGCCCGTCGTCTCGGCGGGCTACCTCGGTGCCGTGCTCGGTCCGGTGGCGATCGGGGCCGTCGCCCAGCAGGTGGGCCTGCGGTGGGCGCTCGGCATCCCGTTGGCGTTCGTCGTCCTCGTCATCGTGATGGCCGGCCTGCTGCGCAGGGGAGCGGGCGGAGAGCTCCAACCGGTCGCGCCGGAGGTCTCCGCCCACGCGCACGGGCCGGCCAACTACGACGGCTGACGCTCAGGCGGGGCTGGGCCGGCCCGCCCACTGGGTGACGGTCCCTTCGTGCAGGGCGGCGTACACCGTGTCCCGCAACGCATTCGCCTCCTCGTCGGTGAGCGTCCGGTCGAGCGGCCGTAGGACCAGCCGGAGCAGCAGGTTCCGCTGCCCGGGCCCGATGCCGAGCCGCGCCCGTGCCGGTTCCGGCAGGTCGTCGTACGCCGTCTCGCTCACGACGTCGACGCTCTCGGCGGCGTCGGCGTCCGGTCCCAGTGCCGCCCGCACCCGGTCGCCGATCACCTCGGCACTCGCGTCGGCGCCGGCACCCACCACGATCGAGAGGTCGCGCCGCACCGGCGGCATGTGCGAGACCGGGCGGTACGGCGCGAGGTCGAGCAGCTGTGCCGCGACCCTCGGATCGGAGGAGCGCAACAGCCGGATGTCGGGAATCCCCTTGCGGAGCATGACCAGGCGGTCGACGCCGAGGCCCATCGCGAGGCCGGTCCACGGCGGGACGGACAGGCCCGCACCGGCGAGGACGGACGGTCCCGCGAGACCGCACTCGCCGATCTCGATCCACTGCCCGTCCCACCAGACGTCGACCTGGCAGCCGCTCAGGGTGTACGGGTGGACCTTCGGGATGGTCTGCCACCTGCTGCCCGGCAGGGCGGTCTCGACCACGAGGCCGATCAGGTCGTGCAGGTCGGCGTCGCCGCACGGCTGGTCGCTCCGGACCCGCCACAGGTCCAGCTGTTGGGGCGTACCCGTGTGCTGCCAGTCGACGCTGTCGCGCCGGTAGCACACGCCGGGACAGGCGAGCAGCAGATCGGTCGGAGGTGTCCGCTCCGCCGCGAGCGCCCTTAGCGCACCCGGGATCATCGCGCTGGAGTGGCTGCGCAGGACGTGGGACGCGTCGACGTAGCGGGTGTACCGCTCCTCGCGGGTCACGGCGTCGGGCGCGTACCCGAGGTTGTCGTAGTTGTCGTCCAGACCGACGACGGGGCTGGTGCGTACGACGCGCGCCGCGCATCCCCACGCCTGGCTGAGCGCGTCGACCAGGCTGTCAACGATGCCTTGCGCGGCGTGGGGGCCGTGTGCGGGATCGGTGAGGTCGCGGACGTCGAGACACCGGCGGAGCTCGTCGGGGGAGAGCAGCACCCCGGGCTGGTCGGGCGTACGGGCAGGGTCGGGGGACGGGGCGGAGGCGCACGGGACGGAAGGCGTAAGCGACATGGGAGATCTCCTCGGCGGAACCGGGTGGCGGATGCAGCGATCGGGCGTTTCGCACACCCCGGCCGGCGGTGGAGACTTCAGAGGAGAACGGGGGTCCCGGCGTCCGGCACCGTGGAAACGGTCCAGGAAGGTCGGTCCCGGCGAAGGGGACCGGTCACACCGACGGGCACACCCGACGACTCACCCCGACGGCACCACCGTGCCGGCCGGGGCGGAGAAATCGCCTGGCGTGTGAACCCATGCCGCCCAGCGTACGAGAAGGCCGCCCGCCTCGGCCACTCCGGCGAGACGATCTCCTCCTTCCGGCGGACGACGGCCGTCCGGAAAGTCCACCCGCCGGTCCACGTCGGCGGCCAGCTTCGCGCCTACGGTGAAGAGCGCGAGGAGTGCTGACCGTGACGGCCACTCCGCAACCCACCCGCTGGAGGACCACGTGGCACGGATCGAGGCGACCAACCTCTCCAAGAGGTACGGCTCCAAGCGTGCCGTGGACGATCTTTCGTTCACGGTCGAGCCGGGGGTCGTGACGGGGTTCCTCGGGCCCAACGGCGCGGGCAAGTCCACCACGATGCGGCTCATGCTCGGCCTGGACCACGGCGGCGGCGACACCCGCTTCGACGGTCGGCGTTACCACGAGCTGCGGCACCCGATGCGTCACGTCGGCGCCGTCCTCGAGGCGAAGGCCTTCCACCCGACCCGCACCGCACGGAGCCACCTCGCGATGCTGGCCGCCGCCAACGGCATTCCCCGCCGTCGGGTCGACGAGGTGCTCGAGTACGTCGGACTGACGGAGGTGGCGAGACGGAGGCCCAAGACGTTCTCGCTGGGCATGGGCCAGCGGCTCGGGCTCGCCTGCGCCCTGCTCGGCGACCCGCACACACTGATCCTGGACGAGCCGGCCAACGGACTCGACCCGCAGGGGATCACCTGGCTGCGCACGTTCCTCAAGTCGTACGCCTCGTCCGGCAAGGCCGTCTTCGTGTCGAGTCACCTCCTCGCCGAGATGGCCCTGATGGCCGACCGACTCGTGGTGATCGGGCTGGGCCGGATGATCGCGTCGGGGAGCGTCGACGGCTTCGTCCGTTCGGTGTCGAGTACCTCCGTGCTCGTCCGTACGCCGCAACCGGGGCAGCTGCACGACGCCCTGCGCGGTGTCGGCGCCGAGGTCGTACCCCAGCCCGACGGCGCGCTCGTCGTGACCGGGCCCGACCAGGCCAAGGTGGGTGAGCTGGCGTTCACCGCCGGTGTCGTCCTGCACGAGCTCACCACGAGGACGGCCACCCTCGAGGAGGCCTTCCTGGAGGCGACCGGGGCGCGCAGGAGTACGTCGCCCAGATCGGCGGCGGGCCGGGCCAGCACCAGGTCGGTGCGCCGCCGGGACCGCCACCGGTTCGCCGCAGAACCTCCCGCAGACTCCCGCCCTCCGCAGGAACCGTCGTACGGCCGCCACGCCACCCCGCCCACCCCGACCGGAGGCGACCGATGACCGACGCACTGCGCTTCGAGTGGTGCGGATCCGTACCCTCCGCTCGACCTACTGGCTCACCGGTCTCGCCCTGCTGCTGAGTGCCGCGGTGGCGGGGATCATCGCCTACAACATGCGCAACGACCCGATCGAGGCCGGCGCCGCGGGCGTGATCCTCACCGGCGGCACGTCGTTCAGCCCGCTGCCCTTCGTGGCCGTGTTCATGGGGATCATGGGCGTGTTCTCGTTCGGGCACGAGTACCGCCACGGGACGATCCTGTCCACGCTGGCCGCCGTGCCCCGGCGCGGCAGCCTCGCGACCGCCAAGTGCCTGGTGCTCGTCGCCTGGTCGCTCGCGGTCGCCGTGGTCAGCGTCGGTCTGAACTGGCTCGTCGGGTGGATCCTCTCCGGCCAGTCGCTCCCGCTCACCGACAACCCGGCGGGTCCGGCGCTCGTGGGCTACCTCTGCTACGTCGTGCTGTGGGCGTTGCTGGGCCTCGGACTGGGCTCGCTCCTGCGCAACCTGCCGGCGGCGATGGTGGTCCTGCTCGTCGTGCCGCTGGTCGTCGAGCCGCTCGTCAGCGCCCTGACACTGCTGCCGGCCCTCGAGTCGATCAGGGAGTTCGTCTACTACCTCCCGTTCACGGCCGGCAAGACCATGCTCGAGTCGATGGACATGACGCAGCTCGGCGGTGGGCAGGAGACCACATTCGGGGACGCTCCGGGCCGGGTCACGAGCGGGCTGACCTTCGCCGCCTGGGCGGCGCTGCTGCTGGCGCCGGCGGTGGCGCTCTTCCACAAGCGGGACGCGTGAGGCGGGCCCGGCGCGGGTGCTGACCACCCGACAGTGAGACGATCGGAGCCGCATCGGGTCAGTGTCGACTGTGCGTGACGGGAAGGACAGCCGTGGTGTCGGTTCCGAGTATTTCGTACTCGATCACCGTCCGGCTCGAGGTGCCCGCCGCGGGGCGGCGCGGTCAGCCAGCTGACCGCGGCCGTCGAGCAGGCGGGCGGCACGGTGACCGCCCTCGACGTCACCGCGTCCGGCCACGAGCGGCTCCGGATCGACGTCACCTGCGCGGCCCGCGACACCGAGCACGCCGATCAACTCGTCGCGGCCATGCGCGACGTCGCCGGGGTGGCGATCGGCAAGGTCTCGCGACCGCACGTTCCTGATGCACCTCGGCGGCAAGATCGAGATGCAGTCCAAGCATCCCGATCCGCAACCGCGACGACCTGTCGATGATCTACACCCCGGGTGTCGCCCGGGTCTGCCTGGCGATCGCCGACGAACCCGGACGACGCGCGCCGGCTGACCATCAAGCGCAACAGCATCGCGGTCGTCACCGACGGATCGGCCGTGCTCGGGCTCGGCAACATCGGGCCGGAGGCCGCGCTGCCGGTGATGGAGGGCAAGGCGGCGCTGTTCAAGCGGTTCGCCGGCATCGACGCGTGGCCGCTCTGCCTGGACACCCAGGACGTCGACGAGATCGTCGACGGTCGTCCAGGCCATCGCCCCGGGGTTCGCCGGCATCAACCTCGAGGACATCTCGGCGCCGCGGTGCTTCGAGGTCGAAGCGCCGGCTGCGCGAGCTCCTCGACATCCCGGTCTTCCACGACGACCAGCACGGCACGGCGATCGTGGTCCTCGCCGCGCTGAACAACGCGCTGCGGGTGGTGGGCAAGGAGATCGGCCGCGTCCGCATCGTGATGTCCGGTGCGGGCGCGGCCGGCACGCGCGATCCTGCGCCTGCTGCTCGAGGCCGGCGCGAAGGACGTCGTGGTCGCCGACGTCGAGGGAGTGTCCATCCCGGCGCGACCGGCTGTCGCCGGCAGCTGCGGTGGCTCGCCGACAGCACCAACCACGCGCAGTCGCCGGCGACCTGCGAGGAGGCGATCGGCGGCGCCGACGTCTTCATCGGCGTGTCCGCGCCCAACCTCCTCACCAGCGACGACATCGCCACCATGGCCCCCGGCGCGATCGTCTTCGCGCTGGCCAACCCGGAGCCGGAGGTCGACCCGGCTGCAGGCGCCGGAGCACGCGACGGTTGTCGCCACCGGACGCAGCGACTTCCCCAACCAGATCAACAACGTGCTCGCCTTCCCCGGCGTGTTCCGCGGACTGCTCGACGCGCAGAGCCACCGACGTCACCACCGAGCATGCTGCTGGCCGCGGCGCAGGCGCTCGCGGCCGTCGTCACCGACGACGAGCTCAACGCCAACTACATCATCCCGAGCGTGTTCCACCCCGACGTCCACGGCGCGGTCGCGACGGCCGTACGGTCCGCGGTGGCGGCGGCCTCCGCCTGAGGTCCGACGAACCGTGTCTCGCCGCCCGACCATCGGGCACACCCGTCGGCCGGCCGCCGCGAAGGCGCTCTGGTGGTCGGCGTTCGTGCTCGCGTGCGCGGCGAACCTGTACGGCGTCTACGCGCCCTCCCAGCCGGGCCCGGACCTGTCCTTTCCGTACGCCGACAAGGTGGCACATGTCGCCGTCTTCGCGGCCGTGGCGTGGACCGGCCGCACGGTTGGGCTCCGGGCGATCCTCCTCGCGGTCGTGCTGATTCTGCACGCGGTGACGAGTGAGATCGTGCAGGGCACGGTCATGGCCGGCCGTTCGGGAGACCCTTGGGACGTGGTTGCCGACCTCGCCGGCATCGGGATCGGGCTCGGCATCTGGGCGTGGTTCGGTGGGCCTTCGGCGGGGCAACGATCCGGAGAAACTCGTCCATCGACGCCGGACACGAGATCATGAGGGCATGAGCGAGCACAGCCAGCGAGTCCCCGGACCCGACGGACCAGCTGTCCCGTGCGCCGCCGCCGTGCTGACGGGACGACCATGAGCGCGACGTACACGGGTCAACTGCTCGTGGCGACCCCGGTGCTGGGCGACCCCAACTTCGCGCGGAGCGTGGTGCTGATCCTCGACCACGACGGCGACGGTGCGCTGGGCGTGGTGGTCAACCGTCCCACCGAGCTGCCGGTGACGTCGGTCCTCGAGCCGTGGGGCGACCTGGTGTGCCAGCCCGACGTTCTCTTCCAGGGCGGTCCGGTGGCGACCGACTCGGCACTCGCACTCGCCGAGGTGCCGGTGGGAACGCCCGGCGAACCGGTCGGCTGGCGGCGGCTGCACGGCCGGCTCGGCCTGGTCGATCTCGACACGCCGCCCGAGCTGCTCGCCGGCGGGGTGCGGGGCGTACGCGTCTTCGCGGGGTACGCGGGCTGGTCGCCCGGCCAGCTGGAGCTCGAGGTCAAGGACGGCGGGTGGTACGTCGTCGAGGCCGAGCCCGACGACGCGTTCACACAGGATCCCGCAGGCCTCTGGCGTCGGGTGCTGCGTCGGCAGCGGGACGAACTGGCTCTGGTGGCCACCTTCCCCGACGACCCGACGATGAACTGACGGTCCGACCGGCCCCACGCCGGACCGGCACCGTGCGACGGAATCGTCGGTCCGCGCTCGTGGGAGGCGGCGGGATGACCCCCTACACTGGCCGACGTGAGTACGCAGTTGAGCCCCGGTGCGCAGACGGTCGAGGAAACCCGCACGGTCCCGTCGCACGGCGACGACGGCGACCACGAGCGGTTCTCCCACTACGTCCCCAAGGAGAAGCTTGTCGACGCGATGGTCACGGGCACACCCGTGATCGCGCTGTGCGGCAAGGTCTGGGTGCCCAGTCGCGATCCGCAGAAATATCCCGTCTGCCCCGAATGCAAGGAGATCTGGGAAGGCATTCCCAGGGGTGGCGACGGTGACGGTGACGGCGAGGGCTGAGCGGACTCCACCGCTGTTCGTGACCCCGGGTTCGTGACCCGGGTTCGTGACCTGGGTTCGTGACCTGGGTTCGTGACCTCGGGTCTGCAGTGCCTGTCCTGAGTGCGGGTTCGTGAGGTCGAACCTGCCGGCTCAGGGCGTCCAGGCCTCCTCCCACTGACGCCGCCGCTCGCGGTTCGCGCAGACGGCCTCCCAGGCGTTGCGCCGGGCCGCGTGGCGGTCGAGGGCCGACAGGCCCGCGGCGAGGCTCACCACCATCACGCGGGTCGCGTCGACCAGTCGTCGGCGCGGTCGGGCGAGTTCGTGCACGTAGCCGGGAACGGCGGGATGGGCGGCCATGGCGACTCCTCGTCGGTCAGAGCCCGTGTCGTCCCTGCGGGGCGGATGCCCGCACCTCCGAGGCTGCCCGTGCTGTGTTGCCATTGGGTTGCCGGCGCGTCACGCCTTGACGAAGCGTTGCGGCGGGCCCTTGCCCACAAGGGATGTGCGCGACCAACTACCAGAAACGCCGACAAGGCCGGCGGTACGCCGGCCTTGGGATGCGCTACCTGCCGAGCAGGAGTCGGTGTCGTCGACGACCCGGTTCGGGCTTGGCCGCCCGAATTGTCAGCTGTCGATCGGTTAGCTCCGGTGCTGTGGTGGTGTGGGAGTGCGTCGGAACGCCGGGGACCGGGCGGGCCCGACCAAGCTCACGAACGTGCCTGTGACCGCGCGCGGTCGGCGGCGGCGGATCGTTGCCGCGGCGTACGTCTGGTCGTAGCGCTCACCGTGAGGTCGACGACGTTGTTCCACTGCTGCCGCCGTTGCAGGTCGGCGCAGACGGCCTCCCACGCGTTGCGCTGGGCGGCGTCGCCGGCGAGGCCCGGCACCCTGGCCGCCACCTGCCCGAGAACCTTCCGGGCGGTGTCCACCAGGGCGTTCGTCGGATGCGGGGGCGGTTTCGACGTAGGTGCAGATGCCGCATCGTCGGCCATTACAACTCCTTGCTGATCCCCCCGCCGCAGCGTGATGTGCCCCGGTCGGTCTGTGCTCGATATTCCCCACCCTGCGTTGCTAGATGATTACAGCTTGGTCAAGCCTCGGCAAGCAGACTCGCACAGCCCGTTTTCCTGGCAGGTAAGGGAAAAATCGGACCAAGAGCTGCGAAAGGCAGACAACGCCGACGGCACTTCCACACTGTGTTCTGCTGCGAACGTCAGGGTCTTCGATCATGCGAGGTCGAGGCGTGATCGCCCCGCGGGTCCTGCCCCGTGCCGACGGTGGCCCAGGCTAGGCTCACGCGGGTTTGTACCCGTTATCCCCACCTGAGCGAGAGGACGTGCGTGTCCACACCCGCGACTTCGAGTGGCGTTCATCACATTCAGGCGAAGGGGCCATGGGGGCGGCTCCGGGTCTGGCAGCAGGGAGCGCTCGAGAGCTACTCCGAACGGAGTCCGCGCGACTTCCTCGCGGTGGCCACGCCGGGAGCGGGCAAGACGGCATTCGCACTGACGATCGCGTCCGACCTGCTGCGCCGGCGGCTGATCGAGCGCATCGTCGTCGTCACACCGACCGAGCACCTCAAGCGGCAGTGGGCGGATGCGGCCGCCCGTGGCGGGATCGCGCTCGACCCGGCCTTTTCTGGCAAGGCGGGCCGCACGAGCCGCGACTTCGACGGGGTGGTGGTCACCTACGCCGGTGTGGCCGCCGCGGCCCTCGCGCTGCGGGTCCGGTGCGAACGCTTCAAGACACTCGTGATCCTCGACGAGATCCACCACGCGGCCGATGCACTCACGTGGGGCGAGGCCGTCCGCGAGGCGTTCGAGCCGGCGACCAGGCGACTCTCGCTGACGGGCACGCCGTTCCGCAGCGATGCCAACCCGATCCCGTTCGTCACGTACGCGCCCGACGCGGACGGCGCGCCGAGGAGTTCGGCCGACTACAGCTACGGCTACGGCGACGCCCTGGCCGACGGGGTTGTCCGGCCGGTGCTGTTCCTCGCGTACTCCGGCGACATGCGGTGGCGCACAAGTGCCGGCGACGAGGTTGCCGCCCGCTTGGGCACGCCGATGACGAAGGACATGGTGGCGCAGGCCTGGCGGACCGCCCTCGACCCCAAGGGTGACTGGATCCCGGCGGTCCTGCGCGCGGCCGACACCCGGCTGACCGAGGTACGCCGACACGTGCCCGACGCGGGCGGGCTGGTGATCGCGTCCGACCAGGACGCCGCCCGCGCCTACGCCAAACTGCTCGGGCAGATCGCGGGGGAGAAACCGGTCGTCGTCCTGTCCGACGAACCGAGCGCGAGCAAGCGGATCGGCGAGTTCGCCGAGGGCGACCGGCGGTGGATGGTCGCCGTGCGGATGGTGAGCGAGGGCGTCGACGTCCCGCGCCTCGCGGTCGGTGTCTACGCAACGGCGACGCAGACGCCGCTGTTCTTCGCCCAGGCGGTCGGCCGGTTCGTCCGGGCCCGGCGAAGGGGCGAGACGGCCTCGCTGTTCCTGCCGACCGTGCCGGTGCTCCTCGGGTACGCCTCGGAGATGGAGGTCGTACGCGACCACGTGCTCGGCCGCCCGGTCCGCGACGACGACGACATCTTCGCCGCCGAGGACGACCTGCTCGCGGCGGCGGCCCGGGCCGAGACCGGTGCGGACCTCCTGAAGGAGAACAGCTACCAGGCCCTGGGCTCGCAGGCGGCGTTCGACCGGCTCGTCTACGACGGCAACGAGTTCGGCGGCGAGCTGGGCGAGGACGAGACCGAGTTCCTGGGTATCCCTGGCCTGCTCGAGCCGCACCAGGTGAGCGAGCTCCTGCGCCGCCGGCGCACCAGGCCGGACGTCCCGGAGGCACCGGTTGGCCGCGCGGCCTCGTCCGGCGCCGCGTCCGGGGAGTCCGGCAGCCGAGGCGAGCCGGGGGCGGCGTACGAACGGCTGGGCGTGCTCCGGCGCGAGCTCAACGGGCTGGTGGCTGCCTGGCACCACCGGACCGGCCAGCCGCACGGCGCGGTCCACGCCGAGCTCCGGCGGGTCTGCGGCGGACCGCTCGCCGTCCAGGCCTCCGCCGAACAGCTGCAGGAGCGGATCGACATGATCCGGTCGTGGGCGGTCGCGCGATCCTGACCGGCGCTGCCGCGCTGTCGATGAGCGTCATCGCCGAGCCGCCTTCGTGAGCAGCGGCAGCGTACGTGCCGGCACCTGTGTCGCGAGCGCGATCACCGTCGAGCTCCGGACGATGCCCTCGAACGCGAGCACGTCGTCGATCACCCGCTGCAGGTCGGCGTTGGAACGCGCGACGAGCCGGGCCATCATGTCGGCCGTACCCGTGATCGTGTGCGCCTCCAGGACCTCCGGTATCCGGGCCAGGTGTGCGGCCACGGCCTCGTGGCCGACACCCTGCCGGAGTTCGAGGGTCGCGAACGCCGTCACGCCGTAGCCGAGCGCGCCCGGGTCGAGGTCGGGTCCCCAACCGCGGACGATCCCGTCCCGGGCGAGCCGGTCGAGCCGCGCCTGGACGGTGCCGCGCGCGACACCCAGGCGGCGGGACGCCTCGAGAACGCCCACCCGGGGTTCCCGCGCGAAGAGCTCCAGGATCCGCGCGTCGAGCTCGTCGACGTTCGCGGGCGGGTCCGCCGGCGCGGGTGGGTGGCCCGTCGTGGGAGTGGACACATCAGCCTCCGGTCGAACCTGTGAGCTGTGCGTGAGCAGTCTGGACACTCTGTCCCCTGATCCCGGTGCCCGGCTGGACAGTTTGCTCAGCCTAACTGGCTTCGGTTGCGCATCCTGCCCGACTCAACCAGTCTCACCGCAAAGGGTGTCGGCTGAGACCTGCAGGAGGCTGCCATGACCGTGACGGACCCGTCGGGACGCAGACCGCCGCTGTCGGGCAAGGAGGCGCAGCAGGGCGAGACCGGGACGATTCCGGGTCAACGGGCGCTGACACCGCAGGAGCGGTCGGCCGACCTGCGGTTCGACCAGCTTCGCGAGCTCGTCGGGCTGGTCGACTACGACGCGTCGCGGGACCCGTTCCCCGTCACCGGCATGGACGCCGTGGTCTTCTGGGTCGGCAATGCCACCCAGACCGCGCGGTTCTACCAGCTGGCGCTGGGGATGGACCTCGTGGCGTACGCCGGACCCGAGACCGGAGTCCGCGACCGGCGGTCCTACGTACTCGAGTCGGGCTCGGCCCGGTTCGTCTTCGAGGGTGGCGTCACGCCCGACGGCCCGCTGCACGACCACCACCGCGCCCACGGCGACGGTGTCGTGGACCTCGCGCTGGAGGTGCCGGACGTCGACCGTTGCGTCGCGCACGCCCACGCGCAGGGAGCGACGATCCTGCGGGAGCCGTGGGACGAGGAGGACGAGCACGGCACGGTACGCCGAGCGGTCCTCGCGACGTACGGCGAGACCCGCCACACCCTGGTCGACCGTTCGAGGTACGACGGCCCCTACCTCCCCGGCTACGTCGCAAGGGAGACCACGGTCACCCGGGCGGCGGACCACCCGAAGCGGTTGTTCCAGGCGGTCGACCACTGCGTCGGCAACGTCGAGCTCGGCCGAATGGACTACTGGGTCGCGTTCTACAACCGGGTCATGGGATTCGTGAACATGGCGGAGTTCGTCGGCGACGACATCGCGACCGAGTACTCCGCTCTCATGAGCAAGGTCGTCGCCAACGGGAACCACCGGGTGAAGTTCCCGCTCAACGAGCCGGCCGTTGCGCGTAAGAAGAGCCAGATCGACGAGTATCTCGAGTTCTACGCGGGTCCCGGCTGCCAGCACATTGCCCTTGCCACGAACGACATTCTCCGTGCGGTCGACATCCTGCGTGGCAACGGTGTGGAGTTTCTCGACACCCCCGACTCCTATTACGAGGACCCTGAGCTCAAGGCCCGGATCGGGCACGTGCGGGTCCCGATCGAGGAGCTCCAGTCGCGGGGGATCCTCGTCGACCGGGACGAGGACGGCTACCTGTTGCAGATCTTCACCACGCCGCTCGGCGACCGCCCGACGATGTTCTTCGAGCTCATCGAACGGCACGGGTCGCTCGGGTTCGGCAAGGGCAACTTCAAGGCGCTCTTCGAGGCGATCGAGCGCGAACAGGACCGCCGCGGAAACCTCTGACGAAACGCCGAGCACGGGAGTTTGTACGAGCCGATGCCATAGCCGCCCAGCAGTAGTGCGGCAACACGCATTGCCGCCATCTGAGAAATTGGTGCAGCTGAGTAGCGCGAACCAGATAACACCTGGTGGTAAGGCCGCGTAGGACGGCCCACTCGGGTGAATTGTTGTATGAATGGACCCTCGCGACGGCGTTATCGGTTGCGAGGGTCCCTTCATGAGAGAGATATTCCACCGGCGGCCTGTCCGCCACAGGGGCGTCCGCGTCTCGACGAAGAGGTGATGAGATGCGTGCCATCCACGTCCGCCGTCACGGCGGGCCGGAGGTGCTCGAGCTCCTGGAGGTCCCGACGCCCCGACCGGGGCCCGGCGAGGTGCTGGTCGACGTCGCGGCCGCCGGTATCAACTACGTCGACACCTATCACCGCAGCGGGATCTATCCCACGACCCCGCCGTTCGTACTGGGCTCTGAAGGTGCCGGCACCGTCCGCGAGCTCGGAGAAGGTGTCACCGATGTCGCGGTCGGCGACCGGGTGGCCTGGAGCAGCGTGCTCGGCTCCTATGCCGAGCAGGCGGTCGTACCCGTCCACCGGCTCATCCACATCCCCTACGGCGTCTCGGAGGAGCTGGCCGCGGCGGCCCTGCTGCAGGGCTCGACGGCCCACTACCTCGCCACGTCGACCTACGCGGTCAAGGAGGGTGACTGGACGCTCGTCCATGCCGCGGCCGGCGGCGTGGGCCTGCTCCTCACCCAGGTCGTGAAGCTTCGCGGCGGCCGGGTGCTCGCCACCGTTTCCACGCCGGAGAAGGCCGAACTCGCCCGCGAGGCGGGCGCCGACGAGGTGACGTCGTACGACGACTTCGCCCACCGCGCCCGCGACGTGACCGACGGCTCCGGCATGCAGGTGGTCTACGACGGAGTGGGCCGTACGACGTTCGACGCCGGCCTGGACGTGCTGGCCCCGCGCGGGCTCATGGTGCTGTACGGCGCCTCGAGCGGTCCGGTGCCGCCGTTCGACCTGCAGGTCCTCAACAACAAGGGCTCGCTCTTCGTCACGCGTCCTTCGCTGTCCCACTACACCCGCAACCGCAGCGAGCTGCTCGGCCGGGTGGAGGAGGTGTTCGGCTGGATCGACGGCGGCCGGCTCTCCGTACGGATCGGTGGGCGGTACCCGCTGGCGGATGCCCGCCGGGCGCACGAGGACCTCCACGGGCGGCGCACCATGGGCAAGCTCATGCTCGTCCCCTGAGCCGCTGGTCCCTGGCGCACCCGTACGGTGGGTGGCATGACTGAGCCTGCTTCGATGACGGGCCCTGCTTCGATGACCGGGCCTGCTTCGCCGGATGCGCTGGTTGCCGAGCTGCGGGCCGGGCTGCCGGCCGAGGCGGTGGTCACCGACCCGGACATCCTCGCGTCTTACCAGCACGACATGGCGACCTTCTGCCCGTCCGGCATGCCCGCCGTCGCAGTGATCGCCCGTGAGACGTCCGAGGTCCAGCACGTGCTCCGCGTCGCGTCCAGGCTCGGCGTCCCGGTCGTACCCCAGGGTGGCCGGAGCGGGCTGTCGGGTGGGGCCAACGCCCTCGACGGCTGCATCGTGCTGTCGCTGACGCGGATGGACCGGATCGTGGAGATCGACGCTCCCAACCGGATCGCGGTCGTCCAGCCGGGCGTCCTCAACGCCGCCCTGTCCCGGGCGGTCGCGGGGCACGGGCTCTTCTACCCTCCCGACCCGTCGAGCTGGGAGATCTCCACCATCGGCGGGAACCTCGCGACCAACGCGGGCGGGCTCTGCTGTGTGAAGTACGGCGTGACGAGCGACTTCGTGCGTTCCCTCGAGGTGGTCCTCTCCACCGGCGAGGTCCTGCGTACCGGTCGCCGTACCG
The DNA here is from genome assembly GCA_963721745.1 of uncultured Actinomycetota bacterium. GTDB lineage: Bacteria > Actinomycetota > Actinomycetes > Propionibacteriales > Actinopolymorphaceae > Thermasporomyces. The sequence continues at coordinate 61,870 of CAVRKO010000005.1, read as the reverse complement.
CCAAGGGTGTCGCGGGCTACGACCTCACCAAGCTGTTCGTGGGTTCGGAGGGGACGCTCGGTGTGATCACCGAGGCGACGCTCTCCCTCCGGCCGAAGGGCTACGAACCCCGCACCGTCGCCGCGCTGTTCCCGACCGTCGCGGCCGCGGGTGACGCGGTGTCGCGGGTGGTCGCCGCGGGCCACGTGCCGAGCCTGCTGGAGTTCATGGACCAGGAGTCGCTGCGGGCCGCCAACGCCTACCGCGAGATGGGCCTTCCCGAGCACGCCGCCGCGATGCTCATCGCGCAGTCCGACGCCGGGCCCGACCGCGCCCGGGCCGACATGGCGGCGGTGGCCGCGCTCTTCGGGGCCGCTGGCGGGTTCGACGTGGTGGAGGCCGAGGACGCCGAGGAGGGCGAGCTCCTGCTCGCCGCCCGCCGGGAGTCCCACTACGCCCTGGACGAGCTGGGCACCCGACTGATCGACGACGTGTGCGTACCCGTCAGCCGGCTGGCGGAGTACGTCCAGCAGGTGGAGAAGGTCGCGGTCGACGTCGACCTGATGATCGCGGTCGTCGGTCACGCCGGTGACGGCAACCTGCATCCGAACGTCGTCTTCGACGCCGGGAACGAGGACGAGGTGCGCAGGGCCCGGCTCGCGTTCGACGAGATCATGCGGCTCGGGCTGGAGATGGGCGGCACGGTGACGGGCGAGCACGGCGTCGGGATCCTGAAGCGGGACTGGCTGGCCCAGGAGCTCGGACCGGTCTCGGTGCGGGTGCACCAGGGGATCAGGAAGCTGCTCGACCCGGCCGGAGTCCTGAACCCCGGCAAGGTCCTGGCCGATCCGCGCTGACCGGTCGAAGCTGAGCCGTCGCCGCGGTCCTTCGTACAACTGCCGAACGCTGTGGTGTCCGCATCCGGTCACTCGGCGACGTTCAGCAATCGCCTGTGCTCGTTGGGTGTTCAGCCCTGACCGATTCGTGAGACGTGGCTTTGTCTCACGAAGACAACGAAAGTATTTCGGTGGTGGGCGGTTCTGGTGTCCCTCAGGTGATGCCCGTAACCTGCTGGCATCCGTCACCTGATGACTGCGCGTGAGTGTCTCGCGATCTGTGAAGGGAAGCTCAACGATGTCTGAGTTCGGTAAGGCGCGGTCGTCGCGCCGGCAGTTCCTGATCAACGCCGCGCTGGCGAGTGCCGCCGCGGGTGTCGGGGGCAGCGCGCTGGCAGCCTGCGGGCAGGGTGGCAGCGGCGGCGGCGCCGGCTCCTCCGGCCGCTCGGGCAAGGAGGGCGAGACGCTCTACATCGCCGGCTTCCAGTGGGGGCCCCCGGCCCACTTCAACCCGTTGGGGCAGGCGACCGCATGGCCCGGCGGCCAGAACAACATGCAGCTCATCTACGAAACGCTCGTCCGCTTCAACCTCCTCGACGGCAGCCTCTCGCCCGGTCTGGGCAAGGAGGTTCAGGAGCCTGACGAGAACACCCTCGTCGTGCAGCTCCAGGACGGCACGAAGTGGCAGGACGGTAAGCCGCTGACGGCCGAGGACGTCGTCTTCACCTTCGAGCTCGCCAAGCGCCACACGGAGCTTTCCTACGCGTCGTTCTGGGACTACGTGGACGGAGTAGAGGCCACCGACGACACGACCGTCACGGTCATGCTCGGGAAGAAGCCCTACAACCCGGCCCTCGTCAAGAACAGCCTGGCGACGACCTACATCCTGCCGAAGCACGTGTGGGAGCCCCTCGAGAAGCAGGGCAAGCCGATGGGCGACCACAAGAACACCAAGCCGATGGGGTCCGGGCCGTACACCCTCGAGTCCTACAACCAGCAGCAGGTCAACCTGACCCGGCACGATGCCTACTGGGGCAAGACGGTCAACGGTGGGCTCCCGAAGCCGAAGTACATCGTCCACCCGATCTTCAAGGGCAACCAGGACGGCGACCTGCGCTTCCAGCGTGGCGGCGTGGACGTGATGCAGCAGTTCACCCCGCAGATCTGGAAGATGTGGGAGGACAAGAAGCTCGCCGTCTCGACGTGGTACAAGAAGGAGCCCTACCACGTGCCGGGTGGCATCCCGATGCTGGTGATCAACACCACCAAGCCGGGGCTCGACAACCCGACCGTCCGCCGGGCTCTCGCGTTCGCGATCAACTACGCCGACATCGCGGCCAAGGCGATGTCGCGGTACTCGGAGCCGGCAAACTCCAGCGTCATCCTTCCCACCGGTGCGGAGGAGAAGTTCTTCGACAAGGAGAACGTCGCCAGCAACGGCTGGAAGTACGACCCCGCTGAGACCAAGAAGATTCTCGAGGGTGAGCTCAAGGCCAAGAAGGGTTCGGACGGGATCTACGTCCTGCCCGACGGCACGCGGATGGGGCCGTGGACCGCCCAGTGCCCCACGGGTTGGAGCGACTGGCAGTCGGCCCTGCGCATCGTGGCCTCCAACGCCAAGGCTGCCGGTATCGAGATCCGGACGAAGTTCCCGCAGGCGCCCGCCGTCACCCGCGACGTGCAGGCCGGCGACTTCGATCTCGCGTGTTGGAGCGTCGCCGCCACGAGCGCAGCTACACCGTGGCAGCGCTTCCGCGACGTCCTCGACGATCGCGGGGTCGCAAAGCTTGGCCAGCCGGCGTTCTGGAACTACGGCCGGTTCAAGGACACGTCCGTCGCGCCGCTGCTCGACAAGGCGGCGGGCGCAGACGAGTCCCAGGTCGCCGAGATCTACACCCAGCTCGACACGATCTACATGAAGAACGTGCCGATGATCCCGCTGATGTACCGGCCGCTGGAGTTCTTCGAGTTCAACGAGACCAGCTGGACGAACTTCCCGAGTGAGAAGAACGACTACGCTCCGCCGATGTTCCAGGGCGCTGGAGTGTCGTGGCTCTACAAGCTCAAGCGCAAGAAGGAGGCGTGAGGCCCGCCCACGACGCCAACGCCATCCGCCGACGGACCTAGAGGAGCGTAATGCGGCTGCGGAAGTACCTCGTGGGCAAGACGCTCTGGTACCTCGGCGCCCTGGTGGTGGCCGTCGTCCTGAACTTCCTGCTGCCCCGCCTCGTGCCGGGCAACCCGGTCGACGCGATCGTTGCGCAGCTCGGCCGGTCGGGAACCCAGGCGGAGTCGCTGCAGCGGATTCACGAGCACTACGTCAAGGAGTTCGGGCTGGACCAGCCGATGTGGGGGCAGTTCCTCACCTACGTCGCAAACCTGCTCCACTTCGACCTCGGCACCTCGTTCGCCAACTCCACCGCGTCGGTGCAGAGCCTGATCGCCGAGGCCCTTCCCTGGACGATCGGGCTGCAGTTGCCGGCCATCCTGATCGGTTGGCTGGTCGGCAACGCGCTCGGCGCGCTGGCGGCGTTCAAGGGCGGCTGGTTCGACCGCGGCGCGTTCCTCGGCTCGCTGTTCCTCTCGAGCATGCCGTACTACTGCCTCGCGATCATGCTCCTCTACCTCTTCGCCGTGGCGTTACCGATGCTGCCGCCAGGCGGAGGGTACGAACCGGGCGTGACGCCGGACCTGTCGATGACGTTCATGGTCGACGTGATCCGACACTACTGGCTGCCGTTCTTCTCCCTCGTCATCATCTTCGTGGGAGGCCAGGCGGTCGGTATGCGCTCGATGGCGATCTACGAGCTGAACTCCGACTACGTCAACTACGGCCGCGGCCTCGGCCTGCCCGACAAGCGGATCGTGCGCTACATCTTCCGCAACGCGATGCTTCCGCAGGTGACCGGGCTGGCGTTGTCGATCGGGACTCTGGTCGGTGGTGCGCTCGTCACCGAGATCGTCTTCTCCTACCCCGGGATCGGTTCCTTGCTGTTCAGTGCGATCGGTCAGAACGACTATCCGGTGATCCAGGCGATCACGCTGATCATCGTGGTCGCCGTGCTCATCTCGAACTTCCTCGTCGAGGTCGCCTACGGCTTCGTCGATCCGCGGATCCGGGCCGCTCAGGCGGGTGAGCGCTGATGCGGATGATCAGGTTCACCCCCCGGTTCTGGATCTCCGCGGGTGTCTTCGCGGCGGTCGTGGCGTTCGCCACCCTCGGCCCGATGTTCCTCGGTGGAACCCTGGGCGAGGGTGTCGGCGGCCTGTACGACCCACCTTCTGCCTCGTCCTGGCTCGGCACCGACGACCTCGGCCACGACATCTTCACCAACCTGATGTACGGCACCCGCACCTCGCTGATCATCGGCCTGGTCGCTGGCGCGGTGGCCACGTTCATCGGCGTGGTCATAGGGCTGCTGGCCGGCTACCACGGCGGCATCCTCGAAGAGGCGTTGATGGGCATCACCAACGTCGCGCTCGCGATCCCGGCGATCGTCGTCCTGATCCTCCTGTCGGTGGCCCTGGACTTCCGGTCGGTCGTCGCGATGGCGGTGGTGATCGCGATCACCAGCTGGCCGTGGACGGCGCGTGCCGTTCGCGCCCAGGCCAGCAGTGTCAGGACCCGCGAACACCTCGACGTCGCCCGGCTGTCCGGAGCGGGCACCTGGCACATCCTCGTCTGGGACGTCCTGCCCTACCTGATGTCGTACATCTGCATGGCCTTCGTGCTGCAGGTCTCCGGAGCGATCCTGGCCGAGGCGGGTCTGTCGCTGCTCGGCCTCGGCCCGAGCGACAGCGTGTCGCTCGGCATCATGCTCAACTGGGCGCTCGTCGGCGAGTCGCTCCTCACCGGGGCATGGTGGGCGTTCGTTCCTCCGACGCTCCTGCTCACGCTGGTCGCGTTCACCCTGCTCATGCTCCAGTCCAGCCTCGACGAGGTGTTCAACCCGCGGCTCCGGCGCGGTCGGCGCGGGCCGGCCTCGGCGGGTGCGGCCGTGTCGCAGGTGGGCGTCCTGCCGCCGGAGACCTCCTCGAGTGAAGGGTCGAGTGCCCCATGAGCGACCTGATCGCGCCCGCGACCACCACCACCGGGTCGCTGCTGCGGGCGACCAACCTCCGCGCGGCCTACTCCATCGACGGCGGCGAGGTCGTCGCCGTCGACGACGTGTCGCATCGACGTCCGCGAGGGCGAGGTCCTCGGCGTCGCCGGGGAGTCGGGCTGCGGCAAGTCCACCCTCGGTGCCGTGCTCTCGCTGACGGTCGCGGCCGCCGCTCTACGTCATGGGCGGCGAGCTCGAGGTCGACGGCGAGCGCAGCTCGACCTCGGCCCCGACCACAACCCTCCGCGCGCCTGGCGCGGCGAGGTCGTCTCGCTCCTGCCGCAGGGTGCGATGAACTCCCTCAGCCCGACGATCCGGATCCGCGACTTCGCCTACGACGTGGTGCGCGCCCACCGCCCGGACGTCAAGCGGGACGAGGCGCTCGACCGCGCTCGGCGAGCGGCTCGAGCAGCTCGACCTGCCCGCCCGGGTCCTCGACGACTACCCCCACCAGCTGAGTCCGGCGGCATGAAGCAGCGGGTCGTCACCGCGATCTCGGCGCTGCTCAACCCGCCGTCTCCTCATCGCGGACGAGCCCACCTCCGCCCTCGACGTCTCGTCGCAGCGCATCCTGATCGAGATGCTGAAGGAGATGCTCGAGCCAGGACATCATCAGCGGCGTCATCTTCATCACCCACGACCTCCCGGTGCTCAACACCATCGCCGACCGGATCGCCATCATGTACGCCGGCCAGATCGCCGAGGTCGGCTACACCGAGACGCATCGTCAACCGCGCCGCGGCACCCCTACAGCGCCGGCCCTGCTCTCGTCGGTGCTGGTGCCCGAGCCGCAGATCCGCCAGCGTCCGGGTCCAGGGGATCCCTGGTGCGCCGCCGAACCTGCTGACTCCGCCGCAGCGGCTGCCGCTTCCACCCGCGCTGCAGCCTAGCGATGGACGTATGCCGCACCCAGTACCCGCCCCAGGTCGGCGCCGGCCTGCGCTTCTCCCGCTGCTGGTGGGCCGACCAAGCATCCCGACCAGCCGGTGGAGGTCTGAGGGTGGAGTGCGCCCGAGATCACGCGGCCGAGGCGCGACGTCCCCCTGCTGGAGGGCCCGCGGGCTGTCCCGCGGCACCTTCGGTCACGGCGAGAACGTCGTCCGCGCCGTCGACGACGTGTCGTTCGCCCTGCAACGGCAGCGAGATCGTCGCCATCGTCGGCGAGAGCGGCAGCGGGAAGTCGACCCTCGCGCGCTTGGTGCTGCGGCTGCTCGACCCGACGTCCGGCACGGTCTCCTGGCCGGCAAGAACGTCACGGACCTGTCCAGGCGAGGGCTGCGCACCTACTGGCAGGAGGTCCAGGCGGTCTTCCAGGACCCGTTCAGCTCGTTCAACCAGTTCTTCACCGTACGCCGGTTGCTGCGGCGCTCGCTCTCGCTGGCCGGCGGCGAGGACGACCGCGGCGACCAGTTGATGTCGCAGGCGCTCGAGCACGTGGGCATGCAACCTCGTGACGTACTGGACAAGTGGCCGCACCAGCTGTCGGGCGGCCAACGGCAGCGGGTGATGATCGCCCGCGCCCTGATGATGCAGCCGCAAGCATCCTCGTCGCCGACGAGGCCACCTCGATGCTCGACGCGTCGCTGCGGGCCAACATCCTCAACGTGCTCGCCGACCTACGCCGCGACTACGACATGACGATCCTGTTCATCACCCACGACATCGGCCAGGCGTGCTACATCAGCGACCGGGTGCTGGTGATGTGTCAAGGCAAGCTTGTCGAGCACGGACCCACGGACGACGTCATCTTCAACCCGCAGCACGAGTACACCCAGCGGCTGCTCGCGGACGTGCCGAGGCTGCACGAGAACATTCTCGACTGAGTTCCGACCGACCGTCGGATGTGCACCACCGACGGCTCATACGGGCCGTGGGCACCCGGTCCGCCACCCGACATCCGGCACCGGTCCGGGCCCATCCCTGGTTTGTCCCCGGACCGTCGGTCAGGGTCGGGCTAGCCCTACCACGCTTCCGGGGATTCGCCGGATGGGAGTGGCGCCGGCGCGTTCATAGCGTCAGGTGCTGTGAAGACACTCCTGCGTTCCCTGACGCTCACGACCGTTGCGTTGGGCAGTTTCGGCGCCGCGGCACCGGCGCCGGCATGGACGGATCCGCACGCCGGCCTCGGCCCGCTGGCCTACACCGCCCGGGTCGATCACGGGCACCGGCTCCTCGCGTTCGACCCGCACGGCGACGGGCGGGTCGTCGAGATTCTGGGTGACCTCGACACGGCCGACCACGTAGCAGTCGTGGTCCCGGGATCGGGGCACCGCCTGCACACCTTCTGGACCAACCGGTCGGGCGCCTCGCCCCGCCTCAACGGCCAGCGGCTGCTCGCCGAGATGCGCCGCCAGGCACCCGACGCGCGGGTGGCGGTCGTCGTGTGGCTGGGGTACGACCCGCCTGAGCGGATCGACCTCGTGGCGGCGCGGTCCGACCGCGCGAGCGCGGGTGGCCACGACCTGGCCCGGTTGACCTGGCGGCTCCCGCGCCGCGCGTCGATCACCCTGGTGGGCCACAGCTACGGCAGCGTCGTCGTGGGCCGCGCCGCTCCGGACGCGCGGGCCGACAACCTGGTGCTCGTCGGGAGCCCTGGTGTGGACGTCGGTTCGGCCGCCGAGCTCGACACCGCAGCCACCGTCTGGGCGGCGAGGGGGCCGCAAGACCCGATCGGCTTCGTTCCCGCGGTCCGGATCGCCGACGTGGGCCACGGCGCCGACCCGACGGGTACGGGGTTCGGGGCGCGGACGTTCCGGACCGGCGCGATCGTCGGGCACGACCATTACTACGACCCGGGCAGCGAGTCGCTCGCCAACATCGCCCGGATCGCCGCCGGAGTATCCGGCCTCGTCACGCCGCCCGCCGCCGACGGCGGGACTCCCGCGGAGAGCGGGACCGTCGTGGACGGCGCCACTTCCGCATGCACGGCGCCACTTCCGCATCCGGCGCCACTTCCGAGGACGGAGGTGCGCGCTGATGGCGACCATCGCGGATGTCCAGCCCTCCGGGCACGTACCTGCCGGCGGATGGCGTGGCTTCACCACCCGGGTCGCGCTCGCGACACCAGTCGGTCGGGACCGTGCCCTCGACGGCCTCCGGGCTCTCGCCACGCTCGGTGTGATCGCGGGGCACTGGCTGGTCGGTGCCCTGGTGCTCCAACCCGACGGTGGCCTTGCGGTCGCGAGCCCGTTGCGCGACCTCGGTGGGCTCGCACCAGTCAGCTGGTTCCTCCAGCTGCTCGGCCTGTTCTTCCTGGTGGGTGGTCGCGCGTCCGCGCTGAGCCTGGCCAGGTCGACCGAGCGTGGTGAGTCGTACGCCGGCTGGCTGCGGCAGCGGCTCGTCCGGCTCTGCCGCCCGGTGGTCGCGGCCGTTGCGCTCTCGGCGGCGATCCTGTTCCTGCTCGGAGCGGCCGGCGTACCCACCGGGACGCTGCGGACGTGGATCGTCCTCCTGGTTCAGCCGTTCTGGTTCGTCGCTGTCTACGCGGGGTTGACAGCGCTCACGGCGTACGCGGTGTGGGCCGGCCGGCGGTGGGGTGCGTGGGCCGCGCTGCCGCTGGTGCTGGTCGTTGCGGTGGTGGACCTGCTGCGGTACGGGCCGTGGCACGACGCGGTCCCTGCCGAGGTAGGGCTGGTGAACCTCTTGCCTGGTTGGCTTTTCACCTACCAGCTCGGGGTCTGCTGGGCGCAAGGTCGACTTGACAGGCGGCTGGCCTGGGTGCTTCTCGTCGGCGGCGCGGCGACGTTCGCCCTGCTGGTAGGAGCGTTCGACTATCCGATGAGCATGGTCGGCGTCCCCGGCGCCGGACGTACGAACGCCCATCCACCTTCGCTGCTGGTGCCGGCGCTCGCGGCGGTGCAGTCGGGCGCGGCGGTCCTGTTGCACGCGCGGCTCGACCGGGCGTTGCGGCGCCCGAGCCTGTGGGCCGCGGTGGCACTTGTCAACCTCAGCGCGATGACGATCTTCTGCTGGCACCAGGTGCCGATGCTCCTCGTGTCGATGGCGGGCTCGGTGACGGGCGACGTCCCCGGCCTCACCACCAACCCGGCCGACGTCGGTTGGCTGCTGGCGCGACTGGCCTGGCTGCCGGTGATGGGGCTCGTGCTGGTGGCGATCGTGGCCGTGATGCGGAGGTTCGACGCGACGTGGTCCGGGCTGCCGCGCTGGACCCGGCCGGTGGCGGGGGTGCTCGCGGTGGCGTTCGCGGGGATGGCGGCCGTGTTGTACTAGCGCGGCGCGGCCGCCGCGGTCGCCGGGACGGTGGCGGGCTGGACCTGGCCCGTCACCGCTCCGAAGCCGATCCGGCCGCCGTCACCCGACGGTGCGGTGGCCGTGATCGTCACCTCGTCGCCGTCCTCGAGGAAGGTCCGTGTGGAGCCGTCGCGCCAGCCGCAACGGCTCCTTGCCTCCCGCGGTGATCTCGACCAGCGAGCCGAACTCGGCCCGATCCGGTCCCGACACCGTGCCGGAGGCGAACAGGTCACCGGTACGCAAGGCGGCACCGTTGACGGTGAGGTGCGCCAGCATCTGTGCCGGCGTCCAGTACATCCGGGCGTACGGCGGTCGGCTGACCACCTCGCCGTTGAGCCTGACCTCGAGCTGGAGATCGAGCCCGAAGTCCTCGTGGCCACGGAGGTACGACAACGGCTCGGGCTCCTGCGCCGGCGGCGCGACCATGGCTGCGCTCGAGCGCGTCGAGCGGGACCACCCAGGGCGAGATCGAGGTCAGGAACGACTTGCCGAGGAATGGGCCGAGCGGGCGGTACTCCCACGCCTGGATGTCGCGCGCCGACCAGTCGTTGACGAGGACGACGCCGAAGACGTGGTCCCGTACCCGGTCGACGCCGACCTGGTTGCCCGGAGCCGTGGGCGTGCCCACGACGAAGCCCACCTCGGCCTCGATGTCGAGCCGGGCGGTCGGACCGTACGTCGGACCCGCCGCGTCAGGCGCCCGGGTCTGTCCGCAGGGCCGACGCATCGGTGTGCCCGAGACGGACACGGTGCCGGCCCGGCCGTGGTAGCCGACCGGCAGGTGCTTCCAGTTCGGTTGCAGCGCCGGCTCGCCCGGCCGGAGGATCTGGCCGAGGTGCGTGGCGTGGTGCTCGGAGGCGTAGAAGTCGACGTAGTCCGCGACCGCGAAGGGCAGGTGCAGCCGCACCTGGTCGAGCGGGACCAGTTCGGGTTCGACGAGGGAGCGGAAGCTGTCGTCGGTGAGGCGGACGGTGAGCCACTGGCGGACGGCGTGCCAGGCCGGCCGCCCGAGCGCCATGAACGGGTTCAGTGACGGCGCCATGAACACGCTGGCGAAGTCGGCGCCCTCGCTGGCGGCGAGCGGTGCCAGATCGACGACGTAGGCCCCGATGGCGACGCCGACGCGGGGTTCCTCCTCGCCGTGGGAGAAGACGCCGTAGGGGAGGTTCCGTGCGGTGAACGGCGAATCTGCGCCGACCGGGACCCAGCTCGTCGTGGCCACGGGTCAATCCTGCCCAACTCCGAGCGCGGCCATGTCCTCGACGGGCTCGGACACGCTGCACGAACCGAACGACCGGAACCACCGCCGGGCCGAGGCGGCGGCGTCGTCGCCGAGAGCGCGTACCCCGTCGGCGACCCTGCGGGGGTCACGTTCGGCGAGGACGGCCTCGATGTCGCCCGGGCTCCCGCCGTCGAGCGCAGCACGGGTCGCGAGAACGATGTTGAGGAAGCCGTGCTGCTCGAAGCCCTCCGGGCTCGTGTTGCGAACCGCATGGTGGAGGCCGGCCGTGCACTTGAACGCCACCTCGCGGTCGAGACACGCGACGACGAACTCCGCGAGCTCCCGCTCGGTGGGGAACGCGTCCGAGGTGATGCCCCCGGTGCGGAACTTCGCCTGATGACCGGCGGCGGCGATGGCGTCGAGCGCGTCCTGCCACTCGTGGTCGCCGGCACCGCCGCCGGCACCGCTTTCCGTCCTGGGCACCTCGATGGAGACGGGTACGTCGTCGGCGACCCCGGCGTGGTCGACGGCGAGCGCGATGCGGCTGACGTTCCGGGCGAGTGGCGGCTCGTCCCGCAGGGCGACCTCGACACCGGCGAGCCGCATCCCGTCGGTCCGCGCGGCCCAGGTGAGGGCAGGACCGATCGCCCCCGCACCGCCGGTGACGACCACGGCGACCCGCAGCGGCTCGGCTGAGGAAGAGCGAGCGGCGAGCGCCTCGCCGAGGGCAGGCAGGCCGTCGTCGGGGCACAGGAACGGGCCAACGATGTCGGCGTACGGTGCCTGCCGGTGTGCGACGTGTGCCGGCAGTGCCTGCGCCAGCGGGAGGCGCGCGGGCGGGAACAACGCCGCGTCGTCGACGAGCCGCCGAAGAAGGGGCGGGACCTCGCGAGGGGGAGAGGCGTTCATTGGCCGGACTCTAGTTGTCCTGCGTGCCGACCGCTCTGGTGGCGGCCACGAGTTCTCATGATCAACCGGTCTGGACGCGAGTTCCTGGTTGGATGTGCCCGTGACGAGTGCCGATCGACCCCCACGTCCCCGAGGCGGGGGCACGGGCGTTCGAGGTGGGACGGTGCACCGGGTCTACACGGTCGTCGTCTTCGTCATCCTCGCGTCGGTCGACAACGTGGCCGCCGTACTGGTGCCCCCGCTCTACAGTCCGATCGCGCGGGACCTCGGCGTCCGCGAGGGTGCCGTCGGGCTCGTCACCGCCGCGAGCTTCCTGGTCGCGGCCGTCGCCGCGGTCGGCTGGGCGTACGCCGGCGACCGGACCGCCCGCAAGCCGGTGCTCATGGTCGGCACGCTCGTCTGGGTCGCGGGCACCGCCGGCACCGCCCTGGCAGGGAGCTACCTCGGCTTCCTCGGTGCACAGCTGCTCGCGGCGGTCGGCCTCGGCGCGGTCGCCTCCGTCGGCTTCTCCGTCGTCAGTGACCTGATCACGCCCAGGCGGCGCGGGCTCGTCATGAGCTTCTGGGGACTCTCGCAGGGCGTGGGCACGCTGGTGGGCACCCTGCTGGCGGGCCTGCTCGGTGCCGCGGACTGGCGGCGGCCGTTCTGGGTCCTGGCCGTCGCGGGTGTCGCCGCGGCGCTGGCGTACGTCCTCACCTACGACGTACGCCGCGGGCAGAGCGAGCCCGAGCTTTCCGCCATCTTCGAGGCCGGCGCGGACTACGAGCACCGGATCAGCCGGTCCGACCTCCCGAAGATCCTCGCCCGCCGGACGAACGTCTGGCTGGTGATGCAGGGCTTCACGGCGCAGTTCGTGTTCGGTTCCCTCGTCTGGTTGCCGCGACTCTTCCAGGCCAAGGCCGAGGCACAGGGCCACCCGGAGGAGGTGGCGATCGTCATCGGCAGCCTGTTCGCGACGCTGTTCCAACTCGGCGGCGTGCTGTCGATCGTGGGCGGGCTGATCGGCGACCGGCTGCAGCGGCGGACGTTGCGGGGCAGGGCGCTCGTCGCGGCGGTCGGGATCCTCAGCGGCATCCCGTTCTACGTACTGCTGTTCTTCCTGCCCCTGCGGGTCGAGGTGTCGCCCGACGGCGGTGCGGGTGCGGTCGTCGGCGCGGTGCTGTCCAGCGTCTTCACCGAGCCGACCGCCGCCGTCAGCTTCGTGGTCGCGCTGGTGGCGCTCGCCCTGACGTCGGCCAACGCGCCGAACTGGTACGCCCTGCTCGCCGACGTCAACCCTCCCGAGCACCGCGGGACCCTCTACAGCACCGGAAACCTCGTCAACGGCGTCGGACGCGCGCTGGGCAACGGGCTCGTGGCCGTGGCGTTCCGGGCGCTGCAGCTGTCGTTCCCGCCGCCGCTCAACTACGCGGTCGGGCTCGCGTTGTTCCAGCTCTTCTTCGTACCCACCGGTTTCATGTACTGGCTTGCCTCGCGCACCTCGCCCCGCGACATCCTGGAGGTGCGGGAGACCCTGCGGGCGAGAGCGGCGAGCGGGATGCCCGGCCTCACGCCCGCCGCGCCCACGGCGAGCGGCGCGGCGGCCGCGAGCGGCGCAGCCGCCGCCGACGAACCCGTGCCCGGCGGCGCGGACCCGCCAGGACAGTCGGGCCGCGTGCCGTGACCGGTGGCCGGGCGCGACCTCCCCCTTTCAGGGGGTCGGTGCGGTTCGGCGCAGCACCCGGCAGCGGTCGGGCGTACGGTCAGATCAGGAGCAGACGACGGGGGGTCCGGCGGCACGACGTCGGACGCCCGCCAGGACGAGGGGGTGCCCCAGATGACCTTCTACCGCAGGGTGGGCGAAGTTCCGCCCAAGCGGCACACGCAGTTCCGCCAGCCGGACGGCACGCTCTACCGTGAGGAACTGATGGGGGAGGAGGGGTTCTCCTCCGACTCCTCCCTGCTCTACCACGCCGGCGTGCCGTCGGCGATCGTCGACTCCCGTGTGTGGGAGCTCCCCGACCTCGGCACGACTCCCAACCATCCGCTGACGCCGCGGCACCTGAAGCTGCACGGTCTCTTCGACGGCCTCGACTGGAAGTCCCACGACGTCGTGACGGGTCGGCGGCTGTTGCTCGGCAACGCCGACGTTCGCATCTCGTACGTCTGGGCCGGTGAGGAGTCCCCCTTCTACCGCAACGGTGTCGGCGACGAGTGCGTCTATGTCGAGGCCGGCAGCGCCCGGGTCGAGACGGTCTTCGGGATCCTCGAAGCGCACCAGGGCGACTACGTACTCCTCCCGCGCGCGACGACGCACCGTTGGGTGCCGCTCGGCGACGCTCCTCTGCAGGCGTACTGCATCGAGGCCAACTCCCACATCTCGCCGCCGAAGAAGTACCTCTCGCGCTTCGGCCAGTTCCTCGAGCACGCGCCGTACTGCGAGCGCGACCTGCACGGGCCGGCCGAGCCGTTCCTCGCGACCGGGTCCGACGTCGAGGTGCTCGTCAAGCACCGCGGCCACGGCCCGTCGGGCATCGTCGGGAGCCGGATGGTCTACGCCACGCACCCGTTCGACGTCGTGGGCTGGGACGGCTGTCTGTATCCGTTCACGTTCAACGTCGAGGACTTCGAACCCATCACCGGTCGGGTCCACCAGCCGCCGCCGGTCCACCAGGTCTTCGAGGGGAACAACTTCGTCGTCTGCAACTTCTGCCCGCGCAAGGTCGACTACCACCCGCTCGCGATCCCGGTGCCCTACTACCACTCCAACGTCGACAGCGACGAGGTGATGTTCTACTGCGGCGGCGACTACGGCGCGCGGAAGGGCTCGGGTATCGCGCTCGGATCGATCTCGCTGCACCCCGGCGGGTACGCGCACGGGCCGCAGCCGAGCGCCATCGAGGCCGCGATCGGTACCGAACAGGTCGACGAGCTGGCCGTCATGGTCGACACCTTCCGCCCGCTCGAGCTCGGCGAGGCAGGTCTCGCGTCGGACGACGGGGTGTACGCCTGGTCGTGGGCAGGTCGCCGCTCGGAGCAGTGACGCCGGGTCCGGGCGGTGACGCCGGGCTCGGAGCGGTGACGCCGGATCGGGGCGCGGTCAGCTCGAGGTCGGCTCGTCGACCGGGTTGTCGACGGGGCTGTCGACCTGGTGCTCGGCCGGTTGGTCGGCCTGCCGGCGCTGCAGTCCCCGCATCGACAGGGCGGCCGCGCCTGCGAGCAGGAGGTCGGCGACGGTGATGATCACCCGCGAGGCAAGGGCGAGCACGATGGCGTCCGCCGGTGGCAGCACCGGTGACAGGATCGCCACGAGCGCCACCTCCCGTACGCCGAGACCGGCGGGTGTGATCACGCCGAGGTAGCCCACGCACCAGGCGAGCGCGAAGCCGCCGACCGCGAGCGGGGCCATCGCGGCCGGGTCGGCGCCCAGCTGCACCCCCAGCACCCACACGTGGACGCCGTAGGCCACCCACTGGGCGATGCCGGCGAGCACGGCGCGACAGGACACGCCGAAGGTGAGCGGGACCTCGAGACCCGGCCGCCGGGTCATCCGGAGCAGCCGGTCGAGGAGCGGGTTGAGCACCCTCGGATGCAGGAGTACGAGGAGCGCGGGAGTCAGCAGGAAGATCCACCGGAAGCGCCGGAGCTCCTCCGCCCCCACCAGCGGCAGGGTCCCCGTGGCCACCAGCAGTCCGGTCGCGAACGTGAACAGCATCAGCAGCACGAACACCGTGACCGAGCGGCGCCGGGGCACACCGTGGTCCCGACCGATCTCCATCTGCGCGAGCATCGGCCACACCGTGCCGGGGACGTACTTCCCCAACTGGCTGACGAAAAGCACCCGCGCACTGAGGACGTACGGCAGGGGAGACCCGAGGCCCGCGAGCAGGAGCCGCCACAGGACCATGCTCAGGAGTAGGGCACCCATGACGGCGAGGAGGGCGGCGCCCATCGCCGCGGGGCTCAGTCGGGTGACGGCCTCCCGGATGCCGTCCCACTGGCGGGCGATGGCGACCACGCCGAGCGTCGCCGCGACCACGACGAAGCCGATACGTACGACCCGGCTGGAGAGCACGCGGAGTGCTCTCGTGGTCACGGACTGAATCGCCAACACCCTCGAAAGCGTACGGTACGAGAGTTAACGCTGTTACGCTCCTTGCCCGTGCGGGTGTTGGTGTTCGGGACTTATGACGCGGGTAGCCACCCCCGCGTGGGCATCCTCGCCGAAGGGCTTCGGCGCCACGGGTTCGACGTCGCCGAGTGCAACATGCCCCTCGGCATCGACACCGCGGGCCGGGTCGAGATCCTCCAGCGGCCGTGGCTCGTGCCGCTGATGGCGTTCCGCATCCTGACGTGCTGGTGGGCGCTCGCCCGCCGGGCCCGATCGATGCCGCGGCCCGACATGGTGCTGGTCGGTTACCTCGGCCACTTCGACGTGCTGCTGGCCACCCTCCTGTTCCGGCGTACGCCGATCCTCCTCGACCACCTGATCTTCGCCGCCGACACGGCCCGCGACCGCGGCGAGTCGGGCCGGCTCAAGCAGGCGATGCTCCGGATGATCGACCGGGTCGCCCTGCGGTCGGCGGACGTGATCATCGTCGACACCGAGGAGCACCGCGCCCTCGTGCCGGCGAAGTACCGCATGCGGGCCGTGGTCACCGCCGTCGGTGCCGCGGACGAGTGGTTCGATGCGGTGGGCACGGGCGGCGAGGTCCAGCCGGCCGGAGCCGACGCCGGCCGGTCCGGTGAGCTCGAGTCCCCGCGGCTCCGCGTGGTCTTCTTCGGTGTCTACACACCGCTCCAGGGCGCGCCGGTGATCGGTCGTGCCCTGGCCGAGCTCGCCGGCGAGCCCATCGAGATCACCATGGTCGGCAACGGCCAGGACCTCGACGAGACGCGGGCCGCCGCGGCCGCCAACTCCCAGATCACCTGGCTCGAGTGGGTCGAGCCGCAGGAGCTGCCCAAGCTGGTGGCCGACCACGACGTCTGCCTCGGAGTCTTCGGTACGACACCGAAGGCCCTCAACGTCGTACCCAACAAGGTGTTCCAGGGCGCCGCGGCCGGCTGCGCGATCGTGACGTCCGCGTCGGCGCCGCAGAGCCGGATGCTCGGGAGCTCGGCCGTGCTCGTACCCCCTGGCGACGCGGCGGCGCTCGCCTCCGCCCTCCGGCGGCTGGCGTTCGACGGCGAGCGCCTGACCCGGCTCCGCGAGGCCGCCGGTAGCCTTGCGCGCGAACGCTTCGCGCCCGACCAGATCGTCCGCCCTCTGCTCGACCACCTCCGCGCTCTGAAGGAATCGGGGAAGCCGTCGTGACCCTGCCCCCACTCAGCCCGAACGCCTGGCTCCGTTGGGATCTCGTGTCCCAGCTGCTCCCTGACGACGCCCACGCCGCCCTGGAGGTCGGCTGCGGCCAGGGAGGGTTCGGCACCCGGCTCTCCCAGCGCTACCGCTACGTCGGCCTCGAGCCCGACCGCGCGTCGTACGAGGTCGCCCACGCCCGGCTCGTCGCGGCCGGCGGCAACGGCGAGATCCGCAACGGCGACCTGTCGGCGCTCGGCCCGGACGAGACGTTCGACCTCGTCTGCGCCTTCGAGGTGATCGAGCACATCGAGCACGACGACAAGGCGCTCGCCGAATGGGCGGGCCGGCTGCGCCCCGGCGGCTGGCTGATCCTCAGCACACCCGCGTTCCAGCACCGGTTCGGACCCGCCGACGTGATGGCAGGACACTTCCGCCGCTACGACCCGGTGATCATGACCCGGCTCCTGGGCGAGACCGGGCTGGAGAACGTCGAGGTACGCCAGTTCGGCGGGCCACTGGGCTACACGCTCGAGTTCGGCCGCAACCAGATCGGCCGCCGGCGGGTGGCCGCGCAGGCGCAGGCCTCGATGGCCGACAAGACCGGCGGCAGCGGCCGGCTCCTCCAGCCGTCGTCACCCCTGCAGGGTGCGGCGACGAGGTACGGCACCCTGCCGTTCCGCTGGCTGCAGCGCAGGTTCCCCGGCCACGGGCCAGGACTCGTCGCCAAGGCCCAGCTCCCCGCGTAGGACCGGCCCCCCCAGGGCGCCCCGCGGTGGCGGCGCCCCGGGCAGGCGGGCGGTCAGGGGTCGTTGCGCGATCGCACGATCAGGTCGGCCAAGAGCGCGAGCGAGGCGATGATCATCCCGGTGAGGAAGATCAGCACCGTGTTGGTCGCGAGGCGTACCGGGTGGGCGATCACGTCGTAGCCCGCCTTGCCGATGCCGATCGCGATCAGCCACAGCGCCGGCGGCATGAGGACCTTGAGCGGGTTGAAGTACATCACCATCCGCAGCACCTGGAGGATGTAGCGGTAGGCGTCCTTGACGAAGTGGAACTTCGACGTGCCCGCGCGCTTGGCGTAGTCGATCGGCAGGTAGCGCACGCCGTGCTGGTTGTGCAGGAACGCGATCGTGATCGTGGTGACGCAGGAGAACCCGGGCGGCAGGAGCCGGAGGTAGGGGAGCGAGACGTCGCGGCGGAACGCCCGGAGCCCGGAGTTGAGGTCAGGGATCTTGGTGTTGGTCAGCCGTTCGGCGATCTTGCGGATGAGCCACTTGGCCGGCACGCGGAGCAGCCGGTGGGAACCCTGCTCGCTGGTGCGGGCGCCGACCACCTGGTCCAGGCTCGGGTCCTTCTCGAGCAGTTCGACAAGCTCCGGGATGCGTTCGTTCGGGTAGCTCATGTCGGCGTCGGTCCACACGACGACCCGGCCGCGGGCCGCCTGCGAACCGATCCGGCGGGCGGTGCCCGAGCCGCCGTTGCGGGCGAACGGCATCAGGCGCAGGTGCGGGAAGTCCGGCTGGGCCTGCTCGAGGATCTCGAGAGTCCGGTCGGTCGACGCGTCGTCGATGGCGAGCAGCTCGTAGCTGTAGCCGCTCGCGTCCATGGTCTTGGTGATCCGTTCCACCTCGTCGATCACATGGTCCTGCTCGTTGTAGCAGGGCAGGACCACGGTCACGTCGAGCGGCGTGGACGTGTCCGTGCCCGCCTCGCGTACGCCGTCCGCCGGGGTGGTGCCCCCGGCCAGTGTGGTGGTTCTGGTCGACGTACTCCGTGCAGTGGCA
This sequence comes from uncultured Actinomycetota bacterium, assembly GCA_963721745.1. Classification (GTDB taxonomy): domain Bacteria; phylum Actinomycetota; class Actinomycetes; order Propionibacteriales; family Actinopolymorphaceae; genus Thermasporomyces. The sequence continues at coordinate 43,505 of CAVRKO010000005.1, read as the reverse complement.
CTCATGGTCTGGGGACTCCCGGAATCACTGGCTCCGCCGGCTTCGAGCGCGTCGAGCCGGGCTCGATCAGGTATGGACGGGACGCTACCGGTTTCAGGGAAACATTTGGTTGCGTCCGGGTGACGCGGTGCCGTGAGTACGGTTTGCTCGAGCCATGACGAATGCCACAACCGGCTCGACTGTGAACGAGGCGGACATCGCAGCCGACAGCGGGACAACCCCCGCGGCGGTCGGCTCGACGGCGGGCCCGAGAGCCCGCGGCCTCCTCACCGGTCTCGTCGGCGGATGTCTCGTGGTGGCCGCCGCGGCCTTCGAGCTGAGATATCTCCCCGTGCCGTACCCCTCGGACCAGATCAACTATTTCGACGCCGCCCACGACTTCCCGCACCCGGGCCTCGGAACGTCGGTCCACCAGTTCACGCGGTACGGCCTCACCCTGCCCCTGCGGCTGGCCATCGAGGCGTTCGGCTACTCGGAGACCGCCTACTACGTCGTGCCGGTCGTCACCGGGCTCGCGCTCGTCGTCGCGGTCTATCTGCTCGGCACCATGCTGGTCGCGCGCCCGGTCGGAGCGGCCGCCGCGGCGCTCACACTCGCGAACAACGTGGTGATGACCGACCTGCTGGCCCCCATGCCCGACGTCCTCGGAACCACGCTGTTCTGCTGGGCGATGGTGGTCGCGCTGGCGGTCCGACAGGAGCGGCGGATCGTGTCGGCATCGTCACGCCGGCGGGCAGTCGCGCTGCTGCTCATCGGCGGCCTGCTCGGCTGGAGCTACCTCGCCCGCGAGTACATCGTCTTTATCTGGCCGCTGGTGCCCCTCGTGGTCTACCGGCGGGTGGGCTGGCGCGGCCTGCTGCTGGTGGCGCTCCCGGTCGCCGGCGCGTTCGCCGCGGAGCTGGCCCTGAACATGTGGACGTACGGCGACTCCCTCGCCCGGCTCCGCGCCGTCACCGGACACGGCAGCGGGCCGGTGCCGGCGGAGCTCGCCGCGACCTTCCAGGACCGGTCGAGGCTGTGGTACCTCACCAGGTTCCCGGCGGGGTTGTCCCACGTTCCCGAGGGGGCGTGGCTCCTCGCCGCCGTGGCCGGCACCGCCGTGGCCGGGTTGCTCGCCTGGCGTCGGCTCGGCCTGCTGCTGAGCTGGCTGGCCCTGGTCTACGTCCCGCTGGTCCTCCTCGGCGGCGTGCTGGACCCGGCGGCGCCGAAGCTGCGGCTGTTCATGATGCGGTACTGGTTCCCGGCCTTTCCCGCGTTCGCTCTGGGTGGGTTCGCCGCCGCCTGGCTGCTGGTGCGCTGGCTACTCGTACGCGAGCGGGTGGCCCGCCGTCGGGCCGGGCGCCCGTGGCTCGAGCCCGGCGTGCTTGCGGGCGCCGTCGTGCTGGTCCTCGGCGCGCTGAGCCTGGGCGCTGCCGCGCCGTCCTGGGGCATCAGCCACAGCTACCGCGTGGTCGGGTCGAGGCCGCTCGGGGAATTCAGGACCTGGCTCGGCTCCCACCGTGCCCAGGTGCACGTCCTCTGGAGCGACCGCAGGACCAAGCGGGTCCTGCCGGTCTACACCGTCGGTCCCACCGGGGACCGGGTCTGGTCCGGTCGGCTCGAAACACTGCACGACACCGGTCCCCAGCCGGCGCCGGGGGAGTACATCGTCCTGTACGGCACCCGGGGCGAGCTGCCCTGCCCGCACTGCGGCGACGCGGCACGCGCGGCGTTGGGTGACCCGCTCCGCGTGCCCGGCCGGTGGACGCAGGTGTTCGCGACTCCGGACGACGCCCTGTCCGTCTACCGCGTAGGCCACTGACGCGCCCGACCCAACGGCCCACCGACGGGCCGTGGTGGGGCTGGTCACGGATCGCTTGGATCATGGGCACCTTCACCCAGCCCAGGCCGCCGGAGCGTCGTATCAAGGGATCCGTCACCCAAGAGGGCCGTATCAAGGGACCGTTCACCCAAGAGGGCCGGCCGCCGCTCATCGATCAAGGGACCCGTCATCCAGCGCGGCGGCGCCGGGTCGCCTAGCTGCAGGGCATCACGGCACAGACGGGCCCGACGAGGGGATCGTTCACCCAAACGCGTGCAAAGGGTGCGCGGCCACTCATCGGCGGGCGTTCGGGGTGGTCCCATCCAGCGGGATCGTGTGTACTGTGTCGCTCGCACCACGTGTCATGGCTGTCCGGCGGCCTCTGTCGCCGGGCGATCCGTGTGGAAAGGACGCCCGTGCTCGAGTCCTCGAGCGGGACAACGGGTCAGTTGTTCACGCTCACCGTCATGGGGACCACCGACCTGCACGGGAACGTCTTCAACTGGAACTATTTCGCCGACCGCGAGTACGACGACGCCGACCACAACGACATCGGTCTGGCCAAGGTCTCGACGCTGGTCGAGCAGGTCCGGCACGAGCGCGGCACCGCCAACACCGTCCTCGTCGACGCGGGCGACACCCTGCAGGGCACGCCGCTCGCCTACTACTTCGCGAAGGTCGAGCCGATCGGCGGGGACTGCGTCCACCCGATGGCCGCCGCGATGAACCAGATGCGCTACGACGCGGCAGCCCTCGGCAACCACGAGTTCAACTACGGCATCCCGCTGCTGCGCAGGTTCGCCGCCCAGCTGGACTTTCCGCTGCTCGGCGCCAACGCGGTCGACGCGCGGACGGGTGAGCCGGCCTTTCCGCCCTACGTCCTGCGGACCGTTCAGCTGGAGGGTGCGCCGGCCCCGGTGTGCGTCGGGATCCTCGGGCTCACCAACCCTGGCATCGCGATCTGGGACAAGGCCCACGTCGAGGGCCGGCTGCGGTTCCCCGGTCTCGTCGAGCACGCCCAGGTCTGGGTGCCCGCCATGCGCCGGGCGGGTGCCGACGTCGTGGTCGTCGCCGCGCACTCCGGAGCCGACACGTCGTCGTCGTACGGCGACCAGCTGCCCTACCTCGAGAACGCCTCCAGCCTGGTGGCCGCGTCGGTGCCCGGCATCGACGCGATCGTCGTCGGGCACAGCCACGTCGAGATCCCGGAGCGGTTCGTCACCAACGATGCGACCGGCCGGCGGGTGGTGCTGACCGAGCCGGCGTACTGGGGGATGCGGCTCAGCCTGGTCGAGCTCGACCTGCGGTGGTCCGTCGACGCTCCCGGAGTCGAGCCTCGCTGGCAGGTGGCCGCCTCGCGGGCGAGCGTGCGGAACGCCAACACCGCCGCGGAGGACACCGAGGTGGTCCGGCTCCTGAAGACCGACCACGACAAGGTGATCGTCTATGTCAACTCCGTGCTCGGCACCTGCCGCGAAACGATGTCCGCGGCGACCGCCCGCTTCGAGCCGACCGCGGCGCTCGACCTCATCAACCACGTCCAGGCCGAAGCGGTGCGGAGCGCGCTCGACGATTCGCCCCACGCGCACCTGCCGGTGTTGTCGAGTGCCGCGCCGTTCAGCCGAGAGGCAGCGATTCCCGCCGGCCGGGTGTCGATCCGCAACGTCGTCGGGCTCTACCTCTACGACAACACGCTGCTGGCCGTACGCCTGACGGGCGCCGAGCTGGCCGACTACCTCGAGCAGGCGGCGGCCTACTTCCGGCAGGTGCCGGGGCCGGGGCCGTTCGCTCCCGACGAGGTGACCAACGCGCCGGGGGAGGCGGCCGTCTACGGCGCGGCCGACCACACCTACAACGTGGTCGCCGGGATCGACGGGGCGCTGGCCTACGACATCGACCTCGCGCGCCCGGCCGGCGACCGCATCCACGGCCTGACGTACGCCGGTCGTCCGGTCACGACCGACCAGGAGTTCGCCCTCGCCGTGAACAGCTTCCGCCAGTCCGGCGGCGGCAACTATCCCCACGTCACGACCGCCGAGGTGCTCTACAACCGGCAGGTCGAGATCCGGCAGCTCCTGACCGAGTGGGTGGGTGAGGTCGGCGAGATCCAGCCGGCCGGGCTCGCCTCGGCGGCCTGGAGGCTGGTCGCCGACGGCGTGCCTCTCGTCATCCGGGACGCTGTCCGGACGGAATGACCGGGTTTGGGCCGATTGGGTCCTCCGGGGGATCTCCGGGGTATGCCCGAGGCCGGATCGCCCTGCGCGAGAGACCATGGAGCCATGTCCAACCGAACGAAGTACATCCTCGGCGGCGCCGGGGTGGCCCTGCTCGCGCTCTGGCTCCTGCCGAGCTGGCTTGCCTGGCTGATCGTCGTCGCGGTCGTCGCCACGCCGGTAGTCGGGTACTTCATGCTCGACGAGTCCCAGCGGCGCCGCATCTCCCGGCTTCGGGGACGCGGCCAGCTGCCCCGCTGACACCGCTGGGCGACCGCCGGACAACCGGAGTCGCCCGGCCTCATCTGTCCTAGACCGCGTGCCTGCGGCCCGAGGGCGCGAGCGCAGCCGCGACGGCGTCGGCAAGCACGTCGACGTCGCCGCGCTGCAGCATGCTCGTCGTGATCCGGACACCGGGACCGCTCACGACGCGGAACATCCGTCCCGGTGCCACCACCCAGCCCGCCTCCAACAGGCGCGCGCAGGCGGCGGTCTCGTCGCCGACCGGAACCCAGACGTTGATGCCGGAGCGCCCGTGTGCCGGGATGCCACGGGCCTCCAACGCGGCGAGGAGCGTGCCGCGGCGGTCGTCGTACGTACTGCCCGCCCGGGTGATGAGCGCGTCGACGCGCTCATCGCGCCATAACGCCACCACGAGCCCCTGCAGGATCGTCGACACCCATCGCACGGCGAGCCACTGCCGCCCCTCGACCCGGCCGATGGTCTCGTCGTCGCCGGCGAGGACGGCGCACCGCAGGTCGGGACCGTACGGCTTGGACACCGACCGCACCAGGGCCCAGTGGGTGGTGCTCCCCGCCAGGGTGTGGAGCGGGTCGGCCGCCAGCTCGGCGGCATGGTCGTCCTCGACGACGAGGAGCCCGGCGTGTCTCGCGAGCATCCCTCGGAGCACGCCCGACCGGGCCGCGCCCACACTCGCGCCGTACGGGTTCTGGGCCCGACTCGTGACGACCAGGGCGCGGGCGCCTCTGCGCAGGGCCGACTCGAGCCCGGCGGGTTCGGGCCCGTCGTCGTCGACGGGTACCGGCAGGACCGGCAGGTTCATCGCCGCCAGCAGATCGAGCAGGCTCGACCAACCCGGATCCTCGACCGCCACCGCGTCGCCCGCGGCGAGGTGGGCGGCAAGGACGCGTTCGATCGCGTCGAGGCAGCCGCTCGTGACGGTGAGGGCGTCGGTGGGTACGCCGTCGGCGCCGAGGCGCTGGCGCGCGAGGTCGGCGAACTCCGGGAGGGTGCTGGACCTGCTGTAGCCGGCCGGCTCGGGGGTCAGCGCGCGAAGGCGCGGACCGAGTGCGGGAAGCAGCCGCGGATCGGGGCTGCCGTGCGAGACGTCGTGCGCGCCCGGTGGCACGGGCAGCCGTGACTGCGACCGCGGTGCGATCGCGGGCGTGGCCCGGACGCGGGTGCCGCGGCGGCCGTCGGTGTCGACGACGCCGCGCTGGCGGAGCTGCCGGTAGGCCGCCGCGACCGTGCCCGGGCTCACCTCGAGCCGGCCCGCGAGCGCGCGGACGGGCGGGAGTGCCACGCCCGGCTCGAGGGCGCCGGACCGTACGCCCGACTCGACGCTGGCAGCAATCTGGCTCGACGTCGTTCCGGCGATCGAATATCGTAGGGGCACAAAGGACAGTTTGTACTATCACAATCGATCGGCGCAAGGAGTCATGCCGTGAGCCGCTGGTTCGACACGCCGACCCTCGCGGGTCGCCACGTACGGCTCGAACCGATGTCGCCCGAGCACGTGGACGGGTTGTTCGCCGCGGCGGACGCGGAGGCGTTCGAGCACCTCAGCATCCCGCTGCCGGGGTCCGCCACCGACACCGAACGATGGGTGCACGGCGTTCTGGCCGACCGCGACGCGCGGGCGATCCTGCCCTGGGTCCAGATCGACCCGCTGACCGGTGAGGTCGCCGGCACGACGTCTTACTACGAGGTCAGTCCGGTCACCCGCTCGGTGGCGATCGGCCACACCTGGCTCGGTCGGAGGTGGTGGCGCACCGCCGTCAACACCGAGGCCAAGCTGCTGCTCCTGCGCCGGGCGTTCGACGACCTCGGTGCGGTCCGGGTCGTCTGGCACACCGACATCCGCAACGAGCGCTCCCAGGCCGCGATCAGCCGGCTCGGCGCGCAACGCGAGGGCGTGCTCCGCAAGCACAAGCAGCGCCGCGACGGCAGCTGGCGCGACACCGTGCAGTTCGCCATGACCGACGACGACTGGCCAGCGGTGAGTGAACGGCTTGCCTCGCGGGTCGCCGCGGGCGCCGTGCCCGCGGCCCGGCCGGCCTGACCGTCCTACGACACCACCCCGACCACACCGACCAACCACACCGACCAACGAGGACCGAGGAGGAAACGTGCTCGTCCATCCGTGGGACGCGGCCGCCGACGAGGAGTGGCGGAGCTGGCTCGCCGGACGCGACTTCGGCCAGCTCGTCGCGGGTGGACGCACCCGCGACCTGCCGGTCGTCGTACCCACCCACTTCGTCTTCGACGGTGAGCGGGCCTGGCTGCACCTGGCCCGCCCCAACCCGATCTGGCCCGCGCTGGAGGAGCACCCCCGGGCGGTCCTCAGCGTCATCGACGACTACGTCTACGTGCCGTCGGCGTGGCAGGCACCGCCCGGAACGCCGGTCGAGCGCGGCGTACCCACCTCCTTCTATGCCACCGTTCAGCTCGCGTGCGACGTCCGCATCGTCGACGACCCGCACGAGAAGGCGGAGATCCTCAACCGCCAACTCGGCCACTTCGAGCCCGGCTCGGCCCGCTGCCCGGTCTCGCCGGAGCCCGGAGCCGACGGCCAGGACAACCCCGACCGAAGGTCGCTCCGCGGCATCCGGGGCCTCGTGCTGACGGTCACCGACGTCACCGCGAAGTTCAAGTACGCGGGCAACAAGGAGCCCGCGCACCGCGAGCAGATGGCGGAGCGGCTCGCGCACCGCGATGGCAGGTCCGACGCCGATGCCCGGGCCCACGTGCTGCGCCAGCTCACCTCGGCGGCAGAACCGCGCGTATCTCAGCCGTAGGAGCTGCCTCTACCAGCGGTAGGTACGGCCCTGTCAGCGGTAGGAACGGGCCTGCAGCTCGAACAGCTCGGCGTAGAGGCCGTCCGGCCGCGCCACCAGGTCGGCGTGACTGCCGGTCTCGACGATCTGGCCGCGGTCGAGCACCACGATGAGGTCGGCCATCCGTACGGTCGAGAAGCGGTGCGACACCAGCACCGTCACGGCTCCGGTCGCCCGGCGCAGGTCCGCCGCCGCGGCGGTCCAGCGTTCGAACAGCCGGTGCTCGGTGTCCGCGTCGAGCGCCGCCGTGGGTTCGTCGAGCAGCAGCAGGAGCGGCGCGGTCCGCATCATCGCCCGGCCGATGGCGAGCTTCTGCCACTGCCCGCCGGACAGGTCGATGCCGCCGGGCCACGCCGGGCCGAGCTGGGTCTCGAGGCCGGCCGGCAGCGTCTCCAGCAGGTCGCCCGCTCCGGCCCGGTCGAGGGCGGCCTCGACCGCCGCGTGGTCGTCGAGCGCGGCCAGGTCGCCGAGACCCACGGCCTCCGCCACGCTGAACTCCCAGCGGGCGTGGTCCTGGAAGCCCGCCGACACGCGGGTACGCCACCGGTCGGGGTCCAGCGCAGCGAGGTCCGTGCCGTCGATCAGGATCCGACCGGTGGTCGGCGGGTACAACCCCGCGAGCAGCTTGACCAAGCGTGGTCTTTCCCGCGCCGTTGTCGCCCACGATCGCGACCGTGGCACCGGCTGGCAAGGTCAGGTTGACACCATGGAGGACCTCGCCGCGGCCGAGCGGGTAGCGGTACGACACGTCGTCGAGCACGAGGCCGGTTCGGAGCCGGGTGGGGATGGTCGCGGCGGTGTCGATCCCGCGCCGGCTCCGGGCGGCGACGTCCTCGAGGTAGACGAACCGGCTCGCCGCCGTGAGGGTCCGCAACGTCCATTGGACGATCTCCGCGGAGCCGCCCACCAGGCCGAGCACCTGCCCGGCCAGCACCGCGGTGAGCAGGACGTCGCCGACGCTGGCCCGGCCGCGTACGGCCTGGTCGACCACGAACGCGATCGCACCGAAGTAGCCCACCAGGAAGACCAGCCGGGCACCGAGCCCGATCAGCTGGCCGCGGGTCTGGAGACGCTGGTGGATCCGGCGGATCTCGACGTGCGCGGCATGGAAGCGCGCCAGGATCTCGTCGGCCAGCCGGAACAGCCGGACCTCCTTGGCCGGACCGCTCGTGGTCGCGAGGTCCCACAGGTCGCCGGCCCGCCGCGCGGGAGCCGCCGCCCGCTCGTTGCCCAGCTCGTACAGCCCGTTCGTGCGCCGGCTCAGCACCAGCATCGGGAGGCCGAACGCGGGGAGCACGAGCAGCAGCGGATGGACGCTGGCCAGGAGGACCGCCGTGGTGACGACGCGCAGGAGGACGTTGGTCAGGTTCACGAGGGAGGGGATCGCCTCGCCGAACTCCCAGCCCTCGTCGTCGAGCAGCTCCAGCTGGGTGAGGTGGGCGGGCGTCTCGTGGATCTCCAGCGTCGGCGTCCGCCCGAGGGTCTCGGCGAGCCGGCGTTCGATGAGGTGGTGGGCGCGTTCGTTGAGCGCCATGCGGACCCGGGTGCCGGCGTAGTCGAGGCCGCTGCCGGCCGCGATCGAGACCGCCAGGGCGACGGCGGCGACCAGCGTCTGGCTGGTGTCGTGCCCGGCCAGTCCGTCGAGCAGCAGCTTCAACCAGTAGGCGAACAGCGCGACCACGAACGCCTGCACCGTGAAGATGCCGAACGCGAGCAGCGAACGGCGCCGGTCGGCGGCCCACGCGAAGCCGAGCATGACCCGCGCGGCCCGAAGCCGGCTGGCCGGAGCGGACGGCTCAGACATCGGCCACCTCCGCGTCGGCGTACCGCATGGCCTGCGTTCGGAAGAGGCGCGCGTACTGTCCGTCGGCCGCTACCAGCTCGTCGTGGCTGCCGTCCTCGGTGATCCGGCCGCCGTCGAGAACGACGATCCGGTCCGCCCGGCGGACGGTCGAGAACCGGTGGCTGATCACGATCGTGGTGAGCCCGTGGGTGAGCTCGAGGAACCGGTCGTAGAGGTCGGCCTCGGCGCGTACGTCGAGGTGGGCGGTCGGCTCGTCCAGGACCAGCACCCGCGCACCGGCCCCGACCGCCGCCATCGCCCGGGCGAGCGCGATCCGCTGCCACTGGCCGCCGGACAGGTCGACGCCCGCCGTCGTGCCGCCGGGACAGCACGGTGTCGAGTCCGTGCCGGCAGCTGCGCCACGAGCGCGTCGGCGCCGGCGCGGTCCGCGGCCGCGAGGATGCGTTCGTCCACGCCGGGCGTACGCAGCGCTCTCGACCGCTCCGAACCCGATGTTGTCGCGGGCCGGCAGCTGGTAGTGGACGAAGTCCTGGAAGATCGCCGCGACACTGCGCCGCCAGCTGGTCGGGTCGAGGTCCGCCGAGGGCGACGCCGTCGACGGTGATCCGGCCGGACTGCGGCACGCTCAGCCCGGTGAGCAGTTTGATCAACGTCGTCTTGCCCGCGCCGTTGAGCCCGACGATCGCGAGCGAACGCCCGGCCTCGATGGTCAGGTCGAGACCGTCGTACACCGGCCGGTCGCGGCCCGGATAGCCGAACCGCACCGCCTCGAACCGGATCTCGCGTGCGGGCAGGCCGTCAGCCGGGCGCGCCGACGGGCCGGGGGAGGCGTGACGGTGGCGGCGGCCCGCTCGTGCGCGAGAACGTCCGGCACCGGCACCGCGCCGTTCTCGATCCAGACGTCGCCGTCCTGCGCCGCGAGCAGGGCCATGCCGAACATCCCCTGGACGAGCACCGTCAGCGCCGCCGCGCCGAGGTCGCCGTCCAGCGCTGACCGGGCTGCGAGCGCGACGACCACGACGTTGGCGAGCAGGATCGCGGGGAAGAGAACGCCCATCGTGGCGTGGCCGACCCGGCGGGTGCGCCAGAGCTCGCGCATCACCTGGGACCACTCGGTGGCGTAGCGGTCGACCAGGAACCCACACAGGCCGAAGATGCGCAGCTCCTTGGCCCAGTCGGGCATCGTCGTGAGGCGCTTGAGATACATCGCCCGGCGCAGTGGCTCGGCCCAGAACGGGTTCGCGCGGTAGAAGTCCGCCCGGAGGTAGCGTCCGGTGACGACCCAGAGCACCAGCAGGACGCCAGCCGCCACCGGCCAGACCGAGGCGACCAGTACGGCGGCCGCGATGCCCTGGACCTGGCTGGCCCACCGGTACGACAGCCCACTGATCAGCTCTCCCGGCCCGAACCGGACGATCCGCGCCGCCTTGTCGGTGTGGGCGGCGAGCTCGGGGTCCTCGAACAGGTCGAGGCCCGGCGCCCGGAGGGTGGTGTCCATCACCCGGGCCAGGAGGTACTCGTCGAACCTGCGGTAGAGGTCGGTGACCGCCAGGGACTTCACCGCTCCGACGATCTCCTGGGCCGCCAGGACGGCTCCGATGAGCACGAGGGTGGTGACGGTACGGCGCCCGTCGGCCGAGTCGAACCCGTCCTCCACCGCGGCCGGGACGAGCCCGACCAGCCGGCCCACGAGGAGGGCGAACGCGGCGGGGAGGGCTCCGCCGAGGAGCGAGAGCAGCGCCAGGAGGGAGGTGCGGCCGGGGTAGGCCCGCGCCAGCACTCCGAGGGCGGCCCGGCGTGCGGAACGGCGCCGGCGCGAGGACTGCCGGTCTTCGGTGTGCATCGCCGTCGAGCATGGCAGCGGCGGCTGTGACCGTCATCTGAGTTTCGTCCGCCGGCCGGTTACGCCGCGCTCGACCGGCTTTGTCAGGGTTCGGCTTCGGCGTCGCGACACTAACCGGGCAGATCGGCGCCCGGTGGCCGACAATGGTGGGACGCGACGAGTGCACGGAACATCCGGCGAAGGGGACGAGATGCTGAATCGCACGTGGTGGATCGTCGGGGGCGTCGGTGCGAGCCTCCTCGGCCTGATCCTGTTCGGCAAGCTGGTGGCCCTGCTGATCGTGCTCGCGGTGATCGGCATCCCGATCGCCGGCTACCTCATGCTCGACCCCTCGCAGCGGCGGAGGCTGAAGCGGATCCGTGAGCGCCGCCAGCTCGGCCGCTGACGGACCGGGCATGGCCAGTCCGGGGGCCTGACCGGGATACTCGCGGAGGTACGCATCCGCGAGCCTGCAGGTGGTGGAGCTTGTCCGTTCCCGGCCCGACCGCTCTCGTCGTCAACGACGTTCCTGTCGACCTCGACGCGGATCCCGACCTCCCGCTCGTCTTCGCGCTGCGCAACGCCCTCGGGCTTCGCGGGGTCCGGCCGGGGTGCGGCATCGGGGAGTGCGGCGCCTGCGTGGTGCTCGTCGACGGCCGACCCGAACGCTCCTGCCAGCTCTCGTTGCGGTCCGCCGCGGGCACCCGGGTCGTGACCCCCGAAGGGCTGGGTACGCCCGAGCGGCCCCACCCGGTGCAGCAGGCGTTCCTCGACGAACAGGCCGCCCAGTGCGGCTACTGCCTCAACGGCATCATCATGACCACGGCCGGTCTCCTCGAGTCCGAACCGCACCCCGACGACGAGCGCATCCGGCAGGCCCTGTCGGAGCACGTGTGCCGGTGCGGTACGCACCACCGGATCCTGCGGGCCGTACGCCGACTCGCCGGTGCGGAGCCCGCGCCCTGCGTCTCCTGCGTACGTCCCGACTCCGCTCCGGCCCCCGGCGGGGCGCGGCCGGACGTCCCCGCCGAAGCGCCGGGCGCCCTGCGGTCCGCCCCGCTCGTCGAGGACTGGCTGCGGGAGCTTCCCGACGGGCGGATCGAGGCCCGCAGCGGCCGGGCCGAGCTGGGCCAGGGGGTGCGGACCGCGCTCGCCCAGGTCGTGGCCGCCGAGCTGGAGCTGCCGGTCGAGCAGGTCGTCGTCACGTCGGCCGCAACCGATGCGACGCCGGACGAGGGATACACCGCGGGGAGCGCTTCGCTCGAACAGGGCGGGGCCGCGCTCGCGTGCGCGGCGGCCGCGTTCCGCCGGCTCAGAGCCGAGGGACGTGCCGCGACCGGGCCGATCCAGCCGGACGACCGGCCCCGGTGGGGTGGCGGTCCGATCGGGCAGGCGGTCCACCGGACGGACCTCGCGGCGAAGCTCACCGGTGCCTCGGCGTACGTCCACGACCTAGCGCTGCCCGGCCTGCTGCACGCCCGCGCGCTCCTCCCGCCCACCTACGACGCCCGGCTCCGAGAGGTCGACACCTCCGCCGTCCGGGCGGATCCCGGCGTCGAGGCGGTCCTGCACGACGACCGGCTGGTCGTGGTGGTGGCGACGGGCGAGGGCGAGGCCGTCGCGGCCGTGCGCCGGCTCGCCAGGACCGCGCGGTGGGACGACGCGCCACTCCGGTCGGACCAGGGCCCGGCATCCGGGTCTGACGCCGACGCCGTCAGCGGGGCCGACGCGGTCGGCGGGTCAGTCCCGCCGGCGGAGGCACGACAGGCCGTCGTCGAGGACCCCGACATCGACGAGGCGCTCCGGTCCGGTCGCGTCGTGCGCGCGTCGTACGCCAAGCCGCACGAGGCGCACGCGTCCGTCGCGCCCTCGGCCGCGGTGGCGCTGGTCGAGGGGGACGCCATCCAGGTCTGGACGCACAGCCAGGGGGTCTACCCGCTCCGCCGGGAGCTCGCGGCATTCCTCGGGACCGATGTCGACCACCTCACGGTGCGCCATGTCGACGGGCCCGGCTGCTACGGCCACAACGGCGCCGACGACGCGGCAGGCTTCGCGGTGGTCGCCGCGCAGGCTGTGCCGGGGCGCCCGGTGCGGTTCCAGTTCTCGGTGCAGGACGAGTTCGGCTGGGAGCCGTACGGTCCCGCGATGGCCGCGGACCTGGAGGCGAGCCTTCGCGCCGACGGGCGGATCGCGGGTTGGCGGCACCGGATCCACACCGGCTCCCACAGCTCGCGGCCGCACGGCACCGGCGACCGGCTGATGCCCGCCTGGCTTCGCACGGGAGGACCGGCGATGCCGTGGTCCGGTGGCGGGGAGGGCGGTGTCCGCAGTGCCGAGCCGCTGTACGACCTGCCGTCCCGCGAGATCGTGGGGGAGTACCGCCGCGGTCCGCTCCGTACGTCCGCGCTCCGGTCGCTCGGTGCATTCTTCAACACGTTCGCAATCGAGTCGTTCATGGACGAGCTGGCCGAGGCCGCCGGTGCCGACCCGGTGGAGTTCCGCCTCGCGCACCTTCGCGACGAGCGGGCCCGCGCGGTCCTCGAGAACGCCGCCGAACGGGCGGACTGGTCGCACCGCGTCGGGCCGAGCGGGCGTGGCCAGGGGGTGGCGGTCGCGCGCTACAAGGGCTCGAAGGCCTACGTCGCGCTGGTGGTCGACGTCTCCGTCGACACCGAGACGGGAGCGGTGGCCGTGCGGCGTGTGGTCGCGGGGTGCGATGCGGGCGTGGTCGTCAACCCCGACGGACTCGCGAACCAGATCGAGGGCGGCATCCTGCAGGGGCTCAGTCGGGCGCTGCACGAGGAGGTGCGGTACGCCGCCGACGGCATCCGGAGCCGGGACTGGACGACGTACCCCGTGCTGCGTTTCGCCGACGTCCCCGACATCGAGCTCGCCCTCCTCGACCGGCCCGGACTCCCGCCACTCGGCGCGGGGGAGGCGTCGACGCCGGTGACGCCGGCCGCGCTCGCGAACGCGGTCGACGACGCGGTGGGCATCCGGATCCGCCAGCTGCCGCTGACGCCCGACCGGCTGCGGTCTCGCCTGGAGGCTCTGTCCGACCGCGAGCTCGGTCGCGTTCTCGTGTGACCCCTGGGCGCGGTGGGTGGCTCCCGTCCTAGCCTCGGGATTCCGCGACGCGAAATCCCGAAGCTAGTCGAGGTGGGCGACCTCGTGCTCCTCGCGGACGATCGGCATGCCCACGAGCTCGCACCCCGCGTCCCGCATCGCCCGTACCGCCTCCTCGGTGGTGTCGGCGCGGACGCCGGCGGTCATGTCCAGCAGCACCCTTGTCCGGAAGCCCTCGCTGACCGCGTTCGACAGCGGTGGCGCGGACGCAGTGGTCGGCCGTGAGTCCCACGATGTCCACCTGGTCGATGTGGTGCGAACGCAGCCAGTCCGCCAGCCGGGCGCCCTCGAGCGAGACACCCTCGAAACCGGAGTACGCCGCGGCGCGCTCGCCCTTGTCGAACACCGCGTCGAACGGCTGCGGGTCGAGGTTGGGATGGAACCCCGCGCCGTCCGTCCCCGCGACACAGTGCCGCGGCCAGGTGTCCACGAAGTCGGGCTCGCTCGACCAGTGACCGCCAGGGTCGATGTGGTGGTCCCGGGTAGCGACGACGTGGTGGTACGCCCGGTCCTTCTCGTCGGCGTCCTGCCAGGCGCGCAGGACCTCGCCGATCGCGAAGGCGACCTCGGCCCCTCCGCGTACGGCGAGGTTTCCGCCCTCACAGAAGTCGTTCTGGACGTCGGTGACGATCAGCGCCCGCCTCATCGCGCTCCTCCCTTAGAACTGTGCCCGTCCCCTGCGGATGCATCCGGCCCGTTGTCGTACGCCGTCGGCAGGACCGGTTCGCCCCGCGACAGCTGCAGTGCCGCCCGCGGCAGCTCGGCCCGGCTGCGCAGGTGGCGTTCGCGCGCGACCTCGATCGGCTCGCGGCCCACGACCTCGCCGTTCTTGACGAGCGGCACCAGCAGCCGCCGGCCGGTGAACTCGCCCTCCGATCTGGTGGAGACGATCTCGGCGACGGCCACGCCCTGGTCGACCTCGCGGCGGGCCCACTTGCGTCCCTTGTGGGTCGGCTTGCCGGTAGACGCCTTCGCCACCCCGACCAGCGGGGCGTCCGGATCGTCCGCCCGGGTCGAACGGGCCACCAGCTTGTAGACCAGCTCGGCCGTGGGGTGCCCGCTGCCCGTCACGAGCGCGGTGCCCACGCCGTAGACGTCGACCGGCGCGGCGGCGAGACCGGCGAGCGCGTACTCGTCGAGGTCGCCGCTCACGAGGATCCGCGTGCCGGTGGCCCCGAGCTGGTCGAGCTGGGCGCGTACCTCGTGGGCGAGCGCGCCCAGGTCACCCGAGTCGATGCGGACGGCGCCGAGCTCCGGGCCGGCCACCTCCACCGCGGTGCGTACCGCGTCCCGGACGTCGAACGTGTCGACGAGCAGCGTCGTGCCCGTGCCCAGGGCGGCCACCTGTGCGGCGAACGCCGCGCGCTCGGTGTCGTGCAGCAGGGTGAACGCGTGGGCGCTGGTGCCGCGCGTCGGCAGCGCCGTCGCCGCGGCCGGCCGCGAGGTTGGACGTGGCCGCGAAGCCCGCGATGTACGCCGCCCGGGCGGCCGCCACGGCCGCTGCCTCGTGGGTGCGTCGCGACCCCATGTCGACGATCGGGCGCGACCCCGCCGCCGCGGTCATCCGCGACGCAGCCGACGCGATCGCCGAATCGTGGTTGAGGATCGACAGGACGAGGGTCTCGAGCAGGACGGCCTCGGCGAAGGTGCCCTCGACCACGAGGATCGGCGAGCCGGGGAAGTAGCACTCGCCCTCGGCATAGCCCCAGATGTCGCCGCCGAAGCGATAGGACGCCAGCCAGTCGGCGGTCGCCGTGTCGATGATCTCGTGGTCGAGGAGGTAACCGAGCGCGCCGTCGTCGAACCGGAAGCGCTCGATCGCGTCGAGCAGCCGCCCCGTGCCCGCGACGACGCCATAGCGGCGGCCCTCCGGGAGCCGACGGGCGAACACCTCGAACACCGCCCGCCGGTCCGCAGTCCCGTCGGCGAGGGCGGCGCGGAGCATCGTGAGCTCGTACTGGTCGGTCCAGAGCGCGGTCGACTCGCCCACCGCGGGATCGGCGATGACCTTCGCGCGTCTGGACAGCCCGTCCATGAGCCGAGCCTAGACCCGCCTGCGCCGTCGGGCGCAGTGCGCGGACTGTCCGGATTCGTGTGGCCGTACAGGAGTTCGGTCATTCACGGCGTACGTACGCAGCTGTCGCCACCGCACGTGTTCACGTGGTTCGGGGGTGCGAGCGCGGCCCGCCGCCACGCAATGCCACGATGGGACGGTGAGCGGGACCGCACCAGTGGAGCTCGAACGCCCAGAGACCGAGGACGTCGTCGCGTCGGACACGCCGTGGGTGACCATCGTCTGGAACGACCCGGTCAACCTGATGTCCTACGTCGCGTACGTCTTCCAGACCTACTTCGGCTTCCCCCAGAAGAAGGCCGAGAAGCTGATGATGGACGTCCACAAGAAGGGGCGGGCCGTCGTGTCGAGCGGTACGCGCGAGGAGATGGAGCGCGACGTCGAGGCCATGCACTCCTACGGCCTGTGGGCCACCCTCCAGAAGAGTGGGGACGCATGACGACCGGGTTCCGCTCGCGGCACGGCGTGGTCTCGGCGACCTTCGTCACCGAGGAGGCGCACATCCTCCGCGGCCTGGTGGGCGAGCTCGTGGAGCTGATCCGCGACGACGCACCGCCGTCGATCACGCCGCCGGAGGACACGCTGGCCGCGCTGGTCGGACATCTCGGCTCGACCGAACCGCCCGATGACGAGGTGCTCGCCCGGCTGTTCCCGAACGCCTACCACGACGACGAGGACGCGGCCGGGGAGTTCCGCCGTTTCACCGAGCACGGCCTGCGGGACGGCAAGGTCAAGAACGCCGAGACGGTCCTCGAGTCGCTGGGCGATCCCGCGTACTCCGACCAGGTGACGGTCTCGATCAACCCCGGCGAGGTGCAGGCCTGGCTCCGTACGCTCACCGACCTCCGGCTGGCGCTGGGCACCCGGCTCGGTGTCGAGCAGGACGACGAGGAGCGGTGGGAGTCCCTCCCCGAGGACGACCGGCGGCGGCAGGTCTACGGCGTCTACGTCTGGCTCGGCTGGCTGCAGGAGTCGCTGGTCGCCGCCATCCGGTGATCCCCCGGAGCTGGGTAGGCTCGGGCCCGTGCTGACCATCGACCAGGCGACCCACGACGCGATCGTCGCCCACGCGCGCCGCGACCACCCCGACGAGGCGTGCGGCGTGGTGGCGGGACCGGCCGGCACCGACCGGCCCGAGCGCTACGTCGAGATGGTCAACGCCGAGCGTTCACCGACCTTCTTCCGGTTCGACCCGCAGGAGCAGCTCCGGGTCTGGCGCGACATGGACGACCGCGACGAGGAACCCGTCGTGATCTACCACTCGCACACCGCGACGGAGGCGTACCCGTCGCGCACCGACATCTCCTACGCGGCCGAGCCCCAGGCCCACTACGTGCTGGTGTCGACCCGCGACTGCGGAAACGACGAGGGGCCGGTGGAGTTCCGGTCGTTCCACATCGTGGACGGCGAGGTCACCGAGGAGGAGGTCCGGGTCGTGGCGGCCCACCCGTCCGCCCCGCAGCCGGATCCCGTCGACTAGGCCCGCACCGTTCGGTCGATCTCGGACCTGTCGATCATCGTCGCACCGTTCACGGGTGTCCCGGCCTGACCCCGTAGGCTGGCGCCGTGGAGCTCTTCCTCCTTGGACACACCGCACCGGTGGTGGTCTACGACTGTCGCGGGCGCGCTCGACGCTGAGGTCGGGCCTGCCGTGGCCCAGCGCCCGGCACCGCCGACGCCGTTCCGAGCCGCCCCAGACTGGGCCAGGTCGGGACACGTCCACATTCTGACCAGGCGTCCCGGAATCCAGGACCGCCTCACCGCGTTGACGCACACGGCGTGCAGCACCACCGCGTTCCCCGCACCGGGCCCCTGCACCGGGTCCACCATGACCGAAGGAGCACACAGGCGATGGCAATCGAGGTTCGCATCCCGACGATCCTCCGCACCCACACCGGCGGCGCCAAGACCGTCGAGGGCGCCGGCGCGACCCTGCAGGAACTGATCGACGACCTGGACGGCCGCCACCGCGGACTCAAGGAGCGGCTCGTCAACGACGGCGACCTGCGCAAGTTCGTCAACGTCTACGTCAACGACGAGGACGTCCGGTTCCGCGGCGGGCTCGGGGCCGAGGTCGCCGACGGCGACGTCATCACCGTCCTGCCAGCCGTCGCCGGAGGCTGATCCAGCCGGCAGGGGAGCCCGCACGGCTCCCGCAGCCGCCGAACTGGGAGTAACCATGCGGTACGCATCACTGGTCGACGCCGTGGGTCACACGCCCCTGGTCGGGCTGCCGCGCCTGTCGCCCGGGCCCGACGTACGTCTCTGGGCGAAGCTCGAGGATCGCAACCCGACCGGCTCGGTCAAGGACCGGGCGGCGCTCCGGATGGTCGTCGAGGCCGAGAAGGACGGGCAGCTGCGGCCGGGCGCGACGATCCTGGAGCCCACGTCGGGCAACACCGGCATCTCCCTGGCCATGGCCGCGAAGCTCCGGGGCTACCGCCTGGTCTGTGTCATGCCGGAGAACACCTCGGAGGAGCGCCGCCAGCTGCTGCGCATGTGGGGCGCCGAGATCGTCTCCTCGCCGGCGGCAGGCGGGTCCAACGAGGCCGTCCGGGTGGCCAAGCAGCTCGCCGAGGAGCACCCCGACTGGGTGATGCTCTACCAGTACGGCAACCCCGCCAACGCGCTCGCCCACTACGACGGCACCGGGCCGGAGATCCTCGCCGACCTGCCGAACGTCACCCACGTCGTCGCCGGGCTCGGCACCACCGGCACGCTCATGGGTGTCGGCAGGTTCTTCCGCGAGCACAAGCCCGACGTCACCGTGGTGGCCGCCGAGCCGAGGTACGGCGAGCTGGTCTACGGCCTGCGGAACCTCGACGAGGGGTTCGTCCCGGAGTTGTACGACGCCAGGCTCATCGACGCCCGCTTCTCGGTCGGACCGCGGGACGCCGTCCGCCGGGTCCGCGAACTGCTGGACCTCGAGGGGATGTTCGTCGGCATCTCCACCGGCGCCGTCGTCCACGCCGCGATCGCGCAGGCGCACCAGGCGGCGAAGGCCGGCGCCACCGCCGACATCGTGGCGATCGTGGCCGACGGCGGCTGGAAGTACCTCTCGACCGGTGCGTACGAAGGCACGCTCGACCAGGCCGAGGACACCCTCGAAGGCCAGCTCTGGGCCTGACTCCGCGGCCGGCATCAGCCCGTTTTGACATGACTTGGTCTCTGATGCAACCGCATGGGCGGTTCGCGGGTTCTGTCTCCATGACGCGCCCGGGATCGGCGGACAAGGGAGGTCGGGGGGCGTGGGGCACGACGACGCAGCCAGATGGAGGCCGCTTGGTCCGGCACCGGAGGTCCGGTGGTGGGCTGGTGGGAGGTAAGGCTGCAGTGCTCACGAACCGCCGTACGTGGGGCGCCACAGGGGGCTCGGTCGGGCCGGTCGGACGCAGCCCAGGTGCGTCCGCTCGGCGGACCGGGCCCCCGCTCATCACAGCGGCCCCGCACTCTGCCCCCGTCCTGCGTACCCGCGCCCGGTCCGGATCCCCGTTCCCGGCAGGACCCGCGTTCCCGGCCACGCTCGCGCAGCGGTCCCCGTAGGCTGGCGGCCGTGTCAGACTCGCCGATCGGCATCTTCGACTCCGGGTTCGGCGGCCTCACGGTGGCCCGCGCCGTGATGGACCAGCTGCCGCACGAGCCGCTCCTCTACCTCGCCGACACCGCGCGGTACCCCTACGGCGAGAAGGGCATCGCCGAGGTCCGCAAGATCGCGCTGGAGTCACTGGACCACCTGGTCGACGTGGGTGGTGTCAAGGCGCTCGTCATCGCCTGCAACTCCGCGAGTGCCGCGGTCCTCCGCGACGCCCGCGAGCGCTACTCCGTCCCCGTCGTCGAGGTGATCCTTCCCGCGACCCGTCGGGCGGTGGCGGCCACCAGGTCGGGTCAGGTCGGCGTGATCTGCACCCGGGCGACCGCGACCTCGCAGGCCTACGACGACGCGTTCGCGGCCGCACCCCACGTGCATCTGCACACGCAGGCCTGCCCCCGGTTCGTGGAGTTCGTCGAGCGGGGAGTGACCGACGGTCCCGAGCTCCTCGCGGCGGCGCACGAGTACCTCGACCCGCTCACCCGGGCCGGCATCGACACGCTCGTTCTCGGCTGCACCCACTACCCCCTGCTGACGGGAGTGATCTCGTACGTCATGGGCTCGTCGGTGACCCTGGTCTCGAGCGCCGAGGAGACCGCGAAGGACGTCTACGCCCGGCTCGTGGGCGGTGCGCTGGCGCGGGACGGGGCGCTGCCGCCGCCGCGGCACCGGTTCCTCACGACCGGCGACCCGGCAGCGTTCATGGAGATCGGTGGGCGGTTCCTCGGTCCGGAGATCGCGTTCGTCGAGGAGGTCGCCTGAGGCATGCGGCTGACCGTGATCGGCTGCTCGGGCTCGTTCCCGGGACCCCATTCGCCGGCCTCCTGCTACCTCGTCGAGGCACCGTACGAAGGCCGGACGTTCCGGCTCGTGCTCGACCTCGGCAACGGCGCGTTCGGCGCGTTGCAGCGGCACGTCGACCCCTACACCGTCGACGCGGTGGGTCTGTCCCACCTGCATGCCGACCACTGCCTCGACCTGTGCTCCTACTACGTCGCGCGGAAGTACCACCCCGAGGGCCCGCGGGCGCCGATCCCCGTCTACGGACCCTTCGGCACCGCCGACCGGCTGGCCGTCGCCTACGGTCTGCCACTCGATCCCGGCATGCGGTCGGAGTTCGAGTTCCGGGCCTGGTCGGCCGGCGAGGCGCGCACCGTGGGTCCATTCGCGATCTCCACGGCGCCGGCGTGCCACCCGGTCGAGGCGTACCTCATCCGGATCGAGCACGCCGGTCGGTCGTTCGTCTACACCGGAGACACCGGCCCGACCGGCGCCGTCGCCGACCTGGCCCGCGGCGCCGACCTGTTGCTCAGCGAGGCGACGTTCCGGTCCGATGACACCAACCCGCCCGACCTGCACCTCACCGGCCGCCAGGCGGGGGCGTACGCCGCGGCCGCCGGCGTCGGCCGGCTCGTGGTCACGCACGTGCCGCCGTGGTACGAGCCCGCCGGGATGGTCGACGAGGCCAGGTCCGCCTACTCCGGTCCGGTCGAGGCGGCGCGCCCCGGAGCGACGTACGACCTCTGAGCGCGGGGCCCGCGCCTCGGTGGACCGGCCGGAGGCGTCGCGCACGGCTGCGCGGAGTTCGCGGGACGTTCGGCGACCCGACACGTGCTGTCCCGCGCCGGTCCGGACCAGTTGGTGACCCTGGCCGTGTGAGCGTGACCTGTGCGACGCGGAGCCTGCGCTTCGTGGCTCTGGGCGACAGCGTGACCGTGGGAGTCGGCGACCGCACCGACCATGGCTGGCGGGGTTGGGCGGCGTTGCTGGCGGAGTCGCTCGCGGTGGCGTACGACCTGCGGTTCACGAATCTCGCCGGCGTCGGCGCGACGGCGCGGCAGGTGCGCGACGAGCAGCTGCCGGTCGCCGTCGACCTGCGCCCGCACCTCGCGTCCCTTGTCGTCGGTGTCAACGACACGATGCGGTCGAGCTTCGACCCGGTACGCCTCCGGGCCGACGTCCTCGCGAGCGCGGAGGCGCTCAGCGACGCCGGCGCCGACCTGCTGCTGGTCCGCTTCCACGACCACGGCCGGGTCTTCGGCCTGCCGCGGATGCTCCGCGGGCCGCTCGCCCGGCGGATCGCCGTGGTCAACGCGGTGTACGACGAGGTCCACGCGCGGTTCGGCGGCGCGTACGTCGACCTCGCGGCCAGCCCCGAGATCTACGCCCGGGCGACCTGGAGCGTCGACCGGCTACACCCCTCCGAGAACGGGCACCGGCTGCTCGCCCGGACCTTCGCCGGCATCCTCCGCCCGAGTGGACCTGCCGTGACGCTCCCGGCACTCGAGCCCGGCGGCGGTGTCGTACCCACACCGTGGGCGGACCTTGCCTGGATGGCGACCGAGGGTCTGCCGTGGGTCGGGCGGAGAGCCCGTGACCTGGGACCCTGGGCCGCGAGGCTGGCAGTGTCCGAGACGGCGGAGCGGCTCCGGCGTCGTGGCCGGTCGGCCGCGACCAGGGCACCGGTGGGCTCCTCCGACCTGCTCTGACCTCCTTCGGCCTCCTCTGGCCTGGTCTGACCTCACTCGGGCTCGCGCGACGGGCCACCTGCACCGGACTCGGCCGGGGGCGGCCAGGCCGGGAGTGCGGGCGCGGCGGGTCGCGTCGAGACCCGCCGATAGGGTCGTCGCCATGACGAGAGTCGATGGTCGCGCAGCCGACCAGCTACGCCCGGTCCGGATCACCCGTGGGTGGCTCGACCACGCCGAAGGGTCGACGCTCGTCGAGTTCGGGCGCACCCGGGTGCTGTGCGCCGCGAGCGTCACCGAGAGCGTGCCCCGTTGGCGGCGTGACTCGGGCCTCGGCTGGGTGACGGCGGAGTACGCCATGCTGCCCCGGGCCACCAATACCCGTGGCGACCGCGAGTCGGTCAAGGGCCGGCTCGGCGGCCGCACGATGGAGATCTCCCGACTGGTCGGCCGCTCGCTCCGTGCCGTCGTCGATCACGCCGCGCTGGGCGAGAACACCATCGTTCTCGACTGCGACGTCCTCCAGGCCGACGGCGGCACCCGCACGGCCGCGATCACCGGGGCGTACGTCGCGCTGGTCAACGCGGTCCGCTACCTCGAACGCCGCGGCTCGCTCAAGGGCGCGGCCCTGACCGACTCGGTGGGCGCCATCTCGGTCGGCATCGTCGACGGCGTGCCGCTCCTGGACCTCTGCTACGAGGAGGACGTCCGCGCCGAGACCGACATGAACGTCGTGATGACCGGCGACGGACGGTTCGTCGAGGTGCAGGGGACCGCCGAGGGCGCGCCGTTCGACCGCAAGCTGCTCGACGACCTGCTGGAGCTGGCCGCCTCCGGCTGCGCCGAGCTGGCCAGGGTCCAAGCCGAGGCACTCGCCCAGGAGCTGCCCGAGAAGTCCGACCAGTGAGCCGCGTCCTGCTCGCGACGCACAACGCCAAGAAGCTCACCGAACTCGCCCGCATCCTGTCGCCGTTGGTTCCCGACGTGGCGGTGCTGGGACTCGACGACGTCCCCGCGTACGCCGAGCCTGCCGAGACCGAGCTGACCTTCGAGGGCAATGCGCTGATCAAGGCCCGCACCGCGGTGGCGCACGCCAAGCTTCCCGCCGTCGGCGAGGACAGTGGCCTCTGCATCGACGCGCTCAACGGCATGCCCGGAGTGCTGTCCGCCCGCTGGGCAGGCCTGCCGAAGGACGACGTGCGCAACTACGAGCTGGTCCTGCAACAGCTTGCCGACGTCCCCGACGGACGGCGTAGCGCCACCTTCGTCGCGAGCGCCGTCCTGGTCCTACCCGACGGCACCGAGCACGTCGTCGAGGGCCGGATGCCGGGCCGGATCGCGCGCGAGCCGAGGGGCAGCGACGGCTTCGGCTACAACCCCGTCTTCATCCCCGACGGTGGCAGCCGCACGTCGGCGCAGCTGAGCGCCGAGGAGAAGGACGCGGTGAGCCACCGCGGACAGGCGGTCCGGCGGATCGCCCCGGTGATCGCCGCCGCGCTCGCCGGTCGGGACGCGAGCGGCTGAGGGACGGCACACCGGTCGTCACGAGGCGGGAAGGCCGGGCGGCACCTGCGGGGCACCGGCCCTGCCGACCGGCGCATAGTCGAGGCACCTCGAGGCCGGTGCGTTGGGCGTGGACCCCGGCATCACGGCCTGGACGGTGACGAGTCCCTTGTCGTGGTGCCAGACGCTGTGGAACCGGGACAGCATCGGCGCGGCCACGGCGTACCTGCTCGTCGCGTCGGCGTACATCGGAACCACGTCCCCCGTCACGAGCCACACCCGACGGGCCGACGACAGCGCCGACGGCAGCGGGCAGCGCGTCCGCCGCACCGTCTCCTGGCGTGGCATCGCGCGGTACAGCTCGCCCTCCGGCAGGTGTAGGCGCGGCGCGTAGACGCGTACGGCGGCCCGGTCGCCGTTGCCGACGACGAGCCGGTCGCCGTCCTGCCACTTCCGCGCGACGAAGGCGAGCGCCTGGCGGTAGTCGTCGACGCCGTAGAGGTAGGTCAGGTCGTTCGCGAACCGGGACGGTCCCGTCCAGCAGCCGACCAGGACGAGCACGGACGCGAGCACACCGACGGCGGCCGCGCGCTCGCGCCCACCCGGCGAGCCGGCGTCAGCTCGGTCCGGCCACGCGCGCCGTCGGCGGGCCGCCCACCTCTGCGTCCACCTCGGCGTCCACTTCGGCGTCCACTTCGGCGTCCACCGGGCCGCGGCGTCGACGAGGACGCCGGCACCGACGAGCAGGGAGGGTACGCAGAACAACACCAACCGCCGGCCGAAGGGATAGATGCCGAGCACGCCCACGGAGTACGCCGCGACCAGCGGCAGCACCAGGAGAATCCCCGTGGCGGGACTCCGCCGGACCACGATCACGAGCCCGGCGGCGACGAGGACGGACCCCCAGAGGTACGGCAGGCCGAGCTCGCGCAGCGCGAACTCCCTGAGCACGAACCCGTGCCAGTCCCACCAGGCGGCGAACCCCTTGCCGTGCGGCCCGAGGAACGGGGCCCAGTACGCCGCGAAGTCGCTCACCCGGCTCGTGAGCTGGCGGGCATGCGCCGCGGCGGCGAGCACGGACAGCGCCGGCAGCGCGAGGCCGGCGGCGAGGCGGCCGACCGTACGGCTGCCACGACGCAGCTGCACGAGAGCCACCCAGCCGGCGAGGAACGGTGCCGCGATCATCGCGCCGTGCGAGAACCACGGGAGGAGCACGAGCGACCCGTACCACGCGAGGTCTGTCCTCCGGTCCGCTCCCGTGGCCGATCGTTCGCGCTGGAGGAGCCGGACGCCGAGGAGGACGAGCCAGGTCACCAGCAGGGTGTCCGTCGCGTACTGCTTCGTCTGCGCGGTGTAGTAGACGAGCTCCGAGATCGTCATGACCAGGACGAGCGGCACGACCGCTGCCCACGTGTGCCGCACCAGCCGGCGGGCCAACAGCGCCATCACCACGAGGGTGGCGCACCCGCAGGAGACCGCCACCAGGCGGTACGCGCGCTCGCCGTCGCCCGCCACGAGGCTGACCGCGCGGACGAGGAGCAGCCACAGGGGCGGCGCCGACTGCGCGTCGGAGAGGGGCCCGAGCAGCTGGACGGGTGAGTAGGCGTCGAGGCTCTGGACCAGCGCGAGCTCGTCGCGCCAGAAGGCGCGGTCCTGCCACCACAAGCCGACCCGCACCGCACAGCCCGCACCCACGACGAGGGCGAGCGCCACGGTCGCGGCGTCGAGCCTCCGGACGACCGCCGCCAGCGAACGCCGTCCCGGAGCCGCCTCGGCGGGGGGCTGCGGCGGGGTCAGCGTGGGCCGGACAGACGGATGCGCAGCAGGATCCACAGCGCCTCGACCCCATCGCGCCAGGTGAGTTTCTTGCCCTCCGCCCGGGTGCGGGCGCGGTAGGAGATCGGGACCTCGTACGGCCGGTGGCCCCGCTGCAGCAGCTTGCCGGTGATCTCGGCCTCCATCCCGAAGCCCGCGGAGCGGATGTCGAGCGCGCGGTACAGCTGGAGGGGCATCAGTTTGAAGCAGGTCTCGAGGTCCCGGATGTAGCAGTTGAAGAGCATGTTGGCGAACGTCGTGACGCCCCTGTTGCCGAGGACGAACCAGAAGGAGTACGACGTGTGGCTCGAGAACGTCCGGGTGCCGTAGACGACCTGTGCACCGTGCTCGGCGACGGGGACGAGGAGGCTCGGGATGTCGCCCGGCTCGTACTCGAGGTCGGCGTCGCAGATCGTCATGTAGTCACCGCTCGCGACGGTGCTCGCGGTGCGGATCGCGGCGCCCTTGCCGCGGTTGACGGGGTGCCGGTGCACGACCACGCGGGTGTCGTCGATCTCGTCGAGGATCTCGGCGGTGCCGTCGCTGCTGCCGTCGTCGACGACCACGACCTCGACGTCGCAGGGATAGTCGACGTCGAGGATGCGCTTGAGGACACCCGCGAGGGTCGCCGCCTCGTTGTAGACGGGGACCAGGATCGAGAGCTTCACCGGGGACTTCTCCCATGGGACGGCGGGCCGCGGGTCGTGCCGAGGAGCAGGCGGAGCCGGGGGCCGGGCGAGGTGGTCGTGGAGGAGATCACTACGGACGAGAGGGATGCGGACGAGTGGGATGCGGACGAGAGGGAGCCGGAGCCCCGCGGGGACCTGTGCGAGAGGAGGGACTCGAACCCTCACGCCCGAAGGCACCGGATCCTAAGTCCGGCGCGTCTGCCGATTCCGCCACTCTCGCGCTTCGACCCCCTGCGGCGGCCCAGTCTACGGGTCCGTCACACGCCGAGGTCGCGCCTCAGCTTCGCGACGTGTCCGGTGGCCTTGACGTTGTACTGCGCCACCTCGATCCGGCCGTCGCCGTCGACGACGAAGGTCGAGCGGATCACGCCGGTGATGGTCTTGCCGTACAGCTTCTTCTCGCCGTACGCGCCCCACGCGGTGAGGGTCTCGCGTTCCGGGTCGGAGAGCAGGGGGTAGCTGAGTCCCTCGGCGTCGCGGAACTTGGCCAGCTTGGCGGGCTTGTCCGGCGACAGCCCGACCACGGCGTAGCCCGCGGCCTTCAGCGGCTCAACGGAGTCACGGAAGTCGCACGCCTCCTTGGTACACCCAGGTGTCATCGCGGCGGGATAGGCGAAGACGATCACCTTCTGGCCCCGGAAGTCGCTGAGGGCGACCGGCTTCTCGTCGGCGTCCAGCAGGGTGAAGTCGGGTGCGGTGTCACCGGGGCTGAGTCGGGTGGTCGGGGCCACTGGTCCTCCTGGGTCGTCCGTGGGATGCTCGGGGCTTGTTGCAAATCATTCGCATGTAAGAATGACAGGCACATACGCAGCTGATCAGCCGGACGCCATCATCCCGCGGAGGAGCCCACGGTGCACGTACCCGACGGATTTCTCGACGCGCCGACCTCCATCGCCACCGGTGTCGCGGCCGCGGCGGTGGTGGGTGTCTCGCTGCGTGGGGCCCGTCGGGAGCTGGACGACAAGGCTGCTCCCCTGACCGGACTCGTGGCCGCCTTCGTGTTCGCCGTCCAGATGCTGAACTTCCCCGTCGGGGCCGGCACCAGCGGCCACCTCCTCGGTGGAGCGCTCGCGGCCATCCTCGTCGGACCCTGGACCGCGGTGCTGTGCATGACCGTGGTCCTGCTCGTGCAGGCGCTCTTCTTCGCCGACGGCGGCATCACCGCGCTCGGCACCAACATCACGCTGATGGGCGTCGTCACCGTGGTGGTCGGCTGGGCGGTGTTCCGGCTGGTCCTGCGGTTCCTTCCCCGGCGGATCGGCTCGGCGGTGCCGGCCGCGTTCGTGTCCGCCCTGCTGTCCGTGCCGGTGGCGGCGTTGGGCTTCGTCGGGCTGTACGCCGTCGGCGGCACCGCGGAAATCCCGCTCGCCGCGCTGAGCACGGCCATGCTCGGCTGGCACCTGCTCATCGGCCTCGGCGAGGCCGCGATCACGGCGGCGACCGTGGCCAGCATCCTCGCCGTACGCCCCGACCTCGTGCACGGCGCCCGGGGCCTCCTGGCCGCACGGGAGCTCACTGTCCGCACCCCGCAGCCGGCCTCGGGGAGGGTCTCGTGAGCCGGACCAACGGACGGATGCGCACCCGGGTCTTCCTGCTGGTCGGGCTCCTGCTGGCGCTCGTTCTCGCCGGCGGCGTGAGCTACTACGCCTCGAGCCGCCCGGACGGGCTCAACCGAGTCGCCAAGGACCACGGGTTCGGCGACACCGCACGCGACAGCCACGCCGCCGGGTCGCCGCTCGCCGACTACGGGCTGAAGGGCATCTCCGACGCCCGACTCTCCGGCGGCGTCGCGGGTGTCGCCGGCGTGCTGGTGGTGCTCGCTCTCGGCAGCGGCCTCGCCTACGCCGTACGCCGCCGCTCCCGGGTGTCCACCGACCAGCAGGACGGCTGACATGGGCGCCGTGCACGCGCACCGGCTCTACGTGCACGGCCACTCGCCGGTGCACCGGCTGCCGCCACAGTGCAAGCTCGCGGCGCTGGTGGCGTTCGTGTTCGTCGTGGTCGCCACTCCCGGCACGGCGTACTGGGCGTTCGGCTGTTACGCCGTCCTGCTGCTCGCGGTGCTGCGCCTCGCCGAGCTCCGGCTGCGCTTCGTCGCCGCGCGGATGGCCGTGGAGACGCCGGTGGTCGTCTTCGCGGTCCTGTTGCCGTTCATCGCACAGGGACCGCGGGTCGACCTCCTCGGCGTGTCCGTCTCGGAGGCCGGCCTGCTGTCGGGGTGGAACGTGCTGGCCAAGGCCACCCTCGGTGTCGTGGGATCGATCCTGCTCGCCGCCACCACGGAGCACCGCGACCTGCTCGTCGGGCTGCAGCGGCTGAGGGTGCCCGCCCAGCTCGTCCAGATCACGTCGTTCATGGTGCGCTACCTCGACGTGATCACCGACCAGATGGCCCGCATGCGGCGGGCGCGCGAGGCCCGGGCCTTCCTGCCGCGGGGCCCCCGCGCCTGGCCAGTGCTCGCCCGATCGGCCGGCGCCCTGTTCATCCGGTCGTACGAACGCGGCGAGCGCGTGCACCTCGCCATGCTGTCCCGCGGCTACACCGGTCGGCTGCCGGCCCTGTCGGAGGGGCCGGTCGGCCCGGCGCCGTGGGCCCTGGCCGCCGCACTGCCTGCGACGGCGTTCGTCGTGGCGGTCGCCGCCTGGTGGGCCGCGTGAGCCCGTCGCCCGCCGTCGGTCCGATGGCCCACCTCGGCGAGCCCGACCTGCCGGTCCTGGAGGTGACCGGACTGGCCCACGCCTACCCCGACGGGCACCAGGCGTTGTACGGCGTCGACCTCACGGTCACCCGCGGCGAACGCGTCGCCGTCCTGGGCCCCAACGGCGCCGGCAAGACCACCCTCGTCCTCCACCTCAACGGCATCCTGCGGCCGGGACTCGGCACCGTCCGGGTCGACGGCATGGAGGTCGGCGACGACACCGTGCGCGAGGTACGCCGGCGGGTGGGTGTGGTCTTCCAGGACCCCGACGACCAGCTGTTCATGCCCACCGTGCGGGACGATGTGGCGTTCGGGCCGGCCAACCTCGGCATCACCGGTGCCGAGCTCGACTCCCGGGTGACGGACGCCCTTCGGCTGGTCGGCATGGCCGACTACGCCGACCGGCCGCCCCACCACCTGTCGTTCGGGCAGCGGCGGCGGGTCGCCGTCGCGACGGTGCTCGCGATGGAACCGTCGATCCTGGTCCTCGACGAGCCGTCGAGCAACCTCGACCCAGCCAGTCGGCGCGAGCTCGCCGAGATCCTGCGCCGGCTCGACGTCACCGTGCTCATGGTCACCCACGACCTGCCGTACGCCCTC
This sequence comes from uncultured Actinomycetota bacterium, assembly GCA_963721745.1. Lineage (GTDB taxonomy): Bacteria > Actinomycetota > Actinomycetes > Propionibacteriales > Actinopolymorphaceae > Thermasporomyces. Next base: position 14,226 of record CAVRKO010000005.1, on the reverse strand, counting down.
GAGCTGTGTGAACGTGCCGTGGTCCTCGACGACGGCACCGTCGTCGCCGACGGTCCCACGCCGAAGGTGCTCGGCGACGTGGACCTGATGGCGGCCCACCGGCTCGAGCTGCCGTTCGGCTTCGATCCGTCGTTCGTCGCCACGGCGCCGCCGTCACGGCCGCTGCGGACGGACGGCAGGGCCGACCGACCTTAGGTGACACCGCCCGCACCGCGGGTAATGGGTGGGATGTCCCACCCGCACCGCCGGCGGCACCCGGTCGTCCTGGTGCCGAATGTCCGACTGGTCGCGGGTGCGGGCCCCCAACCGCAGGAGCTGGTCCCGGCCCATCTGTAAGACTGAGATCACCGGAACGGTTTGGTTTCGCACGCGGGGCGATGTGCGCTCGGAAAGGACCAGCTGTGAGCGAGACGAAGAGGCCGGCCGTACCCGAGCACAAGGCTCACGCCAACGGCGGGCGGAGCGCCGCACAGATCGAGGCCGACCTCACCGTCACCCGTGAGCGGCTGGCCGCCACCGTCGACACGCTGGTCGAGCGCGTGCAGCCGAAGGAGGTCGCCGCTCGTAGCGCGGCGCGGGCGAAGCTCGTCGTGATGACGCCCGAGGGGCGGCTGCGGACCGGACGGCTCGTCACCGTTGCGCTCGCCGCGGCCGCGGTGATCGGCACGTTGAAGCTGCTCCGCGTCGTCGTGCGTAGGCGCGACTGAGGCCCAGGAGACCCAGGCGGTCTGCGTCCGCAGCTGACGGCTTCCCGCGTACCGGTCCGGGCCCGTTGGCGTCCCGCGGGCCGGGCGCCGTAACCTCTCCCAACGTGACCGACAAGCCGAGCCGACCGCTGAGCGCCGACAAGCTGCCGATCCGGATGCTCCACGACCGAGTCCTCGTCGTCGTCGACCCCGAGAGCGGGGAGCGGAGGTCGTCCGCCGGGATCGTGATTCCCGCCACCGCCAAGATGGGCAAGCGACTCGCCTGGGCGAGGGTCGTCGCGATCGGGCCGCACGTCCGCTCCATCGTCATCGGCGACCGGGTGCTCTTCGACCCCGAGGAACGCGCCGAGATCGAGCTGCACGCGGAGGCCTACATCCTGCTCCGCGAACGCGACATCCACGCGGTCGCCTCGGAACGGCTCGAGGACGACCAGACCGGGCTCTACCTCTAGTGCCCGCAGGACGCTAGCTCCTCATGGTCGGCGGATCCCGTCATGGCTGACCGGCGGCCGATTGGCGGTCTGGTCCGCAGGGGCGAGGAGCTGCTCGGAGACCTCGCGCACCGCTCGCGCGCGTCGGCCGGTAGCCGCGTTCGCCGGCTCTCCCACACGCTGGTGCCGATCGTGCAGTCGGCGCTCGCGGCGGCGCTGGCGTGGTTCGTCGCCACCCGGCTGGTCGGACATCCGCAGCCGTTCTTCGCACCCATCGCGGCCGTGCTGTCCCTCGGCGTCTCGCTCGGCCAGCGGCTCCGGCGTTCGGTCGAGCTCGTCGTCGGCGTGGCGCTCGGAGTGCTCGTGGCGGAGCTGCTGGTCGGCCTGATCGGACGCGGCGCCTGGCAGGTGGGCCTCGTCGTACTGCTCGCGATGGCGGCCGCGGTCCTGACCGGTGGTGGCCCGCTGCTCGTCAACCAGGGCGCTGCCTCGGCGATCCTCGTCGTCGCGCTCGTGCCGGCGACCTCGGCCGGCGCGGCGGGCACCCGTTTCGTCGACGCGCTGGTCGGTGGCGCGGTGGGCCTCCTCGTCAACGCCGTGCTCCTGCCGGTCAACCCGGTCGTCGTCGCGCGCCGGGTCGCCAACCGCGCGCTCGACGAGCTCGCCGGAACGCTCGACGACCTGGCGGACGCCCTTGCCAGCCAGGACCAGGCCGCGGCCGCGGCGGCACTCCACCGGGCCCGCCAGATCGAGGGATCGTTCGGCGAGTTCCGCGAAGGTCTCGCCGCGGGCACCGAGATCGCGCGCATCGCACCCGTACGCTGGCGCACCCGCGGCCATCTCGCGTCCTACGTCGACGCCGTTGAGCACCTCGACCACGCGGTCCGCAACGTCCGCGTGCTCGCGCGCCGCGCGGTCGTCCTGCTCCGCGTGGGCGAACCGGTGCCGGACGGGCTCCCGGCGGCGGTCCGACGCCTGGCCGAGGCGGTCAGGGCACTACGCAGCGAGCTTGCCCGCGATGCCGAGCCCGTGGCCGCCCGTCGCGCACTGACCGACGCCGTACAGCTTGCGACGGCGGCGGTCGGCTCGGGTGGGTTCTCGGGGAACGTCGTCGTCGCACAGGTTCGCTCGGCCGTCCACGACCTGCTGCGGGCGACTGGCCTGTCCCCTAGCGACACCGATGCGCTGCTGGGTGCAGGCGGACTCCTGCCGCACCGGTCGGGCGGGCAGAGCGGGCCGGGTGGACCGCGGACGGATGCGCAGGACGGGCCGCCGCGTCCGTGAGTGCGGGCTCAGCGTTCGACGCGCTCGACCCGTGCGGCGGCTCTGCCCGCGTCCTGCGCCGGAAGCCGCTGGTGTGAGGGTGCTGGTCCGGACGGCCCGGCGTCGACCGGTTCGATGCGGACCGGCAGTGCGTGCTGGTGCCCCAGAGCGACGATGCTGTGGGCGTCGTAGAGATGCAGGGGCCGGCCGTGTGTGTACTCGAACGCCTGCGGGTCGAGCCCGCCGGTCGTGAACAGCAGGCCGCTGTCGGCGCGTTCGCGGCGCAGTGCCGACGCCAGCCCTCGTACCTCCGAGGCATCGAGCGTGGCGCCGGCCGGGCGGCGCGCATGCACCACACACCTGCTCGGACCACCCGGTGTGGTCTGGGTGGCGAGGTAGGTACCGGCAGCGGTGGGGAGCGGCCGCGTGCTGTAGCCCATCCGTTCGAGCAGGCGCTCCACCAGCCGGTGGAAGTCGTCGACGGGCGCCGTCGCGAGGTTCGGCGCCCGGCTCGCGCTCGCCGATGCCACGAGCGGGTCGGCGAGCTCGTACGGCAGCACCGGCGTGATGCCGGCCCGCTCGTCGGGATACGGCGAGACCACCGCGCCGCAGTGCTTGCGCACGAGGTCGATCGGGTCGTCGACGTCGTCCAGGTTGAGCCGGGTGAAGTGCCGGCGAGATGTGCTCATGGTGATCAGACAGGGCCCCGCGTCGTCCTCGTCGGCAGCGACGCCGTTGAAGACGACGGTCTCCACGAGGTCGGCCGGGTCGCTCGTGAACGCGGCCTTGGCTCCGCGCAGCGCGAGCTGGGCCAGCAGCGTGTGGTAGATCGAGCGGACCTCCGCCACCGGCCGCCAGCGGTGGACACCTACCGAGTCGGTCGAGCGGTTGTAGCGGTACTCCTTCTCGCGGGGTACGACGTCGGTGCCCGGAACCTGCCACTCGATGAGCAGGAGCTTCGACTCCGGCACGTAGGCCAGCCGCCGGCCGCGCGGGAACGAGGACCGGTCGACGACGGACTCGAAGACCCGGCCGAAGTACTCGCTGACGCGTTCGCGGTCGCCGGCGAGGACCTGGGAGCGGAAGGCGTCGACGGAGGTGTTGTGGGTGAGCGAACGCTGGAGCTCCGCGGCGCGGGACTGGTGATAGGTCCGGGTGAGCTCCTCGACCCGCTGGAGCCGGGCGGCCTCGTCGGTCCGGTACCTCTCGAGGGCCCTGGCGTACGCCTCCTCCGCCTCGGCCTCGCTCGACGGCCGAGACCGGCCACGACCGACCACCCTCCGCAGCAGGCCGGGAGGCGCCGGCGCGTACTCCTCCCAGTGCGGCATGGGCAGCGGCTCGGCGTCGACGCCGAGGTCGACACCGGGTACGCGCTGCTTCAGTGCGTCGAAGTCGAGAGGTTCGACGGTGCGGGACAGCGCCGCGTGCAGGAGGAAGGTGAGTCGCTGGACCCGCTGCTCCACCTTGTCGCTGCGTACGACGGCGTCCTCGCTCATCTGCTGGTCGTGGAGCTCCTCACGATGGTGCTCCTCCGCGGTCCGCCGCCGCCGTTCCTGTATCTGTTCGATCCGCCGCCACAGTCGCGCCATCGCGAAAGCCCCTTCATACGAACGGTTCGTACCCTCGACCGAGCACTGGGCGCGGCGGTGGAGGTCGCGCGCGAACGCGCGCGAAGGGCCGGCCGAGCGGATCGGGGAACGAGCGGCAGGCCGAGGCAGGCCGGAAGCGGCGGGCGGGGGAGCGGAACGCAGCGGAACAGTCACGCGTGCGTCGGGGCGGGAGCAGGTGGAGGCACAGGTGCCAGGGCAGCCGAGAGGCCGGCCGGTCGTGCGGGTGCGTCGTGTGCACCTCGTCGACGATCTGGCCACGGTTGTGGCACCGGCGTCTCATCGGGGCGCCCTCCGGGTTCACCTCGGCGTCCGATCACGCTGTGTTCGTATCTTGTAACATGCCGCTCCGGTACGCGCCAAGATCCGTTTCGCGGGATGGAATGGCCCGGCACATTCGTCCTCGCCGGTTTTGTGAGAGCCCACCTGGTTGGTGATAGGTGAAGAATCGTGAATCCTGCTGCCTGACAGAACGCACGCCGAGACCTCGGGAGTGATGGCGATGGACGACTGGCGGGGCCGACCAGAATCGGCCGAGGAGTTCGGCGTCCTGCTCGCCAGCGAGGTGCGGGTGCCGATGCGCGACGGCGTACACCTGGCCACGGATCTCTTCTTTCCCGCCGAGAGCGGTGCCGCCGACGTACGGGCCACCGGCACGTTTCCTGTTGTCCTGCTCAGGACGCCGTACAACAAACGCGAACAACGCGAACTGGGCGAGTTCTTTGCCCGGCGCGGTTATGTCATGGCGATTCAGGACTGCCGTGGCCGGTACGCCTCGGACGGGACGTTCTATTTCCTGGCCCAGGAACCCGAGGACGGTTATGACACCGTCGAATGGCTCGGTGTCCAGCCCTGGTCGGACGGCTCGGTCGGGACGATGGGAACGTCGTACGCGGGCTGGACGCAGACCGCCGCGGCGGCGCTCAACCCGCCACACCTGGCGGCGATGGTGGTCAACCAGTCCGGGTCGAACGCCTACACGAGTTCGGTGCGGCACAACGGCGCGATGGAGCTACGGTTCCTGTGCTGGGCGTTCATGGAGGCGGCCACCTCGCCCACGACCCGGGCCGATCCCGCGCTCGCCGCCTCGCTCGACGCCGTTTCGGCGACCGACTGGATGCGTTCGCTCCCGCTCCGACCGGGTGGCTCACCGCTCGCCCTGGTGCCGTCCATCGAACGCTGGGCGCTCGACATCTACACCCGCGGTGACCACGAGGCGTACTGGGAGCAACCCGGGTTCGATGTCATGCGGCACTGGGACGACTTCGCCGACGTGCCGATCCTCCTCTGCGGCGGGTGGTACGACTCGTACACCCGCGCGAGCCTGGAGAACTACGCCGGGCTCTCGCGCCGCAAAAAGGGACCCGTCCACCTGCTGATGGGTCCGTGGACCCACGGCTCGGCCTCGGTCGACACGACCGTCGCCGGCGACGTCGAGCTCGGGCCGCGGGCGTCGATCGCCGGCAACCTCGCCGAGAACTTCGACCACCTGCACCTGCGCTGGTTCGACCGCTGGCTCAAGGGGATCGACAACGGCGTTGCCGAGGCCGACCCCGTTCGGCTCTTCGTCATGGGCGCCGGAGACGGTTCGCGGACCCGGGAGGGGCGGCTCTTCCGTGGCGGTGAGTGGCGCTTCGAGAAGGAGTTCCCGCTGCCGGACGCCACGCCGATGTCGTACTTCCTGCACGGCGACGGGACACTGCGCCGCGACGCGCCGGCCGTGGGCACCGACGACACCGACAACACCGTCGGCGGCGACGGCGGCGGCGGCGGAGTGCCGGCCAGCACCACGTTCCGGTACGACCCCGCCAACCCGGTGCCGACGATCGGCGGCAACATCTCCTCCCTCTCCGACCAGGTGCCGGTACCGCCGGCCCTCGAGGAACGCGTCCCCTACGAAGACCGCTGGGCGCCGATCGTCGCCGTCGGCGGCCAGGACCAGCGGACCAGCCCGGCGGTCCTGGGAGCCGAGCCGCCCCATCTCCCGCTGTCGGCGCGGGACGACGTGCTCGTCTTCCAGACCGATCCGCTGCCCGAGGACGTGACGGTCGTGGGTTCGGTGTCGGCGACGCTGCACGTCTCGTCGACGGCTCCCGACACCGACATCACCGTCAAGCTGGTCGACGTCTTCCCACCGTCGGCGGACTTCCCGCAGGGCTACGCCGTCAACATCTGCGACGCGATCTTCCGGTGCCGGTACCACGCCGACCCGTCGGCACCGCGACACCTACGTCCGGGCGAGAGCGTCGAGCTCGCGATCCCGATGTACGCCACCGGCGCGGTCTTCGGTCGCGGCCACCGGATCCGGCTCGACGTCTCCTCGAGCAACTTCCCGCGGTTCGACCCGAACCCCAACACAGGTGAGCCGATCGGACGGCATCGGCGTACGCAGGTCGCCGACAACACCGTCCACCACGACCGCACCCGTCCGTCTCGGCTCGTCCTCCCGGTCGTGGCCGGGCCCTGAGGTGCGCGGCGCGGGGGAGGTGTTCCTGGTCGCGCTGCGCCTCGGGCTGACGTCGTTCGGGGGTCCGATCGCGCACCTCGGCTACTTCCGCGAGGAGTACGTCCGGCGGCGGCAGTGGGTCGACGACGCGACCTACGCCGACCTGGTGGCGCTGTCCCAGTCACTGCCGGGAGCGGCGAGCAGCAAGCTCGGCATGTCGATCGGGATGATCCGGGCGGGGCTGCCCGGCGGTCTCGCCGCGTGGCTCGGCTTCACCCTTCCCTCGGCCGTCCTGATGACCCTCGCCGGGCTGGGCGCGGTGGGTCTGGGTGCGCGGGGTGCGGGCTGGCTGCACGGCCTGCAGGTGGTGGCCGTCGCGGTGGTCGCCGTGGCGGTGTGGAGCATGGCCACCCGGCTCGCGCCCGACCTGCCCCGTGGCGCGATCGCGATCGTCGCCGCCGTGGTCCTGCTGGTGCTGCCATCCCGGGTCACGCCGCTCGCGATCATCGTGGTGGCGGCCGCGGTGGGCTGGTTCTTCATGCACGAGGAGGCCGAGCCCCGGCAGACCAGGCGGCTGGTGTCGTTCGGGCGCCGGACCGCCCTCGTCGCGGGGACGCTGTTCTTCGTCCTGCTCGTGGCCCTGCCGGTCCTCGCCCAGCTCACCCACAGCCACGGGGTCGCGCTCCTCGACAGTACGTACCGCGCGGGGGCGCTCGTCTTCGGCGGCGGTCATGTGGTGCTCCCGCTGCTCGAGCCCGAGGTCGTGCGGCCGGGCTGGCTGACCCAGGAGCAGGTGCTCGCCGGGTTCGGCGCCGCCCAGGCGGTGCCCGGTCCGCTGTTCACGTTCGGCGCGTACGTCGGAGCCGCGAGCGCGGCGCCTCCCCACGGCGCCGTCGGCGCCGCGATCGGACTGGTCGGGATCTTCCTGCCGTCGTTCCTGATCGTGGTCGCGACCATGCCGTCGTTCGGTGCGATCCGCTCCCACGCGCGGGTCCAGGCAATGCTGCGGGGCGTGAACGCCGCGGTCGTCGGGATCCTGCTCGCCGCGCTGTACGACCCGCTCTGGACCACGAGCATCAGGGGGCCGCTCGACTTCTCGCTGGCCCTCGTGGCCTTCGGGTTGCTGGTGCTCGCGAAGCTCCCGCCGTGGCTGGTGGTGCTCGTGACCGCCGCGGGCGGCGCCCTGATCCACCTCCTCCGGTGACGTCGGCACGTCCCGGGGGATGGCTCCGGGCAGAATCGGAACGTGTCGGAGTTCGAGGTCGAGTCGGAGTTCGAGGGCGAGGACGTCCCGGGGCCCACGGGGCCAGAGGCGGTCGAGCACGTGCTGGGTGCGGCCGATGCGCCGGCGACCGTGCTGGAGTACGGCGACTACGAGTGTCCCTACTGCGCGGGAGCCGCGCCTGTCCTGCGGCAGCTGATCGACGACTCCGACGGGCAGGTCCGCCTGGTCTTCCGGAACTTCCCGCTGTACGAGGTGCACCCGTACGCGCTCACCGCGGCCCTCGCGGCCGAGTCCACGACGACGGCCGGGGTCTTCTGGGAGATGCACGCGCTGCTGTTCGTACGACAGAACCGGCTCGACGACGCGAGCCTGCGCAGCTACGCGGAGTCGGTCGGCGCCGACCCCGACCTCGCGGTGGCCGAGCCCGCGCAGCGCTATGCCCCGAAGGTCCAGAACGACTACGAGACCGGCGTCCGGTCCGGGGTGCGGGCGACGCCGACGTTGTTCATCGACGGCGAGGCGTACACCGGGCGGGTCGAGCTCCGCGCTCTCCAGAAGGCCACCGGGACGTTACGCCGCCGGAGCAGTCCATGGTGGCGCCGGTAGCGCGGGAGGAGCGACGTCGGCCTCGGGGGAGCACAGCGGTGAGCGTCGCCCGGCCGACCGGAGCACCCAGCCGCCGAGCACCGCGGCAACCAGCGAGCCGGTGAGGATGCCGATCTTCGCCTCGTCCCGCAGGAGCGGATCGTCGAACGCGAGCTCGGTGATGAACAGCGAGATGGTGAAGCCGATGCCCGCGAGGATCGCACCACCCACCAGGTGGCTGTACCGCACCTGACCCGGCAGGACGCCGAGCCGGGCCCGCAGCGCGGCCGTGGACGCGACGCTGATGCCCACCAGGTTGCCCACCACCAGTGCGACCGCGATCCCGACACTCACCGCCGACGTCGCGGCCCGTGCGACGACCTCACCGCTCAGATGGACCCCTGCGTTGGCGAGCCCGAACGCCGGCACCACGACGTACGCCGACCAGGGGTGGACCGCTCGCTGCAGCCGTTCGCTGGGTGCGACGCTCGCCGCGGCGGCGAGCGTCGCCAGCCGGAGCCGCTCGGCGGTCTGCTCCTCGATGAGCGCCCGACCATAGACCGGGAGGCGCTGGATCTGCTCGCGGTGCGAGGGCCTCGACGGGATGGTGAGACCCACCAGCACGCCGGCGAGGGTCGGGTGGACGCCCGACTCGTAGACGGCGTACCACAGGGCGATGCCGACCACGACGTACGGCACGAGCCGCCACACGCCCAGCCACCGGAGCACACCGATGACCGCGAGCAGCACCCCCGCGGCAACGAGGGCGAGGGGCTTGACGTCGCCCGCGTAGAACACGGCCATCAGCGTGATCGCCGCGATGTCGTCGACGACGGCGAGCGTGAGCAGGAAGAGCCGTAGCTGGTCGGGACAGCTCGGGCCGAACAGCGCGAGGACGCCAAGGACGAACGCGGTGTCGGTGGACATCACGATTCCCCAGCCGTGCACGGCCTCGGTGCCGCGGGTGGCGACAGGTAGATCGCGATGGGGAGCATCACGCCGCCGAGCGCCCCGAGCGCGGGCACCATGACCGTACGCCGGTCCCGCAGGGCGCCGGTCGTGATCTCGCGGTTGATCTCGAGGCCGAGTACCAGGAAGAACAACGCCATCGCGGCGTCGTTGACCACGTGCTGGAGGTCCATCGCGAGCCGCTCCGGCCCACGACCAGCATTTCGTCCCGCCCGGAACGCGGTAGTAGAGGCAACAGCCCTCGCGCACGTGGAGGAGCGTCTTGGTCTCACCGGCCTTGAGCATGCGCAACTCCGCCTGGCCGTCTGTGGCCGCGCGTGCGGAGTTCGCACGCGCGGTCGCGGTGGCCGGTCAGCTCGCCGACCCAGACCATCGCCGCAACCAGCCGGTCGGTGGCGCGCGCCAGAAGGCCCCGATCGGACGCTGAGTGGCCGTGTTGACCGCCTGCGCGAGCGGCGCGATATGGTCGTCGGCCAGCGTCGCGCGCAGGTGGTGCAGCAGCGCGGCCTCGTCGGGCACGAGCGTGGCCTGGTCCGCGTCCGGGTCGGTCGGGAGCGCGTAGAACGCGGGGTGCGCAGCGCGGTGCCGATCCCGTCCGGCGGCTCGTCGCCGATCCAGACCAGGGTGTTCTGCGCGCTCAGGTCGGGCAGCCGCGCGTCCGCGAGCAGGGCGGCGGCGGCGGGGACCGCGAGTCGCCACGCCACGAGCTCGACGAGCCGCTGGCCGCTGATGTCCGGCCGCTCGGTGCCCAGCGAGCGCCCGGCCGTCTCGAGCGCCGCGTCGAGCTGCGGGCCCGCGAGCTCGGCCGTCGTCCTCCAGCCGGGTCCCTCGTGACGCGCCGAGGTGTGCGCCGTGCGGTGCAAGCCGGGCGAACGATGCGGCCGAGGGGCCTCGTCCGCCACTAGTTCAGGCGCGAGGTGAGCCCGCGAGGCGCTGTTCGGCGTCCGACCCGTCCTCGAACGGCAGCGTGCAACGCAGGCGGGCGACGTGGAGGGCGCGGGTGAGGTCGCCGCAGCGCTCGTAGCGGGGCTGCAGAGCGTCGAGCAGCTCGGCGGCGACCTGGTGGCCGCAGCGCCACTCAGCGTGCCGAGAGCTCGGCGTCGACGAGGTGCCCGGTGAGCGGGGTCGAGCACAGCGGCTCGGTCAGGCGCTGGTGGGCGACGAAGTGGCCCCTCGCGCCGCCGACGATCCCGACCGGGAGGCCGGCGCGGCGGCCGATCTCGCCCAGCACGACCGCGAGGAGCAGCGGGTGGCCGTGGCCGCGCTCGAGCACGCGGTCGATCAACAACGTCGTCCGCGCCGCCGCCGTGTCGGCGCAGGCGCCGCAGCGACCGCTCGCCGAGCGCGCGCAGCTGGGCTTCCGCGTCGAGCTCGGAGGGACGGCGGCGCCCAGGGCGGAGCGCGCGCTCGACGCGGTCGGCGTCAAGCTCCCCGAGCTCCCAGGCCAGCGAGAGGGCGAGCTCCGCCGGCGGGGGCAGGTCATCGAGGCGTGCCGCCGGAAGGGCAGCGCGGTCAGCGTCCTGCGGACGGCTGTGTCTCTCTCGCTGCTGCTCACGTCCCGACCTCCGCGGAGCTTCGTCGTGCCGGGCGCCCCGACGAGGGCGCCTCTTAGGGGACCCTAACAAAATCCGACGGCGAGGATCGGATTACGCTTCAATGTGGGTCCCAGGCACTTGGCTGCCTTTGCCAAGGCCGCCTGATCGTGATCGTTTAATGACCCTGATCGCCACTCCCTACCCTTACGCGTAACGGCGCACCCCGCCAGCCTTGCCGGTCGGCTCGCCGCGGGCGCGCCGCGCCGTGGTCACGTTCGCGGGGCAGGGCGTGGACGTGCTCGACGAGCTCGCGGCGTTGGTCGCGCAGCGGCCGGAGCTGCGCGCGGGGCGTCGAGCTGGCGACGGAGTCCTGGGCGAGGTCGCGGCGTCGGACCTCGCGCCGCGCCAGCGGCGCCTACCGCCACGGCGTGGACGTCGCGGCCTGGGTCGCTCGATCCCGACGGCGCGCCGCCGCTGTCGCTACCTGCGCGGCGCCGCGGTCGCGTACCCGCTCAGCCTGCTGGCCCAGGCCCTGCTCTGGCGGGCCGTCTGGGCGCGACGCGCTCGGTGACGCGATCCGGCGGGCTCGCTCGTCGCCGCTCGCCGGCCACTCCCAGGGCCTGCTCGCCGCGCTGCTGGTCGCCGAGGCACCGGGCGGCGAGGTCGACGACGCCCTGCTCGCCCGCCACCTGCGCCGCGCCGCGGTCCAGGGCCTCCACATGTCCGCCGCACCACGGGCCGTTCGCCGATGGCGGCGATCGACGGCATCCCGCTGGCGCGCCTCGAACCGTTCGCTGGCCGCGCCGCCGTGTCGGTCGCGCTCGTCAACACCCCGACGCGCGTCGTCGTCGCTGGGCCCCCGCGACGCTCGATCTGCTCCACGCGCGGCTCACCGGCAGGCTCGCCGCGAGGCGGCCGAGCGGCGTGACGGCCGGCGCGGTGGCGCGCCGCTGCGCTTCGAGTGGTCGCCGCTCGCCGTCGACGTCCCGTTCCATTCGCCCGCGCTGGCCGAGCCGCTCGCGGTTTCGGCGACGACGAAGCCTCCGAGGCTGGGCGCCGGTCTCGGGCGTGAACGGACGACTCGCCGGCGCGCGCGCAGTTCGTTGAGCCCGTGCGCTGGGACGCCGTCGCGCGGGACATCCGCGCGCTCGGCGCGGACTGGGTGCTCGACTTCGGCCCGGGCACCGCGGTCGCGCGGCTCACCGCGGAGAACCTGCGCGGCAGCGGGCTGCGGACGCTCGCGCTCGCCTCGCCGGAGGGTCGGCGCGTGCTGACCTCGCCCGGGGCCGCGCCGGCTGGGCGCGACGTCGACTACGCCGCGTTCGCTCCGCGCGTCGACTGCGCGGCGGCCACCTCGACACGCGCTACACCCGGGCGACCGGCCGCCCGCCGGTGATCCTCGCGGGGATGACGCCGACGACGGTCGACGCGCCGATCGTCGCCGCCGCCGCGAACGCGGGCTACATGGCCGAGCTCGCCGGCGGCGGGCAGCCGGACCGGCGGACGTTCGAGCTGCGCGTCGAGGAGCTGGCCGCGCTGCTCGAGCCCGGCCGCGAGGTCGTGTTCAACACGCTGCTGCTCGACCGCCACCTGTGGGAGCTGCACTCGAGCGCGAAGCGCTGCTGTTCGGCGCCCGGCGGGCGGGCGCGCCGTTCGCGGGGCTCACGTGTCAGCGCGGGATCCCCGACGTCGACGAGGCGATCGCGCTGCTCGACCGGCTCGCTGCCGAGGGCATGCGGCTGAACGCGTTCAAGCCGGGGACGGCGGAGCAGGTCCGCCGGCTGCTGGCGATCGCCGACGCCGCGCCGCACCACACGATCGCCGCGCACCTCGAAGGCGGCCGCGCCGGCGGGCACCACTCGTGGGAGGACCTCGAGGAACTGCTGCTCGAGACCTACCACGAGCTGCGCCGGCGCGACAACGTGCTCGTGTGCGCGGGCGGCGGGATCGGCACGCCGGAGCGCGCCGCCGACCTGCTGCACGGGACCTGGGCACTGCGCACGGCGAGGCCGCGATGCCGGTCGACGCCGTGCTCGTCGGCACCGCCGCGATGGCCGTCGCCGAGGCGGCCGCCTCGCCGCAGGTCAAGCGCGCGCTCGTCGCGGCGTCCGGCGCCGCCGGTTGGGTGCCGCGGCGCGGCGTGGAGGGCGGCGTCACGTCGGCCCGCAGCAACCTCAACGCCGACATCCACCTGCTCGACAACAGCGCCTCGCGCGCCGGGCACCTGCTCGAGTCGGTCGCGGGGACGCGGACGCCGTCGCTGCGCGGCGTGACGAGATCATCGCGGCGCTGGCGTGACGGCCAAGCCGTACTTCGGCGACCTCGCGGCATGACGTACCTGGCGGTGCTCGAGCGGTTCCCGAGTACTGCGCGATCGGGCGCGGCGGTCGCTACGACGACGGCGCCTGGGGCCATCCGAGCTGGCGCTAGCGGGCAGCTGCGCTGTACCGTCGCTGGACGGCCCGGCTCGCCGAGGCCGAGGCCGGGCCGGGGCGTCGAGCTCGATCTCGACGACCCCGCCGCTGCGCTCGCCGGGCTGCCCGCGCGGCGACGACGACGCTCCTGCACCCCGCCGACGCCCAATTCTTCCTCGAGGTCTGCGACCGCCCCGGCAAGCCGGTGCCGTTCGTCCCCGTGCTCGACGCCGAGGTCCGCCGCTGGTACATGGCCGACGGCCTCTGGCAGGCCCAGGACGACCGGCTCGCCGCCGACGCGGTCTTCGTCATCCCGGGCCCCGAGGCCGTCGCCGGCATCACCCGTGCCGACGAGCCCGTCGCCGACCTGCTCGCGCGTTTCGAGGCCGAGGCGATCGCGCGCGTCGTCACCCCGCCGGCTCGCCGACGCCGGCCCGCCCCGACCCTCGCCCCCTGCACGACGACGGCCCGGTCGCCGCACTCCGCGCCGCCCAGTGCATCGTCACCCCCGACGGCCGCACCCGCCCGAACCCCTCTGGCGCCTGATCGCACCCGGCGACGAGATCACGGAGCACGAAGGGCCGTGACCGCCCGGCCGGCAGGCGCGCCGGGCGAGAGCGTGACGATCGAGCCCGACGGCGCCGACGCCATCGTCACCGTCCACACCGCGGCGGCCGACCCACTCGTCCTGCGCTACGGCCCGTTGACCGCCACCGCCACGGCGACGGACACCGCCTCGCCGTCCGGCACCGCCTCGCCGTCCGGCACCGCCTCGCTGTCCGGCACCGCCTCGCCGTCGGGCACCGCCTCGCCGTCGGGCACCGCCTCGCCGTCGGGCACCGCCTCGCTGTCCGGCACCGCCTCGCCGTCCGGCACCGCCTCGTCCGTCGGCGTCGGCTCGCCGAGCCTGGCGCCGTCTCGTCCGTTGGCGGCGTTTCTCGCCGTCCGGTGCCGCCTCGTCCGCCGGCCCCGCCCCGCTCTCGCCGCGGCCAACTCGTCCCGGTCGCGCTCGCGGCGTTTTGTCCGCCGTGGGCGGCCGGGCCT
>CAVRKO010000004.1:0-69272 GCA_963721745.1 uncultured Actinomycetota bacterium | reverse complement strand
TCTTGTCACGGCTGACTGGCTTCGCTTTCAACGGAGCCGGTTGGACCTTGGGCAAGGAGGGAGGCGAACGATGGAGCAGGAAGGGAGCGCTGATGATAGCAACGGCCGGCGGCGGCAAGGACGGCTTTGGTGGTGGTGGTCATGGCGAGGAGGGGCGCTGTGATGGCGGCGCCTGGAGGGGTCACGGCGCTGGTGCCCAGGCCGCTGATGGAAATCTTTCCGAGTGATGCGGTCAGAGACGCAGGAGCCGCGGTCGCCGGATGCGTGCTCAGCAGCACCGCCAGACCCGCACCGCCGAACACCCCTTTCATCCGCAACCGTGCGCGCAGTTCGTGAATGGCTGCTTGGAGCTGACGCGAGACGGTGGATTGATTCACCTCCCATGCGTGAGGCCAGCTCTTGTTGCGTGCGGCCTTCCAGGTAGTGGAGCACCAGGAGCTCCCGGAGATCGCCGGAAGCGCCTCAATGGCTTCGTCAATCAGCGGCTCCAGTTCATCCCAGGTCGCATCGGGAGCGTCGTGCAGGACTCCCGCCGCCGCTTGCTCATGACGTCGCCGCCTGGATTCGCTGCGGATGGTATTGCAGGCTTTCCGCCAGGCGACGCGATGCAGCCATGCCCCCACGGATTCCACGGTGCCATGAGCACTGCGGGCGAGTTCGAGAAGGTTTCCTGCGCCACATCCTCGGCGAGAGCGGCATCTCCGTCACCCGTCTGGCGGTTGAGAACACCATGTCTCCGTGATCCCGCACCAGTGCACAGAAGGCATCGGCATCGCCATGACGATGGTAACGTGAGAGCAGGTGAAGGTGGCTATCCATGACAGGTGGCATCCTTAAGACACCAGTGAGCCGTGGATTATGCAGAAAATGTAACCAAAAAAGCATCGTCAGGATCTTCCGGGGTGCCGTGTGGACAGGAAGCGAAATCGTAAGTTTAGTAAACATTTCGTTTGCGTCGCGGCTTCTCGGTGGTAACTTCCAGCTTTCGCAGTCGTTCCTGTCATCACCGCAAACCCTTCACGGTCGTGCCTTTGCTCGAAAACCCCCAGCACGAAGCCTTCGCCCAGGCCCGCTTCGCCGGCAAATCCCTCGCCGAAGCCCACTACGCCGCCGGGCTATGCCGGCGACAAGGCCAGCGCCTCCAGGCTCAACCACCTCTTCGAGGTCAAGGAGCGCATCGCCGAACTCTTTCGCGAAGCCGCCGCCCAGACCGCCTACGAGAAGACCCACGCCGTTCGCGACCTCCTCGCCATCATTCACGCCTGCGCCTCCGACGCCGACGACGACAACCCCCTGTGCGAAGTCCGCATGGGCAAAGACGGCCCCTATCACCGCTTCCCACCCAAGCTGCAGGCCATGGCCCGGCTCATCAAACTCATGGGCTGGGACGAACCCGTGAAAGTCGAGGTCGAGCTCAAGGACAACTTCGTGGACATGCTCGCAGAAATCCGCCGCACGCCCCCGCCTCACATCCACCGTGCACCTCACCGCGATCCAACCGCACGAACTCCAGTCCCCGCAGTGGCGCACCCGGCGCCCGGACTCCCGAGTCCCGAAGTCCATCCGGCCCTCGAGTCCTCTGCCGATCCACGCCATCACCGCCGATCCAGTCACCGACGTCGAACCACCGCTCAACCATCGCCACCACCGCTCAACCCTCAACCTCGCCCTCTCCCCTCGCCAGGAAGCCTTCGCCAACGCCCGCGTCAAAGGCCTCGGCGTCATGGCCGCCTACCACGCCGCAGGCTACACCGGAGACACCCCCAATCTCGCCTGGCGGCTCAACAGCATGCCAGCGGTAAAGGCCCGCATCGCCGAACTGAACGGAGGCGTCGAGACCGCCACCGGATACCGCAAGGACGACGCCATCCGCGACCTTGTCGCCATCATCCACGCGCGCCCTTCCGAAGCCGGACCCGATCATCCCCTCTGCGAGATGCGCCTGACGCCTGGGGTCCCTATCACCGGTTCCCCTCCAAGCTCGCCGCCATCGCCCTGCTCATCAAAATGCTCGGCTGGCAAACCCCCATCAAGATCGAAGTCGAACACGATCCCGACGCCGGCTTCAAGGCCATCAAAGAGTGGATCCGTAACCGGTCCTAGGCGACCCTATCTCCCCCCATTCTGCCCTCCACAATAGTCCGCCAGCAAATCAGCCGTTGTGTCCGGGCCGGCCTCCTTATCCCAATGACGCCCGCCCGTCTTGCGACAACCAAGAATCTGAATCCGCGAACTGCGCCGCAAGGTCAGCTCCGGTAGGGACGGCAGAATCGGGGTATGTTCCGGTCACATAGGTAACAGTTTCTCCCGGACACATGGGTGACAGTTTAGAAGGACAATCTGCAAGCTTAAAGCGCAAGACTCAGAAGGAGAGGTCTTGAGGTTTAAGAAATGAATCATGCGCCAACAATCCCTTCTATCGTCCCTCTGGGTGTTTTGACTTGCCGAAGGACAAACTGGAGTAGGCGGTCCACCTTGCCTAGTTCACCTTCGCAACTATCTTCGTCCACTCGCGTATCGATAGAAAAAGTGTTACCCATGTGATCGGAGAAAGTGTAACCCATGTGCCCGAACGAACAATCGCCCTTCATGGGACACACCCTCTTTCCCCATCCCCCTCCAACCAAGAACCAAGAACCAAGAACCCACCCCACATCCCGCATGCAAACTGTTCCTTCGTTCACCAGATCCCCCGCCCTCCGTCCCCTCCCTCGCTCAACCGAGAACCGAGAACCGCCAACCGAAGGGTTGCATCCGGACGGAACGTTATTGAATCGTCTGATGGTCGCCAGACAGGTCTTTTATTCCGGAAGGGTGCAGGGTGTGGGATTCCGCTACAGGTGAAGCGCACTCGCGGGCGGATTCGAGGTCACCGGCTGGGTGCGGAACCTGCCGGATGGGCGCGTGGAGATGCAGGCGATGTCGGAGGATGCGGAGGAACTGACAGCTTTCCTGCAGGGCATCAAGGACAGTTCGCTGGAGGGAATATCAAGTCGGTGGAGGAACACGTGATCGCGCCGCTTGCGGGCGTGCGGGGATTCAGCATCGTGCACTAATATCGACCATGGCCGACGAAGGTCCATCCCCAAACGCCGCCGTCGAGGTGGAGCACCTGACGAAGGTCTTCAAGACCGGGCTTCTCGAAGAAGCCTCTGCTCGCCGTGCGTGACCTCTCGTTCACGGTGAAGCGTGGCGAGGTCTATGGACTGATCGGGCCGAACGGCTGCGGCAAGTCCACCACCATGAAAGCGATCCTCGGACTGCTGCGGGCCACGAGGGCAAGGCCCGCATCTTCGGCACCGACAGCACGAGGTGGCGAGCCGCCAGGATGTGGGTTTCCTGCCCGAGAATCCGTACTTCTACAAGCACCTCTCCGGCCGCGAGACGATGCACTTCTACGGGAGGCTGTGCGGCATGCGCGGGAAGGAACTGAAGGACCGCACGGAGGAGGTGCTAGCGATCGCCGGACTCACCTCTGCGGCGGAGCGGCGCGTGGGCGGCTACTCCAAGGGCATGCTGCAGCGCGTCGGCCTCGCGCAGGCGCTCATCCATCGGCCGCGCCTGCTGATTCTGGATGAGCCGACCGCCGGAGTGGACCCGGTGGGCTCACGCCGCATCCGCGACCTCATCCTGGAGCTGAAGCAGCGCGGCATCACGATTGTTGTCACATCCCACCTGCTGGAGCAAATACAGGAGGTATGCGACCGCGTCGGGATCATGTCGAACGGCCGCATGGTGCGGGAGGGCCCGCTGAAGGAACTCATCACCGTAGAGACCCAGACCCAGATCCTGATCGAGAACGCGAGCCCGGAGCTGCTGGAAGTCATCAGACGCCTCGTGGAGACCGAGGGCGGCGACCACCTCCCTGAAATCGATGGGCCGGCCTAACACGACCCTGGAAAAGCTCTTCCTCGAATCCACCACCCAAACCGGCGACGAATGAGCAGCGCGGCCTCCACTTCCGCACCAGTCCAGAGGGCACATCCGCTCTTCTCCCCCGGCCGCATCTGGATCCTGGCGACCCACACGATGACGCAGTTGCTGCGCATGCGCATCCTGTGGTTCCTGGCGGCGTTCTCCGTGCTGATGCTGGTGCTGGCCTTCGTTTTCGAGAAGACCACGGCCGAGCAACAGCTCATGCAGATCAAGGACTGGGGGCTCGCCGCGATGCATGTCTCCTCCATCGTCTTTGCGATCGCGAGCACGGCCCTGCTTGCTCCCACGCGACCTGGAGGACCGCACGCTCTATACGATCCTCAGCAAGCCGGTGCCACGGTATGAGTATCTCATCGGCAAGCTGCTCGGCGTGCTCCTGCTCATCGGCGGCGGGCTCCTGTTCATGGACGTGGTGTTCAGCGCGGTCGTCTGGATGAAGCAGTCGCTGCTCATTGCCGGTGTGCCGGCGGATCTGGCGCAGGAGCAGAACGCCACGCCGGAGAACATTGCGGCCGTACGTCGCCAGCATCGAGCGCTATGGGCCTGACCTGGAGCATGCATGCGGAGGTGTGGATGGCCTTTCTCCGGGCCTCCATCGTCACGGCGCTCACCCTGCTCATCTCCAGCTTTGCGAGCACGACGCTCTTCACCATCATCACGCGCCTTCGGCTTCACGGTCGCGGGATTCGGCGTGCAGCTCATGAAAAAGTGGCTCTTGCCAGGGCCGCACGATCTTCACGGACCGGGTCATCGGACGGCTCATGAGTGTGGTGTGCCCCGATCTTTCCCTCTTCAACCTCGCGGAGCCGGCCAGCCGGGGCATGCGCATTCCCATGGAGGTGGTGATGGAACTCACGGGCATCGCGCTGCTGTATGTCTGCGCCTACACCTTCGTGTGCTACCTGTTCTTCATGGACAAGGAGCTTTAACTTCCGCGCCTGGTCATGAAAGCGAAGATCCTCGGCATCCTCTTCCTCATCGCCTTTGGAGTGGCCAAGGGGCCCCTGGAAGACGGCTCACGCTGTCACTGCGCGCCAAGGCGGCTGCAACTCCCCCTCCGCAGCTCGGATGGGAGGAGAACTTCGGCCAGTGGCCCTGGCGACACTCGGCGGCCTGCGCAACGTGGTGGCGAGCATCACGTACCTTCAGGCATTCACCGCCGCGTTCGATGACCGTGACTGGGGCATGGCGGACACGCTCATGACCATGTCACACCCGCCTGCAACCGGACGAACCCATCTACTGGGACCATGCGTCGTGGTTCATGGCCATCAATGCGGCGAGCTACTACCAGCGCGACCCGAACGTGCGGTTTGCCATCAAGCACAAGCTCTTTCACGACCATGTGGAACGGGGCGTCGCCATCCTGGACGAAGGCCTGCAATACAATCCCGGCAACCCGCTCCTGCTGCAGCGCCTCGCGGAGCTCCACGGGGGAAGCATGCCGCGAAAGCCTGACCCGCGGCTTGCGGCGAAATACTTCCTTGAAGCCTACGAGAATGGCGGCCCAACTTTTGCGAACGTTCGGCGCCTATGAGTTGGTGAAGCTCAACGACCGCGAATCATGGGAAAAGGCCTATGAAATCCTCAAACGCTACTACGACAAGGGCAAGCCGCTACAACAGGATGGAAAGGATCCTGCGCGACCTGCCGGTCCTCGAAGAACGCTGAACATCCCGAAAAGGATCGCATCCGGCCGCCCCGGCCCTTCGTCCCGCAGATTCCCCTCATGCCCCGGCGGCCGCCTCCCACGTGAGAAACGTTACGCCCTCTTTCCCCACATTTTTCCTCCATACCGCTTTCCTGCGCTTGACCTGCCCACGCTCCGCGCCACGTTCCCACCTTCGCCGCATCCATGCGCTTCGCCATTTTCGGAGACATCCACGCCAACCTCGAAGCCCTCATGACCGTCATGGCGGACGCGCAGGCGCAGCAATGCACGCAATTACGTCTGCCTGGGCGATGTCGTGGGCTACAACGCCAACCCGCACGAGTGCGTGGAGATCATCCGAAGGCTCGAACTGCCCCGTGGTGAAAGGAAACCACGACGAGGAGGCCTCCCAGGACGACGCTCGACGGGCTTCAATCCCGCTCGCCGAAGAGGCGATCATCTGGACCCGCCAGCAGCTCACCGACGAGCAGAAAGCAGTGGCTGCGCGAGCTCAAGCTGGTGCGCCAGGTGCGGGACTTCACGATCGTCCACGCCACGCTCGATTCGCCGCAGAAGCTGGGGCTACGTCTCCAACCAGCTCGATGCCGCTGGCGAGCTTCAGCTACCAGCACACGCAGCTCTGCTTCTACGGCCACACCCACGCGCCGCGCATCTACGAGAAGGACGACACCGTGCGCTGCCTGCGTGACACGGACACCGATCCTGCGCCGGCAAGTAAAGTATTTCATCAACGTCGGCAGCGTGGGCCAGCCGCGCGACGGCGACTGGCGCGCCTCCTACGCGGTGTATGACGTGGAGAAGCAAACGGTCAACATCCGCCGCCTCGAATACGATCTGCGCACTGCGCAGCAAAAGATCCGGGAAGCCGGCCTCCCCACCATCCTGGCGGAGCGCCTCGCCTTGGGCAGATGAGCGCGGGACCTGCCGTGGACCTGGCGCCATTTCAGTCGGTGCTTCTGGTGAAGCCCAGTTCGCTCGGCGACATCGTGCATGCCCTGCCGGCCGCGCACTTTATCAAGCAGGCCCATCCCCACCTGCGGCTGCGCTGGCTCTGCAATCCGGAGTGGATGCCGCTCCTGGAAGGCAATCCCGATCTTGCGGAGGTGATTCCCTTTCCGCGTGGTGAATTGCGCGGCATGGCCGCCCCGTTGAAATTCCTCCTCTGGGCCAGGCAGCTGAATGCGGCGCCTCGCGAATTGCCGGAAATCATCCTCGATCTTCCAGGGCCTGATGCGCAGCGCGCTCATTTCAGTGCTTCGCGGCAGCGACCCAGTGATCGGCATGTCGGATGCGCGCGAGGGGTCGGCCCTCTTCCACCGTGTCACGGTGCCGGTGGACAAGGAAGATCACGCGGTGGACCGTTATCTCACGCTGGTGCGGGCGCTCGGAGTGAGCACGCCACCGGACCAGGTGACATTCCGGCTGCCTCAAGGAGAACCGCCAGCCGGCGGGATGCTGCCGGCGAAGTTCGTCGTGCTGCATCCCTTCTCCCGGGGCCGGGGCAAATCCCTGTCTCCCGAATGCATCCAGGCGCTGTGCGACTGCCTGGCGCCCCGGCCCATCGTCATCGTGGGACGTGGGCGGCATGGTGCTGCCTTCACCGGTGGCACACGTCACGTCGCTTCTCAATCAAACGAGCCTGCCCGAATTGATCTGGCTGCTGCGACGCGCGCCATGGTTGCGTGAGTGTGGACAGCGGGCCGATGCACATTGCCGCCGCAGTCAATCCGCGCACGCTGGGCATCCACACCTGGAGCGATCCGCGCAAAGGTGGGCCCCTATCCTTCAAACGCCGCCGTATGGAAGGCCGGTCGCATCGCAACGCGTGACGCCTTCACGGATGATGAAGCGGCCGATGATAGGCAGGTCGGCGCGGGCGACTGCCGCCGCATCGCGGACTTCGTGTCATCAATGGTATCAGGTACTGACCCACGCACCGTCCATGCCTGCCTGGCGAGCCAGAGCCCATCATCTCACCCGCAGCCGAGCTTTTCTTGGAAAGACCGCGGCGATCATCCTGGGCATGTCCGCCCTGGTCGCGACACTTCTGCATGTCAGCAGGCAGCACGATGACCTGCCCTGTCGGTCGATGCTGGATCCGAGAATCCATCGCCAACCTTTGACGCCGCATTGCGGAGCGGCGCAAGACGCCTGGAATCGCTGGCTGAACCCGCACCGGAACGCCTGATCGCATGGATACGGGAAGCAGCCGCAAGACGGCCCAAGGACGATTCAGGGGAGAGGACCGCATTTGATGCGGTGGCGCTTCGCCTGGGCGGAGTGGAGCTTCATCCGCTGATCGCAAAGCACACGCTCAGCCAGGCGCAGGCTGAGGCGATCGCCTCCTTCGTGCGGTTCCGCTTTCTGCCGAACGGTGAGGCGCGCACGTCGGCATTTCACAGCCTGCAGCAAATCGCCGGGGAGACACCGCCGCCTCTCGCGAATGAAATGCTGGGAGACGCGCTTGTCATCGATGGCAGAAGCGAAGAAGCGCTGCAGGCTTACATGCGCGATGTTGCCACTCCTCCAGCGTCTCACGCGCGCGCGCGCGCCTTCGAACTTGCGCTCAGGCAACGCTCCGCCGAGGCCCTGGAGCGCCTCTGCTCCGACGAACGGGTCCTGGCAGAAACAGATCCCGCCACTCTATGGAGGGCCGGCCAAGGTGACCGGCGATCGCGGCCTGCTCTTTCGTTCCCTATGGCAGACGCAATGGGCCCGTTGGGTGCAGGGTGCCGCCGTGCCGCTCGCCCTCCTCGCGGCGGCAATCTGGTATGTCATCCTCATCCACACTGCGAGCCGCGAGGCGTTGCGATGGTGGCGATATCTTCGCCGGCGTGCTCGCGGGTGTCGCCAGTGTCTGGCTCCTTCACTGGTGGCAGGGCACGCTCAGCTATCCGAACAATCCCGGGGACGCGCCCTCCCTGACCCATGAAATTCTTCAATGGATCATGCACGTGGGACTGCCGGAGGAGGCAGCAAAGCTCTGTCTCTTCGCCTTCTTCCTGCCGGTGCTGCTGCATCACGACTCCGGTGTGAAAGCCGCGCTCACCGCGGGGTGCGTGGGTCTTGGTTTCGCGCTCGACGAGAACCTGCATTATTTTCGGAATTTCGGATCGCAGATCGCCATCGGGCGGCTGTTGACCGCAAATTTCATGCATCTGTCCCTGACCGGCATCCTCGGCTGGCACCTCTACGAGCTCTTCCGCACGCGATTTCACCACGCCACGGAGTTCCTGGCGGCGTTCTGCCTGGTGGTCGCGGCACACGGCATCTACGATTTCAGCCTTGGAGGCGCGGCTGCGGAATGGGGATTCGACATCGCCAACATCATTATCCTGGCGCTGTCGGCCAGGTTTTACCTGCAACTGCTCCATCAGCATGAACGCGCGAGGCCGGCAGGCCACAACATCTCACGCACGGCGGTATTCGTTCTTGGAACCGCGCTGCTGGGAGGCATGCTCATGGTCGTGACGGTCTGGGAGAGCCGGAGCCTTGATGGCATCACATTTGTCCTGGAGCAACTGCTGGGGGTCGCCCTGGTGGGGCTGATCTACATTCGGGAGTGGCGGGAGCTGGACTGACGTGCCAACCAATCCGCGTCAGGCGCTCGTGTATAAAATCAAAGTCCTGCGAGGTTTCCCCCGCAGGACTCTGTCTATGACGACGGACTTTTATCTCGTTCGTCTTCGTTGGTAGGCTGCAAGAGCCTCCGCGTTACTTCTTCTTGCCTTTTTTGGCAGACTTCTTCGCGGGCTTCTTGGCAGCTTTCTTTGCGGCTTTCTTGGCCATAGGTTTGTTCCTCGTTTGTTTGTTGGTTGCTGTTTCTTTTCTTGCCGTGGTTCTACCTGCTTTGCGCGCCGTCACGGCGGGCTGGCTGGCAGTGGCACGGACATTCTTAGCAGAGGCTGCACTTTCTTCAAGTGCTGCTTGCGCTGCGGCGAGTCGCGCGATCGGAACGCGATACGGACTGCAGCTTACATAATTCAAACCAAGACGGTGACAAAACTTCACGCTGTCGGGATCTCCGCCGTGCTCACCGCAGATGCCGAGCTTGATCTTCGGATTCACGCTGCGGCCTTTCGTCACGGCCATCCTCATCAATTCGCCGACGCCAGTCTGGTCGAGCGTGGCGAAGGGATTTTTCTTGAAGACCTCAGCCTCGGTGTAAGGCATGAGGAAGGAACCCATGTCATCACGGCTGATGCCGAGCGCGGTCTGCGTGAGATCGTTCGTGCCGAAGGAGAAGAACTCCGCAGTCTGCGCGATTTCGTCCGCAGTGATGGCTCCGCGCGGCACTTCAATCATCGTGCCGACCTGGTAGTCAATCTTCACGCCTTTTTCTTTCATGACTAATTTCGCGACATCATGCACGATTTCTGTCTGCAAGTCGAGTTCCTTCTTGAATCCGACGAGAGGAATCATCACCTCGGGTTTCACCTTGATCCCGGCCTTTTGCACATCCGCGGCGGCTTCAAAGATCGCGCGCGCCTGCATCGCGGTGATTTCGGGATACGCAATACCGAGGCGGCAACCACGATGTCCGAGCATCGGATTGAACTCGTGGAGCTGCTCCACGCGCTTCTGAATGTCCGCAACGCTGATGCCGAGTCTTCTTGCTAAGGTCCCGCTGCTGATCTTCGGTGTGCGGCAGGAATTCGTGCAGCGGAGGATCAAGGAGACGGATCGTCGCCGGCAGACCCTTGAGGGCCTTGAAAATGCCGTTGAAGTCGCTGCGCTGATACGGGAGGAGCTTCGCCAGGGCCGCCTTGCGCGCATCCACCTTGGTGGCGAGGATCATCTCGCGCATGGCGTCGATGCGATCGCCTTCGAAGAACATAGCCGGGAAGCAGGTGGGACTCGCAGAGGACCTGGAAGCCGTTGCAGATGCCGAGCACCGGAAGCCCGTTCCGCGCGGCCTCGATGATCGGCCCCATGATCGGCGCGAACCGGGCGATCGCGCCGGCGCGGAGATAGTCGCCGTAGGAGAACCCGCCCGGCAGGATCACCGCGTCGACCGCGAGCAGGTCGGCGTCGCCGTGCCACAGCGGAACCGCCTCGGCGCCCGCGACCCGCACCGCGCGGGCGGCGTCGCCGTCGTCGAGTGAGCCGGGGAACGTGACCACGCCGATCCGGGTGCCCTGGTCCATGGTCGGCGCCGCCTACCCTTCGACCGCGGCGTCGATCCGGACCGTGAAGTCCTCGATCACGGTGTTGGCGAGCAGGGTCTCGGCGGCCCGGCGCAGCTCGGCGAGCCGCTCCTCGGTGACCTCGCCGTCGACCTCGAGCTCGAACCGCTTGCCCTGGCGTACGCCCGAGATGCCCGAGAACCCGAGCCGGTCGAGGGCGCCGGCGACGGCCTGACCCTGCGGGTCGAGGATCGCCGGCTTCGGCATCACATCGACGACGACCTTGGCCACGGTCGCACGCTCCTCCCAGCTGACGGCTGCCGCCAGCGTAACGAGCGGCTGGCGACCTGGCGCGCGGCGCCCCGGCGGTTGTCGAGGCGTGTCGTGGCGGCGCGCCCGGCGCGGCAGCCGGCCCGGTGCCGGGCGCGCAGGGAGCTGTCCTGGATACGTAAGCTCCAGATATGCGGATGAGCGAGGGCGTCGAGTGGGCGCTCCACAGCTGCCTGAACCTCGCGTGGGTCGGGTCCGAGCACCGGGTGACCGCCGCGAAGCTGGCCGAGTTCTACGAGCTGCCGACGGCCTACCTCAACAAGCAGCTGCAGGCCCTGGCCAGGGCGGGGATCGTTGTCTCGACGTCTGGGCCCCGAGGTGGTTTCCAGCTGGCCCGCGACCTTGACGCGATCACCCTGCTCGATGTCGTGGTCGCGATCGAAGGGCCCGATCCGGCCTTCCGGTGCACGGAGATTCGTCGTAGCGGGCCGGGAAGCGACTCCTCCGACGACTACACGGACAGCTGCGTGATCGCCCACGCGATGGGGACGGCCGAGCTCGCCTGGCGGCGCGAACTCGCCCGGCAGACCCTTGCCGACATCCGGTCCGACGTGGAGCGGCGGGCGCCGGCAGTCCGTGACCGCACCAGACGACTGCTGTGCGCCTGAGCCCGCACTGCTCAGGTCTGAGCGGATGCTCACGGCCGGGCGGCGACGGCGTTGACCTCGAAGGCCATGCCGGGAAGGGCGAGGCCCGCCACGCCGAGAAGCGTCTGCGTGGGCGGCTTCCCACCCCAGATCCGTTCGATCCGCGCGACCAGGATCCCGAGCTTGTCGGTGTCGAGGTCGACCACGTAGGTCCGCAGCTGGACGACGTGGCGGAAGTCGAGCTCGACCGCGCCCAGGGCGGTTCCCAGGTTGGCGAACGACCGGTCCACCTGTGCGTCGAAGTCGGTCGACACGACGTGGCCGTCGGCGTCCGAGGCGTACTGCCCCGCGAGGAGGACCAATGGTCCGGACACGCTCGCCAGGTGGCTGTAGCCGAACGTCACCGGGTCATGCAGGGCGGGAGGGTTGATCAAGGTGTGCGACTTCGGTGGTGGGTTCCTTTCTCCGGTGTGAGGTCTCTTCTGGGTGAGGGGTTGTGGACTGCTGCCCGTGCACGGGCGCTACGGCGTACCCACCGAACCGCGGACGGCCTTCCTCGAGGTCACCGCGCTGGTCGCGGCGACGAGGGCAAGTCCGGCGCCGAGCCACAGGACGCCGGTCGTGGCGATGCCGTCGACGGCCAGTCCTCCGGCGAGGGCACCGAGGGCGATGGAGAAGTTGAACATCGCGACGAACAACGAGGTGGCCGCCTCGGTCGCCGCCGGTGCCACGGAGAGCATCCAGGTCTGGAGGGCCACCGATACGCCGCCGTACGCGAGACCCCAGCCGACCAGCAGAGCGGACCCGGCGACCTGACCTCCGCCGACGAGCGTGAACAGCGCCATCGCCGTGCTGAGGGCGGCGGCGATGACGACGACAGTCCGGCGTACGTCGCGGCCCGCCGCGGCGCCGGCCACGAAGTTTCCGACGACTCCGGCGGCGCCGTAGCCGAGCAGCAGCAGCCCCACCGCGTTGCCGGCGACGCCGGAGATCTCCCGGAGGATGGGCCGGACGAACGTGTACGCGGCGAAGTGGCCAGTCACGAGGAGAAGGGTGAGCAGGGCGCCGGCTCGTACGCCGGGGTTGTCACGGAGCAGGCGGCCGAGGTCGGGAAACGTCAACGACCCGGTGGCCGGCAGCGACGGCACCAGGAGGACGAGCAGGCCCAGGGTGACCAGGCCGAGCACCCCCACCGCGGCGAACGCGGTGCGCCAGTCGGTCAGGTCGCCGATCACGGTGCCGGCCGGGACTCCGAGGACGGAGGCGGTCGAGACACCGCCGAAGATGACCGCCGTCGCCGCCGGGACGTGCTGTCCGGCCACGAGCCGCAGGGCGAGGCCACCGGCGACGGCCCAGAAGCCTCCCACACTCACGCCGACCAGCAGGCGGGCGACCAGCACCACCGCGAAGGTGGGCGCGAGCGCGCAGGCGAGGTTGGCGACCGCCAGCAGGGCGAGCAACACACCGAGCACGAGGCGCCGATCCAGCCGGCCGGCCATCACCGCCGTGAACGGCGCGGCGACCCCGGCGACGATGCCTGGCACCGTCACCATCAGTCCGGCTGTGCCGTCCGAGACGCCCAACTCGGAACCGACCGGAGTGAGAAGACCCACGGGCAACAACTCCGACGTCATCAGCGTGAAGATCCCCACCGTCACGGCGCCGACGGCCAGCCACCCCCGTACGGGCGACGGGTCGCCCGGTGTCGATGCCGCCGCGTCAAGGGCGGTGGGTAAATTTCGGACACGTGACATCCAGAATTGCCTCCTTGAAAAGCCCCTTCGGAGAGGGGCCGCCTGAGGCTCCGGCGCGGTCGGCCGAACCTATTCTGGAGTATACATATCCAGAATTAGCTGGATGTGATGACCCGGATCAGCTCCGGTCAGGGTCCGGGCGCCGCGAGCGCGCACGGTGGGTTCGACGCCAGGGGTACGCCCTCATCCAGTGGGGCTGCCGCCGCGCCAGGTTTCGCCGGTGAGGCGTTCGTACGCCTCGACGTAGCGGGCCCGGGTCGCCTCGACGACCTCCGGCGGGATCTCGGGGGCGGGCGGCTGCTTGTTCCAGCCCGTCGACGCCGCCCAGTCGCGTACGTACTGCTTGTCGAACGCGAACTGCGCCCGCCCCGGCTCCCACGCGTCGGCCGGCCAGAACCGCGACGAGTCCGGGGTCAGCACCTCGTCGGCCAGGATGAGCTCGCGGTCCGCGCCGAAGCCGAGCTCGATCTTGGTGTCGGCGATGAGGATCCCGCGGTCGGCGGCGAGCTCGGCGCCCCTGCGGTAGACCTCGACGGTGAGCCGCCGCAACTCCTCGGCGGTGTCGGCGCCGACCTTCGCGACCACCTCGTCGTACGTCATCGGGGCGTCGTGCTCGCCCAGCGGCGCCTTGGTGGTCGGTGTGAAGATCGGCTCCGGCAGCCGCGACCCGTCGACCAGGCCGGGAGGGAGGCGGACGCCGCACACCGTGCCGGAGTTGGCGTACTCCTTCAGGCCGGAGCCGGTGAGGTAGCCCCGCGCGACGCACTCGACCGGCACCATCTCGAGCCGCCGGCAGCGGATCGCGCGGCCGGCGAACACCTCGGGCACGTCGGTGCTGGAGATCACGTGGTTGGGCACGAGGTCGGCCAGCCGGTCGAACCACCAAAGGGACAGGGCCGTGAGGATCCGGCCCTTGTCCGGGATCGGCGTCGGCAGGACGGTGTCGTAGACGGAGATCCGGTCGGAGGTGACGAGGATCAGGTCGCCCTGATGCTCGTAGATGTCGCGGACCTTGCCCGAGTACACGTGGGGGAGGCCGAAGGGCGGCACCGGCTCGCTCATGCGTCCGATCCTTCCAGAGCGGCTGGCTGAGGCCTGATTGTGGGCGGCGCGCCGTTCGTGTCGGCGAGGAGCGAGGCGGGGCTCGCTCAGGACCCGATTCCGACCGTCGCCCGCCAGGTCTCGTGCCGGGACCGGAGCCGGTCCACCACGTCGGGATGGGAGTCGGCCAGGTTCGTGGCCTCCCCGAGGTCGTCGGCCAGGTGGGTGAGCCGGGTGCCGACGCCGATGTCGGTGTGTTCCGAACGAAGGAGAGCGGCGGCGTGGGGACCGTCCTGCGCGACGTGGAGCTTCCAGTCGCCCTCGCGGACCGCCCACTGGAAGCCGCAGTCCCAGTGCAACGCCTCGTGTCCGCCGGTGGTTGGCCCGGCGGGGGTTGGCCCAGCGGTGGGAGATCCAGCCGAGAGCGGCCCGGGCGGCGTACCCGCGAGCGCCGGTCCCTGGTCGAGACCGTCGGTGTGCGTCCACGCGTCGGAGGGAGCGCCGGCCGCGGAGAGCAGGGTCGGATACAGGTCGAGGGTGCTCGTGAGCCCGTCGTACGCCCGGCCGCCGGACACGCCGCCGCCCGGCCAGCGGACCAGGAACGGCACGCGGATCCCGCCCTCCCACAGGGTGTACTTGGTGCCGCGCAAGGGTGTGTTGACACCGTAGTTGCAGGTGGACCCGCCGTTGTCGGTCGTGTAGACGACGATCGTGTCGTCCGCGAGGCCGCGGCGGTCGAGTTCGTCGAGCAGGGCGCCGATCTGGGCGTCCATCAGCTCCAGCTGGGCGAGGTAGTACGCCCGTCCGTCCGGCAGGTTGGGTGAGATCGCGCCGTCGTACCAGTCGACGTACGCAGAGACGGCCGGGTCCCAGTCGTCGTACGCCGTCAAGCCACGCTTGACAAGCTCGGCCTCCGGTAGCTGGAAGCAGAAGTTGTGCACCGCGTTGAACGCCAGCATGAGAAAGAACGGTTCACTCTCGTGCCGGGCCACGAAGTCGCGGGCCCGGCGGCCGAGCTCGTCGGTGAGGAACCCTTCCAGGTCACACTCTTCGTCACCGTCAAGGAGGGGTTGCACCGCCATCATCCGGGACGCCTCCGGACCGGAGCGTTCGACGGCCGCTCGCGAGTGGTGGAGGTAGTTGAGGCGACCGACCTGCTTGCCGGCCAGCCCGTAGAGGCTCTCGGCGAACCCGTGGTGCGGCGGGCAGGCGCGGTCGCCGCGGTCCTCCCGGCCGTAGTGGACCTTGCCGAGGTAGCCCGTGGCGTACCCGAGGCCCTGGAACCCCTCGGCGAGCGAGGGCAGGTGGTCGGGGAACGCGCTGCTGTCGAACCACCGGGCGCCCCACCGCTGCTGGTACTGCCCGCCGATCAGGCCGGCCCGGGACGGGCTGCAGATCGGCGCGGTGACGTACGCCTGCGGACAGGAAACGCCGTCGGCGGCCAGCCGGTCGAGTGCCGGCGTGTGTACCGCCGGGTCGATGCGGAGGCTGCTCCGGTCGGCGTACCCGTGGTCGTCGGAGACGATGAGGACGACGTTCGGCTGTCGAGGTTGGGTTGCCATGACACGCCATCCTGGGTGTTGTGCCGGCCGGATGGGCGGTACGGTCACCCGCGTGACCGCACCTGGACTCGCTAACCCGGAGCCGGACCTGCACGGGCACCTGCACCACGTCGAGCTCTGGGTCGCCGACCTCGACGGCACCACCGCCAGCCTGGGCTGGCTCCTCACGGAGCTTGGCTACACCCTCTACCAGGAGTGGGACGCCGGCCGCAGCTGGCGCCTCGGGTCGACCTACCTCGTCGCGGAGCAGTCGCCCGCCCTGCTCGGCGGACCACACGACCGGCACCGCGCCGGACTCAACCACCTCGCCTTCCACGTCGTCGACCAGGCCGAGGTCGACCGGCTCGCGAAGGAGGCTGCCGACCACGGCTGGACGTTGATGTTCGAGGGGCGGCACCCGTACGCAGGCGGGCCCGACCACTACGCCGCATATCTCGAGAACGTCCAGGGCTTCGAGGTCGAGCTGGTCGCGGCGACCTCCACCGCTTGAGGACCACATCGGCCAGGCATTGCCGCGGACCTGTCAGAGGTATGTCGGCTTCTAGGCCGAGAAGCCTCTGACAGGTCGAAGGTCCCGCAGCGCCGCGCAGCCCGTGCCACGCCGGCTGCCGGCGCCGGCGTACGTGTCAGCCTGGGCGGACCGCCGTGCTCACAGTGACCCGGATCGCCTTCACGATCGCGGGGATCGAGCCGATCAGCAGCACGATGCCCCAGATGATGCCGACGATCGCGAGCACGACCGCGGCGATGTCGTCGACGATGCTCACCAGGATGATCGGTACGAACCCGTGCAGGAACGCCACGACGACGTTGGCCAGCAGCGAGGTCAGGACCAGCGCCACGAGGCCCTTGTTCTGCAGGAACCTCTGGTGGGCCAGCAGCAACGTCACCGCGAACACGAGCTTCAGGAAGGTCAACAGGGACAGCAGAACCGCCGCATCGCCGCGCGGGAAGAACCCCCACAGCGCGAGGTAGGCGATCGTGCCGAACGGCGCCGCGAAGAACAGTGCGACCATCACCAGCAGCTCGACGAACGCGATGATGAGCAGCACCAGCGAGCCGAGGATGAGCAGGATCGAGACCACCAGGGTCAGGACGCCCTGGATCCGGCCGTGCAGCCGTTCGGGCAGCACCAGGCTCGCTCCCATCAGGGCGACCGTGTAGAGCAGGATCCCGTCGAGCAGGGCGAGGTAGAGAATCGCTCGGCCGGGTGGCTCCTCCACCCCCGACACATCCGTCGGTGTGACCCCGAGGTCGGCCGCACTGGTCAGCAGGCTTCCGCCCGCCGAGCCGCCACCGAGGACCAGGGAGGAGCCGACCTCCACGAGGACGACCAAGGCGATCGCGACGAGTGCGATGACGAAGAACGGTGTACGGAGCTTTCCCATCTAGTCTCCTGGGTCCGACGAGGAACCTCGGAAGCCACCCATCTACGGCTCCGTCCCGAACTCGACGGCGACTGTGCAGGACTGTCCGAAACCACTGCAGGCAAGGGCGATCGTCCCGCCCTCGTCGTCGACCGCGACCGAGACGTCCTCGCCCGCCTGCACGTCCTTGGAGATCTCGAGGTCGGAGTTCGGTGCGCGGGTGGTGAGGTGTACGGCGCTCAACGTGTGCAGGCGTACGATCCGCAGTCCGCCCGAGCCTGGCGACACCGACAGCGCGCACCCACCGGTGAACACCAGCCGGTCGGCCGGCTGGAGACAGGCGGACGAAACCGCGGTCCGATCGACGTCCGCGGTGCCCCCGAACCGGTCGCCGAGCAGTCCCACCAAGCCGCCGGGCGGCTTCCGGGCGTCGCCGTCGCCGTCGCCGTTGCCCGAGCCCGCCGGCAGGACCAGGGCGACGACGAACAACCCGACCACCGCGACCAGCACCAGCAGCACGACCTTCTGACCGCCGTTCACGGGATCGCCGTCCTGCTCACTTCTTCACGAGGGGGATGTCCGGCATCTGGAAGTTCCGCACGAACCGTGCCGGCCCCACCCCCTCGACTCGCGGGTTGACCCAGGCCGCCCAGTCCTGTGCCGAGGTCACACCGGCGTTCACCCGGAGCCGGATGGTCTGCAGACCGACGTGCTCGCTGAGGTCCACGTCGATCGTGCGCAGCTGCCCGTCGTTGCCGGCGTCCGGTACGGCGGGCCCCAGCTGCGTCGCCGTGCCGTCGGCGCCGACCGCGAAGACGACGAACTCGCCGGCGCCGAAGGACTGGCCGCCGATGAACCCCACCGTGGAACGGAAGTGGTCACCGGCGATCACGGGTTCGGGCAGGGTGAAGTCGCCCTCGATCCAGCCGTTGGCGACCCATCGTGGGTGCGTCTCCAGGAGCGTCGACTGGCTGCCGTCCTCCAGGGGGGTTCCGGCCGGACGGATCAGGGCGAAACCTCTCTCGTCCCCGGCAGAGCCGTTGAAGGGGAGGTCACCTGCGTCCGAG
The DNA here is from genome assembly GCA_963721745.1 of uncultured Actinomycetota bacterium. Lineage (GTDB taxonomy): Bacteria > Actinomycetota > Actinomycetes > Propionibacteriales > Actinopolymorphaceae > Thermasporomyces. Next base: position 50,830 of record CAVRKO010000004.1, on the reverse strand, counting down.
CGCCACTTCGCCTTGTCTGCCAGGGCGAGCAGGTCGAACGGTGCCCGCTTCCCGGTCGAGATGGTGACGGTCACCTTCGTGCCGACCGCGACCTGCTCGTCTTTCGCGGGCGTTTGCGCCGACACCCGGCCGGCCGCGTACCTGTTGTGCGGGCCCTGGTCGAGGTCGAGGAGCAGCCCCGCGGCCGCGATCTTCGCGCTCGCGTCCTTCGCCGTGTCGCCCACGACGGCCGGCACCGCCACGAGCGTGGGCGGGTCCGGCTCCTGCGGCCGAAGAACCAGCCAGGCCGCGACCCCCGCCACCACCATCACCATGGCGACGACCGCGAGGATCCACCATGGCTTGGGCGCGGGCGCCTTGGACGCCGCCACCTCGAACGTCACCCGCCCACTGAGGGCGGAGCTCTCCTCCGGTGCGGCGTCGGCGGAGTACGCCCGACCCTGCACCCAGTACGCGCCACCGGTCGTGCCGATGGGCACCGCCGCCTTGACGAGGTACGAGACCGAGCCGCCCGGCGGCACCAGCCGTTGCGGTTCCTCGACGGTGAACCAGGTCCGGTCGGCGCCGTCGCCGGGCACGACCTCGAACACCGCCCGGTCCTGGACCGGTCCGGGGTTCGTCAGCGTGAACGTCACCTCGCCGGTTCCTGTCGGCGACATCGCGACCCGTTCGGCCGCGGCCGTCACCACCCATGCCGTTGCCATCGGGCATCCTCCTCGATCGCTGCGCTGCTGCTGGTCAGGTCGTGTCACTGGGATGGAGCTCGAGCGCGTACGTCGTGGCCGCGGGTTTCTCGCGTTCGACGATCCGTCGGATCAGGTCGAGCTGGTCCGTGGCCTCGGCCGGCACGTGGACGACGAAGTGGAACCGGCGTGCGGCGGGTTCCTCGATCTCGAAACCCGTGGTGCCGCAGGCGGTCTCGAGGAACCGGCGCAGCCCGTACGGCGTGCCACGCCACTGCGCGAGGGCGGCACCCTCGGCGACGACGTTCCGCAGCCGGCCCACCGGGAGCGGCAGCCGCTGGGTGCCGTCCGGACCGGGACCCGGCACCAGGTGCTCCAGCGCCACCCACCCGGCGAGGAACCCGGCCAGCCGGTCGGTCGTGCGGTAGGGCGCGAAGAGGTCGTCGACGTGTTCGAGCAGGATCTCGTCCGGCTCGTGCAGCTCCTCCATCACCTCGAGGAGCGCGCCGAGCACGCTGCCTGGTGTCGCCGCGGCCCGCTGGTACGCCGCGGGCAGGAGCCGCTCAATCGCCTGGCGTCGCATGCTGACGCACCACCTCGATCTGGTGCTCTCCCGAGCACAGCAACCAGGTATCGGGAATCGTCACCACGTCGCGGGTCTCGCGGTTGGCGGCGGCGGACCAGCGGGCGGCGTCGATGCTGCGGAAGACACCGCGCGCCGTACCGGCGAGCACCGGGCCGTCCGGACCGGCCGCGGCGAGCGCCTCGACCGACTCGAACCGGGGTCGGTCGCGCAGGGGCAGGCCGCAGTTGACGGTCGGCGGTTGCCAGGACGGCTGCGGCGCGGTCGGGTCGAGCCGCAGCACGCCCCCGCTCTGCGTGCCCGCGAGGACCGACCGTCCGGTGAACGCGAGGTCCCAGCAGGTGCCGCCGCCCCACCCGGTCGCCATCGGCTGCCAGCGCACGTCGGTCTCGAACAGCCGGGCCCGAAAGCAGCCCTGGCCGGGCCGGTTGGGGTCGGGCTCGCCCGTGCCCACCCATGCCACCGTCGCCGGCCCGTCCAGCTGGATCGCCAGCGTGCGGGTCTCCATACCCTGCAGCCCCGCCTGCACGAACGTCCCTGGACGCCCACCGTTCGTCGACAGGTAGACGCCGTACTGCGCCTGCGCGATCAGCGCGACGCCGAGCACCCCGCGTTCGGAGACGAACGACGCGACGCCGTAGAAGCCGCGGTCGGAGTCGGTCTCGTCCACGAGGACCTGGAGCGGTACGGCATCGGGCAGCAGCGGCAGCTCGTACAGCCCGACGTCGGTCGCGAGCAGCAATGCGGACACGCCGCCGCGGTCGACCCAGGCAAGGTCGGTGACGCCGGGCGCGAGCTCGGCGACCTTGCGCCAGCTCTCGCCGAGGTCGGCCGACACGTACACGCCGGAGCCGCTGCCGTCGGTACGCCTGGTCGCCACCGCCAAGGTGCCGGGCCGGGCCGTCATGCCGGGGCGGACGGCGGCGGGCGCGGGAACGACGCGACGTACCTCCTCCTCGGCGAAGCGGCCCGCCGGCTCCCACCCGTCGCCGCCGTTGGTGGACCGGAACAGCACCTCGCCGCAGCCGGCGTACCAGGTGTGGGGCTGCGACTCGTCCGCCGCGACCGCGCGTACCCGCTGGTCCGGTGCCTCCTCGACCACGAACCGGACGTCCTCGACGAACCGCACGCCCGGTTCGGCCTGTTCCAACATCCGATACACGTTCGACGCCCGCAGCGGCTCGCCGAACCGCCAGCCCTCCGGACTCTGCGGGGTCGGCAGCGGGCTGATGGTCTGGTGCAACCGGTCGTGGATCCGGGCTCTGACGGCGTCCGGGTCCTCCTCGGCGCGCACCACCACCCGGGCTGCGATCGACACCGCCTTGTACCTCGCCCAGGTGGCGAGGCAGCTCGTTCCCAGCGCGCGCCGGCTGTCGAGGTCGCGTTGGGTCCGCAGCAGGGCCTCGTCGATCTGGTGGTCGAGGAGGGTACGGATCGGCAGCCGCCAGCCGGGCCGCGCCTCGTCGGTGACGTACGGGACGAGGACGACCTCGACCTCTCCCGGCTGCGCGAACGACCAGGTTGCCGCCCGGGTAAGGGCGCGGGCACGGGCGATCGAACCTGAGCTGGCGGTCGCCAGCAGTTCGAAGTCACGCGCGGTCACCGCCCGGCGGAGCGAGAAGAACTCGTGCGGACCGCGGGCCAGGACGGACTCGATCGGCTCGAGCGCCCGGCCGCCCCGCGCGGGCGCGAGGTTGGTGACCTTCACGCCGGCGACCGGGGGTTCGCGCAGGGTCTCGAGCGTGCCGGCGGCAACGTTGCCGGCCGGGCCGCCGCCGGTGCGGTACCAGAGCCGGATCTCGCGCCCGGACGGAGGCGTGGCGGCGAGGGCCGCGGCAGGACCGCCGGCACCGGCACCGTCCTCGCCGTCCGGTGGCCGGATGTCCAGGGCGGGCGCGAACGTCACCGTGCCCGAGGCCCGGTCGAGCAGGTAGACCTTGGCGTCGGGCGGGAGGCCGGCGAAGCTCTGGACCGGCTGCCAGATCTCGAACGTCCGGCCGGCGTACTCCCGCGCCGCAGCGCCCTCGGCGAGTTCCCCGCGGCCAACCTCGACGCCGAGGAGGACGTCGAGCGGTTCGGACGTGGCCGCGATCGGGGCGTGTGCCGACCTCAGCCGCACACCGGGCTGACCGGTCCCGGTTCCCAGCAGCTCGGCCTCGACCGGCGTGCAGTGGTGGGCCCGGACCACGAGCTCGGCCGCGTCCGCGGCGAGGACGGCCGTCTCGGTGGTCACGAACACGACGGGTTCGGGGTCGGCCCCGCGCGCCGCCGCCACCTTCGTACCGGCCGGGATCGAGATCGCGACGGAACCCGCCGCCGCACCAGCGCCGGCCGCGGAGGCACCGACCGCGCGCGTGAACGTCAGGTCGACCCACGCCGCCGACGGCGGGTGCCGGCTCACGCCCAGCATCGTGAGGAACGTGACGTACGCCTTCTCTGGAAGGCGGTTGAGCCGGTAGAGCATCGTCTCGGTGAGGTACGCGAAGACCTCCACGAGCGCGATGCCCGGGTCGTGCACCGACAGGTCCGTCCAGCCGGGACAGGTCCGGGCGATGCGTTCGCGGGCGGCGGCGACCAGGTTGAGGAACGTCCGGTCGTCGAGCTCGGGGACTGGCAGTGTCATCGGCCCCGACCTCCTGCCACCGGCGCGCCGGAGTCCGGACCCGCGGCCGGGTCACCGCCGCCCATGCCGAGGTCCACGGGATAGACGAGGCTCGCGGTCGTGAGGCTCGCCCGGACCCGGTAGCACAGCTCGATGTTCAGCCGTTCCGGAGCGAGCGGGTCGGGCTGTGCGTCGATGTCGAGGACCTCGACCCGCGGCTCGAAGCGCTGGATCGCCTGCCGGACGTAGTGGATGGCGAGGCCGGCGGTGGTGTCGTCGTTGGGCGCGAAGAGCAGCCGGTGGAGGCGGGAGCCGTACCTCGGCCGCATCAGGCGTTCCCCGGGCGTCGTCGACAGCAGCAGGATGATCGCCTGCCGGATCGACTCGTCCCCCTCCACCATCGCGACACCACCCGTCGAGGTCACGGCGAGCCCACCGGCCGTGGTGTCGAAACCGGCGCCGAGGAAGCGGAACGCCCGCTCGCGGGGGCTCATCGGTCGGCCCCGACGTACGCCTGGCGCGGATCGGTGACGCGGTAGTGCACCGTGCCCGGAACCGTGCCGTCGGTGAGCCCGTCGAGCGACGACAACACCACGCGGTGGCCGTCGATCCGGATGAAGTCGCTGTAGCCCTTCGCCACCTTCAGGGTGGTGGCGCACGGCTTCATCGTGGGACCGAAGTTCGGGCAGGCGGTGATGGAACGTCCCTCGGGGTCATTGTCGACCAGCGCGGGTACGCCGGAGACCGTCACCCAGTGCTGCCGCGGCTTGTTCTGGATCCTGCCGTCGTGGCCACACTTCACGACAGACTGTTCGGTGATCCACCACATCAGCCACCTCCCGGCTCGGGCTGCTCGGGCTCAGAGACCTGGACGAAGTTGACGGACTTGGCCCGCACCGTGATCGCCCGGCCCGGCGCCTCGAGCACCAGGTCGCACCTCGCGTGCAGCCGGACGAGTGAGGGCGCCAGTTCGACGAAGCTGCCGGTGCGGTCCTGCAGGCGTACCCGGTGTTCCTCGTCGTCGAGGAGGACGGACTGGCCGTCGGACGTCCGCATCGACCAGCGGCGTACCGCTCCGTCCACGACGCCCGAGTCCGGTGGTGGGACCGTGCCGTAGACCGAGCCGAGGACGATGCCCTGCTCGGGTACGCCGTGCGGCAGTGCGACCAGGACCATGTCGTCGACGTCCGGCAGTGCGACGATCCCGCGGTCGGGACCCGCTCCGGGGCAGAGGACGCCGAGCCAGCCGACGTCCGCGTCGCCGTACGCGGGGAGGCTGACCTGCACCCGGCCGAGCTGCTCCGGGTCGTCCACGCCGACGACCTGCCCGAGCGTGACGGAGCTGGCGACGGTCGCCGGCCGCGGCACCGGAGGCTCGGTGGAGAACGCCGTGCGGTATCCCGTCGCATCCACGGTGTGGACCGCCTCGCAGACGACGTACCGTCCCCGCAGCGCCCGCGCCAGCCCCCGCACGTCGATCCGGCTGCCGGCCCACAGTCGGCAGTCACCCCGGGCCACGCCGTGCAGCGTCACCGTGTGGCCGGTGTTGGCGTCGAGGGCGCGCTGGGCGGCGGCCGCGGTCTCGTCCCCACTGCGACCCGGCTGGTCGACCAGGGCCAGCTCGCCGTCGACGCCGACCGCACCCGGGTCGGGTTCGAGCGGGATCAGCCGGCCGCTGCGGGGATTGCTGGTGCGTTCCTCGTACGACTCGGCCCGCTGCGGATGCCAGCCGTACGCCGTGACGGTGCGGCCGGCCCGGTCGAGGTTCGCCTCCACCCGAGCCTCGAGGAGGGTCTCGCCGAGGTCGAGCGGAACCGGCTCGCCGGTACCGTCGAGCGTCAGCAGCACGAGGTCGTCGCCCCGCAGAACGGGGTAGAGACCGGCTCGCTCCGCGACCTCCACGAGCAGCTCGAGGTCGCGCTGGCGGTGCTGGACCAGCCGTTCGAGGCGGGGGCCGGGGTCATCCGCCTCGACCGTCACGTCGAGCCCGAGGTCGCGGGTCAGCTGCCGGGCCAGGTCGAGCGCGGTCACCGACTCGAACACCCGCAGCTGCTGACGCTTGCGGAGCCGGTGCAGACGGTCGTAGCCGCGAACCCGGACGAGCGTCTCGCCGTCGGGGCCGTGCGTCACCTCGACGCAGGTCACCTCGCCCTGGAAGAGCGGGTCCGGGTCGCCGACCACCCGCAGGGCCAGCACCGCACCCAGCGGGCAGGCGTCGTGCTCGGCCGCGGCGCCCCAGCCGGACACGAAGGCGAACTCGCACTGGGCGGGCTGGGACAACCGGCTCGCCACCCGAACCGACACCACCCGCCGGCGTACGTCCGCGTCGAGGGCGCGCCCGTCGATGCTCACCTCGACTGTGGCGACCGCGGCGGTGGTCATGGCCGGCTCACCGCCTCGGGACCACCCGGTGCAGGGGACGGACCCGCACCGACGCTGACGTCAGCACCGGCGGGTGGCACCGCGAGCACCGTGCCGGGCGGCACGTCGAGCGGGTTGGCGATGTTGTTGTACGCCGCCAGCTCCCGCCACAGGAACGGGCTGCCGAGCCCGTCGGTCGCGAGCAGGTCGAACCGGACGCCGGAGAAGCCCGGCTCGACCCGGCCGTCGCCGACCGCCTGGACGGCAGTGGCGCCGCCCGCCGGCGAGCCCGCGGCTCCCGCCGCCTGCTGGGCCCTCGCCCGGGCCAGCTCCGCCTCGAACGACTCCCGCGCCTCCGCGGCCGACTCCGTGACCCGCGCCAGCTTCATCCGTAGCCACGACCGGCGCGGCGACCCGTCGGCGTCGAACGCGTCGAAGCGTTCGGCGACCGCGACGATGATGCCGGGGATGTTCCACGTCTTGCCCCACACCAGGCGTACCAGGGGAGGACGGACGCCACCGTGCTCCTCGGCGGAGTTCTCCGCCAGCATCCACAGCCGCCGGGTGAGCGCGCGGACGTCGGTCGGGCGTACCTGCTGCTCGACCAGGTCGACGTCGAACAGCAGGTCGAGCACAACCGTCGTCCGGCCGCCACCGGTGAACAGCAGCGGGTCATCGGCCAGGCCGGTGCCGACCAGCTGCCCGCTCGCGCTGCCCTGGGCGCGGACGCCCGCCAGGCGGGTGACCTCGAAGGTCTCCGGGTTGAGCAGGCAGTCGATCCGCTCACCGGTCTCGTCGACGAGGAAGGCGACCCGCTCCATCACCAGCCTCGCTGCTCGTCGTCGAGGCGGCGGGTGCGGGCGTCCGGTGCGCCGGGCGACGAGGGCGGTGTCCAGAGTTCGGCGTCGTCCGGGAGGTCGGGCCAGCGGTCGGCAGCGGGTGTGGGTGGCGTGGGTGAGCGAGGCGCCGGTGGCGTCGCACCGGTGCGGTTCTGGTGGCGGGCGGCATCGGGCGGTCCGTTGGTGCGACCGGTGCTCGGCCCGGTGCTGGGCCCGGAGCCGGGATCGGAGCGGGGATCGCTCCGTCTGGCGGCGGTCCCGTCCCGCGTCGGCTGGTCGAGCGTGGGCGTGACCGGGTCCAGCCGGATCGGCGCCAGGTGGACCGGACCCGGCTGGCAGGACTGCTCCGGCACCGGAAGGGGCGGCCAGCTGTCGCGGCCGGCCCACGACATCGGTGCACCGGCGTCGATACGCATGCCCGTGGCCGGCCGGCGCGCCGATCCACTCGGTGGGTGGCGCCGGTCGGTGGGTGGGGTTGGGCCGGTCCCGTCCGGACGGGAACGGGCGGCCCGGCGTGCGGTGACGAGCGCGTCGGCGAGCCGCCGACCGAGTCGCTCGCCCCGCCCGGCGCGGCGGGGCCGCGGGACCCGCCCGGCCCGGCCACGGGGGTCGCTGCCGCGCCGACCGCCGGTCGAGCCGGAGTCGTGCGGACCGCCCGGGCGGTGACCGTCCCGACCGTCGCCGACGAGGTTGCTGCCGTGCAACTTGCTGCCGATCAGGTCGCGGACCAGGTGGGCCGCGGCACCCGTCCGGTCCGTACGGTCGCGGGTCGTGCCGAACCGGACCGCCCGCCGCCACGCTCGGTCGGCGGGAGCCGGCTGGTCGTTCCCCGCGAACGGCCAGATCCTCCTGCCTGGTAAGGGTTCCCGGCCCTGGTCGAAGCGGCTCTGGTCGAAGCGGCTCTGGTCGAAGCGGCTCTGGTCGAAGCGGCCCTGGAGCTCTCTGGCCCGACGTACGACCGATCCGAACATGCTCCGCACCGGCGACTGCCGACCCAACCGCGACGTGTGGACGACCGGCCCCCGAGCCGATTCCCCCGTGTCTACGGCAGCCGCCGGTGCGGGCCTGGACGCTGCCGGACCGCCTGGTGGGCCGGTGTCGACAGCGAGTTCGTGGGTGGCGCCCTCGAGCGGACCGGGCGGGACGTCGCGGTCGCCGTCCGCGCGAGCATCCAGCAGGTGCGGTGCGCGGCGGCGTACGACGTCCACCCAGTGCGGCGGCGGGCCACCCGCCGGGGCGGTCTGCGCGGCCGGTGTGTCCAGGGCGTGCCCGATCCGGATCGCGGTGGTCCCGAACGACCGGAGCGCACCGGCCACACCGGTCCGCAGCCGCAGCAGCCCGCGCCCTGTGCGCGGCGCCGGCCGGCTCACTGGGGTGCTCCCGCCGCGGCGGTGCCGCTTCGCGCGGTCTCCCGGGTGAGGCCCTCGTGGGCCAGGACCAGCGACTCGATCGCGAGCTCGCGGCTCATCGCGTCCAGTGGCGCGCCGTACCACTCCTGCGGCCAGGCGCCGCGCAGGTTCCAGCGCAACACCTCGTTGGCGCCTGCCGCGTCGAGCATGACGACCGACACGTTCCGCCGGCTGACCCGGCCCTCGACGGCGGTCATCAGCCAGTCCCACAGCTCCGTCGACGCCGTGAGTCCGTACCGCAGGGTCACCGACGAGTACGTCACCCGCCCCGGCACCGCGCGGACGCTCGCGTTGTTGCCGGCCTCGCGGTAGGAGATCCGCTCCACCTGCACGCCGAGTCCGGTGACCTCGGTGAAGTGTCCCTCGGTCACGTTGTTGACGAGCAGCTTGAAGTTGTACGCCCGATAGGGGTCGACCTGGACTCCAGGCTGGGCCGCGGGCGCGGCAACTGCCTCGGGCATGTCAGCCTCCCAGGTTCTCGGTCTCGGTGGTGCCCATCGACTGGCTCAGCTTGAAGACGACGAACTCCGCTGGTTTCACCGGCGCGACGCCGATCAGCACGACGACCTGACCCGCGTTGCGGACCGCGGGCGGGTTGGTCTCCTCGTCGCACTTGACGAAGAACGCCTGCTCCTTCGTGGCACCGAACAGCGCGCCGTCGAGCCACACTCGGGTGAGGAACTCGCCGATGTCGCGCCGGATCGAGCCCCAGAGCAGCGGGTCGTTCGGCTCGAAGACGATCCACCTGGTGCCCTCGGCGATCGACTCCTTGAGCATGTTGAAAAGCCTTCGTACGTTGAGGTAACGCCACTCGCTCGCCTCGGCGTCGAGGGTGCGCGCGCCCCAGATCCGGATGCCTTCGGCGGTGAAGAACCTGATGCAGTTCACTCCCGCGGGGTTGAGCAGCTCCTGTTCCTGGCGGGTGACGCGGTAGGCGAGGTCGACGACGCCGCCCATCAGCGGCTCGTTGGCAGGAGCCTTGTGCACGCCGCGCAGCGTGTCGGTGCGGGCCCAGACGCCGGCGACATGTCCGCTCGGCGGGGTCGGGACCGCGCCGCCGCTCAGCGGGTCGTACGCGCGGATCCACGGGAAGTAGAACGTGCCGTACGCCGACCGCCTGGGGCGGAGGCCACCGTCGTCCTCGTCCTCATCGGACGACGAGCCGGCCGAGCCACTCGACGCGCTCCCCTCACCGCCGGACCCGCCGGACCCGCCCGACCCGCCAGACCCGCCCGAGCGCCGGCCCGACGACTCGCCCGCAGTCGCCACCTCGGTCAACCGCGCGATGTCGTCGACGTCCTCGGGCGAATCGAGGATCGCCACCCGGTCCTCCAGCCGCTCGCAGTGTTCGAGCAGCGCTTCGTACGACATCGCGTCGGCGTAGCCCGGCGCCGCCACGATCGCCACATCATCGACAGCTTCGAGCAGCGTCAACCCCGACCTGCGCCGTCCGCCGCCCGCGATCGCCTCGTCCGGCGCAAGGTTGACGACGTAGCACCGGCCGCCGCCGTTGGCGAAGAACCCGTAGACAGCGCGCGAGAGCGGCGTACCGGCGGCGTCATCGGCGCTCGCGAAGATCCGCAGGAAGTCCGTCCAGTTGTTGACGGCGACGGCCTCCCCACGGCGGGCGTCCGCGTCCGGGGCGGTTCCGACGAAGCCGGCGGTGCTGGTGCCGACGGCACCGATCGGCCGTGCCCCACCGGCCTGTTCCTGTACGTAGATGCCGGGCGCGGCAATGTGGAACGACATCGCTCAGACCTCCTCGAGGTCGCAGTGGATGACGAGGGGACCGGCATCCGGATCGTCGGTCACCGCCGTCGCGAACTCCGCCTGGAGGTCGCGGCCCTTCGCCCGAAGCAGCAGGCGTACGGGCTGGTCGGCAGGCACCGCGGAGAACGAGAAACCGCCACGGGTGTTGGTGTACGTCGACGCACCGGTCGCCGCCAGCTCGACGCGGACGCCGGTCAGCGGGACCTCGCCGGCGCCGACGACCCGGCCCTCGAGCCCGCGGATGGCGACGTCGTGGACCTGCAGGGGCATCCGGACGCGAGGTACCACCGACTGCTGCCGGTCGACCCTGCCGGGTACGTCGACCAGGAAGGCCGGTCGAGGCGGTACGCCGAGAGCGGTCCAGAGCTCGGGCGCGAGCGCCTTGAACTGGAGGGCCGGCTCGGTCACCGCCGCGCTCGCGACGAGCACCCGGTCGAGCAGCCGGTTGGCCTCGTCGACGGGGCCGTGCGCGGTGACGAGGAAGCGGACCTGCAACCGCAGCGGCTGGCTCGTACCCGGACTCCGCATCTCCTGGCCCGGAAGGAGCGCGAGCACATAGGCAGAGAGTCCCGTTCCCTCCGCACCCGCATCCGGTAGACCGGTGTGGACGGGTGCGTCAGTGACATCGCCCAACCAGGCCAGGAGGTTCGCGGTCGCCGTCTCGATCGGGCCGGCCTGCTCGGCCCGCCCGGGCTGTTCGGCCGGGCTCATCGCGGCGGCCCGTAGACCCGGTAGCACCAGGCTTCGTTCCAGGTATGGGGATACACGCCGTCCATGAAGTACGCGGCGAACTTCTTGATCGGGTACCTCGTGTGGTTGTGGTACAGCAACCAGAACGGCAGTACGGTCGCGACGGCGTAGTTGGCGAGCACGAGAGGCACGTAGAGCGGGCCGAAGAGCCTGGCCTGGAAGACATGTCCGTGCTCGTGTGCGTGCACCGCGGGGTCGACGCCGGCGATGACCGTACCCACCGTGGTGAGGTAGGTGATGCCGTTCATCTCGGGAAAGACACCCTTGACCAGTTGGACGCAGCCGCTGTGCCGGCTGTAGCCGCGTTCGAGCCGGTTGCCGAAGACCAGGTTGAGGCTGAGGTAGATCGCACCGAGAAGCGTGTTGGGCAGGCTCCACGTGAGGTCGAGAACGTACTTCACGAGGCCGAGCGGAGACGTGAGGTCGTACGACTGTGAGGTCGTGACGGCCCAGCCGAAGACCGTTCCGACGGCGGCACCGATCGCCAGTGCGATGAGGAGTCCGGTCACTCCACCGACGAGATATCCGAGAAAACCGGTCGCGCCCGCGAGCACGACTGCGACGACAACTCCTGCCACCATGGTCGGAGCCCCTTTACCTGAAGTCGTTGCACGAGAGTGGGCAGGTTTCAACCCACCAACGAAACCTGTGATGCCGTACCGCATTGCCGGTGCCAATGACCGGGTGCCAATTTCCGAATGCCAATTCCCAGCGCCGGTTTCGAAGAGTCGACAACACGGCAGGAAAGGTCGAGAGGACGACAGACCTCAGCGGTCCTAGGAAGATGTCACGGTGACCGTGACGGCGTCAGACCCAGACGCAAGACAAGGCCGGGCGGCACCGAGAACGGCAGGCCCGCGGGCCGCCTGGAGTCGATTCACCCGTCACCAAAACCATTCCCCCAACCCCTTGATCACCCTGGCCTGATTGCACTGTATGCACGGGCTGTCGTCAAGAGGTCGCGGTAACGAAATGACGGCGTTGCCGTTCAACGCAAGGGGCGTGCTGGCGGGAAGTGCCGATTCGGCCCGATTCGGCCCGGTCCGTCGTCGCGGCCCGCGGCGTCTGGTGCTCCGGCGACGAGCGGTCCCTGGCCGCCGGGGACCGCAGCGAACGACTAGAGGATGGCGTCGGGGCGGTACGCCGCCGCGTCCGGGTGGCTCGCGGCGACCTGTTCGACCCGGCGGACGACCTCGGCCACCTGGCTGCCCGCGGCACCGGTGAACGACAGCGGCTCCGAGACCAGGGCGGCGAGGTCGGTGCGGGCCAGGCCGAGCCGGTCGTCGGCGGCCAGCCGGTCGAGGAGGTCGTTGCGGTCGACACCTTTCTCGCGCATCGCCAGCGCGACGGCGACCGCGTGGTCCTTGATGACCTCGTGTGCGGTCTCGCGACCGACACCGCGCCGCACGGCCGCCAGCAGGATCTTGGTGGTGGCGAGAAACGGGAGGTACCTCTCAAGCTCGCGTTGCGCTACCGCAGGGAACGCACCGAACTCCTCGAGCACGGTGAGGAACGTCTGGAACAGCCCGTCGGTGGCGAAGAACGCGTCAGGCAAGGCGATCCGGCGTACGACCGAACAGGACACGTCGCCTTCGGCCCACTGGTCGCCCGCGAGCTCCCCGACCATCGACAGGTAGCCGCGGAGTACGACCGCGAGGCCGTTGACGCGTTCGGTGGAACGGGTGTTCATCTTGTGCGGCATCGCCGACGAGCCGACCTGCCCGGGCTGGAAGCCTTCGGTGACGAGTTCGTTGCCGGCCATCAGCCGTACGGTGCGAGAGAAGCTGGACGGCGCGGCGGCCACCTGGACGAGGGCCGAGATCACGTCGAAGTCGAGTGAACGCGGATAGACCTGGCCGACACTGGCGAGAACCCGCGTGAAACCGAGGTGTTCGGCGACCCGACGCTCGAGTTCGGCCAGCTTGGCCTGGTCGCCGCCGAGCAGGTCGAGCTGGTCCTGCGCGGTGCCGACCGGGCCCTTGATTCCTCGCAGGGGAAGGCGTTCCAGGAGTTCTTCGAGCCGGTCGTAGGCGACCAGGAGTTCGTCAGCCGTGGACGCGAACCGCTTGCCTAACGTCGTCGCCTGCGCCGCGACGTTGTGACTGCGTTCCGACGATGACGAGTTCGGAGTACTCGCTCGCGCGGGTGGCGAGCCGGGCGAGGGTGGCCACGACCCGGTCGCGGACGAGCTCGAGAGACTCGCGTAGCTGCAGCTGTTCGACGTTCTCGGTGAGGTCGCGGCTCGTCATCCCCTTGTGGATGTGCTCGTGGCCGGCGAGGGCACAGAACTCCTCGATCCGGGCCTTCACGTCGTGACGGGTGATGCGTTCCCGGTCGCGGATGGAGTCGAGGTCGACCTGTGTCGCGACGCGTTCGTAGTCCTCGATCACGCCGTCGGGTACGTCGACGCCGAGGTCGCGTTGGGCGCGGAGGACGGCGATCCACAGCCGGCGTTCGAGGACGACCTTGTGGGCCGGTGACCAGAGCTCGACGAGAGGCGCCGAGGCGTAGCGGGCGGCGAGGACATCGGGGATCACGGGCTGCGGCACGTTCCTCATTGTCCCGTAGGCGGGCGGGACGCCGCCAGCCTGCCCCGCCGAGCCCTCCCACGGGGCTTGCCCTCCGCCGCGAGCGGATCCGGTGATCATCAAGCCCCCAAGGGGTTCCGCGACCTCACGGTCTTCATGATCACGGTGGGCACGAGAGCCCGGACGGCGTTCCGACCCCGGTCAGGAGCCTTGCCGGGCGGCTTGCCGGCGGGTCCTAAGCTTCCAGGCATGACGAGACGCGTACGAGTTGCCGTTCAGATCCAGCCCCAGCATGCCGACTACGCCCAGATCCGCGACGCAGTGGCACGCGCCGAGGACGCAGGCGTTGACATCGTCTACAACTGGGACCACTTCTTCCCGCTCTCCGGGGAGCCCGACGGCAAGCACTTCGAGTGTTGGACGATGCTCGGCGCCTGGGCCGAGGCCACGTCCCGGGTCGAGATCGGCGCGCTGGTGAGCTGCAACAGCTACCGCAACCCCGAACTCCTCGCCGACATGGCCCGCACCGTCGACCACATCAGCGACGGCCGCCTCATCCTCGGCATCGGTGCCGGGTGGTTCGAGCGCGACTACACGGAGTACGGCTACGAGTTCGGCACGGCCGGCAGGCGGCTCGACGATCTCTCCGAGGCCCTGCCGCGGATCACCCGGCGCTGGAGCCAGCTGAACCCCTTGCCGACCCGGCAGATCCCGATCCTCATCGGCGGCGGCGGCGAGCGCAAGACGCTTCGCTACACCGCGCAGTACGCCCAGATCTGGCACGGCTTCGGTGACCCCGACACCCTGCGCCACAAGCGCGAGGTCCTCGACAAGTGGTGCGGCGAGATCGGACGTGATCCGGCCGAGATCGAGCGGTCCGCAGGTGCGCAGGGCACGCCTGAGGAGGTCGCCGAGGGTCTGCTCGACGCCGGCATCACCCAGGTCACCCTCGGCGTGTCCGGCCCCGACTACGACCTGTCGGCCGTCAAGAAGTGGGTGGCGTGGCGCGACGCGAACGCGGGCTGACGCTCCCGATCCCGTTCGCGGCTGGTCGGACGGATCGCCTTCGCCGGCTGGCCCGACGGATCGCGTTCGCCGACAACTGATCCAGCGCACCACCGGCCGGCGGCACCGCTGTATGCGAGTGCCGCCGGCCGTTCTGTTGGCGCCGTGCTGATCTGCGCCGCTCTTTCTGGGCTTTCCGCGGCGCCAATGTGAATATCGCTAAGGAAAGCCTTACCTGTACGGTAATTCTCTTCCGCATTTCCGATGACCGAGAGCGAGACCAGAACGCGTATTCCGCGTTTCGCGCGAGGATGTGCGTTACCGGCGCTTAGTGTGCCTGTATCCGTTGATGCGGGCGGTGATATCTCTCCCGCATCCCGCACGTCATCGAATGATCTTTACAAGCCACCTCTCTTCACGTCTCTCGCCCCTCGGAGTTCCCCATGGAAATGCCCGCCGTGAACCAGTGCGCCGCGACCGGCTGCGCGTACAACCAGCAGCAGACCTGCCACGCCCTCGCCATCACCATCGGGGACGGCCAGGACGCTCACTGCGACACGTTCTTCGGGGTGTCGTTCAAGGGCGGTGTGCTTTCGAGCGTCGGCAAGGTCGGCGCCTGCAAGGTGTCGAGCTGCCGGCACAACGTCGACCTCGAGTGCCAGGCACCCGGCATCGACGTCGGCTACGCCCACAACACGGTGGACTGCCTGACGTTCGACCTGGGCTGAGCGGGGTCAACCCGCAGGCGGGTTCGTTCGCGCGCGTACCTCGTGGCGGTCGAACGAAGGGCCGCTCAGCGTCGGGTGTTCAGCTGGCCGGCTCCGCCGGTGGCCCGTCCGACTCCGCGTCGGGCTGCGCGAGTTCGCGCTGGGCCGCCTTCGCGGCGATGTCGCTGCGGTGATGGGCGCCGTCGATGTGGATCCTGGCCACGGCGTCGTAGGCACGATCGCGCGCGATGGCCAGGCTCTGGCCGTACGCCGTCACGGCGAGCACCCGCCCCCCGGCGGTGACGAGCCGGCCGGAGCTGTCGAACGCCGTACCTGCGTGGAAGACCTCGACACCGTCCAGCCCGGCCACGTCGTCGATGCCCTCGATGACGTCGCCGACCCGGGGCGCGACCGGGTATCCCTCGCTGGCGATGACGACCGAGACCGCCGCGCCGTCGTCCCACCGGAGCGGTTCGATCCGCTCGAGCGTTCCGGTCGCGGCGGCCTGCAGCACGCGGGCGAGCGGCGAGCGCAGCAGGGGCATCAGCACCTGCGTCTCCGGGTCACCGAACCGGGCGTTGAACTCCACCACCCGCAGCCCGCGGGACGTGAGCGCCAGCCCCGCGTAGAGCAAGCCGGCGAACGGCGTGCCGCGACGGCGGAGCTCGTCAACCGTGGGTTGCACGACCCGGGCGACCACGTTGTCGACGAGGTTGGGCGCGGCCCATGGCAACGGCGCGTACGCACCCATCCCACCGGTGTTGGGACCGGCGTCGTCCTCGCCGACCCGCTTGAAGTCCTGGGCGGGCAGCATCGGGACGACGGTCGTGCCGTCACAGATGGCGAACACCGAGACCTCGGGACCGTCGAGGTACTCCTCGACCACGATCTGCGCGCATCCCTCCGCGTGGGCGAGCGCCGCGTCGCGGTCAGGAGTGACGATGACGCCCTTGCCGCTCGCGAGACCGTCGTCCTTGACGACGTACGGCGGTCCGAAGGCGTCGAGTGCTGCGGTCACCTCGGAGGGCTTCTCACACACGTGGGCCATCGCGGTGGGTACGCCCGCCGCGGCCATGATCTCCTTCGCGTACGCCTTGGAGCCCTCGATCCTCGCGGCGGCCGCCGACGGCCCGAAGCAGGTGATGCCTCGCGCGCGGACGGCGTCCGCGGCACCGGCGACGAGCGGCGCCTCCGGGCCGATCACAACCAGCGAGACGCCCAGCTTCGCCGCGAGGTCGGCGATCGCGTCGTTGTCGGAGACGTCGACGGGATGGACCTCGGCGACCTCCGCGATGCCGGCGTTGCCGGGCGCCACGTGCAACGACTCGACGGCCGGATCGCGGCGCAACGCGGTCGCGAGGGCGTGCTCACGGCCACCCCCGCCGATGAGGAGTACGTCCATGACGAACGACCCTAGACGACCCGGTCAGGCGGACGCGGAGTGGCCGCGTCGAGGCCGCGACGACGCGTCGCCGGCCGCATCAGGCCGCCGCGACGCGTCGACGGGCACGGCGGCGTCAGCTCGGGCGCGGGTAGACGCTACGCGGGCCGGTGACCTCCGCGCCCCGGGCGCGTACTCGGTTGCGCAGCGCCCGGTCAGCGGTCACCACGACCGTGCGGCGTCCCGCGCCTTCCGTGGCCACCAGGTCGACGATCGCGTCGTCACCCGAACCCGGCGCCGACACCACCCGCACGTTCGGTGATCCCGGCACCTTCCGTGCGGCCCCCTCGACGACGAGGACGACCTCGAGCGGAGCGTCGAGGAGTCCCGGAACGCCTTCGGCGGCCACGGGTTCGAGCGCCCCCCGAAGCCGGTTGGCCGCGCCGGCGCGGTCGTGCCACCACCCGTCGGGCACCGAACCCACGACGTTGGCCGCATCGACGACCAGCAGCGGGATGTCGGTCACCCGTCGAGCCTGTCACGCTGCCGCGCGGGTGTGGCGCGGATGGGCGAGGCGACCGCCACGACATTGGAGCGGTAGGCCCGCCCGTCCCAGTCGTCGCAGGTCACCACCACGAGGCGGGCCGGCGATCCCTGGTCGAAGAGCTCGTCTGCCGCGGCGGCGAGCTCGGATTTCCGCAGCGTGAGAGTGCGGTCCACCCGATAGCGCATCCGGCCGTTCGCCGTCCTGAGGTCGATCCGGTCGCCAGTGCTCAGCTCATGCAGCCGGTCGAGCGCCCCGCCACCGGTGTGCACGGTGTGACCCGCGATCACGGTGCCGCCGCGGACACCGCCGGGAGCGGCACTGCCCGACCACCAGCCGACGAGCCGCGGGTGCTGGGGTGGCAGGAGGGTACGCCCCACTCCCAACGGGACGGCCACGACGCGGGCCTGGACGCCGAGCCGCGGGATGGCGAGGAGGTCGGGTGGGGCGGGTGGGAGGACAGGGACGGTCGGGGTGGCCGAGGGGGCGGCCGCGGGCTTGGACCGGAACGGGGCCGCCACGTCGCCTCCGGCCAGCGGGCCCCAGACGACGAGAACGCCGAACACCGCGACGCCGGCAACGAAGCCGAGCCACCGGCCCACTTGGCCCAACCGGTCGAGGCCGTCCAGCCGGTCCGTGCCGTACACCGTCAGGCCGTACGGCCGCGGCGGTGTCGCAGGCAGCCCAGGGCGAGTCCCGCGACCGCGAACACCGCGAGCGGCAGGAGGAGGCCGACGCCGCGGCTGCTGGAGACCGGAACCGTGGCGCCGCTCGGAGCACCGCCGCCCGGAGCACCGCCGCCCGGCAGCGAACCGAGCCCCGCGGGCACCGCCGTCGGGACGCCGGTCGGCTCGGGCGTGGGAGACGGCGACGGGGGCGTACGCGGGATCGCGGCCGCTTCGTTGGGACCGCAGGACACCGTGGCCACGCGGAGGTCGGCAAGGGTGTCGGGAACGACGCCGACCCGCAGGGCGGTCACCGAGATGCGGCCCGGGGCCCGCGTGCGTACGTCGGTGTCGATCGTGAGGATGTCGTTGGACGGCAGCTGGTCGGCGGGGAGCTGGTCGAGGAACGCCTTGACCGCGTCGCTCAGGCCGGGGACCTTGGGCAGCCGGGCGAGTACGTCGTCGAGCCCGAGGCTCAGGCCGCCCGACGGGATGCTCGCGATCGGGAACCGCTGGCCCCCGACGATCCCGACCACCTCCGCGTCGACGAGGTTCGAAGACCCGCTGGCCGCCTGGCTCGTCGCGTAACAGGCTGCGGCGACGGCCGCGCCCTCGATCCGGAGCTCGAGGACGGGGAGGCTGGCGGGGTCAGGTAGGTCGGGCAGCTGGGGGAGATCGGGCAGCCCGGCGAGGACGTCAGCGAGTCCGAGCTGGTCGAGCGCACCCAGCGACAGCGCGATCCGGCCGTGCGAGTCCGTGAGGCACCTGCCATGCGGGCCGACCTCGACCGCGCCGCCCCGTCCGACCAACCCGGCGCAGGCCGCGGAAGTGCCGCCGGCCGCCGCCGTCGCGTCCTGACCCAACGACCCGCCGACGACGGTGGCCTGCTGGTCGAGCACCGGCAGCACCGGCGTGTTGCGGCCGGCGGTGCGCTCGCGGGTGCCGTCGTGGGTGGCGGTGAAACGTCCGGTGCCACCCGACTGGGCGGCGATCGTGGCCGTCGCGGCCTCGGCGTACGCCTGACTCACCGGGCCTCGGGCCGCATCCGTCGCCGGCGGGTCCGCCAGACCCGGGACGGCGGCGAGAGTGACGAGCCCTCCCGCGCACACCACGATTCCGGCCAGCCGCCGCAACGAAGTCCCCACCATGACGCCACCCCTCCCCGTCGCCGAGGACAGACCTGGGTAGCCCCCGAGCGTGACGCGCTGCCGGCCAGGCGCGAACGCGGTGGGAGGACCTCCCTCGCCGCGGCGCAGGCCGGCGTTCCAGCCACAGAAGAACGATCATGCCCGACCCGCGGTTACGCCTGCCTCGGCTGCGCGATGGGCCCGACCTGCGCAGCGGCTCGACGTCCGCAGTGGCTCGTCCCGCTCCGCCCGTGGCTCGTCCCGCGGAAATGATCACGTTCAGCATGCTTGTGGATGCTGACCCAGCCCTGCACGCCTGGTTCGGCGTCCGAAAGCATGCTGAACGTGATCATTTGCAGGGCAGTGGGGACGCGAAGCCCCTGTCTCCGGAGTCGGAGTGTCTGCCTCGGATCAGACCAGCGACCGCAGGGCGATGACCTCGTCGCGGCCCGGTCCGACGCCGATGCCGCTCACCGGTGCGCCGATGAGCTCCTCCAGCGTCTTGACGTACGCCTGCGCCGCCTTCGGCAGGTCCTCGAACGACCGGCAGCCGGAGATGTCCTCCCACCAGCCGTCGAGGTACTCGAACACCGGGCGCGCGTGGTGGAAGTCGGTCTGCGTCATCGGCAGCTCGTCGTACCTCGTGCCGTCGACGTCGTACGCCACGCACACCGGCACCCGCTCGAACCCCGACAGGACGTCGAGCTTGGTGACGAAGTAGTCGGTGAAGCCGTTGACCCGGGTGGCGTACTTCGCGATGACCGCGTCGAACCAACCGCACCGCCGGGCCCGGCCGGTCGTGACGCCGTACTCGCCGCCGACCTTGCGCAGATGCTCGCCGTCCGCGTCGTGCAGCTCGGTCGGGAACGGCCCCGACCCCACGCGCGTGGTGTAGGCCTTGACGACCCCGATCACCCGGTCGATGCGCGTCGGTCCCACGCCGGAGCCGATGCACGCGCCGCCGGCCGTCGGGTTCGACGAGGTGACGAACGGATAGGTCCCGTGGTCGACGTCGAGCATCGTCGCCTGGGCGCCCTCGAGGAGGACGACCTTGCCGTCGTCGAGGGCGCGGTTGAGGACGGCCGAGGTGTCGCCGACGTGCGGACGTAGCGCGTCGGTGAAGCGCAGGAACCCGTCCACCATCTCGTCGACGCCGATTGCGCGGCGGTTGTAGACCTTGACCAGCAGATGGTTCTTCTGGAGCAGCGCGCCCTCGACCTTCTGCCGCAGGATGCTGGGGTCGAAGAGGTCCTGGACGCGGACGCCGACCCGGTTGACCTTGTCGGCGTACGTCGGTCCGATGCCGCGTCCGGTCGTGCCGATCTGGTTCTTGCCGAGGAACCGCTCGGTCACCTTGTCGATCGTCGAGTGGTACGGCGCGATCAGGTGGGCGTTGGCGGAGATCAGCAGGTTGGCGCAGCTGACGCCGCGGCCTTCCAACATGGCGATCTCGTCCAGCAGAACGGAGGGGTCGACGACGACGCCGTTGCCGATCACGGGTACGCAGCCGGGGGTGATCACGCCGGACGGGAGCAGGTGTACGGCGTACGACTCGCCGTCGACCACGACGGTGTGACCGGCGTTGTTGCCGCCCTGGTAACGGACGCAGTAGTCGACCGAGCTGCCGAGCAGGTCAGTGACCTTGCCCTTGCCTTCGTCGCCCCACTGGGCGCCGACGAGCACGATCGCGGGCATCGGGGGTCCTTCCGGATGGCGGACTGAGGAGGTAGTCCCGGGAGTTGTCCCGAGGACACACCAACGGCGCCCCCCTGGGGGAGCGCCTCATGTGCGCGCGTGGCGGGTCAGGGCCCTCGCGCGGGATGTGGAGCGGCCGGCCTCGCGCGAAAGCTCGCCCGCCGGCTGTTGCGTGGCCAAGGGTAGTCGATCCGAGTTCGACCCGGCTTGTTGCCGGTTTCAGGCGGTATGGTGCCCGGCGTGGAGTCGCTGCTCGTGGTGATCAACCCTGACGCCGACGGTGCGGACGAGCACAAGGTCCAGGAAGCCATCGACGCGTTGCGTGCCGAAGCGGACGTCCAGGTCCAGGTCTGCCGCACGGCCATGCCCGGTGATCTCGACGGTGCCCTCCAGCGGCGCGGCGGGCGCACGGTCGTGGTCGCGGGCGATGATCGCCATCTGCACACGGTGGTCGCCGCACTCCACCGCCGCAACGAGCTCGACGACACGCTGCTCGCGTTGGTGCCCGGGGGTTCGGGCACCGACTTCGCCGACGCCTACGGCATCCCGACCGATCCGACCGAGGCCGCCCACGCGGTGATCGGCGGTGTCGAGCGACGGTTCGACCTGCTCGTCGACTGCCGCGGGTCGGTCATCGTCAATGCCGTCCGCCTCGGCAGGTGTCAGCCCCCTCGCCTCGCCCCGCGGGTGTGGACGGTGGGTCGCGCGGCGCTCAGCGAACACGGACCGATGCCGGCGTTGGAGCGGCCGGTCCGCCGGCAGGCGCCGGTGATGGCGAAACCGCTGCACGTACGCATCGAGGCCGACGACTCGGTAGTGGCCGACTTCGATCGCCCCGTGCTCTCGGTAGCCGTCAACAACGTGCCGTCGCCGGACTCCCAGCCGCGCGGCCCCGCGTCACTCGGGGGGCAGCGGTCCACCGCCGATGAGGCAGACCCGGCCGACGGCTTCGCCGACGTGGTGGTGCACTTCGCGGTCGACTCGTTGTCTCGCCTCCGCCGACAGCTCCGCCCTTCGTCGGAGGCGGAGGAGCGCGACGACGTGGTGAAGGTACGCGCGCGCCGGGTCAGTGTCGTCGGCCAGCGGTTCTGGCTTAGCTGCGACGGTCAGGACAGCGGCAGCGAGCAGCGCTGCACCTGGCAGGTCGCGCCGTCCAGCCTGCGGATGGTCGTTCCCAAGTCCGCCTGAGCCGCCCAGCCCGGCTCTGGCAGGAGTGGCATGCCGCGTAGCCTCAGCCGAGGCCGAGCTCGGTCGCCGCCGTACGACTCGAGTCGGCGAGGAACGTCGAGCACCGGTCTGCCTCGTCGGTCTCGCCGATCGATCCCGCCGCCTTCGCCAGCGCGCCGAGGGCCCGCAGGAATCCCTGGTTCGGCACGTGCTCCCACGGAACCGGCCCCTGTCCGCGCCAGCCGGCGCGCCGCAGGGCGTCGAGGCCGCGGTGGTAGCCGACGCGCGCGTAGGCGTACGCGTCGAGGTCGCGTCCGTCGTCGAGGGCGCGTTCGGCGAGTAGTGCCCAGGCCAGGGAGTACGTCGGATGGGCCCTGGCGACCTCGGCCGCGTCCTTGCCGGCGTCGAGGGCGGACCGGGCAGCGGTGTCCTCGGGAAGCTCCGTCGCGGGCGGTTCACCGAGCAGGTTGTGCGATGCGCTCATGGTGCCCATCCTGCAGGCGGCTCGTACGCGGCCGGTCGACGGGGCACCGTTCCGCCGATCGTCCCCTGCAGGCAACCCCGCGGACCGGCGAGGCGTCCCGAACACATCGCGCTGCCTCGTGAAGGGACCTCTGCCGTGAGACACCCCCGCATGGCCCTCGTCACCGCGGCCGCCGCCGCACTCCTGCTGGTCGCGGGATGCGGTGCCGGCACCGAACCGCTCGCCGACCGTTCCGCGCGCCAGGTGGCGCCAGGGGAACACGGGACGTCCGGGTCGGGTGCCGACGCGAAGACCGGTGGAGGCTCGGCCGGCCTGCCTGCGCCGCCTGCGCCCGGTAGCCCCGATGCCGCCAGGGGGCAGGGTCTTCGTGCCGATGGAAGTGACCTGGCCGTCCCGTCGATGCCGGTTCCACGAGCGGACATGCTGTCGACGTTTGGCCTGGACGTGGACACCACGTCGTACGACTACGCCAGGAGGGCACTGTCCGACGGCCGGCTACCGGACCCCACGCAGGTACGTCCGGAGGAGTTCGTCAACGCCTTCGCCCAGGACTACCGCCAGCCCCCTGGCGACGGGATCGGCGTCCACGTCGACGGCACGCGGCTCCCGACCTGGCTGCGCCAGCAGGACTATCCGCAGCGAGTCGACCCGCCCGAGCCGGGCACGCCGGAGGCTGACACGCCGGCGTACCCCATGCTCGGCAGCGACCGGCTGCTCCGCGTCGGCCTGCAGACCCGCGGCCACCGGATCGGGCGGCGGGCGGACGCCCAGCTCACGTTCGTCGTCGACGTGTCGGGGTCCATGCGGGAGCCGGGCCGGCTCGACCTCGTCCAGGACGCCCTGCACACGCTGATCGACCAGCTCCGCGGGACCGATGCGGTGGCGATCGTGGCGTACTCGGCCAGCGCCCGGGTGATCCGCCCGATGACGCCGGTCTCGGAGCTGGCCGACCTGCACCGGGCGGTCGACGAGCTGGGGCCGGAGTCGGAGACGAATCTCGAGGCGGGGCTCGTGGCGGGGTATGACGTCGCGCGGGCGGGGTTCCGTGCCGGTGCGACCAACCGGGTGATCCTGCTGTCCGACGGTCTCGCCAACGCGGGTAACACCACGCACGACGCGATCCTGTCGCGGATCCGCGAGAACGCCGGCAAGGACATCCCACTGTTGTGCGTCGGCGTGGGACGGGAGTACGGCGACCACCTGATGGAGCAGCTCGCCGACAACGGCGACGGGTTCGCGGTCTACGTCCAGCAGCCCGAGGAGGCGCGCCGGCTGTTCGTCGACCGCCTGCCAGGAACGCTCGAGGTGCGGGCCCGCGACGCGAAGGTCCAGGTGGAGTTCGATCCGCGGACCGTCGCGTCGTACCGCCTCATCGGCTACGAGAACCGCGCCGTCGCCGACGACGACTTCCGCAACAACGCGGCCGACGGTGGCGAGGTCGGCCCGGGTCAGAGCGTGACCGCGTTGTACGTCGTGACCCTGCGCCCGGACGCCTACGGCAGGGTGGCGACGGCGACGGCGAGGTGGCAGGCGCCACGCACGGGAGTGGCCAGCGAGGCGGCCGCGGACGTCTCGGTCTCCGACCTGGACGGGTCGTACGCCGCAGCGTCACCACGGCTTCGGGTCGACTACGTGGCGGCCGCGTTCGCCGAGCAGCTCCGCGGCGCGATGGTGATGGACGGTGGGCCGGCCGTTGATGGTGGTCCGGCCGTTGACGGTGGGCCGGCCGTTGACGGTGGGCCGGCCGTTGATGGTGGTCCGGCCGGCGGTGGAGTGGTGGGCGGTCCGGTGGTGGGCGGTGCCCCGTGGGAGTGGCTCGCCGCCGAGGCGGACGCACTCGCGGTCACGACCGAGGACCGTGACGTGGCGGCACTCGCCGACCTCGTGGAACGGGCGCAGTCCCTGGCCTAGTTCCAGTGCTGGGGCTGGCCGCTCGTGCACCGATGGCGAGGGCCCGGCCCAGCAACGGGTCCTGGCTCGCCCGCTTGGTGCCGCACATGATCACGTTCCGCATGCTTGTGGACGCCGGACCAGGCGTGCATGCCTGGTCCGGCGTCCGAACGGCTGCTGCAGCAGGACTTCGGTCTGGTGTGCCAACCGGACTCCGGGCGCGTGTCGCCAGGAGAACGTCGGCCGAGCCGTACGGCGGGACCGGCGGCGAACGTCCCCGCGATATCCACTTCACGTCATGGAGTTGGTCCGGCACGATCTGCGGTTGTGGACGTACAGCGAAAGGTGACGGCGTTCGTGACCCGTCGCAGAGGCGATGCGGCGGAGCTTCTCGTGTTCTGGCACGCGGGTGCCGGCGTACAGGTCCCGGCGGGCACCGTCGAGGACGGCGAGTCGTTCGAGGCCGCGGCGGTCCGTGAGGCGGCCGAGGAGACCGGCCTGACCAGCCTCCGGCTCCTCACCCGGCTCGGAACGAGGACGTACGACCCTCCTGCCGACCGGGCCTTCCTCGTCCGGCAGGTGGCGCTGCAGACCCGACCCGGTCGCGAGGGGCCCGCGACGAGCTGGTCGTTCCGCAACGTCGGCGTCCAGGTCGTCGAACGCAGCGACGACTACGTCCGCGTGGTCTATGAGGAGGCCGACCTGGACGAGGGCGCCGACCCTGCCGGCCTCGTCTACGCCCGCTTCGAGGGATGGGTGCCCGCTGACGCGCTCGCTTGGCGACAGGAACGCGAGTTCTTCCACTTCCACGCCGACGGACTGACGCCCGAGCACTGGCAGCAGCGCGAGAACGACCAGCACGACTTCCACCTGTCCTGGGTGCGGTTGCAGCCGAGGCCGGGGCTGTTGGCCGCTCAGCAGGAGTGGCTGGACGCGTTCCACGCCGAGCTGCTGCGCGGCGCGGAGGCTCAGGTCGGCGACTCGAAGTAGGCCTCGCTCAGCCAGTCACACACGTCGTCGTCGACGTCCTCGGCGGTCCGCAGGTTCACGACGTAGTAGGTGCGGCTGCCGGAGCCGCGGACGGTCCTCGCGATCTTGGGGTGGTCGAGCGTCCGCGAGACCGCGAACGACAGCGCGACCCAGCGGACCATCGGCCGCAGCTCGGCGAAGGTTCTGGCACGTTTCAGGAAGATCCCGACCGACACGGGTTCGATATGGACGGGTCCGAGCGACTCGACGTGGGTCCGTACGGCTTCGAAGATCGGCCGTTCGCGCTCGGGTCCGGTCGCGAAGTACTCCTCCAGCGACATTGCCGGCGCGCACTCGTGCGACTGGTTCCGCCGCCCGAACTGGCGGTGGCACTGGGGGCAGGTCCAGCTCGGCATCGGCTCATCCTCGCGCGGAACGGTGCGCGCCGGGCGTGGCCGGGCGGATGCGAGTCGGCTCGAGTCGCCGGGAACGGATGCAGGGACATGGCCCTGGAAGTTGGTTGCGGCAGCGCCCCTCATCGAATACCCGCGGAACGGTCGTCCGGAGCGCTGCCGCTGTGCATTTAGTTTCGTTGCAAGCATGAAAACTGCGCAAGACGTCAGATGCCTTGAAGTCGAGATAGTCCGACCGGATCCGGACGGGACGCTCTGTGAGCTGGCAAGCGCTTCCCGGCTTACAGCCCGTCACGATGGGGCAAGCCGGTCGATGCTGTGACATTCCGGGCGGCTTACGGTCGGGCTCGGCCTGAGGACGTGTCCGGCCCACGTGACAGCCCGGTGCTGTCGCCGAATGGGCAGGAGATGACCACGGGAGACCGGGGTCGTGGGCAGCTTCTGCACCTTGGTCGGGACGCGGCGCCGGGGATTCGAGCCGGACGCGCTCAATGGCCGGCGCCGGGTCGACCGGCCCGGGTCAGCGCAGCCGGCGCGTACTGTCCGGCAGGCGTTCGGTGATGCCGTTCCGGTCGAGGAGTTCGAGGAGGGGTACGGCCACCCGCCGGGTCGTCTCCAGTGCCGTCTTCGCCGCGCTGAGCGTGAACGGCTGAGGCAGGCTCGCCAGGATCGCCGCGGCCCGCTCCACCGCGTCCGGCAGCAGGACGATCCCGTCGGTGACCTTCACCAACCGCCCGGCGCGGACCGCGGCCGCCACCTCCCGATGGCCGAGGGCGAGCGCGGCCAGGCGGTCGGCGGCCGGGGCCACGAACGGTGCGGCGGCCAGGTCCTCCTCGACCGCCCGGACCGACTTCTCCACGTCGTCCGGAAGTACCAGCTCTGCGCCCGGCCGGTGGACCAGTCCGTCGCGTACGACGAGTCCGGACGCGGAGACCGCCGGTCCGAGGAGGCTGGGCGGGAGCCCGAGATTCTGGCGCAGCACCTCCGAGGGCATGCCGGCGGCGACTGGGTGCGCGCGTTCCCACCGGGCCAGCTCGTCGGGCGTACGGCGGAGGATCGCCGCCCAGTGGTCGGCGTCGACGTACCAGTCACCCGCGGTCGGGGCGCCGACGACGGGTGGTCCAGGGACGGGTGGTCCAGCGACCGGCGGCCGAGCGACGAGCAGTCCGGCGACTGGCGGTCGAGCGACGGGCAGTCCGGCGACCGGCAGCCCCATCGCCCGCAGGTCCGCTCCGCGCACGACTCCGCGGTGCCGGACCAGCAGGGCGGCGAGGTCCCTCGCCACGACCGGCGTCACCTCCCCACCTGCCCCTCCGTCGGCACCCGCCCACACCGCGCCGAGCTGGCCGGCCCGCGCCCGGGCGGCGCCGCGTAGGCGCAGGTCGGGTGGCTGGACGTCGAGGACGACCACGCCTGCGACCACCCGGTGCCCGCCCGCCTCGGTACCGGGATCGCGAAGCAGGCCGCGGTCGCCGACCCGCAGCGGCAGGGGCCGGGCCAGCGAGAGCCGGACGGTCGGCGCACCCGCACCCAGCGGGCGGACCCGTGCGGGTACCGCCGCGGACCCGACGTGGAGGACGACCGCGCCTGCCCGCAGCCGTCCGATGTCGCCGCCCTCGTCGCCGACCCCACCACCGATCCCGCCGGCGACACCGCCGACGACACCGACGTCCACCGTGCTGGTGGACAGCCACGCGCCCGGTGACAGGAGCGCGCTGCCCCGGCGGGCCACGGCGCGTTCGACGCCGCGCAGGTTGACGGCCACCCGAGCGACGCCGGGCACCTCCGGCCGGTCGATGCCCAGCGTCTGCAGCCCGCGGACCCGTACCAGCAGGTTGTCCCGCCCGTCCTCCCCCGAGGGACGGAGCTCCAGCTCGTCGCCGGTGCGCAGGGTGCCCGCGGTGAGTGTGCCGGTGACCACGGTGCCCGCGCCGGACACGCTGAACGACCGGTCGATCCACAGGCGGACGTCCGCGTCCAAGGCGGGCGCTGGCAGCCGACGCGTCAGGTCTCCCATGGCGCGAGCCAGGTCGTCGAGGCCGTCGCCCGTACGGCCACTCACCACCACCGACGGCACCTCGCCCAGCGAGGTCGACGCGAGGTGTTCGAGCGCCTCCACCCGTGCGGGCTCCGGGTCGGCGAGGTCGGCGCGGGTGACGACGAGGAGCCCGTGTCGGACGGCCAGCGCGTCCAGCGCGGCGAGATGTTCGGCGGACTGCGGCTGCCAGCCCTCGTCGGCCGCCACCACGAACATCACCGCGGGTACGGGCCCGATCCCGGCGAGCATGTGGGCCACGAACCGCTCGTGGCCGGGCACGTCGACGAACGCGAGCTCCGAACCGTCGGCGAGCGTCGTCCAGGCGAACCCGAGGTCGATGGTGAGACCGCGCCGCCGTTCCTCCGCCCAGCGGTCGGGCTCCATCCCGGTGAGGCGCCGGACCAATGTCGACTTTCCGTGGTCGACGTGGCCGGCGGTGGCTACGACGTACACCGCTCGTGCACCGCCCGGACCGCGGCGGCGAGGCGGTCGTCGTGACGGGGGTCGACGGTACGCAGGTCGAGGACGCAGCGGCCATGGCGTACGCGTCCGACCACGGGCGGCCGTCCGGTCCGCAGGGGCTCGGCCCACGTGGACGGCACGCCGACGCCCCAGCTCGGCAGCTCGACACCGGGCGCCCCGCCGCCGCCCACCGCGGATGCGCAGGCCATCGCCTCGGCGTCGACCCCGTTGGCCGCGAGCTGTCCGGCAAGGCGGCCGGCCCGGACGCGAAGGGAGTCGTTGTCGGCGTTCAGCGCGGCGGCCACCGGCGGAACCGGCCCCCGCAGCGTCGCTTCGAGGGCCGCGAGCGTGAGCTTGTCGACGCGGAGCGCTCGCGCGGTGGGATGGCGGCGCAACCGTTCGACGACCTCGGAGGTGCCCAGCAGGAGTCCGGCCTGCGGGCCGCCGAGCAGCTTGTCCCCGCTTGCCGTCACCAGCGTGGCGCCGGCGCGGAGGGTGCTGGTCGCGTCGGGTTCGTCGGGGAGGAGCGGGTGTGGCGCGAGCAGGCCCGATCCGATGTCGACGACGAGAGGGACGCCGAGCCCGGCGAGGTCCGCGACGTCGACGCTCGATGTGAACCCGTCGACGACGAAGTTCGACGGGTGCACCTTGAGCACGAACCCGGTCCGGTCGCCCACAGCTGCTTCGTAGTCGGCCAGGCTGGTGCGGTTGGTGGTGCCGACCTCGCGCAGCCGGGCGCCGGTGGCGGCCAGCAGTTCGGGGATCCGGAACCCGTCGCCGATCTCCACGAACTCGCCGCGGCTCAGCACGATCTCGGCGTCCTTCGCGAGCGCGAGCGCGGCCAGCAGCAGCGCCGCGGCGTTGTTGTTGACGACGTGCACGGCCTCCGCGTCGGGTACGGCCGCCGCCAGCGCCGCGAGCGCGCCGCGCCCACGTCGGGCCCGGGATCCCGTGTCCAGGTCGAACTCCACGTCCGTCGGTCCCGCGGCCAGGTCGAGTGCCTGCCGCGCGGCGTCGGACAGGGGCGCCCGGCCGAGGTTGGTGTGCACGAGCACACCGGTCGCGTTGATCACCGGACGCAGGCTCGTGGCGGACTCCGGCAGCGAGGCGAGCACCACGTCGACCACCGCCTCGGGCGCGAGCGCGCCGGACCTGGCCTGGTCCTGAGCCACCGTGACGGCGGCCTTCACCGCCGGGCGGCCGAGCGCCGCGAGTGCCGGTGCGATCCGGGGGTCGTCGAGTACGACGTCCGTCGCGGGGATGAGCCGCCGTGGGTCGGTCATGGCGTGCGCCCCCGGACGTTGGTCGTGGCGTACGCGTGGCGGGGCTGCGCGGGGCGCCAGCGTGCGAGAGAGTGGCGGAGGCGGACGGGAATCGAACCCGCCAGCGACAGATCCTGCCGCTCATCGGTGTTGAAGACCGTGCCGGCCACCAGACCGGAGACGCCTCCGCGGATCACGCTGGCCATTCTGGCAGCACCGACCCACGGGCGTGGGCGGTCGTGCGTGGCGCGGCGCGGCTGTGGGTGAGGTCGGCACCGCGTCGGTGGCGGTGGACGGGTGGCGACGGGGTTCTCCGGCCAGGGTGGTCAACGACGTTGGGGAGTGGGAGTGGCATGACGACCACGAGTACGACCAGGCTGACGCAGTACGCGCACGGCGGCGGGTGCGCCTGCAAGATCCCACCCGGCGAGCTCGAGCAGATCGTCGCCGGCCTGGTCGGTGGGTCGGGCGGTACGCCGGCGGTCGGCGCGTACCGCGAGGGCGGGCCGGACCTGGCGGAGCTGCCGGATCCACCCGGCACCCTCCTCGTCGGGCTCGACGCCGGTGACGACGCCGCCGTGGTCGAGATCCGGGACGGTCTCGCGGTGGTCGTGACGACCGACTTCTTCACGCCTGTCGTCGACGACCCGTACGACTGGGGCCGGATCGCCGCGGCCAACGCGCTGTCCGACGTCTACGCCATGGGCGGGCGCCCGGTCGTCGCGGTCAACCTGCTGTCCTGGCCACGGGACGTCCTGCCGTTCGAGCTGGCGACGGAGGTGCTGCGGGGCGGTCTCGACGTCGGACGTCGGGCCGCCTGCCACGTGGCGGGTGGGCACTCGGTCGACGATCCGGAACCGAAGTACGGCATGGCGGTGACGGGCGTGGTGGACCCCGAGATCGTCCTCCGCAACGACGCCGGCCGACCCGGCCTGCCGCTGACCCTCACCAAGCCGCTCGGCATCGGCGTCCTCAACAGCCGGCACAAGGCCACCGGCGAGGTCTTCGAGGAGGCGGTCGCGACGATGACCGCCCTCAATGCGCGGGCGTCGGCCGCGGCGGTCGAGGCGGGTGTGCGGTGCGCTACGGACGTCACGGGGTTCGGCCTGCTCGGCCACCTCTACAAGCTCGCCCGGGCGAGCGGTGTCAGCGCCGTTGTCGATGCCGCTGCCGTGCCGTACCTCGGCGGGGCGAGAGAGGCGCTCCGGGACGGCTACGTCAGCGGGGGCACGCGGCGCAACCTCGACTGGGTGGCACCGCACGCCGACCTCTCGCGGGTCGGCGCCGACGAGGCGCTGCTCCTGGCCGACGCGCAGACGTCCGGCGGCCTGCTGCTGGCGGGCGAGATCCCGGGTGCACCGGTGATCGGCGAGCTGGTGCCGCGCGGCGAGCACGTCGTCATGGTGCGGTGAGCCCTCGAGCGGGGCGGCGCGCGGTCGGGCGCGGACGCGTCGATCAGCCGGGCGGGCGGATCCGGAAGACGGGGTGGCCGGGCGCGACCCGTTTGAGCTCGTCGTCGGAGGAGTCGGCATCCACTCCGTCGAAGAACGCGCCGACCTCGAACTTCCACCGCTTCAGGTAGGCACGCAGGATCGCCGGCTTCTCGTCGTCGCGGAGCTCGTCGGCGGCGAACGACTCGACGCGGCTGCCGACCAGGAGCTCACCGGTGCCGGCGGCGCGCAGGTTGCGTACCCACTGAGTCTCACCGCGCGGCGCCACGAGATACCGCTCCGGTCCGTACGTCAGCACGTTGACCGGTGTCGTCCGCCATGCGCCGCTGGTGCGACCACGGACGCGGAGGACGCGGGACCCCCAGACGCTGAGGCCACGGCGGGTCAACCAGATCACCAGCGGGTTGAAGATCCGGCTCGCGGCCTGTCCGGGTGCGAGATAGCGTCGCTCGCCGCGCGCAGGGCGCTCCGGGCTCTCTCCGGTCGGGCCGTCGGTGCTCATGGGGGCCTCCGCGCCGTGTTGATCTTGCCGCTCCCGCACACTACCGGTCGCACTCCGCCGACGCGGGACGTTTCGACACCCTGGATCCCTGACCGTCGTCCGTGGTTTGTCCCGAGCTCCAACGTTTGGGCATTTCTCCGGGGGTAGGAGAAATGTGTCCACCAGGGCGGACGGTAGTGCCGCACACGTGGATCTGACCTGTGCCCTCATCAGTTCTCGCAGGCCAGGGCTCACACCTGTGAGGAATCGCCATGTTCACAGAACGCCTACTTGCCGCGGCGTTCGTCAAGCTGGCCGCGACACTGGTGGAAAAGCCCAACGACGGTGCCGAACTGCTCGGCGTCCTGATGGAGCAGTACACCGCCCGGTTCGCCATGACAGCCGTCGGAGTCCTGTCGGCCGATCCCGATAAAGAACCAAAGATCGTCGGGACGTCGGAACCCGCGGAGCAGCTGGCCGCGCTGGAGCTGCGTGGTCAGGAAGGCCCGTGTGTCGACGCGATCGGCTCCTCGCAGCGGGTGGTCCGCCCGGACCTCACGGCCGGAACCGACCCGTGGCCCGCGTACACCGGGGCGGCGAGAGCGTCGGGATACACGTCCGTGTACGCCTTTCCGCTCCGCCGGGACGACGAGGTGGTCGGAGCCGTGGCCCTGCTCGGCGTCAACGGCGATGCACTGACGGACAAGGATGTCGAGATCGCGCACGCCATGGCGGAGTTCGCGACGATCTGCATGCTCAAGGAGCGGGCGTACCGCCAGGCCCGCACGCTCAACGACCAACTGCAAGTCGCTCTTGACAGCAGGATCGTGATCGAGCAGGCGAAGGGGATGCTCGCCGAACGCGGCCGGATCGATCCCGAGCGGGCGTTTCACGTCCTGCGTGAGCACGCCCGCCGGAACAACCTGAAGCTCGCTGCCCTTGCCAAGGACGTCGTCGACGGCAAGGCCGACGGGACGACGATGCTGCGTCCCGCCGTGCCCGGCCAGGGCAACGGCCATGACATTGCCTCGCACGAGGCGGGACCCAGTCCCCGGCCCGGGCCGCCCGCCCGGCCGCACCGGGATCCCCGCCGTCGCCACTAGCCACGAGCCGCGTGCCGGCCACGAGCCACCAGCCGCGTGCACGGTGCCGGAGGGCCGGAGACGTCAGCCGTCGAGGAAGGCGGTGAGGGACGCGCGGATGCCCGCCGGGTCGAGGCCGTGCAGCCGGTCGTGGTCCTGCGGTGTGCCGTACCGTCGCACCTCCGTCCGGCCCACGCCGAGCGACAGCGTGCGGTGGGCCCGGTCGGCCAGCGCCTCGTCGACGAGCCGGGCGGACGTGCCCGCAAGGTAGGGCTCCACCAGCACCACCGTGTCCCTGGCCGCGCCGGCGAGCCCCCGCAGCCCGGCAGTGTCCAAGGGCCGCACCGTCGTCGCGTACGCCACCGAGACGTCCAGTCCGTCCGTTGCCGCCAGGACCTGGTCGAGCACCGGTCCGACCGCGACGACGACGGCCTGCCGGCCGGTACGCACGACGTCGAGCGTCCCCGAGGTCGCACCCGGCCGTGCGGTGGCGTTGGCCTGGGTCGACAACCGCACGTACGCCGGACGGTCGGCATCGACCGCGGCGGCGACCAGCGCCGCCACCTCGCCCGGGTGGCCCGGTACGTGGACCGCCCAACCGGGCAGGGTGTCGAGCAGCGCGACGTCGCCCGGCGAGTGGTGGGTACGCCCGCCTCCGCTGGTGTCGTACGACGCGCCGACGCTCACCAGCACCGCGCTCGCGTCCTGGTGGCTCAGGTCGAGCTTGATCTGTTCGAAGGACCGCTCGACCAGGAACGGTGCGTAGGAGTGGGCAATCGGGCGCATGCCGGTGAGTGCGAGCCCGCCGGCGACGCTCACCATGAGCGGCTCCCTGATCCCGACGTTGAGCACCCGGGCCGGGTGCCGCTCCGCGGCGGCGGTGAACTGGTCGGCGGAGATGTCGGCCAGGACGACCGCCGTCCGCGGGTCGCTGTCGAGGAGGTGGCTCGCGGTGTGGACGAAGCTGGTTCGCATGTCGGTCATCGTGGTTCAGCCCTTCGGTTCGACGACGGCGACGACGGCGTGTGGCTGGCCCGCCGGCCGAGCCGTCAACGCGATCTCGAGTCCCTTGTGGTCACGGCCGTTCACCGTTTCTGTCAACCACCCATTGACACCGAAGCGCGAGGCGACACCGCCCGGCCAGCCGTGGGTCGCGGACTGGTTGTCCACCGCGACGACGGTCAGGTTGTCGAGGCCGGTGGCGCCGGCGTACGCGATCGCCTCGTGGTTGGTGCCCTCGTCCAGCTCGGCGTCGCCGACGAGGACCACGACCCGTGGGCGCAGGAGGCCCTGTGCGCGAAGGCCGAGCGCCATGCCGACGCCGAGCGGGAGGCCGTGTCCGAGGGAACCGCTGGAGATCTCCACGCCGGGTACCAGCACTCGGTCGGGGTGATGGCCGAGCGGCGAGTCGATGCCGCCGAAGCCCGATAGCCAGTCCTCGGGGAGGAAGCCCTTGGCCGCGAGAACGGCGTAGTACGCCATCGGGCCGTGGCCCTTCGACAGCAGGAACCGGTCTCGGGCGGGGTCGTCGACCGTGGCGGGCGAGACGTCGAGCACCCGGTCGTAGAGCACCCACAGGACGTCCAGCGTCGACGTCGCGCTGGGGCTGTGCTTCTCGTCGCCGGTCATCAGCGTGAGAAGCCGCGGCAGGTCGTCGTACGAATGCGGGCGAACGCTGGTCGTTGGCATGCGTCCGAGCGTGGCAGCCCAGCCCCGAGGCAGGCATCGGACCGTCGGTCCAAGCGGTGCCGGTCGATGGACCTACGACCTGGATCGGGGCGGTCCCGCGTGGGCGGCGTCCGGCACCGGCGGCGCCGGATCGGTGCCGATGTCGATCCGGGCCTGCTCGATGAACTCCGACTTGGCCCGCTGCGCCTGGGCCGCCTCGTTGCTGGCCAGGTCGATGAACCACCGGTCGGCGGCGAACCGGATCCGGATCGGTGCGACCAGCCTGATCATCTCCCGGGCGTACGCCATGTCGTCGCGGATCTTGGCGTGCTCCGACATCGCCATGAGCATGTGGTGCTCGGACTTGCCGACGGCAGCGGGGTCGGTGCCCGGGCGCTGGGCCGTCTCGGCCTCCCGGCGGGCCGCGAACAGGTCGGCGGAGGCCCGTTCGTACCGCCACGCCAGGCTCATGAACCGCGCGTACGCCTCCTGCCGCTGGCTCACGAGGTCGTGCTCCCGGCGGCCCTGCTCCTCCTCGCCGGCGATCCGGCGCTGTTCTGCCGTCTGCCGCTCGAACAGCTTCAGCACATGCCGGATCGATCGGTGCGAGGCGACGGCCTGGATGATCATCGCGAGGATGATGCCGGCGAGTAGTCCTCCGGCCAGGAGGAGGGCCTGCCGCACGCCGGGGCCCAGGTCGTTCCACCAGCTCATGCCGGGGTCCGACCCGCGGTGGTCACGCACGAGGGCGCTGGTGCCGCGCGTCGTGCGATGCCGTCGTCCATCCCGCCTCCTCGCCCGTGCACGGAAAGTGCCCGGAACGCGACGTACAGTCCGACGTTAGCCGCTTGCCGGATGCTCGGATGGCGAGATGGACCGACTCGTCCTGCCCGGCGGCTCGTCAGCCACGGCCGGGCCGAACACCCTTTGCTGTCGGGCAGAAACGCCCGCCAAAAGTGGCGTTCAGGGCAGCGGCTGCCGTGTGTCGGTCGGTCCACGCACCACTGGCCTGCCGCCCTTCCACACCACCTCGTCCAGCCACATCGGCCGGCCGGGAACGACCGAGCCAACGGCGTCGGACATCCATGCGTGGTAGAGCATCCACGTACGGCCCGCATGCTCGATCAGGCTGAGGTGACCTGGGCCCGCGGCCTTGCCCTTCGACGACAGGATCGGGTTCTCCGCGGCCTTGCGGCACGGCCCGGTCGGCGACTCGCACACCGCGTAGCCCGCTGCGTAGGCGTCGGAGTCGTAGGCGTTCGCGGAGTAGAAGAGGTAGTAGCGCCCGTCGTGCCGCCACATGAACGGTGCCTCCACCAGGTGCGCCTCCCACGGCGCGTCCTGCTTGAACAGCTGCTTCGGTGCACCCTGCAACGTCAGGCCGTCCGGTGCCAACCGCTGCACCCAGATCCAGGTGTCGGAGCCGACCGCGTTGCCGTCGTTCTTCCAGTAGAGGAACAGCGTCCCGTCGGCATCCCGGAACGGGCTGGCGTCGATGGAGCCTCCCTCATCCGCCTGGCAGACCAGCGGGTGCGTCGACTCGTCGCGGAACGGGCCCTCCGGCGAGCTCGCCACCGCGCGTCCGATGCACTGTCGTCCGTGCTTCACCGAGTCGGCGGTGTAGTAGAGCACGAAGCGGTCCTCGGCGAGCGGAAGCACCTCCGGGGCCCAGGTCTTGCCCGGCCGGGCCCAGGACGCGAGCTCAGGCATGGCGTCGCCGATGACCTTCCAGTGCGCGAGGTCTGTGGACCGCATCGCGGGGAGGTTGCCGAGCGGGCCGTTGGTGGCATAGACGACGAACCCGTCACCGGCGTGGATCGCCTGCGGGTCTGGGAAGTTCTCGGGATAGACCGGGTTCCGGTACGTCGCCACCTGGTTGTCCCCCTGCCCCTTCGCGGCGGCGTCCTGCCGCTTCTCGGCGCCTCCGCCGCAGCCTGCCATGCCGAGACAGGACGCGGCCAGCACCGCTGCGATCGCGCGTCGGGTGACCGTCGACACCGGCCGCTCAGCCTTTCAGGCCGGTACGCGCGACGCCCTCGATGACGTACCTCTGGGCCACGACGAACAGCACCAGCACCGGCACGCTGGCCAGTACGCCGCCGGCCATGATGACCGGATAGTTCGTCGTGTACGCACCCTGCAGGGTGGCGAGTCCCGGTGGCAGCGTGAGGTGGTCGGGGCTGAACATCACGTACACCGGCCAGAGGAAGTCGTTCCAGTTGGCGAGGAACGACAGCACGGCGAGCGTCGCGAGTGCCGGCCTGGCCAGGGGGAGGACCACCTGGGTGAAGATCTGCCAGCGGTTGGCGCCGTCGATGAGAGCGGCCTCCTCGAGCTCCACGGGCAGGGTCAGGAAGAACTGCCGGAGGAAGAACACGCCGAACGCGCCCGCGGCGCCCGGCACGATGAGCGCCCACAGCGTGTCGAGCCAGTCGAGCCGGTTGACGATGAGGTAGTCGGGGATCAGGAACACGAAGCCGGGAACGAAGAGCGTCGCCACGATCACCCCGAACAGCGCGCGCCGGCCACGGAACGCCATCCGGGCCAGGGCGTACGCCGCCGGCGCCGCGACCGCGACCACCAGCAGCGTGTGCCCGCTCGCCGCCAGCAGGCTGTTGAGGAACCACCGCAGCACCGGCGTGTCCGTGCTCGATCGCAGGATGAGCTCGTACGCCGCCGTCGTCACCGGGTCCGGCAGCAGCCGTTGCGGAAGTTCCGTGGCGTCCGGCTCGGTCTTGAACGACGTGACCAGCATCCACAGGAGTGGTGCCACGAACACCGCCGACAGGGCGACGAGTCCGGCGTACCACCCGGTCCGGCCCACGACACGGGTCCGACGGGCAGCCGCGCCGCGCGGACCGCCGGTCGCCGAGCTCGTCGAGGTCGTCATCCGCACTCAGTCCTTCTGCCGGAAGACGCGGAAGTTCACCAGGCTGACGAGAGCGAGGAACAGCGCGAGGACGTAGCTCATCGCGGCCGCGCTGCCCATCCTGAAACCTCGCAGTCCCTCGTCGGCGATGTACATGATCGCGGTCCTGGTCTCGTCGCCCGGCCCGCCGCGGGTGACGAGATAGGACTGGCCGAACATGTTGGCCGAGGCGAGGATCGTGACCGTCACGACGAACGTGAGCACCGGCCGAAGGCCGGGCAGGGTGATGTTCCAGAACTCCTGCCAGCGGTTGGCGCCGTCGACCTTGGCTGCGTCGTAGAGATCGCGGGGGACGTCCTGCAGCCCGGCGAGGTAGATGACGGCGTTGAAGCCGAGCGTCCACCACACCGTCATGCCAACGAGTGACACCCACACCCACGGGGTCGCGGTCGTCCAGGGCGTGTCGTGGGGAAGGCCGAGCCGGTCGAGAGTGACGTTGACCAGGCCGATGTTGGGGTCGAGCAGGAACCGCCACAGGACACCGATGACCGCGACGCCCAGCACGTACGGCGCGAAGTACATCGCCCGGAAGAACGTCCGCCCGGGAAAGTGCCGGTTGAGCAGCAGCGCGACGCCGAGGGGGATGACGACGAGGAACGGCACGCTGGCGACCGTGAAGATCGCCGTCGCCCGCATGCTCCGCCAGAAGTCCTCGAACTGCAGGGAGCCGGAGTCGAGCAGCGCGGCGTAGTTGGCCAGGCCGACGAACGGCTTCCTCGGCAGCATGAAGTCCCAGCTGTGCAGGCTGATCCACACGCCGAAGGCAGCGGGCAGCAGGACGAAGATGCCGAACAGCAGGAGGTACGGCGCAAGGAAGAGGTACGGCGTGAACCGGCCCTGGTGCGCCAGCGGACCGCCGCCTCCCGGCCGCCGCCGCGGGGGATGTGCTGTGGTGGTGGAGTTACCGATGCGCACTGCGCTCACTGCGGATACTTCTTGCGGTTCTCGGCCAGTATCTTGTCCGCCCGCGCGGCCGCGTCGTTCAGCGCCTTCGCGGGTGGCTTCTTCAGCAGGATGGCCTCGTTGACGGCCTTGTCGATCGTCGCCAGTGCGTCACCGACGCCCGGCAGCGGGGGCGGGAAGTGGAGGTAGTCGATCTGCTCGGCGAAGATCGACTGGTCGTGCAGGGCCTTGAACGCGGCACTGTCGCGGACACTGGCCCGGGCGGGGACCTGGCCGCCCTTGGCCCACTCGATCGAGCGCTGGCTGATCCAGTTGATGAAGACCTTGGACGCCTCCTGCTTGTTGGCGTCCGGATTGCGCTGCTGCATCAGGACGAAGTTGTGCGAGCCCGCCCAGGCGGCCCGCTGGCTGCCGATCTGCGGGATGGGTGCGACGCCCCAGTCCAGCTTGGACACCTTCTTGAAGTTGTTGATCTGCCAGATGCCGTCCCAGTGGAAGGCGTTCTTGCCGTTCTGGAACGCGATCACGTCGGCATCCTGCCCGACGTTCTTGGGGCTGTCGCCGTCCTTGACCAGGTTGACGAGCCAGGTCAGTGCGCTCACGCCGGCTTCGGAGTTGTACGCCGCCTTCGTCACCTCGGCGTTGAACAGATCGCCGCCGTTCTGCCACAGCAGGGTGTCGAACATGAAGACGCCCGGGAACGGGAACCCGGCCATCCACATCCCCTGGATGTTCTTGGCCCTGAACGCGTCGAGCGCCTTCTCGAACGCGGCCTTCGTCTGCGGTGGCGACTCCGGGTCGAGCCCGGCCTGCTCCATCAGCGTCTTGTTGTAGTAGAAGCCGAGCGGGTGCATGTCCAGCGGGATGCCGTAGCGCTGGTCCTGGTAGATCCCCGCCTTCCACACGATGGGTGCGAAGTCGGACTCCTTCAGTTTCAGCGCCTTCGCCACGTCGTCGAGCGGCACGATCACCTTGCGGGCGGCGTTGGTGGCGAGCGAGTCGACGTGCATGATGCCGACGTCGGGGCCGCGGCCGACCGAGACCGCGTTGGGGAGCTTCTGGTAGTAGTCCGCCCACTGCATCACCGTCATCTTGACGCTGATGGCCTGGTGCGCCTTGTTGAACTCCTCGACCAGCTTGCGCATGTACGGCCCGTCGCCACCGGTGAAGCCGTTCCAGAACGCCAGGCTGACCTTCGGTCCGGTGTACTCCTCCGCGCCGCCACTCCCGCTCTGCTCGGCGTCGCCGCCACCGCCGCACGCCGCGAGGGTCGCCGACGCGCCGATCCCGGCGGCCATGGACAGCAGGTCGCGACGACTGAGACCGGACGTACGGGGATCGATCGGTGCGGTCATGACGTGCTCTCCTTCTGGGCCAGCCGGACGCCCTGCTCCCCGCGTCCGAACGTGGGCATGAAGGCATTGGAACTCCGCGGCTCCGCGGGCCCGACATTGGGGTCGCTCCAGCGCCTGCGGTGGGGTGGAGCCTTGTGTACAGCGTCCAGTTCAGCGTTGTAAAGAGGTCTGCGGAAATCCGCGCGGTGCGGGGACGGGCACGCTGCGTACGTCCGGATCATCCCCAGTCCGCCGGAATTGGTCCAATGCGGGGCGATTGTTGATAGGGCGACCCGGGATCCCCTAACTTGGCTGGCGGTGCGCGGCCGGGCTGCCCGGCTCGCGCGGGCCGGCAACGGCGCCGGCCGGGTGGCGGCCGTGGTGACCCTTCTCGACACGCGTCCCCGTCATCCTGATGGACCTGTCCGACTGGTGAGCAGGCGAGCATCACACCTGCAGCAGCCGCCCGCCAAGGACCGCGCCGCGTTTCCGCGCCGCGTGAGCATTGGTCCACCTGGGTGGTTCGCACGTCGGACCCTGACCGACAGCCAACCAACCAGACCCCTTGGGAGTGCATGTCGTGGCACGAAGCGTCCAGGACACCACCGCAACGTCCGCCGAGACGGATCCGAATCCGCACGGCGGTCCGGGCGGGAGCCAGGGCCAGCAGGAGTTCGGCGACGACCCGATCGAGGTCCGCGACACCGACCACTACACGCAGGAGTACGTCACCAGACGTTCGTCGAGAAGTGGGACGAGCTGATCGACTGGAAGAAGCGGGCTACGAGAGCGAGGGCAAGTTCTTCGTCGACCAGCTCGAAGGCCCGTGGCGTCGAGAGCGTCCTCGACGTCGCGACCGGCACCGGCTTCCACTCCGTGCGCCTGCTCGAGGAGGGCTTCGAGACCGTCGTCGTCGACGGCAGCCCGCACATGCTGGCGAAAGCGTTCGACAACGGCATGAAGTTCGAGCGGCCACATCCTGCGTGTGGTCCACGCCGACTGGCGCTGGCTCAACCGCGACGTCCACGGCGAGTACGACGCGATCATCTGCCTCGGGAACTCGTTCACGCACCTGTTCTCCGAACGCGACCGCCGCAAGGCGCTCGCCGAGTTCTACGCGATGCTCAAGCATGACGGCGTTCTGATCATCGACCAGCGCAACTACGACTCGCTGCTGGACGGCGGCTACTCCACCGGCACAAGTACTACTACTGCGGCGACGAGCGTCGTCGGCCGAGCCGGAGCACGTCGACGAGGGCCTCGCCCGGTTCCGTTACCAGTTCCCGGACGAGTCGCGAGTACCACCTGAACATGTATCCGCTGCGCAAGGACTACATGCGCCGGCTCATGCACGAGGTCGGCTTCCAGCGCATCGACACCTACGGCGACTTCCAGGCGACCCACCGCGACGACGAGCCGGACTTCTTCATCCACGTGGCGGAGAAGTCGTACCGCGAGGAGGACGATCGACGACGAGGTCGTACCCCACAGCCGTGCACACCGCCCGCGACTACTACAACTCCGAGGACGCCGACAACTTCTACGCGCACCGTCTGGGGTGGCGAGGACATCCACGTCGGCCTCTACGAACGCCGCGACGCGGGACATCGCCGCGGCCAGCCGCCGCACCGTCGAGCACATGGCGGATCAGCCGGACCTCGACCAGGGCACCGAGGTGCTCGACCTCGGCGCGGGCTACGGCGGTGCCGCCCGCCAGCTCGCCGACACCTGCGGCTGCCACGTCACTGCCTCAACCTCAGCGAGGTCGAGAACGAGCGCAACCGCGAGCTGACCAAGGAGCAGGACCTCGACGCCCTCGTCGACGTCGTCAACGGGTCGTTCGAGGACCTGCCCGTTCGACGGACAACACGGTTCGACGTCGTGTGGTCGCAGGACGCGCTCCTGCACTGCGGCGACCGGGCGCGGGTGCTCGAGGAGATCGCCGCGGGTGCTGCGGCCGGGCGGCCAGCTCGTCTTCACCGACCCGATGGCGGCCGACGGCGTCGACCGGGCGGAGATCGTGCCGATCCTGGAGCGCTGCAACTCGACACGATGGGCATCGCCGGGCTTCTACAGGCCGGGAGCTCGACCGGCGCGGCTTCCGGATCGGTGAAGTTCGAGGACCTCACGCCGCAGCTGCCCACGCACTACGGGCGGGTCCTGCGACGAGATCGAGTCGCCCGCGAGCCGGAGCTCGCCGGGCAGATCAGCGAGGAGTACCTCGCCAAGCATGAAGGCGGGCCTGCAGCACTGGGTCGACGGCGGCCGGGCGGGCAACCTGGCCTGGGGAATCTTCTACGCCCGGAGCTGAGCCGCGGCAGCGCAACCCGGCCTGGGGTGGTTACCGGCCGGCGCGGAGTCCGAGCGCGCGGAGCTCGACCGCCGCGAGTCGGCGTACGGCTTCGGGATCAGCGCGCCGCCACGCGTCGGCCGGATCGGCCGCGACAGGCGTGAGCCTGCGTACGGGCCGGTTGGTCAGGGCGCGCAGGGCCAGCAGGGACGACCCGGCCTCGGTGTGCGCCATCCGGCTGGCCCGGCTGGCCCGCACCATCCACCGGATCCGTACGCACAGCCAGACCACCACGACGAGCAGCGCGACCACCGCGACGAGGACCGCGAGGAGGACGGCGACGTCGCTTACCGCCTCCTGCTGGGCGCGCCCGGCGGCGGCGATCGAACCTCCCGTCGCCGCGATGGCGTCGAACGGCGAGCGGAGCGCGTCACCGACGACCGGCAGGTCGGCCACCTTGTCGCTCGCCGCGGCCACCTTGTCGCGCAGGCCCGTCCCCGCGTCCTCCAGGCCGCGACCCGGAGCGCCCAGCCGTTCGACCTGCGCGTGGACGGCGAGCGCGAGCTTGACCGCGAGGAAGGCCCACACCACGGCCAGCACGTCGCCGACCACCTGCGCGACACAGCGGACGGGCGTCTCGGCGTAGACCTTCATGGCATTCCGGCGGAGGACACGTCGACGGCGATCTCGCCGCTGAGCTGGGCGCCGCCGGACAGCCGGAGGTCGTCGCCGCTCCAGAACCGGCCCGCGTCGTACCAGCTGGACCTGCGACCCGTGGGCAGCAGTCCCATCGCTTCGTACGTGACCGCGATGACCTCGGCACAGTAGGCGGTCTCGAGCTCGCGGGCGACGACGTTGGGCGCGACCACCTTCGCCACCCGGGCGCCAGGGGGCTCCTGCTCCGCCGCCTTCGGAGCCGCCGGACTCCTGCGCGGCAGCGGCACCCGGGCGGGTAGCCATCCGGTCAGCCGGTCGGTCGACCTCCAGGGCCACCGGCCGGACACCCGTGGCACCCGCCCGCGCAGCCACCGCGACGCGAGCCGGGCGGTGGAGGGGAACGGCGTGCCGTCGAGGCGGGCGATGGTACGCAGGACAGCCTCCTCCATCTCCCGGGTCGCCGTCTGGTCGAGCTGGCGCAGCCAGGCCTGCTGGCCGTACCTGCGGCACCACACCAGCACCGCCGAGCGCAGGTCGTGCAGCTGGACGCCGCGCTGGTGCGTACCGCTCCACAGGTCGGGGAGGGACCGGCCCAGCTCCGCGTGCCACATCAGGGGCGGCAGGTCGTCGAGGACGACCGACATCCCGACATGGTTGACCGGGCTGTTGGTGCTGACCTGGATGGCGCGGTCGGCCATGGAGCGGCCGCGGAAGAGCCAGACGTCGCCGGTACGGGTCAGGTCGAGCGCCTCGTCGAGGCTGATGCTCACGCCTGCCATGACCACCAGCCTAGGGCTAGCCTGGCCGCATGCGCTGGTGGAAGGTCCTTGGGCTCGCCGGTCTCGTCGGCGTCGCCGCCACGGGCGTCGTGGTCGCGCGCGACGAGCGTCGCCGCCGCGCCTACACGCCCGACGAGATCCGTGCCCGGTTGCACGCCCGCTACGCCGAGGCGGCCGAGGGCGACGCCGGCCGGGGTCAGCAGACCTAGCGCCGTCGAGGGAGCGGGCGCATGTTCCCGACGGCACGTCTCGACCTGTCCGCGCCGCTCGACGACCGCGCCGCGGCCAGCTCCTAGCCGGCAGTGCACGAGCCGGAACCCGATGGTGTGACCGGCAGCCGGGTGGTGACAGGCAGCCGGGTGTGGCGACAGGAACCCGGTGTGTTGACAGGAACCCGATCGGTTCCCTACGGTCCACGAGACATCTAGACGTCTAGTCGACCGGAGGTCGGGGTGGACTCGCTCGCGGCTGGTACGCCGCACCCGGAAGCCGCCGGTGCCCACGAGGCGCCGGCGATGCGAGCTGACCGCGACAACCCGCTGCCGCTCTACCACCAGCTGGCCGGCCGGATCCGGGAACAGATCCGCGGCGGCAGCCTGACACCCGGCGCCCGGCTCGTGTCCGAGACCGCTCTCAGCCAGCAGGCCGGCGTGAGCCGGATGACCGCCCGGCAGGCCATCGCGCTGCTCGCCGCCGAAGGTCTCGTGGTGGTCCGACACGGCGTCGGCACGTTCGTCGCCGAACCCCGCCTGACCTACGACGCCCTCCACCTGCTGGGCTTCAGCGAGACCCTCGCCGCGCACGGCGGCACCACCACGTCCGACGTGCTGGAGCAGGCCGTCGAGCCGGCCCGACCCGACATCGCCGACCACCTGACGGTCCCGGCCGGCGCACCGGTCGTCAAGGTGATGCGGGTCCGCCGGGTCGACGGCGAGCCGCTCGTCCTCGAGGCGAGCTACCTTCCGGCGTCGGCGTGCGAAGGTCTGGAGCGCCAGGAGCTCGCCGGTCGCTCGTTGTACGCCGTTCTCGAGCGCGACTTCGACCTGCGCCTCGCCGGAGCCAGCCAGCACTTCGCCGCTCGGCCGCCCAGCGACACCGAGCGCGAGCACCTCGAGTTGTCGGACGGCGCCTGCGTCATGGCGCTCTGGGGGGTCAGCGAGGACGAGACCGGGCGTCCGGT
Source organism: uncultured Actinomycetota bacterium (assembly GCA_963721745.1). Classification (GTDB taxonomy): domain Bacteria; phylum Actinomycetota; class Actinomycetes; order Propionibacteriales; family Actinopolymorphaceae; genus Thermasporomyces. The sequence continues at coordinate 6,742 of CAVRKO010000004.1, read as the reverse complement.
CGAGTACTTCGAGGCCGCCTACCGGGGTGACCGGTTCGAGTTCACGGTGGCGAGCCAGCGACCGTCCGGCGGAGGGCCGGCGCGACCCGGCGACGCGCCGGCCGCCAGGGTGCCCGCCGTCTCGCTGACCGGCCGTCCCGTACGCCCGGGCCTGGGATCCGCACCACCACCACCACCGACCTGACCGCCGCTCCGCCCGGGGCCGACGGAGCGCCGTCGACCCACCAGACCACCTACACGGAGGGAACGCTCGTGGCCTACGCACCGTCACCGCGTCCGACGTTCGACGAGCCGACCCACATCCCCTACCGCTCCGTCACGCGGCACCTGTGGGGCGACGAGGGCGCCGGCCGGGTCTCGGACTGGATCTACGTCTCCAGCACCGACATCCACCAGCTCGTCTTCGGCCTGCCACCGGGCGGTCGCTTCCACCACTCCGACTCGTTCCGTACGGTGTTCGCCGCCGACGAGGTGCTGTACGTCCTCTCCGGGGTGATGGTGATCGCCAACCCCGAGACCGGCGAGGTGCACCGGATCGACAAGGGCGAGGCCGCGTTCTTCCGCCGCGACACCTGGCACCACGTGGTCAACCACAGTGCCGAGGAGCTGCGCGTCCTGGAGTTCTTCTCGCCGCCGCCATCGCAGGGGACGTCGGGCAGCTATGCGCGGACCCGGCCGTACCTCGAGGAGTCGCGCTACACCCAGGACGAGTGGCTCGGATCGTGGCCCGCCGAGCGCGAGAAGATCCGGGCCGCCGACACGATCACCCGGATCGGCGCGGGTGACCGGCTGTGGCGGCTGGAGGGCAGCGAACAGCGCGTACTCGTGGGCATCCTCGCGTCCACCGAGCACCTGACCGTGGGCTCGGTCGAGCTGCAGCCCGGCGCCCGCGGCGATGTCGACCGGCACGGCGGACAGGAGTCGCTGTACGTCACCCGCGGCCGGCTGAACATCCACCTGCCGGAGGCGTCGGGGACGTCGTGGTTCGAGCTGGAGCCCGGCGACGGCTTCTTCCTGCCGGCGGGTACGCCGCACCAGTACTACAACTGGTCCGACGAGCCGACCGAGTTCGTGTTCGGCGTGGCGCCCCGCTACACCGACGACGGCCCGGGGCCACGGGAGTCGGCCGGTTGACCCGCCCGGACCTCGCGGCCGGCATCGACGTCGGCGGCACCAAGATCGCGGGCGGCCTGGTCGACCCCGCGACCGGCGCCCTGTGCCATCAGGTCACCGTCCCCACCGACCTCGCGGGCGGCGGGAGCGACGCGGCCCGGCGTACCACCGTCGAGCTCGCCGGCCGGTTGGCCGAGGCCGCTCGGCGGGAAGGTGCGCGGGTCACCGCGGTCGGCATCGGAGTGCCCGAGCTGGTCTCGCCGGACGGCACGATCACGTCGGCCCATCTGCTGCCGTGGCGGCGCGACGTCCTCGAAGCCGAGCTGGCCGCGGCGTTACGGGCCTCGGAGGGCGACCGGGGCGCAGACGCTCCGGCGGTTCGGATCGAGTCCGACGTCCGTTGCGCGGCGCTCGCCGAGGCGCGGTTCGGTGCGGGTCGGGCGTACCGGCTCTTCGTCTACGTGACGATCGGCACCGGCATCGCGTTCAGCCTGGTGCAGGACGGCGTGCCGTACGCCGGCGCCCGGGGACACGCGCTCCTGCTCCTCGCGCCCGACGCTCCCGTCCCGTCCGAGCCGGATGCGCAACCGACGCTCCTCGAGGAGCTCGCGGCCGGACCCGCCCTGGTCCGGAGATTCCGTGCCGCGGGCGGGCAGTGCACCGATGACGCCAGGACGGTGCTCGCCGCCGCGGCGGCCGGTGACCCGGTGGCGGCGGCGCTCGTACGTGATGCGGGTGCCGCGGCCGGCGGCGGGATCGCGCTGCTCGTCAACGCGTTCGACCCCGAGGCGGTGGTGGTCGGCGGCGGACTCGGCATGGCCGGCGGGCCCTACCTCGAGGCCGCACTCGAACGAGCCCGGCGGATGACCTGGGCGCCGCAGAACCGCGACCTTCCCATCGTCCGCGCCGGGCTCGGGGTCAGCGCCGGTGTCGTGGGCGCCGCCCTCGCGGCGATCTCCGCCTGACGGCAGGACGGCCCGGACGGCGCACCGCCGCGCATGCCCGCGCCCCCTTGGCCGCCTTGCGGTGATCATGAAAGGTGCGGGGTGCCATAGCCCACCGGAGTCTTCATGATCACCGGAACGAGGTCCGCCCGGATGGGGTGAGCCGAGGGGCCAGACATGCCGGCCGCCCCCGTCGTATGCGGCCGGTACGTCTGGTCCACCGTTGACCGTCCGACCCGGCGCACGCGGGGCGACGTACCCCACTCGTGGCGGTGCCACCGGTGGGTGCGGCGCCGGATCGGCTTGTCGAGCCCGCCCCTTCGGCGGATCTCGCGGTCACCAGGAAGTACGCGGCTGCCATCCGACACGGTTCACAGGATTTTCGGCCGAACGGGCAAAGATCAGACGGCGGGACCGAACGCGTGGGGAACCGCTGTCCACCGGTGCGAGCGGCCGGCATGCAGAAACCGGGCACGCCGCCGACGGTGCGTACCCGGTTTCTGCAGGGTGATCACGAGAGGACCAGTGCGGCCCGCCGCTCAGATGCGTACGTTCAGGAGCGTCTTGCCGTCGGAGGTACGGATCTCCACCCGCGCCACGTCCGCGCGCGGCATGCTCGTCGCGCCGTGCAGGACGAGCGGTTCGGGTGCGCCCGGAACGCCGTAGCCGGCGCGCGGCACCTTCCAGCTCATCGCCACCTGGCGCTCGCCGGTACGGGAGACCGCGATCAGCTGGCAGGTCAGGGGACCGTGCACGCCGCGCAGCTCGAGCGCGAGGTGGGTGCCCCATCCGCGCGACTCGACGCCCACGATGCCGGTCGTGCCGGTGGCGCGGTCGGTCGCGCTGAAGCGCTGGCCGGTCAGGAGGAGCTCACCGGCCGGGCGGTGGATGCTGTCGGAGGCCGGGGGCGTCCCGGTGTCGCCGCCCGCGATCGACGATCCGATGAACGTGCCGCCGACCAGCAGGACGATCGCCGCGGCGGCCGTGAGGAGCCGGTCGGTACGCCACCACGACGGCTTCGGCCGGGCTCGGCCCGGTCGCCTGCTCCGCAGCTCGACCACCGAGTCGTCCGACGGGGGATCCACCGGCGGCGCGGCGTCGAGCAGTCCGCCATCGAGATCTGTCAACGCGCCGGCGAGGCCGGAGAACTCGTCGAGCTCGGCCTGGCACCGCGTACATCCGGCGAGGTGTTCCTCGAACGCCTGGCGGTCCGGCTCCTCGAGCAGGCCGAGGGCGTAGGCGCCGACATCGGTGTGGGTGACCTGGGTCATGGCAGCGTCACGCCCCTCTCCTCGAGGGCCAGCCGCAGCGCGCGGAGGGCGTAGTAGACCCGGGACTTCACGGTGCCCACGGGCACGCCGAGAATGTCGGCGGCCTGGTTGACCGTACGGTCCTTGAGAAAGGTCTCCACGAGTACCTCGCGATGGGCCGGTGACAACTCCTGCAGCGCCTCGGTGACCGTCACGGTGCGGAGCAACCTCTCCGTGTGGTCATCGACCGGCACCTCGGGGAGTTCGTGCGCGACCTCGGTGGGACGGGCGTCCTGCCGACGCCGATCGTCAATCACGATACGTCGCGCGACGGTTCCCAGCCAGGGCATCAGCGAGCGGGAGTCCGGGTCGAGCTGGTCGGCGTTGCGCCAGGCCCGGAGCAGCGTCTCCTGGACCACGTCCTCGGCCCACGTCCGGTTGCCGCCGGTGAGGCGCATGGCGAACGCAAGTAACGGTGAGTAGTAGTCCTGGTACAGCACATCGACGAGAGGCTGGTCGTCGACGGGCTGAGCGCGACGACCTCTTCTGCCAGTCACCCGGAAGGGGTTCATCGCGTCGGCCTTCGGCGAGCAGGGAGGTCGAACCCTGACAGGTTCAAACGCGCGTACAACCTAGCAGCGGACGCGGCTACCGTCCGCAGGGTCATGATCGCGCGGACAGTACCTGCCAACGTGAGCGGACGGGCCCGGCGAGCGTGGCCGACGTCGGCAGGCCCGGTGAGACCCCGGCCCGGGTCGCGCCCTCTGCCGCCGTGGCCTAATGTGTCGACGGCACGTCCAAGCCCCGGTGACACGCCTCGCGCCGGAGCTTGAAACCGGGGGACCACAGACACCTACGCACGCTCAAGGTGGTTTCCATGGGTATTGGTGCCAGCATCTTCCTCATCGCTGTCGGCGCCGTCCTCGCCTTCGCCCTCGAGTTCGACATCTCGGGGGTCGACGTCTCGGTCGTCGGCTGGATCCTCATGGTCGTCGGCGGCCTCGGGCTGGTCGTGACGCTCGTGATCTGGGCGCCCCGCCGCGGTGGCGGTGCCGGCCGCCCCTCCTACGGCAACCGCGGTGGCGACACCCGGCGGCTGTACGACGACGGTCGGTGAGGTTCCTCGCGCCGCCCGGGTGACCGGCCGGCGCGGAGTCGGTTCCCACCCAGCTGCCGGGTTCGTCCTACCTGTCACCCTTCCGCCCGTTCCCTGACCGGCCGGTCCAGCCAAGTCCAGTCCGGTCGAGTCCAGTTCTGCCAGTTCGCTGGCCATCCGTTCGCGGACACCCGATCCGGGTACACCCAGGTGCCGGCCAGTCTGGCCGGCCCGTCGTGACCGGTCAGATCCGTCCCAACCGTCCGGAGGCAGCGCATGGGTGTGGCACGTACGAGCAACGACGCCGAACTGGCCGCCCGGCGTACGGCGCAGAGCCGCCCGGTCAAACTCCTCGGCCGGCTCGGACTCGGGGCGTACGGCGTCGTCCACTTCCTCGTCGCCTACCTCGCGCTGCGGGTCGCCCTGGGGGCGAGCGACAGCGGGTCGACCTCGACCGACAAGTCCGGTGCGCTGAAGACCTTCGCCGACGAGCCCGGTGGGCAGGTGTTCCTGTGGATCATCACCGTCGGCCTGGCCGCGCTCGTCCTGTGGCAGCTCGCCGAGGCCGTCTGGGGCAGCCGGGCGTTCGGGTCGCGGAAGCGTCGTACGCTCCGCCGGTTGTCCAACATCGGGGAGGCGCTGGTCTTCGGGTACCTCGGCTTCACCGCCGGGAAGCTCGCGGTCGGTGGCGGCAGCGGCGGCAACGGCGACCAGGCCCAGGAGTCGTTCACAGCGAAGGTCCTCGCCCTGCCCTACGGCCCCGAGCTCGTCGGCGCCGCCGGGATCGCCGTTCTCGTGGTGTCCGGCTTCCTCATCCATCGCGGCCTAGGCCGGCGCTTCCTCGAGGACCTGGACCTGTCCCAGGCGGGGCCCACGCAGCGGAGGGTCGCCATCCGGCTGGGCCAGGTCGGCTACACCGCGCTCGGCGTGGCGTACGGGACCGCCGGCTTCCTGGTCATCGCGGCCGCGGTGACGTCGGATCCTAAGAAGGCGACCGGCCTGGACGTCGCTCTGGGCACCCTCGCCGAGCAGCCCTACGGCATGGTGCTCCTCGGCGCCGTCGCGCTCGGGCTGGCCTGCTACGGGACGTACTGCCTGTTCGACGCGCGCTACCGCGCCCTCTGACGCTTCCGGCCGCCCGCTGAGAAAGGCCGCCGGTCAGGAGTCGCTCGCGAGGATCAGTCGCCAGGCGCCGGGCTGCACCCTCCAGGTGCGGCTCGTGACCGGCCCGCTGACCTCGCCGTCGACGTTGACCCAGTACGGCTCGCCGGCGATCCGGACCTGCGTGCCCCGGGCGGTGCGGACGTCGTGCCGGTGGATGTGGTCGCCGCGGTGCAGCCTGACCGCGTACCCCAACCTCGCCAGTGGCCCGACCGCGTGCGACACCACGACGTCGACCACACCGTCGTCGGGTACGGCCCGGGGGCCGAGCGTGGCGATCCCGCCCGCGATGCTGGGCGCGTTCGCGAGCCCGACCATGAGGACCTTCCGCCGGGGGCTGGCGACCGGTGTGTCGTCGACGTCCACCCGCAGCCGCCAGCCCTTGGTCCGGATGCCCGCGACCAGCGCACCGACCGGAAACGCGAACGGACCCAGCTTCGGCTTCCACGGCACCGCGGCCTGCGCGGCGTGTGCACCGACGCCGACATGCACCGCGTTGACCGCGATGCCGCCCTGGTCGTCGACCAGCAGGTCGAGGGGACGCGGCCGGCCCTCGACGATCGCCTTCGCGGCCTCGCGGGGGTCGAGCGGGATGTCGAGCCCGCGGGCGAGGTCGTTGCCGGTGCCGAGGGGGATCAGCCCGACCGGGCAGTCGGACAGCTCGCCGCGTGCGTGGAGGGCCGACACGACCGCATGCAGCGAGCCGTCACCGCCGACCACGACGACCGTACGTCCGGCGCGCCGGTCGAGGATCTCGTCGAGCTGTCGCTGGTCGGCGCTGGAGACGAGCTGCACCGGACCGGCCTGCTCGAGCTCGCCGACCGCCCCGGCGATCGCCTCCTGCTCCGCGCTGCCCGCGTCCTCGTTCGCGATGACGAGCATCGAATCGTCCACCCCCACCCCTCCACCGAACCGTACGCGGTGCCGGCCCGCCCTCGCCTCGCGACCGCCGCCGGTGGCCGGTGGGCAAAGATGGGTGCGGCCCGACACGGGTCCGGCGTACGTACGAGACCGGGCCACGGACCGGAGGAGACCGGATGCGCGCTGCCCTGTACACCCGAGACCGCACGTTCCGGGTCGAGGAGCTCGAACCCGTGCCGCCAGGTCCCTGCGAGGTGCAGATCGAGGTCGCGTACGCCGGCATCTGCGGCACCGACCTGCACATCCGCCAGGGCGAG
>CAVRKO010000003.1:0-123495 GCA_963721745.1 uncultured Actinomycetota bacterium | reverse complement strand
CTTCAGCCACTCCAGCGCGACCGCGTCCTCCTCGGCGTACCGTGGTCGGTCATGTCACCGAGCTGGACGTGGGCGACGGTGGTCGGCACCATCTGCTTGTCAAGATCATCAAGGACCGATTGACAGCGTAGGGGAGAGATCCCGCCGACGTGGACGTCCCCGATCAGGTGCAGCGTCGACTCCGGTGGTGGAAGGTAGGCCCGGCTCGCCATCGCTTTGACTCCTCACATCGGTTCGTACCTCAGGACGACGAGGACGCCCGTCAGCCCCGGCGGCGCACCCTCGGCGCGCGTCTCGAGGGACACGACGGCACCGGTGGCGAGCCGCGGGTCTTCGCCGTCCCATGCGCGCAGACGTCGAAGTGCCAGTAGGTGTCGGCGCCGATCCCTTCACCGGTCTCGGCCCTTGTCGTCTTGGACACGATCGGACGTACCTCGCCGGCCCGTCGCCGCACCAGTGTCGTCTCGACGTACGACTCCTCCGACTCGGGGACGTCGCCCGTGGCCACCAGGCCGGCAGCGGCCAGCCGGCACGGGAAGGGCGCGACGAAGACGTGGGCGGCCGACGGTACGCCGAGGTCACCGAGATGGCAGGCGGCGACGAGGTGCTCGACACTCGGATGCTCCACTGCGGGGTTCCCCTCGTCCAAGATCCACTAGGTCGCGGGTCGGAGGTTGTGAATGATCCGGTGACTAGAGTTCCAGACCGACGGCGGGTGGATGTAGTTGTCGTCCTTGCTCGGCCAACCCACCCAGTACCTCGTGTTGAACGAGTAGAGCTCCCCGGCGGCGTGCGGCCGGAAAGAACGGCAGGTCACGCAGCCAGAGCCGGGCCGCCTCGACGAAGTGCCGGTCGATCCGCGGGTCGCCGAGCGGTAGGCCCGCCATGGCGTCGCGGTGCCGGCTGTAGTCCGCGTTCTTCCAGCGCACGCTGTTGCCGCCGGAGTCCTTGCCGATCGGCTTGACCCAGCGCTCGTGGAAGATGTTCATCGAGAACCACGGCTCGCTCACCGACCCGCACGCGAAGAAGTCCGCTGCCGCCTCGAACTTCCCCTTGGACAGGTTGTCGGCGAACGTGCCGAACGCGAGCTTGCGGACGGCGGCGTCGATCCCGACCTTCTGCAGCTGCTCGGTGATCACGGTGGCGTAGCGGGAGATCTCCGTACCCTCGCTCGGCGCGTCGATCTGCAGCCGGAGCGGCTTGCCCTCCCTACGGTAGATGCCGTCGCCGTCGAGCCGGTAGCCCTTCGCCTCGAACGTCTCGCGGGCGCGGTCGGGATCGTGGCGGAGGATGGGTACTCCTCGAACACGCCCTCGGCGTCGAGGAGCTGGACGTAGTCCTCGAGTCCCTTGTACGGCGGGAAGAAGATCCGCGCCTTCGTCGTGGAACCTTCGTACGCGATCCGGACGATCTCGTCCTTGTCGACGGCGAAGTTGACCGCCCAGCGCATGTCCCGGTCGTTCCACGGCGGGAGCATGGTGTTGAACGACAACAGCCTCGTGCAGGGATCCGCCCACGAGTAGGGCTTCTCCGGGTTCCACGCCACGACGCTCTCGTTACGCTGATGGAGGCTCTCGTACGCCCCGGTCGTCACGTCGTCGAGCACGTCGATCTCGTTGTTGGCCGCCCGGGCGACCCGGACCTCCTCGGTCTCGGCGACGACGAACTCGATGCGTTCGGGTCGCGGCAGCGGCTTGAAGTCGGCCTTGGCGCCCCACCACTGCGGATCGCGGTCCCAGACGAACTTCGTCGGGCCCGCGCTGGCAGCTTGTAGGGGCCGGTGAAGACCGGCCAGCCCTGCTGCGGATCGTAGTTCTTGAAGGTCAACGGGTCCTTGCCCCGCCAGATGTGCTCGGGAAGGATCGGCACGCAGCCGTAGATCTGCACCGAGAAATAGTCGAGCTGGAACCTCGGGTTCGGCTTGGTGAGCGTGAACACCACCGTGAGCTTGTCCCGCCGCGTCACGGACTTGACCCACTCCCGCATGGGCCCGGCGTTCGAGAGCTCGGCCGGCCCGTCCTTCAGGAGGCTGATCGTGAAGACGACGTTGTTGGCGTCGAAATCCTCGCCGTCGGACCAGGTGACGTCCGGGCGGATCTTCAGCGTCCAGACATCCAGGGTGTCGTTGGGGACGAGGGACTCACCCAGCCACGGCTCGATCTCACCCGTCTCGTAGTTGAGGATGAACAGCGGCTCCATGAGGGCGGACTCGAAGCCGTTGTCGTCGCGCATCCCAGGCACGATGGGGTTCCAGAGGTCGGGCGACTGCACCCGGCTCGCCATGTCCCACACCACGACCTTCGCGCGCGGGCCGTCCTTGCCGCCCGCACCCGGCCCGGGCTCGGGGCTCGCGCCCTCGCAGCCCGCGAGCAGCCCGGCCACGCCGCCGAGCGAGACGCCCGCCGCCCCGAGTCCCACGCCGGCCGCGGCCCCGCGGTGCAGGAAGCTACGCCGCGAGAGCGGTGCTGCTGATACCGATGCCGGTGCCGGTGCCGGTCTCGGGTCACCCGGGAGTTCTCCCTCGGTGCGGTCATGCTTGCTCCTCGCGGATCGTCCCGGCAGAGGGGCCGGGGCCGGTGGGTGGACAGGAGGTCAGGGCGCGGGCGGTGCCGGCAGGTCGGCGAGTTCGGCGAGTCCGGGAATGCTCGAGGTGTCGGCGGGTTCGGGCCGGGCCCAGGAGCCGTTGGGGATCAGGGGAAACCAGGTCGGCCGGAGCGCGTCGCGGTCGTACGCGTAGCTGCCGAGAGTGCGGTACAGCCCGGCGTAGTGCTCCAACCGGTCTCTGTCCAGCTCGACGCCGAGGCCCGGGCCGGTCGGCACCGCGATCGCACCGTCCCGGTAGGTGAACTTGCCGCCCGTGATGATGTCGTCCACCAGGTGGTGGTAGTGCGCGTCGGCGGCGAAGGTGAGGTTCGGCAGGACCGCGCCGAGGTGGAGCATGGTGGCGAGCTGGATGCCGAGCTCACCCGAGGAGTGGACGGCGATGGGTTGCTGGAACGTCTCGCAGACGCCCGCGGCCTTGACGCAGGCGCGGATCCCGCCCCAGAACGTCGTGTCCAGCAGGATGGTGTCGACGGCCGGGTCGCGCAGGTTGGTGGCGAGCTGCTCGAAGTTGACCACGACCGCATTGGTGGCCAGCGGGATCGCGACGGCCGCCCGCACCTGACGCATCCCGGCCAGTCCCCAGGTCGGGTCCTCGTAGAAGTCGTTGTCGAGATCCTCGATCGCCCTACCGAACCGGATCGCCTCGTCGACGGACAGCACGCTGTTGGGGTCGTAGCGGAACCGGTCACCCGGCAACGCCTCGGCAAGGGCACGGAAGCAGGCTAGCTCGTGCGCCGGCGCGAACACCCCGCCCTTGAGCTTGTGCGTGGTGAAGCCGTGAGCCTCCTTGAGCTCCTTCGCGCGCGCCACCAGCCGATCGGGGTCGAAGATCTCACCGGCACCTGTCGCGGGGTGCGCGTAGCGGAAGAACAGGTAGCTCGCGAACGGAACGGTCTCTCGCTCCCGCCCGCCGAGCAGGTCGTGGACGGGCACGTCGAGCGCCTTGCCGCAGATGTCGAGGCACGCGAACTCGATCGCGGCGAGCATCTGGACCCGGTTGTTGTAGAGCGACGCGGTGGGGTTGGCGATCTTGAACCGAAGCGCCTCCACCTCGAACGGGTTGTGGCCGAGGAGGTACGGCTTCAGCCCTTCGAACGCGAGCTCGGCACCATGGCCCCCACCGCCCATCTCGCCGAGTCCGACGATTCCCTCGTCGGTGTCGAGCTCGACGATCGTACGGACGAAGCGGCCCCAGTGGGCGCCGTTGGAGTGTCGCAGCGGCGCTTCCAAAGGCACCGTGACCGTCGTAGCGCGCAGGTCGGTGATCTTCAACGGTTGCTCACTCCCCCGGGTACCACGCCGGGCCAGCCGGACCCGGTTGGAGGTGGGGCGGTGGCCGTTCAGGCACTGCCATACTAGTGGACCTTCTAGTCCGGCCGTCAACCTCCGGCGCCACACCGATGACCACCCAGCGGAAGTCGCCCAGCGCTCACGGCCTCCGCGTGAGACCGCCCGTTGCGAAGTACGCCTTGCAGGCACCGTCCGCGGCGTAGTCGGTGGCGATCTCGAGCACGCGCTGCCCGTCGAGCGACGGGACCAGGGTCGAGCTGTAGTTGGGGCAGTAGTTGTTGTAGGCGCCCGGCACCGCCACCGGTGCGGGGAGCTCGCGCCACGGACCCCGGGCATCGTTCTCGCTCACCATGAGTGTCGCGCCGTTGCCGGCCGCCTGGGTGCCGTCGGCTTCCTCCAGCAGCTGCCCGACGAGGATCACCCGCGAGGGTGCCCCGACGCCCTTCCCCGGCACGACGGCGATCGTCGGCGTGTGGGTGAAGTACCGCCCCGACACGGCCGCGATCCGCTGGCCGGTGTCCGACGGGTCGCCCCAGTTGGCGCCGTCCGGTGAGGTTCGCACGTAGACGGCGCAGTCGTACTGCCCCGGCACGCCGCAGATCTCGTAGACCATCACGTACGTACCGTCCGGGAGGGGACGTACGACCGGCATGCCCGGACGGAACGCCCCCGGCGCGGCTCTCGACGGTGACCTGCGCCGGCCCCCACGCGACTCCGTTGGTGGACACCTTCCTCGCGAGCCGCTGGCCGCCAGGTTCGGCAACGGTCTCGTCGGCGTAGTGGCAGACCAGCCGGCCCTGCGCGTCGACGGAGAGCTCCGGCTCCCACATGCCGCGTGCGTCGGGCGACTCCGCACAGGTGGAGAGGTAGGACCAGGTACGTCCGTGGTCGTCGCTTCGCCACACCCGTTGTGTCATCCGGCGCTCGGCACCCGCGTCCGCACCGACAGTGCCGGCCCACAGGAGCGTTCCCGCGGCCAGGCCGCCGACCTGACGCGGCAGCTCGAAGAGGCTTGCGCAGCACAGTCCGGGCGTACCCGCCTGTTGCGAGGCGGGAACCGCACCCACCGGCTGGAACGACTGCCCCTCGTCGACGCTCTCCAGGATGACGCCCTCTCCACCGCGCGTGGTGAACGTCACGGCGCTCGCGAGGATGCGACCGTTCGCGGATCCCGAGTGCGCGAGCCTGATCGCCCGCGGATAGAGCGAGACCTTCCCCGTGAGGAGCGTGCCGTTGGCCTGGGTGGCGACACCGGCCGCAGCGGGCGGCATCCGGTGCGAGGGAACCGCCGCGAGTGTCAGCGGAACGAGGATGCCGAGCACACACAGAGGAACGAGCCGTCGCATCATCGTCGCCACTCCCCGCGTTGGTGGTCCAGACCGGACCCTCAAGCTAGGAAGGCGAAACCCTCCTGTCAACGAGGACGGCCAGCCTGGTCAACGGACCATCCCGCGGTCAACGACGAAGCGTCCCACCGACTGCGGCTCACGATCCGGCTGGGCGGGCAGGCGTACGCAGAAGCATGCGCCGCGAGGTTCATGCGGCTCGTACCACGCCTCACCGCCGTGCGCCCGCGCGAGGCCTCGGGTGATCCAGAGTCCCAGTCCGGTTCCCTCGCAGGAGTGGCGGATGTCGGACAGCCGGCGGAACCGGTGGAAGAGATGCGGCACGAACGACTCGGGAACACCGTGTCCGTTGTCGCACACCCGGAGGGTGACCCAGCCCTTCTCCCTCGTGACCCGGATCTCGAACGGCGGGAGTCCGTACAGCTCGGCATTGTCGAGGTAGTTGTCGAGCATCTGGCACAGCTCGGTGCGGTTGGTGGCGACCTCCACGTCCGGTGCACAGATGACCCGGACGTCGTGCATCCCGTGGCCCGGTTCCTTGATCCGATCGAGCACGAAGTCGAGGACTCCGATGGACTCCCTGATGGTGTTGGTCTGTTGGGCGTCGAGGCGGCTGACGATGCGCAGCTTCCGGACGAGATCCTGCATGCGCTGTGTGCAGTCGTCGATGCGGTTCATCAGGTCGGTACGTCGCCCCGCGTCGAGCCCCATGTCGCGTCGTAGGCGCTGGCAGGACAGCTTGACGGCGACCAGCGGGTCATCGAGTTCGTGGGCAATGACCGCGATGGCAGTGTTCTGGTGGTCCAGGTCGTCCCGAAGCTCGTCGGCGGTACGTGCCGGGCGGTCGAACTCGTGCAGGGCGGCGACGTACAACGGCCTGCCCTGCCAGGTCGTGCTGGAGACCCGTAGCTCGACCGGCCGGAGGTCTCCGTTGGGGAGCACCACGTCCATCTCGGAGATCGCGTCCACGATGCTCGGATAGCCCAGCGGAATGCCGATCAGCTCCCGAGCGGGCCGGGCGAGGATCTTCTCCGCCGCGGGGTTGCACGAACGGATGACGCCCTTGTCGTCGACGGCCACGATCCCCACCGCGGCCACGGACACGAGAAGCTGCCCGGGCAGCGAGGCGACATCGGGGGCCACCGTCCCGGCACCGTTCTCCACCAGGCTCGCGCTGGCCTGAACTGGTGGCTGCTGCACGTCATCCATCGGGACCACCATTCTCACCCGCCGTCGCCGGGACACCGACTCCGGAAGCCCCAGGGCGGCGACGGCTCGGTCCTGATCGGAGAGATCGCCGTAGATCCTGCGTTGCGGCCACGGGATGACCCGGACGACGGTCGGAGCGATCACGATCGCATCCCCCACAGCAAGATCCGGCCGCTCGAGAACGTCGATGACCTCGAGCTCGTAGTCACCTGCGACGCGGGACTCACACAGCATCCGCAGGTTCGTGATCGCGGCCTCGGTCCGTTCCGACTTCCCGGCCACGTAGACCCTGAACCAGTACGAGGCCACGCGAGCCCTCCCCCCAGTGGAAGTCCCAGCACGCATCAGAGGCGGGCCAGGATGCGTCGCCTCCAACGCACCAAGCATGTGCCGGCCGGAAGGCGGTGACCAGGGTCCTCGGGCAAGATCGGCCCAGACCTTCGACCTGCTCCGGCCGGGGCGGCAGGACCCCGGCCCGTCAGCACTCCGGCCCGCGGGAGGCGAGCGGCGCACGCTCGTGGCGAGGCTGCCGTGCCTGCCGATCCTGCTTGCGCTGGCGAACCGGGCTCGGCAGGTCCCGTCACCGCGGGCCGCAGGGCCTTCCCTGGGGGCACGTACGAAGGCCACGGTCGGCACGTGTGTTGACATGGAACGATCGACCAGGTTCCCTGCGACGCGTACGAGCGCAGAGCGTTCGCGATCGGGAGGTGCCATGCGGGGTCGGTCCAAACTGCTCGCACTCGGGTGCGCGGTTGCCGCGTTGGGATCGGTGTGTCTTGGAGGTCGTCCAGTGGCGAGCGCCAGCGTGACCGACCCGTCGGAGGCCGACGTCGTCGCCTACCACCCGGACACGCCGGAGGACTTCGGGAGGTTCCCGAGCGCCGTTCGCACCGCGAGCGGCCGGATTCTCGTGGTCTTCCGTGCGGCCGCCGAACACATCGTCGGCCAAGGACGGATCATGGCGGTCGAGAGCCGCGACAACGGGCGCTCCTGGTCGCGACCGCACACCGTCGTCGACACGACCAACGACGACCGGGATCCCATGATCATGCAGACCCGTTCGGGCGATCTGCTCCTGAGCTTCTTCCAGACGGACTGGTGGCGTGAACCCCGCCGCCCAAAGGTGATAGGCGTCTTCGTCGCCCGTTCGACCGACGGTGGACGTCACTGGTCCGAGCCCGTCAAGGTCGGAACCGCCCTGGACGGCCCGTCCGACCAGCCGTCGGGGATCTACGAGAGCGGTGGCGCCGCGACGCACGGGCAGATCGTCGAGCTTCCCGACGGCGATCTTCTCGCCCCCTTGTACGGCACCCGGCCCGACGAGCCCCGCAACTACTCCACTGTCGTCCGCAGCACGGACGGCGGCCGGACCTGGCCCGCCGCCAACGAGACGGTGATCGCGGACGCCGACACGCTCGTCAGCTTCGAACCGGTCCCGGCCGTGTTACCTCACGGCGACCTCGTGGCGTTGCTCCGGACGACCGGCGTGGCCTACCTCACGCGCTCCCACGACGGCGGGCATACGTGGACCGCACCCGAGGTCACGGACATGACGGCGCAGTCGGCGCACCTCCTGGTACGCAGGAACGGCACCGTGCTCGCCACGTACGGCGAGCGCTCCGGACGTTTCGGTCCACGGCGGCCCACCGTCGGCCGACTCGTGGCGACGCCGGAGGAAAGCTGGGACGGCTATCCCGAGGTGCTGCTGTACGACGCGCTCACGACGTCCGACCAGGCGAACCCGTCGAGCGTGGAGGTCGGGCCCGGGAGGTTCCTGACGTTCACCTTCAACGGTTCGACCGGCGAGATCGTCGGCGTCTACAGCCGGCTACCCGACTACCGGTAGGCGTGGTGGGCGTTGTCGGCGCCGACGCCCCGCCATCCCGGGGCGGCGGGCGCAGCAGGACCCCCCTCTGACGTCCTGCTGCGGCCCGCCTCGGGACGAGCAGGACGACTAGCGGGAGTCCCACTCGGGTTCACCGGCAGAGAGCGGGTCGGTGCCGAGCGCGAGATCGTTGTGACGGGCCCGGATGACACCGCGCCGCCGCGGGTGGGCCCGGCTGCTGATCCGTTGCATGGCGCCTCCTGGATTGCCGGACAGTCTTTGCGGCACGGCGTTCCATGTCAACGGATCGTTCGATCCGCCTACGTCCGGGAGGCCGACGCGAGGTCGGTCCGCGATCCGCGGCGTCGGTTGCGTCGGTGGCGTCGGTGCGGGAAACCCTGTTCAGGAAGGGATACCGAGCGCCGAACGAGGGTCGGTGTCGAGGAGGTGCGCGACGGTGTCGGGACGTACGTCCGGAAAGCCCGCCGGCCGCATCGCAGCCAGCGCTCGCAGCCCTTCGACCGCCTCACGCGGTGTCCAGATCGGGAAGTCGGACCCGAACAGCAGCTTGTCGACCACCCCCCACTCCTGCGCGCGGACAAGCGCGAAGTAGCCGTCCAGCGGCCGCGCCCAGGTGGCAGACACGTCGGCGAAGACCCTACGGTTCTTGCGGAGTACGACCATCGTCTCGCGCTGCCAGGGGTGGCCGAGATGCGCGATGATCTGGGTCAGCTCCGGGTGCCGTCGGGCCACGTCGTCGACCAGCAACGGTTGGCTCACCACGAGATCTCCGACCGGGCTGGGCGTTGCGCCCATGTGCCACAGCACCACCAGCCCATGGCGGCGTGCCGTGTCGTAGAACGTGTCGTGGGCCGGGTCACGCGGATCGAACCCGGCGAGCACCGGATAGAGCTTGATTCCCCGGAGGCCACGTTCGACGCCGTCGGCCAACTGGTCGAGAACGTCCGGGTCGGTCGGGTCGAGTGCCATGAACCCCACCGTCTCGGTGCGGGTGCGGGCACAGAACTCCTCGACGAAGGCGTTCGGCGTCGCGACGCCAACCGCGGTGGCCCGCAGACCGAAGACGAACGCCGCCCGGACCCCCGTCATCGCGGCGTCGTAGTCCTCGGGAGTCACATCGACCCACGGCTTGCCGTAGACGGGCCGCCAGTGGTCGTCGTACTCGCATCCCCAGTGCTCCTGGGTGAGGCAGTGCGTGTGGACGTCGATCACGGTCGCCTCCGTCGAGCGTCGTGGTGCAGTTGGGCTCTCATCGGGACGTCGGGCGCGACTCGACCGGCGCGAGCGAGCGATGCGTGATCTGCAGGACGGCCACGAGGTCCTGGTCTGCGGCCATCGCGTCGGCGGTCGCCTGGAGCTTCTGCACATAGTCGGAGTGCCGGTCGGCAGGGAACTCGGCCGCCGGCCCCGCAATGCTCAGCGCCGCGAGGTACCGGTCGTCGACCTCGACCGGTACGGCCAGGCAGCGTAGGCCGTTGCTCCATTCGTTGTCGTCGCACGCATAGCCGCGACGCTGGACCTTCCTCAGCTCCTTGGCCAGCTGGTCCTGCGTGGTGATGGTCGCGTCGGTCCGGCGCGGGAAGGGCTCCTCGGGCAGGTGGGCCGCGAGCTCGGCGCTCGGCAGTCCAGACAGCAGCACCTTGCCCAGACCGGTGCAGTACGCGGAGTCGCGGGAGCCGGCCATCGCGGTGAACCGGAGTGGCCGGTCGGGTTCGCGGACGGCGAGGTGCAGCACCTGGTCGCCGTCGAGGGCCCCGAGGTTGGCCGTGTGTCCGGTCGTACGGCATAGCTCCTCGAGGTAGTGCCCGGCCGTGCCCGACACGTCCAGGCTGGACACGTACGCCGTGCTGAGTGCGAGCACCTTGTGGCCCAGTCGGAACGCCGGTCGCTCGTCGACCCGTACCGCGAACTCCGCCTCGGTCAGGACGGACAGCAGCCGGATGAGCGTGCTCTTGGGCATCTTGGTACGCCGGTGGATCTCGGTGAGCGTCATGGGCGCCCGGCCCCGCGCCAGCAGCTCCAGCAGGGTCAGACCGCGGGCAAGCGCGTGGGCGTGGTAGTTGGCGGAGGCTGGCTTCTCGGTGTCGGTCCCGTAGCTCGCAGACCCGCGCGTCGCTCGTCCCACAGCAGTCTCCGATCTCCTCATCGCGGCCTCATCTCGTTGTGTAGCACGTCGAGCCGTTCGGGGAAGTGGCACGCGCTGGGATGGCCGGCGCCGAGCCGGTCGGCGAGCACGGGTTCCTCCTCGGCGCACCGCACCTGTGCCTTGGGGCAGCGGGTGCGGAACCGGCAGCCGCTCGGCGGCGCGGAAGGACTCGGAACGTCGCCCCGCAGGACGATGCGGGACCGGCTCTCGCGGCCGACCGGGTCCGGCACCGGCACCGCCGACAGGAGCGCCTGCGTGTACGGATGGGTGGGTCGAGCGAAGATCGCCGCCCGGCTGCCGACCTCGACGATCCGGCCGAGGTACATCACCGCCACCTCGTCACAGATGTGCCGTACGACCGACAGGTCGTGGGAGATGAAGAGGTACGACAGGTCCAGTGTGGACTGCAACGTCCTGAGCTGGTTGACGATCTGCGCCTGGACCGACACGTCCAGCGCCGACACCGGCTCGTCGAGGACGAGGACCTGTGGCTCGAGCGCCAGCGCGCGGGCGATCCCGATCCGCTGCCGCTGCCCGCCGGAGAACTCGTGGGCGTAGCGGTTGGCGTGTTCGGGCGACAGTCCGACGGTCTCGAGCAGCTCCGACACCCGACTCGCGCCGCCCGCACGGTAGCGGCGGTGGACGCGCAGCGGCTCGGCGATGATCTCGTGGACGGTGAGTCGAGGGCTGAGAGAGGCGTACGGGTCCTGGAAGACGATCTGGACCTGGCGGCGGAGAGGACGGAGCTCGGAGGCCCGCAACCCCGCGATGTCCGTGCCCTGGAAGAGGATCCGGCCGGCAGTGGGTGCCAGGAGCCGCACCAGCAGCCGGCCGGTCGTCGACTTGCCACAGCCCGACTCGCCCACCAGGCCGAGGGTCCGTCCCCGACGGAGTGCGAAGTCGACGCCGTCGACAGCCCGGACGGCATCGTTTGCGCGGCGAAGGAACCCGCGACGCATCGGGAAGTGCTTGACCAGGCCCTCGGCGCGCAGCACGACCTCCGGGTCGGCGGTGGGGCTCATCTCGCCACTCCTTCGTGCCGGGCTCCCGTAGGCGCCAGCTCCTCGTGGAAGTGGCAGGCGCTGGCCTGGCGCGGGCCGGCGTTCGATCCCACGCTCACCAGGTCCGGCCGGGTGGTCGTGCAGGTGGTCCGACCGGCAGCGAGGTCGCACCGCGGCTGGAATGCGCAACCGGGGGGTACGTTCAGCAGGCTGGGCGGACTGCCGGGGATCGAGCGCAGTGCACCTGGGCCCCCGTCGCGCTCGTCGTCGGCCACCGAGTCGGCGGCAGCGTCGGCGGCAGCCGTGTCGAGGCGCGGCAGGCTGGCAAGGAGTCCCCGCGTGTACGGGTGCCGCGGCGCGGCGAAGATCGTCTCCACATCGGCCGTCTCGACGACCCGGCCGGCGTACATCACCAGCACCCGGTCGGCGAGCTCGGCGATCACGCCGAGGTCGTGGGTGATGAGCAGCGTCGCCGCGCCGGTGTCGCGGGCGGCGGTACGGATGAGCTCCAGGACCTGCGCCTGGATCGTCACGTCGAGTGCCGTCGTCGGCTCGTCCGCGATGAGCAGCCGGGGCCGGTTGGCCAGGGCCATGGCGATCATGGCACGCTGCCGCATGCCGCCGGAGTATTCGTGGGGGTACTGCCGGCAGCGTTCCTCCGGCCGCGGCACACCCACGGACGCGAGCAGTTCCACCGCGCGGTGTCGGGCGACGGCCGCGGTGAGCCGCCGGTCGTGCAGGCGCAGCGCCTCGACGACCTGGGATCCGATCGTGAGCACGGGGTTCAGTGCCGTCATCGGATCCTGGAACACCATCGCGATCTCGCCGCCCCGTACTGCCCGCAGCTCCCGTGCCGGCATCCGGAGCAGGTCCCTGCCCTGGTAGCGGATCTCGCCACGGACGATCCGGCCAGGCGGCTGGCGGACGAGGCCGAGGATCGACATCGCCGTCACGCTCTTGCCCGAGCCCGACTCCCCGACGATGCCCAGCACCTCGCCCGGCTGGACGTCGAAGCTCACGCCGTCGACGGCATGGACGACCCCGTCGAGGGTGGCGAACTCGACCGTGAGGTCACTCACCTCCAGCAACGGAGCGTCGGGCATCGTCAGACCTCCCGGGGGTCGACGGCGTCCCGCAGGCCGTCACCGACGAAGTTGACGGCCAGCACCGTGACCGCGATCGCGAGACCGGGCGGCAGCCAGAGCCACGGCATGGTCTGCACGAGTGTGAGGTTCTGCGCGTCGTTCAGCATGTTGCCCCAACTCGCCTGCGGCGGCTGGATCCCCAACCCCAGGAACGACAGGGCGGCCTCGAGCAGGATCGCCTGCGCGACCATGAGGGTGCCGACGACGGTCACGGGTGCCAGCGCGGCGGGAACGATGTGCCGCTGGATCAGCCACCAGTTGCCGGCACCCACGGCCCGGGCCGCCTGCACGAACTCCTGCTCGCGAAGGGACAGCGTCACACCGCGTACGACCCGCCCGGCTGTGGGCCACCCGAACACGCCGATCGCAACCACGAGGGTCGCCACGCTGGGTCCCAGGATCCCCGCCACGACGAGGATCACGACCAGCGACGGGAACGACAGAACGATGTCGGCGAAGCGCATGATCGTGCCGTCGACGGCACCGCCCACGAGCCCGGCCACCGCGCCGAGCACGGTGCCGAGGACGATCGCGACCAGGGCGGACGAGACGCCCACACCGAGCGACACCCGTCCCGCGTAGACCAGCCGGCTCAGGACGTCGCGCCCGTTGGAGTCCGCGCCGAGCCAGTGATCGGCCGACGGCGGCTGCCGGAACGCCGCGAGGTCCACGGCCGTGGGGTCGTAGGCGGTCAGGACTGGCGCGAGAGTCGCGGCGACGACGACGAGGAGCAGTACGCAGGCACCGGCAAGGGCCAGCCGGTTGTGGACGAAGCGGCGCACGGCGAGCCCGGCGGGCGACCGACGACGGATCGCGCCGGGCGTTGCCGCCGAGGCGGCCGACATGGGCTCGAGCGCCGTCATCGCAGGCTCACCCGGGGATCGACCACCGCGTAGAGCAGGTCGGCCGCGAGGTTGCTCGCGATGACGAGGAGGGACAGGACGAGTGCGAACCCGATGATTACGGGGTAGTCCTGGTCGCCGGTGGCACTGACAGCGAGCTGGCCCATGCCAGGCCACGCGAAGACCGTCTCAACGACCACCGCACCGGCGACCAACGCCGGCAGCGACAGTGCGACGACCGTGACCAGCGGGATGAGCGCGTTGCGCAAGGCATGGTTGACGAGGACGCGGATCCGACCGGCGCCTTTCGCCTCGGCCGTGCGTACGTAGTCGGCATGCAGCTCACCGATCAGCCCGCTGCGGACGTAGCGGGTGAACGGCCCCGCACCGGCCAGTCCCAGGATCGCCGCCGGCAGGACCAGATGGCGGGCGATGTCGCCGGGCCCGCCCTCACCGGGCGTACTCATGCCGGCCGACGGGAGGATCCGCAGCTGCAGCGCGAACACGTAGATCGCCGCGATGCCGAGAAAGAACGTGGGCACCGAGATCGTGCCCAGGCTGAACGCGGCCGCGAGGTAGTCGACGACCGAGTTGCGACGCACGGCCGCGAGCATGCCGAGAGGGAGCGCGATCAGCCACGAGATCGCCATCGCCGTACCCATCAGCAGCACCGTCGGCGAGATCCGCTCGCCGAGCATGTCCGTCACCGGGCGGTTGGTCCGAAACGACAGGCCGAGGTTCCCCGTCACCGCGTCACCGAACCACGAGACGAACTGCCCGACCAGCGGGCGGTCGAGACCAAGCTCGTGCCGCTTGGCCTCGACGAACTGCTCGGAGCCCGGGCCCAGCTGGTCGGGCGGGATCAGGAGTCGGACCGGGTCTCCCGGCACCGCCCGGACCAGCAGGAAGAGCCCCATGCAGATGACGAGGAAGACGAGCAGGTTCGTCACCAGCCGGCGGGCGAGATAACCCGTCACGAGGTGTCCGCCTGCGCGCCCCGGTGGGCGGCGGGGCCAGGCCTGCTGGAGTCGAGGATGCTCATCGCACCGACCAGTCCGCGGCGTTCCAGAAGCCGTTGCTGAAGTCGCCGGTCGCCTTCAGTCCCTGGAGCCTGGTGTTGTAGGCCCAGATGCCGTCGGGGTTGTACAGCCAGAGGTGGCTCACCTCGTCGTTCTCGATCTGCGCCGCCTGCCTGTACAGCTCCATTCGCTCGGCCCGGTCGCTCGTGGTGTTCGCCTCGTCGATCAGCTGGTCGATCTTCTTGTTGCAGAAGTGCACGACGTTGCCGCCGTTGGGGTAGAACGTGTTGCAGCTGACGATGATGCGGTCGGCGTACGCATCGGTCGCGTAGTTGCCGCCGCCGAAGAGCAGCGCCTGCCAGCCCTTCTCGAGCACGGTCTGCGTCCGCTTCAGCTGGACCTTGATGCCCACCGCCTCGAGCTGGCTCTCGACGATCGTCGCCGTCGAGTCGCGGTCGCGCTGACCCGGGATCCACTCCAGGACGAGCGGCTTGCTGGAGTCCCAGCCCGCCGCCTCGAGCAGGGCCTTCGCCTTCGCCGGATCGTAGGCGTACTCGTTGATGCCCTGGGGGAGGGCATCGCCCATGAAGATGGAGTTCTGCACCGATCCCTTGCCAGCAAGGACCTTCTCCACGATCGAGGCGCGATCGATCGCATAGAGCATGGCCTGGCGCACCCGCTTGTCCTTGAACCGCGGGTTGTCGAGGTTGAGTCCGATCCGGATGAAGCCGGGGCTCGTGCCCGAGACGACCTTGACGTCCTTCATCTTCTCGACCGTCGGCAGGTCGGTCGGCGAGATCTGCACCAGGTCCATCTCGCCGGTGCCGAGGGACGCCGAGGCCACGTCTGAGCTGACCGGCCGGAGGAAGACGCGCGGCACCTGCACCTTGCTGCGGTAGTGCGGGTTCGCGGTCAGCTCGACGTACTGGTCGGTCTTGTAGGTCACGAAGACGTACGGTCCGAGCCCGACCGTTGGCTTGCTGAAGAACGGGTCCTTGGCGAAGTCCTTCCGCTCGGTTCCTGGTTCGGCGTACTTCGCAAGGACGTGCCGGGGCAGCAGGTGGTAGCCGCCGATGAGCGCCACCAGGCCGACGTTGGGCTTGCTCGCCTCGATCACGAAGGTGTTGTCGTCGGGCGTACGGAATCCCTCGACCTCGGTGGCCTTGCCGGCCTGGAACGCCTCGATCCCCTTCACGCCGGCGAAGTTCGCGCTGTAGGCGCTGCCCGCCTTGGGGTCGGCGAACAGCTCGTAGCTGAACCGCACGTCGGCCGAGGTGAACGGCTTGCCGTCGCTCCACTTCAGTCCGGGGCGCAGGTGGAATGTGACGGTCCGGGCATCCTCCGACACCTCCCAGCTCTCTGCTATCTCCGATGTCAACTGGTGCTTGTCGTCCACTCCGACGAGATTGTCGAAGATCATCTGCATGACCAGGCCGTTGGCGCCGGCAGCGGGCGCGGTCGGGTTGAAGGTGGTCGGCTTCTGGTAGAGATAGAGGTTGAGCGCCTTCGGCCCCGTGCCCGAAGGCGCCTCACCTCCTACCGTGTCGGGTCCCGCTCCCCCGGTGGGGTCGGAACACGCCACCATCCCGGCGGCCAGCGCCAGCGCGGCCACGGCCGCAAGCGCCGCTCTCGACGCTCCCCTCCTCGACGCTCGTCCGATGCGCATGACAGGTCCCCTCAGCTGACGTGGTGGGTGAGAGTTCCGAGCCCGGTGAGGGTGATCGCCACCTCGTCGCCGGGCTGGAGGAAGGTGCCGGTGGTGACGCCCACGCCGGAGGGCGTACCGGTGAGCAGCACGTCTCCGGGTTCCAGCGTCATCAGGCGGGACGCGAACGACACGAGTTCGGCGACCGAGAAGATCATGTGTCGTGTCGACGACTGCTGGCGCAGATCTCCGTTGACGCGGAGCTCGATGTCGAGGCACTGCGGATCGGCCACCTCGTCGGCGGTGAGCAGGTACGGGCCCATCGGGCAGAACCCGTCCAGCCACTTCCCGGCGAGCCAGTCGAAGAACCACACGGCCCGGTCCTCGACGTCCCGCGGGTAGCCGTAGTCGACCGAGCGCGCGGACACGTCGTCGGCGATCGTGTAGCCCGCCACGACGTCGAGTGCGTCGGACGTGGACACGTCCTTGGCCGTACGGCCGATCACGACCGCCAGCTCGGCTTCGTAGTCGACCTCCCGACTCACCGACGGCAGCGGGACGCCCGCACCCGGGTGCAGGATCGACGTCGGCGGTTTGAGGAACAACCGCGGCGAGATCCGCGACCGGTCGAGCGGCGCCGCGCCCGACTCGGTGACGTGGTCCTGATAGTTGGCGGCGACGGCCAGTAGCTTGCCGGGACGGGTCAGTGGCGCGAGGAGCTCCACCTGGTCGAGCGGATGCGTCGGTGCGCCGGAGGTAGTGGGCTCCGTTCCGTCGCTGCCGCGCAGGAAGGCCTCGAGGTCACCGCTGCCGAGTTCCTGGACCTGTGGAGCGTCCGCCCCGGCTGCCTCGTCCAGGAGTCGGCCATGACGGATGGCTCCGGCGCGGCGGTAGCTGACGAGCTTCACGATTCCTCCAACGGGATCGCATCGACCGGGACCGGAACGCCGTCCCGGCTCGAACGGTGGGCCGCGTCAAGGACGGCTTGCGCCGTAGCCCGGTCGGCACCGTCGGGCTCGTCGAGCGCGGGCGAGGGTGGGGCCAGTGCGACCCAGGTCCGTCGTGGCGCGGCCGTCGAGTGGACGCGCACGCCAGGAGCGGTGCCGTCGACCAGGAGGGTGCCGTGTGAGCCGCTGACGCGGAACCGGTGCACGTCCGCCGCCGCACCGGCCGTCGCCGTACCCGCCGTATCCCTCCGCCCAGCCGGGAGGTCAGGCGTCCAGCCGAAGGCCAGCGTGCTGGTGAGCCGGCGGGCGTGGCGGAGGCACAGCACCCATGCGCGGTCCGACGCCGGGTAGGCGAAGACCTCCTCCACGTCGAGACCGACGAGCGTGCGTACCTCGTGCACGAGCATCAGCCCCAACGGGTCGAGCGCGGTCGATCCGCCGGCCACGAAGAGGTCGGCCTGGACGTTCCACGGCAGGCCGACCCGACCCGCACGCAGGGCCGACCGGGCCGCCGCGAGTGCCAGGCCACTCATGCGGCTCCTTCCCAGACGTCGGCGATCCGTACGCATCCGCCGGTGGCGATCGACCGCTCCGCCGCCACGCCCATGGCGACCGCGAGGGCTCCGTCGGCGGGCCGTACCGCTGGCGCCGCTCCGCGGATGGCCGCGAGCCATGCGTCGAGCTGGACGGCGAAGCCGTCACTGGCAGCGGCGGGAAGGGCCGCGGTGCCACGGTCGTCCATCAGCAGCACGCCGTCGTCGTCCCACTCCAGGGCGAGCCGGCCTTCGGTCCCGACCACCAGGACGTCACGGAGGCTGGCCGCAGTCGGACGGTGCGCCCTGCTCATCTCACAGACGGCCACGGCGCCGCCCTCGAACGACACCACCAGCTCGAGATAGTCGTGGATGTCGAGCGCTCCCCCCGTCAGGCGCTGACCCCGGGCGTAGACCGAGACGGCCGGACACCCGACCCACCACTGCACGAGGTCGAGCAGGTGGACGCCGTTGTGCAGTGAGTGGCCGCCGGAGCGACGTTGGTCGAGCATCCAGCCGTGCCAGTCCGGCCAGATCCAGCCGCCGAGAAGTGCGAGCCGGACGAGCCTCGGCGCACCGATCTGTCCTTGCGTCAGGATCTCCTTGACGGAGCGGGCGTAGTCGTAGTGCCGGTGGGTGTGTGCGGGAAACAGGACCGTTCCACTGGACGCGAAGTCTGCGACCAGGCGGCGGGCGCCTTCGACGGTGGTCGCGAGCGGCTTCTCGATCAGGAGATGCTTGCCTGAACGAGCGACGGCCGTACCGATGTCGGCGTGGGTGTCGTTGGGCGTACAGACGATGCAGGCGTCGACCGACGGCCAGGCGAGCGCCTGCGCCAGGTCGGTCGTCCACGCCACTCCCCCGGACTCGCGCCCTGTGTCGGCGGCACGAGCCGCGTCGACGTCGACGACCCCGGCCACGACGGCATCGGAACGCCCTGCCAGGGCAGCCAGATGCTGGCGCGCGATCGCGCCCGTCCCGATGACGAGCACGCCGAGAGGTGGAACGGAACGATGTTCCATGCAAGGAATCTTCTGGGTGACGTGCCGTAGGTGTCAAGGATTGACAGGGTGATCACAGGATCCTACGGTCGATATTTGGAACGTTGTTCCGTGTGTGCACGTCAGCCGGTGGCGGCGGTCTCGTTGGGAGCCTGGATGGGCAAGGACGTGGAGAAGCCTCGCGGACGCGAGTGGTACGACTCGGCCCGTCGGGTGATTCCCGGTGGCGTCAACTCCGAGACGAGATACATCGGCGCGCCGTACGCGTTCGTCGAAGCGTCAGGAGCCCACCTGGTCGACGCGGACGGATCGAGGTACCTCGATTACCACGCGGCGTTCGGTGCCATCCTGCTCGGCCACAACGCGCCGGAGGTCAACGAAGCGGTGGCACGCGCCCTCGGTGGCATCGACCTCACCGGCGTCGGTGTGAGCCCGCACGAAGTGGAGTTCGCCCAGCTCGTCCGTGACGCCCTCCCCAGCGCGGAGCTGGTCACGAGCGCGATGAGCGGATCGGAGGCCGTCGCCTACGCCATCCGCCTCTCCCGCGCGGTGACTCGTCGCCCGCTGATCGTGAAGTTCCAGGGCTGCTTCCATGGTTGGCACGACCCGGTGGCGCGCAACGTCCTCTCGACCCCCGAGCGGGCGTACGGCTTCGATCCGCTGTCTGCGGGGATTCTCGAGGACGCGCTGGCGTCGACGCTCGTGGCGGAGTTCAACGACCTGGAGTCGGTGAAGGAACTGTTCGCCGCGCATCCGGACCAGATCGCCGCCGTGATCCTGGAACCCGTTCCGCACAATGTCGGCGCGCTCGTCCCCACGAACGCGTTTGTCACCGGGCTGCGCGAGCTCACCGCCGCCGAGGGCTCCCTCCTCGTCTTCGACGAGACCATCACCGGGTTCCGGCACGCGCTGGGCGGCTACCAGTCGGTCTGCGGCGTCACTCCGGACCTCACGACGTTCGGAAAAGGGGTCGCGAACGGGCTGCCACTCGCTGGCCTCGCCGGACCGCGGCGGCTGATGGAAGCCTTCCGTTCGGCCGGTGGTGACGTGGCGCTTCTTGGTACGTTCAACGGGCACCCGTTGTCGTGCGCGGCCGGCATCGCGACGATCAGCTACCTGCGCGACCACCCGGACTTCTACGCTCACACACACGGTCTCGGCGAGCGAATGCGCGCAGGCTTGAGGTCGATCGTCGAGGAACTCGGCTTCGCCGGCCAGGTCGCCGGGTTCGGCTCGGTGTTCGTGCTCTACTTCCTCGACGAGCCGGCGGCGGGCTACCGCGACCTGCTCCGCAACGATCACACGGCCTACACCGAGTTCCACCGGCGCATGACCGACGCGGGCTTCTTCATGCTGCCGATGAGCCTCAAACGCAACCACGTCTCCGGGGCGCACACGGTGGACGACATCGACCGCACCCTCGAGGCGGCGCGGGATGTTCTCAAGCGCATGCTGCACGAGGGCCTGCTGACGTCCTAGGCGGATCGGACGTGGCGTACCGCCGCTCGAATCCGTCACAGAAAGCGGCCGTAGTGCCGTCCAGCCGGAGTCGGGTGATTGATGATGATCTTGTCCTGTCCGAGAATCTCGGGATGACTGTCAAAGAGCTGGTCTGGGACATCGACGGCACACTGCTGGACACAAGTGCCGCGGTGCCTGCCGCGTTCGTACGGACCGTATGTGTGCTGGGTGGACCTGACCTCGACCCCCACGACGTCGTTGACGCGTACTGGCGTGGCACTCCAGAAGTCATTCTCGAGCACCTCGTTGGGCGGCCACTGACGCCGACGGAGACCGACGTGTACTACCGGGAGCTCGAAGGGGTCGAGGTGGCGCCGTATCCGGAGGTGGCCGACACCTTTGCTGCCCTCAGAGCCCAGGGCAGGGCTCTGGCCGTGTACACCGGCGCCAGTACGCGGGCGGCCGGGATGCTCTTGAAGGCCGCGGACTTGCCGGTTGACGTGCTGATCGGCGGAGACCAGGTGGCGCGTTCGAAGCCGGCGCCGGACGGCATCCTCCTGGCCGCGAAGAAGCTCGGCATCGAGCCCGAAGACGTGGCCTACATCGGCGACTCGCCGCTGGATCTGCGGGCCGCGTCGTCCGCCGGCAGTCATAGCGTCGCAGCGGCGTGGGGCCATCAGTACGACCAGGCGGAGCGAGCGGATGTGGTGCTGACGTCGGCTGCGCGGGCGCTAGACCTCCTGCCCGTCGCTGATGCGTGAGGTGGGCGGCGAGGGGTGGCGCGGCCAGAGCATGTGGACGTCCGCCGGCTCGGTGCATAGGGATGAGCGCGAGCCACCTGAACGCGATGTAATCACACCTCGTCTCCTCACCTTCTGATGCGGTGGTTGCGGAGTGGGCTTCTCCTCTTGTCGACCCATTCGGGTGGGAGGAACTCGGGAAGTCCGTCGTCGGCGGTACGGACGTGCCAGGTTCCTTGATGGATGTGGCGGTGATGGTAGCCGCAGAGCAGCACGCCGTTGGTCAACGTCGTCAAGCCGCCCTTGCTCCACGGGATGATGTGATGTGCCTGGCACCACGAGGGTGGGCGATTGCAGCCGGGGAAGGCGCAGCCGCGATCCCTCAGGTCGAGCATGCGCCGGATCTTGCCGGCATAGAGCCGTACTCCGTGATCTGCTCGGCGGTGTTGCCCGTGCCCCAGATGCGTACGCGCCCCCGGTGGGGTTCGAGGTCCCCCTCTCCCCTCGAACCGCACCGTGCGTACAGATAAACACACAAAGCGTCACCAATGCAACCGAAACGGGCACCGATCGGCCGCCGTCCGAAAGCCCCGCCCGCGAGGTGGTTCAGGCCCCGGCGAGTGCCTCCCGGCTGCGACGGAGGAAGTCCCGCTCGGCGGCGTTGGAGGTCTGCGCGATGGCGACGTCGTACGCCGCGGCCGCCTCGTCGACGCGACCAAGGCGCCGCAGCAGGTCCGCGCGGATGGCATGGAACATGTGGTAGCCGGGCAGGTCGAGGGCGTCGACGAGCACGAGCGCCGCAGCCGGCCCGTCGACCTCCGCGACCGCGACCGCGCGGTTCAGCGCGACCACGGGCGTTGGCGTGAGCGCCATGAGCTGGTCGTACAGCGCCAGGATCTGGCTCCAGTCCGTCTCCGCCGCATCGGGCGCGTCACTGTGGACCGCGTTGATCGCCGCCTGGACCTGGTACGGCCCGGGTTCGTTGCGGCGCAGGCATGCGCGGACGAGAGCCTGGCCCTCCTCCACCAGCGCGCGGTCCCATCGACTGCGGTCCTGGTCGGCGAGCAGGACCAGGGCGCCCTCCGGCGTGGACCGCGTCCCACGACGGGAGTGGACGAGCAACATGAGCGCGAGCAGTCCCGCGACCTCCGGCTCGTCCGGCATGAGCTCGGCCAGGACACGTCCGAGCCGGATCGCCTCGGCGCAGAGGTCCTCGCGCAGCAGGTTCTCACCCGAGCTTGCCGTGTAACCCTCGTTGAAGATGAGGTAGACGACCGCGAGGACCGAACGCAGCCGGGCCGGGAGGTCTGTCTCGTACGGGATGCGGTACGGGATGCGAGCGTCCCGGACCTTGCCCTTGGCGCGGACGATCCGCTGCGCCATCGTCGGTTCCGGCACGAGGAACGCATGCGCGATCTCCGCCGTGGTGAGCCCGCCCAGCAGCCGCAGTGTCAACGCGACCTGAGCGGCGGTGCTGAGCGCGGGATGGCAACAGGTGAAGATCAGGCGGAGCCGGTCGTCCCCCACGGGCCCCTCCTCGATCGGCTCGTCGCGCGCATGCAGGAGCGCGGCCTGGGCGTGCCGGTCGTCCCGGTGCGACTCGCGCCGGAGGCGGTCGATGCCCGCGTTGCGGGCGGTGGTGATGATCCATCCCGCCGGACTCGGCGGCAGGCCGGACGCGGGCCAGCGCTGCGCCGCCTTGGTGAACGCGTCCTGGACCGACTCCTCGGCAAGGTCGATATCGCCGAAGACGCGGACCAGGACGGCCACCGCGCGCCCGTACTCCTCGCGGAACACGCGCTCGATCACCGCAGTGGAGACGGCGGAGTCGGCCCGACCGGCGGGACCGGCGGAGTCGGCCCGACCGGCGGGACCGGCGGAGTCGGCCCGACCGGCGGGACCGGCGGAGTCGGCGCGTCCGGCGGGACCGGCGGAGTCGGCGCGTCCGGCGGGACCGGCGGAGTCGGCGGGCATGGCCGGATTATCGCGCGCCGCCCCATCCCCCAGCCTGCCGCGCCGCCTCGACCGCCGGTCCGCGCCGACCGGTAACCGACTCACGAACCTGCCCGTACGGCCGGCCGATAGGTCGCGACCACCACGCCGGACGGTGCGCTCATGCAGTCCACGAGCTGGAGGTTCGCGAACGCGTCCGCGCCACTCCCGAAGAGCCGGCGCCCGGTGGCGAGCACCAGCGGATGGATCATCAGGAGGTACTCGTCGACGAGGTGCTCGCGCGCCAGCGACCGGGCCAGCTCACCGCTGCCGAACACCGTGGTGTCCTTGCCAGGATGCTCGCGCCTCGCCCGGGCCACCGCCTCGGCCGGATCCGCCACGAGCGTGGAGTTCTGCCACGTGAGCGGGTCCCGCAGAGTCCTCGACACGACGTACTTCCTGGTGTTGTCGAGGGCCTGGGTGAAGGGGTTGCCGTCGGTCTGGTGTGGCCAGTGCGCGGCGAAGCTCTCGAAGGTCCGCCGGCCGAACAGGAAGGACCCGGAGTTCGCAAGCGCCTGGCCGAGCGCCTTGCCGACCGTGGCGTCCGAGCGCGGCTGCGCCCAACCCCCGTGGGCGAAACCCTCCCGCGGGTCCTCGTCCGGCCGCCCCGGCGCCTGCATCACTCCGTCGAGCGTCAGATGGTTGGCGACGATGACCTTGCTCATGGCGTTCCTCCTCGAGGGCGGTCGCCGGCATCGTGCCGGCGTCTCAGCCTCCACACGAACGCCGATGGGCCGGATCGACACCAGATCGGCCCACGGGGGCAGGAAATATGCTCCGATCCACGCTAGAACGGCTCGAAGCTCTCGAATCGTGGCTCGAACGACGGATCGGGCAACCGAAACGCCACGGTGCGCGGCAGCCCGCTCTCCTCGTGGGTCGTCACGCCCGCCAGGGCGTCGGGTACGGCCTCCCACCCCAGGTTCTTCTCGTAGTAGCGCACGGCCGTGCGTACCGACGGCCACCAGTAGTCGTCCATGATCACGAGTCCTCCTGGACGGACGAGCTTGCGCAGGAAGTACAGGTCGACGAAGACCTCGTGGAACCGGTGGCTGCCGTCGACGTACGCCGCGTCGGCCGTGAACCCGTCGCCGACCAGCCGGGGAAGGGCCTGCGAGGACGGTTCGAGTACCAGCTGGGAAGTCGAGTCGAGACCGGCGGCGCGCAGTTGGTCCCATCCGACGTTCTCCCACACCGACTCCTGGAAGGGATCGATGACGACGTGGACGGGCTGAACCGCGCCGCCGGCGACCAGCGCCTCCCCGATCGCGAGCGCGGAGCTCGCGTAGGCGAGGCCGACCTCGACGACGGCTCCGGCGCCCTCCGAGGCGAGCAGGTCGCGCAGCGCGTCGCAGTCGCCTTCGGGCACGGTGACCCTCGTGAAGTCGCTTCGGTTGTCGTCGCGGGTCCAGGGCGGGCCTTCCTGGGCGAGCCGCCGGCGCACCTCTCGTACCCGGGACAGCCGGGATTCCCTGCTCTCCAAGGGTTCCTGCCTCGCGTCGACGCGTTCTTCCACGGCTCGTCCGGTCCCTTCGTACGCACGGCTTGGCACCCTCAGCGTTCTGCAGACCGAGCCCCCGATTCAAGTCTTGATCTCGGCAGGGTCCGCATGGTTAGTTGGTGGGGAGGGGTCGTACGAAAAGTTTGGCGTTCCCCTTCGGCGCGGCACTCGCAGGGCGAGGATGTCGCCATGACAACGCATTTCGCACCAGGCACCCCCAACTGGGTGGACCTCGGCACCACCGACGTTGCCGCGGCCGGCTCGTTCTACGGCGCTCTCTTCGGCTGGGTCGTCGAGGACATGGGCCCGGACGCTGGTGGCTACGGAATCATTCGCAAGGACGGCAGGAAGGTTGCCGGGATCGGGCCTGCCACCGATCCCGTCCGCGGCACCTCCTGGTCGGTCTACTTCTGCACCGAGGACGCCGACGCGACCACCAAGCTGGTCGAGGACAACGGCGGCACCGTCGTCCTGGCGCCGATGGACGTGATGGACCAGGGCCGGACGGCCGTCTTCCAGGATCCTGCCGGCGCGTTCTTCTCGGTCTGGCAGCCTCGCCAGCACCGCGGCGCCGAACTCGTCGACGCCTCCGGCGCGATGTCGTGGATCGAGCTGATGTCCAACGACGTCGAGGCCGTCAAGAAGTTCTACGCCGCTGTGCTCGGCATGACCATCCGTGACGTGGCCATGCCCGGCATCACCTACACGCTTCTGTCGGTGGACGGCGTTGACGTCGCCGGCGCGATGGCCATTGGACCCGAGCAGGGTCCGGCCCCGTCGCGCTGGTCGATCTACTTCGCCGTCGACGACTGCGACGCCACCGCGGACCAGGCGATCGAACTCGGTGGCACGGAGCTGGTGCGCGACGACTCGCCCGCCGGCCGGCTCGCCTTCCTGACCGACCCGCAGGGCGGAATGTTCTGCATCATCAAGCCCAACCCGGACTTCTCGATGTAGCGATGCCCGACGCAGGCGAGCGCGCGCCCCGACCGGCGTGGCAGTGAGCGCGCGGGCCGCCCCTACCGGCCCGCGCGCCCTCCTGGTCAACGGGCGGGGGTGGATCCGTAGGCCACCGTCATCAGTTCCATGTTGTGCCCGTCGGGATCGTCGAAGTACACGCCGCGGCCGCCGTAGTCGTGGTTGATCTCGCCGGCCCGCTGGTGGAACGGGTCACCCCAGTAGGTGATCCCTGCCGCCACGAGGCGACCGAACGCGGCGTCGAACTCGTCGTCGTCGAGCAGGAACGCGTAGTGCTGCGGCTGCACCTCCGGGGCGTCGGTGTCGGCGAAGTCGAGCGTGACGTCGTTGCTGAGCTGCATGGGCAGGAACGGCCCCCACTGGTCGCCCACCTTGACGTCGAGGATGTGGGAGAGGAAGGCGGCCGCGGCTGCCTTGTCACGGCCCCAGATGATCGTGTGGTTGAGCTCGATACTCACGGTTTCTCCTTTGTCCGAAAGGTGTTCGTCGCGGGCGTCGGCGTCGGCGTACGGTCTCAGTCGGTGGTGATCTTCGGTGGCGTGAACGGAAGCGGTCCGCCGATCGGGCTGAGGTGCATGCCCGCGAGCCGCCAGCCGGCGCCGTCGCGCACCAGGATGTGCGTGGCCCGGAAGCTGCCGTCGACCCGGTTTCCTTGCATGCTTGCCTCCTGGGTGTGTCGGCCGATGACCACGGCGGTGTCGCCGTAGTCGCGGACCGCGGTCTCGTCCCAGGTGAGCTTGTGCGTCGTGAACCCGCCGCCGCGGTAGCGCTGGAGCCACTGGTCCTTCGTGAGGACGAACCCCACGGGTCCGACCAGCGTGAAGTTCTCGGTGGTCAGCGTGTCGAGCGTGGCGAGGTCGGCCGCTTCCTCGGCCGCCACCCAGCGCCGGCCGAGCTCGTGCACCTGGTCGGCGGTCGTCGTGGTGGTCTCAGCAGTGGTGTCCGGCATGATCATGTCTCCTTCTGCGGTGTGCTTCCCGATGCTCGGGCGGAGGGCGACTCGGATGACCACCAGCGTGGCCCGACCGGCGGCGCGGAACATCGGTCGGTTGGCGGAGAAGTGGCTGCGCTGCGGGGCGACCTGCCGGCTGGTCGACGTACGCACGCCGACGTACGCCCCCCGACGCCGTACGTCCCCCGACGCCGTACGTCCCCCGACGCCGTACGTCCCCCGACGCCGTAGGTCCTCCGACAAGGACACAGACAAGGACACAGACAAGGACACAGACAAGCCTTACGCCCACAGCGGATCCCGCGGTGTCCGCGTTGCCGCCTGCCAGGACCGGTGCCATGATCCGTCGATGGCAACCAGCGTCGCGGTCCTGTCCGACATCCACGGGGTGCTCCCGGTCCTCGAAGCCGTCCTGGCCGAACCCGAGGTGGCCTACGCCGACGCGATCGTCGTCACCGGCGACCATGCGGCCGGGCCCCAATCCGTCGCCGTGCTCGACCGGTTGCGGTCCCTCGGCGACCGGGCCGTTCTCGTCCGCGGCAATGCCGACCGCGAGCTGGTCGCGTTGGCACAGGGCGGGACGTCCAGCCTCGGTGAGGCGTACGCGATCGACGTGTGGGCGGCGCGGCAGCTGACCGCCGACCACGTGGCCCTCCTGGCGGACCTGCCGCACCCCGTCCGCCTCGACGTCGACGGCTTCGGGCCCGTGGTGTTCTGCCACGGCACTCCGCGTGACGACGAGGAGGTCGTCCTCGTCGACTCCCGGCTCGAGCGCTGGAACGAGGTGTTCTCGGGCCTTCCCGACGAAGTACGAACCGTCGTCTGCGGCCATACCCACATGCCGTACTGCCGCCTGGTCGACCGCCGGCTGGTCGTCAACCCCGGCAGCATCGGCATGCCGTACGGACGTCCGGGTGGGCACTGGGCCCTCCTGCGCGCCGGCGACGTCACCCTCCGGCGGACCGACATCGACGTCGAGGAAACGGTCGAACGCGTCGTGGCCGAGTCGACCTACCCCGGCCGGCAGGCGTGGGCCGAGGAGTACATCCGTTCCGAGTCCAGCGACGCGGACGCGCTGCGCGCGTTCGGGCCGCGGGACGGCCGCACCACCGCCGCGTAGGGCCGGCTCCGGACCCGGTCACCCGTCGACAGCGGCGTAGGGCCGAACGCGGTCATGTCCGACATGTCTCCACGCCGCTCGCCCGTGCCATGATCGCCAGATGGGGGCAGCTGATGTCGACATCGTGATCCGCGGCGGGACCGTCTACGACGGCACGGGTTCCGCTCCGGTGCGCGCCGACATCACCGTCGCCGGCGGCCGCATCACCGCCGTCGTCCCGCGGGCGCCCGACGCTCCGCCAACGCCGACGCCGACGCCAACTCCAACGCCGTCGCCGAGCGGCGCGCGGGTGCTGGACGCGACCAACCTGGCGGTCGCTCCCGGCTTCATCGACCTGCACACCCACTCCGACCTCAGTGTCCTCCTGGACGGTCGCGCGCAGAGCAAGGTACGCCAGGGCGTCACCACGGAGGTGATCGGCAACTGCGGATTCTCCGCGTTCCCCGTTGCGCCCGGCCGCCGCCGCGAACTCGTCGAACTGCTCGCGGGAATCGGCGACGACCCGATCGATCCGTGGTGGAACGACCTGGACGGCTACGCCGGGGCCGCGCAGGAGGTCGGCCTGGCGCTGAACCTCGCACCGCTCGT
The DNA here is from genome assembly GCA_963721745.1 of uncultured Actinomycetota bacterium. Lineage (GTDB taxonomy): Bacteria > Actinomycetota > Actinomycetes > Propionibacteriales > Actinopolymorphaceae > Thermasporomyces. The sequence continues at coordinate 95,589 of CAVRKO010000003.1, read as the reverse complement.
CGGCCACGGCGCTCTCCGGATCGCCGTCATGGGACTCGCGAGCCGGGCGCCGACCAGGGCCGAGCTCGCCGAGCTGTGTGCATTGTTGGACCACCTGCTCGACCAGGGCGCGTTCGGGCTCTCGACCGGACTGACGTACGTTCCCTCGCGCTATGCGGACACCGCCGAGCTGGAGGCGCTCGGTCGAACGCTGGCGAAACGCGACCGCCTGTACGCCACGCACTCGCGTGGAGACCTTCCCGACCCGTACGCGAGCCTCGACGAGGCCGCCGCCCTCGGCCGCGCGACCGGTGTCGCGGTGCAGTACTCCCACGCCGCGATCAACGATCCCGGTCGCTGGGGCACCGCGGCCGCGCTGGTCGAGCGGTTCGACGCCGCGCGCCGCGAGGGCGTGGACATCTGCTACGACGTCTATCCGTACGACGGTTCGGCCTCGGCCCTGACGCAGTACCTTCCGGCGTGGGTCCTCGACGGAGGAGTCGAGGCCATGCGGGTCCGGCTGGCCGATCCGACGACGTTCCGGCGGGCCGAGACCGACGTTGCCGCAGGTTGGGGCGAGCGGCCGATCGCGTGGTTCTGGGACCGGGTGCTCCTCGCGCGTACCGACCGCGTCTGCGACGCCGTCGAGGGGCAGACGATCGAGGAGGCCGCGCGGGCCGCGGGGAGGAGCCCGGCGGCGTTCGTCCTCGACCTGTGCCGCGAGGGCGGCAACCGCGTCCAGGTGGTGATGTTCTACCGCACCGAGGACGACATGCGTACGTTCCTCCGCCACGACCATGCCCTGGTCGGGTCGGACGGCGCCGCCATCCCTTACCAGCAAGGCGGGCGCCGGCCACACCCGCGGGCGTTCGGCGCGCACACGCGGGTACTCGGCCGGTACGTGCGGGATGTCGGCGACCTCGACCTCGCGACCGCGGTGCACCGCATGACGGGTGCCGTCGCCGCCCGGCTGAACCTCGCCGACAGGGGCACCATCGCGACCGGCAAGGCCGCCGACGTCGTGGTCTTCGACCCGGCCACCGTGGCGGACCGCGGCACCTACCTCGACCCCTGCCAGCCGCCGGTGGGCATCCGTCACGTCCTCGTCAACGGGCAACTGGTCGTGGACGGGGACCAGAACGGCACCGCACAGGACGGTGACCCGCAGACCGGCGCCCGCCCGGGTCGGGTACTCCGGGCCGGAGGCTGACCCCCGCACTCCATCCGGACCTCGCCCACGTCCCCCATCGAAGGAGCACCGCGATGACGCGTCCCGAAGTCGACCGGCGTGGTTTCCTGCAGGGGCTCGGCTCCGCGCTCCTCGTCGGCGCCGGGTCGACGCTCGTCAGCGGCTGCGGCGAAGGACCGACCGACAAGGGCGCCTCGCGGGCCGCGGGTCGGCCCCGGGCCCGCCCTCCCGCGTACGCCCCCACGCAGGCGGTGCGGCCGGACCTTCCCGCGCTGCGCAACGGGACGCCGGGCGCACTGCTGAGGTACCCCACGGCACCGAAGAAGCTGTACGACGGCCCGCCGGCACACGGCGGAACCATCGACGTCCTGAAGATGATCGACGGCGCTCCGCCACCGCCCGTCGGGCGCAACCCGTTCTGGCAGGAGCTGAACCGGCGGGTCGGTGCGGACGTCCGCCTGAACAACGTCGTGGCCAGCGACTACTCCGACAAGCTGGCCACTCTCCTCGCCAGTGGCGACCTGCCGGATCTCGTCCAGCTGCCGACGAACATTCCTCACCTCCCCGAGGTACTGGGCCACCAGTTCCAGGACCTGTCCGAGTGGTTGGGCGGTGACGGCGTGAAGGAGTACGTCGGCCTGCCGGCGATGTCGTCCGTGTCGTGGCAGAACGTGATGTTCGGTGGAGGCATCTGGGGCGTGCCGTGGCAGCTTGGCCTGCCCGCGTCGGTGCTGGAGATCCGCCAGGACCTCGTGAAGGAGAAGGGACTCACCGGCGAGCTGGCCGACGGCCAGGACTTCATGGAGCTGTGCGCGGCGCTGACGGACGTCGACAAGAACCGCTGGGCCATCGGTACGCCGTCCACCGCGCTCGGCATCGTCCGGGAGATGGTCGGTGTCCCCAACAACTGGAAGGAGACCGACGGCGCCTTCACCAGCATGTACGAGACCGAGGAGTACCGCCAGACGCTCGGCATCATCGCCACCCTGTGGAAGAAGGGCTACATCATCCCCGACTCCATGAACTCGACGGCACCCATCAGCGACTGGTTCGGCAGCGGCAAGGTCGCGATGAGCGCAGGTGGCTACACCAACTGGGCGCTCTACATCACCGCCAACAAGCCGAACAACCCGGCGTTCGAGCTGGGCTGTCTCGTGCCACCGAAATGGGACGGCGGCGGGCAGGCCGCGCACTGGACCGGCAACGGGATGTACACGTTCACCGCGATCAGGAAGGCGGGCAGACGTCGGGTCGAGGAGCTGCTGCGGGTGCTCGACTGGTTCGCGGCGCCGTTCGGCTCGCAGGAGTACACCTTCCGGCGGTACGGCGTCCTGGGCCGCGACTACACGATCGAGGGCGGCGAACCGGCCGTGACCGCCACCGGCACCAACGAGGTCCAGAACATGGCCGTCGGCTACATCGCGACGTGTCCGCTGTTGCTCTACATCCCCGGTCGGCCCGAGGCGACGAAGGCGGAGTACGACAACCTCAGCCGGCTCATGCGCGTGAGGGTCGCGAACCCGACGGTCGGGCTGTTCTCCGACTCCGCCCTGACCAAGGGCGTGCCGGCCGAGAGCAAGCTCCTCGACCTCCAGAACGGCATCATCTTCGGCCGGGAGCCCTTGTCGGCATGGAAGTCCGCCGTGGCGACCTGGCGGTCCGAGGCCGGCGACCAGATCCGCAAGGAGTACGAAGCGTCGTTCGCGACCGCACACAAGTAGCGCAGGCAGGCCCGCGCACGACCGCGCGGAACACCAGCAGGACGGGACCGGTGAGGCGAATGTTCTGGGGCAACTTCCTCTACCTCGGTGTGAACATGTGGAACGACACGCCGCCGAGGTTCGTCGACGAGCTGACGTTCGACTATCCCCTGTGGGAGGAGCTCACGGCCAAGATGGCGGCCGACGGGCTCGACCTGCTCGTCATCGACCTGGGCGACGGCGTCCGCTACGACAGCCACCCGGAGATCGCGGTCAGGAACGCCTGGACGCCGGAACGCCTGCGGGAGGAGCTGGCGAGACTGCGGGACCTCGGGATCGAGCCGATCCCGAAGCTGAACTTCAGCACCGCACACGACGCCTGGCTGCGGGAGTACTCCCGGATGGTCTCGACGCCCCGCTACTACGAGGTGTGCGCGAACCTGCTGGCCGAGGTGGCCGACCTCTTCGACCGGCCGCGGTTCGTCCACATCGGCATGGACGAGGAGACCGCGCACCACCAGCGGAACCAGCACTACGCGGTCGTACGCCAGCACGACCTGTGGTGGCACGACCTGTTCTTCCTCGCGGACGTGGTGGAACGGCACGGCTCGCGCCCGTGGATCTGGTCCGACTACGCCTGGCACCACCCGGACCTCTTCTATGCCCGGATGCCGCACCGGATCCTGCAGAGCAACTGGTACTACGGCGAGACGTTCGGGGTGCCCCGAGGCGACCGGCCACGGCGGCTCGAGGAGGGCGAGGGCTACCTGACCTATCCCGACCTCGACGACCACGGCTACGACCAGGTCCCCACGGCCAGCACGTGCGTCTGCCTGCCGAACTTCGCGTCGACGGTCGACTACTGCTCCGCACACGTCGGGGACGAGCGGCTGCTCGGTTACCTCCAGGTGCCGTGGCGGCGGACGGTGGCCGAGTTCCGCGACATCCACCTCACCTCCATCGACCTGGTGTGCGAGGCCAAGGAGGCGTACGAGAAGTCCCGGTCGTGAGGCGCCGAAACCGCCACCAGTGAAAGGTTTGTGGCGGCCCGGACGCGGGGACGGCGAAGGCACCATGCAGTATCTGCTTCTCGTCGTCGCGTTCGGGCTGCTGCTCGGTGGTGCGATCGTCTTCACCAACGCCGTGGAGTGGGCCGGCATCCGGCTCGGCCTGGGCGCGGGTGCCGTCGGAAGCGTGCTCGCGGCCGTGGCCACCGCGATGCCGGAGTCGGTGATCCCGATCGTCGCCATCCTCACCGGCGACGAGGGCGGGCAGATCGCGATCGGCGCGATCCTGGGCGCACCGTTTCTCCTCGCCACGTTGGCGATGCTGGTGGTCGGCATCTCCACGCACGTGTTCGCCCGGCGGCGCGCACCGGGTACCAGCCTCGACATCCACACGCCGACCACGGCCCGCGACCTCGTCGTGTTCGGCATCTTCCTCGCTGCCGCGGGTGTTCTCGGGCTGGTCGGCACGCACACGGTACGGATGGTCGCCGCCGTGGTCTTCGTCCTCGCGTATGCCGCGTACGTCTGGCGGACGGTCAGGCACGGCGGCAAACAGGAGGAGGAACCCGGCAGCCTCTACTTCGACCCCACCAAGGGCGATCCGCCGGCCAACCTCGCGATCACCGCCCAACTCGTCGCCGGCGTGGCCGCGATCGTCGGGGGCGCCGCGCTCTTCGTGGCCGAGGTGGAGACGATCGCCCGCCAGGCCGGCGTCTCGCCGCTGGTGCTCGCGCTGATCCTTGCTCCGCTCGCGACCGAACTCCCGGAGAAGACCAACAGCTTCCTGTGGACCCGCCGCGGCAAGGACGCCCTGGCGCTCGGCAACATCACCGGTGCGCTGGTGTTCCAGTCGATGATCCCGGTGTCGGTCGGGCTGGCGTTCACGCCGTGGTCGTTCACGACGCCGAGCACCCTCGCGGTCGCGTGCGCGCTCGCGGGCGGATCGCTCGCGTTGTACGCCGTCCTACGGCACCGCAGCTTCTCGCTCCTGGCGATGGCCGGGTGGGCGGCGCTCTACGTCGGCTTCGTGGTCTACGTCGGCGTCATCGGGTGACGCCGGGTTCATCTGGTGAGGCCGGGTTCATCTGGTGAGGCCGGCGCCCGGGGTCAGCTGGCCTGCTGCTGCTGTCGTACGCCCGAGCGATGCTTCGACACCGTCCTGGTCGGAGGCCACTCGATGACGTTGGAGTCGCCCTCCACCGCGTCCCGCAGCTTGGTCAGGGTCTGCGACAGCAGCCGGGAGACGTGCATCTGCGACATCCCCAGCTCCTCGGCGATCTGGGACTGCGTCCGGTCGCAGTAGAAGCGCAGGTAGAGGATCCGGCGCTCCCGTGCCGGCACCTGCGGCAGCAACGCGCGTACCGACTCCCGGTCGTCGACGAAGCCGAAGTCGTCGTCGACGGTGCCGATCGACTCACCCAGCGTCGGGCCATCGTCGTCCTCACCGACCGAGGTCACCGGCCGGTCCAGCGACAGTGCGCGGTACGCCTGCCTGCTCTCCTGCGCCTCGAGAATCTCCTCGCGCGTGACATCGAGCTCGTCCGCCAGCTCTCCCACGGTCGGAGGGCGCCCCGACGACCGCGTCAACTGCTCGTTGGCCTGTTGTACGGCGGCGTACAGGTCGCGCACCGGACGGGGTACCTGCACCGCCCAGCAGCGGTCGCGGAAGTGCCGACGGAGCTCGCCCAGGATCGTGGGCACCGCGAAGGACGCGAACGACCCCCGCTCCGGATCGAACCGGTGGGCGGCCTGCACGAGTCCCAGCCGGGCCACCTGGACGAGCTCCTCCAACGGCTCGCCGCGGCCGGCGTACCGGTGGGCCAGCCTCCTCGCCAGGTCCAGGTGTTCGACCACCAGCTCCGCCGACAGCGGCTCCGTCGGGGGCACCTCAGCGACTGCAGAAATCTCAGGGTTCGTGGAAACACCGTCAGTGGAAGGCATCTGCGGGTCCGCCACCTGAACCATGTCACTCACTCCGTTCACGCGAGGGTCTTGGCCTGAACAGCTCGTGACGAAGCCTCCCGCGGTTCTGCATGACACAAACCACTCTCCGTGTCCGGATCCGGCAACGTCTGCGCCGGGAAGGGTCGTCCCGTTAGGAGTACTCCGGGCCGTTACGGGCATACAGCGGCATACCGGACCCTCGCGCGCCACGATCACCGACTCCCAGGAGCCCACGTGACCGACACCGCCACCGAACGGCCCAGCTCATATCCGAACCACCCAGACGCCCTCGCCTCCTCCCCACCACCGGCCGCTCTTCCCGCGCAGGTGTCCTCCGCGTCTCCGCCCGTGCCCTCCGTTCCGTCGGTGCCATCCGTTCCGCCGCTGCAGGCCGCCACTCCCGAGGGGGACGCCGACCTCCTGGCCGCGCTCCTGCTGGTCGAGAACGTCCTGGTCGCCCTCGCCACCTGGGAGGACGCCGACGACAGCCTGGTCCTGCCCGAGCCGCTGGCCGGGCAGCAGGCACTGCACGGCGTCCGCCGGCTCCAGGACGCATTCGCCCAGGCGGCGGCGGGCGCCGTCGCTCCGCAAGCCGCCGACCTGGCGCTCCTGACGAGGACGGCGGCCGCGTTGACGGCAGGGCTCGCCTCCGGCGACGACGACATCTGCCAGGCCATCGCCCTGCACGAGCAGGCCTCCCCCGATGCCGCGGGCGACGTGGGTGCCACCCTTGCCCGGTTCACGTCGCCGGGACACGACCTCTGACGGCTGCGGACTCGCCCCCGGTGACGCCTCGGGTTCCGGCGCGTCCCGGCGTACCGCGCTACGGCACGCACGGCCCCCAGCTGTCGTCGAGTGGCACCCCGTCGGCGTACACCTCGGAGTCGAGGACCGGCTCGTAACCGATCTCGTTCCGCAGATCGAACTGGCCGCGGGTGTTGGCCGACAAGCCGGCACAGGCGGCGAACGACACGTCCGCCTCGAGGGCGCGGACGACGAGGTGCCGCAGGTCGGCAGGCCCGAGCCATGCGGTCAGCGCACTGGATACCGGCGGTTCGGCGACGGTCGCACCCAGTCGCAACGCCACGACGGGGACGCCGGTGCGGTAGGCGTGCGCCCGGCCGAGCGCCTCGGCGAAGCACTTCGTCGCGCCGTACGCACAACACGGGGCTACCGGCCAGTCGGGGTCGATCCGGACCCGTCCGGCCGCGGCGTACTGCCCCATGGCGTGGGCCGAGCTGGCGAGCACGATCCGCGGCACGCCGCTGGCCAGCACTGACGCAACGACGTCCACGTTGGGTCCGCGGAGCTCGTCCCAGCTGGCCCTCGGATTCGGGTTCGCCGCCAGGTGGACGATCGCGTCGATTCCGTCGGTGACCTCGGCGACGAACGCCGGATCGCCCAGGTCGCCACACCTGCCGCCGGCGAGCCGCAGTCCCTCTGCCTGACCGACGTCGTCGACCGGCCGCCGGTCGGTCACCACGACGTCGTACGACTCGACCAGGCCCGGTAGCAGCATCCGCGCCACGCCTCCGGCGGCACCCGTCAGGAGCACTCGTCGATTCGACATCCGCCCATCATCCCGGTTGGTTCGAGGCGCGGCCGGGTTCGGGTCCGAGCCATCAGATCCGGCCGGTCCCTCCGCAACACCCGCACGTCTCAGGCGTGGGAGTCCTGGGCCGGACACGTCGAGTCCGGCCTTGGCCCCCTGCCGAGCATTGATCCGCGGCTGTCACGCGGGCCAGACTCGGGACCTCCCGCACGGCGCAGCGGGCTGGTGTCGCGGTCCGGTCCCTGGCGTCGCCAGAACCGGTCGAGATGGAGTGTGCAATGGATCAGCGCCAGGTTGCTCGCGTCGCGATGAGTCGGCGTACGTTCCTGCACGCGTCCGCGGCGGGAGCCGGGTCCGTGATGTTGGCCGCGTGTACGTCGTCCGGAGGCGGCAACGACGAGTCGCCGCAGCCCCAGTCGGAGGCCAGGACGGGCAAGGGGTCCCAGACCAAGGCGCTCCCGGCACCCCAGCGCCTCGCCGAGGCGCCCGAACTCGCGGCGCAGGTGAAGGCCGGCAAGCTGCCGCCCCTGCGGGACCGGCTGCCCGCCAAGCCGTACGTCCTGCCGCACAACTGGCTGGACCAGGAAGGCCGGTACGGCGGCACCATGCGCCTGATCATCGACGAGACCAACAGCGTGACGATCAAGGAGTACATGTACGGCCACTCCCCGCTGCGCTGGCTCAACGACGCCGTGGACGTCGGACCCGGCATGGCCGAGAGCTGGGACACGAACGCCGACCAGTCGACGTGGACCCTCCACTTCCGCAAGGGCCTCAAGTGGTCCGACGGGCAGCCGTGCACGGCGGACGACGTGATGTTCTGGTGGAAGGACATGGTCCTCGACGAGCGGCATCCGGAGGTCGCGCCGGCCGAGCTGCGCTCCGCGCGCGGCACGGTCGCGAAGCTCTCGGCGCCCGACGAACTGACCGTGGTGATCGAGTTCGACACCCCGGCACCGTTGACCGCGTTCCACCTCGCAAACTGGGTCAAGGCGGGCGTCGGGCCGACGTGGATCGCCCCCAAGCACTACCTGAAGGACTTCCACGCCGCGTACAAGACGGGACTGCGCGAGACGTGGGCGGACACGTTCGAGCAGAAGCGCAACTTCGGCACCAACCCCGAGTGCCCCACGATGAACGGATGGCGGCTCGCGTCGTACAGCGAGGGTCGCGCCATGCGGTGGGAACGCAACCCCTACTACTACTGCGTGAGCCCGAGCGGCGACCAGCTTCCCTACATCGACAAGATCAACGTCAGCGCCGTACCCGACCGTGAGGTCGCGAAGCTCAAGGTGCAGGAGGGCGAGGTCGACTACGTCCACGGCACCTTCATGGGCATCGCGCTCGCCGACGTGTCGACGCTCAAGGCGGCCCGGTCGCGGCACAAGCTCAACCTGCTTCTCTGGGACAGTGGTTCCGGCTGCGGGTCGCTGTTCTTCTTCAACCTCAACTACCGCAACGAGCCGGTCCGCAAGGTGCTCAACGAGCCGAAGTTCCGGCAGGCGCTGTCCCACGCCGTCGACCGTTCCGAGGTGCAGAAGGCGGTCTTCTTCAACACCGGTCGGCCGACCACCGGCACCTACCGCTTCCAGTCGACGGACGCCCTGGCGGACCCCGAGGGACGGAAGACCTTCGAGCAGTGGCGGGACGCCTACGTCGAGCACGACGTGGCGAAGGCGAAGAAGCTCCTCGACGAGATCGGTGTCGTCGACAAGGACGGTGACGGCGTACGCGAACTGCCGGACGGCGGTCCGCTGAAGATCCGGCTCGACCATGCGGCCGACATCCCCAAGGACGGCAACCAGATCGCCGACTACTTCGTGAAGTACTGGCGTGAGATCGGGCTCGACGTCGACCGCAACCCGGTCCCGCCCGCCCAGTGGTCGGTGAAGTGGCAGGCCGGCGAGCTCATGACGTACACGACCTGGCTCTATCCCTCCATGCCGGTCCACGAGTGCATGGTGAGCCCGGAGCTGCTCGTGCCGGTCGGCAACTCACTCAGCGCGGCGTTCTGGGCACCGCTGTACGCCAACTACCACATGATCCGGAACACGCCGGCGGAGGCGAAGGTCGCCGACATCGAGCCGTACGACCGGAAGCCACCGAGCATGAAGCCGCCGAAGGGCTCGGCGGTCGAGCGCCTGTGGGAGCTGTACGACAAGGCGAAGGTCGAGACCACGACGCTGAAGCGGTACCAGCTGGTGTGGGAGATGATCAAGATCCACATCAGCGAAGGGCCCTTCTACATGGGACTCGTGAGCAACTCCCCCGTCGTCGCGATGGCGCACGAGGACCTGCGGAACGTTCCCAGCCGCGACAACCTCCACCTGCACGGGCTGATCTGTCCGTGGCAGCACCCGACACCCGCCGCGTACGACCCCGAGGCGTGGTTCTGGAGCAACCCGAAGGACCACGCCTGACGGGGCCAAGGGCTCCTCAGCCGTCGAGGAGCTCCAGGTCGAGCCGGCTGAGCTGGTCGGCGTCGGCGACCAGGTCGATCGCCGCGATCCTCCCGTCCCTGATCGTGAAGCGGAACACGACCCGCGGCCGACCAGCCGGTGCCCAGGCGAGGCCGGGGACCCCGTCGACGAGTGCCGGGCGTGCGGCCTGGGCGCGCCCCGCGAACGTGCCGGCCACGTCGGCCGCGCCGCGGACCTCCCGCGTCGCACCGATGAGCACGGCGGCGCCGTCGGCTCGGACCACGACGTCCGGGTCGAGAATGGCGAGGAGTGCTTCGAAGTCCCCACCACGCGAGGCGGCGAGGAAGGCGGCGACGACCTGCCGCTGGCGGACGGGATCGGGCCCAGCCACCGCGGTCGGCTCCTGTCCCTGTACCCGCCTCCGCGCGCGGCTGGCCAGCTGTCTCGCCGCGGCGGGTGTCCGGTCGACGACGGGGGCGATCTCCTCGAACGGCAGCGCGAACATGTCATGGAGCACGAAGGCGAGCCGCTCGGCCGGGGTCAGGGTGTCGAGCACGACCAGCAACGCGATTCCCACCGAGTCCGCGAGGATCGCCTCGTGCTCGGGATCGGCCGGGTCGGCTGGGCCGGCGTGGCCAGTGCGTACGCCTCGGAGCGGCGCGGACTCGTGGTCGGGAAGCGGGTCCTCCCGCCGTGACTTGCGGGACTGCAGCATGTTCAGGCACACCCGGGCCACGACCGTCGTGAGCCATCCACCGAGGTTCTCGATGTCGTCGGCGTCGGAACGGCTGAGCCGCAGCCAGGCATCCTGAACGGCGTCCTCGGCCTCACTCGAGGAGCCCAGGAGCCGGTAGGCGACCGCCCGCAGGTGGGTGCGGTGCGCCTCGAACCGTTCGGCCAGAAATACGTCGTCCATTGGTCACATTCTCCCGTCGGGACCGGTCATCCCCCTGACCGACGAGCCGCCGTCGATGTGACGAGCACGCTCTGCACCGCTCTGCACCACGGCGCGCTGCTGGGTGCGCCGCCTGCAGCGGACGTGCTCCAGCCGTAGCGTATGGACCCACCGCGCCGGAAGGAGGCGCCTCGTGACTACCGCACACTTCGAGATCAGGCCGATCGGGTACGTCGAGTCCTCGCTGGTCGATCGCGCGTCGGCGCCCAAGCAGGGGTCCGAGGGCGCACCGGAGGCCTGGCTCGTGTTTCGTACCGAGGTGGCGGAAGGCATCCGCGATCTCACGCCCGGCACCGAGGTCTTCGTCCTGACCTGGCTGCACCAGGCCCGGCGCGACGTGCTGGCCGTCCACCCGCGGGACGACCTGACCAACCCTGAGACCGGAGTGTTCAGCACCCGCTCGCCGGACCGGCCCAACCCGGTCGGGCTGCACCGGGTGCACGTCGTCTCGGTCAACGGCGTCCGGGTACTCGTTCGTGATCTCGAGGCGATCGACGGTACGCCGATCGTCGACGTCAAACCCGTCCTGACGGGCGACGGCCGATGAACGACCGCCAGGCCGGGCGAGGTGAGATGCGGACATCCCTGCAGACCGGTCGGCTGCGCCTCGATGCCTTCTGTCTCGACGACGCCGCGCAGTTGCACGAGCTCTTCGGCGATCCGAGGACCCACACCATCGGTGACGGCGCTTTCGGGGATGTCCGCGAGACGGAAGCCTGGATCGAGCGTCGGATCGCGACGCGTCGTAAGGCGGGCCTCTGCTGGTACGGCCTTCGCGTCCGCACGTCCGGCCGCCTGGTCGGGAACTGCGGGATCTTTCCAGGACGAACCGGCATCGTCGAACCTGAGATCGGCTACGAGATCCGCAGCGAAGCCCGAGGGGTCGGGTACGCCAGCGAGGCGGCGAGCGCGGTGATCGGTGAGTGCGCGCGGGTCGCCCTCCCGCGCGTGTGGGCGACCGTCCGGCCCGGCAACGCAGCCTCGCTACGCGTGCTCGAACGGATCGGCATGGTGTTCGACCGGCGCGAGGAAGACGCGAAGGGCGCCCTGCTCTACCTGTCGCGAGTTCCCTGACGGCCGGGGTCTCCCAGAACGCCGCCGATCCGCTCAGTTTCGGATGCGGTGGTTGCGGAGTGGGTTGCGGTGCTTGTCGAGCCATTCGGGTGGGATGAACTCGGGATGGCCGTCGTTCGCTGTGCGGGCTTGCCAGGTGCCTTGGTGGACGTGGCGGTGGTGGTAGCCGCAGAGCAGCACTCCGTTGGCCACTGTCGTCAACCCGCCCTTGCTCCAGGGAACGATGTGATGCGCCTGGCACCACGACGGCGGCCGATTGCAGCCGGGGAACGCGCAGCCACGATCGCGGAGTTCGAGCAGCTTCCTGACCTTGCCGGTGTAGAGCCGCACGCCGTCGGACAGGCTCTCCCCACCACGCTCGCTACCCGGTGTGTAGACGCTGACCTCCGCGTCGCAGGCGAGCTCCTGCGCGGTGCGCGCCGAAACTGAGGCGCCGGTATGGAGCAGGTCGGCGGTGCCGGTGCCGTCGCGGAGCTTGTCGGGGTCGATGGTGAGGACGATCTGCGGCTTCTCCCCACCATGCGTCGGTGCGGCACCCGAGGCGAGGAACCGGCGCAGCAGTTCGTGGAAACCGTCACCCATCCGCTGGGCAGGGGTGCGCAGGTCCGGCGCGTTCGCATCCGTGGGCCGCGGCTTGGACAAGGGTTCGAGGGCGACGCGGAACATCTCGTTCGTCAACGGGTCGAGCTTGCCGCGCAGAAAGGTGGAGACCGAGTACGGGTCATCCCAGAGGACGATCTCGCGTTCCCGCTCCGCCCTCGCCTCCTCGGCGGCGAACTGCTTCGCCAGGATCCGATCGGCACAGTCAGGATCGACTCGCCTGAGGATCTCCCGCCCCAGCCCGGCCAGATCCTTCGGGTCGAACGTGCCCGCTTCCTTCACCAGCAACTGCTCGGCCTCGACCCGCTTCTCCAGCCCCGCCTCCGCGGGAAGTTTCCGCACCGAACGCGCGATCACCTCCGCGTGATCGGCAGAAATCTCACCAGCCGCAAGAGCCTCCCGCGTCGAAGACAGCTGGCTGTCCAGGTCGCGGGCCAGCTTCACGGCCCGGCCAGCTTCCTCCGGCCGCATCCGCAACGTGCTGGACAGCCACGCGCCCGTGTTCGCCGCACCGACCGTCTTCGCCACCTCGCGCCGGTCAGCCTCCCGCACCGCCGACAAGAACACAGCCTGGGTCTGCGCCATCAACCCCTGCAGATCAGCCAGGTAGTCGCCCAGCTCATCGGTCGACATCGACCACGAACCAACGCTGGACATGCCATCAAACGCCGCCCGCATCCGACCCACCAACACCGCGTTGCGATGCTGAGACGGAACCCCCGTGGTCGACGTCATGATCCAAACCTGGACCAGACCACCGACAACCCGACGGCCGCAAGAATGGCCGAGGATCCAACAAAACAAAGGGATTCAGGGAATCACCACGACGCACGTCGACATGGAGGTCCCCCAGGGCCGGCGCCTACCCCACCCATCCTTGGCGAAGATTGATCATGTCCTGGATCTTCACCGCACCCGACCCGTAGGCTCTGGCCGCGACATCGCACGGTGTGCGTCCGCACGTGCAGACGACTGGACAGGCAGGGGAGGGCTTCCATGGCACGGCGCGTCCCGCTGGAGACCGATCTCGGCGACATCCGGCCTCACACGAAGCAGGTGTTCGAGGAGTTCGCGGCGAAGTACGAGATCTACTTCGCATGGGGCATCGGGGCCACCGGTGACCACGAGGCCGGCAAGGCGCTCGACCTGATGGCGTACTCACGGGGTGGCGGACCCGACGCTCCCGGGCCGATCCGCGACGGCTGGAACAAGCGCGTGGCGGAGTACGCCTGGGATCAGCACAAGCGACTCGGCATCGACTATGTCATCTACGACCAGCTGATCCAGTCCAACAACCCGGACGGCTACGCCTACGGCGGATGGCACCACTATTCCGGCGAGTCACACGCCAACCACGTCCACCTCTCCTTCGAGGAACACCCTCCGGCTTACGAGCCGCCCGTTCCGTCGCCATACATCCGGTTCCCTGGTGCCGACTACTTCCACCTCGGCCACACCACCGACACGATCGGCCGGATGAACATGCGACTCGCCGCAACGGGTCACGACGCGCCGGAGACCCGCGAGTTCACGGCCGCGAGCAAGGCCGCTTACGCCCACTACCAACGCAGTCTTGGCTACTCCGGCGACGACGCGGACGGAATCCCGGGCGTGACGTCCTGGACCAAGCTGCACGTCCGCAAGGATGGCCCGCTGCCTCCCGGCTGACCACGTCCTAGGCAGGCACATCCTCGAGCGGTACCCCCGCAGCACACAGCGGGCACTCCGCCAGCGTCCACAGCGTCGTGTCCGCGGTTTCGGTGTACTCGAGCCCCACGCCCTGCTCGGCCGCGACCGCCGCCGCACCGCGGCCCAGCACCATGAGCGCGGCCAGTGCCACCGGCGTCGCGCCACGCTCCTGCAGGGCTGCGAGGGTCGCCCTGGCCGCCGATCCGGCGTTCACGACGTCGTTGACCACGGCGACGCGCCGGCCAGTGACCGACTGACCGCCGGGGAGGGCGTACGCGGCGGAGAACAGCTCGCCGGCGCGTGGCGGTGCGACCCGTTCCGTGAACCAGAACTCCACGTCGAGTTCCAGCGCGACCAGCTGCGCGACGAACGCTCCACCCGTCAGAGGGCCGCAGACGCCGGCCAGCTGGTAACGCTCGAGCCGCCGAGCCAGGTCGCGTACGAAGGGGCGGAGCGCTCCCGGACGTACGAAGAGGCTGTCGAGGTCGAGCCACAGGTCGCCGTGGTGACCGGACTCCAGCGCGAAGTGCCCGCGCCGAACGCCCATCAGAGCCAGCAGCCCATCCCGCATGGGGGCATTCTGCCGTCCAGGGGCGCGACTCGCCCTGACCAGGTTGTGCCTACCACCGACGCGAGGCTTACCCCCGGCTGCCCAGCTCCCTACTCTCTGCGGGAACAGGTCGTGAGCCGAAGGAGCGCCATGCCCAGGACACGCCGCGCCACCCGACTGCTGACGCTGACCGCACCGCTCGCATTGATCGTGTGCCTGCCGCTGGCCGCCGGTCCGGTGCCCGCGTCGACGGCGTCCGCCTCACAGCCACGATCGACCTCCGCCGGCCAGGTGGCATCGGCGACCGCATCCACGGCCACGCTCGCATCCGCCAGCCTGGAAGCGCCCGGGAGCGCGGTCACGCTCCAGATCGACCCGTCGTACCAACAGCAGGAGTTCGAGGGATGGGGCACCAGCCTCGTCTGGTTCGCGAACGTCACCGGCGGCTACCCGGACGAGATCCGGACGAAGCTCGTCGACATGCTCTTCGGCGCGGACGGGCTCGCCCTCAACATCGCCCGCTACAACGTCGGCGGCGGCAACGCGCCCGACGTCCGGCGCGACTACATGAAGGTCGGCGCCACCATGGAGGGCTTCTGGAAGGCCCCCGAGGGTACGACGCACGAGGACGTCGACTGGTGGGATCCCGCCAACCCCGACCACTGGGACCTCGACGCAGACGCGAACCAGCGCTGGTGGATCGACCAGATCAAGGACAAGGTCGATCAGGTGGGAGGCGTTCAGCAACTCACCGCCATGGTTCCAGACCGTCAGCGGCTACGTCTCCGGAGGCTTCGACCCGAGCATCGACCAGATCCGCGAGGACCGCGTCGACGACTTCGCGACGTACCTCACCCGCGTCGTCGACCACATCGAAGCCGCACACGGGATCCGCTTCGACACCGTCGATCCGCTCAACGAGCCGAACACACCGTACTGGGGTACGCAGCTCGGGCCGGATGGCCAGCCGACCGGCGGCCGCCAGGAGGGTGCACACGTCGGGCCGGCCCTGCAGCAGCAGGTCGTCCTGGCCTTGCGGCGCGCACTCGACCACGCGAGCACCAACGCCGTCGTCTCCGCCATGGACGAGACCAACCCGGGCACGTTCACGACGAACTGGAACGCCTACTCCGCCGACGCGCGTGCCGCCGTCGACCAGCTGAACGTCCACACGTACGGCACCGGCAGCCGGACCAGCGCGCGCGACATCGCCAAGGGCGAGTCCACCAGGCTCTGGATGAGCGAGGTCGAGGGCAGCTGGGGATCGGGGACGAGCTACACCAGCATGGAACCCGGGCTCGGCATCGCCACCCGGATCGTCGACGACCTGCGCGAGCTGGAGCCCTCGGCCTGGGTGCTCTGGCAGCCGATCGAGGACGCCATTCCGCAGCAGGCGAGCGGCGGCAACTGGGGCAGCATCCACATCCCGTTCGACTGTGGACCGGACGACACCCTGGCAACCTGCCCGATCCAGCCCAACACGAAGTTCCACACGATCCGGAACTTCACCCACTACATCCGACCCGGCGACCACCTGGTGAAGGTGTCCGACCCGTCGAGCACCGCCGCGATCAGACCGTCGGCAAGGAAGGCGTCCGTCGTTCATGTCAACAGCACCTTGACAGAGCGGGAGGTCACTCTCGACCTGTCGATGTTCGGGAGCGTCGACCCACACGCCACCGTGACGCCGGTCGTCTCGAGCGCGGCCGGCGGCCTCATCAGCGGCGAACCCGTGCGCGTTCGGGAGCGGTCCGCCCGGCTCGTCGTCCCGGCCAAGTCGGTCACGACGTTCCTCGTGAACGGGGTCCACGGCGTCGCGAAGGACGCCGCGTTGATCCAGGCAGGGCACGCGTTCCGGCTCCGGGGCGTCCAGAGCGACCGGTCGCTGACCCCCTCCCGGACGGTGGCAGCCTCGTCATCAGGACCGACGACGCGGCCCACGCCGACCAACTGTGGTTCGTCCGCAGGCTGACCGGCGGCCACACCAACCACGAGCGCTATGCGCTGGTCAATGCCGCTACCGCCAGGCGGCTGGCCGTACGCGGCAACAACACCGTCCTCGAGGACGCGGCTGGCGACGGCGGCCCGGGCGCGCAGTGGATCATGTCGACCACCGGCGACGGCACGTACACGTTCGTCAACGCCGCCAACCGCCGGCTGCTCGAGGTCCCGGGACAGGCCACCGGCGACGGCAGCCCCGTCTCGACCTACACGCCCACCTCAGGTGGCAACCAGCGCTGGGCAGTCGTCGACGAGACCGCGCTGCGGACGGAACCGGTCGAGACCTTCACCGTGCCCGGCCGGCCGCCGACGCTCCCGGACACCGTGACACCGGTCTACCGCGACGGTGCCCGCGGCGCGCTGCCGGTGACCTGGACGATGCCGGACGATGCGCGCTGGCGCGAGCCGGGAACCGTGCGGGTACGAGGGACCGCGACCGATCCGCTCGGGCGCACCCTTGCCGCACAGGCGATCGTCACCGTCGACACGTTCGGCTCGACGCTGCCAGGACGTGCCAAGACGTACGTGGGCGGCCGGCCCACGCTTCCGGAGACCGTCGTGGGCGTGGGAGACCACGGAGGAACCGCACACCTCCAGGTGACCTGGGATCCCGCTTCCAGACGGGGCGTTCGACCGCGACCGGAGTCGTCGACCCTACCGGGTGTCGCCGCGGTCGTGCCCGGCACCACGGTCGCCGCGACCGTACGGGTGCAGGTCACCGACCCCGTGGAGGCCAACGCGGCACTCGACGCGGGTGTGTCCGCCACCGCGACGTTCACCGAGAGTGGGTACTCACCCGACCGGCTCCGCAACGGCGACCGCACCGACAAGGGCTGGTCGAACTGGAAGCCCGGAACGAAGAACCCCTCGGACACCGTGACGTTCGCCCTGCCGTCCAACCGCGACCTGACCCGTGTCGTCACGTACTTCTACCGCGACGGCGACAACGCCAGCTTCCCCGAAAGCCTGCGGGTGCAGGTACGCGCGGGCGACGGCACGTGGGTCGACGCGAGCGACGACATCCCGGTCGGCACCGAAGGTTCGCCCGTGGTGGACGTTCCGATCACGTCCGCCGCCACCGACGCCGTGCGGGTCCTCATGACCGCGCGCCCGTCGGGATACCTGACGGCCAGCGAGACTCGAGGTCTACGCCAAGGCGCCCGGCGCCTCGTCGGATGCGCGGGCGGCGTCGATCGAGATCGACGGCGAACCGCTCGCCGGCTTCGATCCCGAGACCACCCGCTACCAGGTGGTGGGTGATCCACGACGCAGCACCGTCACGGCCCAGCCGTCTGACCCGTACGCGCGGGTGACGATCCGGCCGGACAACGGAAACGACCGGATCGTCCTCGTCACCGTGACGAGCGAGGACGGCAGCCAGGTGCGCGACTACACGGTCGAGTTCGTCCCGCGTTGACGCGTGCGGGCCCCGCCTCCACAGGAGACGGGGCCCGGGACGACACTCAGCTGACGACACCTCTCCTGACGATCCGGCGCGTCACGCTGACGGTCGCCGAGATGATCCAGATCATGCAGAGGAGCCGGCCGAGCAGGATCAGTGCCGCACCCTGGAACACCACCAGCGACACCAGCGACAGGACCGCCGGGACGACCGCCACGACGCCGAACACCCGCACGCTTCTCGACAGTCCGGGGATCCGCGAGGCGAGGAACACGAACAGGCCGAGGGCGACGACGTGTGCCGTCCCTCCGGCGATGAAGCCGGCCGTCCGGATGGCCGCCACCGTGTCGGCGGACATGCTCGGCGCGAACGCGGCGATCACCCACGAGAGCAGGGTGGAGACCGCCATCAGCGCGACGGCCGCGAGGCCGAACGGTCGCGCCCTGTCCGCGGCGCTCACCTGCGCGGGAGAGCGGACCGCGGTCCGCAACCGGATCACGAACACCGCCAGCGCCGACACCGAGAGCAGCTGGAGGAGGCCGAGGACGAACCCGGCGGCCCGGTTCTCGACGAACCAGGTGTACGCCTCGCCCGCGGGCGCGTTCGGCAGCGGGAGCGGTGCGTTCGCGAGCCCCTGCGTGGCGAGGTCGGTGGCGAGGTAGAACAGGACGAAGCCGAGCGCACCGAGGACGAGCGGTGTCGCCCGCCCGCGCGCCGCGCCAGGGGACACGGGCTCCTCGACATACGCCGTCTGGTCGCGGCTGTCGTTCATCGTCGATTCCTTTCGGGAAGGTCCGCTTACTGGGCCGAGACCAGGATGTCCACCGGGGGGCGCCGGCTCGTCGTGCACGAAGCGGCACCTCGCGTACGCCGGCGTGCGTATACCGACGGCCACGCCGGCCGCCGTACGCCGCAGGGCGCAGCGGCAGCTACGCTCCCCGGCCGATGCCGCCGCGGCCCGGCCGCGCCAGGCTCGGCCCATGACTGATCGCGCGTTCCGTTTCGGCATCGTCGCGGGGGCGTCCGACCTGGCGACCTGGACCGGCCTCGCCCGCCGCGTCGAGAGCCTCGGCTACGACACGTTGCTCTCGCCCGACCCACAGGGCGACCTTGATCCGCTGACCACCCTGTCCGCGGCGGCGGCGGTCACGACCACCCTGCACGTCGGCACGTTCGTCGCCGTCGACATGTTCCGCGACGCGCGAATGCTCGCCTGGCAGGCGTGGTCCCTGAACTCGTTGACCGGAGGCAGGTTCGAGCTGGGCCTGGGTACCGGACGGCCGGACGCCGGCGCGCGCACCCAGGCCCTTGGCGGCAGCTTCGGCACTGCCGGCGAACGCCTCGCCCACCTCGCCGGAACGATCGCCCAGCTCAAGTCCCAGCCCGAGCCGCCCACGCTGCTGCTCGCCGCCGCCGGGCCCCGGATGCTCGCACTCGCCGCGCGGGAGGCCGACATCGTGACGATGGCCTGGAGCCCGCGGACCACCGAGGTCGAGGCGCGGGAGGCGGTGGACCGGTTCCGTCAGGCGGCGGGTGAACGGCTCGGCGAGGTCGAGCTCGCGATCAACCTGCTCGCCGTCGGGGACACTCCGGCGCCGTGGCTCGAGCGGTTCACCGGCGTCGGCGTACCCGAGCTCGTTGCCAGTGGTGCGGTGACCGTCCTCCCGGGGTCTCCCCAGAAGGGCGCGGACACCCTGCGGCGCTGGCGGGATGAGTTCGGGGTCTCGTACGTCACCATCAACTCCGGGTTCGCGGAAGAGTTCGCGCCCATCGTCGAGCTGCTGAAGACGGACTGACCCCTCGCGGGTCGGGCTAGGTTCCCGGCGACAGCCGCGGTTCACGGCGCAGCCGCGCACCCGGCGTTCGGCGCCGCGTGGCACTTGGCTAACAGTGTTAGCCTGATGCTCTCGACAGCAGCGGAACGAGGTCCGCGTGCGGAGCCACGTACGGAGCCACGTACGCAGGCCGTGCGCGAAGCCGCGTACGCAAAGAGGGAGTCGCGACGTGACCGGATCGACAGCGCCCGCCGCCCGCACCGCAACGGCGGCGGGCCGGACCGCGCGGCGGCTCGCGTGGTTCGCCCTCGGCGTGTTCTGCGTGACGTTCACCGGGCTCGAGGTGGTCAACCATGGCTCCGGGGCCGCGATGGCGGCGGTCCTCTTCGCGGGCGCGCCCGACCTGGCCCGCATCCTGCACGGCCGCGGCGAGACGGTCGTACGCCTCGTGCACAGCCCGTGGCCCCCGCTCGCGGTTCTGGTCGGCTACACCGTCACGCCCGTCGTGTGGGTGCCGATCTTCGCGGCCGGACTGGGCTGGC
This sequence comes from uncultured Actinomycetota bacterium, assembly GCA_963721745.1. Taxonomy (GTDB): domain Bacteria; phylum Actinomycetota; class Actinomycetes; order Propionibacteriales; family Actinopolymorphaceae; genus Thermasporomyces. Next base: position 75,210 of record CAVRKO010000003.1, on the reverse strand, counting down.
TGGCACACGGAGCGTTCGCGCGCGCTGTCGGATGTGCCGTCCGATCCCCCGGAGGGCACCGGCGTGGCTGACCGGCTGCATCCGCGCGCCCGGCACATCGTCGATGCCGCCCGCGGCCTGCTCGAACACCACGGACCCGACGCGCTGACGATGCGCCGGCTCGCCGACGAGGTGGGGATCAGGGCACCGTCGCTCTACAAGCACGTCCCGGACAAGGCCGCCGTCGAGGCCGCGCTCGTCGCCGACTGCCTCGAGGAACTGGCGGAGGCGTTGGAGGCCGCCGAGGCCCGCGCCGCCGAGGTGGCGGCCACGGACCGGGAGAGCTCCGACGGCGAGGCCGCCAACGGGGAGGCCACCGACGCGGACGCGAGGGATCCGCTCGGCATCCTCGCCGCCGCCTATCGCGCGTACGCCCTCGCTCACGCGCATCTCTACCGGCTGATGACCGACCGCCCGCTGCCGCGCGAGCTCCTTCCCGACGGCCTGGAGGACAGGGCCGCGGCACCGTTGGCGCGGGTCACCGACGATGCGGAGCTGGCCCGCGCCACCTGGGCGTTCGCCCACGGCATGGTGCTGCTCGAGCTCGTCGGCCGCTTCCCGCACGACGCCGACCTCGACGCCACCTGGCGGACGGGCCTTCGCGCGCTCGGCGGCCGGGCTCACGCGTTGTAGCCGACCCCGTTCCCCTACCGGACAGGCCGGTCATGGGGGATGCAAAGGTGATCTTCGAGACGCGGCGGGTACGGTGCTACACCGTGCCGGACCTGATGGGACTGAACCTCGGCCTCACCGCCGCCGGACTCGCGATCGGATTCGTCGTGGGTCTGACCGGCATGGGCGGTGGGGCGCTGATGACGCCGGTTCTCGTCCTCTTCTTCGGCGTCAACCCCCTCGCGGCGGTGTCGAGCGACCTGGTGGCGTCGGCCGTCATGAAGCCGTTCGGTGGCGTCGTCCACCTACGGCGCGGAACGGTGGCGCTACCCCTGGTCCTGTGGCTGTGCGCCGGATCGATCCCGGCCGCGTTCTCGGGTGTCCTGGTCCTGCGGGCACTCGGCGAGGGGTCGGACATCGAGGCGGTCGTCCAGAGGGCCCTGGGTGTGGCGCTCCTGCTGGCGGCTGCCGGACTCGTGCTGAAGGCGTACCTCTCGCTCGCCGGACGCTCCGGCGGTGGGCCGGCGTCCGGTGGGACGGGCAGCACCGGCGGCGTCGCCGTTCGCCGGGTCCCGACCCTGCTGGTCGGTGTGGTCGGTGGACTCGTCGTGGGCATGACGTCGGTCGGCTCCGGGTCACTCATGATCGTCGCGCTGTTGCTGCTCTATCCCGCCCTGAAGATGGGCCAGCTCGTCGGTACGGACCTCGTCCAGGCCGTTCCCCTCGTCGCGGCAGCGGCGGCCGGCCACCTGCTGTTCGGCGACTTCCAGCTCACGGTGACGACCTCGCTCCTGCTCGGCGCGATCCCGGGCGTCCTGCTCGGTGCACACACCTCGTCGCGTGCACCGTCCGGGATCGTCCGCCGCGCGCTGACCGTCGTCCTGCTCGCGTCGGGACTCAAGATGGTCGGGGTCCCCGACGTACCCCTCGCCGTCACGATGGTCGCCCTGGTGCTCGCCGGCCCTCCGCTGTGGATGTGGGCGCGCGTCCGCCACGGCAAGCCGGCCCTGGCGTGGGGCTGGCGGTCCGCGGCCGGGCTGCCCGGCTCCCCCCGGCCGCAGGACGGCGACGGCCGGCAGAGGTCGGCAGCCACCCGGGGCGCGGAGGACGCCGACTCCAGCGAAGCGCCCAGCCTGGGCAATGCCTCCGGGCGCGGCTGAGCGCTAGCAGCCGCGCCCGCTCACGTCCGCCGGCGCCCCGCTCACTTTCCGCCGGCGCCCTACTCACTTCCGCCGGCCCCGCTCACTTCCGCCGGCGCCCGCTCACTTCCAGAGCGGGGCGATCTGGGCCTCCGTCCCGCTCTGCTGGGTCGCCGCGCTCAGTGCCGCGACGGGACCGGCCCAGTGCACGCCGTACTGGTCGAACCGGTTGCGGCCATGGTCGTACGACGTCTTTGCCTGGCGATCGAGATACGGCTGGTACGGACGCTTCGCCAGCGCCGCGTTGAGCTCACCGAGGTTCCGGACGTACACGCCCTTGAAGGTCGGGCCGTCGCCACCACAACCGTTCTGCTCGCAGGGCTCGGTCAGGACACCGCGGGGGTTGAGTTCGGTGCTCCGGCTGGACGCGTCGGCGAGGGTCCTGGCCCGGGTGAGGTACGAGCCGTCGCCGGTCGCGGCGTGCAACTCGGCCAGTGCGCCGAGGATGATGCCCTGGTTGTAGGTCCAGGTCGTCTGGCCGTTGTTCTCGCAGGTGGTGCCGTCGAGACCGTCGTTGATCATGTTGTCGTCGTTGACCATCCCGCTGTTCTCGAACCACGCCAGGTTGGTCGTCGCGCGGTCCAGGTAGTCCGTGTCGCCGGGGATCCGGTTGTGCAGGCTGGCCGCCACCTTGATGAACAGCTCGTTCGTCACGGCGTTCTTGTAGCGCTGGTTGACGTTCCACACCACGCCGCCGCCGCAGACGTCGTCGCGGGTGGCCCACATGTAGTCGGCGTCGAAGCGGGCCGTTTCGAGGTAGCGCGGGTTCCCCGTCAGGTCGTAGGCCCGGATCCAGGCCAGTGCCCACCACCCCGTGTCGTCCACGTAGTCGTTGGTGAAGTTGCCGCCCTGCGCGTCGAGGTTCTTCTCGTAGGTGTTGGCGACGATCCACTCGTACGACCGGTCGCCCGTCGCGAGCTCGTAGTCGATGACGGCGGTGAGGGCGTTGGCGGAGTTCCACCAGCCGGTCGTCTTCCACAGGCCGGTGTCCACGTTGTAGAGCTTGACCAGCGCGGCGACGGCGCGCTTGGCGGGCGTGCCCTTCGTCGACGGCTTCTCGACACCGATCCAGGCCGTACACACGATGTCGTCCCGGTTGCCGGCCTTGCCGCAGGCGCGCAACACACCCTTGGTGCCGTCGGCGGCGTTGACCGCGTACGGTCCAGTGCTCGTGCCGCGTTGACCGTCGGGGATGGTGGTGTCGCCCAGGCGGGAGTCGGCCACCGTCTCGCCGCCGTCGTACGAGCGGTCCAGCCACACCTCGTCGGTCGGGTCGCCGTTGTTGATGCTCGCCCAACCGAGCGCGTCGCGGTCGGAGATGTGCAGCTCGATCGAACGCCCGAAGATGGTGGCGCCGTCGGCCAGCCGGTCCTCGCGGGGCTCGCTACTCGTGGACTCGGCCGTCGCCGTCCCAGTCAGTGCGCCGAACCCGAGCGCGAGTACGCCGGCCGCGGCAAGGACGGCTCGGGTGGGCAACGTCGTCCGCACAGGTTCCTCCACACGAGGTCACGCCGGGACAGCGAGGGCATCCGGGCACCGTCGACAGGTCCGGCAAGGCAACTGATCGCGCACAGTCAACAAGGCAACCCGCCTCCCTTCCATGACGCGGGAAGAGGTTGGCCGTGGCCGGCCAGAGGTCCGGCGCGGATTGACCGTGGGGACGGGCGCGGCGCGGATGCGCTGCGCGGGGGTGCCGCGCCGAAACGCCCCGGGCAGGAACACCCCTGGGCGGGGCGCTCGGCCTCAGGTGCGGAAGTCGATGGCGAGATGCCGGCGGAGGTGGGCGATCGCCGCGTCCTCGAGTGCGGTCGGCCACGTCGCGCCGGTCCGTTCGGCGAGCAGCTTGCCGCGCCGGATGAACTCGCGCGAGATGACCCGAGCGGTCGCGGTGATGTCGGCGGGCGTCGTCGCGGCTGCCGGGATCGTTTCGAGGAACGTTCGCTGTTCGTCCGACAGGAACGGGTTGAGGCGCTTGTTGCCCCCCACCCGGCGGACGCCGCGTTCGGCGAGCATGAGCTCGATCAGGAGATCCCGGAGTGCGGTGAGACCGCCGTGCGCGACGAGCAGTTCGTCCCGGCCGAACGTCACCGTGAGGTTGCCGAGAAAGTAGAGGAACAGCGTGACCACCTTGACGGGGAAGTGCGGGGGCCCGTCGTTGGGTGCGCGCGGCACCACGTCCGCGGGCAGGAGATCCCCGGTGGCGTCGTAGAGCGGCCTGAGTCCGCGCACGTCGTGCGGGTCGAACTCCGACCTCGGATGCAGGATCAGGTCGAGATGCCACCAGTCGGTGGTGAGGACGAGGCCGCCGATCAGGCTGCCGAGGTTGTCGGCGAAGGCCAGTGGGCCGGCGATCTCGGCCGCCGTCTCGGGCCAGGTGGTCCGGAACTCCTCGACACTCTCGTCGGTGATGAGGCAGTGCAGGTCGACGTCGCTGTAGAGGTCGGCTTCCCCGGTCGCGAAACTGCCGACCAGCCATGCCGCGAGAATGCGGTCGTCGTCGGCGACGACGCTACGGGCGCGCTCGATCATCCGTCGCTGTGGCAGGTCGGCGATGCCGTCGAGAACGTACGACCTGGCGTGGGTCTGCTCTGATCCGGGCACGTGTCCGACCCTGCCACGGTGTGCACGCGGCGACAATCCGGTTCCTCGCGTGCCGGCCCCGGTTCGCGGCGCTGCTCGACCCACCTCCAGGCGAGCGCGCTCCCGGCCAGTTCAGGACCTGCGATCTGGCCACGCTTGACAGTGGTTTTTCGCAGGGACTACCAATGCGGTTGCCCCTTGCTGCTCGCTCTTCATGACGTGGCCGCCCTGTGCCGTCGCGTCGTTCCAGCCTGGCCGGCAATCCAGACCAGGAAGCGCATCGTTGTCTTCTCTGCTCGACCGTGGGTTGGCGGCAGCGTCAGCCCTGATGCTGGAGGTTGTGCATGACACCCGCTTTCTCCGACAGCTCGCGGCGCGACTTCCTCAAGCTCGCCGGCCTGACCTCCACCGGTGTCGCGCTCGCAGCATGCGGAACGCCACCCGCACCGAAGCCGAAGGACGCTGGCAAGGCCACGTCGTCGAGGCCGGTCCCCCGTGGCCACCCGCGGTCCGTGCCACGGGAGAAGACGCTGATGCTCGCCAATGGCGACGGCTCCGACGTCGGCATCTGCAACCCGTACGCCTCCGGCTTCAACCACCAGCGCGGCCTCGCCGCCATGATGGAGCCGCTGTACTTCTACTCCGCGTTCACCGGCGAGACCACGGCCGTGGCTGGCGGACGGCAGACCCGGTGTACGCCGAGGACAACCAGAGCGTGACCATCAAGCTGCGCACCGACGCGTACTGGAGCGACGGCGAGAAGTTCGACGCGGGCGACGTCGTCTTCACGCTGAACATGCTGCGGGACAAGAAGAACGCCGCCATGACCTACTCGGCCGACATGCGCGAGTGGGTCAAGGCGGCCGAGGCGACCGACGAGTCGACGGTGCAGATCACGTTCACCAAGCCGGCGCCGCGGTTCGTCTTCGACTACCTCTACTTCAAGAACGACCTCGGTGTCTTCCTGGTCCCGGAGCACGTCTTCTCGAAGGAGAAGAACCAGTACGGCTTCCTGTTCTACGACCCGGCGAGGAAGTGGCCGGTCGTCACCGGGCCGTACGAGATGGTCGACTGGACGGTCCAGCAGCGGTTGCTCGACCGGCGCGACGACTGGTGGGCCGTCAAGGCCGGGTTGGCGGAGCTTCCCGGCCCGGAGCGGATCATCGTCGTCCCGTTCACCGACCCCACCAACACCGCCCAGCAGCTCATCAACAACGAGCTCGACTCCTCCCTCGACCTCCGCCCGCCGGTCATCAAGCAGGTCGTGGCCAAGAACAGCAAGATCATCGCGTGGACGGGACGCCACGCACCGTACGGCTACACCGACTGGTGGCCGCAGTCCCTGTTCTTCAACTGCGCCGCCCCGCCCTACGACGACGTGGACATCCGCCGTGCGGTCAACCACGCGATCGACCGCCAGCAGCTGGTCGACATCGGCTACGAGGGTGCGGGAACGATCATCCGAGCTGCCGTTCCCCAACTTCCCGCCCCTGAAGAAGTACCTCGACGCACTCGGCCCGCTCCTCGACGAAGTACCCGACGAACGTCCTACGACCTCGGCAAGGTCGAGCAGATCATGACCGGCAAGGGCTACGAGCAAGCGACGGGCAGGGCCTGTGGGCGAAGGACGGCAAGCGGGTCGACGCCACGATCTACGGCATCGTCGACCTGGTGAACGACTACGGCGCGATCCTTGCCGAGCAGCTGCGCAACGCCGGCTTCGAGGCGTCGCTCCAGACACCCGGCGACTCCTACACCCGGATGGCCGACGGCTCGGCCAAGCTGTTCCTGTTCGGCTTCGCGGGTGCCCTCGCCGACCCGTACCCCTCGCTCGAACTGATGCACTCCCGGCACTACTCGAAGATCAAGGTCGCGGGCGACATCAGCAGCCGGTGGCGAACCCGGACTATGACAAGATCGTCGAGGAGATGTCGTCGCTGCAGGTCGACGACCCGGAGGAGCTCCCGTTGTTCCTCGAGGCGATGGAGATCTACCTCCGCGAGCTGCCGCACACTCCGCTCGTCCAGTGGATGCACCGGATCGCCGTACAACACGAAGTACTGGACCGGCTGGCCGACCGCCGACGACCCCTATCTGCCCTGGCGCCTTCTGGTTCAAGACGCTCCCGCTGGAGCTGACGCCACCTCAAGCCCGCGAACGCCTGAACGGACTGCCTGCTCACCAGGGCGAGAGCGAGGTCTCCGGATTGACCTGGCGCTATCGTCGTCAAGCGGCTGCTGTTGCTGGTCACCGTGATGTGGACCGCGGCGAGATCAACTTCCTCATCCCGAAGCTCAGCCCGCGCGACCCGATCCGGGAGCGGCTGATGCAGGCCGCCACCCAGGGCGGTCGCAACCAGACCGGCCTGCAGGCAGATGGTCGACGCCTACGACCAGCAGTTCGGCCTGAACGAGCCGCTCTGGCAGCAGTACCTCCATGCCCTGCTCAAGGTGCGTGCAGTTCGACTACGGCTACTCGATCTCGCAGTACCCGCGCACCGTCAACTCCGTGATCGCGGGCGCGCTGCCCTGGACGCTCGGCCTCGGGCATCATGTCGATCCTCTTCGCGTTCGTCATCGGGACGATCCTCGGCGCCGCACTCGGATGGCCGCGGTCGCCGCGCTGGCTGCGCGTCCTTCGTGCCGTGCAGCATGCTCACCAGCGCCGTGCCGGCGTTCGTCCTCGGCTTCCTGCTGATCTACGTGTTCGCGTTCCAGCTGCAAGGTGTTCCCGCTGGCCGGCGCCTACTCGCGGACGTCCTCGCCGGAGTGGAGCATCCCGTTCATCGCTCGACGTCGCGCAGCACGCGCTTCCTGCCCGCGCTGTCCCTGATCCTGTTCCAGCTCGGCGGCCAGGCGCTGCAGATGCGGAGCCTGATGGTGATGACCACCGGCGAGGACTACATCACTTCGCCGACGCCAAGGGCCTGCGTCCGCAGCCGGATCTTCCTCCGGTACGCGGTCCGCAACGCGCTGCTGCCGCAGGTCACCGGGCTGGTGATGTCGCTCGGCACGTTCATCTTCTCGACGGTGCTGGTCGAGACGCTGTTCGCCTATCCGGGCCTCGGCGGACTGATCAACGGCTCGATCCAGGTGCTCGACTACAACCTGCTCTACGGCATCACGATGATCCTGGTCTTCGCCGTCTGCATCGCCACCCTGATCGTCGACCTGATCTATCCGCTGCTCGATCCGCGTATCCGCTACGAGAAGAGGTGAGCATGGTCGCTACCGCGACCTCACGACCGGTCACCATGCTACCCCGCGCCGACAACGGGACGCGCGGGGCATGTCCCTGTCGGTATTGCGGTACCTGCGCCGGCAACCCGCTGCTCGCCATCGGATTGATCGATGCTGCTCGGCCTGGTGCTGTTCTCGACCGTCGGCGTGCTGTTCATCGATCCGCCGAAGGATCCCGTACCCGCTGGCCGGCCCGGCCAGCCGGCCGCCGTCGACGGAATATCCGTTCGGCACCGACGCGCAGGGTCGCGACATGTTGGCGGTGATGATCGTCGGCACCCGGCTGAGCCTGCAGATCGGCCTGCTGGCCGGCTCCATCGGGCTCGCGATCGGCATCATCCTCGGCCTCGTGTCGGCCTTCTACGGCGGCTGGCTCGACAACGTGATCCGCTGGGTCGTCGACGTGATGTTCACGATCCCGAGCTTCCTGGTGATGGTGATCATCGCCTCGCTGCTGCAGTCGCTACATCTCGGTCCACAGCATGGCGCTGATCCTCGCGGCGTTCGCCTGGCCGGGCCCGACCCGTGGCATCCGCGCCCAGGTGCTCTCCCTACGCGAACGCGAGTTCATGCGCCTGGCCCGGCTGTCCGGCATGGGCGGGCCGGAGATCATCGTCCGCGAACTCCTGCCCAACCTGATGCCGTTCCTGCTCGCGGGCTTCGTCGGTGCGCCCTGATCGGCGCCGTCTACGGCGCGCTCGGCCTGGAGCTGCTCGGCCTCGGTTCGCAACGCGAACCGACGCTGGGCATGACGTTCTTCTGGATGCAGAAGTTCTCCGCGCTGCTGCGCAACCTCTGGTGGTGGTGGGGCATCCCTATCGCGATCATCATCGTGCTGATCCTCTCGCTGTTCTTCATCTCCTTCGCCCTGGACGAATGGGCCAACCCACGCTCGCGGAGGTCTGAGTGACAGCCACGTCGCACCAGCCGAGCGCCGCGGAGGCCGACACGGCGATCCCGGTCCTGTCGATCCGCGACCTGCACGTGGAGTACTACACCGACGCCGGCGTCGTACGCGCGGTCAACGGTGTCACGTTCGACCTGATGCCCGGCCAGAAGCTCGGCCTGGTCGGGCGAGTCCGGCTCGGGCAAGTCCACGATCGCGCTCGCGCTGATGCGGATGATCCGGCCACCGAGGACGCATCTCCGCCGGGCAGATCCTGCTCGAGGGTCGACGACATCGTGACGGCTGCCCGAGCGCGGACATGCGCCAGCTCCGGTCGCGCCAGATCAGCATGATCCCGCAGGGCGCGATGAACTCCCTCAACCCGGTGACCCGGGTCGAGGACCAGATCATCGACACGATCGAGGACCACTGCGACCACCCGGATCGCGAAGAAGGAGCTGCTCGACCGGCGCGCGTACGGCGCTGCAGTCCGTCGGGCTGCGCCGCAGAGGTCGGGCGGATGTATCCGCACGAGCTCTCCGGCGGCATGAAACAGCGCGCCTGCATCGCGATCGCCCTGGCGATGGAACCCAAGGTCGTCATCGCGGACGAACCGACCTCCGCGCTCGACGTCGTGGTCCAGCGTCAGGTCATGGACACGATCATGCGGCTGCAGGAGGAGCTCGGCGTCGCCGTCATCCTGATCGGCCACGACATGGGCCTGATGGCACAGTCGGTCGACCAGCTGGCCGTGATGTACGCCGGCAAGCTGGCCGAGCTGTCGCCCATCCGCGAGATCTTCGCCGACCCGCTCCATCCGTACACCGACCTGCTCATCGACAGCCTGCCCAAGCTCGAGGCCAGAGGGACCTTCCAGCGGTATCCCCGGACTGCCACCGTCGCTGAAGTCGCTGCCGCAGGGATGCCTGTTCCACCCCCGGTGCCCCAAGGTGATGGACGTCTGCAGGGACGAGTCACCCGACCTTCCACGAGCACCGCCCACGCCGGTTCGCCGCCTGCCACCTGCACGAGGAGAGCCATGGCCACGCCGCTGATCTGAGCTCCAGAACGTCTCGAAGGCGTACGGCGGCGGCGTCCTCTCGCAGGAACGCCACGCTGGCGTTGGACGACGTCTCCCTGACCGTACGCGGAGACAGCCCGCAGGTCATCTCGATCGTGGGCGAGAGCGGCAGCGGGAAGACCACCCTGGCCTCGCTGTTGATGGGGTTCATCGCTCCGACCGCAGGGCACGGTCCGCTTCGAGGGCGTGGACGTCTCCTCGCTGCAGGGGCGCCCGGATGCGGCAGTTCCGGCGCGACGTACAGGCGGTCTTCCAGGATCCCTTCTCGGTGTTCAACCCGTTCTACAAAGTCGATCACGTGCTCACGGTGCCGATCCAGAAGTTCCGGCTCGCCGGGTCGAAGGCGCGCAGGCACGAACAGATGGTGTCGGCGCTCGAGACGGTCGGTCTGCGCCCGGACGAGACTCTCGGGCAGCTACCCACACCAGCTCTCCGGCGGGCAGCGGCAACGCGTCATCGTCGCGCGCGCGCTGATGCTCCGACCGACGCCTGATCGTCGCCGACGAGCCCGTCTCGATGGTCGACGCCTCCTTGCGGGCAACGATCCTCGAGAATCTCCGGATGGTGAACCAGACCCTGCGGATCCCCATCCTCTACATCACCCACGACCTCGGCACCGCCTACCACGTGAGCGACCACATCCTCGTGATGTACCGCGGCCGGATCGTCGAGGCCGGCGACATCGAGACCGTGGTCACCTCGCCCAGACACCCTTACACCCAGATGCTCATCGACTCGATCCCGTGGCCGGACCCCAATCGGCGTTGGGGCCGAGGGGCCACCGAGGAGACGAGCGGGACGGAGGTTCCCGACGAGCATCCCGGCTGCCGGTTCGCGCAGCGCTGCCCGAAGGTGATGTCCCGCTGCCTCGACGCACAGCCGCCGGCGTACCTCACGGCCGCCGGCCATGCGGCGAGCTGTTACCTGTACGCCGACGACGCGGCGGTCGCCGACGAGGACCTCGGCTCGCTGTTCACACCCGCGCCGAGCTGACCGCTACGTCGGGCTGACCGCCACGTCGAGCTGGCCAGCGTGCCGACGGCCCGCGGCTACGTGATGACCAGCTGGTCGATGTGCGCACGTTGCGCGTCGGTGATGTCGACCGGTGCGCCACCGACGTCCGAGATCCTGTTGCCGGCGAGCTCGAGTCGCGCGAGGTCGGCGAGCTTCGTACCGATCGGCGTCGGTCCACCCACCCAGATGCCGGCGTACGGAGAACGCAGCACGGTGTTGCCGGTGATGCTGACGTCGGCGCTGGAGCGACCTCGCTGCAGGCTGTGCAGCGCGATCGCGCCGGGGGTGTAGGTGAGACGGCCGACGTTGGTGTCACGGAGAACGTTGTCGGAGACGTCGACGCGACCGGGCGGGAAGTTACCGCACCGTGCGTAGAGGTAGATGCCGGCCAGGTAGGAGTCGGTGACCTCGTTGCCGCTGACGGCCGCGTGGTCGCCGCCGATCAGAGCGATACCGGCGCCCTCCCGCGTTCCGGTGACCTGGTTGGCGGACAGCCGGACGTACTGCGGCGCGCACGCGATGCTGCCGAGCCAGCCCAGGAAGAGCCCGTGGTCGCGGGCGTCCTCCACGACACAGTTGTCAACGAGGACTTGACGACTCGCGGCGACCTCCACACCGTGCGTACCCGCCCGGCGAATCCGGCACCCGCGCACGGCGACCAGTCGCGACGAGTCGACGAGAATGCCCGGACCGCTCGACCCGACGACCGTCACGTCGTGCACGACGCAGTTCCGCGCCGCCGACAGCTCCACCAGCGCGCGGTTGTGGCGCAGCGGCGGTGTGGTGGCGAGTTCGAGTCTGAGTCGGGCGATCGAAGAGTTCTCGGTGTCGACCAGCCGGAGGCCCTGGTGATCCGGACTCGTGAACACCAGCACCGAGTCCTCGCCGACGCCCTCGAGGTGGATGTTGTCCCTCCCGGCCAGCACCAGGTGGTGGCGGATCCGCGTGTACGGGAAGGAGTCCTGGCCGGGCACCGGCCTGAGGAGAAATCTGCCCTTGGGAACGCGGAGGACGCCGCCCTCCTCGGGAAGGTCCGCGAGTGCGCGCTGGAACGCTGCCAGGTCGTTGGTCCGGCCGTCGCCCCGTGCCCCGAACCGGCGCACATCGGCGACCCGGGCCTTCGATGCGCGCGCAGGTGCGACGGGCGGGTTCTCCCAGCCCGCCTCGTCCGCCGCGACTCTGAACCTGTGGTAAACGTCGCGGTAGCGGGGCTCGTCCTGCACCACGGTGAAGCCGTCGAAGTCGCCGCTCACCGAGCCGGTGACCGCGGGCGCCGTCGACACCTCGTTGTCGGCCGACGAGACGCCGGTCAGGCTTCCCTCCACGAGCACGCTCGCGTCGCCGGTGTCGAGGATGGTGTTCCGCTCCACGGCGACTCCGTCCGCCGCCGCGGTGGAGATGAACCGCGCGCCGGCACCCAGCTCGCGCTCCAGCCGGTTGTCCCGGACGACAAGACCGGTGCCGTTGAACGGGCGCCATCCCTCGATGCCGAACGTCATCCCGTGCACGCCAGATCCGTAGATCCGGTTACGCTCGATTCGCATGCCGCGCACCTCGTCGCGGACGGCGACCGCTCCTTGATATCCGCCGGTGCCGAAGCGGTAGAACTGGTTGTCCTCGCGTTGCGCCAGGTTGGTGCGTACGAGTGTGTTGTCCTGCGCGGCCGCGGTATAGAGCGGCGCCGCCGGAGCGCCGTCGAAGATGCCGACATCGGTGTAGATGCCGGCCTCTACCTGGGACTCGATCCAGTTGTGGTCGATCGTCTGGTCGGATCCGCCGAACGTCAGGCCGCGTCCCCATCCCACGAACAGCACCGTGTTGTATGCGAGTCGGACGTTGCCGATCGTCGTCGTGTCCGGCGTACGCAGCGTGTTGGTGAAGTTGGCCAGTCCGTCGTCGTTGGCATTCTCGACATAGTTGTACGCGCCTACGGAGTCCGTCGCGCTCTCGAAGTGGATGGCGTCCGACGCGGTGTTGCGGACCACGCAGTCGACGACCCATTTGTCGCGTCCCTCGGGAATCCAGATGCCAGGCTGGCCGAGGTCGACGTGCACGCCGATGAACTGTGCAGCGTCGCCTGCGTCGAGGACGACGGAGTACCACGGGTTGCCGTCCCGCATCTGCGAGAACGGCGTCCAGGTGAGAGACAGCGCTCGGAACGAGACGTTGGAGACGTCCGGGAACGCCCACGCCTGGACGAAGGAGTGCTTCGGCGCGTAGTCACCCGGACCGGCGATACCGGTGTTCTCGAAGAGAATGACGGACGACTCGCCCTCTCCCACAAAGTGGATGTTCGACAGACTTCGCCGCCAGTAGTGCGGCGTCGGCGGCGGTGCGGGGGTGAAGAGATATCGTCCGGGCGGTATGTAGACGACGCCGCCACCCTGCGCGTCCAGCGCATCGACGGCAGCCTCGAAGGCGGCCTTGTCCGACGCACGTCCGTCGCCGCGTGCACCATGGTCGCGTACGTTCGCCACCGGCAACGACGCGTAGTCGATGCGCGGCATCCCTTCGAGACCTGGGCGATCGTAGAAGGATGCGGGCAGACTGCGAACCCTGGCGCTGGCGCTGAGGCGGCCCGCGCGTGCGGGGGTGACAGGAAGGAGTCCGGCGGCCGCCGCGGTGACACCGGCGGTGGCCAGACCCGCGCGCCGAAGCAGCGCACGCCGTGGAAGATGCGTGGTCATGTTGGTCTCCCGATCAGCAACGTCTTCGGGGTGCGCGGATCTGGGGTGCGGAGCGAGGAGCGAACCGCACGATTCATAGGCGTGGTCGACAACCGGCCGTGACGCTAGTGACGCTCCTGTGGAGTGTCAATCGGAACGAGCAGGACTGGTCGCGGGCAGTCCGTGCCGGGCCGCGGCAACGGGATGAGGCAGCTGGCCGGACCGAAGCAGCTGGCCGGGCCGCGGCGGCGGGGCGCGCAGAGGTGATTGGCGACCGCGGATTGTCAGGTGCGTCCCGGGCGCGCGGTTGCTGTGCACGGGTGTCTTCCGGAGGGGACCGTCGGCGGGTTCTCGCCTGCGCCATTCGGTGTCTCGACCCCGCTGGTTCTTCAGTTTCTGATGCGGTGGTTGCGGAGTGGGTTGCGGTGCTTGTCGATCCATTCGGGTGGGATGAACTCGGGGTGTCCGTCCTTCGCCGTCTGGACGTGCCAGGTGCCTTGGTGAAGGTGCCGGTGGTGGTAGCCGCACAGCAGGACGCCGTTGTCGAGGGTGGTCAATCCGGCCTTGCTCCACGGGTGGATGTGATGCGCCTGGCACCACGAGGGCGGCCGATTGCAACCAGGAAACGCGCAGCCGCGGTCGACCGAGTTCGAGTAGCTTCCTGACCTTGCCGGTGTAGAGCCGTACGCCGTCGGACAGGCTCGCCCCACCGGTCCCGTCGCCTGGTTCGCTGCCAGCGCCGCCTGGGGTGTAGACGCTGACCTCCGCGTCGCACGCAATCTCCTGCGCGGTCAGCGCCGAGATCGAGGCGCCGGTGTGCAGGAGCTCACCCGTGCCCGTGCCGTCGCGAAGCTTGTCGGGGTCGATGGTGAGCACGATCTGCGGCTTCTCCCCACCATCGGACGGAGCGGCACCGGAGGCGAGGAACCGGCGCAGCAGTTCGTGGAAACCGTCACCCATCCGCTGCGCTGGGGTACGCAGGTCCGGCCCGTTCGCATCCGTGGGCCGCGGCCTGCACAGTGGCTCCAACGCGACCCGGAACATCTCATTCGTCAACGGGTCGAGCTTGCCCCGCAGGAACGTGGAGACCGAGTACGGGTCGTCGTACAGGACGATCTCCCGTTCCCGCTCCGCTCTCGCTTCTTCGGCTTGGAGTTGCTTGGCGAGTTCCCGGTCGGCCCGGTCCTCATCGATCGTGTAGAGGATCTTGCGGCCCAACCCGGCGAGGCCTTTCGGGTCGAAGGTGCGAGCCTTGTCGAGCAACACATGCTCGGCCTCGACCCGATCCTCCACACCCACCCAGGCGGGGAGTCTGCGCATCGATCTGGCGATCACCTCCGCATGGTCGGCCGAGACCTCGCCAGCCTGCAACGCCTCACGGGTGGAAGGCAGCTCGGTATCGAGATCCCGGGCCAACTTCACCGCCCGCCCCGCCTCCTCCGGGCGCAACCTGAGCGAGCTGGACAGCCACGCCCCTGTGTTTGCCGCACCGACCGTCTTCGCGATCTCACGCCGGTCCGCCTCACGCACCGCCGACAACAACTGCGCCTGGACCTGCGCCATCAACCCCTGCAGATCAGCCAGATAGTCGCCCAGCTCATCCGAACGCATCGACGACAGACCAACGCCCGACTGGTCCTCGAGCGCCGCACGCACCCGCTGCACCAACACCGCGTTGCGATGCTGCGGCGGAGCCACCGTGGTCGACGTCATGATCCGAACCTAGACCAGACCTCCGACAACGCTCGGGCCGTCGATCGGTACCGGAGCCCAACAAAACAAGGGCATCGCCGTGTCGCCGCTGGCCGCCCCGCATAGCGTCGGACCGCGCTGCGAGCCTCTGTCCGTAGCGCAATGCGTCGTCCCGCACTGCGAGCCTGTGTCCGTACTGGACAGCGGCCCTCAGCGATGCTCGACGAGTACGGCAAAGCCGTCGAGCAACCGCTGCAGGCCGAACTCGAACAGCTCGTCGAGGTCGAGACGGTACCCCGTCTCCGTCAACCGTCCCAGCGTGGGGAACCGGCCCGTGGCAAGCAGCTTCCGGAGGGCCGGCTGCTGAGAGTCCAGCCATTCTTCGTTGTCGAGTCCGGTCGCGGCTTCGGCCTCCGCCTCCATCTCGACGTTGACCGCGGTGCCGCGTGCGTAGTTGAACAGTGTGATGTGAACGGAGAACATCGCTTGCAGGTCGAGGTCATGATCGTCCAGCGTGGCGAGTACCCACTCCGTGAACGGTAGTCCGCTGGCGACCGGCTGCGGGCGCGTGACCGACAGCGCCGGCGCGAGCCAGGGGTGCTGGCGGAAGATCCGCCACAGCATCCGAGCGGCGAGTTCGAGTCGGGGACGCCAGCCCTTCGGAGGATCGGCGGGGAACGGCCATCCGGCGAGCGCGGTGTCCATCATCTGTAGCAGCAGGTCATCCTTGTCCGCCACGTGCCGGTACAGCGACATGGTGGCAACGCCGAGTTCGTACGCCACACGACGCATCGACAACCCGGGAAGGCCTTCCGCATCGGCGATCGCGATGGCAGCGGCGACGATCCGCTCGGACGTCAGCACACCATCAGCGGTGATCGCCGCGTCCGACGCCAGCACACCATCCGACGCCAGCACACCATCCGACGCCAGCACACCATCCGACGCCAGCACACCATCCGACGCCAGCACACCATCCGACGTGGCACCGCCGCGTCGGCGCGGTGCCGCCCCACTGGGGCGTGGACCCCGGCGCCGGCTCTCGACGACCGTGCCGACCCCTGGCACGACGCGTACCAATCCGTCCCGGCGCAGCTCGGCGAGCGCCTTCGTCGCGGTGGCCATCGCGACGCCCCACTGCCGCGTGATCTCCCGCGTCGACGGCACCCGGTCATCCGGCGCGAGCTCCCCCGCCTCTATGCGCTCCCGCAGCTCGAGGGCGATCTGACGAAAGCGCGGCGCCTTCCGATCGTCCACCATGGCCCTCCCGCACTAGTGCACCTGTCCGTCGCCATGATAACTGCACAGCAGGCCGCTACACCGCCACCCCGCCGCGACCGAGCACCATGGCGAGACCGGTCCGCACTAGTACACCGGCACCACAGCCGTTGCCAGCAAGGCGATTTCTGACTTTACGACTGACTGCGTACGCCGTACACTCCCGGTCATGCCGAACACCGACGTCCTCATCTCGGGCGCCAGCATCGCCGGACCAACTCTGGCGTACTGGCTACGCAAGGCGGGCTTCACACCCACCGTCGTCGAGCGCGCGCCTGCCCTCCGCCCGGGAGGGCAGGCCGTCGACCTGCGAGGAGCCGGCCGAACCGTCATCTCCCGCATGGGGCTGATGGATCAGGCGCGTGCGGTGAGCCTCGACCAGCGCGGACTCGCCCTGGTCAACGCCTCCGGCCGCATCACCGCCAGGCTGCCGGCCGACAGCTTCGGCGGCGAGGGCATGGTCTCCGAGATCGAGATTCTTCGTGGCGACCTGGCCCGCCTGCTGTACGACGCCACGCTTCCGGACACCGAGTATCTCTTCGACGACACGATCACCGGACTCGACCAGGAGGAGGACGGCGTCAGCGTCACGTTCGAGAAGGCGCCTCCGCGCCGGTTCGGTCTGGTCGTCGGTGCCGACGGCCTGCACTCCGTCGTGCGCGCACTCGCGTTCGGCGCCGAGTCGCGGTTCCTCCGGCCGCTGGACTGCTACACGGCGTGGTTCACGACCTCTGAGCCGGTCGACCTCGACAACTGGTACCTGATGTACAACGCGCCTGGCGGGCTCGTCGCCTCGGCGCGACCGGGTTGGCTCGCGGGCGAGATCAAGGCAGGACTCAGCTTCCGCTCGGCGCCGCTCACGTACGACCGCCGCGACACCTCTGCCCAGAAGGACCTGCTCGGCCGCCGGTTCGCCGGAGCCGGATGGCAGGTCGACCGGCTGCTCGCGGGCATGCGGACCGCGTCCGACTTCTTCTTCGACTCGATGGGTCAGGTCCGGCTCGACCAGTGGTCGCGGGGACGGGTCGCCGTCCTCGGCGACGCCGGCTACTGCCCCACTCCCCTCACCGGACTGGGCACCAGTCTCGCCCTCGTCGGTGCGTACGTCCTCGCCGGTGAGCTCGCCGCGGCAGGCACCGACCACCGCGCCGCGTTCGCGCGGTACGAGCAGGGCATGCGGCCGTACGTCCGACAGGCACAGCAGCTGCCACCGGGAGGGGCGTCGGGCTACGCGCCCAAGAGTGCGCCCGGCATCTGGCTCCGGAACCTCTCGATGAGCTCGATGACCAAGTGGCCGTGGCGCAGTCTCTTCGCCGGCCAGTTCAGCAAGGCCGACGCCATCGACCTGCCGGACTACGGTCGGGCGGCCGTCTCCTAGGGTCCTGAGCCTCGGGATGTCTGGTGGCTAGCCGCCTTCGTGAACGGTGCGCCGCGCCTCGTACCACGTCTCCCCCGCGGGTTCGCCCGCCATGTTCCAGCTCCAGGAGATGGTCGGCGTGATCCGCACGTAGATGCCGGGACCGACCAGTCCCACACGTTCGACCGGCTGGTCGGCCAGGCCGTAGACCCGGATGCAGCGGGCGACGAACGGGTCGAAGGACGGCAGATCGTCGACGACCAGTGCGACCTTGCGCCGTCCCGCCCGGACGTTGCGCAGCTTGCGGGTGTGCGCCACGGCCGCGCCGGTCCCACCGATCCAGAAGTACGTACCGTCGAACTCGAACGCGAGCGGCACGACGTCGGGCTGCTCGTCGGGCGAGAGGGTCGCCACGCGGGCGAGCGGCTGTGACCGCAGGTACGCGATCTCTTCGTCGGTGAACGACATGGACGGTCTCCTTCGCGGGGTGGAGCGCTCGGCTCTCCGGGTCGCCATGATGCACGCCTGGAGCGGCCTTCTCACCCTCCATACGAACGCCACCAGTCCCGATCGACACCGTTGCGACGTCGAGTGCGGCCGCGACGCGGCGAGCCGGGCAAGCCGGGCGAGCCGGAGGTACGCCGGCGGAGATCCGGTCAGGAGGTGGCGCCGGCCGCCTCGCGTTCGCGCCTGGCTTCCTCGGCCTTCTCGGCCTGCCACCCGTCCTCGTTCTTGCCGCGGCGCCAGTAGCCGGAGATCGAGAGCAGCTCGGTGGGAAGCTGCCGGTCGTGGCGCAGATGGGTGCGAAGCTCCCGGACGAAGCCCGCCTCGCCGTGGACGAACGCGTGCACGGGACCGGGGCGGAACTCCGCGGTGCGTACGGCATCCACCAACTCGCGCCCCGGCTCCGCCGCCGACCCGTCGCGGTGGAACCACCGCAGGGTGAGCGACCCGCGCGTCCGGAGCGGGATCTCCTCGTCGGGACCGGACACCTCGACGAACGCCTCGACCGGAACGCCCGCCGGCAGTTCCTCCAGCGCGGACGCGATGGCTGGCAGGGCGCTCTCGTCGCCCACCATGAGATGCCAGGCGGCGTCGGGACTCGGGGCGTACGCGCCGCCAGGGCCGAGCAGCAGCAGCTCGTCGCCGGGCTTCGCGCCCGCCGCCCACGGGCCTGCGAGGCCCTCCTCGCCGTGGTGGACGAAGTTGATGGCGAGCTCCGCCGTCGTCGGGTCGTAGGACCGTACGGTGTACGTACGCGTCACCGGCCACTGCTCCCGCGGCAGCTCCGCGCGGATGCGCCCGATCTCGAACGGCTCGGGGTACTCGACGCCCGGCCGCGGGAACACCAGCTTGACGTAGCGGTCGGTGAAGGCGTTGTTGTCGAACGCCGCAACGTCGCCACCCCCGACGGTCACCCGGATCAGGTGCGCAGTCAGCCACTCGGTGCGGACCACGCGGGAGCGGATGACCCGCCGTTCCTTGCGTACCGGACGATCGGCCATCGCAGGCACCTCCACACCAGGAAGCCAGGCCGAATGCCGGGCGTCGTAGGTAAGGCTACCCTAAACATCTCGGCCGGGTCCGTACACCGTGGATCCCACCGACCTGCGGATTCGGGCCCGAGTCCGCTGCGCACGCCGTATTTTGTTGTGCCCGGGCGACAACGCGTCGATCGTCGCCCGCGCCCTACAAAGGAGCAGCCATGGGACAGCCGGTCGTCCACTTCGAGATCATCGGGCGCGACGGAGAGAAGCTGCAGACCTACTACTCCGACCTCTTCGGATGGCAGATCGACGCGGACAACCCCATGAACTACGGCATCGTTCAGCGGCAGGACAACACCTCCGCGGACGGCGTGGGCCTCGGCGGCGGGGTCGCGAGCGGGCCGGAGGGCTACGAGGGCCACGTCACGTTCTATGTCGCGGTGCCCGACGTGGAAGCGACCCTCGCGAAGGCCGAGAGCCTCGGCGGCACCCGGATGTTCGGCCCCGACAAGGTGATGGAGGGCCTGGAGATCGGCCAGTTCAAGGATCCCGAGGGCCACCTGATCGGCGTCCTCAAGGACACTCCGCGCGACCAGATGGGCATGAGCTCCTCGTAGCCCGAAGGCCGCGACCCTCCGGCGCTCGCGCTCAGCGCGGCTCCGGCGGTGGGTCGTCGCCGGTGGCGATCGAGCGTTGGACCCAGGTGACGTCGTGCCAGGCCCCGTGCTTCCAGCCGATCCGGCGGTACGTCCCCACCGGCTCGAAGCCCATCGCCCGGTGCAGGCCCTCGCTCGCGGCGTTCGGCTGCGTCATGCCCGCAACGACGGTACGGAACCCGCGCCGCTCCAGGCGTTCGAAGAGCGCGGCATAGAGCGCGCGGCCGGCGCCCGTACGCCGGCGACCACGCTCGAGGTAGACGCTGACCTCACACGACCAGCGGTACGCCGAGCGCGCCTTGTACGGGCCGCCGTAGGCGTACCCGACCACCCGCCCGGCGTCCTCGAACACGACGAACGCGTGCGTGCGTACGGCGGTCGCGATGCGCGCAGCCATCTCCGCGGGAGACGGCGGCTCGGTCTCGAACGTGATCACCGTGTCGGTGACGTACGGCGCATAGATCGCCGCGCAGGCGGCGGCGTCCGCTGCCGACCCGTCGCGCACGCAGTGCCCCGGCACAGCGTCGGGTTGATGGGACATGGCTCCCATCCTGACGTCCCGCGCGCACGGCCTGCCGGCGGGCCCACTCGGGAAGGACCGAACGCCCCCGTTGGCCCCTACCCACGCACCAGGGTCGAGACGAACAGGTCCCGGTAATGGTCTGGATCGATCCCGACGGCGACCGCGATCCGGCGGCCCGCCGCCTCGGGGACCTCCCGTTCGCCGCGTTCGTCCCGGAGGTCGACGACCGTCTGGCCACGGCACAGCCCGGGCGCGACCTCCACTCGCACCGGTCGGTCCTCGGTCTCGAGTCGGGACGGGTCGGCGACGACGCAGGTCGCGCCGGCGTCACCGAGCAGGCCGCCCGGCGGCAGGCTCGGGTCGTTCCGGTTCCGCTCGTGGAAGTACGCGAGCAGGTCGCCGGCGAGTCGGGACGCCGGGCTGGACGACCGGCGCAGTTCGGCGATCGTGGGACCCTCGACCGCGACGGCGTGGAACACGTCGAGCCCGTACATCGTGAGGTCGACGTCTGCGTCGAGCACCACGGCCGCGGCCTCCGGGTCGTGCCAGACGTTGAACTCCGCGACGGCGGTGGCGTTGCCCCTTCCGATCGCTCCGCCCATGAACACGATCCGATCGATTCGCTCCACCACGTGGGGATACATCCGCAGCAGCAGAGCGATGTTGGTCATCGGGCCGAGTGGGATCAGGGTCAGCGGCGCCGGAGCCGCGTCGAGCTGCTGGCGCATGAGCTCGACCGCGTGGACCGCGACCGGCGCCCGCGTCGGTGACGGAAGGCCGAGGTCCGCCAGGCCGTCGGTGCCGTGGATGTGCGGAATGGCGTACGGCGGGTTCAGCAGTGGACGGTCCGCTCCACGGGCGACCGGGATGTCGCTCGCCCCGAGCTGGTCGAGCACCCGGAGCGAGTTGACGACGGCCTGGTCGACGTCGGTGTTGCCCGCGACGCAGGTGATCGCCCGGACGTCCAATGCGGGGTGACTCACCGCGAACAGGATGGCGAGCGCGTCGTCGACGCCGGTGTCGACGTCCAGGAGCACGGGCGTGGATGGGGTATGCGGCTGGCCCGCAGCATCCATGGGATTCCTCCGGCGTTCGCGAACCCATCGGCCACCCGCCATGATTCCGCTGCCGCCGTCGAGCCACGGCACCGGACCACCGCCCGGCAGCGGGCCACCGCCCGGCAGCGGGCTGAGAGCGGGTCAGGGCGAGAACTCGAGACTGCCGTAGTGCTGGTCGAACTCTGACTGGACCACGATCCCCCGCTCGACCTTGGTGGTGCCGGGGCTCGGGGTCAGCCCGCCGCCGCCCTTCTGGTCCCCGGGTGCGTCGAGCAGCCCGCCGTTCCGATCGAGTGTCTGAGTCTCGACGCGGACCCGGTTGTCCTTGCGGAGCGCGGTCGAGCCGCTCCAGGAGCGGAGGAACACCAGCCCGTCGGCCGCGTCGGCGACGTACCACGGCCCTGCCTTGCCGTTCAGGATGATCCGCTGCCGCATGCGGGTGACCCTGTTGTCGACCCGGTACCACCGTTCGAAGCCGATCAGGTCACTTTCGTCGTCGAACCGGACGGAGGACTGCGCAGAGTTCCCCTCGGTGGGCGCGGCCGGATGGGTGGCGTCCGTGGAGTTCACCACGATCTTGTAGCGCCGGGCCGCATCGGCATCCCCTCCCACCACGGTGTGCTCGAAGCGGGGTACCTCCTCACCAGAGCGGGAGGTGGCGGTGGGTTCACCCACGCAGGCGCGCAGGAGGCGTTCCTGCCGGTCGAGCACGACCACGGTGAGGTCGGTCGCGTTCGGTCGCCCCCAGTCCCTGACCCGGACTGCGTGCGTGACCTCGGCGACATCAGCGCCGGGACTCGCCTCCGCGAGGCAGTCCCGCGCGAACTCGCGTGCCTCCTCCGCGTCGATCGGACCGAGGTCGAGGTCGACCGTCGGTTCGACCGCGGGCCGGGCGGATCTACGTGCAGTAGGCGGCGTAGCGGTGCGTTCGGGCTCGCTCGTCGTGCCCGTGACCACGCCGCCGGCCGGTGCGGTGGTGTCCCTGAGTACGCCTGACCCCACCACGAATCCGCCGGCGACCAGCGAGACCGAGGCGGCGGCCGCGAGTGGCGCGGCCCAGGTCCGCCGGCGCGCGTGGACGGGCTCCGCGGCGAGTATCCGGTCGAGCATCGCCCGCCGGTCGGGGAGCGTGCGCTCCCCGGGAAGCTGTGTCCTCATCCCGGTCCCTCCCTGATGCCTGTCACGTCGACGAGACGGGCAAGCTGCTTGCGCGCTCTCGCGAGGCGCGACTTGACCGTGCCCTCGGGCACGCCGAGCGCCTCCGCCGCCTCGGCCATGGAGCAGTCCGACCAGACCACCAGCTCGACGACCACCCGTTGTTTCGCGGGGATCCGCCCGAGCATCCGGCGGATGTCGCTCATCGCGCGTTGGTCGTCGACGCGGGCGGCCGTCTCCGTCGCGGGATCCGTGCCCCCGCCGTGCGTCCGGTCGACGAGCACCACCATCCGGTCGACGAGCGCGGCGCGACGCCGCGACGAACGCAGCGCGCTGGTGCACTCGTGCCCGGCCATCACGAGCAGGAGCGGCCGGGCGGACTCGAGCTTCAGGTCGTCGACCCGACCGACGCGGGCGCGCTTCCACAACGCGGTGAAGGTTGCCTGGACGACCTCCTCGGCGACCGACCACGACGCCGTACGGCGGAACGCGAAGTTGTAGACCGCGTTGGCGTGCCGGTGGAACAGGTCTGACAGAGCATGTTCGTCCGCCGCGCGCAACCGGGTCCACAGGTCCTGGTCGGTGTACGGCGCGGCGTGGTGTCGTCCCGACTCCAGCGTCGGCATCGGCGTCGGCATCGGCATCGGCACTCCCAGCGTTCCCGACCGTGTGCTCACATCAGGGAGAGTCCGGCTCGGTGGGTTTCGGTTCGCCTGATCGCCCAGCTGCCCAGAGGAAATTTCGGGCGTCCGGTCACCGCACAGTGGCGGCGGCCAACCGCACCGCCCGCATCAAGGGACCCTTCATCCAATGGGCCCGCATCAAGGGACCCTTCATCCAATAGGCCCGCATCAAGGGACCCTTCATCCAGCCGGCGACGGCGGCCCGCCGTCGAGTTGTCCGAAGGTGCTGAGCCTGCGGATGGTCCCGTTCCTTCGGACAACACGGACCTTGAGGAGTCCTGGTCAGCCAACCTCGTCGACCTGCGTGACCGCCCATCGGGCCTCGGCAGGTCGCGGACCTGTCGACAGCTGCGTCGTACCCCGTTCGTGACGGTGGACGACATGGGCGAGGGCTCCCCGGTCCGGGTCCGACTCGACCGGGAAGCCCTCGCCCTCCCTGTTCCCCCTGTGCTGGCCTGCTGGCCTGCGGGCCTGCTCGCGGCTGGTGCTACCGGAGCCCGTACGCGCGGGTCACGGTCTGCTCCAGCCGGTTGCCGTCCCGGTCCCGTACGTCGACCCGCAACGTCACGGCACCACCGGCCGCACTCGCCGGGTGCACGACGCGTGCGGTGTAGCTGCCCGACGACCCGGGCTTGACCGGAACGGACGTCCAGGTTTCCCCGTCGTCGTAGGACAGGTCGAGCGTGACGGCCGCAACCGCGGTCCCAGCTGCGTCGGAGCCGTACTGGTGCCGTACGCCGAGGCTGAGCGTCACCGGCTTGCCGACGTGCACCCGGTTGGCCAGGTCGGCCTGCGGGACGTCGTAGTCGACCAGGAGCAGCGGCAGCCGCTCCGGCTCCTCCGGCGTACCCTCGCCGGTCGAACGGAACGTCCACGCCGACGAGATCGCCGTCGAGTACCTCCACCACGGCTCCGACCGTGAGCTGTCCAGCTCCAGCCGGAAGGTGCCTGGCCCATCCGGCACGTCGAAGAACCCGAACTTGTCCTCGGACTCCCCGACCAGCTCGCCGTCCCGCAACAGCCGCATCCGGTGGGTGTCGCCGTAGGCGCCATCGGCGCGGTCCTTCTGGTCGACGAACGTGAAGAGCTCCGCATCGAGCACGCTGTCCGTCCGCTTGACGAAGCCGCCGAAGATCGCGTCGCCCGCAGGGAGCGTGTCCGTCGCGACCGGGTGCTGCCACCGGACGGCCAGGTGCTGGCCCGCCCGGTACCGGCGCGGTAGCTCAACGACCTCCACACCGTTGTTGTGGTTGTACGGCATGACGGCTTGCGTCCACGCCATCTTGCCGGCCAGCACGTAGTCCGTGCGGGTGTGCGGCGCCTCGAAGGTCGGGATCAGGAGCCCGTTGACAGCAATGCCTGCCGGTGTGATGCCAACGCGGTCCTCCGAGGTGTTCGGACGTCTCCCGCCGTGGGCGCCGAACCCGACGTCGAGCCGGGCCAGCTGCCGCTTGTCGATCCGGTAGGTGAGCTGGTCGGGGACCCGGCGCTCGACCGGAACGGCAAGGTCGTAGACGTACGGCGCCGGGTCGATGGCCGTCACGTCCAGGCTCACCTTGCCCTGGGCCAGCCGTTCCTCGAGCTTGGCCGCGGCGGTACGGCTCGTGACGATGCCGGGGATCCGGATGTCGAGCTCCTCACCGGAGTACCACCACCACTCCCCCGTACGACCGGGAGTCTCCGGGTCGTAGAACAGCGCCGCCCTGGCCCCGGCTTCCTGTGCGGCCAGCGCCTGGTCGCCGGGCGAGATGTCGGGGTGACGGGCGATCAGCGCCACCGCGCCCTCGACCGAGCCGCCGCCTGGGAACGTCGCGAGCGGCAGCCGCCACTTCCCGTTCGCTCGTGGCCCGAACGGATAGAACCGCGGGTTGAGGTCGAGGGCCGGCGCGCCCACCACGTCGAGAGTGATCGGCGGCGCCTCGCGCCGGACGTGCGAGACGAACTCGAACCGCCCGAGGCTTACCGGAGCTGTGGGTACGGCGAACATCCGCCGGTCGCTCACGTACGCCGACGCCATCGATCCGCCGTAGCCGTTCGGGTACTGCTCGGAGGAGCGTGCGTACCCGATAGTGGTGGATCGCCTCGCGGTCTCCGGAGCGCCCTTGACGTCCAGCGTCACCTCCTTCGCACGCCGCGCGTCCAGGACCGTGGTGGTGTCCGCGTGCACGTCGACGTCGGGCTTGGTGACGACGACGAACTCCGCTGGCGCGTCATCGGTCGCGTCGGTCACGACGGTGGCTCCGACGCTGTAGCGCCCCGCCGGAAGCCGCAGGGTGGTCCGGCCGTTCTCGATCAGGAGGAAGTTGGTCGGGAACCATGACGCGTCGTCGATGTCGACCACGTCGAGGACGGACGTCATGGGCGTACCGTCGCGGTTGGTGCCCTCGACGGTCAGGTCGTACATCTCCGCCTCGTAGTGCCACCCGACGGGAGTACGCAGCGCCTGGTCGGTTCCGCCGATCGTGGCGGTGAGCACGCCGCCGTAGCTGCCGTACGGGAGGCCGGACGGGTCGAGCCGCACCGTCACGGCCGCCGAGCCCTTCGCCGGCACTGTCAACGTTGCCTTGTCAAGGCTCAGAGCCGAGGCGGGGACCGGTTCCTCACCAGCGGCCGCGACCGACAGGTCGAGCGTGACCGCCGCGTCCGAGTCGTTCGTGTACGTGAGCTCCCGGGACACCGGCTCGACGTCGTCGTGCGGCCACCGGAAGTAGCCCAGCTCGAGCTTTCCCGCGGACGGCTGGACGTTGCTCGTCGTCGCGCGGTCGACGTCGATCCGGCCCGCGCCCTGCTCGAACACGGTGAGACCGTCGTGCGCCTTCGCGGTGCTCATCAGCCGGGCGCGTACGTCGTCCGGCTTCCAGGACGGGTGCTGCTGGAGCAGGATCGCGGCCGCACCGGCCACGTGCGGTGTTGCCATCGAGGTGCCGGACAGCGTGACGTAGTGCTCGCCCACGGGGTCGCCGAGTTCGGTGCCGGCGGCCTTCGCGGCCACGATGTCGACGCCGGGCGCGGTGACCTCGGGCTTGATCGCAGCGTCACCGACCCGCGGTCCCCGGCTCGAGAAGAACGCGATCTCGTCCTGCTTGTCGACAGCGCCCACCGTGAGGGCCGCGTCCGCACTGCCCGGCGTACCGATCGACCCGGCACCAGGTCCCTCGTTACCGGCGGCGACCACGAACAGCGTGCCGCTCTGCTCGGTCAACGTGTTGACCGCCTCCTCCACCGGGTCGACGCCGGGAGTGTCGGTGCCACCGAGGCTGAGGTTGACCACGTCGGCCCCATGACCGGCCGCCCACTCGAGGCCGGCGATCACACCGGACCACGCACCTGAGCCACTGTCGTCGAGCACCTTCGCCGACAGCAGCCGCGCATCCGGCGCGACGCCCTTGTAGCGGCCAGCCGCTCCCGCGCCGGTGCCCGCCACGATCGAGGCCACGTGGGTCCCGTGCCCGTAGTGGTCGACGGCGTCTGCCGCATCGGAGAAGTTCGCCTGCTCGACCACCTTCCCCGCCAGGTCGGGATGCGTGTCGTCCACCCCCGTGTCGGCGACGGCGACGGTGACGCCCTGCCCGGTGAAACCCCTGGCCCACGCCGCCGGCGCGCCGATCTGCGGCACGCTCTGGTCGAGGGACGCGTGGACCTTCCGGTCCAGCCACACGTACGACGCGCCGCCGTCCAACTGCACGGACGCGGCCGACCGGCCTGCCTTCGGACGGTCGTCGTCGAGCGACTCCCAGAACTCCCGCGCGTCGGCCTTGTTCGCCGCGACCGCGGCAGCGCCGATGCTCGACAGCACCCGGGTCCGCCGCGCGCCGTCCAGGGAATCGGACCTGGCCCGGGCCGACGCCTTCGCCGGCGACCCCGCGTACGTCACGATCAGCGGGATCCGCTTCGTCCGCCGGTCGTCGTACCCGTCGGCCACCAGGGTCGTGACATCGAACAGGGCCGGGTCGAGCTTCCTCCCCAGCACGTACGGCCGGGCCGCGTCCGGGATCACGTACGTCCGCTTCCCTTGCCGCAGCACCTGGATCGAGTCCGACACCGATCCGGGTCCCGACCCTGGTGTGGCCACCAGGCTCACCTGCTCCCGGCCCGGCTTCCCGGGTCCGACCCGCACCACGTCACCGGTGACGAGGGTGACGGTGTGCGCGGTACCGGTCCGCGCCGCGGGCCCGCGCGAGGCCGTCGCTACCTGCCCCGGGGAGGCCGCACCGGCGAGGGTGGAGACGGCGGTCGTGCCGCCGGTACGGGTGTCGCCCGTACTCGTGACGCTCGTACTCGTGACGCTCGTACTCGTGACGCTCGTACTCGTGACGCTCGTACTCGTGACGCTCGTACTCGTGACGCCGGCGCTGCTGACCCCGGGAACGGCCACGACCATGGCGGCCGCCACCCATGAGGTCCAGCGCACGACGCGCTTCGTCGCTCTCATACGCACTCCGAGTCGGTGAAGAAACAAGGAGGCCCCGAGTCAGACGACTCAGGGCCTTTGCCTCTCGACGTTCGAATGCGGCTGATCAGACCGCTTTCGTCCGATTCCGGCCAGCTGAAGTCAACGCGCGGGCGACCTCGCCGGCCAACGTGCGACACAGGCAGCGCTGCGCGTCAGCCGCTCTGCGGCGTGGCCGTGCCAGCGGGCGCGGCCACGGCCTGTTCGGCCGCTCGGCTGGTCTCCTCCCATTCCGCCCAGGTGGCCATCCGTTGCCGCGAAACGTCGAACGCCAGGTCGTAGGTGAAGCTGCCGAGCAGCAGCCGCAGTGGCGGGTCGTCGCTCGCGACGAGCTTCATGACCGCTTCGGCGGCCAGTGCCGGCATGCTGTCCACCGAGCCTTCGGCGTAGAGCTTCTCCAGCTCGGCCCGCAGCGGTGCGTACTCCTGCATGGGCTCGGTGGCAGCGAGCCCGGTGGTGTAGAGGTCCGTCCAGTAGCCGCCGGGTTCGACGATGGTGAGCCTGACGCCGAACCGCGCCGCCTCGGCCGCAAGGGCTTCGCTCATCCCTTCCAGGGCGAACTTGCTCGCGCTGTAGATCCCGGTGAGAGGATGGCCGGCCAACGCACCGATGCTGGAGATCTGGACGATGTGCCCGTCGCCCTGGGCGCGCAGGTGCGGGAGCACCGCCTGGCTGACCCACAGGGCACCGAAGAGGTTCGTCTCGAACTGGGCGCGCGCCTCGTCCTCGGTGAACTCCTCGACCATTCCCATCGCGAGGTAGCCGGCGTTGTTCACCACGATGTCGAGCCGGCCGAAGTGCTGCACCACCTGGTCGACAGTGGTGCGTACGGCCGAGCGGTCGGTGACGTCCAGCGGCAGGGCGAGCAGCCGGTCGCCATGCTCGGCGCGGAGCGAGTCCAGGCCGCCGAGGGTGCGCGCGACGGCGGCCACGCTGTCGCCCGCGGCCAGGGCGGCCTCGGTGAAGGCGCGACCCAGACCACGGCTCGCTCCGGTGACGAACCAGACGCGGGGGGCGGACGAGGACTCCGATTGGGGATGGGCGGTCATGAGTGCTCCTGAACGATCAAGGGACTTAGCGAGACGCTCCGTCTCGTCTCGGTTCGCACACTCTAGAACGGAGCACACCGCCATGACAAGACGGACCGTCTCGTCTTTCCGTGAGCTACGCTACGCGCCATGACACCGCAGCGAAAGGCGCCCGACGCCGCGCGCCGGAACCAGGCAACCCGCAGGGCGATCCTCAGCGCGGCGCTGGAGCTTGCCGGCGAGGTCGGGTACGCGCGGCTGAGCGTCGAGGCCATCGCCGCGCGAGCCGGAGCCGGCAAGCAGACGATCTACCGCTGGTGGCCGTCGAAGGGTGCGGTGCTGTTCGACGCGTTGCTGATGCTCAGCGAGGACCAGGAAGGCCAACCCGCCGACCTACCCGACACGGGCGACCTCGAGGCAGACCTGAAGACGGTGCTGCGGGCGACCGTGGTCGAGCTGAACGATCCCTACTACAGCACCCCGATGCGCGCGCTCGCCATCGAGACGCTCCTCGACCCCTCGCTCGCCGCCGACTTCGCCGAACGACTCGACCGGCCCGTCAAGGAGCTCAAGCTCCGCCGCCTCCGCAGCGCCCAACGGGCCGGACAGCTCGCATCCGACGCCGACCTCGACCTGGCTGTGGACCTGCTCTGGGGTCCGTTACGGAACCGGTGGCTCCACCACGAGGGCCCCCTCGCCGCGGAGTTCGCGGACGCCGTTGTGGAGACCGCCTTGGCCGGCCTGCGCCCGAGGACGTGACGCGTGTGGTGCAAGGAAGTTGCGGGCTGCGCGCCTGGGCTCGTACGCCGCCCGGGGTAGGTCGTCGACCACCCGGGTCGACCACCACAGCAGCCGTTCGGTGAGTTCGGCCCGGACGTCGCGCACACCGGGATCGTCCCAGCGGTTGCAGAGTTCCATCGGGTCGGCCTCGAGGTCGTAGAGCTCGCCCCGGCCGGTCACGTCATGGAGGAGCTTCCACCGACCCTGGCGCAGCATCCGGGTCGTGCCGCTCTGGGTGACGCTGTTGAGCTCGTCGTACTTCGTTCCCTCGTAGGGGAAGTGCAGCGGCGGACGGACGTCCGCGAGGGTCTGACCGTCGGAGGTGTACGGCAGACCGCCGAAGCCGCGCTCGGCGTAGACGCTCGCGAACTCCTCGGCGGGATAGTCCTCGCCGGTCAGCATCGGCCAGAGGCTGCGCCCCTGCACCCCATAGGGAATGGGCTGTCCGACCGCCTCGCACAGCGTCGGGAACAGGTCGGCAAGCGACACGCAGTCGGTGCCGTTGTCGCGCGCGACCACGCCGGGACCGGCAACCACGAACGGGATCCGCATCAGGACCTCGGGCATCCCCGCGCCCTTGCGCTGCAGGCCGTAGTCGCCCACGTAGTCGCCGTGGTCGGCGACGAAGACCACGATGGTGTGGTCGAGAACGCCGTCGGCCGCGAGATGGTCGAGGAGCCGGCGAACCTGGTCGTCGAGCAGCCGGAGCATGCCGCAGTAGGTCGCGCGGTAGCGACGCCACAGCCGGTCGTAGCCGGGCCGCTTCTCCTCCAGGAGCTCGGCGAGCCACCGCCACGCGCCGCCCTTGGCGTGTGCCGCCTCGGGTCCGCACGCCCGCTCGGGCACGTCGTCCTCGCCGAACATCGAGAAGTACGGATCCGGTGCCTGGTAAGGGTTGTGCGGCTCGGGGAACGACACCCAGGAGAAGAACGGCTGGTCCCGGTCGCGGGCGTCGAGAGCCGCGATCGCGTCCGACACGATGCGGTGGGGGTACTGGCACTCCAGCGGGAACGGCGTCGGCTCCCCGCTCGGCCCGTGGTCGATCGATCGCAGCCAGGCCGAGAAGTCCGCCTGGGCATCGGTTTCGTCCGGCCCGCGCTCGTGCCAGTACGGCCCGGCGAACAAGTCGAAGTCGGCCTTGCCGCGGTACATGTGCGTCTTGCCGGCGAAGTGCAGCGAGTAGCCCGCCGCTCTCAGCACGTCCAGGAGGTCGTCGCCACGGAGAACCTCGTGCGCCGCGGAGTTCTGCCGTACGCGGTGCGCCGACGGGAACCTTCCGGTCAACAGGCTGGTGCGCGCCGGCACACAGGCGGGAGCCGTCGTGTAGGCGTTGCGGATACGGGTGCCCGACGCCGCCACCGTGTCGAGGAACGGCATCGTGTCGAGACCGAAGCCCTCCCCCGCGGTGAAACCGGCGCGGTGCTGATCGGTCATCACCAGCAGGACGTTGGGCCGGCTCCCACTCATGCAGGCCCCGACAGGAAGTACTGCTGCGGGTTGGCCGGCATCAGGTTCGCGTGCAGCCAGCCGGTGACCGACACCTTCGGTGTGTTGCGGAGCTTGGTGCTGACGAGGCCGTACTCACGCTTACGGAGCGCGATGCCCATGCAGTAGAACTGGTCGACGGCGAGGTCCATGATCTGCCGCATCAGGTCCTGCTGCTGTTGCTGGTCGGCCGTGGTGAGCAACTGTCGGTAGAGCGCGATCTGATGCTTCGGCACAGCCGGTGGCTCCTCGGCACGCTTGTCCTTGGGATCGTTGTACCAGTAGTACCAGGACATGGCGTACCTCGTGTTGAAGTTGTACGGCATGTAGTAGAACGGGTCCATCGTCGCGCCGAGCCCGCCACCGCCGATCCAGGTGCAGGCGTCGTGGCTGTTGGCCTCCATGCGTTCGAAGAACAGCGCCTGGTCCTCGGCCTTGACCTGCATCTCGATGCCCACCGCGCGCCAGTATCCGCGGATGAGTTCCAGGCCGTCGATCAGGTCGGGCTGACTGGTCGCGGTCTCGACCTGGAACGAGAGCTTCTCCCCGTCGGGACGCAGCCGGACACCGGCGGCGTTCTTCTCGGGCAGAACCTTGTCGAGGTACTCGTTGGCCCGGTCGGGGTCGTACTCGAGGTACTGCTTGGCGAGCTTCTCGTTGTAGTACGGCGATTCGGGCCGCGGTGCCGCCTGCCAGGGCTCACCCTGCCGCTGGAACACCGAGTCGATGATCTCCTGCCGGTTGATGGCGTGGGACAACCCGATCCGGAAGTCCTTCTGGGTGAAGACGTTCCGAAGCTCGCGCTTGGGATGGGTGAGGTTCAGCATGACGATCATCTGGTTCATCTGCTGCGGGATGGTCTCGAAGAACTCGTAGCCGGCCTCCTCACGACTGCGGGCAAAGACCGGCTTGTTGCGGAGCAGGTTGATGCCGGTGTCCACGAGGTCGAAGTCGCCGTCGGTTGCCTTGAGGACCGCGGTCTCCGCGTCATTGACGAGCTCGAACGTCACCCGGTCGAGATACGGCAGCTGGCTCCCGTCAGGGTCGGTCTTCCAGTAGTACGGATTGCGCGCGGCCACCGGACGCTGCGAGTCGGCGATCGCGGAGGTGAGCTGCCAGGCGTCGATGACGGGCCGCTCGGCGTTCTCGCCACGGTTGGCCTTGCCCATGAACAGGTCGACCCAGCCCGACCGCCCGGACTCCTTGACCAGCTTGTCGAACGCCGTCGGCGTGGTCGGGATGGAACTTCCTGAGATGGTGCGCCGGGAAGTCGGTGATGGGTGTCCCCCGCTGGGTGGCGAGGTTGACCAGGAAGAGGCCGTTGGGCTGGTCGAAGTGGAACACCACCGTGTGGTCGTCGGTCTTCGTGACGACGAAGGGCTTGTCGCCGGCGACCAGCCAGTCGATCGGCACCGGCGTGAGCTCCTTGTTGGAGGCAACGCTCTCGTACCAGAACATGATGTCGTCAGCCGTGAACGGGTGTCCGTCGGACCACTTCATGCCCTTACGGAGCTTGAAGGTGTAGTCCCTCCCGTCGTCACCGACCTCGACCGCGGCGGCCACGTTGGGGATCACCTGGTCCGCCGTGAGGTCGGCGTCGATGCCGGACTTCCACCGCACGAGGTTCTCGTAGCCGAGGGTGGTGTTGACGTCGACGATCTCGCCGAGGCCGAGCAGCCTGATCTCTCCGCCGTACCGTCCGGTCTCCTCGCGCGGCTCGAGCACCAGCGGCTTGACCGGGAGTCGTTGGGCGAGGCGCGGGAGCTTGCCCTGCTTCACCCGGGCGGCGAGCTCGGGAGCCTCCACGCCCTTGCTCCCGGCCCCGCCGCCCGCGCCGCCCTTGACCTTCTGACCGGACGGGTCGGTCGACAGCAGATCGCAGCCTGGCAACGACGCGACCGCGAGGCCGAACCCCCCGATCGCCAGAGCCTCGCGGCGGGTGAACGCGCGGGAACGGCCGGCTCGGCCTCTGGTCCCCTCGGTCATGGCACCTCCCCGGTGCTGAGACGGTGCCCTAGGTTTTACACCGGTGTATGCACCGGTGTAAAGACCCGTTCTCTGGCAGCATGGGGCCGGCGGCACACGTTCAGACAGGTTCGGGACCGGAGGGCACGCTCGGATGGTAGGAAGCAGCGCGGGGCGACCCCGGCTGGCTGACGTGGCCGCCCGGGCCGGCGTCTCGAAGAAGACCGTGTCCAATGTCGTCAACGAGTTCCCGTTCGTCGCCGAGGCGACCCGCGCCCGCGTCCTCGAGGCGATCGAGGAGCTCGGCTACCACCCCAACCTCTCCGCGCGGAACCTCGCCCGTGGCCGGACGGGGATCATCGCGCTCGTGATCCCGCAGCTCGACATGCCGTACTTCAGTGAGCTCGCCCGGCACGTGGTCGACCTGGCGCAGAGCCGGTCGTGGGTGGTGCTGATCGAGCAGACCATGGCCGACAGGGGGTACGAGCAGCGGATCCTCGAGGGTGACCTCTCCCGGCGGATCGACGGCCTGCTCTTCAGCCCGAGCAGCACCAGCGTCGCGAAGGTGCAGCGTCCCGCCGGCGCGCCGCCGATCGTGCTGCTCGGCGAGGTCGTCGCGGACGGCCGGTTCGACCACGTGTCGATCGACAACGTAGCCGCTGCGCGGACCGCAACCCGACACCTCGTCGAGATCGGTCGCCGGAGGATCGCCGCGATCGGGACCAAGCGCAGTCGGCCCGGCGCCTCCAAGCAGCGGCTCGAGGGCTACCGCGAGGCGCTCACGCAGGCGGGCCTACCGGTCGAGGCCGACCTCGAGCGCCCGGCTCCGCGGTATGTCGGCGAGATCGGTGCCGCCGCGATGGACGACCTGCTCGACCTGGCGGAGCCGCCCAACGCCGTCTTCTGCTTCACCGACCTGCTCGCGCTGGGCGCGTTGCGCGCCATCCACCGACGTGGCCTCCGGGTACCCGACGACATTGCGGTCGTCGGCCACGACGACATCCCGTACGGTCGCATCGCCACGCCGTCGCTGACCACCATCGCGCCGGACAAGCGCGCGATCGCCGACATCGCCCTGGACCTCCTCGACCAGCGGGTGGCGGGCCACCGGCCACCGCCACCGCGTGAGGTCCTGGTGGACTTCGAACTCAAGATCCGCGAGAGCACCGCCGGAATCGACCCGGCAGCAGGCGGAGCAACGGTTGCGTCGGGGCGATCCACCGCCACGTGAGTCACTGCCGAGCGGCGGAGGAGGCGGGCGTCCGGGCCGCGGGTCGGCGGTCGCGTCGAAGCGAGGTGAGCGCGACTGCCAGTCCGGCCACCGTGAGAAGCGCCCCGAGGAGTGGGAGCGACCGCAGCCCGAAGCCGCTGGTGATGACCTCCCCACCGAGCCAACCGGCGAACGCCGCGGCGAGCTGGAAGCCGGACGCGTTGACCGCGACCGCCAGGGTCGGCGCCGCGCTGGCGGTGGACAGGACACGGGTCTGCATGCCCGGGATGATCGCGAACGCCAGGACGCCGAGGAAGAAGGTCAGGATCGCCGCCGGCACCCGTATCCCACCGACGAGCCAGAACAGCGCGAGGACACCTGCCAGCACCGCGAGCATGCCTACCAACGACGGCATCAGTGCCTTGTCCGACAGCCGTCCGCCGGCGAAGTTCCCGAGGACCGCGCCGGTGCCGTACACCAGCAGCAACACGGGTACCGCGCCCACAGCGAACCCGCCGATGTCGGTGAGCAACGGCGCGATGTAGGTGAAGACCGTCACGACGCCAAGGTTTCCCAGCGCCGTAAGGGCGATCGCGAGGAGTACGTCGCGACTTGCAAAGACCCGCAGTTCCGCGAGCACTGGTCCGGTAGCGACCGCCGGCTGGGAGGGGACGAACCGGAGCACCAGCATCAGGGCGACCACGCTGACCACGGCGATGGTCACGAACGTCGACCGCCAGCCGAGGTGGTGGCCGACGAAGGTACCGATCGGTGCGCCGAGAATGATGCCGAGGTTCATTCCCACGGTCAGCTTCGCCACCGTGGAGGCCTCGCGGCCCGCCGGAGCCATCGAGACCGCGGTGGCGATCGCGACGGCGAAGAAGGTGGCGACGACCAGGCCGGCCACGAACCGCGACAGCAGGAGCAGGACGTAGGTCGGCGCCACCGACGAACCCAGGTTCCCCAGGACGGAAACCGCGACCAGGCCGACGACGAGCAGTTTCCGGGGCAGCCGGGCGGTCAGGAGGGTGACCACCGGACCGCCGACGATCATTCCGGCCGCGTACGCCGTGACCAGCAGGCCGGCGGCCGGTATCGAGATCGAGAGGTCGGCCGCCACGTCGGGCAGGATGCCGGCGATCACGAACTCGCCGGTCGTGAAGCTGAACACGACGAGCATGAGCGACAGGACCGGAAGGGAGGAGGGCCTTGCCGGCGCTGCGGCCGGGGAATAGGTCATGGGTCGATCCTGGTTCGCGTGGTGATCCCAGGACAAGAACCCACTCTCGGGTGGGTACTTACCGGAAGGTGAGTCGTGCATGTCGGAGCGCAGGTGCCAGACGTTCGTCTCCGGGCTCGATGCCGCCATCGACGTGGTGGGCGGCAAGTGGAAGGTCCTGATCCTCTGGAATCTCAGCAGCGGCGCGAAACGGTTCGGGGAGCTCAAGCGCGCTCTGGACGGTGTGAGCGAGAAGATGCTGGTTCAGCACCTGCGTGAGCTCGAACGCGACGAGGTCGTACACCGCGAGGTGCACCCCGCGGTGCCGCCGAAGGTGGAGTACTCGCTCACGGGCGTCGGCAGCACGCTCATCGAGGCACTCCGACCACTCGGCGCGTGGGGCTGTGAGCACAAGACCCGCCTCGAGGACATCCGGAACGCACCGGACGCCGCCGACGAGACCACGGCAGCGACCACCACCGGAACCAGCACAGGTGGCACCGGCTGCGTCAACGGCACCGGCAGGCGCACGGCCCGGGTCGCAACCGCGCGGGCGCGCTGACCACCGAACGTCACCTCGAACCCCAGAACCGCCACGGCCGTCAGTTCACGCCCTGCGCCTCGGCACATCCGGCCCGGTCCATCTCGTCCTGAAGCGTGGCAAGCTCGACGTATCCGGCGCGGGTCCACGAGTCGGCGCTGACGGACTCCTTGTCGATCGCCGTGAACCACTGCATCAACCTGTCGTACCGGAAGACGAGATCCCGGCACGGACCCTCGAGCGGCAGACCACTCCCGCCGAAGAGCAGCGACGGCTCGGTGATGTCGCCGAAGAGCGGCTCGGCCGGCCGTTCCTCGTCCCGGTCGCCCACCTGCGTCCCGATGAGGAGCAGACAGAACGCCAACACGCCGATCCCCGACCAGGCACTCGCTCGCATCTGCCGCCCTCCTCGACCTGATGTTCTACCCAGGTCAGGTCCGTCGGACGCCGGAACGCCGAAATGCGCGAAGGACTGGCCTCCGGAGAGCAAGTGGACGATGGCGCCCGCCAGCGGTGGGTGGCGGATGGCTCCGCGCACGGTCGGAGGGCAGGATGAGCGCGTGAACGACAACGCGACGGCACGAGAGACACCGGACGACCGGACCGCACGGCGGGCGGCACAGGCGGATGCCTTCGACCGCATCGGCGCGCGGTACGACGAGGCGTTCCCGCACAAGGACGGCCAGGTCGAGGCCACCCGGTGGCTCGCCGCGCAGCTCCCGCCCGGCGCGCGGGTCCTGGACATCGGCTGCGGCACCGGCCTGCCCACGGCCCGCATGCTCGGCGACGCGGGCTTCCCGGTGACAGGTATCGACATCTCGCCGGTCATGCTGGACCTGGCCCGGCAGAACGCACCCGACGCGGACCTGCGCCAGCTCGACGTTCTCGACCTCGACCCGGCTGCCGGCCCGTACGACGCCGCGGTCGCCTTCTTCACCCTGCTCATGCTTCCCCGTGCCGAGATCCCGCAGGCGCTGAAGCGGGTGGGCGACCTGCTCCACCCCGGCGGTCCGTTCCTGCTCGCCATGGTCGAGGCCGACCTCGACGACGTACCCATCCCGTTCCTCGGAAGTACGGTGCGGGTGACCGGCTACCCCCGCACCGACCTGGCGCCGCTGCTCGAGGCCAGTGGGTTCGCCGTCGAGGACATTCGCGAGCGTGCCTACGCCCCTGCCGGTCCGGGTGCGCCGCCCGAGGTCCAGCTCTTCGTCACCGCGCGCCGGCTCTGACCGCTCAGACGGCTCGGACCGCCGTGACCGCTGCGAACCGCGGCGGTGTCGGCTGTCGCTGCGCGGTCAGGTCAGAGGAGGTCGAAGTACCAACCCGACGGATAGTGCGGCCAGTAGTAGCAGACACTGGTCCGCTGGCCGGTGTTGCGGACGGCGTACATGTAGTAGTTGCAGGTTCCTTCGGAGGAGTACGGCCCATACCGTGGCCAGGGGTCCGAGGCGCCGACACCAGCGGTCACCGGCGGCTCGCTCGCGCTGACCGGAGCGGTCAGGAGGGTGATCCCGAGCAGGCCGCCGCAGACGACGGCGACGACTCTGACGATGCGCGTCACGTGTTCCCCGCTTTCGTTGTCACTGACATTCCATGATCGTCAGGTCGGATCCTCACGGTCGCGCACGGACCGTGCGTACGTCGACGAGCGGCTCTGTCGCTACGCCATTCGACGTACGTGATGCCGGGGACGCGGGGTTCGTCGGGCGGAGTTCAGGCGGGCAGGTGTGGCGTGGACAGGTGCAGCACCTCGTACCTCTCGCTGGCGTCCTCGGCCGCCGGCACCGCGGCCTCCCAGAGGAGGAACCGCACCAGCTGCCAGTGGTGCGGGTCGATCGCGAGCGCCGCGGTGTGCACACCGTCGAGCCGGGCCAGCGCCTGCAGTTGTTCGATCTCGGATCGCACCAGGGTGGTGATGCCCATGCCCGCCGCGTCGGGGTCGACCGGGACCTGCGTCACCCGGCGGCTCGCGGATCGCGGTACCCCGGTGCGGGCCGGCCCGGCCACCGTGGCGATGCCGGTCCAGTGGAGCACCGTCGGGCGGCCGAAGTCGCGAATGATGTTCTGGAACCCGCCTCCTCCGACGAGGAAGTCGGCCATCGCGGCGACGTCGTTCCAGAGGTAGAAGGGCGCGTACTGGTTGACGGGCGAGCCGTTCACGCCTCGCTCACGGATGGCGTACGCCTTCAGTGCCAGTCCGGCCCGGTCGTCGAGGGCGTGACCGTTCTTGGCGACCCGGTCGCGGATGATCTGCATGTCGTAGTCGGCGGGCAGGGTGACCTCGTACTGCTTGGCGTACATCGGTGGGGTCGGCCTCTCTCCTCGTGCGGGCGGTGCGGCTATCGGCGACGCCCGCGAGGGGCGCCTGGCTTTGCCTCGTTGGAAGGGCGGCTGGAAGGGCGGCTGGCTGGGCGGGTGGCCTGACCGGCAAGGAGTCCGAGTACGCCGTTCACCGCCTGCTCGAACGGTTCGGTCGAATCGGCGGCGCGCGCCAGCACGTATCCGCCCTGCAGCACCGCGACCACGGTCGACGCGAGCTCCACCGGGCTGGTCGCGGCGTCGAGCTCACCCCGGTCGCGGCCTTCGGTGAGGACGTCTGCCAGCCGGCCACGCAGCCAGTCGAGCGTCTCCTCCACCGGCGCCCGCAGGTCGGGGTCGGCCATCACGTCGGGGTCCTGGGTCAGCCGCCCGATCGGACAGCCCCGGAGGACGTCGCGCTCGCGCCGCAGGTAGGCGGTGATCCGTTCCAGCGCCGTGCCGGTGCCGGCGAGCTGCTCTTCGGCCAGGGCCCGCAACTCCTCCGCGGTACGGCGGACCGCGGCCAGCGCCAGGTCGTGCTTGCCGGTGAAGTGGTGGTAGAGGCTGCCCTGGCCGGCACCAGCCCGACGCAGGATCGCCTTCGGGCTGGTGCCGACGTACCCGCGCTCCCACAGCAGCTCGCGGGTGCTCGCGATGAGGCGTTCCCGGGTGTCCACCTCAACGAGTGTACATACTAGTAGGTACAGAATCGAGTTGGCACCTGTAGAAGCGAGTCAGCGGCTCGTGCTGCGTCCTGGTGTCCTGACTCAGGACACTACTGACGGGCGCAGTAGAAGTTCGCCGCGTCGTCGGTGCTGCCGTGCCCGTCGTACCGGGCGATCAGCGGGTAGACACAGACCGGCCGGGACTGCAGGACGGTGCCGCCGTCCGTCCTCGTCGCCTCTATGCTCTGCGGCGGGACACCGTGCTCGACCCAGCTCGTGAGAGAGCCGAGCGGATCGGCAGGGACCGGCCCGATGGTGCCAGGCGTCGCTCCACAGTGCCCGGCGCCGGGTGCCAGGAAGAGCCGGGCGTACGTCCCCGTCGCGTGCTGGCCGCCCGAGTGTCGTACCACGTCGTCGTAGTAGCGAACGGAGCCCTGCGGCGGGATCACCGGGTCGGCCAGGCCGGCCCAGATCACGAGCTTGCCGCCGGCCGCGCGGAAGGCGCGGAGGTCCGGATCGTGGGACGCGAGGACGCCGAACGTGTCGACCCCGTGCGCGAACAGCCGCTCGTACGTGTCGGTCGTGAGGGTCGTCCAGTCGAAGGACGGGTCCTGGGTCAGCCAGTACCTGAACCACGACTCGGCGATGTAGAGCGGGGACCCGGCGCTGCCGTCCGAGGCCGCGAGGTACGAGAGGATGGTGCCCGGCTCGGGTCCGTACCACAGGAAATGGCTGCCCTCCCCCGTGCGTTGGCGTGGCCCTCGCCAGATCTGCTCCACCACGGCGGCATCCGTGCGGGTAATCGTGCCGCAGGGCGTCGCCGTCCCCACCATGCTGCGCGGGTCGAACCGGCAGGCTGCCGGGTTGCCGAGGACGCCGTCGGTCACGCCGTCGAGCCCGTCGCACCGTGCGGTCACCGCAGACTGGAACGCCTGGAACTTGCACCGAGGTATGAAGTCGCCGGTACGGAGCATGACGAACTGTGGCCAGAGCTGGGCCGCCGAGAGCCGGGGAAAGTTCACGGCAGGTGCACCGGCCACGATCCCGTCGTAGTCGTGCGGATAACGCTGCGCCTCGGTCAGTCCCTGCCGGCCGCCCATGGAGCAGCCGGTGAAGTACGCGTGGTGGGCGGCCGAGCCGTAGAACCGCGTCGTCACCTCCTTGCCGGCGACGGTCATCTCGTGCACGGCGCGGTAGGCGAAGTCCGTGATCGCCGCCTGGTCGAGCGTGCCGTCCTGACGAAGAACGAAGCTGCCGTCCTCCTGGCTCGCCGGGTGTCCGGTGTCGGTGGAGGCCGTCGCGTAGCCGCCCCGGAGGGCGGCGACGAGGGCGCGGTAGGAGATGCCGGCCACGAACCCACCGCCGCCCACACCCTGGAAACGGCTGTTCCACGTCGTGAGCGGCAGCCACACCTCGAGGTGGACCTCGTGGTGCGACGGTGGGTTCGTCCGGGTGAGCGCGACGTCGCAGAACGCCGGAAGGCCCGTGTACACCGTGCCGGGTAGGTCCTCACCATGGCCGCCCTGGCCGTCGGGAACCGTGAAGCTGCCGTCGGTGTCGGCGACGACGCTGGTCACCGTGACCTGCGGAAGGCGTAGCTCGGCCAGGGCGGCGCACCGCTGCGCCGGCGATGACGCACCGGCGGGCGCGGCATGCGTGGCGGGTGCGGCGTACGCCACTGGTGCGGCCTGCGCCCCGGATGCGGATGCCGATGCCGATGCCGATGCGGAGACGAGCGTCGCCGCCGCGATGGCCAGGGCCGCCACGCCGGCGGTCACAGTCTGGACCGGTCGCCGCCGTACGCGACGCGGCCTCCGTCGCCACGTCGCCCACACACTCTCGTGGTGCAAGGGAGTTCTCCTCTTCCTTCTCAGTGGTTGTCCATCAGGTGGTCGGGTGGTCTCACGTGCGGGCGGCCCGCTTCTGCCGGGGCCGCGAGGGTTCCCAGCGGAAGGTGACGAGCGCGGCGAGGAGTCCGCCCACCGCCCAGACGGCCAACACGGCAAGGTCCGCCGGGTGGCCCCTTCCGCCCTGCAGAGCGCCGGTTGCCGCCAGGGCGGTCGGCCGGACCGGTAGGTAGCCCGCCACGGTGACCAGCCAGTCGGGCACCGCCGCGGACGAGCCCAACGCGCCGGAGACCAGCACCACCGGCAGGTAGGTGAGGCCGAGTACGGGGAACGCACTCGCGACGTTGGGCACGAACCCCGTCACCGCCGTGCACGCCGCGGCGGCGGCCAGCGCGCCGAGAACGAAGACGCCCAGGAACCCCAGCCCTCCACCGAGGCTGATCCGCGTACCGAAGAGCACGACCGCGGCAAGGACCGTGATCGCCCCTGCCAACGTGGCCAGGAGAACGGTCGCGGTGATGCGGCCGGCGAAGTAGCACCACGGCGGCAACGGAGTGGCCCGCCAGCGCTTGAGGACACCCGCCTCCCGGGCCGCGACCAGGCCGATCCCGTGCGTCGTCCAGGCCGTCATGGTCACGCCGAGCGTCGCCAGCCCGGCGACATGGCTCGCGGCGACGTGTCCGTCTGGCGCGTCGGACAGCAGCAGCAGGAGCACCGGCAGGGCAAGGCCCGTACTCAGTGCGCGCGGTGTGCGCAGCAGGAGGCTGAGCTGGTAGCGCACCTGCGCGCCGAGCAACGGCAGTGCTCCGGGTTGCCGCGCGGAGACCGGCGCCGCCGCGTCCGATGGGTACGAGTGGCGAAGCTTCGTCTGTTCAGGCATGGCTCTCGGCTTTCGTGGCGAAGGTGCTGCCGGCAAGGGCGAGGTACGCGTCCTCCAGGCTGGGAGGCCCGACCTCGAGTCCCGACAGGTCGAGGCCCCGACGGTCGGCCCACCCCAGCAGCTCGCGAAGCACCGCGTTGACCTGGCCGCTGCGGGCCAGGAGCAGGTGCTCGCCGGGTGGGACGTACGGCGCGAGGGCAGGAGGCAGGTCGGAGGCCGCGACACCGGAGGGCAGCGGGAAGCGGACGGTGGTGGGGCCACTGCGGGATCGCAGTTCGGCCGGTGTCGTGTCGGCGACCACCCGGCCGGCGGCCAGCACGAGGACCCGGTTGGCGAGCCGGTCGGCCTCGTCCAGGTAGTGGGTGGTCAGTACCACCGTGGTGCCGCCGCTGGTGAGGTTCTCGATGGTGGCCCAACTCCGCTGGCGTGCCTCGGGGTCCAGGCCGGTCGTGGGCTCGTCGAGGAAGACGATGTTCCGGCCTGCCGATCACCGCCAGGCCGAGGTCGACCCGGCGCTGTTGACCGCCGGACAGGGTCCCGACCCGGGCGCCTGCCTCCGCGGTGAGATCGATCATGGCCAGCACCTCGGTGACCGGCCGCGGTGCTGGGTACAGGCGGGAGAGCAGTCCCAGCAGGTCCTCGACCGTCGGCTCGGCGTCCAGGCTCGTCGACTGCAGGACGAGTCCGACCCGGGCCCGCCAGGCCCGTCCGCCTCGACGGGGGTCGGTGCCCAGGACGCGGACGCGCCCGCTGGTGGGTTCGAGGAAGCCCTCCATGGCCTCGACCAGCGTCGTCTTGCCCGCACCGTTGGGACCCAGCACCGCCACCAGCTGTCCCTCGGGGACGTCGAAGGTGACGTCGTCGAGCGCGGCGAGATCGCCGTAGGACTTCGTCAGGCGTTCGACCTCGATGGCGGTCATCGCGGCCCACCCGTCCCGGAGCCGGACCGGCCACCGAGTGCGCCGGCCAGCCCGATCACGACGGCGACCGCACCCACCACTGTCAACATGCGCTTGTCAGTGACGAGTCCGGCGGTGACGAGGCCGGCGCCGATCAGCACGCCGACGACCGGATGGAGCCGAAACCCCAGTAGTCGCAACATCTTCGGTGTCCTCTCTCGTTCGTCCTGGCGGTGCCGGCTCGAACGCCGACGCTGCCGTTCCTGCTGCTGGCACTGGTGTTCCGCAGCTCGGCCAAGCCTTCCGCCGTACGACCGGTCGACG
The DNA here is from genome assembly GCA_963721745.1 of uncultured Actinomycetota bacterium. Classification (GTDB taxonomy): domain Bacteria; phylum Actinomycetota; class Actinomycetes; order Propionibacteriales; family Actinopolymorphaceae; genus Thermasporomyces. Next base: position 32,414 of record CAVRKO010000003.1, on the reverse strand, counting down.
CATCGGCGCGGAGATCGAACCCGTCGGGAGTAGCCGGCTCCGCACCCGGACGGAGCCGCGTCCAACCAGGGTTGGGACATCGGAGGTCCACCCACGGTTGGATGGGCGGCGTCAGGGCGCCTATTACGCTGGCCGGATGGACGCCGGTGCTGCGGTGATGCCGACCCTCGAAGCCCTGCGGACAGCACGGGCGCAGCAGGATGCGGTACGCCGCTGGCTGCGCCCGGTCGGCCCGGTCGTCGTGGTCCTGCTGGCCCTGAGCGCCGCCCAGGCCGAGCCCCGGCCCGGGCTGCACGGCCAGTCGCTGACGGTCCTGCTCGCGATCATCGCGTTCGTCGGAGGCGGGCTCGGCGCCATGGCCACCCGGCGCGCTCCCGCCGGCGCCCAGCTGCCGTTCGTCGCGGTGCTGTTCGCCGGAGCGATCGGGCTGGTCGCCTTGCAACCAGAAGGCACCGGGGTGTTCGGCCTGCTCGTCGGGGTCGCGCTGGCCGGGCAGCACCTGCACCGACGGGGTACGCGTGGCCTGGCCGCCGTCGTCCTCGCGCTGATGGCCGTGACCGCTGCCGTGGCCGGCAACCACCGCTCGCCGCTCTCGGGGCTGCTCGCGGTGCTCGCACTGGGCAGCTTCGTCGGACTCTCCCTGCTCGCGGGCCGGCTTCAGGAGGCCAACCTGCAGGCCGAGCAGCTGTTGCTCGAGCTCGAGGAGACCCGGGACGCGCACGCGCGGGCGGCCGCGCTGGCCGAGCGCCAGCGCCTCGCCCGCGAGATCCACGACGTACTGGCGCACTCGCTGTCCGGGCTGGTGATCCAGCTCGATGCCGCGCGGATGCTGACCGGTACGGGCGACCCGCGGCTCGCGCCGACGATCGAGCGCGCCCACCACCTGGCGAAGGCCGGCCTGGACGAGACCCGCCAGGCGATCGGCGCGCTCCGCGACGAGGTGCTGCCGGGGCCCCCGCTGCTCGGCACCCTTGTCGAAGACTTCCGGCACACCACCGGGATCGACTGCGAGTTCAGCGTCACCGGGCAGGAACGTCCCCTCAGCCCCCAGACCGGACTCGCGGTCTACCGGGTCGCGCAGGAGGCGCTGACGAACGCGGCCAAGCACGGGCAGCCGGAGCGGGTCGAGGTGGAGCTCAGGTTCGGCGAAGGGACCACGCGGCTCGTGGTCGAGGACACCGGCCGGCAGGGTGGGCCGCCGGCCGCCCCCGACCCCGCGGGCTACGGCCTGACCGGCATGCGCGAACGCGCGGAGCTGCTCGGCGGCACGTTGTGCGCCGCCCCCACCGACGACGGGTTCCGGGTCGACCTCGTGGTGCCCGGATGACGAACCGGGTCACCGTCCTCGTCGTCGACGACCAGACCGTGGTGCGTGAAGGCCTCGTCCTGGTCCTCGGCCTGCTGTCTGACATCGAGGTCGTGGGGTCGGCCGGCGACGGGTACGAGGCCGTCGCCATGGTCGCCGAGCACGGGCCGGACGTCGTGCTCATGGATCTCCGGATGCCCCGCTGCTCAGGGGTCGAGGCCATCCAGCTGCTGAGAGACCGCGGCCTCCTCGCCCGGGTGATCGTCCTCACGACGTACGCGGACGACCAGTCCGTCCTCGGCGCGCTGCGCGCAGGGGCGCGGGGCTACCTCACCAAGGACGCCGGACCCGCCGAGATCCAGAAGGCCATCCACCAGGTCATGGCCGACCACGCCGTCCTGGACCCGGCCGTCCAGCACCACCTCGTCGACGCCATCGCGGCCACGCCGGCCACCACACCGGAGTCCACGCCGCCGGCGGGCCGGCCCGCACCGCCGGGCGGCCTGACTCCCCGCGAGGTGGAGGTGCTCGAGCTCATCGCCGCCGGGCTGTCCAACCAGGAGATCGCCGGCCGGCTCGTCGTCACCGAGGCGACCGTCAAGAGCCACATCAACCACCTGCTCGCCAAGATCAATGCCCGTGACCGTGCCCACGCCGTGACGTACGCGTACCAGCACGGCCTGCTGCCCGCTCCCCCGCCGCCGGCGGACGGGCGGCCCGGCGACGGGCCGGTGACCGAGCCCGGCGACCACTCCCGGTGACCGAGCCCGGCCGGCACAGGCGCTCAGCGCTGGACGCACGTACCGGTCGTCGTATCCGCGCGAAGATCGGGTTGCTGCAACCTGGTTGCAGACGTCGAGTGGCACAGTGGTCGAGTGGCACAGTGAGGGCACGGACCTCCCGCGAACGGAGACCGTCCGACGTCGAATGAGGGGGAGCCATGACCGCAACGCTCGCACCGTCGCCCGTTGGCAGGCCGCTGATCGGCTCCATGCTCGACCTGCGCCGCGACCCGCTGAGCACCTACCTGCGGGCCCAGCGGGAGTGTGGCAACGTGGTCCGCTTCGTCGCCGGACCTCCGGGCGCGCGGGTGGAGTTCTACGGCGTGTTCTCCCCCGAGGGAGCGCAGCAGGTCCTCTCGGACCAGTCGCGATTCCGCAAGGACAACAAGTTCTACCTCGAGGTCCGCGAGTCCGTCGGCGACGGCCTGCTCACCAGCCAGGACGCGGAGTACGTCCGCCAGCGCCGGCTCGTCCAGCCGCTGTTCACCCGGCGCCGCGTCGACCAGTACGCCACGGCGATGTGCGAGGAGGCGACCGCCGCGGTCCGGCGCTGGGAACAGGCCACCGACCAGACGGTCGACCTGATCGAGGAATCGACCCGGCTCACGCTGCGGACAGTGACGCGCATCCTGTTCGGAGGGGACGTCGACACCGCCATCGACGTCGTACGCCGCTGCTTCCCGGTGATCGGCGCCTACACCCTGCAGCGCGGGTTCGCTCCGGTGAACGTCCCCCGGACCTGGCCCACGCCGTCCAACCGGCGCGCGGCGGCGGCGCAACGCGAGCTCTACGACGTGTGCGACCAGATCATCGCGAGCCGCGGCAGCGAGGGCGCGAGCGGCACCGACGACCTGCTCGGCCTGCTCGCAGCCGCCACGGACGCCGACGGCGACAGCCTGGACGCCAACGAGATCCGCGACCAGGTCCTGATCTTCCTGCTGGCCGGTCACGAGACCACCGCCACCTCACTCGGGTTCGCGCTGCACCTGCTGGCGAGGCATCCCGAGCAGCAGACCCGGACCCGGGAGGAGGTCGACCGGGTGCTCCGCGGCCGACTTCCCGGCGCCCAGGATCTCGATGCGCTCCCCTACACCACCCGCGTGCTCAAGGAGGCGATGCGGCTCTACCCCGCCGCACCCGCAACCGGCCGGCGGGCGGTGGGCGACACCGAGATCGGCGGCTTCCACATCCCGGACCGGTCGAACGTGTTCGTCAGCCCCTGGGTGACCCACCGGCACCCGGCGTACTGGGAGGACCCCGAGCGCTTCGACCCCGACCGCTTCACGCCCGAGGCCGAGGCGGCCCGGCCCCGCTATGCGTGGTTCCCGTTCGGCGGTGGGCCCCGCGCCTGCATCGGGCAGCACTTCTCGATGCTCGAGTCCGTGCTCGCGCTCGCCATCGTGGTGCAGGCGTACGAGCTCACGGCTCTCGACACCGACGTCCCACTCGCGCAGGGCATCACCCTCCAGGCCACCGGACCGGTCCGTTGCCGGCTCACTCCCCGGTGAGCGGCCGGCGATGCCCGTGAACGAGTCCAGGCCCGCGATCGTCCTGATCACGGCGGACCAGCTGCGTCGGGATGCGTTGGGCTGTTACGGCAACCAGGCCGTGGCGACACCGAACCTCGACCGGCTGGCCGGCGACGGCACGGTGTTCGACCGCGCCTACACCGCCAGCCCGTGGTGCCTTCCGAGCCGCAGCTCGCTCGTCACCGGACGCTACCCGCGCAACCACCAGGCCTACAGCAACTTCCGCGACAACTCGTTGTCATCGGAGGTGCCGAACCTCTACTCGACCCTGGGCAAGGCGGGCTACGCCGTCGGGCACATCGGCAAGTGTCACTACGTCCCCGTTCCCTACGGCGAGACCCGGCCCGACCGCACGCTTCCCTACGACTCGTTCCGCGACCACTACCTCAGCCTCGGCATCGAGCACCTCGCGCTCCAGGACGACAAGCAGGTCTCGGTGTGGTTCTACGACGACTACGCCAAGGACCTGGAGGCCGCCGGCCACCTCGCCGCGTACCGTGCTGCCGTCTGGGATCGCTCGGCCCGCAAGGTGTTCCCGTTCCCCGGACCGCCTGAGTGGCACCCCGACGCCTGGGTCGGGCGCCGGACCCTCGACTGGATCGCGTCCCACGACGACGCCAGGCCGTTCTTCTGCTGGGCGTCGTTCAGTGGGCCGCACTTTCCGTTCGACCCTCCGAAGGAGCTTCTCGCCCGGGTCAACGACGACCACCTCGGCGAGCCCTACGTCCTGCCGGAGGAGTGGGACGAGCCCGGCCGGTTGCACTCTCGTAGCTTCCACGGGCCCTCGCAGGGACGGATCGAGGGCGGCGGCTACCACGACCGCGACGCCGCCTACTGGCGCCAGCTCCGCCGGCACTACGCCGCCAACGTGTCCCTCATCGACGACCAGGTGGGTGCGATCGTCGCCGCCGCCGAGGAACGGTTCGGCGACAACCTGGTCGTGGTGTTCACCTGTGACCACGGCGAGATGCTGGGCAACCACGGCTTCTGGGGCAAGAACGACTGCGCGTACGACGACGTGCTGCACGTGCCGCTGCTGCTCCGCCAGCCCGGCCGGGTGGGCATGGGCTCGCGCAGCGAACGGCTCACCAGCCTGGTCGACGTGCATCCCACCCTGCTCGCCGCAGCGGGGGTCGAGCCCGACGGCCCGGTCGACGGACGGCCCGTCGACACCGCCGGGCACGCGTACGTCTTCGCCGAGGGCGAGGGGTTCCTCACGGTGACCGACGGCCGGCACAAGCTGCTCACCGCACATCGGGACGGCACGGTCTACACCGAGTTGTTCGACCTCGACGGCGACCCGCACGAGGTGGAGAACCTCGCGGGCCGCTCCGACTACGCCGACGTGCAGTGCCAGCTCCAGGCCGCGGCACTCGCCGCGCTCGTCGACACGACGCTGCCCTAGTCCGGCAACTCGGCCGAACAGCGTCGCGACCGGCCGCGTCCATCAGCCACCACAACAAGCCACCCCAACCAGCCGCCACAACCGGCCACAGCACGCCGTTGACACCGGTTGGGCGCGGTCGTAGCGTCGGCGTCGGCAAATATCGGAATTGATATTTCATGATATGAAATTGCGCGGATTGGCGTCCGAGCCGTCGATGGGGTGACCGTCGTCGGCGTCGACGGCCGCACACGGGAGGTTCGCACCATGAATCGGATCGTCTCGCGCTCGGACTTCCTCAGACTTTCGGCGGCCGCCGGCGCGATGCTCGTGTCCGGTTGCAGCTTCCTCTCGACGGACCCGACCAGCCGGAAGGCGCCGGGATCGACGGGCACGAAGGGCAAAGAGGCGCCCATGCTCGCCGAACGTGTGAAGGCCGGCACCCTCCCACCTGTCAAGAAGCGGTTGCCACGGGCGCCGCTCGTGGTCACGCCGCATGACCGGATCGGAACGTACGGCGGCACGTGGGAGACCGCACTCCTCGGAGCCGCCGACACCGCGTGGCTCGGTCGAACGGTCGCGTACGACCGCCTGGTGCACTGGGATCTCGGCTGGAACAAGATCATTCCCAACATCGCCGAGTCGTACGAGGTCTCGGCGGACGCGAAGGTGTACACCTTCAAACTTCGCGAGGGCATGCGGTGGTCGGACGGCAAACCGTTCACGTCCGACGACATCATGTTCTGGTACGACGCCGTCTTCTCCAACGACACCCTGACCGCGGCGAAGCCGCTCTACCTGCAGACGAGGAACAAGCCGGTCGTCGTGGAGGCGCCGGACGCCACCACGGTGCGGTTCACCTTCGCCCACCCCAACGGCCTGTTCCTGCAGTGGCTCGCGACCTACGACACTGGGTTCGACCTCGTTCCGAAGCACTATCTCGCGCAGTTCCACGAGGACCACAACCCGCACGTCGCCGACCTGGTGGCCAAGGAGAAGGTGCCCAACTGGTCGGAGCTGTTCCTGCGCAAGAACGACCTGTGGGGCAACATCGAACGGCCGCGCCTGCATGCCTGGGTGCCCAAGAACCCCATCGGCGAAGGCGACCACCTGGAGTTCGAGCGCAACCCGTTCTACTTCAAGGTCGATCCGGACGGCAGCCAGCTCCCGTACCTGGACAAGGTTGTCTACAGCATCTTCAGCGAGGAGGAGGTGATTCTGCTCCGGGCGTCGAACGGCGAGTTCGACTTCCACAGCAGGCACATCAACATCTCGCGCAACAAGCCTGTCCTGGCAAGGAGTCGCGAGGAGTCGAACTACTCGCTGATCCCCATGCCGACCGCCAGCATGAACACGATGACGATCTGCTTCAACCTCACCCATCCCGACCCACCACGCCGGCAGCTGTTCCAGAACAAGAACGTCCGGATCGCGCTCTCGCACGCGATCAACCGCGAGGAGATCATCAAGGTCGTCTTCAGAGGGCAGGGTGAGCCGTGGCAGACCGCGCCGAGGCCGGAAGCGCCGTTCTACCGGTCCAAGGACATGGCCAAGCAGTACACCGAGTTCGACACCGAGAAGGCGAACCGGATCCTCGACGAGGAGGGGTACGCCAGGCGTGACGGTTCGGGAATCCGGCTGGACGGCGCGGGAGAACCCATCACGCTGTCGGTGATGGCTCAGACCAGGTACTTCGAGATGGTCGACGCACTGGAACTGATCGTCGAGCACTGGGCCCGGGTCGGCATCCGACTTCGGATCGCGAACATGGACGGCACGTTGTACGACACCCGGGTCGAGGCCAACGAGTTCGACCTTGCCGTCGACACCGGCGACTACGGCTACCTGGACGCCATCGTGGACCCGCGGTACTTCTTCCCGTCGTACCTGTCCGGAGCGTCGTACGCACCGTTGTGGTACCGGTGGTACGCGGGTGAGAAGCCGAGCGAGGTGCCCCCACCCGCCATGCGCAGGCAGATGTCGTTGTACCGCAACGAACTCCAGGCCGAGAAGGACGCCGAAGGACAGTACAAGGTGATGGCGGAGATCGTGAAGATCGCCCGCGACGAGTTCTGGACGATGGGGATCAGCCTGCCCCCCGACTCCTACGGCATCCTCCGCAACGACTTCCACAACGTCCCGAAGACGATGTGGGAGGCGTCGAGGTACCCGACCCCCGGTCCGTCCATGCCCTGCCAGTACTTCTCGGAGCGATCGACATGACAGCGACCACCGCACAGCGCACCGAAGAGATCAGCGACGGCCAGATCCTGGTCGCCCTGAACAAGGCGCAACTCGTCATGCTGGACGAGGAACGGCTCCTCGACCCCGACCTCGTCGGACGCCTCGCCGACGCCCTCGCCGTCGTCGCGGCCGACTGGCCCGGATCGGCGGGCGACTACCTCGCGTTCGAGTCGGCACTGGTGGAGGCGGTGGGACCGGAGGCATCGAACCTGCACCTCGGCCGAAGCCGCAACGACATCGGCGCCACCCGTGAACGGCTGTGGTTGAAGCATGCGTTCTTCCAGGCGTTCGCCAGCCTCGTCGACGCACGACGGATCCTGTTGACCCGCGTCGGTGAGCACGGCAACGTCGTGATCGCGTCGTACACCCACGCGGTGCAGGCGCAGCCGATCTCCCTCGGCCACTACCTCCTTGCCCTGGACGCCTCGCTCGCGCGCGATTCCAACCGGTTGATGGAGGCGTACGCGCGGATCGACCAGAGCCCGCTGGGCGCGGGCGCCCTGGCGACGTCGGGGTTCGCCCTCAACCGCCGGCGGCTCGCCGACCTGCTCGGCTTCTCGACCCTGTGCGAGAACTCCTACGACTGCATCGGTGTCGCCTCGGCCGACACCAAGATCGAACTGGCGCAGGTGTTCGCGACGTCCGCGATCGGTGTCGGGCGCTTCTGCTCCGACCTGGTGGCCCAGCACGCCGCGCCGGCACCGGGCCTGACGGTGTCGAACGAGTACACCGGCGGCAGCAGCATCATGCCGCAGAAGCGGAACCCGTCGGTCCTCGAAGCACTTCGGAGTGTCTCGAGCAGGGTCGTGGGTGCTGCCGGCAAGGTGACGATGGTGGCGCACAACACGCCGTTCGGCGACATCGCCGACGTGCGAGGGATCGCTCTGACGGAGGCTCTGGAGGTCGCCGACCTGGCGACCGCGATGTACAAGCGCCTGACCGACCTCATGACCGGCCTCGTGGTCGACGAGGCGGCGTTCGCTCGTCTCGTGCAGTCGGACTACTCGACGATGACGGAGTTGGCCGACACCCTGTTTCGGGAAGCAGGCGTGCCGTTCCGGGTGGGGCACGCGTTCGCCAAGAGTGTGGCGCAGTTCGGACGGAGCCGACTGGTCGGTCCGGCCGAGGTCGGCGAGGAGGACCTGCGGCGGATCTACCACGAGGAGACGGGCACCGCGCTGCCGATCGACTACGCCACCTACCAACATGCGGTCGATCCGGGCGAGTTCGTCCGCAGCAGGACGGGAGTCGGTGGGCCACAGCCGGCCGAGATCGACCGGATGCTGTCCGAACACCGGCAGGGCCTCGCCGAGTTCGATTCGTGGCGGAACGAGGAGATGGACCGGTTGAGTCGGGCCGAGGCGGACCTCGACGCCGCGTTCACCGCCCGGCAGTCAGCGGTCTGACGGCCGGAGCGAGCCAGCCCGCCCGAGCGAGCCCTCAGTCGGCGAAGAACGTGACCAGGACGGGTGCGAGCGCCTCCGGGTCCACGTCGTGCGTCTGGCCGTCGAGGGTGCGGTGCGACGCCGTGGGCAGCGCCGCCGCGGTCGCCTTCGCCGCCTGCTGAAGGCCTTCCGGACTGGCGCCGCCGCTGAGGACCAGCCCACGGATGGCCACCGTCGAGGTCAGGTGGCGCGGCACGCTGCCGCCGGCGAGCAGTTCGTCGTCGTAGGCAAGTGTGGGGGCGATCGCCTCCAGCATGGCCCAGCCCGGCTGCGCCCGGATACCCGCGATGGCCTGGGAGGGTACGCCGACGGTGGTCATGAACAGCGCCACGGCGTCGCCGTTGCGGCCGGCCGTCGAGCAGCTCGCGGAGGCGTTCGGTGTATTCCTTGGTCCGGGCGCCGTCCTCGGCCTCCGCCATGAACGGCGGTTCGTAGAGCGCCAGCCTGGTGATGCCGGAGCCGGTGGCCGCGGATGCTGTCGCGAGGACGAGCGCCGCACCGGAGGAGATGGCGTAGACGTACGCCTCGCCGCCGGCCTGCCGCGATGACGGCCTGCAGGTCCTCGACCTCGCGGGTCGACCGCGTACGGCAGGGTGTCCGAGCTCTCGCCGCGGCCACGACGGTCGTACGTGTAGACGGTGAACGTGGCCTGCAGGAGCGCCGCGAGTGGCCGCATCGGCCCGGCACCGCGGTAGCACATGGCGCCGTCGACGAGGACGAGCGCCGGCCCGGTGCCGATGCGCTCGTAGGCGATCGTGGTGCCGTCGGCTGACGTGAGTGTGGGCATGTCGTTCCCCTAGTTCTGCTGGTGTTTCTGCGCGCCGTGGAGGCCGGCCAGATAGGTGTCGAACCGGTCGAGGCTGGTGGCGAACCCAGCCCTGGCCTCGGCGCTGAGGTACGCGGTCGGGACGTTGGTCTGGTGGGTGACCACCTCGGTGCGTCCGTCGTGCAGGTCGACGAAGGTGATCGTGGTCCGCATGCCGCCCTCGACGTCGGCCTCGATCCACACCAGCCGCTCGGGTCGGAGCACCTCCACGTAGACCGCGCGCATGGTGTAGGTGCTGCCGTCGGCGTCGCTGACCATGGTGGTCTCGAAGACGCCTCCGGGCCGCAGGTCGACGCTGATGTTGCCCACCGGCGTGGTCGTCCCGGTCGGACCCCAGAAGTGGGTGAGGTGCTCGGGTGTCGTCATGCAGTCGAAGAGCAGCTCGCGCGACGCTCGATGCACCCTCCGGTAGGTGAGCTCACCGGTCTCGGTCATCGTCCTTCCTCCTCGTTGCGACGCCGTTTGGCCCGCAGGACCGCGAGGTGCTCGTCCAGGCGGTCGTGTCGGTCAGCCCAGATCTGCCGATGTCGAGCGATCCACCCGGCCGCCGCGTCGAGGTGCTCCGCATCGAGGACGCAGGGCCGGGACTGGGCGGTGCGGGTCCGCGAGATCAGGTGGGCCCGCTCGAGCACCTTCAGATGTTTGGAGACCGCCTGCTGGGTCATCGCGAACGGCTCGGCGAGCTGGTTGACGGTCGCGTCACCCTCGGCCAGGCGCTCCAGGATCGCTCGCCTGGTGGGGTCGGCCAGCGCCGAGAACACCAGGCTCAACTCGTCTTCTACGACTACCACGCCCCGACCCTACATACAACCGATCGTTTGCGCAACCACCTGGTTGTATACAGCGCGCGTGCAGCGACGGCAGAGTGGCGCCCACACGTCGAGTGCCCGCCTCAGGCGGCACGGGCACGGCCCCACCGCAGCACCGACCAGAAGACGGTGATCGACCTCGCCCGCCCGTACGGACAGAATGGGTCGGCAGGTGCCGCCTGCCGGCGCGTGCCACACCGGCGGAGGAACAGCTGGAGGACAGATGCTGCGCTACTACCCGCATGGATCCCGCGAGTCCGCCGGCATCGCGGTGACGTTCGACGACGGGCCGAACCCGCCGCGGACCGACCAGGTGCTGGACATCCTCGCCGCGGAGGGCTGCCGGGCGACGTTCTTCGTGATCGGGAAGTGGGTGGAACGCTGGCCCGACACGGTGCGCCGGATCGTCAAGGCCGGCCACGTGGTTGCCAACCACAGCCACACCCACGTGCTGGGCGTCGGTGACTACGACGAGGCCGAGGCCGCGATCTCCCATGTCACCGGAAGCCCGTCCAGGTTCGCGCGGGCGCCGGCGTTCGACTACGCGTCGTGCCGGCAGTCGCCACTCGTCAGCTCCGGCGAGCTGGTGCTGATCGACGCGGACGTCAACCCGTCGGACTGGGCGAAGACGGACCCCGACGACATCGCCGAGGCGATCCTGTCGGACCCGAACCTCCAGTCCGGGTCGATCATCGACCTGCATGACAGCTCGGAGTTGGAGGACGCCGCCCGCCGCATCAGCCGGCCCGTACCCATGATCGAGGCGCTGCCGACCGTCCTGCGCACGCTACGCCAGCGGGGCTTCGACCTGGTAGGGCTGGACGAGCTCGAGCTCGAGCTCGCCGGTCCGGTGCAGTGGAGCGCGGACCTCCCCCACTCGCAGCTCCACGAGGCAGCCCAGTCGGCCATGCGCGCACGAGGCTGACGCGACTGGCCAGGGCGCTGGGCCGGATCTCCTGGCCAGCTGCGCCCATGCCCGCATAATGAGACGATAGGGTGTCATTGTACGGTGTCCTGCGGACCACGACGGACTCCGCCAGGGAGGCAGCAGTGCGCCGCGAGCGCTCCACGGCCGGTGGTCGCAAGCGGGGCCGGCCCACCGAGGACGAGCGCGGCGAGCGCAAGGAACTGATCCTCGACACCGCCGTCGCGCTGTTCATCGAGAACGGCTACGCACTCACCACGGTGGACCAGCTCGCCGCCGAGTGCCAGGTCACCAAACGGACGATCTACACGTACTTCGGAGACAAGGCCGACGTGTTCGAGGCCGCCGTTCAGCGACTGCACGCGCGGGTCGTGGACGGTTCACTCGCCGACGGCCAGCCCGAACGGCTCGACCGGCTGGCCACCCGGATCGTGCAGACGCTGCACTCCGCGGAGGCGATCGGCCTGCACCGGTTGGTCATCGCCGAGGCACCGCGGTTCCCCGCACTCGCGGCCGCCTTCTACGCGGCGGGTCCCGAGCAGTACATCCACCTCCTCACGACCGCCCTCGCCACGAACTCCGGCCGATCGACGGCACGCAGGCAGGCCGAGGGACTCTTCACCCTGCTCCTGGGAGAGTCGCACCGCAGGCGACTCCTCGGGCTCGACGGATCGCCGTCACCCGCGCAGGCGCGAGCACACGCGCGACGGGCGCTGGACCTGCTCGACCTCTGACCCGCGGGCACACCGGACGGCCAGCCCGTACGCGGGCGATGCCTGGAATCGACGTCGGACCTCGGGCAGGTAAAATGACACTCTCGCGTATCATTCAGCTCTTGGCGGCGATGACGGCTCGATGCGCCCCACCCAGGACGGACCGAAGAGAGGGAGAACCCATGGCGGGGCGTACACGCACGGCGCGCCAGCCGGTAAAGGTGGAACCCGAGGTGAGCGAGGCGACGCCACCATCGCGCGAGGAACGGGACCGTCTGGTCGGCTACTACCGACAGATGGTGCTGATCCGCCGCTTCGAGGAGCGCGCCGCTCGGGCCTACACCGATGCCCAGATCGGCGGGTACTGCCATCTGAACCTCGGCGAAGAGGCGACCGTCGTCGGTCTCATGTCGGCCCTGTCGGAGCGGGACTACCTGTTTACGAACTACCGCGAGCACGGCTATGCGCTCGCCCGCGGGATCTCCCCCGGTCGGGTGATGGCCGAGCTGTACGGCCGCAGCGCAGGTGTCTCGAAGGGTTGGGGAGGATCGATGCACCTCTTCGACAGCCGGGCCAGGCTGCTCGGTGGTTACGGGATCGTGGGAGGGCAGGTGCCCCTGGCGACCGGCGCCGCGCTGGCCGTCGACTACCGCGACGGCGACGAGGCCGTGATGTGCCTGATGGGCGACGGCACCACCAACATCGGCGCATTCCACGAGTCGCTGAACATCGCCGCACTGTGGAGCCTTCCCGTCGTGTACGTCGTCGTCAACAACCACCTCGGCATGGGAACGACGGTGGACCGGTCCTCGGCCGAGCCGGAGCTGTTCCGCCGTGCCTCGGCGTACCGGATGGCCTCCGAACGAGTCGACGGCAACGACCCGATCGCGGTCCGCGAAGCCGCCCTGCGCGGGATCGAGCACGCCCGCAACCGCACGCCCTTCCTCCTGGAGACGGTGAGTGAACGACTGCGCGGACACTCCGTGGTCGACCCGGCGAAGTACCGGACCCAGGACGAAGCCGAGGCGCTGAAGGCCGCGGACCCCGTGGCGGCGTTCGCGATCCGCCTTGCTGGCCAGGGAGTCCTGACCAACGACCAGCTCGCCGCCATCGACGCCGAAGCACGCCAGAGCGTCGTGGACGCGGTCGCCTTCGCCGAGCAGAGCCCGCCGCCAGACGTGGCGACCCTCTTCGACTACACCTACGCCAGCCCGGTCCCGAACGAGTCACGCCGACTGCCCGGCGACCCGTTGTACCCGGCCGCGGCGTTTCCCGAGGCCGCCTCGAAGGGAACGCCGACATGAGCGTCATGACCTATCGCCAGGCGCTGCGGGACACGCTGCGGGAGGAGATGCTGCGGGACGAGAACGTGTTTCTCATCGGCGAGGAGATCGGCGTCTTCGAGGGCTCGTACAAGATCACCCAGGGCCTGCTCGCCGAGTTCGGTGCGAAGCGCGTCCGTGACACCCCGATCGCGGAGGAGGGCTTCACCGGCGCCGCGATCGGTGCGGCGATGCTCGGGCTGCGCCCGGTGGTCGAGATCATGACCATCAACTTCTCCCTGCTGGCGCTGGACCAGATCGTCAACCATGCGGCGAAGATCTACGGGATGTTCGGCGGCCAGACCAGCGTTCCGGTGGTGATCCGGACTCCGGGTGGCGGCGGGCAGCAGCTCGGAGCGACACACTCGCAGAACGTCGAGCTCTACTACGCGTTCGTTCCGGGCATGAAGGTCGTCGCGCCCAGCACTCCGGCTGATGCGAAGGCACTGCTGCTGGCCGCGATCCGGGACGACGATCCGGTGTTGTTTCTCGAGAACCTCGCGCTCTACAACACCAGGGGCGAGGTCCCCGATGGCGACGTTCCGGCCGAGATCGGGAAGGCCAAGGTCACCAGGCCGGGTCGGGATCTCACCCTCGTCGGGTACTCCCGGATGGCGGCGGTCGCGCTGGCCGTCGCCGAACGGCTGGCGGAGACCGACGGGATCGACATCGAGGTCGTCGACCTGCGCAGCCTGCGGCCGCTGGACCGCGACACCGTGGTCACCTCGGTACGCAAGACCAACGCGGCGGTGGTCGTCGAGGATGACTGGCTCACCTACGGCATCGGGGCCGAGGTGGCCGCCACCATCTCCGACGGAGCGTTCGACCATCTCGACGCACCGGTACGCAGGGTGGCCATGGCGGAGGTCCCGTTGCCGTACGCGAAGTCACTCGAGGCAGCGGCGCTGCCGTCCGAGGCGGACGTCGTCCGCGCCATCCACGAGACGCTCGGCCTCGTCGGCCGGCGCACGATCTGAGGTTCCCGCCATGATCGAAGTACGCATGCCGCGACTGTCGGACACCATGGAGGAGGGCGCCATCTCCGTGTGGCGCAAGAAACCTGGCGACACCGTCGAGGTCGGCGACGTCCTCGTCGAGATCGAGACCGACAAGGCGATCATGGAGTACGAAGCGTACGAACCAGGTGTCCTCGACCGCATCATGGTGGACGAGGGGCGGGCCGCACCCATCGGATCCGTGATCGCCACGCTCCAGCCTCCGGCATCGACCACACCCAGCCCGGCCACACCCAGCCCGACCACACCCAGCCCGACCACACCCAGCCCGGCCATGCCCGTCACCGCGAGCACGGCCACCGATCTGACGGAAGGACCATCGCCGGCCCGGTTGCTGGCGACACCCCTCGTCCGCAAGCTGGCACGCCAGCATGGCATCGACCTGCGTACGGTGGAGGGAACCGGTCCGGGTGGTCGGATCGTCCGCGTCGACGTCGACGCCCTTCTCCCGCCCGCGGCTCACGAATCTCGTCACGAACCCGAGATCCCAATGCCTACTGGGGTCGCACCCGACGACACCGCCGTCGAGGCGCCGAAGGCCCGACCCGATGCCACGCCCTCCCACGGTGACGCCGGGCAGTCGACCCTCGTGCCGCTGGACAACGTCCGCCGCGTCATCGTGCGTCGGCTCGGCGCGAGCGCGGGTACGGTGCCGCAGTTCTCCCTCACCGCCGGTGCCGACGCGGAGGAACTCGTTGCCCTGCGGGCGAGACTGAACGACGACCTCGTGGCAGCCGGCCGCCCGAAGGTCAGCATCAACGACCTCGTCATACGCGCCTGCGCACTTGCCCTTCGCCGGCACCCTCTCGTCAACGCCTCGTACGTCGAGGACTCCGGCGGCGCCACCCGCGTGCACCACGTGGTGAACATCGGCGTCGCGGTCGCGGCCGACGAGGGGCTCGTGGTTCCGGTGATCGCCGATGCCGACAGGAGGACCGTGAGCAGCATCGGGGCCGAGACCAGGGAACTGGTCAAGCTCGCCGGCGAACGGCGCCTCGCACCTGGACAGCTGAGCGGTGCGACGTTCACCGTCAGCAACCTCGGGATGTACGGCGTCGAGCACTTCACGGCGCTCATCAACCCACCGGAGGGCGCGATTCTCGCGGTCGGCGCCCTGGCACGCGAGCCTGTGGTGGTCGGCGCGGAAGTCGTACCACGACATCGCCTGCGCTACACCCTGTCGGCCGATCACCGGATCATCGACGGCGCGCTCGGTGCGCGGTTCCTCGACACCCTCACCGACCTCGTTCAACACCCGTCGACCATCCTCGTCTGACCGATCGCGACTCGGGCCCCGAACATGGCCCCAGAACGTGGCCCCAGCTCGAGGCCGGGGTGGAGGCCGGCGTGCGCGGGAAGTCGTTTGAGGTCGTCCAGGACGTGCGGGTGCCGCAAGGCGATCGGCCCTGCTACCGACGCGGTGTCGGCCCAGCCGCACTCCTAGCCTCTCCCGACCGCTGGACGTCGCGGTGCCGTCGTTGTCGGGCGACCTCGAACGCCAGGGCCGCCGTTGCACTTGTCGCGTCGAGGGCGCAGTCGAACCTGCGACCGTACGGGAGGGTGACGAGTACGTCCGCCGCCCGTTCCACCGTCCTCGAGATGCCGCGACGCTCGCCGCCGACGACGATGACGAGCGGTCCGGTGAGGTCGATGTCGTACGCGGGGAGCCCGTCACGGCTGGCGCAGACGATCCGAAGCCCGCTGCCATGTACCTCCGCCACCAGGGCTTCGACGTCGTGGACCGACACCGTGGGCATTCGCTCACTCGCACCCGCGGAAGCGCGGGCAACGAGGGTGGTGGCCGCGTCCCAGGCGCGTTCGGCGAGCAGCACGCCGTGTGCGCCGGCCGCGTACAGCGCTCGGATCGACTGCCCGAGGGTGTGCGGGTCCTCCACGCCGTCCAGCATGGCGAGAAAGCGATCCGGTCCCGTCAGGACCGACGCGAGGGAGGTAAGCCGGCGCGGCCCGGCGAGTGCGACGACTCCCCCATGGCGGCGTCCGCCGGTCAGGGCGTCGAGCGCGGGACGGGGCAGGCGGGTGACGATGCATCCGCGCCGGACGGCGAGGTCGATCAGCGTACGCCCCACGCGCTCGGGCAGGTCGTCGGCGAGATAGAGGGTGTCGACGGGACGGCTTCGTGCGTCGAGGGCGGCCTGGACACTGAGGGTGCCTTCGAGGGTGACGGTGGCGCGCATGGCGGGGTCCTGGGCAGGTCCGGTGGATCGGGTAACAGCGGGCGCGGTAGCTGTCTCGACCGCCCCGGCCGATCGTGGCCGGGCGGGAGGAGCACGCGAGGTCGACATGGTGCGGCGCGAGCGGACCGGAGGGTCCGCGCGCCGATCGTCGGCACTCAGCCGTGTTACCCCTACCTAGAACATGGGCCCACCATAGAGTCCGGTCCGCGTCAGGGCGAACAGATAACCGCCCATGAACGAGCCGACACCGTTGGACGTGCCCGACGTGTCCTGGTCATCCCTGGCCGGACAGGAGAATCCTGGCCTCGCGGAGCACCCAGTCCAGCTCGTCCGGCCGGGCGAAGAGCCCGTAGCGGAGGTGGTGCACCGCGATCTCGGCCCCGATCGGCAACCGGATGTCGGGCGGTGTCGTGTCGTCGAGTTCCTTACGGAGAAGGGCTAATACTGCCGACCCGGGCGCCTCCCAGGTCGCGGCTGCGGCGTACAACCGCACCAGGTCCGCCCGCGCATCGCCGGCCCGCGCCTCCTCCCAGTCGAAGACGGCCGCGATCCGACCGTCGCGAACGAGCAGGTTGCCGGGATGGAAGTCGCCGTGCACGATGTCGTCCCCGCGGAACGCACCGGGATCGGCTGCGTCGGCGACCTCGAGCACCCGGTCGAGGACGGCGTGTATGCGAGGGTCGCCGGACGCGGACCGAAGGTCTCTGCCGCTCCGGGCCCGGGCGACCAGCGCCTTGCCCCATTGGCCGTCCGCCGGCGGTGCCGCGTCCGCCTGGGTCCGCCAGAGCTGCACCAGTTGGCGCGCCGTGGTCGCCGTCAGCCCGTTGGGAACCGTACCCGTGACGTACTCCTGCACGGTGTAGACATCGGCGCCGACGACGCCCACGTCCAGGAAGCGCGGCGCCGGGTAGCCTCCCCGCCTGAGCCGGGCGACGAGACCGACCGCAGCCTGCACCTTGTCGAGGGCGAGTTCCGTCCAGTCGGGAAGCACCTTCAACACCGCCTGCTCACCCGCGGCGGTCTGGACGTGGTACGCCCCGAAGTGCCCGCCGACCAGCTGCTCGACGACCCGTACATCGAGAGCGCGCGCGACCCGATCCACCCGCGCCGTCACGGCCGCACCCTCGACCGCCGCGAGCCGCGGGACGACCGCGGGCAGGACTCCAGCATGGCCAGGCAGTACACCCAGCCACTCTAGGCGCGGAGCGCCGGCCCGGGCCGCTCGCCTGGTTCCCAAAGGGAGCCCGGACAGCCCGCGCACGGGCCGCGACTGTCCGGGCTCCCCTCGGTCATCGTCGGTGCGGGAGGGCGACGGCCCGGATGATCTCCTGCCCGATCCGGTTTCCGTCCGCGTCCTGCGCGCTCACCCGGAACGACAGGAACCGGGCGTCCCGCGGAGCATGCCGGTCGAGGTCGACGACGTACCGGCCGTCACCCCGTCGGCTGGTCCTCAGGCCGTGCCACTCCCCGCCGTCGTCGTAGGAGACCGCGAACGTCAACCCGGTCACGCGGATGTCCACACCGGCCTGGTGGCCGACCTGCACCGCCACCTGGTCCGACCCGTGCCCCCGGGACGACAGCACGTTGCGCAGGTCGGTCCCGAGGTCGTACGCAAGGGTCAGCAGCGGCAGCGGCTCGGCCGCGTCGGTGTGGGCCGACCGGAAGGTCCAGCCGGTGCGGGTGCGGGTGGACAGCTGCGCCCACGGCGCGCGGTTGGCCACCTCGAACGCCATCCGGTACGTCTCCTCGTCCGCGGTCGGCAGTGAGACGGCGCCGGAGATCCCGCCAGGCACGTGCTCGGTCTCCCACAGCACCTCGTCGCCACGCCAGACCCGGAAGAGCGTGGCGAACCCTCCGTCGTCCGGCGTCGTCGTCGCCAGGGAGAAGTGGTGTTGTCCGTCCACCATCCCGACGGACTGGAACATGAGGGGGAGCGGCGCACCGAGCACCAGGCGGTCCTGGAGGCGGACCACCGGCCTGCGCTGGTTGAGGCCGGGAACCACCGGCGCACCGAGCCAGGACTGTGGACGCCGTTCGCGCGGTGCGTACGTCGTCAGCGGGCTCTCCAGGTCCAGGCGCGAGGTTTCAGCGTGCGGGTCCTGGTTGCCGTACGGACGCTCCGGCGTCGACATCACGTAGGACCAGGACGCCTTCGGGTCCGACACGTGGTAGTCGACACGGGACCGCGGCGCGTCCCACACCGGGCGCAGTGTCGTCATCGCGAGTACGTCCGTCGGCTGGAAGGTGAACGACCCCTCGGTGTAGCTGACCTCGTCGCTGGCCAGGCTGTGGAAGTCCCGGTCGAGACGGACGAGGTCCTTCGGAACCGCCTTGTGGTGCAGGTGTGCGAGGATGCGGTCGCGTTCGACGTACACGAGGTCGTAGACGTACGGGCTGGCCGGCTTCCCCTCGGCGCGAACGGTCAGTCGGCCGCGGTGGAGCCGGTCGAGAAGGCGGCTTCCTTCGGCTCCGGACAGGCGTACCGTCGGCACCTGCAGCCTGCTGTCGGCCGGACCTCCCGGGACCGCGTTGGAGTCCGGGCGGTCGTTGTAGATCACGACCATGCGCGCACCGGCGTCGGCCGCCGCGTTCGACTGCGCCGCCACCGCGAGTTCGTCCGTACGGCGGATCAGCGCCAGTGCCCCGCGCAGGTCGAGACCCGCGAGGTCCTCGGCACGGCCCTCCCCCGCGTCGACGACCCGCATCGTGGCGGTGCCTCTCAGGACCGGGAACTGCCGGCTGAAGTCGCTGTACCAGTCCATCCGGTAGTACAGCGGATCCAGGGTCAGGTGCCGGTCCCCCGGCACGGACAGGGCGATCGACGGTGCTTCGAGCCGCCAGCGTGAACCTGCCCCGAAGGAGCCGACGGACACCGGACCCATGGGTTGCATGAACAGGCGTTCCTCGGCCTGCGCCCCTGGGTTGTTCAGGATGAAGTCGGTGGTGGCCGTACCGTTCGCCGCGATGCGGCGCCAGGTGAGGTCGGCGGCGCCGCCCAGGTTGGCCCGGGCGTCCTTGTGGGCCGGCGTGTCGACGACGACCTCGACCGCCTGCCTGGCGTCGAGCGTCAGGGTCGTGTCACCCGTGACCTCCACCTCCGGGTCGCCGACCAGCGCGGTGTTCAGCGGCGCGATGGGGAACCTCGCGTCGGGGGCCACGCCTGCTGGTCGGGTCCGGATGAACGCCAGCACCGAGTACGTTCCGGCCGGCACCCGCATGCAGAACTCCTGCTTGGGGTCCCAGGTCGCGCAGTGCTCCGTCATCGTCTCGCCGGTGCGTACGTCGACGACCGGAGAGCCGGCATTGACGCCCACCCACGGCGCGGTGGCGCGGCCGTCCCTCGCGATCCCCCGAACCCTGAGGTCGAACGTCTCCGGCTGTCCGACGAAACCGATCGGCGTGTGCAGCGCCGAACCGGAGGCCAGCTCGGCGACCAGCTGTCCCGTGAAGCTGCCGGCCGACGCCGCGGTGGCCTCGAGGGTGACCTGGGCAGTTCCGGTCGCGCCTGGCTGGATGGTCAGCTGGGCCGGGGCCACGGAAACCAGGTCGGCCGGTGTGCCGTCCGGACCGTCCAGCTGGGCGTGCAGGTCCAACGTCACGGGCTCGTCGGAGCCGTTGCGGTAGGTCACGCTCTTGGCCACCGGGTCGGATCCATCCTGCGACAGCGGGACGATCCCGAAGTCCAGTGACCCCTGTACGGCGAGCACCGGGCTGTCGAGGACCCGGCCGACATCGACCCGGCCGGCCCCCTGCTCGTACTCCCTCAGTCCGGGAGTGGGTACGGCGGTGGACATCAGGGCGCCCTTCAGCTCCGCACCCGACAGGTCGGGACGCGCCTGCCGCAGCAGGGCGGCCGCGCCGGCCACGTGCGGGGTCGCCATGGACGTTCCCGACAGCTCGAGGTAGGGACCGGACCCGCCGAGCTTCCCGTCCGCGGCCCGCGCGGCCGAGATCCCCACACCGGGTGCGGTGAGGTCCGGCTTGAGCGCGAAGCTGACCGGCGCGGGTCCCCGGCTGGAGAAGTCAGCGAGCTGGTCCTGCCGGTCCACCGCCCCGACGGTCAGCGCGCTCGGGGCGTCGCCGGGTGAGTTGATGGAGCGGTCGCGCCCGTTGTTGCCGGCCGCCACGACGAACAGCGTGCCGTGCTCGCTGCTGAGCGTCTCGACGGCCTGCGTGACCAGTCGGCTGCCGAACGCGGTGGGATCGGCGCCCAGGCTCATGTTCACGATGTCGGCGTCGGCTTCGCCGGCGGCCCACTCCATCCCGTCGAGGATCCAGGAGAGTGCCCCCACCCCGTCCGCGTCGAGCACCTTGCCGCTCACCAGGTCCGCGTCGTAGGCGACGCCTCGCTTGCCGCCACCGGAGGCCGCGCCGGTCCCACCGATGATCGAGGCGACGTGCGTACCGTGTCCGTTCAGGTCCCGCGCGTCAGGGTCTTCGGTGAAGTTGCGCGCCGCGCTCACCCGGCCGGCCAGGTCGGGATGGGAGTCATCGACGCCGGTGTCGAGGACCGCGACCTTGACGCCCGATCCGGTATACCCGGCCGCCCAGGCCGCCGGCGCGGAGATCTGACCCGTGCTGCGGTCGAGCTGCGCCTCGACCCGGCCGTCCAGCCAGATCTTGTCCACACCCGCCAGCGGTCCGGCCTGCGCGGTGGTCAGCCGGGACGTACGCCGGCCGGTCTCCTGCGCGGCGGCGGCCAGCTTGAACACCGCGGCTCCCAGCTTCGCGACGTCGGCCTTGTCCACCTCGGCGGCGACGCCCGCCACGCTGTCGAGCACGCGCCGGTCATGCCCGGCGGGAACGGTCCGGCTCCGGTACGTACGAGGACCGCTGTCGGGATAGGTGAGGATCAGCGGGAGCGTCGTGCTGTCCGGATCGGCGTACCCCTGCTCCACCAGGTCCGTCACGTTGAACAGCCCGGGATCGAGCACCTCCGAGAGAAGCGGCCCGACATCGGTCGGCACGACGTACGTGTCGCCTGCGCGGGTGCTGACGTGGAACTGCGGGACCACGCCGTTCGGTCGCAGCGCCGGATCCACCACGGCGGTCGTACGACCACCCGCGAGCTTCCGGAGCCGGACCCGGTCCCCGGTGATGAGAGTGACGGTCGGGGGTTCGGACGACACCCGGGGCTGGGCCGCCACGTTCGTCGCGAGGGTGGCGGATCTGGTCTGGGCGTGACCGGCGGTCTGGCCGGGTACGGCGAACGCGACGACGGTCAGCGCGACGAGCGCACGGGGAAGAACGCGACGGCCAAGGGCCTGACCGGCCATGACGTGACCTCTCTCTGGCAGTTGGTTCCCGACATCGTGCGGGGAACGCGGTGTCACAGGGGTTCGAAGTGTTCGTCGGCGGCGGTCTCGTCCTCGGGCGGCCGGGTTGCCTCGATCTCAGGCTCGACATCCGTCTCAGGCCCGACACGGGTCTCAGGCTCGACACGGGTCCCGAGCCCGGCCTCGGTCAGGTCGGGCGGCGGCTCCCGTCGCGGGTCTGCCGGCGCATCGCCACCGGGCCAGCGCTGCTCGGAATCCTGGTCACGGCCCACAAGGAACACGATGCGAGCTGGCCGCGTCCGCAGCGACTGGGCAGATGACCTATTAGTTATCGGCGCTCGTAGGTCATGGGCCCTGGCGGTGCTCCGGTGGGGGCAGTGACCCACTCACCGTGAGCAGGCCGGCCTCGGCCGCGGCGACGGCCACGGCGGTACGCGTCGACGCGCCCAGCTTGCGCATCGCGGCCCGCAGATGGTGGCCGACGGTCCTGGGCGACAGGAACAGCGTCTCCCCGATCTGGCGGTTGGTCAGCCCGCGGGCGACCAGGCCCACCACCTCCTGTTCGCGGGGCGAGAGCTGGTCGCCGTAGCCGCGCGGGCCGCGTCGCCAGGTGCGGGCCACCTCGACACCGTGGTGGCGGAGTCGCCGCGCCACCCGGTCGGCATCCCACCGCGCCCCCAACGAGCGCAGGCGTTCCTGGGCGTCGGACCACCTGCCGAGACCGTGTTCCTCGGCACCCGCCGCGACCAGGCAACGCCCCTCCCGTTCGAGGGCGAGGAGCTCGTCGTACGGACGGGGCAACGCCCGCCAGGCCGCGGCCGCGTCGGCGAAGAGACCGGCGGCCTCGTCCGGCCGGTCCTGCGCCTCGGCCAGGGTCGCCCGGCACACCGTCAGCGCCGCGGCCGGCGCCGGGCCGCCGCGTTGCCCCAACCCGGCGGCCAGCCGGCCGACCATCGCCGCCGCCCGGTCGACCTGCCCGTCGGCGACCAGTGCGTCCACGGCGACGGGCGCGAGGTCGGTGGCCCACCACCACACGCCCTTGCGTTCGACGGTCTCGACGTCCCGCGCGATCACGTCCAGTGCCTGCTTCGGCGCGCCGTCGGCGAGCTGGAGCCGGGCCAGCGCCGCCGCGGCGAGCATGGCGTGCGGATCGACGACACCCAGCCGCGCGTACGTGTCCGAGACCTCCGTCAGGTGCTGCCGCGCGGTGTCCCGCTCCCCACGGGCGAGTGCCAGCACCCCCAGGATCTGCCGGGCCTGGAGCTGGTCCAGCGGCACCGACAGTTCCGAGCCGGCGAGCTCGGTCGCGGCGGCGTCCAGCGTCTCCCATGCGCCGGTGTACCAGTCGAGGTAGATCTGCGTGACGCGTACGGTCGTGCGCAGCCGCTCGTAGCCGGCGGCGTGCAGGTGCTCGAGGGCGGACTCCAGCCGGTGCCGCACGGCGCCGTACCGTCCCCACACCACGCCGAGCTGGGCGGTGTTGAGCAGCCCCCGTGCGATGACCAGCCGTTCGGGCGCACTGGTCGCGGACTCCGGCACCTCCTCGGCGGCCTGCCAGCCGGCTTCCTCTCCCAGCAGCAGCAGGCTGCTGGCCCGGTTGACGGTGTACGACAGCCGGTCGACGGACGAGTCCAGCCCCGGCAGCAGGGTGGTCGCACGTTCGAGCCAGGCGAGGTGCCGGGCGGCCGGCCAGTCAGGGACCAGCGGCATGGCGAGGTTCAGCATCGCCCGTACGGCAAGGTCGGGGCGATGTCCGAGGTCGGGGACGGCCGCCTCGATCGCCGCGTACGCCTCCGGTTCCTCGCTGATCTCGCGAAGCATCCGGCCCAGCAGCAACCGGAGCTCACCGCGGTCCCGCGAGGAGTCGATGCCCGCGGCCAACGCGTTCCGCAGGGCGTCCACGACCTGCGCCGACAGGTCGCCGAGTGCGGCGGTACCCAGGTGCGCCGCCTCTCCCAGCTTGCGCGCCAGCCGGCTGCGCCGACCGGCCGGATGCTCGACGGCGGTCAGCAGGTCCAGGAGCACCGTCACCGCGGACCGGTCGTCGCCGGACTCCAGTGCCAGGTCGGCGCTCGCCTCCGCGTACGCACACCACGCCGCATGGTCGCCCGCCTCGCGGCAGTGCCGGCTCAACCGCACCACCGGCGGTGGATCGAGCTGGCGAAGCTGCGCCGCCGCACTGGCGTGGAGGCGGCGTCGGCGCGAGACGGGGATCGCCTCGTCCACGGCCTGCGAGTCGAGGACGTGCCGGAACACGAACCGGCCGGGTGCCGCCTCGCGCAGCAGGCCCGAGGCCAACGCCGCCGCGACGCCACGTCGACCCGCCTCGGTGTCCAGCCCGGGCACCGCCGTCAGCATCATTTCGTCCGCCGGCGCGGCCAGGACGGCGGCGGCCTCCAGGACCGCGCGGGTCTCGGGTCCGAGCCGTTCCACGCGTTCGAGGACGGAGTCCCGCACCGTGGGGGGTACCTCGAGCTCGTCGAGGACTCGGCGCGTCCACCGTCCGCCCCGTTCAACGATGTCGCGGCGGTCCCGCAGCAGCCGGATGCACTCCTCCACCGCCAGCGGCAGCCCGTCGGTGCGGGCGTGCAGGAACGCCGCGAACTGCTCGGAGACCTGCTCGGTCGCGAACATCGCCCCCACCAGGTTGCGCGTCCCCTCGACGTCCAGGGGCCGGAGAGTGAGGCGTACCTGATCCAGCCACGCGGGCGGGCGGGAGGTCAGGCGCAGCAGCAACGAGTCCGCCGGTACGTCCGCCGGCCGATAGGTCAGGACCACAGGGATCCGCGCGCGTCCGGTGGCGTACGCCGCCAGCAGCCATTCCAGCGTGGCCAGGTCCGCCCAGTGGACGTCCTCCACCACCAGGACGTCCACCTGGAGGCTCCGCAGCAGCTCGTCGACGGCTCGGAACAGCCGGTGCCTGGTCTGCGTGGGATCGGTCAGCGGACCCAACGCAGGCGGCAGCCGATCGGCAAGTTCGGGAAACAACGGGCGCAACGCGCCACCCAACGGGCTCAGCTCCAAGGGCCCGTCCGGGGGGACCAGCCGCCGAACGCCGTCCACCACAGGTCCCAGCGGGAAGGGCTCCGGCAACGGCGGACACCCCGCGACCATCACGGTGCGACCGGCCATCGACGGCGACGCGAGACACTCGCGCACGAGTCGGGTCTTGCCGACGCCGGCCTCACCCTCGACCAGCACCATCGCCGGTGCGTTCCGCAGCGCGGTCACGACGGCGGCAACCTCCGAGTCCCGCCCGACGAACGCCGGACGCACAGCATCCGGACGCACAGCATCCGGACGCACAGCATCCGGACGCACAGCATCCGGACGCACCTCGCTCACGCGGCCTCCCCAATCCGCGGCGCAGCGTTCGCGCACCGCCCCCTCACCCCTGCTGCGAACGTACCCGTCCCACGGGCACCGCGGCTGGCCCGTAACGGACGGCGGGTGCGCGAGCGGTCAGCCCGACAGGTCGCCGGACCTGCCGTGGCCGTTCCGGGAGCCGAACGGGAGGTGGGCGGAGAAGGTGGCGGCCCGGCTCGCCTTCGCCGCCAGGTAGCCGGCGTTGGCCGGCGACAGGAACACGCCGGTCGGCACGCGCTCGGCCACCGTCACGCCGAGCCGGCCGAGCTGGTCGGCCTTGTCCGGGTTGTTGCTCAGCAGCGCGACGCGGTGCACGCCGAGGGCGCCGCAGCATCTGCGCGGCGGCGGTGTAGTCGCGCTCGTCCTCGCCGTGGCCGAGCGCGAGGTTCGCCTCGTAGGTGTCCAGCCCGGCGTCCTGCAGCGCGTAGGCGTCGAGCTTGGCGTACAGGCCGATGCCGCGGCCCTCCTGCCGCAGGTACAGCAGGAACGCCGCCCGCGTCGGCGATCCGCTCGACCGCCTCGCGCAGCTGCGGACCGCAGTCGCAGCGCTGGCTGCCGAACACGTCGCCGGTCAGGCACTCGCTGTGCGGGCGGACCAGCGGCGCGGGCCCGTCGACCGGACGCTCGCGGAGGGGCCGCGCCCAGTCGCCGAGGCCGAGCGCGAGTGCTCCCGGCCGTCCACCAGACCGTCGAAGGTGAACACGCGCGCGGTGGTGGCTGTATCCGTCGGGGAACCGGAGCGGCACGGTGACCTGCGTCCGGACTCGTGGCGACGGGCGGGTCAGTCGATGACAGCATCGTCCAGCGCCACCGTCGCGGGACGCGGATCCGGGCGGGCCAGCAGCACGGCGGCGCCGGGCAGGCTGGCGACGAGCACCAGCGCCCCGTACACCACCGCGGTGGCACGCCCTGGGCGGCGGTCAGGCCGGCGGCGCCGAACGCCCACGCGGCCACGCCCTCGCGCGGCCCGAACCCGCCGACGTTGAGCGGGCAGCCCCATCGCGAGCAGCGCCAGCAGGTCAGCGGCACCAGCTGCGACAGTGGCGCAGTCGAGCCCGCGGTGCGCGCCGCGACCAGGAACGTCGCCAGGTGACCCGACCACGCCACGGCGGAGGCGAGCACGATGGGCAACCAGGTGCGCCGGGCGAGCAGCCCGTCGCGGATGTCGGCCTTCGCCGTCCGCAGCGCCGCGCCCACCGCGACGTCGGGCCGGCTCGGGAGGGCACCGCGCCAGCAGCACGGCGGCGAGCGCGCCGGCGAGCACGACCGCGGTCACGGACCGGCATGTACGGCCGCACCGGCGACGGGAACACGCACAGCACGACCACCGCCATGGCCGACCTGGACGACCTGGCCGGCGGTGCGCTCCCACACGACCGCGCGGATGCCGCGGCCGACGTCACCGGACGTCCCGGCCGTGGCGCACCGCGCGGTGGACGTCGCCGAGCACCCCGCCGGGCAGCGTCGCGTTCAGGAACACGCGACCGGTAGCAGTGGGCGACCGCCGCGCCCAACGGCAGCCGCACGCCGAGGCCCCGGCGACCAGGCTCCACCGCCAGGCGCAGCACACGGTGGTCAGCGCGCCGATGCCGAGCGCGGCCGCGAGCGCCCGACCGTCGATCAGCCGCAGCCCGTCGAGGAACGGGCCGGCTGCCCAGCCGCCACAGCAGGACGGCGAGGATGGCCACCCCGCCGAGCGGGCGCACCCAGGCCCAGACCGACCGCGTCACGCGGACGCTGCCGGCTCCGGGCACCGGGACAGGTGGTGCCGACGGCGCCAGTTCGGGTGCGCTGCAGCAACGTGTCTCCCCCTCGCAAGAACGTCCTCTTGGCTGACACGCACGGGCGGCGGTCCGCGGGTTCATTCGCCAGGTCCGGCGAGGAATGTCCGCGGTGACTGCGAGGACGTCACTGTGATGCCGAGCCGACTCCAGTTGACCGGCCGCGGCCTCGGCCAGCCGGCGGGCGGTGTACGCCGTCCACCGCGGCCGGCCAGCTCCGGCCGCTGCTCGCAGGCCGCGCCGACCCAGCCCCGGAACCACTCCGCCGCCAGGTCGGCCTGGTCGGCGCCGAGCCGCCAGGGGCTCGGCCGGACCACGACGTCCGACGCCGTGCCGGCCGAACGCCTCGACGGCGGCGTCGACGGCGTCCGGCCCGAGCAGGGTCCGGCCGCCGACCGTCCGGCGCTGGTGGGCGTTGAACGCCTCGGCGATCTCGCGCGTCCAGCGGATCGGCCGGCGTGAGCTCGACCCGGCCGATCACCGAGATCGTGAGCAGGGTCGGGCGCCCGGCCCCGGCGCAGGCCGCCACGACCCGCTCGACCTCGTCGGCGGTGAGCATGTCCAGCAGCGCGGACGCGGTGACCAGGACGGCGCCGGCGAGGTCGGCCGCGGTGAGCCGGGTGATGTCGCGCTGCCGGGTCTCGACGGTGACCGGTGCGCCGTCGGCGGCGGTCGTGCCCCGTCGGCGCCTCCGGCGTGTGCCAGCAGGTCAGCGTCCCTGTCGTACATGACCCAGTGCTGCGGGCCGGGCAGCCGGGGGGCCAGCCAGCGCCCCATCGAGCCGGTGCCGCTGCCCAGGTCGTGGATCACCGCCGGGGCACCGGCCGGCGAGGTGGCGGCGCACCGGCTCGACCAGTTCCGGCGCGCGGGCCGCGGCGTCGGCGGGCTCCCGCAGCGCGAGCCAGTCCGACGTGATGCCGGCAGGTCCGGGCTCATGCGGCCGACCCCCGTCGCAGGAGCCGGCCGAGGACCTCGGACGCCGGCGTCGTGACCGCCCAGCCGGTCAGCGTGGTCCGCCGGCCGCGGGCGGACCGCCGCAGCCGCCGCCGCAGGTCGGCGTCGCCGAGCCACGCGCGCAGCGCGCCGGCCAGCGCTCCGGGTCGTCGGGCGCCACCAGCATGCCCGGCAGGCTGCCGTCCGGCGCGTGGCCCGAGCGCCTCGGGCACCCCGCCGACCGCCGTGGCCAGCACCGGGATGCCGCGCGCCAGCGCCTCGGTGACCACCATGCCGTACGTCTCGCCGCGCGACGCGAGCACCAGCAGGTCGGCGTCGGCGTACGCGGCGTCGAGGTCGGCGCCGGTCCGCGGGCCGACGAACCGCACCCGGTCGCCGAGACCGTACGCCCCGGCCTGCCGCCGGACCCGCTCGACGAACGCCGGGTCGCGGCTCCAGCGCGCCGACGCACACGCAGGTCCAGGGCAGGTCCGCGACCGTGGCCAGCGCCTCCACCAGCACGTCGTGCCCCTTGCGCGGGGTGACGGCCGCGACACAGAGCAGCCGCGAGCCGGCGTCGGACCCGGGTACGAGGGGCGCGGCGTCCGACCCCGGGCGGCGCGACGTGCACCCGGGCGGCGGCAGCGCGTACAGGTCGAGCAGCCGCCGCCGGGTCCACGTGCTGGTGGTGACGACCGCGCGCGGCGCGTGCCAGCGCCTCGCCCTCCTGCCGCCTCGTGGCCGGTCCCAGTCGCCCAGCGGCATGTGCACCAGGACGACCAGGCGCAGCCGCGGGCCTCCGGCACCAGCACCTCCGGCGACGGCCGAGGCGACCAGGCCGTCGACCAGGACGACCGCCTCGTCGGGCAGGGCCGCGAGCACCCGGGCGAGGCCGGCCCGCTCCCCGGCGCCGGGCGTCGGCCAGGCACCGCGCGACGGCGTGCTCCCGCACCGTCCACCCCGAGGCGGCGAGGCCGCGGCAGACCTGCCGGTCGTAGGTGTTGCCGCCGCTCGGCGTCGCCGGGTCGTCGATGTCGTTCGGCAGGACGACGACGACGTGGACGACGTCGACGTGACGCTCACAGCGACCGCTCGTAGCTGGCCCAGGCGATGTGCGACTCGTGCAGGGTGACGGTGATCCCGGCCAGTCCGCGCGCGCCTTCGCCGAGAGCGCCCGCGTGGACCCGCTCGGCGAGCCGGTCGGCGACCACCTGGGCCAGCGCCTCGGTCGAGGTGTTCATCCCGGCGAACGCCGGCTCGTCGTCGAGGTTGCGGTAGTTCAGCTCGCCGACGACGGCGTTCAGCTCCTGGGCGGCCCGCCCGATGTCGACCACGATGTTGTCGGCGTCGAGCTCGGCCCGCCGGAAGGTCGCGTCGACGACGAACGTCGCGCCGTGCAGGCGCTGCGCGGGTCCGAAGACGTCGCCCCGGAAGCTGTGGGCGATCATCATGTGGTCGCGAACGGTCACGCTGAACACGGGCTTCACTCTCCGCTGTAGGTGATCAGCTGGCACAGCGCGGGCAGGGTGCCGGCCGCGAGTCCGGCGAGCACGTCCGGCAGCTCTCGAAGCAGGACTCGCCGGTGATCAGCGCGTCGAACGCCGGGTCGCGGAGCAGGTCCAGGGCGAGCGCCAGCCGGTCGGCGATACGTGCGGCTCGCCCGGCGGGCGGGCGAGACGGTGCCGACCTGGCTGCTGCGGATGCGTCAGCCGGCCGGAGTGGAACGCGCCGCCCAGCGACAGCGCTGACCTCGCGGTCGCCGTACCAGCTCAGCTCGACGACCGTGCCCTCCGGCGCGAGCAGGTCCAGCGACCGCTGGAGCCCGGCCTCGGTCGCGCTGGCGTGGACGACCAGGTCACGCCCCCCGTCGGCGTCCTCCGGCGGCGCGAACTCGACGCCGAGCGCGGCGGCGACGCTCCGCCCGGGCGCGGATCGACGTCGACCAGCTGGACCCGGACGCCGGGGAACCGGGCGAGCAACGCCGGCGACGCAGCAGCCGACCATGCCGGCGCCGACCACCGTGATCCGGTCGCCGACCAGCGGCGCGGCGTCCCACAGCGCGTTCACCGCGGTCTCGACGGTCCCGGCCAGCACGGCCCGCCGGGGCGGCACGCCGTCGGGCACCGTGTGACCGCGCGCCGGCCGGGACGACGTACGCGGTCTGGTGCGGGTACAGGCAGAACACGGTCCGGCCGAGCAGCGTCGGCGGACCCTCCTCGACGACGCCGACGTTGAGGTAGCCGTACTTCACCGGGCCCGGGAAAGTCGCCCTCCTGGAACGGCGCCCGCATCGCGGCGTACTGGCTCGCGGGCACCCCGCCCCGGAAGACCAGCGTCTCGGTGCCCCGGCTGATGCCGGAGTACAGGGTGCGGACGAGCACCTCGTCCGGGCCGGGATCGGGCAGCGTCACCGGCCGGATCTCGCCCTGCGCCGGGCGAGCGCAGCCAGAAGGCGCGGGCGTCGCGTGCCATCGGCGTCCTCCTCACGCGAGTCGCTGACCGAACCGAACGCACCGTGATACTCGTGTTGACGAGTCGAGACGCAGTCCAGTACACGGAGGCACGGTGCCCACGGTTCGAACTGGTCCGGTGATCGGGCTGGTCGGTCCAGGTCGTCCTGCTGGCGGTCCTCGCCGGCACCGTCGGTCTCGGCGCTCGCGGGCTGGCTGGCCGGGCTCGCGTACGGCGCTCGGCACCTGCGCCGCGCTCACCCGGGGCATGCACCGCTCAGGCGCGAGCGCGCTCGGCCCGGCCGACCGGGTGACGCTGGCCCGGGCGACGCCTCGTCGGCGGCGTCGCCGCGCTGACCGCCGACTCGTTCCGACCGGCCGCGCACCGGTCGCGCTGCTGGTCACCCTCACCGTCGTGGCGCTCGTGCTGGACGGGGTCGACGGCCAGGTCGCCCGGCGCACCGGCACCGCCACCGCCGCTCGGCGCGCGCTTCGACATGGAGGTCGACGCCTTCCTCATGCTCGTGCTCAGCGTCTACGTCGCCCGCCCGGTCGGCGCGTGGGTGCTCGCGATCGGCGCGATGCGGTACGCGTTCGTCGCGGCGAGCTGGGTCCTGCCCTGGATGCGCGGCGACGCTGCCGCCGCGCTACTGGCGCAAGGTGGTCGCCGCGACCCAGGGCGTCGTGCTGGTCGTCGCGGCGGCCGGCGTCCTGCCGCCGCCGCTGGCCGTCGCCGCGCTGGCGGTCGTCGCTGGCCCTGCTCGTCGAGTCGTTCGGCCGCGACGTCCTGCTGGCTGTGGCTGCACCGGCAGCACCCCGCCCGTACCGCGCCGGTGCACCTGCCTCGTCAGAGGCTGGTTCCCGTCGCGGGTGGCGTCCCGTCGCGGGTCGCGCAGCATTCCGGAGCGTCCACCGGGCCCGAGCGTGAGGAGACGGGAACGTGAGTGAGTTCGAGGCGGTCCTGTTCGACGCCGGCGACACGCTGATCCGGCTCTCCGGCAGCGGCGAGACGCTGCTGCACCAGGCGGCGGCCGCCCTCGGTGTCGACGCCGCTCGACCCGGAGGAGGTCGCGCAGGTGTGGCGGCGGGTGCTCGACCGCAGCAGCACGGCCGAGGAGCTGGCCAAGGGCCGCGACCTGTCGCACGCGCGGCACCGCGAGGTGTGGACGGCGCTGTACGACGACGGCCGGATGCGAGCGGCTGGCTCCCGGGCTCAGCGAGGAGCTGTACGCGCTCACCGTCAGCGCCGAGTCCTGGGAGGCGTTCCCGGACACGCTTCCGACGCTGGCAGCCCTGCGCGACGAGGGGCTGCGGGTCGGGATCGTCAGCGACACCGGCTTCGACCTGCGCCCCGCGATGGACCGGCTCGGGCTCTCGCCCTATCTCAACACCGTCGTGATGTCGTTCGAGTACGGCGTCTGCAAGCCGGCCGCGCAGGTGTTCCTCACCGCGTGCGACCAGCTGGGCGTCGATCCGGCGCGGACGCTCATGGTCGGCGACAACCCGCTCACCGACTCGGGCGCGGTCACCGCCGGGATGTGCGTATTCCTGCTGCCGCGGCCGGCGAAGAGCGGCCCGCGGGGGCTCGGACACGTCCTGTCGCTGATCTGACCACCCGAGACCTGGCCGCCCGACCTCCGGAGGCTGGACCTGACGGCACTCGGCCGGCAGGAGGAGTGGGAGGAACCCAAGGGTCGGGCGAGTGACCGCGGCGCCCAGGGCGGGAAGCGACAACGTCCGCTACCACCACGAGTACGACGAGTGAGCCGGCACGTCGTCAGCCCTGGGTCGGCGAGGCCCGGGGCCGGCCACATGGGGTTCTCAAGGTCGGTGGTCTGCACTACGGTCGCTGCGACGTTGTAGACGTGCGGCCGTGACGCCGGCTGGCGCTCGCTCGCCGCCGCAAGGGGGTGGGCCGTGGCACGTCGGTGGGAGCAGTGGCGGGCTCTGCTCGGCCTGCTGTGGCGGGCCGGTCGCTACCGCGTGGTCGTCGTCTTCGCGCTGGCGGTGGTCCAGGGCCTGGTCCCGACGGCCCTGATCCTGGCCACGGGTGCGCTGGTGGGCGCGGTTCCGGATGCGATCCGGCAGGGGTTCGGCACGCCTGCCGGCGTG
>CAVRKO010000002.1:0-633897 GCA_963721745.1 uncultured Actinomycetota bacterium | reverse complement strand
AGTACGGCCCGCTGCCCCTGTCGATGAGCTCCCGCGCGTTGTGGAAGAAGTGCAGCCCGAAGTCGACCAGGGCACCCACCAGCGGGGACCAGTCGAGCTGGAGGTGGCGCTCGTCCAGATGCCAGCCCCGGGGGCGCACCACGATGGTCGCGAGCCTGCCGTCCTCACGGAGGGAGTACCCCCTGCCGTCGGGTGCACGGAACGCGATCCGACGGCGCACGGCGTCGAGCAGGTTGACCTGCCCGCCGACGACGTTGGCCCAGTGCGGGGTGTTGGCGTCCTCGAGGTCGGCGAGCCAGACGTTGGCGCCGGAGTTGAGGGCGTTGATCGTCATCTTCTGCTCGGTCGGGCCGGTGATCTCGACCCGCCTGTCGACGAGGTCGGGAGGCGCCGCCGCGACCCGCCAGGTCGGATCGTCGCGGATCGCCCGGGTCTCGGGCAGGAAGTCGAGTCGTCCGGTGCGGGCGATCTCGGCCTGGCGCTCACGTCGCCGGACGAGCAGCTCGTCGCGGCGATCGCCGAAGCGGGCCTGCAGGTCACCCAGAAAGGCCAGGGCTTCCTCGGTCAGGACCTCCTCGCCCCGCTCGACGGACGGACCCGACACCGTGATGTCAGCCACGATCTGCACCTTTCTCCGCGGACTAGTGCCAACGTCTAGCACATCTGGACGCGCTCGGCAGGGCAGGTGGAGAGTCGTCCGGATCGCCCGCGCAGGAGGATCGGGACATCGGCGACGGAGTGTCGAGAACCCCCCGGGGTCCAGGTACCCGACGTCGGACACCGCGAACGAGGAACGAACGGAGGGTCTGTCGTGCCGCCGCCCCGGACCAGGGTCCCGCTGAGGTTGCTCGGACCGCTCGCGCTCGGCACGCTCCTGAATCCCCTCAACTCCTCGATGATCGCGGTGGCGCTCGTGCCGCTGCAGGAGGACTTCGACGTCGGCGTCGCCACCTCCACCTGGCTCGTGTCGGGCTTCTACCTCGCCGCCGCGGTGGGCCAGCCGTTGATGGGCCGGCTCGTCGACCTGCTCGGGGCGCGCCGGCTGTTCGTGTCCGGCCTGTCCATCGTCTGTGTGGCGTCGGCACTCGCGCCATTCAGCCCAGGGTTCTGGTGGCTGGTCGGCGCCGGATCCTGCTCGCTGCCGGCACGTCGACGGCGTTCCCGGCGGCTCTCGTCCTCATCCGGGCGGCCATGCCCGACCCGCCCGCGGCGCAGCCGGCCGCCGTATCCGCGAGCGAGGACCCGCCCGACCTCCCACCGGCAGGCGGTACGCCGGTCGGCCGACCCGCGGGCGGTACGCCGGCCGGCGCCCTCGCGGTGCTCACCATCGCCGGTTCCACGAGCGCGGCGCTGGGTCCGGTCCTCGGCGGGTTCCTCGTCGCGTTCCTCGGGTGGCAGGCGGTGTTCCTCGTCAACGTCCCGATCACCCTCGCCGGCGTGGCTCTCGCGCTCCGGCTCCTCCCCCGGGTCCCGTCCGAGACCGGCCGCCCGGCTGGGTTCCTGCGTACGCTCGACATCCCCGGCATCGCCGCGTTCAGCGCGACGCTCACGGGACTGCTGATCTTCGTGCTGTCCCTCGCCGGCCGGCCCCAGTGGTGGCTCGCTCCCGTGGTCGCGGTCCTCGGAGTCCTGCTCGTCCTTCGCGAACGCGCCGCGGCGACCCCGTTCCTCGACGTCCGGGGGCTGGTCGCCAACCGGAGCCTGTCCGCGGTGCTCGGGCAGCAGGCCGGCTTCAACCTGGTGTTCTACTGCGTGTTCTTCGGCCTGCCGCTGTGGCTGGGTTCGGTCCGCGGTTTCGGGGCGGACACGGTGGGCCTCCTCGTGCTCCCGATCGCCGCCATGGGCGTCCTGATGACGCCGGTGGCCGCGCGGACGGTCCGCCTGCGGGGGTCCCGGTGGACGCTCGCCCTCGGCTCGGCCGTCCTGCTGCTCGCGACCCTGCTGGTCCAGGTCCTCACCGACTCGACGCCTGTCGCGGTCCTCGTCGGCGTCGCGCTGCTCTTCGGGATCCCCGGCGGCTTCAACAACCTCGGCCTCCAGAGCGCGTTGTACGAAGCCAGCCCGCCCGACCGCATGGGCTCGTCCGGCGGGCTCTTCCAGACCTTCCGCTACCTCGGCGCGATCTCGGCCACGAGCGTGCTCGGTCTCCTCTTCGAGCACGACCTGAGCAGTCGCGGACTCCACCGGGTGGGCCTGATCATGACCTGTGTCTCCGTCGTCCTCCTCGGCCTCGCGCTGCTACGCCACACCAGTCACCGCGCCGCGACGGCGCCCGCCGACGCATGAGCGGGCCGGTGGCCAACGGGATACGCCTGGCGCGGTGGCCAATGGCGTACGCCTGGCCCGACGCGCCCTCCGGGCCGAACCGACCGCGCGTTAGCGTGGGGCAGGGCGGGCAACCCCGGTGACCCGTACCCCACGAGGATCCGTACCCGAGCGGCTCAGCCGGAGCAGGAGGGGCATGGACGTCATCGAGCGTCTGCGCGACAGTCTCGAACGGGTCGTCGGCCCCAAGGGGGTCATCTCCGAGCCCAGCGAGCTGCGGACGTACGAGTGTGATGGGCTCGCGGGCTACCGCGTCACTCCCGCGCTCGTGGCGCTGCCGACGTCGACGGCCGAGGTCGCCCAGTGTCGTGGCCGCCTGCCGCCAGGCAAAGGTCCCGTTCGTCGCCCGTGGCGCGGGCACCGGCCTGTCCGGTGGAGCGCTGCCGGTCGCCGACGGTATGGTGATCTCGCTGCAGCGGATGCGGGCGATGATCGAGGTCGACCCCGTCAACCGGCGTGCGGTCGTCGAGCCCGGTGTCACCAACCTCGCGATCAGCCGGGCGGCCGCGGCGCACGACCTCTACTACGCGCCCGACCCCTCGAGCCAGCAGGTCTGCACGATCGGCGGGAACGTGGCCGAGAACGCCGGCGGAGCGCACTGCCTGAAGTACGGCTTCACGACGCAACCACATCCTCGCGATGGAGGTCGTGCTCCCCGACGGGAGCGGTCATCTGGCTCGGCGGTGCCGTCCCCGGAGGTGGCCGGCCCGCGACCTGCGCGGCGTCGTGGTCGGCTCGGAGGGCACGCTCGCGATCGCCACCGAATCGTCGTACGCCTGCTCCGCAAGCCCGAGACCGTCAGGACCCTGCTCGCGGACTTCCCCACCATCGAGCAGGCCGGTGACACGGTCACCGACATCATCGGCGCCGGAATCGTCCCGGCAGCGATGGAGATCATGGACCACCTGGCGATCGAGGCGTCGGAGGCCGCGGTCGGGTGCGGGCTACACCCTCGAGACCCCCGCGGCGCTGGTGGTGGAGCTCGACGGTCCGGCCGACGAGTGCCGCAGCCTTTTCGAGGCGGTGCAGAAGATCTGCGAGGACAACGGCACCACCAAGATCACGGTCGCCGCCGACGACGCCGAGCGCGCCCGGATCTGGACCGGCCGCAAGGCCGCCTTCGCGGCGATGGGCCGGATCAGCCCCAACTACTTCGTCCAGGACGGCGTGGTCCCGCGTACCCGGCTCGGCGAGGCCCTGCGCCGCATCGGCGCGATGGGCGAGGAGGCGGGCCTCCGGGTGGCGAACGTGTTCCACGCCGGCGACGGCAACCTGCACCCCCTCGTTCTCTACGACGAGAAACGGGACGAGCACGACCGGGCCGAGAAGCTGTCCAAGTCGATCGCCGAGCTGTGCGTCGAGCTCGGCGGGTCACTCTCCGGCGAGCACGGGATCGGAACCGACAAGGCGTGCTCCATGCCGACGATGTTCGGCGAGGACGACCTCGCGACCATGGACCGCGTACGCCGAGCGTTCGACCCCGACGGGCTCTGCAACCCCGGCAAGGTGCTGCCGACGCCCCGGCTGTGCGGCGAGCGGCCCGGCCCCTACCGCCCGCATCCCCTGGAGGCCACCGGTGTCATCGAGCGACTCTGAGCCCGCCGGCCAGGACCGGTCCGGCGCGTCGCCGGTGGGATCCGTGACGTCGCGGCCGGCCGACCTGCGCCAGGCCCGCGACGCGATGCTCGACGCCGCCCGGGCGGGACACCGGGTTCTCCTGCGTGGAGGCGGAACCGCGCAGTCCTGGGGAGCTCCGGTCGATGACGTCGACGCGGTGGTCGAGACGACCGGCACTCGACCAGATCCTCGCGTACAACCCGGCCGACATGACCGTCGCCGTGGGTGCGGGCATCCGTCTGGCCGATCTGCAGAGCAAGCTGGACGGCTCAGCGGGTCGCGCTCGACGCCGCCCGGATCACCGACGGCGCTACCGTCGGTGGGCTGCTCGCCACCGCCGACGCGGGTCCGCTCCGCACGGCGTACGGCGCGCTGCGCGACCTCGTCATCGGCGTCACCGTCGTTCTCGCCGACGGGACGGTGGCCCGGTCCGGCGGCCACGTGATCAAGAACGTCGCGGGCTACGACCTGGCCAAGCTGTTCTCCGGCTCGCTCGGCACGCTCGGGCTTGTGGCCGAAGTGGTCCTTCGCGTGCACCCGGCTCCCGAGGCGAGCGCGACGCTATCGGTCGGGTGCGACGTCCCGACCGCGTTCACCCACGCCACCAGCCTGCTCGCGTCACCGCTCGAGCCCGTGGCCGTCGACTGGCACGCCGGACGCCTGCTGGTCCGCTTCGAGGGAACCCAGGACGGCGTCACGACCCGGTTGCGCAAGGCTGCGGAGCTGATCGGCCACGACAGCGCCACGCTGACAGGTGCCGACGAGACCGCGGCGTGGGCGGACCTCGCCGAGGTCGTACGCGGCACGGACGGCGACACCGTGCTGCGCGCCGGTACCCGCCCCGACGACCTCGCCGTCGTCGCGGCCGGGCTCGACTCCCTCGCCACCGAGCACGCGGTCGAGGCGGCACTGACCTCGGGTGTGGGCATCGGCGTCCACACCGTCCGCCTCCGTGGGGGTACGCCCGAGGGGCACGCCGCGGTGGTGACCGCGTGGCGGGGAGCCGTGCTCGCCCGGGGCGGGAGCATCACGCTGCACCGACGGACGCCCGGCTTCGACGAGCATGCGCCCGGTTGGGGGCCGGCGCCCGCGACCGTACCCCTGCTACGGGCCGTCAAGGACCAGCTCGACGCGGACCACCGGCTCGGCCCGGGCCGGTTCGCCCCGTGGTTCTGAGTGGGAGCCGACCCTTGATGCCGGACCACACACCCAGCTCGATGCCAGGCCGCACCCGACCAGGAGCGAGGCGATGACACAGCACGTCGAGAACCAGGGCGGGCCGGGCGACATCTTCGCGTCCGTCGACCCGCCGACGGACGAGCCCCGCGGCAACTTCGACGGGCACCACCCTCCCGCCAAGGAGCTGATCGACGACTGCGTGCACTGCGGCTTCTGCCTCCCCACCTGTCCGACCTACGCGCTGTGGGGCGAGGAGATGGACTCACCCCGGGGCCGTATCTACCTCATGGACCTGGTGGGTGAGGGGGCCGCGTCGTTCGACGAGACGCTCGTCGGCCACTTCGACACCTGCCTCGGCTGCATGGCCTGCGTGACGGCCTGCCCGTCCGGGGTGCAGTACGACAAGCTGATCGAGTCCATGCGGCCGCAGATCGAGCGGCAGTACAGCCGCAGGTGGGGCGACCGGGCGTTCCGCCGGGCGATCTTCGCGCTCTTCCCGTACCCCCGCAGGCTTCGGCTCGCCGCGCTGGGCGGCGTGGTCTACCAACGGTCGGGTCTCGCCCGGCTGGTTCGTCGCGGCAGCCTGCTGGACCGGCTCCCGGCCAGGCTGCGGGCCCTGGAGTCGCTGATGCCTCCGGTGACGCTGCGGGACCTCGTGTCCCGGCCGCCGGAACGCGTTCCCGCCGTGGGCACCGCGCGCCGTCGGGTGGCAGTCCTGACCGGGTGTGTCCAGCAGGTCTTCTTCAGCGAGGTCAACGCAGCGACCATCCGTACGCTCGCCGCCGAGGGCTGTGAGGTCCTGGTCCCCCGCGAGCAGGCCTGTTGCGGTGCGCTGAGCATGCACACGGGACGCGAACCCGAGGCGGTCGTCCGGGCCCGCCGTACCATCGCGACGTTCGAGGCGTACGACGTGGACGCCGTGGTGGTCAACGTCGCCGGCTGCGGGTCTGCCATGAAGGACTACGGCACCCTGCTCCGTGACGACCCCGCATGGGCCGGACGCGCCGCGGCGTTCGCGGCCAAGGTACGCGACGTCACGGAGGTGCTGGCCGAGCTGGAGCCACAGGCCCCACGGCATCCGATCGCCGCGCGGGTGGCCTATCACGACGCCTGCCACCTCGGCCACGCCCAGCGGGTGCGTGCGCAGCCGAGGTCCGTGCTGCGCGGGATCCCCGACCTGACCGTCGTCGACATCCCGGACGCGGAGCTGTGCTGCGGTTCGGCTGGGGTGTTCAACCTGCTCGAGCCGGAGGCCGCCGAGGAACTCGGCCGGCGCAAGGTCGAGAACGTGCGATCGGTGCGTCCGGACGCCATCGCCACCGCCAACCCTGGGTGCCTGCTGCAGATCCGCCGGCACCTCGGCGAGGAGGCGAGGCTGCCGCTCTTCCACCCGGTGCAGCTCGTCGACGCGTCCATCCGCGGCGTGGAGCTACCCGGCTGACCTCAGCCTTCGAGCTCGTCCAGGCGCGCCTTCAGGTAGGCGCGCTCGACGTCGGTCGACGCGAGGGCCAGAGCTTCGCGGTACGCCTCGGCCGCGAGTGCGTACGCGCCCTGCCTACGCAGCAGGTCCGCGCGCGTGGCCGGCAGCAGGTGGTAGCCCGCAAGCTCACCCGATGCGGACAGCTCCTCGACCAGCGCGAGTCCGGCCTGGGGACCGTCGGCCATCGCGACGGCGACCGCGCGGTTGAGCCGGACAACCGGCGACGGCGCGATCTCGAGGAGGTCGTCGAAGAGCCGCACGACCAACGGCCAGTCGGTCGCCTCGACGCTCGGGGCCGTGGCATGGCAGGCCGCGATCGCCGCCTGGAGCTGGTACGGGCCAGGTGTGGGCGGGAGCAGCTGAAGCCCTTCAGCGATCTCGGCCGTGTCCCAGCGGGAGCGGTCCTGCTGGTCCAGCGTGACCAGGGCACCGTCCGCGTCGACACGGGTCGAACGCCGCGCGTCGTGCAGCAGCATCAGGGCGAGCAGGCTCTGCGCCTCCGGCTCGGGCAGCAGGCGTACGAGCAGCCGCGCCAGCCGGATCGCCTCGGCGCTGAGGTTCTGCCGCACCAGGTCCGCACCCGCGCTCGCCGCGTACCCCTCGTTGAACAGCAGGTAGACCACGGCGAGTACCGCGTTCAACCGTTCCGACAGCAGGTGCGCGGGCGGCACGCGGTAGGGGATGCCGGCGTCGCGGATCTTCTTCTTCGCCCGGGTGAGCCGCTGGTACATGGTCGGCTCCGGTACGAGGAATGCCCGCGCGATCTCCGCGGTCGTCAGCCCGACCAGCGTCCGCAGCGTCAGCGCGACCCGCGCGTCGAACGGCAGCGCCGGGTGGCAGCAGGTGAAGATCAACCGCAGCCGGTCATCGGACACCTCGTCCACCTCCTCCGGCTCGTCGACCGTACGGGCGAGGACGGCAACCTGCCGCAGCTTCGCCTCCCCGGTC
This sequence comes from uncultured Actinomycetota bacterium, assembly GCA_963721745.1. Taxonomy (GTDB): domain Bacteria; phylum Actinomycetota; class Actinomycetes; order Propionibacteriales; family Actinopolymorphaceae; genus Thermasporomyces. Next base: position 626,348 of record CAVRKO010000002.1, on the reverse strand, counting down.
ACCTCGCGCCTGATCCTGTCGACCGCGCGGTTCCGCGCCGTCGTGGTGAGCCAGGCGCCCGGATTGTTCGGCACGCCGTCGCGGCGCCACCGTTCGAGTGCGACCGCGAAGGCGTCCGCCGCGCAGTCCTCGGCGAGGTCCCAGTCACCGGTCACCCGGATCAGCGTCGCGACGACCTGTCCCCACTCCGCCGCGAATGCCTCGGTGACCGCCGCCTCGACAGCGTCGGTCACTCCCACACCGGCCGGACCTCGACGGTGCCGAACGCAGCGAACGGATGCCCGGCGGCGATCTCGATCGCGTCGTCGAGATGCGCACACTCGACCACGAGGAAGCCGCCGATCAGGTCCTTGGTCTCGGCGTACGGCCCATCCGACACGAGCTTCTCGCCGCGACGCACCTGCACCTTCGTGGTGGCCGTGGGTCGCAGCCGGGCGCCGCCGTGGTAGATGCCACGCGCCTGTAGGTCGGCGAACCAGGCCTGGTGGTCCGGCCACGTGTCGATCTCCTGCGGCGACTCCGAGTGCTCCTCGGGGTGCCAGATCACCAGTGCGTACTTCATCCTCTCCGCACCTCCTCAGCGACGCCCGCACACTCCTCGACGAGCCAGCCGCGACAGCTACTGTCCCACGCCGGGCTGACGTGGTGAGGGTGCTGGTTCGGTAAGTCGGCGGCGCTGGGTTGGGCTGGCGGTGATGTTCGGGCGACCGGCCTCAGACGTCGTACTCGTCGGGACGGCGCTGGTGGGGGCCGCCGACCTGAAGGCCCCGCGGGGTCGCGGGTCCGTTCGGCTCCTTGGCTTGGCTCAGGCGAACGAACGGCGGGTGAGGACCCTGACGACGGTCGCGACCGTGCGCCGCACCTCGCCGGCGGGCCTGATCTGGCGCGCCGGGCGGGGCGGGCGATCCGGCAACGCAGGGCGCGCCACCCGCTCGGCGTAGGCGCTGTTCGGGTGATCGACTGGATTGGAGATCGCTGGCCACATGAGCTCTGCTCCGTTTCTTCGGAATCGGTTTGCCCACCGACGAACGGGCCACCGCGGCATTCGACATCGCGGCGAAAGATCTTCTGGCTGCCTGCCGCACCGGCTGACCCACCACAGGGCGGTGGATCAGCCGGTAGCAGGCCGGGTGTCAACGCAGGGTTGTCAACCGCCAGCAGCCCCTCGGAGGGACCACCGGTGGCATCGCACGCAAGGTCAGGCCGTGCCGCTGCGCTGTGGTCGGGTGCCGTCGAGGTCGGCGTCGGACGTCGAGGCGTCCAGCCAGGTGGCGACCGCGGCCAGCACCGATGCGCTCCCACGGAGCAGTCGGACGAAGACCCGCCGACCGGCTCTTGCGACCAGTGGGGCGATGGTGAGGACGACCATGGCACCTGCCGAGGGAGGCCCGTTCAGGACCCGTTCGGTGTCGGCCAGTCTGTGGTCGTGAATCGTACGGATGAAGAGGTAGTTCGCGCTCATGCCTTCTGCCTAGGTGATCGAAATCCTTACGATCTCCACCGTAGGCGAGATCGGCCCGGATCCACGATCCAATTACACGCGCCGCGACCTAGCCAATCGGGCTTGCGGTTCAGTCCTTCTTCGCAGGGGGCTGGGCGACGCACAAGATGCCCTTGTTGCCGTCCTGGTCAGTGATCACGGTGAGCGACGGCGCGTTGCTGTCATCGACGACGGTCCCACCCGCGGCGACGGCGATTCGTTTCTCGGCTACCTCGGGCGCCACATAGACCTCGACGTGGAACCGCTGACGCGGGGACCCGTGCTTGTCGCCGTCCCCGAACCACAGGTTCGGTACCCGTCCCGTGGCGTCCCGGATCTCGTCGCTGGGGGACCCGTAGCCCTGAGACTCGGCGTTCCCAGTCAGGAGGGCGGCCCACACCGGGGCGATCGTCGCGGAGTGCGCCGTGTCGAGGCCGAGCTCGATGACGCTCACCGAGGCCGGGTCGGCGTCGACCTTGTGGTCGGCGGCAATCTCGCTGATCCGTCGGGCGAGGTCGATGTCCTGCCGGGTCACCCATTCGACGACGTGCTCGGTGCCCTCGTCGTCGCGGTAGATGGCGTCGGCGGTGACCAGCTTGAGGTCGACGTACCCCTTGCCGAGCGACACGCTCGGGTAGTGGCCGAGCGCGTCGCCCGCCTCGCCCACCGCGGCGACGAACCGTGCGCCGGTGCCGAAGTCGGCGACCAGGTAGCGGGCATGCAGTCCCTGGGCCAGCTTGCGCCAGTCGGCCAGCTGGGCGTCGGCGATCTCGTCACCGTTCAGCATGTCCATGTTCGGGGAGCCTCTCCGTGATTCAGCTGCAGCGCTCGTGCTCATCGCTTCGCCCGCACCTTCGTGCTGAATCGGGAGTCATCGCCCTCGGCGGTGTGACCTGACGATCGCCACGGAAGGGCAACGGTGTCACGGTTGCGCAGGCACCTCGATCGACATCACGCAGTTCTTCAACCCCTTGGGCCGGACGTACCTGAAGCCGAGTCGTTCGTAGAGCCGGCGGGTGCCGTTGTAGAGGAACGACGATGACATCTTCTTCGTCTGGTGCGTCAGGTCGTGCGGATAGGCCTCGACCACGCCGCCACCGGCCTGCGCGATGAGGTCGAGGGCGCCCCGGATCGCGATCTCGGTGATGCCCCGGCGGCGGTACCTCCGGTCAACGAAGACACAGGTGATCCGGTAGTCGGGGTCGCAGTCCTTCTCGGCGTCGTACTGCTTGCGATGGTGGATGGTGGGCAGCTCGGTCGGCGTGCCGTACTCCGCCCATGCGATGGCCTCTTCGCCGTCCATCACCAGCGCCGCGTGGGCTGCTCCAGCCTCGACATACCGCTTCTTCAGCTCCCGGTTGGCCCCGGCCCCGTGCCCACGCTCAAGGTCGTCGGGATGGAACCAGATGCACCAGCAGCCGCCGAAGATCCCGTTGTGTCGCTGCACGAGGGCGTCGAACGCCGGCCAGGTCGCGGCAGTCAGAGGGCTGACCTCCAGCGTCGCGTCGGTGCTCGTCTCGGTACTCATGGACTTACCGTAGGGCGATTACCGGACGATACGCGTCCGGATCACCGACTCGGTATCAGTCCACGTCGAGCGCCCTCAAGCTGCTCCTCGGCGCAACCGCGAAGAGCCGCCGATCGACGTGACGCTCCCACGGTCGAGAGGAAAGACGTTTGGTCCGGAGGAAAAGGGAAAGGAGTCTCACGAAGCACCGAGGGCGTGACCCTTGGAGTAAATCCAAGAGCCACGCCCCACGTGGTGCGGCCGCGTTCCCGGCTGCCGAGGTCGCCCCTGTCGGCGCCGCGCGGCCACGTCTGGTTGCCCTGCCCTATCGCTGGAGAGATCCTCCAGGTGCGCCCTGCGTCACCGTGACATTACCCTCAAGGACGACGTCCCGGTCAAGACCAACGGGTGAGTAAGTTCAGGCAATTTCCTTGCAGGGCTCGCAATTCCACGGCATCGAAGCGTCGGCATGCTCCCTCGTCTCCCCTCGCGCATCCCGCTCAGACCACCTGGTGCAGCCACCGGACGGCGGCCCCGTCGCCGGCGTACCGGAACGGCTCGAGCTCGTCGTCCCACTGCTTGCCGAGCAGCCGATCGACCTCGTCCTCGAGGCTCGACTCACCGAGGCTCGCCTTGATCATGGCTGCTTTGAGCCGATCTTCGGGTACGAGGATGTCGCCGTGCGGACCGGTCACGGCGTGGAACATGCCGAGGCTCTGGGTGTAGGAGTACCGCGCCCCCTCGCACCCGGCGCTGGGCTCCTCGGTCACCTCGTAGCGCAGTTGCTGCCACCCGCGGAGGGCGGAGGCGAGGGTCGCTCCAGTGCCGGGCTCACCCTGCCAGGAGAGCTCGGTGCGGTAGGTGCCGACGCACGCGGGCTGCTGGATCCAGTCCAGGTTTACGCGCGCGCCAACAACGCCGGCGACGGCCCACTCCACGTGGGGGCAGACGGCCGACGGCGCTGAATGGATGTACAGCACACCTCGTGTTGTCATCCGAACCACCTCTCTGGTCGAGGGAGCGCCTTCCCCAGCGTCCTCGAATCCACAGGTGGCAGTTCGGTGCCGCGATCATTGTGCCTGAGCAATGTGCGACACGCCCAGCGGACACCCAAATCCGTCGCGTGGCGTACCCGGGACCGCGGCCGGACGGTAGCGCCGTTCCAGAGGTGTCAGGAGTGGTCGGGCGTGCGGGTCACGGTGCGACCGGACCCGCGGGCCAGTCGCGCGAACAGTTCGGCGTCCTTCACCGCCGCCCCGCCCGGATCGTTGTTGAAGTACACGAGGCAGTCGACCGGGTCGTCGTACGTCTCGGTGAGCCGACCCACCCACGACGCGAGCGCCGCCCGCCCGTACCTCGGCCACGGACTCGCGCGACCCTCGTGGAGCCGGAGATACCCCCAGTCGGCCGTCCGCCACAGGGGTGCGACCGGGCGACCGCGCCGGTCCGACCAGGTGAGGGCGGCGCCGTGGCGTTCCAGCAGCCGGCGTACGTCAGCGGTCCACCACGAGTCGTGCCTCGGCTCGACGGCCACCCGGGTCCCCGCCGGGAACGCGGCGAGACACTCGTCGAGCAGCCCACCGTCGGCACGAAGGGTCGGAGGCAGCTGCAGCAGGACCGGTCCGAGCCGGTCCCCGAGCCCGCGGGCATGCTCCATCAGCCGGGCCACCGGTTCCGCCGGCTCCCGCAGGCGCTTGATGTGGGTGAGGAAGCGGCTTGCCTTCACCGCGACCACCATGTCGGCGGGCAACCGGTCGCGCCAGCCGCGGAAGGTGTCGTACGCGGGCAGCCGGTAGAACGCGTTGTCGAGCTCCACGGTCGCGAAGTTCGCGGCGTAGTGGTCGAGCCAGGCCCGCTGCGGGACTCCCACGGGGTAGAACGTCCCCCGCCAGTCTCGGTAGCTCCACCCGCAGGTGCCCACGAGGATCGGCATGTCACCCACCTTCCCCGGCGGACGGGCGGGCACCGCCCGACTCAGGACACCCCGACTCAGGACACTAGGGCAGCCGTCCGAGCAGCAGGAGGGACCCGGCCGCCATTGCGAGCGCAGCCACCAGGGCGAAGCCCACCCACTGCGAGGTGACCTCCTGCTCCTCCGTCGTGTAGCCCACCGAGGAGCCGATGTCGGCGTACACCTGCTCCAGCTCCTGACCGGACTCCGCCGTGTAGGTCCGGGCGCCTGTGGCCTCGGCGATCCGACGCATCGTCTCTTCGTCGACGGGGACCGGCGTGCGCTGGCCCTCGATGTCGACGGTGCCGAACGGCGTACCGAACGCGATCGTGTAGATCGGGACCCGGGCCTTCCGCGCCGCTGCGATACCGCCCTGCACGCTGCGACCGACGTTCCGGTATCCGTCGGAGAGCAGGACGATGCGTGCGGGTGCCGGCTCGGACGGGTGCGCGGGGTCGACCGGCACCTGCTTGAGTACGTCGAGAGAAGTGAAGATCGCGTCGCCCGTGGCGGTCGACTCGGCCAGCTTCAAGCCGTCGATCGCCCGGCTGACCTGCGCCCGGTCGGTGGTCGGCGGGACCAGGATGCTGGCGGTGCCGGCGAAGGACACGAGCGCGACGTTGTACTTCGGCGGCAGGCTGTCGACGAACGCCTTGGCCGCTCCCTGGGCCGCCTTCAGCCGGTTGGGCTCCACGTCGTCGGCCAGCATCGAGAGGGACACGTCGACCGTCACAACGATCGTCGCCCGCTCCCGCGGCACCTCCACCTCGGTCTGTGGGCGCGCGAACGCGGTCACCATCAGGCCCAGGGTGAGCACGGTGAGCCCGAGTGCGACGTACCGGCGCCAGGCCGGGCGCCGTGGCGCGATCCGCGACAGCAGGGCGAGGTTGGTGAACCGTAGGGCGTACTTGCGGCGCCTCCGCTGCAGGAGGAGGTACGCGCCGATCAACGCCGGGATGATCAGCAGGAGCCACAGCCGCTCCGGTGCGAGGAACGTCATGCGCCCGCCCCTCTCGCCGGCGGCGCATGGAGCCGCTTGGCGACCCGGCGGTGGCCGAGGACGAACCGGGCGGTGTCGGCCACCCAGTCCTGGTCGGTACGCAGCACGAGGTGGGCGGCACCCGACCGACGCAGGGTCGCGAGTACCCGCTCCCGGTGGGCGGCCGCGGCGGCGACGTACCTCGCCCGCATCCCCGCGTCACCCGTGTCGATCTCCTGGACCGCGCCGGTCTCGGGATCGGTGAGCCACACCACGCCGACGTCGGGCAGTTCCAGCTCGCGCGGGTCGAGCACCTCGACCACGAGCACCTGGTGCCGACCGCAGAGGCGCTTCATCGGCCGTTCCCAGGGCAGCGCGGTCTCGGGCGGATCGGCCGAGCCCTCGAGGAAGTCCGACACGACCACCCGGAGCCCGCGCCGTTGCTGGCTGCGGGCCAGCTGGTCGAGTGCGCGCGCGAAGTCGTCCTCGGGCTCGTCGGAAGACGTCCGGGGCTCGACGAGCAACGAACGCAGCAGGCCGTACAGCGCCAGCCGCCCCGAACGAGCCGGCCACCGCCGCGACCGTCCGCCGCGGACCACGATCCCGCCGAACCGGTCGCCGAGCCGGTGGGTGAGGAAGCCGACGGTGCCGACGGCGGCGACGGCCAGCTCGCGCTTCTCGAGGGCCGCGGTCCCGAAGTCCATCGAGGCCGACATGTCCACGAGCGCCCACGTCTCGAGCTCGCGGTCGGCGATCACGTCGCGGACGTGTGGTGTCGTGGTCCGGGCCGTGACCGACCAGTCCATCCGGCGTACGTCGTCCTCGCCGGGCCGGTAGACGCGTGCCTCGGCGAGTTCGGTGCCGGGACCGGGAAGCAGTCCCAGGTGCTCGCCGTGCAGGAAGCCCTCGAGCTTCCGAACGATCGTGAGCTCCAGCCGGCGCAGGGCTCGCTCCGGTGCGAGCCGGGCCAGGCTCCTGTCGGTGTCGCCCGGGCTCGGACCGGGTTCCGCCGGTCGGGAGCATCCCGCTCACCGGAACTCCGGTCGTCCGCTCCCGGTCCCGCCGACCTCCTGCCGCCACACCGGGCGGGGAGGCGGGATGACGGCGAGCACGCGTTCGACGACGCCGGACGCCTCGACGCCGTCCGCGAGCGCGTCGAAGCCCAGCACAAGCCGGTGCGGGATGACGTCGCGGGCGACGTCCTGGACGTCCTGGGGCAGGACGTAGTCGCGGCCCCGCATGAGGGCGAGCGCCCGCGCGGACGACACGAGGCCCAGGGTCGCCCGCGGGCTGGCACCGACCTCGATCACCGGCGCGAGTTCCGGCAGGTGGTACTCCACCGGTCGCCGGGTGGCGAGGACCAGGCGTACGACGTAATCGGCGACCAGCCGGTGGATGAACACCCGGTCGGCGGCGTGCTGCAGCGCGATGATCCGGTCGGGCTGGAGGATCTGTCGCGACGAGGGAGGATCGACGCTCATGCGCTCCAGGATCTGGAACTCCTCCTCGGCGTCGGGAAGGTGCACGTCGACCTTCACGAGGAACCGGTCGCGCTGCGCCTCCGGCAACGGGTAGACGCCCTCGGACTCGAGTGGGTTCTGGGTGGCGATGACGATGAACGGCGCCGGCAGCGGGAACGTGCGCCCGCCGACCGAGACCTGGCCCTCCGCCATCAGCTCGAGCATCGCCGACTGCACCTTGGCCGGCGCGCGGTTCACCTCGTCGGCCAGGACGAAGTTGACGAAGACGGGGCCGAGCTCGACGTCGAACGCCTCCTTGCTCGGCCGGTAGATGCGGGTGCCCACGATGTCGGACGGAACGAGGTCGGGAGTGAACTGCAACCGCGCGAAGTTGCCGCCGACCACCGTCGCGAACGTCCGCACGGCGAGCGTCTTGGCGACACCGGGTACGCCCTCGAGGAGGCAGTGGCCGCGCGCCAGCAGGGCCACCATCAGGCGTTCGACCATGTGGTCCTGGCCGACGATGACCCGCTTCACCTCGGTCAGCGCTTCCGCGACGACGGCCGCCTCGGCGGCCACCCCGCTCGTCGTCACGGGCGTCGTGGCCGTCACCCCGGCCGACATCCCGGTCGACATCCCGGCGGCCGGACGGGTTCCGCCGGCGCCGTGTCCGCGGTGGTCCGGGTTGTCGCTCTCGCGGGTCGGTATGCCCCATTCCTGGCGGCTCGCTTGTTGGCGGGTCGGTTCCTCCGGTGTCCCGGCGGCGACCTCGCCTCGATCCGGCATCGTCATGTGGCGGTTCCTCTCCTGCGGCCTCGACGTCGTATCGTCTGCCACGCGACCAAGCGTGCCATCACCGTACGCACGCGACCCGTCCCAGGTGGCTCGACCAGAACGGGGTGCGCATGACCGAGGGATTGCGTCCGGGCGATCCGCCGGGTCTGGGACCTTTCGTGCTGCGCGGCCGGCTCGCCGAGCACGACGCCGGCGTGGTCTTCGTCGGCCACGACCCGACCGGCCGACCCGTCGCGCTCACCGTGCTCCACGCCGCTGCGGCCGCCGACCCCGCTGTCCGCGACCGGCTTACCGGCGCGCTGGACGCCCTGGCCGCCCGCCATCCCGGGCAGGTCCTCGCCGCCTCTCCTCAGGGCGCCGTGCCCTGGGTGGCGACCGCGTACGTGACCGGGCGCCCGGACCATGCGCTGGATCTCCTCGACGCCGCGGGCCTCGTGCGGACCGGCTCCGGCGCATTCGCTTCGCAGGGCGCCACCGCGGGTCCAGACTTCGCGCCACACTGGGCCGACAGTCCGGACGCCCGGATCGTCACGCCGCGTCCGGTACCGCCCCTGGCCGGCGCTGGCGTCCCGGCCGCCGCCTCGCGACGCTCGCTCGGGATCCTGGCCGCCTGTGTCGTCGCCGCCCTGGCCGCGGTGGTCGCAGGAGGCTTCGTGGCGCGCGCCGTCCTCGGTGGCGAGGACCAGGCGGCACCGACCTCGGAGCGGACACCGGGCCTCGCCGGACCCGAGACCGAGACGGACCCCGGCCCCGGCGAGCCGAGGCCCGACGATCCGGAGGCCGGTCCGAGCGCGACCGCGCCGCCCTGGGTTCCCACGCCCGAACCCAGCGGCCGCGGCACCGACGGGCCCGAGGGCCTCGTGGCGGGACCCACCTACGGCAAGGACCAGCCGACGTACCTCATGGACCTCGACGGGTTTCCGTTCAGCTTCCGGGTGCCGCGCTCCTGGGGATGCCTCCGCAGCGACAAGGCCGGTCCGGGTGTGGTCCGGTGGGTGTGCGTCGACGACAGCTACGCGTTCTCGGGCAAGCCGGGCGACCCGCCCCGAGGCATCATCGAGGTCCAGCAGTGCCCGTCCCGCTGCGGTGCGGCGCAGTGGACGAGGATCCGCGACCGGCTGCCCGCCGTCCAGGCCAACTGGCGACGTACGGACGAGACGACCATCTACGCCGAGTGGGTCGTCGGGGCGGGCGAGTCCGCCCGGGCGTCGGTCGCGATGAGCCACGTGTTCGCCTCCCGGCGGGGAGGTGCCGTCGACTCCCACGTCGCCGTGCGGCTGGCCGGTCCGTCCGCGGAGAAGAAGACGCTGCAGAAGATCATCAACGAGGTACGCGTGCAGACGCCGTGACAGCGTGACCCTCATCGGTCCACCACCCGTCGGAGCAGGTCGACCATCCAGTCCATGGCCCCGCCGGACGCGGGAGACACCGGCGGTGGTCCACACGCGGGCGCGGCAGCGGTCGGTGTGGGAGTAGCCGTTTGCGTGGGTGTCGCCGTGGGCGTGGGTGTTGGCGTGGCACTGGGGGTGGGCGAGTCCGGTCGGCACGGGTCGGGTCCCACCGGCGGCTGAGTGGGGGGCGCGGGCACCGCGGGAGGTGCGCCCGCGTCAGGGGGTTCGGTTGCCGTTGGTGGTGAGGTCGCCGGCGGGGCAGGGGGCTGCGGTGGCGTGACGGTCACGGTGACGGTGACCGTCGGCACCGGAGCGGGAACCGGAGGAGACACCGGCGCCGGCGGGGCGGACGGCCCCTGCCCTGGCACCACCGGTGGGCTGGAGGGCCCGGCCGGCGCCGTGGGAGTAGCGGGTCCAGATGAGGGTGCGGGCGTGGTCGGTGACCCGGACGGTCGTGGCGTCGGCCCGAGTGCGGCGAGCTCGGCACCGGTCAGAGGTCGGGTGCGCCCAGCCGCGTACGCATCGATCCAGGACAGCACCGTCTGGACGTACGGCATGGAGTGGTTGTAGCTGTACAGCGCGATGGTGAGGTCATCCCGCCGCGACAGGTCCCGCCCTCCCTCGCACAGGTACGTCGCCGTCGCCAGTGCCGCGTCGTACGTGTTCTGCGGGTCGGCCACGCCGTCGCCGTTGCCGTCGGCGGCGTAGTGCGCCCACGAGCTCGGGATGAACTGCAGCGGCCCGACGGCCCGGTCCCACTGCGCGTTGCCGTCGAGGCTGCCGCCGTCGGTGTCGCGGATGGCGGCGTACCGGACTCCGTCGAGAACGGGGCCGAGCACGGGCCGGAGCGCGTCGCCCTGGGCGTTGACCTCACCGCCGCCGGCATGGTCGGACTCGACCTTGCCGACCCCGGCGAGTACCTGCCAGCCCAGCCGACAGCCCGGAGTGGTCGAGGCCAGCTGGGCTCCGGCCGAGCGGTACGCGTCCAGGACGGTGCCGGGGATGCCCAGCTCCCCCGGCGCCGACGACCGCTTGCGGGAGTGCTCGTAGACGCCACCCGGGATGATCGGTCCGGCCCAGCCGCCGGCCCGGCGGCCGTTGTCCGCCAGCGCGTCGACTCCGATGGGGACCTGTGGACCGACCGACGCGGACACGCCTGGCACGGCGGCAACGGCCACGACGACGATGCCCAGTCGCACAGCCGTCCACAGCCTCATCGGCAACCCCCCGGTCACCCACGATGGCACGGTGCCTCGCCGCTGACCGCTCGATCCGGAAGCGCATCACCAGATGCCTGCGAACGCCTGGTTGCGGGGTCGCGAGAGGCCGTCCCATATGCCGCCGGACCTGGCCGAAGGACCCCTCAGGGGGTATTCGGGTCCGCCAGGTCCGGACGGGACGATTCCGGTCGACTCGGGTCTCGTACCGGTGTCGCGGTCCAGCTCGCGAGCCGGTCAGACCGCCCGGCGGACGCGGTGCGAGAGAACGATGCCGGCGCCCGCGACCGCGATCATGACGGCGTAGATCGCGCCGAAGACGAACGTCGCGTCGATGCGCCCGTGCAGGAAGGCGAAGAGGACGCCGGCACCGCCCACGAGGGCGACGTTGCCGAGCGAGTCCGCCATCTGGGCCGCCGCGCCGCTCGCACCGTGCTCGTGCGTCGGTGCGTACTCGAGGAGCAGGACCGACAGGCTGGCGAGGCCCAGCCCCATGCCGAGGCCGGAGATGACGCAGCCCACCCCTGCCAGCAACGACGGGACCGCCGGGAGGGTCGACACCAGGACGACCGCGAGTCCGATCGCGACGAAGACGGCGCCGATCTCGATCAGCCGCGGCCGAGAGGTCCGCATGCTCGGCCTGCCCTGCCACCACGAACCCGTCGACCAGCCGAGCGCGCCCACGGTGAGCGTGAGCCCCGCCAGGGTGGTCGAGAGGCCGCGATGCTCGATCAGCATCAGCGGGATGAACGCCTGAGCGCCGAAGAACGCACCCGCAAGGACGCCCCGCAGCCCCACGACGCTCGGCAGCCCGCGGGCGAACCGCAGCGTTCCGGCCGGCAGCAACCGCGGCAGGCACGCCACCACGAGGGCGAGTCCCGCGACCAGCAGTGCGACGCTCCACCAGGTGCGCTGTTGTCCGGCGTACTGCATCAGGCCGATGCCGACCGCGGCGCCCAGCGCCCGGCGCTTGCGGCCCTCACGCGGTGCGGAGGGCTCGACCGACGGGAGCCCGCGCAGCCGCGGCAGGACCAGGATGACCGGGCCGATGGCGAGCGGGAGCAGTCCGAGGAACACCCACCGCCAGGACGTGTGCTCGGTGACCGTGCCGGCGACGACCGGCCCGATGATCGACGGCAGTACCCATGCGCTGGAGATGGCGGCGAAGACCCGCGGCCTGAGCGCCGCCGGGTAGGCCCGGCCGACGATGACGTAGAGCGTCACCACCACCGCGCCGCCACCGAGGCCCTGCACCATCCGACCCGCGATGAACACGAGCATGGTGGGCGCGGCACCGGCGATGGCCAGGCCACCGGCGAACAACCCGACACCCAGGAGGAACGGCAGCACCGGGCCGATCCGGTCGCAGAGCTCGCCGGACAGGATCGTGGCGTACATGCTCGCCACCATGAAGCCGGAGAATCCCCACGCGTAGAACGCGAGACCGCCGAGGTCGGAGACGGCGACCGGCATCGCGGTGCTCACGGCCATCGCCTCGAAGGCGACCAGCAGGACGAGGGCGACGATGCCGATGGTGAGCGCGCGGTAGGTCGGGCCCAGCACTCCCTCGCCCAGGTCCAGCGGCAGCGGGTCCTGCACTTGTTGGGCGGTGGCGGGGGCTACGGGGGAAGGCGATGACTGCGGTTCGGAAGCGCTCACGTGTGCTCACGCTAGCCGTTCGCGCCGACACGGGGATGAGTCGTACGGCCGGTTCGACATCGGCCTCGGGGCCTAGGACCACGGCGCCGCCCCGGCCTGTGCGCAGGACCGGGCCCACCCGCACTCACCGTTGGCCAGTTGTTGGCACGCAGGTTCCTTGACGTGGAACGTTCCTACGAAGAGGGTGAGCGTCGTTCCGACCTCGACCAGTACGGTCGCCGACCTCTGGAGGAACCATGCGCGGGCCTGCGCGCTCCGCCCTCACCACCGCCGCCGTCGCCGTACTCCTCACGCTGGCCGCGGGCTCGGCGGCCGGGGCCCCGCCCGTCCCGGAGGCCGGCACGTCCGCCCACGTGCTGCGGCGGGACGGCCACGACCTCCGGATCCCGTTCGTCGCGGGTACCACCGGCGAAGCCCTGCTCGACCTGCGTGCGTCGGCCGACGGGACCGACTGGGCGGTCGAGGGCGCGGAGTCCGCGGTCGTCTCGGTGAGCGTGGACGGCCGCTATGCGAGCGACGTGGTGGTTACCGGCGACGCGCCGCTCGACCAGCAGCTCGGTCTCGGCCGGCTCCGCCGCGGTGGCCACCTGCTGGGCCTCCACTTCGCCGACGAACGGTCCGCGCCGGCCGCCCAGACGGTCCGCATCCCGCGCATCGGGGTCCGTACGGTCGGCCCGCGCGACCCCGACTACCTCGCCCTGCGGTACGCACCGATCCTGCACGGGCGCAACCTGCCCGACCTCGGCGACACGTACCAGAACGCCGTCACCGACACCCCGCTGGTCGCCTGGCACGAGGTGCGCCCGTCCTCCACACCTGGCCGTACCCAGCTCGTCTACTCCGTCGTGTGGAGCAACGAGGACGGCGGCACCAACAGCCCCGCGCTGATGGCGCGGTGGGGACGTACCACCGACATCGAGTGGGTCTATGCCGTCGATGTCGACGCCGACGGCGAACGCGTGCCAGGCTCCGACATCTACCAGGCGCCCAACCACGAGACGAAGACGTTCATGGGCAGGTACGACGGCGACCACGCCGAGCTGCAGACCTGTACGTCGAACAACAACATGTGCGACGTCGTGGACAACCCGATGCGGTTCTTCCCCTCGGTCCGCCAGACGCTCCCTGCCGGCAAGGCCCGGGAGCACCTCATGGATGCCAACCCGTGGACGTACCTCGTCATGGCGAAGGAGATGATCCGTGAGGGCAAGGTCGAGGCGCCCTCCCCCGGCACGCCGTCGACGCCCGAGGTCAGCGACCAGCGCAACTACCTCTACGTCTCCGTTCGACGCGAGACGACGGGCGACCCGGGCGGATCCAACTGGGCCGGACTGGCTCTGGGCGTACGCCTCAACGGCGACGACACGATGTACCTCTCCCACCACGTCGACCCCACCTGGTCCCTGCGCGGCACCGGCACCCAGGCGACGACCGTCGAACTGCCCGCCGGCACCACCGTCGACGACATCGCCGAGGTGACCGCGCACCGGATCGTGGTGGGCACCGACCCGGGCGCGACGATCGAGGTCACCGGGGTCGACCGAGGCTTCGTGTTGGGCGCGGACTACCTCCCGCAGGAGTCGTTCCTGTCCTGGACCGGATCGGTCACGCTCACGGCCGCCGAGCCGACGGCCGTGCTCTGGTCACGCTGAGCCTCCGGCCAGCCTGATCCGGCCAGCCGACCCTCCGGCCAGCCGACCCTCGGGCCAGCCGACCCTCGGGCCAGCCGACCCTCGGGCCAGCCGACCCTCGGGCCGAGCCTCGGGCCCGGCCGAACTCCGCGACCCCGGTGCTTGCCGGCCCGCCGGGCGGCTACCGTGGACCGCGCAGTCAACCGGCGGTGGGGCTCGCCGGAACAGCAACCGCGGCACCCGCCGCCAACGGTCCCTGTTGCGCAGGACACCTCTGACGGACCACGTGCGACGGGAGACGCTCGGTGGCGGACACGACAGCCAGGGCTGCCGGGCGGCGTTCCCGCGCCCACCGACGGCTCCGCAGGCTCGACACCACCCTCGTGATCGGGCTCGGCGGTCTGCTCGGGTCACTCGCCCGCTTCGGGTTGAGCGTGCTCCTCCCCTCCCGGGTCGGGGGGTTCCCGTGGGCGACCTTCCTCACCAACGTGAGCGGGTGCTTTGCGATCGGTGTCCTGATGGTGCTGATCCTGGACGTCTGGGAGGTTCACCGGCTGCTCCGGCCGTTCCTCGGCGTGGGGGTGCTCGGCGGGTTCACGACGTTCTCCACCTACGCCGTCGACACCAGGACGCTGCTCGGGGCGGGACCTGCCACGACCGCAGTGGCCTACCTGTGCGGCACGGTCGTCGCCGCGCTGGTCGCGGTCTGGCTCGGCGCGGGCCTGACCCGGTTCGCCGTTCGCCCGACCTCGCCGGAGATCCGCAGGAGCGGAGGTCTGACATGAACACACCGGCACACTCCCTGGCCGGGCCGGCCAGATCCGTGGGCCGGCGATGAGCGCGGTCCTCGCAGTCGCCCTGGGTGGCGTGGTCGGTGCGCCGCTGCGCTACCACCTGGACCGGCTGATCCAGTCCCGGTGCTCAGGCGTCTTCCCGTGGGGAACCCTCACCGTCAACGTCGTCGGATGCTGCGTCCTCGGTCTCCTCGTGGCGGGCGCCTCCTCCGACGCGGTGGGCGGCACGGCGTTCGCGCTCCTCGGTACGGGGTTCTGCGGCGCCCTCACGACGTACTCCACGTTCGGCTACGAGACCCTTCGCCTGTTCGAGGAGGGAGTTCGGCTGCCGGCGGTCGCCAACGTGTGCGTGAGCGTGTTCGCCGGCCTCGGTGCCGCCTTCGCCGGGGCGGCTGCCGGCACGCTGCTCTGGGCGGCCTGAGCGTCGACCGACCGACGGACTGGGAGGCTTCGGTGGAGTCCACGGTGCAGCGGGTATGCGGGGCGGTCGTGCGCGACGGTCGCATCCTGATGGTTCGCCACCGGGAGCCGGACGGTGACCCGGCCCTCGGCGGCGGGACCGGGCGCGACTTCTGGACCCTGCCGGGTGGCGGTGTCGAGGCCGGCGAGACACCGGCCGAAGCGGCCGTACGCGAGGTGGCCGAGGAGGCGCGGATCGCCGGCACCGCCGGGGCCGTGCTGTACGAACGGTCCTACGTCGCCACGAGCGGGCAGGACGTGCACGAGACCTGCTTCCTGGTCGAGGTTCCTGTCTGGTCCGAGCCGGCGCTCGGCCACGACCCGGAGCTGGCAGCCGACGCACAGGTACTCGTCGAAGTCGGATGGTTCCCTCTCGACGACGTACGCGACGACCGCCAGGTCGCCCTCGCCCTGCCCGCGCTCCGACGGTTGGCTATCGCGCCGTCGTGACCGGCGGGACGGCTCGCCTCGGTCGGACGCTCGAGTTGTCCGACCGCGACAGTACGGTCCTCGACATGCCCGAACTGTCCTTCCTGCCTGCCATCCGCACCGCCTACGACATCGTCGCCGTCGACTACGCCGAGCTCCTCCGGACCGAGCTCGCCGCCAAGCCGCTCGACCGCGCGATGCTCGCCGTGTTCGCCGAGCACGTACGAACCGCGGGCGGTGGACCGGTCGCCGACGTCGGGTGCGGGCCCGGTCGCGTGAGCGCCCACCTGCACGCGCTCGGAGTGGACGTGTTCGGCATCGACCTGTCGCCCGCGATGGTGGCGGTGGCTCGCTCGGCCCATCCGGATCTGCGGTTCGAGGAGGGGTCGATGACGGCGCTCGACCTCGCGGATGGTGGTCTCGGCGGCCTCGTCGCGTGGTACTCCATCATCCATACGCCGCCGGAGCGGTTGCCGGTCGCGTTCGCGGAGTTCCACCGGGTCCTCGGCCCGGGTGGGCACCTGCTGCTCGCCTTCCAGGTCGGTGACGAGTGCGTCCACCTGGAACACGCGTACGGCCACGCGATCTCGCTCGACGCCTACCGGCTGTCGCCCGACCTGATCACCCGTCTGTTGGCCGGCGCCGGCTTCGTGGTCGACGCGCGGCTGGTCCGGGAGCCGGAGGGCCTGGAAAAGAACCGGCAGGCCTATCTCATGGCCCGACGAGCGGACTAGGTCGGCTCGACCGGACCGAGAACGCTGCCGTCGAGCAGGTGTGGCGCACGCTGCCACGAGGTCAGCTCGCCGCCACGGACCTCCCACCTGGCGTCCCACCCCGACTTCCGCTCCGCCTCGTCCAGCTCATACGACAGGAGCCCGACGCGCGCGGCGAGCACCCGCTGCCACGGCCCGGGGAGATCCTTCGACAACCCGTGCCGCAGGCAGACGCCGTGCGCCTCCGCGAGCCGCCGGGAGTACGCGGGGTCGGCGGCGACCAGGCCGAGGACCCGCGTCATCCGTCCGACCGCCGACCTCTGCCGAGCGCACAGCTGGCACACCACCTCCCGCCGCACGACCGAGGCAGCCCGACCCGGCGACCACGAGCCCGCCTCGGTGCGCTGGAGGTAGCCCTGGAGATCCGAGCGCCAGATCCCGGCGACGTGCTCGATGACCGCCGCGACAGGTACCAGCAGCCCGTCGTCGGTGAGGTCGAGGCCGGAGGCATCCCCGCCCTGCCGCAGGCCGGCGAGGTCGCCGAGGTGGCGTACGCACAGGGTGGCGTCCGTACGAAGCTCCGCGGCCTCCGACGCGCTGAGGCCGGCCAGCCAGCGGAGGTACCGCCACTCCACCAGGTCTCCCGCCGCGCACAGCGGACAGCACGGCCAGTCGAGCACCAGGTCGACCTCGGCATGGCTCGAGCGGGTGCGGTCGGCCTCCTCCGCCGCGAGCACTCCCGCCGCCCGTTCCTCGCGGATCCGGCGGCGACGGGCGACGTCGGGGTCGCTCCCCACCAGGTGGTCCCGGGCGGTGACGGGGTCCTTCGCCAGCCGGGTCTCGAGCAGCATCGCCACGGCAGGTCCCGCGTCGGACCCGGCACGTTCGAGGACCGCCCGGCCGTGGGCGACGCACAGACCGTCGCCCGCCTCGAGGAGCTGACGGGCCTCGGGGTCGGCGAGGCCGACGGCGAGCTCTGCCAGGGCGTCCGACACCGCCCGCGAGGACGACTCGCAGGTCGGGCAGCCGGCCGGCGTCACCGGCGGCGTACCCGCGAGCGCGCGGCTCCCCGCCCGGGCCACGTCGGCGAACACCCACCGGGACACCCAGGACGCGGACGCGCCGAGGTCCAGGAGGTGCCGGGTGTGGGCGGCGCAGAACCCGAACGAACGCTCCAGACGTTCACGGATGGCCGGATCGGCGCGGGTGTCGTTCTCGTACGCGAAGAACCACCGCCGCGCCGACTGCTGCGCCGTGCGGCACACCGGACAGCCCTCGCCGCCCAGGGCCTCCATCACGTCGACCTTGGTTCGAGCGTCGGGGCCGGGATCGCGCACTCTCAGCGCGCGGAGCAGACCGCGGAATGCCATGACCACCAGTGTCGTCCATAGGTAGGCTCGCCCGTCATGGACGGCCCGAGCATCGGCGACGCGTTCGGTGGTCTCCTGCTCGCCACGGCCGACGACCGCGACGCCCGCGGTGCCATCGAGCGTGACGACGGACTGCTCACACCGCACGACGGCGGGATCTACTTCACGGAGCCGGACGACTGGGACGAACTCGAGCGAGCCGCCTGCGCGCGCGCCGTCGGTCGGGTCCTCGACATCGGCTGCGGTGCCGGGCGGCATAGCCTCCACCTGCAGGACCTCGGCTACGACGTCACCGCGGTCGACCCGTCACCGGGCGCCTGCGAGGTGGCCAGAAGGCGAGGGGTGCGTCAGGTCCACGAGGTGGGCCTGGCCGAGGTCGACCGGCTCGGGAGCGCCTTCGACACGTTCCTCCTGCTCGGCAACAACCTCGCGCTCCTGGGCTCCCTGGAGCTGGCGCCTCCACTCCTGGAACGCCTCGCGGCGGTCGCGTCGCCGGACGCCAGGATCCTCGGTGGCAACATCGATCCGTACGTCACCGACAATGCCGCCCACCTCGACTACCACGAGCGCAACCGCCGCCTGGGGCGTCCGGTCGGGCGGATGCGGATCCGTAGCCGCTTCGGGATTCTCGCCGACCCGTGGCTGGACTACCTCTTCTGCTCCCGCGACGAGCTCGCCCGGCTGACGGAGGACTCGCCGTGGCGGCTCGCCGGGCTCGACAGCTCCGGACCCGCCTATCTCGCCGAACTCCGGCTGCGTTGAGGCACGGGCCCGGACCACCCCGGAGCAGCGTCGCGGGGCGGCACCAGGCTCCTGACTCCCGGTGCCGCCCCGCGACCGTGGATGCGTTACGGGCGGTTCATCCCGAAGCTGTAGCTCCCGCTACCGGTGTACGACACCACGCGCCAGCGGTAGGTACCCGAGCTGCCGGCATAGGTCACGTCCTCGTCCGGAGCGGAGCTGATCCCCCGCGCCGCCGTGACCCAGGTGCTGGCGGTCTGCTTCTCGAGGTACAGGTCGAAGTCCACTCCGTTCGGGCCGTCCAGGCAGCCGCGGAAGGTGCCGCCGCCGGACGTGAACGACGTGCCGCCCGGGAGGATGTCCGCGTCACCCGCGCCGGACAGTGAACCGGTGTACTGCTCCGGGAGCGCGGCGCATCCGCTCGGTGGCACCGCGCCGGTGCCGGTGTACAGCAGCAGGTTGGGCGAGCCCGACCCCGGGTTGGCCACGACGCCGGGAGTCGCGGCGCCGACCAGCGCGTTGCGGACCGCGCTCGGCGACGCGGTCGGGTGGGTCTGGAGGTAGAGGACCGCGGCACCGGTGACATGTGGCGTCGCCATCGACGTGCCGCTGATCGTGTTGGTCGCCGTGTCGCTCGTGTTCCAGGTCGAGGTGATGCTCGACCCCGGCGCGAACAGGTCGAGACAGCTGCCGATGTTGGAGAACGACGACCTCGCGTCGGTCGACGTCGTGGAGCCCACGGTGATCGCCGCGCCCACCCGGGCCGGCGAGGAGTTGCAGGCGTTGGCGCCGTAGTCGTTCCCGGCCGCCACGGCGTACGTCACGCCGTCGTTGATCGAGTTCACAACCGCGTTGTCGAGCGCGGTCGACGCCCCGCCGCCCAGGCTCATGTTGGCGGCGGCGGGCTGCCCGGCCTGGTGGTTGGAGGTCACCCAGTCGATGCCCGCGACGACGCCGGCGGTGGTTCCGCTCCCGTTGCAGTCGAGGACCCGGACTCCCACCAGACGGACGGCCTTGGCGACGCCGTAGCTAGCGCTGCCGACCGTGCCCGAGACGTGCGTGCCGTGTCCGTTGCAGTCGTCGGCGCTGCCGCCGTCGACCGCGTCGAACCCGCTGGTCGCCCGGCCGCCGAACTGCTGGTGGCTGAACCGGATGCCGGTGTCGATGATGTACGCGGTGACGCCCGTCCCGGTCGCGTCATAGGTGTAGCTGTTGCTCAGTGGCAGGTTGCGCTGGTCGATCCGGTCGATCCCCCAGGTGGCGGGTGACTGGGTGGTCGCGAGCGAGACCCGTTGGTTCGCCTCGACGTACTCCACGTTCGGGTTGGCGCGTACCTCCTCCAGCGCCGCCTGGGGAAGGGTCGCCGCGAAACCCTTCAGGGCCCGGGCGTAGGTCGTCTCGACCTGCCCACCGGCCGACTCCGCCTGCTGGCCGGCCGAGCGCACCGTGGCCATAGACGCGTCGTCGCGCAGGGCGATGATGTAGCTCCCCTTGATCGCCGATGCCCGGTCGGTGCCGATCAGGGGTGCCCGGTCGTTGTCCGCCGCCGCGGCCGCGGCCGAGGAACCGGACGCACCGGACTCACCGGCCGTACCCGACGCACCGGCCGTACCCGACGCGCCCGCCACGGCCAGGAGCGCCGCGCCGAGGACGGCAGCTGAACGCCTTGCTGAGTGTCGTTCCACGTGTGTGCCCTCCCTCGCAGGAATGAATGCCCGTGAACGGGCCTCCGGAGTCGTCGACACCCCCGTCGTCGCCCAGGAAGGCAGGCGACCGGTCAGAGTTCTGGCGACCCCGGCCACGAACCGCCCGGGCTGCCCAGATATGTACTGGAGGGGGTGGTCCGTGTCCAGTTGTCCCGAGGGCGGCGGTTGCGGGTCCACACGCGAAGGAGGCGCCACCCCGAGCTGATGCGCTCGTGGTGACGCCTCCGACGTACGGTCCGACCCAGCCACTGGGTCCTTGTCCGTGGGACTAGCTCCCGGTGTAGAGGAGCAGGTTGGGCGAGCCCGAACCGGCGTCCCCGACGACATCCGGGGTGGCTGCGCCCACCAGGCCGTCCCTGACCACGCTGGGCGCGGAGGACGGCGCGCCTTCCAGGAACAGCGCGGCCGCACCGGTGACGTGTGGTGTGGCCATCGACGTGCCGCTGATCGTGTTGGTCGCCGTGTCGGTCGTGTTCCAGGTGGACGTGATGTTGGAACCCGGCGCGAACAGGTCGAGACAGCTGCCGATGTTGGAGAACGACGACCTCGCGTCGGTCGACGTCGTGGAGCCGACGGTGATCGCGTCGGGCACCCGGGCGGGCGACGAGCCGCAGGCGTCGCCGCCTGAGTCGTTGCCGGCAGCCACGGCGTAGGTCACGCCGTCGGCGATGGAGCTGGCCACGGCGTTGTCGAGCGCGGTCGAGGCGCCGCCGCCGAGGCTCATGTTGGCGACGGCCGGGTCACCGGCCTGGTGGTTGGAGGTCACCCAGTCGATGCCCTCCACGACACCAGCAGTCGTACCGCTGCCGTTGCAGTCGAGGACGCGGACGGCGACCAGGCTGACGCCCTTGGCGACGCCGTAGGTCTCCGAGCCGACGGTTCCGGCCACGTGCGTGCCGTGGCCGTTGCAGTCGTCCGCGGTGCCGCCGTCTACCGCGTCGAACCCGCTGGTCGCGCGGCCGCCGAACTCCTGGTGGCTGATCCGGATGCCGGTGTCGATGATGTACGCGGTGACACCGCTCCCGGTCGCGTTGTAGGTGTAGCTGTTGTCGAGCGGGAGGTTGCGCTGGTCGATCCGGTCGAGTCCCCAGGTGGCGGGCGACTGGGTGGCGCTCGCCGTGACCTTCTGGTCCGCCTCGACGTACTCGACGTCAGGGTTGGTGCGCAGCTCGTCGAGGGCCGTACGCGACAGCGACGCCGAGAACCCCTTCAGGGCGCGCGCGTAGGTCAGGTGGATCCGACCGCCGGCCGCCTTCGCGTCCGCCCGGGCGGCGTCTACCTTCGCGGCGGTCGCGCCGTTGCGGAGCTTGACGATGTACTGGCCGTCGATCGCGGTGGACCGTTCGGTGCCGAGCAGCGGTGCCCAGTCCGATCCGTCGCCGGGTTCGGCCGGCTGCCCGGCCATGGCCGTACCGCCGAATCCGGCGGCGGCGATGAGCGCAGCCGAGCCGACGGCGAGTGGTCGCCGCCATGCGTGTCGTGTCACTCCGACCCCTTCCCTTGTGCGGTCTCGTCTGCCGTGCGGTCGCGCCGGCGAAGGGGTGAGCGGAACCGTGGCGTGCCTGCTTCGGAGTCGCCGTGGTCTGGACCTGCGGTGGATCTTGGGTGGATCTGTGGTGATCACAGCGGCTGCGTCCGTCCCGCCCCGACTGCCCGGGCTGACCAGTTTTGTACGGGACCGCTCCGCTTCTTGTCCAGTGGTGTGTCACGGATCAGGCACGATCATGCCGACATCTGCGTCTTTGCCCCGCTCTGGCGGCCCGGCCGATGCCGGTCGTCCGCAGCGGGGATACGACGAGGGCCGGGCCGGCCGGCAACGATGGGAAGCCCCCGTGCGTCCGGCCGGCGGTGGCCACCATCGGGCATCCGCTCGCGCCGGGCGCTCCCCCTCACCCAGGCTCGTACCTGCTGAACAGAACAAGATCGTCATGATCCACGAGTACGAGAGATGAGGGCGGCACGGTGGCCTTGCGGTTGATCCAGGTGGGACTAGGCGGTTGGGGACGCGACTGGGCAGTCAACGCGATGCCCGGGGTGCCGAGCGTCGAGCGGGTGGCGACGGTCGACGCGGACCCGGCGAGCCTGGCGGCGGCCCGTGAACGGCTGAAGCTCGACCCCTCGCAGTGCTTCGAGAGCCTCGACACCGCGCTCGCCGAGGTAGAGGCCGACGCCGTACTCGTCACCGCGATGCTGGCCGCCCACGCGCCCCTCGCCATGCAGGCCCTCCAGGCCGGCAAGCACGTCCTCGTCGAGAAGCCGTTCGCGCCGACCGTGGCCGAGGCTCGCAAGGTCGTGGAACTCGCCGCCGAGTGCTGGCCGCACCCTGATGGTCAGCCAGAACTACCGCTTCTACCCGGCCGCACGAACGGCCGCCCGGCTCGTCGCGGAGCAGGCGATCGGGGCCGTCGGGACGGCCCGGGTCGACTTCAGGAAGTGGTCCAACGACGCCCGGCCGGGCACGAACCGGCACTACGAGATCCTCCATCCTCTGCTGTACGACATGGCGATCCACCACTTCGACCTGATGCGGATGGTCCTCGGCCAGGAACCGGTCCGGGTCTTCACCCAGGTCACCGACCCGCCGTGGAGCAACTTCGTCGACCCCGGCAGCGCCGCCCTCACGATCACGTTCGACCGGGGCGCCGTCGTGTAGCTACCGCGGCAGCTGGGTCAGCAGCGGATCGCCGACCACCTGGTCCGGCGACTGGTACCTCGAGTGCGAGAACGGCGAGATCTACTGGACGGGTCGCGACGGACCGGCCGGCGCGACCGACGACGACGTGGTGTCCGTACGCCGGCGACCGGCGCCCGGCGCGCGTGGCAGTAGTGGGCGGGAGGTCGAGCCGGTCCGGCTGGCCGACGTCGAGTTCGTCGGGCGGGCGGGATCGCTCGCTGAGTTCGCCCGGGCGATTGAGGCGGGCGAGGAGCCCGAGAGCTCGGGTCGGCGGAACCTCGCGAGCCTCGCGCTCTCCGAGGCCGCCGCCAGGTCCGCCGCCTCCGGCCAGGTGGAGGACGTCGAGCAGTTCAACGCGGTCTGACGGGATCCTTCACCTGACAGGACCCGGTGGTCTGTCGGGACCGGTGGCCGGACGGGACCGGTGGCCGGACGGGACCGGTGGCCGGACGGGACCGGTGGTCTGTCGGGACCGGTGGCCTGTCGATTGGGGCGGTTCGGCGGTCAGCCGGCGTCGCTGGAGTGGCCTGGGAAGACGTGCGCGGCCGGGTCGATCACGACGGCCGCGTTGTTGACCGCGGTCGCCGCCTCGCCGAACCCGACCGCGATCAGCTTGACCTTGCCCGTCGTAGTCCACGATGTCGCCGGCGGCGAACACCCGCGGCAGGTTGGTCCGCATGGCGGAGTCCACCACGATGTGCCGGTTGCGCTGCTCGAGCCCCCAGTCGGGTGAACGGGCCGAGGTCGGCGGTGAACCCGAGCGCGGCGACGATGGCCTGCACCTTCACGTCTCGCGTTCCCGGCGTGACGTTGTTGAACGATCTCGCACGCCTCGACCTGTCGCTCGCCGTACATCCGCGCCACCTCCCATGGCGTGAGCACCCGTACGCGACGAGGCCAGACCTGGTCGACGCTGCGCCTCGTGCGCGCGGAACGCGAGTACGGCGGTGGACGAGCGTCACCGACGTGCGGTGGGCTCCAGGCTCATCGCCCAGTCGAACGCCGAGTCGCCGCCGCCGACGATCAGGACGTCGAGGCCCGCCAGCTCGTCCAGCTGCGGGTACGAAGTAGCGGAGCCCGTGGCCCTCGTACGCGGTCACCGTCCGGGAGCGGCTCGGGGACTGAACGTCCCGATGCCCGCCGTGATCAGGACGGCGCGCGCGACGACACCGGAGCCGTCCGCCGATGTGACCGTGACGGTCTCACCGGTGTGCTCGAGCGTCTCTGCCCGGCGGCCGAGGAGGTACACGGGGTCGAACCGCCCCGCCTGCTCGACGAGCGCATCCACCAGGTCCTGACCCTTGACCTCCGGGAAACCAGCGACGTCGAAGATCAGCTTCTCGGGATACATCGCCGCGACCTGGCCGCCGGGCTCGGGCAGCGAGTCCAGGACAGCGACGGACAGACCACGAAAGCCCGCGTAGTAGGCGCCGAACAGTCCGGTAGGACCTGACCCGATGATCAACAGGTCGGTTTCGATCATCCACGCCTCCACCGGCGCGAGTGGCTCTCCCGCCAAGGAGGACGCCGGGTTACTCGCTGTCGCCGCCTTCACCATACGTGGCGGTCCACCGGCGTCGCCCGGGCTTCCGCGGCGTGCGCCGAGGTCGGGGTGCGTCCCGGCGGCCGGTGAGTGTGGTGCGTCCCCGCTCAGCCCCGGGCGGTGGCTCCCCAGTCGTCCCAGTAGGTGATCTCCTCGACCGGAGGCCGGTCGGCGGGCCGGAACTTGGTGCCCACCGTGTAGGCGACAGGGAGCATGGCCGCCTGCGTCACGTTGGACGGGATGCCGAGGAGCTCGGCCGCCTCCTTCTCGTGGGCGAGATGGAACGTCGTCCACACCGAGCCCAGACCCCGCGACCGGAGCGCCAGCTGGAAGGACCACACCGCCGGGTGGATCGACCCGAAGAACCCGGCGGCCTGGCTGACGTCGGTGATCCGCCCCTCGATGCACGGGATCACCAGCACGGGTACGCGGTCGATGATCTCGAGCAGGTGCTTGGCCGAGTCGTACACCCGCTCCCGCTGCGTGTCGCCGGGCTCCGACGGCGGCCGCGAACTCATGTACCGCGAGCCGCCGGAGCGGTACAGCTCGCCCAGCCGCGTGCGCTTCGCCTGGTCGGTGACGACGACCCACCGCCAGCCCTGGCTGTTGCTTCCGGTCGGGGCCTGGACGGCGAGCTGGAGGCATTCGAGCAACACCTCGGGCTCGACCGGACGCTCCAGGTCGAGCCGCTTGCGGACGGCTCGGGTCGTCGACAGCAACTGGTCCGTGACACTCGTGTCGAAGGGCAGGCTCATGGCGTACGACCCTACCGAGCAGGAGCGCCGCCGGGTCCTAGCGCCGGCCGGCCCGACTGCTGGTCGACTTCTGTGCCGCGGCCTTCTTGGCGGTGACCTTCTTTGCCGTGACCTTCCTTGCCGACGTCTTCCGTACCGACGCCTTCCTGGTTGCGCTGCCGTTCGACGCGGACTTGGTGGCCTTGCCCGCCGTGGCACCCTTCCGGTCGGCGCCCCTGTCGGCCGCCTTCGGCTCCGAGCGCGCCGCGCCCTTGGACGCGGCCTGTTTCCTGCCGTTGACGGTCGCCTTCGACGTGTGGGGCGCACCGGTCGAGCTCGACGCCGACACCACCCGTCGGGACTGCTCGGCGTAGTCAGGCAGGACCTGGCGGAGGAACTGTCCGGTGAAGCTGCCCTCGTCGGCGGCGACCTCCTCGGGAGAACCCTCGGAGATCACCTCACCGCCACGGGTCCCGCCCTCGGGTCCGAGGTCGATCAGCCAGTCGGCGGTCTTGATCACGTCGAGGTTGTGCTCGATGACGATCACGGTGTTGCCCTGGTCGACCAGCCGACCCAGCACGCCCAACAGCTTGCGGATGTCCTCGAAGTGCAGGCCCGTCGTCGGCTCGTCGAGGACGTAGAGAGTGCGGCCCGTCGACCTCTTCTGCAGCTCGGACGCGAGCTTGACCCGCTGTGCCTCGCCGCCGGAGAGGGTCGGCGCGGGCTGGCCCATCCGGACATAGCCGAGTCCGACATCGACCAGCGTGCGCAGGTGTCTGGAGATGGCCGGGATCGCCTCGAAGAACTCCAGCGCCTCCTCGATCGGCATGTCGAGGACCTCGGCGATGGTGCGGCTCTTGTAGTGCACCTCGAGCGTCTCGCGGTTGTAACGCGCGCCGTGGCAGACCTCGCACGGGACGTAGACGTCGGGGAGGAAGTTCATCTCGATCTTGATCGTGCCGTCGCCGGAGCAGGCCTCACAGCGACCGCCCTTGACGTTGAACGAGAAGCGGCCCGGCTGGTAGCCGCGGATCTTCGCCTCCGGCGTCTCCGCGAACAGCCGGCGGATGTGGTCGAAGACTCCGGTGTAGGTCGCGGCGTTGGACCGTGGGGTCCGGCCGATCGGCGACTGGTCGACGTGGATGACCTTGTTGACGTGCTCGGTGCCGGTGATCTTCTGGTGCCGACCGGGCACCTCGCGGGCGCCGTAGATCTGCTTCGCCAGCGAGGTGTAGAGGATGTCGTTGACCAGCGTCGACTTGCCCGAGCCCGAGACGCCTGTCACCGCGATGAAACAGCCGAGGGGGAACTCCACCGTGACGTCGCGGAGGTTGTGCTCCCACGCTTTGTGGACGGTCAGGGTGCGACCGGGGGTGCGCGGACGACGTACGTCGGGCAGCGGGATCTCCCGCTTGCCCGAGAGATAGGCACCGGTCAGGGAGTCGGGGTGGCGGAGCAGGTCGGGCAACGAGCCGCTGTGCACCAGCTGGCCACCGTGCTCGCCCGCGCCCGGGCCGATGTCTACGATCCAGTCGGCGGTGCGGATGGTGTCCTCGTCGTGCTCGACGACGATGAGCGTGTTGCCGATGTCACGCAGGCGGACAAGGGTCTCGATCAGCCGGTGGTTGTCGCGCTGGTGGAGCCCGATCGACGGCTCGTCGAGGACGTAGAGGACACCCACGAGCCCGGACCCGATCTGGGTCGCGAGCCGGATCCGCTGTGCCTCACCGCCCGACAGCGAACCCGACGGACGGTCGAGCGTGAGGTAGTCGAGGCCGACGTCGAGCAGGAAGCGCAGCCGCTCGCCGATCTCTTTGACGACGCGTTCGGCGATCTGCTTCTCGCGTGGGCTGAGGTCCATCGCCCGCTGGAACGCCGCCACCTCGCCGATCGGCATCGCGGTGACCTCGGCGATCGACTTGCCGGCGATCGTCACCGCCAGGGACATCGGCTTGAGCCGGGATCCTCCGCAGGCCGGGCAGGGCACCTCGCGCATGTAGCCCTCGAAGCGCTCCCGGCTCGAGTCGGACTCGGCCTCGGCATGCCGCCGCGAGACGTAGGGGATCACGCCCTCGTAGTTGGTGTAGTAGGAGCGCTCACGCCCGTAGCGGTTCTTGTAGCTGACGTGCACCTGGTCGGAGTAGCCGTGCAGCAGGGCCTTGCGGGCCTTGGCGGGAAGGCGTTCGAACGCCGTGTCGGTGCGGAACCCGATGGTCGTCGCAAGGGCCTCGATCAGCCGGCCGAAGTAGTCGGACATGTGGGCGCCCGCCCACGGTGCCAGGGCACCCTCGTCCAGGGACTGCGTGGGGTCGGGCACGACGAGGTTGGGGTCGACCTCCATCTTGGTGCCGAGGCCCGTGCACTCCGGGCAGGCGCCGTAGGGAGAGTTGAACGAGAACGACCGCGGCTCCAACTCCTCGAACGACAGGTCGTCGTCAGGACAGTAGAGGTGCTCGGACCAGACCCGCTCCCGCTGGGGGTCGTTGGCGGGCAGGTCGACGAAGTTGAGCGTGACGAGCCCGCCGCCGAGGTGGAGCGCCGTCTCGATCGAGTCGGTGAGGCGCCGCTTGGCCGACCCCTTGACCGTGAGCCGGTCGACGACGACCTCGACCGTGTGCTTCTTCTGCTTGTCGAGCTTCGGGACCTCCGCCAGCGGGTAGACCGTGCCGTCGACCCGCGCCCGCGAGTAGCCCTGCGTGGTCAGCTGCCGGAAGAGGTCGACGTACTCCCCCTTGCGTCCTCGCACCAGCGGCGCCAAGACCTGGAACCTCGAGCCCTCGTCGAGCTCGAGCACCCGGTCGACGATCTGCTGGGGTGTCTGCCGGGCGATCGGGCGTCCGCACTTGGGGCAGTGCGGGTGTCCGATGCGGGCGTAGAGCAGCCGGAGGTAGTCGTAGACCTCGGTGATCGTCCCCACCGTCGAACGCGGGTTGCGGGACGTGGACTTCTGGTCGATCGAGACCGCAGGTGACAGGCCCTCGATGAAGTCGACGTCGGGCTTGTCCATCTGGCCCAGGAACTGCCGGGCGTACGCCGAGAGGGACTCGACGTAGCGTCGCTGTCCCTCGGCGAAGATCGTGTCGAACGCGAGGCTCGACTTGCCGGAGCCCGAGAGGCCCGTGAACACGATGAGCGCGTCACGCGGCAGCTCGAGCGAGATGTCCTTCAGGTTGTGTTCGCGAGCGCCTCGAATGATGAGCTGGTCGGCCACGGCGGCAGTTCCGTCCTCGGCAACAGTGCTGGTCGGCTATGGGGTTGTGGGCCGTCCGATCGACGGCTGAATCGGCTGGTCAGGACCCGTCTGGCGGGATGACGAGCCCGATGGTGGTCGGTGGGCGGGATGTGGAGCGGCACGGTCCGGTCATGCTAACGGGACCCACCGACAAGCCTCCCCGACGAGCAGAACACAGGCCAGTCCCGACCTGTTCCAGCACCTTGCCGCCCGGGGCGGAGCACCGGCCCGGCGGGTGCCGATGCGGCGGAAATCGCCCGTCCGCGCCGACCGGTGTGGTCCGTCCTCGCCGCGTCGGGGGTGTCCCGGGATGCGTCCAAGGGCGGCTCCGGAGCGGTCAGACCGGCCATAACCGGCCGACTCCCGCACCCCGGGTTGGACGTACCCCTCCGGGGCCCAGAGAGAATGGTGACGGATCGGACGGCGCCGGCCGGCCCGGTCCGAACTGACCGCCCGCACCACCACAGAATGGGTCTCGATGCTTCGTCTCGCCATGCTCAGCTTCTGGCACGTCCATGCCCGGGGGTACGCCCACCAGGCCCAGCAACACTCCGGCACCACGCTCGTCGCCGCCTGGGACGAGGATCCCGTCCGCGGCCGGGCCGAAGCCGACAAGCTGGGCATCCCGTTCCACGAGAGCCTCGACGAGGTGCTCGCCCGCGGGGACGTCGACGGCGTGATCGTCGACACGCCCACCAACATCCACCCCGAGGTCATCGGCAAGGCCGCGCGTGCGGGCAAGCACATCTTCACCGAGAAGGTTCTGGCCCTGTCGGTCAGGGAGTGCAACGAGATCCTCAGCGAGGTCGACAAGGCCGGCGTCACGCTGATCCTCTCGCTGCCGCGACTGTACGACGGCTACACGCAGGCGATCAACGAGGTGATCGCGACGGGCGAGCTGGGTGAGCTGGCGCTCGTCCGTACCCGCCTCTCCCACGGCGGCGCCGTCGGCGACGGCTGGCTGCCCGGCCACTTCTACGACCCCGAGCAGTGCGGCGGTGGCGCCCTGATCGACCTCGGCTGCCACCCGATGTACCTCGCCCGGCTCTTCCTCGGCCGGCTGCCCGAGTCCGTCAGCGCGAGCTACGGGCACGTCACCGGGCGGGCCGTCGAGGACAACGCCGTCGCCGTCCTGCGCTACCCCGACGGCGCCCTGGGCGTCGTCGAGGCCGGGTTCGCCACCAACCACTCGCCGTTCTCGATCGAGGTGCACGGCACCCACGGCAGCCTCCTCTACGGCACACCCCGCGCCGAGCTCCTCGTCCGGAGCCCCGCGCGGGAGGGTGGGGAGGACTGGGTGAACGTGCCGGTGCCCGCCAACCTGCCGTCCGCGTTCGACCAGTGGGTCGATCACATCGCGAAGGGAACCAAGCCGACCGAGAACGTCGAGCTCGGCCTCGACCTGACCCGCCTCATGGAGGCGGCCAACCATTCCGTCGCCGTCGACGCACCGGTGCGGATCGACAGCATCGGCGCCTGAGCTGGCCCGGTCCGGCTGTCGCGAGCCAGCCGGTGGTCCAGATCCCCCACGAGCACAGGGTTCCGGCAGCGCCGCCGGGCCCGTGCGGGTCGGTCCTCGACCGGCTGAGCCCGACCCACAGTCGCGTCAACCTGCAGTTGCACCAAGGAGGAACATCCTTATGACCGTGAACGTCGGGCTCATCGGCTGCGGCGGAATCTCCAATCCGCACGTCCGTGGCTACCTCGAAATCCCCGACCAGGCGAAGGTGACCGCGGTTGCCGACGTGTCGGAGGACAACGCCCGCACCCGCTCGGAGCAGGTCGGCGGTGCGAAGATCTTCTCCGACTACCGTGATCTGATCGCCAACGGCGGCGTCAACGCCGTCGACATCTGCCTGCCGCACCACCTGCACGCGGACGCGATCATCGCCGCGGCCGAGGCGGGCAAGCACGTCCTCTGCGAGAAGCCGCTGTGCATCACGACCGAAGAAGCGGACAAGATCACCAAGGTCGTCCAGGACAGTGGCATCACGCTGATGTGTGCGCACAACCAGCTGTTCATGCCGCCGGTCGCCAAGGCGCGGGACCTGATCCAGAGCGGTGCGCTCGGCAAGGTCTACGAGCTGCGGACGACGGACAGCTTCTTCAACCGTGGCCTCAACAAGGACATGGGCTGGCGCGGAAGCCTGCAGACCGCGGGTGGCGGTGAGCTCATCGACACGGGCTACCACCCCACCTATCTTCTGCTCCACCTCGCGACCGCCGAACCGTCCGAGGTCGTGGCGATGACGAGCAAGCACCGCCTGGAGATGGAGGGCGAGGACTCCGCCCAGGTGCTCGTCCGGTTCGCCGACGGCAGCGTCGGCACCATCGTCACCAGCTGGGCCTACCAGCCGGCGGCCGTGACCGAGAAGTTCTCCGTGGTCGCCGAGAACGGCACCCTGTGGAGCGACGGCAAGTCCCTGCACCACCGGACCGTCGACGGGACCCTCACGACGACGGAGTTCCCGGACGTGCAGGCGTTCTCGGCCGAGATCGCCGACTTCATCGGTTGCATCACCGACAAGCGCCGCCCGGTCAACACCGAGGTCGAGGGCGTCCACGTCCTCAAGGTCATCCTCGGTGCGTACGCCTCGGTGAAGGAGAAGCGGGTCATCGCGCTCGCCGACCTGTAGGTCCGCGGTCCGAACCGCGTGGGTCGAGAGGGAGGTCTGCCCGTCATGGGCAGGCCTCCCTCTGTGTCTGCTGAGTGGGGTACGAAATCAAGCGGCCCTCGTTGCTCAGGTCCGCCGCCTGCCGGCCTCCCCGCCGGTCGACGGCACGCCGTACGTGCGGAGAACGTCCTCGGGGAGGGCGTCGACGAGCCTCGCGACCAGGTCGACGAGTGCCACGAGTCGGTGGGCGTCGAACAGGTAGGTCTCGAGGGTGCCGAACTCCCACATCAGCAGGGTTCTGCCCTCGATCCGGAAGGACCGGCGCCCGGGAGCGTCGACGAGTCGACGCCTCAGCTCGGGAGTCAGCACCTGCCGGGCGTAGCGGCTGTCAGGGCAGGCGACGTGGTACCTCTCGTCGAACTCCACGTCGCCGGTGGACAGGTCGGGCTGCCCGGCCGCGGCACGCAGGCGGTCGCCGAGTCCTTCGGGCGAGAGCTGGAGGTCAGGGAGTGCCGCCGGGAGGTCTACCGCGAACACCGCGAACAGGTGCTCGCGGTGCATCCGCCCGCTCCACATGAGGTAGCGGTAGTCGAAGGCCACGAACTGATGGCCCCGCTGGTTGCCGTGGAAGACGTTCGAGACCCGTTGGTGCTCGCCTTCACCGAACGGTTCCCCGCCCCAGCGCTGGACCAGCGACGGGTCGCCGTCCGTCCTCGTCCATCCCTGCGCGGTGAGCACCGCGCCGACACTTGCCTCCTTCATCCGGTTGGCCCGGCGTTGGAGCATGACGAGGGCAGGAACGAGGACGGCACCAACCGCCGGGACCACGATCTGCCACGTCTCCATCCCGCAATCCTTCCATGCCGGCGGTCAGAAACGCGTCAGGCGGCGGGCATACCAGTCGGTGCGTGCCTGCGGCTCCACCGGCACGACCTGCGCACGCGCACCCAGCACCGCAACGCCGTCAGGTCCCGCGAGCACCGGCATCAGCTCGGCGGCGAGGACCTCGGGGATGTCGTACGCCAGGCGGGCCACGCGATGGAGCAGGTCCTCCACCCGGGCCACGTCGACGTGTTCGCTGCCGCGGTGCCCGAACAGCAGCGGCGCCGCCCGCACCTCGCGTACCATCCCCGCCGCGTCGACGTCGGTGAGCGGCGGGATGCGGTACGACAGGTCGCCGAGCAGGTCCGTCGCCACGCCCGCGACACCGAACGACACGATCGGGCCGAACATCTCGTCCTCGGCACACCCGATCACGACGGGTACGCCAGGAGGCGCCATCTTCTGCACCACGAAGCCCTCACCAGGCTCCCCAGGCTCCCCCGCGTCCCCCATCTCGCCCCGCGCCCCCGCCCCCGCCACTCCCGACGGGTTGCCGAGCGTCTCGTGCAAGGTCGTCCATGCGTTGCGCATCTCGTTCTCGTCGTCGATGTTGCGCCACACGCCGGCCAGGTCCGGGCGTTGCCGCAGGTGCGGGGTCGTCGCCTTCAGAACGACGTTCCAGCCGAGCCGCTTCCCCGTCGACACAGCGTCCTCGAGTGAGGTGACGGCGTACGCCGGCCAGACCTCGATGCCGTAACACGCAAGCAGGGCGTCGAGTTGGTCGTCCTCGAGGTCGGCGCCGGCGGGGTTCTCGGCGAGGACGCCGGAGATCACCGAACGCGCCTGTCGCTCGTCGATGTCATCCAGCGGGGGGATGCGCCCGCGCGGTTGCGACCGCCACTCCGCGTACGCCGTGACCTTGGCGAGGGCCCGCACTCCCGCTTCGGGGGTGGAGTACGACGGGACCGAGCCGCGTGCCGCCACCCCGTCTTCGTCGTACCGGCGCAACGGCTCCGGGACGCCGTAACTGCCGAGGAACGTCACCACGACAGGCTTCTCGCTCTCGGCGCCGACGCGCGCGATCACCTGTGCGACCTCGGCACCGTCGACGTCGACGGGCGACACGTAGACCGCCACCACCGAGTCGACGTGCTCGTCGGCGGTGACGTCGCGCAGCGCACGTTCGAAGTCATCGGCCGTGGCGTCGGGGCCGAGCGGCGCGCACTGGCGTACGACGGTGAGTCCCGCCTCCGCCGCCGCATCCGCCGCAAGGATGGCGAGCGGGTCGGAGTTGCCCACGATGGCGATGTCGGAACCCGCCGGCAGCGGCTGGTACGCAAGGACCTGCGCGACGTCGAGCATCGCGTCCAGCGTGTCGACGAGAACCACACCGGCCTGCCGGAACATCGCGTCGATCGCGGCCTGGGGTACGGCCGTGCGGTGCACGGTGTGGCCGAGCGGGACGCCCTGCGTGAAGCGGCCCGACCGCATGGCGACGATGGGCTTCCCCTGCGCGAGCCTGCGCGCGACCCGGCTGAACTTGCGCGGGTTGCCGATGGACTCGAGATAGAGCAGGACCACCTCGGTAGCGGGATCCTCGCCCCAGTACTGCATGAGGTCGTTGCCGGAGACGTCGGCGCGGTTGCCCGCCGAGACGAAGGTGGACAGCCCGATGCCACGGCGCGCGACGGTCTCGAGGATCACGGTGCCGAGCTCGCCGGACTGGCAGAAGAAGCCCACCCGCCCCCGCGCGGGTACGACCGGAGCAAGAGAGGCGTTGAGGGAGAGCCGCGGATCGGTGTTGATGACGCCCAGTGCACTCGGTCCGATCACCCGCATGCCGTAGGACCTGGCGAGCCGCGCAAGTTCGCGTTGACGGTCCCGTCCGGCCCGTCCGGTCTCGGCGAAGCCGCTGGACACCACGATCAACCCGTGCATCCCCTTGCGCGCGCTGTCGACGACGACCTCGTGCACGGCGTCGGCAGGCACCGCGACCACTGCGAGGTCGACGTCGCCGGGGATGTCGTGAACGGTCGGGTACGCGGGCACGCCCGCCACCGCACGAGCGGTCGGGTTGACGGCGTAGACCGGTCCGGTGAACCCGCCGAGGACGAGGTTGCGTACCAACGCCTGCCCGACCTTGTTGCGCGAGCGGCTCGCACCGACGACGGCGACCGAGGTCGGTGTCAGCAGCCGCTCGACGGACCGCGCCTCGGCCCGGTGCTCGCGTGCTGCCATCACCTCGAGGCTCATCGACGTCGGCTCGATCTCGAGGGCGTACGTCTGCACTCCATCGTCCAGCTCGCCCTCGACGTGATAACCCGCCTCGCCGAACACGCCTGCCATCCGGTGGTTCTCGGGCAGCACCTCGGCGACGAACCTCTCGATGCCGTTCTCCCGGGCGGCCTGGGCGAGGTGCTCGAGCAGAACGCTGCCGACGCCGCGACCCTGGTGCGAGTCCTCCACCAGGAACGCGACCTCCGCCTCCCTGCGACCCATCCGGTCATAGCGTCCGACCGCGATCATCTCGTCGGCGACGGTGAGGATGAACGCGACCCGGTCACGGTGGTCCACCCGGGTGAACCTCGCCACGTCGCTCGCGGACAGCCGGGGGTAGGGCGCGAAGAACCGGAGGTACTTCGACTCGTCCGAGACCCTCGAGTAGAACGCGACGAGACGCTCGGCGTCATCGCCGCGGATCGGTCGGAGCACGGCCGTGCCGCCGTCACGCAGGACGACGTCGGCCTCCCAATGCGCGGGGTACGGGAGCGCGGGCGGGTCCGTCACAGGTCCGAATCTAGCGGGAGCCGCTCGGTACACCGAGGTGCCAACCGCGACCTGCCACCCGCGACCTGCCACCCGCGACCTGCCGCCCGCGTTCGACGTCCGAAGCTCGTCAACATTCATTGACATCGCCGTCACGTCAACGTATGTTGACACCCATGACGGACACGCTGGTCGCCACCATCCGGGCAGAGGGCCCGCTGGCCGCGCTCGCCGAGATCGCCGCGGCACGCACCACGCTCGAGGCCGAAACGGAGATCCAGGTACACCGGGCCCGCAACCAGGGCTGCTCCTGGGAGGCCATCGCCGCGGCACTCGGCGTCAGCCGGCAGGCCGCGCACCGGAAGTACGCGGGCCGCGGTCGCCTGCTCGGTCGTTCACGCCGTTAGGACACCTGCGGCGCGGCACGGCTCGGACCGGCACTGGGACGCCGTAAAAGACCGGAACGCTGTGGGAGAAGGGAGAAGGGCATGCCTCGTGGGTCAGAGGGCCGGACGAGCGCACCGCCACCAGGGCGTTCGCGAAGGTCCGGACTGATGTCACGCCTTCGCGGTCGACGCCTGCGCATTCCGTTCGGAGGACGGGGCGACGGGACCAACGGACCCGGCGGACGCGGCGGATCCCCCGGCGCGGGAGGTGGATCGGCCGGCGTACGCGAGCCACGGCGCCCCAAGCCCGGACCGCCGGCGGCGGCGGCCGAGGAGGAGGAGCCGCGCGAGGAGTTCCTGGACCTCAGCAGCGACCGGGGCTGAGCCACTCCCCCACCTGCGAGCGCGCCTCCGCGGATCAGACGCTGCGCGGCCTGCGGGCAGGGGTCTCGATGTCGGCGTCGGAGAGCCCCACGGTCCGCAACATCTGCGGGTAGTTGAGCGTCACGTACTTCTGCAGCTTGGTGGCGTACTCCTGCGGGTCGAGCTTGCGCTGCAGCGCGCTGACGAAGAGGTCCTTGAGCCCCTTGCCGGTCGGGCCGCCGACGCCGTTGACCCAGAAGTCGCCGTACGCCGGCCCGAGGACGCCCTTCTGCTCGACCTTGTCGAACAGGTCCTGGACCTCCTTCGGATACTGGATCCCCTTCACCATCGCAGGGCCGCGCGGCGGGAGGCTCTTAGCGTCGGCGAGGCCCTGGCTGTAGGCCGAGTAGCCAGCCTTGGAGATCCAGAACATGAAGAAGTCCATGACCATCTCGGTGCGGTCGGCGTTCTTGTCGATGGCGCACAGGTAGTTGCCCGTCGTGCCTTCCGGCACCCGGACGTCTGCCTGCACGAGTGGCCCCCGCATCGGCGGGAACTCGAAGACGTCCCACTCGAACGGCTTCACCGACGCCTCCGCGATGCCCAGCTTCTGCAGGCGCTTGAGCGGAATCCCCTCGAGGTCCTGCCGCAGCAGGGGAAGCGACCACGCACCGTCGACCATCATCGCGGCCTTGCCCTGCAGGAACGGGGTGTACTGGTCCGTGCGGGCGAAGAAGTCCGTGGTGGAGAACTGCGGGAACACCTTGGTGAAGTTGGTGATGATCTCGACCATCGCGGGCGTGTCGTAGCGCAGCGTCTTCTCCTTGAGCCCGCGGAAGAAGCGCTGCTGGCTGAACGTGTAGCTCGCGTGCAGGCGCGGGTTCTCGGCGTCGAACTCGAAGGAGTCGTCGAGCTCGGGATCCCAGTTCCAGTCACCGGGTTGGGCACGCACGGAGTTGGACCATCCCGAGTGGAACTGGTCGAAGTAGATCGACGAGAACCACTGCGGAACGATGTAGTCGAAGTTGGCGACCAGGGGGATCTGGCGGGCCGCCTTGAGCTTGCGGCTCACCGCGATCACCTCGTTCCAGGTCTTGGGCGGCTCGATACCCACCTGGGCGAACACGTCCTTGTTGTAGTACCACAACAGGTGTACGCCCTCGGTACCCACGACGGTGCGCTCACCCCGCGCATTGAGGTCGCGGTAGAGCGAGAACGCGTAGTCCTGGTCCCAGGGCCGCCCGGTGTAGGGGTTGATCTGCGCGCGGTACTCGTCGAGGTTCACGTAGCTGCGGAACGCCGGCGCGAAGTTGCCGGACACGATGTCGGGACCGATCCGGCTGCCGGTCAGCTGACCGCCAAGCCAGGTGGCGTACGCACCCGTGGTGCCGTGGTCCTTCGTGTCCCAGACGATCTCCACACCGGGTTGGTGCTTGCGGTAGGCCTCGCTCAGCGCCCGCCGCGCCTCGACCGGTGGGTTCTGAAGGGTCGCGACCACGACCTTGCCGGTGAACCGGCGCGTCGGGTCCGCGGGTCGAGGTTGGGTCGACTTGTCGCCGGGACCACCACCCTCGTCACCACTGCACGCCGCGACCAGCGACGCCAGCGAAGGCGCCGCGACTCCCAGCGCCAGTGACCGGGCGAGAAATGCTCTCCTGCTCGAGCCAGACATCGACACGGGCCTCCCTGACAGCTCGCGACAACAGTACCTGGGACTACTGGGGGACAGTGGCCGGAACCGCGGTACGGCCGTTCTGACGGATGCCGGCCGCGACGATCCGGCGGGCATCGTCCCGTACGCCAGGCATCCCTTGCCTGCAAGGGAATCCGTCATCATCGGCATCCGGCTCATCGGGTACGAGGGCGACCTATCCCGCAGAAGCCAGGCGACGGGTGTCAAGTCCGCCTTGCAGGAGTGCGTCCGGACTGCACGGTTCAGCGGCCGGCAAGGTAGGCCTCCCCGCGGGGCGAGAGCCGGTAACCGACGTCCAGGCTGAGGGTGAGGCCGAGGTTCTTGAGCTTGCGCACGTCGAGCTTGAACGGTGCCTTCTCGCGGCCGACCGCCGCGGCCAGGTCCGCCGCCCTGACGGCCGGCCGCTCCGCGATGAGGCGGAGCGTCACCTCCGTCCAGGGCCCGTCGGCGGCGACCCGGTTCGAGCCGCGCCAGCCGGCGGTCGATCTCGGCGCGTTCGTCCGGACTCATGGTGTCCGTCGCCGCGAGCACGTCCCTCGGATCCGGTCCCTCGACGGGTCTGATCCGCAGCCGGTAGACAGCCAGCTCCTCGCTCCCCCGGAGGTCCGCGACGAGGGCGGCGGCGCTCTCGTAACCCGCCTGTCGGGCCTCGTCGTCGGTGATCGCGTCCGCGGCGACGACGGAGATCGCCTCGACGGCGAGCATCCCGGCGGCCGTGCGGTAGTGCCGGCCGGCAACGACCTGAAGGCGTCTCCACCGCCGGAACAGCAGGGTGACCGCACCGCTCGCGATCCCCTCGCGCAGCCGCGCCTGCACCAACATGTCAACCGTCACCTCCCCGCCGGTCAGCTCGCACTCGCCACCACCCCCGTACTCCCGGATCCTTCAATCGTCGTTGTCGGCTGCGACCAGCAGGGCCTCGGACCCCACCGGCTGGAATCCGGCGGCCAGCAGGGCCCGGACCGACGCGGCGTTGCCGGGCGACACCTGTGCCCACACGCCGCGTTCCGGCGGGACCAGGTGCCGGGCCGCCGTGGCGAGCGCACGCCCGAGTCCGCTTCCGCGTGCGTCCGGCTCGACCTCGAATGCCGTCTCCCACCGGCCCGCCACGCCGCGCCCCAGCACGAGCACGCCGCCGGGAGTCGTCCAGACCCGAACGTCGTCGCGGTAGCGGCGGGCCCGAGCTACTCGGGGATGGTCGGCGCCGGAGCCGTCGTCCGGGGTCAGCTCCTCGAGCGGGAGCGGCGGGTCACCGGCGAGCGGCGTCGCCAGCGTCACCAGGTCGAGGACGTTCATGCGACGGCCGAGCCGGTTGGCAAGGGCGGTCAGGAACGGGGGATTCAACGGTGCCGAGAGGTCGCCCGGCGGTAGCTGCGCGCTGACCCACCCGGGCGGGACGTCCGCGGCGACCAGGATGTGCCCGGTGAACGCGGCGACCAGGGCCTCCCGTCGCGAGGGCTGGCCGACGACGCGTACGCCCCCGTCGATCGGGGGGAAGGCGCCGGCCTCGACCGCGGCGTAGACATCGGCGAGTGGGCTGCCCGCGCCCTCAGGTGCACGACCAGCGGGCCCGGGGGGCCCGACGTCCCGCGACGTCGTACCGGACTTCGCTCGGGTGGCGGGCGGCTGGACGGCGCTCATGTGTCCATCTTGTCCCACCCCACCGGCGGGCGGTCTGAGGGCCGGTTGTCCAGCCCCTGCAGGACCGTCGCCCGTCGTCCGTCGCACGTCCGTTGCCGGTGACGTCGGTGTCCGGTGGCACGGTCGGCCTAGGATTGCGGCATGTTGTGGTCGCTGGTCGCCGTCCTCGCGCTCGCGGGTGTCGGTGACCTCGCCTCCGCGCCAGGGGGCGTCGCCGCCCTCTCGGCCGTCGCGGTCGCCGGACTGCTCGCGTGGGCCGTCGTACGCCGCATCGACGCCTGGCGCCGGGCGGCGTCGGGACACGGCCGTGGCACCGCGGTTCCACCGCGGCTGCGTCCGGGTGACGAGCACCGTCCACCGCGGGTCGCGGTGGAGGCGTCCGGACGCCCGCGCCCACGCGCTCCGACTTCGTGCCCGGCCGCCGTCTGACGCCGGGCGCAGCGTCCACACCGAACGTTCGTCCCCGCACCCTCTGACCAGCGCGCCCGGCACGGGTCGCGCGAGAGGGGCGGATCTTCCCGGCGAGTGACGGCGGTATGCCCTGCCTACCGCCCTGACCGACCGTCGGAAGGACCCACCATGCTCGCGCTCCTCGACGCCGCCGTCGGCGTCGCCCACCACCTCGTGACCGGACTGACCTCCCTCCTCACGCCCACCGTCGGCGGTGCTGCCACGGTCGCGGCCATCGTGGCGTTCACGCTCGGGGTACGCCTCGCCGTGCTGCCGTTGAGCTACGCCGCTGCCCGCGGTGCCCGCGCCCGCGCCGCTCTCGCGCCGAAGGTGCGGGAACTCCAGCGACGCCATCGCCGCGATCCGCTACGTCTGCACCGCGCGACCACCGATCTCTACCGCGCGCACGGTGTCAGCCCGTTCACCGGCCTGCTGCCGGCGCTCGTCCAGGCGCCGGTGTTCGCCGTGACGTACCGCCTCTTCGTCTCGCAGACCGTGGCCGGCCACGCGAACCTGCTGCTCACGCACACCGTCCTGGGCGTACCCCTCGGTGGCACGCTCGCGAGCGGCAGCCTGCTCGTGCCACACGTCCTCGTGTACGCCGGCCTGTTCGTCCTGCTGCTCGCCGTGGCCGTCTGGTCCTCGCGGCTCGCGCGCCGGAACGTCGCCGCCGACACACCGCCGGCCGTCGCGCGGATCGCACCGCTGCTGCCGTACGCCACCGTGCTCGTCGCCGCGTTCGTCCCCCTTGCCGCCGCGGTCTATCTGCTGGTCAGCACGGCCTGGACGACGCTGGAGCGGGCCACCTTCGGCCGGGTCGCGGTCGGGCCCGCCGGCGGCTGAGACGCGGCACCTGCGCGTCGGTCGTCGCCCGTGTGGGCGGAGGATGGGACGATGCAGGGAGCCGCCCTCTAGGGTCTTCTCCCGGATCCGGTCCGAGGAGCCGGGAGACGGGCCCTGGGGCCTGGGATCCCTCCGCCGTCCCCCGAGGAGTGCACGCCTGCCATGGCCCGCCGCAAGAGCACGATCGAGCCCCCGGAAGACTTCGAGGAGCAGATCAGCGACATCGACGTCGGCGACGAGATGCGGAAGAGCTTTCTCGAGTACGCCTACTCGGTGATCTACACGCGGGCGTTGCCCGACGCCCGCGACGGCCTCAAACCGGTCCAGCGCCGGATCCTCTACACGATGTCCGACATGGGGCTGCGCCCCGACCGCGGACACGTGAAGAGTGCGCGCGTGGTCGGCGAGGTGATGGGAAAGCTGCACCCCCACGGCGACCTCGCGATCTACGACGCCCTCGTCCGGATGGCGCAGCCGTGGGCGTTCCGGGTACCGCTCGTCGACGGACACGGCAACTTCGGCTCCCAGGACGACGGTCCGGCCGCGATGCGCTACACCGAGTGCCGGATGACGGCTGCCGCGACGGCGATGACGGAGTCCCTCGACGAGGAGGTCGTCGATTGGAAGCCCAACTACGACAGCCGTGAGACCGAGCCGCTGGTCCTGCCGGCGGCGCTGCCGAACCTGCTCGTCAACGGCGCTTCGGGCATCGCCGTCGGCATGGCCACCAACATGGCGCCGCACAACCTCGTCGAGGTCGTCCAGGCGCTCCGGCACCTCATCAAGAAGCCGAGCGCCGACCTCGACGACCTGATGCGCTTCGTTCCCGGGCCCGATCTCCCAACCGGCGGCAAGATCGTGGGGCTCTCGGGCATCCGCGACGCCTACGAAACGGGCCGGGGCGCGTTCAAGATGCGGGCCACCGCGCGGATCGAGAGCGTGACGCCACGCCGCAAGGGAATCGTCGTCACCGAGCTGCCCTACAACGTCGGGCCCGAACGCGTCATGGAGCGCATCAAGCAGCTGGTCCAGAGCAAGAAGCTGCAGGGCATCGCCGACCTCAAGGACCTCACCGACCGGCAGAAGGGCCTGCAGCTCGTCATCGAGATCAAGAACGGCTTCCATCCAGAGGCGATCCTCGAGCAGCTCTACAAGATGACGCCGATGGAGGACTCGTTCAACATCAACAACGTCGCGCTCGTCGACGGGCAGCCCCGCACGCTCGGTCTGAAGCAGCTGCTCGAGGTCTACCTCGACCACCGCTACGACGTCACCCGGCGGCGCACGCAGTTCCGGCTCACGAAGGCGTCCGACCGGCTGCACCTCGTCGACGGCCTGCTGATCGCGATCATCGACATCGACGAGGTGATCCAGATCGTCCGCAGCAGCGACGACGCGGTGGCCGCCAAGGAACGCCTGATGACGGTGTTCGACCTGTCCGACGCACAGGCGCAGTACATCCTCGACATGCAGCTGCGCCGGCTCACGAAGTTCTCCCGGATCGAGCTCGAGAAGGAGAAGGCGGAGAAGGAGAAGGAGATCGGCGAGCTCACCGCGATCCTCGAGGACGAGCGGCTGCTCAAGCGCCTGGTCTCCGGCGAGCTGGCCGAGATCGCCAAGGCGTTCGGCACCGAACGCCGCACCATCCTGCTGGAGTCCTCCGGCCAGACGGTCACGAGCGCGGTGCCGCTCGAGGTCGCCGACGATCCCTGCTGGGCGCTGCTCTCCTCGACCGGCCTGCTGGCGCGGGCGACCGGCTCCGCTCCGCTGCCGTCCGACGGGCCTCGCGCCAAGCACGACGTCGTGGTCTCGGCCGTACGCGCGACCGCACGCGGCCAGGTCGGGCTGGTGACGAGTCGCGGCCGGCTGATCCGCCTCGGAGTCCTCGACATGCCGGCCCTTCCGCCGACCGCCAACACACCCAACCTGCAGGGCGGTGCGCCGGTGAGCGAGTTCGTCTCGCTCGAGTCGGGCGAGCGCGCGCTCTGCCTCACGACGCTCGAGCCCGACTCCCCCGGGTTGGCGCTCGGCACCGCGTCCGGTGTCGTCAAGCGGGTCCAGCCGGACCACCTGTCCAACCGCGACAGCTGGGAGGTGATCGGCCTCAAGGACGGCGACGAGGTAGTCGGCGCCACCGAGCTGGCCGCCGGAGACGAGGACCTGGTATTCATCACGAGCGACACCCAGCTCCTGCGCTTCTCCGCGGGTGCCGTACGCCCGCAGGGACGTACCGCGGGCGGCATGGCCGGCATCCGGCTTTCGGCGAAGGCCAGGGCGGTGTTCTTCGGCGTCGTCCCGCTCGGCCGCGACGCGGTCGTCGTCACTGTCGCCGGTTCGCTGTCGGCGCTGCCGGGGACGGACGCCGGGTCGGTGAAGGTCACGCCCTACTCCGAGTACCCCGCCAAGGGTCGCGCGACCGGCGGCGTCCGCTGCCACCGGCT
This sequence comes from uncultured Actinomycetota bacterium, assembly GCA_963721745.1. Taxonomy (GTDB): domain Bacteria; phylum Actinomycetota; class Actinomycetes; order Propionibacteriales; family Actinopolymorphaceae; genus Thermasporomyces. Next base: position 583,863 of record CAVRKO010000002.1, on the reverse strand, counting down.
GTTGAGGGGCGAGGACGCACTGTTGCTCGCGTGGGCCGGCCCGGCTCCGGCGCGGGCGGCGGCCTCGAGCGGTGCGGCGGTCGACCTGCCGGAGGCCACGGGCAGGCGGGATGGTTCCGGCGAGCCGGGCAGCCAGCCGATCGCAGCGCTCGGCGGGCCCCTGTCCTGACAGGGGCCGCGTGCTGCCCGCGGGCTTGCGTCCCGACCGCGGCTCACGTCCCTACCGTGGCTCAGTCCCTGTGCAGCCGGTACAACCTGGCCTCGCCCGCGCCGAGCCGTACTCTCAGCGTCCGGGCCGCCGGCCCGCCTGACCGGTACACCGGCACGAAGCGCTCGGCGGAGGTCTCGAACTCCTCGACCGCGCGCAGGGACCGGGCCAGGGTCAGCGTGGTCGTCGAGGACGTGTCGAACGCACGGTTCGCGACGAGGAGCCACCGGGTGCGGTCCGCCTCTCGCGCGCGGAACCGGCTCAGGATCGCCGCGTCCCCCGTGGCCGAAGCCACCCAGTCGTCACCGGTGAACACCTCGACACCCATGGGTGGATCGGCCTCACCGAAGTGGGTTACCGATTCCGAGGTGAGCGGCAGGAGCTGCCGGCCGACCGGCCGCAGGTAGTCCCGGTTGATCCGCTGCGCGGCGAAGTACAACCCCGTGGGCGTCCCGTCGCGGGAGACGAGTGCCTGCTGGAAGACCTCCGGCGGTTCGGGCGTCCAGTAGGTGAAGTACTGGATCCCCTTGCACCCGTACGCGAGGCTCACGTTCACCTGCCAGCGCAGCTCCGCCTCCGTCGGCAGCCGGTACGCCAGGTGCTCGCAGGCCTGGATGAACACCCACGACGCCAGCCCGCTACGCAGCGCCTCGTTGCGCACGAGGACCCAGTTGTAGAAGTAGTCCGCGCGTACGCCGTCGGGCTTGAAGAGCATGTAGTGGTCGAACGACAGGAACGCCGGGCGCCCTTCGGCGACGTACCTCGCGAGGTGCTCGTCGTACGTCGGGGTGCCCAGCTGGTCGGAGTTCGCGTACGTGGGGAACAGATTGACGTAACCCAGCACGTGCGGGTCGAGCCGACGCAAGGCGTCGTTGACGGTACCGATCTGGCCGAACAGGCTCGCGTTCGGTTCGTCCCGGATGTTGAAGGCGGTGAACGCGGGATATCGCTGGTACTCGCGTAGCGTCTCGGCGATCACCTGCTCCCACTGGTCGGGTGGGTAGGTCTGGATGGCGCTGATCCGGTCGTCGATGACGATGGCCCTGAGGTCGTTCGCCCCCGCGGCCGCGAGCATGTCGGCGTTGGCCGACGGGTTCGCGACGCCGTTGCCGCCGGTCACGAACGTGAAGCCCGCGGCGGCGATCTCGGCGTACCGTCCCGCCGTCGACTCTCCGGGCGGCGGCGGCCACCAGAAGCCGATCGGATACGTGTCGTCGCGCAGGATGTCGGGAAGCGGCGGCCCGCCCGTCGGAGCCGCGGCGGACGCGACGCCCGCCCCCGGTCCGCCGACGAGCGTAGGCACCGCCGCCATCCCCGCACCGAGGACCGCGCTCCTGAGCAGCTCCCGGCGTCCCGGGCGTCGTCCCACCATGTCCACACCCCTCCGTATTCGGCACCAGCCGACCCGACCCACGGCCGTCAGGGTGGACGCGTCCGCTCGCGACGAGAAGGTTTCAGACCGGCTGCGGCCAGCGGCGGGCCGCAGCCGGCCGCACCCGACCGCTGTCCGGCCCGGCCGGACAGCGGTCCCGGCATGGGCGACCTGCCCGCCCCAGGCCCGACGGACATGGCAGGCTAGGCCAGATGCGTCGATGGTCCGCCGTGCTGTCCGGCCTGCTCCTCCTGCTGGTGTGTACGGGCGTGCTCGAGGGCTGCTCGGACGAGCCGGGTTCGAAGGCGGTCCGGGACAACCCGAAGGCGACCCTCCTCCAGGCCAAGAAGCGGCTCGACCGCACCTCCTCCGTCCACTTCCGCGTCACGAGTGCCGGCCTGCCCGAGACCGGTGCGGTGCTGGTCAGCGGCGACGGTGTGGCGAAGCGGCCGGCGTCCTTCTCGGGCCGGTTCCGGCTCGCCTCGGGCGGCGCCGCGCTGACGCTCAGGGTCGTCTCGCTCGACGGCACGTTGTACGCCGAGGTGCCGTTCACCGACCGGTACGCCGCCACCGACCCCGACTCGCTCGGGGTGCCCGACCCGGCACTACTGCTCGACCCGAAGCAGGGCCTGTCGTCCTTCCTGAGCAGCGCGACGAAGGTCACGAGGGCAGGTAAGTCACGCTCGGGGCGCGAGGTGCTCGAACGGCTGGACGCGCGACTACCCGCGAAGGCCGTCGACAAGATCCTCTTCGTCGCCGACCCCACCGCGATGATCCACGTGAGCTTCTTCGTCGTCGACGGGAGCCGGCAGCTGCGCAAGGCGACGTTCCGCGGTGCCTTCTACGCCAAGAAGACCACGACGACCTACACCGTCGTCCTCGACCGCTACGGCGCGCCCGCCACCATCTCCAAGCCGCGATGAGCTCGCTCGCCGCGACCCGCTCCCGCCTCGTCCTCGCGTGCATCGGCGTACTCCTCGCGGCGGCCGACACCTACGTCGTCGTCCTCGCACTGCCCGACATCATGGTGGGCGTCGGCCTCGACGTCGACGAGCTCCAACGGGCAGCACCCGTCATCTCCGGCTTCCTCCTCGGCTACATCGCCATGCTGCCCCTGATCGGCCGGCTGTCCGACCTCGTGGGCCGTGCGCCGGTGTGCGTCGCGGCCCTGCTGCTTTTCGCGCTCGGCTCGTTGCTCACGGCCGCGTCGTACGACCTCAGCATCGTGGTGGTGGGCCGGTTTCTTCAGGGGGTCGGTGGCGGAGGGCTGGTCCCCGCGACGCTCGCGCTGGTGGCCGATCTCTGGCCGCCGGAGCGGCGCGGCCTGCCGCTCGGCGTCGTCGGCGCGGTGCAGGAGTTGGGCAGCGTGCTCGGACCGCTGTACGGCGCCGTCGTCCTGCTCCTCGCCGACTGGCGGATGATCTTCTGGGTCAACCTCGGCTGCGGGCTCCTGCTGGCGTTGGGCTTCCGCGTCCTCGGCCGCTCGCCCCAGCGTGGTGGGCACGACATCCCCGGTGTCGTCCTCGCCCTGCTCGCCGTCGTGGCGTTGGCGCTCACGCTGACCACACCGGAGCGGCTCGCCACCGACGTCACCCTCGGGCTCGCGTTCATCCCGTTCACCGGGGCCTCCCGGCTCGCCACGCCGATCGGCCTCGCGACGCTCGTGCTGGTCGCCGCCTTCGTGGTTCGCGAGCTCACAGCCGCTCGGCCGCTGCTGGACTTCCGCCGGATCATGCCCCTCGTACGTGCCGCCGACGTCCTCGGCGCCACCCTCCTCGGCCTCGCGCTCGGCGGGGTCGTCGTCGCGTTCGCGGTGGCCGATCCCTCGACCGAGGTGCTCTCCCCCGCCGGACCGTGGCTGCTCGTGGGGTCGGCCGTCTGTGCGGGTGCGTTCGCGGTACGCCAGCGACGTACGCCGCACCCGGTCGTGCCGCGTGCGGCGGTGTCCGCGAGACCCGCGTGGGGTGCGCTGGTCGTGAGCTTCTTCACGGGTGCGGCCCTCATCGCCGCGCTGGTCGACATCCCGGTGTTCGCCCGCGCCACCCGCTTTCCAGACTCCCAGCTGGGCGCGGCGCTGGTGCTCGTACGCTTCCTCGTCGCGCTTCCGGTCGGTGCGCTCGTCGGCGGCTGGCTCACCCGCCGGGTGCCCCCGCCGTTACTCACCGCCGCCGGCATGGGTCTGAGCACCGCGGCCTTCGCCGTCATGGCGACGTGGGGGCAAGGCGCCCTTGACGGTGCCGGCAGTAACGTCGCGCTGGTCGTCGGCGGTCTCGGCTTCGGGCTGGCCATCGCTCCTGTCAACGCCGCCTTGCTCGCGGCGACGAGCGCGGAGACCCACGGCGTCGCGAGCGCCCTCCTGGTGGTGGCCAGAATGGTAGGGATGCTCGTCGGGCTGTCGGCGCTCACCGCCATCGGACTGCACCGCTTCTTCGCCGAGCAGGCACGGATACCCGGTCCGGAAACGCTCTGCCCGGACAGCCCCGCCCAGTGCCCGGCCTACACCGACGCGCTCCTCGACGCCGCGCTCGTCCAGTTGCACACGATCTTCGCCGGCGCCGCCGTCTGTGCGGCGGTCGCCGGCCTCCTCGCGCTGCTCACCCTTCGGCGGGTTCGGGACCGGCCGCGCGGCGACGCACCAGCCAGTTCACACCCCACAGCAGCAGGCCGATGACGAGTAGGACGCCCGCGATCTTGTACTGCTGCGGATCCCGTCCCGAGAACGGCGTGGCCAGGTACGCGCAGCAGATGATGCCGAGCACCGGAAAGACCGTCGGTGCCCGGTAGTGGTGGTGCTCCACCGGCCGACCTCGGAGCACCAGTACCGCAGCGTTGACGAGCGTGAACACGCACAGCAGCAGCAGGGCGGTCGTACCACCGAGGTCGCTCACACCACCCCAACTCGCCAGGCCGAGGACCAGCACGGTCGTGAAGACGATGGCGACCCAGGGGGTACGGCGGAACGGGTGCACCAGGCCGAGCGGCTTGGGGATGATCTTCTCGCGCGACATGCCGTAGACGAGACGCGAGGCCATCAGCATGTTGATGAGGGCGGAGTTCGTGACGGCGAACATCGCGATCGCCGCGAAGATCACGAGCGGGAACCACGACGCTCCGACCCGGACGACCTCCAACAGGTCCTGGTCGGATCTGGCGAGCACATCGATCGGCACCAGTGACGTGGTGCAGAACGCGACAAGCATGTAGATGATGCCGGTGAAGGTGATGCCGAGGAACAACGCCTTCGGGAAGACCTTCTGCGGGTCGGTGGTCTCCTCCGCCATGTTGACGGAGTCCTCGAACCCGACCAGTGCGAAGAACGCCAGGGCGGCGCCGCCCACGACGAGGCCGAACGGCGAGCCCTCCGCGTTGAACTCGAACGGCTTGCTCGCGTCTCCGATCCCACGGGCGAGCGAGACCGCACCGATGGCGATGATGATGAGCAGGCCGGAGAGTTCGACACAGGTCAGTACGACGTTGAGCTTGACCGACTCCGAGACGCCACGGAAGTTGATCGCCGCCAGGATGAGCAGGAACGCGAACGCGACGAGCAGTTCGGGTGCACTGAGGAACTCCTGGAAGTACCCCGCGAAGCTGCGGCTCGCCGCACCGGCGGACGTCAGGCCGGAGCACATCACGGCGAACGCCACCATGAATGTCAGGAAGTGGATCCCGAACGCCCGCTGTGTGTACAACGCGGCGCCGGCGGCCTGGGGGTACTTGCCCACCAGTTCGACGTACGACGTGGCCGTGAACATCGCGACGACGAACGACAGGCCGAACGACATCCATGCGGCACCGCCGACCTCGCCGGCGACGTCACCGGTCAGGGCATAGATCCCGGTGCCGAGGATGTCGCCGATGACGAAGAACAGCAGAAGCCTGGGCCCGATGATCCGGCGGAGCGCTGGCTGCGAGTCCGGCTTCGCCGGAGCCGCATCGGCGGAATGGGTCACAGCCGCTTCCTCCCTCTAGTCGTGACGTGCTGGTCTCTCCCGTGCCCGTGCATCAAGCCTGCCGAGGCGAGGGCACGGGTGTGGGGATGAGCGTGCCGGACGGTCAGATCCACGTAAAGCCCCATGATCGGCATATTTCGACCGCGCACCGCATACAGTCGTGGAGATCCGGATCTAGCCATCGTCAAGTTAGGGTGGAGGGATGAACACGCGTACCTACCACCACGGCGATCTCCGGCGGGCACTGCTCACGGCGGCCGTCGCCGCGATCGACGAGAGCGGGCCCGGGATGGTCAGCCTGCGGGACCTCGCGCGCCGGGCGGGCGTGTCGCACGCGGCGCCGGCCCACCACTTCGGCGACAAGGCCGGCCTGCTCACGGCGCTCGCCGCCGAGGGTTACGCGCTGCTCGCCGACGCGCTCGACGACGCCTACGCGCGGGCACACAGCTTCGCCGAGGCCGGTGCGGCGTACGTGCGGTTCGCGGTGGAGCACCGGGCGCACTTCGAGGTGATGTTCCGGCCCGATCTGTACTACTCCGACGACGACGCCGTGGTGGCGGCGCGCCAGCGGGCGGGTGCCGCCCTGCGCCGCGGCGTCACCAGCGTCCGGGGCACACAGGCCCAGCCCGGTGACCCCGCCGGCATCGCGGCCTGGTCGCTCGCGCACGGCTACGCAACGTTGGTGCTCACGGGCAACGTAGCCGCGAGCGATCCGGCGGCCGCGTTCGCCGACGTCGCCGCAAGCATCTCCCTACGACGCACGTCGCGCGGCACCGGAGCGGGACGCTCACCCCGGTGACCTTCGTGGGCGTACGCCGAAGAGGCCACCGGGCAGACCGCCCGCGCGGGATCAGATGTCGATGAGGGTCTCGTCGAGCTCGTAGGCCCCGGCGACGAGGAACTCCTTGCGCGGCGCGACGTCGTTGCCCATCAGGAGCTCGAACACCCGGTCGGCTTCCTCGGCGCCCGCGCTCGTGATGCGACGGAGTGCACGATGCCGTGGGTCCATCGTCGTCTCCGCCAGCTGGTCGGCGTCCATCTCGCCGAGACCCTTGTAGCGCTGCGGCGGGGTCTTCCACCGGACGCCACGCTTCTCGAGCTGTACGCAGGTCTTGTGGTACTCGGCGTCGGAGTAGGTGTAGACGTACTTGTCCTGGCCCTTCTTGGGGTTGACCAGCTCGAGGCGATGCAGCGGTGGGACCGCGGTGAAGACCCGACCCGCTTCCACCAACGGACGCATGTAGCGCCAGAACAACGTCGTGAGCAGACACCTGATGTGGGCGCCGTCGGAGTCGGCGTCGGCCATGAAGATGATCTTGCCGTAGCGAGTCGCGTCGATGTCGAACGTGCGCCCCGACCCCGCCCCGACGACCTGGATGATCGTCGCGCACTCGACGTTCTTCAACATGTCGGAGACGGACGCCTTCTGCACGTTGAGGATCTTGCCGCGGATGGGTAGCAGCGCCTGGAACTCAGAGTTGCGGGCCAGCTTCGCCGTGCCGAGTGCTGAGTCGCCCTCGACGATGAACAGCTCGCTCCGGTCGAGGTTGGTCGACCGGCAGTCGGCGAGCTTGGAAGGCAGCGCGGAGGACTCCAGTGCGCTCTTGCGACGCTGGGCGTCCCGGTGCTGGCGTGCGGCGACCCGCGCCCGGGCGGCCGAGACGACCTTCTCCAGAGCCGCCCGCGCCTGCGCCTTCTCGGCCCGCTTGGTCGAGGTCAGGAACGCCTTGAGCTCCTTCGAGACGATCCCCGAGACGATCCGGGTCGCGGCCGGCGTCCCGAGGATCTCCTTGGTCTGCCCCTCGAACTGCGGCTCCGACAGTCGCACAGTCACCACGGCGGTGAGGCCCTCGACCACGTCGTCCTTGATGACCTCCGCCTCGTTGGCCCGCAGCAACCGCGAGCCGCGCAGCACGTCGTTGACCGTCCTCGCCAGCGCGCGCTCGAAGCCCTGGACGTGCGTGCCGCCCTTGGTCGTCGCGATGACGTTGACGAACGAACGGATCTCGCTCTCGTAGCCCGTGCCCCATCGGACGGCGATGTCGACGTCGAGGTCGCGCTCGACGTCCTGCGGCGACAGGTGACCCTGCTCGTCGAGGACCGGAACCGTCTCGGTGAAGCGGCCGGACCCCTGCAACCGGATCACCTCGGTGACCGCCTCGTCGGGTGCGAGGAAGTCGGCGTACTCCGTGATCCCGCCGTCGTGGCGGAAACGCTCCTCGAGCCGCTGACCGTCTCCGTCGGCCGCGACCCGCTCGTCGCGAACGACCACCTCGAGGCCGGGCACCAGGAACGACGTCTGCCGGGCCCGAGTCACGAGCTCGTCGAAGCCGAACACCGCGTCCTTGGTGAAGATCTGCCGGTCGGGCCAGAACCGGATGCGCGTGCCGGTGGTGCCCTTCTTGACCCGGCCGATCTTGGTGAGACCGGAGCCCTTGGTGAAGCTCGCGCCGGGTCCGTCACTGGCGAAGGTTCCCGGCACGCCGCGCCGGAAGCTCATCGCCCAGGTCGCGGGCGCCCGGTCGACCTCGACGTCGAGCCGGGCGGACAGCGCGTTGATCACCGAGGCGCCGACGCCGTGCAGTCCTCCGGAGGCGGTGTAGGAGATCCCGCCGAACTTGCCGCCCGCGTGCAGCCTGGTGAAGACCACCTCGACGCCGGACAGCTTCGTACGCGGCTCGACGTCGACGGGGATGCCGCGGCCGTTGTCGCGGACCTCGGCCGACCCGTCGGGGTGCAGGATCACCTCGATCCGGGTGCACACACCGGCAAGGGCCTCGTCGACGGCGTTGTCGATCGGCTCCCACAGGCACTGCATGAGCCCGCGCGTGTCGGTGGAGCCGATGTACATACCGGGCCGTTTGCGGACGGCCTCCAGCCCTTCGAGCACCGTGAGATGGCGCGCGGTGTAGCCGGAGTGATCGAGATCCGCAGACCGAGTCGACAACGACAGCTCCTCTCCGTGATCTCGTGGCTTCTGTTCGTGTCTGACGGGCTACCGTTCGACGCTGCGGGTAGGTTCTCGAGGTTCGTTCGGTAACTCGCGGACCTCAGGCTACCCACGGGTCCCGACAGTCGAGATCTCCCACGCCGTCCGACCCATCGGGCGTGATGTTGGCCACATCTGCCAGGCTCCAAACGGCCACATCCGGCAGCCAAAGGTCCCTATCCGCGCAGGACCTCTGCGCAACAGGAAACCGTCGACTGGCATTCGGACGTACACAGGGGTGAAGCTGTGAGTGGTGCCACGTATGGCTCGCCCCGAAGCGGGAAGACCAGGCACCTGGTTGGATGTTGTGAGGTGGAGACGCCGAGGATCGGAGAGAAGGTCACGTGACTACTGCAGTTGCCACACCGCTATCGGCCGCGGACCGCTGCGACCGCTGTGGCGCCCAGGCCTACGTCCGGGTGTCGCTCGCGTCCGGCGGTGAGCTGCTGTTCTGTGCCCACCACGGTCGCCAGCACTCCGAGAAGCTGCGCGAGCTCGCGACCGACATCTACGACGAGACGAATCGACTCGGACCAGACGCCTCCAACTGAGCTCTCGCGTGGAGCCGCCGAGCGCGGCCCGCCAGCGCGACCTGGAATGCCGGCCATCTTCGGATGGCCGGCATTTCCTTGTCCGGGTCTGAGTCGGGCTCTGTCCGCCTCAGCCCGCTTCGTCACCTTTCGGACGGCTCGCGGGTCTCGGGGCGAACTGCCCCGCGCACGCTGCTGACGTCCGATTGTTGCCAATCCGGTAGGCGGCGGGCCGTTCGCGCGCCGGCGACAGCCATACTCAGCGTCGATCAACGCCGTGGCGGCGGTGGTCATGCTGCTGCCCTCGCCGGCCGCCTGCCGCGTCGGCACCCACCGGCCGCCCCGTCCCAGAGGGAGGGCCCATGGTCCGCTGGACGCGCGCAACAGCCGCTCTCACCGTCGGAGGCCTGCTCCTGGCCCTGACACCTGCCATCGCGGCTGCGGCGGCCTCACCGGCCGAGGAAAGCCCTCTGAGGGGAGCCACCGAACCCGAGCCCGGGTCCGTCGGGCCAGGGTCGGTCGACCGGGAGTCCGTGAGCCAGGTGTCCGTGAACCAGACGTCCCCGAATCCAGCCACAGGCCCGGAATCGGCCGATTCGGCCATGCTCGGCTCCCACGACCGGCGGACCCTGCTCCGGTACGCCCGTGACACCTGGACCTCGTTCGTCGCGATGGTCGACCCCGCCACCGGACTCCCCTCCGACAACATCGCCGGTGACCTCTCGCCGGCCTCACGGAGCGGGTACACCTCGCCCACCAACATCGGCGGCTACCTCTGGAGCACCGTGGTCGCCCGCGACCTCGGCATCGTCAGCGCACGGGAGGCCGAGCGCAGGGTCGGCACGGCCCTCGACACCCTCGCCCGCCTGGACCTGAACGAGCCGTCCGGGATGTTCTACAACTGGTACGACCCGCACACCGGCGCCGTGCTCTCCGGGCCCGACAACGGCGACGTCCCACCGTTCCTCTCGTCGGTCGACAACGGGTGGCTCGCCGCGTCGTTCATGATCGTCCGAAAAGCGATGCCGGCGAAGGCCGATGAGGCCCAGGCCCTGCTCGACCGGATGGACTTCGGCTTCTTCTACAACCCTGAGGCGCGGGGCGCCGACTTCCCCGCCGGCCTGCTCCGCGGCGGCTTCTTCGACGAGGAGCCACCAGGCTGCTCGGTCGTCGGCAACTATCGCGGACGCGGGCCCGACGTCTGGTACACGTGCAACCACTACGACATCGTCAACACCGAGCCCCGCATCGCCAGCTACATCGGCATCGCCCTCGGGCAGATCCCGGCGAAGCACTACTTCGCGACCAACCGCACCTTCCCGGCCAGCTGCGACTGGGACTGGCTGGAGCAGAAGCCGGTCGGGTTCGACGCCACGCACCTCGGCGTCCCGGTCTTCGAGGGGGCGTTCACCTACCGCGGGCTCCGGTTCGTGCCCACCTGGGGCGGCGACATGTTCGAGGCGCTGATGCCGGCGATGTTCGTGCCGGAGGAGCGTTGGGGACCTCGGAGCTGGGGCCGCAACCATCCCGCCTACGTCCAGGGCCAGATCGAGCACGGCCTGGACGAGGCGGAGTACGGCTACTGGGGCTTCTCCCCCGCAAGTGACCCGCGGGGCGGCTACCTCACCTGGGGCGTCGAAGAGATGGGCATGGACCCCAACGGCTACGTGTCGGACCTCGAGGGCACCAAGGTCGACCGGGGCTTCGAGGGCTGCCGTGAGGGGTCGCCGCCGCCGTCGTTCGGCGACGGTGTGGTGACGCCGCACGCGTCGTTCCTCGCGCTGCCGTACGCCCCGCACGCCGCGCTCGCAAACCTCGCCAAGATGGAGAGCAGGCTGGACGCGTACGGTCCGGGCGGGTTCTACGACGCGATCGCCGTCCGCAGCAACACGCCGGCGCGGCGCTACCTCTCGCTCGACCAGGCCATGGTGCTCGGACCGATCGGGAACGCGCTGCGCCACGACTCGCTGCGGAGCTACTTCACCCGGGGAGAGGTCGAGCGCGCGATCCGGCCGCTGCTCGGGTTGGAGACGTTCAACGCGACGCCCACCCACTGACTCCGGCGGGCGACCCGCTCGCCGGAGTTGGAGTGGCCGCCGGGTCCGTCAGTCGAGGAAGTCGCGCAGGACCTGGGAACGGCTGGGGTGGCGGAGCTTGCTCATCGTCTTGCTCTCGATCTGCCGGATCCGCTCCCGGGTCACGCCGTAGACCTTGCCGATCTCGTCGAGTGTCTTGGGCTGGCCGTCGGTGAGGCCGAAGCGGAGCGAGATGACGCCTGCCTCGCGTTCGGACAGCGTGTCGAGCACCGACAGCAGCTGCTCGCGGAACAGCGCGAACGTCACGACGTCGGTCGGGACGATCGCCTCGGAGTCCTCGATCAGGTCACCGAACTCGGAGTCGCCGTCCTCACCCAGTGGGGTGTGCAGGGAGATCGGCTCCCGGCCGTACTTGCGGACCTCGATGACCTTCTCCGGGGTCATGTCGAGTTCCTTGGCCAGCTCCTCAGGAGTCGGCTCCCGCCCGAGGTCCTGCAGCATCTGCCGCTGCAGCCTGGCCAGCTTGTTGATGACCTCGACCATGTGCACCGGGATGCGGATCGTACGCGCCTGGTCCGCCATCGCCCGCGTGATCGCCTGCCGGATCCACCAGGTGGCGTACGTGGAGAACTTGTAGCCCTTGGTGTAGTCGAACTTCTCCACCGCACGGATCAGACCCAGGTTGCCCTCCTGGATCAGGTCCAGGAATCCCATCCCCCGGCCGGTGTAGCGCTTGGCCAGCGACACCACCAGCCGCAGGTTGGCCTCCAGCAGGTGGTTCTTGGCCCGCTGGCCGTCCTCGGCGATCCACTCCAGCTGGGAGATCCACTCGGCGCCGCGGCCGGAGCTCTCGGCGTCGGGAGCGAGCTTCTCCTCGGCGAACAGCCCGGCCTCGATCCGCTTCGCCAGCTCCACCTCCTGGACGGCGTTGAGCAGCGGGACCTTGCCGATCTGCTTCAGGTAGTCCTTCACCGGGTCGGCGGTCGCACCCGCGACCACCACCTGCTGCTCCGGCTCGTCGGTGTCGTCACCCTCCGACAGCACGAAGCCCTCGGCCTCAGCGTCGATCTCGAGCTCGATCTCACCGACAGGTTCGCCTTTGGCGGCCTGCTTCGCGGTGTCGTCGCCCGGCTTGGCGACGGCGGTCTTGACCGCCGTCTTGACGGCCGTCGGCCGGCCCGCCGTGCCGCCCTTGCGGGCGGGCTTGCGACCACGCTTCCGCGGGGCCTCCGCTGGCAACTGCTCGATGTCTTCGATGCTCACGCGCTTCCCTTTCAACTCTCGCTTCCGCCCCGGCACATGGGGTGGCTGCGAACGGACAGGTCGGTGCCGTGGATCATGAGCGGACCTGAGATTCCTCCGACGAGCGGTGGATACCCGAGCAAGCCAAAGACCCCGTACGCCAGGACGGGAGTACGGGGTCTCATCGCATTCGTCACGAGAACATCACTATCTTACCTGGTCGTCGACCGCCAAACGGAGCGCTGGTGTGCTGCCCGTTATGCCCGGGCAGCACGCTCCGCGGGTCAGTCGAGATAGTCGCGGAGTACCTGCGAACGGCTGGGGTGGCGGAGCTTGCTCATCGTCTTGCTCTCGATCTGCCGGATCCGCTCCCGGGTCACGCCGTAGACCTTGCCGATCTCGTCGAGCGTCTTGGGCTGGCCGTCGGTGAGGCCGAACCGCATCGACACCACGCCTGCCTCGCGTTCGGACAGCGTGTCGAGCACGGCGTGCAACTGCTCCTGTAGGAGCGTGAACGACACCGCGTCGGCGGGGACGATCGCCTCGGAGTCCTCGATCAGGTCGCCGAACTCGGAGTCGCCGTCCTCACCCAGTGGGGTGTGCAGGGAGATCGGCTCCCGGCCGTACTTCTGGACCTCGATGACCTTCTCCGGGGTCATGTCGAGTTCCTTGGCCAGCTCCTCGGGCAGGGGCTCCCGCCCGAGGTCCTGCAGCATCTGGCGCTGGACGCGAGCGAGCTTGTTGATGACCTCGACCATGTGCACCGGGATGCGGATCGTACGCGCCTGGTCCGCCATTGCCCGCGTGATCGCCTGCCGGATCCACCAGGTGGCGTACGTGGAGAACTTGTAGCCCTTGGTGTAGTCGAACTTCTCCACCGCACGGATCAGACCCAGGTTGCCCTCCTGGATCAGGTCGAGGAAGAGCATGCCGCGGCCGGTGTAGCGCTTGGCCAGCGACACCACCAGCCGCAGGTTGGCCTCCAGCAGGTGGTTCTTGGCCCGCTGGCCGTCCTCGGCGATCCATTCCAGCTCGGTGTATCCCTCGGTCGGCGGCGGACCGTCGTCGGGTGCGAGCTTCTCCTCGGCGAACAGCCCGGCCTCGATCCGCTTCGCCAGCTCCACCTCCTGGACGGCGTTGAGCAGCGGGACCTTGCCGATCTGCTTCAGGTAGTCCTTCACCGGGTCGGCGGTCGCACCCGCGACCACCACCTGCTGCTCCGGCTCGTCGGTGTCGTCACCCTCCGACAGCACGAAGCCCTCGTCCTCGAGCTCGCCCTCGATGTCGACCTCGACGTCGCCGTCGGCGTCACCGGTGCCGTCGGGCTGGCCGGCGCCCTTCTTGGCGTCCTTCCGGGTCTTGGCTGCCGCGGCCTTCTTCGACTTCCCACCGGCGGACTTCGCGGCCGGCGTCTTGGCGGCGGGCGACCCGGCGGGGCGGGCCTCTGGTGCCTCGACGGGTTCGGACTGCAGGGCGCCGTTGGCGTCCGGTCCGGCATCCACCGAGACGACGGGCTCGGCCTTGATCTTCAACGCGTCGTTGCGGGCACTCGGACGCTTCGGGGCGTTCGCGGCCTTCGTCGCATCCCGCGACTTCGGTGCGGAACCCGCCCGCTTCGTGGGGGCCGTGGCGTTCTGGGTCACCGCCGCGGCCCGCCTCGACGAGGCGGCCGCGACACGCTTGCGAGTGGTCTGAGATGTGGAGTCGACCGACACGGTCACACCTTCCTCGCCGAGGTAGCGCAGCAGGCTTGCCCACTGGGTCTTGTCGATCCCGACCTCCTCGCACGCGCCGCGAACCTCCTCCGCGGTGACGTGACCGCGCTCCCGGCCTTGGGCGACCAGGTGCTGGACTTCGGGACTTTCAAGGAGTGGGGCATTCCGGGACGTGCGGGACGACACGAACTTCCTCTCGTCGTACCAGTGGTGAGAGTGACCGGGACACCGGGCAATACGCAAGGGAGCATTCTGGCATGCCCCAGCGCGGGCACACGCGGGGCATGTGCTTGAGGTCGGTCAGGATGACGTCGCGGCACAATGCCTCACGCGGTCGGCCCGGATGCTCGATGTCCCAGCATACGTCGGCCACGAGGTGGCGCCTCGATCTCAGCGCCCAGCCTTCGCGGCACGCTTCTGCTCCTGCTTGTATGCCCGCACCTTGGCGAGTGAATCCGCGTCGACCACATCGGCGACCGATTGGTAGACGCCCGACTCGCCGAGAGGCCCTGTCACCTCGGCCCAGCCCTCGGGTCGTACGCCGAGCTGCTTTCCCAGCAGGGCAAGGAAGATCGTCGCCTTGGCCTGACCGAATCCCGGCAGTGCCTTCAGTCGGGCGTGGAGGTCTTTGGCGGAGGCCGCCTCGGTCCAGACGGTCGCGGCGTCACCGGAGTAGTCGGCCACGATCTGGCGGGCGAGCGCCTGGATCCGTCCGGCCATCGAACCCGGGAAACGGTGCACGGCCGGCGGCCGGCTACAGAGCGCTGCGAAGGCCTCGGGGTCGTACGCGGCCACGGTGGCGGGGTCCAGCGGTCCGCCCAGACGCTCCGTGAGCACCTTCGGACCGGAGAATGCCTTCTCCATCGTGACCTGCTGGTCCAGCAGCATCCCCGTGAGCAGGGAAAAGGGGTTTCGGTCGAGTTCGGCGTCGGCCGCCGGGTCTCCGGTGATGTTGATCGCCATGTCCCAATCCTCGCTGTTCGCCCGGGTGGTGGTCCCACTCTGCTGCAGGCGGGCTCGCCGGTCACCACCGCACTAGGTGCCTGGGTCCGCCTTGACGGCCAGAACCGGGCACGGTGCGTCAAGGAGAACCCGCTGAGCGTTGCTGCCGAGGATCAGCTTCCCGACTGGCGAACGGCGACGCAACCCGATGACGATGAAGTCGGCCGCGACCTCGTTGGCGACGGCGATGAGATCGTCGGCGGGTTCGAGGCCGGCCGAGGGTTCGCGCACCTCGTGGGTGATCCCCGCGGTCGAGAGCTCGTCCTGGACGGCGACGAGCGCATCGTCCACTGCGGCCGTGTCGGCTGCGCTGCGTGAGTTGACGACTACGAGCTTCGTTTTTCGAAGCATCGCTTCCGTGGCGGCGCGGCGAAGGGCGGCACGCCCCTCGGGCTTGTCGATGTAGCCGACCACGATGGCCGTCATCGTGCACCTCCTACCGGGAGCGAGCGGCACGGGCGGGCCCGCACCGGTGCAGCCGGGCGCAGAGCTGACGTGGAGTCAGTCAGGGAGCAGACCAGGGCGGTGAGTCCAGTGCCCGGACGCTACTACACGGTGCCTGTGGATGACGCGCACAGCGCTGCGGTCGGCTCGGGCAGAGTGCGCACATGAGCGTCCCCGCAGCCACCGGCGTCGCCGACGGAGTTCATCCGGAGCTCGCGAAGCTGCTCACCAGCGCGGTCTGGATGCTGCGGTGTCGCACCCGTCGGCGGCACTTCGCCACGTCGGCTCGCGTCGTGCTGCTCACCCGCGGTGGCGCGCCGGTCGGCGATCCGTCCGTCGACCTGTTGGCGGCGGCGGACGCACCGCCCGACCACGCTCTCCGGGTCGACCTCGCCGTGGGAGGTCTCCAGGCCGTCATCGCGTCGTGGGCGAGGCTGGCGCTACGCGGCGTAGACACGTCCAGGACACGCGTGCTGCACGCGGGTGCCATCGTGGTGAGACCAGGGCCGCTCGAGCCACTGGAGTCCGACCACAGCTGGCGCCGGGCGTGGCACGTCGCGTGCGGGATCGTCGGCGTGAAGGCGGGCCCGGTGTACGCCGCCACCAGAGCAGGCTGGCTCGATGTCGACCAGGGCGAGCCCGTGGTCGTACCCCGACTTCGCGCGGTCGGGCGTCCCCTTCCGGGTTGAGTGCCTGCGCGGCGCGGACGCCGGCCACGAGAGCGGGCTACGCCGCGGGCGAGGCCACGCGGCCACGGCGTGGCGCCGAACGACCGGCCTCGGTGGTGCCGCCCCAGACGCCGTAGGTCTCGGGCAGGCGTACGGCGTGCTTCTGGCACGGCTCGCGGACGGGACACTGCCCGCAGATCTCCACCGCGCGTTTCTCCCGCTTGTCGCGCTGTGCCTGCTTCTCGCCCTCAGGGCCGAAGAAGAGCTCGGACGAGGCGCCGGCACAGGCTGCCGCCTCCTGCCAGGACCAGGACTGCTCGACCATGACAGAACGGCGGCCGATGCGGCCGACGGAGCGCCGGTTGGACATGATCAACCCCCTCTCCGGCATGTGACGCTTGGCACCGGGGAGACGGTTGCCTGAGGGAGCCGGGAATCTCCGGCGGGATCAGTCGACCGGCCAGGTGTGCACTGGGGCGTTGGTGGCCATGTACTCCACGTAGCGGAGCATCATCGCCCGCAGTGCGTCGAAGCGCGACATGCCGCTGCCGTCGTAGAGCCGATGGAAGACCGCGGCCTGCCAGGCCGCGCCGTTCTGCCCCGACAGGCAGCGCTGCTCGATCACACCCAGCAGGCGTTCGCGCTGCGTGGGGTCGACTCCCCAGCTGTCGAGCCCCTCGTGCGCAAGGGGTAGCAGCTTGCGGAGGACGAGCTCGGCGGCCCCGATCCAGCCGGACCCCGGCCAGTACTGCTCCGCACCGATGCCACCCTTCGCTCCGCGATAGAAGTTCTCGCTCGCCGCGTCGAACGACATCTGGGACCAGAGCGGCCGCTCGTCCTCGCCGAGTCGCCGGACCAGGCCGAAGTACAGCGCGGCATTCGCGAGGACATCGACCACCGTGGGGCCGGCCGGGAGCACGCGGTTCTCGATCCGAAGGTGCGGTCGGCCGTCCTCGACGTCGTAGACCGGCCGGTTCCAGCGGTAGATGGTGCCGTTGTGCAGGCGGAGCTCGGCCAGGCTCGGTGTCCGGCCCTGGTCGAGCAGCTCGAGCGGGTCCTCGTCGTCGCACACGGGCAGCAGCGGCGAGAAGTAGCGGGAGTTCTCCTCGAAGAGTTCGCCCACGGACATCAGCCAGCGCTCGCCGAACCACACCCGCGGTCGGACTCCCTGCGTCAGGAGCTCGTCGTTGCGGGTGTCGATCGCCTGCTCGAACAGCTTGATCCTGGTTTCGCGCCACAGTTCCTTGCCGAAGAGGAACGGGGAGTTGGCGCAGACCGCGACCTGAGGACCGGCGATGGCCTGGGCGGCGTTCCAGTAGGCGGGAAACGTGTCCTTGCTCACCTGGAGGTGGAGCTGGGTGCTCGTGCAGGCCGCCTCCGGTGCCACCGTGTCGGTGGTCATCACGAGTTCCTCGGCGCCGTCGATCGCGATCCGGATGTCTTCGCCACGGGCAAGGATGATCTGCTCGTTGAGCAGCTTGTAGCGGTTGTTGGGCGAGAGCACGGCCTCCGACATGTGACCGGCGGTCACGGTCGGAAGGATGCCGACCATGACGATCCGCACCCCGAGTCTGCGCGCCTGGGCGTCCGCTGCGTTGAGGCGCCCCCACAGGTCGTCCTCGAACTCCTTCAGCGCACTCCCGCCGAGCGGCCGCGGCGCCATGTTGACCTCGATGTTGAACTGCGCCAGCTCGGTTTGGAACGCGGGGTCGTCGATGGCCCGGAGTACCTCGGCGTTCTTGAGCGCGGGGTCGCCATGGGTGTCGATGAGATTGAGCTCGATCTCGAACCCGGTGGTGCGGATGTCGGCCTCGAACCGCGACTCGTCGAGCATCCGCGTCAGGGCCTCCATTCCCGAGCGCAACTTGCGCCGGAAGGACGCGCGGTCCTCGCGGGTGAACGTGCGGGGTTCGACGTCCTGACCCATTCTCGGCTCCTCCCCCAGGGATGTTCTGGGAGCGTCGCATCGAATCACCTGTCCGCCAAGGGGCCGGAGTCACTCCGGTGGCCAGAATTCCCAACCTCGGGATGGCTCGGGAGGAGCCGAACGAAACGGACCACTCACCACGTCTCCTCGAACCTCGACCACTGATCTGGCGGCACCGCTCCGGCGAGGAGCTGCTCGACCAACCCGGCCATCGGATAAGACGGGTCGCTCGCGAAGGCGCGTTCGAGCGCACAGCGCGAGAGCCCCCCATTGCCGCTCAGCCAGGCCGAGAACGCGAGCAGGGCGGCCGGGGCGACGTCGTAAGGGGTGACGGTCCGACGGACGACGACGCTCCACAGCGCGACGTGCACCATCGCGGACGTGCGTGTCATGAGGCGCCATATCTCGTCACGTCCCTTGACATCGGAGACGAACACCGAAGCGAGCGCCACCTCCTCGTCAGTCAGTCGTTCCGGATCTGTGCGGCACCTCCGGAGCAGGTCCTCGACGTGGGCACGACCGGCCGCCTTCCACGCGGAGACAGGATCGGCCTCGCCGGCGAGGCGCTCGCGCAGCTCGGTCTCCGTCCGCGTCGTCAGCTCTCGCATCCTCAGAGCGGCCGCACCGTCAGGACGGGCGACGGAGCGCCGCAGGGCGTCCTCGTCATCGAGCGCCACCTCGCCGGCATAGACCGACTGCGCCGTCACGGGATGCCGGGCCAGGTCGTAGAGATTGCCTTCAGGGGGGCAGCACTCGTGGTCGGTGCACCCCTCGGACCACCATCGGCGGCCGTCGGCGACGAGGAGGTCGAGAACATCGATGCCGACCGGGCGCATGCGACGCCGGAAGGCGTCGAGAACGGGACGCGCAGCAGCCCGGTCGGTCGTGTAGGCCACCGCGACCGCGTACCGAGCACTCCGTTTGCGGAAGACCCTGACGAGATGGCGTACGAGCTCGTCGACCTCGGCCGGCGCGACCACACCGGGAGACTGTCGTGGGACGCGGTTGTCCGATGTGGCGACCGGGTTGGCCGAGGACCTCGCCGGGCGGCCGGGTAGGTCGACCCGGATGGTGAACCTGATCTGGTGATCGGCACCGAACGCGAGAGCGACGAGGCTCTCGCGGGGGTGGAAGCCGACGAGAAAGGGCACCTTGGCAAGGACGTCCTCCGGTCCTCGCAGCGTGAAGCGCGGCTGTGCTGTGCTGGTGGATGCGGTCATGCGGTCGAGAGTGGCAGTCACTGGCGTCCCGATCCGCGGCGTCGGATCGGGCTGTGGACGGACGCACCGATCCGCTTCCTGTGGATGAAATCGCGGCACGCGAAGGCAAACTCCCCGATCGCATGCGGGTCTCACCCGCACCGACCCTTCGACGCCGCGCCCGCGGAAGGCCGGCGCCGACTTGCGAGGATGTCGCCGTGCGCAGCGAGCCGAGCATCCTCCACCTCGACCTGGATGCGTTCTTCGCCGCCGTCGAACAGCGGGACAAGCCCTCTCTCCGTGGAAAGCCCGTGATCGTCGGCGGTCTCGGACCCAGGGGCGTCGTGTCGACCGCGTTGTACGAGGCCAGGAGGTTCGGCGTCCGTTCGGCGATGCGGATGGTGGAGGCCAGGGCACGCTGCCCGCACGCGGCCTTCCTCTCCGGAAGGTTCGCGGCCTACCGCTTGACCAGCCGTGCCGTCATGGGCGCGCTGCGCGAGCTGTCACCACTCGTCGAGCCGGTGTCCTTCGACGAGGCGTACGTCGACCTCGCGTCCGCTCCCGGTGCGAACGACCTGTCTCCCGCCGCCGTCACCCAGCAGGCCCGTCAGCTCAAGGCCCGGGTCCACGCGGTGACCGGCGGGCTTCGCGCCTCCGTAGGCGCCGGAACGTCGAAGCTCGTCGCCAAGATCGCGAGCGACTTGGACAAGCCCGACGGGCTGGTCGTGGTCCCCGCAGGAGGCGAGGCGGACCTGCTGAACCCCATGTCGGTGTCGCGGATCCCGGGCGTGGGTCCGGCCACCGCGGAACGGCTGCGCCGGATCGGCGTCCACACCGTCGCGGAGCTCCGCGGTGTTCCCGAGAGCGAGCTCGTCGGCGCAGTCGGCAAGGCCCACGGTCACGCACTCGCGCGGATGTCTCGTGCCGAAGACGACCGTGAGGTCGTCTCGGAGCGCGAGTCCAAGTCGATCAGCGTCGAGGACACCTTCGACCGCGACATCGCGGACCCGGCGGTACTCGGGCTGATAGTGGAACGGCTCGCGGCCCGGGTGTGCGAGCGACTCGTCCGCGAGCGCCTCTCCGGCCGGACGGTCACCGTGAAGATCCGGCTGTACGACTTCACGACCCACACCCGCTCGGCCACGGTCGCGGGACCGACCGACGAGGTAAGAGCGATCACCCGCCTCGCGCGACGGCTGGCGGCGGAGGTGGACACCTCGGCCGGCGTCAGGCTGCTCGGCGTCGGGGTCTCCAGCCTCGCGGACTGGACGCAGGAGGATCTCTTCACGTCGGGCGTCGACGACGCCGAGCGGGACCCAGAGGCCGAGGCGAGCCCCATCCCCGGGTCCATCGCGGCGGATCCGCACGACGCGGAGCCGCGTCGCTGGGCGCCGGGGGCGGACGCGGTGCACGCGGCGTACGGCCGGGGTTGGGTGTGGGGAGCCGGACGCGGGCTCGTGACCGTTCGGTTCGAGACCGCGACAGGTGGCTCGGGAGGGGTACGCACGTTCGCCGTCGACGACCCTGACCTCGCGGCCTACACCCCGCTGGCCTGGTGACGTGACCCGGGCGCGGCGGGCCATCGGACGCTACGGTCCGGGTCGGCGGCGCGGACCGGCGAGTGCCCCGGACACCACCAGTGCTGGTGGGGTTGCCGGGGCCCTCGTCGGGTCCAGTGCGGCACTGGGGACGCACCGCCTAGCGGGAGAGGACGTCCTCCTTCTCCAGCGCGGTGATCGGTGCGGTCTGTCCGCGGGCCACCGTGAGGGTGCCGAGGTTCTGCCACGGCCCGCCGGCGACGCGGAACCGCGCGGTCCAGTTGACGTCGACGTTGACGGTGTAGGTGCCCGGGCTGGCGTAGCGATGCATGACGTAGGCGGACTCGTCGGTGGAGGCGGAGTAGGGGACGCCCGCGGTGCTCGTGTGGTCGCCCGACCCGTCGCCCCACTTCCAGGCGTAGCCGACCGGCTGCGCGTCGACCTCGACCTGCTGACCGATGATCTGGATGTTCTGGTGGTAAGGCGCGGCCTCGGTGTAGAAGATCGTGTCGAAGTCGATGAGCGTACGCCCGTTGCCGGGACTCACCCCGACGTCGGCGGCCGGGAGGAACCTCGTCACCAGTTCGTCTCGGACCCGCTGCGGCGGCACCTGTGGCGTGTCGCCTCCCGTGCACCGCGTGTCGACGAGCGTCCACGGATCGCCCGCGTTCCACTGGTAGTAGATCCGCATCATGATCATGCCGGGCTCGCCGCGCCCCTGACAGGCCGTCGTAGCTCCAAGACACATCGCGTCACCTGGGCTGGGCGGCGGGCCGTTCTGCATGCAGGCGGGCGTCATGAACACGTCGTAGGGCTGTCGCGGCGCGGGACCGGGGTTGTCCGGCCCGCCCGGACCGGGCTCGTCGTGTCCGCTGCAGTCGATCCTGCCGTCGGGAAGCTTCGTGCAGCCCGGTCCCAGGGCGTGCGCGGTGCCGACGAAGGTCGGACCACCCGCGAGGGCGAAGCCGGCCATCACCAGCCAGAGCAGGAGGACCGCGGGGATCCTGCTGCTCACTTCACGACGAAGTCCTTGACTTGCCATGTCGCCCCCTGCCGTTCGAGTCTGAACTCGTTGAGTGAGGTCGCTCCGGGCCAACGAACCGGCTTGGCCCCTGCCGTGGGCACCACCTGCAAGGAGTTGGACCGGATGTAGGCGTGCACGATCGCCGGTTTGCGCTGGACGAGGCTGGCGCCGTCCTTCGCGATCGTCCAGGTCGGGTCGCCCCGATAGGACCCGCCACCGTCGTGGATCTTGCGGATGACGTCGGTGACGCTCCGGCATCCCTCGCAGCTGCTCTCGCTCAGGCGCAGGACCGGTGTGACATCACCCGTGGTGCGGGACTGGTTGATGCGGTCGACGTACGCCCGGACGAAGGTCACCGGCTCGGACGGTGCCGCAGTCTTGGCCGGTGTCGAACTGCGGGACGGCTTCGGCGTGGACTGCTCCGGATCGAGCCCAGACGGCTCGGGCGAACCGCCCGCGCACCCGGCGAGAAGCAGGCTGCCGAGCGCAAGGGTCGCGCAGGCACCGACGACCCGTCGCATCGTTAGCTCTCCACCCGTGGCATCGTCTCGAGGACCATCGCGGCGTTCCTGGCAAAAGGCTCCAACAGCACATTCTGCGCAGGTCGGCCAAAATCTTGGCGAGATTACCATAAGTGAGCTACCGGCCGAACCGCCTGCGCAGCGTGAGAATCGGCGAGTGACACTGCGTGGCGGTGGGGCGGCGAGCGGTGCGGGTGTGTGTTTCGGCGACCGGGCGTCACGGGTGAGCGACCACCTCCGTCGACAGGTCGCCGGCGCCGATCCGGATCACCGTGACCTCTCCTGAGCGTTCGCCGCAGACCGCCGCGGCGCCGTCGAGCACATGGTCGAAACCGAAGCCGGCGAACAGGCCGCCGGTCGACCCGCCACACCGGGCCGCGTGTGCATGGGGCCGCAGGAAGTGGTCGCGGAGGTACGCCAGCCAGGCCGCGACCTCCGCCGGCGGGTGGCCGGTGCCGCCCACTCCCTCCGACGGAACCAGGGCCCGACCTCCGTGCGCGGGCGCCCACGGGCATCGAAGGCCGGGCTGGCCGTCAGCGGGGACGGCGTAGCTGCCCAGGTCCAGATCGGGGTCGAGACACTCGGCGATCGGGTTGCCGGGCACCGCGTAGGGCCCGTCGGGGCGCTGCCATCGCCGGGACTCCGCGAACGCCGTGAGGTACTCGAACTCCGCGCCACGCAGGGGCGGATCGACCCTGACGTGGCCTACGACTCGGAACCTCTCGACGTGCTCGTCCATGGCGACACCTCGCTTCGGGCCGGTGCTGGATCACGGTGAGCTGACCAGCCTGGGTCGTCCAGGCTGATGCTCTCTCCAGCCTGGGTGGTTGTTCAGGCTGAGTTGATCATGGGGTCGCCACAGCATGCCGGATCCGCAGCACGTTCCGCCGTCGCTCATCCACAGTGCGCTACCTGTGGATAACTTTGCTCGCGCATCCACGACCTCGGGCACCCTGGCTGCGTGACCAGGCCTGTCAGTCCCCTTGCGCACGGTGATCCCGCCACGCTGCTCCGGCGGATCCGCCGCCACGTCCCGTTCGACGACGACCGAGTAGTCCTCGCCCTCGTACGCCTCTCCCGCAGCTATGTCGAGGCCGCCGCCTGGCTCGACGCACCCGCCACCTCCCCACCGGTCGCGCCGGCCGAGGTGGTCGCACGGGTGCGCTCCGCGCTCCGTCCGTTCGGTCCCGGTCCGCACCCGGAGGGCACGGCGCGGCCGTCCCACGCGGTCACGATGGTGCGCTGCCGGCGTGGCCGGGTGGTCTGGCTGCCCGCCGACGAGATCTGGCTGGACGCCCTCGCCGCGGAGGCGGCACGCGTACGCCTGCCTGTCGCCGAGGTGTTCCTGATCACCGAGCACGGCTGGCGCGCCCAGGCCGGGAGTCTCGCCGCGTCCTCCCCCGCACTCGCGGCCTGAGCGACCTGTGCGGGCAGACGCGAGGGCGGCGGCGTGGACCCGACCGTTCAGGTCACCGGACGGATGGGCAGGCTGGGCCCATGACCACGTTGGTCGTCCGGATCAGGGTCGTCGTCCGCGGCATGGTCCAGGGCGTCTTCTTCAGAGACACCTGTCGCCGTACCGCGGCCGGCTGCGGTGTCGCGGGCTGGGTGCGCAACCGGCGCGACGGCACGGTCGAGGCGGTGTTCGAGGGACCCGACGCACGCGTACGCGCGATGGTCGACTGGTGCCGCGACGGGCCGCCGATGGCCCGGGTGGAGCGGGTCGAGTCCCACACCGAGACACCCGAGGGGCTCGGGTCGTTCGAGATCCGCCGCTGACCGGTCGCCGGTGCAGCCGTCGAGCTGGCCCGCCGACCGGCGTCTCCCGGCGTGGTCGACGCGACACCGCAGGTCAGATGGCATTGCGCTCAGCATGCGTTCAGGTCGGGAGGGGCAGACTGGATCTCGTGCGCATCCTTGTCGTCGACGACGACCAGGGAGTCAGGGACTCCCTGCGTCGGTCGCTCGTGTTCAACGGCTATGACGTCGAGCTTGCCGAGAACGGCGAGCAGGCACTCCGCAGCGTGGCCACCAAGAGCCCGGACGCGGTGATCCTCGACGTGATGATGCCGCGACTCGACGGAATCGCCACCTGCCGGGCACTCCGGGCAACCGGCAACGACGTGCCCATCCTGGTGCTCACCGCACGCGACGCCGTTGCCGACCGCGTGAGCGGACTGGACGCCGGAGCGGACGACTACCTCCGCAAGCCGTTCGCGCTCGAGGAGCTGCTCGCCCGACTCCGGGCACTGCTCCGGCGCGTGACACCGGTCGACGAGGCCGGCGAGCTCTCCTACGCCGACCTGACGCTCGAGCCCTCCACCCGGGAGGTACGCCGAGGAGGGCGCCAGATCAGCCTGACCCGTACCGAGTTCGCGCTCCTCGAGCTCTTCCTCCGGCATCCGCGCCAGGTCCTCGCCCGGTCGCAGATCCTCGAGGAGGTGTGGGGCTTCGACTTCCCCACGTCGGCCAACTCTCTCGAGGTCTACGTGGGATACCTCCGGCGAAAGACCGAGACGGACGGCGAACCCCGCCTGCTCCACACGGTCCGGGGCGTTGGCTACGTCCTGCGAGACACTCCGCCGTGACGACACCCGCCCCTCCCGACAGCGCCGTCGCCAGACAGCGTGAGGGCGGCCTCAGCCTGCGGTCCCGCGTCGGGCTCCTCGCGGCCATCGGCGCGGGGCTCCTCGTCGTCGTCATCTCGATCACGGCATACGTCACCGTGCGGGTCTCGCTCCTCAGCCAGATCGACGAGAGCCTTCTCGACCGGGCCCGCGCCGCGGCCGCGGGACCGCTCGCCGACCGGGGGGTGCTGGCGCAGGTGCCGTCCGAGGCTCTGGGGGCCGGGGACGTCCGGATCGCGCTGCTGCGGGCCGACGGACTGTACATCTCCGCGGGAGCGGCGGACGAGGGCAACGACCCGAGCAACCCGCCGCTCGGACATGCGCGTGCCGAACGCGCGGTGGCGCGCGGACTCGTCGACGAGAGCGTCCGGACGGCGCTCGCGAGCGACGGGCAGGCCTACCGGGTGGTCGCCGTGCCCACCGACCGGCTCCCGGGCTACGCGCTCGTCCTCGCCCAGTCGACCGAACGGACCGACACCCTGCTCAGGCGGCTCGGACTCGTCCTGCTGTTCGTGGGCGCTGCCGGTGTCGGCGTGGCCGCCTGGGCGGGTGCCGCGATCGCGCGTACCGGCCTGCGGCCGGTGCAGCGCCTGACGGCCGCGGCCGAGCACGTCGCGCGCACCGGCGACCTCCGACCCGTACCCGTGCAGGGCGACGACGAACTCGGGCGGCTCGCCCACTCGTTCAACGCCATGCTCTCCGCACTCGCCGAGGCGCGTGGCAGGGAACGCCGGCTCGTCGCCGACGCCGGCCACGAGCTCCGTACGCCGCTCACCAGTCTGCGCACCAACCTCGACCTCCTGGCCCAGAGCGAGGGCCGCCCCGGCCTGTCGGCCGACGACCGGATGGCGCTGCTCCAGGACGTCCGCGCGCAGGTCGTGGAGCTGTCGGTTCTCGTCGGAGACCTCGTGGAGTTGTCCAGGGAGGACCCACCGTCGGCGGCGCACCTTCCCGTCGACCTCGTGGACGTGGTCGCGCATGCGGCCGAACGCGTACGGCGCCGCGCTCCGGGGATCCGCATCGACGTTGACGCGCAGCCCTGGACCGTCTTCGGCGACGCCCAGGCCCTCGAGCGGGCCATCACCAACCTGCTCGACAACGCGGCGAAGTGGAGCCCTCCGAACGGAGTCGTCACCGTCATGCTCCGCGGCGGCGTACTCACCGTCGCCGACCAGGGACCGGGCATCTCCGACGGTGACCTCCCCCACGTGTTCGAGCGCTTCTACCGCTCGGTCGAGGCGAGGACGATGCCCGGTTCGGGCCTCGGGCTGTCGATCGTCAAGCAGGCCGCCGAACGGCACGGCGGAACCGTCAGTGCGGGCCGGAGCACGGACGGCGGCGCGCTCATGACCCTGCGGCTCCCGGGAATGCCGGCGCCCCGAACTCCGAACCAGCCGACAGGTCCGGGCCAGCGCCGGCCGCGGTGACCGCCCTCGGGCCGTGAGCCGCCGCGGCGGACGGCGGCGTTACAGTCGACCCGGTCGCCGGCGCCCGACGTCGTAGCCGACACCGGCCGGTGGCGATCGCAGGACGGTGCCGATACCGGACGATGCCGAACGGGCCGGATAGCGCGGGACAGTTCGGGTATACCGGGTGGGCTCAGGCACCGACCGCCACAGCCGGTGGCGCGAACGAGCCCGGGCACCGCAGGCGGCCGACGTTTCTTCGGGACCTCTGGGCCGGCTCTCAGTTTGATCTCAGCTAGCACGAAGAATCTGTGAGACATGAGCGACACGACACCTTCGGGCCAGCCGCGCCGTACCGACGGTCCGGCGCAGCCTTCGTACGACCCGGCGGGCCACCGTCCCGTCGGCCAGCCGTTCTCCCCGTCGGCCACCGACGAGGAGACCCGTCCGATGCCGTCGTTCGGTCCCTACGCGTACGGCCAGGCGCCACCTTCCGACACCGGACCCACCGGACCCACCGGACCCACCGGTCCGTCGGGCGGCAGACCGCCCCGGCGCCGCGGCCTGGCCGCCCTCGTCGCCGTGGCCGTGGCCGCGGGCCTCGTCGGTGGCGGCGCCGGCACCGCGGTGACGTACGGCCTCACCCACGACGAGCAGCCGGCCGCGACGTCCACGTCCCTCGACAACGCGCCGTCCGGGTCGCAGAACGCGTCCAGTGCGCCCGCAGGCAGCGTGCAACAGGTGGCCAACAAGGTCCTGCCGAGCGTGGTGTCCATCACGATCGCGACCTCCGAGGGGACCGGCAACGGCAGCGGGATCGTGATCAGTTCCGACGGGCTCATCCTCACCAACAACCACGTGGTGGAGTCCGCGGCACAGGGCGGCGACCTCACGGTCACCTTCACCAACGGCAAGAACGCCAGGGCCGAGGTCGTGGGTACCGATCCCACCACCGACCTCGCCGTGGTCCGCGCGCAGGGCGTGTCCAACCTGACGCCCGCCCAGCTCGGCAGCTCCTCGAGCCTGTCCGTCGGCCAGAACGTCGTCGCGATCGGTTCCCCGCTCGGCCTCTCCGGCACGGTGACGTCGGGCATCGTGAGCGCACTCGACCGGCCGGTACGCGCCGGTGACAACTCCTCGTCCAACACGGTCATCGACGCGATCCAGACCGACGCCGCGATCAACCCGGGCAACTCCGGCGGCGCGCTCGTCAACATGGGCGGCCAGGTCGTGGGCATCAACAGCGCCATCGCCACACTCGGGGCCTCGATGGGCGGACAGTCCGGCTCGATCGGTGTCGGCTTCGCGATCCCGATCAACCAGGCGCGCCCGATCGCCCAGGAACTGATCAAGAACGGCAAGGCCGACCACGCGCAGCTCGGCGTCACGGTCTCACCGGCGACCTCCAAGGCCGGCACCACCGAGGGAGCCGCGGTCCGCGAGGTCTCGTCGGGCGGGTCCGCCGCCTCGGCCGGGATCAAGTCCGGCGACGTCATCACCAAGGTCGACGACCGCCGCGTGACCGACGCCGACGCCCTCATCGCCGCCGTCCGCTCGCACCGGCCCGGTGACAAGGTCACCTTGACGTACGAACGCGACGGCAAGACGGCGACCGCGACGGCCACCCTCGGCACCGACGGCGGGAAGGCGCCGCAGCAGTCCGAGCAGCCGCCGCAGGAGGACCAGCAGCCTCAGGACGACCAGGGCGGCGGCGGTCTGCCGTTCCCGTGGCCGCGCTGAGCTTCCCCGCTCGTACCGCTCCACCTGACAGGTCCGGCCTCATCCGCGCGGGCGCACCGACCGGTGCGCCTCACGGGTGGGGCCGGTTCGCCGTACCCACGGCCTCGGCAATGGAGGAGTAGCCCGCCGCCCGCATCCTTGCGGCGAGCTCGCGGTGGAGCCGCCGCGGCCAGAACGGCCCGCCGTAGATGAACCCGGTGTACGCCTGCACGAGCGAGGCGCCCGCGGTGATCCGTTGCCACGCGTCCTCGGCGTCCTCCACGCCACCCGCCGCGACCAGCACGAGCCGGTCACCGACCCGCGCGCGAAGCCGCGCCAGCACCTCGAGGGACCGCTCCTTCAGGGGCGCACCCGAGAGGCCACCCGCTCCGGCCGCCTCGACCGCGGCCGAGTCGCTGCGCAGCCCGTTCCTCCCGATCGTCGTGTTGGTGGCGATGATGCCGTCGATGCCGAGGTCGAGGGCAAGGTCGGCCACCGCGTCGACATCCCCGTCGGCGAGGTCGGGCGCGATCTTGACGAGCAGGGGGACGCGCCGGTCGGCCGCCTCGTCGAGGGCGGCTCGGACTCCCGCCAGCAGCGGCCGCAGATGCTCCACAGCCTGCAGGTCACGAAGTCCCGGGGTGTTGGGCGAGCTGACGTTGACGACGAGGTAGTCGGCGACGCCCGCGAGCAGTCGCGCGCTGGCCACATAGTCGGCCACCGCTCCCGCCTCTGGCACGACCTTGGTCTTTCCGATGTTGACGCCGACCGGGTGGAATGCGTCCTGGACCGCCGTCCCTGGCGTCGGCTCAGTCGCCGCGCCGCCTCGGCCGCACCGTGGTTGTTGAACCCCATGCGGTTGACCAGCGCGCGGTCGGCGGTCAGCCGGAACATCCGCGGCGTGGGATTGCCGGGCTGTGCCCGGGCGGTGAGGGTGCCGACCTCGACGATACGCGAAGCCCAGCGCCGCCATCGCGTCGACGCCCTCGGCGTTCTTGTCGAAGCCGGCCGCGAGACCGAGGGGACCGGGCAGGTCGAGGCCCAGGACGTTCATCCGCAGGGCGGGGTCGGTGGGCTGGAGCCAGCGCCGGAACGTCGCGGCGACGCCGGGTACGGCCATGACCGCCCGGATCAGCCCGAACGCGAGCCGGTGCGCCGTCTCGGCCGGGAGCCGGGCGAGCACCTGCGTGAACAGAAGCTTGTACATCACCATCCAGGTGCCGTGACGGACACGGGACGACGGAACGGGCGCGGTCGGACCGGCGGCGCCGAGTCGGGTGGAGTCGGGATCGAGTTAGGGGTGCCGGCGTCGAGTCGGCTGGAGTCGGGGTCGAGTTGGGTGGTGCCGGGGTCGAGTGGATGGTGCCGGGGTCGAGTGGATGGTGCCGGGGTGCAGTCGGGGTGGACCGGGTGTCGGTGGGCGCAGGAAGAATGGTCCCATGCTGTTCGCCGACCTCGCGCAGGCCTCCGCAGCCGTGTCGGGCACGTCGTCGCGGCTCGAGAAGGTGCGCCGGATCGCTGACTGCCTTCGTGCCGCCGACCGCGACGAGGTTGGGCTGGTCGTCGCCTACCTCGCCGGTGAGCTTCGGCAGCGCCGCACCGGAGTGGGCTACGCCGCCCTCCGCGACCTGCCGCCGCCCGCCGAGAACGCGAGCCTGGGAGTGAGCGAGGTCGACGCCGCGTTCGAGGAGATCTCGACGGTTGCCGGCAGCGGGTCACAGCGGCGTCGTCGCGACCTGCTCACCTCCCTGTGGTCCAGGGCGACCGCGGACGAGCAGCACCTGCTCACCGGACTGATCGGCGGCGAGTTGCGTCAAGGTGCCCTTGACGGAGTGATGGTCGACGCGGTGATCAGGGCGAGCGAGCTGCCGGCCGCGGAGGTTCGGCGGGCCGTGATGCTGGCCGGTGCCATCTCCCCTGTCGCGACGGCTGTGGTGGGTGCCGACGGCGACCCGACCAGCCTCGACGCGTTCCGGCTCGAGGTGGGTCGGCCGCTGCGACCCATGCTGGCCTCCCCCGCCGCCGACATCGGTGCGGCTCTCGAGAAGCTCACCGGTCCGGTCGCGCTCGAATGGAAGCTCGACGGCATCCGGGTCCAGGTGCACCGCACGCCGGAGTCCGTACGCATCTACACCCGCACACTCGACGAGGTCACCGACCGGTTGCCCGAGGTCGTCGAGGCGGTGCGCGACCTCCCTACGCAGTCCGTGGTGCTCGACGGCGAGGTACTCGCCCTCGACGCGGACGAGCGGCCACGCCCCTTCCAGGTCACGGCGAGCCGCGTCGCCAGCCGCACCGATGTCGAGAAGGCCCGCACGACGGTTCCGGTGCGGCCGTTCTTCTTCGACGTGCTGCACCTCGACGGCGTGGACCTGCTCGCGCGCGACGGCCGCGACCGGTGGTCGGCCCTCGAGGGTCTGCTGCCACCGTCGCTCCGGGTGCCCCGGCTGGTGACGGCTGACGCGACCGAGGCGACCACGTTCTTCGACGATGCCGTACGCCGCGGTCACGAGGGCGTCGTGGTCAAGTCGCTCGATGCCACCTACGACGCGGGCCGCCGCGGCTCCGCGTGGATCAAGGTCAAGCCGCGGCACACCCTCGACCTCGTGGTCCTCGCGGTCGAGTGGGGCCACGGTCGCCGCACCGGCCTGTTGTCCAACCTCCACCTCGGTGCCCGCGATCCCGAGACCGGCGGGTTCGTCATGCTGGGCAAGACGTTCAAGGGCCTCACCGACGAGCTGCTGCGCTGGCAGACCGAGCGGCTCCTGGAGCTCGAGTCCCGGAGCGACAGGTGGACCGTCCACGTCCGCCCCGAACTCGTCGTCGAGATCGCGTTCGACGGGGTGCAGACGTCCAGCCGCTATCCCGGTGGCATGGCGCTGCGGTTCGCCCGGGTCCTGCGCTACCGCACCGACAAAGACGCCTCGGAGGCCGATACGGTCGAGACGGTCCGGGCGATCCACGCGTCGGGGCACGCGTGAGCGTGGTGGCCTCCCGCTTTCCTGATGCTGCAGGCCGTTTCTCACTGCATGCAACCAGTCATTGACAGAGAGCCAGCGCTCCCCCTAGCGGGTGAGCTGCCTTCCACCGGGCTGTCGCCTTAGAGACGCTCTTGGACCGGCAGGAAACCGAACCGACATCCGAGAGCCGATTCGTGGCGATATCCGGTCGCTGGGCTACGCATGAACCCGCCTGCATCGGGAATTCGCCCACCGGCCCGAGACGTTGACCTGGTGACGGATCTCCGGAGCAGTGTGGAGGTCCGCGTGTCGAGCCCGGAGGGGAGTCACCTTGCCAGTACGCCGTCGCCATGCGGAGGACTACGCCGAAGACCGCGACCTTGTTGGTCGCTATCTCGACGAGATCTCACGTACGCCGCTGCTCGACGCGGCTCAGGAAGTCGAGCTTGCCAAGGCGATCGAGGCGGGGCAACTCGCCGAGCAGTTGCTCGGCGACAACCGTGGAAGCGACCGCGTCCGCGTGTCAGCACGAGCGACTCCCGAGGAACTCGCCTGGATCACCGACGAGGGGCGCCGTGCCAAACGCCACTTTCTCGAAGCCAACCTCCGGTTGGTCGTGTCGATCGCACGCCGATACGGCCGGTCCGGGCTGCCACTGCTCGACCTCGTCCAGGAAGGCAACACCGGCCTGATCCGAGCCATCGAGAAGTTCGACTACACCAAGGGCTACAAGTTCTCGACCTACGCCACCTGGTGGATCCGCCAGGCCATCACCCGCGGTATCGCGCAACAGGCCCGAGTCGTCCGGCTGCCGGTGCACGTCGTCGAGGACCTCAACGCCCTCGGCGCGGCGCGGCGCGCGCTCGAACGCGAGCTCGGCCGTGAACCCGACAACACCGAACTCGCCGCACAGCTCGGTGTGGCCGAGGGACGGGTGGAGGAGCTCGTCAGCTGGGGCCGCGACCACGTTTCCCTCGACGTCACCGTCGACGACGACGGCGAGACCTCGCTCGGCGACCTGGTCGCCCGCGACGTGATGCCCGGACCCGACGAGACCGTGGTCGCCGCGGAGTCCAGCTCCCGGCTCGCCGCGCTGATCGAGACCCTGGACGCCCGGTCGGCCGAGATCGTACGTCTCCGCTACGGTCTCGACGACGGGCGGCCGTGGAAGCTCGCGGAGATCGCCGACCGCTTCGGCCTCTCCCGCGAACGCGTACGCCAGCTCGAACGCGATGCCCTGCACCGCCTGCGCAAGCTGGCCGAGCCGGACCTCGTGGGACCCAACGCCGCCTGACAAGCAGCAACCCGCAGCACACAAAGACGAGACGCCCTCGACCGCGGTCGGGGGCGCCTCGTCGTCTCGGGCAGCTGGTCCCGAGGGTCGCCGTCGCCATATGTGCAGCCCGCCCCGGCCACCCGCGCTACGGTGGGTGCCCGGATCGGTGTGCCTGTGAGTAGAGGGAGTGTCGATGGACGCGGCGGAGGGACCAGATCCCGAACGCGGTCAGCCCCACCACGCCTTGGGAGATCGGCCGGGTCGTCGGGCGAGGTCCTGCGCACGACCCGTTGGCGGCACTTCGTACGCCCCAGGACCCGCCGTTCGACGTCTTTTTGTCCGGCACGGTCTTCCTCGACATCATCTTCACCGGCCTCGGCGGTCTCCCCGCGGCGGGCAAGGAGATCTTCACCGACGGCATGGGCTGCTCACCCGGAGGCGTCGCCAACCTCGCCATCGCGTTGTCCCGGCTGGGCCTCCGGACCTCCCTCGCCGCCGCGTTCGGACCTGACGTCTACGGCGACTTCTGCTGGCGGACGTTGGCGGAGCAGGAGGGTGTCGACCTGTCACCGTCCCGCCGGTTTCCGCACTGGCACTCTCCCGTCACGGTGTCCCTGGCGCACGATGCCGACCGGAGCCTGATCACCCACGCCCACGAGCCGCCTCTGACCCCCGACGAGATGATCGCCGACCAGGGGCTCACGCGCACCCGTGCCTGTTTCGTCGACCTCGGTCCCGAGATGGAGGACTGGACCCGGCAGGCGCATGCCGACGGTGCACGGATCTTCGCCGATGTCGGCTGGGATCCCACCGAACAGTGGTCGCAGGCGCTGCTCGACCGGCTGAGCAACTGCTACGCGTTCCTCCCCAACACACCGGAGGCGCTCGCCTACACCCGCACCGACACGCCCGATGCCGCACTCGCGCGTCTGGGCGACCTCGTACCCGTCGCTGTCGTCACCCGCGGCAGCAAGGGCGCACTGGCGGTCGACAACGAGACCGGCGAGCACGCCGACGTGCCCGCCCTTCCGGTCGAGGCACTCGACACGACCGGCGCGGGTGACGTGTTCGCAGCCGGGTTCGTCGCGTCGACACTGGCCTGCTGGCCGTTGCTGCACCGGCTACGGTTCGCGAACCTGTGCGCGGCGCTGTCGGTCCAGCACTTCGGCGGCTCGCTGTCGGCACCGGGATGGGCCGACATCGCGGCGTGGTGGCAGGTGGCCAAGCGGGTGCCCGGACTCGGCGACGTCGCCAAGGACTACGCCTTCCTCGACGACGTGGTGCCACACGACCCGGTCGGTGCGGTGCGGCGAGCGACCGCGACGATCGGCTTCCAGACCGGCGACATCGAGCCCTGACGAGCCGAGCACCGACCGACCGAACGCCGGTCAGCCGAACGCCGGTCAGCCGGACCTGACGTCGACGGTCAGCGTGCCGAGTTGCGCTTGACCCAACCCCAGGCACTCGTGCCCAGGAACAGCAGCAGGGCGATGATGCCCAGCCACAAGAGGCCCTTGAAGACGAAGCCGATGACGGCGAGCGCCAGCCAGACGACGGCGATCACGAGCAGGATCTGAAGCATGGCCACCTCCTGGCGACCACCATATCCGGCTTGTGCGGCGGGACACGCTCTAGCTCTAGAACGCCGGCACGACCGTGCGTCCGTAGGTCTCGGCGAGGAACGACCGCACGTCGTCGGAGCGCAGGATCTCGGCCAACTTGACGACCTCGGGATCCCGCTCGTCACGGGCCCGCACCACCAGTCCCTCGGCGAACGGGTTGTCCCGCGCCTTCTCCCACGCCACCACCCGCGCGCCGCCGATCTTCGCGGTGCGGGCCGTGCTGGCCGGCATCACCACGGCGGTGACACCGGGGAACCGTTCGACCAGCTGGTCGGAAGGTACGCGGGTGATGCGTACGTGGTGCGGGTTGGCGGTGACGTCGTGCGCTGCGACCACGGGCCCGGCTCCCGCCCGCAGGCCGATCAGCTTGTGGTCGGCGAGGATCCGTAGCGCGCGACCGGCGAGCACCGGGTCGTCGGGCACGAGCACCTCTCCGCCCTGGTCGAGGTGTGCCAGTGCGGACGGCTTCGCGGCGTACAGGCCTAGGGGGCTCAGGTGCACGGGAGCCACGAACGCGAGGCTGCGGTCGGCACCGCCCACAGCGCCGACCCCACCGCTGCCTCCGAGGGCCGCATCGACCCGCTTCGCGCCGAGTGCGGCTGCCGCGGCGGCTGAGTCCCTGACCGATCTGACCCGGAGGTCGAGGCCGGCGTCCGCTGCCAAGGTGTCCTTGACGAAGGCCAGGACCCTGGTGTCAGGCCCCGGCGGCGCCGCCACCACGACGACCTTCGGTGGGACCTCGTCGGACGAGCCGAGCGTGCAACCGGTCGCTACGCACGCCGCCGACAGCATGACCGCCACCACCCGCAGGGATGCCCGTCTCATATGCGTACCTTCGAATGCCTTGGCCGAGTTCCGCATCCACCTCACGGCTCGTTGGCACTCCTCCCCCGCCCCCGCGGATTCGACACCAGGTGGTCAGGCAGTACTCGAACGCGACCAGAGGTTGATGCCGGCCTCGACGGCGTGGCCGTCGATCTCCGCGAGCTCGGCCGAGCTGAACTCCAGGTTGTCGAGCGCGCCCATGTTGTTCTCGAGCTGTTCGACGCTGCTCGCGCCGATCAGCACGGACGTCATCTGCGGATGGCGGAGCGCCCAGGCCAGGGCCATCTGGGCGAGGGACTGACCCCGCCTCGTCGCGATCTTGTCGAGCGCGCGGATATGGGTGAGGTTCTTGTCGGACAACTGGTCCGGCGAGAGCGACTTGCCCTGGGAGGCGCGCGATCCCTCGGGGATGCCGTTGAGGTAGCGGTCGGTGAGCATGCCCTGCGCCAGCGGCGAGAACGCGATGCACCCGACGCCCACCTCGCCGAGGGTGTCGACGAGGGACTCCTCGATCCAGCGGTTGAGCATGGAGTACGACGGCTGGTGGATGAGCAGCGGCGTGCCCATCTCGGCGAGGATCGCGGCCGCCTGCCGGGTGTGCTCCGGGGAGTACGACGAGATGCCGGCGTACAACGCCTTGCCCTGGCGTACGGCGGACGCGAGCGCGCCCATCGTCTCCTCGAGCGGGGTGTCGGGGTCGAACCGGTGGGAGTAGAAGATGTCGACGTACTCGAGGCCCATCCGCGACAGGCTCTGGTCGAGGCTCGACAGGAGGTACTTCCGCGAACCCCACTCGCCGTAGGGACCAGGCCACATGAGGTAGCCGGCCTTGGTCGAGATCACGAGCTCGTCGCGGTAGGACGCGAAGTCCTGCCGGAAGAGCTTGCCGAAGTTCAGCTCGGCCGACCCTGCCGGTGGGCCGTAGTTGTTGGCCAGGTCGAAGTGGGTGATCCCAAGATCGAACGCACGGCGCAGGATGGCCCGCTGGTTCTCGAGCGGTGCGTCGTCGCCGAAGTTGTGCCAGAGACCGAGCGAGATCGCGGGCAGAAGCAGGCCGTTGCGGCCGGAGCGGCGGTACTCCATCTGGTCATAGCGGTCGAGCGCAGCGTCGTATCCCATGGCGTAGGAGTCTTTCACGCCGGCCCGGGGGACGCGGCGAGGGCTGCGGGTCCGGTCGAATGGGCAGCCCGCCTATCGTGGTCCGAGCGACCACCGACGACGAAACGGGGAACCGCCATGCTGATCGCCGAAGACCTGCTCCTGCTGCTGGTCGACGATGACACGGGCAGACCGGTGACCGACGGCACCAAGCTGGACCACGCGCTCGGCGGCGCCGTCCTGCTCGAGCTCGCGCTGCAAGGCAGGGTTGACATCGCCGGTCCCGGCTCCGAGGTGAAGAAGGGACGGCTGGTCGTCAACGACCCGTCACCCACCGGTCACGCCGTCCTCGACGCCGCTCTGAGCCTGCTCGTGGACAAGAGCGGACGCAAGCCCGACCAGGTCATCGGCCCGCTGGCCAAGGGACTCCGCAAGCGTCTCCTCGGCGGCCTCGCCGACCGGGGCGTCCTGCGCCGTGACGAGGGCCGGATCCTCGGGATCTTCCCCACCACCAGGTGGCCCGCGGAGGACTCCCGGCATGAGAACGAGCTGCGCTCCAGGCTGCAGGACGTCCTGGTCGTGGGCGTGACGCCGGACAACCGCACCGGTGCCCTGGTCTCGCTGCTGGCTGCCATCGACGTGGTACCCAAGATCGTGGACGCACCCGACCGTCGGGCCGTGAAGCGTCGTGCGAAGGAGATCGCCGACGGCGCGTGGGCCGCCGACGCGGTGCGCCGCGCGGTGGAGGCGGTCAACGCCGCGATGGTGGCGACGATCGCCGCGACGTCGGTGGCGGCGAGCTCCGGCGGCTGAGCGCTAGGCCGGATTCGGCCTACCGCCGGCGCGGGGCGGGACGACGGATGCGGCGTCCCGGAGGCGCTGACACACTAGTCTTCAAGCGGTCGCCACCAGCTCCGGACCGCGACGCCAGCCCCCACGCATCCCGCACTGACGGAGTGATCCTGTGACCTCGACCTTCGACGGCCTCGGTGTCGACATCGCGAACCTCCACCTGTTGTCAGACGCCGAGTCGCGCTCCATCTCAGCCGAGAACCCCACCGGCGAACGTGGCAAGGGTGCACTAGCGACGGAGGGCCTCGGCGCGAACTCCGCCCGCGATCTCGGACCCGGCTGGAAGGTCGCACCGGCGGTCAACATCACCGCGGGCTCGACGTTCGAGGTGGCCGACATCGAGGGGCCGGGATCCATCCAGCAGATCTGGATGACGCCCGCCGGCGAGGTGCGCTTCCTGACCCTGCGGATCTACTGGGACGACCAGGAGCAGCCGTCGGTCGAGGCGCCGCTGGGCGACTTCTTCGCCTCCGGCTGGGGGCCGTTCGCCCAGATCTCGTCACTTGCCGTCTGTGTCAACTCCAAGAACGGCTTCAACTGCTACTGGCAGATGCCCTTCCGTCGCCGGTGCCGGATCACGGTCGAGAACCTCTCGGAGAAGGACGCCGTCCTCTTCTACCAGGTCAACTACCAGCTGACCGAGGTGCCGGAGCACGCGGCGTACTTCCACGCGCAGTTCCGCCGCACCAATCCCCTGCCGTACAAGCAGGACTACACGATCGTCGACGGCATCTCCGGACGCGGTCACTACGTCGGCACGTACGTCGCCTGGGGCGTCAACAACAACGGCTGGTGGGGCGAGGGCGAGCTGAAGTGGTTCCTCGACGGCGAGGAGGCACCGACCATCTGCGGCACCGGCACCGAGGACTACTTCTGCGGCGCGTGGGGGTTCCACGTCGACGACAACTACCGCGCCTTCACGACGCCGTACGCCGGGATGCCGACGGTGATCCAACCGGACGGAACCGACCCCAACGCCGCGCAGAACCGGTTCGGCCTCTACCGCTGGCACATCACGGACCCGATCAGGTTCCGCGACGGGCTCCGCGTCACGATGCAGGCGCTCGGCTGGCGCGGCGGTGGGCGCTACCTCCCGCTGCAGGACGACATCGCTTCGGTGGCGTACTGGTACCAGACGTTGCCGACCGCTGCCTTCCCGGCGTTCCCGGACCGCGAGGCGCTCGAGATCATCTGAGCGACGGCGGGGGCGCGGTCGACGCCCTCGTGACAAGGCGCACGGCGAGGCGGGTCGTACGCCGGGTCATCTCGGGTGTCGCGACCCGCTGGACCAGGTGCCACACCGCCTGGGCGCCGAGCAGTTCGATGTCGACGTGCACCGTCGTCAGGGGCGGCGGGCTGTGCGCGGCCATCTCCATGTCGTCGTAGCCCACCACCGAACAGTCCGCCGGCGCCTCGAGCCCCCGCATCCGTAGGGCCTCGAGGGCGCCCAGTGCGGTCGAGTCGTTGGAGCAGAACACCGCGGTCGGCCGGGTGGGAAGGTCCAGCAGGGCCTCCATCGCGGCCCGGCCGCCCTTGACGCTGAGGTCGACGGACTGCTGGAGGTACTTCGCCGGCGGAGCGAGCCCGCGCTCGGCCAACGCCCGGCGGTATCCCGCGGCCCGCTCCTCGATCGGCCGCAGGTGCGGGTGGCCGGCGATCATCGCCGGTGCCGGGTTGACGTGTCCGAGGTCGAGGAGGTGGGACGTCGCGAGGTAGCCGCCCACCTCGTCCTCGCTGCGTACGCAGTCGACCCGGAGGTCGTCGACGGAGTGGTCGACGGTCACGGCCGGGACACCGGCCTGCAGGAGCCGACGTACGTACCCGGTGTCGAGGTCGCCGAGGACGAGCAGGCCCTGCGCCTGGCGGCGTTCGACGATCAGCGGCAGCCGGCCGGCCCGGTCCCCTTCCTCCTGGACACTCTCGAGGCTGAGCGCGACGCCGAGGTCGGCACACGCCTGCTGCGCGCCGTTCATGACCGCCATGTAGAACGGGTTGCCCGGCGACGGGAAGTGCAGCGGTCGGGCGATGATGCCGGCGGTGGTGAGACCGCCCGGCCGGGTGGATGCCTGCCGCGCGCGCCGGGTGTAGCCGAGTTCCTCGGCCGCCGCGACCACAGCCGCCCGGGTCTCGAGGGACGCCGACCCCTTGTCGGACAGGACGCCCGAGGCCGTCCCGATCGACACCCCCGCCCGCGCGGCCACCTCGCGCAACGTCGGACGCCGCCCCGCTGTCATTCGCTGGTCCTCCTGCCGGGTGGTGCGACTGCGGGCATGCTACCCAGCGGCCTGCGGGCGCCCCGCCCGGCCGCTCCGTACCCTTGTGGTGCGCGACCGCGAGTGAGCCGCCACCCGCCTCAGTCCACCACCGGGGTGGTGCCGAAGTCGTACAGCTCCTGGAGCGAGTGGGTGAGGTCGGCGACCGCCGGCGCCTCGCCGATGTCACCCCTCCGGTACGCCAGTGCGTACGCGGGAAACTGCCCGAAGATGCTCGGCACCATGGTCGTGAACTTCCCCGGACTCCCCCGCCAGCCGATCCGGTCCAGCGCGAAGAACTCGATGCCGCCCATGCCCTGCAGGGACCCGTACGCCGCCCAGAGCGGCACCGACTCGGCCTTGTAGCGGTTGGGGTTCGGCCACCCGGTCTCGGACACGGTTTGCGGGTGCCCCACGATCCGGTGGAACTTCACCACCGCGGCATCGGGCTCGGTCAGCGTGGAGCGGTTGTCGAAGGTCTGGCCGACGTCGATCATGTAGTCGGCGCCGAACCCCTCGTGCCGGCCGCCGAAGTACGCGTCGTGGCGGTCCACCACGTCGCCGGCGGTGTAGGTGTAGCGCTCCAGTGCGTCCATCGTCGACGGCTGGGCGGTGATCCAGTTGCTCGGGTTGACGAGCCCGCCGACGCCGAGCTCGTGCCGGAAGAACCTCGCCGTGTCGGCGTAGAAGCCTCGCTGCTGGGCGACCACGAACTCGCGCTGGTCGCGCATCCGGCGCTTCATCGGACCGTCCGTCTCGTGGGCGTCGGACGTCATCATCCAGGCTTCCTGCACGACCATCCGACCCTCGGCCGGTGCGTCGCCGTCGGTGCCGCTGCCGTCGCCCCAGGCCGCGAGGGCCGCGGCCGCGCTGCCGTACTGCCCGGCGAGCCAGCTTCCGAACGCGGCGTCAAGAACGGCGAGGTGCACAGCGGGGATGTTGTCGCGGGTGAACGTCCAGAAGAAGAAGCTGTCCTCGTTCTGGATCTCCACGATCGCGACGGCGGGGTCGTGGGACAGAGAGCTTCCGGTGTAGGGGTTTCGGGTCGTGAGGAGCCCGCGCGACCAGGACCTGTGCACGGCCTGGAAGTCCGGGTCGAACAGCAGCAGCGCGAACGGCGTCTTGTTGTCGATCGTGTCGTACGCGGGAAAGCCGACGTCCCCGCCGAGCTGGAGCCACAGCGGGAAGTAGAAGCTGAGGTTGAGGTAGATACCCTCGCGCTTCATGGCGGCCGCGAAGTAGTGCAGCCGGTCGAGGTAGGCCGCGTCGATCCTGGAGAGGTCGCTCGCGCCCTCGTCGAAGACCGGTCCGTGGATCCGCACCATGTTCACTCCGCGCTTGGCGAGGAACCGCGCGAGGTAGTCGACGGAGCCCGCGTCCTGCCGGACGATCTCAGGCCCCGCGTTGACCGCCCAGAACCGCACCGGTCGGCCGTCGCCGAGCACGAACCCACCACGCCGGGCGGCGACGAAACCGTGCTCCCCCGCGGTGCGTTCGTTGAGGTGCCGCAGGTCGATCGGCGACCGGTCGAACGCGTCGGCTCCGGGCTCGAACGCCGCGAACCCGGCGTTCGCCACGCCACCGAACTCGCCGGGACGGCGCTTGCCCCGCGGGACGAACTGCCCCGGCGTGAGGAGGAACGCGTCGAAGCAGGCCGTGAGCGCCTCACCCGGTCCCGCGAGCAGCCGGAGCTCGAACGACGCCCGCCCGGCGGCGAGGCGGACCGTGCCGGCGTGCACCCAGTCGGCGCCGAGGAACCGCCGGATGTAGGTCGAGTCGGCCAGCCCGAAGGAGTCGTCGACGACCTTCCAGTCACCGTCGTCGAACCGCCACCGGAACGGTCCGTGGTGCCAGAACTTGCGCACCCACAGGTGGTAGTCCGCCGCATCGGGTACGTCCACGTCGTAACGGGCGAAGGCTTCCGGCTGGTCCTCCCCACGGGTGCCCTCGTTGCTCAGCCAGTCCCCGCCGGACAGCAGGTGCTTCTCGTCCTCGGTGGGAGAGAACTCCGTGTGCGCAGGGAAGTTGGTCTCTGCGGCCGCCTCCCCCTCCCACCAGACGAAGGGGATGTCGTCGCCGTCGCGGGCTTCGCCGTCCCACGGGTGCCGGGACAGCACGGTGTAGAGGGTGTCCGCCGGAAGGACCAGCCGGGCGCCACCGCCCGCGGTCTCCACCGGCACGGCGCGGTCGATGTAGCCATTGCCGTCGAGCGCGTACGCGTGCGGCCCGGGACGGTGCGCGAACTCCACCCTCGCGTCGAGCCGGCGGATCCCCACCGGATGGTCGCCGACGGCGGTGATCGTGTCACCCTCGACGGCCCAGCCGTACGCCTCCTCGTCCGTCACCGCCTGGACGAGGACGAGTTCGGAACGCCGCAGCGGCTGACCGTCCAGGGAGGTGACGACGACCGAGGCGTACTCGTTGGCGCAGGTGAGCGTCACGTCGCCGAGGTCGAGCGGGCCGGCATCGCGA
Source organism: uncultured Actinomycetota bacterium (assembly GCA_963721745.1). Lineage (GTDB taxonomy): Bacteria > Actinomycetota > Actinomycetes > Propionibacteriales > Actinopolymorphaceae > Thermasporomyces. Next base: position 542,386 of record CAVRKO010000002.1, on the reverse strand, counting down.
AGGAAGCCGACCGCGCCCTGGGTGCGGTCGGTGGAGATGGTCACGACACCGCCGCCGTAGGACCAGACCAGCTCGCCGGTGGCGCTGCGGATCGTCCTCGCCTCTCGGTCGATGAGGGTGGAGAGGTCGTCGGCCCACACCTTGGAGGTGTCAGGTGTGAACCGGTTGCGGACCTGGCCGACGAGGAAGCTGAACGGGTCGACCTCGGGGGTGGCGGTCGCACCCGAGGTCGCTGGCGTCCCGGCGGCGGCCGGCCGCAGTCCGGGGGCGAGCCACGGCGTGGACACCGCGGCGCCCCCGGCCACACCGAGGACGAACGCCCTCTGGACGAAACCCCGACGGGTCAGCGCGCCTTCGGGACCAGGGTGCATCTCGTACCTCCTCTGGACGGGCGGTGCAGTTCGACATGCGGTGTGCGATCGGTCGGCGGAGCCTCAGTGCGGTGGTGACCCCTCGGTGTGGTCTGGGCCAGAAAGGTTGAGACCAGCAGGATCGAGATCGGTGTAGCGGGCGAGCGTCACGTCGCGCGCGACGCAGATGCGGCGTACGGCATCGCTCACGAGCGCGCGGCGGTCGGCGTCCCTCGTGCGGGCGACCGACCCGGGTTCGTCGAACCCGACACCGCGGATGGCCCGCAGCTCTGGCGTGTCGAGACCCGGGTGGGCGACGAAGAGATAGGTCCCGGAGCCCGCCGTACGGATCGGTTCCGCCAGCCCCGCACCGGGATCGTCGCCGCTCGTGTCGACGTCCTCCAGCCGGTCGAGGTTCGGCGCGTACACGAGACCCTCTCGCCCGGCCAGCGCGGCGAGCTCGTCGCGGAGCCCCGGCAGCCAGCCGACGCCCATGTGTTCGTCGAGGTAACCGACGTCGAGCCCGGCGGCGCGAGCCCGGGCGAGCTGTGCCTCGATCTCCGCGACGGCCTCACCGAGGTCGGGGCCACCGCGGTCGCGGAGGTCCCCCGGTGCGGGGAGGAAGCACCCGGTCGGGTCGACCAGTGACGGGACCCTGCACACCGGCAGGACCGGGCCCCATCGCGGGGCGTGCCACTCGCTGGTGAGCGTGACGTGCAGGCCGACCGCGATGCCGGGGAGGGTGCGCAGCAGTGCGGCCGCGGAGTCGAAGGCCGGCGTCGGCGCCATCACCGAGACGTTGCGAGCGACTCCCGCGGTGACCGTCTCGACGATCGCGCGGTTCACGGAGTCGCAGAGTCCCGCGTCGTCGGCCCGGACCAGCAGTCTCATCGAAGATCATCCCTGCCCGTGAGCGAGATGTTTCAAGATTGTTCAACTGAATCCGAGATAGTACGCCGGAAATAGTCCGCATTCCAGGCTTGACCAGGCCGGACTCGGCCCTCTACGTTCACTGAAACCTATTGAAACTCTGCTGAAATTTGAGGTCTAGTCGTGTCCGAACGGCGAGGGGCCCGGACGACGCTGCGACAGGTCGCCGAGCGAGCGGGCGTGTCGCTGGGCACCGCCTCCGCCGTGTTCTCGGGCAACTCAGTGGTCTCCAGCGAGGCTCGGCGAGCCGTGCGCCGCGCCGGCGTGGCACTCGGGTACGAGCCACGCCGCGCCAACGGGCCCGGCCGCAGGACACCCACCCCCGCGCAGTCGATCGGGCTCGTCATCCGGGTCATGGAGCACTCCCTCCCCACGAACCCGTTCTACTCGGCGGTCCTCCACGGAGCCCAGCGGGTGTGCGCGGCGCTCGGGCTCAGCCTGTCGTACGAGCTGATCACCGGCACCGAACCGCGCCACCCTCTTCCGCTGGTCGTCCAGCGTCGGGAGATCCACGGACTCCTCCTCGTCGGCTACCTGCCCGACCACACCGTCGACGAGATCGCCGCGTCCGGCATCCCCTGCGTCCTCGTCGACAACAGCCTGCCGCCCGGTGCTGCCCGGACCGCGTCGACGTTGGACTGCGTACGCAACGACGACGAGACCGGCGGCTACCTCGCCACCCGCCACCTGCTCGACCTCGGCCACACCGACCCTCTGCCCGCGATGATCGCCGGTCCGGCCGCGTTCCCCTCCATCCGCGACCGGCTTCGGGGCTACCAGCGCGCCATCGTCGAGGCGGGGTACACCGTGGACCCCACGCTCGTCCGCTCCACCACGCTCAGCCCGGCCGGTGGGCGGTCGGAGCTGGACGACCTGCTCGACCTGCCCAGGCCGCCGACCGCGGTGTTCTGCTGCAATGACGCGACCGCCCTCGGCGCCCTCGCGACCGCGCGGGAGCGTGGCGTGTCCGTGCCGGACGACCTTTCCGTCGTCGGATACGACGACATCGAGCTCGCGGCACACGCCGCGCCACCGCTCACCACCGTCCGCGTGGACAAGGAGCTGATGGGCGCTCAGGGCGTGTGGCATCTCGTCCAGCGGATCGGTCGGCCGGCCATGACCGCGCGCGACACCCGGCTCGAGGTCTCGCTCGTCCACCGTTCCTCCTCGACCACCCGCACCACCTCGACCACGCCAGCCACCACCTCGACCACCCGCACCACCTCGACCACCCGCACGACCTCGACCATCCGCGCGACCTCGACCACGCCAGCCACCACCTCGACCACGCCCTCCGTCCTGGTGACCGGCCCGACATCGGCCGGATCCGAAAGGGAGCAGTAGCCATGGGTGAATTCCTGCCGACAACCTCGCGTACCCCTCTCGCGGGGCGACCCCTCTCACGCCGGAACCTGCTCCGCGCCGTCGCTGCCGGAGGCGCCCTGATGGCCGGCGGCGTCGTGGTGTCCGGATGCCAGAAGGAGCCCGCCGGAGGTGGTGGGTCCTCCGACGTCACGCTCAAGATCGGCGGCGTGCCCGGCGCCGATCCCTATCCCGTGATGCCGGACGCCGCGAAGCGCAAGAAGGACGCCAACTCCCGGGGCTACGCCGCGGCGCTCCAGTCGTGGCTGGACAAGAACCCGGGCGTCAAGCTGCGCCACATCCACGCCGACGTCCAGGACACCGAGGCCCTCGTCGCCGCGGTCGGAGGTGGGACGGCTCCCGACATGTTCATCGGCAACGTGCTCGGCAGCTGGGGCACCGGCAACATCCGCAACGCGTTCGTCCAGGGCCTGGCCGCCGACGTCACGGACCTCGCCGAGAAGTACAGGTTCGGCCAGAAGCTCAACCCGGTCGTCAAGCCGGCATGGGACTTCTGGCAGATCGACGGCAAGCGGTTCGGCCTGCCGTACGAGTACTCCGGCGCCGGCCAGGGCCTCTACTACCGCCGGGACTTCCTCGAGAAGGCCGGCATCGAGGACATCGCGTTCGACCGTACGTGGACCTGGTCGAAGGTACGCGAGATCGCCAAGGCGACGACGCAGGGCAAGCGCAAGGGCATCGCCCTCGTCAACTGGAACTTCTGGGCGCCGCTGTCGGCGCAGGGCCACGGACTGCTCACCCAGCTGCCGGCGCCGGACACGAAGTGGAACTGGCGGGCCGACTACGCCACGCACGCCGACACGTGGAAGCGCGCGATCGAGCTGTTCCGTGGCATGGTCTTCGAGGACCAGTCCGTACGCACCGACATCACGTTCGACGACGGGCAGGCAAGTGACGCGTTCGCCCGCGCCGAGGTCGGCATGTGGATGGGCAACCCCGCGGCGCTGACGCACAGCCCCAACGACCCCGCCGCGCAGAAGTTCGTCTCGTTGGACAATCGGCCGTACGAGGAGATCGTCAGCTGGGTCCCGTTGCCGTTCGGCGACCTCGGGTTCTACGACGGGAGCTCCCGCTATGGCACCGCGATGATCTCGTTCGCTCCCGGCGCCGAGCCGGACGTGCTCGACAAGGCCGTCAGCATGCACACGTTCATGATGGGTCCGGGCCTGACGACCCAGATGAAGGTGATCAACGACGCGACGAAGGACCTCCGTCACGTCTACGGCGGCTATGTCGGCGGCACGATGATCCCGACCAACACGATGATCCCGATCTTCGCGGAGAGCCTGACCGATCTGCCCGGCAGCCCCGAGGAGGCGTGGGGCAAGGCGATCGTGGACGCCTACTCCGCCGGCACCAAGCTCAACCCCACGCCGCCCGAGGAGCTGTTCTTCCCGGCGGAGGAGGCCTCGGGCCCCACCGGCACCGCGTCCGACGACGCCATCAACCGCTGGGCGTTCGAGCGCAAGGTGACCGACCTCCGGGGCGAGCTGGCCAAGCTGGAACGCACCCTCAACAAGACCAACGACGGGTTCACGTCCAGCATCGACGACGCGGTGTTCACGAAGGCCGCGAAGAAGTACTACGCCGAGCTCGACAAGGTGTGGGCCAAGGAGGCGCCCGACTTCCACGCGCAGGTCTACGCGCCGTGGTACCAGCAGAAGGTTCAGCCCGCCCTCGGCTGAGTCCTGCCGGGTCGGGAGCCCCTTCGCCGGGACGCGTACTGTCTGGCGGGTGGATCCTCGCGACGGTGCCCGATGACGCCAGGAGGCCAGCCCTCCCGTGGCGGTATCGACCTGTCGGTGCTGTCCGACGAGCTCACCTGGCGGTTCTCCAGGTCGAGCGGTCCCGGCGGCCAGTCGGTCAACACCACCGACTCGCGCGCCTCGGTGTCGTACGACCTCGCGCGGTCGGCGGCACTGCCCGAGCCGCTGCGCGAACGCGCGCTGGCCCGGCTCGGATCACGCCTGGTCGACGGCGTGCTGACGATCTCGGCCTCCGAGCATCGTTCACAGCTCGCCAACCGCAGGACGGCCGAGGCGAGACTGGTCGCGCTCCTGGAGGAGGCGGTGGCACCACCGCCCAAACCCCGCCGGCGTACGCGTCCGTCCCGGGGTTCGTCCGAACGACGGCTGTCGACCAAGAAGAAGCGCGGCGAGGTGAAGCGGCTCCGCCAGCCCCCGGACGGTTGACCAGTCCGAGCGCGGCTAGTGCGGCGGCCGGCGTAGCACCTTTCGGACCACCCCGGGCACGGCCTTGGGGAGATCACGCACGTCGGGGAACTGCTTGCTGCCCGGGTCACCGGGTCGTACGCGGAGATCGAGGTCGGCGTGCTGCAGCAGGCCGGTCAGCGGTGCGGCCACGGCCGGGTAGCTCCCGATCGGAGTCTCGCCCGAGAACACCACCCAGACCGGCTCGGCCTCGTGGAAGACCCGCAGGACCGAGCCGTCGACCACCGTCGTCGCGTGGGTCAACGCACGCTTGCGGTCGGCCTGCCGGGCGAGCGCCCTCTGGACGGCGCGTTGCGCGGGCTCACGGCCGTGCTTGACCGCTTGGTAGACGAGCGGGCCGTACTTCATCGCGTAGCTCACCGCGGTCTTCGCCAACCGTCCCTTGCCGGCCACCGGTCACCTCCAAGATCCCGTCCCACGGCAGTCTCGCACGGCGGTAGGGCCTCGGGTGGGAGCGCCGGGTGATCATGCGGCAGAGAACGACCACCGTCCTGGGCTGACCTCGGCGCCATGTGCGGTCGAGCGGGGCTCGCGCCGGCTCCTCGCCGTGGGAGTCTGGCGGCGGTCCTGGCTACTGCTGGTAGCCCTCCACCTCGTCGGCGGGCCGGACGTGCGCCTGGTCGGGGTCCCCGGCCGCTTCCCGGAGGGCACGCCGCTGGCGGAGGAGGTCCCAGCACTGGTCGAGGGTGGTCTCCATCCGGGCCAGTCGTTCGCGCTCCTCCTCGGGCGGGACCTCGCCGGACTGAGCCCGCTGCCGGAGCGCGTGTTCGTCGTCGACGAGCTGGCGTACGCGGTTCAGGATCTCCTGGTCGTCCACGCCTACCTGCCTACCCGCGCGACCGCCGCCCATGCCAGGCTGGAGCGGTGCCCGACCGCCGCCCACCTGCCCGGACCCGCAAGGCGTCCCGCGCGGCGCCCACCGGCCCCGCGGCGGTCGCGGGAGAGCACGCGGTGAGCACGGGGATGGCCGAGATCACCCAGGACCGCGACGACCCGGCCGGCTGGTTCGTCGCGGTCAACGGCGTACCCAGCTCCTACGTCCACCTCGACGACCCGACCCGGCTCGAGTTCGAGTACGTCCGATGGATCGGCGACATCGTCGACACCTGCGACGGGACGGACGCTTCGGACCTCGCCGCGGGCCCTGCCAAGCCGTTGCGGGTCGCCCACCTCGGCGGCGCCGGCTGCACGCTCGCGCGGTACGTCGCCGCCACCCGGCCGGGCTCGCGGCAGGTCGTGTTCGAGGTGGACGACGCCCTCGTCGCGCTCGTACGTACGGCCTTCGACCTCCGGCGGGAGCGGGGCATCCGGCTCCGCACGGCTGACGCGCGGGCCGGCGTCCGTTCCCTCGCCGACGGTTCGCAGGACGTGGTGATCCGGGACGCCTTCGCGGGCGACCGGGTGCCGGCGCACCTGGCGACGCTGGAGTTCGGCCGGGACCTGGCGCGGGTGCTCGGACCGAGCGGGTTGTACGTCGCCAACGTCGCCGACCGCACGGAGCAGCACCACGCCCGGGCCGAGGCGGCCACCCTGCGCGAGGTGTTCCAGCACGTCGCCCTCGTCGCCGAACCGTCGCAGCTTCGCGGGCGGCGCTACGGGAACGTCCTGCTGCTCGCGTCCGCCGCACCGCTCCGACTCGAGCCGCTCACCCGACGGCTCGCGTCGGGCGCCGTGCGGGCTCGGGTCGTGCGCCCCGAGCGGCTCGCCGAGTTGGTCGCGGGCCTGCGACCGCTCACCGACCCGGACTCTCCCGGCCAGGACTCTCCCGGCCAGGACTCTCCCGGCCAGGACTCTCCCGGCCAGACTCTCCCGGCCAGGACTCTCCTGACCAGGCACCGGGCGTGTCCTAGTCCGCGAGGATCCGCTCCACGCGGGCGACCTTGCCCGTGAGCTCGCCGGTGTGTCCGGGTCGGATGTCGGCCTTGAGCACGAGGCCCACCCGGGGAGACGTCGCGGCCACGACGTCCACGGCCTGCTTCACGACGGCCATCACCTCGTCCCACTCCCCCTCGATGTTGGTGAACATCGCGTTGGTCTCGTTGGGGAGGCCGGACTCGCGGACCACGCGGACCGCCGCCGCGACCGCCTCGCTCACACTGCCGTCGTCGCTGCCGCCCGCGGGGCTGATGCTGAACGCCACAATCATGGGATCACCCTGCACCATCGTGGGGTCGGCGGATCAACCCCTCCTGCACGACGGTGGCCACGAGCCGCCCGTCGACGGTGAAGATCTGACCGGTTGCCAGTCCACGTGAGTCCGACGCCGACGGCGACTCCTGGTCGTACAGCAGCCACTCGTCGGCGCGGAACGGGCGGTGGAACCAGATCGCGTGGTCGAGGGACGCGGTCTGGAGGTCGGGCGCGCCGATGTAGGTGTCGTGCGGCACGAGCGTGACACCGAGCAGGGTCAGGTCACTCGCGTACGCCAGAACGCAGCGGTGCAGCACCGGGTCGTCGGGCAACTCCCCCGCGGCCCGGAACCACACCCTCGCCTCGGCCGGACGCCTCGGGTCCCGGGGCATACCGCCCCGCTGCGAGTCGCCGGCGTAGCGCACGTCGAGCGCCGACCACTCCTCCGCCCACGCCTGGCTCGGACGGCCGGAGACCTTCTCCATCACCTCACCGAGGGTCGGGCAGTCATCCGGTGGAGGTACGTCCGGCACGGAGTCCTGGTGCTCGAAGCCGGGCTCCGGCACGTGGAACGACGCCGACATGTAGAAGATCGTCTGCCCGTGCTGGCGGGCCACCGTGCGCCGCGTGCTGAACGACCGCCCGTCCCGCGTGCGTTCGACGTCGTAGACGATGGGGACACTGGTGTCGCCGGGGCGCAGGAAGTACGCGTGCAGCGAGTGGACGCCGCGACCGGGTCCCATCGTGCGGCTCGCGGCCACCAGGGCCTGGCCAGCGACCTGGCCACCGAACACCCGCTGCAGCCGGGTCTCAGGCTGGCGCCCGCGGAACAGGTTGTCCTCGATCTGTTCGAGGTCGAGCAGGTCGAGGAGCTCATCCAGGGATCGAGGCACCGCCACATCGTGCCAGTCATGCGCGGCCGGGACCTCACCGACCGGCGGCGTCGAGCATCCGCGACACGCGGACCCGCAGGTCCTCGAAGTGGTAGCGCAGCAGCCGCCGCGCCTGGGCGCCGTCGCGGGAGCGCAGGGCCTCGACGATCCGCTCGTGGCTGTCGGCGACCTCCGCCGGCTCGGGCGGCTCGGCCTCGAGCTCGGCCGCGACCTGGTGGTAGATGTCCCAGAAGAGTCCGATCAGCTGGGTCGCGAGCTCGTTGCCGACCGGCGCGTACAACGCCTCGTGGAACCGCCGGTCCGCGACAGCGAGGTCGGAGGACCGCATCGATGCCACCGCCGCTTCGAGCGTACGGAGGAGTCCGTCGTCGACCCGCTCGGCCACCTGCTCGATGAGGCCGAGCTCGAGCAGCTCGCGGACGGCCACGAGGTCGGCGAGAGCGGTCGGGTCGTCGCGCACCTTGAGACGGGTACGGAAGAGCAGACCCGGCGTCACCGCGGTGAGCGGAGCCTGGCCGACGAACGTGCCGTAGCCGTGCCGGACCTCGACGATGCCGAGGGTGTGGAGCGCGCGGAGCGCCTCGCGGACCGAGTTGCGGCTCACGCCGAGCGTCGACACGAGGACCGGCTCCGGCGGCAACGGCGAGCCCGCGCGGAGGTCCTGCTCGAGGATGAGGTCGACGATCCGCTCCTCGAGCTGCCGGCCGGTCCCAGCCATGCGGCTCCGCCTCCTCGTCCGTTGCTGGCACGTCGTGAGGATGTGCTGGGGGCAACGTGCTCGGTTAGCGTAGTCCCGACAGACATCCCACGTCCTATGTTTGGTCGCCTCGTGAACCCAGTCTCCCCAGCCGCCGGCCTCACCTCCGCTGGTGTCATCCCGCCCGGTGTCATCCCGCCGGTGCTCACACCCCTCACGCCGGACCGCACGCTCGACCTCGCCTCCCTCGAACGCCTCTGCGGCCTGCACCTGGAAGCCGGTGCGGCGGCGCTGTTCGTCGGGGGCTCGACCGGCGAGACGGCGTACCTCACGGACGAGCAACGCGCCCACGTCCTCCGGGCCGTCATCGGCACCGCCGCCGGACAGGTACCCGTCGTCGCCGGGGTCATCGACATGACCACGTCCCGGGTCATCCAGCACGCGCGGACGGCGGAGAAGGCCGGCGCCGCGGGCGTGGTCGCGACCGCTCCCTTCTACGCGCCGACGCACCCGGCCGAGATGGCCGTGCACTTCCGCCAGCTCGCCGCCGCGGTCGACCTGCCCGTCCTCGCGTACGACATCCCGATGGCGGTCCACGTGAAGCTGCCCTCGGCGCTGGTGGTCGAGCTCGCCACCGACGGCGTGCTCGCCGGTCTCAAGGACTCGAGCGGCGACATCGACGGGTTCCGCGCGGTCACGGAGGCGGTCGACGTTCCCTCCTTCCACACGTACACGGGATCGGAGACGCACGCCGACCTCGCGATGTTCTGCGGCGCCGACGGCATCGTGCCCGGACTCGGCAACGTCGACCCGGTCGGCTTCGTCCGGCTGTACAACGCCGCCCGCCAGGGCGACTGGTCAGCGGCCACGGCCGAGCAGGACCGGCTGCGACGGTTGTTCGGGATCATCTCCGTCGGCGACCGCGGGCGGATGGGGATGTACTCCTCCGCCATCGGCGCGTTCAAGGAGGCGCTGGTCCAGCGGGGGGTCCTCGCGTCCGCCACCACGAGCCTGCCGATGATCCCGCTGGACGACGGGGAGATCGCCGCGGTCCGCGCGTACCTGGAGGAGGCCGGTCTCGCGTGACCGGCCCGTCCGCGTCCGGCCATGTCTTCGTGGCCGGTACGCACGGCTATCACACGTACCGCATCCCCGCCGTCGTCGCGGCGGCCGACGGCACGCTGCTCGCCTTCGCCGAGGGCCGGCGTGACGGCCAGGGCGACGCGGGCGCCATCGACGTGGTACTCCGCCGCTCCGCCGACGGCGGGCAGACGTGGGAACCGCTGCAGGTCGTCAGCCCTGGCGGTGGCCACACCGTCGGCAATCCCAGCCCGGTGGTCGATCCGCGCACGGGGGACGTCGTCCTGGTGACGGTGCGCGCGGCGGGTGAGGCGACGGAGAAACGGATCCTGAGCGGCGACGTCGCCCCGGGCTACGGACGCCGGGTCTGGACCCAGCGCAGTGCCGACGCCGGCCTGCACTGGACGGCACCGGTCGACGTCACGGCGCAGGTGAAGCGACCGGAGTGGCGGTGGTACGCGACCGGGCCCGGACATGCGATCGCCCTCCGGAACGCCCCACACGCCGGACGGCTGGTCCTGCCGGCGAACCACTCGGCACCCGAGACGGGATACGGCGGCCACCTCCTGCTGTCCGACGACGGCGGCCGGACCTGGCGGATCGGTGCGGAGGAGCCGGGCGCGGGACAGGGTCAGGGGCCGCCGGAGCCCGACGCGGTATACGCGAACGAGTCGTCCGCCGCGGAGCTTCCGGACGGGCGGATCTATGTCACGACGCGAAACCAGCATCCCGCCGGAGGTACGGGTACCCGCGCTCATGCGCGGAGCGGGACGGGCGGCGAGAGTTTCGAGGAGCCGTACCGGCCGGTGCCCCACCTCGCCGCTCCGGTCGTCCAGTGCAGCGTGCTGGCGGTCGGGGAGGTCCTCGTGTTCGCCGGTCCCAGCTCGAGCCGTCGGGAGCGGCTGGCCGTACGGACGAGCGGGGACGTCGGCCGGACCTGGTCCGAGCATCGTGTCCTCTGGCCGGGCCCGGCGGCGTACTCCGACCTCGTGGACCTCGGAGCCGGCGTCGTCGGCGTGCTGCACGAGAACGGCGAGCGGAGCGCGTACGAGCGGATCAGCTTTGCCCGGGTGGACCTGGCCGGCGTGATGGACTCGTAGCGGGTCAGGCCCCCGCTGGTGCCGGATCCCGCTCCGCTCGGCGTCATGCCGACCACGCGTGGGCAGCAAGGTGACGGGCACCCGTCGGGCAGCCGTCGACTCGATGGAAACAAGCGTCCGCGATCTTCTGCGCCGCCCATGATCGTTCTAGCGTGTCGGGTCATGGACAACCACCCGCACGCCTCGCCGCCACCCAGTCCCCCACCGTCTCCCGCCCGGCGTGAGGGTCCGCCCTCGTCCGGTGCCCGCCTCACCCGGCGCGTACGCCGGTGCGCCGGTCCCCTCACGACGGTGCTCGCCCTGTCGCTCGCCGCTGCCGCCCCGGTGGCCGCCGCGCCGGCGTACGCCACGGTCGCCCCCGTCACTGTCACTGCCAGCCCGGTCACTGCCAGCCCGGTCACTGCCAGCCCGGTCACTGCCAGCCCGTCACTGCCAGCCCCGCCACGGTCGCACCGACCGGCACGGTCACCCTCACCCCGGTCGCACTGCCCTCCTGCGCGCTCGCCGACCTGCCGCCGGAGGCGGCGGAGACGATGGACCTGATCGAGGCGGGCGGGCCGTTCCCCTACGACCAGGACGGCACCGTCTTCCAGAACCGCGAGCAGCTCCTGCCGGCGCAGGCGACCGGCTACTACCACGAGTACACCGTCCCCACCCCCGGCTCACCGGACCGCGGCGCCCGGCGGATCGTCGCCGGCGGGTTCACGCCGACCAGTCCGGAGATCGCCTACTACACGGGCGACCACTACGCCTCCTTCTGCGAGATCGACGGCACCGGCAGCCAGGAACCCGTGCCACCGTGCGTCGCCGCTCCGCCGGAGGTCGCCGAGACCGCCGACCTGGTGCGGGCCGGCGGGCCGTTCCCCTATGCCGAGGACGGCACGACCTACGAGAACCGCGAAGGGCTTCTGCCCGACCGGGCGCTCGGCTTCTACCGCGTCTACACCGTTCCCACGCCGGGAGCGGACGACCGTGGCGACCGGCGGCTCGTGACCGGGGGCTCGGTGGCCTCCGACCCGGAGGTGCTGTTCTACACCGGTGACCACTACGCGTCGTTCTGCCAGGTCACCGGCTGAGCACCGAACCCCAGACCGCGGGGTGGCTGGCCGACCTCGGCACCGTGCGGGTGGCCGGCCGTCGCCGGCCCGCGCGAGGGGGACGTCAGTTCGCAGCGACCGCTGCGTCGATCTCGCGGCGAAACGGCATCGAGGTGCTCGCGCCCTCCTTCTGAACGGACAGTGCAGCCGCGGCGCACGCCCAGACGAGGGCATCGGGCATCGACCGTCCCTCACCGAGTGCCACCGCGAGCGCGCCGACGAAGGTGTCTCCCGCGGCCGTCGTGTCGGTCGCATCGACGTGAGGCGCCCGCACCTCGACCGGGTCGCCGTCTCGGCGCACCCACAGGGCACCGCGCGCGCCGAGGGTCACGACCACCTCGGGTACGGCTTCGAGGAGGACCTCCGCGGCCGATTCGACCTCGCTCTTTCCGGTGAGGATGGCCGCCTCGTGCTCGTTGGGAACCAGCAGGTCGACCGCCTCCAGCAGCTCGCCGGGCAATGGCTGGGCAGGGGCCGGTGTCAACACCACCTTGACACCGCCGGCCCGCGCCGCCCGCGCACCGTCCACCACGGCGTCGAGCGGGAGCTCGAGCTGCACCAGCAGCAGCCCCGCACCGTCGAGCGCCTGCTCCAGTCCGGGGACCGGAGCGCGGACGGAGCCGTTGGCACCGGGTACGACCACGATCGAGTTGTCGCCGGTCTTGTCCACCAGGATGTGCGCCGTACCCGTCGTCTCGTCGGAGCGGGCCAGGCCGCTGACGTCGACGCCGGCCTCGCGGAGGACGCCGAGCAGCTGTTCGCCGTACGCGTCGTCGCCGACCGCGCCCACCATGCTCACCGCGCCGCCGGCGCGGGCGGCCGCGACCGCCTGGTTGGCGCCCTTGCCGCCGGGGATGGTGACGAACCGGTCGCCGGCGACGGTCTCGCCGAGGGCGGGCGCCCGGTCGGCGAACACGACCAGGTCCATGTTGGCGCTGCCGAGCACACACACCCGTGCCTGGTCCATCCGAACCTCCACCTCCGTGAGACCGGCTGGCGGCCGGCGACCGCTGCCCGGCGCCGCACGCCGCTGCCGGACGCTGCCCGCCGCTGCCGGACGCTGCCGGTCGTGGCCTCAAAGCTTGCCTGTCGCCTGCGTACCTGCCCATCCTGGGGCATCAGCCGCCGCCCAACCGCACCCACCACCCGGGCGCATCCACCGCAAGGAGCCGAACCGGTGACGACGACCTTCCCGCCCCTCCGCGCCCAGGAGCGCACCCTCGACGCGAGCCCGGCCGCTCTGGGCCAGCTCCGTCGCTCGTCCGACGCGGCGGACGACCCGGCGGAGCTGCGTCGACGACTCGATGAGGACGGCTACCTCTACCTGCCGGGGTACCTCGACCGCGCGGAGGTCCTCGAGGCTCGGCGCGACGTGATGACCCGGCTACAGTCCGACGGCACGGTCGAGCCAGGCACCAACCCGATGGACGGCGTACCCGGCCCGACCGCCCACGGCATCCTCGACCAGGTGGCGAAGGCGAGCGGTCCGCTGCAGCGGGTGCTCTACTCCGGTCGCGCCGTCACCCTGTACGAAGGCCTGTTCGATGAGCCCGTACGCCACTTCGACTTCACCTGGATGCGCGCCATCCGGCCCGGACGCGGGACGCCACCGCACGGCGACAGCGTGTTCATGAACCGCGGCACCCCTCGGCTGCTCACCGCCTGGGTGCCGCTCGGCGACGTCGACCTGCGGCTGGGCGGCCTGATGGTGCTGGAACGCTCGCACCGGGTCGAGCACCTGCGCCGCGACTATCACAGCCGCGACGTCGACACCTACTGCGAGAACGACGAGGAGTCGACGGCCAACGCCCGGTCCGGCAGGTGGGACTGGAGCGGCTTCCTCTCCGACAACCCGGTCCTGCTGCGCGACGACCTCGGCCTGCGGTGGGCGACGAGTGAGTTCCGGGCCGGCGATCTCGTGACCTTCACGATGTACACGGTGCACGGCAGCCTCGATAACGGCGGAGACCGGCTCCGGCTGTCGTGCGACATCCGCTACCAGCCGGCGAGCGAGCCCGCCGATCCACGGTGGATCGGCGCCAACCCGACGGCGCACGGAGTGGCGAGCAAGCGCGGCCTCATCTGCTGACCGCCCCGCTCGGTGGACTAGTGCGGACCGGTCGTCAGGGGTCGCGGCGCCATCGGGAAGTGCTGGCGGGCGTGGTGGGCGATCCGGCGCAACAGCATGGCGTCGAACGCCGCGCCGACGAACCCGCCGACGACGGGTACGACGTGGCCGAAGCGTGCGACGCCGTGCCGGCCGAGCTGGACGAAGAGGCGGAACGCCACGCCCTTGTTGACGACCATCAGCGCGGCGGGCGAGACGGTGCGCAGTGCGGAGGCCGCGATGCCGTCGACGCCGACTCCCGCGTGCCGTACCACCTGCGAGGCGTCGTTGCCGGTGAGTGTGAGCAGCACCGACGTACGCACCCCGTCCTCCCCGACGTCGTGCCCGCGGACGGTCGCGATCGCCGCAACCATTCGGGTGGCGACCACGTAGAAGCCGATGATGTTGGCGGGCAGCGCGACCGGGAGGGTGACGAACCCGCCGAGACCGGTGACGAAGCCGCCGGCCGCCGCCAGCTTGGTGTGCGTGGCGATGATGCGGTTGATGGCCTCCTCGTCGTCTCCGGTCGCGAGCATGGCGCGCTCGGCCGACCGGCGCGCGGACGCGAGGTTGCCACCGCCGTCGATGCCCGCACGAAGGAGGTAGCCGACGATCGCGTCGGCGAACTTGCTGCTGTGCCGCACGTCCTTGCCCACGAGCCCGAGTATGCCTGAGGCCGCCCGGCGCAGCTGCGGCACACGGGCCTCCAACCGCCTCTGCCCGAAGCGTTTCCGATGCCACGAACCGGACGCGACGTACCCATTTGTCACCTCTGTCGGCCATGATGTCCGCCATGCCATCGACCACCCCAGACACCAGGTGGACGGCCGACGCGATCCCCGACCTGACCGGAAAGACCGCCGTCGTCACAGGCGCCAACTCCGGACTCGGCTTCCACACCGCCCTCGAGCTCGTGCGATACGGCGCGCGGGTCGTGATGGCGTGCCGCGACCTACGCCGTGGTGAAGCGGCGCTGAGCAAGGTCAAGGAGGAGGTCGGCCGGCCGGCGATCGAGCTGCGTCGGCTCGACCTCGCCGACCTGTCGAGCGTGCGCGCGTTCGCCGTGGAGATGAACACCGCGCACCCGACGCTCGACCTGCTCGTCAACAACGCCGGCATCATGGCCATCCCGCGCCGACGGACCGTGGACGACTTCGAGATGCAGTTCGGCATCAACCACCTCGGCCACTTCGCGCTGACAGGCCTGCTCCTCCCGTGCCTCGCCACCGCCGTGGACCCGCGTGTCGTCACGGTGTCGAGCCAGCTGCACACGATGGGGACCATCGACTTCGACGACCTCATGTCCGAACGTAGGTACGGCCCGTGGCGGGCGTACGGCCAGAGCAAGCTCGCCAACCTGCTGTTCGCGTTCGAGCTGCACCGCCGGGCCGACCGCGCCGGTGTCCCGCTCCGCAGTGTCGCGAGCCATCCGGGCTATGCGGCCACCAACCTCCAGAACAACGCCGCCCGCTCCCGCAAGCAGGCGTGGGTCCGGCACGCGAGCGCCACGATCACCCGCGTCGTCGCGCAGTCGGCGGCGCGGGGAGCGCTGCCGAGCCTGTACGCCTCGACGATGCCCGACGTCGCCGGCGGCGAGTTCTTCGGACCGGGCTCGTTCGGCGGATCGCGCGGGCACCCGACCCGGGTGAAGGCGGCGGCGAAGGCCTACGACGAGGTGACCGCCACCCGGTTGTGGGACCGCTCCAGCGAGCTCACCGGCGTCCAGTTCTCGCTGCTCGCCTGAGCAGACCACGGCTCACCGACCGGGCGACGTGCGTCGCGGTTCCGCACATTCTTTACGAACACCACCCCGTCTCCCGAAAGGTATAGACGGCCGGACGTCGGGGCGGCACACTGCATCGAACGTCCCCGGAGGTGATCCGTCGTGCCGGTCCCGCGCCTGCGCCCACGTCTGCCACGAGTCGCGTGCATCACCACTGCAGCGGTCCTGCTGGCCACGCTCGCTGCCCTGCCGTCCTCGGCCGCTCCGACGCGACCGACGGCTGGCACCGCTCCGACCGACCGCGCCGCCGCATCGGCGACATGCCCGGCACCGGATCCGGCGACACCGAAGCGCCAGCTCCGCGCCAGCTGGATCGCCAGCGTCACCAACATCGACTGGCCGTCGCGGCCCGGCCTCTCGGTGGCCGAGCAGAAGGCGGAGTACATCCGGCTGCTCGACCAGGCCCGCGCCCGGCGCCTCAACGCGGTCGTGGTCCAGATCCGACCGACGGCGGACGCGTTCTGGCCCTCGCCGTACGAGCCCTGGTCGCAGTGGCTCACGGGCGTCCAGGGACAGGACCCCGGCTATGACCCGTTGCGCTTCGCCGTCAGCGAGGCACACGCGCGCAACCTCGAGTTCCACGCCTGGTTCAACCCCTACCGCGTGAGCATGCAGGCCGACCCGTCCAAGCTCGTGCCCGAGCATCCCGCCCGCCAGCATCCCGACTGGGTCGTCCCCTACGGCGGCAAGCTCTATTACAACCCGGGCATCCCGGAGGTACGCCGGTTCGTCGAGGACGCGATCCTCCACGCGGTCCGGCACTACGACGTCGACGGCGTGCACTTCGACGACTACTTCTACCCGTACCCCGTGGGCACGGAGGAGTTCGACGACGAGGCGACGTACCAGCAGTACGGCGCCGGCTTCCCCGACAAGGCGTCCTGGCGGCGCCACAACATCGACCTGCTGGTCCGCGAGCTCGGCGACCGCATCTCCGCCAGCAAGCGCTGGGTGAAGTTCGGGATCAGCCCGTTCGCCGTCTGGCGCAACATCGCGACCGACCCGGAGGGCTCCGACACGCAGGCGGGCGTCGAGACCTACGACGACCTCTATGCCGACACCCGCCGGTGGGTACGCGAGGAGTGGATCGACTACATCGTCCCGCAGGTCTACTGGAACATCGGGTTCTCGCTCGCGGACTACGCCAAGCTCGTGCCGTGGTGGTCGAACGAGGTCGCCGGCACCGACGTCCAGCTCTTCGTAGGACAGGCGACGTACAAGGTCGGAACCTCCACGCAGGACCCCGCCTGGTCCGATCCGCAGGAGATGACGAAGCACCTGACGTTCAACCGCGCGTACCCCGAGGTGCGGGGCGACGTCTATTTCAGCGCGAAGGACGTCAACGCCAACCGGCTCGGCCACATGGACATCCTGGCGGCGGACCACTACAGCCGGCCCGCGCTGGTGCCAGTGATGTCGCACCTCGGAGGGCGGGCGCCCGCGCGGCCGCTCCTGGTCGAGGCGAAGCGGACGGCCGATGGCATGCGGCTGGGATGGGTCGACCCGTCGCCAGCCGACCGTCGCGCCACGTCGTACGCCGTCTACCGCTTCGACGAGGGCGACCCGATCGATCGGTGCAGCCTCGTCGACGCTTCCCACCTGCTCGACACGGTACGTGCCGCGAACGGGCATGGGACGCTCCAGAGGTTTACCGACGGGGCTGCTGAGGCAGGTCACGTCTACACCTATGTGGTGACTGGTCTCGACCGGCTCTCCCACGAGAGTGAGCCCAGTCGCACGAGGACCGCTCCGGGCTGAGCGGGAGGGGAGTTCAGCCCGGGGCGGAGCTTGTCTACCGAGGCTGTGGGCGTCCGGGCGCCGTACGGTGGTGTCGATGCGCCTGCTGTTCCTGGATCTCGACAACACCCTCGTCGACCGTGACGCGGCCTTTCGCGCGGCCGCCGTGGACTTCCTGACCGACCAGGGCCTGCCGGCGACGGACCTCAGCTGGCTCCTGCGTATCGACGCCAGTGGCTACCGGCCGCGGGACGCGGTGGTACGCGCCCTCCTGGACCGACATCCCCGGCTCGCTCGCGCCGCGGCGCAGGAGTTCGTCGACGACGGCGCTGCCTCACGGGTCACGCTGACGGATCCCACCCGGGACGCCCTCCGTCGGGCATCGGCCGCGGGCTGGACCTGCCTCGTGGTCACCAACGGGCGAGCACGGCAGCAGGAGCGGAAGCTGCGCGCCAGCGGGCTCGACCACGAGGTCGCAGGCGCAGCGATCTCCGAGGCTGTGGGCGTGGCCAAACCCGAGCGTGGGATCTTCGCCGCCGCGGCAGCGTCCGTCGGTGGACGGCTCGATGACGAAGCCTGGGTCGTGGGCGACTCGCCCCACGCCGACATCGGTGGCGCGGTCGCCCTGGGGGTCCGCAGCGTGTGGCTCCCGCTCGGTCGCGGCTGGCCCGAGTACCTCGCGTACCGCCCGACGTACACAGCCGACGACGTGGCCTCAGCGGTCGACCTGATCCTGGCCGAGACCTGACATTCTCCGGCCCGGCTCAAGCGTGAGGAGGCCGAGGCCGAGGGGCACGAGCCATCGGGGGTCGGTGCGGGGATCGCTGGAGCGACCTCGAGGGCTGCGGACGCCGATGGCGGCTCCCCCTCGCCCACGCCAGACATTGGACGTGGGACATGGGATGTCTGCCGGTGAACGCAGACGGCCCGCCGGCCGCTGGCACGTCATGCCAGCGGGCCGCAGTCGGACGACGGCCAGTTCGTCGCCTCGTCAGTCGCGGGTCTGCCGCGGTTGAGCTACGGGCGCGAAATGACCGCGTTCAGCACCTGCGGGGACGCACTACCAGGCGTACCTGCCTGGTTCTGCGGCCACCTGCGGGCTGAACGCGGTCACTTACGGCGAGAGATGGCCATCGACAGGAGCACCGCTCCCGCTCAGAGGATGACCTCGCCCCGACCGACCCGGTCGCGGAGCTGCTGGAGGGCCTCCTCGAGGATCTGCCGGGCCTCTTCGTCGGTCCGGCGTTCCTTGACGTAGGCGAGATGGGTCTTGTACGGCTCGTTCCTCGGCGCCGGGGGCGGGTTGCCGGAGTCGAGGCTGGCGGGGAGCCCGCACCGCGGGCAGTCCCAGGAGTCCGGCACCTGAGCGTCAAGCGCGAAGCTCGGGCGGGTCTCGTGCCGGTTGGCGCACCAGTAGGTGACGCGCTGCCGTGGCGCGGTGTCCCCGCGCTCGGCTTCTCCCATCGGACCGGCACCGACCCGGCTGCCTCGAATGGCGCTGCCACTTGCCACGGACGATCTCCCTCGTGAATACGGCGATACGGGGCGACGGATCAGGGAAGTCTGGACATCGGCGATCAGGAGCGGCGGCCACGAGTGTTGCGGCGCGCCAGCGGCCGAGGGACGTCGGGAGGGTGCCCGTGCCCTAGCCGAACTTGAGCAGCAATCCGAGTCCCACAATGCAGGCGAACCAGATGATGCCCGTGCCAACCGTGATGCGGTCGAGGTTGCGCTCAGCGATGGAGGAGCCACCAAGGCTCGATGTCACCCCACCACCGAACAGGTCGGACAATCCGCCGCCCCGCCCTTTGTGGAGCAGGACCAGCAGCACGAGCACCAGGCTCGTGAGGATCAGCAGGATCGAGAGGGTGGTGACCACGGTCCGGTGAACCCCTTTGTCCGATGACGCCAATGACCGGTTTATTCGAAACCCAAGAGCCTTAGCGTACGACACGGCGCCCAGATCGGGCTCCCCCGGCATCGCGGGCCGGTGCCGGCGCGGCTCAACGGGCCACCGCCCGCGTCTCGGCGGACGTCCTTGGCCCGCTCCGAGGCAGGCGCTCGCGCACGTCCCGGGGCAGGCGCTTGGCCCGCTTCGAGGCAGGTGCTCGCGCACGTCCCGAGGCGGGCGCTCGCACCGGTCCCGAGGCGGGCGTCCGCACCGGCTCACGCGGCGGTGGCCGGGCCGGGCCACGCTGTTAGCCTCGGCGGTATGGCGATCTTCGCAGTGCAGCTCCGGTTCAAGAACAACGACCGTCGGCTCGAGGTCCGGCCCGCCCACCGGGAGTACCTCGCCACGCTCCACGCTGCCGGCACCCTCGTCACCGCCGGGCCGTGGACGGACGACACGGGCGCGCTCCTCCTCTACGACGTGGCCGACGAGGCCGAGTTGCGCGAGGTCCTCGCCAAGGACCCCTACACGCCCGCGGACGTCTATGACGTCGCCGAGCTGCGCGAGTGGCGGCCGCTGTTCCCGTTCGGCGCCGGCTCCGACTGACTCGACTGATCCAACTGATCAGACTGATCCGCGGCGGCATCGACCAACGGACCGACGGCGGCGCTCTCAGGCATCCCGGGTGCGGTCTCCTCCGACTCCGCGGCGGCGCGTTCCGCCCGGACCCTCCGCTCGTGGACGGCATGCTCGTCGGTGCGTGAGTCGTAGGTCCAGAAGTCGCGCAACCAGGCGGCGACGAGACCGACGCCCACGACGCACAGTGCGCCGCCGCTCACGATCGACGTACGCACGCTCGTCGCGTCCGCGACGAGGCCCGCGCGGGCCTCGCCGCCCATCGGGCCCATGGAGTACGACAGCATCTCGATGCCGGCCAGCCGGCCGCGGCGCTCGTCCGGAATGGTCTGGTGCCAGATCACGCTGCGGAAGACGCCGCTGATCATGTCGGCCGCGCCGGCGACCGCCAGGGCGACCAGCGCCAGCCAGACCGACGGCGCCAGCCCGGCGAGGACCACCGCGGCGCCCCAGGTCGCCGCCGCCAGGACGACCGCCCGGCCGTGGTGGTGAACCCGCGCGGTCCATCCGCTCGTCGCGGTCGCGACGAGTGACCCGACGGTGCCGGCGGAGTAGAGGAGTCCGAGGGCCGTCGGACGGTCGAGGACGTCCGCTGCGAACGCCGGGAACAGGACGGTCGGCATCGCGAGGAACATCGCCGCGAGGTCGACCACGTAGGTGCCGAGCAGGTCCTTGCGGCGTACGGCGTACTGCAGCCCGTCGGCGATCCCCCGCACCGTGCCGGCCAGGCCGGCCTGCACGCTCTCCTGCAGCGGGGGGTACTTCCCGATCCGGGTGAACAGGATGGTGGCGACGACGAGACCCGCGACGTCGACGGCGTACGCCCAGGCGGCGCCGGCGGTCGCGAGGATCAGGCCGCCGAGTGCGGGCCCGGCGAGCATGCCGCTCTGGAGTCCGATCGACGACAGCGTGACGGCGGCGGGAAGCTGGTCGTGGCGTACGACGCGGGGCGTCAGCGCCTCCCGGCTCGGCCGCTGCAGCGACTGGGCCACCACCAGGAGGACGGCGATCGTGTAGATCAGCCAG
The DNA here is from genome assembly GCA_963721745.1 of uncultured Actinomycetota bacterium. Classification (GTDB taxonomy): domain Bacteria; phylum Actinomycetota; class Actinomycetes; order Propionibacteriales; family Actinopolymorphaceae; genus Thermasporomyces. The sequence continues at coordinate 521,315 of CAVRKO010000002.1, read as the reverse complement.
ACCGACGGCCGCGGCATCGCGGCGTTGGCGAGCAGGACCACGGTGAGGACGCACTGTGCCGCACCTGTGGCGACGAGGACGCTGCGCCGGTCGACCCGGTCGGCCAGCGCACCGCCGTAGAGGCCGCACGCGATAAGCGGCACGAGCTGGGCCAGCCCGAGGGCGCCGACGGCGAAGTTGGACCCGGTGAGGTGGTAGAGCTGGAACGGCAGGGCGACGTAGCTGACCATTCCACCGAGGTAGAACACCGTCCCGGCCAGCCACAGCAGCCGAAAGTCGCGGGATGTCCGCATGGGGGTCAGGTCGGGCCGCAGGGCCAGAAGCCGGCGGCGCCACCGCGACGGACTCGACCCGCCGGGTGGTTCCTCGGCCGGTCGAGGACTACTCACAGGCAGCCATTCTCGTGGGCACCCCAGTGCGAGGCAACTCGGTTGGGACGCGATCAGACGGGGTGGAGGTTGCACGCGGGCGGCGGGCTCGGGGTGCTGGCGGCTGGTCCGGGGTTGCCGCGGGCACGGCCAACCCAGGTGGATCAAGGGACCCTTCACATGAACCTATGGGAGCAAGGGTCCCTTCACCCCAGATGCAAAGCCCCGGCACGGCTGGATCAAGGCGCCCTTCGCCCACGACGTATGCCGAGCGTGCCCCGACCCAACACCGTTCCCGCGGGCTCCTCGGTGGGCTCGCCGTCCTCGAGTACCGGCGTACCTCCGACCAGCGTGTGCAGGACGCCGGTCGACAGCTGCCACGGGTCCTCGAACGTGGCCCGGTCCCGCACCCCGGCCGGGTCGAACACGCAGAGGTCCGCCACCGCACCGGGCGCCACCACGCCCCGGTCGGACCAGCCCAGTCGGGCCGCCGGCAGCGAGGTCATCTTGCGGACCGCCAGGGGAAGGTCGAGCACCGCCTCGTCCCGCGCGTAGTGACCCAGGACCCGGGTGAACGTACCGAGCCCGCGCGGGTGCGGCCGACCTCGCCCAGGGCACCCCACGACGTGCCCGTCGCTCGCGACCGCGACGTCGGCGTCGCGGAGGACGAGGCGTACGTCGTCCTCGGACATCGAGTGGTTGACCACACCGAGCAGACCGCGCTGGCCGCGCAGCAGCTCCACAGCGGCGGCGGCCGGTTCGAGTCCGAGGTCGCTCGCAGCCGCCGAGACGCTCCGCCCGACGAACCTGCGGTAAGGACCCTCCGGCGTGTCCGCGACCACGATCCGGTCGGGATGGAAGCCTCGCCCTTCCGTACCGTCGAGGGCCGCCACCATCCGCGCTGCCTCGGACGGATCGTCGAGCCGCTCGAGCAGGGCGGCGGGTCCGCCGGACAGTGCCCATCCCGGCAGCCAGCTGGTGAGCGTGGTGCTGGAGGCGGTGTAGGGGTACTGGTCGGCGCCGGCGTCGACGCCCTCCCCCCGCGCACCGTCGACCAGTTCCAGTGCGGCCGCGACCTGTCCCCAGTACGCCTGGCCGGAGGCCTTCAGATGCGAGATCTCCAGCCGTACGCCGGACTGCCGGGCGATCGTCAATGCCTCGTTGACAGCGTCCAGCAGGCCCGCGCCCTCGTCGCGGATGTGGGTCGAGTGCAGCAGGCCCGCGGCCGCCGCCTCGGTCGCGAGCGCGACCAGCTCGTCGGTGTGGGCGTATGAACCGGGCGCGTAGATGAGCCCGCTGGAAAAGCCCACGACGTCAGGAGCGCTCCGTGTGACGAGCGCGCGCATCCGGTCGAGCTCTGCGGCGTCCGGCGCGCGGCCGACACCGCCCATCGCCGCGATCCGCAAGGAGCCGTGCCCGACCTGCAGGGCGAGGTTGACACCGAGGGGAAGCCGTTCCACAGCGTCGGCGTACTCCCCCGCGCTCGACCACTCCCAGGTCAGCCCGTCGTCGATGAACGCGCCGTGCGCCCGCAGCTCGTCGGCGTGTTCGGGTACGACGGGGAACGGCGAGAAGCCGCAGTTGCCGGTCACCAGGGTCGTCACACCCTGCGTGACCTGGGTGACCGCGTGCGGTGCACCGAAGATGGTGTAGTCGGCGTGGGAGTGCAGGTCGATGAAGCCGGGGCAGACGATCGCGCCCGACACGTCGAGCACCCGTCCCGCGCCGCTGTCGAGACCCCGCCCCACCTCCGCGATCATCCCGCCGGCGACCCGTACGTCGGCAGTGCGACCAGGCGCACCCGTGCCGTCGACGACGGTGCCACCTCGAAGAAGCAGGTCGTCGGCCATCTGCGTCACCTCTCAGGTAGAGCCGGCTAAGGGCGTGTCTGGTAAGGCGGGGCCGGTCAGGGAGCGGCGTCGCACTACCAGACATGTTCTAGGTCAGCAGGAGCAGCAGGCCCGCGTACATCACCGACGCCGCCGCCATGATCGTCCACCCCGTCAACAGCTGGTTGCGCAGGGACGTGGAGCGGGCGAACCCCATCGGGCCCACCATGTTGGCGTTCGGGAACGGGCCGTAGGTGTCGCCCTTCGACGCCCACAGCAGGACCACCACCCACGCGGACGCGCCGATGCCGATGCTGGCGGCGACCGGCCCGAACACCTTGTCCACCAGGGTGACCTGCGCCGCGGTCGCACCCGGCACGCCGACCCAGCCGATGAGCGCGATCGCCAGCGCGAAGGTCAGTCCGCCCAGCTGGCCGAGGCTGTCGCCCCACTTCGAGAGGATCACGTCGTACGGCTTGATCAGTTCCTGCACCTGGAACAACGCCGCGAGCAACCAGAACAGCACGAGCATCGAGAACAGCCGCGCCGCGCCCTGGTAGAGCGCCGCGAACACCTCGTCGAGCCGCATCCGCGCGACGAGCCCGGTGACCACCGCGAGTACCACCAGCGCCAGCAGCGGGAACGTCGTACCGCCCTCGAAGACCGCGGCGTAGACCACCGAGACGAGCAGGAGTACGACGAAGGCGGCCGTGGCCCGCGGCGTCTCCGGGCGCAGCAGGCTCTCGGCCTCCGACGCCGACGCCTCGTCGTCGTAGAAGTCGCCAGACCTGGCCGAACGGCGCTGGATCCAGGGCACCACGGCGAACGCCATCACGAGCGAGAGCGCGGCGAGCGGACCCGCACCGACGGTGACGTAGGTGCCGTAGCCCACGTCCGCCGCCTCGAGGATCGCGATGTTGGATCCTGCGAACGGCGCCAGTACGAGCCCGGCGCAGCCGCCGACGAAGAGCGCGGCCGCGGTCGACGACCTCGTGAAGCCGACCCGGGCGCAGATCGGTACCACGATCGGCGCGGCGATCGCGATCGAACCGGCGAGCGTGCCCGTACAGGCCACCAGCACCAGGCTCGAGAACAGCACGCCGGCGAGGACGGCCCGCTGGCTGTGGCGGCCGGTCACGCCGAGGATCGCGCGTACGACGTACTCCGCCACGCCGGTCCGCCGGATCACCTCGCCGAGTCCGGCGCCGAGCACGATCACCATGCCGATCACGGTGATGTCGTCGCCCATCGACGTACCCAGGGTCTCGCCGAGCTCGACCGGCGACATCCGCGCGATGACGGCCGCGGACAGTACGGCCACCGCGGTGGCGATCACGATGTCCATGCCGACCAGGCACAGCACGGCGTACAGGACCACGGGGAGCAGCCCCCAGAGCGTGGGCGGGCGGGCGAGGACCCCGGCGGCGAGGCTGACGACGAGGCCCAGCAGGGCTACCCCGAGGGCGATCCGGCGGCGGCGCGGCGACAGGTCCAGGTCATACAGGCTCCCGGCAGCGGGCTCCTCGCGGCGGGGTTCCGCAGGCCGGGTCGTCACGGTGGGGCGGTCGCGTCCGTCAGGTGCAGGCACAGCGAGTCCTCCTCGCCCGGTCGGCAGTCAACGGGTCGGCAGTCAACGGGTCGGCAGTCAACGGGTCGGCAGTCAACGGTCGGCGCCTCACCGCCCGGTCCAGGCCGGGCGTTCCTTGGCCAGGAACGCACGCACCCCCGCGGCGAAGTCCTCGCTGGCGTAGACGCGATGGACGATGTTGGCGTCCGAGGGAAGCCGGTGGGCGCGCAGCCGGCGAACTGCTTCCTTCGCGGCCCACATGGTCAGAGGGGCGTGGTCGACCAGCCGGTCGACCAGGGCGCCCGCCGTCGCGTCCAGGTCGTCCGCGTCGCAGAGCTCGCTGAGGAAGCCGGCGGCGTACGCCTCCTCCGCGTCCATCAGACGGGCCCGCAGGAGCAGGTCGAGGGCACGTCCCGGTCCGAGGTGGTCGACCAGGAGCGCGCAGGTCTGGATGGACAGGCAGTTGCCGAGCGTCCGGGCGATCGGGACGCCGAACGTGGACCCCCTGCTCGCAACCCGGAGGTCGCAGGTGGCGGCGAGCGCGAGACCCGCGCCGACGCAGTAGCCGCCCACCACTGCGACCGTGGGTACGGCCACGCCGGCGAGCTGGTCGAGTATCCCGCTCATCCGTCGTTCGTACTCGACACCCTCGGAGCCGCCGTCGAAGTCCACGAACTGCGCGATGTCGGTCCCCGCGACGAACGCCTCGCCGCCGGCGCCCTGGAGAACCATCGCGCGGATCTCCGGGTCGTCGTCGGCCCGCGTGCAGGCAGCCGCGAGGCCTTCGTACATCGCCCAGGTCATCGCGTTGCGCTGGCGCGGCCGGTTGAACGTGACCCACAGGATGGCGCCCCGCCGTTCCGCGAGCAGCTCCGGTGACTGGACGCCCGTCCCGTCGGCGGCGGGCCCGTCGTTCGCTGGCACTGCTGGCACTAGTCCTCCCCGGGGCTCGTAGGGGTCGTCCGATCGGGCGGGTCGACCCGGTCCTGCGCCCGTTGGACCGCGCCGGAGTCGGCGAGCGCCTCGACCTCCTCGGTCGAACATCCGGATTCGACGAGGACCTCCTCGGTGTCGCCGCCGAGGACCGGGCCGGCGTTCCGGCGTACGACCGGGGTGCCCGAGAACCGCATCGGCGAGCCCAGCTGTCGGACGTCTCCGAGGCGGGGATGCGGCGCGTCCCAGAAGTATCCCCGCGCCTCGAGGTGCTCGTCGTCGAACACCTCCGCGTAGTCGGCGATCGGCGCACACGGGACGCCGGCCGCGTCGAGTGCGGCGACGAGCGCGTCGGTCTCCCAGCCGGACGTGGCCCGCTCGATGACCGGGACCAGTTCGTGCCGCAGGGCCTGCCGCTCGTAGGCGTCGTCGTACCGTTCCTCCGCGTGCAGTGCATCGAGCCCCAGCACCTGGCAGAACGCCGTCCAGGTCTTGGGCGTCACCGCGCCGATGGTCACCCAGCCGTCGGACGTGGCGAAGGCTTGGTACGGCGCGGTGCTCTGGTGCGCGGAACCGAGCGGCCCGCCGACCTCACCCGTGCCGAAATACCGTCCGGCCTCCCAGATCGCGAACGACACACCGGCCTCGAACAGCGACACGTCGATGTGCTGCCCCTCGCCGGTCACATCCCTGGATCTGAGTGCGGTGGTGGCGGCCAGCGCGCCGTAGAGCCCCGACACGAGGTCGCAGAGGGGTACGCCGATCTTGACCGGCGGCCGACCGGGCTCGCCGGTGATGCTCATCAGGCCCGCACGCGCCTGCGCCATCACGTCGAGACCGGGTAGGGCGGCGCGTGGTCCGTCCTGACCCCATCCCGACAGCGAGACGTAGACCAGCCGCGGGTTGATCTCGCGCAGGTCGTCGTAGCCGAGCCCGAGCCGGCGCATCGCACCAGGCCGGAGGTTCTCCAGCAGGATGTCGGCGGACTCGACGAGGCGACGGAAGGCCGCCTTGCCGGCAGGCTGCTTGAGGTCGATCGCGGCCGAGCGCTTGTTGCGGTTGAGGCGGACGAACGGCGAGCTCTCGCCGCCGACGAACGGGCCGATCTGTCGCGACGGGTCGCCGCGACCCGGCGGTTCGACCTTCACGACGTCCGCACCGAGATCCGCCAGTTGCATGCCGGCGAACGGTGCCGCCATGAAGACACCGACCTCGAGCACCCTGAGACCTGCGAGACCTGCGAGGCCTGCCGGTCCGGCTGCCTCCTCGGACATTCACATCTCCTTCGCGGTCGTCCGTACCGACCTGTCGTACGTCCCGACCGGCCATCCGGTCGTCCGACCAGTTCATCAGATCACCGGCCGGGCGGGCGCACTACCTGCCGGCGATCCCGGTCATCACCACGCCCCGGATGAACTGCCGCTGGGCCACGAAGAAGACGATCAGCACCGGGATGACGAGGAACATCGACGCCGCCATGCTGATGTTCCACGACGCGTCCGTCGGGCTGATGAACGCGCGGAGGCCCAACGCGAGCGTCTTGTTTCCCTCGCTCTGCAGGTAGATGAGCGGTAACAGGAAGTCGTTCCAGTGGTAGACGAACGAGAAGATGCCCACGGCGATCAGTACCGGTCGCGACAGGGGCAGGATGATGTGCCACCAGATCCGAAGGTTCGATGCGCCGTCGATCCGGGCGGCCTCGTCGAAGTCGCGCGGAATGGTCAGGTAGAACTGCCGCACCAGGAAGATGTTGAACGCGCCGCCGCCGAGGAACGTCGGCACGATCAGCGGCAGGAACGTGTCGACCCAGCCGAGCGAGCGGAACAGGATGAACTGCGGCACGAGGGTCACGACGTCCGGCAGCATCATGGTGCTGAGCAGCAGGATGAACAGCACCCGGCGGCCCGGGAACCGCAGCCGCGCGAACCCGAACGCCACCAGCGAGCTCGACAACAACGTGCCCGCCATCGCGAACAGCGTGATCACCACGGTGTTGGAGAGCCACACCAGCAGGGGTGCCCGGCTCATCGCCTCGACGTAGTTGCCCCACTGCAGGGGGTTCGGCACCCACACCGGCGGATAGGCGAAGACCTGGCCCTGCGTCTTCAGCGAGGTCGAGGTCAGCCAGATCATCGGCACCAGGAAGATCAGGCTGAGAACGACCATCACGGCGTACAACGCCAGGCGCCCGGGCGACGGCCCGCGACGACGAGACCGCGCCGGCGAGGGTCGGGCGGCCGTGACCTCGCGTGGCCTCTGGTCCGGAATGGCCTCTGGGTGGCTGGTCGAGCTCACCGCGCATCACCGCCCTCGTAGTAGACCCACGACCGCGAGAGCCGCAGCTGCACCAGGGAGAACGCGAGGATCACCAGGAAGATCACCCACGCGTACGCCGACGCGTAGCCCATCTTGAACTGCTCGAACCCGAGCCGGTACAGGTACAACACCGAGAAGAGGGTCGACTGCTCGGGCCCGCCGTCCGATGTGAGCAGGAAGGCGGAGGTGAAGATCTGGAACGATGCGATGATGCCCAGCACCAGGTTGAACAGGATGACCGGTGACAGCATCGGGATCGTCACCGCCCGGAACTTGTGCCAGGCATTCGCCCCGTCGACCTCGGCCGCGTCGTACAACGTCTGCGGGATTCCCTGCAGGCCGGCAAGGAAGATCACCATCGTGTTCCCGATACCCCAGAGGTTCATGATGATGAACGACGGCTTCGCGGTCGTCGGGTCGTACAACCACTGCAGCTCGGGCAGGCCCAGCATCTTCAACAGCGAGTTCGCCAACCCCACCTCGGGGTTGAGGATCCAGAACCACAGGATCGCGTTCGCCGCCGCCGGCATCACCGCGGGCAGATAGAACGCGGTACGGAAGATCGGCCGGAACCTCATGCGTACGTTCAGGAGCATCGCCGCGCCCATGGCGGTCGCGAGGTTGAGCGGGACGCTGATCGCCGTGAAGAACGCCGTGTTGTAGAGCGAGAGCCCGACCAGCCGGTCCCCCAGCAGGTTCCGGAAGTTGTCGAGCCCCACCCATCGTGGTGGACTGAACAGGTCCCAGTCCATGAACGCGATGACGAGCGACGCGATCATCGGCCCGGCGACCAGGAACACGAACCCGATCAGCCACGGCGCGATGAACAGGTAGCCGTCCACCGCCTCCTTACGTCGCATGGCGACCCGCACGGCTCAGTCTCCAGCCAGGATCGAGTCGACCTGCTCCTTGGTCTTCTGAGCGGCGCCGGCGACGTCGGAGCTCTTGCAGGTGGTGAAGACCGGGTTGAAGTTGGTGGCGTACGCCTCCTTGATCCTCGACTGGTTCGCCGGGAACTTCATCGTGATCACCGTGCGGTCGCTGCGCTCGCGCAGCGGATCGACGTGCACCTTGACGAAACCGTCCGTCGGGTCGTCGCGGATGAGTGCGTCCATGGCCGACTGGATGGAGGGCGCCCACCGCTTCTGCTCGGCGAAGCTCCTCTGCACCGACTTGCTGGTCAGGTGCTTGAGCAGCTTCCACGCGCCGTCCTGGTCCTTCGCTCCGGCGGGAATCGCCCAACCACTGCATCCGACCGGAACGAACTGCCCGCCCGGACCCTTGGGGATGAACGTCACGCCCCAAGCGAACTTCGCCTTCTCCTCCCGCAGGAAGAAGTCCGTCGAGTGGTGTCCGACCGTCATCGCCGTCAGCTGAGCACGGAACGGGTCGCCCTGGCCGAGGTCGAGCGTGGGCGAGGGTGTGCTCATGTCCTCGCAGCGCATCTTCCGGAACAGCTCGAACTGGTCCAGTGCCGGCTTCTCGTCGATCAGGGTCCTGGTGTACTTCTCGTCGTACCAGTCACCACCGAGTGCCTCGACGAAGCCGCGGGTGTTCTCCGACTCGGTGGGCACGGGCTCCATCCAGTTGAAGCCGTACTGCTTGATCTTCTTGGGGTCGAACCCCGCATCGCCCGGACTGCGCCCCTTGTCGTCACGCGTCAACGCGCGGGCGGTCTCGCGCAGGTCGTCCATCGACCAGTCGTCGCTGGGGTAGTCGAGGCCGGCCTCGTCGAACTTGTCCTTGTTGTAGTAGACGCCCCAGGCCGCGGAATCCTTGGGGATGCCGTAGACCTTGTCACCGTCGGTGAACGCGTCGAGCAGCGCGGGGACGAACGCCGAGCGGTCGATACCGTCGCGATCCATCAGTGGCGCCAGATCGAGGAGTGCACCACGGTGACCGTAGTCCTGCACGATGCTCTGGTGCTGGTGGATCAGGTCGGGTACCGCGCCGCCGGCGAACAACGTGGGAAGCTTGGTCATGTAGTCGTCCCACGCCTCGAAGGTGACCTTGACCGTCGAGCCCTCGTTCTGCCGCTCGAAGTCACGCAGGAAACCTGTGTAGAGCTTGCGTTCCAGCCCGAGGTCGGCCGGTGTGATGAATCGCAAGGTACCGCCGCCGTCACCGCCACCCTTGCCGTTGTCGTCGACGGTCCCTCCGAACGGCGAGCACGCGGCGGCGAACGAGCCGGCGCCGAGAGCCGCGGCACCGGCGGACATCCGGGCGAGGAAGCCACGCCGGGAGAGAGCTGAGCGGGGTGCCGCCGGTCGAGAATGGTCACGGCGAGCGGAGCTGGTGTGCACGGGTCCACCTCTTTCGGTGTGGGTCTTTCCTGCGCCTGTTCCTTGGACCGCTTCTTCTGGAGCCCTTGCCTGGTTGACACCTACGCCTGGGACTCGGATCCCTCCGCGTGGTGCCGGGTGAAGGACCGCTCCCCGTGTGCGGCCAGTTCGTCGAGGACCGCTCCCGGATCTCCTGCCTCGATCACGTCGAGCAGCACCTTGTGACGCTCGACGTGCCGGGCCAGGTCCTCGTAATAGTGCTCGCGGGCGAAGAGGTTCATCGCCATGCAGAGCAGGAGCTGTTGGTGCAGTGAGTCGTAGAGGCCCTCGAGGCGGCGGTGCCCCGCGAGGGCCACGATCGCGCGATGGAACTCGTAGCCGCACTCGACGAGGTGGGCCCGGTCCTCGCGGGCGGCGCAGGCCTCCATCTCGGCCAGGGCGTCGCGACAGCGCTGGAGCCGCTCGGGCTCGGTCACCGGAACGCCCAACTCGACGGCCAGCCGCTCGAGGGCAGACCGGAGGGTGAGGATCTCGTAGACATCCGAGTCGGCGAGCTCGCGCACGGTCGCCCCGCGCCGGGGCTGGACGTCGATCAGTCCCTCCTGCTGCAGGATGCGCATGGCCTCCCGCAGCGGCGGCCGGCTGATGCCGAGGTGCTCGGTCAGTCGCTCCTCGATCAGCCGGTCGCCGGGCTTCAGCTCGGCCGCGAGGATCATCCGCCGGAGCTCCTCCGCCGCGAGCTGCACCAGGCTCTTGGGGTTGAGGCGAGGCTGGAGCCGCCCGGCCGGCTCGCCGGCCGACGGGGCCCGGTCGCGTGCGGCCACGAGTCCTCCAGCCAACGGATGGGTCGTCGAACGGTTGTGGAAGGCGCTTGCCTGCTGTAGACAATAGTCAAATTCGCGACGTGTCGTCCAGAGGGCCGCACGCCGCCCCGGTCGATCCCCTCGGAGGCCGCATGACCCCTCTGGACTCCTCGGCCCGTGTCGGCTTCGTCGGCCTCGGCAACCTCGGACTCCCGATGGTGACCGCGCTGGCCCGGGCCGGCTGGCCGGTGACGGCATACGACCTCCGGCCCGACGTCGTACGCGCCGCGGCGGACCGGGGGGCCAGCGGCGCACAGTCGCTCGCAGATCTCGCCGGCTGCCGCGTGCTCGCGCTCGCCGTACCCGACGACAAGGCCGTGACCTCGATCGTCCGCGCACCTGGCGTCCTCGACGCCCTCGCCGACGACCCGCTCGTCGTGGTCCACAGCACGGTGCTCCCGGACACGGCCGCCACGCTCGGTGAGTTCGCCGCCGACAACGAGGTCGGATTCGTCGACGCTCCGGTCAGCGGAGGGGCCGAACGCGCTGAGAAGGGCGCGCTCACGGTGATGGCAGGGGCCGACGCGGAGGCGCTGGCCCACGCGGGACCGTACCTCGATGCCATCGCCGACCACGTGGTCCACGTCGGTGCACCCGGCGCCGGTTCCGCCGTGAAGCTCGCCAATCAGCTGATGATGTTCGCGGCCCTTGCCGGCGCGCACGAGGCGATCGAGCTGGCGCAGGCGTACGACGTCGACCCGGACACGGTGTTGAAGGTCGCGAGCACCAGCACCGGCGACTCGTGGGTGGCGCGGAGCTGGGGCTTCTTCGACCAGGTGGCGGCGGCGTACGACACCGGCCAGGTTCCGGTGGCGTACCGCCCGTGGAGCAAGGACCTCTGGGACGTCGTGGCAGCAGCCCGGTCAGCGGACGTCCAGCTTCCGGTCGCCGGTCTCCTCGCGCAGACCCTCGCCGAGACCGTCGAACGGCACGCACACCGGGACTGACGCCTGGCCGCCTGCGCTGGGCGTTGGGCGTTGGGCATTGGGCATTGGGCATTGGGCTGATGGGTGATGGGTGATGGGTGATGGGTCCCTTGATACGGACCTATGGAGTCAAGGGCACCCTCACCCAACAACCAGCGCCCACAGCGGGCCGCATCGGATCGCGCGCCGGCTAGGGCGGGTCGAAGAGGTGCTGGTTGACCTCCCGCGCCGCCGTCGCGAACTCCGGAAGCTCGACCACCTCGACGCCCGCGTCGCGGAGCCGCTCGACGCCGTGGCAGTCGACGAAGAGAGCCGGCTCCCGCCAGGCGAGGACGACCCGCGCCACGCCCGCGTCGACGAGGAGATCGGCGCACGCCCGTGGACGGGACGCACGGACGCTGCAGGGCTCCAGGCTCGTGTAGAGCGTCGCGGTACCCAGCCTCGGATCGGCAGGGTCGACCTTGGCCAGGACGGCTTCCTCCGCGTGCTCGTCAGGAGCGGTCTCGCGAGAGTAGCCGCGGGCGATCTCGCGGCCCTCGGCGTCGACAAGGACAGCACCCACGGCGAACGCCGTCGCCGACGGCGGGCAGAGTCTCGCGTGCTCAACGGACTCGCGCAGCCAGTACCGGTCCGCAGCCAGGAGGTACCGCAGCACCACCATGTCGCCGACCGGGCGTACGTCGGCGAGTCGCATCCGGCGACCCGGACCGTACGGGAAGAGACCTGCACCGACGAACCGCGGAGCGGACTCCTCCCCAACAAAGAACGGCGCCACCGCGAGCTGGAGTTCGTCGACGAGATCCTCGGTGAGGAACGCGGTGAGCACGCGCGACCCGCCCTCGACGAGCAGTCGGCGGACGCCCCTGGCCCGCAGGTCGGCAAGCACATCATCCAGGTCGAGGGGCTCGCCCGCATCCACCACCGCGGCGAGGGCGCCGATCCGCCCACGCAGTGTCGACACCACCGGGCTCGCGGCGTAGACGACCTTCTCCCCCTCGCCCGTCGTGAAGAAGCGCGCCGCCGGATCGACGTTGCCGGTTCCGGTGAGCAGGACCTTCACCGGATCACCAGGCAGCCCGGCCGAAAGCCGGCCCAGACGGCGTACGTCGGAACGGAGAATCAGACGTGGGTCGTCCGCGCGAACGGTCCCGGCGCCGACCAGGATCGCGTCGCAACCGGCGCGGACCTCGTCCACCCGGTCGAGGTCGGTCGCGTCGGACAGCACGAGCCTGCGATCGCTTGCGTCGTCGATGAAGCCGTCGACGGACATCGCGGCGCTCGCGACGATGTACGGGCGCCCGCCGGGCACGAGGCGTCTACCCGGGCAGGATGGGCATGTCGTGGAAGCGGCAGATCGCGCCGAACCCCTCGGGATCGAGGCTCGCGCCACCGACCAGGCAGCCATCGACATCGGGTTGGGTCATGATGCCGCCGACGTTGGCCGCCTTGACGGAACCGCCGTAGAGCACCCGCACCGCACGCGCGACGTCGGCGTCATAGCGCTCCCCCACGGCCGCGCGGATCGCGGCGCACACCTCCTGCGCGTCATCAGGGGTGGCGACCTCGCCGGTGCCGATCGCCCACACCGGTTCGTAGGCGATCACAAGGTCGGCGGCCTGGTCTGCCTTCACACCGTCGAGGTCGGCCTGCACCTGTCCGACGGTGTGCTCGACCTGGCGGCCCTCCCGGCGTACGTCCAGACCCTCGCCGACACAGAGCAGCGGCGTGAGGCCGTTGCGCAACGCGGCGTGCACCTTGGCGTTGACGAGCGTGTCGTCCTCGTGGTGGTGCTCGCGGCGTTCGGAGTGGCCGGCGAGGACGTACGTGCAGCCGAGCTTGGCGAGCATCGCACCGGAGATGTCGCCGGTGTAGGCGCCCCCGTCATGCTGACTGAGGTCCTGGCCGCCGTACTTCAGCCGCAGCCGGTCACCGTCGACGAGAGTCTGCACCGACCTGAGGTCGGTGAACGGCGGGAGCACCGCCACCTCGACCGACTCGAAGTCGTGCTTCTTGTCCTGCAGCGTCCAGGCCAGCTTCTGGACCAGATGAACGGCCTCGCGGTGGTCGAGGTTCATCTTCCAGTTACCGGCCATCAACGGCGTGCGTTCGGCCCGCTTGGCTGCCACTGTCTAGTCCTCCAACACCGCAAGGCCGGGAAGGGTCGCGCCCTCGAGGTATTCGAGGCTCGCGCCACCACCGGTAGAGATATGACCGAACGCGTCCTCGGCGAACCCGAGTGCCCGGACCGCAGCCGCCGAGTCGCCACCGCCCACGACCGACAGCCCGTCGATCCTGGTGAGGGCCTCTGCCACGGCACGCGTACCGCCCGCGAACGCGGCAATCTCCGCGACGCCCATCGGCCCGTTCCAGAACGCGGTGTGCGCACCTGCGAGCTTCTCGGCGAAGAGCCGGGCCGACGCCGGGCCGATGTCGACGCCGATCCGGTCCTTGGGGATCGAGTCGGCCGGGACCACGTCGTGCTCGGCGTCGTCGGCGATGGCCGACGCCGCCACGATGTCGGTGGGCAGGACGATCCGATCGCCCGCCTGCGTCAAGTAATCCTTGACGACCTCTATCTGGTCCTCCTCGAGCAGGCTCTTGCCGATCTCGTAGCCCTTCGCGGCAAGGAACGTGAACACCATGCCGCCGCCGATGAGCAGGAGATCCGCCTTGCCGAGCAGGTTGTCGATCACGCCGAGCTTGTCGGAGACCTTCGCGCCGCCAAGAACGACGGCGTACGGCCGGTCGGGATCGGTGGTGAGCTTGCGCAGCACCTCGACCTCGGCGAGAACGAGGTTGCCGGCCGCGTGCGGCAGCCGCGCCGCGACGTCGTAGACGCTTGCGTGCTTGCGGTGCACCGCACCGAAGCCGTCGGAGACGAACACGTCCGCGAACGCCGCGAGCTGGTCGGCGAACTCACCCCGTTCGGAGTCGTCCTTGCTGGTCTCCCGCGGGTCGAACCGGACGTTCTCGAGCAGCGCGACCGCACCGTCGGCCAACCCGCCGACCGTCGACCGTGCGCTCTCCCCCACGGTGTCGGTGGCGAACGCGACCGGCTGGCCGAGAAGCTCTCCGAGCCGCCGGGCCACGGGCGCGAGGGAGTACTTCGCCTCAGGTGCGCCCTTCGGACGGCCGAGATGCGCCGTCACGACGACCCGCGCACCCCTGTCGGCGAGTGCACGGATCGTCGGAACACTGGCGCGGATCCGGCCGTCGTCGGTGATCGTCTCACCGTCGAGCGGAACGTTCAGGTCCGAACGGACCAGGACGCGCGTGCCGCGCAGGTCACCCAGGTCGTCGATGGACCTCAGGCTCACAGGGACCGACCCACGAGGGCGGCGACGTCGACGAGACGGTTGGAGTAACCCCACTCGTTGTCGTACCAGCCGACGACCTTGACCTGGTTGCCGTTGACCATCGTGAGCGAGGAGTCGAACGTGCAGCTCGGCGACGTGTTCACGATGTCCGACGACACGATCTCGTCCGACGTGTAGAGCAGGATGTTCTTGAGCGGGCCCTCAGCGGCAGCCTTGAACGCCGCGTTGACCTCGTCCTTGGTGGTCTCGCGTTCGAGGTCGACCACCAGGTCGGTGACCGAGCCGGTCGGCACCGGAACCCGGAACGCCATGCCGTCGAGCTTGCCCTTGACCTCGGGAATGACGAGAGCGGTCGCCTTCGCGGCACCGGTCGTCGTGGGAACGATGTTGATGCCCGCGGCCCGGATCCGGCGCAGGTTGACAGCGCCCTTGCGGCTCACCGCGATCTGGTCGAGCAGTTGCTGCTCGCTGGTGTAGGCGTGGATCGTCGTCATCAGGCCCTTGACGATCCCGAAGTTGTCGAGCAGGACCTTGGCCATCGGCGCCACGCAGTTGGTGGTGCAGGAGGCGTTGGAGATGACCGTGTGCTTGCTGGGGTCGTACTTGTCGTCGTTGACGCCGAGCACGATCGTGAGGTCCTCGCCGGTCGCCGGCGCGGAGATGATGACCTTCTTGGCGCCGGCGTCAACGTGCTTGCGGGCGTCCTCGGCCTTGGTGAAGATGCCCGTCGACTCGATCACGACGTCGACGTCGAGCTCGCCCCACGGGAGCTTGGCCGGGTCGGTCTCGGCCGTCGCGCGGAACGACTTGCCGTTGACCGTCAGCGAGTTGTCGTCGTAGCTGATCTCGGCGTCGAGCTTGCCCAGCACCGAGTCGTACTTGAGCATGTGGGCCAGGACGTCGTTGCTGGTGAGGTCGTTGATGCCCACGACCTCGATGTCTGCGCCCTGGGCGAGGACCGCCCGGAAGAAGTTGCGGCCGATGCGGCCGAAGCCATTGATTCCTACCCGAATGGTCACGGGACGCTCCCTCGCACTGGGTTCGTTGCTGATCTTTGGGTCCCCGGACAGGGGCGTGGCCTCGTTGCCAGGCGCCGCGCCTACCCAGCGTGCGCATGAGGCACGGCTCAAAACGGAGACTATCGGGTGACGCCGGCCGCGCCGTGACCACCCCAAGACGGTCTGCGTGTTGGCGTCAGGAGCTCATCATCTCGGGCGTCAGGCTAGCCTCGGTGCCGGCGATCCCGAGGTCGCTCGCCCGCTTGTCGGCCATCGCGAGAAGACGTCGGATCCGTCCCGCGATGGCGTCCTTCGTCAACGGAGGTACGTGGATCTGGCCGAGTTCCTCGAGGCTCGCCTGCTTGTTCTCGACGCGGAGCCGACCGGCCAGCTTGAGGTGGTCGGGCACGTCGTCGCCGAGGATCTCGAGCGCCCGTTCGACCCGGGCTCCAGCGGCGACCGCCGCCCGCGCCGAACGACGGAGGTTGGCGTCGTCGAAGTTGGCCAGCCGGTTGGCGGTCGCCCGCACCTCGCGGCGCATCCGCCGCTCCTCCCACGCCATCAGGCTCTCGTGGGCGCCCAGCCGGGTCAGGAGCGCACCGATCGCGTCGCCGTCGCGGATCACCACCCGGTCGATGCCCCGGACATCGCGCGCCTTGGCGGCGATGCCGATGCGTCGCGCGGCACCGACAAGCGCCAGCGCCGCCTCGGGACCCGGGCAGGTCACCTCGAGTGCGGCCGAACGCCCCGGCTCCGTCAGAGACCCGTGCGCCAGGAACGCCCCGCGCCAGGCGGCGACCGCGTCGCAGGTGGATCCGTTGACGACCTGCGGCGGCAGCCCTCGCACGGGCCGACCGCGACCGTCGAGCAGCCCGGTCTGGCGGGCCAGCGCCTCGCCTTCCTTGACCACACGTACGACGAACCGGTTGCTCTTGCGGAGCCCGCCCGGCGCCAGCACGAGCACGTCGCTCACGTGCCCGAACACCTCGGCGATCTCCCTGCGTAGTCGCCGTGCGGACGCCCCGGTGTCGAGCTCGGCTTCGATGACGATCCGGCCGCTCACGATGTGCAGGCCGCCGGCGAAGCGAAGCATCGACGACACCTCCGCCTTACGGCAGCACGGCTTTGTCACCGTCGTGCTCGTGAGTTCCGCCTTGACCTGAGCCGTCATCGCCATGGCCCGATCCTGCCACGCATGGGGAAATCTTTGGGCGAATGGGTCGAGCCTGTGACAGTTTCTCGTCCGACTTCTGGACACGCAGAGTTAACTGCCTAGCACCTTCGCATACACGCGAGCGAGACGTTCGGGATCGTGTCGCGGCGAACCGTCGTCGCGTGCGACGTCCGCGACTACGAGGTCGGCGCCCAACGTCCAGGCCGCGGCAGCGAGTGCCGGCTGGTCGCCGACGAACGCCTCGTCCGCCACCACGACGTCGACGCGTAGGTCGGGCGCGTGGGCGGCGAGCACCTCGATGTGACGCTCCGGTGAGTACCCCCGGGTCTCCCCCGCCTGCGGCGCGAGGTTCAGCGTGAGAACCCTACGTGCCCTCGTCTCGAGCAACGCGGACCGGAGCTCGGGAACCATCAGGTGGACGAGCACGCTCGTGAACCACGAACCGGGCCCGAGCACGATGCCGTCCGCCGAACGCACCGCCTCGACGGCCTCAGGACAGGCCGGCGGATCAGGAGGCTCGAGCGCGACGCTGCGGACCTGTCCGTGGGTGGCGGCGACCTCGGCCTGCCCCGCAGGATCTGGACCGCCGTGGGTCGTCTGCGTCGAGGCCCGCGACCTGCGCGGTGATCTCCAGGGGTACGGCACACATCGGCAGCACCCGCCCGCGCGCACCGAGGAGCCGGCCCACCCAGTCGAGTCCCGCGACGTGCTGTCCGAGCCGCTCCCACAGGGCGACGATGAGCAGGTTGCCGACCGCATGGCCGGCCAGCTGGCCGTCGCTCGCGAACCGGTGCTGCAGCACCTCGGCCCAGGTGCGACCCCACTCGTCGTCACCGCACAGGGCGGCTAGGGCCTGCCGGAGGTCGCCCGGAGGGAGGACGCCGAACTCGTCGCGAAGCCGCCCGGACGATCCGCCGTTGTCGGCGACCGTCACCACCGCGGTGAGGTGCTCGGTCACATGCCGCAACGCCGAGAGCGAGGCCGCGAGCCCCTTGCCGCCGCCGAGGGCGACGACCTTCGGGTCGGTCGGCGGGACCTGCGTCGGCTGGTCCTCGCTGCGTGCGTTCATTCGCGCCCCAGGTCGCGGTGGACGACGAGATTGCCGATGCCGTGGGTGCGCAGCCGCGCACCGAGCTCCTCGGCCATCGTCACGCTCCGGTGCTTGCCCCCCGTACAGCCGACCGCGATCGTCACGAACCGCTTCCCCTCCCGGAGGTAGCCACGCGCCAGCAGGCTGACCAGGCTTTCGTACTGGTCCAGGAAGGGCAAGGCGTCGTCCTGCTTAAGGACGTACTCCCGCACGTCACCGTCGAGACCGGTCTGACCGCGCAGGTGCGCCACCCAGTGCGGGTTGGGGAGGAACCGGCAGTCGACCACGTGGTCGGCGTCGACCGGGATGCCGTACTTGTAGCCGAACGACATGATCGTGGCGTGCAGCGTCTGGTCGTCGGGCTCGCCGAACGCGTTGACGATCTTGGCGGTGAGCTGGTGGACGTTGAGGTTGGACGTGTCGATCACCAGGTCGGCGTCCGCGCGCAGCTCGCGCAGCGCCTCCCGTTCGAGCGCGATCCCCTCGACCACCCGGCCGCCCTCGCCCTGCAGGGGATGCGGGCGGCGGACGCTCTCGTAGCGGCGTACGAGTACCTCGTCGCCGGCCTCGAGGTAGAGGAGCATCGGCCGGACGCCCCGCGCCCGCAACGCCTCCATCGAACCCTGCAGGGCGGCGAAGAACGTGCCCGAGCGGACGTCGACCACGACCGCGATCTTGGACACCGAACGGTCGCCACCGGCCACCAGCTTCACGATCGTCGGCAGCAGCTCGGGCGGAAGGTTGTCGATGACGAACCAGCCGAGGTCCTCCAGGACGTCGGCGGCGGAGCTGCGGCCCGCCCCGGACATGCCGGAGACGAGCACGAGCTCAGGTGGTGGACGCGTCGCCATGGCTGACTCCCGATGTGTGTTCCCGTGGCCGCGTCGTGTCGCCGCCGTCGTGCCGCGTCGCCGGCGGCTCCTCGTCGTCGAGGATCTCACCGGTCGCGGTGTTGACCGCAGGCCGGGCCGTACGTCGCTCCTGCAACGCTGCCACAACCGACTCGGCGGTGCGGGCACCGATGCCAGGAACCTCCGCGATCTCCTCGACCGTAGCTTCGCGTAGCCGCTTGAGAGAGCCGAACCTGCGCATCAGGGCCTTGCGACGGGTCTCGCCGAGCCCCGGCACGCCGTCGAGCGCTCTCGACCATCGACTTCGAGCGCTTCTGGCGGTGGAACGTGATCGCGAACCGGTGGGCTTCGTCGCGTACGCGCTGCAGGAGGTACAGCCCCTCGCTGGTCCGCGGCATGATCACCGGGTCCTCGTGGGCGGGCAGCCACACCTCCTCGAGCCGCTTCGCGAGCCCGCTGACCGGTACGTCGTCGATGCCGAGCTCGTCCAGCGCTCGCTGGGCCGCCGCGACCTGGGGCGGCCCACCGTCGACGACGACGAGGCCGGGTGCGTAGGCGAACTTGCGCTTCTGCCCGGTCTCGGGGTCGATGGCCGACGGACCGCCGCCGTTGTGGCCGCCGCCGTCTCCGTCGCCGTCACCGTCGCCGTCGTCACCCAGCTCGCCCGTCTCTGACCGATCGTCGAGATAGCGCTGGAACCGGCGCGAGATCACCTCGTGGATCGAGGCGACGTCGTTGGCACTCTCATCGCGACCCCGGCTCCTGATGATGAAGCGCCGGTAGTCGCCCTTGCGCGGAAGACCGTCCTCGAACACCACCATGGACGCCACGACGTCAGCGCCCTGCAGGTTGGACACGTCGTAGCACTCGATCCGCAGCGGCGCCTCGTCGAGGCCGAGCGCCTCCTGGATCTCCTGCATCGCGCGGCTCCGCGTGGTCAGGTCACTCGCCCGCTTCGTCTTGTGCAGCCCGAGCGCCTGCAGCGCGTTGCGGCCGACCGTCTCGAGCAGCGCCTTCTTGTCGCCTCGCTGGGGTACGCGGAGCGCGACCCGTCCGTCCCGGCGTTGCTCCAGCCAGGCCGTCAGGGCAGCGACGTCGGCAGGGACGTCGGGCACCAGCACCTCGCGCGGGACAGCCTCGCCCGAGTCGCCGCCGTAGAGCTGGATGAGGAGCCGCTCCACGAGCTCGCCGGTGTCGGCGTCGTCGGTCTTGTCGGCGACCCAGCCGCGCTGGCCGCGGATCCGCCCGCCGCGGACGTGGAAGACCTGGACCGCGACCTCGAGCTGGTCTTCCGCGAGGGCGACGACGTTGGCGTCGGTGCCGTCGGAGAGCACCACGGCGTTCTTCTCCAGCGCGCGTTCGAGAGCCTTGAGGTCGTCGCGCAGTCGGGCCGCCCGTTCGAACTCGAGCGCGTTGGAGGCGGCGCGCATGTCGCGCTCGACCCGCTTCAGGTAGCGCGCGGAGTGGCCCGCCATGAAGTCGCAGAAGTCCTCGACGATCGTGCGGTGCTCCTCGGCGGACACCCGGTCGACGCACGGCGCCGAGCACTTGCCGATGTAGCCCAGGAGGCAGGGCCGGCCGATCTGGTTGGCCCGCTTGAACACGCCCTTGGAACACGTGCGCGCGGGAAAGACCCGCAGCAGCAGGTCGAGCGTCTCGCGGATCGCCCAGGCGTGGGCGTAGGGCCCGAAGTAGCGGACGCCCTTGCGCTTGGCCCCGCGCATCACCTGCAGGCGGGGGTACTCCTCGTCGAGCGTCACGGCGAGCCAGGGATAGCTCTTGTCGTCGCGGTACTTGACGTTGAACCGCGGGTCGTACTCCTTGATCCAGGCGTACTCGAGCTGCAGCGCCTCGACCTCGGTGTTGACCACCGTCCACTCGACCTTCGAGGCGGTCTGCACCATCGCCTGCGTGCGCGTGTGCAGGGCGGCGAGGTCCTGGAAGTACGACGCCAGCCGGGAGCGGAGGCTCTTGGCCTTGCCGACGTAGATGACCCTTCCGCGGGCGTCGGAGAAGCGATAGACGCCGGGCGCGTCGGGGACGGAGCCGGGTGCCGGACGATAGGTAGCGGGGTCTGCCACTTTTCCGAGCCTAGGCGACGCCACCCACAGCGGCGCCCAGGCTCGCTCCGACCTGTCTCAGGCGACGGTGATCGCGTCGCCGTCGACCGTGACCTTCATCTCCTTGAGCGGCGCGGTCGCGGGGCCGCCCTGCACGCTGCCGTCGGCCGCACTGAACATGCTGCCGTGACACGGGCAGGCGATCTTGCCGGCCTCCACCGAGGCGACGGTGCATCCCTTGTGGGTGCAAACTGCCGTGAACGCCTTGAAGGTCCCCTCCTCCGGCTGGGTCACGACGACCTTCTTGTCCTTGAAGACCATGCCGCCGTCGACCGGGATCTGCGAGGTCTTCGCGAGGGCCGTGCCGCCGCTGCCGGGGTCTTCCTCCTCCGGCTGGTCGTCAGCGGGGGTGTCCTCCGGCGCCTTGTCGTCGGACTTCGGGGCGTCGTCCTCCGACGTGGTGTCGCCACCGCCACTGCCGCCGCTCTCACCACCGCCGCACGCGGCGAGGACGGGGACGGCAGCGCCTGCGACGACGACGCCTCCCAGGATCCGGCGCCGGGACAGCTCGGCGTCAGGCGCCGAGGGCGGGTTCGGCGAGGTGAGGGCCTGCGATTCGGTGGTCTCCACGTGGTTCTCCCGTCGAGTTCTGGACCTCGGGCATGACTCCCCTAAATACGGAGGGCCTCGCCGAGTGGTTCATCTCGAGCGGAAAAACTCGATTTGTCCAGATCCCGGACGACTCGCGTGTACGCAGGGTGAGACAGCTGGCTGGCTGGTTAGGCTACGCCGGCCAGTCCGGGAGGGCGCCCTCAGGAGTGCAGGCGAACGCAACGGGGTCGCCGACGATCTTCAGCCGGGGGTGCCTCTCCACCTCGTCGCGCAGGCTCTCGGAGACCATCAGCGACACCGTGTCGAGGGTGTCGTGCATGCGCACCAGTCGGACGTTGTCGGGATCGGGTCGGCCGCACATGAGGATCGCGGCGGAGACCACATCGCGGTCGGTCGCGAGGGCGATCGGCAGCTTCGTCCGCCGGAGGCCGCCGATGCCGGACGTCATCGAGTTGACGTAGACCGCGTGCAGGTCGATGTCCTCGAGGACCCGGAACGGCACGAAGTCGGCCAGGCCCACGCCCACAGCGTTGCCGTAGGACGCCTTGCTGATCGCGTGCACGGTGATGGCGGTGATAAGGGGGCCCTCGGGCTCGGCGACGCCGGGTATCCACATCCGCCCGATGACGTTGGTGTCCATGCCGGACCCGGACTTGTCCTTGCCCAGCTCGTCGACGACCAGCACGTCCAGCTCGTCGAACGGCAACCGACCGAGCAGGTCGCCGGCCTCCCGGAGCAGTGCGGTCTCGGCCGGTCCGGCGATGCCGTCCGGCCCCACGTACGCGACCTTGGCCGTGGTCTCGTGTGCGTTCTCGACGATCGCGAGTCCGCCGAGCACCTTGCCGGTGTCGACGATGTGGCGGGCGGCCAGCGGCACGAAGTGGGACAGGCCACGCGAGCCGTACGCGTGGATGCCCTCGGCGCCGCGCTGCTTGCCGAGCCCGATCGCGGCGATCTTGCCGAGACCGCTCTCGATCTCGCCGTGGAAGTCGGTGTGCAGCTTGATCCGGTTGACGAGCAGGATGCCGTCGGCCTGCGCGGCGTTGGCGTCGAGGTGCACGGCGGGTCCGTCGGGCAGCTGGCCCAGGACGACCGTGTCCATCGTGGCCCGCACCGGGACACCCATGGTCTCCTCGGTGACGCCGTACGACGCGAGCACCGCGATCTGCCCCTCGGCCGTCGCGCCGCCGTGAGACCCCATCGCGGGAACGATGAACGGCTCGGCGCCCTGCTCGCGCAGCCAGTCACACGCCGACCGGACGACGATCGCGAGGTCGTGGATGCCCCGGCTTCCGGCTGTCACCGCGACCCGCATACCGCGACTGACCCTGCCCTGCAGCGCGGCCAGCTCCCGGCGCGTCGCGGCGGCGACGTCCGCCTCCTCCGGCACGTCGTACGCCTGGTGCACCGGCAGCATGGCGGGGAGCGGCGCCCGCGGCGAAACGTCGCGGATCCGCTCGAAGGGGCCGAGGTTTGTCACCGTCACCACATCCTTCGCACGTCGGCTACATCACGGCGCCGAGCTGCCACGGCACGAACTCCTCCTCGCCGATAGCCGAGCTCCTCGCTCTTGGTCTTGCTCGCCCGAGGCGACGCGGAGGATCGAGATCGAAGATCTCGCTCGCCCGGACTCCGCGACGGTCGCGTCGCCGTCGACGATGATCGCCGCAGTTGATGTCCATGTCGTCGGTCATGCGCTCGTACATCGGCGTGTTGGTCGCGAGCTTGATCGACGGCGCCGGCTTGCAGCCGAACACCGAGCCGCGCCCGGTGGTGAAGCACGATCACGTTGCGCCCGCCGGCGACCATGCCGGTCGCCGATCACCGGGTCGTAGCCCGGGCGTGTCCATGAAGACGAAGCCCTTCGCCGTGACCGGCTCGGCGTACTCGACGACGTCGACCAGGTTGGTGGTGCCGCCCTTGGCGACCGCGCCCAGCGACTTCTCGAGGATCGTCGTCAGGCCGCCGGCCTTGTTGCCGGGCGAGGGGTTGTTGTCGATCGCGCCGCCGTTGCTGGCCGGTGTAGCCCTCCCACCAGTTGATCCGCTCGACCAGCTTCTCGCCGACCTTCTGGCTCACCGCCCGGCGGGTCAGCAGGTGCTCGGCGCCGTAGATCTCCGGCGTCTCGGCGACAGGATCGGCGGTGCCGCCGTGCGGCACCAGCAGGTCGGAGGCCGCGCCGAGCGCCGGGTTGGCGGTGATGCCGGAGTAGCCGTCGGAGCCGCCGCACTGCAGTGCCGAGCGATCAGCTCGCTGCGCCGGGATCGGCTCGCGCGTCGCACCGGTTGGCGTCGGCGGCAGCATCGTCCTGGATGCGCGTCGATGCCCGGCCTCGACCGTCTTGCGCGTGCCGCCGGCTCCTGGATCGTCATGCACGCGGCAGCAGCTTGTCGTCGGGGATCTGCCGTGCTCGACGAGCAGCGCATCGATCTGGTTGGCCTCGCAGCCGAGGCCGATGACGAGGACGCCGGCGAAGTTGGGGTGCCGGGCGTAGCCGGCGAGGTGCGGCGCAGCACGTCGATAGCCCTCGCCGCTCGCTCGGCCATGCCGCAGCCGGGCCGTGGGTGAGCGCGACGACGCCGTCGACGTTCGGGTAGTCGCGCGCAGGCCGGCGTGCGTCGAAGCGTTCGGCGATGTAGCTTCGCCGACGGTGGCCGAGCAGTTGACGGTGGTGATGATGCCGATGTAGTTGCGCGTGGCGGCGCGGCCGTCGGGACGCACGATGCCCTGGAAGGTCGCTCGCGCGCTCTCCGGGACGTCCCGTCGGGCGGGTGTCGACCCCGAAGTCGTAGTCGCGCTCGAACATCTGGAACTCGAGGTTGTGCGTGTGGACGTGCTGGCCCGGCTCGATGGGCTCGCGGGCGAAGCCGATGACCTGGCCGTACTTGCGGACGGGCTCGCCCTTGGCGACGGCGCCGCCGCGACCTTGTGGCCGCGCGGCACCTCGTCGGTGACGTCCAGCGATCCACCGCCCGCGAGGCCGTAGCGCCCGGGTGCGATGTCGCTCATGGTGATGACGACGTTGTTGTCGGCGTGCAGGCGAAGGGTGAGATCGGCGAGTGCGGCGGGCACCGTGTCGGCCATGGTCGTGCCATCCTCCGAGACATCAGATGTTTCGACGTGGCGATCGTACCCGCTTTCCCGGCATGTCGGGTCTGACGGCGGTCTCGCAGGTGTTGGCCTACTCTTGGGCTCTTGTCCAGGGCCGGCGTGCGGCCACTCGTCGTCCGATGGTGGTCACGCGCGGGCTCGGACGGCGCGGGTCGTCACGACCGGGCCACTCCACTCCTCCGACTCCTCCGACTCCTGCGACGCGGCCAACGGGAGGCAGACCCGACCATGACCGACGAGACGCACCGCACCGGTGCGCCACTCGCCACGCTGGCGGGTGGACACGACGGCCTGGTGCGCCGGGCCGGCCTGGCCGACCAGCTTGCCGGACGCCTGCTGGACGAGATCGTCTCCGGGGTCTATCCACCCGACAGCCGACTCCCACCCGAGCCCGTGCTCGCCGAACGCGCCGGAGTCAGCCGCCTGACGCTGCGCGAGGCCATCAAGGACCTACGCCAGCGCGGGGTGCTGCGGGTCCAGCAGGGCCGCGGCACCTTCGTCAACCAGCCGTCGACGTGGGCGCCGTTCGACAGCACGGTGCTCAACGCCCGCGCGGCCCTCGAGCCAGGCTACGAGCTGGCCTACGAGCTCACCGAGCTGCGCCGCATCGTCGAACGCGGCATCGCGGAGCTGGCCGCGCTCCGGCGCAGCGACGCGGACCTCGAACGCATGGCGCTGGCGATCGAGACGATGCGGACGGCGTTCGCCGACGGGGACCTCGACACGTTCAGCTCCGCCGACGTCGACTTCCACGACGCGCTGCTGCGGGCGGCGGGCAACACGTTCGCGCTGACGCTGTTCCACTCGGTCGACGGGGCGCTGCGGCACGTCCGGCGCCGCACGGTCGAGGAGGACACCGAGCTCGCCGGCCGGGCGATCGAGTTCCACACCAAGATCATGACCGCCGTACGTCGCCGGGCGGCGCGGGCAGCGGGTGCCCTCATGGACGAGCACCTGCAGGAGACCGAGGACTTCACCGCCCGGCTCGCGGCCACGTCGGCCGGCGCCGGGGACGACGACCTCGGGGTTGCCAGCCACGCGTGAGGGGCGTCGGTGACGTGGGCCCGACGACGTAACTGACGAGCGCGAGGTCTGCCGGCGAGCGCGAGGTCTGCCGGCGACGTAGCTGAGCGCACCGTCCTCGCACCGACGACGCGGCGCCCGATTGGATGAAGGGTCCCTCGATCCCATAGAGCCGCAGCAAGGGACCCTTCATGCAACAGGTCGACCCACCCGATTGGATCAAGGGTCCCTTCATGCAACAGGTCGGCCACCTGCCTGGATGAAGGGCACCTTCAGCCCACCGCTGAGCGGCTCAACAGATACGACTCAACAGATGAGCGGCTCAACAGATCCGGCTCAACAGATCTCGAGAGCGTCGACCTCCGGAGTCGACGGCCCGGCGTACGAGGTGTTCCGCCCGTACCAGAACGCCGTCGAGGAGATGTCGTCCTGCAGCGGGAGGTAACGACCGCCGGAACGCCACCCCAGTGCCTGCACGGTGACCTTCAGGTCGGAGGCGAACCGGATCGGGTCGAGCACGTGCCAGCGGTACATGCCGAAGCGCTGCTGGCTCTGGTAGAGCCCGTCCGGCGGCAGGATCTGGTGCAGGCCGAGGAACGGCGTCGTGAACGCGGTATAGCCCTGGCCGGGCACGTCGAAGTTCCATGCGCCGCCGAAATAGTCCTCGGTACCCGTACCGCAGATCGTCGGGAACTCCTGGTCACCGTCGAGGTAGAACTTCAGCTCGCCCTCGCCCCACCAGCCGGTGCTGTTGACACCCCACGCGAGGTACGTACCCACGTAGTGCCCGCCGCCGTCCGCCACGCCGTCGAGGATCGTGTGCACGTCCTTCGACTGCAGCGGGTTGCTCCGGCGCCACTGGGCGTGGAAGTACGCGACGTCCTCAGGCTGCTCGGCCAGGGTGTAGTCGACCTGGTAGTAGACGACCACCGGCTCCTCGGCGAGGTTCTCGAGCGTGACCCGGGCGGTGTGCAGGAACGGCATCGCCCAGTAGCAGTTGAACCCGCCGTTGGGATTCACGGCGATGGGGAGGGAGCTCAGCTGGGCGAACTTCCCCCATCCCTGGCCGAAGAAGTCACCGACCGGCACCTCGACGGCGGGCCGCTGGTCGTCGTCCCAGTAGAAGCGCAGGAGCAGCCGTCGCCAGTTGGACGTGTGGGTCGTGAGCCAGATGTGCTGGATCGCACCGGGTCCCTCGATGTCGGCGAGAGTTGCGGTGGTGCCGGCGTCGATGCGGATGGAGGGAGAGACCTTCCAGCCGAGGCCGAGGTCACGGGCGGCGTTGGCGCCGGTGCCCTCGGTGGCGGTGGCGCCGCGCCCCTTCTCTCCGGTGGGGTTCTCCGCGCTGATCGACCGCGTCACCGCACCTGACAACCGCGCGAGGTCGCCGAGTCCGTTGACGAGTCCCCCGGAGAGCCCGTTGCTACCTCCGGCCCCGCCGCCCTGTCCTGCGTCGCTGCCGCCGAGTGCGTTCACGCTCGTTCCTCCCAAGAAATCGATGCCCCACGAAGGTACCGGGCCGGCGGCGGGGCTCGCGCCGGTGGGCGTGACCTGACCCGGACACCGTCCGGGAGGCGTTCCATCGTCGGTGGGGACCTCGTCCTTCGGACCGCGACGGGCGACCTTGGTTCCTACCCCGGGCCTGGTCCGACTGGTCGACTGGGTGAGCCGACGGGCCGACCAGCAGCGGTCGAACCGCCGATCCCCACTCACCTCACGGAGGAATGACCCATGATCCATTCGAGTCGCCGCAGTGTCCTACGGACAGCGACCCTCGCCGCCGCGGCCGGCGGCGCCGCAGCTGCCGCCGGCGTGTGGATGCCCGCATGGGCGTCCGACGCCCGGGACGCGCGCGGGACCCCTCCCCTGCCTCGTCAGCGTGTGACGACGTACGTCTTCGTGGCCGGCGCGAACGGATCGTCGGGCGGCAGCAACGAGCTCACCCTGCGCGGCCACCGCACCGTCGGCGTGGACCTTCCGGGTCACGGCATGGACGCGGCTCAGTTCCACGCGTCCTACCAGGCTCCGCAGGATCTGGAGCAGCTCGCGCACGAACCGTCGCCGGTCGCCGGCGTCACACTCGACGACTACGTACGCGCGACGATCGCGGTCGTACGGCGGGCGGCGGCCCACGGTCCCGTGATCCTCGTGGGCGGAAGCATGGGTGGCGCGACGCTCAACCGCGTCGGCTCGGCCGTACCCCGACTCATCTCGCGGATCGTGTACGACAGCGCGTTCTGCTGTGTCGACCTGGCCAGCCCCGCCGACTACCTGCAGACGCCCGAGGGAAGCACCACCCTGCTCCTCGACATCGCGTCCGGAGCGGTCGGCGACCCGACCGAGCTCGGCGCGTCGCGGATCAACTGGCGGAGCGCCGACCCCGACTTCCTCGCGAAGGCGAAGGCGGCGTTCCTCGCCGACGGTACCGACGCGGAGTTCTTCGCACTCCTCAACTACCTGCAGCCGGACGAGGCCGCAGGCATTCCGCTGGAAGACGCCCGGGTCGACGCGCGGACCTGGGGACGGATACCGCGGACGTTCATCCGGCACACGAAGGACCGCGCGATCCCCATCGCCTTGCAGGACAGGATGATCGCGGAGGCCGACGCACTGACACCGCACAACCGGTTCGACGTACGCACGGTGGAGACCAGCCACGTCCCGACCGTGGCGAAGTTCGGCGAGATCGTCGACATCCTCGACGGCCTGGCGTGAGTCGGCGGTGAGGCCGCGGCGCCGTCAGCGGAAGTGCTCGGGGCAGTAGAACGAGTCGGTGCTGTGGTCCCAGACCCAGCCCGCGTGATCGGTCAGATACATCCGCACCTGTCGCGCGGAGCCCACCCACAGGCCATGGTCCTGCGGTTGGAACACGATGCACGCCTCGCATTCGTCGCAGCTGACCATGGCGAGGTAGCCGGTCTCCTCATCGCCTCGGATTCGGATCATCGGCTCACCTGCATTCCAGAGCCCGTCCCCTCTGTGTGTGTTCGCCTTTCGGTTCGGCAGGCTCGACACGAGCCCGTCTCGTGACCGGCGATCCTACCCGCGCACACTCGGGGCGACGGGACCCCGGGGTGGAACGCTCAGCGGTAGCGGGACGCCTGCAGGTCGAACAACGTCGCGTAATGACCGCCGACGGCCATGAGCTCGTCGTGGCTCCCGGCCTCGACGACCCGACCGCCGTCGAGGACCACGATGTGGTCGGCCATCCGTACGGTGGAGAAGCGGTGGCTGACCAGCAGCGCCGTCCGACCCGCCATGAGCGAACGGAAGTCGTCGAACAGCCGGCGTTCGGCGTCGGCGTCGAGTGCCGAGGTCGGCTCGTCGAGGATCACGAGAGCGGCGTCGCGCAGGAACCCGCGCGCGGTGGCGACCTTCTGCCACTCGCCGCCGGAGAGTTCCACGCCACCCTCGAAGAGACGGGTCAGGGGCGTGTCGTAGCCCTGCGGGAGGCTGGCCACCACGACGTCCGCGCCCGCCTTGCGGGCCGCCTCCCGTACGCGCGACTCGAGGTCCCGGCTGTCGGACTCGGCCACGGCGGTATTGCCCACCGCGATGTTGTCGGCGGCGGTGAGGGAGAACCGCGCGAAGTCCTGGAACACGGTCGCCATCCGGAGGCGGAGCCCGTCGAGGTCGTACGCCGGCAGCGGTGCGCCGTCGAGCCGCACCTCACCGGCGGTCGGGTCGTACATCCTCGTGAGCAGCTTGACGAGGGTGCTCTTGCCGGAGCCGTTGGCGCCCACCAGCGCGGTCACGGTCCCCGCCCGCAGGGTCGCATCGACACCACGGAGGATTGCGCTGTCGCCTTCTGGATAACGGAACTCCGCGCCGTGGACGGCGACACCGGTACGCAGCCGCTCCGGGGCGACCAGAGCGTCCGGAGAACGCGGGAGAGCGACACCGGGCCGTGCGTCGTCGACGAAGCCGAACAACTGACGGAAGTACAGCCCCATCTCGTGCACCATGCCGGCCTGCATCGACAGCAGGAACAGGCTCGCCTCGAACTGGATCACCGCGTTGAGGTACAACGCGACGTCACCGAGGCTCAGCCGGCCGGCCGCGGCCGCTCCGGCGACGTACCAGAAGCCGCCCACCAGCGCGACCGCGTGGAGGAGGCTGAATGCCGCTGACGACCGGAGGTGAGCCAGCCGCACCTTCCGCACCTCGGCGTACGACGCGGCGAACCGCTCCTCGAACCGGCGGAGGAACCAGTCGCCGAGACCGAACGCCCGTACCTCCTTGGCGCCGGCAGGTTGGGTGGTGACCTTGACGCAGTAGTCCATCTCGCGGGCGGCCCGCGACTGGTCGGACATGGTGGCGAACTGCAGGCGGTGCATGCGGCGCTGCTGTGCGACATGGGGTACGACGCTGAGGGCGAGTGCCACCGGGATGAGGGGCTGCAGCCCGCCGAGCAGGACGAGCAGTCCGCACAGCGTCACGCAGGTGCCGACCGCGCCGGGGAGCACCGGGACGAAGCGGGGAACCAGGCTGGCGGCGTTCTGCACGCGGTTCGCCCGGTCGTGGAACGCCGGCCGTTCGATGGACGTGAGGTCGGTGAGCCGGGTACCGGCCGCGATGATGTGTCGGTCCACCTCGGCGACGGCCCGGTCCTCGGTGTTCGCCGTGAGAGTCTGCCGGACGGGCTCCAGCGCGGCGGGTACGACCAACGTCAGGACATAAGCAGCCACGAGGACCGGCACGGCCAGTGGCCACCCGGTGGACGCCGCTCCCGCGTCCGCGCTGCCGAGCCGGTCGACGACCAGCCGGACCAGCCACGCCTGGGCCACGGGTGCCGTGCTGGTGAGAAGCAGCAGGCCGACCGTCGCCGCTATCCAGCGCCCGGTCGGGAACACCAGCCGGGTTCCCCGGAGGTAGATCCGTGCCGTCTGCCGCCACGCGCGCGGATCAACTGCCCGCACCCACGCCATCAGCGCCTGCCCTCCGCCGGGAGTCCGGTGGCGTCCGCCGCGTCGTCGAGGTACTGGGACGCCTGCACGGTGTAGAGCCGTGCGTACTCGCCCGACGCCGCCATCAGCTCCTCGTGACTGCCGTCCTCGATCACCCGGCCGCCTTCGAGGACGACGATCCGGTCGGCCATCCGTACGGTCGAGAACCGGTGGCTGACGAGGACGGTCATCCGGCCCCGGGTGAGCTCGGCGAACCGCTCGAACACGTCGTACTCGGCCCGCGGGTCCAGCGCCGCGGTGGGTTCGTCGAGGACGAGCAGCGCAGCGTCCCGCGCGAACGCCCGTGCCAGCGCGAGCTTCTGCCACTCACCGCCCGACAGTTCGCGGCCCCCGAACTGCGCGCCCAGCTGGGTGTCCAGGCCGTCGGGTAGCGCGTCGAGCAGGTCGCTCGCACCGGCGCGTTCGGCCGCATCCGCGAGCAGGCGCCGGTCGGACAGCCGCTCGACCCGGCCGAAGCCGATGTTCTCGGCGGCGGTGAGCTCGTAGTGCAGGAAGTCCTGGAACAGGACACCCGAGCTCGCGACGGAGGTCGGTGAGGTCGTAGTCGCGCAGGTCGCGGCCGTCGAGGAGGATCCGCCCCTCCGTGGGGTCGTACAACCGCAGGAGCAGCTTGACGAGGGTCGTCTTGCCCGAACCGTTGTGGCCCACCAGGGCGAGGCTCTCGCCCGGCCGCAGCACGAGGTCCAGTCCGTCGAGCACCCGTTCGTCCCGCCCGGGGTAGCTGAAGCTCACGTTCTCGAACACGATCCCCGAACGGACCGGACGTGGCGCGGGGCACGGGTCGGCGGCGACAGGCAGGTCGGGGGGTGCGGACAGGACGCGGGCGAGGCTGGGCAGGAAGGCGTACACGAACGGCAGGAACCCGATGTCGAAGCCGATGTTCGCCAGCGTGACCTGGAGCGCGACTGCCGCTCCGCCGTAGAGCACCAGGTCGCCGAGGCTGCCGGCGCCGATGGAGATCCGCCAGGCGACGTAGACGAACACCGCGCCGGGTGCGGCCGCTGCCAGCGCGTTGGCGAGGCTCATCTTCGTAGTCAGCTGCCAGCGGGTGCGGCTGAGCTCGCGGACGGTCAGGTCGTACGCCTCGTCGAAGCGGCCCCGGAAGAACCGTCCGAGTCCCCAGAGGCGAACGTCCTTGGCCGGTTCGGGGCTGGTCATGACGGTCCGGAAGTAGCGCATCCTCCGGGCCTCCGGCGTGTGGATGTAGATCTTGCTGCCGGTGTTGTTCCGGAACTCGTACGCCCGCGCCACCGCGGGAACGGCCGCGAGGATGACGAGGATCGGCGCGGCGACCTGCAGGCCCGCGAGGATGACGGCCAGGGCCACCGCGGTCCACAGGAGCAGGACGGTGCGCGCGCCGTACACGACGAGGTCGAGCCCCGCTCGGGGTGCCTGGACTCCGGCGCGTTCGACCTCGTCCGCGAAGCTCGGATCCTCGAAGCGGGCCAGGCCCTGCCACCGGTTGGTGGCCCGGATCACCTCGCCCGTGACGTGGCCGACCAGCCGGTCGCCCAACAGGGACTGGAACGTACGCGAGAACGGCTGGATCAGCTGGCTCGACGCCATCGCCGCGGCGAGCAGCGCGATCCAGATCCAGACGGACCCACCGGGCCGGGGGTCGGCCGTCACGGCGGCGCCGGCGCCGCCGCCCAGGTGCGCGGCCGCGGCGTCGATCACACGGCCGGACAGCGCCAGCTGCACCGGTGTCAGGACGGCCTGGACCCCCAGCAGTACGAGGACGCCGAGCAGCATCGGCGGACTCGCGTGCCAGGCGAGCAGGAACGCGCGACGCGACAGCCGGCCGAGCTCACGCAGCCGCGCGAGCATCAGCCTTTCGGGTCGATCAGCGATGCCGGTGCCCCCTCACCAGTCGTCCAGACCGCCGGCCAGTATGCCCCCCGCCAGGCCTCGGCGGAAGGCCCGATGTGGTTTGGGCGGACCCGGGTGCGGTAGGTGAAGCGGGCGGGCAGGAGCGAGAGTGAGGTGTGCGGCCGATGAGTGTCCCGGTCACCGTCGACGCGGGCACGCCGTCCGCTCCCGTGCGGCTGCTCGGCGACCTCGAACGGCCGCAGCCGGCGTACGGCGTGGTGCTCTTCGCCCACGGGTCGGGCAGCTCGCGGCACAGTCCCCGCAACCGCGCCGTCGCGGCGTACCTCCAGGAACGCGGCTTCGCGACGGTCCTCCTGGATCTGTTGACCGAGTTGGAGGAGACACTCGACGTCCGGACCGCCGAGCTGCGGTTCGACATCGGTCTGCTCGGCAACCGGCTGGTCGCGGCCGTCGACCAGGTCTAGCGGCTGGGACGCGTCCCGTGACCTGCCGCTCGGCCTGTTCGGTGCGAGTACGGGCGCGGCGAGTGCGCTGGTTGCCGCCGCCGAACGACCGCACGGGGTCCAGGCCGTGGTCTCGCGAGGTGGGCGTCCGGACCTCGCCGGACCGGCACTCCCCCGGGTCCAGGCACCGACGCTGCTCATCGTCGGCGGCCTCGACCACCAGGTCCTGGACCTCAACCGGCAGGCCGCGCAGCAGCTCGCCGCCACCCACGAGATCGAGCTCGTTCCCGGTGCGACCCACCTCTTCGAGGAGCCGGGCACGCTGGAGCGGGTCGCCGAGCTGGCCGCCGACTGGTTCGAACGACACCTGCGGTCCGGCGCCGGCGCCGGCCGCTGAGCGTGCGAACCTGGGTACGTGGGACGCCGCCGGATCTACCTCGTCCTGATGGCCGTCTGCCTCGGCCTGTTCCTGCTCGCCTGGCTGGTGGTGAGCCGCTTCTCGGTCACCGCGGCGTTCGTCGTCTCGGCCGTCGCCGCGCTGATCCCGCCGGCCGCCGGCATCGTGGCCAACAGTCGCAGGGACAGCTAGGGCTCTCCCGGCCGATGCTCCGGGGCCAACCCGGGTTACGACGTGACCTGGTTCGATCGCCTTCAGGATCCGCTTCTCCGAGATCGGGGCCGGCGTACCGAGCACCTGCGCGAACGAGCTGACCCGGAGCTCCTGGATCATCCAGCGGATCTGGTCGACGTCCTCCTCGGGGCGACCCTGGCGGGCCAACGTCTCGGTCTGCTCCTGCAGCCGCTGGACCGTCGCCATCCGCTCCGCGTCACGGCGTAGGTCGGTCGGGAGCTTGTCGAGGCGCCGGGCGATCCCGCGCAGGTAGCGCAGGACGTCCGGAAGCCGGCGTTGCCCATGAGCGGTGACGAAGCCCGGGAACACGAGGCCGGCCAGTTGGGCCCGCATGTCGGCGACGGCCGGGTCGACGGTGGGCCCGGACGCCGCGCCCAGTCGCGCGGTCAGGTCGTGGGCCACCGACAGGAGCTCGGCCACCCGGCTGACGATCTCGGCGACCGTGTTGTGGAGGTCGGCGCGTACGACGTCGCGGAGCTTTGCGAAACCCTCGGCATCCCACGCGGGTCCGCCGGCGCCGGCGACAAGCGTGTCGACGGCACAGGCCATGCAGTCGTCGAACAGCGCGCCCGCGTTGCCGTGCGGGCTGTTGCTCAGGGCCAGCTTCTCGCCGTTCGTGAGGCGGCCCAGGACGTACTTCACCGGCGACGGAACGCCCAGCAGCAGCAGCCGTCTCGTGCCCTCGGCCATCGCCCTCCGCTGCTCCGCCTCGCTCTCGAACAGCCGGACGGCGACGCTCCCGCCCTCGTCGGCGAGCGCGGGATAGGCCTTGACCTCGTACCCTCCTCGCTGGCGGGCGAAGGTGCGTGGCAGCGTCTCGATGTCCCACGTCCGCAGGCCCTGGCGTTCGATGCCTTCCGCGGCGTCGGCGAGGGTCAGCGCAAGCTTGCCGCGGAGTTGCTCCTTCAGGTCGTCGAGGTTCCTGCCCTCGGCGAGCTTGCGGCCCTTCTTGTCCTCCACCGAGAAGGTCATCTTCAGGTGGTCGGGAAGCTTGTCGAGCTGCCAGGCGTCCCGCGGGATCACGACGTCGCCGAGCGCCCTGAGCGCGCGTTCGAGGGACTCGAGGAGCGGGCGTTCGTACGGCGTCATCCGCGTCACGGCGGCGCGCGCGAAGTCGGGCGCCGGCACGAACACCCGTCGCAGCGCCTTCGGGAGCGACCTGATCAGGGCCGTGACCAGCTCTTCGCGAAGCCCCGGGATCTGCCAGTCGAAGCCGGTCTGGCCGACCTGGTTGAGGATCGGCAGCGGGATGTGCACGGTCACGCCGTCGGCCTCGGTGCCCGGCTCGAACTGGTAGGACAGCCGGAGCCGGTGGTCGTCGCGCGGCCAGACGTCGGGGTAGTCGGTCTCGCTGACGTCCTCGGCGGTCTCGTTGATCAGCATCGAGGTCGAGAACGTCAGGAGGTCGGGCTGGTCGCGCCGGGTGCTCTTCCACCAGGTGTCGAAGTGGGCACCGGAGACGACCTCGCGACCCACCCGTTCGTCGTAGAAGGCGTACAACGCCTCGTCGTCGACGAGGATGTCGCGCCGTCGCGCACGGTGCTCGAGGTCCTCGACCTCCTCGAGCAGGGCTCGGTTGTCGTGGAAGAACGCGTGCCGGGTCTCCCAGTCGCCCTCGACCAGCGCGTGCCGGATGAACAGCTCGCGGGAGAGCTCAGGATCGATCCGGCCGTAGTTGACCCGGCGGTTCGCGGCGAGCGGAACGCCGTACAACGTCACGCGTTCGTACGCCAGCACGGCTTCCTGGCGCTTGGACCAGTGCGGCTCGCTGTAGCTGCGCTTGACCAGGTGCTGCGCCTGCGTCTCCGCCCACTCCGGCTCGATCCGCGCGACCACCCTGCCCCACAGGCGCGACGTCTCCACGAGCTCCGCGGCCATCACCCACTGCGGCGGGTTCTTGAACAGGCCGGACCCCGGGAACACCGCGAACCTCGCTCCGCGCGCGCCGAGGTACTCGTTGCGCTGGCGGCGGCCGCCCGGACCGCGTCCAGCGGCTCCGGAGTCCTTCTGCTCGGTGTCCTTCAGGCCGACGTGGGACAGCAAGCCCGCCAGCAGGGCGAGGTGGACGTGCTGGTGGTCGGCCGGTGTCGAGTTGAGCGAGATGTCCAGGGTCTTCGCGACCTGGCGGAGCTGGCTGTAGATGTCCTGCCACTCGCGGATGCGCAGGAAGTTGAGGTACTCGTTGCGGCACAGCTTGCGGAACTGGTTGGAGGACAGCTCCTTCTGCTTCTCCCGCAGGTAGTTCCACAGGTTGAGGAACGCCACGAAGTCGGACTGGTCATCCGCGAAGCGGGCGTGCTTCTCGGCCGACGCCTGCTCCTTGCCGCTCGGGCGTTCGCGCGGGTCCTGGATCGAGAGTGCCGCGGCGATGATCATGACCTCGCGTACGCAGCCGTTCTCGTTGGCGGCGACGACCATCCGGGCCAGCCGGGGGTCGAGCGGGAGCTGGCTCAACGTGCGGCCGAGGGGTGTCAGCCGATCGTCGCGCCCGGGCTTCCGACGCCGGCGGGACGGCGGTGCGGGCGGCGCCTTCGGTCCGTCCGGTGTGGCGGTGGCCGCCGGTGTGGCGGTGGCCGCCGCTGTGGCCGGCTTGGGAGCGCCGAGCGCACCGAGCTCCTCGAGCAGCTGGACGCCCGCCTTGATGTTGCGGGAGTCGGGCGGGTCGATGAACGGGAACGACGCGATGTCGCCGAGGCCAGCAGCGGCCATGGCGAGGATCACCGACGCGAGGTTCGTCCGTACGATCTCGGGCTCGGTGAACTCCGGACGGCCGAGGAAGTCCTCCTCGGCGTACAACCGGATACAGATACCGTCGGACGTCCGTCCGCACCGACCCTTGCGCTGGTTGGCCGACGCCTGCGAGATGGGCTCGATCGGCAGCCGCTGCACCTTGAGTCGATGGCTGTAGCGGGAGATGCGGGCCGTACCCGGGTCGATGACGTACTTGATGCCCGGGACGGTCAGCGACGTCTCGGCGACGTTCGTCGCGACCACGATCCGGCGTCCCGTGTGCGACTGGAACACCCGGTGCTGGTCGGCGGACGAGAGCCTGGCGAACAGCGGCAGCACCTCGGTGTTGCGGAGACCCTGCCGGTTGAGCGCCTCCGCCATGTCGCGGATCTCCCGCTCGCCGCTGGCGAAGACCAGAATGTCGCCCGGGCCCTCGGCGAGGAGCTCGTCGACCGCGTCGCAGACCGCCTGGATCTGGTCCCGGTCGCGGTCGTCTCCGTCCTCCACGTCGTCGACGACCGGACGGTAGCGGACCTCGACGGGGAAGGTACGTCCGGACACCTCGACCACGGGAGCGTCGCCGAAGTGCCGGGAGAACCGCTCCGGGTCGATCGTCGCCGAGGTGATGATCACCTTCAGGTCCGGTCGCCGGGGCAACAGTTGCTTGACGTAGCCCAGGATGAAGTCGATGTTGAGGCTGCGTTCGTGGGCCTCGTCGATGATGAGAGTGTCGTACTGCCGGAGCTGCCGGTCGCTCTGCACCTCGGCCAGCAGGATGCCGTCGGTCATCAGCTTGACCATGGTGTCGTCGCCCACCCGGTCGGTGAAGCGGACCTTCCAACCCACCGTCGAGCCGAGCGGGACGTCGAGCTCCGACGCGATCCGCTCGGCGACCGTTCTGGCGGCCAGTCGGCGGGGCTGGGTGTGACCGATGAGGCCGCGGACGCCGCGCCCGAGCTCGAGGCAGATCTTGGGAAGCTGGGTGGTCTTGCCGGAACCAGTCTCGCCGGCGACGATGACGACCTGGTGGTCGCGGATCGCCGCCGCGATGTCGTCCTTGTGCTGGCTGACCGGCAGTTCCGCGGGATAGCCGATCGCGGGTACGCCTGAGCGACGTTGGGTGACGCGACGCTCGGCGGCGTCGACATCCGCGGCGATCTCGTCAACGGCCGAGCGGCGGGCCTCGGCGTCACGCACCTTGCGGATGCCGTCGATCCGGCGCCGCAGGCGTCGCTCGTCACGCAACATCAGGTCGGGTAGGCGGGCTTCGAGCGGGGCGAGCGAAGGCCGCGAAGACGTATGCATACGGTGGCAAGGATAAGCAATCGCTGCGATCCGGCCACCTGGGTTTCGGCGGCGTGGCGTAGCGCTGGGGCTGGGTGACGCCCGGGTTGGGGCTGGGTGGCGCCCGGGTTGGGGCTGGGTGGCGCCCGGGTCGGGGGGCTGGCATCGCCGGGGGTGTCGGGCGGAACTTCGGACGAAGTGGCGATCCGGGTGGGCAGGCCGCCCGGATCGCCACGCCGTACGCGCTTTGCTCGGAGCTCGGCTAGGTGCTCGGAGCTCGGCTGGGTGATCAAAGCTCGGCTAGGTGAAGATGCTGACGCCGCCAGGGCCGACCAACAGACCGACGACGATCAGAACGACACCGGTGACAACCTGTCGACGCAGGATCGCCAGAATGCCGGCGATCACGAGTATCGCGGCGATGATCCAGAGAATGGTCATCATCGAGATCTACCTCCCTCTCACTCGTTGACCACGCCCAGTTGCCCCGGGAACGATCGAGCAAACGTCAGCCGACGAGGTTCGCGGCGTCCCATCCGATATGCCCGGATATTGCCCGTGCACGTGGTCGTCAACGGCATGACGGCCGACGCGTTGTGCCGTCGACATCGGCGTTTTTGGCCCACTACGTTCGTGCGGCCGACTTCGGCGTTCGGGCCCGCCTCCGGTGGGCCAGTGACATCGGTCGGCGGACCTTGCGACCGTCGGGGATGCTACCGCGCATCGGCGAGACCCCTTGTTCTGTTGAGGTCTCGGCCTGCTGGTGCTCCCGCCGGTTGTCGGTGGTCTGGTCTAGGTTTGGATCATGACGTCGACCACGGGGGTTCCGCCGTCGCACCGTAATGCGGTGTTGGTGCGGCGGATGCGTGCGGCGTTGGATGGCATGTCGGGCGTTGGTTCTACATCCCGGGAGGCGCTGGCTCCGAGCGAGGTAACGGGACCGGTGGGGAGAGCCTGTCCGACGGAGTGCGGCTGTATTCCGGCAAGGTCAGGAAGTTCCTCGAACTCCGCGACCGCGGCTGCGCCTTCCCCGGCTGCAAACGCCCACCCTCGTGGTGCCACGCCCACCACATCGTGCCCTGGAGCAAGGGCGGCCCGACCACCCTCGACAACGGCGTCCTGCTCTGCGGCTACCACCACCGACACCTCCACCAAGGCACCTGGCAAGCCCGCACCGCCCACGACGGACACCCCGAGTTCATCCCACCCGAATGGATCGACAAACACCGCAACCCCCTCCGCAACCACCGCATCAGAAACTAGCTGGTCAGCGGCAGGATCTGACCACCGAATGGTTTGCCGGCCCGGATCCCGCCGCGCCGCGTCGTCACCTACGCGACCTCTTTGACGCCCCGAGGGCCTCCCACCTGCCCGGATCGTCGGGAGACCCGCGGCCCTCGACCTACCTCGCCGCCGCGCTGCCGAGACCCTTCCGCCGGCGCGACCATCGTTCCCGCCCGGAGCTTCCGCCTGCTCGGACAACCCCGCCACGGCATCAGCGCGCCTTCGCCCGATCTCAGGCGTGGTTCTGTAGCGCGCGGACCCACTGGCTGAGCAGGTACGACGCCCCGGTGTTGCGTTGCAGTCCTCGCGGCTGGTCGCCACGCGAGCCCTCGAACCGGAGGGTGGACACGATCAGCCGACCAGCGCCCCACGAGACCTCCGCCGCGTAGTCGTGCACCGCAGCGGTCCGCGCGTCCACCCGTCGCAGGATGGGTCGCACCCGCTCGGTCACCTGCCCGAGGTCGAGCGCCTGGTCGGTCGCGCACCCCGCGAACTGCAGGTCGGTCCACCCCTCGTGCGGGAAGTCTCCCCACGCCTCGTGCGGCTCCAGCAGCTTGACCGCCTCGCGCCAGAATGGCATGGGCACCAGCGGGAGCGGGCTGTCGCTAGGCCTCGTCGGCCAGCAGCACCGCGCAACCGCCGCCGGTCACGTGACGCGCCAGCTCGGGCGTCCACCGGGTCGCGACCGCCACGCTGCCTTCGGTCGGCTTGTCCAACAGCGTGGGCGCGAGGGTTCGCAGGTCGGCCAGCCGCATCCCCGGGTCGTCAAGCGAGAACGCCTCGACGTCCGACCACGGCGCGGCGGGGAAGAACCACAGCCGCCACGCGTTCGACGCGAGTTCGCTTCCCACCCAGGCACGGCCCCGCAGCAGGGCCTGCCGTGGCCGGCGCACCTCGGGCACCTCGAACTCTGCCACGCCCAACTCCCGTACGGTTCCGGGCGACATCAGCGGGCCGGGGTCGTAGGCGCCGGACGTGAATGCGTACTCGCCGTCCAGCCCGACGGTCCACTCCACCCAGGCGGGCGCCGATTCGCGGCCGTGGTGGGCGAGCACCAGATGGGACCGTACGACGGCACCCGCGGGATGGCACCACGGATCGCCGAACGCGGGCCGGTCACCACCGCCGAGCCACGAACGCCGGCGGTCCCAGCCCAACGCGAGCACGAGGTCGTCGTTGAACGCGCGGAACTCCTCGGGATCGACCTTCAGCTCGCCGAGATCGTCCCACAGGCCGGCCGTGCTGATCGGCGTGTCCCGCTCCCCCGTCACGACGTAGCCGGAGGTGTCCCGGCGTACCCGGACCGCCTCGAGGGTAGTCTTGCGGTGCAGCAGCGCCTGCTTGCGGGACACCTCCTCGAGTTCCGAACCCCTGTCCCAGAAGCCGTTCTCGCGGAGGCGCCGCGGATGGTCGGGTACGTCGTACTGCCACCGCGCACCCTGCGGGTTGACGTCGGGATCGGCGCTCGTCCACCACGGTTGCCCGCCCGGCAGCGCGTCCAGCCGGCGCAGGTCCCGGAACGTGTCGAGGTCGCAGAACTCCCCGAACAGCCAGGGCTTCTCGTCGCGCCACCCCGGCGCGAAGTGCTCGAGCGTCTCGCGGAAGTGCTGCGACTCGCAGTAGAGGTGGTGGTCGTAGAAGTCGGCGTACTCGGTGAGAAGCCCGCCGTACGCCTCACCCGAACCGCTGTTGTCCCGGACCAGCGCGTCGCGGACGAGCTCCTTGACGTGGGCGTACAACGGACCGAGCACGTCGGCGCCGACCACCGCGCTCAGCTCGCAGCCCAGGGTGTAGAGGATGACCGACGGGTGGCGTCGTGCCACCCGGACGAGCCGGTCCGCCTCGACCGCCAGCTGGGCACGGAAGTGCTCGGTCGGGTGCGGAAGCCACATCGGCAGCTCCACCCACACCAGCATGCCGAGCTCGTCGGCGATGTCGAGGTAGTACTCCGGCGGGAACCACAGGCACAGCTTCACGCCGTTGAACCCGAGCCGCCGCAGCTCCTCGAAGTCCGCGCGTACGCGCTCCGGTGCGGGCGCGGCGTGCAGCACGTCGGGATACCAACCCCACGACAGCACCATGCGCGGATAGATCGGCAGTGCGTTGAGCAGGAGTTGGTGGCCGTCGGCGCCGATCTCGCGGAGGCCCACCCGCAGCACCCGTTCGTCCACCGCGCCCTGGAGAGCGACCTCGTCGACGATCCGCAGCCGTACGGTGTAGAGGCTCGGGTCCGCCGGAGACCAGGGTCGGGGCTCCGGCACCTTCACCTCGAAGTGGGCCGTGTCGGCCGCATGGACCTGGTCCTCGACGATCGGCTCGCCGGACGGGCCCGTCACCGTCAGCGCGACGGTGGCCGGGGCCGAGACGGGCGCCTCGACCCGCAGCCGGCCGTTCGGCGTCCCCCCGGCGGTGACGTCGCCGAAGACAGCAGCACCGGTGACGACGAGCTCGACGTCCTGCCAGATGCCGCCATGCACATGGCCCCACACGTACGGCAGGAAGCCGGCCAGAGTCTCCCGGGTCGGGTACGCACCAGGCACGGGCGCCGAGTCCGGACCACCGGTCAGGCTCGCCGGTTTCTCGACCCGGACCTGGAGGTCGCTGTCGTGGCCCGGGCGTACGACGGCGGTGATCTCCACCTCGAACGGGTCCCACATGCCCACGTGCTGGCCGACCTCGGTCCCGTCGACGATGACCGTGCACGCGTAGCTCACGGCGCCGAACCGGAGCCAGACCCGTTCGCCGCCTGCGATCTGGGGTACGGCGAAGGTGGTGTGGTAGTCGAAGGGCCCAGGCGCGTCCTTGGCGATGCCGGCGTCTTCCCAGCAACCTGGCACAGCTACCCGGCGCCCATCCACTTCCCATCGCCCGGTCAGCTTTCGTCCTGTCAACCCAGTGTTGCGCACGAGACCTCCTCCCAGCTCCAGTGGGCTTCTTCACCCCAGCCGAGCGTCACGGACCGGCCCGCCAGGTCGACCTCCACGCCCGCCGGTGTCGGGCGCAGGGACACCTCGAGGCTGGTCCCGCGCAGCGTTGTCTGCACGGCGTACCGCCGGCCCGGTGTCCGCAGCTCGGTCGGCAGGTTGGGGCGGACGGTGATCCCGTCGACGCTCGGACGCAGCCCGACGAGCACGCCGAGCAGCAGGTGCGTCGTGAACGCACCCCATCCGTACCCCTCGCCGCCGCATCGTCCGGAGAGCGGCCAGTACTCGCACGCGATCCCGGGCAGGGTGCGACCCTCCACATGGTCTCGCGAATCCCAGCAGCGGTACGCCCGGTCGACGACGGCGCTCGCGATCCGGGTGGCAGTGGTGTCGTCCCCCACCGCCAGTGCCGCGTCGACGGCCGTCCACGCGAACATCGGCCACACCACGGTGTCGGCGTCGGTCGCGCCGATTGACG
Source organism: uncultured Actinomycetota bacterium (assembly GCA_963721745.1). Lineage (GTDB taxonomy): Bacteria > Actinomycetota > Actinomycetes > Propionibacteriales > Actinopolymorphaceae > Thermasporomyces. Next base: position 479,424 of record CAVRKO010000002.1, on the reverse strand, counting down.
CCCGCAACGTCTCGATGTGTCCGCCGCTCGCCAGGCCGAGGGCGACGGGAGCGAGCAGCATCACGTCGTCGACGCCGGTGGGCGCCCCGGTCAGCCCGTCCACGTCGGCATAGCGGTCGCCGGCCCAGAGCTTCTCGGTACGGCCGCGACAGTCCTCGGCCAGCTCCTGCCAGCGGGCGACCTCGCGGGTCCAGTCTGGCGTGCCGGCCCTCGTGGACGGGTCGGACTGCGGCCCGGCACCCTCACGACCCAGCTCGGCCGCGAACTCCGCCATCGTCGCGGCGGCGTGCGCGAACGACGCCTGCAGGTCGACCGGCCGCGTCGTCCAGGTCGGGTGCCCGCCGCCGAGGGGCTGCTCGCCGAAGCGGGGCGAGAGGTCCTGACCAGACTCCCAGCTGCATGCGTGCACCAGCCAACCGTCCGCGTCGCGGCGATGCGCGAGCCACCATTCGAGGTACGCGGCCAGGTACGGGTAGATCCGCCGCAGCCACGCACAGTCGGGCCGGAGCGCGAAGAGGTGGCGGAGGACCAGCCACGGGTAACCCCACTGCGGCCCGGTGCCGCACACCGTCCCGTCGGCGGACACCATGTTGTAGCTGCCGTCCTCGCGCGAGCAGGGCACGTTGGCGAGCGGGGCGTCGGCGAACGTGCCGTACAGCAAGGACTGGCCGGCCTCGACGTCGGCGTACGCCAGGAGCAGCGCGTCGATCGCGGCCTCGCCGAGCACCACGCGCGGCGCCTGGATCTGCATCGCGTCCCAGCTGTGCTGATAGATCCCGACCGGCTGCTTGACCATCATCCGCAGGGTCTCGAGGTCGTAGCCGAGCCCGCGGCGCCAGTGGTCGGGCCAGTCGCCGTCGAGCCGCGGCGCCCTCGACCAGAAGCGTTCGTCGTCGGCGATCCGCTCGGCGCGTACGTCGTCGTACACCTGCCGAGCGTGCGCGAGGCGGGCCTGCGCCTCGTCCACGGTGCGTCCGCGGGCGAGGAGCACGACGCACTCGACGTCCCGGCCCGGCGCATCGCTGGGGACGGTCACGACGCCCGACAGGCTGACCTGCTCGCCCGAGGCGCCGAGCGTGGCCACCGGATCGCCGGAGGGCTCGACACCGTCCCGGGCCCAGGAACCTGCGATCTCCAGGGACGACGTGACGGCCTGTCGAGACGTCACCGTCGGCCCGAGTACCTCGAGCACGAACGCTTCGCCGTCTTCGAATCCCTGCAGGACCAGGCCGTTCGCGGTCCGACGCCCGACCAGGCCGGACTCTCCCCAGCCGTGGTCGGCCGCGACCAGCCGGGTGTAGCCGACCCACAGCGTCAGGTGCCGCTCGGGTGTCGCGCGGATTCGCGCGCAGAGTACGTCGTCGTCGACGGTGAAGAACTCCGCGTCGAGCTCCCGCCGTCCGCGCCGCGCGACGAACCGGACGACGTTCTTGGTGTGGCGAGGCGCCGACACCGTGTCGAAGTCCGCCAGTGCGATCGCGCCGTCCAGGCCCACCCGCACGCCAGCGCGGTAGGTCTCCCGTCGACCGCCGTACGACGTGGCAAGGGCCGGAAAGTGCCACCGGAACCCGACATCGTGCGAGCGCAGCACACCCTTCGGGGTCAGCCGGCGGGTGTGCCCGGGCAGGTCGAGGTAGCCGTGCGGCGTGTAGTCGTCCATGGGCACCCGGCCGCCGCCAGGAACCTCGACCTCCGCCGGCGGGGACATGCCTCAGCCCTTCACTCCACTCAGCGCGATACCCGCGACGAAGTACCGCTGCGCGAACAGGTAGACGACGAGGACCGGGAGCAGGACGACCACCGACGCCGCCATCATCAGCGGCCAGTTGGGCTGCTGGAACGCCGACGAGGAGGCGTTGAAGTACGCGAGACCCAGCTCCAGCGTGCGGTGCTCCTCGTCCCGCGACACGAGCAGCGGCCACAGCAGGTCGTTCCAGGTGCCCATGAACGCGAAGACGGCAACGGTGGCGACGGCGGGCTTCGCCAGCGGCAGGAAGATCCGGAAGAAGACCGTCCACTCGCGGGCGCCGTCGATCCTGGCCGCGTCCTGGTAGTCGCGCGGGATGGTGAGAAACGCCTGCCGGAGCAGGAAGATCCCGAACGCGCTGGAAATGCCGGGAGCGATCAGCCCGGTGTAGGTGTTGACCCATCCCAGTTTGAACACCAGCAGGAACAACGGGATCATCGTGACCTGGAACGGGATCATCATCGTCGCGAGGAACAGCACGAAGAACGCCTTGCGCCCGATGAACGCCAGCCGGGCGAACGCGTACGCGGCCGTGGCGCAGAACGCCACCTGGCCCACCACCGTGAGCACCGTGACGATGATCGTGTTGACGAAGTACTGCCCGAACGGCACCAGCGTGAACAGCTGTTGGTAATTGCGGAAGTCGAATGTCGTAGGGAGGATCTGTGGCGGGTAGGAGAACGCCGTGCCCGGTGGCTTGAGCGAGGTCGACACCATCCAGAGGAATGGCACGAGCATCCCCGCGGCGATGAACACCAGCATCGCGTAGAAGAACACCGTTCGTACCGGCGACAGCGCGTCCCACAGCCTCGTCGTGGCGCGACCTTCCCCTCGCCCGCGCCCGAGTCCTCTGGTTCCCGTACCCGCGCCCGCACGTCTGCGCGCCGTCGGCTGGTTCAGTCTCATGCGAGGCTCGTCTCCCCCCGGCGGCGGACGTACCACAGCTGGAGAAGCGTGGCGAGGAAGATCACCGCAAAGAGCACCCACGCCTGTGCCGACGCGTACCCCATCGAGAACTCCTGGAACGCCCGCTTGTAGATGTGGTAGACCGCGACATCCGTGGCACCGAGCGGCCCGCCCTCGGTGATGACGTACATCGGCGTGAACACCTGGAAGCCGCCGATCACCCCTGTCACCGCGAGGAAGAACGTCGTCGGGAACAGCAGCGGCAGGGTGATGTGCCAGAACGTCCGCCAGCGGCCGGCGCCGTCGATGGCCGCCGCCTCGTGCAGCTCGGTGGGAATCGACTGCAGGCCGGCGAGCCAGATCACCATCTGGAACCCCGCACCCTTCCAGATCGTGATGACGACGATCGCGAACATCGCCCAGTGCGGGTTGTCCAGCCACGCCTGCGGTGGCAGCCCCAGGAGGTCGAACGCGTAGTTGACGACGCCGGCGTTCGGCGAGAGCAGCGTGATCCAGACGACCGAGACCGCCACCCACGAGGTGATGACGGGGAGGAAGAAGATCGCCCGGAACACGTTGATGCCTGGCAGGCGGCGGTTGACGACGACCGCCATCGCGAGACTCACCACCATGCCGAGAGGCACCGACAGGACGGTGTAGGTGGCGGTGTTCTGCATCGCCCGCCAGAACGGCGCGTCGTGGAGCAGATCGCGGTAGTTGTCGAGACCGACGAACGGTGCGCCGAGGAAGCCCGGCGTCGACCACTCGTGGAACGACAGATAGAGGCTGAAGGCGATCGGGATCAGGAGGAACAGCGCGAGGTGGGCCGACGCCGGGAGGATGAAGAGGTATCCCGCCCGCTCGTTCGACCGGCTCCAGAACCGCTGCCAGAGTCCTTGTCTCGCGGGTCTTCGCCGAGAGCCTCGTGGTGCCTCCCGCCGGACGTCGACCGCTGTCACCTGGCGCCCAGCTCCTGGTCGATGAGCTTGACGGTCTTGCCCGCCTCGGCCTCGACCGGGCCGCCGTTCAGGATCCGGTCCATCATCTCGTCGAGAAGCTTCTCGATCGTGGGGTACTTCGCGAGCTGCGACCCCGATGGCGGCCGCCCCTGGGCGGTGGCCTCGACGAAGACCGGATCGAGTTCCGCGAACTGGCTGTCGGCGTTCTTCAGCGAGCTCTCGGCCGCCTGCTGGTTGCCCGCGATCGCGATGCCCGTGATCGCCTTGGTGTCCTGGTAGCTGCGGCCGGTGGCCGCCTCGACGAAGCGGGCCGCGGCGGCGATCCTGTCGTCCGGCAGGTCGTGCCGGATGACGAAGCTCGACTCGTACAGCACGGTCGCGTCGGTCTTGCTCTTCGGCTGGCCGACGACGCCGAGCTTCTCCGGCTGGTAGCCCTCCGCCGCCGTGAGCCCCACGAGGGCCCAGTGACCGCTGTCGAACATCGCGAAGCGGCCCCCGATGAACTCCGCCTCGAAACTGGACTTCTGCGTGATCGAGTCGATGACCGACGGCTTGGGCGAGACCTTGTGCTTCAGCACGAGGTCGGCGTACCACTGCAGCGCCTCGAGCGTGGCCGCCGAGTCGAGGAAGCCGGTCGCGGTGGTGCGGTCCGGCGACAGGACGTCACCGCCGTTCTGCCAGGTGCGGAAGACCCACTGGTAGGCGTACTTGCCCGCGCGGTAGCCCCACTGCTTGATGTCGGCCGCGTCGAAGCCTGAGTCCGTGGCGCTGCGGCCCTTGCCGTCACGGGTCAGCTCCTGGGCAAGCGTCAGCTGGTCGTCCCAGGTCCACCCGGCCGCGGGTGCTGTCAACTTCGCCTTGGCGATGGTGTCGGCGTTGTAGTAGACGACCATCGGGGTGAAGTCGTTGGGCAGCCCGTAGATCGCGCCGTCCTTCTGCTCGTGGATGCCGAGGACCGACGGGAAGAACCGCTTCGTGTCGAGCGCCGGAAGCTTCTCCGTGCACCGGCGCATGTCGAGCAGCAGCTTGCGCTCGATGAGGGGCGCGAGACTCGACGCGTCCTGCGACCACAGGTCCGGCGCGGTGCCCGAGGCGAGGTCGACGATGATCTTGGTGTCGAACTCCGGAGGCGTCGCGAGGGAGTCGATGCGGATGTTCTTGTTCTTCGCCTGGAAGTCCGCGAGGAACTTCTTGTAAGCCTTGTCGAGCGGGCTGCCCTTCTCCTCAGGGTTCACCTCGAAGCCCATGACCTTCAGGGTGACCTGCCCGCCCGAGCCCGACTCCTCGCTCGCGGCGCCGCCACCTCCACAGGCGGCGAGTGCCGGCGCCGCAGCCGCCGCGGCGGCGGCGGTGACGCCCCACGAGAGCACCGAGCGCCGGCTCGGCCGGCCTCCCCCAAGCAGCTGGGCCTGCCGGTGCCGGAGGGCCGGGACGGATCGCTTGGCTTCGTCGGCGGGGTCGTTCATCACACGCACTCCTGACACGGACGGGTGCAGGGCGGACCGGTGGAAGCCGGTCCACCGGTCGGTGCGAACAGGCCGGTGGACCGGAGGTAGTGGCCGGGAGGGAACGATCCATGCCGCCGGTCGTGAGGAGCCACGCGGCGTGGACCGAGGTGGGGGGTTCCCTCCCGGGATGTCAGGGACGCTAGCCGGGCCCGAATGTGCGCGTCAACGGTTCAACTTGTGAGAAATCATTTTCTCTACCGCAGCTCTCATCGTTCCGACGAGTCGTCTCGGATCGCAAGACGCGTTCGGAAATTGCCTTGTACGCTGGCATCATCACCGGCACTGCCTCAGCAGCGTCTTACGCCTAACCGTTTTCCCAACGGAACCCGGACTTTCTCACAACGGAACCCGGAGGACACGTGGCCGCAACCATCCGCGACGTCGCACGCGTCGCCGGCGTCTCGGTTGCCACCGCGTCCAAGGGCCTCAACGGCAAGGGCCGGATGCGCCCGGAGACCAGGGAGCGGATCGTTCAGAGCGCGCGTGAGCTCGGCTTCCGCGCCAACCGTAACGCCAGCTCGCTCATCAGCGGCCGCACGTTCACGGTGGGGTTGTTGACCCGCGATGGCTACGGCCGGTTCACGCCCGCCCTCCTCGGCGGCGTCGAGGATGCGCTGTCCGCCGACACCTGCAGCCTGCTGCTCTGCGACGCGCGGCGCGACACCGTACGCGAGCGCCACTACATCGACGCACTCACGGCGCGGCGGGTCGACGGCCTCATCGTCACCGGTCGCGCGACCGACCCGGCTCCCCGGTTCGGTCGCGACCTCCCCTTCCCTGTGGTGTACGCCTACACGACGTCCGACGACGAGCGGGACACGAGCATCACCGTCGACGACGAGCACGGAGGGTGGCTCGCGGCCCGCCAACTGGTGCGGCAGGGCTGCCAGAGCATCGGCTACCTGACCGGCCCGTCGTCGTACGCCGCGGTCCGCGACCGGCTCGCCGGGACGCGGCGGGCGCTCGCCGACCACGCCCTCGAGCTCCCGGAGTCCCTCGTCATCCACGGCGCCTTCAGCGAGGAGGCGGGCTATACCGGCATCCGCACCCTGCTCGACCGGCAGCCCGACCTGCAGGGCCTCCTCTGCGGCAACGACCAGATCGCCCGTGGCGCCGCCGACGCCCTGTCGGCCCTCGGCCGGCGGATGCCCGACGACGTGGCGCTGGTCGGCTTCGACAACTGGACCCTGCTCGCCGCGTCCACCCGGCCACCCCTCACCTCGGTGGACATGAACCTCTACCAGTTGGGCCGCGTCGTCGGCGACACGCTGCTCCGCGCGATCGACAGCGGCCTCGAGCCGGGGATACGCCGGCTCCCCTGTTCCCTCGCGGTGCGCGCGTCGTGTCCGGCACCGACCGCCGACGACCCGGTATGGGTCGGCGACGCTCCACTCGTGCCCGACGCGTGAGCCGACGGACCAGCCCGCTCGCTCCCGAACCAGCCCGTACCCACCGTCACGACGACGACCAGTGGAGCCCCGTATGACGCAGGAACAGAACACGCCGGTCGTCGACACGACGGCCAGCCCCTACGCTCGGCTGCGCCCGGTCGGCGTGGGAGACGTACGCCTTCGTGACGGCTTCTGGCACCCGCGGGTCGAGCGCAACCGCGCACAGACGATTCCCGCGCAGCACGAGCAGTGCGAGACCACCGGCGCCCTGCAGAACTTCCGGCGCGCGGCCGGCCTCGTCGAGGAGCCCTTCCAGGGCATGTACTACTCCGACTCCGACGTCTACAAGTGGGCCGAGGCCGCGTCGTGGAGCCTGGCCGCGGGCGACGACGACCCCGACCTCGCACAGTCACTCGACGAGACCATCAAGCTGTTCGCCGCGGCACAGGACGACGACGGCTACCTCAACACCTACTTCTCGGTCGACCGGGTGGCCGAACGGTGGAGCGACCTCGTTGTACGCCACGAGCTGTACTGCCTCGGCCACCTGACCCAGGCCGCCGTCGCGCACTTCCGCGCCACGGGTTCGTCGACCCTGCTCGACGTCGCGACCCGCGCCTGCGCACACGTCCACGAACGGTTCGCGCCCGGCGAGGTGGCCGGCACCTGCGGCCACCCGGGCCTGGAGATGGCGCTCGTCGAGCTCTACCGCAGCACCCGGGACGAGCGGTGGCTCCGGCTCGCGTCGTGGCAGCTGGACTCGCGGGGCAGAGGCGTCCTGAACGGCAGCGAGTACCTCCTCGACCACGCGCCCCTCCGCGAGCAGGACTTCGTGACCGGGCATGCGGTGCGGGCGCTGTACCTGTACGCCGCCGCGGTGGACGTCGTACTCGAGACCGGCGACGAGGAGCTCCGTTCGGTCGTCGACCGGCTCTGGTCCGACCTGTCGCGGCACAAGACCTCCGTCACCGGTGGGGTCGGCGCCCGGTGGGACGGCGAGGCGTTCGGCGACGCCCACGAGCTACCTGACCGGGCGTACAACGAGACCTGCGCCGCGATCGCGCACCTGTTCCTCGCCTGGCGGCTGCTGCTGCTCACCGGTGACGGCGTCTACCGCGACGCCGTGGAGACCGCGCTCCACAATGGTGTTCTGCCCGGTCTCGCCCTGTCGGGCACCGAGTTCTACTACCAGAACCCGCTCGCCGACGCCGGCCGGCACCGCCGGCAGCCGTGGTTCCAGTGTGCGTGCTGCCCGCCCAACATCGCGCGACTGCTCGCCTCGCTGCCAGGCTACGTCCTCACGACGTCCGACGAGGGCGTGTGGGTCCAGCTCTACGTCGGTGCGTCGGCCCGGCTGCGGCTCGCCGACGGCACACCTGTCGGCGTCGACGTCGACACCGACCTGCCGTGGCAAGGACGGGTTGACATCACGGTCACGCCGAACGTGCCCACGGAGTTCACGCTGTTCCTGCCGCTGCCCAGCTGGGCCGGCGACGTTGCCGTACGCATCGATGGCGACCTGGTCGAGGCCGAGACCGCGGCGGGCTATCTCGTGGTCCGGAGGGTGTGGCGCCCCGGCGACCGCGTGCGGCTGGAGTTCTCCATGCCCACCCGGCTGCTGTCCGCCCACCCACGGGTCAGCTCCGCGCATGGCCGGGTCGCGCTCACCCGCGGTCCACTCGTCTACTGCGTGGAGCAGGCCGACCATGCCGACGTCGACGTCGCGGACCTCCGGATCACCGGCACCGAGGAGTGGACGGCAGTCCACGCCGAGGACACACTCGGCGGTGTCACCGTCCTGACCACCACCGCACTGGCGGTGCCGCCCGACGACGGACCGCTCCACCGCGAGTACCACCCCCGTGACCGGCCGGCGGCAACGCCCACACCCACTACCGTGACCGCGATCCCCTACTTCGCCTGGGCCAACCGCGAGCCCGGCCCGATGCGGGTCTTCCTGCCACTCACCCAGCCGGCTCGCTGACCAGCACCGCTCCACCGCAGGCGCCCGAACTGCCGGCACGCGTTTTGCCCCGTTTCCCTCCGGCGACCCCTTAACATCGGCGTAACCGCCCGGCCGGCAGCGAGCACCAGGATGGATCCGCTGCCCGGCCGGTTCCGACCGTGCCGGTGCGGTCTTTCTCGAAGGGGCGGGTGAGCGCATGACACAGGCGGCGACGAGGCAGGACCAGATCGTCCATCCCGACAGCCGGGTGGAGCTCCGCGACCAGGCGCTGGCGACCGACAGCCGCTACGCCAACCCTGAGCTGTCTCCCACGCCGATCGCGGAACGCACCTGGACCACCTACAACTACGCCGCCCTGTGGATGGGGATGGCTCACAACATCCCGGCGTACCTCCTCGCCTCCGGCCTGGTGGCCCTGGGCATGAACTGGCTGCAGGCGTTCGGCACGATCACGCTCGCCAACCTGATCGTGCTGGTCCCGATGCTGCTCAACAGTCACGCGGGTACGAAGTACGGCATCCCGTTCCCGGTCTTCGCCCGCGCGTTCTACGGCGTCCGCGGCGCGAACCTGCCCGCCCTGTTGCGGGCGTTCATCGCCTGCGGCTGGTTCGGCATCCAGACCTGGATCGGCGGCCAGGCGATCTTCGTCATCGTCGGCAACCTCGCCGGCGCCGCCTGGACCGACGCGACCAGCGTCGGCGGTCAGCCGTGGACGCTCTGGGTCAGCTTCGCATTCTTCTGGACCGTACAGATGATCCTCATCGCCCGCGGGATCGACGCGCTCCGCAGGTTCGAGAACTGGGCCGCTCCGCTTGTCACGGTCGCGTTCCTCGCGCTGCTCGTCTACATGGTGGGCGAGGCGGGCGGCTTCGGGCCGATCTTCTCCCAGCCGTCCAAGCTCGGTTGGGGCATCGACTTCTGGACCGTCTTCTGGCCCGCGCTGATGGGCATGATCGCCTTCTGGGCAACGCTCTCGCTCAACATGCCCGACTTCACGAGGTTCAGCGGTGGCCAGCGCCAGCAGGTGATCGGTCAGGTGCTCGGCCTGCCGACCACCATGGCGTTCATCTCGATCGTGTCGATCATCATCACCTCGGCGACGATCGTGGTCTACGGCGAGGCGGTTTGGGACCCCGTGGAGGTGGCCCGGCGCTTTGACCACCCGCTGGTCGTGATCGTCGGTCTGGTCATGGCGATCCTCGCCACCATGTCGTGCAACGTCGCGGCCAACGTCGTGAGCCCGTCGTACGACTTCTCCAACGCCCTGCCTCGCTGGCTCAACTTCCGTACCGCCGGCCTGCTCACCGGTGTGATCGGCATCCTCATCCAGCCGTGGCGGCTGATCTCGGACCCGAACGTCTACATCTTCGCCTGGCTGGGCTTCTACGGCGGTGTCCTCGCCTCGGTCGCCGGCGTCCTGATCGCGGGGTACTGGCTGATCGACCGCACGTCGCTGGCCCTCGCCGAGCTCTACCGACCGGGCGGCAGCTACTGGTACACCGCCGGCTGGAACTGGCGGGCCGTCGTCGCCACGCTGATCGGTGCCCTGCTCGCGGTCGGCGGCGCCTACTCCGCACCGGGCAAGGGCCCGTTCCCCGCCGACGGACTGGTGCCGGTGCTCAGACCGTTGTACGACTACAGCTGGGCCGTCGGGCTGGCCGCAGGGCTCGTCCTCTACCTGGCGCTGTCCAGGACCCGAAAGGACTGACATGGCAGACACGGCAGGCACAGCAGGCACGCCAGGCGTCGCGGGAACCCCCGGCACCGTACGCGCGGCGCTCGTGCAGCAGCGCTGGACCGGCGAGAAGGAGTCGATGATCCAGAACGCCGTCCGGCACATCCAGTCCGCGGCGTCGCAGGGCGCCCAGGTCGTGTGCCTGCAGGAGCTCTTCTACGGTCCGTACTTCTGTCAGGTGCAGGACGCCGACTATTACTCCTACACCGAGCAGATCCCCGACGGGCCGACCACCAGGCTGATGTGCGACCTCGCCCGTCAGCATGGTGTGGTGCTGGTCGTGCCGATGTACGAAGAGGAGCAGCCCGGCGTCTACTACAACACCGCCGCCGTGATCGATGCCGACGGCCGCTATCTCGGCAAGCACCGCAAGAACCACATCCCGCAGGTGAAGGGGTTCTGGGAGAAGTTCTACTTCCGTCCCGGCAACCTCGGCTATCCCACCTTCGACACGGCCGTGGGCCGGATCGGTGTCTACATCTGCTACGAACGCCACTTCCCCGAGGGCTGGCGGGCCCTCGGGCTCGCCGGTGCACGGATCGTCTTCAACCCGTCGGCGACGAGCCGGGGACTCTCACAGTACCTCTGGCGGCTCGAGCAGCCGGCGGCCGCCGTCGCCAACGAGTACTTCGTCGGTGCGATCAACCGGGTCGGCGTCGAACCCCTTGGTGACAACGACTTCTACGGCCAGTCGTACTTCGCTGACCCGCGGGGCCAGCTGATCGGTGACGCCGCCTCCGACACCGACGACGAGGTGGTCGTGCGCGACCTCGACATGGCCGCGCTCGCGGAGGTGCGCAACCTGTGGGCGTTCTACCGCGACCGGCGTCCCGACACCTACGACTCCCTCGTGACACCGTAGACCGGAGGTACAGACGATGGATGTCCTCATCCGCAACGGCACGCTCGTCAGCGCCGTCGGTGCCGGACCGGCCGACGTGCTCGTCAGAGGCGAGAAGGTGGCCGCGGTCGCAGCACCCGAGTCGGGACTCGCCGACACGTGGGCCGGCGACGTCGACCGGGTGATCGACGCCGCGGGCAGGTACGTCCTGCCTGGCGGCATCGACGCACACACCCACATGGAGATGCCGTTCGGGGGTACGTCCTCGTCCGACACGTTCGAGACCGGCACCGTGGCCGCCGCCTGGGGCGGCACCACGACCATCATCGACTTCGCCGTACAACCCAAGGGCAGCTCCCTGCTGTCCGCCCTGGAGAAGTGGCACGAGAAGGCCGGCGGCAGGGCCGCGATCGACTACGGCTTCCACATGATCATCTCCGACGTCAACGACGCCAGCCTGAAGGAGATGGAGGCGTGCATCGACGCCGGGGTCAACAGCTTCAAGATGTTCATGGCCTACCCGGGCGTCTTCTATGCAACGGACGGCGAGATCCTCCGCGCGATGCAGAAGGCGAAGGAGACCGGCGCGACGGTCATGATGCATGCCGAGAACGGCATCGCGATCGACCAGCTCGTCGTGCAGGCCCTCGCCGAGGGCCGGACCGACCCGGTCTACCACGGCACCACCCGGCCGCCGGAGCTGGAGGCCGAGGCCACCCACCGGGCCATCACGCTGGCCAAGGTCACCGGCGCTCCCCTCTACATCGTCCACCTCTCGGCCAGCCAGGCACTCGCGGCCGTCGCCGCCGCCCGCGACACCGGACAGAACGTGTTTGCCGAGACCTGCCCGCAGTACCTCTTCCTGTCGCTGGAGGACCTCGGCCGGCCGGACTTCGAGGGCGCGAAGTACGTCGCATCGCCGCCGCTGCGTCCCACCGAGCACCAGGACCAACTCTGGCGCGGCCTGCGCACCAACGACCTCTCGGTGGTGTCAACCGACCATTGCCCGTTCTGCTTCAAGGACCAGAAGGAGCTCGGCAGGGGGGACTTCTCCAAGATCCCCAACGGGATTCCCGGCGTCGAGCATCGGATGGACCTCCTCCACCAGGGTGTCGTCCGGGGCGAGATCTCGTTGTCCCGTTGGGTCGAGATCGCGTCGACCACCCCCGCTCGGATGTTCGGGCTCTATCCCCGCAAGGGCACGATCGCACCCGGCTCCGACGCCGACATCGTGGTCTACAATCCCGAGACCCGGCAGACCATCTCGGCGGCCACCCACCACATGAGCGTCGACTACTCCGCGTACGAAGGACTCTCGATCGTCGGCAAGGTCGAGACCGTCCTCTCCCGCGGCCAGGTCGTGATCGACGGCGACGCGTTCCACGGCCGAGCCGGGCACGGAACGTTCCTTGCCCGCGACCTGTGCCAGTACCTCACCTGACCGCGCCGCCTGACCACCCTCCCCTGACCACCGTCACCGGATCACCACAGCCACTGTCCACCACCTCACCCGCACGGAGTCACCGCCATGGAATTCGGGCTGGTCCTGCAGACCGACCCGCCCGCGCATGTCGTGGTCGAACGCATGCAGCGGGCGGAAGGCAACGGCTTCGACCACGGATGGACGTTCGACTCTCACGTCCTCTGGCAGGAGCCGTTCGTCATCTACCCGCAGATCCTCGCCGCCACGTCGACGATGAGGGTCGGTCCGATGGTCACGAATCCCGGCACCCGCGACTGGTCCGTGATCGCGTCGATGTTCGCAACCCTCAACGACGAGTTCGGCAACCGCACGATCTGCGGCATGGGACGCGGCGACTCCGCCCAGAGGGTCATCGGCCATCGGCCCACCACCCTGGCCACGGTTCGCGAGTCCATCCACGTCATCAGGGAGCTGGCCGAGGGGCGCGAGGTCGAGCTGAACGGTGTGCCCGTTCGCATCCCGTGGGTGCGCGACGGCAAGCTGCCGATCTGGCTGGCGGCGTACGGACCGAAGGCTCTGAAGCTGGTCGGCGAGGTGGCTGACGGCTTCATCCTGCAGACCGCCGACCCCGACATCGCCCGGTGGACGATCGGCTCGGTGCGTCAAGCCGCCCTTGACGCCGGCCGCGACCCGGCCGCCATCACCATGTGCGTGGCCGCACCGGCCTACGTCGGGTCCGACCTGGTGCACCAGCGGGACCAGCTGCGGTGGTTCGGTGGCATGGTCGGCAACCACGTCGCCGACCTCGTGGCGAGGTACGGCGTGGACGGACCGATCCCGCACGCGCTCACGGACTACATCCGCGGCCGGCACGGCTACGACTACAAGCACCACGGCAAGGCTGGCAACATCACCACGACCTTCGTACCCGACCAGATCATCGACCGGTTCTGTCTCATCGGGCCCGAGGCGGCGCACGTCGACCGGCTGCGTGAGCTCGCCGAGATCGGTGTCGACCACTTCGCGCTCTACCTCATGCACGATCGCCCCGAGGAAACCCTCGAGGCCTACGGCCGCGACATCATCTCCAAGCTCCGCTAGGGCGCGCTGGCCGGGCTGCTGTCAGGGCCGCTGGCTGTCGGTCTCGCCGGTACGGTTCGCCTCGCCCGCAGGGTCCGCCTTGCCAGCAGGGTCCGTCGCGTCGGAACGGTGGCCGGCGTGCGCCCCGTTCAGAGCGCTGGGCCGCCGTGCGGCAGCGTCCGCGTCGTCTCGAGTCTCGTCCTCGGCCGTGACGGCACGCTCGTCATCGGTCTCGTGGTCGGGATTCAACTCGCGCGCACGTTCCTGCTGGCGGGCGGCCTCGGCGTCCGACTGGCCGGCGGTCTCGGCGTGTGTACGCGCAGCGTCGTCGAGTCGACGTGCCGCGGCCTGCTTCTCCTCGGCCTCGGCGCGTTCCCGGCGTGCCCGGGCGGCGAGTTCGTCCGCGCGCACGCGGTCACGCTCGGCCTGCTGGGTGACCTCGTTGGCCTGGCGATAGGTCTCGGTCGCCTCCTCGCGGCGCTGCTGCTCCCGCTTCGCCTGCTGGCGGCGGGTGAGGACCGTGCCGACAGCAATCGCGAGGACGACGAGCACGGCGAGGACTACGACGAACACAAGTGTGCTGGTATTCACCGTTCTGACCCTTTCGGTCGCGCCCCCGTCACGTAGGTCGTGCCGGTCCTGAGTACCCGCAGATGGTGCTGACTACCGTTCGGCTGGTTCTCAAAACGCTCCTCGTTCTCGACGGGGGCGCAACGTGGCCCCGCCCACATCGGCGATTACCTGAGCGGATCTCGGGTAGTCGTCGCGTCCCGGCAGATTTCCGCACCGAAGGGAGACCTTCATGCGCAGCAACCACGCCATTCCCGTGGCAGGCAAGGAAGTTGGACGTCTGATACAGCCGGTCCTCGCGGACCTGATCGCGCTGGCGTTGAACGCCAAGCAGGCGCACTGGCACGTCCAGGGCCGCCACTTCACCCAGGTGCACGAGCAGTTGGACGTCCTCATCGACGACGTACGCCGGCTCTCCGACGATCTCGCCGAACGCGTCGTCGCGCTGGACGTACCCGTGGACGGCCGTCCCGCCGCTGTGGCGGCGAGTGATGCGCCGGAGTTCCCCGAGGGATTCCTCCCCGACGACAAGGTGGTCAGCGCGGTCGTCGACCAGCTCGACGCCACGATCACCCGCGCCCGCGTCGCTCTGGAGCGTTGGACGACGCAGACCAGGTGAGCCAGGACATCATCATCGAGGCGCTGCGCGCGCTGGAGAAGCACCGCTGGATGTTCGCCGCCCAGCTGACCGAACGCCCCGCCCACTAGTGTCCTGAGTCAGAACACTAGTCCGGGCTCGGGCGCATACCCGCCACAGCGCCCGGGCCGTCGGACACCGAGCGCTAGCATCACGCGGGTGAAGCTCCCGGCGTCCGCTGAGGATCTGCTCCGCCAGCTGGCGCCCCGGGTCCTCGGGGTCCTCGTCCGCCGGCACGGGCAGTTCGACGCCGTGTGAGGACGCGGTGCAGGAGGCCCTGCTCGCCGCGGCCGTCCAGTGGCCGGAGCAGGGAGTCCCCGACAACCCGCAGGGCTGGCTCGTCACCGTGGCCTCCCGCCGGCTGGCCGACGCGGCCCGCAGCGAGATCGCCCGCAGGCGCAGGGAGGCCACCGCGGCCTCCCTCGCCCTGCCGGACGACCTCGTGGGGCGAGCGCCGGGCGAGAGCCAGGTGCCAGACCAGGACGACACGCTCGTCCTGCTCTTCCTGTGCTGCCACCCCGCGCTCTCCCCCACGTCCCAGACCGCGCTCACCCTGCGCGCGGTCGGCGGGCTCACGACCGCCCAGATCGCCCGCGCCTTCCTCGTCCCCGAGTCCACCATGGCCCAGCGGATCAGCCGGGCGAAGCAGAGCATCAAGGCCACCGGGGTTCCCTTCCAGATGCCGCCCGAGAACGAACGGGAGGCTCGGTTGGGCGTGGTCCTCCACGTGCTGTACCTCGTCTTCAACGAGGGCTACACGGCGACCTCCGGTCCCGACCTGCAGACTCCCGAGCTGACCGCGGAGGCGATCCGCCTCACCCGCGAGGTCCATCGACTCATGCCCCACGACGGCGAGGTCGCGGGATTGCTCGCGCTCATGCTGCTGACGGACGCCCGTAGGCCGGCGCGCTCTCTCGCCGACGGCACGCTCGTACCGCTCGAGGAGCAGGACCGCAACCTCTGGAACGCGGAGCTCATCACCGAGGGCGTGGCCCTCCTCACTCGGACGCTGTCGCGCGGGCCGGTCGGGCCGTACCAGATCCAGGCCGCGATCGCCGCGGTCCACTCGGAGGCGACGCGACCGGAGGACACGGACTGGCCGCAGATACTCGCGTTGTACGACCTCCTGCAGGTCATCGCGCCGAACCCGATGGTCGCTCTCAACCGGGTCGTGGCGGTCGCCATGGCCCGTGGGCCGCAGGCCGGACTCGACCTACTCGCCACCCTCGAGGCGGACGAGCGGATGGCCCGGCATCATCGCCTCGAGGCCGTCCGCGCCCACCTGCTCGAGCGATCGGGCAACTATGCCGCGGCCCGGGCGAGTTACCAGGCAGCGGCCGAACGCACGACGAGCGGGCCCGAACAGCGCTACCTCCAAGCAAGGGCGGCGCGGCTGGTGGACAGGTCCGGCTGACCGCGCCCACGGCCCAGCCGTGCCGGTCAGCCCCTGGTCAGCCGTTCGGGTCGGCGTCGAACTCGGCGACCAGCGCGCGTGGTGCCTGGCATCGCCACGCGTCGACCAACAGCTCCTTCAGCTCGTCGACGGGGATGTTCGCCAGCCGGACCAGGACCGCGGGAAAGCCGTTGTAGTGCGGCTCGGTGAAGAACTTCTCGCTGTCGGCCGCGAGCAGGGCCTGCTTCTCGCCCTCGTTCGCAACCCGGACCGCGAGGACCTCGGGCTGTGGAACCCGTGCCCGCTTCGGGTGGACGCGCTCCTGCCAGACCCAGGCGAACCCCTTGTCCTTGCTCTTGTTGCGTACGGAGAACGCGAACGAGTCCTCGCCTTCCGAGGTCTCGGGGAGGGCCAGCGCGATCCGGCGTACGTCCTCCTGGTCAGCCATCCGAACGCTCCTCTCGGGTCCAACCGTCGGACACCGCGGAGACTGGCGGCGCCAGCACGACCTCGGTAGTCGGGTCGTGCGCGAGGTCCGAGGTTCCTGCCGCGACGACGAACGCGCGCTCCCAGGAACGCTGTTCGGCAACGAACGGGAACTCCTCGCCCATCCAGCTCGCGTAGTTGGACGGGCTGATCTCGCCGGCCGCGACCCTGGCCGCGTCCCGGCGCTCGGTCTGGTCGAGGTCCGACTGGACCCAGACCGTCGCGTCGACGAGGTGGGCGACCTCACGCCGACCGGCACCCACACCCTCGACGATCACCAGGCTGGAGTCCCCCGCCACCTCGATCGCCCCAGGTCGGCCGCGGGCCTGCCAGGCGGGTGGCCGGAACGCCACGTCCCTGCCCTGGTGGAGTGGTTCGAGGACGCCGCCGACGAGGAGGTCGCTCCACGCGAAGGCCGCGTGCCACCAGGCGATGTCGTCGGTGTGGACGGTCACCGCTCCGGGCACGAGCGCCTCGAGCCGGCCGGCCAGAGTGGTCTTGCCGTTCGAGCTACGACCATCGAGCGCGACCACCGCCGGGCGCCCGGACGGACAGCCCGCGGTCTCCGTGACGAGCCGCGCGAACTCCGCCAGCGGCGTCACCCGCCACGGTCCCGCGGCGGGCTCGCCGACGGCCAGCCTCATGCCCGCCCCGTCCGGCCCGGACCAGCCGCCGATCCGCAGGCTGCGGTCGGAGAGTTGTCGGTCGACCGAGAGTTGCCTGTCGTCGGAGACTTGCCTGCCGACCGGAGCAGCCCGGCCGTCCCACCCAGCCTTGTCATGGTGGGGATTCTCGCAGCTGCCAGCCGGTTCCGGACGAGCCGAGCCACCTCCGGTCCGGCCTGCGAGCAGACGACCCGGGCACGGCGGGGGCCTGGATAGGTTGGAAGGACGCGTGGGCTCACCGTGGCGTCCGCGCCGCCTGGTGCCTGCGCGGAGATCGTCGGGCACGGATCGGACGGGAGAGAGGTGGACTCATGGTGCTGGAGTCGTTCGCGCTCGACGGCCGGGTCGCTCTGGTCACCGGTGGTAACCGCGGCCTCGGCCTGGTCATGGCGACCGCCCTGGCCGCGGCCGGCGCGACCGTCGCCGTGACCAGCCGCGACCAGGCTCGGGCCGAGAAGGCGGCCGCGGAGGTGGCCGGTGCGACCGGGCAGCGCACCCTCGGGCTCGGCGCAGACGTGACCGTCTCCGGGGACGCCGACCACACGGTCGCCGCCGTGGTGGAGGAGTTCGGCCGGCTCGACATCCTGGTCAACAACGCCGGCGTCAACATCCGCAAGCCGATCGAGGAGTTCGACGAGGCCAGCTGGGATCTCGTCCAGGCGACCAACCTCAAGGGGCCGTACTTGTTCGCCCGGGCGGTCGCGGCACAGATGAAGTCCCAGTCGTACGGCCGCGTCATCAACATCGGCTCGATGCTCGGCCTCTCCGCGCTCCCCGACCGTAGCGCCTACTGCTCGAGCAAGGCCGCGGTGATGCAGCTGACCAAGGTGCTCGCGCTGGAGTGGGCCGGCCACGGCATCACGGTCAACGCTCTCTGCCCGGGCCCGTTCGCCACCGACCTCAACATCCCGGTGATCGAGAACCCCGAGACCAACCAGTACTTCGTCGACCGGATCCCCTTGGGACGTTGGGGAAACCCCGACGAGCTCGGCGGCGCGACGGTGTTCCTCGCCTCGGCCGCGTCCAGCTTCATGACCGGATCGACGCTCGTGATCGACGGAGGGTGGACCGCACAATGACCGGTCAGGTGCAGCAGGTACGCCCGGCCGCCACCGCGGGGGCCGCGGGGCCGGACGGGTCCGCGCCGCCATCCCTGCGGGTGGGGCTCTCCGTCTTCGGTACGACGTTCAGCATGGGCCTGCACCCTCGCGCCGACCGGCCCCGGATCACCGCCCGCACGCTGATGGACCAGGCCGCGGCGCTCGGGCTGGCCGGGGTCGAGCTGCCGGAGTCGATGCTCGCGGACGAGGACGTCGAGGAGTTGGGCAGGTACGCCGCCGAGCGGCGGTTGTTCGTCACGGTCGACACGAGCGGCTACGACCCCGAGGCACTGGGGCCGGTCCTCGACATCGCCGCCCGGATCGGTGCGGCGACCGTCCGCACCGTGGTCGGCGGCGCCAAGATCGGCGGGGACCGGCGGCCACTGGCCGGACGCTGGCAGCCCTTCCTCGACGACGTACTGGCGAACCTCCGGGTCGCGACCGGCCTCGCCGAGCAGGCGGGGGTCACTCTGGCCGTCGAGAACCACCAGGACCTCGCCTCGGAGGAGCTTCTCTGGCTCTGCGAGTCGATCGGCTCGGCGTCGTTCGGGATCAACCTCGACACCGGCAACCCGCTGGGCACCGCCGAGGAGCCTCTCGACTACTTCCGCCGCGTGGCGCCCTTTGTCAGGAACGTCCACCTCAAGGACTACTGGACCTGGTGGAGCGAGGAGGGCTACCGCCTCGTCCGCTGCCCACTCGGCCAGGGACTGACCGACTTCCCCGCCCTTCTCGATCTCCTCGACGCCGACGCGCCCGGCGTGACCATGGCGATCGAGCTCGGCGCGTTGCAGGCACGCGACATCCGGGTGTTCGCGGCCGACTTCTGGCCGGACTATCCCGCCCGTACGCCGGCCCAGCTGGCCGAGGCGCTGCGGGTGGTCCGCGCGAACGCCCGGCCGGGAGGCGACTGGCGGACCCCGTTCGAGCGCGACGAGCCCGCCGAGGCGGTGGAGGCGTACGAACAACGCCAGCTGACCGAGAGCATCGCGTACGTCCAAGCGCTCCGTGCGGCGAGGGCGGTGGCGCGATGACGGCCACGGACCTCGGCGGCAAGGTCGCACTCGTCACCGGTTCGAGTCGCGGACTTGGTCGGCACTACGCGCTGGAGCTCGCCCGCCACGGTGCGGACGTCGCGATCCACGACGTCGACGAGAAGGCCGCCGCCCGGTTCGGCGAGGCCGAGTCGGGCCAGGCCGTGGCCGACGACGTGCGCGCGCTCGGCGTCCGTTCCGGGTTCCACGCCGCCGACCTGACCGACGCCGCCCAGACCGAGCGGCTGGTGGCGCAGGTGGTCGAGGCGTTCGGCAGGATCGACATCCTGGTCAACAACGCCGGTGGGGACATCGGCGCCGTCACCCCCCGGCCCGAGCCCAACGACGCGCTCGACATCGACCCGGCCGACATCCGGGCCGTCGTCGACCGCAACGTGCTCACGACGATGTACGCCTGCAAGTACGCCGGGCTGCACATGCGGTCCCGACGTACCGGCAAGATCGTCAATGTCGGCTCGGTCGCGGGGCACGTGCCGGCCCGCAACGGCATCGTCTACGCCGCCGCGAAGGCGGCCAACTCGCACTACACGCGATGCCTCGCCGAACAGCTGCGGCCGTTCGACGTGAACGTGAACTGTCTCGCGCCTGCCCCCACCTACACCGGGCGGTTCCTCGCCACCCGTACGGTTGCCGACCAGGGTGAGCGGTCCCGGCTGCAACAGGTCGCCCAGCCCGAGGAGATGGCCTCGATCGTGCTGTTCCTCGCGGGTCCGGCGTCGGACCACCTGACCGGCGAGACGATCGTGTGCTGGTGACGGACGGGAGGCGACGAGGCGTGGACTCCCCGCCGAACCTCGCGATGTGTGTGGTGCCAGGCCGGCGGGACACGGCGGCCGCCGCGCCGGTACCCGAACCCTCGCCGGACGAGGGATCGGTCCTGGTCGCCACGCTCCTCGTCGGTGTGTGCGGGACGGATCTCCACCTCGTCGGCAGGCAGGAACGAGCCGGGTCGCGCACCACGCGTACCAGCGGTTCGGGTCGCGACGGTCGCGACGGCAGGCCGGACGGCGACCGGCTGGTGCTCGGCCACGAGGCGGTGGGACGGGTGCTCGCCGCTCCGGCGGCCTCCGGATTCCGCCCCGGCCAGCTCGTCACCGGCATCGTGCGCCAGCCCTGTGCCGAGTGCGCGGCCTGTGCGCGTGGCGAGTGGGACTACTGCACGAGCGGCCGCTACACCGAGCGCGGCATCCGTGGCGCCGCGGGGTTCGGCCGGGAGCGCTGGCGGTGCGAGCCGGCCTATCTCGTCCCCGTCCCCGACGCCCTGGGTGAGCTCGGCGTCCTCGTCGAACCCATGTCGGTCGTCTGCAAGGCGCTCGAGACCGCGTTCTACGTCTCGCGGCGGGGGCCGTCGACGCCGACCCGACTGCTGGTCACAGGGGCCGGGCCGATCGGGCTGCTCGCGGCTGCCGCCGGCGTGGACGCCGGGCTGGACGTCACCGCCCTGGACCGGATGCGGACCGGTACCAAGCCCGATCTCGTGTCCGCGCTCGGCGCGACCTACACCGACGACCTCGGGTCGCTCGCGGACGGTCCGCGCTTCGACGTGGTGCTCGAATGCTCGGGTGCGCCCGACGTGGTCGCGCGTGGTGCGGCCCTGCTCGGGCAGGCCGGCGTGATGGTGCTGATCGCCGGCGCCGCGGTCGAGCCCGGCTCGGTGGGCACCGTGCTCCTGCGGGCGAACGCGGCGATGGTGGGGACGGTGAACGCCGGCCGCCGCCACTACGCACAGGCGGTCGAGACGCTGCTCCGCCTCGACCAGGGCTGGCTGGCGAAGCTGCTCACGCGACGGGTCCCGGTGACCGCCTGGCCGAGCGCGCTCGAGCGGGACGAGGACGAGGTTAAGGTGGTCGTGGAGTTCGGGGCCTAGCCTCCCGAGGCCGGGAACCGCACGTCCTCCCGACGGGGCCCGCGTTTCGTCACGGCTTCCGTACGCCGGGCTGGCTGTGCACCGGATGGGTCGTCCGAAGCTCGTCGACCAGTGCCTCGAGTGCGGGCACGGCGTCGAGGAGCGTGTGCGCCGTCTCGTCAGGGAGCCGCTCCAGGCACTGCGAGACCGCCCGCGTACGCAGCGTACGGATGCGCTGGTGCACCCGCCGTCCGGCCGCGGTGACCTCCACCCGTACCGCCCGCAGGTCCGCGGGATCGGGAAGGCGCCTGACCAGCCCGAGCTCGTCGAGGCGGCCGACCACCCGCGAGAGCATGGTGGGGTTCAGCCCCTCCAGCCCGGCGAGCTCCGCCATGCCCAGCGGGCCACGACCGGACACCAGGCCGAGAACGGACGCCTGCGTCGGGGTCAGACCCTCACCGGTCGCCGTGGCGTTCAGCTCCCGCGCGAGCCTGCCGATGACGACGCGAAGGCGGGTCACCGTGTCGGCGTCAACCATGTCCACCTCTTAGTTGCCTGCCAGCAAGCAATGTAGTCTGTGCCCGTGCCTTCATCGGAGCCGCGGTCGCGCGAGAACCACCACGTCCGGCCAGGCGACTCCACCACGCACCGCGGTTGCGAGCACGGGAAGCGCCAGCATATGGCGCGCGTACCCGTCGCGGTGCCCGCGTCGACCCCACGTGCAGCCACCTCGGCGAGGGCCACGCCCGACACCGCATCGTCGGAAGCGGCCGCAACGGACTCCGCGTCACCGGCGCCCACACCGCCGACGCCCGCCACTGATTCCACACCACCCACGCCCGTTGCCGCGCCCACACCACCCGACCCGGCAGCACCGGCCACCGCCACCGCGTCCGACGAGCCGCTCCCCCGCCGCGGACTCGTCTTCGCGATCGTGTCGATCGCGCTCTTCATGGGCTCGATCGACCAGACCAGCGTCGCAACCGCCCTGACCGCGATCCAGACCGACATGCAGACGCAGATCAACTGGAGCGGCTGGACGATCACGATCTACTCGCTCGGCCAGATCGTCGTGATGCCACTGGCTGGACGGATCAGCGACCAGTACGGCCGCAAGCGCGTCTTCCTCGGCGCCATCGTCCTGTTCGTCACCGCGTCCCTGTTCTGTGGGCTGGTCGACAACATCTACCTTCTCGTCGCTCTCCGCGCCCTGCAGGCGCTGGGAGGCGGCGCGTTCATGCCGTCCGCGACCGGCATCGTCGCCGACCACTTCGGCAGGGACCGTGACCGCGCGCTTGGCATGTTCACGAGCATCTTTCCGATCGGCGGCATCGTCGGGCCGCTCATCGGCAGCCTGTTCGTGACGTACTGGTCCTGGCGTGGGATCTTTCTCATCAACGTCCCGATGGGCATCATCCTGTTCGTCCTGGCCGCGACGCTGATCCCCGAAAGCCGCCGCAAGGTCGCACCGCGCACCGACGTCCGCGGCATCCTGTACTTCGCGGTCGCGATCCTCGCCGCGATGTACGGCGTCACGTCGCTCGGCAACTCCCGCACCGAGATCCTGCACCCGACGTTCCTGCTGTCCGAGGCCGTCGCGGTCGTGCTCGCCTTTCTGTTCGTACGCCACACGCGAAGCGCATCGGCTCCCTTCATCCCGTGGCGGCTCCTGCGTGGCAAGGGCTTCGGGATCATGAACGTGGTCAACCTCCTCCACGGCACGGCCGCCCTGGGGTTCGGTGCGCTCCTGCCGCTCTATGCGGAGCAGCGGTTCGGGCTCGACGGCCTCGCCGGCGGCACGCTCCTCACCGCACGCGCCGTCGGGATGATCTGCGTGGCCGGTCTCGCCGTGCTCGCGTTGCGGCGGACGGGTTGCCGGCTGCCGATCATCGTCGGCTCCCTCATCGTCGCCGGCGGGCTGGTGGGGCTGTCCTTCGCGCCGACGGGGAGCATGGCGTTCACCTGGTTGGCGATCGCCACCGGAGCGACCGGCATCGGCATGGGATTGTCCGTCCCGGCGTCCAACAACGCGAGCCTGCGACTCGCCCGCGACCAGATCGCCGCCGTCGCAGGGCTTCGCGGGATGTTCCGGCAGTCGGGCTCGATCATCTCGGTCTCGATCACCACCGCCGTACTGGCACGCAGCGGCGATCCGGGCATGACGCAGGCGCACATCCTGCTCGTGTTCGCGATCGTGCTCGTGTGCGTCTCGCCGCTCGTCTGGTTCGTCCCCGACCAACGCGGACGCTGGTAGCCGACTCCGGCAGGGAGGTGCGCGGTGGTTGGTCTGCTCGCGAACCGACTGGGCAACGTCAACCGCGTCCTCGTCATCGTGTGCATGGCGGTCGCTGCCACCCAGTCGGCATGGTCGGTCGTCGTCCCCGTCCTCCCGCTGTACGCCCGTGAGTTCGGTGCCTCCGCGACCCAGCTCGGCCTGGTGATCGCACTGTTCGGCGTGGGCCGGCTGGTCATCAACATCCCGGCCGGGATGTTGAGCGAACGGTTCGATCCGCGGATCCTGCTGATCACGTCGGTCGTCACGGTCGTCGCGCTGCAGGCGGCGACGGCGTTCGCGCCGACCTTCGGCGTCCTTCTAGGTCTCCGGTTCACGAGCGGCCTGGCCGGCGGGATGGCCATCACGTCGGGCATGACGCTGGTGGTGCACCTCACGGAGTCGTCGGACCGCGGGCGGGCGATGTCACTGCTCCAGGGGTTCCAGCTGATCGGCGGCGCCTTCGGGCCGGCACTCGGCGGACTGGTCGCCAGCGTGTGGGGAAACCGCGCGCCCTTCCTCGCCTGCGGCGTGCTGGCCGCACTCGTCGTCGCCTTCGGCTCGCGTACCCTCCTGCACGCGCCGCACCCGGCGAAGCGCACGCCCGACGCAGCGCCCTCACCCACGGGACGCGCATCCTCCGGACCGACAGACGCCGGTTCCACGTCCGCGGCGCCGAGCCGCGCGGAACCCACAGCGGTCCGCCGACTGCTCGGTGACCGCAGCTTCCTCGCCGTGTGCGCGGTCGGCTTCGCGGTGTTCCTCAACCGGTTCGCGGGAACGCAGTCGCTCGTGCCGATCATCGCCTACACCGTGGCCGGACTGACGGTTGGACAGCTGGGTGGGCTCCTGAGCGCCGTGACCGTCAGCAACCTCGTGATGGTCACGTTGGCGGGCCGGCTCTCGGACCGGATCGGACGCAAGCGGGTGATCGTTCCCGGACTGCTGCTGGCCGGGCTGAGCCTGCCGGTTTACGCGATGACATCGGACCAGCTGGCGTTCGCCGCCGTCACGCTCGTGACCGGACTCGCGCTCGGGTTCTCCGGACCGACGCCCGCCGCCTACATGGCCGACGTCGCGCCCGTTGACGGCCGGGGAACGGCGGTGGGGATCTACCGCACGGCCGGTGACCTCGCCGCCGTCATCGGTCCGATCGGCCTGGGCTGGCTCGTCGACCATGCGGGATACCGCGTAGCCGTCTTCACGCTCGCGGCCGTCATGCTCGTCGTCGTTGTGACGTTCGCGTCCGTCGCCCGGGAGACGGTCGGCCCGCACGCGACGCGCCCGGCACCCTGACCTCCGCGGCCGTTGGGCCGTTGATCCCGCGCGTGGCGGGCTGAGAGCGCTGGTGGGACGACACACGGTTACGATCCAGCATGGCAACCTCGCGCACCGACCTCGACGAACGGTTCGGGGGCGACACCCTCGACACCGACGTATGGGTTCCGCACTACCTGCCCCACTGGAGCTCGCGCAGTGCGTCCGCCGCCACGTGGTCCGTTCGCGGCGGCGAGCTGTCGTTGAGCATCCCCGTCGACCAGCCGCTGTGGTGTCCCGACCAGCACGAGGAGCCGTTGCGCGTCTCGTGCATCCAGAGCGGCAGCTTCGCGGGACCGTTGGGCAGCACCACCGGCCAGCAGCCGTTTCGGGACGGCCTGCTGGTCCGGGAGGAGCAGCCGACGATGTGGGGCTACACACCGCTCTACGGCCACGTCGAGGTCGGGATGCGCGGCGTCATCACCGCCCGTTCGATGGTCGCGTTCTGGATGTCGGGGATCGAGGACCGGCCCGAACGCTCGGGCGAGATCTGCGTGGCGGAGGTGTTCGGCGACGCCGTGCGCGACGGGTCCGCCGATGTGGGTATCGGGCTGCACCGGTTCCGCGACCCTGCCCTGGTGGAGGAGTTCGCCGCCGACCCGCTCGACCTCGACATCTCCGAGTTCCACACGTACGCCGTGGACTGGCGGCCGGGGTCGCTCGTGTTCACCGTCGACGGCGAGGTGGTACGCCGGGTCGACCAGGCACCCGACTACCCGATGCAACTCATGATCGGAGTGTTCGACTTCCCGGCGAAGGGTGCGGCGGATGTCGACGTGCCGGTGCCCGAGCTGGTCGTCTCGCACGTACGCGGGCATCCGCTGGACTGATCCGTCGCGCGGTGCGGGCTCACGCGGGCCACGGGCGCAGGGCGCCGTGGTCCTCGATCTCCTTGATGAGTTCGGGGAAGTCCATCTTCTGGATTCGCGTCACGCCGGCATCGCTGGCCAACTCGTGCCGCAACTCGGGATGGCGGTGATAGAACACCAGCGCGATATACGCCGCACCGGGGTTCACAGCGAGGTGATGGGTCATGAGCTTGGTGCTCTTCCGGCGATGTGAGTCGAGCTGGGCTACCCAGTTCTCCTCGGCGTTATCCGGCCGGACGCTCGGTTCGGCCACGTCGAGCTCGACGAGTGGCGCATGGCGACCTGTCGGGTAGACACCGCGGATCCAGTCCCACGAATAGAAGCAGCAACCCAGCCACGCCCAGTGATAGACACCGTCAGGGCTCAGCCCGACCCCCAGCTCGCCGCGCTTCCTGACCACCCGTGCCATGGACCAACCGAGCATCGCCACGCCAGCGATCGGCATGAACGGCGCCGATGCCCGCTGCCGAGCATCACGCCACGTCCCGCTCTCTGGCACATGGTTCATCAAGAGTGGAAACGCCAGGAATCCGATCGCGAGAGTCAGACCTGCCAGAGTAAGCAAGACAGTTGTGGACCTCACTGTCGGCAGCATGAGGCCTACGGCGCCGCTTCGTAACCGAGTCTGGATTACGGCACCACTCGCCCGCTGCCGGCACAGCCCAGCAGTAACATATGCACCCGCACAGAGGAAACCCAGGGGAATAGTGAACGTTACTAGGGCGACGGAAAGCCACGTGTCGTCAGCGGCGAATCCAGTTGCGGCAAGGCATAGAAGCGTTCCGAGAAGAACGACCGCAACAGTGAATATGAAGGAGCCAAGATTACGGAATCGACTCCAGACCTCGGGCCATGGTATGTACATAGTCCTTAGCTTTCGGTGAGATCCGCTGATCAGCCAGGAAGGCTGCGACGTCCAGGGTTGGTGTCTGGGGTGCAGTCGAGGAGCTTGTCGCGAGCCGATCGACTATCGTCGTAGGCCCAACCAGCCCGCTCCGATGCCAGGAAGCCGAGCACACCGGATGCTAAGGCTGCCGCCCACCCCGGCGCGCCCAGAAGGTTCACAGCAATCAACCACACCCCTGAGCCGACACCGAATCCGACACCGGTTGTAATGAGGATCTTCTGCGGGGGATCACCGCTGTAGAGGTCATAGCCAACTCCTGCAAGCGCAAGTATGGGCCCGCCGCCCACGGTCAGAACGCGCGTCGTCAGTCCGTAGGGACGGGGGAGTCCAAGGCTCTCCGGCCGAAGGATCGGCGGTGGCGCGTCCAGTCGTCCTCTGAGGATAAGCGGCAAGTCCGAGGCCGCTCCCCCACCCCGTTGACGTACGAGGACACCGACCTCCTCCTTCACCAAGTCGCCAGCTAGAAACGTGAGTTGGTTCCAGTCGTAGCTCTCATTGCCGATCAGCCGGGTCCGTATTCTGGTGTAGGCGCCTTCGACCAGTTCCTCGATCTGGTCGAATGTCTCGGATCGCGTCTGGTAGTAGGCGTTCAGCGCTTCCGGAGTGTTGTTCTCCGGTCGGCCATCGACGCCTTCGTTCGGGTTGGGGGGCCAGATCATGCCGTCCTGCCGGGGCAGGTGGACGAGATCGGCAAGTCGCTCGGCCTCTCGCATCTCGCCCTCCGCGACCTCGAGCGTGTGGGCGATCTCGTCCAGCAGAGCGGCACGCTTGCGGATCGCCGCGGCAAAGAGCTCCATCCTGCGCTGACCGTTCACGAGGTCCTGGGCGAACGCACGTCCCGCGGAATCCTCCCAAGCTTCGAATCTCGAGTGGAGAATGTGCGCGACATGCTGGACCGCCGTCTCGACGAGAGGCGCGAGCGTGCCACGGAACCACGTGGCAACAGCCCGAATGCTGTCCGGATCGCCTCCCAACCGCGTGTCACTCGCTGGTTTCATGCGGCGGGTCCTCCTCGAGCATCTCCCACGCCCGACGCCGCTTCTCGAGCAAGCGCGGATCCGGCAGCGGCCACTCGGGGATTCCGAGCGTCTCCATGTAGTGAGCGTTTGTCTCCTCAACGTCACGGTAGTACTCCGCGACCCTGTGCAGGCGCTCCGCTGCCGCGTCCATCCGCAGCACCAGATGGGCGTACTGGGCAGCCGTGGCCTCCACCATGTCCATCACCACCGGCGTGAACGGCCCGGCGTCCACCGTCGCCGGGCTGCTCTTGGCTGCCGCATCAAGGCTCTCCGCGCTGTCGGCGAGCAGCCGGCTCCATCGTTCGATCTGCTCCCAGTCGAAGTACATGAGTCGTCCTCACCCTCCGCCGCACTGGGGCCATGACACAGTGACCGGGCGGCGTGGCTGGCAACGACCTCTCCTGCACGGTGTGGCCGATGGATGTCGCTGGCGGCTGTGATCCATCCGCGTAACTTAGTGCGAATCGGTATCAATCGCCTCCGACTGTCCACAGGGCCGCCCCTGGCGAGGAGCAACCCCCTGTACGCACGTCTCCGCGGCCACAGGTTGCGTGCTGCGACCGGCGCGCAGCCGCTACGGACGCTGGACTGTCACCCGGTCGATGTCGGGTACATAGTCACCGGCTTCGCTGAAGGTCAGCGTGTTGGTGCCCCTCGCCAGGTCCAGCCGGAGCGTCTCCCCCTGCGGGCGGTCCCAGCGGTCGTCTCCCCCGCCACCGAGGACGACGCGTCGCGACGGACCGCCGTTCACCGCGATGGCAACCGGTCGTCCGGCCGAGCCGTCGACGTAGGACACCGTCACGTCGTACGTTCCGGCCCTGTCGACCGTCAGTCCGTCCACTGTCAGGGACGAGTTGACACCGAGGTCGCCGACCTTGAGGCCGCTGGCGCATCCGTTGCACTCGTTGACCTTCGCACTACCTGTGAGCTGGTTGCCCGGAGCCTCTGCCTCGACGCTGTGGGCCGGCTTCGTCGGTGTGACCCGGAGCAGTCGAGTGCCGTGCCCGCCCACCATGGCGGCATATCCGTCCGGTTCCCTGCCGAGGCTCCGATCCGCCCAGACATCGCGCACGTTGGCCGTACCGGCGAACCCGATGTCCGACCAGCGCGCACCGACCACCGCCGGCTTCCGGTCGAGGTTGAACAGCGCGACGGTGTAGCTGCCGTCGGCGTTCTGCACCCGCCAGACCTGCTGCAGGGCGTTGGGGACCACCGGGCTCGCCGGCCGCCCCTGCGTGTTGATCGCGAGCACGGCGCGGTTGGTCAGCAGCTTCTTGCCGAGGCGGTCGAGTCTGGTGAGATCGTCGCCGGTGTAGAGCGGAGCGGCCGAGATCGCCCAGAGAGTCATGTACGAGTAGCGCTCATCCTCCGTCAGTCCGTCCATCTCTCCGTTGCCGACGTCGAGGGAGTCCAGGTTGTTCCACCCCTCCGGACCTGCGTGCTGCACCCACGCGGGTACGTCGTAGAAGCGGTTGTCCACCGAGTTACCCCACGTCACCAGGGTGTCGCAGTAGCACTCGACGTCGGTCTCGATCCGCCAGCCGTCGGCGTACTCCTGCCAGTGCTCGATCGCCGACCGGTCCAGTGCCCACGACAGCTCGAGCTGGATCCGACTTCCTGTCTTGGCGATCGCGTCATGCCAGGCCCTGATGTCCGGACGGTTGTCGTAGTTGGGGCCGGTCTTGAAGGAACCCGGGCCCACGCCGTCGATCTTCAGCAGGTCGTAGCCCCACTCGGCGATCATGGCCGCCTGCGAGTCGACGTAGGCCTGCGCACAGGGTTGGTCGAAGTCGATCTTGTACGAGCTGTCCCAGCCGTTGGTGGTCCGAAGGTCCGGATAGACGATGTCGTGCGTACTGCAGTCAGACGCGCCGGCGATCGGGAAGTCGCCCGTGTCGTAGGCCGTCTTCTCGAGCCCCACCGCGAGGTAGATTCCGGCCTTGAGGCCCAGTGCGTGGATCTCGTCGGCGACGTACTTCATCCCGTGCGGGAACCGCTCCGGGTTGGGCGTCTGCCGGCCGTGAGCGTCGAACCCGCCGTGCCAGTCCCAGGTGGCGTTCCATCCCGAGTCGATGTTGACGTACTCGTACCCGTACGGCTTCAACAGCCGTGCCATGGCACGGGCCTGCGTGAGGACGTTCTCCTCGTGCAGCCAACTGGCACCCCCGCGTGGGTTGAGTCCCGGATAGGTGCTCGACTGCATGCTCCAGCTACTCCAACCGCGGTACGGCGGTGCGGAGACGGCGGCGCCCGTCGGCCGCGTGACGACCGACCGGGTAGTGCTGACGTCGAGGCCGTGAGGTGCACCGTGCCGCTTGTCCTCCGGCGCGCTGCTCGCCGGCGCATTGCTCGCCGGTGCGGTGCTCGCCGGCGCGCCGAGCACCGCACCGGCCACGACCGTTACCGCGGCGGCCAGGACACTCGCCGATCGAAGCTGCCTCATCCACGTCTCCCCTCGTCGTCGTTCCCAGCCGGTCGACGTACCGCTACTGCCCTCCGTGCACCACGCGTTCGGCGACCCCGGACGCCGCCGACCGGTAGGCGGCATCCAGGAAAGCAACGGTGGCGGCCGCCGCCCGTGCCGGCGCGAGGTTCGTTCCGCGACCGGCTATCAGGTCGGCGAAACGACGCGCCGGCTCGGCGGTGGGGTACGCCACCTCCTCCGGCCCCAGCCCACACGTTGCCTTGGACCCGTCGTCGCGGTGCAGGGTCGCGCTCGCACCGAGCAGGTCCTGCTCCAGCGAGCCATGCGTGCCGTAGTAGCGGATCCGCTGGTGCGCGGGCTGCCCGCGTACGGCCGTACCTGTCGAGGTGACGGTGCCGAGACCGCCGCCGGCGAAGCGGAACGCCATCGCGTCGACCACGTCGACGGGCAGGCCGCGATGATCGACGAAGCAGGACACCTCGTCGACCTCGCGTCCGGTCGCCCAGGTCACCATGCCCATCAGGTGGGTCACCTGGGTGTGGCCCTGACCGCCGCCGGACTGCGACGGGTCCGAGTAGGTCGTCGGATGCGGCTCCGACGGCGTCGGCGGATCGTCGGCCCGCTCGAAGAGCGTGAGCGTCGCGGACGCGAATTCCGCCGCCACGCACACGAGGTCACCGATCTCCTCCTGTACGGCCTGGCGGACGAACGCGGCCGTCCGCGTGTGCTGGTAGGTGTACCCGGCCGCGAGGTGGAGACCAGCCGACTCGGCCCGGGACACGAGATCCCACGCCTCCTTGGCTGAGGTCGTGAGTGGCTTTTCCACGAGTACGTGGAGTCCGGCGTCGAGTGCGGTCCTCGCGATCGCGTAGTGCGTCGTGTGCGGAGTCGCCACGATGACTCCGTCCACGAGGCCGGCCGACGCCAGGGCCGCCACGTCGCGGAACACGTGGGGAACACCGAACCGGTCGGCCACCTCGCGCACCCGGTCGGGCCGCGCGTCGCAGACCGCGACGAGCATGGCGTCGTCGTACGTCGACAGCGACGGCAGGTGTGCGGTCGTCGCCCACCAGCCGGTGCCGATTACGCCGAGCCGTGGTAGCCCAGCTGTCATGCTTCGTCCTCCGCGCGACCCGGCACCGCGGGCACCAGCCGTACGGCCGGGTCGAGCGCCAGGCCGAAGCCGGGCTTCTCGCCGACCGTCAACCAGCCCTTGTCAGGGAGGTCCTCGCCGGTGAACAGCGGCGCATGCTGAGGCGCAACCGCGCCGCCGTCCGCCGACAGCACCGGAAACTCCGCGAGGTCGCCGCCCGGCTGGGTGACCACGAAGTGGTAGTTGGGCATCCCACACGTGTGCGGGATGACCCGGACGCCGTAGACGCGAGCGACGTCGGCGATGCGCAGCACCTCGGTCATGCCGCCGCACCACCCCAGGTCGGGCTGGATCACGTCGACGCCGGCCTCGCAGAGCAACTTGAAGCCAGCCGCGGTGTACTCGTGCTCGCCGGTGTTGAGCGTCATGGTCGGCGGCATCCGGTCGCGGATCCGGCGTAGGCCGGCATAGTCGTCCGGCGGCAGGGGTTCCTCGATCCAGGTGAACCCGAGCGGCTCGACGGCGTGCGCCAGGCGGACGGCGTAGTCGACGTCGAGGGCCATCCAGCAGTCGTACATCAGGGGAAAGTCCGACGGCACCGACTCGCGCGCCTCCCGCGCGAGCGCGACGTTGTTGCGGAACCCCGCCTCGCCCTCCGACGGCCCCCACACGAGCGGCAGCTTGGCACCCGCGAACCCCAACTCAGAACGCGGTCTCCGGTCGCGGACCGGTGGCGTACACCTGCACCGCATCGCGGATCCGGCCGCCGATGAGCGCGTGGACGGGCTCGCCGGTGAGCTTGCCGTGCAGGTCCCAGATCGCGAGGTCGACCGCCGAGATCGCGTGCAGGACAAGACCTTTGCGGCCGTAGCGCAGGGTGCTCCCGAACATCCGATCCCAGATCCTCGTGTGCGCGGATGCGCGCTCGCCCTTCACGAGTCTGGCGAGGTGCTGCTCGATGATCGCGGCCGCCGCGAGTCCGCCGGTGGTCCACACGCCGACATCGCCCGACTCGGCCTCCACCTCCACGACCACCGTCCCGCCGTCGTCCGCACCGATCCCGGCATCGCGGTTGTCGCGGAACTCGGCGTACTTCGTCATCGGGTTGGCGACCTTGCCGCCCAGCCAGTGGTCCCTCCGGCGTCCGCCCTTGCCCGCCGCCGGAGGCTCCGGATCCTCCTTGCTCACGAAGGACGCCCGGACGTCGACGATGCGATCCGCTGTCACCATGTGCTCCTTCCGTTCTCAGTCGAGGTAGGCCACGTCGTCGACCTGGAACCGGCCGTTCCAGGGTGTGTCGGTGCCGACCGCGTGGAAGCTGACCTCCATCCTGGTGACATGGTCACGGTTCGGCCAGTCGGCGACGTCGACGCCGACCTCGTTCCACTTGTCCGGTTGGAACGTCGAGAGCGTGGCCGTCCGGGTGTCCGTGCCGCTGAACAGCGTCAGTGTGGCCTCGTAGCCGCTCGCTCCAGGAGCGCCGCCGTACGAGTCCACCCAGGCAACGACGCGTTGCGCACCCGAGAGGTCCAGCGGGCTGGCGGGTTCGACCGTGACCGTCCTGGGCGTGGACGCGGCAACGGACTCCGTCGTCGCCTCCAGCGCCTTGCCGCCGCCGTGCGGTGAGCCGGGCCCGTTGGGGAAGCCGCTCACTGCCGCAACCCCGCTCACCTGTGCGCCGGCCGTCCAGCCCTGCGTCCCGTCCTCGAAGTCGAAGATCGGGGTCGGCGTCGCGGGCGGCACCGCGAACGCGACGCGGAGCTGTTGCCCGCCGTACGCCACACAGACCGCCGGGTGGTCCGGATCGGCGGGATCGAAGGCGGTGACGGTGGTGGCGTACGTGCGGCTCTCCCCCGTCGCGATCCCGTTGACGTCGAGGCTTGTCGGCGTCACGGCCACACCGTCACAGGGCCGGAGCATGGCCGAGTCATCGAGCGGTCGTACGTCGTTGTTGGTGACCGTGAAGGTGAGCCGCGAACCGACCGGGTGGTGGTCGGACAGCGCCGCGGAGACGTCGATGTTGCGCGGGCCCGATGCCGGGGCGACCGAGTGGGACAACGACACGCGGTCGAGGTCGAAGCTCCCGGCCCAGTCGTCGTTCGTCGATCCCCGCACCCACACCTTGATCCGGGCGAGCTCCGACCGCGGCCGCCAGCCGGAGAGGTCCAGCGTCAGCCGGTTCCAGCCACGGGCGGGATCGAGGCGGGCAAGGCCGTACGCCACCTGGCCGTCGGCCGCGTAGACCCGGACCTTGGCATGGAACACGTTGCCCGGTTGGAAGTCACCCTCCGCCGGCTCGGGCACCCGCACCGCGAGGTTCAGGTGCGCGGACCTGCCCGCGTCCACGGGGTCGGGGAAGACGACGTCGGCGCCCTTCCACGTCTTGGCATCCCGCGACCACGACGGCAGCAGGGACGTGCTGTCGAACCGCACCCGGAGCGACTGCCGGCCGGAGGAACCTCCCCGGACCGCCTCCACGGCCTGGGCGTTGTCCGACGCTCGCCAGCCGTCGACTCCGTCCTCGAAGTCGGCCAGCACCCGTTCGCCGACGGGCTTCGCCGAGATCCTGGTGCCGACCTGGACGGGCTCGGCGCGCTCGGACACCGCGGCCGGATCGAACCCAGGAACGGCGTCCGCCCAGTCGTCGATCCCGATGACGGCCTTGGCGAAGTCGGTCACCTCCAGGGACCGTGCGGTGTCGATCCCGGCGAACACGTCATAGCTCCGCTTGTGCCGGCCGGGCATCGCCGACTCCGTGCGCCCGTCGTCCCACGTCCACACACCGAGTCGGAGCCCGCCCTCCTGCTGGTGATCCACGTGCCGGTGCAGGATGAACGCGTCGATGCTGTCGAGGAAG
Source organism: uncultured Actinomycetota bacterium (assembly GCA_963721745.1). GTDB lineage: Bacteria > Actinomycetota > Actinomycetes > Propionibacteriales > Actinopolymorphaceae > Thermasporomyces. Next base: position 445,357 of record CAVRKO010000002.1, on the reverse strand, counting down.
CGCACCTTGTAGTAGGCGTACGCGTAACACGCCGCCTGGAGGTCTTCCGCGTCCGCCGACTCGCCGGGTGTGTTGCAACCCTGCTCCGACAGGATGATCCGCCGGCTCGCACCCTCGTAGCCGAGGTCGGACTGTGCGAGGTAGTCCGGCAACACCTCGATGTTCTTGAACGTGATGCGCTGCGTGTCGAACCCCGGCGTCGCCGTCTCGTCGTTCCAGAACGCGGGGTCGAAGAGGTTCTCGGGGTACGGATGGTGCGCGACGTTCCAGCCGACGTCGCCGGTGCGCTTCGTGAGTGCGTTCAGCTGGTCGATCACGTCCTTGCCCGCATAGAAGCGGGTCGGATTGGCAGGGTCGGGGTTCTCGCCGCACACGATCGTCCAACAGTGGGTAAGGGAGATGTACGTGCGGGCGCCGTTCCAGTACTTGCGCGTCGCCTGCCAGGCGATCCGTACCGCCCGCGCATACGTCACCAGGAACTCCTCCAGCGGCTTGTCGCCGGAGTTGGCCCACACCCACTGTGCGTCGACCTCGTTGCCGACGATGTAGCCGACCGCCCGGCCGTGTGCCTGGTCGGCCCGCGTGTAACGGTCGGCCAGGAACTCCATCGCCGCGGTGTAGTGCGCGACGCCCTCCGCCGTCCTCGTGTTGAACGCGTACACCGTGCCGGATCCCACGGCTGCGTCCGGGTCGTGCAGTACCGGCCAGGCCGAGTCGGGGTCGGCGTCCTGGTAGAGGATCAGGATCAGGTTGACCAGGATCCCGTTGTCTGACAGGGGTTTGATCTGCCCGTCGAGCTGGGCTACCGCGTCCGCGTCGAAGTAGAACGTGCGCCCGTTGGACTCGAACGGCACCACCTCGGCCGGATCGTCACCGGGTCCGTTCCGCATCAGCTGGTTGAACGCGACGTTGATGCCGGCATGCTGTACACCGAGCTCCTCGGCGTCGTCGGTCATCTCCACCTGCAGCCCCTTCTTGCTGAGCGCCTGTGGGTACGCGAAGTCGCGGGCCGGAGCGAAGTCGAGCCCGTCCACGTAGTGCGGTCCTCCAACAATCCGGGCCCCGCCGTCGACCTGCGTCACCGCGACGTACTGCGCGTAGAGCCGGTCCCGTCCGGCGGAGTCCGTACGCGGGACGGAGGCCGTGAACGCCCCGTCCGCGCCTGCGGTCGTCGTGGCCGCCGGCTCGCTGTCGGCGTAGCTCCCGGGGTCCGCCTCGGCACCGAGCGCATAGACGGACACCGGCGCCCCCGCGGTGTCGACCGAGCCCGCCACCTCGACGGTCGCGTCGTGTGCGGCGACCGAGGTGATTCCTGTGGCCGCACTGGTTCCTGACGGGGACTCGGCCCTCGCCCGCTCCGGGGCACCGAGTACGCCGCACAGGGTCAGCGTCGTGGCGAATACGACCGCGAGGACGAGCAGGGTTCGCGTGGACAACCGGACGGGCATGGTGGACCTCCCGGAGGGGCTGGACGCGTGCGCGGGGACCGCGGCACCGGACGTACTCATTTGTTGCCGCCCATACCGGGCAGACCGCCCTGCAGACCGGCGAGGAAGTACTTCGACAGGAAGACGAACAGCAACAGGAGTGGAATGCTGGCGATCGCGTAGCCCGCGAAGAGCGGACCGTACTCCGTGGCGTTCTGCGTCTGGAAGAACTGCAGCCCGGCCGACACCGTACGCAGCTCGTTCTCCGTGACGGTGAGCAGCGGCCAGAAGAAGTCGTTCCACACACCGATCACCGTCACGAGCGCGATGGTGCCGACGACCGGCAGCGACAGCGGCAGCATGATCGAGGCGAACATCCTCGGACCGCCCGCCCCGTCGACGCGGGCCGCATCGAACAACTCCTGTGGCAGTTGCTCGACGAACGTCTTCATCAACAGCGTGCCGAGGACCGCACCGCCGACGATGTGCGGGATGACGAGTACCGCCCGGGTGTTGAGCAGGCCGAGGTCGCGCATCAGAACGAACATCGGGATCAGGCTCGAGATCCCCGGCACCATGAGCAGCGCAGCGATGAGCCCGAACAGGACGTTGCGACCGAAGAACCGGTATCTCGCGAACACGAACGCCGACACCGTGCACAGGACGAGAGCGCCGACGATCGCGGCGGCCGCGACGACCACCGACGTCACGAAGTACGGCTGGATCTGGGTCCAGGCTCGCGCGTAGTTCTCCAGGTGCAGCGGAAGTGCGGGCAGCCACCAGGACTCGTAGTACTGCTGGTTGGTCTTGAGCGACGTGACCACCATGAACAGGAACGGGAACAGACCGACGAACGCGATGAGGCCGAGCGCCAGCATGATCGCCGCCTGGTTCCGCCGACGCTGCCGACGACGGATCTCGACACCGGTCCGCTGGCGGGGAGGACGGCGCCGGGCGACGCGGCTGCGCGGGGCGCCGGCATGCGCTCCTCGCGCCCGCGAGGGCGAGACGTCAGAGCGGACGGACATCGGCGGTGTCCCTCCTTCGTACGTACACGATCACGACGCTCAGCAGGATCGTCATCACGAAGAGCGTGGTCGACAGCGCGGCGGCGTAGCCCCAGTCGCTGCCCTGGAAGGCGACGCCGAGCATCCGCAGGACGGGCACCTGGGTGGCGTTGTCCGGCCCACCGCCGGTGAGGAGGTAGGCGGCGAAGCCGTACTGCAGGACGCCGATCGTGGCAAGAAAGACGAGGAGCTTGAGCTGGCCAGCCATCAGCGGCAGGTCGATCGCCGTGAGCCGGCGCAACCGGCCGCAGCCGTCGAGCGCCGCCGCCTCGAAGATCTCGCTGGACACGTTCTGGAGGGTGGTGAGGAACACGAGGAACGGTAGGCCAGCGACGAACGGGAACCCGATGAACAGCAGCGACAGGAGGGCGAACGCCGGGTCACCCACCCAGTTCTGCGCCAGCGCACCGAGCCCGACGCTGGTCAGCACGCGGTTGATGACCCCGTTGTTCGGTTCGTACATCGCCGCCCACAACAGCACCGTGACGACACCCGGAAACGCCATCGGCGCTATCAGCAGCGTGCGGAACGTGAACTGTGCGCGTTTGCTCTCCAGGCTGATCACGAGTTCGGCCGCGAGCAGCGGGATCGCCCACGCGATCGTGACCCCGAACACGAAGATGAAGCCGAGGTTGCGGAACGACCTCCACCACAGGTCGTCCTCGGCCATCGTCAGGTAGTTGCCGAAGCCGACGAACGGCGACTCGAACCCCGGCCGCCACTCGTAGAAGGAGTGCCAGATCCCGCTCGCGGCCGGATAGTACGCGAACAGCGCCAGCGTGACGAACATCGGTGCCAGGGCGAGATAGACGTACCAGGGAAACCGCGCGCGCCGTCCCCGCACGAGCCACACCCCCCTTCGACCAGATCGACCACGACGACCGGACTGCCGGACAGCGCGCGCCAGCGCGCTACCGTTTCGCCGCCCAGGGCTCCTTCTCCCACTTGTTGTCCTTGACCGCCTGCCGCTGGCCCTTGGTCCAGAGGCCCTGCAGGTACGCCTCCTGCTGCGGGAGCGACTTCGTACCCAGCAGCCAGCCCTCGAACAGGCTCAACGTGGTAACTCCGGGTGGCCCGCCGGGGATCGACAGCGGGATCGAGTCGCCCCACGTACCGTCGGCGAACGCCTTCGTCTCGCCCGCACCGCTGGCGCCCTCGACCGCGGAGATACCACCGGTCGCGACCAGCCACGGTTGGATCCGCGGCGGGGTGCTGACGAACTGCAGGAACTTCACCGCCGCGGCGAGCTTCTCGCCCTTGATGGTCGACGGGATCATGTAGCTCGTGCCGCCCACGCTCGCTCCGAACCTCGCCGGAGCGCCGGACGCCGCCGGCGTCGACTCGGCCGTAATCTGCGGGAACGGCATGCTGGCGAAGGAGAAGTCCACGTCCTTCAACGCACTCACCCCGAAGTTGACGCCCCACGCCATGCCCGCCTTGCCGGCCGAGAAGTCACGCAGCCCGACGACGGCGCCGTTGAGGCCTTCGGTGTTGCCGGACCAGTTCTTGTCCACGCACGCGTCCCACATCCGCTTGATCAGCTTGTGGGACTCGGTGATCTCGGGTGCCCTGGTGGTGAGCTCACCCGACAGGACGGCCTTGGCGACCGACTTCCCCGAGACGGCCGGCTTGCCGGTGGAGGACGTCGCCTTGCCCGGCTTGCCGTCCACGGTGTAGTCGTTCAGGCGGCCGACCCACTGGTCGAGCAGCATCCCGCTGATCGTGGTCATCGTCCATCCGGGCCCGAGGTCCGAACGATCCATCGCGAGCGGCGTGTAGCCGGCGGCTCGGAGCTTCCCACAACCGGCGACCAGGTCCTCGAAGGTCGCGAAGGGTGCGGTGATGCCGGCCTTGTCGAACGCTTCCTTGTTGTAGAACAGGCCGATCCCGACCAGGTTGAACGGGACGAACTCCACGTGGCCCTCGGCGTTGCGGCTCGCCGGGTTGCCGATCCCGTAGTACCGCTTGCGGAAGATGTCGATCCACCGGTTGCTGCCCGCACCGTCCTTTACGTACGGGTTCGGCTTCTTCAGGTAACTGTCGAGCGGCGTCACCATGTAGGGCTGGTGTGGTGCCTGGTTGAACACCAGCTCGGGCGCGGTGCCCGCCGCGAGATGGGTCGAGATGGTCTGGCTGAAGCTCGAGAGCGGCAGGACGACCGTCTTGACCTTGATCGTCGGCTCTGCCTTCTCGAATGCCGCCACGAGGTCTTCCCACGGCTTGCCGAACGACGAACCGCTCTCGTTCCACTGGTTCGGGCCCTCGAGGGTGATCGTCACGCGTCCGCCGTCGCTCCCCGACTCCTCGTCCTTGCCACCACAGGCGGAGCCCGCGAGTACCAGCGCGACAGCGACGGCGACGACCCGTCGCCATGGACGTCCCCGGCGGGACCGACTGCCAGCGCCCACCGCGTGAACTGGACTGTCTGCCATCATTGCGGCCCCTCGCGATCGATGTGACGCATGGCGTGTGGTGCGGATGGTGTGGACGGTGCGTGCGGTTCCCGCTCGCTGTCCGGCTCTCCTCGTACGTCGAAGGACGCGGAGTCCACTGCCGGACGGCGGGTGTCGAGCACCCGGGCCAACGTCTCACCGAGGATCTGGTCGAGGTCGCGAGCGTCGAGGAACTCACAGTGGGTACGCACGACCTCGAGCGACTGGGTGTAGGTGAGGAACCCCCGCGCCGCCGGGAAGTCGGACCCCCACGTCATCCGCGAAGGCCCGAACGCGCGTACGAGTTGTCGGAACGCGTCACGCGCCTCGGCGTACGGGAAGTCCCAGCCTCGGGCCGAGGCGTAGTGGAAGCCGGAGACCTTCACGTGGATGTTCGGTTCGGCGGCCGACGCCACGACCTCGGCCAGGTCATCGACGTAGGTCCCCCGCGCGGTCGACACACCGCCGAGATGGTGGACCAGGATCGGCAGGGTGGGATGGGCGCGCGCGATCGTGCGCAGGTCCGCATGCCACGCGGGCGACAGCGAGAGACTGGCGACCAGGTTCGTCTCGGCCGCGGTCGCGAAGAACTCCGTCCCCTCGTCGGAGGCGAACCACCCGTCGTTGTCGGCGTTCACGTAGTGGGTGAAGCCGATGGCGCCGGTTCGTTCCACCGTCTCGCGCAGCCGCCGGGACGCACCTGGGGTGTGGTGCTCGGGGCGCCACGAGCAGTCGACGTCGACCAGGACGACCAGCCGGTCCGGGTGGCGGGACGCCCACTCGGCGGCATAGTCGTTGTTGTCGTCGTTGGCATTGTCACCGGTGCCGATCCGGGCGCACACGAGCGCGGCCCTCTCGACACCGTGCACGTCCATCTCATGGAGCAGCGCCTCAGCGCTTCCGCGGGAGGTCGGGTCGGGCACCGGCGGGTCGTACGGCCAGCGCCGCCACGCATGGCAGTGACTGTCGAGGATCACGTCGCACCTCCATACACGGAGCCGTCAGGCGTGGGCGCGCCACCGTGGCGCGCGGACACGATCCGCGAGGTCAGCAACGCCCGAGGCTCCGCTCCCCCGAACGCCCGCTCGAGCTCGTCGACCATCAGCTGGAAGAACCGCGTCCGCGACTCCGCCGTCGTGCCGGCGATGTGCGGCGACAGGAAGACGTGGGGAAGCCGGCGTACGGGGTCGTCGACGGGGATCGGCTCGGGGTCGTACACGTCGAGGCAGGCCACGACGTCGCCGCGGCGCAGCCGGGCGACCAGCGCGGCAGAGTCCACCACCGCGCCCCGAGACACGTTGACGAGCACGGAGCCCGGACGCAGCAGGTCGAGCTCGTGCCTACCAAGCAGGCCGCGGGTCCGCGAGGTCAACGGCGCCAGGCAGACCACGACGTCGCTGCCGCCGAGGACGACCTCGAGCGGCGCGAACGTGACACCCAACGCGTCTGCGAGTTCGCGTGGCGCGTACGGATCATGGGCCACGACCTCGACACCGAACGGCGCGAGCAACTCACACAATTGCCAGGCGGCATGGCCGAAGCCGACCAGGCCGACCTGACGGCCGGCGAGCTCGCGCGGCAGTCCACTGCCGGTGCTGTCAACCTCGGCTTGCGACGCACCGGCGACCAGCTCCCGAAACCGGCGGCCAGCGTCCCGCAGCCCCATGATCGACAGGGCCAGCGCCCATTCCGCCACCGGAATCGAGGACCCATGGGTGGTGTCGACGACCTGGACACCCCGCGCCGACGCCGCGCCGACATCGATCCGGCCACCGAACCGGTCCCCCTCGAGGTCGCCAACGACCCGCAGCCGCGGCGCTGCCGCGAGGACGGCCTCGGTGACCCGAGGTGCGCCGTGGCAGACGACCAGGCCGTCGAGGTCACTCGCGAACCTGGCCAGCTCGACCTCCGCCCGCTGGTCGTACGGCGGCGGGTCCGCCACGGTGGCAGGGCTGTCGAACTCGCCGGTCGCGACGTCCGCGAACGCCGCGAGCCGGGCCAGGTCCGCGGCGGCGAGGTAGTGGTCACGTACGAAGGCGTTGCACGCCAGGCCGACGACGGGCCGCACCATCGGTCAACGTTCCTTGCCGTACGGACCCTGGCGCGGGGCCGGCACTGACACCGGCACCGGCACCGGCACCGGCACCGCCCCGACCTGCCTGGGCCGGGCCGAGCGCGGTCGCCGCGAAGATGAAGTTCGTGTCCTGGACCGGCGTACCGTCGATGTGGGCGCTGCCGCCCACGTCCACTACGTCACCCTGATGCCACCACCAGGTCGGCGTATCCACGGGATCGGTCAGCTCGAGCAGATAGCGGCCGTGTTCCTGCGGCGGGAACGTCAGCCATTCCGTGGTGTTGTCCGTCATCGGCTCGATCCGCCGCGAGACCACGCGGGTCCGGGCACCGACCGGCTCAGCCCGGAACAACGTCACCGTGATTCCCGACGTCGTACTGCTGTACGTCGCGAGCAGGAACCGCACCTGGGTCAGGCTCAGTCCGAACGGGACCGTGAACGTCTGCCCGTAGCTGCGACCCGGCCTGAGCCACGGTGGAGCCGAGGTGTTGACGACCTGCTCGATGGCGGTCGGGGGCCACAGGGTCGCGGCCATGGACCGCAGGCCCGCTTCGGCAAGTGGACCTTCGACATCCGCGTCCACCGCGGTGCGACGGTACCGACCGGGAGGCAGGCCGTACGTCGCGGAGAATCGACGGGAGAAGTGGTACGGGTCGGCGAAGCCACAGACGCCCGCCACCACGGACAACGGCTCGTCACCCGCCACTAACATCGAAGCGGCCCGCGCCAAGCGCAGCTTCTCCAGAGCGCTCGCCGCACCGATGCGGTAGTGGGCCCGGAACTGCCTGGCGAGATGCCCCGTCGAACACGCCGCCGCCGCCGCGAGCTCGGACAGCCGGATCGCCCGCAGCTGTCCGCCGGACCATTCGCGGCGTACGAAGGCCAGGGCGTCGTTGACTGGCGCGGGCATGATCGGCGTCACAATCACGCATTCTTGACCCGCGTACGCCGCGAGTGTCCAGCGCGTTGTCCGTAGCTGGACCTGCGCCTTTGCCGTTCGGGTGGCACGGTCACGATCAGACAAATCTGCGTACGAAAGCGCCATTGTCGCCGCCACGAACCCACGCCCGGCGAAGTCGCTGTGCGGCCCGCCCATGGAGTCGCGTCTGGTGGATCCCGCCGCCCGGCCAGGTGGCTCACCGGTGGCGCGCTGGTGGGCAGCCTCGTGACGCTGTTGTCCGGGGGTGCCACTAGGCTCGTTCGCGCGGGGACTGCCCGGAATCCGCGCGAGGGGCGGTAGCTCAGCCGGTTAGAGCAGGGGACTCATAATCCCTGGGTCGCGGGTTCGAGTCCCGCCCGCCCTACCCCTCCTGACCAGCGGCGATCCCATATGGTGGCATCCAGTCCACCATCATCTGTCTCCGATTTCATGGTGCGAGTAGTCCCTTGGTCTTCGAGAACTCTGCCCACTAGCGTCGACTCTGGCCACGCTTGTAAAGGCGACCAACTGAGGCATGCGCGGATGCGACAGGTATCCACCACAACGCGGCGTCGTCCTCGTTGGCGAGACGCTCGAGGGCGTGAGCCGGATTTCATGTCCGCCGAGGTGGACGTAGTGGTCGGCCTGATCGCAACGTGTTTGCTCGACGCCGACGGCCGCGCCGAAGGCATGATCAAGACGGGATGAACGCGGCTCCTCAGTGGGCAGGGCGTCAAGGAAGCGGACGGCTCGCCGTGTCGGATGAGGCAGATTGAGGTCACCCGCGGGAAGGTGCCGGCCGATCGGTACGACCTAAGGGACCGATGGGGTCGATTGGCCAGCACCGTCGGCCGGCGTCCATGGTCGTCCATCACTCCCGTTAGCAATTTGCGTTAGCAAAGCCCTCGCGCGAGCGGGGCGAGCTTGTCGAAGCGCCACCCAGCAGTCAGCGTGATGGCCTCGGCCGAACCTTGATCTCGGACTGAATGTAGGTGAGGACGACGCCGGTCGGGATGCACGGCATCGGCTTCGTCGCCGTGAGGCCAGCGCGCACCCCTCCAGACTGGAGACGGTCACCCTCCCTGGCGACAATCGACCCGGCTGGACCGAGAAGCTCCACCCTGCCGTCGCCACCAACCCGAGCTGTGAAACCGGCCGGCCACACGACCCAGAGGCGACCGCCGCCACCATCTATGAGGTAGGGGCAGCCGGAGTCGTCCGCCGCGAGCACACCCATAATCCGCGCACGTCTGCCGGGGTCGCCAGGCTTCCACGCCGAAGTGGCGATCGCGATCGGCGTACCGACCGGGGGCCGACCAGAGCTCTGCGCTGGACCCTCCACACTGGAACTGTAGGCGACACGCCTCACTCGCGGGCCTGTAGTAGATCAATCGCACGGCGCGCCAACCGCCTGCACTCGCGTGGCAGCCAAAGTGTGGCCAGTACGGAACGGCACCGTCAGATTGGGCATCTGAGGTGAGTCGGGCTCGACCTGCCGTCGCAGGCTCAGGAGGGTGGTCTGTGAGTGTCCGTGACTGCCCCCTTGAAGCCGGGGCGAATAGCACGCAGATAGCACGCAGATGGCACGTCGACTATCCACCACCGTCCTCCTCGTCCAAAGCCGTCATCGAGTGGAACGGAGCGGGTCCAGGGTGATCGAAGATCATCACGAAATGACGGCCGTCAGGCCGCCCTTGACGCGTCGAGTGGACCCGAAGACTGGCGAACGAGAAGGACGGGACCCCCAGCATGGTCGGCGGCGGTGGCCCGGCCGGGCGCAGTCGGCGTAGAGTGCGGCGCCTCCAACTGATCAGGTGGTGGTGACGATGTTCCGACTCAGTACGGTCATACTCAACGTGCCAGATGTCGACCGGGCTGCCGAGTTCTGGACCAACGCCCTGGAGCCTACCGACAATCTGCGGCTCGCTTGGCGTACCGCCAAGTCGGTGGCATTCCAGCCATCCGGTCCTAGTGGTGTAGGCCTGACGTTCAATGCCAATGATCAAACGCACTTCGACCTCAACACGCTGGGCCCGGACGGCGATACCGAGGAGCGCGACGCTGACGTAGCTCGACTTCTCGGGCTCGGGGCAAGGCGCGTCGAGTGGCCTCACCGTGACGGCCTGGTAGTCCTCGAAGACCCCAACGGGCTCAAGTTCTGCGTGATCTGCTGACCTGAGCGCAAGAGGCGAACACCGCTCTCGGCCCACGGGTGCCGATGACGATCGGCTCGCCCTGGACCATCGGCGGCTTCGTCGACTCCACCGCGGCCGACCACACCTCTACGCTTCGCTTCCTCGAGCAGTGGACCGGCGAGACCGGGGGCCATAACCGGTTTCCGGTTTCCGGAGACCGGCGGCCAGAAGCGTCCGCGGCTCGGGCGGGTGCCAGCCTGCACCTTCTGAGAGCGTTGGTACCGCACAGTGTAGGGGTCCACCCTGCGAGGTTCTGGTGGACCTCCAACAGGAAGCGGGCGGTGGAGGAGCTGCTAGCAGGACGCGGCCATGCCTGCCCAGTCGGCGCGATCGTTGTAGCCACCGTCGCCGCCGTCACCGACGATGAGGTCGAGCACGCGTACGTTGGCCAGGTCGACGTCGATAGCCCGCGTGGCGTCGCGGGTGAGCAGTCCGCTGTCGAAGAGGACCTTGCCGTCACCCTTGATCTCAAAGGTTGCTGTCGCTCCTTCTGGCCCGACGTTGCGTACCGCGTCGTCGAGTCCGACCACCCCTGTAAGCGTCCGGCACTGCTTGCCCAGGTAGTAGCGGATAGTTGACGGTGACGCCACACCAATCCCCGTCCCGTACACCTGGCCGAGCACGCTGATCGGCGAGCCGCCGCCAACACTCAAGTCCACCGTCGGGCTCATCCAGCCGCTGGTCGCGCTGATCCACGGGTGGTGGGACAGCCTCACTTCGCCGCCAGGTGGGGCGGGCGCGACCGTCACCGCGGACACGGTTGACTCAACCTGGCGACCGCTGCCAGGAACAACGTACGACGCTACGGCAGTCAGCGAGATGTTGCCAGGATCGGCGCCGGCATCGACGGTGACGTCGAACTCCTGAAGGTGACGTTTGCCAGGCTGCACACTCGCTGGTGGCCTCCCGAGCGTACGAACCGTCCAACCTGCCGGCACGTCGAGCGTCACGGCAGGCTTGGTGACCGACCTCGTTCCGTCATTGCGTACTTCGACCTCCACCCTCAACGAATCGCCGGGAGCGACGACCTGAGGCTCGGGGCCGTCCGAAGCAGGATCGCCCATAACTGCCGTAACCCGAGGCTCGCCCACCGTCACGTGCGGCAGGTCGGGCAATCCATGCGCGGGTTCGACCCGGAGGAGAACGGCCGAGTGCGCTTCCACCATCGCACTGATCCCGCCACCGCTCTCGGTCACCTGGTTGGTCCACGCGTTCGTCAGTGTGTATCGATCCTTGTGCAGCCCTACTGCGCGGGTGGACGTGGCTATCGTGCGCGGAGCTTCTCCGCGGTTGAGTAGCACCACGGCGCGACCGCCATCAGCAAGGCGCTTCACCCATGTCTCGGTCGTACCCGAGGGTCCGACCCGGACCGCTTGGACGCCGGCCGGGTCCTGGTTGATCGCGAGTGCGTCAGCATCGGTAAGGATGTCGACAGATCGTTGGTCCAGCAATCGGACGTCACTCGCGATCACCAACGGCGCCGCCGCGACCGACCACAACGTCATCTGGGTGCGGAACTCCTCAGTACTCATGCCGAGCTCAGGTCCGAGATAGTCCGGGTCGCTCCAGTGTCCCGGTCCAGCGACCTCCGGGTGGGCAGCGTTAGCGTCGTAGTTGCGGAGCACATCCTTGAACTGGATCTGGCCCACGAAGCCCACGTCCGTGTACGTCCGCCACGAATGCGCAATTGCCGGAGCGTAAGTCCAGGAGTACGTTGACTGCTGCTCCTCGGGATAGTCCCCCCAGTCCGGAGACGTCACCGGGTTGCAGAGGTTGAAGATCATCGGCCGGTGGCTGGCATTGTTGCGCAGTGCTGCAGCGAACTGGCTGAACACCGTCTTCGGATCCAGATCGGCGGCGATCCCGCACAGGAAGTCAACCTTCACCGCATCAAACCCCCATGCGGCGAACTGGTCCGCATCGCGTTGGTAGTAGCCGTAGCTGCCGAGGCCACACCTGCCGGGAAGATAGGGACCGGCATCTGTGTAGATTCCGGCCCTGAGCCCCTTGCTGTGGATGTAGTCGACGAGAGATGCGAGGCCGTGCGGGAAGCGCTCCGGGTCTGCCCGCAGGTCTCCGGCGGCGGATCGTGGCTCGTCAGCCTGCCAACCACCGTCGAGCCAAACGATGTCGTAGCCAGCAGCCGCGAGGCCACGCTCGACAAGAGCGTCCGCGACCGCACGGACTGACTCGTCGCGGAAGTCCCCACCGAGGCCGTAGTAGGTGTTCCAGCCCTGGTACGGCGTAGGGCTGAGGTGGTCCGGACGAGCCGAGGCGATCAGCGGTGCGACGGCGACGGTCGGCCCCTTCGGGCTGACGGTCTCCGCCGAAGCCACGGTCACTGTCATAGTCGCTATCGCCGTCATAGCCAGCGCGAAAGCTGCGAGAGGCATCGCGAATCTTCGTTGCATCGCTGCATCCCTTCTTGGGCTGAGGTCTCCAGGACGCCCGACGGTCAGGAACGGTCATCACGGTTCGGCGACACCGGACCTCTAGAGACGCGTGTGACGCACGATCACACGACGCACCGGTCGGGCCGCCAACACCATCGCGTCAACTAGCGGCATCGTCGCGACGCGGCCTAGCGATGTCAATATGTATTCATAATTAATGACAAGGATTGGCCCGCCCGGTACTCCCCCGCGACTACCCCTGAGGATCGGTGTCACGGTCTGCACGCGCGCGCCGTGTACGGGTATGAACCGGCGGCGATCGTTGCTGCGTCGCTACTCCCCGCCTGCGGCCCTCTGCACCGCCGGTCCCGCTCTCTCTTATCCGTGTCAGCAACTCGGCCGCGACCGCCGGTCCGCGGCGTACCGTATTGACCTGCAGGTAAGTCTGATCCAGGCCCTGGGGCCCTACCGGATCACACCGTCAAGCCCTCGTCGCCGCACTCCGACCCGTCGCAGCGGCGCGGGGGCCCCGCGTGTTGGACGTGGACGTAGCCGCCCCGGCACCACCCGGTTCTGCCGGATGACAGCGGGCCCGGGATCGTGCACGAACCTGGGACGGTCAGCGGCGCCACTCCCCCTGGAAGTCGGGGTGGTCGGCGTAGACCCGCGCAAGCGCCTTCATCGCGCGGTAGTACGCAGCGAGGTGCCGCTTGGCGGTGCCAGCAAGTGCCTCAACGCGCGACCCACTGTCCCGTAGGGCCATGCGGTACCCGGCGACAATGTTCTCGCTTCGCCGCGCACTCCGCGACGACGCGAGCGGGTTCCCAGTTGACCACGTGCAAACCGTTGGCGCCCTCCTCGAAGATGTACACGCTCGCGATCTCCACACCGAGAGCACAGATCCGGCCGCCACCCTCCGAGTCGACGTCCTGGTACATCCAGGGGCCGGGAGACGTTGCGTGTGCCTTCGCCTCGTCTTCGGCGATGCGGGCGAGCAAGAAGTCGACGATGGTCGCCTGTACCTGCGCCAAGCTCCGCCGCGGATGGTCGCTGTCCTGGGTCACGTGGTGGTCTCCTACAGGGTCTAGTCCACAGGGGGTTGGTGATCGTAGGCCAGGGTGATCGATTGATGCGTTTGTCGGTGAGGTCGAGATTTTCATCGGCGGCCCCGCAGGGTCGGGTCCCCACCGTCGGCGATCCGGCACAACGACAGTACGGCCGTGTGAGGAGTGCGGGGCGGACTGGTGCCTGCTCGCCCTGAGCGACCAGGGCCACCGTCTCCGCCGAGCCGCGCGACTCGGGCCCTAGGGAAGCCCAGGAGCGCGGGTTGTCAGGATCGTTCGTTGGTCGGCCACGAGGGACCCCGCGGGCACTGCTGTCGACGCCACCGTCGTTGGCAGTTGCGGGAGTGTCCGGGAGTTGGTTGTGCACGGCCAGATGATGCGTGAACGCCCTACGGCCGGCGCGTGTCAGCGACACCAGGTGGGGGTCGGCGCCCGACCTGACCCTTCCTCCCCGACCAGCAGGATGAGGTACTCCCCCTCGTCCTCGTCCAGGAAAGCCCATGGACCCGGGCGACTACCCGCCCTCCGCCAGGCGTCGACGTTGCACGGCGGTCCGGCTCACCGCCGGACGTTCCTCTCCATCACGCAGCGATGTCTCAGCACGTCCGTTAGGGATGCCCGGCGTACGAATACGTTCTCTGGGTTCGGCCGGCCCCGCGTACCGCGGGACCGGCCGGGATTCAGGTACGGCTGGCTGACGGATCCACCCCGGGTCCTCGACCGGAGTGTTCAGAGACCGTTACGGGTGAACGTCACGTGCGTGACTCCGCTGGGCGAGGAGACCACCTCGACCTGGTAGTCCTTCTCGAGACCCTCCAGTCCGTCCCAGAGGCGGACACCCCGGCCGAGCAGGATCGGGACCACCACGACGTGCATGTGGTCGATGAGACCGGCAGCGAGGAAGTCGCGGATCACCGACGGACCCCCACCGATGCGCACATCCTGACCGTCCGCAGCCTTGCGGGCGGCCTCGAGCGCATCGACAGGCGACGCGTCGAGGAAGTGGAACGTCGTACCGCCCTCCATCTCGATCGACGGGCGCGGGTGGTGGGTGAGGACGAAGACCGGCGTGTGGAACGGCGGGTTGGGACCCCACGCACCCTTCCACTCCGGGTCCTCGTGCCATCCGGGGTGACCCCACTTCCCGGCACCCATGATCTCGGCGCCGATCCCCGGACCGGTCTCCTGGGCGAAGACGTTGTTGACGCCGCCGCCACCGCCGGACTGCCACCACCGAGTGGCGAACATCCATCGGTGCAGCCGGTCACCGGCGTGACCGAAGTGTGCGTCGGCGCTCTGACCCTCACCGGTGCCGAAGCCGTCGAGCGAGATGGCGAAGTTGTGAACGCGGGCGAGTGACATGGTTGGTGCTCCTTCAGTGATCGGGGTCAGTCGTAGCAACGGATGCTGGAGCCAATGCGGCGAAATAGGTTCCTTCGGTCGGTAAGCAACGTCTCCCGCTGCTCGGGTGATGACCCAACCCGCGCCGGGACCCCGGCTGCGCGGAGTTGGCATCTCGGAGTCGTGTTCGGCTCGATGGCTACGCATGGCTGATCGTGAGGACGCCGCCACCGATGCTGGGGCGTCGCTGGCCTCGAGCGCGGAGTCAATCGAGGTTCTCTGCGCCGGCGGTCAGCTCTTCCGGCGGATTCGTTCCTCCTGCTGATCAGGGCGGGTACGAGTAACAGCGAGAGGAGGGACAGTACGGGCGCGGTGGTCATCGCCCAGGTGAACGCGATGCTGTAGCTCTCCGAGTCGGTGGCTGTGCCGAGCACGGCGAAGAAGATCAGGCCGATCACGGCAACGCCGAAGACGATGCCGATCTGCATCAGGGTCTGGATGACGCCGGAGGCGGAGCCCGCTTCCGTCTCGGGTATGTCGTGAAGAGCAGCGCCGATCAGGGGGCTGACACCCAGGCCCTGCCCGAGGCCGATGATGAACAGCGGCGCGGCCAGCAGCCACCCGGTCATCGCCGCACCGGAAGTGACGACGCACGCCAGCAGAGCGACGTTGCCGAGCACGTTGATTGCATACCCGGCGGTGAGCACATGGTTGCCGAGCTTGTTCTGGATCCTTGGTGCCAGCAGGGAACCCATGCCGAATGCGACCGCCAGCGGGGTGAACGTCAGGCCGGCGTAGAGAGCAGAATGGCCGAGACCGTTCTGCAATTGCAGTGGCAGCAGGAAGAACAGCCCGCTGTTTCCGGCGAAGAAGACCAGCGCGATGGCGTTGCCCGCGCTGAACGAGCGGATTCGGAATAGTGACGGCGGCACCAACGCGAACCTGCCCTCGTCGGTGCGACGTTGCTCGTAGGCGACGAATGCCGCCAGCGCGGGTGCGGACAGTACGAGCATGACGATCAGCCAGCTGGGCCAGCCGAAGTCGCTGCCCTGGATGAGCGGGAAGGTCAGCAGGCCCAGGGTCACGGTGATCAGACCGAGGCCGGGTAGGTCCAGCTTGGGCCGCGCGGTGCTGCTGGTCCTGGGTAGTGACGCCGCCGCCACGGCCAGCGTCGCCAGGCCGATCGGTATGTTGATCAGGAAGACTGTGCGCCAGCCCCAGCCGAACAGGTTGGCGTCGACGAGTACACCGCCGACGAGCTGGCCCGCCACCGACGCCAGCGAGATGGTGGTGCCGTAGACAGCGAACGCGGTGGCACGCTGCCTGCCGGTGAAGCTGATCTGAAGGATCGACAGCACCTGCGGATAGAGCAGCGCCGCGCCGACGGCCTGGACCACCCGCAACGCCACCAGCGTCGGCGGGTTCGCGGCCAGCCCGCAGCCCAGTGAGGCCACACTGAACAGCGCCGACCCGACCAGGAACAGCTTGCGGTGGCCGTGGATGTCACCGAGCCGCCCGGCCAGCACCAGCAGCAGCCCGTACACCAACACGTATCCGCCGATGATCAGCTGGATCTCGGAGAAATCGGCGTTCAGATCGGTGCGGATCGCCGGGGTGGCCACGTTGACGATGAAGTCGTTGAGCATGGACATGAACGTTCCGGTCATGACCGCCGCCAGCATGAGTCGCTGCCGGGCGTTCATGCCGGTGGAGTAGACCGTGTTATCCGTGGTGCGGGACGCGGTCATCGAAGGGCACCTCTCAGGACGATCAGGGGTCGCCTTCGATCGTGGTGGGGCCGCAGCGGCGGAACAATGGGCGTCTCCGCAACGAGCGCTAAGCTCGGCTTAACAATCGCTGCCGGCGGAGGACCTTTTGGAGCTACGCGAGATCACATGCTTCCTCGTTCTCGCCGAGGAACTGCACTTCCGCCGAACGGCTGAGCAGCTGAACGTGTCGCCAGCCCGCGTGAGCCAGACGATCCAACTGCTGGAGCGCAGGCTCGGAACAGTGCTCTTCGAGCGCACCAGCCGCAGGGTCCGGCTCACCGCCGTGGGTGAGCGGCTCTACCAGGAGGTGCGCCCGGCATATCAGGACCTGCATCGGGCGTTCGAGCGGGTGGCCGCCGCCGCCCACGAGACCGACGGTCAACTCAGAGTGGGATTCCTTGGCTCCGGCGCCAACGAGCTGACCGCCGACATTCTCGGTCGCTTCCGTGACCGGCACCCAGCCTGCCAGCTCGCCATGAGGGAGGTGCACTGCGCTGATCCGCTCGGCCCGCTGCGCTCGGGCGACGTGGACGTACTGATCACCCGGTTGCCGGTACGCGAGGACGACCTGACCGTGGGACCGACGCTGCTGTCCGAGCCGAGAATGCTCGCAGTACCGACCGGGCACCGGTTCACTCGAGAACAGTTCATCAGCATCGAGGACCTCGCCGGCGAGACCCTCGTCGACGTCGCAGGTCCGGCCCCCGACTACTGGTGGGAGTTCCACGCGCCGGCCCGTACGCCCACAGGCAAGCGCATCCGTCGCGGCACGGCAGTCGCCACGTTCCAAGAACTGCTGGCCCAGGTCGGTGCGGGCGCCGGCGTCTCCCCCGTGGTGGAGTCGGTCTCGCGCTATCACGCACGGCCGGACGTGGCACTCGTGCCCATCCGGGACATGCCACCGTCAGAGGTCGCACTGGTGTGGCGCAGCGGTACGGAGACTTCGCTGCTGCGCGCGTTCGCCGATACCGCCCTCGAGGTAGCAGATGAGGGGCGCGGCACGAGGCGGTAGTGCGAGTGTGCCTGGACCGCGAGGTCTACGACCGGACCGTAAGGATGGCCGGCGCTTGTCGGACTGCTGACTCCACGGCACCCGCAATGCCGCCCAACTGGAAGGGCTCGATGTAGGCGTGTCCTTCCACAGCGCGTACGACCGCCGTTCCCACGGGCGTCGACGGAATGGGGCGACGGCGCGGAGACGCGCTGGTCGCGAAGCAGTTCGAGAAGCGCTGGCCGAGGCCGAACGCCGTAACGCCTGAACCGAGCATCCAGAATCTCCGTCGCGTGGTGCGGATTGTGGTGCGAAGTCACGTCAACCGGAGTGGTTCCTGGGGCCGCAGAGGGAGCGTCGGGGGACAAAGTCGCAGGAGAGGACCGGGGTCGCCGTCAGCAGGTTTCTCATAATCCCTGGGTGCGGGTTCGAGTCCCGCCCGCCCTACCCCGCCTGACCAGCCAAACTCTCGATCAAGGCCGCCCATTCGGCGCGCCATAGATCGGGTCATGGATCGAACGGCACTGGTCTTCGATCCATGCCAGCCGCGAAGGGGCGTCGTCAACGGCAACCCGGGGGCCTGGCCTGGCTCGAGGACAGCGCCGGCTCAACGCCTGCTGGCAATGTCCTCGTCCACATCGACCCGTTCGATCCGCATTCCGGCCCGGCCGATGGCCCTTCAGCTCTCGACCTTGCTGCCCGGCTGGCCAACGAGGGATACGGCCTTGTCTATTGGTACGGCCGCCAAGGAACATCCCCACCCGGAGGTAGCTGGCCTTCCCGGATCCGGGTTGGCGCCGGTGCGCCCGTGATCGACATAGATGTTCTGCTCGTTGACGCCCAGGGCGGCGAGACGGGTTGCGTGCGAGTCCTTTGTGGACTGCCTGCGTCACTGGGATTGTCTTGGTGAGTCAGATCCGCGCCAGTTGTCCCACAGCTGGGAGTAGGGCCCGGACTGTGCGAGGAGGTCCTGGTGGGTGCCTGTCTCGGTGACTCGTCCCGCCTCCATGACAACGATGTGGTCGGCGTCGCGGGCGGTTTGCAGCCGGTGGGCAATGGCGACGACGGTTTTGCCTGTGAGGGTGGCGGAGAGGGCGCGTTCGGTGGCTCGGGCGGTGCGTGGGTCGAGTAGAGCGGTGGCTTCGTCGAGGATCACGGTGTGAGGGTTGGCGAGTACGACTCGGGCAAGGGCGATGTGTTGTGCTTGTCCGCCATCGAGGTGTCTGTGGTCCGTGAGCTCGGTGTCGAGGCCGACGGGTAGGTCGTCCAGCCAATTGGCTCCGACGGTGCGTAGCGCGGCCGTCAGCTGGTCATCGGTGGCGTTCGGCGCGGCGAATGCAAGGTTGTTGCGGATGGAGCTACGGAAGACGTGGTGGTCTTGGGTCACCATGATGACGTGTTCTCGGAGGGTCTCGGGTGGCAGGTTCGCGATCGGGACACCGCCGACCGTGGCGCTACCGCTCCCGGGGCTATCGATGCCGGCGATGAGTCTGCCCACGGTGGTCTTGCCTGCGCCGGAGGTTCCAACGATGGCGACTCGGGTACCGGGCGCGAGGGTCAGCGATACCGCGTGGAGCACGTCGTGGCCGGGACGGTAGGCGTAGTTCACGTCAACCAAGGCGATCGTCTCATCGACCGGCACTTTCGGGCCAATGCTTGGTGGTGTGGGCGGGGCGGCCGCGGCGAGGCCTTCAATCCGAGCGAACGACGCCCCGGCACTTTGCAGTGTTTCGGTCCAGATGATCAGGGTGTCCAGCGGGGCCGACAGTTGCCGAACGTACAGCGCAGCCGCGACGACCACGCCCAACGGAAGGTTGCCGGCTAGAAACAGTCCACCGCCGACCGCGACGACAGCTGCGACGGCGATTCCGTAGGAGACGTCCATGGTGGGGAACAACCGGCTGCGCAGGGCGAGGGTTCGTCTCATCGTTGCTTCGGTGTGATCCAGCGCTGCGGCAAGGGCACGGCTACGTTGAGGTTGGAGGCCGAACAGCTCGATCGTGCGGGTGTGGTCGATAATCTCGGCCAGGATCGTGGCGGCGGCCGCGTTGGCGGCACCTTGGTCAAGGTAGGCCGCGCGGGCACGACGTAGATACCACCGCAGCGCGAAGCCGATCGCAGCCAGACCGGCAATGCCACACAGTCCGAGGACGGGGCTGAGCCACAGGGTGGCGGTGGCGATGATGACGGCTTGAATGAGAGCGAACAACACGTCAGGGGCGGCGGTGCGGAGCACTGCTGCAACCGTGCCGACGTCGACGCTGCTGCGGGCGGCCAGGTCTGCGGCCGCAATCTTCTCGACGCTGCGGCTGTCAAGACTCAACATGCGGTCCGTGAACTGCTCGCGCAGCCGCGCGGCGGTCCGTTCACCAAAGCGATAGGCGATCGACCGGGCGTACCGAGCCAGCACGAACTGGGCCAGCGCGGCGACGGTCAGTACCAATCCGAGCCGGTCGATGGTGGCGACGCCTTGTCCGGCCTGGACCGCGGTGATGATGCGGCCGACGACCAGAGGAGACACCAGACCGGTTGCCGCGGCAGCCACATTGAGCAGCAACGCAATCGTGAACGCGGCCGCGTCTGCGCGGACAAGCCGACCGGCTGCACGCCGCACCTGCGCCCGGTCCGCGACCGGCAGAGCCGTGGTCATGACGCTTCGGCCGCGTCGCCGCGGACGACCAGGTTGTAGTACCGCAGGTCGTCGAGGAGTTGGTGATGGGTCCCGCTGGCGACGACCCGGCCGTCGACCACCAACTGAACCTGACTGGCCCGTTCCAACACCAGCGATGACGTCGTGGTCACCACGGTCGTCCGGCCGCGCCTGGCGAACCGGAGCCTCGTCGCGACTGTGGCCTCCGTGTGTGCGTCCAGCGCCGAGGTGGGATCGACGGCGAGCAGTACCTCGGGAGCGGCTGCCACCGCGCGGGCCAGCCTGATGCGTTGGCGCTGACCTCCGGAGAGGTTGGTGCCGCCGCTCGCCAACAACCCAGTCCATTCCCCGGCCAGCCCGGACACAACATCGTCGGCTGAGGCCACGGTGACCGCGTCTCGGACGGCCGCGCTGGGAGTCTGTTCAGCAATGCCCGCCGGCTCAAAGACGGCGGATCTGCCGGCCACGTTGGCGCTGAGACTTCCGGCGAACAGGGCAGCATCGTTGTCGGCGACCAAGAGGCGAGCACGGACGTCCTCAGCTGGCATCTGAGTTGTTGGCGCCCCGTCCCAGCATCCGCCGGGTTCCAGACCGGCAAGCCGGTTGACGATGCTGCGGGCGTCAGCGTGCCGCGCGGTCACCACGGCGGTGAAGGACCCTGGATCGACTCGGACGCCGGTAACGGTGTCCACCAACGGCGCAGGACCCGCCGGTGCCGGTTCGGTGACCGGCTCGGCCCCATCAGTGAGCCCCAGGAAATTGATCACCCTGCGAGCCGGGACCATCGCCAGACTGAAGTCGGTGGCCCCTTCAATGAAGAATGTCACCGGAACGATCAGCACTGCCGCGTAGCCGTAGACCGCGACCAGCTCACCGATCGTGATCGTGCCCGCCGCCGCTAACCTGGCGGCCAACCACACCACCGCCGCCAGGTAGAGGGTCGGAAGAGCGATCGTCATCGCCTCGATCACGCTCACGACCGCGCCCACCCGATAACCCAGGTCCCGTACCACTGCAGAGTGCCGGCCAAACCGCTCCCGGAACAGGCCCTTTCCGCCCAACGCGTTCAGCACCCGCAGACCGCCCGCAATGTCGAGGCTCTGGTCGGTCAACGCTGCCTGTTGCTCGCGGTACGGCAGCTGCACCCTGGTCAGACGAGACAAAGCCGGGCCGACCACCACAGCCAACACAGGAACACCGACCAAAATGACCGCCGCCAGCAACGAAGACACCTGCAACAACAAGACCGCGATGACCACATAGGTCACCACGGCACCCACGCCCGGACCGGCCGCCGTCAGGCTCCGACCGATCACCCACGAATCGCTCAACCCGATCGCGGCAACCTCACCCGCGCGTCCCTGCCGGCCAAGGGTGTGTCCCAACCTCATCGCCTGGTCACCGACCAGGTGGATCGTACGGAACGCGGCATCCATCCTGACCCAGGTCATCGTCCGATGCCGCATGATCGCCAACCATGCTGTGACGCCCGCAACGACCACCAACACCGCCACCCACAGGGCCAGAGTGCCCGCACGGGCTGGCTGCAGACCACGGTCGATGGCCAACTGCAGCGCGTACGGCGGGACAGTAAGGCCAACCATCCACAGACTCCCGAACACCGCACCACGAACAACACGGCTACGCTGCCGCGCCATCAACCAGAACAGGTAGTGCCACGGGCCCCTGAACGTTGGCGGCTGCCAGCCCGCGGATCCATCTGCAGCCCACGACCTCACGCGATCCGTCACCCGCCCCTAACTCGGAGACCCCGATCCAAGCACAGCCAGTCGTCACCCGCACCGCTCGAGCCCTGGGGTAATGACCATCGGCGCTCCCCCAAGCCGAACGGCAACTCGGCTACCCCTCCAACGGGGTGATCTTCCCGCGCTGACGAAGGTGCGATCCAACCCGGAAGTTGTCAGGTACCTGCCCCAGCCTTACGCACCAGCGCCTGAAGAGGTCGCGATGGCTCTGCGAGCCGAGATGGGTCTGGTGGTTTCCGGCGGCAACCCCTGCTGTGGGGCTTCAGCGACACCGCGACGCAACCCTGATCGGACACGTCGCTGTCTGGCCGCGTCACACCGGCGAGATCACCCGTGGAGAGTTGATCCTTGCTGTTGAGCCCTCAGCGTGGCATCAGGGCATCGCAATGGAGGCCCAGTGGCAGGGACAGCCCGCCCGTACTTGGGCCAGATCTCCAGGACGGTCGGCACCGTGGCAGTACCGGGGTACCACCGGCGCAGTTCGGCCAGCACTTGGCCCCTCACATCACGTTGGTTCGTCCGGCTCGCGCATCGTCCATTCGTGCGGCAGCGCCGCGAACCACATCACGTCGATGCGCTCGCCCTGCCACACGCCATGTGCGCGCATCGTTCCCTCGTGCACGAACCCCGCTCGGCGGGCCACCGCAGCTGAGGCTTCATTGTCCGACTCGACCGTCAGGAAGGCGCGAGCTGCGCCGAGCTCGAACAACCACCGTGTGAGCAGAACCACCGCCCGAGTCGCGTACCCCCGCCCTCGCGCGCTCGGGCCGATCCAGTAGCCGAACTGCGCTACGTCTTCCTTCGACCAGTCATCGACGCCGCAGCAGCCGACCAGGCCACCAGAGGCTGCGTCCGTGATCGCGAATGCAACACCAGATGGTGGCTCCGTCGCGACGAACGCCCGCCAGCTCGACGCGAACTCCTCGATGATCGCTTCAGCGTCTTCGATCGAGAGCGGCGGAGCCGGTCGTCCGAGTCGGTCGTGGGCCCCGTTGTAGCGTCGGATCGCTGGATCGGCGAATGCTTCCGCCATGAACCCGGCGTCATCTCTCGACCAAGGTCGGAGAGTGACCACGCCATCCGAGAGCGACACGACCCGAATGTCGGCATCCGCTTCACGCACGTCTACCGGCTCCTTGCCGTTCCGGTTTGACCCTGCACACGTCGAACCCGGACTCTACCGTCGAGCATCCCGTAGGACTCACCGCCGCCAACCTCGGGTCCGCGACGACGACGAGGACAGCGGCGGCCGGAGATCGTACGGAAACACGGGGAGCCGTGCCGTTCTACACCTGGCGTGTCATTGAGGAGATCGCCCCGGGACGGCATAGCCGGCAAGCACAGTCCGCCCGGGGCCGCCTACCCCTCGATGCCGCCCAGAGCGCTTCCTAGGCCACGTGTCAGGAGTCAGCCAAGACACCGCCGTCGGGGCTATCTCGTCGGACCGGGTCGCTTGTTGCGGCTGTGCCGCCTCTGGGATGGTCGCCGGTTGGCGTGGCGTGCGGACGAAGAGGTAAGCGACGGTGAGGGCATAGCCGAGGTAGGCGACGATCTGTTCGATGGACGGCCGTGGATCCCAGCCGAACATCGCGCCCAGGAACTTTCCGACCTCGGTCTCGACAGTCAGCCATGCGAACTGGCGTAGATCGTAGACGTTGTTCCACACGATGAAGAGGTCGCCGGAGGTCTGCAGGAACATGACCGTGCGGGACAGGAGTCCTGCCGCGAAGAGGATCAGCATCAGTCCGGTGATCCTGAAGAACACCGCCATCGGGAGTCGCCTGCCGCCGAGCACGACCAGATAGGCGGCCACGGCCGCGATCGCCAGGCCCAGGAGACCTCCGGCCATGACGAGCGCACCGGAGTCGGTGGTCGCCGCAGCGATGAGGAACAGCGCGGCTTCGAGGCCCTCGCGGGCAACAGCGAAGAACGCCGCCAGGCTGACGGCCCACCAGATACCTCGTCCTCGGGAGGCGGCTGCGTCGATGCTGTGCTGGAGTTCGCCCTTGATGGCGCGGGAATGGCGCCGCATCCAGAAGACCATCCAGGTGAGGACCGCCACCGCCAGCAGGGAGATCATCGCGAACGCCCTCAGCCGGGCCGTCCCAACCAGACCGTCAACGGTGGTGTGGATCGCGACGCCCGCGAGAACCGACACCACAACCGCGCCGCCGATGCCGAACCACATGGGTCGCATCAGGTCCGGCCGCTCGATCTTGCGGACGTACGCATAGATGATTGCCACGACGAGCGCCGCCTCGAAGCCCTCGCGCAGCATGATCAGGAACGAAGCCAACATCGACGCGCTCCTCCTTCCCGCGGCGACCACCTATACCCCGCAGGGCACGATGGCAGATCTATGGTCTGCAGATTAGCTGAGCCTAAGCTAAATAGGCGAGCCGATCTGATCGGACTGTTCGCACCAGGGGCTGGCGACGGTCCTGCACCGGTCGACCGATGCGACGCGAGCCTGGTGGGGGTAGGCGGTCTGCCTACCCCCACCAGACGCGTTCGGGCGCCGGGTCATCACGATGGTTGCCGATCAGTGGTCGCGTACGCCGGGATGTCCTACTGGCTCGCCGAGCCCGAGCCCGAGCCCGACCCGGAACCGGAGCCCGACTCGGACCCGGACCCTGACCCGTCGTCATTGCAGCCGGCGAGCCCGAGGGTGCCCACAAGCGCCAGGGCACCGATCGCGGCGACAAGTCGTCCGGAGTTGCGATTCATCCTTCGTCGTTCCTCTCTGTGTACCGCGCCGTCGTGGCGCGAGTTCTCAATGACGCAAGCCCTCATGACGCGAGGTGATGAACGGATGGCGCTGGAGTGCCATCCTCGGGTGGGTCGGCCATCGCCTGGGTGGCGACAGCCGCGTGGCGGGCGTACCTCCAGGCGAGGGCACCGGCAAGGACGAACGCGGCGGTCCACGCCAGGTGGAGCGGCCAGAACTCCGCCCAGCCGGCGCGATAGTTCGGCAGAGCCAATCGGATCAGCTGGTACACCGGATCGTCCACGGTCTCGAAGTGGGTCACCCAGGTGATCTCCCCGGCCCAGCCGTCGACGAGGAGGCAGGCGAGGGCGAAGACGCCTGCGGCACCGAGCACGAGCGCGACGACCCGCAGAGCGTTCGAGCACCGGCCGAGCCACCACAGGATCGCGAGGACGACGAGCGGCAGTACGACGACGACCTGGCGGCCGGGCCACCAGAAGCCGTTCATGGTCAGGGCAAGGAACGTCGCGACGAACCACCCCAGCGCAGCAGGCAGGGCCAGGACTCCCCATCCCCGCGGACGGACCACCAGCAGGGCGACAACGGCCGGCACCGCAAGCAGCAACGCGGGCTGCCAGGCGGCAAGCCCGAACCCGCGGTCGACGAAGAGGCTCACCAGTCGCAGGCTCCGCCCCACGTAGTCGGGAGCGACGCCGACCACCGCGAACTCCCCTGTGTCGGCGAAGTGGTCGCCGGACGCGTATACCGTCCAGCCACCCCAAACGGCCCGGTGCACGGCCAGGTAGCCGGCACCGGAGACCGCCAACGCGCCGAGCAGTCCAGCGAGGGCGCGCACCCGCCGCTCGGCCGACAGTCGGACCAACGCGACCAGCACCAACCCCGCGGCGACCGGTGCGAACTTCACGCCCAGCCACGGGAGGGCCGACACCCCCAGAACCAGCGCAACGATCCCGCCGCGACCCAGCCGCCCGGTCGTCGCGGCGACCGCCACGAGGACCGCGAGCGCCGCTGGCACTTCGGGATAGACCTGCTGGCCGTAGACCGCGAGCGGCGGAGACGCGAACGCGACCGCCACGCCCACGGACGCCAGCCCGAGAGGTACGCCGAACCTGCGGACGCCGAGCCACAGGCACAGCATCGCGACCATGCCCGCGAGTACCGTCAAGGCGGCCTTGGCAGCGAGAAAGCCACCGAGGCCCATCGGCGCGGCCAGCAGGAGCGGCAGGAGCGGGTCGTGCGGGCTGAGCTGCTGGCCGTCGTCGAGGACGGCGGTCTGGACCGGAAGCTCGGCGTCGAAGAACTCCCGCCAACGCCGTTCGGCGAGTTCGTCGGCGATGTCGAGGTTGCCGTCCTCGGCGATCGACAGGGCCGACAGGAGGTACTGAGGTTCGTCGACCGCGGCCTGCCCCCCATGGGTGGCGCGGACACCGATACCAAGCAACGCCGCTGCAAGGGCGACGGCGAAGACGGCCGCCATCGCCCACGCCAGGCGCCGGGTTGGCACCTCGGTCACCGCGCAGCCACCAGCGGGTGCCGCGTCCGCAGCCGTCGCTCGTCCGCCTCGACCTGACGGCGGACGAGGTTGGTCAGGTCTGTCGTGGGGACGAACCCGACCGCGGCACGCAACTGCCGGGTGTCCGCCAGCGTGTCGACGACCTCGTCGGGATGGGCACGCGTCACGGTCGTCACAACGTCGACGCCGAGTACCTCGGCCGTGGCGCGGACGAGCTCCCGGAGGGGACGACCCACACCGGTGCCGATGTTCATCGGCCCGCAGGCCCGCCCGTCGGCGAGTCCGACGAGGGCGCGCGCGGCGTCCCGGACGTCGGTGATGTCGCGGGTGCGCTCCAGCGAGCCGTAGATGTGGAGCGGCCGGCCAGCGCGGGCGTCGGCGATCCAGCGGGCCAGGGCCATGTCGGGTCGCTGTCCCTCGCCGGCAACGGTGAACATCCGAGCGAACGCGACGACGCCGCCCGTCCGCAGTCGCTCGCGGCACAGGAGCTCCGCCTGTCGCTTGCTCTCGGCGTACCCACCACGCGGCTGGAGTGGATCCGTCTCCGCGCACGGCCGCCCGGCGACCGAGCCGCCGTACACCGAGGAGGACGAGGCCACGACGACCGGCGTCGCTGCAGGCACGATGCCGAGGACCGCGGCCGTGGCCAGAACGTTGTCGCGGTGCCGGCGCTGCGCCACGTCTGGCCGGTCGTCGCGGACGCCCGGGCAGCCGGCGAGGTGGATCACGGCGTCCGCCGTCGCAAGTGCGTGCCGAACCGTCGGATGGTCGTCGACCAGGTCCCCGCGGAGTGCGGTGAAGTCGCCCGCCTGATGCGCCACGGCAACCGGCTCGGGTACGGTGCGGCGGTCGATGCCGACCACCGGGCGACCCATGTCGAGGAGGGCCTGCACGGTGATCCGGCCGACGAAGCCGGCCGATCCGGTCACGACGACGGTCACGATGCCCTCCACTCCTCGCCAGCCAACGGCAGGGAAGGCTAGCCTAACCTCGGCAAGGCTGTCTCACGGGGTTGTGGCTCTCGAGCGCACGAAGGAGGACTGCGCCGATGCGCACAGCTCGCCGAGTGGTCGGCCTGGCCGTGCTCGGTCTTGCCTGCGCGTACCTCGCGAAGATCGTCGACGGCGCCGTCCTCACGCGTGTTCTGCGGGCGATCGCCGCGGATCCGTTCGGCCTCCTGCTCGCTCTCGCGTGCTACGCGGTCGCCTTCGACCTGCGGGCGCGGGCCTGGCGGCGGGTCCTGCCCGGTATCGGCCACGCCCACTCCTGGGCGGCCCTGCACGTCAGCCTCCTCGGCAACCACGTACTCCCGTTCCGGCTCGGCGAAGCCCTCCGGGTGACGAGCGTCCTCCGCCGCACCGAGCTCACCGCCGGCCCTGTCACCGCCACCGCCCTGACCATCCGCGTCGCCGACCTTCTTGGCGTACTCCTGCTCGCCCTCGTGGCCGTGCCTGGACTCCTGCTGGACGTCGCCGGCCGCTGGGTGTGGGTGCTCGCCGGTCTCCTCGTCGTGCTCGGCGCAGCCAGCCTGTGGTGGCTTCGCCGGCTCGAGCACCGTCGGCTGGCCGGCGGGTCCGCTGAGCCGGTCATACGGGTCCGGATGCCGGGAGCGTTCGTCCTCACCGCCGGGCTCCTGGCCTGGGTCCTCGAGTCCACGGTCGTCTGGGAGATCGCCCGGACCGTCGGCGCACCACTCGGACTCGCCGAGGCGGTGGCGGTCACGGCGGTCACGATCGCGGCTCAGACGGTGGCCGTGACACCTGGCGGGATCGGCTCGTACGAGGCCGCGGCCACCGCCGCTCTCGTCGCGCTCGGCGTGCCGCGCCGGTCCGGCCTTCGCGATCGCGCTCGCGACACACGCCGTGAAGACCGCGTACTCGCTGGTGGTCGGCGCCGTCGCGCTGTTCGTGCCGGCACCGACCTACTGGGGGCGGCTGCAGGCTCCCCCGCCAACTCCCGGCACGGCCCGCCGCGCTGGCCGGTCGACGCCGGACGCGCCGGTGGTCGCGATCATCCCGGTCCACGACGAGCAGGACACGGTGGCGAGACGTGGTCCGGTCGCCTCCCGCACGAGGTGGCGGGCCGGCCGCTGGTGTGCGTCGTGGTCGACGACGGATCCACCGACGCGTCCGCGCGCGACCTCGCGGCAGCGGCCGGCGCTCGGGTCGTCGCACCATCCACGCAACCTCGGTCTCGGTGCAGCGGTCCGGCGCGGCCTCGCCGAAGCCGTCGCGCTGAAGCCCGCGGCCGTGGTCTACCTCGACGCCGACGGCGAGTACCAGCCTGAGGAGCATCGCGCGGCTCGCCACGCCCGTGCTCGACGGGCCGCGCCGACTACGTCGTGGGTTCGCGGTTCGCCGGTGACATCCGCCGGATGCTGCCGCATCGACGGTTCGGCAACCGGGTGCTGACCGGATGGGTGCGCTGGCTCACCCGCCGCCGCGACCTCACCGACGGCCAGAGCGGATACCGCGCCTTCTCCCCCGGGGCCGCCGCGGTCGCCGAGATCGTGCACGACTACAACTACGCGCAGGTGCTCACGCTCGACCTGCTGGCGAAGGGCTTCGCGTACGCCGAGGTGCCGATCACGTACGCGTTCCGCGAGACCGGCACGTCGTTCGTCCGGCTCGGCCGCTACCTGCGTCGGGTCATCCCGGCCGTCCACCGCGAGCTCAACACACCCTGAGCCGGCTGCCTGCCCGCGCGGCGCACGCACCCGCCGGATCCGCGGGTCTCAGTCCTCGACGACGTGGGACGACGAAGCGCTCCCGTGCCGCGCGCCCAGGCGGCATCGTCGAATCCGTCCGTGGTGAGCGCGTCGACCGCGTCGTAGGCCATCGCGATGGCGTGGTGGGTGTTGTCGTGTGCGAACGTTCCGAGCCGACCGAAGGTCGTCACGCTCGGCAGTGCGGTGGCCCACGCGTCGAGCTCGACGAGGTGGCGTTCGTAGCCGACCTCGTACACCGGGTAGACGTGCGGCAGCCGGCGGACCACGACCCCTGCCCGGACGATCGGCGGCAACCCGCTCGCGGCGAGCGCGTCCTCGACGAGGCCGGCCAGCGTCGTCGTCGGACGCCGCCCAGATCTCGTCGCCGACCGTGCACGGAAGCTCCGCGCAGAGGACGGTTCGATCGCTCGGGTCCTCGGCCGAGACCCGGTAGTTGGCCGGCTCCGAGATCCGGGTGATCGGTGTCTCCGCGCCGGGAAAGTAGTGCGCGTCGTAGGGCCCGTACCGCCCACCTTCGTGCACGAGGTAGACAAGCACCATCGCGCGGAAGGCCAACCGTCCGGCAGCGTCCAGCGCTGCGGCCGGGCAGGAGTCCGCGAGCCGGCCCAGCACCGGCAGCGGGATCGTCGAGAACACCTGTCGTGCGTGCATCTCCTGCCGTCAGCGATGTCGATCGTGACGCCCTGGTCGGTCGAGGTCAGACGCTCGGCCGCCACACCGAGACGGATCGTGGCACCGGCATCGGCCGCCGCGCCGGCAAGCACGTCGACGAGCTGGCCGAAGCCCCGGCGCGGGTAGTAGAAGACCCGACCCTGGCCACGCCCAGAGCCGCCCTCCGGCCCGGCGCCCCCCTGCCGACCACGCCGACGCAGCATCCGGGCGGCGATCTTCCACGGCGTGTCAGCCGTGACGCGCCGCCTGGCCTGCTCCCCCGCGATCCGGTCGCCATCCAGCCCCCACAGCTTGACGGCGTACGGCGCATATAGGGCGTCGTACAGAGCCGGACCGAGGCTCGCCCTCAGCACCTCGGCGTACGTGTCGGAACGGGGACGCCGCAACGGCCCTGTGACTGCGTCCCAGGCGACGCCGGCCACCAGGCCCGGCGGGAGCTTCCGGGCCAACTCGGCTGGACGCAGCGGAAACCCGACCCAGCGGCCACCGACCCGGAGCCGGCCAGCGCGTGGCCTGGTCTGGAGATCAGCACCGAGCAGGTCCCGCAGGTCGGCCAGCAGATGCGGCGGCGTCGCCGGATGCAGCCGATGGCTCCCGTGGTCGACGCGGACGCCCGCCACCTCGAAGCTGCCGGCCATCCCGCCCCACCGGTCCGCTCGCTCGAGGACGGTGACCTCCAGCCCACGCCGCGCGGCCCTCCACGCTGCGGCGAGCCCGGCCGGGCCCGCCCCGAGCACCACGAGGTCGGTAGAGGTCTGTGACGGCACGGGTGCATTCATACCTCACCCGCGAACTCCGTCACGTTCCCGCCGCCAGGCGCTCCGGCCGCGGCCTCTGCCGGCTGAACGCCAGTGTCTGTCCGACCACCATGCGGTCTCGGGTGGGGAGTGTCAGGCCTCCTCAGGAGACTCGCCAGCCGCGTCGAGCCGTCGCTTGGCTTCCTCGTAGACGTCATCGGCCAGAGCTCCAGCCTGCCCGGCCCGAACGTTCTCGGCGAGATGTGCGGGGTTGAGGGTGCCGACGATGACGGTGTCGACGCCGGGGTGGCTGAGCGTGAACCGCAGCAGCCACTGGGTACGGCTCTCGCCAGCACCAAGCAGCTCGTCCAGCTTCGCGCGCTCCCAGGTAGTCCACCGATCGGCTGCGCCCAGTCCCTCTCCGGGCTCGCCGCGGGCGACACCGCCCCGCACGATTGTGCCGGCACCGGCTTCGTGCGCCTTCGTGATGAGATTCTCGTGGCGGCGCTCGAGGGCCGAGTATGGGATCTGGAACGCGTCGAACACCCCCCAGTCCACGTAGCTGCCAAGGTGCGGCGACGTCGACGATGCGCCGATGAATGTCGCCTTGCCCGACGCCTGGATCTCGCGCAGCGTGTCGACGAGCTTGTGCTCCTCGGCCAGTTCGACCGACGGGTTGTGCAACTGCAGCAGCTCAACGTGGTCGGTTCCGAGCTTTGCCAGGCTGTCGTCGATGTTGCCGAGTAGGTGGTCACGGTCCCACTGGTGTGGCGTCTCGTCATGGTCGCCGGCAGGGACCATCGAGCAACCGCACTTCGTCGCCAGGATGTACTCCGCCCTCCGCGTCGCGATGAACTCTCCGATGTAGGCCTCGCTACGACCGTAGTCGTTGGCCGTGTCGAGGAAGTTGACTCCGACGTCCAACACCGCACCGAGGATGTCGCGCGCCTGCTCGTCCTTGACAGGCCGACCGTTCCAGATCCGCTCGCCACGAATCTCCATCGCACCGAACCCCAGCCGTGTCACTTCGAGACCTGTGGATCCCAACGGTCGCGTGTCGAGCCTGTCACTCATGGTTCTCCCTGGTGGTGTGGAGGCGGTCTGGTCAACCTCCCCCGCATCGCATGATCAGATGCCTTGCTGACAGTTCCCCAGCCTGGCGATGCTGCGCCGTGGGTGTCCAATAGCCAGCTCCGCACAGTCCGATCGGTCTCGCTGCTCAACGGGCCCTGTGATGGCCATGATCGGTGGTCGCGACACGCCTGAGCCATGCCAGATTGAAGGTCGGAGCGGAGCGGCTCAAGACTGGGCGGAGCCGATCACGTGTGACGCCGGAGGCGGTCTTGACGCGCGGAGCGGAGGCCGGAGACTGGCGTGCGAGGAGGACCTGGCAGCCGCGTACCTGGCGCCGATCTCGGGCTGGCTCACCGACTCTGCGATGGCCTCGACGTACCGCCGCTGCATGGTCCCCAAGAACGCGCTGCCTCTATCGTGGGCCCTGTGAGAGCCCACGGTCGGGCGGCACCGACCGTGTGCAACGACCGCCGCAGACGTTGGGAGTCTCCCGTGACCGAACCCAAGCGGATCGCCCTCGGAAACGACGAGGCCGCGGTCACCCTGCGCACGCTGCTCGCCGAGCACCTGCGGGCACGCGGGTTCGTGGTTGATCTCTTCGGCCCCGACTCGATCGAGCGGAAGGTCGACTACCCGGACGTGGCGGCGGAGGTGGCGACCCACGTCGCCGCGGGGACCTACGACCGCGCCCTCCTGCTCTGCGGCACCGGCATCGGCATGGCGATCGCGGCGAACAAGGTGCCAGGTGTCCGCGCCGCCCAGGCCGCGGACACCTACACCGCCGAACGCGCCCGCAAGTCCAACGACGCGCAGGTCCTGACCATGGGCGCACGCACCGTGGGCCCCGAGATCGCCCGTTCCATCGTCGATGCCTGGCTCGCGGCTGAGTTCGAAGGTGGAAGGTCCGCACCCAAGGTGGACAAGCTCGCCGAGCTCGACAAGCTGCGGCGCCCGTCGTCGTCCGACGCCGCGAGGAGTCGCCGCTGATGGCGGCGGGCACGGTGGCAATCCTGGGCGCCGGCGCCATGGGGTCCGCGCTCGCGACACCGTTCCGGTCGGCGCGCTGGAACGTCAACCTCTGGGGCACCTGGCTCGACGACGACCTGCTCGACGCGTGCCGCTCCGGCCGGCCGCATCCTCGCACCGGGGTCGGCCTCGCCGAGGGGACGCGGCTCTTTCCCAGCGACCAGCTCGACGCAGCGCTCGCCGACGCCGAGCTCACGGTGCTCGCCGTCGCCTCGGCGGGTGTCCTCGAGGTGGCCCGCCGCGGGCTCGCCGGCATCCGCGGCTCCCGCGCGCTGTTGCTAACCAGCAAGGGCTTCGCGCCAGACGAGCAGGGCCGTGTTCGGCTGCTGCCCGACGCGCTGCGGGATCTCGCCGCCGAGCACCACACGGAGTTTCCGCCGGTCGTCGCGGTGGGTGGGCCGTGCAAGGCCAACGAGGTGGCGGCGGGTCGTTGGACTGCGGCGATCTTCGGCTGTGCGGACCTCCACACGGCCGTCGACGCCGTCAAGGCGGTGGCCACCGACACCTACCGCGCCGAGGCCACCAGCGACGAGGTTGGTGTCGAGATCTGCGCGCCGATGAAGAATGTCTACGCAATCGCTCTCGGCCTCGCCGACGGGCTGGGTGAGCGTGCGGGTGTGCCCTACCACGACCTCAAGGCGGCCGTCTTCGTCCAGGCCGTTCGTGAGCTGGTCGTCCTCACCCGTCTCGTCGGCGGCGACCCGGCCACCGCCACCGGGTTGGCCGGGGTCGGTGACCTCGAGGTGACCGGCCTGTCCGGACGTAACAAGGTCTACGGCCTCCATATCGGTCGGGGCGAAACAGCGGCGTCAGCCCTCCAGGCGATGTCCGCCGCCGAACAGACCGTCGAGGGAGTTCCGGCGGCGCGCCATGCCCGGCACCTGGTCGACCAGCGCGACCAGTCGGCGTGGCCGTCACTGCCCCTGCTGGCAGCGATCCTCGACATCCTGGACGGCGAGGACGAGCCCGCCGCGCGGGTCGCCCACGCCGTACTCCCGATCGTCCAGTGACTCGGCAACCAGGTTGGTGTCGATGAGCCGCTCTGTCGTCCTGGCGGTCGACTGCTCGACCACGGGCAGCAAGGCCGTCGCCTTCGACGCCAACGGCCGGACGGTGGTCGAGTCGCGTCGCGCGTTCATCCGGCACTCGCCGCGGCCGGGTTGGCAAGAGCAGGACTCCAGCGACTGGTGGACAGCGACGGCCGACGCCCTCGCCAAGGTGATGGGCGCGCTGGACACCTCCACCCGCCCGGTGGCGCTGGGAATCACGCACCAGCGGGAAACCTTCGTCTGCCTCGACGGCGAAGGCGGGCAGGTTCGTCCGGCGATCCTCTGGCTCGACACCCGGTCGGGGAAGCAGGTCGACCGGCTCGGATCCACCGAGGTCCACCGCATCTCCGGCAAGCCGCCGTCGACGACACCAAGCCTCTACAAGCTCGCGTGGCTGGTCGAACACGAGCCGGAGACGGTTGACCGCACGGCGCTCGTCTTGGACGTCCACGGCTATCTCGTCCGCCAGCTCACCGGCGAACCGGCGACCAGTTGGGCCGCCGCCGATCCGTTGTCGCTGCTCGACATGACGTCCTTCGACTGGTCGGACTCGCTGGTCGCGGCCGCGGGCCTCACCCGCGACCAGCTGCCCCGGTTGGTCGCTCCCGGCACCGTGATCGGTGGGGTGTCCGAGGCCGCCGCCGCCCGTACCGGCCTGCCGCCGGGCCTGCCGGTCGTCGCTGGTGCCGGCGACGGTCAGTGCGCCGGCCTGGGTGCCGGCGTACGTTCGTCCGATCACGCCTACCTGAACCTTGGAACCGGTCTTGCGATGGGCGTGCACTCCGCGGCCTACGCGTGGGACGGGGCATACCGCACTCTCGCCAGTCCGCTCGCCGGCGCCTACACACTCGAGTCACTGTTGTCGTCGGGCGCGCTGTCCATCGCATGGTTCCGCGACGCGCTGTCCGGGCTTTCCGGCCACGGCCGGGAGCAGCAGATGGAGGAGCTTGCGGCAGGCGTTCCGCCCGGTGCGGGCGGGGTTCTCTTCCTGCCGTACCTCACGGGCGCCCAGACGCCACACTGGGATGCCGACGCCAGCGCGGCGTTCATCGGGCTCACGGACCAGCACGGCCGGGCCGAGATGTACCGCGCGGTTCTCGAGGGACTCGCCTACGAGCAGCGGCTCAACCTGGCGCGCATCGAGCAGTCCACCGGCATCCGAGTCGAGACCCTGACTGCGGTTGGCGGCGCGTCCCAGTCACCGTTGTTCACCCAGCTGCTCGCTGACATCCTCGAACGCCCGGTCGCGATCTCCGCCGAGACCGAGACGACTGCGCTGGGGGCGGCGATCCTGGCCGCGGCAGCAGTCGGAATGGCGGGGATGCAGGACGCCGAGGACGCGGTCCAGCGGATGAGCAAGGTCGACGTGGTCCGCGAGCCCGACGCTGCGCCGCGTGCAACCTACCGAGCCGCCGCCGCAGCGTACGCCGAGATCTACCCAAGGCTCCGCGACCTCTTTCCGCGGCTCGCCCGGCTACGAGATCCAACGACCTGACCACGAACCGAACGGTCCAGCCCCGAGTGTGCAGTGGCATCCGGTGCGCGGGTCCTGTCGAGATCGTCGATCAACTGCTCGGCCCACGCGACGTGACCGGACGTCCAGCCGAGGACTTCGCCACACGCGGCGGACGCGCCCCGGCCTGCAAGTACGGCACTACCCTACGGAGGGTGAGCGAGTCCACTGCCTACCTCCTGACCGACCTGGCCTGGTGCGGGAAGTGCACTGTCCCGCTGGAGGTCGAGCTGTCCGACGTGGGCGAGCTTTGCTACCTCTGCCTCAACGACGACTGCGGACAGGTCTGGGTCGACTCGGAGACGCTGGAGTCCACCGTCATGGTCCAGGTGCTCTCCCGGCTGGCCTCGGCTGGGATCCGGGCGGAGCTGGCACCGACTGAAGCCGAGTTGGCCGCGGTTCCCGAGCAGATCGAGGACACCAACCGTCGGCTCGCCGAGCTCGACAATGCCCATGCCGACGGCAAGCTCGACCGCCGGGAGTATCTCGAGGTCCGGCGGGAGGTGTACGCGGCAGGCGAGCAGCTCCGCCAGGTCGCGGAGAGCCCGGGCCAACTTCGGGCAGGCCCTGCCACGCCGCAGAGTCTGGCGAAGTGGTGGATCGCTACTCCGCTGGAGGGCCGTCGCGAGGTGCTGTCAATGCTTCTGAGGCGGGTCGACGTGCACCCCGACGGACGCGCCGACGAGAACGGCGTAGCGGCCGTCCACGTGACCTTCGACTGGCGCTGATCCAACCGTCCGATTCGAGCCGTTTCTGTCCCACCCGGATCGGGACCCGGGCGAGTAGAGTCCCGTCGCGGGCTTGATCACGGGCTCTTCCACGCCGACGACGGCCATCCCGTCGTACCAGGCCTGCGCCACCTCCGGGGTCCACCGTCTGCGTCGACAGGGCAGCGGGGAGGTGCCGGGGATGCGGCGCATCAGGTCGGCCAGGACCTTCCGCCGCTCCAGCAGCTGCCTCCGGCGCACGTCACCGTCGCGGGCGTTGTTCAGTACGTCAAACAGCACGAGGTGAGATGGCTCGGTCGCGGCGAGCACCGTGGCGTTCCGCCGGTTGGCGCACCGGCGTTGGAGGCGGCGAAGTACAGCTGGCCGCGGTGCGAGCGGACGAGCTCGCCGTCCAGGACGGCCTTGGGCAGGCGTAGCCATCTCGTCTCGGTCGAGCCGGTCATGACACAGGATGTCCTGTACATCTGCCAGGCTCGACACGAACCCACCCGTCGGGAGTCGGGCCCGGGACGGCGAGCAGAACGCTGCCTCCGGCTCCCTCTCGCGTAGGCGTCCCCCGGAACCGAGCGAAGGAAGCAGGAGCATCGTCGCGGTCCTTCGGAACATCACGTTCGACTGTCCTGATGCGCAAGCCTTGGCGTCGTTCTACGCAGAGCTCATCCCGATGCCGATCCGCTTCCTCGACTCGCCAGACAGAGTGGAGATCGGAAACGATCGGTCAGGCACCCGGCTGGCGTTTGCGACGGTACCGGACTACCGGGCACCGACATGGCCGCGTGACGCGTATCCGCAGCAGTTGCACCTGTGCGGCCCAATGCAGGTCCATGGGTATGACGTCGAGAACCCAACGGAACTGGTGCAGAGACTGGGAGCGACACGGCTCCCCCAGCAGGGCGGAGGCTGCCCGGTGTACGCGGATCCCGCAGGTCACACCCGTTCTGCCTACGCGCCGGATTCCCAGGTAGCGAAGAGGACAAGGCGCTGAGGGGTCTACTTGGCGGTATCAACTTCCATTGCTTCGATTCCCATCGCGCCCTCGCCGCGTTCTATGCCGAGCTCCTGGACACGCATGAGCCGATAGAAGATGAAGACGGCGAGGTGAACCTCAGAGCAAAGGACCGGACGCGACCCGACCTCGGATTCGTAGGGGGAGCCAAGGGTAAGCAACCGCGGTGGCTTGACCCGGAGCGCCCACCGCAGCTCCATCTGGACATCGAAGGGGACGATCTCGCGGCCACGGAGAACCTTGTGGCCCGACTCGGTGCCACGAGACTCCCGGACATGGGCGCGGAATGCGTCGTCTACGCCGACCCGGAGGGACACCCGTTCTGCCTGTACACCACCAGCTGACCGAAGCGGGCACGTCGGCCGGACCGTCCTCTTGCCCCATGACCTCGCTGCCCGCAGCGAACGGTGATCGGCCCTGGCATCGGGCCGGACCCGCGGTATAGCGTCGCGGGATGGCGCAGTCGTCCTCCACGAGCCGTCCAAGACCACCGGCAGGTGAGCGGGCGCCGACCAGGCCTCGTCTTCCGAAGGTGCTGTCGCCCGCCGGGCTCCCCGATCACGACCTGGGGGATGAGGCGCAGCTACGTCGCGTTGCCTACGCCGACGTGAATCTCGCCGATCGCGATGTCTCCCTGGTCGACGTCGAGGGGTGTCAGTTCAAGGGCGCCGACCTCAGCGGGACCACCCTGGCCAAGACGACCTTCGTCGACTGCCGATTCGAAAGCGCCGACCTGGCAAATCTCGCGGCGAGGTCGTCCTCGCTGATCCGGTGCGAGTTGAGTGGCGTGCGGACGACCGGGCTGCGTTGGACCGACGGAACCCTGCGAGACGTAGTGTTCGACCAGTGTCGGATGGACCTTGCGGCTTTTCGGTTCACCGCGTTCACCAGGGTGCGCTTCTCCGGCTGCAACCTCACGCAGGCGGACTTCACGAATGCCGACCTCAAGGGCGTGCACTTCGTCGACTGCAACCTGAGTGGCGTGCAGCTCGCCCAGGCCGACATGGCCGGCGCACGACTGCACAACTGTGTCCTGGACGGCGTACGAACTGTCGCGAGCCTCCGAGGCGCCATCATCGATCCGGACGACCTCGTGGCGCTCACCTATGCGCTGGCCAACGCGCTGGGCATCGTGATCGCGACGAGCGACGCCGATTACAACTAGGGCGGACGGTCTGTGAGCCAAGCCCGAAGAGGCCGCGGGTCACTGGCGGCTCTCAGCGACCGCACGTCACATGCCTTAGGCGCCGTCACCTCGTCCAGCTGAACGTGGTCCGCGCCGCTCGGCTCGGGGCGCCGAGCGGTGAGACGGCGACCAGCTCGATGCAGGTGCTGCTCTCGCCGCCCTGACGCTTCAGATCTGGCACGACGAAGGCGTCGCCGAAGATCCGCCCGATCCACTCCTTCCTCAGCCTCGTCTGATCGCTGTGGGGGCCGAGCTCGCCGGCGACCGCGCCGTCCCCGTGCGCGTCAGTCGCCACCCGGAACAGGTCGTAGTAGGCGACGCAGGTGTGGGAGAGCGCCCAGGAGAGGTACACGGTCGCGGTGTCCCCTTCGACATGGGTGCCGTCGACGGCGAAACCGCACGGCTTGCTCGGCGCTTCCTTGCGATCGTCGCGCTGCAGGCTGAGCGCTCCGATGCGCACGTGATAGTCGTCGAGGGCCGTCGTGGACCTGAACCCCAGACTCAGGGCCGCGATCGTCCGACCGGCGTAGCTGCCGAGCGACAGGCAGCTACGGTTCCATCCGCGCGACTCCGACTTGCCGACCTCCAGCCACGTCACCTTGCTGGGCTCGTCGGCGAAGGTGAGTCCGACGCGGACGTGACTCGCCGGATGCGCCCTTCCCGTCGTATAGGTCAGGTCGAGCGTGACGTCCTTGTAGACCGGGAGCCAGGTCTTGAACAGACGCAGCTCGACGGCGGTATCACCAGCCAACGCACCTGAGACAACGAGGGACGTGCCGCCGTCATAGGCGAGGTCGTAGTCATAGTCGACCTCGAGCCCGTCGTACGCCGAGCCGTCCGGCTTCCGCAGCCACCACTGCCACGTGGGCAACAGGTCCTGGATCGCGATGTTGAACCACGGCTGGTGACTGGCGAGTCTTCCGCGCAGGAAGAACCTCTGGCCGGTGCCTGTGTTGAACCGGGTGAGGAACGGATAGCACCCGACAGTCGACTTCTCGACGATGCTGTAGGCGACACCGTCCCAGCGCTTCGGATTTGCATTGTCGTCGCCGGTCGGCGGCAGCAAGCGGCCCGCGTGTGCGGGGTCCTGGCGGGGTCCGGACCACAGTTGCCGCTCGTAGATGTAGGCCTGTCGCTGCCCCTCGACGGTGTTCTTGTCGCCCGTTGCCAGAGTGAACGGAAACTCCGTACCGAAGAGCCCCCAGCTCGTACGGACGGGCTCGCCTGGGGGAAAGATCCAGCGCGGGTCTTCCGGCTGGGAGAACTTGTTCTTGGCGCACTCGGTCCCCGCGAAGACCGTCTGCAGGGGATCGAGCCCGAGTGAGATCGCGTAGTCGTGCGAGTCTTGCAGCAGAAGCTGCAACCATTCGTAGTTGAGGAAGATGCTGTCGCAGTAGCGCGTGCCAGCGTCGATGATCCACGGTGAGTTCCTGTTGTTGAACTCGTTCTGGTAGAAGGTCTGACCTTCGAGGTTCATAGCGTCGTACCACTGGAGGTGGAAACCCTCCGGCGCAGTGCGCCTGAGGTAGCCGAGCATCTCCTGCAACAGGACGGCCTGGTCGACCGGGATGGGGATACCCGGCTCCTGGTTGATGAAGTAGCCGTCGAAACCGAAGTACGCCGCCATCTCGATGAGTTTGTCCGCCACCGGAAACGAACCGTCCGGTAGCCGTTCGACGAGTGGAGCGAAGTCGTCCGGTTCGCGCGGCCAGAACCAGCCACCGAGGCTGAGCACCCCGTTGCGGTGCGCGGAGTCCGTCCAGGTCGGGTTGGGAAGGTTCACGACGCCGTAGTGCGGCTTGGGTTCGTCGATCTGGCCGAAGACAGGGAGTCCATGCCAGGAAGCGAAGGTGTCGAGATACTGCCAGAATCGTAGGGCGTACGCATGGAAGCTGGAACCGTACGGATGCATCACGACCTTGTTGTCGGGCTCCACATAGTCGTTGGACAGTGACAGCAGCTGCGGACGGGGCGTGAGGCTGGGATTTGCCTGGGTGGGTGCGAAGGTGCGGATCCGCTTCGCCATCGGCAGGCGGGAACGAAAGTATTTGGCAAACGGATCGGTTTCGGGAGTCCAGGCCTTGATGGCCGGCGCATCGTAGCCATGCAGGGAGGGAATGCCAGCAGGCAGTTCCGGTACGACGGGCGTTCCGTCGGCCACGGCCTCGGACTTACCGAAGACCGCGGCAATACCGGATGTCACACCGGCCGCACCTGCCATGGTGAGGAACCGACGTCTGTCGATGGCAGCCCGTTCGGACATGTTCGTGCCTTCCCCCGTTGGCATCTGAGGCGCAGGAGGCCGGCACTGTCGTCAGGAACCACCTCGCACCCAAGACACTAGTGGGACGACCAGTCATACGGACTGAAACGCTGGTCAGACAGGTCCACACAGGACGAAACCTCGAGCGGCTTGCCGGCGTCGTCGGCCCGGTGGGGTTCTGCTGTCCGGCACCGTCATGTCGCCAACGTCGTCGACCTCCTCCGATGACCAGATGAGGACCGGCTGTATCCAAGGCCAGCGAGAAATGGAATCTTGATTCTACGATGCGAAAGATGCTCCGTTGCGGGTCGGGGTGCGTGAGGAGAGATGAGACCGATGCCTGGTCGGACCATGACCGTCGTACATTCCGCCGGCGAACTGACGACCCGGCACTGGGCGCGGGACCTGCTCGCCGAGGAGCTGGCCAGGCAGGAATTCCGCCTCGTAGCTCCTGAGGTCCAGGCCGACCTACGGGTGGAGATCTCCGCCCCCGACGAACGGCGGGTTCGCGATCTCGTACACCGGTGGCAGCGCCGGCACGGCTCCGATCTCGCAACGACTCCGGAGTCCTTCGCCATGGCATCGGTGCCGGACGAGTCGACGGTGCTGATCACGGCAGCCGACGACCGTGGCCTCGGGTACGCACTGTTCGAGCTCCACGACATCGCCCAGAACAGTGCCGATGTGCTGGCCGACTACCGCGGACTCCGCGAGTACCTGGAGCGTCCGCGTAACGCTGCCCGCGGAATCACCCGGATCTTCACCACGGCCGCCACCGACCAGACGTGGTTCCACGACCGCGCGTTCTGGCACGGACTACCTCACCTACCTCGCGGCGCCAACGATTCAACCGGTTCAACCTGGGCCTCGGTGCCATGAACGACTACCTCATCGACCGCCGCGTCACCGACAACTACCTCTGCTTCCCGTACCCGTTCCTGACTGCTGTGGACGGCTACGACGTACGGGCCGAGGGCGTGAGTGACGTCGAGCGGGACCGCAATCTGGAGTCCCTTCGCTTCGTTGCCAGCGAGGCGACCCGGCGCGGTCTCGACTTCGGGCTCGGGCTGTGGAACCACGCCTACCGTTACGACCCGGAGGCCGACACCGAGAACTGGCCGATCACGGGCGTGGGACCACACAACCACGCCGACTACTGCCGCGACGCCCTGACCACTTTGTTGCAGGCATGCCCTGACGTACGACGGCTGACCTTCCGAGTCCACTTCGAAGGCGGCGTACCCGAGCCGACGCACGAGTTCTGGCGGGTGGTCCTCAGCGGGCTTCCCGAGGTCGGACGTCCGGTGGAGCTCGACTTTCACGCCAAGGGCGTCGGTTCGGAACTCTCGCGATCGCCACCGACCTCGGCGTGCCGCTGACCCTCTCGACCAAGCATTGGGGCGAACACCAGGGACTGCCCTACCACCAGACCGCGATCCGTGAGAAGGAGCGGACGGGCCGGCGCCGGGCGGGCGACAACAAGACCGAGCCGGGAGGCGCCTGGATGCCCGGGACCGGGCATCCCGACACCAAGGCGACCGGTACGCAGACCACCTCACGCCGTAGCTTCACCCGCTACGGGTACGGCGACTACGCCCACAGCGATCGGCCCTATCGTCTGCTCCACCGGGTGTGGCCAGGCACCCAGCGGCTGCTGCTCTGGGGCGATCCGGCGCTGGCGGCGGGCTACGGACGACACGGCGGACTTTGCTGACGCACAAGGCATGGAATGGTTCGAGCCGCTTGTCCTTCCTGGGAAAGAAGGACAGCGCTGCCATCGGATCTCCCGACGGGCCGCGGACGAGCCGCGCCCTTTACCACGACGACCGCCTGCAAGCCGCCGCCGACGACTGGCACAAGTATCGCTACACCTATCGGCTGCTCGGCCGGGCACAGCGTACGAACCCGAGACCCCGGAAGCGGAACTGACGAGGTCGCTGCCCGCGACCTTCGGTGCGGCGGCCGGCGCGACCGCTCGCGCCCTCGGCGCTGCCTCGCGGGTGCTGCCGCTGATCACGGTCGATCCACGCACCGTCAACGGCGTGCAACGTCTACTGGCCCGAGATGCCGACTTCGGTGCCGCTCGTGCCGCCGGACCGCTCCGGTGGAACCTCCGCCCCGGAGTCAATGGCTGGCCGCCGAGTTCCGAGTTCGACATGACGCCTCCGTACTCCTTCGGGAACGTCAGTCCGTTGGACCCTGAGCTGATCTACGGTGTGGACGAGTTCGCGGCGGACGTGCTGGCGGGACGCCGGCGCGGCAAGCACACTCCCGTCGAGCTCGCGGATCGGCTCGAGGCAACTGGCCGACGAGGCTCTGACCGCGCTCGCCGAGGCTGAGAAGTCCGGTGCCCGCAGCGGCTGAGCCGCTGTTCACCATTGTCGCGACCGACGTCCGGATCCAGGCGCACCTCGCCCGGTACTTCGCCTCCACGCTGCGGGCCGCGATCGCCTACGGCCTCCGATCACTCGGACGGCCGATGCTGTCTCGCGCCGTTACTCATTAACGGTCCGCCATCGCCGCCTGGGACGCGATCGTGAAGCGGCCAGCCCTACGTCGATGACCTGCCGTTCGGTCAGACGGACTACTCCCGAGGCAACTGGGCCGACCGACGCTCCGTGTTGCTGACCGATCTCGCGGGCCTGGAACCCGCCCTGCAGCACGCGGAGACGACAGGCGACGGGGTCGACCGAAGCTCTCGACGGCAACTGGTTACGCCTCGTGCACCGATCGGGGGGCACACACCGCCGCGGCGTGCTTCGAGCCCGGGTCCCCGGTCAAGGTCAGCTGGCGGACCGATGACGAACGGGTCGTCGGCGTTCGAGCTGCGCTGGCGTCCGGTCAATCAGGCACTCGCCTACGAACTGTGTCGACCTGGCGCGGCAGGGCGGCGCCTTCGTCGGCGAGATCCCGACCGACGCGATCGGAGACTGTACCCGGTGCAGTACTTCTTCGAGGTGCTGTCTGCCGGCGCCGCCTGGCCGTACCCAGGGCTCGCGCCGACCTGGCGAACCAGCCGTACTACGTGGTTCACGCCGACCGACGAACGCGTTGGGGTCGTACGGCCGGCTGATGCCCCACGTGCGGCAGCC
This sequence comes from uncultured Actinomycetota bacterium, assembly GCA_963721745.1. Classification (GTDB taxonomy): domain Bacteria; phylum Actinomycetota; class Actinomycetes; order Propionibacteriales; family Actinopolymorphaceae; genus Thermasporomyces. The sequence continues at coordinate 401,954 of CAVRKO010000002.1, read as the reverse complement.
CGTGGGGTGATCCCTCACGGGAGGACCATCCGTGGCCTGATCATCTGACCGTCAACTGTTGGTCCACGCCGACTTTGGTACCTCCAGTTGAGCCCCTCGTCGTCGTGGCGATCCGCGCCGACTTCGCCACCGACCAAGATCCACCGCTAATCGGACACGCCCAACACCGCCTGCCGCCGGCCACGGAGCCGGCTCGCGCGGCGGCGATCGGCGTCGGCCTTCCACCGGACACCCACGCCCTCTCCCCCGAACCAGACGCCACCAGACCACTCGTGCCGGATTCAGGACCCAGCGGTACGACCGGTTGGCGAAGCGACTGAGAGTCGACACGACGCTCCACAATCTGCGCCACTACTCGGCAACCGAGTTGATCATGGCCGGACTCGACGTACGGAGTCAGTCCCAGCAACAAGCGAAGAGATCGCGACCATCGCAGGTGTTGTCGCAAGGGTCAGCACCACGAAGCCGAGCGCCAGCTGAGGGCTACAGACGATGATCGGAAGCGGACGACGATGCCGCTATTGTGGACGCGGTCTCGACACTGGGCATCAAGCGGACAACCTGCTTCTCGTCACCAACAAGAACCGGTCTGGTTTGCGCCGACGCCAACATTGGACCCGCCACCTGCCAGCTTGCCATCTCCTCGTCGGCAACCCTCCATTGAGACAGGAAGACATCCCCATGGCGTATCGAGAACTCACCCCCGGGCAGCGAGCACAGATCTTGATCGGCGGGCCCGGGACAGCTGAACCCGAGCTCCTGTTCGAGACTGACACCATGCTCCTCGAAGCGCCGAACTGGTCTCGCGACGACGCCTCATTGTTCATCAACGCGCAGGGTCTTCTCTGGCGTCTCGACCTCGGGTCGCCGGATCGCGGACTTGTCCGCGTTGACTTCGAGAACCTTCCCGCAATCAACAACGACCACGTACTCGATCCCGACGGCGAACACATCTACATGTCGGCGGCGGACGGCCACATCTATCGCGGCGCGCTCCGCGGCGGCCCCGTAGATCGGGTCTCGCCGGAGGATGGGCATCGGCACTTTCTCCACGGGGTGTCCCCGGATGGTTCTCGCCTTGCCTACGTCCAGATCGGCAACTTCGCCGATCCGGGCAGACTTGCACTGATCGAACCACATGGCACACCGGTCCTCGTAGACACCGGACCGGGCCACCTTGACGGGCCCGAATGGTCGTCCGACGGCGCCTGGATCTACTTCAACACAGAGACCTTCACCGATGAACCGGGCCACGCTCAGCTCGCCCGAATCCCGGACCGGGGCGGATCGATGGAGCGGCTCGTCACCAGCAACACCGTCGACTGGTTTCCGCACCTCTCCCCCGACTCGCAAACAGCCGCATACATCGCCTTCCCCGCGGGGACTCTAGGGCATCCAGCCGATCTCGACGTCGAGGTGCGGGTGGTCGCGGCGTCGAACTGGTCGGTTCCCCTCCAGCGCTACCCGCTGTTCGGCGGTCAGGGAACCTTCAACGTGAACAGCTGGTCACCCGACAGCACCCGATTCGCCTTCGTTGCGTACCCGCTCTCATGACAAGGTCGCGTTCCTGACCGTCGGCGCGCCGGAGATCGCCCTGATCGGGTAGCCGACGCCGCCCGCGCGGGCCGCATGTCATTGGCGTGCGGCGGACATCCAGTTGTTGTAGACGGCAACGAGCTCGTCCATCGGAAGCCCGGAACGGTCGGGGTCTTTGGCCTGGTCGTCCCAGCGTCGGAGAGTGACCGCCTCGGCGTACCACCGGTGCCGCTCGAACTGCACCAATTCCACGGGAAGACATCGGGCCGCCCTGATTGCCGAGAGTGGTGATCGACGTGCAGTGCGAGGATCAACCCCGGCAGTTCTGGGACTCAGGAGCGGTTGGCCAGGTGCAGGAGATCACGCAGTAGAGTGCCCGTTCCTCGAGAGCCTGTCTGGCTACTGATTGGATGGCCGTGTGCTCACCCCTGACGGGCTCGACATAACGGCCGCACTGGCTTGGGCAGCAGAGTCAATCGGAGCCATCGGCAGAGTGCACGAACTTGCCGGAGGTTGGACATCGACGATGCTGTCGCTGAGGAGCGAAACCGGCGATGACGTCGTACTCCGGCTGATGACCCGTGAACCCTGGCGTGCCCACGGCCACGGCCTGACAACCAGGGAAAGCCAGATCCAGCAGATGCTTACGAACACGCCGGTACCTGCGCCTCTCTCTCATGCGCTCGATGCCGGCGGCGAGAACTGCGGCTACCCGGCGCACCTGATGAGCCAGCTCCCCGGCGTGGTCGACGTCGACCAGCCCGAGGTGTTCGAGGGTCGGCGACTGCTCATCGCCTACTACCACATGTGGCACACCGGCCATCCCGCCCCCGAGCAGTGCGAGGGCTGCATCTTCTTCAACGGCCAGGTACGCGAGCTGTCCTACCTGCACTGCCGCGACGTCACCTACGCGACGTTGTGCCAGGGGCCGTACGACGTGAGCGTTCGTTACCGCGACTTCATGGGCTGGGACGTTCCCTGGTACTCCGTGCAAGACGCCGCCGACGCGCTCCTGGGAGATCGCCAGCGGGCACCGGCGCCGCTCGTGTGCTACCTGCGGGATGACAGCAGGGTCTTCGAGACGTACTGGACCAGCGGCCGCGGCCTGGAGGCGATGGCTCCCAGCTACGGACTGCTGGACTTGACCGTGTACGGGCGGCAGGAACCCTGTGAGGACTCGCCTACCGGCTGGCCCCGGAACCGACCGGTCGACGGCCACCAGTGGCGTATCAACGGACGTCCCACCAGCCAGTGGTCCCGCCTCGACGCGGGACACGACGACGACCTGGGCGTCCCCTCGAGCTGACACAGGCGTGGGGGCATCCGGACATCTACGGCGCGATCTTCTGCCTTCGCCGGCGGAGGTTACAAACCGCCGGAGGTGATGCCGAGTCCGACCCCGCGCACCTACCTCGTCGCTGGCACGCAGGAGCAGTTCGTGACGCGTCACCAACGGCGCTGGATCTATAGTGTCGCCGTGAACAAGCGGCCGCGTGCTGACTACGGTGTTGACGCGCCCGCTGTTCCGATAGCGCTTGCAGCGGCCGCTGTCCTGTCGATGGGCATTGCCGCAGTCGTGGCCCTGATCATTGCGGGTTGGTGGTGGTTGATACCGCTGGCATACGGCGTGTTCTTCGCCCTCAGCTGCGCCAGCTTCATGTACACGACCCGGCGAGGGAAATTCCTCACGTGGACCTGGCTGCTAGCAGAACTTGCCCTGGGCGGGACAGAACGAGTTGTCGACCTCGGCCCCGGTCGCGGGGCGGTGCTGAACATGGTGGCGCGGCTAGTACCGGAGGGGTCCGCAGTGGGGGTGGACCTGTGGCGGTCGGTGGACCAATCGGGAAACGACCCGATGACCACGCGGCACAACGCCGCCGCCGAGACTGTCAAGATCACCCTGCTCACCGCCGACATGCGGGCGTTACCGTTGGCCACCGGGTCGATGGACGTCGTCGTGAGCAGCCTGGCAGTCCACAACGTCCCAGACGAACCGGGCCGAAGGATGGCGATCGGAGAGGCCGCGCGAATCCTGCGCCCCGGCGGCCAGCTGTTGATAGCGGACCTCCGCCACGTACAAACCTATGCCGACCAACTAGCCAACCTCGGACTGACCGACGTCACGGTACGCGACCTGGGCTGGAAATTCTGGTACGGCGGACCGTGGGGCCGCACGCGCGTCGTCAGCGCGACCAGATGACTCAACGAGCGCGAGTCATGCGCTCTGCGCGCCCTCAGGCCGAAAGCTCTGGTACCAGGCTTCGGAGGCCTCGTCGCCCAGGCAATCGAACGCCGTAGCGCGGGATGGCGATGTCGGCGCACCATGGAATCTCGAGGGGCGGTGCTCGGGGAGGGGCGCGCGGTCCGTGCCGAGGAGACAAAGCCCGGTGCGGCAGGCACGACCACGACGCGCCCTGAGATCCCGCCTGGGGTGAGATGCGCGCACGCTCGTGGCGACCGCCGCCATGGCCGCCGCCACCGGCTGGACAAAGGCCATCGCCTGAAGGATGGAAACCGCCACCCGGACGACGTCCAGGCTGGGACTGGCTTCCCGCCGGTGCCCAGCCAGATTGTAGGTCGAACGGCAGGGTGCTGGCTGTCCGTGAACGGAGGTCGACTGGCAGATGCCGCGCGATCGGTTAGAATCGCGCTGAATGAACGGCTGGCGTTTGCGGGCCGTTCCTTGGATTTCGTTGGAGAGGCTGCTCATGGCGGATGGCGTCTGGGGTCGGGTGCATCGCGACCTGCCCGGCCGGCGGGGCACGCGCTGACACGGTAGGTACGGACGTGTCGTCGCGTGCTGCGCAGATATGCAGCAATGCGATGCTGCCGGGAGTCTCCTGATCGCGGGGAGCCTTGCCCGGTGGCCAATTGGCGGGCAAGGCCGTCGTGAGAACGCGGCCAGCTCCGCCGGGCATCCTTGATCCTGCCGTGTCGCAGAAGGTCATTTGCCAGCTTCGACACCACGGCGCAGACAGCCTTCATGTAGTCGAACCTGGCACCGCTGCGACCCTGCGAAGGTGTCATGTACCCCCACGAAGCTCAACGCCGCATCGTCGTCACCGGGATGGCTGGATCCGGGAAGTCCACGTTCTCCCGGGCACTTGCGGTCAAGTTTGGCCTGCCGCTCATACATCTGGACCTCCAGTTCTGGAAGGCGGGCTGGACCGAACCGTCGGAGGCCGAGTGGCGCGAGAAACAACGTGGCCTCCTTGCCGGCGACGCGTGGATCGCCGACGGCAACTACACCGAGACGCTCGATCTCCGGCTCGAACGCGCCGACACCGTGGTGGTCCTAGCCACGCCGTGGTGGCGGTGCGCGGGACGAGCGTTGCTGCGCGGCTGCCGAATGCCGGACACGCTGCCTGAAGGATGTGAGTACTCGGCCTGGCAACGGTTGCGCGATGAATGGCGCCTCATCCCGGTCATCTGCCGGAACCGGCGCACGGAACTCGAACGCGAGCAAGCGATCATTGCTCGACACGGGCAACACGCGACCCGGCACGTGCTCGAGTCCAAACGGGCGATCAGGGAATTCCTCGACGGGCCAGTCGACGTCTCGGGGAGGGGACACGGAGATGGACGCAGCTGAGGCGCGGCGTGCGGTGGCTGCGGCGATGTCGACCGCCTCAGACCTCGACTTGGCCGTCGACGACGCGATCGTTCTCAACGACTCCAACCGACTGGTCATCCGCCTGACGCCATGCAACATCGTCGCCCGAGTGACGCCTATGACGCATTTCGCAAGCGTAGAGGCTGAAGTTGAACTCGTGCGACGGCTGGCGCAGATGGACAGCCCGGTCGCCGTGCTCGACCCTCGGGTCGAACCCCGCGTCTTCGTGCATGACGGTTTCAAGATCACCATGTGGGCCTACTACGAACCTGTGCCGTCTCGAATGATTCCACCGGCCGATTACGCGCAGGCGCTCGCAGTCCTTCATGCCGGCCTGCGGCGGATCGAGGTCGCGACGCCGCACTTCATGGATCGAGTGGCTGCTACTCAACGAGACGTCGCCAGCCGTGAAGTCACTCCCGATCTCGCGGATCCGGACCGGGCGCTGCTCTCAAATACGCTGCGCGATCTGGGCCGATCAATCGTCAACCGGCGCGCCCGCGAACAGCTGCTGCACGGCGAGCCCCACTCGGTGAACATCCTCAACACGAAGAACGGGCCGCTCTTCATTGACTTCGAAAACACCACCCACGGGCCTGTCGAGTACGACCTGGCCTGGGTGCCCGACGAGGTCAGCCAGCGCTATCCCGACGCTGACCAGGATTTGGTCGACGAGTGCAGGGGGGTCATGCTCGCGATCGTCGCAGCGCATCGCTGGAGCCGCAACGACCAACATCCGAGCGGCAGAGAATCGGGTGTGGCGTTCCTTCACGTTCTGCGGGATGGTCCGCCGTGGCCGGCGCTCGACGACGTTGTTCGGTAGCCCTGGCGCTGGATCGGGTCCGCTGACGCACTCCGACGCAAGCTGCAGCTATCCCCGAAGTGAGCGGGCATTCGGCGCGTCCGTTTGGGGATCCCTTGCGTACACCCCGCATTGTCGTCGTCGTAGTCACCCCATGTGTCGACGGTTGACGTTCCCCTTAGGAACACCCAGCGGCCTACCCTCCAGCTGGTGTCTCGTGCCTCAAATACGCTCTGCAGAAAGCGCGGACGATCTCGCGGTAACGCTCGGGTGCCTCCAGGTCTGGGAAGTGCCCGACGCCGGGAAGGACGACCAGCTCGCAGCGGGCACGAGCAAGGCGCTGCAGCGCCGCCTGTTCGCGTTCACATCGGCCCGCCGCATCAGGCTCAACGTAGGTCTTGAGAACAGTCGCGGCGTCGCCACCAGTGCGATTGGTACAGCCGTGGGGCAGTCGTTTCATGCTTGGACCTTTCCGGGCGTTGGTATGAGGGCGCTTCCTCTCGAAGTGAGGGCTGGGACTCGAGGGCGAGTCACTGAGGTCTTCGATGAGGACAGTTCCCCCGCCGAACCCCTCCGGGCCTCATGACAGTGGGTGGCCCGGCTCCTGCGGCTTCCTCGCGTCCTGCAAGGGTCACCCGGGTGACTCGACACGCCGCCTCTGGCGCCGCTGGGCGTGTGGTGTTCAGGCAGGGGAAGGGTTCGGCTGGGATCGGTAGACCGAGTGCCTGGCACAGTGGCGCCCACCCGTCCTCGGGTTGCCACTGGACAAGCTGGTGCGGAGGGACGACGGAGCATACGTCGTCGATGAGGCGGTCGTATGCGGCTTTCGCCGAGGTCTCGTCGTCCCAGTCCTTGCCGATCTCGCGTTCGCGTAGGCCTACGGCCATCGCGTGCCAGGACTCTCTCCCGGGGGCCGGCTCCAGGCTGGTCATCGGGACGATGTTTTCGTTGAAGCTTCGCCACCAGGTCGCTGCGTCCTTCCTGACCGACAGCAGGATCAGTGCGTCGGGGAAGGCTGCGGCGATCTCGCGCCAGAAGCTGGATGCCGGCCAGTCCACGGCTGCGGTGCAGCCTGCGAGCAGTGCGGGCCAGTCGGGCTGGTTGCCGCTGAGGGCATCCAGCCAGATCGGAACGTGGTCGTCGTTCTCCCTCACGGTCCTCATGTGGTAGCAGTCTCCGCCGAGCAGCGTCATCAACGCGGCGCGGAGGGAGTAGGTCCCTGTACGCGGGAACCCGGCACCTATCACCTGCAACATGTGCGTCTCCTGTGGGTGCGTGACGTCCCAGCCAACGACGTGATGCCGTGGGCCGGCGGTCCTTAGAGGGGTGGGAGCAACGGAAGGTGGGGCATGCGCCCACGTCAGGATGTCGGCGACGGCGCCTCAGCCGGATGCAAGACTGCTAGCTGGCTGGCCGCGCGCCTAGAATTGGCGAGCGAGGTCTGCCGATTGTCAACTGCTCCGTGTGACAGGTACGACACTACAACGGCACGGGGCATGGAGTGGTCGGCAGTCTAGCCGTCTTCGAGCCTTCCGAAATCAGAACTCACATCGTAGGTTACTTCTGATATTCACGTGTACCGGAATCAGCTGGGAGCGTTTCCGATCGTGGCTACTGAGGATCTGCCGAACTGGTTGCCGGCTTGGTGTGCGGATCATCTGGGTGGCGAACCGGACGGCGTGCTGTTCCAGCTGCACCAGGTCTCGATGGTGTTCGGTCTCCGGCTGCCCGGCGGCAGGGATGTGGTTGTCAAGGCGCGCGCCGATGACGGCCGGGCCGTGTCGTGTGTGGCGGCGCAGGCCCGGCTGGCCGAGCGCGGGTTTCCGTGTGCGCGGCCACTCACGCCCGTGGCCGGGATCGGTTCGTTGGCTGTGCACGCCGAGGAGTTCCGGCCCGGCGGCGAGGTGCTGCACGTGGACTCGCCGAAGGTCGCCGACCGGTGCGCGGAGGTGTTCGCCTGGCTGATGGCCGAACTGGCGGACGTGACCGTCGCGCCGCCGCTGCCCAATCCGCCGTGGGTGCGCTGGGACCACGCCGATACTGGGGTGTGGCCGGCGATCGACTTCGACTTCCCCGGAACCGGGACCAAGGCGCCGTGCCCGCCCACGTCGTCGACACGGCCGTCCGGGCCCGGCAGCGGCTACTGGCCGCAGACCTGCCGTGCGTGCTGGGCCACGCCGACTTCGAGGCGCAAAACCTCCGGTGGCGAGGCCAGCAGGTGTGGACGGTGCACGACTGGGACAGCCTGGCATCGCAACCGGAGGCGGCGCTGGCGGGAGCAGCGAGTGGGGCGTTCGCCAGTGCCGGGCCACCCACGCTGGCGCCGATCGAAAGCTCCGAGGCCTTCCTCGTCGCCTATCAGGACATCCAGGGACGCTTGTTCACCGCCGCGGAGCAGGAGATCGCGTGGGCCGCCAGCTTGTGGATGGCCGCGTACAACCTATGGGAGGGACTAGGCGGCACCCCGTCCCTCGATGCGTTCCGCGCACAAGCAACCGAACGCCTCCGCCGGGCAAATGCCTAACACCAGCAAGCGCCCACCCTCCGCTGCTGCACAACCGGCCCAAACGGCTCTTCGAGACCAGCAGATATGTGCACTACTCTGAGCCAACTCGGGTCGGATCCGGTGCACGCATGGGATCGCTGGGCGGGCATCGCCGGCGAGACTCCCAATGGCACGAATCGGCGCCCACCTGCCAGGATGCCTGTGTGGACATCGCGCGAGTGGTCGAGACCTCTTGGGCACAGTCGGTCCTGCACTTCGAACCCCTGACTGAGGGCATGAACTCCGAGACCTGGCTGGTGGTGACCGACGGGGGCCGATTCGTGCTGAAGTCGGTGGACCAGATCGATCTCGGCTTTGTCCGTGGCCTTGAGCTGGCGGCGTTACTGGACCACCAGGGCGTCACGACCGGAGCCCCGGTCTCGACACTCGACGGTCACCTGTTTCAGCACATCGACAACCGCTCTGTTGCGCTGCTGCGGTATGTCGACGGCGAACCGTTGAAGGTCGCCGAGCCGCGATCCGCAAGCGTCATCGGCCCGATGTTGGCGCGTGTACACGAGGCGGGCGCTACTGAGACGGGCGTTTTCGAGACGTGGCTACGGGTTCTCCCGCTGTGGGGTGACTACATGGACCTGGTGCCGTGGATCAGGCCTGCGGCCGAGGAGGCGCTGAGGGACATTGACGCCTCAGCTGTCGCGAGCAGCCTGACCTGGGCCGGTCTCCACGGCGATCCGTCGCCGGGCGACTTCCTGGTTCGAGGTGGGGACACGGCACTGATCGACTGGGGTGCCACCATGCACGGTCCGGCACTGTATGACGTTGCCTCGGCGGCCTGGTTTCTCGGTTGCTCGATCGGTGACGCCAGTCCCGAGTCTTTGCGCCACTCCCTCGATCGCGCCCACGTCGGGCTTGAGGTGTCCCGTGCTGAGGCGCTAGTCGTGGCCTATCTCACCCGTCGACCAAGCATGACTGACGAAGTGTGTGACGGATTCGCGCTGTTCCTGTGGTTGCGGTGGTGCGTACAGGCCGGCTACTTCGCCTGGCGCTGCGCCAATGACGTTCGCACCGGCATACCTAAACAAGACTTCAACGAGACAGGACTCCTCGACGCACGGCACGCGCTGAACAGCGAGCCCTAAGCCTCCGCTGCTGGCCCGTGCTGGGATCGAATCCGATCACGGCACGCTGGGTGGAGGCTGGCATGTTCGCAGCCACGGGCTCTTGGGCGGCGTTGACGACGGGACTGCCCCAGCCTCGGCATCGCACGCTGGCCTGAGTCTGGAGCGACACGGCGTTCCGACCCACCGACCGTGATCGTTGTTGACTACGACGGACCCTGTTCGGCCCTGGCGTGGGCACGCGGAGGCACGGCGTCACCTCGCCGCGCGATGATGGTGCGATGCCTGAACGACACTCACGCACCGTGCCTGGTGGACGAGCCTTCTACCTGACCGAACGCCTCTGGGAGTTGGCCGCCGATCTGCCAGTTGAATCGGTACCGATCGACACCATCAAGGAGTTCGACCAGGACTGCTGGTTCGGAGGTGCACCGGTCACCTGCCGGATGGTCGCCCAGCACTCCGACCGCATCCAGAAGGCCGATCTCAGGTACCCAGTGATCTTGTCGGCGGACGGGCGCTTGATGGACGGCGGGCACAGGGTCGCCAAGGCCTGGCTCAGCGGCACGACGACCGTCGACGCAGTCCGGTTCAGCATCGACCCAGAGCCGGACTACATCGAACCGAACCCCACTACCTGAACCCGGCCGTTCAACGGACGGACGCGCACGCCCGCGCAGAGCGTCGCCCGTCACCTTCGACCCACGCATTACGAATCGGCTTTCGTGCACAGGTCGCCACTCCATTCAGCGTCGCTGGCCGACGGCTAGTACTGGTAGGTCTGCGGGGAGTTGAGGGCTGATCAGGGATGTCCGGGGGCACGTCAGGAGCACGCCCCGCTGGACGAGCTCCGCGAACGCCTCCCATGTCGACACATCGAGGGCGCGCATGGTGTACTGCGCGGTCGCCTTCCTGTCAGGCATCGTCGACTTCCACGGGGTCGTTGCCCACGAGCCCGTCCACGGCCTCGCAGAGGAGGTCGGCGTGACCGGTGTGTTTCAGGTACTCCTCCAGCAGGTCGATCAGGATCCGTCGGCGGGTGAAGGTCCCTTCCCCACCGGTGCGCGCGTCAAGCCCGCCGTCGGCGCTGATCTCCCGCCACTCGACCCTCGAACGCTCAACGGCGCCGTACCACAGCCCATACAGCACCTCCGGCTCATCGGTAACCGCGGAGTCCCACGCCCACTGGTTGCCCTCTGCCCAGCCCATCGTGTTCCACGGCGGGCTCTGCTTCCGGCCACCCGCACCCGCTGTGAACCCATCCTCGACGAACGCCATGTGCTTGATCAGGCCGGCCAACGTCATCGTCGACGGAGGGGGTCGTCGGCGGAGCTGCTCGGCGTCGAGTCGTCCAGTCTTCCAGGCGAACTGAGCGCGTACGCGGTCAAGGGCGAAGCACAAGATCTCCGCCTCGGTGCCGTCCTTGCATTGGGGGACCGGGTGAAGGTCTGTGTAATCCATGGCGGTGACAATCGAAGATGTGCCCCTCAAGCGCCATATATTCCTCGACCCGCTCAGCCGGCTACCGAACGACGCCGGTATGTCGGAGAGGAAGCGCCACGGCCGGGGTTGATCACGCAGACCCTCATCCCCGTCGTCCCCGCAGCCAGCCAGACTGAAGGCCGGATCGGAACGAGTCAAGGGTCGGAGATCGCGAAGCGACGCCGCCAGGCACCCTTGACGCGTGGAGTCGCGGCCGTGAAGCACCAGGCAGCTGGTCCGTCGGCGTCGTCAGACCAAGACATCAGCGGACCGGCTGGTTAGACGGTGGTGTCCGTGGTGCGTGGCCACCCGCGGCCTCGAGTTCGCTGACGAGGCGGCGCAGGAGGGGGCCGTACTCGGGGTGGGCGAGGGCGGAGGCCATCTGGGCGACGAGGTAGTCGGCCGGGTTGCCGGTGTCGTACCAGCGGCCCGGATGACCTGCCCGTACACCGCGCGGTTGCGCGGCGTAGGCGTTGATCGCGTCGGTCAGGTAGATCTCGCCCTCGCGGTGCTCGTACCAGCGCTGGGTCTGCTCGCGCAGTTCGTCGATGATGCCGGGGGTGATGACGTAGCCGCCGATCGCCGCGTACGCGGACGGCGCGTCCGCGGGCTTCGGCTTCTCGACCAGGCCGGTGATGCGCAGCTGGCCGTCGCCGAGGTCCTCCTTGACGATCGGCACGCCGTAGCGCTGGGAGTCGGCGGGCTCCATCGGCATCAGGGCCAGCACCGGGCAGCCGGTCGCCTCGTAGGCGCGGATCAGCTGCTGCGCACGGGGCACCTCGGCCACGAACACGTCGTCAGGCCACAGCACCAGCACCGGCTCGTCGCCGAAGTTGCGGGCGGCGTTCAGCACCGGGGTGCCGTTGCCGTACGGGCCGTGCTGGTCGAGGTAGGTGATGTGGCCCTTCCGGGCCAGCTCGGCGATCTCCTCCACCGCGTCCGCGTACGCCGTCTTGCCGTCGGCGCGCAACTGGGCGACGAGACCCGGGTTGGGCCGGAAGTGGTCCTGGATCAGCGACTTGCCGCCGGAGACCACGATGGTGATGTCGGTGATGCCGGACGCCACCAGTTCACGCACCGTGTGCTCGATCACCGGCTTGTCACCGACCGGCAGCATCTCCTTGGGGATGGCCTTGGTCAGCGGCAGCAGACGGGAGCCGAGTCCGGCGGCGGGGATCACGGCCCTGCGGATCGTCGGGGACATCAGGTCTCCCTAGCTCGAGCGGCACACGTACCTACCGGCACAGCGCACGCCGACGCTATCAATGCACACCACCGGCCGTCGGCATGCAGGAACTCTCCAGCCTGTGCAGCGTCCTCGGCATGGCAGAGGAACCTGCCGGCAGTGCCACGCGGCCCTGAGCGTCAGCTCGATCAAGGCAGCGCAGGGCCGCCTCAATGAGTTGGGCGGAGGAGCCGCCTCCGCTGGCTCGTGAGCATCCTGGGATCATCGCCGCCGGGTTAGTCTGCTAGGGCACGCAGAGCCTGGACAGAAGCACTGCCTAATGGGGGTTATCGGGTCAGCCGCTGGCAGACTCGGTGATCTGGTAGCGGCCGTTGGGTGAGCACTCCCTCTGCCTGGCAGTGGATGCCTGTTGCAAGACCGTGCCCTTGATGGTCGTGAGGAGGATGGACTGCTGATGGGGTGTCGTGCCCGCAGGCTGTTGCGTGAGCACTGTTCCATTAGGCCGCTGGTGTTCTCCTCGTCGCTACCTGGCAAGGCATTCAGGACTCGATGTGGCGCGGGAGGCAGTGTTGCTGTTCGTTGGTGACGATTGGGCTGAGGACCATCACGATGTGGAGGTCCAAGACGCGTCCGGTCGCAAGCTGTGCTCGGCTCGGCTGGAGGAGGGCGTCAGCGGGATCGGCCGGCTGCATGCCCTGATCGGGCAGCAGCTCGATGAAGACGCCGGCCCGGACCAGGTGCTGGTGGGGATCGAGACCGACCGCGGGCCGTGGGTGGGCGCGCTGGTCGCGGCCGGGTACAGCGTGTACGCGGTCAATCCGCGGCAGGTCGCCCGGTTCCGGGAGCGGCACCGAAGTTCGGGAGCCAAGAGCGACACAGCCGATGCACACACGCTGGCGGACATGGTGCGCACCGACTCCCACCAGCTCCGGCAGGTTGCCGGCGACAGCGCACACGCAGAGGCGATCAAGGTGATCGCTCGCGCGCACCAGAACCTGATCTGGGAACGCACCCGGCACACACTGCGGCTGCGGGCGGCGTTGCGGGAGTACTTCCCGGCCGCGTTGGAGGCCTTCGCCGACACCGGCCTGACCGGCGCGGACACTCTCGAGCTCCTCGCACGTGCGGCGGACCCGACAGCCGCGGCGAAGCTGACCATCGCCCAGATCAGCGCGGCGATGAAACGTGCACACCGCAGGAACATCGCCGTCAAAGCAACCAAGATCGCTGCCTGCCTGCAGACCGAACAGCTCAGCCAACCCGAGCCAGTAGCCATCGCCTACGCGGCCGCCGTCCGGGCCGAGGTCGCGTTGCTCGGCGCGTTGAACATCCAGATCAAGGTCATGGAGGAGCAGGTCGAGGCCCATTTTGGCCGGCACCCGGACGTTGAGATCTACCTCAGCCAGCCCGGCATTGGGCAGATCGTTGGCGCCCGGGTGCTCGGAGAGTTCGGCGACGACCCAGACCGTTACACCACCGCCAAGACGCGTAAGAACTACGCCGGCACCAGCCCGATCACCATCCAATCGGGCAAGAAGAAGACCGTCTACGCCAGGTACATCCACAACGACCGGCTCGTCGATGCCGTACAGAAGCAGGCGTTCGGGGCGCTGACCGCCTCACCAGGTGCCCGCGCCTACTATGACGCCCAACGCGCCCGAGGAGCAGGCCACAACGCCGCCCTACGCCAACTCGCCAACCGACTCGTCGGCATCCTCCACGGCTGCCTCAAAACACGCTCCTACTACGACGAAGCCACAGCCTGGTCTCACCACGCCAACGCCGCGACAGCATGACGGCAGAGAGGGTAACTGTCACGGCTTGCGGCCCGAGCACATTCCGGCGGCGAGGTTGATCTCGGGGCATCAATAGTCGTTGCGTGTCATCGGTTCGCCGGGCAAGGTGACGGACATGACTGACAGCTCGGAGGAGAAGCTCACCGGTGGTGTGGTCAACACCGTCGTGCGTATCGGGCAAACCGTGCGTCGCACGACCGGTCCCTGGACGCCTACTATCCACTCCTTACTCGATCACTTGGAGCGTGCCGGCTTCCCTTACTCGCCTCGGGTGCGCGGCATCGACGAGCACGATCGTGAGGTCTTGACCTACATCGAGGGCACGCCAGCGATGCGCCCCTGGCCGCACGTGCTGCATGGCGAGGAGAGCTTGCACACCCTTGGCCGGATGCTGCGGGAACTGACCGATGCAGTCCAGAAGTTCGACCCGCCTCCCGAGGCGGTCTGGCGTACTAGCCCAGCAGGGCCTCCCCTGCCGGGTGGCAGCATCCGCCATGGCGACATGGGAATGTGGAACACGATCTGGAATGGGGACCGGCTCGTCGGACTGATCGACTGGGACTTCGCCGAACCCGCCCCGCCGCTGTGGGACCTCGCCCAAACGGCGTGGTACGCGGTCCCGTTCTACCGAGGCGAGGACGGCTGGCAGTCCTGCGGCTTTACAGCCGAACCAGACCACCGGCGCCGGTTCGCCGCACTGTGTGATGCCTACGGCGCGGAACGGGAAGCAGTTCTCGACGCACTCGTCGAGCTCCAGGCCACAGAACGCCACCGAGTCGCCACGCTCGGCGCCGCAGGCATTGCCCCCTTCCAGGACTTCCTTGCCCGAGGCGACCTCGCAGAGTTGGACGAGGAAGCAGCCTGGCTCGCCGCACGGCGCACCAGCCTCCTTTCCGGCTGACCAACTCTTTCCATTCACCACAGGCCGGGGGCTTGACCTCCAGCGGCATGGGGTGTCTTGCAAGGCCTTTGTGGCCTCACGGTGCGCCGAGCGTGGGTCGTCGCAGGTGTGACCGTTGTTGACCGTGGCGGACCATGATCGGCCCTGGGCTTGGGGTACGTGGAGGGCACGGTCGGCTTACCTGTCCCCAGACGGATCGTCACTCGCTATCGTGCTCAAAAACAGGCCGACCCCCCTCGATTGCAGGGAGAGATTCCGATGAGTGCACCATTGTTCAAAGGGGCGTTCCCGTACCAGGAGGACGTACTCGCCTTGCCTGTCACCGATCTCGATGTCGCGTCCCAGTGGTACTCGAAGGCCTTCGGGTTGAGTGAAGTCGAGCGGCGGCCTTCGCCGCATCCCACGGTGATCCTCGCACGCGACGGCGTACAGATCGGCTTTGCGATCAACGGTGGCGATGGCTCGCAGGATGGCGCCGCAATTCTCGTCTCGGACATTCATCGCGCCAGGAAGGAACTCGAGGCCAACGGCGTCAAGATCGACAACTGGCGCGTGGACGAGCGCGACGGTCAGAAGCTCCAGGTCTTCTTCGTCGTGGCTCCCGACGGCCTCTGCTACTACTTTCACCAGCCCGTCTAGAGACATCCCAGGTGGTTGTGGTTCCTCGCTTCATCTGTCGCAGGCGCGCTAGGACCACTTCGGCCAGAACTGACTCAGCGCGTCGAGGTCGATGCACGGGGCGAGGGATACGCGCCTAGCCCAGGATCGACCGGCTGCAGCCGCGACCGAAGTCTCGAAGGCCGCATCACGCCCAGCGCCACCAACTGGGCGGCGCTAGACCAAGATCCCGTTCATCGGACGCTCCCCCACGACCTGTCGATGCCGCTGGTCGGTACCAGGACGGCGCCGAAGAGGAGGACGTGTCCGTACTCAGGCATGTACGCGAACTCCTAGGCGACGGGCTGGCCGCTGTTGCGGGCGTGGGCGGGTCCCGGTGCCGCGGCCTTGCGCCAGAGCCTGCCGGGGCCCGCGAGAGCGGCGATGGTGGCGATCCCCAGGGCGATCGCCGACGTCACGAACGCGGTGGTGAAGCCCGACTCGGCGGGTATCCGGGTGCCAGGGATAGTCCTGGACGCCACGAGCGAAGCCGCGATCTGGGCGCCGAGCGAGCCGCCGATGGTGCGCATGATGGTGTTGATGCCGGTCGCCTCGCCGGTCTGGCTCCGGTCGACCGCGCTGACCACGAGATTGGCCAGGGCGGCGAAGGCGAAGCCCACGCCGATGCCCAGAACCGCCGAGCCGGCGTACATCGCCCATTCCGTGTCGTGCGCCCCGGCGTAGATGACGAAGCCAACCGCACCGATAAGGCACGCCAGCACCAGCGGCAGCATCCAGCCGAGGGCCGCCCCGATCCGTCCGGCGAGCGGACTGGCGACCAGCATGGTCACCGCCATCGGCACCATGAACAGCCCTGCCCCGGTGACGGAGGCGTCGAAGCCGTAGCCAACCTTCGAAGGGGTCTGGGCGAGCAGGGGTACCAGCGTGAAGGCGCCGTACATTCCGAAGCCGATGATGAGCGCGGTGATATGGCTGGTCAGCACGGCGGGGCGGCGCAGCAGCTCGATGTCGAAGAGCGGTTCGCGCACTTGATCTCGACGTACACGAACACCACGAGGAGCACGGCGGCGACGACGAACAGGCCGATGATCCCTCCCGAAGCCCAGCCCCACGACTTGCCCTCACTGATGGCGAGCAGCAACGCAACGACGCCGGCGCTCAGGAGGACCACGCCAGCCCAGTCGATACGGCCGGGTGAGCGGACCGAGGACTCCTGGATGAACGCAGCGACGGCAGCGATGCCGAGCAGGATCACGATCAGGCCGAGCCAGAAGATCCAGTGCCAGCTCAGGGCGTCGACGATCGGCCCGGGAATGACAAGGCCCACGCCGAAGCCGATGCCGAAGGTGGAGGAAATAAGGCCGATCGCCACCGGCACCCGCTCGCGCGGGAACTGTTCGCGGACGATGCCGAACGCAAGCGGGAAGGCGGCCGATCCGACGCCTTGCACGGCGCGGGCCGCGATCAGCAGAGGAAGCGAAGTGGACAGGGCGGCCAGCAGGGTGCCTGCGGCGAAGACGGCGAGGCTCGCGATCAGCACCCGGCGCTTGCCGAACATGTCGCCGACCCGTCCCAGCAGCGCCGTGGCCACCGAAGCGGTCAGCAGGAACGAGCTGAGCACCCAGGAGACACCGGTCGTGGAAGCGTCGAACTCACGCTGAAGGTCGGGCAGCGCCGGCACGACCATCGTCTGCATCAGCGAGAAGGACAGTACGGCGAGGAGCAGGGCGGCGAACGGGGCGGCGGTGCCGCTCCGGGTGCCGGAGGCCGGGACCTCGGCCTGCGAAGTGGGGGTGTCGGTCATGGAGCGGTCCTCCGAAAATGGGCAGCGCCGGCCGCGGTTCAGGGACGTTCCGGAACACGGGCGAGCATCGAACTGATGTCCCTACGAAATCATTCCATGAGGGAATCATTACGTCC
The DNA here is from genome assembly GCA_963721745.1 of uncultured Actinomycetota bacterium. Lineage (GTDB taxonomy): Bacteria > Actinomycetota > Actinomycetes > Propionibacteriales > Actinopolymorphaceae > Thermasporomyces. The sequence goes on along the minus strand of CAVRKO010000002.1, from coordinate 384,476 downwards.
AGCCACTATATTCCGGTATCGTGAACGCATGAGCGAAACACCCGAACCCGGTCCGGGCGGCGCGAGCAGCCCGGCCGAGACCGTGCCCCGCCCGCCGAGCCTGCTGGCGCTCCCCTCGTACCTCGCCGGTCACGCGGCACGTATCGGGCACGAGGCCCTGGTGGAGGCGGTGGGCCGGCACGGCCTGCGACTGCCCCACTTCGCGGTCCTGACCGCGCTATCGGATTTCGGCCCGCTCCCCCAGCACGAACTGGCCGACCGGCTCGGCTTCCAGCGCAGCCATCTCGGGAGCTACCTCGACGCGATCGAGGAGCGGGAGCTGGTGCGCCGCACCAGGGACCGGGTTGACCGGCGCCGGCAGGTGGTCGAGCTCACCGAGGAGGGCGTGGCGCTTCAGCGCCGTCTGTGGCTGGTCGCCGAGCAGTCCCAGGACTCCTTCCTCAGGTGTTTCACGGAGGCCGAGCGGAAGACACTGACGACACTGCTCCGGCGGCTGCTTGACGCCGACGACCGGGCGCGGGCCTGAGAAACCCGAGCCCGCGACTCGCCAAACGGAAACCCGGGACCGAAGCTCGGAAGGATAGTTCGGTCCATGTGCCCCGGAGGTCTTGGCCCCACCGACTCGCTGATCGTCGCGGACGAGTTCACTGACACCAGGCTGCTGGCGGCGGACGTCCTCGATGATGCTGAGCACGGTACTTCCGGACCACCGCCCGGTCGAAACAGGACACAACGCTGTCCGGTTCCTGTTGTAGCGTCGCCGACGAGTTCGGACCTACGACCACGGCGAAAGGACGAGCCAGGATGACCGGCGCCGGGACACGGGACAAGGCCGAAAGCCTGGAGATGACCACGATCTGGTGCTCGGTAATCGCGGCACAGTACCGGTCAACCCTCGACGACATGGCCATCGCCCTGCGCGGTTGCCCAGACTACCTGTGGGAAGCAAGCATCTACGAGGTCAAGAAGTCCGACCGATGGGCGTGGCCCCCGACAGATCGTGACGGGCAACCGTTCGATGACCCAGCGGTTCGCGAACGCAAGCTCCAGGCCATGTCTGCCGTGTGGCGAACGGCCTCCCACGCGCTCTGGTTCACCGACCTCGACCTGTCCGTCATGGACGCTGAATGGGCACCGCCAGCCCCGTTCTCTCCGGGCGACGAAGAAGGCTACGTCGTCCCGCCCATTTACTCTCGCCAAGAGGTGTTCAGCTACATCGACCACTGCCGGCAGAAGGTCGACAAACTCTTTAGCGGCCTGACCGATCACCAGGCCGCCGCCCAACTACCCGAGCCACACCGAAACGGCGGGACATCGCTAGCGGCCATCCTCGTCCAGGGCGTGGTCCACCTCCAACTTCACTCCACCCAGGTGCGCACGTTCCTCAGAAGCCACGGCATCCGTTGCGAAGACGAGTGAGCGTCGCGGCTGTTGGCGCCGCTCTTCACCACCCTTCCCACAGCAGGTGACCGTGGCAGGATTGCGCTCCCTTGACACGCTGCTCCGCGATTGCCATGTGTTCGTTCCCCCAGCCACACCACCGTTCTGCTCAACCGACGGGTCGCCAAGGCACACCGTGGCCACCGACCTCGAGACCCAAGACAGCTATCGCCGGCCCGGGACCGACATCTTGGAAACGTACGTCTACGGCGCCTAGAAGGGCGATCTCCGGCGCGGACGTCAGGATGGTGCGGCCTGGGGTTTGCTTCGTCGTCCTGGGCTAGTAGCCCGTTCATGGCCAGCCGGATCCTCGGGTATCGTCCCGCCATGGTCGGCAGCCCGCAAACCCGATTGGTGATCCTTCGAGGCAACTCCGCCTCAGGCAAGTCGACAATCGCGAAACGTCTGCGGGAGTGCCTCGGGCGTGGCGTCGCGTGGGTCGAGCAGGACTACCTACGCCGTACGGTGCTCCGGGAGCACGACCGGCCTGGCCTTCCGAACATCGGACTCATCGACATGACTGTTCGGTACGCCCTCGACGCCGGCTACCACGTGATCGCCGACGGCATCTTCGGTGCGCAACGTTACGGTGAGATGCTCCGGCAACTCACAGATGATCACGCGGGCCTGACCAAGCATTACTACTTGGATATCCCGCTGGCGGAGACGCAGCGTCGGCACCAGACCAAACCGTTGGTCACCGTTAGCCCGGAGATGCTGCGTGAGTGGTACCACCCGCGCGATCTGCTCGGCTTCGTCGATGAGTCGATCATCACCGTCGACGAGAGCGAAGAACAGATCGTGACACGACTGGTGAGCGAGGTTGGATTCGGAGATCCACCTGTGCGTACCAGGTTCGAGCCGGCTGCGCATCTCGAGTAGCGGTGCCGTTGCTCTGATGTCCAGGACCGTGCAAGGACGTCCGGCCCTGGTCGCGAGCTGCTGCGGAGGATCTCGTGCAGACGGCGCTCGCGCGGGTCTATCTGAGCTGGAGCGGACTCGAGACAAGGGTCCACTGGACGCGTACGTGCGTCGGGCGATGGCAATGAGCACACCAATTGGTGGCGCCGCTCGTGGCGGAACCGCGAGTACGGCACAGGCGATCTCCCTAACGGGCCGGCCTGGTGTGTGGCGTACGCCTCCCGGACCCGGACCAGCCTGAACACGCGTGTGCGTACGCCGTCGATCGCGATCCCGAGCAGACGGTCGGCTTCGGCTGATCGCACAGCGAGTTCGCGAGGCGGTCCGAAGGGCCTGGCGTGACGCTAGCTAAGGGGTTTCCTCGCCGTAGCGGACGATGTCGCTGTTCGTCATGACCGGGCCTGTCCACCGCAGGTCCGGCTGGTTGACGACGATTGCCTCCTGCGTCGAGCGGGCGATCACGACGACGGCTTCCTGGTCGACGTCGGGATTCTCCTCGCGGTGGGGCACGTAGGGCGGCACATAGACGTAGTCGCCGGGGGCGGCGACGATCCGGACCTCACGCGGTTCGTCGCCTTCAAGATCGAGGAAGACGAACTCCGGCCGGCCGCTGACAACAAAGATTGCGGTCTCGGAGTGGCCGTGGTGGTGGTTCGCGGAGACCGTCGCCGCCGCGACGTGGGTCTGACCCATCCAGAGCCGTTGCGAGCCGACCGACCTTCCACTGATCGCTTCCCTGCGCCGCATGCCCGAACTCTGCGCCGTCTGTTCGGACAGGCCAGCCGGAAGGATGTGATGCAGCTTCCGGTGGAAGGGATCCTCCGGGACGTGCGGGGCGGAGTCGGTCGTCACGTGCGGTCGACCCCCGCCCCTCCGGAGTCGGGTCCGTACCCCACTCTGCTCTGCATCCGGCGCCGCTCGACCACCGCCAGGGAGACCACGGCATGCCCGTCGAGGTTGTGGCCAGCCGGATGCTGAACGATCTCGCGGAGGGTGTTGAGGAAATGGTTGTTCAGGTGAGCAGGCGCTGAGGACGACATACGAACCCTCCCTTCCAGACGGCAGACCCCGGAGGACAGCACTCGCAAGGCTGGACCTACGACTGGGACTCCCAGGCATCAGCACGTGTAACGCTCATCGCCACTTTCGCCAAGTATAGGCAAGGAGCAGACACGGACAGACCGAGGACCGTGCGGTGAAGGAGTCCGCGAAGCGGCTGCGAATGCGAGGTCGATGTCGGCCGGATCGGGTGTGATCTGGAGACGTTCTGCCTGCGCAAAGCCGTCGCCGAAGCCGAGCGACTCACCAGCCTGGACGACCCGCTGAGAACGCCAACGCCTGCCAAGTCGTTGGCTCAGGACGTTCTTCTCCAGCGTCAAGTGCGTCCGCGGCCTGCGTGTCGCGCCCGGAAGGCGGCTGTCTTCGTACGGTTCTGACACGGCGTGGAGCAAAAGCGTCGGGCGGCGTTGCGCGATGTGTCGATGTAAACACGGTCGCACATGTCGGCGCTGCAGACGCCAAGTCTTCCCGCCAAGTGGCTACCGACCGCAAAGGCAAGAGCTGTAGCGCAACCGGCGCTCCAGCCGATCGCCAAGGAGTCATCCGAGCCGTGGAAGTGGACCTGCCACGGCTCGGTGTCCACCTGATCCAACTGTGGGCGCGCACCGGTTGAGATCAGGAGACGATTCAGCACGCCCGCCGCGTGTCCGAGCTCGCCACAATGAACGGCGTCGAAGGTAGCCCGCATCGCTCGAGCAGTAGCGACCAGATAGACGGCCTCTTCCTGGGTGATCGCTCGCCCTACCGGCCACCTGGTCGCCGCCGGAAGGATGCCTGCGATGACGCGTGGACACTCTTCTCGCCCCGGCGCCGCAAATGAGCGACCGCCCGCAGCACCATCGGTCAGCGCATTGACCAGATCGACGGCGACCTCGAGAAGCGTCGCGATGTGACTGTCGAACAGCACTTGACCAGTAACCTTCCTAAGGGTAATCTCGTGACCTTCGTCATCCTAGACGACAGTCACAAGGTGTCGGCGCTCCAGCAAGCCGTAGCGGCGGTCTCCCGACACCGACCAAGCACCGCGCCACGGAAGGAACTCGCATGACCCTCGACGAAATGCGCCAACTCTGGGATCAGCAGGCGTCAACCTACGACGACGAACGAGATCACGGCTTACTCGACCCGCACACTCGCAACGCCTGGCAGGAACTCCTCGTCAAGGTCATCGGATCCGATCCGACCAGCATCGCGGACCTCGGATCGGGCACGGGGACCCTTTCCCTTCTACTCGCAGCACTTGGCCACCGAGTGACCGGGCTCGACCTGTCTCCAGCAATGGTCGACCGCGCACGCGACAAGGCCACGAAAGTCGGCATCAACGTCGGCTTCGTCGTCGGCGACGCCTCCAAGCCCCAACTGCCGCCAGGACAGTTCGACGTCGTACTCGCCCGGCACGTCCTCTGGGCAATGCCAGACCCAGCCGACGCCCTCGACCACTGGATACAACTCCTCGCCCCCCGCGGCCACCTGGTCCTCATCGAAGGCTTCCACGCAGGAGGTGGCATCCACGCAACGTTCCTGAGCGACCTCCTCGAACAACGCGTCTCGACCATGACGCTCACACCCATGCCCGAGCCCATCTATTGGGGTCGAGAATCAGTGACGAGCGTTACCTGATCTCCGCGCGCACATGACCAGGCACCACCACCAACCGAAACAAGATCAACAGCTGCCAGAACGTTGACGCAAGACACACTCGGGCCGGAGTGTGGACGATCACGTCTCGAGGTCCACGCCGACCGGGACGGCGGCGGGGTCGATGCGCGCGGATGACCAGCACGGTTGTTTAGGGACTCGCACCTTGACGTGACCACCGCGGCAGGAGGAGCGTGCCCAGATGGCAGCAGACCATGGACGATCAGCTGAAGGTGACAGCTCCTATCCGCCTGTTCCTGAGCCGGTCGGCGTCCTCCGACATCCACTCGATGGTCGACCCGGACTGGGTGGCGCGGCTGGTGGCCGTCGATTACAACGTCGGCTCGCCTGACAGCTGTCGGTTGCTGTGCGCCGGCTGGAACGACACCTTCGAGGTAGCCGTCAATGGACAGCAGTACGCGTTCCGCCTGCACAGGAGGGACAAGTGGTGGCTCGCCGGCGAAGACGATGTCCGGTTCGAACTCGACCTGCTGTCCCATCTGCATCGGCATGACGTGCCGGTGTCCTCTCCGCTTCCACGTCGCAACGGCGACCTCCTGGGCTCAGTCCAGGCACCCGAAGGCGAACGGTTCTACTCCCTGTTCACCTGGGCCCCCGGCAACCCACCCGAGAACATGACGGTCGACCAGGCGTACCTGCTGGGTCGGACAATGGCCGCCATCCATGTCACCGCCGATCAACACGAGCCGAGACACACCCGCTACCGCCTCGACGAGGCCACCAAACTGGACCGGCCGCTCGCCGAGCTGGACCAACAGATCCGCAACGCCTCCCCCGACGACGCCGAAACCATCAGGCACTACGCCGCCGAGATCCGCCAACACCTCGCCGCCTTCGACCCGGGCCCGAGCGGATGGGGCATCATCCACGGCGACATCCAAGACCTCAACTTCCACTTCGATGCCGACGATCGGATCACCGTTTTCGACTTCGACATGTGCGGGTACGGATGGCGCGCGTATGACCTCGACTACTACTACACACGCAGCGCCGAGCCACACCGCTCAGCGGTGCTCGATGGCTACCAGGCGATCCGCCCACTCTGCGACGCCGAACACGGCATGCTCACCACGTTCGGTCGCCTCGCATGGATCGCACACGACGGACGCCCCGTCCCGAAACTGGCACAACTCCTCTGCGATCCCTACTACGCCGGCTAACGGTGACCTTCTTCCGTCCCTGTCAGTTCGGGAGCCTCGACGGCTACAGCTCTTTGCCCATGATGTACTGGGGTGCGATCGCCGCCCCACAGCGATAGGTGTGTTGGATCGCCACCGGCTTGAGACGGCAGTCGTCTTCGCGTGGAGAGGACCTGATGTTCATTGCAGCGGCGGGTGATCACCCGTCCTACACCGCGCTCGTTTCCAGAGCGACCGCTGACCCCGGGGTTCTCGGATTGGTGTTGTCGGGATCGCGTGCGCATGAATCGGGGATGGTCACCGCCCACTCTGACTATGACCTCGAGGTAATCGTCTCCGACACAGTCGTCGATGCTTGGGAACGCCGCAGGGAGACGATCCTGGACATCTGCCCAGTGACGCTTTCACATTTCTTGTCGGAGCCCCCCGAGGCCCTATGGTTGGGTGCCAGGTACGCCTACGCCAACTCGCTCGTGCTCCTCGACCGCTCAGATGGTCACATCACAGCGATGGTGCACAGGCGAGGCACCCTGACCCCCGCCGAGGCCCAGAAGTGGTCTCGCGACATGCTGGACGCCTACGTCAACGCTGCCTACCGGGTGGCAAAGAATCACCGCAACGGCCTGCCCTTCGAGGCGCACATGGACTCGGCCAGCGCAGCGAGCATCCTGCCTCAGGTGCCCTTCCTCCTGGAGGGCAGACCTCCTCCGTTCCCCAAGTACCTGGCCTGGGAACTGCGCCATCGTCCGCTCGCCGACCCGGCATGGCAAGCCGATCGACTGATACCCCGGCTTCAACGCCTGCTCAGCACAGCCGACCTCGACACCCACCTCGCCGTGTTCGAAGACGTGGAACGTGTCGCCCGCGCCGCCGGCCATGGGGACGTCCTGGACGGGTGGGGTCACGACCTCCACCTGCTACGACGAGCGCGACGCAGCTAGCGACCGCACAGCTCCGCAAGGCCCGCGAGCATCGAGGAGCCATTTCGCGTTGCGACGGCCCCAGCCCGACGGTAGCTTCCGCGGTCATGGGTACTGTTCCGAGCTCGGTTTCGCTCGAGGAGCTTCAGCAGCTGACGGCCACGGTTGGGGAGCTGGATGGCTGGGACTTCTCGCAGGTGAGGATGGAGCACGAGCCGGGCCTGTGGGACTACGAAACCGTGGTACGCCGTTTCCTTCGCGCACAGGATCGGGTGCTCGATATTGGTACCGGTGGCGGAGAGCTGTTCCTGCGGCTCGCCGATGCGTTCGCCGAGGGGATGGGAGTTGATCACAACCCCGAGATGGTACGAACCGCCCGCCGGAATCTGCCCGACTCCTTGAGGGATCGGATCGAGTTCGACGTGATGGACGGACGCGACCTGGCGTTCGAGCCGGAGCAGTTCGACGTGGTACTCACTCGCCACGCCAGGATCTGGCCCGAGCAGATAGTCAGGGTCCTGCGCTCTGGCGGCTACTTCATCGGCCAGGAGGTCGGAGATACGGGGAACAAGTTGATCTGGGACGCGTTCGGCTGGGGGACCGAGGGCGCGTACTGGCAGCGAGTCGCGGCAGAAGAGGGCGACCCGCCATTTCTGAGTCTGGATGAGTACACCGCGACCTTTGAAGCGTTGGACTGCCGGGTGGTCGCGAAAGGACACGTCGACCTCCGCGCCTGGTTCTGCGATCTGGAGTCGCTGGTCTTCTACATGAAGGCGGCGCCCTTCCCCGAAGACTTCGATCCCATCGCTCACGTCGAGCCGTTCAACCGCTACATTGCGGCAGCCGCGGGTCCGCGCGGCTATGAGACAAACGAAGGCAGCGACCTGTTCGTAGTCCAACGGGGTTGAGACGCAACGGTTGCAGGACATCCAGGCCAGCGACACGACCGGTGAATCCGCCAGCGGGCCCGCCTGTCTGTGGGAAATCGATGGCGAGGCTCTGCGCAGGCTGGCATGGTGACCCGATGGGCCCAGTCGAGCGTCCGGTCGAGGAAGTGGTTGTCGGGCCGCGAGCCGGCACGGCGTGGCAGCGTGCGTCGGCGTGGAGGTGGGCGTCGGCCGAAACCGCCGCAGTGGTCGAACGGATCCGGCAGGACGCGAGGGCGTTTGTCAGCGACCTGGAGCTTGGCCTGCTCTACGAGGTCGCCCGTGGCTTGCACGGCGCCGATCCGGCAACCGGGCATGTAGTCGAGCTCGGGACGAAACGGGGCGGGACCGCGAGCGCGCTCGCGCTCGGGGTTCGGGACGGCGGTGGGCTCGCGCCGGTGGTGACCGTGGACTGCTACCAGCGAGAGGACCCGTCCGCGTCGTTCGATCACATCGCCGCACGAGAAGCGTTCTGGACACTGGGGCTCGGCCCGGAACGGGTGTGCCAGGTCGTCACGTACGCGGGAACGTTCCTGCGGTTGTGGAAGCTGCCGATTCGTGTGCTCTTCCACGATCCGAGCCACGTGTACGAGAACACCCGTGACGAAATCGCCGCTGCGCTCCCACACATGGTCGAAGACTCCTGGATCGTCTTCGACGACTTCGGCGGCGATTGGGGCGAAGGCGTCATCCGCGCCGTTGAGGAGTGGCTGGCGGTGCAACGGGAGTGGGAGGTCGAACTCCGACACGGCGACGCGTACATGCTCGGAGTGCATCTCGTCCACCGGGTGTGAGGGCCAGTGGTCTGCCAGACGGAACGATCGGTACGTCGCCCGTACGGCGAGGCAGTCGGAGTTGCCGATGCCGGCATCCCTACCTGCGAGCACCTGCCGGCCCAGGCCGCTGGCACAATGCCAGCATGTCGCTAGTGCCCGTGCTGGACACCTTGGAGACTGATCGTCTCAACCTTCGGCACCGCCGAGTAGCTGAGGCCATCATCTTCCGCCAGTTGTGGACCGAGCGGGATTCGAGAGTGCCACCGCATCGGCGGATAGACGCCGAGGGTCGACCGACCGTGGAGGATATCGCCTCGCAGATACGCGCAGAGCGTGAGGAGACAAGGCCAGGGATACTGGCCGTGGAGCGAAAGGGCACGGACGACGTCATCGGGTACTGCGGGCTGATCTTGCATGGGAAGGGATCGCCCGACGAGCCGGAGCTGGCCTATGAATTGCTGCGTCGGGTTCACGGTTTCGGCTACGCAACTGAGGCGGGTCAGGCCGTGGTCACGTGGGTGAGCGAGGCGGGCTACCGGCGGTTGTGGGCAAGCGTTCGGGACTGGAATGTCGCGTCGCGACGGGTCTTGGAGAAGCTCGGGTTCCGCGAAACGGGCCGGGTCGAGCTGCGACGCCCGCTACGGCGACAGCCTGCTGACGGTACGAGAGTTCTGATCGGCACCGGTGGCGAATCCCTGTCCTTCCTTACAGCAGTGACGCTGGTCGGCCACGTCTCCCAGGCAGGCTGCTCCGCACATATCCGGAGACGGTCGAGCATATGCTCGCCGGGCGCACAGGGACGAGCGGCTATCCTGCGGCAATGCTCGAGATCCCGGACGAGTTCGCGCGACAGCTCATCGATCGTGAGGGCGATCCGGGTCGTGCCTGGCTGGCGTCTCTGCCTGGCTTGGTGGATGAGTTCCTGCAGCGTTGGCGATGCTCGCCGACCGGACCGATCTGCGGCAAGGTCGGGATCGTCCTGGCCGTGCAGCGTGACGACGGAACACCTGCCGTACTGAAGATCTCGTTCACACATCCGGGCAACATGTACGAAGCTCATGCGTTCGCCACCTGGGCCGGTCGGGGTGCCGTTCTGCTGTACGAACGTGACGACGCCAAGTTCGCCATGCTGCTGGAGCAGGGCGCATGGCAGACCTTGGACGATCTCGGCGACGCCGACCAAGCAACAGCCGTGCTTGGTCGACTCGCCCGACGACTGGCCGTCGAAGCCCCGCCCGGCCTCCCCCCGCTGTCGAGTAATGCCGACGATTGGGAACAAGCGCTCTGCGAGAACGCCAAGGGGCTGGGGCACCCGCTGTCGCAGCGCGCGTTGGGTGCGGCAGTTGCCGCCATTCAGGACCTCGGCCACAACCAACCCAACACCATGGTGCACGGCGACCTGCACTTCGGGAATGTCGTACGCGCCCGGCGCGAGCCCTGGCTGGTCATCGACCCCAAGGGTCTCGTCGGAGACCTCGCCTTTGACGCACACTCCATGCTGCTCGGCAGCCTCGACAGCCTACGCAGGGCCGAGGACCTCAGATCGGAGTTGCACCGTCGCTTGGCGATCTTCGCCGACGCCGCCGAGATCGACCGCGAACGAGCCGTCCGCTGGACACAGGCCCGTGCCGCGATGAGCGCTTGTCGCGGCCCGTCGGTCGACGACGCAGACGGCGAAGCCGACTTCCGTGAGCAGACGGCCGAGCTTCTGGCTTGACACCGCCCGCGTGGGCTGGTCTGACACCTCGACCACTCTCCCCGACGGTGACAAGCGGCGCCGGCACCCGAGCCGTTCTTATACTGGCGCCGATGTCCACCGAGACGATCAGCTTCGCCCGCGGTGCGCCGAGCGCCGACCTCCTGCCCGCAGAGGCCGTACGGGAGGCAGCGGCACGCGCGCTGGAGTCCGACTGGCAGCGTGCCCTGTCCTATGGGACCGGGAAAGGCCACCCTGGGCTGTGCGAGTGGGTCGCCGAGCTGCACGGAGTCGACGCCGACCGGGTGATGATCGTCAATGGGTCGATGGAGGGCGCGGCCCTGCTCTTTGGCCACTACATCTCGACCGGCGACCGAGTCGTCGTCGAACAGCCGACGTACGACCGGACGTTGCTGTTGCTGAACCAGGCGGGCGCCGAGCTTGTCCCGGCGCCCCTTGAAGCCGACGGCGTTGACGTCGATGCGATCGAGCGCACCTGCACGAGCGGCCCCGTAACGCTGGCGCACGTGATCTCCAACTTCCACAACCCGGCCGGCTGCACTCTCTCGGTCGAGAAGCGCGAGCGTCTGGTCGCGCTCGCCGCCGAGCACGGCTTCGTGTTGTTCGAAGACGACCCCTACCGCCTGATCAGCTTCGCGGGCTCGGCTGGGAAGACGATGCTCGAGATGGACGGGGCCGATCGAGTGATCCACGCCTCCTCGTTCTCGAAGACGGTCAGCCCCGGCGTTCGCGTCGGCTACCTCGTCGGGCCCACCGAAACGATCGCGGCGCTGGCCAAGACCGCTGGCGAGAACTACATTTCGCCGAACATGCTTGCCGAGTCGATCGTTTGGGAGTTCTGCCGGTCGGGAGCGCTGGACGAGAACATCACGTCGGTGAACCGGGCGCTCGGCGAGCGCCGTGACGCGCTCGTCGAAGCGCTGTGGGACAAGATCCCGGAGGCCGAGTTCGTGGTCCCCGATGGCGGCTACTTCCTCTGGCTCGACCTGGCCAATGACGTCGACACCCCAAGCCTGCTGCTGCAAGCCAGGCAGGAGGGCGTGACGTTCGTCGCCGGGCCCGACTTCACCATCGCGGGGGGCAGCTCCAGCCTCCGGCTCTCGTTCGCCCCGGTCCCGGCGGACCAGATCGCCGAGGGCGTCGACAGACTCGCCCGCGCGCTCGAGCGACACCGAGCCGACGCCCACGCCTGAGGGCCAGGGCTGGACCGGGCTGGACCCCGTTGCCGTCGGTCGAAGTGCCGAGCTGGCTACGTCGGTGGGGGCTGGCGGAGTCGCCACATGAGCCGCGGATGGTCAGACGCGTTAGTGGAACTTGCTGCGCGCCTCGAACACGCAGGCGTGGAGTGGATGCTGGTCGGGAGCGCTGCGACTGCAGTCCGCGGCGCAGCCATCGAACCAGGCGATATCGATGTGGCGGTGGCGACACCCGCTGGCGTCCGCACCGCTGCGGAGGTACTGCCATGCCGGGCGGATAGTTCTCCCACCGCTGATCCCGCCACGTGGTACATCAGCCTCGCAGAACCAACGTTGATGTTCGTCGACCCCGCAGACGCTCGCTGGACCTTTGGACGATGGATGCTTGCCGGGGTCAAGGTTGAGCTGGCCCATATCGACGCACGGCCGCCGGCTGACCTGCTGATCGAAACCTCCGGCACAGCAGTGTGGAAGGTGCGTTCGGCCCTCGACTGGAAGGGCGCCTCGATACCTGTCGTGCCCCTGGAAGCGCAGCTCGCGACCATGATCGTCCGCGACCAGATGGACCGGCTGCAGGCGACGTTCTCGGCCGTTGACCCCGCATCTGTGGACGTCGCCATGCTGCGACGAGCGCTGGCTGACCGAGAAACGGCAGGGGCGGTTCCGCTGCGAGTCCCGGACGCGATCCATCGGCTTCTGTGATCCGACCTCCTTGGTTGAACAGGCCGTTGCCGCGGGCGTAGTCGGGATGCACGACTTCCTCGCCGGTCGGTTCGTCCGGGCCGGAGCGGCCGATCTCACGGATCACTCGAGGGCATGCCTGGTGCGGTCGGTGTGTTGTGCCAGCGGTTCGTGGCGTGGAAAGTCGGGACGCTGTGGCGTAGGTGCTGTGGGAGTGGTGGTACATCTCGCCGGTCGGCGAGCATGGCGACGAACCAGTCGTTCATGTCGACCGTCTCAGCGTCGACTCGTCCGGCACGGTTGCCCGGGCTAGAAGTCGATGCGCATGACGATGCGTCTGAGGCTGGGCCTGCTCACCTCGACGAAGCCAGCTGCGGCGAAGACGCCGGGAGTGCCGAAGTGCCCGACCTCCCGGGTGTGGGGATAGCCCTCCAGGGCACGGGCGCCTCGTTGTCGGGCGAAGTGGACGGCCGTACGGGCCAGTGCCCGGCTGATGCCCCGGCGCCGAAAACCGGCCCGGGTGACGAAGCAGGTCACCGCCCACACGCTGGCGTCGGTCTTGTCCTCGGCCCGTCCGACCCATGGGGTGGGACATTGGCTCAGCAGGCGCGCGTTTGCGGATCGCGGATCGACCGCGCACCAGCCGACCGGCTCACCGTCGAGGTAGGCGACCAGGCCGGTGGTCGTGGTCGACTCAGGCTGTCCGCAGGCGGTCTGGTCCTGGAGCCGGGAGGCGAGCTCGGCGGCTCCAACCCTGTACATACAGCCCTCTCTGGGCTGCAACTTGTACCTCTGGCACCAGCAGACGGTGCGTGCGCCGAAGATGGCTTTCAGGTCCTCCCAGGTCGCCTCGTTCGCAGGCACGATCCGGAGCTGATCGTCGGTGACCAGTGGCCTCTTGCGACTCTTGACGACTTCGGCTCCGCTACGAGGTTCGCGTCGCTTGGCTACCCGCGGTGCCTTTCGATTGGCTTGAGCAGGTCGCGCCGGAGCCGGATCTGGCCGTTTCGCCAGCACGGGTGCATCTACCGTGAGGTGGATCGTGACGGAGTCGCCGTCAGCGAGCCCCCTAGGCTTGCGCACCGAGTCCCTGATCGGGACGACGTAACGCCCGTCCCTGGGCCACAGCGACGTCGGCCACTCCGTCTCACCGATCCGCGCCTGGACCCGGATCATTCCCCGGTAGTAGCTGGTGCCAGAAGACGCCGCCTTCAGCTCCAGACTCTCTTGCTCGGGCACTCTTACGAAGTAGTACGGCGCCGGGCCGCGCCACTCAAAGATCTCGCCACTGAAGTCAAGCTCCAGGCGATCACGTCCCTCGCCTGTAGGCGCTGCCGGCGCCGGTGACAGGCGGGGCAACGCGACTGTGACCTGCTCGCCCTCGCGTGCTGCAGAGCGGGCGTTCCGGGCCTTGGTTGTTTGCTTCTTCGGCATCTCGGAATCTCTCCCCAACGGGCCCACGCACCGCCGGTACCGGATGACAACCAGGCGGAAGCTTGCGCGGGACCCAGGAGACCTTGGCCGACGAAAGCCACCGCGGCGTGGGCGCGGAAGCAAACGGCGAACGGCGTACGCGCCATGCCGTGGGCCGCACGGTAACACCGGCGACAACAATGCGCATCCCAACGTCCACAACCGGACTTGAGCTTCACCCCGAACGCATGCGCCCCGCCGCGTTGGCCCATATCTGATCCGCCGTTTTCCGCCACCTCCCCCGTCGGCGGGGCCGAGCTGGCGACCACCACGGGTAGCGTGTGCCAGCGTGACTACCGATTGGATCGCACCCGCGGTTGAGCGTGCTGACCCGCACTATGTCGCGGCCGAGCGCAGGGCGCTTGAGCAGTGGCTCGACTACCACCGTGACACCTTGCTGACGAAGTGCGCCGGGCTGACGGCCGAGCAGCTGAAGCGGCGGGCGGCGCCACTGTCCAACCTCTCGCTTCTGGGCCTGGTTCGGCACTTGGCCGACGCCGAGCGGGGGTGGTTCCGGCAGTGCGCTGCCCGCGAGGATGTTCCGGACCTGTACTGGACCGAGGCTGACAAGGATGCAGACTTCAACGGCATCGAGGCAGCTGACGCCGAGGCTGACCTGGACACCTACCGGCGCGAGATCATCGCGACACGCAAGGCGGTGGCCGACAAAGACCTCGATGATGTCGTGCCGTTTCCGTGGGGCGGCCCCGATCGTGACATCCGGTGGATCTACCTGCACATGATCGAGGAGTACGCGCGCCACAACGGCCACGCCGACCTGATCCGTGAAGGCATCGACGGCGTGACCGGCGACTAGATCCGCCGCCACTGACGCCGCTGTCATCTGCGCTGCACCGCACGCCGTCGACGGAGGTCCTGGAGATGTCGGCGAACAACAGCCTTCGATGCGACGAGTGCTCGGCCCTCGTGGCGGGTTCCGACCTTGAGGCGTTCAGCGATGCCTACCTCGCGCACGCCCGCTCCCAACACCCGGACTGGCCGTTCCCCGACATGGCGATCCGCAACTACGCAGAAGCGACCCAACGGCTCACCGGGTCGACAGAGCGCCTCGACACCCTCGCTTCGGTGACCATTCACCCGGTGTCAGCCTCGCGGATCCCCGACTGGCTCGCCTTCTTCGACCGTGATGCGTTCGCCGGCAACCCAGTCGATGCCGTCTGCTACTGCAGCGGACCCCACCTGTTCGCGTTCGGACAGGAAGCCGGTGGCGAGCTGCTGCGGCCCTGGCGGCAGAACCGCGAACTGATGATCGGCCTGCTCGAGAGCGGCCGAGTGTTCGGCTACCTCGCCTACGTCGGCGACAGGCCCGCGGGATGGGTCAACGCCTCGAAGCGAGCTGACTGCTCCATGTACCTGATCGGGGACAGCGCCGATCCTGCAGACCGAGATGTGATCTCTCTCCCCTGCTTCGGGATCGCACCGCCCTACCGAGGTCATGGGCTCGTAGGCCGTCTGCTCGAACGGGTCCTGTCCGACGCCGCCTCCAGAGGGATGACCTGGGTCGAGGCCTATCCGTTCAACGACCAGGAGAACGTCGACGAGGACAATTGGCGCGGCCCAAGATCACTGTTCGACGCGCACCAGTTCAAGCTCATGGAACGCCGTGAGCGGTACAGCGTGATGCGGCGCCGCGTCGACCCTGCATCCGAGTGATCGAGCTGAACGTTCGGAGGATCATGGACGTGCCACCTGCGGATGTTGTTGCGCGGGCGTTCGACCTCGGCCCTCCTGTCGGTGATTTGGTCCATGTCCGGAGCGGTGACACCCACACGTGGCGGCTGGATACGGCCAACGGTGGCGCCTTCATCAAGGGATACCGGTCGACTACATCCGGACAGTTCGTGCCTGGAGGATTGCAAGACCAGCTCGACGCCGCCATGGCGTTCGAACGGCGCGCGCTTGGGGCCGGACTGGATATGCCCGTTCCGATCCCACCGACCGATCCCTTGGTGGGTTGGGTCACATGCATCAATGAGCGGCTCTTTCGGGCGTACCGCTGGGTCGATCATCGAGCGGTTACCGCCGCCGACGACATCGCCGGCTGGCTTGGTTCGACGATGGCACGCATTCACCAGATCGAACCTGTGGCTCAGGTCGTCGGCCTACCGGAGTGGTGGCGTGGGGCCGTCTGGCCGCGTGCGGTCTGGGAGGAGGCCTTCGCCGAGGGTCAGCGCCGTGAGAAGTCGTGGTCCGCACTGGTGCGGGAGCGGCTGCCGCACATCCTCGACGTGTCAGCGCGCATCGAGGCCCTCTGCGAGGTTGCCCCGGACTGTGTGAAGACACACGGCGACTTCAAAGCGCACAACATCCTCATGACGCCAACCGGTCCAGTGCTGGTCGACTGGGACAGCGTGCGCGTCGACAGTGCCGCCCTCGAAGCCGGACGCGTGGCCTTCATCGTCGGCGCCGGCGAGCTCGAACCGATCAGACGAATCCTGCGTGCCTATGCTGCGGCCGGCGGCAACATCACCTGGGCCGGACAAGATCTCTTTCTCAGTGTGACGCGGCACGATCTGCAAGCCATCCTTGAGCGGATCCGCGTTTCTCTCGAACGGGCACATGCGGGCTGGTGGATGGGCGACAGTCAGGCGATCGAGCAGGACATCAGCGAGTCGTTGCACAACCTATCCGACAGGATCGAGCACCTGCGCTATCTCGCCTGCAACATCGGCGGCTCCTGAGCTCAGCCCAAACTCTCCTATCACCAGTGCGGAGATCCGGTCAGTCGAGCGTCGGGACAATTTCGGACCAGATCGCATCCAGGATGTCGGTAGTCGCGCCCTGGTAATGAGAAGTGACCGTGATACACGCCGTGTGATGGGGAAACACGACGCAGAACTGTCCGTAGAGCCCGTCCATCCGCCAGGCTCCATCGCGGTCGCACAGCCACACGTGGCGGCCGTACGTGGCGTTCTGCGGATGAGGAACTGCCCCACCGGTGGCCATCTGCCCGTCGGTGCTGACCGTGTCGGCTGTGAGCGCATCGACATACTCCGCAGAGACGAGCTGCCGGCCTTGGTAGCGGCCTCCGTTCAGTAGCGCCTGCCCGAGACGAGCGATCTCGGCCGTACGCAGGAACAACCCGACGGCGCCAAGGGAGTAACCAAGAGGGCACCGATGCCATTGCGGATTGCCGATCCCCAACGGTGCGAAGAGCCGAGGGACCAGATAGTCGCGCAGGTCTACGCCCGAGCGGGCATGGATGATCCTGCTCAACAGATAGGTACTCGCGCCACGATATTGGAACAACGTTCCGGGCGCCGCGACCGGTGGCGTCGAAAGGAAGTCCGCGGCCGGGTCTTCCGGGTGGTCGGCATCAGGGTCGGGCCAACGCCAGTTCAGGCCCGACGTCATGGTCAGCAAGTGCCGGATCGTGACGGCCTCAACCCCGTCGCCGGCCGCGGCGGCAAGGCCCGGCAGGTATCGCAGAACCGGGTCGTCCACTCGGAGCAACTCCTCGTCGGCGGCGATCCCAACCGCGACCGAGGTGAACGTCTTCGACACCGAGAACACGTCACGGCGGATGTCAGCAGCCCAGTGCCGCTCCACCGAATCGCGCCCCTCTTGGTGCACGTGCACGCCATCGACGCCCAGACTCCGCGCCGAAGCGGCGTGGCCGAAGCGCACAACACCGTCCAGGCCCGCTGCAGCT
The DNA here is from genome assembly GCA_963721745.1 of uncultured Actinomycetota bacterium. Lineage (GTDB taxonomy): Bacteria > Actinomycetota > Actinomycetes > Propionibacteriales > Actinopolymorphaceae > Thermasporomyces. Next base: position 366,896 of record CAVRKO010000002.1, on the reverse strand, counting down.
GATCGCTCCATGCAGCCGACCCTAGCTGCCGAGATGTTCAGCAAACGCACCTCGGCTCACAGAAGAGTGACTCCCGCGCACAAACAAGCGAGCCACTGTCACCTATCGGTGGCTGGGTCCGCGGGTTTCCAACCGGTGGCCGCAAGGACCTCCCGCGCGATGTCGGGCACCGGCCTGCCGTCGGTCGGCACCCGAATGGTGTCTGCCGGCGCACACTCTTCGAGCACCTTGGCTCGGGCCGCACTGGTCCGCAGACCATCGTCCAGCTCCGAGCCGAGTTCCCGCGCCTTCAACCGATCGCCGGAGGTGGTGTCGGATGCAGTGAGCAACACCCTGACGAGGCGGACGTCCGCACCCATCGCGCGCTCGAACATGCCGGCCATCTCTGGCATCACACTCAACGTGTTGGTGTAGATCAGCCGGCGATAGCCGAGCGCGGCAAGGTTCGACCACACGGCCGCCAGGTTACGCTCGACCAGCTTCGTCCGGTCCGGGTCATCCGGCGGAGCCGGATGTACCTGGCCTATGAAGTCGCCCTCGATGATCGCGTGCGAAACCGACGCCGCTCGCAACAGTGCCGAGACCTCCCACCCGATCGTGGTCTTTCCGACGCCCGAACGTCCACCCAGTAAGAGTGCTTCTGCGCGATTCATGCATCGAATTGTGCACCGCGTGGACTCCCACCCGTCTGACCGGGCACATCTGATCGGCGTCGTCGGCGAGGGAGGTCACCCACCGGCTCCAGCACGGTGAATTTCCTTCAATCCAGTGGGAGCTGCACGCCTTACACTCTCTGCCTGCGCGGCCTACCTGTCGCCCGGGCACCGAGCGGAACGGAGCAACAATCCTTCGCGCGCCGTAAGAGTGGAGGCAGTGAACCGAGTGGATTCCGCCGTGGTCAGGCCGATGGTGGAGGGCGACCTCGAGGCCACCGAGCGCACGTCGGCAGTCACGTTCCTGGACGGTGACCGTCGCAGTCGTCGAGTCGGTGAACCGGAGCCGGAGCCGCGCCCCTCCCCTGTCTCCCGACGGTGGATCGATCGGATGCAGTACTTCCTCTGCACCGATCCTGGCGGTTGCTGGGTCGCCGAGGACGGCAAGGAGATTGTCGGTTTCGCGATCTCACAGAACCGCGGCCAGGTGTGGTTCCTGGCGACCTACGGCGTTCTGCCGGGCAGACAGGGCAAGGGGATCGGGCGGCAGCTGATGGACGCCGTCCTGGCGCACGCCAGCGGCCGCCCCGGCCTGCTCTCGTCCACAGTTCACCCGGGGGCAACCCGCCGCTATCGCTTGGCCGGTTTCTCGCTGTACCCGCAGATGCGCATGGTCGGCACCGTCGACCGATCCACCCTTCCGGCGGTCCCCGGACTCCACGAAGGTGATGCTCGGGATTTCGACTGGATGGACCGGCTCGACCACGACATGCGCGGTGCCGGTCACGGGCCCGACCACGCGTACATGCTGCGCTCCCAACGACTCGTGGTGGCTCGCGAGCCAGGCCGCCCGGGCTATGTGTACGTCGACGGGCAGGGGCGGCCCACCCTCTTGGCGGCCGTGCATCCCGAGACCGCGCAACAGCTGCTGTGGGAAGCCCTCGCCTCCGCTGGAGGAGACACTCTCGTCAACTGCATCACAAGCGCGAACCAGTGGGCCGTGGACGTCGGCCTGAGTGCCCGGCTCGACATCGGGCAGGAGGGATATCTCGCGGTGCGCGGCATGAGCGAGCCAGCGCCCTATCTTGCCAGCGGGCACTTCCTCTGAGCCAGCGCGTCGACATGAGCACGGCTTGCATTCGGAGCCAGTTCGACCTCAGGCCTGGTCGCGGTAGCCTCCGGTTCGTGAGTGCAGATGTCGACATCAGGCCCGTGCACCAGGGAGACCTGACGGATCTGGCGACGCTGTTCGAGAGTCAGAGGACGACTCGCCACTGCTGGTGCATGGCATTCTGCGCGACCCGCACCCAGTTCGCCGTTGGTTGGCTCAATGGTGGCAACCGGCGTCGCTTCGAGGCCATGACCGCGGCCGGCGCGACGCCGATGGGAATCCTGGCTTCGGTGGCTGGCGAGCCCATTGGCTGGTGTGCCTGCGGCCCGCGCTCGCGGTACGCCATCGTCACCAGCGAACGAAGCAAGATCATGCGCAATCGTGCTCGCGCCGAGGACGAGAGCGTCTGGCTCCTGCCGTGCCTCTTCGTCCGGGTCGGGCACCGAGGGCAAGGGGTTACCCATGCGCTGGTGCGGGCGGCGGTCGAACTGGCCCGCCACGAAGGTGCCGTCGCCATCGAAGGCTGGCCGCTCGCTGGATCCGATCGAGGCTCCGCCGATGCCTACCTCGGTCGGGAGAAGGTGTTCGAAGAACTAGGTTTCAGCTGCGTAGAACGGCCGAGTCCCCACCGCGCGATCATGCGACTCCAGCTCAGCAGTGACTACGCGAGCGGCCCAGGTGAGGTTCCACCTACGGTCGAGGGATGAGAAGGCACACGGGCGACCAACCCCGCCCTCACGACTCCACCGCGGCGTCACCAACGTCATGATCGGGAACACCTAGTTGGTCGAGCAGGTGAACGACCTTCTCCCGAAGACCTGAGAGCCAGGGTATGTTCTCCTGAACGCACCACTCGGCGTTGCGAACGGCGTTGAAGATGTCGTAGATCCAGAACAGTCGGTCCCAGTTTCTCGGCTCTGCGCCTCCGTGTGCTGCGTAGGATCTGCGTACTCCCGGAAGGATCGCGGCCGAGCGCGGGTCATCGGCAGGGCCGCCGCGGACGAAATGAGCGAAGTCGTAGAGGGGATCACCGACTACGGCATTTCCGAAGTCGACGATATCCACGACTCGGTTCCGGCGATCCACGAAGATCTCCATGTTTCCCAGGTCGCCGTGGACGAGAACTCCGGGCCGACTGTCCAGCATCGGTGCTTGGCTGGAGAAGAGGCGCTCGACGCGGGTGACGAGCTCGAGGTCGAAGTGCCCACCCGCATGCAAGAACCGCAACGGCTCACTCAACGCCTGGCGAAGCCAGTCCGACCAGCGCGCGTAGCTGCCCTCTCCCTTCTCGGTGAGCGGACCATAGCCAGGGAGCTCGCATGCGTGCAGAAGCGCGAAGATCCGGCCGAGGTCGTCCTGTGTCCGAGCAGATGCGCGCACGTTAGGCGTGGGGAGCGCCCATGGCTTCCCGCGAGCCTTGCGGATGAGCATCCAGCTACTACCCGGAAGCCCTTGGTCTTCGCCCTCCTCGAGCACCGGCGGTACGGGGGCACCGGCGGCGGCAGCCATGCGAAGGGTGCTGGCCTCCGCGCCGACCGAATGGTGCCCACTCGCCTTCAGCACGACCTCCTCACCGTCCGCGAGCCGCGCCCCGACCACAACGGATTGGGGGAACCAGGTCAGGTGCGCCCACACCTCGGCAGGCTCGCCGCAGGACCGGGAGATGACACCGCAGGCATACAGCTGAGTTTCCGTTAGCTCACTCATCGCTCGCCAGAGAACCCCTCTCCAGAATCGCCCAGTCGCCGCAGACACCCGTCGACCGGGCACCGCGGGCACCGCGCGAGCACCGGCGGCAGACGGTACCCGCAGTCGGCCAGCCGTTGCACTCGCATTTCTCGTTGGCTCCCGCTGACCGGGCCACCTGCCGCCCACACAAAGACGCCCAAGTACCTCCAGCGCCAGCTGGGTTTGCCGCGGGCCGCGCCGCGCCGCCTGCGCCCGTTGGTGTTCCTGCTACTTGTCGCCCTCATGAGGGGCGACGTAGTGTCATCGCGCGTAAGAGCCTCGGGCGGTTGGCCGGCAGGCACAGCGTGCCACGAGGCCGATGGCCCCTACCGAGGGAAGGAGCCGGCCCAGTGTGCTCCATGGATAGCCGTGACGTCACCCCTGGGAACGTCGACCGGCCATCGCCGCGGTTCGAGGACCTGGACCCGCGCTCCGTGCAGGATCGGCTCGGTTTGGCCGACCGTACGCTCGCCTCGCTGGCCGCGATCCCACGCCCGACCGGCGGCGCTGGGCCCGTACTTCCTGATGAGGCCGAGGCGGTTTCACTCTTGGAGCGTCTCGGCGTCGATCCCGCCGACTGTGCAGACACGTTGGCGGCGCGACCAGACCCAAGCGTCCAGCCCGAGTTGTGGTGGGTGATGGACCGCCGCTACCACGAGCTGCTGGTCGCGATGGGCGATACCGTGCCGAACGGGTTCACTGGTTGGCCCGCCCTCCCGGAACGCTGCGGGCGGGTCGGGCGGCACCTGTACGTGTGGGTGTACCTGGCGGTGTTGCCACACGTCCGCGGCTTCCACGCTGCACGCGGCATCGACGACGACCTCTCCTGGGCCACCCTCGCTGGGATCGCCGGTGCACTCCGGCGCAGCCGGCAGCTGTACGGTCGGAGCGGCCTGCTCGCGCAATGGGTGCCGCCTCTCGTTCTGCGCGGCGCGTCCTACCGCCTGGATCGACTGGCCTACGATCGCGGACCGGACTCGCTGAACATGCACATTCCCGACGACGCGCCACTCGATCCGAGCGCGTGCGACGCATCGATCGCGCTCGCCTGCCTCTTCTTTGCGCGCCACTTCCCGAACCAGCCCGTGACCTCGATCGGCTGCTACTCGTGGCTGCTCGACGACCAGCTCGCGCGGTACCTGCCCAGCTCGTCCAACATCGTTCAGTTCCAGCGGCGCTTCACTCTCCAACCGGCCAAGCCAGTCACAACCGACTGGACCGAAGGCGACCAGTCAATCCTCGAACACGTCTTCCGCCGGCGGCGAAGCCCGTCAGAGCGTCTCGAACGAGGTCCTCAGCGACCTACCCCAAGACACCACCCTCCAGCGCGCGTACGTCACACACCTACGAAACGGCGGCCACTGGCACAACCGCGCCGGATCGTTCCCGCTCCACTCTGCATAGCGACGCACGCTCCGGCAAAACCCGACCCAACGAGGATGGCGCCGGGTCCACCCCAGCGGTGCGAGAGACCGGCGACCTGCTCACGGCACCGACCGAGGCACTGACAGCCGGGTGTCAGGCGTCCGGTGTCGCCGACACGAGGGAAGCGACCGGGCTTGCCCGTACGGCCTCCTCCGCGAAGTGGCAGGCGGCGGAGTGGCCGGCGCCAACGGGCTCCAGCCGCGGTTCCTCCACCCGGCAGATGTCCTGGGCGAGCGGACAGCGGGTGTGGAAGCGACACCCTGCAGGGGGCGCCAGCGAGCTCGGCACCTCTCCGCGGGCTGCGGACCGGCTCGGCGCCCTGCTGAACGCCGGATCTGGAATGGGCACGGCTGAGAACAACGCCTGCGTATAGGGATGGTGAGCTCGCGCGTAGAGCGAGTCGCGATCGGCGATCTCGACGATCTTGCCCAGGTACATCACTGCCACGCGGTCGCTCATCTGCCCGACGACCGCAAGGTCGTGGGCAATGAACAGGTATGACAGTCCGAGCCGGGCCTGCAGGTCGTCCAGGAGCTGGAGGATCTGCGCCTGGATCGAGACGTCAAGCGCCGACACCGGTTCGTCGAGCACGAGGAACGTCGGCTCCACCGCCAGGGCACGCGCGATCCCGATCCGCTGGCACTGTCCGCCGCTGAACTCGTGGGGGAAACGAGACACGGCATCGGCCGGCAGCCCGACCAGTTGCAGAAGCTCCTCCACGCGCTCGCGCTGCCGGTCCTTCGGCACCAGGCCGTGGACATTGAGCGGCTCGCGGAGGAGCTGACCCACCGTGTGTCGCGGGTTGAGCGAACCGATGGGGTCCTGGAACACGATCTGCATCTGCCGTCGCAGCCCGACCAGCTCCCGCCGCCCGAGCGCGGTCAGGTCACGTCCTTCGAATCGGACCGTGCCTCCCGTCGGCCGTTCGAGGAGGAGGACGGACCGTCCGGTCGTGCTCTTTCCACACCCGCTCTCCCCGACCAGACCCAGCGTCTGCTGGGTACCAAGGGTGAAGCTGACACCATCGACGGCGTGCACCGTCTCCCGGCTGCGTACGAACCTCCCGGCTCCACGGACGTGGTAATGCACGGTCAGGTCATCGACCTCGAGGAGCGGCGACTCTGCCGGCTTCGCTACCCCTTCCCGATCAGCTGGCATCGAGGTCATCTCACCACCTCCGTCGCCGTGGTGACCGGGTGCCAGCAGGCTGCCGCGTGCCCTGAGCCGATGTCCACCATGGGCGGTGTCTCGGTACGACACTCCTGGGTGGCCCGCTCGCAGCGAGGCGCGAACGGACACCCGTCGACGAGTTGGGTCACCCGGGGAGGTACACCGGGGATCGCATGGAACTCGCGAGACCGCCGCGCAGTCAGCCGAGGTACGCACTGCAGGAGACCGAGGGTGTAGGGGTGGGCGGGTCGAGCGAACAGGTCGTCGACGGTGGCACTCTCCATGACCCGCCCTGCGTACATGACGACAACTCGGTCGCAGTGGCCCGCGACGATTCCCAGGTTGTGCGTGATGAGGACGGCGCCCAGATTTGCGTGCAGGACCAGATCGTCGAAGAGATCGAGGATCTGCGCCTGGATCGTTACGTCGAGCGCGGTCGTCGGCTCGTCGGCGATGAGCAGTCGCGGCTCGCACGCCATGGCCAGGGCGATCAGCGCGCGCTGACGTTGCCCGCCACTCAGGCGATGGGGGAACTCCCGCATCCGCGTCTCGGGGTCGGGAATGCCAACGGACCGCAGGAGTTCGACGGTCCGAGCCCTGCGTTCAGGTCCCGTCATCCCGAGGTGGAAGGACAGCACCTCCTGCAGGTGTGCCTCGATGGTGAGGACGGGGTTGAGCGAGGTCATCGGGTTCTGCGGAATCATGCCGATCTGTTCACCGCGAATCCCACGCATGCGGGACTCCGGGAGACTCAGGAGGTCCGTTCCGTCGAACCTGATCTCGCCGTGGTCACGCGGCCCGGAGAGGGGACCATGCGCATGATGGACTGGGCGGACACGCTCTTACCGGACCCGCTCTCTCCCACGATGCCGAGCCGCTCGCCCGCCCGCACCCGGAGGTTCAGTCCCTGTACGGCATAGACCGTGCTGCGTTCCAGCGCGAAGGAGACATGCAGGTCGCGAACCTCGAGCAGTGCCTCGTCGTTCGGGTGAGAGGACATGTGTGGCCTACCTCGAGGTGGGGTCGAGGGCGTCACGGAGCCCGTCCCCGACAAAGCTGAACGCGAGCGTGGCCATCGCGATGCAGATGATCGGAAGCAGCGCGACGATGAGGTTGAAGGTGAGGTACTGCTGGCCGTCGTTGATCATGTTTCCCCAGTCGGCCAACGGGTCCTGTACACCCAATCCGAGGAAGCTGAACCCGGCCGCGGCGAAGATCGTTGCCGGTATCTGCTGGACGAAGAAGACCATCATCGGGCCCACCGCGCTGGGCATGACATGAACGACGATGATCCGCCAGGTGGGTATGCCCAGAGCCCGCGCCGCGAGGACGAAGTCGCGGTCGCGCAGGGCGAGGTACTGCGCGCGCGAGAGGCGCCCGAAGCCAACCCACGAGGTCACCCCGAGGAAGAGCACGAGGTTGACGACGCCGCCACCGAAGAGTGCGATCAACAGCAGCGCCATCAGGACCTGTGGAACCATCGTGAACACCTCGAACGCCCGCAGGGTCACGAAGTCCGCGAGGCCGCCGAACCAACCGCTGACGATGCCGAGGGGGATTCCGATCAGCGCTCCCACCAGCGGAGCCCCGATCGCAATGGTCATCGACGTCTGCGCGCCGTAGATCGCTCTGCTGAGAAGGTCTCGGCCGAGTTCGTCGGTGCCGAGCAGATGCCGAAGGCTGGGACCCGCCAGCGACTGGTTGAGATCCTGCGTGGCATATCCGTACGGCGCGAGGATGGGTGCGAGGGCCGCCACTGCCAGGATGACCACCGCCACTACCCCACTGACCAGAGCGAGGCGGTTGCGCCGGTAGCGGTACCACGCGGCGCGCCAGAAGCCGGTACTTGCACTCGCCACCTGGCCTGGCGAGACGGGATCGCTGACGGGTCGGCGCCACGGCATCGTCATGGTGACACCCCTTCGAGCCGGACTCGTGGATCGACGATCGTGTACGCGATGTCGCTGAGGATGTAGCAGGTTCCCCAGAGCACCGCGACGATCAGCACCAGCGCCAGGATCAGCGGATAGTCCCGGTGCAGGCTGGCAGTGGTGAAGTAGCTGCCGAGGCCGGGCAGGGCGAAGGTGGCCTCGATGAAGATCGAGCCGGTGAGGATGTTCGGGATGTTGGGACCCATGATGGTGATCAGCGGGATGAGCGCGGTGCGCAGGATGTAGCGCAGCACGATCTGGCGTTCCGGCAGGCCGCGGGCCCGACCCATGCGTACGTAGTCGGTATAGGCGACCTCCAGTGTGCTGGCCCGCGTGAACCTCGCCATCAGCGCCATCGGGTAGAGGGAGAACGCGATCACCGGGAGGATCAGGTCCTGCGGGCGCTCCCAGCCGCCGGCGGGTAGCCAGCCGAGTTTGACCGAGAAGATCGAGATCAGCAGGAAGCCGATGACGTAGTTGGGCAGCGCCACACCGACAGTGGAGACAGCCGAGGTGAGCAACCAGTCCACCCAGGTGTTGTGCTTCAGGGCCGCCACGCAACCCATGACGAGACCACCGACGTAGGACACGGCGATCGTCCAGGCGCCAACCGCCAACGTGACCGGCCAGGCCTTCGCGATAAGCCCGCTCACCGTCATCGTGGGCTGCTCGAAGGGGATGCCGAAGTCGCCGTGGAGAACCGCCCACAACCACTTGAGGTACTGCATCCAGATCGGCTCATCGAGCCCGTACTTGCGCATGATGTTCGCCATCGCGGGCCCTGGGAGCGGCTGCTGGGTCTGGTCGAACGGTCCGCCCGGAACCGCGTGCATGAGCGCGAAGATCATCATGGTCACGATCAGCATGACCAGAAGCAGGACGAGGAATCGTCGTGCGACGTAGGCAATCATCCCGCCCACGACCTCCAATCGACAGGGCGACAGCTCACTGGAGCCCGCTCGGCCTCTTCCGGGGCCAGTCGTCGACGTTCCCGGCGACGTAGACGTTCTCGAGCGAGTCGCTGAGTGAGGTGAATCCGGGCCACTGGATACCGTCATAGCCCCGGCTGTTCTCGCTCAGGGCGTCGCCCTTGACGTACGGACCGTAGTAGTAGCCGTAGAGCAGGTGGAAGATGAAGACCGCCGGCGCCTGCTCGGTCAGCAGCACCTGTGCCTGTGTGTAGATGTCCTGGCGCTTCTTGTTGTCGCTCTCGGCCGCGCCCTTCGCGAGCAGTCCGTCGTACTCGGCGTTGTCCCAGTTGTGTCGGCCGCCACTCTTGTAGACACTCAGCATGTTCGACGCGTCGAAGTAGTCCATGCCGTACGGAACGAACCCCATCGAGACCTTCGTCGGCTTGGCGTTCATCCGGTCGTAGAACGTGGTCTTGTCGATCTCCTGGAGCTCGACCTGGACGCCCAACACGTCGTTCCAGTTCTGCGCGAGGGCCTGGACGACGGCGCTCGTGTTGGAGACGGCGTTGGCCCACCAGTGGAAGGTAACCCTCGGGAATCCCTTGCCTTCGGGGTATCCCGCCTCGGCCAGGAGTGCCTTCGCCTTCTCCGGGTCGAAGTCGGTGTGCGGCTTGAGCGGTTCCTCGACCGCGAACGGGTAGCCGGGCATGAGGTAGCCGTAGGCCGGGATCGCCAGCGGCTTCAGCAGGCTCGTGATGATCGAGTCCCGGTCGACACTGTGGGCGAAGGCCTGCCGGACCTTGACGTTGTCCCAGGGCTTGCTCTTGGTGTCGAAGAAGGTGTACCAGATCTGGAAGTCGTTCGGGTTCTTGTACAGGTGGAGCTTCTTTGCTCGCTCGTCCTTGGCGGCGATCTTGAGGTCGAGCGGCGCGACACTGATCTGGTCGACCTGCCCCGTCAGGAACCGCGGCAACATGTTCCCACCGGAATAGATCTTGCCGACCAACGTGTCGATGGGTGGCTTGAACGGTCCGGTGTACTTCTTGTTCGGCCCGAGCACAATGCTGGAGGTCGGGTCAAAGCTCTTCAGCGTGTACGGACCGCAGGTCACACAGGTCGCCGGGTTGGTGTTGTAGGCACCTGACCCGTGCTTGTCGAGCGCCGCAGCCGACAGCGGCATGGTGTAGAGGCAGGCGGCCGGGATGTAGGCGACGGGGCCCTCGGTCTCGATGACCAGGGTGTGCTTGTCGCTCCCCTGCTTGACCCCGATGGCACTGGTCGGCATCTTGCCCTCGAGCGCGTCCTTGTAGTTCTTGATGACGTCCAACCAGAACCAGCTGAAGTCCCACGCGTGCTTCGGATCGGCGGAGTACCGCATGGTCTCCACGTAGTCGGCGGCGGTCAGCTCCCGCCCGTCGGACCACATGATCCCCTTGCGGAGATGGAAGGTCCAACTGCCGCCATCCGACGACTGCTCCCACTCGGTCGCCGCGCCCGGCACGACCTTGTAGTCCTGGTCCAGCCGGACGAGCGGGATCGTGAACTGGTCGGCGAGGGGTGCCCGGGAGTAGACGGTCTCGTAGAAGTCGAGCGCCTTGTAGCTGGCGCCCGTGGAGTCGAAGGGCTGCACGAAGTACTGCTCGTTCGCCGGCGCGGCACCGGGAGCAAGCTTGACGCCGAGGGCGTTCTTCGTTCCTGTGCCACCACCCGACCCGGCGTTGGGATTGCTGCACGCTGCCAGAGCCAACGCACTCGTACCGCCGACAAGGAATCCTCGCCGCGTCAGGTTCGGCAGCGCAGCAAGACGCTCGGAAGCTTGGTTGCCCATCCTCGATACCTCCTCCACTTGTTTCGTTCTCCAATGGATGCGTGCCGCACCGTTCACCCGGCGGGTCCTTCGCCGTCTGCGTTCAGACGCGGGGACAGGTGCAGGTCGATCATCCGCGGGATCGCGGCCGGATCCCGCGAGCGCAACAACTGCACGATCGTTCGGTGACTGTCGAGAAGTCGCGCGGCCGGTGGTTTGCGTACGAGAGCCTGCTCGTAGCCGAACTCCCAGAAGAAGCGATGGAGAATCGTCCCGACCGTCACCAGGAACTGGTTGTCGGTGGCGCGTAGCAGCGTCTCGTGGAACTGCCGATGATGTGCGGCCGCCGCCTGGGGATCCTCCGTCTCGATCATCGCGGTGCTGAGCTCGTCGAGTCGATCGAGATCCTCGGGCTGCGTGCGGTCGAGCACGAGTGCGTAGATGCCACGCTCCCAGATGGCGCGCACCTCGAGGAAGTCGGACTCGCTGAGGGTGTCGGAACCAATCCACGCCGCGATCTGCCGGAAGACATCCGTGTCAGCGATGTCCGCGACGTAGGTGCCGCTGCCCTGTGTCACCCGCAGCATGCCCAAGGCTTCCAGCGAGGCGACGGCCTGCCGAAGAACGTTTCGGCTGACGCCAAGAGACGAAGCAAGCATGGGCTCTGCTGGAAGACGAGTTCCCGGTGCGAGCTTGTTCTCCAGGACGTAATCACGAAGGGCCGCCGCGGTCTGATGCGTGAGCCGCTGCCGAGACAACGCCTGCAGCTCAGGTCCCTGGAATGAGTCATTCATTCCCTGTCTGCCCCAATTCTTAGGGTGGGCAGAAATTACGCCTCGAGTCCGAGAGGTGTCAACGAAGGATGGCCGCCTCCGGACGGTGCGATGGTCCTCGCATCGGGCGTCGTGCCAAGAGCTCCCGCCGGGATGCGGCCCGAGGATGGACGGCCGGCCGCGAGCACGGAACGGCGAGCGCGCCGGCGGCTGCGGGTTGGCCTGCGGGCCAACGCCATCCTCATGTCGTTCGCTGCGCTGGTCCGGCAGCCGCACTCCCACTAAAGCCTCATTGTTCGCATTGTGATAGAACTACAGCACCAACGTGGGGAGTGTTGATGAGGTCTGGAAGTGTGATGTCCCGGGCGGCCATGTATCCGCTCGCAGCGCTGGCGGCACTCGCCCTTCTCGCGACGTCCGCCGGTGCCGCGGCACCGGGCGCGGCGGCTGCCACCAACCCAGTGGCGTTGACCAGTAGCGGGCCGGTGCGCGGCGTTCACCTGGACACGGTGGACAGCTACCAGGGCATCCCGTACGCGCAGCCACCGACGGGGACTCTACGGTGGACCGCACCGCGGCGGGTACGGCCGTGGCAGGCGCCGAGGGATGCGAGCAGGCCGGGACCGGCGTGCGCGCAGGCCGATCCGGGAAAGTTGCCGCCCGGCACGCCGCTGGCCGGCTCCAGCGAAGACTGCCTCTACCTCAACGTCACGACCCCCCGTGGGACCAAGCATCCGGTGATGGTGTGGATCCACGGCGGCGGCAACACTCTTGGCGCCGGTGATGAGTACGACCCGGCCCGGATGGCAACGCGGGGCAACGTCGTGGTGGTGACGCTCAACTACCGGCTCGGAGTGTTCGGCTTCTTCGGCTATCCCGGGCTGCCCGGCTCGGGCACCTTCGGTCTGCAGGACCAGCAGGCCGCGCTGCGCTGGGTGCGCGCCAACGCGGCGGCGTTCGGCGGCGATCCACGCAATGTCACTGTCTTCGGCGAATCCGCCGGCGGCGTGGACATCTGCGCACAGCTGACCTCACCGGGCTCGACCGGGCTGTTCGATCGGGCGATCATCCAGAGCGGCTCGTGTCTGAATCGCGTGCCCACGTACGCCGACATGGGCGGCCCGGTGCACCTGAGTACGGGCGGCTTCTGGGCTCCGGTGAAGGAGCGGGCGAGGGCCGGTCAGGTCGTCGCCCGGCAACTCGGCTGCGCCGGCCCGGAGGCACTGCGGTGTCTGCGGCACGAGCATCCGGATGTGAGGGACCTCCTCGAGTTCCAGGCCGGGTTCGGGCCGGCGTACGGCACCGCGACGCTCCCGCAGAACCCGGAGGTGGCGCTCGCCGGTGGCCACGTGCACCGCGTGCCGGTGTTGTCGGGTAACAACCGGGACGAGGCGCGGTTGACGACCATGTACGCCGAACTGCTCGCCGGGGCCTTCACCCCGCAGACCTACGATTCGGTCCTCCGCCAGGCCTTCGACGCACCGAGGGCCGAGGCCGTCGAGCGCGAGTACGCCGTCGGCACCGACGCCGGGCTGACCTTCGCCGCCATGGACACCGACCGGGTCTTCGCCTGTCCGCAGTTGCAGACGGGCCGCGAACTGGCTCGCGTGACCCGCACGTATGGCTATGAGTTCGCCGACCCGGACGCACCGACCTACAGCCAGTACTTCGGCACCCGGCCGCCGGGCGCGTCGCACGGTGCCGAGCTCGCGTACCTGTTCGACCTACGCAGTGGGGCGCCCTACCGAGGCACGACTCCCACCGAACTCACCCCGCCGCAACGCGAACTCGGCGACACCATGATCGACATCTGGACCAGCTTCGCACGCACCGGCCGCGCCCCGTGGCCCACGCTGCCTACCGTGCAGTCCCTCGCGCCGCAGCGGATCGGTCCGACCGACGGCTGGTCTGCCCACCACTGCGCGTTCTGGGCAAGCGTGTCCTGACAAGGACTGTCTCGCCCACGGATGGCGCCTCGGTATCGAAGAGCGTCCTACAGACCATCCAGTCGCACCGTGTCGAGTGTCGGCCAAGGAGGACCCTCGCGCAGCAAGCGCAGGAATTCCGCTCCGAATCGCCTCCCGTTCGGAAACTGGTCGCCAAGGTCCCAACGCCACGCTGCGACCATCGCGAGTACGAGCTGCCGGCACTCGTCCAGCAGTCCTTGGTCAACGTTCGGGTAGTGCTCGCAGACCGCCTCGGGAACATGGGCGAGATCGAACTCGACGGGTCCACGGCAGCACGTCTCGAGGTCGATGAACAACGGGCCGTTCTTCGTGCTGAGCACATTGCCTGGATGCGGCTCGCCGTGGAGCAGTTGCTCCACGGCGCCGCGGTCCTCGATCGCGCGTCGCAGGCTTCCTAGCCTGCTGCTGAGGAACGCGCGGTCTGCGTCGGCGAGCTCCGGCGAGAGATCCGGGTTGGCAACGATCTCTTCCGCCTCCGCGATCCGATCCGTGAACCGTGGGCTCCCCACCTCAACCTTGCGCATGCCGGCGTGCAGCCGCTCCAGGGCCTTGGCGTAGTCGACCGGTGAGACGTGAGGTGTCACGGGCTCGTAGTAGGTCCACAGCGTCACTGCGAAGCCATCGCGCGTGTACACAAGCGGGTCCACCCGAGGCTCCAGGGCGCCCACCGGGCACCCGACCTCGGCGAGCCGTTGAGCGAGATCGACTTCGAGCTGTGCAACCTCTTGCCCCACGCGGGCGACCCGGGCAAGGACGTCGCATGGCGTCAGCCGCAGCGCCAGCTTGTTCGAGTTGTGGAGAACGATCGCGTCGTCGGCTGGCAGGTCGAGCAATGCGGCGACCGAAGTCGCAGCCGCGACCGCACGCGTGACGTCGGACATCTCCATGAGGTGGTCAGGCTACATTCGTGATCTTGTTCTGTCCCTTGTATTTCGGCGGGTCTGCGGTAGCCGAGGGAGCTCGGCCTCGAACTCCGGCATGAACGAGCGCGGGTTGGGCCGACGTCCTGGACGGCTACTCCTGCGTGACTCCGCCGCCAGGTTCGCCAGCCGGAACTCGGAAGATGTACTTGCGGACCTGTGCGTTGGTCTGATCCAGCAGCTTGACCGTGTTCACAAGGCGTTGCTTGACACGCGGATCGTTGGTCAGATTGTGAGCTGTGGTCAGTTCCAGGCATGCCGCGAACAGGCGCTGCAGGACGATATCGCCCAGATGCGTCGCGATGCGGTTGCGTTGTTCCAGCAGCAGCAACTGGTCGTGCGTATCTTGGCTACGAATGCGTTGCAGTGCCAGCCCAGCCAGGTCGGCAAAGGTCCGCACTTGCTCGACCTCACCGAGTGCGGCCTGCGCATGCGCCGAGCCCCGCCGCCAACCCACGAACAGTACGCCAAGGACTTCGCTGTCGACCACGATCGGCATGAGCATGCCCAGACCTACCGCGCCGAGTTCGGCCGCCCACTGGCTCGGTGGGTCGTATCCCTTCTGACGGGTGTAGTCCTCGCTGACGATCGGTTCACCTGTCGCGAGCACGGCGGCTACGAGCCCTTGTCGAGGTACCAGCAGATCAGGCGGTACGGGCCGTTCGAGACCCTCGAACACGAGCGCGGACACCCGGGACGCGTCGGTGGAGTCGACGATGAGCAGACCCACATAGTCCGCACCGGAGACCTGCCTCAGCCGCTGCTCTACCAGGCGCATCGCCTGGTCACGATCGACATCGCCGAGGAGGAGTTGCGCTACCTGCGCTATGGCCTGCAGCCACAGGTCTCGGCGTACGCGTTGCTCCTGGGCAGCAACCCGTCGCAGTACCAGTGCAGCGTTGTTGGCAAACATCTGCACGTTGTCCATCTCACCCGCGGCGAGCCGCTCCTCGACCGAGCCGCGCCGCCAGCCCGCGACCAGGACACCAACGGCCTCGTCAACGGCGATGAGCGGGATGAGCACGCTCCTTCCGACCGCGGTCAGGGCTTGCCGCCACTCGGTCGGAGGGTCGTAACGCTCATCGTCCGCCAGATTCTGGACGACGATCGGCCTTCGCCCCTCGACCGCTGCAGCCATCAGGCCCCGAAGCGGTACGCGGACTCCCACCCACCGGCCGAGGTCGATCCCGCCAACCGCCTCGCAGACAAGAACCCTGGGATCCCCCTGGTCGAGCAGGCCTACCGAAGCGACTTCTGCCCCGGAGATCTCGGCCAGCCGCATGCTCACCACGCCCATGGCTTGGTGCAGATCAACCTCGTCGAGAAGGAGCTGTGCCAGTTCACGCGCACCACCGAGCCAGTCACGTTCGTGCGATGGCTGACGATTGTCCTCACCAGCTCCACGGGTCACTGAGGGCACAACGAAACTCCCCTTTGAGCACAACAACCCGACCGTCACGACAACCCGTCCGCAACGCTGAATCTCCATCCAGAGTAGGCAGGAGAGCACGGCCCGGCCAATGCGCGCGCAACAAGCCGGCATCCCGGTCACCAGCCCGCTATTGCGTAGATTCGCCGTGGTTCGGGGGCGGCATGACGATGCGGTCAGCCGTCCGGCGAAACGTGGTGCCTCGGTGCCCACCGACATTCCGCTGAAAGGCGGCGATCCAGTGTCGTAGGGCCCGCGTTGCATCGCGTCGGACCTGCGCTCGGATGAGGCTCGTCGCCCAGATCCACCGGCGCGCATAGGGTGGTGGCCTATGGAGCGGCCCAGTTGGCTCCACCCTCATGTGAGCCTGGCTCTGCAGATCCTCGGGGTCGCGGTGGCCTATTACCTGTCTGCCCAGTTGGGGCTGCTGGTCGGCTTGGTTCATGGGCAGGTCAGTCCCTTCTGGCCACCGACCGGGGTCTCGCTGGTTGCCCTGCTCGTCCTGGGCGTGCGGGTTTGGCCAGGGATCTTCCTCGGGCAGCTTGTTGTCGAAATGACGTTGTTGCCGGTCCTCTATGCGGTGCCATCCGCGGTAGGGAAGACGCTCACCTGCCTGGTCGCGTACTTCCTGCTGCGTCGGGTGGGGTTCCGTCTCGAACTGGACCGGCTGAAGGATGCACTCGCGTTGGTGTTCCTCGCGGCCTTCGCGGCAACGCTCATCAGTGCCACAGCGGGTGCAGGTGTGCGTGTCCTTTCCGGAGTGTCCGCAAGCTACTTCTGGGCGATGTGGTCGACCTGGTGGACAGGCGATGCCATGGGAGTGCTGATGGTCGTGCCGCTGCTGCTCGTCCTTCGTCGCCTCCGCTGGCCCCACACCGTCAGCGCGTACCGCCTGGCAGAGGTCACCTTCTTGCTGGTGGGGTCGCTTGTCGTCTGCGTGCTGGGGGAAAGACTCCTTGGAGTCCTCTTCCTCGCATTCCCGTTCCTCGGCTGGGCGTCGCTGCGGTTCCAACTCGCCGGAAGTGCCCCGGTCGCGCTGATCGCGTCGGTAGTTGCCATGCACGCAGCCGTCAACGGCAATGGACCGTTCGCCGGTGACGACCTCCTCAAGGCCATGGTCACCCTCCAGCTCTACAACGGCGCTGTCGCACTTGGCGGTCTCTTCCTCGCCGTCACCATCACCGAACGCAACCAAGCCCGCTCAGACATCGACCAAACAGCCACCAGACTCGGCGAAATCGTCACCCATCTCGACCGGAGCAAGACCACCCCCCACCTTCCGAAGTGGGGCGAACGCCAGCCGCCCGACGAACCAGACTGACGCCTCCCCTCGCCTGCCACTGCGCGCCAGAGCTCGCGGCTGAGCTCGTCACCTGCCTGGCGCACATCAGCGAGTCACGGTCCCGAATGGGTGCCCGCGGCGTCGCGCCACCCAGCCCGGCCGAGACCACCGGTCGGCCGCGACAGGTCACCATGCTCGACAGCCCTTCCGGGGTTCTCTAGGTTGCGACTGGGCCGAGCCCGCTCGAGGGCGAGCCGCTTACCGGAGGTCGTCATCCATGGTGTCTCGTCGTCGCTTCCTCACCCTGTCCGGCGGGCTCGCCGGCGCGGCCGCCCTCACGCCATGGACGGGTGCGGACCCCGCTCTGGCCGATGAGGCGGCGAAGCACCCCGGCCTCGCCTGGCCGCGCGACCAGGTCCTGCCCACGTTCCCGTCGCCGCGGCACCTCGACGTCGCCGACGTACACACGCTGTCCGGCGACGACCAGGCTCTCCTCGGGACACTCCAGGGCCTCGTCAACCGCGTACGGCCCCGGCTCTACTTCATCTTCGGCGACGACGGCAGCGACGCCGCCTGGCTCGAGACGCTCGGACTGCCGACGACCAGGCACGACGACCCGATGAGCCTGGTTGAGGCGTACCGCTCGGCGGTCAGCGGCGCCATCGTCTACGACCGTGACGTCTCTGACACCCTCAACGTCGCCACCACCATGGCCGGCCTGAGGAACGCGGTCGTGGCGAGCGCTGAACAAGCCGAGACCTACGGCCTTCGGATCGTCGAGGACCTGCGCGGCCGCTTCAGCGACGACCCGATCGCGACCTACCGCTGGCAGGTCGACCACCTGTTCCCGCACTGCACCCACCGGCTGCTCACCGGCGTCCCGCCGACCAGAACGGCGGCGGTGCCCGGCGTGGAGTGGCACGAGATCGCCCGGGAGACCACCCAGGTGCGCGACAGCTCCAACCGCAAGGTGTACGACCTCGACCTCTCACCCGCGCTGGGCGGCGAGGGGGTGTACCTGCGCTTCCAGGACGCGTTCGGCAACGACGGCTGGGGTCCGTCGGTGCAACATGTGACGGTCCTCGCCGACGGGCAGCAGATCGCCGACTTCGACACGGTCACGGACGCGGAGACGCCCTACCTCTTCGACGCGGACGGGTCCGCGATCACCGACGGGCACCGGTTCTGTGACGGGGGCTCGTTCTTCATCTACCGCTTCGCGCCGCCCACGGGGACGACCACGCTGACCGCCAGGGTCGACATGTGGAACCAGTACCTCGTCACCGCCACCGACCAGGCACCGACGCGCGTCGAGGCGTTCCCGTACCTCCGCGACTACATCGTCGGGACGAAGGCGATGGTCTCCTGGCTGCCGCCCGAGGGTGCCTCGGGCGACCTCATGGACGAGATCTTCTCCATGGTGGCGCCGACCACGCCGTACCTCGGGTGGTTCAACGGCGCGGTGGCCGGCGAGCACGGCGGCGTCGGCATCGCCTCCGGGCGGGGGCTCCAGGTGCTCGCCGCCGACTTCTACATGAACGGCACGGTCTTCTCCGGCGCCCGCGCGCCGATCCGTGCCACGCCGCCGCGGCGCACGCTGCCCCGGGTGAGGAACAAGATCTACCTCACGTTCAACGTCGGCGAGGGCGACAACATCCAGTACTGCCAGCACCGGATGCGCGACATCTGGGACAACGACGACCGTGGCACCGTTCCCACCAACTGGACGATCGACCCGCTCCTCGCCGACGTCGGCCCGGCGATCTTCGCCTACTACCAGCGGACGGCCACTCGCAACGACCTGCTGATCGCCGGCCCGTCGGGCGCGGGCTACACCTACCCCTCGCTGTGGCCGGCGGACGAGCTGGACGTCTACACGAAGATGACCGGCCGCTATATGCGCGCAACCGGGCTGAACGTCATCTCCTGCTTCAACCTCGTCGAGGGACAGGCGGCACCCCCCGACGAACGGGTCGGCGCTTCCTACCGCGACCACACTCCCGCCCTGGGCCTCGTCCTCGGTTGGGAACGTGGCAACCAGCTCACCATGCCTGGCGGCATCCCGGTGATCGGCGACTTCGCGAGGTTCGCCGACGTCGCCGACTACCACGACGGGTTACTCGAGCACGTCGCCGACTGGGACGGCAGCGCGCCCCGCTTCGTGGCGTGCGGCATCCAGGCCTGGCAGTGGACGCCGACCGAGGTCGTAGGCCTCGCCCACTCCCTCGACGACCGCTTCGAAATCCTTCGCGGCGACGTGTTCTTCGACCTGTTGAAGGGGACCCTCGTATGACGACCGACAGCGCGAGTGCGCCCCCGGCTCCTGGACCTGGCGACAATCGTTCGTGGCCGATCCGCGGAGGGCGTGCGCGTTCCCGATTCCGTAGGACGTCCATGTTCACCAGTGTGCGCAAGGGAGCAGCGCTCGGCGCTCCGCTCCTTGCTGTGGCAGTTCTGATGGCAGGCCTGACCCCCGCTGCCGCATCGGCGGCCGCACGGGACCGAAAGGCCACGGCGCCCATGCCTGGGGCGTGTGTCACCGCGCCGCCCGGACGCGAGGTCGTCGTCACCGGGGCGACCGCCAACGCCGAGGTCACCGAGGCATGGCGTGAGTTCGGCAACAGCGGCGGAGGCTGGGCGAACGAGGGGGGCTGGGCCGCGGCCGACGGCACCTACTCGACAGTGCTGCCCGGGAACCAGGTCGTCTGGCTGTTCAACGACACCTGGCTGGGCCCCGTCAACGACGACGAGAGTCTCGGCGACGCGCCGGGACTCGTCAACAACTCGGCTGTCCTAGCCGGCCGTGACGGTCTGCCCGACGTCACCATCACCGGCGGGACCCAGGATGAGCCGACATCGCTGGCCGGACCGCTGTGGCAGTGGAACGGTGATGGCATCGTCGATGCCGGCAGACTGCACGTCTTCGAGTACGAGCAGGGGCACACCGATGATCCGCCGCCCTTCAACTTCGGTTGGATCGACACGACCCTGGTCACGTTCGACAAGGACTTCGCTGTCGAGGCCGTGACATCGGTGCCGATGGAAGGCAACGTGGAATGGGGCGTGGAGGTGGTCCGCTGCGGACAGTTCCTCTATATCTACGGTGTCGAGTCCGTCCCGCTCGACAAGTACATGCACGTCGCACGCGCTCGCATCGGCCACCTCACCGACATCGACTCGTGGACGTACTTCGACGGCGAGAAGTGGACGAGCGATCCCGCCTCCTCGACGCGTGCCGCCCGGGAGATGGGTGCCTCATACGCCGTGACCCCGGTCCAGGGCAGGTGGGTGCTGACCACGTCCGACTCGCTGCTCGGGGACACCATCTATGTGTCGGTCGCCGACTCCCCGACCGGACCGTTCGTGGACCGTCAGGCGGTGTACGTAGCGCCCGAGGCGCATTCCGGCCAGGAGCTGTTCGCCCCGTACAACATCGCCGCGCACCCAGCCATCAGCGAGCCGGGCACGCTGACGATCTCGTACAACGTGAACTCGTTCGGTGGGATCGACGTGATCAAGGAGGACGCCAACTTCAACCGGCCACGGTTCGTGAACATCCACCTCGCCTCCCAGTAGACCCGCCTCAACAGCGAAGCCGTGGACCGCGTGGACCTCACGGATGATGTGCGCATCACCGCTCGACAGTCGTTCGCCGTTGCCGAACTGAAGGACGAGCAGAGGTCGAGTACGGCACCCGCCCGCAGAGTGACCCGACGTGCCAGTCCACCAGACCCGCGTGGTTCTCGAGGACGCGCATGAGGGCCGTCATGTCGGACACCTCGACCGTTGACGCGGCCATCGTCCGCACCGCCGTGGTCGTGCCGGTCGCGGCTTGCGCGCTCGGGCTCGGGCTGACGCCCGCCGGACTGGCCGCCTTCGGGTTGGGGTTGTTCGTCATACCGCCGAGCCTCGGGCTGCGGTCACTACCGGCGTACGTGAGTCTGCTGTGGGGTGCGGCACTGACGGCTGTCGGGCTTGCCGCCGCGCAGACGGCCAGAGCACGGCGCGCGTACAGCGATATGGCGGAAGGCCGTGGCCGGCAAGCGAACCATCCTGGTCGTCTATCGCCCGTCATGACGTCCGATCACCAACACATCACCGGCATCGGCCAAAGTGTTGATCCGGCATTGCTGCGTGGATACCTTTCGCACGGGTCCGATCCTGGAGGTGGCTGGCATGTCTCCTGCGAAGCCTGTGCGCATGCTGATCGCGGCGTTGACAGCGATGGCAGTGCCCTGGATTGCGGCGCAGCCTGCTCTGGCACAGCTGTCGGCGCCGCCACAGCCGGTCGAGTCCTACCCCGGAGACCCCGGCCACCTTGGCGACCCGGCGAGTTGGCGTACGCCTGAGTTCCTACGCGACAACGGCATGGTGTCGATCGGAGCGGAGTTCGCCTACGCCGCCGGCTACTCCGGTGCGGGGATGAACATCGGTATGGTCGACTCGGGCTTCTTCGACGGGCACGTACGCGAGCATGGCAGTCTCGACACCAACTACACCGCCGGGGATCGCTACTTCTCAGTGGCAGCCGAAGGCGGCGAAACAGGTCCGACGCCGGGCATCTTCGATCCCGCGTTCAACGACACCCATGGCACGCACGTCAGCGGGACCATTGCCGCAAGCCGTGACGGCGTTGGCGAGACGCAGCCTGGCGGCGCAGAAGCCAACATGCACGGCGTCGCGTTCAACGCCAACCTCTACGGAGGCAACACCCACAAGACGGATGGTGTGTTCTACGGACTGGTCCCGCCGAACGCGACCACGGCGCAGACGCCGGACAACGCCTACCTCGCCAATGTCTACCGAGCGGTCAAGAGAGCGAAGACGGCAAACCACCAGCCGATCAGGATCATCACCACCAGCTGGGGCAGCGCGCCGCCCACCGAGAACTACAACACGTATGAACCGCCGCCCGGCGGTCCGGCCACGTTCGGTCTGAACGCGGCGTGGCGGTACCTGTCGACACCCGATGGTGTCGCGGACGCGAACGGCAACACGGTCCATTGGCTCAACGGCGCCATCGAGGTCGCGCGTACGGGCACGATCCTCCAGTTCACCGCCGGCAACGCCGGCGCCGCCAACCCGACGGCACGGGGTGCCACGCCGTACTTCCTTCCTGATCTCGAGGGTCGCTGGTACACGACGTCGGGGATCAATCCCAATATCGGGCGGACGTTCAACGCCGACGGTTCGGTGTTGGTCCCGGGAGAGCAGGAGTTCAACCGGTGTGGCGTCGCGAAGTGGTCCTGCATCACCGCACCGAGTAGGCAGATCAACAGCACGATCGTGCAGCTCGTCGACGGCGTGCCTCAGCCTCGTTACGCAGGCTTTTCGGGAACGTCGATGGCCGGGCCGCACTCAGCGGCTGCCCTGGCGTTGATCATGCAGCGCTTTCCGTACCTGACCAACGAGCAGGCCCTCTACACGATGTTCACGACCGGTCGGCAGAATGCCACGATCAGCGATGCGGCGGACACCGCCGTTCCCAACCCCACCGCCGGGCAGATCGTGCAGGTTCCTGACCGACGTAACGGCTGGCACACTGTCAGCCTGCGCGAGGCATTGCGAGGCCCAGGACAGCTGCTCGGGCCGACCGAGGTGAACACGAAGGACTACAGCGACGTCTGGTCGAACGACATTTCCGACGTCGCGATCCGCGCCCGCCAGCAGGAAGACACCGACGAAGCGGCCGCCTGGGAGGCGACCAAGGTCGCCAAGGGATGGACGAACGGCCTGCCGCCCGATGCGAGCGACGTCGACAGGTCGGACTTCGCCATCGGTACCCGCCGTGAGCAGGCCCGCAACGAGCGGGTGTACGAGGGCAGCCTGACGAAGAGCGGCGCGGGCACTTTGTTCCTCACCGGCACCAACACCTGGCACGGGACGACCACGGTCCGCGGGGGCAAGCTCTCGATCCTTGACTCCCACGCGAGCTCGATCGATGTGCGTGGCGGGACGCTGAGCGGCAGCGGCAGCGTGGCCGGCAGCGTAAACGTCACAGGTGGTGCGCTGCAGCCCGGTCTCACGGCTGCGGACGCGGCGAAGATCACCGCTGTGCCGGTCACACCCGCCACGGTCCTGAACGTTGGCGGCCACGTACGGCTCGGGCGGAAGGGTCGCTTCGCCGTGACCGTGTTGAGCGGCCACCACTACACCAGTGTGCGGTCAACGGGTGACTTGGTGTTGGACGGCGACCTGGTCCTGGACGTGCAAGGTGACCTGACCCGGGGAACAGTGCTGACGATCATGAACGGTGACTCGCTCAGGGGCACGTTCCGAGGGCTCGCCGAAGGGGCTGTCCTGAACGCGGGCGGTCACGGGTTCCGGGTGTCCTACGTGAACAACAGCGTGACGTTGACCGTCGTACGCGGACGGCGGTAATAGCCCTCGGTGGCTGAGCTGCCATGGACTCGGCGGGGTCTGGCCGCCAGTATGGGCGGATGAGTCGAGAAGCCAAGGACCCGGCGGACGAAGACGTGGTACGTGCCTGCCAGGCGATCATGGAAGAGTCGTGTGATCCGGGAGGGCCGGGTACCGCCGTGATCGTGGCCAGAGGTGGGCGCGCGGTGTTCCGCGCTGGCTTCGGTCTGGCCAACCTGGAACTCGGCGTGCCTGTCGATCCGGCCATGGTGTTTCGTCTCGGCTCGATCACAAAGCAGTTCACCGCCGTGTGCCTCCTCATGCTCGCAGAGCACGGGAAGCTCGACCTCGGTGACGACATCACGAAGTTCTTGCCGGACTACCCCACGCACGACCGTGAGATCACCATCGAACACCTGCTCACCCACACGTCAGGCATCAGGAGCTACACGGGGCTGCCCGACTGGCCTCGACTCTGGCGGCAGGACATGACGGTGCAGGAGATCCTTGATCTCTTCAAGGACGAGGATCCGGTGTTCGAGCCGGGAGAGAGGTTCGACTACTGCAACTCCGGCTATATCTTGCTGGGCGCCATCATCGAGGCGGTCTCCGACCTGTCGTACGAGCAGTTCCTCCACCGCCACATCTTCGAGCCGCTGCATATGGAGCACACTTTCTACGACCATGCAGACCGGCTGATGCCCGGTCGCGTGTCCGGCTACGAGAAGCGCGACGGCGAGATCGGGAATGCGGCGTACCTCAGCATGACCCAACCGTATGCCGCAGGTGGATTGGCGTCGTCGGTCGACGACCTGCTCACCTGGGACAGCAGCCTCGACGATGGCAAGCTCGTGACCAAGGAATCTCTGACGCGGGCGTTCACGCCGTACCGCCTCAACGACGGCAGCTCGACCGGGTACGGCTACGGCTGGGCCAGCTCGGAGTATGCAGGACGGCGAACGATCGAACACGGTGGCGGGATCAACGGCTTCCTCACCCACGCACTTCGAGTGCCGGACGCGGGAGTGTTCGTTGCCATACTGATGAACTCCATAGCTGCGGACCCGCCGCCGGAGTATCTGAGCGTCAGGCTGGCTGGCGAGGCGATCGGCCTGCCGTACCGAAAGCCGGAGGCGATCAGTCTTTCCGTACCCACCTTGGACGCTTACGCCGGCACCTACAGGATCGGCGACGGCGACGAGCGGACCGTGGCTCGAGATGGCAACCGCCTGCTCCTCACGTGGCCGTGGGGCACAACGGCTGAGATAGCCCCAACGTCTTCCACCGACTTCTTCATCGACGGACCCAGCTTCGACCGACTCACCTTCGAGACCAACGCAACCGGTGCGGCGGTCGCTCTGAGCTTCCATGGCCGTGATGGCCAAACACACAAGGCGGCACGGGTGGATCAGCACCCCAGTAGCGGGTAGCAGTCAGGGGCAGGGCCCGGGCGGAGACCACACACGTCACCACCCGAGCCACCTTTCCTCGGAGGTCAGCCCGTGACCGACCTACCCCGGTACTGGCCGCAGGTGGGACAGGCTCGGTGCGCCAGCTTTGGTTGGCGGCACGTCCTGTTGCCGCATGAGACCAACGAGGGTGTGGTCGCCTTCCACTGTGCCCGGCGAGACCGGGTCCTCGATCGTGACTTCTTTCGTTTCGGTGCTTGCATTCCTTGGCTCCCGGTGTGTGGATCCGCGAACCACCACTCCGTACGGCGCTGGGCAACACCAGGCCGAAGGACCCCCAACTCCCCCGATGCAACCGTCCGGGCAGCCCGCACATGGCTGACGCGGCGCCTGGCGGCGCAACCGCAGCGCGCTCTCCGCGTCTGATCGACCTGCGGGCTCACGTTGCTAAAGCACTCGCCCTAGGTCAGCGTCTGCCGTTAGCTTTCGCGCATGGAAGGTCCGGGCTCGGCTCTGGTGCCCGCGTCGTTTCGTCGCATGGCGCTCTACGGCCGGGTGCTGTGGGCATCGGCTCCGGCCCACTCGTTGACGGCCCTGGGCCTGGCCGTGGGCTCGGCAGCTGTGACGACCGGCGGCATCCTGGCGACCGGTCAGCTGATCGGATCGCTCCATCAAGCCATCGCAGCGGACGCGTCGCCCGCCGCTGCCGGACAGGTGTGGCTCTGGCTGGTCCTGACCGCGGCGACCTTCGTCGCCTCGCCGGCCCTGACGTCGGCGACGGCGGCGTTGTCCCAAGCGATCTCCGCACGGTACCTCCGGACGTTCTACGACATGGCGATGGACGCCGGGACGGCACCACACGGTGTGGCGCACCTGGAGGACCCAGACTTCGCCGGACGTCTCGATGCGGTGATCAACGCCACCCGCGAATGGGACTTCACTGCCGGTATCGAGCTCACGTGGTCGATCGTCCGGACCCGGCTCACCGGGGTGGGATCGTTCCTCGTCCTGATGACGTGGCAGTGGTGGGCACCCTGCGTCGTGGCAGCGTCGTACGTCGTGCTGTCCCGGATGTTCACCCGGTGGGTAAACAAGCAGCACGACAACGTCCTCGACGTCTCCGGGGATGAACGTCGCCGCGCGGCCTATCTACGCGGGCTGCTGACCGGCGCCGTGTCGGCGAAGGATGTCCGCCTGTTCGGCCTGGCCGGTTGGCTGCTGGAGCGCTACTCGACCACCTGGAAAGACGCGATGGCAGTGGTCTGGCGCAATCGCCACCGTGGACTGGGGATGGTGATGGTGGCCGCGGTCGCCATGCTCGCCGCCAACGGAGCGGTACTGGCTCTGCTCGCACGCGACGCCTCGGCCGGCGTGGTAGCACTCGCGGCGATCGTCACGCTGGTGCAAGCCATCCTTGCGCTGGAGGCGTTCGGTCCGCAGGGTGACGCGCAGATGGCGCTCGGCCGCTCCACCGCCGCGACCTGGGAACTGGTTCGCCTCCGCACCTGGCTCGGCCTGCCGGAGCTTCCGGACCCTTCTGACGGGACGTCCGCGCAGACCTCATTCCCCGCGCCGGGGAACCGGCCGGGTGCCGTGGGCATCGAGCTTCGCGACGTGACGTTCACCTACCCGACGCGGGAGGAGCCGACGTTCACGCGGCTGTCGTTGACGGTGCCGGCCGGCCAGGCCCTGGCCGTCGTGGGCGAGAACGGTGTCGGCAAGTCGACGTTGATCAAACTGCTGTGCGGCCTGTACGCACCAGACGCGGGCACCGTCCGGCTCGACGGAGGCGACCCCGCGACCGACGACGCCGTACGCCACCGAATCGGCGTGATCTTCCAGGACTTCGTCCGGTACAAGCTGTCGCTCCGCCAGAACGTCGGACCCGGCTGGCCCGCGCACCAGGTCGACGATCCTTGCCTCGGCACTGCAGGACGCGGGCGGCTCAGAGCTCCTGGAGCGGCTCGAGAACGGCTGGGACACCATCCTGTCGCCCGAGTTCGTCGGCGGAACCGACCTGTCCGGGGGCCAGTGGCAGCGGGTCGCCCTGGCCCGGGCACTCGCCGCCGTCGCCGGCGGCGCCGGGCTCATCGTGCTCGACGAACCCACAGCCGCGCTCGACGTACGCGCCGAAGCGGCCCTGTTCGATCGCTTCCTCGACGTGACCGGCGGGGTGACCACCTTGCTCGTGAGCCACCGGCTCTCCAGCGTCCGCCATGCCGACCGCATCATCGTGATCGGCCACGACGCCGTCGGACGGGGCCGCATCATCGAAGACGGCACGCACGACCAGCTCCTGGCCGCGGGTGGCGCCTACGCCCAGATGTTCAACCTGCAGGCGCAGCGCTTCGCCGCCGCGGGCGCCGGCCGGCCGGAACCTGCCGGGCACATGGCCGACGACGCCGGGCAGGTGCCGACGCCATGAGGACCCTCCGAGGCATCGGCATCGTGCTGGCCATGTCCGTGCGAGTCAGCCCCTGGCAGACCCTGGTCTGTCTCCTGGAGTCGGTTGGCAAGGTCATCGGGCTGCTTCAACCCCTCTATCTCGCGTGGTTCGTCGATGGTGCCGTCCGCGGTGACACGAGGCAGCTGGTGCTCGCCGTGAGCGCCTTCACCGCATCGATCGGCCTCAACTGGATCCTTCAGATCGCGGGCACCACCGCTCGGGTCAACCAGATGGAACGCGTGGGCTTCGCCTTCGACACCGAGATCGCCCGCATCACCGCGAGCATCCAGACGCTGGACCACCTGGAGTCGCCGCGCTATCTCGACCGGCTTCACATCCTGCGCGATCAGCAGGACAGCTCTCGGTGGGGCCTTCAACATGTTTCTCGGCACGTTCAACGATCTCCTCACCGTGACCGGCACCATCCTGCTTGCACTGACCGCCGACGCGAGACTGCTGCTGCTCGTTCTCGCCGGCCTCCCCACCCTCGCCGCGACTCGCTGGGTGGCGCCCTGGCAGGCCGCGGCCGAGCGATCCTCGGCCGAACCCGGCCGCCTGGCCACCCACCTGCTGACGCTCGGCACCTCGCCCACTGCCGGCGCGGAGCTGCGCGTGTTCGGGATCCGCCGGGCCATGCGCGCCGAACTCGCCGACGCCGTGACCCGCTGGCGGCAACCCGGTGTGCGCCTGGCCGTCCGTACGAACGCCCTCGAAGGCGCGTGTGCGATGTTCTTCTTCCTCACCGCCGCCGCGGTCCTGGCCTGGATGGTCAGCGATGCACTCGCCCGGGCCATCCCTGTCAGTGCGCTCGTACTGGCCGTCATGCTGGTCGGCCGCCTGCAGTACGCCGGACGCTCCGTCCAGTGGGCCATCACCAGCTTCACCCGCATCGCTCGCATCACAGGCCAGTTCCGCTGGCTCCGCGACTACGACCAGCAGGTCCGTCACGCACACCCCAGGACGAGCGCCGCGCCCACCCGGCTCGACGACGGGATCCGACTGGAACGCCTGACCTTCAGCTATCCCGACACCGAAACGCCGGCCATCCGTGACGTCAACCTCCATTTGCCAGCCGCTTCCGTCATTGCTCTCGTCGGCGAGAACGGCGCCGGCAAGACCACCCTCGTCAAACTCCTCACCGGGATGTACCGAGCCACCTCGGGCCGGATCCTCCTGGACGACTCAGACCTTGCCGACGTCGACCTCGACGCCTGGCGAGCCCGCACCGCCGGAGCATTCCAGGACCACGCGAAGCTCGAGCTCCTCGCACTAGGAGACAGTCGGTGCCGGTCACCTCCCACGCCTCCACGACCAAGCCCGCGGTCCACGCCGCGCTCCGCGGCGCCGCAAGCGAAGACGTACTCCACGCACTCCCCCGAGGGCCTGGACACCCAACTCGGCAGCTCCTGGCCCGCCGGCGTCGACCTGTCCGGTGGGCAATGGCAACGCCTCGCGATCGCGCGGGGCATGATGCGCCCGGAACCACTCCTGCTCGTCCTCGACGAACCCACCGCCGCACTCGACGCCACCACAGAACACCGCCTCTTCGAGCGCTACATCGCGGCCGCTGCTGGGCACGATCCCGCGGCGCAGTCACCCTGCTTGGTCACCCACCGCTTCTCCACCGTCGCCGCCGCGGACCTCGTCGTCGTCCTCGACCGAGGAACGGTCGCCGAGGTCGGCACCCATCAGGAGCTCGTCGCAGCACGCGGCCGCTACGCCGACCTCTACGCACTTCAGGCCCGCGGCTACCGCTGACCGGCCAACGTACGAGGCAGGACCCGCACGCGATCCCGAGGCCCGACAGCGCGCCCAGGTCGAGGCGAATGCAGTCGACCTCGAGGTCAGCCGCAGAGGATCGGCTGCTCAGCTGCCGGCCATCGCTCCACATCGCCGGGATCGTCGCGGCTCACGAGGTAGGCCGCGTCCTTCTCCGGCGCGAGCCACAGCTGCCGCCCGTCACGGCGGAACCCCGTATCGGTCGCTCCTTCCGGCAGCCTCGCGTGGTCGTCGTACGTCGTCGCCAGGAACCGCTTGAACTCGCCGCCGGTATCACGGACATACTGATCCGACTCCTTCTTTCCCGGCCCGAGGTGGAGGAAGGTGATGTCCTCCCAGCTGCAGTGCTTGGCACCCTGAAACGAACGGACCTTGGTCACCGGTACACGACGACCGGACGCGTTCTCCCACACGCCGATCCCGAGCGCGTCGGTCACCTTGGCGGGCAGCTCGGCCGGGTCGCACTGTCCCCAGGACTCGACCCCCCAGCCCTCCTTGTGACGGGCGTGGTCCCGGATCCCGTCGGCCGCGATGAAGGCGATCTTGGTGCGTCCCTCGACGTCGTAGGACAGAAGCGTGCGATCGCCGTCCTCACGTTCGACCCGGTAGCCCGTCGCTGGAATCTGGAAGGCCCAGGCCTCGTTCCCCAACCAGTTCGCCAGAGCCTTCACGGCCGTCCCCTGCACGGACTCCAGGCCGCTGTCGATGTAGTCGCCGCTGCCGCCGTTGTACGGGACGCCCTCGCACTCGAGCGCCCGTCCAGCCGCGCCCGACCGCTCCAGCGGGCTGGCCTCGTCGGAGAAGTCCTGTTTCAGGCTCATCGGACCGCCGTACGGCGTGGCGACAGGTTCACCCTCGACCACCGCGGTCGACCTACCACAGCCGGCGAGCAGGATCGCAAAGGTGACCGCGACGACAACTGGGCGCACGTGACACCTTCCAGATCTCCTTGCCGACCGCATCCCTCTGAACCCAGAAGGTACGCCCATCGAGCGGGTCCGACCAGACGCCATCGGACAGCCGATCTGCCACTTCCTCATGAGGGATCGGACGACGGTCGATCGCGTCCCATCCGGCACCGCGTGGGGTCGAGGGCGGGGATCCACAACTGCCGTCCCTGCAACGCCATCTGGACAACTGTTTGGACGTACGTAGCCTCCGGGTGCGGTAGGGGTACGTGACCTGGTAGATCACGATGAGCCAAGTCGTCATGCGCAAAATTGATTGGCGAATCTTGCGAGCATTTCCACCTCCACACGTTCAGATCGACGGGGAAATCGAATGGCAGAATCAGAGCGGGGCAAGTGCGCCGCATGACGTCAGCGCCGATACCCACCATGTGGACGTACCTGCGACAGGCCCTCCGCCCCCGACACCTGGGTCGGAGGGTGGCAGCCGCCCTGATCGTGCTCTCAGCCGTCACCGGCATCGGCCTCATCTCCGCCGATCAGTGGGGGCGCCCCTCGTCCCCACCCATGCCGGTGGCAACGGAACCCCCGTTCCCATCCCGTGAGCCCGCGACCCAGCTGCACGCCGGCTCGACAACGGACGGGTCGCCTACTCCTGCTTCGAGCCCGCCTCCAACGGCTTCGGCAACTCCGTCACCGACCGCCACGGGCACCTCGTCGCGGGCACATCTGGCGTCCAGGTCAGCACCGACGCGGGTGGACATCCCAGCAATCGAGGTTGCAGCGCCGCTCGTGTCACTCGGTGATGCCAGCAACGGTGCGATCGCTGTCCCTCCGGCGAACAAGCCCTATCTGGCGGGGTGGTACAACCACGGCGTCACGCCCGGACAGCCTGGCCGCACCGTGATCGTGGGTCACCTCGACTCCAGATACAGCGGGCCCGCCGTCTTCTACGAGTTGGGAAGGCTTCGCCGTGGCGACGTCATCACGGTCACGCGCCGCGACGGAATCGTCGTCGTCTACCGCGTCGACGGTGCCTCACACCAGCCGAAGAACCGGTTCCCCGGCGATCAGATCGACGGACCGAGCGGCCGCTCCGAACTCCGTCTGATCACCTGCGGCGGCACGTATCGCAAGGAGGTCGGATGGTCGGACAACATCATCGTCTACGCCCACACGACCTCCTGGCACCACGCCACCAGAGCCGATCGCACACGTCCCCTGCGCCACGACACCCCGCGCCGGTGAGCGCACGAGCGCTCCTCCGATGACTCGGCGCTTCGCACTCTCGACCAGCGGGAACGCAGGCTCTGGAGAGTCGACCTTGGTGCGCTCACTTGCCGTCCGCACGTGGCCGCCGTTCGTGACGTCCGCCCTCGACGCACGGTCGGTCAGGGCACGAGATCAGTGGAAGACACGCCGTTTCCCTCGATCGACGTAACCGGAGCTCCGGCTCGCGCGTTCTAACCTCTGGTCGGCAGTTCGGCGCTCCGCCAGGACGGAGGGGCGGGCGAGTCCAACCGGCCGTCAGCCACTCGGTCCGGACGCCGTGTGGCTGAGCGAGTTCTGTCAGTGAGGGCTCTGTCCGTGTCAGGACATGGCGGCACCATGCCGTGACTGTCAGGGATGCCACGGGGGTGACGCCCGTTCTGTTGGGAGCCACCCGATGAGTGAAACACCGATCTACGATGGTCTGGTCGCTGAACGGCTCGGCCGGGGCCCGGCTGAGTTCGAGGGCCACGACCTCTGGGACGAGTCGGACGAGGCGCGCGACGCCTATGCGCGGGGAGTCGCCGCGGCAGAGGCGACAGCGGCCGAGTTCTGGGAGCGAGACCGCACGCCACCGCGACGCAGGGGAGGTCTCACCTCGCAGGAGGGCCGATCCCGGTCGGAGCCGCCGGGCCGCCGTGGCGACCGAAGACGCGAGTCCGATTCGCCGCCCAGAGACCGCAGCCTCGAGCCTTCCGACACCCGATAGGCCCTCAGAGGACGGGAGCCAGGCGTGAAGACCCTGTACGTCGTCACACATCCAGAGACCACGCATCACGTGAACGGTCTCGTGGGTGGCTGGTTCGACTCCGAGTTGACGGAGAACGGTCAGCGGCAGGCCGCCGCGATCGCCGCTCGGATGCGCGAGCTCGTTCCGGTTGGTACCGACGTCGAGCTCTTCACCTCGGACCTCAAACGGACCACTCAGACGGCGCGGGCCATCGCGGATGTGCTCGCCGCGGAGCCGGTGCCGCTGCAGGACCTGAGAGAGAAGTCCTACGGAGTTGCCGGCGGGAGGCCGCAGGGCTGGCTCGATGAGCGGTTCGTACCGCCGCCGGCGACGGGCGAGCGGATGAACCACCATGAAGGCATCGACGGTGCCGAGACCAAGGGCGAGCTCGGAACGCGCATCTACCGGGCGATGGAGGTCATCACCTCACGCCCCTGCGCACACCAGGTGATCGTCACGCACGGGGGCGCCCTGTCCTTCGTGATCAGCGCCTGGATCCACTTCCCGCTCGACGCCGCGGGCTATGCGGCCTTCCGGTCGACCAGCGGCGGGATCACCCGCCTTCACGAGGACGACTTCTTCCACAACCGTGCGGTCGTCTCGATGAACGACACCTCGCATCTCTAGATCGACCAACCGCGGCGTCGAACCAGGTCCGTCACGCCGCGAGGCGGCGGGAACAACCACGCCCAGGCCAGCCAACGACTGACTGGCGGCCGACACCTAGGGCTCGGCGCGACGGCCATGGGTGCGTGGTGGGTCGTATCCGCCCTCGGGTGGCACCATCTCCCCGCGTACGCCGAGCAGACGGATGGGACGGTCGTCGTCGAGGCCGCGGAACAGGTCGAGCGCGGTCTGCGCGATCACGGCAGCATCGAAGGTGGGCTCCGGCAGCTTGCGGACCCGCGTGACGGTGAAGAACGGCGCGAACCGCACCTTGAGGTGGACTCGCGCACAGCTGCGTTCCTCGCGGCGGAGGTCTCCGGTCACCTGGTCTGCCAGCGAGCGTAGGGCGGTGGCGATCTCCTCGGGCGTGGTGAGGTTGTGCTGGTAGGTCGTCTCGTGCCCGTGTGCACGCGCGACCCAAGGGCTGTCGTCGACGATGGTGCTGCCGCCGCCGCGTCCCAGGCGTCCGATGTGCGGCCCGGTGTTGGGTCCGAACTCTTGGATGAGAGGGGCATCAGGTGCGTTCGCGAGTTCGCGCACCGTACCGATCCCCAGGCCGGCCAGCCGGGCCCCGATCCGGTTACCGACGCCCCACAGTGCGGTGGTCGGCCGGTCGCCCATCACCTCCAGCCAGTTGTCCCGCGTCAGCCGGTAGACCCCGCGCGGCTTCCCGAAGCCGGTGGCGGTCTTGGCCCGGACCTTGGTGTCCCCGATGCCGACCGAGCAGTGCAGCAGGGTCGCCTCGAGGACCGCGGCCTGCAGGGCGCGGGCAGTGCTCTCGGGGTCGTCCGCGTCGAGGCCGACGAACGCCTCGTCCCAGCCCAGTGGCTCCACCACCACGCCGGGAAAGTCCCGCAGGGTCCGCATCACCTGCTCCGACGCCGCCTCGTACACGGGGAAGTCGACCGGCAGGACCACCGCGTCAGGGCATCGGCGTACCGCGGTCTTGAGCGGCATCCCGGACCGGACGCCGAACTGGCGCGCCTCGTACGACGCCGTCGAGACCACAGCCCGCTCTGTCGGGTCGCCTCGACCGCCGACCACCACCGGCAGTCCCGCCAGCTCAGGACGGCGCAGGATCTCGACCGCCGCCAAGAACTGGTCCATGTCAACATGCAGCACCCAGGCCGTCATGGACCCATCCTCGCGCGCCGGCGCCGCCGCCCACTCGCGGCGGTCAGTCGGACGAGATCGTCATCCCCAAACGTGCGACCTCGCCGCACGTGGGCGTCAGGCGTCGGCCGTGGCGGGCGTGCTGAGGTGCCTCGCCAACGCCGACACGATGGCTTGGTCGAATGCGTCGGGATCGTCGATCGACGAGGTGTGGCCGGCGCGCCCGTGATGTGGTACCGAAGTGACTGCTGCCTCGGCGTCAGTCGGTTCGGATCACCGTCGAGTCCCGCTGCGCGGATAGCCTCGTCAACCTCGGTCCTGTTGCGTAGCCGCTCCTGTCGCTCGCTGCACTCCGCGTCGGACGACTCGGGCGACAGTCTGCGACTCGCTTCCTTGATCGGTTGGGCCAGCCGTTCCTCTCTATCGCCCTCAGACATGGGAACGCAGTGTCGCCGGAGGCTTTCGCCGGACGCTGCGTGCATGCACGGCGACAATGATGATCGCCGAGACAAGGGCGAGCGCTGCCGAGACGAGGAAGGATGCCTCCAGGGAGCCGAACGCGATCACGGATGATGCGGTGATGAGGCCGACGGACTTCGACGTGTTCAGTAGACCGAAGCCTTCGGCGCGTCGGGTTCGCGGGAGCACGTCGTCGATGAACACCGAGAACGACATCCCGAGCGGGGCGAGGAACAGGCCGATGAGGACAACCCCGGCGATCACCGAGCCGATCCACGCGTCCCAGGCGACGGCGAGCATTCCGGCAGCGGTCAGCACAAGCATCGCAACGACGGTCCGCTGCCGCAGGCGCCGGTTGCGGATGCTTACCCAGACGCCACCGAGGACGGATCCGACACACAGCGGGACCGTGAAGAGGAACGCCGCGCTGGGCGTGAGCTCGTGGCGTAGCGCCAGCGCCACGGCGCCGACCTCGACCGCGGCAACGCAGGCGCCGGCGCTGCCTGCCGCCAACAACCAGACCACCAGGCTCAGGTGGATTGATTCCTGACGTACGCGGGTCGACTCAGGCGGCGCGCGATGCGCGATGCGTGGGAGCGCCACCAAGGGCAGAGCGCTGGCGATCGCCATGATGCCCACGGCCGCGATGACCGACACACCACCGATCGTCGAAGCGAGGATCGGCCCGCTCACGAAGACGAGTTCGGTGACCGTCGCAGCGACACCGAGCGCACGCGGCAACTTGTCCGAGGCCACCATGTCGTTCAAGATCGCCCGCAGTACCGCGAAGATCGCCCCGTTGACCAGCCCGGCGAGACTGGCGGCAACCACCAGCACGGGGATCGGCGCCTGGCCCGCGATCGCGAGCAGGACACCGACGAACGCGAACGTCCGGAACGCGGCGAGAAACCGCGCGTACGCACTCACCGAGAACCGCCGGCCGGCCGCGGCGATGGGTACCGCACCGACCACCTGCGCCACGGTCATCGCCGTCATCATCAGGGCACCGGCGTTGAGGTCCCCTTGGGACAAAGCCGCCAACCCAAAGGTGATCGGCGCCATCGACTGAGGAACCGCCGAGCCGACATTCGCCGCGACCCAACGCGCAAAGCCGCGTCGTCGATCGGCGGCCCGGTTGGTTGACGAAGCCTCCACGTCGGCGCGCCCATGCACGTCAGTCACCAGACCAGGGTCCCAGAGCGGACCGGGCGGTCGATCCCGATCCCCCGGTCGGACGGATGGCTATCCTGCAGCGGTGATCAAGATCCCCGAGGCATTTGCCCAGCACACGATCGATCGTGAGGGCGATCCCGGCCGAGCCTGGGTGGCATCCCTGCCTGGCTTGGTGGATGAGCTCCTGCAGCGGTGGCGATGCAACCCGACCGCGCCGATGGCCAGCGGCAACACTGGGATCATCCTGCCCGTGCAGCGCCACGACGGCACCCCTGCTGTCCTGAAGATCTCCTTCACGCATCCGGCCAACCAGTACGAAGCTCATGCCTTCGCCGTCTGGGGCGGGCGGGGGGCGGTGCTGCTGTACGAACGGGACGACGCCAAGTTCGCCCTGCTGTTGGAACAGGCCGAATGGCAGACCCTCGACGACCTCGGCGACGTCGACGAGGCGATCGCCGTGACGGGCCAGCTCGCGCGTCGACTGGCCGTTCCGGCGCCACCCGACCTCCCCCGCCTCTCGGATCGGGCAAGGGGGTGGGACAAGTCGCTCCGCGAGGAGGCCGAGAAGCTGGGCCAGCCGCTGTCACAGCGTGCACTGGGCGCAGCGGTCGCGACCATCCAGGACCTCGCCCTCGACCAACCCGACACGATGGTTCACGGTGACCTGCACTTCGGGAACGTCGTACCCGCCCAGCGCGAGTCCTGGCTGGTGGTCGACCCCAAGGGTTTCGTCGGAGACCTCGCCTCCGACGCGCTCAGGGTGATCCGCCGCGATGCTGATGGCCTGCTCGCGGCCAAGGATCTGGGCGCAGAGCTGAGGCGCCGTTTGGCGATCTTCGCCGACGCCGCCGAGATCGAGCGCGAACGGGCCATCCGCTGGGCTCAGGCCGACGCCGCCAGCTGGGCTCTTCGTGGCCGGGAACGCGGCGATGCGACCTGGATGGTCCAAGCGTATGAGCTGGTAGCCGAGCTTCTGTCCTCTGGGACAGGCCGTTCCGGATCCTCCTGATCCCTGGGTCGCGGGGTTCGAGTCCCACCGCCCTAGCCGCCTGACCTGCGCAGACACCCGACCAGGCTCGACCGCGCGGCGCGCCGAGGGATCAGGCATGGATCGCACGGCGCCAGTCCTCGGTCCATGCTGTATCTGCCTAGAGCGCGTCTGGTAATGCGGCATCACCCGACCTGCCCTGGTCGACAGGGCCGGGCATGAGTCGGTGCCGACAGGACGTATCGATATCGTCAACGATTCACCAGCCAGGTGGGTGGTGCGGCAGCGTAACGGAGGGTGGTCGTCGTGCCTGAGGAGACCTGTGGCCGGCAGGTACATCAGCGGGTAGCCGGATGAAGGCGATCCTCCTTGGCGGTGTCGTATCGCTCGCGCTGTCCCTGGGACTGACTGCGTTGGTGGCCCGGTTCTTCGTTCGGAAGGGACTCGGTCAACCCATCCACGACGACATGCCGATGGAACACCAGGTCAAGCAGGGCATCCCCACGATGGGTGGGTCTGCTGTCATCGCCGCCGCCGTCATCGGATACCTCGTCGCACACCTCGTCGCCGGCGCCGGGCCCTCGGCGTCGGGCATGCTCGTCCTGCTCCTCCTGGTCGGCCTCGGTGCGGTCGGCTTCCTCGACGACTTTCTGAAGGTCACTCGCGAACGCAATCTCGGCCTCCGCGGCCGCGCGAAGCTGATCGGCCAAACCCTGATAGCGGTCCTGTTCGCCATCCTCGCCATTCGACTCCCCGACGCCTACGGGCTCACCCCCGCATCGACGTTCGTCTCCTTCATGCGCGACATCCCCAGCCTCCAACTGGGGGCAGTGATCTTCGTGTTGTGGGCACTGTTCATGGTGTCCGCAACCTCGAACGGCGTGAACCTGATCGACGGCCTGGACGGCCTGACCGCGGGCACCTGCACCCTCGTCTTCGCCGGCTACACGATCGTCTGCGTCTGGCAGTTCAACCAGGCCTGCGCCGCAGCCGACCTGCCTGGCTGCTACCAGGTGCGCGACCCGTACGACCTCGCCATCATCGCGTTCTCGCTGGCCACCGCCTGTGGCGGATTCCTCTGGTGGAACGCCAACCCGGCCCAGATCATCATCGGCGACACGGGTGCGCTCGGACTCGGTGGCGCCATGGCTGGGCTGGCCATCATGACCCGGACCGAACTGCTCCTCATCGTCATCGGCGGCCTGTACGTCGCCGCCAACGCCTCGGTGATCCTTCAGCGTGGCTACTTCAAGCTGACCAGACGACTCACCGGCACTCCCCGCCGGATCTTCCTGAGTTCCCCGATCCAGCACCACTTCCAGCTCAAGGGCTGGCCGGAAATCACCATCGTGATCCGGTTCTGGATCATCTGCGGCATCTTCGTCGCCGCGGGACTCGGCATGTTCTACGCCGAGTGGCTCACCCACTCCTGAGACCAGGTTGGGATCACGGGCTGGTCGCACCCGGCGACGCGACTGCATTGTCGGGTTGCCAGGTGCACAGGCAGACCTTGTTGCCATCCGGATCGGACAGCTTGGTGCCGCCGACCAGCGTTCCACCGGCTGCCAGGGCGGCGTCGAGCCGAGGCTGCACTTGCGCCCGATCGACAAAGACGTCGAGATGCCAGCGTTGCCGGCGCTCCTCGCTACCGGAACGCTGGAACCAGATCAGCGGCAGCGCCTGGTTGGGCTCCCCCACATCGGCAAATCCTTCCCCAGCGGTGTACTCCCCGCCCAGCACCGCCGCCCAGAACGGCCCGATCCGCTCGTGGTCGGGGGTATCCAGACCGGGCTCGATGAGCGTGATGGTGCGGCACTCGAGTTCGGCGCCCGCGGCCGCGGCGATGTCGGAGATCCGGCGGGCCAGCTCGATGTCGGTCTCGGTCACGCCGCCGGCCTCGTAGCCGCTGGTCAGTCGGACGTCGACTCGGGTCGGGCGCAGGTCGAGGTCCGCGTGGTGGTTGAGTTCCGCAGCGGCATCCCCGATGGCGTTGACGACCTGGCGACCGGTGGCAAAGTCCTTGGTGTGGATCCGGGTATGGAGGCGAAAGAGGCCGTAGTAGACAAGGAAAGTCCAGCCGTCGATGGCGGCAGTTGCCACCTGCTGCCCGGTCATCGCCTTGGTGCTCATTGCTCCACGCTCCAGCTCCCCACCTGTGGTACAACGCATTCAACCGGCCCTCACGTGAATATGCACGCCTTGAGCTCACCGCCGCATCCTCAACCTGGTGGGGGCGCGCCAGGCTCAGCGAACAACAGTTGTCGATGACGATGGAGGTCCTGACGTGGCCAAGCTGATCTACTCCGCTATCGCATCCCTGGACGGATACGTCGAGGACAAGCGCGGCAACTTCGAGTGGGCGGCCCCCGATGAAGAGGTGCACGCGTACGTCAACGACCTCGAGCGGCCGATCGGCACGTACCTCTACGGGCGTCGGATGTACGAGACGATGGTGTACTGGGAGACCGTGAGCACCGGGGGCGATCAACACGTGGTAGCCCGCGACTTCGCGGAGGTGTGGCAAGCGGCCGAAAAGATCGTCTACTCGCGCACGCTCCAGGCTGTCGTCCAGCGCGCGGACGCGGATCGAGCGTGATTTCGATCCCGCAACGATCAGGCAGCTCAAGGAATCCTCGGCCCGCGACCTCTCGGTTGGCGGTGCAGAGCTCGGTGGCGAGGCGATAGCCGCAGGCCTGGTCGACGAGTGCCACCTGTTCCTCGGCCCGATCGTGGTCGGTGGCGGAAAGCGCGCACTGCCCGATGACGTTCACGTCCAGCTCGAGCTCCTCGACGAGCGCCGCTTCCGCAGCGGTGTCGTTTACCTCCGCTACGGGGTCCGCTGACCAGCGACCGTCCCCCTCAGGTAGACCCCGACGGCATGCCGGCACCACGGCGCCCTTCCGGTCGATGCCCTTGGCGTCCGCTGAATCGAACGGTACCGTTTCATAGCGAAACGCTGCCGTTCTAGAGCGAGGTGCGCCGTGCGAGTTCCCCGATCCATGCTCCGGGGCCCCCAGCTGGCTGGTTGGACACCGACGGGATCGCGCCGGACGTACGCCGTCCACTCCGAGCCCGAGACGCGGATCCCGGTGGACGACGGCACAGTCCTCGTGGGGGATGTCTACCGCCCGGCAACCGAGCAACCTCAGCCGGCGCTCCTCGGGTGGAGCCCGTACAACAAGGATCTGATGCCGACCGGTCTTCCGGCGC
Source organism: uncultured Actinomycetota bacterium (assembly GCA_963721745.1). Lineage (GTDB taxonomy): Bacteria > Actinomycetota > Actinomycetes > Propionibacteriales > Actinopolymorphaceae > Thermasporomyces. The sequence goes on along the minus strand of CAVRKO010000002.1, from coordinate 327,279 downwards.
CGTTCAACGAGCCCGGTGACGTGACCTACCTTGCCAGCCAGGGTTACCCCGTGGCCGTGGTCAACGCCAGGGGCACGGGCAGGTCCGGAGGCGAGCTGCCTCCGGAGATGTTCGGCCGGAGCGAACTGGAAGACCTGCGTGCGGTGATCGCCTGGCTCACGCGGCAACCTTGGTGCGACGGCCGCGTCGCGATGATCGGCATGTCGTACTTCGCGATCAGCCAGTTGATGGCTGCCGGGCATCGGATGCCCGGCCTGGCCGCGATCGCTCCGTTCGGCTCGGCGACCGACCTCTATCGGATGCTGGCGTACCACAACGGCACCCTCACGTCGGGCTTTCTCGGTCGCTACGTCGCGATCAACGGTGCCGCACAGAGGATTCGGCTCCCCGCGAAGGTACGGAACTCACTCGGTTACCTCGTCGGCAGCCGTCCCGCGCAGTCCGTGGCCCGTCGAGTGATGGCACGCCAGTTGCCACGTCTCACCCGACGGCTGCCGGTGCCGGAGCCGTGGTTGCGACGCTGGTCGACGTACGCGCTGGAGGCGCCGTTCGACGGACCGCTCTACCGTGAAACCTCTGCGTGGCCGCGGCTTTCCCAGATCGACGTTCCGGCGCTGATCGGCACCGAGTGGAGCATGGTCGGCCTGCATCTGTTCGGTGCCTTCGACGCCTGGCACGCGGTGCGGTCGCCGAACAAGAAGCTGTTCATCGGCAAGCGATGGAGCCAGTGGCCGTTCCTGCGCTACCAGAAGGAGATCGTCGCCTACTACGACCACATCCTGCGCGGCGTCGACAATGGCTTCGACGCACTCCCGCCGGTGCGATATTGGCTGCACGGTGCGGAACGTTGGGAGAGCGCCGAGGACTGGCCGGTGCCCGACGCCCGGCCGTGGCGGCTGGCACTGTCCACAGGAGACGGGCCCATCGGTCAGCTCGGACCCCACGAAGGCTCCGGATCGGACCCTCGCTGGTGGGCCGCGATCCCGCCTGGCGTCGAACATCCCGGCGCGTTCGACCGGCATGTCGTGCGGTACGAGTCCGCGCCGTTGCCCGAGGACAACCATGTCGTCGGGCCTGTACACCTGACGCTGCGCGTGGCCAGTACGGCGATGGACACGCATGTGCAGGCACGGCTGTCCGACCTTGCACCGGACGGAACGACAACGGTCCTCAGCGTCGGTTGGCTCCTCGCCTCCCACCGCACGGTGGACCACGAACGGAGTACGGCCACCGAGATCGTGCACGACCACACCCAGCCCAGGCCGATGACGCCAGGGCGCCCTGTCACCCTCACGTTCAGCCTCACACCGTTCGCACAGCTGGTCCGTGCCGGTCACCGACTCGTTCTGGAGATCGGCAGCGACCCGCAACGTCTCGCCCCACCAGCGGACCAGGGGTACGTCTACTTCGCTACGGCCGGTCCGCCCTATCCGGCCAGGAACACCGTCTTCCACGACGACACCAGCTACCTCGAGCTGACAGTTCGGGGCACACCGCCGTGGTGAGCGACCGGGAGGTGGACCCTCGCATACACCGCACCCGGGCAAAGGTTCTTGCCGCCACCTTGGAGCTCCTCGCCGAGACCGGAATCGGTGGCCTCAGCATCGAGAAGGTGGCGGCGCGGTCGGGAGTCGCCAAGAGCAGCATCTATCGACACTGGCCTCGCCTACCGCCGCTCGTCCTGGAGGCCTTCCAGTCAGTCAACTCCCCGCCGCCCGCACCTCCCGAGAGCGGAGATGCGCGCGAAGACCTCCGACAGTTCCTGCGTAACCTTGCCACCACTCTCACCAAGGCGCCGTGGGCGCCACTGATGGGGACCCTAACGGACGCGGCCGAACGCGACCCGGAGCTACGTGGACTGCTCGCCGAACTCATCACCCAACGGCGCGCACCACTTCGGGACATCCTCGTCCGCGCTGTGCGCAACGGTCAACTCCCACAACACACCGATCCCGACCTGCTTGCCGGGGTCCTCGGCGGCACGCTGTTCTACCGCCGGGTGGTCAGCCACGAGCCCGTCGATGCTTCCTTCGTCGACCGGCTCCTCGGCCAGGTACTGCCACCAATTGATCACTCCTGACCGGCGCAACGGCGGTCCGGACGGACGGGGCGGACCCGGCCACCCGGCGGGCCTCATACTCGGAGATCGGAGGCGCAGCGCCCGCCTCGGGTAGGCGGCGCGGAGTGTTGCCCGGGGTCGAGCGGACCACGTTCGGTACGCATCCGGCCAGGCCGCCGATCTACTCGGTGACGGCGGCCCGCGTGACCACGCCCTGGGCACCTTCGTATCGCGGAGCCGAGCAGGCACGATCTACGACCCGGGCGGCAGGCAACCCAACAGCCGCCGCGGATAGAGCGCACGAGGAGCGATCTGCCGCTAGCGGCAGATGTTGGTGACGCCAGCTTCTAGCCGAAGAGGGTCCGGTGTTGTTCTATCCACCTGATGTGGCCTTCAAGTTGCTCGGGATATCGATCAGCCTCCATCGTGATCTGCCGCTCGTGGCCCTCGGCGGCGAGCTGGCGGACAGTCTCTATCGCGCCGACCTGGTTGGCGATCACTGCGTCGATGAGCCAGTCCGTTGATGTCAGGCCGTACGCGTCCGCGAACAGCTCGATCCGGCGGCGCCTGTTCGGAGGCTCTGGATAACGAAGCCACTTGAGACAGTCGGCGTCGCTGCGGAACGGCGCCATGCACTCCAGCGCGTAGGCGACGTCTCGTTGTGGCGGCCCTGGGCTGGCGTACTCCCAGTCCAGGAGGCCTACAGGCTGGGTGCCCTGCCAGACGATGTTCCATGGGGCGAAGTCGCCGTGGCAGACGACCTCTCCCGGCCCGCCGGTACCCGCGATCCCGTTGAACCAGACCGGTGCCTGCGTGGGCCGCCAGACAGCAACGAGGTCGTGGTAGGTGCGCAGCATCCTGGCCGCTGCTGCCAATCCCCGCTCATCGGCGACGCTGGACCATCCCTCGGCGCCGGAGTCTCCCTCGATGTAGGTAAGAATCTCCGATTCGCCTTCGATGCCAACCACTCGTGGCGAGTACTGGAAGCCGGCTCCTTGCAGATAGTCAAGGAGGGCGTGCACAGCGGGAGTCCAGGGCTGGACCGGGTGCCGGACTGTCGCGCCGAAGCGAAGGACTGGCCGGTCGGACCTGTCAGAGAGCACCTCGTCGTCGCTCACCCGCCGGACGGTACCCGTGCGGTGTGCGGAATTGCGACTCGAGATGCTATTCGGACGTGATCGGCATCCAGAGCCGAACCTCGTCGAAGATCAGGCCACCGTGATCGTGATAGCCCTCGGGTAACCTCCCCCACTCCCGGAAGCCGAGTCCGAGATACGCGTCCTCTGCATGGGTGCCGCCCCGGCAACTGATCTCCAGGATGGAGCACCCCCAGCTGGCGGCATCGCGGGAGGCGGCGACGATGAGCTGTCGTGCCAGCCCAGTCCCTTGTGCAGCGGGAGTGAGGACGAAGCCGCCGACCTCGGCTCGATGTCGGCACAGCCGGTGCTGCAGGCGGGTCACAGAGCAGGTGCCCACGACGTCCCCGTCATCGCGGACCGCCACCAGCATGACTGCCTCTTCGCGCTTCCCTTCCTGGACCGCAGGCTTGATCATCTCGGCCGTCTGTTCGACGGTGATCGCGCCGAAGCAATTCCGCTGAAGGCTGGCGGCATCCTCGTCACGTACGGGCCGAATGATCATGAGCCATGACCGTACTGCCAAACGTCCGGTGAACGAAAACAATTGTTCCGGCAAGCCACGCCGCGGCTACCTCTGGAAGACGGTGCCCTCCTCGGCGTTCCGATCGCCGATCCAGAGGCGGCGCCGATCTGGCCCGCGTACAACCGAGTGTGGGATCGCATCATCCATATCGTCCGTCGCGCCGGGCATCCGGTGCTTCTGCTCTGCCCCACGCCTTCCCCAGAGGACCTGGCCACCGGATCAGATCAGGACGGACCCGTCCACTGGGCGCTCCTGGACTGCGCAGATCAGCTTCGTCACAGCCGCCTACAGGCGCGAGGTTGGCCGCCCGAGTGGATCGACGACGCCATGGCCGACGCAGCTCGGACTCGCACGCTCATCCCCACGGTGCTCACAACGAACGACGAAGACACCGTGAAGATCGCCCGAGGAGTCCTCGCGTGGGTGGCGACGGCCACCCGTACGCCACCGCCAGTTCCTTGACTCTCAGGTCACCTGAGACCGGATGATGTCGTCATGCCGGACGAACTGGTGACCATTGGGACCTTCTCGATGTTGACGGAGTTGTCGATCGCGACGCTTCGCCACTACGACGACATCGGCCTGTTGCGGCCGGCTGAGGTTGACTCGCGGACGGGCTATCGGCGCTACAGCTACGCCCAGGTCGACATCGCACGACGGGTCCGCGTCCTGCGTGAGGCGGAACTGTCGACGGACGACATCTCCAGGATGCTCGACGGTGACGCCTCCAAGGCGCGCGCGATTCTCACACGTCAGCGTGCCGCACTTCGCGAACGGGCCGGGCGGGTCGAGGAACTCTTGGATCACCTGGCACAGGACATTGAAGGGAGTTCCACGCACATGAAGTCGGCTGCAGATTTTCGACTGGTCGCGGTGAACATCGGGGTGGACTCCGATGCCGCGCTGGAGGTCGCGTGCAGGTTCTGGGGAGAGGTGCTGGGCACCGGGCTCGAGAACTGGGGAGGCGCAAGCCAGCAGGTGGTACTCGGCGAGGGCGATGCCATTGGCTTCCTGAATATCAGGGTGCGATCGGCTGACGAGCCCCAGTACGGGCATCAGTCCGCGTTCGGGCTTGGCGTCGTGGAACTCGAGGAAGCCCACCAGCGTGCGCTCACTGCAGGCGCGACCGAGCACTATCCGCCGACGGATGGTGAGAACATGCCTCGCCACTCGCGGTTCGCCGATCCAGTGGGAAACCGGGTCGTCCTGTGGGAGGCCGGACGGTGACCGGGGTCCCCACTCGATGACTCTCGAGAACCCTGTGGCACTGACCCTTCAGGTAGTCGTGCGCGAAGTGTGCTCACGTCACGATGCGACGGCGATATCCACCTCGTTGCCCTCGGGATCGGCGACCGTCCACCAGGCGGGTGCATGGGACTCGTCCGTGATCCGGCCGCCGGCCGCCAGCGCCGCATCGATCCGCGCCCGTACTTGATCGTCGGGGACGAACACGTCGACGTGGATCCGATTGCGCTGTGCCCGCCGGGCTTCGTCGTCGGCGTCCTTGGCGTCGATCTGTTGGAACCAGAACACCGGATTGAGCCGGCGCGGATCGTAGCTGTCCTGAAGCAAGCGTTGGTATGGGCCCTGCTGATAGCCGAGTACAGCCGTCCAGAACGGGCGCACCGCGGAAACGTCGACAGCGTGGATCGAGACCTGAAGGAATCGCCGTCGGGGCGATGGGTCGGCCCTCAGCCCCATCCCACGGGCCGCGGCCTGGGCCAGACGGGCAACCTCCAGGAACCCCTTGTCGAGGTCGAAGTCCTCGGTCTCGTGTTGGTCCTTGCCGGAGTCGAGCGTGACGCAGCCAGGACGGACGTCCACCGACAGCGCCTTTCCGGCAGCGTCGCTGATCCCGGCAACGGCCGCGGCAAGGTCAACCGACTCCCCGAACGAGGCCGTCGGGTAGCAGGTGATCGCGCTGCCCATCTGCCGCCAGTCCTCAGTTCCCGGGTCGTCGCCCAGGGCTGCGGTCGGCCCGAGCGGGAGGCAGGTCTCGTTCCCCTCGGGGTCGTCGATCACCCACGGGCGCTCGTCGTTGACCACGTGACCCCCATGGGCCAGCACCGCCGCACGTCGCGTATTGGCGGTGTCGTCCGCCCACGCGACATCGACGTGGATCCGGTTGCGCAGCGGACGTGGCTGATCGACCCGCTGGAACCTGATGCCAGGGTCCCGGCGCACGTCGTCGGTGAGATCATCCGCCGACTCCTCGTAGCCGAAGACAACCCGCCAGAACGGCATGATCGCCGACCTGTCGACCGCATCGATCGCGAGGTGTACGGACTGGAGCGCCGCCGGATCGGACCTCAGTCCCAGACCACGCGCCACCTCCGATATCGAACGCGCGAACGACACGTCAGCTGCCGTCAGGCCGCTCGGGCCGAACGGAATCCGCACGTGAATACCGGTACGGCGCAGGTCGCAGTCCGGCTGCTGCGCGCCATCACCAACCAGGTCGGCGATTCCGCGCATCAGCTCCGCGCCAGCCGCATGCGACGGCGCATCGAACCAGCTGCTGGCCCCGAGCGGGAGCACGCGCCAGTCGGCCGTGCCAGCGGCCTCCTGGAACCGCCTCGCGGTAGGTCTCACGTCGGGCATGGGCCTCAGGATGCCAGCCTGCGACCTCCTGCGGAACCCTTGCCCACACGGCCATCCTCCGCTGCATGGCCAGCTGGCATGCCAGGATGCCGCCGCAGCACGAAGCTGGGCACTGACCGAGGGAGGGGCAGCTTCATGACGGCGCCGAGCGACCTGACCGTTCCGGTTCGGGACGTCGCCCTCGCGCGCTGGATCCGGCCCACTCACCCGGATCTCGCTGCCGTTGAGATCGGGGAACGGCGTCCCTTGGTGGGTGGCGTGGCCTCGCCACTTGTGGAGCGGGTCGACGTCACCGCCGTGGGTTCGAGCGGCCGGCGGGACAGGTTCGCCGTCGTCGCCAAGCGCGCATCTTCCGCGGAGGTGATCGCCCTACGTGAGATCGCAACGGTACCTGCCGCCGATGCCTTCCCAGAACTGATTGACGCGGGTGCTGATGAGTCCGGGCCGTGGGTGGTGATGCCGTTCTATCCGGGCTCGACGATGCCGTGGGACGCGGAGGTTCCGCAGACGGTGTTCGCGAGCTTGGCGCGACTGCACCATCGACATCTCGGACGCTCGAGCGCGCTGCCAGCCGACCTTCGCCGGGTGGATGAGACGTTCTGCCGCGGTGCCTTCACGGACTTCGCCCCAACGGGGATTCGCGATGCGCAGCGTAAGGATTCCCACCCGGTGCATGACCGCGCCCTGGACCTGCTCCATCGATGGTCCGATGACGAGCGCTTCTACGCCGGGCTGGACGTGCTACCCGCCACCCTTCTCCACTGCGACGTGTACGGCCTCAACGTTGTCGTTCCTGACGACGAGGGTGCGCCTCCACGGTTGATCGACTGGGGAAGTGCGCGGGTTGGCCCGATCATGCTGGACGTCGCCCTCTCCGCCGAGAGGTCGTCAGCCGGCTTCTTCGCCTACCTTCGGGCGTGGGAGGACGTGGCCGGTTGTCCACTCGATCCATGGCAGGCAGCGGCGGGCCACGCCTGGGCGACCGCCCTCAGTAATGCGATGTTCGTGGGCACGGTCGCCGAACGGTTCGGCCCCATGCACGCCGAGGAGATGCTCGACGGAGCCACGGCCGCGTTGGATCGATTCGGACGACTCCTCACAGGACGCGCCCGCGGACACCCGTAGCTCCCACCCAGCCTCCCGGGGAACCCCGTTACTGGTAGCCGCGTGCCTGGAGCTGGTACAGCTCGGCGTAGTGGCCGCCGGCCGCGAGGAGTGCGGCGTGCGTACCGACCTCCGACACCCGGCCGTGCCGGAGTACGACCACGAGGTCGGCGGCCGCGACAGTGGAGAACCTGTGGGTTACCAGCAGGGTGACGGCGCCCCGCTCCTCCCCGGCTCGTGCGGCGGCGGCGTAGCGCTCGAACAGCGCGTGCTCGGTCGCCGGGTCGAGTGCGGCGGTCGGCTCGTCCAACACCAGCAGCAGCGGGTGCTCACGCATCATCCCCCGGGAGATCGCGAGCCGCTGCCACTGCCCGCCGGACAGGTCCACCCCGCCGGGCCAGCTCGTTCCCAGCCGGGTGTCGAGCCCCGCTGGCAGGGCGACCAGGAGGTCCTCGCTGGCGCCGGCGCGCAGCGCCCGATGGACGCGCGCCTGGTCGCGGACGTGGGCAAGGTCGCCGACGCCCACCGTCTCCAGGGCGCTGAACTCGAACCTGGCGTAGTCCTGGAACGCTCCGGACGTCCGCTCCCTCCACGCGGCGAGATCGAGCGTGGCGAGATCGTCACCGTCGACGAGGATCCGACCCGCTGTCGGGCGGTACATCCCGGTCAGAAGTTTGACGAGGGTCGACTTGCCGGCGCCGTTCTCGCCGACGAGCGCGACGACGGCACCGGCAGGCAGGTCGAGGCTGACGCCGTTGATGGTTGGTACGTCGGACTCGGGATAGTGGTAGGTCAGGTTCTCGGTCCGGATTCCCGCGACCAGCCGCGCGGGCGGCCGCTGGACTCCGTCGTACTCCATAACCACCTTGTCGTGGTAGTCGCGTAGCCACACGAACCGGTTGGTGGTCCGCACCGTCTCGCTGATCATCCTGAGCGACCACTGCAGCTGCTCGCCGAGGTTCTGCAGCCGACCCACCAGCATGACCGCGAGCACCATGGCGTCCGCGCTGACGCGTCCGGTCCCGACATCGTGCAGCATCCATCCGAGGACGGCGACCACGGTGGCGTAGAAGATGAGGGTGTTACCCGCCTCGGCGGCGGCGTTCCGCCGGCCGAGGTGCACCATCGGTGCCCGCCAGGCACCGACCGCCGCACGCAGTCGCTGGTGGAGCGGCTCGCGCAGGTCGAAGGTCCGAATCTCGGCGGCGCCTGCCGTCGTGGTGCCGAGGTCGAGCAGGTGCGTGGTGAGCCGCCCCGGTTCGGCGGCCCGCTTCTCGGCGCCGGCCTGCCAGCGGATCGACCACGATGTCGTGAGCAGGTTGGGCAGTCCTGCGACGGCGAGCAGGAGCAGCCGCCAGTCCGCGGTCGACGCCAGGGCGATGGTGCCACCGGCGAACACCAGGCTCCGCAACGTGTTGAGCACGCTGTTCAGGGCGTTGCCCAACGCGCCCTGCTGGTCCCGCAGCGCCTGCAGCTCGTCGAGATAGCGCGCCGACTCCAGGTGGTCCAGGGTCGGGATCGCGGCCGTCATCCGCGCGATCTCGCAGTCGAAGGCGAACCCAACCCGTTCGCGCTGGTTGATCCGCGCGGTGTTGCCCGCGAGCATCAGCATGACCGTGATGCTCGAGACGCCGCCGAACGCCAGCGTCGCGGCCACCATCCGGCCGACGTCATGGGTGGCGGCACCGATCACGAACCACGTGAGGAACAACGGCTGCAACACCTGTAGCCCGTTGCTCAGGGTCTCCAGGAACGCCACCGCCGTCTCCCGCGGGCTCACCTTCGCCGCCATCGACAGCACCAGCCACATCGAGGCGACGGTCTTCCGCAGCGCACTCATACCGTGGCCTCCGGTGTGGAACCCGCGCCAGCGCCGGCTGCCGCGAACCGGCTGGCCTGCAGCGTGAACATCCGCGCGTACGCGCCACCTGCGGCCATCAGCTCAGCGTGCGAGCCGTCCTCGACGATCGCTCCCCGGCCGCCGCCCGTGGCTCCGAGGACGACGATCCGCTCGGCGTGTCGTACGGACGACAGTCGGTGACTCACCAGCAGCGTGGTCATGCCACGGGTGACCTCGAGGAAGCGGTCGAACAGCGCGGCCTCGGCCCGGACATCCAGCGAGGCAGTTGGTTCGTCGAGCACCAGCACGCCCGCACCCGCGGCAAGCGACGCGAACGCCCGCGCCAGCGCTACCCGCTGCCACTGTCCGCCGGACAGGTCCGTCCCCTCCGCGTACTCGGGGGACAGCACGGTGTCCCAGCCACGGTCGAGGCGGTCGAGCAGGCCGGACGCCCCCGCGTCGGTGAGTGCCTGCTTCAGGACAACCTCGTCGTCGAGCCGTTCCTCCGCGCCGAAGACGACGTTGTCCCGCAGCGGTAGGTGGTAGCGGACGAAGTCCTGGAAGATGACCGCCACCCGACGCCGAGCAGACCGATCGAGCGCTGGGTGGAGACCGTCGACGCAGACGGTGCCCCGGTCGGGCGGGTAGAGCCCACACAGCAGCTTGATGAGCGTGGACTTGCCAGCGCCGTTCACGCCGACGACTCCGACCGACTGCCCGGCGGGGATGTGCAGGGTCAGATCGCGGAAGGCAGGCTCGTCGCGGGTTGGGTAGGTGAACGTCACGTCAACAAGGTCGATGGTGGCGGCCTGCGCCACCCGCTCGGGAGCCGTCGTCGCCGCGAGGGTGGTCACGGCTGGCGCCCGGCTCGACAGCGTGGTGGCGTCATCGCGCAACCGGCGTGGGTCGGGCGGGGTGCCCAGACCGATGGTGCGGCGCAGTGCGACCAGTTCGGCCGCCGCCGCGGTGTTCCGGGCAAGCTCGGACTGCGGGTCACCGAGCGGCCCGAACGCCTCGAGTCCGAACAGCGCCTGCACCAGCGTCACCAGAGCACCAAGCGAGACAACCCCGGCGAGGGCGTCGCCAGCCAGCAGGGCGAACGCGCCGACGTTGAGGACGAAGAACAGGATCAGCGCCCCCATGATCGGGCGAAGGGTCTTGCTCCGGTGCCGCCAGACCAGAGTCATGGCCGTGAGCCACGTCGTACGGAACCGTTCGAGCAGCCAGCCGCCCAGGTCGAACAGCCGGATCTCCTTGCCGGCCTCGCCGCTGGTCAGGAGCCGACGCACATAGGTGGCCTCCCGGCGGGCGTTGCCGGTCACCTCGAGCAACTCGTCGAAGAGGGTGTCGATCCAGGTGGTGAAGGTCTTCGACAGCAGGATCGCGCCGAGAACGAGGACGACGCCGACCCACCACCGCCAGGTGCAGACGACCACCAGCGCTCCAACGCCACCCAGGCGGTGCCCCACGACCGTCCAGGTGCTGTCGACACCGTTGACGAAGGTCCAGTCCCGCATCGCCTGCCGCAACCCGTCCAGCCGGCTCATCAGCGTCGGGTCGTCGAAGCCTGCCACGCCATACGGATGGGTGCCGACCTCGAGCAGCATGTCGAAGGTCGTCGTCAGGTAGCGGGCCGACACGGCGGAGGTGAGGGCGGTCGAGAGAGCGCTGAGCAGCGGCCCCGAGACCAGCGCCACAGCGGTCGCGGCCAGCCAGAACCACGTGCGTCCGGCGGCGACCGATCCGGAGCCCTCGCGGACCAGGGCCGGCAGCGAGCCGATCAACTGTCCCGTCGTCACCAGTGCCACCGTGCCTGCCAGCGCCGAACCTGCGGTGACAAGGAGGCACAGCAAGGACAGGCCTGGAGCCGAACGCCACAGCAGCCGGGCGTGCAGCACGTACCGCCCGGTCGTCTTGGACAGCGCTGCCCACATCGGTACGGCACCCTCTCCGGACACCCACAAGGCGGTTCGTCGGCCGCGCCATCGCCCGCTGGAAGCGCCTGACCGATCGCGGAACCTTCGCACCGTACCCGTTTCCCGAACCGCTCGCGGCCGGTGCGCCGTCCACATCCGGCGGGACTTGATCCAACTGCCCGCTGATCGTGACGACGGTCTGGACTGTGGTAGCCGGGTCGTCCTCGGCCACGTCCGGCGGGTGACGCGAGCCAGTCGAGCCCGCCAGTGCCTCGGCACCTCATCGGCGTGTGACCCGTGCTTCGTACAGGTCGGCGCTGTTCGAAAGTCCTCGCCGAGAGTTTCGGGCACTTGCTACGGTATGCCGCAATTCGCAGGCCTTGCTTCGGGTGCCGTTCGTTGTGGGCCCGGGCGGATGGTCCTCGGCTCCCGGAGAAGGGCTGCAGCAATGGAGACCGAACCCCGTCCTTCGCTGACACCGGAGCAGGTTGCGGCGCTGTTGCCGGTGGATGCGAACGACGTACATGTGGAACTCATTGCCACGGGTAACCACACGTGGCGGATCGCCGCCGCCGACGAGACCTTCTATGCCAAGGCCCACACCAAATCCTGGTACGGCGGCAAGCCGGTCGGTGACGTCGTACGTCACGAAGTCACCGCACACCGCCTACTGCGCGAGCGCGGTCTCCCGACCCCGGAGATCGTCGACGCCTCGCTTACCTGCAACAACCCGCTGAAGTGGCCCTTCATGCTCACCCGGGCACTCGACGGCAGCGCGTTGACCGACCTACTCCCCCGGCTAGCCCGCGACGACGCCAACGCAGCGCTGCGCCAGGTGGGTGCGCACCTTTCCCAGATGCATTCCATCACCTTCGACCACCCTGGATATCTCGTGGACGGGCCACCCGCCGGGCCACCCGATCCCCACCAGTGGCAGCACGGGATCTGGCGGTTCGAGCGCTACCTGACCCATGCCATCTCAAGCTGGGCCGACCTCGAGGACGATCTCGACCTGCCCACTATGGACGCCGTTGCCGGGCTGGCAGCGGACAAGATGGCCGATCTTCGTGACACCTACGAGCCGCCGCGATTCGTGCACGGCGACTGCCACGCCAGCCAGATCTTCCTCACCCGAGGCGACGGCAGCTGGCAGGTGAGTGGCGTCCTCGACATGGAAGTCGCCTCAGCCGGATCGCCGCTGTCGGACTTCCTCAAACTCGTGATCGAGATGGCCGGCCGCTTCGGCGCCAGTCAACGATGGTGGGAGCCACTCCTGGACGGCTATGGCCAACCCGTCGACCTCGATCTCATACGCCTCGCCCTCACAGCTGCCGACCACATCAACTACACCTGCCTCGGCGCACATGCCTGGCCCGGCACTCGACCTCAGATCGTCCGACACCTGGTCCGGGCGCAGAACTGGTCCGAGCTCGTCGACCTGTCCCAGATCGAATCAACCTGATCACTTCCGTCGTTGTCGTGGAAGTGCAACGTGATCAATCGAGCACCGCCTTCGAGTGGGCGGGCGCTCACCGTGTCAAGGTCGCCCACAGGCCCACCGATGCCGGAGTAGCCGTTGCGAGGGTCGGGCCGCCTGTGTCACGCTCGACTCGTTCCTGCAAGAGCCGTCTCGCGACGTTGTCGCGAGCTGGCGGCAGTTGCTCGTAGCTGCCCACTACCCGATCGAAGGGTGTGCGGCATGCTGCGCTCATTTTCCCTGCCGACGATGAGCAGCGTCGGCGTCTCTCCACGCCACGACCAGCTGCAACGCGGGGCACATCGCTCGCGTCTTGTGGCCCTGCAGACGGCGCTCGATTCTCATCAGGGGTTCTGGCGACCGTCGCCGTTCCGCGTTCGCCGACCGGAATGGTGCGCAGCCCGGCCGGACCTGGCAGAGGCCGTGCTCGGCCTCGATCATCACCCGCTCGAGAAACTGTCCCAGGAGCCGGATGCCTGCCGCGAATGGCTCACGCCTGGGTTGCCCGTTGCCGACGAACTGGGGCGGCTGGTAGATCTCCCTTGGCTGCCTACCCGTGACCTGCCCGCCATGCCTGCACGTCCCGAAGCACGCATTCGCGGCCGCAAGCGGGCCCAGATCGAGGCGTTCGCCAGGACCGCGCCGCCTGCTCACGCGCCGCTGCTGGACTGGTGCGCCGGCAAGGGCCACCTGGGACGGCTGCTCGCCATCGCCGACGGGGTACCCGTGCAATCACTGGAAATCGATCCGAGACTGTGCGCCGACGCCACGCACATCGCCGAGTACGCCGAACACGCCGAACACGCCGGCATCGAACAGACAATGCTCTGCGCCGATGCCCTGGACCCCTCGTCCCACACGCATGTCGAGGGCCGCCTGGTGCTCGCGCTGCACGCCTGCGGCGAACTGCACCGCTGTCTCGTACGCCACGCTGCCCACGCCGGAGCGCTCGGCTATCGCATCGTCCCGTGTTGCTACCACCTCGGGATCGCCGGTGCGTACCGTCCGCTCGTACCCGACGCCTCTCTGGCTCTCGACGCCGACGCCGTGCGGATAGCTGTGACCGAAAGCGTGACTGCCTCGCGGTACGACCGCCGACGGCTTGCCCGCGACCAGGCCTGGAAGCTGGGCTTCATCGCCCTACGCAACGAGCTCGAAGGTGAGGCGCCCCGCACCTTCCGTCCCGTGCCCTCACACTGGTTGTCGGGCGACTTCGCCGACTTCTGCCACGCACTGGCCCGACGCGAAGGTGTACCCCTGCCTGTTGGAGTCGACTGGCCTCATTGGCTAGCCGTCGGCGAGCAACGCCGCGCCGAGGTCCGTCGCCTCGAACTCGTCCGGCACGTCTTCCGCCGCGCGCTGGAGGTTTGGCTCGTCATGGACCTCGCCGTCGGCCTCGAGGAGGCGGGCTTCGAGGTGCAGGTCGGCAGGTTCTGCGACCGCTCACTCACCCCGCGCAACCTGATGGTGCTGGCGCATCGCTAGACCCACAAGGGCGCGCCTGACCTGCTCCGGACATCTGGGTGGCACGCGTACAGGACGCACGATGTCCTGTACGTGTGCCACCCAGAGGCGGATGGGCGCTTCAGGTAGTGGAGGAACGCCGCTGGAATGAACACGGATGGAGAGACTGATGGTCACGCTCGGGTCGGTAGTGATCCACGTATCGGACATTGGTAGGGCGGCTGAGTTCTGGGGCCAGGCGCTCGAGTCCCAGTACAAGTTGGTTTACCGCGACCACAACTCGGCGACCTTCTTCCCCAGGAGCGGCGAGGGGATCGCCCTTCAGCTGAACGAGGGTGACCAGACCCACCTGGACCTGAACACCAACACAGCGGACGAGAATGCCGCCGAGATCAAGCGGCTCGAATCGCTAGGCGCTCGTCGAGTGGACTGGCCCCACCGGCCTGATGTTCCGGTCATGGCCGATCCCGAGGGGAACCTGTTCTGCGTGTGCTGAGCACCCCCTACCCGCCCACGCGAGTCCCCGGTCGAGGGCGTGGCTGGTACCGAGGCGACTGCCACATCCATTCGGTGCACTCGGACGGCAAGCTGACGCCGGAGCAGCTTGCGACCGCTGCCCGCGAGGCAGGGCTCGATTTTATCGCGACCACCGAGCACAACACCACCGATGCCCACGGCGCCTGGTGTCGGCACGCAGGTGACGACCTGCTGGTGGTCCTGGGTGAGGAGGTCACCACCCCCACGGGGCATTGGCTAGCTCTCGGCATCCAGCCTGGGCAGCTGGTCGACTGGCGCTATCGCGTCCGGGACGAGAGGCTCGACCGGCACCTTGACGACGTCCATCACGCGGGCGGTCTGTGTGTGGCGGCCCATCCGCACATGCCGTTGGCCTCGTGTGGATTCATGTTTCCGTACGACGGGTTCGACGCGGTTGAGGTATGGAACGGGCTGTGGGCCTCAGACCTGCCCTGGAATGCTGACAACGAAGCAGCGCTGGCCGAATGGGGTCGCGGCCTCGCCGCCGACGTCCAACGTGGACGGTGGCGGCCGGCAATGGGTAACAGCGACACGCACCTGGAAGGCCAGATCGGCATACCGCATACCGTCGTGCTGGCCGACGACCTGAGTACCGACGCGGTCCTTGCCGGCATCCGCACCGGCCGGAGCTGGATCGCGGAGGCCGCCACTGTTGATCTGTCGCTCAATGTCTCTGCTGGTGACCGCAGCGCCGGGATCGGCCAGCGCCTGAAGACCTGCGACAGGCCGGCCACGGTGCGGGCGGACGTACGCGGTGTGCCATCCGGCACCATCAGCTTCCACACCGATCGAGGCAGGGTGCACCACGAATCCTTGCCCCGGCACGGAATTGGCACCGTGGAGTGGGGAACCAGCGCTGAGGAGTCGTCGTTCGTCCGGATCGAGGTACGCCACCCCGAAGGGCGCATGGCGGCACTCAGCAATCCGATCATCGTGGACTGAGGCTCCCCGCCGAAGGTGCCGGTCGTTACAGCGATCGCCACGGGGCCGCTCCCTACTCATCCCGGGTCGGCGCCATGGCGGGCGAGCCGCGCTCGAAGCGTACGAAGCTGTGTCGAGGTGATGCCGTTCGACGTCAGGTAGTTCTCAGAACCGCCGTACCGCCGGTCAACGTGCTCCAGCGCCTCGAGGATCGTCTCCGGCCGCGCGCTTCGCATCTTCCGGCGCCTCAGGGCCTCCGCCTCGCCACCATCCATCGGCCGCTCGTCGTCGAGAGCCCTCATGGCCGCCTCGCTCGCTGCATAGTCCGCGGCAATCGCGGGTCGGAGCACGCCCACCACGTCGAGTACGAGTGCCACGAGCATGCCCGTTCGGTCCTTGCCAGCTGAACAGTGCACGACGACCGCACCCTCGGACACGGCCACGATCTCGGTCACGGCGGCGGCGACGCGCCGGCCGTTCCGGTCGAGGCTGCCGCGGTAGAGGTCGGCCAGCGTGTGCTCGGTCTCGCGGTTGCGTTCGTGGTCGCGGGTCTCGTCGATGAAGCTGACCTGCCGGTACACCTGGTCACCGTGGAACGGGTGCGGATGCGGTGGCAGCTCCCACGCCGATCGAAGGTCCACGATCCGCGCCATGCCACTGGCTTTTGCCGTCTGCAGGCCTGGACCGCTCAGCCGATCCAGACTGTCCGCCCGGATCAGCACGCCGTCGCAGGTGTGGCCGCCCTGCGCCATCGGCAGCCCGCCCAGGTCGCGGACGTTCCGGCAGCCATGCCAGGTGAGGAGCCGCTGAGGAACCCGCATACCGGCAGTATCGCGGTGTGGCCGCTACGTGTCGGCGGCGGGATCAGCTACGGCGTGGGTCAACCGGCCGGCGCCTCGTCGCGGGTGACCACCACCGAGAGGCGGGTGAGTCCGCCCTGGCCGGGAGGAAGACTCACCGTCTCCGACGCCGCGTCCACGGCCACCGTGTCGGCGGAGACCGGCCCGCCGTCGTCGACCGTGACGTTCGCGATCCGCAGGCCGATGGGGAGGCGGAGGCGGATCCGGGTGCGTCCGACGGTCGACTCCACCGGCAGCCGGACCTCGACGTCGACCCGGCCGTCCGCGACCCGGGAGACGACGTGGAGGTCGACCTTTCCCCAACGCGTGGGCACGCCGCGGGCCGATATCCCGCGCCCGTCCTCGAGCCATGCGCGTGGCGTTCCCCGGCAGAGCCAGAGCACGTCCTCAGCAGGCTCCTCGAACGCCAGCATCCACCGCACCATCAGAGGTACGGCGAGTTGGGCCGGTACGCAGTACGGCGCGGCGGGACGGCCCGGGTGGAGGCTTCTGGTCTCAGGGGCGGTCCAGGTCCCGCGGGTGTACTGGTGGGCCGAGACGCTGTAGAGCCCCAGCAGGAACTCGCGAACCATGTCGTGCTGAAGCAGGCCGTAGCCGTGCCCGTAGCTGAGGAAGCCGGCCATCTCGGCACCGTTCCCGCCGTAGTCGTCCCACCTGTCGAACCCGTAGGCCATCGGTACGCCGAGAACGATGTCCCTGTGCGCGGCTCGATAGCGGACGATCGTCTCCACGTCGTCCCGATGGAGTACGCCCGAGTGGAGCAACTCCATGTTGGCGCGGTAGGCGCGGAACTGCGGGTCTACGTTGTCGCGCTGCACCGCGACATGGAACGGCTCGCCGGCGCCCGCGATGGTGGGCAGGCACGGCGGCTCCAGGTCGGTCAGCATCGACCGGTCGATGGCGGTCCGGAGGTCGTCGAGCAACGCCGCCGACTCGTTCGTGAGCCGGGCCCCCCAGGCCGTCAACTCCTCCGAGCCCTGGTCGCGACCGAGCATCTCCCACACGACGCCGAGATCGGCGAACCCCCTAACGGCTTCGCTGCTGTTGGAAAGGTAGGGCTGCAGGTAGCGGTCGGGGTCCGACTCGAGGCAGGAGTCCGCTTCGGACCAGCCGGCGATCAGTCCGTGCCCGGCATCCTCACGGGGCAACGACTTCGCCGCTCCGCGGAGGTCTAGCAGGAGCGTGGCGATGGCGTCGATGCGCGACCGATGACGCAGCAGGAGCGCGTCATCCCGCGTCACCCGGTAGTAGTGGGCGATCACGGTCAACATCCGCCCGTACTGGCCGGTGCCGGGCCCGCGGTAGACGAGGGAGCCGTCAGGTCGCACGAAGAAGCTGAGGTAGTTGTCGACGTACCGGCGGGCGGTGTCGAAGAGTCCCCAGTCCAGCATCGCCGTCACGTCGACGTTGAAGGTGTCCTGGAAACCGTCGTGCTCGGCGCCTCCGTAGGCGCGGTCCATCACACCGTACTTGGGGAAGTCGCCCACCCGCGTGCTCATCGCCCGGGCCAGGGAGTGGCGCGCCTGGTCGGCCAGCCGGCGGTCGGGAAGGTCGAGTTCGATGGCGTCCGACACGAGGTCGGCCCAGTTCTCGCTCATGTCCAACAGGTCGGCGAAGAACTCGGCCGCGCGCGCGTCGCTTGTCCGTGGCGGAAACGGCGGGTAGGAGTCGACGTACTTCACCCAGACCAGCGCGTCGTTCTCGACCCTGGCGATGCGGTACCACACCGGTTGGATGCGGTCGTTGCCGTTGTCGGTGCGGAAGGGAGCGAACATCACGAGCTCGGACCAGGCCCCGTCGTCCTCCGGGTAGACGAAGCGAAGCGTGGGCAGCCAGCTACCGACGAGCCCGTCCAGGACCTCGCCGCGTGCGCGGATCTCCGCTATCGCAGGGACGTACACCGCCGGGTCGAAGTTGGCAGTCCGGCCGCCGTACGCGACGCCGACCTTGTCGCGGCACCCCGGCGTACCGACGAACGTGTAGGTCGCCATCGTGGAGATGCTGGCGTTGGCGGGCTTGGCGATGGGTGGGAAGCATCCGGCGACCCCTGCGTAGTCCGGGTCGGGCTCGCCG
Source organism: uncultured Actinomycetota bacterium (assembly GCA_963721745.1). Classification (GTDB taxonomy): domain Bacteria; phylum Actinomycetota; class Actinomycetes; order Propionibacteriales; family Actinopolymorphaceae; genus Thermasporomyces. The sequence goes on along the minus strand of CAVRKO010000002.1, from coordinate 308,765 downwards.
GGGAGGTCGAGGATCTCCCGGCCGAGCAGGTCGTACTCGCTCGACAGCACCGCTCGGACGTCGTGGCCGCGGTAGAGGCTGTCAGGCGCGGCGGACGTCCGTTCGAGCGACTTCGCAAAGATCCGCGACGCGCCGTCGGCACCGACGACCGCCAGCCTGCCCGTCTTCGAGGAGAACTCCTCGAAGACCGCGACGTCGGGGTCGCGGCGACCGCACCCGGTTGCCATGAGGACCCAACCCTCGGTGACCTGCCCAACCCGGAGCCGGGTGGCCTCGCCACCAGGACGTACGACCGTGACGTTCTGCTCGTCGACGGCCGACACCCGGGGAACGGTGGCTTCGTTCGCAGGAGACGTCACGGCAGGACTGTATGCACAGGAACGTAAGCCCGTGACATCAGGGCGAAGCCGGTAGCGAGCCTGCACCACACCGCACCCGCCCGACATGCCGCATCGCAGCCTGGCCGGATCCTGTCGCATGCTGGCTATCCAGCCACTTGCGGCACTGCTCTGCGCACCGGACGCTTGGTCGCGCAACCGTCGTGTGCACAGGAGACGAGGAGACGGATGAGCGAACACGACCAGACACGCGATCACGGCATGAGCGGGTGGTCGACGCGTGAACTGCGCGACCTGATCAGGTCCGGGCCCATGACGCACCTGAGCACCATCAACGCCGACGGGAGCCCGCAGGTGACCGTCGTCTGGATCGGGCTGGACGGTGAGGACCTCGTCAGTGGGCACATGTCGTGGTATGCAAAGCTGCGCAACATCGAGCGGGATCCGCGGGTGGTGTTGTCGTTCGATGCTCCGCGGTCGCCGGGCGTCTTCCTGAACCCGTACGCCGTCGTGCATGCGCGCGCCACCGTGCAGCCGAGCGACGAGGCATGGCACCTGCTCAACCGCCTGACGAAGGTCTACCTGTCCCCTGACGACGAGTTCCCGGCGCCGAAGGGTCCCGGCTACATCGTGCGCTACTCCGTCGAGCGCGTCGGTGGCGTTGGCCCCTGGGCGTCGACGTCGCGCTGAGCCTCGATCCACCGTCCCACCGCGACGCCTCGATGAAGCAGGTCTGAAACGGCCCGTCTGTACGGTCGGAGCGGATTTCGCACCACCTCGGACGGGAGTTGCTTGCCCCATGAGGTTGACGGCTGGACGGGCCAGCGCGGCGAAACTCAATGCAGGAAGGGGTTGCCGATGAACGCAGTCAGCGCACCGATCCACGATCTGTACGACCTGGACGTGATCGTGGTCGACGAACCCGTATCGAACAAGGATCACGAGAAGTGCCTCAACACGCGGACCATCACGCACTGCTGCAGGTCTGAATAGTCGGGAGCCGGCGACGGTCGACACGTCGTGTCGAGCAGCGCCGGCGATCGCAGGGTCGCAATGCGCCCGCCATCCCTCCTCGGGCTGGTGGGCGCATTGCGGTCGCACACCTGCCGACGCACGCTCGACGCACCGGCCGACGCTCTGTGACTCGCCGAGGCGATGGAGGCCACGTAGGCCATGGACGAACCCGCCCGGTTGAAGGCCGCGCCGGGCTCTGCGCTGCTGCGGATCACCGCGCTGCCGGTGGAGCGTTCCGGTCCCACCCGGAGTGAGCTCGACCTCCACGACGTCGCCGAGTCTGAGTGCTTCCTCCGCGACATCGTTGCGGACCCAGTGGTCCGCGAGGCGATCGCGGTCTCCAGCTCCTCCCTCGCCCGCACGCTGGACACGATCGATGCCGGCGGGTCGGTCGCACCGAAGAAGCTGCGCCGCGCCGTCCTCGCCGTCACCAGCTACCTGCTGCGGATGACCACCCGGCCCACACCGTTCGGGCTGATGGCGGGCGTTGCGACGGCGCGCTTCGGGCCGCGTGCCGCGGTCCGCCTGGGCCGTGATCATCGCAAGAACGTCCGAGTCGACGCGGGTTGGCTGGCCGCGGTCGTACGCCATAGGGAGAGTGACCTGGAGGTCGTACGCCCCCTGCGGGTGGTGCTCAACAACCTGTGCACCGTCCGGGGCGACCGACTGGTCCTGGCTTACCTCCCGTCCCCGAAGGACGGCGCCGAACGCGCGCCGCGTGAGCTGTCGGTCCGCTACTCCGCGCTGGTCCGGGAGGTCGCCCGGCTGGCCCGGCGACCGATCCGGTTCGCCGACCTCGTCGAGCAGCTGGGTACGACGTTCGAGCAGGCGACGCCGGCCAAGCTCGAACCACTCCTGCTCGACCTCGTCGCACGCCAGCTGCTCCTCACCGAGCTCTCCCCTCCGCCGAGTGCTGCCGATCCGCTCGAGTACGTCCTCGCCCAGCTGCCGGACGACGCCGCGTTGACGACGAGCAGGGAGGCGCTTCGTTCGTACGCGGTCAAGCCTGTCGGCGCGGGCCGGTCCGAGTGGCAGGAGGCGACTGCGGTTGTCCGCGGTGCCGGGACCGTGGACGGGCCGCCCCAGGTGGACCTGGCGTACGACGCCTCCGTCACCCTCCCGGTGCACGTTGCGGCCGAGGTCGAGCGGGCCGCGAGCACTCTCGTCCGGCTCACTCCTTCGAACCTGACGCCCGCCCATCTGCGGCACTACCACCTCGACTTCCTCGAGCGGTACGGCGACCGCCAGCTGGTCCCGCTGCTCGAGTTGCTGGACGCGGGCAGCGGGCTGGACGCACCGGCCGGCTACGAAGTACCGCTGAGCCTCCGGCCGAAGCCGCCCGCCGATCTGACCAGTCGGCCCGAGCCACCTGGCCGCGCCCGGCTGCTGGGCAGGCTCGCCCAACAAGCGGTTCTGGACGGCGTGGACGAGATCGTGCTGGACGATGCGACGCTCGACCGGCTCGCACCGGACGGAGCCGACGACCGGCATCCGGCCGAGCTCGAGCTCGGAGTCGAGGTCGTCGCCTCCTCGGTTGCCGCGCTCGAGGCCGGTGACTTCCAGATCGTCGTCGGAGGTTGGCTGCAGTCGACCACGGCGGGTGCGATCGGCGGCCGGTTTGCCAGCCTGCTGGGAAACCTCGAGCTGGGTCCGCCGGACCCCACTGGTGTGGTCACCGCTCAGGTGGAGTTTCCGCCGGCAGAGCCGCGTTCGGCCAACGTCACCAGGGTGCCCCGGCAGCTCGGTCATACCCTGTCCGTCGGTCTGTTCACCGACCCTGCCGATCCGAGCGTGCTCGGCGTCGATGAACTCCTCGTCGGTGCCGACCATCAGCGGATGTACCTGTGGTCGGCACGGCTCGGTGTCGAGGTCGTACCCGCGACCCTGCACGTCCTCGACTCCCACCGGCTCGCACCGAACGTCGTCCGCTTCCTGAGCGAGCTGGCCGTAGGCCGGCAACGAGCATGTGCGCCGTGGGACTGGGGACGGACCGGCGAGTTGCTCCCGTTCCTGCCCAGGGTTCGCCATGGCCGCATCGTGCTGTCTCCCGCGTCGTGGCGGCCGGACCCAGCACTCGCGGACCTGGCGCTGCCCGACGAGCAGTGGCAGCACCTGTTCCACGATTGGCGAAAACGTTGGCGGGTGCCCACCACCGCCTACCTCACGGTCGCCGACAACCGGATCGGCATCGACCTCGACGCGCCACTGCACCAGGCGCTGCTGCGACATGAGTTGAGCCGGCGTCCGGAGGCGACGCTCGTGGAGACGCCAGCTGGTAGCGGGCTCGGCACCGGCTGGCTGGCCGGGCACGCGCACGAGCTCGTGCTCACCCTGCGGTCCCGTCAGCCCGAGCCGGTCGCCAGCGCCCCGCCGGTCTCGACCGGGCGGCGCCAGCACTACCCGGGCGGCGAGTGGATCTACGGCAAGCTGTACGCGCCCGAGGACAGGCACCAGCACCTGATCGCGCACAGTCTCCAGGTCCTGCGTTCTGCGCTGCCCGACGTCGTTGACCGGTGGTTCTTCGTCCGGTTCCGCGATCCGCAGCCGCACCTGCGGATCCGGCTGCATGGCCAGCCGGCCGCGCTCCTCGGCGGGGTCCTGCCGCTGCTCCACGACTGGGCCGCGGAGCTGTGTGCGGCCAACCTCGCCCAGCGGCTGGTACTCGACACGTACGAGCCGGAGATGGCGCGCTACGGCGGCCCCGAGGTGCTGGATGCCGCCGAACGCGCCTTCCACGCCGACAGCGAGGCGGTGGTCGCCCAAGTTCGGCTGATGCCGACGCTGTCCCCTGCGTTGTCCGTCGAGCTGCTCCTCGCCGCCGGGATGGTCGACCTGGCCGTCGCGTACGGCGAACCGGGCTGGCGGGACTGGTTCCTCGCGGCGTACCCGAAGGACTCCTCCCACTCCGCGTTCCAGGCGGTCCGCCGCACGGCGTTGACCGTGGTCGGTGAGCGGCACGTCGATCCTCGGCTCGCCGAGGTCTGGCAGCGCCGGGCAGCGGCCGTCCGGGCGTACGGTGACCGGGTCAGGGCCCGGCAGCCGATGGGCCCGCCTGCCGGTCCCCTGCCGCTGGGCAGTCTGCTGCACATGCATCACAACCGCCTGGCCGGGATCACACCGGACGTCGAGCGGGCCGCGTACGCCATCGTCCGCGGGGTTCTGCGAGCCCAGCTCGACCGGGCGCGGGCCGAACGGTGAACCGGGACCGAGCGGCGGAGGTCGTCGCCGCCGTGGCCGAACGACTCGCAGACCCATCAGCGGTCGCGCGGATGGCGCCTGCCGGCATCGACCGGCACGCCGACGGACAGACCACACCGGCCTGGCAGCCGGCCGGTCTCGCCGAGGGATACTCCGGCATCGCACTGCTGCACGCGGAGCTGGGCGACCGGCAGGCCGCGTACGCGCATCTGGCCGCCGCGAACCGGGCGGACCCGCTGTCTGACGGCGGGCACATGCTGCTCGCCGGCCGGCTGCCAGGACTGCTGCTCGCCGCGCGCGCTGCGGCACGAGGGCCCGGCGACTACACCGGACTGATCGGCATGGCCAGTCCCCCGGTCGCTGCCGCCGTACGCCGTACCGCCGCCGCCGAGCTGGACCGGGCGGCGCGGGGCACCTCGGGTACCCGGTTCACGGCGTACGACGTGATCAGCGGGCTGACCGGTGCAACCCGGCTGCTGCTTGCCTGCGGGACCGAGCCAGAAGCTTTGGACGCCGCGCTGCGGGCCCTCGTCGCGCTGACCGGCGGCATCCATCTCGTCGGTGGTGGACCAGAGCTACCCGGCTGGTATGTCGAGCACGGCTGGGACGGACCCGACCGCGGCACCAGTCACCTCAACGTCGGACTCGCACACGGCATCTCGGGTCCCCTTGCCGCGCTGTCGATTGCGTACCGCGACGGTGTCCGGGTGCCCGGTCAGGCCGAAGCGATCGAGCGGATCGTGACCTGGCTCCTGGCGCAGCGCCGGGACCTGGCCGGCGCTCCGACGTGGCCGGAGATCGTCGTGCCGGGCGGGAGGTCGCCGGTGCCGTCCGGGCGGCCGGGCTGGTGTCATGGCGAACCCGGCCTGGCCCGGGCGGTGCAGTTGGCCGGGATGGCGTTGGACGTGCCCACGTGGCGCACCACGGCCGTGCAGGCACTGAGGGCGGCGCTCGGGCGACCGTGGGAGGGCTTCGGCATGGTCGACGCCGGGCTGTGCCACGGCTGGAGCGGACTGTTGCAGATCACGCTGCGAATCGCTTGGGACGAAGGCGACGAACGAGTCGCCGAGGCCGCCGATCAGCTGGCAGCGCGGGTGGTCCACCAATTCACGCCCGACGCTCCGTTCGGGTTCGGCCACACCGCCCCGCCCGGGCTACAGATGAGCCCGAACCAACCCGGGTTCCTGTGCGGCGCGGCCGGTATCGCCCTTGCTCTTCACACGTACGCGACAGACAGCCCACCGCTCAACGGCTGGGACGCTGCCCTGCTTCTCTCCTGACCGCCGGTGGATCGCTGGCCAGCGATGACGCGTCGACGTCCTGGGTGCCGCGCGGCACCTGGCGTCGCCGGCACGCCGCACCGGCGCTCGGAGATCAGGGCGACGTGCGAGAGTGGCGTACGCACGTACGCACTGACCGGCCCGCTCGAGGAGACGAAGCTGGAACCCTCCCTTCCGGGGCGCCTCGGCCGAACCCGCCGGGTGCTGATTCTCGGCGGCACCGCCGAGGCTCGGCGGCTTGCCGCGCTGCTGGCCGAGGTTCCGCTTCTCCAGGTCACCACCTCGCTCGCCGGCCGGGTGACCACACCCGTCACCCATGCCGGCGAGGTGCGGAGCGGCGGCTTCGGAGGTCCCGAGGGCCTGGCCCGATGGTTGCGGGACCAGGGAACCGACGCGCTGGTCGACGCGACGCATCCGTTCGCCGAGGTGATCAGCCGCAACGCGGTGTGCGCTGCCGCGGAGGCAAGGACCCCGCTGGTGGCGGTACGCCGGCCGGGCTGGGTGCAGGGACCGCGGGACGACTGGCGGAGCGTGGGTTCGCTCGGCGAAGCGGCCGCGCTGCTTCCCGAGGTCGGCACGCGGATATTTCTGACCACCGGACGGCAGGGCCTGCCAGCCTTCGCGGCCCTGGACGATCTCTGGTTCCTGATTCGGTCGGTGGACCCACCGGAGCCACCGATCCCGCGGCATGCCCAGGTCCTCCTCGCCCGCGGGCCCTTCACCGTTCAGGATGAGCTGGCGCTCCTGCGCGCACACCAGATCGACGTGGTGGTCACCAGGGACAGCGGTGGTGCGGCCACGGCCGCCAAGCTGGCCGCAGCCAGGACGCTCGGGACCCCGGTGGTCGTGATCCGTCGGCCGCCGTTGCCGAGCGGGGTCCCTGTGGTGGAGGACCCTGCGGGCGCCTTCGACTGGCTCAGCCGCCTTCTCCTCGCCGGCCGGGACGCCGGCGCAGCAGATAGGTGTCCATGATCCAGCCGTTGCGCTCACGCGCCGCGGCCCGCTCGTTCCGGATTCGCTCCGCCACCTCCGCCACAGGTCCGGAGATCAGGATCTCGTCAGCCGTCCCGACGTACGCGCCCCAGAAGATCTCCAGCTCCGGCTCCTGCGTCCGGGCGAATGCCTCGCGCGCGTCGAGCATCACGACCAGGTTGTCCACGTCGTCCGGGAAGCCCTCGGCCAGCCGGCGGCCGGTGGTGATCTGGACCGGCCGACCGACCCGGTTGAGCGCGACTCGGTGTCGGGCGGCCAGCGCAGAGACACTGCTGATGCCCGGGATCACCTCGTAGTCGAACTCGACCTGTCCACGGGCGAGGACCGCTTCCAGGACGCCGATGGTGCTGTCGTAGAGCGTGGGGTCGCCCCAGACCAGAAACGCACCGCACTCGTGCTCACCGAGCTCGTCGGCGAGGAGGCGCTCGCAGGTGTCCGCCCGGCGGGCTCGCCATTCGCCCACGGCGGACGGGTATGCCGACGCCGTGCGGTCCCGGTCAGGGTCCTGTGCTTCGACCACGCGGTAGGGCCGCTCGACGTACCGCTCGAGAATCTCGTGGCGCAGCCCGACCAGCGACGACTTCTCCTCACCCTTGTCGATGACGAAGAAGACGTCGACCTGGTTCAGCGCCCGGGTCGCCTGGATCGTCAGCTGCTCCGGGTCGCCCACACCGATCCCGATGACCAGAACCCGCCTCACGGGTGTCCCCCGGCGAGAACAGAACGAAGGACACGGACAAGGGCCTCGGACGTCGTCCGGTCGCGGACCGCGATGCGCAGGTAGTCGGGCCCGAGCCCCGGGAAGGTGTCGCCGCGGCGTACGGCGAAACCCCTTGCGCGCAAGGAGTCTCGGACCACGCTGCCGCCGGCGGTCCGGACCAGGACGAACGACGCACGCGGCTCGGGTGTGACCTCGACGCCTGGTACGTCGGCAAGGAGCTCGCACAGGTGGGACCGGTCGGCGGCGAGGTCGTGCGCCCAGGTGTCGGCCTCGGCGAGGGCGTTCGTTCCGGCGCAGGCCTCGGCGGCCGCGAGGGCGGGCGTGGAGACGGGCCACAGCGGCTGCACCGCTGCCAGGCGTTCGATCGTGGCCGCTTCGGCGAGGACGTACCCGATCCGGAGTCCCGCGAGTCCCCACGTCTTGGTCAGGCTGCGGACGACGACGAGGCCGGGCAGGTCTCGGCGACCCGCGAGGGAGGCGACCTCGCCGGGCACGCAGTCGGCGAACGCCTCGTCGACGACGAGGGTGCGGCCCGGCCCGGCGAGGGTGGCGAGGGTCGCGGCAGGGTGCAGCACCGACGTCGGGTTGGTGGGATTGCCGACGACAACCAGGTCGGCGTCGTCGGGGATCTGGCGGGATCGAGCCCGAAGGGCGGCGGGAGCAGGACGCGTTCGACCTCGTGGCCGGCCGCACGAAGGGCGGCCTCGGGTTCGGTGAACTGCGGGTGGACGACGATCGGCCGGCGCGCGGTCTGGGCCCGGGCCAGCAGGACGAACGCCTCTGCCGCCCCGGCGGTGAGCAGCACCTCGTCGACGGGCCGGCCGTGCCGGTCGGCGACCGCGGCCCGGGCCGCGCTGGCGTCGGGATAGCCGGAAACGCGTTCCAGGGAACGAGCCAGGACCGTACGCAGCCAGGGTGGCGGCGCGCCCGCGCGTACGTTGACCGCGAGGTCCACGAGTCCGGGACCGACCTCCGTGTCGCCGTGGTGCCGCAGGTCGATCTCCCCGACGTCAGTGCCCATGGCCCGGGCCGTGCGCCTGGTGGTGGGGATGGTGTGCGATGGTGGTGGGGGTCGGCTGGGTCGTCGGGGTGGTCGTGCGGTGTCTGCGCGGCACCGACGCGGGCCTCGTGACCGGGCAGCGCGATGCGGTACATGCAGGTGTCGCAGTTCATCCGGATGTCGCCGGCGAGCGCCTCGCGATAGCGCTCCTCGACGAGGGCAGCGAGCTCGTCGCAGTCGCCGAGCACGTCGGCCACGCGGACGTCGACGTCAGGGTGCGCGGCGGCGTACTCCCCTGTCTGGGTGAGGATCCGCGTGGGTAGGACGCCGGAGAAGAGGAAGTACGGCGCGACGACCACCCGGCGGGCGCCGAGCAGCCGCGCGCGCCGCAGAGCGTCGGGCACCGACGGCGGCGCGAGCGAGATGAACGACATCTCCACGCCGTCGTACCCGCGGCCCTCCCACAACAGCCGGGCCACCTTCGCGATCTCGGCGTTCGCGTCCGGGTCGCTGGAGCCGCGGCCGACGAGGACGACGGTCGTTCCCTCGCGGGGCGCGCCGTCGAGGGCGGCGTCGATGCGTTCCTCGAGCAGCGAGAGCAGGAGCGGGTGCGGCCCGAGCGGACGGCCGTACGCGTAGGTGAGACCGGGATGGCGTACCTGCTCGCGCACCATCGCGCCGGGGATGTCGCCTTTGCCGTGTCCGGCCGCGACGAGGACGAGCGGCACGGCGACCAGGTGCCGGTGCCCGGCGGCGACGAGCTCGCCGACGGCCTCGGTGAGCGGAGGCGGCGACAGCTCGATGAACCCGCCGGTCACGTCGACCTGCGCCGCGGCTTGCCGTTTGCGGAGCCGCTCCACGAACGCGCCGAACTCGCGTACGCCGGCTTCGACCCGGGTGCCGTGCCCGACGACGACGAGGGGTGGGGACGGGTGCGACGGAATGCTCACGGTGCCTCCTCCGCGTACAGCAGCGCGTTGATCGCAGCCGCGGCGACCGCCGAGCCGCCCTTCTCCGAGACGTTGCTGACCGCCGGCAGGCCTGCCGCGCGCAGGGCCGCCTTCGCCTCGGCGGCACCGACGAACCCGACCGGCAGCCCGACGACCAGGGCGGGACGTACGCGGAGGTCGAGCAGCGCGAGGAGCGCGGTCGGCGCGCAGCCGACCACCCAGACCGCGCCGGGGCCCACCTCGTCGTACGCCGCGCGGACTGCTGCCGCCGAGCGGGTCTCACCGGGGTCCGGCGCGGCCTGGCGGATCCGGCACACGACCTCGCGCGTGGTGATGCCCGCGGCGACCATCTCGACGTCGGCGACGACGGGAGCGCCGGCGCGGAGAGCGTCGAGGGCGCTCGCCAGGGCGGGTTCGTCGCAAGTGAGGTCCTGCACGTAGTCGAGGTCCGCGCTCGCGTGCACCACACGTTCGACGACCGCGCGGGTGAGCGGCGGCAGGTGGGAGGTGTCGACCCGGGACCGCAGGATCGCGTACGACTCCTGCTCGATCGGGTGGACGGTGCGGCTCACGACAGCCATCGGTATCCCCTCGGTGTGACCATCCGGCCGCCGACCAGCCGGGTGTTCGTGCTGCCCACGACGACCACGCTGAGCATGTCGACCGACTCGACGTCGAGGTCGGCGAGCGTGGTCAGCAGGACCCGTTCGCCGTCCCGGCTGGCGTTGCGGACCACGCCGACCGGGGTCGTCGGTGGACGGTGGTCGGCGAGCAACGCGAGGGCCTTGGGGAGTTGCCAGGTGCGGCCGCGGCTGCGCGGGTTGTAGAACGTCACGACGAAGTCGCCGTCGGCGGCGGCGCGGACGCGGCGTTCGATCGCGTCCCACGGCGTGTTCAGGTCGGAGAGCGAGAGGACCGCGTGGTCGTGGCCGAGCGGCGCGCCGAGCAGGGCGGCGGCGGCGAGGTTGGCCGTCACGCCGGGGACACCGACCACGTCGACGTCGTCGCCGGCGACCTCGAGCGCGGGGCTCGCCATCGCGTAGACGCCCGCGTCCCCCGAGCCGATCAGCGCGACCGCGTGCCCGGTGCGGGCCTCGGCGACGGCGTCCCGCGCGCGGGCCTCCTCCTCGCCGAGGCCGGAGGCGCGCACCCGCGTGCCCGGGCGGAGCAGGTCGCGTACCTGGTCGACGTACTGGTCCAGGCCGACGACCACCGACGCGCGGCGCAGCTCGGCGGTGGCCCGCGGCGTGAGCAGGTCGCGCGCCCCTGGGCCGAGGCCGACGAGGGCGAGCCGGCCGCGCGGCCGGACTCGCGCGACGGCGGCGGTGGCCATCGCGGACTTGCGCTTGGGGACCACGAGGACGTCGGCGTCCACCACGGCCGCGGCCTCGGCGACGCTCGCGGTCCCGACGGCGGCGAGCGCGGCGGCGCTCGGGTTGGGTACGTCGACGACGGCGAGCCGCTCCGCCTGATGGGTGACGACCGGCCAGCCGCGGCGGGCGGCGGCCTCGATGATGCCTGCCTCATCGGCCTTGGCGTCGACGGTGGCGAGGTGGGCGACCGATCGCGGCGACAGGCCGCCCTCGGCGAGAGCGGCATCGACCAGGTGGAGCACCTCGTCGGCGCTCACACCGCGGCTCGACCCGACGCCCACGACGAGGGAGGGCGGCCGGAGGACGACGGTGGTCGGGTCCAGGGGGACGCTGCGGTCCGTGACGAGGATGCGGTGCTTCCCGGCATCGCCCACGTTCGGCGGCAGCGCGGGTAGGGGCCAGCTGGCGTCGGCGACCAGGCGTACGGGCGCGCCGTCCAGGACCGCGCGACTCACGGCCGCGAGCGCGCCGTCGGCGGCTTCGACCGGCCAGCCGAGCGCGTCGAGTCCGGGTACACCGGTCGCGTCGGTGGCGGTGGTGACGACCGGCTCGGTGTCGAGCACTCCGCCGATGCGGACGGCGAGGTCGTTGGCGCCGCCGGCGTGGCCGCCGACCAACGCGACGGCGTACCGCACCGCCTCGTCGACGCAGATCACCGCGGGGTCGGTGTGCTTGTCGGTGAGCAGCGGGGCGACCAGTCGGACCACCGCGCCGGTCGCAAGAAAGCAGACCAGCGCGTCGCACTCGGTCCAGGCACGGGGTACGGCGGCGGTGGCAGAGCCCTCGTACACCCGGGTCTCGTCCGGCCAGGCCGCGGCGAGGCGGGCAGCGGTCGCGCGGCCGGCGGCGGTGACGGCGATCAGTCCGATCATCCGCGCTCACCCCAGACCAGGACGACCGGGTTGGTGGCCGCCAGCCGATGCGCACCGTCGGGCAGGGTCGCGAGCCGGGAGGCCTGCAGCTGTACGCCGTCGACGGCGTAACCAGCGGTCGTGAGCGCGTCGCAGGTCGGGCCGACCCGTTCCAGCGCGGCGAGAGCGACGACGACGCGGGCGGGTTGTCGCGCGGCGACGGCCTCCACCACCGGCAGGCCGCCCCCGCCGACGAAGACCGCGTCCGGTTCGGGGAGGTCGGCGAGTGCCGCGGGCGCGGTACCTGCTCTCGCGTCCACGTCGACGCCGTGGCGACGGGCGTTGGACTTGATCCGGGTACGTTGCCGCGGGTCGCGGTCGACGGCGATCACGGCGGCGCCGAAACGTGCACACTCGACAGCGACCGACCCGCTGCCCGCGCCGACGTCCCAGACGAGCGTGCCGAGGCGCGGCGCGAGGTGGGCGAGGGCCAGCGCGCGGACCTCCGACTTCGTCACCATCGAGTCGCGGTGCTCGAACGCGTCCTCGGGCAGCGCCCAACCCTCCGGCGCGCACTGTCGCGGCCAGGACCAGCCACGGGGCGAGTACAGCCGGCCCTCGCCCAGGACGACCACGACGTTGGGGTCCTCCCAGACGCGGGTGGCGAGGTCGTGAGTCGAGCAGTCGGTGACGCGTTCCCGTGAGGTGCCGAGATGCTCACCGACGAGGAGGTGCCGGGGCAGGTGCGCGAGCGCGGCACCCAGTTCGGCCGGACCCGCGCCAGGTGCGGTCAGGACGGCGACCTTCGGGTGCGCGCGGCAGGCGTTGACGACCGGACGCAGATCGCGGCCGTGTGCGCTGACCACGAGCGCGTCGTCCCAGGGCAGGCCGGCCCGGGCGAACGCGAGTGCCACCGACGACACTGCGGGAACAACCCTGAGGTCGAGCCCGCGCTCGTGCAGCGCCCGGACGATGCCGAAGAACCCCGGGTCGCCCGAGGCCAGCACCACCGCGTCGCCGTCGGCCTTGGTCAACGCGTCGAGTGCGGCGAGTACGTCCCCCATGACGACGGTCGGCGTCCCCGCCGGGACAGGTGACGCGTCGAGATGACGCCGACCGCCGACGACGAGAGTCGCGGACTCGAGCGCCTTCACGGCGTCCGCCGACAGCGGCGAACCGTCGTACCCGATGACCGTGATCATGTCGGTCGCACCTCCCGAGGCTGGCTGCCCGCCGACCGCAGCGCGCGCCGGGCCTCCCGGTCGGCCTTGCGGAAGCCGTGGAAGTGGCCCGGGTGGTAGAGGTGCGAACGCCGTCCGCCCGCCGCCAGCGCCGGACCGACGAGGAACAGCGTGTGCTTCCAGAGCTTGTGTTCCTTGACGGTCTCCTCGAGCGTGCCGACCGTGCAGGTCACCACGAGCTCGTCCGGCCAGGTGGCCTGGTACGCCACGACGACGGGCGTCTCCGGCGGGTAGCCGCCGTCGAGCAGTTCCTCCTGCAGCTGTCCGGACCGGGCGGCGGACAGGAAGAGCGCCATCGTGGTGCCGTGCCGGGCCAGCTCGCGGACCTCCTCCCCGCCGGCATCGGCGTCTTCCCGCCGCCGAGCCGGGTGAGGATGACCGACTGGGCGACTTCGGGAACGGTCAGCTCGCGGTCGACGAGCGCGGCGACTGCCGAGAACGCGCTGACACCCGGGATGGTCTCGTGCGCGAGGCCGAGCGCGTCGCAGAGTTCGCGCTGTTCCTGCACCGCTCCCCAGAGCGCCGGGTCGCCGGAGTGGATGCGGGCGACGACGAGGCCGTCGCGGGCGGCGCGTTCGTACAGCGGGCGCACGCCCTCCAGCGGAAGCTGCGCGGAGTCGACGATCTCCGCGTTCTGGCGGGCGTGTGCGAGGACGTCCTCGTGCACCAGGCTGGCCGCCCAGATCACGATGTCGGCCGCCGCGATCGCCGCGGCCGCCCGGAGCGTGAGCAGGTCGGCCGCGCCGGGTCCGGCGCCGACGAACCACACCTTCGCGCGGGTCACAGGCGGCCTCCTCGGTGCGAACGTCGAGCGGGTACGACGAGGGTGGAGAGGTACGACGCCGTGCCGCTCACGTCCGCTGCCGGGCGGACGTCCTCGTCGGGCAGGCCCAGGTGGGCGCCGTACACCGCATCGTCGAGCCGGCCCGCCTCCTCGACCGCGGCGAGGACGTCGGGCAGCTGCCGACCGCCCTTGTACGCGACGACCGTGTCGAAGACTCGCAGCGCGTCGCGGAACCGGTCGATCCCCGCCGTCAGCGGGAACAACGCAAGCGTCTCGGCGCCCTCGCAGAGCACGGTGCCGCTGCGGGCGGCGAGGTCCTGCATGGCGGTGATGCCGGGGACCGTGTCCACGCGCAGGTCCGGCACGCGGGCCCGCACCGTCTGCGCCAGATAGCTGAAGGTGGAGTAGACGTTCGGGTCGCCAAGAGTGGCGAACGCGACCGTGGTGACTCCGCCGTCGTACGCCGCGCACACCGTGTCGGCCGCGGCGTCCCAGGCCGCCTCGCGTCGGGGGGTCGCTCCGTCACGATCGTTCAGGGCGAACACCACGCGTTGGATGCGGCCATGGTCGACATGGGCCCGGACCGTCGCTTCGGCCCGGCCCTGCTCGTCGGGTGTCATCACCGGGACGAGTACGACTTCGGCCTCACGAAGGACGCGAACCGCCTTCACCGTCAGGAGATCGGGGTCACCCGGTCCGACCCCGACACCGACCAGCCGTCTCATACCGACACCCCCGCCGCGAGGTCGGGTGCGGTGGTCGCGGCCGCGACGAACCGGTCGGCGATCCGTGGGTGCGCGGTCCAGTGCAGGTGGACGTACGACGCGTGGACATTGCCGCGGACGAAGCCTTCCCGCCGGTCGCCGATCCGCCAGGCGGGCGCGGAGTCGTGGCCGGAACCGTGGCCCGGCTCCACGCTCGTGCGGTGGAACTCGTGGCCGTGGACGACGCTGCCGGCCCTGCCGAGGACCGAGTCGGTCGCGGCGACCGCCTCGCGGTAGCCGAGGGTGAGCCGGCCGGTCATCCGCGCCCGGGCATCGAAGACGCCGCACATCCGATGCCCGTCCAGCTCGCGGGCGAGGTAGAGGAGGCCGGCGCACTCGGCGGAGACGGGTGCGCCGCTGGCGGCGAGGGCGGCGACCAGTGCGCGGAGCGGCTCGTTGGCCGACAGCGCCTCCGCGTACACCTCCGGGAAGCCGCCGCCGATCACGAGCCCGCGCGTACCCGCGGGCAGGCCCTCGTCGCGCAGCGGGTCGAACGTCGCGACCTGCGCGCCCGCGGCGGAGAGGAGTTCGGCCGTCTCGGCGTACGAGAAGGTGAAGGCCGGCCCACCCGCGACGGCGACCACGGGCGGCAACCACCTCGACTTGTCGGAGGTTTCTCGTCCTCCCTGACGAGAAACCTCTGACACGTCATCAGGCGTCCAGGGCGATGCCGCAAGCGATCCGGCCGTACGGGCGAGGGAGAGCAGAGCGTCGAGGTCGAGCGACCCGGCGACCAGTACGCCGAGCCGTTCGACGGTGGCCACCGCGTCGGGTGCGCGTTCGGCCACCGGTACGAGACCGAGGTGCCGCGCAGGTGTGGCCACGGCGTCGTCGCGCCGCAGTGCGCCGAGGACGGGCACCCCGAGGTCGGCGAGCGCCGTCCGCAGGATCTCCTCGTGCCGCGCGGAACCAACCCGGTTGAGCACCACGCCGCCGAGCCGGACCCGTCGGTCGTACGCCGCGAAGCCGGACACGAGTGCCGCGACCGAACGCCCCTGCGCGGTGGCGTCGACGACGAGGACGACCGGCGCGTCGAGCAGCCGCGCGACGTGGGCCGTCGAGCCGTACGACGTGCTGCCCCGGCCGTCGTACATCCCCATCACGCCCTCGACGACGGCGACGTCGGCGCCGCGGGCTCCGTGCAGGAACAGCGGTGCGACCAGGTCCTCGCCGCACAGGACCGGGTCGAGGTTGCGACCCGGGAGGCCGGTGGCGAGCGCGTGGTAGCCGGGATCGATGTAGTCGGGCCCGACCTTGTGCGGCGAGACGCGGAGGCCTCGCGACCGCAGCGCCGCCATCACTCCGGTGGCCACCGTCGTCTTGCCGTGCCCGGACGCGGGCGCGGCGACGACGACGCGCGGGACGTTCATCGGGCTCATCGGCTCACCATTCGATCCCTCGCTGGCCCTTCTGCCCGACGTCCATCGGGTGCTTGACCTTGGTCATCGAGGTGACGAGGTCGGCGGCCTCGACGAGCGCGGGCGCGGCGTTCCGTCCGGTGATGACCACGTGCTGGTCGCCCGGCCGGTCGCGCAGCGTGGCTACGACATCCTCGACGTCCACCCAGCCCCACGTCATCGGATAGGTGAACTCGTCCAGCACATAGAGACGGTAGGTCTGGGCCGTGAGGTCGCGCTTGACCTGTTCCCACCCCTCGCGGGCGTCGGAGGCGTGGTCGGTCTCGCTGCCCGGACGCTGGATCCACGACCAGCCCGCACCCATCTTGTGCCAGGTGACCGGGCCACCTTCGCCGGTCTGCTCGTGCACCCGGCCGAGCGCGCGGAGCGCCGCCTCCTCGCCGACCTTCCACTTCGCACTCTTGACGAACTGGAACACGCCGATCGGCCAACCCTGGTTCCAGCCCCGCAGCGCGAGGCCGAACGCCGCGGTCGACTTGCCCTTCATCTCGCCGGTGTGGACGACGACGAGCGGACGGTTGCGGCGTTGCCGGGTGGTCAGCCCGTCGTCCGGGACGGTGGCAGGTTTGCCCTGGGGCATCAGGCCACCTCCGTCCGCCTGTCGGTGCTGCGTACGTGCGCGGACCGACGCGGCGAGGGGGCCGGCGGCGAGTTCGTCGATCCGCAGCCCTCACCGTCCAGCGCGTGGGCCAGCTGGCCGGCGAGGCCGAGGCGTACCGGTCCGGACTCGCAGTCCACCACGACCGACGCGATGCCTGCTCCGGCGACCAGGCCCGCGGCCTGCCGTGCCCGGGCCAGGTGGTCGGTCCCGCGGCTGCCGGTCGCCCGGCCGTCGGTGACGACGACGAGCAGCGGACGGCGGCGCGGGTCGCGGAGTCGCTCGGTCCGCAGGACCTCGTGGGCGCGCAGCAACCCCGCGGCGAGCGGAGTGCGTCCACCGGTCGGCAACGCGGACAGCCGAGCGGCCGCGGCCTCGACCGACGAGGTGGGCGGCAGCGCCAAGGTCGCGTCGTCGCCGCGGAAGGTGACGAGCCCTACCTTGTCGCGGCGCTGGTACGCGTCGAGGAGCAGGCTGAGCACCGCACCCTTCACGGCCGACATCCGCGTCCGCGCCGCCATCGAACCGCTGGCGTCGACCACGAACAGGATCAGGTTGGACTCGCGCCCCTCGTACCGCGGCTCGCGCAGGTCCTCCTTGCGCAGGGCGAGGCCGCCGGGCCCGCTGCGCCCGCGGGCGACCTGGTGCGGCGCCGCCGCGACGAACGTGGCCGGCAGGTGCAGCCGGGTCACGCTGCCGCGCGGGACGCCCGCCCGGGTCACCCGTCCGGACTGCGTTTCTGCCCGGGACCGCCGGCCCGCAGCGCCACTGCCACGTCCCGGCACTTCGAGCCGGCGGGCCCGGAACGGTGCGTCCGGTGCGGCAGCGGGTCGGTCCGCGGCCGGGCCGGACGCTGTGCCGGATGCCGGGCCGGTGCGCGGCGGCCCGTGTCGGCGGCGTCCTCGGATGCCTCGCCTTCCTGCGGCTCGTCCGTGGGATCCTGGGCGGCTTGTTCATGGCCGCCGCCACCGCTCGGCCGCCGTCTCCGGGCCGTCGTCGTTCGGGCCGCCGTCGTCTTCGGGCCGTCGTCCTCAGGACCGTCGTCGTCGCCCTCGTGCCGTCCGGCCTCCAGCGCCTCGTCGAGCTGGTCCTCGTCCAGGCCCGGCGCGTCGAACGGGTCGCGCCGCCGTCGGTGCGGCAGGGCGAGCCGGGCGGCCACGCGTACGTCGTCGGAGGTCACCTGGGTACGCCCGGCCCACGCGGCGTGAGCGATCGCGGCCCGTGCGGTGACGAGGTCGGCACGCAGGCCGTCGACGTCGAACGCCGCGCACACCGACGCGACCTGCCGCAGCGCGCTCTCGGGCAGCACCACGTCGGGCAACCGGCGCCGGGCCTCGGCGATCCGCCGCGCGAGGTCGGCCTCCTCCTCCGCCCAGCGGCCCGCGAATCCCGCCGCGTCGGCGTCGTACGCCAGCCGCCTCCGCACCACCTCCGACCGAGGCCCCACCTCCCGCGGCGCGGCCACCTCGACCGTCAGCCCGAACCGGTCCAGCAGCTGCGGCCGCAGTTCGCCCTCCTCGGGGTTCATCGTCCCGACGAGCAGGAACCGCGCCGCGTGCCGGACCGAGACACCTTCGCGTTCGACGTACGACGTCCCCAACGCCGCGGCGTCCAGCAGCAGGTCGACCAGATGGTCGTGCAGCAGGTTGACCTCGTCGACGTACAGCACGCCGCGGTGTGCGGCCGCCAGCAGCCCGGGCTCGTACGCCTTCACGCCCTCGGTCAGCGCCCGCTCGATGTCGAGCGCGCCGACCAGCCGGTCCTCGCTCGCGCCGACCGGCAGCTCGACCAGCCGCGCCGCCCGCGTCGCCGCCGCGACGTCCACCTCGTGCGGGCCGTCCGGGCAGGCCGGGTCGGGCGCCGCCGGGTCGCACGAGAACCGGCAGCCCGCGACCGTGTCGACCGGCGGCAGGATCGCGGCCAGCGCGCGCACCATCGTCGACTTCGCGGTGCCCTTCTCCCCGCGCACCAGCACGCCACCGACAGCAGGCGACACGGCGTTGAGCACCAGCGCGAGCCGCAGGTCGTCCATACCGACCACCGCGCTGAACGGGAACACCGACGCGCTCATGTGTCTCCCTCCAGGTCGCCCTCGAGCTCGAGGTACGTCGCCCGCAGCCGCTCCAACGTCTCCGGCTTCGGCTCGGCCCACAGCTCGCGGTCGGCCGCCTCGAGCAACCGCTCGGCGATGCCGCGCAACGCCCACGGGTTCGAGGCCCGCATGAAGTCGCTGACCTGCTCGTCGAAGACGTACGACGCCGCGAGCTGTTCGTACATCCAGTCGTCGACCACCCCGGCGGTCGCGTCGTACCCGAAGAGGTAGTCGACGGTGGCGGCCATTTCGAACGCGCCCTTGTACCCGTGCCGCTGCATCGCCGACACCCAACGCGGGTTGACGACCCGGGCGCGGAACACCCGCTTGGTCTCCTCGGCCAGCGTGCGGGTGCGCACCTGGTCGGGTACCGCGGAGTCGCCGACGTACGCCGCCGGGTCGGTGCCCGTCAGGTGCCGCACCATCGCGACCATGCCGCCGTGGAACTGGAAGTAGTCGTCGGAGTCGACGATGTCGTGCTCGCGGGTGTCCTGGTTCTTCGCGGCGACCGAGATCCGCCGGAACGCGGTCTCCATGTCGCCGCGCGCCTCGCGCCCGTCCAGCCCGCGGCCGTATGCGTACCCGCCCCACACGGCGTACACCTCGGCCAGGTCGGCGTCGGTCCGCCAGTTGCGGGCGTCGACCAGCGGCAGCAGTCCCGCGCCGTACGCACCGGGCTTGGACCCGAAGATCCGGGTCGTCGCGCGCCGCCGGTCACCGTGCGCCCGCTCGTCCTCGTCGGCGTGGGCGCGTACGAAGTTGACGTCCGGCGGCTCGTCGAGGTCGGCGACGGTGCGGATCGCGTCGTCGAGCAGCGCGACGACGTGCGGGAACGCGTCCCGGAAGAACCCGGAGATGCGTACCGTCACGTCGATCCGGGGCCGCCCCAGCTCCGGCAGCGGCACCACCTCGAAGCCGGTCACCCGCCGCGACGCGTCGTCCCACACCGGCCGGACGCCCAGCAGGGCCAGCACCTCGGCGATGTCGTCGCCCTGGGTACGCATCGCGGAGGTGCCCCACACGGTGAGGCCGACCGAGCGCGGATGCGCGCCGGTGTCGGCGAGATGCCGCGCGATGAGCGAGTCGGCCAGCGCGACGCCGACGTCCCACGCGTTGCGGGACGGGATGGCCTTCGGGTCGACGGCGTAGAAGTTGCGGCCGGTCGGCAGCACGTTGACCAGCCCACGGGTGGGCGAGCCCGACGGCCCGGCGGGCACGTACCGCCCGTCCAGCGCATGCAGGACGTGGGTGACCTCGTCGGTGGTGCGTTCGAGCCGCGGGACCACCTCGGTGGCGGCGAAGTCGAGGACGCGTACGACGTCGGCCGGTGCGGTCCCGAGCACGTCCCTCGTCACCGGCGCCACCTTCTCCGGCGCCCAGCCGAGCGTGTCCATCCCGAGCACCAGCCGGCGGGCAAGGGACTCCAGCAGGTCGACCGCGTCCGCGCCGGTGCGGGCCGGGCCCTCGGCGAGAGTGGTGAGTGCGGCCGGCACGTCGACACGTTCGCCGGGGGCCGCGAGCAGGGCCTTCTCGTCCATCCCGTACGCGGCCGCCAGCGCCGCCCGCAGGCCCGGCAGCACGGTCCGCCCGCCCCACACCTGCGTGGCGCGCAGCACCGCAAGCACGGTGTCGACCCGCTGCTCACCCGCCGGTGCGGATCCCAGCACATGCAGCCCGTCGCGGATCTGGACATCCTTGACCTCGCACAGGTACCCGTCGATGTGGAGTACGAAGTCGTCGAAGTCGCTCTCGCCGGGCTGGGCGTCGACGTGCAGGTCGTGGTGGAGTTCGGCGGCCTGGACCAGCTCCCAGACCTGTGCCCGCAGCGTCGGCAGCTTGGCCGGGTCGAGCGCCTGCACGGTGGCGTACTCATCCAGCAGCTGTTCGAGCTTCGCGATCTCGCCGTACGTGTCCGCCCGTGCCATCGGCGGGATCAGGTGATCGACGACGGTCGCGTGCGCGCGCCGCTTGGCCTGCGTTCCCTCGCCCGGGTCGTTGACGATGAACGGGTAGACCAGCGGCAGGTCGCCCAGCACGGCATCCGGTGCGGACTCCGCCGACAGCCCGAGTCCCTTGCCAGGAAGCCATTCCAGCGTGCCGTGCTTGCCCAGGTGGACGACCGCGTCCGCGCCGAAGCTGTGGTCAAGCCAGCGGTACGCCGCGAGATAGTGGTGGCTCGGCGGCAGGTCGGGGTCGTGGTAGATCGCGACCGGGTTCTCGCCGAAGCCGCGCGGTGGCTGGATCGCGAGCACGACGTTGCCAAACCGCAGCGCCGCCAGCACGATCTCGGCATCGGCGCCGGTCCCGTTGGCATAGAGCGAGCCGGGCGGCTCGCCCCAGTGCTCCCGTACGGACTCGCGCAGCTGTGGCGGCAACCCATCGAACCAGCGCTGGTAGTCCGCGAGCGGGACCCGCAGCGGCGCGGCCGCGAGCTGCTCCTCGGTCAACCACTCGACGTCGTGTCCGCCGGCCGCGATCAGCCGGTGGATGAGCGCGTCGCCCTCCTCGGGAAAGCCCTCCGCGCCCAGGTCGTAGCCCGCCTCGCGCAGAGCCCGCAACAGGACGACGGCCGAGGCGGGTGTGTCGAGCCCGACCGCGTTGCCGACCCGCGCATGCTTGGTGGGGTACGACGACAGCACGACCGCGAGCCGCTTGTCCGGGTTGGGGATGCGCCGCAGCCGGGCGTGCCGCACCGCGATGCCCGCGACCCGCGCGGCGCGTTCGGGGTCGGCGACATAGACGGGTACGTCGTCGGCGCCGGTCTCCTTGAAAGAAAAGGGCACCGAGATCAGCCGCCCGTCGAACTCCGGGATCGCCACCTGCATCGCGGCGTCCATCGGCGTGAGGGCGGCGTCGGATTCCTGCCAACTGGCGCGCGCCGAGGTGAGGCAGAGCCCCTGCACCACCGCCACGTCGAGGGCCGCCAGTGCACCGACGTCCCACGCATCCTCGTCGCCGCCGGCCGTGACGTCGGACGCGGTCGCGCCGCCCGCGGCGAGCACCGTGACGACGAGCGCGTCGACGTCCCGCAGCAGGTCGTAGACGGCCGCGTCGGCGGCGCGCAACGAACCACAGAAGACGGGTACGGCGTTCGCTCCGGCCGCCTCGACGGCCTCGGCGAGCGTGTCGACGAAGCCGGTGTTCCCCGACACCGCGTGCGCGCGGTAGAAGACGATGCCCACACTCGGCCGGTCGGGGTGCCGCTCGCGGGTGCCGTGCACGCCGTACGCCGGCAGCTGGACAGGAGGCTCGAACCCGTCGCCGGTCAGCCGGACGGAGTCGGAGAGGAACGCCGCGAGCTGGCCGAGGTTGCCCGGCCCGCCCTCGCGCAGGTACGCCAACGTCTCCGTCGCCACACCGCCGGGCACCGTCGAAAGCCCCATCAGCTCCGCGTCCGGGGTAGCCTCGCCGCCGAGCACCACGACCGGCAGGCCGGAGCCAAGCACCGCCTCGAGCCCGTCCTCCCACGTCCGCCGACCGCCGAGCAGCCGGACGACCACGCACCATGCGCCGTCCAGCAGGGTCGGAACGTCCGCGGCCGAGGTGCGCGCCGGGTTCGCGGTCCGCCAGCCGGCGCCGCTCGCCTTCGCGGCCAGCAGATCCGTGTCGGCCGTCGACAGCAGGACGATCACAGCTGAGCACCTCCGGGCGCGCCTGGTGGGACGAAGGGCAGACCCGCCGGCGCGCCCTGCTCGAGCAGCCGGTCCAGCGCGTCGGTGTCGAGGTGGTCGGCTACGAGGTCGCCCAGCGCGTCGAGCCGGCGTTCGCGGACGTCGGCGAAGGAGACGTCGTCGGCCGGGACGAACCGCCGGCCGGCCCCGCGGGCAACCTCCCGCAGGAACGCCCGCCGGAAGCCGTCGTTCTCGAACGCGCCGTGCCAGGTCGTACCCCGGACCGCGCCCACCGCGCACCCGTCCAAGAACGGCTCGCCGCCCTCGACGGTGACCACGCCGTGGTGGATCTCGTACCCCTCGACGACCTCGCCGTACGCCGTGCCGCGCGGGCGGCCGAGCACCTTCTCCGCGCCGAACCGCACGACCGTCGGCAGCAGCCCGAGCCCGGGCACGACACCGGCACCGCTCTCGACGTCGTCCTGGATCTCGCGGGCGAGCAGCTGGTAGCCGCCGCACACGCCGAGCACCGGCCGGCCCGCGGCCGCCCGGCGTTGGACCGCGTCCGCGAGGCCGCGTTCGCGCAGCCAGGCCAGGTCGGAGACCGTCGCGCGCGAGCCGGGCAGCACCACGAGGTCGGCGTCGGCAAGGTCCTCCGGCCGCGTGACGAACCGGACTAGCACACCGGGCTCGGCGGCGAGCGCGTCCAGGTCGGTGAAGTTGCTGATCCGCGGGAACCGCACCACCGCGACCCGCAGCACGTCCTCGCCGCGCGGTACGCCCGAGGCGTCGATGTCGAGCAGCCGGCGTTCCAGGTCGAGCGAGTCCTCGACGTCGAGCCAGAGCCCGGGCAGCCACGGCAGCACACCGAGCACCGGCCGACCGGTGAGCCGGTGCAGCATGTCCAACCCGGGCTGGAGCAGCGCGGGATCGCCGCGGAACTTGTTCACGACGAACCCCGCGACGAGCGCCTGGTCCTCCGCGTCGAGCAACGCGAGCGTCCCGAACATCGACGCGAACACGCCGCCCCGGTCGATGTCGCCGACCACCACGACGGGCAGGTCCGCCGCCCGGGCGAGGCCCAGGTTGGCGATGTCGCGGGCCCGCAGGTTGATCTCCGCCGGGCTGCCGGCGCCCTCGCAGACCACGACGTCGTAGCGTGCGCGCAGGTCGGCGAGACTGTCGAGGACGGCGACTTTCAGCCGGGCCTTCAGGTCGCGGTACGACATCGCGTCGACCTCGCCGACCGGTCGCCCGAGCAGCACCACCTGGCTACGCCGTTCGCTGCCCGGCTTGAGGAGGACCGGGTTCATCGCCGCCTCGGGCTCGACCCGGGCGGCGGCCGCCTGCATCGCCTGGGCCCGCCCGATCTCGGCGCCGTCGCGGGTGACCATGGAGTTGAGGGACATGTTCTGCGCCTTGAACGGCGCGACCTTCACCCCCCGGCGGGCCAGCCAGCGGCACAGGCCTGCGGTGACGACGGTCTTGCCCGCGTCCGACGTCGTACCCGCGACGAGTAGGGCTCCACTCATGTCGCCGCCGTTCTCTTCGACCGACGCGCCGCCCGCGCCGCCCGAAGCCAGCTGGCGCCGGCGGCGAGCGCGACCGACGCCACGCCGACGGCGCGGGACAGCCGCACGGCCCGGGCGATGTCCGCGGCCGCTGGAGGTGGCCCGTCGCCGAGCAGGCCGCGCTCCTCGACGCGGGAGCCGTACGCGTTCGTACCGCCCAGCCGGACGCCGAGCGCGCCGGCGAACGCGGCCTCGCAGGGACCCGCGTTCGGGCTCGGATGATCGGCTCCGTCGCGCCGCATCGTGCGCAGCGCGACCGCGGGACTCCCGCCGACCAGTGGCGCGAGCGCCGCCGCCAGCAGCCCGGTGAGTCGCGCCGGCAGCAGGTTGGCCACGTCGTCGAGCCGGGCGGCGGCCCAGCCGAACCGCTCGTACCGCGCGTTGTGGTGTCCGACCATTGCGTCCAGCGTGTTGACCGCGCGGTACGCCAGCAGCCCGGGCACCCCGGCGACGGCGCCCCAGAACAGCGGGCCGACCACCGCGTCCGACGTGTTCTCGGCCACCGACTCCACCGTCGCCCGGGCCAACCCACCCTCGTCGAGCGCCGACGGGTCGCGGCCGCAGAGGTGCGACAGGCGGGCCCGCGCACCGGCCAGGTCGTCGCGTTGCAACAGGTCGCCCATCACCGCGCCCTCGCGGGCGAGCGACGTGCCACCCAGGACGGTCCACGTGCTGAGAGCGACGGTCGCGACCCGTAGGGGTAGTGGCCGCGCTACCCGGTCGGCAAGGCTGGCCGCCAGCGCCACGGCGCCGACACAGCCGGTCGCATACCACACGCCGCGGCGCCGCGAGTCGGCCCAGATCCGAGCCTCGACCGCGCCCGCCGTACGCCCGAACGCGGCAACAGGATGCCCGCGTCGCGGGTCGGCGAGCACGGCGTCCAGACCCGCGCCGAGCACCAGTCCGAGCCAGAGCCCGGACCGCGCGCGGTTCACCGTCGTACGAAGGAAGCGGTGCGATCAGGCGGTGTCGCCTGCGAGGCGGGCACTGCCCGCGGGACCAGGTCGAGCCTGGCGACGGAGAGGGAACCCATGCGCGATCAGACCTTCCTCGGGGTGTCCACGCCCCGGGTCAAGGAATCGACGGCTGGAGTCTCCTGGCTCCCGGATCGACGCTCCCCTCAGCCTTCCCACCGCAAGCGGTCGTGGCCTCGTGAGGGTCGCTCCCCGGTGACAGTGGCGGGACCGCGTCGGACTCGCACCGACTTCCTCCACTGCCGTCGACGAACGCGGGAAGCACATCACAGCGGTACC
The DNA here is from genome assembly GCA_963721745.1 of uncultured Actinomycetota bacterium. GTDB lineage: Bacteria > Actinomycetota > Actinomycetes > Propionibacteriales > Actinopolymorphaceae > Thermasporomyces. The sequence continues at coordinate 283,715 of CAVRKO010000002.1, read as the reverse complement.
GACCGGTCAACCCGGCGCGCACGCGGGTGAGATCCCGCGATCCCGCCGGAGGCCCGGCGCGCGGCACCCTTGTGCTGCCCGCCGACGGAGTGGAAAGGTACGCACCTGGAGACGGACGACGCAGCTGTCGGGTGTCGCTCCGTGTCCACGCCATCTGCGGCGGTGCGAGGGAAACCGGTGAGAGTCCGGTGCGGTCGCGCCACTGTGACCGGGCCGCCCTGCACGACGGGCATCCCGGGAGTCAGAGCACTCAGCCGCCCGCAGCCACCCCGAACGGGACGCGTCATCCCCAGGGAGGTCTTCTCGTGCGTACGCTGACCGCCACCCCGCCGATTCCGCTGCGTGGCTTCCGCTACTGGCTCCTCGCCGTTGCGGGGCTGTTGCTGCTCGCCTATCTGGTCACGTTCGACCAGGGTGCGGTGTCGCAGTCCGGCCCCTACCTCCACGAACTCATGCACGACGGGCGGCACCTGCTCGGCGTGCCCTGCCACTGAGGGCGGGGTACACAATGATCGGTTCGCTGTTCGTCCGCGGACTGCTGGTCGGGCTCCTCGCCGGCCTGCTCGCGGGCGGTTTCGCGTTCGTGGTCGGAGAACCCCAGGTCGACCATGCCATCGCCCTCGAGGAAGCCGCGGCGGCGAAGGAGTCCGCCGGTCATGACCATGCGTCCGGCGAGGCCGGATCCGCCGAGGCGGCGCCCCTGGTCAGCCGGCCCGGGCAGAAGGCCGGCCTCTTCCTCGCTCTCGCCCTCTACGGAGCCGCGGTCGGCGGGCTGTTCGCACTCGTGTACGCAGGTGTCCGTGGGCGGATCGCCGGGCTGTCGGAGCCGGCACTCGCGGTCGCGCTCGCCGGTGCGCTCTTCGTCGCCGTCGTGCTCGTACCGTTCCTGAAGTACCCCGCGAATCCCCCGGCGGTGGGAGACCCGGACACCATCGGGTCTCGCACCACGTCCTACCTCCTCATGCTCGTTGTCGGCCTGGTGTCGTTGGGGACGGCCGCGTGGGCCGCGCGCTCGGTGCGCCAGAGTGCGCCGGGCTGGGCCCCGGCGATCGCCGCGGCCGTGGGGTTCCTCGTACCCGTCATCGTGGCGTTCCTCGCCATGCCAACGGTCGACGAGGTGCCGACCGGCTTCCCCGCCAGCCTGCTGTGGGACTTCCGGATCGCGGCCCTCGGCACCCAGCTCGTCCTCTGGACCGGCCTCGGTGTGGTCTTCGCGATCGTGTCCGACCGTGCGGTCAACCGGAGCCTGCCGCGGCCGGAGCGGCAGGAGCGGCCGGTGCCGGCCTGACCGAGGCTCGGTCGATGGCGCTACGGACGCGGACGCTGCTCCTCGTCCGACACGGCACCACCTCTGCGGTCCGGCGGGCGGCGTTCCCGCTCGACGAATCGCTCGACGTGTCCGCGCGGTCGGCCGCAGCGGACGCGGCCGGGTCGATCGGCCGGCTCGATGCGGCGTACACCAGTCCCGCCCGAGCAGCGGTCGAGACGGCACTCGCCCTCGGAACGGACGCCGACGTAGAACCCGCGCTCGCCGACTGCGATCCAGGACGCTGGGGCGGCCGCACCCTCGCGGACCTGCAGGAGGTCGAGCCTGATGCGCTGGCCGCCTGGCTGACCGATCCCGACGCCACTCCACCCGGCGGCGAGAGCCTCAGCTCGGTACGCATCCGCCTCGACACGTGGCTCGCGACCCAGGCGGAGCGGGACCCTGGTCGGGTCCTCGCGGTCACCCACGCCGCACCGATCAGGGCCGCGGCCGCATCCGTGCTCGACCTGTCGCACGAGGCCACTGCTCGACTGGACCTCGCACCCATGTCGGTCACCGAAGTCAGCGTCCGGGCCGGCCGCTGGCGTCTTGTGCGATGGAACTCCCGGCTCTAGCAGCCCTGAGACCTTGCCCGCGCAGGCGAACGCGCTACCTGTTGTCCGGCTCGTACGCCTTGGGGAGTCTCATGCCGCGGTCGGCCATGATCTGCCGGACGTGGTTCGGATAGTTGGTGATGATCCCGTCGACGCCCATGTCCATCAGGGCCTCCACCGTGGCGGGGTCGTCGCAGGTCCACGGGATGATCCTCAGACCCCTCGCGTGTGCCTGAGACACCATCGCCCGGTCCGGATAGAAGCGGAAGCCCGGATCGCCGACCTTGCCGTTCTGAGGGAAGCCATAGTTCGGAGACAGCGCTGTGACGCCGCGGATCGTGGCGGCGGCCCGCACGAAGTCGCCTCCGTAGTCGTCGGCGTCGATCCCTCCGAGCCAGGGCGAGGCGCCGGGTTGGCCCACCTGGAGGAAGTCATAGTTCGTCAGTGCCACCAGCGGCCATGACGGCGCGAGGCGGTGCATCACCTTCAAGGCGCCCCAGTCGAAGGACTGGATGGTGACCTGGTCCTCGATTCCGGAGGCGTGGATCTCTTCGAACACCCTGCGGACGAACAGCTCGCGCGGCGCGGTCTGTTCCGGAGCCCCTGCCTCCACCTTGGTCTCGATGTTGAGCGTGACCTGCTTGGCGTGGTAGCGCTTGACGAGCCTCAGGACATCCGTGAGCTCGACCATCCGGAAGCCCTTGATCTGCTCCTGCTCGGGGAAGCCGGGCAGTTGCTGGTACCCGCAGTCCATGGTCTTGATCTGGGCCAGAGTGAGGTCCTTGATGTACTTCCCGACGTACGGGTACATCGGGTCGCCAGGGGTAGCGGGTGCGGTGTCGCGGCACTTCTGGTTACTGATCTGCCGGTCGTGGTTGACGACGACCTTCCGGTCCTTGGTGACGTGGGTGTCGAGTTCGAGAGTGCTGACACCAAGCCGCATCGCCTTTCCGAAGCCTTCCAGCGACTCCTCGGTCGTCATGCCGATGCCACCTCGGTGTGCCTGCAGGTCGAAGTGGGTCTTCTGCGTGGTCGCACCGGAACCACCGGCCGTTGACGCCTGGGCGGTCACCGGTGCGGCAAGCACGGGCACCAGGGCCAAGCCCGCCATGACATGGCGCAGGGACATCCGGACACCTCGCTCCGTCGAGTTCGCCTGACGCCACGACGGTAGGCCGGCGCCCGGCTCCCGTCGTGGCCGTGGCGTGATGCGGCCATGAACGTTGCCCAAACGCGTCAGTCCCTGCACTCGGCCAGGGCGCGGACGCCGCGCCTGAGGGCACGGCCGCTCTACCGACCGGCTGCCTTCACCGAGGCCAGGCTCTCGGCGGCAGCGCCCACCGTACGTACCGCGGACTCGGTCCACGGCCCATGGGTGATGACGCCCACGTGGTCGATGCCGAGGTCGGCGAACCCGGCGCAGCGTTCGGTGAACGCGTCCACCGACTCGTCGGGTCCGAGCCGGGTGCCGAGTGTCTTCTCGATCTCCTCGTACGGGCGGCCCAGGGTCGCACAGTGATCGGCCAGTACGCCGAGCTTGTGGCGTACGGTCACGCCGCCGTCGGGGATGTCGAACACGTTGCACGCGTCGGCGTACTGCGCGACCAACCGTAGGGTCTTCCGCTCCCCCATACCGCCCACCAGGATGCGCGGCCGGCTGGCAGGACGTGGACTGTCCACCGGATGGGCGAGCTGGTAGTGCTTGCCGTCGAACGGGGACTCGTCGCCGGACCACATCTGGTGAGCGAGCCGCAGCGTCTCCTCGAGCTGCTCGAACCGCTCCGCGACCGGTCCGAACGGCAGGCCCATGTCGCGGGCCTCGCCTTCGTGGTGCCCCGTGCCGATGCCGAACCAGGCCCGCCCTCCGGACAGGACGTCGAGGGTGCTCGTCGCCTTGATGAGGACGGCGGGTGGGCGGAACGTCACCCCCGCCACCATCGTCCCCAGGCGCACCCGAGTGGTGCGGGCCGCGAGATAGCCCAGCGTCGTGAGTGCCTCCAGGTGCTCGGTGTGCTGAGGATCCGCGAACGGGTCTGCCTGCACGAGGTGGTCGGCCACCCACACGGTGTCGACACCCGTCTCGTCGGCGACCTCGGCGATCCGGCCGAGGTGGGTGCCGATGCTCGCCGGACGATCGGGCCAGGAAAAGTTCGTCACGCTGATGCTCAGGCGCATGTGCCCGTTCCTTTCAGGCTTGGGAAGTCTCGGTTCGACTCTCACAGCTTCGCCGTGGATTGGCGTACGACGAGACGCGGCTCGTCTGCTACGCAGGTCGGCGTAGGCGCTCGGGGTGGTGGCCAGGTCCAAGATCCCCACGGGCCGGACGAGGGAGGATGAGAAGCTCGAGCAGGGCCGAGATCGGGTCACCGGCACGACGGAAGGCTTCGCGATGGAGGAGTTCCCGCCCCTTGTCGTACGGGCGCAAGCCGTGGCCCGGGAGGTTGGCTTCCGCCTCACCAGGCAGGACGCAGGGCAGCCCGGTGGGTCCGCGTCCCTGCCTGGTGTGGGCCGATTCCTGGCCGTGCTGGCCGCTGGCTGCACGGGCGGCAGGATCGGCGAGCTCGGCACGGGTTCGGGATCGGCGCCGCGTGGATGGTGAGTGCGATGCCGGCCGACTCTGGTGTCCTGACCGACGACCCGAAGCGCCGGTTCTTCAGCGATCCCAGGCTGGTCTCCACCGAGGTCGTGCTGCCCGACCTGCAGAACTCGCTCCTGGTGGGAACGAGAATCCGCTGACCGCACGAACGGTCCGTCACCATCAGAACCGTCAGAACCCCGGCGGGGACCGCCTGCGGGACCTGCCTGCTAGTGACCCGGGCTGGTGTAGTGCCGCACCTGCCGATGGAAGAAGCCCACCGCCGCGACGTACAGCAGTAGACCGACCGCGGGCGATGCGACCGCCAGCCAGACGGGTACGAACAGGTCGCTCGTCCGCTGCAGCAGCACCGCGGCCGGGAAGAACGCCGCGTACGCCAGCGGCAACACGAACGTCAGCAGATAGGCCGCCGCCCGTGGCAACACGCTGAGCGGATACGGCCCGAACGTCACGAACACGGTGTCCGCCACCTGGAGAACGGGCGAGCTGACCAGCAGCCGGAACGCCAACGAAGCAATCGCCAGCATCACCGCGGACTCGAGGAACGCACTGCCCACCACGGCAGCGACGAGGTAGGCGACCGTGCCGGCCGACCACACCACCGGCGCGGCGACCGCCGTGATCGACAGGACGACGAGGCCGAACACGATGTCCCCCATCGCCGTGACCTGGAACCGCCGGGTCAGTAGCTGGATCAGCGGGTTGACCGGCCGCAGCAGATACCTGTCGAACTCCCCCTCCCGTACCACGCCATCGGTCGACCACAGCTGCCCGGAGAGCACGCCGTGCAGCGCGTGCCCCATGGATCGGATCCCGTAGACGAACGCGACCTCGACCAGGCTCCACCCGCCGATGCTCCCGAACGCGTACACGATCACGCCGACGAACGCGAGCGACACCGCCTCGTAGCAGATCGCCCCGACCGCGGTCATCACGAAGTCCGCGCGGTACTGCACCGCCGACGCGAAACCGATGCGCAGCAGGACGGCGTACTGACGCAGCGCCGACGGCGGCCTGGCGGTATCGAGGAGGTCAGCCACCCTGAACGACCACCCGATGCCGCGCCCGCGACCACAGCCACCCGCAGAGCCCGGCCAGCACGACGATCCACAGTGCCTGCACGCCCAGTGCCACCGCGAGACCGCCGGGCGGCCGACCGAAGTAGACCGCGAGGGGCGTGTACGTCGACGCCTGGAACGGCAGCGCTCCCGCAAGCACCTGCAGCCAGCCCGGCATGAACCACAACGGCAGCACCGCACCCGACATGAACGTCCGCACGACGAAGAACGTCATGCCCACACCCCCGACCTCCAGCGTCCAGAACGACGTCAGCGAGATCGCCAGCGTGATCAACTGCGAGACGCCGAACGCCAGCACCAGACTCGCGACGAATCCCGCCGCCGCGCCAGCACTCTCGGGAGGCGCGAGTCCACCCACGACCAGGCCGGTCCCGAGACCGACCGCGACGGTCGGCAGCGCGCCGACGACGTGCCCCACCTGGACCGCGAGGTTCTGCGTCAACAGTCCGATCGGGCGGGTCAGGTCGACCCCGATGAGACCGTTCCGCACGCGGGACTGGATCGACCAGAACGGTGAGGTGTCGAGCACCCCGGAGATGGTGAGTCCCAGCACGGCGTACCCGACGGCCGTCTGCACGTCCGCCCCGGCGACCGGGCCGTCATGATCGGAGTAGATCGCGCGCCACACCACGCTGTAGAGCGTGATCTGGACGGCCAGAACGAGGAACGACAGCAGCATCGACGCGCGGTAGGCCCACGGCGTGAGGAACCCGATCCGCACCTGGCTCAGCACCGGCCGGACCAGACCGGGACTCAGACGGACTGTCGAGCCCGCACTCGCGCCGGCACTCACGTCGAGGTCTCCGGCAGGCCGCGCTGGGTGTAGATGCGGCCGATGACCGCCTCGAGCCGCGGCTCGACCACGGACAGGTCGACGACCGCGTGCGCCGCCGTGAGCGCCGCGATGACCTCCGGCGCCTTGACCCGATCGGAACGGAACCGCAGTGTCACGACCGGCCCGTCCCGCGCGATCTGCTCCGCGCCGCCGATCGCGACATCTGCCGGCTCGGCCAGCGTGACGACGAGATCGCGGTACGGCGCATAGAGCGCCATGAGATCGCTGAGCGCGCCGTCGTAGAGGACCCGCCCATGGTCGATGAGGACGATTCGCCGACACAGCTGCTCGACGTCCTCGAGGTCGTGCGTCGTGAGGACGACCGTGGTGCCGCGCTCTGTGTTGGCGTGCGCGACGAACTCGCGGATGCGCTGCTTTGCTACCACGTCCAGGCCGACCGTCGGCTCGTCGAGGAAGAGGAGCCGCGGCTGGTAGAGCATGGCCGCGGCCAGGTCACCGCGCATCCGCTGGCCCAGTGACAGTTGACGAACGGGCGCGTCGAGGAACCCGTTCATGTCGAGCAGTTCCACGAGCTCGCCCTGCCGCTCGTCGCCCTCCCGTACGGGTACGCCATAGAGGTCGCGCACCGCGCGAAACGACTCGCGCAGCGGCAGGTCCCACCACAGCTGGCTGCGCTGACCGAACACGACTCCGATGCTGAGCGCGTTCGCCTTGCGTTCGCGCGACGGATCAAGGCCGGCGACCGACACCGTGCCGGCCGTGGGCGTGAGAATTCCGGTGAGCATCTTGATCGTCGTCGACTTCCCGGCGCCGTTGGGCCCGAGGTAGCCGACGAGTTCGCCGGCCTGGATGTCGAACGACACGTCATCGACGGCCCGGATCACGTCCTGATCGCGGCCGAGAAACGTGCGGAGGGCGCCCAGCCGGCCCTCGACCCGCTTGGCCCGGCGGAACTCCTTGACCAGGCCGGCAGCGCGTACGAGCGGGCGCTGGGCCGTCTCGATTGCCACTTCCTGTACGAGAGACACCGGCCACAGTGTCAGACGGTCCCCTGCACGGCAACCGAGTTGGCAGGCTCGAAGGCCGCCCGTGCGTGCACCTGCTCGTTACGGCACCGGTGTGCCGGTGACGGCGGAGCCGGCCTTCGTGAGGTGGTACTCGAGGACGCTGCCGCTCCAGAAGTGGAAGCGGAGCAGGACATCTCCGTCGTCGACCTCGTGGAAGAACGTCTCGGTGAGCTCGATCTGGTTCGTGTCGTACGACGGGACGAACGAGGCGCCGAACTCCTTGAACGACGTCCAGTCGGCCGGTCCCGCGTTGCTGCCGTCCGGGTACGTCGCCTCCATGGTGGCGAGGCTGTCGCCGTCGAACTGCGTGGGGACGGCGAAATCGGCGGTCGTACCCGCGGCGCCACCCAACGTCGGCGTCTCGTACCCGATCAGGTGGAACTTCCAGTCGGCGCCGCGCGAGAAGTTCGCGGTGAGGACGGCATTCACACCGAGCCCGCCCGTGAGAACCCTGCGCAGGAAGGACGCCTTGAACGTGAGTCGCTCGCCCTCGAGCTCGAAGTCCCGCCCCCTGCGCAGCCTGGTGTCACCGACCTGGATCCGGCTGAGCTGGTTGCCGTGCAGGTTCAGCTGGACGGCGACATCGTCGATCGGCGCGCCACTTCGGACGTAGATCAGATCCGACTCGGCGGTGGACGAGCGCCCGGTGAACCCTGCTTTGATCTCGGCGTACAGGTCCGGATCGTTCCACTCGGAGGCGCGGCGGTCGAAGTGCTGTCCGTTGTCCCACAGCATCACGGCGAAGTCGCGCTGTTTCGCGTGGTGGGCAATCGCCTCGAAGTACTTGAGTTTCTCGCCCTGCTCGATGGTGCCGACGAACTTGTCGAAACCCAGCAGGCCGTACTCGCCGACGATCACCGGGATCCCCTCGGCCGTGAACCGGTGGTACGCCCGGTCGAACGCGTCCACCATGTCCTGCTCGGCCACGTCGTCGAACCGCGTCCCGCCGGCGATGTTCACGCTGAACGGGTAATAGCCGTAGTAGTGCACGGTCGCGATCAGGTGCGGGTCGGCCAGCGCGGTGATGGTCTGGTGGAGCTGGTCCAGCCTTGCCTGGCTCGGCGATCCGGTGAGCGTCGAGAGTACGAGCGGCCGGTCGGCGTTGGTGCCTCCGGACGACCGCACGATCCCGTGGAACGTCGTGTTCAGGTCCTCCAGCGCCGCGAAGTACTCCGGTGCGTCGGCATTCCAGTCGTCGGAGAAACGCGGTTCGTTGATGGCCTCGAACAGCAACTCCGGCGGGTAGTCCCGGAAGCGCTCGGCCACCTGGGTCCAGATCGCGGCGTACCTCGCGAGCACCGCGTCGTGGTCGGTCACGATGTCCCGCACCCACTCACCGGAGTCGTGGTGCATGTTGATCATCACGTACAGGTCCTCGTCCAGGGCCCACGTGACGACCTCCTCGACCCGGTCGAGGAACGCCGGATCGACGGTGTAGTCGGGCGCCTCGCCGGTCCGCTGGTCCCAGGTGATGGGGATCCGGATGCTGTGGAATCCCTGGTCGGCGACCTCGGCGATCAGCTCCCGGGTGACGCGCGGGTTTCCCCAGGACGTCTCGTCTCCCGGCGTGGCGTCGAAGGTGTTGCCGAGGTTCCAGCCGGGCTGCATGCGGTCGACCACCTGCTGCATGTCGGTCTGCTGCGGACGCTCGTGTGGGCGCGGCGCCGGCCGGCCTTCGTTGGCGGCGGAGCTCGGCTGAGCGAGCATGAGACCCGCGGAGCCCACCAGCGCAGCAAGGATCATGATCGTCTTCGCCGCACGGGTGTCCCTCATGTCCCCTCCTATGGTCACATGTCGGACCTGTGAGGAAGGTATGTCTGCACTCCCGCGCGGGCAAGAGGTCGTACGAAACCGGTCGATCGACGCCAAGCCACCCGCGGTGAGCCGGACCGTGACGGTGGCGCTTCGACGAGCTCCTCGGCGACCCTCAGCGGTCGGCGACGATCCCGTCGACGGCACCGCCGAGCTTGGCAAGCTTCTCGGTGTACCCCGCGACGGTCACGGTGCCGTCAACGGGGTCGATCCAGCGCTCAGGCACCCGCTGCGTGATGCCCTGGGCGGGGTAGACACGACCGCACCAGTTCGGCGTCGAGAGCGCCTGGTTGAGACCCTGGTCGGCGAGCTTGTCGAGGAAGAACGTCGTCCTCTACCCGCGCTCTACCGCCTGGCAAGCCCGCAACCGTGGGTTGACCTTGACCATGGGAGAAGCCGCAGCCTGGTCTTGCCGGTCGACGGGACCGGCACGAGGAGGAGGTCGACGTGGCTCTGCTCACCATCGGAGCGTTTGCCAGGGCGGCGCGCCTGACACCGAAAGCGCTCCGCCTGTACGACCGGCTGGGTCTCCTGTCGCCTGCTGCCGTGGACCCCGAGTCCGGATACCGGTTCTACGACCCGGCGCAACTCCCGCGAGCCCGGTTGCTCGCCTCGCTGCGCCGAATCGGCATGCCGCTTGCCGAGATCCGCGTGGTATGCGACCTGGACCATGCGGCCGCGGCTGAGGCGGTCAACGTCTACTGGCACCAGGTCGTGGCCGACACAGCAGCGCGCGGGCGCCTCGCCACCTTCCTCGTCGAGAGCCTGTCCGAAGGGAGTTCCACCATGTCTGACCCGAGCCCTACTCTCGGAGTGCGCTACGCCGCCCGCTGCGACCCCGGCGCCGTCCGGGACGGAAACGAGGACGCCGCGTACGCCGGTGAGCGCCTGTTCGCCGTCGCCGACGGCATGCACGGGCCTGGCGGTGCGGCTGCGAGCACCACGGCAATCGAAGCCCTCAAGCCGCTGGAACTCCCGGGCATCCCTGCCGCCGAGCAACTCACCGTTCTCGCCGAGACGGTCGCCGAGGTCGACCGCATGGTGCGCAGGTCAGCTGCAGCCGATCACCAGCCGGTCACGACCCTGACCGCGATCCTCCGGTACGGGTCCCAACTGGCGTTGGTGCATGTCGGCGACACCCGGGCCAATCTGTTGCGGGGCGGTGAGCTGTTCCAACTGACGCAGGACCACACGTACGCTCAGTCGCTCGTCGATCAGGGCAAGCTTGGTCGCCACGAGAGTGCCACCCATCCACAGCGCTCGCTGCTGGTGCGGGCTCTCGGCGAGGGTAGTGGGCAGGTCGAGGCGGACCTCGCGTTGCGGACGGCGCTCGTAGGCGATCGCTATCTGCTCTGCTCGGACGGGCTGTCCGCCGTGGTCGACCGCGGGACGCTCCACGCGGCACTCGGTGCGCCGGCCGATCCCGAGGATGCCGTGCAAGGGTTGATCGATCTCGCGTACGCCCGGGGAGCACCTGACAACATCGCCTGTGTCGTCGCCGACGCCGTTGCCGTGTAGGTGCAGGAGACGTACGACACGGTTGTCCGAAGGAACGGGCCCGGAATGGGCACGAACCTTCGGACAACTCCAGCCGTCGTCATGAGCTCCGCCTGGCCTGCGGACAGCGGCGAACCGTCCGCTCACCGAAGGGTCTTGGCGAAGATGTAGTTCACCTCGGCCGCGCCATAACGCTGTCTCAGGTGCTCGCGGACGTCGGGCTGATAGCCATCAGGATTCGTCACGTTGACCATGGTCCGGTCCGAGCCGGGCCGGAAGCGCGTGACGGGCAGGCCGGTGAAGCGATCGAGGGCCACCAGGTGCGGGTACGTAAAGAGGTACCCGACCGGCTCGTACCCGTGGTGCAGGTAGAACCGTTCCTCGCCTCCTGTTCCTGATCCGAGACTCACGCGTCGACCACCGTGGGCAGCAACCGAAGCCTCGAACGCGCAGAGGAGGCGGCTCGCGATGCCCTTTCGCTGGAGGCTGTACTCGACAGCGATGCCTTGGAGGACCACCTCGTCGGGACCCGGGGATGGTCGGCCGTAACACACTCCCACGACCTCAGGAGCGGTAGCGCACCATGCCAGCTGCGGTGCGTGTGCCAGGCAGTCGCGCCAGCCCTCGACGTCGTTCAGGTACTCCGCCACCAGGAGTTCTGCCCCCTCGGCAGATCGCTCGCCAGCTTGGCATATCGCCGTGGTCACCATCAGGGCTCCTTCGAACCGATCAGCGTTCGCGCGGGGTCAGGTAGGTCACGGTGACGGCGAGTCGAGGCTGTTTCGAGTAGTTGAAGGTCCCGGAATGCCAGAGATCAGCGTTGTTGAACAAGACCACTGATCCTTCGGGCGCCACGATCTTGACCTCATCGTCGTGCGGGCCCATGCCACCTGAGTACCACTCGAACTCAGGAGCGCGGCCCGGCAGGTGCGAACCGGGGACTACTCGCAGCGGCCCGTTGTCCCGCGTGAACTCGCTGACACACCACATGGCGCTGAGCGAACGCCAGCTCTGCTCAGGCGTACGGTCCTCGAAGTCAGGATGGAGCCCCTGATGGCCGAATCCAGGCAACGGCGCTCGCAGCCCGGCATCCACCCGTGAGCACGAGTCAAGGACCGCCTCGACGGCATCGACAACCAGCGGGTGCGTGACCAACGGCCTCAGGTCGTCCTCCTCAGGTGAGAGCTGCTCCCTCACGACCCCGGGCTCTTCCCATTCCGGAATGCTGGCCGGCTCACCGTTGCCGGCAGCCTCCAAGGCGGTACGGAATCGGTCGTACTGCCGGTGGACCAGGGCTCGGACGTGCGTACCTACCGAACCCCGCTCGGATGAGGTCAACAGGTCCGGCACGACCGTGAAGCCGTCCGCCATCAGGGCCTGATGCCGCTCGCGCGTGAACCGTGCCGACGCTGGATCCATGCCACCTCGGTATCGCGCGCCTCCCGTCGCAGGCAACTGATTTGCAGATGACACCGAGGCGACGCGAACACGGCCCTGTCGTATTCGTGAGGCTGGTGGACCTCAGTCTGTCCAGACGAGGTGGAGCTCACCGCCGAGGAACCCGGCGAGACGCTCTGCCTCGGCCTCGATCGGTTGTCGGGCCCAGCGCGGCAGCCTGCGGAACGACTCGATCTCGACCTGGAGCTTGCGCCCGTTCCGCTGGTGCTTCCACACGCCCTCCATCCGGCCGTTGACGAGGACGACCGGTGAGACCCACCCCTGGCGACGGTAGACCCGCGTCCTGTGGGCGGGGTCCAACGCCGGCTCGACCGGGCCAGGACGCGATCGTCCCTGCCGGCTCGCACCCACCACCCACTGGTCGAAGGCAGGGAGCAACCGGACGACGTTCGTCGTCGGCGTCGACTGCAGGTCCGCCACCTGGTCGGCCGCCATCCAGTACGGTCTGCCGTCGATCCTGACCTCGGTCGCCACCTCGCCGAGTGCCGCCAGCATCCGCTGTGCCTGGCGGCCGTTCACGCCCCACCACGGACCGAGGTCGACGGACGCGGCCGGTCCGTAGCCGGCGAGGTACCGTTCCGCGATCGTCGCGAGTGCGTCGTCGGCATCGGACAGCTCCGGTGCGGTGTGGAGCCAGGTGGCCGGGTGGGTGAACCGGACCCGCTGGCCCTCGCTCGGTCCGAAGCACAACTGGCCGAGGTACGACGCCGGCTTGAGATGGCTTCCCCAGGATCCGTGGATCACCTCCTCCGTGGCGGCCGAGCCGTTGAGGCGTCCGACGGCAGCGGCCAGCTCCGCCCGCGTGAGCAGCTCACCGTGGAGTGCCCTGCCCACCAGGCCGGCGAGCTCGAGCATGAGCGGGTTCCTCATCCCGTACATGTCGTAGCCCTGGCGATAGCAGCCAAGACCCGAGAGCCACGGGCCGAGGTCCGACGCCGGCAGTACGTGTAGGGTCCCCCGCATCGCCCACAGCTTCACCAGCGTGCGCTGCCGCCACAACGCGTCCCGTACGTCGTCACGGATGAGGCCGTCGGTCCTCGCCCACAGGGCCAGCTCGACCGATGACATCAGCTGGGCGTGGAGCCCGCACAACCGGCCGACCACCGCAGACAGCTCCGTCAGAGCGGCGCGTTCCAGTAGGTGCTGCCGCTTCATCCGCCACGCGAGGGCCTGCTCCCACGAAACCTCCGCTACGCCGCTCATGGTGCGAGCAGACGGCGGACCGCGGCGCGCGAGACCGACGGAGCCGCGTCGTCCAACCAGTCGAGCGGCGTGCGGCCGCGCCGGTCGCGGGCTCCCGGGTCGGCCCCGTGCTCGAGGAGCACCTCGATGGTGTTCAGGAAGCCGGCCTTGCTGGCGTAGTGCAGAGCGGTCGCGTCGAGAGCCTGGACGCCGCTGGTTCTCCGGGGGTCGCCGGTCCGACGGTCGTCGGCGCGGGCGCCGTGGCGAAGGAGCGCACGTACGTACTCCGGGTCGTCTTTGCGGCCCTGGTTTCCCGTACAGCAGGCACCGATCCACCCGCCGGAGGAGTCGATCGACGCGCCCCGCGCGGAGAGCAGCGGAGCGAGCTCGGGGTGGAGAACCCAGCGCCCGACGCCGATCCGGGTCGCGTCCGCCCCGTGCTCCAACAACAGCTCGACCATCGCCACGCTGCCGCGTCCGGCGGCTCCTCGCAACGCACGAACCCCTCCGGGAAGCGGGCCTTCTGTGTGGTCGAGAAGGAGCCGCAGCGCCTCGACCTGCCCACCCGCGACGGCGTGCTCGACCGGTGTCAGGTCGAGGACGTCGACCGCCGGATCAGGTGCGTGCGCCAGGCTCGGTTCAGCTGCGAGCAGCGCGGCGAGGGAGGTCAGGTCGCCGAGGTAGGCGGCCGTGAACACGTCCTCCGTGGCACCTGCCGACAGGAGCAGGGACTCGACCGCGGATCGACCCTTCATCCGTGCCGCGCAGAGCGGCGTCACGAACACCACCCGCTCGAACGCCGCACCGATGACGCCCACCGGCAGGTAGTACGGATAGTCGGGCCCGACGCCGCGGTCGAGGAGCGTCCGGACCGCCGCCGTTCGACCGGCGAGCGCCGCGGCCTGCATGACCGCGGCGGCGTACGTCGGACGGAGCAGGTCCGGCGCCTCCGCCAGGGCCGCGTCGAGCCCGGCGACGTCGCCCCGACGAGCGAGATCCGTCGCCTGCTTCACCGTACGGGCGCCGATCCCGCACCAGGCGACCTCCCGCGGGGCGGCCTTGGACGCGTTGCCACCGCCGGCTCCCTTGCCGCCGGCCCGGCGTCGGCCTGTGGTCGGCGTCGCCGGCGCGACCTGCCCGTTGACGAGCACGCGAGCCAGGGATCGGACCTGCGTGAAGATCGCCTTCCGGTCGCCTTCGCCGTCGACGGTGGCGTCCAGCGCCCGGCGGAAGTGTCCGAGCCACCGACCGGCCAGGGAGGGCGTGATCGCGAGGTTGTCGTGGCGGTGCGTGAGACCGGCGTGGGACTCCTCGCTGTAGCGGCGGGGTCCGCCCAGCCACTCGGCGAAGAAGAGCTTCTGCATCGACCGCCCGTCGGCGAGGTCGCGCGGGAAGAGGGGACGAAGCTCGTCGTCGTCCTCGAAACCGTCATAGAGCTGGTCGACAAGCTGGTCGACGGTCGGCTGACCGCCGATACGAGCGAAGAGATCGGTACCGCGGAACGGACGATAGCCCGGCGGATGGTTCACCAGCCGACGGTGCGCGAGGGAGCTGGGTGGCGGGACGGTCCCCACGGGGACCTGCGACTCCGCACCCGGACTACCGCGAAGCGCCTGTCGGCTGCGAAGCGCGGTGGTGAATTTCTCGCCCTCGCGGGAGGCGGCTCGCGCCTTCCGGCCCGCGGTGGTCTGCTTCCTTGGCATGGCTGCATCCGTCCCCGGCGGACTCCCACGCCTCCCGCCGACGAAGGGCATGCCTGTCGGACAGTGGTTGTCCCGGGCCCCGAGAGACCTTGACCGGCGGTGCCACCGTGCGGCGTGGCGCGGGTGGCGGCGGCGGACGGCGTACGGATCCTGCCGTGGCCGACACCGTAGCAATCACGGACCGTGCCCGGAAGGGCCAGGCAAACGAGAACGCCCGGGCAGCGGGAGCGTCAGGCCGCGGGAAGGCCCAGGCCCAGGCAGTGGCGGGCGGTGCCCGCCTCAACGACGGTCGAGCGGACGCCGTGGCCGCACTCCTCGGGTCCGCTCGTCCTTCCTGGAACGGCGATCCTCCAGGGCGCTGGCAAGGCTGGCGAGCGTGGCGACGCTGAGGATCACCATCGCAAGGACGATCAGGATCGCCGGCCATACGGCCTCGATCACGGCGGCTCCGTGGGTCGCCACCAGCCAGATGGTCCCGGCCCACAGGGCGGTGAGGACGAGGGTCACGAGCACCTCACCGGAGATCGCGATGAAGACGACCGCGATCACCAGGACCACAACGACCCAGGCCGAGATCTCCACGACGTCACCCCCCGCAAGCCCGAATCCGACAGTCACTCCAGTACATCAGACGGTGGCCACAACTGGACTCGCCGCCGAGTTACGGACTGGACAACATCCGCGCCGATCCGGGACGCCTCAGCGTTGCTGGACGGCAGCCCGGGACCGGTCGAGTTGCGCGCGACGGAGACGGGGTAGGCGTCCCGGTCCTCGGATCGCACCACATCCGGCCGGGCAGCGGACGCGGCGAACCAGCGTTGCCACGCAGGGCTTGTGCTCACCGATCAGCTGCGCGGCGTCAACCTGGTCTCGCGGCCGAACGTACGTCCACGGACGGACGGACGCACAGGGCCGCTCGTGGACGTACATTCCATGGCAGACGCCGGGCCTGCGGCGGTCAGAGTTCCGACGGAATGACCATGCAGCACCGCACGCTGCCACAGATGGGAACGGTACGTCGGGCACCAACGGCCCGGGCAGTGAGCCCGCGCCGGCGGAAGGAGACTCCTGTTGAACGCGTCAGTCCTGGCCGAGGCGTACGAACGCCTGCACCGGACCGGTCCGGAGTTCGGAGGCGACGAGAACGGCGACAACGGCCTGACCAACCACGGGCCCATGACGGCCGAGGTCCTCGTACGCCGGGGTTTCGACGCCAACGTGACGCGATGGGTCGATCGCTATCTCCCCCGCCTGATCGAGCTCCCGGACTCGCGCGAGATGATCGACGACCACACCTGGATCGACGCGCTGGGCGACGGCCAGCGGGTGGGTGACTGGGTGGCGTACTTCGGCCGCCAGGTCAGCGAACGCCCGTGGAACGACGTCCTCGTGCAGTGGTGGCCGCGGCTGCTCCCGGGGATCGCCGCAGGCGCGACGCATGGCGTCATCCGTACCGCTCACGCCGTACGCACGCTGAACGCAGGCGACCCGACCTCGGCGGCACTCACCGAACTCGCACACGGGCTTGCTTTCTGGGCCGCCCGTGACAGACCGGTCCCCGCGGCCGCGATCCCCGCCGGTGAGCTCGATCCGTCGGCCGCGCTCGACGGCATCCCTCATCTGGCCGACCAGAGCGGGCTGATCGTCCACCGCCTTGGGCGGCTCGCCGAGCTATCGCGGTGGCCCGAAGCGCAGGCTGCATTGCGCACGCCGGTCGACGACGACGGGGTGGTCGCCCTGCTGCACCAGCTCGTCGAGGCGGCGACCGTGCGCTACCTCTCCCGCGGCCACGGCAGCCCGGTTCTCCTCGTGCACACCGCCACTGCTCCGAACGCCGTGCTCCACACGCTCCACAGCCTGCCCCGCGGCCTGTGGGCACCCAGCCTGGCGGCCGTCTGGTCGGCGGCCGCGGCGATCATCTCGGCGTACGAGCCCGACCACGCCATCCCGCGTACCGCGCTCCCCGAACCGCCGGAGGCCGACGACCCCGTGACCGAGCTCCTGGGCAGGGCCTCCGAGCACGGCGACGAGCACGTCATCAAGTTCACCGACACGGCGACCGAGGTCTATGCGCGCAGCGGGAACCCGGACGCCCTGGCCGCGGCGGTGCAGGCGAGCCGGCTGATCGGACCTGCGCTCTGAGCCGGGCTGCGGTCGTCCGCTGAGCCGCCCGGCGTCCGAGAGGCCGGGACCTGACGGCCGGGTCAGCGGTTCCGGGTGCGGCGCACCAGGTCGTGCGCGGCATCTGGCCAGCTCGCGAACTCGAACGGGAAGCCCTCCTCCAGCAGGCGTCCTGGGACGACTCGGCGACTCTTCAGCAGGAGCTCGGTGTCCGTACGGATGACGAACGCGCCGAGCTCGGCCATCCACCTCGTCGCCGGGAGGCCGACCGGGACACCCCACGCCGCCCGCACCGCCCGCATGAACTCCCGGTGCGGCAACGGATGGGGCGCCGCGAGGTTGACCGGCCCGGTGAGGTCGTCGCGGTCGAGAAGGAAGTCGACCGACCGCGTACGAAGTCGGTGTCGTGGATCCAGGACACGTACTGCGCGCCGCCCGCGACCGGGCCACCCAGCCCGAGCCGGGCCATCCGCAGGAGGACGTCGAACGCACCACCGCGGTCGGGGCTCATCACGATGGCCGTGCGAAGGGCGACCTTGCGCGTCCGGGGAGTCGTGGCCTGCGCCTGCGTGGCCTCCCACGCCTTGGCGATGTCGACGCTGAACGACCAGTACCCCGGGGTGTCCTTCTCGTCGCCGCCGATGAGGCCCGTCACCTCGTCGTTGGGGGCGTCGAAGCGGTGCGCGTAGATCGTGGCCGTGCTCATCTGCAACCAGATCGCTGGCGGCCTCGCGGCCTGCTCGATGGCCGCGCCCACCGCGCGGGCTGACTCCACCCGGGAGTCCATCATCTCCCGCAGGTTGGTCTCGGTGTAGCGACAGCTCACGCTGCGGCCGGCCAGGTTGATCACGGCGTCGCAGCCGTCGACCTCGTCGGTCCAGGCACCAGGCGTCCGGCCGTCCCACCACACCGTGCGGACTCCTGGCGCGGCTCCGTGTCCGGAGCCCCGGCTCAGCAGCACCACGTCGTGGCCGGCCGCCGTCAGCGAACGGCTCAGGATTCCGCCGACCTGACCAGTCCCCCCAGGTATCACGATCTTCACGGTCAGGAAGTCTGCCAGGCCGGACCCCCGCTCCGGTGCGCGAACGGGCGTACGACGCTGGCCGCCACCTACGGCAGGGAAGGCGGACTGGCATCCTTGCTGGTCAGCTGGACGTCGCCCGGAGCCGAGGATGAGGGGACAACCCGACATGAGCAGTGCCCCCGACCTGGTCGTACCCGCGTCGGTGGAGAGTCCGGTGCGGACGGAGGACCGGCCGGGCGGCGTCGCAGAGTGGCTGCTGCGGCATCGGGTGTCGGTAGCGGGTCCCGAGGCGGCGGAGGCGCACGCGCGACCCCAGCCGTGGTGGAAGGTGATGTGCCTGACCGGGGTGGACTATTTCTCCACCCTGTCGTACCTCCCGGCCATCGCAGCTCTGGCCGCCGGTGCCCTGTCACCGCTCGCGACGTTGCTCATCGTCGGGTTGACCCTGCTCGGGATGTTGCCGATGTACCGCCGGGTCGCGAAGGACAGCCCGCACGGGCAGGGAACGGTGGCGATGCTGGAGAACCTCCTGCCGTTCTGGCGGGGGAAGATCTTCGTCCTCGTTCTGCTGGGGTTCGTCGCCACGTCGTGGATCATCACCATCACCCTGTCGGCGGCCGACGCCTCGGTCCACATGGTCGAGAACCCCGCCCTGCCAGGGTTCCTCCACGGACACGCGGTGCTGATCACCATCGTCCTGCTGCTCGTCCTCGGCGGTGTCTTCCTGCTGGGCTTCAGCGAAGCCGTCGGAGTCGCGATCCCGTTGGTGGCGGTGTTCCTGGTCCTGAACGCGGTGATCGTCGGCGTGGGAGTCGTCGAGGTGGTCACCAGTCCCGATGCGTTGTCCGCCTGGACCAGCGCGCTCACCGCCCGCGGAGGAGGTCTGAGCGGCATCATCTGGCCGGCCATCGTGGCGTTCCCGTTGCTCGTCCTCGGCCTGTCGGGGTTCGAGACGGGGGTCAGCATGCTGCCGCTGGTGGCCGCTGACGGAGCGACCCCCGAGGAGCGGCTCCGGTCCCGGATCCGCAACGGACGCAGGCTTTTGACCACCGCCGCCCTGATCATGTCGGTGTACCTCATCGCGACCAGCTTCATCACGAGCGTTCTCATCCCCGCCCGGGAGTTCGAGCCTGGCGGCCGCGCCAACGGGCGCGCGCTCGCCTACCTCGCCCACGAACAGCTCGGCGCCGTGTTCGGCACCGTCTACGACATCAGCAGCATTCTGATCCTGTGGTTCGCCGGTGCGTCGGCGATGGCGGGTCTGATCAACATCGTGCCGAGATACCTTCCCGCGTACGGCATGGCGCCGGAGTGGGGACGGGCCGTCCGCCCAGTGGTTCTCGTCTACACCGCGATCAGCATCGTGCTCACGATCGCCTTCCGTGCGGACGTCAACGCCCAGGCCGGCGCGTACGCGACCGGGATTCTCGCGATGATGCTGTCGGGTGCGGTGGCGGTCACCATCTCCGCCGCCCGGCACCGACAGCACCGGGCAACGGTCGGATTCACGGTCCTCACCCTCGTCATGGTCTACGCACTGGCAGCGAACGTGGTCGAGAAGCCCGACGGAATCGCGATCTCCGCGTTGTTCATCGTGGGCATCGTGGTGGTCTCGCTCGTCTCCCGCGCGACCCGTACCACCGAGCTACGCGCCGAGCGGATCGAGTTCGACGAGGCCGCCCGCCGGTTCGTCACCGACTCCCTCGCCCATGACGGGCGACTGACCATCATCGCCAACAAGCGGCAGGCCGGGGACTCGGCCGAGTACCGCGCCAAGGAGGAGGAGCAGCGCGGCATGAATCCCGTGCCCGGAGCCGCCGACATCCTGTTCCTCGAGATCGACGTCACCGACCCGTCCGCCTTCAGCGGGGTCCTGCGCGTCGAAGGGGTCGAGATCGACAGGCACCGGATCCTGCGGGCCCAGAGCCCGGCCGCCCCGAACGCAATCGCGGCTGTCCTGCTCGCCCTGCGCGATGCCACCGACGTCAACCCGCACTGCCACTTCGAGTGGTCCGAGGGCAGCCCGCTTGCCCACCTCCTCCGCTATCTGATCCTCGGCAGGGGCGACACCCCACCGGTCGTACGGGAGATCCTCCGCACCTCCGAGCCCGAACCCGGCCGCCGGCCACGCATCCACGTCGGTGGATGAGTCGTCAGGACCTGTACGCCGTGGCATCCGTGTGGTACTCCACAGGAAGGCGAGGCCGGACCTGGAGGTGACCGCATGCCCCCGTCACCCGCGGTACGGATTCTCTACGTACGCCACGGCGAGAACCTCGCCAACACCCTCCACCAGCTCTCGCACCAGGTGGTCGACCATCCCCTCACCGATCGCGGTAGGGACCAGGCCGATCAGCTGGCCGTCGCGCTCGCCGAGCAGTCCTGGCCGTTCGACCAGGAGATCGTCAGCTCTCCCTCCCTGCGCGCCCACCAGACCGCCTCGGTCCTGGCGGCCAAGCTGGGCCTCCGGGTCACGTCGGACAGTCGGCTGCGGGAGATCGACGTCGGCTCGCTCGACGGCCGTCAGGACCGCGAGGCGTGGGAGGCGTACGCCGAGATCCACCGTCGGTGGGCGGCCGGCGAGTGGTCGCGCCGCTTCCCGGAGGGCGAGAACCTCCGCATCCTGGCCAACCGGCTCCGCGGCGCCTTGCTGGCGGCGGCCGCCACCGCCGGCGGCAGGCCCGAGACGCAGGGCGGTCGCACCACTCCGGTCGTTGTCGTGGTCGGGCACGGTGGCGGGTTCCGGGCGGCGCTGCCGTACCTCGTGTCGAACGTCGCCGACGCCTACCCACACGCGGAGATGGGGACGTGTTCCGTGACGTACCTTCGGGCGACGCCGGCGTCCAGGCCGTCGGTGCTCCGGCTGGGCGCGTGGGGACTCTCCTGTGCCGACCTCGGCGGTCTACAGCTGGCCTGAGCCGGGGCGGCCAGCGGACCGGGGCGGCGGGCTGACAGTCGGGCTACTTGCTCGACTTCCGCATGCTGACGTCGAACTCGCGGTAGACGCGCGCCCAGAAGCCGTCCCGCAGCCAGACCCGTGCTTCGGGGTACGGCCGGAGCGAGTGGCCGAGCACCTTCTCCGCCTCGATCAGGAGCTCGGTGTCGATGACGGTCGGCAGGATCGGTCCCGGCAGCAGGTCCCGGATGTTGTCCCGGCCGCGGGTCACGATCCACTTCTGGCCGACATGCTCGCCGACCTCCTCCACGGCGTCGCGGTTGGGGCCGAGCTTGGAGACCGTGGCGCCCACCGCCGCGGGCCGGCCGGGCGCCTTCGACACGGGTGTACGCGTGGCAAAGACCTGTGCGGGCGTCGGCGCAACCGGCTGCGCGGCATGGGGCAGCGGATGGGCCTCGCGGAAGTAGGGGCGCAGCAGATCCGCGGACAGGACCTGCACCGTGTCGGACTCCCAGACCAGGCGCTCGGCCTGGTTGCTGCCGAAGGACGGCTCGACACCCCAGAGATGGATGCGGACGCCGTAGGCCTGAGCGGCCTCCACCGCCGAGACGAGGTCCTCGTCGCCGGCAAGGAGGACCGCGTTCTGTGACCGCACCGTGCCGCGCGAGGGCGTCGAGATCGCTACGGATCTGCGCGTCGACACCCTTCTGTTGGCCCTGCCGGTTGAGGTTGCCGAGCCGGACCTTCACCATCGGCAGGGCGGCGATCACCCGCTGGTCGACGGTGGGCACCCGGTCGTGAGCGGCGTCGTACCAGTACACGCGGAGCAGCTCGCCGGGCATCCCCTCGGCGCCATACACCTGCAGGGCCTGGATGAGCTCGTCGGCCGCGACGCGGTACTCGCGGCGTTCGCGGGCGCCGAAAAGGACCTCGCCCGCGGCGGCGTAGAGGTAACCGACGTCGACGAGAATCGCGTATTTCATCGCGAAGGCCGAGGCGCTGAGGTCCGGGACTCCCATCGGTGCCTCCCTCGACCTCGCCTGTGGCGTCGCCACACGCCGGCCGCCGCAGCGGCTGGCGGGCTGGCTTCCAGCGAGACTACACGGCCGTAGCTACCCGGGAGGAAGGGATGCGGAGGTCCTGGCCAGGTGGTCAGATCGCCATCGGGGTAGGAATCTGACCAGTGTTGTCTTCGGTCGTGCAGTGCCCAGGAACCGCCGGCCGGCAGACGTTTCGGCGCCCTACCGCAAGAACTTCCGCGATCAGCGATGAAACAGCTCGGCCGTCCGGGCCTGTCCCGCCAGGAGGAGAAACATGTCGACAGAGCCGAAGATCATCGAACGGGCCGACCAGCCCTACGTGGGCATCCGCGGGACGGTCACGATGCAGACGATCGGTGCCGTCGCCGATCGGATCCCTGAGCTCTTCGGGTGGCTGGGGGCACATGGAATCCCGCCGTCGGGTGCGCCGTTCCTCAGGTACGACGTCATCGACATGGAGCGCCAGCTCGTGATCGAGGCGGGCGTGCCAGTCGCAACACCGGCGACCGGCGACCAGCAGGTGTCCGCGGGCGTCCTGCCGGCGGGCAGGTACGCCACGCTCACCCACGTCGGCCACCCCGACGAGCTCGTGGATGTCACCGCTCGCCTCCTGGCCTGGGTGAGGGAACACGGCCTCGAGTGGGACGTCTCGGCATCGGACGAGGGCGAGAGGTGGGGCTGCCGCCTGGAGGTCTACCACACCGACCCGGCCGAGGAGCCCGACCTTCGCAAGTGGGAGACCGATCTCGTGTTCCGGCTGGCCGACGGCGGCTGACGGCCGCTCATGGCGCCTGATGCCCGCTGATGGCGGCGCCGATTCAACAGGACCCCGCAGCAGCCGGCTGGCCGGCCGTCCGCGGCAGGGACGGTGCCGGCCGAAGCATCGAGCCCACCATCGAGCTGAAACGCCGCGAGCCGCCCCACCTGGGACGGCTCAGGGACCGCAGATCAGCGGCTGACCTGCAACGATGCTCCCGCGGCTGGACTCGAACCAGCAACCTGTCGGTTAACAGCCGAACGCTCTGCCAATTGAGCTACGCGGGATCGACAGCGGCCGGCGATCGCCGGCTCGGGAAAGGTTAGCAGCCCCAGGACCGCGGTTCGTACGCCACCCGGACGGGTCCGCAGGGTCCGTGGGCAGCCGTACCGACGGCCACGCTGGCAGCCGCATCGACGGCCCACCTCGACCCCGGGCGACCCCTCCGGTCAGCGCGACAACGCGCCGTACGACCGCAGGATCTTGACGACCTGAGGCGCGCCGGCGAACGCCCTCACCACGTCGTCGTCGGTGGCGATCTGGTGTGCGTTGCGGTCGACGTAGGCGCGGAGCAGCCGGTCGAACGTGGCCGGACCGACCGCGCGGCGGGCCCGGTGCAACATCGCGCCGCCCTGGCGGTACACACCCGCGCCGTAGAGGTCGGGATTGTGCAGTGCGGCGTACCACGCCATCGGCTGGCCGACCTGGTTGCGTACCCGCGGGGGTGCGCGGAAGTTCAGCGACAGCGCAGCTTCGCCGTTGACCAGCACCTCGGCGTACTCCGCAAACGACTCGTCCAGCCACGGGTCACGCGCCTGGTTGTTGCCGACCAGGCCGTAGAACCACATGTGGGCGACCTCGTGGGGTACGAGCTGGGGATAGGTCTCCGGATTGACGTCCCCGAACTGGATCGCTCCGGGCAGCTCGATGCCGGTCGGGACGTCGGGGGCAACGGTCACCCACAGGTCGTCGTACGGGAACGGCCCGAGATAGGCCGAGAGGCTGCGTACCGCGGCGACGGTGGCGTCCGCCCACACGGCGGCGGACTGCCGGGTGCCGACCGGAGCGCCGACGTGGACTCGTACGCCGTCGACGTCGCGCTCGGCCACATCCAGGCGTCCGACCGTGAGGGTGACGTCGCGGACGGCGTTGGCGCTGAACTGGTGGACCACACTCCCCTCGCGGGTCGACGGGCGGATCCCGCGTTCCTGTCCCGTGCCGAGTACGTCGTCACCGCGGGGAGCCACGACCTCGAGCGATGCCAACCGGAACTCCTCGCTGGTCGCGGTCTCGCCGAACAGGTTCACCGCCGGATCGGTCGCCCAGCCGCGCCCGCGCTGCCAGGCCAGCAGTGGGTAGGCGGTGGCCAGCCAGGCGGTCCGCTCCTCGGACGAGTAGCCGACCCGCTCGTCGCCGTCTGCACCGAGGGTGACCACGAACGCCAGGTCCACCGTCACCGGCTGGCCGGCACGGACACACCCCTTGACCGGCACCCGGATCAGGGTTCCGGGATGTCCCGGCGGAGCACCGGCCGACTCGACCTTCGGCGTCACCATCCGCCCTCGGACAGCGGCGGCCGTGACGTCGAGCCGGCTACCGGACCTGGCGGTGTCGGGCTTGTTGGGCCAGGCGCGGAAGACCAGCTCGCAGACCCGCCGGTCGGGGGTGAACTCGACGGACTCGGTGCCACGTACGACCCGGCGGTCTTTGGGCACGTCGAAGCAGAGCCGTACGACGGGTCGGTCCTTCCAGGGCCGGGCGCGTCCCGGAGGCAGGGGGCGGGGTGCCTGCGCGCCGCCCACGTCCGCGCGCTCGGACGCTCCGGTGAAGGAGACCGCCGACGCGCCTGGTCCGTCGCCGCCGGTCGGGCAGGCGGAGGGCCCCTTCGGCGGGCTGGGTGGAGGAACCTGCGGCGCGCCCGCCTCGGGGGGCGCCTCGGTGGGCGTCGGCGACGGCGCCGTCACGTCGTCGGCTCGGGCGAGCCCGCTCACCGCGCTGGGCGTACAACCCGCGAGGCACAGGGCGACGGCACATGCTCCCGCGACGGCGGCGCGGAGCCGCCTCACGGCTCCACCTCGATCCGCGCGGCGGCCAGGGCGCGCTCAGCGCCCGCGCGAATCTCGGGGTCGTGAGGGTCGACCTCCTCGTCGAACGCCAGGGCCCAGAGCAGGTCTCCGGTTCCGCCCGCACGACGGCGGGCGATCACGCGTACGCCGCTGCGCCCACGGAGGCGGACGTGCTGCTCGAGCACCACCGTCGCCGAGATGCGTTCGCGGAGCAGGGCCAGGAACCGGGCGTCCGGAGGGTCGAAGCGGACGACCCAGTGCGGCGTCCGCTCGCCGAGCGGTGCGGTCTCGGTGACGCGCAGCACCTCGGCGTCGCGGTCCCACTCGGCGCGCTCGACGTCCTCCCACGCGATCCGGTGGGAGGTCGAGGCGTCGGAGTCGGGGAGGTACAACGCCAGGTTGGACGCGACGACCCACTTGCCCGAAACGTCGGAAGAGCTCGCGAGGACGCGTTCGCGGCGTTCGAGGGCAAGGGAGTCGGCTACTTCGCGGGGAAGGTTCTGCCAGCGGCGCACCAGATCACCGTATCCACCAAGCGATGATCATGAAGCCGGCGAGGTGTCCTCACACCCTCGCCGGCTCCGGGTACCCGTGACCCCGCCCGCGCACGAAGCAGACCATCGGGTCGAGCGGAGACAGTCCGCCCGAGCCGGGTCGACCCGGACGGTGTCACCCGAGCCGGGTCGACCTGGTCAGATCAGGCGAGGTACTCCTTCAACGCCGGCGCCCAACCGCCGCCGCGCAGCTTCGCGAGCGTCTTGGCCTCGATCTGGCGTACGCGCTCGCGCGTCACGCCGAACCTTCGGCCGACCTCCTCGAGCGTGTGCACCTGTCCGTCGGTGAGGCCGTAGCGCATCTGCACGACGTACCTCTCCCGCTCGCCGAGCTGCGCGAGCGCCCGGTCGATGTGCTCACGCATCAGACACGACGCCGCCGCCTCCAACGGGGCGACGGCGTCGAGGTCCTCGATCAGGTCTCCGAGCTCGGACGCTTCCATCTCGCCGATCGGTGTGTGCAGCGAGACGGGTTCGCGGGCCAGCCGGAGCAGCTCGCTGGTCCGGTCGGGATCGACCCCGACCACCTCGGCCACCTCTTCGATGAGCGGATCGCGGCCGAGCTGCTGGAACAGCTGTCGCTGCGCCCGCAGGATCCGGTTGATCGCGTCGACGACGTGGACGGGTACGCGGATGGCCCGGGACTGGTCCGCAATCGCCCGGGATATCGCTTGCCTGATCCACCACGTGGCGTAGGTCGAGAACTTGTAGCCACGCGTGTAGTCGAACTTCTCCACCGCCCGGATCAGCCCGAGGTTGCCCTCCTGGATGAGATCGAGCAGTGGCAGGCCCCGCCCGGTGCACCGTTTGGCGACCGACACCACGAGGCGGAGGTTCGCCTCGATCAGGTGCCGCTTCGCCCCACGGCCGAGGCGGACGAGCGCATCCAGCTCGGCGTCAGTCGCGGCCACGCCCTCGCCCTCGACCAGCTGGCGTTCGGCGAACAGGCCGGCCTCGATGGCGCGGGCGAGCTCGACCTCCTGCGCGGCGGTGAGCAGTGCCACCCGGCCGATCTCGCGGAGGTACTGCCGCACGAGGTCGGGTGCCCGCTCGGTGATCTCGTCGAGGGGCGGGAGCTCCTCGGACTCCTGCCTCGACTCAGACGTACCGACCGAGCTTGTCGGCTCGGGGTCGTCGGTGTCATCGGAACGCAGATCTCGTCGCCTGGCCCGAGGCGACGGTTCCGGTAATAGGGCCTCGGCCTTGTGAGCCGCTGTCCTGAGCGCGTAGACCGGCACGGCGCAACCCCTCCCCAAAGGAAGATCAGCGTGATCCAGTCTGCCCGTCCGATGACCGTGACGTTGGGCGTTTGGAGAGAATCGCGCAGCAATGGCCAACCCCGGCATCTTCGGCCAGGAGCGTCCGTTCTCTTGACATCCGGAGCCGCTGTGTGGCCGTGGTCAGTCCAGTCGCAGGCCCGTCGTGGTCACCCAGAAGCCCGCCAGCCGGCCGGTGAGGATCCTCGCTACCCGTGCCCCGGCGATCCAGCCGGTCCGGTCGAACTCGACCGCGGTGTCGGCGCTGAGACTCATCCGCCGGGTCGCCACCGTGGTGCCGGCCGCGTCGTACCGGTGGCCGACATACGTCCGCCCTCCCACGAGGCTCACCAGCCGACGGGCCCGATAGGTCACGGTCGCCACCGGCCCGCGCACCATCACCTGTCCCGGCTTCTCTGCGACCCAGTGGCCGGCGAGCGGGCCCGAGGCCAGGCGGTAGTAGATCCCGCGACCCGGGATCCGCATCCGGCGTACGGTCGTGCTGGTCGCCTGCGCGGACAGGGTCACCCGCTTGGTCGACTCCACCGCGCCGGTCACCAGGTCGAAGACCTGCCCGGTGTAGGTGCCGGCCGCCAGGTCGACGACGTGCGGCGCCGGCAGCCCGGCACCGGGATTGTCGTCCCGCAGCGAGTCGGCGAGGTGGACGAACTCGCTCCGCCCGGTCATCAGCCACAGGTAGAGGAACTGGCTGACGTGCAGCCAGTGGTAGCTGTTGGACGCCGGGACCTGGTGGGGTACGCAGTACAGCGAGGACTCCCCCGGCACCCGCAGCACCGGTGCGTACCTCCTCATCGTCGTGACCGCGCCGTCGTACAACGCGAGCGCTTCGGGAGCCGACGTCACGCGGTAGTAGTCCCAGAGGCCGACGATCGCCGACATGTGGCCGTTGAAGACGTGGTCGGACCGGTCGGCGGGGTCGAGCGGGTACTCGATCAGCCACAGCAACCCGTCGCGGTCGACCCGGACGACCCACGGACGGTCGCGTTCGGGCAGGTTGACGAAGCTCGCGAAGGTCCGGTCGGCGGCCTCGCGCCATCGTGCCTCACCGGTGACGTCGTACATCCGGGCGAACAGCGTCAGGGCCTTGCCCTGCGACAGACCGCTGTACCACGGCGCCCGCATCGTCTCGTCGGGATTGCCGTGCAGCCGGAAGTCGAAGGTGTACGGGAAGTACCACGCACCGCGGGACTCCACCCGGCGCTCGACGAGGTGGGCGGCCTGCACCGTCGCCCGGTCGAGGTAGAACCGGTCGCCGGTGAGCCGGTACGACTCGAGGTTGGCGATGCCGTAACCCGCCTGGAAGTTCGGGTGCTCGTAGAGCTTCCCGCCGATCTCGTGCATGCGGACCCCGGCGGCATCGTGTGGGGCCGTGTCCTTCCGGGCGATCGGCTGGGTGACGGCGTAAGGAACGGCGCCGCCGGCGAGGCCGTGCGCCTCGAACCTGTCGCGGGCGAAGGAGTACGTCACCGCGGTCTTGCGGACCGGGCCACCGACGGGTGCGGAGTCGTCGTCCTGTGCGCGGATCGCCGCGGCGACGTCCTTCGACGGCGGCAGCGCGAGGTCGTGGCTTCCCGACCGGGGCCGCTCGACGGCCGGGCTCTCAGCCAGGGACAGGGGGCGGGTCGGCGAGTCGCCCGGTGGCTGCGCGGGCGCCTGCGTACACGCCGCCACGGCGATGCCGCAGACGAACGCGCTCGCGAACGCATGGCGCCGGTGCCGTCTCATCGTCCCCCCGTGGTGCGAAGGTCGTGCGGACCTCCGCGTTCATTCGAACGCCACCCTCGCCGTCGCGACCCAGTAGCCGGCGAGCGGACCGGTCGTGACGTGACCCGCTCGCACGCCGTCGATCCACGCACTCTGGTCGAGGGCATCGGCGCGGCCGGTCTGGAACCGTACCCGCTTCGTCCCGGTTACCCGGCCGGCCGCATCGTAGCGGTGACCGATGTAGTCGTGCCCGGGGGCGAAGGTTCCCCGCCGGCCGGCGCGGTAGTCGAGCACCGCCACCGGACCCCGGATGGTGGCCAGGCCGGGTTGTTCCGGAACCCAGAGGTTGCCGAGGGGTCCGGAGGCGACACGGTAGTAGATCCCCCTCCCCTTCATCCGCATCCGACGGATCGTGGTCCCCGTCGTCGGTTCGTCGAGGTCCTCCTCCGCCTGGTCGAGGACCTTGCCCGTCGCGAGGTCGAACTCGTACCCCACGTGGCTCCCGGCGGCGAACGCGATCGTGCGCTCGGTCTCGAGGACGGGCCACGGGTTGTCGTCGCGCAGAGCGTCGGCCATCCGGACGAACTCCGAGCGCCGGGTCAGGAGCCACAGCTGGACGAACTGGTTGCTGTGCAGGCGGTGGTAGGTGTTCGACCCGTACGCCGGGTGCAGGAGGCTGTACCTCGACCGCCAGCCCGGGATGCGCAGGTCGCTCAGGTGCCGGGCCATCGTGGTGACGCCGCCGTCGAACAACGCGAGGGCGGTGGCGTTGCCGCTCAGCTGGTAGTACTCCCCCACCGCGAAGGTCGCCGCGAGGTGGCCGTTGAAGATGAGGTCGGAGCGCTGCGGCGACCGCAGGGGATGCTGGACGAACCGCACGAGGCCGTCCCCGTCGACGGCGACGACCCACGGCGCCGCCCGGTCCGGAGGGTCGAGGAAGCTCGCGAACGTACGGTCGGCCGCCTCGCGCCACCTCCGCTCCCCCGTCACCTGGGCGAGCCGGGAGAAGAGGCTGAGCGCCTTGCCCTGGGACAGGCCGCTGTACCACGGCGCGCGGACGGTCTCGTGCACGTTGCCGAACAGCCGGAAGTCGAAGAGGTACGGATAGAACCACGCGCCGCGCGACTCGACCCGGCGGTCGACGAGCCGCTCCGCCTGCGCGACCGCCCGGTCGAGGTAGAACCGGTCGCCCGTCCGCCGGTAGGACTCGAGGTTCTCGAGCCCGTAGTTGGCCTGGTAGTTGGGGTGGTCGTACAGCTTCCCGTCGATCTCGCGCATCCGGACGCCGTGCGCGTCGTGGGTGTCGGTGTCCTTGCGCGCAGCGAAGACCGCGGGCCCCTGCGGAAGCTGGCGCTGCGGTAGCGGGTGGACGCGGTAGCCGTTGCGGCGGAACTCGAACGGCAGCTCCGTCCTGGCTACGCGCCGCCCGGGCCGCGCCGACCCGTCGTCCTGCTCCCGCAGCGCGGCGGCCACGTCGCGACCGGGTGCCACGGCGATGTCGCCGCCGGCCGGGTCGTGGCTGGGAGTGGACCCCGCCGGGCGGCCCAGGCCCCCGGGTGTCGGCGATCCGCACGAGGGTGCGACCAGCAGCGCGGTCACCACCAGGCCGACGACGAACCTCGGCGCTGTCTTCGCCCAGGTCATCCTCTTCGCCCAGGTCATCGCCGCCTCGCTCGCACCGTCAGCCCTCTCGCCTTGCCCGCGTACGCCAAGAACCGCACCGGCTCCGGCCCGCGAAGGTGTACGCGTGGGCCGGAGCACCGGTGCGGTTCAGGGTATGACGAGCTCAGCCCTCCGAGCTGAACGCCGCGTCGAAGGAGGCCTCCGACGGCTCGATGTCACAGAGCGCGCGGACGACCTTGAGGGACTCCGGCGCGCCCATGAGGCGGTCCATGCCGGCGTCCTCCCACTCGACGGAGATCGGGCCGTCGTACCCGATCGCGTTGAGTGCCCGGAAGCAGTCCTCCCACGGGACGTCGCCGCGACCGGTCGAGACGAAGTCCCAGCCCCTGCGCAGGTCGCCCCACGGCAGGTGCGAGGAGAGTCGCCCGTTGCGGCCGTTGCCGACCCGACGCTTCGCGTCCTTGCAGTCGACGTGGTAGATGCGGTCCTTGAAGTCGAGGATGAACCCAACCGGGTCGAGGTCCTGCCACACGAAGTGGCTCGGGTCCCAGTTGAGACCGAACGCCGGTCGGTGCCCGATCGCCTCGAGGGTGCGGACCGTGGTCCAGTAGTCGTAGGCGATCTCGCTCGGGTGCACCTCGTGGGCGAACCGCACGCCCACCTCGTCGAAGACGTCGAGGATGGGGTTCCACCGGTCGGCGAAGTCCTGGTAGCCCGCGTCGACCAGGGCGTCGGACGCCGGCGGGAACATCGCGACGTACTTCCAGATCGACGAGCCGGTGAAGCCGACGACCGTGTCGACGCCGAGCTTCGCGGCGGCCCGGGCGGTCACCTTCATCTCCTCGGCCGCCCGCTGGCGGACGCCCTCAGGGTCGCCGTCGCCCCAGATCTTCGCCGGCAGGATGTCCTTGTGCCGCTCGTCGATCGGGTCGTCGCAGACCGCCTGGCCCTTGAGGTGGTTGGAGATCGCGAACAGCTTGAGGTTGTGCTTCTCGAGGGTGTCCAGCTTGGCCTTGACGTACTTGTCGTCCTCGGCGGCCTTCCAGACGTCCAGATGATCGCCCCAGCAGGCGATCTCGAGACCGTCGTAGCCCCATTCGGACGACAGCCGGCACATCTCCTCGAACGGCAGGTCGGCCCATTGGCCGGTGAACAACGTGACGGGACGCGGCATCTGCTCTTCTCCTCCTTGCGTAGTCAGGCGTCTGGGCCGGTTACTTGCTGTCGGGGATGGGCACCCAGCCCGATCCCGACTCCGCGCTCTGCTCCACGGCCTCGAGGACCTGCTGCACCTGCAGGCCGTCGGCGAAGCTCGGCGTCGGGTCGGTGCCGTTGCCGATCGCGGTGACGAGGTCGTACGCCTCGTGGGTGAAGGTGTGCTCCCAGCCGATGATGTGCCCGGACGGCCACCATGCCGACATGTACGGGTGCTCGGCCTCGGTGATGAGCACCCGGCGGAACCCCTGTGTGGTCGGGTCGTCGTCGGCGAGGTAGACCTCGAGCTCGTTGAGGCGTTCGAGATCGAAGACCAGCGAGCCCTTCTCGCCGTTGAGCTCGATCTTCAGGCCGTTCCGGCGTCCGAGGGCGAACCTCGTCGCTTCGTACGTCGCGACCGCGCCGCCGGACAGCCGGGCGACGAACAGTGCGGCGTCGTCGACCGTGACCTCGCCGCGCTCGTCCGAGCCCTTGCCGCGGAGTCCCTCGGTGGACGCGACCAGCGGGCGTTCCTTGATGAACGTCTCGGTCAGGCCGCTGACCCCGGTGATCGACTGGCCGGTGATGAACTGCGTGAGGTCGACGATGTGGGAGGCGATGTCGCCCAGCGCCCCCGATCCGGCCTCGTCCTTCTTGAGCCGCCAGACGAGCGGGAACTCCGGGTCGACGATCCAGTCCTGCAGGTAGACCGCCCGGATGTGCCGGATCGCGCCGAGCTTCCCGCTGAGGACGAGCTGGCGGGCGAACGCCGCGGCGGGCACCCGGCGGTAGTTGAAGCCCACCATCGACCGCACGCCGTTGGCCGCGGCCGCATCGGCCGCCTTCACCATCTCGCGGGCCTCCGCGACGGTGTTGGCGAGCGGCTTCTCACACAGGACGTGCTTGCCGGCCGACAGCGCGGCGATCGCGACCTCGGCGTGGTTGCCGCCCGGGCTGCAGATGTCGACCAGCCCCACGTCGTCGCGGTCGATCAGCGTGCGCCAGTCGGTCTCGTACGACTGCCAGCCGAACTTCTCGGCGGCGGCGGCCACGTTGTCCTTGTTCCGGCCGCAGATCGCGGTCATGTCGACGGCGTACGGCAGGTCGAAGGCGGAGTTCACCGTCCGCCAGGCCTGTGAGTGCGCCTGGCCCATGAAGGCGTACCCCACCATGCCCACGCCGAGCGATGGCTTGCTTGTCATGCGTACTCCCTGTCTCTTCTATCGAACGCCCAGCAGGTGATCCATGGCCAGCTGGTCGAGCCGCTCGAACCCCATGCCGCGGTTCGCCAGCGCCTCGACGTCGGCATCGCCCCAATCCTCTTCGCGGAGCGTCGCATAGGTCTCGCCCTCGGCCAGAGTCGGCCGTTTCAGCTCGTCGAGCTTCGACGTCCGGAGGGCCTGCTGAACCTCGGGGTCGGCACGGAACGCAGCGGAGCGCTCACGCAGGATCAGATAGTTGCGCATGCACCCGCGGGCCGACTCCCAGACGCCCTCCATGTCCTCGGTCCGTGGCGGCTTGAAGTCGAAGTGTCGCGGTCCGTCGTAGCCACCGTTCTCGAGGGTGTCGACAGCCCAGAAGGCGCCGCGCAGGTTGCCGGCCCCGAAGCGGAGGTCCTGGTCGAAGCGAGGACCGTGCTGACCGTTGAGGTCGACGTGGAAGAGCTTGCCGTGCCAGAGCGCCTGCGCGATCCCGTGCGCGAAGTTGACCCCGGCCATCTCCTCGTGCCCGACCTCGGGGTTGAGGCCGACCATCTCCGGATGCTCCAGCTCGTTGATGAACGCGAGCGCGTGCCCGATCGTCGGCAGCAGGATGTCGCCGCGCGGCTCGTTCGGCTTCGGCTCGACCGCGAACCGGATGCCGTACCCCTGGTCGATCACGTACTGCCCGAGGACGTCGAAGGCCTCCTTCATCCGGTCGAGCGCCGCCCGGATGTCCTTCGCCGCGCCCGACTCGGCGCCCTCGCGGCCACCCCAGCAGACGTACGTCGTGGCGCCCAGCTCCGCCGCCAGGTCGATGTTGTCCATCACCTTGCGGATCGCGAACCTCCGCACCGACCGGTCGTTGGCGGTGAACGCGCCGTCCTTGAAGATCGGGTGGCCGAACAGGTTCGTGGTCGCCATCGGGACGATCAGGCCGGTCTCGTCGAGCGCCTTCCGGAAGCTCGCGATCGCCTGGTCGCGCTCGGCCGGACTCGCCTCGAACGGGTAGAGGTCGTTGTCGTGGAAGGTCACGCCGTACGCCCCGAGCTCGGCCAGCTTGTGCACGCCGACGGCGGGGTCGAGCGGCTCGCGTACGGCCGAACCGAAGACGTCGACGCCCTGCCAGCCGACCGTCCACAACCCGAACGAGAACTTGTCCTCCCGGGTCGGTGTGTAGCTCGTCATCCCGTCTCCTTCCGTAGGTGTGCGGTAGTGGTACGCCCGGTGCCGGTGCCGGTGCCGGTGGTGCGGTGGCGGTCGTGGTGGTGGTGGCGGCGGTGGGCAGGCGCTCGGACTCGGAGTCGGCGCTGATCGTCGGGACCAGCGTCGGGTCGTCGAGCACCGGCTGGAGAGCGGTGTACGCGGCACCCGTCGCAGCGGCGGCGAGCCCGAGGCGGGACAGCTCCACCCGGCAGCCGCCGAGCTCCGGAGCGACGACCCGCGCGGCCAGCTCGGCCTCGACGGGCGGGAGCAGGAACTCGCCGAGGCGGGCGAAGTAGCCGCCGAGCACCAGCACCCTGGGGTTCACGAGGTTGACGAGCATCGAGGCGCCGTGGCCGAGGGCCCGGCCGACCTGCTCGAAGGCGTCCAGCGTGCGCGGGTCGGCGGACCGGCCGCGGTCCAGGAGCAGCGCGAGACGGTCGTCGAGATCCAGGTCGTGGTCGTGGATCGGGTCCCTGCCGTCGGCCGCCAGCCGCAGCAGCGCGCCGAGCCCGCACCGGGTCTCCCAGCACCCGCGCCGACCGCAGCCGCACTCCTCGCCGTCTGGGTCGATCGCCAGGTGCCCGACCTCTCCGGCGAACCCGGCGCTCCCCCGCACGACCCGGCCGTCGACGACGATGCCGCCACCGACCCCCACGCCGCCGGTCAGGTAAACGAGGTCGCGGTCGTCGGCACTGGATGCGGCGGCGTACTCGGCGAGGGTCGCGAGGTTCGCCTCGTTGTCGACGCGGACGCGGAGATCGGGCCAGCCGGGCTGGACGCGGAGGCGGTCGGGCAGGGCGTGCGGGAGGCGGGCGAGCAGCAGGTCCTGGAACCGGACGTCACGCCAGTGCAGGTTGGGGGCGACCCGGACGATGCCCGAGGTCACGTCCACCAGACCGGGCGCCGCGATGCCCACGCCGGCCAGGCCGCTCACCGGTGTGAGGGCCGCGTGGGCAACCTCGGCGAGAAGGTCGACGGCCTGCGCGACCGTGTCCTCGACCCGGAGCGGAACGTCGAACGTCCGGCGGATCGTCGCGACCGGCTGTCCGGAGAGGTCCAGGGCGACGGCGGTCAGGTAGTCGACACTCAGCTCCAGCCCGACACCGACGACGCGCTCGCCGACCAGCTCCACCTGCTGGCCTGGGCGTCCGACACTCCCCGCCTTCGTCGGCTCGTGGCTCTTGACCAGCCCACGGCCGACCAGCTCGGCGACGAGGCTCGAGACGGTGGCCTTGGTGAGCGCGGTGTCGACGGCGAGGCGGGTGCGGGTACGCGGCCCGGCGTACAGGGCCCGGAGGACGACCGCCAGGTTGGCGCGCCGGACCGCCCCGTGGTCCGCCCTGCCGGGAAGGTGCGGCGTCGCACCTGGCACGGAGTCGCCTCCATGGTTCGTTCCGAGAGTCGTACAGAATTCGGAGGAATTCGTTCAGGCCTCGAACAAACTAGAGGTGACGCTGCCGACGGGTCAAGGGTGGAGCGCTCCGGCCGAGGTGACCGAGGCGAGGGCCCGAGCCGAGACGGCCCGAGCCGAGCTGGCCCGGGCCGAGGTCCGCGGCTAGGCGGAGGGCGAGTGCTCGCGGGGCGGCGCCTGCACCCGGGAGATCTGACGGTGGTCCGGCTCCCAGCGGCACGGGTCGCTCGTCAGGCCGAGCAGGTAGGTGATCGTGCACTCGAGGGCCCGCGCGAGCTCGGGGAGCTTCGCCACGTCCAGGCCGGTCCCGTGCTCGAGACTGCTCAGCGCCTTGTTGGTCGTGAGCACGCCCAGCTTGGCCAGCCGGGTCACGACCTGCTTCTGGGTCAGCCCCAACTGGCGCCGACGTTCGCGCAACCGCTGTCGTACAAGGAGGCGACGACGAGCGTCCGCCCCACCAGAATCCATAGCCATCGTGCCTCCCCGACGCTTCCATCCCCACTCGCGCACTCGGTCAATCACCGGACGCGCGTGGCGGACGTGGGAAGACTACGGAGAGCGAGCGGCTTGGCCGGTCGACGATCACGGCCGGAAGATCAGGAGTACAGCGCCGCCCGCGCCTCCGCGTACGCGGACCTGATCCGGTCGCCGGCGGCCGCGTCCACCTCGTCCTGCACGACGACCTCGCCGAGGCTCCACCGCGGCGGTTCGGACCCGCCGGCCACGACCCAGGCGGCCTGCCGGGCGGCGCCGAGCGCGACGTACTCCGCGGGCGGTGGCACCGAGACCGGCACCCCGAACACGGTCGGAGCGATCGCCTGGACCGCGGGCGACCGGGCCGCCCCGCCGATCAGCAGCACCCGGCGAACGGCGACTCCTTCGGTACGCAGGGCGTCGAGTCCGTCGGCGAGACCGCACAGCATGCCCTCGACGGCTGCGCGGGCGAGGTTCTCGGGCGTCATGGCGTCGCGGCGCAGGTTGTGCAGCGAGCCGGCGGCCTCGGGGAGGTTCGGTGTGCGCTCGCCGTCGAGGTACGGCAGGAGTACGAGGCCGCCCGCGCCGGGTCTGGCGGCCAGGGCGAGCTGGTCGAACCGGGTGATGTCCGCGCCGAGCATCCCCGCGGTGGCGTTCAGCACCCGCGCGGCGTTCAGGGTGCAGACGAGCGGGAGGTACCGCCCGGTCGCGTCGGCGAAACCCGCAACGATGCCGGTCGGGTCCGTGGTCGGCTTGTCGTGCACGGCGAAGACGGTCCCGCTGGTGCCGAGGGACACCACCACGTCACCCGGCTCGATGCCGAGGCCGAGCGCCGCGCCCATGTTGTCGCCGGTGCCGGCCGAGACGACCAGGCCAGCGGGCGTCTCACCCGCCGCTTCGGCGGGTCCCAGGACCCGCGGGAGGTCGGGAACGCGACCGAACGCGCGCTCGAGCAGGTCGGTGCGATAGTCACCCGTGACGGGTGACCAGTACGCCGTGCCGGAGGCGTCGCCACGGTCCGTCGCGGCCGTGTCGGGACGGCCGCAGAGCTGCCAGGTGAGGTAGTCGTGCGGAAGCATCACCCGTGCGACGCGCTCGGCATGCTCCGGCTCGTGCTCGGCCAGCCAGGCAAGCTTGGTCACGGTCATGCTGGCAAGGGGTACCGAACCGACCGCCTCCGCCCACGCCTGCGGGCCCCCGAGCTCCTCGACCAGCCGGGCCGCCGCTGCCGCGGAGCGGGTGTCGTTCCACAGCAGGGCCGGGCGCACCTCCTCGCCCTTGTCGTCGAGGGTGACCATGCCGTGCTGCTGGCCGGCGACACCCACGGCGGCTACGTCGTCGAGCAGACCCCGGCCGGCCTCCTGCAGCGCCGACCACCACGCGTGGGGTGGGCACTCGGTGCCGTCGGGGTGCGGCGCGGACTTCGCGGCGAGCACCTCGCCGGTCTCGGCGTCGCAGACGACGACCTTGCACGACTGGGTGGACGAGTCGATCCCGGCAACCTTCGGCATGAGGAGAACCTACCGGCCCTCGTCGCGGCAGCCCGCTTCAAGACCCGGCGATCCCAGGGACGCTCGATCACCAGACCTGGCAGCCCACCGAACCTCGATCATGGAGAAACGGGGCAGGGCAGGACCCACCAGTCGCCGGTTTATGGATGCTCGCCCCTGCGCCCTGTGGATTGCCGGCCACTCCGGGCACCGAGATCCGGCACGCTGCTCCAGTGCCAGGTCCAACTGCCGTCCCACCGGAGCTGAGATCCGGGCCCTTCCGACTCGACGACGCGCGGGCGTACGGCATCACGCCCGACATGCTGCGCGGGAACAGGTTCAGGCGTCTCCACCGCGGAGTCCACGTCTGGGCCGGCCTTCCGGAGTCCCTCGAGATCCGGGCCGACGCCGCGCAGCTGGCCACGCGCCTCCCCTCCGTCCTCAGTCACCACACGGCGGCCGCACTCCGCGACCTTCCCGTGCCGCACGACGAGCGAATCCACCTGACCGTCCCCGCGGTGAACCGCCGACCCCGGATCGGCGGCGTCATGATCCACGAGCGGAGCATGGAGCCCGCCGAAGGCGTGACACTCCGGGGCAGGCTGGTGACCTCCGCGGTCCGAACCTTCGGCGACCTGGCCGAGTGTCTCAGTCTGGTCGACCTGGTGATCCTCGGCGACGCGATGCTGAGGAAGGGATTCGCAGACGCGACACGGCTCACCGATGCCGCTCAGTCCGTGTCGAGCCGCGGAGCCCGGCTGGCTCGCCGGGCATGCGGGCTCGTCCTCCCCCGCGTCGACTCACCGATGGAGACCCGCGTCCGGCTCCTCTTCGTCCTCGGTGGGCTACCGTGTCCCGAACCTGGAGCCGAGATCCTCGACGAGTTCGGCCACTGGGTGGCCACCGTCGACCTCAGGTACGGCGCTCAGAAGCTGGTGGTGGAGTACGACGGCGACCTGCACCGGACCAGCCGGCGCAAGTGGCGCCACGACCTCTACGTCCGCGACCGGCTGAGACGTCTCGGCTGGGAGGTGATCGTGCTCTGCGCCGACGACCTGTTCGCGAGACGGCGTGACACCCTGTGGCGGGTCCGGTCGGCCCTGCGTGAGCGCGGCCATCCGATGGTCCCGGGAGACCTCGATCCCGAGTGGGAGCAGCACTTCCTACCAGGGTCGAGCTGCACGCCAGTCTTGTCGTCCGCGAGCTAGCCCACGCCCACTCTGCGGTTCGCGGCGGGCTCTCCCGGTGATCATGAAACTTCCGGGGTGCTCTAGCCCACCAGAAGTTTCATGATCACCGGAGGAGGCGGCGCCCCTACGCGGTGAGCCCGCCCGCCGCGCGTTCGCGGAGTGCGCGGCGGTGCTGCTCGAGGGCGACCAGCTCACCGAACAGCTTGTTGTAGGCCTCGGTCTGCTGGACGGGGTTCATCCGCTGCAGCCGCGACTTGACGTCGGCGATCCGGCGCGCCGCCGAGAGCTCCTGGACCCGCGCGAGGTACGAGGTCGCGTACTTCGCGTTCGGGGCCCCGGTGGCCCGCAGCGGCTCCACGGCGAGGGCGGTGACGAGGCTGCGTACGCCGTCGTCGACGGTCTTGTCCCCCACGGACGCCACCCACGCATCGCCCCCCACGGACGTGCCGGCGCCGCCCGCTGCCTCGATCGCGTGGCGGACGGCGAGATAGCCGGGGTGCGTGAAGACGCCGTCGTCGAGGGTGTCGAACGCGGGACCGGCCAGCGTCGGTGACTGCACGACCAGCTTCAACACCTCGCGTTCGACGGCCAGGCCGGGGTCGTGGGGGTCGGGGATCGGTGTCGCGACGACGGACGAGGGCGGCTGCACGCTCCCGGCGCGCACCGTGCGGGCCCGCTCGGCCGGGCGCTGGCCGCGGTCGGTCTGGCGCTGCCCGTGGTCCGACTGACGTTGCCCGCGTTCGGCCTGCTCCATCGCCCGGCCCACCTCGGAGCGGACCTCCTCCTCGTCCTCGCCGAGCATCTTGGCGAGCTCGCGGGCGTATGACCACCCCAGCCGGCGGTCACGCACCGACGCCACCAACGGGGCGGCGGCTCGGAGCGCGTTGACGCGCCCGTCGGCGCGCTCGAGGTCGTAGCGACCGAGCACGCTGTCGAGCACGAAGCGGTAGAGCGGCACGCGGCGCGCCACGAGGTCGCGGACCGCGGCGTCGCCCTTGGTGAGCCGCACGTCGCAGGGGTCGAGGCCGTCTGGCTCGACCGCGACGTACGTCTGCGCGACGAACTGCTGGTCACCCTGGAATGCCCGCAGCGCTGCCCGTTGGCCGGCCTCGTCGCCGTCGAAGGTGTAGATCACCTCGCCGCTGTCCTCGTGGTGGTCGAGCAGCAGCCGGCGCAGCACCCGGCCGTGGTCCTCGCCGAACGCGGTGCCGCAGGTCGCCACCGCGGTCGTGACACCGGCCAGGTGGCAGGCCATCACGTCGGTGTAGCCCTCGACGACCACCGCCTGGGAGCGCCGGGCGATCTCGCGCCGGGCGAGGTCGACGCCGTAGAGCACGTGGCTCTTGTGGTAGATCGGCGTCTCCGGCGTGTTGAGGTACTTCGCCTCCACCCGATCGTCGTCGAAGAGCCGCCGGGCACCGAACCCCACCACGTCGCCGGACAGCTCGCGGATCGGCCACACCAGCCGGCCGCGGAACCGGTCATAGCGTCCCCGCGCACTCTCGGCGACGAGCCCGGCCGTCACCAGCTCATCGTCGGCGAAGCCCTGGCCGCGGAGGTGGCTCAGCAGCGCCGAGCCGGTCCTGGGGGCGAAACCGACACCGAACGTCTCGGCGGCCGCGCGGTCGAAGCCGCGTTCGCCGAGGAACGCACGACCAGCGCCCGCCTCGGGTGAGCTGTGCAGCTGCTCGGCGTAGAACGCCGCGGCAGCCCGGTGGGCCTCGACGAGCCGGGCACGGGAGCCGTGCTCCCGGCGCTCGGGGCGACCACCGTCGAGGTAGCGGAGCGTGATGCCGGCCTGGGTGGCGAGCCGTTCGACCGCGTTGACGAACCCGATCCCCTCGATCTTCTGCAGGAACGAGATGACGTCCCCGCCCTCGGCGCAGCCGAAGCAGTGGAACGCGCCGACCTGGGGGCGGACGTTGAACGACGGCGACTTCTCGTCGTGGAACGGGCAGAGCCCCTTCATCGATCCGGCTCCGGCGGGACGCAACGTGACGTACTGCGAGACGACCTCGTTGATCCGCGTCCGTTCGCGGACCAGCGCGATGTCGTCGTCGCGGATCCGGCCGGCCATGGTCGTGAGTCTACGACCGGAGTAGCGGCCGACGGCGCTCGGCCACGGCGGCGCCGGGGCATTCCTTCCCGATGTCGCTGCGTGACCGGTCGGACGGCGTTTCGTTGGTTCTGACACGTGCCGATGGCAACACCGTCTCAGCTCGATAACGGTCGCTTGTCAACCACTTGCGAGCTCGGAAGTGGGAGTGGTCATCTTTGCCAACCCACGTTTCTCGTTCGCGGCGTACACCGAACTACGGAGGGGCCAGGTCTTGACCACTACGCGGAAAAGTACGAGGTTGCTCGCCACCCAACTGCTGGGGTTGACCGCCGCCGCGGCACTCGTGCTCGCGGCCTGCGGTGGCGGCGGAGGAAGCAAGACCGGCGAGGACGACGGCAAGGACTCCGGTGCGCAGGCACCCGCGGCGGTCACCGTCACCCACACGTTCGAGCAGGAGATCGACGCCTACAACGGCAACACCGCGCAGAACAACGCCAGCAAGAACAACATCGTGCTGCAGCGGGTCCTCACGGGGTTCTGGTACTTCGGCAAGGACGGCGAGGTCACTCCCAACACCGAGTTCGGGACGTACAAGAAGACCTCCGACGACCCGCTCACGGTGGAGTACTCGATCAACCCCAAGGCGAAGTGGTCCGACGGCAACCCGATCGACTGCGACGACATCCTGCTGTTCTGGGCCGGCAACTCCGGCAAGATCGGCGAGTCGCTCTTCTCGGCTGCCGGCACCACTGGCGTCGAGCTCATCGAGGTTCCCGACTGCAAGGCCGGCGACAAGAAGTTCACCTTCAAGTACTCCGAGCCGTTCGCCGACTGGGAGGGCCAGGGTGCACCGGGTGCCGCCGACCTCCTTCCCGCGCATGTGGTCGAGAAGCAGAGCGGCCTGACCGAGCAGCAGTTCATCGACGCCGTGAAGAAGAAGGACGCCACGGCGCTCGCCAAGGCCGGCAAGTTCTACAGCTCCGGTTGGGTCATGCAACCGGGCAAGCTTCCCGACGCCTCCCTGATCCCGTCGTCCGGGCCTTACAAGCTCGCGAAGTGGGACGCCGGCCAGTCGATCACCCTGACCGCCAACGACAAGTACTGGGGCACCCCGCCGAAGGTCAAGAACGTCGTCATCCGGTTCATCGTGCAGGACGAGCAGTCGCAGGCGCTGCAGAACGGCGAGGTCAACATCATCGAGCCGCAGGCGAACCCCGACCTGCTCAACCAGCTCGAGGCCGCGCAGGGCGTCAAGGTCGTGACGGGTGACCAGTACCTCTACGACCACCTCGACTTCAACTTCTCCAAGAGCAACCCGTTCTCTGACCGGCGGCTTCGCGAGGCGTTCGCGAAGTGCGTACCCCGCAAGCTCATCGTCGACAACCTGATCAAGCCGCAGAAGGCCGACGCGAAGCCGATGGACGTGCGCAACGTCGCGCCGTTCGACACGAGGTACGCCGAGGTGGTCGAAGGCAGCGGCGCCGACAAGTACGCCCAGCCCGACATCGCCGGTGCCAAGGCGTTGCTCGCACAGGCGGGCAAGAGCGGGATGCAGGTCAAGATCGGTTACCCAACGCCTAACCCGCGCCGCACCCAGGTCGTCG
Organism: uncultured Actinomycetota bacterium; assembly: GCA_963721745.1. Lineage (GTDB taxonomy): Bacteria > Actinomycetota > Actinomycetes > Propionibacteriales > Actinopolymorphaceae > Thermasporomyces. The sequence continues at coordinate 241,776 of CAVRKO010000002.1, read as the reverse complement.
AGCTCATCGCCGACTCGTGTGGCAAGGCCGGCTTCAAGGTCGTCGACAAGGGTCAGGAGAACTTCTTCGAGGACGACGGCGACCTGATCAACAACCGGTTCGACGTGGCGCTCTTCGGCTGGGCCGGCTCGTCGCTCGTGAGCGGCTGGGCGTCGACCTACTCCACGCCGGCCGCATGCACGCCGAGCGGCAAGGGCAACAACAACGGCTGCTACTCCAACAAGAAGGTCGACCAGCTGATCAAGGAGCTCAACGCGACGATCGAGCCGGACAAGAAGACCCAGCTGATCGCGGAGGTCGAGCGGACGCTGTGGCAGGACCTGGCCACGATCCCGCTCTACTCCCAGCCGCAGCTCTCGGCCTGGACCGACACCCTGAAGAGCATCGAGCCGAACCCGTCCCAGGCGTCGATCACCTGGAACATGGACGAGTGGTCCGCCTCCTGACCGCCCTTCCTGTGCTGGCGTGACGGCGCGGTCGGCGTGCCGGATCGGGCGCCTCACGGCTCCCGGTCCGGTACGCCGGCGTCCTGCCATCTGCCCCGACCCAAAGGAGTGAGCGCGTGGGCATCTTCATCGCACGACGGCTGCTCATCTCCTTCTTCGTCCTGCTTGCCGCGACGTTCATCGTCTACACGCTGACCGCGCTCTCCGGCGACCCACTCGCCGACCTTCGCGAGGACCAGACACCACAGCGGGCGGAGAAGATCGCCGAACGCACCGAGCGGATGCAGCTCGACCTGCCCGTACCCCTCCGCTACCTCAGCTGGGTCGCCTCGGTCGGTCGCGGCGACCTCGGCGTGACCCGCGACGGGCTCGACGTCTCGAACCTGCTCGGCGACGCCATGACGGCGACCCTGCAGCTGGTGCTCGCGGCGACGGTCCTCGCCGTCGCCTTCGGGATCATGGTGGGCATCGCGACGTCCCTGCGTCAGTACACCGGGTTCGACTACACCGTGACGTTCGGGACCTTCCTGTTCTTCTCCCTGCCGTCGTTCTGGATCGCCGTGCTGCTCAAGCAGTACGCCGCGATCGGGTTCAACAACTGGCTGCGTGACCCGCAGATACCCGCGGCCGTCATCGCCGTCGTCGCGGTCGCCTCCGGACTCGCCTGGGCGGCCATCCTGGGTGGGAACCTCCGGCGGCGGGCCGGCACGTTCGCGGTGGCGGCGGCGTCGGCCGCGGTGATCCTCCTCTACCTCTCGCTCACGAAGTGGTTCGCCGACCCCCGGCTCGGGTTCGTGGTGGTCGCCGTGGTCTCGCTCGCGGCCGCGGTGGGCTTCGCGACGGCCGTCTCCGGCATCCGCAACCGCGATCCGCTCTTCGCCGGCCTGTGCACCGCGTTCGTCGGCGCGCTGATCTCGCTCGCCCTCGAGCCCGTTCTCGACGATCCCAGCTGGGGACTGATCGGTGCCCTCGCCGTCGCCACGGTGGCGGTGAGCGTAGGCATCGGCTACGCCCTGGGTGGTCTGCAGCGGCGGTCGGCGATCACGGTCTCGGTCCTGACCGGACTCTTCACCGGCGGGCTGGTGTTCTTCGACTACTTCCTGCAGGCCTTCTCGGGATACTCCGCGCTGGTGCTCGGCCGGCCGGTCTCCACGATCGGTGCGCGGAGTCCCAACCTCGAGGGTGACTTCTGGCAGCTGACGTGGGACGCCGCGGGACACGTCGCCCTGCCCACGATGACGTTGCTGCTGATCTCGTTCGCGACGTACACGAGGTACTCCCGCGCCAGCATGCTCGAGGTCATGAACCAGGACTTCGTACGCACAGCGCGCTCGAAGGGTCTCACCGAACGCACCGTGGTGACGCGGCATGCGTTCCGCAACGCACTCATCCCCATCACCACGCTGATGGCGTTCGACTTCTCCGGCGTCTTCGGTGGCGCGATCATCACGGAGCAGGTGTTCGGCTGGCGCGGGATGGGTGCGTTGTTCACCCGCGGACTGGACATGGTTGACCCCGCTCCGGTGATGGCGTTCTTCCTGGTCTCCGGCGCCGCCATCGTGGTCCTCAACATGATCGCCGACATCGCGTACGCCTACCTCGATCCGCGGATCCGGCTGGCCTGACCAGCCCTGTGCACGAACGGAACCAGAGAGGAGGACGCGCATGACCACGACCCGGGAGACTCCCCCATCCCCGTCGCGGTCCGCCGGCTCCGACGCGTCGCAGGGCATGACCGTCGTCGCGCGGACGCAGGGCCAGATGATCCGTCGGAGGTTCGTCCGGCACCGCGCCGCGGTCGCGGGGATGCTCATGCTCGGCGTGGTGCTCGTCCTGGCGTTCACCTCGATCGGCTTCGGTCCCGTGCCCGGCTGGTGGGACACCTCCTACCTCGCCACCGCAGAGGTGGTCGACGGAGGCAGACCGACGCTGCGGGTCGTACCGTCGTTCCTCGGTGGCGACGGTCTGAGCCTGGGCGCGCATCCGTTCGGGCAGGACAACATCGGCAAGGACTACTTCGCCCTGACGATGCGGGGTGCGCAGCAGTCGATCACGATCGCGTTCATCGTCGGGATCGTGGCCACCCTCGTCGGCAGCGTCGTCGGCGCGGTCGCCGGCTATTTCCGCGGCCGGGTCGAGACCGTGCTGATGCGGTTCACCGACGTCATGATCACGATTCCGTTGGTCGTGATCGCCGCGGTGGTCGGGCGGATGGCCGGCAACGCCGGCATCGTGGTGCTGGGAGTGGTACTCGGGCTCGTCGTCTGGACCCAGCTGGCCCGACTGGTGCGTGGGGAGTTCCTCTCCCTGCGGGAGAAGGAGTTCGTGGAGGCGGCGCGCGCCCTCGGCACTCGGCCGATGCGGATCATCTTCCGCCACATCATGCCCAACGCGATCGGCGTGATCATCGTGAGCGCCACCCTGACCATCGCGAGTGCGGTGCTCCTGGAGACGGCGCTGTCGTTCCTCGGCTTCGGCGTGCAGAAGCCCGACACCTCCCTCGGCCTCCTGGTCAGCGACTACCGCAGCGCCATGCTGACGAGGCCGTGGCTGTTCTGGTGGCCGGGCGTGTTCATCATCCTCATCGCCCTCGCCGTCAACTTCATCGGCGACGGCCTGCGGGACGCCTTTGATCCGCGACAGAACCGGGTGCGTGACTGATGTCCAACGGCTACGACGGTCCGGTTGAGCCCGGCGCCAGCACCGAGATCCTCGACTTCGGCACCGACGACAAGCACGCGGGACCCCACGGTGGCGGGCACGACCCGCATCTCGCGGAGGGCCTGGCCGGCGTTCGTCCACCCACCCGCGAGGAGGTCCTCCGCGTCGAGGACCTCACTGTGAGCTTCCCGACCGACGACGGCCTGGTCCGTGCCGTGCGTGGCATGTCGTACGCCGTCCACGAACGCGAGGTCCTCGGCATCGTTGGCGAGTCGGGCTCCGGCAAGTCCGTCTCCTCGATGGCCGTGATGGGCCTGCTGCCCAGGTCGGCTCGGGTCGCGGGCCGGATCCTCTACCGCGGCGACGACATCCTCACGATGTCGGCGAGGAGGCAGCGAGGACTGCGCGGGCGCAAGATCGGCATGGTGTTCCAGGACCCGATGACCGCCCTCAACCCGGTCCGCTCGGTGGGTGACCAACTCGCCGAGGCCGTGCTGTCGCACCAACTGGTGCCACGGAGGGAAGCCTTCGGCCAGGCCGAGTCGATGCTCGACCTCGTGGGGATCCCGCAGGCACGTACGCGCCTGCGCGCCTACCCGCACGAGTTCTCCGGCGGCATGCGGCAGCGGGTGATGATCGCGATGGCGGTGATCAACCGACCGGACGTCATCATCGCCGACGAGCCGACGACGGCCCTCGACGTGACCGTCCAGGCGCAGATCCTCGAGAAGCTGCTCGAGGTCAAGGACGCGGTCAACGCGGCGATCATCCTGATCACGCACGACCTCGGCGTCATCGCGGGCATGGCGCACCGCGTCCTCGTGATGTACGCCGGCCGCCCGGTCGAGATCGGCGAGACCGACGCCGTTTCTACCGCCCCCGGATGCCCTACACCGCTGGCCTGTTGGGTTCGATCCCCGCGCTGGGTCCGACGAGGGCTGCCCGGCTGCGTCCGATCAGGGGCACACCTCCGTCGATGATCGTCCTTCCCGACGGGTGCCCGTTCTCCCCGAGGTGCCCGCTTGCCGACGAGCGGTGCCACACGGTCGAGCCGGACCTGTCCGCGACCGAGCACGGTGACCACGTGGCCGCCTGCCACCACTGGCGCCGCCTGGCAGACAGCGACGACCCCGGCCGGTTCTTCCAGACCGAGAGCGATGGGTCCGTTCAGGTCGGGCGCGCGCCTTCGCCGGGCAGCACCAAGCCGGCCAGTACCAAGCCGAGCCAGTACCGAGCTGGGCGCTACCGCGCGGGGCGGTACCGAAGGGCAGGAACGATGAGCGCGACAGCCACCCGGCCCGACGGGTCCGCACCGCGGGACGCTCCCACGACGCCGCCGGGCGAACACCTGCTCGAGGTCACCGACCTGGTGATGCACTTCCCGGTACGCGGTTCGGGGTTCCTCCGCCGCGTCGTCGGACAGGTCCAGGCCGTCAGCGGTGTCTCGTTGTACGTCGACGACGGCGAGACGCTCGGTGTCGTCGGCGAGTCCGGGTGCGGGAAGTCCACGACCGGGCGGGCGATCCTGCAGCTGCACCAGCCCACGTCTGGCTCGGTGCGGTTCGCCGGCCAGGAGCTCACGTCGATGTCGCGGCGGCGGCTGCAGGAGGTACGTCGAGACGTCCAGGTCGTCTTCCAGGATCCCTACGCATCCCTCAACCCCAAGATGCCGGTCAACGACATCATCGCCGAGCCGTTGAAGGTCCACCGCCAATGGAACGGCTCGACCGGTCCGCGACGGGTGGCCGACCTGCTGGACCTCGTGGGCCTCAATACCGAACACGGCAACAGATATCCGCACGAGTTCTCGGGCGGCCAGCGCCAGCGCGTCGGTATCGCGCGTGCGTTGGCGCTGGAGCCCAAGCTGCTCGTGCTCGACGAGCCCGTCTCCGCGCTGGACGTCTCGGTCCAGGCGGGCGTCGTGAACCTGCTCGAGGATCTGCAGGACTCCCTGGGGTTGGCGTACCTCTTCATCGCGCACGACCTGTCCGTGGTGCGGCACATCTCCGACCGGGTGGCGGTGATGTACCTCGGCAAGGTCGTCGAGACCGGACCGCGCGACGAGCTGTACGACCGGCCTGCCCACCCCTACACCCAGGCGCTGCTCTCGGCCGCGCCGACGGCCGATCCGCAGGTCGAGCGGGCACGCGCACGCGTCATCCTCGCCGGCGACGTGCCGAGCCCGATCGACCCGCCGAGCGGTTGCCGGTTCCGTACGCGGTGCTGGAAGGCGCAGGAGGTCTGCGCCGCCGAGGAGCCGCCGCTCGTGGACCGCGGCAACGGGCACCCGGTGGCCTGTCACTTCGCCGAGGTGTCCATCGGGGCCTCGGATTCGGCGGCCAGTCCGCGTACGTCCTAGTCCGCGTACGTCCTAGTCCGCGTACGTATCAGTCCGCGTACGTCCTAGTCCGCGTAGGTCTCTGTCAAGGGCGTCTTGTCAGACGCCAGCTTCGCGGGATCGACCGCCCGGCCCGAACGGATCAGCGCCTGCACGTCGTCCTGTACGTCCCACACGTTGACGTTCATGCCGGCCACCACCCGGCCGTCGCGCAGCCAGAACGCCACGAACTCCCGGGTCTTGGCATCGCCGCGGATGACCACGTTGTCGTAACCGTCGCCGCCGAGGTCGCCGCCGAACTCCATGCCCAGGTCGTACTGGTCGGAGAAGAAGAACGGCACCGCGTCGTAGTCGGCGGTCCCGCCCAGCATGGAACGTGCGGCGGCCGGACCGCCGTCGTGGGCGTTGGCCCAGTGCTCGACCCGGAGCGAGCGGCCGTAGAGCGGCGAGTGCCAACGGGCGACGTCACCTGCGGCGAAGATGTCGGGGTCCGACGTCCGGAGCGCGCCGTCGGTGACCACGCCGTTGGACACGTCGAGGCCGGCCGCCTCCGCGAGTTCGGTGTTGGGGGTGATGCCCACGCCGACGATCACGACATCGGCCGGCAGCTCGGTCCCGTCGTCGGTGAGGACCCCGGTGACCCGGGTGCCGTCGCCGCGGAACTCACGTACGCCCTGGCCGAGCCGGAGGTCCACCCCGTGCTGGCGGTGCAGGTCGGCGAACACCGCACCCAGCTCCGGTCCAAGCACCGCATGCAGCGGCGTCGGCTGGGGTTCGATCACCACGACGTCGGCACCGTTGGTCCGGGCCGCGGCGGCGGTCTCGAGTCCGATCCAGCCGGCACCCACCACGACGACCCGGCGTCCTTCACCGAACGCCTCCTTCAGCCGCAGCGAGTCGCCCCGGGACCGGAGGTAGTGCACGCCGTCGAGGTCGCCGTTGGGAATTCGCAGCCGGCGTACGGAGGAACCCGTCGCGAGCAGGAGCTTGTCGTAGGTGAGCCGCGTGCCGTCGTCGAGCTCTACCTCGTGCGCGGCCGGGTCCAGCCGCTGCGCCCGCCGCCCGAGCAGCAGCTCGATCCGCTGCTCGTCGTACCAGCCGCGGTCGTGCAGGAACACCGAGTCGGGCTCGTCGTTGCCGAGGAGGACGCCCTTGGACAGTGGCGGCCGTTCGTACGGCAGGTCCGCCTCCTCACCGACCAGGACGATCCGGCCGTCGAAACCCTCGGCGCGCAACGTCTCGGCGGCCCTGCCACCCGCGACGCTGGCTCCGACGATGACGAACGTGCGCTCCTGCGGCATGGGGTTCCTCCTGGTACGAGTCGTCAGTCCGCCAGCAACCTACTCCGTCAGCACCGAGTGCAACGCGACGGCCGACGCGTCGGTCAGCGAGGCCACCTGGTCGATGATCACGCGGAGCCGCGCGTCGTCGCCGGGAGCCGCCTCGAAGTCGGCCCGGAAGGCCGGATCGAGCCCGCGTGGTGCACTCAGGCGGAGCGCCGACACGAGCCCGTGCACGACCTCCTCCTGCCGCGCGAGTACGACCATCCGCTCGTCCGCCCGCATCACGTAGCGCGCCGCGATCCCTTTGAGCACAGCGATCTCGAGCCGCGTCGCAGGGGGTACGACGAGCGAGGCGTGGTACCTCGTCAGGCAGCCCCGCCCGTACCGGTCGCGGGTCGCGGCGTCGGCGGCGAGACAGAAGCGCCCGATCAGCTGGCTGGTCATGTCCTTGAGGACCGCGAGCGCGCCGCGGCTGCCGTCGTAGTCCGCATCCGGCCAGTACCCGAACCCGCGCAGTCGGTCGTACGCCGCGTCGAGTTCGGCATCGCCTCCGGCCGGTTCGTACCACTCGCGCACGACGTCCCAGACGGCGGCGCGCTCGGCCCGGTCGGCGAGCCGTACGAGCGGGACCCGACCGGAGACCACACCGTCCTCGACGTCGTGCACGGAGTACGCCACGTCGTCGGCGAAGTCCATGACCTGCGCCTCGAGACACCGCTGGTGGCCCGTCACACCCTTGCGCAGCCAGTCGAAGACCTCGCGGTCGTCGGCGTAGACGCCCCACTTCGTGGTCGGGTCGGGGCCGTCGTCGCGGGACCAGGGATACTTCGTCGCGGCGTCGAGGGTGGCGCGGGTGAGGTTCAGCCCCGCACTGCGGCCGTCGGGCGCGAACGACTTGGCCTCGAGCCTGGTGAGCAGCCGGAGCGTCTGCGCGTTCCCCTCGAACCCGCCGATCTTCGCCGCCACCGTGTCGAGCGCCTGCTCGCCGTTGTGCCCGAACGGCGGGTGGCCGAGATCGTGCGCCAGGCACGCGGTGTCGACGACGTCGGGGTCGCAGCCCAGGGACTGCCCCAGCTCGCGGCCCACCTGCGCCACCTCGAGGGTATGGGTCAGCCGGGTGCGGACGAAGTCGTCGGAGCCTGGGCCCATGACCTGGGTCTTGGCGGCGAGCCGGCGGAGCGCCGCCGAGTGGAGGACCCGCGCGCGGTCGCGCGCGAACGGCGTCCGGCGGGTGCTCTTGGGCGGCTCGACGACCCAACGTTCGACGTCGGCCTCGCCGTAGGCGGCAGCCGGGTCCTGCGTACCAGAGCGGTTCATCGTCGCCGACCATAGCCGGGCGGGCTCACAGCGTCACCGCGGTCCGGGCCAGGACGCGGCGACAAGGCGCGCGCCGTCGGACGAACGCGGGCCGAACGCACGGACTTCCGGCGGCCGATACGAGATGTGTACAGTGTGGCTGTTCTAGGTAGGTAAGCCTTACCAATGCGATCTCGCCGAGTCGGCCCACCCAAGGGTCGAACCGGGAGAAAGGGCGGAACCGTCGTGCTCGCCACGTTCGTCATCGGACTGCGTGAGGGCCTCGAAGCGGCCCTCATCGTCGGCATAGTGGCGGCGTTCCTGCAGCAACGCGGACGCCGCGACGCCCTGCGGTACGTCTGGCTCGGCGTCCTCCTGGCGGTGCTCATCTGCGTCGGCATCGCGATCGGACTGCTGCTGCTGTCGTCGGAGCTGACCCAGCAGGCGCAGGAAGCCCTCGAGACGATCATCGGCCTGGTCGCCGTCGCGATGGTGACCTACATGGTCGTCTGGATGCGGCGGCACTCACGGGACCTCAAGAAGAGCCTCGAAGGTGCGGCGTCCTCGGCCCTCCTTCAGGGGTCGGCGCTGGCGCTGGTCGGGATGGCCGTGCTCGCGGTCCTCCGCGAGGGCATCGAGACCGTGGTCTTCCTCCTCGCGCTGTTCCGCACCGCGGGGACTCCCGCCCTCGCGGGCGCCGGAGCTCTGGCCGGGCTGCTGGTCGCGTGCGCGCTCGGCTACGGGATCTACCGCGGAGGCGTCCGACTGAACCTGTCGCGGTTCTTCCGGGCCACTGGGCTCGTGCTCGTCCTCGTGGCCGCCGGACTCCTGATGAGCGCCGTTCACACCGCGCACTCGGCCGGTTGGCTCAACGTCGGCCAGGCACAGGCACTCGACCTGCGCTGGCTCATCGAACCCGGCTCCATCCGCGAGTCGCTGTTCACGGGCGTCCTCGGACTCCAGGCCACGCCGCGGGTGGCCGAGGCCGTCGCCTGGCTCCTGTACTTCGTACCCCTTGCTCTCTATGTCGCCTGGCCAACGTCCCGCCCGTCGCGCCCGAGCGCCGAGGCAGCCGCGGAGCCAGGCCCTCCGCACCAGACCGAGGCCGCCCGCTGACGATCCCGGCCCACGCCCGTCGACCCCCGTCGTTCTGCCCTCGAAAGGTCCCGCACGTGACAGCTCGCCCGCACCGCCGCCTCCGCCGCGGCATCCTCCTCGCGGCCACCATGGTGCTGATCGTCCTGCCCGGCTGCCAGAAGGTCACGACCGACAGCGCAAAGCCGGCCGACCGTGACCGAACCGTCAACATCACCATCGCCGACACGGGTTGCGCCACCGAGCCCGCGACGATCTCTGCCGGCGCCGCGACGTTCAAGGTGGCCAACAAGGACGCCAAGACGGTCACCGAGGCCGAGCTCATCAACGACGCCGGCCGGATCCTCGCCGAGCGCGAGAACCTCAGCCCCGGCCTCTCGGGGTCGTTCTCCCTCAACCTCGATGCCGGCGACTACAGCATCTACTGCCCGGGCGCGCAGAACGAGACGGTGACGTTCAAGGTCACCGGCGGCACCAAGAAGGCGAAGAAGCCGACCGCCGTCGACGACCAGCTCGCGCAGGGCGTGGCCGGGTACGCCGACTACGTGAAGGCCCAGACCGGCCAGCTGGTGACCGCCACCAAGGCGTTCACCGACGCCGTACGCGCGGATGACCTCGCCAAGGCCAAGGAGCTCTACGGACCGGCCCGGGTCTTCTACGAGCGGATCGAGCCGGTCGCCGAGAGCTTCGGCGACCTCGACCCGGCGATCGACGCCCGCGTCAACGACGTCGAGGATCCCAAGAAGTGGACCGGCTTCCACCCGCTCGAGCGGGCGCTGTTCGAGAAGGGCTCCACCGACGGCCTGGCGCCCCTCGCCGACAAGCTCGACTCGGACGTCACGAAGCTCGACCAGCTGGTGCAGGAGGTGACGTACCAGCCGGCCGACCTCGCCAACGGCGCGACGACCCTGCTCACCGAGGTCGCCGCCACCAAGATCACCGGCGAGGAGGAGCGCTACTCCCACATCGACCTGTTGGACATCTGGGCGAACGTCGACGGCGCCAAGCGCGCGTTCGACCTCCTCACGCCGGCGCTCAAGCGGATCGACGCGAGGATGGTGACCGACGTCAACACCCGCTTCACCGAGGTCAACCAGACCCTGGCGAGCCACCGCGACGGAACTGAGTTCGCGACCTATGACGGCCTGTCGAGGGACGAGGTGAAGAAGCTCTCCGACGAGGTGGACGCACTCGCCGAACCGCTCTCCCAGGTAGCCGAGAAGGTGGTGTCCTACAAGTGACCCAGGACGACGACAGCTCGCGTACGCGTGCGGCCCTGTCGCGGCGCGGGTTCCTCGGCGGGGCGGCCGGTGTCGGCGGTGCCGCGATCGGTGCCACCGCGACCGGTGCGTACGCCGCGACCCGCTCCGACGACGCTCCGCCACCCCGTCCGGTCCGCGACGTGGTGTCGTTCTACGGCGACCATCAGGCGGGGATCGCGACACCGGCACAGGAGCGGCTGGTCTTCGCCTCGTTCGACGTCACGACGGACCGGCGCGAGGACCTCGCCGCGATGCTGAAGGAGTGGACGGCGGCGGGCGCGAAGCTCACGACCGGTGCGCCGGTCGGCGAGGTGGCCGGACACCCGATGGCGCCGCCGGAGGACACCGGTGAGGCCGAGGGATTGGCCGCTGCCAACCTCACCTTGACGGTGGGTTTCGGGCCGTCTCTGTTCGACGAGCGGTTCGGTCTCGCGGGACGCAGGCCCGCCGCCCTGCGCGAGATTCCCGCCCTTCCGGCAGACGAGCTCGAGCCCGACCGTTCGGGCGGCGACATCTGCATCCAGGCGTGTTCCGACGACGCGCAGGTGGCGTTCCACGCCGTCCGCAACCTGCTCCGGCTCGGCCGCGGCACGGTCGTGATGCGGTGGTGCCAGCTCGGGTTCGGTCGTACGTCGACGACCAGCCACAGCCAGTCGACCCCACGCAACCTGATGGGTTTCAAGGACGGTACGAACAACATCCGCGGCGAGGACACCGAGGACCTGTCGAAGTTCGTGTGGGTCGGCCGGCACGGCGACCAGGCCTGGATGCGCGGCGGCACGTACCTCGTCGCCCGCCGGATCAGGATGCTGATCGAGTCGTGGGACCGCGACCGGCTCGAGGACCAGGAGGCGGTCATCGGCCGGCAGAAGGTCGGTGGCGCACCTCTCACCGGCGTCCACGAACGCAACCCGGTCGACCTCGCGGCCAAGAAGTCCGACGGCACGCTGGTCGTGCCCGACAACGCCCACGTCCGGCTCGCGGCTCCCAAACGGAACGCCGGTCGCAAGATCCTCCGGAGGGGCTACTCCTTCACCGACGGCATGGATCCGCGGACGGGACAGCTCGACGCCGGGTTGTTCTTCATCTGCTTCCAGCGGGACCCAGAACGCCAGTTCGTCGCGATCCAGCGGCGGTTGGGTTCGTCGGACGCCCTGAACGAGTACATCAAGCACGTCGGCAGCGCGCTCTTCGCCTGCCCGCCGGGCGTCCGTCCGGGCGGCTGGTGGGGACAGGACCTGTTCGCCTGACCGCGGCCGGCCCGCTCCCGCGACCGGGCGGACCAGCTCGGTCCCGACCCGCGCCGTGCGGGTCGTGGATGCGATGCCGTGCCTGGCGTAGCGTCCTCTGACCGCCGCCGGGGTGAGGGACATGCGCACGTCGGTGGTGTCCTAACCGATCGTCTGCGCGATCCGCAGGCGCAGGTCGGCGACCTCCGGAAGCCGGACGTGCTTGGCGGCGTACCGCATGAACGTCCGCAGCTCGCTCGCCGCCCGCCGGGAGCGGAGCCGCCCGGTCGCCTCCAAGGCGACGTTTCCGATCTCGGTGGCCTCGAGCGGGTCGTCGTTGGCCATCACCAGGGTCGCGAGCTTGATTCGCGAGATCGCCCGCGACCGCGAGTACGACGCTGTGTGGCCCTCGATGGCGGTCACGAGCCGGCCGCCTGCCTCGGTCGGATAGCCGCGGACGCTCAGGTCGAACAGCGCGTGCCCGGTGTCGCCCGCATGGTGCGCCGCGTCGTAGTAGGCCATCCACGGCGGGTCTTCGGCCGGCTTGCTCCGGGCGAACGCCTCGTCGGCCAGCCCGACCGCGCGCATCGTCTCCTGCGCGCGGTTGAGCTTGCCCAGCGCGCGGGCCCGTGCGGCGAGCAGCATCGCCTGCTCGGTGGCGGTGAGCCGGTCGGCCCGGTCGAGGGCGAGGTCGGTGTAGGTGATGCCGAGGTCGAAGTTCCCCCGCCAGATTGCCATCCGGGCCATCGACGAGAGTGCCTTCGCCCGCAGGTGGTCGTTGCCCGACGCCTCGGCACACGCCAGCGCGAACTTGAACGTCCGGTCGGCGTCCTTGAACGCGTACGCGTCGAACGCCATGAACGCCGCGACGTGGGCCAGCTGACCCACCGCCTCCTGCAGCTCGATCCGCACCGGCTCGGCGGCACCGGCGTCGAGCAGCCGGGCCGACCAGCGCAGCTGCGCGGTGACGGCCTCGCGGACGAATCCCCCGCCGTAGGCATGGTCCCAGCGGGAGAACACCTGTGCCGCGGTACGGATGTCGTCGATCTCGTCACGACCGATCCGCGACGGCAGCGGGATGGACTCCGCCGGGGGCACCAGGTCGAAGGCCGTCGGCGTGACGAAGCTCCCGGCGCCGATGACGGCCGCGGAGCGGAGGAAGTCGTGGCGGTTGGCCTCCGCGGGCGCCGGCACGACTCGGCGCGGGTTGGAGAAGCCGAGCTCGCCGTCGTTGGTGACGCCGAGCACGAACCGGAACGCCTCGCGGTAGACCTTGTGCGGCCAGCGAATCACGCCGCGTTCGAGCTTCCCGACGTAGTTGGCGTCGAGGCCGAACTCCCGTCCGGTGTGCTGGAACAGGTACGAGTTGACCAGCTCGGCCAGCTCCTGCCTGGACATCGCGTCGTTCGGCGCGTGCCGCGAACGTCTTGCCTCGCGGACCGCGCGGAGTTGCCTGTTGGGAACCAATCGGTACACCCCCGTCGAAGGTGACGGAGACGATAATTCCAGCAACGCCGACCGGATGCGGTCGACGGCGGATGTCCCGAAACCTCCCGGAAACTCTCCCCCGTCGCCTCCCTTCGTGATCCCTTCCGCCGGTTCCGCGGTGACGAAATGCTCCTCGGGTGATGCGCGGCGGCTCGGTGTTGACCCGGCCCACACCCCTGCCCGGGCCGTTGCGCATCTCCAAGCAGCACGCCGTCCTCGCCGAGATGACGACCTACGCGTCAGCGACTGGCGCTCCCGCCGTCACCGCCACGCAGGACCGCGGCGCGGCCGGCCTCGAGCCGGGCGACCGGCACGCGGTACGGCGAGCACGACACGTAGTCCAGTCCGAGCTCATGGAAGAAGTGCACCGAGGCGGGATCGCCGCCGTGTTCCCCGCAGACGCCGAGCTCCAGGTCGGGACGGGCCGAACGCCCTTCCTCACAAGCGATCCGGACCAGCCGCCCGACGCCCTCGACGTCCAGCGACTCGAACGGCGACACACCGAAGACGCCCCGGTCGAGGTACCCCGGGAAGAACTCCGCCTCCACGTCGTCGCGGGAGAACCCCCACGTGGTCTGCGTCAGGTCGTTGGTGCCGAAGGAGAAGAACTCCGCCACCTCCGCGATCCGGCCGGCGGTGAGCGCGGCGCGCGGCAGCTCGATCATCGTTCCGATCGGCGTCGGAAGGCTGCCGATCCCCCACCTCTCGAGCACCTCGGTGACCACCCGGAGCGCCTCCTCGCGTACCAGTTCCAACTCCTGGACGGCGCCGACCAGCGGCACCATGATCTCGATCCGGGGATCCCCTCCCGCCGCGACCCGGGCCGCCGCGGCCTCGGTGAGCGCTCTCACCTGCATCGCGAACAGCCCCGGCACCGCGAGCCCCAGCCGGACGCCGCGCAGGCCGAGCATGGGGTTCTCCTCGTGCAGGCGGCGTACGGCAGCCAGCAGGCGCAGGTCCTTGTCGGCCACCTCCTGACCGCGCGCTCGCTCCGTGGCGACCCGTACGGACAGCTCGGTGAGGTCGGGGAGGAACTCGTGCAGCGGCGGGTCGAGCAGGCGGACCGTCACCGGCAGCCCGTCCATGGCCTCGAGGATGCCCACGAAGTCGTCGCGCTGCAGGGGCAGCAGGGCGGCGAGCGCCTCCTCGCGTTCACGGTCGGTGTCGGCGAGGATGAGGCGCTCCACCTGCACCCTCCGGGCGCCCAGGAACATGTGCTCCGTACGACAGAGCCCGATGCCGACCGCCCCCATCGTCCGGGCGAGCGCGGCGTCGGCCGGCAGGTCGGCGTTGGCGCGCACGTCCAGCCGCCGCCGGGCGTCGGCCATCGCCATCACCCGGTCGACAGCTCCGACCACGTCGTCGGCCTCGGCGCTCCCGGGTTCCAGCTCGCCCTCGAAGTACCTCATCACCAGCGAGTCGACCACCGGCACCTCGCCCAGGAACACGTCACCGGACGTCCCGTCGATCGAGATCACGTCCCCCTCCCGCACCTCGACACCACCGGCCGCGGTGAACACTTTCGCCGCCGCGTCGACCTCCAACGCATCGGCACCGCACACGCAGGTCTTGCCCATCCCCCGCGCCACGACCGCCGCGTGGGAGGTCTTGCCGCCGCGGCTGGTCAGGATGCCCCGGGCCACGATCATCCCGGCGAGGTCGTCGGGATTGGTCTCGCGGCGTACGAGGATCACGTCCTCGCCGGACTCCGCCCACTCCACCGCGGTGGCGGTGTCGAACACCACCCGACCGACAGCGGCGCCAGGGGAGGCGTTCATGCCGTGCGCGAGCCGTCGGCGGTTCGTCTGACCGTCGAAGCGCGGGAACATCAGGTGGTTGAGCTGGTCACCGTCGACGCGTCGCAGTGCCTCGTCGTCGTCGATGAGGCCCTCGTCGACCAGCTGGGTGGCGATCCGGAACGCCGCCGCGGCGGTCCGCTTGCCGACCCTGGTCTGCAGCATCCACAGCTTGCGACGTTCGATGGTGAACTCGATGTCGCACAGGTCGCGGTAGTGCTCCTCGAGTCGCTTCATGATGTCGAGCAGCTCGTCGTAGCTCTCCCGGTCCAGCTGTGCGAGGTCCGCGAGTGGCACCGTGTTGCGGATCCCGGCGACGACATCCTCGCCCTGCGCGTTGGGCAGGTAGTCGCCGTAGACCCCGCGGGCGCCGGAGGCCGGGTCACGCGTGAACGCGACGCCGGTGCCGGAATCCGCACCCAGGTTGCCGAACACCATCGCGACCACGTTGACCGCCGTGCCCAGGTGACCGGGAATCCCTTCCCGGCGGCGGTACGTCACCGCACGTGGGGCGTTCCAGCTGTCGAACACCGCGCGGATCGCGGCGTCCAGCTGTTCACGGGGATCCTGGGGGAACTCACGTCCGGTCGTCGTACGGATGATCTCCTTGAACGCCGTCACGAGGTCGCGCAGCGCCGCGGCGTCGAGGTCGACGTCGTGCTCGGCGGCCCGCTCGCGCTTGGACTCGTCGAGCGCCGTCTCGAAGCGTTCGCTGTCGACGCCCATGACCGTCCTGCCATACATCTGGAGCAGTCGGCGGTAGGAGTCCCATGCGAACCGCTCGTCGTCGACCTGGGCGGCAAGGCCGTGGACACTCGCGTCTGTGAGGCCGATGTCGAGAACCGTGTCCATCATCCCCGGCATGGAGAACTTCGCTCCCGACCGCACGGACACGAGCAGTGGGTCGTCTGCGTCGCCGAGCCGCTTGCCGCGGGACTGCTCGAGCCCGTGCAGGTGGGCGGTCACCTCGTTGCGCAGCTCGAGTGGTTCCTTGCCGGTGTCGAGATAGACCCGGCACGCCTGCGTCGTGATGGTGAACCCCGGCGGCACCGGAAGTCCGAGTCGCGTCATCTCGGCGAGGTTGGCACCCTTCCCGCCGAGAAGGTCGCGCATGTCCTTGTTGCCTTGGGAAAACTCATAGATGAACATCGGCACGGCAACTCCCTCCGCTGCTCGTGCAACCCGGCGCTTACGACAGTAATCCCATGGGAGCAGGGGTTCGGCGTCTTCGTGGCCGGGCCGAGAAGTTGGGGAGGGAGACGAACACACCTTTGCCGACGAGCGGCGGACCTCTGGGACAGGAGCTCACGCCTGTTCCACCAGAGGAATCAGGATTGTCCCGGAATAGGCGGACGGGGCAGGAGTGCGGTCGCCTTGCGCAGCAGGCGAAGCGTGAGCGTGACAGTGAGATCCGTGGTGGGCGGCGTCGGTATGCCGTACATGCCGCGGGCCCACCGCGGCAGCGCCGAGAAGGCCAGAACGTTGAGCGACGGCACCGCGAGCCGCAGGGCCGCGAGGTTGAGCGGCAGGGGTGGGTGGAAGCTGTTGAGGAGGCCGCGCCTGGCTTCCTTGCATGCGTACAGCTTCGGGCGCATGCGGGCGAAATAGTCCGCCAGGTCCGCACGCGACGCGGGCGCGTCTGCCGCGGGGATGCCGACGACCTCGGCCGCGCGGCGGCTCTCCGCGACGTAGCGGTCGGCGTCCTCGTCGGTCGCGAGCAGCCCCGAACGCCGGGCGACGTCGACATAGGAGTCGATCTCGCCACAGTGCACCCACAACAGCCCGTCGGGCTCGTCGAGCCGGAACGTCTCGCCGGTGTCAGGGTCGTAGCCGGTGAGGGCGGCGTGGATGGCCCGGACCCGGGCCGCCTGCCGTTCGACCTCGGCCGTGGTGCCGAAGGTGCGGACCGTGACGAACTCGGCCGTACGCAGGAACCTCGCCCAGGCTCGCTTGCGGTCGAAGAGCGCGGAGTTCTGGAACGTCCCGCGCATCACCCTGGGGTTCAGCGACTGGAGGTAGAGCGCCCGGACGCCGGCGACCCACATGATGTGCTCGCCGTGGACCTGCCAGGTCAGCGAACCGGGTCCGAACAGCCCCACGTCACGGCGGGAGGACCGGTCGGCCGACGGCGACCGTCGCCTCCGCGTCCCGTCGGCCTCCGTGCGAGTACCATCGCGCCCGCTCACACCGCTGACGATAACGCCCGCGGGGGTGGCCGCGGACACTCGGCCGTTTCCCCGCAACCCCCGACGCGGGTCGGCCCTGGCGGGTTACGCGGGGAATGATCGACATGGCTGTGATCATTCCCCGCGGTGATGGGCGTGGTTCCCGACGCCAGACCGGTCGTCGCCCCGGTCAGGGTCGCTCGGTCTCCCGTGCGACCGTGTCCTCGATCAACTTCGCCGCGCTGCTCGTGGATCGGGCAGCGGCAGCGGGCGGGCGGTCATACACCTGGTTCAGTCCAGGCACGCGGTCCTCGACGACGAACGACGCGCGCGTGAACACCGGCGCACCAGGCTCCCGGACGTACGGCAGGCAACGGAAGTCAGCCTGCAGCTGCTCCGGGGTGATCGTCGTCGACACGTATCCCCGAAGGTTGTTGTAGAACCGCAGGTGCGGGTTGATCTGCAGGAAAGGGTGCTCGGCCGGGATGGAGTCCTCGCCGTTGCCGCCGGAGGTGATGGACGTGGCCACGAGCTCCGAACCCACCGTACGCGTGGTCGGGTCGTCGTAGTCGAGCTTCAGATCGCTGGCCCAGTGGGCGTGCACGTCGCCGGTCAGCACCACCGGGTTGCGAACGCCGGCGTCAACCCAGCCTTGCGTGATGCGCTGGCGCGAGGCGACGTAGCCGTCCCAGGCGTCCATGCTCGTGATCTTGGCCGGGCCGGGATTGTTGTCTCGCTGGGCGAAGAACACCTGCTGGCCGATCACGTCCCAGCGGGCCCGCGAGCGGTGGAATCCGTCGACCAGCCACTCCTCCTGCTCCGTACCCATGATCGACCGGGCGGGATCAACGGCGGCCGGGCAGTCCCGGTAGCCGTCGCCGCAGCCCTGGTCGTCGCGGAACTGCCGGGTGTCGAGCATGTGGAACGTCGCCAGCCGACCCCATTGCACGCGGCGGTAGAGCTGCAGGTCGATCCCCCGCGGAATCGAACGCTTCCGCAACGGCATGTTCTCGTAGTACGCCTGGAACGCCGCCGCCCGTCGCTGCAGGAAGTTCGGCTGCGGGACCTCCGGCTTCTCGGGAACCTCGTCGGCCCAGTTGTTGTCGACCTCGTGGTCGTCGAACACGACCAGCCACGGCGCAACGGCGTGCGCGGCCTGGAGGTCCGGATCGGCCTTGTACTGCGCGTGCCGTTGCCGGTAGTTGGCGAGGGTCTCGGTCTCGGGGCCTTCGTGGTCACGCGGGTTGCCGCCGGGTGCGATGTAGTCGCCGGCCGTGTACTCGTACTGGTAGTCGCCCAGGTGCAGCACGAGATCGGGCGCGTCCTCGGCCAGTCGACGGTACGCGGTGAAGTAGCCGTGCTCGTACTGCGAACACGACACGAAGCTCATCCGCAACGACGGGACGAGGCTGGACGGATCAGGCGCCGTCAGCGTACGCCCGACCGGCGAGACGAAACTGCCGACCCGGAAGCGGTAGAAGTACTCCCGGCCAGGCTCGAGACGGGACAGCTCGACGTGGATGCTGTGCGCCGCCTGGGGATAGGCCGTCACGGTGTCGGTCCGGACAACGTGCCGGAATCGCTCGTCGGTCGCGACCTGCCACCGCACGTCCACCGGTGCGTACGGCATGCCGCCGAAACCGTCCTCGGCAAGGGGTTCCGGCGCCAGCCGGGTCCACAGCACGAGGCCGTCCGGGCTGGGGTCGCCCGACGCGACGCCGAGCGTGAACGGGTCACGGCGTACGGCCGCGCGCGGAGCGGCACCGGCCGGTTGTGACGACGCGAGCAGGGAACCGGCGGCAACGCTGCCGACGAGGAACGTCCGGCGGGCGACGTCGGGGGAACTTGAGCTGGGCACTGAACACCTCCGCGAGAGGGACTCGAGAGGCCCAGCATCGAGCCGTGACACACCGCGGAGATGATCACTTCGTGAGCGAGGGACGACGGTGACATGTCCGGTTGGAGTCACCGGCGGCTCGCCCTGTGCAGCCCTGCCGGCGGCCGACCGTTCCCGGTCTGGCCGCCGGTCCGACGCCCGCGGTGTCCCTTACCGCGAGCCCGCAACCGTCACTCGTAGGTCTGGGTCTCCTCGCGAACGGTGTACTCGATCCACTCCTGCGGCGTGTCTGGCGCCCGGCTCGCCCGCACCAGGGTCGGGTTGTCGGCGACCTGGTGGATGCCGGAAACCCTGTCCTGCGTGACGAACGAGGCGCGCGTGAACGCCTGCGCACCGGGCTGCGTGACGTACGGGAGCGAGCGGAAGTCCGCCTGCATCTCGGTCGGCGTGATCGTCGTCCGCACGTACCCTCGGAGGTTGTTGTAGAACTTCAGGTGCGGGTTGATCTGCAGGAACGGGTGCTCCTGCGGATCGGAGTCGAACCCGTCGCCGCCGGACGAGATCGACGAGGTCACGAACTCCGAGCCCACCGGCGCCGATGTCGGCTCGTCGTAGTCGGCCACCAGGTCACCCGCCCAGTGGGCATGGACGTCCCCGGTCAGCACGACGGGGTTCCGCACGCCGGCGTCAATCCAACCTTGCGTGATGCGCTGGCGCGAGGCGACGTACCCGTCCCAGGCGTCCTGGCTGGTCACCTTCGCCGGTCCGTCGTTGTTGTCGCGCTGGCCGAAGAACACCTGCTGGCCAAGGATGTCCCAGCGCGCACTCGAGTGGTGGAAGCCGTCGATCAGCCACTCCTCCTGCGCCGCACCCGTGAGCGAACGTGCCGGGTCGACCGCTGACGGACAGTCCTGGTAGCCGTCGCCACAACCCTGGTCGTCCCGGAACTGCCGGGTGTCGAGCAGGTGGAACGTCGCCAGCCGACCCCATCGGATCCGCCGGTAGACCTGGATGTCGATCCCCCGCGGAATCGAGCGCCGCCGCAACGGCATGTTCTCCCAGTACGCCTGGAATGCCGCCGCACGCCGCGGCAGGAAGACCTCCGGCGGCTGGACGGCCGGGTCCTGCGGCGTTTCGTCGGCCCAGTTGTTGTCGATCTCGTGGTCGTCGAACACCACCAGCCACGGCGCCGCGGCATGCGCGGCCTGCAGGTCGGCGTCGGTCCTGACCTGGGCATACCGCTGTCGGTAGTTGGCGAGCGTCATCGTCTCCGGCCCCACATGCTGACGTGGCCGCCCGGCCGAGCCGGCGTTCTCGTACTGGTAGTCGCCGAGATGCAGCACCAGGTCGGGCATGTCGTCGGCGAGTGCGCGGTACGCCGAGTAGTAGCCCTGCTCATAGTGCTGGCAGGACACGAAGGACATGGCCAGGTGCTGGGCGAGCACACCGGGCTCCGGCGCGGTGCGGGTGCGCCCGATGCTCGACAGGTACGAACCCACCCGGAACCGGTACCAGTAGTCGCGGCCCGGGTCCAGACCGGTCAGCTCCAGATGGACGCTGTGCGCGTTCTCCGGCCGGGCGAGCACCTCACCTGACCGCACCACCCGTGCGAACTGTTCGTCCTCGGCGACCTGCCACCGCACCGGGACGGTGGCGTCCGGCATGCCGCCCAGCCCATCGTCCTCCAGCGGCTGGGTGGCGAGCCTGGTCCACAGCACGACGCCGTCGTGGCTGGGGTCGCCCGAGGCCACACCGAGGGTGAACGGACTCGCCCGTTCGTAGCTCGGCCGTACACTCCCCGCCGCACCCGCCGGCGTCGGAATGCCGAGGACGGATCCGGCGGCCAACCCGCCGGCCAGGAATGTTCGCCGCCCCAGCGCTCGACTCTGCTGGATCGATCTGGACACGCGCCACCTCCGCTGCTCGCCTGAACAGGTAGCCGGCGAGAACGCCCACGGTCCGGGACGCGTCGACGGGTCGAGGCGGGCGTCCAGGCGTTTCGCTCGGTTCGCCCAGGATCGGCGGAGACGATCACGTACGGGCGATTTCAGACGATCATGGTCGGCCAAGATCAGACACCTGGGGAGCGCACACGGCGTCAGACGGTGACGTGACCCACACAGCGGGACAGATCCCTTGCATGGAAGGGCTTTCAGCCTCCAGAGACGCCAAGCTCCGCGCCCGCGAGGTTGACGCCCCGCCCGTCGCGGTCGAGCAGCCAGCCGGCCGGCAGTGTCACCGGACGCGGGCTGCCCTGACGACCACGCGGCGTGCCGAGCTCCGACACCGGGAAACCCTGGCCCGCGTCGAGAGTGTCGAGCAGGGTGTCGAGCTCGGCCAGGTCGGACACCAGCGCGAGCGAGGCGCGCGCCTGCTGGCGGACGGCGAAGCCCTTGAGGTACCACGAGACGTGCTTGCGGAACTCCCGGCAGCCGCGGTCCTCACCCACATAGGCCGCGAGCAGTTCGGCATGCCGCCGCATCATCGCGGTCACCTCGCCGAGGCCCGGCAGCGGCGGTGCGGGAAGTCCGCTGAACGCCGCTGCCAGGTCGCGGAACAGCCAGGGCCGTCCGAGGCAGCCACGGCCCACGACGACGCCTGCGCAGCCGGTGTCGCGCACCATCCGGAGGGCGTCGGAGGCCTCCCAGATGTCACCGTTGCCGAGGACGGGAATGTCCACGTGGCCGGCGAGTGCCGCGATCGCGTCCCAGTCGGCAACCCCGCTGTAGAACTGGTCCGCGGTACGTCCGTGCAGGGCGATCGCCGCACACCCGGCGTCCTCGGCGATGCGTCCCGCCTCGAGGTAGGTGAGGTGCGCGTCGTCGATCCCCTTGCGGGTCTTCATGGTGACGGGTACGGAGTACGGTGCCGCCGCCTCGACCGCCGCCCGCAGGATGGCGTCGAGGAGCCGTCGCTTCCAGGGCAGGGCGGCCCCGCCGCCGCGCCGGGTCACCTTCGGCACCGGACAGCCGAAGTTGAGGTCGACGTGGCGGACGCCGTAGTCGCCGCACAGGATCCGCGTGGCCTCGCCGACATAGACCGGGTCGACGCCGTACAGCTGGACCGACCGCAGTGTCTCGCCGGGGTCGAAGACCAGCATCCGGTGGGTGGTCTCGTCGCCTTCGGCGACTCCGCGCGAGGTGATCATCTCGCAGACGTACAGCCCGGCGACGCTTCCGTCGACTCCGCCGGCCACGGTGCCACCGGCTGCCGCACGGTCGTCCGGCCTACCAGGCAGGGTGCCCTGCTCGCGGCACAACGTCCTGAACGCCGCGTTGGTCACCCCCGCCATCGGCGCGAGGACTACCGGTGGATCGACGTGGAGCCCGCCGAGCCGCAACGCGGGGACGGGCTCGGCCATCGCGGGCGCTGGTGCGGCGAGCGCGTACGGTGCGATCGGAGAAGGGTCCATGCTCATGCGGTGCCGCGGTTCAGGAGTCGGTCGTGAACGCCAGCGCGCCGTCGGGCAGCAACTCGCCGTGGTAGGTCTGCTGCTTGTTGAAGACGTCGGTGACCCAACAGGTGACACCCTCCCGCGTACCCACCTCCACCAGGTCCAGCTTGATGACGTCGCAGGTCACCTTGGCGGGCTTGAACGACTGCCGGGTGGCTTCGTAGACCGCCTTGTCCTCGGAGACGGGAAGCCGAGCCGCGGACCAGCTCCAGGCGACGTCTGACCGGTTCACCTTGGCGCGCACGTTGAATCTCGTCGACGACCCCCACAGCGTCACGTCACAGCTGAACTGGTAGGAGCCGACTTGGATGATGTCGTTCTCACCTTTGGAGCACTTCGCCTTGGTGGTCTTGGGGTCGACCACACCGGCGGCTCCCCACACCACCCGCTTGAGCTCGTAGGTGATGCGGCTGAGCTCGGGGTCGGACTTGGCGGGCGGCTCCGGCATCTTCGGGGTGGCGAACGTCTCGTCCGGCTGGGGCAACGGCGTCATCGTCACCTTCGGAAGGGGCGTGGTGGTACGCCGCCGCGAGCCCGGTCGGAGGTTGCCGTTGGGGAGCGGCTGGGCCACCCGGCGAGGACTGATGTCGCCCTTGTGGGACGGGCCCTCGTCACCGGTCAGCGAGGGAAGGTGCGCGGTCGGGTTGGAGCCGCACGCGGCCAGGACAGGTGCGAGCAGCCCGGCGAGCAGGGTGACCACGCCGATGCGCATCTTGGTCATGACAGGAGCTTTCCGTCCTCAGCAGCCGAGGAGGCGTTCGGCGAGGTATCCCTCGACCCGGTCGAGAGAGACGCGCTCCTGCACCATCGTGTCGCGCTCACGCACCGTCACGCAGCGATCCTCCAAGGTCTCGAAGTCAACCGTCACACAGTACGGCGTGCCGATTTCGTCCTGTCGACGGTACCTGCGCCCGATCGCGCCCGCATCGTCGAAGTCCACATTCCAGTGGTCGCGCAGCCGTGCGGTCAACTCGCGGGCCTGCGGTGACAGGTCCGCATTGCGGGACAGCGGGAGGATCGCCGCCTTGACCGGGGAGAGTCGGCGGTCGAGGCGGAGGACGGTGCGCTTCTCGAGCCGGCCCTTGGCGTTCGGCGCCTCGTCCTCGGTGTAGGCGTCGAGGAGGAACGCGACCATCGAGCGGCCTAACCCGGCCGCGGGCTCGATGACGTACGGCGTCCACCGCTCGCCCTTGTCCTGGTCGTAGTAGGACAGCTGGGCGCCGGAGTGCTCGGCATGGGTCGTCAGGTCGTAGTCGGTCCGGTTGGCGACACCCTCGAGCTCGTCGAACTCCTTGCCGGCGAAGCAGAAGCGGTACTCGATGTCGACGGTGCGCTTGGAGTAGTGGGACAACTTCTCCTTGGGGTGCTCGAAGAACCGCAGGTTCTCCGGCCGGATGCCGAGGTCGACGTACCAGTCCCACCGCGCCTTCAGCCAGTAGTCGTGCCACTCCTCGTCGGTGCCGGGCGCGACGAAGAACTCCATCTCCATCTGCTCGAACTCCCGGGTGCGGAAGATGAAGTTGCCCGGCGTGATCTCGTTGCGGAAGCTCTTGCCTGTCTGGGCGATGCCGAACGGCGGCTTGCGGCGCGCGGACGCCATGACCTGCCCGAAGTTGACGAAGATCCCCTGCGCGGTCTCGGGCCGCAGGAAGTGCGTGCCGGTACTGGTCGACCGACCCGGCCCTTCACCTGCCTCGCCGGTGTCCTCGACGGCGCCGAGGTGGGTGCGGAGGAGGCCGTTGAACATCCGCGGCTCGCTGAACGCACCCGTGGTGCCGCAGGTGGGGCACACGAGGTCGGACAGGTCGGCGGCTGGCGGGTGGCCGTGGCGGGCGGCGTACGCCTCCTCCAGGTGGTCGGCGCGGTAGCGGCGGTGACAGCTCTGGCACTCCGTGAGCGGGTCCACGAACGCCTCGACGTGGCCGGACGCCTCCCAGACCGCGCGCGGAAGGATCACCGACGAGTCCAGGCCCACGACGTCGTTGCGGGTGCGTACCATCGCCCGCCACCACTGGCGCCGGATGTTGTCCTTGAGCTCGACGCCGAGCGGGCCGTAGTCCCAGGCGGAGCGGGTGCCGCCGTAGATCTCACCCGAGGGGAACACGAACCCGCGCCGCTTGCAGAGGCTGACAAGGGTGTCGATCCGGTCGGCAGGCACGTGTTCGCTCCATCCGGCTGGGTGTCGGCGGGGGACGCGGAAGGATCAGGCTACCGGTCGCCGTGGGGAGCTGACGCGGACTTGACCGAGCCAGCTCGGGACTTGACCGAGCGATCTGGTGACTTGACCGACCAGGTGACGTGAGCGAGCCGGTGCAGACTTCGGTGGGCCGGTGGGAGAGGATCGTGCTGACAACTCCTGTGGACACCGGGCCCTCCGGCGGATGGTCCGTACCCACCCCACCATCGAGGAGCGCTGTGTCCAACCGGCGCAAGCCGCACCGCACGGAGGCCGAACCGTCGGGTGGCCAGCCATCCGGCCAGCCATCCGGCCAGCCACCCGCGAGCCGCCCCACGGGCGGTCCCACCCGTACGCGACCGGGCGGCCTGCGGGCCGCGGTCGAGCGGGTCAGCTACCCCCTTCTCGTCCGCCTGCACTCCCTGCCCAGGTGGCTCGTCACCGGGGCGATGGCCCTGCTCCTCGTAGCCGGTCTGCTCGCTCCCCCGCCCTACGGCACGGTCTGCCTGGCGTTGATCGTCGCCGTCGTCGGCTGGCTGACGTACCTCGCCTGGCACCAGGGCGAGCGTTCCCGGCGGGTGATCAGACTGGTCGCACTGGCGCTCGCGGGTGGCGCCCTCGTGCTGAAGCTCGTCGAGTAGCCGCTCCCCTGCCCGGTCATCCCGGGGTTGACAGCCCATCGGCGCTAGTTGACAATGATTCTCATGTTCTTGTCAGTTGGGCGCTCGACGAGGAGCGTCCTGACCAGCCTCTGCGTGGGCCTGTGCGCCGCGGCACTCCTGCTCACGGCCTGCGGGTCGCAGCGCACCAGCTGGTCCAGCCGGGGTGACAGGCTCGAGATCGTCGCCGCGTTCTATCCACTCCAGTTCGTGGCCGCACGGATCGCCGGTCCCCATGCGCACGTCGTCAACCTCACCAAGCCCGGCGCCGAGCCGCACGATCTCGAGCTCACGCCCAGAGCTGTCGCGACGCTCGCGGAGGCCGACCTCGCGGTCTACCTCCGCGGCTTCCAGCCCGCGGTCGACGACGCCATCGACCAGGGGGCGGACGACCACGGGGTCGACGTGTCCGGCCTCGCGGACCTGACCCGCGCGTCCCTCCCCGCCGACCACGGCGCCGACCAGGAAGCTGGTCACGGTGCCGAAAGCGTCGACGAGAACGTCGACGGGGCTGGAGACGAAGCGGGTGCCGCCCGCGACCCGCACTTCTGGCTCGACCCACTGCGGCTGGCCCGCGTGGCGGACGGGATCGCCCGGCGCCTCGCGCACGTCGATCCCGACCACGCGCGGGCGTACGAGCGGAACGCCGCCAAGCTGCGTTCGGACCTGAAGGCACTCGACCGGGACTTCGCGGAGCGCCTCGCCGGCTGCCGCGACCGCGCGCTCGTCACCAGCCATGCCGCGTTCGGCTACCTCGCCCGCCGCTACCAGCTCCACCAGGTGGGCCTGACCGGGCTCTCGCCCGAACAGGAACCGTCGCCGGCGACGCTCGCGAAGGCTGCGGCGTTCGTCCGAAGGCACGACGTCCACACGATCTACTACGAGACGTTGGTCAGCCCGGCGCTCGCCAGGACGCTGGCGGGCGAGACCGGCGCGGACGTCGGTGTGCTCGACCCCGTGGAAGGACTGACCGACCGCTCCGCCGGCACCGACTACCTCGGCGTCATGCGGTCCAACCTCACCGCACTCGCGAAAGGCCAGGACTGCCCATGACTCCGGCCACTCCCCCTGACCGGCACGCCCAGCCCCACGGGACGCCGGTCGTCCGCATCCGCGGCGGTGCGGTCAGCTACGCCGGCCAACGCGTCCTCACCGATGTCGACCTCGATGTCGCCCCCACCGACGTGGTGGCGCTGCTCGGCCCCAACGGCTCGGGCAAGTCGACGCTGGTCCGGGCCGTACTCGGCCTCGTCCCCCTCGCCGCGGGGACCCTCCACCTGTTCGGGGTGCCGGCCGAGCACCTGCACGACCGGGCCAGGATCGGGTACGTACCCCAGCGGCACACCGTCGGCGGCGGCGTACCCGCGACCGTCGAGGAGGTGGTGACCTCCGGTCGCCTGCTGCGGGGGAAGCTGCGGCGGCCCTGGCTCGGCGCCGCCGACCGCCGCATCGTGGCGGACGCGATCGCGACGGTCGGCCTTGCGGAGAAGGCGCGCACGCAGGTCGCCACCCTCTCCGGCGGCCAGCAGCGACGGGCGCTGATCGCTCGCGCACTGGCGAGCCAACCCGACCTCCTGGTGATGGACGAGCCCTTCGCCGGTGTTGACGCCCCCAATCAGGAGATCCTCGCCAGGACGCTCCACACGCTGGTCGAGAGCGGCGTGAGCCTGCTCCTCGTGACGCACGAGATCAGCCCGGTCGCGACGCTCGTCGGACGTACGGTCGTGCTCGACCACGGCAGGATCGCGTACGACGGACCGCCCACCCCGACCGTCCTCGAACGGTTCGGTGGCGGTGGCCCCGACCCGCACTCGGCTCCCCACGAACCCGCGAGCGGCTCGCTCGGAATCATCGGCTGACGTCATGGACATCCTCACGTACGACTTCATGCAACGGGCCCTGGTCGCCGCGCTGCTCATCGGTCTCACGGCGCCGGCGGTGGGCGTCCACCTGGTCCAACGCCGGCTCGCCCTCATCGGCGACGGGATGGGGCACGTCGCGCTGACCGGCGTGGGCGTCGGCCTCCTCACCCAGTCCTCGCCGGTGTGGACGGCCCTGGCCTGCACGGTCGCCGGTGCGGTGGCGATCGAGCTCATGCGGGCCAAGGGGCGTACGAGTAGCGACGTCGCCCTCGCCCTGCTGTTCTACGGCGGCATCGCCGGCGGCGTGGTGCTGATGGCCAAGTCACCGGGGAGCACGCCGGCCAACCTCAGCGCCTATCTCTTCGGGTCGATCACCTCGACGACACCGACCGACCTCGCTGTGTTCGCCGCCCTGGCAGTGGTCGTCCTCGCGATCACGCTCGGTCTCGCCCGGGTGCTCTTCGCCGTCGGCTCGGACGAGGAGTACGCCCGTGCCGGAGGCCTGCCGGTCCTGCGTCTCAACATCCTGCTCGCGATCATGGTCGCGGTCACCGTGGTGGTCTCGATGCGCGTCGTCGGCCTCCTCCTCGTCAGTGCCCTGATGATCGTCCCGGTCGCGTCGGCGCAGCGGCTCGGTCGGAGCTTCACGAGTACGGTCGCGGTGGCCATCGGGATCGGCGTGCTGGTGAGTGTCGGAGGCGTCCTCGCGTCGTACGCCGCCGACACCCCGTCCGGAGGAACGATTGTGCTCGCGGCGATCGGGGTGTTCGTCCTGACGGTGGCGGCAACCGGCGTACGGGCGCTGCTGCGGCGTCCGCATCGCGAGGCCGAGGATCACCTGCACCGGCACGGACCTGCCTGCGGACACCCGGCGGTCGACCACGACGACCACATCGACTACGTCCACGACGGGCATCGGCATGCCGCGCACGGTGCCCACTACGACGAACACTGACCGACATGCGAACGTCAGACAGGCGAACCACCACCGGGAGGTGTGCCGGGTGAGCTCCAGTCAGCAGGCAGACCCGAGCGCGGGCCAGCACGCAGGGAACGACGCCCGGCCGGGCCCTGGACAGAAGCTGCGTTCGACCCGGCAGCGCGCCGCGGTCGCCGACGTGCTGAGCGGCGTCAGCGACTTCCGGAGTGCCCAGGACATCCATGCCCTGTTGAGGTCTCGCGGCGAAGCGGTCGGGCTCACCACCGTCTACCGCACCCTTGCTTCCCTGGCCGAGTCGGGCGACGTCGACGCGATCCGGACGGACGACGGCGAGACGGTCTACCGCCGGTGCACCTCCTCACGGCACCACCACCACGTGGTCTGCCGTTCCTGCGGTCGCACCGTCGAGGTGCAGGGACCCGCGGTCGAACGGTGGGCCGAACGCGTCGCCGGCGAGGCGGGCTTCGTGGACGTCACCCACACCCTCGAGGTGTTCGGCACCTGCGGACCGTGTGCGCGGGCCGGCGGTCGGCGTACATCCGGCCGCGGCCCGGCGTAGCCCGAACCTGCTCGGTTCTTCGTTCATTCGGCGCTGGTGATGAACGCCCAGCGCGCCGTCGGGCAGCGTCGTCGACGACACGAGGTCTTCGTCGTAGCCCTATCGGTCGGTCTCGTCGCCGTTGTCCGCAACGAGATTGGGCACCGCTCCGCCGAACCGCCGGTCGCGCCGGGCGTAGATCTCGATCGCCCGCCACAGGTCGCGCCGGTCGAAGTCGGGGAACAGCGTGTCCAGGAAGACCATCTCCGCGTACGCCGACTGCCACAGCATGAAGTTCGACACCCGTTGCTCGCCGGACGGGCGGACGAAGAGATCGACGTCCGACAGGTCCGGTTGGTAGAGATAACGTGCGAGGGTCCGCTCGTTGACCCGATCCGCACGCAGCCGGCCCGCCTCGACGTCCTGGGCGAGGGCCTTTGCCGCGTCGGCGATCTCGGCGCGCCCGCCGTAGTTGATGCAGAACTGCAGCGTGATGACGTCGTTGTCCCGCGTCTGCTGCTCAGCTTCCTCGAGCTCGGCGATCACGCTCTTCCACAGCCGAGGGCGGCGGCCGGACCAGCGAACCCGGACCCCCATGGCGTCGAGCTCGTCCCGGCGGCGGTGGATCACGTCGCGGTCGAAACCCATCAGGAACCGCACCTCTTCGGGCGAGCGGGTCCAGTTCTCGGTGGAGAACGCGAACGCGGACAGGGTTTTGACACCGATATCGATGGCACCCCTGATCGTGTCGAGCAGGGCGGCCTCGCCCTCCTCGTGCCCCCTCGTGCGCGGGAGTCCACGCGCCTTCGCCCAACGGCCGTTGCCGTCCATCACGAGTGCGACGTGGCGTGGAACGAGCTCGGCCGGGATGTCCGGCGGCCGTGCACCGGACGGGTGCGGATCGGGTGGCTGCACCGGTCGGCGTGGCGCGTCGGGGGTGCGGCGGCGCAGGCCGCGCCTCATGCGGGAAGTCATCCGGGCTCAGAGCCTTTCGGTGTCCATGGTCGCGTCGTCCGTCGTCGGGGGGGCCGTGGCGGCTGCTGTCGAGGCGGCCGTGGCGGCTGCTGTCGGGGCGGCCGTGGCGGCTGCTGTCGGGGCGGCCGTGGCGGCTGTCGTGGCGTCCATCGTGGCGTCCATCGTGGCTGCCGTCGGGGTGTCCGTCGTCACCGCTGCCTCGGCGTTGGCGCGATCGACGTGCGGCAGCGATCGAAGTGCGCGTTCGAGATGCCACTGGAGATAGGCCGACACCATGCCGGTGGCCTCGCGGCGATGACGCGCCAGACTCGCGTCGGCGTCGGCCCACTCGCCCGTCAGGAGCGCGGCGAGGAGGCGTACGGTCTCGGGCGCCGGCAACGCCACCCCCGCGGGCCGGCAGTCGGCGCACACCATGCCGCCGGCGGCGGGTGAGAACGCGCGGTGTGGACCTTCGACACCGCAGCGGGCACACCCGTCGAAGGTCGGCGCGTATCCGGCGACCGCAAGGGACCGCAGGAGGTACGAGTCGAGGATGAGGCCGGGCTCGTGCGCCTCCTCGGCCAGCGCGCGCAGTGCCGCCACGAGCAGGAGGAACTGCTGGGTCGCCGGCTCCCGCTCCTCCGCGGTGAGGCGTTCGGCCGTCTCGAGCATCACCGCCGCGGTCGTGTAGCGGCCGTAGTCGGCGTACATCGCTTCGGCGTAGGGCCTCCGGGTCTCGGCCTGCGTGATCACGTCGAGGGAGCGCCCGACCGCGAGCTGCACCTCGACGTACGAACACGGCTCGAGCCGGGCCCCGAACCGGGACGTCGTGCGGCGGATCCCCTTGGCGACGGCACGCACCCGGCCGTGGTGCCGGGTCAGCAGCGTGATGATCCGGTCGGCCTCGCCCAGCTTGTGGGTGCGCAGCACGATGGCCTCGTCGACGTACAGGGTCACGCTGACATTCTTACCCACGCCACCCTCGTGGTCGTCGAGGTCGCGCGTGCCCCCCGGGCGGGGCGGAGCCAGGCGCGCCTCGCACCCGAGCCGGCGGCTCCAGCGGCTGCCGACCTCAGACCAGGCTCAGGAGGCCGATGACCGCGATGCCGTTGACGACGAGATGGGTGACGACGGCGGGACCCAGCCGGTCGGTCTTCATCCGGACGTAACCTGCCGCGAGGCCCGCGCACAGGAGCAGCGGAATCCTGGCGGGTTCGGCATGGGCGGCCGCGAACAGCACCGCGGTCACCAGCAGGGTCGGCCAGGCGCGGAGGCCACGCCAGCGCAGCGCGGACCACCACATCCCCCTAAAGTGCAGCTCCTCCACAAAGGGCGCGAGCAGTGCCAGGCCGGCCAGCGCGAACACCTGCCAGCTCGTACGCGCGTCGGCGGCGGCGGTGCCGAGGGACGAACTCGGCGCCTGACCGACCACCTGGACGTAGACCAGCACGAACACCATGGCGGCTACCAGCACCGTGAGACCGCCGAGCACGCCGATACCCAGGTCAACCGCACGGAAACGTAAGGCGAGGTCGGTGCGAGGGCCGTTGCCGCGCCGGCTGGACGCCAGCAACGGCCAGCCCGCCAGGGAAATCCAACCGACCGGTGTGGCGATGATGCCAGCTGTGATGGGGTCGAGACCGAGAGCGACGAGGCCGAACGACACGCCGAGGGACAAGACCACGAACCCGAGTAATGAACCGATCGCGTCCCTAATCCCCCACCTGGGCCGTATCGACTCTGCGTCGAGGGATTCTGGGTGTTCGATTGACCTCACTGTCCCATCATGACGCGGGTGCCGGTTTGACTGCGCGGCGATGAGGGGCAAGGGTGGAATAACCGGCAGTCAAGCGCACCAGGGAGTGATTCACCACCTGCCAGCCGGCGATGGCCCCGCGATGGACGTGTGCACGCACTAGGCACGCCGGTCGTGTAGCGGCCCCGTTCCGATCCTTCCACCCAAACCGGAGGAGCCATCTTGCTTGCGCTCACCAACAACGCTGCTCTCGTCATCCAGTCGCTGACGAACAGCCCCGAACTTCCTGACAGCGCGGGCCTGCGGATCACGGCGCAGCCCGAAGACCAGCAGAGTCTCAGCCTGGCCGTCACGCCAGAGCCCACCGACGGCGACCAGGTCGTCGAGGAGCAGGGCGCCCGGGTTTTCCTGGAGCCCGGAGCCTCGACCATGCTCGACCAGATGGTGCTCGACGCCGAGGTCGACGCCCAGGGCAGTGTGCAGTTCTTCCTGGGCACGCAGTCCGGCGGCACGGCCGCCCAGGACGGCGCGCCGACCAGCTGAGCACCACCTTCGACCTGAGCTTCACCGCTGTCTCGGACCTTTCCCGCCGCAGCACCCGCTTGTGCCGCGGCGGGAAAGGCCTGGACGGCGTTCCCTGCGGCCACCGAGAATGCGTCGGTGACCGCATCTGAGCTGCCACCGGACCTCGTCCGGATCGAGCAGTACTACGATCTGCAGCCCCGCGCCGCGGCAACAACGGAAGAGCACGGAGCGTTCACACTCTTCGTGTCCACCGGGGCCTGGCCCTACTACGCCCGTCCACGTCTGGGGCACATCGGGCCGTTCTCCGCATCCGACGTCAAGACCGTCTGGAACCGCCAGGAGGAATTGGCGGTTCCGGTGTCCTTCGAGTGGGTGGGCGAGGTCTCTCCTGGTCTCGCCCAGGCCATTTCCGAGGCCGGTCTGGTCGTCGAGGAACGTCCACTGCTCATGCAGGTGGAACGTCGCGAGATCCCTCCGCCGCAAGGGATCTCGATCCGGTTCCTCGAGGCACGCGACGCCGATCTCGCCCGTGCGGTCGCGGCGGTCGACATGGGCTTCGGTACACCGGGTAGTGACATCGGTCCTGTCGGCGCCGTCGAACGCGACGAACACGCGGCCGCGATGCGCGACTCACGACTGTCCTACTTCCGTGACCGGATCGAACGCGGCGTGTTCCGCTGGGCCAGCGCCGACGACTCCTCCGGGCCGGTGGGAGGCGGGAGCTACCACCCCCGGGTGGACGTCGCGGAGATCACCGGGATCGGCACGCTTCCCTCAGTTCGCCGACGCGGCATCGGCGCGGCGGTCACCGCGACACTCGCCGCCGACGCCGCCGCCCACGGCGTGACGCTCACGTTCCTCTCGGCGGGCTCGGTCGGCGCCGCCCGGGTCTACGAACGGGCCGGGTTCCGGCGGATCGGGACCGCCTGCGTCGCAGCGCCGCCCGCCACACCAGGCTGATCGCTGCACCAGTGGCCGTCCGTCAGCTGGAGCTTCCGGGATCGTCCCAGAACCATGCCTCGGGGTCGTACGCCGCAGGCATCGGGTGGTGCCAGTCGTTCACGAGACCGCCCAGGGCGGTCTGGTTCCGTGTGGGTACGTTGCGCAAGCCCTTCTTGACGAGTTCGATCTGCGGATAGTTCGCCACGACCCCCATGAAGAACGGGCCTTCGGCGACGTGGATCTTGATCATGTCCCAGATCAGCTTGTCCCGGGCCACCGCGTCGGGCTCGACCCGCGCCTGGTCGGAGAGCTTCCACAGCCGCTCGACCGGACCACCGGCCACCGGCTCCATCCGCGGAGGCGTGCGCTGGTAGGGATCGACGTCCTGCTGCTTCTTCTCGTCGGGGGTGCCCCGGAGTGCGTAGTACTGACCCTGCAGGGGCGCCCACCGGGACGGCTCCATCGGCATCATCCAGAGCAGGTCGGCGGCGGCCGTCAACGTGCTGCACTCCCACGACGTGGTGCTCATGACCTTGCCCTGCGCCCACTGGTCGGAGAACGCCGCGGGTGCGACCGGACTGAGCCGGGTGGCGATCCCGATGGCCTCCCAGCTCTTCTTCAGAAGCTCGTTCTTCTTCATGTGCTCGCCGCCCGCGTCGATGTCGGCGGGATAGTCGAGGTGGACGACCAGGCGGTCACCGTTCGGCAGTTCGCGCCGGCCGTCGCCGTCCTTGTCGACCACGCCGATCTCGTCCAGCATCTTCTTGGCCCTGGTGGGGTCGTAGTCGACCCACGACTCCCGCCAGCGCGTGTACGTCGCGGGTCCGTCGCCCCGGTGGAACTCCCGGGTCTTGGGGCCGTAGCCGCCGGTGGTCGGCTCTCCGGTGTCGAAGTAGATCGACTTGCGGGCCTCGGCCCGGTTGAACGCGAGTGAGAGCGCCTGCCGGAACTTCGGCATCCGGATCAGCTCACGCATGTGGGGCTCGTCGTAGTCCTGGCTGAAGAAGAAGATCGAACCCGTGCCGGAACCGCTGTCCCACAAGGTGACCTGCATCTGGTGCTTGGACGCGGTGCTCTTGATGCCGGACACGTCGCCGAGCGTGAGACCGGCGAAGGATCCGTGCACGTAGCCGAACTGCCCGTTCTGGATCTGCAGCTTCCTGGTCTCGACGTTGTTGACGGCCCGGAACGTCAGCTTGTCGATGTACGGCAACTGGTTGCCGTCCCTGTCGACGGCCCAGTAGTAGGGGTTCCGCTCGAACGTGCTGGAGCTGCCCTCCTTGTAGGCCGTGAGCATCCAGCCCGCCATGGTCGGGGAGTCCGGGTTGACGATCGCGTTGCGCTTGCCGTCGAAGGTGGTCGTCCAGTCCTTCGGGACGTCCTTGTTGTACTTCGGATGGAACTGCTCCATGTAGTGCCGGGGCTCCATCCAGGTGGCCGCGATCCCACGGTTGACCCAGTTGGCGATCATCTCCGGCACCATCGGGCTCGGCGCGTCGAACGTCATCACGAGCGTCGTGTCGTCGGGGGCGGAGAGCTTCGCTACGGTCCCGGTGCCCGACCGCGCCTCGTCGGGGATTCCCTCGCTGAACTCCTCGTTGAGGACCATGTCCTCCCACCAGAACATGATGTCCTGCGTGGTCCACGGCTCTCCGTCGGACCAGTTCAGCCCGGTGCGGAAGTGGAACGTCCACTCCGAGGCGTCCTCGTTGCTCTCCCAGCTCTCCGCGAGGCCGGGTCCGAGGTCGAGCCCGTCGTTGAGCCACCTCAGCAGGGAGTGGCCGTACATGTACTCCTTGATCGAGCCGTCGTCCGTCGCCGACGTCACGAGGCTGAGGTCACCGCCGTAGGCACCGGTGCTCATCCACCGGTGCGGGATCACGTACGGCTTGGCCGGGACTCGTTTTGCCAAGGGTGGAAGCTCCCCCGCCTGCACGCGCTTGGTGAGCGCCGGGGACTCCTTCAGCTTCGCGGGTGCAGCGAGCGGCTTGGGCTCCGAGCCCTTGGCAGCCGCCTTGGAGGCACCGGTGCCGGCCTTCTTGTCGGTGCCCGAGCCGTCGGTGCCCGTGCACGCGCTGAGGACGACGCCGCCGACGGCGAACGCCGCGCCGTAGAGGAATCCGCGTCGGGTCACTGCGTCGCGGGCTGCCATCGTCACGACCTCCACAAACATGGTGGGCGGCGATCCAGCGAACGGCCAGGATCGTCGATTCGATTCGACACTAAAGCGTGCCGAAACAGTAATCCGAGCGCGCGGAGTACTGTCAAGGCAGCAAGGTCCACAACGAGGTCGCCCTGTCCGCGACTGGACATGATCGTCGAATTGATTCGACTGTGCCGTTCTTCGACGCGGGTGAGAGGATGCGTCGGTGGCCACCATCGCCGACGTCGCCCGCCGCGCGGGTGTTGCTCCCAGCACGGTGTCGTACGTGCTGACCAACCGCCGGAGCATCTCCTCGACGACCCGGCGCGCGGTGGAGAAGGCCATCCGGGACCTCGACTACCGCCCGCATGCCGGCGCCCGGGCCCTCCGCGGTGCGCGTACGCGCGTCCTCGCGCTGTCGCTCCCCAGAGAGGCGGGCACCTACCACCCGATCGGCTGGCGCTTCGTGCACCACCTGAGCGCCGCCGCCCGCAGCCGCGACCACGATCTCCTGCTCCTCATCGGCGACGACAACGTCGCGGACCTGCGCAGGATCGCCGGCAGCCGGCTCGCCGACGGCGCCGTGCTGATGTCGGTGCTGACCGACGATCTACGCGTCACCGCCCTGCACAAGCTGGGGTTCCCGACCTCGCTCCTCGGCCGGCCCGACGTGACCGGCGGCTATCCCTGGTGCGACTACGACTTCGAGGGCGGCTCGACGCTCGCCGTCCGCGAGCTCGCTCGCGCCGGGCACCGCTCGGTCGGGTTCGTCGCGTCGTCCGACGCGGAGTTCCGCACGGGGCTCAACTATGCGCCCCGGGCGCTTGCGGGCGCCCGCGCAGCCGCCAGGGAGGCCGGCGTACAGCTCTCTGTCATGCGCGCGTCGACGTCCCACCGCACGCTGGTCCGGCGTACCCGCGCGCTCCTTGCTGGTCGACCGGCACCGACGGCCGTGATCATCCACCACGGCATCGCCGCGTTCCCGAGCATCCTTCGTGAGGAGGGTTACTCCATCCCACGGGACATCTCCGTCGCGGTGGTCGGGGCCACGCCGGAGCTCGCCAGCGACGTCCCGCTGGCCCGCTCGGAGCTGCCGGTACCGGAGATGACCGGCGGTGCCGTCGCCGCGGCGGTGGCGCTGATCGAGGGCGAACCGGCCGAGGACCTGCTGATCCCCGCGCGGTGGACCCGCGGACAGAGCATCGCGTCGCCAGCGCGGGGCCGACGGGCGGGCGCACGGTGACGACCACCCCCGACCGGCTGACCACCCCCGACCGGCTGACCACCCCCGACCGGCTGACCACCCCCGACCGGCTGATCACCCCCGACCGGCTGACCGGCTCCGGCCGGAAGCTCCCGCCCGCACTGGACACCTCCGAACACCGCCGCCTAGCGTCGTACGTCGAAGCGTTTCAACGTCCCGCCAGCGGAATGTCCCGGCCGGCTCGACGACGTGCCACGCGCGGCCTGACCGATGCCCATCCGGCCCGACCCACCACCGAGGGGAACCCATGACGGCCGAGCGCGCGATCCGCGTCACGGTATGGAACGAGAACGTCCACGAACGCACAGAGGAGGCCGTCCGGGAGAGGTACCCCGACGGCATCCACGGCGCGGTCGCCGCGGGGATCGAGGAGAACCTCAAGGACGGTGCGACCGTCCGGACGGCAACGTTGGAGCAACCCGAGCACGGGCTCACCGAGGAGGTGCTCGCGAGCACCGACGTCCTCACCTGGTGGGGACACGCCGCGCACCACGAGGTGTCCGACGACGTGGTCGAACGCGTCCACCGGCACGTGCTCGGCGGGATGGGCCTCGTCGTCCTCCACTCCGGGCACTTCTCCAAGATCTTCCGCCGACTGATGGGCACGACCTGCTCGCTGCGCTGGCGGGCCGGCGACGACCGTGAGCTGGTGTGGACTCTCAAGCCCCACCACCCGGTCGCGCGCGGGGTACCCAGCCCGATCGTGATACCGGGGCAGGAGATGTACGGCGAGGTGTTCGACATCCCTGACCCCGACGAGCTCGTCTTCGTCAGCTCGTTCACCGGTGGGGAGGTCTTCAGGAGTGGTTGCGGGTTCCACCGCGGCAACGGGCGGATCTTCTACTTCAGCCCGGGCGACCAGGGCTATCCCGTCTACCACCACCCCGACGTCCGCAGGGTGATCGCGAACGCCGTGGCCTGGGTCTCGCCGGGCGATGCCGCTCGCGAGGTCCCGGAGCTGCGCCGCAGCCCACTGGGATGGTTCGAGACGTCCGCGGAGGTGTCGTCGTGACGCCGACCCCGCCGGCGGGAACAGCTGTCAACCCAACCTTGCGCGACCGCCCGCTCCGGATCCTGCAGGTCGGTGCCGGTGGCATGGGCCGTGGCTGGCTCCGCACCATCCAGGCGTACGACCAGACCGAGCTGGTCGGCGTCGCCGATCTCGACGTGGCGACCGCGAAGGCGGCGCTGTCCGAGGCCGGGGCGCCCGACCTGCCTGTCGCGCAGTCGTTGGAGGCGCTCGCGGACGAGGTCGGTGCCGACGCCGTTGTCGACGTCACGATCCCCGAGGCCCACCACCCGGTCACCATGGAGGCGCTGCGACGTGGACTGCCGGTGCTCGGCGAGAAGCCGCTCGCCGGCACGCTCGCCGAGGCGCTGGAGCTGGTCGCGGCGGCGCAGGCGTACGACCGACTGTTCATGGTGAGCCAGAACCGCAGGTACGACGCGCACTTCTTCGCGTACCGCCGGCTGATCCGCCAGCTCGGCCGGCTCGGCATCGTGGCGGCGAACTTCTTCAAGGCGCCGCACTTCGGTGGGTTCCGTGACGCCATAGCGCATCCGCTCGTGCTCGACATGGCGATCCACACCTTCGACGGAACGCGGTTCCTGCTGGGTACCGAACCCGTCGCGGTCTACTGCGAGGAGTACAACCCGGCGTGGAGCTGGTACGCCGGTGACGCCGCGACGACGGCGATCTTCGAGATGTCGGACGGCGCGCGGTTCGTCTACAGCGGCAGCTGGTGTAGCGAAGGCCTCCAGACGTCGTGGAACTCGTCGTGGCGCGCCAGCGGCGAACACGGCACCGCGCTCTGGGACGGCGACGGTCCCCCGGCCCTCGAGGTCGTCGAGGGCCGGGAGACCGGGCCGGAAGGCGATGCCAGCGAGGTGGATCCACACCCCGGGATCGCCGGCTCGTTGCGCGAGTTCGTGCACGCGCTCGGTTCTGGCGCGGCACCGATGGGCGAGGCAAGGGACAACGTGATGAGCCTCGCCATGGTGCACGCCGCGATCGCGTCCGCCGAAAGCCAGCAGCGCGTACGAGTGGCGGACGTCCTCGAACGCGCCCACGCCGAGGCGCTGAACCACGCGGACGGCACCGTGCGCGACGTCCTGCGTTCCTGGACGACCCTCACGCCGCCGGCGTAGGAAGCGGTACCGACGCCGATCGGGCTCCACCGGGGGTTGCCCAGTTGGGTGAAGGGGCCCTTCATGCAAGGCCAGGGGTTGCCCGGCTGGGTGAAGGGACCCCTCGTACCGCCCTATTGGATCAAGGGTCCCTTCACGCGGGCCGACCTAGCCGGATGCATGAGGGCTTCATCCAGACAGACGCCACACAGCGCAGCGCCAGCCCCGGCTCAGCGACGGGCGCGGTTGACGGCGGAGACCACGGCCTTGAGGGAGGCGCTGACGATATTGGCGTCCTGGCCGACTCCCCAGCAGAACCTCGTCGCCGACCTCGCACTCCACGTAGGCCGCGGCGGTCGCGTCGCCGCCCGCTCCGAGTGCGTGCTCGCTGTAGTCGAGAACCCGGACGTCGAGGCCGACCTGGCGGATCGCGTCGACGAACGCGGCGATCGGGCCGTTGCCCTCACCGGACAGCGTGCGCCGCTTGCCGGCGACGCTCACGTCGACCGTCAGTGCGTCCCGTCCGTTCTTCATCGACGAGCTGTGGACCGTGTCGAGCTCGACGTCACCGCCGCTGAGGTACTCCGCCTCGAAGATCCGCCAGATCTCGGCCG
Organism: uncultured Actinomycetota bacterium; assembly: GCA_963721745.1. Lineage (GTDB taxonomy): Bacteria > Actinomycetota > Actinomycetes > Propionibacteriales > Actinopolymorphaceae > Thermasporomyces. The sequence goes on along the minus strand of CAVRKO010000002.1, from coordinate 202,926 downwards.
ACGGAACCTCACCGCCCTCCTCGTCGGTGTGGCTCTGCACGATCCGGCTGAACTCGATCTGCAGCCGCCGCGGGAGGTCCAAGTGGTGTTCGGCCTTCATCACGTAGGCGACGCCGCCCTTGCCGGACTGGGAGTTGACCCGGATCACCGCTTCGTACGACCGGCCGACGTCCTTCGGGTCGATCGGGAGGTACGGCGCCTCCCACGGGAACTCGTCCACCCGTACGCCGGCGTCGGCGGCGGCCCGGTCGAGGGCCTCCAGACCCTTCTTGATGGCGTCCTGGTGCGAGCCCGAGAACGCGGTGTAAACCAGGTCACCGGCGTACGGATGGCGCGGGTGGACCGGCAGCTGGTTGCAGTACTCCACCGTGCGACGGATCTCGTCGATGTCGGAGAAGTCGATCTGTGGATCGATGCCCTGCGAGAAGAGGTTCAGCCCCAGGGTCACCAGGCAGACGTTGCCGGTGCGTTCGCCGTTGCCGAAGAGGCAGCCCTCGATCCGGTCGGCACCCGCCATCACGGCCAGCTCGGCGTCGGCGACGGCGGTGCCCCTGTCGTTGTGGGTGTGCACCGACAGGCACACGTGTTCGCGCCGGGACAGCTGGCGGCTCATCCACTCGATCTGGTCGGCATAGACGTTGGGCGTCGACCGCTCGACCGTGCACGGGAAGTTGAGGATGATCTCGCGACCGGCTTCGGGCTGCCAGGCGTCCATGACCGCCTCGCTGACCTCGTGGGCGAAGTCGAGCTCGGTGTCGACGAAGATCTCCGGGCTGTACTCGTAGCCGAACTCGGTGCCGTCGAGCAGCTGCTCGGCGTACTTCATCACCCACTCGGTGCCCTGGACCGCCACCGCCTTGCACTCCTGCCGTCCGAAGCCGAAGACGACCTTGCGGAACAGCGGTGCGGTCGCGTTGTAGAGGTGGATGGTCCCTCGCTTGGCGCCGACGAGCGACTGGGCGGTGCGCTCGATCAGTTCCTCGCGGGCCTGGGTCAGGACGGAGATGGTGACGTCGTCCGGGACCAGGCCGTCCTCGATGATCTGACGTACGAAGTCGAAGTCGGTCTGGCTCGCCGACGGGAAGCCGACCTCGATCTCCTTGTAACCCATCCGGACGAGCAGGTCGAACATCCGCCGCTTGCGGGTGGGGCTCATGGGGTCGATCAGGGCCTGGTTGCCGTCGCGCAGGTCGGTCGACAGCCAGCGCGGCGCCTGGGTGATCCGGGCGTTCGGCCACGAACGGTCGGGGAGCTCGACAGCGGGAAACGCGGAGTAGCGATGGACGGGCATGCGGCTCGGGCATTGACGATTAGGCACGGGAAGTCCTCGAGATCTTCGCTGGGGTTCGATGGCGATCGGCCGTGGCCGGGGCGTCGCAGAACTCCGCGGCGAGGAGCCCGGCCTCTAGTGGGCCCCGCCGCGGCAGCGAAGGAGGAGACCTGCGTACCGCATGAGGTCACCCACCTTAGCGGGCGTACTCCGCTACGCCGCAAGCACCTGCCGAAATCCCGTTGCCGCGCCTGCCCGCCAGCCTCACTCTTGGCAGGTATGAACCTCGTGCGTCTGGACGCATCCGACGAGCGGGCCGTCGCCGCGTCGCTGGCCTTCTCCGAAGCCGTACGGATCGTCGATTCCCCGTGGGACCCGCCCGAGGGCCCACGCTCCTTCACCTCCTTCCTGCGGCTCGGCTGGGACGGCGAGCCGGGTGAGAGATGGGTCCTGCATGAGGACGGCGTCCAGGTCGGACAGCTCGGCCTCAACTTCCCCAAGCGGGACAACACACACATGGCCGACGTCTGGGTCACGGTCCATCCGGAGCACCGGCGTAAGGGACACGGCCGCGCACTCGTTCGCGAGGGCCTGGAGCGGGCGCGGGACGCCGGTCGCCGGCTGGCCGTCTCCGGGACGTACGACGCACCCGGCCCGGTGGCATTCGCCGAGGCGATGGGCTTCACCCGCGCCAGCGTCGAGATCCGGCGCCGTCAGGACCTCACCGCCGTCGACCTCGACGCCGTGGCGGGCCTCCGCGCCAACGCGAGGGAGGCCGCCCACGACTACACCCTGCTGCGGGTGGTGGGCGCCGTACCCGACGATCTGCTCGAGGAGGTCGCGGCGATCACGGCCGCCATCAACGACGCGCCCACCGACGACCTCGACATCGAGGACGAGGTCTTCGACGGCACGCGGATCCGGCAGTTCGAGGCCGCGCAGGAGGCGGCCGGGATCAGGTTCTACCGGCTGTTTGCCCGGCTCGGCACCGACGGCCCCCTCGCCGGGCACACGATCGTCGGTGTCAACCCGGAGCAGCCGGGGCACGGGTGGCAGTACGACACGGCGGTGGCGAAGGCGCACCGAGGTCACCGTCTGGGCCTGCTCCTGAAGGCGGAGATGATGGCGTGGCTCGCCGGGAGCGAGCCGGACGTGCGCCAGGTCGACACCTGGAACGCCGAGTCCAACTCCCACATGATCGGGGTCAACGAGGCCCTCGGCTACCGCATCCTCAACCGCAGCATCGACTGGCAACGGACCATCTGACCGCGGCGACCGGCCCGACGAACCGGCGGCCGGAGTCCGGCCCGAAATCCCGTTGCTCTCCTGCGCGCATGGCCTCAGCCTTGGCAGCTATGGACCTCCAGCGCCTCGACCCCCGTGACGACCATGCCGTGACCGCAGCCATGGCGCTGGACGACGCCGCCCGGGCCGTCGACACTCCGTGGGAGCCACCCAGTCCCCGCCGGGCGTACGTCGCCCACCTGAAGCACGGGTGGGACGGTGAGCCCGCCGAGAAGTGGCTGCTCTGGGAGGGCGACCGGGCCATCGGCCACCTGGGGCTGCGCTTCTCGCGGCGCGAGAACCTGCACCGCGCCGGATTCGGGATCCTGGTCCATCCGAACGAACGTCGCAAGGGCCACGGCACCCGGTTGTTCGCCGAGGCGCTGGAGCGGGTCGGCAAGGCCGGTCGGCGGCTGGTGGGTACGGACACGCTCGCCGACCCGGGGCATGCGGCGTTCGCCGAGAGGATGGGCTTCCGGAAGGGCATCGTCGAGGTCCAGCGACGCCAGGACCTCTCGGCCGTCGACCACGCCCGCGTCGAGCAGTTGCGTCAGGTGGCGCGGGCGGCGGCCGAGGACTACACCCTGATCAGGGTCGCCGGTGCCGTACCCGACGAGTTGCTCGACGCCGTGGCCGAGCTCACGGGCGCGATCAACGATGCGCCGAAGGGCGACCTGGAGGTCGACGACGAGCATTTCGACGGCGAGCGGATCCGCGCGTTCGAGGCGGCACGGGCCGCCGAGGGCCAGCGGATGTACCGGCTGATCGCCCGACGGGGCACCGACGGCCCGCTCGCCGGGCACACCATCGTCGGCGTCATGCCGGAGCTCGTCGAGTGGGCCGGCCAGCTCGACACGGCGGTGCTGCGGGCACACCGCGGCCACCGGCTCGGCCTGCTGCTGAAGGCGGAGATGATGGCCTGGCTTGCCGAGGCCGAGCCGACCGTCCGCTGGGTCGACACCTGGAACGCCGAGTCCAACTCCCACATGATCGGTGTCAACGAAGCACTCGGCTACCAGATCGTCGCCCGCTACTTCGGCTGGGAACGCGAGGTCTGACCCTCGGCGCCGCGACCCGGGCCGAGGCTCAGAACCCGAGCCGGCGCAGCTGCTTGGGGTCGCGCTGCCAGTCCTTCGCGACCTTCACCCGCAGGTCGAGGTAGACGGGGGTTCCCAACAGGGCCTCGATCTGCCGCCGTGCCGCCGTGCCGACCTCGACCAGTCGCTTCCCCTTCGCGCCGATGACGATCGCCTTCTGGCTGTCGCGTTCGACGAAGAGGTTGGCGTGGACGTCGAGCAGCGGCTTGCCCTCGGGGCGCCCCTCCCGCAGGCCCATCTCCTCGACGAGTACGGCGATGGAGTGGGGCAGCTCCTCGCGTACGCCCTCGAGGGCGGCCTCACGGATGAGCTCCGCGACGAGGACCTCCTCGGGCTCGTCGGTGAGTTCGCCCTGCGGGTAGAGCGCCGGGCCTTCGGGCAGTCTCGCCAGCAGGAGGTCGGCGAGCAGATCGACCTGGGTGCCTTCGGTGGCCGACACGGGAACGATCTCGTCCCATCCCGGGCCGGCGTCCTCACCGAGCTGCTGCACGGCGAGCAGCTGTTCGGACATCCGCGTCCGGTCGACGAGGTCCGCCTTCGTGACGATCGCCACCGTGGGGCGGCGGCGTACCTTGGTGATCTCGGCGGCGAGGAACCGGTCACCCGGCCCGATCCGCTCGTTGGCGGGCAGGCAGATCCCCACGACGTCGACCTCGCCGAGCGTGCCGAGGACCAGGGCGTTGAGTCGCTCGCCCAGAAGAGTGCGCGGCTTGTGCAGGCCCGGGGTGTCGACCAGGATGAGCTGTCCGTCGGCGCGGTCGACGATGCCGCGGATGGTGTGCCGGGTCGTCTGTGGTCGGGACGACGCGATCGCGACCTTCCGCCCCACCAGGGCGTTCGTCAACGTGGACTTGCCGGTGTTGGGACGCCCGACGAGGCAGGCGAAGCCGCTGCGGAAGCCGTCTGCCTGCGGACCCGATTCCACGCTCACCCGGTCGATTCTCCCCTACTCCGGCTCGGCCCGTGCGCGTGCGTGGCGCCGGCACGCCCGCGACGTACGAGCTCGAACGCGACGACCGCCGCTGCGCTGGCGACGTTGAGCGACTCCACCTCACCTGGCATCGGGATGCGTGCCCACTCTCCGACGTACGCCCGCACCGCCTCGCTCACGCCGTCCGTCTCGCTGCCCAGGACGAGCGCCACCTGCTCCGGGAGGTCGACCTCGAAGATGGTCCGTGGCCCGCTGCCCGCGAGTCCCACCACGGCGTACCCCGCTTCCACCAGGCGTTCGACCGCCTCCTCCGCGGTGTCGCACCGGAGCACCGGCGCACGGAACGCGACGCCCGCGGACGCCTTCACCACAAGGGGATCGATGCCCGCCACACCCCGGTGCGGCACGACGACTCCGTCCAGGCCGGCCGCGGTCGCGGTGCGCAGGATCATGCCGACGTTGGCGGGCGTCCGGATGCCGTCGAGGACGAGGAGGGTACGCGGCCGCTCGTGGTGCCGACGGTCGAGGGCGGAGGCCAGGGTGCTCATGCGCGGTGCCACGACGTCGGCGAGGACGCCGTTGTCATGCCGCGCACTGCCGGACAGGAGCGTGATCCGGTGCGGTGCCTCGCGGCGTACGGGGACACCCCGCGCCTGCGCGGCGTGGACGATCTCGCGCACCGACGGTCCCCGTGCACCCTCGGCCACCAGGACCTTGTTGACCTCGAGCTGGTCATCGGTCAGGGCAGCGAGCACGGGCCGGAAACCGTAGACGGTGACGAAGCGGTCCTTGGGCGAGTCGTGGTCCGGCACCGGGCCAGTCTTTCACCGGGTGGAGCCGGGCCGCGTCGCGCCGCCCTAGGTGACGTCGAGCGGGAGGCGTACCGGCTGGCCGGTCTCGACGGACCGGTAGGCCGCGAACGCGATCTCGGTCGCGCGGTAGCCGTCCCACCCGTTGGGGCTCGGCGCCCTGCCCTCCCGGATGGCGGCGACGAACTCCGCGAGCATGCCCGCGTCGGCGTTGTCGCCCCACGGCACCCAACGGACGTCCTGGGTGCCCGAGCGCCCGGGCCCGTCGGCGTACGACGTGATGGTCTGCGCGAACGCGTCGACCGCCGCGGTCCCCTGCTCCCCCACGAAGTCCAGGGTCACGCCGCCCCATGTGGGGTAGGACTTCGGCCGGCTCCAGCTGCAGTCGATCGTGGCGACCGTGCCGTCGGCGAACGTGATGGCGAGGGTTCCCGCGGTCTCGACCGGCAGGTCGGGATAGAGGATCGAGTTCGTCTGGGCGTAGACCTCGACGGCCTCGCAGCCGAGGATCCACCGCATCAGGTCGGCCACATGCACCGTGTGGTCCATGACGGCGCCGCCACCGGCCAGGTCGGGGTCGACGAACCATCCCCCTGGCATCGTGCCGGCGTTGGTGCCGGCGATGCCGTGGATCTGGCCGAGCCCGCCCGAGCGGGCCAGCCGCTCCGCGGCGGCCACCGGCGTCGCGAACCGCACCGGGAATGCCGTCATCAGGGTCACGCCCGCGGCCTCGCAGGCGTCGATCATGGCCCGGCCGTCGGCGAGGGAGGTCGCCAGCGGCTTCTCACACAGCACGTGCGCGCCGGCCGCGGCGGCCTGCTCGACGAGACCACGGTGGCCGGCGTTCTCCGAGCACACGAGGACGCCGTTGGGTTGCCAGTCGAGCAGGTCGGAGTACGACGGTGTGAACGGGATGCCGAACCTGTCGGCGAGCGGCTTGCCGCGTTCGGCATTCTCGTCGGCGGCACGCAGCTCGATGTCGGGGCGTCCGGCGAGCAGGGACGCATAGCCCGCGCCGTGCAGGTGCGCGAACGACATGATGCCCAGCTTGAGCGGAGCGTCGGCCGACCGGCCGTTGGCCGAAGGGGTGTGGGTCGTCATCGCGCCGCCACCTCCGCGGGGACAGGTGCACTTCCGGTGTAGGGCTCGGACGCCGCGGGCAGCTCGACCGCGCGTCCGGACGTGGCGGACTCCACCGCGGCCAGGGCGATCGCCAGCGCCGCGCGCCCGTCCTCGGCGCTCACGCGCGGCGGCGGCCCGCCTCGGATGGCGGTGAGGAACTCGCGCAGCTCGGCGGTCCAGGGGCCTTCGTCGAACACCGGGCCCGCGGTGAAGACCAGCTCGGGCGGCGTGGTCGAGACCGACGCCTTCTGGTCGGTGGCGTACTCGACCATGCCCTCGCTGCCGGCGAGCTCGAAGCTGGTACGGAACGGTGCGCCCGTCCGCGCCCACGATGCGGTCAGGTGGCTGATCGCGCCGCTCGCGTGGGTGAGGATCGCGTAGGCGTGGGTGGGACCGTTCTGCGGCCCGGCGGGGCGGATCGCGCGGGCGTACACCCGCACGACGTCGCCCGCGATCCATCGCGCGTAGTCGATGTCGTGGATCATGACGTCGCAGATGATGCCGCCGGACCGCTCGAGGTCGTGGTACCAGCGGTCGCCCGCAGGCATGCCCCCCTCGCGGGTGAGCCGCAGCACCGCCGGCTGTCCGATCCGGCCGGCGGCCACCTGCGCCTGTGCGGCGGCGTAGGGCGCGAAGAACCGCACGACCTGGGCGACGTGCAGCCCGACGCCGGCCTCGTGCGCCGCGGCGACGAGCTCGTCGGCCTCGGCGACCGTTCGGGCCAACGGCTTCTCGCACACGACCGGCCGGCCCGCGCGGATCCCGGCGAGGGCGAGCGCGGCGTGGGTGTCGGTCGGCGTGCAGACGTCCACGATGTCGACCGCGGCGACGAGAGCGTCGAGGTCGTCGTGGACGACTATGCCCAGCTCGTTGCGAGCCCGCTCACGTGCCTCGGGCACACCGTCGTAGCCCTGCACCTCGACCCCGAGCTGTCGCCAGCCGGAGACGTGGACCCGGCCGATGCCCCCGAGGCCGACGATCCCTACCTGTGAAAGCGTCACCTGCTCGTCCCTTCACCCGATGTCCGCTGCCGACCCTATGCGCGGGCCAGGGCCCTCCGTCCAGGGGGTCAGCTTGGCGGGCTGGCCAACCTGGACAGCATCGGGGGAAGCGGGCCCGTCGCCACCACTCCGAGCCGCCGGGTGGCGCGGGTCATGGCGACGTAGAGATCGCCCGCACCGCGGACGGACTCGGCGAGCAGGCCCTCCGGGTCGACGACCACCACGGCGTCGAACTCCAGGCCCTTCGCCTGTGCCACGGTCAGGACCGAGACCCTGGCGTCGAGCACCGAGGCGACGCCCTCCGCGGAGGTGCCGGGTGCGAGCGCGGCGAGGGCCGCCAGGACCTCGCCCTGGCGGGCGGCGGGTACGACGACCGCGAGCCGGCCCGCGCCGGGCTCCCCCGACTCCTCCGGTTCGTCCGCGTCGAGCGCGTCGGCCTCGGCCCGGACCAGTCGCGCCAGTGCCGGCCCGAGCTCGTCCGGTCGCACCGTACGGACCCACGGCGGGGTCCCTCCCTCGCGCACGGAGACCGGCGGCTCGAGGGTGGGATCGATCGCGGCGAGCACGTCGTTCGCGACCGCCATGATCTCGGTGGGTGTGCGGTAGTTGACGCTGAGCCGGGCCCGCCGCCACCGACCCGCGGCGTACGGCTCGAGTGCCTCCGACCACGAGCGTGCGCCGCCCGGGGCGCTGGCCTGCGCGATGTCACCGACCACGGTCATGGACCTGGCCGGGCAGCGCCGCATCACCATCCGCCACGCCATCGCCGAGAGCTCCTGCGCCTCGTCGACCACCACGTGGCCGTACGTCCACTGCCGGTCGTCGAGGGCATATTCGGAAAGGTGCCCGCCGCGCCTGGACTCGCGGTAGTGGCCCGCCGCGTACTCCGCGACCGCATCGAGGTCCTCGGGTGTCGTGAGGAGGATCTGTTCGTCGGCCACCTGCAGCTCCACCATCTCCCGGGCGTACCTGACGTCCTCCTCCTCCGTCTCCGCCTGCCGCTGCGCGGCGTCGCTCGCGGCGAACACGGTGGCGTCGAGGTCGCCGAGCAGCTCCGCGGCCTCGTCGAGCAGCGGGACGTCGGCAGGTGTCATGGGCTGCCCGGCCGGGCGTGCGAGGGCGGCGCGCTCGGCGTCGGTGAGGTCGGGGGCGGCGGTGGCGAGCCGGTCGGGAGAGGAGTACAGCTCCGCGAGCAGCCGGGTCGGAGTCAGCTCGGGCCAGAGCTCGTCGATCGCGGCATGTACGGCCTCGTGTTGGACCAGCTCGCGCCGGATGTCGGCGATCTCGACGTCGTCGAGGAGCTCGGCGCCCAGGCGGTCGACGGCCTGCTTCGTCAGCACATCGAGCAGGGCCTTCACGAAGTACCGCCGGGCCCGGTTGGCGAGCTCGTCGAGCTGGCGGGCCTGTCTGCGCGCCTGCTCGCGCGCCCGCAGGCAGGTGGCCCGGTCGAGGTGGTACGTCTCACCGTCGGCGACTATCTCGAGGACGTCCGACGGCACCTGCTGGCGGTCGCGGACCGCGGCGGCGATGACGTCCGCCATCCGCGGGTCGCCCTTCACCCGCTCCGCCTCGGCCGAGTCGCGACCCGTCGTGGCGACCCCGGGATACAGCTCGGCGACCGTCGCGAGGACCACCTCGGTCTCGCCGAGCGACGGGAGGACCTGGTCGATGTAGCGCATGAACGTCGCGTTCGGGCCGAGGATCAGGACACCGCGCTTCGCGAGCCGGTCGCGGAAGGTATAGAGCAGGTAAGCCGCCCGGTGCAGCGCGACGACCGTCTTGCCGGTGCCCGGACCGCCGTCGACGACGAGGACGCCCGCCGGGTCGGAACGGATCACCTGGTCCTGTTCGGCCTGGATGGTCGCCACGATGTCGGCCATCCGGCCCGTCCGGCCGGAGGTGAGCGAGGCCAGCAGGGCCGCTTCGCCGGTGAGGCGCCGCCGCTGGTCGTCGCCCAGCGCGGTCAGGTCCAGCACGTCGTCCTCGATGCCGAGGACGTTGCGTCCTCTCGTCCGCAGGTGCCTTCGACGGACGACTCCGAGGCGTTCGGCGGGAGTGGCCCGATAGAACGGAACGGCCGCGGGCGCCCGCCAGTCGATGAGCAGCAGGTCGTACTCGTCGTCGAACAACCCGATCCGGCCCACGTAGTCGCGCGTACCGTCCTCGCGGTCGAGCCGGCCGAAGCAGAGTCCCCGCTCGACCGCCGAGAGTTGGTTCAGGCGGCTGGAATAGTGCTCGTGATAGGACTGGCGCTCGGTCATCGCCTGGTCGTGTTCGGCATGCGGTCCGCTGTGGGCCTCGGCAAGCCGGGCCCGCTCGCGTTCCCTCAGGGCGTCGAGCCTTGCGTACAACATGGAGACGTACATCTGCTCGGCCGAGATCTCCGTGCGCACGTGATTTGACGCGGGCATCGAATTCGGGCTAGACTCTGCTTTGTTCATATCCCCCTGCCGAATTTCTTTCGGTACGGTGCGGCGGAAATTCCCAGGCTAGCAAGGCTTCTGGTGGAGTTTCCAGGGCTTAACAGCAGCACGATTCCCGCGAATAGACATTTCTGCCATACCACACCGCGGGTTTGTGAACCCGGGTTTATCCGAGGTTGAGCAACGCAATTCCGGTGACGACCACGACGGTCGCGGCCGTACGCCAGCGGCCGAACGGTTCGCGGAAGGCGACCGCACCGATCAGCGCGCCCACGATCACGCTGGTCTCCCGTAACGCGGCCACTGCCGCGAGCGAGCCCCGGCTCTGCGCCCAGAGCACCAGCCCGTACGCCAACGTCGCGCACGTACCCGCGACCGCTCCGATCCGCCAGTGCGCGCCCACCCCGCGCCACAGGGAGGGCCCGCGACGAATCATCGCGAAGGCCACCATGCTCAGCCCGTGCACGAGGAAGAGCCAGGCGGCATAGCCGAGCGGTGCGCCGGAGAGCCGGACGCCGATGCCGTCGATCACGGTGTACGCCGCGATCGACAGGCCGGTGAGACCCGCGGCGCCCACCGCCGGCAGCTCCTCCTGGCTCGGCCGTCCGTTGGCGAACACGAGGCAGCCCAGCCCGACGGAGACGACGGCGACGCCGAGCAGTTGCGTCACGCTCAGGTGCTCACCGACGACCGTTACCGCGAGGACCGCCACCACCCAGGGCGACGTGCCACGGGCCAGTGGGTACACCTGGTTGAACGCACCCAGCCGGTAGGACCGCATCAGGAGCAGGGTGTAGACGAGGTGGACGCATGCGGACGCGAGCAGTGCCGGCCAGCTCGCGGCGGCCGGTGTGTCCACCCACGGAAGTGCCGCGGCACCGAAGCCGGTGAATGCGAGGGAGAGCAGGGTCAGTCCGACGATCTTGTCGGCGATCTTGTGGGCGACCGCGTTCCAGACCGCGTGGAGGACTGCCGCGAGAAGGACGGCCGCGGTGACGGTGGCGAGTGCGGTCGACCCGGATACCGGACCCGGCACCGAGGTGAGGGCCGTGTCCAGCAGTTGCAACGTGAAGCTCCGTTCCGTGAGGCCGATCGACCCTAACACCGCTGTCGGCGCCGCTACCGATGCGGCAACGCGGGTCGAAATCCCGTAGGAGCGGGACGGCCACTCTGGTAGGCAGTGCGCATGAGCACCAGCCCGGGGACCACCCGCACCAGGCCGGCACCATGACGGTCGAGGTGCGACCCATCCGCGACGGCGCGTGGGAGCACGTCACGCGGATCATCGAGATGTCCTTCGGCGGTCCCTGGCCCGCCGACGAGCAGGAGGCCGAGCGGCCCAGGTTCGAGCCCGACCGCAGCATCGGTGCCTTCGACAGCGCCGAGGTCGTGGGACACAGCTGCCTCTACACCTTCACGATGACCGTTCCCGGAGGGCCGCTGGGAATCGCCGGAGTCAGCATGGTCGGAGTCCTGCCGACCCATCGGCGGCGCGGCGTCCTCACCGCCCTGATGCGGTCCCAGCTCACGACCCTGCACGAGACGGGAGGCGAACCCGTCGCCGTGCTGACCGCGTCAGAACCCGCGATCTACGGGCGGTTCGGTTACGGCCTCGCGTCGGAGGCGGCGACCGTCGAGATCCCGCGGACGCCTCGGACGCTTCGACCGGTGCCGGGCATCGACGAGGTGCACCTGCGGTACGCCGACCTGGAGAAGTCCCTCGAGTCCTGCGCCGCCGTACGCGAGGCGGAGGTCGCCAACCGGCCCGGCATGTTCCGGCACACCGAGGTCTGGCGGCGCGGCGAGATCGCCGATCCGCCGAGCGGCCGCGGCGGCGCCTCGCCGCTGCGCTGCGTCGTCGCCGAGCGGGACGACCGTACGACCGGCTTCGCGTACTTCCGCACCCGCCCGACCTGGGAGAACCGCGGCCCTGCAGGCACGACCGCCGTCGACCGCGTCCACGCCACCGACGCCGCCTCCTACGCCGCGCTGTGGCGGTTCCTGCTCGACCAGGACCTGATGGTCAAGACCACGCACCGGCGGCTGGCTCTCGACGACCCACTGCTGTCCCTGCTCACCGACATCCGCCAGGCACAGGTCACGGTCCGGGACGGGCTGTGGGCCCGGATCGTCGACGTCGGTCGCGCGCTCGGCTCCCGCACCTATGCCGCGCCGGTCGACGTCGTCCTCGAGGTACGCGACGACTTCTGCCCGTGGAACGCCGGGCGCTGGCACCTCGCCGGCGACTCCGCCGGCGCGTCGTGCGGCAAGGTCGGCCGGGCGCCCGACCTCGTGTTGGACGCCCGCGACCTCGCCGCGCACTACCTCGGGCGGCCCTCGCTACGCGCCCTGGGCGCCGCCGGGCTCGTCGAGGAACGCACGCCCGGAAGCCTCGCCGCCATGTCGCGGGCGTTCGTGCACGACCCACTCCCCTGGCTCGACACGCCGTTCTGATCCGGTCGGCTACGCGATGACGCCGGACTCCTCGTAGCGGCTGAGCATCGCGATCCGGCGGACGTGGCGTTCCTCGCCCGAGAACTCCGTCGTCAAGAACACCTTGACAAAGCCCGTCGCCTCGTCCGGCGTGTGCATCCGCGCGCCGACCGAGACGACGTTGGCATCGTTGTGCAGCCGGGCGAGCCGGGCGGTCTCCTCGCTCCACGCCAGCGCCGCGCGGATTCCGGCCACCTTGTTGGCAGCGATCTGCTCACCGTTGCCCGACCCGCCGAGCACGATGCCGAGGCTGCCCGGGTCGGTCACCACCCCGCGGGCCGTGCGTACGCAGAAGGGCGGGTAGTCGTCGTCCGGGTCGTACTCCGCCGGTCCGTGGTCGACGACCTCGTGGCCGTTGTCGGCAAGCCAGCGGGCGAGGTGCTCCTTGAGCTCGAAGCCCGCGTGGTCGGATCCCAGATGCACGCGCATGGGCGAGAGTCTCCCAGTCGCGAGTGCCGGCCCGTACGACGCCCGCCGCGTGTCGGCGCCGTCGCGCGTCACGCTGGCAGCTGGGTACCGAAGGTCTCGCGGTGCAGGAGGTCGAGCGCGACCAGGACGGCGCCGCGGACAACGGGGTTCCCCACCGCGACATCGGTGGCGGGCTGCGTACCGTTCGGCGAGGCGCCGCCGTCGGGCGCGGCCCCGATGGTCCCGGGTACGACCTCGGTCCGCAGGGGGACGAGCGCGGCGAGCCGGCTCGCGACCCGGCCCGCCAGCACCTCACCGCCGGCCCGGCCCACGTCGCCCGCGAGGACGAGGTAGCCCGGGTCGAGGACCGCGCAGAGCGCCGCCGCACCCACCCCGACCCGCTCGGCCAGGTCGTCGAGGAAGGCGCGCGCGTCCGGTCCCGTCGATGCCGCCGCTGCACGGACCAGGCTGCCGAGGCCGGTGGACTCGCCCGCCGTCGTCCCGACGTCCGACGGATGCAGCCCGTGGGTACGGGCGAGAGCCAGGACCGCGGCACCTCCGAGGTACTCCTGGAGCGACGCCCGGCCGTACCGCACGTACGCCAGCTCGCCCGCCCCGCCGGACGTCCCGCGCAACAGCCGCCCGTCGAGCACGAGCGCGACGCCGATGCCCGAGCCGAGCGACAGCAGCGCGAACGTGTCCTGCCCGCGCGCGGCACCGAGCCGGTGCTCGGCCAGGCCGACGAGGTTGACCTCGTTCTCGAGCAGGACGCGGTTGCCGTACCGGTCGCGGAGGCCGGGCAGCACGTTGGCATGCCAGGTCGGGAGCCGCGCGACATAGCTGAGGTCGCCGGTCTCCGGGTCGACCAGGCCAGGCGTACCGACGACCACGGTGTGGAGCCGGTCGGCCGCCAGGCCCGCGTGGGCGAGGGCACCGTCGAGGGCCGCCAGCACGAGCCGGTGCGGTTCGATGGCGGGGTCCTGCGGCACCTCCGCGGTTCCGACGCTGCGCCCCGTCAGGTCGGTGACGACCGCGACCACGGCGTCCGGGCGTACCTCCACCCCCGCGACGTGGGCCCGGTCGGCGACGACACCGAAGAGGCGCGCGTTGGGACCGCGGCGTTCCGCACCGGCCTCTCCCACGGCGGCGACGAGTCCGGCCGCCTCCAGCCGGTGGATCAGCGCGGCCACCGTGGGCCCCGACAGGCCCGTCAGCGCGCGCAGCTGGCTCCTCGTGAGCGGCCCTCGGTCGAGGAGCAGCTCGAAGGCGGCGCGGTCGTTGATCAGCCGCGCGGTGCGGGGGGTCGCCGTCCGAGGAGGTGGTACGGCGTTTCTCATCGCGAACCTGGGCTTTTCATTAGGAACCCTGCCTGTTAGTTTCGCGTGACGGTAACGTCCGCTCTTCCCCCCGGTCAACTGGCGACCCGCCTCTCCCCCGCCACTCTCCCGCCACTCCCGCATCCCGTAACCCCGCGTCCCGCCGACCATTCCCGTACGTCCGACTGAGGAGCACCCGTGCCGGAACCCTCCGCCGGCGGGGACGGCACGCGTGCCGCGCCCCGTCCGCCGCGCACCCGGGCGTGGGCACTTCCCGCGTTCTTCGCCCTGGTCGGATTCCTTCCGGCCAACTGGCTCGTCCGCGTCCCCGACGTCAAGGCCCATGTCGGTGCCTCCGCGGGCGAGCTGGGCATGGCGTTGCTCTGCGGGTCGATCGGCGGTCTCGTCGCCACCCTGCTGGCGGGCCGGACGTGCGTACGGTTCGGCACCCGCCGGGTCATGGTCATCGCCGCTGCCGCACTCGGCGCGGTGCTGGTTCTCCCGGCCCTCGCCGGCTCCGTGGCGTGGCTCGCACCGGCGCTGGTCCTGCTCGGCGTCACCCAGTCCATGTTCAACATCGCGCTGAACAGCACGGCGGTCGAGGAGGCGACAGCGCGCGGCAACCCGCTGATGCCCACGCTGCACGGCATCTTCAGCGTCGGCGGACTCGTCGGCGCCGCGGTGGGCGGCCTGGCCGCGGACCACCTGACCCCCGCCGTCCACCTGGGCGTGATCTGCGGCCTCGGCCTCCTCGTGGTGGCCCGGTTCGGGCCGAGCGTGCTGCGGCCGACGCCGCCCGTCTCCGCGCAGCCGGCGGAAGGCGCCACGGCGGCCGCCCAACCGGCCAGTTCTGGCGGCGCCGGCCGCCCTCAGCACGAGTGGCGTACGACCCGGTGGATCGTGCTGCTGTTCGGCGTCGTCGCGGCGTGTACGGCGTTCGCGGAGTTCGCGAACAACAACTGGGCGGCCCTCCACCTGCGCGAGGACCTCGGCGCGACCGCCGCCGTCGCGGCGTACGGATATGCCTGCTACGCGGGGGCGATCGCGGTCGGGAGGTTCGTCGGCAGCCGGCTGATCCGCCGGTTCGGCGAGACGATGGTCCTCAGCGGGGGCTTCCTCCTTGCTCTGGTCGGCATCCTCACCACCAGCTGGGCGGGTCGGCTGCCGGGCGGGCTGCCACTGGCGTTCGCGGCGTACGTGCTCCTCGGTCTCGGCCTCGCCAACGTCTATCCGCTGGCCATCTCGCGCGGCGGCGTCCTCGGCGGGCCGCGCGGCGTCAGCCGGGTCTCGATGGTGGCGAGCCTCGGCGTGCTCAGCCAGGCACCCGTCATCGGGCTGCTCGCGGATCGGTTCGGGCTGCCCGCGGCCCTGTCGACCGTCGCCATCCTCGCCACCCTGGGCGGAGCGCTCGCGCTGGGACTGCGGACGTGGAGCGCTGCCGTCCGGGCGTCGTCCACGGCCGGGCCGGTCGCATCCGTCCCCTCGGAAGGCAGGTCGGCATGACCCTCGATCGACGTCCGGTGACCCGGCTGTTCCCGTTGACGATCTTCTTCGCCGCGGACGGCGTGCTGTTCGCCACCTGGGTGGTCCGCGTACCCGCGATCAAGGAGCAGGTCGGCGCCTCCGCGACCGCGCTCGGTTTCGCCCTGCTGTGCATGACGGCAGGAGTCGCGGCGTCGATGTACGCGGGAGGTGCCCTGTGCGAGCGGCTCGGCACCCGGCTCGTGATGGTGGCGACGTTCCCGCTCGTCGCGGCCGGGCTGGTGCTACCGGCCCTGACGCGTACGCCCGTCCAGCTGGGCGCGGTCCTGCTCGTCCTCGGCCTGACGTACGGCATCCTCATCGTCGCCCTGAACGCCGCCGCCGTCGAGGTCGAGACGGCCACCGGCCAGGCCATCATGTCGCCGATGCACGGCCTCTGGAGCCTCGGTGGCCTGGTGGGCGCCGTGATCGGCGGGTTGCTGGCCGAACGCTTGTCGACCCTCGCGCACCTCGGGATGGTCGCCGCCCTCCTCATCCTGGTGGTGGGTGCGGCCAGTCCGGCCATGCTGGGTGCCCGACGCCGCAGTTCCGGAGCGGCGGTGGACCTGACTGGCGCCGCGTCGGTGGGGGCGTCGGCGGCTGGCGAGGGTGGCGCTCCCGCCTCTGCTCCCGGCACTGGACGCAGGGTCCTGAGTCTCGCCGTGGTGCTGTTCGGGGTGGTCGCGCTGTGTACGGCGTACGGCGAGGGCGCGGTCGGTGACTGGGCCGCGCTGCACCTGCGCGAGGACCTCGCCGCGACGGCGGGCCTCGCGTCGTACGGCTTCGGCGCGTACTCGGTCGCGATCGCCGCGGGACGGCTGGGCGGAGGGTGGATCATCAACCGCGTCGGCGTGACGGTCGTCCTGACCGGTGGCGCACTCCTCGCCGCGATCGGCATCCTCGTGGCGGCGTGGGCCACCACGGTGCCCGTCGCGTTCGCGGGCCTCGTCGTGGTCGGCCTCGGGCTCGCCAACATGTTCCCGATCGCGATCGCGAGGGCCGGCGCTGTCGGCGGTTCGAGGGGCGTCGGGCTGGCGTCGGCCATCGGAACGACAGGCATGGTGGCCGGTCCCCCGGTGATCGGGTTCCTCGCCGACCAGGTGGGTCTCCCGGCCGCGTTGAGCACGGTCGCCGTCCTCGCCGGCGTCGCGGGCGTGCTGGGCATCGCGCTTCGTCGGTACGCGGCTCCGACCGGTGCGGCGAGCGTCCCCGCGCGAGACGTCGAGGCGGTCGACGCCGCTGTGGAAGGAGCGCAGGCGGCGGAGGGAACAGCCGCGCGGAACCCGCACGTGTGAGGCGGCAGTCCGCTGCCCCTGCCGGCGCCCAGGACGCCTGACGACCCGGCCTCACGCCGGCAGCGTCGGCACACCCGGCAGGGTCAACGAGCGCTCCGACTCACCCTCGCGACGCGTACTCTCGGTGATATTTCTCCAAAATCTGTCTCTATGCGTAGTCTGCGTCCCAAGCGGTCACTCGTCGAGCGGTCATCGGGGCAGGCATCCGTCGGGCACGTATCCGTCGGGCGACGAGGACAACCACACCGCAGGGGTTGGGCAACGGAGGAGTCATGCGCTTCTCGCGCAGCGTCGTTCGTTCCGCCCGCCGCGTCTCCGCGGTGGCCGCGGGCCTTCTGGTGCTGGTCCTCACCGCCAGCCTCTGTCGGCTGACCCCAGCGTCCGCCGACCGCATCCCGGACTCGATGACGCGGGCCGCTCCCGTGGGGGGCGTTGCACACCCGGACCGGTCCGGCGACGCGGACCTCCGGCAAGGCTGGCTGGCACCGACCAGCCAGCAGCTCCAGCGGGTACGCGCCCTCGACGCGAAAGCGCGCTGGACCCGGTTCGGCACGCTTTCCGCCCTCACCCGTGCCGGCCGGGCGCTCGCGATCGGGCGTCCCGGAACGCCGGAGGCGGTCGCCCGGCAGTTCGTCCACGCCCATCGGCTGCTGTTCCGGATGTCCGCGCGCCACGTCCGAGCCCTCGAACTGCTCAGCAGCGTGCCCCTCGCGGACACCGGGACCGATACCCGTACGGCCGGACCTCGGGCCGTCGTCTTCCGCGAGCGGTACGGCCCCCTGCCCGCCGGCGCCGGCGGACTGGTCACCGTGGGCGTCGCCGGGCAGGAGGTCGCGTTCGTGTCCTCGTCCGCGTACGGCGACGCGGCCGTCCCCGCCACCCCGCGCATCAGCGCGGTGAACGCCTGGCTGCGGGCAGCGCGCGCCACCGGGCGGGACGTCGCGCGCAATGCGGTCGGCCCGGTCGACCGCGCCGCGGACCGCAGGGACTGGAGCTCCTTCACGGTCGCGGGCATGGCGCAGGTGCAGCAGGCCCGGCTGGTCGCGGTCGGCCTGCCCGGCACGGGCGTACGGCCGGCGTACGAGGTGAACGTCGTCGACGTCCAGGACGGCTCGGCGTCGGCGTCCACGTCGTTCGTCGACGCCGTGTCGGGTGCCGTCCTGGTTCGCCACGACCGGGTGGACCACCTGCTGCGACCAGCCTCACCCGTGCACGCCCCGCCGCCCGCCGAGTCCGCACCCGCGCCCGCAGCGCCCGCTGGCGCCAACCGCACCGGTCAGGGCTGCCCACCTGGCTGCGGATTCCTGCTCCCGCCGTACGGCGTGGTCGGGCAGGCGTTCTGGAGCGGTCCCGGCGAGTTCCCTTGGCCCGTGGACGCGCCGGCCCACAGCGAGGTCCTCGCCGCGCCGCCGGAAGGTGAGCACGACAACAACAACGCGTTCACCGTGCCGGCCTGGGAGCGGACTCCGACGTCGACCGCACCGATCGCGCCGACCACCCCGCGGATCGCGGCGGGCGCCGCCGCAGGCAGCGAGGACTGGTCGGACCCCTGGCAGCGTTCGCGGTGCGACACCGGTGCCCTCGGCGACGACGTGCGCGGCGCGGTGGCCAGTGTCTTCGGCCTCCACGACGGGCTCCACGACTGGACCTACCGACTGGGCTTCACCGAACCGGCCGCGAACCTCCAGCAGGACAACGCGGGCGCCGGCGGCCTCGACCACGACCGTCAGGTGGGGTACGTGCAGACCGGCGCCCTGACCGGCGGCTACCCCACCTACCTCGGGCGCAACGACGCCAACCAGGTGACCCTCCAGGACGGGTTCCCCGCCGTCGCGGGTGCCTACCTGTTCGAACCGGTGGCGGCTCGGTGGCACGGCCCGTGCGTCGACGGCGCTCTCGACCCGACCGTCGTCGCGCACGAGTACGCGCACGCGGTCACCAGCCGGATGGTCGGCGGTCCGGATCTGGGCATCGCCTCGCCGCAGGGGCGTCCGGTCGCGGAGTCCTGGTCGGACCTGATCGCCGCGGAGTACCTCCTCGAGTACGCCCGCACCGGACCGGACGCGAGCTCCCCCACCGCGATCGGTGCGTACGTCGCCGGTAACAGCGTCCGCGGGGTCCGCGCGTACCGCCTGGGCACGAGCCCCCTGAACCTCACCAACGCCGCGCCCGCCGGCGGCGACCGGTTCGGACTCGCCGACGAGGTGTGGTCGGCGGTGAACTGGGACATCCGGACGGCCCTCGCCGACAAGTACGCCACCGGGTTCCCCGCCGGCGACCCGACGCTGCAACGTGCGTGCGCCGACGGTCAGCGACCCGTCGCCACGTGCCCCGGCAACCGGCGCTGGATCCAGCTCCTCCTCGACTCGCTGCTCCTCCAGCAGAGTGACCTCTCGATGCTGGACGCCCGCGACGCGCTGCTCGCGGCGGACCGGATGCGGTTCGGCGGGGCCAACCTCGTGGAACTCTGGCGGGCTTTCGCGGCCCGTGGCCTCGGCCCCGGCGCGCGGCTCGCACCCGACGGGCGGCCGGTGGTCGCCGACTTCACGGTGCCCGCATTCCTGGCGGACGTCCGGCCCGGCCGGCTGGTCGTCGACGCGCTGGCGCGGCCGCTGGGCGGTCCCGCGGTGGTGTCGGTCCACATCGGCGACTTCGCCGCCGGGTCGTTGCCCGTAGCGGACACCGATTCGCGCTCAGCACGGCTCGGCTACGTGGACCTCGCGCCCGGCCGCTACCCGGTCACCTGGTCGGCACCTGCGTTCGGGATGGGACGGGCGACCGTGACGATCAGGTCCGGCGGCCAGCACTACCTCCGGCTCTACCTGGACCCCAACCTCGCGTCAGCCGCGAGCGGGGCCCGGGCGGCGGCCATGCCCGCGGCCGGTGACCCGGCAGCCGTCATCGACGACCGGGAGGACACCGCGTGGACCGTCGAGCGCCGGGTGCCCGACGGCCGCGCCAGCGCGGTCGCGGTGGACCTCGCCGGATCGACGCCACGCTGGGTTCGCTCGGTCCGGGTCAGTGCGCTGACCGACGACGGGTTCGCCGCCGTACGCAGCTTCGCCGTGGAGGTGTGCACCCGCTCCCGAGCGATCCGGTGCGCGGTCGACAGCCCGGACGGCTGGCGCCGCCTCTTCGTCTCGCCGGCCGCGGCGTTTCCCGCCGTACGGCCGCACCCGGTGGCGCCGGACCTCGCGTTCCGCGACTTCGACGTACCCGATGCACGGGCCACGGACGTCCGGCTCGTCGTGCTGCAGACCCAGTGCAGCGGCAACCCGGCGTACCACGGTGAGCAGGAGGCCGACCCGCTCTCGACGTCGGACTGCCTCGCGTCACCGAAGGTCCGGTCCGCGGCGCTGGCCGAGCTCATGGTCTACGGAGTGGACCCTCCCCGGACCCGGTGAGCCGGCCGTGCGCCCACGCCGAGAGCGTGGGCGCACCGACGGAGCGGCCGATCGGCGCGAGGATCCGGGGCGAACCGGCCTGGCCCGCTACGACGACTGCTGGAGGAGCCTCAGTCGAAGACCGGGCCCCGGGTCCGGCTGCGCTTGAGCTCGAAGAAGCCGTCGGTGCCGGCCACGAGCAGCACGCCGTCCCAGAGCTTGCCGGCGTCCTCACCGCGCGGGATCGGCGAGACCACGGGGCCGAAGAACGCCGAGCCCGCCACGCTGATCACCGGCGTACCCACGTCGTACCCCACCTGGTCCATGCCCTCGGTGTGGCTCTTGCGCAGGGCGTCGTCGAACTCCGTCGTGGCCGCGGCCTCCACGAGGTCGGTGGACAGCCCCGCCGCGGCGAGCGCCTCCACGTAGGTCGCCTTCTCGCGCGGCTTCTTTTCGTGGTGGAAACGGGTGCCGAGCTCGGTGTAGTAGCGCCCGAGCACCGCGTTGGGGTCGTCACCGTCGCGCTCCGCCTTCTGTGCCGCCGCAATCGCGATCCGGACCGGCCCCCACGCGGACTCCATCGACTTCTGGTAGTCCTCGGGGAGGTCGCGTCCCGAGTTGAGGACGGCGAGGCTCATCACGTGCCACCGCGTCTCGACCGGGCGTACCTTCTCGACTTCGAGGATCCAGCGGGACGTGATCCAGGCCCACGGGCACGCGGGGTCGAACCAGAAGCCGGCGGTCACTCGTTGGTCAGCCATGCTCACTCCTTGCTCACCTTTTGGGGCATCAGACAAGTACGCCTGCCGCAACGCCGCCGGACGGCCGTCCGGGCAGACCACGGCTCTTCGACAGCAACCTCCGTGACGACGGCGTACATTCCCGGCAGCTGAGCAGCCGACCGGACAACCGGCCCGCAACTTCGTCGCCCGCGCCCACCGCGCCATGTAAGGATGACCACCATGCCAGGCACGAACCTCACGCGCGAGGAGGCCCAGGAACGGGCCCGCCTCCTGTCGGTCCACGGCTACGACGTCGAGCTCGATCTCACGTCGGGCGGGCCGACCTTCCTCTCGACCACCGTCGTCCGCTTCGCCTGCAGCGAGCCGGGCGCCGCGACGTTCGTCGACCTCATCGCTCCCGAGGTCCGCGAGGTGACGCTCAACGGCCGATCCCTCGCACCGGCGGACGTCTACGACGGTTCGCGGATCACGCTCGACGATCTCGCCGCCGACGAACGAGCTGCGGGTGGTGGCCGACGCGCGCTACATGCACACCGGCGAAGGGCTCCACCGCTTCGTCGACCCGGTCGACAAGCAGACCTACCTCTACACCCAGTTCGAGGTGCCGGACGCGCGGCGGATGTTCGCGCGCTTCGAGCAGCCCGACCTCAAGGCCACGTTCGAGCTGGCGGTCACCGCGCCGGCCGAGTGGCAGGTGATCTCCAACTCGCCGACTCCCGAGCCGGAGCCCGTCCGCGACGGGGTGGCCGTCTGGCGCTTCGCGCCGACGCCGCGGATCTCGACCTACATCACCGCGCTCGTCGCCGGCCCCTACCACGTCGTACGCGACAGCTATGCGGGCAGGAGTGGCGAGATCCCGCTGGGGGTCTTCTGCCGGCAGTCCCTCGCGGAGTATCTCGACGCCGACGAGATCCTCGACGTCACCAAGCGAGGGTTCGCCTTCTTCGAGGAGCTGTTCGACTACCCGTACCCGTTCGAGAAGTACGACCAGCTCTTCGTGCCCGAGTACAACGTGGGCGCGATGGAGAACGCCGGCTGCGTGACGATCCGCGACGAGTACGTCTTCCGCAGCCGGATGACCGACGCCGCGTACGAACGCCGCGCCGAGACGATCCTGCACGAGCTCGCGCACATGTGGTTCGGCGACCTCGTCACGATGCGCTGGTGGGACGACCTGTGGCTGAACGAGTCGTTCGCCACGTACGCCAGCGTGCTGTGCCAGGCCGAGGCGACCCGCTGGACCCACGCCTGGACCACGTTCGCCAACACCGAGAAGACCTGGGCGTACCGCCAGGACCAGCTGCCGTCGACCCACCCGATCTAGGCCGACATCCGCGACCTCGAGGACGTCGAGGTCAACTTCGACGGCATCACGTACGCCAAGGGCGCGAGCGTGCTCAAGCAGCTCGTGGCGTGGGTGGGCCGGGACCACTTCTTCGCCGGGCTGCGGCACTACTTCAAGACGTACGAGTGGCGCAACACCACGCTGGCCGACCTGCGCGAGTGTCTGGAGGAGACCTGCGGGCGTGACCTCGTGTCGTCGAGCCAGGAGTGGCTCGAGACGGCGGGCGTCAACACGTTCCGCGCCTCGTTCGAGGTGGACGACCAGAACCGGTTCACGTCGTTCGCGGTGCTGCAGTCGGCCGTGGCCGAGCACCCGACGCTACGGTCGCACCGGCTCGCGGTCGGGCTCTACGACCGCACGGACGCCGGCCTCGTCCGCCGTACCCGCGTGGAGCTCGACGTCACCGGCGCGCAGACCGACGTGCCCGAGCTGGTCGGCGTGACCCGCCCCGACCTCGTCCTGCTCAACGACGACGACCTGACGTACGCCAAGATCCGGCTCGACGACCGCTCGTTCGCGACGTTGGTCGGGCACATCGGGGAGTTCACCGACTCGCTGCCACGCTCGCTCGCCTGGACTGCGGCGTGGGACATGTGCCGCGACGCCGAGATCCCCGCCCGCGACTACGTCGCCCTCGTGCTCGGCGGTGTGGCGGACGAGCCGGACATCAACGTCGTCCAGCTGCTGCTGCGTACGGCGTCCACGGCGGTGCAGATCTACTCCGCGCCGGATCGGCGTGAGGAGACCCGGCGGGCGTTCGCCTCCGGTCTGCATCCGCTCGCCCAGGGCGCTGAGCCCGGCAGCGACCACCAGCTGGCACTGGTCCGCGCGTTCGCGGCCGCCGCGCTCGAGTCGGACGCGGACTACCTCGCGGGGCTGCTCGACGGTTCGACCGTGCTCGACGGGCTCGCGGTCGACGCCGAGCTCCGGTGGCTGCTCGTGCAGAACCTCGCCCGGCTGGGCGCGATCGGAGCCGCCGAGATCCAGGCCGAGGCGGAGCGCGACAACACCATCAAGGGCCAGGAGGCGGCCGCCCAGGCCCGTGCTGCGCAACCGCTGGCCGAGGCCAAGGCGGCGGCCTGGACCGATGCCGTCGACCGTGACGACATCGCCAACCAGACCCAGTTCAACACGATCCGGGGCTTCTGGCAGGCAGGCCAGGGCGACCTGCTCGCCCCCTACGTCGACCGCTACCTCGACGCGGCCGGCTGGGTCTGGGACCGCAAGGCCAACGACATGGCCCAGGCGGTGCTGGTCGGGTTGTTCCCGCGCCACCTCGCCACCCAGGAGACGGCCGACAAGGTGCAAGGTTGGCTTGACAGCGCCCAACCGGTGCCCGCCGTACGCCGGCTGGTCCTCGAGGGCCTGGCCGACCTCCACCGGTCGCTGCAGGCCCAGGCCCGCGACGCCGAGCGCTGAGCATTTGACGGTCGCGCCGCGGCGAGACTGTCCGCGCCGCGGCGAGATGGTCCGCGCTGCGGCGTGAGGCATGGATCGGAATGGGACCCGGACCAGCTCGAGGATCTGTGCCTGGACGGCGACGGAAGAAGGGTCCCTTCATGCAGTGGTGGGCGCTGCGCTCCTTTGCATGACGGGACCCGTCATCCAATAGGGCCGCTCAGGGGACCCTTCGCCAACGCCGCAGACCCAGCACTCGCCAACCCCGCAGGCGAGCACATTCGCGAACCCGCGGCCGCGGTCGAAGCTCTGGCGCAGTGAGGCGATTGCGTCGCGTGGCTGGTAGCGCCGTTGCCCCGAAGGGAAATCTGGACGTCTGTGTTGGATGAAGGGACCTTTCATCCAACGAGGCCACTCGCACCGCCTCACCTGTTCGCATCAAGGGATCCTTCAACCAAGCACGGGTCGCCTTGCCAGTCGCGGAACCTCCGCGTTCCCCTCGGATCTCTCGGGTCCCTGACGACGCCCCTGCCGGGGACTCAGGCATGTCCGCGGGCCACGAGTTCCCGGTCGAAGTACTCCCCCACGGTTCGGACGAGCGACTCCGGCCAGGTCCCGCCTGCTGACTCGACTGCCTCCCGGCCCGCCGTACTCCAGGCCCCTACGGTCGCCCGCATCGCGGCACACACGGACGCGGGCGTGGAGTCCAGGGGTGGCAGCGCCTCGAGCACCGTTCGCTGGGCGGGCCGGAGCTTCGCGCTCCACTGCTTGACGCCCATCGGCGGCAGGGGCTGGTTGGCCTCCACGAACACCTCGTAGAGCAGCTGCCGAGCACCATGGACCCCCGCCACACCGAGCAGCCAGTCCCTGCGTTCGGCGACGGCCATCGGGAAGATCGCGAGCTGACGGTAGAACTCCTCGACCAGGAACGCCATCCGGTCCAGGTCGGGAGCCCCGCCGGACTCGGGCGCGGGGACCGTGGCGTCGAGACCGTCGCGATCGAGTACGACGACGCGCCGCCGATGCTGCGTCGTGGCGACCCCGCTGACCCGCTCGGCAACGACGTCGAGACGGAGGCAGTCGACCGTCGTGGAGTAGAAGCAACCGGGGGCGTTGGGGAGCGCCCGAGCGACCAGGGTGGGGGTGACGGACCCGAGCCAGTCGCGCCAGTTCGCGGCGAACGTGTCGAAGTCCTGGTCGCGGATCGCGAGCAGGACGTCCAGGTCGGACCCGCCGTCGGCCACCCCGCGAGCCAAGGAACCCGACACCCAGAGCGCCCGGATCCGCGGATCGCCTTCGACCACCTCGAGGAGTCGGCCGAAGAGCACGTGGTACCCCTCGGGGAGCGGCGCCAGAGCCGCCGGCTGCCGATCGATGTCGAGACTGCTCACTGAGCCCCCCTGAGTCGCCCCCGGGACGGTTTCCTGAATCGTCCCTCGGGCCGGTTTCCTGAATCGCCCTCGAGACGGTTACGGGCCGTCGGCGTGGACCGTCCTGGGCCGCCGGGCGTGCTCGCCGAGCTGCTGAAGCCCGGACACGAGACCGCCCACCAGGTCACCGCCGGCGAACGCGGACTGCATGCCGAGGATCACGAGGCGGCAGTCGGCGTCCGGCAGCACTCGGTGCGCCTCGCGGCCGGTCACGACCTCGACGCGTCGCGCGGTCGGGTCGACGAGGACCATGACGCTGCGGGGGGCGTCAGGCAACTCCGCATGGAGCCGTTCGCCGAAGGAGCGAGGGGGTCCGTCGAACGAACCGACATATGCCGAGAACGTCAGACCCGAGAGCTCGCAGGCCACCCGGGCGGCACGCTCGACCTCGCTGCGTTCGCGGGGGCTGAAGGCCTCACCAGCTACCACCAGCGCCTCCTCGCGAGGACTCCGACGACCCCTCGGTCGCCGAACCGGAAGCGGACTCGAGGGAGGCCCGACCCGCCGAGGACTCCGACTGCGCCACCTCGGCCGCCGGGCGGGCACCGAACCACTCCGGCTGTCCGTCTTCCGCGAGTCCGCCACGCTGGCCGCTGCCGCTGCCGCTGCTGCGAATCAGGCCGGGCGCCAGGACGAGCAGAGTGATGAGGACGAACAGCGCGATGGGAATGCCGGCGAAGATGCCGAGCACCTCGATGAGAGGCATCGCGCTGGCGCCGGCCGCGCGGACGTCCGTCGCAGCCGAGGCGGGGGCCGTCGTCACGGCGACGACGAGGGCGCCGGCAACGGACGCCACGAAGGCACGGGACACAACTCTGCCGAGCATCGACTGACCGTTCGTCACGGACCACACCGTACCCACCATCGCCAACCACCCGGGCGGCGCCCCGCGCCCGCTTCCGGTCCGGATACCTCCGCAATCGGCCCCAGCTTCCCGACCGGTGGACGAACGAGGCGGGCCGAAGGTGCTCCCATCCGGCCAGGAGTGCCGCCGCGGAGGCCGACATCGGACGTGGATCCGATCGAGTCCTCACACCGATTAGCGGCCGAAATGTTATCGACGAGCCTGCATGTCCATGCTGTTGTCCCGGCCGGCGGCCTCGGCGCCGGCGTCCGCGCCGCTGGAGACCGACCTGGATCTGGCCTCACGAGCACGGTGGAAGGCGCTTTCCCAAACGATCAATACTCGTCTCGAGGCCGGCAGCAGTCAACCATCCGACGGGACTCATCCCTCGCATATCGCCCTTGACGCAAAGATCCACACTGGTAGTAACGTCCTCGCCACTCCGACATGTCCTTCTTGTCGGCGTTCGGGACCTGGGAAACCGCTTCCCGAGTTTCCGGGCACATGCGTCGCACCACCGACGAGGCCACGGTCCGAGACCAGCCGATCAAGCACTCGTCGCAGCTACCACCCGCACGATCGACACGGAGGAGCCAGCGCATGGCCGAAGGCAGCCAGGGCCTCCTCGCGCGGACCCGCGCCCCCCTGCGACGCGCACCTCGACGCACCGTCCCGCCACGCCGGGCGCCCCGCGGACCACTCGTCGGCCCGCGCCTGCGCCGGGACTGGCTGCTGCTGGTCCTCGGCCTCCCCGGTGCCGCGGCACTGCTGGTCTTCCACTACCTCCCGCTGTTCGGCAACGTCATCGCGTTCCAGGACTACCAACCGTTCCTCGGCATCAGGGACAGCGAGTGGGTCGGCATCGCGAACTTCGCCGTCATCTTCAACGGCGACCCGGCGTTCGTCACGGCGCTCGTCAACACGCTCGTCATCAGCCTCATCCAGGTCGTCTTCGTCTTCCCCGTGCCGATCGCGTTGGCACTGCTGCTCAACAGCGTGATGTTCGAGCCGGTCAAGCGGATCGTGCAGTCGATCGTCTATCTCCCGCACTTCCTGTCCTGGGTGATCGTGGTCGCGTTGTTCCAGGAGATGCTGGGCAACGCCGGCATGCTCAACACGTTCCTTCGCGAGAACGACCTGGCGACGATACAGATCATCGGCGATCCCGACGTCTTCAAGGCCCTGATCACGAGCCAGGTCATCTGGAAAGAGACCGGCTGGAACACCATCATCTTCCTGGCCGCCATCTCGCGGGTCGACCTGAACCTCTACGAAGCCGCGGCTGTCGACGGGGCGGGCGGCTGGCGCCGACTCTGGCACATCACGCTGCCGGCGCTGCGCAGCCTGATCATCCTGCTGTTGATCCTGCGCCTCGGCCACGTGCTCAGCGTCGGGTTCGAGCAGATCATCCTGCAGCAGAACGCCGTGGGGCGCTCAGCGAGCGAGGTGCTCGACACGTACGTCTACAACAACGGCATCCGTGGCGGCAACTGGGGGGTCTCGACGGCGGTCGGACTCGTCAAGGGCGTGGTGGGCGTCGTACTCATCGTCGCCGCCAACCGGGCCGCGCATCTGTTCGGTGAGCGAGGTGTCTACAGCCGATGATCGTCAAGGCCCGACCGATCTGGATGGACAAGCCCTCTCCCTGCTCACCGCGCTCAAGGTCGTCACGCTGCTCATCGCGTGTGCGCTGGTGATCCTGCCGTTCCTCGCCGTGGTGTCGACGAGCCTTGCCGACCAGAAGACGCTGACCCAGGTGGGCGGCTTCCTCATGTGGCCGCGCAACCCGACGTTCGACGCCTACCAGGCCGTGCTCGCCGGCGGGGTCGTCACCCGCGCGCTCGTCGTCAGCATCGGCATCACGGTCATCGGGACACTCCTCAGTGTGGCGGCGACCACGGGCCTCGCGTACTCCCTCAGCCGCCAGGGCAGCCTGCTGCACCGTCCCATCCTGTTCCTCGTACTCGGGAGCCTGCTCTTCGGTGCGGGACTCATTCCCAACTACCTGGTCGTGAAGTCGCTCGGCCTGCTCGACAGCTACTGGTCCCTGATCCTTCCCGTGCTCGTCAGTGGCTTCAACGTGATCGTGATGCGGGCGTTCTTCATGGAGCTTCCGGACGAGCTCTTCGAGAGCGCGCGAATCGACGGCGCGAGCGAGCTGCAGGTGCTGGTGCGGATCGTGCTGCCGTTGTCGAAGGCGGTCATGGCGGTCATCGGGCTCTTCTACGCCGTGGGTTACTGGAACAGCTTCTTCCAGGCGCTCATCTACATCAACACGCCGGAGAAGTGGCCGCTCCAGCTCGTCCTGCGCACGTTCGTGGTCAACCAGGCCGCCCTCGGCACCGACCAGCTCACCACCGGCGGCGAGCAGCTGCCACCACAGCAGTCGATCCAGATGGCGATCCTCGTCATCTCGATCGTCCCGATCCTGATCGTCTACCCATTCCTGCAACGACACTTCGCCAAGGGCGTCCTCATCGGGGCCGTCAAGGGCTGAGGCCCACAAAGGGGGAACTCACATGACCCACCCGTTCGTCAGCCGACGATCGTTCCTCAGGGGCGCGGGCGGCGCCGCCATCCTCGCCGCCGGAGCCGGGCCCCTCCTCGCGGGCTGCGGCAACGGTGTCGACCCCGAGGAGGCGCAGCGCAAGGCGGTGGCGGCGAACCGCCGGGTGAAGATGCCGACGTTCGTGGCGTACTCCGGCGTCGAGCCGGACCTGCCCGGGGAGTACGGCTACATCCGGCCGGGGTTCTTCACCTATCCCGCCGACCGGCCGAAGTCCGTCGAGGGCGAGGCCGGGTCAGGCAGTTCGGTCACCGCGATGGCGAACATCTTCTACCCCCTGCCGTCGGGGCCGAGCAAGAACCGCTACTGGGCTGAGCTCAACAAGCGGCTCGGGGCAGACCTGAAGATGACGATGATCCCGAACGCCGACTACGCCGACAAGTTCGCGACCGTCATCGCCGGCGACGACCTGCCCGACTTCATCCAGATGGGGAGCGTCCAGCGCCTGCCGGACCTCCTGGAGGCGAAGTTCTCCAACCTCTCGGAGCTGCTCTCGGGCAACGCAATCAAGGAGTACCCCAACCTCGCCAGCATTCCCGAGCGCTCGTGGCGGTCATGCATCTACAACGGCGGCATCTACGGCATCCCGATCCCCCGTGACGCGGTGGGAAGTACGCCGATGATCCGGGCGGACATCTTCGACAAGCTCGGGCTCTCGAAGCAGCCGAAGGACTTCGCGGAGTTCCACGAGATCTGCAAGGCTCTTGCCGATCCGAAGCAGAAGCGGTGGGCGTTCGCGTCGCCGGGTTCGGTGCGGGTGATGGCACGGACCGCGCTGCACTCACCGAACACCTGGCGCAACGACGGCGGCAAGCTCATCCACAACAACGAAACCGAGGAAGAACGCAAGGTCCTCGACATCGCTCGGACGTTCTGGAAGGAAGGCCTCATCCACCCGGATGCGTTCGGCGAGGCCGTGCCGTTCAAGCAGTGGTTCAACGCCGGCACCACCTGCATCCACAGCGACGGCTACCTGGCATGGACGCAGTACATCCAGGACAACGTGCACAACCCTGGGTTCAAGCTCGAGATCATGCCGATGCCCGGTTACGACGGCGGCCCGGGCAAGATCAACCACGGCGGTTCCAACTACTCGATGACCGCGCTCAAGAAGGCCGACAAGCCCCGGCTGCAGGAGTTGCTGCGGATCGCCAATTGGCTGGCCGCGCCGTTCGGGAGCGAGGAGTACTTCTACCGCCTGTACGGAACCGAGGGCGTCCACCACACCATCGACAAGAACGGCGACCCGGAGTACACCCCGTTGGGCCTCAGCGAGACGGTCATCCCGATCCGCTACATCAGCGAGGGCCCGTCGGCGACCTACCAGCCGGGTCGACCCAACGACGTCAGGATCCAGCACGCGTACGAGACGAAGGTCGTGCCGTCCGGTACGCCCAACCCGTGCCTTGGGCTCTACTCCACCACCCAGTCGACCAAGGGCTCGACCATCGACACCAAGCTCAGCGACGTCGCCAACGAGGTGATCCAGGGCCGCAAGCCGCTCAACGCCTGGGACGAGGCCGTCGCCACGTGGCGCAAGGAGGGCGGCGACCAGATCCGCAAGGAGTACGAACAGCAGATCCAGACCCAGGGCGCCAACGACAAGTAGCGCACCGAAGGGGGCGGCCGGTCTCCGCCGGACCGCCTCCACCACCGACACCGCTCCCTGGTCCGTTGCCTGAGGCGGATCAGGGAGCGGTTTCCACGTCGGTACGCCGTCGGCCCGGGGGGTCGGCCGCGGGCCGCGCATCAGCAGCCCGGAGAATGTCCCGATGCACCTCGCCCTGACCTGGAAAGAGTTCGCGGCCACCGCCGAGACGCCTGCGCGCATCGTCTTCCTGCTCGTCCTGGGCGTCGTCGTCCGACTTGTCCTGCAACGGGTCATCGACCGACTGGTCGCCCAGGCCAGCGGGCTCGCGCTCCCCAAGGGACTGGCACGGGTGCGGTTCGCGAAACAGCCCGCACCGACCGCGCTGCATCAGGAACGTCGCGTCCAGCGCGCCCAGGCGCTCGGATCGCTGTTCAAGAGCATCGCGACGGTCGTCGTCGCCACGATCATCGGTCTCATGATCCTGGACCAGATGGGCTACCAGCTCGGACCGGTGCTCGCCAGTGCCGGCATCGTGGGTGTCGCGATCGGTTTCGGCGCGCAGAACCTCGTCAAGGACTTCCTCGCAGGCGTCTTCATGCTGCTCGAGGACCAGTACGGCATCGGCGACGTGATCGACATGGGCCAGGCGGTCGGAACGGTGGAGGGTGTCGGCCTCCGGGTGACCCGGCTCCGTGATGACGAGGGCGTCCTCTGGCACGTCCGCAACGGCGAGGTGCTCCGCGTCGGCAACAAGAACCAGGGCTGGTCCAGCCTGCAACTCGACGTCGACGTGGCGTACGACGAGGACATCGCCCGCGTCGAGCGGCTCATCAACGACACCGGCCGCTCGTTCGCCGACGATGAGAAGTGGCGCGGTCGCATTCTCGAGGCACCGCATGTCGCCGGCATCGAGCAGATCACCGGAGGCACGATCACGCTGCGGGTCGTCGGCAGGTGTCCCGCCAACGAGGACACCGCGGTGCAGCGCGAGCTCCGGTTGCGGCTCAAGGAGGCGTTCGACTCGGAGGAGATTCGCCTACCACCGCCGTGAACGAGGTGGCCGTGAGGAGTCCGGGTGCACGTCGCACACCGGAGTCCTCACGACCACGGAGACAGCGCGTCAGACGAGCGTGGCGTCGAGGGTGATCTTGGTGCCGGTGAGCGCCTTCGACACCGGGCAGTTCTCCTTGGCGGCCTCGGCTGCCGTCGCGAACGCGTCGGCGTCGAGTCCAGGAACCGACGCCCGGACGGTCAGGTGGATGCCGGTGATGCCCTCGCCCGGCTGGAACGTCACGTCGGCCTTCGTGTCGACGCTGGTGGGCGGCGTGCCGGCCTGCGAGAGCCCGTGCGAGAGCGCCATCGAGTAGCAGGTCGAGTGGGCGGCGGCGATGAGTTCCTCAGGACTGGTCTTGCCGTCCGACGCCTCCGCGCGCGCCCGCCAGGTGACGTCGTAGGTGCCGAGCTTGGACGAGTCGAGCGAGACCCGGCCGGCACCCTCCATGAGGGAACCCTCCCAGTGGGCGTTCGCCGTGCGCGTGGTGGCCATGATCCTCCTTCGCGAAATTCAGTACGACGCCATCCTGCCCTGCGTCCCGCTCATCGCAACCGTCGAGGTGCGTGAGCACGCGCGTGAAGCAGGCATGTAACGGGCCTGTGTCTCTTGCGGACGAGGCCTTGACCGCCCGTCGTACACACGGGCAGCATCACCTCACTTACCGAATGCGGGTCGAATGCGGCAGAAATTTTCACGCCGCGCACCGAGGAGTGCTCTGATGCCGATCGCAACACGCCGGTGGCGACGATGCGCGGCCGGGCTTGCGGCGCTGGCGTGCCTCACTGCCGTCGCCTCCCCCGTCGCCACCGCGTACGCCAAGGAGGACCGGCCCACCCAGCTGGTCGTCGCCGCCTCGCAGTCCGTCGACACGTTCAACCCGTTCATGTCGTTCTTCGCGATCGGCTACACCGTCGCCGGGCTGACCTACGACTCGCTGATCGACTGGAGCGCGAAGGACTTCAAGCCGATCCCCGGTCTCGCCACCAAGTGGGAGGAGTCGGCCGACCACCTGACCTGGACCTACACGATCCGCGAGGGTGTGAAGTTCTCCGACGGCAAGCCGCTCACCGCGCACGACGCGGAGTTCACGTACCAGCTGATGATGACCGACAAGGACGCCCGCGCGTCGTCCTCGGACCTGGTGGAGAACTTCGAGAGCGTCAAGGCGACTGACGACACCACGCTCGTCATCAAGCTCAAGAAGCCGACCAACCAGATGCTCGCGCTCGACAACGCGATCGTTCCCAAGCACATCTGGGAGAAGATCGACAAGCTCGGCGCGTTCAAGAACTTCGACTTCCCGCTCGTCGGCTCCGGCCCGTTCCAGGTCGTGGAGTTCAAGACCGACCAGTTCATCCGGCTCAAGGCCAACAAGGACTACTGGGACGGCGCGCCGGCCTACGACGAGCTCGTCTTCCGCTACTACAAGACCCCGGATGCGAGCGTGCAGGCGCTCATCGCGGGCGAGGTCGACGTCGTGAGTGGGCTCACGCCGGCGCAGTACAAGGCGCTCGACGGCAAGCGCGGCATCACGCTCAACCAGGCCGCGAACCGACGGTTCGGTTCGATCACGTTCAACGTCGGTGCGCAGACGAAGGAGCACAAGCCGTTCGGTGACGGCCATCCCGCGCTGAAGGATCCGGCGGTCCGCCAGGCGATCCACCACGCGACCAACAAGGAGGAGCTGATCCGGAAGGTCAACGACGGGTTGGCCCAGCCCGGCGTCAGCTACATCCCGCCGATCTTCGGTACGTACTACTGGCAGCCGAACGAGCAGGAGAAGGTGAAGTTCGACCTCGCGGAGGCCAACCGGATCCTCGACGAGGCGGGCTACAAGCGGGGTCCCGACGGCATCAGGCGGATGCCCGACGGCACGCGTCCGTTGACGTTCCGGCTCCTCAACCACTCCGACACCCCGTCGGAGGCCACCGACTCGGAGTACCTCAAGGGCTGGTGGAAGCAGATCGGCATCGACACCAAGGTCGAGAGCGCCGACTTCACCAAGCTCAACGACCTGCTCTACCTCGGCAAGTTCGACATCATCTTCTCCGGTTGGGGCGTGGGTCCCGACCCGACGTCGATCCTCAGCCTGCACACCTGCGGCGTCCTCCCCGACGACTCGAGCGGCAAGCAGCGCGACACCGACACGTTCTACTGCAACCCGGCGTACGACAAGTTGCACGAGCAGCAGAAGCAGGAGAGCGACATCGCCGCCCGGGCGGAGATCATCCGCCAGATGCAGCAGATCCTCTACACCGACGCGCCGGTCATCACCCTGCGGTACGCCGACACGCTGGAGGCCTACCGCAGCGACCGTGGACCGGCTTCGTCAAGCAGCCCGCGAAGCACGGCATGATCTCGGGCCAGCAGGGCAACTGGGCGTACGTCTCGGCCAAGCCGGTGCAGGCGAAGCAGGACGAGCAGTCGTCGCGGACTGGGCTCTTCCTCGGTGCGGGAGGTGCCGCGGTCCTCATCGCCGCGGCCGCCGGGTTCGTGGCCGTCCGCCGGCGCAGGACCGCCGACGAGCGGGAGTAGTACAGCCGCGATGAGGCCGAGAGCATGACGATGGACACGTCGCTGGTGGCCGGGCCCGACGGCCCGGCCACCAGTGCAGATCCCAAGGGCGGGCGACCTGGTACGGGCTTGGCCCGCTACCTCGCCAGCAAGCTCGGCGGTGCCGCCCTGTCCCTGCTCATGGTGGTGTTCTCCGCGTTCTTCCTGTTCCGCATCCTCGGCGGCAACCCGGTCGACGCGCTGACGCGGGACGTCCCGACGACTCCGGCCGAGCGCGCGGCGCTCCGCCGGCAGCTCGGGCTCGACGACCCGCTGTGGCTGCAGTTCGTCGACTACCTGCGAGGGGTCCTCACCGGCGACCTCGGCGAGTCTTACCAGTACCAGCAGCCGGTCACGTCTCTCATCGCCGAACGGCTCGGCGCGACGGTCCTCCTCACCGGTACCGCGCTCGTCGTGGCTGCCTCGCTCGGCCTGTGGATCGGGACCCGCGCCGGCTGGCGGCAGGGCAGCCGGTTCGACAAGGTGCAGGTCGGCATCTCCCTCACGTTGTGGTCGGCGCCGACGTTCTGGTTCGGGATGATCGTCATCATGGTGTTCGCCCGTTACCTCGGGCTGTTCCCCATCAACGGCATGGTCGCGCCGCGCACGCCCGACGAGTTCTGGCCCCAGGCGCTCGACACGCTGCACCACCTGGTGCTCCCGGTTCTGACGATGACGGCGGTGATCTACGCGCAGTACGTCCTCGTGATGCGGTCGTCCATCCTCGACGAGATGGGCAACGACTACCTCACGACGGCCCGGGCCAAGGGACTTCGCGAGGACCTCGTACGCAGCCGGCACGCCGTTCCCAACGCCCTGCTCCCCACGGTGACGCTGGTCTTCCTGCAGCTGGGCGGCATCGTCGGGGGCGCGATCCTGACCGAGACGGTGTTCAGCTGGCCGGGGCTCGGCCTCCTCGCGTACCAAGCCCTGAGGATTCCCGACCTGCCGCTGCTCCAGGGCACGTTCCTGTTCTTCTCGAGCGCGGTGATCCTCGCCAACACCGCCGCCGACCTCGTCTACCGCTTCCTCGACCCCCGGGTGCGCCAGGCATGACCGACACGCAGGCCGAACCACAGCCCCAGACGCCGCCTGGGGCGCCGGTCGCCGCCCTCACGTCCGTACGCGCGGTCGCGTGGCAGCGCCGCAAGGTGGCCCTGACGCGGTTCTGGCGCGACTACCGACGCCAACGGGTGGGCCTCGTCGGCCTGGTCGGCATGGTGGCGATCGTCGTGCTCGCCCTCGCGGCGCCGGTCCTGACCGACGAGAGAGGCCTCGACGTCACCCAGGCGACCGGCGAACGCCTCGAACCGCCGGGCTCCACGTTCCTCCTCGGTACCGACGAGACCGGTCGCTCGGTCCTCCTCCTCACCCTGTGGGGCGCGCGGATCTCGCTGCTCGTCGGTGTGACGGCGACCCTGCTCGCGATCGGAATCGGCACGCTCGTCGGCATCGCGGCCGGCCACTTCGGCGGCTGGTTCACCGGCCTGCTGATGCGCGTGACCGACTGGTTCATCGTCCTACCCAGGCTCGTGCTCGCGATCGCACTCGCCGCCGTTCTCGGACCGAGCCTCACGACCATCGTGGTCGCGATCGGCATCACCTCGTGGGCGGGCACGGCCAGGCTGATCCGCGCGCAAACCCTGGCCGTCGAGGCTCGTCCGTACCTCGAACGCGCCAGGGCGCTCGGCGCCGGCCACTGGCACCAGATGACCCGCCACGTCCTGCCCAACGTCATGCCGCTCGTGCTCGCCAGCACGACCCTGGAGGTGGCGAGTGCCGTGCTGGCCGAGGCCACCCTGTCGTTCCTCGGCCTCGGCGACCCGGCGCGCATCTCGTGGGGCGGCATGCTCAGCCGCGCAAACTCCTCCGGCGCCATCACCTACGGCGCGTGGTGGTACCTCCTGACACCGGGCATCGCCATCCTCGTCGTCGTCCTGTGCTTCACGCTGTGCGGCCGCGCACTCGAGGCGGTCTTCAACCCCAGGCTCCGGGAGCGGTGAGACGAGGTGGCCCTGCTCGACGTACGCGATCTCGCGGTGACCTACCACTCCGCCCGCGGCGGGGTGCCCGCCGTCCGCGGGGTCGACCTGCTGCTCGACGCGGGTGAGACCCTCGGGGTGGCGGGCGAGTCCGGCTGCGGCAAGTCCACGTTGGCGCTGGCGTTGCTCCGGCTGCTCCCGGCCGGCACGTCGGTCTCCGGTCAGATCATGCTCGACGGCGAGAACGTCCTCGACATGTCGTGGGGCACGCTGCGAGCGGTCCGCTGGGCGGGTGCGTCCATCGTGTTCCAGGGGGCGATGCACGCGCTGAACCCCGTTCACCGCGTCGGTCGCCAGGTCGCCGAGCCGATCCTGGTGCACGAGCGGGTGGGCGAACGCGAGGCGCACCGGCGCGCGGAGGACCTGCTCACCCAGGTGGGACTGCCCGCATGGCGGATGCGCAGCTATCCACACGAGCTCTCCGGCGGGCAGCGGCAACGCGTCATGATCGCCATGGCGCTGGCCTGCTCGCCGCGGCTGATCGTCGCCGACGAGGCCACCACCGCCCTCGACGTGATGATCCAGGCGCAGGTCCTCGAGCTCGTCACCGGCCTGGTCGCCGCCCGCGGCATCGCCCTCCTCATGATCAGCCACGACCTGTCGGTGCTGTCGTCCACCTGCGAGCGCCTCGCCGTGATGTACGCCGGGCGGGTGGTCGAGCTCGGCCCCGCGCACGAGGTGTTCACCGACCCGCGGCACCCGTACGCCGGCGCGCTCGCCTCGGCGTTTCCCATCGTCGGCGACGCGGGCTCCCGTGGTCGCCCCCGCGGGCTGGGCGGCGATCCCCCGGACCCCGCGGCGATCCCGTCGGGTTGCCCGTTCCACCCGCGGTGCCCGGTCGGACTGCCGGAGTGCCGGACGGCGGACGTCACGCTGTGGCCGGCCGGCCCAGGACGGCAGGCGGCGTGCGTCCGTGTCGAGGGAGCGCCGGGTGACCAGCGGGCTCCGGCTCCGGCCGTGGAGTCGAGGAGCAGCACGTGACGGGAGAGGCGACATGACCGGGGACGCGATCCTGTCGGCGCGAGGACTCGAGGTCGACTTCGCCGTACGCGGTGGCCGGCTCGCCCGGGCGGTCGACGGCGTGAACCTCGACCTCGCACCCGGTGAGGTCCTCGCGCTCGCGGGCGAGTCGGGTTGCGGCAAGACCACGCTGGCCCGGACCCTGCTCGGACTCCTCCGCCCGACCTCCGGGACCGTGAGCTACGCCGGCAGCCCGCTGGCATACTCCTCGGCCGGCCTCAAGGCCTACCGGCGTTCGGTCCAGCTGGTCCTCCAGGACCCCACGGGCGCCCTCAACCCGCGGCACACGGTGTACGAAGCGGTCGCCGAGGGCCTGCGCATCCACGGGATCACCGACAACGAACGCGACCGGGTGGCCGAAGCGCTCGCCCACTGCGGTCTGCGGCCTCCCGAGCGGTTCTTCCTCTCCTACCCGCACGAGCTCTCCGGCGGTCAGCGCCAGCGGGTCGTGATCGCCGGTGCGCTCGTCCTCCAGCCGAAGGTGATCATCGCGGACGAGCCGGTCGCCTCGCTGGATGCGTCCGTGCGTGGCGAGATCCTCGCGCTGCTCCTGCGGCTGCGGGAGGAGTTCGGGCTGGCCGCGCTGGTGGTGACGCACGACCTCGGCCTGGCGTGGAGCATCGCCGACCGGCTGGCCGTGATGTACCTCGGCCGGATCGTCGAGGCCGGTCCCACGGAGCAGATCCTGACAGCGCCGAGACACCCGTACACCCGGGCACTGGTCTCGGTGCTTCCCGACTCCCCGGTGCGCGCGCCGATCGTGCTGGCCGGCGAGCCGCCGGACGCGACACAGATCCCGGGCGGGTGCCGGTTCCACCCACGCTGTCAGGACCTCGTGTCGGGTGCGGCGGCGGCTGGCGGCGTGGCGGAGTCCTGCCGGCGTACCCCGCTGGCCGTCCTCGCCGCCGGAGCGGGACCTGGCGGCGAGGCCGAGCCGGGCCCGGGTGGGTCGGGCCACACCGTGGCCTGCCACCTCGACGCCGTACGCCAGCAGGAGTCGGTGGGGCGCGGCCGGCCGGCAGGCTGACCGCGGGCCCGGCTGGCCGAGCCGTGCCACGGGCGGCGCGGGGTGGCGCGGGTTGGCACGGGGTGGCGCGGGTTCTCCCCCTTTGTCGGGCTTTCGCTCCGTCCGGTACGTCCGTTCGCGAGTCGGGAGGCGGCCGCTCCGCCCGCTGGGCGGCGGATTCGGCGTGGTGGTCGCGTTCGGCTTGCGGCCGGTTGTCACAATGGACGGCGATGAGCGAGCAACTGCAGCCAGGCCGCGACGACCAGGGCGTTCGAACCTTCTACGACGCCGTCGGCGGCCACGAGACGTTCCACCGGTTGGTCAAGCGCTTCTACGAAGGCGTGGCGGGCGATCCCGACCTTCGAGCGCTGTACCCCGAGCCCGACCTCGCCGGTGCGGAGGAGCGACTGCGGATGTTCCTCGAGCAGTACTGGGGAGGTCCGCGTACCTATTCGGAGCAGCGCGGGCACCCGCGGCTGCGGATGCGTCACGTGCCCTTCCGCGTGACCGAGGACATGCGCGACCGCTGGCTGCGCCACATGCGCGACGCGGTCGACGAGCTCCAGCTCGAAGCACCGTACGAACGCGAGCTCTGGGGCTACCTCGTGATGGCGGCGAACTCGCTCGTCAACACGGTCGAGGACCAGCGTCCCAACCTCCTCGGCTGACCGTGCAGCCCACCGAGCAGCCCTCGTCGGCGGCGGCCCAGCCCGACTGGTGGCGCAGCGCGATGATCTACCAGATCTACATCCGCAGCTTCGCCGACGGCAACGGCGACGGCATCGGCGACATCGCGGGCATCCGCGCCCGGCTCCCCTACCTCGCGGCCCTCGGGGTCGACGCCATCTGGATCACGCCGTGGTACGCCTCGCCGATGGCGGACGGCGGCTACGACGTCGCCGACTTCCGCGCGATTGCGCCGGAGTTCGGCACGCTCGCGGAGGCCGAGGCGATGATCGGCGAGGCACACGCGCACGGCCTGCGTGTCATCCTCGACATCGTTCCCAACCACACCTCCGACCAGCACGCGTGGTTCGCGGAGGCGCTCGCGTCCGATCCCGGGTCGCCCGAGCGGGACAGGTACTGGTTTCGGGACGGCCGCGGTCCTGACGGCGCGTTCCCACCGAACGACTGGCAGTCGGTCTTCGGCGGCTCCGCGTGGAACCGGCTGCTCGACGACGAGGGCGTACCGGAGCAGTGGTACCTCCACCTGTTCGCGCCCGAGCAGCCCGACCTCAACTGGAACAACCCCGACGTTCGCGCCGAGTTCGAGGCCATCCTGCGGTTCTGGTTCGACCGTGGCGTCGACGGCTTCCGGATCGACGTCGCCCACGGCCTCGTCAAGCACAACGGCCTGCCCGACATCGGCCTCGACCAGGAAGAGCTGCTCGTGCAGCCCGACATCACCGACCACCCGCACTGGGACCGCGAGGAGGTGCACGAGATCTACCGCTCCTGGCGGCGGGTCGCCGACTCCTACGCCGACACTCCAGAGGGTCCCCGGGTGTTCGTGGCCGAGGCGTGGGTGCGGACGCGGGCCAACCGGCTGGCGCGCTACCTGCGGCCCGGCGAGCTGCACACGGCGTTCAACTTCGACTTCCTCAAGTGCCCGTGGGACGCCGAGACACTTCGAGCGTCGATCGACCACAACCTCCGGACGCTCGCCGAGGTCGGCGCTCCCCCGACCTGGGTGCTCTCCAACCACGACATCCTCCGGCACGTCACGAGGTACGGCCGGCCCGACGGCAAGGCGTACGAGCCCGCCGGCACGGTGCCCTGCGACGTCCGGCTCGGCGTCCGCCGCGCTCGGGCGGCAGCACTGCTGATGCTCGCCCTGCCCGGCGGCGCGTACGTCTACCAGGGCGACGAGCTGGGCCTGCCCGAGGTCGAGGACCTTCCGGTCGAGGCGTTGCGCGACCCGATCTGGATGCGGTCCGGCCAGACGCGCCGCGGCCGAGACGGGTGCCGGGTCCCGCTGCCGTGGTCGAGCGACGCGCCGGCACTGGGGTTCGGCGCCGGCACACCGTGGCTGCCGCAACCCACGCACTGGGACCAGCTCAGCGTTGCGGCGCAGACGGGTGACCCGGCCTCGATGCTGGAGCTGTACCGGTCCGCGCTCTCCGTCCGGCGGTCCCTGCCGGAGCTGGCCAGCGCCGACCTCGTGTGGTGCCACGACGAGGTGAGCGTGCTCGCGTTCGATCGTTCGGACAGCTTCCGGTGCGTCGTCAACCTGACCGCTACTCCGGTGCCGCTGCCCACCCACACGCAGGTCCTGATCGCGAGCGGACCGCTCGCGGACGCGACGCTTCCCGCCGACACCGCGGTGTGGCTGCGGAGGGCGTGAGCCGGAGTCGCGGAGTCCGCGCGCCTCTGCCCGAGCAAGATCGAATCCGGCCAACGACAGCACGCAATCGATTCGTCACATGTACGATCGAGGACCCACGTAGGAGCCAGTTTCCCGACCGCTCTCGGCAGGAGGCTCGCCATTACGTCCACCCGATCGGCATCCGACGAACCCTCGCCGTCCGCGCACGCACTCACCCTGTGGTACGACGATCCGGCCTCCGACTGGGAGCGCGAGGCACTGCCGATCGGCAACGGTCGGCTGGGCGCGATGGTCTTCGGCGGCGTGGCGTCCGAACGCATCTTGCTGAACGAGAAGTCCTTGTGGACGGGCGGTCCAGGCGCGACCGAGGACGGCCATCCCTACGGCTACGGGCTCTGGGAACCGCACCGGCCGGGTGCGCTCTCCGAGGTCCGCGCACGGCTTGCCACGCAGGAGACCCTCGAACCTGACTGGCTCGCCGAACAGCTCGGGCAACGCGACTGGGCGTTCGGTGCGTACCAACCGTTCGGCGAACTCCGACTCGACCTGCACGACCCGGGCGTCCAGACCATGGACTACCGACGCTCGCTCGACCTACGCACCGCGGTCGCCCGCGTCGAGTACACCGTGGACGGCGTGAGGTACGTACGCGAGCAGCTCGCGAGCTACCCCGCCGGGGCAGTCGCGATCCGGCTGACGGCGAGCCAGCCCGGCAAGCTGTCCTTGACAGTGGGCCTGGACTCGCCGCACGAGGGTGCGGGCACGCACGTCCACTACGGTCGCATCACGGTGCGCGGAGCCCTGCCCGACAACGGGCTGCGCTACGAGGGTCAGCTGCTCGTCGTCGCCGAGGACGGCAACCTGTCCGACGGCGAGGACACGGTGACCATCCGGGAGGCGCGGGCCGCGACGCTCATCTTCAGCGCCGGCACCGACTACGCCAACCGGCATCCCGACTACCGCGGCAACGACCCGCACCGCACGGTGAGCCGGCGCGTCAACGCCGCCGCCGCACAGCCCTACTCCGCCCTGCGGGCCGCCCACGTCGCCGACCACGCGCGGCTCTTCGACCGGGTACGCCTCGACATCGGGCAGCCGACGTCGACCGACCTGCCCACCGGGGACCTCCTCGCCCGCTACGACGGAGCCGGCCCCGAGAGCAGGGCGCTGGAGGCGCTGTACTTCCAGTACGGCAGGTATCTCCTCATCGCGTCGTCGCGGCCCGGGTCACTTCCGGCCAATCTGCAGGGTGTGTGGAACCCATCGCCCACGCCGCCGTGGTCCAGCGACTACCACGTCAACATCAACCTGCAGATGAACTACTGGCCGGCGCACAGCACCCATCTGGCCGAGACCGCCGCCCCCCTGTTCAGCTTTGTCGACGCACTCCGCGCACCGGGTCGGGCGGCCGCACGGCAGCTCGGTGCCCGCGGCTTCGTCGTCGGGAACCAGACCAACATCTGGGGCTTCGCCGGTGTCCGCGACTACGCGACGTCGTTCTGGTTTCCCGAGGCGGCGGCGTGGCTGTGCCAGCATCTGTGGGAGCACTACGAGTTCGGCGGTGACCGCGACTTCCTGCGCGCGACGGCGTACCCGGTCATGGCCGAGGCGGTCGCGTTCTGGCTGGACTTCCTGGTCGAGGACTCGCCGCGACGGTCTGCTCGTGGTCTCGCCGAGCTACTCCCCCGAGCACGGACCGGTGACGGCCGGAGCGTCGATGTCCCAACAGGTCGTGTCCGACCTGCTCGCGCGGACGGTGGCGGCCAGCCTCGTCCTCGGTGAGGATCCGGCGTTCCGGCAACGCCTCGTCGACGCTCTCGAACGCCTCGACCCTGGCCTGCGGGTGGGTTCCTGGTGCCAGCTGCAGGAGTGGAAGGTCGACCTCGACGATCCCGCCGACGAGCACCGCCACGTCTCACACCTGTACGCACTGCATCCCGGCGGTCGGATCTCTCCGGCGGAGACGCCCGAGCTCGCCGAGGCTGTCAAGGTGTCCTTGCGCGCCCGCGGTGACGGCGGTACCGGCTGGAGCAAGGCGTGGAAGATCAACTTCTGGGCCAGGCTCCTCGACGGGGACCATGCCCATCTCATGCTGCACGAGCTCCTGCGGCACTCGACGTTGCCGAACCTGTGGGACACCCACCCGCCGTTCCAGATCGACGGAAACTTCGGCGCCACGGCGGGCGTGGCCGAGCTGCTCCTGCAGAGCCGGCGGAACGGCGACACGTCGGCGGTCCACGTACTCCCGGCCCTGCCGTCGGCCTGGCCGCACGGCAGCGTCCGCGGCCTGCGGGCGCGCGGCGGCCTCACGCTGGACATCTGGTGGACCGCGGGCTCGCCGACCAAGGTCGGCTTCGAGGCCGACCGGGACCTGGACCTGCGGCTGCGCAGCAGCCTCTTCGACCCCGGGGAGTACCACCTGGTAGAGGCCGCGACACGGCAACCGGTCCCCCACTGTCGCGAGAAGGACGAGGTCCAGCTGAAGGTCCGGGCGGGGGTGCGGCACGAGGCGTACCTCGCCGGTTGAGCAACCCCGACGAGTTCGACCTTCCGCGCTTACCTCGCGCCGTTACGTCCCGCCGGGCTTACCTCCCGCCGGGGAACTGCACGAGGTCCCGGATCGCCACCGGCAGGCCACTGGCGAACGACCGGTTCGCGGCCGCGCCGACGAGCATGGCGTACGCACCGTCGAGGTGGGTCGCGGCCCGGCCCAGCGGATCCGGGTCGGGACGCTCCGCGAACAGGTCGTTCAGCAGCCGGCGGTCGCCGCCGCCGTGGCCGCCCGCGCCCTCCTCGACCTCGACCGCACGCGGCACGTCCCACAGCGGGCGGATCACCAGCTGGGCCCGGTCGATCGGCAGTGCCTTCGGCGCATCAGCGCCCGGCTTGTTGGGGTCCTGCGCGGCGCCACTGACGTACGAGCGTTCCTCGACGTTCAGCTCGAGCCGGCCCTTCGTACCGTTGAACATCACGCGGTAGCCCTCCCACGGCGAGTACGCCGTGAGGTGGTAGGTCATGGTCGCGCCGCCCTCGTAGCGCACCAGCACGGACATGTCGTCCTCGATGCTGATCCCGTCGGTGAACACGTTCCGGTCCCGGAGATAGCCGTCCTCGTGCTCGGCGTCGAGGTAGAGCGCCCGAAGGGTGGGGTCGTCGGCCAGGCTGATCGCCCAGGGGTCCTTCTCGCTGTCGGGGCTGCCGTGACTGCGGTAGCTGCGGACGACCTCGCCGCGGCGTTCGGCGTTGTCGCGGCCGTAGAAGCGAAGGTCGCCGAAGCCGAACACCGTCTCCGGCGCCTTGCCCAGCCACCAGTTCACGAGGTCGAAGTGGTGGCTCGCCTTGTGGATCATCAGCCCGCCGGAGTTGCGCTTGTCGCGGTGCCAGCGTCGGAAGTAGTCAGCGCCGTGTTTGGTGTCGAGCAGCCACTCGAAGTGGACGGACTGAACGTCGCCGATGGCGCCGGACTGGATGAGCTCCTTGACCGCGGAGTTGCGCGGGGCATACCGGTAGTTGAACGACACGGTGAGCCTGCGCCCGGTCCTCGCCTGGGTGTCGAGGATGCGCTGACACTTGTCCGCGTCGGTCGTCAGCGGCTTCTCGCTGATCACGTCGCGGCCGTGCTCCATGGCGGTGACGATGTAGTGGTCGTGCGTACGGTCGACGGAGGTGACGATGACGACGTCGACACGTTGCTCCTCGAGCATGTGGACGAACTCGTCCGGCCCGTACGTCGGGACGGGCTGCGTGCCGTGGGACTCGCCGAACGCCGCGTTGTAGAAGTTCATCCGGGTCTGGTTGACGTCGCAGAGTCCGACCAGCTCGCCGCGCCCGGCGTACTCCGTGAGTAGGGCGGTCGTGAACATCCGCGACCGCGAGCCCAGGCCGACGACGGCGTACCTCAGCCGGT
The DNA here is from genome assembly GCA_963721745.1 of uncultured Actinomycetota bacterium. Lineage (GTDB taxonomy): Bacteria > Actinomycetota > Actinomycetes > Propionibacteriales > Actinopolymorphaceae > Thermasporomyces. The sequence continues at coordinate 158,748 of CAVRKO010000002.1, read as the reverse complement.
CCCCGGCGCCCGCTCCCGCCGGTTCGGTGCTCGTGTCGAGCGCGTCCTGCTGCTGTGCCGCCTGCTCGGTCGTCATCCGGGCTCCTCTCGGGCGTACCACCGCTACGGGTGCGAGGGCGTGTCGGCCTGCTGGGTAAGCGCTTTCTGGAACCTAGCCCGACCGCCGCGACGGTGGCAAGCCGGGCTCCAGTGGGCGATCACCCTGGTCAGGACGGCAAACTGGCCGGACGCGGACGCTCGGGTCGGCGGAGGCGAAGCCCTAAGCTTGCGCCGTGAGCCAACTGCCCGAACCGACCGATCCGCGCGACATCCGGGCATCGGATGCCGACCGCCACCAGGTCGCAGAGGTCCTCCGCGACGCGGCCGGAGACGGCCGCCTCACCCTCGACGAACTCCACGAACGGCTCGACGGAGTGTTCGAGGCAAGGACCTACGCCGAGCTCGAGCGATTCACCCGCGACCTCCCGGCACCGGGCGCGTCGCCGTCGACCAACCTCGGACCTCGTCCGGGTGGTCCGGATCCGCGCATCGGCGGGACGGCACACCACTCGTTCTCGATCGCGGTGATGTCCGGCGCCACCCGGCGCGGCGGCTGGGTCGTACCTTCCGCCTACACCGCCGTCGCACTGATGGGCGGCGTCCAACTGGACCTTCGTGATGCCCGCTTCTCTCAGCGGGAGGTCACGATCCGGGCCTTCGCCTTCATGGGCGGCATCGAGGTCATCGTCCCCGAGGACGTCCACGTGATCGTCGACGGTGTGGGGATCATGGGCGGCTTCGACGAGTCGTCGTCCCATGCGGAGGCCAAGCCCGGCCAGCCGGTCGTACGCGTTACCGGGCTCGCCTTCTGGGGTGGCGTGGACGTCAAGCGCAAGCGGCGCAAGAACGACGAACGTCCCGCGATCGAAGGCTAGGCCGGTCAGGTCCCGGCGGGGTCGCGGTACCTCTCGAGCCAGGCCCGCTCCTCGGTGGTCAGCCGTCGGGCTCGGTCGAGCTGGGCGTCGTAGGCCGCGAGAACGCTGGAGGCCGTGGCAAAGACGGTGCTGGTGTCCCTGACCTCGTAGCCGATCGTGCAGGACGACGAACGGATGTCGCTGACCCAGGTCTCGACGAGCACCGGTTCGGTCCGGAAGAGGAGGGGCCGGCGGTAGTTGATCTCGTGCCGTACGACGACGAGCTCGCCTTCGAAGGTCTTGACGCCAGCCTGCCGGGCTCCGTCGAAGAAGAGTGCTACCCGGGCTTCCTCGAGATACCGCAGGTACTGGACATTGTTCACATGTCCGTACGAATCCATGTCAGACCAGCGGAGCGGGCAGCTGAAGGCAAAACGGGTCACGGGGTGATCCTCTCAGGCGGAGGACGGGCATCTCCTCCACCCCCGAGGCGATCGGCCGGCGTCGCCCGATCGGCCCGCGCCGCTCACATCCGGAACCGGACGCGAGCGGCACGGGGTGGACCGGGTGGACGGCGCTACTTCTGCAGGACGGCCTGGACGGAGATCTGCACGGTCACCTGGTCGCCGATGAGGAGCTTCTCGCCACCGAGCGGGACGTTGGCGTCGACGCCGAAGTCCTTGCGGTTGATCACGGTCGAGGCCTCGAAACCGGCGCGGGTGTTGCCGTAGGGGTCGTCGTCGGTCCCCAGGAAATCCGCCGAGAGCTCCACCGACCGGGTGACGCCCTTGATCGTGAGGTCGCCCGCGAGGACGAAGCCCTCGCCGTCGGGACGCAGGCCGGAGGACTCGAAGGTCATGGTCGGGAACGTCGCGATGTCGAGGAAGTCGCCTGAGCGCACGTGTTCATCGCGCTGGGAGTTCCCGGTGTCGAAGGACCCGAGCTGGATGGTCACGGAGACCCGGGAGGCAGCAAGGTCAGGGACGGTCTCGACGGTGCCCTCGAACTCGCGGAAGGAGCCGCGCACCTTGGTCATCAGGTGCCGGACCGTGAAACCGATCTCGGAATGGGCGGGGTCGATCGTCCACGTACCCGCGGTCAGTGCCGGGATGGTCGTGATGGTCATGGAGAGCTCCTTACGAGCTAGGTTGAAGATTCAACTTCATGCCGACGATCACACAACCTCGTTGAAGCGTCAACTATTCCGGTAGCCTTGATCCATGGTGACGACCCGGTGGCTCACGGCGGCCCAGCAGCGAGCGTGGCGCTCCTACCTCGTGGGGACCGCGCGGCTGATGGAACGGCTGGAGCGCGACCTGCGCTCGGCCGGACTGTCCCTTCCGGAGTACGAGATCCTGGTCCGGCTGTCGGAAGCGTCCGGCCGGACCTTGCGGATGGCTGAGCTCGCCGACTCGGTGCACCACTCCCGCAGCCGCCTGACCCACACGATCTCGCGGATGGAGGCAGCCGGTCTGGTCGAGCGGCTGACCTGCCCGTCCGACGGCCGGGGCGTGATGGCACGCCTGACCGAAGACGGGTACGCCCGGCTCGTCGACGCGGCACCGATCCACGTGAAGGGCGTTCGCGAGGCGCTGGTCGATGTGGTGAGCGACGACGACTTCGCCGCGATCGGCCGCGCGTTCGAGGCTGTCAGCGAGCACGGCCGGCCCGCCGACGGCGGGCCGCGCGGCTGACCGGCCCCTGAGGATCAATCCCGGGTCAGCCGCCGGTAGGTCACACGGTGCGGCCGAGCAGCCTCGGCTCCGAGGCGCTCGATCTTGTTCTGCTCGTAGTCGGCGAAGTTTCCCTCGAACCAGAACCACTGGGCGGGGTTCTCGTCCGTGCCCTCCCACGCGAGGATGTGGGTCGCGACCCGGTCGAGGAACCATCGGTCGTGGGACGTGACCACCGCACAGCCCGGGAACTCCAGCAGGGCGTTCTCGAGTGACTGCAGCGTCTCGACGTCGAGGTCGTTGGTCGGCTCGTCGAGGAGCAGCATGTTGCCGCCCTGCTTCAGCGTCAGCGCGAGGTTGAGCCGGTTGCGCTCTCCTCCGGAGAGGATGCCGGCCCGCTTCTGCTGGTCAGGACCCTTGAAGCCGAACGAGGCGACGTAGGCGCGGCTCGGCATCTCGAAGCTCGCGACCCTGATCCAGTCGAGCCCGTCGGAGACGACCTCCCACACGTTCTTCTCCGCGGGAATCCGGCCGCGGGTCTGGTCGACGTAGGAGATGTTGACCGTCTCCCCCACCTTCAGGTCGCCCGAGTCGGCCTTCTCCTCCCCGACGATCATCTTGAACAGCGTGGTCTTGCCTACCCCGTTGGGGCCGATCACACCGACGATGCCGGCTCGCGGCAGCGTGAACGACAGGTTGTCGATGAGGAGCCGGTCCCCGAAGCCCTTCGTCAGACCCGAGGCGTCGAGCACCACGTTGCCCAACCGCGGGCCCGGAGGGATCTGGATCTCCTCAAAGTCGATCTTCTTGGCGCGCTCGGCCTCGGTCGCCAGCTCTTCGTAGCGCTGGAGACGGGCGCGGTTCTTGGCCTGGCGGGCCCGCGGGTTGGACCGCACCCACTCCAGCTCCTGCTCGAGGATCCGCTTGCGCTTGGCGTCCTTGCGACCCTCGACACTCAACCGCTGCTGCTTGGTCTCGAGATAGGTCGAGTAGTTGCCTTCATAGGGGTAGCTCTTGCCTCGGTCCAGTTCGAGGATCCAGCCGGCCACATTGTCGAGGAAGTACCGGTCGTGTGTGACCGCGAGCACGGTGCCGGGGTAGGCCGCGAGATGCTGCTCGAGCCACTGGACGCTCTCGGCGTCGAGGTGGTTTGTCGGCTCGTCGAGCAGCAGCAGGTCAGGCTGCGAGAGCAGCAGCTTGCACAGGGCCACGCGTCGACGTTCGCCACCCGACAGCCGCGTCACGTCGAGATCTGGGGCAGGACAGCGCAAGGCATCCATCGCCATCTCGAGCCGGGAGTCGAGGTCCCACGCGTCGCGGTGGTCGAGCTGGGTCTGCAGCTCACCCATCTCGGCGAGGAGTGTGTCGTAGTCGGCGTCAGGGTCGGCGAGTTCCGCGGAGATCTCGTTGAACCGGTTGAGCATGGCCTTCGTCTCCGCCACGCCCTCCTCGACGTTCTCCAGGACGTTCTTTTCCTCGTTGAGCGGCGGCTCCTGCTGGAGCATGCCGACCGACGCGCCCGGGGCAAGCATCGCCTCGCCGTTGGACGGCTGCTCCATCCCGGCCATCAGCTTGAGGAGAGTCGACTTCCCCGTGCCGTTGGGCCCGACGACGCCGATCTTCACCCCAGGGAGAAACGACAGGGTGACGTTGTTGAGCACCACCTTGTCGCCGAGAGACTTGCGGACGCCACGCATCGTGTAGATGAACTCGGGCACGTTGCATTCACCTTGAGGGTCGAGAACGGAATCAGCGGACTCTCTATCCTGCAACATCCAGATGGCGGGGGTGCTGCCGGGCGGGCGTCCTCTGCGCCCACGGCGGGGGGGCTGGCAGGGGCGACCGAGAGCGAACGACAACCCGCCCGGCAGCGTCGAGACCGCGGCGCACCAAACCGCGTATCTCGGGCGGACCGCCTCAGGCGGCCCGCGGGCCGGCGTCGCCCGAGCGGGTGGCGCCGGCGCGAGGACCGCGCCCGCCACCGCGGGGATGCGTGGGCAGCGCACCCGCCTTTGCTCGGGCGACGCCGACGTCTTCCGGATCATCGGCACCCGTGTCATCTGCTGTGGGCCACGGGACGGAGGCAGCCGCGGCGGTTGCCGGGGTGTCTCCCTCCACGACGGAACCGTCGGCACTCGCTGAATCCGCTCCCTCCACTGGAACGCTCTCCCAGCTGCGGGCCAGCTCCTCGGCCACCTGGGTGTCCGAGGGCGCCGCAGACTGCTCACGACGAGTCCGTCGGAACGCCGAGGTGCCGCGGGAGAGATCGTGGCCGATCGCCTGCGCCTCGACCTCGACTGTCGTACCGGTACGCCCGTCCCGCTCCCACGGCTCCACCCGAAGTCGTCCGACGACCACCACCGGCTCTCCCTTGCGCAGGCTCGCCGCGACGTTCTCGGCGAGGGTGCGCCAGCAGATCACTGTCACGAACGTCGTGCGCCCGTCGACCCATCCGCCCTGGCTACGGTCGTAGCGGCGGGCCGTCGAGGCGAGGCGGAACGACGCGAGTGGCGTGCCGCGCTCCGAACGCAGGAACCGCAGGTCGGTGGCGACGTTCCCGGCAATGCTGATCATCGTCTCGTTCATCGGTGACCCTTCTCGTGTGCTGTGACCACAACGGTGCCGGACCGGCCGGGAGGCTGGGCGAGCGACGAGTGAGGCTGTGGAAATGTCCGCCGAATCGGCTTCTGTGGACAGATTCGGTCAGATCGACCGCCGCGGTGTCAGGCTCCGGCCAGGCCCTCCACTACGCTTTGCTGCGGTGGAGTGTGCGACGTGCACCTGCCACGGCCAGCGCCCGTAGCTCAGCGGATAGAGCGCCGGACTTCTAATCCGATGGTCGGAGGTTCGAATCCTCCCGGGCGCGCCCCAGCTGACCAGCACAGATGCCCGCGCGACGCCAGCTACCGCAGGCGCCATGACACGGTTTGTGACACGAAACGCAGTACTGTCGGCCCATGGCAGGTGTCAACGGGCGTCGGAAGCGCAGCCGTGGGGCCATCGATGTGTTGCCGTCTGCGGATTGCACTTGAGGGCCTGGTCGCGTCGGCGATGGACGAACACCGCCGCCGGGCGTTGGATCGCTCGATCGCTTCGAGGCTGATGGCCGGGCGGGGCGCCACGGTCCTAGGCGTGGAGATGGCTCCGAGGATGGCGCAGATCGCCCGCGGCCACGGGATCGACGTAGAAGTCGGTCCCTTCGAGGATTGGGAGCCTGCTGGTCGCACTTTCGATCGGGTTGTCTCGGCGCAGGCGTGGCATTGGCTCGACCTCAGCCGTTGCAACCGCCAAGGCCGCTTCGGTGCTGCGGCCCGGCGGGCGCCTCTGCCTGATCTGGAGTGCTGGATCTCACCCTGACGACCTGGCTGATGCTCTCGCCGAGGTGTACGCGAGCGTGCTGCCGAGCCGCGTGCACACCGTCTTCAGGGGTTACGCGGCAAACCGGTCAACGGACCGACGGACCGGGTTGACCTCCGCCGCGATCGCCGCGGTACCCGACTTCGATGTCCCGACGGAGAAGTGGTTCCCGTGGACCCAGACCTACCAGAGGGACCACTGGCTGGAGCAGCTTCTCTCACGCAGCGACCACACCGCACTCGACCCAGCCGTCCAAGAACGGCTGTACGAAGGCATCGGAGCGGCTATCGATGACTTCGGTGGCTCGTTCGCGATGAACTTCGAAACCGTCCTCATCACGGCCACCCGGCTGGGGTAACCGCGCGAGCTTCGGTCGCGGCTCCATACGAGCGGTGTTCGGGGCCAGTCCACGGCCGTCCGGTAGTAGAACGGTGCGCCCGAACACCGCGATGACGCATCGGAGGAGCAGCGTTCCGGCCGGGGCCGTGTCCGTATGCGGATCCGTAAACGAGATTCAGACGCGGGACACTAGCCGTTCTGTCTCGGAGTGTCGCGGGCGCGGGCGAGTGTTGCGAGGGCGTCGAGGATCGTGGCCTCGACTGGGTAGGCGTCTATGCGGTTGGTGAGTCGGAACGGCTCCATGATCAGTACGCCTGGTTGGGCGATGATGCGTGGCGTGGTGCCGCGATATAGCCAGTTCGCGGCGTGGACGAGAACGGGTGGCACAGGTCCTCGTCGAACTGCTCCGCAGCGGCGAATACACCATCGTTCGGCTCGACGTAAGGAGAGGCTGTTTGCCGAGGGAGGCCTACTGTGTCGAGCCCGCCGCCTGGGCACTCTCGCGAATGTGATCGAGCGAGCGGGCGGAGGTGGCGGTGGGCGTGTATTCCAGGCCGATCCGTCCGGTGTAGCCGAGCTCTTGCAGGATCGTGAGCTGGCGGGGCCAGTCCACCGAACCGGTGCCGGGTTCGTGACGTCCGGGGACGTCGGCGATCTGGACGTGGGCGAGCCATTGCGTACGCCCGGCGAGCACGGCCTCCGGGTCTTCGTCCATGACGAGGGAGTGGTAGAGGTCGTAGAGCAGTTTGACCCGTGGTGAGGCGACCTCGTCAAGGATGTCGAGGCATTCGGTGGTCGAGTCTAGGAATGTGCCCACGTGGTCGACCCTGGAGTTGAGATTCTCCAGGAGCAGCGTCGCATCATAGGGTTCGAGAACCCTTGCCGCCTGGCGAAGCGCGTCCACGATGGCCTGGTGTTGGGTCGATCGAGGTACACCCGGCCGGTCCTGGCCGGCAGTGACCACGAGATAGGGGCAGCCGAGCTTGTCGGCTGCCGCCGCGGATGCGGCTACAGCTGCGAGAAACGTGTCGTGTGTCGATGGGTCGACGAGGTGGCCCATCGGTTCGACACACATCACCTGGAGCGCCGTGCCGGTGGCGTGCAGTGTCTCGGCGAGTTCGTCGAGGTTCTTGGTTCGCCAGAGCCAGATCTCCACCGAAGGTACGCCGAGGTCGGCGGCTGCCCGCACCCGGTCAGCGGCGCTGTCGCCCGCTTCGCCACCTCGCCCGCCGTGCTCGGTGAAGAGGAGCTCGAGGTTGGCCGAGAGTTCGTACATCGGGATCGCAACCTTTCTCAGTGCACTGGAGGACACACAGTGTGCCGTCTACCGGCTCCACCGTCGCCTCCCGGCGCGGATCAGCGCGAGTACAGCACCGCTACAGGTCCGCTCAGAAGCATGAGCCGGGGCGGGGAGCTGTCCGGGAAGGTGGCGCTGCGGTGACTGACCAGACACAGATCGGCGCTCTCCGGAAGCTGCTTTCGTGGTTGGCTGGCGATCGACCCCTTCTCGATGGTGGGCGACCCATCATTCGACGTCGCGAGCTTTCCTCATGATGGACATAACTGCCACGATTTGGCAGGAGTTCACAGTCAAGATCCAGGCGGCGGCCGATCATGTCCGACCATGATCGACGGCACGCGGATTGCCCCGACCGGACCGTGGCGACACACGGGTTAGGAACCCGTCGTCACTTGTCCAGATCCGGCCGCGTCCGCTCGTTCATGCTGACTGGACGGGTCGCGCGCCTCCTTGTTATCCGGATCAGTCCAGGCTCGTCCATCCGCTTAGTGCACGCCGGTTTGCACTGCGGCGTGTGGCGCTCGCGGCCCTGGTCAGGGGCTGTGGCGTTCGATGTACTCGGGGGTGAAGCAGGCAGCCTTCCGGTCGCGTGGAGTGCACACCATGAAACTGTTGTTCGTCTCGGTGCTGTGGGTGAGTCCGTTCTGTTCGTACGTGAGCTTGGATCGCGACCACAGGCTGTCACCCGGGGCGAGGACCTTCACGACGAACACGATGCCGAAGACCTGCCCAGGACGGACCGTGTAGCCAGGAAGCGGCCTCGTCGTCTGGGGCAAATGGCATGTCGTCAGGCCACAGCCCGGAACCCAGGAATGGGGGCGTTGCATCGACCCGGGTGGAAACGACCCGGGCGGCGGACTGGACATCGGAGGCGGGAAGCACAAGTTCCGCCCGGATCAGCCTCGCCGGAGACCCACCGTTGTTGCGGGCCAGGTTGTAGCCGTAGGCAACGGTGTCACCGACGTTGGCGTTCATGCCACTGACCGTGCTGTCCTCGGGCAACTGGAGCGAACCGCGGACTAGATCCGTCCTGCTCAGCGCCAGAGCCAAGGCGACGACCGCGACTACTACCAGCAGGATTGCCGGAGTGTGAGATCGTCGCACGCGGCGGAGCCACGAGCGCTCCGATGTGTGCTTCGGCTCGCCCTGATCGGTCGGCGTGATCTCCATCCGAGCATGATGCGCCAAGTCGGATCTAGGCGAGGGTGAATCCCAGATCCGCGACGGCTCGGAGCGTACCCCTCCAAGCCCGGCGGTGCTGTCACGCCGTGGGCTGCAGTCGCACTCGAAGGATCGCCGGTCGGTGCGCGCAGCCTGCGGCGAAACGATCAGCGTGGGAATCGTACGAATCGCGGTGTTTCACGGCCCATGCTGCGCGAGCGGTCGGCCTGGAGTGGCTTGGCCGACCTCTGCTTCGCCTGCCGTAAGGGCACGCGAGTGGCACGAGTGACCGGCGTCTCCGGCCACACGGCGACGGTGCATACGGTATTCAACACAAGGTGAGGTGACGAACATGGCTGTGCCGTCGGAGATCGGGGACATTGCAGTGCGTCTGGCTGCGGATCTGCATGATGTCGCCGGGTCATGGACCGTTGAGGTCATCGCGGAAGCCTTTGAGTCCCGCGACTGTTCGCCAGCCTGGTTCCCATCCTTCGACGCCGCACCACCACCGGCCGGGCAAACGTATGTCACACCGTGGCCGTTTCCGGAGGCGATATCGATCCGACGTGGCGGCCGGGAGGAGCTGCTGCTGCTGGCGTTCTGGTCCGTCGGGGCGGGCGGAGCCCCTGGCATCCCAGGTCGCAGAAGCCGTGGAGCAGCTCCAGGACGTCGTGGCCGAGGAGACGACCGAGCAGTGGCCGCCGTGCCCGCACCACCGTCATGCCCTGATCCCGGTACCCAACGGCGACCTGGTGGGTTGGGCATGCCCGTCGTCGCGACAGGTGTTCGTCCCTCTCGGCGGCCTAGCGCAGCTCCTGGGCGAATGAGGGTGGGTGCCGCCCTTCGCTGAGGCGGATGATGGATTCGTGGACAAGGCCGAGGCGCGACTAGTGGTGTTGGGCAGGCTCGCTGAGCTACGTCGGCTCTTGAGCGCGTGAGCGTCTCCTTGGCCGGTCGCGGCGCGAACGAGGGTCTGGCCGGCAACCGCACGTCCCCGGTCTTCGTCGCACCCAGCCAGATTGAAGGCCGGATCGAAACGGGTCAGGAGCCGAGATTGCTCGATCGCGAAGCGACGCCAACGGCGCTCTTGACCCGTGGAGTGGAGGCCGGAGACTGGCGTGCGAGGAAGGCGGAGCGGTCACGTTCCTGCCCCGTGCAGCCGTGGCGACCCCAGATCATGTGCTCGTCCGCCAGCGAGCCCGAGGACGGCGCCCCAGGTCCCTAAGCCTCGATCTGCCGATGATCTTGGACGATTGGGCGCGCGTGGTGACATGAGAATGCCCTTCGTGGCAAGAGAATCAGGTTTGTCTAGGACGGAGCCGATGAGCTCCTCCGGCTGGAAGGGGAACCGGCCACCTGCGGGGAGCGGGAGTAATATGTGCGGCGCTTCGGAGGTTGTCGCTTTCGAGGCGCCCCATTTTCACGAGAGTAGAAGGCCGCCGCAGGATGAAGATCACGCACGTCGAACAGTTCGCTCCGAAAAACCGCACCCGACTGATCCGCATCGGCACCGACGCGGGAATCGACGGATGGGCGGAGAGCACGCTGGAGGGCAAGCCGAAGTCGGTCCCGGCGGTCATCGACGAATATGCGCAGTACCTGATCGGCAAGGACCCTCTTCGTATCGAGCATCATTGGCAGCAGATCTACAGATCGGCCTTCTTCAGGGGCGGCGCACACAACATGAGCGCTTTGGCAGCAGTCGATGCGGCGTTGTGGGACATCGCCGGCAAGCACTACGGGGTGCCCAGCTACAAGCTGATGGGCGGCGCCGTGCGGGACAGGATCAGGGTGTATGCGCACTGGGGCATCCGCGACCTGTCCGACGAGGGACTTGAGGCCTCTCGCGAGCGGCTCGACATGCTTCAGAAGAAGGGCTACACAGCGTACAAGGCCGGTCCAGCCGGCCTCTGGCGCGCCCACGAGCCGCCGTCGAGGATCGACCAGTTTGTCGAGGCGGCCTACAAGATGCGTGAGTGGGTCGGCCCGGACGTGGAGCTGTGCTTCGACTTCCACGCAAAGATGACGCCGGCGCTGGCGATCGAAGTGTGCAACGAGATCAAGGGCATGCGGCCGATGTTCGTCGAGGAGCCTGTGCCGCAGGAAAACGCCGACGCGTTGAAGCTGGTCTCGGATCACGTCCCGTTCCCGATCGCCACGGGCGAGAGGCTCCTGAGCCGGTGGGAGTTCCGCGAGGTGATCGAGAAGCAGTGCGTGGCGCTGCTGCAACCGGATGTGGCGCACTGCGGCGGACCGAGCGAATTGAAGAAGATCGCCAACTACGCGGAGGTGTACTACCAGCACATCATGCCGCACTGCGCGATCGGCCCGCTTGCACTGGGCGCGTGCATGCTCGTCGATGCCGTCGTCCCGAACTTCCTGATCCAGGAGCAGGTCGACGCCGGGCTCGGCAACGGCCTGCTGAAGAAGGACTGGCGGGTGATCGATGGGCATATCCCCTTGTGGGAGACGCCCGGCCTTGGGGTGGAGGTGGACGAGGCGGAGGCCACGAAGGAGTTCACGGGCGAGTCGTACGGGTACCACGCCGAGCTAGGCGGAGAGACGTATCACGAGAACGACGGCTCGGTAGCGGATTGGTAGGCCCGGTTGTCAATCCCACACTGTGGCGGGTCTATTCCCCTCTCCCAGCGGGGGGTCTCGGGTCGCCGGCCGATCAACGGACCATGATCGGCCGCTCCATCTAGCAGGCAAGAGGCACGTGGTCATCAGATCCAAGAATTCCATCCGGACCTTCCAACGGCGTCCAGAGACGTCCGCCATGTGGAGGTGCAGAGCCCGGATCCTCCGCCCAGGTCCAGGCCCGTCCGGCCTCGGTGTTAGCGGCGGCGTTTAGCAATGAGCGGACAGTCCGGTCCGGTCGACGCCGGCCGTGGACGCTTGACCCCCAGACTGCAGGGAGTTGGCTGTCATGTTCGGCCTCTTAGGACTCCGCTTCGTTGACAGAGTCGTTGACAACCCGCCTGGTGGCAGGCAGACCGGTCCGACACGAGATCTCAGAGCGACCTCGGGCGGCGTCCGTAAGGAAGCGGCTCGGACGATCCCCGCGGTGCTCGTGGAATCGAAGCCGAGGCACTCTACCCCTGACTTGCAAAGGCACATTCGGCGTCCACGCTCGGCTGAGCGCAGACCTGCGCGGTGTCCTACCGGTGTCCTCGTGATCGCTGTTGCCCGTAACGGACCCTGATCGGCCGCGCCATCTGGCATGCAACTGGCACGGCGCCAGCCCGGATCAGACGGGACGGCCAAGGTAGGCGGCCAGGCGGTCCGTAGCCGATGCGTTGGCGGGCACCGGGCACTCAGGCTCGACGTTCACAGCGGGCCGGCCGAACTCGGAAAAGAACTGTCGCCAGCTTGCCTGGCACTGTTCCACGAGCGCATGCGGCAGCATGACCTGACGGTCCAGGGCTCGCGCTAGATCCCATGCGTGGGAGATGACCAGCTCGTTGAGTACGTGCTGGAACACCACCCGGCCGGCTTGCGGCCCGATTTGAGTGTGGAGCACACCATTGATCACATCGGGCCGGCTGAACGCCCGACGGGCACGCGTCGCGGCGGCCAGGAAATCGGTGGCACTGTGGGGTGGGTGGTCCGTCACGGGGCTGCCCTCCGCCGGCTCCGGCCCGCCGTCGGCGACCGCGGTGTACCTCTCGAGAGTCTCTACGAAGTGGTAGCGCAACCTGTCGAACGACCAGTCGAGCGGCATCGCCGCGTTGGGGGCGGAGGCTTCGTCTGCGGCAGCGAGGAGGGCAGCGACAGCCTCCACAACCTGGTCGAAGGCAGGAATCGGGTCGTCGATCGTGACGTATCGATCCGCGAAGTCCGTCATGCCGCGAGTGTTTCATCTACGTCCGGCAGCTGCTGCCCTGACGGCAGTCCACTCAGAACCGCCACCCACGACACTCACAGATCCGTAGAGGCAGGCAACTCGACCTTCGACACGCTCGGGTTGCAGAGGTGCGGCCGGTCAAACGCCGCTACGTCACCATCGTCGGCATGGTCACAGCGAACCGGGATCCACTCACCACCGCGGCGACTCACCTCCTCCGCGACGTCCTCGACCGTCTGAGCCTGGCCCGTCGGATCGGCACCACCACGCGATGTCCTGCCGGTGACATAGACCGTCGCGCCCTCCTGACCCAACACCCGGGCAATCCCACGCCCCACATTTCGGCTCGCCCCAGTGACAACCGCAACCTTCCCCTTCAACCGCATCAACATCTCTCCAGTCCTCAAGTCATGGACGACTGGCACTGATGCTGGCCGCGAAACACGACACCTCCTGACGGACATCGCACACGCGACAGTCGCGATCGACCTGGCGGCACTCGGCGGCGTTGCGCGATGGCTGGACGAACACGCCGGTTCAGCGGCGTCAGCTCACGAACGCTCTGCTGTTCCTGGCCGCCCAACTCGACCTCAACCAGGACCGAGGGTGATCTGCGTCGGTGCTAGCGACTACCTGGGGCCACGCAGGTCGTACCAGCGCACGTAGTCGAACGCGGCCACCTGGTTGTTGTCACCGCCGTGGGCGACGAGACCGACACGTGGGCCATCGGCCTCAGCGGCGGCCGACATGGTGTAGGTGGTGCCCCAGACCCAGGTACGGCCGTCCCGACTGATCGCAGCACGGTAGTGCCCTTCGCCGGTCATCGAGTCAACGGTGTGCGCGATCCGCATCCAGGTCGTGGTTCCGCCTGCAGCAACGTTGAGCACGCTCCCGAAGCTGGGGCCGCGAGCCTGCGTGGTCTCCTTGCCGTACTCGGTGATGCGCAACCGGCCGTGCCCGCGTACCGCCAGCCGAAGGTAGTCGTCGTCGCCTGCGTAGATGACGACGCCGCCCTGGGGGAACCGCTTGTCCAGCCTGCTTCCGAGGTCGAGCGTCAGCTTGGACTCGACGATCCAGTCGCCCGGGGGCGGTTGACGCAGCAGCAGCGATGCGGAGTTGCTGGTCCCCGTCAGCTCGCCGGTCTGGACTGGGAAGTTCAGCGCGCCGTCGGCGACGGTGGCTGCTGGGTCTCGCACCCAGCTCCAGCGCGGGCCGAGCGGCCGGTCGAACTCCTCGCCGACGTCCTTCAGCAGGCGCCCGGGTGCCGGGTCAGGAATCCGGTCGCCCACCGGTTGGAAGAGATTCGCAGCCGTCACGTCGTCGATGTCGACCGGGGCGCCGGACGCGACCAGCCCGATCGATCCAGATTGCAGGGGCCGCCGCAGATCGACTTCGACTCGTCCCTGCGGGTCGTAGAGTCCGCCCTCACTGAGCTCGACGACCAGCTGGCTCTTGCGCACCCGGATGTCGAACTCCTGCCAGCTGGTCAGGTCGAGCGCCTCCGGCAGATCCACCTGGCCCAGTTTCTCGGCACGTGGTGTGGTGTCGGTGACGACCAACGCGCGGTGCGATGCGTCGAGAACGACCCGGACGCCCGCGCCAGTGCCAGTGCCACGCTCACCGAGTATCAGGCCCACCGTGCCGCGGCCGTCCGGTGCGCGGACTGCTGCTCGGGCGCGCAGGTCACTGCCGGTCTTCTTGTGGGCCCACAGGTGAAGCTCACCCGACTGGCTGGTCGGGCTGGCATGCAGGTAGCCGCCGGCTTCCTCCTGCAGCACGGTCCAACCATCCGCTCGGCGCCAGACCAGCGGGTCCGGGGCGGTGACACCCTCGAGCGAGTCGGCCACTCGTGCCTGAGTCGGGCCGGAGGTCGGGCCTTCGCTGGCGAACCGGCCGGCGCGGACCACCGGCCACCCGTCGATCCAGTCCAGCCGGTCCGCGAACATCGAGCGGACCAAGGGCCGCTGTTCTTCCATGTCGCCCCAGGGCCGGTGCCGGTCGATGCCGTGGTAGACGAACCAGTCCTGTCCGGCCAGGTCGGTGGCTTGGGTGCTGTGTCCGGTGCCCACCCAGCGGTTCCCGTTCGGTGTCAACACCGGTGTCCCGCCGGGATACGCGGCGTCGGAGCGGGCACCGCTGCGGTCGACGAATGGTCCTCGCGGGCTCTTGGAACGGGCCACCAGAACCGTGTAGCCGCTGTTGGGGCCGCTGCAGCAGTTGCCGGTGGAGTAGAACATCCAGTACCAACCCTGGCGGTACATCACGAACGGTGCCTCGAAGATGTCCTCCGCGGCGACCTGGACTGGCTCGCCGATCCGCTCCCTGACCTGGTGGTCCACCTCCTGCACGAAGACGCCGCCGTTGAACCCGCCGTAGTAGAGGTACCGGCGGCCGTCTGGGCCGGTGAAGAGTTCGCTGTCGATGATGCCCTGCATCCGGGGCGGCTCGTCGGGGAACGGCTGCCACGTGCCCGGGGGGATGATCGGTTCACTGTCGGCGTGCCACGGGCCGGTCGGAGTGGGTGCCGAGGCGACGCCGATGGAACGGTTCGGGTTGGGTGCCACCGCCGTGTCGATGGCACTGAACGTCAGCACGTAGCGACCTTCGAACCACGAGATGTCCGGCGCCCAGATGGAGGAGGTGTCTCGGAACCACGTCGGCCGGGTCGAATCGGTGAACACCGTCCCGGCCGGCTCCCACGTCGCCAGGTCCTTCGAGCGCTGGATGGTGATGTCGCGAGCCGTGGTGTAGCTGTACCAGTAGCCGTCGCGACCGCGGATGATCGTCGGATCGGGCAGGCTCGCCGGCGACGCCTCCGACACCGGGTTCTGATAGGTCGGCGCGGACGGATCAGGTGACGCCGGCGGGGCAGATCCGTCCGGCGCCAGGGCTCCCAGCACCGTCAGCGCGGTGACGGTGGCCGCAAGGACGCGGCGGGTCAGCAGGCGAGCAGTCCAGTACCTGGCGCCGAGGCGGAGAGCAGGGTGCGGCATCGGACACGCTCCTCCCCAGATCGCGGATGCAGTCCCACGTGTTTACACCGGTGTATGCACCGTTGTAAAGATTGGTCGCCGGACTGATCTAGACCGGGCGCGCCCTTCTCGGTGAGCACCACACCACTCAGGCCGGATGGCGGGCCCGGGAGGACACTCCGGGGCGGCTCCAACGTCCAGCGCGGCTGGCTCTCACCCCGCACACTCAGGCAGTCCCCAGCCACTTACGCTCCGGACAACCTGCGCAGGGGGGATACCCGGCAGAGGTGGACCAGCATGTCGAAAGCATCGGCGAGGGAGTCCACGGCGAGGTGCTCGACGGCGTCGTGTGCCGGGTCGTAGACGCCACTGATGACGCGAACCTTGGCCGGCCCGTTCCATCGGCGGCGTACGGGTTCGCGGCGCAGATCCAGCCAGTGGTCGGGTGGGCCCACCTCGCCGAGCCTGGCATCGATCAGGTCGCTGGCCGGATCGGGGACCACCGCGACACCGAGATCGCCGTGGTGGAAGCCAATCGCGACGGACACATACCGCTCGCTGTAGCACTCGCGCAGCACGCTGCCAACGCTGACCAGCTGGCCACGCTCGGGGGCCAGGCCAAGGGACACCGGGGCGGCCGAGGTGTGCGCGATGCCGTCCCAGTAGACCACCAGCAGACCGCTGTCGTGCTGGCAGTCGCTGACCACGCCGGCCCACACAGCTGCGTCCCCCGCGTAGCTTCCTCGCCCGGCGACGCTGCCTTGGTGGTAATCGACGATCAAGCGCATCCGCGCCACCACATCGTCACCGATGCCGGCCAGTGATCGGACCAGCGCGAGCGCGTCGCGGGCGTGGTCGACGAACGGGCGGCCACGGTGCGTTCCACGAGCCCGCTGCACATGCTCATCGGTGTGGTGGGCCGTCTGGATCGGTTCCAGGTGCGATGCCAGCTCCGCCAACCGTTCCGGGGCGGATCGGCGGACGCCATCAGTCACAGCGGCATAGTCGGTCGGCTGCGCCTGCACAGGCTTCACTCCGAAGATCCGGACCGGGTCGTTTGGGTGCTGGCGGTTGAACGCGCGAATCCACCGCAGCGTCGCGGCCATCTCGACGGTGCGCCACGGATGCCAGCTGCCATTTAGGGCCGACCCGGCCGTCCCCCGCCCAGTGCGCACGTACGTGTCCAGCTCTGCAGCAGCGTCGGCGCTGTCCTGGATGGCTAGTGCACGAAACCCGTACAGCTGGACCAGTCGGCGGAAAAGCTCGTCGCGCACGCCGAAGGTCTCCCGAGCCGAACGAGAGGACTCCCCGATACCCACGATCGTGGCTCCGAACGCGATCGCCTCGGCAAGCTCATCAAGCGCCGCATCCGACAGCCCGCCACGCGAGCGGATCGACTCGACGGGAGTGTGAACGTCGTTCATGTCAGAGCCCCTTCTCGGACCTCTTGGAGCTGCCGGGGAGGGCAGTTGCGACCCACTCGGCAACCTCTCGGCACCACGCGCCACGCACCTCGCGGCCACCGGGACGCGTGGTGCCGACAATGACTGCGATCTTGGTCATCTTCCTTCGCTCCTAGGGATCATGCGATTTGGTGGACTGGCCTTCTATGTGTCCAGGGTCGACGTAATGCGCGGCTTCCGCACCAATCGATCGCTGCATCTTCAGGCCTTCATCGACTCAGGGCCTCTTAGTCCCAGGCCCGCTCACAGAGCACCAGCCGATAGCCGTCGGGGTCGACGATCGTGACACCCCACCTGTCCCAGTACGGGTTACGCGCCGCGGTTCGCAGCCCACCGGCCGCCTCGATCTGCGAGATCCATGCTTCATCGGCCGGACACCCGAGATAGATCACGAGTAGATCGTCCTCACCCGGCAATGAGCTGGCGGCGCTCGCCGGGTCATCAACGAGCTCCAGATGCCAAGCGGCACCTGGCATGCCCACCATGGTCAGCCGATGTTCGTTCAGCGCCGGGTACTCCGTTCTCCAGACGACCTCCAGCCCCACGCCCTCGAGCCAGAACCGCTCGGCCGCGGCGAGATCGCGGGTGGGGCGCGCGATCCGGATGGTCGCGCCAGCTGGAAGTGACGTGCTCGTGCGAGAACTCGCGCTCGCGTCGGCTTGTTCGAAGTCCACACTTCTCCCTTGACGGCAGATAGTTACGTGAATAACGTTATGCGCATAACTAAGCTACTTCGTGTCGAGCCGCTCGCCAACACTCGGGCAGCACGACCGGCGACCAGATATCGAGGGATCATCTCCATGACAACCGCGTGGGATCCGATTGCGATCGGAGACATCGAGCTCGCCAACCGCATCGTGATGGCACCGATGACCCGCAACCGGGCACCCGGTGGACTCGTCTCCGAACTGACCGCTGAGTACTACGCCCAGCGCGCATCAGCTGGCCTGATCGTCACTGAGGGCACACAACCCTCAGTGGTCGGCCAGGGGTATCCGTTCACTCCAGGCCTGCACAGCGCCGAGCAGGTCGCGGCCTGGCGGAAGGTCACCGACGCCGTACACGAACACGGAGGCAGGATCTTCGCCCAACTGATGCACGCCGGGCGAATCGGCCATCCCAGCCTGCTACCCGACGGCCAGGTCCCGGTCGGCCCGTCACCCGTCGCCGCTACTGGGCAGGTGTTCACACCCGACGGAATGAGAGAGTTCGTCACACCGCGCGAGTTGACCAGGCCCGAGATCGAGGACTCGATCCGCGACCACGTAACAGCCGCACGGAACGCCATCGAAGCAGGTTTCGATGGCGTCGAACTACACGGAGCCAACGGCTACCTGATCCACCAGTTCCTCGCGCCAAACACCAACCTACGCACCGACTCGTGGGGCAGATCCGTAGCCGGCCGCATCCGATACGCGGTCGAGGTGGTCACCTCAGTCGCCGCCGAAATCGGCGCCGCCCGCACCGGCCTGCGGCTCTCGCCCGGAACACCCACCAATGACATCCACGAGCCCGAACCCCTCCCGGTCTACGAGCCACTCCTACGGGCACTAGCACCACACGACCTGGCCTACCTGCACGTGTTGGAGGCCGGCGACCGCGAACTGACGCACAGGTTACGCGCAGCATTCGGCGGGACCCTCCTCCTCAACCCATTCACAGGCGACCACCCAACCGGACCCACAGAACTCGCCCTGATCGAAGACGGCACCACCGACATGATCGCCTTCGGACGGCTCTTCCTCGCCAACCCCGACCTCCCCCACCGCCTAACCACCGGTGGGCCCTTCAACGACGCGGATCCCGCGACCTACTTCGGCGGCGAAACCGCCGGATACACCGACTACCCAGCCCTGCCCGCCTGAAAGCGCCACGCCAGTCACCGACCGGCGGAATCGGGGAATGGCCAGCGCGGTCGCGGACGGCACGTGCTTCCGGCGATCACAGCAGCGGGACGTGAAGAACACACGAAACGACGACGACCGAGCGACTAATGGACGGTCGAGACCCGCCGAGTTTCGATAGGAGAACACACATGTCAGAACAAGGTCGTCAGGAGACAGCTTCGTGCCCACGACGCAGGCCACCACAGCCAGATCCGCGGAAATGGCGCCTCAGTTTGGGCGGTTGGATTCGCAGGTTTCACGCTGGTTACTGCCGTCACATTCCCTGTCGGTGTACTTCCGCAAGTAGTTCGGGATCTCGACATCTCCGAAGGCAGCGCCGGTCTGATGATCACGGCGTCAGCCTTGGCGACCGCGCTGACCGCTGCGACGGTTGGTGTCTACGGACGAACCATTGATCGGCAGATGTTGTTGATTGCAGCTGTCGCTGCCGCTGGAGCAGGCAACGCACTTGCTGCGATCGCTCCCAATTATCCGGTGCTGCTTGCGGCTCGGGTCGCGGTGGGCGTCGGGTCCGGCGGATTCTGGGGTATTGCGGCCGGGGTCGCACCACTCCTGGTGCCGAGCAAGCGAGTACCACACGCAACCGCGGTAATCTTCGGCGCCGCCGCGGCCGCGTCCGCCGTCGGCGTACCGGTGACGGCCGCCATCGGCACCGTTGGTGGCTGGCGAGTTGGGACAGTCGTCTTGGCTGGCCTGTCCGCAGTCGCCACGGCCGCATTGGTCAAGCTCGTGCCCCGACTCGTACCGGCCGGGCTGGACGAACCCGCTCGCGTGCGCCCGCTGGCTCGCGTGCTCGCTGATGTGCGAGGAGTATTGATCGTTGCCAGCGTCGTCGTAGTCGGGCACTTTGCGGCATTCACCTTCGCTCGACCAGTGCTCGAGCAGATCTCAGGTGTGCCGACAGCCGTCATCCCTGTGCTGCTCGCCGGGTTTGGCGTCGCAGGTGTGTTCGGTTCGGCGTGGGCTGGTCGCTACGCGGGGCCCCGGCCCCGACGGTCGGCACAACTGATAGCCGCGTGCATGGCAGCCGCGGTCGTTGCGATTGGCCTTCTCCAGGACAACCCGCTCGTGGCAGCGGCACTTCTTTGTCTTTGGGGCGCTGGGTACGGCGCCTTGGGGGTGACCGGTCCGCTCTGGTTGCATGCTGTCGTTGGCGAGGATCATGGTCGCGCGTCTGCCATCTACATCGCCGTGTTCAACGGGTCGATCGCGGTCGGCGCGGCACTCGGCGGCGTGGCTGTGGATATCGGACCGCACGGGACGATGCGTGCTCCGTTGGTTCTTGCCGTGTGTTTGATCACGCTGGGTGTCGCGGTGGCACAGGGCGTGTCGCGATCGAAGGATCACTCAGGTGCACCAACAGGGCCAGGTGAGGAGGTAGCCAGGACGGTCAGGTGAGAACGGTCGGCGCGAAGGTGGCCACCCGCCAGCGGTGCAAGGGTGTCGATCGACACACCGAGGTGGTTGACCTGGTCCGCATCAGCGGCACCATGCTCGACGGCACCGAAGTCGCCATGTGGGTGCGCGCGACCAGCTGCCTCCGCAAACTCAAACGACAGCTGGACGATCGTCCACGAGCACGCCTCCGTACCCTTCGACGCCGAGACCGGCAACGCTGTCGTGACCGGCGACCTGTAACCTGTGACTGTGCGCAGACCGCACACTGCGGCGCCTGCCGCGGCTCAGATCGGCAGGCCCATGATGATTGCGTCCCAGAGCTCGCCGTTGCGGCGGCGGTAGTGACGGCGCAGCAGGCCCTCACGCTGGAAGCCGAACTTCTCGTAGAGCCCGATGGCGGCGGAGTTGTGCGGCCAGACCTGCAGGGCGAGCTTGTGGGCGCCCGCTCCGTGTGCCCACGTGATGCCTGCGCGAAGCAGGGCACTGCCCACCCCGCGGCCACGCCAGCCGCCAGAGACCAGCATGCCGAGGTCGGCCACACCGTAGCGGGCAAGGTCCATTCCCAACTGACCGACGAGCCGGCCATCCGCCTCGGCGACCAGCACGACCGCCAGTTCGTTCAGGAGCGCCTCAGCCAAGCCCTGGAGCCGGCGGTCCCGGTCCACCGGTGACTCGGTGCCGATCCAACGGCCCTCAGCGGCGACCTCGACGACCAGGTTGACGATCGCGTCCAGGTCCTCCTCCCGCGCCGGACGGACTGCGACCTCCGCGGCGGTTGGGTGCATACGACCTCCTCCTCCGAGTACCCACGACCCGTCACCCTATGGACGTCGCCCCACGCACCGGCCCGTTGGGTGGCGCTACCTGTTAGATGCGCCACGAGCAGTTCGCCGTTGCCGTCATGTCACACACGCACGCTGCGGTGCGTCGCTGAGTGAGGAGCTCAACCCGCTCGGCCGTTTCTCATCTCGGTTGGTCATGGAGGTCTCACCTGATGCATCCGTTCGGCGTTGCCATGGAAACCCATGATGTCGACACTGCCGTGTCGCTGCTTGCGGACGACGTCGAGTTTCGGAGCCCCGTCGTGTTCGCGCCCTACCGCGGTCGGTGACGCCGTCACGCCCCTCTTGTACGCCGTCTCGCAGGTCTTTCACGACTTCCGCTACGTACGGGAGATCGGCAACCCCGACGCGCGCGACCACGCACTCCTCTTCCAGGCACGCATCGGAGGCAAGCGGATCGAGGGATGCGACTTCCTCCACAGCAACGACACGGGTTCGATCGACGAACTCGTCGTCATGATCCGCCCGCTGTCGGGTGTGCTCGCGTTGGCAGAGGCGATGAAGGCACAGCTCGGTACAGCCTCGAGCGAAGACCGCGCATGAGGCAGTCGTGCCAAGAGGCGTACGGCCTACGCGCGGTCACCTGGCAGTGAGCTTCGCGACGTCGGGGGCGTAGACGGTCATCCAGTGCGGGCGCAGTCGGTAGAAGACCACGTCGTTGTCCCAGTCGAAAGCGTTGTCGCCGTAGAAGTCCTTGAAGTAGGCGAGCAGGTCCGGCCAGCCCTCGGCCGGCTCGCCATCCTCCGGGTTGAGGGTCTCGACCGTGCCGTGCGTGAACACGCCCAGGTCCTCACCGCGTAGGTGCGCGGCGCTAGCGGCGGGACGGGCGGCGAGGTGGCGGGCCTTGGCGGCGCTGCGCGCCGTGCCGAAGTACCACGTGCCGTGCAGGAAGTGGCCGTCCACCCCGCTGACCCGTGGCTCGCCCTTCGCGGTCACGGTGGACAGCGCGAGCGTCGACATGCCGGTCAGGATCTGGCTGAGCTGCTCTGCGGTCAGCGTGCGCTCGGTGATGATCGAGCGGAGGTGGGTGGTGGAACGGGACAGGGAGGCGTCGAGCAGGGCCTGGAGGTCGTCGAGTTCTTGGGGCGTTTCACGCATCGGGCCACTGTAGGCAGCGGGTCCGACAACCTCCGCCGGACCGGACGGTACGACAGCGGGCCGCCCTCAGCCGATGACCGACCCGAACGCCAGACCGAGCACGTACGTCACGATGGCCGCGCCGGCCCCGATCACCAACTGGCGGAGGCCGCGGCGCAAAGGAGGCGCTCCGGACAGCATGCCCACGGTCCCGCCGGCGAGCAGCAGCCCGGTCCCGGTCAGGGCCGCGGCCACCACGATTGCGGTGCCGCCATCGAGCCCGAACAGGAACGGCAGCACGGGTATCAACGCACCAGCGGCGAAGAACACAAAGCTTGACAATGCGGCTCCGAGCCCGCTGCCGATGACGTCGGTCCCGGGCTCGAGTCCCGGTCCGGCGGTTGCCGGGCCGATGGGCGCTAGATCGTCGTGCTGACGACGCAGAACCTCATCCGCGCGATCCTCGGCGTCGCTCGCGGGCATCCCCCTCGCCCGGTACACCAGGGCGAGCTCGTTCGCGTTGAGGTCGAGCCCGGAAACCGAAGCCGTCACCCCCTTGCCGGGCAACGTGGCGGCCAACAGTTCACGCTGCGAACTCACCGAGACATACTCACCTGCCGCCATGGACAGCGCCCCGGCGAGTAGCCCGGACAACCCGGCCAACAGCACCGTCCGAGCACTTCCGCCACCGCCGAACACGCCCAGAACCAGCGCGAGGTTGCTCACCAAGCCGTCGTTGGCTCCGAAAACGGCGGCACGTAGCGTTCCGGACAGCCGGGCACGCCCACGCGCGGCCAACCCGCGCACGACCTCCGCGTGAATCCGCTCATCTGCCACCATCGTCTGCGGGGCGTCGGAGTCCGATGCGTAGCGCCACCGGGCTTCGGCATGCTGCATGAGGGCCAGGATGAACAGCCAGCCGAAACGGCGGGCCAGGAACGCCAGCGTCCGCATCCGAAGACTGCCGCGCCGTGGCCTGCCCAGATCCTCGCCCAACAGGCGCACCCAGTGCGCCGCGTGGCGCGCCTCCGCCTCAGCCAGGCCGAGCAGGATCTCCCTCTCCTCGCCGCCACGTCGTTTGGCCAGCTCGCGGTAGACGCTGGCCTCCGCACGTTCATCGGCAAGCATCCGGCGCCACCGCCGAACCGTCGCCCGCGGCGGACCGGACCGGGGCCTCGCATCCCCCATGATCAGCATTCCTTATGACGAGTCGGGCATTGGACCTCGCTGGCCGCCGCACCTTCGGAACAGCCAGGCGATGGACGCACTCTCCCACCTACCCCGGCGCCCTTCTGGTCCGATGCCTTGTCGGTGCCAATCGTCAGACAGTTTCCGCACCCAGCACAGAGTGCGTCTCCGGGCTATACCGGGCTTTCCATGTTCCACAGTTCGCGGTAATACCGAATGCGCGCAGGGTCGGCGGTCACTCCGTAGGCCTGGAGATACGTCTCCTCCCACCCGGGACCGTAGTTCCACTCGGTACTCCAGCTCCCCACGGCCAGGTCTGCCCAACGATCTGCGACTCCGAGCTCGCCCAGGTCGACGTGACCGGCGTACGTGCCATCCTTGCCGATCAGCGTGTTTGGCACACAAGCATCGCCGTGGCATACCACGAGACGATCAGGCGGTGGGGCGGACGCCAGCCACTTCTGCTTGTCTGCGTGGGCCACCCGCGCTTGTCCGAGGCGAAACTCGATCGACCAGTCGAAGGGGCAGCTCGCGACGGGAAGAGACTCGTGCAGCTCACGGAGCGCCGCACCCGCAACACGTACGGCGGTTTCGGGGTCAGCCTTCCAACGATCGGAGATCGCGCACTCGCCCGAGAGCGCGGCGGTGACGATCCAAGAACCACTCGGGTCCGCGCCCGACTCGAGCACCTGCGGCACCTTCGCGAAACGGCTCGCCCATCGCAGTCGAGGCGTCTCAGCGGCGAGGTCGAGGTTCGACCCGGAAGGAACCCACTTGGCGAACCGTGCTGTCGGACCGGAACCCAACCGGAACGCTATGCCTCCTTCGCCGTTGACCCAGACCGGAGTCACAGGTCCGCCCGCGCTCAGACGCTGGATGGCAGCCGGGATGGGCATCTGCGGGTCGGCGAACCCGCTGCTGTTCGTTGAGTCCACCCGCCCAAGATGCCACGTCTCATCAAGGGGGCGAAAGCGCGCGGATGGAAGCGTCGCTCTGGTCCTCGGGTTCGGCGGCGGACCGTTTCGACGTGGCTGTCGGTGGGGCGAACGTCGCCGAGTCGCCGGCCGGCGTTCATCGCTCGTTCCCACGACTGCGATGGGGTTTGCTTCTATGCAAACAGGTCGCGCACGCGCAGTCCGGCTCGGGTACGTAGCCCTGACGTCGGCCATCCTGACAGCTACCCTGACGTCCGCGGCCAGCGCTGCCGTGCCACCTGGGTCTCCCGCACCGGGCCGCGTCACGGCGTCCGAAACCCGCGAATCGGGCCACCGCGCCGACGACCCGATCGTCATCGCACACCGCGGCGCGAGCGGATACCGACCGGAGCACACCCTCGCGGCATACGAGCTGGCGATCCAACAGGGCGCCGACTACATCGAGCCCGACCTGGTGTCCACCAAGGACGGCGTACTCGTCGCCAGGCACGAGAACGAGATCTCCGGTACGACCGACGTCGCCGGCCATCCCGAGTTCGCCGCTCGCAAGAGCACCAAGGTCGTCGACGGACGCAGCATCACCGGCTGGTTCACCGAGGACTTCACCCTCTCCGAGCTGAAGACCCTGCGGGCCAAGGAACGCATTCCCGATCTGCGGCCCGAGAACACGAAGTACGACGGCCAGCTCGAGGTACCCACGCTCCAGGAGGTCATCAACCTCGTCCGGCGGGAGTCGGTACGTCGCCACCGGGTGATCGGCATCGCCCCAGAGACCAAGCACCCGACCTACTTCAACTCGGTCGGACTGTCCCTGGAGGAACCACTGGCGAAGGTGCTGCGCCACAACGGGCTGGCCGGTCGGCGGGCCAAGGTGGTCGTTCAGTCGTTCGAGGTCGGCAACCTGCGCGAGCTCGACAAACTCGTCGACGTCGACCTCGCGCAGCTCATCGACGCGTCGGGCGCGCCGTACGACTTCGCCGCCAAGGGCGACCCGCGCACCTACGACGACCTGCTGACGACGGCTGGGCTTCGCGAGATCGCGACGTACGCCGACTGGGCCGCGCCCACCAAGGACCGCATCATGCCGCGCGATCCCGACGGCCGGCTCCTCCCACCCACCGCCGTCGTACCCAATGCTCACAGGGCTGGCCTGAAGGTCGTGACGTGGACTTTCCGCGCCGAGAACACGTTCCTGCCGCTGAACTTCCGTACGGGTACGGATCCGGCGGCGCACGGCGACTTGGCCGGCGAGGTTCAGGCCTACGTCAACGTGGGTATCGACGCCCTGTTCAGCGACTTTCCCGACCTCGCGGTGGCGGCCGTAAAGGGCGACGACTGACGTCGAGACCCAACAGTCGGGCACACTGCACGTCGTACCTGGCGCCTCGTTCGCTTGGCACCGGCACGATCAGACGCCCGTTCCACCACCTCGATGCTTCTACGGGAGATTCGATGACCTCCGCCACTCGCCGCGGGTTCCTCACGGTTGCCGCGGCCGTTACGGGAAGCATGGTCAGTCCGGGAACGACGGTCGCTCACGCCGTCGGAGCACGCCATCGCCCCAGGCATGTGATCCTCGTCGACTGGGACGGCTTCGATCCCGAGTACCTCCGCCAGGTCGACACGCCCCACCTCGACCGACTTGCTCGCAGGGGCAGCTTCTCGACCATCAGCGGCTCCTTCCCGACGATCTCCAACCCGTCCCGGGCCACCATGTCGACCGGCGCCTGGCCCGAGGTCCACGAAAACGTGTCCGGGGTGTGGGACCCGGCCAGCAACACTGTGCAGGGCCAGAACCGCACGCTGGCCGCGGAGACCATCGCGCAGGCGATCGCCTCCTCGGGCCGAACCCTGGCATCGGTGCAGTGGTACATGGTGCAGAACTTCGGTGCCACCTATGGAGATCCGGAACATCTGTACGTCCAACCTGGCGGAGACATCGCCCGGCGTACCGATGTCGCCATCGACCTCCTCCACCGCCGCCCGGTGGACTCCGCCGGGACGAGCGTCACGGTGCCGGAGATCCCAGCCTTCCTGGCTGTGTACTCCAGCGATCTCGACGCCTTGGGACATGCCGAAGGTGACGACAGCCGTGGGATGGCGGCGCTGCTGGCCGAGCACGACCGTCAGCTCGGGCGTCTCGTCCAGGCAACCAAGGACGTCGGCATCTACGGCGAAACCGCGTTCATCGTGACCGGCGACCACGGAATGAGCACCTGGTCCACGCCGATCGGAACCAAGGTGCTGGACGCCATCGCCGCCGAGGGCTTCCGACCTGAGATGGTCACCACGTCCGCCGCGTCGGACACCGACGTCGTCCTCGTGGTCGGGGGTGTCCTCAACATCTACCTTCGGGGCGGCGCCGCCGCGGCGGAGTCCCGGATCAAGGCCGCGATCGAGAACATCCCCGAGGTGCTGAACGTCTTCGACCGCGCCGACCTGGACGCCTTCCACGCCAGTCACCGGCTCGGCAACCTTGTCGCCGAGCCGAGGGAACCGTACGGCTTCTCCACCACGCCACCCGCCAACGGCGTCGCCGGGCTGCACGGGACCACCCGCGAGATCGAGATTCCGCTGTTCCTGGGCGGGACGGGAATCCGCCGAACCGCACCACGCCGCGCTGCACTCGTCGATCTGGCGCCCACCATCGCCGCGCTGCTGGGAACACGCATTCCCGCGAACGCACAGGGACGCGTCCTCCACGAGGCGCTCGACGTACCCGCCCACCCCTGACAGGGACCCGCATCGCCGAAGCCGGCACGGCCGGGTGCTCGAGGTCGTTGGCTCATTGGTGCCGAGCCTTCGTGTCAGCTGCCATACGTGAGATCACCTACGCATCGTTGGAAGATGCCGCCTCTCGGTCCGTCGGCTTGCGTCCCCACGCCTGAAAGAACGTGACGTGCAAGGTGAACGTGCCGCTGGTGCCGAGATGCTTCCTGACCGCTTCCCTCGTCTCGATGAGCTCCGCCTCGCTCATGGTGCCCAGTGCCAGTATCCGGTCATGGTAGATCTCGACGGCGTACGGAAGCATCCAGTGCGACGGATCCTCCGGTCCGTACACGGCCGCGTGTGCGTCGAGGCCCACAGCTTCCATACCGACCTGGCGTAGCAGCCCTGGCAACCGCCTGCCGACGTAGGGATCGCCGACCCACACCTCTATCAACGCTGCCCGCAACCTGTCCCAGGCGGCGTGTCCTGGCTCGCAGAACCACGACTGCGTGTCGTACTCCTGCAGTGCGACCCATCCGCTGCCTTCCCGCCTAGGCGGGTAAGCCGGACCAGCTCTGCCACGATCTTCTCGGTCTGGACGACATTCAACAGCACGAGCCGTTCGTGTACGAAGTCGAACGACCCGTCGGGAAGGCCGGTGGCGGCCGCATCCGCCACAAGAAGCCGGACGTCCTTCAGCCCACGTTCAGCCAACGATTGTGCCGCCATCTCCAGCATCCGGGGTTCTTGGTCCAGCCCGGTCACCGTGCCCGTCGGACCGACCCGTTCGGAGAGAAGGTCGAGTATCCCGAGCGGCCCACAACCCACGTCGAGGACGTCCCAGCCGGGTTCGACTCCTAGTCTGTCCAACAGCAGGCTGGCCTCCGTTCGGTAGGTCTCACCCTGCTGGAGCAGTCGCATCCGCTCGGTGTCATCCGCACCGAGCACGTACTCACTCGTACCTTCTGCTGGCATCGGCCGTCCCCCGATCTCGTGAAAGCTGATGTCACCCGTCGATCAGGTCATGATCAACTCATCCGAACGGGGTCGTCAACAGCGGATGCGGCCGGGCGGCGACGCGGTCGACAGGCCGTGACCACGAGGTGTCCTGGCTGTCGCTCCTACGTCCAGTCCCCTGGCCCGAAACCCCGTGGCCCTCGACTGCTCATCCGATGTAGCGTCCGGCTCGTCATCGACCCTCCACGGTAGGAGGCCCGCCATGAGGACAGGCGCAGTCCATCTTCGTTCTCAGAGGTTGGTCGCCGTCCGGGAGACGATTTAGCGTTCTGCTTCCTGTGCGGCGGGCAACTCTGCCCTCGCACAGGAGTGGACCATTCCAGACCGTCCATGCCAGCGCCGGGCTGCCCCGGCGCTACCTCAGCGTTGGATCGTTGGCCTCCAAGTGACGCCGCCACCGGGATCCGGGATCATCGCGCTCGACACGCACCAGCTCGTTCCGACCGTCTCCTGTCTCTCCGTCGGGCTCCACGAAGCCCTGTCGCGAACTCTGCCGCCAGCACCACAGGTACGCGTCGAGGTACCGTCATACCGGCCCGCCTCGGTGATTCCGCTGTTGGCCTGGATAGCTGTTCGTCTCAGCTCTACCGGCGTCGTCGAGTGGACGACCGAACCCAAGCGGCAGCGGCTCCTCCATCGAAGGCTCACGTCCTTGGGCTGGACCTGCGAGTCCAGGCACGCACCAGGCCGGACGCAGTGGTCGTGCGGTCGGTCGTCTCCAGCGCCCGAGCCGCCACTACCTGACGAGGTGACGGCGACCTTGGGCCAGCATTCCACCCGGCTCTACGCGGACTACGGCGTCTTCTCCAGCCGATCGATAGATGCGGGCACGAAACTACTGCTGGACGTGGCGTTGAGCCGCTCGCGGGTAGGCAGTGTCGCTGACGTGGGTACCGGCTACGGACCCCTGGCGATCGGGATGATCCTGAACGGTCGGACCGACCATGTTGTGGCGAGCGACACCGACTGCCTCGCACTGCATCTGACTCAGCTGAACGCACACCGGCTCGGAGTCGCGGTAGACCTCAGCACTGATCCGGACCCGTTCCAACTGCCGGAGACCTCGTTGACTCTGTGCAACGTACCGACGCATCTGAGCCGTGGCGCGAGCGAGGAACTGCTCGATGGCCTCGCCAACCGGGCGCGCGACAGCCCTGTCCTCCTCGTCGTACACCGTTCGTTGGAGGACCGGTATGCCCAACACCTTCGACGGCGCGGACTGAGCGTCGACCATCGACGGGGGGACGCTCACGTCGTGCTCGAGTCCACTGGATCGAGACCCTGACCGTTGGATTGCACATGGCGACTCCGTGCCAGCAGTCGAGCGGTGGGCACTTCCTTCAAGATCGCAAGGAGTGGCTCACGGCTGGCTCACGTGAGCGCGCCGAAAAACTGTCAGAAACGACCCGTCAAGACAACCATCGGGCTTCGGATCCTGGTGTCGCGGGTACTCTCGGAACACGATGGACGAGAACAAGGCACGCCGCGTCGTCGACGCCCTGCGCGATCGCGGCACCGACGCCGACCTGGCCCGGGTCGGCCTCTACCAGTTCGGGGTCAGCGTCAAGCTCTCCGATGGTCGTGAGGCGACGTGGGACTCCGACGGCACCGCCGCGCTCGAAGCCCAGGTGATGCGCGATGGCGTGCTGGTCGGGTACGTCCCGGCTATCGAAGGCTCCGAGACCTACACCGAGCAGCAGATCATCGACACGATCCTCCGGACCGACTACGACAAGCCGATCGCATCCCAACGGTCAACGGCGCCTCCGCCCGCCCCGCCCCTGCCCCGAAAGGGCGGGGTCTTCCGCCGGTTCATGGACGGCTTCAGGTACCGCTGAGGACAGCAACCTCGCAGAGTCCACGTCGCAGGCTCGGGCCCGTGCCGTTGCTCACTCACTTCCCTACCAGGGCAGGGGATCCGTGGCGTGTGTACGCCCGAGGCCGCGGATCGCGTCCAGCGCCTCCTGCGGTAGCCGCACCTTCGCAGCGGCCACGTTGTCGCGCAACTGCGCCAACGACTTCGTACCCGGGATCACCGTCGACACCTCAGGCTGGGCGAGGATGTGGGCCAAGGCTCCGTGCGGGGTGCTCACTCCCTCGGGGAGGACGGCCTCGAACTCGGCGACCATCGCGGCTCGTCGCGTGATCTCCTCCGGCGACCAGCGACCGCGGGTCCCGTCGAAGGTCGACGTGGCGGAGTACCGGCCCGAGAGCCAGCCGGACTCCAGCGGAACCTTGACGATGAGGCCGATCCCAGCCTTTGCCGCCTCCTCGAAGGCCGCAGCTGGCTCCTGGTAGAGGGCGTTGAACCGGATCTCGATCGCCTGACTCCCAGTGGTCTCGGCGATCCTGCGGATCTCCGCCGCGGTGTCGGCCTGGCCGGACACACCGTAGGCGCCGATGACGCCTGAGTCCCTGAGCCGTTGCAGCACGCCGTAGTGTCGTGCCGTTGTCCCGTCCATGACCTCGAACGACGGGCTGTGGATCAACAGCACATCCAGATGGTCGGTACGCAGGCGGCGCAGGCTCTGCTCGACCGACTCCTCGATCCGGTCCGCCGCGTAGTCCGCCTGGCCGTCCGCCCAATACCCGAACTTCGTGCACAGCACCACCTGGTCGCGACGGCCCTCGAGCACCTGGCCGAGAATCTCCTCACTACGCCCGCCGGCATAGGCGGGGGCCGTGTCGATAAAGGTGACGCCGACGCGGATCGCCTCGTCGACAATCGCCGCGCACTCATCCTCGGCCGGACCATTCCACGCCGTTTCGCCGAACTGCCATGCCCCCAGGCCGATCTCACTGGCTGCGATGTCGGTCGCGCCAAGCGGTCGTGTCTTCATGCGTACTCCCCTTGTTTCGTTCCGCTGGCGGTGGCTGATGCCGACCGAGCCAGCGCCGCCTCCTCGGATCAGCAACGCCGATCGTCCGAGGGAAGGCGCGCCTGCGATGGTAAGACAACTCGAGCGTACGACCGAGGCGCCCTTGCCTCCCGGTCCGCTGACCTGTCTGCTTCCCAGACCAATGCGGCGGCTTGTGGCGCCGGCATGCTAGAGCCGACCGGTGACCTTCACCGGGCTGACGCGTACGACGAGACGATCGCCGTCGTTTCGCGAGGCCGGATTGAACGTCGCGTAGTCCTGACCGGTGTACTTGACCGACAGCTCGTTCGGCAGCTCTCGGTCGCTGTCCGGTGTGACCGACGCGATGCCTCGGATCTCGGCGTATGAGTACGGGTCCTCGGGCGGGTTGATCATCACAGTGACGCGCGGATCGCGGATGATGTTCTTCCCCTGCTGCCGGTCCACGGTCGTGGAGAACAGCAGGTCATCGCCGTCGCGCTTGATCCAGACGACCGTCAGGTGCGGTCGCCCGTCAGGCAGGATCGTCGCCACGGTCGCGAAGACTCGTGACTCATCGACGTACTTCTTCAGGTCGGCTGACATCTGGGCTGCCAAGGAAGCTCTCCCCTTTTGCGCGAGATCGGAACCTACGAGTCCAGAACGGAAACGTCAGCCCGGCCGCGGAGATTCCCGTCACGGAGGTCGAACGCCAGCCGCCACCAGCGACCTACCCTCCCCTGGCGGCGCACCTCCCATAGGGTGGTAGGTCAACGCCGTCAGGATCGGCTCGGAGGCGGGAGGCAAGCATCATGACTGTCAAGCATTGCGTCTCCTCAGGCGTGTTCGTGCGCGATGGTCACGTGCTCATGTGCCATCGCCGAGCGGACCTACCGTGGTATCCCGACGTCTGGGACTTCCCGGGTGGCCATCTCGAGGACGGCGAGACGGCCGTGACCGCTCTACAGCGGGAGTCTCGGGAGGAGCTCGGCATCGAGATCGCTGAGCCGTACCTCGTACTCGATCGGTGGGTGGCCGACGACGAGGACATCACGTTCGTGCTGGTTCGGCACTGGGAAGGAACGCCGCAGAACCATGCTCCTGAGGAGCACGACGACCTTCGATGGTTCACGCTGGCTGACGCGCTGGACCACAAGTTGCCTGACGCTCGCTACCCGGACCTGATCAGTCGCGCTCTACTCCAGAGCTGACGCGTACGTGTCAAGAAGTGCTCGCGTGACGGGCCGCCCGCCTGGAGCTAGCTGGCCGCTTCCTTCGCGACCGCTTCGCGTACGGCCGGGACGATCTCCTTGGCCCAGCGGCTGACGGAGATGGCGTCGTGCGTTCCGCCGCTCGGCGAGAAGAGCATGAAGCCCGCCGCACCGTGCTCCAGCACCGCACCGGTCAGTTCCTCGACCCACTGGTCGACGGAACCCCCGATCCACCGCCCGTCACGCTGACGGGTGGCCGGTAGCGGGTGGTCAGTGATGCGCCCAGGGAAGTTGTAGACCGTGCGGATCTCGCGCGGATCGCGGCCAGAGGCGGCCGCCGCTTCGTCGATGACCGGCCGCGACGTCCGGTAGCGCTCGCTGAGCCAGTCCGCCGCGTGGCCAGGAAGCCAACCGTCCGCCACCCGGCCGGTGGCGGCCAGTGACCTCGGGCCGACCGATCCGGTCCACACCGGGGACGCGGCCACGGGAGACGGCTCGATCTGGCGCACCTGGTAGTGACGGCCCTGGTAGGTGACCGGCGGACCGCCACCCGACAGCAGCTTGATCAGGACGATCGCCTCCTCGAAGGCGTCCACGGCATCGGCCGGTGACAGCCGCGGCACTCCCATGTCGGAGATCCGATCCCACAAGCCGCCCGCGCCCATACCCAGCACGACGCGGCCGCCGGAGAGCGCCGACAGGGACGTCACCGTGCGCGCCAGCATGGCAGCGGGCCGGGTCGGGAGGTTGGTGACGTTGGCGAAGCCCGCGATGTGCTGCGTATGCCCCAGGAGGAATCCAAGGGAGGCGTAGACGTCCAGGCGCTCGCCGATGTAGGGATGGTCCGACAGCGAGAAGAGGTCGAGCCCGTCACGGTCGGCTTGTTGGACCATGCGGAGCAGCTCCGGCCCGTCGTCGATGCCGCTGTGCGCGCCGAAACCGAAGACTACTTCTGGTACAGACACTGTCCTGCCTTTCAGATGGCCGTCATGTCCGCGAACGCATCCGGCACGGCGACTTGTGCCCGCCGCTGACTAGGAATTGAGTTCGTACCACGAACTATATTAGTTCGTGGTACGAACTGCAACCAGCTACCGCAGGAACTGCGTCGCGGCCTTAGCGCCTGCGAGCGGCCGGGGCAGCCCCGTCCTGCTCCAGGAAGACCACCGGAACCTTGTTGTCCAGCACGACGCGGCCGAGCAGGCTGGCGAGCGTGTCTCGTTCGGCGGCGCTGAGACCCGCCGGCAACTTCTCGATCCGCCTGCAGGTCTCGGCATAGAACACCTCTGCAAGCTTGCTTCCTTGCGAGGTGAGCGCGACCCGCACCGCACGCGTGTCCCGTGGATCTGGTTCGCGCCGGACCAGCCCGTTGCGCTCGGTGCGATCCACCAGACCGGTGAGGCTCGACTTGGCCAGCCCCAGCACCGCGCCCAACTCGCTCATGCCGTACGGCCGCGCCATCAGCACGCACAGCAACTGTCCCTGCTGCGGGGTCAGCCCGTGCTCCCGACCCGACTCGGCGTACACGGCATTCACCAAGAACGAGGACCGCACCAGCGCGGCCACAACCCCGATCTGGCCATCATCAGACTTACCCACGCGGCCAGAGTAACATCCGAACCGTCTTACAGTTCGTGCGACGAACTATGCGCATGGCGGCGAATGGAGCGGGTCGGCATCACGCATCAGCAGGCCAGATGATCATGTATCACGCACGACCACGCCGGCTCGCCGGACCATGAACACGTCGACCGGATCTTCGGTCTCGAGGGTGAATCCGTGCCGCTCGTACAGCCGCTGGGCCGGACTGCCCTGCAGCACGTTCAGCCGGACCACGGTGCCGTCGCGGTCGCACTGCTCGAGCAGCCTGCGGAGCACGGCGGTACCGATGCCACTGCCCTGCAGGTGCGGTGCCAGGTAGAAGTGCTCCAACCAGTGGGCGTCCTCGCCCGGCCGCAGCGACACGCAGCCGGCGAACGCGCCGCCCACCTCGATCACCCACGTGTGCGCGGGGGCGAACCCGTCCCGCAGCCGCTGCCGCACCCGCTGCTCGTCGTACCGCCCGAGCCGGTCCAGATCCGCCCGCAGCACCACGGCCCGCAACTCGGCCACCGCCTCGATGTCCGTCACCGATGCGGGTCGAAGCTCCCAGTCCACCATGCGCGCCAAGGTACCGCGCCAAGCGCCGCCCGCTCTCGGTGAACCCACCGGCCGACAAGACCTGCAGTCACCTACGAATGACCGGGCCGGTGTCGGCCCGGTAGAGTCGCCCAGGACTCATCCAGAGCGACCCGAGGGACCTGGCCCGTCGACGGTCCGGCACCCGGCTTCGGCGCGGTGCCAATGCCAGGAGCGATGAGGAGAACGGCATGCTCGTATCCCTGGATGGTGTGCGCTTCCGTCTCGCCACGCCCACAGATGCGTGGAAGGTAGCGGCGCTGCACGCCGACAGTTGGCGGCGTCACTACCGAGGTGCCTACTCCGACGAGTTTCTCGACGGCGATGTCGTTGCCGACCGGCGGACCGTGTGGTCGGGCCGACTGTGCAGCGCGGGCGCGACGCACACCATCCTCGCCGAGGTCGGCGAGGATCTGGTCGGCTTCGCCCACGTCGTGTTCGATGACGATCCGACCTGGGGCGCTCTCGTGGACAACCTCCACGTCGACTACCGGTACAAGCGGTGCGGCGTCGGCTCACAGCTCCTTGCCAGGAGTGCCGAGGTCGTCCGAGGGCGTACGAAGGTGACCGGGCTCTACCTGTGGGTGCTGGAGCAGAACACCGCAGCGCAGGCGTTCTACGAGGCTCGCGGAGGCATCCGTGCCGGAAGTCGTCCGGTCTCTCCACCGGGCGGAGCACGTGAGCGGCTCAACGGATCGCCGATCACGTTCAGGTACGCCTGGCCGGATCCTGCTGTGCTGGTCGAACAGCTATGAGCTGTCGTCTTACGCGGGCCGGCTCACTCCGGGGTCTTGGGTGAACTCGTAGAGATTTCCGTCCGGAGCACGGAAGTGGACCCAGGCCTTGCCGTAGGCGGTTCCGCTCGGTCCGGGTACGACTTCGACACCCGCGGCGCGGAGCTCCTCGGCGGCGGCGGGCACGTCATCGACGAGAAAGCCCGCCACGGGGCCCGTGGTGAAGTGTGTGTTGTGGGGGCTCCGGGGCCCGAAGACCTCGACCTTGGAGCCATCGGGAAGTTTCAGAACCCAGAAGTCCGGCTCCGGGTTGTCCTCCTCCAAGCCCAGAGTGCTGTGGAAGAAGGCGGCCGTCTCGGCGGCCCGATCGGTGCGCGTACCAACCCAGGCAAGCTTGATGACGTTCATGACGTGGACAGTATTGCGGCGAGCAACGCCGCGGAATCGGACGATTGACCTAAGCCCGCGGGCGTACGGCCGCCCGGATGCAGGCTAGTAGCCTCCGGCTAAGCGGCCCGTCCGACATCTGCTGCGGGGCCTAAGCAGGTTCACAGCAAGGGCACAGGGATTCTTAGGTCCCGCGCCGAGAGTTGGCTCCACGCACGGGAGGTCGCCGTGACCATGGCCGGGAGGAATCATGCAGCATGAGCAGGGGACGTCGACCTACGAGGGTCGCCCGTTGCCACGGCCGGATGGCGAACTCGTCGACCAGGGCCTCGGTTTCGACGTAGGCACCCTGATGCACCGCCGGCAGATGCTGCGGGCGCTCGGCTGTGGGGCCATCGGCCTCGGCCTTGCAGCATGCGGAGCCGGAACCGGAGGCCACCCGTCCTCGTCACCATCCTCGGCCACCGTGACCGACGAGATCCCGGACGAGACCGCCGGCCCTTATCCCGGGGACGGGTCCAATGGCCCGAACGTCCTGGACGACAGCGGCATCGTACGCAGCGACATCCGGTCGAGCTTCGGCGAAGCCAGCGGTACGGCCGAGGGCGTCCCCATGACACTCGAGCTGGTCGTCAAGGACCTTGCGAACGATGGCAAGGCATTCGCCGGCACCGCCGTGTACGTCTGGCACTGCGACCGGGAGGGCGGCTACTCGATGTACTCCGAGGCGGTCACCGACCAGAACTACCTGCGCGGCGTCCAGATCGCCGACGAGGACGGGCGCGTGCGGTTCACCAGTATCTTCCCGGCCTGCTACTCGGGGCGCTGGCCGCACATCCACTTCGAGGTGTACCCAGATCAGGCCAGCATCACCGACTCCGCGAAGGCGATCGCCATCTCACAGGTCGCCCTTCCGGAGGATGCCTGCACGGCCGTCTACGCCCAGCCGGGCTACGAAAGCTCCGTTGCGGCCATGTCGCAGGTGACGCTCCAGAGGGACAACGTCTTCGGTGACGACGAGGGCGCCAGGCAGCTCGGCACCGTGACGGGCGATGTCACCAGTGGCTACACCATCTCGTTGGTCGTGGGCATCGACAGCGCCTAGCCTGGCCGCCATGACTCGACTGGTACCCGCCACCGGCAGCGAGCTCGCAATCCTCCGGGCGAGCCTCGATCGACATCGCGACGTCGTGCTGTGGAAGCTCGAGGGGTTGGACGACGAACAGGTGCGACGGCCGATGACGCCGACCAGGACGAGTCTGCTCGGTTTGGTAAAGCACCTGGCGGCCATCGAATACGGCTGGTTCTGCGAGACGTTCGGCCGGGAGACCGAGCCATTGCCGTTCCGGGACGACGACCCCGAAGCGGACCTACGGCCAGAACCGCAGGAGACCACTGCTGACATCGTGGCCTTCTACCGCCGCGCCAGGGACGCTTCCGATCAGGTGATCGATGAACGCGGCCTGGATGCCGTCGGCACGGCCTGGTACGGCAACACGGTCTCACTGCGCTGGGTGATGATCCACATGATCGAGGAGACCGCACGGCACGCCGGGCACATGGACATCGTGCGGGAGCTGCTGGACGGCACGACCGGTGACCACCCACCGAAACTGAGCCCCCACTGACGAATTGGTCTGGCCCGCAACCCACTGATTGGACGGTGGGTCCAGCCCTCTCGGTTCTACGGTGAAGGTCGGTGCTTGACCGTTCAGCAGACCACTTCGAAGGAGTAGCGGTGGCGAACGCACTAGTGGCGCGCGGCTCTTCGACACCGCCGATGCGTACGGCTGCGGTCATGCCGAACGCGTCCTCGGAAAGGCCCTCGCACCCTTCCGCGAAGACGTCGTGATCGCGACCAAGGTCGGGCTCGTCTTCGATGAGACCATCCGCAGCGGCGACGGCGTCGACGTCCGCCCGACGTGCCCTGGCGCCGAGGCTCGATGAGCCGTTGACACTGGTCCCCGGGGCTGCTGAGGTGCTTGCACTGAGAGCACAGTTGGCCGTCGTCTCCACACCGGCGCCACCCGAGGTCGGAGGTGACCGCACGTGAGTCCTCCTGGGCCCTATACGGGCAGTGAGAAGGAGTGCCTGCACGCCAGCCTCAACCGGCATCGCGATGCCGTCCTCTGGAAGCTGGAAGGGCTGACCGACGAGCAGCTACGACGACCGATGGTTCCTACCGGTACGAACCTGCTCGGCCTGGTCAAACACCTGGCGTCGATCGAGTTCGGTTGGTTCTGCTCAACCTTCGGGCGCCCATCGGAATGGATCCCCTGGGACCCCGAGGACGGTGACGCGGACGCGAGGGTCGCACCGCACGAGACGACCGCCGACATCCTTGCGTACTACGCCCGTGCCCGGGCCGCCGCCGACAAGGTGATCGAAGAAGTCGACATCAACCATGTCCACGCGACCGTACCCGGGCTGTGGACCGGCGACGAGGTATCCCTGCGGTGGCTGCTCATCCACGTGTTGGAGGACACCGCCCGACA
Organism: uncultured Actinomycetota bacterium; assembly: GCA_963721745.1. Classification (GTDB taxonomy): domain Bacteria; phylum Actinomycetota; class Actinomycetes; order Propionibacteriales; family Actinopolymorphaceae; genus Thermasporomyces. The sequence goes on along the minus strand of CAVRKO010000002.1, from coordinate 120,828 downwards.
CGGGGGCCACATGGACATCCTGCGAGAACTCATCGACGGATCGACCGGCGACCGCCCCGACTGACAGCGGCTGAACCCGACTGACGCGACGGACGCCGATCACGACCTTCAGCAAGGTCGGCCGGCCGCGGTCGTGACCCTATGCTCACGGCTGTGCAGTCCGTCGGTGACCCCAGCATTCACGGCCTCGATCGCGCCCGTACGCGGCGCACAGGGCCGGTGGCGGCGGCGACGCTGCTGCTCGCCCTCGTCGGAGCGGCGGCGAGCCTGCACCTCCCGCCGGGTGTGGTGTCGCTCGCCCTCGTCCCCCTGGCCGGGCTCACCGTCAGTTCGGCCATCACCGGGTGGCGAACGCCCGGCACCGCCGGGCCAGCGACCCCGGTGGTCAGCTGGCTACTGATCGGCCTCGCTGTCGTGGTGGGGTTGCCCACCGGGTGGCTCTCGTGGTTCTGGGCAGAGAGCCTCACCATGCCGTCCGACTGCGCGCCGTTCGTACCTCCCGACGGCGGAGACCCGGCGCACGAGGCTCACTGTGCGGCAACCACATCCGCCCAAGCCGCGGGCATGATCGCCTGGCTGGCCGTCATTGCCACGACGGCCCTCCTCCTCGTCGCGTTCGTCGTGCTGGCCAAGCGATCCCGGACGGCGGGTTGGGCGGCGATACCCATCGCCATCGCCGGATCCGTGATCGCCATGGACCTGGCGCGCGCCACCGCCCTGTTGTTCGGGCACACCACCGGTTGACCCGGCGGCGCGACGACCAGGGGGCGGCGAGCCATGCCAGCTCTGGACAATCGCGCACAGTTCGGACGGCGCAAACCCAGCCTCGGCGCGAGTCTCGGCGATCGCACTCCCGTGTATGCACATGTATATGTATAGTGAGCCCAGTGGATGGAGGTGTGATGCCCAACAAGACGATCTACGTCGCCGATGACGACCTGCCGCTGTACCGACGGGCACAGGAGCTGGTCGGTGGCAACCTGTCCGCGGCGATCACGACCGCGTTGCGGCGGTTGATCGAGCTCGAGGAGGGCCGCCAGGAAGGCTTCGACGAGGTCACCGTGAAGGTAGGACCGGGTGTCGGACGGAAGGTCCGGTTCTCCGGGGTGCTGCTCGGCGAGTGGGGGCGCGCCCAGCCCAGCGGCCTGGTCGAGGAGTACCGCGTGTACCAGAGCCGCAAAGGCAAGTACGTGGTGCACCTGAAGCGTTCCGACGAGTACAAGTCCACCACCGGGGGCTGGCGCAGCTGGGTCGGCCTGGAGGAGTCGAACTGGGGCATCGTCAAGGGTGACTCGACGGTCACGGTCGTCGACACCCTCGACGAACTTCGCGAGAAGGTCCCGGCGGAGCTCTTCGAACTGGTTGCCCATCTGGCGGAGCAGCCGGCAGTGGAGGACCTCGACATCTGACCAGGTGAGCGCCTCGCGACGGCCCGCTCCACGACATCCGCGTTAGCCCCATCCGACCCGACGGAACCGAACGGGTAGCCGAACGCCGGCCACTCGGTTGCTGCCCCCTGCCCGCACGACTCTGACGTACGACCTGACGAACGAAGAGAGGAACCATGTCCAACCACACGTCAAGACCGGCGATCGAGGCCGTCGGTCTGCGCCGTTCGTACGGCGACAACGTCGTCCTCGACGGCATCGACCTGCACGTGAAGACCGGAACGATCTTCGCCCTCCTCGGCCCGAACGGTGCCGGCAAGACCACCGCGGTCAACATCCTGTCGACGCTCATCGAGGCGGACGCCGGTGAGATCCGCGTGGCGGGTCACGATCTGGCGCGCGAACCCGACGAGGTGCGGGCCGCGATCGGCGTCACCGGCCAGTTCTCCGCCGTCGACGGGCTACTCAGCGGGCGGGAGAACCTGCTCCTGATGGCGAGGTTGCGTCACCTGCCCACGTCCGAACGTGTGCACCGGGTCGACCAGCTGCTGGAACAGTTCGACCTCGTTGACGCGGCGAAGAAGCCGGCGGCGACTTACTCCGGCGGCATGAAGCGCCGGCTCGACCTCGCGATGACGCTCGTCGGGGATCCGCGCATCATCTTCCTCGACGAGCCCACCACCGGCCTCGACCCACGCAGCCGGCGAACGATGTGGCAGATCATCCGCACCCTCGTCGCGGACGGGGTGACGATCTTCCTCACCACGCAGTACCTCGAGGAGGCAGACCAGCTCGCGGACCGGATCGCGGTCCTCGACCACGGCAAGCTGATCGCCGAGGGCACCGCGGGCGAGCTCAAGCGGCTCGTTCCTGGCGGCCACATCAGCCTGCGGTTCACCCAGTCGGTCGGTCTCGACACGGCGGCACACGTCCTCGCCGGATCGGTCCGCGATGACGAGGCGCTCACGCTCCAGGTCCCCAGCGACGGTGGTGTCCAGTCCTTGCGGAACCTGCTCGACCGACTCGACCGCGCGTCGATCGATGTCGCCGAGCTCACCGTCCACACCCCCGACCTCGACGACGTCTTCCTGGCACTCACCGGCCATCCCGACCGCGAACAGCCAAGCGCGGAAGAGCCCCACAAGGAGAAGGAAAGAGCCCGATGAGCACGCTTACCTACGCGGTGAGTGACACCGCGACGATGCTCCAACGCAAGTTACTCCACATCGTCCGTTACCCCAGCATGACGCTGCTGCTGGTCGGCATGCCGGTCATCTTCCTGCTGCTCTTCGTCTTCGTCTTCGGCGAGACGTTGGGCGCTGGCATCGGCGGGACCAGTGGTGGCCGCGCTGAGTACGTCAATTACGTCGTACCAGGCATCCTGATGATGGGCATCGGCGCATCGGCGCAGGGTGTGGCGATCTCGGCAGCGATGGACATGACCGAAGGCGTCATCGCGAGGTTCCGCACGATGGCGATCTTCCGGCCCTCGGTGCTGACGTCGCATGTGCTGGGCGGAGTGATCCAGACCTTGCTCATCACAGCTGTCGTGACAGTTGTCGCGCTGCTGGTGGGGTTCCGTTCGAACGCGACCGTGCTCGAGTGGATCGCGACCCTCGGGGTCGTGGCGATGGTCGGCTTCGCACTCACCTGGCTGTCCGTGGCCCTCGGCCTCGTCTCCAAGTCCGTGGAGTCAGCCAGCAACCTGCCGATGCCGCTGACGCTCCTGCCGTTCCTCGGCAGCGGGTTCGTTCCTACGGACTCGATGCCGGCAGGGCTCAGGTGGTTCGCCGAGTACCAGCCGTTCACACCGATCATGGAGACCCTTCGTGGCCTGCTCCTCGGCACCGAGATCGGCAACAGCGCCGTCCTCGCGGTCGGCTGGTGCACGCTGATCACCGCCCTCGGCTTCCTCTGGTCGCGCTCGATCTACAAGCGGGATCCCTCGCGCAGGTGACCCCGCACTGCGGTGACGACCCTCACCCGACACGGTTGGCCGTGCCGGGTGAGAGTCGTTTCCGTGTTGCGGGGCTGGCCTCGTACGACCAGCGTTCTGCAGGCGATCGCGGCGCGAATCGGTTGGCTAGCAGGCCGCGTCGAGCGTCGCTCGCTGCGTGGGCGTGAGCTTCAGCTCGACCGCCGCCAGGCTCTCGTCCAGCTGGGCGACCGACGAGGCGCCGACCAGTGGGAGCACCGGAATGTCTCCTCCCATCAACCAGGCCAACGCGACCTGGTTGAGCGTCGCGCCGGTCTCGGTGGCAACCTCGCGTAGCGCTTCCATCCGGTGGGCCGTTCCCACATGATCGAACTCGGGACCGAGCGGCTTGTCCTTCCGCACGTAACCACCAGCAAGCAACGGGTTGTACGCGACGAGCGTGAGGGCGGGATCCGCGCGCAGATAGCCGAGCAGGTCCCCACTCACCACGCCCTGGTTGCCGTCCGGGGAAAGCTGACCTGGGATGTCCATTCGTGGGCGTACGTAGCTGTACCTGTACTGCAGAACGTCGTAGCCAGGCAGTCCGGCCGCCGCGGCCAGCTGCCGGGCCCGCTCGACCCGCCAGGTCCAGTGGTTACTGACGCCGAGCAGACCCACGGTGCCCTCGGCCACGAGGTCTGCGAAACCTTCGACCGTCTCCTGCAGCGGCGTCCGCGCATCCTCGATGTGGGCATACAACAGGTCGAGCTTGTCCACACCGAGGCGCTCTCGGCTTCGCTCGGCCGACTCGCGGATCGCCTTGGCCGAAAGGCCTTCGGGATTGTCGACATAGCTGGTGCCCGGAGCAAGGGGCCTGGCGCCGAGCTTGGTGGCGATGACGATCTCGGATCCGATCCCGCGACTACGCCGCCAACGACCTAGCAGGTCCTCGCTCTGCCCTCCCTGGGTGCCGTCGGCCCAGAACGCATAGTTGTTCGACGTGTCGACAAACGTCCCGCCGGCCTCGACGAACCGGTCGAGGATGGCGTACGACGTCGCCTCGTCAGTGGTGGTGCCGAACAACATCGCCCCAAGGCTGAGCGCGCTCACAGTTCGGCGAGTCTCGGGATTCGTGCCTATCGTGCGATATTCCATGCCGCCGAACGCTAGAACCTGGAGCGCACCCCAGATCAAGCCCTGAGGCGAGGCAGTCGCAGGACGGACTTGACCTGGGGCGCACTCCAGGTCCGATGATGGGCACCATGACGTCGTACGCACCGGCCGAGGCGTCTGAACGCACCGGCCTCAGCCTGGACACCCTGCGCTACTACGAGCGCCTTGGCCTCTATGGCCCAGTCGAACGAACCGCCGGCGGGAAGCGGATCTACAGCGACAGTGACGTCGCCTGGCTGAACCTCCTGATCTGTCTGCGTAACGCCGGGCTGGGCATCACCGACCTGCAGCGGCTCATCGGTAACCTGCGCAACCGCTCGGGTAGCACCAAGAATGTGGTCGACCTTCTGGAGGAGCACCGAGCCAGGCTGCTCAGCCAGCTGGACAAGACGCGCACCGCCCTCGCTGTCCTGGACGAAAAGCTTGTCCACTACCGCAGCAAGGAGGCCCACCAGTCCGCGTCGGCCACCCCGACCAACGGAAGCGCGGCCTGACGGCTGGGCCCGAGGAACGCCCACTGGCACGGCTGCCTCACGATCCGTTGACGATCCGTTGACGCCTGCGCCAACCCGGCGTCACGGGCTAGGACCGCTGCTCCGAGGCCGCGTCGATCACCTCGTCGAGCAGGTCGCGGGAGTTGGCCAGTTCGATGATCATCCGGTCGATGCGATCCCGTTCGGCGGACAGGTCGGTGACCAGCCGAGGGGTGGCGATCTCGGAAGGACCACCGTCGGCGTCCCGCATGCAAGGGAGCAGCTGCGCGATCTTCTTGCTGTGCAGTCCGGCGGCGAAGAGTTCCTGGATGCGAACGACCCGGTCGACCGCATGGTCGGGATACTCGCGCTGGCCGCCCGGCGTACGGTCGGCGATCAGCAGTCCCTGTTGCTCGTAGTAGCGCAGCGACCGCTCACTCACGCCGGTACGCCGCGCCAGTTCACCAATCCGCATCTTGACCTCGGGTCTGGAATCGGGCTTGAACCTGACACCGATGTTAGCTTTTACCGTGGCGACATGACGAACTCACCGGAGAACGAACTCTTCGACTACAGCCCGATCACCGAGCGCCCGCCGATCAGCTGGCCCGGCGGTGCCAGAGTCGCCGCCTACGTCGGGCTGAACGTCGAACACTTCCTGCTCGACCGCCCGTCGACCAGCATCTGGCCCGGCACGGCCGACCTGGTTCCCGACGCACTCAACTACGGCTGGCGCGACTACGGCGCCCGGGTCGGCATCTGGCGCACGATCGAGAGCCTGGACCGGCACGGCATCCGGCCCAGCGTGCTGCTGAACTCCGATGGTCGCGGAGCACTATCCGCAGATCATCAAGGCCGGCCTGAGCCGGAACTGGGCCTGGCTCGCGCACGGCCAGACCAACTCGATCCTGCACACCGAGCATGGACCGCGGACGAGGAGCGCCAGGTCCTCGCCGACATCGTTGAGACGATCGCCTCTGCCACCGGCCGGCGGCCGCACGGCTGGATGGGACCGGGTCTGACCGAGACGTTCCATACGCCGAAGCTGCTCGCCGAGCTCGGCCTCAGCTATCTCCTGGACTGGACGAACGACGACCAGCCCTACCCGTTGAACGTGCCCGGCATGATCAGCGTCCCGTACTCGGTCGAGCTCAACGACCTGGGGCTGTTCACCAAGGGCACCACCGGCCCGGAGTTCGTGCAGATCGTCAAGGACCAGTACGACCAACTGCACGCCGACTCCGCACACAGCGGCCGCGTGATGGCGCTGGCGCTGCACCCGTTCGTGACCGGCCAGCCGTTCCGGGCCAAGTACCTCGACCAGGCGTTGGAGTACCTCGCCGCGCAACCCGACATCTGGCTCACCACCAGCGACGAGATTGCCGAACACTTCGTACGCACGCGGTGAGCCGGAAATCAGCTGTGGTGAGACAGCTGACCCCTGTCCATCGGAGCTTGGCGGGCTAGCTCAAGGAAGCTTTGCTTTCGGGTGCTCTCCGCGAAGGCTCAGGAGTCGCTCGTGGTCGACCTGGACGTTCCTGACGACCCCGCCGCCCCGAGCCGGTCGTGGGCTGGTGGTCCCGGCTCGTCGCCATCCGGTGCCGACGCCGCGGCGGGCGGTGCGGCGGCAGGCGATGCGGGCGTGCCCCGGCGACCGCTCATCCATCGGGCCAGGGGCTCGACGAACCGCGCGGTCAGCGGACCTGCGAGGACGAGGAGGAGAACGTATGCCGTGGCCAACGGCCCGATTCGCGGCTCCACGCCCACGGCCAACCCGGCGATGACGATGGAGAACTCCCCACGTGCCACCAGCGTTCCGCCGACCCGCCACCGTCCCGCGGATCGGATGCCCGCCCGGCGGGCGGCGTACCAGCCGGTCGCGACCTTCGTCGCCACGGTGACGACGGCGAGGACGAGTGCGGGCAGGAGTACGGGCGGAATGTCGACGGGGTCCGTACTCAGCCCGAAGAACACGAAGAACACCGCGGCGAACAGGTCCCGCATCGGGGTGAGCAGGTTGCGGGCGCCCTCCGCGACCTCGCCGGACAGGGCGAGCCCGACCAGAAAGGCGCCGACGGCGGCGGACACCTGCAGCTGTTGGGCAACGCCCGCGACGAGCAGCGTGACACCGAGCACGACGAGGAGGAGCATCTCGGGGTTCTCGGACGACACCGCGCGACTGATGAGCCGGCCGTGCCGGAGCGCGGCGTAGAGCACGACGCCGACCGTTCCCAGGGAGATCACCAGGGCCAGACCGACTCCGGCGAGGCTCAACGCGGCCAACAATGCGGTGAGGACGGGGAGGTAGATCGCCATGGCGAGGTCCTCGATGACCAGCACGCCGAGGATCACGGGGGTCTCGCGGTTACCGAGCCGGCCGAGGTCCGTGAGGATCTTGGCGATGACACCCGACGACGAGATCCAGGTGACGCCGGCCAGGGCGACGGCCGCGACCGGACCCCAGCCGAGCAGGAGGGCCGCAGCCGCTCCCGGGAGCGCGTTGAGCACGAAGTCGACGACACCGGACGGGAGCTGGGTCCGCAGGTTCGTCACGAGTTCGGACGCGGTGTACTCCAACCCCAGCAGGAGAAGCAGCAGTACGACGCCGATCTCGGCACCGGTTCCGACGAACTCCTCGCTCGCTGCGAGCGGGAGGAAACCTCCGTGCCCGAAGGCGAGTCCGGCAAGGAGGTAGAGCGGAATCGGGGAGAAGCCGATCCGACCAGCGAACCGGCCGAGGATGCCGAGAGCGAGGATGATGGCGCCCAGCTCCACGAACACAGCGGTGCTGTCATGCACGGAGACCTAACCTCCCGCGATCAGGTCGGCCACGGCGTCCACGCCCTCACGCGTCCCGACAACGACCAGGGTGTCGCCGGTCGCGAACCGGAAATCCGGTGTCGGCGAAGGGACCGCGGCGGTGCGGCGCAGGACGGCGACGATGGAAGCACCGGTGCGAGTGCGAGCCTGGGTGTCTCCGAGGGTGCGGCCGGTGTACGGCGAGCGGGCGGTGAGAGGGATGTGTTCGGTCACCAGGTCGATCTCGACATGGCGAAGATGCGCGACCGGATCGTCGGCGGTCAGGAGCTCCACGAGGAGGCCCGACTCGCGCGGGGCAAGGGGCACGGCAGCCTTGCAGGCGTCGTCGTCCTCGGGGTCGTGGAAGCTGAGGATGCGTCGCCCGTCGTTGTGCGCCACCACCGAGAGGTGGTCGCCGGCATCGGTGACCAGGTTGTACCGGACTCCGATCCCGGGCAACGTGGTTCTGCGCGGGCGCGCTGTTGGCTCCATGGTCGAACTCCTGGCAGACGGTTGCGGTCAGGATGCGGACTTCCGAAAGTCTCCCATCCCGTTACTGCCACCTGGTTCCGGGCGTCCCGTCCCCGGCGTTCGGCTCTTCGCTTACGCGGGTTCCGAATCCGGGTCGGGGTGGACATCGTTGTCGGGTCGTTCGGCCGTCCCCCGTTCACCGATGCGTGGCCGTGTCGCGTGTCCCAGTCGGTCGACCACCGCGCCGAGCGTCGTCGCCGTACGTTCGACGTCCAGGCGGGCATGGTCTCGTTCGGTGATCGCGACGGCGAGGAGCAAACCCGTGAGCGCGACGCACCCGTTGAAGAGTTGCAGGGTGACCATCTCGGGCAACAGCTCGCGCCCGGCGAAGGGCGGGTAGCCCGCGAGCGCCGCCTCGATGCAGGCGATGGAGCTGAGTAGCACGCACGGCGCCGTGCCCGCGAGTCGGAAGCGGAACGCCGCCCAGATCAGGATCGGGAAGCCGAGGAACAGTGCACCGAGGAGCTTCGCGCCGTAGAGAACGCTCACGTACGACCCCACCAGGAGCACCGCCAGCTCGAGCCAGCGGTACCACGCGAGGTTGCGGGGCCGCCACCGGAGCGCATACAGGGCAAGGAAGAACGGCGCGAGCGCGAGTACGCCCATGACGTCACCGGTCCACCACGTCAACCACGAGGACCAGAAGGCGCTCGCCGGCACCTCACCGGCGGCAACGCGGACAGCGTTGCCAGCCGAGGCGCTGACGGTCATCGCCACGAAGCCGCCCAGGAGCACCAGTGCGAACGCGTCCCTCAACCGGTCCAGCTCGAGCCGGAACCCGACGCGGCGCAGCAGGATGTAGCCGATCAACGGCCCGAGCAGCTGTCCGATCGCGGTGGGCAAGGCGTAGTACCACAGGACGATGTCCGCAGTGGTGAGGTAGGCGCCCAGCAGAACGCCAGGCCACACCCGAGGACCGAGTACGAGCAGCGCAACCAGCGCGACTCCGGTCGGTGGCCAGAACGGACTGATCTGGCTACGGATCACGCCGGCCATCAATCCCAGCTTGGCGGCGAGGTAGTACGCAGCCGCGACGCCGAGGATCTGCAGACCGGCGACCAGCGCGGGACGTGAGCTCAGAAAGCCAGGCACGGCCACCTACTCGCGTCGCGGCCGACGACTGCGATGGGCATGGGCATGGGCATGGGCACCGGCCACGCACTCGATCCGCTCACCAGGTTCAGCTGTCCGTCGTCCTCAGACACCTGAACCAGCTCCAAGGGCTCGAGCCGCCGGCTTCACGGTGGCTCCGGGCCGATCTGCAGGGCGGCACCAAGGCTGGGATAGAACTCGAATACCCGGTCGAGGCCAGTGAGCTGCAGGACTCTGGCCGGTCCGCTGCCCACTGGTGCCGTCACCCGCACGTCGACTCCGAGGTCACCGGCCCGGTGGGCGATGGCGGCGAGGGCCTCCGACCCGCGGGAGTCCAGGAAGGTCACCTGGTCCAGGCTGACCACCATCCGAGCCGGTCGTTCGGTCACGACTCTCAACGCGTACTCCCGAAGCCGCGCGGCGCTGGCCTGGTCCACATCGCCGGCGGCCGTCAGAATCAGAGCGCCAGTGGGGCAATGGGTCGAGCTGAGCCTGAGAGGGTGGCCGGGCCGGCGATCAGCTGCCGCGCCATCTGGTTCGGTCGCCATCGTGGATCATCTCGATCATCTGCGTGTCGTGACGCTCGTGAGTCCCGATCGGTGTGACGTGACCTCGACCGCGCGCGGAACGGCGAACCCAGACGCGGCGGGACCTGTGTCTCTCCTTTGCAGCCTAGGCTTCGAACGTGGGTTCGGTGTGGACCGTCTCGACGCAAGAGACGCGGGCCGGTAACAAGCCGCCGACGTGGGGATCGGCTGCGGCGACCGCGCATCCACGGACCTGGCAGAAGGGTTGCTTCCACCGCACCCAGGACCCTTGGCGCCTTCCGGATAAACTCATCGGGGGCCAGATCAGGCAGGAGAGCACGAGTGAGCAGCGAGACCACCGGATCTCACCGCACCGAGATCGGGGCGTCCCGGTTGGATCCGACGCCGATTTACGTGGCCGACGACGTACTCACCGATCTCCAGCAGCGCCTTGCTTTGACCCGGTTGCCGGACGACGCGGGCAACGAGGACTGGCACTACGGCGTCAACCGCCGCTACCTCCAGGAGCTCGTCGACTACTGGCGTACGGACTACGACTGGCGCAAGGCCGAAGCCGCGATCAATGCCTACGAGCACTACCGGGTCGAGGTCGACGGCGTGCCGGTGCACTTCATGCGGAGGCCCGGAGCCGGACCCAACCCCACCCCGTTGATCCTCACGCACGGCTGGCCGTGGACGTTCTGGCACTGGTCCAAGGTGGTCGACCCGCTGGCCGACCCGGGTGCGTACGGCGGCGATCCCGCCGACGCGTTCGACGTGATCGTCCCGTCCTTTCCCGGTTTCGGGTTCTCCACGCCGCTGCCGAACCACCCGGACATGAACTTCTGGAAGGTCGCCGACCTCTGGCACACGCTGATGACGCAGACCCTCGGCTACGACAGGTACGCCGCTGCCGGTTGCGATGTCGGCGCACTGGTCACCGGCCAGCTCGGGCACAAGTACGCCGACGAGCTGTACGCCATCCACATCGGGTCGGGCCTGAAGCTCACCCTGTTCAACGGCGACCGGGGTTGGGACTTCAGCGGTGGCAGGCCCATCCCTGAGGGCCTGCCCGCCGACATCCGGGCCCAGATCATCGCCCTGGATCGGAAGTTCGCCGTCCACCTCGCCGCGCACGTGCTCGCTCCGAGCACGCTCGCCCACGGGCTCTCCGACTCACCGGCCGGGATGCTCGCGTGGATCCTCGAACGCTGGGTGAAATGGAGCGACAACGGCGGCGACATCGAGACCGTCTTCACCAAGGACGACCTGCTCACCCACGCGATGATCTTCTGGGTCACCAACGCGATCGGCACGTCGATCCGCACGTACGCCAACAACAACCGCTACCCCTGGACTCCGGCGCACGACCGGCAGCCAGTCATCGAGGCTCCCACCGGCATCACCTTCGTCGGTTACGAGAACCCGCCCGGAGTCAGCACCGACCAGCGGGTCCAGAACTTCCTCGAGAGCGACCGCGCGACGTGGTACAACCACGTCAACCTCACGGTTCACGAGCACGGCGGCCACTTCATCCCGTGGGAGATCCCCGACCAGTGGGTGGACGACCTCCGCCGAACGTTCCGTGGTCGCCGGTAGCCAGGCATCCAGAATCCGTACGACCCTCCTGGTTCGCGGCGCCGTAGGGCCGGCAGCAGTCACCGTCGACGGGACGGCGTCCGGCGGGTGGAGGTGCGCGACGGCGCGCGGCCGGTCGAGGACCGAACGATCAGCTGGGTGGCGAGGACCCGGGTCGGCGGGTCCGGCTTCCGCTGAACGATCTGCCGGACCAGCGCCTCCACCGCGCGGGCACCGGCGTCCTCGGTGCGCTCCGCCAGTGTCGTGAGCGGAGGGTTGCAGAAGTCCGCGCCGAAGATGTCGTCGAAGCCCGCCACGCTCAGGTCGCGCGGAATGTCCACCCCACGGTCGGCGAGCCGGCGCATCAGCCCGATCGCCAGCATGTCGTTGTGGCACACGACGGCCGTCGCTCCCGAGGTGAGCACGGCATCCGCGGCCGCGGCTCCCCCCACCAGCGTGGGTGTGTAGGGGCCGAACCTGCGCGTGGCCATCCCCCGCTCCTTTGCCGCACGACGCAGTCCCGACCACCGCCGGGCGCCGGACCAGGACTCGGCAGGTCCGCCGGCGAACACGAAGGACTCGTGGCCGTACGAAGCGAGGTGGTCGACGATCTGCTCTGTTCCGCTGTCGAAGTCACCGACGACGCAGGCAACGCCCGGTGTCGCTCGGTTGACCAGAGCGATCGGGTTGAGCTCGGCGGCTCGGCGAAGCTCCTCGTCGGGAAGCCGCGGTGCGCTGAGGACGAACCCGTCCACCGCGCGTCCCAGGCGTTGTACGAGTTCCTCCTCTCGAGCGGGATTCTCCTGCGTGTCCCCGAGGACAAGGGTCAGCCCGGCCGCCGCTGCCGCGCCCTCGGCGCCCTTGATGACACCGGCGAAGTACGGGTTGGTGATGTCGGGGACGAGCAGAGCGATGGTCCGCGTCCGCCCGGACTCCAGCGCCTGCGCGGCCGGGTTGGGCGCGTAACCGAGGCTCTCGGCAATGGCGAGGATGTGGTCGCGCGTCTGCCGGTTCACCCGGCCCGGGCGTGAGAACGCCCGGGAGACGGTCGACGGCGCGACGCCCGCGGCCTCGGCGACGTCGACGATCGTGGGTCGACGCGGTGGTCCGGCGGCAGCGGGCATGGCCTCAGTCTGGCAAATAATGGCAAACGCTTGCCATATGACGTGAGTCACTCCTAGCGTGCCCGGACATCCGGACGGCATGCGGGCATAGCCGGCCGGGTCGGCCGGGCCGGGCGCCGGGTCGCGACCAGGGGTTGCCAGGGAGGACGAGTCATGTCGGGCACCAGTGCAGTGGCACGGACACCGCGCAAGGCCGCACTCGCCGCATGGAGCGGCAGCGCCTTGGAGTACTACGACTTCGCGATCTACGGAACCGCGGCGGCACTGGTCTTTCCCCACGTGTTCTTTCCGGAGGGCAACGACTCGGTGGCGACCATCGGAGCGTTCGCGACGTTCGGGGTGGCCTACGTCGCCCGGCCCGTCGGCTCGTTCCTGATGGGTCACGTGGGTGACAGGTGGGGCCGCAAGAAGGTGCTGATCGCCACCCTGCTGCTGATGGGCGTCTCCACCTTCCTGCTCGGCTGCCTGCCCACGTACGACCAGGTCGGCGTGCTCGCGCCGATCCTGCTCGTGGCGCTCCGTCTCCTCCAGGGGCTCTCCGCCGCCGGAGAGCAGGCCGGGGCCAACTCGATGTCCTTCGAGCACGCTCCCGACTCCCGGCGCGGCTTCTTCACCAGCTTCACCCTGAGTGGCACCCAGGGCGGCCAGGTGCTCGCCCCAGCGGTCTTCCTCTCCCTGGCGGCGGCCCTGCCCGAGGAGGACCTGCTGGCATGGGGCTGGCGTGTCCCGTTCTGGCTCAGCGCCCTCATGGTCGTGGTGGGGTTCGTCATCCGCCGTTCGCTGGACGAGACGCCGGAGTTCCGGGCCGAGACCGACCACGCGCAGGTTCCCCGTGCTCCGCTGGGCGTGCTCTTCCGGTCGCACTGGCGTGGTGTCCTGCGCGTCGTCTTCGCCGCGTTCATCGCGACCGTCAACACCATGTTCGCGGTGTTCGCCCTCAGCTTCGCGACCTCCGACGAGGTGGGCATCAGCGACACCTGGATGCTGTGGGTCGCGATCATCGCCAACATCGTCGCCATCCTGGTGATCCCGCTGTGGGCGGCGCTCTCCGACCGGGTGGGACGCAAGCCGGTGTTCGTCACCGGCGTGGTCGGCAGTGCGGTTCTCGTGTTCGCCTTCCTCGGCGCCATCGCCCAGGCCAACGAGCTGCTCACCATGGTCTTCGGGGTGCTGCTCGCAGGTTTCGTCTACAGCCTGCCGAACGCCGTATGGCCGGCGACGTACGCCGAGTACTTCCCCACCCAGGTGCGCCTGTCCGGGATGGCGATCGGCACACAGTTCGGGTTTGCCCTGGCCGGGTTCACTCCCACGATCGCCAGCGCGCTCCTCGCCGACGAGGTAGGCAACTGGTACAAGGTCGCGCTCTTCACCGCCGGCGCGTGCCTGGTGTCCGCGATCGCGGTCCTGACCGGCCCCAGCGGCACCCATCGCGTTCCCACCGCCGGACTCGGAGCACGCGCCCGGACCGAGCCCCGTGTCGCCGCGGGACCGGCGCGTTGAGCGGTGGCTCGCCACCCACACGGCAGGTTCGCCAGAAGCCCACGCAGCAGGTTCGGGGGTGAGCGTGAACGCACGTGCGCAGGACGAACGGTCGTTCGTACTCGGCCTGGTCGGCGTCGGCATCGACGCGTCGCTCACTCCTGCCCTGCAGGTACGCGAGGGCCGTGAGTCGGCGCTGCCGGTCAGCTATCGACTCATCGACGTGGGCAGGCCCGGCCTCGACACCAACGACCTGCGGGAGGTGCTGGTCTGGGCGCAACGGCTCGGCTTCGACGGCCTGAACATCACCCATCCGTTCAAGCAGGCGGTGGTCCCCATGCTCGACGAGCTCTCCCGGGACGCCGCCGACCTCGGGGCGGTCAACACCGTCCTGTTCCGAGGGCGCCGGATGCTCGGGCGGAACACGGACTGGTCGGGCTACAGCCGGGCGTTCCGGCACACGCTGCCCGACGCCGTTCACGACCGTACGGTCCTGGTAGGTGCGGGCGGCGCCGGGACGGCCGTTGGCTACAGCCTCCTCGCCCAGGGAGGCGAACACGTCGCCGTGCTGGACAAGGACGTCGAACGCGCGCAGGCCTGTGTCGTACGGCTGGCGAAGCGCTTCGGCGACGACCGGGTCTCGGTGGTCGACGACCTCGGCCGGGCGCTCGAGGACGCGCAGGGGCTGGTCAACGCCACGCCCGTCGGCATGCGCGGGCATCCCGGCATCCCCGTTCCCCCCGAGGTCGTGCGTCGGGACCTCTGGGTGTCCGACGTCGTGTACGTCCCGCTGGAGACCGACCTGATCGCCCTGGCACGGGACCGCGGCTGCCGGGTCCTGCCCGGCGGCGGCATGGCGGTCCAGCAGGCGGCGGGCGCCTTCGAGCACTTCACCGGAAGACCGGCGGATGCTGACCGGATGACGCGGCACTTCGAGGAGCTCACGGCCTGATGCGCAAGGGAATCGCCACGGTCTCCATGAGCGGAGTCCTCACCGAGAAGCTGACCGCGATCGCCGAGGCCGGCTTCGACGGCATCGAGCTCTTCGACAACGACCTGATCGCCGCACCGATGTCTCCCCGGGAGGTCTCGTCCCGCTGTGCCGACCTGGGTCTGCGGATCGACCTCTTCCAACCCGTACGCGACATCGAGAGTGTGCCGCCCGAACGTTTCGAGGCCGCCCTCCACCGCCTACGGGTGAAGCTCGAGGTGATGGCGGAGCTCGGGGTGTCGACGTTCCTGGCGTGCTCGAGCGTCCGCACGGACGCGCTGGACGCGTGCGATCTAAGAGCTGAGCAGCTCCATCGGGTCGGCGACCTGGCCGCGGACCACGGGATGACCCTGGCCTACGAAGCGCTCGCCTGGGGCCGGCATGTCAACCGGGTCGGCCAGGCATGGGACACGGTGCGGCGTGCGGACCATCCGGCCGTCACCCTCGCCGTCGACACGTTCCACCTGTTGGCCCGGGGCGACGACGGCTCGGCGCTGCGCGACGTCCCGGGTGATCGGATCGGGTTCCTCCAGGTCGCGGACGCGCCGCTGCTGGACATGAACGTCCTGGACTGGAGCCGGCACTTCCGGTGCTTTCCGGGTCAGGGTGCGCTCGACGTCACCGGCGTCGTGGCCGCGGTTCTCCAAGCGGGCTACGACGGCCCCCTCTCGCTCGAGGTCTTCAGCGATGTCGTACGGGAGGCGGAGCCCGGCGTCACCGCGCGCGACGCGATGCGCTCGTTGCTGTTCCTCGAGGACCAGCTGGCGGGACTGGTCGCCGGCGCTGCCGCCACTCAGGTCGCGGCGGTGCCGGCGCCGGCCCCGCGTACCGACGGCGCCTTCCTGGAGATCGCGAGCCCGCCCGGTGACACGTTCGCGCCCCATCTACTGGAGGGGCTGGGATTCGTGCACGTCGGCCGGCACCAGGCCAAGCCCGTCAGCTGGTGGCGCAACGGCGACGCCCACGTCGTCGTCAACGAGGGCGAGGTGACTCCTGACGTCCATGCCACTGCCCTCGGCATCACCGCACCGCCGGTCGACACGGTCGCCGCCAGGGCGCGGGCACTACTCTGGCCCGCGGTCGACACCACCCGAGGACCCAAGGAAGCACCCCTGCCGGGAGTCACCTCGCCGTCCGGCCTGCACGTCTTCGTCAGCGACGAGCGCGGCAGCGAGGGCGACTGGCAACGCGACTTCGTTCCCACCGGCGCGCGGCACGAGGGCACGTTCTGCGGCATCGACCACGTGGGCGTGGCGGTCTCGCCGGACCAGGTGAACCAGGAGGTGGCGTTCTTCCGGACGCTGTTCGGCCTGTCGCCGGGACCGGTCGAGGAGTTCATCGAGCCACACGGCCGGCTCCGGAGCCGGGCGCTGCGCCCGGCCGCGGGGGACCTCCGCGTCGTCCTCAACGTCGTCGACGCCGGACCGGGTCATGCGCAGCCGCTCGGCATCAACCAGGTCGCGTTCGCGTGCAGGGACATCGCGGAGACCGTACGCGCCCTGCGGTCACGCGGGATCTCCCTGATGCGCGTTCCGGACAACTACTACGTCGACCTCGACGCGCGGTTCGGACTTCCGGCGGACCTGGTCGCGCACCTCCGCGCGCATCAGCTGCTGTACGAGCGGGTCGGATCCGGCGAGCTCCTGCACGCCTACACCGACGTCCTGCCGACCGGTTTCTACGTCGAGGTGTTGGAGCGATGGGGAGGCTACGACGGCTACGGAAGCTCCAACACCCACGTCCGCCTCGCGGCGCAGTCCTCAGCGGCGACGCCCGCAGCCGGCCCTCGTTAGTCGCACCGGTACGCCATAACGGAGGACGGCCTTCGAACCTCGCAAGGTCCGAAGGCCGCCTCGGTCGTACCCGCCCGGGGTCATGCCGGTGGTTCGGGGGACCGCCGGCCTGCCGGGGCGAACGGACGGGTCGACAGGAGAGGTACACGCGACCACAGGACCGGGTTGCACGGCTGTCCGGGCCCGGACACGGACAGACTCCGGCGCCGGGCTGCCGACGGCCGACCGCTCAGCCGGTGAGGAGGGCGAGACGCTCCCCGAGGAGCGCCTGCTGGGCCGGGTTTGCCGTCAGCTTCAGGGCCCGCTCATCGGCCGCCGCGGCCTCGGTCGTACGCCGAAGGTCGCGCAGGAGCTCTGCCCTCGTCGCGTGGAACAGCGAGTACGTGTCGAGGGCGTCGGCGATCTCGTGGAGTTCGGCGAGCGCGGCTTCGGGCCCGGCGGTGTAGCGGGTGGCGATCGCCCGGTTGAGCTTGACGACCGGCGAGGGCGACAGCTGGAGCAGCAAGTCGTACAGCACGAGGATCTGCGGCCAGTCGGTGTCCTCCCAGCGTTCGGCCTCGGCGTGACAGGCGACGATCGCGGCCTGGAGCTGGTACGGGCCTGGGCGGTGCCGCCTCGCCGCGCGCACAAGGAGCTCGGTGGCGGCGTCGATGGCGGCGTGGTCCCACAACGACCGGTCCTGGTCCTGGAGCTGAACCAGGCCACCGCCCGCGTCGAACCGGGCGGCGGCCCGGGCCCGGTGGAGGCGGACCAGGGCAAGCAGCCCGGCGACCTCGGGCTCGGTCGGCATCAGCTGGTGCAGGAGCGCGGCCAGCCACTCGGCATCGTCGGTGAGGTCGTACGACTGCGCGTGCTCCGAGGTCGAGAGGTAGCCCTCGTTGAGCACGAGGTAGATCACGGTCAGCACCTCGGCGAGACGTGCGGCCAGCTCGTCGTCCCTCGGGATGCGGTAGGGGATGCCGGCCGCCGCGATCTTGTGCTTGGCCCGGGAGATCCGTTGGGCGACGGTGGTTTCGGGCACCAGGAACGCGCGGGCGATCTGCGCCGTGGTGAGGCCGCACACGACGCGCAGGGTGAGTGCGACCTGCGAAGGGCGGGCGAGCGCGGGGTGGCAGCAGGTGAAGACGAGCTGGAGCCGGTGGCCGGGTTCGGGCTGGACCGGCCACTGGAGCTGGGCCAGCTTGCGGCGGTAGTTGCTCTCGCGGCGGAGGACGTCCAGACCGCGGCGCCGGGCGACCGTGAACAGCCAGGCGTCCGGCCGGTCCGGGATCCCGTCGACCGGCCAGCGTTCCAGTGCGGCGACGACGGCGTCCTGCACCAGGTCCTCGGCCGTCCCGAAGTCACCGATGAGGGGGACCAGGGACGCGGCCAGCTGGCCCGCGTGCTCGCGCAGCACCCGGGCCAGCTCGACCTGTGGGCTGTCGGCCACGGCCGTTCGGCTCCCCTGGCCTAGGACTCGGCCGGGCGGATCTCGACGACCGGGCAACCCGGCCAGTGCCGGACCATCCGGAGGGCCTCGTCCAGGTCGGCGACCTCGACCTCGGCGAAACCGCTGACGATCTCCTTGCCCTCGACGAAGGGACCGTCGGTGACGACCGGCTCCGCACCACCCAGCCGTACGGTCGTGGCGGTCTCTGGTGCCTGCAGCTTGGTGCCGTTGCGGATGCTGTCGGCGTAGTCGGCGAACCACTGCATGACCCGCGCGTACGCCTGCTCCAGCTCGGAGGGGCTCATGGCGCGGAGCTTGGCGGCGTACTCCTCGGTCTCCACGAACATCAACACGTACTTCACTCTGGCCTCGATTCCTCACGCTCTGGACTGCACGGTGCCACACCGCGCCAGGGCTCTAGCTCCGAGCACCGGTCCTCACGTGCTCGGAAGCGTGGCATAGAGGTCGATGCCGTTGCCGTCCGGATCCAGCACGGTGGCGTACCGCATTCCCCAGAACGCGTCCCAGGGCTCCTGCTGGCCGTGGTAGCCCGCACCGACGATCTCGGCGTACTTCGCGTCGACGCCGCCCGGACTTTCGTACTGGAAGGCGAGGAATGTCCGCGGCCCTCCCCCGCTGGTCGGACGGTCCCACCCCGCACTCGTCTTGTCGCGCAGTTCGTCGGTGTCCAGCATCAGGTGCAGCCCGTTGGCCGTGTCGCACCCGGCGTGGCCGGGCATCCGGGCGTCCACCTGGAAGTCGAGCTCCAGGTGTCGGTAGAAGGCGAGTGCCGCGTCCATATCCGACACGACGATGTTGATCACGTTCACGATCGGGCTCATTGCTCTGTGCTCCTTCGTGCTGTCTGGCGGCAGCGATCCGTTCCGAACGCCGGCGGAGTCGTCCGCCGGTTCTACTGGCCTGACGATCGGCGCGTGACGGGATACGACATCGGGTCCAAGATCTTTCCTGGACCACGCAGAACGGTGAGCCGCACTCCTGGAACCCAGGCAGGGAGAGGTCGTATCGTCGCCACGTGGTGCACGATGTGTGGGCCGTCGGGGAGGCATACGAGGCGTACGTCGGCCGATGGAGTCGTCGGGTCGCGGAGGCGTTCGTGCCGTGGCTGGACGTGCCCGCAGGTGGAAGCTGGCTCGATGTCGGCTGCGGCACCGGGGCACTCACGGAGACGGTCCTGGCCGAGGCGGAGCCCGCCCAGGTCCTCGGCATGGATCCCTCCGAGGGCTTTCTGTCCACCGCCCGTGGGCGGATCACCGACCCGCGCGCGACGTTCGAGGTCGGCGACGCACGCGCGTTGCCGCTGCCCGACGGTCGTTTCGACGCAGTGGTCAGCGGGCTGGCGCTCAACTTCGTACCCGACCCGCGCCAGGCCGTGGCCGAGTTCGCCCGGGTCGCCAGGCCCGGCGGCGTCGCCGCCGCGTACGTGTGGGACTACGCCGAGGGCCAGGTCATGATGCGGCACTTCTGGGACGCCGCGGTTGCCCTCGACCCCAGCGCCGCCGAACTGGACGAGGGACGCCGCTTCTCCTTCTGCCGGCAGGAACCTCTCGGCCAGCTCTGGACGGACGCATGCCTCGACGACGTGGTGGTCCGGGCCGTCGACATCCCCACCGTGTTCGCCGACTTCGACGACTACTGGACGCCGTTCCTCGGCGGCCAGGGTCCGGCACCGGGATATGCGATGTCCCTGGCCGAGGACCACCGAGCCGCCCTCCGCGACCTGCTTCTTGGCCGGCTGCCGGCGAGCGCGGACGGATCGATCCCGCTCACGGCGAGGGCGTGGGCGGTGCGCGGCACGGCCCGGCAGCTTGCAGGCGATGGCGGCCTCGCTCCTTGAAGCAGGCGCTAACCGGACAGGCTTCTTGACGCTCCGGAATGCCGTCACTACGTTCGCGCCTGCTGGCACAGCTGCGACATCGTGCCCACCTGGAGGAAGGCGTGAGCCGGACATCTCGCAGGGTCGGACAGCACGTTCTGCTCGTGACGGCCGCTCTCGCACTGGCGGTCGGGCTCGCCGCCACCGGCGTACGGCCCGCCAGTGCCGAGCTCGAGCACCCACGTCAGAGCTGGCTGCGTAGCGCGCACATCGGCCTCTTCCTCCACTGGGGAATGTTCACGGCGCCCGTCCACACCGACTGCGCCGCGTGGGAGCAGGCCGTCACGGGTGGCGGATGGACACCGGACTACTGGGTCGACCAGGCACAGAAGCTGCATGCGAGCTACCTCGTACTCGCGACGTTCCACAGCCGGCTCGGCTACGCGCGTCCCTGGCCGTCCGCGATCCCCGGCAGCTGCTCGACGAGGCGCGACATCCTGGGTGAGCTCGTCGCCGCCGCGAAGGCGAAAGGCCTGAAGGTCGTCCTCTACATGACCGACGACCCGCAGTGGCACGACGAGAAGGGTGTCGAGACGCTCGACTCCGCGGCCTACTCGGCGTACAAGGGACATGCCGTCGACCTGACGACCCGCGACGGGTTCGGCGAGTACAGCTACGACCTCTTCTTCGAGGTCATGCGCGACTATCCCGACCTTGCGGGATTCTGGATCGACAACGACAACGCCTACTGGGAACGCAACCACCTCTACGAGCAGATCCGTGCCCTGCGGCCGTCCTGGACGTTGAGCAACAACAACGAGGACACGCCGATCATGGACATGGTGAGCCACGAACAGAAGACCGGCATGACACCGGCGTACGACTACCCGCAGGCGATCTGGACGCCGATGCCACGCCTCACCGAAGGCGAGTGGAAGCTACCGACCGGTGGCAGCTGGTGGTACGACGGGCAGGACCGCGAGGTCGACTATCCCCTCAACGTCGGGCGGATCATTGCCAACGCGGGGTCGTCGGTGAAGTCGCTCATCGACGAGACGGCCATGGTCGACGGGAGGCTGCCGGCGAAGCAGGAGGCGTTCAACACCTTCGCCGACGGCTATCTCGAAGAGATCTGGGAGTCGATCGGCGGCACCGAAGGCGGCGGCTACATGTACGGCGGCCCGCAGCCAGGTGACTGGAACGACGGGGCCCACGGGTTCGTCACCGTGCGGAAGGATGATCCCGACCTGCAGTACGTCCACGTCACGACTCCCCCGGCGACGGCCGACCTGCTCCGGATCCGCGACAACGGCTACCAGGTGAGGCACGTGCGGAACCTGCGGACCGGTGCGGCCTTGCACTTCCACCAGGCCGCGGGTTTCCTCACGATCTCCGGCATCTCTGGCATCGCCGGCTGGGACACCTACGACACGGTCCTCGAGGTCCAGACCCGCGGCCGGCACTTCTTCTACCCCCACGGCTCCATCGACGCGACGGCGTCCTCCTCGGCCGAGGGGTTCCCGGCCAGCAACCTCACCGACGGCAGCTACCTGCGCTACTGGGACGCCAACCGCACCGTGCCCGTGTCGATCGACCTGGACCTCGGTGCACCGAAACCCGCGGCGCAGCTCGCGGTCCACCAGCGCGAGTGGTCGCCCACCCACAACCGCCAGACCTTCGGCCGGGCCGAGGACTCCACGCGGATCCGGGACTTCCAGGTCTACGCGAGCGACGACGGTAGGAACTGGGGCGCCCCGGTCGTGACCGGCACTCTCCCGAGTGCACGCGGCGTGCAGTTCATCGACCTGCCGCCGACGCGAGCCCGACACCTGCGACTGGAGATCCTCAGCGCCTGGGGCTCTCCGGACGTCCCGGCGTTCTACCACAAGGTGGCGATCGACGAGCTCGAGGTCGCGTACGCCTCGCCACGCAACGGCGCCGCAAGCGGTGGTTGACGACGACAGCATGGAGGCCCGATGTCCGGACGCCAGGTTCTCATCACGTGCACGGTCGTACTTCTCGCGCTGTCCCTCGGTGGCGCCGCGTCGGCACAACCGGCGGACCGCCACCGCGCCGGCGCCGCGCCGGACAACGGGTTCGTCCATCCCGGGGTCTTCCTCTCGGCGGCCCAGCTCGCCCACGTGCGCACGAAGGTCGACGCGGGTGAGGAGCCCTGGCGGTCGGCGTTCGAGCAGATGAGCGGCAGCGAGTACGCCGCACTCGACCGGACGCCGACGCCGTGGCGGCTGGTCGAATGCGGTTCGTACTCCAACCCCAACCTCGGCTGCTCCGACGAACGCGAGGATGCGCTCGCGGCCTACACCGACGCACTGATGTGGTACCTCACCCGTGACGAACGGTATGCCCACAAGGCGATCGAGATCATGGACGCCTGGGCGCGCACACTCGAAGGGCACACCAACAGCAACGCACCCCTGCAGACGGGCTGGTCCGGAGTCTCGTGGTCACGCGCCGGCGAGCTGCTCCGGTACACCTACGACGGTTGGGCGGCGGCCGACCAGGACCGGTTCGCGGAGATGCTGCGCACGCTCTACCTGCCGGTGGTCCTCCCGGGTAAGCCGGACTTCAACGGCAACTGGGAGCTCATCATGGAGGAGGCGGCGGCCGGAATCGCGGTGTTCCTGGACGACCGCGCGTCGTTCGACCAGGCGATCGAGAAGACCCGCCGGCGGGTGCCGGCGTACGTCTACCTGACGTCCGACGGCCCGCTCCCCCATCCGCCGCCTGGCGGTACGAAGGACACGCCGGAGGAGATCATCCAGTACTGGCAGGGCCAGACCAGGTTCGTGTCTGGCCTGGCCCAGGAGACCTGCCGCGACTTCGGCCACACCGGCTGGGGACTCGACGCCGCCGCGCACGTTGCCGAAACCGCGCGGATACAGGGCATCGACCTCTACGGCGAGTTTCGCGAGCGCCTCACCAGAGCGTACGAGTTCCATGCGAAGTACGACCTCGGCGCCGACGTCCCCGACTGGCTCTGCGGCGGCACGTTGCAGACCGGCCTCGGGCCGACGCCTGAGGTCGCGTACAACCACTACCACCACCGGCTCGGCATCCACCTGCCCACGACCGCCCGCCTGCTCGAGGAGCTGCGGCCGACGGGTACGGACGACCACTTCCTCGGCTGGGAAACCCTCACCCACGCAGACAGTCCGTGACTCCGGTGGCGCCCGCCTACTCCGTGGTCCGGTGCGGGCGCCCCCAGGGTCCGGTGATGGCGAACACGTAGCCCGGGCGTCTGGATGTTGGCGAACAGGATGCTCCCGTCCGCGCTGAAGGTCGGGCCGGTGAACTCGCTGCCGTTGAAATCGTTGCGGGCCAGCGGGTACGCGTCGCCCTGCTTGGTGACGCCGACCAGGTGCTGACATCGCCCTCGCCGTCCTCGGCCAGGATGACCCCGCCGTACGGCGAGACGGTGATGTTGTCCGGCCCGTCGTAGTCGGTGTCCTTCGACGGGTCGGGGTTGACACCGAAGATCGTCTTCAGGGTCACGGTCTGCTGGTCGTGGGTCGTAGAACCACACCTGGCCGTCGTGCTCGTTGGTGCTGCCGTCGGACGTACGCGCGAAGCTGGCGACGAAGTAGGCGCCGCCGTCGCTCCACCAGGCGCCCTCGAGCTTGCGGCTGCGGGTGACCTCGTCGTTGGTGAACTGGTTGCGGACCGACGTCGTGGCGGCGTCCCGGTCCGGCACGTCCATCCAGGCAACCTTGTACGTCGTGCCCGGGCTGGGTCGCCTCCGACAGGTCGGGGATGTGCCGGCCATGGTCGGAGCAGCTCATCGCCTGCAGCCGGCCGGCGGTGTCGCCGCCCGGGACGACCTGGCCAGCGCACGCAGCGAGCCCTTGCCGCCGCGGAACCCGTGCGGCGGAGTCCAGCGGTAGTACAGGCCGTTCGGGCCGCCGGCGTCCTCGGTCTCGTAGATGGCGAAGGTGTGCGGGATCGACGGCGACCGCCTCGTGGGCGTACCGCCCGAGGAACTTCAGCGGAACCGGGTCCAGGTTGGCGTCCCGGTCGAACGGATCGACCTCGAACACGTAGCCGTGGTCCTTCTGTACGCACCCCCGGCGCGACGTCTCGGTCTCCTCGCAGGTCAGCCAGGTGCTCCACGGCGTCATGCCTCCGGCGCAGTTGTTGTCGCGTGCCCGCGAGGCTGACGTACTCCCGGACCCGCGTCGCCGTGGGAGCTCGACCTCGATGGTGGTGGTGCCGCCGCCCGCGCCGGGGTCGTACGTCAGCCCCGGCAGAGCAGGCACATGGAAGGGCTCGCTCGCCGCTGATCTCGTGGTTGTTCACCAGTGCCAGCCGCGGACCGGCTGCGGAAGGTGGCGGTGCCGTCGGCGTCGCTCGGGGTGGGCTCACCACTCTCGAGGAGTGACATACCCGCCTGCGCGACGATCCGGTAGCTGAAGCCACGGGGAAGTGCGAGCAGGCCGGCGGGATCCGCGACCAGCGGACCATAACCGGCGGGCGACCGCGTCGCCGCCAACCCCGAACGCGGGCCTGCCACCGAGTCGATGCTGCCGGCGAAGACGATGCCGAGCCCGACGGTGCCGGCTCGCCCGAGGAGATCACGACGGGAAACAGATGAGGACACGAAGCCACCTCTCAACAGAGTCCTGCGGATGCTTCCGAGCCAAGCATCGTGAGGTGGCGGCACAGACGACGCCCGCACGTCCGCTGGACCAACCCTGGGTGAACGAACACCGGCGGCATACCGGCGGCGACGCTCACCCCGTCGTGGGCACGTGTACGAGATCGGCGACCAGCCGTAGGTTGCCGTCCATCCAGCGAGCTACGACGTCCGCCGCGGACGACAGGTCGGGTTCCTCGATGGCGAAGGCCTGCGTGGGCACGGAGGCGCCGAGCTCGACGAGGAGCGGCCGCAGGTGCACGTCACCGGCGAGGCGGTGGATCGGCGAAGCCGCAACCGTGAACGGAATGGCGAGGACGCCGGCGAGCGCGCCGCCACCGAACCTGTCGAGGAACGCCTTCAGCAGGCCGGTGTAGCTCGCCTTGTACACCGGCGTCGCGACGACCAGCACGTCCGCGTTCCGTACCGTCGCCAGGGCGTCGTCGACGTGAGGACCACCGTCGATGACCGTGCCGCCGAACTCGGCCAGGTCCACGACGATCGGCGCCACACCGGCCCCATCCCCACGTCGCCTGGGCGGGCGGCGGCCTCGTGCACGGCGGCGAGCAGCGCGCTGGCAAAGGACTCGGCGGCCGCCCGGGTGCGGGACTGCCGGCGTGGGTTCCCGGTGAGGACGACGATCCGCGGCCCGGAAGCGCGGAGTCTCACCTGTGTCGGTGCTGCCATCGTTTCTCCGTCCGAGGGTGCGCGAGCACCCGATAGGCCTGTGTGACAAACGGTTTCCATCTCATCTGTCGATATACCCTAGTAAACCCACCGGATCGATAGGTAATCTCGTCTGCATGGCTGGTGTGTTGTTGACGCAGCGGCGCGAGGTCGACCAGATGCGCGTCGCCAGCGCCGTGTGTCTCTGACCGGCCAGGCTGCTCAGCTCCCCATGGCGTGAGTGCCGGAGCCGAGCCTCCGCCGTGGGCGGACGCCGGGCCCGATCCCTTCCACCCGTGCCCGAGGTTCGGACGGCAGCGAAGCCGTGCGTGGACCCACCGGTGCGTGCGAGTCCGCCCTCCCATTCCCTCTGTACGGATCCCCGCATGGTCGTGCGTCCCGTGCAGGTTGCCGGACGCCTTCCAGCCCGTCGAATGCCGCCCGCCTGATGCGGGATCTCCGACCCTCCAAGGAGTGACTTCCCTATGCCCGCACCACCATCCGGCCGGCCCCTGCGAACGGTGCTGGTGGGCGCGCTACTCGCCGCGCTCGCCGTCCTCGGCGCCTGCGGCACCAGCACTGACCAAGCAGCCACGAAGAATGCCGCAGCGACCACGGCGCCGCTGTCCACGACCGTGCCCAAGGGAACGAAGCTCGTCATCGGAGACCCGGCCACCAAGGTGGCCCTCGAACTCTCGGGCGAGATCGACAAGCTCAGCTTCGACGCCGAGTGGGCGAACATCTCCGGCGGCCCGCAGACGACCGAGGCGTTCCGGGCCGGCGCACTCGACATCGGATCCGTCGCGGACATCCCGCCGATCCACGCGACGTGGACCGGTCTGGACGTACGCATCGTCGCGGCGCAGTTCCGCAAGGACCCTGTTCACCACCCGGTCTACCAACTCGGCGTGGCACCGGGTACGAAGCTGAAGACGCTGGACGACCTGCGTGGCAAGAGGATCGCCTACAGCCCCGGCCAGGCGCAGGGTGCGCTGATCCTCAGGGTGCTGCAGAAGGCGGGGCTCGCCAAGTCCGACGTCCGCCTGCTCGAGCTTCCGAGCACCGGTGACGTCTATCCGAACGCGCTCGCCAACCACCAGGTCGACGTCGCCCCGATCGGCGGTGTCAACGTCAAGCGCTACCTCGCGAAGTACGGCAGGGACGGCGCGACCGCGCTCTCCGCATGGCCTGCGTGACGATCCTGGTCATCTGTACACGCAGACGTCGACCCTGGCCGACCCGGCGAAGGCGGCGGCGATCCGCGAGTACGTCGAGTTCTGGGCGCGTGCCCAGGTCTGGATCCATGACCACCCACAGGAGTGGATCAAGGGCTACTACGTCGAGGACCAGGGCCTGTCCGCCGAGGACGGTCGCTATCTGGTCAAGGCCAACGGCGAGGTCGACATCCCGGCCGACTGGTCGGACGTGATCGCCCGGCACCAGAAGACCATCGACCTGCTGGCGAAGGAGACGGGTCAACCGGACCTTCGCGCCGAGGACCTCTACGACCGGCGGTTCGAGTCCGTCGCCGCCGACGCGATAGCGGCCGACCGCGGCAAGGCGGGTGAGTGATCATGGCCGCCACCACGGCCGCTCCCCCGCGTCGAGACACGGTCGCCGCGCCCGCCGACACCCGGCGCCCGCGTCGTCGGCTCGGTCCGGGCCGCGCGATCCGCTTCGGTCCCACGCTGGGGCCGGTGCTGCTGTTGGTCCTGTGGTGCACGGGCTCGGCGGTCGGACTGCTCGACCCGCGCATCCTGTCGGCACCCTGGACCGTGGTGACCACGGCCGGCGACCTCGTTCGCAGACGGCCGGCTGCAGTCCAACCTCGCCGTCTCGGCCCAGCGGGCGTTCCTCGGCCTGGCTCTTCGGGGTGCTCGCCGGCACCGTGCTGGCACTGGTCGCGGGGCTCAGCCGCTGGGGTGAGGCGCTCCTCGACGGGCCGATCCAGATCAAGCGGGCGATCCCGTCGCTGGCGCTGCTCCCGCTGCTGATCCTCTGGTTCGGCATCGGCGAGACGATGAAGGTCACGACGATCACGCTCGGCGTGTTCGTCCCCGTCTACATCCACACCCACAACGGACTGCGCAGCATCGACAGCAGGTACGTCGAGCTGGCCGAGACGGTGGGACTCTCGCACCGCGCGTTCCTCCGGCGGGTCGTGCTCCCCGGTGCGTTGCCGGGATTCCTGCTGGGCTTGCGGTTCGCGGTGGTCGGGGCCTGGCTGTCGCTGGTCGTCGTCGAGCAGATCAACGCGACCAGCGGCATCGGCTACATGATGGAGCTCGCCCGCACGTACGGCCAGACCGACATCATCGTCGTCGGCCTGGTGTTGTACGGCGTACTCGGCCTGCTCTCCGACGGCGCTGTCCGTCTCGTCCAGAGGAGGGCGCTGTCATGGCGACGCACGTTGGCCGACTGAGCGAGAGGCGCCCGGTCCCTGTTGCCCAGGCGGGCGCCGACGACGCAGTCCTCCGTCGGGTGCGGTGCGCGTCCGCGACCTGGTTCGCCGGTTCGACGGTCACCAGGTGCTGGACGGGCTCGATCTGGACATCGCACCCGGCGAGTTCGTCGCCCTGCTGGGACGCAGCGGCTCGGGCAAGAGCACCCTGCTCCGTGCGCTCGCCGGCCTGGACCACGACGTCGCGGGCTCCGGCGGTCGAGGTGCCCGGACCCGGGTGTCGGTCGTCTTCCAGGACTCGCGTCTGCTGCCGTGGCAACGCGTCCTGGACAACGTGGTCCTCGGTCTGCGCGGCGCACGGCGCCCGCGCACACGGGCGCGAGAGCCTCGCCGAGGTCGGGCTCGCGGGGCGGGAACGCGCGTGGCCCAACGAGCTCTCCGGCGGCGAGCAGCAGCGGGTCGCGCTGGCCCGGTCGCTGGTCCGCGAACCCGAGCTGCTGCTGGCCGACGAACCGTTCGGCGCGCTCGACGCGCTGACCCGGATCCGGATGCACGCCCTGCTCCGACAGCTCTGCGACCGGCACCGGCCGGCGGTCCTGCTGGTCACCCACGACGTCGACGAGGCCATCGTCCTCGCCGACCGGGTGCTGGTCCTCGACGCCGGCCGGATCGGCGCCGAGGTCGCGCGTCGACCTCGACCAGCCACGACACCCACCGACCCGCGGCTTCGCCGACCTGCGTACGCACCTGTTGACCCAGCTCGGCGTCGGCGGCGAGGACACCCTCGACGCGGGCGCGCCGACCGGACGGATCGCGAAGGAGGACCGATGAGCGCGCCGAAGTCCCTGCACCTGAACGCGTTCCTGATGAGCACCGGCCACCACGAGGCGGCCTGGCGGCTGCCGGAGAGCGACCCGTACGCCAGCACCGACGTCGACGCACTACCAGCAACCTCGCCCGGATCGCCGAGCGCGGCAAGCTCGACTCGCTGTTCTTCGCCGACAGCCCGGCGCTGTTCGGAGACGTCGGGCGGCGGCCGTCCGGGCCGCTGGAGCCGACCGTGCTGCTCACCGCGCTCGCGGCGGCGACCGAAGCGCATCGGACTGATCGCCACCGCATCGACGACGTACAACGAGCCCTTCAACCTGGCCCGCCGCTTCGCCTCGCTCGACCACGTCAGCGGCGGACGCGCCGGCTGGAACATCGTCACCACCGCCTCGGTCGACGCCGCCCGCAACTTCAACCTCGACGAGCTGCCCGCCCACCGCGACCGGTACGCGCGTGCCGCGCGAGTTCGTCGAGGTCGCGCAGAAGCTGTGGGACAGCTGGGACGACGACGCCGTCGCTCGGCGACAAGGAGCGCGGCGTCTGGGGCGACGACGACCAGGTCCGCCCGATCGAGCACCGCGGGCAAGCACTTCCAGGTGCGCGGGCCGCTGAACGTGCCGCGCTCCCCGCAGGGACACCCGCTGCTCGTGCAGGCCGGCTCGTCGGAGGACGGCAAGGACCTCGCCGCCACGTACGCGGAGGCGGTCTTCACCGCGCAGCAGACGCTCGCCGACGCGCAGGAGTTCTACCGCGACCTCAAGACCGCGGGCCGCCGCGCTGGGCCGCGACCCCGACACGCATCAAGATCCTGCCCGGGATCGTGCCGGTCATCGGCTCGACCGAGGCCGAGGCCCGCGAGCTGGAGGAGGAGCTGGACCGGCTGATCGTGCCGGAGTACGCGAGGCACCAGCTCGCCACGACGCTGCGGCGTCGACCCCGCGGACCTGCCGCTCGACCGCGAACTGCCGGCCGACCTGCCCGACGAGGACGAGATCGAGGGCGCGAAGAGCCGCTACACGCTGATCGTCACCCTGGCCCGGCGAGAACGGCTGACCGTGCGGCAGCTGATCGGCCGGCTCGGCGGCGGGCGCGGCCACCGCACCTTCACGCGGCACGCCCGAGCAGGTCGCCGACGCCATCCAGGACTGGTTCGACAGCGGCGCGGCCGACGGCTTCAACGTCATGCCGCCGGTGCTGCCGTCGGGGCTCGAGGACGTTCGTCGACCACGTCGTGCCGATCCTGCAGCGACGCGCGGGCTGTTCCGCCCCGAGTACGAAGGAACGACGCTGCGCGAGCACTACGGCCTGCCGCGTCCACCCAGCCAGGACGCAGCGGGGCCAGCCACCCGTTCCGATCTCGTGGAGGTCTCGTCATGACCAGTCCCGTGGCAGTGTCCACCGGCGTCACCGCCGACCTGTTCCGCGCCGTCTTCCGCCGCTACGCCGCGGGCGTGGTGGTCGTCACCGCCGACGCGGGCGACGGACCGGTGGGCTTCACCGCGACCTCTCTGGCGTCGATCTCCCTGCAGCCGCCGCTCATCTCGTTCGCCCTGTCGACGAACGCCTCGAGCTGGCCCAGCATCGCCGTCGCCGGCAGCGTCCTCGTCAACTTCCTCGACGCCGGCAACCACGGGCTCGCGGAGAGGTTCGCCGCGAGCGGCATCGACCGGTTCGGCCCGCCGATCCGCTGGTCGCGCCTCGCCACGGGCGAGCCGGCCCTCGACGACGCGGCCGGCCACCTGCGCGGGACCATCCGGCACCGCTACCCGGTGGGCGACCACCACCTCGTGGTGGCGGAGGTGACGGACGCGACGACCCGGCACCACCGGCCGCTGCTCTACCACGCGGGAGGCTACGGAACGGTCAGCGGACTGCGATCGGCCTAGTGTCCTGACTCAGAACATGTGCGCGGCGTCCTCGCTCCGGTACGACCGTGGGCTCGACATCGACCAGGACGCTCGACCATGGAGAAACAGGGCACCAGCGGCGAGCCTCCTGGCCGGTTTCTCCATGAGGACCACAGGCAGGACCGGCGACCGCAGGTCGGAGGATCGGAGGTAGGGGGCGTCCGCGGAGTCGCGCCAAGCCCGCCTACGCCGGCGCGGCGGGGTCCTCGCCCGCGCCGGGAGCTGGCTGCGGCGAACGGGCGAGGGCGACCGGGTTGCCGTCGGGATCGGTGACGTAGGCAACCCGCTCGCCCCACGGCATGTCCGTCGGCTCCCGCAGGACCTGGGTGCCGCCACCTCGCAGTGTGTCCACGAGGTCGTCGAGCTCGTCGACGTACACGAACATCTCGAACCGCACCCCGTCGGCAACCACTCCGGCGTACTGCTGCGCCGGCCATTCCGCCGAGACCACCGCCACCTCGAAGGCTCCCCTGCGCAACCCGACGTAACCGGGTTCGCCCTCGGGAGGTAACTGGAAATGCCGCTGGAAGCCCAACCGCTCGTAGAACGCCGCGGTGGTGGTCACCTGCTGGGCGAAGACGACGGGGAACGCACGTTCGGCCATGTCTCCGAGGCTAGCCACCGCCGGTCGGGCGGACCAGGATCCCGTGCGGAGTGGCGCCGCCTGTGCGCGCGAGGGAGGCGTCAGGATGTCCCCATGCTCGACCACCTCTCCATCCAGTGCCGCGACCTCGCCGCGAGCGCCGCGTTCTACGACACCGTGCTGGCGCCGCTCGGCGGTGCGCGGCTGATGGATTTCGGTGACGTCCTCGGCTACGGCGTCGGGCGCAAGCCCGCCTTCTGGCTCGGCCCACTGGCCACCGGCGACGGCTTCCGGGAGTCGCACATCGCGTTCTCCGCGCCGGACCGGGCGGCGGTGCGCGCGTTCTTCGACGCCGCCGTGGGCATGGGTGCCGAGCCGCTGCACGAGCCCCAGGGTGCGGCCCGAGTACCACCCCGACTACTTCGGCGCGTTCGTCCGCGATCCCGACGGCAACAACGTCGAGGCCGTGTGCCATTCGGCTGACTGACCGCCCGCCGCCGGCCCTGACCTTCGCGGGTGTTTCGCCCGGGAAGGTCCGTGTTTGCGACTCTTTCGGCGGCGCCGGAAAACTCGCCGAAAAGAATCTTGGCTCCATGTGTCGATCCGCCGCCTCGCCGTTCGAGGCGCAGATAGAGGGCTGGAGAGGAGCCGGGCGACCTGCCCGGCCGGGCCAGCTCCCGACACCCGAAGGAGCACCTCATGACCGCTCACCCCACCACCACGAACGCCCACCACGTCGAGCCCTGCGACCCAGCCGCGAAGGTGACGAGGTCCCTGCTGGGCTACGGCGTCCTCGCCGGTCCCACCTACGTCGTGGTCGCACTCGCGCAGGCACTGACCCGCGACGGGTTCGACCTCACCCGGCACTCGTGGAGCCTGTTGAGCAACGGGCCGTACGGCTGGGTCCAGATCGCCAACTTCCTCGTCGCGGGCCTGATGACGATCGCGTTCGCGGTCGGACTTGGCCGGGCGCTCCGACCTGGCCGAGGCGCGACCTGGGCACCCCGCCTCGTCGGGGCGTACGGCGTCGGGCTGCTCGCCGCCGGCGTGTTCCGGGCGGACCCGTCGCTGGGCTTCCCGCAGGGAACGCCGTCCGGACCGGGCGAGGTCAGCTGGCACGGGCTCCTGCACCTGATCTGTGGCGGTGTCGGGTTCCTCTGCCTGATCGCCGCGTGCTTCGTGGTCGGCCGGCGCTTCGCCTCGGAGGGACGTCGGGCGTGGGCGGCGTACTCCCGGCTCACCGGGGTGCTGTTCTTCGCCGGCTTCGCCGGGATCGCGTCCGGCGCGCCGACGACCGCCACCGTGCTGGGGTTCGTCGCGGCGGTGCTCGTCGCCTGGTCCTGGATCGCCGCCGTGTCGGTGCACCTCTACCGGCGGGCCGGCTGACGACCACGCCGAAACCAGCGACTCCCGTACGACAAAGAAAACTCATCCGACGTGTCGATTCCACGCTCCGCGCGTTCGAGGCGTTGGTGGAGGCTGGGTCCAGCCGGGCCCGGCCGACGAACCGGAAGGAGAAACCGCAATGCGCTACATGGTGATACTCACGGGCGTCGCACCCGCCACACCGCCGCCCACCGAGCTGATGGAGGGCATCGGCAAGCTCGGCGAGGAGGCGACCAGGGCGGGCGTCCTGCTCGACAACGCCGGCCTCGCCCCGAGCGCGAAGGGCGCCCGCGTCGAGCTCGCCGGAGGAACGCTGAGCGCCACGGATGGGCCGTTCGCCGAGTCGAAGGAAATGATCAGCTACGCGCTGTACGACGTCCGGTCGAAGGACGAGGTTGTCGAATGGACGTCGCGCTTCATGAAGCTGCACAGGGATCTGTGGACGGGCTGGGAGGGCGTGGCCGAGATCCGCAAGGTGTTCGGGCCTGAGGACTTCGGCCCGCCGGCCTGACCAGACCGCCAGCCGGCCGTCTGTGACCAACTCCCCTGCCGTCCCGTCCGTACCGTCGTACGGGCGGGACAGCAGTGTCTCTGGCGGCAGTGGGTGGTTGGATCGGTGGCGTGACGGACTCGAGACCACGCGCGCCGAGATCGCGGCCCGCGACGGCACGGACTCCGAAACGCACCGGGCGATCGACCGCGGTCTGGCGGATCGAGTCGGCGCGGCTCATCGCCGGACTCACCCGGCTCGTCCGCGACCTCGGCCTCGCGGAGGAGCTCGCCCAGGACGCCCTGGTGATCGCGCTCGAGCAGTGGCCCACCTCCGGCGTACCCGAGAATCCCGGCGCCTGGCTGATGGCCACCGCAAAGCACCGGGCGATCGACCTGCTGCGCCGCCAGAACCGCTACGAACGCAAGCTCGAGGAGCTCGGCCGCGACCTGCAGGTCCAGCAGGACGGCACGCAGGACGACATCGACGACGCGCTCGACGACCACATCGGCGACGACCTGTTGCGGCTCGTCTTCACCGCCTGCCATCCGGTGCTGTCCGTCGAGTCGCGGGTGGCGCTCACCCTGCGCGTCCTCGGCGGACTCGGCACCGACGAGATCGCACGCGCGTTCCTCGTGCCGGAACCCACCGTCGCCCAGCGCATCGTCCGGGCCAAGCGGACTCTCGCGGCGAAGCAGGTGCCGTTCGAGACGCCGCGGCCGGAGGAGATGGCGGAGCGGCTGGCAGCTGTCCTCGGGGTCGTCTACCTCATCTTCAACGAGGGCTACTCCGCGGCCGCGGGCGAGGACTGGATGCGGCCGGCGCTCTGCGAGGACGCACTTCGGCTCGGACGCGTACTCGCGGGTCTGGCTCCCACCGAGCCGGAGGTGCACGGTCTCGCTGCGTTGATGGAGATCCAGGCCTCCCGCACGCGGGCGCGGACCGGCCCGTCCGGCGAACCAGTCCTGCTTCTCGACCAGGACCGAAGCCGCTGGGACCTGCTGCTCATCCGGCGCGGACTCGACGCGCTCGCCCGGGCCGACGCACTCAGTGGCACACCCGGGCCCTACCACCTGCAGGCCGCCATCGCCGCCTGCCACGCGCGTGCCCGCACGCCACAGGACACCGACTGGAAATGGATCGCGAACCTGTACGCGCGGCTCGCCGAGGTCAGGCCGTCTCCGGTCGTCGAACTGAACCGCGCGGTTGCCGTCGGGATGGCGTACGGGCCGGCACGCGGGCTCGCACTGGTCGAGAGCCTGCGGGCGCAGCATGTCCTGCCGGACTATCCACTGCTCCCCGCCGTCCACGGCGACCTGCTGGAGAAGCTCGGCCGGCCCGACGAGGCCCGACTGGCCTTCGAGGAGGCGGCGGCGCTCACCCGGAACGAACGTGAGCGGACGCTGTTCCTCGGCCGGGCGGCGGCGTGCGAGCGGGCCGGGACAGAGCCTGCGTCGTGAGTCGCTCGGTCGCCGAGGTGGTCCGGCTGACCTTTCGCGTCCGCAATCGACCGGGTGCCTTTCGGTGTGGCCGTCGCTCCTACTACGCTCCACGCCGATAATGGTGGTTGAATCCTGGTTTCGTCCGTTTTGCCGTGTCCGGCCACGGCGAGCTCGTCGGTTGATGCGGACGGAGCGGTTCCTCCGCCGGCCACGACGAATCGCCGTGCAGCACCTCGAGCAGACAAGGGGTCCACGTGCTGGTGCTCAGCCCGCGTCCACCCGCCACCTGGACGGCCGGTCCCGGCGCGACCGCCCCGGTGGATCCCGCACCGGTGGCTTCTGTTCGAAGGTGTGTTCAGACCTGCTCCGCACCAGTCGGGTACGCCCGGAAGTGGCGCCGCACATGGATCTGACCCCGGTGGACGCCGACCACAGCCCGGCATCGGACCAGACCGAGAAGGTCCTCGGCGATCGGTACGTGTTGCGCGAGCAGCTCGGCACGGGTGGCAACGCCACGGTCCACGCCGCCGACGACCGACGACTCGGTCGCCGCGTCGCCGTCAAGACCCTGCACCCTGACCTCGTCGAGGACACCGACGTCGTTGCCGCGTTCGTCCGGGAGGCCTGGCTCGCCGCCGCGCTCAACCACCCCAACATCGTTGCCGTCCACGACGTCGGCGAGGACACCGACGACGGCCGGCAGGTGCCGTGGATGGTGCTCGAGTACGTCGATGGCCGTACGCTGCGCGAGCCTCTTGCCCAGCACGGCCCGATGCATCCCGGCCGCGCCCTGGCGGTCGTGGCGGACGTACTCCTCGGCTTGCAGCACAGTCACGAACGCGGGGTCATCCACCGCGACGTCAGTCCGGGCAACGTCATGGTCACCGACGCGGGACAGGTCAAGGTCAGCGACTTCGGGATCGCCGCCGCCGTCGGGACCTTCGTGGGCAAGCGACCGGAGGGCTCCGACGACGAGAGCCAGCCGGCAAGAGGTACGCCCGCCTACGTCTCGCCCGAACAGGCACGCGGTGCGGAGGTCAACGCCCGCAGCGACATCTACTCAGCCGGCTGCCTCCTCTTCGCCCTGCTCACCGGCGAGCCACCGTTCACCACCGAGTCGGTGCCCGCACTCGTCTACTCCCACGCCCACGAGAACCCGCCGTCTCCGTCTGCTGTCAACCCCGACTTGCCGAACTTCCTCGACCCGGTCGTCCTGCGGGCGTTGGCCAAACAGCCCAAAGACCGGTACGCCGACGCGACCGCGATGCGGGCAGCCGTCCTCGCTGCCGCCGAGCGACTCCGCCGGATCGACGAGATCCTCGGCACGGCCAAGCCCGTGCCGGTCCGCGACCTCGGCGCACCAGCGGAGGCCGCGACGGACGAGTCGCCGGAACCCGGGGAGCCGGCTCCGCCCGAGGGAGCCGCCGCGCCCGCAGTGACGCCTGCTTCGTCGGTCGTCGAGCCCGCCGCACCCGACGAGCGGGACGCGGTCGAAGAGCGGGACGCGATCGACGAGCCGGCCGCGCTCGACGAGTTGGCCACGGACGCGTTGGCCGCGGCGGTCGAGGAGTTCCCGTCGCCACCGTTCCCGGGTACGCCCGCTGCTCCTGGCGCGCTGGCGCCTCCACTCACGCCCCCACCTCCGGGCACGCTCGCGCCACGTGGAGCGCCCACGCCGTTTGAGACACGCTCACCGGCTGCGCCGGCTCCGATCGGTCCGCCCGACCCGGCAGCTGTCATTGACCCCCTGCTCCGACCACGCCCGGCCGGATCAGCCCGACCCGACTCGGCGTACGACCCCTTCGGCCAGACCGCACCGGCCGAGCCACCCACGTACGCCGGAGGCCGCAGTGGACAGGCCCCGTTCGTACCCGGCCTCCCGGACAGCTACGACGAGCTCGACGACGGCGGGCCCGCGGACAGCAACCACCGACTCGTGGTGGTACTGGCCCTCGCCGGAGTGTTCCTTCTGGTGAGCGGGGTGATCTGGGGAGTGGCGGCGTTGAAGCCGGACGAGACCGAACCGACCGCGGCCGACCAGGTGGTCGTACCCTCCCTCGCCGGTCTGTCGGTCGACGAGGCGAGGAACCGCCTCCGCTCGGTCGGGCTGCGCCCGGGCCAGGAACGCTTCGAGGCCAGCAGGACCGTGCCGGCGCGACAGGTGACCCGCACCGATCCAGCCGCGGGAGCGCGGGTCACCGAGAACCACCCCGTCACCCTCGTGGTCTCCGCCGGGGCGAACCAGGCGGCGGTGCCCGGCCTGGTGGGTCAGACCCTTGCCGGCGCGAGGACCGCCCTGACCGATGCCGACCTGCGCCTCGGCGACGTGGACGTACGCGACTCGCCGGAACCCAAGGGCACCGTCCTGCAGACCACGCCGGAGAGCGGCACGCCGCTACCCCCCGGCAGCGCGGTCGACGTCGTCATTGCCACCGGCTGGTCCGTCGTACCCGACGTCCGGCGGCTCGGTGTCGACGAGGCACGACGCCTGTTGGAGAAGACGGGCTTCGTCATGGCGAGCGCTGGCGTGGCACCCGACTCGGCCGCGAGGACGGCAGCGCCCGGCACGGTGGCCGGGACTGTTCCGGGAGCCGGCAAGCGGGCGAAGGTCGGGTCGCGGGTACGGATCCTGGTGGCCCCGTCCGGCCCGTCGCCGACTCCCACGCCATCCAGGACATCCACGTCTCCGACGGCCACCCCGACGCGGCCACCGATCCCCGACCCCACCACGAAGCCGCCGTCGCCGACACCGTCCCCGACGACCACGTCGCCGACGCCGACACCCACCCCGACGCCCACGCCCACGCCCACACCGACCGAGCCCACGCTGACGCCCACACCGACCGAGCCGACGCTGACACCCACACCCACCCCTGCCTGAGAGCGGGTCGCTCAGGTGGTGCCGGCCGGCGACGGGCCCGTCGACACGGTTGCGGCTCACTGACCGGGACACAGGTGGCCGGTTCCGTCGCACGGTTTGGTTACCGCGTTCACCGTCGACGATCATGGACCGTCCGTGACCGTCGACGGCGACGAGCTCACGCCCGCGCAGGTGGCGAGCTACACGCGTGCGGTCGCGAACTTCACGCCCGAGCCGTTCGCCACCGCCGCCAACCGCGCGTTGTCCGCCGGCGTCGTCGTCGGGTGGGGGGCGCTCGCGAGCAACGCCGACGCGGTGAGCAAGGGCGTCGACGGCCTTGCGCCGGTCTTCGAGTACGCCACGGCGGGAGACGGCTTCTACCGCGACGGTTTCCGACGAGTGCCTAGGGATCCCTTGTTTTGTGGGGGTTCGGCTCGTTCTCGAGCACCGTCGGTTGTCGGTGGTCTGGTCTAGGTTTGGATCATGGATTCGACCACGGGGGTTCCGTCGCGGCACCGGTGGGTGGTGTTGTTGGAGCGGATGGGTGCGCGGCTTGGTGAGGAGTCGGTGGCGCCGGTGTGGTCGATGGGTCCGGATGAGATGGCTGAGGTGCTGGCCGCCGCGCAGACGGTGAAGGCGCAGTTGGATGCGTTGTCTCTGGCTGTGCTGGCAGAGGCGGATCGTCAGGATGTGGCGAAGTCGGTCGGCGCGGCAAACACAGGTGCGTGGTTGTCCAGCGCGTTGCGGTTGCGGCCGGAGGAGGCGGGTCGTGCGGTGAAGCTGGCCCGCGACCTCGACGCCCACCTGCCGTCGACGCGGGAGGCTCTTGCTGCCGGTGACCTCTCCGCCGACCACGCGGAGGTGATCGCGCGATCGGTACGGAAGCTTCCCTCGGAGGCGGGGCCGGAGAAGCGGGCCGAGGCCGAGCAACTCCTGGTCAAAGAAGCCCGCACCTTCGACCCCAAGGACCTGGCCGGTCTGGGCAGGGAAATCCTCAGACGAGTCGACCCCGACCATGCCGACCGGATCCTGGCCAAGCAGTTCGCCGCCGAGGAAGCCCGGGCGGAGCGGGAACGAGAGATCATCCTCTGGGATGACCCGTACTCGATCTCCACCTTCCTACGCGGCAAGCTCGACCCAATCACGAACGAGATGTTCCGCGTCGCCCTCGAACCCTTGTCCAAGCCGCGGCCCACCGATGCGAACGGGCCGGACCTGCGCACCCCTGCCCAGCGGATGGGTGACGGCTTCCACGAACTGCTCAGCCGGTTCCTCGCCTCCGGCGCTACTCCCACGCATGCTGGGGAGAAGCCGCAGATCGTCCTCACCATCGACCCCGACCGACTCCGCGACGGCACCGGCACGGGCGAACTCCTGCACACTGGTACGACCATCTCCGCGCGGACCGCGCAGGAGCTCGCCTGCGACGCCCACATCAGCACCTACATCGC
This sequence comes from uncultured Actinomycetota bacterium, assembly GCA_963721745.1. GTDB lineage: Bacteria > Actinomycetota > Actinomycetes > Propionibacteriales > Actinopolymorphaceae > Thermasporomyces. The sequence goes on along the minus strand of CAVRKO010000002.1, from coordinate 82,034 downwards.
CGCAAGCGGCGGCCTGGGTGCGGGCACCGGGGAAGGGCACGGGACCAGTGGGGAGAGCCTGTCCGACGGGGTACGGCTCTACACCGGCAAAGTCAGGAAGCTCCTCGAACTCCGCGACCGCGGCTGCGCGTTCCCCGGCTGCAATCGGCCACCCTCGTGGTGCCAGGCGCATCACATCGTCCCGTGGAGCAAGGGCGGCCTGACGACGCTGGCCAACGGCGTCCTGCTCTGCGGCTACCACCACCGACACATCCACCAAGGCACCTGGCACGTCCAGACAGCGAAGGACGGGCATCCCGAGTTCATCCCACCCGAATGGATCGACAAGCACCGCAACCCGATCCGCAACCACCGCATCCGAAACTGAGGTTCCAGGACAGTTCGGTCCATCAATCGGCGAGGTCCGGCCGAGCCGGTGTCAAGCGTGCCCTGCGTGGGGCGCCGCTACGTGTGGGTGAGCACGAGTTCCGTCGTCGCCCAAGGCAGGCGCTCCCCCGGTCCACGTGCATGACCGCGTTGTCGCGCCATCGCCGGCATCGTTGTTCGCGCCATCATCCTCGCGTCATTGTCCTCGCGACCGCATCGTCACGCCACTCTCCGACATCGTTCACGCCGACATCGTCACGCCGACATCGTTCACGCCGACATCGTTCGCACCCACATCCTCGTGTCCGCGTCGCCCATGCCGCCTTCGCCTGGCGGCAACGCCAGCCAGACTGCAGCGCCCGCCAGACGGCTACCTGGTCCGGGCGTCTACGCGTCCCGTACGCGCGCACGCCGCCTCGGTTGCGGGGCGCTGGCACCGACCTCGACAGCGATGGCACCGGTCGTGGCTACCAGGTCGGGCAGGATCGCGTCCATCGCCTGCTGGGTGAGACGCACGCTCGGACCCGTCACCGAGATCGTCGCAACGACCTGTCCGGCTTCGCCGCATACGGGCGCCGCCACCGTGTTGACTCCGACGATCGTCTCCTCGAAGGCCGTTGCGTACCCGTCGACGCGTGCGCGACGTACCGCGTCGATGAGTTCGTCCGGCGGCGGCGGGTTGACGGGCGTGATGACGCCGCGCGGCGCGCGATCGCGCGCGATCCGATCGATGTCGGTGTCGGGTCGGGCGGCGAGCAGCAGCCGGCTCGGTGCGCCCGTCCAGAGCGGATAGGGCCGGCCGATCTCGAACGTACGCCGCAGTTCGGCGCCGCTCTCGATCTGGTCGACGTGGAGTAGCTCCTCGCCCACGCCGATCGACAGGCCGACGGTCTCACCGGTGCGGTCGCGCAGCCGCCGCATGTACGGCAGGGCGGCGGCACGCACGTCGACGCGGCGTTGGTAGGCCATGCCGAGCGCGAGAGTGCGGGGACCGAGGCGATAGCGCCGCGTCGTCGGATCCTGGACCGCCATCTCAGCCTCGACCAGCGAGCGCAGCAGCCGCTGGACCGAACTCTTGGGCAGGTCGACCCGACCGGCGATGTCACGGATCGCGAGATCGGATTCGGCGCGTGCCAGCGCATCCAGCACCTGGACCGCCCGCCCGAGTAGTTCGCTCATGCCCGTCTCCCCTCCGTTCACCTGGCCGCCGGGGTTGACCGTCCGGGCGAACTGCACCACAGTGTGCCATCTGTCCCACTCACGCACCTTAGGTCCCAATCAGCGGGACAGCAACGAGCTTCACCGCAACTCTCCCCGGAGGGCATCGTGCGGCCCAGCAGCGTTCCGACCAGCAGCGTTCCGACCAGCAGCGGTACGACCAGCAGCGGTACGACCAGCAGCGGTACGAGCGGCGTCCCGCCCGCCTCGATCCGTCAGGTCGCGGCGGCGAGTCTCGCCGGCACCGTCGTGGAGTGGTACGACTTCTTCCTCTACGGCACGATGGCCGCGCTCGTCTTCAACAAGGAGTTCTTCCCGACCTTCGACCCGCTGATGGGCACCCTGGTCGCGTTCGGCACGTTCGCCGCGGGGTTCGTCACCCGGCCGGTCGGTGGTGTGCTCTTCGGCCATCTCGGTGACCGGCTCGGCCGCAAGCCGATGCTGGTCGTCACGATGATGATCATGGGCTTGTCGACGTTCGCGATGGGCCTGCTCCCGACCTACACGCAGGTCGGCGTGGCGGCGCCGCTGCTCCTCCTCGTCCTGCGCATGCTCCAGGGAATCGGGCTCGGCGGCGAGTGGGGCGGCGCCGTCCTGCTGTGCGTGGAGCACTCGCCCGACAACCGGCGCGGCTGGTTCAGCAGCTGGCCCCAACTCGGCGTACCGATCGGACTGCTGCTGTCGACGCTCTCGGTCAGCACTGTCGGCCGGTTCGGCGACGAGGCGCTCGCGGACTGGGCGTGGCGGGTGCCCTTCCTGCTCAGCATCGTGCTCGTCGCGATCGGCCTGTTCATCCGGCTCCGGATCAGCGAACCGCCGGCGTTCGAGCGGATGGTTCGCTCGGGCCAGCGGGCGCGGGTGCCGCTCCTCGACGTCCTGCGCCAGCACCCGAAGATCACCCTGCTGGCCATGGGCGCACGCATGAGCGAGAGCGTGACGTTCAATGTCTACAACGCGTTCCTGCTGACCTACACCGTCGCGATCCTCGGCCTCCCGCGGAGCATCGTGCTCGACAGTCTCCTCGTCGCCGCGGTCGTGGGGTTCGTCGCCATTCCGCTGGCGGGCATGGCATCGGACCGGGTGGGCAGGCGCCCGGTGTTCATGGCGGGCGCGCTGCTGGCCGCCGTGAGCGCGTTCCCGATCTTCGCGCTCGTCGACACGAAGTCACCGTGGTTGATCACCGTTGCCGTGGTGGTCGGTTGGGGCGTTGCCGCGTGCGTGATGTATGGGCCCGAGGGCGCGATGTTCGCCGAGATCTACCCCACCCGGGTGCGCTACAGCGGAATGTCGGTCGTCTACCAGATCGGCGTCCTGCCGTCGGGTGCAGTGGCCCCGCTGATCTGCACCGCTCTGGTCTCGCATTTCGCAGGCGCGTCGTGGCCGGTCGCGGTGTACGTACTCCTGATGGCCCTGGTCACCGTCGCATCGCTCGCCTTCCTTCCGGAGACCAGCCGTAGCCAACTCGACGCGCAAGCAGAGCCGGAGGCCGCCACACCGGACGTCACACACGCGTCAGAAGGGTGATTTCCTTTGCAGCGTTCGCGACCCAACATCGTCCTCGTCCTGGCCGACGACATGGGATTCTCCGACATCGGCTGCTACGGCGGCGAGATCGAGACGCCGAACCTCGACCGGCTCGCCCGGCGCGGCACCCGGATGACGCAGTTCTACAACACCGCCCGCTGCACTCCCTCGCGCGCCTCGCTCGTCACCGGTCTGCATCCGCACCAGGTCGGCATCGGCATCCTCAACTTCGACGACAGTCCGGACGGCTACTCCGGAAACCTCTCCGAAGGCTGCGTCACTGCCGCGGAGGCGCTCGGCGCCGCCGGCTATGCGACGTACATGTCCGGCAAGTGGCATCTCGCGAGTGACATGGAGAACCCCAACGGGGCCTGGCCCACGCGCAGGGGCTTCGACCGGTTCTACGGCACGCTGGAGGGTGCGGGGAGCTTCTACCAGCCACGCACGCTGGTCCGCGACGAGGAGAACGTCGAGAAGGAGGGCCTCGACGCGGGCTTCTTCTACACCGACGCCATCAGCGCCAACGCCGTACGGTTCGTGGAGGAGCACGAGCAGCCGGGGACCGACCAGCCGTTCTTCCTCTATCTCGCCTACACCGCACCCCACTGGCCGCTGCACGCGCACGAGGACGACATCGCGAAGTACCACGGCCGGTTCGACGCGGGCTGGGACCAGCTCCGTCAAGATCGGCTTGACAGGCTGGTCGCGGAGGGCATCCTCGACGCGTCCTGGCCGCTGTCGGAACGCGATGAACGGATCGCTCCGTGGGCCGCCACCGCCGACAAGGCGTGGGAGACCCGGCGGATGGAGGTCTACGCCGCCCAGGTCGACCGGATGGACCAGGGAATCGGTGCGCTGGTCGAGACACTCGAACGCCTGGGACAGCTCGACAACACGTTGATCGTGTTCCTCTCCGACAACGGCGGCTGCGCCGAGGAGATGCCGCCCGACTCGGTGAAGGAGTTCGTGACCAGCTTCGTCCCCATGAAGGAACACACCCGCGACGGCGAGCAGGTCGTGCCCGGCAACGTGTCCGGCCTGATGCCAGGGCCCGAGTCGACGTACCAGAGCTACGGCCGTGCCTGGGCGAACCTGTCCAACACACCGTTCCGCGAGTACAAGCACTGGGTGCACGAAGGCGGGATCGCGACTCCGCTGCATCGCGCACTGGCCGGCTGGCCTGGGCGAGCGCGGCAGGCTGTGCCACCAGCCGTTCCAGCTCGTCGACGTCCTGCCCACGCTGCTGGACGTCGCGGGCGCCGACCTGCCGACTGCACGCAACGGCTGCCAGCTTCCGGCCGCTGAAGGGGTGAGCATGCTGCCGGCGCTGCGCGGAGGCCCCGAAGCGGAGCGGCCACTGTTCTGGGAGCACGAGGGCAACGCGGCCGTACGCCGTGGCCGGTGGAAGCTGGTCCGCAAGTACGCCCAGCCCTGGGAGCTCTACGATCTCGAGACCGACCGCACCGAGCTCGACGACCTTGCGGGCCGGCACCCGGACCTCGTCGCAACCATGGCCGCCGACTATGCCGCGTGGGCGGAGCGCTGCGGCGTCATCCCACGCGAGCAGGTCCTCGACCTCTACCGCCGACGCGGCCGGGCCTGCCACCGGAGTGATGTGCCGGCGCGCTTCCGACCACGAGCGCGTCCGCCAGGCGGCGATGAGGTCTATGCGGGTCGCGGGCCGAACGCGTCGAGCAGTGGTCCGTGCGCCACCACCGCATCGTCGAGGATCGCGCGCGCCACCTGCGTGCTCGGCACCAGCGGATCGGTGGCGAGGGCCTGGAGGGCCAGGGTGCGTGAACCGCTCACCGCGGCCTGCACGGTGAGCTCCTGCTGCATCGCACGTGCCGAGAGCACGGTGGCGATGCCGGCCGGGAGGTCGCCGACGGCCAGTCCGGTGACGCCCGCGCCGTTGATGACGGCGGGCACCTCGACGACCGCCTCGTCGGGCAGGTTCGGGATCTTGCCCCGGTTGGGCACGTTGACGGCGAGTTCGACGATCTCGCCGCCGGCGAGGAGCGCCTCCGCGATCGAGACCAGCCGTTCGGCCTCCTGGCCTTCCGGCGCGGCGTCCAGGGGAACCGCGCCCGAGGCCTGCCCGTGCAGCTTGTCCCACAGGTCCGACTTCTCGTCGATGTAGTGCCGGGTCGCGTCGTATCCCGGCTGCAGTCCCCACGGCAGTTCGGCGCCGTCGAGCGACCCGCGGGCATCGGGCGTGCCGCCGAGGTACCACGTGAAGAACTCCGCCACGTGCCGATCGCCCGGCGCGGGGTACAGGCCGAGGAGCTCCATCAGGTCGGCGGAAACCGGCTCCGCGACCTGCCCCTTCACCGCACTTCCCGGTGCCGTCGCCTCGGCGACCAGCCGACGGAGCCGGGGATACAGGTCCTCCCGACCGTGCCGCAGGTCGAGCAGCCAACACAGGTGGTTGAGGCCCGCGAACACCGCGGTGACCTCCTCGCGGGGAACGCCCAACGCTGCCGCCAGGGACGAGCGCGTGTGCATCGTGCCGTGGCAGAGCCCGAACACCCGGCCGTGGGCCCAGCCTTCGATCCCCCGCACGTTGGCGGTCAGCGGGTTGGCGTAGTTGGCGAGCCAGGCAGTCGGCGCGAGGTCGGCGACGTCGCGGCCTATCGCGACCAGCTCGGGCACCTGGCGCAACGCCCGCAGCACGCCGCCGGGACCGACGGAGTCGCCGACGGTCTGGCGTACGCCGTGCTTCAGCGGTACGTCGAGGTCCGCGCGCCAGCCCTGCGCCCCGCCCACCGCGATGGTCGTCGCGACGAGCGAGGCACCCGGCAGGGCCTCGCGGCGGTCGACGTGCGCCTCGACGTTCATGCCGGACCCGCGTTCCTTCGCGATCCTCCGGCCGAGCTGCGCCATCGTGGTCGCGGCGTCCTCGTTGATGTCGACCAGGTGCACGGAGGCGTCGTCGAACGCCCTCGAGGCCGCGAGGTCGGCGAGCAGCCCGGGCGTGAACACCGTGCTGCCCGCGCCGATGAGCACCACCTTGACGTGGGACATCAGTACCCCTTCTGGGTTGCTTCTGGTCGGGCGCTCACTTGATGCCGGTGAGCACGAACGCGTTCACGATCCGCTTCTGGAAGAACAGGAAGACGATGAACACGGGGACGACGGCCATCGTCGCCGCCGCCATCACCAGGTCGTACCGCTGCGCGTGTTGGCTGTTGAAGAACGTCAGCGCCAGCGGGACGACCATCTTGTCCTGGTCGTTGATCACGATCAGCGGCCAGAGGTAGTCGTTCCACGAGGCCAGGAAGGTGAAGATGCCGAGCGCGGCCAGCGCCGGACGGGCCAGCGGCACGATCGATCCGCCAGAAGATGCGCCCATTCCCCGGCGCCGTCCAGCCGGGCCGCCTCGATCGAGGTCGGTGGGGATCGCCGCGATGAACTGCCGCATCAGGAAGATCCCGAACGCGCTGACCATGCCGGCGACGATCAGCGCCCACAGGGTGTTGAGCAGCCCGCAGGTCGTCGACGATGAGGTAGGTCGGGATCAGCAGCACCGGGAACGGAATCATCATCGTGCTCAGCAGCACGACGAAGATCAGGTTGCTTGGCCGGGAACTCGAACTTGGCGAAGATGTAGCCGGCCAACGCGCTGGTGAACAACGTCAACGCCGTCACCGCGCAGGCCACGACGAGGCTGTTGCGGTACCAGAGGAGGTACGGCGAGTTCTGCAGGACGTACGCGAAGTTCGAGAGCGACGGGTTCTCCGGCACCAGGGTCGGCGGGATCTTGATGATCTCCTCCGACGACTTCAACGAGTTGCTCAGCATCAGCAGGAACGGCAGGACGAACAACGCCGCCGCGAGTCCGAGCCCGCCATAGAGCAAGCCCTGTCCGGCGTACCACCGCTTCCGGTGGCGTGCGTTCGGCGTCCGGGTCGGCGCGACCGTGGCTGTGGTGGCTGTCATCCTCAGTACTCCCACCGGGTCCGGAGGGCGCGCAGCTGGACGAGGGCGACGACGAGGATGATCAGCATCAGGATGATCGACATCGCCGACGCGTATCCCATCTGGAAGTCGCCGAACGCGCGCTGGTAGATGTGCAGGACGACCGTCTCGCTGGTCCTGATCGGGCCGCCCCCGGTCATGACCTGGATCCGGGTGAACTCCTGCAGGTATCCGATCGTCGTCAGGCAGAACACGAACAGGAACGTCCGCTGCAGGAGGGGAAGCGTCACGTGCCGGAACCTCGTCCACACGCCGCTGCCGTCGACCCGTGCGGCGTCGTAGAACTCCTGCGGGATCGCCTGCAGCCCGGCGAGGAACACGATCACGTTGTAGCCGAGGTCCTGCCAGACCGCCGTCACCATGACCGCCCAGAGGGCGGTGCTCGGATCGTCCAGCCACGACCGGCCGGACAGGCCCACGAGGTCGAGTGCGGAGTTCAGCCAGCCCGCCTGCGGGTCGTAGATCGGCATCCACAGCAGCGACGCGGCGACCGCCGACGCGATGGCGGGCAGGAAGAAGACGGTACGGAACAACGCCCGCAGCCTCGTGATGTGGTTGAGGCCGAGCGCGACCGCCAGTGACAAGGCGATGTTGACAGGCACGGCGACGGCGGCGTACTTGCCCGTGTTGCCCAGTGCGTTCAGGAACGCCGGGTCACGCGTGAACGCGAAGGTGAAGTTGCGCAGGCCGAGGAACGGCGACACCGGTGCGAGCTGGTTGTAGCGGTGCAGGCTGAGCCACACCGCGATGCCGATCGGCACCAACGAGAAGGTCGCGAAGAGGACGAGGATCGGCGCGAGCCAGCCGAACACGAACACCAGCTGGCGCTTGCGTCCCGGCACACCGCGACGCCGGGGCCTGCCAGCCGGTGCGACCGGCAGGCCCCCTCCCCCCGGCGCGCCGGGCGTGACCGTCTGCGGTACTCCCACGGGGTCCGCCACTACTGCGGCCCGACGTTCTGGTCGATCATCGCGTTGATCTGCTTCTCTGCCTCGGCGAGAGCGGCGAGCGGCTCCTTGCGCTTCAGTTCGACGCTGACGAAGGCGTCCTGCATGTAGGTCCAGAAGGCGTCGCGGTCGTGCACGGTGCCGACGTAACGCCCGTTGGGCAGGACCGCGAACGGCACCTCGAGATAGGGCGCCTTCTTCAGCAGGTCCGCGTCGTCCTTGAGCTCCTTCAGCCCGGGCACGGTGGCGGTGCGGGCGTTCCACTCGCGGGCGTTGTCGGTGGTGGCCATGAAGCCGACGAACTTCCACGCCGCTTCGCGCTTCTCGTCGTCGGCGCCGGCGTTGACGACCTCGCCCCATCCCGACTCGGCCGCGAACTTCACCGTGTCACCGACGTACGGAGGCTCGGCGACGTAGCTCAGGTCCTTGAACTTCGGGAAGCTCGCGCGACCCGCCTCGACCACCCACGGGCCGTGCTTGGCCATCGCGGCCCGGCCGCGGAAGAACATCTCGAACGGGTCGCCGTTGTACCAGCTGGTGTTGTCGACCTTGTACTTCGTGACGAGCGCGGTCTCGTCGGTCCAGGCCTTCTGCGCCTCGGGCGTGTGGAAGTTGACGTGCACGCCGTCCTTGTCCCAGTAGTCCGCACCCTGCTGGAGAATCATCGACAGGAACGTGAACGTGATCGAGTCGGTGCCGGTGAAGGCCAGCCCGACCTGCCGCACCTTGCCCTTCGCGTCCTTCTTGGTGAGTCGCTGCCCGTCCTCGACGAGCTCGTCCCACGTGGCCGGCGGAGCCGAGATGCCGGCCTCCTTGGCCAGCTTGGGGTTGTAGAGGAGCCCGCCGTTCTCGAGGTTGTACTCGTGCGGTACGCCGTAGAGCTTCTTCTGATAGGTGTAGGCACCGGTGGCCGCCGGCCAGAACTTGCTGATCAGGTTGCCGCCTCCGACGCTGGCGGGCACCTCGTCGAGGAGACCGTTCGCGGCGTACTCGGGCACCCAGGAGCCGAACATCTGCTGGATGTCCGCGACGTTCTCCGCCCGGTAGGCCGCCTGCAGCTTCCGGCTGAGCACGTCGTACGGGAAGTACTGGTAGACGATGTGGATGTCAGGGTTCTCGGCCTCGAACCGCTTGATCATCTCCTTGTTGGCGGCGACGAAGCTGGCGTTGTCGTGCGTCCACCAGGTGACGTTGAGCTTGCCGTCGATGGGCTTGGAGACGACGGTGCCCTTCTCGTTGGCGGCATTCTTCTCTCCGCCGGAGGCGGAGCCGCCCGAGCCCGATCCGCAGCCCGCCCACAGGGCGGAGCCGGCCGCGGCCGACAGGCCGATGCCGAGGAGGCGACGGCGGGAGAGCGGTTCGGCGCCGAGCGACAGGGGCCGAGTGCTTGGACGGATCGACATGGGACGCTCCAGGGGCTTTCGTGGAAGGTGCCGCGCGGCGACGGGCCGGAGGACCGCTATCCGCTGAGCAACGCAGGGAACCGTTGCTCGTTGATCCTGCCGAGTCGTGCAGGGTTGAAGGTGTAGATGATCGCCATCCTCGGTACCGCGCTCCGGTTGAGGTCGGAGTAGTGCAGGAGATAGGAGTCGAAGCAGATCATGTCGCCGGCCCGCAGCGGAACGGGCTGGATCCGGTCGCGCGGCACGCAGCCGGGGTCGACCTCGAAGTGCCCATCGCCCTTGAACGGATACATCTGCTTGCCCGTATGGCTTCCGGGGACGACCTGCAGGCAGCCGTTGGTCTCGTCGGCATCGTCGAGGTAGAGGAAGCAGGTGACGAGCTCGTCGGTGTGCGCCCGCCAGCAGCAGCTCCAGTCCTGGTGCCACGGGTAGGGCGAGCCGCCCGGCAGCTTGAGGTTGAGCTTGTCCTCGAACAGCTCGACCGGCTCCCCGAAGATCTGCGCCGCAGGCTGGGTGACGATGGGGTCGCGGGCCAGCTCGGCGAAGGTCGGGCTGAGGTCGGAGACCGGCTCCAGTTTGCGGATCACGTCCTGCATGCCGGCCTGGTCGGAGCTCGCGAGGTGGTCGACCTCCCACTCGATCCGCCGCTCGTAGCGGGCGGCCTCCCGGGTGCACTCCTCGAGGAGGCGGGTGGCCTCGCGGCGCAGGGACTCCACCCGGTCGGGCGCGAGGACGCCGCGGCTCACGAGGTATCCGTCGCGGTGGTAGCGATCCACGTCGACCTGGCTCATCGCAAGGCTCCTCCGGCGTCCGGGGCTTACTCGCCGAGTTCAGTGCGAGGGAAGCTACCACAACAGACCTCTTGGTCCAAGGTGGTTCTACTTCACGCCTCGCATTGGTATTCAGTGGTGATGTACGCTGCGCGCATGGTCGAGACGTTGATCCCCCTTCACGAGCGCGTACGTCAGCAGCTCACGGGCGACGTCATGGCGGGGGTCTATCCACGCGGCACCAGGCTGCCCAGCGAACGCGAACTCTGCACCCGCCTCAACGTCAGCCGTGTGACCCTGCGCCGGGCCCTGACCGGGCTCGCCGACGACGGTCTGCTCGCCGCTTCGCACGGCCGCGGTTGGTACGTCGCCGCCGAACGTGTGGGAGAGCCGGCCAACGTCCTGATGAGCTTCTCGGCGATGGCACAGAGCCAGCGGCTCACCCCGTCGTCCAAGGTGCTGTCCCAGGTGATCCGCCCCGCGCACCTCGACGAGGCCCAGGAGCTGGGCGTCGCACCGGGCGCCGAGATCCTCGACCTGCGCCGCCTCCGCATGCTCGACAACCTCCCGGTCGCGCTCGACCGCAGCCGGGTCCCCCTCGCCGTCGCCCCCGACATCACGGGGTTCGACTTCGCCCACGGCTCGCTGTACGCCGCACTGACCGCCGCGGGCGCCGCCCCCCAGCGCGCCGACTACAACGTCGAGGCACTGCCCGCCGACGACGAACAGGCCGCCCTGCTGGACCTCGAGCCGGGCCAGCCCCTGCTCGTGACGAGCCAGCTGACGTACTCCACCGACAACCGCGTCGTCGAACTGGGCGGGATCATCTACCGCGGCGACAGGTACCGGTTCCGGGCGACGCTGCTCGCGCCGTCGCCGGGAGCCGGCCCATGAGTGACCCACTGAGTGACCCAGTGAGTGGCTCAGTGGGTAACCCGGCGGCGGAGGTGCTCGTCGTCGGCGAGCTCAACGTCGACATCGTGGTGTCGGGCAAGGGTGCGGCGCCGACCTTCGGCCAGCACGAGCAGCTCGTCGACGACTGCCAGGTCACCCTCGGGTCCTCCTCGGCGATCTTCGCCTGCGGCGTCCGCCGGCTCGGCCGACCGACCGCGATGGTCGGTGTGGTCGGCCGCGACATGTTCGGCGACTCCGTCCTCGACGCCCTCCGCGAGCGCGGCGTCGACACCTCCGCGGTGGTCGTCGACCCGGCGACGCCGACCGGAGTGACGGTGATCCTCAACACCGGCGAGGACCGCGCCCTGCTCACCCACCCGGGCAGCATCGGCGCGACCCGCCGCGACCACGTGCCGGGCGCGCTGCTCCGCACGGCGCGACACCTGCATGTGGGCAGCGTGTTCCTGCAGCGCGACCTGCGTGCCGAGCTGCCCCAGCTCTTCGACGACGCCCGCGCCGCCGGCCTCTCGACCTCGCTCGACCCCAACTGGGACCCGGCCGGCCGGTGGGGTGAGCTGCTCCCGCTTCTCCCCCACGTCGACGTCGTGTTCGTCAACGAAGCCGAGGCCTCCGCGCTCACCGGCGGCCTCGCGCCGGAGCAGGCGGCGTACGCGCTCACTGACGGCATGCGTCCCGGCTCGACGGTCGTGGTGAAGCTCGGACCACACGGGGCGTTGGCCGTCCGGGACGGCGACAGCTGGACCGTTCCGGCACTCGAGGTCGAGGCCGTCGACACGACAGGTGCGGGTGACTCGTTCGACGCCGGATTCGTCCACGGACTGCTCGCCCGCCACGACGTACCGCGGTGTCTCGCGATCGGCGCGGCCTGCGGTTCCCTGTCAACCAGGTCCAGCGGCGGCACGCTGGCGCAGCCGGATGCGCGCGAGGTCGCTGACGTTCTCCCCGCTCTCACGGAGGTATCACCGTGACCCACGACGCCGACCTCGGCTCGCTGACCCAGACCGAGCTGGAGGACCAGCCGTCCGCGTGGAGGAGGGCGGCGGACCTCGTGCCCGCCGTCCGGGACCTCGACGTTCCGGGCGCCCGCCTCGTCGTCGCGGGCTGCGGGACCTCCTACTACATGGGCGGCGCGTTCGCGGAGTTGCGGGAGGCTGCCGGCCGCGGTGAGTCGGACGCGTTCGTGGCGTCGCGGATCCCCGGTCGGCGGACGTACGACGTACTGCTGGCGATCTCGCGGTCCGGCACGACGCGGGACCTCGTCGACGCCCTGCACGCGACGCCGCGCGCGACCCGGCGGATCGCCGTCGCGGGCGTCCCCGGGTCCCCCGTCGCCACGGCCGCGGACGAGGTTGTCGAGCTCCCGTTCGCCGACGAGAAGTCGGTTGTCCAGACCCGGTTCGCGACCACCGGGCTCGCGTTCCTGCGCGGCCTGCTCGGGACCGACGTCGGTGCGCTGGCGCGGGAGGCGGCGCTGGCGCTGCAGGCGCCGCTGCCCGAGGTCGGGCCGTACGACCACGTGGTGTTCCTCGGCCAGGGCTGGGCGTCGTGGATCGCGTCCGAGGCCGCGTTGAAGCTGCGTGAGATGGCGGGCGCGATGACCGAGGCCTACCTCGACGTGGAGTACGAGCACGGTCCCGTGAGCGTCGCCGGGCCGCGCACCCTGGTCTGGTCGCTCGGCCCGCTCGCCGGGCCGGTGCGTTCGGCCGTCGAACCCACGGGTGCCGCGATCACGGAGTCGGACCGCGATCCCCTGGTGGAGCTGGTGCGGGTGCACCGATACGCGCTGGCGCTCGCGCGGGCGAAGGGGATCGACTGCGACCGGCCACGGCACCTGCGTCGTTCGGTGGACTAGAGGGCTCACCCGCCCACGGCCTACGTTGGGACCTGGACGCTCCCGTCGACATCCGCGCAGGCGTCGACGTACGGACAGGAAGGGTGGCACGGCATGAGCAAGGTGACGTTCAAGGGCCACATCGTCTTCAGCAAGGACCTCGCCGCGTCGGCCCGCTTCTACGAGGACCTGCTGGGGTTCCGGCGGGAGTCGGCTGACGACGGCCACGTCAGCCTCCGGGCGCCGGTCGACGCGGGCTCGGGTGCCAGCGTCGAGTTCCTTCTGCACGCCTCGGACTCGCCGGAGCCCATGAACCTCGGCATGTTCGAGGTCGACGACGTGGACGCGCTCGTCGAGCAGGCACGGGCCGCCGGGTACCAGGTGACGACCGAACCCCGCGACACGCCGTGGGGCGAACGCGAGGCCGCGGTGTCCGACCCCGACGGCTACGGGCTCTACCTCACCGGTCCCCTGCGGTCGACCTAGGGACAGCAGGCGGCGTCGGACGGCCCACCCAGGCGTCAGTCCCTGGTGGCGACCAGGAGGTACGCGGCGGGAATGCGTGCCGCGACATGTCCTTCCCGAGGCGTGCGCTGATCTTCGGGGCGGCCGGAGAGGTACATCTCCTCGATCGGGCGTTCCTCGAGCGTACGGATCCGCATCCCGGCACGGGCGAGTGCCGAGACGATGTGGCCGAGCGACCAGGTGAACGTGGTGCCGTCCATCTCGATCGGTTCGGCACCCGCGTGCACCGCGCGGAGAGGGTCGAACGGTGCGGGCGGGTTCGGCGTGCCGCTGGCCAGGTAGTTACCCGTGACCTCGAGCCCGTCCGGTCCCACGCTGAGGACCTCCCACAGCGGGTGGTGCTCGTCGAGGACGAACCGGCCGCCGGGCCTGAGCGCGCGGACGATGACGCGGGCCCACTCGTCGAGGTCGGGCAGCCAGCAGACCACTCCGTGCGAGGAGTACACCACGTCGAAGCTGCCGTCCTGCAGGTCCGACGGCAGGTCGTAGACGTCGGCAGCGACGAAGGTGACATCCAGACCCGCCGCGGTGGCCTGCTCGGTGGCGATGGCGATCGCCACGTCGCTGATGTCGACGCCCGTCACGGCCGCACCCTTGGCCGCCCACGAGAGTGCCTCGTTGCCGGACGAGCACTGCAGGTTGAGCAGGCGGAGCCCCGCGACCGGCCCGACCGCGGCGGTCTCCTCGGCGTCGAGCGTGGAGCCGCCGCCCGCGAAGAACTCAGGCGGCGGGCAGTTTGCTCGTCTCGCCTTGGCGACCGCGTTCCAGGATTCGCGATTGTGGCGCGTGACGTCCCGTGTCCCGGTCATGGCGCGCGAGTCTGCCAGCCGCTAGCCCCGCGCGCATGCGGATAACGGCGCCATCCGCGCCTGGTCCCAGTCGCTGGTTCCGAGGCGCGCCGCTCTGTTACACCAGCACCGTGGCCAGGGACACCCACCCGGTCGCCACCAGAAGAGTTCCGGTCGCGACTCCCGTCACCGCGCTCACCTGCACCGCGCCGGTCCGGGCAAGCGGTACGGCGGCGACCGCGGCCAGCGTCACCAGGGTCGCCGTCGCGTACAGCAGCGGGTAGTGCAGGAGCACCGCGAGCGGGAAGAAGTGCACGCCCACCACGAACGCGATCCACGCCGCGACGAGGTGCATGCCCTGGCGTACGGCCAGCACCGCGGCGCCGATCCCCGCGGCCGCGCACTCCACGCCGACGACGATGCCGAAGGTACGGCTCGTTCCTTCGTCGAAGACCGTGCCGTCCGACCAGTGTCGCCAGGCGAGGAACGCGCCCGCGACGGCGGTCAGGACGGACGCCACCGCACCGGCGACGAGCCATTTCTTCCACGCCTGCGGCGGATTCTCCTGGGCCCACCCGAACCAGCAGGAGGCGAAGAACCCGAAGATCGCCGCTGTCGCGGCCGCGTCACGAACGAACTCCGCGGTCATGCCGCCTCCTGTCGAGGTGTGGATGCCACGTTCACACGGCTGGGTCGTGGCGGAAGACGATGATCAGGACGCGCAACACGAGCACCACCGCGACGATGAACAGCGCATACCCCAGCAACGAGTAGAGCCCGACCGACTCCGTGACCTCCGGGCCGCCGTCCGTCCGCAGCAGCATCACCCCGGTCACGCCGGCCGCGGCACCGAGAACGGTCAGGAGCCCCTGGTGCAGCAGGTCGGTGACGACGCGGCGGTCCTGCGGATCGGCGAAGAGGCGTACCTGCACGCTGAACCGACCGTGCTCCACCGTGTCGGCGATCCGGTCGATCCGGCGCGGCAGCCGGCGTAACACCGGGAGCAGTGCGGCGAGCTCGTCCTCGAACGACTGCCGCAGCCGGCCGGGCTCCAGCGCCTCGACCATCAGGCCGCGGCCGGACTCCCGCGCCTGCGCCACCAGGTCGAACCCGGGGTCGATGGTGGTGAGCGTGCCTTCGAGGGTGGCGAGCGTACGGAAGATCGCGGCCACCTGCGGAGGCACGCCGAGCTCGTACGCCGTGACGAGCCGGAAGAGATCGGTGAACGCGGCGGCACCGGCCGTCGAGCCGGGCGAGGTGTGGCGTACGAGGAGGACGCCGATCGCGCGTTCCAGCTCCCGTTCGTTCACCTCGTCCGGGCGGTCGACGAGCTCGAGCAGCGCGTCGGTCGTGGCGAGGGAGTCGCCGCGTCCCAGCGCGGCCATCAGCCGTCCGATCTCGCTGCGGGTCGAGCCGTCGAGCCGACCCACCGAGCCGAGGTCGAGCAGCTCGAGCGACCCGTCGTCGCCGACCAGGACGTTGCCCGGGTGCAGGTCGACGTGGAAGAGCCCGTGCACGAGCACCTGGTCGAGCACGGTCTCGAGCAGGGCGGTGGCGACCTTCTCGCGCCGGCCGGGACCAAGTGCGGCGAGCCGCGCCTCTGCCACGCCGAGGGGGGTGCCGTGCAGTCGCTCCATGACCAGGACACGGGGGGTGCAGAGGCGCGCGTGGGGTTCGGGCACGCGAACGCCACGCGGCGGTGAGGTCTCGAGCGCGGCGGCGACGGCGCGCATGTTGTCGCGTTCGATGGTGAAATCGAGTTCCTCGCGCAGCGCCTCGGCAAAACCGGCGGCGAGGTTGCGCAGGCCGAGCGACCGGCCCCAGCTCGTACGCTCCTCCAGGGTGCGAGCCAGCCGACCCACGATGTCGAGGTCCCGCTCGACCAGGCGGACGATGCCCGGACGCTGCACCTTCACCACGACGTCCGGACCGTCGGGCAGCCGGCCGGCGTGTACCTGCGCGATCGAGGCGGCGGCGAGGGGATCGGCGTCGATCGCGGCGAACACCTCGTCGACCGGGCGACCCAGCTCAGCCTCGAGGACCGCACGGACGTCCTCCCATGGCACGGGTGCGGCCTGGTCCTGCAGGTTCCTGAGCTCCTCGACGAACTCCGCCGGGAGCAGGTCGCGACGGGTCGACAGCTGCTGGCCGAGCTTCACGAAGGTCACGCCACCCGCGTCGAGTGCCCGGCGTACGGACCGCGCGAGCTCCCGTCGTGCGGTCGTGGACTCGAGGCCGGTGTAGCGCTGTCCGCGCAGGAACCGTCCGAGTCCGTGGCGTACGGCGATCCGCAGGATCTGCGAGTAGCGGCGGGTGCGGGCGACCCGGCTCCGCCAGTCCCGCCACAGCTCGATCGGGCCGGGTAGCGACCCGTCAGGCACGATCACCTCGGCGATGACGAGGACCACCATCGCGACCAGGCTCGCGCAACACACCGCCAGGAAGAGGTAGAGCATCGCGGTGCCGGGGTCCTCCGCCGCCTCCGCCGGGCGCGGGAGCATCGCGTTGACGAGCGGGCGGGCGACGAAGAGCGCGAGGACCGCGGCCAGGACCGTGCGCACCAGGCCGAGCCGTACGCCGAGCAGCCGTCGGATCACGGTGCCGAACCCGAGCACCATCAACAGCAGGGACAGGACCAGCAAGAGGTTGAGGACCAGCGTCTCCATCGGACCATCCTGGGAGGCGGGCGGGACGGGACGTGCGCCCGCGTGGGCCGGAGCTTAGGACGGCGTGCGGATGGTGCCCGCGGCGACCTCGACCACGCGGCCGGAGACCCGAGCCGACACGGCCCGCCCGCCGTCTGCGTCGACCTCCACGTGCAGCAGGGACGGCCGGCCCATCTCGACACCCTGCACGATGTCGAACCGCGACGTGCCCTCGCCCGGCAGCAGACCGCACGCGACCACCTGCACGGCCAGGCCCAGGGCGGCCGACCCGGTCGCCGGGTCCTCCGTGACGCCGACGGCGGACGCGAAGAGTCTGGCCCGCACCGGTTGCGGCAGCACCGCCACGCCGTCCGGACCGTTCGTCCGTACGGCTTCGACGGGTGCACCATCGACGCGCGGCCACCCCACGACGTAGACGGGGACCGACTCGGTGCCACTCGACGGCACCGGTGCCGCCCGGCTGACGGCGTCCTCCACCACGTGCAGGTGGCAGAACGCGACGCCGGTGCCCGCCAGCTGGGCGGGCTGGTCCGCGACGTCGTCCGGCTTCAGGCCCACGCCCGCCGCGACCGCGGGACCGTCCGCGACCTCGCCGAGCATCGGCGCACCACCGGTCAGGGTGACCGGCCCACCGCCGGCCGGTACGTCGAGCGGGAGGTCGCCGGCCCCGCAGGCCTGCACCACCCGACCCGGGCGTACCCGTCCGCGGGCGGCCAGCAGCCAGGCCGTACCGACCGACGGATGGCCGGCGAACGGCAGCTCGGTCGTCGGCGTGAAGATCCGCAGCCGGTAGTCGACGCCACGCGCCGCCTCCTCGGCGCTGGGCGTCAGTGGGAACGCGGTCTCGGAGAGGTTGAACTCCCCCGCGATCGCCTGGAGCTGGCGGGTGGAGAGGCCGTCCGCACCGCTCACCACCGCGAGCGGGTTGCCGGCGTACGCGGTCTCGGTGAAGACGTCGACGATCTCGTAGTCGAGCCGGTCCGTCACGGCCGTGCTCCTTCGGCGTCCCGCGGCTGCCGGGCCTCGCCGTCCAGGCGAGCCACGCTCTGGTGCACTCCGGCGCGGAGGAGGCCGAGCGCGGCCTCGGACGGCGAGCCTGGTTCGGCGCTGTAGGCGAGCAGGCGGTGCCCGGACCGGTCGCCGAGGTGCAGCATCTCGAACGACAGCTCCAGCGCACCCACCTCCGGATGCCGGAACGTCTTCGTACCCGACGTGCAGCTCCGCACCGGATGCCGCGCCCACATGCCCGCGAACTCCGGGCTCTTCATGGTCAGCTCGCCGACCAGCTCCGCGAGCTCCCGGTCGTCGGCGAACCGGCCGGCGAGCAGGCGCAGCGAGGCGACCGCGCGCGCGGCCTCGGCATCCCAGTGCGGGTAGAGGTCGCGTACGTGCGGGTCGAGGAACAGCATCCGCGTCATGTTCGGCCGCTCCGCCACCCGGTCGGGCGCGTCCACGTTGTGGTGACCGGCGAGCAGCCGGTGGCCGAGGGCGTTCCACGCGAGGACCTCCGTACGTCGGCCCAGCAGGATCGCGGGAACGGTCGTCATCGCGGCGAGCAGCTGGCGCATCGACGGCTCGGCCCGGTCGGGGCGAGGTGCCCGCCGACGGCGCTGCCTCGTGGGCCGGGCGAGGTCGTGCAGGTGCGCGCGTTCGTCCTCGTCGAGCGCGAGCGCCCGCGCCACGGCGTCGATCACCGCTTCCGACGCGTTGGGGCTCTGGCCCTGCTCGAGCCGGGTGTAGTAGGTGGCGCTGACCCCCGCCAGCTGCGCCAGCTCCTCGCGCCGCAGGCCGGGAACGCGGCGCCGGCCGTAGGACGTGATCCCGACGTCCTCGGGCCGCAACGCGGCGCGGCGGCTGCGGAGGAAGTTGCCGAGCTCGGTGGCCTGGTCCATACCCCCCATGGTGCCCGACGCTCCACAGCCGAGCCTGACCCTGCCAGTGCCAGGCACCGGCGGACTGGGCACCGGCTGCCTACCCGGACGGCGGTTCTGGCTGGCCATGCGTCGCACCCGCACGGTGGACGGGAGGACTCCCAGCGCACCGGAAGGAACCACGATGACCGCCACGACCGAAGCCGAAACCGCCGCGGGCGCCCGCACGGAGCGGATGAGTGGGCGTCAGCGACTCGCCCTCGTCCTGCTCCTGTCCGCCGGCTTCACGCTCGCCGTCGACTTCTCGATCCTGAACGTCGCGCTGCCGGCGATCGGCACTGACGTGGGGTTCGGGCTGCAGGACCTGCAGTGGATCGCGACCGCCTTCGCGCTCTGCGCCGCGGGCTTCACGCTGTTGTTCGGGCGGGTGGCGGACCTCGTCGGCCGGCGCCGGCTGTTCCTCGTGGGGATGGCGCTGCTCGGCGCGGCGTCGCTCCTCGGCGGCCTCGCCACCTCACCGGCGATGCTGCTCATCGCGCGTACGGCGCAGGGCCTCGCGACCGCCATCGTCACACCGGCCGCGCTGTCCCTCCTCACGACGTCGTTCCCCGAGGGCCCGATGCGGCAGCGGGCACTCGGCCTCAACGGAGCCCTGATGGCGGCGGGCTTTACGACCGGCGCGATCCTCGGCGGGCTCCTCACCGACCTGCTCAGCTGGCGGTGGGCGTTCTTCCTCAACGTGCCGGTGGCGGTGCTCGCGCTCGTCGCCGCGCCCGTCGTCCTCGCGGAGAGCCGGCTCGGCCAGCGGGCACGGCTCGACCTTCCCGGCGCGGTCGCGGTGACGACCGGCCTGCTCGCGCTCGTGTACGGACTCGTCACCGCCGGCGAGACCTCGTGGACGGACCCGCAGGCCCTGGTCGCGTTCGGCGTCGGCATCATCGCGCTCGGCCTCTTCTGGGCGGTCGAGTCGAGGGTGCGCCAGCCGTTGGTACCGGTGGCGGTCCTGCGGCGGCGGACGGTCGCCTGGGGCAACGTCGCGGGGATCCTCGCGTTCGCGACGGAGACGTCGCTGGTCTTCCTGCTGACGCTGTACCTCCAGGAGGTGCTCGGCTACACGCCGCTCGCGGCCGGACTCTCGTTCGCGGTCCTGGGAGCGGGAACTGTCCTCGGCGGCCTCGTCGGCCCGAAGCTGATCGCGCGGCTCGGCACCACTCGCGCGTTGGTCACCGGATTCGTCGTACAGGCCGCGGCGACCCTCCCGCTGGCGTTCCTGGGAAGCGGCGACGGCTGGATCGTGCTCGTACTCGTCGCCACGTTCGTCGGCGGTGTCGCGAACCTCGTCGCGATCGTGGGGTTCATGGTGACGGCGACCTCCGGCCTGCCCGACCACGAGCAGGGACTCGCGACCGGACTGGCGACGATGAGCCAGCAGATCGGCATCACGCTGGGGATCCCGGTCATGAGCGCGATCGTCACCGCCGTCGTGCACGGGTCGGGCGAGGTGGTGGGCCGAGCCGCCTCCGCGACTCCCGCGGACGTGCTCGCCGGGGTGGACACCGCGATCCTGGTGAACGCCCTCCTCTGCGTGGCCACGGCCCTGTTGGTCGGCGTCGCTCTCCGAGGGCGGCGTTCCTGACGGCGTTCTAACAGTGCTGTTATATTCTTCGTCGACCGCTCACGAAGGGGTCCCACGATGCCTGCGCTCCATCCCCCGACCGAGCCGTACGACCAGGGCCTGCTCGACGTCGGCGACGGGAACCTCGTCCACTGGGAGCAGTGCGGCAACCCCGACGGCAAGCCGGCCGTGGTCCTGCACGGTGGTCCGGGCTCGGGGTGTACGCCGTACTGGCGGCGGCTCTTCGACCCCGTCCGCCTACCGCGTCGTGCTCTTCGACCAGCGCGGCTGCGGCCGCAGCACCCCGCACGCGAGCGAGCCCGACGTCGACCTGTCCACGAACACCACGCACCACCTGCTCGCCGACATCGAGCGGCTGCGTGAGCGGCTCGGGATCGAGCGGTGGCTGGTCTTCGGCGGCTCGTGGGGTTCGGTGCTCGGACTCGCCTACGCCGAGCGCCACCCCGAACGCGTCTCCGAGGTCGTGCTGTTCAGCGTGAGCACCAACCGCCGGCGGGAGGTCGAGTGGATCACCCGTGACATGGGCCGGATCTTCCCCGAGGCGTGGGCGCGGTTCCGCGACGGCGTGCCCGAGGCCGAACGCGACGGCAGCCTCGTCGACGCCTACGCGAGGCTCCTTGCCGACCCCGATCCCGCCGTCCGCGACCAGGCATCGAGGGACTGGTGCGCGTGGGAGGACACGCACGTCGACGTGTACGCGACGCACAGGCCCGACCCGCGTTTCGACGACCCGAGGTTCCGGATGTGCTTCGCCCGTCTGGTGACGCACTACTGGCGGCACGCGGCCTGGCTCGAGGACGGCATCCTGCAACGCGAGGTGGGCAAGCTGGCCGGGATTCCTGGCGTACTCGTCAACGGCCGGCTCGACGTCAGCGGCCCGCCGGACGTCGCGTGGGAGCTCGCGCGGGACTGGCCCGGCTGCCGAGTTCGTCCTGGTCGACGACGCCGGGCACGGTGCCGGCTATCCCGGCATGGCCGAGGCGCTGCTCGCCGCCACGGACCGGTTCGCGCGGTAGTCCAGGCAGCCGTCGCCCGTTCCGCTGCTCGGGGTGGCGAATCCTGCCGCACTCTGTCAGGTACGTCCGGCAGACTGGCCGAGGACAGCGGCCGAGACCCGCGGAGGCTGGAATGGGCGGCACGGACGGCATGGACATCAGGGCGATCAACGCGAGAACGATCGCGCAGTTCCGCGCGGGCGGTGAGATCGAGGGCATGCAGCGGGACCGCATCGTCCTGCTCACGACCGTCGGGAGGCGGAGCGGGCAGCGTCATACGGCACCGATGATGTTCCACCGCGAGGGCGAGGCGCTGCTCGTCATCGCGTCCAACGTCGGAGCGCCGCTGCACCCTGACTGGTACCTCAACCTGGTCGCCGATCCGCGCGTCACCGTCGAGGTCGGCGACCAGACGTACGCCGCCGTAGCCCGTCCGACGTCGGGCGAGGAACGCGAACACCTGTGGACGATGCTCAAGCAGGCGTACCCGTTCTTCGCCGATCACGAGGCCAAGACCGACCGCACCATTCCCGTCGTGGCACTCACTCCCGCCTGACGGTTGCCCCTCTCGGGTGCAGTCCACCCCGCCATGGCGACGTCGGTCTGCTTGGCGTCGGGCCTGTCGCCGCCGGTGTGGCGGAGTGACGCACCGGTCGCGGAACGGCTGACGGGGTCCGGGTCGGCGCACTCCCTCGGGGTCGCGGAGTCGGGCGGCGAGATCCGGATCGGGCTGTACGTCGAGGCTCGCGACAGCGCGACGGGGATGAACGAGGAGGGCCGGGAGTTCTGCGCCTCCACACCGGGGTACGGCACCGAACTCCTGCCCGTCGACCTGCATGCTCCCGTGGGCTCACGCAAGGTCGTCGATCTCGCGTCGGGCGAACCCCTCGACCCCATCGGCTGAGGTGGTCGGTCGGACCGAGTTCAGACGCGCCAGGGCGTACGCCGGGCCGCATGCTGGTGGTCGAGGTCGGTGATCGGCATACCCGATCCGGTGTTGGCGCAGTACGCACCGGTCTCAGCGCCACAGTGCGGACACGTCCGAGACAACACTCGCGCGAGCGTGCGGAGGTCGGCGTCGGAGTAGCCGCGTGCAGCGAGCGTGCCGTCCCAAATCCAGTCCAGCATGCCGCTGTCGATCGGGTCCTGGGTCATCATCGGCCCAGCACCGCCACTGCAAGGAACCCGAGTACGCCGAACACCAGGAAACGAAGCACGGGGGCAGCCAGCTTCGTTCTCATGAGCAGACCTCCAGCAGATCGTCGACTTGGAGTCGACGACGACCGTATGGAGTGAGATTGCCGGCAGCCCGGTCCCGAGTTCGGCCGAACTCAGAGTACGGGTCAGGCGAGCAGCCCAAGCCGGTCCGCGAAACCGCGAACTTGTGGCGCGTAGGTTGGCCGTGCCCGCTTGAGCAGCCCATGGACGAGGTCACGCGCCAGCGGGTTGTATCGCAGGTCCTCGGGTCCCGTGCCTTCGGCAATCACCAGGTGGACGAGAACGGCCGCGTCATCGCGCTTCTGCTCGTAGCAGCGAGCCACCTCCAGCGCAAACGTTGTACGTCGCTCGAGTGAGTCGACTCCGTTCACGTCGATCTGGTCGGCGAGGCGCAGGGCTTCTGCCGTGTGGCCGGTCTCCATCTCGATGCTGACAGCGTGCAGGCGGACGTTCGTCGGGCCGAAGACCGTCCACATGACGTTGCCCTCACCGGTTCGCCGAGCCATCGGCCAAGCTCGCTCCCGGATGATGTCGCGTGCGCTCCAGGCGTCACCGCCTCGGACAGTCGCTATCGCCTGCACCAACGAGAGCGCGCCCTGTATGGCGGCCGCGTCCCCGGCGTCGACTCCGCGAGCCCGTCCCACGGCTTCCGCGGCGTTGGCGGTCACCTCGACGGCTCCCTCGTCCTCGCCCTGGGCGAGCAGGACATGCGCGAGGTTCCACTGCGCGGTCGCGATCCGCAGGGGATCGCCGGCATGCTCCGCAGCCGCGATCGCCCGGTCGGCCACCAGGATCGACAGGTCCGGACGTCCGATCCGCCGCGTGAACGACCTGAGGAGGAAGTACAGGTCGGCTGCTATCCGGTGGAGCACGCGCCGCTCAACGACACTGCCCGTCTCGGCGACTGAACGTCGGGTCTGCTCGACATCGACGACCAGCTTGGGAATGGCGCGTGACAGCTCCGAGTACCGTCGAGGCGCTGTCTGCCACATCGACCACGCATGGTCGACCCTCGGACGCAGGCCACTTGCGTCCACCTTGTCGATCTCATCCGCTGCCCCAGAGGGTCGCGGTATGCCGTAGGACAGGAGTGCCGCACTGACCGCCCGTCCGATGGGATGCTCGCCTCCGTCGCGCTCGGGCTCGGGCTCCCCCAACAGGTCTGCGACACGTACTCGAAGTATGCGGGCGAACTTGTGGACGAGTCCGATCGTCGGCGTCTTGAGGCCCCGTTCGATCTGGGACAGGTAGTCCTCGGTGACACCTGCCAGTCCCGCGACCACCACCTGCGTCTTGCTCTGCGCCTGGCGGTAGAACCGAATCCGGTCGCCGATCCGAACCTCGGACGCCGTGCTCATGGCTCACTCCACGGGGAGAATGAATGCGACGATGCGATGACTGCACGTACGACGGACCCGAGGAGCTTCATGCAAATCGCCAGGCTCATCCTCTGGGACGTCGACCACACGCTACTCGAAACCGGAGGCGTAGGCGGCGAGGTGTTTCGCGCCGCCTTTCAGCACGTCACGGGCCGTCCCGCCACACGTATGGCCGACCCCACTGGCCAGACAGAACCCGTCCTCTTCAGGGAGACGCTCAGGCTCAACGACCTCGACGAGCTTTTCGATCAGGACCTGTTCCCCGCGTTCGCGGCACGTCAGGCTGAGGAGTATGCGCGACGGGCAGACGAGCTACGGAGCCGCGGGCGCGTCCTGCCCGGAGTCACTGCCGTGCTCAGCACCCTGGCCAAAGACCCATGCGTGGTTCAGACGGTCGTTACCGGGAACACCAAGCCTGCGGCGGCCGTCAAGCTCGAGACGTTCGACCTCTCTGGGTACTTGGATCTAGACGTCGGCGCGTACGGGACGGACAGCGGCGACCGCGCCGACCTGATCAGAACCGCGCGTCGCCGGATCAGCCAGACGTACTCGGTGGGACCCGACGTCCTCACGGTTCTACTAGGGGACACGCCGGCTGACGTCGCGGCCGGACTCCGTACCGGCTGCAAGGTCGTCGGCGTAGCCACCGGAAATGCGTCCACCGCCGAGCTCGCCGCCGCCGGCGCCTCAGTCACCCTCGCCCAGCTCTCAGATGCGAAGGCGGCGCTCCGTGCCTTCAAAGTGCATCGCTGATCGTCATCAGAGAAGCAGGCGTAACGGTTCTCGTCGACCACGAGGCCAGACCGAGCCAGCTCCGTGGCACTCACTCCAACCTGACGGAGACACCGCCGCGAGGTGGCGCCACACCCGGCGCATCCCCGTGGGCACGATGCGCCGTCGACGCGCCCCGGCGAACCCCACCGCATCTCCAAACCGTCGGCGGAAACCCGACGGCGGAATGGAGTCCGCGCGCGAGTCTAGGGTTAGGCCTAGCCACACCACCGCCGCACTCCGAGCCTCTCGTCGAGGTCCGAAAGGAGCCTCTCGTCCGGGTCCGAAAGCCGCCCTCCGGCCCAGTGACCTGCCTACCACCCGCGCGTGCCTCCGGCACCACACCATTAGTCGCAACGCCCCACACCGCACGCGCGCTGAACGGCTTCTGGACCGGCGCGGACCGAGCACACGCCGCCAGCGTCTCACCCGGTCGCGGGAGGAACCAGAACGAATGATGGAGCCGGGACCGCCGACGCCAACACCAAGCCGAACCCGGCCACTACCGCCTGCGCGGCCAGATCATGACCGACCGCCCTGGTACCACGGGTCCCCCCGCGGCCGAATCGAAATGCGGCCAGACTCCAGTGAAATCCATCTGCGGGAGGGCCAACATCCTCCGGCCTAGTCAACGTCTTCCGAGCCCTGCATTGCGTTACAAACCTTCAGCCCTCAGCGTCGAACAGCCGCATAAGGCCTCCGCCCCGCAACGGGATTCGACGCCGCTTACAACCTTGCGCTGCCTCCGGCGCATGAAATGCGAGTCGCCCGGGGTCGACGCAGGCCTCCGACGCCACAGGGTCACCTAGTACCTCGGCCTGCAAAAGCACGGTCTGCCTGACTGACGAAGGCAGCTCGCGTACTCTGCCAGAAGATGCCGCCTCGCCCTTCTGCTCCCAGGTTCCAGGCGATCTTGCCGCGCTGCATCCTCACGCGAAACCGCCACCCGCCGGCGCTCTAAGGTCCGAGTACCTAGGTGGTTGGTCATCAAACCACTCCGAAAGGAGATCCAATTCAACGACCAGTCTGACTCAAGGTCAGACCGCAGGCATCCTGGCCTCTCATCGCAGAGCCCTTCGCTGATGTAAAGGCTCGCAGGCCCAACGTTCCGTTGCATCAAAACGGAGCCGGCCTTACGGACTTGGATCGAAGTGGCTAATCCATCGCTACACTTCTCAACGTGACGGATGGACCAGGAAACAGTAGCGACCAGAGTCAGCGGTGTCTGGCGCCACCACCCGATCAGCCACTCCCCAGGTCCTCGACGACTCTTCGTGGCCGATTGCGCCTTAGCTCGAGCCGACGCGGGGTTCTTGCCATTCTTGCCGGGACCGCCGCCGGACAGGGTGTAGCCCTCCTCGCAGCACCAGCGCTGTCCCGCATTTACTCCCCGCGTGACATGGGCATCCTCACAGTTGTATCAGCCATAGCAGCAGCACTAGCCGCTGTCGCGGCTCTCAGATTGGAACTCGCTGTACCACTGCCGGCTTCTATCGGACGATGCAAGTCTTGCTCTCGCTGGACTGCTTAGCGCCCTGGCAGCCGCTGGCATCGGGACGCTCGTCGTCGCAATCAGCGGTGATAAGATCGCCGAACTCTTTCACGAGTCATCTCTCTCGCTGTGGTTATGGTTCGTTCCCACCATCTCAGCAATCATGGCGTCATTCCTGGTCCTCAACCAACTTGCCATTCGCTATCGCAGATACCACGCGGTGGCACGACGCAACCTCGTCTCATCGCTCGGAACGGTCACCACCCAGGTCATAGGGGGCATGCTGGGGTTTCGGCCCGGGGGCCTAGTCGCCGGACTCGCGCTCGGTCAACTCGTAGGCACCGGAAGCCTACTGATTGGTTCCGACATCCGAAATCTAGCGGCCCAAGGCCGCGGCGGCGTGACAAGTGCGGGAAGAATCGTCGCAAGATATTGGCGCTTTCCCCTACTACTCGCGCCGGCGGGGCTCCTCAATGTGCTCGGACTTCAGCTTCCCCTACTTCTAGTTGCCTACTTCTATGGAAGCGCGCACGCAGGTTGGCTTGGACTCACTCAGCGGGTACTCGCGCTGCCCATCATGCTCATCGGCCAGGCAGTAGCACAAGTCTACGTTGGCGAGCTAAGCCGCGATCTTCGGACGAACGGCGACCAGGCGTCTCCTCTCTTTTCGGCGAACCAGCCTGCACCTAGCCATCGTTGCCATGCCTGCGCTCGTTGCTCCACTCGTGCTTGGTCCTTGGATCTTCACGACCGTGTTCGGTCCTCAGTGGGCAACTAGCGGAGAATATGCGCGAGCACTTTCGTTGGGCCTCGCGACGCAAATCGTCGCCTCGCCAGTCTCCCAGACACTAGTCGTTTTGGGCAGACAGAGCCAGCAACTTGTCTGGGATATTCTCCGACTGGTCGCGAGCTCCGGCACGGTTGCCGCCTGCGCTCTCCTCAACCGATCGGCCTTGACAGCGGTCTGGGCGCTCGGTGCGGCCCTTGCCGTCTCATACCTAGTGGGCTGGCTACTCTCTCGCGAAGCTGCGCGGCATGCAACGCACTCGTGCCGAGATTGAACCACGGCGGCATAGCCGCGGTGACCAGTTTAGACATCGGGCAACCGACCACGCCACACGTTCACCAGCTCAATTGGCCATCTGCTCAATATCAGTCAGGCCCACATCCTTGAGGATAGAATTGGCCACCTCATCTGCACTCAGCCGAGAGTTTATGCTTGCACGCTTTGCACGTGTTGACGTGTCCTGCGGATCGAGCCCACTTAATACCTCCTGAAGCGCATCAATCATGCTATCAGTGTCCTCTGCAGAGGTTACATCGAAGTATTTTCCCGATCCTGGACGTAGCAGGTGTCCGACCAGCTCATTTCGAGGAATCACGACGGCGAGTCCGGTACCCATAGCCTGTTGAATCGTTACTGCAGGCATTCGTGGCCAGACGCCGACGTCCGCGAGATTGAAGGCCTCGTTCAACTTTTGCGCGTTGACAAATCCAACGACCTGAAGTCTCGACGTGCAAATTCCACAAGACCGCAGTCTAGCCTGAAGTTCCGCCAGCTGCCCGTTGTCGCCGATCCCTACAAAGAGGAGCCGCAACCGGTCGTCATAGCGGGCAAGTCGACTCCATGCTTCGACTAGTAGGTCCAGCCGCTTCTTCGCCTGAAACTTTCCCGCCGACATGACGACAACCTCGGACGACCCATAGCCGAGCTCCGCCCGGCCCTTCTCTCGAATCTTGGCGTCGTGCAAGAATGTCATGGGGTCGTAGGCAAGTGGAAGAACACGCATTGACTTCCCGCTCTGAACAACCGAAGGCGATCAATCGTCTCTGGCGTATACCCATAGATCGTATCCGCTCGAGAGTTGACGAAGTGATACGCGACGCCCTTAGAAACCGCAAATGCCAAGAACTTCATACGTCGTTGAGGGCGGGAAAGATGGGACCACATCGCACTATTATCTCCATACAACACCACCCGTCTTGCCGCGGTCCTTGCAAGAGCGCCAGCAATCGGCATCGCTTGCCCCGGCATAACTTGGATTATCAAGTCGGAATCGAGGCCTGACAGATGTGAGACCACTTCTTTGGACCATACCATCCCGCGAATCTCGCGCGAAGGAAGACGCGTGACGACGACTCCGTTCTCAAAGGTTTGACCCGTCGAATATCTCCCGGTCGAGCTTCAATTCCCTCAGATGATGATCCGTGAATATCGAGCTTACCCGATCTGAGGCAACGACTTGCGTCGCAGCTCGCCTCGCCAGTGCCGATGCCAGAGCTGTCTCTTGATAACCACTGAACCAGTCAAAATATCCGCAGACGAGAACAACCTGTGGAGACCTGCGAGCCGATATGGAGGTCGGCGTAGAATTGTACACAGCATTACTCCAATCAGTGGCTTCACGGAAGAGGCCGAGCGACGAAACCTATGCAAGGTCGCCAAGCGAAGCCAGCGGCTCGGCAAATCGGGGCTGAGCCAGACACCCATTGAGCATGGCGTCATGGCGCTGCCGGCTCTCGACGTCGGAAAAGCGATCTGCGATCTTCCGGGCCGGCACCCCTGCCATAACGGCGTATGGCTCGACATCAGCAGTTACGACCGCATGGGCTGCGATGATCGAGCCGCGCCCGATACAGACACCACGCATGATGAGCGCCCTGTATCCGACCCACACGTCATCCTCGAGAAGCGTCTGCGTCTGCCTAGGCCGTCCAGAGAACTGAATAGGGATTCCAGGCCGGTCCCAATTATGGTCGTCACCAACAATCGCGACTTCCGACGCTAGCATTGTGTAATTTCCCAGAACTACTCCTGGGTCGAGCTTGCACCGTCGACCAACAAAAACGTAGGCGCCTGCAACCAGATCACGCGACACTTTGGCGCTAATGTGGATATACGCGGTTCGGTGCGCTCCCTGTAGCCCCTTGAGGCCGGCTATCATTGAGCTTCGGGCAAGTCGCAGCCGTTCATAGGCTCGCGAATTTCGCCTAATCATCATGCCATTACCCTGCGGTTTGGTCGACTGCCGTCTGCGGCGCTCTGTCCACTCAGGTCAAACGAAGAACATCCCCCCGCTCTTCTCCGACCTTCTGCAAGCACGGCACCGCATAAGACCCACATCATCCGGTTGCCGATTACGTCACTACTGAACATGGCACCTACTACTGAAAAGACTGCGAGCGCTCCGACAAGCGAACCCGAGAGCCTCCCACTCCCTATCAGTCGCCAAGACAGCCTTAGAACGCCGGAGAGAAGCGCCGCTATTAGAACCGCGGATACTATTCCGGCTTCGACCGCAAACTCGAGTATCACATTATGGGCATACTGGTTCCACCCTTGCTCCTGGCTTACAGCCCAGGTGGGAAGGTAGGCGTATAGATTGCCCCACCCAATACCAAATGGATTCTCAAAAGCTACACGCATTGTCTGAGCTACTAGGTCTTGCCGGCCACTGCCGTCCATGCCGACAAGACGTGATCCAGCTTCGGCGAGATACTCAAACGAAAGCAGCATGGTTGCAGCCCCGGCGATCGACACGCCAGTCTTTAGTGTTCTTGGGACTGGACCTCGAAGAACCGCCAATGCTAGTGCAAGGGCTGCAGCGATCACTGGCCCTCGACTGCCGGTTTCATAAATTCCCCAGATCAGCGGGAGAGCCAAGGCGCCAGCGAGACAGGCGCGCGCCGGCCGGGCCGTAGCTTGGCGAACTGCTAGGCAGCTGAGCACCAGTACACCACCAGCCATTATTCGGCCGACTCCTATCGCATTCAGCCCGATGGGGGTTAGCCGACCTGTGGCTTCGAGCGCAGCAGGGTCTGGGTTTATCAAGAGAGCCGCAAGAGCAACGTGTGCTTGGAGTACTAGGCTGGCGCACAGGCCAGTGACTCTCCCCCTCGTCGCCGAGACTAGGTATCCAGCGACAAACACGAAGAGCACCCCGACGACGATTTGGAGTCGCTTACTTTCGGCAGCCGGGTCAAGCGCAGACGGCACATATCCGAGCGCGAGAGCTCCGGCGAGTACAAAGAATGCGCCAAGGCCCTTCACCCGCATACCGAAGCGCATATGTTGAAGGAATGCTATGGGAAGGATGAGAGCCAGTGAGATCGACGTTGCGTCGAGCCATGGCGCCACCGAGGTCCACGACCCTTGTACAAGATTCGATCCGGCAAGGATACCGATGACGAATCCTAGTGCTACGTCGGCCTTTGCGTTCGCGACGCCCCCGACGCCTGTTCTCACCTCTCGGTCAGCCAATTCGCTTACCATCGCTGAATTCCCGACCAACTGGCGTGGCAGCTCGCCGTAGAGAGTATGAAGCGGGTCGATCGGAGTGAGCAATCCTGTATTTCGTATTCAGCTGGCACTGTGTGGACAACGTGGTTCGCACTGCAGTCCCGGTCGACCATAGC
This sequence comes from uncultured Actinomycetota bacterium, assembly GCA_963721745.1. Classification (GTDB taxonomy): domain Bacteria; phylum Actinomycetota; class Actinomycetes; order Propionibacteriales; family Actinopolymorphaceae; genus Thermasporomyces. The sequence continues at coordinate 51,325 of CAVRKO010000002.1, read as the reverse complement.
TGCGATGACGCTGGTTGCGTCCAGACCTGTCATAATGATTGTTCCGGCATCGAGGGCTTCTGGACGTTCGATCGAGTCGCGGAGGGTGACCGCAGGGAAACCGAGTATTGCGGACTCCTCGGAGATGGTCCCTGAGTCGGACAGCACACACCTCGCCTCCATTTGAAGTTTGATGTAGTCGAGAAAGCCGAAAGGCTCGTGGAAATCAACGCCGCCAGGGACATCCCAGTCGGCCAATGCTTCCAGGCGCTTCCGGGTGCGCGGGTGTGTCGACACCAGCATGGGCAGTTTCCAGCGGTCGCGAACGGCAACGATGCACTCCAGGAGCATCCGCAGGCGTTCCGGATGGTCGACGTTCTCCTCGCGGTGAGCGCTGACGAGGAAGTACCTGTCCTTGGTCAGGTTGAGGTCCTCGAGCACGCTCGACGCCGCGATGCCATTGCGATAGTGCTCGAGGACCTCGCGCATCGGCGATCCGGTCAGGAGGATTCTGCGCGGATGGAGCCCTTCGGCGAGAAGGTTGCGACGAGCGTGTTCGGTGTAGACGAGGTTGAAGTCCGCAACGTGATCGACCAGACGCCTGTTGGTCTCCTCGGGCACGTTCTCGTCGAAGCAGCGGTTGCCGGCCTCCATGTGGTAAACGGGGATGTGCATACGCTTCGCGATCACCACCGCGATCGAACTGTTCGTGTCACCGAGGACGAGCACCGCGTCCGGTCGTTCGTCGAGCAGGACCTCCTCCGTCTTGATAAGGGTCTCCCCCAGGACTCGGCCGAGGGACGAGGTGTCGACCTGGAGGCAGTGGTCGGGCCGGCGCAGCCCCAGATCTTCGAAGAAGATGTTACTCAGCGCGTGGTCGTAGTTCTGGCCGGTGTGCACCAGCACGTGGTCGACCGTCGCATCGAGTCGAGCGATTACCCGCGAGAGCCGAATGATCTCGGGTCGGGTCCCAACGATCGTCATCACCTTCATGCCTGCACCGTTCTCACCGCGGCGATGCCGTAGCAGCTCATTCGCCTGCCTTCTCGCGTCACGTAATTACCCATCAAGCTCCAGCCGGCCTTTTCGTAGAACCGGATGACCCGCTCGTTGTCGGCGGCATCGGTCGTGAGATAGGCGCTAGTTATGCCTCGCGCCATCACGTCAGTCCACCAGTCGTCAATCAGCGCTCTCCCGTGTCCGGAGTGTTCCGCCCGAGGATCGACGCAGATCGAGCTAAGAAGTGCTCCCGTCGCCGCGGTGACCGGCGTCCCTCCGCGATACGCGATGCCCCGGATCAGCCGTGCCGCAGTAGTCGGACGTCGTACGACCGCTCGAAGGGCGGCTACGGCTAGGTGCAGACGGCGGGTGTGAAGTAGCCGCCGGAAGAACCGGTCAGGAGCAACGGTTCCGACGACGACCCCGACCACACATCCGGAGTCATCCCGTGCCACACGGGTCACGGCGTCTGGGTCGGTCACGAAGCCGCGGTAGAACTCACGCAAGAACGGTTCACCGAGGCTCGACAGGAAGAAGCGATCGAAGGCGCGTTGGTGCAGCGCGGCCGCCATGTGCACGTCTGCGTGCGTCAACGACGTGCTCGCAACGGCGTTCATCGTAGACCTGCCGTAAGGTCGACCTTCTCGGCGTACGTGTCCGGAGAGTCGGGGTCGAACAGCTGGTGCGCCCAGAAGAATGTGACGAGTTCGTCGGACCCAGTGTTCCTGATGTTGTGCACCCACATGGTCGGCATGTCGACTACAACAGGTTCTTCGCCCGACACGTCGAAGGACACGATGTCGTCGTGGAAGAGCCGCCGCAGCGAGATGCGGGCGCGACCACGAAGGACCAGGAAGCGCTCGACCTTGCCCAGATGGAAGTGCTCGCCGCGCGTCACCCTAGGCATCGACGTCGACACGAAGCTTTGCCCCTGGCCACCGTGCGACCGGACGCACTCCACCAGACCTCCGCGCTTGTCGCGGTTGACCACCAGGGGGATCGGATAGGCGGCAGGAAACATTGACGCCCGGAGGGTGTTGAACAGGTCGACATCCAGCGGAGTAGTGAGTGGGGGGATGTCCCCTACCTTGTACAGCTCGTGAGACTGCGCAAGCATCTGCCACACTGCCTCAACGGTCGTGTGCTCGCCCTTCGGCCGCACCGTCGCATCGTGCACCATCTCAACGGCGTCCAGGAGTTCTTGGGCCGCCCGCTGTACGTGGAGTAGCTCTACCGGCCGATCGTTTACGTCGGGGATCCGGTCGTTAACGACCGCCTGCGCGAACGTAGCGACAAACGAGTTGTAGTCGGGCCGACCGTGCTCACCGAACAGGTTCGGCAGTACGACGTCAACGAACGGCGCACTCACGGCCTTTGCGGCCGCTGCCAGTATGTCACGCGCCTCTGCCTTGCCCCGGCCGTACGGCGTCTCGTTTCCACACTGGATCGAGTTCGCGAACACGAGCCGCGGTGAGTCCCAGCTCTCGCCGACCGCCCGAGAGACGGCGTGCGCCAACTCCACGTTGCCCTTCTCAACCCCACTCTCGGGTCGCCGCGATTCACTCCAGCTACATGGATCACGGCGTCCGCGTGGCTGACCTCAGCTGCCGAGCCTCCTTCCGAACTCGTGCCGCCCGATCGCTACGATCTGGTGGCCCGTAATTGCCCGCAGTCGCGCCCGCAGGTGCCACCCGAGGAATCCGTATCCGCCAGTCACGACGATCTTCATGCGGGCACCGGTCCGAGCTGCTCGCTGGATCTCCGGGAGCTGCAGGAGCTCTGCATGAGTCTGGTCGACGTCCGAGCCGCTCGGTGTTGTCGCGACGTGTAGTCCTGAGCCCCGACCGCTCGGCGCTCGCCCTGCTCGAAGTACAAGCTCGTATTCCAGCGACCGCGCGTCCAGCGGCACCCGGAAGTAGTCACCGCGTCCATCCGACTGGCACCATCTCCTCACGGCTCAGCAAGCGTCTCGTGGAGCTTCTCCCCGTGCCGGGTGCCGAGGACCTTGATCTCCGGCTCGTCGTATCCGAGCAGCTCGGCGACGGCCCGGGCAAGCACCTCGACGGTGCAGCCGGTGCCTTGCGCACGAAGAGGTCGCCCGGCTCCGCGTGGAGGAAGGCGTGCTCGACCAGGGCGACCGACTCCTGCAGGGACATCAGGAACCGGGTCATCGTCGGCTCGGTGACGGTCGAGCGGCTGCCCCGCCTGAGCTGCTCGACGAAGAGCGGGATGACCGAGCCGCGGCGAGTACATGACGTTGCCGTAACGCGTGATCGAACGACCGTCGTCGTCGAGTCCGGGTTGTTGCGCGCGTACGCCTGCGGCGATCTTCTCCATCAGCGCCTTCGACATGCCCATCGCGTTGACCGGGTACACCGCCTTGTCGGTGCTGAGGCACACGACCGAGCGGACCCCGGCCGCCGCCGCCGCCTGGATCACGTTGCGGCTGCCGATGACGTTCGTGCGCACGGCCTGCGTCGGGAAGAACTCGCAGCGACGGGACCTGCTTCAGCGCCGCCGCGTGGAAGACGAAGTCGCGCGCCCGCACGGCGTCCGCGACGCTGTCGAAGTCACGCACGTCCCCGAGGAACAGCTTGCAGCCGCTCGTCGCCAACCGACGCCGCATCTCGTCCTGCTTGGCCTCGTCGCGGCTGAGCACGTGGACTGCATGGACCTCCTGCAGGAGCAGCCGCTCCACCATGGTCGAACCGAAGGACCCGGTCCCGCCGGTGATCGCGACGGTCGCGCCGTCAATGACGTCGCCCTTCACGTATGAACTCCCATCTGCTGAGCATGGAACAGCGCCGACTCCACGCGTTCGACTCCTGACTCCGCTGAGAACGTGCCTGTGTAGTAGGCACGGCCTCGGCTTCCCAGGTCGTGCAACTCCTCGCGACTCATGCGGCGTATCGCCCGGATCCCATCGGTAATCGATGCCGGGTCGTCGGGACGTACCGCGATGCCCGCGCCGCTCTCGTGGGCGACGGCCGCGACATCACCTCCGGCGGCGACCAACATCGCGCGGCCGGACGCCAGGGTCGCCTGTACCTTGCTTGGCATCGTGTAGGCAGCCATTCCCGTTGACCGAAGCCCGACGAAGTGCACGTCTCCTGCGTCCATCAGCGCCGGCATCCGTGAGGCCGGGAGGCGACCGAGGAAGCGGATGTTTGTCGCACCCCTGACCCGTGCGCGCTCCTGAAGTGATCCCTCGGAGACGCCCGAACCGGCGACAAGACACACAAACCGCGGGTCGTCGACAACTGCGGCACATGCGTCGACAAGCGCTTCCAGACCCTGAGCCTCGCCGAGGGTGCCGGCATAAACGAGGACGATGGTGTCGGCACCGATGCCGAGATCGGCACGCAGGTCATCTTGCGCCTCCGTCAACGCAGCCTCATCGGCCCACATCGGGATGTAGACGAGTTTGCTGGCAGCGACGCCGCGCCGTTCGAGGAGACCTCCGACTCCTGGAGAGATGTAGGCAACTCGTGCGGCCGCGCGGTACATCCCGCGACACCAGGCGCCGAGGCCGCGTTCGAGGACCCTGAGCGCGCGCCCGCGACCCACGAAACCGCTGGCCTCTACGGTGTCGGGCCACAGGTCGAGCACGTGCAGCACGACCGGCACCTTGTAGACGTAGCGTACGAACCACATCGGCAACGAAACGGTGATAGGTGAGTTGCTGACCCAGAGGGCGTCAAGCCCGCGAAGGGCGTCGACGCCGGATACAAGGGCGGACGCCGCGAACGATCCGTACGTCGCGAGGCGGCGTACCGGAGACGCGTCATGGCTAGGGAACAGGGCGACTCGACGGACGTGTACGTCGTCGGCTATCTCGTCCATCCGGCGCGAAATCTGGTAGCCGGGCATGACCTGACCAGTCGGGTAGTTCGGAAAGCCCGTCAGTACACACACCTCGTGGCCACGGCGCGCGAGGCCTCTGGCCAGGACGCCGGGAAGGCTTGCCGGACCAGGCTCAGGGTCGTACCACTGGCTCAACAGGCCGATGCGCATTTCCCTCCCCTTCTACCTGTCGAGCGGCTGCGGCGGGACTGTTTGTCCAGAGCTGAGTGTCCCTTCCGCTGGCGGGCCCCGACCCGACGACCGCACGGACGGTCTGGACGAGGATTCGTACGTCTTCGCGGAAGCTCATTCGCTCTACGTACTTCACATACATGGCAACTTTGCGAGGAAGCACGACCGTGACGTAGTGACGTTCCGGGTCCGCCGCACGGGCCAACTCGGCGGACTCGTGGCGGTACGCGATTGAGGCCGGGTCCGTGATTCCCGGGCGCACCGAGAGGATCCGTTCTCGCGCCTTCGTGGGCCAGCAGTCCACGTAGAGCGGTATCTCCGGGCGTGGCCCGACGAGACTCATCGACCCAGCGACGACATCCAGCAGTTGTGGCAGCTCGTCGAGCTTGGTGGCGCGAAGGATCCTGCCGACTGACGTAATCCGCGAATCGCCATCGGAGGTCACTGCGCGTCCAGTGCCGGCTCGCATGGTCCGGAACTTGTGGATGTGGAAGACCCGCCCGAACTGGCCAACCCTCGGCTGACGGAAGAGAATCGGCCCGCGACCGTTGAGCAGCAGGCATGTAGCGGCGATCAAGAGAAGCAGCGGCAGACAGAGCACCAGCGCCGCGGTCGCGACTATGAGATCGAACGCTCGCTTCGTCACCGCAGCACCTCCAGCACGGCGCTGACCACACGGTCTACCTGGTCATCGCGCATACCGGAGAAGATCGGAAGGCTCACTACGCGGTAAAACTCGGACGTGGCGACCCGGAAGTCCTCGTTCCGAAGCTCGTACCGATTACGCCAGAAGGGATGCATGTGCAGGGGGATGAAGTGCACGCTGCAACCCACGCCGAGCCGAGCCATCGTGGCGATGAACTCGTCCCGCCCGACCGGCGCGTCTGATCTGAGTCGGACGACAAAGAGGTGCCAGGCGTGAACGTTGTCGGATGTGCTCGTCAGCGGTAGGTCCAGGGGAAGCGAGGCAAAGGCCGAGAGATAGCGCTCGGCGATCTCTTCCCGCCGATGCCGCATCTTCTCGGATCGATCAAGTTGGACGAGCCCCATCGCGGCCGCGGGGTCCGTGAGGTTGTACTTGAACCCTGGCGCAACGACGTTGTAATGCCAGACCGGGCGCGAACTGCGGTAGCGGTCGAAGGCATCGCGGTCGATCCCATGCAGCCGCATCGTTCGGACCCGATTGGCGAGCTCCGCGTCGCGGGTGACGAGCATGCCGCCCTCGCCCGTGGTGATCGTCTTTGTCGCATAGAAGCTGAAGACCGTCGCAGTGCTCTGCCCGGCGCCGACCAGAACCCCATGGCTGCTGGCCGGGAAGGCATGTGCCGCATCTTCCACTACCGCCAGGCCATGGGAGTGCGCGAACGTTGCCAGTTTCGGGTACGACACCAACTCTCCAGCGAAGTGAACCGGCAGGATGGCCCGAGTTCGGCTGGTGACCTTGCGTGCCGCGTCATCGAGATCGATGTTGAGCGTCCGCGGATCGCTGTCGACAAAGACGGGATCCGCCCCGAGGTGGAGGATGACCTCAGCCGTGGCCGTGAAGGTCCAGGTGGGCAGGAGCACCTCTGCTCCAGGACCGATTCCGACCGCTTCCAAGGCGAGATGAAGACCGGCCGTAGCAGAGTTCAGGGCAATCGCCTCGATCCCGGGCCCGCACACCTCTGCGAATGAACGCTCGAACAGCTGGACTCGAGGACCGCTCGACAACCATCCAGAACGAATCGCTTCTGTGACTGCAGCTATCTCATCTTCACCGATGTCAGGAAGTGCAAAGGGCAAGGTGCTCTCAGACATGGGACCGATCTGCTCCGCCCATCAGTGCTTGGGCCACTGCCGGGGCCGCCGCCGGGATCTGTCGGAGTGTTGGGCCGCCAGTATCGCGTCCGAGTTGCCCGCACAGAGTCCTCATTGACTCGGTGACCTGGTGCGCTTCTGCTTCCGCCTCGATCTTCTGTACCGCCTCGGGCTGCAGAGCGGTCACGGGTACGTGGGACACCAGCGGGTGCCGCGGGCGGGTGTCGGGTTCGCCCGCGTCGAAGAGGTCCTCGTGCAGCTTCTCCCCCTCGCGTAGGCCGGTGTAGACGATGTCGACCGGGCGGCCCGCGGTCTCGATCAGGTGCTTCGCGACGTCGGCGATCCGTACGGGCCCGCCCATGTCGAGCACCAGCGCCTCTCCGTCCAGCCCGATCGCGGCGGCCTGGATCACCAGCTCGACGGCCTCCTGGACGGTCATGAAGTACCGCGTCACCTCAGGATGGGTGACGGTCACCGGACCGCCCGCCTCGATCTGCGCGGTGAACGAGGTGAGCACCGAGCCGCGGCTCCCGAGCACGTTGCCGAACCGAACGCTCAGGTAGGTGCCCGACGCCTCAGCCGACACCGCGGACGTCAGGCCCTCCGCGAGCCGCTTGGAGTAGCCCAGCACGCTGGCACGGGTTGGCCGCCTTGTCGGTGGAGATGTTGACGAACCGCTCGACCCCGCAGTCGCGCGCGGCCTCCAGCACCGACAGCGTTCCCCACACGTTCGTCTTGACCGCCTCGCCCGGGTACTGCTCGAGCATCGGCAGGTGCTTCAGCGCCGCCGCGTGGAACACCACGTCCGGACGCCGCTCGGCGAAGAGCTCGGCGATCCGACGCGCGTCACGGATGTCGGCGAGTACGACCTCCGGGGAGTCCAGCAGCGCCCGACCGTGGATCGACAGCTGCACCGCGTGCAGGGCCGACTCGTCCCGGTCGAGCATGATCAGCTCCGCCGGGGCATAGCGGTGGATCTGCCGACACAGCTCCGACCCGATCGACCCACCCGCACCGGTGACCAGCACCCGCCGCCCGGTCAGGTAGCCCGCCACGGAGTCGACATCGGTGTCGATCTGGTGCCGACCGAGCAGGTCGGTCACCTTGATGTCACGGATGTCAGAGACCCCCACCCGCCCGTCCAGCAACTCCCCGACGCCGGGCACCACCTTCACGTCGACACCGAGCCTGGTCGTACGGCGTTCGATCCTGCGGATCAGCTCCGCGCCAGCGCTGGGTATCGCCACGATCAACGTCCGGCATCCGGTCGTCTCGACCACCATTGCGAGGTCACGCGTTGTCCCGAGTACCGGGACACCGCGGATCCGGCGGTGCCGCTTGCGCAGATCGTCGTCCAGCAGTCCGACCGGGTGCCAGGAACGGCCCGGATCGCGCAGCATCGCGGCCACCAGCTGCCGGCCACCCTCGCCCGCACCGAGGATCAGCGCCTGCCGACTGCCGTCGACCGGCTGCAGCGCGGCGTCCCGCTCGTGGACCCGGCGCCACGTCGCCCGCGCCCACCCGGTCAGCGCCAGGGTCATGAACGTCGCCGCCACCGGCACCGTGCGCGGTACCAACGGCACCGACTGCAGCATGTTGGCAACCGCGATCGTGAGGCCGACCGAGGCTGTCACCCCGCCCAGGACCAGCGCCTCGGCGAAGCTGCCCAGCGCGGCGCGGCCGTGGTGCAGGCGTACGACCCAGCCGAACACGAAGTGCAGCGCCGCTGCCATCGCACCCAGGATGATCGCGCTGGTCCACTCCGCCTCCTGGTGGGCCAGATCCATCCGAAGCAGCGTGAACGTCACCAGCGACACGACCCACGCCGCGCCGTCGAGCACGGCCAGGACCGCCACCCGGTGGCGCCGGAGGACGGCTTCGAACCGGAACTTCACACTTACTCCCCACCAGATGCCACTCGGGCTCGTACCCGAACGTGACCGGCGAACTGCGCTATGTAAGCATGAAAGCCACCAGAGTGTGGCATGGTTGCACGAACTTAACTCCAATCCGCGACTATATGACTACACATCGCAGTTTCCGGCGCCACGAGCAGGTTTGGGACCGGGTTGGGACGCGGTATCAGACCGCACAGTCGAGCCTGGGGGGCTGCGGAGTGGAGCTACGGGACTATCTCAAGGTGCTGCGGCGACGGTGGAAGATCGTCCTCGCGTGCCTGCTGCTGGCACCTGCCGCGGCGGCGGGCGTCACGCTCCAGATGACCCCGACGTACGCGTCGAGCGTCCGGCTCTTCGTGTCGACGACGCAGTCCACCACCTCCGACGCGTACCAAGGCGGGCTCCTCTCCGAGCAACGCGCCGCGTCGTACGCCGACCTGGTCACCGGCCCCGAGATCGCCCGGGCGGTCGTCGACAGGCTCGACCTGAAGCAGGACGAGGCGTCGCTGCGCCAGCAGGTGACCGCGACCGTTGTGCCCAAGACGGTCATCATCAACGTCACGGTCACCGACGCGAACCCCGAGCGGGCCCAGCGGCTCGTCCGGGCGGTCGCCACCGAGTTCACCGCCCTCGTCGAGCAGCTCGAGACAGCGCCCGGCGAGAGCCGCCCGCCGATCAAGGCGAGCATTCTCGGCCCGGCCGTGACGGGTGCCGACCCGGTGTCGCCGAGCCCTGTTCGCAACATCGGCCTCGGCGCGGTCCTCGGCCTGCTGCTGGGTGCCGGTCTGGCCGCGCTCCGCGAGAGCCTCGACACCTCGATCCGTGATCCCGAACTGCTGTCGCGGGTGTCCGGGGCGCCGATCCTCGGCTCGGTGCCGTTCGACCCGGCGGCGGCGAAGAAGCACATCCTCTCGTCGTCCGAGCAGCACGTACCGATGGCCGAGGCGTTCCGGGTGCTGCGGACGAGCCTGCAGTACGTCAACGTCGATCAGCCCCACAAGGTCTTCGTGATCACCAGCTCGGTTCCGGGTGAGGGCAAGACCACGACGGCCTGCAACCTGGCCATCACCCTCGCGCAGGCCGGCGAGCGCGTCGCATTGATCGAGGGCGACCTGCGCCGACCCCGGGTGGCCGACTACCTCGGCCTCGAGCGTGCCGTCGGGTTGACCACCGTGCTGATCGGCCGCGCGGACCTGTCCGAGGCGCTGCAGGAGTGGGGCGACGACGGTCTCTCCGTCCTGACCAGCGGCGTGATGCCACCCGACCCGGCCGAGCTGCTCCAGTCCCGCGCGATGGCGAGCGTGCTCGCGGACCTCCGCCGACAGTTCGACGTGATCCTCATCGACGCACCGCCGCTGCTGCCGGTGACCGACGCCGCGCTGCTCACCGCGCAGGCCGAGGGTGCACTGGTCGTGGTGAGGTACGGCAAGACCACGCGCGAGCAGCTCCGCGGTTCGGTCGAGCGGCTGGCGTCGGTTCATGGCCGGATCGTGGGCACCCTGCTGAACCGCAGCCCGAAGAAGGACGGCAGCGGCGGGTACTACGCGTACGGCTATGGCCCGGTCACCGGCCGCCGGCGCTCGAACGGCGAGGTGCCGTACCGCACGGCGCGCACGACGCGCGCGCCGCGGATAGCCACACCGGTCGGACCGCGCGCCGACCGATGACAAGCCGCGGGCGGCTCGGCTCGCGGAGACGCCGGGCCGCCGCACCCTCCGAGACAGTGGCGCTCCGACGTGGTGGCCGTCAGCTGTGCTGGCGTTCCGACGTGGTGGCCGTCAGCTGTAGTGGCGCTCAGCTGTAGTGGCGCTCAGATGTAGTGGCGCTCAGATGTAGTGGCGCACCCAGTCGGTCGACGGGTCCGACTCGGCCGGTGACACGCTGAGCGTCGCCACGGGCACCACCATCTTCACCGCGACTGTCACCTGCTCCAACACGCTCGACGGCGCGCCGGTCCCGCGCTCGCCGTCGTGGCCGGTCGGCCGCAGGAACATGATCACCTCCGGCGGGTCGACGACGACCTGGACCCCGAGAACGTGGACTGCGTTGCTCATGACGTACTCCCCCACACCATGAAACGGGACCCCGCGCCGCGAACCATGCCCCCCATGGCAGCCGCCGGTCCCGCACTCACTTATACCCGCTCGACGAGGCCGAAGGGAAAGATCCCTAAACATCGCCGGTCACTGTCTGGTGACGCCGACGCAGCGTGAACAATTCTGGCTGGCCAACCCGGTCACGCGTCTGGTGGCACTCCTTCGGACGGTGCTAGAACTGCGCCTACCCAAATCGGACAAGGCGGGGGACAGCGGGCCGCATGGACGGCGATGAGAACGTGCACACGTGTCGATGCCGCCAGCCTTCGTACGCGCGCCGTACGCAAGTCACGGTTGACAGGCTGCACAGCCACCACGTCGACGAGCGAGCCGGCCGAGACGGAGGGATCCGACGGTGGTGAAGCGCTTCGCACGACGCCTGGCCGCGGCCGCGGCGTGTGTGCCGCTGCTCGTGGCATGCGGAACGTCGAGTGCCAACACGGGCTCCCTGTCACCGCAGTGCCCTGACGCCGAACCCGCGAAGGACGCGGTCACGGTCGAGTGGTGGGTCGCCTGGGCCAACCCCACACTCACCAAGGCTGCGCAGGAGTTCAACTGCGCGCACCCGGACATCCGGGTCAAGATCACGCTCTACCCGTACGTCGGCGAGGACCGGCAGGGCAAGCTGCTCGCCGCGACGGTCGGCAAGAGCGCGCCCGACCTCGTGCTGTCGTACGACGACGTGCTCGCGAAGTGGGCGTCGCAGGGCATGATCGAACCGCTCGACGACGCGCTGCCGATGACCGGCAGCAAGCCCGAGGACTTCGTTCCCGAGGCCTGGGACTCCGTGCAGTGGCAGGGCCACACCTACGGCATCCCGGTCGACTGGGATCCCGACAACCTTCTTTGGTACAACAAGAAGGTCTTCGCCGAAGCCGGCCTCGACCCCAACCGGGCGCCCGCGACCTGGGCGGAGTTCGAAGAGTACGTACGCAAGATCGACCGGATCGAGAACGGCAAGATCGAGCGGCTCGGGTTCGTGCCCTGGTCCGGCTGGGAGTTCAACGACATCGCGCTCGGCCATCTCTTCGACGCCGGCCTGGAGAGTGGGTCCGAGCGTCGGGTCTCTCTCAACACGCCGGGCATGCGGAAGGTGCTCGAGTGGGAGCTCGCGCTCTCCCGACGCTACGGCGGCGCGCCGAAGGTCAACAGCTTCACCTATGTCTCCAACGCCACCGGCTCCGGCCGCGGACCCGCTCCTCTCGGGGCGCGTCGGGATGATGATGATCGGCGACTGGTACCTCGGCAACCGGCAGGTGATCGGTGACAAGAAGTTCGCCGACACCGTCGGCGTGGGGCTGCTGCCACCTCCGCCCGGCGGCAAGCCGTTCCTGTGCCACAGCGGCTGGGCGTTCATGATGCCGCGCGGTGCCGACAACGTGAAGGAGTCGATGGCGTTCGTCCGCTGGATGCTCTCGGACGAGCACTTCTCGCGGTACTTCGGCGCCGCGCTCGGGTGGGCTCCCGCCAAGCTGTCCGCGCGTCAGACCGACTTCTACGCCAAGGACCCCATGTGGCAGGCGGTCCTGAAGGTCAACGCACAGGCGGGGCCCGAGCAGAAGTGGCTGCCGCCGAGTCCGGTCCTGGCGGAGTACTACCGCGCGCTCGGCGACGCCGAGGAACAGGTCGTGAACGGCAAGGCGAGCCCTGCCGACGCACTTGCCGAGGCCGACGGGATCGTGCAGCAGGCGTTGCAGGTCGCCATCACCGAAGGCAACTACGGCGACTGACCGGGCCGCCATGACCGGCCCGCCCGCCGGTCATCCTGCACCACACGGGCCAGAGGGCCAGAAGGGCCAGACGGAGGAGGGCACATGTCTCAGGTCACGCCGGTGAGCACGCGGGAGACCGCGCCGGCGCCGACCCCTCGACCGCGAAGGCGCTTCGGCCTGGTGGGACAGGAATGGCGGCACCAGCGCAACGGACTGCTGTTCATCTCCCCGTGGATCATCGGGTTCCTGGTCTTCTCGCTGGGGCCGATGCTCGCGTCGTTCTACTTCAGCTTCACGTCGTACAACGTCCTGAAGTCGCCTCGCTGGGTGGGCCTGCAGAACTACCTCAACATCTTCACCGCCGACCCGTACCTTCGGACCGCGGTGGTCAACACGTTGTACCTCGCGGTGTTCGGCGTCGCCCTCGGCACCCTGCTGTCGCTGTCGCTCGCCCTGTTGCTCAACCAACGGATGAGGACGATCGGCGTCTACCGCACGTTGTACTACCTGCCGACCATGCTGCCCATCGTGGTCAGCTCGTTCATCTTCCTGCTCGTTCTCGACCCGCAGTTCGGCGTGATCAACAACGCCCTCGGCGTCTTCGGCATCACCGGACCGGGCTGGCTCACCTCGCCGGACTGGTCCAAGCCCGCGCTCATCATCCTCGGCCTCTGGGGCGTGGGTAACAGCGTCGTCATCTACCTCGCGGGACTGCAGGACGTGCCGCGTCACCTGATGGAGGCGGCCGAGGTCGACGGCGCGGGATGGTGGCGACGACTCTGGCACGTCACGCTGCCCATGCTCAGCCCGGTCATCTTCTTCAACGTCGTTCTCGCGATCATCGCAGCGTTCCAGAACTTCATCAGCATCTTCTTCCTCACCGACGGCACCGGCGGCCCGGCCCGCTCGACCGTCACGTGGGGACTGCAGATCTACACCAACGCGTTCGTCAACGGTCGAATGGGATACGCGTCCGCGATGTCGTGGATCATGTTCGTCATCGTCCTGCTCGTGACGCTGGGGCTGTTCCGGCTGGGATCCCACGTCGTCTACTACGAAGGCGGCGACGGCCGGCGCAGGTAGGCCGGCCGGACACCGCGTCGTACGCATCACAGCCGCGACATGCGTCGCGAGAAGGGAGTCGCGCCATGGCCCACACGTCGTCCTCGTCCGCGCGGGCATGGTCGCTGCCGAAGCTCGCCGGTCGGACCGGCCGGCACCTCGCGCTCGCGGCGGTCGGGCTGGCCTTCGTCGTTCCGGTGCTGGCACTGATATCGACGTCGCTCAAGACGCAGGAACAGAACCTCCGCATCCCACCGATGTGGATCCCCGCACCGCCGCACTTCGCCAACTACGTCGCTGCGTTCGAGACCGTGCCGGTGCTGCTGTTCTTCAGGAACAGCCTGATCATCGCCCTGATCTCGGTGGTGGGTGTCGCACTGTCGAGCGCCCTGGTGGCGTACGGGTTCTCGCACATCCGCTGGCGCGGCCGCAACGCGGTGTTCGTGCTCGTCATCTCGACCATGCTGCTGCCGTACGAGGTCACGATGATCTCGCAGTACATCATGTTCGCCAACATCGGCTGGGTGAACACGTTCCTGCCGCTCACGGTGCCGTACTTCTTCGGCGTACCGTTCTACATCTTCATGCTGCGGCAGTTCTTCCTGCGGATCCCGGCCGAGATCACTGAGGCGGCCCGGATCGACGGCGCTTCGGAGTTCCGTATCTTCGCCCGGATCGTGCTGCCGCTGGCGATCCCCGCGCTCGCCGTCGTGGGGCTGCTGCAGTTCGTCGCGAGCTGGAACGACTTCCTCGGCCCGCTCATCTATCTCAACGACCCGAACCTCTACACGCTGTCGCTCGGCATGCACTACTTCCGTACCAGCCTGTTCCAGACCGAGCTCGGACCGCAGGCGGCGTACGCGTTCATGATCGCGCTGCCGGTGATCGTGGTGTTCTTCCTCGCCCAGCGTCGCTTCATCCAGGGCATCGCACTGACCGGCCTCAAAGGCTGAGCCGGCCCAGAGGAGTACGGCCGCGGGGGAACACCGCGCCAGCCCGTTGTCAGCGAGTTCTGATAGCCCCCCGCGGGTCCGGCACTTGGCCTCCCCGCCGCTCGTTCTGCTGGCGTGGAACTCGGCCTGCTGTGGATCGTGGTCGGCGTCGTCGCGACTCTTGCTGTCCTCCCGCTGCTCGCCTTCGGGATGCAGCGGTCCAGGCACCAGGGGCCGACCGCCTACGCCCTGGGTACGGCGTTCGAACATCTGGACGGTCTCTTCAATCCCGGTCGGCTCCGCGACATCGAACAGCGCAGGCACGAGGCCGCGATGCCGGAGGAACAGCGTGACGGAGCGCCGCCCCGCACGCGCATCGACCTCGACCACCGCCGCGCAGTCGTCCACCTTCCCGCGTCGCCGCGGGCGGCCGCACCACAGGCAGCCGCACCACAGGCAGCCACACCACAGGCAGCCACACCACAGGCACCCACCGAGGCAGACCTCACTGACCAAGCGCTACGGCATCTCGAGTAGCGATCGTCGGCGGAAAATGATCACGTCCACCGGCACTCGCTCCCGCCACCGGCACCGGCCCGGCGTCCCGCGCCAATCCCCTGTCGCGCCGGAGAGTTCCCGGGCGAACGGCCAGACCGGGCGAAAACCTGCGAGACAGCTCGACAAATCTCTGGAAATCCGCTTGTGAGTGAGCGCTCACTCAGTTAACCTCGCGCCGTGACCTCCCCTTCCACGCCACCACCCGCCGCCGCCCGAGACACCTCGGAACGGCGCCAGAACCCGGGCCGCGCCCGGCCGCTCTCGCCGGACGAACGCCGGGCGTCCCTCGTCGCTGCCACGCTGCCGCTGATGGCCGAGCACGGTCCGACCGTCACGACCCGGCAGATCGCCGAGGCGGCCGGCGTCGCCGAGGGCACGATCTTCCGCGTCTTCCCCGACAAGGACGCCCTCATCCAGGCGGCCCTGAGGTCGGCGATGGACCCCGCACCCCTGCTCGAAGAGCTCGCGAACGTCGACCTGGCCCTGCCTCTGCGTGCCCGGATGATCGAGGTCACCACGCTCCTGCAGCGCCGGTTGACGGTTGCCATCACCCTGATGACAGCGATCGGGCGCTACCCCCCGATGAAGGACGTCGAGTCCCAACGCGCGGCGGTCCGCCCGAACAACATGCGGATCCAGGCCGCGATCGCCCGCGTGCTCGAGTCCGACCGCGAGAAGTTCCGCACCGACATCGAGGAGGTGGCCCGGCTGCTGCGCCTCCTGACCTTCACGAGTTCCCATCCGATGATCAACGAGGGCACCATCCTCACCCCCGACGAGATCGTGACCGTCCTCCTCGACGGACTACGCCGCCGGCCGTCCGACGACTGACCGCACCAGCCCCGACCACCGTCCCGCTCGAACCCGCGCGCTCTCGATCCGGAGATCCCCGAACATGCTGATCCGCTTACTCCGCACGTTTCTACGACCGTACGCCCGACCGCTGACCGCGGTCGTCCTCCTGCAACTCGTCGGCACGATGGCCTCGCTCTACCTACCCAGCCTGAACGCCGACATCATCGACAACGGCGTGGCCAAGGGCGACACGGGCTACATCGTCAGCACCGGCGGCTGGATGCTCGTCGTCACCGGCCTCCAGATCGTCTGCTCGATCGCCGCGGTCTACTACGGCGCCCGCACCGCGATGAGCTTCGGCCGCGACGTGAGAGCCGCGGTGTTCCAGCGGGTCGGCACGTTCTCGGCCCGCGAGGTCGCACACTTCGGCGCGCCGTCCCTCATCACCCGCAACACCAACGACGTCCAGCAGGTGCAGATGCTGGTCGTGATGACGTGCACCATGCTGGTCACGGCGCCCATCATGTGTGTCGGCGGCGTGATCATGGCACTGCGCGAGGACCTCGGCCTGTCGTGGCTGATGCTCGTGAGCGTGCCGTTGCTGGCGCTCGCCACCGGCCTGATCCTGCGTCGGATGGGTCCGCAGTTCCGCGACATGCAGACCCGCATCGACGACGTCAACCGCGTCCTGCGCGAGCAGATCACCGGTATCCGCGTCGTCCGCGCGTTCGTCCGGGAGCCCTACGAGACAAAGCGGTTCGACACGTCCAACACCAGTCTGACGGCGACCGGACTGCAGGTCGGCCGGCTGATGGCGATGATCTTCCCGATCGTGATGTTCGTGTTCAACGCCTCCAGCGTGGCGGTGCTGTGGTTCGGTGCCGTCCGGGTCGACTCGGGCCAGATCCAGATCGGTGCGCTGACGGCGTTCCTGAGCTATCTGATGCAGATCCTGATGTCGGTCATGATGGCGACCTTCATGATGATGATGGTGCCGCGCGCCGCCGTCTGTGCCGAGCGGGTCGGCGAGGTTCTCGACACCGAGTCCTCGGTCAGCCCGTCCCCACAGCCGGTCACCGGGCTCGCCGCCACGGCCGACCTCGAGCTGCGGGACGTGCAGTTCCAGTACCCCGGCGCGGAGGCGCCGGTGCTGCGTTCCATCTCGTTCCACGCCAGGGCGGGTACGACCACCGCGATCATCGGGAGCACCGGGGCAGGCAAGACGACCCTGCTCTCCTTGGTGCCGCGCCTGTTCGACGCCACCGGCGGAAGCGTCCTCGTCGACGGCGTGGACGTCCGCGACCTCGATCCTGACGTGCTGTGGAGCCGGATCGGCCTCGTGCCACAGAAGCCGTACCTCTTCTCGGGGACTGTGGCGACGAACCTGCGCTACGGCAACCCCGACGCCACCGACGAGGAACTG
Organism: uncultured Actinomycetota bacterium; assembly: GCA_963721745.1. GTDB lineage: Bacteria > Actinomycetota > Actinomycetes > Propionibacteriales > Actinopolymorphaceae > Thermasporomyces. The sequence goes on along the minus strand of CAVRKO010000002.1, from coordinate 34,039 downwards.
TGGCGGTTCCTCGAGATCGCACAGGCGCGCGACTTCGTCGAGCAGATGCCCGGCGGACTCGACGCACCCATCGCGCAGGGCGGTACGAACGTGTCCGGCGGTCAGCGGCAACGGCTCGCGATCGCGCGTGCGCTCGTCCGCCAGCCGGAGATCTATCTCTTCGACGACTCGTTCTCGGCCCTCGACCTCGGCACGGACGCCAGGCTTCGGGCCGCACTCCGCCCGGTCACGGCAGACGCCGCGGTCGTGATCGTGGCGCAACGAGTGTCCACGATCATCGAGGCCGACCAGATCGTCGTCCTGGAGGACGGCGCGATCGTCGGCACCGGACGACACGCTGAGCTCCTCGACACCTGCCAGACGTACGCGGAGATCGTCGAGTCCCAGCTGACGGCGGAGGCGGCGGCATGAGTGAGCCCAACGGACCCGAGCGCGCCGCCGAGACCAACGGCGGCCAGCAGAGCGCCCACGACAATCACAACCTGCCCACGAACAACCGGGCCACGAGCGACCTGCACAGGAACGACCACAAGGTGAAGGTGTGAGCGAGAAGACCAACGGCGTCGTGCCGAGCCGGCTGCCCGCCGCCGGTGCGAAGGCGCGCAGCGGCGGCCCACCGTGGATGGCCGCCGGAATGCCGACCGAGAAGTCGATGAACTTCGGGCCGTCCGCCAAGCGGCTCCTCCGCCGGCTGCGTCCGCAACGCCTGCAGGTCATGACGATCATCGGGCTCGCGGTCCTCAGCGTGGGCTTCAGCGTCGTCGGACCGAAGATCCTGGGTCACGCCACCGACCTGATCTTCTCCGGCGTCGTCGGCAAGCAGCTGCCCGCGGGCACCACCCTCGAGCAGGCCGTGCAGGCCGCACGCGCCAACGGCAACGGCCAGTTCGCCGAGATGCTGGCGGCGATGGACGTCGTGCCCGGAGTGGGCATCGACTTCGACAAGCTGGGCCAGGTCCTGTTGCTGGCCATGGGCCTCTTCGTCGCCAGCAGCCTCCTGGCCTGGCTGCAGGGATTCATCCTCGCGGGCGTCGTCCAACGGGCGATGCTGCAGCTGCGCGCCGACGTCGAGGACAAGCTGAACCGGCTGCCCCTGCCCTACTTCGACAAGCAGCCGCGCGGCGAGCTCCTGAGCCGGGTCACCAACGACATCGACAACATCTCACAGAGCCTGCAGCAGACGATGAGCCAGCTGCTCACGTCCCTGCTCCAGGTCGTCGGCGTCCTCGCCATGATGTTCGTCGTCTCACCCCTGTTGGCGATCATCGCCCTCGTCGCCGTACCCCTGTCGATCGTGGTGACCCAGCAGATCGGCAAGCGGTCCCAGAAGCAGTTCATCGCGCAGTGGACCCACACCGGCACGCTGAACGCCCAGATCGAGGAGGCGTTCACCGGACACGAGTTGGTCAAGGTGTTCGGGCGGCACCGTGAGGTGCAGGCGGCGTTCGGCACCAAGAACGAGGAGCTCTTCAAGGCCAGCTTCGGTGCCCAGTTCATCTCGGGCATCATCATGCCGTCGATGATGTTCATCGGGAACCTCAGCTACGTCGTGGTCGCGGTCGTCGGTGGTCTTCGGGTGGCGTCGGGTGCGATGAGCCTGGGTGACGTGCAGGCGTTCATCCAGTACTCCCGGCAGTTCACCCAGCCGCTGACGCAGGTCGCGTCGATGGCGAACGTGCTGCAGTCCGGCATCGCCTCCGCCGAGCGGGTGTTCGACCTGCTCGACGCCGAGGACCAGAGCACCGACCCGGCCGAACCGAACCGGGTGAGCGACCCGCACGGCCGGGTGGAGTTCGAGCAGGTGTCGTTCAGGTACGAGGCCGACAAGCCGCTGATCGAGGACCTGTCCCTGGTGGCGGATCCGGGTCACACGGTCGCGATCGTCGGACCAACCGGCGCCGGCAAGACCACCCTCGTCAACCTGGTGATGCGGTTCTACGAGCTGGACGCCGGCCGGATCACGCTGGACGGTGTTGACATCACGACGATGAGCCGGAGCGATCTCCGCAGCGAGATCGGCATGGTCCTGCAGGACACCTGGTTGTTCGGCGGGACGATCCGGGCCAACATCGCCTACGGCAACCCGGACGCGAGCGAGGAGGAGATCCTTGCCGCGGCACGGGCGACGTACGTGGACAGGTTCGTCCACAGCCTGCCCGACGGCTACGACACCGTGATCGACGAGGAGGGAAGCAACGTCAGCGCGGGCGAGAAGCAGCTCATCACGATCGCGCGGGCGTTCCTGTCCAACCCGTCCCTGCTCATCCTCGACGAGGCGACGAGCTCGGTCGACACGCGTACGGAGGTGCTGGTGCAACACGCGATGGCCGCGTTGCGCTCCGACCGCACCAGCTTCGTGATCGCCCACCGGCTGTCGACCATCCGCGACGCCGACCTCATCCTCGTGATGGAGAGCGGCCGGATCGTCGAGCAGGGCAACCACTCCGAACTGCTGGCCGCGGAGGGTGCGTACGCCCGCCTCTACAACGCGCAGTTCTCGCAGGCGTTGGTGGACATCGACACCGAGGACGGCGCGGCGCCCGTCGCGGCCGGTGCCGGCCCGGTCGGCGTGGCCGGAGCTGGCGCACCCGGCCGGTAGTCGCCACGGCGGTGCCGCGCATGTTCCCGTGCGCGGCACCGCTCAGGACGCGGCACCTGCCTAATTCGCTTGTCCTCCTGCCTTCCTCGGCACCATGCTCGGGGCTCGGTGCGGATCGCAAGGCGCGGCCCGCTCCAACACCTCGGCGTGGGGAGCCACTTCGATGACGCGCGAGCGAGCGACGCGAGAACCCTTGGACAAGAGGGCTTTTGCCACCGGAGGCGAGCTGGTGGCTCCACTGGCGAACGCCGCGGGCCTCCTCGCCACGCTCTCCGATCCCGACGTTCTCCGCGTGGTCTCCTGGATGCTCGACCGCCCAGCGAAGGAGCGTGCGGCCGTGACGCAGTGCGCGGAGACGCTCGGCCTCGACGGCAGGGCGGCGGCACGGGTCTACGGAAAGCTCACCGCGTCAGGGCTTCTCGGCACGGACGGGCCGCACCTGAGCGTACGGCTGGACCTGCTTCGCGCCGCCGCTCGGCACCTCGACGAGGCCAACCCGGTGGTGCAGCGGCTCGCCACCGTTCCCGCGGTCGCCGCGTTGTTCTCCCACGGACGACTGACCAGCCTTCCCGTCGAACCCTCGGTCTGCCGCGCGCTCGCGGCGTTCCTCGCCACCTTCTTCGATCCGGAGCGGACGTACGACGAGGCCGCCGTCAACGGCGTCTTGCGGCAGGTGCACGACGACTTCGCCGCGCTCCGCCGCCTCCTCGTCGACGAAGGCGTCATGGCCCGCGACCGGGCGAGCGTCTACCGACGGGCACCTGGTGCGTCCGAGACCCCCACCGGACAACCGGCGCCGGCCAACGTGCTACCGGCTCCCGGCACCAGCCGATAGCATCGGCCGATGGCCGACTACGAACCAGTTCCTCTCGACGCGGTTTGCAACGCGGGTGTCGACGTCTTCGGCGACGACACCCCCAATCCGCCGATCGGGACGGTCACCCTTCGCGGGCTCCCGTTCGTCATCGGCTCCCAAACTCCTTCCAGAGAACGCTGCCTGGTCGTTCCGACCGAGCCGGTATCAGTCGAGGTCGGCCGCCAGGCACGGCGGGTGGTCGTCGCGCATCGGCTGCTGGAACCCTCCGGCCCGGCCGGCCACGGTGTCGGCACGCCCGTTGCCGACTACGCCTTCCACCTGGCAGGTGGCGAGACCGTCACCGTCACTGTCCGGGAGCGGTTCGAGATCCAGATCGTGCCACCGGGGTGGGGACGCGAGCCCTTCCTTGCCGTCACCGACTCCCATGACGGCAACCAGGAGCGCTTCGAGGGCAACTGGAACGCCGCCGGCTACCGCCTCACCGAGCACTACCGAGGTTCGGCGGCCGCCTACTACCTGTGGTGCTGGGAGAACCCCCATCCGGACAAGGCCGTCGAACGCGTCGAGCTCATCCCGCGGGGCCCGGCGTTCGCCGTCGCCGGCATCACCCTGGGGCACCTCGACGAGTATCCCTTCGTGCGTACGCCCGCGCGACCCGTACGGCTCGTCCGCACCGACACCGACACCGACACCAGCGCCACGCCGGCAGGAGCCGACACGTCGGACAGCGACCCTGGCCAGTCCGACGTGCTCGCACTCGAGGTCGACCGCGGCGTCGCCACCTACCCGCAGCCCGTTCCGACCGTCGACGACCGACCGGGCTGGGGCGCCGCCGACGCAGCGGAGGCGAGCCCCGCCTACGCCCAGGTCGCCGCCATCCCCTCCGCCACCGTCGTCGTGCGCCAGGGCGACGACGAGCTCGGCCAGGTGCGCTGGGGCGACGTCGAGCGCGACGGTCAGGCCGCCGACTCGCGGGTCCGCGTCGAGCTCGTGGATCCCGGTCGCAACTGGGTGCACGTCAAGGTGCTGGACGACGCCACCGGAAACCCGGTGCCGTGCCGGGTCCACTTCCGTTCGCCAGAAGGCATTCCGTACCAGCCCTACGGTCATCACCAGCACGTGACGCAGAACCTCAACAGCTGGCACTACGACGTCGGCGGGGACGTCCGTCTCGGCCAGCAGACCTACGCCTACGTCGACGGCACCTGCCAGGGTTGGCTTCCCCGTGGCGACGTCGACGTCGAGGTGGCCCGCGGGTTCGAGTACGAACCACTCCGCCAGACCGTGCGGATCGATCCCGGGCAACGCGAGCTCACTCTGCGGATCACGCGGATGGCGGACCTCGCGTCCGAGGGTTGGTGGTCCGGCGACTCCCACGTGCACTTCCTCTCCACGGCAGGCGCCCAGCTCGAACAGCTCGGCGAGGACCTCCGGATCGTCAACCTCCTGCAGGCCCAGTGGGGCGCCCTCTTCACCAACACCGAGGACTTCCGCCGCGGCGGTGATCCCAGCCGCACCAACGCCGTTCTCGGCGGCGGCGGATACCTCACCTACGTCGGACAGGAGAACCGACAGCACGCCCTCGGCCACCTCGTCCTGTGGGGGCTGAAGGAACCCGTCATGCCGTGGAGCAGCGACGGGCCCGACGAGGCGGAGCTCGGTGGCGCCCTCGACGCCAACCTCAGCGACTGGGCCGACCGTACGCACGCACAGGGCGGCACCGTGGTCGCCGCCCACTTCCCACACCCCAACGGCGAGCCGGCCGTCCTCGTCACGACGGGACGCGCCGATGCGGTGGAGATGCTCGCGCACTCCGGCGACGCGCTGCTGGAGTACTACCGCTATCTCAACTCTGGTTACCGTCTGCCGCTCGTCGGTGGCACCGACAAGATGTCGAGTGGCGTGCCCGTCGGCCTCTACCGCACGTACGCCCGCCTCGGTCCCAGCGAGGAGCTCACCTACGACGGTTGGTGCCGAGCGGTGCGGGCGGGGCGTACGTTCCTGTCCGGCGGACCGCTGCTGTCGCTCTCGGTCGACGGCCAGCAGCCGGGCGACACGCTCGAGCTGTCGGGTCCGGGCACCGTGACCGTCGACGCCACGGTGCGAAGCGTCTTTCCCCTTCGCTCGCTGGAGCTCGTCCGCAACGGCGAGGTCGTCGCCGTCGAGGAGGCGCACGGCCGCCAGCAGCTCTCGCTCAGCGAGTCGCTCCAGGTCGACGGCAGCACCTGGATCGCCGCCCGGGCGTTCGGCACCGACAGCCACCTCGACGAGTGGGGCCGGCAGGTCTTCGCCCACACGTCGCCGGTCTATGTCGCGTGCGGCGGGCCGTGGGGCATGGCCGACCCGGACGGCCTCCGCTACATCCGAACCCTCGTCGAGGGCGCCCGCGAGTACGTCCGGCACACCGCACCACGGCGAGCCGACCACCTCACGACCCACCACCATGGCGAGCCGAACCACCTCGCCTGGCTCGAGCGCCCCTTTGCCGAGGCGCTCGAGGCTCTCGACTCCCGTACCCGGAAGCCCTGACGGCACGATCAGGACAGCGTGCTGTGACGTGTGTCACACACCTTGCTCCTGCTGCTACGGATCATCGTAGGAGCGCCTGCCCGCCCGGACTCTGGCATCAGGGGCGGCCTCAGGTGCGGAAATATCCGGTTATCCCCGGCAATGAACGATTCGGGCGCCGTTTGGCGAATCCGCAGTCCAGGGACGACAGCGTGCCGGTGCGTTCCTGGCGATTGGCACACCGTGACCCCCGAACGTCATGATGTGCGCGGGTCGCCGCGAATGCCGTGCTACGAAGCCGGATCGTAGTAATTCGGTCCGCTGGTGGTGGCATGCACCAAAGGTCCTCTGTTAGACCTGTCCGCGCACATCGACCGCGCGCGACGCGGTTTGCGACCCGCTTCGCCGAGCTCCGCCCAGTGGCGTCGTACTCCCACACATCGGAGGGCGGAGACGGAGGACCCAGAGGTGAGTCCGCATTTCCTGCGGGCTCTGGGGTGAAGCCGCACCATGCGGCCGGGCACACCTCTCGCCCGAACCCGACAGCTAACTCCGCGGGCGACGAGAGGGATCGGTTCAGCATGCCCTATCAGGCAAGGCATCGCGGCACTCCACGTACGCGTACGGCCGCAAAGAAGGTCACCAGGACCGCCGCGCTCACCGGCGTCGCCGCCACCGTCCCGATGATCGGGATCGCCGGGCCGGCACACGCCGCCACCACTCACACGTGGGACCGCACCGCGGTTCCGCAGGGCAGCACCACCCTGAGCATCGACAACGCGAGCGTGCGGCACAGCCAGGCGCCGCTCAGCTCACCGGTGCGCAGGCTCGCGGCTCCCACCACCTACGTCGTCCGCCCGGGCGACACACTCTCCACGATCGCCAGCACCCAGAAGGTCTCCGGTGGCTGGCGCGGACTGTGGAAGCTCAACCGCGGAGTCGTCGGCAGCAACCCCAACCTGATCTTCCCCGACCAGAAGCTTCGGCTGGGTGGAAAGGCCGCCCCGAGCGAACCGGCTAGGAAGAACAGCGCGGAACGCTCCTCGCGGAGTGCGAAGCGGGCCGCGGCGCCGAAGGCCAACGGCTGGACCCTTCCGCTGGAGTCGTACAACCTCACCGGTCGGTTCGGCGCGAACGGCAGCAACTGGTCGTCGTCCCACCACGGGTTGGACTTCGCCGCGCCGGAGGGCACTCCGATCCACGCGGTCGGTGCGGGCGAGATCATCGAGACCAACAGCGGCGACGCCTACGGCAACTCGATCAAGATCCGGCACGCCGACGGCACGGTGACGCTGTACGGCCACATGACCCGGTACGCGCGCACGTCGGGGTCCGTCGACACCGGCACCGTCATCGGCTACGTCGGCTCGACCGGCAACGCGACGGGTCCGCACGTGCACCTCGAGGTACGTCCGAACGGCGGTGGTCTGGACGACGCCGTTGACCCCGAGGCCTGGCTCCGCAACAAGGGCCTCAACCCGTAAGGGCACAAGGGCACTGGACGATCGGCGGTCCCGGAAGGCAGCAGGCGCCTTCCGGGACCGCCCCGTCATCCCTTCCGACGCAGGAACGTCGTCACCTCCTGCCGGTGGTCCGGCAGGTGTCTGGTGGCGAGTACGTCGTAGCCGGCGCGTAGCGCAGCGTGCGCGTCGATGCCAGGCGGCGGTCGGACACCCGGCAGCTCGATCGTCATGATCGCGTCAGCGTGGCCCCAGCCTCCGCGCACTGGTCCAGCCGCACCAGCCGGCTCCCACCACCGGAGGGGTGCCCAGCTGACAGGATGAGCCTCATGTCCGGCAACCGACACCTGCGCACGACCTTCGACTCGGCCGCGTCGTCTTACCAGAAGGCGCGGCCCGACTACCCCGACGACCTCTACACCGACCTGATCGACCTCACCGGGCTCGCACCGCCGGCGCACCTGCTCGAGGTCGGCTGCGGTCCCGGAAAGGCAACGCTCCCCCTTGCCCGCCTGGGCTTTCACATCACCGCCATCGAGCTCGGCGAGAGTCTCGCCGCCGAGGCCCGACGCAACCTGGCAGCGTTTCCACAGGTCGACGTGATCGTCTCCCCGTTCGAGAGCTGGCGGCCCGACGCGACGGACCCGTTCGACCTGGTCTATGCGGCCACCGCCTGGGCGTGGGTCGACCCAGACGTGAAGTACGCGAAGGCGGCAGAGCTTCTGCGCCCCGGCGGTCACCTGGCAGTCTGGGGAGCTGGCCACGCCTTTCCCACCGGATTCGACGAGTTCTTCACCGAGATCCAGAAGGTGTACGAGGAAATCGGCGAGAGCCACGGCGAGACCTATCCGCCACCCACCCCGGACCAGCTGCCCGACCAGTCCACCGAGTTCGAGGCGTCCGGCCATTTCGAAGCCGTGGGATCCCGCACCTACGTGTGGGAACGCGTCTACACGGCAGACGAGTACCTCGCCCTGCTCGACACGTTCTCCGGCCACATCGCGATGGCGCCGGAGAAGCGGGATCACCTGTACGCCGAGATCCGGCGTCGGCTCGGGGCGCGTCCCGGCGGGAGGGTCACCCGGCACTGGGTCGCCGTCATGACCGTCGGCCGCCGAACCGAACGGTGAACCCGGCGTCACGGCGGCGAACGGCCCGCCCTGGCGCCTGAAACCGGCCCCGTCGGCGGCGCACCCTCAGAGTGCGCTCCGATGGAACCTCCCCGCCTTGACGATCGCCGACAGTCGGTCGGGATCCTGGAGCACCGTGATGTCCTCGAGCGGGTCGCCGTCGACGACGAGGAGGTCGGCCCGCTTCCCAGGTTCGATCGTGCCGACCTCGTGGTCGATGCCCAGCAACTCGGCGTTCGTCCGCGTGGTGGCGACGAGGGTGTCGTGCGCTCCCAGGACCTGCGCCTTGATCGCGAGCTCGCGGGTCTTGTGCACGGCCAATGGTCCTAGCAGGTCCGATCCGGACCCGATCCGGACCTCCGCCTCGCGTGCCCGGTGCAGGCCTTCGAGGCCGGCACCGAGTACGACGTCGAGCTTCGCCAGCTTCGCGGGGGCGAACCCGTGTGCACGGCCGAGCTCGTGGAGTTTCTCGTACGCGACGAAGGTCGGTACGAGGAAGGTCCCGCGTTCGGCCATCAACGCGGCGGTCGGTGCGTCGAGGAAGTTGCCGTGCTCGATCGAACGTACGCCGGCCTCGACCGCAGCGCGGATCGAGTCGGAGCCGTAGGCATGTGCCAGCACGTAGGTGCCGGCGGCGGCCGCCTCACCGACGGCAGCAGCCAGTTCCTCGTGGGTGTACTGCGTGCTCTCCAGCCTGTCCGTCGGCGACGCGACTCCCCCACTCGCCATCACCTTGATCGCGTCGGCGCCGCGTCGGAGCTCTTCGCGCACCGCCCGGCGCACGCCGTCCACCCCGTCGGCGATGTTGTCGACCATGCCGATGTGGGCTCCACAGTGGCAGCCCACGTCGTCCTGCGCTCGGCTGCGACTGTCGCCGTGACCGCCGGTCTGCGAGAGCGGGCGACCGCTCACGAACATCCTCGGGCCCGCGACGAGCCCCCTGTCAACCGCTGCTTTCATCCCCCAGTCGGCACCGCCGGCGTCGCGCACCGTCGTGTAGCCCTGGTCGAGCGTCTGCTCGATCACCCGCCCGATCTCGTACGCCAGCAGGCTTGTCGGGTAGTCCCGCTGCTCCCGGCCCACCTCGACATCGAGCGAACACACGTGGACGTGCGCGTCGATGAGCCCGGGCATCAGTGTCCGGCCTCGGCAGTCGACCACCTCGGCCGTGCCGACGAACGCGGAGTTCGCGACGATGTCCTTGATCGTCTCCCGCTCGACCACGACCGTCATGTCGTCGAGCGGATCCGCGCCCGTACAGGTCAACACGCGCGCGTGCCTGAATGCGTACACCTCTTCAGCCATCCACCCACTCTTGCGGGCCGCGGGCCGCGCTGTCGAGGCCCGATGGGTCAGGGCTTGTGTGTCGTCGCGGCGGCGAGGCGAAGCTTCGCGGCCTTGTCCTTCTTCACCTGGTCGAGGGCAACGCGGTGCCGGGCGATGAACGCCCTCTGGTACGCGGCGTCCACGGCGTACCACACGCCGACCACGTTGGTCTTCTGCTTGCACGCCACGTCTGCCGTCGCCACCGCGACCTCCGTGGGTGACGAATGCGGGCCAGCGAAGCGCCCGTCGTTGGCCGGGTCCCATGGTGCGGCATAGCGGTAGCCCCTCGCCTTCATGCACGCCGACCAGTCGCGGAACACCGCGACGACCCGACCGTCCTTCGCCGCTTGGAGGACACTCGTAGCGTCGATCCGCTCGACGATCTCGGGATCGCCCCACGAGCCTCCCAGCTTGCGGTTCGCCTCGCCGAGGCACCCGTCGGCCGGGATCTGCCTGCCGTGGTGGCGCGGCCGTGTCGACCTCGACCTCGACTTCGGCTCCGGTGTCGCCGCCGGCGGTGGCGTGCCCGTCAGCACGAGTTCCTGCGCTGCCGACAGTTCAGGACCAGCAGGCTTCGGTGCGTGTCGCGCGTCCCTGTCCCCCAGGTGGTACCCGTCCTCGGCGGCCAGTGCGGGGTCGGCGAGGCCGTAACGCCGTTCGGTGTACGTGATCGGACCCAGCCGCCGCTGCTTCGGATGTGCGGGCAGCTCGACGCCGAACCCTCCGGCGCACCGCCGGAGGAAGATGTCTCGCGCCGTGGTCAGGTCGTCCATCTCCTGCGTCGACAGCAGGTACGGCCCCATCGGCAGCTTCAGGTGAGTGCTGTCGAGGATGACGGGAATGGAGGTCACCTCCGGCAGCGCGGTCGACTCCTGGCCCTCCGCTGGTGCGGAGCATCCCGTCAGTGCTCCGAGAACGGCGAGAGCGGGTACGGCCACCCGGGCCCGGCGGCCGAGAGATCCGGTGCGGCAACGGGCATTCATGTGTCGTCCTCCATGGTCGAGGGTCGAGAAAGAAGCGTGAGGGCCGGACGAAGCGTCAGGGGTGAAGGGCAGGCTGACCTGGAAGACGAACCCCGTTGCCAGCTGGGGAGACGTGCGACTGGCCGGCCGACCCGGGCGAGCCGGCCGGCCAGACGAGCCGGCCAGACGACCGCCATACCTTCGTACGACGTGATCAGCCTTCGATGTCTGTTACTCGGAGCGCCAGGCCATCGAGGCGTTTTCGCTTCTGACGACGAACTGCACCAATGAAGCGGGTGCGATCCTGTCGTACGGGCCGACCAGGTTCTCGTTGTGGTAGACGTAGAGCGGGGCGTACAGATAGCGGTTCCACACAGACGCGGCGTTGTTCTTGACCAGCTCACCCCTGCCGTGGCCGGCGGAGATGAACGTGTCCGTGGCGAAGTCGGTAACGGTGGATGTGTAGGCGATGAGCGAACTACCAGCCAGGTTGCTGCTGTAGTACAGGCAGCCATCGCCGGGGTCGCATCGCCCGTCCTTGGTGGCGCTTGCCGGCAGGGCAGTTCCGATGACGGCGACACCCGTGGCAACCGTCACGGCGGCCAGTCTGCTGAGACGCATGTTCGTATGACCTTCCGATTCGGTGATGCCTCACGTCCGCTCCGTGAGGAGTGGGGCGCTCAACTGGCCGACCGATCCCAGGGGCGAGGGTCGGCCGGCCAGTGCGCTGTCCTACCCGGTGCCGTGCAGGCACCGTCGGCGGCAGCCGACAGAGCTCAGAGCCACTTGAGCGAGGCGTTGTCGTTCCACGTGTTGACGAGGTTCTCCCAGCCCTCGGCCGGGATCGAGTCGTAGGGACCCGTGTAGTTCTCGTTGTAGTAGATCCGCAGGGTGGTGGAGTCGCGGTTCCACGCGGACGCCGCGTTGTTCTTGACGTTCTGGCCCTTGCCCGCACCCGACGACAGGAACTTGTCTCCGGCAAGGTCCTTGTCGGGGAAGTAGTAGTCGGTGAGGGACCCGTCGCGGTTGCCGTTGTAGTACAGGCAGGCCTCGCGGTCCCCGCACTTGCCGTTCTTCTCCTCCGCGTTGGCGGGCAGGGCGGTTCCGACGAAGGCGACGCCGGCGGCTGCGGCCACGGCGGCTAGCGTTCTGATGCGCACTTTTCGTTGACCTTTCTCGTCCGTAACTCTCTGGATGTCCACCGGAAGTTCGGTTCCGGTGCACCCACACCGTGTCGGGGACGGCTCACCGACCGCTCACGCTCCGGTCACAACCGACACGCACATTCCACTCACATCGGTCATGCCGACCCGCCTACGTGTAGGCCGGGCGGGACGGGGTAGCACCCGAAACCAGTCGATCTAGCCATGGTCAGGTTGAAGGTGCAGTAACATGCACTGGAGGACCGAACACGTAACCGTGGAAAAGGTTTGTGATGAACTGTGGCTAGGGGTGAAAGGCTAATCAAGGCTGGAGATAGCTGGTTTTCCGCGAAAGATATTTAGGTATCGCGTCGAGCGAATACTCCAGGGGGTAGAGCACTGGATGGGCTAGGGGTTCGTATAGAGCTACCAAACCCAACCAAACTCCAAATACCTGGAAGTAATACTCGGCAGTCACACAGTGGGTGCTAACGTCCATTGTGAAGAGGGAAACAACCCTGACCTACAGCTAAGGTCCCCAAATAGTGGCTAAGTTAGGAAGGATGTGAAGATCCCAAAACAACCAGGAGGTTGGCTTAGAAGCAGCCATCCTTTAAAGAAAGCGTAACAGCTCACTGGTCTAAATAAGGGTTTTTGCGCCGAAAATGTATCGGGAATTAAGCCACTTACCGAAGCTTAGGGTGTGCTCCGCAAGGAGTACGCGGTAGCGGAACGTTCTGTAAGCCTGCGAAGGCAGACCCGTGAGGGCTGTTGGAGGTATCAGAAGTGCGAATGCTGACATGAGTAACGATAAACAGTGTGAGAGACACTGTCGCCGAAATCCCAAGGGTTCCTGCTTAAAGTTAATCTGAGCAGGGTGAGCCGGGTCCTAAGGTGAGGCCGAAAGGCGTAACCGATGGCAATCAGGTTAATATTCCTGAGCTAGTGGAAGGTGACGGATTTGGTAAGATATGCAAAGTTATTGGATTCTGAGCGTATCGAACAAGTCCCAGGAAATAGCCTCCACATCAACCCGTACCCGAAACCGACACAGGTGGGAAGGTAGAGTATACCAAGGCGCTTGAGAGAACTATGTTGAAGGAACTCGGCAAATTACCCTCGTAACTTCGGGATAAGAGGGCCCCGTCATTGGGCAACCAGCGGCGGGGGGCACAGGCTAGGGGGTAGCGACTGTTTAGCAAAAACACAGGGCTCTGCGAAATCCAAAGATGACGTATAGGGCCTGACGCCTGCCCGGTGCCGGAAGGTTAAGAGGAGAGGTGCAAGCTTTGAATCGAAGCCCCGGTAAACGGCGGCCGTAACTATAACGGTCCTAAGGTAGCGAAATTCCTTGTCGGGTAAGTTCCGACCTGCACGAATGGCGTAACGACTTCCCCACTGTCTCCAACATAGACTCAGTGAAATTGAACTCCCCGTGAAGATGCGGGGTTATTGCGGTCAGACGGAAAGACCCCGTGCACCTTTACTATAGCTTTACACTGGCATTCGTGCTGGCATGTGTAGCATAGCTGGTAGGCTTTGAAGCTTGGGCGCTAGTCCAGGTGGAGCCGAAACGTGAAATACCAGCCTTGTTGACATGGATGTCTAACCGCGGCCCCTTATCGGGGTCCGGGACAGTGTATGGTGGGTAGTTTGACTGGGGCGGTCGCCTCCCAAAGAGTAACGGAGGCGCGCGATGGTAAGCTCAGGCTGGTCGGAAATCAGCTATCGAGTGCAATGGCATAAGCTTGCCTGACTGCGAGACAAACAAGTCGAGCAGAGTCGAAAGACGGTCATAGTGATCCGGTGGTCCCACGTGAGGAGGGCCATCGCTCAACGGATAAAAGGTACGCCGGGGATAACAGGCTGATGATTCCCAAGAGTCCATATCGACGGAATCGTTTGGCACCTCGATGTCGGCTCATCACATCCTGGGGCTGGAGAAGGTCCCAAGGGTTCGGCTGTTCGCCGATTAAAGTGGTACGTGAGCTGGGTTCAAAACGTCGTGAGACAGTTTGGTCCCTATCTGCCGTGATTGTAGGAGAATTGAGAGGATTTGTCCTTAGTACGAGAGGACCGGGATGAACACACCTCCGGTGGACCTGTTATCGCGCCAGCGGTACAGCAGGGTAGCTATGTGTGGACGGGATAACCGCTGAATGCATCTAAGCGGGAAACCCACCTCAAAACAATTTCTCCCTTGAGAACCGAGGAAGACGACCTCGTTGATAGGCCAAGTGTGGAAGCACAGTAATGTGTGAAGCTTATTGGTACTAATCGTTCGACAGGCTTGATCTTCTCATTTGTCGATGCCCATTTCTATTGGGTCATGTTCTTGTCCGAAAAGTCTACAACTTTTCGGGAACATGGCCTGGGGCTTTGGCTTTTGGCTGAGACTTAAATCAAATATATTGTGCGCCTTCTGTTTTTCGCCGGCCTGGTGGCTATGGCGGAGTGTCCATACCCGATCCCATCTCGAACTCGGCCGTAAATCGCTCCAGCGCCAATGGTACTTCGTCTTAAGACGCGGAAGAGTAGGTCGCTGCCAGGCCTGCGAAAGACAGAAAGCAAAAACCCTTCATCATGAATTCCTACACAAAACCCGCTGACCAGAAATGGCAGCGGGTTTTGTGTTTGCTGGGCGCCAGTCAGGCGATAAGCGAAGCGGCCTTCACGGCCTTTGATGCATTCACCTTTCCGTGGCCAAACCACAAGCTGAAGCCGTTTATAAAGTTGCCGGGTTCGTTCACTTGCGTTTCAGAAGAAATTATAAGGTCCTTGTCTGCCGTATCCTGAATGATATTGCGGACTTGCAACGCCGACAGGGCGGGATTGGCAGAAAGCACCAAGGCGCATACGCCGGCGACGGTTGGAGTGGCGCTTGATGTGCCTCCGAAATTTGAAGTGTAACGTGAACCGGCTTCGAAGTCAGTTGCTGCTCCGGCCCCTTCGTTGTCAGTGGTCACTATACCCAGGCCCCGCGGTTTAAAACGCTGCAGATCGTCAAAATTATTCGACGGCGCGCAAACACTTATTTCCTTGCCCCACGATGAATATGCGGCGCGCGTTTTTAATGATGTTGAAGCGCTGACTGTTAAAACGTTTGGGTGAGTGGCAAGCCAGCGATCGACCGGCCCGGAGTAAGACATCATAGTTCCCCTGTTCATGTATTTATAAGTTTTTGTGTTGCCGAGATCCTTGACTGGACAGTTGTTGTTTCCAGCTGCCACGCAGAATATAAGTCCTTGGCCCCTCCGGCCGCCAGATGAGGCCAGCCGGGTAACTGTCTCCTGCAACTCGGAAGACATTGGCCGATTGGCCGGCCCGTAGCCCCAAGAACACGATATTATGTCCGCTTGAGGCGAAACATGTTCAAACATCTTTGCAAGCTGATAATCAGTCAAGTTGAGGGGAAACCTGACGGGTAAAAACGCACATCCAGGCGCAACACCGACGGCTCCCTCGTCGTTTACTTCTGCCACGGCTACGCCCGCGCAAGGCGTTCCGTGATAGTTGCCCGGCCTGGGCTGGACGTTTAAATCAATCGTGATGTCGGCAATGCCGGAAGGAGCTATATTTATTTGCCCTGCCAATTTGTTCACGCCCTTTAAATCCGGGTGGGTCAAATCAAAGCCGTCATCGGCAACACAAACTACAATGTCCCGTCTACCCCTGGTGATGGCCCAAGCTGAAATAACATCAATGCCTGCGTCCTTCACCAAATCAACGCCATCTGACGGCGTGTGAAGATGCCATTGACGCGGGAACAATTCGTCCAAAGGAGAATTTTCAAAACGCTGGAGGGAATGAATTATATTTGGCTCAGCATATTCCACCAATGCGTCTTCCGCCAGTTTGTTCGCGGACTTCAGCGGGTTTGTACCGGTCGCATCGGTGACTTTTACCAAATAAGTATTTGTGTCGATCCTCTTTACGATTTCCAGGTTTTCCGATGATATGCGTTCCGCTTTTTTGTCTTCGCTTACGCCATCCTTGAACTTCAGATAGAAGGATTCGGTGATCAGTACTTGATCTTGGGGATTGCCGGCTATGTTGTAGACGTGGTGAAGGATGTGGCCCTTGTCTCTGAGTTCGGCCATGCCTTGATCCCGGTCGCCTCTCACCCTCATGCGAACCATCATGTTTGAAACCGGCGCGATGTCCGTAACTTCGACACCTGCGCTCTTGGCTGCCTCAAAAGCAAATTCGACGCTAGGCGTCTCTATTGTAACAACATCGGGTTTTTGCTCTATTTCAACCTTGCGTTTCCCTTGCCAGAAATACGTAGACTCTGTCATGGCTTTCTCCCAAATCCAGGCAAATTCACGCCGTTAACGACCTCGCCTTGATCGCCCAATTTCTTCGCTGTGTGTGGATTCCGCGCTCCTGAATCAATCCCTAGCGGTTTGCGTAAATACAACTCTAGATAGTTATCGTAACATATTTTCAACTTTATGCAAGCTTGGCTGCGAGATAAACAAGTCGAGCAAGGTCGAAAGACGGTCGTCATGATCCGGGTGGTCCCGCGTGGAGAGGGTCAATGCCTGCAGGCAAGAAGAGGGTCCGCCGCTGGCTGTTTATTCTCGCCGTGGCCGCGCTCGCCTATTGGGCAGTAGCCTATGCGTTGCTGCCGTTGCTCTGGCGCCACTATGAACACCAGCAAGGGCTTGCCTCAAAGCCGATGATCACCGAAACGGCGGATGGCATTCCCGGCGATCCGCTGAATGTGGGCCTGGTGGGCGATGAGGCCGAGGTGCACCGGATCATGCTGGCCGCCGGCTGGCACCCCGCCGACGCAATCACTTTGCGCAGCAGCATTGCGATTGCCGGCAGTGTGGTGCTCGACCGGCCCTATGAGGCCGCACCCGTCAGCCCTCTTTTCTACGAGGGCCGCCAACAGGATTTCGCATTTGAAAAAGCCATCGGCGGCAGCGCTGACCGCCGCCATCACGTGCGCCTATGGCTGGTGCTTGCGAAGGGCAACGAGGGCCGACCCGTCTGGCTCGGCGCGGCCACACGCGATCATGGCGTTGGCATCAGCCATTACACAGGCCAGATCACCCATCACATCGCGGCGGATATCGATGCGGAGCGCAATGCCTTGCTGGCGGATCTCGCCGCCAGCCGCATGGTCACGGCGCTCTACAAGGTCGCGGGCGTGGGGCCTACGCTGTTTGGCCGCAACGGCGAAGGCGACACTTATTTCACCGACGGCGAATTGCGCTTTGCGGTGATTTCACCCGGCGGAACACTGGCGTCTGCCACTCCAGTCGAACTGGAAAGTCCGCCGCTCTCCGAACTCAAGGATAATCTGTGGTCGGCGGCACGGAGTTTTGGGCCTACAGGCGAGCCGTACTAGCCCTCTTCCACCGTCCATTCATGTTCGATCTTGGCGGTGTGGCGGAACATGGCGGTGGCGGAGCAATATTTTTCCTCGGAGAGCTTGATGGCGCGTTCGACTGCGGCGGGTTTCAGGTTCTTGCCCTTCAGGCGGTAAATCATTTTCACCTGGGTGAAGACCTTCGGCTCTTCGGCGGCGCGATCGCCGTCGAGTTCGATTTCGCAGGACGTTACTTTTTCGCGGCCCTTCTCGAGGATCATCACCACGTCAAAGGCGGTGCAGGCGCCCAACCCAATGAGCAGCATTTCCATGGGCCGGATGCCGATATTGCGGCCGCCGGCTTCGGGTGCTCCATCCATCACCACCGCATGGCCGGAGCCTGACTCGCCCACAAAGGCGCGGCCATCGAGCCATTTTATTTTTGCTTTCATTCCTCATGCTCCTCGTGCATCCAGTTGGGCAGGTCAGCAAGATAGCCGGATTTGCCCGGGCTGACGAATGGCCCTTGAAATTGCAATCAAACCCATGATTTTCCGCTATAATGAAAGCCATGAACCAGAGCGCAGATAAATCCATTTTCCCGAAAATTGCCGAAACGGTCCTCGGCCAGTTGGGGTTGAGCCCGGCTAAGGACAAGGCGAAGGACAAGATGAATACGGATTTCCGCGCCAACGGGGTGTTGACGCTTGGCGCGGAGCTGGAACTGCAAATTGTCGACGCCGAGACGTGCGCCCTCACCTCACGGGCGGAGGATCTGCTGAAGCCCTTCAAGCCGGACTCCAAGATCAAACCCGAACTCTACATGGATATGATCGAGCTCGTCACCGGCATCTGCGGGGATGCAAATGAGGTCGAGAGCGATCTCAGCAAGACACTGGACCTTCTGGTGGCGGAGGGCGAAAAAATCGGAGTCGCCTTCGCCAGCACCGGGTCGCATCCGTTTTCGCGCTACGCAAGTTCCGACGTCTATCCCGCCGAGCGCTACAATGACCTGATTGACCGCAACCAGTGGCTCACCCGGCGCTGGAAAGTCTATGGCCTCCATGTGCACATCGGCATGGAGAGCGGCGACGAGTGCATCCGCTTCAACAATTTTTTCATGCGGCTGTTGCCGCATCTCCTGGCGCTCTCCTCAAGCGCGCCCTTCTGGCAAGGCGAGGACACGGGGCTGGCCACCTGCAGGCCGACCATGTACGAGGCCTTGCCGACTGCCGGGCTTCCCTACTTCGTGCAAAACTGGAGCGAGTTCACAACGCTCTGCGAGACCCTGCACAAGGCGAAGGCCATCACCAGCCTCAAGGATTTGTGGTGGGACGTGCGGCCCAGCCCCAGTTTTGGCACCCTCGAAATCCGCGTCTGCGACAGTCCCGCAACCCTTGCCGAAACGGTGGCCATCGTCGCCTTCATTCATGGCTTGGCCCATTGGTTCAAGGATCACGGTGATTGGCTGAGCCAGGTGCCGCAGCCGCAGCACTGGCTGATGCGGGAAAACAAGTGGCGGGTGATACGCCATGGGATGGATGCCGATGTGGTCATGAACGCCGAAGGCGACAACCAGTCCATCCGCGGAGATATTCTGGGCTGGATCGAGAAGATCGAACCCTATGCGATGAAGCTGGGATACATCCCGCACATGGATGTGCTGCATGGCATTTGCGCCAAGGGCAGCAGCTCGGCCCGCCAGCGCTCAGTATTTGCCAGGAACAATTCCTTGCGCGAAGTTACCGCGTTCAACATGCAGGAGTTCAAGGCCCGCCGGCCCCTGTGGGAATAGGCCCGCTAACGCGCCGTCTCGGTGCCTATGGCGTGGTTCACGCTTTGCAGGCTGAGGATCAGCCCGAAAGCCACGACCATGAGCACGGCGCAGAGGCCAAAGGCAAAGCTGGTGGATTGGCTGGTGGCCACCCAGCCAAAAATCCAGGGCGCCACGATGCGCGGCGGGCCGGCGATGAGTGACACAAAGCTCAGGCCGGCGGCGCGGTTTGCGGGCACCTGGGCGGCGGCCAGGTTGAACAGGCAGGGGCAAAGGATGGCCAGCCCGAAGCCCACGCCGGCGAAGGCAATGACATTCATGGCAAAGGAGTGCGACAGGCCGAGGACGATGAATCCAACGATGGCCAAAGCCAGCGAAGCCAGCATGAGCGGAATTTCGCCATATCTTGCGCGCAGGCGATCGCCGCGAAACCGGACGAGGGCATTGCAGGCGCCATAGAAGGCGGCGCCAAGCCCGGCGATTGCGGCGAGTTCCGGGGCCTGGTCATTCAGCAATTTGGCCGACCAGAACAGGCTTGAGGTTTCGGCGGCCACCGAAAGCCCGATGGCGAGCCCCATGATGATCAGGGGAAGCTTTGACGGCAGGTTGGATAATCCGCCGGCCTTTCCCGCGGTAATCACCCGGGCCGGCACGGAAACATAGACCATGAGCCAGGCAAGGCTCACGACGATCACGCTCAGCAGGCTGGCGGCGAAGGTGCCTGCCACCGTGGAGACAAAGCTGGAGGCAATGGCAAACAGGGCCACGGCGATGGAGACGCTGCCGTGAAACGCGGTGAAAATCGGCCGGCGCAAATCATGCTCAATGGCGCTGGCCTCGGCGTTCATGGCCATGTCGAGAAAACCGAGAACGGCGCCAAAGGCAGCGAGGCTGGCAAAGAAAAGCCAGGGTGATGCGGCGACCAGCAGCAGGATGATGTTGAGCGCCAGAAGAGGGAGCACGGCCAGCATGACGCTGCGATTGGAGAAGCGCCTTCCGATCATGCCGCCCAGGGCCATGGCTGAAACGCCTGCCAGGGAATTCAAGGTGAAGCCTATGCCAAGATCGAAGCTGTCAATGCCCGCTGCGGCGATGACATGGGGAATGGCTCCCGCCCAGCAGCCGACGGCCGAACCGAAGGCTGCAAAAACCATCATGATCAGCGGCGCGTGGCGTGTGGAGATTCATCATCTGCGTGGGTTGAATGGATTATCAACCCCTGCCGATGAAGGGCATCTTGGTTGCCATCACGGTCATGAACTGCACGTTTGATTCAAGCGGCAGCGAGGCCATGAAGACAACGGAGCGGGCGACGTCCTCAACATCCATGGTGGGTTCCGGTGCGGTGGTGCCATTGGCCTGGGGCATGCCCTGTGTTCATGTTGGCGGCCATGCCGCTTGCCGCATTGCCGATATCGATCTGGCCGCAGGCGATATTGTATTTGCGGCCATCAAGCGAGGTGGAGCGGGTGAGGCCGGTGATCGCATGTTTGGTGGAGGTGTAAGGCGCCGAGTTTGGCCGCGGCACATGGGCCGAGATCGAGCCATTGTTGATGATGCGGCCGCCCATGGGCGACTGCGCCTTCATGATCTTGAAGGCTTCCTGGGTGCAGAGGAACGGCCCGGTGAGATTGGTGTTCACCACGCTCTGCCATTGCTCGAAGGTCAGGTCTTCCAGGTTGATGGTGCCGGGCGCGCCGGTTCCGGCATTGTTGAAGACGACATCAAGCCTGCCAAATTTTTCCTTGGTCTTGGCAAAGAGATTGGCCACGGATTTTGGATCGCCCACGTCGGTTGCCACGGCGAGCGCGTCCTTGCCGATTTCCTTGGCGACTGCTTCCAAGGCATCGGCGCGGCGTCCGGCGAGGACGACGCTAAAGCCCGCCTTTGCCAATGCGATGGCGCTGGCCTTGCCGATGCCTGACCCTGCGCCCGTTACCACTGCGACTTTCATGATTTCAATGCTCTCCAGGCTGTGATGAATTCCTTGGCCGACTTTGCCACGGCGGCGGCTGTGGCCCCCTGCTTATAGATATTTGAGCCAATTCCAAAGCCTGCAACGCCCGCATCAACCCAGCCCTGCATATTTGCGGGCGTGATGCCGCCCACGGCATAGATCTTCACATGCTTTGGCAGAACAGCGCGCCAGGCCTTGACGGTTAGGGGGCTTGCGGCTTCCGCCGGAAACAATTTGAGATGGGTAGCACCGGCGCGGATTGCAGCGAAGGCCTCGGTGGGCGTGAAGACGCCGGGAACGGGCTCCAGGCCCAGCTCCCTGGCGCGGGCAATCACCGCCTCATTGCAATCCGGCGAAACGCTGATCTGGCCGCCATGGGCTTTCAGCAAATTGACATCCTGGACGCTGAGAACGGTTCCGGCACCGACGACAAGCTTGCCTTTGAAGGCCGTGGCCATTTTCTCAATGGAGGCAAACGGGTCCGGCGAGTTCAGCGGAATTTCGGCCACGCGAATGCCTGCCTCGACGAGGGCTTGCCCCACGGCTTCAACCTCTGCCGTTGTAATGCCGCGCAGGATGGCGATGAGGCCGCATTCGGATATGGCATCGGCAAAGGTCATGCGAGCAGCCCCGCGGCAACGGCGATTCGTTCGCAAGCCAATGACGGCCACATCGGGCTCGCCATAGCTCACGTTCAATCCGGCTGTCTTCATGGCCGTCATGTAATGCTCTCCAAGGGTGGGAGTTGCCAATATCCGATACTGTGCGCCCGCCGGATTTTTCGCAATGGCATGGGCGATTTCCGTGCCGATCACCTGGCCGGAGAGATAGGAGCTGAGATGGTCGGTTGGCATCTCGTTGAAAAGCGCCAGGGTGCGGGTTGAAAAAATATTGTGCAGGAATCCCGCCGGGTCTTTCAGGCCGGCGCGGACGCCGCGCTCGAAGGCGGAAGGACTTGCCATTTCGCCGGTCATCAATTTTCCAAGAATGGAATGGGTTTTGAGAAGGGCAAAAACTTCGCCGGTCATGTAGGAGGAGAAGCCCGTGATCTCCCGGTCTTTAACAGTGATCCATTTGCTGTGGGTGCCGGGGGTTACGAAATGTTCCGCTCCCCCTTCGCTTGCGCCCAGCACTTGGGTTTCCTCGCCGCGGATCACATCGGGCGCGCCATCGAGCCCACGCGTGCTGATGCCGGGAACGAAATATATTTTGCGGCCGTGTTTCGAGGTGTGGAGATGAACGGCAGCCGCAATCGATTGCAGGCCTGCGGGGCAGGCGACATAGGGCAGTTCCACCCAGCCCTGGCGGCTGGTGATCATGCCCGATGCCATGATGGGCAATTTCACATCCCATTTGCCGATGTGGCTTTCCAAGGCCGCATCAAATGCCCCATCTTTAACGGCGAGAATTCCGTGGGGCGCGGTGACGGTTTCCTGAACCGTGCCATCCTTGTTCAGCAAATAGGCGCGAAACGACGAGGTGCCCCAGTCAAGGGCGATAAAGGCTGAACTCAAAGGGACTTCACTCCGCCGGGCTTGTAGTCCGGCTTCAGGAATTTCAGGCGGTTGCGCAGGGCTGCACCAAAAGCCGGAGCCGAGATTTCAAATTCGTCGCCATCTTCGGTGACGATGCCATCGGCGATGCTCAGCGTGGCGGTGCCGAAGAAATGGATATGCACGTCGCCCGGCCTTCTGAAGCCCGCATATTTGAAGTGGTGATATTCGAGATTGGCCAGGGTGTGGGACATGTTGGCTTCGCCGGTGAGGAACGGCTTTTCCCAGATGGTTTTGCCCTTGCGATTGATGCGGCTCATGCCGGAAATATTGTCTGGTGCCGCACCTGCGATCATTTCGGGGCCGATGGCGCAGTGGCGCAATTTCGAATGGGCGAGAAAGAGGTAGTTCTGCCGCTCGGTGATGTGGTCGGAATATTCATTGCCGAGGGCAAAGCCGAGGCGCACCGGATTGCCCTTGCCGTCAATCATGTAGAGGCCGGCAAGTTCCGGCTCCTCGCCGCCGTCCAAAGCGAAGGAGGGTTTGGGAAGGGCCGCACCCGGGGCCACAAGCCAGGAGCCATCGCCCTTGTAGAACCATTCGGGCTGCACGCCGGCCTGGCCCTTGGCGGGCTTGCCGCCTTCAAGGCCCATCTTGAACATCTTCAAGGAGTCGGTGAGGTCGTCCGATTTGCCTTCGAGCTTTGCATGCATGGAATCGCGCGCCGAGGCGGAGCCCAAATGGGTGAGGCCGGTGCCGGCGATCATGCAATGGGCCGGGTCTTCATGGTCAACCGGCGGCAGCAGGCGATTTTCCTTGAGCGCGGCGGCATAATTTTCGGTTGAACTGGTGGTCAGGGATTTTGCGGCGCTCAGAAGTTTCACGCCGTCTTTCAAGGCGAGCTTGGCCAGGTCCGTTGTGCGGGCGACTTTCTTCAGCAGGATGATTTTTTCAGCGCTTACAAGACCGACGCGGCGCTTGCCCTTGGAATCAAGAATTTGGACGATGTTCATTATGCCTCCCAGCGTGTTTTTCTATATTGTATGATAAATAATTCGCGGATGTCATGGCTCTTTCGGCCACGTATCGGCGATTTTGTAGCCCGCGGGCCAGGGATCGCCGGGATCGAGCATCAGCGTGGTCTGGCCGGTGATCCAGGCGGAGCCGGAAATCGTCGGGATGATGGCCCGGTGATTGCCCACAATTGTTTCAGCTTCAATTCGCCCGACAAAGCGGCTTTCGATGATGGAGCGGCCGATGAAGCTGTCGCCGGTTTTCATCAGGCCCTTGGCATGGAGCACGGCCATCAGGGCGGAACAGCCGGTGCCTGTCGGTGAACGGTCGAGCTTGCCGGGCTTCACCACGCAGGCATTGCGGCTGGAGAGCGTACCATCGATGCGCTCCAGAGGCCCGGTCATGAAGCAGAAGGAAAAATGATTCCAGTCGGGAAGCGTCGGATGGGAAAAGCCCAATTGCGCGTTGGCGGCGGCGGCAATTTTCCGGCCCATGACGGCAATTTCGCGGGCCTCACCGGGCAGCATTTCAAAGCCAAAGGATTTTGCCTCGGCCAGCACAAAGCTGTCGCCGCCAAAGGCGGTATCGACGAGAATTGTGCCGTGGCCTTCGATTTCCAGCGGCACCTGCAGGCGGTCGGCAAAGGCGGGAACATTGCGCAGCGTGATGCGGTTGGCCTTGCCATTGCTGCACTGGGCGGTGATTTCAACGAGGCCGGCGGGTGCTTCAAGCTTCAAATGCGTCACGGGCTCAACCATGGGGATGATGCCGGTATCGAGAAGGACCGTTGCCACGCAAATGCAATTGGAGCCTGACATGGGCGGCGTGTCTTCCGGCTCCATGATGATGAAGCCCATCTGCGCGTCGGGGTGCTTGGGCGGCACCAGCAGGTTCACATGGCGAAAGACGCCGCCGCGGGGCTCATTCAGAACGAAATTGCGGAGCGTCTGGTCGCTGGCGATGAAGCGCGACTGTTCCCAGATCGTGTCGCCGGGAGGCGGCGCCACGCCACCCACGATGACATCGCCCACCTCACCTTCGGCATGGCAGTTGATGATGTGGACGGATTTCGAGGTGCGCATGGCCGGGGGTTGTAGCTGATGCCGCAGCCCCCGAAAAGGGAAAGAACATTTACCCTTGAAAAACCGCATTGTGGACGGCAAATAGGGCTGAAATCAATAGCGGTTACGGAATTCATGAAAAAACTGGAACATCTTGTCGAGAGCGTCATTCTCGCGTCGCGCTGGCTGCTCGTCGTGTTTTATCTGGGATTGGCCATAGCGCTCGGCCTCTATGCCGTTTCCTTTATGCGAAAGCTTTACGACTTTACCACAAAGGTCCTGGTGGTCGAGGAAACCGATGCCATCCTGAAAATGCTGGCGCTGATCGATGCGGCGCTGGTGGCCAGCCTCGTGGTGATGGTGATCATTTCCGGCTATGAAAACTTCGTCAGCCGCTTTGACAATGCGGACAGCGAAGTGTCGTTCCTCGGCAAAATCGATGCGGGCTCGCTCAAGATCAAGGTTGCCTCAACCATCGTTGCCATTTCCTCCATTCACCTGCTGCAGATATTCCTGAACATCGCGTCCTACACGGACAACCAGGTGATGTGGCTGACGATCATGCACATGGCGTTTGTCGTCTCGGCGCTGTTTCTGGCTTACATCGACCGGGTGATGTCGATGACGAAGAAGGACAAGGGCGGCTCCGCCTGAGCCGCCCCGGTTCGCGTCAGACGACCCTGAGATACCATTCAAAGTCGCGGAGCGTCGGTTCGGCGTAGAAGCGGTCGGCTTCCACTTCCTTTATGGTGCAGTAGGTGTCCACGAAGGGCTTGCCGAAATATTCCTTGAGGATCGAGGCCCGCCAGAAGGCATCGATGGCGTCAAACCAGTTGCCGGGAATATATTTGGCGCGCTTTTCATAGCCATTGCCCACCACCGGATTTCCGGGATCGGCTTTCTCGGTGATGCCGTAATGCATGCCGGCCAGAATGGCGGCCATCACGAGATAGGGATTTGCATCCGCTCCCGAAGGCCGGTGTTCGATGTGGCAGGCATTGGCGGCGCCGGCCGGAATGCGGATCGACACGGTGCGGTTGTTGATGCCCCAGCTTGCCGAGACCGGCGCATAGGAATTGCGGCGGAAGCGGCGATAGGAATTGGCGTTGGGGGCGAAGATCAGCATGGATTCCGCCATGGCCGCCTTGAGGCCGCCGATGGAATGGAGCAGCAATTCATTCTGCAGGGGATCATCGGCGGCAAACAGGTTGTTGCCCTTTTCATCGCCCAGGCTCACATGGATATGCATGCCGGAGCCCGTCCACTGGGCGTAGGGCTTGGCCATGAAGGTGGCCGCCATGCCGTGCTTTTCGGCGGTGGCCTTGATCAGGCGCTTGAGCATGATGCCTTCATCGCAGGCCTTCAGCACATCGGCCCGGTGGCGCAGCACGATTTCCATTTGTCCCGGCGCATATTCCGAGATCAGGGTTTTGGCCGGCAGGCCTTGCGCCTCGCAATAGGCGTAGAGGTCCTTGAAGAAGGGCGCGAAATCATCGAGGTCCTGCAGGTAATAGGCCTGGTAGTGTTGCGGCCGATGCTCGTTGATGAGTGATTTGGGGGCGCGGGGTTCACCGGCAATGGCCGAGGCCCGGTCCATCAGGAAGAACTCGACTTCGACGGCGCCAACCGGCGTCATGTTCAGTTCGGTCTGGAATCTTTTGACGATGGCTTCCAGCGCATTGCGCGGGTCGGCGAAATGCGGCGTGCCGTCGAGATCATGGACGGAGGCCAGATATTGCGCGGTTGGCTCTTCCATCCAGGGAATGCGCACCAGGCTTCCCAGCACGGGCCAGAGCAGCATGTCGCGGTCGCCTTCATCGAAAACCAATCCGGTTTCCGGCACGTCCTGCCCGGTGATGTCGAGCACCAGCGCCGAGATGGGCATGAAGCGGCCATCCTTCCAGGCGGGAACCAATTCATCGCGCCTGAGGATCTTGCCGCGGGCAACCCCGCAGATATCGGTCCAGATCACGTGGATGCTGGTGATATCCGGGTTCGCGTCTAAAAATGCGTGGGCTTCCGCCTCGCGCCTTGGAAATACAATCGACATGTTACTGTCTCCGAATTAGCTCATCAGTTCCGCCAGGCAGTGATCGAGTCCCTCGATCATTTTGTTGACGTGTGCCTCAGTCGTTGAAGGGCAGATGAGCAGCATGTTGTGAAACGGCGTCATGATGATGCCGCGGTTTAAGAGATGATGATGCACCGCCTGGTCGATGGGCTGGTGGATCATCTTTGCCGCCTCGCCGCCGTTACGCGGGCGATTTGGGCAGCACATGAATTCAACGCGGGCTCCGGCGCGAACCACATGCCAGGGAGCTGAATGTTTGATGATGACATCCACCAGTCCCTTTTCGAGCTTTTTGGCGAGCGCGATCAGGGGCGCGAAGGCCTCCCTCGTGAAATAGGTTTCGAGAACGGTTTCCATCAGGGCCAACTGGATCTTCGATCCGGCAAGCGTCGTGCCGATGCCGGAGTGGCCGGGCTGACGGGTTTTCAGATAGTCCCGGATGCGGATGGTGACGGCTTCGGAAAAACCATAGACGGCGGCGGGAATGCCGCCGGCGATGGGTTTTCCCAAAACAAAGGCATCGGGCTCAAGGCCGTGTTCGCCGGTATAGCCGCCGGGGCCGGATGACATGCAATGGGTTTCATCGATGATCAGCAGGGTTCCGGTGCGGCGGGTGATTTCGCGGAGTGCTGCGTGGAATCCCTCGTCGGGCAGAACCATGCCGACATTGGTCATGATGGGTTCAGCGAGAACGCAGGCCACATCGCCGGGTGCAAGGGCCGCTTCAAGGGCCGGGATATCATTGAACTCGATGACCTTGGTGAGTTGGGTGAGGTCATTGGGTTCGCCGATCAGGGCGCGGTCGGCTTCCGGCTTGCCGTGGTCGAGGTTCACATAGGTTTCATCCACGGCCCCATGGTAGCAATGGTTGAACACCAGGATTTTCTTGCGGCCGGTTATGGCGCGGCACCAGCGCAGCACCGCGCGGTTGGCGTCGGAGGCGGTTGCGGTGATCTGCCAGGCCGGCAATTTGAAACGGTCTTCCAGGAGCTTGCCCACCTTCACGGCGCTGGCGGACGGCAGCATGGTGGTAAAGCCATGGGCCCCTTCGCGCAGGAGGGTATCGACCACGGGCTTGGGCGAATGGCCGAACATGGCGCCGGTGTCACCCAGGCAGAAATCAATGTAGGTGTTGCCGTCGGCGTCGGTCAGGTCGACGCCTTGGGCCTTCTCAATAAACAGCGGGAAGGGGGTTCCCCAGTCCACCATCCAATGCATGGGCACGCCGCGCAGCCAGTTCCTTGCTGCATTTTCGGAATGCCCCTTGGACTTTGGGTTGCGCTGGATAAAGAGGGCCTTTTCTCTCGTCAGCATGGCCTTAGATCGAGGCTTCCGATATGGCAGTTTTCATGATTTCCTTGGCTAGGTGAGGTTGCCCTTGGTTTTAACCGGGCTTTAGGCCCATAAACAACCCCCGTGGATTTTCACATCCGAATCTGTTTTGAATGCAGTGCAGCAATTGGGAGCCTTTAATGAGCCGCGTCGTTTACGTTAACGGAAGCTATGTACCTGAAGAACAAGGGAAAATATCGATATTTGACCGCGGCTTCCTGTTTGCGGATGGCATCTATGAGGTAACTGCGGTGGTGAAGGCCAGGCTCGTTGACTATGATGCCCATATGGAGCGGCTGGAGCGGTCTTTGCGCGAAATCCGCCTGGATTGGCCGTGCAGCAAGGAGGAGCTTAAAGCCATGCATCTCGATATGGTTAAGCGCAATAACCTTGATGAAGGCTGGATTTACATGCAGATTACCCGGGGCTCCGCCGACCGGGATTTCAAGTTTCCCGAAGGGCGTTAAGCCTACACTCATTGCTTTTACACAGGCCAAGAAATTGGTTGATAATCCGGATGCCGTCAGAGGGGTGAGCGTGATCACGGTTCCAGACATTCGCTGGGCAAGGCGGGACATCAAGTCCGTCATGCTGCTGGCCCCGGTATTGGGCAAACAGGCGGCCTATGAGGCGGGGGCATTTGAGGCGTGGATGGTTGAGGATGGGAAAGTGACGGAGGGGACGTCGTCAAATGCCTATATCGTCAAGGACGGCAAGGTCATCACCCGGGGGCTCTCCAACAGCATTTTGGCGGGCTGCACACGGCGGGCCCTGCTCCGCCTGGCAAAGGAAAAAGGGGTGGCGCTTGAAGAGCGCGCGTTTACGCCGGATGAGGCCTATGCGGCGGACGAGGCTTTTCTGACAAGCGCCTCAAATTTCGTGATGCCGATCGTCGAGATTGACAACAAGCGCGTGGGTGGCGGGCAACCAGGGCCTGTCACGCGCAAATTGCGGGAAATGTTCCTGGAAGAAGCAATGAATTAATTTTGGTCAGGTTTGTTTGGGACAAAAATGAAATACAAGGTTCGTGTATCGCCGACACTATTGGAAACCATGACACTGGCGGCTATCGAAGCCTATTGTTATGGCAATCTGCGCAAGCAGAAGAATACGGCGGTTGAAACCCTTGGTTATGTCTGGGGCTACCGCAAGCGCGAGAACGGCACGTCGATTTTCTATCTCGACCGCACGAGCGTGAGCATTTCGGCGGAGCGGCAGTATCACAGCGTGACGCCCAATCTCGATGCGGCAAAGCTGAAGAACGAGGTGATGATGCGCTGGTCGCCGCACCTCACGTTGATGGGCGATTTTCACAGCCATCCCTACCGCAACCTGACCGAGGTCAACGACGAGGCGGGATATAATTTTTCGCCGGAAGATCTCAAGGAACTGAAGAGCAATGATTTCGTCTGGGAACAGTCGGGCGACAATCCGGTCATTCTGGTGATCACGGTGTGCCGGCTTGGCCGGGTGCGCGACAGCGTGCAGGACAACTTCCGCAACAACACGGCGCGCTTTGCGGTGGGCGATTTCCAGTTCTGGCTGAATGCGGCCGTCGGCTACCTTGACGGCGAAGACAAGCGCGTAGTGACCGGCAACACCAACTCGGACGTTCATTTGAGTGTCGAGGGCTGGTATTACAACGAGGCTGGCGGGCGGGTGCGTTCGGCTAGCGCTGTGAGACCTTCCAGGCCGGGTTGATCCAGGGTTCCTGGTTCGAGGCCGGCAAGGGGGCGCGGCCGAGGATGTGATCCGAGGCCTTTTCACCAATCATCAGGGTCGGCGCATTGATGTTGCCATTGGTGACTTGCGGCATGATGGAACTGTCGGCCACGCGCAGTCCTTCAATGCCAATGACCTTGCATTCATGATCAACGACGGCAGTCACGTCCTTTGCCGATCCCATCTTGCAGGAGCCGCAGGGGTGATAGGCGCTTTCGCAATGCTGGCGGATGAAGGCGTCAATTTCCGCATCGGATTGCACGGCAATCCCGGGCTGGATTTCACGCCCGGCGTATTTCTGCATGATGGGCTGCTGGAACAATTCGCGGGTGAGGCGCACGCAGGCGCGGAATTCCTCCCAATCATCGGGATGCGACATGTAGTTGAAAAGAATCTTGGGCGGCGCCTTGGGGTCACTGCTTCTTACACGGACATGCCCCCGCGACTTGCTGCGCATGGGACCCACGTGAACCTGGAAACCGTGGCCGCGGAAAGCAAGCTTGCCGTCATAGCGCATGGCGGCGGGCAGGAAGTGATACTCAATATCGGGATACTCAATGCCGGCCTTCGAGCGGATAAAGCCGCAGGATTCAAAGTGATTGGTGGTCCCCAGCCCGGTTTTGAACGACAGCCATTCCAGGCCGATCATGCCCTTGGAGTACAGGTTGAGACTTGAATAGAGCGTGACGGGCCGCAGGGATTCCACCTGGAAATAGATTTCGAGATGGTCATGCAGGTTCTCGCCAACGCCGGGCAGCACATGATTTACCGGAAGGCCGGCGGCCTTCAACACGTCCGGCGCGCCGATGCCGGAGAGCTGCAGGATTTTTGGCGAGTTGATGCTGGAGGCGGCGACAACAATTTCGCGCCGCGCCTTGGCAGTTATAGTTTCACCACCTACTTCATATTCAACTCCGGTGGCGCGTTTGCCCTCAAGGATAATGCGGTGAACATAGGCGCGGGTCACGAGCTTGACATTGCGGCGGCGGAGCGCCGGCCTGAGATAGGCGGTGGCGGCGGACCAGCGGAAACCCTTGTGCACGGTCATTTCCATGGGGCCGAAGCCTTCCTGCTGGTAACCGTTGTAATCCGGGGTCACCGGATAGCCCGCCTCGCGGCCCGCATCGACAAAGGCCTGGTAGAGCGGATTTAATCTGCGGCCGCGTTTCACATGCATGGGGCCGTCGAGTCCCACGCCAGCCTTCTTCGCCGCCGTGGGAATTTTCCAGCCGCTTGAAATAGGGCAGTACATGGCGGTGGCCCCAGCCCTTGGCCCCCATTTCCTCCCAGGCGTCAAAGTCCCTGGCGTGGCCCCTGACATAGACCATGCCGTTGATCGAGGATGAGCCGCCCATGACCTTGCCGCGCGGCGTGGCCAGCCTGCGCCCGCCCAAATGGGGTTCGGGCTCCGTTACAAAGCCCCAGTTGTAGCTGGTCATGTTCATGGGATAGGAGAGGGCCGAGGGCATCTGGATGAAAGGGCCGCGGTCGCTGCCGCCGAATTCGAGAACAAGAACGGTATTCTTGCCGTCTTCCGACAGCCGGTGGGCCATGACCGATCCGGCGGAACCGGAGCCTATGATGATAAAGTCGAATTCCTGCATGTTTCCCAGCTAATTCCCCGGCAGATGCCTTCCATGTGCACTTTATACACTGCCAGTGTTTGACAGGCAGCGACAGTTCTGAAACAACGCGCGGCAAGGGAAGTCGACAGATAAATGACCAAAAATCTGCTTGAAGGGGAGGAAGACGCGTTCATTCTGGTGAATGAAGCGGGGCCCTCGCCTTATGTTCTGGTGTGCGAGCACGCCAGCAACCGCCTGCCAAAAAAGCTGGGAAATCTCGGCCTTCCGGCGGATGACCTGCAAAAACACATTGCCTGGGACATCGGCGCCGAAGGGGTTTCGCGGCTGCTCTCGCGCCTTCTCGATGCGCCGCTGGTTTTGCAGCGCTATTCGCGTTTGGCCTATGACTGCAACCGGCCGCCGGACTCCGCTGGCGCCATCCCGGAAATGAGCGAAACGACGCCTATTCCCGGAAACAAGGGCTTGAGTGCGGCGGACAAGATGGCCCGCGTCGAAGCCATTTACTGGCCGTTCCACGAGCGGCTGGCCCGCATGCTGGACGCCCGCGCCTGCGAGGGGCGGACCACAAGCCTGGTCACCATTCACAGCTTTACGAAAATGTACAAGGGCAAGGAGCGGGCGGTGGAGCTTGGCATCCTGTTTGACCGGGATGCGCGCATTGCCGACAAGCTGATCAAGGCCTTCCCGAAAGTGGACGTGCGGCTTAATGAACCCTATGGGCCGAAGGATGGAGTGTTGCACACTCTCAACCTGCATGCGGCGCCGCGGGGGCTCAAATACGTCATGATCGAAATTCGCAATGACTTCATTGCCAATGAACGCGGACAGAATGAATGGGCGCAGCGCCTGGCGATGCCGCTCATTCACGCGATAACAAAATAGGGGAGACGAAAATGGCCAATGGCATGCTGACACTGGAAGAGCTGAAAGCGGAGGTAAAGGCCGGCACCATCGATACGGTCGTGGCCGCCATGGTGGATATGCAGGGCCGCCTCATCGGCAAGCGTTTCCATGCGCAGTTCTTCGTGGATGGCGGCTATGAGGAAACCCATGGCTGCAACTATCTGCTGGGCGTTGATATCGCCATGGAGCCGGTGCCGGGCTACAAGGCCACAAGCTGGCAAAAGGGCTATGGCGACTTTGTCATCAAGCCCGATATGGCCACCCTGCGCCGCACGCCCATGGCTGCCGGCCACCGCTCTGGTGCTGTGCGATATCCTGGATCACCACACCCATGCAGACGTTCCCCATTCCCCGCGCGCCATTTTGAAAAAACAGTTGAAGCGCCTCGAAGCGATGAAGATGAAGGCCTACATGGCCTCCGAGCTTGAGTTCTTCCTGTTCGACGACAGCTATGAAATCGGCCCATCACAAGGGCTACCGCCACCTGAAAACCTCAGGCCATTACAGCGAGGATTACCACATCCTGCAAACCACCAAGGAAGAGGGCGTGATGCGCGCCATCCGCAATGGCCTGCATGGGGCGGGCATTCCCGTCGAAAATTCCAAGGGCGAATGGGGCGTGGGCCAGGAAGAAATCAACGTCAAATATTCGGACGCGCTCGACATGGCGGACCGCCACGCCATCATCAAGAATGCCTGCAAGGAAATCGCCTATGGCCAGGGAAAAGCCATAACCTTCATGGCGAAGTGGGACTATGCGGCGGCCGGCAGTTCATCGCATGTGCACCAGTCCCTGTGGAGTGCCGATGGCAAGACGCCGCTGTTCCAGGACAAGGCCGGCGACCACGGCATGTCGGACCTGATGAAGCATTACCTCGCGGGCCAGCTGGAGCATGCCGGCGAAATCACCTATTTCCTTGCGCCCTACATCAACTCCTACAAGCGCTTCATGGCGGGAACTTTCGCGCCGACCCGCGCCATCTGGAGCTTTGACAACCGCACGGCGGGCTACCGCCTGTGCGGGGCCGATACGAAAGCCATTCGCGTGGAGTGCCGGGTCGGCGGGGCCGATCTCAATCCCTATCTGGCTTTTGCGGCGCTGCTTGCCGCGGGCCTTGATGGCGTTGAAAAGAAGATGAAGCTGGAGCCGGTTTTTTCCGGCGACGCCTACGACACCTCCAAGGCGCTGCGTGAAATTCCGAAGACCCTGCGCGATGCCACGTCGCTGCTTGATGGCTCGAAATTCATGCGCTCGGCCTTCGGCGACGAGGTGATTGACCATTACGTCCACACCGCGAAGTGGGAACAGCACGAATATGACAAGCGCGTTGTCGATCTCGATCTGGCGCGCGGCTTTGAACAGTATTGACACACACAAACACACACATTATTATGTGTGTGTTTATTTGAGGTTTTTGCATGGGCAAGTATGAGCCGCTCGGTCAGTTCCTGAAAAAGCAGAAACGCGACCGCGTCAGGATGACGTTTGCCGAAATCGAAAGCTTGATTGGTGCGAAACTTCCAAAGTCATCCAAATCACACAGAGCCTGGTGGAGCAACAATCCGACGAACAATGTGATGACCAAGGAATGGCTGGATGCAGGCTTCGAGACTGCGGAGGTTGAACTGGCGGCGGAGCGTTTGGTCTTTCGCAAATCGGCCCCGGCGGGCGCCCCGGGTAAGGGCGAACGCTGGAAGTCAGTTTACGGTTGCATGAAAGGCATGGTCACTTTCGCCCCGGGTTATGATGCCACATCGCCTGCCTTCAACCCAGAGGAATGGGATGAGATTGAGCAGGAATGGCTGCGGAACTGGGATGAGATCATGCGCCGGAAACCTGTATGAGGCTGCTGCTCGACACT
>CAVRKO010000001.1:0-61534 GCA_963721745.1 uncultured Actinomycetota bacterium | reverse complement strand
AGCCCGAACACCCTTGTTTCCTTGGCTGCCGCGGCGTCGACCGCGAGGCTTCGCAGATACGCGGAACGCCGCATCCCGGTGGCCCCCTCGGCCATACCGACCGTGACACCGCGGGCCGTGGTCCGCAGGTACAGGCGGTTCGCGACCTGCCAGGCGCCGGCGAGAACGAACGGCGCCCACCAGCGGAAGGCCAACAGGACCACGAACGCACCCATCCCGGCAACCCGGGCCACGACGACCGAGGACAGGCTGCCGATCGTGGATCCCAGCACGCCACGCGTCGCCGCGTCGTCGATCGCGGCCACCTCACCCGCGACATGGGGGTCCTCGACCTGCGTCACACCGGCCGGCGCCAGCATCGCTTCGGCCACGGACTCGTGCACCGTCAGGGCGAACCTGCTGTCGAGAACGGTCCGCAGGTATCCCGCCAGGTTGCTGAGGACGGACTCGGCAGCGAACACGGCGACGACCGCGGCCAGGGCCACCAGGGCGCGGTGTCCGTCCGGCGAGTCGAGCCCATGCGCGACCGCACCAGGAACGGTCCCGACCAGCAGGCCGGTCGCCACGATGACCACCGTCGGCATCAGTCCGAGCAGAACCGTGAGGACACCGAGACCGACCGCCTGGAAGCGACCAGCCCGCCACATCAGGGCCAGCAGCGCCCGCCACCGGCGGCCGCCACGCCGGACCCGGGCCGGGATCGTCATCGATCCCCCTTCGCTGGTTCGTCCGCATCGTGGGGCATGGCGTCCCGCGGCTCATCAGTCTGCGAACGAACGGGCCGAAGAACAAGCCTTGTTCTTCCGTCGCCCAGCGTGATGGAATTGACCTACGCCGAACAGCGGCGGGCCTCAGAGCAGGCCCGATGCCCGCGCGAGCGCCTCCACCTGATCGAGTGAAGGTACGCACGGCGACAGCACCAGTTCATCGCATCCCGCGGCGTCGAAGGCCGCGACCACGCGGCGTACGGACTCCTCGTCCAGGGCCGCCATGTCGGCAACGGCCTCGGCCGGTATGCCGAGGAAGCTGTAGTAGTCGCCCAGGTTCTCGACCGCATGACGGCGCGCTTCTGGCCCGAGTCCGAAGTAGCCCAACGCCGCGAGCCGCGGGCTTCCCGACCGGCCAGCCTCGGCCCACGCCGTACGGATCGTCCCCGCGAACTCGGCGAACTGGTCCGGTGCTCCGCCGCCCATGATCCAGCCCGCGCCGTACGTCACGGTCCTGCGGATCACGGCCTTCGCCGTTCCTCCGACGAGGATCGGCGGACCGCCTGGTCGGCGCGCGGCCGGACTCACCGAGTCCTCCGAGTCCGTCGACCACAGCTCCCGCATCCGGGTGATCTGCTCGTCCAGGAGCGCCCCGCGCCGACGGTAGTCGACGCCGGCCAGGTCGAAGTCGTCCTGACGGGCACCCGCGCCGATGCCGACCACGAGGCGCCCGTTCGACAGCGCGTCGAGGCTCGCCAGCTGCTTGGCGAGCCCGGCGGCACTCCCGTGCAGAAGCGGCAGCAGGACCGTGGTCGTCAGCCGGATCCGCTCGGTCACTCCCGCGGCGAGCGTCAACGCGCTCAGCGGGTCGTACGACGGATAGCGGAGCCGGTCGATCGTCCCCAGGGAGCTGAAGCCGCATCGCTCGGCCTCGCGCGCCCAGTCGCGTACCAGTGCGCCGCTCGCGCCCTTGATCGTGCTCGGCAACCCGATGGCGATCTCCACGTCAGCTCCCTTGTCAGGCGTACCCAGGCGCCTACCCGGAAAGCTGCCCACCCCAACCCGGCGCGAGAGGGCGGTACGGTCGAGCCCGTGGACTTTCCAGGACTCCTCTCTTTCCCTCTCACGCCGTTCGGTCCCGATGACCAGGTGGACGTCGAGACATTCGCCACGCACGTCGACCACCAGGTGAGCGCCGGCGCCGCGGCGGTCTTCGTGGCGTGCGGCACCGGCGAGTTCCCCGCGCTGAGCCTCGACGAGTACGCGACGGTCGTCACGACCGCGGTACGCGACGCCGCCGGACGGGTCCCGGTGGTCGCCGGTGCGGGTGGCGGACCCGCGGACTGGCCCGGGCGATTCGCCCGCGCGGCGGCCGAGTGCGGGGCGGACGGGTGCTGCTGCTCCCGCCGTACCTGGTCTGCTCCACGCCCGAGCCGGCCTGCTGCGGCACGTCCGCCACGTGGCCGGAGCGACGGTGCCGCTCGTCGTCTACCAACGGGCCAACGCGGTGCTCGACCCGGCCGCCGCGGCCGTCGCGCTGCTCGACATGCCCACCCGTACGCGGCCTCAAGGACGGGATCGGCGACGTCGACGCGATGCTGCGGACCATCACGACGGTCCGGACCAGCGGCCACGCGCGGGCCGCCGACTTCAGCTTCCTCAACGGCATGCCCACGGCCGAGCTGTCGCGCCCGCGCCTACCGCGGCATCGGCGTCGAGCAGCTACTCGTCGGCGGTGCACTGCTTCGCGCCGGACATCGCCACCGGTTCCACCGGGCGTTCACGTCCGGCGACGAGACACCGTCACCCCCTGCTGACCGACTTCTACCTGCCGTTCGCCGACGCTCCGCGACCGCGTTCCCGGCTATGCCGTCGCGCTCGTCAAGGCCGGCGCGCGGCTGGCGCGGCCTGCCGATGGGGGGGTCCGCCCACCGCTCGTCGACGCCGAGCCCGGAGCATGTCGAACGGCTGGCGGCGCTGATCGCCGCCGGCCGGGCCGCGTTGCGGCAGGCCCAGCCACGCCCGCCGACCAGGACGGCCAGGACGGCCGGACGCAGGAGGACCGCCGATCATCCGCGAGGTCGTGGTGACCCCGGTCGCCTTCCGCGACCCGCCCCTGCTCAACGTCGCCGGCGTCCACCAGCCGTGGGCGCTTGCGCAGCGATCGTCGAGCTCGACTGCCGCCGACGGGCTCGATCGGCCTCGGCGAGACCTACGGCGACGCCGCGCAGCTGGACCTGTTCGGCCGGCCGCGCCCGCGCCTCGTCGGGCTGGACATCTTCGACCTGCCGGCGTCGCGGGCGCCGGGCGGCGGCCGCGGTCGGCACCGCCGACGCCCGCGACCGGCACGGGCTCACCGGCGCCGTCCACGCGGCCAAGATCCTGGCCCGGGTGTTCGTCGCCGTTCGAGGTCGCGTGCTCGACCTGCAGGGCCAGGCCATCGGCCGGCCCGTGTGGGCGCTGCTCGGCGGCGCGGGTCCGGGAGGCGGTGCCGTTCTCCGCATACCTGTTCTACAAGTGGGCCGCCCATCCCGGCGCGGAGCCCGACGACGTCTCGGTGCGGCGCTCGACGCCGACGGAATCGTCGCACAGGCCCGCGCGCTGGTCGCCAGGTACGGCTTCGAGTCGCTGAAGCTCAAGGGCGGTGTGCTACCGCCGGCCGACGAGATCGCCGCCATCCAGGCGCTGCGGGAGGCGTTCCCGGACCATCCGCTGCGACTCGACCCCAACTGCGCCTGGTCGGTGCCAGACCTCGACTCGAGGTCGCCGAGGAGCTGGCGGGCTGCTGGAGTACCTCGAGGACCCGACCCCCGACATCGCCGGCATGGCGGCGGTCGCCGCCGCGATGCGTCGATGCCGCTGGCCACCAACATGTGCGTGGTCGCGTTCGACCACCTCCCCGAAGCCGTTGCCCGCAAGGCGATCGGTGCTCCTGCTCTCCGACCACCACTACTGGGGCGGCCTCCGGCTCTGTCGAAGCTCGCGACGATCTGCCAGACGTTCGGCATCGGGCTGTCCATGCACTCAAACACCCACCTCGGGATCAGCCTCGCCGCGATGGTGCACCTCGGCGCCGCCACGCCGTACCTCTCGTACGCCTGCGACACGCACTATCCGTGGACCTCCACCGACGTGGTCAGGCCGGGCGTGCTGCGGTTCGTCGACGGCGCCGTGCCGGTGCCCGCGGGCCCGGGACTCGGTGTGGAGCTCGACCAGGACCAGCTGGCGCGTCTGCACGAGCAGTACCTCACCTGCGGCATCCGCCGGCGCGACGACGGCGGCTACCTCCGCACGTTCCGGCCCGACTTCCAGCCACCACGCGGAACCTGGTGACCCTCGTGCGCCCGCCGCCACTCACCGACGGCGTGGTGCGGCTGCGAGACTGGTGTGACGACGACGCGGAGTGGTACGCCGTGTCGATCGACGACCCCGAGATCCAGCGGTTCACGTCGGAACCCGAGACGCTCACGGCCGCCGAGGTCCAGGCGGGGATCAGCGACCTGCATCAGCGCGAGGATGCTGCGGGGTTCGTGGTCTGTGCCGCCGCCGACGGCGAGCGCTGGGGCAACATCGCGATCTCCCACGACGGATCGTCGGCGGACCTGTCGTACTGGCTGGCAGCGACCGCCCGCGGACATGGCGCCGCCACCCGCGCCGTACGACTGGTCTGCACCTGGGCGGCCGAGACGTTCGCGGTCAGAGAGATCCGGCTGTGGACGCATGCCGACAACGCCGCCTCGCAGCGGGTCGCCGTCCGCGCGGGCTTTCGGCACGAACCAGCACGTGACGGCGAGCGGACGGTCCGGGGGCGCCCGTGGCCCACGACGGCGTACGTCCTCACGCTTCCGGCCGCGGACGGGGAGTGACCGGCGTCCTGGCCGACTGAGGCCAGGACCACATTCGGTCTTGACCCTAAAAATTCAGGCGTGCCAGGTTGAGAGATCCGTGCTGTGCCACGTCGACGACCGCGACACGGCTCGCCGTGCCGCAGACCCCAGGGCCGCGTCCGCGAGCCGGTCGGGCAGGAGCCACGATGACCCACCGCCCTCCGGACGGCAGAAGGATCTCCCGCAAGCGGCTGTTGCAGGCCGGTGGATGGGCGGGACTCGCCGCCGTGGGGCTTCCGGGCTGTGACCTGCTCTCCACCGATCCGAGGCAGGACGGCGGCGGAGCCGCGGCAGGCTCGACCAGGAAGGGCAAGGAGGCACCCGTCCTGGCGGCGAAGGTGAAGGCGGGAACGCTTCCGCCGGTCGCGAAGCGACTCCCCGCCAAGCCCGTCGTCGTCGACCCCGTGGACCGGCCGGGACGCTACGGCGGTGAATGGGCGACGCTCCTGCAGGGCAGTGCCGACACCTCGTGGCCCAACCGGATCCTGTTCTACGACTACCTGCTCAGGTGGGACACCGACTGGAAGCGGATGCTTCCCAACCTGGCAGAGCGTTTCGAGGGCAACGCGGACGGAACGGAGTACACCTTCGTCCTACGCCGCGGCGTGCGGTGGTCGGACGGCGAGCCGTTCACCGCCGACGACGTCGTCTTCGCGCAGAACGACGTCCTCAACAACACCGAGCTCTGGCCGGTGCCGCCATGGCCGGCACGGGCGGAGAAGGTCGGCGACTACGAGGTACGCCTGCACCTCGACGAACCCGACGGGCTCTTCCTGCAGCGGCAGTGCACCGCGCTCGGGATGTACCTCGTCGCGCATCCCAAGCACTATGCGCAGCAGTTCCACCTTGCCCACAACCCCGACGCCAAGTCGCTCGCGACGAAGGAGAAGTTCGAGGACTGGGTGGCGTTGTACGCGAACAAGACCGATCCGTACGTCAACGTCGACCTGCCGGTGTTGTACGCCTGGAAGTTCGCCCGGCCGGTCGGCACCGGGACCCGCGCGGTCGCGGAGCGCAACCCGTACTACTGGAAGGTCGACCGACAGGGCAGCCAGCTGCCGTACCTCGACCGGGTCGTGTTCGACGTGGTCGGCGACGTCGAGGTCATGATCACGAGGGCCGTGGCCGGCGAGCTCGACATGCACTGCCGGCACTTCAACATCCTGCGCAACAAGCCCGTTCTCGCGGCCGGGCGCGAACGCGGCGACTATGAGTTCTTCGGTCTGCAGACCGGCTCGATGAACCACACGCTGATCCAGCTGAACCTCACCCACAAGGACCCCACGCTCCGGAAGATCTTCCAGAACAAGGACTTCCGGATCGGGCTGTCGCACGCGATCGACCGCCAGGAGATCATCGACGCCGCGTTCCAGAAGCAGGGTGAACCCTGGCAGGTGGCGCCGCGGCCCGAGTCCGAACTCTTCGACAAGGAGATGGCCAAGCAGTACACCGAGTTCGACGTCGACCTCGCCAACAGCCATCTCGACCGGGCTGGTCTGGCCAAGCGCGACGGGTCGGGTCGGAGGCTGCGGCCCGACGGTGAGCCCCTCACGTTCTCCATCGAGTTCAGCGCCGAGCTCAGGCCGGAGTGGGCCGACACCGCCCAGATGATCAGTACGTACTGGAA
This sequence comes from uncultured Actinomycetota bacterium, assembly GCA_963721745.1. Taxonomy (GTDB): domain Bacteria; phylum Actinomycetota; class Actinomycetes; order Propionibacteriales; family Actinopolymorphaceae; genus Thermasporomyces. Next base: position 55,313 of record CAVRKO010000001.1, on the reverse strand, counting down.
GAAGCTGGGGCTCGAGGTCTCGGCGCAGCCTCGCAACCGCGCCCTGTGGACCGAACGGGTCGAGGCCAACCAGCACGACGTCGTGCTCTGGCAGGGCGACCAGGGTGCGTACAACGCACTCGCCACGATTCTCGAGCCGTTCTACTTCTTTCCGCAGAACACCGGATCGAGGTACGCGATCCGGTGGGCGGAGTGGTACTCCACCGGTGGCAAGTCGGGCGAGAAGCCGCCCGCGCCCAACCGCCGGCAGATGGCGTTGTACGACCGGATCCTCGCGACCACGGACGCCGACGAGCAGCTCGCGCTGATCAGGGAGATCCTGCAGATCGCCAAGCAGGAGTTCCAGGTCATCGGCGTGGGGCTCGAGGTCGACGGCTACGGCATCGTCAAGAACGACTTCCACAACGTTCCCAAGGAGATGATCGACACGTACACGGTGCTCACCCCTGGCCCGACCCACCCGGAGCAGTACTTCGTCGACGCCTGAGCAGGTGGACACCGAACGTGGGACAGCCGCACCGGTATGCCGCACCGGTAAGCCTCCCGGGAAATCCGCAGCGTGCGGGTGGTTTGTGCCGCGAGCGACCGATTCGGTCAGGTAGATCTTCTTGCCAGCCCGCCGTCCCTCGACCATCCTGCCGAGGAACGGGCCGAAGCTGACCAAGGACTGACCGGCCCGGTCACCGACCCGCAGGACACCGGAGGCATACATGGCGCTGTCCCGACGTGATCTTCTCCAGTCCGGCGGCGCGGGTCTCGGCGTCGTCGTGGTCGGCGCCCTCGACTCGTTCTTCGCGGCGAACCCCGCGGCCGGCAGCACCGGTCCGGCGAGCGGCTACGGACCCCTGGTCACCGACCCGCATGGTGTGCTGGACCTCCCCAAGGGGTTCTCGTACCGCATCCTGAGCCGCGAAGGCACCGCCCTGCACGGTGGTGGCGTCGTGCCCAGCCGGTTCGACGGCCAGTCCAGCTTCCCCGGCAGGCGCGGCGGCACGTTCCTGGTCCGCAACCACGAGTGCCGCGAGACCGCGCCGCACTGGGTGGCGGGACCGGCCTCCCACACCTACGACCCACTCGGACCCGGCGGCACGACCACGCTGGAGACCTCGCCGGCTGGGAGGGTCGTCGACGAGTACGTCAGCCTCGGTGGCACGTTCGTCAACTGCGCGGGCGGCCACACGCCCTGGCGGACCTGGCTCACCTGCGAGGAGACCGAGGCGAGTCCTGCCGGCAGCGAGCTGTCGCACGGCTGGATCTTCGAGGTCGATCCGTACGACAACGCCCGCAACGCCGATCCCACACCGCTCACCGCGATGGGACGGTTCGCGCACGAGGCGACGGCGACCGACCCGCACACCGGCATCGTCTACGAGACCGAGGACGCGTTCGAGCTTCCGTTCGGGCTGTTCTACCGCTTCCTTCCGGAGCGGCCACTCGGCGGCTATGCCAGCCTGCGCGCGGGCGGAACCCTCCAGGCGATGCGCGTTCCGGGTGTCGCCGACCTGTCCACGGTGCACGAGGTCGGCACCCGGTTCCACGACATCGAGTGGGTCGACGTTCCCGACCCGCTGGCAGAGACGGTGCCGATCCGCAACCAGGACTTCGGTCCGGGCGGCATCACGCACTCGCAGAAGCTCGAAGGCTGCTACTGGGGCAGGGGAAGCGTCTACTTCGTCGCGAGCTTCGCCCGGAGCGCGAACGGCTCGACCGCCGACCACGACGGCCAGGTGTGGCGGTACTCCCCCGACCGCAACACCCTCGAACTGACCGTCGTGTTCGGCTACGACCCGGCGACCGACCCACCCGGCGAGGCGCCCGACAACATCTGCCTCTCGCCGTACGGCGGATTGATGCTGGCCGAGGACGGCGAGGGCGAACAGCATCTGCTCGGCGTGACCGCGGGCGGCGACGTCTTCGCCCTGGCCCGCAACCGGCAGAACGTCGGCACACCGGAGGACCCGTCGTACGGCGAGTTCGCGGGAGTCACGTTCTCCGCCGACGGTCGGACGCTGTATGCCAACTGCTACAACCCCGGCACGACGTTCGCGATCACCGGCCCCTGGCGTCGCCAGCGTTGAGACGGCATCGGCTGCTACCAGGTCGGCAGAGCGGGCCCGGCAGCACCCCGGTGCCGTCGAGGGTGGACGTCGAGGGTGAACCGGAGGGTGGTGGAAACTGCCACGTGCGGGACCTCCATCGCAACCACCAGGCGTTCTGGCGACATCTGGCTCGCGCCACCGGTGGTGTCGTCGACGATCTCCCCGGCGGGCTGCTCGTCGCCACCGGCATCCCCGCCGCTCCCTTCAACCAGGTCCACTGCCATCCGCTGGATGACGAGGCCGAGACCATCAGCCGCGCCGCTGCGTTCTTCGAGGGACGCGGCCTGCCGTGGCGCGTCGTGTGCGAGCGTCCCAGCGGGGCGGCCGAGACGTTCGGCCGGACCCGCGGCCGGGCACCCGAGCCGTTGTATCCCATTCTCACCAGGCCAGTCGGGCCTCCGAAGACTCCGCGAGGGTCATCCCCTGACGTCACTGCCGCCAGCAGCGTCGCCGACCTGGCCGCGTTCGTGGCCTGCGCCGCAGCCAGCTACCAGCACGATCCGGCGCTCATCGGCGCACTCCTCACCCCTGCCACCCTCGCCGACCAACGGGTCCAGTTCTACCTCGGACGGGTCGAGGGCCGGTGCGTGGCCATCAGCGTCGGTGTCCATGACGACACCACGGTCGGTGTGTACTTCGTCGGCGTGCGGCCGGAGTTCCGCGGCCGCGCATTCGGCCAGCACCTCACCGAGCGTGCGATCCGGGACGGTGCCGACCGCGGTGCCCGCACCGCGGTCCTCCAGGCCACACCCGCGGGGTACCCCGTGTACGTCGGGATGGGCTTCCGGAGAGAGTCGCCGACTACCACCTGTGGGACTTCCCGGCGACGGGCGAGGGCGGCCGGGTCAGCCCTTGACGGCGCCGAGGACGATGCCCTTCACGAAGTAGCGCTGCAGGAACGGGTACGCGAGCAGGATCGGCACGATCGAGAAGATGATCGTGGCCGCCCGGATGTTGTCGGCAGAGATGATGAGCTTCTGCAGGTCGTTCGTAGGTGCGTTGCCGCCGCCCATTCCCAACATGCTCTGGTCGATGATGATCGACCGCATCACCACCTGCAGCGGCCATTTCGAGCTGTCGGTGAGATAGAACAGCCCGGTGAAGAAGTCGTTCCAGTGGGCGACGCCGTAGAACAGTCCGATCGTCGCGATCACCGGCTTCGACAGCGGCAGCACGATGTGCCACAGCACCTGCAGGTCGGACGCCCCGTCGATGCGGGCCGACTCCTCGATCTCGGGCGGCAGGCTCCAGAAGAAGTTCCGCATCAGGATCAGGTTGAACGGCGACACGAGGCCGACGACGACCAGCACCCACACGCTGTTGATGAGGCCGAGTCCCTTGAGCAGAAGGTAGGTCGGGATCAGCCCGGCGCCGAAGAGCATCGGGATGATGACGAGCCACATCAGGAAGCGGTAGCCCGGAATGTAGGTCTTGGACAGCCCGTACGCCGCGGTCGTCGTGAAGAACAGGTTGAGCGCGGTGCCCACCACCGTGACGAAGACCGTGATGCCGAACGAACGCATCAGCACCGGCGTCTCGAAGATGTAGAGGTACGCCTCGACCGTCAGCGAGCTCGGCCACATCATCAACGGGTTCGCCGAGATCGCGGTGCCCGCACTGAGCGAGCGCGCCAGGATGTTGATCATCGGCAGCAGCGTCACGAGGCCGAGCACCACGAGCACCAGGTGGATCGCGGCGTCGGCCCACCAGGGGTTGCGGTCCAGGTATGAATGCCCGGGAGCGGACTGCTCGATGCCGCTGTCGAGGTCCGTGTCGGTCGTGGGCGTGGCCGTCATGCCGGGCCACCTCCGTTCACCATAGAGACCGCTCCCTCACCAGATGGACCGCTGGCCCATCCTGCGCAGGACGTAGTTGGCCGTGACGATCATGACGAGACCGACGACGCCCTTGAACAACCCGACCGCCGTCGCGAGCTCGAACTGTGCGTCGAGCAGGCCGACCCGGTAGACGTAGGTGTCGATGATGTCGCCGACCTCGAGGGTCGCGGCGTTCTGCAGCTGGAAGATCTGGTCGAAGCCGGCGTCGAGCAGGCTGCCGAGCGAGAGAACGAGCAGAACCGCCATCACCGGCCGCAGACCAGGCAGGGTGACATGCCAGATCTGGCGCAGCTTGCCGGCACCGTCGACCCGCGCCGCTTCGTACAGCTGGCCGTCGATGCCCGAGAGCGCGGCGAGATAGATGATCGCGCCCCAGCCGAACTCCTTCATGATGCCGGTGACCACGACCACCGAACGGAACGTGTCGGGGTTGGTGAGGAAGTTGACCCGGTCACCGCCGGAGTCGGTGATCAGGGTGTTGAGGAGTCCGGTGGGCCCGAGGATGTTGATGACGATGCCGGCGAACACGACCCAGGACAGGAAGTGCGGGAAGTACGTCACCGTCTGCACGCCGCGCTTGAACCACATCCGGCGTACCTCGTTGAGCAGCAGCGCGAACAGGATCGGTACCGGGAAGCCGAAGACGATGCGGTAGAAGCTGATCAGCAGGGTGTTCTTGATCAGCTGCGGGAACTTCTCCGAGCCGAACATCACCTGGAAGTGCTCGAAGCCGACCCACGGGCTCTCCCACATCCCGCGGAAGACCTTGTAGTCCTTGAACGCGATCTGCAGGCCGATCATCGGCAGGTACGCGAACACCACGAAGTAGATGACGGTGGGCAGGATCAGGGCATAGAGCCAGCGGTAACGCCAGACCTCGGACGCCTTGCCCCGCAGCCGTCCCTCACCGGACCGCGGACCGATCGGCGCGGCCGGCCGCGCGGGCGCCCGGGTCGTGGTCGTCATTTCGGAATGTAGTTCGGCTTCGACTTGTCCTTCTGCGCGGCGTTGAGCTCGTCGATGATCGTGTCGCCGCCAGCCGCCCGCCACTTGGCGATCGCCTTGTCCCAGTCGGCGCGGGAGACCTTGTGGTCGAGGATCGTGCTCTGGGTGACCTTCTGCAGGTGGTCCTCGAACAGCTGGGTGCCCTTCTTGTCCTCGGTCGCCGAGCGCGCCGTCGGGTCGCGGTAGTCGGGGTACTCCTTCGCGGTGTACTCCTCGAACTTGCCCCTGATGTACTCGAACCGGTCCGCGACGTCCGCCGCCTCGTAGCCGATCTTCATCTGCTCCCAGTCGAGCTTCTCGGAGAACGGACCGAGGAAGGACAGCGGCTCGAGCTGCGGGCCCTGGTAGGCCTTGTTCCGCTCGTTGTCGGGGATGGGCGACTTGACGCCGCCCTCCACCGTGTAGGTCCGGCCCTTGATGCCGAAGCGCCGGAAGTCGGAGCCGTCGGTGATGCTCCAGTTGAGGAACCGGAAGAAGCCGTCGGGGTCCGCCATCTTCGCGGACACGTAGAAGCCGCGGTCGACGGGGAAGACGATCCTGTTGCCCGCGGACTCCCCGAGCGGCGACACGATGCCCACCTGGGCGTCCTTCTCGATCGGCCGCAGCTTGCTCATCATGTCGGGATACGAACCCCAGTGGGAGATCACCATGACGGCCTTGCCGGCGCGGAACTTGTCGTCGGCGAAGTTGGGTTCCTTGTTGACGCCGTAGTCGGGGTCGAGCAGGCCACGCTTGTGGAGGTCCTGGAACCAGAAGTAGAGGTCGACCTCCTTCTCCTTCATGAACCACGGGATGAGCCGCTCGGGATCGTCGGGCGAGGGCTCCCACGAGAACATGCTCACGCCGAACGAGGTGGCGATCTCCTTCGCGCTCCACTCGTACCCCATCGTGAACGGGACGATCTTCGGGTACGCCGCCCGCACCTTCTCCAGCGTCTTGGGGAACTCCTCCAGCGTCGTCGGCGGCTCGATGCCGGCCTTGTCGAACAGGTCCTCGCGATAGGTGAGGAAGAAGGGCACCTGCGGCCAGATCAGGTTGGGGATGAAGTACGTGTCGCCGTTCTCGTCCTTCAACAGCTTCCAGATGCTGTCGGGCACCGCCTGGCGAAGCGCGGGGTACTTCTCGATGTACTCGTCGATCGGCGCGAACGCCCCCTCGTCCTGCGCTTCCTTCCACGTCGCCGAACTCGGACCGGAGCCCCAGATGACATCCGGGACGTCGCCGGAGGCGAGGATCGTGTTGACCTTCGTGTCGTAGTCGATGACCGGGATGATCTGGACGTCGATGGAGACGTCGCCGCGCCTTTCGAGTTCCTTCTCGTACGGCCCGTTCTTGGTGTAGGTCGCGGGTCCCCAGGTCGGGCGCAGGTAGGTGAACTTGGTGCCGCCGGACTTGCCGGAGTAGTCGTCACCGGAGCCGCAACCCGCGACGGTGACGGTGGCCAGGAGGGCACCGGTGCTGAGGAACTGGCGGCGGCTGACCATGAGAGGCCCCTTTCTGGGGTGTGTCGGCGCGGCGATCCGGGGGTGTGGCTGCGCGGCGACGAGCGTGAACCTAGATTTAGCGTGTCAACATGTCAACAATTCGGGCGAAGATGGTCCCCAGACGGCCCTGCCACTCAGATTTCCTATGCTGAATTGGCGTCGGAATGTAAAGGTGCAACCGCCATGAAGGTCGAACGCGGTGCCGGGCGGGTCCCGCTCTACCAGCAGGTGAAGGAGTCCCTGCGTGCCGCGGTGACCCGTGGCGACCACCCGCCCGGCGCCCGGTTCGTCACCGAGCGGGAGGTCTGCGAGCGGTTCGGCGTGAGTACGACCACGGCCGTCCGCGCTCTCAACGCACTGGTCGCCGAGGGCCTGTTGGTGCGGCGGCAGGGCAGCGGGACGTTCGTCGCGGACGGCGTCGGGCAGGCGGCCGAGTCGGGCGAGGCGAGCGGGTCGGCGGGGGCGAACAGGTCGGCCGGGGCGGCGGGTGTCGACCGCGCGGACCGCCCGGGCGCGGGGCCGACCCGGGGCGAGGTGTGGTCACCCGCCAGCGGCGCACCGGCCATCGGTGCACCCGCCGCCGGTCAGGTCCGCGAGAAGACGGTCGCCTGCATCCTGCAGGGCGGCGGAGGTGCGCACGTGGACCAGCTCCTCGGCGGGCTGGAGTCGACGTGGAGCGAGCTGGGCTACCGGATGTACCTGACCTACACGGGGAACTCCGCCGTACGCGAGACCGAGGCACTCCTCGACGTACTCGCCGCGAACGTGGGCGGCATCGTGCTGTACCCGTCCGAAGGTGGCGCGGAAGCCTCGGTGTTCGCGGAGGTACGCCGGCGCGGGATTCCTCTCGTCCTCGTCGACAGGTACCGCCCCGACGTCGCGACGGACGCGGTCGTGGCCGACAACCTGGCCGCGGGCTACGAGGTGACCAAGCAACTGATCCAGCTGGGTCACCAGCGGATCGCCACGCTCTGGCACGAGACCGACTGCACGAGCGTGCGTGACCGGCTCGCCGGCCACCTCAAGGCGCTGCGTGACCACGGGATCCCGAACCGGCCCGAGCTCACGGTGCTGCGGAGGTACCTCCCGGCCGGACCCGACCGGCCGGGAGTCGTCGAGACGCTCCTGCGTGGCGCCGAGCCGCCCACGGTCCTGCTGTGTGGCAACGGCTTCGCGCTCGCCCAGGCCGTCGGCGACCTGGTCGCGCTCGGACGCGAGGTGCCCGGTGACGTCGACCTGGCCGGCATGGACGACGCCGGACCGTTCGACATCCTGCCGCTCACGGCGGTGGCGGCGACGCTGCCCTCACGCGAGATCGGCGAACGGGCGGCCCGGCTCCTGCACGAACGGATGGCGAGCGCGGACCCGTACCACGATTTGCGCCACGAGGTCGTGCCGATCCAGCTGCGGACGAGGAACGCGGCGCCGGGCTACCTGCGCGTGGTCGCCGCGGACTGACACCCGGGCCGAGGGCGAGGGCCCGGGACGCTCCGCCGGCCTGTCCGCCTCAGAAGTATGTGACATAGTACCGGCGTGGTGTCGGACCTGACCCGTTCCGCCGACGTCGTGGTGATCGGTGCCGGTGTGGTCGGCGCTGCCTGTGCCTACTACGCGACGCGCGCCGGGTTCGACGTCACGGTCGTCGACTCCGGAGCGGTCGCGGGTGGTACGACCGGCGCGGGCGAGGGAAACCTGCTCGTCTCCGACAAGGAGCCCGGTCCCGAGCTCGGCCTGATCCTGCGTTCCCTCACGTTGTGGCGGGAGCTTGCCACCGACCTCGGACCCGAGGCGGACTTCGAGTACGAGACCAAGGGCGGGGTCGTGGTCGCCGCCTCGGCCGACAGTCTCGCCGGCCTCGAGCGGCTCGCCGACGCGCACCGGGCTCACGGCGTGGTCGCCGAGTCGGTGACGCCGGCGGATCTTCCCGACCTCGAACCTCACCTCGCCGACGGGCTCGCCGGCGCCGTGCACTATCCGCAGGACGCCCAGGTCCAGCCGATGCTCGCGGCCTCATGGATGCTGCGGGCCGCCCGACACCATGGTGCGCGGGTGCACACCGGCGTCCGCGTCACCGGCATCCAGCGCGCGAACGGCACCGGCAGGGTCACCGCCGTCGACACCGCCGGCGGCGTGATCCGCACCGGCGCCGTCGTCAACGCCGCGGGCACCTGGAGCGGCGAGGTGGCGGCGCTCGCGGGGGTCTCCCTGCCCGTACTCCCCCGCCGGGGCTTCGTCCTCGTCACCGAACCCCTGCCGGTGCGGGTGCGGCACAAGGTCTACAGCGCGGAGTACGTCGCCAACGTCGCCAGCAGCTCACCCGACCTGGAGGCGTCCGCGGTCGTCGAGGGTACGAAGTCGGGGACCATCCTCATCGGCGCCAGCCGCGAACGGGTCGGGTTCGACCGCACGCTCTCCCTCCCGGTACTCCGCCGGCTGGCCGCGCAGGCCGTCGAGCTGTTCCCGTTCCTCGCCGAGGTCGCCGCGATCCGCGCGTACCGCGGCTTTCGTCCCTACACACCCGACCACCTGCCGGTCATCGGCGCGGACACCCGGGTCGAGGGGCTCCTCCACGCGTGCGGCCACGAGGGCGGCGGCGTCGGTCTCGCCCCCGTCACCGGCGAGCTGACGGCCGCCGTCCTGACGGGCGCCGAGCCCGGTCTCGACCTGCGGCCGTTCCGCGCGGAGCGGTTCGAGGAGACGGCGACCATGCCGGGACGGGAGCGGGTGTGAACGACGACGAGCGCAGGTACGAGATCGTGGTCGACGGCCGACCGTTGCCCGCCGCGCCGGGGCAGAGTGTGGCGGCCGCCCTGCTCGCCGGCGGGATCCGGTCCTGGCGTCGGACCCGCGGCGGCAAGAGCCGTGGGCTGTTCTGCGGCATCGGTGTCTGCTTCGACTGCCTGGTCACCGTCAACGGGCGCCGTTCGGTGCGAGCCTGCCTGGCCGAGGCACTACCAGGCGACATCGTGACCACGGACCTCGCCGAGACAACGGCGGCCGAGACAACGGCGGCCGGGACAACGGGGGCCAAGACACCGGAGGTGGCCGATGGCCGCGACTGATCCGGCGTACGACGTCGCGGTGGTCGGCGCGGGACCGGCCGGGCTCGCGGCCGCGACGACGGCTGCCGCGCATGGTCTGCGCGTGGTCCTCCTCGATGCCGGCCAGCGGCCCGGCGGGCAGTACTTCCGGCACCGCGACGACGCCGGCGCCGCACGCTACGGCAGTGGGTTCCGGCGGCTCCGTTCCGACCTGGCCGGGCAGGTCGCGACCGAACGACTCGACTACCTCCCCCGCCACCAGGTCTGGGCGGTGGAGCGCGGAACGTCCTTCACCGTGCACGCCCTCGACGAGGCCCACGGCAGCCGGGCACGCCGGTGCACCGCGAGCCGCCTGGTCGTCGCGACCGGTGCGTACGACCGCCAGATCCCGTTCCCCGGCTGGGACCTGCCCGGTGTCATGTCGGCCGGCGGAGCGCAGGCGCTGCTCAAGGGCAGCGGCGTGGTGGTGGGCGAACGCGTGGTGGTCGCCGGCAGCGGACCCTTCCTCCTGCCCGTCGCCACCGGACTCGCCGGCGCCGGCGCCCGGGTGGCCGGCGTGTACGAGGCGGGCCGGGCCCGGCGCTACCTGCCGCACCTGCGTACTCTGGCCCGGCACCCCGGCCGGTTCACCGAGGCGGGGTCGTACGCCTGGCAGCTCGGCCGGCACCGCGTCCCGTACTCCACCGGCCACGCCGTCGTCGCCGCCCGCGGCGGGTCGCACCTCACCGGTGTGACCGTTGCCCGCCTCGACGCGCGGCACCGGCCGATCGCGGGCACCGAGCGGCTGGTGCCCTGCGACACCCTCGCGGTCGGGTACGGCTTCAGTCCGCTGCTGGACCTCCTCGTCGAACTCGGCTGCGCCGTGGGTCTCGACGGGTCGGGCGCGCCCGCGGTGGACGTCGACACCGACCAGCACACGTCGGTCCCGGGCGTCTACGCGGCCGGCGAGACCACCGGGATCGGGGGCGCCACGCTCGCCCTGGTCGAGGGCGAGCTGGCCGGCCACGCGGTCGCGACGGCGTCGTCCGCCACCATCGCCGCGCACCCGGCACCGCACGCGCAACGGGTCGAGCGCCTGCGGGCGCGCCGCGACGGCCTCCGGGCGTTCGCGCGGGTGCTCGCCGAGGTGCATCGCGTACCCACCGGCTGGCTCGCCACGATGCCCGACGACACGCTCGTCTGCCGCTGCGAGGAGGTTCCGGCCGGGACGCTCCGGCAGGCGGTCCGCGACCTCGGGGCGAGCGACCCGCGCAGCGTCAAGCTGCTCACGCGCGCGGGGATGGGCTGGTGCCAGGGCCGGATCTGCGCATCGGCGACGGCCGCACTGGCCGCACAGTTGACCGGTCGCGACCTCACCGCCGACGACCTCACCGCGCTGAACCGTCGCCCGTTCGCACAGCCAGTACCGCTCGGCGTCCTCGCGACGCTCGACCTCGACGACCCCGACGACCCGAGCCACCTCGGCAACCCCGACGACCCAAACGACCCCGACGACCCCGACGACCCCGACGACCCCGACGGACGACCCGACGACCCCGACGACCGTACGCACCCGACCTCCACCAGGGAAGGAAACCCATGACCTCTCGCGCGCCCTGGCACGGCGTCCTCGTCGCCACCGCACTGCCCTACCGCGAGGACCTGACCGTCGATCACGACCGGTACGCCGAGCACGTCCGCTGGCTCGTCGACAACGGTTGTGCCGGCGTGATTCCCAACGGGTCCCTCGGCGAGTACCAGTCGCTCACCGACGACGAGCGCGCGCGGGTCCTCCGCACCGCCATCGCGGCCGCGCCGGCCGACGCGTCCGTCGTACCCGGTGTCGCCGCGTACAGCGCCCTGACCGCGCGCCGGTGGGCGGAGGACGCGGCGGAGGCAGGTGCGAAGGCCGTCCTCCTGCTGCCACCGAACGCCTACCGCGCCGACGAGCGGATCGTCGTGGCGCACTACGCCGAGGTCGCGAAGGCGGGCCTGCCGATCGTCGCGTACAACAACCCGCACGACACCCGCGTCGACCTCACGCCGTCCCTGCTCGCTCACCTGCACGGCGAGGGGCACATCGTCGCGGTGAAGGAGTTCAGCGGGGACGTCCGCCGGATCTACCAGATCGGCGAGCAGTCGCCCGGGCTCGACGTGCTGGTCGGCGCCGACGACGTGACTCTCGAGCTCGGGATCGCGGGAGCGGTCGGCTGGGTGGCGGGCTACCCGAACGCGCTCCCCGAGGTGTGCGTACGCCTCTACGACGCGGCCGTCGCGGGTGACCTCGCCGTCGCGCTGCCGCTCTACCGCACGCTGCATCCCTTGCTGCGTTGGGACTCCAAGACCGAGTTCGTCCAGGCGATCAAGCTGTCGATGGACATCGTGGGGCGGTACGGCGGGCCCTGCCGACCGCCGCGGCTCGCCCTCGCACCCGAGCAGGAAGCCGTTGTCCGCAAGGCGACCGAGCAGGTGGTGGAGGCACTGGCCGGCGTGGCACCTGCGGCCAGGCCGGTCTGATGCGGTCGCGCCACGTCTTCCACGCCGTCGACTCGCACACCGAGGGGATGCCCACGCGGGTCCTCACGGGCGGCGTGGGTGTGATCCCGGGCGCGACGATGTTCGAACGCCGGCAGCACTTCGTGGAGCACCTGGACCACCTACGCACGCTGCTGATGTACGAACCGCGCGGGCACGCCGCCATGAGTGGGGCCATCCTGCAGCCGCCCACCCGCCCGGACGCCGACTACGGCGTGCTGTTCATCGAGGTGTCGGGCTGCCTGCCGATGTGCGGCCACGGTGCCATGGGCGTCGCGACCGTGCTCGTCGAGACCGGCATGGTGCCGGTGACGGAACCCGTGACGCAGGTCCGGCTTGACACTCCGGCCGGTCTGGTCGTCGCCGAGGTGGCGGTGGAGGATGGCGCGGCCACCAGTGTGACGCTGCAGAACGTTCCCGCCTTCGTCGATGCGCTCGACCAGAGCGTCGCCGTACCCGGCCTCGGCGAGGTCCGGTACGACCTGGCGTACGGCGGGAACTTCTACGCAGTCGTGGACATCGCCCGGCTCGGGCTGCCGTTCGACCGCGGGGAGAAGCAGGCCATCCTCGACGCGGGCCTTGCGATCATGGCGGCGATCAACGAGCAACGGCCACCACGGCATCCGGAGAACCCGGAGATCGCGGGCTGCCACCACGTCTACGTCGCCGCGCCGGGTTCCGACGCCAAGCACTCCCGGCACGCGATGGCCATCCATCCCGGTTGGTTCGACCGGTCGCCCTGCGGCACGGGGACCTGCGCCCGGATGGCACAGCTCCATGCCCGCGGCGAGCTTCCGCTCGGGCAGGACTTCGTCAACGAGTCGTTCATCGGTACGACGTTCGTGGGCCGACTGCTCGCCGAGACGACGGTCGGCGGCCGGCCCGCCGTCGTACCCACGGTCACCGGCCGGGCGTGGATCACCGGCACGGCGCAGTACCTCCTCGATCCCACCGACCCGTTCCCCCAGGGGTTCCTGCTGTGACCGGGGCGACGCCGGAGGACTCGGCGGACCACCTCGACCTACCCGACCTGCGCGGGTACCGCAGCCTGCGCGAAGAGGTGTCCGCCGCCCTGCGGGCGGCGCTCGTGGCCGGGCAGATGCGGCCCGGGACCATCTACTCCGCGCCCCACCTCGCGGCCCGGTTCCGGGTCTCGGCCACGCCCGTACGGGAGGCCATGCTGGACCTGGCCAAGGAGGGCCTGGTCGAGGTCGTACGCAACAAGGGCTTCCGGGTCACGCACCTGTCCGACACCGACCTCGACGACCTCACCGAGCTGCGGCAGCTGATCGAAGTACCGACCGTGGCGCGGCTCGCGGGCAGGTTGGAACCGGCGACCCTCGAACGGCTACGCCCGCTTGCCACGGCGATCGTCGAGGCCGCTCGGCAACGCGACCTGTTGGGCTACGTCGAGGCCGACCGGCGCTTCCACCTCGAGCTCCTCGCGCTCGCCGGGAACGCCCGCCTCGTCGAGACGGTGAGCGACCTGCGCAAGCGGGCCAGGCTCTTCGGACTCGGGCGGCTCGCCGAGCGCGACCAGCTCGTCGCGTCCGCACAGGAGCACCTCGCGCTCCTCGACCTGCTGGCCGCGGGTGATACCGGTGCCGTGACCCGGCTGATGCGACAGCACCTGGGCCATGTCCGCGGCATCTGGGCGGACCACGCCGAGGACGGCAGGACGCCCGTGACCGGTGCGCCGGTCACGGGCGTCCCCGCGTCGTGAACCGCCCTACTCGGAGCTGGGTTCGTACGTCGGTGTGGCCTTGCCGTTGCCGCGCTTCCCGGCGGCCGGCTTGTCGCCCGGCTTCGAAGCCGGCTTGCCACCTGGCTTCACACCCGGCCGGCCGCCGGGGCCGGACTCGGGCTCCCGTTGCGCCGGCACGGTGGAACCGGACGCGGCGGCCGCGTGGTGCGCCGGTTGCGCGCTCATCGCGCCACCCTGCTCGGCGAGCAGGATCCGAGGCTTGCCCGGCGTGACCGCCCCCACGTCGACGTAACCGGAGTCGATCGCGAGGTGGAACGCCGCGCGGGCACCGTTGACGTCGCCCTGTTCGCGCAGCAACGCACCCAGGTTGGCGGCAGCGACCGGTACGACGTCGGCGTTGCCGGAGTCGACGGCCTTCTGGTACGCCGCCCGCGCACCCACCGTGTCGCCCTGCTCCTTCAACAACGCACCGAGGTTGAGCGCCGCCATGGGCGCCACCTTGGTGTGCCCGGACTCGACGGCGAGCTGGTACGCCGAACGGGCACCTGGCACGTCGTCGCGCGCGGCCAGCAGCACGCCGAGGTTGTTCGCGGCCATCGGCGAAATGTCACCGTGGCCGGAGTCCACGGCCTTGCGGTAGGCAGCCTCGGCACCCTCGACGTCGCCCTGCTCCTTGAGCAGCACACCGAGGTTGTTCGCCGCGCGGGGCGAGACGTCGGTGTGACCGGAGTCGACGGCCAACCGGTAGGCCGCCGCAGCCTCGGTGACGTCGCCCTGCCGCTTCAGCAACGCTCCACGGTGGAACGCCGCACGGGGCACCACGTCGGCATCCCTCGACTCGATCGCGCGTTGGTACGCCGTCTCCGCTCCCGCGACGTCGCCCTGCTCGGCCAGCAGCATGCCGAGGTTGAGCGCCGCCACCGGGACAACACCGTCCCGTCCCATGTCGACCGCGCGTTGGTACGCCGAACGGGCACCCGCCACGTCGCCGTGTTCGGCCAACAGGACACCGAGGTTCAGCGCCGCGACCGGCACGACCTCCTCGTGGCCGGAGTCGACCGCCCGCTGGAACGCCGCGCGCGCACCTGCGGCGTCGCCCTGGTCCTTCAGCAGCACACCGAGGTTCAACGCCGCCCGCGGCACGACGCCGTCGTGACCGGTGTCGATCGCCTTCTGGAACGCCGCGCGCGCACCCGCGGCGTCGCCCTGGTCCTTCAGCAGTACACCGAGGTTCAACGCCGCCTCGGGCACCACGTCCGCGTGGCCGGAGTCGACCGCCTTCTGGAACGCGGTCCGCGCTCCCGCGACGTCACCCTGCTCCCGCAACAACAGGCCCAGGTTGTTGGCAGCCCGCGGCACCACGTCCGCATGGCCCGACTCCGCCGCCCGCTGGAACGCCGCCCGCGCACCCGCCACGTCACCCTGCTCCCGCAACAACAGGCCCAGGTTGTTCGCAGCCCGCGGCACCACGTCCGCATGGCCCGACTCCGCCGCCCGCTGGAACGCCGCCCGCGCACCCGCGACATCACCCTGCTCCCGCAACAACAGGCCCAGGTTGTTCGCAGCCCGCGGCACGATCTCGGACTCGCCGGACCGGATGACCTTGCGGAACGCCTGCTCCGCGGCGGTCGGGTTGTCGCACAGGCTCGCGCCGATGCCGATGTCGTACGCATCGCGTGCGGGCACGGCCGCGATGAGCTCCTGCCACATCGCGTCGAAGACCGGCCGGTCCTCGTGTTCGCCGCGCCCCTCCTCGACCGAGAGGAGGTAGTCGAGCACCTCGAGGTCGCCGGACTCCGAGGCCTGTCTCAGCATCGGGACCTCGGACGTCACCGGCTCCTTGGCCCAGCTGATGCCGGCCTCGAACAGTGCCGTGGTTGGGTCGAGGTCGATGCGTACGCGGCGCAGGTAGAGCGGGTAGAGCGCCCGCAGCTCGGTCTCCGTGACCGGACGGTTCAGCCCGGCCCGCCGGGCGTCCACCGCCGCCTGCACGATCGTGAAGCCTGCCGGCTCGGACTCCTGCCCGGCCTTGTACCTCTCGACGAGCTGCTGGCCGCCGATGAGCGTCTCGCCGATGCTGGGCGCCATCCGCTCGTGCGGATAGAGCTGCTCGGCCTCAGCCCGTTCGCGGGCCGTGAGCTCGAACGCGAGGACGACCTTCGTGGCGCGGCCCAGTGCCGCCCGCGCGATCGCGGCGACCTCGCTGCCGCTCCCGAGGATCTGCTCCCACGTGTCGTCCGTCATCGTCGCCACGACCAGCGCCTGTTGGGCGGCTCGGTCGAGGACGTCAGCGGACAGGGCGGCAAGGTCCACGACGGAGACGTCGTTGAGCCACACCACCCACGGCTGCCGCTGCGGCGCCGGCGCCGGGTTCGAACGCATCAGGTCCGCGAGGTCCGCACCGTCGTCGGGGATGACGAAGATCGGGTCCCGGCTGCCCAGGACCGAACGGACGGCCTCCACCGCCGTTCGCGACTTGCCGGCCTTCGACGGGCCGACCACCACCACGAAGGCGTACGGCGGACCGTCCGCGTTCAGCAGTGCGGCCAGCCGGCTGTCGGCGACGGGTCGCTTCACGTACGGCGCGTTGCCACGAAGGGTGTAGCGCGTCGGTGTCGGTCCGAGTACGGCGTCGGACAGGCCCGACATCCTTGGCAGGTCGCGGTCGGGTGTGCGCTGCGCCTGCGGCCGCGCCTGGTCTGGTTCGGCCGCGGTGGACGCAGCCGCGGCGCCGGTACCCGTGCCCGCCTGCGCGGTGCCCGGGCCGGCGGTGCCTGCGGTGCCGGACTGGCCGGCGGCGGGCTGACCCTCACCGTCCGGCTGGACGCCACCCTGCCCCGCCTCGCCGCTCGAAGTCTGAGTGCCCTGCGCTCCGTCGGTGCGTTGGCCTGTCGGTGGAGTCTGGGCCTGGGCCGCCTGCTGGGCCTCGCGTGGCTCGAACAACCACCCCACCGCTGCCACCGCAAGGGCGATCAGGCCGATGACGATGAGGATGCCGACCCACTGCCGCGCCTTGCCGAGCGTGACAGTCTCGGCCAGCGCCCCCAGTGCCAACATCACAGCACCGAACATCGCCGCCGTGCGAATCCAGTTCCGGCCACGCGACGCGGCCGGCCGCGCCGAATCGTCCTGCCGCTCCGCCATAACCCACCCCCCTGGGCTCGTGACCCACGCTCGCCTCGCCCGGTGCGTATGCACCGACCTCAAGTAACACGGCGATCTCGTGGGACACCCCGGAGACCTCCCTGTCCCAGTGTCCTCATCAGGCGACGTCGCAGGGCCAAAATGCTGCAGAGGAAGGCGGCTATCCGGCTTTCGACGCTTCGGGACTCCGCACCAAAGGGGACCGGCCAGGTGGATCGGGCGGTTCCGATGAACGTGCCTTTGCTACGAAACATCGCAGGTTCGGGTCCGCCAGGTTCGGGAGTCCACCCGGGTCACAGCGCTTCACGCAGACGTCCCGGCACCCAGTCAGTTCGTCCGGATCCGCGCTTACCGCGCGGGACGCCCGGCTGATCTCCTTTCGCGGCCGGCACGCCGCCGGATGCGGTCGGTCGGCCGTCGGGCCGGCTGGGCTGGGGCGGCCGGGTTGGGGCGCGGCCGGCTCGGACGTGTTGGATGAAGGGTCCCTTGATGCGACCGAGCGGGACAGACGCATTGGATAAGGGGGCCATTGATACGGCCCTATTGGACGAAGGGGCCCTCCATGCAACGCAGCGGCCCGGCCACCCGGCATGAAGGGACCATCATCCATTCCGTCCGGGTGTCCCCGTCCGACCCCCTTCGCGGACCGACACCAGCACATTCGTCCCAAGCCGGCCGGTCGGCCGGTCGCCAAGCCGGCCGGTCGCTCGGTCGCTCGGTCGCCCCGTCGCCTGGTCGCCCGGTCGTCTGGTCGCCCGGCCACTCGTACGCCCACCTTGCCGGGCGGCCGTGTCACGCCGCCGCGTCGGCGGCGTGACGGCGTAGCGTCTACGTGTGCTCGGGTTGACGAACGGAATCACCGCCTGCCTGTTCGACCTCGACGGTGTGCTGACGAGCACCGCCGAGCTGCACCGGGAGGCGTGGAAGAAGACCTTCGACGACGTTCCTGAGCACGCGAGGGCGACGCTTCCGACCGTTCACCGAACACGACTACCCCGAGCACGTCGACGGACGCCCGCGCGCCGACGGCGTACGCGACGTTCCTCACCTCGCGCGGCATCACGCTGCCGGAAGGGAACCCGGACGATCCGCACCGGCGCCGAGACCGTGCACGGCGTCGGCAACCGCAAGAACGCGCTGCTGACGGCGATCATCGAGGAGCGCGGCGTCAGGCCGTACCCCGGTTCGGTGCGCTACCTCGAGGCGGTCGCACGCCGCCGGGTTCCCGATCGCCGTGGTCACGTCGTCCGCGAACGCCCGCAAGGCGTCCTGGAGGCCGCCGGTCTGAGCCGGTTCGTGCACGCCCGCATCGACGGCGTGGTGATCACCGAACGCGGACCTGCGCGGCAAACCCGCACCGGACTCGTTCCTGGCGGGCGCGCATGCGCTCGACGTCGCACCCGAGCACGCCGCCGTGTTCGAGGACGCGCTGGCCGGAGTCGAGGCCGGCCGGGCGGGCGGGTTCGGCTACGTCGTCGGCGTCGACCGGGCCGATCAGGCCGAGGCGCTACGCGCACACGGCGCCGACGTCGTGGTCGAAGACCTCGCCGAACTCGCGGAACGGTGACATGAACGACACGGGCTACGAGATCGCGCCCTGGCAGCTGCGCTGGCGCGGGCTGGACCTGGACGCGCTGCGCGCGCACCGAATCCACCTTCGCGCTGTCCAACGGGCACATCGGCCTGCGCGGCACGTTCGAGGAGGGCGAGCCGCGCGGCCTGCCCGGCACCTACCTCAACGGGTTCTACGAGCAGCGCCCGCTGCCGTACGCGGAGGCGGGCTACGGCTACCCCGAGGACGGGCAGACCGTCGTCAACGTCACCGACGGCAAGATCATCCGGCTGCTGGTCGAGGACGAGCCGCTGGACATGCGGTACGGCAGCGCCCCGGACCACGAGCGCGTCCTCGACTTCCGGTCGGGCACGCTGCGCCGCGCGCACCGAGTGGATGTCGCCGACCGGGCGGCCGCGTGCGGATCCGGTCCGAACGGCTGGTCTCGTTCACCCAGCGCGCGGTCGCCGCGATCCACTACGAGGTCGAGCCGCTCGACGGGGACTGCAGCTCGTCGTGCAGTCCGACCTGCTGGCCAACGAGCCGATCGCAGCCCGCGACCGACGACCCGCGGTCGGCGGCCGCGCTGGACGCGCCGCTGGTCTCCGACTTCGCTGCCGCCCGAGAACTACACGGGCGGTGCTCGCGCACCACACCCGCAGCTCCGGGCTGCGCATGGCCGCCGGGATGGACCACGAGCTCGACGTACCCCGACGGGCGTGCAGCACCGAGATCGAGGCGGAGGCGACCTGGCCCGGCTCACCGTCGCCGTCGACGTCCCGCCAGGGCGAGCGGCTGCGGCTGACAAGTACCTCGCGTACGGCTGGTCGAGCCAGCGCTCGGCGCCGGCGCTGCGCGCCCAGGTCGAGGCGGCGCTGGCCGGTGCGCCGGCAGACCGGCTGGGACGGCCTGCTGGACGCAGCAGCGCGCCTACCTCGACGACTTCTGGGAGTCGGCGGACGTCGAGCTCGACGGCGACGCCGAACTGCAGCAGGCGGTGCGGTTCGCGCTGTTCCACGTCCTGCAGGCCGGTGCCCGCGGCGAGACGCGGGCGATCCCGGCCAAGGGCCTGACCGGGCCCGGCTACGACGGGCACGCGTTCTGGGACACCGAGTCGTTCGTGCTGCCCGTGCTCACCTACACCGTGCCGGAGGCGGCCCGCGACGCGCTGCGCGTGGCGGCACTCCACGCTGGACAAGGCGACGCGACCGCGCCGCAGCAGCTCGGGCCAGGCCGGCGCCGCGTTCCCGTGGCGCACGATCAACGGCGAGGAGTGCTCCGGCTACTGGCCCGCGGGCACCGCCGCGTTCCACGTGGGCGCCGACGTCGCCGACGCCATGGCCCGCTACCTCGCCGCCACCGGCGACGAGGACTTCGAGGCGCGAGTGCGGCGTCGAACTGCTCGTGGAGACCGCCCGGCTGTGGGCGTCGCTCGGCCACCACGACGCGCACGGCGGGTTCCGCATCGACGGCGTGACCGGGCCCGGACGAGTACACCGCCATCGCCGACAACAACGTCTACACCAACCTGATGGCGCAGAAGAACCTGCGCGACGCGGCGGCCGCCGTGCGAGCGGCACCCCGACGTGGCCGCGCGGCTCGGCGTGGACGACGAGGAGACGGCGCGCTGGCGGGACGCGGCCGAGCGGATGCGTCATCCCGTACGACGAGCTGCTCGGCAGGTGCACCCGCAGTCGGAGGGCTTCACCCACCACGCGGAGTGGGACTTCGAGGACACCACCGCCGAGCACTACCCGCTGCTGCTGCACTACCCGTACTTCGACCTCTACCGCAAGCAGGTCGTCAAGCAGGCCGACCTGGTGCTGGCCATGCACCTGCGCGGCGACGCGTTCACGCCCGAACGAGAAGGTCCGCAACTTCGCCTACTACGAGGCCGCTGACCGTGCGCGACTCGTCGCTGTCGGCCTGCACGCAGGCGGTGCTGGCCGCCGAGGTCGGTCACCTCGAGCTGGCCTACGACTACCTCGCCGAGGCGGCCCTGACCGACCTGCACGACCTGCACCACAACGTCCACAACGGCCTGCACATCGCCTCGCTGGCGGGCGCCTGGATCGCCGCCGTGGCGGGGTTCGGCGGGATGCGCGACCACGGCGGCCGCCTCACGTTCGCCCCCCGGCTGCCGCCGGAACTGACGCGAATCGGTTTCCGTCTGACCTTCGCCGGCAGTCAGCTCAGCGTGCAGATCCATCGGGAGGAGGCGACCTACCACCTGTTCCGCGGCGAACCGCTCAGCACCCGCCATCACGGCCGGAGGGTCAACCTGAACGCCGGGCAGCACGTCACGCTTGCGATCCCGCCCGCACCGCGCCATCCCACGCCGAACCAGCCTCCGGGTCGCGCTCCCGCGCGACGCCGACCCTCTCCGCCGGTGTAGTTCGAGGAGCCTCGGATCACCGCGACCAAGTGTCAGCACTTTCTCCGGGTATTCGCGAACGCCTGAAGCGTTCTCGGCTCCGCGTTGACGATGGGGAATCGACCTGCTCGACGAACCCCGCATCACCCGGAGGTGACCCCGGATGGCGAGCACGTTGCGCTTTGCCGCGCCGTGGAAGAGGACCAGGGGCGTTCATGCCTGAGCCGAGACGACGTCCCGGCCCGTCCTGACCACCCGTCGTCGATGGGAACGCCGCGTGCAGACACCGGCCGCTCCATCGCCGCGGCCATCGGTCTGACAATACTCGGAGCAGTGGTACCAGGCACCGGACTGATCGCCGCCGGCCGGCGCAGGTTCGGTGCGGTCGTCCTGCTCGTGTTCGTCGGGCTCGCGTCCGTGGCCGGCTACCTTGCTGTCGCCGGCCACCGGACCCTGCTGCACTGGTCGGTGCAGCCCTCCTCCCTGCTGGCGCTCGGGATCCTGCTACCAGCCGTCGGTGTCGCGTGGGCGGCTGTCGTCATCGCGACCTACGTGTCGTTGCACGCACGTGCGCCCACGACCGGACACCGGCTCGCCGGTGCCGCGACCGTCACCGTCCTGGTGCTCGCGATCCTCGCCCCACTTGCGATCGGCGGCCGTTACGCACTGATCCAGCGTGGGGTCATCGAGGACATCTTCGCCAACGCCGCAAGCAAGAGCGCGACGACGCAGAAGCCACCCTCCACCAAGAACCGCGCGAACGTCATCGCCACCGACCCGTGGTCGGGCCAAGACCGGGTGAACGTCCTGCTGATGGGCGGCGACGGAGGTTCGGACCGCATCGGCGTCCGGCCGGACACCCTCATCCTCGCCAGCATCGACACCCACACCGGCGCGACGGCGTTGTTCAGCGTGCCGCGCAACCTGCGGAAGATCCCGTTCCAGCCCGGTTCGGTGCTCGCGAACGCCTATCCGCAGGGCATCTACCAAGGTCCCGGCGACGACGAGCTCGAGTGGATGATCAACTCGATCTACCGGAACGTACCCGCGCAGAAGCCTGGCCTGCTCGTCAGTGACAACCCGGGCGCCGACGCGACCAAGCTCGCGGTCTCGGGTGCCCTCGGCGTCAACGTCGACTACTACGTACTCGTGAACCTCAAGGGCTTCGAGAAGCTCATCGACGCCCTCGGCGGCATCACCGTGAACGTCAACCAGCGCGTCGCGGTGGGCGGCGAGGCGACCGCGGGCCTGAAGCCCCACCACTGGATCCAGGTCGGACCCAACCAGCACTTCGACGGCTTCGACGCGTTGTGGTTCGCACGTGGCCGCTACGGCGCGGACGACTACCAGCGGATGGGCCGCCAGCGCTGCGTGATCAAGGCGATCATCGACCAGGCCAACCCGATCCGGCTGCTGTCGAGGTACGAGGCGATCGCGGCCACGTCGAAGCACGTCCTGGAGACCGACATCCCCGCGACCCTTCTGCCCGCCTTCGTCGACCTGTCCCTGAAGGTGAAGAAGGCCGACGTCCGGAGCATCGCGTTCATCGCCGGGGTCATCGACACCGCCAACCCCGACTACGCCAAGATGCACACGATGGTCCAGGATGCCTTGCAGGACAGCGGAAAGTCGTCGGCGCCGTCGTTCGTGGACTCTCTCGACAAGGCCTGCGCGTACGCACCGGCGAGCTGAGCGCCGCAAACCGGGTGATGCGCAGCCCACCCACCACCCGCACCTCCTGTCCCCGGGCAGTGCACCTACGCACCGAGCGCGGCCCGCAGGATCTCCGCCTGCTCCACCCGGGTCCGGCGCGGCACCTCGTCCGCTCCACCGCCTGGGGCGAGGAAGCCGTCGCCGGTGAACCGCGGCACCACGTGGACGTGCAGGTGGAAGAGAGTCTGGCCGGGCGAGCCGTTGTTCTGGAAGACCGTGGTGCCGATAGCCTCCCAGGCGGCCGGCAGGACACCGGCCACACGGGCCACCTGGTCGAAGAGCTCGGCCCGCAGGTCCTGGCTCAGGTCGACCAGGTCCGCCTCGTGGCCGGTCGTCAGGACCAGGGTGTGGCCGGGGTTGTCGGGCCACTGCCTCAATGCGGGGAGTGCCCAGGTGTTCGGCGACAGCGGCACCACCAGGTCGGCGTCGATCGCACCGGCCACGATGGCGCAGAAGGGACAGGAAGTCACCCGCACATCCTGGCCGACGGTCAGCCGGCGCGCAGGATCGACCTGTACTCGAGGTACTCGCCGAGCCCTTCCGGTCCACCCTCGCGCCCCGTGCCGCTCGCCTTGAAGCCGCCATAGGGAACGGCAGGGTCGATGCCGTACATGTTCACGCCGTAGCTCCCGGTACGGATCTGGCGGGCGATCTCCATGCCACGTTCGGGATCCGCGGTCCACACCGTGCCGGCGAGACCGTAGTCGCTGTCGTCGGCGATGCGTACGGCGTCGGCCTCGTCGTCGTACGGGATGACCGAGAGGACCGGACCGAAGATCTCCTCGCGGGCGATCCGCATGTCGTTGTCGACGTCGGCGAAGACGGTCGGGGTGACGTACCAGCCGCGGTCGTACGGTCGTCCCGTGCCGCCCGCGACGATCGTGGCGCCCTCCCGCTGGCCCACCTCGATGTAGCCCTCGACGCGTTCCTGCTGCCGCCTCGCCACCAGAGGACCGACCTCGGTCTGCGGGTCGGACGGATCACCGACCCTCATCGCGCTCACCGTCTCGGCGAGTGCGGCCACCACCTCGTCGTACCTCCGGCGCAAGGCGAGGATCCTGGTCTGCGCCACACACGCCTGCCCGTTGTTGACGAGCGCCGCCAGCTTGAGCCAGCCCATCGTGACGGTGAGGTCGGCGTCGTCGCAGACGATCGCCGCCGACTTCCCGCCGAGCTCCAGCGTGCACCGCTTGAGCTGCTCGCCACAGATGGCGCCGACGCGGCGACCGGCGGCGGTCGAACCCGTGAACGCCACCTTGTCCACGCCCGGGTGCCGGACGAGGTGTTCGCCGGTCTCGCGACCCGCGGCGACGATGTTGACTACTCCCGGCGGGATCCCGGCCTCCTCGACCATCTCCGCGAGCAGGTAGCTGTCCAGAGGCGTCTCCGGTGCGGGCTTGAGGACCACCGTGCAGCCCGCGACCAGGGCGGGGGCCAGCTTCACCGCGATGACACCCTGCGGGACGTTCCACGGGACGATCGCGGCCACCACGCCCACCGGCTCGCGGCGTACGACGACCGGGCCCATCATCCCCGCCCGCTCCTCCTCCCAGCCGAAGGACGGACTCAGCGCGGCGTAGTAACCCCACAGCGCCTGCGTCTGACCGACCTGTCCCAGCTTCGAGAACGTGAGAGGTGAGCCCATCTCGGCGGTGATCAGCTCGCTCAACTCGGCGCCCCTGCGACCGAAGATCTCCGCCAGCCGGCCGACCGCGGCCGCCCGCTCCCCCGGGTCCAGCCTCGGCCACGGCCCGCGGTCGAACGCCTGTCGCGCGGCCGCGACCGCGGCGTCGATGTCCGCGGGACAGCCGTCGGGCACGCGACCGATGACCTCCTCGGTGTGCGGTGAGACGACGTGGATGACGTCGTTGCCCGCTGGCCGAACCCATTCGCCGCCGATGAACAACCGGTCGTGCACACGCATCCTCGGTGCCCTCCACTCCGGACCTCGCTCAGCGGTCCACGAGGGGAGCCTGGAAGGCGTGGCGCGGGATGTCGTTGCCCTGGTCTGCACGCCCGTTGCCGCCCCGCGCATCGTTTGCCGGGTCGCACCTGGGGACGAGCGATGAGAGAATGTCCGCCGCATGCGGACGTCTGCTCCGAGGTTGTGATCATGAGCGTCGTGTTACGCGCAGAGGACGAGCCGGTCGGCTCGCGCTTCGACTACTGGCGACACGTCATGGGAGACGCGCTGGTCCCGCTCGACATCCAGTCGGCCGTCAGCCCGGCCGAGCTGCGCGACCAGGCCGTCCTCGGGCAGGCCGGAGCGGTTCGGGTCAGCGAGATGACGATCACGGCGGGCGCGGCGGCCCGTACCCCTCGCCTGATCCGCCGGTCCGATCCCGACGTCTGCAAGATCGACGTCCTGACGGCGGGCCACATGGTGGTCGAGCAGGCCGGCCGGGAGTCCACGCTCGGGCCTGGCGACTTCGCCCTGGTCGATCTCTCCAGGCCGGCGCGGTGGTCGAGCTCCGCGCCGGTCCACGGTGTCGCCGTGATGTTCCCGCGCGCGCTGCTGCCGCTCCGCGACGACGAGCTCGTCCGCCTCGCCGCCATGCGGATCGCCGGTGACAGGGGCGCGGCGCGGCTGGTCGCCTCGGTCGCCCGCCAGCTGCCGGCCGATCTCGACGAGGCACCGCCGGGAGAGCTCGTCGGGCTGGGCACCGCGGTGGTCGACCTCCTCTCGGTCGCACTCGCCGGCCGGCTCGACCGCCGCTCCGTCGCGACCACGGACGCCCGGCAGCGGGCGTTGCTGCTGCGGATCCATGAGTACGTCGAGCACCGGCTCGCCGACACCGACCTCGGGCCCACCACCATCGCCGCGGACCACCACATCTCGGTTCGCTATCTGCACAAGCTGTTCGAGGCCCAGCAGACCACCGTCGCCGGCTGGATCCGGTCCCGACGGCTCGACCGCTGCCGACGCGACCTGCTCGACACGAGCCTCGCCGGACGTCCCGTGAGCGCGATCGCCGCCCGGTGGGGGTTCACCAACCCCACCCATTTCAGCCGGGCGTTCCGGACCGCCTACGGCGCTCCGCCCGGTGAGTACCGCGAGGCCTGCGCCGGCCTCGCCACCGCGCCCGGCCTCCTACTCTGACCGGCGGCACGGCGGAGACCGACGGCACGGGCCGGACCAGGAGCACTGCACTGAGAGGCAAGGCCTGTGCGCGCGGAGACGAGAGTGCGCACCACCGGCCCACCCACACTGGAGTCGGGGTACGCCGCCCCGCGCCGAACCAGGAGGGCGACCGTGTACGACTACGTGATCGTGGGCGCCGGCAGCGCCGGCTCTGTCCTCGCCGCACGACTGTCCGAGGACCCCGACAGCCGCGTCCTGCTGCTCGAGGCCGGCCCGCCCGACGACGCGGCCGAGATCCGCGGTCCCCGCCGCCGGGCCGTCCCTCTGGCACGGGCCTCTCGCGTGGAACGACACGACGACGCCTCAACGCCGGGTGGCCGGACGCAGCGTCTTCTGGCCGCACGGCCGCACGCTCGGTGGCGGTTCGTCGATCAACGGCATGGTCTACATCCGCGGCAACCGGCTCGACTACGACACCTGGCGCGACACGTACGGCTGCGCGGGATGGGGTTACGCGGACCTCCTGCCGTACTTCCGGAGGCCGAGGACCACGCGAGCGGCACCTCCCCTTACCACGGTGCGGGTGGACCGATGCGGGTCGAGGGCCAGCGCTACGTGCACCCGTTGTCCCGCGCCTTCGTCGACGCTGCGGCGGCGTACGGCCTGCCGACCAACGACGACTTCAACGGCGCCCGCCAGGACGGTGTGGGCTACCTCCAGCTCAACCAGCGCAGCGGCCGGCGCTGGTCGACGGCCGACGCCTACCTGCGGCCGGCCGCCGGTCGCGCCAACCTCACCGTCGAGACCGGTGCTGTCGCGATCCGGCTGCTGGTCGAGGACCAGCGCGTCACCGGCGTGCGCTACGTCCGCGACGGCGGCGTGCATGACGTGCTGGCGCGGCGGGAGGTCATCCTGTCCGGCGGTGCGATCAACAGCCCGAAGCTGCTGATGCTCTCGGGCATCGGACCGGCCGCACACCTGCGCGACCACGACATCGACGTGGTCGTCGACGCCCCGGACGTGGGCGCCCGGCTGCAGGACCACCCGATGTGCCTGCCGAGCTGGCGGACGCCCGGCATCACCAGCCTCTGGGAGGAGTTTGCCCGGCCCGACAGCCTCGAACGCTGGCAGCGCGACGGCAGTGGGCCGCTGGCCTCGGGCGGCGCCGAGGCCGGCGGGTTCGTCCGTACCCAGGCCGGTCTGCCGGCACCGGACCTCCAGATCGGGGCGCTGCCCGGCCCGCCGCCCGACGCACGGTACGGGCTGCCGGACTGGGAGGGCATCGCGGTGATCGTCGGCGCGGTGCAGGTCCACAGCCGGGGGCGGATCACCCTGGCGGCGGCGGACCCCGAGGTCCCACCGGTGATCGATGCCGGCTATCTCACCGACGAGGGCGACCTCGACGTGCTGGTCGCGGGCGTCCGAATCGCGCGGGAGATCGTCGGCTCCGCTCCGCTCGCCGGCCTCGTCGATCGCGAAGAGGGACCTGGCGCGGGGGTGGACACCGACGACGCGCTGCGGGACTGGGTCCGGGGCAACCTGGGAACGATGTTCCACCCGGTGGGCACCTGCGCCATGGGCCCGACCGGCGACTCCGTCTGCGACACCGACCTCCGCGTCCGCGGCGTCGACGGGCTGCGTGTGGTCGACGCCTCGGTCATGCCGGTCATCCCGCGCGGCAACACCAACGCGCCGACGATCGCGATCGCCGAGCGCGCGGCCGACCTCGTGCGTGGGGACGCTCCCCTTGCACCCGGTGCACCGGAACGCGCGCACAAGGAGCCTGGCTCCGAGGCGACCCGGATCCTGGTGTGAACCGCGCCGCCCTCGTCGTCTGGGGTGCATGCGGCTGGAGCATCGTGGTGCCCCAGCTGCACCGGTTGATCGGGCGCGCGCCGGCGCTCGCACCCCTGCTCAGCGCGCTGAACGCCACCACCGTGTATCTCGGTGCGTCGGTGGCGGCGGTGGTCGGCGCGCTCGGGATCTCGACGGTGGGCGCGTACCAGCTCGGACCGGTCGGTGCGGCGGCCATCCTGCTGGGGCTCGGCTTCGCCGAGCTGGCGCGCCGCGCCATCGACCGGCGGACGAACGGAAGCGCTAGCCCCGCGGTGGGATCTGCTGCACCGCCCAGCCGTTCCCGTCCGGGTCGCTGAAGAAGACGAACGATCCCCAGGGGAAGTCCTGGACATCACTGACGTCGACCCCTCGGCTCCGGAGGTCGGCGTGGGCGGCGTGGATGTCGGAGACGACCAGCTGCATGCCCTGGACCGAACCCGGCGGCGCGGTCGTGACACCCGTGCCGAGCGCGATCGAGCAGGCCGAGCCGGGCGGCGTCAGCTGGACGAACCGGAGGTCCTCGCTGACTCTGTGGTCATGGTCGGCGTGGAAGCCGGCCTGCTCGGTGTAGAACGCCTTTGCCCGGTCGACGTCCGACACGGGAACCGCCACGAGCTCGAGCTTGTATTCCATCGTTGAACTCCCCTTCGTACGCCACATCGCAGGGCTCCGCGCCCACGGATCGCGTCGCGTCGAAGGTGTGGACGGAATGGGTGAACGATCCCTTTAGGAGCACGAGGCGTTCCAAAAGTAAAGCGATCGCACCAAACTGACCTCAAATTCCCCGCTCGTAGAAATGCTTGCCACCCGAGGGCCGGAGCCGTCACCCTATCGATGTCGCTTTTGTACCCAGAAGCGATCTATTGCCCTCTGAGTCATCTTCGCGCTCTTGAAGGAGCATGCCCATGATCCCAGGGAAGGCTCGTACCAGAGTTGCCGGCGCCACCGTGCTCACCGCCGCCGCCCTTGTCGCACTCGGTCTCTTCGGTCTCCCGGCACAGGCCGGGGCGACTCTCCTTTCCACCAAGGTGCAGGCGGCTGCCGCCGCCGAGGCCGACACGGTGGACGACCGGGTGGGTGCCGACACGGGTGGCTACTACCTCGACAAGGCGGGCCACTCCGTTGTCAACGTCACGAACACCGCCGACGCCCAGACCGTGCGGGCGGCAGGACTCCGTTCCAGGCAGGTCACCTACAGCCTGGCCGCGCTGACCGCGACGAAGAACAAGCTCGACAAGCTGGCCGGTATCGACAACACCGCCTGGGGCATCGACACCGCGGCCAACCAGGTCGTGGTCACCATCTCCGACACCGCACCCAAGGCTGGCGCCGCCAAGCTCCGGTCTGCTGCCAAGTCCTATGGCGACAAGGTGCGGGTGGAGACCACGACCGGCGACCTCGAGGTCTTCGTGCGTGGCGGCGACGCGATCCAGAACAGCCAGGCCCGTTGCTCTGCGGGCTTCAACGTCCGGCAGGGTGGCCAGCTGATGGTCCTCACCGCGGGGCACTGCACCGAGCTCGGCGGCACCTGGTCCCCCATGGGCGGCACGGTCGTGGCGAGTGACTCGCCGGGAGCAGACTCGGGCCTGATCACCAACCCGTCCGGTGTCGGGCCGAGCGAGGTCAACACCGGACAGACGATCAGCAGCGTCGGAAACCCGACCGTCGGTGAGTCCGTCGTCAAGAGCGGTTCGACGACCGGTGTCACCAGCGGCACGATCAGCGCCGTCGACCAGACGGTGAACTTCGACGTCGGCGTGATCTTCCACCTGTTCGCGACCGACGTCCACTCCGACCACGGCGACAGCGGCGGTCCGGGCTACGACGGATCGGCCGCTCTCGGCACGCTCACCGGGGGCAACACGTTCACGACGTACTTCTACCCCGCGGCGAACGAGTTCGCGATGTACGGACTCACGCTGCCGTAGGTCGAGAGCGTCGCCTTCGTCGGTCGTTCCGTTTCCCACCAGCAGAGCGCCCCGCCGTCGTTCGCCGATGGCGGGGCGCTCTGCTGTGCGCCCACCACATCCGACCTACGGGTAGCGGAGCTTGCGCCGCAGGTCTGCCACCTGGGCCTCACGCTCCTCGCGGCGCTCGGCCTTGTGCTGTTCCCGCAGGACGCGCAGGGCCTCCAGCTCGGCAGCCTTCGAGGCTTCCTCGGCGGCGGCCAGCTCAGCCAGTACGACGTCCGCGGGCCGGCGGATCACCTGGCCACCGAGGTCCGCCATCGCGGCGTCGACGAGCGCGACATCGGTCTCGGTGATGTCGGCGACCAGGGCGGCCGTCCCGATCCGTACGGTGGCGCTCAGGTGTCCGATCGCACCCGAGCGTTCCGCGATCCGCATGTCGACGGCGGCACCGAGCATCGCCGCCCCGCGCCAACCCAGCAGCATTCCCAGCGGGCCACCGAGAATCCCCATCAGCAGGCCGATCAGGCTGCCCCCGCCGGTCGTGACTCCGGCCACCATCTCCGTGTCGGTCGGCAGCCGGATCCCGCCGTCCTGCGTCCGCTCGACCACGATCGCGCCTCTGAGGTCGATCTGGCCGGCAACGTCGTACGCCTCGAGGATCCGGAGTCCCTGACGGGCATGCTGGGTCTCGCCGAACCGCACCGAGACCACGTTGTCGTTGCTGGTAGTCACGGTGGCGTCTCCCTCGCACCGCCGAGCCAGACGCCCGACGCGCGGCCCGGTCGCCTGGGCAGGTGCCCAGCCCGCCTGCCCCCAAAACCTCCGGCGGTCACTCCGCCGGAGGCAGGAGGTCGCTCGTGCGGGCGGCGCGGTCGGGCAGCGGCGGGAACGGGTTCGAGGGCAGCGTTTGATACCAGTACGCCACGCTGCTGTAGTCGTCGCTGAGGTCGAAGTAGCAGTGCGGCTCCTCGCGCGGCGGGCCGACGGCCTGGTAGCCGGCGAAGTCGGCACCGAAGTGCTCCCGCGCCCTTGCCTCCGCTCCGTATCCGATCTGCTGGATCGTCACCCGCAGTCGTTCCTGGAAGTGGATCGGGTCGCGGACGTGCAACCGGTAGATCGAGTAGAGCCCGTTGTCGCCGTCGACGAGGGGCGCGCCCTGGTAGGGCGTGAGCACCTGCCCGAGACCCCACGCCGAACCCATGTAGTCCTCGGCGCCGGTCCCGCAGATCGTGGGAAAGGTCGTGTCTCCGTCGAGGAAGAACTTCACCTCTCCCTCGCCCCACCAGCAGTGCCGGTAGCGGGTCCGGACTCCGAGAACGGTGCCCACATAGCTGCCGCGACCCTCCACCCCGTCGAGAATCGTGAAGTCCTCGTGGATGGGGCACGGGTTGCTCCTCCTGAACTGCGCGTGGAAGAAACCCGTCGACTCATCGAGCTCGTCGCCCACCGTGAAGTCGATGTGGTAGAAGAACATCTCGACGTCGGAGTCGGAGTCGTTCTCGACCGTGACAACCGCGCGTTCGGTGAACGGCATCGGGATCCAGCAGTTGAATCCCTTGCCCTGCTGCATTCCGACCAGGTCCGACGTCATCTCGACCTGCCGGCCGTGCGCCACCCCGAAGAAGTCGCCCAGGGGAACCTCCACGCTCGGATGCTCCTGGCCGTTCCAGTACATCCGCAGGACGAGGTTGCGCAGGTGGTCGACGTGGCCGGGTGGCACCGTGCACCAGATGTGCCGGATCACTCCGGGTCCGGTGTGGTCGAGCAGCGTCACCCGCTGACCCTGGCGGAACGGCCAGATGCACGGTGCACCCTTGCGGCCGTTGCCGGCCTGGCCACCGGCGCCCACCTCGGCATGGAGGTTCTCGGCGGTGGCGGCGCGCCTTCCCACATCCCTGAGCTCGTACAACATGGCGGGTACCTGCCTCCTCGTGGGTGTGGCGTCTCGCCCACCTGACGGCGGTGCGACGGTGCGGCGACCGGTGCTCGCGCGAGCTACTCGAGGCCTTCCTGCAGTTCGGTGCGGATCTGGTCGCCGAACTTCGACCTCCAGTCGCGTACGGCCCGCTGGAAGTCCTTGACGCTCTTCCTACCACTCACGACATCGGTGATCGTGTCCTCCATCGCCTGCGTGGCCGCACCCGACTTCGTGGCGGTCTTCGAGTACACCCCCACGCTCGGGTCCTCGACGCCCGCCGGCGCGACCTTGGTCTCCCAGGCGTGCTGGCGCCGGGCCCATTCGGGGGATGCACCGCTGTAGAGGACGCGGGGCCGGGCACCGATGTTGTAGAACCCGTTCTTGGTCTCGGCCAGTCCGCGCGCGGTGATGACGGGTTCGCCCTTCTGCAGCTCGTAGTCGACGCCCTTGACGCCGTAGTCGATCAGCATGCTCTCCTCGCTGCCGAAGGGGGCGGCGAGCGCGTTGACGATCGCGAGGCGTTCCTTGATCTCCGGTGCCTCGTCCTTCCTGAACATCGTCACTCCGGTGAGGCCCGGCGACAGGTAGTAGTGCGGGTCACCGCCACCGTGTGCCAACGGGTAAAGGGCTCCGAGCTGCTCCACCGGCCGGTGCTTCTCCTCGACCCAGCCACGCCAGCCGCCCACCCCGTCGCCGTAGAGCGCGATCTTGCCCGAGGAGAACAGGTCGGCGGCCTGCGCCGTGGACAGCCCCGCGAATCCGGGGTAGACGAGGCCGGCTTTGACCAGCTTGACGTGGAAGTCGAGCGCCTCGACGTACTCCTCGGTCTCCCAGCTCCGCACCAGCGAGCCGTCCGACTTCTTCCCCCACTGGTTGGGTGCGCCGAACGCCGCCGCGAGGAACAGCATCAGACTGGACCCGAACGGTCCGAGCGCCCACCGGTTGTCGCGTTCGCTGGTGAGCTCCCGGCACAGCGTCAGCAGGTCGTCGGTCGTGGTGATGTCGTCCGGTGTGGCGCCGGCCAGCTGCTTCATGGTGTCGAGCCGGGCCATGAAGCCCATCGTGATGACGGACTGCTCGAGCGGTACGCCCCACATCCGGCCCGCGACCCGCGCGAGACGCCAGGAGTACGTCGGGATGTTGGCCAGGTTGGGGAAGTCCTTCACCGCGTCACCGGCGAGGTACTCCGACAGATCCGCGAACTTCGCCTGGAGCAGCTGCGGGAGCCCCGGCAGGTTGAACTGGTCGCCGCTCATGAACACCGTGTCCGGCAGGTCGTTGCCGGCGAGGACGGCGTTGACCTTGCTGGTGTAGTCGGCCGCGGGCACGAGCGTCGGGTTGATCTGGCCGCCGAGCTTCGCCTCGACCGCCTTCCAGTAGGTGTTCTTCTCGCGTGGCGGCGGTGGCGGGTTCCACGTCAGCACCAGCGAGGTCAGGGTCTCCCACGACGGCAGCTCGTCGTTCGACTTCTCGAGCTTCCTGGGGTACTTCAGGTACGCCGGCTGGACGCCGTGCTCGTTGCCGGGCAGGTCCGGCTCGACGAGGGTGCGCGGCACGTACGTCGGTAGGGAGACCGCCTTGTCGGCTCCGGTCTGCGCCCCCTGGTCCGGCTTGCCGCAGGCGGCGAGGCCCGGCAGGCCCAGGGCGACGGCAGATCCGCCGAGCAGGGCTCCCCCGAGCACCGACCGGCGGGAGAGCTGCGCCTGGCGGCTGGCCTGCCGCTCCGGGACGTAACGGTCGTTCATGATTCCTCCGATGGTGTGGGCGGTCCGGCATCCGGCCGTGGGCCGCCGGTCAGTCGGTCGCGCCAGTCGCGCCAGCCGCGCCGGTCGGTTGCGGGCTCATCCCTTGACCGCACCGGTCAGGACGCCCTTCGTGAAGTGCCTTTGCAGGAACGGGTAGACGCAGAGGATCGGGATCAGCGCGAGGACGACCACCGCCATCTGCACCGACTGGGCGGTCGGCAGGGCGTCGGTGATCTCCGCCGCGTTGCCGGTGTTGGCGAGCCCGGAACCCTGCAGGACATACGTCCGCAACACCAGCTGCAGTGGCCACTTCTGGTTGTCGTTGAGGTACAGCACCGCGTTGAAGAACGCATTCCAGTAGCCCACCGCGTAGAACAGCCCGACGACGGCGACGACCGCCTTCGAGAGCGGCATGATGATGCGCAGCAGGATGCGCAGCTCACCGGCGCCGTCGATGCGCGCGCTGTCTGTCAGCTCGGCCGGGATGCTCATGAAGAAGCCGCGGACGATGATGACGTTGAACGCACTGAGCGCGGTCGGCAGGATCAGCGCGGCGTAGGTGTCCAGCAGGTCCAACTGCTTCACGACGAGGTAGCTCGGGATCACGCCCGGCGGGAACAGGAACGTGAGCAGCACCAGGGTGAGCAGCCAGCGGTGGCCGAACGACCCACGCCGGCTCAGCCCGTAGGCCAGCAACACGGTCGTGCCCAGGCTGAGCAGCGTGCCGACCACGGTGATGCCGATGCTCACCAGCACCGCCCGGGTGACGACTCCGCCACTCAGGATCGCGGTGTAGGCGGACAGGGTGGGCTCTACCGGCAGGAGGGTGTAGCCGCCGTTGCGCCGCAGTGCCGCCGCACTCGACAGGCTGGTCGAGATGACGACGAGGAACGGGAACACCACGACGAGGCACACGATCGTCAGAGCCGCGCCCTTGGAGACGTTCTCGAACGCCGACGGCCGCTCCATCCAGATCGGAACGTTGCCCGCCCGTGCCGACGTCCCTCTGAGGGTCGACCGCGGCCCCTGGGTGGGCCCTTCCGGTCGGGTCCGCTCGTGCTGCCGGGTCGACCTCACTTGCTGTACACCCCCTGCTCGCCGAGAGCGTGAGCGGCCTTGTTGGCGGCGAGGATGAGGACCAGCCCCACCACACCCTTGAACAGTCCGGCGGCGGCGGCGACGCCCCAAGCTCCGTTGACGACGCCGTGGTAGTAGGAGAACGTGTCGAGCACCTCGGCGGCCGCCGCACCCACGGCGTCGCGCTGCAACAGGATCTGCTCGAACCCGACCGAGAGCACCTCACCGAGCCGCAGGATCAGCAGCAGGACGATGACCGGCCGGATGCCCGGCAGCGTGATGTGCCACAGCCTGCGCCACCGGCTCGCACCGTCGACGGCCGCGGACTCGTACAACTGGTCGTCGACCGTCGACAGCGCCGCGAGAATGATGATCGTGCCCCACCCCGCGTCCTTCCAGATCACCTGTGAGGTGACGAGGAGGGTGAACAG
The DNA here is from genome assembly GCA_963721745.1 of uncultured Actinomycetota bacterium. Classification (GTDB taxonomy): domain Bacteria; phylum Actinomycetota; class Actinomycetes; order Propionibacteriales; family Actinopolymorphaceae; genus Thermasporomyces. Next base: position 20,845 of record CAVRKO010000001.1, on the reverse strand, counting down.
GTCGGGGTTCGTCATGACCTCGAAGGCACCGACGCCGTGCTCCCGGAGAAACTCGTTGAGGTAGCCCGAGCTGCCGAGCACCTGGTGGAACAACGCGACGACGATCACCCAGGACACGAAGTGCGGCAGATAGACGACGCTCTGCACGATCCTCCGGATGCTCGTCGACGCGATGGAGTGCAGGAGCAACGCCAGCGCGATCGGCACCGGGAAGAACAGCAGCAGCTGGCAGAGCGAGATCTCCAGCGTGTTGCGGACGGCGATCCAGAAGTCGGGGCTCGCGAAGAGCTCGGCGAAGTTGTCGAGCCCGACGAAGACGCTGTTGCGGATGCCGACGTACGGCAGGTAGTCCTCGAACGCGACGACGTTCCCGAGGAGCGGTAGGTAGTGGAAGACGAGGAAGAGCGCCACGCCCGGGAGTGCCATCAGCAGGAACGCGCGGTCCCGCCAGGCCCGTCGCCTCCACGTGAGCCGCGGCGGCCCCGGTGGGCGGGTGGTGCCCGCGCCGGCCGGGTGCCGCTCCCGTGTCGCCGGCACCCTGGTGTCGGTGCGTGCCTCCGCCATGGCTGGCCTCCCCGCGCCCAGGTGGGTGGTCGACAGTGCATCCGTGGTTGCCGGCAGCCGTAGTGCGGCCGGCTCTCGAGCAATCGATCAGTGAGGTCCGGTACGAAGCGGTCGGTGACGCCGGGGTGCGGAGACCGAGCCGTGCGGTGCCGCGGATTTCGCGGCACCAGGTAAACCGGTAGAACGTGAGGTTACTAGAGCACCAGCACCATCGGTCAACACTCGATCGCTGACCGGATCCGGTCCGGATGACGCGTTCACGGTCCGGTGGCTCCCCGATTCTCCTTGTGGGGTAGGAGAACCGTACCTTCGACAGCCGGCGACGGAAGGTCCCATGCCGTTCCGAAACCGGTATACCCGTTGTTGCGTACGACCGCGACGGCACACTAGCCTCGGCGGGTGCCGCCGGACCGCCCACGTCGACCCACCATCTCCGACGTCGCCGCGCGTGCCGGTGTCTCCAAAGGCGCGGTGTCCCGCACCTTCAACGGCGGCAAGGGGATCAGTCCGCCCACCATGGCGCGTATCCGGGCGGCCGCGGCCGAGCTCCGCTGGACGCCGAGCAACGCCGCCCGCATCACCGGGGGAGGCCGCGCACAGGCGATCGGCCTGGTGCTCCGCCGGCCCGCCGAGCTACTCGAGCTCGACCCGTTCTTCCCGGCGTTCCTCGCCGGTGTCGAGGCGGTACTCGCCGAGGCGTCCTACGCCGCAGTCCTCCGGTTCGTCGACGACGTCCAGACCGAGCGCGAGTGCTACGAACAGCTGGTCGGCGCCCGCATGGTCGAGGGCTTCCTCCTGATCGACCTGCGGCACCGCGACCCGCGCTACGGATGGCTCAGCGAGCTCGGCACCCGGGCCGTGGTGGCGGGCTCGCCGCCACGGGGTGCGTGCCCGTTCCCCTACGTCGAGACCGGCACCTCCGACGCCGTCCGCGCGCTGATCCGGCACCTCGTCGACCGCGGGCACCGCCGGATCGCGCATGTGAGCGGGCCTCCCACGTTGCGGCACGCACGCGAACGGCGCCAGCTGTGGGAGCGGTGCCTGCGCGATGCCGGGCTGGAGCCCGGACCGCTCGTGACGAGCGACTTCACCACCGACGGCGGTGCGCTAGCGACGACCCGGCTGCTCGAGGAGTCCCCGCGTCCGACCGCCGTCTTCTACGGCAACGACCTGATGGCCATCGCCGGCCTGTCAGTCCTCGCCGGACAGGGCGTCGGCGTCCCCGACGATATGGCGGTCGCGGGGTTCGACGACATCAGCCTCTCGTCGTACGTGACACCGGCCCTGACCACGGTCCGGTGCGACTACCGCCGGATGGGGCACCTCGCCACCCGGATGCTGCTCGCGCTGATCCGGGGCGAGGAGGTCGTGCAGCCCCTGGCCGTGGGTGGCGAGCTGTGCCTGCGACGCTCGACCGGAGCACCCTGACCGCGACGCCGCGTTCGCAGTCGGCATCCGGCCGATGTCATCATGGCGGTGGGACGGACACCGGGTGCGCCTGAGAGTGCCGGCCAGCTGGCCCGCGCGGGGCCTCCTCGGCGTCCTGGTTCACTCCGACACCAGACCCACCTCTCGCCGGCCCGTTCCGAGGCACGTCGTGTCCGGCCGGCGCGCGTCTCACGCCCCGTGGAGCCCGGCTCCGGTGGCGATCCCGCGATCCCGCGATCCCGCGAGCCCGCGACGCTGCGATCCCGCTCTCCCCCACCCCACCAGCAGTCCCCACCCAGCCGAAGGAGCCCGCCGTTGTACGAGGAACTGCGCCGCTTCGCCGAGCGCGAACTCGGCCCCTGTCAGATCGAACAGGACCACTCGTGGGCGCACCGCGGATCCTGTGTGCTGCAGGTACGGGCCGCCGACGGCACGTCCTGGTACGCCAAGCGGCATCGCTACGACGCGCTCTACGCCCGCGAGCTGCACGCGTACCGCCGCTGGGTCCCTGCGCTCGGCGACCGCGCACCCAGGCTCCAGGCGTACGACGACTCAGCGCGCGCGGTCCTGATGTCGGCGGTGCCGGGTTCCGCCGCCACGCCCGACGACGCCGATCTGCACCAGCAGGCCGGCACGCTCCTGCGTCGCCTGCACGACGCGGAGACGTTGGGCCCATGGCGCGATCTCGTCGCCGACAAACTCGCCACCCTGGACCACTGGACGAGCCGGGCCGGCGACCTCCTCACCCGCCGCGAGCTCGACTTCGCGCGCGCCGAGATCCGTTCTCTGCAGGGGATTCCGGACCCACCGCTGGTGCCCTGCCATCTCGACTACAGCCCACGCAACTGGGTCGTCGCGGCCGGCCGCGGTGCAGGTCATCGACTTCGAGTTGTCGGCCCCGGAGGTCTGGGTGAACGACCTCGGCCGGCTCTTCTTCGGCGTGTGGCGCACCAGTCCCGGCCTGCAGGAGGCTTTCCTCGACGGGTACGGCCGCACGATGACGGCCGACGAGCGGGCCCTCCTGGTCGCGTCGTACGCGCTGACCACGATCTGGCACGTGACCTGGGCCCGCGAGCACGGCAACCACTCGTTCGAGGCCGGCGTCCGCGATGTCCTCCAGGCGTTGATGCGCCGCGAGTTCGACTGACTGCTCACTCCGAGACCGGTGGCTCGTCCTCCGGCTCCTCCTGGGCGATCCGCTCGTCAAGGGTCTCCGTACGGCCCTCCGTCGCGGGCTCGACTCCCTGACGCGCCGCGGCACTCGGCGCCGCCGGTGCGTCGTACTCGGTGCTGCTCGACTCCGGCAGCAGCTGGTCGGTGTGCAGCGAGTCGTACTCCGACTCGCCGGCGACGTCGCGCGCCCGCTCGACATCGGGGTCGAGGAACTCCTCGTCCTCCGGCAGCTGGGGCTCCGGAGCCCCTTCGGGCAGCTCGGAGTCCGGCAGCGGCGGTGCGCCGTCGTCGTCCGGACGGAAGTCTGGGTCGGGGATGTCGGGTCCTGGTGGGATCGGACTGGGACCGTCGGCGCCGGGACCCTGGGCACCGCTGCCGGGAGAGCTGGTCATGTCGCACCTCCTCCTGGGTCGTGCGTGGTGCGTGCGGTGCGTGGTGCGACTACCAGACCGGACGGCGGGCCCAGAGCGCGGTGAGACGGCGGCCGGGCCGATGGGACAGGCCGGTCACCCGCGAGTGCCGCCTCCGAGTGAGCACGCGGGGCAGGAGGGTCCCGATTCCGGTGCGGCTGCGTCGGGAGCGGCCCAACAGGGCGCTCGCACGACTGGACCAGGAACGCCCGAAGGCGCGTCGGCGCGTGTACCGCAGGTCGATTCCGCGCGCACCTCGCCGGTGCGGGATCCGGCGGAGCTGGAGGTGATGACGGGTTCTCATCGTCCTGCCCTCCTCGTCTGGTTCGACTGTCGTTCGGCCAGTGCGTCGTCGTACCCCACGTCCTGGACGCGAAACTCAGCCCGCACCGGCCGCCACGGCTCTGTCGGCGCAGGTTTGCAAGGTGTATCCGGTTTGCGAGCCTTCGCAGGGGGTAGGGCCACCTGAACGATCGGGCCCTAGACCAAGCCCCGGAGCACATGATGGGACTCTCCCGCGTACCCCCGCCGCGCTCGGCCGCGGACACCTCGCCCTCCACATCCGTCGAGCACCTCGAGGCACGGTGTGACACGTCCAGACTGGAATCGGTGTGGAACGGCGTCACCGCCGGCGTGACCGCCAGCACCAGGGCCGTCACGATCATCCTGCACGGCGAGGCGGTGCCGGGTTACGCCGAGCTCCGCGTACTGCACGAGCTCCGTCGCGACCTTCGCCGCAGCGGCATCTCGGTGACCGTCGAGTGCGGCGACCCGCCGGTGCGGCGGATGCTCGCCCTGCTGGGCCTGACGACACCTGCCACACCGGCGACACCCACACCCTGACCCGAACGGCACTCGGGTCCGCGTATCTCGTGACCCTCGAGCCGGTCGTCACGCCGGGGTGCCGCTGGACTCCGGTTCGTCCTCCTCGGCGTCACCCCGCAGCGCGTCGTCGATGCTCGGGTGGATCGCGAACACGGTGTCCATGCCGGTCAGGTGCAGAACCCGGTCCGGGCTGTGCGCCGGTGCGACGAGACGGACGTCGACACCGAGGAGGTCCGCCCGCCGGTGTACCGCGACCAACGCGCTGAGCCCGGTCGAGTCGAGGAACGAGACCTGGTCCATCCGGATGAGGAGCAGGGGCGGTCGGCTGCGCAGCAGCCAGAGCAGACGTTCGCGAAGGTCCGGGGCGCTGACCAGGTTGACGTCGCCGACGACGGTCACGACGAGGTTGCCGCTCGCATCGGTGACAGCGTTGATGTCGAGTCTGGGTTCGGGATCCCGGGCGGACAGCCTGAAGCTGTCGTCGTCAGGGTGGGTCACGGCCAGTCCTTAGGGTCAGGAAGGACGGCATACGATGCCGCTGGCTGACCTCCCAACCGTCGGACACCTTACAGGCAACGGCCCAACGAGGTCAGGTCCGGCGCCTCACGAGGTCGCGGACGCGTCGGTCTCCCGTTCGTTCGGACGCGTACGAAGGATCTCGGGGCCCCACGGGTACTCGAACGGCTGGGGCGCGACCGGGATCTTCCCGCTGACCCTGGTGATCAGGTCGGCCGCGACGTCGCGAAGCTTCCGGTTGTTGTTCTGGGAGTGCTTGCGGAGGATGTCGAACGCAGCGTCGGCGTCGCAGCGTTGCTGGCCCATCAGGATGCCGACGGCCTGGTCGATGAGGCTCCGCGAGGTCAGCGCCTGCTCCAGCTGCTGGGTCACCTCGGCCTGCTCGGCGTGCCGTACGGCAAGCGCCAGCGCCGTGGACGCCTGGGCCGCGAACGTCTCCGCCCGCTGCCGCTCGGCCCCCTCGAACGCGTGCGGGTGGTCGTAGCCGTACAGGTTCATCGCACCGACCGTCAGGCCGTCAACGACGAGCGGGAGGCTGAGGGAGCAGCGGATCCCCAGGTCGAGCGCGCGGTCGCGATAGCCGCCCCACCGCTCGTCGCTCGCCTGGTCGGCGACCGACACGATGGTGCCGGTCCGGAGCGTCTCCAGGCACGGACCGTCGTCGTCGGTGTACTGCTCCTCGTCGACGAGTGCAGCCCGCTCGTCGCTGCTCGCGACCGTCCGGGGCCTCCCGTCGTAGCGCGTGGTGATGCCGCAGGAGGCCGCCGGGCGTACGACGTCGGCGGCGAGGACGGCCACCTTGTGGAGGAACTCCTCCAGCCGGGGCCCGGTCAGGAGCAGGGACTGCAGGGCCCCGAGGAGCGCGGTGAAGTCCGCGTGCCGGTCCTGGACCTGCACCTCGTCGCGCGGGTGGTCGTTGGTTTTCATCGGCTCCGTCTTTTCCGACCGGTGCGGCCGTACAGTCGCGTGGACAGCCGCTGCGGACATCCCGGGTCGGCGCTACGCGAGAACCAACGGCTACCAAGACCCTACGCAGGCCCGGTGGACCGGTCGACAGGCTGGTTCCGTCAGCGGCCGCACGGCCGGAATCCCTGTGTGACAAGGGCGGAAAAGCCGACATTTCCGGCTCGGACCGTACGTCGGAACGGTCCGCGCCAGCACTTGTCAGGCCGGTCAGGATCCTCGCGCGGCGCGCAAGGCGACCCGACCTCCGCCCGGTGTCGGAGCGGCTGGCTGGTGTCCTGGCTCAGGACACTAGGGTCGGTTCGTGACCGAACGCTTCCGGGTGGTCCCTGCCTCCTACGTCCTCTTCCGGCGCAGCCTCGACGGCGAGCCGCAGGTCCTGCTCCAGCTGCGCCGCGGCACCGGCTACATGGACGGCCACTGGGCGATGGCCGCCGCCGGCCACGTCGAAGCCGACGAGTCCGCTCGGACGGCCGCGTGCCGCGAGGCGGCCGAGGAGCTCGGCGTGACGATCGCACCGGAGGACCTGACGCCGCTGACCGGGATGCACCGCACCGGTCGCACCAACGACCCGATCGACGAGCGGGTCGACTTCTTCTTCGAGTGCCGGCGCTGGAGCGGCGAGCCGCACCTGCGGGAGCCCGAGAAGGCCGCCGACCTCCGGTGGTTCGCCCTCGACGCACTCCCCGACCCGGTGGTTCCGCATGAGCTGTACGTCCTCGAGCGGCTCCGCGCCGACAGCCTCGATCCCGTGTCGACCTTCGGCTTCTGACCGACGGCCGGTGCGCGCGTTCCGCAGCTCCGGGCGCGGACGTCAGCCGGTGAGTCCCGACTGGTAGGCGAAGACGACCAGCTGGGCCCGGTCGCGAGCGCCGAGCTTGATCATCGCCCGGCTGACGTGCGTACGCGCCGTCGCGGGACTGACGACCAACCGTTCCGCGATCTCGTCGTTGCTGAGTCCCTCGCCGACGAGCCCGACGATCTCCCGCTCCCGTTCGGTGAGGCTCTCGAGCTGCGGGTGCGGCTTCACCGCCCGCTTCGACTGCGAGGCGAACTCGCGCACCACCTTCCGCGTCACGGACGGCGACAACAGCGCGCCGCCGTCGGCGACCAGCCGGATCGCCTGCAGCAGCTCGGCGGGTTTGGTGTCCTTGAGCAGGAAGCCGCTCGCGCCGTAGCGCAGCGCGTCGAAGACGTACTCGTCGAGCTCGAACGTCGTCAGCACGATGACCTTGGTGCCGGCGAGGGCGGGGTCGGCGCCGATCCGCCGGGTCGCCTCGAGCCCGTCGATGCCGGGCATCCGGATGTCCATCAGGACGATGTCGGGACGGTGCTCCGTGCACGACCGCCACCGCGGCCAGGCCGTCGGCGGCCTCCGCCGACGAAGGACAGGTCGTCCTCGTTCTCGATCAGTGTGCGCAGGCCCGAGCCGGACCAGGTCCTGGTCGTCGACGATCGCCACCGTGATCACGCCGTGACCTCCGGTCGGGATGCGTGCGCGGACCTCGAAGACCGCCGTCGTCCGGTGACGGTCCGGCGGCGAAGTCGCCGCCGAGCGCGACGACCCGCTCGCGCATGCCGGGGATGCCGAGGCCGCGCCCTCGCCGCGCAGCGGGCCGGTCGCGGGTTGGAGATCGCGATGTGCACCGCGCCAGTCTCGTAGCCGATCCGGACCGTCGCAACCTTCGCCGCGCCGTGCCGCAGCACGTTCGTCAGCGACTCCTGGACGACCCGGTAGCCCGCCAGGTCCACCGCGGCGGGCAGCGCCGCGGCGCTCTCCGGTGGTCTCGCAGGTCGACGTCCACGCCGGCCTCGCTCATCCGTTGCCGGAGCTCGTCCAGCCGGTCCAGGCCCGGCGCCGGTGCGAGCGCGGGGTCGGCGTCGGTCCGGCGGACGACGGCCAGCGTCGCGCGCAGCTCGTCCAGCGCCTCGGTGCTGGTCCGGCTGATCGCGTTCAGGGCCGCCTCGGCCTGCTCGGGTTTCCTGGCGAGTACGTGCAGCGCGATGTCGGCCTGCATCTTGATCGCGGCGAGCCCGTGCCCCACGACGTCGTGCACCTCCTGGGCGACGCGGAGCCGTTCGTCGTCGACATGCTGGCGGACGAGCTCGGCCTGGTCCCGCGCCCGGGCGTCCATGCTCACCCGGACCGTGACACCGATCGCGAACGGCACCACCGACCCAGGCCGAGCCCGGGATCAGGCCGAGGAAGCCGGCCAGTGCGGCGTCGTTGGTGAACAGGTGGGTGAGCAGCACCGCCAGCGCCGCCAGGGCGGCCGGTGCCGCGGTGCGCAGCGGCAGCCACCGCGCCACGGTGTAGACGGCGATCGCGAACGACCCGAGGATCAGGCCGTACGGGTACCCGAGGAGGAGATAGGCCGCCGTCACCAGCGTCGCCACAGCGAGGCTCGACGAGCGGCCACCGGCGGCGGAGCGGATCGAGGCAGCCGCGGCCACGATCATCAGGACCCCCGTGGCGTCCAGCTCGCGCGCGACCCCGGGCGCCGCGGCGCTCCAACCGCGGCTGCTGAAGTAACCACCCACCGCCACCACGGCGGCGAGGGCGAGGTCGCCGAGCATCGCTCTCGTCGGTCTCATCAGTCCCGCATCCTCACAGAATGTCCCGCCGGCGCAGCAGCCAGCCACCCACCATCGTGAACACTACGAAGTACGCCGCGAGAACCAGGGTCGCCTGCCCGGATCCGACCAGCTCGTCGACGCCGGGTGTGCCAGGCGAGGCGCCGAGGGAGGCCACCAGGGAACCCGCGTTCGGGCCGGGCAGGCCCTTCTGCAGCTCGGCCACCCAGTCCAGCAGCGGCGCCGCGATAGCGGTCAGGAGGTTCTGGATGGCGAGCAGCCACACCAGGCCGAGCCCGATCGGCAGCGCCACGGACCGGAGCGCGATCGCCAGCAGGACACCGAGCGACGCCCACATCATGGTGATCAGCCAACCGGCACCCAAGCCCACCGCGACGTCGCCGAACGACGGCCACGACAGTGCCTGGTCCTCGAGCGTGGCGACGACCGCGCTCGCACCGGCCGCGACGCCCATCAGCGTGAGGACGAGGACGAGGACGCCGAGCGCCACGGTCACGAGCTTCGCGGCGTATGCGGTGAGGCGGGACGGTCCCTGCGCGAACACCGTCTTCCAGGTCTCCCAGCCGTACTCGCTGCCGACCACCAGGACGCCGAAGATCAGGGCGAGCGCCCCGACGAAGACCGGCATCCCGCCGATCGCGCTGCCCACGAACTGGTCCGGCAGCATCGCCGGGAGACCGCGGCCGTTGTTCGGCGACCCTGTCGTACCGCCCGTGTATCCGGCGTACGGCACGAGGTAGCCGAAGGTCAGGCTCAGCACGACGGCGAGGGCGAGCAGCAGCCACCCCGCCGGGCGGCGGACCTGCTTCGAGATCTCGGCGTGCACGTTAGTCCACACGGGAGGTGCCTCCTGTCAGCTCGAGGAACGTCTTTTCGAGGTCGGGCCGCTCGAAGCGCAGCTCGCTGACCGAGATGCCGGCGCCGACGAGGGCGGCGTTGATCTTGGCGGCCTGGGCGGGTTCGACGTCGAGGTGGAGCGCCGACTCGTCGATGCGTACCTGCTCGGAGCCCACCAGGGCGGCGGCGATGTCGCGGGCGGCGTCCACCGGATCGGCGACGACCCGCAGGCTTCCGCCACTGCCCAGCTCGGCGACGGTGGTCTCGGCGACGAGGCGTCCCTTGGAGATGACGCCCACCCGGTCACAGATCTGCTGCACCTCGCCGAGGAGGTGGCTCGAGAGCAGGACGGTGCACCCGTCTGCCGCGAGCTTGCGGATGGTCACCCGCACGTCCGCCATGCCGGTCGGGTCGAGCCCGTTGGTCGGCTCGTCGAGGATCAGCAGCGCGGGGTCCTTGAGCAGCGCGGCGGCGAGGCCGAGCCGCTGCTTCATGCCGAGGGAGTAGGTGCCGTACCTGTCCTTCGACCGTTCGGTCATCCCGACCGTCGTCAGCACCGCGTCGACCCGGGTACGCGGAACGCCGGCGTGGTTCGCCAGCACCCGGAGGTTGGCGCGGCCGGACAGGTACGGATAGAAGGCGGGGCCCTCGATCAGCGCACCCACCCGGTCGAGGTGACCGGCTCCTGGTGCTTTGCCCAGAAGGCGAAGCTGGCCCGACGTCGGCCGTACCAGTCCCAGAAGCATCCGAAGCGTGGTGGTCTTGCCGGCGCCGTTCGGGCCGAGGAAGCCATAGACCTCACCCGGCCGGACGGTCAGGTGGAGGTCTTGGACCGCACGCGTGCGGCCGTACCGCTTGGTCAGCGCCGTGGTCTCGACTGGATTGCTCATGGCATCGAGAATCCCGGACCGACTGCCCGCTCGCGTCGGCCGACGAGCGGCTCCGCGGCTACGTCCCTGGGCGTACCCCCGGATGGTGGGGATCACCGGGGTACGCCTAGGGCGTCAGGGGTGTCCTGGTCTCACCCTCGTGGCCAGGGGTCCCGCGCGAAGTGGAAGATCGCCCGCAGGCGCTCGGCATCGGCCTCGGGTAGATGGGTGGCCACCAGGTCGTACGTCTCCTCCACCAGCTCCGTCAGGGCGGCGGCGGCCGCATGCGGAGCGAGCCCGTCCACGCCGGCCAGCCGGTCAGCCAGGTCCGGTGGCGCGACCGGCAGGTCGGCGAGCGTCCACCGCGGCCACTTCGGGCCCGGCCACCAGCGCCCGTTGAGCGCGCAGGCCACGTGCGTCAGCGCGTCGGCCACCGCACCGAAATGGCGGCGCAGGCCGTGCGGGTTGCCGCGTTCGACGTACATCTGCCAACGCCAGAAGTGGTCGATCTGCCCGTGCCGTCGGGCCACCGCGACAGCGAGCGGACGGGGATAGCTGCGGACCCGTTCGGTGAGCGCGTCCACCGATCCGGCCAGCGGCCGGCCGTAGGCGAGCGCGGCCGCGACCGTGAGCAGGTACGGGTCGGGATCGGGGTCGGCGGGGAGGAGCAGCCGGTCGAGCAGCCGACCCGCGTCGTCGACGGTGAGATGGACGACCTCGACGAGGAGGGCCGCACCGGCCTGGCCGCCGAACCACCACTCGTCGAACCACGTCCGTTCGACCTCGTCGTAGCCGAACAGCCGCGGGCTGCTGCCGCCGAGGTCCGTGACCAGCTGACCTCGGAGGGCGTCGTCCGGAGGTCGCGACCAGAACACCCCGATCTCCAGGTCGGACCAGCGGTCGGCGTGCCCCCTGCCCACCGAACCGCCGCACAGCACACCGGCGACGGCCGGGCTCGCGGCGTACCGTCGGGCGATCTCGGCGGCGACGTCCAGACGCGCGGTCGTCTCGTTGCTTGCGTTCGCTGTCACCGTCCAAGGCAACCGCACGTACGCCCGACCACGCGACCGGTATTCCGCACCGGCGTACTGCGTGGTCGGGCGTACGTCCGTGTGGTCAGGGGAGGTACGACTGGTCAGGGGTACGACTGGTCAGGCGACGTACGGGCGGGTGGCGCGCGCCGCGCGCAGCGCGTCCGCCCACCACGCCAGCTGGTCGAGAAGCGCGTCTGCCGCGGCGTTGGCCGGTTCCGGGTCGCGCGGCGCACCCTGGGAGTCGAACCGCTCCCACGCGCCGTGGAAACTCACGGTGTTGCGGATCGTGACCGCGTGCAGTTCGGCGAAGACGACCCGGAGGGCCTCGACCGCGCGGAGCCCCCCGGACATGCCTCCGTAGCTCACGAACCCGACCGGCTTCGCCCGCCACTCCTCGCCCAGGCTGTCGATCGCATGCTTCAGCGGACCGGGGTAGCTGTGGTTGTACTCCGGCGTGACCACGACGAACGCGTCGGCGGCACCCATCCGGTCGGGGTGCAGGGGACGTACGCCGGAGGGTCGGGCGTCGGCGAGGTCGACGACGGACAGGTCCAGGTCGGCCCGCTGCTTGGCCTGGCCGACGAACCAGTCGGCCACGACCGGGCCGAACCGGCCCTCGCGCACACTGCCGACGATCACGGCGAGCTGGAGACGGTCTGCGGACATGGGCATCCTCCGTGGAGTGGATGTCGTCAAGGTTGGCTTGCGGACCGGTGACTAGCGGCGGGCCAGGACGCCTGGCTCGGTGGCGGTACGGGCGACGGGCAGCAGCAGGGCGAGGAGTCCGGCGGCCGCCACGACGGTCAGGACCGTGACGCCGGCGCGGAAGCCGGGCACGCCACCACCGGCCACGCTCCACGACAGAGCCGCCACCGCGGGCGAGATCGTCATGGCGATGGTGCGGACGGTCATGCCGATCCCGCCCGCGGTGCCTGCCATCCCGTCCGGACTGTCGGCGAGGATGGCGGTGTTGATGGGCGGGTTGAACAGCCCGGCACCCACACCCAGCAGGACGAGCCGCCAGGCGAGGTCTCCGAGGCCGGCGTCGGCGGTCAGCGTCAGCATCGTGAGCATCCCCGTCACGCTCACGATGCTGCCGGCGGTCGCGACCACCCTCGTCCCGAACCGGTCCGACAGCATCCCGGCGAGCGGGGAGACCGGCGCCACCGCGCCGACGAAGAAGAGCAGGGCGAGACCGGTCAGCTTCGGCGTCCCCGCGAGGACGTCGGAGACGAAGTACGGCAGCAGGAACGCGATCAGCCCCATCGTGAAGCTCAACGCCAGCAGGGCGACGATCGTGACGGCGAACGCACGCCGCCGGAGGATCGCGAGGACCTGGCCCGACGCGGGCAGGCGTACCCACCAGAGCGCGAGGACGGCGGCAGCCGCGAGCAGTGCTCCGGCGACGTACGGCCGGCCGTCGCTCTGGTCGACCGCGAGCAGGACGGCGGTGATGGAACCACCGAGCAGCGCGGCCTCCTGTACGAGTGCCCAGCCTGGCGGTGGCAGTCCCCTGCCCGTGCCGGCGAGCGTGCGGTACGCCAGCCACGTCGCCGCAAGCAGCAGGGGAAGCTTGAGCAGGAAGACCTCGCGCCAGCTGAACGTGCCGGCGACGAACCCGCCCAGCGGGACGCCGGCCATGCCGCCGAGCGTCATGATCGTGATGATCGCCCCGATCGCCCGGCCGCGCTGCTCCGGGCGGACGCTGGCGAGGACGACCGGCATGTAGACCGCGACAATCAGTCCGGCGGCGAGACCCTGCAGGACGCGCGCCGCGAGCAGCGCCCAGAACGCCGGAGCGAGTGCTCCCAGCACGCTGGCGACTCCGACGCCGACCATCGAGAACGCGAACGTCTGGCGGACATCCGCGCGGTCAGCCCAGCGTCCGGCGGGGATGGCGACAGCCGCCATCGGCAACGCGTACGCGAGCAGGACCCAGGCCGTCGAGGCGGGGCCCACGCCCAGGTCTCCGCCCAGTCCCGGCAGCGTGACCGCAGTGAGCGTGAGCTCCGACGTCACGACCAGCATGGCCAGGCCGAGTGCGACCACCGGTCCCCATCGGGTGCGTTCCGGTGTCGTCCCCATGAGTCAGTCCTCCGTCGGTTCGAGGTGTTCCGGCCCTTCGCGACCGGCGGTGTCGTCGACGGTATGAGCTCAACCAACGTTCAGGTCAAGGTCGCGAGACTGACAGATCTCCGGTGACGGTCACGCTGTCCAGGCGGAGGTCGACGACCGCAGCCGCGTCGCGCGTCGGCGGGACGACGGACGGGCCGGAAGTCGGCGCGGCGAAACGCGTTCTGCAGATCGGCCACGACCAGTGCGGTCCGTGGTTCAAGGTCAGGTCGGTCGTCGGAATGGAGGGGCCCGGTCACGCTCGCCGCGTGTCGCGTGCGTGCCGGGCCGCCAGCTCGTCGCTCTCGAGACCCCAGGTCGACCAGGATGCCGCGGCACACCGCGCACGAGTCAGCGCCGCCAAGCTCGCCAACTGTCGCCGGTTGGCCGACAGGATCGCCGCCGAGGGCCTCCTCTCGGAGTCTTGGACGCCTGCCACCGCCGCCGACATGATCTACGCGCTCTCGACGTCCGACGTGGTGGAAGGCCTGACCGTCGACCGCCGTTGGTCGAGACGCCGGTTCGCCGAGCGGCTGAGCGCTCTGCTCCGCGCCACCTTCCTGACGACCGGGCGCTAGTGCTGTCGAGACGCGTCGTGCGTGCCCAACTCACCGAACCCGAGGACCGAACCCGACGACTGAGCCCGCGCCGACTGCTGACGCCGGGACGACGAGGGAATGCGCAGGCGCCCGAGCACAGGTGTGGGCGAGCATCAGCCACGCAGAGATCGGCGACCGATCGATCCGGCCCCAAACCACGATGCCGTGGGGGTCTGCGCTAAGACCGGCCCCGGGCTCCCCATGCTCAGCCGCGAGTGGGGACAGGGATCTCCCGCTCTCAGGTTCTGATTCTGTGGTTGCGGAGCGGGTTGCGGTGCTTGTCGATCCATTCGGGTGGGATGAACTCGGGATGCCCGTCCTTCGCGGTTCGGACGTGCCAGGTGCCTTGGTGGAGGTGTCGGTGGTGGTAGCCGCAGAGCAGGACGCCGTTGGCCACCGTCGTCAACCCACCCTTGCTCCACGGCACGATGTGGTGCGCCTGGCACCACGACGGTGGCCGATTGCAACCAGGGAACGCGCAACCACGATCGCGGAGCTCGAGCAGCTTCCTGACCTTGCCGGCATACAACCGTACCCCGTCGGACAGGCTCGCCCCACCACGCTCGCTACCCGGTGGTGTAGACGCTGACCTCCGCATCGCAGGCGATCACCTGCACGGTCCGGGCCGAGATCGACGCGCCGGTATGCAGGAGCTCACCGGTGCCGGCGCCATCGCGGAGCTTGTCGGGATCGATGATGAGGACGATCTGCGGCCTCTCCCCACCATGCGTCGGCGCGGCACCGGAAGCCAGGAACCGGCGCAACAGCTCGCGGAAACCATCACCCATCCGCTGCGAAGAGGTGCGCAGATCCGGCCCGTCCGCATCCGTCGGCCGCGGCTTGGACAGCGGCTCCAACGCGACGCGGAACATCTCATTCGTCAACGGGTCGAGCTTGCCGCGCAGAAAGGTGGAGACCGAGTACGGGTCGTCGTACAGGACGATCTCGCGTTCCCGCTCCGCTCTCGCCTCCTCGGCGGCGAACTGCTTCGCCAGGATCCGGTCGGCACATTCGGGATCGACTCGCCTGAGGATCTCCCTACCCAACCCGGCCAGATCCTTCGGGTCGAACGTGCCCGCCTCCTTCACCAGCAACTGCTCGGCCTCGACCCGCTTCTCCAGCCCCGCCTCCGAGGGAAGCTTCCGCACCGAACGCGCGATCACCTCCGCGTGATCGGCGGACAGCTCGCCAGCAGCAAGAGCCTCCCGCGTCGAAGGCAGGCTGGCGTCCAGGTCGCGGGCCAACTTCACCGCACGACCCGCCTCCTCCGGCCGCAACCGCAACGTGCTGGACAACCACGCACCTGTGTTCGCAGCGCCGACCGACTTCGCCACATCCTGGCGATCCGCCTCTGCCAGCACAGCCAGAGACAACGCATCCAACTGCGCCTTCACCGTCTGCGCGGCGGCCAGCACATCACCCATCTCATCCGGACCCATCGACCACACCGGCGCCACCGACTCCTCACCAAGCCGCGCACCCATCCGCTCCAACAACACCACCCACCGGTGCCGAGGTGGAACCCCCGTAGTCGAATCCATGATCCAAACCTAGACCAGACCACCGACAACCTTCGGCGTGCGAGAACGCGCCAGAGCCCCAACAAAACAAGGGATCCCTGCGCCGCGGGCACGCTCCCCGCGCGCGAACGAGCAGGGGCAAACCAAGACAAGGACGTCTCGCGACCGTCGTCACGACCCGCCCAACGTTTCCAGCAGGCAGCAGCCCGGCCAGGGCCGCACACACAGGCTCGATGTCGTACGCCTATCGCAGCTGTACGGGGATGCGCTGGTCGTCCCGGTCGAGAACGAAGTGTTCGGTCGTGACGGCTCGGTACAGCCGGAGCCGGGCCGGCGCCTGTACGTCTTCGACGGCCCAGGCACCTGCGCCGTGTGCTTCCGACCTCGCGGAGAACACCGCGAGTCCTGCCTCGACGTCGGTTTCCGCGACCTGCTTGGCGTTCGCCGACATGTAGACCGCCTGCCCGTGGTTGACCGGCACCCGGGAGTCGAAGATGACGATGCTCACCTGCGGCCTGCCCGCGAGGTTCAACGAGTGCCTGGCCCGCGGCGAGGAGAGCCAGAAGAACTCGGTGTAGCCAGCTGGCGCGTAGTAGACCGGTGACACCCAGGGCTGACCGGCCTCGTCGGCTGTGCCGAGGGTCATGTACAGGTTGGAGTCGATGAGCGCCCGCGCCAGTGCACTGCGGTCCTGGTCGCCCGGCCGCGGGGCCTCGTCATCCGGCTGTCGCCCCACCTCAGCCACGTCGCCCCACCTCAGCCACGTCGACCGCCTCAGCCACGTCGACCGCCTCAGCCACGTCGACCGCCTCAGCCACTCGACCCTCACCTGACGACCCTCCCACGTCGACGTGCCCCCAGGGACAGCTGTCGTGCAGGAGCGGATAATGCGCGCCCGGGTATCCCTGTTGCACACTGTGCCGCACCTACGTGACAGGAGACGCTAGTGCACACTGCCCTTCCCCGGGAGATGTTTGACTTCTACGCCGTCAGCGCGGAGTCCACCCGGCTCCACGAAGGCGTCGGCGAGCTGGAACGCCTCAGGACGCAGGAGCTGGTCGCCCGGCACCTCCCGCCTCCGCCGGCCACCGTCCTCGACGTCGGTGGCGCCGCCGGTGTTCACGCCCTGTGGCTGGCGCGGCAGGGGCACACCGTCCACCTCGTCGACGTCGTACCCCTGCATGTCACGCAGGCCCAGGATGCCTCGGACGCCCAGCCGGATCACCCGCTCGCGAGCTGTACGGTCGGCGACGCGCGCGACCTGGCGGCCGACGACGCGAGTGTCGACGCCGTGCTGCTCCTGGGACCGCTCTATCACCTGACCGACCGGGCCGACCGCGTACGCGCGCTGACCGAGGCCCGGCGCGTCCTGCGGCCCGGCGGCGTGGTGATCGGCGCCGCGATCTCACGGTATGCGTCGTTCATGAACGTGCTCGCGGCCGACCTCCTCGACGACGAGGACTTCCTGTCCATCGTCCGACAGGACCTGCGGGACGGCCAGCATCGCAACCACACGGAGAAGGATTACTTCACCACGGCGTTCTTCCACCATCCTGACGAGTTGCAACGGGAACTGTCCGACTCCGGCTTCGACGGAGCGGAGCTCGCCGCGGTCGAGGGACCCGCAATGTGGGTCACCGGCTTCGAGGCCGCATGGTCGGATCCGGGCAAGCGGACGCTGCTGCTGGAGTTCCTGCGTTCGATCGAGCACGACCCCACGATTGTCGCGAGCGGCTCGCACTTTCTCGCCATCGCCCGCGCGTGAGCCGGCCAGCTCCAGCGGCCCGTTCGTACGAACGGCTCTGCGCCCACGACAGGTGACGTGGGCGCAGAGCGGCGATCGGGCCGCGGCGATCGGCCACCACATCGGGCCCACCCGGTCAGGCCGCGTCGGGTGCGACGAGTCGGGCGCCCAGGGTGCGCGCCGCGACCACCAGCCCGGCAGCAACCAGCACGATGTCCTTCAGTACGTACTGGCCCTCCAGCGTGGGCGCCCCCGGGAACAGGTCGCCGAAGAAGAGCACCAGCGGCGACATGATCCCGACCATCGACAGCGCGAGAACGACCAGCCCGGCGCGGACCAGTCTGCCCGTGACCAACGTGATCCCGATGAAGCACTCGGCCACCGCCGTCACGAAGAGCGCGACGCCGCCGGACAGGATGCCCATCGTCAGCGTGTCCAGTGTCCTGACCGCAAGCTCCTCGGCCGGGCTGGCGCCGGGTACGAACTTCAGCGCGCCGAAACCGAGGAACACGAGGCCAAGGCTGATCCTCAACAGCGGGATGCTGTAACGGCTCAGCCAACGGGTCGCCCGGATGTTGAGCTGCCGCGCGAGAAGGCCGATCCGGTTCGCCCTCCTTTCCTTTGTCGGGTACGCGTCCGGCGCGCCCGAGCCGGCCCGTGCGGCCGCGGCGGTGATGCCCGCGGCCGTGGCGCGCGCAGGGTCGGTGCGTTCGGTGGTGGTGCGTGCAGTGCTGCTGCGTGCAGTGCTGCTGCGTGCAGTGCTGCTGCGTGCAGTGGTGGTGCGTGCAGTGGTGGTGCGTGCGATCGACATGCCCGTCTCCTGTCGGCGATGCGTCCCTCGGTGGGACGGCTGCATCCAGCGTCGCCGTGAGTGGGGTTCGGCACGTCGGCCCGCGGGCGTCACCTCTCGTACGTGGACCCGCGCAGGGGCGCACCGCCGGGTCGTACCAGCGTCGTAGCCACCATGGCGAGGAGGACGCAGCCGGCAGGAGCCATCTGTTGACAGAAATGCGTTAGCGAGTGCTAACGTGTTCTTCGTGGTCGACGCCCTTTCGGTCGCGGCCGAGCCCACCAGGCGACGGCTGTTGCAGCTGCTGGCGGCTGGCCCACGCACGGTCAACGACCTCGCCGCGGAGTTCCCGGTCACCCGGTCGGCGATCTCCCAACACCTGGCCGTCCTCGCCGAGGTCGGCCTGGTGACGAACCGCAAGGAAGGTAGGCAGCGCTTCTACTCCGTCCGGCCCGAGGGCATGGCGGAGCTGCGCGCGGAGATCGAGCGGTTCTGGACCACCGAGCTCGACCGCCTGGTCGAGGACGCCACCACTCTCGCCACCCGGCGGGACCAGTCCATCCAGGAGCACCCATGACCGCCGAGAAGTCCGCGTTCCTCCCGATCTCCGCCGCCGAGGCGTTCGCCCTGCTCACCGAACCCGACCGGCTGCGGCGCTGGATGACTGTGTCCGCCCGGGTCGACCTCCGCGCGGGCGGCGCGTACCGCTGGACCGTCGTGCCCGGCCACATCGCCTCCGGCACCTTCCGCGAGATCGAGCCCGGGCGACGGCTGGTGTTCGGCTGGGGCTGGGAGGGGGACCCCGACCCTGCACCCGATGGGTCCACGGTGACGATCACGTTCGAACCCGCCGACGGAGGCACCGTCGTACGCCTGGTCCACGACGGGCTCACCGACGAGCAGGCCGCCAACCACCTGCAGGGCTGGGTCCAGTTCCTGGGGCGGCTCGAACGCGTCGCCGCCGGCGACGAGCCCGGACTGACCGAGATGACCGCGTCGCCACCCGACCTCGACCCGCTCCTCTCCGCCGAGGCCTGCCTCGCGGTCTGCCAGCTGGTCCTCCGCGGCGTGAGCGGGTCCGACCTGGCGAGGCCCACCCCGTGTACGGAGTTCACCGTGGCCCAGGTGGTCGACCACCTCGTGGAGTCCCTGCAGCGTCTCGGCGGCATGGTCGGCGCCGAGGTCGCACCGAGCGGGTCGACGGACGTCGAGCCGCGGGTCGCCGACGCCGGGCAGCAGGCTCTGGAGGCCTGGCGGAGACACGGCCTCGACGGCAGCGTCCCGTTCGGTGACAGGCAGCTGCCGCGTCGTTCGGCGCCAGCCTCCTGTCGTTGGAGCTTCTCGTCCACGCCTGGGACCTCGCCGTCGCGACCGACCAGAAGGTCCCGGTCTCGGACCAGATGGCGACCTACGTCCACAGCCTCGCGGAGCAGGTGATCTCGCCGGAGGGTCGCGCCCGCGGCGCGTTCGCCGATGCGGTCGACGTCGGCGCGGACGCGAGCCCCCTCGACCGGCTGGTCGCCTTCACGGGTCGTCCGCTCGCCTGAGCCGGAGGGATCGTGGGTCGTGCACACTGGGCCGGTGTCTTCCTCCGGCCGGCGTTCGCCGCAGCAGCGCGCCCTCGAGCACGTGACGTCGCTGTCCACGGGCGGGAGGCTCGACCCCACGCTGCGGGTGACCCTCAACTTCCATCCTGACCGGATCGGCCGCGACGGGCCGGTGCTGCGAGTGCTGGCGGAGCAGGGGACATACCGGTCGCAATTCGAGACCGGCACCAGCAACGGCGGCCTCACGGCGTTTCCAGGTGGCGACCGGTGGCGTTGGGAGAGTCGGATCTTCGGTGGGGCGTACGACGACGCACCCGCCTCGGATCGCCCGAAGTACGGCGCTCTCAACTACCGCCGGAGTGAGGTGGGCGGGTCGCCGAGATTCGGCTCGGCCCACCTCCGGCTCACCGCCGAGGTGTCCGAACGCACGACGTACTGCTTTCCCGACAGTGTTTTCGAACCCGTGGACTTCGGCGTTGCCGGCGCGATGTCACTGATCGAGAAGGCCGAACGGGCCGACCACGACCGGCTGACGACGGCGTCGAGGCCCAGGGCACGGCCCCGTCGTACTCGCCCGCGACGTGGAGGCGATCGTGCTCGACCCGTGTTTTCGCGGTACGCAGGTCGAGAAGCTGGCCCACGCACTGCCGTGTCCCGTGGAGTGGCACCGGGGCTTTCGGCTGGCGGTCGAGGTGTTGCGGGCGCATCCCGCGTACCGCGGACAGGAGTACGTCGACCTCGGCATCTCCCTGGCCCGCGACGGACACCTCGACGCCCGGCTCATCGGCGACGCCGCACGTGCGGGCCACCACGACGAGCAGGACCTCAAGCGGGTATGGCACTACCTCTGACAATTCGGCCGGCCGACCGCCCCGGCCTGACACCCTCCAAGGGGCTACCTCTCGTCGACGAGAGTGGCGGGCTCCGACGCGCAAGGTCGCGCGTGAGCGCGAACGCCGCCGGCGCCTCCGGGATCGTCGACGCACCGTCGAGCGCGGCCTGCGTGTGCGCCTCCGATTCCCAACGCCACATGTCGATCCAGGTCTCGTCGTCGAGCCTGGCGAGACGGGCCTCGGTGAGGCCGGGGAACCTCGCGCGCACGCCGGCGACGAGTGCCGCCCTGGCGGCGAGCATCTCCTGCGTCCGCGCGGGGTCGATCGTGAAACGGGTGGTCCTGACGACTGCCATGTCCTTCGTACCTTTCGCTCTCGGTGCGGCGACCCCTTCCGTTGAGCGCCGCGGACCAACTAACTCTAGAGTGTCTCTCTAGAGCTTCACTCTAGAGATAGAGTACAGGCATGGCAGCGGTCAAGCGAGTC